>NZ_CM127843.1:737500-5352406 GCF_052805735.1 Bacillus sp. N6
CATCGCTCAACGGATAAAAGCTACCCCGGGGATAACAGGCTTATCTCCCCCAAGAGTCCACATCGACGGGGAGGTTTGGCACCTCGATGTCGGCTCATCGCATCCTGGGGCTGTAGTCGGTCCCAAGGGTTGGGCTGTTCGCCCATTAAAGCGGTACGCGAGCTGGGTTCAGAACGTCGTGAGACAGTTCGGTCCCTATCCGTCGTGGGCGTAGGAAATTTGAGAGGAGCTGTCCTTAGTACGAGAGGACCGGGATGGACGCACCGCTGGTGTACCAGTTGTTCTGCCAAGGGCATAGCTGGGTAGCTATGTGCGGAAGGGATAAGTGCTGAAAGCATCTAAGCATGAAGCCCCCCTCAAGATGAGATTTCCCATAGCGTAAGCTAGTAAGATCCCTGAAAGATGATCAGGTTGATAGGTTCGAGGTGGAAGCATGGTGACATGTGGAGCTGACGAATACTAATAGATCGAGGACTTAACCATATAATATGAAGCAATGTTATCTAGTTTTGAAAGAATATAAAAAACTTGTTGACTTTTAAAAGCAAATGAGTTAAAATGATTCTTGTCTTAAATGAATACAGTCTGGTAATGATGGCAGAGAGGTCACACCCGTTCCCATACCGAACACGGAAGTTAAGCTCTCTAGCGCCGATGGTAGTTGGGACCTTGTCCCTGTGAGAGTAGGACGTTGCCAGGCAAAATGGAGGATTAGCTCAGCTGGGAGAGCACCTGCCTTACAAGCAGGGGGTCGGCGGTTCGATCCCGTCATCCTCCACCATATATGTCGGAGGGGTAGCGAAGTGGCTAAACGCGGCGGACTGTAAATCCGCTCCTTCGGGTTCGGCAGTTCGAATCTGCCCCCCTCCACCATTCTTAATTAATGGGCTATAGCCAAGCGGTAAGGCAACGGACTTTGACTCCGTCATGCGCTGGTTCGAATCCAGCTAGCCCAGCCATTAAGAGCCATTAGCTCAGTTGGTAGAGCATCTGACTTTTAATCAGAGGGTCGAAGGTTCGAATCCTTCATGGCTCACCATTTTTAATAAAACATGCGGGTGTGGCGGAATTGGCAGACGCACTAGACTTAGGATCTAGCGCCTTTGGCGTGGGGGTTCGACTCCCTTCACCCGCACTTTTAATAAAATAACTCATACATGTCTTGCGGAAGTAGTTCAGTGGTAGAATACAACCTTGCCAAGGTTGGGGTCGCGGGTTCGAATCCCGTCTTCCGCTCCAATTTTCAATATGACATGCCGGGGTGGCGGAACAGGCAGACGCACAGGACTTAAAATCCTGCGGTGGGTGACCACCGTGCGGGTTCGACCCCCGCCCTCGGCACCATATGCGCCCGTAGCTCAATTGGATAGAGCGTTTGACTACGGATCAAGAGGTTAGGGGTTCGACTCCTCTCGGGCGCGCTTTTATTAACGGGAAGTGGCTCAGCTTGGTAGAGCACCTGGTTTGGGACCAGGGGGTCGCAGGTTCAAATCCTGTCTTCCCGATATTCCATAAAACATGGGGCCTTAGCTCAGCTGGGAGAGCGCCTGCCTTGCACGCAGGAGGTCAGCGGTTCGATCCCGCTAGGCTCCACTTTATTTAATATATGTCTCGGAGGTATACCCAAGTTCGGCTGAAGGGATCGGTCTTGAAAACCGACAGGCGGTGAGAATCGCGCGGGGGTTCGAATCCCTCTACCTCCTCCATTTTTAAAAATGGTTTAGACATATAATAATAAAATATTTATTTTTTCCTTCATGGAGGTATACCCAAGTTCGGCTGAAGGGATCGGTCTTGAAAACCGACAGGCGGCGAGAGTCGCGCGGGGGTTCGAATCCCTCTACCTCCTCCATTTTTTAATTTAATATTGTCGCGGGGTGGAGCAGCACGGTAGCTCGTCGGGCTCATAACCCGAAGGTCGCAGGTTCAAATCCTGTCCCCGCAACCAAATGGTCCCGTGGTGTAGTGGTTAACATGCCTGCCTGTCACGCAGGAGATCGCCGGTTCGACCCCGGTCGGGACCGCCATTTATGTTGGCTCGGTAGCTCAGTCGGTAGAGCAGAGGACTGAAAATCCTCGTGTCGGCGGTTCGATTCCGTCCCGAGCCACCATTTTTTTATGCCGGCTTAGCTCAATTGGTAGAGCAACTGACTTGTAATCAGTAGGTTGGGGGTTCAAGTCCTCTAGCCGGCATCATTTAGGGGCATAGTTTAAAGGTAGAACTGAGGTCTCCAAAACCTCCAGTGTGGGTTCGATTCCTACTGCCCCTGTAAAGTATATGGGCCTATAGCTCAGCTGGTTAGAGCGCACGCCTGATAAGCGTGAGGTCGATGGTTCGAGTCCATTTAGGCCCACCATATATTATTCCGCAGTAGCTCAGTGGTAGAGCTATCGGCTGTTAACCGATCGGTCGTAGGTTCGAGTCCTACCTGCGGAGCCATGGCCCGTTGGTCAAGTGGTTAAGACACCGCCCTTTCACGGCGGTAACACGGGTTCGAATCCCGTACGGGTCATACAAAAAAGAGTCAGCATTATGCTGGCTCTTTTTTATTTTGTTGATCCTTTTTATCATTTTACTTTCCAGAAATAAATAAAGGAATTTTGGAAAAGCTATGGTATGTATAAAAAGGAGGAAATAAATAATGACACGAGTTAGAGACTTAATGAGTACCCATATTGTACATTGTACACCGCTAGACAATGTATATGAGGCAGCTGTAAAAATGAAGGAAGAATCGGTTGGGTTAATTCCTGTTGTTGAAAATGAGCAAGTTGTTGGGCTTGTTACTGATCGAGATTTAGTTGTTCGAGGGATTGCTGAAAAACATCCTGGATCTAATAAAATTACAAATGTAATGACAACAAATATTATCTCAGTTTCTCCAAATGATTCTATTGAAAAAGCTACAGAGCTAATGGCACAGTATCAAATTAGACGGTTACCAGTAGTTGATAGTGGTCAGCTTATTGGCATGTTAGCACTAGGAGATTTAGCTATAAGGGAATCGGCAGATGATCAAGCTGGATTTGCCTTGAGCGAAATCTCAGAGCGTACAGAGTAAATTGAAACTTTAATTAACCGAGATTTTAATGGTCACTCATAAAGAGCTAAATTATATATAAAGTTCAGATGCATTATTCTAGTATATATGGATTAAACTAATATGTTAGCGTGATGTATCTGAGACATTATATAATAAGGATATGGTTAATAATTTCCACAGTTTTTTTAAATTTGTTATTCTTCATTTTTAATAAGAGAAAAGATGATATACTGATAGATATAAGTATTATGAGGGATTTTGAATATAACAATATTAATTTTTAGTGGTACGATAATAAATTAATATTTCCTACATAGATGAAAAGGGAAGGGGAATTATATGAAGGCTGTACAGGGCGATCCAAATTGGAATTTGGTTACAGATACATATATAGAACCAAATAATTTCGCTGAATTATTTTCTTTGCTTGTACCTTGTCACCCAAAAGGTGAGGGGAAAGAACGAACTATATTAGTATGGAAAGAGAAAGAATTTTATAAAGAAGAAAATTTAGCGGCATTTATCGTATATGGCATGAATAAAGTAAAGAATTTACCGCAGTTTCATAAAGATGAAATTCCAACTTTAGTGCGTATTCTTCGCTTATGCCAAGAGATTGGTTGGTATGAAGAGGCAAATGCTTTTATGATAGCACAAGGATTAGCTGAGTTTGTTCATACTTCATTGGAATATGAAACATGGGATCTTTTGACGCAATCAGTTGCTTTAAACTATTTAATTATTAAATATCGTATAGGTGAATTGACAGATAGGGATATTGAAATTTGGGATAGAGTTAAATTTAATGAGAAATGTATAACCGATTGTAAACATTTATTATCTCATAAAGAAGTATTGGAATTTACATTCTTTTATATGTGTAAGAGAGCGAAATCATTATCAAAAGAGCAATTAAATAGTGATATGATGAGTTTAGCAATGTATTGTAATACTTTCGTATATGATTTATATACACATGATTTATTACGGAAATATCGTAAGTGTACAGATTTCCTATCATATTATGGACCTAGTCAGGCAGTTTTAGCATGTCAAAGAGCTGTATTATCTCAAATTTCCGATCGCTTAGACCCATTAAAGACAACACATGTAGATGATTATTTATATGTAATGAAAGAAATGATGGAGCATATGACGATAGGAGTAATGGATCGATACGGTCATTTTATTGGAAAGCTACTATCTTATGTGCCATTTTTCGAGATGATACAAGTTCCACAGCATGCATATTATTGTGAAGAATTACTGTATATTTGTAAGGGCATTGAATATAAAGAAGAAACACTACGCAATTATATATTTATACAATTACATGATTGTTTACCATCATTCTTTAGGCTATTTCTTAAAAATAAGCGTTACGCAACGATTCATGATATTCTTTTCTATTGGTGCGATGACGAACAACGAATGAGCTTAGAGAAAAAATATAATCTGAGCTTTATTTATGAAAAATATGCTTGTGGATAAACAATATTTTCGATATGAAAAATTAATATAAATTAAAAAGGATCTCCAGTTTATGTGAGATCCTTTTTTGTTAGTAAAACAAGGAGAAAGTGATTAAAACAAGAAACAACATTCCATATAGGAGAAGTTGTGCAGTATAACTTCCTTGTATACCAAAAAAAGTATTGGCTTTCTTATACAAATGCAATATGTATTTTATTGGAGCATCTTTGAAAGATTGGTACACAGTGTCTCCTCTTTCTAAGCTTCTTGTTTTTGTTTTTGGTTATAAGGGACATTAATATATCTAGCTACAAATAATAAAACAGCCATAAAGAATACTGGAAATACAGTAGATAAATAAAAGCCATTACTAATTATATTTGTTATGAGAGCACTCAAAAGAAATATAGCGTTATAAATATGGGCAATTTTTTGTTTTAGTTGCACTTGAAATGATTCCATCATAATTTCTAATGCAACAAAAGCAATAATAATAGATAAAAATACAATATTTGTATTGTAAATGATTAAACAACAGATTAAACCTAAAAAGGCTGCGTATTCAATTATAAGAGGTATATTGCGTGGCATACAATTTACCTAACTAAATATGGCAGTGGATTTACTGCATTTGTTTTTTCAAAATTCCATTCTCCATTATGTAATTCAAAATGAAGATGTTGCCCGTATGAATGACCTGTGTTGCCCATATGACCTACTAATTGTCCAGCTTGTACTTGATCACCAGTTTGTACAGTGCGATCCTTCATATGAGCATAAACAGTTGTATATAATTTCCCATTGATTTGATGCGCAATGAACACAACATTGCCATAGCTAGCTGAATAATAAGATTTCACAACTTTACCTGCAGCAGCAGCTTGGATAGAGACGTTCCCTGGAGCAGCAATATCTATACCATAATGCATTTGTTCCCATCGTATATCAAAGGTTGAGCTAATTCTTCCTTGAGCAGGGAATTTGAAAGCAGCTGGAATAGATGAAGGCTGATCTGTTTTAGCCTGTGGTTGATTTTGTACTACATAGTGTTTTGCTACATATCCGTATCCTGTGCCAAAACGAATTTTATACCAAGTTCCTACAGTTTCTACTACTTGTACTTGTGTACCGTTTTGTAATGAACCGAGTAGAGCGCTACTTGTACTAGTGTTGCTACGTACATTCAGATTAGGTGTTGCAACAGTATATTTTGTATTATTTTGAACGGTGATTCCTTTTACTAAGGGTTGTGAACCATTAGAGATGAATGCTTTTTGTACGTAACCCGTTTGGCCATTATGTGATATTTTATACCATTCGCCTTGATCTTCTTGAACGGTAATAAACTTGCCATTTGGTAATACATCTAAAATGGAAGATTCTAAATTAGGTTCAGAGCGAACGTTTAATGCATTAGCATTGACGATGTATTGATCATTAGATTGAAGTTTGTTTTTTAGTAAAATAGCATCTTTTTGTACATAACCTACTTTATTATGAACAGATACTTTATACCAACCATTAGTTGTTTCAAGGATGTTCACTTTTGTATTAAAGCGAATTGTATCAATTGATGTGCTCTTTACGTTATCTTCTGTATGTAATGCTACTTGATCGACTTTGACATACCCAGTTTTAACATTAGATAATTGTTCAGCGTTTGCTTTTTGTACATTTGTTTCACCCATAGAAGGAAGTAAAGAAGCAATCGCTACAGTAGTTGCTGTTAAAGCAGTAGCTTTCATATTCATGGAATAGAGACCTCCTCTAGTTGTATAGTTGTAATTTTATTATAGTATAAAGATATAATATAGTGGGTGTATTCACATAAATGTAATATGAAATCAATATAAAAATAAATTTTTTGAGGATAATGATTCCTTTTTAAACAATTAATTGGAGTTTTATTTTCTAAAATAGAATGTATGTATTGTATAACTTTAATTTTTTGTTGATAATTAAGAAAATTAAAATAGTTGATGATGTCTTATTAGGGTGTTATACTGACAGTGATAATTTTATAGTTTGCTAGGAGAGCTGGTGTTGCCAGCTGAGAGTAGGCCGTAAGCCTTTGATCCTTTTTATTACCTGATCTAGATTATGCTAGCGTAGGGAAGCAATTCGGACACTAACAATGAGTCCCCGTTTCTTTGCGTATAGAAACGGGGCTTTTTTATTTGAAAATTTCATATTGAAACCACTAGGGGTGCTTGATTTGCTGAGAGAGGAATAATCCTTAACCCTTATAACACCTGATCTAGGTAATACTAGCGAAGGGAAGTGGAACATCGAATAAATGTATAATTTTATTTGCTGTAACCACTTCTTATATATAGAAGTGGTTTTTTATTTAGATACATATATTGAAAGGGGATAGAGAAATGAAATTTTGCGATAGATTATTAGAAACTGTGCAACCGGTTTGGGAGATGAGTCATAATCATCCGTTTGTAGTGGGTATGGGAGATGGCACGTTAGAAAAAGATAAATTTCAGTATTATATTATTCAAGATTATTTATATCTGCTAGATTATGCAAAATTATATGCGATTGGTGTTGTAAAAGCAACGAATCCACAAGTAATGGGAAAGTTCGCTGAACAAATTGATGGAATATTAAATGGCGAAATGACAATCCATAAACAATATGCAAAAAGACTTGGAATTTCTATAGAGGAGATAGAGTCTGCAAAGCCATCTGCTAAAAATTTAGCTTATACAAATTACATGATGTCTGTATCTCAAAATGGCACACTTGCAGAATTAATAGCAGCGCTTCTTCCATGTATGTGGAGCTACTGGGAAATTGGAAAGCGTTTAAATGATATTCCTGGAGCAAGAGATCATGAGTTTTTTGGTGAGTGGATTCAAGGATATAGTTCGGAAGAATACGGTAATCTTTGTATTTGGTTAATAGATTTATTAAATGAAATGGCAGTTGGAAAGTCTGAGAAAGAACTAGATAGATTAGAGGAGATTTTCTTATATTCCAGTCGATTTGAATATTTATTCTGGGATATGTCCTATCGTAAGGAGATGTGGGGATTTGAGGAGCAAGAACATACTACAGTTTCATAATGTTTCTTTTCATTACGATGAGAAACCAATCATCCATGAATTAAATGCTTCTATACATGAGAAAGAGTTTTTCAGTATTATCGGACCGAGTGGATGTGGGAAAAGTACTTTATTTCGCCTTATTACAGGCCTAGAGAAGGTAAGTACTGGAAAGATAGAACTGACAGAAACAAAGCACCATCCTGTAGGATATATGCCGCAAAAAGATATGCTTTTGCCGTGGAGAACAATTATTGAGAATGCTGCTCTGCCGCTAGAGTGCCAAGGTGTACAGAAGAAAGAAGCACAAGTAAAGGCAAAGGAACTGTTATATAAATTTGGTTTACAAGGATATGAGACAAAACATCCGAAAGATTTATCTGGTGGTATGAGGCAACGCGTATCTTTTATCCGAACTTTGTTAACGGGCGGGGAGATATTGTTATTAGATGAACCGTTTAGCGCGTTAGATGCTTTAACGAAGGCCTCTTTGCAAGAATGGCTGTTTGAACAATGGCAAGAGTGGGAAAAAACAATTTTATTCATTACTCATGATGTTGAAGAAGCGTTATTTCTTTCGAACCGAGTTTTAGTAGTGGAACAGCAGCCGATAACGACTTTGACTGAGCGGATTGTACCACTTGATCATAACAGAACACGAAAAGATTTATATAAACCGGAAGTATTAGCGCTGAAAGATGAGCTTCTTAGTATGTTACAAAGGCAGGTACTTGTGTGATGAACCGATTGAAAGAATTAGTTCCTGCTATTACACTTTCTAGTATTTTACTAGCTGTGTGGGAAATAGGAGCAAGAATTGTAGATGAGATGTACATTTTACCGTCACCGTCTGCGATTGTAATGAAGATATGGAAACTAAAAGACATATTATTTACGGTTCATTTACCTGCAACGTTATACGTCGTTTTAATAGGTGTTGTTATTTCTATCATATTAGGTGTAGGGCTAGCGATGTTAATGAATGCGAGTACATGGATGGAAAGAGCATTTTATCCATTATTAGTTGCTTCACAAACGATTCCGATTACTGCGCTTGCTCCGCTATTTGTTTTATGGTTTGGATACACAATTTGGAGTAAGGTTGTTGTCACAGTTTTAATTACGTTTTTCCCGATTGCGGTCAATACGTATGATGGACTGCGTAGTACAAAAAAAGAATGGGAGGAGCTCTTAGTTACATATGGAGCAACGAAAAGAGATATTTTTCTTAAATTAAAGTTGCCGTCTGCTCTTCCTTATTTTTTCTCAGCTTTAAAAATTGCAGTTCCGCTTAGTGTTATCGGAGCAGCAATTGGAGAATGGCTCGGTGCACAAGCTGGACTTGGATATTTCAGTAAGAGAATGATGACGCAGTTAGATGGAGCTGGCGTATTTGCACCCATTGTATTGTTATCATTATTAGCTATTTTCTTCGTCGTACTTATTTCCATATTAGAAAAGAAATTCATTAGTTGGAGGAAGCATTCATGAAATTTTTAAAGCGCATCTTTGTGTTTACATTATTAATTGCAATGATTACAGGATGTTCAAGTAATTCAGCATCAGAAAAAAGTAAAAAAGAGAAAGAAATAACAGTCATGTTAGATTGGTATCCAAATGCGGTACATAGCTTTATTTATGCAGCAATTGAAAAAGGATACTTTAAAGAAGAAGGTGTAAAGGTAAATATTAAATTCCCTTCTAATCCGACTGATCCATTAACATTGGCAGCAGCAGGGAAGGTGACAGTTGGCTTGTATTATCAGCCAGATGTTGTTATGGCAAGAGCAAATGAGCAAATTCCAGTGAAATCAATTGGGGCTGTCGTACGTTCACCATTAAATCATGTCGTATCGCTGAAATCAGCGGGTATTCAATCACCGAAAGATTTAGAAGGAAAAACAGTAGGATATTCTGGAACACCTTTAAGTGAGATGTATTTAAAAACGATGGTAAAAGAAGCTGGTGGTAATCCTGATACAGTGAAAGTAGTTGATGTTGGATTTGATTTAGTACCAGCCTTAATTACGAAAAAAGTGGATGCGGTAACAGGGGCATACATTAATCATGAAGTACCGGTTATGCGTCATGAAGGCCATGAACCAGCTTACTTTAATCCAGCTGATTACGGAGTACCGAACTATCATGAACTTGTGTTTGTAACAGGTGATAAAACGTTGAAAAAAGATAAAGAAGCGTTGCAAGCTTTCTTACGTGGTACGAAAAAAGGCTATGATTTCATGAAGAAAAACCCAGATGAAGCATTGAATATTTTATTAAATCATCAAGAAAAAGAAAACTTCCCACTTGTGCCAGAAGTTGAAAAGGAAAGTATGAAAATTTTATTAGAGAAGATGGAAACGAAAGATGAGCCATTTTTATCAGATTCAAAAGAATCTTGGGAGAAACAAAATAAATGGCTGAAGGACAAAGGAATGACGAAAGAAACCGTTCCAGTCGATGAACTATTCGAAAATATTTTAAAGTAGGCGAATGAATATGAAAAATGAGCTCCACGTAATCTCAAATGGCCATATGCCATTCGAAGATTTAGTGAATGTAGCGATGCAAATTGAGAGTGAGATTGATTATTTGCATATTCGTGAGCGTGAGAAGAGTACGAAGGAGTTATATGAAGGTGTGGAAAGTCTTTTAATGGAAGGCTTTCCGGCTTCTAAAATTGTCATAAATGATCGAATTGATATTGCAATTTTATTAAATATTCCTCGTGTTCAACTAGGGTATCGAAGCACAGATGTAAAGTCAGTGAAAGAAAAGTTTTCGTATTTGCATGTCGGTTATTCTGTGCATTCGCTAGATGAAGCGATAGTAGCATTTAAAAATGGAGCGGATTCACTCGTTTATGGTCATGTATTTCCGACAGATTGTAAAAAAGGTGTGCCAGCGAGAGGGCTTGAAGAAATTTCTGACATTGCAAGGTGTTTATCTATACCGATTACAGCAATTGGAGGAATTACTCCAGAAAACGCAGTGGATGTCCTTACTAACGGTGTAAGCGGTATAGCAGTTATGTCCGGAATTGTAAGTAGTAGTGACCCGTATAGCAAAGCGAAATCTTATAAGGAATCAATAAGAAAGTGGGCGGAAAAACATGTGTGAGAAGTATGATGTAGCGATTATTGGTGGTGGTGTAATTGGTAGTTCAGTTGCACATTTTCTAGCAGAAAGAGGACATAAAGTAGCGATTGTAGAGAAGCAAAGAATTGCATCGGAAGCTTCAAAAGCAGCTGCTGGTCTACTTGGTGTTCAGGCAGAATGGGATGCGTATGATCCGCTATTTGAACTTGCTAGAGAAAGCCGAGCTATATTTCCACAACTTGCAGCAGTTTTACGTGAAAAGACGGGTATTGATATTGGATATGAAGAAAAAGGAATTTATCGTATTGCTCAAAATGAAGATGAGAAGGAAAGAATTCTTCACATTATGGATTGGCAGCAAAAAACAGGTGAAGATTCCTATTTTCTAACGGGAGACCATGTGCGGGAAAAAGAGCCGTATCTATCCGAATCTATTATAGGAGCAGTATATTATCCGAAAGACGGTCATGTTATTGCACCAGAGCTTACGAAAGCATTCGCACATTCTGCGGCAATGTCAGGTGCTGATATATATGAACAGACAGAAGTGTTTGATATTCGTATTGAAAATAATAAAGTGACTGGAGTTATTACAAGTGAAGGTATTGTCACATGTGAGAAAGTCGTTATTGCAGGAGGTTCATGGAGCACGAAGTTACTCAGTTATTTTCACCACGATTGGGGGACATATCCAGTTAAAGGAGAAGTGGTTGCGGTAAGAAGTAGAAAACAACTTTTAAAAGCACCTATTTTTCAAGAAAGATTTTACATTACTCCAAAGCGCGGTGGACGTTACGTAATTGGGGCAACAATGAAGCACCATACGTTCAATAAAACTGTGCAGCTAGAAAGTATAACTTCTATATTAGAGCGTGCTTATACAATATTGCCAGCTTTAAAAGAAGCAGAATGGGAAAGCACGTGGGCAGGATTAAGACCACAATCGAACCATGAAGCTCCTTATATGGGGGAGCATGAAGAAATAAAAGGTTTATATGCTTGCACGGGCCATTATCGAAACGGTATTTTATTAAGTCCTATTTCTGGCCAATATATGGCTGATTTAATAGAAGGAAAGCAAGAGAATTATTTGCTAGATTCATTGCTTTCTAGAAGAGTTTAGAAAGGGGATGGAAGTTTGAATTTAAAAATTAATGGTAACCAAATTGAAGTGCCAGCGAGTGTAAAAACAGTAGCTGAGCTACTTACACATTTAGAACTAGATAACAGAATTGTTGTAGTAGAGCGTAATAAAGATATTTTACAAAAAGATGATCATACAGATACATCTGTTTTTGATGGAGACCAAATTGAGATTGTAACTTTCGTAGGAGGCGGTTGATTATGTTAAACATTGGACCATTTTCATTTCATTCTAGACTGTTATTAGGAACAGGTAAATTCCCTGATTTTGACGTACAGCAAAAGGCAATTGACGTTTCTGAAGCTGAAATTTTAACGTTTGCAGTACGTCGTATGGATATCTTTGATGCAAAGCAACCTAATTTATTAGAGAAACTTGATGTGAAAAAATATACGTTATTACCAAATACAGCAGGGGCAAAAAACGCTGAAGAGGCTGTTCGTATTGCAAAATTAGCAAAAGCTTCTGGGCTTTGTGACATGATAAAGGTAGAAGTTATTGGTGATGATAGAACGTTATTACCGGATCCGGTAGAAACGTTAAAGGCATCTGAAATGTTACTGAAAGAAGGATTTATCGTACTTCCGTATACATCTGATGATGTTGTATTAGCACGTAAATTACAAGAGCTTGGCGTGCATGCGATTATGCCAGGAGCATCTCCAATCGGATCAGGACTTGGTATTGTAAATCCATTAAATTTGAGCTTCATTATTGAACAAGCGGCAGTACCAGTTATCGTTGATGCCGGTATTGGTAGCCCAGCTGATGCGGCATTTGCAATGGAATTAGGAGCAGATGGCGTGTTATTAAATACAGCTGTATCAGGAGCAAAAGATCCTATTAAAATGGCACAGGCAATGAAACTAAGTATTGAAGCAGGACGTTTAGGATTTGAAGCAGGTCGTATTGCACGTAAGCGCTGTGCAACTGCAAGTAGTCCTTTAGAAGGAATGAGCGTAGTTGAATAATCGATATTCTCGCCAAGAACTATTTTCTCCAATTGGAGCAGAAGGGCAGCAAAAGATAAGAGAAAAGCATGTACTTATTATCGGTGCAGGTGCATTAGGTAGTGCAAATGCAGAGATGTTTGTAAGAGCGGGTGTTGGCAAGATAACAATTGTTGACCGTGATTATGTAGATTGGAGTAATCTACAAAGACAACAATTGTATGCAGAGAGCGACGTAAAGAATAATCTCCCAAAAGCTATAGCGGCTAAAAAACGTTTAGAAGAGATTAATAGCGATGTAACAATAAAAGCTCTCGTTCAAGATGTAACAGCTGAAGAGCTAGAAGAACTTGTTACAAACGTTGATGTAATGATTGATGCGACTGATAATTTTGAAACACGCTTTATTGTGAATGATATAGCACAAAAATATTCTATTCCATGGATTTACGGTGCATGTGTAGGTAGTTACGGTCTTTCTTATACAATCATTCCTAGTAAAACACCATGTTTATCATGTTTATTGCAGTCGATTCCGCTTGGCGGGGCAACATGTGATACAGCGGGTATTATATCACCTGCTGTATCTCTTGTCGTTTCTCATCAAGTAACAGAAGCTCTTAAACTGTTAGTAGAAGATTACGAATCACTTCGAGATGGGCTTGTATCGTTTGATATGTGGAAGAATGAGTATTCATGTATGAATGTGCAAAAGCTTCGCCAGCATAATTGTTCTTCATGCGGAGAGAATGCATTATATCCGTATTTAAATAAAGAGAACACATCAAAAACAGCAGTTTTATGCGGGCGAAATACAGTTCAAATTAGACCACCTCATAAAGAGGAAATGAATTTTGAACAATATAAAGAGTTGCTGGAAGGTCGCGTGAATGATTTAAATGTAAATCCATATTTACTATCATTTTCTGTTGAAGACAAGAGGTTAGTCGCCTTTAAAGATGGCCGTGTGCTCGTACATGGAACGAAAGATATAAGCGAAGCAAAAACGATTTATCATCGCTATTTTGGATAGAAAAGGATGAGTGGGATGAAAGTGAATAAAGCTTTAACAATTGCAGGGTCTGATAGCGGCGGCGGTGCTGGAATTCAGGCAGATTTAAAAACATTCCAAGAGCTTGGTGTATACGGAATGACGGCTATTACGGCAATTACTGCTCAAAACACGCTTGGCGTTCAAGGGGTATATCCTGTTCCGTTAGAAGGTATTACAGAACAGCTGAATTCAATTGGTACGGATTTAACACCAGATGCAGTGAAACTAGGAATGTTATTTAGTAGTGAAATAATTCAAATTGTTGCAGAACAAATTAAAAAATTTGGCTGGAATAATATTGTGCTAGATCCCGTTATGATCGCAAAAGGCGGTGCATCATTATTACAGCAAGAAGCAGTTCATGCATTAAAAGAATATTTATTACCAGTAGCAACCGTTATAACACCGAATGTTCCAGAAGCAGAAGTGTTAACTGGGATGGAGATTCATAATGTTGAAGATAGTAAGGAAGCTGCAAAAGTATTGCACGAATTAGGTGCTAAATATGTGCTTATGAAGGGCGGACATGCAGAATATCAAGGTAATGAAGTAATTGATTTCCTCTTTGATGGAGAAGAATTTATTGAGTTTAGAAGCGAGCGAATTCCTTCAAAGCAAACGCACGGAAGTGGGTGCACATTTGCTTCAGCGGTTACAGCAGGACTTGCGAAAGGATACTCAATTGAAGATGCTGTTCAAGAAGCAAAACGATTTATTAGTATAGCAATTGAAGAGCCATTGAATATTGGTAGTGGTCATGGACCGACGAATCATTTTGCGTATAAAGTGAATAGAACGCGTGTATAGATAAGTGAAAAGCCAGTTTTATAACTGGCTTTTTTTCTGTTTACTTTTTCAAAATACAGGAGTAATATATCAGCCAGAATATATTTTTTTGTAAACGCTGAGTCCAATTATATGGAGCGGAGGAACCAATTTGTGCAGTGTCACTAGGGGTGAATCTTTCAAATTTGAAAGTAGGGCTACTCTCAAAGCCCGAATCCGACAGCTAACTTCGTAAGCGTCTTGAGAGAGGACGGTGCCATGATGGATACATCACTTCATCGATCTGATTAGTATAGGGGAATATCAATCTATGTTTGATTTCTTTTATACTAAGGAGGATGAGGTACATGGAACTAACACTTATTTGTGTTGGAGAAGAAAGTAAGGTAAATAGTTTAAGAGATCTAGTTGCATTTCAACATGAGTTAGTTATTTTTACAGCAAATGAAGAGGTAGCGGCTGAAGTTAGGAATTGTGGGTTTGATTGGACTTATAGTTGTAGTAAGGAGCAGGATTTTACTAGTATTTGTGAGTGTATTAAGAAGGTCATTTTACTAGGGGATGAGCTTCCAATCGTTAGTTTCTTCACAGAACACATTCGTTTTTCTTTTCAAGCACCTATTACTGTTGTTACAAGGAATAAACGATATCCAGCGAGGCTCTATGAAACAATTGGAGCTAAGTTTGTCGTGTTTACAAATTGTGATAATATTTCTTTTTTATTTTTTGAATAGGGCGGGGGAAGAAATGATGAAGGTACTATTACTTGGAGATATAGCAAATCGTTGGGCAGTATCGGTAGAGCGAGTTCAAGAATTGGTCCAGATTGATCCCCTTTTTCCAGGGCCATATATTATATTACCATCAAAAGATGCTTTGTATTTAGAGATGGATATTACCGAGTATGAGCAGCTACATGCAGAATTGACACAAGTTTATATTCGTGGGAGAAATTTACGTGCATTTTTACGAGGAGAATAAAGGGTGAATAAAAAAGAGCGAATGCTGAGTGCAACAAGCTATGCACTTCATGTCATTCGCTCTTTTTATTTCATATTTAAAAGGTCATTTTTAAGAAAAGAAAAGAGAAATAAAGAAAATAGATGAAATAACAGTAATAATCTTCAATGTAAGCGTTTAAATGAATGTAAATATTATTATTTTCAGTAATTTACCCCTTTACAAGTGAAATATAGAGGAGTATATTTACTCTCATAAATCATTCATAAAATTTCCAAAAAAACCTAAAATCGCTGAGTTCCAGAAATGGAGCGGGGGAACCAATTTTGTGCATCGTCACTTGGGGTGAATCTTTCAGTTTTGAAAGTAGGGCTACTCTTTAGGCCCGAATCCGACAGCTAACCTCGTAAGCGTTTAGAGAGGAGGTTTACTTTTTGTTGTTCATTTTTTGAACACTGAGTAGAGCTCAGTGTTCTTTTTTAATATTTAAATGGTAAATTTTAACAAAAAGAGAGGGATAGTTATGTTAGATGTTGTAATGGTCGGGATTTTTATTTTATTAGTTGCATCGATGGCAAGTCTTGCAAGTTGGTCAGATAAAGTTGTGAAAGAAGGAAAGCAATCATGATGATTGTCTTATCGGTTATTGTCGCAGCAATTACAGTGTATTTAGTGTATGCATTATTAAATCCAGAGAAGTTTTAATTAGGGGGAATTATTCATTATGATTTGGGTTGCAGTCATTATTACAATGCTCTTGTTTATTTTAGTAGCAAAGCCAACGGGGATTTATTTAGAAAAAGCTTTTCAAGGTAGCAAAACGTTAGATAAAGTATTCGGGCCTTTTGAAAAACTTATTTTTAAAATTACGGGTGTAAAAGCATACAATCAAACGTGGAAACAGTACGCATTATCATTAGTTTTATTAAATGGATTTATGATCGTTGTCGTATACTTCATTTTCAGATTACAAGGTGTGCTGCCACTAAATCCAGCGCATATTGAAGGGATGGAGCCTACGCTCGCTTTTAATACAGCAATTAGTTTTATGGCTGATACAAACTTACAGCATTATAGCGGTGAAAATGGTTTATCTTATTTATCACAATTAATCGGAATTACATTTTTAATGTTTGCGGCACCAGCAACGACATTAGCGCTCGTTATGGCTTTTATAAGAGGACTTGCTGGAAAAGAACTTGGTAACTTTTTCGTTGATTTTACGAGAGCGTTAACGAGAGTGTTTCTTCCTATCGCATTTATTGCGGCACTAGTTTTTGTCGCACTTGGCGTACCACAAACGTTAGATGGGGCGGTTACAGCACAAACGATTGAAGGTGCAAAGCAAAGTATTTTACGTGGACCTGTTGCATCATTCGTTTCCATTAAGGAACTTGGAAATAACGGCGGTGGATTTTTCGGAGCAAACTCTACGCATCCTTTCGAAAATCCAGGACAAATGAGTAATATTTTGCAAATGATGCTTATGATGTTATTACCAACAGCACTTCCATTTACGTACGGACGAATGGTCGGAAATAAAAAACAAGGCCGCATTCTTTTCGTGTCACTATTTATGGTATTTTTACTAGGGTTTATAACGATTACGACATCTGAACTAAACGGGAACCCGGCATTAAATGGAATGGGTATCGAACATGTACAAGGAAGTACAGAAGGGAAAGAAGTACGATTTGGAACAGTATTTTCTTCACTATACGCAACAGTAACGACAGCTGCTGAAACTGGGGCTGTTAATACGATGCATGATACGTTAACACCAATTGGCGGTCTAGTTCCACTTGTAAATATGATGTTAAATACAGTGTATGGCGGAGTTGGAGCAGGCTTTGTAAACATTATTATGTATGCAATTATCGCGGTGTTTATATCTGGGTTAATGGTTGGACGGACACCAGAGTTTTTAGGTAAAAAGATTGAAGGTAAGGAAATGAAATTAATCGCAGTCACGATTTTATTTCATCCATTGCTCATTTTAGGATTTTCGGCATTAGCTCTTTCAACAAATTTAGGAACGGATGCTATTTCTCATTCCGGTTTCCACGGTTTAACACAAGTTGTATATGAATATACATCGTCAGCTGCGAATAACGGATCTGGATTTGAAGGATTAGGAGATAATACACCGTTTTGGAATATTACGACTGGTTTAGTTATGTTTTTAGGACGCTACTTCAGTTTAATTACGATGCTAGCTGTGGCAGCTTCGTTGAAAGAAAAAACGGTAGTGCCAGAAACAGTCGGAACGTTCCGTACAGATAATAGTTTATTTGGTGGCATCTTCATCGGAACGATTGTAATTGTTGGTGCATTAACATTTTTCCCGATGTTAGTACTCGGACCAATTGCAGAATTTCTTACATTGAAGTAATGGAGGGTAAATGATGAGACCGGTAGTAGTAAAAGAAAAACAAGTAAATGAGACACAAATACATGCTGTAGAAGATGAGGTTAGACAAGCGAAAACGATGGATCGTGATATCGTAACACATGCGATGAAGCAATCCATTGCGAAATTGAATCCGAAAGTCATGATAAAGAATCCGATTATGTTCGTTGTGGAAATTGGGTTTATCATTACGTTCATTTTATCTTTTCTTCCAAGCAGTTCTAGTAGTATACCAGGATGGTTTAATATAACAGTTTCTCTTATTCTATTATTTACAGTTTTATTTGCGAATTTTGCAGAAGCATTAGCAGAAGGTCGCGGTAAAGCGCAAGCCGATTCTTTAAAACAGTCGAAGAAAGATGTGTTTGCAAATGTTGTAAAAGAAAATGGAGACATTGTCCAAGTTTCAGCAACTGATCTTAGAAAAGGTGACGTTGTTATCGTAAAACAAGGAGAAATGATTCCAAATGATGGTGAAGTAATCAAAGGATTAGCGTCTGTAGATGAATCTGCAATTACAGGAGAATCAGCTCCTGTAATAAAAGAAGCGGGTGGTGATTTTTGTTCCGTAACAGGTGGAACGATGGTGGTAAGTGATGAAATTACAATTGTTATTACGAGTAATCCTGGTGAATCATTTATCGACAAAATGATTTCTTTAGTAGAAGGAGCTGCTCGTCAAAAAACGCCGAATGAGATTGCTTTAAATACAGTATTAACGAGCTTAACTCTTATCTTCTTGATCGTCGTTGTGACGTTGCCGATTTTTACAAATTATTTAGGTTTTCAAATTGATACAGCTGTACTCGTAGCATTGTTAGTATGTTTAATTCCAACGACAATTGGTGGTTTGCTATCAGCGATTGGTATTGCTGGGATGGATCGGGTGACAAAATTTAACGTGTTAGCGATGTCAGGGAAAGCAGTAGAAGCTGCGGGCGATATTAATACAATTATTTTAGATAAAACAGGTACAATTACTTTTGGGAACCGGATGGCTCATACATTATTACCTGTAGGAAATGAAACGATTGAGCAAGTTGGAAAGTGGGCTGCTATTAGTTCTGTTTTAGATGAAACGCCAGAAGGTCGATCTGTTATTGAGTATGTGCATGGAAAATCTATATCATATAATAGAGAACTTGCAGAACAAGGGGAGTTTGTTCCGTTTAAAGCAGAAACGAGAATGAGCGGTGTTGATTTACAAGACGGAACGAAAGTGAGAAAAGGTGCTGTCGGTGCTGTTATTGAATGGGTTGGGTCACAAGGTGGAACAATTCCGAAAGATGTAAATCAAAAAGCAGACTTAATTTCAAAAGAGGGCGGAACACCACTTGTAGTTGCAGTAGATAATCGTATTTACGGTTTAATTTATTTAAAAGATACAGTAAAACCGGGTATGCGTGAGCGTTTTGAACAGTTGCGTCAAATGGGGATTAAAACGGTTATGTGTACAGGTGATAATCCGTTAACAGCAGCAACGATTGCAAAAGAAGCAGGAGTAGATGAATTCGTTGCCGAGTGTAAACCAGAAGATAAAATTGCGGTTATTAAAGCAGAGCAAGATAAAGGGAAACTTGTAGCGATGACAGGTGATGGTACAAATGATGCTCCGGCATTAGCACAGGCTGACGTTGGATTAGCGATGAATAGTGGTACGACAGCTGCGAAAGAAGCAGCGAATATGATTGATTTAGACTCGAATCCAACGAAAATTATTGAGGTTGTAGGAATTGGTAAGCAATTGTTAATGACACGTGGTGCGTTAACGACGTTTAGTATTGCAAATGATATAGCGAAATATTTTGCGATTATTCCAGCGATGTTTACACTTGCGATTCCGCAAATGGAAGCATTGAACATTATGAAATTAACATCACCACTGTCAGCGATTTTATCAGCATTAATATTTAACGCTGTTATTATTCCATTACTCATTCCGTTAGCGATGAAAGGTATTGCATATAAACCGATGAGTTCTAATGCATTGCTTAGCCGAAACTTACTTATTTATGGGCTTGGCGGAGTTATCGTTCCGTTCATTGGAATTAAAGTAATTGATATAATTGTCGGCTTGTTCATATAAGGAAGAGGGGAAAAAGATGGAGAAGAAACAAAGTATACTATCACCAATTATCCGTATTACTTTTACATTTCTAGTGTTGTGTGGACTTGTATATCCACTTATTGTTACTGGTATTGCACAAGCCGTGATGAAGGATAATGCGGATGGAAGTCTAATATATAATGATAAAAATGAAGTGATTGGTTCTAAATTAATCGGGCAAAACTTCACGGATCCACGTTATTTTCAAGGGCGTGTTTCTAGTATTGAATATAAGGCTGAAGCATCTGGTTCAAATAACTATGCACCATCTAATCCAGATTTAGAGAAACGAGTAGAGAAAAGTATTGAAGAGTGGAAGAAACAAAATCCGAGCGTTCCAGTAACAGAAGTACCGATAGATTTAGTGACAAATTCAGGTTCAGGGCTTGATCCTGATATTAGTCCAAAGGCGGCCTCGGTGCAAGTGGATCGCATTTCGAAATTAACGAATATTCCGAAAGAAAAACTTAATCAATTGATTAAAGATCAAACAGAAGGTGCTGCACTTGGTTTATTTGGAGAAGATCGAGTGAATGTCTTAAAGCTAAATTTAGCATTACAAAAATTAATGAAATAGTAACAGTGCTACCTCAATCTAACGGATTGAGGTAGCGTTGTTTCGAATGAAAGGTAGTGTTTATTTTGTATGCAGATGATTATGAACCGAAGTTTCAAAGGCGAACGCCAGAGGAATATTTAGAATATATTCGTCAGCAAAATCGCGGAAAGTTAAAGCTATATGTAGGAGCAGCTCCAGGCGTAGGAAAAAGTTATAAAATGCTCTTTGATGCAAGGGAAATGAAAAAAGATGGAATTGATATTGTAATTGGTTTAATTGAAACGCATGGAAGAAAAGAGACGGAAGAAGCAATTGCTGATTTAGAAAAAGTTCCTTTGAAAGAAATACAGTATAAAGGAAAGGTATTTTATGAGCTTGATGTGGAAGGAATAAAAAAACGCGCGCCGCAAGTAGTCGTAGTGGATGAACTTGCGCATAGTAATGTTCCTGGTTCTAAGCATAAAAAACGTTATATGGATGTGCAGGAATTGTTAGAGGCTGGTATATCGGTATTATCAGCTTTTAATATTCAACATTTAGAAAGTGTTCATGATATTGTAGCTCAAATTACGAATGTAAAAGTAAGAGAACGAATTCCAGATTTTATTTTACAAAAAGCAAATGAAATTCAGCTCGTTGATGCAACGCCCGAGGTATTAAGGAAGAGACTAATAGACGGAAAGATATATAAAGAAGAAAAAATTCAGCAAAGTTTACAAAATTTCTTTACGCTTAATAATTTAGGGGCACTTAGGGAATTATCACTTCGCGAGGTTGCCGATGATATGGACGAGAAAATTAGCCAAACAGTAATAGAACCAATTGGCGTAAAAGAAAAAATTCTTGTTTGTGTACAATACAGTTCAACAGCGGAGAAATTAATAAGACGGGGATGGCGCATGGCTGATCGGTTAAACGCTGAATTGTACGTATTAAACGTTGAGAGGGAAAATATAGATTCTATTTCAGCTGGAAAAAAGCAGACGATTGAAGAGTGGAAGTTACTAACAAATCAATTTGATGCAAGTTTTGTATTAGAAGAAGCAAGAGGGAGAAAGCCAGCAGATGTTATTATTGAAGTGGCAAAAAGATTACAGGTGACGCAAATTTTACTTGGACAATCGGCAAGAACAAGGTGGGAAGAAATACGAAAAGGCTCTATTGTAAATGAAATTATGAGACAAACAAAGTATATTGATATTCATATTGTTGCGGATCAAAGAGGGTAAAATAGAGCCGACATTTTTGGGGCTCTATTTTAATTTTTGTACAGCATGAAGGCTTAGCATTTTCATTGTATATAAGATTACAAGTAAAAACATAATTGCGCCTAGGAAGAAAATCCAAAAGTAATTTTGGTTAAATAAAAGAAATCCACCTATAAGTGGCCCTGTGCCCATACCGAGATAGCGGATGAAGTTGTACATACCGATAGCTGTTGCGCGTTCTTGTACGAATTCTTCTGTTAATAAAGTAGTGTGAGTTGGCATAGAAAGTCCCATACTAAAACCGTACAAAGATGTAACGATAATGATGAATGGGATATTGATGTTATATATGAAAGAGAATAAAAAGACACATATAATATTGAAGTAACTCGTAATAAATAAAGTTTGCTTTGTTGTGAGGCGTTTTTGCAAAAACTTGTAGCAAAAACTTCCTAGCATGATAGAAAGAGACATTGGTACAAACATAAGACCAATTTCACTTGCAGCTAGATGAAATGAATTTGCTAAAATGCTCGGTAAAAAAACGAGAAAGCAAAAGTAAATACAAAATTGAATGAAGCCAATAAGAGTAATAGAAAATCCAGTTTTATTTTTTAAGATAAGAGAGTAGTTCTTTTGTGCTTTAGACTGCTTAATTACATTTGGCTTTGTTTCTGGAAGTAGTGAAATGTTTATAATTAATAAGATAATGCCAAGTGTAGATAAAAAGAGAAATACAGATAAGTGACCATTTATACTGCCAAGAAATCCACCTATGAGAGGAGCCATTGCAGGTGCGAGGGCAAGTAACATTTGGTATAGGCTCATCGCTTCTCCGCGTTCTTTTCCTTCAAATAAATCGCCGATAATCGTTGCTGAAACTACAGGTATAGCCGCTATTCCTATAGCTTGAACAGCTCTAAAAAAGAGAAATAAATAAATGTTTGCCGAAAAAGCACATCCGATTGAACCAATTGTACTAATGACTAAACTAGGGATAAGGACAGATTTTCTCCCTTTTGTATCAATTAAAGGTCCATATACGAGCTGCATAATTGCAAGAATGAATGTGAAAAGTGAAACTGTTACATTTACAAGATAAAGAGAAGTGTGAAAAGAATTTTGAATCATCGGTAAGATAGGTGTGTAAATATTTTGAGCGAAGGAACCGAGTAAGGCACTAATACAGACAACATATAAAATGAAAGTTAGTTTAGATTTTTTCATCTTGTTAACCTCCTTGTATTTTTGGTTTCCTTGGAAACTAAATTTATTTTAACATGATTTTCTCACTTGTAAAGATGAAAAAATAATTTTAAAATGGTATATAGTTAAATTGTTTCTTCGGAAACTTAGGAGGCGAACGGATTGAAGCGTGCAACGAAGCAAATGGAAATACTGTCGGACATTCGTACACTTTTGCATAAAAAAGAAGAACATTTAAAACGACAAAACGAGAAGTTTCTTTATGAGACAGGTGTAAGTAGTATGTCTTTATCTGAGTTACATGTAATCGAATGTATCGGAAAAAATGGTTTGATGAATGTAACGGCAATTACGACAGAAATGGGCATGACGAAGGGAGCAATCTCTAAAATTTGTACGAAGTTGTTTCAAAAGCAATTCGTTGAGAAGATGCAAATGTTAGATAATCAGAAGGAAATATTCTTCCGTTTAACGGAAAGTGGAAATGAAATATATATAGCTCATGAAAAATTGCATAAAAAAGCTGAAGAAAAGTGGCTGTTACTTTTAGATGGATATACGAAAGAAGAGCAAGACTTTATTCAAAGGTTTATAAAGGATGTCTCCGATCATTTGGAAATATAATTGGAAGAAAAAACTCTTTTTTCTCAAGTCTTTTAAATATAATTTCTGAAAGAACTCATATATAATAGAAAAAGATACTTAACATGGTGAATAATTAAAGAGTCAATATATATAGAGGAGAGAGTAACATGCTTGAAAATACGGGGTTAGTATTAGAAGGCGGCGGTATGCGTGGTGTGTACACGGGCGGGATATTAGAATACTTTATGGAACAAGATTTATATTTTCCATATGTAATCGGAGTATCAGCTGGTGCTTGTCATGCAGCGTCGTATCTTTCCAGACAAAGAAATAGAAATAAAACGGTCAATATTGATTATGCATCACATCCGAAATATTTGTCGTATAAAAACTTATGGAGAAAACGTCAGCTATTTGATATGGATTTCATTTTTCATGAAATTCCAGAAAAGCATGTTCCGTTTGATTTTGAAACATACTTTAATAGCCCAGAACGTTTCCTTGTAGGAACGACGGATTGTGAAACAGGACAATCTGTTTATTTTGAGAAAGAAGGAACGAATGATGATGCACTAAATTTATTACAAGCGTCTAGTTCATTGCCTTTCATTGCACCAGTAGTAAATTATCGTGGTAAGCAGTTATTAGATGGCGGGATTTCTGATCCAATTCCAGTTCGTAAAGCACAGGAAGATGGATTTAAAAAATCAGTCGTTATTTTAACGAGAAATCATGGTTACGCGAAGAAAAAATCAAAATTCGGATGGATTGCAGGAAAAGCTTATAAAAAATATCCGAATCTTGTTAACACGATGTTGAATCGTTATGAAGTGTATAATGAAACACTTCACTATATTGAAAAAGAAGAGCAAGCTGGTAATTTATTTGTTATTCGCCCAGAAGTGCCGCTTCAAGTAGATCGTATGGAAAAAGATACAGCAAAACTACAAAATTTATACGAGCAAGGCTATGAAGATGCAAAGAGACAATTTGCAGATTTGCAGGCGTTTTTGCAAAAATAATAATTAGGCTGTGGAGATGGAGTTCTCTGCAGTCTTTTTATTATTGGTTTCAATACCGAATGTTGGTTATACACGTTTTTAGATTATGGTATAATATGGATAAAAGTATGTGGAGAGGTGATACATATGGAAAATGTATATAAAGGGCTTAGACATACTGGATTTATCATGATGCTTATTTTTGGGGGTGTATTTTTACTTCGCTGGTTTATTCATGATGAAATGTTATTAGATCAACTTATTGGTTTTAGTGTGGGCATAGTAATGGTTATTTCATCAGTTTTCATTCAAAAGTATAGTAAAGAATTACAGGTGAATGAGAAATATTAATAATTTTTAACTGCTGTTATCTTTTTCATAGTTTAGTAATCGTGGAGGCTTTCGGGTGATTGTTGCAAAGGGAAAAGAGAGCATCGAATTCGATGCTCTCTTTTTATTTACGCTTCTTTTTAATAAATGAAAAGGCTAAAGCTGTAATTAAAATGCTGCCTTTAATAATATCTTGTGCATAATAAGGAACGTTCATCATTGTGAGTCCATTTAATATAATTCCAATTAATACCGAGCCGAGGAATGTTCCGACTATATTTGGTTTCTTGGCACCGAACATTGCGTAACCGATATAGGCAGCTGCGACTGCATCCATTAATAATGGAGCACCAGCTGAAACTTGTCCTGTTCCAACGCGGCTGCATAGAATAATGCCGCCAATAGAAGCTAGTAAACCACTAATCATATAAGCATATACACGGTAACGATCAGTAGGAATACCGGCTAATCTAGCAGCTTCTCGATTCCCACCAGTCATATAAAAGAAACGACCGTACGTTGTTTTTTCTAAAAATAGATGTGCAATTAAAACGACAGTAAGCATGATAATGACAGGGACTGGAATTCCTAAGACGGAACCTTGACCGATAAATAAAAAGGATGGAATAAAATGTCCTGTTGCACCGGACATTCCTTCATAAATTGAGGATCCTTTTGAAAATGTTAAGTGTAGTCCATTAACGATATACATGATACTTAATGTAGCTAGTAAATCGGGTAGTTTAATTTGGATAACGAGTAGTGCATTTAATAATCCAACTAATAATCCGCAAAGAATAGGAACAAGGAGTGTAACTAATAGTTCTTGTCGATATAAAACGAGACAAGAAGCAGCTGCAATTGTTGCTAAACTAGCGGTAGAGCCGACTGATAAATCAAATCCATCTACAATCAATGTAAAGGTAACGCCGATTGCAAGTAACGTTACGATGGAAATAGAACGTAAAATATCACTAATATTGTTATATGTTAAAAAAGAATCATTGACGATAGAGAAAAAAATTGTAACACCTATAATAATAGCAATTGTACTAAATTGATAAAAAAGATGAGTAGGTAAATATAGTTTCTTAGTTTTCGTTTTATGAACGAGATTCAATGGAATAGCTCCCTTCAGATAAATGTAAAAGCTGTTCAGGAGATAGTTCGCTTGGTAAGTATTCACTTACAAATTCTCCGTTTGCCAGTATAAGAATGCGATCAGCGATATGCAACGCTTCATCTTGTTCTCCTGTGAAATAAATTACGGAACTTCCGTTTTCTGTAATGTTGCGAATGAATTGAAAAATGTCTTGTTTCGCAGCGATGTCTACACCTTTAGTTGGCTCGTCTAAAAGAAATAGATTAGGTTTGAATCCACTCCACTTTGCAATTGAGACTTTTTGTTGGTTTCCACCGCTAAGTGAATGAATAAGTGCCTTTGGGTCATTTGGTGAAATACCGAAAGAAGAAATTGCTGTAGTAGCATCATTTAATTCGGTTTGTTTTCGTTTCCAACCTGATTGATGTAAATTTGTGTGACTTATAATATCTTCCGAAAGAAATACGCCTTGTTTTCTTCTTTCTTCTGGTACAAGTGCGATTTTCGCTTTAATCGCATCTCGTGGTGTTTTAATCGTTAGTTTTTGACCGTCTATTTCTGCGTGATAAGTATGAAGAGCACCAAATAACGTTTCAGCAAGTGTTGTTTTTCCACTTCCAATTAATCCGTATATCACAACAGTTTCTCCTTTTCGTATTGTAAGAGAAAGGGGAGAATGACCTTCGTGTAATAGAAGCTCTTGTACTTTAAATAGTTCCTCGCTCCCGGTTTTTGGTGCGGTATTAATAGGAAGTGTAAGTTGTTTTCCAGTCATTGCTTCCACAATTTGTTGATCTGTAATCGTTGTAATGGTTTCAGAAAGGGCAACTTGACCGTTATGTAATACAGTTACATCATCCGCGAAATTTCGAATCTCTGATAAACGATGAGAAACTAAAAGGATGCCAATTCCTTTTGATGTTAAATCTTTTAATAGTTTCCCAAAGGTTTCAACTTCTTTTGGTCCAAGAGAAGAAGTAGGTTCATCTAATAAAAGGTAATTTGTATTGTTAGATAAAGCTCTTGCGATAAGAAGTAATTGTTTTTCATGTAATGAACAGTTTGAAACATCTTCCGAAACATTTAAATTTACCTGTACAGTTTGCAAATGTTGTTTAGCAAGTGCGACTAATTTGGACTTTGAAAATAGTACTTTATTTTGCATTGCTATATGATCGATTAGTACATTTTCTAATACAGATAATCCGGGAATAAGTCCGTGATCTACTTCTTGTGTTACGAAAGAAATGCCATGCTTTTTTGCATCGCGCGGTGAAGTAAAGGAAACAGACTGAGTATCAATTTTTATATCGCCAACAACTGGTTGAATTTCACCAGTTGCTATTTTTAGTAAAGTACTTTTTCCCGCACCGTTCATGCCTAGTAAAGCGTGTACTTTTCCTTTTTGAATATGAATAGAAACATCTTCTAGAACAGGTGTAGCGACATGATAAGAATGTGTAATGTTTTGAAGAGAGAACGTCATCATTTTTTCTCCTTCTCTAATTTTTTCATCCAAGGGGAATATGCATCTTTTGAGTCTCCCCAACCGTTTATATATTTTGATAACTGATCCATTGTTATATTTTCTTTTGGTAAACTATTTTTCTTTACTAAATAAGGTTCTAGTGAATAAATATCTGGCGTTTGTTCACCAGCAATTTTTTTGTATAAAAATCGTACTTGAACCTTACCTACTTCAGCTGGATCAGTTGCAGCTGTAGCAGTCCAAGGTGAGTTTTCTTTTTGCATGAGTTGTAAATCTTCATTGCTTAAGTCAATGCCATATACTTTTATATCTGTACGACCAGCTTGTTCAAGTGCTTTAACAGCCCCTTTAGCAAACTCATCCCACGAAGCGAAAATAGCTTGTAAATCGCCTTTTTTCGGATATTTCTTTAGTAAAGCTTCTACTTGTGTTTGTGTATCGAGCGGTGTGTTATTACTAGCAGTACCGAATCTTGCAACTTCTTTTATATTTGGATACCGTTTATAAAAAGCATCAATGATAACATTGCGACGTTCCATTGGAGCAAATCCGCCGACCCATACAACTGCGATATTTCCTTGTCCATTCAAATCTTCCGCTAACGTTTTTAATGATTTCCATGCAAGACTATAGTCATCTTGATCAATAATTGTCACACCTGGCAAGCGTAGATCGTTATCGAACGCAACTACGGGAATGTTCGCTTGTAACGCTTTTTCTACTCCAGGTTTTAGTGCTTCAGAACGGCCATGATCAATTAAAATACCATCCACTTTTGAATTAATAGCAGTATCTAAATTTGCAGCCATTTTTGCTAAATCGTTATCAGAATTGTAGACTTGTACACTGCCGCCAAATAGCTCAACTTGTTTTTTGACACCCTCAATATATTGAGAGGAAAAAGTTCCAATGGACATTTGCATAATTAATGCGATTTTTAATGGCTTCTTCATTTGGCTTGGAATTTCTGTTTGTAATTGATTTTCTACCGTTGTAGTCGCCTTTCTCACAGTTTGTTGCTTTTGTGAAGAGATAGCATCTTGTTCATTTGTACATGCTGCTAATGTAAATAAGAGAAAAATAAGTACGATGGAACATAATTTTTTCATAAAAAAATCCCTCCTAAACTAAAAAGAGAGAGGAGGGAGTGAAAATAAAAAACGCCTTTTCATATAGAAAAGACGCCTTATCATATTACTCTTATCTTTCAACACAATGTGTTGTAAGAATTAGCACCGTGCCCATAAATGGGTCGGTTGCCGGGCTTCGTAGGGCTCATCCCTCCACCTGCTCTTGATAAGACATCGAATATTTAACTATTTTGAATTATTCCACAAACGAATGGTGTTGTCAAACAGTATTTATAAAAAAATCCCTCAGAAAGAGGGATTTTAATGTGGTAAGAATATCAATTGATAAGCAAACAAAATTCCAAATACATATACAAGTGGGTGAACAGCACGGAATTTACCTTTTGCCACTTTCATAAGTGGGTATGAAATAAATCCAAGTGCGATACCTGTTGCGATACTTGATGTAAGTGGCATGCTTAAGATTACTAAAAATGCTGGGAATGCTTCATCAAATGCGTCCCAATCGATGTGGCGAACTGAACCCATCATAAGACTACCAACGATAATTAATGATGGTGCAGTAATAGCTGATACACCAGAAACAGCACTTACTAATGGTCCGAAGAATGCTGCTAGTGCGAATAGAACAGCTACTGTAACAGTTGTTAAACCAGTACGACCACCAGCTGCAACACCAGCAGATGATTCAATGTAAGCTGTTGATGGTGTTGTTCCGAACATAGAACCGATTGTTGCTGAGAATGAGTCAGATAGAAGAGCTCGTCCAGCTTTTGGAAGTTTTCCGTCTTTCATAAATCCACCTTGTTGAGCTACCCCAAGTAATGTACCTGTTGTATCAAATAATGTAACAAGGAAGAATGAGAATACAACGCCGTATAATCCGTAGTTAATTACGTCAGATACAGCAGTAATTGGATTTGAAACGATAATTCCTTCTGGTAATCCAGGCATTGATGTAACACCGTTTGAGAATGTTAACTGTCCTGTGAAGAAAGCGATAATACCAGTTAATAGCATACCAATAAATAGTGCGCCATTTACATTTAAAGACATAAGAACAATAGTAATTCCAAGCCCAGCCAATGCTAGTAGAACTGGAGCAGAGTGAAGATCACCAAGTCCAACTAAGTTTGCATCATTTTTTGTAACGATACCTGTTAAACGTAAACCGATAAAGGCGATGAAAAGACCGATACCAGCAGTAATTGCATGTTTTAAGTTTTCAGGAATTGCTTCCATTAATTTTGTACGGAAAGATGTGAATGATAACAAAATTAAAATCATACCTGCTACGAATACAGCAGAGAATGCAATTGCGAAAGTCATGCTTTCATGAGCTTTTACAACAGAGTAAGAGAAGTAAGCATTTAATCCCATACCTGGCGCGATTGCGATTGGTAAGTTTGTAAAGATTGCCATAAATAATGTTCCGACAACAGCAGCGATAATTGTTGCTGTAAATGCTTGTTCAAATGGAACACCTGCATCCCCAAGGATAACAGGGTTTACGACAATGATATATGCCATTGTTAAGAAGGTAATAATACCTGCCATAATTTCAGTTTTAATAGAAGTTTTATGTTTTGAAAGGTTAAACATATAAACATCCTTTCTGTTTACGAATAATTTTCACAACAGTTATATATAATATTCGTTTTTTAACTATTTTGCAATAGTTTTGTATAAAAAGTTTACAACAATTCATATTTTGTGTCTTAAATTCGAATATTAATCGTAACTTGATGTGTGAATTTCAGTTTTTATTATGCACATTATAAGGAAAAGGAGTTGAAAGAAGCTATGCCACAGCAAAAAAACTTTGTAACAATGCCAGCGCAACATCAAAATAAACAGCCTGGTATTGAATCATTAATGAATCCACTTCCGCAGTTTGAAGATTCAAATTATAAAGGTAGCGAAAAGTTAAAAGGAAAGAATGTATTAATTACAGGGGGAGATAGTGGGATTGGACGAGCTGTTTCCATCGCTTTTGCGAAAGAGGGAGCAAATATTGCGATTGCTTATTTAGATGAGGAAGAAGATGCTAATGAGACGAAGCAATATGTTGAGAAAGAAGGTGTAAAGTGTGTATTGTTGCCGGGTGATTTAAGTGATGAACAGCATTGTAAAGATGTTGTTCAAGAGACCGTCCAGCAGCTAGGTAGTTTACAGGTTTTAGTAAATAATGTCGCGCAGCAATATCCGCAGCAAGGACTAGAGTATATTACAGCAGAACAGCTAGAAAAGACTTTTCGTATTAATATTTTTTCTTATTTTCACGTTGCGAAAGCCGCACTTTCTCATTTAAAGCAAGGGGATGTCATTATAAATACCGCGTCTATCGTTGCATACGAAGGAAATGAAACTTTAATTGATTATTCCGCAACGAAAGGAGCAATTGTAGCGTTTACAAGATCACTTTCTCAATCATTAGTGCAAAAAGGGATTCGTGTAAATGGTGTTGCACCGGGACCGATTTGGACACCGCTTATTCCATCGAGCTTTGATGAGAAGAAAGTCTCTCAGTTTGGAAGCAATGTCCCGATGCAACGGCCTGGTCAACCATATGAGTTAGCGCCGGCATACGTATATTTAGCGTCTGGTGATTCTTCTTATGTTACCGGACAAATGATACATGTAAATGGGGGCGTTATTGTAAATGGATAGTTTTCATTTATAAGAGCAAAGTAAAGCTAATTACAATTATTATGGTGAGCGCTAGGGGGGATATAGGTGAAAAGGGTATGTTTCGTCTTACTATTATTTTTCTTCCTACCGGTTAGTGCTTTTGCTGATACAGATCATTTAATACTAGTTAATCTTACGACAAACCAGTTGTCTTTTTTTGAGAATGGAAATTACACAAAAACATTTCCAGTAACGACTGGAAGAGATCGTACACCTACGCCTGAAGGTAATTTTTGTATTATAACGAAATTTAAAAATAAAGAATACCATCGAAAAAAAATAGCTGGGGGTGCACCGAATAACCCTCTTGGTACGAGATGGCTTGGGCTAGATAAGAATGAATATGCGATTCATGGGACAAACCGGGAATGGACGATTGGAAGTAGGGAATCAAATGGCTGTATTCGCATGCATGACAGGGATATACAATGGTTATATGACCGGGTACAATTACAAACAAAAGTAATCATTTCTCGTTTTCATACGAGCCCCGAATATGAAGCGAATAAGCTTGGTTATCGCGTTGTGAGCTGGAATGGTCGAAAAATAGAAAAAGAACAAATTGGAATACTTACGTTAGTAGACCGCGCGGATATATATTGGCAAGAACCAAATGGACAGTTAACAAAGGTAAAAACTGTATTGCCAAATGAAAGATATCCGGTGTACTCAAAACGAAAAGATGGAATATATTATATAGGAAACAATTCGTATATTATAGATGAAACAGGAGAGAAAATTCGTTACGAGCAAATTCCTTCTTCGATTTTAAGTAATATATATAAACGGAAATACAATGTTCCGTAATGGCTACCGTATTATAGACGGTAGCTTATTTATACTTGGAGTTTAACTGCAACTATTGTATTTTGCTGAATATAATACAGTACAGATAGGGGGCGGTTATATTATGAAAAGTGAATTTGCGTTTAAAGTTTTCTTAGTAACGACCTGTTTATTTATCGTGTATTTATATGCGTTTCTCGTCTTTTCTTTTTATGTTCCATATGTTGATTTAATATTATTCTTCGGATTTATTTGGGCGTTTGTGAAAGCGAGGGAAGGAGAGAAGAGTATATATCGGCGCATTACCCTATGCGGGACGGCTGTTCTCGTTATTTTGTACTTTTTTATTATGCATGATTTTTGGAGAGGGATGTAAAAAAGCATACGATGAATCGTATGCTTTTTATGTTTAATATTTAGGCCTAAATGTATGACAACAAGTCTCTACACTCGTTGCTACAGAACTTTCTAGCGTCTCGTTTGTTAAAACAGCAGCTGTATATGAATCATTTTCAGTTTGACCAGTTTCATCTGCATCAGGCTGAACGATGATCGCACTTGCTTGACAAAAGTTACCTTGTCCCCAAAAAGAACAGTTGGAAACAGAACATCTTACTTCTGGCATAAAACCCCCTCCTTATACATTAGTGTGGGATTTTACGCCCATTTCATGTGTAGAAGGAGTTTCCTTTTCTCGTTACTTTTTCGTTTGCTCAAGCCATTCTTTTAATTTGTCTTTCGGCTGTTCACCACTAATACGGCTCACTTCTTTGCCATCTTTAAAATGAATGATTGTTGGTGTACCTTGAATTTTATATTCATCCCAAGGAGCATCTAATTTTTCAATATCCATAACTTTCATATCAACGTTCAAGTCTTTAGCCATTGGCACTACGACAGGAGATAATTTTTGGCAATGAACGCAAGATGTTTGATAAAAGTATACTGTTTCTTCTTTTTTCTCTTTTAAATTCTTTTGAAGATCTGAAAGAGAGATTTTATTTGTGTAGTAGTCAGGACCATCTGTTTGACTACCAGTAGCACTTCCTCCTTCCATTTTTTGGCTGGTAGTAGTTTTTTCTTCCATTTGTGTTACAGCGAAAATTGCCGCAAACAAGGCGATAATAATACCACCAAATATGAGCATTTTTTTCATTCTTTCATCTCCTTATTTGTTTTTGATGACAATAAAGCTACAAACAGCGATTGTAATAAAGCCGATAAGTGCTAAAAACGGGATTGTCACAAAGCCGAACCAGTTTATGTATTCTCCCGTACATGGTACACGTCCACAAGCTGCCCCAGCAGCTGAAAATGCTGCGACTTTTTGAATTGCATAGTGATATAAAGAAATACAAGCACCAATAGTTGCGATTGGTAAAGAATAATTTGCGATGCGATAGTCTTTCTTTGCCACAGCGATACCGAGCCATAAAACGAATGGATACATAAAAATACGTTGATACCAACAAAGAACACAAGGCTCAAATTTCATGATTTCGGAAAAGTACAGACTTCCTAGTGTAGCGATAAAAGAAGCTCCCCATGCGGTAAGTAAAGCATATTCTTGCTTTTTTTCTCGTCCCATATTTTATACCTCTCTTATAATAGTTACATACTAAATTATAGTATGAAGTGGTATGGAAAAGAAAGAAAAAATATGTTTATCAATAAAAGTTTTATAAGGAGAAACTTTTATTGATATAAATATTTTAAAAAGCGCCATTCTCCGGAAGAGAATAGCGCTATAGTTTACATTTGAATTTGTTCTACTTCTTCTACATGCGACTTTTGGGATGCGTGGTCAATATATTGAAATAGGAGCTGCAATTGTTTATCAACTTCTGGGAGTTCTTTACTGTATTGATAAGCGTGTAAAAAATGCTCAATACGCTTAGAAAATAATTGATCGTTCGTTTGAACCATGAGAACGAGTAATTTATCCCAATTACAGCAATACGTGTAATAGAGAGCTTTATCATAGTCGTTATATGTTTGCACTGTGTACCCTCCTTACCGAGAGTTATATATAGTGTGTGATAAGTAAGGAGAAATACACTTGAAAGAATTTGTTAAGAAAAAAAGTGAATGAAAAGAAAAAACGAGGAGTTTCCTCGTTTTTTAAGCTTTTGGCATTGGCGTAGGTGTTGGTTTACCATAGCCTTCTTTATATTTATTATCGATATAGTTACGAATTTCCAGCGTTGATTTTCCTTTTTGTTTCATGGAAGCAGATTCAACTGCGATTTCTAGGCAATTGACGCAAGTCGTTGCGTGGGAATCCCAAACAACTTCACCATTTTTTTTAATTTCACGGATAAAACAGTTTTTATTATTTTTATGTCCTACACTTTCACCGCAACCACAATAGCATGGAATCCAATGTAATAGCTCTGTATTTTGTCCAGCGACGGTGTAGATATCTTTCATTTGTGGATCAAGCTTATCTAGGAAGGTCGGAAGTGTGTCGACTCCTTTTGTTTTCTCTTGAATGTCAGCTTGCTGAGTGTGCGATGCGTGGTCATGTTCTTCTTTTTTTGATTCAGAAGATTTTTGGTCATTTGTACCAGTACTTCCGCATCCAGCAAGAATTAAGCTTAGTACTGCAAGTAAAGAAAATACATACTTTTTCATTCGCTTGTCCCCTTTACAAATGTATTAATCAAATTGTATCAGAGATTACGGTGTATCGGTTGAAGATTTTTTTGACTGATTTTTGAAGCGCCATATTAGCGAATGGAATAGAAATAAAATTGGGATATAAGCGTATACAATATATAAACCCGCTTGAGATAGTACGGTATTTAATGTGTTGATACTTTCACGGTTTGTGAAAAATAAGGATGAAATAAAAATAGCTGCGATAAAAAATGGAAGTGTGATTTTAAACGGTATGTGAAAAGATCTTTTACTAATGCAACAAGAAGACCAAATGGTTAAACAAAGATTAGGTAAAATAATAAGATACCATAAGAAAATAATAATGTACTCAAACCTTTGGATGAAAGGAACTTTAATGATTTTTAGCATCGTTAATGTTGGCCAAATGGTATGGTGTAGTTGCCCTTGACTATAGTACATAAGGGAAACGATGGCTAGTATTACGTATAGAATTGTTGTAAAAGCAATACCGCCATGTGCCCATTTATTTAACGATTTTCCTTTTCTAATAAATGGATAAAAGACAAGGATTGCTTCAAATCCAAGAAATTCTAATGCAGATGCTTTCGCTGCAGTTAAAATGTCTAAAGGTGAATGAGTAAGAATTGGAAAAATGTTACGAACATGTGCATATTTCATTGGGAAAACTAAGAAAAGCAGGACGAAAATCGGTATTATGACGCCCCAAAAACATATTCCTGTTACAGAACGAAACCCGCCCCTAATTATGTAATAAGCTACAAGTAAAAATAGTAAAGTTAATTTCCACGGTTTAATTGTAGGAAAGACCCAAACTTGAATCACTTCAATATATGAACGAAGAACAGTAAGGCAAAATAATAAAAGATATGCAGCAAAGCATACGGAAAAAAATTTTCCAATCCACTTTCCGAAACATGTCGTATGAATATTCATTAAATCATTATCTTTTTCTAACATTTTAAGCATGCAAAATAGTACGATATGAGTTGCAATGCCCGCAACGATAAGGGAAATCCAAGAATCATACCCAGCATATTGCGCAATAATCCTTTGGTATCCTAACACACCTACCCCAATTTGAAGGGAGTGTAATAGAAGGAATGTGAAATAAGGGGAAACAGTATGTGTTTTATCTTGTTCAGCCATGATAGCACCTCACTATTCTCCAATACCAGATTGTACGATATTAATTTTTACATTAACGGCAACGTCTACGTTTGGATACATATCTTGAATTTGTTTCATGCTCCATTTTCTTGAGTGACTACGAATTTCTTCACGTATACCGATTGGATCAATTTCTTTTTCTTGGAATTGTTTTATTAATTCGTTTAAATCCTTCTCAAGCGTTTTTTCTACATGTTTTTTTACGTAAGTTACATTTTTACTCTTTGATAAATCAAGCCAGTCAGGGGCATTTTTTATAAGTCCATTTAATTTTAGGCGAATGTGAACTTTCGGAATGTCACCGGGGTTGGAAAGGGAACAAACACTATCTCCAGATAAGTTTTGGGTTGTGACTAAGCCTTTATGTTTACCTTGACGTATTGGGACTTCGTAACGGCCATTTTTCGTTGGATTAATGAGCAATTTAAATAAAAAAGATCCTGCTTTATCTGTATACATAGCCACTTTATCCTTTTTTAAAAAAGCTAGTCCTTTAATGGAAGCAGATTTGTCTTCTGATACTTGAATGTAAGGAAGAAATGGATCGCATCCAGATGAATAGAAGTTATATAAAAAAATATTTAAAGCTGTCCGCGGGATTGTCTCGTTTTTTATATTTTGCTCCAATAAATCAGATAAATAAAGTGATCCATTTATTCTGACATGTTTCAGTAATTCTTCTGCTGAACCATCTACAAGTGCTAGCTGCACATCACGGCCAATGTTAGGATCACGTTGTAAGTTGTTAATAACATCTCCAAGTCCATGTTCACCAAATGCTTTTCCAAATAGGACAACACGCATTTGACCTACAGCGATCGTATGTGGAGATTTGGCGTTTAGAAGGGAAGAGATTGTTTCAATTGTACCTGCATGCGTTGATTGAGTTTCTGGTTTAGATTGTACGCCCTTTGTGTAATCGGGATATAAAATGGTTCCGCGAAATTTTTTATCTTTTATTATATCGAATCCACCTACGTGAATCATTCGCTGTGTATCAACTATATATGCTTCTGTACAACCAGATTGAACAATTAAAATGATAATGGAAAAGCATAATAAAATATTTTTCATTTTTCCTCACCGTCGTGTTTTTCTTTCGCTTTGTTCGGGTCATAGCGCCATTTCTTTTTGGGCCTTAGGAAAGAAGCGCGTTCTGCAGTTTGACTAAATGGAAGGCGAAGGAGTCCTTCTGCTGTCCCTAAACCGCGAAATGGATATAGAGGTAATAAATAAGGTGATCCAAGTGATTTTAAGCGAATTAAATGAGCTAATATGAGTACGAATCCTACAATAAGACCTAAGCCCCCAAATGCACCAGCTAAAAGAATAAGTGGAAATCGTAGTATCCGGATAGTAGAAGACATTTTTACAGTTGGTGTTGTAAAAGAAGCGAGTGCTGATAAAGCAACTGCAATTAATAAAATGTTACTCGTTAAAGCAGCTTGAACAGATGCTTGACCGATTACAATCCCGCCAACGATGCCGATTGTTTGTCCAACTTTTGTAGGTAATCGTGCTCCAGCTTCACGGAGCAATTCGATTGTGATTTCTAAAAAAAGTGCTTCTAAAATGGGCGGAAAGGGTACATTAGCTCTTGAAAAAATAATCGGGCCTAGTAAATCCACAGGAATCATTTGATAGTGATACGTTAATACAGCTGTATAAATAGCTGATGAAAATAGTGAGAATGCTGCTCCGAAAAAGCGAACCATTCGAAGAAATGAGCCTGCTATCCATGGTAAATAATAATCTTCTGGCGAGACGAAGAAATCAAGTAACGTCGCTGGTCCAGCTAATGCGTAAGGTGAACCGTCTGTTAAAATAACAACGCCTCCATTCAGTAATGCGTACACAGAGCGGTCTAACCGCTCTGTAGGTAGTAAAACAGGGAAGGGTGAGTTACTATTATCGCTAATAAACTGTTCGATCATAGTTGCATCAAAAGGAACATCAAAGTCAACATCTTGTAAGCGCTGCATTGCAGTATTGATGTGTTGTTCATTTGTAATGCCTTCGATGTAAGCAACTATCACCTTTGTTTTTGATATAGAGCCAACTATAACTTCTTTGAAAACCAATTGTTCTGTTACTATATTTCGGCGAAGTAAGTGTGTATTTGTATCAATATTTTCAACAAATCCGACTTTTGGACCGATTACACTATATTCATTTTCGGTATCGTTATATAATCGTGTACCTAAAACTGAACTTTCAGCACGAATAAGTGCATATTCTGCTGCTTGAGAATCGTTTTTTATCTGTATGAGTACATACCCAACTAATAATTTTTCACGAATATCATCAATAGAAGGATTGGTGATGATCCCTTCGAGTGTAACAATATTTGCTATGTCACTTATATTTTCAATGCGATCTAATTCTCTTTTTACAGGTGTTAAAATGAATCGATTAATGAGGAGTGATTCAGCTGTAGATTTATAATAAAACAAACATAGTGTCCCATCTTCTACGATGTTATAGGAAACGAAATCACTAGATTCTTTCATAGTGAGGATAAACTCTGGAATGGAACAGATTGTTTTTTTCTTCTTTTTAGACGATAAACGAAACATTTTCTCCCCCCTTACTACATCATTTGTTTATGTTAGTTTTTGGGAAAGACGGGAATTTATACTTCAAAGTTGAAAGTTCATAAAGAAAAGGAAGAGCAGTGAATACCTCTTCCTTTTTTGCGTGTTAATTTGTTTTCTTCTCTTTAATAGACTTCACTAATTTAATCATCTCTGCTCGTATATCTTCTCTTTTAACATTTAATTTTTCCGCGATTTGTTTAATATCCATACCGTCTTTTTTCATTTTTAGTACATCATCAAGAGGGGTATTACTCTTTTGAGAGATGATTGTTAATACCGTGAGCTGACGTAATCCGATATTATATTCTTTCATTTTTTGTTTTAGTCCATCTGGTGTAGATTTTTGCATATTTGCTAATTCTTGCAGTAGTGCTTTTTTCGTTTCTTTATTCATATGATGCTTTTTCAATTTACTAGGATCTACACCGAAATGCTTTGCTGTTTTCTCCCAAGAGTTATTTTGTTTATAGTAAGCTAAAACGTCTTTTATTTCTTTTTTACTCATTCTTGCAATGTGAGCAGCTTTCCAAATTTCATGTTTGTTATAGCCGAGCTTTTCTAGCGACTGCATTTCTTCTTCTGAAATTGGTTTATGGTGATGCATTGTTACTTCTTTCGGTGTGGCAGCGGAAGCCGGGAAGATAATTGCTCCGCATAATAATGCTGCCATAGTCATACTTACCGCGATTTTTTTGTACATATAAACTCCTCCTAGATGGATAGTGTGGAAAACTGTACACATATCATTTCCATAAAATGTGAAATACTTGTGAACAAGTTAAGTTTTTTTATTCACAGCATGGAATGACGTTTTTAGAAGTTTTCCAACATAAAACATTGATTAATAGTAAAAAACTAAGGTATAATCGAAATTGAAAATCAATATCAATAATGAAGATAAAATTATACATATAGATAAAAATAAGGGAGAGATAAATATGACTACATATACTTCCATCGCTAATGTGATTAAAGAAAGGCGCTCTGTTCGTACATTTACAGACAAAGCAGTAGAAAAAGATCTATTAATTGAACTATTAAACGATGCAACATGGGCACCAAATCATAAGCACCGTGAACCATGGAATTGTAAACTATACATCGGAGAAGGCCGCAAGAAATTAGTAGATGCAGTATTAAACTCTTTCACAGAAGAAGAAAGAGCGAAACGCGGTAAAATTTTATCAGATCGTTTCTTAAGCACGCCTGCACAAATCGTTGTATATATGAATGAAGATCCGCGTCAAATTCAACGTGATGAAGATTACGCTGCAACATGTGCATTTATGCAAAACTTCCAACTTCTTGCTTGGGAACGCGGATTAGGTTGCGTTTGGAAATCAGGCGGATTAAACTACAATCCATTATTTATAGAAGGAATCGGTTTAACAAGAGGACAACGTATCGTTGGAATTCTTCATATCGGCTATTTCGATAAAGCGCCAGAAGGAAAAGCTCGTACTCCGATTACGGAGAAGATGGAGATTATTGAAGGTTAATAGATGAGACATTCTCGTTTTTGCGGGGGTGTCTTTTTATTATGCAATCAATCCTCATGAAAGCTTGTTTTTCATCATACACTTTCTTAAGGGAAAGTGTAAGGAGGGAAAATAATGAGAGCAAGTGACGATAAAGCACTGCAATATGCGATTGCGGAAATTACGGAAATTGCGACTGGATTTGGGCTTGATTTTTATCCGATGCGTTATGAAATATGTCCAGCGGAAATTATTTATACATTTGGTGCATATGGGATGCCGACAAGGTTTTCACATTGGAGTTTTGGAAAACAATTTTTCAGAATGAAATTACAATACGATTTGGGACTTAGTAAAATATACGAACTCGTTATTAACTCTGATCCATGTTACGCCTTTTTATTAGATACGAACTCTTTAATTCAAAACAAATTAATTGTCGCGCACGTTTTAGCACACTGTGATTTCTTCAAAAATAATATTCGTTTTTCAAATACGAAGCGAGATATGGTAGAGAGTATGGCGGCAACAGCGGACCGTGTGAAAGCGTATGAGCATAAGTACGGAAAAGCAGAGGTAGAAACATTTTTAGATGCCGTACTTGCCATTCAAGAGCATATTGATCCGTCGCTTATGCGTCCGAAGCTCGCATGGAGTATTGATGATTTAGAAGAGGACGAAGTAGAAAAGAAAAAGGTTTCGCAATACGATGATTTATGGAATTTAGATAATCGCAATAAAAAGCAGGAACGTTCAAATGTGCGTAAAAAGAAGAAAATTCCACCACAACCAGAGAAAGATTTACTTCTCTTTATTGAAGAATATAGCCGTGAGTTAGAAGATTGGCAGCGTGATATATTAACGATGATGCGCGAAGAAATGTTATATTTTTGGCCGCAGCTTGAAACGAAAATCATGAACGAAGGCTGGGCGTCCTACTGGCATCAACGCATACTTCGTGAAATGGACTTAACATCTGATGAAGCAATTGAATTTGCGAAATTAAATGCAGGTGTTGTACAGCCATCAAAAACAAGCATTAATCCATACTACCTCGGTATTAAAATGTTTGAAGATATTGAAGAACGGTACAACAATCCGACTGAAGAAATGAAGCGACGAGGCGTAAAACCAGGATCTGGCCGTGATAAAATGTTTGAAGTACGCGAAATTGAATGGGACGTATCGTTCCTAAGAAACTACTTAAATAAAGATCTTGTTATGCGAGAAGATATGTACTTATTCCAGCGCCAAGGAAAAGAATATAAAGTAATAGATAAAGAATGGGAGAATGTGCGTGATCAACTCGTAAATATGCGGACAAATGGTGGGTTCCCGTACTTAGTAGTAGAAGATGGAGACTACTTAAAGAACGGAGAATTATACATTAAACATAGTTACGAAGGAATCGAGCTCGATTTAAAATACTTAGAAAAAGTATTACCATATCTTCATCAGCTATGGGGAAGAACGGTGCATATGGAGTCCATTGTGGAGAGTAAGGGCGTTGTGTTTTCTTATGATGGGAAGATGGTGCATCGGAAGTATGTGTGAGGGGAAGAACGGACATAGGATACTGTGTCCGTTCTTTTTATTTGGAACCAAGTTAAATATGCTATTCTTGAAAAAAGGGAGTTACATAGAGAAATGGAGCGATTCAAATGAGCAAAATAGGGGTATGTAAGGTTGATATTACGCCGCCTGTAGGTATTGATTTTGTCGGATATCATAGAGAGACAGGAATAAATAATATTGAAGAGCGTATTTATGGGACAGTTTTTGTATTTGAAAAAGATGAAATGAAGACTGTGTTTATAAGTATTGATAATATTGGGATGCTAGTAGAAGATACGAATATGATTCGTGAACGAGTAGCGAGTGAGGTTCATGTGCCATTTGAGCGAATAACTGTTGTTTATACACATACACACTCTGGGCCGGAAACAGTCGGTGATCATCCTTTAGTAAAGTCGTATAAAACGATTTTAGTAAATAATGTAGTGCATGGTGCTGTTACTGCTAATAAAAACTTGAAGCGATGTGAAGTTGGCTGGAGTGTTACGACAGGTGATATTGGGGTCAATCGAAGAGAGAGAACATCTGATGGAAAAGCGAAGATGGGAACAAATATAGATGGTGTTGTAGATAAACGAATTGGTATGTTAGCAATAAGAGATGCTGAAACGAAGGAGTTATCTGGGGTTTTAGTATTTTGTACTGCGCATCCGAATGTTTTAAAAGGTGATAGTGATGAATTATCAGCGGATTATCCTGGAATGACGAGAGAGATTCTAGAGCAGATAGTGAACTGCCCTGTTATTATCGTTCAAGGTGCCGCTGGAAATGTGACTGCGAAATATCGCGGTTCAAGGGAAGCGTTAAAACAAATGGCTTACATACTTAGTGGACATGTATTAACGATGTTACCAACAGTTACATATAGTCCAATTGTAAAACTAAGGACAGTTTCGAGTATGATGCAAATGAAGTTGAATGATATTCCTGAAATTGATGAGATACGAAGCATGGCTCGATTAGCTGAGAAGCAGTGGGGCGTGAATACGGACGAATGGCTTACTATCGTTTTAGAGAAATATAGGCAGGGTATTCGGCGGTTAAGTATTGGTTTAGAAGTGCAACTGTTTCAAGTTAATGATGGGATTTTCTCTGGCATACCGATGGAACCATTTTCAGAAACTGCCCTAGAAATGAAAGAAATCCTTCAAAATGAATTAATTTTCTTTGGTGGATATATGAACGGATATCTTGGTTATTTACCCACAAAAGACGAATATGCATATGGCGGATATGAAGTAGAATTAAGTCCTATTGTGTATGGAACAGTTACAAATTTGTTAATGCCACCGGGAGAGAATACTGCGGAGTTGATTGTGAAGAAGGTTATGGATTTATGTAATAAGGTGAAACTTTAATGAGACAGAATTTTGAACGCAGAGTAAAGAATGTGACTAATTGTGTGATTTTGTTAAGTCAACGTAATTAATAATGATTATCATTATTAATTACGTTGACTTTTAAAAAAAGAAAAACTAGAATTTATAAAGGGATCTTCAATTGTTCGCTATCATTTGTATAGGAGGTAAGTTATGGTGTATAGCTTTATTTCTATAAGATGTAGGTTGGCTCTTTATAGTTTTGGTGTTCTTTTTATCTTTTTTGGTATAGTATTTTTGGTGAATCAAAAGGTGTATGCAGAAGATGTACCGTGGACATCAGTTTCAAATGAGGGAGAACGTGTACTTTTTCAAGAACAATCTTTGTATAGTAATGATCGAAGGGAAGAAGATCTTGTTTCGCCTTCATTTGAAGGGCGTAAACATGGTAGGGAAGATTGGGGAGCCTTCTTAGAAAATACGAAGTTAAATTATTCACCTAACATTCTTACCTATTCTGTTATAGGAATAGATGATCGAATACGGGTTAATGATACAACTTCCTATCCGTATAGTGCCGTAGTCCATATAGCAACTCAGTATAATAGTGGAGAAATTTATGGATGTACAGGAGCACTAATTAGTACAGATACAGTGCTGACAGCTGGACATTGTATTTACAATAAAGAAATTGGTGGATGGGCAACAAATGTTATTGTAACTCCAGGACGTAATGGAGGACAAGCACCGTATTTACCTTATAAAGGAACAAAACTTTACTCGGTAAGTGGATGGACTGATAACGAAAATTCAAATTATGATTATGGAACGATTAAATTAAATGGGTCTCCAGGAGATTATACAGGTTGGTTTGGATATAGAACTACCTATGTAGAATCACCAAAAGGTTTACTTGCGGTGATTCCTGGATATCCAGCTGATAAAATAGGAAATGAACGTTACACAATGTGGAGAGATTATGGTCCAATTGAAGGTGTTAATCCTAGCAGACTAACATACAAGATTGATACTTATGAAGGGCAAAGTGGATCACCTGTATATCATTATTTTGATACAGGTATCAAAATAATAGCCATTCATACAAGAGGGAATAAAAATATGAATTTTGGAAATCGGATAACAGACAATGTGTTTAATAATATTAAAAGATGGTCTGAATAAATATAGTAAATCCATTTGGATTCATTTTTTTAGACTTTGGTATTTAAGAATTTTAAGCGAAATATATTTAACTTCAAGTGAAACTATTGAGTTTGGAAATTTAAATGTAGGTGTAGTTCAGTTATCTAAAACAAGTATGCCCTCATACTACACCATTTTTAGGTATTGATGTAATAGTAAAGAAAGTTATAGAACAGAGCTATATGAAAAAGAACTTGGAAATATCTAAGTTCTTTTTTTGTTTCAAATTTGTGAAAGAAAGACATATTGATTGAAATTAAATTTTTTATACTCTATCATATACCCATACAGGTATAGGTTTTGTGGTACATGAGAAAATTAAATAATATGGAGGTTTAAAATATGTCCAGAAAAATAGTTGTAGTAGGCGGAGTTGCCGGCGGGGCATCAGTAGCTGCAAGGCTTCGTCGTTTAAGTGAAGAAGATCAAATTATTATGGTTGAGCGCGGTGAATATATTTCATTTGCAAATTGTGGATTGCCATATTATATTGGCGGTGTTATTACAGAAAGACAAAAGTTATTAGTACAAACTGTTGAAAGGATGTCAAAGCGTTTTAATTTAGATATACGTGTATTGAGTGAAGTGGTAAAGATTAATAAAGAAGAGAAAACAATTACTATAAAGAATGTAACTACAGGTAAAACATATAACGAGGAATATGATGTTTTGATTCTTTCACCAGGGGCGAAACCAATTGTTCCACCTATTCCGGGCATTGAAGAAGCAAAGGCGTTGTTTACGTTACGAAATGTACCTGATACAGATCGTATAAAAGCGTATATTGATGAGAAGAAACCACGTCATGCGACGGTTATTGGTGGTGGATTTATTGGAGTGGAAATGGTTGAGAATTTAAGAGAACGTGGGATTGAAGTTACTCTTGTAGAGATGGCAAATCAAGTGATGCCACCAATTGATTACGAAATGGCGGCATATGTACATGAGCATATGAAGGTGCACAATGTTGAGCTTGTTTTTGAAGATGGTGTAGATGCGTTAGAAGAGAATGGGACTGTTGTACGTTTAAAAAGTGGCTCACTTATAAAAACAGATATGATTATTTTAGCAATTGGTGTACAACCAGAGAGTAGTTTAGCGAAAGATGCAGGATTAGCATTAGGAGTTAGAGGAACGATAAAGGTAAATGAGAAATTTCAAACATCTGACCCATATGTATATGCAATTGGTGATGCGATTGAAGTGAAAGATTTTGTTACAGAAACAGAAACGATGATTCCTTTAGCGTGGCCAGCTAATCGTCAAGGTCGCATGTTAGCAGATATTATTCATGGTCATACGGAGTCTTTATATAAAGGTACGATGGGAACTTCTGTGGCTAAAGTTTTTGATTTAACAGTTGCTTCGACTGGAGTAAATGAGAAAATATTAAAACGATTAAATATACCCTATGAGGTAGTACATGTACAGGCAAATTCTCATGCGGGATACTATCCGAATGCTACGCCAGTGCTAATAAAATTAATCTTTAATAAAGAAAGCGGAAAAATTTACGGAGCACAGGCTTTAGGGCGTGATGGAGTAGATAAGCGTATCGATGTTATTGCAACGGCAATGAAGGCAAATTTAACTGTAATCGATTTACCAGATTTAGAATTATCATATGCCCCGCCGTATTCTTCTGCAAAAGATCCAGTAAACATGGTGGGGTATGCTGCAAGTAATATAGTAGATGGTTTTGTGGACACAGTGCAATGGCATGAAATAGATCACATTGTTGAAAATGGTGGGTACCTTATTGATGTTCGAGAACCTAATGAACTAAAACAGGGAATGATTAAAGGCTCTATTAATATTCCATTAGATGAATTACGTGATCGATTGGATGAAGTACCAATGGACAAAGAAATATATATCACTTGCCAACTTGGTATGAGAGGGTATGTTGCAGCGCGTATGTTAATCGAAAAGGGATATAAGGTAAAGAATGTAGATGGTGGTTTTAAGTTGTATGGGACAGTATTGCCAGAACGTGTTGTATATTGATATTTTTCATCTTCTACTTCAAGATTTAGTGGAAGATGAAAACCTATAGATTAAGGTTTTATTTTTTGGTTTGCGAACATATAAGACAAAAATTAAAAATAGGGGTTTACAAAATACCCTATAGGGTATAATATATTGTCATAGGTTATAAATGGTGACATAATGGTAATGAGGTGATTATAGAATGGAATATAATCAAGATATGAAAAATAGATTGAAACGTATTGAAGGTCAAGTTCGTGGTGTGCTTCGTATGATGGAAGAAGGAAAAGATTGCCGAGAAGTTATTACACAGTTAACAGCATCTCGTTCTGCACTTGATCGTACAATTGGACTCGTTGTTGGAACGAATTTAGAGCAGTGTTTGCGTGAACAGTTTGAAAGTGGTAATGGTTCAAATGAAGAGTTAATTAAAGAAGCTGTTCAATTACTTGTAAAAAGCCGATAATCTGTCAAACGTAAGTGTTGACAGATTTTCAAAAACATTTTAATATACCCCTACAGGTATATGTATATGAATTGTGGAGGAATCGATTATGAGTATAAAAGTGGATATGAGTTTAGATTGTAAAGGTTTGGCTTGTCCGATGCCTATTGTGAAAACGAAGAAGGCGATAGAAGGATTGGCACCAGGGCAAGTGATTGAAGTTAAGGCAACAGATAAAGGATCTACGGTAGATATAAAAAGTTGGGCGAGTAAAGTAGGACATCAATATATCGGGACGAAACAAGAGGGGGATGTATTGGTGCATTATGTTAGGAAAGCAAACGAGCCTGAAGTGAATGAAGTTGTGAAATATCCTCATACAATTACGAATGCAGAATTACAGTCTATATTGTCTCATGGAGAAGAGAGCATTGTATTAGATGTTCGCGAAGCAGCGGAATTTGCTTTTGGCCATATTCCATCCGCCATTTCGGTACCATTAGGTGAATTAGACAGCGCAGTGTTAGATGAGACGAAGCAAATTTATGTTATTTGCCGAACTGGTAACCGTAGTGATGTAGCTTGCCAAATGTTGAATGAGAAAGGTTATTTAAATGTGAAAAATGTCATTCCTGGTATGTTAGGGTGGCAAGGAAACGTGGAGAAATAAAATTTTTTAAACAAAAATATACCTATGGGGGTAATTAAATGGACATTAAGATGTTACAAGCAAAAGATGTTGCAGAGAAAGTTTTATTCGGAGAGTTATTCATTTTAGATGTTCGTAATGAGACGGATTATGAAGATTGGAAAATTGAAGGGAAGCAAGTTTCTTCTATTAATAAACCTTATTTTGATTTGTTAGATGGTGTAGATCATATTGTAAGTGAATTACCTAAAGATAAAGATGTTTTAGTAGTATGTGCAAAAGAAGGATCTTCTATATTTGTGGCAGAGCAATTAACAGAGGTTGGATTACAAAATATTTATTATTTAGCTGGTGGCATGAAAGCTTGGAGTGAATATGTGAAGCCGTTAAAAGTAGGGGATGTACAGGGCGGAGGAAGTATATATCAATTTAATCGTCTTGGAAAAGGCTGTTTATCTTATATGGTTGTTTCTAATGGTGAAGCAGCAGTTATTGATGCAGTAAGAACGGTTGAAGCATATGAGGAGTTTGCGAAAGAGCATGGCGTTACGATTACGAATGTAATGGATACACATTTACATGCAGACCATATTTCCGGAGGACGTAAGTTAGCTGAAAAGGTAGGTGGTACGTATTGGTTACCGCCAAAAGATGCAGAGGAAGTCGTTTTCTCATACGAACCGCTTGTTGAAGGATCTGTTATTACGGTGGGGGGTACTAAAATTGTAATTGACGCATTATACTCACCAGGGCATACGATTGGAAGTACGTCATTTATTGTAGATGATTCTTATTTATTATCAGGCGATATTTTATTTGTAGATTCAATTGGGCGTCCTGATCTTGCTGGTAAGGCTGAAGATTGGGTGAGTGATTTAAGAAATACGTTATATACACTGTATAAGGAACTGTCTCAAGATTTAATTGTTTTACCAGCTCATTATTCAAAAATAAGTGAAATGGATGAAAGAGGCGTTGTGAGTGCGAGCTTACAAGATCTATTTAAAGAGAATGTAGGATTAAATATTGCTGATGAAGTGGAGTTTCGTAAAACTGTGACAGAGAATTTACCACCTCAGCCAAATGCATATGAAGAAATTCGTCAAACGAATATGGGGAAAATTCATCCGAGTGTGGAAGAAGAGCGTGAAATGGAGATTGGCCCAAATCGTTGTGCAGTGCATGAGTCATTATAAAAATAACAAATTGGAGGAATTGATGATGAATATAAAACAAGTATTAGATGCGAAAGGTTTAGCATGTCCAATGCCGATTGTAAGAACGAAGAAAGCGATGGATACTTTGCAAACTGGAGAAGTGTTAGAAGTACATGTAACGGATAAAGGATCAGTTAAGGATATTCCAGCGTGGGCAAATAAAGGTGGTCATGACATCGTAAAGCATGTAGAAGAAGCTGATGTGCTGAAATTTTGGATTAAGAAGGCGTAGGAAAAAATGTTGTTATAAATGCAGAGAGGGTGGTTATATGAACACAATAGTAAGTACGCTTTTCATTGTACTTGCTGCATGGTTTGTTATTTCACGATTTTTACCAGTGAAAGGTGTGCAAAATATCAGTGGAAAAGAATTAAAGAATATAGTGGAAAAAAAGGGGAAACAACTTATCGATGTTCGTACAGTAGGTGAATATAGAGGAAATCATATGAAAGGATTTCAGAATATCCCGTTAAATGAGTTAGCTAGTAGAGCAGGTCAGTTAGATAAAAATATGGAAGTAATCGTTATTTGCCAAAGTGGAATGAGAAGTAAGCAAGCTGCAAAGATGTTGAAAAAACTAGGGTTTCAGCAAGTAATAAACGTTTCAGGTGGTATGAATGCTTTGTGAGGAGGGACTTTAAAATGAAAGAAATGACAGCAAAAGAATTAGAAGAAAAATTGTTACGTAAAGAAGCAGTAAATATCGTAGATGTCCGTGAAGTAGAAGAAGTAGCAGAAGGGAGAATTCCAGAAGCATGTAATATTCCACTAGGACTATTAGAGTTTCGTATGCATGAATTAAATAAAAATCAGGAATATATTATCGTTTGTCGTTCAGGCGGGAGAAGTGCAAGAGCTGTTCAATTTTTAGAAAGTTACGGTTTTCAAGTAATCAATGTGGTAGGTGGTATGTTAGCTTGGGAAGGAAAAGTAGAATAGGGAGAAACAATTTTTATAAAAATAATACCCCTATAGGTAATTGGAGGGAGAACAATATGGAACAACAGAAGAAAACGACAATCGTGTTGTTTAGCGGAGATTACGATAAAGCGATGGCTGCTTATATTATTGCAAATGGCGCAGCGGCGTATGATCAAGAGGTAACTATTTTTCATACTTTCTGGGGATTAAATGCTTTAAGGAAAGATGAACATGTGAATGTAAAGAAAACATTTATAGAAAAAGTATTTGGAAAAATGATGCCACGCGGTGCTGATAAGATGGGATTATCCAAAATGAATTTTGCTGGCATGGGGCCGAAGATGATTAAAGGCATTATGAAAAAACATAACGCAATGCCTTTGCCAGATTTAATTGATTTGGCGAAAGAACAAGGAATTAAACTTGTAGCTTGTCAAATGACAGTAGATTTATTAGGGTTAAAAGAGGAAGAGATTATGGAAGGGGTAGAGTTTGCAGGTGTAGGGGCATATTTAGCAGATGCTTCGGATGGGAATGTAAACTTATTCATTTAAATCACCTTCTTTTTAGAAGGCGGGGGATGTAAGATGAGCTTAGTCGTATTACTTTTTATAATTGGGTTTATAGGATCGTTTATATCAGGAATGGTTGGGATTGGTGGCGCGATTATTAATTATCCGATGATCTTATACATTCCAGTATTGCTAGGATTTACTGGCTATACGTCACATGAAGTGAGCGGTATTACAGCGGTACAAGTATTCTTTGCAACTTTTGCAGGCGCGTGGGCATACCGGAAAAGTAATGACATGAATAAAACGTTAGTTATGTATATGGGAGCTAGTATATTAATAGGAAGCTTCATAGGGAGTTTCGGTGCTAACATATTAGAGGAACATACAGTCAATGTTGTTTATGCAGCATTAGCTACAATTGCAGCTATTATGATGTTTGTACCGAAACAAAATAATAGTGGAGATGTGAAGTATAATAAATGGTTAGCAAGCTTGTTAGCGTTCGTTGTAGGGGGAGCTTCAGGCATTATAGGAGCTGGAGGTTCGTTCCTTTTAGTTCCCATTATGCTAGTTATTTTAAAATTACCACTGCGCATGACGATCGCGACATCTATCGCTATTACGTTTATTTCCTCAATAGGGATTACTACAGGAAAAGTGATTACTGGGCAAGTAGTTATCATTCCAGCTCTAATTATTGCGGTTGCCAGTATATTTGCTGCGCCACTTGGAGCACGAGTCGGGAAGAGGCTAAATCAAAAAGTACTGCAATATGTATTGTCCACTTTAATTGTAGGCACTGCTGTTAAAATGTGGATCGATATGATATCAAAATAAAAGGATGGTGCTGCTTACAGCCCATCCTTTTATTTATTGCCCGTAAACCTAACGGATTATAGTTTTACTTTATGCCCAAATAACTTTCATTAAGTTTTTATATTCGTCATTTGCTAATTTATATAGCATTCTCGTATGTTCAAAGACAAGTGCTGGATTAAAGTTTGGTTCTGAGAATGCAAGAGATGCTGAAATATCAATTGCATTTTGCTTGTTTAATGTGAATTTTGCAAAGCGATAAGATGTGTTTAATTCATTAATAACATGTAAAATATCATTTGTTGATGTTGCATCAGGCACGTGAGCAACATTGAAGCAGTATATATCTACCGTAGGATGTTCGTTTTGGAAAGCAGCGATAAGTTGAATTTTTGCGCCAGCTTCTGTCTCTAATCCTACTGAAAAATGAACAGAGCCATCATTTTCATCTATATTTTCTTCCATGTATATATCGTTGGATTTTAAGTAGTCTTTAAAATCTGAGATGTTATGTTTTACTGCAGCTTTCATATGTATGAGCCCCCTGATAATTGGAATAGATTGCTACTATTTATTATAATTTAAAAATATTAAAAAAGATAGTTAGAAAGTTCTGATTTTTGATTCTGAAGAAATAAAAAGAAGCAGTACTCTACCTCCATAGAGTACTGCTTCTTTACTATTCATTGTCGTTAGACGATGTTTCTGTATCTTCACTGCTATTTTTGTTCTTATTTTTCACTTCATTGTTATTTGATTCGCGTTCACTTGAATTTTCAGACTTAGATTCTTTTGTCTTTTTCGAATCAGAGTCTGAGTCAGCCTTTGTATATGCAGGTAGCCCAAGATGAGTACGAAGTTCATTTGTAACATTAGCTAATTCTTTTTTATCTGGATTGTAGTAGTAAGTTCGACCACCACCAGCAGATTTGCTACAAGTATCGTCACCTTTTGCCATATAGCAATCATCACCTTGGATTTGTAATTTCTCAATTTCCGAATCTGATCCATATTTATAGAATGAAAGCATATCATCAAATGTTAAGTTTGTAACGAATTGTCCGTTAATATCATCAATGATGTTGCCAACTTTTGTTACAGAACCAACACTTGTTAGTTTCTTTAAAATAGCCTCGATAACGAGTTGTTGACGTTGTCCACGCATTGCATCACTATCGATGTGTCTTGTTCTAGCAAGAGCAAGAGCTTCTTCGCCATTTAACTTTTGAACACCTTTTTCTAGGTGAATAGCCTCAGCATTATCATTGCTATCTTGCTCAGTAAATTCAACTGGTACATCAACTTCAACACCGCCCAAGTCATCGACGATTTTTATAAATGATTTAAAGTTAAATTTCACAAAATAATCGACAGGAACATTCATTAATTTTTCAACTGCATCAATGCTTGCTTGTGGTCCACCATTTTTTCCGTTTTTAGCAGAACCGAATGCATGAGCGTGTGTAATTTTATCTTTTTTCTTTTCTATTGGGATATAAGTATATGTGTCACGTGGGATACTTAATAGTTTAACAGTTTTGCTATCTTTATTAAAAGTTGCAAGTAAAAGCGCATCTGTTCTTATAGCGTCACCATATTCTTTTCCCCGGACATCGCTTTCATCAACACCCATTATTAAAACAGAGACATTGTTCGTAATAGGTTTTACAGCTTTATCCCGTAAATCAGATTTATCACCGCGTGCTAAATCGTGTGCGGCATTTCGAACAGCAGAAGATGCTTTATTTACTAAAAACCAAGTATAACCGCCGCCTATTAATAAAACAAATAGTATAGCGCTTATAATAATTTTTATTTTTTTCTTATTTTTTTTCGGGTTACTGCGTGTATTTTCTTGCAAAGATGGGTTTTGCTCCATTTCTTGTACTCCTTCATTTGGATTGAAATACGACACTCATATCCACTTATTATAATGAAATTTAGCGAAAAAAAACATTACAAATCATTTACATTTCGTAAAAATTCAATTTATTTATAAAAAGTCAGATTTTCTATATATTATTTGTCAGATGTAGAATAAGTATAAGGGCTTTTAGTAGAAATGAAAATATATATTATGAGAAAATGATAGGGAAGTAAGATTTGTTGAAATATAGCCAAGAAGAAATGAGTAAGTTTACTTATTTCTTCTATATAATAAAGAAGAATTTGACGGATAAAGGAGAGAGCATAATGAATCATACATCATTCCGAGCAATCGTTGTGAACGAAACGGAAAATCATCAGTTTGTAAGAAAAGTTGTTGAGAGAGAAGTAAGTAGTTTACCTGAGGGAGACGTATTCATACAAGTTCATTATTCTTCATTAAATTATAAAGATGCCCTTTCAGCTACTGGTAATAAAGGTGTTACGAGAACATATCCTCATACGCCGGGAATTGATGCTGCAGGAGAAGTTGTGAGTAGTGAAGATAACTCTTTTAAGGTAGGAGATCGAGTTATTGTAACGGGATATGACTTAGGTATGAATACCTCTGGTGGTTTCGGAGAATATATTCGCGTGCCATCGTCTTGGGTCGTGCCTTTACCAGAAGGACTGTCATTAAAGGAAAGTATGATGTATGGGACAGCAGGTTTTACTGCTGCTTTGTCGGTATATAAGCTTATTGGAGCAGGAATCAAGCCTAGTATGGGAGATGTTTTAGTAACGGGTGCTACAGGCGGCGTAGGGAGTGTAGCTGTTAGTATATTAAGTAAGTTAGGGTTTAACGTAGTAGGAGCGACAGGAAAAATGGAAGAGAAAGAAATGCTACTACGTCTAGGCGCGAAAAAAGTGATTCATCGCGCGGAATTGAATGATGAATCAGGAAGACCGATGTTAAAAGGGATATACGCGGGAGTTATCGATACTGTAGGTGGACATATGTTAGAAACAGCTTTAAAAACAGTAAAGTATGGTGGTTGTGTAACGACATGTGGTAATGTGGCAGGCCAGGAACTACAAACTACCGTATATCCGTTTATTTTACGAGGTATAAGCCTTTTAGGGATAGATTCCGTGCAATGCCCAGTAGATGTGAGAAGAGATGTTTGGACGCTTTTAGCGAAAGAATGGGGAAATAAAGAATTACTATCTTATACAGAAGAATGTACATTAGAAGAATTAGAGAAGAAGTTTGCACTTATATTGCAAGGAAAGTTAAAAGGAAGAACAGTTGTTAAAATATAATAAGAAAGAGACGCTTAAGTTAGCATCTCTTTCTTATTATAATGATTGTTTTAAATTGATTTTTCCTTGTTCGCCTAAAACACCGTCAGCGATATTTACAGCGTGATCGCCAATGCGCTCTAAGTTACTTACCATATCGACGAAGATGATACTTGCATCACCTGAACAGCTGCGTTCGTTTAGACGTAATACGTGACGTTTACGAAGAACACGTTCCATTTGGTCGATTTTGCGTTCTTTTGCAATAACAGTTTGAGCTAGTTCAGTATCGAAGTTTGTTAAAGCTTCAACTGAGTCTTGCAGTGTTGAAATCGTTAATTCTAGCATTTCGTTTAATTCAGTTAATGCTTCGTCTGATAGTGAAACACGGTTTGAAATTTGGAAATCTACAAGTTCTACAAGGTTTTCTACATGATCACCGACACGTTCAATATCTCCAACAACACCTGCTAAAACAGAATGTTTTTCAGAATCCGTAGGTGAAAGTGGCTTTTCTGATAGTAAAACTAAATACTCGGTAATTTTTTTATCTAAATTGTTAATAGCTCCTTCTAATTGAGTAGCCATGTTTGCGTGTTTTTTGTCTTGTGTATTTAAAAATTGATTTGCTTCTTTTAATCCATGTAATGAAAACTCAGCCATACGGATAATCTCTTTTTGAGCTTCAGTTAAAGCGATGGCTGGAGATTGTTCAATAAAGATTGGATTTAAATGTTGTGGCTTGAAGTCAATCGCTGCATCTTCACCACGAATAATTTTTGTTACGATCCATGCTAAAACTGCAATGAACGGAAATTGAATAATTGTATTTGTTACGTTAAATGTTCCGTGTGCAAATGCAATAGTCATTTCTGGATTCAAGTTTAATGATGTTTGGAAATATTGAATTAAACTTGTAAATGGTACTAATAAAATGGTAAAGATAATTGTACCGATAATATTAAAGATAACGTGAACTAATGCTGCACGTCTTGCTGCAATTGAAGTACCGATCGCTGCTAATACAGCTGTAATTGTTGTACCGATGTTATCACCGAATAATACAGGAAGAGCTGCTTGTAAATCGATTGCACCTTGACCGAATAGTTCTTGTAAAATACCGATTGTTGCGCTTGAACTTTGTACAATTAAAGTAAAGACTGTACCGACAACAATTCCTAAAATTGGATTATCACTCATGCTCACTGTTAATTCTTGGAATGATTCTAAAGAACGAAGAGGTTTCATACCTGCACTCATTAATTCTAAACCGAAGAATAACATACCAAAACCGAATACAACTTGACCTACAGAATGTACTTTTTTATTTTTAAAGAAGAATAGTAAGATTGCTCCAACTGCCATAACTGGGAGAGCATATTCTCCGATTTTAATTCCGATAATAAATGCAGTAACTGTCGTACCGATGTTTGCACCCATAATAACACCGATTGCTTGTCTTAATGTCATAAATCCGGCACTTACAAGTCCGACTGTTAAAGCGGTTGTTCCTGAACTGGATTGGATTAATACAGTAACTAACATACCTGCTAGTACACCCATAAGTGGGTTTGTTGTAAAACGATCTAGAATATCGCGAAGACGATCTCCAGCTGCTTGTTGCAGTCCATCGCCCATGTATTTAATCCCGAATAAGAAAATACCTAATCCACCAATGAACTGGAAGATCATATCTTGAACATTATATTCCACGCATTCCACTCCTTAAATTTCATGTACGATGTAATTATTAACTGAACCTTGAGTCACTGTAAACGGTTTGCTAGTAAAATTTACACTAAATTTACAAAGGGAAGAAAAGTTTACAATCCCTTAAAGAAACAGCTGTATTTTATTGGTTTTCATCTTGTATAAATCTTAATTTTGTAAAGAAATCACACTTTTTAGAATAATGTTGTTCAGTTGAATATCAAGGAAAGCGTCTGCGAGTTCATCGTATATTTTTTGATGAAAGTTAAAAAAATATGTAGGAAAATGCATGTAGTTTTATAACAGCAAAACGAGGGAAAATAATTTTTTAATACGATAAAAAAGCTACTGATTTATCCAGCAGCTTTTTCCGTGTTTTTATCGCTATGCTTTTGTTTTCTTATGCTTGTAATGTAAATGAAGAGAAAAGCAATAAGTAATAGAGAGGAGTAACGATATACAGTTGCATAGTTTGTAAAATGAGCAATAAATCCAAATATAATCGCTCCAGCGCCGATTCCAAGGTCAAATGCGGAGAAGAATGTAGCCGTTGCTACGCCGCGTCGATGCGGTGCTACGCGGTCAATCATCCATGCTTGTAGTGCAGGTTGGATCGCTCCAAAACCACTTCCGTAACATGCTGCAGCAATAATTAAGCTCGGAATTGTCGTCGTATACGACAATAAAATAATACCTGTAAACGTTATAATAACTCCCGGAATGATGACGAATGTATGGCCTTTTGCATCATATAGCTTTCCAGAGAATGGACGAGTTACAGCGATTGCTAGTGCGTTACATAAAAAGAAGAGGCTAATATCAGCTATGCCGACTTCTGTAGCAAATAGTGTGATAAAACTTCCGATTCCTCCGTACATTAATGTAATACATAATATTAATAATGAAGGAAGTAAAGCTTTACGCTCAATAAATCCATCGAGAAAAGTACTAGATGATTGTTGTGGAGGCTGTTTCGTTTTTTGGATTTGAAGTAGTTTCGTTAATATTAATGAAACAATTGTGCACGATAATGCACATAAAAAAAGAATTGTGAAGTTATATGTTTGCATAAGCCATAGTCCGATAAGTGGACCGAGGGCCATTGCAATTGTTCCAGAAAGACCAAAATATCCCATGCCTTCTCCGCGGCGAGCTGAGGGAATTAAATCAGAAACGACAGTCCCATATGTAGTCGTTGTAATACCGAAACCAGCTCCGTGTAAAATACGAACAGCAAGCAAGAGAAAGATTGTTGAGGCGAAAAGGTAACTGCCCATAGCGAGTAAACAAATAGCAGTACCAATCATTAAGATGATTTTTTTATTAAATTTTTGCAAGGCGTTCCCAGTTAGCGGTCTAACAAAAAGTGCCGCAACGGTAAACATGCCGACAACCAATCCGATATTGGAACTTGTGCCACCAATTTCTTTCACATAAACAGGTAAGGTTGGAATTAACATTTGAAACCCTAAAAACATACATAAGTTTGCAAAAATTAAAGCAACAAACTCTTTTGTCCATAACGGTTCTCGTTTTACGAGTATTGCTTCTCCCATATATTCATCCCCTATATAAAATTTTCTCTTTTCTTTCGAGTATATGTATTGGCCAATGCAACAGTCAAGGAAGGTGTCTTGAAAACGGATAACAATTTTTAAGGTGAAAAACTGACAAATTTGTGTAAAGGCTACACAACTATGAAAAAAAGATGTAAAGTATAGATGTATAGACTTGTAGGTGTTAAGAATGATAGAAATTGTTTTTTCTTTAAAGAAAGCGGATTCAAAGGAGTAGTGAACAAGAAGGGGATATATACTTTTTCACTACATATATTTGAAAAGGTTTACAATATGATGAAGAAAGAGGCGTGTACATATGAGACGATTAGGTATTTCTATTTATCCAGAACATTCAACAGTAGAGAAAGATAAGGAGTATTTAACATTAGCAAGTAAATATGGATTTACACGTGTGTTCACATGTTTATTATCTGTGGATGGAGAAAAAGAGAAAATTATTGAAGAATTTAAAGAAACGATCTCACATGCGAATGCATTAGGGTTCCAAGTATTAGTTGATATTAGTCCATCTGTTTTTGAACAATTAGGTATTTCGTATAATGATTTATCATTCTTCCATGAATTGGGTGCGTACGGTATTCGTTTAGATGTTGGTTTCTCAGGATTAGAAGAATCAATTATGACTTATAATCCGTATGGTTTGAAAATTGAGATTAATATGAGCAATGGTACGAAGTATGTAGATAACATTATGAGTCATAGACCAAATCGTGAAAATTTAATTGGTTGTCATAATTTTTATCCGCATCGTTATTCAGGGTTATCATACGATCATTTCATTAAATGCTCGAAACAATTTAAAGATTACGGTATGAGAACGGCTGCTTTTATTTCATCATTTGATGCAACCTACGGACCTTGGCCAGTAACAGAAGGGTTATGTACATTAGAGCAGCATCGTGAATTACCGATGACAACACAGGCGAAGCATTTATTTGCGACGGAATTAATTGATGATGTTATTATTGCAAACGCATATGCGTCAGAAGAAGAATTACAAGCACTAGGTGCATTAAATAAAGAGAAACAAACATTTGATATAGAACTATATGATACAACGACAGAATTAGAAAGAATTATCGTATTAGACGAACCACATTTTTATCGCGGAGATGTATCTGAATATATGATTCGTTCTACACAAAGTCGTGTGAAATATAAAAAAGAAGAGTTTAAACCTCATAATACGCGTGAAATTAAGCGTGGAGATTTATTAATTGATAATGAACAATATGGCCAGTATAAAGGCGAATTACAAATTGCATTAAAAGATATGGTGAATACAGGGAAAACAAATGTAGTTGGTCGAATTATAGAAGAAGAAATTTTCTTATTAGATTATTTACAAGCATGGGATAAATTCGGGTTCACATTAAAGAGATAGAGAGAATATAAAGGGGAAAAACTACTGATTTCAGCAGCTTTTCCCCTTTATATATAAAGAGCGAGAGGAAGAGCTATGACAAAGGTGCATCAGCGATTAATTTCTATTTTAGAGGAGTTTTTAGAAGAGAAATCGATGTTAAATCGAGCTTTTTTAGCGGGCCGTTTACATGTATCGACGAAGACGATTCAAAAGGATATAAAATTATTAAATGATATATTGGAAGAAAACGGAGCGAAAATCGAATCGCAAAGAGGGACTGGGTACGAATTAGAAATTATACAAACGAAGAAATTTGAAGAATTTTGTGTGAGTCTATTTCAAAAACAGACGGAAAAGATTCCAACTTCTTATGAAGAAAGAATAGCGTACATTCTGCAGCGTGTTTTAACGACAGAGGGATATGTGAAGCTTTCAGAATTAGCGGAAGAGATTTATGTGAGCAAATCAACGGTCAATTTAATTATGAAAGATGTTACAGATATATGTAGTCGCTATAAATTACAAATTGAGAAGAGACCGTATTATGGTATACGTATTGTTGGAGAGGAATTTAATATTCGTTCTTGTTTATCACAATATGGTTTACCGCGTTATGACCATACTCCGTTTCATGAGCAATTTGAGCAGACGGATACATATTTATCGCTACCTCATATATCACTCATTCGTTCAATTATATTAAAGTATATTGAAGGCGGAACAATATATTTATCTGATATAGAAATTGATAATTTAGTCATTCATATTGCAATCGCATTAAAGCGTTGTCAAAGTCAACATTATATGAAAGAACTGCATGCGGAGCAATCAGAACTTATAATAAAGAAAGAATATACAATTGCGAAGCAGATTTTAGGAGATTTAGAGAAAGAGTTAAAATTTTTATTTCCAGAAGAAGAAGTATTATATGTGACGATGCATTTATTAAGTACTGCTGTTACAACGAGAGATCGCTATGAAAATGTAGAAGAGCTATTAGGAAAAGATATATATGCATTTATGCAACATATTCTTTTTAAAGTAGCGGAAGAACGGAATCTTATTTTTTATTATGATGAAGAATTATTATTTGGATTTGGTATTCATTTAAAAACGTTATTAAATCGTTTGAAGTATAAGTTAAATACGAGAAATCCTCTTTTGGCAGAAGTGAAAAAGAATTATCCGTATGCTTTTGAAATTGCGGTTCTTGTTGGAGATATCATTGGTGAATATACGGGTGAATCGATCCCTGAAAGTGAAATTGGTTATATAGCAATTCACTTCGGCGGAGCGATGAGCCGTTTGCAGGAGCAGAATCAAAAGAAAAGATGCTTATTAGTTTGTGCGACTGGTCAAGGAAGTGCACAACTATTAAAATATAAAATTTTATCACAGTTCCGAGATAAATTAGAGATTGTAGGTATTACAGGCTATTATCAATTGAAAGTAGAAGATCTTTATAAAGAAAAAATAGATTGTATTATTAGTACGATTCATATACCGAGTGGCTTGCCTGTTCCAGTTATAAAAGTGAATTCAATATTTGATGATAAAGAGATTAAATCGATTGGTCAGCGGTTGTTTACGCATGTGAATAATAGTGTGCGGCAATATATTAAGGACGATTTAATCTTTTTAAATCATAGTGCTTCTACGAAAGAGGATGTTATTCAGTTTTTATGTGAGAAAGCTGCTGAGGAACGCTATGTACCAGAAAACTTTTATGCATCTGTTATGGAAAGAGAAAATACGTCTCCGACAGCGGTTGGGAATTCAGTTGCAATCCCGCATCCGATGCAGTTATTAAGTGAGGAAACTTTTTTGATGTTTTGCACACTTGAAAAGGCTGTTGATTGGGGAGATAAAAAAGTACAAGTAATTATTTTATTTAGTGTAAAGCGCAATAATAATGAAGATTTGCAAAGGCTTTATGATTTTTTATATGATATTATGTCTAGTCAAACTACGATAGAGAAACTTACTCAGACCGAGGTAATTGAAGATTTTCAAGAGATTTTATTATCATTTTGAAAAAGTATATAAAAACTTCCGTTACATAACGGAAGTTTTTTATGTTTAATTGTATGCGTTTTCATAATAAGATAAAAATATAGAAAACATATAGCTTGGGGGAATTTAAAATGGCTGATATGCAAACTCCATTTGCGTTAATTTTACATGGTGGCAATGCGAGAAGCGCGGCGCTTGAAGCAATTGCTTTTGCAAGACAAGGAGATTTCGGGAATGCCGGTGAAAAGATGAAACTTGCTAGTGAGGAAATTTCAGCAGCGCATCGTATTCAAACGGATTTAATTCAAGAAGAGGCAAGAGGAAATCATGCAGAAATCAGTTTACTGTTAGTGCACGCACAAGACCATTTAATGAATGCAATTACAGTAAAAGAACTAGCTGAAGAATTTATTACTCTTCATAAACGAGTGGAAGAGAAAGTGACAGTATAAGATGTATATTTTATTATGTTGTGCAGCAGGCATGTCAACGAGTATGGTCGTAAGAAAAATGCAAGAAGAGGCAAAGAAGCAGGGGAAGAATTATAAAATTAAGGCGGTTGATTCAGAATTAGTGAAACTTGAAATTAAGGAAGCTGATGTCGTTTTAATTGGTCCACAAGTGAAATATTTATTTCCAGCTGTAGAGTTTCTTGCAAATTCATACAATATACCAGTTGCGATTATAGACCAACGAGATTATGGCATGTGTGATGGTTTGAAGGTGCTTAAGCAAGCAGAACAATTAGTTTTAGCATAATTATATTTTTTTAAATATAAACATTATAATGTTATAAAGTTTATTTCATTCTTTTATAGTAGAGAGAAAGAGGAGGGCTATTGATGAATGGGTTTATGAATTTTATGGAACAAAAGATTATGCCAACAACGCAAAAAATCGCAGGACAACGACATTTATTAGCAATTCGAAACGGTGTTATTTCTACATTACCGTTAACGATCGTCGGATCATTTTTCGTTATCTTTTTAAATTTACCAATTGATGCATATATGGAATGGATTGCACCGTTTCGCCATATTTTAGATATTCCATTCCGATTTACAGTAGGACTAATGGCATTATACGCAGCGTTCGGTGTAGGGGCTTCGCTCGCGAACTTTTATCAGCTCAATCAGTTAAGTGCAGGGTTATTATCTGTACTCGCCTTTTTACTAGCATCAGTTGAACCAATTCAAATTACGAAAGCTGTACCAGGTGTTATTGATGCAGGGAGATATATTTCAGTAGGAACATTAAGTGCAACGTCTTTATTCGGCGCAATTGTTACAGCATTAATTGCAGTAGAAATTTATCATTTTATGATTAAGCATAATATTTCAATAAAATTACCAGACAGTGTACCACCAGCAGTTTCAAATTCGTTTGCAGCATTAATTCCAACATTAGTAGTTATTCTTTTATTCTGGGGCATTCGCTACGGTTTGAAATTTGATGTGAATACAACGATCACATATTTAATCGCACCATTAAAATCAGTATTAGTAGGAAATAATTTATTCGGTGGTTTATTAACAGTATTCTTAATCGTGTTTTTCTGGTCATTCGGTATACATGGACCAGCGATTTTAGGACCAATTATTCGTCCGATGTGGGATTCAGCAATTCTTGAAAATATGGAAGTGTTCACGGCTACAGGAAATGCACATCAGTTACCAAACTTATTTACAGAGCAATTCATTCAATGGTTCGTATGGATTGGCGGATCAGGCTCAACGTTAGCTTTAGTAATTATGTTTATGTTCTCTAAATCTAAGTTCCTAAAAGAGTTAGGTAGATTATCATTCGTACCAGGTTTATTCAATATTAACGAGCCAATTATTTTCGGGGCTCCGATTGTAATGAACCCAATCTTAATTATTCCGTTCGTTATTACACCGCTAGTGACAACGACAGTATCATATTTCGCAGTTGTTTCAGGTATGATTCCACTCATGATGGCGAAACTGCCATTTACGATGTTAGCACCAATTGCAGCGATTATTAGCACGGACTGGACAATTATGGCTGGTGTACTTGTACTTGTTAACTTTGCGATCTCATTCGTTATTTACTATCCATTCTTCAAAATGTATGAGAAACAACAATTAGCAGGAGAGGAGAAAACAGAATGCTCGGAGCAATTATCATCTTAATTACATTCGTGGTCGGACAGTGTATTGCCCATTATTCGAAATGGGTACAAAGTAAATCTTTATTAGTGTTACTACTAGTATCAGTTTTATTTATCGGTTGTTCAATGGGTGCATATGTAATGTTAGGATTGCAATCACCGTACGTAATTATTGTACCGACAATTTTATGTGCAACATGTTTATCTGCAAAATATAGATTTACGAGCATGGCATTAATACAACGTGTGAAGGAGATGCAAAAGCATGGAGCGTAAATTAGGAATTTCACTTTATCCAGAACATTCAACGAAAGAAAAAGATATGGCATATATTTCGGCAGCGGCACGACATGGTTTTTCAAGAATATTTACTTGTTTGTTATCTGTGAATCGTCCGAAAGAAGAAATTGTATCTGAATTTAAAGAGATTATTAATCACGCAAAAGATAATAATATGGAAGTTATTTTAGATGTAGCTCCGGCTGTGTTTGATCAGCTTGATATTAGTTATAGCGATCTATCATTTTTTGCAGAGTTAGGTGCAGACGGTATTCGTTTAGATGTAGGTTTTGACGGATTAACGGAAGCGAAAATGACGAATAATCCGTACGGTTTAAAAATTGAGTTAAATGTAAGTAACGATATTGCGTACTTAGAAAATATTCTTTCGCATCAAGCGAATAAATCAGCTTTAATTGGTTGCCATAATTTTTATCCGCAAAAATTCACTGGTCTTCCGTACGATTATTTCATTCGCTGTAGTGAACGCTTTAAAAAGCATGGTATTCGCAGTGCAGCCTTTATTACATCACATGCCGCAAACATCGGTCCATGGGATATTAACGATGGATTATGTACGTTAGAAGAGCATCGTAATTTACCAATTGAAGTGCAAGCGAAGCATTTATGGGCAACAGGGCTAATCGATGATGTCATTATCGGAAATGCTTATGCGAGTGAGGAAGAGTTAGAGAAACTAGGAAACTTAAATCGATACATGTTACAGCTGAAAGTACAATTTGTAGACGAAGCGACTGAAGTAGAGAAGAGAGCTACGCTGCAAGAATTACACGTAAGACGCGGCGACATAACAGAGTATATGGTACGTTCTACAGAAGTACGTAAAAAGTACAAAGATTATGACTTCCCAGTGCGTGAAAGTGTGCTACAGGAAAGAGGGCAAGTTGTAATTGGTAATAACTCATTCGGAAAGTATAAAGGTGAACTGCAAATCATCTTGAAAGAAATGCCGATAGATGAACGGAAAAATATCGTCGGTACAATTGCGGAAGAGGAGTTATTCTTACTAGATTATGTAGGAGCTTGGACGCAGTTTACTTGTGTGGAATAGAGAAGAGAAGGAGAGGATGCTGTGGCATCCTCTTTTTTCTATTGATATAGTAGTCTATCGTATATAGAATGCAAAGAGATAGATTTCATTTGGACGGGAGAGAAGGAGATGGAAGAGTATATAGATGATTTATTAAGGCGGATGGATGATGAAGAAGCAGGTATTCAGCAATGTGCGTATGAAGAAGCGATGCAGTTAAATGATTTATCCCTTTTTTCTTGTTTGCAAGAGAAAGTAACGGAAGCACGAAAAGTATATATAAAAACAAACCTTTATTTTTTAATTACACAACTTGCAATAAATACTGGAGAGATGTATATAGCAGATTATTTGATAAATCGGTTAGAAAGTGAAGAAAGCAGGATAGTGTTGGATAGTATGCTTATAGATTTAAGTAAATTATCTGAAGCGAGCAATGCACATAAAATTATTCCTTACATATATCATAAAAATAGTGGAGTTCGTTATTCCGCTGTCATCGCTTTAAAGTTGTGTAAATCGTTGGGAGCAGAAGAGGCTTTATTGAAGTTACTTACAGTGGAGGAGAATCGAGATGATATTGTAAATATATGTGCCACTTTACATGAGATTGGAACAAAGCGATCGATTCTATCTTTAACGAAACTTTTACACTGTGATAGTGCTTATATTCGTTCAGCAGCTATTGAGACTTTAGCAGAAATCGGAAGAACAGACTTACAAATAGTTTATATTGAAGCTTTGCATGATAGAAATGTGATGGTGAAATATGAAGCTGTTCGAGCTATTTATATGTATGGTGACGAAATGGCAATGAGACCAATTTGCGAACGTGTGAATAAAATTGTCGCTAGAAGACGTAAAAATGAAGTAGAGCCTACGGATGAATCAGAGATTATCATTGCTCTTCGTTTCTTACATAAGTTTGTTGATCAGGAAGAAGCTTTAAAGACATTTGATAAAGTGTACAAAAAACGTGGAAACTTGTTTATGTCGGAGAGGAAGTGGCTTCGAGATAATATTACTTACTTTCAAGAGAAAGAAAGAATGTAAGAATCATAAAAAAGAGCCAGCCTCAACGATGAGACTGACTCTTTTTTATAACTAGTTTAATACTTTAACTGTAACTGTTTTACGTCCCCAGCTACTTGATGTGCCTTTATCTGGCATTAAAACGTCGATTTTATTACCTTTAATAGCTCCACCAGTATCACCAGCGATTGCTACTCCGTAACCTTCAACCCATACTTTTGAACCTAATGGAATGACACTTGGATCAACTGCAATTAGTTTCATGTTTGGATTAGCTGTTAAGTTGTGGCCTAAAGCTGATTTTACTTGGTCGCCTGCTTTATAACCATTTTCAAGTGGATCTGCTGTATAAGCTGTTGCTACAACACGTAACTCACGAGAAGATGATGGTGCACTTGTTTCAGTTTCTTTTGCAACAGGTTGTTGTGTAGCTGGTTTTTGAGCTTTAGCTGCTTCTTTAGCTTTAGCCGCTTCACGAGCTTCAGCTGCTTCTTGAGCCTTAGCCGCTTGAGCTTCAGCATCTGCTTTAGCTTTAGCCGCTTCACGAGCTTTAGCTGCTTCTTGAGCCTTAGCCGCTGCTTGAGCTTCAGCATCTTCTTGAGCTTTAGCTGCTTCACGAGCTTTAGCCGCCTCTTGAGCTTTAGCTTCTGCTTGAGCTTCAGCATCTGCCTGAGCTTTAGCTGCTTCTTGAGCCTTAGCTGCTTCTTTAGCTTTAGCCGCTTCTTGAGCTTTAACTTCTGCTTGAGCTTCAGCTGCTTCGCGAGCTTTAGTTGCTTCCACTGCTTTAGCTTTTGCTTGAGTTTCAGCTACTTCCTGAGCTTTAACAGCTTCACGAACTTTAGCTGTATCTTGAACTGTAGTTGTTTTTTCAGCTTTAACTACTGGTTGAACTTTAACTGGTGCTTTACCTGTTAAGTAAGGAACATGAACATAAGCTGTTTTTCCATTATATTCAAATTGAATCCAATCATTTTGTACTTGGTGTGTTGTTTCGATTACATCATCTTTTTTCAACTTACCAAGAATCTCTGAATCTGTGTTTGCACTAGCACGTACATTTAATACGTTTGCTGTTACGTAGTAAGTGTCTTTTGTATAGTCAGCGCTTATGAAAGCTTCTTTACCGCTATTCAATTGAACTTTTGACCAACCATTTTCTGTATGTAAAACATTTACTTTATATCCATCTAATAATTTTCCTACAACTTTTGATTCAGTAGTTGGGTTTTCTCGTACGTTTAGTACGTCAGTCGTTACGATCGTTTCTGCTTTAGCAGATGTTGTGAAAATCCCAAGACCAAAAACCGCTGCTGTTGCTATACCCATAAATTTTTTCATAATAGCCTCCATTGCATTTGTTTTCGTTGACCTCATTATAGCAACCATTATTTTCTTATTTGCGAAAAACATAAAATTACAAAGCTTTCGTAACGGGGCATTAATATTCTGTAACAATTCCATAAATATCCTGATAGCGCTTCCTTGTTGTTTTTTGGCGTATTAGGGCATGTAAAACACAAAATGAGTAGTATTTCAATTACAGTAACATTAATAATGTTACTGTAATATTTCTTGTGTATATCTATAGTGTTACAAAAATAGCGTATTTTACTGTCTGAATGAAAAGATAGTTATGGAATAATAACCTTTTTAGATGTAAAAAGATATAAATGAGGTGAAATTTAATGAAATATCGATATAATTGTTACAAAATCAGTCGAAGCATGGAAAAAATTACGCCTTGATTTTCGTCTGTTATATAGTATTTTTGCAATAATAGGATTAGATAATAGCTTTAGTACCTATAAATAATGAAGAGTATTAGAATGATAGTTGTAACGTGAAACATATATAATAGAAGAAACTCGATTTAATATGTAAATAAAAAACGCAGGAGTGTAAACTCCTACGTTTTTGTTTACTCATATCGTAAACATTCAATTGGATCAAGTTTTGCAGCTTTGTTGGCTGGTAGTAGTCCGAATGCAATACCGATTAGCATTGAAATACCTACTGCAAGAAGTCCAAGTTCTTTTGAGACAACGAGTGGCCATCCAGCAAAGATTGAGACGATCCAAGCGAAGAAAATACCGAGCATGAATCCGATGAAACCACCAAGTCCTGTTAAAATACAAGATTCGATTAAGAATTGTGTTAATACTTTACCACGTGTTGCACCAAGTGCTTTACGAATACCAATCTCACGTGTACGTTCTGTTACAGATACGAGCATGATGTTCATTACACCGATACCACCAACAAGTAAGGAAATAGCAGCAATACCACCGAATACCATTTTCATCATACCGATTGATTCGTCTAGTTGCTTCGTAAATTCACCCATGTCTTGCGCTTCAAATTTATGCTCAAATTTAGGGGCCTTCATGTCGTTTAAAACGGAAACGGCTTCTTTTTCTACATTTTTACGTTCTGATGGAGAAACGAGTGTTAATTTTACAGTGTCATACTCAGTTACTCCAGAAATGACAGGGGCGTTTTCAAGTGATGTATAACCTTCTGACATAGCCATTCCAAACTCATTTTTCGTTTCGTACACACCGACTACTTTATATGGTTTTCCTTTTATATCTGTGTATAAATTTGATTCCCAACCATTAAATAATTTATTGAAAGCTTCTTCATTTAATATAACAGCAGGAATTGCTTGGTTTAATTCGCCGTCGTTTAATTCACGACCGTGAACTAATTTTATTTTTGAATCTGTCATAAAAGCGCCTGTTCCACCTTTTAAATCAAGAGAGACATCTTTTGAACCAGCAGATGCTTTTACTTTCATACTTACATCTGGATAAACATCTTTAACTCCAGGAACAGTTTGAAGACGTTTCAGCATATCAGATGTAATTTTAGCGTTATCTGGTCCATAATCAGGGTTTTTGTAGTAAATCGTTACTTCATTATCTTTTCCTTGGCCTAACTCTTTTTTAAACTTTGCGTTTGTACCATCACCCATTGAAATGATAGTAATAATGGCGCTAATACCGATAATAATACCTAGCATCGTTAAGATAGAACGCATTTTATGAGCAAAGATAGAGGAAAGGGCCATGCGTATATTTTCACTCGTGTTCAAAATTAACCTCTCCAATCTTGGACGATATTTCCGTCACGAATTACAATTTGACGTGCTGCAGCTTCCCCGATTTCACGGTCATGGGTAATCATAATGATTGTTGAGCCTTGTTTGTTTAATTCGTAAAAGAGGTCCATAATTTGTGTACTTGTTTTCGTATCAAGTGCTCCCGTCGGTTCATCGGCTAAAATGAATTTCGGGTTATTTACGATTGCACGTGCAACAGCGACACGCTGCTTTTGTCCACCTGACAATTCGTTCGGCAGGTGAGTAGCGCGATCAGCTAAGCCTACTTTTGTTAAAGCGGCTAATGAACGCTCACGTCTTTCTTTTTTATCAACTCCAGCGTAAATAAGAGGTAGCTCTACATTTTGAAGTGCTGTAAGTCTAGGTAATAACATGAAGTTTTGGAATACGAATCCGATTTCTTTATTACGTACGTGTGCAAGTTCTGTTTCAGACATGTTTGAAATGTTTTGACCAGCTAGTTCGTACGTACCTGTCGTCGGTTTATCTAAGCAACCGATAATGTTCATTAATGTTGATTTACCAGAACCAGAAGGTCCCATAATCGAAGTGAATTCTCCTTGGTTCAGTGTTACATCAATTCCATGTAATATTTGAACGGACTCTGCACCATTTTGGAAGGATTTCGTGATGCCTTTTAAGTTAATCACTGGGCGACAACCTCCATACCATCTTTTAAGTCTTTTTCAGGCTTAGAGATAATTTCCTCTCCTTTTTTCACTCCAGAAACTTTTGCTTCGCTATCAGTCTCGAATTCAACAGTAACTGCTTGTTCTTTCGCTTTACCGTCTTTTACAACGAAGACAACATTTTTGTCACCTTTTTTCACGATACTGCTTTTCGGAATAATTGTACCAGTTGCTTCGCCAGATTTACTTGTTACGTAAACGTGGAAGCCGTTTTGTAGTTCGTCACTATTATCTAATGTGACAGTGAATTGGTAATTAGAAACAGTTTTATTTTCATCCATGCTCTTTAAAGGTGTAGAACCGATTTCTGTTACTTTTCCTGTCCAAGTCTTACCAGCGACAGTTTTTGATGAAACAGTTACTTCTTGCCCAACTTTCATACTAGCAAGCTCATATTCAGAAAGTTGACCTTTTACTTTAAATTGACCAGCGTGACGAAGAGTAATTCCGCTCATACCTGTTTTTTCGTCAGCAGTTTTTACGATATCATCAATTACGCCATCAGCAGGACTTGTTACAGAAAGATTGTTTACTTTCTCTTTTGCTGCTTTAATCATTTCATCAGCTTTTTCAACTTCAAACTTTTTCATTTCAATTTGTGATTCTAATTGCCCAACTTCGGCTTCTGATGCTTTTAATGCTTCAGCAGGAAGGCTTGCATTTTTATCTTTTTGTAATTTTTGTTTCGCTACATCAATTTGTTTTTGGAGCAACGTTACTTCTTTTTGTGCGATTTTCTTTTGCATTTCTGCTTCTGTTACACCTTGTTTCGCAGTCGGATCATTGTATTTAAATAGAAGCTGACCTTTTTTCACTTCATCGCCTTTTTTCACAGCTAATTCATATGTTCCTTTTGTTGGATCGAATGAAATAGTTTCAATTCCATTTGGAATAACTTCGCCACCAAATTTTTGCGCGTTTTGGATTTGTTTTTCGGTTACTTTATATCCGCTATATGCCATTGCTACATCTGAACCGCCCCCAGCAAATGCAAAGTATGATCCAGCTGCAATTCCGATTGCTACTACACTAGTAATTAACACTTTATTTTTCTTTTTCATCTATTTATCACCTTTTCGTTCGTTTTAGTATCTACATTAAGTATAGAAGAGGTAAAGAATCTGACAAATCGTTTTAGCTTACAATAACCTTACAGTTTTGTAAGGTATGAATATGTAAATGTAAGGTAGAGCTTGTCCCAGTGTAAGCAAATGAATTGACTCGTTGTTTCTTTCTTACAATAATATTGTATGAAGGAAAGGAGGAAGGAAGATGGAAGCTTATTTTAGTGCACATCCATTAAAACCATTTATTCCATACTCAAGGCAACATGCCCTTATATTATTTATTATGTTGGTGGGGATATTTTTTCTGTATCAATACCAAGATGTATTACGTCAAAGTGAGTGGAATATAACGGTTCGATATGCAATTGCATTTTTATTTATAGGTAGTGAAATTGGGCTTCATATGTGGGAGTGGAAAGCGGGGATTTTTGAGCTAGCTACTTCATTACCGTTTGAATTATGTACGATTAGTTTATTATTAGCGTCGATTATGATCGTAACGAAAAGTTACCGCATATATGAGATTGTATTTTTCACGGGAATTATTGGTGCATCACAAGCTATTTTAACGCCAAACTTGCAGTATGCTTTTCCGCATTTTCGTTTCATTGAATATTTTATCGCGCATATATTGCTCATTTGGGCACCACTCTTTATGACTTGGGTGGAAGGATATCGTCCGACAGTACAATCTATTAAACGCACAATGATATTTTTAAACATATTGATTCCAATTGTTTCGTTTGTAAATTACAAAACAGGTGGTAATTATATGTTTTTAGCTCATAAGCCAGAAACAGCTTCATTACTTGATATGTTAGGGCCGCATCCTTACTATATTATTTCATTAGAAATAGCTGCGCTTATTGGATGTTTGGTTTTGTATATGCCGTTTGCGAAAAGAGAAAGGCATGCGCATAAGGAATCACTAGGATCATAGCCTAGTGATTTTTTGCTCTTAAAATATTTACAATTCAGAAAATTAAGAATAAAATTAAGGGGTAAATTATAGAGAGAGAAGGGCGAAAATGGTCAAAAAGGTATTTTTGAATGGAATGGAAGTGACGATTCAATTTCTTATTTCGATTTTGGGTATTATTTGTTTAGGGACATTGCCGAAACTATTTTATGGATTTGAGCTGCATGCATCACAGTACATAAAGAGTTTACAAGAAGTGTTTGTGAATTTAATGGACATTTCCAATTTGCAATATGTGAAAGGTAAATTTTTATTTCCACAGTTGTTTGTCCATTATAAAGAAACAATTGTTATATTTTTAGCTGCTTTTTTCATTTCATTATTTGTAGCATTTTGTATTGTTTATGTAATTATGAGTAGTTCACCGCGTATACAACATCGAATTAAATCATTTCTTATCTTCCTAGAATCCATTCCAGATATCCTTCTTATTTTAGTATCACAAATTTTAGTTGTATGGTTTTTTAAACAAACAGGTTTTTTACCTTTTCAAATTGCTTCAATTGGAGGCGAGTCGATTAGGGGGTTGCCAATATTGTGTTTGAGCATCCCGACTACGATTATGTTTGTAAAAATGGTCGTGCTTCGTTTTGAAAATGAACTAGAAAAAGATTATGTACTATTTGCTAAGGCGAAAGGGCTGGGGCGCTTTCATATTTTAAATCGCCATATTTTACGAAATGTGTTGCTTAGTACATTATTCTTTGCGAAAACGAATATCTTTTTTATGTTATCTAATTTATATATTATAGAATGGATTTTTAATACGGGTGGCATTTTTATGTTTTTGAAATCGTATTTCGGTATTAGAGTTGAGGTTTTCATAGTGAGTGTACTGCTTATATATATTCCGATTTTTATTTTATTTAAATTGTTTCATTATCTCATTCCGGCTGCGATGAAGGAGAGATTATAATATGTGGACGTATATAAAACGTGATAAAAGATTTTGGATAAGCATTGGGTTTCTTCTCCTATTAGTTCTTTTGAGCATCGGAAATACGTTATGGAATGATGGACATATTAGACAAGTTACATTGCAATATGATGCGGATGAAAATCCACAAGTGCCACCGTTTCCACCTTCATTACAATTTTTACTCGGGACAGACCGGAAAGGGTATGACCTGCTACATTTAGTCATTGAGGGCGCGAAGTGGACGATTGGTATATCTATTTTAATTGCGGCACTTAGAATGGTAATAGGTGTGTTTTTCGGTGTCGTACTCGGAACGTATATAAAAAGAGGATTTTCAAAAATTGAGGCTTTCTTTGATAGTTTTACAGTTATTCCGACAGTTATGATTGCGTATTTTTTTCTTCAATCTGCAAATACATTTGGAAGCGGAGAGGAGACAACAACCTTTTTTGAAAGGGCTTCGTTTCAAGTGGTATTACTTGTACTGCTTGTAATGCCAGTTATTGCACTGTATGTTGCGAAGGAAGTTCGTAAATTGCGAACGGAAGAATTTGTTGATGCCGCGCGCATATTAGGTGGATCGAGAAGGCATATTGTTATAAAGCATATTTTCCCGCATCTCTATATGACGTTTATACTTGTATTTTTTCAGCAGTTTACGCAAACTCTTACTATTTTACTGCACTTAGGATTACTGGAAATATTCTTTGGCGGAACAGTTCAGTTTTTAGGACCGATAGAAGAAATAGACTCTTACACACATGAATGGTCAGGTTTAATTGGAGTCTATTTTAGATCATTAACAGTGAATCCATGGATCCCTCTCGTCCCAATTACATTTTTCGGGCTTACTATTTTTTCAGGAAATATGATTGTAAAAAGTATCGAAGAGGCGATGATGAAAGTAAGGTTAGGAGGAGAGCTAAAGAAGGATGTTGTAGAAGAGGAACAATCTGCTGTGCAGTCAAAAGAAGAGTTATTTACTTTTAAACATACGATGTGAAGAGCCTAGGAAACTAGGTTCTTTTATTTTGTTATATTACAATATCGTAAGAGAGCTGTAATGAAAATCGATAGGGGAGAAATACAATTTCGTATACACTTTATGTATAGAGAAATACGAGAGCGGGTGAAGGTATACGATGGATTTTTTAGAAGTATCAAAACGTAGTATAAAACGAAATATAAAAGATTATTTTCTATACTTTATTTCATTAGTAGGTAGCATTATTATTTATTTTACATTCGTATCGATTAAACGAAATGAAAGTGTAGTAGCTCTTTTAAAAGAATCGGATAAGGTGGAAACGACATTTACGTTTGCACAAATATTGTTAATTATCTTTTTAACGATATTTATTTTTTATTGTAATAGCTTCTTTTTGCGAAAGAAGAAAAAAGAAATTGCGCTATATAGTTTACTAGGTATCCGTAAAGAAGAAATCGCGAAGTTACTTTTTTATGAAACATTATTAGTTGGTGGTGCGGCAAGTGTATTAGGTATTCTTGCTGGTTTATTTATAGCGAATATGTGCGCGGGGCTTCTCGTGAAGTTAATGGGAAGTGCGTTTACTTTTACATTTACGATTTCATTTGTATCTATAGTAGAAGTTCTTATAACGATAGGGGCAATTTTCTTTATTGCATCATGGAAAAGTAAAAAGTTAATTTATGAGCATCGTTTAGTTGAATTACTATATGGTGAAAATCAAAAAGAAGAGGCACCTACGTATTCAAGTAAGAAGGCAAAACGAGCGATTGTTTTATTAATTACAGGTTATATCATTGCGTTACTTACACAAGTTTTTGGATTTGGAGCAATTTTTATTACAGGTCTACTTATTTTTGGCTGTATTGTAAAAGGTACGTTTTTACTATTTGAGCAATATACAGTGAAATCACTCCATACAATCAAGGGAGATAAAACGAAATATTGGAATGGAACGAACATTTTATCGATTTCTTCATTGTTCTTCAGAATAAAAGGAAACGTAAAGATGCTTGCGTTATTATCTTTATTAAGTGCGGTAACATTATGCACCATTGGGGTGAGTTCCAGTATGTATTATGGGGCGCAGAAGACAGCGACCTTAATGAATCCAGTTAGTTATGAGTATGTAACAACTGGAAAGGAACTAGATAAGAAGGTTAGAGAAGAAATTCAAAAACATGAATTAGCAATTAAAAATGAAACGTCTGTAGCTATGCTGTCTATGCAAGGGAAGATAGATGGAGAACAAATATTAACAGGGTATTTAATAGGTAATGGTAATGTGCAAATGATAAAAGTGACAGATTATAATAAATCAGCTTCTATATTAGGCAATAAACAAGTTATTCTCGGTTCTGAAAAGGAAGTTGTTTTATTAGATCCGTATAAATCACATAACATCGAAAAGAATTCGCTTGAAGGAAACAATGTGTTCTTTGAAGGGATGAAGGACGATATTACAATCGTTGATCATCGAGAGGAAACAATTATGAGTGCGAAACTTGCACCAGTGGGGCTTGTTGTTCGAGATTCGTTATTTAATAAGTTGCAGCAAGGAAAGGATGTTTCAACAGTTAGTGGATTTATCGTTGAAGGAAACGGTAATAGAGCGCTAACGAAAGAGCTAGGGACAATCATTCCTAAAGAAGTGAAATTCCAATCATTTGAAGAGGCGAGCCAATCTGAATTGCAAGATGGTGCAGTGTTATTATTTGCTAGTATATTTTTAGGGATTGTCTTTATTCTTGCAACAGGCTGTATTTTATACTTTAAACAAATAACAGAAGCGATGGCAGAGCGACCGGCGTACGGAATGTTAAAGAAAATCGGACTAACGAAAAAGGAAGCAAGGGAATCTGTAAGAAAGCAAGTAGGTGCAATATTCTTAGTACCACTATTTCTTGCGATTGTTCATACGTTCTTTGCATTTTTAAGTTTGATGGGTTTTACAGGAATGTTTGAATATAGTCTTCCCCTACTAGGTAGTATAGGAGTGTATATCATAATCTACTTTGGTTATTATATGTTAACTGTTCGTTCTTACACAAATACTGTATTTAATAATAGAAGATAAAAAGAAGCAAGCATGGATTTCATGCTTGCTTCTTTTCTTTATTTTGTAGAAACTTCACCTGTAGCTTCTGTTTGCGGAATAAAGTATCCAATTATACCACCGATTATTGCTGGAATGATCCAGCCAATTCCTAAGTTATAAAAAGGAATCGTGTGTACAATATTAGCGATAAAACCTGGTATCATTTCCACATTATCAAGTGCATGAATACAGCTAATAATAAATGCTGCGATCATTGCTCCAATGTAGACAGAAGGTTTACGTTTCGTATATTTATCGATAAATGATACAAAAACTAAAATGATCGTAATTGGGTACAAAATAATTAATACAGGTAGTGTGATTTTAATTAATAAGCTTAATCCTAAGTTTGAAATAACGAAACTAAAGATACAAACGTATAGCACAAGCTTTTTGTATGAAACATTTGTTAGCACTGTTGTGAAGTAATTTGCAAATGCACTTACAACACCAATTGCCGTCGTTAAACAAGCGAAGATAATGGCGATACTTAATAAAATATTACCGCTTGTCCCAAAGAATTGATACATAACAGTAGCTAATAGTTGACCACCGTTTTCGAATTGCCCTAAGTTCCCGTTTGAAGCTCCGATATAACCGAGTAAGAAGTAAACAATTGTTAAGAATAGAGCAGCGATGCTTCCGCAAATGATTGTATATTTTGCGATAGATTTCTTCTCTTGTATACCGTTTTGACGAATTGCATTTACAACAATTGTTGATAGTACGAGAGCGCCAATTGCATCTAACGTTAAAAATCCTTCAAGAAATCCTTTGAAAAACGGGATGTCTTTATAGTCACCGATAGGCTCTGCAAACGTTCCTGGTGAAAGAATCGCTTTTGTTGCCATAATTGCAATAATTACAAGTAAAATTGGCGTTAATATTTTACCGATATGATCTACTAGCTTGGATGGATTTAATGATAAGAAGTAAACGACTGTAAAGAAAATCGCACTAAAAACTAACATAGAATACCATTGATCCGGGAAAAGTGGTGCAATCCCGATTTCATAAGATACAGATCCAGTTCGTGGAATAACAAATAGTGGGCCGATTGAAAGATAAATAATGATAGCGAATACTGCTGCGAATTTTGGATGAACACGGCTCGCTAAAGTGTTAAAACTACCACCAGCAAGGGCAACAGCAACGATAGCAAGTAAAGATAAACCGACGTCTGTAATAATAAATCCTGTAATAGAAACCCACATGTTTTCTCCGGAAGAAAGACCGAGAAGGGGCGGGAAAATCATATTACCAGCACCGAAGAAAACTGCGAATAGTAATAAACTAATCGAAAGTATTTGCGCTGGTTTTAAAGTTGTACGCATATAAAGAAAATCCTCCTAATGAGTGTTTTTGTCGAAAATTCAAATAATTTGTCGAGTAACTGTTATTATTTTAAAGGTCTGATGACTAGAAAGCAATAGGGAATTTTGAAAATATTAAAAAATAATGCATTAAATCGAATAAATATACTATTTATATGTTTAATAGGAAGGATTTAACTTTTAATGTAAAAAAACACATATCGCTAGGATACGTGTATTAAAAATATATTTTTCTATCGCGTTCTTCTTTTAAAATTTCAACGGCTTCTCGAAAGCGTTGTGAATGGACAATTTCTCGTTCGCGTAAAAAGCGTAAGCTGTCATTTATGTCGGGATCGTCAGATTGGTTGATAAGCCATTGATATGTGGCACGCGCTTTTTCTTCAGCCGCAATATCTTCGTATAGGTCGGCAATTGGATCACCTTTAGCTTGTATATAGGTTGCAGTAAATGGAACACCAGCTGCGTTATGATAATGAAGTGCGCTGTCATGGTCAACGTAATGAGGATCGAGACCAGCTGCCTTCATCTGTTCAGGAGTCGCATCTTTTGTCAGCTTATAAACCATCGTAGCAATCATTTCAAGATGTGCAAATTCTTCTGTACCAATATCGGTAAGGAGGCCAATGACTTTATCGGGAATTGTATAGCGCTGATTTAAGTAACGTAGTGCAGCGGCTAATTCTCCATCTGCACCACCGTATTGCTCAATTAATAATTTTGCAAGTGCTGGATTACAAGTTCCTACTTTAACAGGGTATTGTAATTTTTTTTCATAAATCCACATAGTTTCTCTCCTTTATATTTGCCATGGCCAAGGACCTTTACTCCATTCCCAAGGGGCATTAGAATAGCTATTTCCATACTGTTGAAGCGGTCCATATTTTTCTTCCATTTGTTGTTTTAATACTCTTCGTTTATAGGAAAAGTCATTAAATTGATTAATAGCTGCTGTATCGTCTGGGTGGGTGTCTAAGTAAAGTGTTAGTTCCACTAATACAAAGTCTAATTCTTGGAGATTCTCTAAAAGTCGATAATATTCTTCTGGTAGTGGTTGATTCACGTCAGTAGTCACCGCCCTTTTTTATAAGGATTTTCGTAATAATCATAAAAAACAGGCCATAAAGTTCCTTTTTGTAGTGCTTCTTTCGGTGAGAACTGTGGTAAATTTGGCGGTTGAAAACCTAAATATAAATTAGGAGGGGTAGAGTAATATTTTTTTCCAATAGGAGGACAAGGATCTTGAGGGCTATGATATGGCACATATGATTTCATGTATTTATCCATTAATAAACCTCCTCATATCTTCATCACTACGTATTGTATTCAGACATAATAGGCATTTATGACACATATAAAAAGGTAATAGGTACAGGGGGAATGAATGTGGAGCAATGTATTATATTAGAAGTGAAAAATTTAAAGGAAACTTTGTATTTTTACGAAGGGATTTTAGGAATAAGACCTAGTTTAGAAAGACCTCAATTGGATGTAACAGGGGTTTGGTATGATTCTGATTCAAAGAGAATTAGTTTTGTTATGAATCGCATGTTAGGGGGACGAGAGAAGAGTTTTACGAATTCATGCGCTGGTTTAACATTTTCAATTTCTAACATAGAGAATTTAAAGAAGAGGTTAGTGTTTTATAAAATTGCATATACAGAAAACAAAAGTGAGAAGAGTATTGTAGTACAAGACCCAGATGGATATAAACTTCAAGTGATAGAGAAGGATGAATAAACGGAGGCGATTTAGTGGAGCGGAATTATGAAGAAAGTGCGTTGTTTGAGCATCAATTTTGGCTAAGGGTGCTTACTGATCATTCGCAATTTTTACTTGATGCATTAGCTCCGAAGGAAAAAGAAGATATAAAGAAGGCCACATATTTTCTTGAAACATTTACGAATCTTTTAAATAAAGTTCATAATGTGAATCTCATTGCATTTTCAAAAGAGGCAGAACGAGCCGCAAAGGAAATACGAACGTTTAAATTAAGTATTATACAGAAACAACTTGAGGGAAAAATCACTATTCATTTTACGCCAACTTTCATCAATCATATGGTAAACGAAGTAGAAGAATATATAACGGTGTTAGAATTTTTAAAGAAAGGAGAAGTTCCGCCTGTTTTTCATGAATTACATTATCATCTCGTTTGGTTAACGGATGCGGCTGGTCATGCAGGCTCTATTTCTGGTGGATTAGATCTTGTTGAAAAAAGATTGAAAGAGAAAAGTGAAGAATTTACGAAGCACTTTGAACAATTTTACTTAAAGGCAGTTGAGATGACAGGTTATTTACGGACAGAGCTTCATCATTTTCCTGCATTAAAGAAGTTTACAAAAGATGTTTCACTTGAGTTAAAATTATTTTCGCATTTTCTCCATGAGGTTGAAGAGATGGAGTTATCGAATGAAATATTAAGTGCGTTATCTGCTAGAATGGCGGATCATATGGCAAGAGAAGAATGTTATTACTTATTAAAATTAGCACAATCTTCTGGACTTGAGATGCCAAAATGTAATCCGCTTTAAAGAAAAAAGAGGTCAATTTTATTTGGCCTCTTTTTCTGTTTTATTGTCTCTTTTTATTTTTGCTTGTTCAATACTTGCCTGTAATGTCTCCATAATATTGATGATGTTTGGAGCAGGAGAGATGGTTTCGGTTTTTTCCTGTTGTTCAATTTTATTTTCGATTAATTCGGTAAGAGCTTCTTTATATTCATCTGTATATAACTCTTGTTCGAAAGGATTTGTAAGATGGTGGATTAAATTGATTGCTGCTGTGAGTTCTTGTTTTTGAATCGGATAATTTTCATTACTTGGTAAGTTAGGTGTATTTGTTATATCGCGAATTTCATTAGGGTAGTGAATAGTTTGTAATATAAGCCCATCTTCAAAGTTACGGATAATAGCTAAATGTTGTTTTTTTCTAATGGAAATATGGATAAGACCAAGTTTATTTGTACGTTCAAGAGCTTCTTTTAATAATAAATACGATTTTTCATGTCCTGAGGTAGGGCCTATAAAATAAGAACGATCGTAGAGAACAGAATCAATTTCGTTATTTTGGACAAAAGATATAATACGAATAGATCTTGGTTCGTGAGCTTTTTGCAACTCAGCTAATTCTTTTTCATCCATAATAATGTACTTATGAGGTGCGTATTCATAGGCTTTTACAATATCTTTATCATCAATTTCTTCATCCGTACAATCAGGAGCAAATTTTTTATATTTAATAGGTGTTAAGCATTCTTTATGAAGACTTAAAAATTTTATATCGTTTTCTTCTACGGCACTGTATAGTTTGATTCCTATATTTAATAGTCCAAGTGAAAGGGTACCTTTCCATACGGTATGCAAATGAAGCCTCTCCTTTCATTCAAAAATGATTATGTATATTATGAGATAGTAAGAAATTTCCTATACGTTTTTTGTTTTTACGGAATGTTAAGCAGGAGGATGTGGGATATAAAATATATTGACAAGCCCTCCAAAATATTTTAATGTGATTGTATAAAATTGTGTATATAAAGGGGAGTAACTTATTACAGTAAAGTCGTCATTACAGGGAGAAACCCTCGGCTTTATTGGCAACGTTTCGTTGTTAGTGAGACCTTTACCAGCAATGGTAAAGGCCCCTTATTGTCTTTTTTAGGACCCTTACCATGTTTGGTAGGGGCCTTTTTGTATACAAAGAGAGGAGATATAAAAATGAAAAAACTTATTAGTAGATTAAGAGTTGTATTTCATGTTCGCCGATTTGTTCCATTCCTATTTGACTTTTTCACTTCAAAAGAGGTTTCAATAAAGAAGAAAATTTTATCTATTGCGTTTTTAGTTGGTTATGTTGCGATGCCGCTTGATTTAATTCCAGACTTCTTACCGTTTATTGGTATTTTAGATGATATTGGAATTGTGTTATTTATTTTGAACCGAATTGTAAAAATGGCGCCAGTTCAATTACAAGAAAAGCATAACGTAAACGTAGGATAGGAGTTGGGGTAGAAAATATGGAGCAAATTATTTTAGATATAATCGAATTTTTAAAGCAGTTTTCTTATTTTGGAGTTGTGTTAGCATTAACGTTTGAATTTATTCCGGCAGAAGTAGTTTTGCCCATGGTTGGGTATTGGGTATACGAGGGTGATATGAATTTTTGGCTTGCTGTACTAGCCGGAACGCTTGGCGGAACGACAGGACCGTTAACGTTATACGCACTCGGTTATTACGGTGGCCGTCCTCTATTAATAAAATACGGGAAATACTTCTTCATTAAAGAAGAACAAATTCAAAAAGCAGATGATTTCTTCGAGAAATATGGACCGGTTGTAGCATTTGTTGGACGCTTTGTACCGGGAGTTAGAACGCTTATTTCTGTTCCATGTGGTATGGCGAAAATGAACATATGGAAATTCAGCATATATACATTTGTAGCAATGTTCCCGTTAACGACTTTATATGTTTATTTTGGAATGAAATTAGGTCCGCATTGGGAAAAAGCAGCAGATGTTGTTGGGCAATATATGCTACCGATATTAGGCGGCGTTATTCTTATCGTGGCTAGTATCTTTGTCTATAAATATATGAAGAAAAGAAACAAAACGGAATCTATCTAGTCATTTGAATATTTTTTGAAAATAGATGAATAGTACAGGCAAAAGACTCTGAGGGACATACACATATAGGGAATATAAAAGAGAGAGGGGAAACAACTATGTCTTGTGAGTGCTCAGGGTCAGCATTAACTTGTTGTCCAGATAAAAATTATGTGCAAGATAAAGTGTGTAGTCCGTGGTCAGGAACTGTAGTGGCGACTGCTATTACGAATGTACTGTACAACAATAATATTAATCAAAATATGATTGGAACAGGGTTTGTTCGATATGACGTCGGACCGGCTCCGATCACACTGACAGTTTTAGATGCAGCAGGCGCTACAATTGATACACAAACATTAAACCCAGGAACAAGTATAGCTTTTACGTACCGTCGTTTCGTAACAATTGAAGTAACTTTACCTGCTGCAACAGCTGGAACATATCAAGGGGAGTTTTGTATAACTACACGTTATCCACTTTCATAATAGAAAAGGAGAGGGCTAAGATGTACAATTCTAACTTATCATGCTGTTCCAGTAAAACACTTGTTCAAGATCAGGTATGTATAGATTGGGCTGCTACTGGTGCGGTAACTGAAACAGTGTATACGAATAATATTACGCAAGATTTATATGCATCAGGTTATGTGAAATATGATGTAGGTACAGCTCCAATTACGGTGAATTTTTTAGTAGGAGCGACAGTGGTGAATACAATTACTGTACAACCACAAAGCAGTGGATCATTTACAGTAAGATACTTTACTACAATCCAAATTGTAACAACAGGAACAGGAGTAAGCCAAGGACAATTATGTCTGACAGTACGCTATCCAATTTCATAAGCAAAAGCATACCAAGTGGTATGCTTTTTTATATAGTTTATAAGTTAAGATGGTGAAGAAGTTTATAAGCAAAATGAGAATTGACAACAATATTTTCCTTCCATATATCGGGTTGGGGTATTTGGAATATCAATGATAGCCACAGATTGTAAGGATTGACCTGTATATGACATTGTGTTGCCAGGATAGATTGTAAAAGTATTTGTCACCTTTCCGATAATTTGAACGGTAATTCCTGCAGTACTACTAGTACTATTATACACAGAAATGGTACCAGATATTTTAACTACACCATCTCCTTCCCATAAGATTAATGTAGGATTTTCAGAAGGTGGTGGAATTTCTTTTGTTATAAGAAAATTACCGGCAAATTCATTTGTAACTAATTCACAGCCTGGTGGTTCTGGTGGATTAGGCGGATCATAGGGAGGGCAGATGATAGATAAAGGGGCATAACAGCCGATATTTTTTTTACAAGCCATTAATAGCTCCTCCCTTCATACTTTCTTTTTATTACTATTAAATGTTGTAAAGCGATAGTTGTGTTAATAAAGGGGCGAAAAATTTCAGGAAAGTTTGTTTAATAGGCTTCCAAATCATAATAATGAATAAGAGTCTGTTAGACACAAGATGGTTGTATAAGATAATACAAGTAATGTTGGATGTTACAGAAAATTGACTGTATATTTACAAAATTTAAACAAATTTCATTTTCACTTTAAACGAAGTTAATATGTGTTCGATACAATAACCATTGTAATTAATTCATTATATGAGGAGGATTTACGTGGACAGAACTGTTTTACGAAAAGTAAAAGGCCTTATTGGATTATTAATGGTTTTTGTATTAGCATTCGTATCATTTCCGTGGAGTACATCAGTCAAGGCGGAAGAGAAAAAGCAAGAAAAGGCATCAAGTGAGAAGAAGATAGTTTTTCCAGTTGTAAGTGATGTGCATATTAAAAATAGTGGAACAGATGATACGTTTCGCTGGAAAAGAGCGATCGAACAGTTTAATACATTAGCACCGAAGCAAGATGCATTTGTTATTGTAGGTGATTTCACGGATACAGGATCGGTGCAGCAATATGATCGTTTCATGCAAGTGTACAATGAAAATGCAAATAAAGATGCTGTGCGAATGAATTCTCTTGGTAACCATGATTATTGGAACGGTTTATCTGTAGAAGGTGCGCAGAAGCGTTTCTTAGAAAAAACAGGTATGGAATCAATTTATTATCATAAAGTGGTAAAAGGTTATCACTTCCTTGTTATGTCTCCAGAGAATGGAACAACTCATGGGTATTATTCAGACAAGCAAATTAATTGGTTAAAAGAAGAAATGGCGAAAGCGCAAAAAGATGATCCAACAAAACCAATTTTCGTATTTTTACATCAACATATTAAAGATACAGTGTACGGTAGTCATGAATGGGGAACACAAGATAGCGCAAAAATTAATGCCGTATTAAAAGAATACCCACAAGTTATTACGTTTTCAGGTCATTCACATTATCCATTAGATGATCCAAGATCGATACATCAAAAAGACTTTACATCAGTTGGTACATCTTCAGTAAGTTATATGGAAGTTGAAGGTGGTAAAGTACAAGGGAATATCCCGCCAGGAGCTAGTACGTTAAGCCAAGGTTTATTAGTAGAAGTAGATGATGAAGAAGTAACGATTAATCGCCGTGATTTCCATACAAATTCTTGGACAGGCGAGCCTTGGAAAATTAAATTACCAGCAAAGAAAGAAACATTTACACATGTAGAAGATCGTGATAAAGAAAAGCCTTACTTTGCTAAGGATGCAAAGCTTGCTGTATCAAATGTAACAGAAAATGCGGCAACAGTAACATTCCCGCAAGCATTGGACAACCTTCTTGTTCACTCTTACCGTGTACAGGCTAGAGATAAGCAAACGGGTGAAATAAAAAATAAATTGTTAGCATTCTCAGAGTTTTACCGTGATCCAGTGCCAAAAGATCTTACATTTACGCTTGCAGGGTTAGATGGCGGGAAAACATATACACTTGAAGTCGTTGCAATCGATTCATTCGGCAATGAAACCGCACAGCCGTTAACTGCGGAAATTACTACGAAAAAAGATAATATTGACCCGAATGTGAAAGTACCAAAAGCTGATGTTTTCGATGTAAACTTTGCAGATGGTACATTTAAAGACAATTCACCATTTGGTACAAAAGGTGATGTGAAGGGCAATGTGGTTATTGAATATGATAAAGCATTGAAAAAGAATGTGATGAAGTTAAACGGACAATCTAATACATTTGGATACCTTCCATTTTCAGCAGCACAAAAAGAAAAAGTAGCAAATACATTTACGCTAGAAACGGTATTTTCAATGAATCAAATCCGTGGCCAAGGTATTTTGCAAAATACAGAGAGCGGCGGAATTGGATTTGAGTCTACAGGAAGTGGATATGTTGAATTATGGGCTCACATTGGTGGCAGCTATAAACGTGTTGGAGTTCAATTAGAAGCGAACAAAACGTATCACTTAACAGGAACGTATAACGGAAGTGAAGTGGCAATTTACGTAGATGGTAAAAAAGTAAATAGCCAGCCAGCTACTGGGAAAGTGTATCATCCAAACGTACCATTTGCATTTGGAGCGGATCCTGATAGTAACGGAAATGGTGGTATTCCGTTAAATGGACAAATTGCGCTTGCGAAATTATATAGTAAAGCGTTAAGTTCTTCAGAAGTATTAGCAGCGTACAATGAGTTCTCTAACCGTACGAAGTTAGAGCAAGTAACTGCGTTATTTGAAGAGCTTGGAAAAGTAAAGGAAGTGCTAGCTGGTACGTATGAATTTGGTGATAAACCAGGTCAATATTCAAAGGAAGCATTTCAAGAACTAGAGAAAAGCTATAATAATGCAAAACAAGTGTTTGAAAATGTAGGGAGTACGGGAGAGCAAATCGTTCAAACATATAACGAATTAAAAACAGCTAATGTAACATTTGTACAATCTAAAGTAGTAGAACAACCGAAAACACCGAAAGAAAAATTACAAATCAATATTGAATCTGCAAAAGTAGTAGTGAAAAAAGCGCAAGATGCAAATGTAACGGACGGTTCAGTGAAAGCATTGAGTCAAAAAATTACAGTGGCCGAAGCTGTAGTGAAAGATGTAAAAGTAAAAGATGCACAGGTAGAAACGATGAATCGTACATTAGAGTATACAATTTCACTTGTTGAAAAAAGTATGAACAAATAAGAGAGAGGAAAAGAAGCTTATCATGATAGGCTTCTTTTTTGTTATACTAAAATTAGTATAGAATGAAGGAGCGAATAATTTGGAAGAGAAAAAGCTAAAAAGAATTCTTGAATATGTATGGATCGCGGTTGTGCTCCTTGTAGGATATTATTTCTTAAAAGAAAAAAGTATATGGGTTCTATTTTTAATGACGTTTTTATTAGCGGGTTTAGGCACGTTATTTATTAATTTCTTCTTTGATAGTTTAAATGCATGGAAGAAGAAAAAGAAGGGAACGAAGTAAAGGAGGGAATATATGCAAAAGTGGAAGTTCATATATCAGGTGATTATTTTCCTATTACTTGTAGGTATTGGAATTGTTAAATATGCAACGCCAATAGGAAATTGGGCATGGTTTACAGCTTGCATCGGCATATTTTTCATTTTACAATCGTTAACGAAAAAATATAATAGTACAGAAAAATAGCTCGCCGCTAAAACGGCGAGCTATTTTATTATGCTTTTTTCTTTTCATCATTCGTTTTTTCGGTAGCTAAGTGACTATGCTTTCTAGAGTAGAAGAAATAGAAGCATAAGCCGACTATAAGCCAAACTGCAAAGCTAATCCATGTTGTTTTAGACAAATTGATCATTAAATATAAGCAGCAAAGAATCGCGACAACTGGTAATACAGGTACGAAAGGTGTACGGAATCCACGTTTTAAATCAGGGTGTGTTTTTCGTAAAATAAGTACAGCGCAGCAAACGAATGTAAAGGCTGTTAACGTACCGATGTTTACTAAATTCGCTAGCAAATGTAAATCTAAAAGCCCTGCTAATAAAGCGGCAACAACGCCAGTAATCCACGTATTTAATAAAGGGATTTTTACTCTTTTATTTACACGTGCTAACGCTTTTGGAAGTAGACCGTCACGGCTCATTGCATACGAAACGCGAACTTGTCCATACATAACGACTAAGAGAACGGTTGTCATTCCAGTCATCGCTCCGACAGCGAGTAGTCCTGCAATTGTATCCTCACCAACGAAATGCAATGCAAATGCAACTGGATCAGAGACGTCTAATTGCGTATAAGGAACCATACCTGTTAAAACGAAAGATACAATCATATATAAAACAGTACAAATAAGAAGAGAACCGATAATACCAATTGGTAAGTCACGCTGCGGTTTTTTCGTTTCTTCTGCAGCGGTTGCGATTGCATCAAAACCTAAAAAGGCGAAGAACACAGTGGCAGCCCCAGTAATAATACCGTCGTATCCGAATGGGATGAACGGTGTCCAATTTTCAGGTTTTACATATTTTGCACCTGCTACGATAAAGGCAATGATAACAGCTAGTTTAATAAGAACCATAATATTATTAATGCGTGCACTTTCACGTATACCAAAACTTAAAAGGCCAGTAATAAGAAGTAAAATGCAGACAGCTGGTAAATCGATGAGACCACCTTTTCCTACGCCGGGGGCCGAGGCGATTATGGCGGGCAGATGTATATTGAATCCTTGTAGTAATGATTGCAAATAACCAGACCAACCGACAGCTACTGCCGCGACTGCAAGTAAATATTCGAGCATTAAACACCATCCAACGATGAAGGCGACGACTTCTCCGACTGTCATATATGCGTAAGTATACACACTTCCTGAGACAGGAATAGAAGAAGCAAATTCAGCATAACAAAAGGCTACACAAGCACAAGTAAATGCAGCAATAAGAAATGATAGCATAATACCAGGACCAGAATGTTTTGCTGCAACAATACCTGTTAATACAAAGATCCCTGTCCCAATTACGGCGCCGATCCCTAAAAACGTTAAATCGAGTGCAGTTAATGTTCTATCTAGCTGCTTTGGTGATTCAGTACTAAGCGCTTTTTTTCGTAATAATGACTTCACTTTGGACTCTCCCCCCGTTTTTTCATTTCCATAACTGCGACTATAGTATGAGCCCATTAAAAAAGAGTAAGTAAGGAAGTGGAGGTGCAGTTATGGTATGTAGTTTTTTAAAATTGCTGGATTAATCTTAATATAATTCAGAATATTTTGTCAAATAAAAATATGACAAATAAAATGCGGATCAATAGGGGAAACTACTTGCAGAAATGGACGGGGGTTAACGACCCACTGATTAAAGTTAAAGTAGGAGCAGATGCTATGTTATTTTATTTTGAACTTGTCGTCATTTTACTTTGTACGAAATTAGCTGGTGACATTAGTGTGAGACTTGGTCAGCCTTCTGTACTTGGTAAGTTAATTGTCGGTATTATTATCGGTCCAGCTGTACTCGGTATTATTAATAGTTCTGAACTAATTGATGAACTGAGTGAGATTGGTGTTTTGTTACTTATGTTTATGGCGGGACTTGAAACAGATTTAGAAGAGTTAAATCGGAATTTGAAATCGTCATTTGCAGTAGCGGCTGGTGGAATTATTTTTCCTTTCATCGGTGGTTATGTAACAGGATTGCTGTTTGGATTAATGCAGTCCCATGCCATTTTTTTAGGATTATTACTTTGCGCAACATCGGTTAGTATTACGGTGCAGACGCTACGTGATTTAGGGAAAATGAATACGAGAGAAAGTACAACAATTTTAGGTGCTGCCGTATTTGATGATGTCATTGTCGTTATTTTATTGGCATTTGTAATGAGTTTTTTAGGAACACAAGATGTAAATATAACACTTGTCATTGCAAAGAAAATTATTTTCTTTGTAAGTATTGTTTTTATTGCTTGGAAAGTCGTTCCTTGGATTATGAAGATGCTTGTCCCGCTTCGTGTAACAGAAGCGTTAATTAGCGCGGCTCTTATTATTTGTTTCTCTTTTTCTTATTACAGTGAAATGATGGGAATTGCAGGCATTATTGGAGCATTTGCAGCAGGAATTGCTATTTCTCAAACAGAGTATAAGCATGAAGTGGAACATAAAATTGAACCGATTGCTTATGCAATATTTGTTCCAGTATTCTTCGTAAGTATCGGAATGGAAATTACATTTCAAGGCATTGGAAGTCAGCTTTGGTTCATTATTATTATGACTCTCGTTGCGATTTTCACAAAGTTAATCGGATCCGGCTTAGGCGCAAGACTGACAGGATTTAATCGCCAATCTTCTATCAGTATTGGTGCGGGGATGGTATCACGTGGTGAAGTAGCGCTTATCATCGCAGCAAATGGACTTACGGCGAATTTATTAGCGAAAGAAAATTTCACAGCGATTGTTATTGTTGTTATATTGACGACGATTATTACACCGCCACTTTTGAAGAAATATTTTGTATAGAGAGGAAGGGCTTATCTGATGTAGGTAAGCTCTTTTTTTATTCCCAAAAGCAATGATCATATAGTATGAAGGGTTTGTAATTATGGTAAAATCTATGTATGTGATATGACAAGGAGAGGGAAGTGTGAAGATTACGAAGGAGAAGGTTATCGGTGTAATCGTACTTATTGCAGTATGTATACCATTTACTGCATGGAAAGAATCAAAAGTGAAAGATTTTCCGGTTTCTATTTTTTCGGAAGAAGCAGATGGTGAGTACGGTCAGAAGCTGAAATATACTGCTTTTTTACCTGATGTTGCGATTTGGATGAACGGTTGGGAAAAGAAGTGGACAGAGGGGGAAAGAACTGTTTATCAAAAAGGGAATCGCATTGTAAATGTGTTTCATCCTCCTGGCGATGATGGTTATTACCTTCTTGAAGCAAGAGAAAATAAGTGAACGCAACCGTAAGAAGTGGAGGTTAAATAGTGAAAGCTTCAACATTACTATTTAAAATTGAAAGTAATATGGATCAATTTTCACCAGCTGAGAAGAAGGTTGCCATGTACATAATGGAGAATGCAGAGATTGTACCGAATTTAACGACGAAAGAAGTGTCAACGAATGCAGGAGCAAGTGAAGCGAGTGTCGTTCGCTTTTGTAAATCGATTGGAATCGGAAGTTTTAAAGCATTTAAGATAGCACTCGTTCGTGAATTAACGATTGCTGATTATAATATTAACGATTTTTCAGTGATGAATACAGAAGATGGACCGTATGATTTATTTAATAAAGTTACTTATGTGAATAAAGCTGCAATTGAGGCGAGTGTTACTGCAATAGATAAGAGGGAACTTGAGAAAGCAGCGGATCGTATTGTCAATGCGAATAAAATTATATTTTACGGAGTAGGCGGATCAGCTACGCCAGCAATGGACGGGGCTTATAAATTTACGCGGCTTGGATTTACAGCGATGATGCTATCTGATTTTCATATGATGTTGCCGCTTGTGACAAATTTAAAAGAGGGCGATATATTTGTTGCGATTTCAACATCTGGTCGAACGAGAGATGTGCTTGAAATGGCGCAGTATGCAAAGAGACAAGGTGCAACTGTTATTGGAATTACGAAGCTAGATCAATCATCCCCCCTATATAAAGAAGCGGACATTCGTCTTTGTATGCCAGATGTAGAACAAGATCATCGTATTGCAAGTATTGCGTCGAGAATGACGCAACTGAATATGATTGATGCTTTATATGTGATTACTTTCAACCGAATTGGCAATAAAGTATTGGATCAATTTATGGAGACGCGAGAAGAAGCGTTGCGGTTACGGAAGTTAAAGTAGAAGAAAAGATGAGGAGACTCATCTTTTTTATTATCTTTGACACAAATATGTCATGTTGTGAAATTTTATTTCATAAAATAAGAAAGAGTTATTGATTTTTAGTTTCTTGAAGTTATAATAAAAGTGTGAAATATAATTTCAAAGAGGGTGGAAATATGTTAGAAAATTTATCGACAGAACATCGTAATGAGAAAACAATGAATCTGGATGAAATGAGCATAAAAGAAGTGTTGCAAAGTATGAATGAAGAAGATCGAACTGTTGCGTTAGCAGTTGAAAAAGAGATAGAACAAATTGAAAAGGTTGTACAGACTGTTATTAAATCTTTTGAAGAAGAGGGACGCTTAATTTACATTGGTGCTGGTACGAGTGGTCGTTTAGGTATTCTAGATGCAGTGGAATGTCCGCCGACATTTGGCACGGATGATAAAATGGTGCAAGGATTTATAGCAGGTGGATTGAAAGCGTTTACTAAGGCGGTGGAAGGTGCCGAAGATCGCGAAGAGTTAGCGGAAGAAGATTTAAAAAGTATTGGATTAAATGAGAAAGATACAGTGATTGGAATTGCTGCAAGTGGTAGAACTCCTTACGTAATTGGCGGCTTGAAATACGCACAGAGCGTAGGAGCGAGTACAGCAAGTATTTCTTGTAATAAAAATGCTGAAATAAGTAAATATGCAAAGTTAAATGTGGAAGTAGAGACAGGTGCAGAAATATTAACAGGATCAACGCGTTTAAAAGCTGGTACAGCACAAAAATTAGTGCTGAATATGATTTCAACAGCTTCGATGATTGGTGTAGGAAAAGTATATAAAAACTTAATGGTAGATGTTCAATCCACAAATGAAAAGTTAGTAGAACGGTCAAAACGAATTATTGTGGAAGCAACAGGCGCTAGTTATGAAGTAGCAACAGAGTATTATGAAAAGGCAGAACGTAACGTAAAAGCTGCCATTGTTATGGTGTTGTTGCAGTGTGAGTATGGGGAAGCACTGGAGAAACTAAAATACGCAAAAGGGTTTGTGAAGAAAGCACTATAAAGTAATAGGGAGGGGGATTCTATTATGAAGAAAGAAGAGAGAATGGCCAAGGAAATTTCGGAGCAACTTGGGGGAATAAAAAATATTCGTAGTATTGCTCATTGTATGACGAGACTACGTTTAACGCTTCATGATGAAAGTAAAGTAAATATGGACCTTTTGAAAAAAGTTGAAGGCGTTATGGGTGTTATAGAAGATGAGACGCTTCAAGTTGTCGTTGGTCCAGGAACAGTAAATAAAGTAGCAGCTGAAATGGAAGGTTTGACAGGACTACGAATTGGTGAGGTAGCAGATCATCACCTTGAAGATATTGGGCAAGAGATGAAATCAGAGATTAAGAAGAAAAATAATACACCGGTGAAAAACTTTTTACGAAAAATAGGAAGTATTTTCATCCCATTAATTCCGGGGCTTGTTGCGTCAGGAATTATAAACGGGGTTGCTAACTTTGCGAAAAATGCTGGTGCTGATCCAAATGCAACGTGGTTACAAATGTTACTACTCATTGGCGGCGGTATCTTTACATTCTTAGGAATTTTAGTTGGTTGGAATACAGCGAAAGAGTTCGGCGGGACACCGGTTCTTGGGGCAATTGCTGGTATTTTAATTTTCAACCCAGCGATGGCAAACGTAAAATTGTTTGGTGAAGCATTAGTGCCCGGACGGGGCGGATTATTCGCAGTTATTTTTGCAGCATGGCTTATGGTTGTAGTGGAAAGACAAGTTCGAAAAGCAGTGCCGAATGCAGTTGATATTATCGTGACACCACTCATTACTGTATTAGTTGTAAGTATCGTAACGATGTTAGCCATTCAGCCATTAGCAGGTTTCTTATCAGATGGTATTACGAGCGGAATTAATGCTATTTTAAATATTGGCGGAGCATTTGCTGGCGCAGTACTTGCGGGAACATTTTTACCTCTCGTTATGGTCGGATTGCATCACGGTTTAACACCAATTCATATGGAATTCATTAATCAAACACACGTAACACCTTTATTACCAGTGCTCGCAATGGCTGGTGCTGGCCAAGTGGGCGCAGCAATTGCGATTTATGTGAAAACAAAAAACAAACGACTTCGAAATGTAATTAAAGGTGGATTGCCAGTTGGCTTTTTAGGAATTGGTGAGCCGTTATTATACGGGGTTACATTACCACTTGGGAAACCGTTTATTACTGCTTGTTTAGGAGCGGCTGTCGGTGGTGCATTCCAAGCAGTTATGCAAACAGCTTCTCTTGGAATTGGCGTATCAGGGCTATCTTTAATTCCGTTAATTGCTGACAATAAATATTTACTCTATTTCTTAGGTTTAGTAATTGCATATGCTTTCGGATTTATCTTTACGTACTTCTTCGGATTTAAAGAAGAAATGGCAGAAAACATATAGAGAAAGGGATTCCTTTCTCTTTTTCTATTAATAGAAAGGGAGATTTATATGATCGGAGTTTCCATTTATCTTTCAAAAGAACGAGTAGAGAAACAAGAAGAGTGGCTAAAAGTAGCGAAGGAAAATGGGTTTACATCTATTTTTACATCACTGCACATTCCAGAAGATGACCCAAATACGTATAAAGAGTTAATTCAAATATTAGGGAAACAAGCTCTTGCACATGAAATGGAGTTAATGGTTGATGTTTCTCCAAAATCGTTACATCATTTAGGGCTAACATATGAAAATGTGGAAGAACTATTGGACTGGGGCATTACCGGTTTAAGAATGGATTACGGCATTGCGCCAAAAGAAATTGCAAGCGTATCTCATAAGATGAAAGTAGCTTTAAATGCGAGTACGATTACAAAGCCATTTTGGAAAGAATTACTTGCAGAACATATAAGAGTAGAGAATGTAGAAGCGTGGCATAATTTTTATCCACGTCCAGAGACGGGACTAGCAAAGTCCTTCTTACAAAAACAAAATCAATATTTACAGGAGTGCGGAATAAAAACGATGGCATTTATTCCAGGAGATGCGGAAAAACGTGGTCCGTTATATGAAGGGTTACCAACGTTAGAAAAACATCGCAATATGCGCCCGCTTGAAGCGTACTTAGAACTTGTTCAAGATTGTGGTGTTGATAAAGTATTGATTGGAGATATAAGCGCAAGTTTGGAAAGTATGCAAGAAGTAGCTAGTGCGAGTAAAGGGATTATTCCATTGCGTTACAAATCATTTATAACTGATAAAGAAGTATTAAAAGTGGTGGAGCAAGTGCATACAAATAGACTAGATCCGGCTCGTGATGTTATTCGATCTGTAGAATCAAGGGAAGGAAATAGAGTGGTTTTACAGCCGATGCATACAATTGTAAGAAAGAAAGGTAGCATTACAATTGATAATGAATTGTACGGTAGATATGCAGGGGAGATGCAAGTTGCTACACATGATTTACCTGTAGATGAGAAAGTGAATGTTGTTGGAATAGTTGTGGAAGAGGACGTTTCTTTACTGCCTTATATTGGCGCTGGAAAAATGTTTCAACTTTTTCTATGCGATAGAATAAAAGCTTGAATTAGCGCTATTTTGTAGGAAAACATTATCCGTAAAACGGATAATGTTTTTTGTTTTCTTTAAAAAAGTATTTGACGAATGAAATAAAATACCGTATTGTTTTGACTTGTAAATAAAAGTTCACCATAACAAAACAAAAAGGAGAGTTCAAAATGAATCAATATATTGGGAATTTAATTATTCGTATCGTGTTAGGAGTTACGTTCTTTGCACACGGTTTAGCAAAGTTTCAATCAGGTATCGATAATGTAGCAGGATGGTTTACAAGCATCGGTTTACCAGGTGGCCTTGCATACGGCGTAGCAACTGTAGAATTAGTTGGTGGTATATTATTAATTATCGGTTTAGGTGTACGATATGTAGGATTGTTATTTGCTCTTATTTTAGCTGGAGCTATCGTAAAGGTAAATGGAGCAGCAGGTTTATTAGGAGATGGAAAGAATCCAGGATATGAATTAGATCTTGCATTATTATCAATGGGTGCGTATTTATTCGTAGTAAAAGCAGAAGGATATGTAGATCGTTTCTTAAAAGAGAAAGTAATGAAAACGAAGTAAATTTTATTTATAAATTGTTGACTTGAAGAATCATTGTAACTATAATGATTACAACTAATAAATCACGAATGAAACAATTTAAATATTTTTTTACACAAGATGTAACTACATTGGTTACGTCTTGTGTAAAAATAAATAAACGGGAGGAAGTAATATGCCTAAATCAAATTTAGAAATTATTCAAAGCACGTATGAAGGATCAGCTTCTTCGAATGCAAAGCATTTAGCAGAAGCCCTCTCTGAAAAAGTGGAATGGACAGAGGCAGAAGGTTTCCCGTATGGCGGAACATATACAGGCGTAGAAGCTATAATGGAAAATGTATTTAGCCGTTTAGGATCAGAATGGGATGATTATAAAGCAAGTGTAAATACATATCATGAAGTAAACGGAAAAGATGTAATTGTTGCTGAAGGTATGTATTCTGGAGTTTATAAAGAAACAGGAAAATCATTTGAAGCAGAATTTGTTCATGTATGGCAGTTTGAAAATGGAAAAATCGTGAAGTTTAAGCAGTATGTAGATAGTCATATTGTTAGGGAAGCGATGAAGAGCTAATGCTTTTTAAATGGATCTTAGGTATATGCATTACAATTATAGTAATTTTCTCGTCTATAGTTGGCGGAAAGAAATTGCTTGCATATGTGGAAAAAGAAAATACAAATATTCAAACCGAGCGAGCGGCAAACGAAAAAGAGAAAAAAGCTGCAGAAGAAGCCCCGCAAATTAGTGAAGGTGAAATTATTTCTACTATGCATAAAATGGTGCATCAAAAGGTAAAATCCTCTGAAAAATGGGGATTTGTAGAGATGACAAAAAAGGAAATTTCTAATGTAAAAAGAGATATTGAAAATAGTACAGGCTTTCAATATAAAATGAAGTTATTTTCTATTATAAATAGATGGGAAAAAGGAGATTTTTCTCAAACTGTTGAGGAGCATAACTTTTTATGGAGCCTTCAAGGTGGAGATACTGGTAAGGCGACGGAACGTTTATTGCCAGAAGAGGAAAAGCAGTATATAAAAGAAATGAAGAGAAAATAAAAACATCGCCAACCCAGATGACGATGTTTTTTCATTAAGAATGTTTTCGCATTAAAGGTCTAACAGGCTGAACGGCAACAGTTTTAAAATGAGAAAATAAATAACATCCTGTTACAACGACAATTGTCCCTAAAATTTGTATCCACGTTAATTCTTCTCCGAGGAATATGAATGCTAAAATGGCTGTGAAAATTGGATTGAAGTTTAGAAAAATACCTGATGTAGTTGCGCCTAATTTTTGTACGCCAATATTCCAAAATACCATACAAAGAACTGTCGAAATAAGCCCAGTATATAAAAGTGATGTGATGAAAGAAGTATTTATATTTGAAACAGTGAAGCTACCTATGTTAAACGGTAGTAATAAAATAACGCCGAAAATACCAGAGTACAACGTTGCCATAAGTGGTGTAGTTGTTTTTGTTGCCCATTTACTACAAACAGAATAGATTCCCCAAATACAAACTGCTGCAATCATCCATAAATCGCCACTATTAAAATGTAGTGAAAATAAAAGCGAGAAATCACCTTTTAATAGGACGAGGATAACCCCGAAGAATGAAAGAATCATGGATAGGATTTGGAGTGTATTTACTTTTTCTTTTAGAAATAATACTGAAAATAATGCGATTGAAATTGCATTCAATGTAGAGATAAGACCTACATTCGTAGCGGATGTTTTTTCTAATGCTAAAAATTGAAAGATGTTAAAAAGAGCGACCCCTGAAATTCCCATCAATATTAAAGGAAGTATTGCGGTACGTGGTGGAAGGATTTTCTTTTCTTTAAACCATACCATTGGTAATAAACAAACAATCGCAATCATCCATCTTAAATTTGTCAGTGTCATCGGCGATGCATGATCGACGAGTGATTTTCCAACGACAAAATTTCCTCCCCATAATAAGCTCGTTAGTAATAGTAAAAAGACGTAAAAATAAGGCATGCTAAAATCCCCTTTTTTGTAATCAATACGAATTGTAAATAATTTTAGCATTTTTCTTTATTGTGTAATATATTCTTTTGTATAATGATTAAAACTCGATAAAATATTTAGTTATGAATGATATTTACGGAATGATATTCAGTTTTGTGTAAGGTATAAGGTGTTTTTTCGAATAATCATCGGTAAGAAAATAGGGGGAATTGTAATGGAGTCGTCTGTTATTAAAGTGTTGGATGATTTGGATGTACAAATTTTAGATATATTGCAGAAGGAGTCACAAGTAAGTAATGCAGAGCTGGCACGTCGCGTTAATTTATCACCGGCTGCGATGCATGCAAGAATAAAAAGATTGGATGGGGAAGGTTTCATCGATAAGCAAGTTGCGATTTTAAATCAAGAAAAGCTTGGATTTGATTTATTATGTTTTATTTTTATGAGTACAAATATTCATCAATTTGACAAGCTGGAAGTGTTGGAGAAAGAATTAGAATTGATGCCGGAAGTGTTAGAATGTCACTGTTTAACAGGAGAGTACGATTATTTATTAAAGGTTGCAAATCGTGATCGTAAAGAACTGGAGCAGTTTATTAGAAAGCTGAATAAACTTGGTATTACAAGGATACAGACAAGTTTAGCACTTCGTGAAATTAAATATTCGACGGTATTGCCGATACGAGATGAGGAACCGAGCATCAATTAGATTGCTTGGTTTTTTGTTTGCATAAAGTGATTGACGAAGAGAAAAGAGAGCTGTATTATTATATGAAATTATGAATTAAAATTCATTTGAAGTTATAAATATTAATATTGAGGGGCAAGGGGATGCAATATGAAAATCTGTAATGCGGTGACGAGTGATGTGAAAGAAATTTATAGTCTTATTGAGGTTTATGCAAAAGAGGGAGTTGTTTTACCACGTTCTCTTTTGTCTCTTTATCAATATTTGCAATGTTTATATGTTATGAAAGAAGACGAGAGAATTGTTGGAGTTGCTGGATTGCATGTATTGGGGGAAGATCTTGCAGAAATACGATCGTTAGTAGTTTCGCATACATATGCAGGGAAAGGGATAGGGCGTATGCTCGTAAATCATGTAATGGAGGAAGCTACAAAAATAAATGTAAGAAGAGTAATTTCCTTAACATATGAAACAGTATTTTTTCAAAAGTGTGGATTTGATTTTGTAAATAAAGAAACGTTGCCAGAGAAAGTATGGATTGATTGTAGACATTGCCCAAAGGTGGATTATTGTGATGAAGTGGCGATGGTGCGGTATGTTGGATGAAAAATTTATAGAGAAAAATTTCCCACTATTATTTACATATATAGTGGGAATATATATTTCCATAAGAAATGGACAGGTTATTAAGAATTTGAATTCTTTTGTCTCACGGCAAAATTATAAAGTGGATCTTTAAGTTCATAGTTATACGTTAAACCGTCGACAATTCCTACAACTTTATCATTATCATAAAGATCGAGCATAAATTGTGCCATTTGTTTTGCAGTGTGGAATTTTGGTACAACATTATCGTATTGGAATTCATCAATATCAAATGAACGTTTCGCAAATTCTGTTTCAGTTGCAGCAGGAGCTAAAACTTTTGCTTGCAGTTTTGCGCCTTGTTCTTTCAGTTCGTGAGACAGCCCTTCTGTAAATGCACTTACATAGAATTTCGTAGCGCAATACGTAACAGCATCAGCAACAATTGTGTATCCGCCGCCCGATGAAACGTTAATAAGCTGTGTTCCATCAACCATTGAATAATCTCGAACGAAAAGAGAAGAGAGTAATGTTAGTGCTTCTATATTTACATGTAACATCGTTTCGATTTTATTTAAATTTTGTTCAGCAATTGAGGCGAAATTACCAAAACCTGCGTTGTTAATCCACGTTTCAATTTGAAAAGATTGTAGGCTTTCATAAAGTTTATAAACATCTGCAGTAACAGATAAATCAGTTTTTCGAATGACAACATCCAATTCTGGATGCATTTCGTTAATTTTCAATTTTAATTCGTTTAATTCTTCTTGTCTTCGAGCTACAAGTACTAAATTTTTTCCGCGAGATGCAAATGCTAAAGCTGCTTCATAACCAATTCCGGAACTTGCGCCAGTAATAACCGTGTATTTCATATAAAATCCCCCTAAATTCAAATTCATTTATGGTTAGATTGTATTTGTTAGAGTATACTCTAAGTCAAATGTTTTTTATAAATTTGATACGGTTATAAAATATAAGAGGGTAAGCATGTGAAGGGAGTTTTAGTATGTACACAATTAGCGAGGTAGCAAAATTATTAGGCGTGAGCACACATACACTACGTTATTATGAAAAGGAAAATATATTAATTGCAAATCGTGATACAAATGGAAATCGACTTTACGAAGAGTCACATATAAAGTGGTTGCAGTTTGTAATGAAATTAAAACAAACGCAAATGCCAATAGCGAAAATAAGAGAATACGCTAGATTATATACAGAAGGGGAGCATACAACAGAAGCTCGTTTACAGCTCCTAGAAGATCATAGGAAATCTATTCAGATTCAAAGAGAAAACTTAGAAGTTACAGAGAAGATGCTCGAGAATAAAATTAGTGCATACAAAAGCTCATTGGAAAATAAATAGATGTTGTTATGTGATGAAAAATGGATTTGATCTATGAGTATTTCATCATAGTGTGCGGATAAATAAAAAAGAGCAGCTAGCAAAAGCTAACTGCTCCATTCAAGGGATCTCTCCAAGGGGGAGTGGAGAAAATATTATGTTACTAGCAGTATTGACAGATTATTGAGAAATATACGAATCGGATGAAAGAAATTTTAAATAAACTTTCGGCATTGACAGTTTTTAAAATGTTCATGTACAATACATATGAATGACATTCAGTCATTTTTTATGTGACAGGATGTAGTTAGTTTAAAAATGGAACAAATACAATGGTAAATGAGGATGATAGTTGTTTATATATAGTAGTGATGAAAGAGCATATTTTTTTAAAACAAAAATGACTGATAATCAGTCATAAGAGGTGAGAGGTATGAAAAATAAAGCTTGGTTATATGTCATATTAACATGTATCTTTGAAGTTTTTTGGGTGTTTGGTTTTAATACGGCCAATACTTGGTGGCATTGGATTATTATTTTAGGAGTTATCGCTGTTGATTTTCACTTCCTTTCTAAAGCGTGTGAACATCTTGCAACCGGGACTGTATATGCTGTTTTCGCCGGAGCTGGTACGGTAGGTACTTTCTTGATGGATGTATTTCTTTTCGGCGGAAGTTTCAGTGTAGGGAAGTTATTCTTTATCGTGATGGTTGTAGCTGGCGTTATCGGTTTAAAGCTTGCTGATAATAAAGAAGAAACTGTGGAAGGAGCTGCTTAAAGATGGGTTGGTTTTTCGTATTTTGTGCTGCAATTAGTGAAATAGTCGGTGTGATAGGACTTAAAATGTATAGTAAAGATAAGACATTAGCCAATGGTGCGATTTATATAGGCGGGTTTGCTACATCCTTCGCATTTTTGTATACTTCCTTCTTATTTTTACAAGTAAGTGTCGCGTATGCGGTTTGGATTGGTATTGGAACAGCAGGTGCAGTTTTGTTAAACATGTTCTTGTTTGGTGAGTCGAAAAGCAAAGCGCGTATTATTAGTGTGTTTCTTATTGTATGTGGAGTGACAGGATTAAAGGCACTTTCTTAAAGATATATTGTATTTTTATCTCCTAATTGTTTATTAGGAGATTTTATTATAAAAAAAATGACTTCTTCTTAGAGTTCACTATCATTGACAGTACAATCAATTATCTTATAAAATGAGTGACAGTCATTCAATATGCGTGTGAAAGGGTTTAGATGATGAATAAAAAAGAGAAAATTGTCTATGCAGCTATTGAAGTGTTTCAGGAAAAGGGCGTCGAAAAAACGAAGATTTCTGATATCGTGAAATTAGCTGGCATTGCGCAAGGAACTTTCTATTTATATTTTCCTTCTAAGCTATCTGTTATGCCTGCAATAGCAGAAGTGATGGTTGAAAAGATGATACTTGCAGTGAAAGAGAAAGTACAAAAAGATGTACCTTTTTCAAATAAAGTGGCACAAGTAATCGATGCAGTGTTTCACTTTATAGAGGAATACCGTGAAATACAAGCTTTAATGTATGCGGGTCTTGCATCTACAGAACATATAAAAGAGTGGGAAGCTGTGTATGAGCCTCTTTATATGTGGTTAAGTGAATTTTTAAGTGGGGCGAAAGAAGCTGGTGAAATTCGTGATTCGGTTCACGCAGAACGAACAGCGAAGTTATTTATCGCTCTTGTTGAATCAGCAGCGGAACAAGTTTATTTATATGATCATAAAGATGATGAGCAAGTGGATTTGCAAAAGGCAGAAGTACTAGATTTTTTAACACATGCACTACATATAAAGAAGTAGTAAGATGAACCTGTCTGAAAAGGTAGGTTCATTTTTGAGGAAAACTGAATGATAGTCATTCACCTAATGCTTATGTATGTGTGGAAGGATAGAGTGAAATTCTAATGAGTGGAGGCATCTTCACTCATTACTAGCCCGCAAAGAGCAGGATAAAGAAAAAGCTTCTTGGGCATTATTTTTTGAGAGGAACTTACGGGAAGAGGTGTTAAAAAGTGAAGAAACCGATAAAAGAACAAAAGATGGTATTGGTCATTCTTTTGAGTAATATATTTATCGCTTTTCTAGGGATTGGATTAATCATTCCGGTTATGCCGTCCTTTATGAATGATATGGGTTTAACAGGGAAGACGATGGGATATCTCGTTGCAGTATTTGCAATGGCACAGCTCATTACTTCACCTATTACAGGCCGATGGGTTGATCTTTACGGTAGGAAGAAAATGATAATCATTGGATTATTTATTTTTGGTGTTTCAGAGCTTCTTTTTGGATTGGGAAAAGATGTATGGATGCTTTATGTAGCAAGGGTGTTAGGCGGAATTAGTGCTGCGTTTATTATGCCTGGTGTTACGGCATATGTTGCGGATATTACATCTATTCAGGAACGTCCAAAGGCGATGGGATACTTATCTGCAGCGATTAGTACTGGATTCATTATAGGGCCTGGAATCGGCGGATTTATTGCAGAATACGGTATACGTGTGCCGTTTTTCGTTGCAGCAGCAATTGCTTTTATAGCATGTGTAATTTCAATCTTTATTTTAAAAGAACCGTTAACGAAAGAAGAACTTGCAGAGATTTCTTCTAATACGAAAGAATCAAGTTTTATAGGTGATTTAAAGAAATCATTACATCCAATGTATGCAATTGCATTTATTATCGTATTTGTACTCGCATTCGGATTATCAGCGTATGAAACAGTGTTTAGCTTGTTCTCTGATCATAAATTTGGCTTCTCGCCGAAAGATATTGCAGCAATTATTACAATTAGTTCAATCTTTGGGGTAGTTGTGCAAGTATTTATGTTTGGCAAATTGGTAGACATGTTCGGTGAGAAAGTATTAATCCAAATATGTTTAATTGTAGGGGCAGTATTAGCATTCGTCTCAACTGTAGTCTTTAATTATTGGATTGTACTTCTCGTTACTTGCTTCATTTTCTTAGCATTTGATTTACTTCGTCCAGCTTTAACGACGTTTTTATCAAAAGCAGCTGGAAAAGAGCAAGGATTCGTTGCTGGAATGAACTCGACTTATACGAGTTTAGGAAATATCGCAGGACCAGCGATGGGCGGAATATTATTTGATATGAATATTCATTATCCATATGCATTTTCAGGAGTTGTTTTAATAGTTGGTCTCGCTATTACATTTATGTGGAGAGAGAAACAGTTGGCTGAAAGTTTTGCGAAGTAATAAAACCCCTTACGACGGTAAGGGGTTTTTGTTTTATAAACTTAATCCAAACCGTTTTAATTCAATAAAAATCCCCTCTAGTTGCTTTCCTTTATCCGTTAATGTGTACTCTACACGAGGCGGAACTTCTGGATATACTTTTCTCGTTATAATGCCTTGAGACTCTAATTCTTTTAGTCGAAGCGATAATGTTTTTGGACTAATACCATCCATTGATTTTTGTAAATCACTAAAGCGTAATGTTCCTTCGATAAGAAGGTCGCGAATGATTAAAAACGTCCATTTTGTACTAATTACATCAAGCGTTTTAGCGATAGGACAAGGTATGCCAGGTAAACCTTTCGTTAATTCAACTGGATCTATATTGTTCATGGAACAAGCCTCCATAAAATTTTTTTGGATGAATTTGCTTTATAGTATCACAAAACTATACTTTTGGTAACTATATGAAAAAAATATCACTACTTCCATAAATGAAGTTAGTGCATATACAATAGAAATACGAAACATAAAGGATTTATATGAGGAGGTGGTGATTTCCATGGGGATAAAAAAGTTATTTGGATTTCTGAGTTTGTTTGTTATTTGTATTGTGCTTGTAGCATGTGGTGTGGAACAAAAAACTGAAGTTCAGTTATTAAAAGAAATGCCAAAGCCAAAAGCAATGACAATTGATCCCTCAATAAGTAAAAAAGAAGCGACAGAAATGGTTCATGCGGCGCAGCGTTTTTATGCATTTTGGGATACAGGTAAGGAGGAAATTATTCCGCAGACTGTTACTGAAAATTTTTTCGATAATACATTGCCGAAAGGGCGACCACAAGGCATTGAAGGATTAAAGTTTGCAGCGCAAAATTTTCGTAAAGTTGTGCCTGATATACATTGCGAGATTGAAGACTTATTGGTTGTTGGTGATAAAGTAACAGCCCGTCTTTCTTTTACAGGAACGCATAATGGTAAGGAAATTAATTTTTTTGCAATTGATATTTTACATGTGAAAGACGGAAAGATAACGGAAGATTGGCATTTAGAAGATAATCTTACACTACAGCAGCAACTTGGCTTAATAGCTGAAGAGTAGATCATATAGGGGAGAGAAAAGTAATGAAAAATATATTTATTATAAATGGACATGAAAAATACGGTACAAAGGAAGGACGATTAAATAAAACGTTAGTGGATCATATGGTAACGGTATTAAGCGAGAACCATCAAGTGAAAACAACAACAATTCAAGATGGATACAATATAAAAGAAGAACAAGATAAATTTTTATGGGCTGATGTTGTGATTTATCAAACACCGATTTATTGGTTTAGTGTTCCAGGATTATTTAAAACGTATATGGATGAAGTGTATGAATACGGTTTGTTCTTTAAAGGTGCAGATGAATATGGAACAGGTGGTTTATTAAAAGAGAAAGAGTATATGTTCTCTACAACTTGGAATGCACCTGAAAAAGCATTTGGAGATAAGACGAAGTTCTTTGAAGGAGAAAGTTTAGAATCAGCGCTTAGTCATTTACACCGCGTGCAAAAGTTTCTCGGTATGAGTCCATTAAAGAGTTTTGCTTGTTATGATGTGGTGAAGAATCCAGATATTGAGCAATATTTATTGAACTTGAAAGATCACTTAGATGAAGTAATTAAATAATAGTTTATATTTGTATGTGAAGAAGGTACTACTAAGGATGTAGTACCTTCTCGTTTATGAAATACGTTGAAAATCTTTACTTATACAGGACTGTTTTAGTTTTTTTGATTTGATTAAATGTTTTATATCAGAGATGTTATCGTATGAAAGCTGAGTATGATAATAGTTAATGTACTCAAGTAATGCAAAAATATAAATAAATAGAGTGAATGATAGCCCACCTAAAGGTAAGTGAGGATACCAAATTATAAAATCAATAGTAAACGTAATAAATCCCGTAATAATGAATGCTATATTTATCTTTTTAAGTATTTTTAAATATTGAATCATCCTAATGGGCGTAACAGATGTTTTCTCTTTTTTTAGTCGTTTCCACTTTACGTACCAGTAAATTACTCCTTGTAATAAGATAAACTCTAAAAGAAGAAATGAGACCCAAAAAGAATATAGGGAATATAAATGTAACGTAGGATAAGCATAATTAAGTAAGTAACTTGTGAAAATAAAAGTAATGACTGAAAATAACTCACCTGTGTATAGATAAGAAAGTCTTTTTTCTAGGGTGCGTTTCATGGTTTTTCTCCTTTTATAAAAACTTGCATGTTAATACGTGGATGGTTGTATCCATAACTTCGCAAAATTTGCCCAACCGAATGAATCAATTGTTACGTTTTTTAAAGAAGAAGGGTATGTTTTTCTTTTTAAAACGTGATAGTTAAATAAAATGATGTGTTCTGCTTGTAAAAACTCTTCAATCTCATACATGAGTTCATAACGCTTTTCTTTATTTTCTTCTAGTAAAAATGTATCTAGCAAACAGTTAATTTGTTTTTCGTAGTGTGGGTCCATGAACCGATTTACGAAGCAACTTTTATTTTTAAATACATTTAAGAATGCAATTTCATGATTGGCAGCAAACACTTCTCCCATGAAAATAATATCGGCATGTTTATCAATAGAGCGATCCATATAATCTGAAACGGGAAATGGGTGAAGCGCTACTTGTATACCTAAATTTTCACATCGTTCTTTTAAGAAATGTGCGTCATTTGCACTGTCTTTAAATGCGAAGAAATAAATATGTATCGTTTCTCCGTTATAGGTGCTCTTGTTTAAGTAAACTTTTGCTTTTTCTAAAGAGTAAGACCTTTTAGAAGCTTGGCGACTTCTTTCAGGGAAAAAGCTGGATGAAGCAATTGTTCGTCTTCCCTCTATGCTACGAAGTATCGTTTCAACATCATATAGTTCTCTCCAAGCCTTTCGAAAGTAAATGTCGTGATGAGGACCAGGTTTTGTAAAGTTGAAGCCAGCATAAATACAACCTATTTCTTCTATTTGTATATCATGCCTTTCATTTTCTTCTTCATTTGGTAGTTCATAATCAGCATCGATTTGTACATGATCAGGAATACCCCAAAATTCAATACGATCTAATAAAGCGCGCTCTTTAAAATAATGAGTGAACGCTTCGAGTACGATATTGTCTTCAGAGTAATGAGCAAGTTTGAAAGGTCCAGTACCTATATAATGATGATTTTCAATACTAGCATCATGTGGCAAAATTGCTAGTTGTATGGAACTTACATAGTGTAAGAAAAATAAATTTGGTTTTGCTAAATGAAATCGAATTTGCAGTGGTGATGGCGTTTCAATTTGAACAATTTCTTCTGTTAACCATTCGAAAGGAGAGTGAACTTCTTTTAGTCTTTCAAATGAAAATCGTACATCTTTAGAAGTTAAAACTGTTTCGTTATGAAAATATACATCCTTTCGTAAATAAAAAGTCCACGTCAGCCCGTCTTCACTTAATTCCCACGTATGCGCAATGTGTGGTTCCATTTTTTCCGTAACATCGTTATAAACGACTAATGTATCAAAAATTTGACTCGTAAGATGGCTCTCTGTAGTTACAGCCACAAAAGCCGGATCTAATGGGACTATCTTTCTCGATATAGGAATTTTTAATATGTCGTACATATCATTTGAAGGTTCGTATCCAAAATGATGATGTAGTTTATTTTCTATCTTTTTTTGAAGTGCAAGGGGTAGGGGTTCTTTTAAAAGAAGAAAGATATCTTTTAATTTTTCTTGCGCTAACAGTTCATCTGTATAGCATTCAATCGCTTCTACGAAATTATGTATAAATAGAATTTCTGTTTTATTTCCGCGTCCTCGCCCTGGAGTCCAGCTAATTAATTGCTCCTCGCTCATTTTCTTTAATAAAATCTTTACGTTTTTCGTACTGCAATATAAAACATCCGCTAATTCTTGTAAGCTATTTCGTATATGCTGTTGATCCTGTGCATGTAGTCTTAGTCTAATGTAATAGTCCATAATTTTCATATATACACTTCCTTCTATCATAAAAGGGGAAACTCTTTAGAATATTCTAACCTTTTTCTTCCTTTTTTTCAAAGTAAAATAAGTAAGCATAAGGAGGGGGAAACAATGGGATTTTGGAGTATGCATCGAAATATAAAAATTAGAATTATAACTTCGTTTTTAACACGTACTGTGTCCACGATGATTTTTCCATTTATGGCGATTTATTTTTCAATAAAGTTAGGTAGTGCGATTGCTGGTGCGTTACTACTTATTAATGTCATAGCTTCATTAGTAATTGGTTTATACGGTGGATATGTTGGAGACCGGCTTGGGCGTAAAAAGGTTATGATTATCGGTCAAAGTATACAAGTCATTTCCATTGCTTGTATGGGAGTTGCGAATTCGGATTATGTAGATTCACCGTGGTTAACATTTATCTTTATGTTAGTGAATAGTTTAGGATCTGGACTTATGAATCCTGCGACAGAGGCGATGTTAATTGATGTGAGTACACCTGAGAATCGAAAAGTGATGTACAGCATTAATTACTGGGCTATTAATTTATCCATTGCGATTGGAGCGATATTTGGTGGATTACTATTTGAAAACTATAGACTACAATTGTTTATCGTATTAACACTTGTTGCCATTATGACTTTATATGTGATGGCTGTATATATGGAAGAGGTGTATGTGGCGAGAAAAACAGTAGAGAAGAAAAATGTATTAAAAGATATGGCAGATAGTTATAAAGTCGTAATGAAAGATAGAGCGTTTTTAATTTTTTGTGCAGCGAGTATATGTACATTATCGTTAGAGTTTCAAATTAATAATTATTTAGGGGTACGTTTGCAGAAGGAATTTGAAACAGTACAATTTTTCTTCAGTAATGGCTTTACGTTTGATTTAACGGGTATTCGAATGCTGAGCTGGATATCAGCGGAGAATACAATTTTAGTTGTGTTATGTTCAGCACTTCTTATTAAAATGCTGAAAAGCTTCAATGATTTGAAAATCTTATATGTAGGTTTATTCATTTATACAATTGGATTTACAATACTTGGAGCGAGCAATAGTTTATGGATTTTATTAATTGCAGGGCTTTTCCAAACGGTAGGCGAGATGATGTATGTGCCAGTGCGTCAATCTATTATGGCAGATATGGTGCCAAATGAGGCAAGAGGTTCTTATATGGCGATTAACGGAATGGTCTTTCAAGTGGCAAAAATGAACGGGGCATTAGGTGTTATGCTAGGTTCATTTATTGCATCTTGGGGCATGAGTGCTCTGTACTTTCTCGTTGGTATGAGCAGTATTTTATTATTTATGAAGGCAATAGGGAAAGAGAAGTATGAGGATGAGAGAAATGTTTCTCAAATTGGATGAAACTATATAAAAGCGAACCAGTTATACTGGGACTCGCTTTTTATATAGCCTCTAAAACGGATCAACTTCAGCTAAATCAGGATTGGCATTCGGGTTTGTTAATAAGACTTTTAGTTCACCTACTTCTGAGAGAGCGACGAGGATATAACCACTAATGAGGACGATAAGTCCAATGACCCGCAATGTTTGTAGTGAAATTTCACGGCTATTGTCTTCAGAGTTGTCTTGGGTAGGAGAAGGTGGATTGTTGTTCATAATAGAGCTCCCATCTTTTTTTATTTGTATGTGTGAAATCATTATTTAACTTATGGATAGGAATTATATAGTCATTTTCACTATATGAGAACTGCCTATGAAAAGTGATAAGGAATTTTTGGGCGAGAAAAGAGAGGAATCCAAAAGATTATTAAAACTGAACTTTTGGGTTCCCCTCTTTTTATTTATCCTGCTATTTGTGGTGGTCGGATTGCCTGTAAACGACCAGTTGGTGAGGGCTAATAATCAGTGGGGATGAATAAAACCCCACTGATTAATTATTTTCATGTAAATAAAAGGAGGTTAGTTAACCAAAGTATTTATCCTAATATACGCAACGATTCTTCAATAAACGCCGGTATATCTTCTGGTTGTCTACTTGTGACTAACTGATTTTGGCATATGACTACTTGTTTGTCGTGAAAGTTTCCGCCAGCGTTTTTTAAATCGACTTCAATAGATTTATATCCAGTTACATCACGTCCTTCAAGTGTTTGTGCAGTGATGAGTAGCTGAGGTCCGTGACAAATAGCGAAAACGGGTTTGTCCGCATCCATAAATGCTTTACTAAAGCGTACAAAACGCTCATCTGCACGGAGTATATCAGGGGAAAATCCACCTGGTATGAAGAGGGCATCAAAGTTCTCCGGAGAAACATCATCAATACTTTTATCAATTACGACTTCACTTTTTCCTTGCTTACCGTGTACTGTTTTCCCTTTTTCCATTTCAATGGTTGTTAATTCATATTCCTTTTGATTAAAAGCTGCTACCGGCTCTGTGTATTCTGTGTCCTCGAAATAATCCGTTATTAAAATAGCAATTTTTTTACTCATTGCATTCAGCTCCTTACATTATATTGTCGGTTCCAGAATCATCCTTGAGCAATGCCTTTTATAAAGTGAAACTTGAATTCATATTTTTTCATTCCCTCCACTTTCTTTGCCCTGTTAATTTAATAAATACCCTTTTTATTAGGACGTAAACATGTATTATCGTTTTTGTATGTAAAAATCATAAAATATCGGTTGTTTCAGTGATTCTTGTTTGAGGAAGCAAAATAAAAAGCCAAGGAGATAATTTATTTGCTCCTTGGCTTTTAAGATATTTCTTTTCGTTAAAACGAAGAAACGCGTTGCTTCGTTTTTGGTACAATAATAAATTTGATCCAGAGTAACCCGACAATCATAATGATAAGGCTATGTAAAAATTGACCTGTAGCAATGAGTATAACACTCGAAAATACAATGAGTTGAATGCTTAGCAATATAAAGATTAAGCTAAGAAATTGCTTCATCCTTTCTTCAGTATGGATTGGATACAATGCTACAATAATATTTCCCGAAAAATATTTCCACAGTGAACGGAGCTGCATAGAAATCATATATAGAACGATGTAAGCGATAGCGCCTTTTACGTATATATTTGGTATGAAATATAAGGCGAAAGCACCGATCAATCCTAAGCGAATATATATACCGAAATAATCATTCCCGCGTAAAAATGCTAATGTATGTAAATAGAAGAAAGTTGCTCTTTTTTTATGTAATAAAGGTTCAATCCAATTTGTAAGCCATTTTCTTTTATTTACTTGTTTGTTCAGTTGCGGAACATCAGTGAAGATGCTAGCGAATTGATAAAAACGAACGTTCATTTTTTCTTCTTGCTCGATTATGTAATCCCACGGTATTCGTTTTGTAGGCTGTTTTTTCGTATATAGAAGTAGGAAAGCAAGTAGTAAGAGTAATCCGCCTAATATGAGAACATTTGCGGAATAAAACAGCATGTAAATGATTAAGGCATTACAAGTAATACGGATGATCAGCCATATGTTTTTGTCGTGACTATCACGCCACATCCAATGTATGTACATGTTCCAAGCTTTCGTAATCATTAATACGATAAAGATTGTACACAAAAAAGGTACAGTTAATTGCAATGATTGCATAGCAAGTGGAACGAGAATAAGGAACGTAAATAACAATGGGAAAAGCTGAATGATGTAATTGTATAGAAGAGATTTTTTGAAATAAGATGTTAATTTCTCTTCTAGTGCTAGTAAATAGACAGCATCAGGTTTTTGAATAAATGTACGGATAGAGCATCTCGTTATAATGAATGTAAGTACAATCGTTATAATTATTAAAGATATTCCTTTAGAAGGAGATGCTTTTAGAAACTGAGCATAATAATATGCACCAACGCATGAAATAAAGATAAAGCTATATAGTAAACCGTTAATCATACGTGCAAAGTATGTAATGATATTTTGAATATGTTGTTGGAAGCGACTGCTCCATAGCGATTCGATTGACATGTTTTTCACCTCTTTGTTCTATTATATATGTTTTACAAAAGAAAAAACGAGCAAATTGCGTTATGCAACTTGCCCGTTTTTCTTTTCGTTATTTTTTTTCTGATCACGATTCATTAATGGATAGAAAGCAAATCCAATTACGAATAAACCAATTCCGAGAAGGAACGTTTTTATATCGGATGCGCCGGTTTTAATAACCCATAGTGCGTAGCAAAGTGCGATAACTGCGACTATGCCATCTGTAATTCTTGCCCGCATTTCATTTTTATATGTTTCACCAGTTGCGACTAGTTTTAACTGGAAGATTGGTGAAACGAGATATGGAATGAGGTAGGCCAGTGTCGATACGGTAATAACGAATGTATAAGCTTCCGCAATGGTTCCTGATAATGTTGAGAATAGGAATACTTGCGACATAATGTTTGTTAATCGTAATGAGTAAATTGGACTTCCTTTTTTATTTGTTTTCGTGAAGAAGGAAGGGAAGAAACCTTCTTTTGCTGCTTGATAAGGTACTTCTGAGCTTAATAAAATCCAGCCTAAGATAGAACCGAACAGGGAAGTAAGAGCAAGTAATGCCATCAGTTTCCCGCCGCCATGACCCATTGCAGCGTTTAATGCATCTGCTAATGGACGTTCAGAAGCTTGTAATTTATCAACGTGAAGTACACCCATTGTTAAAATTGTAATTCCTAAGTAAATTGCAACTGTAATAAGTAATCCCGCAACTGTTGCACGTTTTACCGTTTTTGGAGAAACAGCACGGTTTGATAAAAGAACGGCTGATTCAATTCCGATAAACGCCCAAAGCGTTGTAAGAGCAGCTAAATTTACTTGTGAAAGAAGACCGTGTGATGCACCTGATTTATCAATCATCGGTGTGTACCATTGTCCAAATTTAGAAGCTTCGAATGCAAATAACGTAACGACGATGAATAAAAGGAATCCAGTTACTTTTGTTGTTGTTGCTAAGAAGTTTAGTTTTCCAGCTCCGCTTACACCATTTGTTAATATAATATGAGTTCCCCAAAGTAAGATGGAACAAATCGTAAATGTAATTAGTTTTCCGACTTCTATGTTAAAAGAACCGATTGAAAATAGTAGTCGCGTATCTTTCATAATTGGGAAGAAGAGTGATAAATATCCCGCAAATGATGTAATGATGGCAACGTTACTTGCCCAGTTTGCAACCCAATATCCCCATACCATACTGAAGCCAGCCATTTTTTTCTTTTTTGGTGTTGAGAATAAAGCATATGCATGACTTTGTGGTCCTGTCGTTAAATCAGGACGACGAATTGCTAAATTACCGAAAACAAGAGCTAGCATTAAAACACCAAACCCTGTAGTTAACCAAGCTAAAGTGACACCGAGTGGGCTTGCTGTTTGTGCCAACGTACTTGGCACCATGAAAATACCAGCGCCAACCATGTTACCGACAACGAAAGCTGTTAGTACCCAAAAGCCCCATTTTTTTTGTTGCATAGAAAATACCTCCAAAGTTAGTATAACCAAGTCAAGCGAGGAGATATGTATGTCTTCTTAGTAGAGAAGAGAAGTCCCAAACAAAACAAAAAAAGCACGTAATCTGCCGCTACATGCTTTCTATCTTATAAGAAACCCACGACATACCTCTCGATAGCTCTCCACAAACGAAACGTTTGTGACAGTTCTGCACTTATTAAATGCAGACCCAGCAAGCGTGCATGGTGGACACGACTTACTTCGGCAACCATTCCTTTCTCATTCCTTCATCAATGCCACTACATCTCCTGAAATGATACTCTTAATGATTGCAACCTCTACCTCACCGAGATACGAATGAGGATTTAAATATTAAATTAACGTCTTTAAGAGTAACAAATGTATTTTTATACGTCAATGGATATAGTAATAATCAGATTATAGAGAAGAGTTTGTGATTAAAAGTAAGAGGGATTGTTATGTGATATTTGAATTTTCGTAATATAATACATGTTATTGGCGCTAGATGATTGAAAAGGGGATGAAATAAATGTCTGTATGTCATAAACATTCAGTAATAGGTGTGTTAGATTCGGGAGTTGGGGGATTAACAGTTGCGAGCGAAATTATAAGACAATTGCCTAAAGAAAGCATTTATTATATTGGTGATAATAAGCGTTGCCCGTATGGGCCAAGAAGTGTAGAGGAGGTGCAATCTTTCGTATTTGAAATGGTTGAGTTCCTCAAACAGTTTCCATTAAAAGCGCTAGTCGTAGCATGTAATACTGCTGCAGCTGCTGCATTGACTGCGCTGCAAGAAGCACTTTCCATTCCAGTTATTGGCGTTATACATCCAGGAGCAAGAGCGGCAATTAAAGTAACAAAGAAAGAGAAAATCGGAATAATTGGAACTGTAGGTACGATAAAATCCAATATGTATGAAAAAGCATTACATGAGCTTGATACATATTTGGAAGTGCATAGTCATGCGTGTCCGACTTTAGCTACAGTTGTAGAAAATCGATTAGAAGATATAGCATATGTCACGCAGCAAGTGAAACAAGCTTTACTTCCATTAACGAAAGAAGATATAGATACGTTAATTCTTGGATGTACGCATTATCCACTTTTAGAGTCCTATATTAAAAAGGAACTAGGAGAGGCTGTAACGATTATTAGTTCTGCAGAAGAAACAGCGATAGAGTTAAGTACGATTTTACAGCACAAAGGAATTTTGTCTGACAATCTGAATCCGAAGCATCGCTTTTTTACAACGGGATCTGTTTTATCATTTGAACATATTGCTGAGCGATGGCTAGGATATCAAATTTCTGTAGAATGTGTACATTTGCCTATGAAAAATGCGTGTATGCATAATTAAGATTTAGTAAATTACTTTTTTAAATAAATCAGGTTCGTTTCATAAGAAGGAAAGAATAAGCTTTTAATTGAAATGATTAAGGTCATTTTAATTAAAGGAGAGGTTTGATTATGGAATTATCAAGATCTCAATTATTTGCTTTAGAGTATATTTCAAAATATGCAGAGAACGAAAAACGTGGGGCTAAAGCAACAATTAATCATATACTTAACATGTGTAATATTACAGATGAAATATTTGAAGAAGCTGTCGCTAATTTAAAATCTCATGCAAGGATCGCTTTACACTTTCATCCAGACAGACTAGATTCGAGTATGAAAAGTGTTGCTGAAGCATTGTTTGAACAAGGAGTATATAAAAGTCAATTTGAAACGTTGCTATCTAATGGAAGCGTATCTGCTTACCCTGGTGGTGAACGTGACCTTTGGGAAAAGAGAATATTTGGAGGGGCATATCAATTAGAAGGCGTAACGAATGATCAACGTCCAAAATACGGAGCGCTAAATTTGATGTTACATCCAGATGGGCCGGCTCCGCGTTTTGGATCCTGTTATTTTCTCTTATCTCCAAAAGTTTCTTCGCGCTCTACATATACATATTTAGATTCACATCAAGATCCGAAAGAAAAGGGGACTTATGAGGAGTTTGATATGATTTTAGCTGCTCTTTTGGAAGAGGCATTCGTAAGAGATTTTGCAATTGGTGAAGGAAATTTGACTCCAACAATAATAATTAATCATTTATTGGCTAATCTGAAAAGGCCGTTTATAGATTTAGTAAGCAAAGAGCCAGCCCGTAATCTTAATCATTATATTGAAGCGCAGATTCATGGAGAGATTTCTCTTAAAGAAGACGTAGAGGTGCTTGTTGCAGATCCTTCATTTAAGGGTACGGTTGTAGGAAGAGTTTTAGAAGAAATTTGCCTGAAGTATGCTATTGATTTGTATTGGCACATCGGTTTTGTACTTATGGTAGACGAAGTTCCGATGGATTTTAGAGGTTCAAAAATGCCATCTTTAGCAAGACGCATTGCAAGGAATCATTGTATCGATGCAAATATAATTGGCTCTGCTGTAGTGGATTTGAAGCGCAATCCATTATCTTGGAGTGATCGTGGCACTTATGAAGAAGTGCTTCAGGAATTAAAATTATTATGGCATGTTTTAGTTCGATTTGGAAAACCAAATCAGAAGTAGAACGAAATACTCCGTTTTTGGAAGTATTTATATAGAAAAGAAGCTGATCTATTTATAGATCAGCTTCTTTTTATAAGATTAAACTAAGTTTAATACAGTTACTTTTTCACGTGTCATAGACTCAAGGCTCTTACGAATACCTTGTGCGCCCATACCTGAACCTTTTACACCGATGAATGGGAAGTGGTCAGGGCCGCGCTCTGTACGTCCGTTAATTTGAACAGAACCAGTTTCGATTTTGTTAGCAATTGCAAATGCTTTGTTAATGTCTTTTGTGAAGACACTTGCTTGCAGACCGAACTCTGATTTGTTAGCAATTTCAATTGCTTGCTCGTCTGAAGAAACACGGATGATTGGAAGGATTGGGCCAAATGGCTCTTCCCAAGCAACTTTCATTTCTTCTGTTACGTGGTCGATTAATGTTGGGTAAATTAAGTTACGCTCACGTTTGTTACCGATAACGATTGTAGCACCTTTTTCAACAGCATCGTCAACTAAGCCTTGAACGAAGTCAGCAGACTTGTCGTCGATTAATGGAACGATTGTGCTGTCTTGTTCTGGAGATCCAACTGATAGTTCAGCTACTTGCGCTTTTAATAAGCTAACAAGCTCGTCCGCTACGTTTTCGTGTACAAGTACACGTTTAATAGCTGTACAACGTTGACCAGAGTAAGAGAATGCACCGCTTACGATATGGTTTGCAGCATCTTGTAAGTCAGCATCTTCACGAACGATACCAGGATCTTTACCACCAAGTTCTAATACAAGTGGAATCATTGAAGCTTTTTTCGCTAAATGTTTACCTGTGTTTGTACCACCTGTGAACGATACCATATTGATGCCTTCGTGTTCTACTAAGTAGTCACCAATTACAGAACCGCGTCCTGTAGCTACGTTTACAAGACCTTTTGGAAGGCCAGCTTTGTGAAGTGCTTCAACCATTTTAATACCACTAATTGCACCTTGAGTTGCTGGTTTGAAAATAACAGCGTTACCCATAATTAATGCTGGTGCAAGTTTTGCAGCAGATAAGTTTACTGGGTAGTTAAATGGTGCGATTGCTAATACAACACCAAGTGGTGCGCGTTGGATGATCGCAAGTTTCGATTTCGTTCCGCCAGGGAAGCTATCGCCCATCATGCTTTCTCCGTGCATATGTAAAGCTTCTTCGATCGTGTAACGAATGAAGTCAGCTGTACGAACAACTTCTTTCTTCGCATCTTTATAGCCTTTACCGACTTCTTTCATAATGATATCGGCAATTTCATCCTGCATATTTACGAGCTCATCAGCCCATTTATATAAGTATTTTGCGCGATCTTGTAGGGAAGCTTCAGCCCATGATTTTTGAGCTTCTTTTGCAGATGCAATTGCTTCATCTACTTCTCCGCGAGTAATTGCTTGTACTTGTCCAATTACTTCGTGTAAGTATGGAGATGGAATTTCGATTGTTTCTCCTGAAGAGCTTTCTCTCCATTCTCCGTCTAAATAAAATTTGTACGTATTGCTAGTTGTCATGATTAGTCCTCCTAAAATAGCAACTTGTAAGAGTGAGTATAAGGTGATTGTAGGGGGTTTGATAACATTTTTCAAATGAAATGTTTGTGAAAACGATTTCTTATTCTTTTTTTATTTTGTATGCCCTTTCTTACAGAACATTCTTTTATTTCAAACTGGTTTATTATGTCATGAACCATTTGCATTTTCGTGCATTTTACTTTATGTGTAAAAAAACAATTGACAGAATACTCAATAAAGTTGTAAGATTATAAATGGAAAATAAATGAAGGGGGTGTGCGTAATGATTGTAATCGTAAATGTAATGAGCTTAGCTCTGTTAAATGGCAGAAAACATTTATATCATTACGCAACCCGTGCGGATATATAGGGCATCTTTGTCTTATAAAAAGCGTACGTTGCGTATATCGTAACGTACGCTTTTTATGCATTCCTGTGCATATCGTCAAGCGGCGGTATGCTTTTTTTTGTTTATTTTCCATATTCCTATATAAAACTTTGGAAGGTGGAAAAATGTGATGAGATTGTATGGGTTACGAAATGTAAATGTGATGGGTCTGGATAGTGGATAAAGAAATGAGAGGTAAACGAGAACGAGAAGGGAGAGGTTATATTGTTATCAGTATTACTAAAGTTAAAATGGTTTTTTAGGGAGCACTGGAAGAGATATAGTATTGCCATTGGAGCTCTTTTAATTGTGAATATAGTTGAAGTTATTCCCCCGAAAGTGTTAGGGGTTACGATAGATAACATAAAAACAGGAACGTTATCGAACGAAGCAATTATGCAATCTATTCTTATTTTAATAGGGGTTACAATCGTTGGGTATGGTCTTACTTTCGTATGGCAACATCAATTGTTTGGAGGTGCATTTGTACTTGAGAAAACGATGCGCTCTAAATTTATGGGGCATTTACTTAAGATGACGCCGACTTTTTATCAAAAAAATCGTACTGGCGACTTAATGGCGAGGGCAACGAATGATTTAAAAGCAATCGCTATGACAGCTGGTTTTGGTATATTAACGCTTGTGGATTCTAGTTTATACATGCTTACGATCGTTTGTATGATGGGATTTACAATTAGTTGGGAGCTTACATTTGCAGCGCTTATTCCGCTTCCAATTATGGCGTATGCGATGAATATATATGGAAAGAAATTGCATGAAAGATTTACCGTTGCGCAAGATGCGTTTGGTGATATGAACGATAAAGTGCTTGAATCAATCGCTGGTGTGCGTGTTATTCGTGCATACGTACAAGAGAATGCAGACGAGGAAAGATTTCATCATTTAGGAGATGACGTCTACGAAAAAAATATGAAAGTAGCGAGAATTGACGCATTATTCCAACCAACTGTGAAAATGCTTGTTGGCCTTAGTTATTTAATCGGTTTAGTGTACGGGGCATATCTTGTATTTCAATCAAAGGTAACACTTGGTGAACTTGTTTCATTTAACGTGTATTTAGGGATGATGATTTGGCCGATGTTTGCAATTGGTGAATTAATTAATGTTATGCAAAGAGGAAATGCTTCGCTTGACCGTGTGAATGAAACGTTAGCGTATGAACCAGATGTAAAGGATCCGAAACATCCAAAGCTTGTGCAAGAGCCGGATTATATTCAGTTTGATGACGTTACCTTTTCATATCCTTCATCAACTGAAACAAATTTAAAAAAGGTTTCGTTTACCTTAAAACAAGGGGAGACGCTTGGGGTTGTCGGAAAAACAGGAAGCGGGAAAACGACGCTTGTACGTCAGCTTCTTCGTCAATATCCACTTGGAGATGGAGATATTGCAGTTTCTGATGTGACATTAGATAAAATGACGAATGAAAATGTACTCGGCTGGATTGGTTATGTACCGCAGGAGCATATTTTGTTCTCAAAAACAGCGCGAGAAAATATTTTATTCGGAAATAGGGAAGCGACTGAAGAAGAACTAGAGAAAGCAATTGAAATTGCTGCGTTTAAAAAGGATTTAGAGTTTTTACCAGAAGGGTTAGAAACGCTCGTTGGAGAGAAAGGTGTTTCTTTATCAGGAGGGCAAAAACAAAGGATCTCGATTGCAAGAGCTGTTATTCAAAATCCAGAAATTTTAATTTTGGACGATTCTTTATCAGCTGTAGATGCTCGTACGGAAGCAGCGATCATTGAAAATATAAGAACGGAAAGAAGCGGAAAGACGACGATTATTACGACGCATCGTTTATCAGCAGTGCAACATGCGGATTGGATTCTCGTTATGGATGAAGGCGCAGTTATAGAAGAAGGTACGCATGCTCAGCTTATCCAAAAGGGAGGATGGTATGCCGAACAGTTTGAAAGACAACAAGGTGAAAGTGAAAGTGCGGATAGTGGGGTGAAAATATGAGCGTTTCAAAACGATTGTTTCAATACGCGATGAAAGTGAAAGGGACGATTTTTGCTGCGATGTTAATGTTATTTATTTTCGTCATCGCAGAGCTTGCTGGTCCTTTCGTCGCTAAAACGATGATTGACGATCATATCGTCGGGATAGAGAAACCTTGGTATGAAACAGAAAAGAGTGAAGAAGCTGTTTCATATAATGGGGCCTTTTATAAGCGAAGTGATCGCTTTGAACAAGGCGAGAAAAAAGGAAAAGAAGTACGCGTGATGCAAGTCGGTTTTCAATATTATTTTGTACCGAATAAAGTAAATGCGGAAGGATCACGTACTGTAAAAGGGGATATGATTACCGTTCAAAATGGTAAGGCGGTGCAAGTTTATAAAGCGAAAGCATTAACAAAGGAAGAAGTATTTGCATTTTATAAGCCAGAAATAAACCGTCTATTATTACTTGGTGGTGGCTATTTTGCTTTATTAGTAGTCGTATCATTATTTGCATACGGAAAGCAGTTCTTCTTGCAAAAGGCAGCGAACAAAATTATTCAAATTATGAGGGAAGATGTTTTTTCTCATATTCAAACGTTGCCAATTCGGTACTTTGATCATTTACCGGCGGGGAAAATTGTTTCGCGTGTGACGAATGATACAGAGGCCATTCGTGATTTATATGTAACGGTGCTGGCAACATTCGTTTCTAGTATCATCTATATTATTGGGATATTTGCTGCGCTATTTTTATTAGATGTGAAGCTCGCTTCATTATGTTTATTAATTATCCCAATTTTAATTGTTTGGGCGATTCTTTATAGAAAATACGCGTCTGTATACAATCATAAAATGCGCTCTCGTTTATCTGATATTAACGGAACAGTGAATGAATCCATTCAAGGGATGCCAATTATTCAAGCGTTCCGTCAAGAGCGTGAAACGAAAAAAGAATTTGAAGAATTAAATGGCGATTATTTTAAGTATCAAAATAAAATTTTAAATTTAAATGCAGCAACTTCGCATAACTTAGTAGCCGTATTAAGAAATATCGCTTTCACAGGAGTAATTTGGTATTTCGGCGGTGCGTCATTAAGTGCTACAGGTATTATTTCACTTGGGGTACTGTATGCGTTCGTCGATTATTTAACACGATTATTCTCGCCAATTACGAATATGGTGAACCAGCTTGCAAACTTAGAGCAAGCGCGCGTTGCATCAGAACGTGTCTTTGAATTGTTAGAGGAAAAAGGGGAAGCAGTAGAAGAAGAACGCATGCCTCGTTTAAAAGGAAATGTAAAATTTGATAATGTATCATTTTCTTATAATGGAAAAGATGAAGTGTTAAAAAATATTTCTTTTGAAGCGAAACAAGGCGAGACAGTGGCACTTGTTGGTCATACTGGATCAGGAAAAAGCTCTATAATGAATGTACTCTTTCAATTTTATGAGTTTGAAAAAGGAAAGCTTACGATTGACGGTCACGATGTAAGAGAAATGCCGAAACAAGCAACTCGTGAGCATATGGGAATCGTACTGCAAGATCCGTTTTTATTTAGCGGGACGGTCGCTTCCAATGTAAGCTTAGAAAACGAAAAAATTTCAAAAGAGCGTATCATAAAAGCATTGCATGATGTTGGTGCTGAAAGATTTGCAAACAATATAAATGAAGAAATTACAGAAAAGGGAAGTACGCTTTCCACTGGAGAACGTCAGCTTATTTCGTTTGCTAGGGCGCTTGCTTTTGATCCAGCTATCTTAATTTTAGATGAAGCAACGTCTAGTATTGATACAGAAACAGAGGCGATGATTCAACAAGCACTAGAAGTTGTGAAAAAAGGAAGAACGACATTTATTATTGCTCACCGTCTTTCAACAATTAAAAGTGCGGATCAAATTATTGTACTCGATAGAGGAACAATCTTAGAAAAAGGCTCTCATGATGAACTAATGAAAAAGCGTGGGCGTTATTATGATATGTATAAAACGCAAATGGAAGGCAATCAGAGTGCTTAATAGGTATGGAGGAGAACTTGTGATTTTCACAAGTTCTTTTTTATTGATGAACATGTCGACTCTTTAGCGAATTACGACAGTTAAATAAGAAGTATTGTTTTACCTTTTTCTTTATAAATGCTATATTAAAAAATGTTACTTATTTTTTGTATGTAGCGTTATTTTTCCCTTTTGTTTGATTATGAAGAAAAAGGATAAACTAAATAAGAACATTTTCATTGAAAAATTGTTCAAGATTGCATACAATCAATATAGTTTTTAAATTCCTATCAGAATACTTGGAGGATTACAATCATGAAGAAATTATTTTCAGTGCTTGCAGTAACTACATTAGCGATCGGGATTGTAGCCGGCTGCGGTAAAGAAGAGAAAAAAGATACAGCTAGTCAAGATGCGTTACAAAAGATTAAACAAAGCGGTGAACTTGTAATTGGTACAGAAGGTACATATCCACCATTTACGTTCCACGATTCAAGCAATAAATTAACTGGATTTGATGTTGAATTAGCAGAAGAAGTTGCAAAACGTTTAGGTGTAAAGCCTGTATTTAAAGAAACACAGTGGGATAGCTTACTTGCTGGTCTTGATGCAAAACGTTTCGATATGGTTGCAAACGAAGTTGGTATTCGTGAAGATCGTCAAAAGAAATACGATTTCTCTAAGCCATACGTTTCATCTTCAGCGGCATTAGTTATTGCAAAAGATAAAGATAAGCCTGCTACATTTGCTGATGTAAAAGGATTAAAAGGAGCACAATCTTTAACGAGTAACTATGCAGATATCGCTAAGAAAAATGGTGCGGAAATTATTGGTGTAGAAGGATTTAGCCAAGCAGCAGAATTATTAGCTTCGGGACGCGTTGATTTTACAATTAATGATAAGTTATCAGTATTAAATTATTTAGAAACGAAAAAAGATGCGAAAATTAAAATTGTAGATACTGAAAAAGAAGCTTCAGAAAGTGGATTCTTATTCCGTAAAGGTAGCGACAAGCTTGTACAAGAAGTAGATAAAGCGTTAGAAGATATGAAAAAAGACGGTACGTATGACAAAATAACGAAAAAATGGTTCGGTGAAAATGTATCTAAGTAGTGCATTGGTTTCAGATCGATTGTCTACTTGGATAGATATTATGCAGACTTCCTTCATGCCTATGCTGAAGGAAGCTGTTTTTACAACAATTCCATTAACGCTTATTACATTTATTATCGGGATTATACTGGCGACGTTAACAGCGCTCGCACGTATTTCAGGTAGTCGTATTTTACAATGGATTGCTCGTATCTATGTATCTATCATTCGCGGAACGCCACTTCTTGTACAATTATTTATTATTTTCTATGGACTTCCAACTCTTAATATTGAAGTTGAGCCATATACAGCAGCAGTTGTTGGATTTTCATTAAATGTCGGTGCATATGCATCGGAAATTATTCGTGCTTCTATCCTTTCCATTCCGAAAGGGCAGTGGGAAGCAGCTTACACAATTGGGATGACATACCCGCAAGCGTTAAAACGTGTTATTTTACCACAAGCAACGCGCGTATCAATCCCGCCGCTTTCGAATACATTTATTAGCTTAGTGAAGGATACTTCATTAGCATCGTTAATTTTAGTAACAGAAATGTTCCGAAAAGCGCAGGAAATTGCGGCGATGAACTACGAATTTTTAATTGTTTATTTTGAAGCAGGTCTTATTTATTGGGTTATTTGTTTCTTATTATCAATCGTACAACAGATGTTAGAAAAGCGTTCAGAACGCTATACGTTAAAATAATCCTTTTACAAAAGGAGTTTTTGTTTTTATGATTTCAATTCAACATTTACAAAAAAGTTTCGGAGATAATACCGTACTAAAGCATATAGATTTATCAGTTGAGAAGGGCGAAGTTGTTGTTATTATCGGGCCGTCTGGATCTGGTAAAACGACATTCTTGCGTTGTCTCAACGTACTAGAAACACCGGATGCTGGTAATATTAGCATCGGTAATAAAGAGCTTAATTTCGCTCAAAAAGTATCGAAGAAAGATATTGTAAATCTTCGTACGCAAACAGGTATGGTCTTCCAGCACCATAACTTATTCCCTCATTTAACAGCACTTCAGAATGTAATGGAAGGGCTCATTACAGTGAAAAAAGTAGGGAAAGAAGAAGCAAAGAAAAAAGCAAACTATTTCCTTGAAAAAGTTGGTTTAGCAGATAAAGTGGATTTATATCCATTCCAATTATCAGGTGGACAACAACAGCGCGTTGGAATTGCGCGCGCGCTTGCGATGGAGCCAGAAGTGTTACTATTTGATGAGCCGACTTCAGCGCTTGATCCTGAACTCGTTCAAGAGGTTTTAAAAGTAATGAAAGAACTTGCTAAAGAAGGCATGACGATGGTTATTGTAACGCACGAAATGCGTTTTGCACATCAAATTGCCAACCGTGTTATTTTCATGGATGGTGGTGTCGTTGTCGAACAAGGTACACCAGAAGAAGTATTTACAAATCCAAAAGAAGAACGTACGAAGAAGTTTTTACAAATGTTGCAGTAAATTAAGAAAGGTCTCAGGGTATATGCCCTGAGACCTTTTTGCCATATATATTTATTTTTGGAATCCGCCAAGGCTTTGCTCAGCCATTGCAACTAGACGTTTTGTAATTTCTCCACCAACTGAACCGTTAGCGCGAGCCGTAGAATCTGCTCCTAATTGTACACCAAATTCTTGAGCGATTTCGTACTTCATTTGATCGATTGCAGCTGTTGCACCTGGTACTACTAATTGATTGTAAGAACTTTGGTTTGCCATAGGAATATATCCTCCTTAGAGTTATAAAAATTTTTTGGTTGGACTAGCTGGAGTTGAACCAGATTATCGCCCCGGTTGGCGCTAATCCATCGGTAATTAAGTTTGTACTCATAGTATGGATGTTACCTAGAAAGATATACGAAATAATAATTTGTAAATTTTGTCAAAAAAACGTATTGATTTTGTAAATTATGAAATAAGAGTAATCGTTGTATTTTTAAGAAAACAGGCCAAACTAAGGAGGATATTAAATATAATTTTCTCATTGTAGTCTGCTACTTGTAGGCTAATCATTAGCTTCTTATTTATGATTTATTGAAATGAAATCGGTAGCAACTTCATAGTTCTATTTTTAAGTAGGGATGGAGTGATCGCTCCTATGCATGGGTAGGTGCTCTCTTCAATCTAAAAAAGAGAGGCTTTAAACGATAACGTATGGAGGAATCATGATGGGGATTTGCCCGCTTTGCAACGCATTAGAATCACAAACATATTCTTGTCAAAATTGCCAAAGTATACTCCAAGATTATGGGAAGTCTGTAGATTACATAGACGATTATAGTGCCTATATGGATCAAGAATTATTAAGTGCAGTAGATGGTTTAACGCATAATAATTCAAATGAATATTGCAATCATATTTTTTATTGCGGAGTATGTAACGTGGAAACTGAGGTTGTAGTGAAACTTGTGTAAATAGAAAACTTCCACCTTATTATCTTGGTGGAAGTTTTTGTTTTTGTATTTGTGAGTGAATCATAGGGGAAGGGATATGTTCGGTGTTTGATGAAGTCCCGGATTTGATTTGAGACATTTTTTCTTTTGTATCACGTAAAGAATGTTCCGTTAAGTAGACGGCATATTCGTAAAATAATTGGCGCGTCATTTCACTTTGTTCTTTTAATTTTTTATCTTGAAATACAGTTCGCCCAGGTTTAGAGTTGGCTTCAAAGAGCCACGGATTTTCCTTTGTGTCTAAACCGATATCAAAACCGATTTCTCCAATATTTCCGGTTACTTGTTCATCGAGCGCGTAACTTATTTGTAAGGCAGTATGTTTTAATTTATTTTCAATTTGAACTTGTTTCGTTGAATCTGGAAAAAGTTCTTGTAGCAATTTTGTATCACCGCCGCTATTTACGTGCGTTGTTAAACTGCCTTTGCCGGCAATTTTGGCGACGATTGCACTAACTATCCAATTACCGAAATGATTTTTATTTGTATGAATGCGGAAATCAACAGGTTGCCCATCAAAGCGAAGTAACGAAATACCTTGCTGTACGATAAACTTTTTTAAATCATGTCCTTTTAATACGTGGTTTAGAAGAGTTTCTAATGATTGATACTTTCTCAGTTTATTTTCTTCATTTTCGCGATAACGACAGTAGTAGCAATTCTCTGTTTGAGAATAAAATATTTGATGAATATTTCTACCAAAGCTCCCGTGTATTGGTTTCATGTACACAGATTTATACGTGCCAAGAAACCGTTCTACTTGTTCAAAATGCTGAAATGCTTCTGTGTTTGGTAATAAGGGTCTAATTGATTCGTCTTTCATAAGAAGTTGATGAACTTCCCATTTATTAAAAAAACCTGGGTTAAACCATGGGATAGAGTAGTCATGTTCTAACTTTCTTTTTGCTCTGACGATCGGTTTATAATTTTCTGCTTGTCGATTCGGTAATCGATCGTAAATGACATTTGGTAAAGGGACTTTTTTCTTTATCCATTGTTTCTCTTGAAAGAAATATCCTTCAATCGTTTCTTCTTCCCAGTTTATATGTTGAACGCCAAAGACGAATACGAACGGTCGTAATGAGAATGGTGGTGTTAACAACTCACTGAGAGCAATTGAACGATTTCCTAAAGGGTTAGAAGAATCATCGTTAAAGCCAGTTGTAAAAATGCCGATTAATGGTCCGAAAATAATTGTTTGGTTTTGTGTGAATGCATGAATAGTAGTGGATTGAGGTAGTAAAAGTTTTTCGGCAATATGTTTTCCGATAATAATTTCGCGAGTAAAGGAATAATGAATTTTCACCTCTTCACTTGCAATGTGACGTATACCGAAGGAGAGGGATGTAATAGGTGGCGTAATAGAAAAAACGTAAGGTAAAGTAATACTATTTGGATGTTCATCTGAAATGTTTAATGTATATATATGTTCTTTCAAAATAGGTTTACCTCCTTTCATTATGGTGTAAAGCGACTGAATTTAAGTGGTCCGTGAAATATCTTTTCAGCTAATGAATCACTATGACGAATGTATTGTTCGTAAGGGGGAATCGTGTTGACATACATAAGCCAAATCGCGCCTTTTTGATCCATAATTGTGGAAAGTTCTAGTTCAAATAACGAAGAATAAGACTGATCTAGTGTTTGGAATACTTCATTTATAATGTCGTGTAAAGCATCTTGCAATAGTTGCACACCCGTACTAGATAGTACGTATTTAATTTTTGAAAATGAATGTAATGAATCATCGTCCGTTGCTGAGGGTAAAAGTTGATTAGGAAATGAGCTTTTTTGTATAAATTGACCGATAACAGTCCAAGTTTGTTCTTTGTTTTTTTGCAAAATGGTTCGAATGTGGAGTGGATATGTTAATTGATTTGGTGGTTGTAGCATAGTGTGCGCTATGTAACGGGATGAACGTATGTTAGATTTACACCAAGATATAAATTCGTCTGTCCGTTTTAATGGAAGAGAAGTATGGTATTTTTCATTTACTGTATCGATATGAAACGTTTTATTTTTGTAAGCAATTCGATATAAGTTATCCTTTGAATGTGTATTAGTGGGGCGTATAATAATATCTTTAGTTTTTAACAACAGTTTAAAAATGTTTTGTATCGTTGCCACTTCAAATTTTGGTATATAAGGAGACAGTTTTTTATTAGTGAGAAATAAATCATGTAGTTCACTTAAATTGATAAGTGTGTTATTTAAAAAGGTAGTGGAAGGACGATTGTGCAAAGAGTGAATAATTGATTTTGCTTTTTCAAAGTCTGTTTCCTCGCGAAAAGAATAACGATCATATATATAAGAAGGAATAGGGAATGTTTGCTCTTTCCATTTTCCTGTATCTGTATCGTAAATAAGACCAGAAATAAGGTCTGTTTTAGGATCAATACAAAATGGCGTAAACTGGGCAACGACATTATGATAAAGCCGAGCGCGTTTAGCGATTTCGGTGTAATACGTTTGTTCGTAATGAAGTTTAGAAGCTAAAAGACCGAGAACCAACGAAATCACTCCTTTACTACTATTTGCATAATAGGCGAAGCTATATATTGCAAATACGTTTTTATACCATTATACTTTTGTCCGTATGATGATATGCTATAGTTTTGGAGAAGTGAAAGGTTGATTGTAATGAATATATGGTTAAATATGTTAACGACGACAGGACTCGGAGCAATTATTGGGGGATATACGAATCATTTAGCGATAAAAATGTTATTTCGTCCTCATCGTCCTATTTATATCGGAAAGTTTCAAGTTCCATTTACACCAGGGTTAATTCCGAAGCGTCGTGATGAACTTGCTGTTCAATTAGGAAATATGGTTGTAGAACATTTGTTAACACCAGAAGGAATTGGAAAAAAGCTAACAAATGAAGAGTTTCAAAAAGGTTTAATTCACTGGGCGCAAGTGGAAGTGGATAAAGTAATTACGAATGAACAATCACTGCGACATATGTTAGAAAAATGGAATGTAGCGCATGTAGAAGAAGAAGCGACTCGAAAAATCGAACATGTTATTACAGAAAAAATTCATGCATTTTTAGCAGAGTATTATACATATACATGGGAACAGGCTTTACCTCATTCTGTAAATGAAAAAGTAGAGAATGCGATTCCGAATGTCTCGGCGTTTATTTTAGAGCGAGGAATTAGCTTTTTTGAAAGTGAAGAAGGGAAAGCACGTCTTTCAAAAATGATTGATGATTTCTTTGCTTCTCGCGGAACGCTACTTAACTTAGTCGGAATGTTTTTAGGAAATGTAAGTGTAGTGGATCGTGTGCAGCCAGAAGTTATTAAGTTTTTAGGTCAAGATGGTACAAAGCAGCTTTTAACTGACGTACTGCAAAAAGAGTGGGAAAAGTTAAAAGGAAGAGATGTAAAAGAATTAGAAGCATTTGTAGAGAAAGAAATGATTGTAAGCTCCGTGCTGTCAGCAGTTAAAGTAGAGGAAACAGTGAGTAAGTTTTTAAATCAATCTGTTCAGCAAGTATGTGAACCAGTTCGAGGAACAATTATTGAAAAAGTGGTTCCAAGTGCAGTAGCGAAAGGCTTAAAGTGGGGAACAGAAAATGTAGAGAGTATACTAAATAATCTACACCTTGCGGAAATTATCCAGCAAGAAGTGTCTACATTCTCAACAGAAAGATTAGAAGACTTAGTTCTGTCTATTACGAAAAACGAATTGAAAATGATTACGTATTTAGGAGCGTTATTAGGCGGAATGATCGGACTCGTACAAGGATTGTTACTATTGTTTCTTAGATAATAAGGTGAGTACATAGAAATAAAAGTGAAATTTCTTCACATCTCTTGCATAGTTTGATATGGTAAGAAGAGGTGCGTATGTAAATGCACTGAAAAGGCAGTGCGTATGAAAAGCGCTAGCCTTCTAAAGGAGGAAAAATAAAATGACAAAGAACATTCATGATGTTGCATATGAATTACAAAAAGCAATCGCTGAAAACGAAGACTTCAAAACTTTAAAAGAGAGCTACGCAGCAGTTCAAGCTGACACAGCTTCAAAGAACTTATTCGATGAGTTCCGTACAATGCAACTTAGCCTACAACAAAAAATGATGCAAGGCCAAGAAATCACTGAAGAAGACAACCAACAAGCACAAGAAGTTGTAGCTCGCATTCAACAAGATGCTAAAATTACAAAATTAATGGAAACTGAGCAACGCCTAAACGTTGTAATCGGTGACGTTAACAAAATTATCATGAAGCCACTTGAAGAATTATATAGCGCGCAACAACAAGCGTAATAGTGGAAGACGCTCCTAGTTTAGGAGTGTCTTTTTTGTTTAGGGAATTTAATAGTTATACCACAAAAACTCCCTTTCAAAATAGCCATTTCTTATTGGTTATTTTGAAAGGGGTATGTAATACATCTGTTAATTTTTTTTATTGCTGTTAATTGAAGTTTTAATATTTTTTTCGTTCAAAAACTTTTCAATTTCTTTTTGCTTCCTACCATTAACTTTCTCAAAGCGCTTTGTAAAAGAAAAATCGGTTTTGAATAAGTTACCATCTTGGGCGAGTTTGTCTAATTCTTGATCTAGTTCTACGAAAATAGCCGTAGATGATGACATAAATTCATAGATTTCTTTTGAAGGTTTTTTATAATCATTAGGTAAATTATTATTACTAATAAACTCATGGAAATTCATATCGTTTTGTTTCGCTAAATCAATTAGTTTTTGTAAATTTTCTTGGTCAGATTCTGTGAAATTCTTATCAGAATTTGTTGAAGCGAGAGGGATAATATTTTCAGATAACTCCCAACTATAATCTATATAATTTTTTATATTTTGTTTCATTTCGTCTTCATTAATAGTTTCATTTTTCTTTGAGGAACTAAATATATTTTCTGGAACTTTAATAGCAACATCTTTAATAGATTGTACATCGTTTTCTTCCTTAGGTTGTGCACTGTTTGAACAAGCTGATAGAAATAAAATTGTAAGTAACGTGAGTAGGTATAAAATATACTTTTTCATATTAATCTCCTTTTACATTGATTAGTATCTTTGTAAAATAGCTAAATTCCATTTTAAATACTTAACTAAAAGTGAGTATATATGTTTTATCATTTGATAAGATATGACGGATATTAGTAAGCCGATGCAAAAAGCTATAAATACATTATAAACATCGGAATAACTGATTTGATGAAACCCTTTAAAGAATCCTAATCCTATTAATAAGATAGGTGAAATAATTAATAATGGTGTAGCAATTATAAGTGCTAGAAGAAGTGGTAATAGAAAGAGTAATACGAAAAAGGCGATAATGATACATATAAAGTTTAAAACACTTAAGCTCATAACAGAAAACAGTGCTGTCATAATATTTTTTAGGCTACGCCTATTGTCAGCGTTACTTATTACATATGAAATATTAAGTTCTTTAGCGATAGTTTTAGGGTTTCCTAGCTTTTTAGAAATTTCCTCTTCAGATATTCCATCTTGTTTACCACTAATAAAATGAGTTTCGTACTCCGAGATAATATCCTCCTTTTCTAAATTAGGCATATTCCGTAGGGAAGAACTAAGTTGCTCTAAAAATTCACTTTTGTTCATAACAATCACTTTCCTTTATAAAATGATGAATTATGGCTGAAAATCCTATCTTTTTTCTAAACAGCATACACAATCTATATCTACTTTTTGAAAGGAGATATACTAATCGCGAATAACATTCCAAATAATGGGTATTCTATTATTTACAAATATATCACTTACTATTATTCTTTGCAAGGTACTATAAATTTGTTAATAATGTGAATAGGTGGAAGTATTTTTGTACATTTTTAGAAGAGATATAAAAATGTTATTTTAAGATAAACAAAAGGTTGTAAGCGCATTCTTTGAATGTTGTCAAAATAATGTCAAATTCATATTGTTGGAAAAATAATGCATTTGTAATATAATGATAAATATACTTCACCAGCTTAATTAACTAGGTGAAATTAAAATCTTTATTACACACATTATGAAATAAAGGGTGATTAGTTTTGAGTACAGGTGTAAAAGCAAACGACGTGAAGACAAAAACAAAGGGAGCAGATCTTGTTGTTGATTGTTTAATTAAACAAGGTGTTACACATGTTTTCGGTATTCCAGGAGCAAAGATTGACTCTGTATTTGATGTATTGCAAGAAAGAGGACCAGAGTTAATCGTTTGTCGTCATGAACAAAATGCAGCATTTATGGCAGCTGCTATTGGTAGATTAACAGGGAAACCGGGCGTATGTCTTGTAACTTCAGGACCAGGGACATCAAATTTAGCGACAGGTCTTGTTACTGCGAATGCGGAGAGTGATCCCGTTGTTGCTTTAGCTGGTGCAGTACCGCGTACGGATCGATTAAAACGTACGCATCAATCTATGGATAATGCTGCACTATTCGAACCAATCACAAAATATAGCGTAGAAGTAGAGCATCCTGATAATGTGCCAGAAGCACTTAGTAATGCATTTCGAAGTGCGACTTCCACAAATCCGGGAGCTACTTTAGTAAGTCTTCCGCAAGACGTTATGACTGCGGAAACAACTGTAGAGTCTATCGGTGCGCTTTCTAAGCCACAGCTTGGAATCGCTCCCACAAATGATATTACATATGTAGTAGAAAAAATAAAATCAGCGAAATTACCAGTTATTTTACTCGGTATGAGAGCGAGCACAAATGAAGTGACGAAAGCTGTTCGTAAATTAATTGCGGATACAGAACTTCCTGTCGTTGAAACATATCAAGCAGCTGGTGCGATTTCACGTGAGTTAGAAGATCATTTCTTCGGCCGCGTTGGATTATTCCGTAACCAACCAGGTGATATTTTACTAGAAGAAGCAGACCTTGTGATTTCTATCGGTTATGATCCAATCGAGTATGATCCAAAGTTCTGGAATAAACTTGGCGACAGAACGATTATTCATCTTGACGACCATCAAGCAGATATCGACCATGATTACCAACCAGAGCGTGAATTAATTGGTGATATTGCCTTAACGGTAAATAGCATCGCGGAGAAATTACCGAAACTTGTATTAAGTACGAAATCAGAAGCGGTATTAGAACGATTACGCGCAAAATTATCAGAACAAGCAGAAGTTCCAAATCGTCCTTCAGAAGGTGTTACGCATCCACTTCAAGTGATTCGTACACTTCGTTCTTTAATTAGTGACGATACAACCGTTACATGTGACATCGGTTCCCATTCTATTTGGATGGCGAGATGTTTCCGTTCTTATGAACCACGTAGATTATTATTTAGTAACGGTATGCAAACGCTAGGTGTTGCACTTCCTTGGGCAATCGCAGCTACTTTAGTAGAACCAGGTAAAAAAGTAGTTTCCGTATCAGGTGACGGTGGTTTCTTATTCTCTGCGATGGAGTTAGAAACGGCGGTACGTTTAAATTCTCCAATCATCCATCTTGTTTGGAGAGACGGCACATATGATATGGTTGCATTCCAACAAATGATGAAATACGGCAGAACATCAGCTACAGAGTTTGGCGATGTTGATCTTGTGAAATATGCGGAAAGTTTCGGGGCGTTAGGTCTTCGTGTTAACAAGCCTGATGAATTAGAAGGTGTGTTAAAATCCGCGCTAGCAGCAGATGGTCCTGTCATTATTGATATTCCAATTGACTATCGTGACAATATTAAATTAAGCGAAAAATTATTACCAAACCAATTAAACTAATGGAGGCAGATTTGAGATGACTGTTGCGCAATTAATTGATATTGATGCAAAAAAAACGAAAACGAGTAATGAAGTATATCAAACATCTACAATGCTTGCGCTATTAGATGGTATATATGATGGTGTGATTAGCTTTGAAGATTTGAAAAAACATGGTGATTTTGGCATCGGCACATTTGATCAATTAGATGGTGAAATGATTGCATTTGATAATGAATTTTATCATTTACGTTCAGACGGTTCAGCAGAAAAAGTAGAACCAGAAGAAACAACACCATTTGCGACTGTAACGTTTTTTGAAAAAGAAATGAGTTATACGGTAGAGCGTCCAATGAATCGTGAAGAAGTTGAAGCATTATTACATGAATTAATGCCAAGTAAAAACTTATTTTACGGTATTCGAATGGACGGTACGTTCCGTGAAGTAAGAACGAGAACTGTTCCAAGACAAGAAAAACCGTATACACCGCTCGTTGAAGTGACGAAATCACAACCAATCTTTTCATTTGAAAATACAGAAGGTACGCTTGCTGGATTTTGGACACCAGATTATGCGCAAGGTATTGGGGTAGCTGGATTCCACTTACATTACATTGATGATGAAAGAAGCGGGGGCGGACATGTTTTCGACTATGTTATAGAAAACTGTACCATCCAAATTTGTCAAAAAGCTCATATGCATTTAGCACTTCCAGAAACAGCTGATTTTATGGCGGCTGAATTATCAAGAGAAAATTTAGAGGATAATATTGCAACTGCGGAAGGTGCAGAGTAAGAGGGAAAGACTGTTCCATTTTGGAACAGTCTTCTTTTATTCGTAATGTTATTATTTGTCGATAAATCGATATTTCTTGTCGAACCGTTGATATATTGTAAGTTACGATAGATATATTTGAAAAATTGTTGATATCGCTTATTTTTTTGAAACAAACGGATGTCCCTCATAATAAAAACGCCACGGATAGTGTACAGCTTCTTCTGCATAGTCGATATTAATACGAGGTCCTGCTGCTATTTTATATTGTGATGATATGTGTTCATCTTTTGGGACGAGTTCAATATGTAATGTGTCACTTTGTAATGATAAGCCTCGTTCTTCTAAAGTAATTTCGAGGGCACGGCATAGTTTGCCAGGACCGTTCGTTAAATTTTTGTACTGCGCTTTTGTAATGTCTGTTTTGTTGTAGCGTGCTAGTTTTATTTCTTCTATTCCATTTACCGGCTCAAGGGCTCGAATGAGAACACCTTGCGGGGTGCCAACTGGTGCTGTAATAACGTTAAAACAATGATATATACCGTAAATTAAATATACGTAAGCATGCCCTGGTGCGCCAAACATGACTTCTGTGCGGTCTGTCCGTCTGCCGCCGTAACTATGTGCGGCCTTATCATCTGGGCCTTTATATGCTTCTACTTCTACAATGATTCCGCTTCGCTTTATTCCGTCTACAATATGAACGAGTTTTTGCCCGAGTAATTTTTTTGCTACTTCTAACGTATCGCCTTCATAAAAGGAAGGAGGTGCCTGCATTGTACTATCTCCTTTACTAAGTGTATATGTATATAGTAAACCAAATTTTCAGTAGTAATTCTAACTCGTTCTATTTATCGGGTGTATTTCATAAATTATGGATAGAGTACAACAGCGAAGAGGGGGAGTGCGACATGATTTATCGCTTACTAGCTCTTAATATAGATGGGACACTACTATACAACAATGGAAAAATTGCAAAAGGATTAAGAGAAACAATTGAATTTGTGAAAAGAAAAGATGTATACGTTACGTTATTTACGAGCCGTAATTTTCAATCGGCTCATAAAGTAGCAAAGGCGTTAAAATTAGATTCTATATTAGTGACACATGGTGGTGCTTTCGTTTCAGCAACGTTAGATAAGCCGTACGTTCAAAGAAGATTATCTGAAGAGAAGACTTTTAACATTGTGCAAGTGTTAGAGCACTTTGATTGTAACGTACGTATTTCTCATGAACGGTTTTCGATAGGAAATCGTGAGAGAAATACACCAAACTTAATTGCGCGCACTGTATTATCAAGCGCAGATCCGTTATTTTATCCAGTTCAATTTGTAGATTCGTTAGGTGACGCGCTTCGTGACCATCCGGTAGCGGCGCCAAAAATTGATGTTCTTTTCCAAACTAAGGGTGAAAAAGAAAGAGGGCTGAACACATTAAGAAAAGCATTCCAAGATGTAGAGTATGTTGAATGTGATTCAAAACGAATAGAAATCTTGCCGCAAAATGTATCAAAGTTACGCGGATTACAATTGCTTGGAGAGCATTTAAATATTTCGCTAAATGAGATGGTTGCCATTGGAGATAGTATGGAAGATTTAGAGGTTATTGAAAACGTGGGACTTGGTGTAGCGATGGGAAACGCGCCTGTAGAATTAAAGCAAGCAGCAGATTGGATTACACGTTCAAATAGTGAGAACGGTGTAGAGTACATGATTAAAGAGCATTTCCGTAAGCAATTCCCGCTTCCGTTTTTGAAGAATCATAAAAATACACCGAAACGATGAAAGAAAAACGTAGCTTTTTGGCTACGTTTTTTTTGTTGAGATTATTAAAAGGAATGAAAACGTTTTAAAATGTGAATTGTGTATGAAATCTATACAATTCACTTGAATCCTTTAGAAAACTAATGTAAAGTGAATGATGTTGTCAAAATAGTTACACCACATGAAATATTCTTCAGATTAATTTTATTGGGCTCCCATACGTAAAAGTATTTCCGCATGACAGTTTAGTTCACGTATTATTTCAAAAATGAATTGTAGTAATTTTATTAAGTAGTTGTAGCGTTCCTTTGTTGTATTTAAATGGATTATTTTAAGTTAATGTGAGTAAGACCTGGTACATATGAAATGTGCTTCTTTTTGTGATTTTAGGAAGTTTAAAAGGGGGAATGAATTTCTTGAGGAAATCATTTAATCAAAAAATTAAAAAGTTAAGTAGTAGTTTAATAGTTGTATTACTAATATGTATGAATTTTTTAATCCATTTACCATTTAAAGCAGAGGCAGCTACAACAGAGTTAAAAGGTTTAGGTGATGTATCTTATTACAACGCCATCATTTTTGGAGATCATAGTGCAACGAGTGCGGATATTGAAGGGGCGATGGCTGTTCAGAAAAATATGAACGCATCAAGTTATACAGTCGTAGCGGCTGCAACTGGAGCAAATAACTTAGCTGGAGCAACTTGGGTAGATGAAGGATATCCATCATTATTACTAGGCGGTCAATTTACGAAAGCGGGAGCAGGACAAGTAATTATTCAAGATGGAACAGTGGCGATGACAAAAGACGGTGACCCAGATGGCGCGATGAAAACATCATATGACCGTATCTCTTATAAAGAGCAAGCGGAGATTGATGCTAAGTTTAAAGAATTTAGAAAAGACGTTGATGGTGTAATTGGGGATGCAAGTAAACTACACACTGATAAGCCAAAACCTAATATGAGTTTTGGAATCGGTGAAGATGTAAATAACCCTAATATTTATGTCTCTTCAGGCCAAACGGGAAAGAAAGCATTTGATGTAAAAGACGTTTTTCTTCCGAATGTAGAGAATAAAGACTTTATTGTTATTTATTCAGATGCAGAAGAAGTGAGTTTTGGTGGCGGTGCAATTTTGTATGATACAAGAAATACTGGGATGGCGACGGATTTAATTAATACATCTCAAGCATACGACCCTAATTCATCTTTTACTGAGTTAGCTAGTAAGGTAATTTGGGTATTTCCTAATGCTACAAAGATAACAACTAAAGGTTATGGTGTAGTAGGTAGTGTGTTTGCACCTAATGCAGTTGTAGAAACAAAAGGTGGTTCTATTAATGGACAAGCCTATGTTGGAGGATTACACCAAAGAGATGGTTTTGAGGTTCATAACTTTAAATTTAACTGGCCAAAGTGGAATAAACCAGCAGCCGAAAAAGGAAATTTACAAATTAAAAAAGTTGATGAAAATGATAAAAACATTGTTTTAAAAGACGCAAAATTTGATGTTATAGACAAAGATAATAACGTTGTGGCTACTGTTACAACAAACGAAAAGGGTATTGCGGAAGTTAAAGATTTACCACTTGGTGACTATTTTGTAAAAGAAATAAATGCACCAGAAGGATATATAAAAGTTGATACACCAGTCAAAGTAACAATTGATAATACAAACGTAATTGAACTTGTTATGAAGAATACGAAAAAAGTAGAGAATGGCCAATTTAAATTATTGAAAAAAGATAGTGAATCTGGTCAACTTCTACCAGGTGCAAAATTTGATGTTATCGATAAAGATGGGAAAGTTGTGGAAACAATTGTTACAGATGATAAAGGTGAAGCCTTATCGAAACAACTTCCAGTTGGAAGCTATACATTAAAAGAAGTAGAAGCACCGAAAGGATATGAATTATCATCTAGTTCAGTTTCTGTTGATGTAGAGGCTAATAAAGTATTGACTGTAGATGTGGTGAATAAAAAGATCCCCGAAAAAGTAACAGGTCAATTTGAAATTGTGAAAGTAGATGCGGAAGATAAAACGAAAGTATTATCAGATGCAGAATTCGAAGTATATAAAGATGGTAAAAAAGTAGATACGTTACGAACAGATAAAACTGGTAAAGTAGTTTCTCAGAAATTAGAACCAGGAAAGTACACATTAAAAGAAACGAAAGCACCACAAGGATATAAATTGCTAAAAGAAGAAATTGAAGTCGTTGTGGAAGCGGACAAAGTAGTAGAAGTACAAGTAGAAAACGCAAAAGAACTAGGAAGCTTACAAGTAACCAAAAAGGATGCAGAGAGTGGAAGAGTTCTAGCAGGTGCAGAATTTAAACTGAAAAATGAAGCTGGTCAAGTAGTTGGAGAAGCGAAAACAACGAATAAAGACGGTGTAGTAACATTCGAAAACGTAGTGCCAGGAAAGTACACGTTAGAGGAAACGAAAGCGCCGGAAGGTTATAAAGCGCTAGAAGTGACAGTAGAAGTGAACGTTGTAGCGAACGAAGTAGTAAAACAAGAAGTTACGAATGAAAAAGTAATGGGTCAATTCGAAATCGTGAAAGTAGATGCAGAAGATAGAACGAAAGTATTATCAGACGCAGAATTCGAAGTGTATAAGGATGGTAAAAAAGTAGATACGTTACGAACAGATAAAACAGGTAAAGTAATTTCTCAGAAATTAGAACCAGGAACATACACATTAAAAGAAACGAAAGCACCACAAGGATATAAGTTGTTAAAAGAAGAAATTGAAGTCGTTGTGGAAGCGGACAAAGTAGTAGAAGTACAAGTAGAAAATGCAAAAGAACTAGGAAGCTTACAAGTAATCAAAAAGGATGCGGAGAGTGGAAAAGTTCTAGCAGGTGCAGAATTTAAATTAAAGAACGAAGCTGGTCAAGTAGTTGGAGAAGCGAAAACAACGAATAAAGACGGCGTTGTGAAATTCGAAAACGTAGTGCCAGGAAAGTACACGTTAGAAGAAACGAAAGCGCCGGAAGGTTATAAGGCGCTAGAAGTGACAGTAGAAGTAAACGTTGTAGCGAACGAAGTAGTAAAACAAGAAGTTACGAATGAAAAAGTAACGGGTCAATTTGAAATCGTGAAAGTAGATGCGAATGATAAAACGAAATTGTTATCAGGTGCAGAATTCGAAGTGTATAAAGATGGTAAAAAGGTAGCGGAACTGAAAACGGATGAGAGTGGAAAAGTGATGTCACCAAAATTACCACTAGGTGAATACACAGTGAAAGAAACGAAAGCACCAGCGGGCTACAAGCTTTCAAATAAAGAATGGAAAGTAACAATTCAAAACGAGAAAGAAGTAGTAAAAGTAGAGGCAGAAAACGAAAAAATCTTAGGTTCTCTACAAATTATTAAAATGGATGATAAAGATCAAACGAAACGCTTAGCAGGCGCAGAATTTACATTGAAAGATGCGAAAGGAAATGTTGTAAAAGAAGGAATTACAACAGATAAGTCTGGAACGGTTAAAGTAGACGGACTTGTGCCAGGTGAATATACGTTAGAAGAAACAAAAGCACCAGAAGGTTATGAATTAACAAAACAAGTAATTCATGTAACAGTTGACGGTGAAAAAGTTATTGATGTAAAAGTAACGAACAGTAGGAGCCTTGGTCAATTCGAAATCGTAAAAGTAGATGCAGAAGATAAAACGAAAGTATTATCAGATGCAGAATTCGAAGTGTATAAGGATGGTAAAAAAGTAGATACGTTACGAACAGATAAAACTGGTAAAGTAATTTCTCAGAAATTAGAGCCAGGAACATACAAATTAAAAGAAACGAAAGCACCACAAGGATATAAGTTGTTAAAAGAAGAAATTGAAGTCGTTGTGGAAGCAGACAAAGTAGTAGAAGTACAAATAGAAAACGCAAAAGAACTAGGAAGCTTACTAGTAATCAAAAAGGATGCAGAGAATGGAAAAGTTCTAGCAGGTGCGGAATTCAGATTGAAAAACGAAAGTGGTCAAGTAGTTGGAGAAGCAAAAACAACGAATAAAGACGGCGTTGTGAAATTCGAGAGCTTAGTGCCAGGAAAGTATACGTTAGAAGAAACGAAAGCACCGGAAGGTTATAAAGCGTTAGAAGTACGAGTAGAAGTAAATGTTGTAGCAAATGAAGTAGTAAAACAAGAGGTTACGAATGAAAAAGTAACAGGTCAATTTGAAATTGTGAAAGTAGATGCAGAAGATAAAGCGAAAGTATTATCAGACGCAGAATTCGAAGTGTATAAGGATGGTAAAAAAGTAGATACGTTACGAACAGATAAAACTGGTAAAGTAATTTCTCAGAAATTAGAGCCAGGAACATACAAATTAAAAGAAACGAAAGCACCACAAGGATATAAGTTGTTAAAAGAAGAAATTGAAGTCGTTGTGGAAGCAGACAAAGTAGTAGAAGTACAAATAGAAAACGCAAAAGAACTAGGAAGCTTACAAGTAGTCAAAAAAGATGCGGAGAGTGGAAAAGTTCTAGCAGGTGCAGAATTTAAATTAAAGAACGAAGCTGGTCAAGTAGTTGGAGAAGCGAAAACAACGAATAAAGACGGCGTTGTGAAATTCGAGAGCTTAGTGCCAGGAAAGTATACGTTAGAAGAAACGAAAGCGCCGGAAGGTTATAAGGCGTTAGAAGTAACAGTAGAAGTAAATGTTGTAGCAAATGAAGTAGTAAAACAAGAAGTTATGAATGAAAAAGTGAAAGAAAAAATTACAGGTCAATTAGAAATTACAAAGGTAGATGCCAATAATACAAATAAAACATTAGCAGGCGCAGTGTTTGAAATTTGGAAAGACGGAATAAAAATCGACACATTAACAACAAATAAGAGCGGTAAAGCGACTTCTAAGAAGTTAGAACCAGGAGATTACACTTTAAAAGAAATCCAAGCGCCAGAAGGATATACTTTATCCGATAAGGAAATGAAATTTACGATTTCTAATGAAAAAATTGAAGTTGTAAAGCTTCAAATTACAAATAAAAAAGATACAGATAAAGATCCGGAAAAACCAGGTGAAGGAACAGAGAAGCCAGGTGAAGGAACAGGAAAACCAGGTGAAGGAACAGGAAAACCAGGTGAAGGAACAGGAAAACCAGGTGAAGGAACAGGAAAACCAGGTGAAGGAACAGGAAAACCAGGTGAAGGAACAGGAAAACCAGGTGAAGGAACAGGAAAGCCGGGTGAAGGAACAGAAAAGCCGGGTGAAGGAACAGAGAAGCCAGGTGAGGGAGTAGAAAAACCTAATTTACCAGAAAAAGGACAAGGTTCTTCTAATAATCAACAACTTCCAGCTACAGGACACAATACGAATTACGTTCCATTCATCGGTTTTATGCTTCTGTTACTAGGAATACGTTTAAGATTCATGGCTAAAAATAGTTAACGGATGTATAAAAGGCATCAGAGATATACAATCTCTGATGCCTTTTAAATTAATACAGATAAATATTTTAAGCTTCAATTACGCTAAGCATTCTGTTTATAAATGCAGCTGCGTGTGCACGTTGTGATGGTCCTTTTGGTACGAATTGATTAAATTCATTACCTTTTACAATTCCATATCCATACACTCTTTGTACTTCTTCTTTAGCGTAAATTAAGTTTTGGTCTACGAATGGTAGTTCAACTTGTTTTGCAAAAATACCAGCGTGTTTTAGAGAACGATCAATCATAATAACAGCTTCTTCGCGTGTAATTGTAGTATTTGGATCAAATGTATTATCACCACGTCCGCGGATTATGCCTGCGCTTGCTGCACGATTAATACCGTCTCTTAAAGATGGGTGTACTTGTTCTAAGTCTGTGAAATTAGCATTTCCACTTGGTAATTGTAAAGCACGAGTAATTAGTGTAGCAAATTCAGCACGCGTTACAAGACGTTCTGGGAAGTACTGGCCGTTCCCTTCTCCTTGCATAATGCCTCTAGCTGCTAATTGACGAATGTCTTGTTCATACCAGCCACCTGTAATGTCATCAGTTACTGGATTTTTTTGATTTTCTTTATAGTATGTTTCAGTTCCTTTTAAGAAAGCATCCCATTGTCCGCGTTGAATCATAAACGCAGGACAGTTTTTTCCTGACCAAAATTGGTGTTTTTGGACCTTATCTAGAGAAATATTTAAGTCGTTCATTAAATAAGCCGCCAATTTACGGGCATTTTCTACCGCTTTTTCATAGTTTCCATCTTGATTAACGGCAATTTCAATTCCGATAGATTCATAGTTTCCAGTTTTATTTCCAGCATGCCATCCAACTTCATTTACTGGAAGATGTTGATAAATTTCTTTATCATCTACTGTGAAATGCCAAGATGCGGCGCGATCAGCTGTTCCGCGTGCTTGGTTATCTAAGAATTTTGCATGATTTAGAGCATTAGCACCTTTCGCTGTATTAGCCGTTTCGTGAATCGTAATATATTTAGGTACCATCGGGTAACCAGGGCGAATATCGTCATTTCCTTTTGGGACAATCATTTCTTTAAATGTAACGCCATAAATAGTGTTTGTTTGTAGAGCTTCTGGCGATCTCAATAAACTATTTTTAGCAGTACGACTGTTTTTTAATAATGAAGCTTTTGTACCTTCAAATGTAGCAGAAGGTGCATAAATCCATTTTGCTGTTTCGTTTATTTGGACTTTAAACCAATTTCCAGCTTGTTCAGTAGGAGTAATGACTTGTGGTTGTAGTTTCCCTTCTTCTTTAAACGATTGGAACGGAAGGGCATGTATGGAAGCTTCTTCTTTTACGATTAATTTTTGGTTAGATAGTTTATGAATCTCTTGAACTTCTAAGCTATTATCATTGTTATCTATCCATCCAGCGCCAGTTGGCGTCGTTATGTAGTAAGCATTTCCTTTTTTCTTTGTCGCCGTTACGACTTGTTCTGTAATCTCGATATTCGATTTGTTTTTTAAATCATTCGCGGTATATAATGAATGTTTTTTTGAAGTGTAGAGTAGGAATTGGCCAGTAACCTCGATATCTTCTTCATGAGTACTATGCTCATTAACATGCTCCTTAATACTTTTAAAAACTTGATCCTCCGTATATACTTCGGCGGATTTTTCAGCACTCTCTGCAAATGAATAAGTAGGTGCAAGAACAGTTTGTAATGCAAGAGAGAGAGTTAATATACTATAAAATTTCTTTTTCATATTTTTTTTAACACATTAGATTATAAAATCTAGTGTTAACATTCCTCCTTTATATATTGTATTTTCGCTATGTAACGATTTTTTGTACTAATAAATTTTAACAAGAGAAAATCATGATGTCTATATACATGAGCGATATTCATAAAAAGAATTATTTGAAAAAATGTAAGAGAAACAGGTAAAACCTTCTGTATTGACCTGTAAACGCCCTTCAAGTAAACTAAAGAGAGTTTGCAAATGAAAAGGTGATAATGTGTTAATTTCAATTAAAACGTTACAAGATGATCGTTTTTTACGTCCGCTACAAAATATTGGCGGCTTATTTTTTGAAGATAGTACGATTGGATTTGAACAAGAGGAAGCGAATCTGATCGTTGATATACACATTGAGGATAATGTGAAAGCATCCGCTCGATTAACGGATGTTAGCACAGGAAATGTGTATGAAGAAACATTCTCGAAAGATTTATCTGCTTTCACAGATGAAAAAGAGCGTATGAAGCAAGTGAAGCACGTTGTATCTTATGTATATCTTTCTGTTCTTCAGCAGTTAACTGGACTTGAACAAAGCTGGGGTATTTTAACGGGAGTACGTCCGACGAAACTTCTTCATAAAATGCTTCAAAATGGTATGTCAAAAGAAGAAGCGCATCAAGAACTTCGTGAAAGTTATTTAATTCATGAAGAGAAAATTGAACTTCTTCAGCGTATTGTGGATTGCCAATTAGCAGTTGTTCCGGATTTATACCGTTTGAAAGAAGAAGTAAGTATTTATATCGGTATTCCGTTCTGCCCAACGAAATGTGCATATTGTACATTCCCGGCTTATGCAATTAATGGACGCCAAGGATCTGTTGATTCGTTCTTAGGTGGTTTACATTATGAAGTTCGTGAAATTGGTAAGTTTTTAAAAGAAAAAGGTGTGAAAGTTACGACGATTTATTATGGCGGCGGTACACCTACAAGTATTACAGCAGAAGAGATGGATATGCTGTATGAAGAAATGTACGAAGCGTTCCCAGACGTGAAAAATGTACGTGAAGTTACAGTTGAGGCAGGTCGTCCAGATACGATCACGCCAGCAAAGCTAGAAGTGTTAAATAAATGGAACATTGACCGTATTAGTATTAATCCGCAGTCATATCATCAAGAGACACTAAAAGCAATTGGACGTCATCATACTGTAGAAGAAACAATTGAGAAATACCATTTAGCTCGTGAAATGGGAATGAACAATATTAATATGGACTTAATTATTGGTCTTCCTGGTGAAGGGTTAGATATCTTCAAGCATACGTTAGATGAAACAGAAAAGTTAATGCCAGAATCATTAACAGTTCATACGTTATCATTTAAACGTGCTTCTGAAATGACGCAAAACAAACGTAAATATAAAGTAGCAGGTCGCGAAGAAATTACAGCGATGATGCACGAAGCAGAAGAATGGACGCAAAAGCATAATTACGTACCATATTACCTATATCGTCAAAAGAATATTTTAGGTAACTTAGAGAACGTTGGTTATGCAATGCCGACGCAAGAAAGTATTTACAACATTGTCATTATGGAAGAAGTACAATCAATTATCGGACTTGGTTGCGGTGCATCAAGTAAATTTGTTCATCCGAAGACGGGGGCAATTACGCACTTCGCGAATCCGAAAGATCCAAAATCATATAACGATGGCTTTGTAAAATATACAGAAGATAAACTGAAAATTTTAGAAGAGCTATTCGCATAAGAAGAAAGAGGTTGTTCCGAGTCGGAACAACCTCTTTTTATCCTGCAGTAATGGGGGGCCGATTATATCTTGGCAGTTTTTGTCGGTAAGTCGATATATTCGAAAAATCGCCGGTATAATTTTATTCACCGTTTAGCGGTACCGTATGTAAAACTATGTCGATAATAATCAGAAAAATTAGTCAAATCATTAGAGGACAATGTCTACTTATGGACGAAATGATAGATTTATGAAAGAGAAAAGGGGGAAATTGTTGGCATGTATATGACGATAGGGAGAATTTTTGATTTATCAGTTGGTAAGTATCCAAATAAAGAGGCGTTAGTGGAACCTGAAAAAAATATTCGCTGGACATATAAACAGTGGGATGAACAAATAAATAAAACGGCACACGCTTTATTAGAAGACGGAGTAAGAAAGGGAGATACAGTATCTGTTTACTTATATAACTGCCATGAATTTGTAAACGTTTACTTAGCTTGTGCGAAAATTGGCGCGATTTTTAACCCGATTAACTTCCGCTTAAAGGCGAAAGAAGTATCTTATATTCTTCAGGACGCATCCTCGAAAGTCGTTGTCTTTGAAAAAGCAGTTGAGTCAACTGTTGCTATAATTGAAAGAGATTTTCCAAATACATCTTTTTGGTCTATAGAAAACGACAAACCTTCCTATGCAAGTTCCTACCATGAAAAAGTGAATGCAGCATCTTCTGAGAAAGTAAATATCGAAATTGATGAAATGGATTATTGTTCTATGCTGTATACGAGCGGTACGACAGGTTATCCGAAAGGCGTGTTACATCGTCATCGTGAAATGGCTGAGCATAGTATGATTTGTACGTATTTCCTAAAATATAATAGAGATAGCGTTGGGCTTGTCGTTGCACCTTTATATCACTGTGGTGAATTAAATGCTGGAATCATACCACGCATTCAAGTTGGCGGAAAGAATGTTATTTTGCATCATTTTGATACAGAAACAGTATTACATACGATTCAAGAAGAAAAGATTACTACGTTCTTTGCAGCGCCGACGATGTGGAATATGTTGTTGCAAAAAGATTTAACTCAGTATGATTTAACTTCAATGAAAATCGGTATATATGGCGGAGCGGCAATGGCACCGGCGTTAGTGAAGGAATGTAAAGAACGTCTTTATATTGACCTTGTTCAAATATACGGAATGACAGAAATGGGACCAGTTGTGGCGTTTCTCGTAGAGGAGGATCAAATTACGAAAGCTGGTTCAGCAGGCACGCCATGCTTTAGTCATGAAGTTCGTATTGTGAAACCGAACGAGGATGCACCGGCAGAACCAGATGATGTATTACCTCCTTATGAAGTAGGAGAAATTATTTTACGCGGCCCAACTATGATGGCTGGCTATCATAATCGCGAAGAGGCGAATAAAAAATCGATGTATAAAGGATGGTATCATTCTGGTGATTTAGGATACTTTGATAAAGATGGTTATTTATTCGTTGCAGATCGTGTTGATGATATGGTAATTAGCGGTGGCGTAAATATTTACCCTCGTGAAATTGAAGATTTCCTTCATAGTCATCCCGGTATATTAGATGTGGCGGTACTTGGTGAGCCAGATGAATTATGGGGAGAGCGTGTTGTGGCAGTTATTGTGAAGAAAGATGAAACAATAACAGAAGCTGATTTAGAAACGTATTGCAAAGAAAGTGACGAATTAGCAGATTATAAGCGTCCGCGTCATTATTTATTTGTAGATGAACTTCCGCGTAATGCGAGCGGGAAGTTGCAGAAGTTTGTGCTGAGGGAGTCACTGAAAGGTGCGAAAAAATAGAAAATGAAGGATGCCCCATATCTATGGGGTATCCTTCATTTTTCTGTATTAAACAGAAGAAACAATATCTTTTTTAATTCTCATTTCTTCTTGGTGAAGGTTAATTAGCGCATTTGAAATAAGGTGGAAAAACAAAATGGATGTAATGTCCAAAAAGAAAAGACACCTTAAGGTGCCTCTCTCCGACTTGAACCATTTCATTTCATACGAATCGGAATCTATCCGTATTACCATTACCCCTTTGTTATGAGTGTAAACACACACTATAAAGCAGAATCGTCTATATACACTAGATTGTTAGTTCACAAAAGACAAGAGATTTGAGATCAATATCGAAGTGACGCCACATCCCCTATAATAATTGATATGTTACGCCTTTTAAAAGAATCTGCTTTATAGAACGTGCCCACAAGTTATATTTTACTACATGTAATATTCATTTAGTGTATTTTTTAATGAATATGTATAATTACATAAACTGTATGAAAAAAAGAGAGTATACTCTAACATTTTGTAATAAAGATAAAGCCCGCTTACGGAATAGGGGGCTTTTCTTACTTTTTATAGATATTTATTCCAATTATATTATCAGATGAATCTAAACGAATATAAACGTCAGCTGATAAAAGGTGTGCATTATATATTCGTTGTTTATATGTTGATATCTCGAAGTGTTTTCCATTTAATTCACATTCTAGAATAATCATATCGCCATGTTCTTTCCAATTTATTAATTTAGCAGTTGTATTCATATAAACCTCCTCTGAATCATTTTATGAAAATTAATAGAGATAGTGTGAGAAAGGAGTTTATATAACAAAAAAAGACACCTTAAGTGTCTTTTTCGATTACTATAAAAGTCGTTGAATGAAATAGGTTTCTATTTTTATTTACGTGAAAACCCTTCTTCATCAAGGTATTCCGCAGCTTCTGGATAAGAGTTGAATGTACCGTCTAAGTTTACACCAGCGTACACGTTCCACATGTCATCCTCTGAAATAAGAGTAAGAATATGACCATCTTCGTTCTGCCATTCTTCTTCTTTCGCAGGTTCTACAGGTGCTACTACTTCTTCTTGTGATAGAAGGTCAATTGATTTCTCAATTACTGAACGTAACTCTTCTGCTGAAAACTCACGGATGTTAACCATACCCTTATCATCCGTTTTGTAACCTTTAATACCACTTGCATACACAAATCCATTTCCATTTGGGTGTAAATGAAATACAACGTTCTTTTTATCTAAACGACTTTCTTCAAAGTGGAAGTTTACACGTTTTAATGATACGTTCTTTCTTTCTAGTTCTGGGAAAGATTCAATAATCGATAATTTTTCTTCAAAAGTTAGCATAGTGCCTCCAAGTATATAGTAAAAGATTTAATTTGTTCATTATAGCATAGTTGCAATTGTTTCCAAAGATAAGGGGGAAACTTTTCATTGAATACGTTTACGTCACGAGAATGTAAAAAGTGAGCTAACGAATGTATCTTTTTAGGTGTACAATGGAACATGGACTTTATACAAAGGTGGTTTTTTTATGTTTCAAAAAATAGCAAAGGAATGTTTAGCAGGATTTACTGTTGCGATTGTTGCGTTACCACTTGCGATTGCATTTGGTATTGCCGCGACAGGAACGTCTGAGGGAGCGCTTGTTGGATTGTATGGTGCGATTTTTGCAGGTTTATTCGCAGCGTTATTTGGCGGGACACCTGGGCAAGTAACGGGGCCAACTGGACCAATTACCGTTATCGCAACAGGAGTTATTGCGACGCACGGGTTAGAGGCAAGTTTTATTGCCTTTATGATGGCAGGGTTATTTCAAATTTTATTCGGTCTATGTAAGCTCGGTTCTTACGTTCGATATATTCCGTATCCTGTCGTTTCAGGATTTATGAATGGTATTGCATTAATCATTATTTTAGGCGAAATAAAGCACGTACAAAATAGTTTTCTACTTGTTGTGTTAACGATTATTGTAATGATTGTTTCTGGTAAATGGATTAAGGCGATTCCGTCTAGTTTAGTAGCACTAGTCGGTGTGACAGCTTTGCTACCTTTATTTTCTTCCCTACTCGAAGGACTTACAGTAAATTTACCGATTATCGGAAATCTTTCATTAAACAAAGTAATTGAAAAGATTGGAACCATTCCAGAAGCGATGCCTACGCTTCATATTCCATCTTTAAGTGGAACAGGAATAGCAGCACTTATTTTACCAGCGCTTAGTATTGCTTTATTAGGATCGATTGACTCGTTGTTAACATCGGTCGTAATGGATAATGTGACAGGTACACGTCATAAAAGTAATAAAGAGCTCGTTGGACAAGGTATCGGTAATATGATGAGCGGATTGTTTGGCGGATTAGCAGGTGCAGGTGCGACTGTAAGGTCTATCGTGAATATAAGAAGTGGCGGTAAAACGGCACTTTCGGCATGTATGCATAGTGTTATCTTATTCATTTTTATTATGGGTCTTGGTTCGGTCGTACAATATATTCCACTTGCTGTACTATCAGGTATTTTAATTTTAACTGGTATTGGAATGTTCGACTGGGAAAGCATGAAAAAGATGCATGTCGCTCCTAAAGGTGATGTCGTTGTTATGCTCGTAACGATGATTGTGACGGTGAAGTTCGATTTAATGATTGCTGTTGCATTCGGTATTATTCTTTCGTTCATCATATATATGGTGAAATGTAAAGAACGTAAAACTTCTATCGTAAAAGAAAGAGAAGAAACGTATACGATTCAAGGACCGCTCTCTTTCTTATCAGTAGATCGTATTTTCTCTACTTTACAAGATGTGAAGTCACCGGTTGTTTTACGTATGAAAGATGTGCGTTATATGGATGTATCAGGAGCTATGGCATTATTAAATTTTGTTGAGCAATCAAATAAAGTAGGAGCAAGTGTAAAGCTTGAGCAAGTACATCCGAGTATTGAAAAAACAATCATAGTAATGGCAAGCGATGAACAGAAAGAACAATTGAAAATCTTAAGTGCTTAGATGGTAATTAGAATATCTCACAATCTTACATACATTATAATGTAGAGTTGTGGGATATTCTTATAATATTTTTAGTAATATGTACCGCAGTGATAGAGAAGAGCTCTTTTTGAGTAACGAAAACAGTTATAATGTGTACATATAATGGAAGGAATTAGAAATTAGAATGTGAAGAGATAGGCGTAAATTGGTTCTCTTTTCTATTTTGTAAAAAAAACCAAGTATTCAACCTATAATAAATTTGTTATGATAACCAATGGGATAAAGTGAATCCCTATCGTTTAAAACAATATGTTTGAGAGTATATGTATAAAAGAAAAGAGAAAAAATATGAATAAAACATTTGTAAAAGGAGCAGCAATTTTAACCATTACAACTTTTTTGTCAAAATTGCTTGGTAGTTTTTTTCAAATTCCATTACAAAATATTGCAGGAGATGAAGTGCTCGGTATTTTCCGTCTTGTTTTTCCTGTATATATGATTGCTCTTACATTATCGGTAGCCGGAGTTCCACTTGCAATTTCGAAACTAATTGCAGAGTTGAACGAAAAAAATAAGCAAAAGGAAATTGCGAAATTATTTAAATCAGCGTCAATTATTGGGATAGCATTTGGCGTTTTCGGCTGTTTAGTCATTGTATTATTTTCTATTGAAATTGCAAATATGCTTGGTGGACAAGAAACTAGAATGCCGTTGCTTATTACTTCATTAGCATTACTCATTGCGCCATACATGGCAGTTTATAGAGGGTATTTTCAAGGTTTCGGTGATATGAAACCAACAGGGGTATCACAGGTCATTGAGCAATTTGTACGTGTGTTTTTTATGTTAATAATTGCTTACATACTAGTATCATGGGATAAGAGTAATACTGTTATTACTAGTGGTGCGATGGTTGGCTCTTTTCTTGGAGTCATTAGTTCGCTTATATATTTGCGTATAAAATATAATAGAAGTCCATACTACAATAAAAGCAATTCCTATTCACTCCGAGATTTAAGAGAAAACGGCAAAAAGATATTGAGGGTATCGATCCCAATCGCTATCGGAGCTTTATCAATGCCACTTTTAAATTTAGTAGACTCGCTTACAATACCGCATGTATTACAAGGATCATCAACAGAAATTCAAGAACAATTTGGAATATACAGTCGCGGTTTTGCATTCACGCAAATAATTGTTATTTTTGCAAGTGCAATTGTATTTCCGTTAATACCACTCTTAACTTCCGCATTGGCCAAAAGAGATATAAATTTGGCGAAAATAACAATTCAAAATACAAATCGACTAGCGCATGTTTTGACAGCACCGTTAACAATATGGTTGATGGCATTAACAGTACCGTTAAATGTCGGATTGTTCACAGACGTAAAAGGCAGTAGTATGTTAACAGTTATGATTGGCAGTTCGTATTTTACTGCGGTTATGGTATTATCAATAGGTGTTTTACAGGGCATTAATCGTTCTGCACAAGCTGCATGGATTGTTATTGGTGCGAGTTGTGTGAAAGTCGTGTTAAACATAATGTTCGTGCAGAAGTTGGGCATAGATGGAGCGGCGTATAGTACATTCATTACTTACGTATTGATTTGTATTGTAAATCATTTGTATATTCGAAGCTATATTGCCTATTCTATTCATTTAAAAAGCTTTTTTGGTGTGCTAGCAATAGCATCTATTTTAGGACTAGGATTGTATGAACTATTTAATGTGATAGATGTTACATCTTCAAGAATTATGACGTTATTATTCAGTGGTATAGCATTAAGTATTACAACCATTTTGTATGGTGTATGTGCTTTGAAATTAAAATGGATATCAATAAAAAAAATACCATTTTTGAAAAAATAAATATAAAAATTTAATTTTTTATTAAAATTCATATGAGCTGATAAAGAGGAAACTATGTAGGGTATTAAGTGTTTAGGTAAGGAATGGGTACCAGTTTATGTTAGATGAAATAAACGGTTACCTAGTTTTGGAGGAGATTTAGGGTGCGTTTAGTCTTATCAGGATATTATGGTTTTTATAATGTTGGAGACGAGGCGATTCTACAATCAATTATTGAATCGTTAAGTAAAGAGAACCCGGATATAGAACTAGTAGTACTATCAAATGATTCTAAATATACAAAGGAAATGTATGGTGTAGAATCGGTAGATCGCTGGGATATAAAAGCTGTTTATCATGCGATCAAAAACAGTGATGGAGTTATTAGTGGTGGCGGGAGCCTTCTTCAAGATCAGACAAGTACGAAGAGTATTCTATATTATACGGGTATTATGGGACTCGCTCGATTATTAAAAAAGCCGTATTATATTTATTCACAAGGAATAGGTCCAATTACAAAAGGATATAATCGTCTATTAGTAAAATGGAACTTGTCAAAAGCTTCCTATGTATCAGTTCGAGATGAGGATTCGTTTTTATATTTAAAAGGACTTGGCATAAAAAACGATATTGAAATTGTTCCAGACCCTGTTTTAACATGGAAACGGACAAAACAATCGGATTGGTTGCAAAAGCATTCGATACATGGAAAAGTAATCGCGGTTAGTGTGCGTTATTGGAATGCAAAAGAAGATTATATAAAAAAATTAGCTGCGGCATTAAAAAAATTAAAGCAAGAAGGATACCAAATTCTATTTGTTCCAATGCATGAGCCATTTGATCAAAAAGCTTCGCGTGAAGTAGTAGACTTAATGGGAGAAGAGACGTATATGCTTCCATATAAAATGGATATCGACGAGAAAATATTCATTTTATCACAATGTTCATTACTAATTGGTATGCGTCTTCATGCACTAGTTTTTTCTGCTGTAGCCAAAACTCCAATGGTCGGGATTTCATACGATCCGAAAATTGATTCGTTTTTAAGTCAAGTGAATCAGCCAGTTATAGGAAGTGTGGATGGCGAATGGAGTGCTGAATATTTATATGAAATTGCGAAAAAGCAATTAATGCAACAAGGAACTGTGCAGCAAGAGTTACAATTGACAATAGATGAGCTTCGGTTGCAAGGCAAACAGGCAACAAAGAAACTCATTGATCATATGGAAAAAGGCACTTTATTAAAAAAGTAAAGTGTCTTTTATTTTGTTTTGAATTTAATGAAAATTCTAATTAAAAAACGTTTTATTTTAATTCCTATTTATTATGCTAAAATGATTGTGATTATTATATAATCAAATTTGTGATAATAAATTCGTAGATTACGAGGAGGATAACCTTGAAGACTTTTTCAAAAGGTATAACAGCAGTGGCATTAACGGGATCATTACTTTTAACTCCTATTTCAAGTTATGCGGCAAATGATGATATTACAGGACATATGTTTGAGACGCATATGCGCTCACTTATTACTAAAGGAGTTTTAATGGGGTATGGAGACAATGTATATGCGCCTGATAAATTAGTAACAAGAGCAGAGTTTGCTACATTCATAGCAAGGGCTTTAAATTTACCGAAAGCTGATTCGAATTTCGAGGATGTGCCGAAGACTTACGGTTTATATGATGGTGTAAGTAGAGCATATGGAGCGAAAATTATTAATGGTCGTACGAACGAGACATTCTCACCAAATGATGTGATTACACGTGAAGAAATGTCGATAATGGTAAAGCGAGCGTTAGACTATAAAAATATTAAAGTAGCTGTAAGTCCGCTTACCTTTACTGATAAAGATAGTATTAACTATAAAGAGCATGTGCAAGTTATGGTGGCTACTCAAATTATTAAAGGGTATCCAGAAGATAATACATTTAGACCACATTTATCAGCTACAAGAGGGATGGCTTCAGCTATGTTGGATCGCATGCTTCAGACGATTGAAAAAAACGGAAATAGCAATCCTGTAGAAACTAAGAAATATGTTGTGACAAATGTAAGAGAAAATGGAACAGAGCAAGAAGTAGAGCGCTATAATACGTATAAAGAAGCGGTTACGGCTGCTCAAAATAAAGGTATGAATGCGGTGAAATACGAGAACGAATTTTTATGGATTAAAGATGGTTTTGCAAGTGCGAAAAGAATAACTGGGCAAAACATCATTAATATTTATGATGAGAATTTGTCAACAGTATATACGTATATTCAGTATGGAACAGAATTGAAAGTGTTAGAAGTTGGCGAAGATCGTGTGAAAGTTCAACTTTCTGGTTTGACAGGTTATGTGAAGAAGAATGAAATCACTTTAATTCCTACAAATGAAATGAAACAGTCGTCTTATTATGTGAAATCAGATGGATATTTATACCATAAATATTATACATATAATACAAGTTCACCTGGATATACAGAATTTAGATATGGTGTGGCACCTTCTTTCATGAAGCAAGGACAGCAAATGTATAGTGTAGATGGAAAGACATTTGGAGACGAAACTTTCTATCAATATTTCAATTATTTATCATTACGTTCGAAAACAGATTATACAGCTGAACAACTAGATAGTTATGTGAAATCGATTAAGCCAGACTCTCCATTAATTGGTTTAGGAAAGAAATTTAAAGAAGTAGAAAGCAAGTATAATGTAAATGCATTATTCTTATATTCATTAGCAATTCATGAAAGTTATTATGGAACAAGCGCTCTTGCAAAAGACAAAAATAATTTATTTGGTTTAAAAGCAACAGACGATAGTCCATATGGTAACGGAGAAGCATTCAATTCAAAAGAAGATTGTATTGAACATGCAGCAAAATTATACATGAATGAAGGATATTTAAATCCAGGACATTGGCGTTATACAGCAACATATACAGGTGATAAAGCTGCTGGTTTAAATGCGAAATATGCATCTGATGCGAACTGGGGTAAAAAAGTAGCGGGGCATATGAACCGTTTTGATTCTTATTTAGGTAAAAAAGAATACAACAAGTACAAACTTGCACGTGTGATGAATAACGTGGAAGTGAAAAAGAATCCTAGTATATCAAATGAGCGACTGTATCGTTTAAATACAAATGTAGTTGTTACAGTTACTGGTGAAGAAATAATAAATGGAAAATCGTGGGTTAAAGTTATTTCAGATAATCCTACTGTAACAGAAGCGTATATTGCAAAAGAAAGCTTAGAATATGTAAAACATTAATTAAATAAAAAAGAAGGTGCTACTAATATTTCGTAGCACCTTCTTTCTATTCAATTTCAAAATCAACAATGATATAAGCGAGTATAACAACGAAGAAAATACTAACGGCTGGCGCTGTTAATACGTGGCCAGACATAAAGCCAATGCCAAGTGATAGAATGAGTGTGCTCGCTAATAGCATATACTTTACGGTCATAATTTTCTTAAAGTTTGTGATCATGCGGATGAATAATTTAATACCAAAGTATAGAAGTGGTATTAAGTAAATAAGGAAACCGACAATTCCAAATGCGAAAAATAGGTCATGGAAGTCCATTTCAATTAATTTAATTTTATCTGTGTAGTTACCAGCGTAACCCATTCCGAATAGTTTTTGTGAAAGCGGTGCGTCTTTATAGTACTGTTTGTATGTTTTTAAGAATTTGTCGCGATCGCTGTAAATTAAACTTTTTACTTCAGAATCTGTAAGTTCACCTTTTGCATGTTTTTTTGCATCTTCTGGATCTTCTTTAATTACTTTTCCTTCTTTTCGATCTTTCTCTTCTTGTACTGATTTTTTGTATTCGTATATTTGCATGTGAATGCCCATATTTTTTGCGATAGGAGTATGCGGTGTAAGAGCAATTAAACCTCCTAGTATAACTGCGGCAACAACGGTATTTACAATATGTGTGAATCCTTTTCCTTCTTTTTTACGATTTATCATATATTCAATGAATGAGAAGAAAAGTGCTACGCCTAATGTAATAACAATTGCGCCATATCCGACTTTCGTTCCGACCATAATACTTGCATACATCGCAAGTATTGTTGGAATCCAGTAATATATTTTCGAGAAAGAAGTTGTTTTATGAATCGAATATAAGACAATGATTGGGAACATAATGGCGAAAAGAGAACTTAAATCATTTCCAGCGAAGAACCAACCTCTTGAACCAATTTTTGAGTGAGGATAGCTTGGGAAATCCGTTCCAGTTTGCATTGCGACAATCATAGTGATACTTAAAATTAAAGTTGCATATAAGAAATATGTAATGATTTTATGAAATACATACTCTTTATTTTTTAGCTCTTTAAAGGCGATAATATATCCAAACAGTAGCACAATTGGATATACGCTCTTTAAGATAAATTTAACTTCTTCTCCAAATGAAACTGGAGATTTAACCATCATATTATTTACAAGACCGATTGCGAGTGCGATTCCGAGTAAACATAAATAGAGGATGTACTTTTTCGCATCTTGTTGTTTGTGATGAAGAAGTAGGTATCCTAATGCAAGAAGCATAAAGGCGAAACGGACTACAACTCCAACTGTTGCGCTCATGTGTAATATATAGATTGAAAAAGATGTTAATAAATCTAAAATTGGTTGAAACACAATGAATAGCAATAGGAAATGTGGGAAGTAGTTATCCGTTTGTTTCAACTTATTAACCATATGTTCCTCCAGTTCTTCATTCCTTTATTACAACACCCAAAAGATGGGTATAAAGCCTTTTCTACATAGTAAGGCGAATGAATTTCAATATTTGTTTTTTTATCCCGCATTAACGGGCAGTAAGACCCCGCCTCAAAATACAATACAGCGGAAGCAAAGAAGTTAGGTGGGGATCAACTGCCCGTAAAAGCCCGATTGGTGAGGACTAATAATCAGTGGGGGATGAACACCCCCCACTGATTAAAGTCTCACTTTATCAAACTTAAGAATACACCATTTCATTGTAATGGTAAATAGATGAAAAGCATGGATAAACCGACTTTAATTTCTATATTTTTCAACGGAATTGTATGTTTTATACGGTATATGTACAAATTGCGAGATTATTAGACAGAAAATTGAGAAAAAAGAAGGATTTTTCAATGGTTTTCTATAATTATATAAGTATAATCTTTATGGAGAAAAGAGGGGTATATATAATGGAAATAACAAGTAAAACAGAATCTGTCGTTGTGAAATATGAAGGCCACGTTGCAACGGTTATGGTCAATCGCCCAGAGGTGTTAAATGCGTTAGATGAGCCGACATTAAAAGAGTTATTACAAAAGTTGAAAGAAGTAGCGGAAAGTTCTGCGCATATCGTTGTGTTATGCGGGAACGGCCGTGGTTTTTCTGCGGGTGGGGATATTAAATCGATGCTTTCAAGTAATGATGAAAGTAAGTTTGATGGCATTATGAATACTATTTCTGAAGTTGTCGTGACATTATATACGATGCCGAAGCTTGTTATTAGTGCAATTCATGGACCAACTGCAGGTCTTGGATTAAGTATTGCGTTAACAGCTGATTATGTAATGGCGGATATATCATCTGTTATTGCAATGAACTTTATTGGAATCGCTTTAATTCCAGATGGAGGCGGTCATTTCTTCCTTCAAAAGCGTGTCGGTGAAAATATGACGAAGCAAATTATTTGGGAAGGTAAGAAATTATCAGCGACAGAAGCGCTTGATATCGGCTTAATTGATGAAGTAATCGGCGAAGATTTCCAAACGGCTGTGAAGCAGAAGATTAATGAATGGTCACAAAAGCCGATTAAAGCAATGATTCAAACGAAGCAAATTTTATGTGAAGTAAATCGTTCTAATTTAGAGCAAACATTGCAATTAGAGAAGCGTGGTCAATATGCAATGAGACAAACAGCGGATCATAAAGAAGGAATTGCTGCGTTTTTAGAGAAACGTTTACCAGCATTTAAAGGGGAATAAAGTGAAGTGAGGATTTTGTCCATTCCTCACTGATTATTAGCTCGTTAATTCGGGATAAAGGGGAGAAAGTGCTAACACATTTTAGTATAATTGTGTTAGCACTTTTTTTAAGGAGTAATACATGAAGAAAATGATCGGTGTTATCACTATTATTTTGCTTACATATTCTGCTTTGCATAGTACACCATCTTTGGCAGTTCGGACTGCGTTGTTTTTTGAGGGACATCCAAGTGTTGCATTTTCTGACGGGGTGACGAAAGAAAAAGATGTGAAAAAAGAAGTTATTCCAGATGAGTATCAAACTCTATATGGTAAGGACGAAGACTTAGAGCACTATTTCTTTCCACATGTAAGAGCACATGGATCAGGAATTGATATGTTAAGTGCGTGCGTGAAGAAAAAATGGTTTTTCTATAAAGCAGAGCTCGGATGTTATTAAATATAGGAGGATGAATGATGTCAGCATATAACAAGTTAGTAAGAGATCGTGTTCCAGAGAAGATTTTAATGTCTGGAAAAACGTATACAGCACAAAAATTAACAGGTCAAGCATACATACAAGCTTTAGCGAAAATTGGAACAGAAGAAATTCGTGAATTTGCTTCTATGAAAGAACGCGAACATGCGCTAGATTCTCTTGCGGATGCGCTAGAAGTTATCATCTCATTAGCACGTGCAGAAGGTGCATCGATTGAAGATGTAGAACGCCTTCGTAAGAAAAAAGAAGTAGAGCGCGGTGGATTTGAAAGAGGTATTTATTTATTAGACGTTTCAGAAGAATAGTTTTATAGGAAAAGCATAGCGTTAATGAGTAACGCTATGCTTTTTTGTTGCAATGAAGCTAATAATGAAGAAGATAGCTGTTAATATCCAGCCGATTGTAATAGAAGTAGTAGTATGAATGGCATAAGAGATTTGTAAACAAAATAATGATGCTAAAAACCAAATGAGTGCAATGTGTATATATTTTTTTGATATATTCATATTTCAGGACTCCTTTTGTATACTAAAAAGAATTTTACTACAATTTAGAAAATTAAGCTATATAAGTAGAGGTTTTCTGGCGAATTTTGTATACTGAATAGTAGAGAAAGTGAGGAGGAAACGACAATGGCACATCATACGAAAGAAACGATGGAACTGATTAAGGAGCTTGTCTCTATTCCGAGTCCATCTGGAAATACAGCAAAAATTATTAATTTCATTGAAAACTATGTAAGTGAGTGGAACGTAGAAACGAAACGTAATAATAAGGGTGCTCTTATTTTAACGGTAAAAGGGAAGAATGATGCGCAGCACCGCTTATTAACGGCACACGTTGATACGTTAGGTGCGATGGTGAAAGAAATTAAGCCTGATGGTCGCCTGAGTCTTTCTATGATTGGTGGATTTCGCTGGAACTCTGTAGAAGGAGAATATTGCGAAATTGAAACATCAAGTGGCAAGACGTATACAGGAACGATTTTAATGCATCAAACATCTGTACATGTATATAAAGATGCAGGTGAAGCAAAACGCGATGAGAAAAATATTGAAGTTCGTATTGATGAGCGCGTATTTTCAGCTGATGAAGTACGCGAATTAGGAATTGAAGTAGGAGACTTCGTGTCATTTGATCCGCGCGTTCAAATTACAGAGAGTGGATACATAAAATCACGTCATTTAGATGACAAAGTAAGTGTTGCGATTTTATTAAAATTAATTAAAAGATTACAAGATGAAAACGTAACATTACCATATACGACGCATTTCTTAATTTCTAATAATGAAGAGATTGGATACGGTGGTAATTCTAATATTCCAGAAGAAACTGTTGAATACTTAGCAGTTGATATGGGAGCGTTAGGTGATGGACAAACATCTGATGAATATACAGTATCTATTTGTGCAAAAGACTCTAGCGGCCCGTATCATTACGCTTTACGTAAACATTTAGTAGAGCTTGCGAAAACGAATCATATTGAATATAAAGTAGATATCTATCCATACTACGGATCTGATGCATCAGCTGCGATTCGCGCGGGATTTGATGTGAAACATGCTTTAATTGGAGCGGGTATTGATTCTTCTCACGCATTTGAACGTACACATGAAAGTTCTATTGCGCATACAGAAGCATTAGTGTATGCATATGTAATGTCTAATTTAATTGAAGAATAATTTCATAGATAATAGAGAGCTGATTAAAAATAATATTTTTAATCAGCTTTTTATTTGGCAAAGCGATTAGGAGACATGTCCTAATCGTTTTTTTATCCTGCTATTTGTGGGTTGATTAAAGTTTTATTTTATATACATTCATTATAAGTTATATATATGCGATTTTTGTTATACGGCCGGAAACGTATTTACTATAGATATATAATGTTATACACTATGAAAGGAATTAATTAATAGTTAATATTTTTTAGTTAGCTTGATTAAAAAAATGTATGAATATGAAGTTTTGAGAGGAGATTTATTTTTCATGAAGTACAAAGCAATAGCCGCAGGTTTATTAGCAGCAAATTTACTAGCACATCCAATTAGTAGTTTAGCAGAAACGAAGAAATTTCCTGATGTTTCAGATAGTGCGTGGTCGAAAGACGCAATTTATTATTTAGTAGAGAGAAATGTAATTAACGGTATGCCAGATGGTAACTTTATGCCATACGGAAATTTAACACGTGCCCAGGCAGCAAAGATTATCGCAACGGCAATTGGTGCTAAAGTAGATCCGAATGCAAAGCCGTCTTATAATGATGCAAAAAATAATTGGGCAGCTTCATTTATTGCAGCCATGGAAAAAGAGAATATTATTAAAGGGCGAGAACCAGGAGTATTTGATCCTGAAGGAAAAGTAACTCGTGCTGAAATGGCAGCTATGCTTGTAAGAGCATATAATCTGAAAAGCAAAGTAACAGGACCAGTTCCTACAAAATTCGCTGATTTAGAGAATCATTGGGGTAAAGAAGAAGTTAATATTTTAGTAGAATTAAAACTTTCTTTAGGTACAGAGAATGGCTGGAAACCGAATGATTCTATTACGCGTGAACAAGCAGCTCAGCTTACTGCGCAAACAGATAAATTTAGCAAGAATAGTGATCGTCCAGTAGAAACAAAGAAAATGTACATAGATAGAAAATTCATTACATATCACGCACCATCATTAAGTTCTGGGATTAGTGCGAATCAGCATAATCCACAAACGGTTGAAATTAAAGAAGAACGAGATGGATGGATCAAAATTGCAACAAGTAACGGTGATAAATGGACACCTTTAGTAGAGAAAACAGAAGTTATTAATGAAGGATTCACTACTTATGCAGAAGCTTCTTCTTCGTCAAAAGTAATGGGAACACATAACGCACAGCAAGTAACTGTTATTGAAGAGAACGGCAGCTGGATTCGTATCCGCATGGGCGCTGGTTTCCAATGGGTTAATAAAAATCAATTAAATCCAGTGAAGCAAGGTAACTTCTTAGAAGGAAAAGCGATTATCATTGATCCAGGTCATGGTGGAGCGGATTCAGGTAATCCAGGTTATTATGAGAAAGAAAGTGAAACTGTATTAGATGTATCACTACGATTACAGAAAATATTTGAGAAAAAGACACCATTTACTGTGTTATTCACTCGTACAGATGATACACGTCCAGGAACAAGTGCTTCTGATTCTTTAAAGAAACGTGTAGAATTTGCTCAAAAAAATAATGGGGATATTTTTGTAAGTATTCATGGTAATGGCACGGAAGAGAAAAATGGACAAGGTACAGAAACGTTCTACTATGAATCAGCGACAGCAAGAGGAACAAATCCTAACGTATCAGAAAGTCGTTTACTAGCAGAAAAAATTCAAGAGCGTCTTGTAGATGCACTGGGAACAAAAGATCGTGGTGTGAAAAAAGGCGATTTATACGTAATTAGAGAAAATACAATGCCAGCTGTATTAGCAGAATTAGCATTTGTAGATAATAAAAGTGATGCAGATAAAATAGCTACACCAGCGCAGAGACAAAGTGCAGCGGAAGCTATTTATCAAGGTATTTTAGATTACTATGAAGAAATGGGTAACAACGTGTCTTCTTTCCGTTAATAAATAATAAGAGATTGCCATTGGCAGTCTCTTTTATTTATTAACGTTTCTCTTTATTTCCGGCATATGATATCATTTAATTTTATATACAAAAGAAAAGTATTTGAGTAATTGTAATCAGAACAATTTTAAACGATAGAGGATGATAATAGATTGAATAATCATAGTAAAACACCTGCCTGTATATATACGTATGCATTTCGTGAGGAGGAGCGTGCTTTATGTTACTTGGAAATGCGCTCGTTCTTTGGAATGGAGTCCCACGTTAATATTTTAAAAAGTGATGTCAAAATTGACCCGAGTAGAAGTGCGTTTATAAAAGAGCGCGTTGAGGTTATGTATGAAGGAGACGACTTAGAAAGCATTTTAAAACAAGTGGAACAAATTGATTTGGCGGGAGCGACATTTAAAGTTATCTTCGTTAAAATCAATGACCTCGTTGGAGAGAATAAAATTGAATATGGAGAAAGACGTCTTATTGAACGAGACCTCGGCATGCATATTGAAGGAGAAGCGGATGTTCGTAATCCAGAGCGTGTATTCGGGATTGTTCCTCTTGGAGGACGCTGGTACTTCGGGCACTATGTAGAAAGCGAACCAGTTTGGTATCATCACATAAAAAAACCGCATAGTTATTCGACATCTCTTAGCACACGTGTTGCGAGATCAGTTGCAAATATCGCTGTACCAAATCCAGAGGGAGTACGAGCAATTGACCCGTGCTGCGGTATTGGAACAGTAGTAGTAGAAGCACTTTCTATGGGGATTAACATCGTTGGTAGAGATATAAATCCACTTGTAGTTCTTGGAACGAGAAAAAACATCGCACATTTCGGATTTGAAGGAACAGTAACAAAAGGGCCGATCGAGGAAATTACTGAGAACTACGACGTTGCCATTATCGATATGCCGTACGACTTATTTACGCATGCCACACCAGAAGATCAACTATCAATTCTCTCAAGTGCACGCCGCATCGCGAAAAAAGTAGTCGTTGTCACGATGGAAACAATGGACGACATGATCCATGAAGCAGGATTCGAAATTACAGATCGCTGTATTACAAGAAAAGGATCATTTACTAGACAAATTCTTGTTTGTGAATAAGAAAGGAAGGTCACCCGTTTGGGTGACCTTTTTTTATTGTAGTTTGATGTGTGATTGGTTGGTGGCGTAGATAGATAAATTTAAAAAATTGCTGATATATTCCGAGAATCGCCAATATCGTTACATTAGAATATTACTGTTCTTTTAATTTTTCTTGTTGTGCGATTAATAAATTGCGTAATACGTGTCCGCGGTAACTTTCTAGTTTTCTTCCTTCATGATAGCGCACACCTAATTTTTTTAGTTCAGCTACGTACCAGCCCTTTGTTCCGTAATACATGGGATCACTTCCTTTTTGCTTTTGAACAGTATATGTTGGGGGACGAAGTAACTTTACATTGAAAATAATAATGGTAAAAGGAATCCTACATGTGTGTACGAGAGGAATTGCAAAGTTATCGAGGTGTTTTATAACGTAACATCCAAGCCGTGTATAAAAAAGTAGACAGTTGTATATGAATTTGTTGAAAAAAGAATACACATTACTGAGGGGATTTGAAAAAAGTAATGCTATACGATTTGGCATGATACTTGCGTTGGAAATAGTATCAACGTATAGGGGAGAGATAGAAATGAAGGTTAGTAAAATATATACAACGATTGATGCACACGTAGCTGGGGAGCCGCTTCGAATTATTACGGGCGGAGTGCCAGAAATAAAAGGGGAAACGCAGCTGGAAAGACGCGCATACTGTATGGAACATTTGGATTACCTTCGTGAAATTCTGATGTATGAACCGAGAGGGCATCACGGAATGTACGGTTGTATCATTACACCGCCAGCAAGTGCCCACGCTGATTTTGGTGTTTTATTTATGCACAATGAAGGATGGAGTACGATGTGTGGTCATGGCATTATTGCTGTCATTACAGTTGGAATTGAAACAGGCATGTTTGAAGTAAAGGGTGAAAAACAAAAGTTCATTATTGATAGCCCAGCCGGAGAAGTTATTGCGTATGCAAAATATAACGGGAGTGAAGTAGAATCTGTATCATTTGAAAATGTTCCTTCATTTGTATACAAAAAAGACGTTCCTATTAAAATAGATAACTATGAATTTCAAGTAGATATCGCGTTTGGAGGAGCATTTTACGCTGTTGTAGACTGTAAAGAATTTGGTTTGAAAGTTGATTTTAAAGACTTGCCCGCTATTCAAACGTGGGGCGGTAAAATTAAACATTATATAGAGAGCAAAATGGAAGTGAAACATCCACTTGAAGAAGGATTGAAAGGAATATACGGCGTTATCTTTTCAGATGAACCGAAAGACAAAGGTGCTACGCTACGAAATGTAACGATTTTTGCTGATGGGCAAGTAGACCGTTCTCCTTGCGGTACAGGAACTTCAGCGAGAATCGCAACTCTTTTTGAAAAAGCTACCTTGCAAAAAGGAGAAGTATTCATCCATGAATGCATTACTGATGGGAAATTCCAGGGAGAAGTATTATCCGTAACAGCGGTAGGTACATATGAAGCTGTCGTTCCGAAAGTAACGGGGCATGCATTTATTACAGGGTTTCATCAGTTCGTTGTAGATCCGAGAGATGATTTGAAACGGGGATTTTTGTTAGGATAGAAGGAGGAGGTGGAAAGATATGCTAGTTATAAGCGCGAACGAACAAAGAAACTTAGTAAATATGAATGAAGTTATTGAATACGCGGCGCTTGCTTTAAAAGAATTTTCCGCAGAAAGAACGATTACACCAATAAGAGGCTCATTACCATTTGCGAACGAGCAAAATACGGCATTAATTATGCCTTCAGTAGCGGAAGGACTTGAGGCACTTGGAGTAAAAATAGTAACGGTAGTCCCGCAAAATAAACAGATAGGAAAGAAAACGATCAATGGGATTGTGATGCTATCAGACTTTCAAACGGGAGAACCGCTTGCACTTTTAGAAGGATCGTACTTAACGATGATCCGAACGGGCGCCTTATCAGGAGTAGCGACAAAATATTTAGCTCGTCATAACGCAAAAACTTTATGCATTATCGGCACGGGCGAACAAGCGAAAGGAATTGCCGAAGCAATATTTGCAGTTAGAGATATCGAAAAAGTCATTTTATACAATCGCACAGAAGAAAAAGCATATGCATTTGCGCAACATATACAAGAGAAATTTGGTAAACCTGCTTACGTTTACAGGGATCCAAATGAAGCAATACGTGAAGCAGACATCATCGTCACAACTACGAACGCAACCACACCAGTCTTCTCAGAAACACTACAAAAAGGCGTCCACGTAAACGCCGTCGGCTCATTCAGACCGAGCATGCAAGAACTACCCTCACACGCCATCACAAGCGCAAACAAAGTAGTAGTCGAATCAAAAGAAGCAGCACTAGACGAAACAGGAGACCTTCAAGTTCCGATAAAAGAAGGTCTATTCAAAGCAAACGCCATTCACGCTGAACTTGGTCAAATTATAAGCGGAGAAAAAGCTGGCCGCGAAAATGATGAAGAGATTACTATTTTCAAATCAGTTGGTTTAGCGGTAGTAGATATTATCGTTGCGAAGTATTTGTATGAGAAAGCGGTGGAGCAAGGAGTAGGGAATAAGATTGAGTTTTGAGACTGCCTTTTGGTGGTCTTTTTTGTCGGGATGGGTGTGCTAGTATTTATAATTGAAGCCTTTTAATATTATGTTGAAATATATGAATTCTGCGCGGACATCAAATCATTCATTCGATTGGTATATGAAAAAAGTTGCACCTCTAATTATTAGAGATGCAACTTTTTACCATTCACGCCATTCTTCTGTTATATCTTCTTCAGATTCTAGACCAGCTATTCGTGCTGCTGTATCGATAAATTCATAGAGATCTTCTCTTTCCATTGTTTCGATAAAATGTTCATGTTCGATATTTAATTCATTTAATTTAATAACTACCTCTTTAACAACTTGCATTACTTCGACTTCGGTTGGATTCTCTCCTAATCGCTGTAAATTGTTAATGTAAGTGTCAAGAACTGTATTTGTTGTACTTATATTTTCTTCAGTGAAAAATTCTCCATCTTCATCAGACTCAACCCATGAGGTTGTTGGTTTGTTTTTTTTCAATTCATCAAATGTCATGATAACCTCCTAAATGTGTTTTTGTCTTTAATCCCATTCTATATTTTCGGTCATATATAACAATCATTTTAGAGGTGTTTTCTGTAAGTTTCTAGTTTTTTTATTCATTTTAAGAGGCCATCTATTCGAGGTTTTTTTATTTTATCATCCTTATAAATATAGTTTATCGCAAGAATACATTAATAGATTTCAAACTTTCTAGTTTTACAAAAAAGTTTGACTTTACATACAGGTAGTGGTAATTTAAAACTTATAAGAAAACTCGGGATTAATTCCGAGTTTTCTTATGGGTATAACTAGTTTGAGGGGGCCGAAAGATGAAACAGAAGTTATTTGCATTACCATTTGTTCTAATACTACTTATTGCATTAGCGGCTTGTTCTGGGGAAAAAGATTCTTCGAAGCAAGCAGGAACTAGTAAATCAGGGACTCCGAAAGACGGAGGGGCGTTAACGATTGGTGTTAGCGATAATCCAGATACGATGAATCCGCTTTATGCGAATGATCGTGTGTCATTAACTGTGCAGCAAGCTTTATATGCGCCGCTATATCATATGGAAGACGGTAAGAAAAAGTTTGTTCTTGCTGAGAGCTTTACGCCTTCAGAAGATCAATTAACTTGGACACTGAAGTTAAAAGATAATTTGAAATGGCATGATGGTAAGAAAATTACATCAGACGATATAGCATTTACATTCCAATCTATTTTAGATGAGAAGCAAAATAGCTCAAGTCGTGAAAACTTTATTTTTAAAGGAAAGCCGCTTGAGGTGAAAAAGGTAGATGAGTTAACAACTCAATTCGTTTTACCTCAAGTAAGCGCATCTTTCGAAGGTGTGATGAATGATTTCTTCCCAATTCCGAAACATGTATTTGAAGGGGAAGCAGATTTAGCGAAGAGTAAGAAAAACTTACAGCCTGTAGGATCAGGACCGTTTAAGTTTAAAGAGTATAAATCAGATGAGTACGTTGCATTAGATCGATTTGATGATTATGTAGGTGGGAAAGCTAAGTTAGACTCTATCGTATACCGCGTTGTAAAAGACCGTAATACAGCAAATGTTTCACTGCAAAATGGTCAAATCAACATGAAGATGATTGAGCCGCAAGACTTTAAGAAACTAGATAGCACTGGGAACTTCTCAATGGTGACATTCCCTGAAGGTAGATTATTCTACTTATCTTATAACATGAATACAGATTTGATGAAGAAAAAAGAAGTGCGCCAAGCAATTGCGCATGCGTTAGATAAAAAAGAAATGATTAACTCAGCATTCGTTTCAGGTGAATTTGCAGAACCAGCAAATTCAATCTTAACGCCAGACGCTATGTATTATGCGAAAGATATTAAAGACTATAAGTATGATAAAAAAGAAGCGAAAGATTTATTAGCAAAAGCTGGCGTGAAAGATAAGGAAAAAGTACGTGTGATGTATGTAACGAATAATAAAATTATGGAAAGCTTAGCGTTATATACACAACAAAAATTAAAAGAAGTTGGCTTAGAAGTTGAACTAAATGCATTAGATGCTAGTGCGGCAAGTGAAAAAGGCTTAGATAAAGAGAATAAAGAATATGACATTACATTTGGTGGTTACATAATGGGACCTGAGCCAGATTCATATAAGAGCTTATTCTTAAGCAATGCTGAATACAATTATGCACGATATAAAAACGCTGATTTCGATAAGTTATGGGAAGAAGCTGCAGTTGAGACAGATAAAACAAAACGCGCAGAGCTATACCATAAAATTCAAGAGACAGCTAGAGAAGACGTACCTTATCTACCAATCGCGTATCCGAAAGCAGTTATTGCAGTAGATAAAAAGTTTGATGGATTAAAAGAAGCGAAAGCAATTCCTGTCACAATGTTTGAAGATCTATCTAAGATTTATGAAGTGAAATAAGAAACAATAAAGAAGCTGGTGGAAATCAGCTTCTTTAGCTTGAGGGGGGAAGTTTGTGTATAAAGTAATTGCGAAGAGGCTTTTAAATGCAATTCCGCTTTTATTTGTTATTTCTATTATTTCTTTTCTATTAATAAAACTAGCACCGGGGGATCCAGTTCGAAACTTTGTCACGCCAAACATGAGTCCAATTGATGTTGAGCGTATTCGTAAAAGTTTAGGATTAGATCAACCAATTTACGTGCAGTATTTTTTATGGTTAAAAAACATTTTAACAGGAAACTTTGGTTACTCACTTCAAAATCATCGTCCTGTTTTGGAACTTATCACAGAAAGATTACCTGCAACAATTGGGTTAATGGGATCATCTTTACTCGTCTCATTCGTAATCGCAATACCGCTTGGACTATTTACAGGTGTGAAAAAGAATTCATTCTTTGACCGCATTGTAAACTTTATTTCATACGTTGGTATTTCTATGCCGGTTTTCTGGTTTGCACTACTATTAGTCTACTTATTCTCTTTAAAATTGAACCTACTTCCGAGTATGGGTATGCGCACCGTTGGTAAAGATTCTGTCTGGGATATTGTGCAACACGGCATTTTACCTTGTATGGTGCTAGCGTTCCAAAACGTATCTGTTTATATGAGATATATTCGTTCAAGTACGATTCAGCAATTAGAAGAAGAATATGTACAAATTCAATATGCGTACGGCTCTTCAAAGAAAACAGTGTTATTTAATCACGTACTTCGAAATGTATTAATACCGATCATTACAATTTTCGGATTATCGATTCCAAGTTTAGTAGGCGGAGCGTTTATTACGGAAACAGTATTTTCATGGCCGGGTCTTGGTTCACTTGGGGTAAATGCTATTTTTAGATTTGATTATCCGATTATCATGGCAATTACATTACTATCATCATTCATGTTAATTCTCGGTAACTTAATTGCTGATATTTTATATGGCGTAGTAGATCCGCGCATTCGAATGAGGGGGTGATTTGGAATGAATAATAGGAGATTTCAAACGATAAAACATAGCTTTACGAAAAATAAGTTTGTTGTAATGGGAGTTATTATACTTGCGGTTTTAACGGTCGCATCAATTTTTGCATTCGTATCGCCGTACGATCCTAGTAAAATGTCAATTCCAGATCGCTTACAAGAACCAAGTATGAGTCATCCTTTCGGAACGGATGATTACGGAAGGGATTACTTAACGAGAGCGTTATATGGCGGACGAGTTTCACTTGCGGTCGGTTTCCTTGCGATGGTTGTTTCTATTACAATCGGGACCGCAGTCGGAACAATTAGCGGATATTTTGGAGGAAAGTTAGACAACTTTTTAATGCGAGTTGTTGAAGTACTTATGTCAATTCCATCATTCTTTTTAATGCTACTATTAAATGCGTATTTAAAACCAGGAATTACGACGTTAGTTCTTATTATCGGATTACTAACATGGATGGACACCGCGCGCATTGTAAGGGCAGAAACGTTATCTGTAAAAGAGCGTGAGTACGTTTTATACGCAAAAGTATCAGGACAAAAATCACTTATAATTATTGTAAGACATATCATTCCTAACATTTTATCAACCATTATTATCGCCGCGACATTAACGATTGCGACATCGATTTTAATGGAATCATCACTTAGTTTCTTAGGTTTAGGTATTAGAGAACCAGATTCTTCTTGGGGCAGCATGCTAAACAATGCACAAGGATATATAGGTGAAGCTTGGTATTTAACGCTCTTCCCAGGATTCCTTATCCTTTTAACGGTACTTAGTTTTAACGTAATTGGTGAAGCATTGAAGAAAGCTTTCGCACCAAAAGGAGCCGGACATGAAAACTAAAGTGTTAAGTGAAAGGAGTGAGAAGCGTGTCTGAAAAACTACTAGAAGTGAAAAATTTGAAGACTTCTTTTTTCATAGAAAGTGGCGAAGTTGAAGCGGTTCGCGGCGTTACATTTCGCTTAAATAAAGGAGAAGTAGTCGGTATCGTTGGGGAATCTGGAAGCGGGAAGAGTGTAATGGCGAAGTCTGTTATGTCTCTCGTTACGTCACCAGGAAAAGTGAAAGAAGGGGAAATCCTTTTTCATAATGAAAACATACTTTCTAAATCTGAAAAAGAATTGCGTTCTATTAGAGGAAATCAAATTTCACTTATCTCTCAAGACCCAATGTCAGCGCTAAATCCAGTCGTAAAAATTGGGAAACAAATGACGGAAGTAATTATAAGGCATCAAAAAGTGAAAAAGAAAGAAGCTGAGCAAATCGCAGTTAACTTGTTAAAACAAGTCGGCCTTTCGTCGCCAGAAGAAAGGGTAAAACAATATCCGCATGAACTAAGCGGTGGTATGAAGCAGCGGGTTATGATCGCAATGGCTATGTCGTGTAAACCAGACCTTCTCATTGCGGACGAACCGACGACTGCACTTGACGTAACGATACAAGCACAAATACTAGATTTAATGAAAAACTTAAAAAACGAAACGAATATGGCGTTACTTCTTATTACGCACGACTTAGGAATAGTCGCGCAAAACTGTACGCGCGTTATCGTTATGTATGGCGGACTTATTATGGAAGAAGGACCTGTACTTGATATTTTCCAATCGCCGAATCATCCATATACGAAAGGGTTATTAAACTCTTTGCCAAAAATATCGAACGGCGTAAAAGAAAGACTTGCTCCTATTCAAGGTGTAACACCAAACTTATTAAACCCACCACAAGGTTGCCCATTCGCAGAGCGTTGCCCGCATGCGATGGACATTTGTGGAAAAGAACGTCCGCCATATTTTGAAATCGGAAATGAAAGACGTTCTATGTGTTGGTTAAATGATAGGGCGGTAGGTGATTTCCATGCATGAAGAAAACTTAATTGAAGTTCGGAACTTAAAAAAGTATTTTCCTATTAAAAAAGGACTATTTGGCAGGAAAACAGAGCAATTAAAAGCAGTCGATGACCTAAGCTTCACAATTAAAAAGGGTGAAACATTCGGGTTAGTAGGAGAATCTGGCTGCGGAAAATCAACGACAGGAAGAAGTATCATTCGCTTACACGATGTCACTTCAGGTAACGTTTTATTTGACGGAAAAGATATCGCAAGTTTAAAGGAAAGTGAACTAAAAGAATATCGAAAAAGAATGCAAATCATTTTCCAAGATCCATACGCATCATTAAACCCGGCAATGAATGTATTCCAAATTATTAGCGAGCCAATGAACATTCACGGATCTTACGAAAAAGAAGAACAAAAAGAAATCATTTTAGACCTTCTGAAAAAGGTAGGATTAAAAGAAGAACACTTATATCGCTACCCGCACGAATTTAGCGGAGGCCAGCGCCAGCGCATTAGCATCGCGCGCGCACTATCTGTAAAACCAGACTTTATATTATGTGACGAACCAATCTCAGCACTCGATGTCTCAGTCCAAGCACAAGTCGTAAACATGCTGCAAGACATTCAAGAAGAAACAGGAGTCACATACTTATTCATCGCACATGACCTATCGATGGTAAGGCACATCTCAGATAGAATCGGAGTCATGTATTTAGGAAACATAGTAGAAATTGCCGACAGCGAAGACCTATACACAAAACCGGCACATCCATACACACAAGCACTACTCTCATCTATGCCAGAACCAGATCCAACAAACACTGGGAAAGAAAGAATAATCCTAGAGGGAGAAGTACCAAGCCCACTAAACTCACCATCCGGCTGCAAATTCAGAACGCGCTGCAAATTCGCCACTGAAAAATGCGCACAGGAAGTACCGAAGATGGTTGAGATTGCGAAGGGGCATCAGGTGGCTTGTCATTTGTTTTAGAGGGAGAGCACTAGGGGGACCTGGTGCTTTTTTTCTTTGTAGGTGAACGTGATGTGGGATTGGTTGTTAGTTTAGGAGATAACGCGCTCGAAATTTGTCGGTAAATCGATATGTTGTGTCGAAACGTTGATATATTCGGAGTTACGATCGATATAATCGAATAATCGTTGATATATTTTTTTAAAGAGTGGGATTGGTTGTAGATTAATGTAGAAATTTAATGTTTTCGAAAAAAAGAATTGACTTCTATATTGGTTGTAACTAAAATAGTTACATAAAGATGTAATCAATTTAGTTACAACTAATATCTGCTAAAAATATGATTTATATATTTAATTAAGGATGGTGGTCCATACGTTGCCACCCGGTGTAGAAATTTACTAACACATTCAAATCAATGCATATTCTAAGCTTTAGTATTTTCTGTTACGGGGCAATAAGGTGCAACGTTATCTTTTGTTAAAAACCTTGGTGGATCTTTCTTTGGAAATATTAGTTTTGGGGAAATATAGTAAGGTATCTAAAAAAGAACAAGGTATAAAAAGATGTACTTATATAAACCAAAAATTTAGTTGAGCTGGATAATAAAAAAAAGGTAGGAGATTTAAATGGAGACAAAACAAGATAACCTTATTTACGTATGGGATGCATATTGTGGATGGTGCTATGGTTTTTCAGAAAGTATTAAAGGATTTTACAAAAACCACACTGAAGTGCCATTAACGGTTTTATGTGGAGGGTTATTTTTAGATAATTTACCAATGAAAAACTTCTCATATATAGAAGAAGGAAATAAAAGAATTAATCAACTTACAGGTGCTGAATTTGGTCCTTCATATCAAAAATTGGTGGAGGAAGGGACTTTTAAAATGAATTCGAAAGATGCTGCAATTGGCTTTTCAGCTTTACGCTCATTAGCGCCAGACCGTTTATTAGAATTCACTTCGGCTATGCAAAAAGCGTTTTATTATGAGGGCCAAAGTCTGAGTGATCCTGAAACATATCGCAAAATTGCAATCGAGCATGGTTTGGACCCTGAACAAGTATTAGACCGTTTAAACGCTCAAGAAACAATAATAGATGTCCAAAATGATTTCAATAAAGTTCGACAGCTTGGTGTTAATAGCTATCCTTCCTTACTTTTACAAAAGGATAATCAAATTATTCCTATTGGTGGTGGCGTAATGACGCCGGATAAAATTGAAGCGCGTTTTAAAAATTTATATTAAGAAAATTTAGGATATAGTAGCAAACATATTATCTTAGGCCACCTGACATTCATCTCCGGAATATTCGCCAGTACTATTACACTTTCAGATGAATGGGAGTGGGAGATTTTATCCCGCTTTAACGGGCAGTAAGACCCCCACCTCAAAATTCAGTGGAAGCAAAGAAGTTAGGTGGGGGATCAACTGTCCGTAAAAGTCCGATTGGTTCAACTAATAATCAGTGGGGGATGAACAAAACCCCCACTGATTAAAGTTTCACTTTATCGGAACAAGATAAAAATATGATAATTAGTTAATAACTTTAACAAAAGGAGAATAACATACTATGTTTAAAACAATCGATACAAATCAAAAAGATGTGAAATTAACGGTGTTTAGTTCGGATGAAAAAAGCTTTATGGTCACAGCAACATTAGTTGAGAAAGCAGGACATGCATTTTTAATAAACTCAAAATTTACTCAATCTGATTCGAAAGAAATTGTTGAGTATCTGAAAAAAAACGACTTATCTTTAGATAAAATCTTTATTATTCATGGGGATCCAGACTACTACTTTGGATTAGAGAGCATTAAAGCTGTTTACCCAGAAGCTATAGCGTATGCAACAGAGTCTACTGTTGAACATATCGTTCATTCTGTCTTAGGAAAATTAAAAGTTTGGAAAGACGCTCTTGGAGAAAATGCACCAAGTAACGTGGTATTACCTCAAGTGTTTAAAGAAAAAGCGATTGATTTTCAGGGGTTAACATTTGAACTAGTAGGCTTAGATCATTACAGAACTAGCCTATTTAATAAAGAACTAAAAGTATTAATTGGTGGTATTGATGTATTTAACGAAATACATGTATTCTTAGCGGATACTAGTTCAAAAGCGGCGATGGAGGCGTGGATTGAGAACTTGAAAGTGTTACAAGCATTACATGCTGACATAATTGTACCAAGCCATGGATCAATCGAAAAATCTCTAAATAATCAAGCACTTACTGCGACAATGGATTATCTAAGAACTGCGGTTCAAGCTTCTGAGGAAAGTGAAACTTCAAAAGATTTTGTGGCAAAACTTGAAGCAGCATATCCAGACTATGCAAATAAAGGTGTATTAGAATTAAGTGCAAAAGTTGTAACAAAAGAAATGCCTTGGGGTTAATGATATGAATAAATATCAAAAACTATTACATGAAACGTATGTGTTAACTGGCGAAGGGAAATTGGATGCGTTCAAAACGTATTTAAGTGAAAATGTATCTTGGACAGAAGCTGCTGGGTTTCCATATGCAGGTACTTATATAGGTCCAGATGAAGTAGTGAAAAACGTACATGAACGTCTTGGCACGGAATGGGATGACTATAGCGCTAAAGATGAAATTTATACTTTTAATAACAATACTGTTATTGTGTATGGAAAATATAGTGGAACATATAAAGCTACAGGGAAGTCATTTGTAGCAGATTTTTGTCATCTTTATAAGTTTGATGAGAACGATAAGGTTAAGAAGTTTATTCAAATTGTGGACAGTGCAACTGTTAATGAGGTATTAAGTTAGAGCTAATCGTTTCTAATATGTCTTGTATAGGGGGCTAGGATAAATGAAATTCCTAACATTACCCCTGACATTACATTTTGGGGAAGGTTTCTCCTTCTTCAAACTTTTTATAGAAGAAAATTTATTTAAGTAGAAGAGGTAGGTATATATGAAATTAGAGAAAAGTTTAATCATAACAATTATTTCTGTATTTATTTTAGGAGTAGTTTCGACTTTGGTATATCAAGCTTCCACCGGTAATAACAAAGGGAACTCAATAAAGAGCGAAAATGTCGCTTCTGTATCAAAAGAAGTAAAAGAAAATGAAAAGAATAAAAAGATGGTAGTTGATTTCTATAACGAAGTTTTTAACAAACATAATATCGATATTATCCCTAAATATGTTAGCGAAGATTATAAGCAACATAATCCTTTTGTTGCTGATGGACGAAAAGCCTTCATGGATTTCTTTAAGGAGGATTTTGTTAAAAATCCTAATTCCTCTGCAGAGATTAAACGTGTAGTAGCTGAAGGGGATACAGTTGCTCTTCATGTACATTCTCGTACTAATTCTCAAGATAAGGGAGTTGCTATAGTGGATATATTTCGTATCAAGGATGGAAAGATTGTCGAACACTGGGATGTAATTCAAGAGATTCCAAGTGAAGCAGCTAATGATAATACGATGTTTTAGATAGAAGATATATTTAATAATTGTTTAATTGATAGTGCGGTATAGAATTTAGAAATTTAGATAAGTAAAGGAGATGTCCTAGTACCATGCCTGGGACATCTCCTTTTTGTTTTAACGAGATTTAATTTATTGTTACTTGTATTTTTTTATGTACTACTATTCGATTACACATCATTTCAGGCGGTTTTCTTTTATCCCGCATTAATGGGCAGTAAGATCCCCACCTCTTTTAATTCTTCAATTAATAAAAAGTTTGCTTTCAAATTAGAAAGGGTTAGTCCCTCACACCCAAAAACAAAGGGGAACTCAATTATTCAAATTCATATAAAGTTTCAATCTTGTCTAAGCATCCATTAGGATATACAACTGATCATCTATTTTTCTTTACATAATCTCCAGATGCAGTCCATATCAACTATAGATTCTTGTCTTATGCTAAATGTAATCAAAAAGCAAGTAGATAAAGATAATGACTAAAACATTAACTCTAGATACTTTTTTGATGAATATTACAAATAAACAGGAGGTAATGAAAAATGATTAAAACATTATTAGCAGGAGCACTTTTAAGTACAGGATTGGTAGCGGGAGGTGCAGATGATGCGAAAATGGACAATTTAAAGTCAAATGAAGATAGTTCAAATCAAGTAATTACACAGAGTGTAGATGGAACAACGTCTTTCTCACAAAACTTTGATTTACCTAAAGATGCAGTGCCAGCAACTCCTAAAGGAAACGCAAAAACAGTTGAAAGAACAGAGGGTACAGGTTCTCAAGAAGGAAAAATGGTACCAACAAAAGAAGGTACAGATTCTCAACCAGGATTTGAAATGGGATCCCCTGAGAAACCAGAATATGCAAAAACAGTTGAAAGAACAGAAGGTACAGATTCTCAAGAAGGAAAAATGGTACCAGCAAAAGAAGGAAATTAAATAATATATAGTTATAACGAGGAGCATCCAAAAAGTGGTGCTCTTTTTATATTATAGGGATTAACCAGTTTTACTGAATATAGAACTGTAGGAGGAATTGAGACTAGAACATGGGGGCCTATCTCTTCAAATCATGGTGTTTAGGGCAATAGTTTTGGTGGTAACGTTACAATACAAACATTTTATTAGAGATTTTCTAAATTTACATACACTCTAGATAGACTACATATCAACTTCAGATACCTGTTTTATGATACAAGTAATCAAACAAAAGGAGGGCAATACAAAATGATTAAAACAGTATTAACAGGGCACTCTTTTAAGTACAGGAGATTATTAGCAGATGGAGCAAATGTTGAAGATGTACAGACAGATAAGCATATTCCATATGAACAAGATGAATTGCAGCAAACTCTAGAAAAGTACGATTCGAAGAAGTTTGAGTTATAAAAAGAAAATAGATAAATGAACAAGAGAAAAGTATTTTTATTTTCATTTGGATATAGGACTTGAATCAAACTTTTATACTAAAATATATAGGGCAAAAAGGAGGGAGTACATTGCACAAAATTATTTATGGAATATTAATTTTAATATATACTTTGTATTCATTTTTTGTAAGTGATGGAAGTGAAGTAAGGTTTATTATGCTGTTAACTATAGTACTTATCTTTTCTGTGGTTTTAGAAAAAGGAAATGCAAACAAAAAGACTGATTAAGGATCGTTTTGTTTGCATTTTTTTAATTGGCTATTACAGTCCAGATGTTTTAGGGGGAGCACCAAACTTCATTTTGGGGGCACTATTAAATTTTTAGTTGATGAAAATACGGTGCAACTCATACTAGAGAAAACACCGCCTAAAATAGAAAACTTTTAACCTATTATCCTCTATTCCGTAGCTTTTAAGGTATTTAACACGACTTTGGTTGCATCTGCAATAAGTTTATCGTCGTATTTAGCATCTTCTTTATCATGATTAGAAAGTATAGCAAGAACAATTGGCTTTTTATTTGGTGGCCAAATAATTGCGATATCATTTCTTGTTCCGTAAGATCCCGCACCTGTTTTATCAGCTACTTCCCATCCTTTTGGTACGCCCGCACGAATCAATTTATCTCCAGTTGTATTTCTCTTCATCCAATCTACTAATAGTTCACGTTTTTCTGTTGGAAGTGCAGTCCCTAATGTAAATGATTGAAGCGTCTTAGCTATTGCTTCTGGTGTACTGGTATCATGTGTTTCTCCTGGATGCACTTCATTTAATTCAGGTTCAAATCGTTCTGAAGTAGTAACAGTATCTCCCATTTCTCTCAAGATTTTTTCAAATTCAGAGGGACCTCCTAACTGTTTAAGAATCAAATTATGTGCTGTGCTGTCACTATATCGAACAGAAGCATCTGCAAGTTCTTTTAACGTCATTCCTGTATTAACATGCTTTTCAGTAATTGGATTATAATTAGAAAGATCTTCATGAGTATACGTAATTCTTTGATCAAGAGTTTCTAATGAGTTCTTGCGTAAAAGAGCGCCCACAGCTAATGATTTAGATGTAGATGCAAACGCAAAACGATCATCTGAATGATAAGCAATCGTTTGATTCGTACCTGTGTCCAGTGCATAAATACCAAGCTTAGCATCATATTCTTTTTCAAGTTTAGCAAAAGATTGATTACCTGTATGTTCTTGTTTAATTTGATTAGCTTGATTCGTTTGTTTAGGTGGTTCAGATTGAGCATTACTATTGGAACAGCCTATAAGTGATACACATGAAAGTAATACTACAGGTACAATCTTTTTGTAATGTAAAATGTTATAGAACTTGTTTAAAACGAACATAAATTTTCAACCTCTTTCAAGAATATATGGATTTTGTCTAGGTATTCTAAATACCGATGCAATTAAAGATGACATAAGGTAACAATACTACTGTAGCTAAAATTTCACAGGTTAAATGACATCCAAAACGTTTATCCCGCTATTTACCGGGCAGTAAGACCCCCGCTGATTAAAGTTTCACTTTATATGATTGATAAGTCACAGTTTGCGTTATTTCTTTTTTGTTTCCACTTGTAATGGTTCACCTGTGAAAGTATTACAATACATGTTTTTTACTTTTGGGAATAATAAGTCCTTTCATTTTTTTGTAATACATAAAAATAGATGTCAAACGGGATATGTTGTATCCAATCTGGACAACTCATATTAGAAATACACTTATTAGACACTCTAAGTAATAAATTTGTTCCACTTTAAGATGAGGAAGAATTTGGGGTTTGTAAAATAACAATGGAACTACGTGTTTTTTCGTCATACAAAAACCTCTACATATAAGTAGAGGTTTTTAAATTGCATATTAATGAATTATGCTTTTTCAGATAAACGAAGATAATAGAATACATAATTTTAACTAGATTTATTGTTAACTAATTTATCCCCACCAAGCTCTGCCTCAATCTGCGAAGTCTTCGATGACTCATCCATACGCCAATACGTAATAAAGCTGATCGCGATACATCCAGCTACGTAGAAGTAGAATAGTGATTCCATTCCGATACTTTTTAGCCATAATGCGATGAACTCAGCTGTTCCGCCGAATATCGCAACTGTTAGTGCATATGGTAAACCTACGCCGAGTGCGCGAATTTCAGTTGGGAAGAGTTCTGCTTTTACAATTGCATTAATTGATGTGTAACCAGTAACGATAATGAGACCGACCATCATGAGTAAAAATGCTACGATTGGTTCTGTCGTTTTTTCCATGAAGAAGAAGATCGGTGCTGTTAGTAATGTTCCGAGAATACCGAATGCCATTAATAGTGGGCGGCGTCCAATTTTATCGGATAATAGCCCTGCAATTGGCTGAAGTACGACGAATATAAGTAGTGCGACAAAGTTAATCCAGCTTACAACTTCTTTCGGAAGGCCGACTGTGTTTACCATGAACTTTTGTAAATATGTTGTGTACGTATAAAATGCAACAGTGCCTCCTAATGTTAGGCCGACTACTGTTAATACTGCTTTCGGATGTTTCATAAGAGCGCGAATGGTTCCTGCGCTTTCACGTTTTTGTGATTTTATGTTTGAGAACTGCTCCGACTCATCCATCGTGCGGCGAAGCCATAATACAGCTACTGCGCCCATCGCTCCAATAATGAATGGAATACGCCATCCCCAAGCTTTCATATCTGGTTCGCTTAGTAATTGCTGAAGAACAATTTGAACGCCTAACGCAACCATCTGTCCAGCAACGAGCGTTACATATTGGAAACTTGAATAAAAACCACGGCGTCCACTACTAGCCATTTCAGATAAATACGTTGCGGAAGTTCCATACTCTCCGCCGAGTGACAACCCTTGAAGTAAACGAGCAAGAACTAAAATAATTGGTGCCATAATACCGATACTTTCGTAACTCGGTGTACAGGCAATAATTAAAGAACCACCGGCCATAACTGTAATGGAAAGCGTTAATGCTGCCCGGCGTCCGTGCCGATCCGCATAGCGTCCCATTAATAAACTTCCGATAGGGCGCATTAAAAATCCAACTGCGAAAATAGCTGCTGTGTTCAGTAACTGACTCGTTGGATCTCCTTTAGGAAAGAACTCTGCTGAAAAATAAACGGCGAAAGCAGAGTAAACGTACCAGTCGTACCATTCAATTAAATTACCGACAGAACCTTTAAAGATATTGCCGGCGACTCGGTTTGATTTTACTTGAGCCATACTAATTCCCCCTCTTGCTTATAAATAAAATGATAATTATGAAAGCGTGTTCATTGTAGTTGAATTGTACTGTTCTTTAAATTAAATCTCAATATTATGACAATTTTATTCTTTTTGTACTTTATGAACATGGATATTTTTAATAGTTGCTTCATTTTCAGTTTTGTCATAATAATAGAAAAAGGAGATTGATAGTTTTGAATATTTTATCAAAGGGTATGGGGTATGAAAAAATCACGCAAAGTGTCATTGCAAACGAAAATAGTAAGCTTAATTATCGCGTTAATTTTATTTGTCGTTCTCCTATTAGCGGGAATATTTGTTTACATTCAGTCCGTTGATACGAAGCGCCAAGTAGAACAGTTAGCGCTGCAAACGGCTAAATCTCTTTCTTTTATGCCAGCGATAAAAGAGGCTTTTCAATATAACGAGCATAAAAGTACCATTCAATCCATTGCGGAACAAGTTCGTGAGCAAGCTGGTGCGGATTATGTAATTATAGAAGATCGTTATGGGGTTATGTATTCACATTCTAATTCTGAGTTGATTGGAACAAAGAGTAACAACCCGTATAACTATGAGGCACTTACTTTTGGTGGTTATTATACACTCGAAGGAAATGGTACAAGTGGCCCAGCTTTAATGGCGAAGGCACCTATTATTGTTCATAACGGAGATTACGATCAAGTAGTAGGCGTTGTGACAGTAGAGTTTTTAATAAAAGGTATTGAATCTAACATATTGAGCAGAACGAAAGAAATTATACTCTTTTCCTTAGCTGTATTACTAGCTGGAATTGTTGGTGGCATTCTTTTAGCACGTAGCATTCGTAAAGATACACTCGGTTTAGAGCCGAATGAAATCGCAGCGTTATACCGGGAGCGAAGCGCAATACTACTATCTATAAAAGAAGGAATTATCGCCATTGATCAAAACGGTTTTATTACGATGATGAACACCTCGGCCGAAGAAATGCTTCATGTAAATGATGATTATATGCAGCAGCACATTTCAAAAGTTTTACCGAATTTTAATATGGAAAGAGTGCTAGAAAACGATCAAGAAATTGCGTTTCAAGATAAAGTGTTTATTTTAAACATGACGCCGATACTCGAAAATAACAGTACGGTAGGTGTTGTATGTAGTTTTAGAGATAAAACAGAACTGCAAAATCTAGTGAACACAATATCAGAGGTAAGAAAGTATTCAGAGGACTTACGTGCTCAAACGCATGAATTTACAAATAAACTTTTCGTTTTATCAGGATTACTTCAGTTAGGGCATTACAAAGAAGCAATTGAATTTATCCAGCAAGAATCTAATATTCATCAAAGCCAAAATCATATTTTATTCCATCAAATTCACGATGCGAAAGTACAAGCTATTTTATTAGGAAAACTCGCAACAGCGTCTGAAAAGAAAATCGATTTTCATATTGAAGGAGATAGCGCGCTTCATCCGTTACCAGACCATATAAAGGTTTCGCATCTTATTACGATTCTTGGAAACATAATCGACAATGCATTTGATGCGGTGAATGAACGAGAGGAAAAGAGTGTTTCCTTCTTTGTTACGGATATTGGACGCGATATTGTATTTGAAGTGATAGATAGCGGGATAGGGATACCGGCAGAAAAAATAACGACCATTTTTCAAAAAGGATTTTCAACGAAAGGAACTGATCGTGGTTACGGGCTAGCAAACATGAAAGAAATGGTAGATCTACTAGAAGGAACAATTGAAATTCAAAACGAGAAAAATGGGGGAGCTATTTTTACAATTTACCTTCCGAAAACATTGAGAGAAAGTACATGACAAACAGGGGGATGGACATATGTTGAAGGTTGCAATTGCAGAAGATGATTTCCGCGTCGCGCAAATTCAAGAGGAGTTTTTATTAAAAATAAAGGATGTAAAAGTAATCGGAAAAGCATTGAACGCGAAAGAAACGATGGAACTACTACAAAAGGAAGAAATCGATTTACTTCTATTAGATAATTACTTGCCAGATGGAATTGGAACAGACTTATTGCCACAAATTCATGCTGACTTTCCAAATGTTGACGTCATTATGGTAACAGCGGCGAATGAAAACTATATGCTAGAAAAAGCAATTCGCAACGGCGTAAGCAATTACCTTATAAAACCAGTCACGTTAGAAAAATTCGTTCGCACCATTGAAGACTATAAAAGAAAGAAGCAACTATTACATAGTAACAATGAAGTGAATCAAGCACTCATCGATAACTTCTTCGGCACTTCGCAAACAGAAGACATAAAAAACTTACCGACAGGTGTGGATCCGTTAACACTGCAAAAAGTGAAAGGCATTATAAAAGGATTCGAAGAGGGCATTACAATAGAAGAAATGGGAGAACAAATGGGGGCCTCCAGAACAACCGCAAGAAGATACTTAGAATATTTAGTAGCGACAAATGAATGCACAGTAGAGTACACATACGGCATTATCGGACGACCAGAACGAAAATATCGAATAGGACGAGGACTATGAAAAAACGATTATTACTATGTATGTGGATCATGACAGGAGTAATAGCTGGTTGTTCCTCAGAAAAACCTCAAACGAATACAGTAAACATAGAAGAAGTAGAAATCGTTGCGCCAAACGTTCCAGGAGCAGGATGGGACTTAACAGCGAGAGCGATGCAAAAAACGCTAACAGAAGAAAAAATCTTCACAAAACCAATCACAGTCACAAACAAAGTAGGTGGCAGCGGTGATGTCGGATGGAAATATACGAAACAAAAAGGCGGTCACGTACTAGCGATTAACTCAAGCTTACTCATAACGAACAACCTACTAGGCCACAGTAAATTAACATATAAAGACTTCACGCCGCTCGCGACACTTGCATCGGACTGGGAAGTCGTTGTCGTATCAAAAGACTCTAGCGTAGAAACCGCAAATCAACTAATGGAACAACTAAAACAAGACAAGAAAAACTTCAAAATCGGCGTTGCCCCCGGCCTAGGAAACGACGATCACCTATCCTTCGTACAAGTAAGCAAAGCCTTCGGCATAAACCCAGCCGAACTACAATTCTTCGTCTACGAAAACAAAGAAAAAATCATAAACGCCCTAACGAACAAACAAATAGGCGCCGCAACCATGACCCTATCCGAAGCCGAAAAACAATACAAAGCCGGCAAAATAAAAATACTAGCCGTATCCGCACCAAAACGACTAGACCGACTACCAGAAATCCCAACATGGAAAGAACAAGGAATCAACGTCATCTTCCAGCACTGGAAAGGCATTATGGGCCCGAAAGATATGACGGAAGAAGAGGTTGCTTATTGGGATGGTGTGATTAAGAAGATGGTGGAGAGTGATAGTTGGAAGGGGATTTTGAGGGAAAGAGGGTGGAATTCTTATTATAAGGATAGTGGGGAGAGTAGGGGGTTTTTGGAGGAGAGTTATGAGTGGTATGGTGGAATGGTTGGTGGAGCTAAAGTTGATAAGTAATTTTAGGGACCTCTACTGATGAAATATTGATATCATTTTTAGTATATTTATTTAGAATTTTAAATAGAGAGTATTTAGTTCAATAAGTTTTTATATAGATTTTTCCTCTTATGATAATAATCAATTATCATGGTTTTATAGTTTAAGATAGAAAGGGAAATCTAAAGAGGAGTATAATTGAACTGAATGTTAAAACATTAAAGGTGTAGGACGGGGGAATTATGATGATACATACTTTAGTAAGGGGACAAAAGATAGACGTCACAAAGAATCATCCAGAGATGAAAGGATTACTGGTAGATTTAACTTGGGATGCCCCGATAAATATGGATGTAGATGCATCAGCTTTTTTAGTAGGTTTTAATGGGAAAATTACTAAAGAAGAGGATTTCGTTTTCTATGGACAACCTTATTCTAGTTGTCGATCTGTTCAATTAGATCAAAATATCACAAATGGAAGTAAACAAAGATTTTCAATAGATTTTACTCATATAAAAGATGACGTACAAAAGATTGTATTTTCGATTACAATTCATAATGCCGAAGAGAAGAAACAGGCGCTACGAGATGTTACACATATTCAATTGAAAATAAGCAACGCACAATCAGGATTAGAAATTATTCATTTTCCTATCACACATCCATTTACAGATGAAAGTGCCATTATTGTTGGAGAGCTGTATCGGCATGGGGGAGGATGGAAGTTCAATCCTATTGGAGCTGGCTATTTTGGTGGGTTAGCTGCATTGTGTAAAAATTTTGGGATAGAAATCGCAGATGATGAAAAACAAACTGCTCCCCCTGTAGAGAAGAAAATAGTTCCTACTCCGCCTCCAGTACAAAAAACTATTAATGTAGTGAAGGTTGAATTGAAGAAAAAACAATCTATAAATATACAAAAATCTAAAATGGTAACGGCTACTTTAGAATGGGAAACAAATAAAGATTTAGACTTATACTGTTTTTACGTAACAACTAATGGAGAAATAGGAAAGGTGTATTATAAAAATCTAGGTTCGTCTAAAGTCTCTCCGTATATTGTGTTAGATGGTGATTCGCAAGAGCCAGGAAAAGAAACAATTCGTATTTACCGACCAGAAGCTTTAAAATATGTTTTATTTGCTGCGTATAGTGCTGTCGGAAATGGAATAGGTAGTTTCTATTCTATGAGGGCTAAAGCTGTTGTCGATAATCATATGGGAAGCGTTGTAACAGCACCGTTATTAGAAATAAATGACCATGCTTATTGGGTGTGTATTGCTCATATTGATTTTACCAATTCAAATGAGATGAAAATTTCACATGTAGAAAGCTACTCAAAAGACCATTCAGAGGCTTCACCACTATTGTATGAGAACGGGAAATTCCGAATGGATGTAGGGCCAATTGAATTTAAAAATGAAGAGGATTATCAGAAGTATTTTAAGTGAAAATGAAGAAACAACTGATTTCGCATAGATGGAATTATTGTTAAATATTGTATATAACGTGTATTAATTTTAACGATATATATTAAATGGATTATATCTAGGTAAGTTTTTATATACTATCTAGATATAATCCATTTTTGTTAATAAGAAAGATAATTATTTATTCGTTTTGTTAATGATTTGGGCGATATAAGAGTTATTTAACCAATAACATTGCTTTGTAATATGCTGACCATCAGGTAAAGCTACTTTATCGGCACCGTTGCGGGCTTTTGGTCTAATGTGCGCGACACCGTTGAAGTTTATTTTTGGTAGGTTATTTGCTTCGACGACTTTGTCACCGCGTTTTTTATATTCAATTTGAATACCCTCATGTATTACTTTATTAACTTCTTCCCATAGTTCACGTATTTCTTTTTCTATTGTAGGAGCAGGCATGTTCCAAAGTTTAATACCTTTAAAGTAGAGTTTACGATTTGGATTTTCTTTTTTTGTTTGGTTAAATTCAAAAATTACGAATAAAAACTTGGTTTGATAGAAGCGTTCTCTAATTTCGCTTTCTTCCCATGATTCGTTTGTCCATTGATGAAAATCGATTGTTTCAAATGACATGCTTTGTTCGGGTTTACCGTTAGGCTCTAAACGAACTGTTTTAAATTCTATATTAGCTTTCGCAAATTCTTCAATTTTATCGAGTCGAGTTCCTTTGATACCAAGTAAAGAGCTTACTAATAGTGGAACAAAGCTTTTGGTTGTAGGTTTGTAATCAATAGATAATTTTTGAGCGATTTCTTGATCAGTTAAGCCTATGTAATTTTCAAATTTTGAATAAAGGATTTCTTCTAAAGATTTTCCTTTTAGTTCATTTGTTGTTGTAAAACTTACTAGTTCTTCGTTTAGGTGATACCTGCGAACTAGTGCTGTCATGTAAGAAGGCTTTAACGAAAAAGCTCTTTGCATTGCTGGAATTTCAGAATACGGTTGTGAGCGAAGTGAGTTTTTATTGGAACCCTTAGTGCAAGCTCCTAAATAGTTTGTATCACCTTCAGATAATTCATGTGCTTTGCCGGCACGAATTTTATTTACGATGGTTTCCCAGTCTTGTCTAATTATTTCTAAATCAGCTTCGGGATAGGTGAATAAAAGGCTTTTTGTAATGTGAAAATCTTTACGGTCTACACCAGGTACCCATTCATAGAACATTAATAGTAGTTTTTCGTTTTTCTTCCAAAAGCTTGATGTTTCAAAGTGTGTATGAACTTCTTCCATATAGTTGATAATATTTAAGACTAGCCGCTCTTTGGCAGATAGTGAACCGTTTTTATTTTGTTTAAATGCAGTTACTTTAAGTTCAACACCAAGGTGTTGAAAGTCAGCTTCTGCGTTTGAATTGACTTCATATCCAAAAAAGCTTTCCTCGATTACTTGCCCTAGTCCACCTTTTGATTTAGCATTTGCAAGTCGGTCAGTTGTATCGATTTCACCAAATGTTTTTCCTTCAGCTTCATGTGCTTTTTTCATTAGTTCTTCTATTGTAGTATAGTCCATAATAAACTCCTTTCTGTATCCAGTGCTGCGTTGTATGATTTTAAACAATACATATTAAATCTATGCTATAATAAAAAGCTGTTTCAATTTTATACAAGTAAAATTTATAAGAAGGAAAAGTCAGTTTGTTCTATTAAAGAACAGTTATATTGGATCTATTCAAGGCGATTTGTTTCGTTTATACTATTGATATAGTAACGAATTATTTTCTTAACGGTTACAAGTCAAAAAACGAACTGTAAAAAATATGATTCCTAAAATGTTATAGTTGATCTTTTCCTCACTTTTTATTATAATGAAGCATAGATAAATAAAATACCGAAAGGATGTTCGTGTATTTATGGTGAAAGTAGTAGAACTTTTCGCGGGAGTAGGAGGTTTTAGATTAGGACTAGAAGCAAACGAAAACTTTGAAGTTCTTTGGGGAAACCAGTGGGAGCCCTCAACTAAAGCACAACATGCATTTAATTGTTATGCAACTCGCTTTGAAAATAAAGGAATACATGTAAATAGAGATATAGCAGAAGCTTGGCCGGAAATACCTGAGCATGATTTATTAGTAGGTGGATTCCCTTGTCAAGACTATTCTGTAGCACGTACTTTATCAAATGAAAAAGGAATACAAGGAAAAAAAGGTGTTCTTTTTTGGGAGATAATGAACATAGTTAATTCTCGCAAGCCAAGATTTGTTTTGTTAGAGAATGTAGATAGATTATTGAAATCACCAGCAAAACAAAGAGGTCGTGATTTTTCTATTATGCTGGCGAGCTTTAGAGACGCAGGATATGTAGTGGAATGGAGAGTTATTAACGCTGCGGATTATGGAAATTCTCAAAGAAGACGAAGAGTATTTATTTTTGCGTATTTAAAAGAATCTCATTTCACATCTGTTCAAAGTAAAATGAACCCTTTAGAGATATTGTGTGAAAATGGATTCTTCGCTCCAATTTTTAATGTGCATGAAGCACCTGAAGAAAACAAAAAAAGAGGGCAATTTGAGTTGCCAGTCGATATTATTGAGGTTTCTGATACATTTAAAGCTGAATATTATAATTCTGGCGTAATGATGGATGGACAAGTATATACGGAAGAATTAGTTCCAGTAACTGAAAATCCAGAGACTTTAGGTGAAGTTGTTCAAAAGGTATATGATAAATTTGGCCCTGCAGATGAATCGTATTATTTGAAAACGGATAAGGTTAACAAAAAGGGAAGAACGGAATTTGAGGAACTTAAGTATCTTAAAGGTCCTAAAAAAGAAGAAAGAGTATCAAAGGCGACAGGTCATAAATATTTCTACTCTGAGGGAGGAATGGCTTTCCCTGATGATTTAGATAAGCCTGGGCGTACAATGTTAACAAGTGAAGGAACATGTAATAGAAGTTCACATGTCATTGAGGATCCTTATACAAAAAGACTAAGATATTTAACACCAGTTGAATGTGAATTGTTAAATGGTTTCCCGATGGACTGGACAAATACAGGTATGCCACAAAGAAACAGGTACTTTTGTATGGGAAATGCTTTAGTGGTTGATTTGGTAGAACGAATGGGTGAGCGAATTTTAGAAATTAACCAGGAAGAAGAAAAAATGAAAGACTTTGTGCAGTTGAGTTGGTTTTAAAAAATAGAGAAGGGACAGAGTGTATAAATTTACTCTGTTCCTTCTCTATTTATTGTTAAGAGTATAAATTAATTTTTAGGTATTTTATGAACCGATACATTTTGTGTAAGAATCACAATGGGTTTCTAAACTATGAATAAATATCTCGCTAGTTACCAATAATCCTAATTGTATTTTGTGGAAACTTGGAAAAGGAGCAGAATTACATGGAATAGTATAAATAAGGCTTATGTAGATTCATTCCTCTTTATGAAAATGGTACTATATAATTATATTTTCATAGGAGGTTTCAAATGAATTTTATAGTATACTCACATCGACATGGTCAAAATATACTTGAAACGAACCCAGAATTTACAAACACCTGGCTAGAAATTCAAAAAGCTCTTTCTAATATTACAGATGAAATGCTCTTACAAGTTCATAGACAAAAATATATTGGTTCAAACAAAAGTTTATCAAAGGCAATTAATCAATTAATTAAGGAACAATTGGCTACATTTGGATGGAAAAGTGAAAGTTATATTTTTAAGGATAAGAGATATAAAAATAAAGCATGGCGTTTAGACTTTGCTAAAGATATTATTTCTGTAGAAGTTGCTTTCAATCATAGTGGGACAATTGCATGGAATTTAATGAAACCAGTTATTGCAAGCGAATTAAATCATGTTGAAAAAGCTGTACAAACTAAAATAGGGATTATCATTTCTGCAACCAATGAATTAAGAGATTCGGGAGGATTTGACTCTGCAATTGGAACGTATGAAAAGTACATTGAGCACTTAATGCCTTTAAATACTCAATTGACGGTACCTTTGGTGATTGTAGGCTTGAAGAAGCCTGAAACATTTTTTATTGAAACATATAAAATCAGTAAAGATAAAACAAGAGGACGAATTAAATATTATGCTGATGCGGAATTACTAATTTAATTATGGTGAATTTGGGGTTAATTATATTTTATACTATGATATCAAGTGTGTAATGGCTAGACTTTTGGCATTTTGGTACATAAGTTCTTTGAAGTAATCTATTTCTTTTTCATCATATGTATGATTGTCATTATCCGAATTCCCAACCCTCTTCACAACCGAAGAAGAAAACTATATAAAAGAAGCAATGCAGCAGTTTAACCTCTAGTTAAACTGCTTTTCCTTTATAATAGAAGAAAAACCAAACGGAGGGAAACCCCCATGCCAACCTACAACAAACTAATCAGAAACAAAATCCCACAAATAATAAAATCCAACGGAAAAACACCCACAACAAGAATCTTACCCGAAGAAGAATACATAAAAGAAATCTGCAACAAAACACAAGAAGAACTAACCGAATACCTAGAAGCAGACACAAAAGAACATAAACTAGAAGAACTATCCGACCTACTAGAACTAATAAACGCCCTAGCCGAACACGAAGGCACAACACTAGAAGAAATCAACAACATCCGAAAAAAGAAAGCAGAAGAAAGAGGCGGTTTCTCAGATCGAGTATTTTTAATCGAAGTAACCGATAACTAGCCCCTCATAAGCCCCTTACAAGCCCCTACCAAGTAATAAATCACTAAGAAAAAACATAACAAAACAAAAACAACAACAACAACAAACACCGTAGTAGTAGTCAAAAAAAATTTAAAATAACACGCCAAAAACCCGACTAACCTCCCATATATATTATGAAGAGGTTTTTATTTTGAACGGAGACGGGAGGAATTAGGATGGCGGTGTATCGTAATGTGCAGGTGAATTTTTGGCAGGATGATTTTGTTTTGGATTTGACGCCGGAGGAGCGGTATTTTTATGTTTACTTATTAACTTGTTCGAAGACGACGCAGTGCGGGATTTTTCCTTTTCCGAAGCGATTAGCTGAGATGGAGACGGGTTATAATCGGGAGACTGTTGATAAGCTTGTGCAGCGCTTTGTTGATTATGGGAAGATTCTGTATGATGTGGATACGCGAGAGTTATTCGTTTTAAATTGGCTTCGTTATAATCCTGTGACGAATATGAATGTGGAGAAGTGTGTACTTCGTGAGCTGAAGGGTGTGAAGAATAAGGAGTTTGTACATATGTTTCTTCAGAAGTGCGTTGAGGAAGAGATGAATGTTCCGATGCTTTTAGCGCATTTCGGTATGCCGAGTGATTTGGCTGTGGATGATGTTGATCCAGTTTGTGAGGAGACAGAGGCGGAAGAAGAGGTTATAGAGGAAGAAACGGGAAGTCGTGTGTTTTCTTTTTATGAGCAACATTTCGGTAGTTTGTCTCCGCATACTGTAGAGGAACTGAGTGCGTGGATGGAAGATTTGTCAGAGGAGCTTGTGCTGAAGGCTCTTCAAATTGCGTTTGAGAATAATAAGCGGACGGTTGCTTATGTGAAAGGGATTTTGAGAGGTTGGCATGGGAAAGGATTTACGAAAGTGTGTGAAGTTGAGGCGGATACAGCTAAGTTTCGGAAAAAGGAGTCGTCTGTTAGTACGGGGGAGACGGAGGAGTTTTTGGCGAGGTGTGAGGAGTGGGAGAAAAATGCGCCGTCTGAGGAAGAGTTGCAGCGCTTTTTAGCGGAGCGCGGGTGGCGGCCATGAGTATTCAAAATGTGGAGGCGGAAAAGACGGTGTTAGGTTCTCTATTACTTGATGGAGAGCTTATTAAGGAGTGCCGTTTGACGGAGCAGTATTTTTCTCTGTCGGTGCATAAGTCTATATTTCAGTTAATGCGAAAAATGGAAGAAGAGGGGCAACCGATTGATCTTGTGACGTTCATTTCTAGGGTAGATCCAAAGTTTTTAGAGGGGATCGGGGGAATGGAGTATTTTATAGGGTTAATGGATGGTGTGCCGACAACTGCCAACTTCTCTTATTATGAGGGGCTTGTTCGAGGTGCCTGGAAAATGTATCAGGCGGGTGTTCTCGGGCACAAGATGGGCGAGCGCCTTATTGCGGAGAAGAGTGAGAAAATTATTGGTGAGACGATTACGGCACTTTGTGAGTTAGAGGAAAAGGACTGTGTATGTGAGTTTGATTTGAAGGATGCGCTAGTTGATTTATATGAAGAGCTTCATCAAGATGCGAAAGAGATTACTGGTATTGAGACTGGTTATATATCGCTAAATAAAATGACGTGCGGATTGCAGGAAGGTGATTTTGTCGTTCTTGGTGCGCGTCCTTCTATGGGGAAGACTGCGTTTGCGCTAAATGTGGGACTGCATGCGGCGAAGTCTGGAGCGGCGGTTGGATTGTTTTCGTTAGAGATGAGTAGTAAGCAATTGTTAAAAAGGATGGTGTCTTGCGTAGGGGAAGTGTCAGGAGGTAGGCTGAAAAATCCGAAGCACCGTTTTGCGATGGAAGATTGGGAAAAGGTGAGCCAGGCGTTTGCGAAGATTGGTGAGTTACCATTTGAGATTTACGACAATGCAGGCGTTACGGTGCAAGATATTTGGATGCAAACGCGTAAGTTAAAGAGGAAGCACGGTGATAAAAAGCTTTTAGTCATTGTAGATTATTTGCAGCTTATTACGAGTGATCCGAAGCATAAGGGCAATCGATTTCAAGAGATTAGTGAAATTTCTCGTAAACTTAAGCAATTAGCACGTGAATTAAATGTTTGTGTAGTAGCGTTGTCGCAATTATCCCGTTCGGTAGAAGCACGTCAAGATAAGCGACCTCTTTTATCTGATTTAAGAGAGACAGGACAAATTGAGCAAGATGCGGATGTCATTATGCTTATGTATCGCGAGGATTATTACGATAAGGAAACGATGCAGAAAGAGATGACGGAGATTCATGTGGCGAAGCATCGGAATGGGCCTGTGGGGAGTTTTAAGTTGAGGTTTTTGAAGGAGTTTGGGCGGTTTGTGGAGATTGGATGATAAAATAGAAGAAGGCATATAAAAAGGTAAAGGAGTGGTTACGGATGACAAAAGTAGGTCGTTTATATGAGCAAGAAAAGCAAGAAGAAATTGATAAAGCACTTTCGGCAGCTGGAATGCTTTTTAAAGGAATGAGTGTAGAAGAAATAGCTAAAAAATTAGATGTAACAATTGAAAAGGTGAAAGAGTGGGAGAAGCGTTTATCTCATTAATCGCTGGGGTAATGGCAGCGTCTGTATAAATTTATACAAAAATAGCCGAATATTTACTATATAATAGTCGGCTATTTTTGTACGGAGAAGTTGTTAGGTTTAATACGCAAATCTTTTGGTTTGCTCTTGAATATATTCCTCATTTCCCCATAAAGAAAGATCTTCTCTCTGCAGTAATCCATTGCTGCAAATCATCTTGGCTACGTCGGACAAGTCGATTTACTAAAACATCATGCCATACATAATCCTCTAATAAGTATATATGAACGGGGTCATCTGTATAAAAAGCAATATTACGCTCTTCAAGTGATGGTCCATAAATCATCTCTTTAGAATCTATCGATAAAATAAACCAATGTTCTGTAGACAAAGTTTCTGTATAAGGTGTTATGCGATGGGCTTCTAGATTTTTAATGGGATTTTCAACATGCAGGGTAATACCTTGTATTGTAACTTTATCAGCTACTTCAGATAGATCTTCTTTTAACGCTTCATACATCTCATCCCACATTGAAATGACAATACGTCGTTCTGCTTTTTTTATTAATGCCTGACAATAGCTAATGATTGTTTTATTGTCTTTTAAAGTAATCACTCGATTATCCGTTTTTTCCTCGGAAGTTTCTAGTTTCTTTAATGAATCACTTATTCCTTCATAAGTAGACTGCCATTCTGATTGCGCCTTCTGTAAAAAGATTTCAACAGGTAGAGGTGAATAGCGAGTGGTGTCATTTATTTCTTCCTTCATGACAATTCCTTTTTCTACAAGGTTACCTAAAATCTCATAAATTCGCGCTCTTGGGACACCCGAATCCTTACTCACTTGGTAGGCTGTGACAGGCCCTTGTTTAACAAGAGATACATAAGATTTAGCTTCATATTCATTGAAACCAATTTTTTTAAGCTGTTGCACTATGTAGTCCACTTTTTTCGTCCTCCGATGTTTGCATTTATATTTCAACGTTACAATAACTGTTTACATTTAGCAAATTATTAGTTACTATTCGAATAGTGACTAAAGGGGAGGTTAATAGTATGGATTTTTATTTAGACCCATCTGTATTAATGATTTTGATTGTTTTTGGATTTGTAGCTGCATTTATTGATTCAGTTGTAGGTGGTGGTGGACTCATTGCTTTACCAGCTTTATTATTTACAGGGCTGAATCCAGCAAGTGCAGTAGCTACGAATAAACTAGCGTCGACAATGGGAAGTGCAACTAGTAATATTGTGTTTTATCGTTCTGGTAATCTTGATTTGAAATCGGCGTTTAAATTAGTTCCGCTCACTTTCATAGGTTCCATAATAGGGGCATGGACCGTTCATTTAATGAATCCAGAAGTACTGAAGCCATTGATGTTGATTATGCTTGGTGCGGTCGCTATTTATACGATATTCAAAAAGGATTGGGGTAGTATTTCCACTCATAAGAAATTGTCTGGTCGACACGTCATTATTTTTACCTTTTTTATTTTTGCTATTGGTTTTTATGATGGATTTCTAGGTCCTGGAACAGGCTCGTTTTTAATGTTTTCTCTTTTATTTATTGGATATGATTTTTTAAAAGCAGCAGGTAATGCGAAGCTTCTTAATTTAGGAAGTAATGTTGGTGCATTGTTGATGTTTATGTATGTAGGGCAAGTAAACTATGCATATGGTTTTATAATGGGGATTGCTCAAATTGCTGGAGGGATTGTTGGCTCCAAATTTGCTATAAAAAAAGGAAGCGGGTATGTTCGTGCCCTTTTCATTACAGTAACTTGCTTATTGTTAGCGAAAAATCTGTATGACTATATTCAGTAAGTAATTAAAGAACGTAGAAAAGGTCAAGTATGCAAACTACATCGAGTATAAGAAGATACTAAGGAGAGATTCCTTTTAACATTTTTTAGATGCTACCTTATTTGAAGATAGCATCTAAAAAGAAAATCTAAGTGAAGAGAATGAAAATAATATAAACTCATATTTTTCTGGGGTATGTTTATTAATTATAGTGAAATGTTTACTCTATATTCTTCTTATAATTAGGCCGCAACAAACTCTTAAAATCCAACTCAGCAATTAACACACTCAATAATATAAGCGTAGCCCCTAAGTATCCTTTTCCTGTCAGCGTTTCACCTGTGAAGACGAAAGCAAAGCCTGCGGAAAAGACAGGTTCTAATGAAAAAATAAGACCTGTATGGGTAGGTGTCGTGTATTGCTGGGCAATTACTTGCACGATGAATGCGACTGCGGTGCAAAATATGCTTAAAGCTAATATGATTAGCCATGAGTTGATCGTGCTAGGAAGTTTTGGTGTTTCTATAATGAATGAGAAAATAAGACTAAATAGGCCGACGAAACCGAGTTGCACTACTCCAAGTGCAATGGAATTCACATGTTTCGTTACGCTTCCAGTAATGATGACGTGAATGGCATAAAATAAGGCTGACAGTATGCAAAATATATCGCCGTTACCGATTTTGAATTCGCTAGTTAATGTTAATAAGCCGATTCCTATTATCGTTAAAATGATTCCTACTATAACTTTCTTTTCCGGAATGTGTTTTAAAAATATAGCTGATAATATTGGAATGAAAATGACTGTGAGACATAGTAGGAAACCAGCATTAGAAACACTCGTATACTTTGTACCGAAAGTCGCGAAAATGTAAACGATAAATAAGACAGAAGCGAGTATAAATGCATATTTTACAGTTTTAAAATCGATCTTAAATAAATGTTTGTAAAATATTAAACCTGATAAAAGAAAAGCGATAATAAATCGTAATGCGATTAAATTATATTCTTCTATGCCATCAAGTCCAAGCTTTGTAAGTAGGATGGATGCACCCCAAAAAAATGTAACTAGTAGTAACATTAAATCCGCTTTTAATTGTAGTTTCATTTCTATTCCCTCGTTATGTATAAATTTTATAAGCCCATACCCCTATCCCCATTTTTATTTTAATATTAATTCTGAATATTTGTAACTTAAATTTATCGACGTTTTATTTCATGGATTTAATGTTATCCGCCGCGAAAACATTAGCGGAGTTAAATCCAAACATGACGTTCATTTACGTATCTGGTAGCGGAACAGATAGTACAGAATCAGGACATACGATGTGGGCGAGAGTGAAGGGAAGAACGGGCAATGAGTTATTACGTTTACTTTTCAAAGTTGCGTATATGTTTAGAACAGGATTAATCATCCCGGCAAATGGTGTGAAATCAAAAACGAAATCATATCAATTGATGTACGATGTGAGGAAACCTTTTAATCCACTATTGAAGAGGTTTGGCAGTGTAATAACTTCAGAACAATTAGGAAGAGCGTTGGTGCGAGTTGGCAAATATGGATATGCTCATTCGATTATTGAAAGTTCGGATTTGAAGAAGATCGGTAAATAATCGTATGTATATAAAATCCCAGTTTGGAGGGGTTTTTTTCTATGTAAAATTTCATTTGTTTTGTTTACATAATATCTTTACAATCATTTGATAAAATAAAGTCAACTGCATATTGTGAGGGTGGGTGGTTATCCCTTCTTTCCATTTGGAAGGAAAGGGGGTGATAATATGGACTTTTTGTTTGACCTTGTAAAAGAGTTTGTCAAAGCGACTGTGCGTGAAGTTTCAGCGTATTTTTTGCGGAAGCAACTTCTGGATAAGGACAACAAAAACCCACTCCGCGCCGTAGGAAGCAAAAGGGTGGGTTTCGTAAAAAGAAATAGCTTATAATAACTACCACCCATACGGTAGCAGTTAGGGAAGAGATGTTAGCGCATCTCTTCTTTTTATTATATGCCATTTTATTTGATGTCACACTTATATAGTATTCTACGGAAAATATATCATATTCCTATTTTGTGGTCAATTTGATTGCATGATTGAAAAGGTGTAGTCTTAATCCTCTTCAAACTGAAAAATATCCCGATTAATAAGTTGGTGGAGATACCTATCCATTTCAGCAGCAGAAACTTTTCTTTCACTTTTAAACCACCATGCGCTTAATGAGGTGATTGCCCCTGAATAAAATTCAATGATTAAATCATTGGGCATCGTATGATTTTTGTGCAGTTGATTTAACGCTTCTATTTCTTGTTTTCTCGTTTCGTGACTTAAATGCTGTGTTCGGTTAATAAATTGTTCATCAGACATTTGTGTTTCTAATATTTTACCGATTTCTTCATGATGTAGAAATTGTTCCATTACTTGAAATGGTTTACTTAATCGATCTGAAACCGGTATTTCAGCAATCATCTTGCTGTATCGTTTAAATCCAAATGCTAATAAAGCATCTTTATCTTCGAAGTGTTTATAAAAGGTTGTTCGGTGTACCATTGCGCGGTCACATATTTGGTTAATCGTGATCGTACTATATTTCTGTTTTGATTGCGTCATTAATTCAAATAAGGAATCCCACAGTAATTTATGTGTACGTCTAATACGTAAATCAAGTTGTTTTTCATTATCGTTCATCTACAATTCTCCTTTTTTGTAGATTAAATATACAGTGGCTGAAAATTGATTCTCCCTTTTTAATCTACATATGTATATTATATTACATGTGTTCCGGTGTATTTAAAGTTTTTTAAGTAAGAAACAGGAGGAGAATCTGTAAATGAATATGACAACTAAGAGCCCAGCAAGTGGCAAAGTTGATACTTCTAATTTGAAACATACCCCCATTTTAATTGCGTTACTTTTAGGTGCAATGGTTGCATTATTAAATGAAACATTACTTGGAAATGCGTTAACGGTATTAATGAAAGAATTTGACGTAACGGCTTCAACGATTCAATGGCTTTCTACAGCATACATGTTAGTAGTTGGGGTTTTAGTTCCAATTACAGCATTACTTCAGCAATGGCTCACAACGAGACAAATGTTTTTGATCGCTATGGTAACGTTTTTAGTCGGTACATTAATTGCGGGATTCGCACCGACATTTTCCGTTTTATTAATTGGCCGTATCGTCCAAGCTGTAGCGACGGGGTTAATTACACCGTTATTAATGAATACGATTTTAATCATTTGTCCGCCTGAAAAACGTGGTGCGACAATGGGATTAATCGCACTCGTGATGATGGCAGCTCCGGCAATTGGCCCTACATTATCTGGAGTAATTGTGGATTCATTAAATTGGCGCTGGTTATTCTATATTGTTATTCCTATCGTGATCATTTCCATTATGATTGGGATGAAGTACATTCAAAATGTTTCAGAGTTAACAAGGCCAAAAGTAGATTACCCATCTATCCTTTTATCGACATTAGGATTTGGCGGGCTTGTGTATAGCTTTAGTGCATCGGGTGATTTAGGATGGTCCGATGCAAAAGTATATGGCACTTTAATTGTTGGGCTTATCTCATTATGTATTTTTGCCGTTCGACAATTGAAAATTGAGAATCCAATTTTAGAATTACGAGCATTTAAAGTTCCGATGTTTACATTATCAGTTGGATTAATTGTCATTGTGATGATGTCGTTATTTTCAACGATGACTTTATTACCGATGTTCCTGCAAACCGTTTTACTCGTTACAGCTTTTAAATCAGGAATTATCATGCTTCCGGGAAGTGTTATTAGCGCCATAATGGGACCAATCGCAGGTAAACTATTTGATAAATTTAGTCCGAAAGTTATTATCGTTCCCGGCATTGTCTTAGTAGGAATTGCAATGTTCTTATTTAAAGGCATTACTCCTGATACATCAATGGTACAAATTATTGTCATGCATAGCGTATTAATGGTTGGACTCATGCTTGTCATGACAGCACAAACATACGGTTTAAATCAATTAACACCAGATTTATATCCGCACGGAACAGCACTATTTAGTACGTTGCAACAAGTAGCTGGTGCAATTGGTACAGCTATCTTTATTTCGAAAATGTCTTCAGGAACAACTAAGTATATGGAAAGCTCCGCAAATCCACTGGATCCAGTAGAGAAGTTAAACGCTTTAACTTCAGGGTTCCAAGGTGCATTTGCACTTGGGTTAATCTTTATTATTGTTGCATTTATCGTATCGTTATTCTTAAAAGAAGAGAAAGAAGGAGTAAAGGCAGCGAGGGTTTTACAGAACGAACATTAAGGTTTATATAAAAAAGACATCTTTGCCTAGAAAAGATGTCTTTTTTATATTTTTTTCGTAACACTTGTTTTGGGTGTCTTCATACATAAGAATTGGTATGTACAATAATTATCCTTTTTGAGAATAATGATGCAAAGCCGTACTAATAACCAGTAGTTCACCAGATGATTTAGTGACATCGTATATAGATCCTGTTATGAGAATAGGCATAGTCATGATTGTGAAGTTGTTATATTGGTATTAAATGATTTATACGTTTTTTATAGTAAAAATTAGAGACACTTCAATAAAAAGGAATTAAATATGGTACTCTTTAGTTAAGATATTTAAACGAAGACAGGGGAAATGAAGATGGACAAAAAGCTAACGTATTGGCTAGCATCTATTATAGGTGTAGTAGTACTTGCAACTGGTATGACTTATGGAATGTTACAGTTTGCTGAAGTCCCGCTTGAGAGTGAGGACCATGTTTTTGCAGAGGTTAATAAAGAAGACATACTATCGAATGAAGCAGAAGTGAAAGGCTCAAATGCACAACTTCACATTACAGTAACTTCTACTGAAGAAGAAGTGATTTCAGCTATGCATAGCATGACTCATCAAAAAGTAAAAGCGTGTGAAGGAAAGGGAGCAACCCCTATGTCCAAAAAGAATGCAGAGAAAGTAAGAAACATTCTAAACGGAAACAATTTCAAGAATAAAGAAGAGCTATTAGCAATTACTGAAAGATGGGCAAATAGAGATTTTAGTGAAATTTTAGAAGAACATAACTATTTTATTAAACTTCAAGGTGGCAAGATAGGTGAAGCTACAGTAATGGATAAGGTAGACGAGCAAGTATTCTGTTTCAATACTTTCGGTGATGATGTAACGGCCGCATTATTTAAATCAGGAGATCTTCAAGCGCTGTAAGGTGTTTTTTCTTTGATATAAAGAAAGCCTCAAGTATTCATATACTTGAGGCTTTTCCAATGGAAAGATAGGAATGATCCGAATTCCTTACATTAAGAACAAAGTGGAATTACTCCTAAACCAATTAATAAAGCTGCAGCAACTGCTGGAATTGGTACAGGAATTTGAATACCTTCTACAAACAAGAAATACTGACCACTTACTATTTTAAAACAAACTAATTGCATGGCTATTCCTCCCTTCTTTTAGAATTAATACATTATATTAATTTATCTATTTATTGTTATAGTTGAATTATTCATTTTTAAAAATATAGTTAATATGTGAATAGTTTTCGAAAGGACCTGCTCAATCAATACGAAAAAACATAAGATGAAACGAATCCATTAAAATACATGAGTGAACCTTAGTTTTCCCCTCTTATCTAAAGGAGGAAATATTATGGGTTATGGTGGTAGTTGTGGCGGTTGTGGCTTCTCGGGAGGCTTTGCTTTATTAGTTGTGTTATTCATTTTATTAATCATCGTTGGAGCTTCTTGCTTCTGCTAAAAACTATTGGAAAAGACACTCATATGGAGTGTCTTTTCTTTCGTGCAAAATGATTCCTGATAATACCCAACTGTATGTAGTATACGGTATATTTTTTCCTCATTAGACATATAAAAATGTTGGAGGGATGTTATGAAACTAGTAGGGAAGTACATTTATATTCGGCTTTATAAAACTGCTGATGCTAACGAGTTAGCTAATTTACATATTAGAAATCGCGAATTTTTTCAACGAGTTTGCCCGTTGCTCCCAGAAGTTTTTTATACAGAAGAACATCAAAAAATACGTCTTGAACAAGCTCTAAAAAAGACAGCTGAAGGGCAAGTATACCCTTTCGGAATCTTTTTAAGAGAAAATGATAAACTGATTGGAGACATTTCATTAACTCAAATTGTTAGGGGAGACCTCCAAAGCTGTTATACGGGATTTACTTTAGATAAGGAGCATAATGCAAAGGGCTATACAACAGAGGCTCTTCAACTTGTTGTAGATTTTGCTTTTAGGGAATTAAAGCTACATAGAATTGAAGCAGGAGCGATGCTTGATAATTTAGCATCTATTCGTGTATTAGAAAAAGTGGGATTTAAAAAAGAAGGTATAGCGAAAGAAAATATAAGGATTAATGGCAAATGGACAGATCATCAAATATTAGCTATCATCAACAGCTTGGATGTGTAAGCTTATTTTGATTCCAATAAAGATAATTATGTAACTCTTCAAACTCTACCAACAGTTTTATAGGGACCTTTACAATTTTCGGATCAGAAACTAACCTTACAAGTCTTGAAATTCCACCTAACTCTAAAATTACTCTATTTGAAAATTTTACAACTAACCACACTAAGACTCTTATTTGTTTTAGCTTTGTATTTGCTGCGTTCGTCACATTGACTAGTAGAACATTTAAATCCACAACTCCACAAACAATTAGATTAACACCAGGGAGATACAAGGACTTTCTTATTTGAGGATGTTAAATGCCACTTCAGTTAACGCCTCATCAAGGCCATTATTTATCCAACAAACAACATATATTTTTTGTGATAAATCAAATTCATATTACTGTGAGAATAGTGATTATGGTTATTAGTAGTTATTAAAGAGGGCCTTGGCTCTTTTTTTATTTTCTTTCGACATAATATGACAATATATGAATTAATAGTTTGGTATTATTATCTAGAAATCTTACATTTATCTACAAATTATTATTGTATTTTTAATTTTTTAAATGTAAAATATTTCAATGTAAATACATACCATTTAGGGGGATAAAGAAATTTATGAAAAAATTATTAGCTTCAGCAACAGCGGTAACACTATTAACAGTGGGGTACAGTTCTTCTGCATTTGCAGCTAAGAGTCCTAATGATACAAAAAACTGTGGCCATTTTAAAAGTCAACAAGATGCTCAAGCATTCTGGGATCAAAATGGATATGGTGTTGGAAATGATCCGCACCGTTTAGATAATGATAAAGACGGCATTCCATGTGAAGATTATAAATATCCAAAGAGCACAAATACTACAACAGAAAATAAAGAAAATACTAAACCTCAAGAACAACCTAAACAAGAAAATACTAAACAGGAAAACACTAAACAAGAACCTGTTAAACAAGAAAACACTAAGCAAGAGAATTCAAAACAAAACAACCAAACAACAAATAATAAACAAGAACAAACTAAGCCTCAAACAACTGCAAAAGAAACAAAGAAAAATACTAATACAGTTGTGAAAAAAGAAACAAAAAAACAAGGTGAAAAATTACCTAATACAGCATCAAACGGTGTTACAATGATGCTAGCAAGCTTAGGATTAGCATTAGCTGGATCTGTATTAATGTTCCGTCGTAAAAAGACAAACGCATAAAATAGTTCCTTAAAACGGCAGGAGAAATCCTGTCGTTTTCAAATGGAGTGATAAGAGTGAATAAAAAACAATGGATAGGCTTATGTTTAACTGTTATTGGACTTACTATCTTTTCCTATTATTTTCTAGAATGGTATAGTGCTAGACAATCAGCAGAGTCGTTGACAACTAACGAGGCTAAACAATATGAGACCGCCACACCTTCTAAAGAAAATGAAAAGCAAAACATCAATCAAGCAGGGACAGAGATAAAGACTGACACTTCATTACAAGAAGAACCTGTACAAATTCCTGCTTCAAAGGTAAACCATCAGTTAGGAGATAAAGTAGCATATTTAATTATCCCTAAAATACAAAAGAAATACTCTATATATTGGGGAGCCGATGATAAAGTACTAAAAAAGGGTGTAGGTATGTTTGTTAGTGACTTAACTACTACACCATCTGGAAATGGTCATACAGTTTTAAGTGGACATAGAGATACTGTTTTTACCGAGCTTGGTCAATTAAAGGAAAATGACCAACTTATCGTGGAATATGAAAATAAAACATATACATATGAAATTAACAAGCATTGGATAACAGATTCAGAAGATCGAACAGTTATTGTAGAAAAAAGTGAGCCGACATTAACATTAACAACTTGTTATCCTTTTGACTATATAGGAGACGCTCCAGATCGGTACATAATTGAAGCATCTCTACTTTCCATTCATTGATGAGGATGGAAAGTCCAATACACATTAGTAAAATTAAAGTGGTTATCGAGTCGGAGAAAGGCACCTTAGAGTGTCTTTTTTTATGTAATTTAGTTGCCAATATGGAAAGTTTGTTATAGTTTTTTGTTTACCGTGATTTTTTTCGAAATGCTGGCGGCACCCCATCGCTATCAACCTAACAGAACAGGTTGCTCCCAAAAGTTTTTTATACAAAATAACATCAAAAAATACGTCTTGAACAAGCGTTAAAAAAGAAAGCTGAAGGGCAAGTATACCCTTTTGGAATCTTTTTAAGAGAAAATGATAAAATGAAGATAATATTAGGGAATTGTGAGGATGATTACGTTGCTTACTTTGATAAAATTTGTAGTTAGTTATGCTGCAAGTCTATTTGCTTTTATTTTTGGATGGTTCTTAATTTCATATATTTTTAACCCTAGCTTTATTCACCCAGACGTTTTACAGGGGTTCATAAAAACTATCGTCACTTATGGTAGTATACCAGCTCTTATAGCTTGCCTAATTGGGGAAGTTTTATATAGGAAAATTAAACGATGTCGAGAGTTTCAATTTGGAATTCCTTTATTTATAGGACTAGCAGTTATCTATACACTTATACCATTTCTTTTTCTTTTTACTTTTACTTTTTCATATTTCTTTGACTTCGTTGCACCTGTTATTATGGGTTCCTTAGCATTTTATTTAGTACGTAGAAAAATATAATTTTCGTTTTGATGCATTATAATAGCTATCTCTGAATCACCAGTTTCAAAAAGCCTTCACGCAATGATAATTGCATGAAGGCTTTTGATGTTTTCTTATTTTTTTGTCTCGTTAACCCATGTAATAATGTCCTGGATGACGTATTCGGGAACGTTAGCAGGGATTTCGTATTCACTAGGAAGACTTAATTCTCCGTCACCCTCCGTGAAGAAATGATTCAATTTCGGGTATTTTTTGAACTGAACATTCCCGCGGTTTGCAAGCCCTTCTTGCCATTTTGTATATTCATTTTTTACTGTTACTTGATAATCGCGTGCTCCTTGCAAAATGAGTAAAGGCTCTTTTCGTGATTTTGCCTCTTCAACTGGACGCCACCTAGAAACATCATACATAAAATGAGGTAACCCAAAATTGTAGCCAGCTGGAGGATGGTCAGGATTGAAAGTAGGATCCTGAATAAAAGCAGCCTGTCTTTTTAATTCATCGATTTCTTCCTTTGACGCCCCAAGGTATTCATACTGATCAATGGCAATGTCAGTCAAAGGGCGTGCAGGTGGTGCGAGTAAGATACTTCCTCGGACAAGTGAGGAAGGCGCTTTGCTCAGTATACGTGGCATTGTACCGGCTCCTTGACTATGTCCAAGAATGAAAATATTATTTGGATCAATGCCTTCCTGCTGCGCTGCGGATTTTGCTGCATAGATAGCATCATCTGTAGTATCACGGTCTAACGTAACGGGTTCTGCACTCATCTTTAATGCATGTTCTAAGGTACGTTTTTCATAGCGCACCACTGCAATTCCGTTGGATGAAAGGCCCACCGCAATGTCTCGTAAGATTTTTGTTCCCATGTATGTGCTGTCGCGATCATGGATGCCAGCACCATGAACAAGAACAACTACGGGCAGCTTTTCACCACGCTTATGTTTCGGAACTGTTAATGTCGCTGGTAACGGATAGGTAGAATTTCCAATGACGATTTCACGTTCTTGATAGGAGTTAGGTTGATTATAGCTAGGATGGGGGATGGTAAAAGATTCCTCGGGTGGCCTTTCTCCAATTTCATCTACTTTCCCGCCAGGTGTGAATTTAAGGAGTAGTGGTATGGTAGTTCCTTCGGTAGCTGCTGGAATTTCTACCGTCTGATGGACCAAGTTTCGTTCTTTTATCACGGGGATTCCCATGCTTTTTATCCCGCTCCAGCCACTTTGTGTCCACCAGTTTTGTAATGTGTTTGCTGTAAATTTGGATTGAAAAGCAGCAGACGTCAACTGGAGTGCCTCTGCATACTTACCTTGCTGGAGATATTCAAAAAATAATGATGTACGCTCCGTTAAAGAGATTAGTTTCTTTTCAGCAGATTGTTCCTCGCGTGTATCTGCGTGAATAGTTGTTGTAAGCGGGAAAGATGAAATGCCTAAAGAAAAGAGTAGGGTAAAGGTAAGTACTGATCTTTGTATTTTCTTTTTTTTATTCATGTTTTAACCTCCAATATGTGATGGTAAAAAACAGGTATGGTAATTAGAATTCTGGTGCGAAAACTTCAAAATATTTGCAAGCAATCTCTAAAACTTGGACATACTCATATTATTATTCTAAAAAAACGTAGCTTTCTTCTCTTGTCACATGCATATTAATCCCAGAAATAATCTTTCTTCCTTCACTTTATATTTTGATTATACGAAGCAAAGCTCTCGTTTTTCTTACTTGATACTTACAAATTCCTTAAGTAGGGGATATTTTAAAAATGGATTTGTGGCGGTACTCCTATGTTAAGAGATAGCTTAAGGACCGAGGATTATATTGTTTTTATAAAGAGTTGATGTTATGTTTGTTTTGTAACATATGGTGTTTTATGCATGTAGGAGGATTTATTGAAGAAATTATTAATATTGTTTTTATTAGCTACATTTTGTCTACAGATTACAGGATGTTCTAATAATATGGGTACACTAAGGGAGAAGCCTAAAACTTCAACAACTTCAACAACTGTGAAGTCTAAACGCATCAATAAAGGGTGGTACAAACATATGTAATAGTTTGTATCACCCTTTGTTGATGTTAGAAGTCATAAAGAAAAGGTTGATAGTTAGATATTTTTCATAAAGAAAAGACACCCTAAGGTGCCTTCCTTCGACTTGAACCATCTTAATTTTAATAATATATTGGACTCCCATCCAACTATTATTTTACCATGTTAAGTTGTTTTATTCATTGAGAAATATAGTGTTAACCTATATTTAAAAGAATTATATCGATTTGAACCAACTATTAATTAGGGGGATGCTGACATGCTCAGTCAATATTATACTATCCCCAGAACGGAAATTATGAGCAATATGTATATGAGTCACATATCAAAAAAAGACACTCTCAAGAGTGCCTCTCCTTAGCAGCCGAATCCGCCGCCCCAACAGCTAGCGCCAACGATGATTAATAAGATGAAGAGCACAACAAGTAAGGCAAATCCGCCGCCGAAACCACAGCCTCCACCACAACTACCTCCATAGCCCATATTAACTCCTCCTTCCATAAAGACCATTTATTAATGGATTTAATTTAATTTATGTTTTTAAGGGTGAATGGAGCAGGTCCTTAAAAAAATAAAAGGATTTTGGAAGTTAAAAAGAGTTGACGAACTTATTTTTGTCACCGGTATTTCGTCTGCTACATATTGTATTTTATTCTGTGTATTGGGGGAAGGAGGATCTTATGGCTAATTCTGAGATGATTTTACGTTTACTTACGGATTTAAAGATTGAACAACAATTGTTGAAAGAACAGTTAGAGAAAATGCAAACAGCTGTGACTATTCTTGAAGAAAAATCAGTGACGCTTAAAGAAAAACCAGCGACTCTTAAAGAAAAAACAATGACTCCTGAAGAAAAACCATCTGTTACAAAGCAAAGAGCTTTTTCTGGACGCCCAACATCTTTTCGTGATTGGAGAGCATCTAGTCAAAAAAATTAGGGAATGTTATGTGAAATGATAAATAAAAAAGTACAGTCTGCTGTAGAAAAGACTGTACTTTTTTATGTCGGTAGAAAATGTTAAGGGAGACGCATTTATTGGCCTATTCCACTTTTAATTGGAGTTCTTTATCTAACTTATCATTATTAATTTGTAAAGTTAATCCTTGCGTGTTTTTCGGTACATCAAATACAATGTTTCCTTCCGAACTTTCATTAGGATTAACAATATTAAATTTGAATGTGGAGATATTCGCAGCTTTAAGTACTGACTGATATTCATTGGAAATGTGATATTCTCTTCCAAATCCATCAATTAATTTAAAGTTGTTAATATCTAGTGTAATGGGTTCTTCTTTACGATTATAAACGGCGATGTCTAATACTTTAAAGACACCTTGTGCTTTAACTTCTCCAGTCCCTAGAACATCTAATGACTCGGCAGATCCCATTGACATGTATACATCAGAGGAATCTACATTGGTAAGAAGTTCTTTTTGCGGATCCTTGCTGCTAAGTTTGTCATTCTCTGTTTTTTTAGAAGTCGCCTGCTCATTTTTCGCAGGCGCATCATGTGAACTGCAAGCTGATACTCCAAACAAGAATGTGCTACATAATAATGATGCTAATAACTTTTTGTTCATCGTTTGTTTCTTCCTTCCAAAATAGAAGCACTTTTAATGAGTGCTATATATATTTGTCTTTATATGTATTACATTTTATATCTTATTATATTGATTTTGGAAGGAAAAGGGAAAGATTTGTGCGTTTCTCTGATTCGAATTATTTATCTGTCTAAAAGTTGAAATTAAAATGAGCCCCATAAATGATAAACCATTCCACTAACAAAAAACACTAATCCTAAAAATAAAACAATTAAAGCAAGAATTCCATTTTTATTATGTTCCATAAAAGTAGCTCCTTTTTCATTTACTTACATACAAAAAGCCTTTAGTCGTAATTATGGCTAAAGGCTTTAATCTTCATACTTTGTAGTTTATAAAAAAGTTGCACTTCTGTATTAATCTGGAATATGATTGTTTAAAGAGAAGGTGATGAGTACATGCAGGAAACAAAACAATTCCCGCTTATATCGGGAAATCTCTCATTAGATTTAGTAAATACAGAGTTAGTTAGGCGTGGACAACGTTATGATTTATTAATAACAAATGAAGATGTATTAGAATGGCTACATGTAATAAAGGTTAATCTTCCTTTTTGGAATGAAAAAACACTTATAGGAATTCAGAAGCGAATGGATCAAGTTACATCTAGCATATTAGAGGTAAGAGAAGTATTGAGAAAACAGTTTGAGGCAATTGCTGATCAGCAAGAAATTTCTAATGATTTTATTACGTATTTAGAAAAACAAATTGAGAAGGCACCATTTACATATAAAATCATTGAACAGCAGCTAGTATCTATCCCAGTTGGAGAAATCGAGGATGTACTCGCATCGTTAATTGCATTTGATGCTTTAACGTTAATAGCAGAAAATAAGCTGATTTCCCTTAAAAGATGTTCAAATCCTGACTGTGTTTTATTATTTATAGATAAGAGTGGAAAACGAAAATGGTGTTCTATGAAAATATGTGGGAACCGGAAAAAGGTAGCAAAATTTCAGGATCGAAAATTTGAGGAAGTTTAGAGAATCAACTTATAATAGTTGATTCTTTTTTTGTATTTTAAAACTAACCCCTTAAATTAATATTTACAGGTTAGTTATGTCGAGTTATAATTGTTGGTAAATAAAGGAGGAGAACGATGGATAATATAACAGCAACTAAGCAGAAAGATCCTCAACCAATAAGTGTACGATATTTTACAAAAATGAAAGGGAAAGGAAGAAGCCCATTACAAGTAAATGTAAAGGACTCTTTAACGGGACTACTAGGGGGATTTTTAACAATTCTTACCTTAACATATTTAACGAGCATAACCTCTACAGAATTATTAATGGCACCATTTGGTGCGAGTTGTGTATTAGCGTTTGGAGTTTGGAATGCGCCATTATCTCAGCCGCGTAATATTATTGGAGGACATTTGATTTCAACTTTCATTGGTCTATCAATATATCATTTGTTTGGGAATGAATATTGGACAATTGCTTTAGCGGTGGGGATGGCAATAGCCGTTATGATGTTAACGAGAACGACGCACCCTCCGGCAGGCGCCGATCCGATTATCGTTATTTTAGGGGCAAACAGTTGGAGTTATTTAGTAACACCAGTTTTAATTGGCTCCGTTGTTATTGTAGTTATTGCTTTATTCATTAATAATATGAGTAGTAAAAGAAGCTATCCAACTTTTTGGATGTAGTTTGTGAAGTGAAAAATAATTTAAGTGAGTATTCTATTCTTACTATGTTTTATTTTTTATATAGTAAAAGCCTTGGTCGTAATTGCAGCTAATGGCTTGGGTCCTCATACTTTGTAGTTCATAAAGAAAAGACACTTTAAAGTGCCTTCTACAGATTTGAATTATTTAATTCATGTAATTAATATTCGTTAGCATAAAACTCTTTTATTAATTTTATTTCATTTGTATCTGGATTAAACTTAAATATTTTAATTTGATTCGATTCATCTTTGTATGCAAATGTATTCTCACCAACTTGGGTCATATTGCTGGTGTTTAAAATAGGATCGCTACCGTGATCAGTAATTTCCACAGTTTTCTCCCGGTCCCAGAATGCAATGACAATAATCAAAATGATAAGACATACCCGTATAAAACGTAATTCTCTTGCAACAGGATGTTCCATCTGTTTGTCTCCTTTACTGTTTGATAGAGTGTGTTTATAAAAGAGATAATTTCTAGGAATATAAATAAAAAAGACACCGTAAAGTGTCTTTTTTATTTTAGTTATGCGCATTACTTAATAAGACGCTAGTTCCTCAGTCTGGCTATGAGTAACTATGTAGGGTGATTTTATTATAACATTTTAACCAGTAATGGGTCTATATGGAATTTAATTGTTTTTCTTTTTGATTATTCAGAACGATTAATTGGGTATTTGGATGAAGGAAGCAGTGACTTAACTTGTTTTAGAAGAGTGTTTAGATGAGCTTGATATAGATGAAGATTTAGATGCTATGTTCTTATACATTGGTCTTGCAGCAATATAACTGGAGAAAGGAGAGGGGCTAATCTTGAGCTTTGGAAAGAAGCTGATATAGAAGATTATGAAGAGAGAGAAAGTTTTACATACATTAAAAGCACAACTGATAAAGTGTAGAGTTATATTTCCCTTTACACGAACATAACGGTATAATATAGTTAAGTTAAGTGAACTTAACTATTAAACGAAATAAAAGCATGGAGGAATAACGTTATGACTAGAACGTATAAAGAAGTAATTAATGAAATGAACCGAGCTTATAATGAATTCTACATTTTACTATTCCAGGAGTTAAAAGATGAGTTCGGTCTTACAGGACAGCAAGAGAGCATGCTATTTCATATTAATTTAAATGAAAACACGACGGCAAATCACATTGCGACTACTTTTAATGTATCAAAAAGTGCCGTTAGCCAAGTTTTATCGAAATTGGAGAAACAGAAGATGATTTCAAAACAAGTAAACCCTAATAATAAACGGGAGTATTTTCTTACACTTGGTCCAAACGGTAGTAAGTATATAGAGCGGTTGTCTGAGTTAGATGATGTATTAATTGAGAAATATTTTTCTAAAATCGATATAAACGCCCTAGAGCAAATGACAGATACGTTAACGAAAATAAATAAAGTGATATTGGAAGAAAAGCAGAAGGATCTTGATTGTAATGAGTAAGAACGTAGATGAAGCAATTAGTAGAAAGGAGGAGAAGTGCATTATGAGTTTCATACCAAATATGATTACGATAGCAAATTTTGTATGTGGGCTTTTAGCTATTTACGCTGTTTTCGTTCACGATATTTATTTGGGAGCAGTTTTTATTATTACAGGTATGCTGTTTGACTTTTTTGATGGCATGGTTGCTCGGAAACTTGATTCTGTTTCAGAAATTGGTGGAGAGTTGGACTCATTTGCGGATTTAGTTACTTTTGGTGTGGCACCGTCTATTCTTGCATATAGTGCCTCGTTAAAAGATTTGCAGTTTATCGGGATGATATGTGCACTTGCTTACAGTATTTGCGGAATGCTTCGGCTTGCAAGATTTAACACACAGCAAAGCAAACTCCCGACATTTATCGGAATGCCGATTCCATTCGCGGCAATGTGTCTCCTCATTTTATGTTTTTTAAATAATCCAGTTTCCGTGGCGTTTGGTACATGCGTACTCGCTTATTTAATGGTGAGCAAAATCAAATTCCCTCATTTTAAAAAAGATATAGCTGAAAGCTTAAAGCCTGGAAGATTGGATTGATGATACAGAATTACAATGAGAAAGATAAAGGAGAATAACATGATTCGTATGGCACTAAGATCATTCAACATACAAATGTATTGTTTGCTAGGCGTAATGTTATTGGGATGGTTAATGACACCTTTTTCAGCCCAGTTTGTAGGGATAAGCATTGGCCTTTTAGTGAGTATGTACTGCGCCTGGATTTTGGGAAGGCGTATTGAAAAGTTCGGAGATAGCATTGTAAAAAAAGAAAAAGCACCGATGCTGGGAATGATAAATCGATTCGCAGCAGCAATACTCGGTGCGATTATTATGTATGAAATTGAACACGATGAATTCATGTGGACATTCGCTGCTGGAATTATGGGTGGGTATTTCTTGGTTATTATTAATTTGGGGTATTATAGTATGAGGGAAGCGGAGGAATAAAGTTTCACTTTATTATAAAGAAAAGACACCCATATAAGAGTGTCTTTTCTGATAGTTTTTTAGCAGAAGCAAGAAGCTCCAACGATGATTAATAAAATAAACAGTACAACTAATAAAGCAAATCCTCCAGCAAAACCGCAGCCTTCGCCGCAACTACCACCAAAACCCATAATAGTTCCTCCTTTTAATAAGAGGGGAAAACAAGGGTACACTCATGTATTTTAACGGATTCAAATTACTTTATGTTTTTTACGCAATAATTGAGCAGGTCCTTTGGAAAATAAAAAAAGACACCCTAAGGTGCCTTCTTCCGACTTGAACCATCTTAATTGTATTGCGTCGTTATCATATAAGAAAAAAAGACATCAATTAAGATGTCTTTTTTTCTTTGTAAAATTGGTGTTAAGAAGGTATAACCTATGAATAATATAACAATCATCGAGTAAGTTTATTATAGCAGCGATAAATAGGATTTTTATATGTAATATTACATATATATAGATTTATTTATGTTTTATTTGTATATTTTAATTGTCTGTTCCTTGTTTTAATTCGTTTAGTTATATTATTTTTTGAGTGCTCCAGCAATGGAGCCTTTTTTTAGTATTCTATTTTGATGATGTTCTATAAGATTAGCACCTTTTAAATTTGTTTTTATATAAAAAGCCTTTAACTTGTATTTATAGCTAAAGGCTCTGAGTGTCATACTTTATAGTTTATAAAATCTTATAAGAAGAATAACCAGTATTTTATATAGAATTTATCCCGCTATTTGCCGGGCTGCCCATAAACGCCCGATTGGTGAGAGCTGATTAAAGTTTCACTTTATAATGTTTTTTATCCAATTTGGAACTGAAATGTACTAGCTTGATAATGAAGCTAGGTTATTAGAAGTGAAAAATTTTAGTTTTATTATAATTAATAGAAATGAAAGTAGTGTAAATATAAATCCACTCCAAATAAGTTGGTGAATACCTAAGTTTGAAATGAACCAGCCTCCAATAGTTGTTCCTAGAGTAATTCCGAGATTTGAGAATGAAACGAATAGGCTATTACCAAATTCGGGTGCTTCTCTTGCTTCACTTATTAACCATGTTTGACCAACAATTAATCCACCAGCATGCACGATTCCCCAAATGAATACCATAAAAATCATTGGAACAAGATAAGAACCTAAATAATAAACCAATATGTAAACAATAGAATATAAAATAGGGAACGATATTACTGTATTTACTATGCTTCTTTGCAGAAGACTACCAAATAAATGATTGCCTAAAATCATAACTATACCAAATATGAATAGCATGATACTGATGAGCGATCCATTCATGGAAGTTACTTTTGCAAGGTATTCGGCGAAGTAACTGTATACGGAAAACATGGCTGCAAAAAGGAATGTGACAGTTAAAATATTTAACCATAACCCTGGTTTGCCGAGTATACGAATTTGTTTGCCGAAAGACATTTTTTCTTTAACGGGCATAGAAGGAAGTGAGATTAGTATTCCAATGAATGCAAGGGCGTTAATAAACGCTCCGAATAAGAAAGCAATTTCTAATGAAAATTGATCTGCAAGGTAAGAGGTTAATGGTACACCTAGTGCAAAGCCAACCGTAATTCCCATGAAAACTTTTGTAACCGCTTGACCACTCTTTTCAGGAGGGACAAGTTTAGCAGCAGTTACAAGAGCGATTGAAAAGAAGAGTGGGTGAAGTGCTGCAGGTAAAATACGAAAAATAAGCATGATTTCAAATTGTGTTGTATAAGCGTAGATTATATTTGAAATAACAAAAATAAAGATTGCTATTAATAAAATTATTTTACGATTAATACTAGAGACGAGCAGAATTAAAAACGGACCAGAAATAGCAACGACTAGTGCGAATATACTTACTAAAAATCCTGCTTGTGCAGTTGAAATGCCAAATTTCTGAGTGATTTGTGGTAATACACCGACAATACCCATCTCGGTAGTAATAATCCCAAACACCCCTATTGCTAGTGTAAGAATAAGTAAAGGACTTACTTTTTTCATTTGTAAAACTCTCCATTCTTATTATTATTTTGAAAGTGAAATCGATTTATTAACAAAGAAATGAGCATGATTGGATGTCAATAGTATTAGAATTATGTAATGTTAAACACAAAAACAGATATCTAAATAACTAGATGTGATATGTTAAAAAAGATGCTCCTTTCTATGTTTCTTTCTTTTATAGGTAGCGAAGTTTTAAAAAGAATGTATTGGGCAGCTATATAAAAGCAGAATGTGTGAAAGCAAATAATCAATTGGTAGGTTGATTATTTGCTTTTACTTTATAATTCATTTTGAACGTATTCAGAAAACGCTTGTATTGTTTTTTCATTTCGACGATAATATGTCCATTTTCCAATTCGGTCAGAGTCTAGTAATCCTGCCTTTTTCATAGTTAATAAATAACTAGAAATAACCGATTGGGCTAAGCCAGTTTTAAGCTGAATATCTCCTACACACACTCCAATCTGAAAATTAATCCCTTGTTCTAAATAAGGTTTTTCGTCGAAATGGTTTTCTGGATTTTTTAACCATGATAAAATTTGACATCTTGTTTCATTTGACAATGCTTTATAAATTAATGAAGGTTCCATAAGGATATTATATCTACTTTTATAGATTTGTAAATGGGTTTGTGTGATTTTAAGGGAAGAAGGTATAGTTTATACCCTCGAATAGGAATAAGGTGCTCTTGATCTGTACCCTTTGTAAAGGAAATTTTAAAAAAAGTTAGGCAACCTAAAAAAGATGATTTCTGTATGCAAACAGAAGTCATCTTTTTTAAATTTTATTGATAGCAAGAGTGATTATAGTACGTCATATATTTCTTAATTTCATGTTTTAACTGAACAAACGAGTCACATGATTTTATATATGCTTTATCGGTTAAAGTACTACGAGGATTACGTGCAAAAATGATAGTATTGTTAGGTTTAAGCATGTTGTTGCCTAGCTATCAATGGCGGATTCTTAAGAAGAGTAATAATAAAATCCAACTGAAGATTTAAGAAAAATTTTATATTTACCCTACTCTTTATTTTAAAAGTTTCTCCTATCCTATAAATGAGTTACATCAAGAAGGAAACTAAAAACGACAAAGTCATAGAGGAAAATGTAAAGTTAGGGGATTCCACATGCATACAGAAGTTTTAATGAGTTATTTGTATACTTATTTCTTTACTATTATGTTTTGTATTGTGTTTCAAATTGGAGTTTATTTTAAAGCGAAAAGAATTATATCTATTCGGCATTTTTTATGGGTGTATGTTTTTCTATTCTACCTTTCGTTAGTGTATAGGGTGACGCAGATCGCGACTGTATGGGATATAAGTAGATATGAAACGTGGATTCGTGTAAGTCAAATCAATTTGACTCTATTTGATACGGCAGGTAGTACTACGTATCTTTTGAATATTGTACTGTTTATGCCGTTAGGTTTTTTATTACCGATGATTTGGCCGCAGTTTAAAAAAATAAAAAACACCGTATGTGCAGGATTTCTTTTTTCATTGGCAATTGAGTTAAATCAATTACTAAATAATAGAATTACAGATATTGATGATTTATTTACGAATACCCTCGGGGCAGTTATTGGGTATTTATTATATAGAGCTTTTAAAATGATATTAAGAAGAGAGGGGAAAAAGCTTGATACCAACTCTTCTCTAGTTATAAAATACGAGGCTGTTTTTTGTTTAGTGTGTTCATTTGTAGGGGCGATGTTAATTTATCATCCAGCTTTATTTGGAAGACCTGTAATCCTCCAATGAGATGTGCGATCTTGTTTATAAAATGATTCTCGTTCTCCACACCCAAACACGATAAAATATGAATGGTTCATCCTTTTTCTAACTTAATAGATACAGTTTATGTATTACATGATAGGTAGGTGTAAATGTGTTAAGTGTTCAATTATCTCAATACTTACTAAAAGAGTCTCAGCCTGCACTTCATACAGGTGGGAAACGAGTGTATATGTTAAATGATGAAGGGTTCTCACCGTATCCTATCTATTTAAATCATCCGATTATGATAGGTGTGGGGACGAATTGGAATCAGCATAAAGGATTTGAAGAAATCATTAAAGGATTTATAGGCGCAAATAAAAAATTTCCTATGTATATGTTATTTGAAACTTATTTGCGCGGTGACTTTATTGAAGGATTTTTAGAAGAGAATAAACTCCATTTTGAGCTAGTTTTTACTAATCAGAAAAGGGATACGAACTTTTTTAAAGTGTTACTTACTAATATTGATGATATAACCACACTTATGAAGTATTTCTTCCAATCAGCACAAGATTCTCTCTATACGTTATTAAGCTATTCAGCAGACTGTAAGATTATCAGTAATCGTACTGGTGAGATTGAAATAAAGGCTGACAGTTTCTATCCAAGCTTTTCATTTATGTATGATGCGCAAGAATTATTTATTATTGGTGGAGAAGAAAAATGGTCAAATATCGATTATATAAAAAGATTTTTCCACCTTGAGCAGATTACAGATGAGCTAACTATTGATGTAAGAAAATGAATGAAATGAAAGCGATCCAGTACGTGAACATCTTTGATGTTTCCTGTTACCTTCGCTAAGACCGACGCAATCGGTGTTTTTAAAAGTAAGGAAAGTAGTTATTTCGATAGTTTTTGTGTTGTATGAAAAAAATAGGGGATTGCCATATGGCAATCCCTTATTTAACATAATTCCTTAATAGTTTCTTTAGCAATTTCATTAGAAGCATCTAATTCTAAAATTTTATTGCAAATTTCAATTGCCTTTGTATCAGAAATTAATTTATCTGGTACGGAATGAAGAAATAGTAATTGTAATAAACTATCCATATTTTCTTCTTTTGTTAACTCCACGGATTTTTTAGCATGATATAAAGCAGAATGATATGCTCCTTCTATATGACATAAAGGATTAACTAGTAAATCAAATGCAAGATCATGTAAATCACTTGATTCTTTTTTCATTAATAAATAATTTATAAAACTATATTTGGTAATACTACTATTTTCATAAGTAACATATAGTATTTCTTCTGAAAATTCCTCGAAGTTATTGTTTTTAAATAATTTTTCAGCCTCTTCGAAATCGGCCGAAGTGATAAGATTTTCTAGATTTTTTAACATTATTTATTCACCCACGCATCACTGATTCTTATGTCGCCATTTATCCTCTTAAAAGTAACTGTTACTGTTTTTCCATTCATGTTTAATGTTTTCTTCCTTGCGGATCCATACGCAGATTCACTTCCATATCGCATTACATGAGAAATTACCTTTGATACATCATTCCAATTGTTATTAGTAACTTTATACCAATCATGTTTTGCTTGCATAATATGATTTCTCTTATTTGCATCTAATTTAGATACAGAGGAGAGAACTTGTCCAAAACTTTTACTTTTAACTGCACTGTTTACGGCTGATTTACCATATTTTTTAATAGCGTATGTTATTCCATACCTTGCTACTACGGCTATTATAACGAGTGGTAAAGCTGAAGCTTGAGCTTCTATTGTGTTCATATCATAAATTTCGCCAGTATCTTGATCGATAAAAGTTGCAGAAAATTCATTGCTATTTTCTTCTACTTCATGTAATATCACTTCAAACTTTTGATTTACTTTTTCACCATTCTCTTCAACTGTACCATCTAATAAAATAGCTTCTGTATCTATATTATATTCCATTTCCGTTGTAACTTTAACATCTGTTGTATCTAAGTTAGTTTTTACTACTACTAAATTATCTTCTTTTTTTACATCTAGGTTTAATTGTTCAGCAACTTCTATCCCGAAATCTTCTTTTATTTCTTTTTCAACCTCAATAACATCTGTTTCATTATTCGAATTAATAGAAGCTTGAGTTAATTCGAAATTCGGCAAAATTGAGAATAGCATTGTTAGTACAAGTAATCTAATTATTAATTTTTTCAAGGTTATTATCCTCTTTTCTTAATTAATTTGTATTAATCCATGCCCATATTTTTCATCAAAACCATTTGGTCCTAAATCTTTCACAAATGGTTTTAGGAACGAATTTATGTTATTACTATTAATGTTTTCTGCTGAACTTCCCATGAGATGAGCGATAGTTCCAGTGACAAATGCTGCAGAGAAAGAAGTTCCATTAAATTCACTGAATCCTCCATCGCTATGGGTAGATATAATATTTTTCCCTGGTGCGGAATAATCAATTTTACCCTTTCCAGAATAGCTATATCTTGTTAAGTCGGGCTTTAACGCAGCAACAGAAATAACGCCGTCATATTTTGCTGGATAATCTACCCTTAATCCCAATGTATTACCTGATGCAGCAATAACAATAATTTCATTTTCTAATGCTTTGTTAATGATTTTTTCTAACTCGAAATGATTAGCTTCAAAACCAAAGCTAATGTTGATAATGTCTACCTTTTGATCAATACACCATTTTATACCTCTAATGACTGTTTCAATATCACCTTTTCCTTGACTATTTAAAACCTTAACATTATATAATTTTGCATTTGGTGCCAAACCTATCATGTTTTCATCGGGCATATTAGCACCTATTATGCCTGCAATAGCTGTACCGTGACCTAAATCATCTGTTGCTTTTTGATCAGGAGCGATAGCGTTATAGGAATCTACTATTTTATTTTGTAAAGCGATATGTTCCGCTTTAATTCCACTATCTACGATAGCAATTTTAATTTCTTGCTTAGATGTAGATTTTGTAAAAAGGGGATTTGAGTGTATAACCTTATACCCCCAATTTGCAGTTGTAGTAGTCTCTTTTTCTTCTTGATTTGAGCAGCCAATAAGTGAAATGAAAAAAATACTAAAAAGAAAGTATTTAGTCAATTTTTTAATATTTTCACCTCCGTTAATATTCGGAATTTAGAATGTTTTAATTTTTACATATAACCCTATATAAAACAAGTATGTAATTTTGTGTATTTTTTTGTTAAAATATACATATAGTCGATTTAATTTAATGAGGTGAATTGTAAATATTGTGTATATAATTCGTAGATTTTTTATATAATTTGGTATGTTTGATGAGGTAAGTAGTATTGTGGAAAAAGAAGAGACATTAACGGTCACGCTTAAATACATTTTTTATTATTTCTCAGTTTTATAGACCCTTTTTATAATGTAACTTCTGCTACATATAATTTTAGTAAACTTAAAGTCTGTTAATTTACTTTTTAAGATTGTGTTTCTAAACTTATTTGATAAAAAATTGAATAAACATGGATTATTTAAAAATACCTTCTTTTTTACAACATTAAATATTATTGCAGATCTTTTACAGCCTACTATTACGCTGCTTTTTAAGATTATATTAGTATTACCAATTGTATCTCCTTAAAAAATCGTTTGTTTTCACCTAAGATAGCCACAATCCGGTTGTAAATAGATTGCGGCTATTTTTATTACCGGCTACCAACTAGCAGTTTCCGTATTTTCCTTCAACCACTTTACCCAATCCAAATCCTCTACCTTAAGCAAACTGAGCGAAACACCCTTCATATCTAAAGAAGTTAACAACGTACCAACCTTTACGAATGTAACTTGTAAGCCTTCCAATTCACACAAACGGCGAATGTCATTTGCGAAAATGTATTGTTCCATTAATGGCGTTGCACCTAATCCATTAATGAGGATCGCAAAGTTGTTTCCTTTTCTCCAGCGGTAAATACTTTTTAGTTTGTTCATCAGTTCAATCGCTAATATTTCAGAAGAGGAGAGAGCTTCTTTACGGTAACCTTTTTCTCCGTGAATGCCGACGCCGTAAAAGACTTCATCTTCGTTTAATGTGAATGAAGCTTTTCCTTTCACTGGATCGTTTGCAGGGGAAAGGGCAACTCCTAATGTGTGTAAGTTTTTGATGACAGCTTGCCCGATTGTTGTTAGTTCTTCTAAAGAATGTCCACTCTCAGCGGCCGCACCTAATATTTTTTGAACGAAAACAGTGCCAGCTACGCCGCGTCTTCTTTTATTAAAGGAAGCATCATCTTCAATTGAAACATCGTCATTTACGATGATATGGTCAACTTTTCTTCCTTCTTCTTGAGCAATTTGCTTTGCTGCTAGAAAGTTTTCTACGTCATCTTTAAAGTTTTTGATGATGAATAGTATACTTTTATCTTTTGGTATGAGGCGAGTTGCCGCCGCAATTTGTTCCACTGTAGGCGGAGTGAAAATATTGCCGTTTACTGCCGCTGTAAGCATACCTTTTCCTACATAACCAATATCAGCAGGTTCATGTCCGCTACCACCGCCGCTTACAATAGCGACGTCTTGCTTCATTTTTTCGATATCTTTTACATAAATGATGTTATTTGTTTCATCGTAATTTACTTTGTCGTTATGTTCAAAATAAAAGCCATGCAGCATATCTTGAACGATATTTTGTACATCATTCATAATCTTTTTCATTGCTTTTGCCACCCTTTAATTACTTTGCTGATTGCTCAAGTAATAGTAGTAATTGATTGTTTATCATATTTTTCATAAGAGAAGACATAATGGAAGGATCTACTTCGCACTTACTTTCAATCCAATCTTTTATCGTTCCAACGAAGCCGTGACTATAAAAGGAGGCAATCGTATTTTTTGTCTCATCAGAAAGGCTGAATCCACAGCTCACAGATAGTTCATCAATAATCTTCATATATAAGTTTTTCGTATGCTCAAATAAATAGTGATTAAACGAGTTTTGCTCAATAACTTTAAAAGCATTTCGGTAAAATTTTTGATTTTCATAAAAGTAATCAAATAATAAATCGAAAATGTTTTCCCACGTTTCATAGTCAAGAAAATCGATAATGTTTTCCTTCGTTTCTTCTTTATAAATCCAGCTTAATAGTTCAAATTTATCTTTAAAATGATAATAAAAAGTTTGCCTACGCATTTGACAGTGTAACATAATATCGCTCACTGATATTTTATGAAACGACTCTGTTTCCATTAAATACTTCAATGAGTTCGCGATTATCTTTTTAGAAATTATAGAAGAGGTCATCTGAATCATCCCTAGAATGTTATTAATATAAAAATCCTATCTATAAATGAGAGCGGTGTCTTTAGACAGATTGTCCATTTTGTCCGTTTACTATAAAACGCTTTCATTTTAACATGAGTAGTAAGAAGAAGATTTCAAATATATCACAATATATTAAAGGAATTGAGGGAGAACTACAATGAAAAAGATTATAAACAAACCAGAAACATTAGTAATGGAAATGTGTAACGGAATGGTTATGGCTCACCCAGAGCTTGAGCTTTTGAAAAAACATAAAGTAATTAAGAAGAAAGAAATGAACGAAAATAAAGTAACGTTAATTAGCGGCGGCGGTAGTGGTCATGAGCCGGCACATGCAGGATTAGTCGGAAAAGGAATGTTAGATGCGGCAGTGTGCGGAGATGTGTTTGCGTCACCTTCACAAATTCAGGTATATCAAGCAATTAAAGAAACAGCTAGTAAAAAAGGTACGTTATTAATTATTAAAAATTATAGCGGCGATATTATGAATTTCAAAAACGGTGCGCATTTAGCGACGGAAGATGGAATTGAAGTCGACTACGTAAAAGTGGACGATGATATTGCGGTAGAAGATAGCCTATATACAGTAGGACGCCGCGGCGTTGCGGGAGTTATTTTAGTTCATAAAATTGCCGGCGCAGCAGCGGAAGCAGGTATGGATTTAGGAGCGGTGAAAGCTGTAGCAGAAAAAGCAGCGGCTAACGTGCGCACAATCGGTTTAGCGTTAACGTCTTGTACAGTTCCAGCGAGCGGATCACCTACTTTCACACTTGCGGAAGATGAAATGGAATACGGCGTAGGTATTCACGGCGAACCAGGAATTAAGCGTGAAAAAATGCTGTCGGCTGATGAATTAGCTAACCGTATGACAAATGATTTAATGAAAGATTTAGGAGTAAAAGATGGCGAGGAAATCGCACTTCTAGTTAACGGTTTTGGCGGAACACCACTGCAAGAACTTTACTTATTTAACAACGCCGTTACGAGAGAACTAGCTGCAAGAAACATTAAAATTAATAGAGTATTCGTCGGTAACTATATGACAAGTATTGATATGGCTGGTATGTCTTTAACGGTAATGAAGTTAGATGACGAGCTAAAAACATTACTATCAAAAGAATGTAATACACCAGCGTTTAAAGTAGATGGACCAGTTGAAAGTGTAGAGTACGTGAATGTACTTGAAGAAACAGAAGAGAAGGAAGTTTCCTTTGAACTAGAAACAGCGGAAGAGCACGCTGTGATTAAAAATAATGTCATTACATTAAACAACATGATTTATCTCGTTGATAAAATGAGCGACATTATTATTAAAAATGAAGTACCGTTCTGTGAGTTAGATACACATGCAGGTGACGGTGACTTCGGAATGAGTGTTGCAAAAGGATTTAAGCAATTAAAACGTGAGTGGCATTCTATTGTAGAACAAGAAAACGTAACGATCGGATCATTCCTTGACGGTTGCTCCATGATTATTATGGAACATTGCGGCGGCGCATCTGGTCCAATTTGGGGCGGAGCATTCCGCGCAGCTAGTAAAGCAGCAGGCGAAAAACGTGAGCTAACAGTGAAAGAATTCGCTGAAATGTTACAAGCAGCACTGCAAGGCATACAATCTATCGGTGAAAGATCGTTCGGCAGAGGAGCGGTAGTTGGTGACAAAACATTAGTTGACGCACTTGCTCCATGTGTAGACTCTTGGTTAGATAGCGCCTCAAACGAAGTCGACGTAAAAACTGCCTTTGAAAAAGGTGCAGAAGCAGCGGTTAAAGGAGCAGAGTACACGAAAGAAATCGTAGCTCGCATGGGCCGCGCTGGTACAGTTGGCGAAAGAAGTTTAGGATATCCAGATGCAGGTGCACATGCGCTTGGAGTTATCTTTACGGAGATTGCGGGTAGTTTGAAATAGGAATTAGAAAGTCCCCTCTGCCTTAAGGTGGAGGGATTTTTATATAGTTGATATGTAGAAGACTTCTTTCGGTTCTTTCTCAGTAAAATATGAGTTTGTTACTGTTTTTGATAAAATCTTATTTCAAAAATACAACTAATATTTCTCAACATTAATATATTGAAAATAGTTAGAATATTTAAGATAATCATTTGTGAAGAAGTAAATTATAAAAAAAGGGGGAATTTATTTTGTTACGTCGTTTATCTATTTGTACAGTACTAACAGCTTTTATATTTACTTTATTTACATTTAACGGCTCTGCTTTCGCGGCTACGAATGCTACTGAAAATGAAAATGTAGTAGCAGCTTGTGCAAAGGGAGGTACGGTAGGTGTATATGGTGCAAAGATGCGCAGTGGTTATACTGTCGATTCACCTGTCTTACATACATTTAATGATGGTACGAAAATTACTGGAACATGGGTAACTGGTGAATATGTTCAAGGTCATTACAGTAATTCTAAACAGTGGTTAAAAGTTACATATAAAGGGATGACAGGTTATGTATCCCATACAACATTATATAACGTTTGCTCATAAAACTATGTACCATAATAGCTTTGGATATATTGAGCTAATCTCTTCTAGAGATTAGTTCTTTTTTATCTCTTAGTTTTTAATGGGGCATTTTTTGAAAAAGACCAACGATTCATTAAATCGATGGTCTTACGTTTATATAGTATTCATTTGTATCTATATCAAATTTTTCATTGCTTTTTGCTTATTTTAGACTTAGTTTGTTTGTGATTGCAGCTTATCAATTTTCCAGTATGTTTGTAGGGGGTCTAAAGAGCTTTCAATATAAAACATATATTCATCTACGGTATGTGGTACTTCAAAAGCTATTTTCAATTCTACCGTTTCATTTGGTTTAACTTGTATATCAGAAGGGTTTTGATCAAGCACCTTTCCTTTATAGATTTTTCCGTCTTTTTCATCTTTTAAGTTATATTTTAATTCTGATAGTCCAATCGTTTGACCTCGTACATTTTTTACAGAGACATTAACAATGACGGAATCGTTGCTAGCATTTAAATATGCACTTTGAACAGCGGCCAAGTAATAGCCTCCCTTAACACTCTCGCCAACTAATAAAATACCTTGTTCCAAGCGGCTCATCTCTTCTTTTTCTTCAAAATTTATTAATTCTTCATTTTCATTTTTTGCGGTTGGTTCTTCTATTGGACCATTTTCAACGGCACTATCTGTTTTATCTTGTGTGCAAGCAGCCGTAACACTGACTAATACTAGAATGAAAGTAAGTAATATAGATAATTTTCTCATAAAATTTATCTGTCTCCTTAAGTTTCTCAATTTTGTGCAGCTATACATATAAGATTAACATAATGTCTCATTATTGGCTCAAAATAGGGGGTCTTTTAGACAACTTATTCTTTTTACTTTTAATATACATTCGATTGGTTCTCGCGATATTTGTTAATCTTTTAAAACATTGGCTTAGTAATACCGAGGGTTATTATAGATATATTAATCATGTAATTTGTCCATATCAAAATGAACGTTTTTTGCATCTAATATATTGTAAATATATTTTATTTTGAAAGGATGTGATTATATGGCCCATAAATCTACTGGAGTGTTTCGAGTTCCAGTCTCTGAAAATGGGATTATTCCAACTGCTCTCAACATTATGTTAAACAATGATTCACGTTGCCATACTAGTAATGTAACGGTAACTGTTAAGAGAAGTCGAAACACTTTTTTCCCAACTCAAAATGAATTAGTTGAAATCTCTCGTACTTTTGTTTCTTTAGAACCAAACAGAACAACTAAGATTGTGTTATTTACTCCAGAATTCCAAATAGAAGATTTTCTTGATGTCATCATTAGTGGAAATAAAGAGGATGTTAAGGATGTTCTTGTATATTCTTTCTTAGCAGATTCAGTAGGTCATAATCTGCCATCTACTGTTTTCAGAAATGCAGAATACACTTTTGCTTGCTGACACTGTGATAATGTATTCTTTACTGTCGTATATCTGAATTGAAATGTTACAAGTAGCATTTCACGGCATACAATCTATTGGTGAAAGATCGTTCGGCAGAGGAGCGGTAGTTGGTGAAAGAAGTTTAGGATATTCAGATGCAGGTGCACATGCGCTTGGGGTACCTTTACGGAGATTTCGGGTAGTTTGAAATAGAAATTAGAAGATCCCTTCTACCTTAAGGTGAAGGGTTTTTTTAATATGTTTTTTGATATATATTGCTAAATATGTTCCAATAATTCATTCTATTGTATTGAAAATAATGTCATCTACATCAAAAAAACGGCTTATAAAAGGAACTAGTATTTGAAGGAGTTCCACCTCAAACATACTCCTATGCATATAGGTATGTTTGAGGTGGATTTATTAACGAATTTTATATATAGCATGAATGAAAATGGGATAAATAAAACAATGCTTCTCAGTATGTTTTTAAGAATTAATTGAGCAGGTCCTTGTAAAAATAAAGAAAAGACACCAAAAGGTTCCTTCTGCCGACTTAAATTATTTTAATATTATCGTTCTAAGTTTAAAAGCTATAGGGATTTTTTCTGTGGGATTTGTAAGTAGTTTTTACGAAATTATGAGTGTTTTTTATTTTGTAATTCAATAAGTTCATCTGGTAGCATTTTTGTATAATATTCTTTTTCTGTTAGTTCAAATATAAATAATGCTTTTTTCCAGTTATAAATAACATCTTCTACATTATGTTGTTTAATTTTTAATAAAAGCTGACCTTTTAAATAGAATAGTTCACCTAATAGGTATAACGTATTTAGATTAATTGCTAATTTGATGCCCTTATCAATGTATTTTATTGCCTCTTCATGTTGATATGTGAAGTCCAAAGATTTTGCTAAATTTAACATGATTTTCAACTTAATTTCTTTATCTCTAGGAAAATCTAACTTATTAAAATTACTTAAACATCTTTTTAATATATTAATACTTTTTTCATATTCTTTATTTTCCGCATAAAATATAGCCATTGTTTGCATAATATCTATTTCTCTTTCTGATAAAAAATCAGAATTAGTTAAAGTCAGTTTTAATGCATTATTTAAAAAATCTAAAGCAGTTTTTAATGATTTATCCACCATAAATATAGCAATTGCTTCATGCCATATTAGAAATTGTTTCTCTTCTTTTGTTTGAAAATTATTTAAGTTTTTCTCTTTTTTTACTATTTCATAAAGTTCTTTATATTGTTTTTGTTTTAAGCAATCTTTTATTACAAATTTTACATTTTCTATATATTTTAATTTTTTGTTTTGAGTTAGTGCAAATATATTATTTGGATTAATACCAAGTCTTTCTGATAATTGATATAACAATATGCTAGATGGATAAATCACACCTTTTTCGATCTTACTAATTTGACTTTGTGAACATATTCCGTGACATAAGTCGGATTGTGATATATTTTTTTTAATTCTAAGTTCTTTAATGGTAATACCCAAATCGTTAAATTCCATTTTCCCCACCTACTATTTAACACTTTATTAGTATGATATTCTCTAACCTTAATGTAATGTAAAATTAATATAGTTGCAATTATTGTTTTAAAGGGCTTATCGTTTCTATAAGATGGTGAGATTTTTTTATGTACAAAAAAGACACCAAAAGTTCCTTTCGCCGACTTGAACCACATTCATTTAATATAAACTTATCTGTATTTTTACATGCTTTTCTAATCCCTCTATTATCCATTTGATAAAATGAAATCCTAATATTACCAATAATTAAATAAATATTTCTACATATTCAAGATATTTACATAAATTACAAAAGTGATACATTTAAGTTGTAAGCTATAAAAACTATTAAAGGGGGATTTATTATGTTCAGGAAATTAGTAGTAGGAGCAGTAGCAACAGGTATTGCATTAACAGGGGGAATTGGTGCAGCTTCAGCTGATACGCAAAAAGCTGTGAGCTCTCCGAAGCAAGCAACATGCTCAATTCCTTATGAGTATTCTAATGGTAAATTCAAAAGAACTCTTTATTACTCAAATGGAGTATATGCTAATAGTTTTAATGAAAATGTTTGTGGCGGGACGATTACGTGGTACTTAAAACATGTTCAAAATGGAGTTGCTTTTTACGAAGGTAATTTAAAATAGTAGATTTTTTGAACCTCATTTATTGAGGTTCTTTTATTTTTAGTTTTTAAACTGATTCTCTATAAAAAAGACACCCTAAGGTGCTTTTTGCGATTTGATCCATTGTAATATGGTATTAAATTCCAGTCTAATTATTATTTTACGACGTTAAGTAGTTTCGATTATTGAGAAAAAATACAACTCATTGTTTGAATGCAAAAAAGCCCTAGGGGGACTAGGACTTTTTGCTAGAATGAATAAGATTTAAAAAAGGACTTATATAACGTAACATATGAATGTTTCGTAAATGTATCAAAAAAGTGAACAAAAGCGTTAATTTTAATAAAAAAAGCTCCGCGATAAAAGCTACGGAGCTTCATAAGGTCGAGTTATGTCGTACTCACAAGGGATTTTAACATGAATGTTGTGGTAAAAATACTGGTAAATTTATCCCATAAAACGCCCGCTGATTAGAGTTTCACTTCATTCGAAGGAATTTATGTTTTATAAATTAGATTATAATAGTTGATATTCTCCATATTGACCAGAAAAGAACTAAAAATTCTAGTGAAATTCCAAGTGTTCGTTTCCTAGTTTTTTGAAATTCTTTTATTAAATAGCCAACAGCACTAATTGCTATAAGAATGAAAAGAATAAGTTCGAGTGTAACTGGCATTTTATCTACTCCTAATACATTAATTTGTTATATAGAGATTATAAGATATTTTTGCGGCTAGTGGTGAAAAATTTAATAAAACTATCTCTAATGGAGTTTTGTTTGAACTTCTAAAAGTATTTGTGAAAACCATTGTACGTAAAATTTCTGCGTATGTTTTTAGGAAACAAATTTTAGAAAAAGATAACAAAAACCCCACTCCTCGTCGCCGGCGGAAGCAAAAGGGTGGGTTTCGTAAAAAATAAATGAGTCCTAATGGATATAATGTACAAAAGAAAAGAGGCTTTCTTATGAAAGGATAGACTTTCATGTGTCATCACTATTAATAATGATGTGTTATTTTTATATAGAAACGAATAAGGAACAGAACAAGTTATAGTTTAAAGGGATAAAATGGTGGGATTGTATTGAGAAATTTTTTTGAAACAACAATATTCAGAAAATTAAAAGTTTTACTGGAAGATTTTTGTTATTATGTTAGTAATCTATAGACAAAGGAGAAGGGGCTATATGAGTGTACATGTAATAAAAAAGGAAGAAATCAATTTACTTTTACATGAGTGGTATAGAGAAATTCGTTCACAGAATTTCTCTAAGGCAAAGGAATTAAAACAAAGTATTGATACAAAAGTTAATAGTATGGAAGAAGATCGAAAGAATACAGAGTTTTATTCACTTGTAGATTTTAGATTTAAAATGTTAAGTGCAGAGTTTTATCCCCATCAATCTGACATATCTAAGAATGATCTAAGAAAAATGAAGTTAGATGAAGCTCCATCAGATGAATCTTTATTATATTATTACCATTTCTTTAAGGCTTCTCATGCTACAGTAAACGGTGATTTTAAAGTGGCTGAAAAGCATTATGGAATAGCAGAATCTTTGTTGGGAAATATTCAAGATCCAATCGAAAAAGCAGAATTTAACTTTAAGCTATCAAGCTATTATTATCACGTTTGCCAGCCTATTTTAGTAATTCAATATGCAACTAGAGCAAGGAATACATTTGAAGGGCTGTACGGGTATAGCAGGAAGGTGGCAGCATGTGACAATGTTCTGGGTTTAGCATGTGTAAAGCTAAATGAATTTGAACAAGCAGAAGTTTATTTCATGTCGTCTCTGGATATTTTGAAAAAGCAGAATGAAGAGGAGCTAATGTTACGAGTTCGACATAGTTTAGGGGTTATGTATGCAGAGCAAAACCTATCTGATTTAGCACTTCGTTACTTATCAGAAGTATCACAAAAAATTCCGAATCACTTTAGAGCGATTTTTTTGGAAGCTAGAGAGAATTTAAAGTTAGGAAAGACAAAGCTTGCAGCGTCCTTAATTGAAAAAGGATTAATAATTTGTAATGAACTGGAACAAAAAGAATATGAACATCATTTTACAATTCTAAAAGAAATGAATGAGAATGTTTCTGCTGAAGAATTAGAGTTAGCCATTTCTAAAGGAATTTCTTTCTTTAATGAAGTAGGTTTATGGCAATATGTCCAGGAATATGCTGAAAAATTAGCGGTTAAATATCATGAAGAAGGAAATTCAATAAAATCTAGTGAATACTTCTATTTAGGATATAAAGAAAAAGAAAAAGGTTTTCAGAAAGGGGCTTTAAAATGAAAAGGATCATCAGCAGTTCAATTGGATTAATAATTACGGTCATACTATTAAATGGAGTAAATGTTTCAACGGACCAATCAAAGGTCAATACAACAAGTGTTATACAATATACGCATGGAGAGCCGTGGGGCTGAAGAAATATTGAAGTATAAAGAGTTGTTAGATCGAAGGATGATTACCGAAGAAGAGTTCTAAGTGAAGAAAAAGTAACTAATAAGTATATAGATGAAACGCTCAGATGAGCGTTTTTTTATTTATATATTCGCAAGTAAAATAACATAATATCACTATGAATCCTTATAACAATATGAATTTTTGCATATTTTAAAATTCAATATATCCCTTAAAAACTTTTAATTGTATAATATATTTTGTCATATTTTTAGATTTTTCGACATAAACCAACAAAAATAGAGAACGTATTGGGAGAAGACATTATGTATACAAAACTATTAAAATCAATTACATCATTATCACTTATTGGTGGTGCGTTGTTATATACAAATGGCAGTGGTGTGAAGGCTGCTGAAGTGGGTGTTTTTTCTGATGTGCCGACATCACATTGGTCATATCCTGCGATTAAAGATTTAGCGAGTAAAAATATTATTTCCGGTTATGGGAATGGGATATTTGGTTTTGGAGATGTTGCGACAAGGGAGCAAGTTGCGGCTTTAATTTATCGAGTGTTAGTACCGAATAAACAAGGCGGTTCGTTTAGTAATGATGGAACTCGTTACGTATTAAAGGATGGGTCTACGTTTAAAAATCCTTACGGTGATATTAATCAAAGTTCTACAATGTTTCCAGAAGAGGTATTAACTTTAACGAATTTAGGAGTTTTTAAAGGTGATGAAAATGGCCAATTTAGACCGAAAGCTTCTGTGAGTCGTGCGGAAATGGCACAAATTCTTACAAATGCTTTCCATCTTGCGGCAAAACAAAAACATACCTTTAAGGATGTTCCAAATCCATTTTGGGCAGAAAACGCAATTAGTGCAGTGCAGTCAAATGGAATCGCAGATGGCACAGGGAACGGGAATTTTGAACCGTATGGCACAGTAACACGTGAACAGTATGCACAGTTTTTATATAAAACTTTGAAGTATAAAAATGCTGATGTGAAAGACACAGGAGATGCGGCATTATTAACAGCTTTTAAAGAAGAAGTAAAAAAGCGTATTAATACATACGAGACAAATATTACACTTCCATATAAAACGAAAAACAATAATACAAACGAAGTGATGAATACACTTTTTAACGCATATAAAGAAGTTGCAAGTAAAAATGAGTATACAAATAATAATAGATCGAATGTTTCATATGGACTTTCTGGATCACCTGGAAATTATACATTTACGCTTAAGATTACATATCGTGAAACGAAAGAACAGACGGAATATGTCATGAAACAAGCGAAAGCAATCGTTTCTTCTATTACTCAAGTTGGAATGGATGATCACGAAAAAGTGAAGGCGATTCATGATTACGTAGTAAAACATGTTTCTTATGATACGTCTTATAAAGCTTACACAGCATATGAAGCACTAGTAAATCGTTCTGCGGTTTGCCAAGGTTACGCACTATTAACGTATCAATTATTAAAAGAAGCAGGAATTGAAAATCATTTCGTGACAGGAACTGGGGACGGACAACCTCATGCTTGGAATTTAGTGAAAATCGAAAATAAATGGTATCACCTTGATACAACATTCGATGATCCGGTTCCAGATGAACAGGGCCGCGTAACGTATTCGTATTTCAATTTATCAGATGAACAAATTGCAAGAAATCATGAGTGGAACGGCGGAGACTATCCGCAAGCTACAACAAATTATTATAGTACACTGACAAACAAAATTGCGGCAGGTAGTACGAAAACGCCTGCATATCAGCAAATATTAAAAGATACAAAGTTAAACTATTTAGGAACTGAATATATCGCAAACAACTATACCGAATTAAAAAATAAAATGCAGCAGCGCTATAGTGCGAAACCAGAGAAAATTGAAGTGCTGTACAAGCAATCAATGAATGGTGCACTGCAAGATGTGAAAAAGGCAATTGGCGAAATCGATTATCCGCAAGGGGCAAATCGAGTTTCTTATAAAGCGGAGCCTTACAATGCGAAAGAAGGGTATTCTTTAGTGACGATTACGTTTACGTATTAAAAACAACCTAGATCCTATAGGATCTAGGTTGTTTTTTATTATTCTTCGACAAAACATGACAATATACAGATAAATTCTTTGCTACTATAAGATGAGAAATCTTACATTAAAAAAACTGTTTAAAATAACTAATACAGATAGGCGAAAAAAAATGAACCGAAAGTTACTAATGGCATTAACATGCGGTACATTGCTTATGGGAATGGCTGCTTGTAGCTCAAATGAGAAGACTACAACTGAATCAAAACCTAAACAAGAAGAAAAGGTTCAGGAAAAACCGAAAGTTCAAACCATTCAAAAGCAGCAAAAAGATAGTTATGTAGTAAGTGAAGATGAACTCTCTAAAGCGGCACAGTCGATTGGTGAAATCCAAAACGAGCAAACTATAAATGATATGATGATACATATGTCTTTACAAAAACTCACATTCAATGGGAATAATCTTCATGTTTCCGGTACCCGTGATGTAGGGCGATTTCAAATGACGAAAGAAAACATTCAATACTTAAAAAACAACTTAAATGTTATTAATAATGATGAAAGACCAAAATATGAATCTATTCTGAACAAATGGTATGATGGAGAGTTCGTATCTGTAGTTAAAGACTTTGAAGAAATTCATTATTTACGTTCAGGAAAAAAGCAAAGTATGGAGGGATCTAAACTAGCTAAAAAACCTGATAGTGATGAAAAAGAATTTATTCTCCATTTCTTTGGTCAAGAAGGATTGGACATCCATAATAAAGAGTGGAAACAGGGCGAGTTATAGAAGTAAAACTGAATTTCTCTTCACTAGGAAGTACAATGTTTTACGGAACAAAAAAATGATGAAATTCCCTTAAATATAGTCCCATTGGGAGGTTGTCTATACTGAGATTCAATAGATACACAGTAATGCTTATCTTTCTAGCCATTGGCACAAATGCTGCATTATCTATGTGGATTAAGCAGGGACTTTTAGGTGTCATCAATGCTATTATCTTCTTGTTAACCGCTGCACGGACTACAAAATGAACTAATACAGAAGATTAGCGTAAATAAAACATTGTATTTCTTAATAAACAAAACAACTTAACGTGGTAAAATAATAGTTGGACTGGAGTCCAATACATATTATTAAAATTAAGATGGTTCAAGTCGGAGGAAGGCACCTTAGGGTGTCTATTCTTTTTTCTAAATAAGAGTCTTGCCTTAAAGAAGATAAATTTTCAATGGATGATTACGATGAATATATAGATAAAGTTCATCCATATATTTGTAGAAAGGAGGAATTCAAATGAAGAGAGATGATAATAAGATTGGTCATTTTATATCTGAAAAAGGAAAGGAAGATTTTCAAATTGCCTACGATGAATCAATGGCACTCCTTCCAAAACCTAACGAAACGAAAGATATAAAAACTAAATATGGCACAATTCGTGCTTATTACTTTACTAAAGAAGAAAACAAACATAAGGAACCAATACTCTTACTCCCTGGACGCGGTGCATCTACTCCAATGTGGGGCCCAAATTTAGAAGGGCTAAGGGAGAAAAGGCCTGTTTATACGATAGACTTACTCGGTGAACCTGGGATGAGTGTGCAAACGAAGGTGATTGAAAACCAAAAGCAACAAGCAGAATGGCTAAATGAAGTAATTGAAGGATTAGGTTTAGAAAAAGTGCATATCGTGGGTGTCTCCATTGGAGGCTGGACAACAATGAACTTGGCTAGATATAATCCTGAGCATATTGCTACGGCTAGTTTATTAGATCCAGTCTTTGTATTTGCGCAAATATCCATAAAAATGATTCTGGCATCTATTCCAGCTTCCGTTCCTATTGTACCTAAGTTTTTAAGAGAAAAGATGTTAAGCTATGTTTCTGGAGGAGCAGAAGCAAGTGACGATGAGCCTATCGCTAAGTTAATCGAGTCGGGTATGCGTAACTATAAACTGAAAACACCAGCGCCTGATTTATTTAGTAAAGAAGACTTAAAAAGTATTGATATTCCAGTGCTTGCACTTATGGCTGAAAAAAGTACAATGCACAATTCGGTAAAAGCAGTTGAAACTGGAAAAAAATACGTTAAAGATATTGATATAGTTAATTGGAAAAATGCATCTCACGCAATCAATGGTGAGTTCTCTAACGAGGTTAATGCTAGGATCCTTGATTTTGTAGAAAAGCATTCTAAGGATAACTAAGTTGAAAGTGGAAAATATGTTGTCATAACAACTTCATCTCTATATAGCTATTTAGGGGGTTTAGCCCATTTTTTATTTTGGCATAGTTTAATTCTTCTACTTTCATGAATATGTATAATTACATAAAATTTCAGTGAAAAAGAGAGTATAATTTCGTATTGTGTAATAAAGATAAAGCCCGCCTACGGAAATAGGTGGGCTTTTTTTACTTATAAAGAAAAGACAACCTATAAGATGTCTTCCTTCGATTTGAAACATTTTACTAGGTTAAGTTTTTGTGATAATAAACTCTTTTAATTGGAATGAACCGGAGTAGTACATCACTTTATTCTTAAGCATCATTCTCAACAAAAGTGAAGATTTTCATTATCTTTTTAACTACAAAGGGTAATAATTTAGAAGCTAAAAATGCAAGTACGAAAGCAATTCCCCATGTTTTCATCCATGATTTGAGAAATAAAGCTGTATATCCAACATTCATTGAAACCATGACGAAAGAGATAATACTAGATATACCTAAAATCATAAAGATATTAAAAATTATTGGTTCGAATTTTTTATTGATTTTCAAAATTAACACCTATTTTCTATATATGCTTTGCTGCCCAATTTCACCAACATCTAATCTTACAGTTTGAAATCTAGGTTGTCCAGTTTGTTTTACTTTTCTGCAATAGCAATATTATATGGAATAGAGTTTCACCATATTGCTATTAAACTAAAATTTTAAGATTGCACTTAAACGAAATTTATAGTATCGAAGTTCATTTTGGAGGGGGATGTAATACTACATCTTACACTTAAACTGCACATTGCGTATTTTTTATGAAGAAAAGACACTCATATAAAAGTGTCTTTTCCGATAGTTTTTTAGCAGAAGCAAGCAGCTCCAACGATGATTAATAAAATGAACAATACAACTAATAAAGCAAATCCTCCAGCGAAGCCACAGCCACCACAACTACCACCAAAGCCCATAACAGTTCCTCCTTTTAATAGGAAGGGAAAACCAAGGGGTCACTCATGTGTTTTAACGGATTCCATTTACTGTATGCTTTTACGAATGAATGGAGCAGGTCCTTTCCAAAATAGATTTATCCCGCTATTTGTCGGGGAGTAAGACCTCGATTGATGAGGGCAGAATATATTCTTAGAAGGAATTCAAAGGCAAAATAGGAGAGTCTATATCATTCTTTAAAAGCGAATAAATAAAAAACAAAATATCTAAAAATATAGATGGAAATCCGCTTTTATACCTTTCAATAAAAGAATACTAGCATTATATATTATAAGGAATACTTGTCCTTAATTGTAAATGAAAGGGGGGAATTGGTATGAGTTATGGCTATGGTCACCCTCCAAAAAAATGCTGTGAACATCATAATGAAACTTTATCAACGGGTATATTACGTAGACATTCCGCTACGTTATTTCTTACTGTGGATGCTATGAATGTTGATCCTGACGATACTCGTAGAGTAACTGTTGAAATGTTTGATTGGTCATCTGGTTCTCCGGTATTGTTACCATTAATAGACCCTTCAACGCAAACATTGCCACCTAATCGATATGTTACTTTTCGTTCAGCAGCTCTTCCTCCAGCACTTTTTGCTTATGAAGTAAGAATCATTCGTCCGAAAGATAGAGATGTTGTGACGAATGTTTTTGGTCTTAGTGCAATCGTATTTAACCCACAAGAAGGAAATAATGTTTTACAACATGATTTAGCAAAATTAGACCTTAAATAGCTTTTATAAAAGTCTATTTATTGGGCATGAGTAAAAAAAAGAGTAGGATGTTGAACTGCACCCCAATTGTTAGACACAGTCTAACAATTGGGGTGCAGTTTTTCTATGGCTAAATTTACAGCTGATGAAAAAATACAAATCGTTCTACGTTATTTGAACGGAAATGAAAGTTATCGAGAAATGGGTAGATCGCTCGGTATAAGTGACACAATCATTTTGAATTGGGTAAACCAATATAAACAGAATGGTCTGGAAGCTTTTCTAAAACGATGTACAAATTACACACAACAATTTAAACTAGACGTACTAAACTTTATGATTGAAAACGGTATGTCCTTATTTGAGACGGCAGCTATCTTTAATATTCCTGCCCCTTCAACGATTTCTGTTTGGAAAAAACAGCTCGAAACACAAGGAATTGATGCCCTTCAATCTAAGAAAAAGGGGCGTCCATCCATGAAAAAAGATTCAAATAAACAATTAAAACAACCTTTAGCTGAAGGGTCAGTCGAAGCACTTGAAGCACGCATTAAACAGCTTGAGATGGAAAATGAGTACTTAAAAAAGTTAAATGCCTTAGTTCAAAACAAGGAAAAATCACAAAACAAGACAAAGCGCAAGTAGTCTACGAATTAAGGCATAAATATTCGGTGAAGGCACTCGTGGAGCTAGCTACTATTCCTCGAAGCACGTATTATGATTTAGTAAAGAAAATGAATCGTCCAGATGTAGATGCCGATTTGAAAGCTGAGATTAAAGCGATTTATGAGGAAAATGAAGGTCGTTATGGTTACCGTCGCATTCGTGATGAATTAACGAATCGTGGCCAGAAAGTGAACCACAAGAAGGTTCAGCGCATTATGAAAGAGCTTGGGTTAAAGTGTGTTGTGCGTATGAAGAAATATAAATCCTATAAAGGAACAGTCGGTAGAATTGCACCTAATATTTTAGAGCGTAATTTTCATACAGATGCACCGAATCAAAAGTGGGTAACAGACATCACAGAGTTTAAATTGTTTGGAGAAAAACTGTATGTATCACCTGTATTAGATTTGTATAATGGTGAAATTATTACCTATACAATTGGTTCTAGACCGACGTATTCGCTTGTTTCAGGCATGTTAGAGAAAGCATTGGAACGTTTACCTGAAACCCACCAGCTACTGATACATTCGGATCAAGGATGGCATTATCAAATGAGACAGTACGTCCGGACACTTGAATCAAGAGCTATCGTCCAGAGTATGTCTCGAAAAGGCAACTGTTACGACAACGCAGTAATAGAAAATTTCTTTGGGATTATGAAGTCGGAGTTCCTCTACATAAAAGAATTTGAAAATGTAGAGCACTTTAAAATAGAATTAGAAAAATATATAGATTATTATAATACGAAACGGATTAAGGCAAAATTAAAAATGAGCCCGGTACAATACCGGACTCACTTTTATCAAGCTGCCTAATGAAATAACCGTGTCTAACTTTTAGGGGTCACTTCATGTAATCCTACTCTTTTTTTACGTTAACTAGAATTTTAAAAGAAATCCTTCATCATTTTAGCATCTTTAATATTCACTATCACACCTTCTACCTTATCCTTCTTCTCATTTTTAGCGATTGTAATTTGTTCCTTATTATCAACCCATACAAGAAATTCTTCTTTTGAGTCATCTTTATATGTAACGGTAATAGTAGAATGTGCAGATTCTCTCTTTTTTTGATCTAAAGTGATTGTTTTAGGTGTTCCATTTTGAACTGCTGAAACGATAGATTTTATCATTTCTTCGTTATCTGTTTGAGATTTGGAAGTAGTATGATTTGTTGTTTTTAGTATTTCAATGTCTGAAATATTTGCGGAGTTTAATTGAAAGGTATGTTGTGTGTGTTCTTGCTTAACTTGTGAAGCTTTATCTGTAGCCGAGGTGCTTGTACAACCTATTAAAGTGAAAGATAGAGCGGTTAGAGCGCATATAGATATGATTTTTTTCATAGTATCCCTCCTTGAATTTAATTATAACAATTTTCTGTTAATTTAGGTAGTTATTGTAAGGGGAAGATGTTTTAAATTGGTAAATGATGTTGTTCATTTTCTATTAAAATTAAAATTCACATAATTTTTTTCATATTTTATGTTTAACATTTCGAAAATAGGTGTACTACATATAATATAACAAATAATTCATTTTAAAGGAGGAAGTTAAAGATGGAAACGAAGTATAGTAAACCTTTTGTATATGAATTTATTACGGAGAAAGAGGTCATGAATGCGGCGAATGATCTAGTGAAGAAAGGAATAGAACAAAAAGATATTTACGTGTTAACACATGAGAAAGAGAGGACAGATAGAATCGCAGATAATGCAGACGTGAACACGATTGGAATAAAAGAGGAAGGACTTGGGACAAGCATTATTAACGTCTTTCAAAAAACGGGAGATCAGTTAAGAAATAAAATGCAAGAGTTAGGGCTTAATGAGGAAGAAGCGAACTTTTATGAAGAAAAGCTGGATGAAGGAAAAATCTTGTTATTCGTTAAGGATTTAGAAAGAGTCGGTGAATGGTTACAAGAAAGAAGATGCATGTATTCTATTTAATTTTGTACCCTTTACATCTATAAATCTATTACGAAAAGGAGATGGGAAATATGAGTGAGAGCGGGCTGAAAGAACAAATTACTGGTAAAGTTGAAAAGAAAAAAGGGCAATTAAAAGAAGGAATTGGTGAAGTTACAGAAGATAGAGAGTTGAAAAATGAAGGGAAGTGGGAGAAGACGAAGGGAACTATAAAAGAAAAAGTCGGAAAAGTGAAACAAAAGATAAGTGATGGATTGGATAATAAAGAATAATACATGTTTATCAAGCTTTGGTTACATACCAAAGCTTGATAAATCCAATATAAAACGAATATAGGAGGTTTAATTGTGGGACTTATTATTACGTGTATTGTAGGTGGACTTATTGGTGCGTTAGCTGGAATGATTACGGGAAAAGACTTTCCTTTAGGTATAGTTGGTAATGTGATTGCTGGTTTGATTGGATCTTGGGTAGGTAGTGCGTTATTTGGTCATTGGGGTCCTGAATGGGGAGGCATTTTTGTTCTTCCAGCGTTATTAGGTGCAATCGTCTTTATTTTAATCGTTACATTCTTCTCTAGAATGCTACGGAAAGCGTAAGTATGATAATGAATAGTAATCTTAAGTTTATTATATATAACTATAAAGTGAATGAACTGATAAATATACATAAAAAAGCATCCAATTAAACTAATTTGGATGCTTTTTTAATGTAATCTGCATAGGAATAAGCGGGAGATGAAGGCCCCGCTTATTAAAATTACACTTTCTATCATATGCCTTTCGAGAGGACTCCCACTTCTAAACGTAAGTGAAGGTGGTGAGGTGAATCGAAAGAAATATTTTATTTTCAAGAAAATAATAGAAACATACGTTCTGTTTTTGCTATAATATCCTTAACAAGGAGGTGAATAAAATGACAAAGGAAAATCCGTCAAACTATAAAACTCTTCAAATTTGGATTAAAAAAGGGCATCGTATGTATTCTTATTTTCAAGAATGTTGTCATAACGCTAAGAACATGTACAACACCACAAACTTTTATATACGCCAGGTGTACACTGGATTAACACAAGAAAAAGAGTTGCAGCCTTTGCAAAAAGAAGTTCTGGATCATATTCATAAAAATATTGGTAAGATGAATGACACACAACGTCTTGCCTATCGGAAGAAATTGGAAAAAGAGAAACTAAAGCCTAAAGAAGAACAGAAAGAGATTACATGTAATTTGTTTTCAGAACCTAATTTTGAAAAACCTTATGTAGATTACAACTTTCTAGATGCACTATTTAAGGCTATGATTCAAAATGATTATCGAGCTTTGCCTACGCAATGTAGCCAGTCAATCATGAAAGGTTTGTTCCAAAATTGGAAATCTTTTTTTGCTAGTTTAAAAGACTATAAAAAGAATCCAAACAAATATGCTGGAATGCCTAGGATTCCAAAGTATATTCGTTCTTCTGAAAAAGAGATTCTGTATACAAACCAAGATTGCATCATTAAAAACGATAGATTTTTAAAGTTTCCAAAGACGAAATTGCAATTAAATATTGGGAAATTAGGTTTCACTGAAGGTAAACTGAAACAAGTTCGTGTGATTCCAAAATACAATGAATATGTAGTGGAATTGGTAATTGATGTTCCTTCTGAACAACAAATGATTGAAGAGAATGCTCGTTATATGAGTATTGATTTAGGTATTGATAACCTTGCAACCATCGTAACAAACACAGGTATGAAACCTGTCCTTGTTAAGGGCAAACATATCAAAAGCATAAATCAATATTACAATAAAATGAAGAGTCATTTTACAAGCATTCTTAGAAATGGAAAACAAACGAATGAAGGACCTTTTACTTCTAAAAGGATAGAAAAACTTCATCAAAAACGTTACTTGAAAATAAAAGACGTCTTCCATAAAGTTAGTCACCGTATTGTAAAACTAGCTCAAGAAGAAGAAGTTTGTAAAATCGTTATTGGTCAAAACAAAAGCTGGAAACAAAAAACGAATATGGGAAAAAAAAATAACCAATCGTTTTGTCATATCCCACATAGTTTACTGATTCAAATGATTACATACAAAGCAAATGCTGTAGGCATTCAAGTTGTTGTAACTGAAGAATCATATACATCGAAAGCAAGTTTTCTGGATAACGACTTCATTCCAACGTATGGAGAAAATGACCAAAACACAACTTTTTCAGGAAAACGAATAAAGCGCGGCATATATCGTTCAGCAAATAAAACTTTAATTAATGCAGATGTAAATGCTGCGGCTAACATTTTACGAAAAGTAATCCCAAATGCATGGACAAATGGGATAGAGGGGTTAAGCGTGAAACAGCTCGCTAATGTGTTAACTCCCCTGACGTTAATCGTCCGTTAGGTCGAAACGTTAGAAACCCCCACTTCAAGCTTTGCTAAGTGGGGGAGTGTTCATATCAACTACAATTGTATTCGTTAGTATATTAATAATGGAACCAACTAATTTTGTAGCATGATCGTGTCGATAAGAAAATTGAACGAAATCTCCCTTTTTAAAGTTGTGCTCTTCCATAGATAGATCCCCCTAAAAATAATGTTTATAGATTATATATACACAAATTTATAAGGTTTAAACATTTGGTAGTATTTTTTTAGTGTTAAGCTGAGAAAGGTGTAGAAAATTTATCCCGCTTTAACGGGCAGTAAGACCCCCACCTCAAAATTTAGCAGAGCAAAGAAATTAGGTGGGGGATCAACTGCCCATAAAAGTCCGATTGGTTCAACTAATAATCAGTGGGGGATGAAGAAAACCCCCACTGATTAAAGTTTCACTTTATTTATAATAAAAATAAAAAAATATGTTTAAAACTAATTTTTATGGGTAATTAACATAGTAGTAGTTCGAGATAAGGGGGCGGAAATGATGAATTTGGCAATAAATATTTTGCAAAATAATGTAGGTTATACGGTACAACTTAATGGTGAAATTGATGCGTATACGGCATCAGATTTGAAAAATAAGATTATGCCTATTGCAAGCGAAAAAGAGGTTCAGATTGTAGTAGATTTTCATAACGTAGATTATATGGATAGCACCGGTTTAGGTGTTTTTATAGCGCTATTAAAAGCGGTTAAGAAAAATGATGGAAAACTAGAGTTTATTGGTGTATCTAAAAGGTTAAAAAGATTATTTGATATTACAGGGTTAACAGAAATATTAAATTTGAATTCCGATTTTGAAAAAGTAGAAAGAAGGTGACTAGGGATGATGGAGAGATTTGAAAAGATAGAAATGAAAATTCCTGCAAAGGCAGAATATGTGGCTATTATTCGTTTAACAATGGCTGGTGTTGCGAATCGAATGGGCTTTGCTTATGACGATATAGAAGATATGAAAATTGCTATTAGTGAAGCATGTACAAATATTGTACAACATGCATATAAAGAAGACGTTGGAGAAATTGCAATTGTCTTTGGACTATATGAAAATCGATTAGAAATTATGGTTGCGGATAATGGGGTTAGCTTTGATTTTAATAACTTAAAAAGGAAAGTTGGTCCGTATGATATTAGTAAACCAGTAGAACATTTGCCGGAAAATGGTTTAGGTTTATATTTAATTAATACGTTAATGGATGATATACAAATCATGCATGATGAGGGCATGACAGTTTTAATGACAAAATATATACAAAGAGAGCAGGTGGAGAATGATGGAAATCCAATCTCAACCTACGAATCTTACTAAAGAAGACGTTATTAAACTAATTGCAGACTTCCAACAAAACCAATGTGATGAAGCGCAGGAAAGGTTAGTTGAGCATTATAAAAATCTTGTCTATTCCATTGCATATCGCTATTCAAAAGGCGGACCGATGCATGAGGATATTATACAAGTAGGCATGTTAGGGCTCTTAGGCGCAATAAGAAGGTATGATTATTCGATAGGGAATGCCTTTGAGCCTTTTGCAATACCTACAATAGTAGGCGAAATAAAGAAGTATTTACGTGATAAAACTTGGGGCATTCACGTTCCAAGGCGAATTAAAGATTTGGGCGGGAAAATTAAGCTTGCGATAGAGGAGCTAACAGATCACCTACAACGTTCACCGAGGATAATAGAAATCGCAAATCATTTAGGACTATCGGAAGAGGAAGTTCTAGAGATTATGGATGCGAAAAATAATTATCGAGTATCTTCCTTAGATGATGTAGTTGAAAATGCATCTGATGGAAGTTCGGTAGCGAGAATTGAATCTGTAGGTGAAGTAGAGAAAGGATATGAAGAGACAGAAAGGCGTCTCGTTTTAAAGGATATTTTTAACGTATTAAATGACACGGAAAAGAGTGTTATTCATTATATATTTGGAGAAAATTTAAATCAAAAAGATACAGGGGAACGGTTAGGTATTTCACAAATGCACGTTTCTCGTATTAAAAGACAAGCGATAAGTAAATTGAAGCAAGCCGCATTTTTAGATACATAAAAAATTTAAAATAATGATGTTTAAAACATGAGAAAAGGGGTACTTATTAAGTATAGGAGGAGATATGAAAATGTCACACGATGTGAAAGAACTAATCGAAGGATTGAATGAAGATTTAGCAGGAGAATACGCAGCAATTATTATGTATAACCATAATGCAGCTACAGTTTCTGGTATATATAGACAAGTGTTAAAGCCTTTCTTTGAATCTGAAATTAGTGATGAACAAGGACATGCCCTATATTTAGCGGAGAAAATTAAGACGCTAGGTGGTACACCTACTACAATCCCTTTACCAGTGAAACAAGTAGAAGATGTTAGAGAAATGTTAGAATCCGCTAGACAATCAGAATATGAGACAATTAAGCGTTATGAAACGAGAAAAGAACAGGCAGCGAAATTAAATATGACAGAGTTAGTTGTAAAGTTAGAAGATATGATTGCAGATGAAACAAATCATATGGAAGAATTAGATCGTCTTTTAAATGACAAAGCAATGGTATTAAATTAATAGTGGAAATTTATAGAATGAAAGAACAAACTCTCATTTCTGGGGGTTTGTTCTTTTGCTGTATAAAAATTATGTTAGAGTAGGAAATTTTCATTTTGTAACTGAGTATGCAATACTAGAAAAATAGAAAATGATAATAGATTTACATTTTAAATAAGAAAAGGGGAAATAACTTGTGTCCATTTTAATTGTCGATGATAATCCGGTTAACATCTTTGTAATTGAAAAAATTTTAAAACAAGCCGGATATCAGGATCTTGTATCGCTGAATTCTGCACAAGAGCTTTTCGAATACATTCAATTTGGAGAAGATTCTTCCAGGTATAATGAAATTGATTTAATACTATTAGATATTATGATGCCTGAAATTGATGGACTTGAAGTTTGTAGGCGATTACAAAAAGAGGAGAAGTTTAAAGATATTCCTATTATTTTTGTTACAGCTTTAGAGGATGCAAATAAATTGGCCGAAGCTCTTGATATGGGGGCAATGGATTATATTACGAAACCTATAAATAAAGTTGAATTATTAGCACGTATGCGTGTAGCGTTACGCTTGAAATCAGAATTAAATTGGCATAAAGAACAAGAAGAAAATCTTCGGAATGAACTAGATTTAGCTACGCAAGTACAAAGAAACTTATTAAGTAGCCCATTAAGAGAAGATCATATAAAAATTGAAGCAAGTTACTTACCTTCATTTAAACTAGCTGGAGATATGTATTATTGGTATAAAATCGATGAAAATCGCTACGGTATTATATTATTAGATGTGATGGGACATGGTGTATCTGCTTCATTAGTTTGTATGTTTATTTCGTCTGTATTACGTGAAACAATTAAATGTTTAATTGATCCAGAACTCGTTATTAAAGAATTAAATAAATATATGACCCTTTTACATAATGAAAATGATAATATTCCTTATTATTTTACGGCGATATACTTAGTTGTTAATACAGAAGATAGAACAGTTGAATATGTAAATGCAGGGCATCCTTCTGGATATGTTTTAGTTGATGAAACAAATGTAGTTGAACTAGATCGCGGGAGTTGTGCCGTAGGATTTTTTGATGAAATAAAAGTTAAAAAGACAGTTATACCTTTTGAGAAGAGCGCTCAAATATTATTGTTTACAGATGGTGTTCTTGAAGCAATTGCAAATGATGAATTTGAGTCTGAAGAGAAATTACGTACTTTTACAGAAAGAAAATGGGGAGATTTAGAAGGCGAGATAGAAGGGTTTTACAAGGAAGAACAAAAGAAAGCGCAATCAGATGATATGTGTCTAATTATGATACAAACGAATGCGAAATAAAAAGCGTATGAAATCCAAACAGAGGATTTCATACGCTTTTTATTGTATTTTTTGATAAATTTGTTCACTAGGATTAAATTGGGTATAATGCGGCATTATATTTGAAAAACGAAGAGTTTCTTTATTTCCTAAACATAGAAATCCATTGTGACTTAAGCTTTCATAAAATAGTTGCTGCACTTGATTTTGAAGTTTACTTGTAAAGTAAATTAAAACGTTACGACAAAGTATAATATGAAACTCGTTAAAAGATTGATCGGTTACTAAATTATGCTGTGCAAAAATAATGTTTTGTAACAGTGAAGGATTAAAATAAGCAAAACGATTATCTGTTGAATAATAGTTAGAAAATGCTTGTGTACCGCCAGCTTGTAAATAGTTTTTCGTATAAGTTTGCATTTTATTTAACGGGAGGATGCCTTGTTTTGCTTTTTTTAACACATTTGTATTCATATCTGTTGCGTAAATAACCGACTTTTCACTTAATCCTTCTTCGTGAAGTAAGATGGACATCGATAATACTTCTTCACCAGTTGCGCATCCAGCATGCCAAATTCTAATTTCGGGATGCTTTTTTAATTCAGGAATAACATGCTCTCTAAGCGCTTTAAAAAAGGCAGGGTTACGGAACATCTCAGTTACATTAATCGAGAAATCATTTAATAACTGTTCTAAAACCCCTTCCTCGTGAATTACTTTTTCAATTAATTTTGAAATGGTTGGGATATTAGAGAGCTGCATTCGATTACAAATTCTTCTATAAATAGATGTGCGAGCATATTGGCGAAAATCAAATCCTGATAGTTTAAATACCGCTTCCAATAGTAATTCAATTTCTAAGTTCGTGCGCTCATCCGTATCTACTGATGGATCAAAATTATAATACTTATTTTCCACTCCAACTAAACCTCACTTATTTTATTAACCATACACTCATTACCGAATAGAGTTGATGTAGATTTAATGGTTTACTTATATAATCTGAAGCGCCAGCAGATAAACATTTTTCCTTATCATTTGGCATTGCTTTAGCAGTTAATGCGATAATAGGTATTTCATGTAACCCTAAGTTCATTCGGATATTTTCCATCGTTTCATAACCGTCCATATTAGGCATCATAATATCCATTAAAATAAGGTCAATATTTGTATTGCTTTGTAGTATTTCTAAACACTCTATGCCGTTTTGGGCAGTAATAATGTTGGCGTTTTGTTTTTTTAATGCATTTTGTAACGCAAATATATTTCGATGATCATCATCGACAATTAAAATTGTTTTCTCTTGGAAGACGTTATTTGTTTCTGGAGTAACGATGGTTTCTTCAACAACTTCAGCAGGAATAACATCTTCTATCGTTGCTGCGACTTCTAAATTGGATAACTGTATATCATGTAAACCATTTGGAAGGTTAGGAATATATACCGTGAAAGTACTACCTTCTCCTACATTACTCTCTAACGTAATCCAACCACCTAATAATCTCGCAAACTCTTTACAAATAGATAAACCTAATCCTGTACCACCATACTTTCGAATCGTTGCTCCATCTGCCTGTTGAAAGGCTTCGAAAATAAGTTGATGCTGTTCTTTAGCGATACCAATACCAGTATCTTTTACTGAAATTGTAATCCAATCTTTACTTATAGACTGCATATCATGACTCAAATTGGTTGTTTCTATCGAATCAAAATGTAAAGAAACGGATCCTTTTTCTGTGAATTTAAATGCATTGGATAATAAGTTTTTAATAATTTGCTCAATCCGTTTTGCATCTGTATAAAACAGATCAGGAATCGTATCACTGTCCTCAATAGTAAATTCGACATTTTTTTGTGCAGCTATATGTAAAAAGTTTTGATGCATATTGGCTGCCATGTCACTTATGTTCGTTGCCTCAAAAATGATGTCTAGTTTGCCTGCTTCTACTTTAGATAAATCTAGTATGTCATTAATTAAAGTAAGTAAGTCTTTCCCTGATGAATGAATGACAGTTGCTAATTCAATTTCATCGTCGGATAAATTGTTATCATGATTTTCTCTTAACATTTCAGATAATAGTAAAATACTATTTAACGGTGTGCGTAATTCATGTGACATATTTGCTAGGAACTCAGATTTGTATTTTGAGCTGCGTAACAACTCGCTTGCTTTTTCTTCTAATTCTGATTTGGTAATTTGTAAGTCAGCTGTCTTCTGCTCAGCCTCTTCAGTTCTAGACTCTAATTGTTCATTCGTTGTTCGTAATTCTTCTGCTTGCATTTGTAGTTCTTCCGCTTGCGTTTGCAATTCTTCTGATTGAACTTGCAACTCTTCTGTCATTGCTTGTGATTCATGTAAAAGAGTTTGAATTCGCATACGTCCCATAATGCTATGAATTGTTAAACCTAGATTATCAACGGTTTGTTGAATTAAATCTTGATGTAAATCTGAAATCTCAGTTACACTTACTAACTCCATTACTGCGATCACTTCATCCTCAAATAAGATAGGGATGACTAGTAGATTTTTAGGACGTATTTCTAATACTCCACTAGTGACATAACGAAACTCTTCGGGTATGTCACTGAGAATAAAACTTTTCTTTTCTAAGGCAGACTGTCCAATGAAACCTTCACCCATTTTAATGGATTGTTTTCCAATATCAGCACCTTGATCGGCGAAAGAAGCTTTTTTCACATAGTAGACAGTTTCTTCATATTCTTCACGTACATAAAATGCACCGCAAGAAGTTTGCGTTTTTTGTATGATGCCACTAAGAATTTTTTTACCTAACATCTCAATAGAAGATACACCTTGATACATTAAAATTAGTTCTGCAAGCTCAGTTTGTAACCACTCTCTTTTTGATATTTCGTCTAGTAGGTGATTTGTTGTATGAGCAAGATCTTTTATTTCATCATGTGTATTTACATGAATTCTTTCCGTAATTTTTTCTTTAGAAGAAATGGATTTAATAGCTTGAATTACATTTTTAATCGTTTTTGTAATGGCATTCGAAATATAGAGTGAAACGATAATAGAAATACAAGAAAGTAAGAACAATAAACTGTATAACCAAATCTCTAATTTATTATTTTCAGTATCTAATTGTGCAGCTCTTTTTTTCGTTAGTTGCTCCTCAGTGCTCCGGAAGTTAGTTACCTGCGATTGTAATGATTGAATTTGAGTCGTGTCGATTGTTTGTACATTATTACTATTATTATTTGTAATGAGTGGGTGAATCTCTTTATTAATCCAACTAGTAATGTTTTCGTTAATCTGTTTTAATTTTTCTTGCTGAGAGGGGTTATCCTCTAATAAAGCAAAAAGATCTTGATAATGTTTTTCGTAATCCTTTTCCGCAGAGTTAAGGGATTGCACGTAAGTAGGGTTATTAGAAATGATAAACCCTTTCGCTTTATTTTCAATTGTTAGTAACTCTTTCTCCACTTGATTCGTTAAATTGAGAACTTTAAAATCGTGATCAATAATAAAATTACGAGATTTTTGTAAGCTGGAAATCTCATTGTTTAACATAATGAAAGAAACAAGTAAGAACAAAATGATAACTAAATAACCAGCCATAATTTTGTAGCGAATACTAAATTTTGCTTTCGAGTTCATTAAAAATTCCTACCTTCAAGGTTATTAAAACTTTTCTATTTTAAAGAATGAAAAACGTAATATATATTATATCAGTTTTCATAAGGTCAAACTAGAAATCCCCCTATTGTATTAGGGGGTTCTTTTTTAATAGAGGAAATCATTTTGAAATATAAAAACATATATGAAAGGTAGTAGACGAGGGAATAGAGGATAACAAACATTCTAAGAAGGGAAGAGTGTTTTTAAAGCTCTTTTTGCATCTATTCCTTCAAAAATAAATAATACAAGATCTCTCTTTTTTACAGTAAGGAAAAAGGATACTAGAGTGCTTAAGTTTTTAATAGAAGTAAGTGTTCCGTGTTTACTTATAAATACATTCGTTTGAAATGTTGTCATTAAAGCATAAAAATGATGAATCTGAGTTATTGTAGGTGTTTCATTATAAGAAATAGTAGTAGAGTGAATGGCGTTCATCGTAATATTCCTTTCCATATAGTAAGCATAACAATATAAACATACCCGTTTAAAGAAATGTTAAACATATAAATAAGAAAAAATATAAGTATAGTTTTTTACGTTTAGAAAAGGTTAGGAAGGGTATACATATACTACAAAGAGATTGACTGAAGATGAATTGTAAGATGTCTATGTTTAGTAGATTAGTCTATCAAAATATAATTTTACTTTAAATAAAAAGGAGCCTGGTATACATGAATGAAATGATGATTGATATTACATTTGATTTAATTTACTTGTTAAGTAGTTCACTTGTAGTGCTTTTACTATTCGCTTTTTTCGTAAATGGTTATGTTAATAAGAAGATTAGTGTATACAGAAATGAAGAAAAATAAAGATACATTATATAAAACTTTAGGAGGTTAATAGTTATGAATGTAGATAGAAAAATAGTAGGTGTTTTTAGAACAATTGATGATGCGGCACTCGTTATTAATGAATTAAATGAAAAAGGATACTCAGCAGATAACATTTCAGCTATTGCGAAAGATCAAAAGGAAATTGAACATCTGGAAGAAAAATCGGGTGAAAAAGTGAATAGCGAAACTGCACATAAAGCAGATATCTTTTCAGCGACAGGGCTTGTAGCTGGAGGAGTAGCAGGCGGACTCGGTGGTTTATTAACAGGTCTTGGTATACTTGCCGTTTCTGGAATGGGTCCAATCGTAGCAGCGGGACCGATCGCAGCAGCTATTGGAGGAGCTGGTATTGGCGGAGGAGCTGGAAGTTTAATAGGAGCATTTATAGGATTAGGAATTCCAGAAGAACATGCTAAAAAGTATGAAGAATATATTTACGATGGAAATATATTAATTTTAGTAGATGCAAAATTAGATAATAAGTTAGAAATCTATAAAATCTTTGATAAGCATCATGCTTATAACTCTGATTTCTTTAAATAAAATGTAAACAAAGTAAATATCGTTTTTTGATCTTACAAATTTGGCGCGGCCGAGGAGTCGTATGACTATAAGAGAGGAAGGGCTTATAGTAAAAGATCAAGTTCTATCATGCTATTTAAAAGGGAAGAGGTGTCTTTTCGTGATTGTAAAAATATTAAAGGATAGCAGTAATAGTTTCCTTTGTACAGTTCAAAACAAAAATGGAGACCAGTATGTGAAAAAATGGTTTAGTAAACATGAAAATAACAAAGAATTAGGGCGACCAACTTTTAAAGAAGTAGAAAAGGATTGGAAAGAAAATAGAGAATCGTTTATGTATCCCAATAATAAAGCGCTTTATTAAAATTAAACATAATGCGCGCTTTATTATTACAAAACTGTCACATTCCTGTAAGGTAATTCAATGGATTAGATACTTTTTCCATGTCATAATAAAGACATAAGAAAGCTTATCAAAACTACAACTTATTAGGAGAGTGTCAGTCATGATTGTAACAACAACGTCTGGAATTCAAGGTAAAGAAATTATTGAGTATATCGATATTGTAAATGGTGAAGCTATTATGGGTGCAAATATTGTCCGCGATTTATTCGCTTCCGTTCGTGATGTTGTCGGTGGTCGTGCTGGTTCTTACGAAAGCAAGCTAAAAGAAGCTCGTGATATCGCAATGGATGAAATGAAAGAACTTGCAAAACAAAAAGGTGCGAACGCTATCGTTGGTATTGACGTAGATTACGAAGTTGTTCGTGATGGAATGTTAATGGTTGCTGTAAGTGGTACAGCTGTACGTATATAAGTAAATAAAAAACAGGCTCACCCCTTGAAGTTTATGCTTTGAGGGGGTTTTTTGTTTTTAAGTTGTAGAAGTAAACTCCAGTTGCAAGGGTAAAATGAAAAAGAGACAGTGATGCTACATATATGTAGTGTGAGTGCAAACTTTATAATAAATAATAAAGTTGTTATTTGAGATGATGGAAGAATTAGTGGTATAAATAACTTTATAGATAATAATCAAAATAGAGAAGACAGAATGTTCATGGATGGAATGGTTAAGGGAATTTTCCAATCTGTAATAAAAAACGGAGGTACTGAGAACGTTTTACAGATGTCTACTACATAAAATTTATAATGGATTGGGGGCAATTTTTATGTTTTGGTTAGGATGTTTTTTAGGATACATTGTAGGTTCTGTTATTACATGTGCGCTACTTTACTTTGGATATAGATCCAATGAAAATAAAAAAGCGGATATGCAAAAAGGGGAGGAGAGAAAAATCAATAAAAGAGGTGTATAGTAGGCGAAAGGTAAGGTGATAACATTGATGCAAAAATAAAGGACAGTTACATATTTCATATGATTACTATGTACTGTCCCGTTTATTCCTTTTGGATTAGGAAAAATTGTTCCCTGTCTTGCTATAAAATTCATAGGCAAAAAAACCAAATAAATAGCCTATTCCGGATCCTAAACTAACTGAAAGTAGTAATGAATCAGGAGAAAATATGCCAACAATAATACCGATCAAACACCCTAAAAGCATTCCTATTGGTATTAAACTATCTAATAAAACTTGAGCGTTTTTTGATTTTTTCTTACCTAAGTTACCGTTGTTATATTTATGTTTAAGACTTCTAATCACATATACTACAATTCCTCCGATTATTACAACAGGCGTAATTGCTGTGAGTAACCACATGTTAGAATCTCCTTTCGCTTTTTTAATTAAATTACATAAGCTACTTAAAATTCTATGCTACTAAATGGATTGATAGTTGAATGTACTCAATTTAATAACTCGTCAAAAAAACTTTCCCTTTCGTTTTCTCCGCAGATTGCACAACATCAACCGCCGTTTTCACATCCGCTAAGTCATATGTAGAATGGACTTTCATAAAACGTAATTGCTTATTTTCTACTAAGCGAATTAAATGACGAAACGTCTCCTGCCATTTATATGGCGGTACTTCTTTATTCCAATGTCGTAAATGAAATATGTTCGCGTGCACTTTTGCTTTCGTGACAATCTCTGCCCAGTTAACTTGTACACCTGATAGAAGCCCGATCGTTAAAAAGTGCCCGTTTGGATGTACTGAGAAAGCTAATTCATTTCCATCCGGTCCCCCGATAGAATCAATTGCAGCATCCGCGCCGAGCCCGTTCGTTAATTCCATAACGGTTTCATAAAGCGGGGTAGTGGAAGTATCGATTACATATGCAGCACCTAGGCGCAGTAACTCCTCTGTATGCTTATTATTTCTTGTCACGGCAATGAGTCGGAAGTTTAAAATTTGTGATAACTGCGCAAAAAGATGACCAATTGCGGATCCACAAGCATTCACTAATAAAACATCATTACGTTGTAAGTTTAGCGTTTCTGTACATGTAACCCACGCCGTAAGAGGATTAATATACATTTGTGCCGCTGTGAAATCATCGATGGAATCAGGAATAGGAACTACAAAGTCAGCTGATGTTTTCACATATTCTTGCCAAGTACCTTCCCCGCGTAACGGTAACACACGTTTACCGATAAGCTCTCTAGAAACAAAAGCTCCTACATCTTCTACAATACCAACACCTTCATAACCAGGTATGTTAGGTAACGGAATTCTATGAGCGTACGCTCCGGTTATTGGAATTAAGTCAGATGGATTAATCGGTCTAACTAGCATACGGACGAAAACTTCATTATCTTTCAGTGGTTCTATATTTTTATATTCAACTTGTAATACGTCTTTTGGATTGCCAAACTTATGAAATTGAATGCATGTTCCAAGCAAAGTAATTTGCCCCCTTAGTTTCATTGGGTTTATTATAGCATTTTTGGTTAGGGTGGTTATTTTGTTAGTGATAAATAGGGTTTTTAATTTACGTATTTATCAGAATTTTATAAAATGTGTATATAACTATGAAATGGGGGGGATTTCTTCATGTGTACTAGTTTGACGTTACAAACAAAAAATTTCCAGCATCTTTTTGGGAGAACAATGGATTTCACATTAGATATGAATCAAGAAGTAATAATCATTCCTCGGCGTTATCAGTGGAACAATATAACTGGTGAAACGATCCGAGCGAAAAAGGCTGTTGTCGGAATGGGAATTAATTTTGGAGGAAGGGTCATGATGGCGGACGGAGTAAATGAAGCTGGTATGACATGTGCAACTCTCTATTTCCCAGGATTCGCTACTTATAGTAATCATATAGATAGCAATAAAACGAATGTAGCACCATTTGATTTTGTGACTTGGAGCCTCACGCAGTTCAATTCTGTTGAAGAATTAAGAAAATCTATTGATAGCATTGCCTTTATAGATGTGCCATTACCAATTTTAGGAATTACGCCACCGCTACATTGGATTTTAGCAGATAAATCGGGAGAATGTATTGTACTTGAGCCGACAGCTGATGGAATAAAAGTGTATGACAATCCAATAGGAGTGATGACTAATAGTCCGGAGTTTAGTTGGCATTTACAAAATTTAAGACAATATATTGGTCTTAAATCGCAGCCATTTGCGCCAACGGAGTGGGGCGATGTACCATTAAGTGCTTTTGGCCAAGGTTCAGGATCGATGGGACTTCCTGGAGATTTCACACCGCCATCAAGATTTGTACGGGCAGCGTATGGCAAACAAAACATTCAAAGTATAGAGAACGAAGAAGAGGGGATATCGGCTATTTTTCATATTTTATCGAATTGTGAGGTTCCTAAGGGGGCAGTAATAACAGAAGACGGTATATTAGATAATACGATCTATACAAGTGCAATGTGTATGGAGTCTGGAACATATTATTACCATACTTACGATTGTAGACAAATTATAGCCATTCATTTATTCAATGAAGATTTAGATACAGCTGAGATTAAAACGTATCCGTTCCAGCGGAAGCAAAAAATCTTTTATGAAAACTGATAAAAACACCTCCATTGAATTTGCATACTTAGTATGCGAATTCGGGAGGTGTTTTTCTATTAAGCCGAAGCCTTCTTCATTCTCTCAAGTAAACTAGATAACACATGCGTACGATACGATTCTAGTTTTTTACCTTCATAAGTACGGATACCTAATTTTTTAAGTTCTTTTACATACCAACCTTTGCTTCCGAAATACATGTGATCGCTCCCCTTCAACTTTGTTTTTATTTGTTCTGATTGCATATGGAGGTACAGGTAATATAATGAAGGAAATGAATTTCGCGCGAAAATGGTTAACTTTGTTGCAAAAGACATATATACTAAAGATAGTATACAACGAGGTGGACAAGACGTGATTATAGAGAAGCACGAAATTCAAATTGACCAAATTACTAGCGGTAAAGTGAATATCTTTACTTTCTATAGAAATAGAAAGCAAATTGATGATCATTTTTTACGATTGCAAGAACCATCGCTTACAGCAAACTACTTCTTCCATTTTCATTTTGATGCAGAGAGCTTGCATCTACTGCAGGAAGAGTTTCCAGGCGTATATCCGTACGACGGTAGTGAAACGATTCACGACTGGACGGAAAAGATGAAAGCTGAATTGCAACATCAGATCCAAACAGGTAAATGGAATAAACGCGTACGTATTGGTAATCGCATTCTAGATGTGGTGTTTACGTGGTGTGACGAAGATATAGTAGAGTGAAAAAGAAGCGGATGACGCTTCTTTTTTTAGCGCTGGAATAAAACGAGCTTACCTGCAGTAGATGTACAACGATGTGTTTTTTCATGCAATCCTTTTTCTTGTAAAATAGATTCACCTTTTGCTTTCGCTTCTTTTTCAGTTGCCGCCTCGAATGATTCGTCTAATGCTTTTGAACCATCTTTTTCAAAGACTGTTAGAACGTATACTCCCATGAAAATTCCCTCCAATAATTAAAATCAGAATCTTATAATTATTTTGACATAAAACGCTACAATATGCAAAGAAATATATGACATTGCGTGGTAAAATAGAATGAAACTTTAATCATCGAGAATATTTTCATTCTCGATGATGATTAGTTTTCAGCGATATTAATTTTAATAAAATGAAACTTTTGAAAGATAGAAAGGATCGTTATTTGTGAAACAAGTAAAGTTTATACATGCGGCTGATTTGCATTTGGATAGTCCGTTTAAAGGGATGGAGATGAATGTGGCGCAGTCTGTTTGGGAGAGAATGAAGCAAAGTACGTTTGAATCATTTGAGCGTATTGTTGATAAAGCGATTCAAGAGCGCGTTGATTTCGTATTACTAGCTGGGGATTTGTATGATGCGGAGACGAGAAGTTTGAGGGCGCAAGTGTTTGTGCGTGAGCAAATGAAGAGACTTTCGCAGTACGATATCCCTGTTTTTATTATTCACGGTAACCATGATCATTTAGGGGGAAGCTGGGCAGCAATTGAGTTTCCGGAAAATGTTCATGTATTTACTGAGCCTTATGTAGAAGAGAAATCATTTTATAAAAATGGTGAGCTATTAGCTTCTATTTATGGGTTTAGTTATTTGCAGCAAGCGGTAACGGATAATATGACAGCGCAGTATACGAAAATGAGTGATGCGCCTTTTCATATTGGCATGCTTCACGGAAGTGTGGAAGGAGATGCAGAGCATAATCGCTATGCACCGTTTCAAATTCGTGAGTTGAAAGAAAAACAGTTTGATTATTGGGCTCTTGGCCATATACATAAACGTGAAATTTTATCAGAAGAGCCATACATTATTTATCCAGGGAACATACAAGGTCGTCATCGTAAGGAAACAGGTGAGAAGGGTGCGTACCTTATTGAACTTACGAAACAAGGAACGCATTGCTCATTTTTCCATACGGCAGATGTTGTATGGGATGAGATCGAAGTTTGTATTGATGGACTTGAAACTGTTGATGAACTTATGACGAGCATGTCAACTGCGATGAATGAGTGCCGAAGAGAAGAGGAAGGGACGCTTTTAACTGTCGTATTCACAGGGCAGGGCCCACTTTCTCCTTATTTGCGTGATGAAAAGCGTGTGGAAGAGATTTTTCACATTTTAGCATCTGGCGAAGAGCGAAAAGATTTCGTATATGCAATGAAGTGGAAAAATGAGACGGTTTCTTTTGCGGAAATCGAACGTTTGAAAGCGGAAAATCATTTCGTCGGTAGTGTGCTAAAGGAGCTAGAAGCTTTCACAAATATGGACGGCGTGTTGCGCACCATTTGGACATCTCCTGTAGCGCGTAATAGTATTGAATCTTTTACAGAAGACGAGAAGAAAGAGATTCAAAAGGAAGCAGAAAATATTATTTTAGAACAATTATTCCAGCAAGAGAGGGATAAAAAATGAGAATTGAAAAACTCCATATTTATGGGTACGGAAAATTAGAAAATGTGGAAATGGATCTTTCCTTGCTGACGGTACTATACGGTGAAAACGAAGCGGGGAAATCGACAATTCGCTCGTTTATGAAAAGTATTTTGTTCGGTTTTCCGACGAGAGGACAGCGCCGTTATGAGCCGAAAGAAGGCGGGAAGTATGGCGGTGCGCTGACTGTGCAAACAGAGCAGTACGGCCGTTTGAAAATTGAACGATTGCCAAAGACGGCAGCTGGCGAGGTAACCGTTTATTTTGAAGACGGGAAAACGGGCGGCGAGGAGATTTTAAACGATATATTAAGCGGGGTGAATGAAAGTTTATTTGAATCGGTCTTTTCATTTGATATGCATGGTCTTCAAAATATTCATCAGCTCGGCGAAGCGGATATTGGCAATTATTTATTTTCGGCAAGTGCAGTCGGAAGCGATGCGCTATTACAGTTAGATAAAAAGCTAGAAAAAGAAATGGATCAACGCTTTAAACCGAGTGGGCGTAAACCGGAAATTAACGTGTCACTGCAAGAGATGAAGAAGCTTGAAGAGAAGATGAAAGAGTGGCAAGGAAAAATTGGCACGTATGAAAAACAAGTGGAGCAGTTAAAAGAAAGTGAAGAGAAGCTTGCTTCTGTTCGCGTGGAAAAAGAGAATGCAGAAAAGCGAAAGCAAGATTATGAAATATTAGCAGCGCTTGAGCCACTCGTTATTGAAAAGCGTGCGCATGAGAAAGTGTTAGAAAATGAAAAAGGGCAGTTTCCTGTAAAAGGAACGGCGCGCTATGAAGCAATTAAGGCGAAGATGGAGCCGCTTAGGTTACAAGTTGATTCGCTCCATAAGAAAATAGAGACGGTGCAATCGGAAATTGACTCGATTCAAATAGATGAAGAGTTTTTACAAAAAGAAAGTTATGTAGAAGAACTTCGTATGCAGCATTTGTCGTATGAAAATGCACGCCAAGAAATGCGTGATATGACAGGAAGTATTGCGAATATAAAAGAAGAAATCGCAGAGCTAGAGCAACAAATCGGTGCTACTTTTGAAAAAGAAACAGTCCTTTCGTTTGATATGAGTTTGGCAACGAAAGAGCTGATTACGCAAACAGTGCAAAAGGCGCGCGAATTAGAAACGCAAAAAGCACAGCTTGATGATCGTTTTAAAGTAGCGCAAGAGCAATTAGAAGAACAAGAAGAAAATATAAGACAGATTCAGAAACAAATGTTAGTGGATGAAGAGCGAAATACGTTAGTTGAGAAAGAGAAATCGTTCCAAGATGCGGCGTTTATCGGTATGGGCGCAGAGAGAATGAAGCGCAAGTATGAGGAAAAAGCAGGAGCAGCTATGCAAAAGAAAAAGCAGTGGCAAAGAGTTTGTCTTCTGTTACTTCTTATTAACACGCTTGTTTTATTCACGAGTTTATTTATTGATAACCGCCCGCTCTTATTTATTAGTGTTATTGTTTTTGTAGGGATTGTTCTTGCCCTTGTTTTATATAAAGATCCGTCAAGTGGATTACAAGAAGAGCTTCTTACTCTTCAGCAAAGTGCTGGCGGGAGACAAAGTGAAGAAGCGCTGTCTGTGCGCTATCAGTTAGAAAAAGATGAAGAGGTTCGGAAGCTATTTGAGCGTGAGTCTTATAAATTGCAGCAAATGGAGCGAGCTTACGATAAAGTCGTTTCATCGTATGAGGAATGGGAGAGAGAAACGTTCCAGGCGGGAGAACAAGTAGATGCATATAAAACGCGCTATATGTTCCCAGAATTTTATACGTATGCACACATATTGCCAGCGTTTGAGCGTATTGAAAAAATGCAGCAATTATATCGTGAATTAGATAAGCAAGGTACGCGAAAATCTTCATTATATGAAATGATTTCGCATTTTGAACAGAAACTAGAAGCTGTTATCGGTAGTGCGGAGTATAGTAAGCTACACGGGGCACAAAGGCTTATGCAAAATGAGAAAGAGAAGAGACAAACTTGTAAGCAGCTGAAAGAGAAACTGGCGGAATGGCAAGAAGAATATGAGTTTATGCAAGAACAATTAAAGCAATTGCTAGTAGAACGAGACAGTTTATGGCATATTGCAGATGCTACAGATGAAGAGATGTTTTTAGAAGCAGGTAAACTAGCGGAAAAACGTGAAGATGCTGAGAAACAAGTAGTGCGTTTATTACCGCAAATTGATCTGTTAGAACAGCGTTTAAAGAGTTTATCATTAGCTGAACATTACGAAGCTGACGGTTATGAAGAGAAATTAAAGAGAGAAATTACAGTCGTACAAAACTGTCTGGCGCAAGAGAAAGAACTGACAGAGCGCATCGCGAAACATCGTATGGAAATTGCGAATTTAGAAGAAGGTAGTACGTACGGAGATTTAATGCATGAATGGGAAATGAAAAAAGCGCAATTGCGTGAACAAGTGAAGAAATGGGCTGCTTATGCGGCCGCAAAAACGGTGTTAACGAAAACGAAGCAATATTATCATGAAGTGCATCTGCCTCGTATTTTACAAAAATCAGAAGAGTATTTCGTCTATTTAACGGGCGGACGCTATAGTAAAATCTTTTCACCGTCAGAGGCGGAGCCGTTCATTGTTGAACGTAACGACGGTATACGTTTTTACAGTCATGAACTAAGCCAAGCGACAGCGGAGCAGTTATATTTAGCGCTGAGATTTGCACTTGCGAAAACATTTGAACATGATTACCCATTTATTATTGATGATAGTTTCGTGCACTTTGATGCGGTAAGGACGGATCGAACGATTGAACTAATAAAGGAAATCGCAAAAGATAGACAAGTCATCTTCTTTACATGTCATGCGCATTTACTCGCGTATTTTACAGAAAAACAGATTGTAAAATTAACGCATAAGCGTAAAGAAAATGAGTTGTGATATGCTATACTAAAAGTAACTGATTTGGTGGAGGAATTCGAATGAAAAAGAAAATTGCAGAATATGAAGTTGGTGAACAAGTCGATGTTTTCTTGTTAATTAAAACAGCGACAAAAGGTCTAGCAAGTAATGGAAAGCCATTTTTAACAGTAATCTTACAAGATCCAAGTGGAGATATTGAAGCGAAGCTATGGGACGTATCACCAGAAGTTGAGAAACAATATGTAGCAGAAACAATCGTTAAAGTAGCTGGTGATATTTTAAACTACAAAGGACGTATTCAATTACGTGTGAAACAAATCCGTGTTGCGAATGAAAATGAAGTAACAGACATCTCGGATTTCGTAGAAAAAGCACCAGTGAAAAAAGAAGATATGGTTGAGAAAATTACACAATACATATTTGAAATGAGAAATCCGAACATTCAACGTCTAACAAGACATTTGTTAAATAAGCATCAAAACGAATTTTTAGAATATCCAGCAGCGACAAAGAACCATCACGAGTTCGTATCTGGACTAGCTTATCACGTCGTATCGATGCTAGATTTAGCGAAAGCTATTTCAAATCTATACCCATCATTAGATAAAGACTTACTATATGCAGGCGTTATTTTACATGACCTTGGTAAAGTGATTGAACTATCTGGCCCAATTTCTACAACGTATACGTTAGAAGGAAACTTACTAGGACACATTTCTATCATGGTGAACGAAATCGGTAAAGCAGCAGACGAATTGCAAATCGATGCAGAAGAAGTATTAATTCTTCAACACATCGTCCTTTCTCATCACGGAAAAGCGGAATGGGGTAGCCCAAAACCACCATTAGTAAAAGAAGCAGAAATTCTGCATTACATCGATAACTTAGATGCAAAAATGAACATGATGGACCGCGCATTAGGACGTACAAAACCAGGTGAATACACAGAGCGTGTCTTCGCACTTGATAATCGTTCGTTCTATAAACCGACGTTCCATAATTAATAGTGTGAATAAAGTGGCCTCATTAAGTTTTAAAAGCTTAGTGAGGCTGTTTTCTTTATTAAAAATTAAATGAAATAGTTAAGAAGTACGCATGGGGTTAACGAAGAACGATTAAAACATATCTCACCACTAGAATGGGAGCATATCAACTTTAATATGGCAGATACTTAGAATCGCTTCAGCCTGTATAACAGGCCTAAAAATAAGAGTTGAAACTTGTTTAGCATCTATTTTTGTTAAAAGGTGGGAGAATTGTGCTATGATGTGGGCAAATATAAAACTATCTAAAGGAGGGATTTACATGCCGCATATTGTGTTTCGTGGAATTACTACTGAACAATTAAAACACATAAGCAAGCCATTAGTAGAAGAGCTCGCAGAGATTTGTGAGTGTGGTACGGATAATTTTACGTTGGAACTACCAAGTTCTACGTTTGTATTCAATGGAGAAGAAATAGAAGCGTTTCCTCTTATTGAAGTGAAATGGTTCGAGCGTGGACAGGAAATTCGTAATCGATTTGCCAAGGCCATTACTACATATGTAATGGATTTTGGACTTCCAGAAGTAGAGGTTGTATTTACGGTTTTCACAGAATCAGCGTATTATATTAACGGGAAGCATTGTGCAAGTTAGAGCTATTATAAATGTTTTTGTAACATTTATAAGGGATAGAACCACATCGCTATCAAGCTAACTAGACAAAATACCCTCTAAAAAGAGAAAGGCGTTATTCTTTCTGAGAAATCATAGGAAAGGATAACGCCTTTATATCAATTTTAATATAATCGATTCACTTCTTTATAAAAAGTTTGGTTATTTTATTGAAGCTTATTCCACAAACACACCCGTTTGTTCACTTTTTTACTGTTTGAAAGCCATACTTTTTATATTGATTCATTTATTGGAAAAACAGAAAGTTTTAAACTCTCTCTATTACATATTTATTTTTGGAAAAATAGCCTAACTCCAAATACTAATAATACTGTGCCAGTAATACCCTCTATTGTACGGTTCACCTTTTCTTTTCTTAAAAAAGTTCTTAATTGACGTATTAGAGAGATATAAAGTAAATACCATATTGCTGTCAAAGTCGTAAATGTGAATCCCAACAAAAGAAATTGGAAGAAATGACTTTGATTACTCACAATAAATTGGGGTAGAAAACTAAGGAAAAATACAGCCGTTTTTGGGTTTAAGATTGCCGTGGTAAATCCTTGTCTAAAACTTTTAACCGTTCCAATATCCTTAGAGTTTATTTCCACTGAACCTGACATATCTTCTTTTTTAGAAAAGGCACTTTTAATTGACTTTACAGCTAAATAAATTAAATAAAATGCCCCAGCATATTTTATTAATGTAAATAGCATAGCAAATTTCATTAAGATAGCAGAGAGCCCTAGTGTAGCCATTATTGTATGAATCATCATTCCAGATACCGTTCCTAAGACGGTCTTTATCCCACCATTTCTACCATGAGAGATAGTGTTTTTTGTAACTAAAGCAAAACCGGGACCAGGCATCATTATAATAAGGAGTGCTGTAAGGATAAATAGCATATAATTTTCCATGTTCTGGTATTTCCTTTCTGATTTTTAGTTTCGCTTATAGTATAGCTTTTTTCCTTAAAACATTAAATATAAAAAGTGTGATCAGGATAGTATCATAAACTTTCAAGGAGTTGTAATTGAATTATAGAGGGCTTCACTTGAATAATGTTCTTCTGTAAATGAGCGTTTTAATAGAATGTCAATTATATAAATAATCAGATTTTTGAATAAAATGATAACTCAATTAAATAAATTAAGAGCGTTTTTTAATTACTTTTTCTCGGAACACTCTTAATTTTCTTTCGTTTATCGAGGGTATTAGTATCAACTTGACCAAACATTATCCAAAAACTACATTTAACATTTACGAAAGCATATTCGAATAATCATTCATTAAATTTCTTATCAATCAACAAAAATTAATTATCATAAGGAAGAGGTACGTGAACTTCTATTTAAGAAATTACTTATTCTTGAAAAAAATGAATTAACTCCCCATAAATAATTGTAAAGATATAAAATTCTATAATTCCCTCGGAACAAAAAAGTTGTCTTTTATAGCAACGAAGTTCATTTTTATCGTTTTGGGGTAGTGTATTCTTGTTAGCTTGATGTGCATGGAGAGCTTTGAGTCTTTAGCTTGATAGTGATGTGACGCTATCCAGAAATTAATGATTTTACACCCTAAATGTTATTTAACAAAAAAATCTTGAATTCGAGACTTTTCACTTGCTTTTCAATCACTTGAGGTGTAAAGTGATAGTAACGAAAGCGATTGAGTCATATGAAAAACATACACTCAGTTGTTTTCGATTAAAAAACAAAGTAACTTATACAGTAAAAACTAAGATGAATTTACAAAAACATAATTAAGAATAAATTGAAAAGCTAAAAACCATATTAGTTGTGGGAAATGTTATTTTTTTAGTTATCACTTGACTAGTAAAACGAAACGGAGGAATAACCAATGTATAAAATTAAAGGGCATCATCACATTTCAATGGTTACGAAAAATGCAAATGAAAATAATCACTTTTATAAAAACGTGCTTGGCTTGCGTCGTGTGAAAATGACAGTAAACCAAGATGATCCGTCAATGTACCACTTATTTTATGGAGATAAAACAGGAAGTCCAGGTACGGAATTATCATTTTTTGAAATTCCATTAGTAGGAAGAACATATCGCGGTACGAATGCGATTACTCGAATTGGATTACTTGTTCCTTCAGAGGATAGCTTGCATTACTGGAAAGAACGCTTTGAAAAATTTGATGTGAAACATAGTGAAATGACAACATATGCAAATCGTCCTGCTTTGCAATTTGAGGATGCTGAAGGTCTTCGCTTAGTACTACTCGTTTCAAACGGGGAAAAAGTAGAGCACTGGGAAACTTGGGAGAAATCAGAAGTTCCTGCAAAGCATCAAATTCAAGGAATGGGTTCTGTGGAAATGACAGTTCGTAGACTTGATAAAATGGCGAGTACACTTACAGAAATGTTTGGTTATACAGAGGTTAGCCGTAGCGAAGAGGAAGCAATTTTTCAATCCATTAAAGGAGAGGCTTTTGGAGAAATCGTTGTGAAATATTTAGATGGACCTACTGAAAAGCCGGGCCGAGGGAGCATTCACCATTTAGCAATTCGCGTGAAAAACGATGCAGAGCTTGCCTATTGGGAAGAACAGGTGAAACAAAGAGGCTTCCAGTCTTCAGGAATCATCGACCGTTTCTACTTTAAAAGCTTATATTTCCGTGAATCAAACGGAATCCTTTTTGAAATTGCGACAGATGGACCAGGATTTACAGTTGATGGAGATGTGGAACATTTAGGAGAAAAACTTGATTTACCACCGTTCTTAGAAGATCAGCATGCAGAGATTGAAGCGAATTTAGCACCTATTGAAGAGAAGTAATAGGAGAGAAAATATAAATTAAAAACTATTGGAGGAATATAAAATGAACCAATTAAAAGGAATTCACCACGTTACAGCGATTACAAGTAGTGCAGAAAAGAACTATGAGTTTTTCACTCACGTTTTAGGAATGCGTTTAGTTAAGAAAACAGTAAACCAAGATGATATTCAAACGTATCATTTATTCTTTGCAGATGATAAAGGTAGTGCAGGAACAGATATGACATTCTTTGATTTCCCAGGTGTTCCGAAAGGAGTACACGGTACAAATGAAATTTCAAAAACTTCATTCCGTGTTCCGACTGATGCAGCATTAGAGTATTGGGTGAAACGCTTTGACCGTCTTGAAGTAGAACATACAGGAATTAAAGAGCAATTTGGTAAGAAAACTCTTTCTTTCGTTGACTTTGATGACCAACAATATCAATTAATCTCAGATGAACTTGATAAAGGAATCGAATCAGGTACACCGTGGCAAAACGGGCCAGTACCATTAGAATATGCAATCACTGGTTTAGGACCTGTATTTATCCGTATTGCAAACTTTAGCTTCTTCAAAGAAGTGTTAGAAAAAGTTCTATTATTTAAAGAGGTTGCGCAAGAAGGGGAATTCTATTTATTTGAAGTGAACAAAGGCGGAAACGGTGCATCTGTTATTGTAGAACATAATACAGTTCTTCCTGAAGCACAACAAGGTTTTGGTACAGTGCACCATGCGGCATTCCGCGTAGAAGATCGCGCTGTATTAGAAGAATGGATTGAGAGAATCAGTAGCGTAGGACTTCCTTCATCTGGCTATGTAAACCGTCACTTCTTCGAATCATTATATGCAAGAGTTGCACCACAAATTTTATTTGAATTCGCAACAGATGGCCCAGGATTTATGGGAGATGAGCCATACGAAACGCTTGGCGAAAAATTATCTTTACCTCCATTCCTAGAGCCAAAACGTGAAGAAATTGAAAAATTAGTTCGTCCAATTGATACAGTGAGAAGTACGAAGGAATTTATTAAAGAGTAAAAATAGAGATAATAAGTAGGAGAGCAAGTAGTTTTAGCGGAGTGCTGGAATTGCTTGCTTTTTATTTGTCTTGTTAAGTTTTCTGACAATTGTTTCTCAAGTTATTAAAAAGGAAAAGTTTGGTATAATTAATTAAAATATTTAATTTTCTGATAATTATTTTTCAATACATAGAAAAGGAGTGGTAATATACAATTTTGATAATTGTATAAAAATCCTAATTTTGTAATTTTGGAGAAAAGGGGATGCGAGTGTATGGGAGCAGATGTAGTAACGCGGGAGCAAATGAAACATTCTTTAGATGATTGGTATCGTGTAATGTTGCAGCAAAATATAGAGAAGGCTACGGAAATGAAAGAGGAGATTGAAAGTAAGATTAGTGGGTTGGATGTGGATCAGGATGTATTACTTTATCATGCGTTGTTGAATTTTAGATATGATGCATTAGTTGATTGGATTTCAGTTAGAGAAGATAGTTTTGATAAAGTGGAATCTTTCGAAATTCCAACAGAGGGCTTTTTAGCTTATTATTATCACTTTTTTAAAGGGTTTCATTGCACATTAATTTCAAATTATAACGAAGCGAAAGAACAGTATGAGCAAGCTGAGAAGTTATTGAAATATATTGCAGATCCGATAGAACATGCGGAGTTTAATTATCGGATGGGGAATTTCTATTATCATTCTTATCAACAAATCAATGCGATTGATTACTTGAAAAAGGCAAAAGAAGATTTTACGAAGCAATCAGGATATGAGATTAATTTGGCTTTATGTGAGAATATATTGGGGTTATGCTATGTTGATTTAAATCAATTTGAGTTAGCGGAGGAGATATTTAATCATTCACTAAATATTTTTCAACAAATTGACCATGAAAAATATATTTTAATGGTTAGAAATAACTTAGGGTTGCTATATGCAAATCAGAATTTATCAGAATTAGCAATTCGGCATTTATCCGAAGTAACAAAGAAAGCCCCTAATCATTTTAGAGCACTGTACTTGGAAGCTGATGAATATTTAAAAATAAATGAATTTGAAAAAGCTAGTGTCATAATAAGTAAAGGATTACATATTTGTAATCAGTTGAAGAATCAAGAATATCAATACCGATTCATGGTTTTAAATGTAATGAATACAAATGTTGATGCATTAGAGGAGGCTGTTATAGCGGGAGTTTCTTACTTTGAAAGAGAAGAATTGTTTGACTGTATTCAGGAATATACAGAACGCTTAGCAGATCAATTTTATAATATAAACAATCATGAAAAGGCTAGTAAATATTATCGCATGAGTAATGAATCAAGGAAAAAACAGGTGGCAAAAGGGGCGTTAAAATAATGAAAAAAATTGTATTAGCATTAATTGGATTTGCATTTACTTTTTCAGTTTTAGGTTCCCACGATTTTAATACTATTGCTCTTAATAAGGGAGACACAGGCGGAGCACCGGCAAGACTAAAATATGTTAGCTTTAATAAGGGAGACACGGGTGGAGCACCAGCAAGACCAGACTACGTTAACATTGGCGAAACAGGCGGAGCACCAGCAGATAATAGAGGCGACGGCGGCGGAGTAAGCCAACTATAATAACAAAGAAAGGGACTTCAACATGAAGTCCCTTTTTCTATTTTCAGGCCATGTATAGAAAAGAATTGACTTACTTTAAATATGTAACTATAATAGTTACAGAATAACCATTAGTAATAGAAATGAGTTATATTTTTTTAGTATAATTGTAACTGTTCCAGTTACAATTAAAAAGAGAACATAAAATAACCAAAAAATGTAAAAACTTTAAATAGCAACAAGAGAAAGGAGACGGGAACTTTGAAACGGTTTAAGTTTTATATGATTAGCGGTATTGTGCTCGTTTTGTTAATTGTTTGTAATTTCGTCGATAAGCCGATTGCGAAGGTTGGAGAAGTGAAAGATACTGTTATGATGAAGCTGAATACGAAAGAGAGTATGGCGCAAATTGATGGGCAGACGATTTATTTTAAACAAATTGGTGAGGGGAAACCTCCTTTACTTATGCTGCATGGGTTTGGTGGTTCTTCTGATGGGTTTAGTGATATTTATCCGGAACTAGCGCGAGACCATACGATTATTGCGGTTGATATTTTAGGGTTTGGACGTTCTTCTAAGCCAGTTGATTTTCAGTATTCGTTTCCTGCGCAAGTGAATTTATATTATAAGTTAATGAAGAAGCTCGGATACGATCAGTTTGCAGTGCTCGGCCATTCAATGGGCGGAGAGATGTCCCTTAATTTAGCGTATTTATATCCGGATGCAGTGACGCATCTCATCTTGGCGGATGCTACAGGGATAGAGTCTTTCCAGCAAAAAGAAAGTTATGAAGTACCACCACTATCGACGGACTTACAAACTGTAACTGAGATTGCGAAGTATAATAAAAATGAAGTGAAAAATAGTCGTGATGATAAAGAGCATTATGATCAGCTTACGAAAATGAGAGAGCGCCGCATTGCGATGGAAGCAGATAAAATTAAGGTACCGACTTTAATTATATGGGGACGACATGATAAGAGTGTTTCTTGGAAAAATGGTGAACTGTATCATGGGCTATTTGCGAATAGTACGTTTCATATTATTGAAAAAGGATACCACGCACCGTTTCGTCAGGAACCAATTGAGTTTATGGAATATGTACAAGCATTTTTCGCGAAGCATCCACAATAAAAATTTTAAGCATAAATCCACTTCCTTCCTCATAAAGTGAAACTAATAAGGCTTGTCTAAGGAAAGGAATGAAGTGATTTGGAAACATTACCATGGTGGGTGTATCTTGTGATTGTCGGGATTGTACTAAGTGGCTACATGGTTTTATATACTTCGAAAAAAGAGCAAGATATGGATAATGAGTTTATCGAAAAAGAAGGCGAAGTGTATATGAAGCGTTTAGAAGAAGAGCGCGAGAAACGTAATCAGGATAGTGATAAAGATTCGGTATTGCTTTAATAGATTACGTTTAAAGAAGAGAAATATATTGTATTTCTCTTCTTTTTTATTATGTTAAATATTTGTATAAGAGAAAAGTATAGGTTTCGTTTGTTAGCTGTCATTTTAAAATTGAAGACTTATTAAATGAAAAAATTGATATTTGCTTGAGGGTATTTTATATTTAAAATACTAAATATATAGTTTTATTGTTGTTGGAGGAGATAAGAACTAACATGAATACAAAAAAATTTCAAACCTATGTGGCGTTGTCAACAAAAGACTGGAGTGCTGAAACATTTGTAAGAACCTTAGAAGAGATTGTATCTTCGGCAAAAGAATATGAAAATGATTATATTGAAGTCCATCAAGTACTAGAAATGGTAGTAACAGAAGTTGAAGTTGAGTATGTAATCATTCTAAATCATACGAGAAACTTAGATGATTTGGGGAAATACCTTAAATAATAATTTTTAAATCCTTTTTATCGCTGTTAATAATATAAGGGATTTTGATATGGAATTTTAAAAAGAGAGTGTTAATATTGCCACTCTAAAAAAGGGTGTAATCAGAATAGTGATAAAGATTAAGGTAACATGTTGTTATCTATTTTTTATTTTCCGAAGTATATCAGCGATTCGAAATGAGATATCAATTTATCCCGTAAAAGCCCGATCGGTGAGGGCTGATTAAACCTTCACTTTATCAACACAAAACGATAATGATAGGCAGTTGATGTAACTCCATAGTAACTGTAACCATCTAAAGCCCAATTCATACACTATGGTGGAGGATTTTCACCTAATAACCGGATGAAAAAGGGGTGTAATCATGAAGAAACGTACTGTTAATGAAGCGGGAGGGAATGTGCCACAACCAATCCGCAGCGACGGAGCAGGTGCAATTGATTCTGGACCTCGTAATGTTATGCGAGATATTCAAAATCCGAATATGCTTGTTCCGCCTATAACGGATGCAGGATTAGTTCCTAACTTGAAATTTTCATTCTCGGACACTTCTATGATTTTGAAACACGGCGGGTGGTCTCGGGAGATTACTGCTCGGGAACTACCAGTTTCGACGACGATTGCTGGGGTAAATATGAGCTTAACGGCCGGTGGAATACGAGAACTTCATTGGCATAAAGAAGCGGAATGGGCGTATATGCTTTTAGGACGGGCACGCATAACGGCTGTTGATCAAAATGGACGGAATTTTATTGCTGATGTTGGACCAGGTGATCTTTGGTATTTTCCGCCTGGTATTCCGCATTCCATTCAAGGATTGGAACATTGTGAATTTCTACTTGTTTTCGATGATGGACATTTTTCTGATTTATCTACTTTAGCTATTTCTGATTGGTTTGCGCATACGCCAAAAGAAGTATTGTCGGCTAATTTTGGAGTACCTGAGAGTGCTTTTCATTCTATCCCTTCAGGTCAAGTTTATATTTATCAAGGAGAGGTGCCAGGTTCGCTTGAAAGTCAGGAAGTTCAATCACCGAAAGGGGAAGTTCCTTTAACATTTAAACATGAACTGTTAAAACAAAAGCCAATTAAGACTCCTGGTGGTAGCGTTCGAATTGTAGATTCTACAAATTTCCCTATTTCAAAAACAATCGCAGCAGCGCTCGTTGAGGTTGAGCCTGGTGGAATGAGAGAACTTCATTGGCACCCGAATAATGATGAATGGCAATATTATTTGACAGGGGAAGCGAGAATGACTGTGTTTCTTGGAAATGGTACCGCTCGTACATTTGATTATAGAGCTGGCGATGTCGGATATGTACCGTTTGCGACGGGGCATTATATTCAAAATACAGGTACCGAAACATTATGGTTTTTAGAGATGTTCAGAAGCAATCGTTTTGAAGATGTATCGTTAAATCAATGGATGGCACTGACTCCTAAAGAAATAGTGGAGAGTAATATACATGTTGGCCCGCAAGTAATGGATTCTCTGCGTAAGGAGAAGTGGCCTGTTGTGAAATATCCGGGGTTTTCATATAGTCCGAAAAGTGATGAGTAAAAATGAAAATTTGCGTTATTCTTTCTGGAGACTGATAAGAAGGAATGGCGTATTTTTTATGCCTAATCTAGTCTTTATTAGTATCCGTTCTTTGTATTATTGTTCGGGAAATTATTATTGGAGCATAGTATAGGGAAGATACATATAAAATAGCGCCATTATAAGCTGTAACGCATAAGTTGCGCAGGAAATGAAACGATAACTAGCTTTACTCTTCATCATTTATTTGAACATAGTGGGCATAGAGAGGTGATAAACACAGTATGATTTTTAGTGAGCGTTTAAAAGAAGAAAGGGAAAAAAGAAATTGGTCGCAAAATGATTTGGCTGAAAAACTTCATGTGAGTAGGCAATCTGTTTCGAAATGGGAGACGGGAAAGAACTATCCGAGCATTGAAATTATTATTCATTTAAGCGATTTATTCAGTATTACGATTGATGAATTGTTAAGGAGTAACGAAGAGTTGACGCAAAAAGTAATTGAAGATAGTAAACAATTAGCATATCCAAAATGGAAGGTGTTTTTCGATAGTCTATTCACGCTTGGAGTATTTTTGTTTCTTATCAAAATCGTTGTATGGATGCTAAATAAGTTTGCAGGAGCAAGTATTACAATTGTAGCAGATGCACCATATGTAATGAATCTTTTGCCCCTTGCATTCATGATTATAGGTGGTATGGGATCGGATAAGTTGAAGAAAATATATAGAATAGAGGAAATAATTTCTCTGCACTAGCTGTTCTTTCTACTCAAATTGTGTACTATAAAGGATAGATAGGAAGGGTAACTAACTGTTACGATTTATTTAACCATTTATAACCAAAGTTAATTAAATATATCAGTAAGCCCTGCTAGTCAAGTGATTGGCTAGTAGTGAGGGTTAACTGCGGGCAATCCCTAAAGCTGATTGAACTACAACGTGGCTAGAAATGGCGAGCGTGAATGTTGCGAAAGCAGAAAAAATCAATCAGATGGTGCAAGGTTAAATCCTAAACACTAGAACAATGGGTCTTCCGCCTCGAATCATCTAAGTCAAAATGGATAGGATGAACGTTCAACGACTATCTCGTATAACTGACGAGAGTACATCACAAGCCTATGGTGATGGAAAAATCCTCTATCTCTAAAGAGATAAACATATAGTCTGCGCTCATGTGAAAACATGAGAAGTTCATAAGAGAACTGGCTAAGGAATTGCGCCCTTAGTTGAACGAGATACATTTAATTAAATCTATCAAACCTCATTGAATCTATCGAACGTATGTGCCATGGTAGATTCAATGAGGTAAGAATAATAATGAAATTTTTACGAGTTAGTCAAGTATCAGAATTAACAGGTTTGCATCCGAGTAGTCTTACGAGAATGCTGGTGGAACACGCTACGATTCAGAAGAACAAATCTTTATTAAAGGAGTTACATTCTGATGATATTGGCGAAGAAAGTCAGACTAATTCCAACGCCTGAACAAGAACAAGTGCTAAAAAAACATGCCGGTGCTGCAAGATTCGCTTATAACTATTGTAAAAGAATGAGTGATAGATACTATAAGCTATTTGGAAAATCTGTTTCACAGTTAGCTTTACAGAAACGATTTACAAAGATCAAGAAGCGAAAGAAATATGAGTGGTTAAAAGACATTAATGCACAAGTTCCTAAACAGGCTTCAAGAGATTTTGATGCGGCGAGAAAACATTCGTTCAAAAAGTACAAAAATGGTTCTCACACTTCTTATAAATCCAAAAAAGATGTAATCCAAGGATTTTATGCTAATTATGAAAGACTGATTATAGGAAAGAAAGTAGTTCACATTCAGTCTATTGGAGAAGTGAAAACAAGCCAACAACTACCAAGAAATAAAAACCATCCAATCCAAGAGTTACCTTTGATGGTCGTCACTGGTGGATGAGTGTAGGGTTCCAAGAAGACTTTGAATTACAAGAACTAACGAATGAGTCGATTGGTGTGGATGTTGGTTTAAAAGAGCTTTTTGTAGCTTCTAATGGTATGAAAGAACGAAATATAAACAAAGATGCCAAGGTTAAAAAACTTTTGAAAAGGAAAAAGTCAGCACAAAGAGATATGTCTAGGAGATTTAAAAAAGGTGTGAAAATTCAATCTGCTGGATATGAAAAAGCGAAAGCTGAGCACCTGCGGTTATCTAGAAAAATTACGAATATCCGAAATAACCATATCCATCAAGCAACAGCTAAATTGGTGAAAACCAAACCAATGAGAATTGTTGTGGAAGACTTATCTATTTCAAACCTGTTTAAAAACAAAAAACTATCGAGAGCATTTTCATTTCAAAAATTAAACTTCTTCTTTCAATGTTTATCATACAAGTGCGAGAAGTATGGCATTGCGTATGTAAAAGCTGATAAATGGTTCGCTTCAAGCAAGATTTGTTCATGTTGCGGAGTTAAATACGACCATTCAGTTCAACCAGAAGGACAGTGGAGTTTAAAGATTCGTGAGTGGCGTTGTGCTTCATGTAATAGCCATCACGATAGGGATGTAAATGCTGCGATAAATTTATCAAGATGGGTAAAATAAATGCTTGATAATAGGAGGTAACGATACTGCCTCGTGTGGAGTGTTATACCCCTCGTCCCTTCGGGGTTGCGAGAACACGATGAAGCACTAACTCGTGTAAATTTGATTGAATTGTATAGATTTAGTTAAATTTATCGTATCGGGACATTTAGAATGGAATTTCATGAACAGAAGATTTTGCCGGCAGTGAGGCAAATTAAAGATTTGGAAAAGCTATTACATAGTTCGTATGAATATATCGTTATTTTAGATATTCATGTCGGCCAATTGAAGAGTGTTATATCACTTGCGAAGCAATATTGTAAAAAGGTGTTTTTACATGTGGATTTAATTCATGGCTTGCAGAGTGATGGGCATGCGACGGAATATTTATGTCAGGAGTTTAGACCGTACGGGTTACTTTCGACAAAGGCGAGCGTTATTATGAAGGCGAAGCAAAAAGGTGTTGTGGCAATACAACGCATCTTTTTAATCGATTCGAGTGCGATGGAGAAGAGCTGCAATCTTTTAGATAAGACGAAACCGGATTATATTGAGGTGCTTCCAGGAGCAATGACGGATATTATCGCTGAAGTGAAAGAGCGTACTGGTGTACCGATTTTAGCAGGTGGTTTTATTCGTACTGTAGAAGATGTGGAAAGAGCTTTAAACGCTGGTGCGACAGCGATTACGACGTCAAAACGCGAACTATGGAAACATTACCAAAAAAAGTGACGAAAATGTGAAAAAATTCTGTTGACACCGCTTTCATAAGAGGTTAACATTATAGACAAGTTAATAAACGTGACGGAGAAAAGAAGAGATCCACATTTCATTGTTTCTATATAAATTTATATAGAAGCGTGCAAAGCTGTGGGTCTTTTTCTTTTGACAAAAACGAATGGCCATTCATTTTACCTCTATCACATTTGGAAGCGTTTAAATTGATTGTGGAGGGATACTATGTCAGCATTTTTAGGAGAGTTAATAGGGACTGCGTTGTTAATCGTACTTGGTGGCGGCGTTTGTGCTGGTGTAAGTTTAAAGAAATCGTTTGCGAAAGATTCAGGTTGGATTGTTATTACAATGGGCTGGGGCTTAGCAGTAGCGGTTGCAGCGTATGCGGTTGGATCAATTAGTGGGGCACATTTGAATCCAGCTTTAACGATAGGACTAGCATTTAAGGGAGCGTTCCCATGGAGTGACGTACCAGGTTATATCGTAGCACAAATGATTGGGGCAATTATCGGGGCAGTTATCGTATATTTACATTACTTACCACACTGGAAAGAAACAGAAGACCCAGGAACAAAGTTAGGTGTATTTGCAACAGGTCCAGCAATTCCGAACACATTTGCAAACCTTTTAAGTGAAATGATTGGAACATTCGTTTTAGTATTTGGTATATTAGCAATTGGTGCAAATAAATTTGCAGATGGATTAAATCCATTTATCGTAGGTTTCTTAATTGTAAGTATTGGTTTATCATTAGGTGGGACAACAGGATACGCAATTAACCCAGCACGTGATTTAGGTCCGCGTATCGCACACTTCTTCCTTCCGATTGCAGGAAAAGGCGGTTCAAACTGGAAGTATGCATGGATTCCAGTAGTAGGTCCAATTTTAGGTGGATCACTTGCAGGTTTATTCCATCAAGTTGTATTTGAAGGAAAACAAAATTCAGCACTTATTTATGTGATTATCGCAACTGTGATTGTACTAGCAATCTCTTATATGACAAGTAAAAAAAGCGGAAGCAATAAAAATAGTAGAAAAGTAGCATAAGGGGGAAACCGATATGAAAAAATATATTCTTTCATTAGACCAAGGAACAACAAGCTCACGTGCAATTTTATTCAATAAAAAAGGTGAAATTGTTCATTCAGCTCAAAAAGAGTTTACACAACATTTTCCAAAGCCGGGCTGGGTAGAGCATAATGCACAAGAAATTTGGGGATCTATTTTAGCAGTTATCGCAACTTGCTTAAGCGAAGCAGATGTAAAACCAGAACAAATCGCTGGTATCGGTATTACGAACCAACGTGAAACAACGGTTGTATGGGATAAAACAACTAGTAAACCAATTTACAACGCAATCGTATGGCAATCTCGCCAAACAGCTGAAATTTGTGATGAGTTAAAAGAAAAAGGTTATAGCGAAATGGTTCGCGAAAAAACAGGTCTTTTAATTGATGCATACTTCTCTGGTACGAAAGTAAAGTGGATTTTAGATAACGTTGAAGGTGCAAGAGAGAAAGCAGAAAACGGCGATCTATTATTCGGAACAATTGATTCATGGCTTGTATGGAAACTATCTGGTGGTAAAGCACACGTAACAGATTACTCAAACGCATCACGTACGTTAATGTTTAACATTCACGACTTACAGTGGGATGATGAGCTTCTAGAAATGTTAACAATACCAAAGAGTATGCTTCCAGAAGTACGTCCATCATCTGAAATATATGGAGAAACAATTGATTACCACTTCTTCGGTCAAAATGTACCGATTGCAGGTGTAGCTGGTGACCAGCAAGCAGCATTATTTGGACAAGCTTGTTTCGGTGAAGGTATGGCGAAGAACACTTACGGAACTGGTTGCTTTATGTTAATGAACACAGGTGAAAAAGCAGTAGCTTCTGAGCACGGTCTATTAACAACAATTGCATGGGGAATAGATGGTAAAGTAAACTACGCATTAGAAGGAAGTATTTTCGTAGCAGGTTCTGCAATTCAGTGGTTACGCGACGGAATGCGCATGTTTAAAGATGCAAGTGAGAGTGAAGTATATGCTTCTCGCGTTGAATCAACTGACGGTGTATACATTGTACCAGCGTTCGTTGGACTAGGAACACCTTACTGGGATAGTGAAGTACGCGGCGCTATGTTTGGTGTAACACGCGGTACGACGAAAGAGCATTTCATTCGTGCAACGCTAGAATCTTTAGCTTACCAAACGAAAGATGTATTATGTGCAATGGAAGCAGATTCAGGTATTGAACTGAACACATTACGTGTTGATGGCGGAGCAGTTAAAAATAACTTCTTAATGAAGTTCCAAAGTGATATTCTAGATGTTCCTGTAGAGCGTCCAGTGATCAACGAAACAACGGCTCTAGGTGCAGCGTACTTAGCGGGTCTTGCGGTTGGATATTGGAAAAACCAAGATGAAATTAAATCACAGTGGCATATGGACAAACGCTTTGAACCAACGATGGAAGCGGAAACAAGCGAAGAGCTATATGCTGGATGGAAAAAGGCAATTGAAGCAACAAAAGCTTTCAAATAATCATAAACAGTGTTATAATGGTGACAAGTTAATAATTCGGTAGGAGATTTGGAGAGACCACAACGCGCTATAGAGGCGAAATCTATAGCGGAGTTTGTGGTCTCTTTTTTCGTTATCAAAGGGAGGAATTACCATGAAATTTTCAAGTAAACAACGTAAAGACGTATTAAACGGAGTAAATAAACAAGAGTTAGATGTGATCGTAATTGGTGGAGGTATTACTGGTTCTGGTATTGCATTAGATGGAGCAACACGCGGGTTATCAACAATTGTGTTTGAAATGCAGGACTTTGCAGCAGGTACATCAAGTCGTTCAACGAAGCTTGTACACGGTGGTCTACGTTATTTAAAACAACTTGAAGTGAAAATGGTAGCAGAGGTGGGTAAAGAGCGTGCGATCGTATATGAGAACGGTCCCCATGTAACAACACCAGAGTGGATGTTACTTCCGTTCCATACAGGCGGTACGTTCGGATCATTTAGTACATCAATTGGTCTTCGTGTATACGACTTCTTAGCAGGTGTAAAACGAAGCGAGCGCAGAAAGATGTTTAACCGTGAAGAAACATTAAATAAAGAGCCTCTTGTGAAAAAAGAAGGATTAAAAGGCGGCGGTTACTACGTAGAATATCGTACAGATGATGCGCGTCTTACAATTGAAGTAATGAAAGAAGCGATTGAGCATGGTGCGAAAGCTGTTAACTACGCAAAAGTAGACAGTTTCTTATATAAAGATGGAAAAGTATGCGGTGTACGTGTAATTGATTTACTAGACGGTGAAGTATATGAAGTTTACGGTAAGAAAATTGTAAACGCAGCTGGTCCTTGGGTAGATACACTTCGTGAAAAAGATAACTCGAAAAAAGGAAAAGTACTTCAGTTATCAAAAGGTGTTCACTTAGTAATTGATCAAAAACGTTTCCCACTCGGGCAAGCGATTTACTTCGATACACCAGATAAACGTATGGTGTTCGCGATTCCTCGCGGAGGAAAAACATACGTAGGTACAACAGATACGTTCTATGATAAAGACGCAGCTGTACCACAAATGACAACAGAAGATCGCACATACATCATTAATGCGATTAACTACATGTTCCCAAGCGTGAAAATTACAGAGAAAGACATTGAATCAAGCTGGGCTGGTGTACGTCCGTTAATTTATGAAGAAGGTAAGAATGCATCTGAAATTTCTCGTAAAGATGAAATTTGGACTTCTGAATCTGGTTTAATTACAATCGCAGGTGGTAAATTAACAGGATACCGTAAAATGGCTGAAATGGTAGTAGATTACGTAACGAACTTATTACAAAAAGAAGGTCATAGCGCATATCCGAAGAGCGATACGAAACATATGCCAATCTCTGGTGGACATGTAGATGGTTCACACGGATTCCCAGCATTTGTTGCGAAAAAAGCAGACGAAGGTACAAAATCTGGTTTAACGAAAGTACAAGCAGAAGAGTTCGCGAAATTCTACGGCTCTAACGTTGATGTACTGTTCGACTTAGCGAAAAAACATAAAGAAGAAGCGAAAGAATACAACATGCCGCTTGAAGTTCTAATCCCACTTGTATACGCAATGGATTACGAAATGACAGCAAAACCAGTTGACTTCTTCGTACGCCGCAGAGGCGCTGTATTCTTCAACATCCACTGGGTATACGAGTGGAAAGAAGCAGTAATCAACTACATGGCTGCGAAACTAGGCTGGAGCAAAGAAGAACAAATGAAATATACAGCTGAACTAGAAAAAGCACTAACAGACGCTGTAATTCCTGTAGATCAACAAGAACAGGCAGCTGCGTTAGCATAAAATAGAGAACCACCTGAAGGGAAGCCTTTAGGTGGTTTTTTCTTTTTTTATGGAATATTCTTCTAACTATATTGCGTAACGACATATGTTGTTATACGATGTATATAAGGTGGTGGTATTGTTGGATAAAGAAATCTTGAAGGGAAGTATAGATATTTTATTGCTTTCTATCATTGCAAAACGTGATACATACGGATACGAAATAGCTCAAAGTTTAAAGGATGCAAGTGAAGATTTGTATAGTATGGGACAGGGAACTTTGTATCCTGCTTTAAAGAGATTAGAGAAAAAGGAGTTTCTTGAATCTTATTGGAATGAATCTGAGAATGGGATGAAAAGGAAATTCTATACTATTACAGATAAAGGGAAAAAAGAATTGCAGAAGAAAGTGAACTCTTGGGAAAGTGTAACAGCATTAATTCAAGCTTGTCAGAAAGGAGTTATTTATGAGTGAATTTGATGAGTATATTAAGTCTATTTTAGCCTATTCAGAACTTAGTGATATTGAACAGGATGAGTTATTTCTAGAAATGTATGATCACTTGAACAGCTTGAAAGAAGAATATATGGAACAAGGTATGAATGAAAAAGAAGCGATTTATAAAGCGATTCAAAGTTTTGGAGAATCAAAAGTTATTGGCGTAGAGATTAATAAATCGGTATACGAAGTTCCTAGGCCATTAAAGGTGTTATCAAAAGTTTTATGTATTCCTTATATAATCATTTGTTTTATTGTCTTTTTAGGAACGTTTATTTCAACTTCTACATTTGACTCTGTTCGCAGTTTGACAGGTGGTGGGACTGTCTATCATCCCATTGAATTTTGGCAGCAATTTTTACATATATCTGATTTAGAAACGTTATTACAACTTTTTGGAATAACACTTTGGCAAGTTAAAGATTTTATTGCACATCCAGGTCCTTGGGGAAACTCAACTTATTGGTTAAGCGTTTTACAACATATAATATTAGTAGTTCCATTCGGATTTTTCGTTCCAGTGCTGATTAATAAAGTGACTAACTATAAGAAAGCTCGTAAGTGGTATGTTATGACCTTTCTTGTTTGGGAGATATTACATTTACTAACTTTGTCTGATGTTTTTGATGTGTGGCGGATTGCTATAAATATGTTCGGTGCGTCGGTAGGATATCTTTTATTTATAAGCATAATGCAACTGGATAATAAATTTAGGGTTATGCGAAAGAAGATATTTGAAAATTAGCTCGCTATTCTGTAGTTTAAATTATACAAATTTAATTTGATGGTAATAGAGTATCGCTGAAAACATAGGTACTATGTAGTGAGAGGATTTTTTATATTCGTAATAGGTGTTGTTCCTTGTTTAATCCTACTGTTATGAAGCGGGTCCATAATCCGTCTTTATTGGTGCTATAAATGATGAGAGCGGCACAGCTGAACTAGAAAAAGTCTAGATCAACAAGAGCAGGTAGCTGCGTTAGCGTAAAATAGAGAACCACCTGAAGGGGAGCCTTTTAGGTGATTTTTTCTCTTGACTAAAAATAAATAAAATGTGTTACAATGATGATAGAGTATTTAGTGTGAATTTTGCATAAAATAAAAAAGACAGAAGCCTGAGAAACTTCTGCCTTTGTAACCTAACTTGCTATTGTGGTGGTAGTAGGTGCGGTTATAAGACAATTACATTAACGTTTTAGCCGAGAACCGCCCTTACCTTTTCCACGAAGCAGGGTGGTTCTCGCTTTTTTGTATACAGAAATTAGCCATGGACCGACGTATCTTCTACCGATGACAACGCCAGCTCCGGTTAGGATACCATACACTAATTTAATTACAAACATCGCGATCATATTATCACCTCCCCCTTTTTTTCAAAATGGAAGAGATGATTGCCACACCTACTAGTTATAGCTTATTAAGTTACGTATTCATTGTATTATGTTTTAAAATAGGGAACAAGACATATGGATGAAAAGCCCTAGTTTTAAATGGTGGTTGTGTAAATTGTGGTTTATCATATATAACCTGTTTATGAGTTTCCTACAAGTTAAGGTTTTCATGCAATTGCGTTATGTATAGAAGTTTAAATACTACACTTGTATGAAGAATATATTAGTTTTGATATTTTCGATTCATCTTTGTATGGCCATGATATATTAGATTCTTTAAGTGAGCGTTAGAAAGAAGGAGGACTCGATTAAATCGGTTCTCTTTTTAATTTAGCGATGAGGGGAATCTTGATGATATAAAACTAAGACAAAATCCTTATTGTAAACTTAAAGAGCGCCTTGGGAGAAAGACGCTCTTTAGGTGAACGCATTGTAACGACTATTCGGTTTATTATATGTAATTTACTGAGGAAGTGCTTTATAAAAAATGTGATTGCCAATCGTATTTTTTTATACATTTATAAAACTTTTCCATACGGTGCGTCGTCTAATATATGGGAAGGAGGAAATGATGTGGATGAATTAACGATAGAAGCGTTTGAAATAGAAGATAAGGAGGACCTTATCGACGAAATAATGAACAAGTATGGACAAGAAGTCCTACAGCTTGTGTATTCGTATGTGAATAATAAAGAGGTTGCGGAGGATTTAACGCAAGATATATTTGTGAAATGCTATAAATATCTTCATACATATAAAGGGGATTCGAACTTAAAAACATGGTTATGGAGAATTGCAATCAATCATTGTAAGGACTATTTAAAAAGTTGGTATAACAAAAAAGTTATCGTGACAGAGGATGACTTTACGTATATGGAGAGTCAAAAAGAAAGTGTGGAACAAACTGTCATTCAAAATGCGGAGGATCGTGAACTGGCTTCTGCAGTAATGAGTTTACCGATAAAATATCGAGAAGTGATTTATCTATTTTATTATGAGGAATTATCAATTAAAGAGGTTGCTACGGTAATAGAAGTGAAGGAAAACACGATAAAAACGAGACTGAAAAAAGCGAAGGAGCTTTTGAAGAAAGGATTGGAGGAATAATCAAATGGAAGATCGATTAAAAGGTTTGCGAAAATCAATGGAGAACACAACGTTTAAACATTTGAGTTTTTCTGATCAGCACCAAAAGCGGGTGCGCGAAAAAATCAATCAATCGTCCGAAAAGGAAGAAGACATCCTTTTAGCAGTGTTGCAACTTCTTATGAATGAAAAAACAGGTTATGAATTGATGCAGTTACTGCGGGGGAGAGGAATTCAAAAATTCGAAGGTGATGAAGGATCTCTATACACTTTATTGCATCGTCTAGAACAGAATCGCTTTATCCAATCTAGCTGGGATCATGCGGGAGCTAAATATTATCAATTAAATGATAAAGGAAACAAGATGCTGCGAAAGGCAGAGAAGAATGCTACGAAGGCACGATTTATATTAAAAGGATTAGTACAGGAGTGAGGCGGAATTGAACAAAAAAGGGGAGCGTTTTTTAAAAGAAGTTACGAACCATATTAAATCAAAAGAAGCGATGGATTTGGTGGCGATGGAACTAGACTTTCACTTAAAACAGGCGAAGAATATGTGGATGGATAAAGGATTAAGTGAGGAAGTTGCTGAAGATAAGGCTGTTGAACAAATGGGAAGTCCAATTAAGCTTGGCCAGGAACTGAATAAATTACATAAGCCAAAGGTTGATTGGTTCTTAATTGGTTTATTAGTGGCTGCGATGGGGCTAGGATTTTTGCCAGTTTTAGCTCTTGGACATGCTGACTTATTAATGAATAAGGTGATATTTGTAATTCTTGGTGTTACAACAGCGATTGGGATGATGCTATTTGATTATCGGAAGTTAGAGAGACTCGGGTGGCTGTTTTATACAATTGGTGTACTTATCTTGTTAGCTATAAAATGTTTTCCGACTATTTCTGTGAATGGGGAAGCGTTAATAAAAATTGGTCCCATCAAAATTGACTGTTTAATGACAATACCATTCTTTTTTCTAGCCTGGGCTTCATTTTTTAATAACAGTAGATTAAAGTTTATACATCTTTTCATGCTGTACGTATTTTCTTTATATCTATTTTTAACTACATCAATTATGGTGCCGATTTATATTTATATTACGATGGTATTCGTTATGCTTTGGTGGAGTAAGCTAGGAAAGAAAACAGCATGGCTCATTACTATTTTACCAATTTTTCTCTTCATTATTAGGGATTTATTTTCCTGGCCTGCTGTAAAAGAATACCGGATAGCTAGAGTTTTAGGGTTTTTAAACCCAGAGCATGATCTATGGTATTTACGTTTAAAAGAGGCGATGTCGTCGGCAGGTTGGTTTGGTACATATGGAAATATAAAGTCTATCCCTGCTGCGCATACTGATTTTGTATTTGCAAGTTTGACTTACTATTATGGATATGTGCTTGCGCTAGTTCTTGTCATTATTCTTTCTCTTTTTGCAGTAAGAATAATGAACATAGCTTATAAAATAAATGACGGTTATGGTAAATTGCTGCTCGTTGGCGGAGTGACTCTTTTTGTAATCCATTTTATTTGTAACGTTGGCATGATTTTAGGATTATTACCGCGTGCTTCTATATCATTACCTTTTATTAGTTATGGATTAACACCGACTGTATTCCATGCGCTTTTAATGGGGATTGTGTTAAGTGTATATCGACGTAAAGATATTCCTTTTAGAATGAGAAAAACACCTTGAATCATCAAGGTGTTTTAGTTATTAGTTCAAAACTATCCGAATCAGCCCCAAGCACAAAAGGACTAACTTCGCCAACACTATAAAGTTGCAACTCATGCATCGCGCGCGTACAAGCGGTGTAGAACAATCTACGTACGCTCTCATCACTGTATACATCTTCAGAAGTATCATAAATAATAACAGCGTCAAATTCAATACCCTTTGCTAAATAAGCAGGTATCACGACGATGCCTTGCTCATACTCGGCTGAGTTACTCTTCACGAGTTTAATATTCTCGATATGATGGAGTGCTTCGTATGCAGCGGCGCTTTCAGTTGCGGATTTACATATAATTGCGATCGTGTTGTGATTTTGTTTTTGTAGTTCAGCAACTTTAGCAGTAATATGCTCATGAAGTTCGCTGTAATCAGCTACTTTCGTCACTATAGGTTTCTCGCCGTCACGTTCAAAGGCGTGAATGTCTTTTCCTTCTGGTACGAGATTTCGTGTAAATTCAATAATCGGTTTTGTTGAGCGATAGCTACGAGTTAAGTTAATGCCGTTCGTTTCATCTGGTCCGTATAAGCTAGTAAGTGTATTAAAATTCACTGTTTCACTCGCATGGGCAAATATTGCTTGGTTAAAGTCCCCGAGTACCGTCATTTTTGCGGCAGGGAAGAGACGTTTTAAAAACTCGAACTGGAACGGAGAGTAATCTTGTGCTTCATCTACGAGTACATGTTTAATCGATCTATTCGTTTGGAAGCCTTCAATTAATTCTTTTAAAAGTAAAAATGGAGTCGCATCCTCGTAATATAGATTTCCTTCATCGAGCATGTTCACTGTTAATGAGCAAATGTCATCCCATTCTTTCGGTTTTTCTCCAGTAACCCATGATGCATCTATGAAAAGTTGTTTATATATGCCTGTAAAATTGATAAAGCGCAATGTTTGAACGCCTTTACGAAGAGGCTTCAATTTTTTACGGACAATCATACGTCCGAGTACTTTCGTTTCTTTCTCATAATCATTAAAGGAGTTGTCGTCAAACTCGCCTTTTTTCTGCAAGTATTTATAAGCCTTTTGATATTCATCTTTACTAAGTAATTCAATTTCTTCTTCTACCCAAGGCTTTTTCAGTTCTGCTTTTTCAAGTGCATCTATTTGCTTATTTAGCCAATCCGTTAACTTCTCAATTCGACTATGGAAGCGGAGGGAGGAGTCGGTATTGTAAAATTGCTCTGTAATTTCTTTAGCAGAGGCAATCAGTTTTCCTCTAAATTTCATTCCTCTAAATAGCATGCCTGAAGTTTCAAGAGATTGTCTGTACGCTCTAATCATTTCGAAAAATTGAGTGGATGCTTTAAATCGGATGCTCGTATTTCTAATTTTGTAATTTGCGCTATTTGTTTCAGTTAGCATATATTCTAATTGTTCGTAAGGATCTTCCACATCAAATGACTTACTTAGTCTATGATTTAAATATTCTTGGAATGTTACTTGTTGCATATTTTCTTCACCGAGTTCAGGTAGTACGTTAGATACGTAGCTATTGAACATAGAGTTAGGGGAGAAGAGAATAATTTGATCCGCTTTTAGCCATTCGCGATATTTATATAGTAAGTAGGCGATTCGCTGCAGGGCAGCTGATGTTTTACCACTACCAGCAGCTCCTTGAACGATAAGGAGTCGGCCTTCATCGTGACGGATAATTTCATTTTGCTCACGCTGAATCGTAGCGACGATGCTCTGCATATGTTTGTTTGTACCTTTCCCGAGCGCTTGTTGCAGGATTTCATCACCGATTGTGAGGCTCGTATCGAACATGGAATCAATCTCGCCATTTTGAATAATGTATTGTAATTTTTTCTCCACATTACCGCGAATTACGCCGCCTGGTGTGTTGTATTCAGCCGGTCCTGGTGGATAGTCGTAATAAACACTTGAAATTGGGGCGCGCCAGTCATAAATAAGAAAGTTTTCTCCGCTTGCATCAGTAAGGGTAGAAACACCGATATAGATTTGTTCTGCGGCAGGTTCGCCTTCTTCAGTAAAATCGATGCGTCCGAAGTAAGGTGCTTTTTGCATACGTCGCAGCGCGGCAAGTCGATTAAAGGTGTGTTTATGGGTGATTTGTGTAACAGCTAGTGATTGAGCTTGTTGTCTTAAGTTGATAACTGTTTCAAGGTAATCATCAAAAGTATCTGTATTCACTTTAACGTCATCCCAGAAGTGTTTACGGATGTTGATTACTTCTGCCCGGCGTCTGCCAGTTTCGTTTTCCAGCTTATCAATTTGCTGCGTAATCGTTTCGATTACGGTATCCAATCGTTTTTGCTCTAGATCAAGTTTTTTGTTCATACGTAAGCACTCCTTTAAAAGTGAAAAATAGAGGTTGACTGAAGAAAGGTTTTGTTGTACAATTAAAATACGGATAAATACGTTCTGTGTATTTTAGAAAACGTGTTTCTGTACTAATTTAACATAGTTTCTTAATTTAATCAATAATGATGAGATAAACCCTTGGTTCCACGCGTTGTGAATCAAGGGTTTTTTGTTTTTCTGTAAGAAAGAATTGTGATTTTACCGAGGATGATCTAAGTAAAGCGTAGAAAAAATCAGGAATAGGGGATGCTGATGGAAAAATATTTTGAGGAAGCACATCGTTTTTGTTCTCGTAATAGAAAGCACTTAGAAAAGGATGTTATATGTGGTTGTTTCTATTGTTTAGAAATTTTCCATCCAGAAAAAATTACAGAGTGGTGGGATGATGATAACACAGCAGTTTGTCCGCATTGTGGGATTGACTCTATTATAGGGGAAAGTTCAGGATTTAGAATCACAGAAATGTTTTTAAATGAAATGCATAAAAGATGGTTTTAGTTAAACGAATGACAAAATAAACTTTCGGTAACGAAGATAGTGTAAAACTAACTAAGATTTTACACTATCCATAAAATGAAAAAGACGTTATCCTTTCTATAGAATAGAAGAGTCAATCATGTAATTTCATTTACCCAATCTGTACACAATTTCCCCCTGGAAGAGGGGACATAAAAAAGCTCGGGCTTAGCCCGAGCTTTTCATTATTTCTTTTCGTCTTTTTTATCGTCAGCTTTTGGCTCTTTGAAAAGATCTTTTAAATCTTTATCGTCAACTTTTACGTCAGCTTTTTTGATTTCTTTCATCATAAGGTCGTTCATGAATTGTCCATCTTGTACTTTTTCTTGAGCTAGTGATTTTTTAATATCAGCTTTTGCTTTATCGAAAGTTGCATCTGCGTGATTATCAGTTACTTTAATAATATGGTAACCAAATTGTGTTTTTACAGGTTCGCTTACTTCACCTTTTTTCAACTTTTGAGCTGCTTCTTCAAATTCTTTTACCATTTTCCCTGGTCCGAAGAATCCTAAGTCGCCACCTTTTTCTTTTGAACCTGTATCTTCAGAGTATTGTTTTGCTAATTCTTCGAAAGATTTACCTTGAGCAAGTTCATCTTTCACTTTTTTAGCAGTTTCTTCATCTTTTACAAGGATATGACTTGCTTTAATTTCTTTTTTATAATCCTCGAATTTTGCTTTTACATCTTTATCGGTAATTGCTTGTTCAATCGCTTTTTCTTGAGCTAATGAGGCACGGATAGTATTTTTAAATGTTTCTTCTTTCATGCCTTGTTGTTTTAATAGTGTATCGAATTGATCACCAACTTGTTTTTTCGTTTCATCAAACTTTTTGTCTACTTCTTTTTCATCTACTTTGTAGTTTTTAATAAGTACTTTTTCCATAACCATGTTATTTAGTGTTTGTTTACCAGTTGGTGAATTTTTCATTTGTTCATAGAACTCTTCTTTTGTAATGTCACCAGCTTTAGATGTAACGATTTTGTCTGATGATGATGTTCCACATGCTGATAATGCGATTACACTTGTTGCGGCTAAGGCAAGCATAGCTTTCTTCATTCGATAAACACTCCTACTATTATGTATTTTTAATTTATCCTACACCGATGAATTTTAAATTCATAAGAGCCCGATTAAGTCTCACTGATACTTTTGCTTTTTATATTGGTAAAGCGCGCTTAACAGGGCTTACCGTGGCTGAGGATAAAGTTTTGATGAATGTTTTGTTCTATAGTATAAGCAATATGTACAAAATTTAATATATCATATTTCGACGCGTTTTCATATTGATAAAGAAAAATTAACCAGTACGTGTCAGATTTTGAAAGTGTGCCATATTGGGCGTATGCCGCATATACAGAATAGAGGAGGGGATGGGGATGAATTCTCAACTTATTTTATTACTTGTACTGTTTATTTTATTGGTTATTGTAGGTATAATTTGCTTATAGAGGAAAAAAGTGAGGAAGGGGCTTTCCTTCCTCACTTTCCATGAAATATAATTTCTATATAACTAGAAATTAATAAAATTGTTATACATACATTAATAACCCGAAAGACACCGGGCTGGCGGCTCGCAGCTATTTGTTTTCGTTCACACAGTGTATGTGTCATGAAATTCGTGTAAAATATAACAAGAAGTGCGAATGCGACAAAAACAACTGTTATAAGTGTCATGAGGCGAGACCTCCTTTTGGCTAAAATACATATACATATATTGTATCACACGATATTTTGTTCGTGTTACAAAATTCAGAAATAGAAGACTTTGTGTTAGAAAGTGAGGGAGAAAATGGACGTTGTTAGAAGATTAGAACAAGCTGAATACTACGTAGACCTACTATTTAAAATGATTGATGAAGAGAAGTGTCCATTTTATTCTTTGATCATAAAGAAAAAAGCTCGTAAAAAAGATATTGAACGTATACTAAATCTTTGTGAAAAACTGAACGAGCAATATGTAGTGGAGAAAGCAGAAGGGCTTCTTTTGTTCGATGCGCTGTTAGATAAATTTGAAAAAGCGCTTCCACATCAGCTCGAAGTACACGAAACTGCGGAAGCGCTAGCAAAACAAGGTTTATTTAAGCCGCTTATGAATGAATTCTTAAGCATGATTGCGAAAAAATAAATAGATTATTTCTTAACTAACTTTTGATCGGATTCTGTAAAGTTCTCTTCAATATCTTCTAATGATTTCTCAAAAATATCGATAAAGTCTTGTCCGTAAATATTACGCAGGATTGCAATCAGTTCGATATTTTCTGGGAACTTCCCATAAAAATTACGAAGTGCAAGAGCCCCATTAAACACTGAATTATTTTCAGGATCATACTCCTCCATTAAGCGAAGTAGTAATTCTTCCCCTTTGTCTGTAATTTCAATGTACGTATTTCGTTTATCATCTTCCTTTTTTGAGAATACAAGATAGCCGCGTTCTTCCAGCTTTTTCGAGAAGTTAAACGCCGTTGATACGTGCATAACTCCAAACTTAGCAATCTCAGAAATAGAAGCCCCTTTTAAATGATAAGCGATTGTTAAAATATGATGTTCATTAATATTTAAATCGTAAGGTTTAATCCACTGCTGCCAATCTTTCTCTACACATTTCCATAACGCTTTCGATAATTGAGCAATGCGTTGGCTGAAAATCATCGCTTCTTTTACCGAGTAATCTTTTTCTCCACTTTTCATTTACTCACCCACTTTAACATTCTTTTTCATTACTATCTATTATGCCAGTAAAATAAAAATTAATAAAGTCTTTTTGTAAGAATTGTGAAAATTTTTTAACAAAATGACATTCTATACAAATCATGCATAACTATGGAAGCGTTTTATGAGTCATGAATACATGCGTTGTCCTTACATGTTAATTGATAACATATATTGTAAATGCATAAAAACACGGCATATCTATACGATATGCCGTGTCAAGGTCAATTTATATAAAAAATATTTGTTATATGCAAAAAACTAAGCAGGAATTTGTTTACGCTTTTTCTGGAACAGCTTCTTGCAGTTTCTCAATTGACTTTTGGATGTCCAAAATTTCTTTCTCAATATGGCGCTTGTTTTGAGAAATATCTTGTTTCCAGTTAGAAAGCGTGTCTTGCATGTCATCTTTTAATTCTTGGAACACTTCTTTACCTTCTGAAGCAGTTTCAACAATTTGACGCTTTAATAATTTCGTATCAGCTGTAATATCAGCTAAAGTCTTTTTAATATCATTTCCTTTTTCTTTTAACTTGCCGCGCATGTCTTTACCAGAAGAAGGAGTTGAGAAAAGAACGGCTAGTCCAGCAACTGCTCCCCCGCAAATAACACCTGTAATAAAGGATTTAGCTTTTGACATAAAAGGAGACCTCCTTATTTTTTGTTCGTATTCATGATGTAAAACAATATGCATATCTTTCTTATATGTGCTATGCACAAACAATCATCCCTGAGCATTTTAAGTGAAGAAACAAGCCATGCGGAATTTGATGACTTCAGGGAAGTGGCTTGTTATGTATTACGCCTTCTTATAGTGTCATTATTTCACACTATTTGCAATTGTACTTGCGATGTTTTGTAAATTTTCCATAGTGTATTCATTTTGGTGTGATTTCCAAACAGCACCGAAACCATCTTTTTCACCGTAGCGTGGAATTAAATGAAGGTGGAAGTGGAACACAGTTTGTCCAGCTTTTTCACCGTTATTGTTAAGTAGGTTAAAGCCAACTGGATTAAACTCTGCTTTAATCGCGTTTGCGATTTTTGGAACGACAGAAAAAATGTGTGATGCGATTTCTGGCGTTAACGCAAAAATGTCTTGTTTGTGAACTTTCGGAATAACAAGAGTATGTCCTTTTGTTACTTGACTAATATCTAAAAATGCAAGCACATGTTCATCTTCGTATACTTTTGAGCAAGGGATTTGCCCGTCAATGATTTTACAAAAAATACAATTGTCTGCTGTATGATTCATTGATCTCATCCTTTCAAATATCCTTAGCCGTATTTTACCATAATTACATAAGAGAACAAACACGAAAAACAGGAAGCTGACTCAGCTTCCTGTTTTCTGAAGAGGGATTGAAAAAGCATTATCGTAATTTACGTTTCGCAGACACCTCATTTATTTAAGAAATGCACGGTAAATCGGCTAAAGTTTCTGCCGTAGACACCCCATTTTCAAGTGAAATGAATTGCAATCTTTTTTAAAATGAAATTGTTTATTTTTTAAAACAGTATATGCTCTTTCAGAGACACCCCGTTTCGAAAATGAAACAAATAATCTGGTTATGTGTAAATTTCATTGTCCAACATGGACACCCCATTTCATGATGACTTCACTATGTTGTTGTACTCATCAATTGGTGGTTGCTTTTTCAATGTGTTCCTTCTTCACTAATTATGATGTCCGCTTTCGGGAAAATATATGCTAATAAATTTAAAATTTTTTTTTGAGTACATGGATACTATGTAGTACAGCATAATTTTTGGTAAGATGAATATAGAATGAATACTAATGAAGAAAGTGGTGTCGTATGAGCGAGTTATTGCGTGTAGAAAATGTTACAGGAGGATATACGAAACGACCTGTATTAAAAGATGTTTCGTTCTCTGTTAATAAAGGCGAACTTGTCGGCTTAATCGGTTTAAATGGAGCTGGTAAAAGTACGACGATTAAACATATTATCGGTTTAATGGAACCGAAAAAAGGAACTGTCACAATTAATGGGAAAACAATTCGTGATGATATGACAGCATACCGTTCTAGTTTTTCGTTCATCCCAGAAACACCTGTATTATATGATGAGCTAACGCTAGAAGAACATTTGAAGCTAACAGCGATGGCGTACGGTGTCGATGAAAAACAATATGAAGAACGTGTAGGACAACTATTACATGAATTTCGCATGAAAAATCGTTTAAAATGGTTTCCATCTCATTTCTCAAAAGGGATGAAACAAAAAGTAATGATTATGAGCGCGTTTTTAGTTGAGCCATCTCTTTACATAGTAGACGAACCTTTCGTTGGATTAGATCCATTAGCAATTCAATCACTTCTTCAAATGATGGATCAAATGAAAAAGAGTGGAGCCGGTATTTTAATGAGCACACATATTTTAGCGACGGCAGAGCGTTATTGTGATTCGTTCATTATTTTGCATCAAGGTGAAGTAAGAGCGAAGGGAACATTAGCTGAACTACAATCACAGTTTAATATGCCGGGTGCAACGTTAGATGATATTTATATTGCATTAACGAAGGAAGAAGACTATGAATAGCACAGCATTATGGAAAGAACGATTTCGTCACTTTCTAAAAGAAGTTCGTACATATAGTAAATACGTATTTAATGATCATTTGAAATTTATTTTTGTATTTATCATCGGCGCAGGAGCGTATTATTACCAGCAATGGTTACAAACGTTAACATCTTCGTTTCCAACTGCGCTCGTAATGGCAGTATTAATTGGACTCGTGTTAACAGCTGGATCCATTCAAACGTTATTAAAAGAAGCAGATCTCGTTTACTTACTGCCAGTAGAAGCAAAGTTAAAACCTTATTTCACAAAGGCATTTCTCTTTACATTTATGATTCAGTTATACATAATCGCGATCGTAGCAGCTGCGCTTGCTCCGTTATACTTCCAACAAATGAAGCAAACAGGTGCTGGCTACATATGGATTGTCCTCGCATTTGTCATTGTAAAAGCGTGGAATTTATTCGTCGTGTGGGAAAAATCATTTTTAACAGATCAAAATATACAAAGGGCTGATTGGTTTATTCGTTTTATCTTAAACGGTTTATTTGTATACTTCCTTGTAGAACGTACTTCCGTTATGTTTATTGGCGGAATCATACTTCTCATGGTGTTATACCTTGGGCTGCTACATCAAATGGTGAAGGGAAAGCCGCTAAACTGGGAGTATTTAATTTCTGAAGAAGGTAAGAAGATGATGCTGCTGTACCGCATCGCGAACATGTTCGTTGATGTACCAGCATTAAAAGAAAGAGTATCTCGCCGAAAATGGCTGGATTTCATTCTGTCGATAATCGGCGAAAAGCGTACATATTTATACTTATATACGAGAACATTTTTAAGATCAGGTAACTATTTTGGATTATATGTGCGTCTGCTCGCTCTTGGCGGAGTTATTCTTTACTTCATTCCATTTTTATATGGACGATTTATCGTAAGTTTTATTTTCCTATACTTAATCGGTTATCAGCTATTAACTTTATGGAAACATCACCGCATGAAAATTTGGCTTGATTTGTATCCAGTAAAGGTAGATGAAAAGAAGAAAGATTTTCTTACTTTATTAAATGCGATTCTAATCATCGGGAGTATAATCTTTACAGTTATATTTGCACTTGCGACGAAAGATTTCATGATGACGGGAATTTTACTAGTCGTAAGCATAGTATTTAGTATCGGTTTCGTTTATCAATACGGGGCAAAACGTATTGAGCGTTTAAATTGAAGGGAATGAACCTATGATTACATATGAAGAAAAGGTTATAAAAGAACTGGAGCAGTGGAAAGCTACATTCATGAAAGATTCTTCTATGATGACACGGTTCTCAAAGAAAGTGCAGACGAAAGTACAACAGCTTATTCCGGCGAAAGTGCAAAAAGTATTAACAGAAACGATTCGGATGATGGTACAAACAATTAGCGCCGGATCAAACTTTATAAAGCCGAAATTAAAAGAGACGAACTGGTCATTGCAAAGACGAGACGATGAAGTACGTAAAAAAATGGATGAGTACAAAAAAATAGCAGCGGCAGAAGGAGCAGGGACGGGAGCAGGCGGTATTCTCCTTGGCCTTGCTGACTTTCCGCTTTTACTCGGCATTAAAATTAAATTTTTATTCGATGCAGCAACATTGTACGGATTTGATACGAGCGACAAAGAAGAGCGCCTTTTTATCCTTCACGTTTTCCAGCTTGCCTTTTCAAGTGACGACCACCGAAAAGAAATATGGAAAGCCATCGAAACGTGGGATACAGAAGAAGAAAATCATATGGACTGGGAAAAGTTCCAAACAGAGTACCGAGACTATATCGATTTAGCAAAAATGCTTCAGCTCGTACCAATAATCGGTGCCCCGGTCGGCGCGTATGCGAACTATCAATTACTGCAAAGACTTGGGGAAGTAACGATGAATTGTTATCGTATGCGGTTGCTGAATAGGGATTAAAAAGAAGGCGTCCTACATGTGTAATGTAGGACGCCTTTTCTTAGAAGCTAAGTCCGATATAGCTAACTCCAACTATAATCAATACGATAAAAAGTACAATGATTAATGAAAATCCGCTCTTACCAGCTTTTCCCGCTTCACCGCCGCCATTACCACCAAGTCCCATATGATATCCTCCTTATTGCTATATATTGCTTTTACTTTATAACTTTCTGTATTTTCCAATAAACACCTTCTGTAGTGCTAACTAAATTGAAAATCATTTCGTTTTGTTTTATAATTTACTTACCGACCGGTAAGTAAAAATAAGTGAGGTACAGTATGACGAAGAATTTACAAACATCGCAGAACATTGTAGAGGCATCATTTAAACTTATGGCAGAACACGGCATTGAGAAGATGAGTCTTTCCATGATTGCGAAAGAGGTAGGTATTTCAAAACCGGCTATTTACTATCATTTTTCTTCTAAAGAAGCGTTAGTTGATTTTTTATTTGAAGAGATTTTTTCTGATTATCATTTTGCAAATTACTTCGATAAAGAGCAGTATACGAAAGAAAACTTTGCAGAAAAGCTAATCGCAGATGGTTTACATATGCTCTCTGAGTATGAAGGGCAAGAAGGAATACTACGCGTTATCAATGAATTTATCGTAACTGCATCGCGAAATGAAAAGTACCAGAAACGTTTATTTGAAATACAAGAGGATTTCTTACATGGTTTCCACGATTTATTAAAGAAAGGCGCGAGACTGGGCGTTGTGTCACAACATGAAACGGAAGAAAATGCTCATACGCTAGCGCTTGTGATCGATAATATGAGCAACTATATGCTCATGGGATTCCATTTAAAGTATAAAGAAATTTGGATTCGAAATGTGAAAAACGTCATGAAGGAGGAGTAAAGATGAAAATGCAAAAAAACTGGTGGCTCGGTTTTCTTGGATTCATTGGAGTGTATAAAATTCCAGGTATGATTGAAGCTTTTCAAGCGGATGGAAGTTGGATGAAGTTAATCGGTTTCATTTGGTTACTTTGGTTCGGATATTTTATTCCTGAGAAGAAAGAAGATTAAATTTCAAATTTCTGTAAAGTTATGTAAAATGTAGATTAAGAGTATTCATATATTAGATTACTAGATTTGGAGTGGTTACATGGATCCATTGAAAAATGAAATTCACCCTGACATGGCCAAGGTGTGGAAAGTTCGTGCTGTAATTGAAGAAGGGATCGGTATACTCGTCATTTTAGCTTACCTTTTCCTCATGATAAAGTTTGATTGGTGGGCGTGGATTTTGTATGTAATGATTGGGCTGACAGTTGTGTTCGCACCATTTTCGTACTTCTTATTCCCAAAACTACGTCAACGTTATTACAGCTACCAACTAAATGAAGAAGAGCTTGAAATTCAGCATGGTCTTTTTGTCGTAAAGCGCGTATTAGTACCGATGATTCGTGTGCAGCACGTAACGATTGAACAAGGACCAATTATGAGAAAATATGGCTTAGCAGAATTACACATTTCAACAGCAGCAACTTCTCATAGCATCCCAGGCTTAACGATGTATGAAGCGGAAATGTTGAAAACGAAAATCGCAGAATTAGCGAAAGTGAGTGATGAGGATGTATAAGAGGCAGCATCCAATCACGATGTTATTAGAATTAAAAATAACAGATTTTATACCACTCATTATTTTCATGTTTAGCTTAAACGGAAAATTCCCGTTTTGGTATTTAATTCCCGCAGCATTTGGTTTACTCACCGTTTTTTCAGCATTTGAAAAATGGTATTACACAACATATTGGGTTGAAAATAACGTATTACATGTGAAAAAAGGTCTCTTCGTGAAAAAGGAGAGCTACTTAAATAAAGAACGTGTTCAAACGATTAATACAAGTTCTAACGTACTATATCAAATGCTCGGTTTAAAAAAAATTCAGATTGAAACAGCTGGTGGGGGCGATGAAGCAGAAGTTAGCTTAGCTGGTATTACGGCAGAAGAAGCGGCGGAGCTTATTACTTTGCTAAATGAGCCAACTCCAGAAGTGAAAGCAGAAGGAACGTTAGACGAAGCAACAGAAAATGTAGTAGAAAAAGAAATTGTTACAGAAGAAAAACAAGCGACAGAGTATAAATTAACTTGGAAAGAGATTTTATTAGCATCTGTTACATCTGGTCAATTTGGACTATTATTCTCTTTAATCTTTTTCGTTTATCACCAAGTAGATGAGTACATTCCGAAATGGATAGAGAATGGCGTAAAGTCGTATGTAATGGAACATGATATATATGGCTGGATTTTCATGGTAGCCATGTTACTCGTTCTTTCTTGGATTATATCTACAATCGGTTACGCGTTAAAACATGGCGATTTCACAGTGAATCGAAGAAATGACGAAGTTCGCATTTCGCAAGGATTACTTGAGAAAAAAGAGCTCGTACTAAAATTGCATCGTATTCAAGGTATTACGATAAAAGAAAGTATTTTACGCCAACCATTCGGTTATTGTGCTGTGCAAGTAGAAGTGATTCAAAGTAAAGGAATGGGTGACGAAAAAGAAAAGGTTACACTGCACCCAATCATTCGAAAAGATCGAGTACAACAGTTACTCGCCCATTTACAATTACCATACGAACTGAATGCAAACATTATTGCATTACCAAAAGCAGCATTGCGCCGTTATCTCATTGATAGTTTTATCTTTTTCGCTATGCTCGCAATCCCGCTTACTGGAATAAGTATATACTCTGAAAAGCACTTCATCATGTGGGCATTAATTCCGCTCGCGATCCTCATCTTTACACTTGGATACGCAACATTTAAAACAAATGGTTACAGTGTTAACGGAGAACAAATTACACTTGTCTATCGTAGCGTCGGAAAATATACAGGACTTATTAGAAGAAGACATGTCCAATCAATGGAGAAGACACAATCATATTTCCAGCGCCGAGCGGATTTATGTACGTATAAGTTTTCTAGTGCATCATCTAGTTACAAATTAGAGCATACGAGAGTAGAAGATGCGGAGAGAATGCAGGATTGGTATAAGAAGAGAATCAGTGAGGAATAATTTGAGAAAGCTTGCCTATTCTGAAGGGCAAGCTTTTTTGTTATAGGGAAAAGAGTCGTTTAATCCATATATTAGTACAACTACAGCACACATGTATTAATACGTATGCAAAAAGGAGTATGCTTCTATTTCAGGGAAATCTGTGGAATTTTTGATATAAATGGTATACTAAAATATAAATAGTATTAGGAGGTTATATATGATAAGTCAGTTGAAAAGAGAAGCACTTGATGCATTAAAAGGAAGATGGGGATTAGCGGTAGGGGCAACTTTATTAATTGGAATCCTTATTGGAGCTGTTGAAATGCTAACAACAGGTATTTTCTCGGTATTTTGGGGTTGGGAAGAGGCAAGTGATTCACTTACAGTAAGTATTATAGTAATGCTTGTTATTGGTCCATTAACAATAGGTGCCTATTATCTTGTTTTAAATGCAATTCGTGGGACTGATGCTCGCATTGGTCATATATTTAGATGGTTTAGCGATGGAAGTAAGTTGATGAAGTCGTTTTTAACATATTTACTAATGTATGTATACTTGACTCTATGGACATTGCTTCTTATTATTCCAGGTATTATTAAATCATTTTCTTATTCTATGACATATTTTATTTTGAATGATCATCCAGAATATACAGCGAATCAAGCGATTACTGAGAGTCGTCATATGATGAATGGACATAAAATGGATTACTTTTTACTATGCTTAAGTTTCTTAGGCTGGTTCATATTAAGTATTCTTACTATAGGAATCGGTTTCTTATGGTTAGCACCGTATTTCTACGCGACATCAGCCGCATTTTATGAAGAGGTTTCAAAAGAATATTATAAAAAAGAAGGCACTACTTTCTAATAACCACTTATCCCCTAAAGAATATAGGGCACAGATAGTTTAGATGTTCTGTTTAGGGGGGATTTCAGGATAAGGTATAGGTTTTTATATAAAAATTATGCCCTCTATGTTTTAGCATAGAGGGCTATTTTTTTTTGGGTGAAAGTAATGAATAATATATGTGAAACAAAAAAAGTGAGGTGAATGAGAGTGAGCAAATTTTTAATACCGTATTCGTTTTCTATATTAAGTTTCTTTATTTCAGTAACGGCACTTGATTTATATGATAGGATGGGAAACAATAGTGAGCTGGTTTCGCCGAACATAATCGGTAAGATAATTCAATCTACTGCGCAAATGGGAGTCCTTACATTATATTTCGGAGTACCTATCATTTTAGGTGGCTGTCTACTTGGTGAGCTATTGTTTAGAGGTATCATTTTACGATTTAAACTAAGCTATATTCTATCTTTATTATTATATTTACTTTTAGCTTTTAGTATTGTTTCTGTAACGATTGGAATTCCAACTACATATGAGGATTCTAATACTACTTTCATGGTAATAACTATGATTTGCGCTGTTACATTCTTTATGGGCCGGAATATATGGGAGAAAAAAGAAATGAATAATGGAGTAACAGAATGAAATATACATGTCCGTGCTGCGGGTATAGAACAATAGAAGAAGAACCACCAGGTACATATGAAATTTGTAATATATGTTACTGGGAAGATGATGAGGTACAGTTTAACGATCCTGACTTTGAAGGCGGGGCAAATGAAGTCTCGTTAAGATAAGCACAGAAAAACTTCATTGCATTTGGTGCTTGCGAGGAATGTTTTGTGAAATCAGTTAGAAAGCCGACTAGCGAAGATATGAAGGATACTAGTTGGAAGCAAATTAGTTAAATAGATTTAAATAAAAATGTTATTACTCGATGTAACAAGAGTAATAACATTTTTTTATGTAATGATGAAAGAATTAACGGCGTCTTATAAGGTAAAATAATAAAGATGATAACGTAATAGGTAGGCCTGTTTCCAAAAAGGCTTCTAAATTAAAGGATAGAAAATATCGGTCGTTAAACAACATAAAGAAGAAATGATTGTAGGAAATACCTAACACTATAAATAAAGGAATACCGATTTTTAATTCGTGACTTCCTTTTATTTTTCTATAACAAAATTCGCCTATTAAACAACCGATAAGAACAGGAATACTTCCAAGAATTGAAAGCATAATAATAGATACCCAAATCGGCCCCCATGAATCCGCATAATTTGGAACGCTTGTATACTGTAAAACATTCACAATGATAGAAAAAAACAGTAAGCATATTAAATAACTAATAGAAAATTTTTTCAATGGAATCATCCTTATAAAATTTCACTTTATTTTTATGAAAATATAAACCTCTTTAAATTATAGATTAGATGTATAAGGATAATCAATTTTTATACATTTCGTGTTTATGGATATATTTTCAATGAATATAAAAGTATAGATGTATAGTCAACTTTGTATATTTAATGTTATCATATTGAATGATATGGAAATTTTTAATAGAATAAGTAACTAAAAATTCAAAGGTAATGAAGCTTTTGTTGTATAAAGAAAATACTTAGTAGTAATCAACAATATTAAAAATAAGATTCGTATTTATATAAATTTAGTAGAAATGGGGTTTTAAAAAGGAATGAGTATCAGCATAACGCGGCAAAAGATTTTGGCGGCCGCTTCTCAAATTGTGCAATGTAAAGGGGTTGCTAAATTAACCTTAGAAGCAGTGGCAAAAGAGGCGGGTGTAAGTAAAGGTGGATTATTGTATCACTTTGCAAATAAAGAAGCTTTAATAGAAGGTATGATAGTCAGAGGGATAGAGGATTATGAGGGCGCTATTTACAATAGAGTAGCGGAAGACTCAGAGAGGAAAGGGAGATGGGTTCGCTCTTTTGTAGAGGAAAGATTAAGTAATGAGAGAAGAACAGAAGAGTTGTCTAGTAGTATGATGGCAGCATTCATGTTAAAACCTGAATTACTTGAGCCATTACAACAATCATTTCAGCAACTGCAAAAGAATATAGAAAACGATGAGATAGATTCAGTTTGTGCAACAATTATTAGATTAGCAGCAGATGGATTATGGTATTCGGAATATTTAGGGGTTGGCAGACTAAGCCCCGAGTTAAGAGAAAAAGTGATTCAAGCTCTTATTAGTAATTCGTATAAATAGAATATACTAACTATATAATGTGAAAACAATTCACCATTACTTATTTAATGTAGTGGTGAATTGTTTTTTTTATTAGAAAAATAGAACAATTTTATAGAGTATTGAATTATAACCGTCCAGACGGTATAGTAATATTTGGTTTAAGAGGAAAATGAAACAAAAAAAGAATAAAGGATATTTTTAGCACACTATTCGAAAGGATAGGCCGCAAAGCTTAGAGTCTACGGTAATACATATTGGTTACTAAGATCGTCTGGTTGCACATTTTTGATGCAACCGGACGGTCTTTTTTTGTTATATAAATATAAAAAATAGGAGGGAACTATGCAAATGAAAAGTACTAAAAGGCATATTTCAATGGTTTCATTAGTTTTTCTAGTATTATTTTCAGTGCTGAATGTGTGGGCTCCAGTTATTCAAGCTGCTGTGATGAAAAGTCCAGTGGATGAAATTAATATTTCCCGTACTGATGGCACGACATCTGAACCGTATCAAGCCTCAGATGGTATGAAAGTAGAAGTGAAGTGGTCAGCTAAAGAAAAAATAAAAAGTGGAGATCAATTCACAATTGATATGCCAAAAGAGTTTCGAAAAGACCTTATGAATATGAGTTTTCCTTTAAAAGATGCTGAAGGAAAAACAGTTGGTACATGTGAGATGAAAAAGGGTCTATTAACGTGTACTATGGGTGATTACGTAGAAGGAAAGAATAACATTAAAGGTTCTTTATTCGTAGAATTCTACTTTGGTCTAGAAGCATATGATGGTGTTAAAGAAATTCCATTAGAATTTAACGTTGATGGTCAAATCGTCAATAAAGAAGTAAATGTAAGTAATACGACAGAGAGACCGAAGCCACAGCCCAATACAGATAATCTATTGAAATGGGGTTCTTATAATCAAGAAGATCCTTCGATTGCTGATTGGCTTGTATACGTAAATGCAACTGGAACAGAAATGCAAGATCTTAAATTAACAGATACATTAGGACCTGGGCATGAGTTAATTACAGACAGCGTAGTATTAGAAGAGGCTGTATTTGAAGATGGTTATGCACCAACAAATATTAAGCCAGCAGATTTATCTAACATTAAAATTAATGCAACAAAGGCTGGATTTACAATTGAGTTTCCAGACAGTTCAAAAGGTTATATTTTAAGATATAAAACAAAGATTACTAATCCTGCTGCAAAGCCTCATAAAAATACTGTGAAATTAGAAGGTAAAAATATTAAAACTGAAGAAAAAGTAGGACAAGTATTCGTAAGTGGTGGAGGGGGAACCGGTTCAGGTGACGATAATCCACCTAGTATTGAAAAAAATATAGTTGATGAGAATGGCAAGCTTGTAGAGAATGAGCAGCTAACACAAATGGATCAAGTGATTCAATACCAAGTTGGTACACATATACCGAACGATCCTCCTAAATACACATCAATGGTAATTAGTGATGATTTAGAAGATGTTTTAGAAGTATTAGAGGCAAAAGTGTATGATCAAAATGGCCAAGATATTACTTCTAAAGGGACGTTAAAGATAGATAAGCAAAGAAGTGAAGTAACATTTACGTTTGGTGAGAATTTTGACTATAAGTCATATGAAGACCAGATAATTAATCTTAGTATCAAGGCGAAAATTAAAAATAATGCAGACTTATCTTCTTACGTAGATAAGAAGATTCCTAATAAAGCGGAATTACATTTTGATGATAAAATATTAACATCAAAAGAAGTAACTATTACGCCGCCTGAAGCTCCAAAAGATGGTACAGTATCGCTTCATAAAATAGATTCTGAGAATCCGAACAAAGGGTTAAAAGGTGCCGAATTTGAAGTTCGAAATAGTGCAAATGAAGTTGTTGCAAAACTGAAAACGGACGAAAAAGGTTTTTCAGTACCTCAAACTTTAGCTCCTGGGACGTATAAAGTTTATGAAACAGTAGCGCCAGAAGGATATCAAAAATTAACAAGCCCAGTAGAGATTACACTTCAAGCTGGAGAAACAAAAACAATTGAAATTAAAAATACTATGCAAAAGGGTCAAATTGAAGTAAAGAAAATTGATTCGGAAAATGGTGAAAAACCATTAGCAAATGCAGAGTTTGATATAGTAAAAGACGGTGTAGTAGTCGAACATATTGTTACAGATAAAGATGGTAAGGCAATCTCTAAACCGTTAGCACCAGGGAAGTATATTTTAAAAGAAACGAAAGCGCCTGAAGGCTACCAATTAAAAGAAACAGAGTTCGAAGTAAATGTAACAGGGGACGGCATATTCCCAATACAAGTGGAAAATGCAATGGTTGACAAAGGTAATATAGAAATCACAAAACTGGACAAAGAAAACGGGGCAGTATTAGCGGGTGTCGAATTTGAAGTCCAAGATGAGAAAGATGGCGTAGTAAGAAAAGTAGTAACAGATAAAGATGGAAAAGCAAACGTTTCAGATCTATCAGTAGGAAAGTACAAATTAGTAGAGACGAAAAGCTTACCAGGTTACAAAAATCTAGCAGAACCAGTACTATTTGAAATTACAAAAGGTATGACAAAAGCTTTAGTAATAAAAGTAGAAAATGAGCAGTTAGACAAAGGCTCAGTAGAAATTACAAAAATAGATAAAGATAGTCAAAAAGTATTAGAAGGCGTAGTCTTCGAAGTGCAAGATGAGCAAGGCAAAGTAGTAACAGAAGTAAAAACAGATAAAGATGGTAAAGCAAAAATCTCAGATTTATCAGTAGGAAAGTACAAATTAGTAGAGACGAAAAGTTTACCTGGCTACAAAAAGCTAACAGAACCAGTATCATTCGAAATTACAAAAGGTATGACAACAGTCCTATCATTGAAAGTAGAAAATGAACAGTTAGATAAAGGTTCAGTAGAAATTACAAAAGTAGATAAAGACAACAAAAAAGCATTAAAAGGCGTAGTCTTTGAAGTGCAAGATGAAGCTGGAACAGTAGTAAAGGAAGTAAAAACAGATAAAGATGGTAAAGCAAAAATCTCAGATCTATCAGTAGGAAAGTACAAATTAGTAGAGAAAGAAAGTTTACTAGGCTATAAGAAACTAACAGATCCAGTATTATTTGAAATCAAAAAAGGCATGACTGAAGTTCTATCATTAAAAATAGAAAATGAAATGGTAGATACGGGAAATGTAGAGATAACAAAGATAGATAAAGATAATAAAGCACCGTTAGCGGGAGTAACATTCATCGTCCAAGATGAAAAGGGTAATGAAGTTACAAAAGTAACGACAGATAAAGATGGAAAAGCAAATGTTTCAGATTTACCTGTAGGAAAGTATGAATTAGTAGAGGTAGAAAGTTTACCTGGTTATAAAAAGCTAGAAAAACCAGTATCATTTGAAATCAAAAAAGGCATGACCGAGGTTCTATCATTAAAAGTAGAAAATGAAATGGTGGATACAGGGAATGTAGAGATAACAAAAATAGATAAAGATAGTAAAGCTCCATTAGAAAATGTTGTATTTGAAGTACGTGATTCAAAAGGAAAAGTAGTTGCGAAAGTAACGACGGATAAGGAAGGAAAAGCAAACGTTTCAGATTTACCTATTGGGAAGTATGAGTTGGTGGAAGTAGAAACACCGGCAGGATACAAACCACTAGAAAAGCCAGTTTCATTCGAAATTGAAAAGGGTAGAGTAACAGCGCTAAAGCTAACAGTAGAAAATGAATTAGTGGATACAGGAAATGTAGAAATTACAAAAGTAGATAAAGAAAATAAAGATGCTTTAGCTGATGCAGTATTTGAGATTCAAGATGCAGCAGGACAAGTAGTCGCTAAAATAACGACAGATAAAAAAGGACAAGCACAAGTTACTAATTTATCAGTCGGCACATACAAGTTAGTAGAAGTAAAGGCACCAAAAGGGTATAAACAATTAGTAAATCCGATTACTTTCCAAATTGAAAAAGGCATGACAAAATCTCTTGCTTTAACAGTAGAAAACGAAATGTTAGACAAGGGAAATGTGGAAGTAACAAAAGTAGATAAAGATAGTCAAAAAGTATTAGAAGGCGTAGTCTTCGAAGTTCAAGACGACAAAGGCAAAGTAGTAACAGAAGTAACGACAGATAAAGAAGGAAAAGCAAACGTTTCAGATCTATCAGTAGGAAAATACAAATTAGTAGAGACGAAGAGCTTACCAGGTTACAAGAAGTTAACGGAACCAGTATCATTCGAAATTAAAAAAGGTATGACGAAAGTTTTATCATTGAAAGTAGAGAACGAGCTGTTAGATAAAGGTTCAGTAGCGATTACAAAAGTAGACAAAGAAAGTGGCGCAGTATTAGCGGGCGTAACATTCGAAGTGCAAGATGAAAAAGATAAAGTAGTAACAAAAGTAACGACAGATAAAGAAGGAAAAGCAACAATTTCAGATTTATCAGTAGGAAAATATAAGCTAGTAGAGGTAGAGAGCTTACCAGGATATAAAAAACTAGCGAAACCAGTATCGTTTGAAATTAAAAAAGGCATGACAGAAGTCTTATCACTAAAAGTAGAGAATGAACAGTTAGATAAAGGTTCAGTAGAAATTACAAAAGTGGACAAAGACAGCCAGAAGGCATTAGAAGGCGTAACATTCGAAGTGCAAGATGAAAAAGGCAAAGTAGTAACGAAAGTAAAAACAGATAAAGAAGGAAAAGCGAAAATTTCAGATCTATCTGTAGGAAATTACAAACTAGTAGAAGTAGAAAGCTTACCAGGCTACAAAAAGCTAACAGAGCCAGTATCATTCGAAATTAAAAAGGGTATGACAGAAGTCTTATCATTAAAAGTAGAGAATGAACAGTTAGACAAAGGTTCAGTAGAAATTACAAAAGTAGATAAAGATAGCCAAAAAGTATTAGAAGGCGTAGTCTTCGAAGTTCAAGACGACAAAGGTAAAGTAGTAACAGAAGTAACGACAGATAAAGAAGGAAAAGCAAAAGTTTCAGATCTATCAGTAGGAAAATACAAATTAGTAGAGACGAAGAGCTTACCAGGTTATAAAAAATTAACGGAACCAGTATCATTCGAAATCAAAAAAGGTATGACGAAAGTTTTATCATTGAAAGTAGAGAACGAACAGTTAGATAAAGGTTCAGTAGAGATTACAAAAGTGGACAAAGAAAGTGGCGCAGTATTAGCGGGCGTAACATTCGAAGTGCAAGATGAAAAAGATAAAGTAGTAACAAAAGTAACGACAGATAAAGAAGGAAAAGCAAACGTTTCCGATTTATCAGTAGGGAAATATAAGCTAGTAGAGGTAGAAAGCTTACCAGGATATAAAAAATTAGCAAAACCAGTATCGTTTGAAATTAAAAAAGGCATGACAGAAGTCTTATCACTAAAAGTAGAGAATGAACAGTTAGATAAAGGTTCAGTAGAAATTACAAAAGTGGACAAAGACAGCCAGAAGGCATTAGAAGGCGTAACATTCGAAGTGCAAGATGAAAAAGGCAAAGTAGTAACGAAAGTAAAAACAGATAAAGAAGGAAAAGTAAAAATTTCAGATCTATCTGTAGGAAATTACAAACTAGTAGAAGTAGAAAGCTTACCAGGCTACAAAAAGCTAACAGAGCCAGTATCATTCGAAATTAAAAAGGGTATGACAGAAGTCTTATCATTAAAAGTAGAGAATGAACAGTTAGACAAAGGTTCAGTAGAAATTACAAAAGTAGATAAAGATAGTCAAAAAGTATTAGAAGGCGTAGTTTTCGAAGTACAAGACGAACAAGGTAAAGTAGTAACGGAAGTAAAAACAGATAAAAATGGTAAAGCAAAAATCTCAGACTTATCTGTAGGAAAGTACAAATTAGTAGAGAAAGAAAGCTTACCAGGTTATAAAAAATTAACAGAGCCAGTATCATTCGAAATCAAAAAAGGAATGACAGAAGTTCTATCATTAAAAATAGAAAATGAAATGGTAGATACGGGAAATGTAGAAATTACAAAAATAGATAAAGATAATAAGGCACCGTTAGCAGGTGTAGTCTTTGAAGTTCAAGACGACAAAGGCAAGGTGGTAACGAAAGTAACGACAGATAAAGCTGGAAAAGCAACAGTTTCAGATTTATCAGTAGGAAATTACAAGTTAGTAGAAGTAGAGAGTTTACCAGGCTACAAAAAATTAGAAAAGCCTGTACCATTTGAAATTAAAAAAGGTATGACAAAATCTTTAACGTTCACTGTAGAAAATGAAATGGTAGATACGGGGAATGTAGAAATTACAAAAATAGATAAAGACAGTAAAGCACCATTAGAAAATGTTGTATTTGAAGTACGTGATTCAAAAGGAAAAGTAGTTGCAAAAGTAACAACGGATAAAGAAGGAAAAGCAAACGTTTCAGATTTATCTATTGGAAAGTATGAGTTAGTAGAAGTAGAAACACCGGCAGGATACAAACCACTAGAAAAGCCAGTTTCATTCGAAATTGAAAAAGGTAGAGTTACAGCATTACAATTGACTGTAGAAAATGAATTAGTGGATGTAGGAAATGTAGAAATTACAAAAGTAGACAAAGAAACGAAAGATGCTTTAGCTGATGCTGTATTTGAGATTCAAGATGAAGCAGGGCAAGTAGTTGCTAAAATAACGACAGATAAAAAAGGACAAGTACAAGTTAATAATTTATCAGTTGGAACATACAAGTTAGTAGAAGTAAAAGCACCAAAAGGATATAAGCAATTGGTAGATCCGATTACTTTCCAAATTGAAAAAGGCATGACAAAATCTCTTGCTTTAACAGTAGAAAATGAAATGTTAGACAAGGGAAATGTAGAAGTAACAAAAGTAGATAAAGATAGCCAAAAAGTATTAGAAGGCGTAGTCTTCGAAGTACAAGATGAGCAAGGCAAAGTAGTAACAGAAGTAACGACAGATAAAGAAGGAAAAGCAAAAGTTTCAGATCTATCAGTAGGAAAATACAAATTAGTAGAGACGAAGAGCTTACCAGGTTACAAGAAGTTAACGGAACCAGTATCATTCGAAATTAAAAAAGGTATGACAAAAGTCTTATCATTGAAAGTAGAGAATGAAAAGTTAGACAAAGGTTCAGTGGAGATTACAAAAATGGCCGCTGAAAGCAAGGAAGTCTTATCAGGAGCTGTGTTTGAAGTCCATGATGACAAGGGAAAAGTAGTAGTGAAAGTAACAACAGATAAAGATGGAAAGGCAAAAATCGCAGATCTATCTGTAGGTAACTACACACTAGTAGAAGTAGAAGCACCAAAAGGATATGAAAAATTAACTAATCCAATTCCATTTGAAATTACAAATGGAATGATAAATGCAGTTCAATTAGAAGTATTAAACAAATTGAATCATTTAGCACCACCAGGTCCAGAAACACCAGATCCAGAAAAGCCTGGAACACCAGATCCGGAGAAACCTGGAACACCAGATCCAGAAAAACCTGGAACACCGAATCCAGAAAAGCCTGGAACACCGAATCCAGAAAAGCCTGGAACACCAAATCCAGAGAAACCTGGAACACCAAATCCAGAAAAGCCTGGAACACCAGATCCAGAGAAACCTGGAACACCAAATCCAGAAAAGCCTGAAAAAGAATTACCGAAGACAGGGCAGAAAATGCCTGTGGAACCATATATGGGAGCACTTCTTGTAATGATGAGTTTTGGGTTACTCGTATTAGGTAGAAAACAGCAGAGATAATAAAGGTGAAAAGGTATCCTCAAAGTATTTGAGGATACCTTTTTTATTTGACATAAAAAAGGTATTTAGCAAAAGAACTCGATACAAATAAAAACAAAAAGGAATACAAAGTTTACCCTATTTTCTTAATGTGGCTATATCAAAAAAGTTAGTTATATATATTTAATGTGAAAGTAAAAGATTAAAGGCCTTCTTAATGTTTGGATGAAAAAAGAGTTATCTTTGTAATTAATTTGAGTACTTTAGGAAAGAAGTCTATTTCCTAAAGTACTCAAAGGATGATAGTCCAATAGCAGGTGAGAGATGAAAATCGTTTTAGCACTGTAGTAGCACCTTAAAATGTAGATAGGGGAAAATAATGTAAAAAAAACTATTGTATGTTCAAAAACATTATGTTACATTTGTGTTACAGAAAGATTACTAACGATAACGTATGTTACAGTTTGTTTTCTTTTGTCTTTCGTTATGTTACAAAATGAGGTTCGTATCCGATCAATCGAGAATATGTAAAGTTAAAAAAATAGCAACCTAAAAATAGTTTTTCTATGTGTATAAGAGTGTGTGTAGTAAAGGGCCTGGTGAGATCTTTACGCACATTATTAAAAATCCTTTCTGTCTTAAAAGAAGAAGAAACCAACTATTTAGGGGTTTTAAGTAATGATAGTAAATGAAATGTACTTCCTTTCCCACACACAACGTAGTACATATTTACTTTCAGTCTAATTACTACACAGACTTTTATACATATGCTGTTATTGTTTTAGGGATATATAGGAGGAGAGAAAATGAAAAAGTTATTAATGGTAATTGGACTTACGTTTTTAATGTTAGCTGGATGTAGTAATGGTAATTTTGAAAAAGCAATGGATGAAGGAAAGACCGCGTTAACAAATAAAGAATATAAAAATGCCTTATCATCATTTGAACAAGCGCTAGATGAGAAAAAAGATGATTCAGATGCAAAAGTTCTAGTAGAACAAACGAAAGTAATGATTGAAGCTGTAAAGTTAAAAGAAGAAACAAAGATAGAAGAATCAATCAAGTCATTTGAAAAAGTAGAGAACATGAAGAATGGAAATACTACGCTTATAAAACAAGCAAAGGAAGAACGAACAGCATTACTAGCCATCTTAGAACAAAAAAAGAAGTATAGCGAGCAACTGACGAAAAGTGAAGAGTTAATAAGTAAGAAAAATTATGCAGAAGCAAAAGATATATTAAATAAGCTAGTTGCAGAAACAAAAGATAACAAGAAACTTGAAGAATATAATAAAAAAGCGGTAGGATTAGTTACTAAAATTAATGAAGAAGAAAAAAATGCAAAAAGTGAAGCACCAGCGAAGGCACAAAAAAACACTGCAGTAACGACTCAAAAGGTAGCAACAGAAAAGAATCAAAAAGCAGAGACAGAAAAAAATCAAAAGGTAGCGACTGAAAAGAATCAAAAAGCAGAGACAGAAAAAAATCAAAAGGTAGCGACTGAAAAGAACCAAAAAACTGAGACAGAAAAGAATCAGAAGGTAGAGGCAGAAAAAAATCAAAATGCATTTACTTTTGAGAAAGCTAAAGAATATATTAAAAATGAATATAAAGAAGACTATGATTACACGCTAGAGAATACGCAAGTAGAGAATGGAAAGAAATATTATCAAATTAGAGTGCGTACGACATATAAAATAGAAGGCGCAGCTGGACCAGGATTTACTGGAGTATTCAAAGTATTCGAAGATGGTACAATTATTGAACTGCACTAAATTGATGGAAAAGGTATCCTCAAAGTATTTGAGGATACCTTTTTTAGCATAAAAAAAGCATCTAGCAAAAGTACTAGATGCAAATAAAAACACAAGGGAAGACAAAATTCTTCCCTTTTCCCGTATGTAATTATATCAAAAAATTTATAAAAAACTAGCTATATTTAAAATATAATTTTTAAAAAAATTATATACATAAATAATTACAATACTCGAAGTTTTATCTTTCTGAAAAATCCATTTCTTTAATTTTGAATATTAAGACTAATGTTGATAAATCTTCAGATAATTAGAAAATATATCCAAAAGGATATATAATATTGCTTAAGAGATAGTGTTAATGGATTACATATATTTCATTTTGTGTATTAATTGAATATCATAATTTTTAATTTTATTAAGCAAGAATCTCGGTTACTTATTGCATTTCTAACATAGGGTGAGATAGAAAAATACAATAGTGTGGAGGTTTTTATAATGACGTTTGTTCTTAGTAAAATGAGTGGATTTAGCATAGAAGAAAAGGTACATGAATTTGAATCTAAAGGATTCCTTGAAATCTCAAATGAAATCTTTTTACAAGAGGAAGAGAATCATCGCTTATTAACACAAGCACAGTTAGATTATTATAATTTGGAAGATGATGCGTACGGTGAATGCCGTGCTAGATCTTATTCAAGGTATATAAAGTATGTTGATTCACCAGATTATATTTTAGATAATAGTAATGATTACTTCCAATCTAAAGAATATAACTATGATGATGGCGGGAAAGTTAGACAGTTTAATAGCATAAATGATAGCTTTTTATATAATCCTTTAATTCAAAATATGGTGCGTTTCGATACTGAATTTGCATTTAAAACAAATATAATAGATACAAGTAAAGACTTAATTATAGGTTTACATCAAGTAAGATATAAAGCTACTAAAGAAAGACCATCTTTTAGTTCACCTCTTTGGTTACATAAAGATGATGAACCAGTAGTGTTTTTACACCTTATGAATTTAAGTAATACAGCTATTGGTGGAGATAATTTAATAGCTAATTCTCCTCGGGAAATTAATCAGTTTATAAGTTTGAAGGAGCCGTTAGAAACTTTAGTATTTGGACAAAAGGTCTTCCATGCCGTAACGCCACTTGGAACAGAATGTAGTACGGAGGCTTTTCGTGATATTTTATTAGTAACATTTTCTTATAAGGAGACAAAATGAGAGAGAATAAAATAATTATGATTTCTGGAGCCAATAGCGGTATAGGTCATGCTTGTATAAAATATTTTTTAGAAAAATCATTTCATGTAATAGCTCTTGATATTAATAATAATAACTTAATAGATTATATGAAAACAGATATGCCTTTGAAAGTAGTGCAAATTGATTTAAGTAATAGCGAAGCGATTCATAATCTTTTTACTCAATTAGATTTAGAAAAGCTTTCTCCTGATATATTAATAAATGCAGCTGGTATTCGAGAGATAACACCTGTTTTACATTTATCCGATGATATGTTTAAAAAAGTAATTGATGTAAATTTAGTAGCCCCATTTATCCTTTCTAGGGAAGTAGCTAAGCGATGGTGTGAATCGAAAATAAAAGGTTGTATTGTGAATATAGCATCGGTTTCTGGATTAATGGCTGAACCAGAGCGAGCTGCTTATGTGGCATCAAAGCATGCCTTAATCGGATTGACTAAACAGATGGCTATGGAATTTGGGAAGCAAAATATAAGAGTAAATAGTATTTCTCCCGGTGTTATTAGAACTGAACTTACAGAAGAATACTTTAGTAATAAAGCCTTGATGTCTATGATAAAAAGTAATCAATCTTTAGATACTTGGGGGTTGCCGCAGGATATTGTTTCATGTATTGATTACTTGATTTCTGATCAGGCCCGCTTTATTACTGGTTCTAATTTTGTAATTGATGGTGGTTGGACTGCAGGGAAAAATTTGTAATTGAGTGTTTTTGAGGAAAAGCACCTGTCCTTTTTTAGGCTGGTGTTTTTCTCACTATAAACCGAGTTTTTATTGGAGGGGAATTAATTTGCTTCAAAAAAGTTTTAAGCAAGAGAAAACGGTACCGGCCTTAAAGATGATAGCATCAATGGTTATCTTTGGATCAGTTGGATTTTTTTCTGTTCAAACAAACTTACCTTCGTTTGAATTAGTGTTTGTAAGGTGTATTTTTGCGACAATATTTTTAAGTGTATGCTGGTTGCTTACAGGGCAATATAAACAAGATAAATGGGAACGAAAAGAAGTTATTCAAGTTTTAATATGTGGTTTTTTCTTAGTATTTAATTGGGTTTTCTTATTTAAAGCCTTTGAAAATATGTCAGTTACAATTGCTATCTCAGTTTATCATCTTGCACCAGTAATTGTACTGTTAATTGGAAGTATCGTCTTTAAAGAAAAATTAACATTAATATCTATCATTTCAATAGTTGTGTGTTTTGTGGGAGCTTTATTAATTGCTGGTATCGATGGAAGCTTCTCTTTCGGTTCATTAATGTCTTCAGGTATGATATGGGGATTTCTTGCAGCTCTCTTTTATGCATTTACAACTTTATTTGGTAAAGGGATTAACAAAATGAGTGCGTATGCAATGACATTTTTACAAACATTCTTGGGGATATTTCTTTTAATACCATTTATAGATTTAGATGCTTTTAGTGGCCTCACTCAAAGTAATTGGACATATATTATAGCTACTGGTTTTATTCACACAGGGATAGTGTATTATCTGTTTTTTGATAGTTTACGCCATTTATCTACAAAAACAATCTCAATATTAGTTTTTTTAGATCCGGCAGTGGCAATATTATTAGATACTGTACTTACTGGATTCCGTCCAACTTTAATGCAAATAACAGGAATTCTTTTTATTTTTATTGGCATGACTTTAACATTAAAAAAATCTAAAGATAAAAAACTGAGCCAAAAAGAAAAGCGAATTGAAAGCGATGCTAGTATATCTCAACAATAATGAAATATATTGAGTATAAAACGATAAACCTTGCATGAATCATGCAGGGTTTATTTGGTTCAATATAATTCATATTTATAATATGTAATTTTAAAAACTGAGGTATGTTTTTTAACATGCTTTTGATTCAACTATTTTTATTTGACTATAAATTTACAAAATTGTATATAAAACCTTATTTTTTGATAATATATAAGTAATAAATTCATAGAATTGGAGTGATGGGATGCAGCCGTTAGAAAGGGAGATTCATTCTAATATGCTGAAAGTGTGGAGGATTCACGCTTTAATTGGGGCGGCAGTTATACTAACAGTCGTAATTGCGTATTTCTTTTTTATGATTAACTTTAACTGGTGGGGCTGGTTGTTTGGACTATTAGTAACAGGAGCCATTATATTTATTCCACTTGATTATTTTGTGTTTCCAAATTTACGTCAGCGCTATTATAGTTACAGATTAAATGAAGAAGAGATTGAGATTCAAAAGGGAATGTTCGTTGTAAAACGCGTACTTATTCCGATGATCCGTGTGCAGCACGTAACGATTGAGCAAGGTCCGATTATGAGAAAGTATAATTTAGCAGAATTACACATTTCAACAGCCGCAACGTCTCATAGTATTCCAGGTTTAACGAAAGAAGAAGCAGAACAGCTGAAAAGACAAATTGGAGAACTTGCGAAAGTGAGTGATGAGGATGTATAAGAGGCAACATCCGATCACGATATTGTTAGGTATTAGGGTTGCGAGTTTGTTGCCTTTTATTTTGCTTGTTCTATTTCGCTCAGATGGTGAAGTGGAACCTTGGTATTTATTTCATCTTGTTCTCTTGGCCTTATTATTTATTATGGCTATTTTCTCAGCTATAAAATGGTATTTCAAGGTGTATTGGGTTGAAAATAATATTTTACACATAAAGCATGGTGTGTTTGTTAAGAAAGAAAGCTACTTAAATAAAGAACGTGTGCAAAATGTTAGTACATCTTCTAACATCATTTATCAAATACTTGGACTTACAAAATTAAATATAGAAGTTGCAGGCGGCGGTAGTGAGCCAGAAGTGATGTTAGCTGGTATTAAAGAAGATGAAGCGAAGGGACTAATTGCTTTATTACATAAAGAAAGAAGCGTTGTGGCTGAAGAGGTGCCTGCGGGAGAAGGTAGTAAGACAGTTTATCAGTTAACAGCGAAAGAAATTTTATTCGCATCTATTACATCTGGTAGATTTGGATTAGTGTTTTCTATGTTAGTAATCCTTTACACAGAGTTTAATCAATTTCTACCAGAATGGCTCATCAATAAAGTGGAAGCGTATGTGATGGATAACGGTGTATATGAATTAATCGTTATGGCCGCAATTTTAATGGCAATTTCTTGGATTATTTCAACAGCGGGCTATGCGTTAAAATATGCAAACTTTAAAATTGAGCGAAACGGAAATGAAATTCGAATCGTACAAGGGTTATTTGATAAGAAAGAGTTTGTGTTAAAATTACACCGCATTCAAGCAATTACTGTGAAAGAAGGAATACTTCGCCAGCCTATCGGGTATTGTTCTGTCGAAGTAGAAGTCATTCAAAGTATAGAATCCGCTGGGAATGAAGTGATGCTACATCCTTTTATGAAGAAAAAAAATGTGCAGCAGTTACTCGCATATTTACAGTTGCCGTATGAAATGGAGGAGGAAATCGTTCATTTACCGAAAGCGGCATTGCGCCGTTACATCATCATGGGCTGGATTACAAGTGCTGTGCTCGCTGTGCCAATTGCCGGTGCAAGTATATATTTTAAACAGCATATTGCATTGTTCACTCTTATCCCGCTATGTATCGCATTTACAATACTCGCATACGCTCGTTATACTAGCGGCGGTTATATGATGAAAGAAAACCAATTAACAATGGTATACAGAGGTCTTGCGAAATATACAGGAATCATGCGTAGAAGACATGTTCAAGCAGTGGGGTACAATCAATCGTATTTTCAAAAGAAAGACGAGTTATGTACAGCTGTCGTATCGGTAGCGGGGCATCGTTATAAAGTGAAGCACATGCGAAAAGAGGACACACTTCGTATATATAATTGGTACAAAGAAAAAGGAAACACCGGTGTGTAATGGTGTTTCCTTTTTGTTATTAAATGGATATCTTTAGTCGAATCGTTGATATATTTCAAGATGTGATAGATATATTCGAAAAATCGTTGATATATTTCAAGATGTGATAGATATATTCGAAAAATCGTTGATATATTTCAAGATGTGATAGATATATTCGAAAAATCGTTAATATAATTTCACGTACTGCTAGTGTTGTATTACTTTTTAATTAAACTAACACATCAAAAGTAGTCACAAAAGAAGGACGAGAGAAAATACTCTTTTGCTGTTCCGCATGTGGATGCGCTGGAGCTTGTCCTTCTGCTTGCGTGGGACGTTTTTTATGAGCATTTTCGAATGAACGTGATTCTGTCCAGTCTTTAAAGTTTTGCTCTGTTTCCCACATCGTTAAGATGACATATGTATCGTTACTTAATGGGCGTAGAACACGGATCGCTTGGAATCCTGGTTCGTTTTCAATAAGGCCTGCGCGGTTTTTAAAGCGGTTTTCAAATACTGGGCGACCTTCGTCTGTGACAGAAATGTTGTTACAAACGATATAGCCAGATTGTCCTTTAAATTCACCGACAGCATCTAGTACGTCATACTGAAGTGAGCCTTCTACAGATTCTTCTGTATTTTCTTTATAAAACATATTTTTCTCATCATTTTTTGCAGTGAAATGTGATTGTTCTAGAGGTGTTTCGTATGAAATAATCGCCTTCATTTTAATGCCCCCTTAATAGTTTGTTTCTATTATATCAACTCTCTTAAAAAACTTCGAAGATTATATACATAAAGATACTTCTTTTTCAAATAATAAATGTACCATCATTTGGAAAGAAGGACGATGTATGAAGAAAGTAAAGTGGACTTTATTAGGCGGCGTCGCAACGTTTGTAGTAGCAATTGTACTCTATAAACTTATCGTGTTAGCTGGTGGCTATATGATGGATGAAAAGCAGCTCGTTTTCCACTCTTCATCACGTATTGTTGACCAGAAAGGAAAAGAAATTACGAAATTATACGTAGAAAATAGGGAACTCGTACCAGTCGAGCAAATTCCGAAGTATGTGCAGCAAGCGTTTGTTGCGGTGGAAGATTCCCGTTTTTATGAGCATCAAGGAATTGATTATCCGTCTATATTCCGGGCTCTTTATAAAGATACGTTAGCTGGAGAAAAGGTAGAGGGCGGTAGTACCATTACGCAGCAACTTGCTAAAAATGTCTTTTTAACTCGTGAAAAAACATTTACGCGCAAATTGAAGGAAGTCGCAATTTCTCTTCAATTAGAGCAAAAATATACGAAGCAACAAATTCTTGAAATGTATATGAATCATATTTATTTTGGTCATGGGGCTTACGGTATTCAAGCGGCAGCAAAGTTGTATTTTAATAAAAATGTTGAGGATTTAACAGTAGAGGAAGGGGCAATGCTTGCAGGCCTTCCGAAGTCACCAAACGGATATTCACCGTACTACTCTGCAGAGAAGAGTAAGGAACGCCGCGATCTAGTGTTGTCACTTATGCATAAACAAGGCTATTTGACTGCAGAAGAAAGCGTTCGTTATCAAGGGAAGACAATTGCTCTATATAAAAATTTAGATGAGAATGAGCTTGCATATATGCCGTATATTGATATGGTCATAGATGAAGCCGCTCGTTTATACGGATTGTCTCATCAAGAAGTACTTCGCGGAGGATATACGTTTGTCGTACCTATGGATGAAAAAATTCAAAAGGTAGCATATAACCAGTTTCAAGATGCAAGGAATTTTCCTGGGAAAGAAGAAGGGGCGCAAGGTGCGTTTTTATTAATGGATAATCGCACGGGAGGGATTAAAGCGGCGATTGGGGGAAGAAAGTACGTCCCGAGAGGATTTAATCGTGTTTTTGCCAAAAGGCAGCCCGGATCTGTTTTAAAACCACTTATCGTTTATGCACCAGCACTAGAAACGAAAAAGTATAATCCGTATTCTTTATTAACAAATGAAAGAAATTCTTTTGAAGGGTATGAACCTCGAAATTATAATCATGAGTATTCAAAAGAAATGACGATGTATGATGCGATTTTAGAGTCGGCAAACGTACCAGCAGTTTCTTTATTAAATGAGTTAGGGGTAGAAGAAGGAAAGCAGTATTTAGAAAAAGGAAATGTCTATATTGCAGATGCTGGTTTAAGTACAGCGCTTGGCGGATTGAAAAATGGCGTTTCAACATTTGATCTTGTAAAAATGTACCGTTCATTTTTAGCAAATGGAAATATTATCGAGCCGCACGTTATTGATAAAGTATTAAATAGACACGGTGCAGTCATTGGGGAATCTCCAAAAGTAGAGACGAAAATCTTCTCGAAGCAGACAGCATGGTATATGACGAAAATGTTAGAAGGAGTTGTGAAGGAAGGAACAGCGAGAGTTGGTGTATATAACGGTGCGTTAGCTGGGAAAACAGGTACAACTTCATTGCCAAATGACGATAAGGGAGCAAGAGATATGTGGTTCGTCGGCTATACACCGAACTTAGTAGGCGCTGTTTGGATTGGTTATGACCGCACGGATAAGGAGCATCAGTTGCAAGGAGAAAGTGCATCTGCGACAAAATTATTTAAGAAAATTTTAACGAAGGCTAATGTAGAACATAAAGAGAAGTTTATGAAGCCTGAAGGTGTGGAAACAATCGGTGCTCCGATTCGGCTGCGAAGAATTGAAGATGTAAAAATGAAACTATCATTTAGTCCTTTCGGTTTATTTAAAGCAAAATTAAGCTGGACGCCACTTCCAGATAACAGAATTATGTACCGAATCTATAGAGTGGAGAATGGAATTCATACGCATGTTAGCACTGTAAACGGTGCTGGAGAATATGAGGAAAAGTTCGTTAACATATTTTCAAAACCGAGCTTTTACGTTGTACCATATAATACACAAACGAATCGCGAAGGAGAAAAGTCAAAAGTAGCTAAACCATAGTTTTTCTCTGTGTTATAATAAGAATGTTGTGAAAATAGTAAGCGTTTTTAAGAATGTTTGTGTCAATTTAATGAACAACGTACATAATATTATGCATTTTGTTTTTACAAGCTGTATAGTAAAAAAAGATAAATATCGAGCGTATTCGAAGCATTGGTAAGGAAGGGAGCAACGGTCTTGGTAAGAACTATAAATGAGACATTTTTAAAAGCATGTAGGGGGGAACGTACCGATTATGTACCAGCATGGTATATGCGTCAAGCAGGTCGTTCACAGCCGGAATATAGAAAGATTAAAGAAAAGTATTCTTTATTTGAAATTACACATAATCCAGAGTTATGTGCTTACGTTACAAAATTGCCGGTTGATCAATATAACGTAGACGCAGCAATTCTTTATAAAGATATTATGTCACCACTACCTGCAATTGGTGTGGACGTAGAAATTAAATCAGGTATTGGCCCAGTTATCGATAATCCAATCCGTTCTTTACAAGACGTAGAAAAACTAGGGGAAATCAATCCAGAAGATGACGTACCATACATACTAGATACAATTCGTTTATTAACGACAGAAATGTTAGACGTACCGTTAATCGGCTTTTCAGGAGCTCCATTTACATTAGCGAGCTATATGATTGAAGGCGGTCCATCTCGTAACTACCATAATACGAAAGCGTTCATGTATGCAGAGCCAAAAGCTTGGTTCGCTTTAATGGATAAACTAGCAGATATGGTTATTACATATTTAAAAGCGCAAATTAACGCAGGAGCAAAAGCAGTTCAAATTTTCGATTCTTGGGTTGGAACAGTAAATGTAGCAGATTATCGCGTATTTATTAAACCAGCAATGGAGCGTATTTTTGCAGAAGTTCGTAAGATGGGTGTACCGATGATTATGCACGGCGTAGGAGCTGCACACTTAGTGAATGAGTGGCACGACTTACCGCTTGATGTAGTCGGCTTAGACTGGCGCTTACCGATTGAAGAAGCACGTGCACGTGGCGTTCATAAGGCGGTACAAGGTAATATGGACCCTTCATTCTTACTTGCACCATGGTCTGTTATTGAAGAACATGTAAAAGGTATTTTAGATCAAGGGATGAAACAGCCGGGTTATATCTTTAACTTAGGTCACGGTGTATTCCCAGAAGTAAATCCGGATACATTAAAACGTTTAACTACATTTATTCATGAATACTCTAAAGGGCAGTTAGCGAAGTAAAGGAGAATTGCTGTATGAAAAAGAAAATTGGTTTGCTTGTAATGGCATACGGAACGCCATATAAAGAAGAAGATATTGAACGTTACTATACACATATTCGCAGAGGAAGAAAGCCAAGTCCTGAAATGCTGGAAGATTTAACAGAGCGTTACCGTGCAATTGGTGGTATTTCTCCTTTAGCTACTATTACATTAGAGCAAGCTAAGAAGTTAGAGAAGCGTTTAAATGAAGTACAAGATGAAGTAGAGTACCATATGTACCTTGGCTTAAAACATATTGAACCGTTTATTGAAGATGCGGTGAAAGATATGCATAACGACGGAATACAAGATGCAATCGCACTTGTTCTTGCACCTCACTATTCTACGTTTAGCGTGAAATCATACGTTGGACGAGCGCAAGAAGAAGCTGAGAAACTTGGAAACTTAACAATTCACGGCATTGATAGCTGGTATAAAGAGCCGAAATTCATCCAGTACTGGGTTGATGCAGTGAAGGGTATATATAACGGTATGTCAGATGCAGAGCGTGAAAAAGCAGTATTAATCGTATCTGCACATAGCTTACCAGAGAAAATTATTGCAATGGGCGATCCATATCCAAATCAATTAAATGAAACAGCGGACTATATCGCGCGCGGAGCTGAAGTAGCAAACTATGCAGTAGGCTGGCAAAGTGCAGGAAACACACCAGATCCTTGGATTGGTCCAGATGTACAAGATTTAACGAGAGAACTAAATGAAAAGCACGGTTATACTTCATTCGTATATGCACCAGTTGGATTTGTTGCGGAACATTTAGAAGTTTTATATGACAACGACTTTGAGTGTAAAGTTGTAACGGATGAAATTGGTGCGAAATATTATCGTCCAGAAATGCCAAATGCATCGGACGCATTTATTGATTGTTTAACAGATGTTGTATTAAAGAAAAAAGAATCTGTACTGTAAGAAGAAAGGGGGAGCCTGCTTGAGGAAAAAAGTTGTGATCGTCGGCGGAGGCATCACTGGATTAACAGCAATGTATAACTTACAAAAAAATCTTCATGAAAAAAACTTGCCGATTGATACATTACTTATAGAAGCATCGGGTAAACTAGGCGGAAAAATTCAAACCGTTCGAAAAGATGGATTTACAATTGAGCGCGGACCGGATTCTTTCTTAGCACGAAAAGAAAGTGCAGCTAGATTAGTGAAAGAATTAGGTCTCGGCGATGAACTTGTAAATAATCAAGCCGGTCAATCATTTATCCTTGTAAACAATCGGTTACATAAAATGCCGAATGGATCAATGATGGGAATTCCAACGCAAATTACGCCGTTTCTATTTTCCGGGCTGTTCTCCCCAATTGGTAAACTAAGAGCTGGCTTTGATCTATTAATGCCGAGGTCAAAGCCAGTATCTGACCAATCACTCGGACAATTTTTCAGACATCGTCTTGGAAATGAAGTGGTTGAAAACTTAATAGAACCGTTACTATCGGGTATTTATGCAGGGGATATTGATGAAATGAGCTTAATGTCAACATTCCCGCAAATGTATCAAATTGAGCAGAAACATCGCAGTATTTCACTCGGTATGCGTACGCTCGCTCCGAAAGAAGAGAAAGCTGAACCGAAAAAGGGAATGTTCCAAACAGTGAAAACAGGTTTAGAATCTATCGTAAAATCTCTCGAAGCAAAGATGCATGAAGGTACGATAATAAAGGGAACTCGCATTGAAAAAATTGCAAAACAGGGTGATGGTTATACGATTACTCTTAGTAACGGAAAAGAAATAGAAGCGGACGCCATCGTAGTGGCAACTTCGCATAAAGTATTGCCGTCCATGTTTGCTCAGTACAAGCAGTTTCGTTTCTTCCGTAATATTCCATCCACATCCGTTGCGAATGTCGCACTTGCTTTCCCAAAATCTGCAATCCAGCGCGATATTAATGGTACAGGATTTGTCGTATCACGAAATAGCGATTACACCATTACAGCATGTACGTGGACGCATAAAAAATGGCCACATACAACGCCAGAAGGAAAAATACTCCTTCGCTGTTACGTTGGACGTGCTGGTGATGAAGCGGTTGTAGAACAAACTGAAGAAGAACTCGTTCAGCTTGTACTAGAAGATTTAAGAAAGACGATGGATATTACAGAGGATCCAGAGTTTACAATCGTAAGTCGCTGGAAAGAAGCGATGCCCCAATATACAGTAGGTCATAACGAGCGAATGAAAAAGCTCACAACATTTATGGAGAAAGAGTTACCTGGTATATATTTGGCAGGTAGCTCCTATGCTGGTGCTGGACTTCCAGATTGTATTAATCAAGGTGAGGAAGCTGCAAAGCGTGTATTATCTCATTTGGAGAAAGTAATAGATGCTGAATTAATCGCACAATAAACTATAAGAAACGCCTTCAATCATATTGAAGGCGTTTCGTTTATTATATAAAATATTTATTCGCCAATAAACATATATAAGTTATTTGGCTTTATAACGGCATCTCCTGCATAAATAACCCACTCTGTTAAGTTATCAAAATCTAAATGATAACTATTTCCTTCACTCATATCTTTTATAAAATATGGTTCATTAATGAGTATTCCTTGAATGAAATCTTCCGTAATGTTTTGCATTTCAAACCACATATGTTCACTTTTTCCTTCTTCGTAGGAGACACCAAACTTAGCAAGGAAACGAAAATCTTCATTTGATTGTTCAATATGAAAAATGTTACTGAAATACCCGAAAGTATTTTTCGCATTGTAAGCCATACGAGCCGTTTCACTATTTGTTTTATAGAACATGAGCCCTGTAGCTTCCTCGTGTTCTTTGAAAAAACTTTCAATATATTCTTCTGAAGTATTAAATTTGAATAAGAGAACGGATGGAGATTGATGGTATTCATCTCGGGCATCCATTCCGCCTAAGAATGTATTTTGTGCATCTATTGGTTGTAGTTTCACTTCTTCATCCTCGATTGAAGATAATTGGTCCATACTCGTTTTATGCCCTATATAAGATAATCCTTTTTCCCACGGAACAGCGACTGTATGTATAGAACCTTGCTGACTATGCGCGATAACGATAGGCTCATTCATAGGGACTTGTCCATTCTCAACGGCATTATTAGCAAATGTTTGAAAGAGATCGCCAATGCCGTAGTAGGAAGAAATGCGATTTGGAATAATTAACTCTATTTCAGTTACGCCTGCTCTTAAAAGACCATGTGTATGAAACCAATATTGCGTAGGCTCATCATCTTTATCGTCTTCATAAACAGAATGAATAACGTACAAGTCAGGAATGTCAGGTAATAATTCATTTTCAACGTGATATTCAATATAGCTTCTAGATATCACTTTCATTGCTGCACTTGAATCGATTACAAATAACAAATCTGGGGCGAGATTCCATAAAAACTGTAACTGCTGGAAAAAGCAGTCCAGTACATCGCCTACAAATAGCGTACGAGTGAAAATTTCAGTGCCGAAAGCCACATCTTCAAAATTACGATCTACAATTGTAGAATCTTGTCTATTGTACATTTTATATTCTTCTGGGTCGTTCGCCTCATCAATATGCATTTCATACGGTATGACTGTTTCACCCGTATGTAATTCAACAATAAGGCTTGTCTCATCACTATAAACAATTTTTAACTCATCAACTTTAGTAGCGATAATTTCTAGTCGGTGTTTTAACTGCTCAATTGTAATTCTAGTTGGTATAACAGCAATCATATCTGAAAAATGACGTTCTAATGTTCCATTCATAGCTGCGCGGTATGTTTCTGTTTGTACTTCCATCCAATCACTCCTATTCAAATGAATCCATTTTACATGCCAATCAAATATCGATATTTTCTGTTTTCTCTCTCTAACATTATAGAGTGCATTTGTAGAAGGTGTAAAATTATTATTTTGTATTATAGTTTGAAAGCTTGTAAATTAAATAAATCTTTTGTAAAATTTGTCGAAATATAGTTCTATATAACGAATCATTTGTTATGATAGAAATGCTGAGAAAATATGAAATAGGGAGAGGAAAATGACTGTGAAGAAATTGTTAAGCGTCTTTTTATCATTCTTGCTATTGCTTTCATTTACTGGAACTTTAGCGCAAGCAGAAGAAACTGCTTCTATGTCAGTAGAAAAAGCAATTCAAGTATTTAAGCAGCAAGGGAAAACGAAGGGGATTGTGGAAGGATATATTGTTGGATATACGCAAAGTTCTTCTAAATATACGAAGGATCCAGCTAAGTTTGATGATACAAACGTAGCAATTGCAGATTCACCAAACGAAACGAATCCAGACAAAATCATGCCCGTTCAGTTGCCAAAAGGTGATGTGAGAACGGCAGTGAATGTAAAAGATCACCCTGAAAATATCGGGAAGAAAGTTAGTTTGATTGGGACTCTTGAATTATATTTTAGTAACCCAGGTCTAAAATCAGTAACAGCTTATAAGTTTCAAGGTGAAGGACAAAACCGTGTTAGCGATGTAGTAGCTTCACCGAACGGCGGAGAAGTTGCTAAAGGAACAGCGGTAACATTAACGACGAATACAGAAGGCGCAACAATCTACTATACGTTAGATGGCTCTAATCCTACTAATAAAAGCGTTCGTTATAATGGACAAATTATAGTGAATGAAAATAGTGTAGTGAAAGCAATCGCAGAAAAAGAAGGACTTACTTCTTCAGCAATTTCGACATTTTCATTTATTATCGTAAATAATGAACAGGTTCGTATTCATGACATTCAAGGAAAATCACATATGTCTCCTTACAACGGGAAGAAAGTAAACAATGTGGAAGGCGTTGTCACAGCGCTTGATAAAAACGGCTTTTATATAGAAGATAATCAGCCGGATAATGATCCAGCTACTTCAGAAGGTATTTACGTATATAAAAAAGATGCGAATGTAGCAGTAGGGGATCTTATTCAAGTTGATGGAGTAGTAGAAGAATATGTTGGACCAGGATATGCAGAGCGATTTGAAACAGACTTAACGACGACAGAAATTAAGGCGAGTCGCGTTGCTGTAATCGCAAAAAATCAAACTTTACCAGCACCGATTGTACTTGGAGAAAACGGTGTGAAAATCCCGGACCAGATTATTGATAATGATGCATTTGGTTTATTTGATCCAAATGAAGATGCAATCGACTTCTATGAAAGTATAGAAGGTATGCGTGTTACGATGCCAACACCAAAAATTATTACACCTCAGAAAAACGGGAATTTATATGTAACAGTAAAAAATGGTGGAGATAAAATAGTAACACAATATGGGACACCTCTATTAGATGAAAATCAATTAAACCCAGAGCGTCTTTCTGTAAAAGTACCTCGCGATTATGTAGCAAAAGTAGGAGATACTTTCACTGGAGATATAACAGGGGTAGTAGGATATGATTACGGTTCTTTCCGTATTTCGCCAATAACAGAACTGCCAGCTGTAGTGGATGGTGGATTTAAGCAAGTAGGCGCAAATATTCAGCCACGTCTTGATAAGTTAACGGTTGCTACATATAACATTGAAAACTTCTCAGCGAATAAAAAAGAAACAACAGATGAAAAAGTAAAAGCGTTAGCGTATTCTATTAAATACAACTTAAAAATGCCAGATATTATCGGTGTAGAGGAAATGCAAGATAATAACGGATCAATTAATGACGGTACAACAGATGCGTCATTAAGCGCAAAACGTATCATTGATGCAGTTCTAGAAATTCGTGGACCGAAGTATGAGTATGTAGAAATCGCTCCAAACAATAATCAAGACGGAGGAGCACCAGGAGCGAATATTCGCGTCGGCTTCTTCTATAATCCATCACGCGTGAAATTAGCGCCGGTACCGAAGTTACTTGATAAAAATGTTGTTCGTATTGGAGACGAAAATCCATTATTTGAAAGTACACGTAAACCGTTAGCGGCAGAATTTACGTTCCAAGGACAAAACATTGTTGTCGTTGCAAATCACTTAAACTCAAAACTAGGGGATGCAACGCCATTTGGAAAAGTGCAGCCGCTCGTATTAAAAAGTGAAGACAAACGAATTCAGTTAGCACAAGAAGTAAATCATTTCGTGCAAGGAATTCAGAAAAAGAATACGAATGCACCAGTTGTCGTGTTAGGTGATATGAACGATTTCGAGTTCTCTAAACCACTAAAAGCACTAGAGGGAACAATCTTAAAAGATATGTTAAACACAGTGCCGAAAGAGAATCGTTACACTTACATTCACGAAGGAAATGCACAAGTGTTAGATCATATTTTAGTAACAAACAACATCGCACCGCACACAATTGTAGATCCAGTGCACTTAAACTCAAACATAATGAAAGAGCACGGACGTGTAAGCGACCATGACCCAGTACTTGCTCAAATTGATTTGAAGAAAGCTTCTTAAAGAAAGGAACGCTTAGGTGACTAAGCGTTCTTTTTTTTCATTGTTATAGAATAGTATAAAGAGATGATTCCTTTTTTTGTAATCTAATGATAAAATTGATTGAATATTTAGTTTTTTAGAAGGGGGACATCAATGCAGTTACAAATAAATGGAAAGTTAATGAATCAGCTTGCAATTTTTTTTAGTACGATCGTCATGCTTCAGTTTGTAGCTGATGTAACAGGACTTACAAGCAATCTAAATATTACGTATAACTTAATTAATATAACAGCTTCTTATATAACATTTAGTTTGGCGGTTATTTTCACTTTAATAGGTGCAAGAAGAGAATTAAGTAAATATGCAATTGTTTCATTATGTTTAGTAGTAGCGATTAAAGCGATTTATTTTGTAGCGGTTGTTATTTTATGGGGATTGGCTGGTACACCGTAAAAGAGAGGATAATCATATGAATATTGAAAATATACGATTGATAAATGCAAACGGTACGAATCTTTATGTAAAAATGTTAGGAGAAGGTGAACCCATTATATTTCTTCATGGAGGCCCTGGAAGTGAACATCGATTTTTTCTTCCCTATATGGCGCCACTAGCAGAAAAATTCCAACTAGTTTTTTATGATCAAACAGGTTGTGGAGAATCGGAAGAAGCAAAGAATAATCAATATTCTATGAGGGGTGAGGTTGAAAACTTAGAAGCACTGCGTGTGCAATTAGGGTTTGAAAAAATAAATGTATTAGGTGAATCATGGGGATCAATGCTTGCATTATTGTATGCAACTACATATCCCGAACGAGTGAATAAGTTACTTTTAACAGCTGCGATAGGAGTTAATGTAAAAGGGTTAGAAAGATTTGGTGAAGAACTGCAGAAGAGGTTAACAGAAGAAGATAAAGTAATTATTTCTGAAGTAAGCGAGAAGATTAAAATAGGAGAGGCTTCTATATACGAGATGTTACAAGTGTTAGATCCATATTATGTGTTTGCTATGGAAACTTTAACTTATAAACAGAAAACAACTTTTAGTAATGAAGTTAACACAATACTGGGTGCAGATATGGTGAAAAATTATGATGTGACTAAACAAATAGAAAAGCTCTCGGAAATTCCAATATTAATTGCGCAAGGAAGTCATGATATTTTAACCCTTGCCACTATAAAAGAACATTTTATAGAATACATACCTCATATAGAATTTTTAGAGATTGAAAATTGTGGACATTGGACAGTAGTGGAGCAGCCAAAACAAATGTGCAATATCGCGTATAGTTTTTTTGAGAACTAACAATAAGAGCGTAATTCCCAATCTAACTTAGGGAATTACGCTCTTATTCGTTTAATTATTTAGTCTGAAATTGTTTGAAACGCTTTTCTACACCGCTCTCTTTTTTGCAACCTTCGTCTATATTTTTTTCTATCACGTTTTACTCCTTGTATATACATGATTAAGCTAACGAGGAGGAAGAAAGTGCATTGCATCGTTAAAATATACGGAGACATGCCATGCAACGGTTGTTTTGGGTCATATAAATGAAAAGGCGCTCCGCCTATTGTAGGGAATATCGTATTTAGCAGGACGTAAGGAATAGAGGCAACTGCAAATGGGAAAAGAATCGCCATATAGTCCTTTTGTGACCACGCAGATGCTGCAAGTCCTAAAAGGGCCATTAAACCTGCAAATAAAAAATTAATTCCGATATATACAGCAATGTAAGTGAGGGGAGATTCGTAATATAAGTTTGCAAACATCCCATTATCATTTATAATGCCTGAACCAGCAGTCGGTTCTCCGTCTGGAATGGTTAATTTGCAAAATAATAACGATAAGATGAATGGAAATGTATAAAGAAATCCGCCACAAAAGAATGTAACGATATATTTCGTTACTGAATAAGGGAACAAAGAAATCCCTTTACTTACAAACGGTTTAAAACCATCTGATTTATCCGAATTGTAACTTGTACTAAAGGGGAAACTAGCAATAACGGGCATTAATAATAAATAAACATCCATTTCATTGTCGCGAAATCCAATCCATTTAACAGCTGTTGTTACAAAGGCATCCGTTCCATCCCCAATGTAACGAATTACATAATAATAATGGTAAATAAAAATAAGAGCTAGTCCACTAAACATAATAATTAAAGAAACACGATTACAAAAAGCTTGCTTTATATTTAAACGAAGCGCACGCATCATGACTGAAAAAGCCTCCACTGTTTTGATAAACTTGTCTATTTTCTATATTACTATTAATTGTAAAGATTTTCTTGTTTTTTTATTTGATTATTTGAAAAAGAGGAATTTTGTTGTTGTGAAGTAAGGTTTAGCTGGAATTAATTTTTCTAAAATATGGTTGACAATTAAGTATTACATTTGTAATCTTGATTGTAGATTACAAATGTAATACTTAGGAGTGAAACATACGATGACAAATCAATTACCTAAAATATCTGAAGCGGAATTAGAAATTATGAAAGTACTTTGGTCGAGTTCTCCACAAACAGCGAATGAAATTATAGAAGAACTGGAAGATGCAATGGACTGGAAACCGAAAACAATCCGCACATTAATTAATCGATTAGTACAAAAGGAAGCCGTTTCTTACCATCAAGATAAAGGGCGAATGTATGCTTATTATCCGTTAGTATCACAAGATAATTATTTGCAAGTGGAAACGAAATCTTTACTAAAACGTTTTTGCGGTGCAGCGTTTAAACCATTACTTGTTAATTTCTTAAAAGAGGAGAAATTATCTTCAGAAGATATTAATGAATTAAAACGCATTTTAGATGAGAAGACAGAGGAGAATAAGAGGAAGGATCGATAAAAATGATAAACACGCTTATAAATGTATACCTTCCTCATTTTTTTGATTGGCTTATAGAAACGTCACTTATGGCTAGCATATTAGTGGGTTTTATTTTATGTATAAAAATTTTATTTAGAAATAAATTAACACCCCGGTGGCAATATATGCTGTGGATCGTATTAATGGTAAGACTCCTTTTACCGTGGTCGCCAGATAGCTCTTATAGCATTTACTCATTACTTTCCTATCGTTCTAGTGTATCGGAAGTTATTCCAAAAAATATGCCGGCTACTGAGAATATAGTGAACATAGAAAGCGACCGTAAAGTGGAATTGGAATCAAATCCTAAAATGGTGACAAAAACTAGCGAACCGGAAGTAGAAGTAAGTTCGGAACAACAGACTACATTTTCTTTATACAAAATTGCTTTGTATGTGTGGCTAGCTGGGGTCATCGTATTAGCATATATTACGTTTCGTACAAATAGACGGTTATATTCGTACATAAAGAAACAACCGGATATTACGAATGAACAGGTCGTTACAGTGTTTAATCGCTGTAAGCAGTCTATGAAAATAAAGAAGGCAGTTTCGTTACGTCTGGCGGGAAAGATTGCGAGCCCAACTGTGTTTAGTTTCTTTCGTCCGAAAGTATTACTATCAAAAAAACATATGAAAGTATTAAATGAACAACAATTACAATATGTCTTTTACCATGAGTTAGCTCATATTAAGAGAAACGATGTAGCTGTAAATTGGATTATGTACAGTTTAATCCTATTAAATTGGTTCAATCCGATTCTTTGGTACGCCTATTTTTGTATGCGAGAAGATCAAGAATTAGCCTGTGATGCATATGCACTTACTTTTATAGATAAAGAGGAACAAATTGCATACGGTCATACAATTATTACCCTTCTAGAACATTATTCCTATCAAGTACCAAGCCTAGCAAATTTAAGTAGAAATAAACGAACACTAAAAAGGAGAATCGTTATGATTAAAAAATTCCAAAAGAAATCGTATCGCCTTTCTTTACTTGGGATTATTGCTATAGTTGCTATAGCATCCCTTTCTTTATTCAACGCACGTACAACGGAAGGAAAAGAAAAGCAAGAGGATAAAGTAGAGCAGTCAAAGGATGCTTTCCAAAATGCTGTAGATATGCTGTATGGTACAGAAGAAAATGCGAAAAAAGAATATCATTATTCAGCAAGAGTGTATGAACAAAAGACAGATTATATATATTTAGCTGAAAAGGCTTTAACAAAAGATGAATTCCAGCAGTACATAAAATTATCTAAAGAAATTATTAATATACAGAAAAAAGGGGCTCCGAGAGATTCTGACTACGAGTCAACATTTTTTAGAGAAGAGCGTTTATCAAAAGCCGATCGTGACAAATTATATGCACTTTATGATCAAGCAAAACCATTTGATGACAAAGTGCATGAATCTTTAAATTATACGGTTAAGGAAGCGCAGGAACATGTTGATTTTCAAATTAAGAAGCCGACGTACACAATTGAAGGATACAATCTGAAGAATGAAAATGTAAGTTATTTTATTAAGAGAAGACCTGAATTAATTATTAATTTAGAATATACAAACAGGAAAGGGAATTATACAATTTCTCAATCGCAAGTTTTTGGGGAAAGCAAAGACCCATTTAGCCACCAGTTTATAGTGCCTGAAAATATAGAAAAGTACGAACTAGAAGGGAATCAAATATTCTATGCTACTCATCACTCGGATAGTAATTTACAAGGTATGAAGATGATTGTTCCAGCAAAAGGGAAAGATAGTGCATATCAAATTGTCATTATTAATCATAGTTTAGAGAAGCAAGGAGAAGCAGTATTTGATAAGAATGTAAATAAAGAAGAGCTAGAGAAGGTTATGCTTTCTATGTTGAAATAATAAAAAGGTGTTCTTAAGATGTATATCTCAAGAACACCTTTTCCTTTTCTCTTTTCTTCTGATAAACTATGGACAGTATGATATACACTGACTGGAATTTTTTTATACTGGAAATAATAAAAAGAGAACTTGTATAGAATGTAAGCGTGTGGTAATATCAAAGATGTACTGATTGACTATATTATCCAATTGGTCATTTTTGGAGGTGACAATGTGGCGATAGATCGAAAACGTTCTATTATTGAAGCTGCAACAAAGTCTTTTTCAGCGTTCGGTTATAAAGCAACAACGATGGATCAAGTAGCGAAGTTAGCGAATGTAGGAAAAGGAACGATTTATACTTTTTTCAAAAATAAAGAAGAGCTATTTGGTGAAATTATTTCTAATTTAATTACAGAAATGAAGCAAGTTGCAGAAAGTGCAATTCGTTCAGATGTTTCATTTTTTGAAAATGTACATAGAGCATTATATAGCATCTTGGAATTTAGAAAAGAACATCAGCTTATGATTAAATTAATTCAAGAAGAGCGCGATATGGGAACGAAAGAAGTACAAGAAGTTATGCAACAAGTTGATGTGGAAATCGTTTCTGTTATTCAATCGTATTTAAAGATTGCGATTGAAAAAGGTGAAATTAGCAAATGTGATCCAGAAATTACAGCATTTATTATGCTTCGTCTATATGTATCGCTTATTTTTGATTGGGAAAAAAATCATGAACCGCTAGAAAAAGAAAAAATTGCAGAGTTATTTGAACTTTATTTACTAAAAGGATTGTCAAACTAAGATAATCCTTTTAATTTTATAAAAAATGACCAAATGAACAATGTGGTCATATATTTAAGTTAAGGGGGGGGGATATAGAAAAATTATAATCATAATGAGAAAAAGTTGCATAGTAATAAATTCGGGGATAAGGCATATGTATGAACAAGTATAGCCTTTTTGTTTGGGTAAAAATGACTATATGAACATTTTGGTCATTTTATAAAAGGGGGAGAAATTATGAAAGGGAATCAGTTACTTCGGAAAGAGTTCACGGAAATTATAAAAAGTAAAAAAATATTAATTCCAATTATTGCGGTCTTATTCGTACCGATTTTATATGCAGGGATGTTTTTGTGGGCCTTTTGGGATCCGTATAAACAGTTAGATGACTTACCAGTTGCAGTAGTCAATTTAGATAAAGGCGCAGTATTTGATGGGAAACCAATTGAGGTCGGAAAAGGGCTCGTTGATAATTTAAAAGATAATAAAAGTTTTAAATGGGAGTTCGTAAGTGAAAAAGAAGCAAGGAAAGGAATGGAAGGTAGAAAGTATTACATGTTAGTGCGCATTCCAGATGACTTCTCAAGTAACGCTACAACGTTACTAAAAGACAATCCAAAGCCATTAAACTTAGAGTACATTCCAAACGAAAGTTTAAACTTCTTATCTTCACAAATTGGAGGAACAGCCATTGAAAAGATTAAAACTGAAGTATCAAGCACGTTAACGAAAACATATGCAGAGAAAATGTTCGATTCTATTAAAGACGTCTCAAAAGGATTAGCAGATGGAGCGGAAGGGGCAAATAAACTACATGACGGATCAAGTGAATTACATGATGGTTCAAGTAAAGTGACGGATGGCCTTCATACACTTCAAGGGAAATCTGGGGAGATACAGACAGGTGTAGGGAAACTATTTGATGGATCTGGGAAAGTAACAGCAGGTTTAAATACGTTAAATAGCAAAACAGGTGAAATGCAAATAGGTATTGGGAAATTAGTAGATGGGTCAGGAAAAGTAACGAACGGTTTAAATACGTTAAATAGTAAAACAAGTGAGATGCAAGCAGGTATCGGAAAATTAGTAGATGGATCAGGAAAAGTAACAGACGGTTTAAATACGTTAAATAGCAAAACGGGTGAAATGCAAAAAGGAATTGGTGAATTGCATGATGGATCTGAGAAAGTGACCGGTGGTTTGAACAAATTAGTAAGTAAATCCGGTGAATTAAAAACAGGAACAACTGATCTATCAAATGGTATGGGAAAACTTGTTGAAGGGCAAAGTCAATTAGAAAAAGGGTCTCGAGAAATTCAAAAGGGATTGCAAGATTTAAATAGTAACGTACAAAAGTCTGCTGCAGGCTTAGAGGAAATGCAGTCGAAAGTTCCTTCTATATTGAGTACAGTAAATGAGAAAATAGATGGAGCTGGGGCGAATGTAAATCAGTTAAATGAACTTACACAATCAACAGCAGGAGATGCCAAAAATGCAGCACAAGAGGTAGCGAATTTACAAAAGCAAATTGAAAGTTTACCGAAAGAATATCAAGAGCAGTTACAACCATTCATAACAAGTGCTGTAAAAAGTACAGCGACAGTTCAGCAAAAAGCTGCCGGAGTAGCAGGTGGAACAAATAAATTAAATGAAGCAGTAAAACAATTAAAAAGCGAAATAAATCAAAAAACAGGTGATGGACAAAGCAAACTGCCGAATGCAGCGGAATTACAATCCTTAACTGCTGGTATTGAGCAATTATCCAGTGCACAAAAAGGATTTGTTGAAAAATTCCAAGGGTTTGGTGCGAAGTTAAATACTGCTAAAGAAGGCGCAAATAAATTTAAAAACGAGTCTGGTCAATTAATAGATGCGATAAATCAATTAGCAGATGGCTCTGGTCAAGTAACAACAGGCTTAGACACATTATCTGCAGGAGCAAATCAAATGGCAGGTGGTGTAAATCAATTAGCAGATGGATCAAGCCAAGTAACAGGCGGCCTAGGTCAATTATCTGCAGGAGCAAACAAAATGGCAGGTGGAGTAAATCAATTAGCAGATGGATCAAACCAAGTAACAGGCGGTTTAGGTACATTATCTGTAGGAGCAAATCAAATGGCAGGTGGAGTAAATCAATTAGCAGATGGATCCGGTCAAGTAACAACAGGCTTAGGTACATTATCAAATGGCTCAACCCAGCTAATCGACGGCGTAAATAAACTAGCAGACGGCTCAGGAAAAGTAACTGATGGACTAGTGAAAGTAAACGATGGTTCAGGTGAACTTGCTGAGAAACTTGGGGAAGGGGCAGAGAAAACTGGGGAAGTAAAAGGGACAGATAAAACGTATGATATGTTTGCAAGTCCTGTAAAAGTGAAGACAGAGAAAATGGCGGAAGTTCCTAACTACGGAACTGGATTTACGCCGTATTTCTTATCACTCGGTTTATTCGTTGGGGCTCTACTATTATCAATCGTATACCCATTACGTGATACAGTAGGCGTTCCAAAATCAGGATTTAGTTGGTTTATTAGTAAGTTCGGTGTTTTACTATCAGTTGGTATTATTCAAGCGATAGTAGCAGATGTTATATTACTGTTCGGATTGGGTGTAGAAGTACAAAGCATTCCATACTTCATACTTTTTAGTATCATTACAAGTTTAGCATTTATCGTATTAATTCAATGTTTAGTAACAGCATTCGGTGATGCAGGCCGTTTTATTGCCATTATCACATTAATTATGCAGCTTACAACGAGTGCCGGAACATTCCCGCTAGAATTGATTCCGAAGTTTTTACAACCATTCAATGCTTGGTTACCGATGACATACTCTGTATCAGGATTGAAAGCAGTCGTATCGAGTGGAGACTTTGACTTCATGTGGCAAAACATAGGAATGCTCATGATCTTTATCGTTGTATTATCACTTGGAACGATCGCTTCCTTAACTTTGATGCACAAACGACAATTTAAAAATGTTTCGGAAAATCAATCGGTTGAAGCGTAGATAAAAGCACCTTTTTGGTGCTTTTTTTATTTTAATAGAGGGCACATCTTTTCCTTAGTTCATCTATAAATCTTTCTAAAAGCTATAGAAACGAAAGAAAAGGAATTACAACAATTTACAGAGAAACATAGGGTAGAGGAGTTGATATGATGAAAGGCAATCTTACTTATTATTTTATCGTAAATCCGCTAATAATCTTTCTTGTTTATGCCCTTTCACCTATATTGTTTGATAAAGAAGTATATACAAGTATGAAAGATGCATTTGGAATACTTACGTTCTATTATGTGTTAATGGGTGGATATTACTTTATTGATATTTTAAGTGAAAAGATAAAGAAAAAAAGTGATGGAGGATAACAAAATGACTGAAAGTGAAATGAAATTCCGGGATACGACCATTCGTAACTTTTTCGATAAAGAGGATCGTTTAAAATCGATTCCAGGTCAAAAGAAGAAAAAACTAGTATTGTTAGAGCATTTAATTAGCAAGTTAAATGCTGAAAATCAATATACAGAAAAAGAAATTAATACATTTATAAAACAATATCATGATGATTTTTGTACAATTAGACGTGAATTTATTGTACATAGGTTTATGGATAGAGAGGATAATATGTACCGTATAAACGGGAGAGAAGTTTGGACGAAGTGGGAGGAGTTAAAATAATGAATCAGCGAGGGGATCCCCGCTGATTATAAGCCTGTGCTAGTCTTGCTGTTTCTTTGTAGTAAGTCTATGAACGCTTCAACATTCGAACTTGTAATGTATCCAAGCGTTATATATTCATCTTCATAGTAAAATATTATTTTTTTGTCAAAGATTCTTCTCTTCGTTTCTATGGATAGAATTTTTTCATAATCAAATTCGGCAATGAATGTGTTTTTATATTGGCTAAAAAAGAGAAGTCTTTGATTAGTAGCAAGTAACATGCCAGGATACGGGACTTTATGCGTAATCATATAGCCAGTAAGTGAACATTTTAAAGTAGATAAAACCTTTTCTTCTTTATGTAATAGTTGTTTTGCAGCTGTTAAGATTGGATTCATTGCATACATTCCTTTTATTTTGATGTATGAATATTGTATCAAGAGTAAAAAGATTCTCAATATGTAATATTGCATATTGGGCGTTTTATAGTTGTAATATTATTTTTCAAAAGAAAAAGTACGAGGTGATTCAATGATACGGTTAGTAAAAGAGAGTGATGCAGAAGCAATTATGAATATTAGAAAAGAAATTATATTATCGGAAACTACTACAAAATTTTTCATAGTATCCCCAAAGAAGTTACCGAATGATATGAATGCAGAAAGAGAAAAGATACGGAAAAGTAATGAGAAAGGTAATCTTTATATCGTGTATGAAGTAGATGGGAAGGTAGTTGGATTTTTAATTTTCAACCGATATGAACTAGAACGGTTACAACACGCAGGCACAATGGGAATGGGGATTAAAGAGGCGTATTGTAATCAAGGCATAGGCACGAAATTAATTGAATTTCTTATTAGTTGGGCGAAAGGGCAGAAAGGTTTAGAAAAAATTTGTTTAGGTGTAGTTTCTGTTAATGATCGGGCAATTAAAGTGTACAAACGTATGGGCTTTGTAGAAGAAGGCAGACAACGAAAGCAAATTAAATATGAGGATGGATCATATGGAGATGACGTATTGATGGGGTTTTATATTGAATAAAGGATATATGGTATTAAGAAAAGGAATGTACATAACGTAAATTTCTAAAAGCAGTATATTGCCCCTGCATTAACAGACTTTTACCTATGTATAATATTAATATAGTAAAATCATAACAACCGATATTGCAGTTTCCAATAATATACTATATAATCAATTTAAGAAAACGTTTTCATGAAAAGGGGGAGAATTTCGTGTCGACTATAGAGGACGTGGCGAAATTAGCGGGGTTATCAAGGACAACGGTTTCTAGGGTGATTAATAATCATCCATATGTTTCAGATGAGAAGAAAAAAAGGGTTCAATTAGCAATGAAGCATTTAGGCTTCGTTCCTAATTCTGCGGCGAGAAGGCTTCGTAAACAAAAAACGGAAACAATTGCGGTGCTAGTTCCAAGGATTACAAATCCTTTCTTCAGTAGATTTATCGAAGCAATCGAGATTGCTGCTTCTGAACATAAATATAAACTGATTATTTGTCAAACAAGATATTTACCGGAAAAAGAGATGGAGTATTTACAATTATTATCTACGAAGCAAGTAGATGGGATTATTCTATGTTCACTAGAAAATCCGTGGGAAGATGTAGAGCCATACTTACAGCACGGTCCAATCGTGTTGTGTAATGAATATATTGAGGAAGCAAATATTCCAACAGTGAAGTTTGATCATGCGCAAGGAGCATACATAGCTGCGAAGCATGTGTTAGATCAAGGATATCGTAATCTTATTTTTTGCCGTGGTAACGAAACCAAAGTCGTTAGCCAGCAGCGAAAAATGGGCTTTTTACGTGCAATAACTGAGAAGAGCCGCCAAGTAGAAGCGATTGACTTTCTTGAAAACGCTTTCTCTTGGGAAGATGGAAAACGAATATTCCATGAAGTGTTAAAGGACAAAAAAAATCCTACCGCGATTTTGGCAGGAGGCGATGAGGTAGCAGCTGGAATTATCTCAGAGGCGAAACGCCATAACTGGAGCATTCCAGATGATCTCGCTGTTATCGGTTTTGATAATCAAATATTATCGCAGATTACAGAACCAGGTATTACGACAATTGAACAGCCAATTGATGAAATGGCCCGAAAAGTTGTCGACCTAATGATGGATAAAATCCATACGAAAAATTATCGAAAAAAAGAATTGTATGAGTTTGAACTGGAGCTCTTGGTGAAAGGTTCAACGATGAAGGATAAGATGTTATTAGCCTAGTAGACTATGTCTGCTAGGTTTTTTTATGTTCACAAACTACTATTCTTCGTGAACGCAATCGTCACATTTGTTATGGTATGCTTCGTGTTGCTCATCAATTTCTTTCCCACAGTGCGCACAAGTTTTCGTCGGTAAATTTCTGAAAAACTCCATTGGTTGATCAATCATGTCAATCCCTCCATTTCCATTTCTTACTATCATTGTATTAGTACAAAAAATAAAAGTCAACAACTGTTTTATAACAAAATTGAAAATTAATGAAAAAGTTTAGGAAATGGATTATAGTTAACAATGTAGGATGTAAGTAAAAAACTTTCTCAAGTACGGAGAAAAACTGCATTCCTACTCGGTTTTAGAAAGGATGGATACATATGAAAATGACTGTTGTCGGCTTTTGGGGCGGCTTTCCAGAAGCGGGAGAAGCAACGTCGGGGTATTTGTTTGAACACGATGGTTTTCGTTTACTTGTAGACTGTGGTAGTGGTGTACTAGCACAGCTTCAAAAATATATAACACCATCTCATATAGATGCAGTTGTACTGTCACACTATCATCACGATCATGTTGCGGACATTGGGGTATTGCAATATGCGAGATTAATTACGAGTGCGACAACAAGGCAACTACCGGAATTACCAATATACGGTCATACGTTTGACGAGAATGGATTCCATTCTTTAACACATGAACCACATACGAAAGGAATCGCGTACAATCCAGAAGAAACACTTCAAGTTGGACCGTTCTCGATTTCGTTCTTAAAAACTGTTCATCCTGTTACATGCTTTGCGATGCGTATTACAGCTGGAGATGATGCTGTAGTATACAGCGCTGATTCAAGTTATATTCCTGAATTCATTCCATTCACGAAAGATGCTAATCTTTTCATTTGTGAGTGTAATATGTATGCACATCAAGAGGCTGCAAAAGCAGGGCATATGAATAGTACAGAAGTAGCAAGTATTGCAAAAGATGCGAATGTAAAAGAACTTTTATTAACGCACTTACCGCATACAGGCAACCCATCTGATTTAGTAACAGAAGCAAAACAAATTTTCAGTGGCCATATTACGCTAGCGCATAGTGGCTACGTATGGAACTCATGAGGTGATACGATGTTATTTATTGATAATAAAGGAATTACAGATCCTAGAATAAACTTAGCGATTGAAGAATATTGTGTGAAGAATTTAGATATTAACGAAACATATTTACTGTTTTACATTAATGAGCCTTCGATTATCATTGGTAAAAACCAAAACACAGTAGAAGAAATTAATGCAGATTACGTAAAAGAAAAAGGTATTCATGTCGTTCGTCGTCTATCAGGCGGAGGCGCAGTATATCATGATTTAGGAAACTTAAACTTCAGCTTTATTACGAAAGATGATGGAGATAGTTTCAGTAACTTCAAAAAATTTACTGAGCCTGTAACGAAAGCGCTTGGTAAATTAGGCGTAAATGCAGAACTAAGTGGTCGTAACGACATTTTAGCTGAAGGTAGAAAAATTTCAGGTAACGCGCAGTTCTCAACGAAAGGTCGTATGTTCAGTCACGGTACGTTACTATTTGACTCTGAAATCGATCACGTCGTATCAGCGCTAAAAGTAAAAATGGATAAGATTCAATCAAAAGGAATTAAATCAATCCGTAGCCGTGTTGCGAACATTACAGAGTTTCTAAACGAAGAAATGACGACAGAGGAGTTTAGACAACTTCTTCTAGAAACAATTTTCGAAGGAGAAACAGAAATCCCAACGTATGAATTAACAGAAAATGATTGGAAAGAGATCCACAAACTTTCTGAAGAACGTTACCAAAATTGGGATTGGAACTACGGAAAATCACCGAAGTTCAACTTACAACATTCACACCGCTTCCCAGTTGGACAAGTTGATGTTCGTCTTGAAGTGAAAAAAGGAACAGTAACAGAATGTAAAATTTACGGCGACTTCTTCGGTTCACTAGATGTTCATGATATCGAAGAGCGTCTAACAGGTGTTCAGTTCGATAAAGATGCATTCACTGCAGCTTTAGAAGGCGTAGATATCGCACGCTACTTCGGTAACATTACAACAGAAGATTTCTTACATTTATTCTTCTAAAAATGAGGGAGGCTTCCATAACGGGCAGCCTCTTTCTTTTCGCGTAGATTGTCAGGTTTTGTCGGTAAGTCGATATAACTGAAAAATCGCCGATATAAATTGAGTTGCGCTGATATATTTGGAGAATCGCCGATATAAACCGAGTTGCGCTGATATAACTGAAAAATCGCTCATATAATTTCATTTACCACAAAACATAAAATCACAGGACATCTGCCTCTTATAAAGGAATATATATATTCAAAAGGAGGCGGATTGATATGAAAAGGGTGATGTACGTTGTATTATTACTCAGCTTCGTCATCGGAATGACAGCGTGTAACAGTGGATTGCCCTCAAGTCGTACAATTTTGTCTATCGGAAAACCGGCTGAGGATAATGTTATATATTTTACGCATACAGATAACAAACGAAAGATACATGATATACAAGACATGTTTCAAAATAAGAAGTGGAAAAGAAATGAAACATTCAGCACTGTTAATAAAAAGCCAGATGTCGTCTTATCAATAGATGAAAACAACAAAGGGTTACCGACGTTATATGTTACGGTGTATTTTCATGAAGATGGAGCGGACGCTCTTAACTTGCACGGCGAGCATACGACGTTAAATAAAGAGGAACTTAATAAACTTAGAGAAAAGATGAATGCATATTATCCTAAAATGATTTCTGGTCTAGTTTCATAAATTACTTGTAAATAAAATCCCCTTATTTTTCCAAAGTAAACTAAGAGAAGGTGATCTGTCTATATGCAGTTAATAGAATATCACTTGCTACTTTAATTTTCTTTTAATATAATTAATTTAGAATTTTTAAATATTCTAAATTTTATAAAGGTGGGGTTTTTGTGAATCTCGTTCAATCTTTGGCTGAAACGGCAAAAAAGAAGGGGGATAAACCGGCTTATATATTTATGGATCAGTCGGTCTCATATGACCAATTAAACAAAATGGTCACAAGGTTTTCTAGCAATTTAGCAGAAATGGGCATTGGAAAAGGGGACAATGTCGCATTAGTTGTTGGGAACTCACCACATTTTTTGGTCGGTTTATACGGAACAATGAAAGCTGGAGCAACTGTTATTCCAGTTAATCCAATTTATACAGCAGACGAAATGCATTACATTTTACAAAATGGAGATGTAAAAACAATCATCGTACTCGACGTCCTTCTACCTGTTATACAATCTCTTACAACAAGACTTCCTTCATTAGAAAACATCATCATATGCGAAACCTCATCAGATTTTAACCATACAGAAACCGAAAAAATGAAAACGTTTACTAGTTTTGTGGGGGCTGGAGACTTACAATACGAAGGCCCTGAACTAGATGAAGAAGATGTAGCGGTTATCCTATACACTTCAGGTACAACTGGAAAACCGAAAGGCGCTATGTTAACACATAAAAATTTATATAGTAATGCGAACGATGTTGCGTCTTATTTACAATTTACTGCTGACGATCGCGTCGTTGCGGCACTGCCAATGTTCCATGTGTTCTGTTTAACAGTTGCGGTAAATGCACCGATTGTGAACGGGGCAACAATTTTAATGTTACCGAAATTTAGTCCGAAAGAAGTATTCCGTATTTGTCGCACGTACGAACCAACGATTTTTGCTGGCGTACCGACGATGTACAATTATTTATATTTATTTGAAGAAGCAAGCGCAGAAGATGTGAAGACGCTTCGCCTTTGTATTTCCGGTGGCGCATCGATGCCTGTTGCTCTTCTGCAAAACTTTGAAAAACGTTTTAACGTTATTGTTTCAGAAGGATACGGTTTATCAGAGGCATCACCAGTTACTTGTTTCAACCCGCTAGATCGTCCTCGTAAACCAGGATCAATTGGCACAAATATTTGGCATGTAGAAAATAAAATTGTAAATGAACTTGGGGAAGAAGTACCTGTCGGCGCAGTCGGCGAATTAATCGTTCGCGGACCTAACGTTATGAAAGGATACTATAATGCACCAGAAGATACAGCTGCGACATTGAAAGACGGCTGGCTATATACAGGTGACTTAGCGAAAATGGATGAAGAAGGTTACTTCTATATCGTTGATCGTAAAAAAGATATCGTCTTAGTTGGCGGTTATAACGTATACCCTCGTGAAGTAGAAGAAGTATTATATACGCACGAATCAGTAGCGGAAGTTGTTGTAATCGGTGTTCCTGATGAAAACTTAGGAGAAGCAGTGCGAGCTTACGTCGTTCTGAAACAAACGAACGTAACAGAAGAAGAACTAATGCATTACTGTACGTTACATTTAGCGAAATATAAAGTGCCGAAAAGCATTGAGTTTTTAATAGAATTACCGAAGAATACGACTGGTAAGTTGTTAAGAAGAGCATTGAGAGAGAAAGCGATGCAAGTGTAAAAATGAGGCAACCATCTTTGAAGGTGGTTGCCTCATTTTTTTGTGCATTGATTAAGCTGTGGTGCCATATATTTAAAGCTTCATATGACCAACAAGGAGGAGATATACATAGAACAGAAGGGATTAACGCTTACGGCGAGTGCAATATCTTATTTGTGAAATTATGGATGAACTCTGAAAATGATAAGAACGGTAATTTTAATCAAAATGGAGTAATGAACCGTGAATCAATGGCTACGGTGTTAGTAAATGCATATAAATTAGAATGGAATGGAAATAGTAAGTTACCAAAAGAATTTGCTGATTTGAAAAATCATTGGGCTCGAAGTATGCCAATATTTTAGTTTAGTAAGAAAATCCAAATTCCAAGTTGACACATATGAATTACAGAATTAAAATGAAAAGAAATCGAATACAATACATTAGAAGCTAATCAGATAAACTGAAGGCGCACAATGTTCACGTTTGTGAATATATTGTGTGCCTTTTTCAATTGTATAAACTAAGGGGGCTTAACGATGAAAAAGTGGGGTAAGACAGCGTTTATGAAAAGTACAGGTGTTTTATTATCAGCAGTTGTACTTTTATCAGGGTGTGGTTCGGCAACATCCACTAGTAATTCTGAAGGAAGTGGAGATAAACAAACAGTTGAGCTTTTAAATGTTTCGTATGATCCAACGAGGGAGTTATATCAAGATTTCAATAAAGATTTTGCGAAGTATTGGAAAGAGAAGCATGGGCAAACAGTAAATGTAAAACAATCACACGGGGGATCTGGAAGTCAAGCGCGCTCTGTTATTGATGGCTTAGAAGCAGACGTTGTTACACTAGCACTTGCTTATGATATTGATGCGATTAGTAAGAAAAAACAATTAGCAGAAGATTGGCAGAAGCGACTTGCGAATAATTCCACTCCATACACGTCAACAATTGTATTTCTTGTTCGAAAAGGAAACCCGAAAGGCATTAAAGACTGGGATGACTTAACGAAAAAAGGTGTGTCTGTCATTACACCAAACCCAAAAACATCAGGCGGAGCACGTTGGAACTATTTAGCGGCGTGGGGATACGCATTGAAAAAATATAATAATAGTGAAGATAAGGCGAAAGAGTTTGTTAGCCAAATTTATAAAAACGTAGAAGTATTAGATTCAGGAGCGCGCGGAGCAACGACAACATTTGTTGAAAAAGGAATTGGTGACGTATTAATCGCATGGGAAAATGAAGCGTTATTATCTCAAAAAGAGCTTGGAAAAGATAAATTTGAAATTGTAACCCCTTCTATTAGTGTACTTGCAGAACCACCAGTAGCGGTTGTAGATAAAGTCGTTGATAAAAAAGGAACGAAAAAAGTAGCAGAAGGGTATCTTGAATATTTGTACTCAGAAAAAGGACAGGAAATTGCGGCGAAAAACTTTTATCGTCCGCGTAATGAAAAAGTAGCAGAAAAATATGCATCCCAATTTCCGAAAGTTCAATTATTTACAGTGGATGAACTATTTGGTGGCTGGAAAAAAGCACAGGAAAAACACTTTAATGACGGCGGCGTATTCGATAAAATTTATCAAAAATAATGCACTGCTAAAGGGGGATGAGGTGAAAGAGGATGAGGAAGAAGCGTGTTTTACCAGGGTTTGGATTATCGCTTGGATTTACAATGTTGTACATGAGTTTATTCGTACTTATACCACTTTCTATCGTATTTATTCAAACTTCACAGTTAGGTTGGAAGAAGTTCGCTGGGGTTATAACGAACGAGCGTGTGTTGCATTCCTATCAAGTTAGTTTTACAACTTCATTTGCAGCTGCTATTGTAAATGCCATTTTCGGTTTATTAATAGCTTGGGTGCTCGTACGCTACAAATTTCCAGGGAAACGACTATTAGACGGACTCATTGATTTACCGTTTGCACTTCCGACAGCTGTAGCTGGTATTACACTTACAACGCTTTATGCGGAAAATGGATGGATTGGGAAAATATTTAGTCTGTTTCACATAAAAGTAGCTTTTACACCACTCGGAATTATCGTTGCGCTTACTTTTATCGGTTTACCATTTGTCGTTCGAATGGTGCAACCAGTGCTGCAAAATATTGATAAAGAAGTAGAAGAGGCAGCTTCGAGTTTAGGTGCATCCCGCTTGCAAATATTTGTGAAAATCATTTTACCAGAGATCTTTCCCGCTCTTCTTGCAGGTTTTTCACTCGCATTTGCAAGAGCATTAGGAGAATACGGATCTGTCGTTTTCATCGCAGGTAATATGCCGATGAAAACAGAAATTGCGCCACTGATGATTATGACGAAACTAGAACAATATGATTATGCGGGGGCAACAGCTGTAGCGACCGTGATGCTTATTATTTCTCTCCTTTTCCTTCTTCTTATTAATATGATTCAAAGCTGGAGTAGAAGGCATGAACTAAAAAGTGAATAGGAGGAGAGAAAATGGAACCAACATTATTAGAAAAGAAAATAGTAAAAAGCGTATCAGCTAAAAAAGAATCTAAGCTTGTACCAGGCATATTAATTACGATTACAGTTTTATTTTTATCTCTCTTTCTATTACTGCCACTCATAACTATTTTTCTAAAAGCCTTTGAAAGAGGGATGGATGTATACATTGCCGCTATTACAGATCAAGAAGCATTTTCAGCAATTAGATTAACGCTTCTCGTTGCGTTAATCGTTTTGCCGCTTAATACGATATTTGGGGTAGCGGCCGCATGGCTTATTACAAAGTTTCAGTTTAAAGGAAAACAAGTATTACTCTCTCTTATTGAACTGCCGTTTGCTGTGTCACCAGTTATCGCAGGATTAGTATTCGTTTTACTTTTCACACCGAGGGGTGCTCTTGGCGAATGGTTACTTGAACATGGAGTGAAACTCATTTTCTCTGTACCAGGCATTATTATCGCAACAATCTTTGTAACCTTCCCGTTCGTTGCACGTGAACTAATTCCGATTATGCAGGCACACGGGAAAAGTGAAGAAGAAGCAGCTTTATCACTTGGCGCAAATGGCTGGAAAATGTTTTGGCGCGTTACGCTTCCAAATATAAAATGGGGTCTTTTGTACGGCATGATTCTATGTAATGCCCGTGCTATCGGTGAGTTTGGAGCCGTTTCTGTCGTATCAGGTCACGTGCGCGGTATTACGAACACGATGCCGCTCCATATTGAAATTTTGTACAATGAATATCAATTTTCAGCAGCATTTGCAGTAGCGACGTTAATGTCATTAATTGCAGTGTTTACACTCGTTATAAAAAACTGGATTGAATGGCGAATGGAAAAACGACAATAAGAGGGGGATTACGGTGAGTATTCAAATTCAAGGTGTATCAAAGCAATATGGTACATTTCAAGCACTAACAGACATTCATTTGGATATTCCAAAAGGCGAACTTGTTGCCTTATTAGGCCCGTCAGGTTCTGGGAAAACGACGTTATTACGCATTATTGCAGGATTAGAAGAAGCGGATGGAGGCTCTATTTCATTTGATGGAGAAGATTTAACAGACATTCATGTGAAAAACAGGCAAGTCGGTTTCGTCTTTCAGCACTATGCGCTCTTTAAGCATATGAATGTATTTGAGAATGTCGCTTTCGGTTTAAAAGTAAGAAAGAAAAGCTTAAGACCGTCAGCAGAAGCGATAGAAGAAAAGGTCACAGAATTATTAAAGCTCGTAAAAATGGATGGCTTTGCTAAACGTTATCCAGCGCAATTATCTGGTGGACAACGTCAACGTATTGCACTAGCCCGGGCACTTGCAGTCGAACCGAAAATTTTATTACTTGATGAACCGTTCGGTGCACTTGATGCAAAAGTGAGAAAAGAATTACGAAGATGGCTCCGGAAATTACATGACGAATTTCAAATTACGAGCGTATTCGTAACACATGATCAAGAAGAAGCGTTAGACGTTGCAGACCGCATCGTTGTAATGAATGAAGGCTGCATTGAACAAATGGGAACACCGGAAGAAGTATATGAAAACCCAGCAAGTCCGTTTGTATATGACTTTTTAGGAAATGTAAATTTATTTCACGGCCGCGTTCATAAAGGAAAGCTAAATGTAGGATCAATCGAACTAGAAGCACCAGAGCATAAGCACGTTTCCAACGTAGATGGAATAGCCTACGTAAGGCCGCATGACTTATCAATCTCTCGTACGAAACAAAGCGTAGATGCAATCCCGGCCAAAGTATCATACTCTCACGCAGTTGGACCTGTCGTATATGTAGAATTAAAACGAGATGGAACAGATGAGTACTTAGAAGCAGAAATAAGTAAAGAACAGTTCAAGCATCTCAGCATTCAAGCTGGTGATGTTGTATACGTACAGCCGAAAGAAGTGAAGGTGTTTATTCCGGAGGATTTTGTGATTTAAGAGTGTTCACTCTTAAATTACAAAATCTATTAATAAGAAAAGGTCTCCTAAAAGATATTTTAGGAGACCTTTTCTTTGTTTATCGTAATAACTTTTTCTCATATGAAATGTAGTCGGAAGTTTGTATATATAATAGCGGAGCGTGTTCAAACAACTATTTGATACGAGTAGTAATGAAGATATTCTTCCTACGTTCTTACATAAAATTTTTAATTTTGTATATTTGTATCATATGTTTCTGCGACAAACACAAAGTCTACATGCTCTTTATCAATAAAAATACTTGTTTTAGATGGAAGACCTGTTATGGTAGAAACAATATCAACCTCAACAAGGTCAAATCCTACACGATAAGCATCTTCAATTTCAATTCCACCAGTTAGAAAATGCAATCCATCCCCAAATGACTTAAATACAAATACATTTTCTTTCAAACTTTTATTATCCATTTCAATCCATTCTTCGTTAATATAAATCTTAAATGTCGTGCACTTTGGAACACACTCGATGTGATGTATCCCTTTATAACTATTAAGCGAAAACATATAGGTATGAGTTTCTTTAAAGTTAATATCTATCCCGTATTTAAAAGCAAAAGTTTTATATACCATCTCATAAAACAATGGCATTACAATATCATCCCATGCGTCATAGGCAAAAGCATGAATTGGTATTAGATGAGGATATAAACTTACAATCGCTTTTTGAAAATTAAGTAAGATGGTTGTATCTGTAATTTCTTTTAAAGAATCATCTATTTCATGATCATAATCTTTCGAAATTCTGTTATCAATCATATGACAAACTCCTTACATAGTCTTCTATATACTACGTTTTTCCGCATCATCAGTTACGTTCCTTCTTCAACTAAATTGCAAGTTTAACCGATGATTCCAAAAGGCCCTTGTCTTATTTTATCAATCGTTAAATGGGGTGGGGATACTACAAGCATTAATGAGATAAGAAATCGTCTTTTCTTTTTTATGATAGATTTATTTATCTTTAAACTTCAATTATATAATAAAAAAAGTATTCTGTGATTATGTTTAGGAAAATGTTGTTAAATTGTCGGATTTTGTACACGAAATATTCTGAATTTTAAAATTATATTTACTTTACTCTTTCTTTTATTTAAATTTGGATATGCGGGATACATGTATGATAAAGAAATTGGCATGTATTATCTGATTGCACGTTATTACAATCCAGACCATGGTGTGTCCTTATCGGTGAATCCTGATCCAGTGACGCAAAATGGATATACGTATGCAGAGTAGATCCAGATGGTCATTTAGCGTGGTTTGTTCCAGTAGCTAAGCTTGCTGTAAAGCAGCCATTAAAGTACAAATATAAGAAAACAGTAGCAGGTCAAATCACTGAATATACTTAAATATGCTATAAATTAATCAATTGGTCGTAATGGTATAGGAGTATCATCTAAGGCCATTTTAAATGCCGTTAAAACTGGCGAAAAAGTTATACAAAGTGGTGGTAGAACTAAATCTACTAGTAAACAGGCTGTAGTAGTTTTAAATAAAAAAGGTAAAGTAATTACAACTTTTGCTAAGGGTTCAAAATAAACTGGGAAAGGAGAAGATAAGGTTGTTTAAATTAAATAAAGAGATGCAGATTTTATTGAAACAGACATTAGAATCACAAAATAAACATTTACTATGGTTAAATGTTTATGAAGACTTAAGTATGATAGAAACTGAAAAAATAAATTGAGAGATATTATAGTAGATGAATTAATGGAAAAAGGTTTTGATGAACGAGACAATATAAACGATTTGGGAAGAGCATTAGAAGAGCTAATTGATATCTTAGGAAATTTAATACCCTAGAAAATGTTAAGCTGTATTGCAAAGTTTTTAGCAGATGGAAAGTTACGTTAATTACAGAATGAAAGATTATATAACTTTTAACAATGCGCTTAATACGAGTGTAGCTATGATTAGAGAGTTTTGCATGTGTAGAATAACTCCAAAAATATAAGGATATATTCTGAGGGCGTATGATTATATAGTATATTTATTGATTCGAATCTTTAAAAGGAGGGGAAACATGGGGAAAATAATAGGGATTATTCTGATTATAGGTGGTATGATTCCATTAATTTATGCAATGATACAAATCTATCGGCAATGGAAAGAAAAAGGACCTTCTTTTGCTCTTAAATCAATAATTTTCCTAGCCGTAAGCATTTTGCTAGATACTGCAACAACTATTATATTGTGTATGGTAACAGTATTCATTGGTATTTGTTTAATCATCTACACATAATAAGTTCAAGAAGGCTAATTTATCGATTGTTACTAATTGGAGGGATTGGATGAACTTCATTTTATATGGATCTAAACATACAGTTTTAGCTTCCGTTTTTGACTCATTTCAAGGTAGGGAAAAAGAGTTTAATTGGCTTATAACAGACATGGAGATTGTCGCACATCAGGAAGAGAAACTTATCCGAGATTATCCTAAAATGTCGCATCCAATAGTTTGGATAGCAGGTGAAGATCTTTCAAATATCGTAAATAAATATAATCCTCAATTTATTTGGGGCGTACTATCTGCGTTTGATAAATCTATAAACATTGATATTAATAATTTGCTTGTAGAGCCCTATGCAAATGGAAACGAAGGACTCTGGGTACCAAGTCCAAATATCCAGCACCCTCAAGCAAAACTTGAAATTGTTTGTTGGGATTCCAGTTTGATGTTGTTATTAAGTAACGATATAAATATTGATGATAAATTTAGAAATTACTTTAAAGAAGCTAGGGATTTAAATGCCTATAATTCGGAATTTTGATTTTAATGGAGACAACATTAATCCGTTATACGAAACAGATATGAAAAAGGGAACGGTATGCGTACTCTACAAGTAGCGTATTATAAGGTGAAAAGCGGATTCTCTATGAGGAGAATTAGATTATTATTGATTTATAAAAACAATTAGGAATAATAAACTTAATATTATTAAATGAGAATAGGATGGGAATAAATATAACTTTGAGAGAAAAGAAGGTGTATTATGGAGTTTACATTCGAAAAGGTTCAACGTATTGAAGATGCAAATATATATCGTGTTAGTAATGTAACTGATATTTATGAAACAGATTTATTTGATGATTATAATCGTAATGTTGATAATTTAAGTTTACTTGTTCAAGAGAGGATTAATCAGTTTATTGTACATAATGAAGAATTTGAAGATTGGACATGTACTTGTTCTAAAGAAATGTTCTTAATTTATGAGGATATCGTAGAGATGCAAAAGGAATTGAATAAACTGGGTGAAGAGTTTGGGGGATATACAGATGGTTGGGGTGCATTTGTGTAATATTGAATTTATTTATCGTGATAAAATAAATTGGACTGAGTAAAGAAACTATTTATGGAAACAAGAGCTTATATAAGCTCTTGTTTCTTTGTATATATTAAGATAGCTTAGTGGTAGAAACGTATATGATATGTGGGGGGCGGGCTGCCTGTAAAATCCCAATTGGTAAGGGCTGATTAAAGTTTCACTTTATATAGGTTTTGAGAGAGTAAGATATATTGTTTGTAGCGAGGATCTTGAAGGAAGGAAGCGTGTGATAATTGGCAATGACGGATGAACAATTCGAGAATTATCTTGTTATGTGTTATGACAAATTAGAAAGTAAACAGCAAAAATTCATTTCGGATTATAATATCTATAACTTTGATGAGTATTGGTATGATCAAGATCAATGTATATTACAGTTTAAAAAAAATGGTCAAGTGTTACTTGAATTTAGTGTTGTTTTTATAGGGTCCTGGTCTGGAAAGAGTAACAGTTGGATGTGGTCTTGGGCTAATGAGAATGTGGCTGATTATACAAGAAGTAAGTCTAACTGTTTGAAAGATTTACAAAAGATTACAGGAAGTGAGGTTTTTATAAATCCACTTTTTGAATGCGATCAAGAAATGGCGTATGAGCTAGCAGCCTTTTCCATTGAATATTTAGATGCAGAAGGAATGTATATGGCACCAGGTGAGAGAAGTGATGTATTTATGGCTGTTATGTCACCGCGTGCGTTGTGAGTAAGCATATTAAAAATATAGATAAGGTAGAATGAAAAAGGAGTACAGTTTAATAAATTAATAAAAGGTATTATAGTGACCGAATACCATGGTGATAAATGTAAGGGGGATTATATTGCTTGAAGTAAAGTTTTACGATTGGAAAAAAACGTCCTAAAAAACATTATTTGTTTGTACATGAAATTAGAATTTTTGAGCTAATTTTCTCAAAGAAAGTTAGCGAGTTTGAGATGGGATTAAGAGAGATTGAAAAAGTAACTGTCTTTTGTTTAGCTAATGAAAACACTGATATTTCATATGAAGTGAATAGAGCTTTGGGTGAAATTCGTATATATGTTCCATATGATTTTATGGACTTTTTAGCATTAAATTCAGTTGAAGAGAAATACAAAGAGTTTTGCAAATTAGTACGCCAATATGTTGTCCCTGGACTTGAAGAAAACTCTACTCTTTCATCATCTATTGTTAAAGGGTATATAGAGGAATCTTTAGATGAAATTGTGAAGCAAAACTATGAAGGAATATTTTTAGTTGGGAAGACACCTAAGAAAAGCCCAAGCCGTAAGAAGATAGCGATATTAAAAGGGATTCATCGTGTTAAAGGTTTCCAGCTACGATGTGAAGTGTATGATGAAAAGGGATTAAAGATTCGAGATCAACTATTGGTGGAAGAGGTAGGGAATGAAATGGTGTATGCAAGATTTTTGGGTACATTAAAATGGGAAAGTGAAAATCTAATAGTAGTTCAATCTAAATCCAGTAGTTGGAAAGAAGAAATCTATCTTTAATAACAAGGTTGTATAGTAGAAGGAGGGTTGTAGAGCATAAATGAATTTTTTTCGAAAAAATAAATTAAGTGACATTCAGAAAAAATACTATGAACATTTTGGAGAGCCGATTCAATTTGTTAATTATTATAGCCGCGGATCGGTTATGTATTTTCAAACGGATGATACGCTTTATTATGTTAATTTACTGAATGTATGAGGTGATAAATGTGAATGAACGTCTAAAGAAAATTGCAATGTTAAGAGAAAAGGTAGAGGAAAAGGCTACTAGAGAAAAGTTTTTAATGTTATGTCCGTCTATAAAAGAATTTGAGATTATTAGCGGGAAGAAAATTGCTTCATTAGTAAACTTTTTAATTGATGAAACACCGAATCCTATCAAAGTTATGAGTGAATTAAATGCTGAACAAGTTATCAATGAAATAAAAGAATTTGAACGTGAATTAACTAGTTTATTGTCTAAGAAGATTATTGTATGGTATGCACATGAAAATTGGGACTTTGGTGTGCAATTAGAATTAGAAGATTTCATGTTATATACAAAAGAAGTATTACATTTCATTGGATATGACGATGCTCAAAGAGGATTAATTTATTCTAGCCTTATTGTAGTAGATGAAGCAATGAGAAGTGCTTTTTCTTTTCTAAAGAATGAGTATAATGTCGAGATAGTACTATGGAAAGAAGGCTGAATGTATTAGAGTGTTTTGAAACAAATTGGATGAATGGTTGAATTTATTATTAGAAGAAGTGGTGCGTGGTTTAGTGTGATAGAAAGAAAAAGAGAGTCTTCAAGGGATATGTATAAGAGAGTAAAGGAGAGAAAATATGTCTTTTTATAAAGAGGAAATAAAAGGGGATAAATTGATTATAAGTGATGAAAGCATTGATATTTTAATGGATGCTTTTCAAAATAAAGGTGAAGAGATGCCTAAAAATATATCATAAAATTTCATAGCGACGATATTACTCGCGGGATCTTATTATGAATAAGTAAAAAACGAAGAGTCTAAATAGTCCCTTCGTTTTTTTTTACTTTATTTTTTCTCTACCAATTTCTTATTCTTCCAATCTAGTGTGAACAATTTATTAAATGTTTTTTGATCAACGTCTTTTACGTTGTTTCCAACCCAGTTTGCAGTTCCGAATGTGAAGCCTGGACGAAGTTGGTAGTCATCGGCGTGTTTTGTATAAGCGACTTGTAAGTTAGATTGATCTGTATTTTTTTCAGAGATAACAACAGCAATCATACCAGGAGAGAAACCGCTATTTGTTAATGCTGGAAGTTGATCCATCGGTATTAAATTACCTTTTGCATCAGATTCATATAGGTATGTGCGAGAGTACATGAAAAGTTGGTTTCCATATAAAGAATGATAGGAGTCACGTGTGTAAATACCCCAGTTTTGATTGTTATATCCGTTAAAGAATACGTTCCACTTTACGTTTTTGTTTGTTTGGTCAATTAAATTTGTTTTATAACTAGTTTGTTTATAGCTTACAGAGTCAGACCAAGTGACTTGACCAGTTGCACCAGCTTCACCGCTAGGGCCATTAGGCGTTACAGAAGCTTTAACAGAGCCACCAAGTTGATAAGATACGCTAGATGTTACAGTCGTTTCTTCTACAGCATTTGTAGGCGCTACGTTAAAGAAACGAGCGCTGTTATCTTGAAGGTTAAATGCAACATCATATTGTGAAGGATAACGTAATGTTGCACTAGCGCCAGGGATTGGGTAGTTATCAATAGGTGCATCACTTATAGTAGGATTTGCTTTTAGAAAACTACCAGTTGTATTAATAACGGCAATCTGTTTATCAGCGCTTGGGTCATCGATAAAAGTTACCTTTAAAGACATTGTCATATTATCAGCTTGATCATTATTAAATGTATTATAGCTCGTATGTGTTTTTGCGTTTTGTCCGATATCTGTTACAACTTGTGATGTTGTTTGAGCATAAGCAGCAGGTGTTGAAAGAGTTACAGCGCTACTAGCAAAAACAGCGGATAATGCTAAACATTTTAAATATGTTTTAGAACGTTTCATACAATCACTTCCTTTTATCTTTGTCGATATATGTCGTATTTCATTCATATCGTAACATAAAAATAAAACGGAATAGATGTATATGCATAATTGCATAGGTGAGTTTTGAAGGATAAAGATAATAGAATTTCATCCAACACTTAAGACTCTAAAATGCCCATTACAGCCGTTCCTAAAAATTTTAAGACGATATGTTTACCAATGTTTTTATTGGGAAGATTGAAGTGCTTAATATTTACGTTATAAGTGCATAACAAGTTATAATAGAAGAAATCAATAAGGAGGCTGGCTGTGAAGAATCTTCGTTATCTCAATATATTTACCATATTAATTATATACACACTACTTATGTTTTACATCGGCTGGAACGGATGGGTTTGGCTTCATGCAGTATTTGGCTGGGAATCCTGGGGATATTATGCTTTCATAGTCGCATTTATTTCATATGCGTACATCCTCGTGCAAGTGTTTAAGTTTCTGCCATTTCTGCGAACGATAGGTTCGATTTGGTTTGCGGTTATACAATATGCGCTTATGTTGTTCCCATTAGCTGATATTATGGTCTTTCTTTTACAGTTTTCAGTAGAGAAAGAAGCGGCAATTATTTGGACAGGGGCGGCTGTGATAGCTGTATTTATCTTTACCTTTGCGTATGGAGTATTTAATGCGTATAGTCCGGTAGTAAGAAAATACGAAGTGCACATACCGAAAAAGGTAAAGGGGCGTAAAAGTTTACGTATTGCGATGGCTTCTGATATGCATTTCGGTAAACTGTCTGGCGTTTCGCATTTGAAAAGACTTGTTCGTCATGTAAATGAGATGGAACCTGATATTATTTTGCTGCCAGGTGATATTATCGATGATCATCCAGGTGTGTTCATTCACAAGAATATGGGACCAATCATGAAACAAATGAAAGCGCCATTAGGTGTATATGGCGTATTAGGAAACCATGAATACTACGGCAGAGCGGTTCCAGAGTTTTTACAAGAGATGGATAAGATTGATATTCGTATTCTTTTAGATGAAGTGCTTACAATTGAAGATGACTTTTATCTCGTTGGAAGAAGAGATAAAACAGAGCGAGATCGCCAAAGCTTTGAAAAACTTATGAGTACAGTGGATAAATCCATGCCAGTTATCGCAATGGATCATCAGCCATTTGAGTTGAAACAGGCAGCGGATGCTGGTGTAGACTTATTATTATCCGGTCATACGCACCGCGGACAAATGGCTCCCAATCATATTGTAACGAGAAGAATGTACGAGCTAGACTGGGGATACGCACAAAAAGGCGCGTTCCACGCAATTGTTTCTTCTGGATTTGGATTTTGGGGACCACCGCTTAGACTTGGTAGTAGGTCGGAGATTGTGCAGGTAGAAGTTACGTTTGAATAGGGGTTATGAAATAGAGAGCTGATGGCTCTCTATTTTTTTCAATAAAAACAAATAACAATAAATATTTATGTTGGTGCTAATTTCATAAAAGAGATACGATTATAAGACTCGATTAAAATAAAGGGGGATTGTAAGTGATCATATCAGATGTACTATACGGAGAATTTGAAGTGGATCAAGTAGTAGAAGAATTAATTTCAAGTAAGTCTATGCAAAGACTAAAGGGAATTCATCAAGCAGGCGCAAGTTATTTAATGAACGAGAAATGGAATGTAACGCGCTTTGATCATTCAGTTGGTGTTATGTTATTAGTTAAAAAACTAGGTGGTTCAGTAGAAGAACAGATCGCTGGTTTACTGCATGACGTATCGCATACTGCTTTTTCCCACGTGATTGATTACGTTTTTGATAATGAAGATGAAAGTTACCATGAAGAGATATTTAGTTCTGTTGTGAAAAACTCAGAAATTCCAGCGATCCTTGCGAAGCATGGTTATAACTATGAAGATATTTTATTAGATGATTCGAAGTGGACATTACTAGAAAGGTCAGCACCAGAATTATGCGCAGACCGAGTGGATTATACATTACGAGATATGCATACATATGGGTATATTTCTTTAGAAGAAGTTCACAGTTTTTTAGAGGATGTGATCGCAGTAGAGGGGAAAATGGTTCTGCAAAATATCCAAATAGCGGAATGGTTTACAGAAACGTATTACAAAGAAATAATCGATTTCTTTATGGAACCAATGAATATTTACGGAAATGATATGTTAGCGAAAACGTTAAAGTTAGCTCTTCATAAAAAGGTCATTCATGCCGATGATTTTCTTCTTGAAGATGATGAGCTTATTTTGAAACTGCAGCAATGTAGTGAGCCAGAAGTGCATGCTTTATTAAGTAAAGTTCATCCGAATGTAATAGTAAAAGAAGATAGAAACGATTACAATCTGTATCAGAAAAATAAAGTTCGTCTCATTGATCCGCCGTTACTTCGAGAAGGTGAAGTTGTTCTATCGTCTGTTGTGTCAGAAAACATAAGGAAGATGAGTGGGGTCGCTTATGAAAAAGCGGTGAGAGGGATGTATGTGAAAGTGATTGCGGATTAGCAAAAAGAAGGTATCATCACATAAGATGATACCTTCTTTTTATTCATCTAATATTTTCCACTCATTTCCCCAGTCCTTCATCGCGTCAAAAATAGGACGGAGTGTTTCGCCTTTTTTTGTTAGTGAATATTCCACGTGAGGTGGCATAGTTGAATAGATTTTTCTCTTTATAATATTTTCTTGTTCAAGTTCTTTTAAGCGAAGAGAGAGTGTGCGTGGGCTAATGCCACTTAGACGTCTTTCAAGCTCAGCAAAACGTTTAGGACTATAGAACAAATCTCTTAAAATTAAGAAAGTCCACTTTCCACCTATTACAGACATTGTTTTTTCAATGGGACATTTCAATAAAATTTCATCGTTTTTATTTTCCACATAAACACTCCTTACTATATAAAAGTATAGGTACTATATAAAAAATCAGTACTTTTATAATTAAAGTACTTTCTTTATTATAGTTCTAAAGGAATATATAGGTAAATTACTAATTTTTGAAAGGGGAGTTAGCAAGTGGGTGGGGTGGCTAGTAGAAATTCAGATGTTCAAACAAAAGAGAAATCGGGTATTATCATTTTAATCGCTTTGGCAATGGGATTTATTATGGCAACGTTAGATGTAACAGTAGTAAATGTTGCAGTGGTGAATATTCAAGAAACATTAGGACTGGCATTGTATAGCTCGACATGGATTGTCGACGGATATATTTTATCTTTTGCGGCATTATTATTGGCTGGGGGGTCATTAGCCAATCGATTTGGAGCAAAAAAAATATATATGATTGGTTTAATTATTTTTGTGTTCGCATCTCTTTTATGTGCGATTGCTACAACTGGGAACATTCTTGTTATGGGGCGGGTAATTCAAGGTGTTGGAGCGGCTTTATTTATGCCAAGTTCACTTAGTTTATTAGTAGTATCATTCCCGGATGAAAAGAAGAGAGCTAAAATGTTTGGTATATGGTCGGCAATTGTATCCATTGCTTCTGGTACGGGTCCTTTTATTGGTGGCCTTTTAGTAAATACATTTGGCTGGCGAAGCATTTTTATTATAAACCTTCCAATCGGGATGATTGGTATTGTAGTGGCTTTTGTAATTATTCCAAATGTTTTACCGGAAAAGGAGAAAATAAATGTAGCGAATCATTTAATCGGTATAATTGCAATAACATTATTGGCGTTTACTCTAATTGAAGGTCCAAGTTATGGATGGTCCTCGTCTCAAATTTTAGGAGGAATAGTAGGGACGGTATTAACCGCTATTCTCTTTGTTTATGCAGAACGAAAGTCAAAAAACTCGGTTGTGCCAAGAGTGTTGTTCCAAAACGAGACGTTTACCTCAGCAAATATAGTTGGGTTTCTAATAAACTTTGCTTTATTTGGCGGAATATTTATGTTTGGACTCTTTTTACAAAAAGCATACGGAGCAAGTCCATTTGTAGCAGGATTACAACTATTGCCGATGATGAGTGTATTTGTTATTGGAAATTTATTATTTGCAAAAATGGTGACTAAGTTTGGCTCAAAATTGCTATTATTCATAGCGTTATTTATAGCTAGTATAGGATCTGTATTATTAATGTTTCTAGTGAAAAATGTGAGTTATATAGGAATTGCACTCATTTACAGTGTTGTTAATCTTGGAATCGGTATAGCAGTACCTGCCATGACTACAATTGTAATGAAATCTGCCGGTCGTGAAAATGGCAATATGGCTGGAGCAACTTTAAATGTAAATCGTCAAATTGGTGCATTAGTCGGTATAGCGATTATGGGAATCATTTTAAATGAATCATCGAATTGGTACAGAGGGGCAAGCTATAGTTTTTTAGTTATTGGGCTTTCCTATCTATGTGCAGCATTTTTAGTTTGGAAGTTTGTGGAGAGGGAATAAAACAAGTAGAGCATCACTTCTAGATGCTCTACTTGTTTCACATTACTGGTCAAACCAATTCCAAACCTCAATATCTCCAAGAGTCGCATAACGTACGTGCGGGGAGTTTTGTAGTTTTAATAATTCTTTTGACGGCCCAGTAATGACAATGCCGTATACTTTTACACCGTTATCTTTTACATACTGATAGCGTTTATCTAAGTTCAGCTCTTTTTCAGGAGTCTGAGTGGTTTTACTTACAGTTTCTTTATTTATAGAAAGAATACGCATCATTTCGATTACTTCATCTTCTTTTGTCTTTGGGCGTTTTGCTTCATTTTCAGGAAGATTTATATGTTCTCGAAATCCGATAATCTCTCCGCTATGCAAGATAAAATCGTCTTCATTTATTCTTTCTTGTCCTGTGTCTAAAGCGTACCATAAAGGAGTTGGAGGCATTTCTTGTGCTTCAAATGCGCTATATAGAATTGATTCGACTTCTTGTAAAGTGTAAGCTTTATCGAAAGATATCGCTACTTCTGCAACGGTCCCCTCATGTATCTTTCCAAGTGTATCCCAAACTTTTTTAGATGATTCTTTCAAAGAAGCTTCTTCCTTGATTTTTGGATGAACAAAGGAAAGTTTTTTTGAATAGGGTTTATTTTCCCAAGATGGATTTGAGACAGTTACAGACGACAAGAAACTACGCGTTGTTACTGTACCGATTGGAATTTCTTTTTTGCCGACCGTTTTATATAAATCCATTTCATTTTCTGTACGGAAAAAGGGTTTAATCTTTATACTGCCTCCAGCGGAACGACTATTTGGCATTGTTGCTTCTAGTGCGAGTGATGGAATCTCATCTACTTTAGTTAAGTTTTTCATATTATAGAAGTAAAGAGAAGATGAAAAATGACCGATAAAATAGATTGCTATACAAACCGCAAGGACAAAACTAACGGTTTGCCAACGTTGTTTCCATTTTATTTTCCAAAACGGGACTTTAAGGTTTTGTGGTGGTAGTCTTTTCTTTATTGGTTCACTCTTCGAAAGCAACTTATCTAAGTAAGATTCACACTCTTCACAGGTCTCAATATGATTTTCTAACTGTTCTTGTTCATTATGGGTGAGTGTCCCTTTTTCATATTTCTCCCACAGTTTTTTGAATTCTGCACAACCCATCTGTATCACTCCTCTATGTTTCTCGCTTCTTTCCGTCCGCGGTGTAATTCAATTTTCACTTTCGCTAATGAGAGACCAGTCATTTCTGCTATTTCCTTATAGGAGAATCCATAGTAATCTCGTAGTAGCAGGGCATTTCGTCTTTCGAGCGGAATAGAAGATAAACTTTCTAACCAACTAGCGATCTCAAATTTTACGAAATATTCATGTTCTGTACTTGGCACGTTTGGTAAATGGAATTCTTCCACTGTAGTTGTTTTATATTTTTTTTCTTTTCGATACCAATCGATAAAGGCGTTGTAGGCTATTGTAAATAACCACGGCCTAATTTCTTCACCTTTATAATAATCAATATGGACGAGCATGCGGTAAAAGGTTTCCTGCATGAGATCTTCAGCAAAATGAGAATCTCCGGTTAGGGAGAGAAGATAGCGAAATAAATCATGCATATGATCTGAATAAATGTCTTCTAATGATTGTTTGCGTTTCACTAATTTCCCTCCCTTCATACATAACAACGAAATACATATAAAAAAGTTACAATTTTTTATGGAATTATAGTAAAAAACGTCAAGAATTGGATTGCGTTCTCTTTTATCATAATACATATAAGGCGGGTGAACAGAGATGGAAAGCTATGAAACACAAATTCAAAGGTCAATTGATTATATTGAGGAAGATGTAATGGAAAAACAAACGCTGCGTAATTTAGCTCGCATTGCAGGTTTTTCTGAGTCGCATTTTCACCGTGTATTTCAGGCATTAGTAGGTGATACAGTAATGGAGTATGTTCGAAAGAGGAGGTTAGCCCGGGCAGCTTATCAACTTTCTCATACGGATGAAAAAGTTATTGATATCGCGTTTGAACATGGCTTTCAATCTCACGAAACGTTCACGAGAGCCTTTAAAAAATTATTTCAAATGACACCGAGTGAATATCGAAAACAAGAAATCGAAACACCGATGTATTACAGAGTGAATGTAAAGCAAAGAAAATTAAATCCGTATTTAGGGGGCATACAAATGGAATATCGTATTGTAAATAAACCAGAATTTTTAGTGGCGGGTTATGAATTGAAGACGACAAGTAAAGAAGGGAAAAACCATCAAGACATTCCAGTATTTTGGCAAGAATATTTACAAAAAGATCTTGGGACAACAATTCCCAATCGTAAAGATACGAGCCAATGGGTAGAGCTTGGATTATGTACTGATTTTAATTTAGAAACAGGGGACTTCACTTACATTATCGGAATGGAAGTTACAGACTTTGAAAATGTACCAAATGAAATTGCGAAGCGTACTTTCCCGGCAGCAACATATGCAGTATTTACAACGCCGAAAGTTCCTCATGAAGAAATGGTATCGTCTATTCACCAAACTTGGAATGCAGTATTCTCAGAATGGTTCCCGCATTCAGGATATGAACATTGCGGTGTTACGGAGTTTGAACTGTACGATGAGCGTTGCCACGAAGATAAGAGTGAGTTTGCACAAGTAGAGCTTTGGATACCGGTGAAGAAAAAATAATAGGGTAAGAGCGAATCGTTGGGAGATGGTTCGCTTTTTCATAAAAGGGGAAATGGGAAAATGTTCAAAAAACTAGAATGTGTATCTATACATGCGAAAGATATAGAAAGATCAGTTTCTTTCTATAAAGAAATGGGAATGAAGCAAAACTGGATGATAGAAAGAGAACTAGAAGAAGGGGTTATTTGGACGTTAATAGGATTGAAGTTTCCAGATGAGAAAAGTTCGGAGTTAGTAATAAGCAATCATCCGGATATTAATTTTACGGAAGTCGAAGTATTAGTAGAAGATGTACAACAAACGTATGAAAGTTTAAAAGATAATAAAGATGTAAAATGGATTCGCGAACCATTTCCAACAGAATCAGGACATGTTGCAGTAATGGAAGCACCTGAGGAGAATGTGTTTGTGTTAGTAGGGAAATAGCTGAAATATGGAGTGACCTTTCATAGTGAGTTATGAAGGGTTATTTTTAATTTGTATAGTAGTAGAGGAAGTAGGTTAGTATTGTCGGTAAGTCGATATATCTAGAAAATCGCTGATATAATTCGAGTTGCGCCGATATATTCAAAAAATCGCCGATATAATTTCATATACCGCTAAAACACCTCAAAAAAAACGATTCACATAATTTCAATTACCGAAAAATTCTCCCAGAAAAGAAAAAAAGACGCCACATAGCGTCTTTCCTACGAACGAAACGGAAATACAAGAATAATCGTCGTTCCTTTTCCGAGTGCACTATCAACGGAAATTGTCCCGTTATGAGCATGAACGAGCTGTTTTGTAATGGCTAGGCCAAGTCCAGTTCCGATGTTGCTTTCTTCTGTGTTTGTTCCGCGGTAATATCGTTCAAATAGAAGTTCTTTCGTTTTTTCATCCATTCCTTTTCCGTCATCTGAAATGGAGAGTGTAAAGGAATTAGCGTTTTGTGATAATTTTACGATGACAGTAGTTGTTTCGTTATTATGTTTTACAGCATTTACGAGTAAGTTTTCGATAATACGCTGGAACCATTTTTCTTCAATGAAATATTGAATTTTATTTGAGCTCGGTACGAATTCAATATTTTGATTTTGGAGTGTTGGATTGTTAATAAATTGCAATAATACTTTTTGAACGAACTGATTGATTTCAACGTTTACGTGTTGGGCAGGAAGGCTGTTATTTTTTAATTGATACGTTAAGCTTAAATCATCAATTAATGTCGTCATATATTGAGATTTCTCTTTCATAACACTACCAAATTGCTGAATATCACGATCAGTCCAGTTATATTGATTCGATTCGAGTAATAATGCGTAGCCATATATAGAGCTAAGTGGTGTTTTTAAATCATGCGTTAGACCGGTAATCCATTCTTCTCGTGTTTGCTGGAGTACTTGCCTCATCGCATCATTTTTTTTGAGTGTAATAGAAAGGTGTTCTAGTGAACTTGTTACATCTCTAAACAAACGAAATGACCATTTTTCTTTACCAGATCGCCGGAACCTGACAGGTTTTCCTTTTTTACTAATAGGTTCTTCATACTTTCCACCAGCGATATTTTTAAGCCAGCGCATCGCATGTAATAACGGTTTCCCGAATTTATTACCGTACCAAATAGAAAGAATGACTAAATAAACAAATACGATAAGAAGGATTAATCCGCATCCGATGAGAAACTTCTTAGTAAATACATCTTCAATTTCGTCATCTGGATAGTAGTGATCATTTTTCGCAGTCACAACGAGAAGGTTGCCACTATTTGCATCGTAAAAGCTAGACGTGTTTTCTTTATGATTCCACGGTTCTTTTTCATTAAGGGCGATTTGTATTGCTGAAAATGTTTTTTTCTTTCCAGCTGGATAGGCAAAAACCTCTTCGCCATTTTGATTAAATATTTGAAGTGCTGCTTTTTCTTTAGACAGTAACTGTTTTTCTTGATCTGTTAATGTAAACGAATCCATCGTTAAAGAGGAGTGATCCTTTTGAATTGCTGTCAGTAACGCATTGCTTTTTAACATACCACCATAAATAACAAGTACTTTCTTTTCTTCTAATTCAATTTCCCAATATGTAAATTTATAATTACTTTCGATATGATGTTGTATATATGCGACTAAAGATGTCTTCGTATAAGCATTCGGAACATCATTTGGTGTATTAAAGTGGTAGAGGATTTTTCCGTTTTCATCTACAACTTGGAGCCAATCATTTTTCTCCTTTATTAAATCTTGCACTTCAGATTGTAACGAAATATGCCCATCTTCTGAAGAGATGTATCTTGAAATTGTAAAACTATCAGAATCTGGAATATTAGGTTCGTATAAAGTACTAGTAAGAAGAAAAATTAAATAAGTAAAAGCAGCAACTACAGCGATAAGTAATGTAACTAAAACAAAAACGTGTTGCATGATAAATTGAATAATAAGTCGTTTATTAAAATTCATATCGTCACCCTACTTTGTAACGAACTTATAACCAAGCCCGCGAACGGTTTTTATATATTCTGGTTTACTTGGATCGTGTTCAATTTTTTCACGTAGTTTTCGAATGTGGACCATAACAGTGTTGTCATCGCCATTATAGGCAGGTGCTCCCCAAACTTTTTCGTATATTTCCTCTTTCGAAAATACGTAGTTCGGATTCTCGCAAAAGAAGAGTAGTAGTTGAAAGAGTTGAGCGGAACATTCGACAATGTGACCATCCACTGTCAGTTCTGCAGAGTGCTGATCAATTTCAAATCTGCCAAATGAAATCGAGTGTGATTTTTGTTCGTGTGGTACGGTTTGTTTCATATGTCTCCGAAGCTGTGCTTTCATACGTGCTACTACTTCTAATGGATTAAAGGGCTTCGTAATATAATCATCCGCACCGTATGAAAATCCGGATATTTTATCTAAATCAGATGCTTTTGCTGATAGGAAGAAAATTGGACAATCTGTTTGTTGGCGAATGATTGGACAAATATCAAAACCGGATTGTCCAGGAAGCATTACATCTAAAATAATTAAATCGTAATTGTTTTGCTTAGTTAGAGATAAAGCTAGTTCAGCTGATGTTGCAGTTGTAATATGAGAAAAACCTTCTTTTTCAAGAATGGTAGTTAGTAATTGTAAAATTGCTGTTTCATCATCAACAAGTAAAATATTTGCTTGGTACATAAAAATCCCTCCTAATTTTCTCGAATATCATATCATCATTTTGTAACTTATGGAATTTTTAAGGAAATTTTAAGGTTTTCTTTCGCAAAAAATTAAGAATCAAATGATATGATAAAAGTAACATAGGGGAGGAGATGAGTGTGAATCCGTTTCAAGTGATGCGAGCTAGATATTTTTTAATTGTATTTTCACTATTAATTTTAATAGCGAGAAGTAGTGGCGATTTGCTAACAAGTATATTTCATATACAAAATTCTTCTTTTATAAATATCCTTATATTCTATATCCTTCCGATCGTATGGATTTTTTATGAGTATAGAAAGCATCGCATTTCATTTTCATTGTTTGTTAATAAAAATGAAACATTTAACTTGGTGCAAGTTTTATACATTACGGTTATGTTGTGCATGTTTAGTTACGGGTATCTTATTTTGTATATGTATAGTTTTGCATGGATTACACCGGACTTTATTATGAATGCCCTGCATGAACCGATTATAGATAGTACTGGGGGATATGTATATCAAGTCATTAGGGTCGTATTCATCGCACCAATTATCGGGGAGTTTGTTTTTCGCGGATTTTTACTTCAACGTTTTGCAACAAAATGGGGAACGAGCATAGCGACCATCGTTGTAGCAATATTGTTTGCGTTGTTACATGTTGATTTCCTCGGTGCAGCCATATTCAGCATCGTATTATCAATCGTATATATTCGTACGAAAAGTTTACTCATGCCAATTGCAATACATATGTTAAACAATGCATTTGTAATGGGTGCGTCTTTTTTAATAAGTAGAGAAAAAATTATGAGTTTTGCTGATTTCTCAAATTACACGACATTCTTTCCTGGACTTATTATTTTTATAACAGGATTAAACTTAGTACTTATCTTTTTATTTGTTAATCGTAAATATTGGAGTAAAGAAGTGCCAGTTATATATGCAGAGCAGGAAAAGAGCTTTTCAGATATAGTGGGGAGTAAATGAGATGAAGAAGACGGTTGAAAAAATATTAAAAGACATTATAGATGCTACGTCTATTACAGATATGTGTGATAAAAGCGTTTGTCATTGGCTTCAACCTGTAGTAGATACGATTGTGTTTCCAGAGTAGTACTTATTTTCTAGTACTCATTTAAAAGAAAATATTATTTCTCTTCTTATTGTGTTCGGGGTTTTACTAATATTTGGTCTAATTGTAGAAGAAATGATGAAGCGCATCTTCAGAAAGAATGAAGAGAAGTATATGTGGATTCATAAAGTATTCGAGAAAGTAATGGTGGCTTTCCTTTTGTTTTATGGTATAAAAACAATCATTTACTTTATAGCTTTGAAACATCATTAATTCGAAATTTGAAAGGGATGTATAAAATTATATGAATGAAACGATATCATCAAATAAGTTTTTTTATTTGATTTTACTTAGTCTAGTGTTAATAACGACAGTGAATGTTATTTTGCGCTGGGAGGAAGCTTACTTTTTCATGTATTTAGCGCTTCATTTGCTAGGGATTTTATGTATAAGTGGTGGAGTGGTTACTGAAAAAAAGAATGAAGAAAGCGTTAATTATATGTGTGTTATCGGTCTTGTTTTACTTTTAGCTGTACAAGGTATTATGAAATATAGTTCTTTCTCTTTACAAGATTTTAATTTATTAATAGATGTACTTCCTTAAAGAGGCTTTTTATGTTATCTAAAAAGCAAGTAGGGTACGTGTGTTGGTTTGTACGTGCGATCCTTATTCCGGATTATGAACTAAAGAAAGTGTTTAAAGATAGGTAAAACTCTTCTTATGTAGAAGAGTTTTTTTATGTAAATAAAAGGATTTCGAGCAATTCACATAATAAGCTTGTTCTAATTTAGCGTGTACGAACTTACAATAATAATAGACAGGCAGCATAGAGGAGGGAATAGCGTGAGGAAGGTTATTGGTTGGTCGCTTTTTTTGTACGTTGGATTTGCGTTACTTATATATTGGTATTTATTTGGATGGAATCATGAACTTATTCCGGACATGTATAAAGGAACAAGTGCAGATCCAGAAACGTTTATGAGTGCGAGAGAGCTTACGCTAAGCCAAGATTATTCGCGCGTGAAAAATTTACTATACTTTTTAGCGACGCCTCTTGAATGGATTATTTTATTGTTTGTACTTGTGCTAGGTATTTCAAGAAAGTTTGAGAAATGGTCGAAGGAAACGACTAAAATAAGTGTCTTGCAAGTTGCGATTTATTTCTTTTATTTATCATTACTGACAACAGTGCTTGCCTTACCGATGCAATGGATTGGCCGGAAAGTGTCCGTTGATTACGGCATTTCAACGCAAAGCACACAAAGCTGGATTAAAGATCATGTTATCGGTTTTTGGGAAAGTTATGCGACTATGTTAATTGTAGTGACCGTTCTATTATGGCTTATCCGTAAATTTCCGAAGAGATGGTGGCTAGCAGGGTGGGCGCTCTCTGTTCCATTTACAATCTTTTTAACATTCATACAGCCTGTCGTTATTGACCCATTGTATAACGACTTTTCGACGCTGAAAAATAAAGAATTAGAAACGAAAATTTTAGCGATAGCAGACAAAGCGGACATTCCTGCTAAGCACGTATATGAAGTAAATATGTCAGAAAAAACGAATGCATTAAATGCTTACGTAACAGGAATTGGCCCTAACGCCCGTATTGTAATGTGGGATACAACGCTTAAGCAGTTAAAAGATAAAGAGATTTTATTTATCATGGCTCATGAAATGGGGCATTATGTTATGAAGCATATATATTTTGGCGTTGCAAGTTATGTATTGCTATCGTTTATAGGTATGTTTTTAATTAGTCGTATTATAAATATGTGTATTCGCAAATGGGGAGATACATTGCAAATTTCAAAAGTGGCATGTTTCTCCATTTTACCTTTATTTTTCTTAATTTCTTCTATACTCTCATTTGCAGTACAACCAGCAACAAACTATGTTTCACGTATAGAAGAAAGAGCGGCAGATCAATATGCTTTAAATATGACGAAGGATGGGAAATCTGGTGTGAAAACTTTTCAATATTTATCAAAAACAAGTTTAAGCCAAGTAAATCCGCCTGCGTTAGTGAAGTTTTTCTTATACACGCATCCACCAATTTTTGAAAGAATTCATGCATTTGAACAATATGAGAAACAAAGAAAAAAGGAGTAGCTATTATGCTACTTTTTTTTATAGAGATATAAGTTTCATATTGGGAATATTTATCATTGCTTTTTATTGCGATTTTGTAAATAATAAGCTATAAAATTCTAAAAATCTATATATAAAGGAATAAAGGTGAAAAAATGTATTTTTTACAAAATTTAAAAGTGAAATATAAATTATTAGCGCTTATTTCATTAGCAGTTTTAGGTATGGTAATTATGAGCAGTGTAGCAATTAATTCCATTAATAAGATTAAGCACGATACAGAGGTTGTAGTAGATGATTATCAAAATTCCGCAATTTTATTAGAAGGAATGCTTCGTACACAAAATTCACTAGAATATAACTTATTGGAGTTAATTACGGCATCACAAAATGAAGTGGCAAATAAAGAGGGAATAATTAATAATATTGAAAAGGATCTTAAAAAATATGATTCTTTATTAAAAGAATATGATGATGGTTTTAATTTAAGTAAGCAAGAGGATGAACTGTTTCAGAAGATGAAGAAATCTTTGCCAAGTTATATGGAGACATACAAGAAGTTGTTTGACAAAGCGAAGGTAACAAATGAATCTCAAATGGTAAACGAATTTCAAAAAGACTTAAAACCAAAGGGAGTAGAGTTAGCTGGTTATGCAGTGGATCTAGAATCGTATGTTTCAAACTTAGCTGATCAAGTGTTTAAAGATTCTCAAAAAATGATTGATCGATCCGTTATTACCTTTATCATTCTTGTAGTAGTTATTACAATCGTTATATGTATAGTAAGTTATATTATTAGCAAGCTTATAGTTGCTCCTTTACAAACGGTTAGTCGTATGATGGAAAGAGCGAAAGAAGGAGATTTAACTGTACATGGTGATTATACTGCTAAGGATGAATTAGGTGTATTAGTAAGTAATTTTAATGAGATGATTGCAGGGCTAAGAACAAATATGCAAGAAGTAGAGAATAATATTCAGCTTCTATTCCAATATACAGACGGAGTAGCATCTGCGTCAGAAGTATCTAGTAGTGCAGCAAAAAAAATCACTATGGATATTGAAGAAGTCGCAAATGGTGCAGAGAGTCAAATGCAAGCAATGGAACAAACTGCGGGTGCGATGGAAGAGTTGACACAAGGAATGCAGAGTATAGTCAATACATCATCCTCTGTAAATGAATTATCTGCTCAATCAGCATTAGATGCAGAGAGTGGTAACAAATTAATGAAACAAATGATTCAACAGATGGATACAATCCAAAATTCGGTACATAGCGGTGTGAAACAAGTAGAGACTATGAAAGAACAATCAGAAGAAATTGTTAAAATCATTGATGTAATGCAAGGTATTACATCTCAGATTAACTTATTAGCATTAAACGCCGCAATTGAGGCTGCACGTGCTGGTGAAAGTGGTAGAGGATTTGCAATTGTGGCAGATGAAGTGCGGAAATTAGCAGAACAATCTAGTGATTCTGCAAAACAAATTGAGAATCTTATTACTCAAGTTATGGGAACAACGAACCATACGGTACATATGATGGGGAAAGTAGATAATGAGGTACAGGCAGGTACACAAGTAGTAATGCACACAGAAAAAGTATTTGGAACAATTACAGAAAAAGTACAACAAGTATCTGAGCAAATTCAAACGGTATCTATGTCTACAGATGAAATTGCAGCGAGTAGTGAGGAAATCTCGGCTTCTGCAGAAGACATGGCTCAAATTTCCCAAAGATCATCTGACCGAACTGATAGGGTAAAAGAGTCTATTCAACAGCAGGAAAAATCTGTTCAAGAGATTTCGGTTTCAATTGAACATATGCATAACGCAGCAGGAAAACTAAAACAAATAGTTGCCCAATTTACTCTTCAAAAGTAGTAGCATATTTGAGTGTTAATAAATATAAAAAAAGCATCCTCTTTTAATAAAAAAGGATGCTTTTTTTATTGCTACTATTCATAGACTTCGGGCATTTTCAAGGCGATGATTTAGACATACTAGATTTGTATATTACTTATTTTTTGACAGTTTAAGAGATTTATCGACGAGACTCATTTCTGTATTAGTGTTTTTAGATCCTGCTGTTGCCAAACTATTAGACCGGATTTAGATGCAAGTAATAGGGATTATCCTTATATTTGTAGGGATGGCACTAACTTTTCGCAAGGGAAGAGAAGGCGAGTTATCAGTGAAGGGGAATGCTACCTCTGAAATATAAATTATGAATATAGCAATCGCCATTAGGTATCTCTTTTAGGTCCCAATAAAGAGAAGTTGTAAAGTGAAAAGGAGTTTATAAAGAAATTGTAGAATGTTTTAGTATATAACACCTTAGATGTGACAACTTCCTTTTTGAAAAAGAAAGAAGAAGGCATAAAGCAGAAAGGTAGTGGAAATATTTCTCCTAGAAGATTTGCATTTTATCTTACATTCACCAAAAAAGAGTACTCCTGAAACAATGAAATTCATTTTATTTGAATGAAATAGGGAGAGAGGATAATGAAGAAAAAAATATTGGGTGTAATGATGATTGCGACAATGGCAGGAGGTATATTTGCAGGGACGAATGTGACGCCTGTAAAAGCGGAAGAGTATCCACAAATGATTGTGTTTGAAGATGTTCCATACGGATTTTGGGCATATGATGCTATTATGGATTTAGCATATCATAAAATTATATTAGGGTATGGAAACGGGAAGTATGGTGTTGGTGATCTTATAACACGTGAACAAGTAGCTGGGACTATTTACAGAACACTTGAGATAAAAGAAGAAGGGCCAGCAGCGAATCCATATAAAGATGTTTCTGATAGTACAACAACTTTTAAAAAGGAAATTTTGGCGTTAACAAAACGTGGTGTTTTTTCAGGGGATGGCCAAGGGAATTTTAGGCCGAAAGCACCAATCTCTAGAGCGGAAATGGCTGTCATTTTAAAACGAGCATTTAATTTTGAAACGAAACAAAAACATACATTTAAAGATATTCCAAAAGGCCACTGGGCAGAAGAGGCAATTAGTGCGTTACAATCTAATAATGTTGTGAGAGGAACTGGGAATGGCATGTATGAATTAAATCGCCCTGTACCTAGAGAACAATATGCTCAGTTTATTAATAATGCGATTATTAATTATCATTTGAAAGAGGATTGGAAATAGAGTGAAATATGAAAGCACAAATAGAAATATTTGTGCTTTTTTGTTTGTTTAAAAAAGAATTATTATTCGTTTATTTGTATTTTTAATGTTATACATAAGCTTTATAATCAACCCCATAAAAAAGACATGATGTGTAATATGATTCACAAAACCGTCACGAAATGTGTCGAAAAATATATTGTCGCTATACCATTTATTCTGTATATTTTTAAAAAAACATATACATATTGGGGAGATAATTTGATGAGCAAAAAATTATTAAAAACAGCTACAGCATTAACAATTATGGGTGGGGTGTTATTCTCAGCAGAGAGTAACAGTGTAAAAGCGGAAAGTGCACCGTTGCAAAAAACAAATACAATTGTATTTAAAGATGTACCAAAAGGACATTGGGCATATGAGGCAATTCATGAATTAGCGGAACAAGAAATTATTTTGGGATATGGCGATGGAATATTCGGTTTTGGGGATAATGTAACACGTGAGCAAGTTGCAGCTTTAATTTACCGTGTGTTTGATATGGAAGAACAAGATGAATATGAAAACCCATATGGAGATATTGATGAAAATTCAACAAGCTTTATCGAGGAGATAGTGGCTTTAACGGAAATGGGAATTTTCCAGGGAGACGAGAATGGAAACTTTAGACCGAAGGCGACGTTAACGCGTGCGGAAATGGCACAAGTTCTTACGAATGCTTTTGACTTACAGGCCAAGGGATCTCATAACTTTAATGATGTTTCAGCAAATTCATGGGCAACGAATGCAATTAGTGCAGTACAAACAAATGGTATTACAATGGGAATCGGAGAAGGTAAATTCGGTCCGTCTATGAAGGTAACGAGAGAACAATACGCACAGTTTTTACATAGAGCAATATTGCATGATATGGAACAAGGGCAGTAATAAAGTTTAACTAGTCAAAGTGAAATTTAAAAATAATACAAAAAGGTCGTTGTTGTATAACAGCGGCCTTTTTTGTATGAAATAAAGCGCGAAAGAATGGCGTTTTGAAAAAAAACGAAATGAATTTTCAAAAAAAACTTCCTTTTCTGAAGATTTGTTATATAATATAAAACATGAAATCAAATCTGTTATAAAACAGTTTAAGAAGGGGATGCTAATATGTCGACGCAAACTTCACGGGTTACACTCGTTGGAGAAATGTTACCAGCGTACAACGAAATATTGACACCTGAGGTGCTTAGTTTTTTGAAGGAACTACATGAGAATTTTAATGAGCGCCGCATAGAACTTTTACAAAAACGTGTAGAAAAACAAAAAAGAATTGATGCAGGGGAGTTTCCGAAGTTTCTAGAAGAAACAAAACACATACGTGAAGCGGATTGGACAATTGCCAAGCTGCCAAAAGACTTAGAGGATCGCCGCGTAGAGATTACTGGACCGGTAGATAGAAAGATGGTCATTAACGCTTTAAATTCAGGAGCGCATCTTTTTATGGCGGATTTTGAAGATTCGAATTCACCAACTTGGGAAAATGCAGTTGAAGGTCAAATCAACTTACGGGATGCAGTAAAGGGAACGATTTCACATGAAAATGATAAAGGGAAAGAATATAGATTAAATGAGAAAACAGCTGTACTCATTGTACGTCCAAGAGGATGGCATTTAGAGGAAAAGCATATGCAAGTTGATGGGAAAAATATGTCGGGTAGCTTAGTAGATTTCGGCTTGTACTTTTTCCATAATGCGAAAGCTCTTTTAGCAAAAGGAAGCGGCCCATACTTTTACTTACCAAAAATGGAAAGTTATTTAGAAGCGAGATTATGGAATGATGTATTCGTATTTGCTCAAAAATATATCGGCATTCCAAATGGAACGATTAAAGCAACTGTGTTACTGGAAACGATTCACGCTTCGTTTGAAATGGATGAAATTTTATATGAGCTAAAAGATCATTCTGCTGGCTTAAACTGCGGAAGATGGGATTATATTTTTAGCTTTTTAAAGAGTTTCCGTAATCATAATAAATTCTTACTACCAGATAGAGCACAAGTCACGATGACGGCGCCATTTATGCGTTCGTATTCTTTGAAAGTAATTCAAACATGTCACCGCCGTAATGCACCAGCAATTGGAGGAATGGCGGCACAAATTCCGATTAAAAATAATCCAGAAGCAAATGAAGCAGCTTTTGAAAAAGTGCGTGCTGATAAGGAACGCGAAGCTTTAGACGGTCATGACGGGACTTGGGTTGCCCACCCTGGACTTGTACCGGTTGCAATGGAAGTGTTTAATCACATTATGAAAACACCAAATCAAATTTTTAGAAAACGTGAAGAAATATTTGTAACAGAAAACGATTTACTAGAGGTACCGGTGGGAACGATTACAGAAGAGGGCCTTCGTATGAATATTAGCGTAGGTATTCAATATATTGCATCTTGGTTAAGCGGACGGGGAGCAGCACCCATTTATAACTTAATGGAAGATGCGGCAACTGCTGAAATTTCAAGAGCACAAGTATGGCAATGGATTCGTCATGAAGGTGGAAAACTAAATGATGGTCGTAATATTACGCTTGAATTAATGGAAGAGCTAAAAGAAGAAGAATTAGCAAAAATAGAAAGAGAGATTAGTAAGGAAGCCTTTAAGAAAGGGAGATTCCAAGAGGCGACAACGTTGTTTACAGATCTCGTTCGAAATGATGAATTCGTACCATTTTTAACATTACCGGGTTATGAAATTTTATAAAAAATGAAAAGGGGATGGAACAAATGAAAAACGAAAGAATCGAGAAGTTACAAGAAAGCTGGGAATTAGATGAGCGTTGGAAAGGGATCACACGTCCATATTCGGCAGAAGATGTAATTCGCCTGCGTGGGTCAATTGATATTGAACATACGTTAGCGCGTCGCGGTGCTGAGAAGCTTTGGACATCGCTTCATACAGAAGACTATATTAACGCACTTGGCGCATTAACAGGAAACCAAGCGATGCAACAAGTAAAAGCTGGGTTAAAAGCGATTTACTTAAGTGGTTGGCAAGTAGCAGCTGATGCAAACCTTTCTGGACATATGTATCCAGACCAAAGTTTATATCCAGCGAACAGCGTACCTGCTGTAGTAAAACGAATTAATCAAACGCTTCAACGTGCGGATCAAATTCAGCATATGGAAGGAAGCGATGATACAGACTATTTCGTACCGATTGTAGCAGATGCAGAAGCTGGATTTGGTGGGCAATTAAACGTATTCGAACTGATGAAAGGTATGATTGAAGCAGGTGCATCAGGTGTGCATTTTGAAGATCAATTATCTTCAGAGAAAAAATGTGGCCATTTAGGCGGAAAAGTACTACTACCAACGCAAACAGCAGTACGCAATTTAATTTCTGCACGCCTTGCAGCAGATGTAATGGGAGTGCCGACAATTATCGTTGCAAGAACAGATGCGGATGCAGCTGATTTAATTACGAGCGATATCGATCCTGTTGATAAAGCATTTATTACAGGAGAAAGAACACCAGAAGGATTTTACCGTACGAATGCAGGTCTTGATCAAGCAATTGCGCGCGGTTTAGCGTATGCACCGTATGCAGACCTCGTTTGGTGTGAAACGTCGGAACCAAATTTAGAAGATGCAAAACGATTTGCGGACGCAATTCATAAGGAGCATCCAGGGAAGCTACTTGCATATAACTGCTCACCTTCATTCAACTGGAAACAAAAACTAGATGAAAAAACAATTGCAAGCTTCCAAAAGGAAATCGCATCTTACGGTTACAAGTTCCAATTCGTAACACTTGCTGGATTCCATTCATTAAATTACGGTATGTTTGAACTAGCACGTGGCTATAAAGAGCGCGGCATGGCAGCATACTCTGAACTACAACAAGCAGAATTCGCAGCTGAAAAACACGGCTACTCTGCAACACGTCATCAACGCGAAGTAGGAACAGGTTACTTTGATGAAGTTGCACAAGTGATTACAGGCGGAACTTCATCAACGACAGCGTTAAAAGGATCTACAGAAGAAGCACAGTTTACGAAATAAAAGGAAGGGGCACCTTTTTGAAAGGTGCCCCTTGTTAGTTTGTGAACGATTCGAAAAGAGATATCGATTTATCGGCAAAAATGATACTTCCTTTTCTTTATTACTAAATCAACTCCACTCAGCCCTATGATCACGAATAAACTTCATATCTTTCTCATAATGCTCTAGATGTCCTTCATCAATCATTCTTTGGAAATTCAAGTCGCCTTCTTGCGCTTTTCGTTTCATATATGTACATAACCCTTCTAATCGAAGTAACACCATTCCTAAGTAATCTTCATCCATATTTTTATCATAGGACTGAACGAACAAATTCATTCTCTCTTTAATACGATCTGCATGTTGCGATGAGTCATAATGAACGGCTTCACCGGATTCTGTATAATACATTCTACTTAAAGGCACACAAGTATAGAGTGTATAAGCTATATCCCATAGTCTTGGACCAGGAGCAGCAACATCGAAATCAATAATCACTACTGGCTTCTCATTATTAAAAATAATGTTATATATGGCAAAATCATTGTGACATAAAACCTCAATGTTATTTGGCGTGTGATCCATCGGTTTCCAATCATCTAATAACGGAAAATCACTTACAGCATCATGGTAAAGGCGGAGCATCTTTGCGATTTCTTTTAATACATCATTAGATCGCATATATTCTTTTAAAGGATAATTGCCAGCTTCTCCTTCAATAAAGGATAAAATCTCTCTATCTTTTTCATCTACACCTAAAAACTTTGGAGCATAATGAAATCCTTTGTTTTCTAAATGTTGCAATAGCTTATGAATCTTTTCACCGCCCGGCTTTAACTCTCGCCGAACAGTATTTTCAGAACGATATACGTTTGAAACGTTTCCCCCTGTTAGCCTTTCTTCTTTAGCGTAGTTTGACATGTGAAAATTCCCCCTGTGATTAAAAAATCCAATTCCAAATAGTAAATAGACCAACAATGGCAGAAAAGAGAAGGCAAGCAAGGAATGCTAGACAGCCAAAAGGAACTAGCTTATCTTGCCATGTTTCTTTATACTCATAAATTAACTCCTCTGCTACTTTCTTCTGCACTGAAGATAAAGGTTGATCTTTATACAAACCTTTTATATGGTTAGAATCGCCTTTAAACTTTAAAGCACGTGCAATATGATGAGGATTATTTCCCATTGATTTTTCAAATAATAAACATGATTCATGCATAATATCTGTTTTATGCTCCTCTAGATACCAGTAACGTCCAGCCATTTCTGGATATTGTAATGTATAATAAATATCTCCGAGTTGTTTTCGAAGATGTAATTCATTTGGGTATGTAAAGATGAGGCCATGCAATCTATCTCTTGCTTTTCCAAGATTATTATTTTCAATATCTTCTTCAATTCTTTTTAATGTTTTTCTAGGAATTTTATTGGTCATAAACTCCTCCTTATTTGGAATAGAGATAATTATATTTTATAAGAAATACTAAAAATTAGAAATTCTATTTTCGAAAAAGATTGTACATTTTATTTTAATGTGCTATGATGATGTCAGTTGAATAGTTAAATTAAGCAATCCATATGTTATCAAGTGCTGAAAACGAACGAGAAAAAGTATGTGAGAACTAGTTTATGTTTCGTATTTGATAATGTGTGGATTCTTTTTTTAGACAGGAAGACTAAAAAAATTAAATTTGTATTTTCTTAGGAGGAAATAATCATGGCAGTAACAGGACAAGTAAAATGGTTTAACAACGAAAAAGGCTTCGGTTTCATCGAAGTTCCAGGCGAAAACGACGTATTCGTACACTTCTCTGCAATCGAAACTGAAGGTTTCAAATCTCTAGAAGAAGGCCAAAAAGTTAGCTTCGAAATCGAAGAAGGTAACCGTGGACCTCAAGCTAAAAACGTAATCAAACTATAATTTTATAGTTGATGATGGAAAAAAGGATGGCTAATGCCATCCTTTTTTTGTTGTGGGGAAAGTTTTTTCAGAGCCTGTTTTTATATCTAAATCTCTTTTTCTATGTTACAACGGGTGAAAAATTATCTGGAATGCGTATTAGTTTCTGTAGAAGAATTAGTTCAGCAAGAGCATTTACTGCGTATGATAGTAAATAACTATAAATTTGTATTCTCTGTTGAAATGGGGAAATCTTTTCCAGATGGACCTTGAGTAACATCTTTTTTGTTAGCATTGTTGTTGGAATTTTGTACGTTTTGAGATGATGTTTCTAACAGTTGTTCTTGTTCCTTACTAGGGGTATTCAGAGCATCTGAGGGGATGCTATTAACCTGCTGGCTTAATAGGTTTTCTTTATCCATAGTATACAGCTCCTTTTTGGAATTCGATAAAAAGCAATGTAATTATAAATAGCCACTTATATATATTGTGTTTTTGAATGAAATTATATACAAAACTTATATTATAAAGTTAACTAATTAACGAATTGTTAGTGATGGATAAAGATGTACAAATTTGAAGTGTTTAATAAAAATTAAAAGCGAGTAACAAGTACAAATACTATTTCTCATGTTTTAGATAAGGATCATATACAAATTAAAAAAGATGTAGAGAACCTTGGAAGAAAATATAGTTGTTTTTTAGGGTGAAGAAGAATAAATAAAATGATACTACAAATGTAAAAAGGCATTCCATAAAGGAAGGCCTTTTTATTGTTCTTGCCCTGATTTTTTCTTCTCACGTTTTTTACATTCTGGACATTTTGATTTACGAAACGGTTTAGCAAAGAATAGCAGAATGAAAAATAAACCGAATATAATGCTAGCTGAGTTTTTCACGATAATGACGCTGCTATTTTTCATTTGAATCGATGGTTGGATTTCTTTTTCTTCCATAGTGGCCCTCCATATATTGGATTTATATTTTAATTATAGCAAAGTTAGTTGTTGTAATGATGTGAAAATAGGAAGGGATAATAAATATTTATAGGTATTATAAATGCTGTTTTTATAACTTTAAAATTAAATCATTACTATATCGTGATTTTATCATTTAACAAATGTTTGATAAATGATAAAAAAATGTAAAAAAGCGGAACTTGTAAGCTATTTCCTTTTCATAGATGCTAAAATTATATATGCAGCTGCTAATATAAATGGAAAAAAGGAGATAATGGAGTATGGAAAGTAAAGTGGAACGCTATGTCGAAAATTATGTTGTAACGAAAAATACGATGGCCTTACTTCCTGTTATTCTAAGTGAAAAGAAAATTGTTACGCGAGTCGTTGAAATGAATGATTCTTTTTTCGTATTTCAAAAACCTCTAGATATTATAGAAAGAAGTTGCCGCAAGCATGGCTCGAGTTTCTTAGGCAGAAAAGAAGGAACGAAAGAGTTAACTCATATTACACATAAAGCACCAATTGCGATTAGTCCTACAGATCAACTTTATTTTTTTCCTACCTATTCTTACTCTAGAAAAGAGTGCGCTTGGTTGTCTCATTTTTATATTGAAAGTAATAAAGAATTAAAAGATGGAAATCTTATTATTAGATTTATAAATGGCTTTGCTGTGAAATTAGAAATATCAAAAACTAGTTTTGAAAATCAACAAAATCGTACAGCGAAATTACGTACTGAATATGAAGATCGTAGGAAAAAACAAGGGAGCCCTTGTTTTAAAGAGGTTGATAAAAAAGAGGAATCAACATTAAGACCCGCTTATGAGAAGGTGTATGTTGTTAGAGAAGATGAAGTGTAATATAGAAAAAGCTGCCTCTAGAATGTTGCTTTAAGCGACATTCTAGGACAGCTTTTTTGCTATTTAAATATTAATAAGTTTCTTCCTTACGGGCAGCATCCATCATAATGAAGATAGCTGATAAAATATGCAAAATCATTCCTACAAACGGAATCCATGCAAGGCAAGAAGTTACAATTCCTAGCACATTACCGTTAGCACTCATATTAGCTTTTTTAGCCAATACTAAAGTAACGATATGTAATACTAGCATGAAAAGAAGTGGTAACCAAAGTAAAGAAACAACAATAGTTCCTCCGAGTACAGGTATTCCCAGTAAAGCCTCTAAGGCACCAGTAACCCATTTTAATAATTTTACTGTGTCTTTCAAAGTATTTCCTCCTAAAAACATAAAATAAATATATTGCGATATTAAGTATAGCAGATTTATGATGTTATTTTAATAAAAAATGTAAAAAATACTATTTTTTTATAGTTAAATAAATTATTTGCAATATACTATTTTTGAAGGGATATAAGAATATTGTTGGATAGGGTGTTATTAATATGTAATATCTTGTCAAATATTGATAGATTATCATAGCTAAATAATGAAGGAATTCTTATGAAAGATATGGAAACTTTAATAAATACATCTCCATATGTCGTATCTACCATTTCCTCTTTCATATAAGCGATGATACAGTAGGGATAGTATTTAGAGTAAAGGGGTAAAGTGTAGAATGGATTTTCAGACAATCAAAGAGTATTTTTCACCAGAAAATATGGATCATATTGTTGAGAGTTATAAAGCGTTCGGACCACTTCTTGGTATTGGTTTACCGATGATAGAGGCGTTGATTCCAGCATTACCGCTTATTGTATTTGTACTGGCGAATGCTGTTGCATTTGGCTTTTGGCTCGGTTTTCTTTATTCATGGATTGGATCAGTAATGGGTGCATTACTTGTCTTTTTCAGCATCCGCCATTTTGGCCGCAGCCGTTTCTTTTCGTTTGTAAATAAGCATGAGAGAGTACGAAAAGCAATGGGGTGGATTGAAAGGAAAGGATTCGCACCGATTTTTGTTATATTTTGTTTTCCGTTTACACCGTCAGCGCTAATAAATGTTGTCGCTGGTTTATCCCGAATTAGTGTAAAACAGTTTGGACTAGCGTTAGCATTCGGAAAACTTGTGATGATTTTTATTTTAACGTATATCGGTCATGATTTAATGTCATTTATCCATAATCCGGTGAAATCAGTCATTGTAGCGATTGGTATTTTTATTTTATGGTATGTCGGTAAGAAAATTGAAGTAAAATTAGAACTACATTAAGAATAGTCTTCTTTGTAAAGGAAAGCTTCAGTATTAAAGGATAAGGGGAGAAGCAGATGAAGAAAACTTTGAAAAAAGAAGGCATAGAGTGGATACGAACAATTTTAATTGGTGTATTATTAGCTGTATTTTTTCGAACGTTTTTCTTTTCAACGTATGTTGTAGAGGGGAAGTCAATGATGCCGACATTGCAAGATGGCAATATGCTCGTTGTAAATAAGGTGAGTTATCAAGTTGGGGACTTGAACAGATTTGACGTTGTGGTGTTTCATGCGAATAAAAAAGAGGACTATGTAAAGCGAATTATCGGTTTACCTGGAGATCATATTGAATATAAGCATGATAAGTTATATATAAATGGACAATTTATTGATGAGCCGTATTTAGAGAAGTATAAGAAAGAGATAAATGGAAGGCAACTAACAGGCGACTTTACATTAGAAGAGTTAACGAAAGAAAAGCTGGTGCCACCCGGGTTTATTTTTGTAGTAGGTGATAACCGGCTCGGGAGCTGGGATAGTAGACACTTTGGCTTTGTAAAAGCTGATACAGTCGTCGGTAAAGTTGATTTGCGATATTGGCCAATTCAAGAGGTGCAAACGAATTTTTCAAAAGGTTGATATAATGAAGTAGAAGTATAGAAAAGACAAACAACTCAGTTTGTCTTTTTTCGTGTACTATAATACAATTATAGTAGCAAACTAACGTTCGTTATGTAAGTGAAAGGTGGGGTTACATGTCACTTCGATTTGTGATTGGTAGAGCGGGAAGTGGAAAAAGTACACTTTGTTTACGCGAAGTGCAAGAAGAGTTAAAACAGCGCCCGAGAGGGAAAACAATATTATATCTTGTGCCAGAACAGATGACATTCCAGACGCAGCAGGCGTTAATTGGAAGTGAGGATGTAAGAGGTTCTATTCGGGCACAAGTTTTTAGTTTTTCACGATTAGCGTGGAAGGTGCTGCAAGAAGTTGGCGGAGCGAGTCGTCTTCATATTGATGAAGCTGGTGTACATATGTTACTCCGTAAAATTGTAGAGTCTCGTAAAGATGGATTATCGGTGTTCCAAAAAGCAGCGGAGCAAAATGGTTTCTTTGAACATCTTGGCAGTATGATCGCGGAGTTTAAACGTTACAATGTAACGCCATCTAACGTATATGAAATGTGGCAACAATTAGATGCGCATAGTAGCAGTGCCGAACAAAAGTTACTAGCGAATAAAGTGTATGATTTACAGTTACTATACGATGATTTTGAACGTGCTTTAATTGGAAAATACTTAGATTCAGAAGACTACCTGCAATTGCTAGTGGAAAAGCTTCCGCAGTCTGAATATGTAAATGGTGCGGAAATTTATATAGATGGATTTCATTCATTCTCCCCGCAAGAGTTAGAGATTGTAAGACAGCTCATGATTTGCGGAGCGAAAGTTACGATCACGTTAACGATAGATAAAAAAACGTTAGCACAGCCAGTAAATGAACTCGATTTATTTTATGAAACGACGTTAACGTATGAAAAAATAAAACAAGTAGCGCGTGAAGAGAAAATAGAAATTGAAAAAACAATTCCACTTATGGAGCAGCCGCGTTTTCATTCTCCAGCATTAGCGCATTTAGAAGCTCATTATGAAGCGCGTCCGAATGAAAAATTTAACGGTGAAGCGAGTGTAACGATTAGTACAGCTGCGAATTTACGAGCGGAGGTAGAAGGTGTTGCTCGTGAAATTCGTAAACTTGTTGCGGACGAAAAATATCGTTACCGAGATATTGCAGTGCTTCTTCGTAATGGGGAAAGTTATTACGATGTGATGCGAACGTTATTTACAGATTACAATATCCCGCACTTCATCGATGAAAAGCGCCCGATGTCACACCACCCATTGGTAGAATGTATTCGTTCTGCACTCGAGATTATTAGTGGGAATTGGCGTTATGATGCGGTGTTCCGTTGTGTGAAAACAGAGCTTTTATATCCATTAGACGTAAGAAAAGAAGCGATGCGTGAAGAAATGGATGAATTTGAAAATTACTGTTTAGCGTACGGTGTACAAGGAAAGAGATGGACTGCTGAAGATCCATGGATGTATCGCCGTTATCGTTCTCTTGATGATACGAACGGGATGATTACAGACAGTGAACGTGAAATGGAAGAGAAAATAAATAGGCTACGTGACGTTGTAAGAACACCTGTTATTCGCATGCAAAAAAGGTTAAAGCGTGCAGGAACAGTTATGCAAATGTGTGAAGCAGTTTACTTGTTTTTAGAAGAACTGGATGTTCCGAAGAAACTAGAAGAATTACGTATACGTGCAGAAGAAAGTGGAGATTTCTTATTTGCGACAGATCATGAACAAGTATGGGAAGAAGTAATGAGCCTTCTTGATACATTTGTAGAGATGCTTGGGGAAGAGAAAATGTCTCTTTCTATGTTTACTGACGTTATGTCGACAGGTCTTGAGGCACTTCAATTTGCTAACATTCCGCCTTCATTAGACCAAGTGTTAATTGCTAATATTGATCACTCCAGATTATCTGATGTGAGAGCAACGTTTATTATAGGTGTAAATGAGGGTGTCATTCCAGCAGCACCTATGGATGAAGGTATGCTTTCTGATGAGGAAAGAGAAGTTCTTGGTGCGGCAGGGATTGAATTAGCACCAACGACGAGACAAACTTTGTTAGAAGAACAGTTCGTTATGTATCAAATGGTAACGAGAGCATCTGAGAAGTTATACATTTCATGCCCGCTTGCAGATGAAGAAGGAAAGACGTTACTTGCGTCTAGCTTTATTAAGAAAATAAAAAGAATGTTCCCTAATGTGAAAGATTCATTTATTACGAATGACGTAAATGATTTATCACGTTCAGAACAAATTTCATATGTAGCAACGCCAGAAGTAACGTTATCTTACGTTATGCAGCAACTACAAACGTGGAAGCGATACGGATTTGAAGGGAATTTAGACTTTTGGTGGGACGTATATAATTTCTACGTAACTTCAGATGAATGGAAACAAAAAAGTAGCCGCGTCTTATCAAGTTTATTCTACCGAAATCGTGCGAAGAAACTAAGTACAGCAGTAAGTAGAGATTTATACGGAGATATAATTAAAGGAAGCGTCTCTCGTATGGAACTATTTAATCGTTGTGCATACGCTCATTTTGCGCAGCACGGTTTATCGCTTAGAGAGCGTGATATTTTCAAGCTTGATGCGCCAGACATCGGCGAATTATTCCATGCGGCATTAAAGAAAATTGCGGACAAGTTATTGCGTGAAAACCGTACTTGGGCGGATTTATCCATAAAAGAGTGTGAGCATCTTTCTGTTTTAGTAATAGAAGAAATTGCGCCGTTATTACAACGACAAATTTTATTAAGCTCAAACCGTCATTTCTATTTAAAACAAAAACTACAACAAATCATTTTCCGTACGTCAATCATTCTTCGTGAACATGCGAAGTCAAGCGGATTCGTACCAGTTGATTTAGAGGTGCCGTTCGGTATGGGAGGTACAGGGTCACTTCCGCCGATGGAATTCTCATTACCAAATGGTGTGAAGATGGAAGTAGTCGGCCGTATTGACCGTGTTGATAAGGCAGAAGATGAAAACGGGACGTTCTTACGTATTATTGATTATAAATCAAGTTCAAAAGCGTTAGATTTAACGGAAGTGTATTACGGATTAGCACTTCAAATGTTAACGTATTTAGATGTTGTTACTTCGAATGCACAGACGTGGATGAAAAAAGGCCACGCAGCATCACCAGCTGGTGTATTGTATTTCCATATTCATAACCCAATCGTTGAGATGAAAGGTGACGCATCTGAAGCTGAAATTGAAAAAGAAATTTTAAAGAAATTTAAAATGAAAGGACTCGTATTAGGAGATGCTGACGTTGTTCGTTTAATGGATAACAAACTTTCAACAGGAAGCTCAGATATTATTTCTGCTGGCCTGAAAAAAGACGGAAGCTTTAGTGCGCGTTCAAGTATTGCAAGTGAGCAAGAGTTTAACGTACTGCAAAAATATGTACACCATACGTTTGAAAATATCGGAAAAGATATTACAGAAGGTGTTATCGATATTGCTCCTTATAAAATGGGGAATAAAGCAGCATGTACGTTCTGTAACTTCAAATCTGTTTGTCAATTTGATGAGTCACTTGAAGATAATCAGTTCCGATCGTTAAAAGATATGAAAGATAGCGAAGCGATGGAGAAAATAAGAGAGGAGGTTGGCGGAGAATGATAGAAAATTGGCCTAAAAAACCAGAAGGTAGTCAATGGACAGATGACCAGTGGAAAGCTGTTGTAGCGAACGGACGTGATATTTTAGTTGCGGCTGCAGCTGGATCAGGTAAAACAGCAGTATTAGTTGAACGTATTATTAAAAAGATTATTAATGAAGAGAACCCAGTCGATGTCGACCGCCTGCTCGTTGTAACATTTACGAATGCAGCAGCACAAGAGATGAAAAACCGAATCGGAGAAGCGTTAGAAAAGGTATTAATTGATGAACCAGGCTCTCAACACGTAAGAAAGCAGCTGAGCCTATTAAATAAAGCTTCCATTTCAACAATTCACTCATTCTGTTTACAAGTAATTAGAGGATATTACTACATGCTTGATGTTGATCCTCGTTTCCGTATTGCGAATCAAACAGAAAATGAATTGTTAAAAGAAGAAGTGCTAGATGACATATTAGAAGAAGAGTATGGCATCGAAGATAATACGATATTCTTTGAACTCGTTGATCGTTATACGAGTGACCGTAGTGATGATGACTTACAACGTATGATTTTAGCGCTTCATACAGAATCAAGAGCGCATCCAAATCCGGAAAAATGGCTTGATAAATTAGTAGAAGCATATGACGTAGAAGGAAAGACAATTGAGGATTTAGTATATGCTTCTTATTTATTAGAAGATGTGAAATTCCAGCTTGAAACAGCGGAACAGCATATTCGTAAGGCAACTGAACTCGCAATGCTTCCTGACGGTCCAGCGCCTCGCATTGAAACCCTGCAAGCAGATGTAGCTTTACTTGGAACGCTATCATCAGCTGCTCGTGAGTCGTGGACAAGTTTGTATGAAGCGATGCAAAACGTATCATGGCAAACGTTAAAGCGTATTAAGAAAAGTGATTACAATGAAGAGGTTGTAAAACAAGTAGACTCTCTTCGTAATAAAGCGAAAGATGAAGTGAAGAAATTACAGGAAGAGTTATTTAGCCGCAAACCTGAAAGTTTTTTACGAGATTTTCAAGATATGCACCCAGTATTAGAAAAGCTTGTTCAACTTGTAAAAGTATTTACAGAACGTTTCCAAGCGATGAAGCGAGACAAAGGAATGGTCGATTTCACAGATTTAGAGCATTTCTGTTTACAAATTTTAAGTGAACAAAGTGAAAATGGTGAAATGAATCCTTCAGCAGTAGCGCTTCAATATCGTAATAAATTTGCTGAAGTGTTAGTCGATGAATATCAAGATACGAACTTTGTACAGGAATCCATTATTAAATTCGTAACGAAAGATTCTGAGAGTGAAGGAAACTTGTTCATGGTTGGCGACGTAAAGCAGTCAATTTATCGTTTCCGACTAGCCGAACCAGGCTTATTCCTAGGAAAGTATAAACGCTTTACGCAAGAAGGATCGGGCGGCGGAATGAAGATTGACTTAGCGAAAAATTTCCGTAGTCGTCATGAAGTGCTAGCAGGAACGAACTTCATCTTCAAACAAATTATGGGCGAAGAAGTTGGGGAAATCGATTACGATGCTGACGCTGAATTAAAGCTAGGTGCTAGCTATCCAGAAGGTGAAGATGTAGCGGCAGAGCTATTATGTATTCAGCAAACGGAAGAAGAAGTAATGGATGGAGAAGAAGGTGCAGAAGTCGAAAAAGCACAGCTAGAAGCTCGTCTTATGGCGCAGCGTATTAAAGCGATGGTTGATTCAGGTTATGAAGTGTATGATCGTAAAACGGATAGTATGCGCCCTGTACAATACCGTGATTTCGTTATTTTACTCCGCTCGATGCCGTGGGCGCCGCAAATTATGGAAGAGTTAAAATTGCAAGGAATTCCAGTATATGCTGACCTTGCGACTGGTTATTTTGAAGCGACAGAAGTAAATATTATGATGAACGTATTCCGCGTTATTGATAATCCGATGCAAGATATCCCGCTTGCAGCTGTACTTCGTTCACCGATTGTGGGACTAAATGATGAAGACCTTGCGACGCTTCGTGCTCATGGGAAGAAAGGGTCATTTTATGAAGTAATGAGCTCGTTCTTAAAAGGAGCACCGCTTGAAGAAGAGCAAGAACTTCATGATAAATTAGAGTGGTTTTATAATTTACTGCAAGGATGGCGTGAATTTGCCCGTCAACAATCCCTTTCTGATTTAATTTGGAAAGTGTACGGTGAGACAGGTTATTACGACTTCGTTGGCGGTTTACCAGCAGGAAAGCAAAGACAAGCAAACTTACGCGTACTATATGACCGTGCAAGACAATATGAAGCAACATCATTTAGAGGATTATTCCGCTTCTTGCGTTTTATTGAACGTATTTTAGAACGCGGTGATGATATGGGTACGGCAAGAGCTCTCGGTGAACAAGAAGACGTCGTTCGAATTATGACGATTCATAAAAGTAAAGGGCTAGAGTTCCCGGTGGTATTTGTAGCTGGACTCGGTCGTCGTTTTAATACACAAGACTTAATGAAGCGTTTCTTACTGCATAAAGATTTCGGTTTCGGTTCACAATTTATCGATCCGCGTAAACGAATTAAATATACTACATTATCGCAACTTGCAATTAAACGCAAAATGAAAATGGAATTAATCGCGGAAGAAATGCGTGTATTATATGTAGCATTAACGCGTGCGAAAGAGAAGTTAATTTTAATCGGAACAGTTAAGGATGCAAATAAGGAAATGGAAAAATGGCTTGATGCGAGGGAACATAATGAATGGTTATTACCAGATCACATACGTGCCGGAGCGTCTTGTTATTTAGACTGGATTGCACCTTCATTATATAGACATCGTGATAGTGAAATGCTTCTTGAATTAGGACAAGGAAGCATTCCGGATGAAATTTACGGGTATGACACTAGCTGGAAAGTAGAAGTTGTGGACGGTAACACGCTACTTGCACCAGAGCCAGTTCAAGAAGAGAAACAAGAATTGTTAGAAGCGCTTCGTGAGAAAAAGGCTGTTCCCCTGCAAAGTGAACGGAAAGAAGAAGTGTACGACAGATTAATGTGGAAGTACGGATATGAGGATGCGACATCTCATCGTGCGAAGCAATCTGTTACAGAAATAAAGAGAAATTATCAATCTGAAGAAGGTAGCGATAACGCCTTTATTAAAAAACTACGTGCACCAATTAAAACACGTCCGCGCTTTATGGAGAAAAAAGGGTTAACGTACGCAGAGCGTGGAACAGCAGTCCATGCCGTTATGCAGCATGTAGATTTGAAGAAACCGATTACGGCCGAAACGCTACAAGAACAAATCGCAGGAATGGTAAATAAGGAATTATTAACATTCGAGCAGGCGGAAGAAATAGCAATTGAAAAAGTAATTTCATTCTTTGACAGTGACTTAGGTAAAAGGGTATTAGCGGCAAAAAGTGTAGAGCGTGAAGTACCATTTACGATGATGCTTGCAGCAGAAGAAGCATATCAAGATTGGCAAGGGAAGAGTGAAGAAACGATTCTTGTCCAAGGGGTTATCGACTGCATGATTGAAGAGGAAGATGGCATTACGTTAATCGACTTCAAAACAGATACGATTGAAGGGAAATTCCCAGGCGGATTCGAACAAGCAAAACCAATTTTAGAAGATCGATATAAAGTGCAACTTTCGTTATATGCAAAAGCACTTGAGAAAAGCTTACAACATCCTGTCAAAGAGAAATGTTTATACTTCTTTGATGGGAATCACGTTGTAAATATTGAAGGATAGACGACAGAAAGGGGCTATAAAAAATGACAACGTTAAGAACTTGTGAACAGGGACACGAGTATTATAAAAGTAGCGATTGTCCAACTTGCCCAACCTGTGAGAAAGAGAGAAAACCAAAAGAAGGTTTTCTCTCTCTTCTTTCAGCACCAGCAAGAAGAGCATTAGAGCACCACGGAATTCAAACTGTAGAAGAACTCTCAAAATATAGTGAAAAAGAAATATTAAAACTGCATGGTATGGGACCTGCGTCTTTGCCGAAGCTTAGACAAGCTTTGGAGGAGAGCGGATTATCATTTAAATAAAATGAAATAGTGCCTCTTCACTCCTTACTTGTTTATACTACTATTTGTGAACAGTAAAGCTCTTGCTGATTAAAATTTCATTCTAATAATTTGAATTAGATAAAAGAAAAAAGTAGGAGAATATCTCCTACTTTTTTTACGCTGTTCCAATCTGATCTTGATCCGCCACATCAGAATCAAACGTATTTGTTGCACTAACACCGTTAAACGTATTCACGACAAACCCAACATTGGAAGCTCCAGATCCGTTATAGGCTTTCGTGTTTTCTTTCGGAGATACGTTATAAAAATCTCCTAAGTTGAAAGAGCCGTTACTGTTTTGCACGACGAGGTTTCCTACAACCGAAGGCATACCATCCACCTACTTTACTAAGCTTTTTAATTACTATATGAATTATTGTGCGGAAGGTTCATCCGTAATATATTGGCGGATTTGCATAATACGAGAGTTATTAAAACCATAATCAACATTTCCAATTTGAAAGCAACCAGAATTTAAAAGTGTCCGCAATTCAACGTTATTCACTTCAATAAAAGGGCATTCATTTACAACATTTAATTTTACATCTGTCGTTCGTTTTGGTATTGTAATGTGTTCATCTGTAAAGATTTCAAAAGCATCAAAGCGACCTTCTCCCCGTATATAACAAGGAATTTCACGGTGGACGGCAATAGCTCTACTTTTTAGTTCCATTTGGTTTGCATCTCCAACTTGAAATACGGCACTAATCCCTAAAGAAATAATAGAAACATTTTGTACAATGGACACATGATGCAACATAATTTCTCAGTCTCCTTAACCTGGAGTAGGAGGGACATCTGTTACTAATGGTACAAATGGCCCCTCTGTAACTGTTTCAAATGGTGTATCGAGAATAGAAGATAGAATGAGGAGATTTGCATCTCCAATTAAAAAGAGTGCGGACGATGATACACCGTTCATTTTAATCTGTCCGACTTTTAACTCACGGTTTACAACGTTAAGGTTCATACATACTTACTCCTTTCGGAAATTTCCAGGTATGTGCTGAATAAAGGAGAGAAAGGCTTTGTCAATATCTTGTTTCATTGCCTGAATAATGATATCTCGTAAATAATCTGGATCTGTTGAAATACCTTCATATGATTGAACTTGTGATAAATAATAAGGGAGTCGATGCTCCATCTGTTTTTTTATGTCATCCACCATCATTTGTCGATACATTTCATCAAGCGGTGTTCTCTCTTCTTGTTCAAAATGTAGAATACGATTATATGCTTCTTCATCTAAGTATCGATGCATTTCTTGAAGGATACCTTGATAAAAGTCTGGGTTTGTTTCGGTTTCAGGATTTACCTTCAATGTTTCTGTATCCACTTGAAAATCTTCAATTTGTTGTCCTTTTGCTGAAAATGGATTTAAACCAATATTTAAAGTACCATTTAAGTTTTCGACTTTTAATTGATCGAATTTGTATTCCACTTTTCCTACAGAAGAGGAGGGGCGATTTTTTAATTCGTTAAGCTCTTCTTGGAGTTGTCGCACTTGATTTTCTAAATTCAGGATGGCTGCTTGTTGTGTTTGAAGAGCTTGTTGAAGTTGGTGTAAGTAAGTATATATATCTTGATTCATTTGTGAAACCTCCTTTTCAATAGGGAGGGTAAAAATATTCCTGCTATATATTTATGACAAGGATGTCTTAAGAAGAACTAGTTGATGGTTTGATAGAAATAATTTGTCCTTTTGCCTGTAATGGGCGAAGTGGCTCCGTAAATCCGCCTGTATTTGAAAATTTAGATAGGGCTTTAATACTTCCGGCAGTACCAATTTGGAATACAGAAGAGGTTGTGATGCTATCAATTTTAATACTGTTGATGATGATACTTTGGTTTACATAAAAATTCAATTCAATTGCCTCCTTTAAGTTGAGCCAATTATCGCTTGATCGATTACATCTGAATCGTTGACAGTCGTTGCACTTTGATAATTGTAGACAGAAACATTATCTCCAACGTTGAAAGAGCCGGCCCCGGCGAAAGCACGTGAGTAACTAATAGGCCTAATCGCAAATACATCTCCAATATGAAAAATACCACTTGATCCAATATTGACGATACGAATATGTCCGACCATAGCTGGCATACAAAACACCCTTCGTTTTTAAAATTTTCTTTTCTACTATTGTATGGGCGTTTCCAATAAAATGTGTGTTTTTTTGAAATAAAAGAAACACACGCGTTATTGCGTGTGTGTGTTGAACGTTTGAGTAGGGTGTAAATCCGTATGTACATGACAAATTACATTTAAGAGCCTGTCCAGTTCTTGGCTACAATCCACTGTTCTTTGAGAAGTCATTCCATAGCGTTCAGCAAAATAGATCATTTTTTCACGTTTTTTTTCAATAGCTTGCTCAAACATTGAAATCGGCTCCATCTCTAAATGAAATTTTTAGTATATATGTAGTACATATTATACAAAAAATTCATAAAAAAGAAATGCCTTCGCTAAAAAAAGTAAAATTTCTACATTTTATGCTAAATAATGAATAAGTAACGAATAAGATGCGAGAAGAATATTGTAAAAATTAGCGTGCATGAGAAGGTTTTTTTCTTGCGGATGCGAATACAATTAAAGGGCATGAGTTTTAGGATGGAGAGTGGAAATATTGCGTTTTGTAACGGCGAAGAAAGAAGAAAAGGTATTTGTAGGTATTGTGGATGAAGAAGAAGAAAAGGTATTACACTTAAGAGAAGCGCAAAGACAAAAAGGGGAAAAGGTTACAATCCCTATTACAATGTTAGAGTGTATTGAAAGAGGGACTGAATGCTTTGAGAAAGTATGTGAAATTGTAAATTGGGCAAAAGAGAACGGGGAAGCGGCGTATTATCCGTTAACAGAGGTGAAAATATTAGCGCCGATTCCAAGGCCAAGAAAGAATATTTTGTGCGTTGGAAAAAACTATCGTGAGCATGCGGTAGAAATGGGCGGAGTAGAGTCTATTCCAGAAAATATAATGATCTTTACGAAAGCACCAACAACAGTTATTGGCATAAATGAGCAAATTAATGGTCACCCTCATGCAACGGACGAACTAGATTACGAAGGAGAACTAGCTATCATTATTGGTAAGCGAGGGAAGCAAATTAAAAAAGAAAAAGCGCTTGAGCATGTTTTTGGTTATACGATTATAAATGATGTAACAGCTCGAGACATTCAAAGAAAACATAAACAGTTTTTCCTTGGGAAAAGCTTCGATACATTTTGTCCGATGGGACCTTATTTAATTCATAAATCGGTGGTTGAAACGCCGAATGCATTACACATTGAAACGGTAGTAAATGGAGAAGTAAGGCAAACTTCCAACACAAATAAAATGATTTTTTCAATAGAAGAAATTATTTCAACGATAAGCAAAGGAATGACTTTAGAACCAGGCGATATTATCGCAACAGGAACGCCGGCTGGTGTCGGAAAAGGTTTTACACCACCGAGGTTTTTACATGCTGGTGATGAAGTGGTCATTACAGTGGAAAGAATTGGTACTTTGCGAAATGTAGTGAAATGAGAAAAGAGCTATCTTGTATAAAGATAGCTCTTTTCTATGGTCTCGGATTATAGAGATAATCTATAACGGCAAAAGTGTAAAGACCAATTAATGCAAGTGTACAAATGCCAAATAATATAACCGCAAGTGCGCTTTTTTCTCGTCCAAATCCAATAATAGTAAGAATAACAGCAGTCCAAAATGATGCTTTCAGTAGTGTGAGTGTAGTAGGAGTTGAGTAATGAAGCCATGTTGTGGAAAGTAGGAAACTAAAGAATGTAACTAAAATAAAAGCTGTAGCTAAATAGTTAATATGTTTACCATATCTTAGTAGCATATCGCAGCTCCTTTATGAATTTAAAATACAGAAAATTACAATTTCATCTTAATATAATTGAATATAAAAAGAAAGAGGTTGTCCCAACATGTTGGACAACCTCTCTATTATTACGATAATACAGCTTTAATTTTTTGGAATGCCCACTCTAAATCTTCTTCAGAGATTACTAGAGGTGGTGCGATACGAATTACGTTTTCGTGTGTTTCTTTACATAGTAGACCAGCTGCTTTTAGTTGTTCACAGTAAGGACGAGCTGGCTCGTTTAATTCGATACCGATGAATAAACCTTTACCGCGAACTTCAGTGATCATTGGGTTATCAATTTCTTTTAATTGCCCAACTAATTTTTCTCCTAATTGAAGAGAACGCTCTGTTAATTTTTCTTCTTCTAAAACTTCAAGAGCTGCGATAGAAACAGCACATGCAAGTGGGTTACCGCCGAATGTAGAACCATGAGAACCTGGCTCAAATACACCTAAAATGTCGCGGTTTGCTGCAACACAAGAGATCGGGAACACACCGCCACCAAGTGCTTTACCAAGTATGTACATGTCAGGAGTTACATCGTCCCAGTCACAAGCGAATACTTTACCAGTACGGCCTAAGCCTGTTTGGATTTCATCTGCTACGAATAAAACGTTTTCTTTTTTACATACTTCAAGAGCTTCTTTTAAGTAACCAGCTGGTGGGATGTTAATTCCTGCTTCACCTTGAATTGGCTCTAAAATGAATGCTGCTGTGTTTGGTGTAATTGCGGCTTTTAATGCTTCTAAATCACCGTAAGGAATTACAACGATGCCAGGAAGCATTGGACCAAATCCACGCTTGTACTCTTCATTTGAAGACATAGAAACAGAACCCATTGTACGTCCGTGGAAGTTATCTTCACAAACGATGATTTCAGCACGGTTTGCTTCTACTTTCTTCACATCATAAGCCCAGCGACGAACTGTTTTAATTGCAGTTTCAACAGCTTCAGCACCTGTATTCATTGGAAGTACCATTTCTTTATTAGTTAGTTTCGCAACTTTTTCGTACCAAGGACCTAATTGATCGCTATGGAAAGCACGAGAAGTTAACGTAACACGATTAGCTTGGTCAATTAAAGCGTTAATAATTTTCGGGTGACGATGACCTTGGTTTACTGCAGAATATGCACTTAATAAGTCCATATAGCGGTTTCCTTCAGGATCTTCTACCCAAACACCTTCTGCTTTAGAAATAACGATTGGAAGTGGGTGATAGTTATTTGCTCCATATGTGTCTGTAAGTTCGATAATATCCTTAGTTTGAATCATGATTGTTCCCCCTTTTGTTATTACAAGAAGTTTGTAAATACTCTAAATATTATAGCATTTAAATGTAAAAAAGCGAAACATTTCCTGAAAATAAATGAACATGTTATCATATAGAGTGAAAAAGTGTGAAAAGAGGAGGTAAGGGATACGATGGTACATATGCATATTACAGCATGGGCGTTAGGTTTAATTTTATTCTTCGTTGCGTATTCACTTTATTCAGCAGGAAGAAAAGGTAAAGGTGTACATATGGGGCTTCGTCTTATGTACATTATCATTATTGTGACAGGTTTCATGTTGTACATGGGGATTATGAAGACTGCAACAAGTAACATGCACATGTGGTATGGTTTAAAAATGATAGCTGGTATTTTAGTTATCGGTGGAATGGAAATGGTTCTTGTGAAAATGAGCAAGAACAAAGCAACAGGGGCAGTTTGGGGGCTATTTATTGTTGCATTAGTAGCAGTATTTTACCTTGGACTGAAATTACCGATTGGTTGGCAAGTATTCTAATAAAGAAAATAAAACCACCTTATAATCTCAAAGACTTGGGAGCTAAGGTGGTTTTTACTTTTTATGTCGCATCGATATGTAACTCTTCTCCATTTACTTTCGTAAAACGGAACATGTTTTTATTGGATGTAGTGTGACGGACGAAATGATGCTGTAGTGTACAGATCATCTCTTCGTTATCAAACAAAAGAATATTTACTCCTTCGCGTGACTCCTCTTTCGGTAAGAAAGATAAATAATTATGACAATACATGCAATCATATAAAGAGTAGTGAAGTGATTGCAATGATTCGGTTAATAATGTGAACACAGAGTCAGGTAATTCCTCGAGCCATTCATTATAGCTAAGAAGTAATTTTTTTCGAATACGTATCATTTCCCCGTTTTGCAGGTGGTGCTGTTCGTTGGCGATTTGTAATATATCTTGTTCATAGAAACGAGCTGGTAGCCAGTTGTTGTTATATAAAATCTCAAAACCATCTTCGGCAATATCTTCTAATAAAAATGCTTCATCATTTTCATCATCAAAGAATACCCATTCATTGTTTATATATTCTACATTACCGACTGTATGAGCGCGGGGCTGGTTATATAAAATATGGTTACGTTGTATCATACATGATTTCTCCTTTATAAAAAGTAGTTATTCCTGTTATAGACAGTTCGTGCATTCTTTATAACTAGACACATCTAGACATAGGTGGGCATACAATAAAACACGTTTTACTGAGTGAGAATGCTATTCCATATGTGGATAGTAGGTTATCGTCAAGTTTTCCATTTTTTGATCCGCACTCTTAGGGTGGGGATTACTGCACGTTCAAGAAAAGAAATAAGATGGAAGGATGATTTATATGTGCGGGATTACAGGATGGGTGGATTATAAACGCTCATTAGAAGGAGAAAGAGATGTCGTTACGAAGATGGCTGAGACGTTAGCCAAACGTGGGCCGGATGATAATAAAGTTTGGATTAAAGGCAATGTCGCATTTGGGCATAAACGTTTAATCGTTGTGGACCCTGAGGGCGGGAAACAACCGATGACTTGTTTAAAAGATGAAACGAATTACGCCATTTGCTATAACGGTGAACTTTATAACACAGAAGACATTCGAAAGGAATTATTAAGAAGAGGATATACGTTCAAAGGTCATTCTGATACAGAAGTATTATTAGCTTCTTATATTGAATGGAAAGAAGAATGTGTCGATCATTTAAACGGTATATATGCGTTTGCTGTATGGGATGAACAGAAAGAACAAGTATTTATTGCGCGAGATCGACTAGGTGTAAAACCGCTATTTTATAAATATGATAGTGGGCGATTACTATTTGGTTCAGAGTTAAAAGCGATACTGGCTCATCCAGATGTGAAGGCGGAAGTAACGTTAGAAGGGTTATCCGAAATATTCGGCCTCGGACCGTCAAGAACGCCTGGCCATGGTATTTATGCTGGTATAAAAGAATTACGTCCAGGTCATGCGATGACATTTTCAAAGAACGGTTTATGTATATGGAGATATTGGAATGTAGAAAGTAAAAAACATGAAGACTCTTTTGAAGAAACCGTAGAGAAAACGCGCTTTTTATTACAAGATGCCATTACAAGACAGCTTGTTTCTGATGTACCACTATGTACTTTTTTATCAGGTGGTGTAGATTCGAGCGCTATTACAGCTATCGCAGCGAAAGAATACGAGAGATCAGGAAAAGGGCAATTACACACGTATTCTATTGATTACGAAGATAATGACAAATACTTTAAAGCGAATGCGTTCCAGCCAAATTCAGATGCTCCGTTTATTAATTTAATGACTGAGACATTTCAAACAACCCATCATCGCTGCGTCATTTCGAATGAAAAATTAGCAGAGTATTTAACTGAAGCAGTACTCGTTCGTGATTTGCCTGGTATGGCAGATATCGATTCGTCATTATTATGGTTTTGTCGTGAAATTAAACAAGATTTTGTCGTCGGTTTATCTGGGGAATGTGCAGATGAAATATTTGGTGGATATCCGTGGTTTTATAGAGAAGATGATTTACAATCGAGTGCCTTTCCGTGGATGCGCTCTACAGAAGCACGTGAACAACTGCTAAAGAAAGAATGGAGAAATAAATTAAATTTACAACAATATGTACAAAGGCGCTATGAAGAGTCGATTCAAGAAGTTCCTATTTTAGAGGGAGAAAGTCCGCTAGAAGCAAAAAGACGCCAATTATTTTATTTAAATATGGTATGGTTTATGACAACATTATTAGACAGAAAAGACCGCATGAGTATGGGGGCAAGTTTAGAAGTACGTGTTCCATTTGCAGATCATCGTCTTGTCGAATATGCGTGGAATATTCCTTGGGAAATGAAAATGTATAAAAACCGCGAAAAAGGTCTATTACGTAAAGCGTTAGAAGATGTACTTCCACATGACATCTTATATAGAAAGAAGAGTCCTTATCCGAAAACGCACAATCCACACTATACAAAAGCAGTAACAGTATGGCTTCAAAATCTATTAACGGATAAAGGTTCAATTTTACACGAATTGTTTGATAAAGAGCAGTTGAACGGATTAATTCAGTCTGGTGGCAGTGCATTTCAAACACCATGGTTTGGTCAATTGATGACTGGGCCACAGCTTTTAGCTCATTTAGCACAAATTCACGTTTGGTTTAAAGAATATGGGGTAAATATTAAGGAATAAGGGAAAAGCGGCTTACAATTATGTAAGTCGCTTTTTATTAAAGAAATTGTCATATAAAATTCAAAATCACCTTATAAATAATACTTAATTAGAATTATTATTTTGACGTACTTATTATTGCTTGTTATAATTGGAAACAAACGTTCTGAAAAGGATTCTCATTTATAAAATTGAGGTGTTATATAGATGACAAAGAAAAAAATAGGTTTACTCGTAATGGCGTATGGAACACCAGAATCATTAGACGATGTAGAGGCATATTATACACATATCCGTCACGGGCGTAAGCCGTCAGAAGAAGCGCTTGAAGATTTAATTGGGCGCTATAAAGCGATTGGTGGAATTTCGCCGCTTGCAAAAATTACGAAAGAGCAGGCGCATAAATTAACAGATTCAATGAATAACATATTTACAGAGTATGAATTTACTTGTTACTTAGGTTTAAAACATACTGCGCCATTTATAGAAGATGCTGTAGAGGAAATGAAGCGAGATGGAATTGAGCAGGCGATTAGTATCGTATTAGCGCCGCACTATTCTACATTTAGCATTAAAGCGTATAATGACCGTGCTATTCGTCTTTCAAAAGAAATCGGTGGTCCTGTTATTGAACCAATTGAACAATGGTACGATGAGCCGAAGTTTATTTCGTATTGGGCAGACCAAATAAAAGAAACGTTTACAGAAATTGATGATAAAGAGAAAGCAGTCGTAATTTTCTCAGCGCATAGTTTGCCAGAAAAGATTATTGCAGCAGGAGACCCATATGTAGAACAACTAAAGCATACGGCAGATTTAATTGCAGAAGCTGCAAATATTCAAAACTATACAATCGGTTGGCAAAGTGCTGGGAATACTCCAGATCCGTGGATTGGTCCAGATGTGCAAGATTTAACGAAAGATTTATATGAAGAGCATGGGTACGAATCTTTCGTATATTGCCCAGTTGGTTTTGTAGCGGAGCATTTAGAAGTTTTATATGACAACGATTATGAATGTAAAGTTGTAACTGATGAATTAAATGCCAAATATTTCAGACCAAATATGCCGAATGCACAATCTGCATTTATCGACTGTTTGGCTGAAATTGTTTCCAAAAAAGTGAAGGAAATAGTTGACAAAGATTTAGTTTTGAATAATAATTAATTTATAATAATTTTAAATAAATAATAATTACTACGAAAGAAAGAGGAGGATCCCCCTAGATGAATCCAAATAATCGCTTAACAACAAACCAAGGTGCTCCAGTTGGAGACAACCAAAATTCTCGTACAGCTGGTCGTCGTGGACCAGTATTATTAGAAGACTATCATTTAGTAGAAAAACTTGCGCACTTTGATCGTGAACGTATTCCGGAGCGTGTTGTGCATGCACGTGGTGCAGGTGCTCACGGTGTATTCGTAACGAAAAATAGTATGAAGCAATATACGAAAGCGGCATTTTTACAAAATGAAGGAACTGAAACGCCTGTATTTGTTCGTTTTTCAACGGTTATTCATGGTCAAGGTTCTCCTGAAACAGCACGTGACCCACGTGGGTTCGCTGTTAAATTTTATACAGAAGAAGGAAACTACGATATCGTAGGTAATCATTTACCGGTTTTCTTCATTCGTGATGCAATTAAATTCCCTGATATGGTACATTCTTTAAAACCAGCACCTGATACGAATATTCAAACGCCAGATCGTTACTGGGATTTCATGACGTTAACTCCAGAATCTACACACATGATGACATGGGTATTTTCTGATTACGGTACACCAGCAAGTTATCGTGAAATGGAAGGTTTCGGCGTCCATTCATTTAAATGGATTAATGAAGAAGGTAAAATTGTTTACATTAAATACCACTGGAAACCACAGCAAGGTGTACGTAACTTAAATGCGAAAGAAGTGCAAGAAGTACAAGGGAAAGACTTCAATCATGCAACTCGTGACTTGTTCGACGCAATCGAAAAAGGAAATCACCCGAAATGGGATTTACACGTACAAGTTATGCAATTAGATGAAATGGACTCTTTAGACTTTGATCCATTAGATCCAACGAAAGTATGGCCAGAAGATCGCTTCCCATTAATGGAAGTAGGGACGATGACGTTAAATCGTAATCCGAAAAATTTCTTTGCAGAAGTAGAACAAGTAGCGTTCTCTCCAAGTGCAACTGTAAATGGTATTGAGCCATCGGAAGATAAATTATTACAAGGTCGTTTATTCTCTTACCCAGATACACAGCGTTATCGTCTTGGTGCAAATTACTTACAAATTCCTGTAAACTGCCCATACGCAGCTGTTCATAATCAACAACGTGATGGTGCGATGCAAGTAAATCAAAACCCATCTACAATCAACTACGAACCGAGCCGTCATGCAGAGAATCCGGTTGAAGACAAAGCTTACCGCGATTCAACTATGAAAGTAGAAGGCTATGTATCTCGTGAAAAAATCGAGAAACCAAATGACTTCAAACAAGCAGGTGAGCGTTACCGTTCATTCTCTAAAGAAGAGCAAGATAACTTAATTGCAAACTTAACAAATGATCTAAAAGACGTAAATGAACGCACAAAATTATTAGCTGTTTGTAACTTCTTCCGTGCAGATCAAGAATACGGTATGCGTTTAGCGCAGGCATTAAATGTTGATATTACGCAATATGTAGGAAATGCTCCGAAATAAATAGGAAAAGACGACTGTTATGAAACGGTCGTCTTTTTTATGTGTAAAGTTACACGCGGGTATTCTTCAGTTTCGTTATGTCGGAATTTGTTGGTAAATCGATATCTTGTGTCGAAACGTTGATATATTGAAAGAAACAATCGATATATTTGAAAAATCGTTGATATATCCAAAAAACCGTTAATATATTTCCGGTTATACTAGGTGGGGTATTTTGCCCGGTGCGCAAAAAAGAGATGCAATCTATTACTAATAGATTGCATCTCTTTTTTAGTTTGCTCGCTCTGCATGTTCATAAGCTTTCTCACCATGCATCGAAATATCAAGTCCCATATGTTCCTCGTGCTCATCTACCCGAACAGGGAGGAAGAAGTTAATAACTTTAATAATGGCATAAGTCATTATTATTGTGAATGCATATGTTGCTCCAATTGCTACCAGTTGTTTGAACAGTAAAGCGGCATTTCCATAAAATAATCCGTTTGCACCATCTCCGTTTATGGTAGTGGTTGCAAATAGTCCTGTTGCAATACCGCCCCAAGTTCCTCCGATGCCGTGGCATCCAAAGGCATCAAGTGTATCGTCATACCCGAATTTTGTTTTTAAGAAGAAAACGGCGCCAAAGCATAATATACCACCAATTGCTCCGATAAGAAGAGCGGAGAAAGGTGTAACGAACCCGCAAGCTGGTGTAATAGCGACTAGACCAGAAACAACTCCGCAAGCAGCTCCCATCGCAGTCGGTTTTGATTGGAAGAACCATTCAGAAAGCATCCAAGTTAGAGCGGAGGCAGCAGCGGCTATATTTGTATTAATAAATGCAGTTAAAGCTACGTCGTTTAAGGATAATGCGCTGCCGACGTTAAAACCGAACCAGCCAAACCATAATAAGCCTGCGCCTAACATTGTAAATGGCAAATGGTGAGGAGAAGAACCATTTATGTTTTTTCGTTTTCCAAGGAAAATAGCTAATACAAGACCAGCAACTCCGGAAGTGATGTGAACGACGTTTCCGCCAGCGAAGTCTAGTGCCCCAAGTTCCCTTAGCCACCCGCCGACGCCCCATACCCAATGAGCGACAGGATTGTAAACGATCGTTGTCCATAGAAGGATAAAAATAAGAAAGGCAGAAAATCGCATTCTTTCAGCGAATGCACCTGAAATTAAAGCTGGAGTTAAAATGGCGAACATGAGTTGAAACATCATGAATAAATTGTGAGGAATAGTAGATGAGTAGTCTGGATTTGGTGCGTAGGTAACTCCGTTTAGCCCGAACCAATCAAGTGTACCGATAATCCCGTGCCAATCTGGTCCGAATGATAAAGAATAGCCGATAACAATCCATTGAATCGAAACGATAGCCATTGCACTATAACTATGCATCGTTGTACTGAGTACATTTTTGCTGCGAACCATACCTCCATAAAAAAGTGCCAATCCTGGTGTCATTAACATGACCATTACTGTCGTTACAAACATAAAAACCGTATCTCCCATATTCATGATTTTCCCTCCTGTAATGTTAGAAAAAATAACATCATTTTGTTATGTTTCATATCATATTCGAAATTAAACTAAAAATCAACTAAAAATTCAGAAAATTATATACACGATGTTAGGAAATCTAACATGTATTATTTTGTGAGGGTTGAAATCGACATATGCGTTTCATTCAGAAAATTGGTATAATATTCTTACAATTAAAAAACTTGGGGGATGCGTGTGGGAAAAATACGGACTAGGAAACTATTCATTTGTTTTTGCTTAGCTGTTGTTTTGTTTGTACCAATACATACTTTTGCAGACGAAAAAAGAGAGTGGCGAGACGAAGTTATCTATTCCATTATGATTGATCGCTTCAATAATGGAGAACCGAAAAATGACAAACAGTTAGAAGTTGGTAATTTAGAAGGGTATCAAGGCGGGGATATAAGAGGAATTATAAAAAGGTTGGATTACATAAAAGAAATGGGTTTTACTACCGTTATGCTTTCGCCACTTTTTGAAAGTGGAAAGTACGATGGATTAGACGTGCGAAATTTTAAAAAGGTAAATGAACATTTCGGGACAGAAAATGATGTGAAAGAACTTGTAAAAGAAGCTCAGGCAAAAGGAATGAAAGTTGTATTTCAATTTCCGCTTGGAGAAAACGAACAACAGGTAATTGACGCAATGAAATGGTGGATAAAAGAAGTTGATTTAGACGGAAGCTATGTTATACATAGTGAAAAAAAGCCGCGTTCCTTTTGGGATAACGCGCAAAAAGATATGCAAGTGATAAAGAAAGATTTTCGTATTATGACAAAGGAGGATAGCGAATACAACGAAAAAATAGTAGAATCGTTTTCCAAAGCGGATGTATCGGTGAAATCGTTATACGATGTGAGTAAAAAAGAAGGGGAATTTGTTACGTTTTTAGATGATCAAGAAACAAAAAGATATGCGCGTATTGCAAAAGAAAATATGTATTATCCGCCATCACGTTTAAAACTGGCGCTTACATATTTGTTAACATCACCTGGGATTCCGAATTTTTATTACGGAACTGAAATTGCATTAGATGGAGGAAGTGTACCCGATAATAGACGATTAATGGATTTTAAGTCAGACGAAAAATTTATGCAGCACATAACAAAACTAGGTGAACTTAGGCAGGCGAGACCGTCTTTACGACGCGGTACGTTTGAGCTTCTGTATGATAAGAGCGGGATGAGCATACTAAAACGAAAATATAAAGATGAAGTAACTTTAGTAGCAATTAATAATACGAAAGAAACACAAAAAGTCTCCTTACCTGCAAGTGCAATTGGTGAAAAACAAGAGTTAAGAGGATTGTTGCAGGATGAAATTATAAGAGAGGAAAACGGAAAATTTTATCTCGTTTTAAAGCGTGAAGAATCAAACGTGTATAAAGTTAACAGAGAAACAGGTGTGAATTGGTTATTTATCTCCTTAATCGTTGGTGTGAATGTATTATTTATTGCGTTTTTAATTGCAGTTAAAAGGAAACGTAGATGAGATGAGAAGTTACGCACTCTATGTTCATGTCTTCTTATTGGATTTGTAAGTTTGTTCGGTGGGGCCAGGTTAGGGAGAAAGTCTTCTTCCTAGCCTGTTTTTGTGTCAATACGGATAGAGAAAGACCTTTGAAACAAACAATAATTGCAACTATATTAATTTTACATTACATTAAAAGTTAGAGAATACTCTTATACTAATATAGTACTAAATAGTAGGTGGGAAAATGGAATTTTACGATTTGGGTATTACCATTAAAGAGCTTAGAATTAAAAAAAATATATCACAATCCGAATTATGTCATGGAATATGTTCGCAAAGTCAAATTAGCAAAATAGAAAAAGGTATGATTTATCCATCTAGTATATTGTTATATCAATTATCAGAAAGACTTGGTATTGACCCAAATAATATATTTGCATTAACTCAAAACAAAAAGTTGAAATATGTAGAAAATGTAAAATGTGTAATAAAAGATTGCTTAAAGCAAAAACAATATAAAGAACTTTATGAAATCGTGAAAAAAGAGAAAGATGAAAAAAATTTTCAGGCAAAAGAAGATAAACAATTTCTCCTATGGCATGAAGCAATTGCTGTATTTGAGGTGAACAGATCCATAAAAACTGCTTTAAAGCTTTTAAATAATGCATTAAAACTAACTTTAACCAATGTTGATTTTTTATCAGAAAGAGAAATAGATATTATGCAGACAATGTCTATATTTTATGCGGAAAATAAAGAATATGATAAAAGTATTACTATATTAGGAAGATGTTTAACTAATTTTAATAAGTTAGATTTTCCGAGAGATAAAGCGATTAAATTAAAAATCATTTTTAATTTAGCGAAATGTTTAGGTATGACCTATCAATATGAAGAAGCGGTAAAATACATTGATAAGGGCATCAAATTAGCTATTAATCTAAATACTCTATACTTATTAGGTGAACTTTACTATTTAAAAGGATGGAATTTATTAAGATTTAAACAACAGAATGAAGAAGATATTGCAAATAACATGAAAAAAGCATTATTTATATTTGAACTAACAGAAAAAGAAAATCTGATAAAAATGGTTAAAGAAAAATATTTTGAAAACCAAACTGAAAAAAGCCACTCATAATACATTTGGAAATCACTTGAAATATAATAAAACCTACAGGGGAAATCCCTGTAGGTTTTACACTTATAAACTTGCTTCTAAAATATTAGTGTTTAATATAAATTTTTGAATAAGAGTTTACTTAGTGTACTTTTTATTTTGAAGTCTGCATCTTTATTAACAATTTATGCTTCTTTTTAATTACATCCAAATATTGTTAAGATTGAGATGATTCAAGTCGGAGGAAGGCACTTTGAGGTGTCTTTTTTTTATGACCTTTATCATTAACTATTTAATGTTTTTTTAAATGATTACATGACATATTTTTTTTGTACCAAGCTTTGTTGATACAGTTAGACTTATCCGTTAGTGTATTCGTATTATTAGAACATCCTACAGTATTTAGGGAGAATGTGGCCAATAAAAACCATAATATTAATTTCTTCAAATAACCACTTCTAACTCTTTTTTAATTAACATTTTTTAAAATACTTATTAATTTTACATTACATTAAAGGTTGGAAAATATTCTTATACTCATAAATTGTTACGTTTTGGCGAGGAGAGGAATTATGAGTTATAGCAATTTTTAAGATGACTTTGGCCTAGGATGTAATTACTAAGAAAAGTAATTCAAATCGAAGGGAAAACGTCTTAAGGTGTCTTTTCCTTATTTTCAATTTACTTAGTGATTTTTACCGCACATACCCTTTTTTCTATGGTTTGTTCTTGTAATATTGTCTCTACAAGACAAAAAGAAAACTCCTCTAATTAAGAGGAGTTTTCTTTTTAGCGGTAGTTAATGAACTGTACGTCGATTGGTAAATCAGCGCTACGAACAGCTGCGATTACGGCTTGTAAGTCATCACGGCTTTTCGCTGTAACACGTACTTGATCGTCTTGTACTTGTGTTTTTACTTTTAATTTCATTTCTTTAATGATGTTGTTAATTTTTTTAGCGTTATCTTTATCGATACCTTGTTGAAGTGTTGCACGTTGGCGAACAGTGTTGCCAGTTGCAGCTTCAACTTTTCCGTAATCTAAGTTCTTAATTGGAACGTTACGTTTTACAAGTTTAGAAATTAAAACGTCTTTTACTTGGTCTAATTTGAACTCGTCGTCAGAAGTTAAAACTAGTACTTCTTTTTCTAATTTAATATCACTTTTACTTCCTTTAAAGTCATATCGGTTTTGGATTTCTTTTAATGCGATATTAATTGCGTTTGTTACTTCAGGTAATTCTACTTTCGAAACGATGTCAAAAGAACTATCTTTTGCCATAGTTAGCACCTCCAAATAAATTTCTAATCTTGTTATGTACTGTACATACTAAAGTATAGCTGAAAACGAGTCTAGACTTAAGTGTTTTCGTACTTATATTCATGGAACCTCATTTTATTATAGTGAATTTTGGGCAGTTGGACAAATACAGGAAAAATCATGTTATAATTAACTTTTGTTTGGAATGATAAAAAAGATAATTTTATATATATAGAAGGGAATTAAAAAATATGTATTTGCAAATAGGATCGATTGAACAGGTAACTGTTTTACGCGAAACGGAAATCGGATATATGGTTGGGAATGAAGAAGAAGAAATTTTCCTACATAAAAACGAAGTAGCTGGAGAAATTGAAGAAGGCGATACGATTGATGTATTCTTATACCTTGATCACCAAAATCGTATTTCAGCAACAATGAAGGAACCGATTATTACAACTTATGATTGGAACTGGGTAAAGGTTGTAGAAGTTATTCCTAGTTTAGGTGTGTTTGTTGATATTGGTGTGTCAAAAGATATACTAATTCCAGCTGATGAGTTCCCAATTTATATGCCGGTATGGCCAGAAGTAGGCGACGAATTATATTGTACGTTAAAATTAACGAATCGTGATCGTTTAATTGCTCTTCCGGCAAGAGATAGTGATATGCAAGAAATCGTTGTAGATGCGACACCATCTATGCGTAATAAAAACGTAAATGGACGTGTATATCGTTCGCTTCAAGTTGGTTCATTCATACTAACTGATGAGCATTTCCGTGCTTTCTTACACCATACAGAAAGAAAAGAACAAGTTCGCATCGGTGAGCGTGTAACGGGCCGTATTATTGACGTGAAAGATGATGGTACAATTAACATTTCACTTCTTCCTCGTAAAGAAGAAGGAATGGAAGACGATGCGGCAGTAATTTATGCATATATGGAAGAACGAGGCGGAGCAATGCCGTTTTGGGATAAGAGCCATCCGGAAGATATTAAAGAACGCTTTAACATGAGTAAAGCTGCATTTAAGCGCGCACTTGGTAAATTGATGAAAGAAGAAAAAGTTTACCAAGAAGAAGGTTGGACTTACTTTAAGAAATAAGATAGAAGATTAAAAAGCACAACCTTATGTAAAAAGATAAGGTTGTGCTTTTTTAATTTCCTTGCGGTGAAACAAGAGTAAATGTATCTTTCAAATCACTATCGTTTATTTTAATATTCGCCTTTTTTAATTCCTCTTGTAACAATTTTTGGCTGAATGCAGGATCAGCAGTACGTTCTTCCTCTAAGTTTTTGCGAATAGAGTTTTTTACCTCATCGTAAGGTTTTAGATCTTTTTTATCAGTTAATTTAATAACGTGATAACCGTTTGATGATTTTACGGGATTGCTAATTTGTCCAACATTTAGTTTGTAGGCAGCGGTTTCGAATTCAGGAGCCATTGTACCTGAATTGAAGTATCCAAGGTCTCCACCTTTATCTTTTGATAGTAGATCTTGTGATTCTTGTTTTGCTAATTCTTCAAATGAAGCACCAGCATCTAGTTTACTCTTTATTTCTTTCGCTTCATTTTCGTCACTTACTAAAATGTGACTCGCTTTAATTTCTGGCTTATAGTGATCTTTTACGTCTTTTTCTGTAATGCTTTTCTTAATCGCTTCATTCATAGCAAGTTTGAACTTAATTTGATTTTTGAAATCCTCTTCATCTTTTAAACGATTATTTTCTAATACTTTTTTGAATTGATCTCCATATTGTTTTTTTACTTTTTCTACTTCTTTATTTACCTCTTCATCAGGTACTTTATATTTTTTTGTGATGACGTCTTGTGCCATCATTTCGTATAGCATGTCTTTTCCGTAACGATCTTTCAATTGTTTTTCGAAGTCGTCCTTCGTAACAGTCGAGTCTGTTGCTGTGGCGACTGTAGCTGATCCGTTTTTTTGTCCGCAAGCAGATAGCATCAATATACTTATTAGTGCAGTAATAATGAAAATATGTTTCCCTCTCATGCCAACACCTCATCCGAATATGTTATCGCTATTGTAGAATATAGAAGTGAACATGAAGTGAATTTTTAATGTTTTTTTCCTTTAAAATGTAAAAAAGTACATCAACATAATTGTTGATGTACGATGGAATCAAAGGTGATCGGTCTTTTTAGAGTATGCACGTTTACCTTGCTGAATATTTTTTTGCTCTTGCTCATTTTTTTGTGTGCGTTTTGCATTATTATCGCGTGCTTTTTTGTCGTTATCACTCGTATGTGGCATATGTATCAACTCCATTTCTAAACGTTGTACGTTTATCATTTCCTTTTTCGTAAAGACTATGTATAGCGGTGCATTTATGAAGGGTAAAGGTGGATTCGAAATGGATTTGAAGTTGAATTATACTGAACTTATAAAGAAGTTAATCGTTGTAATCATCGCAGGTTTATTAAACGCGATTGGGATGAATTTATTTTTAACGCCAGCGAAAGTGTATGCGAGCGGCTTTGCTGGATTGTCTCAATTATTATCACAAATATTAGGTGATTTTTTATCGATTCACATATCTACGGGAGTATTGTTTAGCTTATTTAATATTCCTGTCGTTATTTTAGCGTGGAAAAAGGTTGGAAAGGCCTTCACCTTTTTTAGTTTTCTTTGTGTTATATTTATGACTTTGTTTCTAGAAATCATCCCTGTTAGAGCGGTTTCGAATGATATCATATTAAATGCGATTTTTGGCGGGATTATTTCGGCAATTGGAGTAGGGATTGCTTTAAAGTGGGGTGCTTCTACAGGTGGATTAGATATTATCGCTATGATTTTATCAAAAATAAAAGATAAGCCTGTCGGTACATACTTTTTCTTTTTTAATGCAATTATCATTATCGCTGCTGGCTATGTATATGGATGGGAAAAAGCGTTATATACGTTAGTGACTTTATATGTATCGACGAGAATTATTGATGCAATTCATACTCGTCATGTAAAGATTACAGCATTAATTGTTACGAAGAATGGGGCGGACGTAAGAAAGGCGATTCACTCGCGATTAGTAAGAGGAATTACAACGATACCAGCAACAGGTGCTTATACGAATGAAAATAAAGAAATGTTAATGATGGTTATTACCCGTTACGAGTTATACGAATTGGAGAGGATTATTAAACAAGTGGACCCAGGTGCATTTACAAATATACTGCAAACAGTTGGGGTGTTCGGATTGTTTCGGAAAGATTAAAGAGGACCGAAGTTGGTCCTCTTTTTTAATGTACATTCGTAATGTTTTGCAATTGCTCTTGCATTTCACGGAGCTGAACTTTTTCAGTAGTTGAAGAGTTTGCGTAAGCGGATTGCAAAGCATTTTTTGCTCTATATACGAGATCTTGTTGCTCAGTACCGCTTGAACAAGATACGGCATTTTCAACAGCATCTCTAGCTTGTTGGAATAGTAAGTTCCCCATTTAAACCCCTCCAAAAGAAGAGTTACTTCTTGCCTTTTCTGCCTCAGCTAATGTACCTCTGTACGGGAATCTTGCATCATGCTTCATAACAGCATCGGCTCCTTGTTGGATAAAACGCTTTGATTTGTTCTTTTTACCCATTCGAAAAACCCCCTTTATTTAGCTGAAAACAATCGACGCGATGTCTCTTGCGTCTACTTATAGTATGGACATTTGGCAGGAAACTATAAGTAGGGAATTTTTAGATTACAACCCAAGAACCTCTTCTAAATATAAAGCGATACCATCTTCTTCGTTCGTTAGCGTCGTATGGTTTGCGAGTGATTTTAATTCAGGGATGGCATTCCCCATTGCGATGCCGTGACCAGCAAATTCAATCATTTCAAAATCATTATCTTCGTCACCGAAAGCGATAATTCGCTCTTGTGGAATGTTGTAATGACTAGAAATTTTTTGTAATCCAACCGCTTTATTTAATCCGCTTTTCACAATCTCAATAATCGGCCAAGGTGCGCCCCATTTTCTATGATCGATTACTTCCGCGTGCATATCCGTTAAATGTTGACGAATTGCAGTGGAATGCTCGTCATGTGCATCAATTAATAAGCAAGTTGGATGATCGTTTAAAATATTTAATAAGTCTCCCGTAAAAATCTTAGGAGAGCCGAATTCGAAAATATGTTTTTTATCTTCATCAATTTCACGAACATACACATCGTCCATTACTTCCGCGTATATATTTTTTACGCCGAAATCAAAGCAAGCTCGTACAATTTCTTGCGCTGTTGCTAGCTCAAGAGGAGAGTGATGTGTTCCCCAGCTTGAATCAAGAGGATGATGTACGTAAGCACCGTTAAAGTTTACGATAGGTGTGTTAAGAGCAAGTTCTTTATAGTAATCATAACTAGCACGGAATGGACGTCCTGTTGAAATAACAACAATATGTCCCTGTTCCTTTGCTTTTGCAATTGTATGTTTCGTTCGAGTGGAAATTATTTTGTTGTCTGTTAATAAAGTACCGTCTAAGTCTAATGCGATTAAATGTTGTTTGTTCATAATTTCACCTCTTATAATAATTTTTTTGTATCTATCTGTATTTCCGTTTTTAATATGCAGAAATAAGAGGTTAGACTCGGTGAAATCACCATAGATGGAAATTTCACTATATATCCATCTTACGTCTCAAAGTGCTGCGGTGTCTACTATTTATCGTTGGAAATTAAGAAAAGTCAACATCTTTTTAGAAAGTTCAAACAATGTTTCTTTCATTATGTACAAATTGTGAAAAGGGTTACATTGCTCGTGTGATGAGACTTATAATGAACATGTAATCTTCTCGTATATGTTTGACTCTCCTTTGAAACTAGCCTAGAGTAGGTTGGTTTCTTTTTTTTTCTACAAGTAGGAAAGAAATCCCTCCTTACGCTTGTATCATTCATATATATGTACAAGGACGAGATGTAGTACTGTTTCCTAAACATGACAGAAAACCTTTCTTTTAAAATGGATATACTAATGAGGCAAAGACGTCATGGAAGGAGAATGAAAATGGGACAAAATCGCAGGTTTCGTTCTGGACAAAAAGCGCCGAATGATGGTATTTATGTAGAAATTGGTGAAACGGGAAGTATGGTGAAAAATCCGCAAATGGTACAATTAACTGCCGGTGAAAAGTTTCCAGATAATACGAATCATAACCGTCAGTGGACATATAAAAGAAAACCGTAACAGAAGCCGCAATCGTTATTGCGGCTTTTTTGTCGTTACACATTATAATTTCATTTACCGTATTTTTAAAACAATATAATGAATGCTTCCTTTTTCTTTTTCCAATAATAAGTTTGAAAATACATAGGCAAAATTATTGTATAAAAAAGTCAGTTGGCGTATAATCAAATCAAAGGTCAAAGAAAGTCAAACTTTTGGAGGGCTGTAAAGATGGACTTAAATCAAATGACAACAAAAACACAAGAGGCGATTATGAGTGCCCAATCTTTAGCGGTATCTCATCATCACCAAGAGGTGGATACTGTTCATCTATTACTTGCATTATTAGAAGAGCAAGATGGATTAGCAGTACGTATATTTCAAAAAATGAATGTTGATATAGAAGCATTAAAGCAAAGCGCTGAAAGCTTAATTAAAAAGAAACCTTCTGTAACAGGGAGCGGTGCAGAGGTTGGAAAATTGTATGTAACGAGCGCTCTGCAACAATTGCTTGTAAGAGCAGGGAAAGAAGCAGAAAAATTGCAGGATGATTACATTTCAGTCGAACATGTATTGCTTGCTTTTTCCGAAGAAAAAGGCGATATAAATCAATTATTTGCAAGATTGCATATTACGAAAGATAACTTATTACAGTCTTTAATGACAGTTCGGGGGAATCAAAGAGTGACTAGTCAAAATCCAGAAGCAACTTATGAAGCGTTAGAAAAATATGGCCGTGATTTAGTGGCAGAAGTCAGAGCCGGGAAAATTGATCCTGTTATCGGCCGAGATAGTGAAATTCGACGCGTTATCCGCATTCTTTCACGTAAAACGAAAAACAATCCTGTTTTAATTGGTGAGCCAGGTGTTGGTAAAACAGCAATCGTTGAAGGATTAGCACAGCGTATTGTGAAAAAGGATGTACCTGAAGGATTGAAAGATAGAACGATTTTTGCGTTAGATATGAGTGCGCTCGTAGCAGGTGCGAAATTCCGTGGTGAGTTCGAAGAGCGTCTGCAAGCTGTATTAAATGAAATTAAAAAGAGTGAAGGACGCATTTTATTATTCATTGATGAACTTCATACAATCGTTGGAGCTGGTAAAACAGAAGGTGCGATGGATGCAGGAAATATGTTAAAACCGATGCTTGCTCGTGGTGAACTGCATTGTATCGGGGCGACAACATTAGATGAATATCGTAAATATATTGAAAAAGATCCAGCACTAGAAAGACGTTTCCAACAAGTATTAGCAGAAGAACCAACTGTTGAAGATACGATTTCCATATTACGTGGATTAAAAGAACGCTTTGAAATTTATCACGGTGTAAATATTCATGACCGTGCGATTGTAGCAGCGTCAGTTTTATCAGATCGATATATTTCAGATCGCTTCTTACCGGATAAAGCGATTGACCTTGTTGATGAAGCGTGCGCAACAATTCGTACAGAAATCGATTCTATGCCGACAGAATTAGATGAAGTAACGCGTCGTATTATGCAGCTGGAAATTGAAGAAGCGGCTCTTGGAAAAGAAACGGATCGTGGTAGCCAAGAGCGTCTAAAAACATTGCAACGTGAATTATCGGATTTAAAAGAAGTTGCAAGTGGTATGAGAGCGAAATGGGAGAAAGAAAAAGAAGACATTCACAAAGTTCGTGACTTACGTGAACATTTAGAACGTCTGCGCCGTGAATTAGAAGAAGCAGAAGGTAATTACGATTTAAATAAAGCAGCCGAACTTCGTCACGGGAAAATTCCTGCAATCGAAAAAGAATTAAAAGAAGCGGAAGAAATGGGCGCGCATAATAAAGAAGAAAATCGTTTATTACGTGAGGAAGTAAGTGAAGAAGAAATTGCAGATATTGTTTCACGCTGGACTGGTATTCCTGTTGCTAAACTTGTTGAAGGCGAACGTGAGAAATTACTACGCTTAGAGCAAATCTTATCAGAGCGTGTCATCGGACAAGAGGAAGCAGTAAGCCTAGTATCAGACGCGGTTCTTCGTGCACGCGCTGGTATTAAAGACCCGAATCGTCCAATTGGTTCCTTCATTTTCTTAGGCCCTACGGGTGTTGGTAAAACAGAACTTGCAAAAACGTTAGCGCAGTCTTTATTCGATAGTGAAGAGCAAATGATTCGTATTGACATGTCTGAGTATATGGAGAAACACGCTGTGTCACGCTTAATTGGTGCGCCTCCTGGATATGTAGGATATGAAGAGGGCGGTCAATTAACAGAAGCGGTAAGACGTAAACCATATTCAGTTATTTTGTTAGACGAAATCGAAAAAGCACATCCAGAAGTATTCAACATTTTATTACAAATGTTAGATGATGGACGCATTACAGATTCACAAGGAAGAACAGTAGACTTTAAAAACACAGTTATTATTATGACTTCAAATATTGGATCTGCTCATTTACTAGAGGGATTAGAAGAAGATGGTTCGATTAAAGAGGAATCAAGAGACCTTGTAATGGGGCAATTAAGAGGACATTTCCGCCCTGAATTTTTAAACCGTGTTGATGAAATTATTTTATTCAAACCTCTTACAACGAATGAAATTAAAGGCATTGTTGATAAAATTGTAAAAGAACTACAAGGCCGTCTAGCTGACCGTCACATTACAGTAGAATTAACAGATGCAGCAAAAGAATTTGTTGTAGAAGCTGGTTTCGACCCAATGTACGGAGCTCGTCCATTAAAACGATACGTACAACGTCAAGTGGAAACGAAATTAGCAAGAGAATTAATTGCAGGAACAATCACAGACAATAGTCACGTAGTTGTTGATGTAGAAAATAACGAATTAGTCGTTCATGTGAAATGAAAATAAAAAAGAGTTCGGATAAAATCCGGACTCTTTTTTTAGTGTTGTTCTACTGGCTCGTTTGGAATTGCAGCTGAAATTGCGAGTACTAATACAGCAAGAACAACTGAGAAAATAGACGCTTGGTTAAAATCGTATGTACCGCCAGTCATAGAGCCAATTACGTAGCTCATCATATGTACAAGTAAGAACGACCAAATTAATGCCCAAATGAAACGCATATTTTACACCTCTATTCGTTCAATCTGTCCTTATTGTAACACAATTGAAAAAAGAATATAGAAAAATATTTGTAGATTTTTCAACGCAAATTTGCATTCCGTTCATACATTATAAAAGAGTGGTTTTATATGTTTAGAAAATAAGGCGGGGGAAAAATGAGTATTACGGAACGTTTTTTTTACTTAGAAAAAGAACCATGTGTCATTTATTTACCGGAGAAGCCAAATGGATTTTCTGTTATGCTCCTCGGTGATTATAACTACTTTATTGAGAATGGTACAAGTTTATGGACACAACATGCGGGTAAATCTTATTTCTTACATGGTCTTATTGAGCAAGGCTACACGGTCTTTTCCTCTAATTTATACGGAAGACATTGGGGGAACGATCAATCTGTTCGTCTGGCAAAACGTTTATATGATGTTGTTTTGAGAAAAGAGACGTTAAATGCGAAGATGCACATTATGGCAGATGGTATGGGAGCGCTTGTGGCACTTGAAATGATGAACAAATATCCTGAATGTATTCGTTCTGTTGTTATGTTAAATCCGTGTTTAGATTTACCAGAATATGTGGGTTTTGAGAAAGAGCATAAGTTTTTTTACAAGAGACTCGTGAAGGAATTAAGTTTGGCGTATGATTCCAAAGAAGAAGAATTAGATTTAAAAATAAATAAGAAATCATTTACGCTTCTTCCATCTTGTGTACCTGTTAAAATTTTCGTATCAACACAAGAAAAAAGAGGAAGAAAACAGCAGTTGCGGAGATATGAGAAAATGAGGCAATTAAATCAATGTGATACTTCTGTCTTATTCCATCTGCAAGATGTGAAATATAAAATGGTTAGGCAAACGACCGATTTCTTTAAAAAATATGAAGAAGAATTGTGAAGCTCCCATATACATAAATGAGGAGCTATTTGTTTCAAAGGGAAAGGGTTGGTGGTATGGAACGCGTGCTGATAATAGGTGCACTTACGTTTGTAGGTTATCACCTTGTGAATAAAATGATCGCAGAAGAAGTAGAAGTGTATGGTCTTGATTTTGATGAATTCGATAGTGTGACCAAAATTAATGAAGAGAAGTTATTGTTAATTGGGCGAAATGCGTTATTTACGTATTATTCGATAAGAGATGAAGATGGATGGAGATCGGTAGAGGAAGAGAGATTCGATACTGTCTACTTTTGCTTATATGAGCCAAATCAGCAATGTGGATTTCGGAATGAAAGAGTCATATTACAATATTTAAAGCGAATTATAAGAATGTGTGAAGAACAAAAAGTGAAGTTAAATTTAATTTCTTCTATTGAAGTAAGTAGTACAGGTGAATCCGAAAATAAGCGCCTATTTTTGAAAGTAGAAGAAGGATTGAAAAAAGGGAATTTAAAATATAGTGTATTTCGAGTTCCTACATTATATGGACCGTGGCAACCATCCTTTATGATGTATCATCAGCTCATTTTATCAGAATTAGACGAGAAAGAGTGCCGTTGTACGAGTGAGGAAAAAGGAAGTGATTTGCTTTACATTGAAGATGTATGTGAATACTTATGGGAAAATGGAACGAACGGGGCGCATCTTGGTATATACAATTTACTTAGTGGTAAACAGTCATTATGGGAAAAAGGTATGAATCTTTTACGCGCGGATGATAAAGTAAATAAAAATAATAATGAAATAAGAGATGAGGCTATTGAAGTCATTTCGATAAAAAGAAATACTCCGTTAGAATACGGTTTAAATAAGCAACTGGCACACATGAAAAAATATAAAGAGTTATACGAAGAGTAGCACGCGTGTTACACTATTGTATGTGAAAGTTTTAATGGAGAGGAAGAGTATAATATGAACGAAAAAAGCATGCAGTTTTTACAAATCGCAATGAAGCATTTACCGGAAGCGAAGGCAATTTTAGATGATAACGGAATTGCACTTGATATGGAGAAAGCACAGCCGGTGTTAGAGTTGTTAATGAAAGTTATGAACGAAGCTTATGAGCTTGGGAAAGCAGATAAAGAATAAAAAGCATCTTTTTAAGATGGAAGAGAGGCCCGAACCGTGGATAGAAGCGGTCAGGGCCTTTTTTATTCTCGCCTGGGGGAAAACCAGAGATATGAATAGGATAAAGGAAAAGTAGTGAAGAGAACTCTCTAGTTTAGAAGAAAAGCAGATAAAGAATAAAATTCTTCTTTTTTGATGGAGGAGAGGCTCGAATCGTGAGTGGAAGCGGTTCGGGCCTTTTTATTTGGAATGAAACACGAAAAGGTATGATTCTGTTTCTTTTAATGAAAAATAAAGTGGATAATGCGTTAGCTTTCTGTTTTATGCGAAATATATTCTAGACAAAAATACATTTATGTTTTAAAATTAGTACCAAGTCATAATAATTGATATAAAACGGAGGGCTGCGATGTGAACGTGGGCATTTTAGGGATCGGAAGATATGTGCCAGAAAAAGTAGTCACAAATCACGATTTAGAGAAAATAATGGATACATCCGATGAATGGATTCGTACGAGAACGGGAATTGCAGAAAGACGCATTGCCGATGATACAATAGATACTTCATATATGGCCGTAGAGGCTGCGAAAAAAGCACTTGAAGATGCAGGGGTTAGCGGAGAAGATATCGATCTTATTTTAGTAGCGACAGTAACACCAGATCGTGCGTTTCCAGCAGTAGCTTGTGTCATTCAAGAAGCGATTGGAGCGAAACATGCAGCTGCAATGGATGTAGGTGCAGCATGCGCTGGTTTTATGTACGGAATGATTACAGCGCAGCAATTTATTCAAACTGGGACTTATAAAAACGTATTAGTAGTTGGTAGTGATAAGCTATCTAAAATTGTAGACTGGAATGATCGAAATACAGCGGTATTATTTGGAGACGGAGCCGGTGCTATCGTAATGGGAGCAGTTTCAGAAGGAAGAGGCGTTCTATCTTTCGAATTAGGAGCAGACGGAAGCGGCGGCAAGCATCTATATCAAGACGAGTATGTTATGATGAATGGCAGAGAAGTCTTTAAATTTGCCGTTCGTCAACTTGGTGAATCTTGTCTTCGTGTTTTAGATAAAGCTGGTCTTACGAAAGAAGATGTGGATTTCTTAGTACCGCATCAAGCAAACATTCGTATTATGGAATCTGCAAGAGAGAGGTTAAATTTACCACAAGAAAAAATGAGTATGACAATTGAGAAGTTCGGTAATACATCAGCTTCTTCAATTCCGATTGCAATGGTAGAGGAATTGCAAAACGGACGTATTCAAGACGGTGATTTAATTATACTTGTTGGTTTTGGCGGCGGATTAACATGGGGAGCAGTTGCTCTTCGTTGGGGTAAATAAGGACTGAGAGAAAAAAAGGAGTGTATTTTGTATGGAAAAAAAGAGGGTCGTAATTACAGGACTAGGAGCTGTTACACCGGTCGGAACAGATGTTGAAACAGCATGGGAAAACATTAAAAAGGGTGTATCTGGAATCGGGCGACTTACAAGAATTGATCCAGAACTATTTCCAGCAAAAGTAGCAGCGGAAATTAACGACTTTGAAGTCGAGAAATATATTGATAAAAAAGAAGCGCGCCGTATGGATCGCTTTACACAATATGCAGTAGCAGCAGCGAAAATGGCAGTTGCAGATGCAAAGCTTGAAATTACAGAAGAAAACGGACCTCGAATTGGTGTATGGATTGGATCTGGTATTGGCGGTATGGAAACATACGAAGAACAATTTAAGATTTTTACTGAGAAAGGCCCACGCCGCGTGAGCCCATTCTTCGTGCCGATGATGATTCCAGATATGGCAGCAGGTCAAGTATCAATCGCAACAGGAGCAAAAGGAATTAACACTTGTTCTGTAACGGCTTGTGCATCTGGTGCAAACTCAATTGGCGATGCATTTAAAGCAATTCAGCGTGGTGATGCTGACGCAATGATTACAGGTGGAGCAGAAGCACCGCTAACAAGTATGGCATTCGCAGGATTTAGCTCAGCGAAAGCATTAACATTTAATGAAGACCCAGCAACGGCTTGCCGTCCGTTTGATAAAAACCGTAGCGGTTTCGTAATGGGTGAAGGTTCAGGTATTTTAATTCTTGAAGAATTAGAACACGCATTAGCTCGTGGTGCTCACATTTACGCGGAAATCGCTGGTTACGGTGCAACTGGTGATGCATTCCATATTACAATGCCTGCTCCTGGTGGTGAAGGCGGAGTGCGTGCAATGCGTCAAGCTTTAGCTGATGCAGGCCTACAGCCAGAAGATATTGATTACATTAATGCGCATGGTACAAGTACGGATGCGAATGAAAAATATGAAACGATGGCAATTAAAGAAACTTTCGGTGAGCACGCGTATAAAGTAGCAATTAGCTCAACGAAATCAATGACAGGTCACTTATTAGGAGCAGCTGGTGCTGTTGAAGCGATTTTCTCTATTAAATCAATTACAGACGGAGTAATTCCTCCAACAATTAACTATGAGACACCAGATCCAGAATGTGACTTAGATTACGTACCGAATCAAGCGAGACATCAAGAAGTAAATGCAGTATTAAGTAACTCATTAGGATTCGGTGGTCATAACGCAGTGTTAGTATTTAAATCGTATAAATAATAGATAAAATAAGGAGTTTTTCCGCATTATATTGCGAAAAAACTCCTTATTTATTTTTACGTCTTTTTCTCCTGTAGCATATACATAAGAAAAAGGAGGGATAAAGATGGGGATTGTTGAAACAGCTGAATGGCTACATTTATATTATGGACGGCCAGAAAAACTTTGTGAGAAATTTACGAAGTATATTCCGTTGCCAAAAGAAAGGTTGTATCGCTTTTTAATTTCAAAAGGGATGTATCGCCCGATCATGCGTGGGGAAAAGGAAATTAAAGAATTAGAGGAAAAGGAAATTTGGAAAGAGTTGAGCCTGGAGTATGATAAATTGAAAAATTGGTTGAAAGGTCCGGATGTCCCTGTCTTTATTTTATTATCAGATTCCTATAATCGAACTGTGCAAGAAGAGTATAACGGTAGGGCTGGATTATCTATGCGTCATGTTATTTTCTTATTCGTATGTGGACGGAATTCGGTAGAAGAATTAAAAGTGTTATTGGCGCATGAATACCATCACATATGCAGGTTACATCAAATTGAGACGAAAGAAACAGAATATACATTACTTGATACAATGATTATGGAAGGGCTAGCTGAGCAAGCAGTGACGGAAAGATATTCAGAAAAAAACAATGCACCGTGGACGGCGTATCTTTCAAAAGAAGAGGCTATTTATTATTGGAAAAATGTTGTACATGAAAGAATAAGTATAAAACGAGGAACAAGGGAACATGACATCTTATTAAATGGCTTTCACTCTTATCCGAAGATGCTTGGCTATGCGCTTGGATTTCATATTGTCAAAGATTGTGTAACTTTGGAAGGAGAAGATACACTTTCTTTATTATCTATAGATGCAAAAGAAATATTGAATAAAGCAAATACATTTCATATATAAAAAAACAGGAATTCTATTTCCTGTTTTTTTAGTATTAATAGAAGAAAAAATAATAATTAGAATATATTTCCTCAAGTGGAATAAAGTTAAGCAAAAATGAACATAATGATTGGTACAAACAGTAGTGAAGTGAGGGGTAGTGAATGTTATATCTACATGATGTATGGGTAAATTGGTTTGAAGGTGAAGAAAATGGGTATAACGTTTGTCATTTTTACGAATGGCGGAAAGATGATACGATTGAGCTATTAGATCAAGTGCCATTATTAAAAGTAGATGCCACATTATATCATTACATCGAGAACGAATTGTTAGAGCTTCCGCAAAAAATGCTGGAAGACGTACATCATAAGGCTTATATTCGTAAAAATCATGAACGTTTGCAGCAAGAGTATTGCTTTGTTGTTACAGATGGGAAAGGCATTATTGCGATTGACACAATTGGTTACAATGTACCAATTCGCAAAAGCAGACTTATACCACGCCAAGAGCAGATGGTATATGAGATGGTAGAAAACGTACAAGCAGAAAAGTATGAGTTCCAAGTAGAAGAAACAGAAAAAGAACATCACATTTTATCACCATCGCCTTTCATTATGAATGGCTTGACTCGTAAAGAAAGACAGCTAAAACAATTATTATTTATGGCGTTAGATCAATTACATACAACGAAAAATACAGCAGAGATTCGCTATTGGTACACAGAGTGGGATCCATCAGCATATGGAACGGTTCAACATATGGAGTTCGAGGATATTTGGGCTAGACTGTATGATGAAGCGAAAGCGGGCTGGTCTGAGAAACATGAACAATTATGCGAGCGTCTCGTAAAAGGACAGCCATTTTTTGAAAAGTTATGGGAAATGGAAAATGAGCAAAAGGTAAATTAAAAAACCGCCAATTGGCGGTTTTTTAATTTTGTAGTAATCTAGTTCCAGCGGCAAGAATGTTCGGTGGCCTCGCATTCTAAACTAGCCGCCTCCGCTTTATATGTTACCTACGTTTTCTGCTTAGTCCCATTGCGTTTTCTACTTTGCGTAGTTGTTTGAATGCAACGCGGTTTGCTTTTTCGGCACCTTTGTCTAGAATTTCGTCTAGTTCTGGTGAGCTGATTAGTTCGTTGTATTTGTCTTGGATTGGACGAATTGCATCTACGACTACTTGTGCTAGGTCGCCTTTGAAGTCTCCGTATCCTTTTCCTTCGTACATTGCTTCGATTTCTTCTACTGTTTTTCCAGAGAATGAGGAGTAGATTGTTAATAAGTTAGAGATGCCAGGTTTGTTTTCTTTATCGAATTTCACAATACCTTCAGAATCAGTTACAGCACTCTTAATTTTCTTTTCAATTGTTTTTGGCTCATCAAGCATACTGATCATTGATTTTGGATTCGGATCAGATTTGCTCATTTTTTTCGTAGGTTCTGTTAATGACATAACGCGAGCTCCTACTTTTGGAATACGAATTTCAGGCATTGTGAAGATTTCACGGTAACGTTTGTTGAAACGCTCTGCTAGGTCACGTGTTAATTCGATATGTTGCTTTTGATCATCACCAACCGGCACGATTTCAGTATTGTAAAGTAAAATATCAGCAGCCATTAATGGTGGATACGTAAGTAATCCAGCTGGAACTGAATCTCTACCAGAAGCTTTATCTTTATATTGCGTCATACGCTCTAATTCTCCAACGTAAGCAACAGATTGCATGATCCAACCTAGTTGAGCGTGTGCTGGTACTTCTGATTGTACAAATAAAGTAGCTTTTTCAGGGTCAATGCCACATGCCACATAAAGTGCAGCAAGACTGCGGATGTTTTTACGAAGTTGTACGGGATCTTGAGGTACTGTAATCGCATGTTGGTTTACAATACAGAAATAACAGTCGTGTTCATTTTGAAGCTCTGTAAACTGCTTCATTGCTCCTAAATAGTTTCCAAGTGTAATCGTTCCACTTGGCTGAATACCAGAAAAGATAACTGACATAAGTAATTCCTCCTAAAATTGAATGCGTGATGGGGGAAGAGAAGGCAAACAAAAAAGCCCATTCATCCCAAAAACCATAGGGACGAATGGACCGCGGTACCACCCTAATTATTTCACTACTGTGAAATCTCTCTAATCCATAATAACGTTTGGATATAACGCCAAAGCCTACTACTCTCGGTTCGGTTTGGTGCTCAAAAGCCCATTCCATACTGTACAATTACTTGTTCACACCGACCACAAGCTCTCTGAAATTGCCTCAATATGTACTCTTCTTTATCATCGCATACATATAAATTTATTTATTGTTACTTGAGCTCTTTTAATATGAAAGAACTAAAGTTTTATAACAAAATGTTTTGCTGATTATTATATCATATGGGATAGTGTTTGCAAACTACATCAAAATAGTAAAGCTAATAAGGGTCGAGAACAACCCAAGAACGATACCTGTAATACAAATTGGATATGTCCATTTGAATGAATATGTTTTATAAATACGTTCTTTCTTATCTGTAGGTTCCTCGACTTCTTCAATTAAAGAGTCAATCTTTTTATTCGTACCAAATACTCTTTGGAATGCGTAAATGGTTACATTGAAAAAACCATTTTGAAATATGTATAAAAAACCGCCGATAAGAATAAAAAACAGTGCAATATAAAACGAGATGTTGACAAAATTCAACAAAAATTGCGATGAAATGAGGAATGCGCCAATACTAGAAGCGATTATCGCTATGAAAATTAGTATACAAGTATGAAAAAAAACTTTATTCAAAATGTTCCCCTCCGTCAAAATATTACTAGAATTATTATACTATAAAAGCTATAATATGTACTAGAATTAATTTTTTGAAAATTATACGCAATTAAAGGTCTGATTTCAAGATGATGGTATCAATGTTAACGTATCCCTTTACAAAAAAATAAAAATATAAACATTTTATTAAAAATTTTAACAAAAAAACAAAAAACTATATTCACAATTGTTATATTATATGTATAATGAAAATTGTAGAAACTTGGAGATTATTCTTTCAATTCTACTTTTTAACAAGTGAGGGTACAGGAAGTGCAAGTAGGGGAGGCAACACAACATGAAGAAAAAGATACCGTTATTAGTTGCATCGACTTTAACTGCAAGTATGTTGCTGGGTGCGTGTAGCTACCAAAAAGATGACGCAAAAGCAAAAGGGAAAGAAAACACTACGAGTAGTAGTAACGGAAAGCAGGTTCTTAATTTAACAGAGTTATCTGAAATTCCGTCAATGGATGCATCGCTAGCATCTGACGCTGCATCTTCTACAGCATTAAATAATACGATGGAAGGTTTATATCGTATCGGCAAAGATCAAAAGAGAGTGCCTGGAATTGCAGAAGATGTTCAAAAGCTAGATGACGGAAAGAAATACATATTTAAATTAAGAAAAGATGCAAAATGGTCGAATGGGGAGCCTGTAACAGCAAAAGACTTTGTGTATTCATGGAAAAGAGCAGTAAATCCAGATACAAAAGCGACGTATTCGTACATTATGTTTGATATTAAAAATGCAGAGAAAATTCATAAAAAAGAATTACCTGCTGACCAATTAGGTGTAAAAGCGATTGATGATTATACATTAGAAGTGGAATTAGACAATCCCGTTCCTTACTTTGTTGATTTAACAGTTTATCCGGTATTTTACCCACTAAATGAAAACTTTGTAAAAGCACAAGGTGATAAGTTTGGGTTAGAGGCAAATACAACATTATATAATGGGCCATTTGTTATGAGTGATTGGAAACATGAGCAAAGCTTCCAGTTTAAGAAGAACCCATCATATTGGGATAATAAAACGGTTAAAATCGAAGAGATTAACTTTAATATTGTAAAAAATACGTCAACTGATGTAAATTTATATGAGACAAACTCGATTGATCGTGCGGCTCTAACTTCAGAATTTGTTGATAAGTTTAGACAAAGCTCAGAATTCCACACAAGAAAAGAAGCAGGGGTTGCTTACCTAAGATTTAATCAAAGTAATCAATACTTAAGTAATAAAAACTTAAGAAAAGCAATTTCAATGTCCTTTGATCGTGATAACATTGCGAAAGTTATTTTAAATAATGGTGCGATTGGAGCTTATGGATTTGTTGGAAAAGATTTCGCTGAAGGTCCGAATAAAAAAGATTTCCGAGCTGAAAATGGAAAGCTAGTTGAAACGAATCCAAAAGAAGCGAAAAAGCTTTGGGAAACAGCGAAGAAAGAGCTTGGCACTGATAAAATCGAACTAGAATTCTTAAACTTTGATAATGAAGATGCAAAAAAGGTTGGTGAATTCTTAAAAGGTGAGATGGAAAAAAACTTACCTGGTTTATCAATTAAAATTAAACAGCAGCCATTTGCACAAAAAAATAAATTAGAAGATTCTCAGCAATATGATATTGCGTTTGGTATTTGGGGCCCAGATTTCCCAGATCCAATCTCATATTTAGATATGTTTGTTACAAATGGTTCTCAAAATAAAACAGGGTATTCTAATCAGAAATATGATGAGTTAATTCTAAAAGCTAAAACAGATACAAAAGATTTACAAGCACGCTGGAATAACCTTTTAGAAGTAGAGAAGATGTTAATTAAAGAGGATGCAGTTATCACTCCAATCTTCCAAAAAGGTTCAGCATATATAGTAAAAGATGCTGTAAAAGATATTATACCAATCAACTATGGTGGTAGATTAACTTACAAATGGGCATCTGTTGAACAAAAATAATCTTTTTTTCCATCGTTTACAGGGGTATATGCCTATGATGGGCATATGCTCTTATTTTAAAAAAATAAAAGTAAGAATATTTTAAACTATCTTATTGCTTTTGAGAAAAACGGGGAGGTGCTTGACTATGGGACGTTATGTATTAAAACGTTTCGTGTACATGGCTTTGACATTATTTTTAATTACTACGCTGACTTTCTTTTTGATGAAATTACTTCCGGGTTCTCCGCTTAAAAACCAGGAGAAGCTATCACCGGCACAAAAAGAAATCATTCTGGAAAAATATGGTTTAAATGATCCGGTACCAGTTCAATACGCACGTTACTTAGGTAACTTAGCAAAAGGTGATTTAGGGGTATCATTCCAATATGATAACCGTCCAGTAACAGATATGATTGTGGATCGCATTGGACCATCAGCACAGCTTGGTTTACAAGCGATTATATTAGGAACATTTATAGGTTTAATTTTAGGAATCGTTGCGGCACTTCGTAACAATACATGGGTCGATTATGGAGCGACAATTATTTCCGTACTCGGGATGTCGGTACCATCATTCGTATTCGCTGCTTTACTACAATATTTCGTAGGGGTAAAACTTGGTTGGTTCCCAGTAGCGTTCTGGAAAGGACCAGAGTTTACAGTAATGCCTACAATTGCTTTATCGATGGCAGTTATCGCAACAATCGCACGTTTCTCTCGTGCAGAATTAATTGAAGTTATGCAAGCCGATTACATTTTAACAGCAAAAGCGAAAGGAATTAGCCAAGGCGTTATCATTGTCAAACACGCACTTCGTAACGCATTAATTCCAGTAGTAACAATTTTAGGACCAATGGTTGCGGCATTAATTACAGGAACACTTGTTATCGAGCAAATTTATGCTGTACCAGGACTTGGGGAACAATTCGTTAAATCTATTACAGTGAATGACTATACAGTTATTATGGGAACTACGATTTTCTATAGTGCGATCTTCATTTTAGTTATTTTCATTGTTGATATTTTATACGGAATTATTGATCCTCGTATTCGTTTAGCGGGAGGGAAAAAATGATGAAAGATGTACAAAAATTATCTCCAGATTTATTTCAACAAGCCAATCAAAATAATGTTGATAATGAAGTCATTGCCCGTCCAAGCTTAACGTTTTGGCAAGATGTAAGAAGACGTTTGTTCCAACATAAAGGTGCGATGATTGGTTTCGTATTATTAAGCCTTATTATATTACTAGCGATTTTTGGACCGATGGTAAGTAAACACTCGTATAAAGAGCAAGATTTAGGTCGTGCGAAAATGCCACCGAAAATTCCTGTTATTGAAAATGTTCATTGGTTACCATTTGACGGTACAGATCAATATGGTGTTGACCAATATGAAAAACGTGATATTAAAGAGTACTTCTGGTTTGGTACAGATGATCTTGGTCGTGATTTATGGACAAGAACATGGGAAGGTACACGCGTATCATTATATATCGCTCTTTTAGCAGCAGCAATTGACTTAGTAATTGGGGTTGCATATGGAGGTATTTCAGCGTTTTATGGTGGCAGAGTAGATAATATTATGCAACGTATTATGGAGATTATTAACGGTATTCCATACTTAATCATCGTTATCTTAATGGTAATCATTATGGGATCTGGTATATGGTCAATTACACTCGCAATGGCAATTACAGGTTGGATAGGGATGTCGCGTATCGTTCGTGGACAAATCCTGAAATTAAAAAACCAAGAATATGTATTAGCATCTCGTACATTAGGTGCAACAAATACACAATTAATTGTAAAACACTTAATCCCGAACGTAATGGGACCTATTATCGTAATGACAATGTTTACAATTCCATCAGCGGTGTTTGGTGAAGCGTTCTTAAGTTTCATCGGTTTAGGAATTCAGCCACCATTTGCGTCACTAGGTTCTCTTGTAAATGATGGTTATAAATCTATTCAAACGTATCCGCATATGATGTTCATCCCTGCGGTTGTCATCAGTATATTAATTTTAGCGTTTAACTTAATGGCAGACGGATTACGCGACGCGTTAGATCCAAAAATGCGTAAGTAAAAGAGGGGAGAGGCAAAGATGAAAACATTGTTAGAGGTAAAAGATTTACAAGTCTCCTTTGATACACATGCAGGTGAAGTACAAGCTGTACGCGGCGTTACTTTTGATTTGAAAAAAGGAGAGACATTGGCGATTGTAGGAGAATCTGGTTCAGGGAAATCAGTTACTTCTAAAGCGTTAATGGGATTAATTCCGAATCCTCCTGGACGCATTAAAAATGGTGAGATCGTATTTGAAGGTCGTGACTTAACGAAATTAACAGAAAAAGAAATGCAGCAAGTACGTGGTAAAGATATCGCGATGATTTTCCAAGATCCAATGACATCATTAAACCCAACGATGACAATTGGAAATCAAATTATGGAAGGCCTTATTAAACACCAAGGGATGAGTAAAGCAGACGCACGTAAAGTTGCTTTAGAATTAATCGACCTTGTAGGTATTCCAAATCCAGAAGCTCGTTTAAAACAATATCCTCACCAATTCTCAGGTGGTATGAGACAGCGTGTAGTTATTGCGATGGCGTTAGCTTGTAACCCGAAATTATTAATTGCCGATGAGCCGACAACAGCGCTAGACGTTACGATTCAGGCACAAATTTTAGAACTTATGAAAGACATTCAGCAAAAAACAGAAGCGGCAATTATTTTCATTACGCATGACTTAGGTGTAGTAGCAAACGTTGCTGACCGAGTGGCAGTTATGTACGCTGGTAAAGTTGTTGAAATTGGAACTGTAGATGAAATTTTCTATAATCCGAAACATCCATATACTTGGGGCTTAATCGCATCTATGCCAAGTTTAGATGGCTCAGAGGAAGAGTTATACGCAATTCCTGGAACGCCTCCGGATTTATTGAAGCCGCCAAAGGGTGATGCTTTTGCACCACGTAATCCACAGGCACTAAAAATTGATTTTGAAATGGACCCACCTTTATTTAAAGTAAGTGATACACACTATGCGGCAACTTGGTTACTTCACGAGCAAGCTCCAGAAGTAAAACCGCCGGCAGTCGTTGAAAAACGTATTCTTCAAATGAAAGCAGGTGAACAACATGACTAAACAACGTGAGAAATTAATTGAAGTAAAAAATGTAAAGCAGCACTTCGACGTGAGTGGTGGTGTTGTCAAAGCGGTTAATGATATTTCATTTGATATTTACCGCGGAGAAACATTTGGTCTTGTAGGAGAATCAGGTTGTGGTAAATCAACTACTGGAAGAACGATTATTCGTTTATATGATGCAACTGCTGGTGAAGTATTGTTCGATGGTGAAAACGTACATGGTAAGAAATCACGCGCAGAATTGAAGAAATTCAACCGTAAAATGCAAATGATTTTCCAAGATCCATACGCATCATTAAATCCTCGTATGACAGTAGGGGATATTATCGCAGAAGGTATTGATATTCACGGATTAGCGAAAAGTAAAAAAGAGCGCATGGACCGTGTTCATGAACTATTAAACACAGTTGGTTTAAATAAAGAGCACGCGAACCGTTTCCCGCACGAATTCTCAGGTGGACAACGTCAGCGTATCGGTATCGCTCGAGCGCTTGCTGTAGAACCAGAATTTATCATTGCGGATGAGCCGATCTCAGCACTTGACGTATCGATTCAGGCGCAAGTTGTAAACTTATTGAAAAAGCTACAAAAAGAAAAAGGTCTAACATACTTATTTATTGCCCATGATTTATCAATGGTAAAATACATTAGTGACCGCATCGGTGTAATGTACCGTGGTCAAATCGTTGAGCTAACAACAAGTGAAGAGTTATATGCGAATCCAGTTCATCCATATACGAAATCACTATTATCAGCAATTCCGCTACCAGATCCAGATTATGAGCGCAATCGTAAACGTATCGTATACGATCCATCGCAGCATGATTACGGTAGCGAAGTGCCAACAATGCGTGAAATTCGCCCAGGACATTTCGTACTATGTTCTGAAGCAGAGTATAAGAAATATAAAGAGATTTATCAATAATAAAAAAAGCCATTCTTCCATTAAGGAAGGATGGCTTTTTTCTATACTATATAAATGAGTTGTCGGTAAGTCGATATAAATTGCATTTATTAATAACTACATCATGATCAAACAAGTACTACTGTGCCTGAACAGAACCAATCTCGTCTTGCTCTTCTGGTTTCACAAGTGCGTAACGTTCCCACGCCCTGCTTTTCCAGCGGAAGAACATAATAATGGCACGCGTCCATTCGTCGATGGCGATCGCTAGCCAAATACCAACGAGCCCCATATCTAAATGAAAGGCGAAAAAGTAACCTAGTGGTAAACTCATTAACACCATAGAGAATGCACCGATTAAAACAGGATATTTTGCATCACCAGCTGCACGAAGCGAATTAATGATGACGATATTCATCGTACGTCCCGTTTCAAGTAGTACACTTAGTAAAAGAACACTTGCGCCTAACCCGATAATGTGCGGATTATCTGTAAACAGTCCCATTAATTGTGTACGGAATGTAATAACGAGAGCGACCATACATAGAGTTACACCAATCGCCCATTTTACACTTTTCCATAAGCGTTCGTATGCTTCATCCTTTTCGCCACCACCAACAAGGCGGCCAATAATAATGGCTGTTCCCATACCAATCGCAATTGCAAATAAATAAGTGAACATGGAAATGTTAGTAGCGTATTGTCTAGCAGCTAATGATTCCGTTCCTAAGTACGTTGCGTAATAAAGGAAGACGATTTGACAAGCTTGATACATCACTTGTTCAAATGCAGATGGAATACCGATTTTTAAAATTTTCCCAATGTATTCTTTGGATAAAGTGAAGTAATATTGTAATTTCACGCGATATTCCATAACGCGGTATAGTAACCAGAAGAAAACAATAAGTGCGATCAATCGACTGATAGCGGAAGAAATTGCAGCCCCTTGTACACCGAGCTCAGGGAAACCAAATTTCCCGAAAATGAGTACGTAGTTTCCAGCGATATGAATAATATTCATTCCGAGTGAAATAAACATCGCTTGCTTTGTAAAACCGTGTACACGGATAATTGCGGCTAATGAGTTAATGATAGCTTGCAGGAAGATAGCTCCTCCGACGATAGATAAGTAGTTTTGCGCATACGTTAGTACATCGCCTTGTAAGTTCATTGCGAGCATCATATGTTTCGAAAATAAAAGAAAACCAGCGCTTATAACGAGCCCAACTATTAAATTTAATGTGACGGCTAATGCTGATATTTTAGATGCTTCCATAAAGCGTCTGGAACCGAGGTATTGAGATACAACGATAGCAGCGCCGTTCCCGATGACTTCTAATACCAAAATCGCAATATGGAGATATTGATTCGCTGCACCAACCCCAGATACAGCATCGTCTGATAATGCACTTAACATGAAAGTATCAGCGATCCCCATCAACATAAAAAGAAAAACTTCTAGAAAAATAGGCCATGTTAATAAGAATAAACTTAATTTCTCTGTCGGCCCATTTTTTTCCTGAATTGCTGTCATGTCCGTCCCCTCTTTACCGATATCTATTTTTAGCAAAATGTATCGTAACATACTTTCTTATCCTTTGCACTCATTTTAGCCTACATATTTTTAATATGAAGGGACTGCTATTTTATGTTAAAAAGGTTGGGATAATTATACATAAAGTATTATAAAATATAAAATTTATTTTTCTCTGATAATTTAGAAAAGTATAAAAAATATCGTTTTTAACACTTTAGTAAGAATAATCAGCAATATGAAACGTTTACAAAGATTTATTTTTTAACAGGAAATTTTAATGAAATAGAAATATAAATATACAAAAAATATATTTGTGTGTATAATATGAATTATTAGAACATATATATATTTCTTTCTGTTTGAAAATGAAAGGGCTAACATTTTTTTTGGAGGGTGGAAGTATGAAAAAAAAGATACCAGTTTTTGTAGCATCAACAGTAGCGATGAGCATGATGTTAGGGGCATGTAGCTATCAAAAAGATGAACCGCAAGCAAACGCAAAAGGGGATAGCGGGAAAAGCGGTGCGAAGCAAGTTATTAATCTAACAGAAGTGTCTGAAATTCCGACAATGGATACAACACTTGCCTCGGATGCTGCTTCTTCAAAAGTTATGAATAATACAATGGAAGGGCTGTATCGACTTGGAAAAGGCGATAAGTTAGTTCCAGGTGTGGCAAAATCTCATACAAAATCAGAAGATGGTAAAAAATATACGTTTAAATTGCGGGAAGACGCTAAATGGTCGAATGGTGACCCTGTAACAGCAAAAGATTTTGCCTATGCATGGCAAAGAGCTGTTAATCCTGATACGGCAGCAAAATCAGGATATATTATGTTAGATGTAAAAAATGCAGAAAAAATTAATAAAAGAGAGCTATCACCGGATCAATTAGGTGTTAAAGCAATAGATGATTATACATTAGAAGTTGAATTGGATAATCCAGTTCCATACTTTCTCGATTTAACTGTGTATCCACTATTTTTCCCATTAAATGAGAAATATATGAAAGAACAGGGAGAAAAATTTGGTTTGGAAGCAAATACAACTCTGTATAACGGTCCATTTGTATTAAATGAATGGAAACATGAACAAAGTTTCAAATTAAAGAAAAATCCAAATTATTGGGATCAAAAAGAAGTGAAGTTAGAAGAAGTTAACTTTAATGTTGTAAAAGATACAGGAGCAGCTGTTAATTTGTATAATACGAATGCGATTGACAGAGTTGGTTTATCAGCGGAGTTAGTTGATAAATATAAAGGACAAAAAGACTTTAAAACAATTAATGATCCAACTGTATTCTTCTTGCGTTTTAACCAAAAAAATCCATCATTAGCTAACAAAAATATTCGTAAGGCTATTTCTAGTGCATACGATCGAGATGGTATTGGAGAGGTTATTTTAAACAACGGTTCTAAGGGAGCTTATGGTTTAGTACCATCTGATTTTGTTAAGGGACCAGATAAGCAAGATTTCAGAAAAGAAAATGGAAAGCTTTCGAAAGTCGATGTGAAGGAAGCTAAAAAATTCTGGGAAGCAGGCAAGAAAGAATTAGGTAAGGATAAAATAGAACTAGAATTTTTAAACTTTGATAATGAAGAATCTAAGAAAATTGGTGAGTATGTAAAGGGAGAATTAGAAAAGAACTTACCAGGTCTAACAGTAACAATTAAGATGCAACCATTTGCGCAAAAATTAAAACTTGAAGATAGTGGACAGTTTGATATTTCATTTACTGGATGGGGACCTGATTTTCCTGATGCAATCACATTCCTTGATATGTTTATAACAGATGGTTCACAAAATAAAATGGCTTATTCTAATGCTCAGTATGATGACATTATTAAAAAGGCAAAGCAAGAAGGCTCAGATGTAAAAGGACGTTGGAATGAACTGTTAAAAGCAGAGAAAATTTTATTTGAGGATGCAGCAATTGCGCCAGTATTCCAACGCGGCAGATCTATATTAGAAAGAGAAACGATTAAAGATGTGTATATCCACAAATATGGCGGTGAATTAAGCTTTAAGTGGGCATCCGTAGAGAAATAAAAAAAGCAGGCTAACCACCTGCTTTTTTTAATACGTGCGTTTTTTATAAATGCCTTTTCCACCAACTTGGTTCCAGCCGGATTGTACATCCAAACTCTTGTTAACAAACTTCATTTTTTCTTTTCCACCAAAGAGCTTTTCACCGATGCTATTTGTAATGACACCAATCAATGCTGTTATTCCGATGATAAGGGCAGCAACCGTAATAAAATCAATAAAAAAAGCAATCATTTGCAAACTCCCCCTTTGCCTGTCTGTATGTTTATTGTATGAGATAAAAAATGAAAAAGAAAGAAATGTCAGAAAAATATTTAATTTACTTTAGAAATCGTGTAGACAGGAGGGAGAATGTTTGTTAAAATAAGAACAAACGTTCCTTTTTATTCTCATTTGTATAGTCTTACATTTCTTAATTGATTTATCAGGAAAAAGTAAGAAAACGTTCTCTTTTTCATAGGGAAGATTATAGATAAATAACTATATATTATATGAAAAATCTAGAGGAAATGAGTATTAAAAGGGTTGAAAGTTATTGTTCAAGTACAGCTAAATTGAGCGTAATCATGTTACATAGCAGTGGAATACACAGAAGAGTTTTCTCAACTAGCAGGAAATTTACTGTATATTTCTTGCAAAATCTATTGTATAATGATTATAGAAGTTACTTATTAAAAGTAATTGTTGTTTATTATAAGTTGTTGCTTACATGAAATGCGATTTTTGTACTTTTCAATAAGACAAGTTATCGCGAAAAATTGCTGAAGTTAGAAATTAAAACTGTATTTAGTACAGAATTTGTACTCTTTAAGGAGAGTGAGCTTTGTATGGTAACATTATATAGTTCTCCAAGCTGTACGTCTTGTAGAAAGGCGAAATTATGGCTAGAGGAAAATCATATTCCCTATACAGAACGTAATATTTTCTCAGATCCATTAACGATTGAGGAAATTAAAGAGATTTTACGTATGACAGAAAGCGGAACGGATGAGATTATTTCTACTCGTTCGAAAGTTTTCCAAGAATTGAATGTAAACTTAGAATCTTTACCACTTCAAGATTTATATAAGATGATTCGTGACTATCCGGGGATTTTACGTCGTCCAATTATGATTGACGAGAAACGCCTTCAAGTTGGTTATAACGAAGACGAAATTCGCCGTTTCTTACCACGTACAGTAAGAACGTTCCAATTACGTGAAGCACAACGTCTTGTAAATTAATTATAATAATATGAAAACCTTCTACCTATTATATAGTAGAAGGTTTTTTTTAATGTTTCACATTGCGTAATCGAACTTGTTTTACGATAAAGCCGATGCATAAAATAGTGAAAATGAACAAATAAGGAATGCTTGCAGTGAAACTTGGGTTGTTATGAAAAAAGATTGCAAGTCTGTCTTCATGTGTAACCATTTTCCCTGCAGTATAGGCAAGAATTGCTGCACCGCAATAAATGAGGAATGGAAATCGTTCCATAAGTATTAAAATAAGTTTACTGCCCCAAATAATAATAGGGATAGAAATGAGTAAGCCGATTATGACGAGTAAAAATCTCCCGTGAGCTGCACCTGCAATGGCAATAACATTATCAAACCCCATAACGAGATCCGCGAAAACAATTGTCCGCACAGCTTGAAATAAAGTTGTTTTTCCTTGAATGGCAGAAAGGTCGTTGCTATCATCAGTTAATAAATTGACTGCAATTAATGTAAGTAAAACCCCGCCAATCAATTGTAGAAATGGAATGTCGAGTAAATAGACAGCTAGTATAGTAAGGACAATTCTTAGTACGATTGCTAAAAGAGTACCGATCAAAATAGCTTTATTTCGTTTCGATTCAGGTAAATTTCGGCTAGCTAGTGCGATGACGATTGCATTGTCACCACCTAATACAACATCGATACCGACAATCATTAGTACGGATGTTAAAAACTCTAAGTCCATTCGTCTGCCTCCATTTATGATGTTTTAATAAGCGAACTGTATGTATGTGATGAAGAAAGTTGTTGTTAAATAATCTCTTCTAATAGAAGTTTCACCTTATTACAGTGTACGGGGGAATGTGGAAATGTATGTCCAAATTTTTTGTAAGTAAGAAATCGCTATAATAATATATTTATGTAGTTGATCGAGTAAAGATAGGCATATAACTATTTTTGTAAAATAAATCGATTTTATTTCCATTCTGGAGAATCTTATCATAAAATGAGAGTACAAGAATCTAATGATTTGTCATATGAGTGGGGAATCCCTTCATAACAATTCTAAGCAGGAAGGGAGAGTTGTATTTTGGATATTGAAAGAATTAATGATCATACGATGAAATTTTTTATTACGTACATTGATATAGAGGATAGAGGATTTAATCGTGAAGAAATTTGGTATGATCGCGAACGAAGTGAAGAGCTCTTTTGGGAGATGATGGACGAAGCTCGTGATCATGACGATTTCTTTATTGATGGGCCGTTATGGATCCAAGTGCAAGCAGTCGATAAAGGGATTGAAGTACTTGTCACGAAAGCAGAGCTTTCAAAGGATGGGCAAAAGCTGGAACTACCGATAGGGGTAGACAAAATTATAGATATTCCTCTAGATGAAGGCATTGAATCATTATTCCAACAAGAGTTAGTCGAAGAGGTAGAAGAACAAACAGGAACAAACTTTAATGAAGATGGTACGTTTGGCTTTTTAATTAAATTTAATGATTTTGAAGATGTCATTTCATTAAGTCATCGTCTTATCTTTGAAGATATAAAAGATGAGCTGTATTCATTTGAGGACCGCTATTATGTATATGTGGAATTCGATGAAGTGCTACATGATGAAGAAGAAATCGATCGTATTTTAAGTATTGTTTTAGAATATGGGGAAGAATCAACTTTAACAATTCATCGTGTAAGTGAGTATGGAAAACAAATTGTGAAAGAGCATGCGCTTGAAACGATTCGCAATAATTTTCCTGCTAAAACGTAGGCCGATTTCTGTAGTATGAAATCGGCTTTTTATATGAAGAATAGGAAAGCTTTCTTAGTTAGGAGGTAAGAGATGAAAAATACGTTAAAGCTGATTTTCTTTATCCTGCTATTGTTCGCATTATTTGTTTCGTTACGTATGTTTATTGATGTAGCATTTTATTCAGATGTGATTGGGATAAAAGATGTTTCGATTTTAGGTATTATTAGTATTTTATTTACAGTATCTGCGTTTTTAATTGGTTGCGTTATTTTCTTAGAAAATCGCCACCCATCTAAAACACTTACATGGTTAATTGTGTTAGGGATTTTTCCTGTGTTTGGCTTCTTTGCTTATTTATTATTTGGACAAAATTTTCGGAGAAAAAGAATGTTTCAAAAGAAGGCGTTACTTGATGAACAGGCGTTTTTACAATATAAAGGGCATGAAGATTACGAAGAACGAATTTTACGCAATCATAAGCATCAAGAACTGTTATTTCGTTTAGCGGATCGATTAGGTGCTTTAAATATTTCGTTTCAAACTGAAACGAGGACATTAACAAATGGAGATGAAACGTTTCAGGCCATTTTAAATGGGTTAAAACGAGCGAAACATCACATTCATATGGAATATTACATTGTGCGTGATGATAAATTAGGAACAGAAATTAAAGATATTTTAATACAAAAATCAAAAGAGGGCGTTGTTGTTCGCTTTTTATATGATGCGGTTGGAAGTTTTAAGTTATCGAAATCGTATATTGAAGAATTAAACGATGCAGGTGTAGAAATGATTCCGTTCTTTCCTGTGCGCTTTCCGATTTTAAACGATAAGATTAATTATCGAAATCATAGGAAAATTGTTGTGATTGATGGGAACGAAGGGTTTGTAGGCGGATTAAATATTGGTGATGAGTATTTAGGAAAAAGTAAATATTTTGGCTTTTGGCGAGACACTCATTTGTATTTACGTGGTGAAGCGGTTCAAAGTTTACAGCTTATTTTCCTTCAAGATTGGTTTTATATGACTGGAGAGGCTGTGCTAGCTCCTGAATATTTACAAGCAAAAGCAGTTGAGGGTGATCATTGGGGAGGAGTGCAGCTAGTTGCAGGCGGCCCCGATAATAAGTGGGAAACGATTAAGCATTTATATTTCGCAATGATCGCTTCTGCTCGGAAATCTATTTGGATTGCAACGCCGTATTTTATTCCGGATGATGATATTTTATCCGCATTAAAGGTTGCTGCACTTGCTGGTATTGATGTCCGTTTGTTGATGCCGAGTAAACCTGATAAGCGCACTGTCTTTTACGCATCGAGATCGTACTTCCCAGAGCTTTTAGACGCAGGAGTAAAGATATATGAATACGAAAAAGGTTTTCTTCATAGTAAAATTGTCATCGTTGATTCTGATTTAGCTTCAATTGGGACAGCTAATATGGATATGAGAAGTTTTCATTTGAATTTTGAAGTAAATGCCTTTTTATATGATACAGATAGCATTAAAAGACTTGTTCAAGACTTTAAAGACGATTTAGAAGAATCCAGTGAAATTCACGTCGATCGTTTTCATAAAAGGCGTCTGCATAGACGAATTGTTGAATCAACGTACCGGTTATTATCGCCATTATTATAAAAAGAGATGTCCGAAATTGGGACATCTCTTTTTTAAAAGGAATTTGTAATAAATTGTAGAATATAAGGAGCTGAAAGGGTGTGATTCCGATATTTATAGCTAAAAGAGAAAACGGAGAAAAAATTCATTTACTCTATAATTGTAATGAAGAGCTTTTGCGCCGTATGCGCCAACAGGAACGATTCTTTTGTGTAGCTTGTGGAAAGGAAGTGCAAATGAAATTAGGGAAACAAAAAAGTTGGCATTTTGCTCATAAAAAAGTGGATTCATGTCTTGCCTTTTATGAAGCGGAATCAACGTATCATATGCACGGTAAAGAATTGTTATATAGATGGTTCAAACGTCAAAACTTTCAGGTGGATATTGAGTACTACCTTCCGGAAATTAAGCAACGACCAGATATTTTTGTAGAGAGGGCGGGCAGAAAAATTGCAATTGAATACCAATGTGCAAACCTTGCTATAGAGCAGCTGTACAAAAGAACCTATTCATATTGGCGAGCTGGTATACAGGTCATTTGGATCGTTGGTGGAAATCAATTGAAAAAGCAATCGGCATATTGGATGAAATTCTCCTCACTTATGGCTTTCTCCTTACAATCTTATCCTCAACCATTTCTTATTTTCTTCTGTTCGAAAGAGAAATCATTTATGAAATGTGCATTTGTCACTCCATTTTCTACAAACATCTTTTTCGCGCATACTGTATATTTACCAATCGATAAAACTACTTTTGAAATGCTTTTTTCTCCCGTTCCTTTCGAGAAAGAGATACTAAGGGAAGAGTGGAAGAAGAGAAAGAACTACTTCCGCAAAAATGCCCTGCCGATTTGGAATTATAATTATAAGTCATTATTACGCCTCTTATATCAATTTAAATGTACCCCAGCGAGTTTTCCTTCTGAAATTGGTGTTCCACTCCCTTCTGGATTTGCTTTTCAAACAAACCCATTTATATGGCAAGCTTTTCTATATATGAAGTGTATAGGGGGGCTTGCAGTAGGAGAGTGTATTTCTCTTCAATATGTGTGTAGTTATGTAAAAAGGTATACGAAAAGGCGGATACTTCCGTACTTTTCACAGCACACATGGAAAGTGGCAGTTACTGAATATATGACATTTTTATGCTATATAGGTGTATTGCATAAAGCGGGAAGTTATACGTACCGAAAAATAAGGGATGTAGTGATGTTAAAAACAGAGGAGGAAATTATGAAATATGATGAGATTTGCTTAATACATGCGCTATCTTTATTTGAGGCAAATTTTAACATGAGAGGAGGAAAAGGGGATATAATAAAGAATGATTGTGAAGGAATTACATAAGAAAAAACGAATTGTACTTAAGTAGAGATATTTAAAGGAGGGCTTAAAGAATGTCTGAACAAAACAAAGCGAAAGCATTACCAGATCGCAACGAGATTGAAGAAGCAAGTACGTGGCGATTAGAAGATATTTTCCAAACGGATGCAGAATGGGAAAAAGAATTCCAGGCTATTAAAGAGCTATTACCGAAGTTAACTGAATTTAAAGGGAAACTTGGTGACTCTGCGGACAATTTACTTGAGGCATTGCAATATGAAGATGAAATTTCAATGCGATTAGGTAAGCTATATACATATGCTCATATGCGTTACGATCAAGATACAACAAACTCCGTATATCAAGCATTAAATGATCGCGCAACAAATTTATATTCACAAGTATCTAGTAGCACAGCGTATATTGTGCCTGAAATTTTATCGATTTCAGAAGATACAATGCAAACATTCTTGAAGGAAAATAGAGATTTAAGTGTATATGAACATGCATTAGAAGAAATTACACGTCAACGCCCGCACGTATTATCAGAAGCTGAGGAGGCTTTATTAGCGGAAGCATCTGAAGTAATGAGTTCATCAAGCAATACATTCGGTATGTTGAATAACGCGGATTTAAAATTCCCATCTATTAAAGGTGAAGACGGAGAAGAAATAGAAATTACACATGGCCGTTACATTCAGTTTTTAGAAAGTGATGATCCTCGTGTTCGCGAAGATGCATTTAAAGCTGTATATGAAACGTATGGGAAATTTAAAAATACATTCGCAAGTACGCTAAGTGGAGCAGTAAAACGTAATAATTTCAATGCGCGTGTTCGTAAATATGATTCTGCTCGCCAAGCTGCACTGAGCAATAATAATATTCCGGAAGCAGTATACGATCAACTCGTTGAAACGGTAAATGACAACTTACATTTATTACACCGTTACATCGATATTCGTAAGCGTGCATTAGGACTTGATGAGCTTCATATGTATGATTTATATACACCACTTGTACCAGAAGTGAAAATGAATGTGAAATACGAAGAAGCACAAGACCTTTTATTAAAATCTTTAAACGTACTTGGTGATGAATATGTTGATATTTTGAAAGAGGCATATGAAAATCGCTGGGTAGATGTGTATGAGAATAAAGGAAAACGAAGCGGGGCATACTCATCTGGTGCATATGGAACAAATCCGTATATTTTAATGAACTGGCATGATAATGTAAATAACTTATTTACACTTGCTCATGAGTTTGGTCATTCAGTGCATAGTTACTATACAAGAAAAACACAACCGCACGTATATGGTGATTATTCCATCTTTGTAGCAGAAGTGGCATCAACTTGTAATGAAGCGCTTCTAAATGATTATTTATTAAAAACGACAGAAGATAAGAAAGAGCGTCTATATTTATTAAATCATTATTTAGAAGGGTTCCGTGGTACTGTATTCCGTCAAACGATGTTTGCAGAGTTTGAACATATTATTCATAAGAAAGTACAAGAAGGACATGCTGTTACGCCAGATATGCTAACGGAAATCTACTATGATTTAAATAAGAAATATTTCGGTGACGCTTTAGTAATCGACGAAGAGATTGGTTTAGAATGGTCTCGTATTCCACACTTCTACTACAACTATTACGTATATCAATACGCAACAGGATTTAGTGCAGCGACAGCTCTATCTAAACAGATTTTAGAAGAAGGACAACCAGCAGTAGAACGTTATATTAACGAGTTCTTAAAAGCAGGAAGCTCTGATTATCCAATTGAAGTGCTGAAAAAAGCAGGAGTAGATATGGCATCTCCTGAACCAGTAAAAGAGGCACTACAAGTATTTGAAGAGAAATTAAATGAATTAGAAGCATTATTATTTGAAGAAAAGTAATGAAAAAAGACGAGGGATTGTATCCTCGTCTTTTTTTGAATAGATTAAATGTCGATATATGTCGAAAAAACAAGGTGAATTTCTTTGTTTTTTCTAACTGAAAGGATAGTTTTACGGCTGATTTTTGAAATTAAAACCCTTTGAATCGTTTTTTATGATTGAAATAAGAGAGAGTGATAACAATGATTCCGAATAAAAGAGGCAAGGCAATAATTTTAGGAAAAGCTTGTAGTAGAGAGAGGATGTACAAGAAAAAAGAAACGATGACAGCTAGAAAGAGAAGAGCAATATAAGATTTTTTCATAAATAAACCCCCTAAATGACCTTTTTTATAGCTTATTCAAAAATGAAAACGTTTAGAATGTGACAAAAGTGTGAAATTCGACAAAAGGGGTTGTCATCTGACGTCGAATCTTGTAATATAATAAGCGTGAACGAATTCACATACAAACATATACCCCTTTGTTTGAACGTGAAAATTTCTCCCATCCCCTTTAATATTTTTATAAGCCGTAAAGAAGAAGACCTGGTGTTTACACCAGGTCTTTTTCTTTTGCTATCCATTTCCAATAACGTTCGCATTTTACTTCTATCATTTGTACTTTTCGTTTCAGTTGTAACTTTTTAAGTTCGCGCTCAATTTCTTGTTGCGGACAGTCATAAATAAATGCTACTTCTTTTGAAGATATAAATTGTGTTGCTTCTAGTAGCACTTCTAAAGGTGGTAATGGTTCTGGCTCAATTTCACATTTTACAAGTTCTTTCAATAATTGTACGTATACATCGTAGGAATAATTTCCAGCGATTTTAATACCTTCTTCATCTGAGTTCGCATGAAAAAAGACGAGGGAGGGTATTTCTGTAATATGCATTTCATTCGTGAATTTCAAGTCACATTGGAAAGCTTTTTTTGCACTAGCAGAATGTAGATCTTTTTTAAATTCTTCTACATCAATATTGCTATCTTTCGCACATGCAAGTAATAGTTCGCAGTCAGGGCTTGATACATTTTCAAGGAAAATGTATTCTTGGAGTTTTCGCAAAAACTTCGAACCTGCTTTTCGGCCTTGCAACTCTGCTGCCTTAATTGCCATCGAAACTAAATATGGTGTTGACGATGCTTCTTGCATATGTACCTTTCCATCGCATGAAAAACCTTGTAAACTTGTTGTCTTTTCCCACACAAATCGAATATTAGCAGGTTTATTCCATTTGTGTGAGGAAGCGTTCGTTCCATCCACTTTTCCTGTTACGATATGACGAATAGAGAAGTATTTCCCGTATTCAAGCCATAGTTTAATAATAAAAGGCTCAATTTCCCAGCAATCTTTACAAAGTGGATCAATAAATAAATATGCTTCTACAGACTTATGCTCACATGCGGAAGGAGATGGCATATTTATATGCTTTGCTTCCTGCTTATCCATTACACTTCACCTGTTTCGTTTGGAGTATTAACCATATGCTGAGCGGTTAATGCTAAACGTTCAAAGACAAACTCTCTTATATGACCATGCACTCCAGTATCATCCATTGCTTGCTCCATGCATGATAGCCAAGCCTCTGCTCGTTTTGGAGTAATCTCAAACGGAAGATGGCGTGCTCTTAACATAGGATGACCATGTTCTTCAGTGTACAAATTAGGACCACCTAAATATTGTGTTAAAAATTGCTTCTGCTTCCTAGCGGTTTCTGTTAAATCTTCCGGGAAGATGGGAGATAAGTCAGGGTGTTTACTGACATAGGAATAAAATGTATCTACTAATATTGCAATGCATTGTTCACCGCCAATTGCTTCAAATGGTGTCATCGGTTGCTTGCTCATCCTTTATAAACTCCTTTTTCCATGAAATGTATATCTATTGTAGCAATGGAATGTTCGAGAGGGCAAATAAACAGCCTTCTCAAAGATTCTTTGCTTATTCTACGGGTGTAAACTTTTTTAGTGAGATGTATCCACTAGTGAAACATATTCACTAGTGGAATTTTCACTTTAGCGTGCTTTGTTTTGTTTGGCAAGGAAAAAGCGTTTTACTTTGTTATTTGTATGGCGAACAGGTATGTTATGTTGCGTTAATAAATGAATAAATGCAGCTTTTCCTGTTTCTTCATCTTGTACTTCAAATTCAATTTCATAATCATCGTGATTGTAATAGAAACTATGATCAAAGACAAGCGTTCCGCCTTTAAATAATGTTTCTGCTCTTTCTGTTGTTAAACTACCCATATATGTTAAAGCAGAAACAGGAATTTGTAATTTGTGTAATTGATCTACTACTGCTCCTTGAATGATTGTGTTTGATTCCATCATCATTTTTGCTTCGTCTTCTGTTACGACTTGATGCGTTTCTAATAAACCGATTTCTGCAGGTTGTTTCAACGTTAACGTATAAGTTTCTCCTTTATGACGAATACGAAGTGCAGAGCCAGCTTCTTTTAACGAGAAGTCAGGTGTTTCAAAGTAGTGATTCACTTGTTTCGTAAATGCTTCAATAGAAAACGATTTACATAATGTATCGAATTCTTCTTTTGTAACGATATTTTTGAATTCAATTTCAATTTCTTGTGTCATTGTATAATCTCCTTTTGAAAAATAATTCTTTACACATTATCGCTTTTTCATAAATTTGGTTCAATGTTTTATTTGTTTGCGTCCATGTTATGATACAATAATACTGTTAAGTAAGACAGGAAGTTGAGATGGAGGAGTTAGAGCATGCAAAATAAAATCCAAGTTAAGAGCGTAGAAAAGAGAGAGAATGCTCTTATTTTTTGTGCGGAAAATAGTGAAATAGAGGTAAAGGAGTTAAGTGCACGTAATCACGTACTTGTAGACTCAGACAATTTATCATTTTTATATATCTTAGAAAATGAATCATCTTTCATTTATGTAAGTATTCCGCATACATGCTGGGAAGCAATGCATGAAGCGATGAATAACGATGTGGTTATGTTCGTTAGCGTGAATGACATTGAAATGGAATTAGAAGGATTAAAAGAAGAAGTAGAATATTTAGTTGAAAATATTGAAGGTAATGCAAATTACGGAGAAGAATTAGTAACTGCTGTAGAAAAAGTATTTCTATAAGCAAATGGATTGATTTTGGTGGTGGTTGAAATGAATCGAAATTGGGAAGAATTTTTAGCACCTTACCACCAAGCGGTGGCAGAGCTGAAAGTGAAACTAAAAGGAATGCGTACTCAATTTGCAATGTTAACAGAGCATTCTCCAATTGAGTTTGTAACAGGAAGGGTAAAGTCGGTTGCAAGTATTATTGATAAAGCGGAGAAGAGAAATGTACCGCTAGACCGATTGAGAGAAGATATGCAGGATATTGCTGGGCTTAGAATGATGTGTCAATTTGTTGATGAGATTAAGCCTGTTGTAGAATATCTTCGAAAACGAAATGACTTTGAAATCGTGGAAGAACGTGATTATGTCACGCAAAAGAAAGATAGCGGTTATCGTTCTTATCATGTTGTCATTAGTTATCCTGTTCAAACGATTCAGGGTGAACAAAAAGTATTGGTAGAAATCCAAATACGCACGCTAGCAATGAACTTTTGGGCAACAATTGAGCATTCTTTAAATTATAAATATAGTGGACGTTTTCCTGAAGATATTAAAATACGCTTGCAACGTGCAGCTGAAGCGGCGTTTTTATTAGATGAAGAAATGTCTTCTATTCGTCTTGAAATTCAAGAAGCGCAAAAGGCTTTTTCAAGAAAGCAAGAAACGAAAGATTCCGAATCATAAACTAAAGGGTGTTGGGCGATGAAATTTACAATTATGTCAAAGGGAGATCAATCATCAGATACACTGGCAAGCACGATGAAAGAGTACTTGCTAGATTTTGGATTTATAATGGATGAAAAGGAACCCGATATTGTAATTTCTGTTGGGGGAGATGGAACGCTTTTGTATGCGTTTCATCGTTATTATAATCGATTGGATGAAACAGCATTTGTTGGTGTACATACAGGACATTTAGGTTTCTATGCAGATTGGTTACCGACAGAAGTAGAGAAATTAGTAATTGCGATTGCAAAAACACCATTCCAAGTGGTGGAATATCCGCTTTTAGAAGTTATTATTCGCTATGTGAATGGAAGTAAAGAGTCACAGTATTTAGCGATGAATGAGGCGACTGTAAAAAGTGCAGAAGGTACATTAGTAACAGAAGTAGAAATACGCGGAGAATATTTTGAAACATTCCGCGGGGACGGCCTTTGTATTTCTACTCCTTCAGGAAGTACTGCGTATAATAAAGCACTTGGCGGAGCAATTATTCACCCATCTATTGAAGCGATTCAAATTGCAGAAATGGCGTCCATTAACAATCGTGTGTTTCGTACTGTAGGATCGCCACTCGTATTGCCGAAGCATCATACATGTGTGTTAAAGCCGGCTGCAGGAATGAACTTACAAATTACAGTGGATCATTTAACAATGGTCCATCAAGATGTGAAATCAATCCAGTATCGTGTCGCAAACGAGAAAGTACGATTTGTTCGTTTCCGCCCGTTCCCGTTCTGGAAACGAGTTCGTGACTCGTTTGTTGCAGATAAATAGAAAGGGTTATATATTTGAACAGATTTACATTGAAATGGGATATAGGGCTGACTGAAGAGGGAACTTTAGTTAGGGAATTTTTGAAAACGAAAGGTATTTCTAAAGCCGCTTTAACGGATATAAAGTTTCACGGCGGGGCAATTGAAGTAAATAGTCAACATGCGAGTGTTCGTCATCAGTTGCGCGCTGGTGAAGAATTAAGTGTCTTTTTTCCAGTCGAGGAAAGAAGTGAAGGGATGATGGCAGAAGATATCCCTTTATGCATTGTATATGAAGATGATGCGATTCTTATCATTGATAAAGAGGCGAACATGTCAACGATTCCATCTAGAGAACATCCGACAGGGAGTGTTGCCAATGCGATTTTATCTCATTATGATAAGCAGCATCTTGCAAGTACAGTGCACATTGTAACACGGTTAGATCGTGATACTTCAGGGCTTATGCTTATTGCAAAAAATCGTTTTGTGCATCATCTTTTATCTAAGCAGCATCAACAAAAATCTGTGAAACGAACGTATGAAGCAATTGTTCACGGTGAGATGGTAGAACGAGAAGGAATGATTGATGCACCAATTGGTCGGAAATCTGATAGCATTATTGAGCGAACGGTTTGTGAGGATGGACAAAGGGCGGTTACTCATTTTAAAGTAATTGATAGTACATATGATAAGACACATGTAGCGCTGGAGCTTGAGACAGGAAGAACGCATCAAATTCGTGTGCATATGGCTCATATAGGACATCCATTACTTGGTGATAACTTATATGGAGGAAGAAGGGATGAAATGAAACGGCAAGCACTTCATAGTAAATCTTTGACGTTTTATCATCCTATTTTAGAGAAAGAAATGTCTTTCACTATAAAAATTCCAAGCGATATGCAAGAGCTACTTAGGAATGCTTAAAAAGGGAACAAAATTCTTATATTATAAAGAATTTTGTTCCCTTTTTTCTTAGCGGAATAATATTAAAATTTGGTTTTCACCCGTACGCTTTATAACGAAAAATCCACTTTCGGCTTTTGTAGCAATGCCATTGTCATTTGGACGACAATATCCATGAGTTTCGCAAGTGCTGTCATCACGTACTAACATTTGCCCAATTAATCCGACAGGAAGCCACTCGGTGCGATCTTTTCTTGCTACATATTTGCAAGCTGGATCCCATTCTGTATTTAAAAGAGGTTGTATTTCTTCTGTTTCCGTCCATACATATTGGCGTTTCCCAAAGTTATCTGTTTTATAGCGTTTTTGCCAACTTAAAGCCCCGCTATTTCCTATAAGTGCAGGGGTTGCACTAGATATTCCTAAAATGAACGAATCGTGTGAAGTAGCTATCCGAATTTTTTCTTCGCTACTAAATGTAACGAAATAACCGACATCAATAGGTTTATGACCTTCTGTTTCAAACATTTGTGCAAAATCCGTTCCGCTTGCATTGTAAGACGCGCCCTCAATGTACATTTCTCCATTATGGGCAAGCCATTTAGCACCGATATTATGGTCGGTGTCGTTTACACCATTTGCAATAAACCAAGAATAAGCTTCTTCTGCAGTGCCGAAGCGCCCCATAATATGGCTACCTGCAAAATGAGCTGTTGATGTATGATGACCTTCCGCATGAGAAGAGGATCCGTTAGCGATAGTTGCGGTTCCTTCTGCGTGTGCTGCTTCGCCTAAAGCAATCGTCTGTTTACCCTCCGCATGAGAATAAGCACCGCCTGCTGTCGTTTCACTTCCCTCACTATGCGAACTATGTCCAGTTGCTTTTGAGTTTGATCCTTCTGCATGAGAGAAAGAACCTTTTGCGTGCGTTAATAAGCCTTCCGCATGTGCTGCCATGCCTTCCGCATGAGAGTGAAGCCCCTCCGCATATGCATATCGGCCGCCCCTTTTAACTTTTGTATTTTCAGGTGTAGGTGTCTCAATTATGAGTGGTTTTTCAGTTTGTATATCATTCGATGAAGCTAATGCTTCTTTTATTTTTTTTACTTTGTTTATAATAGCAGCTGGAATTTCTGGTTCCACTTTTTTATTTATTGCTACAGAAATATTTTCTTCCGCCTTTTCTTCTGTTTGGTTAGAATGTAGTACCTGTTCATCTTGATTTGAGAGCTGTTTATTTTTTTGTTGCATCTTTATTTTTTTACGATCGATTATGCGGCTCATCACAGCATTTTCTAAAGAGACATATGTTGGTTTTACTTTGCTTTTTTTTGATGACTCTTGTTCTTCCAGTTCTTCTATCGCTGCAGCTCGAATACTACACCAGTTGTTAATTCCGTACATGGGCAGATATAAAGGGGGAAATTTTCTTTTTTGTTTAGAAGATTTTTTCTTCATTCTGTCACCTCCTGCGACATTATATGTAGGGTAATTAAAAAAAGATGCACTTTATTGCATCTTTTTTTAATTACTTTACCTAGTTTTATATGATATCTGCCTAAATAATGCTAAGTAAGGTAGTTATGAAATTGGACGGAATTTCTCAGCGACAAAAGGTAACGAAGAAGGGACAGAGATAGTCTCCATTTCAGGATAACGTAATCCGGTTAATTTGCCACCAAATACAGCACCAGTATCAATATTGACTGTCTGATTGACGAATCGAGGTTCTGCTACTGGTGTATGTCCATATACAATCCAAGCTTGCCCCTTGTATTCTTGCGCCCAATCACGACGGACAGGTGAGCCATCGGCATGCTTTTCTCCTGTAATATCGCCATATAATACAAAGGTTTGTACTTTTTTATCTCGTCTTCCTATGTAATCTTGCCGAATCCCAGCGTGACATACGATTACTCTTTTTTCATCTAGTATGTGGTAGAGCGGTGATTGTTCATAAAGAGTGGTAAACTTTTCTTTTATAATGTTTTGCTTACGAGAAGGAAGTGCTTCATATTCAGCAACAGTTGTTTCAAGTCCGTGAGCGACTGTTACATTACGTCCAAGGAAAAATCGATATAGTTTATTACAGTGATTTCCAGGAGCGTAATAAGCTTCTTTTTTATGTATGACAAGTTCCCATACAATTTCGATCATACGTAATGAATGAGGACCACGGTCTGTAATATCGCCAACGAATGCAAGTTTACGTTGGTCAGGGTGAACCGGTAGACCGCTACTCCAGTTATATCCTAGCTTCTCTGTTAAATTTTGAAACTCTTGGAAGCATCCATGAATATCTCCTATAATGTCATATTTCATATTTAAACCTCCATCGTATTTTTCATTAGTATATCTAAAAAAGGATAGAGATAAAAATATAGCGTTTTTTTGTTGTTCATTTAAACATAAAGATTTTCGTTCTTGAGCGAACATTTAAAATGAATCCAATCGCAATCATGTATGTAAGTAGTGAACTTCCTCCGTAGCTCATAAGAGGTAATGTTATCCCTGTAATGGGAAGTAATCCGATTGTCATCCCGATATTTTGGAATACTTGGAAAGTAAACATTCCGATTGTACCAGCGCAAATGTAACTACCGAAAGGGTCATTACTTTCTAAAGCGATATGAATCATTCGAAAAATGAGTAAGAAAAAAAGTGAAATAATGACACTTGCGCCTAGAAATCCAAATTGTTCAGCGACATTAGTGAAAATAAAATCTGTATGTGGTTCTGGAAAATATACTTGTCCATTTTCCCACCCTTTTCCTTGCATTTCTCCGGATCCAGTCGCTAAGAATGCTTGTCTTAATTGATAGCCTTGTGCATCATATTTGTAAGGTGCTAACCATCCGTAGAAGCGATTTAGTTGATATTCTTTTAAAATGTGTGCTTTAAAGAAATCTGTGTGAGTAAAAAAAATATATATTAATGTAGATCCAGCGACGAAAGTACCTGAAACTAATCCGAAAATAAAACGCCATCGTATGCCAGAAACTAGTATCATTGCTGCAAGCATCGCTGAAATGACCATTGTGTTTCCTAAATCTGGTTCTTTTGCAATAAGTAGTAGTGGTGGCAAACTTGTCGCAAATATTTTTCCAAGTAATAAAAAATCGTCACGCACTGTTCTGGAAAAATATTTCTCATTATGATTTGCTATAATTCGTCCAATGACGATAATTAAAAATAATTTCATAATTTCAGAAGGCTGAAAATTTCCGATGCCTGAGAGCCTGTACCAAGCAGTAGCGCCTTTAATTGTAACGGCACCTGGTACTTGAAGTTCTAGTCCTATAAGTAGTACCATTGCAAAGCTATACAAATACCAAGCAATTTTTTGATAACGATCGAAATCGATAATCATAATAACACCAATGGCTATAAATCCAATGAAGTACCATTGGATTTGCTTTAGTACAAAATTGACGTTTTGTAAAAATGGTGGTAAAGAGGTTTGCGCACTTGCAATAGCGCAGCAACTAACAATCCCAATGGCAAATAAAATAAATAGTAATACGTAGTCTATTTGATATTGAGAATTTGGATCTTTCAATGTAGGTATTCCTTTCTACTGCTCTTTATAGTAATGGATTTTATAGTATGAGAAAGAATGTATGAACTATACGAATGATTCGCATATAGCCCATACACTTTTGATTTTGCAGAGTAGTTTAATTGTTTAACTCTTTAATAATTATATCCAAACAATGGGAAAGACGTACATGTGCATCAGGAAAAATATCTAGTTGATGAAGATAGTATTTTAAAGAACTTTTACACCATTGGTAAGCACTAAGTAGAGCTGCTCTATAGTCCGTAGTATTTTGTAAAAAGCCATATTCTTTTGCTGTTATAACGAGGTGTGTGAAATCTTCACAACCTTGAAGGAGCTTATTGTGTATTTGTTGTCCAGCATGGTAGCGAAATTGACTTAAAGGCTCAGAAATGTATATTGCATTTCCTTTAGAAAGTAAAGAAATCCATGAGGCCATATCAACACTACAAGAATATTGTCGCTCTTTAAGGGTACCAAAAGGATCAGTGAGCAATTCTTTTCGGAACAAAGTAGTTGTAGGCTCACCGATAATGTTGTGCCCACCCTTTAACATCCAATTACCTAAAAATATCCCATTTAATGGAGTGTCTTCACTATATAACCTTTGTGTTGGATGGGAATCACCGATTAGATTTCCATGATCATCAATACGTACTCGATAAGAAGTAACAAGAGCAAGATTTTTATTGGGATCTTGCTCAAAATAGGCCATCATTTTTTGTATTTTATGCTTATAAAACACGTCATCGTCCATTAAAAAATTTATATACTCACCATTCGATTTTTCTATGAGCATAAGGTCATTGTGAAATTGTCCTAGAGTAGGGGTATTTCGAATGTATGTTATATTTTTATAATTTGGTAAGTATTGTTCGCGTATTAAAGTTGCTGTTTCATCATTTGTACTATCATCTCCGATGATGATTTCAATATTTGAATAAGTTTGTGCTAATGCACTTTCTAGAGCAATTTTGAAATAATGAGGCCGATTATAAGTGGGAATAAGGATGGAAACGAGAGGTGGATTTTTTTCATTCATCATACATAACTTCCTTTCAGAAGCTTTTTTTTGTAAGAACAATATCTTGGTAACTTGTATATTCATGTCTGCCGCACCATAAACCGTAATGCGGCTTATTGATTATTTCTAGGCCGTACTTATTCAATAGATTGCAAATATCTGTCTCAGGATAAGCAACTGCGAAATTCGGAATATCTTTATTTACAACGTAGCAATTTTCGATTCGATGATAAAAACCTAATGTACTTTGTCCTGCATTTAAATAATAGGACGATTCAGGGTTTATAAGAAAGAATGTAATGAAACATCTCCCGTCTTTTTTTAATACACGTACAATTTCAGATACGTAATGTTCTAATTCTTTTGGGAGAAGATGTGTAAATACAGAAGTTAAAAAGATAAAATCGAATGTTTCGTCTTCATAGGGAAAACGATATTGAGAGGCATCTTCTTTTCCTTCCGGATTATAGAATTGATTGTATATGTCAACATGTTCAAAGTGAAAATTATTACGCATAGTTGAAATGTTATTTTGACACCAAGTAATTCCATCTTTAAACAAATCAAATCCATAATACGCTCCATCATCATTTAAGTAATTCATTAATGGTACAGCCATTCGGCCGACGCCGCAGCCTACATCTAATACTTTTTCATTTGATTTTAAAGCGCCAATTTGAATAAAATGCTTTAGGAACTCTTTTCCAACTTTTTTGAAGTCGCCACCTACATATTGGACGAGTTCAGGAGGGGGGAGTAAAGTCATTTCTTTGTTAAGTTCGCTCATGAGTATACCCCTTTCTTGTATGAGAAGATGCAGTAAATCTATTAATAAAATTTTCAATTTGTAGTGAGAGAACACAGGAAAACAATTGTTATATGTAAGGAGATTCCGAAAAAGAATACTTAATTGGATTAGAAGTGAGAGAAGGATGAGTGAAAATAGAATCTCCTATAGATTAAATCTTTTTTATTCTTTTCTCCAATAAACGCCAAATACATCAATTTTAGTAATAGGGGCTTTTAAATTTCGTTGCTTTCTAAAGTCTGTGACAGCCTCAGCGCATGGTGGTAGCCCGTAGTCATCGATAATTATATAGCCACCTTTAGAAACTTTATCATATAAGTTCATGAGACCATCCATGGTGGATTCGTACATATCACCATCAAGCCGTGCAATTGCTATTTTTTCAATTGGTGCTGTTGGTAAAGTATCTTTAAACCAACCTTTTAAAAATTTCACTTGATCATTTAGTAAATCATATTTTTTGAAATTCTCTTGTACTTGTTCTAAAGAGACGCGTAAGTAATCGAATGTGTGTAAATAATCACCGTAATCTCTTGGATATTGTTCTAGATTCGGTGCTGGCAAACCTTCAAATGAATCTGCAACCCACACATTACGGTCCGTAATGTTGTTTGCTTGTAAAAAACCATTCATAAAAATGCATGATCCTCCGCGCCATACGCCTGTTTCAATAAAATCACCTTCTATATTTTCACGAACAACGGTTTCCATTGCCTCTTGTAATTGGTTCATACGTTCTCGACCAATCATGCTATGTGCTGCTCTTGGCCAATCCATTCCATCATGACGTTCACTTTTTGAGACATTTGGTTTTACAATTTTTAAGTTATGGTTTTCGGCATATTGCTTAATGAATAAAGGGAGAGGGACTGTAACTGGTTCGAATTCTAGTTCTTTCGAAATATGTAGAGATGCGGGTAAGTATGCCTCATATTCTAACCATATTTCAAATAAAATGGTCTTCTTTAGCAATTCGAGATAAAGCTGAACAGCAGATTTACTTTCCATATTTGTGCCTCCTGCAAAATGTCATACAACAATATGATTATGTAGATAGCGAATGTTTCATGATTGAATTTGAAATTGAAAAAGCAGTAAAACTGATATCAGTTTTACTGCTAAGTAAAAAATTAAGCGATTTTTTCAATAATAATAGATGCATTTGTACCAAGAGCTAATGATAGTCCAAGCCCTGTAACGATTACTTCAATTAATGATGGAGTTGTCGTAATTTGCGTAATTGCTTGAACAACGATAGGTGCTCCAACTGAGATTAAAGTGGCCCCAGTACCTGGAACAGATACCCCATTTACTTGGATTGTAAGTCCTCCTAATAGACTTACTGCTGCAGTGTATACGATAACAGTGATTTTATAGAATCCAGTTTGACTAATTACGAAAGTATCAGGATCTAATTGAGAAATTGCTGTACCAAACTGAGATCCAACAGTATTAAATGGTATTGGAGCATTAAGTCCAATATCCAAAGAAATCCCAGCGGAGTTAAATGCATACAATCCTGCTGGAAGCCCTAGTCCGGATGGTCCAGTAGGCCCCGTAGCCCCAGTGTTACCAGTAGGCCCCGTAGGTCCCGTAGCTCCAGTGTCACCAGTAGGCCCCGTAGGTCCAGTAGCTCCAGTGTCACCAGTAGGCCCCGTAGGTCCCGTAGCCCCAGTGTCACCAGTAGGCCCCGTAGGTCCAGTAGCTCCAGTGTCACCAGTAGGCCCCGTAGGTCCCGTAGTCCCAGTGCCACCAGTAGGCCCCGTAGGTCCAGTAGTCCCAGTGCCACCAGTAGGTCCAGTAGGCCCAGTAGGCCCCGTAGGTCCCGTAGGCCCAGTAGGCCCAGTCGGTCCGGTCGGTCCAGTAGGCCCAGTCGGAAGGGTAAACGGTGGTATCGGTGGTAATGTTGGTCCTACAAGATTAGGGTCAAATGCACTAGCTGATAAAGATTCATCGGGATTTAATCCATCTGAATAATTATTATTTGACATAAATTCACCTCCATAAAGCGTTCATTATATAGTAGATGCAAAACCGAAAGAAAATGACACGGACATTTGAATTATTGAAAAGAAATCTTAAACTACTTGAACAATTTAAAAAAATGGAAAGTTTAGTATATGTCTAACATATGATTGATTTGGAAGAGGGTGATTATGTTGAACAAGCAAGGAATTACAATCAGTTTATGTATGATTGTTCGAGATGAGGAGGAGACAATAGCCCGTTGTTTAGACACAGTTGAGAAAATTGTGGATGAAATTATAGTAGTTGATACAGGTTCCGTCGATCGAACGAAAGAAATCGTAGAGAAATACACTTCTAACATATATGATTTCCAGTGGATTGATGATTTTGCAGCAGCAAGAAATTTTTCTTTTTCAAAAGCGACGCAAGAGTATATATTGTGGCTAGATGCAGATGACGTATTATTAGAAGATGCTCAAGAAGCATTGAAACTTTTAAAAAGAGAATTAGATCCTAAAATTGATGCTGTTTCGATGCCTTATCATCTTGCAATGGATTCTAACGGGAAACCTTTATATTGTACAAAAAGAAATCGACTTGTAAAGCGTGAAAAACAATTTCAATGGTTTGGAAAGGTTCATGAGTATTTAGCTATTTCTGGTGAGGTTTTTAGTAGTAATGTTGCTATTACACATAAAAAAGAAAAAAAAGTAACAAATCGTAATTTGAAAATTTTTCAAAATACTGTAGCGGCAGGTGAAGAATTAAGTCCGAGAGATTTATTTTATTACGCAAATGAATCTACGGATAACCAAAAATATGATGATGCAGTTCTTCTATATGAAACATTTCTTAATCAAGACGAAGGATGGTATGAAGAGAAAATTTATGCATGTGGTAAGTTAGGAGATTGCTATGCAAAGCTCGGAATGTGGGAGAAGGCAATCGAATCCTGTGTGAAGTCGTTTCGGTATGACGTCCCTAGAGGAGAGAATTGTACAAGAATAGGATATATATATATGGAACAAGAAAAATATAATGAAGCGATATTTTGGTTTAAACTTGCTACGGAAGTACCAATGGCAACGGAAAGCCCTTTCCATAGTCCAGCTAGCTACACATGGCTACCCTATTTACAAATGTGTATTTGTTATAGCAGGTTAGGGGAGCAGGATAAAGCGTATTATTACAATGAATTAGCAGCTTCTTATGTTCCGAATAATGCTGCAATTGAATATAACCGTAAATATTTTCGGGGAGTTTTTGATAAACCATATAAAGTGTAATAGGTTTCGTTTTTTAGAAATGATTTATCGCTATTCTAACTCTAATAGATTGGTTATATATTAGAGTATCAGTAACGTAACCAATATAAATAAAAGATTTTATACTGCTATTTGCGGGCTAATAATCATTGGGGGATGAAAAAAATCTGCACTTTATAGAATTCATATGAGATTTATATTTCTAATTCAATTTGCATAAGGAGTGTGTGAAATGAATCGCGAAAAAAGTTCTTTATATGAAGAAAAATCCGAGCATTATTATAATGCAGCGAATCCGAATTTATTAAAGCATATAAAAAAGGAATGGAAAGAAGTTCTTGATATTGGTTGCTCGAGCGGTGCATTGGGAGCGGCTATTAAAGAAAATGGTACACGTGTATCAGGAATTGAGGCATTTCCAGAGGCGGCAGAAAAAGCGAAAGAAAGACTAGATCATGTTATTTTAGGGGATATAGAAAAAATAGATCTTCCTTATGAGGAGGGGCAATTTGATTGCGTCATATTTGGGGATGTATTAGAGCATTTATTTGATCCGTGGGCTGTAATAGAAAAAGTAAAGCCATATATAAAGCAAAATGGTGTGATTTTAGCAAGTATACCAAACGTTGCTCATATTTCAGTATTAGCTCCCTTACTTGCTGGAAATTGGACGTATACAGAATATGGTTTATTAGATAAAACACATATTCGTTTCTTTACATTCAATGAAATGCTAAGAATGTTTTTAAAAGCAGGATATTCAATTAGTAAAGTAGATCGTGTATATGTTGATCATAAAATGTATGAACCACTTATTGAGGAGTTATATGGAATTTGTAAAAAATATCGTCTTGGAAGTGGCTTCATGGCTGAGACAGTTGTATTTCAGTATATTATTGAAGCTGAAAAATCACAATTATGAGTGCTGCAGACAAAACAATATTATTTGTTACATGTATAAATGATCGGAAATTGTATGCAAACTGCGTGCGACATATATTGCAATTGTTAGTACCGCCAGGATATATTGTCCAATTTATGCCGATTCGAAATGCGAAAAGTATGACGAGTGGATACAATCAAGCCATTTCGCATCCAGCAAAGTATAAAGTGTATATACATCAAGATGTTTTTATTATAAATAGAGCCTTTTTATACGGATTACTTCAATTATTTGAGGAACATGAACATCTTGGTATGATTGGGATGGTTGGAGCGCAATATGTTCCTCCAACTGGTGTATGGAACGAAGGGCGTGGAATTGTAGGAAAGGTCATTGGTTATATGAATGATTTGTTTTATATGGCAAGTTTAGAACAACCGTATCATGAATCAAAAACATTTATTCCTGTAGAATGTATTGATGGTTTATTAATGGCGACACAATATGATGTTCCGTGGCGAGAAGACTTATTTGACGGATTTGATTTTTATGATGTATCTCAATCGTTTGAATTTAAAAAAGCAGGATATACAGTTGGTGTACCTGTACAGCGCGATGCTTGGTGTATCCATTATCATTTTGATGTGAATATGACGAACTATGAAAAGTATCGAAAAATATTTGTGGAACACTATATGTCAGATATAAATAAGGAAGAATAAAAGGGGGGACAAAAATGAAAGATCATACAATATTAGTCGTTGTTTGTGTAAATAATGAGGAGCTTTTCAAACAATGTGAGAGCCAAATAAGAAACATTTTTGTTCCCCCTGGTTATGTCGTACAAATTTTTCCGATACGAGATGCACAAAGTATGGCGAGTGCATACAACCGAGCCCTTTCATATCCAGCGAAATACAAAGTGTATATACATCAAGATACATATCTTATTAATCGAGACATGTTTTCTACACTTATATCTCTTTTTAAAGAAAATGAAAAGCTTGGTTTAATAGGAGTCGCTGGAGCTCAGTTTTTACCGAATAACGGGATATGGTGGGAAGGAAAAAATTTAGTAGGGAAAGTGATTGAGTATAGAAGACAGAATTATCAATTATTAAATTTAGATCAGGTTTTTTATGGTAATCAACCATTTTTGTCAGTTCAGGCAATTGATGGTTTATTCATGGCAACGCAGTATGATATTCCGTGGCGAGAAGATTTGTTTCAAGGGTTTCACTTTTATGATGTGTCACAGTCTTTAGAGTTTCAAAGGGCTGGTTATTTAATCGGTATCCCAAACCAAGCAAATTTATGGTGTATTCATTACAACGGGGATGAGTTTGATGCGGATACATATGAGAAGTACCGGAAAGTGTTTGTAGAACATTACAAAGATATATTATCTCCATCATAAAGGAGAGATGTAAAGTGAAAGGAATTATTTTAGCAGGTGGTACTGGATCGAGATTATATCCAATAACGAAAGTAACGAATAAACATTTACTTCCTGTTGGCCGGTATCCGATGATTTATCATGCGGTATATAAGCTAAAACAATGTGATATTACAGATATTATGATTATTACAGGTAAAGAGCATATGGGGGATGTTGTTAGCTTTTTAGGAAGTGGTCATGAATTTGGCGTGTCCTTTACGTATCGTGTGCAAGATAAAGCAGGCGGTATTGCACAGGCGTTAGGGCTTTGTGAAGATTTCGTCGGGAATGATCGTATGGTAGTTATATTAGGGGATAATATTTTTTCAGATGATATTCTTCCGTATGTTGAAGAGTTTGCAAATCAAAAAGAAGGTGCGAAAGTGCTATTGCAATCTGTAGAAGATCCCGAAAGATTTGGCGTAGCACATATTCAAAATCGAAAAATAGTTGAAATTGAAGAAAAGCCGAAAGAGCCGAAAAGTTCTTATGCGGTTACGGGAATTTATTTGTATGATTCGAAAGTCTTTTCTTATATTAAAGAATTAAAACCTTCTGCACGGGGAGAACTTGAAATTACAGATATAAATAATTGGTATTTAAAACGAGGGGTACTTACTTATAATGAAATGAGCGGCTGGTGGACTGATGCGGGAACTCATGCTTCGCTTCAAAAGGCGAATACGTTAGCGCGAGATATTAACTTTGGGAAACAGTTTAACGGAGAATAGGTGAGAATATGAAAGTTATAGAAACAAATTTTACCGATGCAAAATTGTTAGAACCGAGGTTATTTGGAGACGAGCGTGGTTTTTTTTCAGAGAGTTATAATAAGCAGGTGCTAGAAACATTAGGGATTACGTATTCATTTGTACAGGATAACGTATCTTATTCGGCTAAGGCTGGAACGATTCGAGGACTACACTTTCAAAAAAAACCGAAAGCACAAACGAAACTCATTCAAGTTATGCAAGGGGCAATTTATGATGTTATCGTTGATTTACGAAAAAAATCACCAACATTTAAACAATGGAAAGGGTATATTTTAAGTGCAGATAACCATCGGCAATTACTAGTGCCAAGAGGGTTTGCACATGGATTTTGCACGCTTGTCCCGCATACTATCGTTATGTATAAAGTAGATGAATATTATAGCGCAGAGCATGACTCTGGATTACTTTGGGAAGATAAAGATTTAGCAATTCCTTGGCCAGTAACCGATCCTATATTGTCTGGTAAGGATCAGATATTACCATTATTAGAGGAATATGAAGATAGTTTTTAAGTAGGAGCGTTGTTTATGAATATATTAGTAACAGGTGGGGCTGGATTTATTGGAAGTAATTTCGTTCATTACATGCTACAAAGTTATGAAACATATAAAATTATTAATTACGATGCATTAACATATAGTGGAAATTTAAATAACGTAAAATCTCTTCAAGATCACCCGAATTACTCTTTTGTAAAAGGAGAAATTCAAAATGGAGAGCTATTAGAACACGTTATAAAAGAGCGAGACGTACAAGTGATTGTAAATTTTGCAGCTGAATCACATGTGGACCGTAGTATTGAAAATCCGATTCCTTTTTATGATACAAATGTAATTGGGACGGTCACTTTATTAGAACTAGTTAAAAAATATTCGCATATAAAACTTGTGCAAGTATCAACGGATGAAGTGTATGGCTCTTTAGGGAAAACAGGGAAGTTCACAGAGATAACGCCGTTAGCTCCAAATAGTCCATATTCTTCCAGTAAGGCGAGCGCGGACATGATAGCTTTATCTTACTATAAAACCTATCAATTACCGGTTATAGTAACGCGTTGTTCTAACAATTATGGGCCGTACCAGTATCCAGAAAAATTAATTCCGTTAATGGTTACGAATGCACTGGAAGGAAAAAAACTACCGTTATATGGTGATGGTTTAAATGTAAGAGATTGGTTACATGTAACGGATCATTGCAGTGCGATTGACGTTGTTCTGCATAAGGGACGTGTAGGAGAAGTATATAATATAGGTGGAAATAATGAAAAAACAAATGTAGAAGTTGTGGAACAAATTATTACTCTTTTAGGAAAAACAAAAAAAGACATTGAATATGTTACAGATCGTTTAGGGCACGATCGTCGTTATGCGATTGATGCAGAGAAAATGAAGAATGAATTTGATTGGGAACCGAAATATACGTTTGAACAAGGATTACAAGAGACGGTGAAATGGTATGAAAAGAATAAGGAATGGTGGAAACCACTAAAAGACCAGTAAGGGGCATGTTAAATGAAAGAGAGGGTTATCATAACAGGAGCAAACGGTCAATTAGGAAAGCAACTATTTGAAGAGTTAGATTCTGAAGAATATGATATATATCCATTTGATAAAAAGTTATTAGATGTGACAAATATATCCCGAATACAACAAGTGGTACAAGAAATAAAACCACATATAATTATTCATTGTGCTGCTTATACGAAAGTAGATCATGCGGAGAAAGAACAGGATCTTGCATATAGAATAAATGCAATCGGAGCTCGAAATGTAGCGGTTGCTTCACAATTAGTAGGAGCGAAGCTAGTTTATATTAGTACTGATTATGTATTTCAAGGTGCCAGACCAGATGGATACGACGAATTTCATAGTCCAGCGCCGATAAATATATATGGAGCCTCTAAGTATGCAGGGGAGCAGTTCGTCAAAGAGTTACATAATAAATATTTTATCGTTCGCACATCGTGGCTATATGGTAAATATGGAAATAATTTTGTGAAAACGATGATGAGATTAGGAAAAGAAAGAGATGAAATATCTGTTGTAGCGGATCAAGTTGGCTCGCCTACGTATGTGGCGGATTTAAATATGGTTATTAATAAGCTCATTCATACTTCTTTATACGGTACATACCACGTATCAAACAGAGGCTCATGCTCTTGGTTTGAATTTGCACAAAAGATATTTTCGTATGCAAATATGAAAGTGAATGTATTACCTGTTTCAACGGAAGAATTCGGGGCTGCAGCTGCGAGGCCAAAATATTCTATCTTTCAACATAACATGCTACGATTAAATGGTTTTTCACAAATGCCTTCTTGGGAAGAAGGATTAGAGCGTTTTTTTATAGAAACCAAAAGTCATTAACAAATTTCTGTTAATGACTTTTTTGTTTGCCTTTAAGCGGTTTTATGGTACTATAATTATAGTATCAGGTACTAATAACAAGTATAAGTATTTCTGGGAGGATATATCATGGAACTATTACAAGGGAAAACATTTGTTGTTATGGGCGTTGCGAACCAAAGAAGTATTGCATGGGGAATTGCTCGCTCTTTGCATAATGCAGGTGCAAAATTAATATTCACATATGCAGGAGAACGTTTAGAAAGAAATGTTCGTGAATTAGCGGACACATTAAAAGGACAAGAATCACTTGTATTACCTTGTGATGTAACGAATGATGAGGAACTTACAGCTTGCTTTGAAACAATTAAACAAGAAGTAGGTACTATTCACGGTGTAGCACATTGTATTGCTTTTGCAAATCGCGATGACTTAAAAGGTGAATTTGTAGATACTTCTCGCGATGGATTTTTACTTGCACAAAATATTAGTGCATTCTCTTTAACAGCTGTAGCAAGAGAAGCGAAGAAAGTAATGACAGAAGGCGGAAATATTTTAACATTAACATACCTTGGCGGCGAGCGCGTTGTGAAAAATTATAACGTTATGGGTGTTGCGAAAGCTTCATTAGAAGCGAGCGTGAAATATTTAGCGAACGATTTAGGTCAACATGGTATTCGCGTCAACGCTATTTCTGCAGGACCAATTCGTACGTTATCTGCAAAAGGTGTAGGCGATTTCAACTCAATCTTAAGAGAAATTGAAGAGCGCGCACCACTTCGTCGTACAACAACTCCAGAAGAAGTTGGCGATACAGCAGTATTCCTATTCAGTGATTTAGCACGTGGAGTAACAGGAGAAAACATTCACGTTGATTCAGGGTATCATATCCTAGGATAAATATAATATTAATTTTTAAAGGACAATCTCTAAATGCTGAGATTGTCCTTTTTATTTGTTCTGAGAAAGAACGATTTTTAACGAAAGTTCTTACCACGTGATGAATATAACTATAATAGTACACGATTTATTCAGCTACGTATGGAAGTGGGAGGGACGAGTGTGAAGAATAAAAATAAAAGTTCAACAGTTGGAAAACCGTTGTTATATATTGCGCAAGTAAGTTTAGAACTTGCTGCACCGAAAATAAAAAGGATTATCCTGACAAACTTTGAAAATGAAGATCAAAAAGAGCAAAGTAATAGACAAGAAAATATTGTAAGCAGTGCTGTGGAAGAGGTATTAGAGCAAGAACAACAAGAAGAGCAGCAAGTGGAAGAAAAAATAGAAGAAGAGGAAAAAGAAGAACATGCAGAACAAGAAGAGCAAGAACCAGAACCAGTAAGAACTGTCCCGTATAATAAATCATTTAAGGATATGAATAATGATGAAAAAATTCATTTTTTACTAAACCGCCCTCATTACATTCCGAAAGTAAGGTGCAGAATAAAAACAGCTACAGTTTCTTATATTGGATCGATCATATCGTATCGTAATGGCATTGTATCTATTATGCCGCAAAATAGTATGAGAGATATTAGGTTGTCTATAGATGATATCCAATCGATTAGTATGGCCGGCTTTTAAATATGTAAAGGTGGTAGAAAGCTTCTACCACCCCAATAGTTTTTTAGTTTACTTTACGATAGAAACATCGCGTAAGCATTGAATCGCACAGAAACAGCTTAAATCAACAGTAAGGCAAGTAGTTGTCGATATTAATCTTGCATTTGGTACAGCTAAAAACGTACAAATTGGATCGTCACCAGGTGGTACCGGAGTACCGTCACCTAATACTACAGTTAATACACGTAGCACAGCACAGCTATCATCATCTACGCTTTCCACACGGAAAATTGGAGATCGGCAGCTAGTAAGGCTTGCTGATGGTGCAAATGCTTCAAAAGGTTCTCCAGTTTTTGTGTATAAAATAAAAGGGCGTGTATTTGCTACTGATGCAGTATTATGTGCACCTAAGAATGGGATTTCACAACCAGATCCACATGTTGTTGTAGAACAATCTTGTAATTCATTGATGAATTTTACAACGTCAACTACACAATGAGAAGAGCCATGGTGTTTATTTTCGTTACAACTCATTAATGTCACTCCTTATCTTCTTGTTTGTATTTACATTAATAAGATATTGGAGTCGAGGAGATTTGGTCACAATCTCAAGACCTTTTTTTTTAAATAGGCGAAAGAGGATAAGGGAAGGTGGAATTATGCTGTTTACAAGCTGGCTTTTATTTTTTATTTTTGCGTTAGCTGCTTTTAGGCTCACTCGTTTAATTGTATATGATAAAATAACAGCCTTTTTGCGAAGACCATTTATTGATGAATTAGAGATTACGGAGCCGGATGGAAGTGTATCAACGTTTACAAAAGTTAAAGGTAATGGATTAAGAAAGTGGATTGGCGAATTATTAAGCTGTTATTGGTGTACAGGTGTATGGGTTAGTGCTTTTTTATTAGTTTTATATAATTGGATTCCTATCGTTGCGGAGCCGTTACTTGCATTATTAGCCATTGCAGGAGCAGCAGCAATCATTGAAACAATTACAGGATATTTTATGGGAGAATAATATATTTTCATAATACGAGAAAAAGCGGAGTTTAAAAGAATGAGGGAACGGAAATAAAGAGTTGTTCATATAGTAAATAGACAGAATTGACAGTAGAGGAGATGTTTGCTGTGAGCAATAATCCAAGGCAAAATTCATATGACCTGCAGCAGTGGTATCATATACAGCAACAACACCAAGCACAACAACAGGCATATCAAGAACAATTACAACAACAAGGATTTGTGAAGAAAAAGGGCTGCAATTGTGGGAAAAAGAAGAATACAATAAAACAATATGAAGAATGAAACACTCATGCTACTGTGAGTGTTTTTTATTATATATAAAAAGCGGTATTTCTGTATTAGAAATACCGCTTTTTACTAACTAATTTGTGCAACTGTTAATGCTGCTGCGCGGATGTCTACAGTTCCAATTAACTGAACTGGCACAATTTGAATTAAGTCACCAGGATTTAAGTTAATAAGAATAACACCACTGGATACATCTACTTCACCAGTACCAATAACGTTAGAACGAACTGCTGTACCTGATCCAGGAATAATGTTAGCTGGCGTATTTAATGATAAGAAGAAACGACCAGCTTCTGGTGCAGTAGGTACGTTATCAAGACTAATTGTTAATGTATAACTGATTTGATAAATACCAGCTCGTAGAATTCGAATGCCATCTCCGACACTTACTGTATCGTTGATTACAGGAACAGTAATATTTGGATTTGGACTTACGCTAGGTAATAATAGTGGTGTAAATAGTGAAGCAAACTGAGGTGCAGAAGCATTGAAAGCAAAACCAAAGGCAGGTAGTGTACTAGCTGGCTTCGCCTCACAATCAATTTTAGTAAATTCGCAATCAGAAGAGAACATGTTTTTCACTCCTTTATCTGTTTCTACTTTCAGTTAATGAAAAGGACAGGTTCTATGTTCTAGACAAGTTCCCAATTTTAAGAAATTTACATAATAATACTCTTTAAGCATGGATTGGGTGGCAGATAATTCTGCCACCCAATCCATGCTTAAATCAGTATTTAGTTTTATATAGAAACATCGCGTAAGCATTGAATCGCGCAGAAGCAACTTAAATCAACAGTAATGCAAGTGGAGGTTGATATTAGTCTTGCATTTGGTACAGCTAAAAACGTACAGATTGGGTCGTCACCAGGTGGTACAGCGGTACCATCACCTAAAACTACAGTTAATACACGCAATACAGCACAGTCATCATCATCTATACTTTCTACGCGGAAAATAGGAGATCGGCAACTAGTAAGGCTTGAAGATGGTGCAAATGCTTCAAAAGGTTCTCCAGTTTTTGTGTATAAAATAAAAGGACGTGTATTAGCTACTGATGCATTGTTATGTGCACCTAAAAATGGAACTTCGCAACCAGATCCACATGTTGTCGTTGCACATTCTTGTAGTTCATGTATAAAACGAACAACATTCGATACACAGTTGAAATCACACTCATGTTGATGATCTTCATTACAATTGCAGCTCATTATGTTCACTCCTTCTCGTGAGTTCTGACATACACTATTACAATATGAGTGGGATATGGTTGATATTACGTTAATTCTTATGATAAAAATAAGGAATTTATATAGGAGGGATGTACATAACGCATTATAAAAAAAGACATCCTTATTTAGTGGATGTCTTTTCAGGTAAATCTTTTCGCACAGTATATAAAAAACGAGATATATCTAATTTCTTTCCTCTGAAAAATTGCGGAGAAGAAATGTAAAGTTCTTCTTTCGCACGTGTAATGGCGACATAAAGTAATCGGCGTTCTTCTTCTAATGCTTCAGAAGTTTCCGTAACACGATCATTTGCATCTTTTAAAGAAGAAGTATGCGGCAGGATCCCATCACTCGCTCCAAGTAAAAAGACACATGGAAATTCAAGGCCTTTTGCGTTATGAATTGACATAAGTGAAACTGCATCTTTTTGCGGCATTGTTTTTAATGCTTCCATTTCTTTTTGACCTTGAATCGCTTCGTCAATAAATTGTAAATAAGCTGGAATATCGGTGAAACGAGTTGCAGACTCCATTAATTCTTCCAACATTTCTTCTTGTATGTCTTTATGCATCGTAAAGGAAGAGCGATCGTTACTTTGTAAGTACTCTAAATATTTTCCTTTACCATGAATGATTTCTTTTAATGCTTTTTTCGGTTCTAATTCTTTAATAAATTTAATAAAATCAATACGCTCATTTACCTTTTTCACTTGAAAAGGTTTTAAGCTCGGATTTAATAATAAGAAATGAAGAAGAGAAGGAAAACGGCCTTCACCATATTTCCATTGTTCACGCTCAATAAATGAAATACAATCATCACGTCCGATATACATCGTCGGCAATATGTTTGAAAGTGATTCTAGTCGAAACGGCTCAATCACGAGTCTTAAATGATCTAATACAGGCTTAATTAAAGAATGTTCATAAAATGATTGGCTCGCCCCGTGTTTAATAAACGGGATTTTATGAATGGTAAGCTGATCAAGTAACGAACGGCTTACAGAATGTGTGCGATACAGTAAACAAAAATCTTTATAATTTCGTTCACCGCTATCCACTTTTTCTTGAATGAGCTGTAAAATTTGATTTGCTTCATCAAGAGTCGTAGCAGGTCTTGCATAAAAAGGTTGTACACCTTCCTCCCGAACGGAGTATAGCTCTTTATCAAAACGTTCTTGATTTAATTTTATAACTTCATTTCCAAGCCCGACGATAAAGGGATTGGATCGATAATTCGTATTTAGTGCAATAATTGTTGTGTTATCAAATTCTTTTGGAAAAGATAAAATAATTTGGTGACTTGCCCCTCGCCAGCCATAGATAGCTTGATCATCATCACCTGCGATGAACAAATTATTTCTTGGTGTGGCTAACAATTTTACAATTTCATATTGTGCATACGATGTATCTTGAAACTCATCTACTTCAATGTAGTGAAAACGTTGTTGTAATTGAGTTAGTAAAGGAGCATTATTTTCTAACATATAATATGTTTCCAATAAGATGTCATCGAAATCAATATAATTGTATCGTTGTTTTACTTCTTCAAAACGTTCATATACTTCTTTAAATTCTTGTTCCACTGGTGTTTTCGCTTTTACATCTTTCGGACGATTTAATTTGTTTTTCTCAAGTGAAATCATCGCGAGTATCGTTTCCGCATCGTAATCGTCTTTTAAACGCAATTCTTTTAAGATTTTCTTTATCATAATTTGTTTATGTTTTTCATTTGCTAAAATTTGCTGATTATACCCTTGACTACGAAGCAATTTTAAGAAAACAGAGTGGAATGTACCAGCAACAACATAGCTACTTGCTGCATGATTCATACCTGGTAACTTCGCAACACGACTTCGGATTTCTTCAGCTGCTTTTTGTGTAAATGTAAGTAATAAAATATTTCGTGGATGAACTTGTTTTACATTTACTAAATAACCAACGCGAGTTGTTAAAACAGATGTTTTCCCGCTTCCAGCACCAGCTAGTGTGAGAACAGGGCCTTCTGTTGTGCGCACGGCTTCTAATTGTTTTTCATTTAAAAAAACATTTTGTTGTTCGAGAGCGCGGAAATAAGCCGCATCTACATCTTCTTCCATAATTAAATGGGTAGATGTTTTCGGAATATGATATGTCGCACGCGGGATATCGGCGTGTGTTAACGATTTTTGTGAAAATTTTTCTTGTGTCATATGTTCACCTTCAAAACTATAGCATCAACATTTAACTTTAGCGGAAGAAAAAGAAAATAGCAATGTAAAAAACAGGAGGGGTCACCTCCTGCTTTCAAATTACAATTCTTTTATCATTACGACGTGCGGGATATTTGCTTCCATAAATACATCAGAACTCGTTACATAGCCAAGTTTTTTATAGAAATCTTCAGCATGTGTTTGAGCATGAAGTTTCAATTTTGGTAGCGAATTTTCTTTTGCATACGCTTCAAGCGCATCCATAACAATTTTTCCGATACCTTTTTTACGATGGGAACCTAGCACGCAAATGCGTTCCATTTTCCCTATACCATCAAGGGTGCGAAAACGTCCAGCACCAACTGGAACATCATTGTCATATATAACAACGTGTGTTGAAGTTTCTTCAAACTCATCGTACTCTTCTTCAGCAGAGACACGTTGTTCATTTACAAACACTTGTTTACGTACAGAGAATGCATCTCTTAGTTGTTCGTCCGTTTGTACAATCTGTGCGTGCAAATTAGTTGTTCCCCTTTCCAAGGTGGAATGTTTCGTGTACAGTCCATGTTCCATTTTCTAATTGATATAGAAGATGGAAACGATCAATTGGTTGTTCATAATAGAAATCTTTCATACGTAATCGACCCAATACATCAGCATGCTCTGCATCTGATAAGCCTTGTCCGATTGTTAAGTGAGGTACGAAAGCATATTCGCGTTCTTGTGTGAATAACCCGCCATGCATTTCTTCATTTAAGAAAGTAAGTTCAGGTGTTTTTTCTACTTTAAAATAAAGGACGTTATTAACAGGTGCGAATGAACCAACTTTCCCAACATGAAGGGTGAAAGGATTCGTTTTACCTGCGATTGTATGTAGCTCGTTTACAATCGATTCTAATTGTTCATCTTGCGTCTCAAAGGGTGTTTTCAATGTAATATGTGGCGGAACTAATGCGTAGTGCGGGTCATAACGCTTACGCAATCCGTTCGCTTTATCTTGAATCATTTTAGATGGAAAAATTACAATGCCTAATTTCATGTTCCAATTCCTCCCTTTGTAAGTCTAGTTAGATTTTGAGATAAATAAATCTCTTTATCTATTATATCAAATTATTCTGAATACTGCTCTCTATTATTTCATTGATAGAATATGAGAGAAGGCTTTCGGTAAATCAGTTTGCCAATATTTCCAAGTATGATTACCTTCAAACTCCTCGTAATGCGTAATGAAATTTCTATCTGTGAGAAGTGTATTTAACTCACGGTTTGGTTCTACGAAATCAGATACTTGTCCATCAGTACGCTTTACAGCCGTTTCTTCTGTACCAATGACGTGATACAGTTCTAATGCTTGTGGATCTTTGAAGTCTTTTGCTAAGTTCATCACTGTCTCATCCACAAATGGTGATTGCATAACGACTTTACCGAATGTATGCGGATACATAAGTGCAGTCATAAAGGAAACTGTTCCGCCAAGAGAATCACCAATTAAAACACGACCTTTTCCCATTTGGTACGTTGGATAATTTTCATCAATATATGGTGCAAGTTCATGAGCAAGGAAACGAATATATGCAGCATTTTTCACTTCACTTGGGAAATATTTTTCTTTACGATCCTGTACATTTTTATATGGAATACCGACAATAATTGTACGGTCAATTTCTTCAGTTTCACGAAGGCGCTCAATTACACGGTGCGCTTTACCAAGCTGAAAATAATCTCTACCATCTTGTGCAATTACAACTGTATGTTTGTGCAGTGGTGTGTAATTTACTGGCAAATAAACGAGAAGCGTAACGTCTTCTTGAAGTGATGCGCTATAAAATGAAATTTCTTCAATTCTCCCTATTGTTTGACTCATGTAGATCCCCCTAAATAAAAATTTACTGTAACGATTGTAAGAGCGACGCTTGTAGTGAAAAAGGAAATAAATATTCACTAATTGGTGCCTTAATTTCTATTTTACCATAATGGTACGAAGAATCTAAAAAATTAGTATTTAAGTTACGAAAGAAAACGGATATAATGAAGTGGGATTTTTGACAGGTGAGAGGGGAGACAGGATTTGAAACAAGAAAAATCAATCGCACTACCATTGGCTATTTCTATAATTGCTATTTCCTTTGCAGCAGTTTTTGTAAAGATGTCCTCAGCACCATCTTCAATATTAAGTATGTACCGCTTATGGATTATCGTACTTATTATGCTGCCTATCGTATGGAAAAAAAGAGAGGAATTTAATAGGATTCAAATGAAAGATTGGGGCTTTTTAATTGGATCTGGTTTCTTTTTAGCACTTCATTTTCTTTTATGGTTTGAATCTTTAAAGCATACAACAGTTGCTAGTTCAACAATTATTTTGGCACTTCAACCGATCGTATCTTTAGTTGGAGGTTTTTTTCTGTTCAAAGAAAGAACAACATATTCAGCCATTGCAACGATGGGAATCGCTATTCTAGGCGTAATGTGCATTGGTTGGGGAGATTTAGGTTTAAGTAAGCAAGCAATTTATGGAGACATATTATCCTTTCTAAGTGTAATAGCAGTTGTCGGTTATTTATTTATCGGGCAAACGACAGTAAAGAAAGTATCACACTGGATTTATAGCTTTACAGTCTTTGCATTCGCAGGTCTTTTTATGGGGATTTATAATGTCATATTGCAAGTACCCTTTACAGGTTATACGAAGTGGGATTGGACCGTTTTTCTTTTACTTGCGGTTGTGCCGACAGTGTCACATGTAATTAATAACTGGCTATTAAATTATGTAAATGCAACGACAATTTCAATGAGTATTTTAGGAGAACCTGTTGGAGCATCTATACTTGCGTTCTTCTTACTTGGAGAAAAATTAAATGCAATGCAAATTATCGGTAGCATGCTCGTATTGTTTGGTGTATCTGTTTTCTTACTGCAGCAACAAAAGCGAACATCAAAAAATGTCGTAAACGAGCCGGTGTATACACAGGAATTATAGTGTTAGGGGAGAAAAGAGAAGTTGTGATACTTCTCTTTTTTTTTTAGAAATACGGGCGTAGAAGGGGGAGGGAAATGGCAGAGATATTAAAGAAGTATATGAAGAATCTTACAACATTAAGTGAAGAAGAGCAGCAAATGATCCTCAGTGAATTACAAATTGAAGAATATAAAAAAGGAACAGTACTCCTAAGACAAGGAAATGTTCCGTTAAAATGTTATTTTGTATTAAAAGGATGTGTTAGGCAACATAGTATAGATGAAGCAGGGAAAGAAGTTACATCAAATTTTTATACAGAAGAACAGGCAATTTCGAATTTCAATCATCATAAACAAGATAAATCTTCATCATATACGTTAACGTGTTTAGAAGATTGTACTGTAGTTGTTGGTGATCTACATAGTGAAAAGGACATGTATAATAAGTATTCACAATTAGAAGAAATGACGCGTAAAATGATCGAGTACAATTTCGGTGAAGTACAAGATGAACTTGCTGTATTTATCTCATCGACACCAGAAGAGCGATATAAAACATTGTTACGGAAACGCCCGTATTTAATTAATCGCGTTCCACAATATCAGCTAGCAAGCTATCTTGGCATGACACCAGAATCATTAAGTAGAATTAAGAAACGGCTTAATTAGAGTGTTTACCACCTTTCAATAGTAGCCATATCGCAAGTCCTAATTCACCTGCAATCATAGGTAATTGGAATAGTGATTGTATGATTGAAATCATTGTATCGTATTGTGTAAACATTGTATTCATAACGTGAATTAGCATATAACCGGTAGCAGCAATGAACAGCAGTATACTAATAAACTTTGGTATCTGTTTAGAGAGAAAAGCTACATATCCTAAAACGAAAAGATGCAATCCAAAAATGATCAATCCTACAGACCAAATGTATTCGAATGCACTGAGAAACAACATCGTATATGTTTCTGGATTCGCAATTGTATTTTTTGAAAGCAACAATGCCAATATTAGATTGAATATTGCAATCCCAAGTATAGCTGTATACATAAGACGAAGCCAAGCTGCTAGTAATGAGAGGCTAGTATGAATTGGTTTTAGAAAGAAATAAAGAGCCCATGCGGCGACAATATCAGTAATAAAAATGGTAATCCATCCGAAGATTTCTGCTTTGAAAAGTGAATTTGAAGTTTGGATATTATGGAATGTTGTACTCGCATCTCCTTGTACAACGAGATTTCCATGAACAAAACCGTAAGAAAAAAATGCAATGAATGCCATAACAAGAAGAGAGGTGCCAGCAAATAAGGCGTACTTTCGTTCAGTCATAATACGTCCTCCTTTTCTAATATTGTTTTCATTGTAATAGGGAAGAGGAGGAGATTCATTGACTTAAATCAAGAGGGGGAAAGTTTAGTGGAATTTCCATCAAAAAAAGATGTATGGTTATATCCGATTTTTTTTGTTGTCATAGGAGCGTGTTTTGCTCCTATATTTGCAGAGAGAGAATATTTTCTTTTATTTTTTACGATTCCGTTAGCCATAGTATTTATTTTTGGGTGGTTTTCAACCAAATATATTGTGGAAGAGGAAATGATTATCATTAGGTCAGGTTTTATTAAAAAACGTATTTTTATACGAGATATAAAACAAATTTCAAATACGAAAAATCCAATAGCAGCCCATGCATTATCATTTGACCGACTTGAAATTGTTTACGATACATATAAAGCAGAAATTATTTCTCCAAGAAATAAAGAACAATTTATTAATCTTGTAAAAAGTAAAAACTCAAATATTGAAATCAAGTAAAAGAGTGGCTACAAAGCCACTCTTTTACTTTGGATTTGTCATATAAGGTTGTACATGAATGACACATAGGTCACGGAATTTGCCTTCAGCAGTTGTGACAATTACGACTGCTCTACCTGCGCTTTTTCCAGTAATTGTCACGGTGTCGCCTTTTGGATATATGGTGATGATATCAGAATTCATATTTGACCAAATAAGCTCTTTATGCGTTGCTTGTATTGGCAAAATGGAAGCTGATAACACAATGTTTTGTCCCGTTTTTATTTTTAATTTATGTTTTTCCATATGAACACCGATGACTGAAATAACAGAAGGAGCAATTGAAATTTTAGGCGGGTTAGGTTGCATGTTTAAACAAGACGCAGAAGTATTTGTGATAGGTGAAAATTTTCGTGTTTGTTGTTGCTGGAAAGCTGCTAACATGTTGGAGTCCCCTTTCTGTATAAGTGCTGATACTCATACTATAAAGGAGTAGTGTTATGTTAAATTTAACGAAACATAAAGAATTTGTTAAATTTGATAAGAAGATTGTCGAACTGTAAAAAATCTCTGCTGTTACGATAACAGCAGAGATTTTTTTTATAAATTATGACGATGTTGTTTTTCGAAATCCTCAAATTGCTCTTCAACTTCTTTTGAAGGTTGTGTTAGTAAACTAACAATTACGATGGCTAGTAAACTAATAGCGAAACCTGGAATCATTTCATATAAGAAATCTTTTAAGAATTTGAATTGAGTCCATATAATAACAGTAGCGGCACCAGAAATCATACCAGCAAGCGCGCCCCATTTCGTCATACGTTTCCAATATAAGCTTAATAAAATAGCAGGTCCAAATGAAGAACCAAAACCAGCCCAAGCGTACCCAACAAGAGCTAAAATCGTATCATTTTGTTTAAACGCTAAAGCGCACCCAACTAAGGCAATAACAAGCACAGCCATACGACCGACAAATACAAGTTCTTTATCAGATGCAGAACGTTTGAAGAATGTACGATATAAGTCTTCCGTTACGGCACTAGAAGTAACGAGTAACTGAGATGAGATTGTACTCATGATCGCTGCTAAAATAGCGGCTAATAAAAATCCAGTAATAAGTGGGTGGAATAAAATTTTTCCAAGTTCAAGGAAAATTGTTTCTGGATTAGATAATGTTAACTCTTGTTGTGAATAGTAAGCAATACCAATAAGACCAGTAAACATAGCTCCAACAACAGAGAAAATCATCCAGCTCATACCAATTCTTCGTGCACTTTTAAGTTCTTTTACAGAAGAAATTGCCATAAAGCGTACGATAATATGAGGTTGTCCGACATAACCAAGGCCCCATGCGAATAGAGAAATCATTCCTAAAGTAGAGGCACCTTTAAAAATATCTAGACGTGTTGGATCTACAGATCGAATTGTATCAAATGCAGGTCCAAGTCCGTTCGAATTCATAATTGTTACGATAGGAACAAGAATAAGAGCGACCACCATAATGATTCCTTGTACGAAGTCTGTCCAACTTACTGCTAAGAAACCACCAAATAATGTGTAAGCGACAACAACGCCTGCAACAATGAATAATCCAACATGATAGTTCATGCCAAATGAATTTTCAAATAATACAGCGCCTGAAACTAATCCTGAAGCTACATAAAAAGTAAAGAAAATCATAATAACAAGTCCGGATACTAAGCGTAGCATATGAGATTTGTCGTGGAAACGGTGTTCCAAAAATTCTGGAATAGTAATAGAGTTGTTTGCAATTTCTGAGTAGGTACGTAAGCGAGGAGCGACATAAAGCCAGTTTGCGTATGCGCCTAGTGTTAGGCCGATCGCAATCCAACTACTACTTAATCCAACGCTAAACATTGCACCGGGTAATCCCATTAAAAGCCAACCACTCATATCGGATGCTCCAGCACTTAATGCTGTTACTGCGGGGCCTAGTGTACGCCCGCCAAGCATATAATCTGTTAAGTTGGACGTTCGTTTGTAGGCGAAATAGCCGATTACTAACATCCCGAGCATGTAAATAGAGATAGAAGTTAAAGTTAACATCTGCGTACTCATGTAGTTCCCCTTTCTTTTGTCAGGTCTTTTGATGCGTTATGCATATTTATCCCGCATTAACAGGCAGTAAACCCCCCACCTTAAAATTGGCTGGGCAAGGAAGTTAGGTGGGAGATCAACTGTCCGTAAATGCCCGATTGGTTCAACTAATAATCAGTGGGGATGAACCCCCTCTACTGATTAAAGTTTCACTTTATAATCTATCATGATTATTCTGAAAAATCCATATAGAAATACGAATTTTCAGAAATGTAAGCGTTTTTTGATGTCATTTTACTTTTTTAATATATAATATTCATACAAAAAACCTTATTTTTAATAGAGTATTTATTATATTTACATAAAAAGAGGTTGTTTTGTCAATATAATATTGAAAGGAAAGAAAAATAAAATTTTTAAAAAAGTATTGACTTGTGAAAAAAGTCAGGTCTATAATGAGTGCAACTTAAAAAAATGCAAGCGTTGATGAAGAAGAGTACACATGATGAACATGTCAGAGAGCTGATGGTTGGTGCGAATCAGTATGGAATTGATGTGGAATGGGCTTCGGAGCTTCCAAACCGAAACGAAAGAAGTAGGCTTTGGCGACATGATCTCATCGATACAAGAGACACGTATTGTTTTTGATACGGTAAAGTGCGTTACATTTGTAACGAATTAAGGTGGCACCACGGGAGTACCCGTCCTTTCTATAGGATGAGTACTCCCTTTTTGTGTATAAAAAATTAAATAAATGAAATCGTTTAAGTAAGAAGAGTACGTATATTGGAGACGTTACAGAGAGCCGGGAATAGGTGGGAGCCCGGTACGGTGCCATATACGGAATGGGCTTACGAGAGGTATGCTGAACAATTATTTTTAGTAGGCAACCCGGGTTCCGCCGTTACAAGGATAAGGTATAAAATTTGTACCTGAACAAAGCGGGATGCTTTTGCATCCAACACGAGGTGGTACCGCGGTATATTTATCGTCCTCTACATATTTTCGATATGTAGGGGACTTTTTTATTTTTCAGAGTGAGGTGAAGGACATGATGACGAAAGAAGAATTTATAAAACAAAAAAAAGAGAGAAAGACATTTTTAGTAATTACTGAAGAAGAAGGAGATAGCATTACGCCAATTTCTTTATATAGACGTATGAAAGGAAAGAAGAAATTTTTATTAGAAAGTTCACAGCTTCATCAAGATAAAGGGCGTTATTCTTACTTAGGATGTAATCCTTATGGAGAAGTAAAAAGCGTTGGTACGGAAGTAGAACGAACGATTTTCGGCCGGGCAGAAAAGTTACAAGGTAACGTACTACAAGTGTTAGAAGAAATAATCGCACCATCACAAGTAGACAGCCCATTTCCATTTTGCGGAGGAGCAGTTGGTTATATTGGATATGATGTCATTCGGCAGTATGAAAACATTGGAGCGGATTTACACGACCCATTAAATATTCCGGAAGTACACCTCTTACTATATCGTGAGTTTATCGTTTACGATCATTTACGCCAAAGGTTGTCGTTTGTATATGTATGCAGGGAAGATGATTCAGCAGATTATGAGGAAGTATACGAAAGGCTACGAGTATACAAAGAGGAAGTGCTACAAGGAGAAGAAACTGAAGTAAATGCAATACAATCCACATTATCATTCACTTCTTCTATAACGGAAAAAGAGTTTTGTGAGATGGTAGAAATGGCGAAAGAACATATAAGAGCCGGAGACATATTCCAAGTCGTACTGTCACAGCGTTTACAAAGTGAATGTATTGGTGATCCATTCGCGTTATACCGAAAACTTCGAATTGCAAATCCATCACCATATATGTTCTATATCGATTTTCAAGATTATGTTGTACTCGGTTCTTCACCGGAAAGTTTGCTATCAGTAAGAGAGAATAAAGTGATGACGAATCCAATTGCTGGTACAAGACCGAGAGGGAAAACGAAGAGGGAAGATGAGGAAATCGCAAAAGAACTGTTAGACAATGAGAAAGAGCGAGCAGAGCATATGATGCTTGTAGATCTTGGGCGAAACGATATTGGTAGAGTGAGCGAAATCGGCTCGGTTACGATAGATAAATATATGAAAGTAGAAAAATACTCTCACGTTATGCACATTGTATCTGAAATTTACGGAACATTGCGAAAACAAATGAGTGGATTTGATGCGTTAGCGTATTGTCTACCAGCAGGAACAGTGTCGGGAGCTCCGAAAATTAGAGCGATGGAAATTATAAATGAGCTAGAGAATGAAAAAAGAAATGTATACGCCGGAGCAGTTGGATACGTTAGTTTTTCAGGAAAACTTGATATGGCGCTCGCCATTCGAACGATGGTCGTAAAGGATGAAAAAGCATACGTTCAAGCAGGAGCAGGAATTGTTTACGATTCAGATCCAGTAGCTGAATATGAAGAAACATTAAATAAAGCGAGAGCGCTTTTGGAGGTTATGAAATGATTGTACTTATCGATAATTACGATTCGTTCACATATAACTTGTACCAACTGTTAGGCGAACATGAAGAAGAAATTGTAGTTGTAAGAAATGATGAAATAACGGTAGAACAGTTAGAAGAGATGAATCCAAGAGGAATTGTACTTTCACCAGGACCAGGAAAACCAGAGGATGCTGGCATTTGTATCGACGTCATCCGCCATTTTTATAAGAACGTTCCCATATTAGGGATTTGTCTAGGCCACCAAGCGATCATAGCTGCATTTGGAGGAGACATTGTTAGAGCAGAACGTATTAAACACGGAAAAACATCGCGTGTGAAACATAACGGAACGTCAATCTTTTCATACGCTACACAGCCGCTAACGGCAATGCGCTATCATTCCCTTGTTGCAGAGCAAACGAGCTTGCCAAAGTGTTTTGACATATTAGCGACAGCGATGGACGACGGAGAAATAATGGCAGTCCGTCACAATTATTATCCGCTCTTCGGATTACAGTTTCATCCGGAATCAATCGCAACAGAAGAAGGCGGAAAGTTAATACGTGCCTTTTTAACAGAAGTAAAAGAGGAGGAAAGAGTATGAATAACTATCTTCGTAAATTAGTGGAGGGGCAACATTTAACAGAAGAGGAAATGTATAGAGCAGGACTACTTTTATTAAGTGAAAACATATTAGAAAGTGAAATTGCAGCTTTCTTAGTCTTACTGAAAGCGAAAGGTGAAACTGCAGAAGAAATATACGGCCTTGTTCGAGCTCTTCGCGAAAAGGCATTGCCGTTTTCGAACCATATACAAGGAGCAATGGACAATTGCGGAACGGGGGGTGACGGTGCCCAAACGTTTAATATTAGTACAACATCGGCATTTGTACTGGCAGGAGCTGGCGTAAAGGTTGCAAAACATGGTAATCGAGCTGTTTCTAGTAAAACAGGAAGTGCGGACTTATTAGAAGAATTAGGTGTAAATATTAGCAGTACGCCAAACGAAATTGATTATTTATTAGAGCATGTCGGCATCGCATTTTTATTCGCACCAGCGATGCACCCAGCATTAAGACGCATTATGAAAATAAGAAAAGAATTGAATGTGCCGACAATTTTTAACTTAATTGGTCCTTTAACAAATCCGGTAAATTTAGAAACACAATTTGTCGGCATTTATAAACGAGATATGTTACTACCAGTTGCGCAAGTATTACAGAAGCTGGGAAGAAAACAAGCGCTTGTCGTAAACGGAAGTGGATTTTTAGATGAAGCATCATTACAAGGAGAGAATCATGTTGTCATTTTAAAAGATAATGAAATAGTAGAAATGAGTATTGATCCAGAAAAGTATGGTTTTTCAAGAGTGAAAAATGAAGAGATTAGAGGAGGGAATTCAAAAGAAAATGCAAAGATTACGGTCGGCGTATTGAGCGGAGAAAAGAGTGTTTATCGCGATACCGTTTTATTAAATGCAGGTCTAGCTCTTTTTGCAAATGGAAAAACGGAAACGATTGAAGAAGGAATTAAACTCGCGGCACATAGCATTGACTCTGGAAAAGCATTAGCCAAATTAAACTTATTAATTGTAGCAAGCAACGAAAAATTAGAAAGGGTGAACTAAAGTGGGGACGATTTTAGATAAAATTGTAGAACAGAAGAAAAAGGAAGTTGCGGAGTTATATGAAATATATACACCAGTAAAAACAAAAAGAAAGACACATTCACTTGTAGAAGCGTTACAGCAGTTTACTGTCATTGCAGAAGTAAAGCGAGCATCACCATCAAAAGGAGATATCAATTTACACGTTGACGTACGAAAACAAGTGGGAAAATATGAGAAATGTGGTGCAGGAGCAGTATCTGTTTTAACAGATGGTCAATTTTTTAAAGGATCGTTTCACGATTTACAAACAGCAAGAGAAGAAAGTAACATTCCGCTTTTATGTAAAGATTTCATAATCGATAAGATTCAAATCGATAGAGCGTATGAAGCGGGAGCAGATATTATTTTACTAATCGTAGCAGCGTTAACGAAAGAGAAGTTAAAAGAGTTGTATAGCTACGTGTTAGAAAAAGGACTGGAAGCGATTGTTGAAGTTCATGATGAACAGGAATTAGAAACTGCGATTGTATTAAATCCGCACGTTATTGGCATTAATAATCGTAATTTAAAAACGTTCGAAGTAGATTTAAGCCAAACTGAAAAGCTTGGAAAAAGATTGAATGAGGAGAAACTACTTTGGATTAGTGAAAGTGGCATTCATTCAAAAGAAGATATTATTCGTGTTAAAAGAGCTGGAGCCAAAGGTGTATTAGTTGGAGAGGCGCTTATGACATCATCTTCTATTAGTAGTTTTTTTGAAGATTGTAAGGTGAATATATGAAAGTGAAAATTTGCGGCATCACTGATGTGGAAACAGCGAAAAGTGCGTGCGAATATGGCGCAGATGCACTCGGATTTGTTTTTGCAGAAAGTAAACGAAAAATCACTCCAAAGAGAGCGAAAGAAATCATTCAGGAGCTTCCAGCCAACGTGTTAAAAATCGGTGTTTTCGTAAATGAATCAGTAGAAGTGATCCAGAAAATTGCAGATGAGTGTGGGTTAACACATGTACAACTACATGGGGATGAAGACAATCATCAAATTAGAAGATTGAATATTCCGTCTGTAAAATCGCTAGGAGTAACTTCAGAGAGTGATATGAAAAACGCCCAAGGGTATGAAGCGGATTATATATTATTTGATAGCCCGAAAGAAAAGTTTCATGGAGGAAATGGAAAGACATTTTCATGGGAACTACTTGGGCATATACCAAAAGAATTGCGAAAGAAAACGATATTAGCTGGTGGATTAAACGCTCTTAATATAGAAGAAGCAATTCGAACTGTTCGGCCTTATATGGTCGATGTGAGCAGCGGAGTAGAGACAGAAGGAAAGAAAGATGTAGAGAAAATAAAACAATTTATTATAAAAGCGAAGGAGTGTTCCAAATGAACTACGCATATCCAGATGAAAAAGGACATTACGGTATATACGGAGGACGATACGTTCCAGAAACGTTAATGCAATCTGTACTAGAACTAGAAGAAGCATATAAAGAAGCGATGCAAGATGAGGCATTTCAAAAGGAATTAAATTATTATTTAAAAACGTACGTCGGAAGAGAAACACCGCTTTATTTCGCTGAAAATCTGACGAAGTATTGCGGAGGTGCAAAGATTTATTTAAAACGTGAAGATTTGAATCATACAGGAGCTCATAAAATTAACAATACAATTGGTCAGGCACTACTTGCGGTGCGAATGGGTAAGAAAAAAGTTGTCGCTGAAACAGGAGCTGGACAACACGGAGTTGCAACAGCTACTGTATGTGCTCTTCTCGGGTTAGAATGCGTCATTTTTATGGGAGAAGAAGATGTAAGACGTCAAAAATTAAATGTGTTCCGAATGGAATTACTCGGAGCGAAAGTAGAAAGTGTAGCGGCAGGTAGCGGTACATTAAAAGATGCAGTAAACGAGGCGCTTCGTTACTGGGTTTCACATGTGCATGATACGCACTACATTATGGGATCTGTTCTCGGACCACATCCATTCCCGCAAATTGTCCGTGATTTCCAAAGTGTAATTGGGAATGAGACGAAGAAACAATATGAAGAATTAGAGGGGAAATTACCAGAAGCAGTTGTTGCTTGCATTGGTGGTGGGAGTAACGCGATGGGAATGTTTTATCCATTTGTACATGATGAAGAAGTTGCTCTTTACGGCGTAGAAGCAGCTGGAAAAGGAGTTCATACAGAAAAGCATGCAGCAACTTTAACGAAAGGAAGCGTTGGAGTTTTACACGGATCAATGATGTATCTTCTGCAAAATGAAGAAGGGCAAATTCAAGAAGCACACTCTATTTCAGCAGGACTTGATTATCCAGGTGTTGGTCCAGAACATAGTTTGCTAAAAGATATTGGCCGCGTTTCTTATCAGTCGATAACAGACGAAGAAGCATTAGAAGCATTTCAATTATTAACGAAAAAAGAAGGCATTATCCCGGCGTTAGAAAGTTCACATGCTGTCGCATACGCATTAAAATTAGCGCCGCAAATGAAGACAGACGAAGGGCTCGTCATTTGTTTATCTGGCCGCGGGGATAAAGATGTAGAGAGTATAAAACGTTATATGGAAGAGGTGTAAAAAATGGGAGTAGAAAAAATTAAAGCAGCGTTTGAAAATGGTAAGAAAGCATTTATTCCGTACGTAATGGGCGGAGATGGTGGCTTTGAAAAATTAAAAGAAAGAATTCGTTTTTTAGATGAAGCAGGAGCGAGCATCGTTGAAATCGGCATTCCGTTTTCGGATCCAGTCGCAGACGGTCCAACGATTCAAAGAGCAGGGAAACGAGCGCTAGATAGCGGTGTAACAGTAAAAGGTATTTTTCAAGCATTAATAGAGGTAAGGAAAGAAGTGCAAATTCCGTTTGTACTCATGACATATTTAAATCCAGTACTCGCATTCGGAAAAGAACGATTTGTAGAGAAGTGCTTAGAGGCCGGTGTGGATGGTATTATCGTTCCAGACTTACCGTATGAAGAACAAAATATTATTGCGCCGTTACTTCGAGAGGCAAACATTGCGCTCATTCCACTCGTTACCGTAACGAGTCCTATTGAAAGAATTGAAAAAATCACGAGTGAATCAGAAGGGTTCGTTTATGCTGTTACAGTAGCGGGCGTAACGGGAGTACGTCAAAACTTTAAAGAGGAGATTCATAGTTACTTAGAAAAAGTAAAATCACACGTCAACTTACCAGTAGTCGCTGGATTCGGCATTTCAACAAAAGAACATGTAGAAGAAATGGCTACAATATGCGACGGAGTTGTCGTTGGAAGTAAGATCATTGAGCTTTTAGAAACTGAAAAGCGAGAAGAAATATGTGAATTAATATATGCAACAAAACAAAAAGAAGAGGCGTAGTCTCTTCTTTTTGTTTTGCGTAATAAATGTTAAAATATACAGAAAATACATATAATTCAGAGGGGGAGAAGGCATGCTAAGACGTAAATTACTATATCTATTTTTAACTGTACCATTATACGCTTGGCTCATTAGCATGACGAAAATAGAGTTAATGGCTCTATTTTTAGGATATGTATTCATCTTTTCCAACTTAAATCGCATTCAAGAACAGTCTATTTTAGAAATATGTCTATTTTCGATTAGTATAGAATTATTTAGTATCGTTTCGATTGTATTATTAAACGAATTATTTCTACGGATTCATTCATTTACATTAATGAAATTTTGGAATATTATATTGCAAGCAATATGTACTTACATTGTGTTTGTTGTGTTGAAAGAAATAGTCGGAAAGCAGACAGTTTTTCAGGATAATAGAAAATGGGAGTGAATGAAAAGGAGCCGTTTGGTTCCTTTTTTGAATCTGTTTTAAAAACAATTGAAAATTATAGCATCTGTTATATAATAGTTAAAAATTGTATTTTAAACGAAATGAGATGATAACATGGCCATATTGTTGGCACTTATCCCAATTATGATGATTTTCATTTGTTTATTTTTATTTAAACAAACGTCATTAAGGTCTTCGTTAATTTCTTATGCTGTATGTGTTGGAATCGTTTTACTCTCGCCAACGTTTCAATTAGGGATAAGTGAAACTGTGCACGCAACGATTAAAGGGTGGTTAATTTGTTTTATTGTCGGGTACGTTTTATTTTTCGGTATTTTTTTATTTCACCTCATGAACAAAATGGGGTACATCGATCAAGTAGCACGTTTTCTAGAAGAAGTTACTCAGGATCGCTTATTACAAATGCTGCTTATGTGTTTTGGCATTTGCCCGCTTATTGAATCAGTAAGTGGATTCGGTATCGGCTTCATGGTTGCAGCACCTATTTTTCTTTCACTAGGATATAAACCATTTCAAGCTGTACTACTCTCATTCATCGGCTTACTAGCTAGTTCATGGGGCGCAATGGCAACTGGTACGATTATCGGTTCGCAGCTAATAAATATGCCTCTTACAACACTTGGCACAAATACAGCGCTATTAAGTATTCCGATGTTTGCTTACTTCGTTATTCTTTCTTTACACGTTGTTGGCGGCTGGCAAGCGGTTATAGAAAAGTGGAAAGAAGGAGTAGGATTCTTTCTATTATTTTCTCTCGGAATCTATCTTTCTAATGCATACGTAAGTGTTGAACTAGCCGGGATATTAAGTTCTATCGTTACGATTACCTTTGGCTTTTTTATCATTAAATTAAAAGGAAAAAGTGGGCAAAATCTTATAACAGAGCATGCGGCTGCAACGGAGAGAGAAGTATCCATTATAAAAATTATTAGCCCTTATATATTTCTAACAGTTTGTATTTTACTTTCTCGCCTCGTTCCAGCATTACATGATTTGTTCAGATCATATGCGGTTCTTGATTTGAAATCATACTCTTACAAACTAGAGTTACTATATTCACCAGGATTTTGGCTCGGTATGACTTGCTTATTTACTATTATTTTCTTCCGCATCCCGTCTAATATTATTAAACAATCACTCTCACAAACGATCAAACAATGGATTCCTTTTGCGATTACGACGACAATGTTTATCGCCATTTCAGAACTAATGGGTGCATCAGGCATGCATTCATTACTCGCAAAGACAGCTGGTGATACATTTGGAACATTTTTCGTTTTCGTTGCGCCGTTTATTGGCGCTATTGGTGGATTTTTAACAGGTAGTAACGCAGGATCAAATGCAATGTTTATAAAACTACAAATGCAAACCGCACAAAACGTAGCACTCCCGTGGCAATATGTCACAACACTTCAAAACACCGCATCATCAGTAGCGACAATCGCTTGTCCATCACGGATTACACTAGGTGCTTACTTATGTAATATCCCTTACCGTGAAAATGAACTATTAAAGAAGACGACGTTAATGATTTTTGGTGCGGTTTTGCTTGTAGTGGTAGAGGTTATTGTTTGGTATATGTTGAGAAATTAAAAATCCTCCTAACATAGGAGGATTTTTTTTATGAATGGATAATGTTTTAAATATGAAAAGCTTCTACTAAGTCAACAACCCGCCACTTAACACCCTTACGGGTCGTTTGAAGTGGGGGCTTGCGTCTGTCGGAGTTCGACAGTGCTTCTACCCTCATAGAGAGCAACTACGCTTATTCCTACCCAGTAGTACGAACGAGCAATGCTCTCCTACCTTAGTATGGTGGAGCATAAGGACGGTTGACTTCGCCCCTACCACAAGAGCTATACTCCTGTGGTAACTACACTGATATGCTTAATTCCCTTACGGTGTAGATTCATCGCACCAATACGGTCATCATTTGATTGGTATTGGCAATTTTTACACTTAAAAGTGTGTAGCTTTTTATTACGATTCGCTTTTTCAATGTTTCCGCACTTAGGGCAAGTTTGGGAAGTATATTTGGGGTCTACCACAATTACCTTTTGTCCATTCAATTCAGCTTTATACTCAAGCATTTGACGGAACTGATAGAAAGCCCAAGATACAGAAACATAGCGGTTTTTCACTCGTACTTTCTCTGTCGCAGAACGAACCCCTGTTAAGTCTTCTAAAACAAACATAGTACCTCTAGGGTATGCCTCAACGAGTGCCTTTGTAATTTGATGGTTTACATCAGTTACATAACGGTTTTCTCTTGATCCAATTTGTTTTATTTTCTTACGAGAAGATGGTGTTTGTCGTGTTTGTAATTGCTTACGAGTAGCTTTAAATTTACCACGCTTATGTTTAACAATATTTCCGTTGTAGAAGGTTGTTTTGCCCTGACTATCATAAGTGGTTGCAAGGAAGTTGATTCCTAAATCAACACCAACGATATTGTTTACATCTGCGAAATCTAATGTTTGGTACTCTTTTGTCATCGGGATATGTAAGAACCACTTTTTGTACTTATGCACTAATTTAGCAGTACCAAATTTCCAAGTGCTGTTGAAGTATTTCTTCATAGCCTTACGCTCATAATTTAGTTTTAGGCGACCTTCAAGCGTGTTTACACTAAATTGGTTTTTGGTTAGTGAATAATCTCGATTCCAGACTAAATCATATTCTGCAAGTTTGAAGTCAATCAAAGACCATTCATGTCCATTTGATTTAGCCGACTTGTAACGAGCAATTACAGTTTTCATCACAGATTGAGCCATTTGACTTTTTAACCTAAATTGATTTCGCAAATCAGAATAATATAAGTTATTGAGATTTACTTGATTAAGGTTCTTTGTTTCAAATATGTGTTTTGATAACCAATTACAAGCCTTGCGGTAAGCGTTCGTTGTTATCTTTAGACTTTCAGCTTGATTATCGGAAACATGGATTTGTATTTTTGCAGTAATTGTAGGCATTATTTTCACCGCCTTTCACTAATTAAATTGTAACAGATTTTTAGTGAAAGCAAACAACTTAAGTAGAGAAAGTAGGAGGCAAGGTGGAAGTTTCAGATACTTGATATGGTACAGAATCTTAGGGTTTTTAACGTACCATACCGTATCTGCCGGCAATTCCTCCCCCACTTATCGTTGGGCTATCGCCCTTCACACGATTGAAGTAGGGGGGATCCTTGCCGATTTTAGATGAATAGGAGATGAAATGTATGCCCTTAAAAAATTACGGCGTGTTAAAAGGTACAGTTATACAATCAAAGATGGGAAAAGGGAAAACACCTCATTATCAAGTTCATTTACAGGGCGAGACTGGAGTAGATTATCGTATTGCTATTAACGTAAAGTCGCAAAGTTATCCGTCAGAAGTTTTATATTTTGCGAGTAACAATATTAGGTCAGAGGCGATTCATATTTTACCGACATTACCATTTGGTTTTACGGAAGTAAAAAATAATGAACCGAAAGTAGCTTTAGATTATGTAAGAGGAAATCTATTTGACTCAAAACAAATGATTCCTTTGCCTCCCGAAAAAGAAGGAGCAGATAATGATTTAAACGAAAAAATAGAACGTTATATAAAGCGAGCGATGGAAGAAAAAGCAATTATTTACGCGTTTGGCGAAAGATGGGGACCAGAAGAAAATACACCAGATTCCTATTTTCATTTCAAACCAGGAAACGGTATACATGATATTCACATGAATCAAGGGAATGTAGAAAAATGGCAAGGTGATGATGGCATATGGCAAGACGGAGGAATACTTATTCACTTTGAAAAGGAAGAAGAATGGATTGGTATCTTTCTTGCCTTCCAATCACAGTCATGGTGTACTGATGAAGAGGGGCATGCTCGTGTGCCTGTTGAGCATTGTGATTATAAGGGGAATAATTAATAAGAAGAGGGCGTTCAAAAAGAACGCCCTCTTCTTATTTTATAAAACGAAAAACTAACGAGTGTAGAAAGACAAGAGAACAGCAGTGCCACACTAGAAAACGCAATGAGATACATATTATATTTCATAACCTGTCCAATTAGCTGATTACTGTCGTATTGAAACAGTCCTGCTATTATGTTGAATAAAAATAACACGATAAACATGACGACAACACCGTCTATTGATCCTTTAATGTCTGGTTTACTTAAAGCGATATGTGCGGAAATGCAAATGGCGATAAATAAAAATAACCAAAAGGAAGGATTCAATAAATTGCCGATTGTAAATAAGCTTTTCAATAATACAAACGTCGACAAGAGCATGTTTTGAATCATTTCTACATTAATAGAAGTAGAAGCAATCGTTTTTTCGAGAGTTGTATTAAATAAAAAATATGATTCTGGTACGAAATAGCGCATTAAAAGGATTAATGCAGTAATACCAGAAATAATAGGCCCAATACCGATAAAGAAATTCCCAATTCGTTGATACACACTTTTTTGATTGTATTGATGTTGTATATAACCTAAAGCCCCTTGACTTGTATCTGTTGGGAAGAACTGAGTCGCCACAATTTTATGACGGAACAGTACGCACATAATGGCATGTCCAAGTTCGTGAATCGGAACACCGATCCAAGCCGTTAATAGGAATCCTTTTCTTCCAAAAGCTCTCGACCAATACATGCGTGTGAGAGATTCTAAATAGCCTAATAGAAATCCAATTACAATGATAACGCCAATTAAAGATAATAATTGGATTACGCTTGTAAGGAGTATTTGAAAAATTGAGTTTACCAATTCCATTTTCTTTCATCCAATCTGTTAAAAATATTATTTATTCTGTTTCATAATAGCATTTTTTTTCAAGATTGCTAGCACATATATTTTCTTTCGGAAGAAGGATTTCAGAATCTTTTTCTTGTAGTCATGTTTTATGTACAAATTCATATATTGAACTTGTAACACCCTATAAGGTATATGCTTAAGGAGGGATAAGAGAATGAAATGTCCGTCATGTCATACAGAACATGCAGTAGAGGCAAAGTTTTGCGGGAATTGTGGACATTCGTTAACGGAAGAAGTAGTGGCAAGTAGTGGCAAAGAAGAAGGGCAGGAACAAGCGCGCGCGGCACAAGAAAAGGAAACGCGTCCAAATGAAACGGTAGAACAAGCGAAGCGGTTTGCGAGCGGCTATTTTCAATTTTTTAAACATGCATTACAAGCACCGACAGCGATTATGAAAAGCGGCACTATTGAAGTGCGAAATGGAATTGTAAGTCTTGTTCTTATTTGTTTTTTAGGAGCATGTATTTTTTATAGAATGATGAGTGCAGCATCAGCAGTTACGAGAACATTTGCACCAGATATATCTACTCCCACGTTTTTTGGAGAATCTATAACGGTCTTTTTCTTTTTATTAATTTTAACTTTATTTGTCGGATTTATTATTTTTGTAAGTGGTAAGATGATGAAATCATCTTTTTCGTTTCTTGAAGTATTTGGTATATGGGGAACGATAGCGACGCCGGCTATTGTCATATTAGTTCTTTCTTTTCTTTTTAGTTTTTTATTAATCTTTTTCTTACCGATATTATTATCGGTAGTTGCAACTTATATAGGGATTAGTATAACTGTAGCCGTATTAAAACTAGACAATGGCGGATTAGATCTCGTTTACACACTTATTATTGCAAATGTTTTAATTGGAATTGCAACGTTCATTGTACTTTGGTCTTACATTAGCACGATAATTCAAGCCTTAACACAGGGAATAACTGGCTTCTAATGAAAAGGTGGTTGACTGAATGAATGTATGTACAAAGTGCGGAGTTCAGTTTGAAGATGGTGTGCAATTTTGTCAAAACTGTGGGACGAAGAGGGGAAGTCCTGTAGTAAAGAAGAACATGAGCGGTGGTACAAAAGTTGGCATTACACTGTTAGCACTATTTGTTATAGCGATTATTGGATTGTATTTGTACGGATCATCGTATTATACGCAGGTGGCACAAGTAGACCGGATGATTACGATTTTACAAGAGCGGGACGGAGAGAAATTAGCTGAGATCGTTACGACAGATGATCCATCGGTTACGATAACGAGAGAGAGTGTAAAGCCTCTATTTTCATATATAAAAGAAAATCCATCTTACGTAAATGAATTAAAAGAATATTTGAGACAAGGTGAAAAACAACGGGACGGAATAGAAAGAGCTGATTTTTCATTAACGAAAGACGGAAAGTATTTCTTTATATTTGATCGATATAAATTGAAAGCGAAGACGTACTATACAACTTTGCTTACAAATGAAAAAGGCGTATCGTTAAAAATGAACGGAAAAGAAATTGATAAGACAGATGACAAAAAGTTTGAGAAGCAATATGGGCCATTTCTTCCGGGAAATCAAGTGTTTCAATCAGAATATAAAAATGACTATGTAAAACTATCTCGTGAGGAAAAGGTTGTACTTATGAAACAAAGCCAAAATAACGTAACGATAGATTTAACGTTGCAAGGTCAATATATTACAGTTCAAACGAACGCGCCTGGTGCAACATTGTACGTAAATCAAAAACCAGTTACAGCGCTTGCAGGAGAAGAAATTACATGGGGGCCTGTAGCGACTGATGGAAGTGCGACGATTTATTTAGAACGAAATGGAGAAAGTGGACGGGAAACGACAAAAGTAGAGACGGTAACGGCACTTTCGTCTTATAATCTTCCATTTCAAAAGAAAAGTACAGAAAAACCAGTTGTTTATAATGTTACCCCGCCACCTACGACTGAGTATGTATATAATGGTTTCATCTTTCCTGATAGTGATATTCGAAAATTAACGAGCGCAGATTTAACATATTTATCGAAAGAGCAGTTGAAAATTGCTAGAAATGAAATATATGCAAGGCATGGACATATTTTTCAAACGAAAGATATGCAAGTGTATTTTGCAAAACAGTCTTGGTATAGAGAAAATCCTTATTTTACAGGAAAGTTAACAGATATCGAAACTTATAATATTGAACTAATCAAATCAAGAGAATAGAGCGCGTGAAAAAGGTACAGTGTATATTGCTGTACCTTTTCTATCGTTATTTGGCTGGACCAGGTTCCCTAGAGAAAAAGATATGAAAGAGAAATGTGACTTTACTTGCCCCTCCTGATGTACTGGCTTGCACATCAGATAAAGAACTAGACGTTAAAGCAGCTTCAGAATGAGGAGGGACGATTATTTTAAGAGCATCATCTGATTCTGAGGATGCAGTAACTGTTATTGTATCGTCAGAAAAATTTAAAATTTTAACAGTACCGACTGGAAAGATGGCCTTGCGAGCATGTGATGCAGAAGCGAAGCGGGTAGCTTTCCAAATAGTTTGTGAGAAAGTGTCATTGTCAGATAACCAAGCACGAGCACTGTATAAAGTTACACTAACGGTAAACTCCTGTTCAAGCGGGAGGGCGGGTTTCGGTTCTATCGGTTCCTCTGGAAGCTGGACGAGAAGGCCGGCGCACATGTATGTTTCACCTACTTTCAACTGGTTACTGTTATAGGATATTAAACATGTTGTTTATAAGACACGACAGGTACCTATTCATACATAAGTTTGTGCACAAAATTTGAAGATGAAATTCTCTTTCTTTACAATGGAAGTAGGTGTTATTTCTATAAAATATGGAAAACGTAAAGAGTATGTAAAAAAGAAGGAGTGGTAAAGTGAACTATGTCATTATTGGCGGAGATGCAGCTGGTATGAGTGCAGCTATGCAAATTATTAGAAACGATGAAACTGCAAATGTTGTGACGCTAGAAAAAGGTGAAATCTATTCATACGCTCAGTGCGGATTACCTTATGTTATTAGCGGTGCTATCGCTTCAACTGAAAAGTTAATCGCGCGCAACGTAAAGACGTTTCGTGAGAAATATGGAATTGATGCGAAAGTGCGTCATGAAGTAACGAAAGTAGATACGGAAAAGAAAATGGTGTACGCAGAGCATACGAAGACGAAGGATGTCTTTGAATTTCCGTATGATCGATTATTAATTGCGACTGGAGTGCGTCCTGTTATGCCAGAATGGGAAGGACGGGAATTACAAGGCGTTCATCTTTTAAAAACAATTCCTGATGCTGAGCGCATATTAAAAACGCTAGAAACGAATAAAGTTGAAGATGTAACGATTATTGGCGGTGGTGCCATTGGACTTGAGATGGCAGAAACATTCGTCGAACTTGGTAAGAAAGTAAGAATGATTGAGCGAAATGATCATATCGGTACGATTTATGATGCAGATATGGCAGAGTACATACATAAAGAAGCAGATAAGCATCATATTGAAATTTTAACGAATGAAAATGTAAAAGCATTTAAAGGAAATGAACGAGTAGAAGCAATCGAAACGGATAAAGGTACGTATAAAGCAGATCTTGTTTTAGTGTCGGTTGGAGTGAAGCCAAATACTGATTTTCTTGAAGGGACAAATATACGTAAGAATCATAAAGGAGCAATCGAAGTAAATGCATATATGCAAACAAATGTGCAAGACGTATATGCAGCCGGTGATTGCGCAACACATTACCACGTTATAAAGGAAATTCATGATCATATCCCACTCGGAACGACTGCCAATAAGCAAGGGCGACTTGCTGGACTGAATATGCTTGATAAACGAAGAGCTTTTAAAGGTACGTTAGGCACAGGCATTATTAAATTTATGGATTTGACACTCGCAAGAACAGGCTTAAATGAAAAAGAAGCAAAAGGGCTACACATTCCGTATAAAACGGTCAAAGTAGATTCTACAAATATGGCGGGCTATTATCCAAATGCAAAACCACTTTACTTGAAATTACTATATCGCTCCGATACGAAACAATTATTGGGCGGACAAGTAATTGGAGAAGAAGGCGTAGATAAACGTATTGATGTGATTGCAATGGCACTTTTCAATAAAATGAGCATTCACGATTTAGAAGATGTCGATTTAAGTTACGCACCACCATATAACAGCGTTTGGGATCCAATTCAGCAAGCGGCAAGGAGAGCAGAATAGCACTTTTTAAAGTGCTATTTTTTTGTTAAAGGGGAATTATCATTTTTGTCGAATGAAGAGGATCGGGAAATAGTTACATATGTGGAAGGGGAGTTTTTTTATGATTGTAGCACTTCAAAAAGTTCAAGAATCAGAAAAAGAAATATTACGTAATTTGTACGCTTTATATCTTCATGACCTTTCTAAGTTCACTATGAATATAACTATCGGAGCGAACGGATTTTTTGAATACGAAGATTTGCATATGTTTTGGAAAAATGACGGAATCACGCCGTATTTTATAAAAGTTAATCATAGTATTGTAGGATTCTTATTACTACTGGAACGTCCGTTTTTGAAGAAGGAAAATGATTTTGGTATTAATGATATTTTCATATTGAATCAATATAAAGGAAAAGGAATCGGTAAACAAGCTGTTGAAAATTTACTAGAAGAGAAAAGAGGACAATATTTCGTTATCGAACTTCTAAAAAATGTACCAGCAGTGTCGTTTTGGAAGAACGTATATAAAAAACTGAACATTGAATTTGATGAGAAAGAGCAGTTAATTGATGATGAAGAATGTCTCGTTCAAACGTTTAAAATTTAATGAAATTGGTGTTCCTTTTATATTACTTTGAAATTTAACCTTATCCCGCTATTTGCGGACAGTAAGACCCCTACCTCAAAATTCAGCGAAAGCAAAGAAGTTAGGTGGGGGATCAACTGCCCGTAAAAGCCCGATTGGTTCAACTAATAATCAGTGGGGATCAAGACCCCTATTGATTAAAGTTTCGCTTTATTTTGAATATACCGTTCCCCCTTGAAAACATATTACTAATCGCTTATATTTTCATATAGTATTTATTTTTTAAACGAAGCAATGAACGAACCAGGGGGCGCAGTATGGCAATTAATATGAAAACAATCGAAGAATGGATTGTTGAATCAAATGCAAGACATGAAGAAGACTTTGGACACGTTGTGGAAGAAATGAAAGAAGTATGTGTCGGACTTGATAACGCGACATTAATTTATACGAAAAATGTATTTTGTTTCGGTAAAAAGGTAGAAGTATTTTTCTTCTTCCAAGACCATGTCGTGATTGGACAAGAAAAAGACGAATATATTGAGATTGAAAAATTAAAGTATGATGACATTACAAATAATAATTTAAAAACAAATGACAAAAATACAACATTAGAATTAAAGTTTGCTAACGGACAATCTATTAATTTAGATAGTTTAAATGATAACTACGGTACGAAAAATTGGTTATTTGCTAGACAAATTAAGAGTATTTTTAAGTTAATCTAGTAAAAAGCAGACCTCAAAGGGTCTGCTTTTTACTTAATTCCTATTACACAAAGGCAACCTCTTTCTTCATAGCATTTCACACTTGTAAATCCTGTTTTATAAAATAGGTTTATTAATTCTTCATTCGTTTTCCATTTCTCCATATGATATTGAATTTTGAAAGTTTCAGCTACTAATAAAAAAGATCCATTCGGTTGTAAGACGCGAAATATTTCTTTTATATCTTGTTCCACATCGGGCCAAAAGTAGTGTGTTTGAAAAGCGGTTATGAGATCGAAGAAGTTTGTATTGTAAGGAATAGAGGAGACACTTGCCTGATGAATGATTACTTTTCCTTTTTTTACGTCCTGTATATTGGCTTTCTTTGAGTTTTCAACAGCTTGATCTGAATAATCAATTCCATATATTTTCCCAAATGGAATTCGTTTTGAAAGAGTATGTATTGTTTTGCCGCCGCCACAACCAATATCTAAAGTAATTGCATCTTTACGTATATGTATTTTTTGTAATCCCCAATTTGTTAGTCTCATATGTGCAGCGTTCATAATACAAAGCATGGAAGAACCAATTGTACCGCGAGGGTTTTTTGCTTGCTGAATTAATCGTTGTAAAATGTTCAAGTTACATTCTCCTTTTATGTAAGAATATATACTCATTTCGCTTTTTATAAATTAAGTCCTTTAAAAAAAGCACGCCGTCTACCGGCGTGCTTCTAATTATGCAAAGCCCCTTTTAACCAATTCCGCGCCCGATACGCCCCAACAGGAATTTGAATGAGAGACGTTTCATTTCCAGCATCAATTCCGTACAATTGATCACATGAATTTGTATCAAAACTTAGTAAAGGATGCCCGCCCATCCCCATAGCAGTTGCAGTAAAAACGAGTTTATGAACGAGGATACCAGCTTCCATTTGGTGAATACGGTATCCTCTATAACCTAATGCACGTGTATAGTAATCTTTCTTTCCGACTACATGTAAGCAAAGTGGTACTTGAAAAAGGTTTACGTTATCCATCGTCATACTAGATTGAAGGAGATAACGAAGGTCCCCATATCGAAGTGGTTGTATGGAATGTGTTTTACTGTTATAAGTGTAAGCACCGTTTTCTATATCTTTTACGTTATAGAAACATCCATATAATGAGACGCGTGCATTTTCATTTACATACTTACCATCAAGGTCGCTGTAATAGGGGAAGGAGAGGCTCGCTTCTTGTAGTAAAGTAGCGAGCTCAGCTGCATCCCATTTCGTTAAAATAAAGTCCGCATCAGGAGAATATCGTTTTTTACAAAGTTGTAGGAAATCATACGATAACCGTTCTACTTTCGGTAGCTGTACAGCGTACGTATTATGTTGATAGTGCTCTTCATGATGTAGTGTTTGGAAGTGTTCTGTCGATTCAATCATAGAAGCTTCATTTATTTTTGTTATCATCGGATGTTCATTTACATGTTTTGAGCGAACGAAATGTTCATGTGCGAGCGGCGGAATTTGTTGCAACAACTCATGAGAAGTAACTGTTTTATTTTCACGGTAATCATTGTGAAACCAATTAGTTTCTGGCTCCGTACTTAAAGGAATAACGGCATACACACTTTCTTCACCTTCTGACAATCCGAGTAAATGGTTCAGTGCACGGTCTAGAAATTGAAAGTATACGCCGTTCGTATAACCGAACTGTTTTGCACATTCTAGTAATTGTCCAATGAGAACCCCGCTATCTAATCCTTGAAGGCGATATGAAAAGTTATTGTATTTAAAGAAGTTTTTCCAAAACATAGTGGATACGAATGCGGCACCGAAACAATCATGTATATTACAGCGATTACCGAGTGCGTCTGCTAAATAAGAATCGAAATTTCCTTCGCGAAGTAAAATAAGTCGATGATGCGCGGCGTCATAATGGTAAATGCCGTCTGGATAATCGTCAATCTTTAAATAGATATACAATTCATTCGGATATAAAGCACCGCCTGAAGGAATGGATCTGCGTAATACATTTCTCTCGCTATTTAGCTGACATAATTGTGTTACACCAAATGAATACCAAAGGTAGTGACCAATCTCATTTAGAGTAGGTGTAGTAGAAGAGTTCGATAAAGATAATGGGATTTCTAAGGAGAGCGGGATGGTAGGTACATTTCGATATAATTTATAAGGAAGCGGTGCGTCTTTCCAGTCCACCTCATGATTCGGCATAATTTCATCAATAGAGAAATGGAGATGATGTAAAAAAGTATCTAGCTGCATGAAATCCCTCCTTTACTATGGAAACGGGTGCGGATGTGGATTTAATTGTTCATTTGTTAACGGTTCAGTGCTATATCCAAGTGTCATCGGTACGGTATAGACTCTATCTAATCCTGTAACACGAGTAAGGTGATGGCCGAATGTCATCGGTAACATGCCTGGAATAATGACTTTTACACAGTGTAGTCCGTTCTTTTCTATAAGGGGAACGGTTTGATCTACAACGATTATTTCAAGATTAGATTGATGCAAACGATTTAAAAGTTGGTGGAGATCGGATGTTAAATCCATATCAAATGACTGTGATACATTCATTTCTTGGAACGTTTGCACCGGTGCATCTTCTCGTAAAAGGAAGTGAAGACGTTCTTCCGTTTCTTTCAATCCGTACAGCATACTGTGGTCTTCCATTTTATTAACGAAATAAGGATCTTGTAAGCATTTTTCATAGTATTCTCTTTTGTGCTCGAGCTCATCGTCTGTTATAAGTAACATGCCTGCGATTTCTTGAATGGCACTTTTTAAAGCTCGAATAGGATCTAAATGAGCGCCTCCCGCACAAACAACGTTCATTCCATTTTCACGTGTATTTTTTGCAATTACCCATAAGCTCGGGATGCCGTGTTCCATCGTCGCATTAAAAGCGTGTAATTCATATCCGGTAATCGTACGTAACCGCTGAATCATTAATTGTAATTCTGTATCATTTGCTGAACTCAGATCAAGGCGGGGAAGAGGTAATTCGGCATACCAAGTGAGTAAGAAGGCATCACGCTCTACAATTTCTAAAATGCCGTGAAAAATCGCTTCTTCTAAACTACCGCCAATTGCACATCCATTTGATGTTTCATACACGAAAGCATCTCGATGACCGAGGCTATAATAAGCAATTGATTCAGGAACTAAAAGCGGTCTGTTTTGTGATAAAGAATATCCCCATACCCAGTTTTGCTCATAATCAGGATCAAACGGCTTAAATGGAAAATTATCACGATTGTAATGTTCATTTGTATGTACACCGAGTGTGAGGGGATTTAGTGCATGTTCCTCTAAATCATGAAAACTACCATGCACATTTGTCTTTTTCCCGCGAGGCGACATACCGCAATATCGTTCTAAACCTTCTAAAATAGCAGTTGCTTCACTCACTGCAAATGAATGAGTTCGGCCTGCAACACCTTCATTTCCAAACATTAATGGCATGTTTATAATGACGTCAGCGAATGGCAATAAAGAATGCTGCATTTTGCCGTTCAACATACCGATCCGATAATCTAAATAGTCTTTCGTTAAAAATGTGTTTAATTCATGAATGGAACGGCAGCGATACGTTTCGGTGCTTACTTTTAAACTCGGTTGTAAAGAAACTTCCGCCGCATCCGCAGTATCATCAGGTAAATTGCTACATACAGGACAGAGAGGATCTGGAAGAAAAGAATGCCGCGTACATTGTAATGTTTGTAAGTTTAGTAAAATAAGTTCATTTTCTAAAGAAGAATGGTTATGAGTTAATATTTTTTCTGTTTCTGCGCAAATAAGATGGCACATTTGTAACATTCCATTTTGGGTGGCACGTACATCACGCCTCGTTCCATTTTCGGCTTTAAAGGCATATTTCCGCTGTAGTTCCCACATTTCTTTTTGATCAAAGCCAGCGATAAAACGGCGTCCATCAGAACAATGGGAACATCCGGGCGTAAGAGGATGAATGTAAGGACCGATAATACCTTCGCCAAATGAAGTAAAACCACGTAGCCACGGAATATGATTTGACCGAAAAATTAGCTCAGCATCATGATGAATAGTAGAAGGAGATCCATCATGTAATACGAGAGCGAGATAAATATTTTCAGGGAGTTCTTCTGTAAGGGTATGCTGACGAATGATGGAATATTGTTTGCATAATTGATCATGTACATAGTCTGCAAGAAGGCCATCCCCTATAAGCAATATATTTTGAGTCATAGACCGTCCTCCTTTGCAATTAATACTCCGTACACACCGTCTAAGTTTTCTTTCAAAAATGGTTCAATCGCTAAATCAAATACGAATGGATAAAAATTATGTTCTTCTAAATGTTGTAAGGCGAGTTGTAAAGATTGTACGCTTGGAATTTCTTCTTCCGCTTGTATTTCCACCCTAAAAGAATCAGTGTCATATAAAATAATAGATGAGTCATACAAAATATTAGCTCTGTAAGGAATTTCTTCATTTTGAACGTGAAAGAGTGATAGTTGTAGTGCGTTTCGTAACGCTAACGTCATATTAATATTAGATGCACCGTACCATCTATCATTTATACCAACCCAAACGGCTGGGAAACTGAGAATCTCTTCACTCATTGCGATTTTAGGTGTTTCATGAATTGTAGAGAGAGCTTCGTAATAAAATCTACAATGTTTATCGTGAATATCAGTTAAATCAATCGTTGTAAGTTCTTCTAGCATATGTGAATGCCGCTCATACAGTTTATTGTTTAAATGTTGCTGTAGTGCCCGGTAAAATCCTTCTGTCATCGTTTCTCCAGCACCGATACCGATATCGTTATGTTCAGGAATAAGGCGGTGAATGATTTCTGCTACATATGTTTCAATTCCTGTTAAACCAGCTTCTCGGCGTGCTTCATTATGAGTCAATCCACTGCAAGTCATAAGAGGCAGAAGGGGAGCTGGGCCATCTGATAGTGGAGTGGCTACTTGAATATAGCATTGTGATAACGGTAATTGATATGAATCTTGTTCATCCCATACATGGAATATACCGGCTTCTTTAGAAGTTAATGAGTCAAAAAATCGGAATACATCAGTTGAAGTATGTTGGTTCGACCGATGCTCAAGTTTTTCAGAAAGATTTTCTATCGTATCAATTGTAAAACTTTCATCAGTTGCAAGAGGATGTTTTATAAAAGAATGCCACGTTCCTTCAAGTGTTTCATAGTTTAATAAAAAGAATTGTGCTTCTTTTTCCCGATGTGAATCATCTGCGACATGCTTAAATAATTCAAAAACGATTACATTTGTTAACATTGCAGATGTAATTGGTGAGAAGGAATCAGATGAATTTTCATTTTGTAAATTCGTTTCATGTAGTCGATGCCATGCGGATTCCCAGCATTCATCACGATTTTCCGTTACGACAGGCCCAGCTATACCGAGTGTAGATAAACAAATAGCTGGTATGAAATTCTTTTTCGTTTCTCTACAAATAGTGTGAACTGTTTGTAAACCATCAATGTCCCCATTTTGAGAAACATATAAAATCCAATCAAAAGGTTCGAATACTTCATGCAAGGGACGGTCAATTGTAGTATCGATTTCTTGAAGGAGTACATTGTTATCAACTTCATATGCACGTTCTATTAGCTCATGTATTCTGTCATAGTTTGTTTCATCCCGATCTGTAACGAGGTAATGAAATGTAGGTAAACCAGATTCTAACAAAGAAGAAACTAAGGAAGTAAGCATATCCCCAGAACCAAGTACAAGTACATTTGCCCCGCGGTACGTTTCGAATTTTAAAGCACCTGAATGAGAATCAGCTTCTAAAAATTCAATTTGTGAAGCATATCTGTCGAGTAATGTACTGTTTAATTCATGAGGTGCATCTTGATTTGCATCACGAACGAAACCATTTTCATATAAAACCTCTCCAATTTCAAATACACGATTTTGATAGGGGAGAGGGAGTCCATCAGTTATTTCTGCTAAAGAATAATTACCGTTAAACATGGGCATTAATTTTTCAATCCAGTCATAAATTCCATCACCGTCCATGCGAAATGAACTGGCGTTATTTCGAAAATAGACACCCCCGTTTGAATCGGGGAGGAAGAAAGTATCCTTATTTACTTTAAGTTTTGCATGAATTGGAAGGTTATTCATTTTAATCCTCCTTACGTTTAGGCATACATTATTACTTTATGTCATGAAATTTGTCCCGTATGAACACAATAAAAAAAGGCTGTAGAATGATTCATTCTACAGCCTTTAATAGATTTTAATCTATCAACCTTCTAATAATAATGACTTTGGATCTTCAAGCATATCTTTAACAGCAACAAGGAAGCTAACTGCTTCTTTACCATCAACAATACGGTGATCGTAAGATAAAGCAATGTACATCATTGGGCGGTTTTCCATACGCTCGTTATCAATTGCAACTGGGCGTACTTGGATTTTATGCATTCCTAAAATACCAACTTGAGGGCTATTTAGGATTGGTGTTGACATTAGAGAACCGAATACACCACCGTTTGTAATTGTAAATGTACCACCTTGTAGTTCTTTTAATGAAAGTTTGTTATCACGTGCTTTCATACCTAAATTACGAATTTCACTTTCGATTTCAGCGAAGTTTAATTGGTTAGCATCGCGTACAACTGGAACAACTAATCCATCTGGAGCTGCTACAGCAATACCGATATCATAGAATTTTTTGATGATAAGCTCGTCACCTTGAATTTCAGCATTTAATAATGGGAATTGTTTTAATGCTGCAACAACTGCTTTTGTGAAGAATGACATGAAGCCAAGACGTACATCATGTTTTTTCTCGAAAGCATCTTTGCGTTCTTTACGTAATTCCATGATCGCGCTCATATCAACTTCGTTAAATGTTGTTAACATTGCAGATGTTTGTTGAACTTCTACAAGACGTTTTGCAATTGTTTGACGGCGGCGGGACATTTTCACGCGCTCAACTGGTTTTTCGAATTCAGTTTTTGCAACTGGAGCAGGAGCTGGACTCTTTGGAGCAGCTGGTGCTTCTTTTGGTGCTGCAGCATGAGCTTGTACATCATGTGGTCTCACGCGTCCAAGTGGATCTGTGCTACGTACGTCGTTTAAGTCGATTCCTAATTCACGAGCCATTTTTCTAGCAGCTGGTGATGCGATAGGACGGTTCGTATTTGGTAAGCCTTGTAGACCCGTAGTTTGTTCAGCATTTGGAGCCGCAGTTTTCGGTGCTTCAGCTGTTTCTTGTTTTGGTTGCTCAGCAGCTGGAGCAGGTGTACTTACTGCAACTGGTGCTCCATTAGCATCTAAAATTGCGATAGTTGCGCCAACTTCAACTGTATCCCCAGGTTCGCCTAGTAACTTCGATACAATACCTGAATCTTCTGCAATGATTTCTACATTGACTTTATCAGTTTCAAGCTCAACAACGCTGCCACCTTTCTCAACTTTGTCGCCTACGTTGATAAGCCATTGTGAAATAGTTCCTTCGGTAATAGATTCTGCAAGCTCAGGTACTTTAATTTCGATCATTTTAAATGTCCTCCCCTTATTTGCCTAACGGTGTGTTTTTTCTTCTTTTGTCTTCGGTAATCTCCATTTGTTAGCCTGGCCTTGGGCAGATATTCTGCCCAAGAAACAAGCTAGAAACCTTCATTGTTACTTTTTAGTTGCTGTAAACTTCAATTTCTTGTTTATCTTGACGGAAGTTATACTTCACATCTAAAGCATGTGCAACAATTAGTTCTTGCTCAGCTTTGTGAGCGAATGGATCGCCTCCAGATGGACTAGAGCGATCAGGACGTCCAATGTAACCTGTTTTCACTTTATCTCCAGCAAGTTCGAACAGAATTGGAGCCATGTAATGCCATGCGCCCATATTACGAGGTTCTTCTTGAACCCAAATGATTTCTTCTAAGTTTTTAAAGCGTTTAATAATAGATTGAACTTTCTCAGCAGGGAATGGGTACAATTGCTCAATACGAACGACATGAACTTCGTCTAAGTTGTACTCATGTTTACCAGACTCGATTTCTGCTGCTAAGTCAATCGCCATTTTACCTGTACTTAAAACAAGACGTTTTACTTTATTTGGTTTCATACCAAGGTTTTCTTGTTCTAAAGCAGGTTGGAATCGTCCTTCGCTTAACTGATTAGCAGTTGAAAGCGTAAGTGGGTGACGTAATAAACTCTTCGGCGTCATCAGTACTAATGGTCGAACAGCTTCTGTTCCTAAGATAGATGCTTGACGACGCAGGATATGGAAGTATTGTGCCGCGCTCGTTAAGTTTGCAACTGTCCAGTTATTCTCAGCAGCTAACTGTAAGAAACGCTCTGGACGTGCACTAGAGTGCTCTGGTCCTTGACCTTCATAACCGTGTGGTAATAGAAGAACTAAACCAGATTTTTGACCCCATTTTGCTCTTCCAGCTGAAACATATTGATCAAATAATGCTTGCGCAGTATTTGAGAAGTCACCATATTGCGCTTCCCACATAACAAGAGTTTCTGGAGCGAATACGTTATAACCATATTCGTAACCAACAACAGCGGCCTCTGATAACGGACTGTTATGAACAGAGAACGAAGCATTAATGTTTGGTAAACGGTGTAACGGTGAATATGTTTCGTTTGTATCAGTATCGTGTAATACTATATGACGGTGTGCGAATGTACCACGCTGTGAATCTTGACCAGTTAAACGAATTGGCGTACCTTCTTGTAAAATAGAAGCGAATGCTAACGATTCAGCAAGTGCCCATTCAATTTTACCGTTCTCTTCAAGAGCATCTTTACGGCGCTCAAGAATTTTCTTCACTTTTGGATATACGTTAAATCCTTCTGGCCAAGATAGTAGACCTTCATTAATTGCACGAAGTGAGTCAATCTCAACACCAGTATCGATTGGTTGAATACCTTTTGCAACAACATCTGGCACTTTAACGTGAATTGTTGCATCACCCGTATCAGCTGGTGGTACTTGTGCATAGTCGGATTTTAATTGCTCTTGTATAAACTGTGTAATTGTTTCAACTTCATCTGCATTTAGAACACCAGCAGTTTGTAATTGATCTGCGTAAATTGCTCTTACAGTTGGGTGATTTTTAATTTTTTTGTACACTTGTGGTTGCGTAACTGCTGGGTCATCCATTTCGTTATGACCGTAGCGGCGGTAACCAATTAAATCGATTAAGAAGTCTTTTTTGAACAACATGCGATATTGAATCGCAAGGTTAGCAGCAGCAAGACAAGCTTCCGGATCATCAGCGTTTACGTGAACAATTGGAATATCGAAACCTTTTGCAAGGTCACTTGAATATTTCGTAGAACGAGAATCATAGCTATCAGTCGTAAAACCAACTGCATTGTTTGCGATAACATGAATCGTTCCGCCTGTTTGATACGCGTTCAATCTGCTTAAGTTCAACGTTTCAGATACAATACCTTGACCAGGGAATGCAGCATCACCATGAACTAAAATTACGAATGATTTTGAAGTATCTTGATCTGGAAGACCAGATTTTTTACGATTCTCTTGAGCGGCACGTGCGAAACCTTCTACTACAGGATTCACGAACTCAAGATGACTCGGGTTATTTGCTAATGTCACGCGAGTGCTAACTTCTTCGTTACTAACGACTTGTTCTCTACCTAGGTGGTATTTTACGTCGCCAGTCCAGCCAGAATTGGCTACTGCGCCTTCTATTTTTGCATGTTTGAACTCAGCAAACATGTGACTATATGGTTTTTCTAATACGTGAGCAAGTACGCTTAGACGACCGCGGTGAGCCATACCAATCATGACATCCTCTACGCCGTTCTTAGCACCTTCTAGAACAATTTCATCTAAAACAGGTACAAGCATATCAACGCCCTCGATAGAGAAACGTTTTTGCCCAACGAATGTTTTATGCAAGAATTGCTCGAAACCTTCAACAGCTGTTAAACGTTTTAAAAGAGCAGTTCGTTTTTTATTTGATAGTGGTTGACGCAATGAATTTGATTCCACCATTTGATGCAACCACGCGCGTTCTTCACTATCTTGTATATGAGAAAATTCATAAGCTAAAGATTTTGTATAAACGTCTTTTAATCTATGAATTACATCAAGTGCAGTGTGAATACCTTCTGGTGCATCTTGCCATACTGTTTTCGCTGGAATCGCTTTCAAGTCAGCATCGCTCAGTCCACTCATTGCTTTCTCAAGAAGTGATTGTCCATTTGCAGCATCTTCCATCGGATTAATGTGAGCCAACGTGTGCCCGAAAGAACGAATCTGCTCAACAAGTTGAACGACTTTAAGAATCTTTTCAATGTTACCTGTGTTTTGAGGAGAAAAATGTGTTGCTGTGTTGTCCCCTGTTACGACATCATCTTGAAACGAAGGAGCTCCAAAAATTTCAAAAAGCTCTTGTAATTCCGGATCAACAGAACCTGCTCCAGTTACGTAAAGATCATACTGCTCAATAACATAACCAAGGTTCGGACCGTGGAACTTGGCCCAAGGGTTTGTCGTTGTATTCTTCCTCGTCATTTGTTTAAACCTCCCAATGCATATAATCCTTTTCCATACAAAGGTGCATTTTGCTCTTTTTCAATAAGTAATGAATCAATAATCAATGTAAATGTTTTCTTTACTCTTATGTTATTACAATAATTTACATAATACCAAACACTATTACTTATCTGTTTTGTAAAAAAACATTCACAATAACTTATCACCCAAGTTAATCTTTCACTTTATAAAGTAATTTTACAGAAAAATGGGGTGGATATATTTGGTATGCCTATACTAATAGCTATAATTGTTGCATTTAAATATAGGTATAATAGTTAGAATGTTTTGATAAAATTTAGTTTGAATTATGTATATTGAAATAATAAGCGCTTTCATAGATATTATACAACAATATAACGGAATATAGTATAAAAAATAAAAAATTATGAATTTAGCGTAAACTTTATTTCGATAGTGTTAACTATCGAAAGGAAAATGAAGGATTTCTACAAAAAAAGTTGTTAAACATAAAAAATGGTTCATAACCCGTTAGTTTCTATAAATATGCCAAAAAACACCGTAAAACCAATAACACATTTCATCTAATAAAGAAGAGAATGAAATATTTTAAAAGGATAAAACAAATATGAAGATATTAAATTTAAAAAAAGGTGAGGAGGAAATATAGTAACGATTACATACAGTGTTCCATGTTTTATTACAAAATAGACGTGCTGAAATCGAACAAGTTTCTTCTATATAAATAGAGTGAAAAATGATTAGAATGAATGTAAAGGAACCTTGACGTAAAGTTTACTTTACATATATACTCGATATATGGGAGGAGGGAGAAATTTCCTTGGAAAATAAAATGGTCGAATACCGAAAGAAATTTGGACTATCTCAAGAAAAACTGGCTGAGAAACTCGGGGTTTCCAGACAAACCATTATCTCAATTGAAAAAGGGAAATACGATCCATCACTTCCGCTAGCATTTGAAATAGCGAAAACATTTCAGACAACGATAGAACATGTATTTATTTATGAAGGAAAAGAAGAGGGGGAATAGGGATGAATTATTCACAAAAGTACTTTGTAATTATGGGTGTTATTTTTCTATTTATGAGTGGATTTATGATATTAACAGGTATAATGACGCATTCTGCACCACCAGCTATAACGTATCCATTGCTTGGAATGATGATTATGAGTTTCTGTCTAAGCTACTTACACCCGCAATTTAAAGAAAAAGACGAGCGAATGAAACTTATTCGTTATAAAGGAATGTTTGTAACCTTTTTTGCATTAACAGCATATTATCTTCTTTTCTCTATCGGCTTAAACTTAAAAATACTTACACTATCTGCTACTGAATTATTGAATATACTTATGGCACTTACAATGAGTACCGTCTTTATCTCATTTGTTGTTTTGGCAAAAAGATATTAAGATGGAAGAGAGAAAGGAAGATTAATATATGCAAATGATGTATGCTTTTGGCATTGGGCTTGTATTATTTTTAGCTGTATTCTTATTTATTCGTAAAGACGTTCAAGGCGGGACGTTAACGAAACGAGGATTTTATAAAATGATCGGCTGTTTAGTTGTTATGTTTATTGCGATTATTGTAATGATTGTTTTAATAAGTCGGTCACTATAAAATTAAAAAATGGAACCTTACTTCGGTAAGGTTTTTTCTTTATTTTTCAACCTAAAAATTACCACTAAATCCATTTACTATAAATGACTTGTATTATATAATCCAATGAAATGATAGATAAGGAGTGTAGTATATGAATAAAAAAACTATCTTCTATTTATTAACTTGTCTACTACTTGTAGCTAGTACTACTTATATAATATGTAACAAACGAGAACAAGTGTCACCTATGTTAGTATGGGACGAACAAGAATACTATGTTACGAATGAATCTGCCAAAATAGAAGAAGTTGGGCAAAAACTTGGCGAAGTAACAAAGAAAATTAAAACAAGTAAAAACCCTACTAAAAATAAAGAATCTAATACATTACAAGAGAAAACAGAAGTATTCACAATGATTGAGGAAGAAAAAAGTGATTACCCGCCTTTAATCATAAAGGAAGCTTATAGTGATAAATATAGGGTAGTGAGGCCGATTTTGAAGCAAGTATTATGATGAAAAGGAGATTCATATGCAGACAGTAATTTCGTATCCGTGGGTGTTAAGAAAAATATTTGTCTTTTTCCTCCTATCGGTGCTGTTTACATTTTGATGAATAGAGGAGCGATACAAAAGAGAGATTTTATATTTATTATTTGCTGCTATGAATATATCACTTTGGTTATTGTTTATGATTTTTGATTGGAGTATGTGGATGGTAGTAGGGCATTATTTGTTTGGAGCAGTTGTTATTGTTTTTTCGAATATGAATAAGAGCTAAGCCAGCAACCTTAAAGTTGCTGGTTTTTATTTTGCTATTTATAATGAAGAAACAAATTTTTAATAGAGAGTAGTGGGCGTTATGAAATGGAAAGAGGGAACGTTTGAAAAAATAGACACGAATAACTCATCTGTTGAGCAACTTATAAACACGTTTAAGGAACAAAACTTAATTGGTGGAGCAATAATAAGCTGTTTTAAAGTGCATAACGAAAATTTTTTTAAAGAAATACCACATTCGAAAGATGGACATGAGCACTTCTTTAGAAGAATCTTCAACTCTTTAGATATAATCAATAACTTAGAAGAGTTAAAAATACATACATCAGACAAATATAAGTTTCGTTTTAAAGAGCAGCTGGCAGTTATGCTTGATGGTAGCATTGCTGCGCAAATTTTGTGGGGCGGAGCATATGAAGGGTTTAAGGAACGACCAGTTATCGCAAAACAATTAGCAGTCAATGTATGTCAATATATGTTCCAAGATCGATACGAAGATATTAAAGTGTTCGAAAGCTATCGCCCTTGGACAGATTGGTTTTACGATGTTGCGTGGGATGTTACTTGGATGGTGTTAGATAGTAGGGAACAGAAAATATGGTTCATTTGTGCTACGGATACAGATTGATAGAAGAGGGACCTTGTAGGAATGCTGCAAGGCCCTTTATCTTTTGGGAATTAATAGAAAACGAATCATATAAATGCTATACTAAAAAATGTTTGTAATGTCAGTTTCATAATATTGTATGATGCTGACTTACTAGAAAAGATAAGAGGAGAATGAGCGTGCAAAAGATAAAGAGATTATTGCTATTAATGATGGTAGTAGGATTAACAGCAGGTGTTTTAGCAGGGTGTGCAAATCCGAAAGATACTACAGAAGAATTTTTAACAGCGATACAAAAAGGTGATGTAGAAAAGGCTCGTACATTTGTTGAGAGTGACAAAGAATTTAATAAACTAAATGAAAAAACAGATGATGCTGAGGCAAAAGCAATGCTAAGTGCAATTACAAAGAACTTTAAATTTGAAAAGCTAGAAGAAGTATCGAAAAAGGATGACAAAGCAGAAGTGAAAGTAAAAATTACATCTGCTGATCTATCCGTTGCTGTAACAAAAGCAGTGGGAGAAGTTATGCCAATGGCGTTCGCTAGTGCCTTTAGTGAAGACAAAGAACAATCTGAAAAAGCTATCGAAAAAACAATGACCTCAACTATCGTCAAAAACTTAGCAGATAAAGATGCAGCAATGGCAACTCGCGAAGTTACATTGAACTTAAAGAAAGACAAAGATGGCGACTATAAAATCGTTGCTGACGATAACTTGAAAGAAGTATTGTTTGCCAATGCGAAGTCTTTGGAGAAGATGTTTGGTGGGAAGTAATTGAATGAGATAAAAAAGAGACACCATATCACGTAAAAGGTTGATATGGTGTCTCTTTTTTATGAACCTGGAGAGGTTTGAACTCACGGTATTAATTCTATAAATTTTATATTATGATTCTTTGATTTAATACATCAAGCTAGTTGTAACAGAGGAGGTACTGTATTCTATGTTTTCTTATGCGGATCCTATAGCGTAGAAAGGTAAAATTTCTGGACCAGATTTTAATTAGTTTTCCTTCAGTTTTAATGAGGAGGTGTGCGAAGATGTTGTGACTATGTCTGCTGAATACTATTAATTGTGAAGTTAAATAAGACAACAATTTATTAGAGGAAGATTAGTTAGTTTAAGTATCAGATTTAGGTGTTTAACAGGGGTACTAATTAATTTCAGTTCTTCCATGAAAAATTAAAGAAAAAGTATGGATAAACAAATTCTTGTTTTAAGTGAATTTTGTGAATGTGGGGGGCCGCTTTAAATAAAGATGGTCAACGCTATGTAAATAATTGAGAGTTTTAAAATATGTAAAATTGCATATTAAATATTTTAAATCTTATGCTAACCTTATAATGCGAAATATAACATTTGTTGGTAATAATTAATTTTTGAAAGATAAAAAATTAATCATTACAGTGGTATACAATTCACTGTCCTATAGCATAAACAATAATAACGAAAGTTATTTGAAGTCCTTTGAAGGAAATAAGTTATTGAAAAAAATTCCATATAGAAAATTTGTTGAAATTTCAGATGTAACAGATGTCATTTTATTTTTAATGTCTGATAAAAGCGATGCCATTAGAGGGCAAAATATTGTGGTTGACTATGGATATACAATTGTATAAATAAATCATCTTGGGAATTAAGGGTGTGGATAATGAGTTTACTAATTAAAGATTTAACAAAGAAATTTGACGAGCATGTTGCAGTGAATAATTTGAATATCGAGATACCAAAAGGTGAAATATTTGGATTCTTGGGCGGGAATGGAGCAGGTAAAACGACTACATTTCGAATGATACTTGGACTTTTATCGAAATCAAGTGGGACCATTTCATGGAATGGTAAACCTATAAATTATGGTGTTACAGATAAAATTGGGTATTTACCAGAAGAACGTGGTCTTTATGCGAAAATGACTGTCAAAGAACAAGTTAACTTTTTTGCAAAACTAAAGAACATGAAAAGTAAAGATGCAGAAAAAGAACTTCACTATTGGCTGGAGCGTTTTAATATTACTGAGCATCTGAACAAAAAGGTAGGAGAACTTTCTAAAGGGAATCAGCAAAAAATCCAGCTGATAACAGCGATTATACATAAGCCTGAACTCTTAATTTTAGATGAACCATTTAGTGGTTTAGACCCAGTAAATGTTGAAATGTTAAAAGACGCTGTTCTTGATATGCAAAAACAAGGGGCGTCAATTCTTTTTAGTTCACATCGTATGGAACATGTGGAAGAGTTATGCCAACACATTTGTATTATGCACAAAGGTGTACCTGTTGTTCAGGGTGACATTGCCAAAATTAAAAGTGATTTTGGTAAAAAGAACGTTGTAATCGTTGGCGATCATGACTTTGACCATTTGAAAGAAATAAAAGGTGTAGAAAGTATGAAGAAACGTAAAAATGCAGTTACTCTTAAAATTTCATATGAAGAAGTGTCACATGTTTTATTTAAAGAGATAACAAAATTAGGGTATGTTAAAAAGTTTGCAGTAGAAGAGCCTACATTAAATGATATCTTTATTGCGAAAGTAGGTGCACAAAATGAGTAGTTTCTGGACAATTTTTTTACAAAACTATAAATCTAAAGTGAAATCAAAATCATATTTTGCTATTACAATAATAGTTTCTATGTTAATTATAGGATTGATGAATTTTGACAAGATTTATAACTTGTTTGCAGGTAACGAGGACGATCAAGTTGTTGTTGTTACAGAAAAAGAAGAATTATATTCAACCATTCATCAAGTGTTTAAAAATGTCGATAGTAAGATACAAGTTAAACGTAGCACGGATAAACAAAAAGCAGAATCAGGTGTTAAAAATGGTGATTATACATATGCAATCGTTGTAGAGGAATTGAATAATAAACAATTAAAGGCTACGTATATAACTGAGACGGATGTAAATCAGCAAGATGTTAGCAAGGTTCAAACGATTTTATCTCAAATACAATCTTCTAACTTCGCCCAGCAATTGAATCTATCGCAAGATGAATTAAAGGTGTTAACAACGCCAGTAGAAATTCATACCAAAACGGTTTCAGATAAGGTTAAAGATGGAGAACATACTGAGGGTGTAGGGATTTTAATTAATGTCTTTATCATGCTAAATTATGTAATGATATTAATGTATGCTGCACAATTAGCGACAGATGTTGCAACAGAGAAATCTTCTCGTGTTATGGAGTTAGTTGTTTCAAGTATTTCGCCTACCAAACATTTATATGCGAAGCTATTCTCGACATTATCGGCTGGTATTACGCAAATCATAATTTGGGGCTTGGTCGCAACTGTTGGATATAAAACAGCAATTAATGATTCGAAAAATGATATTTTAAATAGTATTGATTTAAATTCTGTTGCTCCAACTCTAGTGTTTTATGGGATTCTATTCTTCACATTAGGATTCTTATTATATGGCTCATTATCTTGTCTATTTGGCTCTATCATTACGCGTATAGAGGAATCTTCTCAAGCTGTTATGCCGCTGATGTTTATGTTACTTGCTGCTTTGTATATCGCAATTTATGGAATGTCAAATCCAAGTAGCATGGTTGTTACCATTACTAGTTATGTACCTTTCTTTACTCCTATAGTTATGCTTGTACGAATTGGATTCCTTAATATCCCAGTATGGGAGATTGCGCTAGCATTAGGGATTCTAATCGCAACAATATGTATAATGATTGGTTTAACGAGTCGTGTTTACCGCGGTGGCGTATTAATATATGGTAAAGGTGCATTTAGTAATATCAAAAAGGCAATCAAGTTAGGGCAAAAATAGGATTGGTTTATTCATATTTAAAAAGACTACATAGTTAATCTATGTAGTTTTTTGTTGTTACGATAATTTTTATATATAAATTATTGTATTAAGCTATTTTTCAAAGAGAACTTTAAAAAGATCCCAAAAGAGAGTAAAGAATCGAGTTCTGGCGAACAACGCAGAGCGATGATTGATATAATTTATGTCTTTCTCCAAAATGAAGACAAGAAGTAGGGGGGGAATTTAGTTTTAATAATAATCATTTATTTGCTACATAAAGAAAACCCCTTGAATATCAAGGGGTTTTTCCTATGATCCCGACTGGCCTCGAACCAGCGACCTCCACCCTGTCAAGGTTTGACAGTGAATATAGGGTATTATTATATGTATAATTGTTGATAACTCAACTTTTCCGATAACTCTATTAACACAATTATACATATTTGATTGATACTCTACAAGAAATTTTAACAACAATGTTTGAAGTGATATAATTGAATAAAAATAAGTTAAATTTGATGGGGAGGAAGCTTATTGAAACCAGTTCGTCAAGTTGTAGAAATAACATATAAAGATGAAAGATTTATTGGATATTTAAATTTTGATGAAACAGAAAAATATTTAGAGTTTTTAGTTGAACCATTGAAGAATCGAGATGAGTTGTTAGATTGGGATTCTGTGAAAACATTTAATTGTACATTACATAATGGAAAAGTAATAAGTTGCTTTAAATGCAAATTAGTTAATACACAGAATGATAATCTGATACGTTATAATATATATATTTACGTTGAAGATAATTTTAAAAGATATGATGAATTGAAATTTAATACTATAGCTGCTATATTTCCGAAAGTAAATGTTTGGTTTGTAGGAAAAGAGTTTAAGTATAATTCGAGTTTAGAATATAAAGGACAACAAATTGATTTATCAGTTTATGAAGGGAGAAGTAGTCAGTTCAGTAAACATACTGAACTTTCGGAAAAATATCTGATAGTTCAATTAAAAAGTAATACTGAGATGGACCTAGAGTTGGTTGATGAAATATACTTCAAAATATCTGCTATATTTTCTTTCTTTATAGATAAATATGTTTCATATACTCATTATGTTGCAAGCCGTGAAAAGGTACGCACATATGAAATTTATCAGCGGGGGCAAAATCCAATTAATGACGTAAGATTAGGTCAAATGAATTATTGGATAAGTAAAAAAATGACCGATGAAGAATTTTTTAATATTTTTGTTAGACCGTTAACTCTAGCGCATTTTGATATTTGGTTTAATTATGTTGGTATCTTAAGGTCTAAACAGCTAGTAGAAGAACAATACCTGATTTATGCTCGATGCTTAGAAATAATTTCAAGAGATAATGTAGATACTAAAATATACAAAGATGCAGAACGACGTGCAAAAGGGAAAGTTTACAAAGAATTAATTGAAAGTATGGATTTAGATGAAAATTATAAAGCCAGTTTGATAGAAGCATTTAAATTTAGTAATACGAAAAGCTTTAAAGTACTTTTACTTCAGCTAATTCAAAATTCTTCATTTGCAGGGCAACTTGAACTGTTAATGAAAGGAGTAAAGTTGGATAAACTTGTGGGTAACATAGTAAATATGCGGAATCATCTTACACATGGTACACCATTTGAAAAAATAGATACGGAATCTTTGGTGTTTTATGAAGAATTAATTAAGCAGATGGTAACGTATTTTATTCTTCGAGAACATGGTATAAATGCTCCGTTAAAAATTGAACATTTATATAGTAATTTCGAAAGGTTGCCAGAGCCGTTGATTAAATAGCGGATGATTAATTGTTTGGAGGGCATGGAATGTATGGTTCAATGCCTTCTTTAGTTGAACATAAGACCGCCAACTCATAGAGTCAGCGGTCTTGTATTTTAGAAATCAGGTGTGTTGAATACTTCCGCCACCGAATCAATATATTGTTGAAATCCTTTATCGTATACTGGTTTGAAATTCACATAAAGATACCCTTCTTTTGTAACATGAATTTCTGGGTCAAATGCGATTAAATCAAATACCAAACCTTCAGCAGTTAAGTAATTTACTATGATTGCATCACCGTCAATTAAAAATGATGGCTCAAATTTTTCAGCATTCTCATCTAAATGTTGAATTAACATTCCCGCAAAATTTTCTACTACTTCTTCCACTGTTTTTTCGTTTGTTAAATATAAAATTGTCATTTTAAATATCTCCATTTCGTTTTTGTTTTTCATTACACGACTATTATATTGATTGGTTCAGTTTTGTAAGGTAGCGAAATGAACTTTTTATTTTCATGTCGTAAATTGCGATGAACTTGTGAACAAAAAGAAAACCACCAACTCCAATAAGTCAGTGGTATATTTATAGGTTAATTTAATTTTAATCCCAAGTGATGTGCAAAATGTAATGACTTGATACAATCAACAATTAATCGAGGGGTTTTACTTTCAGCAACTTTTACAACTTCAATCTTTTCGCCTTCCTCGGTATATTTCCCTAATCGCAACGTGAAGGAATCAGCAGTTGCACGCAAAGTTAAAGTGTTGTTCCACCCAAAGAAATCATCTTCGTCCATAAGAATTACTGGTGACGTTACATCATCATACACAAAACGATATTTAATACCTTCCGATTGTAATAACCAAATGATTACTTCATAGTGTTCCAATTGTTTTTCGTAATACCATTTTGTCATGTCCTTAAAATATTCATATGTTTTATTTTTCATTATTCCGTTCTCCCTTTTTTGTTTTAATCACTATACTATTATATTGATATTTAGCAATTTGTAAGGATAAATGACGGAATTTTTAAATATTTTTTAAAGTCGACTTTCTTTATATTACAAGAAAACGAATGACTTTTTTTATAAAATATGGTAATAATTAGATATATTGTGTTAGGGGTGATATGTATGTTATCTAAGGTAAATTATGAATGTATGACTTTCGCTGAAAGATTGGAACATTACAGCCGTTTAATGAAAGCTTTTAAGGATAAAAAAGATATAAGGACAAAAAACTTTGTTGGTGATATTGGCGAAACTGTGGCGATTGACTATTATAACAACACACCTTCATTACCCAATTTACGTTTTGTCGAAATTGGCGCTAAGGACATCGACGCTATTAGTGATACCAATGAGCGATATAGTATAAAAACATCAAGTGGAAGTGCTACGGGAGTATTTAAAGGATTGAACCCGCCAAATTCCAATTTGCCCGAAGAAAAGAAATTTGAATATGCAATTGTCGTGCTCTTCAATGATAATATGAAGCTGAGAGCCATTTACGAATTTGATTGGCAATCGTTTTTAGAAATTAAATTGTGGAGTAATACACATAAGGCGTGGTATATAAATATAAGCGAAAAATCAAAGCGTAAATCCAAAATAATATACGAACGATAACATACATAAAAATAAAAAACACCGTATTATTGTTACGGTGCTTTTTTAAAAGCTTTATCTTCAAATTTATTTAATTTTAACTTTTTCAGGATTGTCTGTTGAAATGCAATATTTAGGTCAACATCTTTTGTACCTATACAGTTAGATAATCCAATTAAAGAGCTACACACCACCATAATGTCCTTTTTCTTTGGGGCTCTGAATACTAAACGATAAAACCAATATGCTCCTTGTAAATTAAATGTAGCGGCTCTTAATTTTGTAGACATCCTCCTCAATTCATTGGATGTATCTTGATAGATTTTTTGTAAATCTTTATTCGAATTTTCAGTGAGTTCTAATGGATTAACAATTATATTTGTACGATAAATTAACCCATCATAAATTTCAGCAATAACCGTTTTATGTTCTTTCATTGGGTCAATAAAAAGCTTTTCAATAAACCTGCCTATTATAAATACAAAAACACCTGAGATTATTGTGATAAATGTTGGCATGAATGTTGTCATCATATGTCCCCCTTGTCTATCCATCATTTTACAAACGGTGACAATTTTCTGCAAGAAAAAAGATGTAAATAACCATATTTACATCTTTTCATTTTATATCCTTTATCATTTCTAAACGTTGTAGTCGATGTTCCTCACGTTCCTGTTCAATCCGTATAGTTTCATCGTCCTTATGAAATACGTCGCCCCACACGGTCATAGCGAACATTAGCATCATTATTATGACCGAAACGAACAACAATATCGTTTTTATTCGTTCAAAATCTACTGTTTTTTTCGCCATGAATATATCTTTCATTCGGATATTTGTCTAAAGCTTGGTCTAACCTTTCATCATGTAGGAACATGTAACATTGCCATTCTGGTTTAATTCGATTACGTGTGGAGTATAGGAACTGGCAATCATTTTTCACAAGATATTGAAACAACGAATATTTGTATACAACCTTCACAGGTTCTTTTCTCTTCATTTGTATTTCCCCTCTCATTGGTAAAACCAACTCCGACAATTTGTCCGAGTTGGAATTTTGTATTTGCGACACTTTGTTGCAGTTGAAATCTAACATCGCCAGTAACGATGTTGAAGGTCATCTCAAATGACCTTGGGATTTAAGGTAATTTCAAATTACCTTAAGATTTAACACCTCTCAAGATGTCCTCAATTCGTTCAGCAGCCAACGAGTCGAACAATTTTATTACACGCAATAAATCACAACTCTGTGTTTCTTCAAGAATTTCCGCTAGTAATCTCGTATCATTTAACAGTCCTAGTTCTACGTAATGTTCCATAGTTGCAATCCCTAAGTATGTATCTTGATGTACATAAAACAGTGTCGTAAGTGCGCCAATTGCAGAGTGAACATTTTGTCTTTTCATTTTTTAACCACCCTCCTAATTTATTCCATTTTATATATTATAATACATTTAGAATTATTCTTAAATAAGAATCGAAAAAATTTTCGTGGCTAAGTTTACATCGCAAAACTTCTCAATATAATAGCGGTGTTATGTAAAAACGAATCGAAAAAATTTTAAACAACACGGACATTAAACGCCCAAGAGTTCGACAACTAGTATATAAGTGCTCGATTACTTGCCGTTTGATGTCCCATACACAGAAAGGATATTTGAAATGAAAAGAAATTACATTACAGACGTTATCACTAAAGAAAATGTGGAAGATATTTTACAACCAGGGTTCAGCCTAATCGCATCACCCACAGGAACAGGCAAATCAACATTCATCATCAACCAATTAATCAAACCTATGTTTGAAAATAAAAAATATGGTTTCGGTCATGGTAAGTATCATAATCATGCGAGTGCAAATTCATTATTACTATCTAATCGGACAGCAGTAAGAATTAAAACCGAGGACGATGTAATACAGCTTTGTAAGCAAATCGAAGCATACGATTCCAAAAGCGTTGATGTAAGCAGTTATCAAAAGGTATCAACAACTAAAGATACAATCATGGCAATCGACGAAGCGGACGTTATTATATGTGATGAATCGCATTATTTTATTTCAGATGCTTGGAATCTTACTACGGTATTAATCATGACAAAACTTATTGAAGTAGCGAAGATAAAGCCTGTCATTCTGTTTACCGCAACACCACAATTGATTCTTGAGCACTTCAAATTTAGAAACATTAAACCGAGTCCATTCTTGGATTACCGAAAAGAATTAGGATGGGAACACAGGATGAATTTTATTTGTTCCAACAAACCATTAAAGGAAATCTTGAAAGACATTCCTGAAGATGAAAAATGGTTGGTATTTGTAGAAGATATGAAAGCACGTGGAATGATGGCAAATTTATGTGAAGAATTAAAAGAAGAAGGATATAACGTAGAATACTATCATTCTATGTGGATTCAACCACGTGATGGTATATTCCGTGGTCTGAAAGATGAAGAGATGCAAGGGAAAATCGGATTACTGGTACAGGACAAGCGTTTTAAAACTCAAGGAGCCCTTGCAAATAAAGCGATTGATAATGGCATTGATTTAAAGGACAAGGACTTGAAACATATCATCCTTTTGAATCAATTCGACCATATACAAATACAACAGATGGTAGGTCGCAAGCGCTTTGACGTAGATGACGAGGACGACAAATTAACAGTATGGTTCACGACAGAAAGCAAGTCGATTTTAAGCAAAATGTACAAAAAGTTAAACGATTCAATCGATATTTGCATTAAGTACAACAATTATCATGATGAAATGTTTGATATGTTCCGAGGTTCCACCATAAAGGAATTTGAAATAAATCAGGCATCATACACCGATGAAAAATTGGAAGAGATAACATTGGAGAAAGTGTACAAAATGTTCTTGGCAAGATATGAAGACGAGGAAATGTATGAAAGAATTGCAAAATTAAAATTGAATCGTCATTACCTACAGAATGAGCATTATGTGGGATTACTCATATTCCAACGAAAGTACATCATTCCATTACTGATAGAGAATCATGTGGAAGAAAAAGATATAACAGGCAATTGGGAAATTGTTAAGAAAAAAGACATTGTACGTAACTATCAAATTCTCGTGCGAGAACTGTTCGACCGTCCATCTAAAATTGAATGGTCGAGTAGTTACGATAACAAGAACCAAGAATTTACCAATCGTGTAGCAGATGAATTACAACCGTATTTGGAATCTCTCGAAGGTGTGCAACTTATGAATGAAACAAAGCGAGAATTTGAAACGCAAATCAGTTATTACTATGGTGCATCAAAGAAAAGTGACAGATTAGCAAGCTTTACAAATATCAACAAATTTATCGAAGAACATGGTTTCGTGGTTAACAAAACACGTAAAACGATTGATAAGGAAAAAACAACAATCTGGACGATTGAAAAAGTATAAATCACATCGGACACGAGACGGACAATAATTTATGCCATATTAATAAGTTGATTGACTTACGTCCGTTTACTGTCCGTAACAAATTATGAAAATCAAAGGAGAAATTACAATGAAAAATAATGAAAATAACATTTGGCACGGATTTGGCGAACCACATTTTGGATTTGAAACAACTTTTACAAAACAAGCGAGAGCAGAGTTTAATCCAGTTAGAGATATGTTTGAAGTTTTGGGAACTCTAGCGAAATATCCGCAGTTATTATTAAATCCGAGGATGACTTTATGCGAGGATGATTTCGTACAAACATTTCATCAAATGGTATTCAGCACAATCAAAAATATCGTTTGTAAAGACAATTCGATTAAAACGTTAACATATGTAGACATCGACAATCATCTATCGACTGATGATGAATTGTATGCACTGTGGGAAAATTGTAACGGTGTTTATTACATGCAAAACGCAATTGAATACTCCAATAAACACACATTCAAAATACATTATCGTGAACTGAAGAAACATACGTTAATGCGACAATTTGCAGATGCTGGTGTTGATATAAGCAGTGTACATGATTACTTGCAAACCGATTTACCGTTATTATCAAGAAGTGAAAAGCGTGTTAGAGCTTTAACTTATGAAGAATTGGAAAATGAATTGATACCATTGGGCAAAGGTAATGATGATATGCAACAGTTACTATCCGACCAACAACAGTTAATCGACACACACATTTCTATATTAATGAGACGCAAACAGGAGTTGCAGTCATTACAGGAAAGGTTGAAATAATTTCGTGGGATACACTTATTCCTCTTTCGTGAGTGTATATACTATATATATATACTATATAGGTACTAAATCAGTATCATATCAATACTATATACATACTATATATGTTCGGAATATTAAACGAGGGAGGATTGTTCATGGAACAGTTAGCAACAGAAGGAAAAGTAGAATCACCGCAAGATATTGTACCATTTAATATGCGTCCAAGACGGTGGATGAAAGATGAACTACAAAATGAAGCAGATAATATAAATGCGTCTCTTCATTCATTTATTCTTATGATTCTAGCAGATTATTTAAATAGGAAGAAATAGGAATTGAATATAAATATTCAATTTAATTATTAGTATATAGTAATTGTATATACCCCCTGTATAGGTGGTTTCTTGTAGAAATGAAGGACGAAAGGACGAGGTAGAGGTTTTGGTAAAAAATTTCCGTCCCCACATTTCAGAATTTTTGAATTTTATATCAAAAACACGTCATTTCTGACATCAAAATATCGTTCAAACATGCACCAGCTTTGGGTTTCTTTGCCCAAGTTGGTGTTTTTTTATGAAAGGAGAATGTACATGGGTGCAACTAAATCAGTACATCAAATGACACGGAAAATGAAAAAAGAAGACCGTGAACTACGTGAAGAAAATGAAGCGGAATTAGTAAAAAAGAAGACGAAACCGAAAATCACACTTCCGTTATCTGATGCAGCAAAAAAAATGTTCAACTCATTAAAAAAGCGTTACGTCCATCTCACTGTAGATGAATCTGACACATTAACTTTATTGGCATATGCGTTAAATGAAATAAGCAAAAACATGGAGGAACAACAACATCATCACATACTGTCTGAAGAATATCGTGACTTGAAAAAGAACATATCCGATTACAACAAACAAGTTATGCAGTATATGTCGGTACTGTCCATTCATTTGAAGGATAAATTACAGCTCTCGAATGAAATGACAAAGATTGCAATTGAGGAAAGAAAACTCGATGCAATGAATGAAACGAACCAACAAACGATTAATCCGAAGCAAGAAAAATTAATGCACATTTTAAATAAATAAGGAGGAACTACAATGAACAAATCTTATGAATATGCAATGCAAGTGGTAAATGGTGAAGTCGTGGCTCCTTCTCAGGTACGGAAACAATGCGAGAACTTCATTCATGAATTTGATACATTGCAACATCAAGATAATTAAAAGTACATGTGGAACACAACAATTGAAAAAACAATTAACGCAGTTATTGACTGTTTAAACTTTGCTCGAGGAGCTAAATCGAATGAGCCTATGTTTGAAAATCTAGCATTATCACAATGGTTCTTAATTCAAAATGCTTTCTGTTGGGTACATAAAAAATATCCTACAATCAGAAAACATCGTGAAGTTATATTCACTGTTGCACGTAAAAATTCTAAATCTGTAATTGCTTGTATTTTCCACATCTTAGGATTCTTCCTTGACGAGGACAACCAAACACATTACATAGGTTCAAATACAAAACAACAAGCAGGAATCATTTTTGATGAACTTGTAGCAATTATAAAAGCATCGCCTGATATATTGCCACTGTTCAACATCAAGAAAACGTATTTGGAGTTCATTCCAAAAAATTGCAAAATCATACCACTGTCAGGTGATGCGTCTAAATCAGATGGAACCATGGTGTATATGGCAAGCGTCGATGAGTTAGGGGCGGATTCAGAAATTTATAAAATGGTATCAAGTTTGGAAACTGGTATGTTCGGACCTAAATCACCATTAATTTTAAAAATCAGTACAAGTTACCCAATCGCAAATGATTACAACTATTGGAAATCAGTTGTTGACGATATGATTGAAAATACCATGTCTGGTAACACGAAAAAACCGCAAATGTTCGGTATGGCATATTTGATTGATGAACCATTCCAAGAAATCATATTAGACGGTAAAAAAGCACGACGTTGGCAAGACCCTACCGTGTGGCCTGAAGCAAATCCTTTATTCAATGACGTTCCATCGCTAAGTGAAAAACTTCATGAAGATTATGCAACAAAAACGCTTCCTAAAGACATTCACTTGTTCAAAACGAAAAACTTGAACATATGGCAATCCGAAAACATAGACGATGGTTCATTCTTTGTAGATAAGGAAACTATCAAAAAGTACAAAATGGTAGACATCGAGGATTGGGAATGGTGGCGTAATAAAAAACAAGTATTTATCGGTATCGACTTAGCACCATCTCGTGACAATTCTTCAATCACATTCGCATGGTACGATGTTAAACACCAAAAAGTATACATCAAAAATATGGTGTATTATGCAAAAAATATGGAAACAGAAAAAATTGAAAGAGAGAGGATTCCGTATGACCAATACAGTAAAAAAGGTTGGTGTAAACCCCTAGGAGAAGAATCAGTAGATTTCGTTGGTATCGGTAAAGATATTCACAAAATCATAACTGACTACAATATTAGCTTGGCAACCATCATGTATGACGTGGCACATAGTTTTGAATTGGTGAGATACATCAATGAAAATATCGAAATGGAAGTCAATGCAACGGTGGTAAAACAAAATTCCAGAGAACTAAGTCCTGTTATTGATACATTGCAAAAGGAAATTTATGACGGAAACGTATTTTATGCTCCAAATAAATTGCTTGTATCGGCATTCATTAATGGAGAGCTCGAGTTCCGACAAGGTAAGTCGTATATCAAGAAAAACTCCAAAGTTAAAAACAAGGTTGATTCACTGTTCGCAACATTTAACGCATACAAAGGCATCATGTTTTATATTCAGTTCAACAGATTCAAACCAAATTTTGACGTGGTAGTGTTTTAATATGAATAACAAACTCTGTGGTGTTTGCGGAGACATTGTTCCAATTAACGAGCAATGTCTTTGTAACAAACCAAATAAGAGTGAGGCCAGTAAAAAACATATCAGTGGTACAAGACGGTTTCAAAAATTACGTAAGTACATTTTAAACCGTGATAATTATACATGCCAACGATGTGTAATCAAGTTCGGCAGAACAGATGAAACGATACATCAAAAGTTACAAGTGCATCATATCAAATCTTGGCGTGACTTCCCTGAACTAGCATTCGAAGAAAGCAATCTGGTCACTTGTTGTAAATCATGCAACCTTGAGTTAGGTAACAAAAACAAATTGGATTTCCCATTGCAGCCACTCCAAAAAATAATTACATTTTAAACGGCATTTTTGCAAAAAAGACCTTTCCCACCTACCGTTTAGCGTATATATACTATGAACACGTCTTTTTCAAAGACGATTGGAAAGGTGGAATTTATGAATTTAACGTTAGAACTGTTAAAACAATTGGACTATCCAAAAGAATTGCTTATCGTATACAACCGTAACAAAATTCAAGAATACAAGAATGCAGGCATGAAACCGAAACAAGCAACTGATAAGCTGAATGACACACTTTCGGAACATGACTTGCCTTTAACAAAATTAACAACAACACGAAATTATTATTATATGTAATGTCGAATGTAGCATATATCATATCATTTTCCTCAAACCTTGCCAGTGATGTGATATATGGTGCATTTGACACTACTTTTCTTTTCGTAAAAGCTTTAATACCGTTTAGAACCCATGGGTTACTCTCTTTTCTCCGTGGGTTCAATAATGATATTAAATTACCGAATCCGTTCATGGCGAGCGGATTTTTGACTTTATACAAGGAGAGGTTTTATATGGGAATATTCGGAACATGGTTCGAAAAAAGAAGTGATAATGATAATTTAAATGCCATTCCACGTGCAGACGCATTTGGGAATTTGTTCGGCACAGAGGAAGTTACGGAAGATAAGCTTATGAAAATTCCAACCGCAAAAAAATGCGTGGATACAATTACAGAAACAATCGCATATTTGCCAGTGTATTTATACAAAGAAAATTCTGATGGCGAAATTGAAAAAGTACACGATAATCGTGTTCATTTGCTAAATCATGAGCCAAATGATTTTACACAAGGAATCAATTTGAAGCGTCATATGGCGAAGGATTTGCTCCTTTATGGACGTTCATACACACGTATTGTGGAAGCAGGAAATACAGTTTTAGCCTTGCATCCTGTTAATGCAACATCTGTTAATGTAACGCATCGTGTTAAATATGGTCATGAAATCATTGGGGCGGATATTATTTTAACCGTTTCCCAAAATGATTCTTTAGGAACAACAAAAGAATTGAAATATAAACCGTATGATTTCGTAATAGCCACACGAGAATCCACAGATGGTTTAACTGGCAAAGGCGTTATCAAACACGGGCAAGACATTTTCAAATTAGCACTTGCTGAAATGGAGTATATGACGAATTATTTTGAAACTGGAGCATTACCAATTGGTCTTTTATATACCGAGAATGGTGTTTTCCTAAATGAGGACCAACAAAATTCGTTAAAATCTGCTTGGCAGAAACTTTACGGTGGAGTTAAAAATGCGTTTAAAACTGTTTTATTACCAGCAGGTATTAAATATCAAGAGCTTTCTCAGCCGAAGCCAACAACACAAGATATGCGAAATTCTTTTGCTATTGATATATGTAAAATCTTCAACGTTCCATATGGGATGATTTCAACTGAAAGTAGCCAATATCAAAGCTTAGAACAGAACAATCGAGCGTTTTTAACAACTACATTATCACCATTCATTGCTTCTATCGAATCAGCACTCGATAAAGCGTTACTACTTGAATCAGAAAAAGAAGAAGGATACTTTTTCCGCTTTGATACAAGTGAATTGTTAAGAACAACAAAAAAAGAACAAGTTGAAATGGTCATCACTGGTATGAAAGGTGGAGTATTCACAATTAACGACGGTCGCAAAATTTTGGACTTGCCACCAATTGCTGAAGACATCCTCGCATTAGTACCTGGTGCACCATATCTAAACATTAACACTGGTAAAACGGAAGTATTCGGTTCGGATACTCCTACACCTTCCGAAAAAACGGAAACAACAAATGAAACAGATACTGAGCAGGACTTGTTATCCATGAACTAGCAAGTTCCTTTTTATTTTATGGGACTTCCATCAGTTATCAAGACCTAAATTGTAAAAAGTCATAAAAAATAAAGGGCGATACATATTAATCATGTCTAATATGTATCGCCCTTTAATTGAATAAGGGATTCCGTATCAATTGAACAGAGATAATCTTCAAAAATCTCCTTCAATACACAAATTATGGACAAAATCAGTTAATCCAATGAGAGGGTCGTTGTATATGAGAAGGTAATATTGTCTTTACATCACCTTTAGCTGAATTAATTTGCATTTGAGTTAAAAACATACTCGTAGATAAGTTTGCTCCCCTTAAATCCGCATCACGCAAATCAGCGCCAATAAAATCAACACCTCTTAAATCTGCATTCCTCATATCTGTAGCAATCAAATATGCTCCCCTTAAATCTATCGCCTTTAAATCTTTACCTCTTAATTTTTTGCCAATCCAGTCGGCTCTTTCATGATTATAATTCTTGGCATTTTTAGTGTCAGGTAACTTTGCAATTAAGCTTTCTCTAATATACTTGCTGGTTTCCGAAAGCAATTTATTCAACGGAAATCTATATATAACTATATCGAGATGTAATAATTTATCAGCATCGAATTTAGTTAAGTTCTGCAATTCTTTTAACTGCACACTCAATTTATCAGACAAAGCATGAGATATGTCATACGACAAGGCTTCTGCCGTGTACGCAATCATTTCATGTATTTGTTCCATAATCGGAAACACTCGGAACATTTTATCTCCAATTTCAGGATTATCTCGCCAACTTTGACCTTTAAAAGTAACTTGAGAAACGACTTGTCCAGCACCTAAACAATCAAACACTGTACAGCCCTTAAAACCTTTCTCTCGTAGGTTACTGTGAATTTGACAACCATAATCAGATTGTAAATTAACACAAGGTGTACCTGCTGGCTTGTTAATTGGAAAATCACTCGATGCTACAATATTAAGCGCTGTGCAACAAAGTCCAAAGCATTTCGTACAATCAGCCGTTAAACTTTCTCTAATATTTTTGGCTGTTTCATTATACATTTTTATAACCATTCCTTTCGCTTCACTCAAAGCATAAGACACTATGATGATTTATTTCAGATTTATTTCAGACTTATCTCCTCTTTAAATTTCTATTTTTTAGTTGAGGAAAAACTACCTGATTCTATTATACAGGATTCTTCAACAATCTGGCCCGCTTGTTGAACAAGTAAGAAACGACCTTGTCACATATGATAATTTACCACCAGGAACAGTAGGTAAATTATTAAGTGTTTCAATTTATGTTATAGGCTTAGGAGCAAGTGTAAATGGAACACAATTAGCATGTGTACTGGTTCATCCAAATGCTTACACTTTAGTCATGGGCGCCCTTGTTTTTTTCTAATAAAATCACTGTTTTACCAAGAAATTTCCCCACATTTTCTTTTTAGCCACGTCTTACAAAATACTAATTTACAATATAATAGTATTATGAAAGGCAGGTGAAAACACGCTCATTTTTCACATTCTCTTACAAACCCAATATTTTTCAAATTCCAAATTTAAAATTTAAAATATCTAAATTTCATTTTTCTCACGTATCGGACGGTTGGTACGTGAGATTTTTTGTATATACCACGGACAGCAAACGGACAGTATTTGAGCACAAGTTAATAAGTTGTCGAACTCTATACCGTTTCGTGTCCGTTATCATTCAACCAATCATAAAAGAATTGACTCATAGGATTCTCATATGTTCGTGTTCCATTACGGAACGATATGCGATTGATTATGTTATTAATTGCTCCACGGATATATGCTCCTATATTACTAATCCCCTTTTTACTTTTAACTTCATCAACCACCTTGGAGAACATTTTCTTACTGATGCCATTTTTACGTGCGAATACATATTCATTGTGTATTACATCATTGTTAACAGTATTATTTAATGTATTATGTTTATCGTTTTCTGTTTCTTTAGAAACAGTATTTTGATGTTCACAAGGGTGCTCTACAGGTTGTTCTTGTTGTGGTTCATCGCATTGTTGCTCCACGATATACACGTTAGCAGATTGTTGCTCGTTTTTACGTTTCGCTTCGTTGATTGATAATAGACCGATTTTCTCCATTAAAGCGAAGAAACGTCGAACAGTCGATAACGATATTTTCATATCAAAGCGTTGAGCAAACATCTTTTGAAATGTACTGTATGCAATGCTGAACACCCCACTTCCCTTTTTCGCTAAGTCGGATATTAAATACACACATCGTATCTGTAAATCACTGTATTCCCATAGTTCGTGTGCTTTCTGAATGAATAATTTTGCATCATATTTTAATTTCGAATAACGTGTTAATTCTTCTGGTTTACCATTTAACAACATGGCTCATTCTCCTTTTCATGGAGAAGAAACTTTGCTACAATTAAATAAGCAAGTCCTTCTCGGATTTGTGCTGAACCGTTTAATCCCAAACTTTGGTCGGTGGGGGAGTAGACGGTTTTATTTTTATTTCCTTCTATTATTACGTTTACGATTGATTACATTTTCACTTCCAAAGAATCCATGAGTAGCATGTTTTTCTTGCACGGTAGTATCCGCTAAATGGCTATAGATGAGCACTGTTCGTAAGTCAGCATGTCCAAGGATTTTCCGCAATGATTCAACGTCACCAGAAGATGATAGATAATGAGTGGCGGCTGAATGACGTATCAAATGTAAATAGAATCGCTTTTTAATTTTGGCTTCAATAGCGTATTTTCGCATATCACGTAATACATTGTTTTTACTTAGCATACGACCGCTTAATGATAGAAAAATTAAATCATCAACATCATCCTCAAACGCTTCATTTTCTTCGAGCAATTGTATTAGCAAACGATATGTTTTATTTGATAATGGTACAGTACGGGTTTTGCGTGATTTGGCATTAGTGGATTGAATAATTACCGCTCGATTTGTATGGTCAATATCTGATGGCGATAACAACAATGCTTCGGTAATACGAAACATGCCATCAACGAGAAGGTGTAACAATACGCAATCACGAAAATGTTTGAAACTCTTATTAGAATACGATTTCGCCACTTTCAATAAGTTGTTTAATTCATCAACTGAGAGAATATCAATTTGTGTGTTATCTTTACGAAATCCCTCGAATTTATTGAATGGATTTTTGCTGATAATTTCTTGGCGTAAACACCAATTTATAAATGTTTTCAAACGTTTAATCCTACTGGAAATCGTTTCATCCGCTAATCCAACAGTTTGAGCACTTTCAGGCACGTAAGCATGACCATCAAAGCGTACATATTCATTTTTTAACCAGTAAACCCAGTCGGAAATGAAGTTTGTTGTAATGTCGGTCATATAAAAGGTTTGAGCATTTTGTGTTTCATGAAATGTTTTAATGCTGTTAAACATAAGAAGGAATTGATTCAATGATTTGGGGCGTAAATTCTGTTTTACTTTGCTATCAACAAATCTTTCAAATACACGCTCAACAGAATTTTCTTTTGAAATTTTGCTAGTTTTTCGTTTGTGGGGTTGTCGTTTTTTTACGATTTCTTTTTCGGTGAAATATGTTAAAGACATAAAAAAACCTCCTTCAGTCTCATTTAGAGTTAAAGGAGGGTTTCAATCAAAACTTGAGCGGTACTCACCGTTAGTTTTGCTCAAAATATGAAATTATCAACAGTTGATACAAAAGGATATGACCCCGGAGAGGTTCGAACTCACGACCTCCACCCTGTCAAGGTGGCGCTCTCCCTGCTGAGCTACGGGATCCCAACTATAAATGTTACCATCAGCAATGTGTTTTCATTTCATTCGTGTAATTGAAGGATTTGTATAATCTGTTGAATATTGTAACATTTGATGTATTTCTATAATAGCAACAAACTTTAATAGTGTAAAGATTTAATTTTCCGAATACTATAATTCCAATTTGTATATAAAAAATAAGCCCCGAAGAGCTTATTTTAATAATAATATCACCGCGATTATCAATGATATTTTCAAAAATACAATCATAAATAATGGGGCTCGTTCATGAGTTATCGTCCTGTAACTGTCATTCCTGCTGTGTAAATTGTATCTACAGAACCGTCAGCACTTACAACTTCAACTTTATAGCGATATGTTCCATTGTCTGAAATGTTTTCGCCATATCCTGTGAAAGTAGAAATTTCATCATTACTTCCAGCTGGAACCCATTGATTTTGCCAATGGAAGAAAGTATCATATTCTCCCCAGTTATCGCCATATTTTTTCTCGATGCTGACATTGTAATGAATATCTTCAGCTCGTTCATTTGTAATTCTTGCAATTACGTTTTGACCGAAGCTATATTCTGTAGCGTGTACTTGAACTGTAACACCATTCAACGTTTCGCTAGGACCACAAATATAACGACAGAACTCGCTTGCTCCGTCAGCATTTGCCTTCGGTGTATCAATGTTCATAGCTGTTAAACCGCCTAAAGCTAAAGCTCCTGTTAATAATACTTTACCAAATGCTTTCACTTAAAATTCCCCCTAAGTATATTTTCAATTCGTTCCATAGATATCACATTAAGTAGTTTTATAACGTTAATCTAATCGAACACTTTTTTCCTCGAGTGCATTCGCTATGAATCTTTCATCTTGTAGTAATCTAATCTCTACATAAAATTTCATAGTTTTGATTCCATATATGTATCATGATTTACATAGAACAAATCTGTTAATACGTTTTGGTTAATTGCTTATCCCACTACTTTTTATTACCTTTTATTGGTAAAACATTGATTTTATTATATACCATTATTATCTATTTACAAGAGAAAATCATACTGTATGCAAAAGTGCATAATAAAAAACACTGCTTGTATTCTGAATTACAGAATACAAGCAGTGTTGAGTTTCAATTAATATTTGATTGGAACCTAATGCTTATACATATATCATCGTTTATTAAAGTCATAATTGATAAACCTTGTCCAGGGGACGCCCTTTCTGCTGAGCTACGGGATCTTCAAGAGGGAAAGTATAAGCGATTATGAGAGTAATGTATGAAGGGATAATGATGAGAAGCGAATTTAGTAGAAAGTAGTCTTTGGATGTAGAGGTTATATTATTTCCGATACCAATCCAAAGGACCTTCATCACTCAAATCAACAAGAAAAGGGAACAAGAAGTGTAAAGGTAAGCTTATAAGTTCTGGCATAGCGTTCACTGTTTTCTTTGATAGATATTGCCTCCCAAAACAATACGGACAATCTTTTTCAAATGCCAAGAGTATCGACCATACGTCTTTTACTTTCCATTTCGTTTTACAATACGTACAACGCGCCATTGAGTTCCTCCTCATTTTAAGGTGTTTTCTAATAGATTCTACTTTATTGTACGAAAGTCATTTGAATTTGATGTGGTAAAATACAAAACAAGCCTAACCCCGTTGTACATGTGGGAAGGGGCTAGGCTTGTTTTAATTTCGATCAAAGTCTCTTTGTATCAGGCTGTTTATACATTGCCTAGATAACTTCGCGTTAAATTCGGGAGAATAATTTTTCCATTTTTACTGTGTTTTTCGAATAGCTCTGATAGGAGAAAAATAAAATTTTTATACTGTTCGTCATTTTCTTTCGGAGCATAAGATGCTGATAAATTCCTTCCCAAAAACCCTCCATAATCAAAAAGTAAATCATTTTGATATTCTTTAAACTCATACTTTCCATCCTTAAAAAAGCTATTAAATACTTCTGGAGTTTCATCTATTCCACCGCTAAATCCTTTAAAGTTTGGACAGGTTTTCTGGCAAATTTCTGCGTTCTCTTTAATAAGTGGACTAGTTAAATCTCTACTATTCCAAACAAGAGCAACATTTGCTTTTTGTTTTAAAATTCGTTGGCATTCGATTTTGAAAGCCTCTTTATTAAACCAATGAAATGCTTGGGCAACAGTTACTAAATCTACACTATTTTCTTTTAAAGTGGTATGTTCAGCAGTTGCTTTTATGGATTGAAAACGAGAATATAGTTTTAACGATTGCTCAGCGATCTTCCTCATATCATCATTTGGTTCAACTCCAATAACATGTAAACCACTTTCAAGCAGCTGGTGGCTAAATATCCCCGTACCTGAACCAATATCAGCCACAATCCGATTCCCTTTCAGTTGGTTAGCTGAAAGCAAGTAATCAATATATTCATTAGGATAACTAGGGCGATATTTTGCATATATATCGGCCCTGTCAGTAAAATTTTCTGTTGTTTTCACAGTACTACCTTCTTTCTTACGATATTATGTACAGAAATAGAAATTAAATATGAATTCCGGCATCAGTCTCTAAGTCTACAATTTAAGAGTCCAGCTAAATAGAAAGCCTCAGTTTCTTTATTCAAATATCCTTTATCCGTTTAGTATACTATTTTAGATAATATCTTCCAAAAGACTAGAATGGCTTACTCAATTATGTTTTAAAGTGTATATTTTTATGGATTTATTTAATAATTTATGAGCGATTGTATGTCGTATTACGTTTACGTAGGTAAGAGATTTTCATTTTTGCTATTTAAATTGGCCAATATATCCTTTTTACAATTTACTGAAAATCATGTATAACAGAGATACATGATTATTTTATCTCGCTATTTGCGGGCAGTAAGATCCCTTACCTCGAAATTTAGCAAAAGTAAAGAAGTTAGGTTGGGGTCGGGATGGCCGTAAAAGTCCGATTGGTGAGGGTTGATTAAAGTTTCACTTTATAAATATTCAGAAGTAGAGGGAGAAAAGTTGTAATGGTAAGAAAAACATTCAAGATGCGCGTGTCTAAAAATAGAACGATTTCGATTAATGGCTCGATTCTTGATGTGGATGTTACACATGATGAATTTTTACAAGAGTTTGTTGAGTGGGTCGATTCTAAAGGTTGGTCGTTTATGGGGATAACGGATGAGATTACGCCCGAGGAAGCTAGTCAAAAGTTAATAGATTCGTTGATTGATGAGAAGGATAAGAAAGAGTAATTCCTTCTTATTTTTATTGTATATTTATGTTCTTTATCGTAAAAATATGATATAGTAAAAAATAGTGAAAATTCTTCCAGTTTAATACAAATTACATATGATTGGTAGATTTATTATTTTGTTAGAGGAGTAAATGGAAAAGGGAGAGTCATATGGTAAATTTTAAGAAAATTTTGGTTTTTATTACAGTTATTTGTTTGTTTTTGTTGACACCTATGACATTGCGTGCTGAGACGAATATTGGAGTAAATCCAGAACAAGTTGCACCACCACCTGCAGAAGGACCGAATGTTTTTAGTCAGTTTGCAACGACAATTGATGCGAAAACAGGAGATGTTTTGTATGACAAAAACGCATATCACCGAGCATATCCTGCTAGTACGACGAAGGTGTTAACAGCGATTTTACTCATGGAGCATACAAAGCCAGAGGATCAATTTACATTTTCACAATTAGCATTAGATCAAGAGAAGAGTAATTATCAAATTGAGTTTCAACCTGGAGAGACAATTAATAGAAATACTGCGCTTATGATTTTAATGGTGCTGAGTGCGAATGATGTGTCGTATGCGATTGCGGAGCGGATTGGCGGGAGTGTTGAGAATTTCGCTAATATGATGAATGAGAAAGCGAAGCAATTAGGGGCGAAAGATAGCCACTTTGTAACACCGAATGGACTGCATGATCCGAACCATTATACGACGCCGTATGATATGGCTATGATTACGAAGGGTGTGCAAAAGTATCCTGAAATTTTACAAGCGATGAATACGAAAAGAACGACAGTTACGACGTCTAGGCAGACGGTGTCTATTTTTAATAAATCTAATTTTTTTGAAAATCCATATAGCATTGGCGGTAAGACAGGGTTTACGAATGAAGCGCGTAATACACTTGTTTTATTAAATGAGAAAGATGGAAATCGTATTATAAGCGTAGTAATGGCTTCTCAAAGACCTGAAATTTATGAAGATTTGAAGCAGATGGCGGAATATTCTTTCGGTCAATTTACGAAGCAAATGGTGCTGGATAAACATAATTGGCATCAAAAAACAACATATTTAAATAAAGATGTTAATTCTGAGTTGGAACAAAGTGCGGAGCTTATGCTTAAGAAAGATGAAGGGAAAAATGTGAAAACTATTTTCCGGGCGGCTTCATTAGATAAAGAATCTTTATATCATAAAGGAATACATCGTGGTGAGGTAGTTGGTGCAGTTGATATTACGAAAAATAATCAAACAATTGCGACGGTAAACGTTCTTTCGACAGAAGATGTCACTTTTACGATGCCTAAAAAAGATACAATTGCATCTGAAGAAAAAGAGTTAGATGTGAAAGTAATAAGTGTTGGGATAGGCGCCCTTGTACTATTTGGAGCCATTTTATATGTAGTACTACGCCGAAATACAAAAGGAATGAAAACAGAAGAAAAATAACGTAGTAGTAAAAAGGCTGTGGAGAGATTTTGTCACAGTCTTTTTTATATGCTAAAAAGATATTTAACTAATAATTGTAAATTTTCTTATTGCAATAACTTAAAGTTCGTTATATCATTTACTTGTGTTCTTGTTAAAGAACGAGGGTAAATGAACATTGCATACTTCAAATAATATAAAACAACGGAGAGGGAGAGAGACGATGAAATTAATATGGAAGATAATTAGCAACGCGATCTCATTTGTTTTATTTGCATTGATGGTTTTTTTAGCTTTTGTAGTTATTTCTTCAAAAGCAAGCGGTGGTGATCCGACAGTGATGGGATATCAATTTAAGAGCGTTCTTTCAGGATCAATGGAGCCGACGTTTTTAACGGGATCAATCATTGCAATAGAACCAAACAAAGATGGTTCTAAATATCAAAAAGGTGATGTTATTACCTTTAAAGAGAAAGATCAAAAAATTATCACTCACCGTATTATCGGTGTGAAAGATACAAATGGAAAAGTAATGTATGAAACAAAAGGGGATAACAACAACGGACCAGATTTAGAGCCAGTACTTGCAGAAAATGTAGTTGGAAAGTATGCAGATATTACAGTTCCGTACGTTGGTTATTTACTGAATTATGCGAATTCAAAAGCGGGAGCAGCATTACTTCTTATTATTCCAGGAGTCTTTTTACTTGGATATTCCGCGATTTCTATTTTTGGGGCTATTCGTAGCATTGACGGAGAAAAGAAAGATAAAAAAGTAGAACAATCCGTCTAGTTCGTTTGGTTATACTTTCCGTTTAGGAAGTTAACAAATATATATATTAAGGGGATATGGACATGACTTTAAAGAAAAAATTAGGAATGGGTATTACATCAGCAGTACTAGGAGCAGCGTTAGTTGGTGGAGGAACATTTGCATTTTTCAGTGATAAAGAAGTGTCAAACAATACATTTGCGGCTGGGACACTGGATTTAGCATTAAATCCATCAACAGTTGTTAACGTATCGAATTTAAAACCTGGGGATACAATTGAAAAAGAATTTAAACTAGAAAATAAAGGCTCTTTAGATATTAAAAAGGTTCTACTGAAAACAGATTATAATGTAGAAGATGTAAAGAAAGATAATAAAGATGATTTTGGTAAACATATTAAAGTAACATTCTTAAAAAATGTAGATAAGCATGAGACAATTGTGAAACAAACTACTTTAGATAAATTAAAAGGTGACACACTTACAGCTGTAGATAATGATTTATCGGCTTGGTTCTGGGATGAAAAAGGTATTTCAGCAGGTAAATCTGATAAATTCAAAGTGAAATTTGAGTTCGTTGATAATGGAAAAGATCAAAATCAATTCCAAGGCGATAAGTTACAATTAAATTGGACGTTTGATGCACAACAAACAGCAGGTGAAGAAAGATAATAACAAAAAGGGCTATCACATGGATAGCCCTTTTTCTATTTTTCTAGTATTTGTCTATCAATTTTAATAGTTCTTTACTATAATATAGATAATGTTCTGTATAAAGAACGTAATGTTCGATGGGAGAGATTAAGATGCTGAAAAGATCGTGTAATTTTAAAAAGATGCTTATATTGCCGTGTATGTGTTCTATTACGTTTTATTTAGGATCTCAAATTATGACGCATACAGAAGCGGCGTTCATTCATGAAACGAAAGTAGAAGCGACGTTTTCTACAGCAATTATATTTCCGAAAACAGTTAATACGTTAAAAGAGCAATCTGAGAAACATAAACAGTTTATTGAGCGTGAGTATGGAACGATGAAGGGAAAATCGAAAGCAACTTCTATTGAAGAAATAAAACAGGCGATTTCTGTATGGCAACAAGGGCGTGAGAAAATTGTTGCTGAGAAGGAAGCTCTGCAAAATGTATATACTGAAATAGAAGCTCCTTACAATCAAATACAAGAAGAATTAAAGGTAAATAAAGATGAGTCGATGCAGCAAGTGTCCGTATATGTAAATGAAGGCTTTCGCAGTATCAAAGAGAAACGTGACTATATTGAGAAAGAAATTAGCTTGAAAGCTATTGATGAGCAAATTCAGGCTCTTCAGCAACAATTAAACATTGCAATTGAAGCGGAAGGACAAAAGAAAGCCGAAGAACAGAAGAAAGTAGAAGAACAGAAGAAAGCCGAAGAACAGAAGAAAGTAGAAGAACAGAAGAAAGCCGAAGAACAAAAGAAAGTAGAAGAACAGAAGAAAGCCGAAGAACAAAAGAAAGTAGAAGAACAGAAGAAAGTAGAAGAACAGAAGAAAGTAGAAGAACAAAAGAAAGCCGAAGAACAGAAGAAAGTAGAAGAACAGAAAAAAGTAGAAGAGCAAAAGAAAGCGGAGTAACTGCTTTAGTGAAACAGCCAGAAAACAAGAATGTGGTGTAAGAGAGAGTGAACGAATAAGCAAGACTAGTAATATTTATACGAGTGTGAGGGAACGTTAGCCCTCACCTCTTTGTTTTTCTTTTTTCTTATAGTATTAAATGATTTGAGTGTGAAAAAAGTTATAAATTATCATTATTTTTTCTGAAAAGTCTAAATAATATTGAGAAATAAAAATAACTGAAAATATTAATAAATATGTGTTGTGTTTATATAGGGTTGTTCGTTATAATGAACATAAGGTTTTTAAAAAAGAACGCATATTAGCTAAGCTAATATAGTTTTCTTTACATCTCTTATTGAAAAATAAGTGATAAAAATATAAAAAAAAGCTAGGGGGAATTGATTGTGAGTCTGAAAAAGAAATTAGGTATGGGAGTTGCATCAGCAGCATTGGGGTTAGCTTTAATTGGTGGAGGAACATTTGCATTCTTTAGCGATAAAGAAGTATCAAACAATACATTTGCAGCTGGGACGTTAGACCTTACATTAAACCCTAAGACGCTTGTAGATATTAAAGATTTAAAACCAGGGGATTCTGTTAAGAAAGAGTTCTTATTACAAAACAGCGGTTCGTTAACTATTAAAGACGTTAAATTAGCAACAAAGTATACTGTTAAAGATGCAAAAGGTGATAATGCTGGTGAAGACTTTGGTAAGCACGTTAAAGTAAAATTCCTTTGGAACTGGGATAAACAAAGTGAGCCTGTATACGAAACAACTTTAGCAGACTTACAAAAAGTTGATCCAGATCTTTTAGCTAAAGACATCTTTGCTCCTGAGTGGGGAGAAAAGGGTGGATTAGCAGCTGGTACAGAGGATTATCTATGGGTACAATTTGAATTTGTAGATAATGGAAAAGATCAAAATATCTTCCAAGGTGATACATTGAATTTAGAATGGACATTCAATGCTAACCAAGAAGCTGGGGAAGAAAAATAATAAAAAAAGCGGGTATCCCCCGCTTTTTTTATAAAGAAAAAGAAGTGCTACTTGTAAGCACTTCTTTCTATTTATTATTTTGCTTCCACTTTGTAAATTCAAGAAATTCACGAAATTGTTCTTTGGAGACACCAGAGTTCATTGCATCTTTAACGAGTTGTGTCCATTCGGAGTCTAGGTTAGTTTCCTTTGTTGTTTCATCATGAAGTAAAGTATCAACTGGAATTTGTAGAACTGCTGCGATCTTTTCAAGAAACTGAATGGAAGGGTTTTTTTGTAAATTTCGTTCTATAGAACTAATGTAAGATTTAGCAACGCCAGCTTTTTCGGCAAGTTCAGTTAATGAAATCCCTTTTTGTAAACGAAGGCGTTTTATACGTTCTCCAATCATATTTGCGCACCTTTCTATCAATATGTAGTTGTCTTATGATGTCATTATTATAACATAAACTTCGTTAAAAAGAACAAACCTATTGAGCCTGACTGGATGGCTTCATACGTTGGAAAAATTGCTCGATGTCTTGCATGGCGATACCAGCATCTAGAGCTTCAAGTATTAAATCAATCCATTCTTGATCCAGTGCGTCTGTCTTATCTTTGTACAAATGTAATTCCTCCCTAATTATCGGTCATAATTGCTGCTACAGAATACATGATAATGCAATCCGATTTTGTGTTTTATATAGTGAATTATCAAATATTGTGTAGATGAAACAAAGATAAAATCCCCATTAAACTCCCTCTATGGAAATTATAAATTGTTCGATAAAAACTTTCAATATTTTCAGAAAACATTGTTGAATTGTGATATATTCGTATGCTAACTATGAAATTTTTACAAATATATTAAAAAAATTACAGAATGTGACTAAATATTGAAAAAATATTGAATTTTTAATAAAATTCAATTTGTAATACATATTATTTATTAGGGGAGGAAATATGGGATGAACAAGAAACCGTTCAAAGTTTTGTCATCAATCGCTTTGACAGCTGTATTAGGCCTTTCATTCGGAGTTGGCACTCAATCTGCATATGCTGAAACGCCTGCGAATAAAACAGCTACGAGCCCAGTTGATGATCATTTAATTCCGGAAGAGCGTTTAGCAGATGCGCTAAAAAAACGTGGGGTAATTGATTCGAAGGCTTCAGAGACAGAAACAAAGAAAGCAGTCGAAAAGTATGTAGAGAACAAAAAGGGTGAAAATCCTGGAAAAGAAGCAGCAAATGGGGACCAGCTTACGAAAGATGCATCCGACTTTTTAAAGAAAGTAAAAGATGCGAAAGCAGACACGAAAGAAAAATTAAATGAACCAGCAACAGGGGCACCTGCAGCGTCAGGCCCAGTTAAAGGCGGACTAAATGGTAAAGTGCCAACTTCTCCAGCAAAACAAAAAGACTATAACGGTGAAGTTCGTAAAGACAAAGTACTCGTTTTACTTGTAGAGTACGCTGACTTTAAACATAATAATATCGACAAAGAGCCTGGATATATGTATTCTAACGATTTTAATAAAGAACATTATGAAAAAATGTTATTCGGTAATGAGCCATTCGCATTAGATGATGGAAGCAAAATCGAAACGTTTAAACAATATTACGAAGAGCAATCTGGCGGTAGTTATACAGTAGACGGAACAGTTACAAAATGGTTAACAGTTCCTGGTAAAGCTGCTGATTACGGTGCAGATGGTGCGACAGGTCATGATAATAAAGGACCAAAAGGACCACGTGATTTAGTAAAAGATGCATTAAAAGCAGCTGTAGATAGTGGTATTGATTTATCAGAGTTCGATCAATTTGATCAATACGATGTAAATGGTGATGGAAATAAAAATCAACCAGATGGTTTAATCGATCACTTAATGATTATTCATGCGGGTGTTGGACAAGAAGCAGGCGGTGGTAAATTAGGCGATGATGCAATTTGGTCGCACCGTTGGACAGTTGGACCAAAGCCATTCCCAATTGAAGGTACACAAGCGAAAGTTCCATATTGGGGCGGAAAGATGGCAGCATTCGACTACACAATTGAACCAGAAGATGGAGCGGTTGGTGTATTCGCACATGAATATGGTCACGATTTAGGTCTTCCAGATGAGTACGATACACAATATAGTGGTCAAGGTGAGCCGATTGAAGCTTGGTCTATTATGAGTGGCGGAAGCTGGGCTGGTAAAATCGCTGGAACGACGCCAACGAGTTTCTCACCACAAAATAAAGAGTTTTTCCAAAAAACAATTGGTGGTAACTGGGCAAATATCGTAGAAGTAGATTACGAGAAATTAAATAAAGGTATCGGTCTAGCGACATATTTGGATCAAAGTGTTACGAAATCAGATCGACCAGGTATGATTCGTGTTAACTTACCAGATAAAGATGTTAAAACAATTGATCCAGCATTTGGTAAACAATATTATTACAGCACAAAAGGTGACGATCTTCATACGAAGATGGAAACACCGTTGTTTGATTTAACGAATGCAACGAATGCAAAATTTGATTTCAAGTCATTATATGAGATTGAAGCAGGTTATGATTTCCTTGAAGTACACGCTGTAACAGAAGATGGTAAACAAACGTTAATTGAAAGACTTGGCGAGAAAGCAACTAGTGGAAATGCAGATTCGACAAATGGAAAATGGATTGACAAATCATATGATTTAAGTCAATTCAAAGGCAAGAAAGTAAAATTAACATTTGATTACATTACTGATGGTGGTTTAGCATTAAATGGATTCGCTCTTGATAATGCTTCATTAACAGTAGATGGTAAAGTAGTATTCTCTGATGATGCAGAAGGTACACCACAATTAAAATTAGATGGTTTCGTTGTATCTAACGGAACAGAAAAGAAAAAACATAACTACTATGTTGAGTGGAGAAACTATGCTGGGGCAGATAACGCGTTGAAATTTGCTCGCGGTCCAGTATTTAACACTGGTATGGTTGTATGGTATGCAGATTCAGCTTATACAGATAACTGGGTTGGTGTACATCCAGGACACGGTTTCCTTGGTGTTGTTGATTCTCATCCAGAAGCAATTGTTGGTACTTTAAATGGTAAACCAACAGTTAAGAGCAGTACACGATTCCAAATCGCTGATGCTGCGTTCTCATTCGACAAAACACCAGCTTGGAAAGTTGTATCTCCAACGCGTGGAACATTTACGTATGATGGCTTAGCAGGCGTACCGAAGTTTGATGATTCTAAAACGTATATTAATCAACAGATTCCAGATGCAGGACGTATTTTACCGAAGCTTGGTTTGAAATTTGAAGTAGTAGGACAAGCTGATGATAATTCTGCAGGTGCTGTTCGTTTATATCGTTAATACAGTAAAACTACCGAGAGATTTTCTTTCGGTAGTTTTTTTGTGAGCAATGAATTTTATATAGCTGAAAAAGTCATATATAATGTAACTTTAAGAATAGAAATTTGTTATATATGAAGTCTATATAAATAATGAAAGAATTGGATAAAAATAGTGGGAGAAGGTGAGTGAATGAGTATTTCCTCTATTGTAAGTAGGCAAAAGGAATATTTTTTAAAAGGGCATACGAGAAGCATCGAAATAAGAAAGAATAATTTGAAGAAGCTTTATGAAGGCATTCAGCATTTTGAAGAAGAAATATTTCAGGCGTTGAAATTAGATTTAAATAAGTCAGTTCACGAGTCGTTTACAACGGAAGTTGGATATGTATTAAAAGAAATTTCCTTTCAATTGAAACATATGTCATCATGGAGTAAACCGAAGCGAGTTCGAACAGCACTCACTCATTTTGGATCAAAAGGAAAAGTAGTGCCAGAACCGTATGGTGTGACGCTTATTATTGCACCGTGGAACTATCCTTTTCAATTAGCAATTGCACCACTTGTAGGGGCACTGGCAGCTGGAAATACAATCGTTTTAAAGCCGTCAGAGTTAACGCCAAGCGTTTCAAAAGTGCTTAAGAGAATGTTAGGTGAATTATTCCCAGAAGAGCTTGTAGCGGTAGTAGAAGGTGGCGTTGAAGAGAGTACATCTTTGCTGAGGGAACCAATTGATTATATTTTCTTTACTGGTAGTGTTGGCGTTGGAAAAGTTGTAATGGAAGCAGCAGCGAAACAGTTGACGCCGCTTACGTTAGAACTTGGCGGGAAAAGTCCTTGTATTGTACATAGAGATGCAAAGATAGAGATGACAGCAAGAAGAATTGTTTGGGGTAAGTTTTTAAATGCAGGGCAGACGTGTGTAGCGCCTGATTATATGTACGTGCATTCTTCCGTGAAAGAACAGCTAGTTGAGGCACTGCGACATGAAATTACAGAGCAGTATAGTAAAGAACCTTTGCAAAATGAAAATTATGTGCGTATTGTAAGTGAGCGTCATTTTGAACGATTATGTGGATTTTTACAAGATGGTCAAGTCGTAATTGGTGGAAACTATGAGAAAGATACATTACATATTGAACCGACAGTACTAGCGGATGTTACATGGCAAGATGCTGTTATGGAAGATGAAATTTTTGGTCCGATTTTACCAATCATAGAGTACGACAATATAGAAGATGTAATTGGCACAATCCAGCAACATCCGAAGCCGTTAGCGTTATATGTATTTTCGGAAGATAAAGAAGTACAAAAGAAAGTGACGAGTAATATTTCATATGGTGGAGGCTGTATTAATGATGTTGTCTACCATCTTGCCACGCCATATTTACCTTTTGGGGGTGTTGGAAGTAGTGGATTAGGGGGTTATCATGGGGAAGAAAGTTTTCGGACTTTTTCACATTATAAAAGCATTTTAGCCCAATCTACAGCATTCGACATGAAAATTCGTTACTCTTCTACAAAAAGTGCTTTAAAATTCATACGAAAGTTGTTAAAATGATGATGGTGTTTATCAGTAGGCGTAGCCGTATGATAATAGCCCCTTCGCAATGGAAGGGGTTTTTCTGTTCGACGTTATGTATCATGCGAAAATGAATCAAACATACTACATAAAGAATAGAAACGAACGCTTGCTAAATAACCATTTTTGTTTGGATCGAAACAAAAAATAGTCTATAGAACATAAATATTTATTCATGAATATAAAAATTTAAAATTTAAGGTAGATAGGACGGGAAAATGAAAAAGATTATTAAAGTTGAAGCAGTTGAAAAACATTTTGGAAATCAAGTGATTATCCCACCTCTTTCTTTAGATATTAAAGAGGGAGAGTTTTTAACAATTTTAGGGCCGAGTGGCTGCGGGAAAACGACTTTACTTCGTATGATCGCAGGATTTGAAACTCCAACTAAAGGGAATCTTTTATTAGATGATGAAAGAATTAACGATTTGCCGCCATATAAGCGTCATATGAACCTAGTGTTCCAACATTACGCACTATTCCCACATATGACAGTAGAGAAGAATATTTGTTTTGGTATGAAAATGCAGAAAGTATCAGCAGCAGAGCAGAAAGAGCGTGCTGAAGAGGCAATGCGTTTAACGCAGTTACTTGAGTTCCGTAATCGTAAACCTGCTAAGCTTTCTGGTGGACAACAGCAGCGTGTTGCAATTGCAAGAGCGATTGTAAATAATCCGCGTGTATTACTATTAGATGAGCCACTTGGAGCGCTTGACTTTAAGTTACGAAAAGACTTGCAACGTGAATTGAAAAACTTACAACGTAATTTAGGAATTACGTTTATATACGTAACGCACGATCAAGAAGAAGCAATGAGCATGAGCGATCGTATCGTCGTTATGAATAAAGGACATATCGAACAAATTGGAACGCCGAAAGAAATTTATAATAAGCCGAAAACATTGTTCGTTGCGACATTCATCGGTGAAAATAATATTGTGAAAAATGGGGAAGGCTATGTAGCAATTCGCCCTGAAAATGTGAAAGTACGTTCGGTTGAAGAACCAATTTTAAAAGAATACCATCTTGGACATATTGAAGATATCGAGTTTGTCGGAAATATGGAGAAGCTTTATGTACGTGATGAGAAAACATCAGAATTATTAATGGCATATCAAACTGCTGAAGAGGCAGCGCAGTGGAGCATTGGAGATAATGTATATGTAGGCTGGGAGCAAGAGGACGAGGTGACCTTAAATTGAAAAAAGGGAAATTACTCGCACTACCTACAGTCGCGTGGCTGTTAATTTTCTTCCTAATCCCGCTCGTATTCGTATTAGGATTCGCCTTCATGCAGCGCGGAGCTTACGGGACAGTAGAAATGCAATTTACGCTGGAGAATATATCCCGTGTGTTTGATCCATTGTACTTAGGAACGTTATGGGAAACTGTTAAGATTGCAGTTATTACTACAGTAATATGTTTATTAATTGGTTATCCATTTGCGTATACAATTACAATTGTTGACCGCAAATATCGTTCTATTCTTTTATTATTGGCAACGATCCCGTTTTGGATTAACTTTCTTGTTCGTTCATACGCATGGATTGTTATTTTACGTTCACAAGGTCTTGTGAATACGTTGTTATTAAAACTCGGCATTATTAGTGAACCGTTAAATTTATTATATAATACGCCTTCTGTAATACTCGGAATGGTCTATTCTTTATTACCATTTATGATTTTACCAGTGTATGCAGCAATTGAGCAGCTGGATAAGCGTAAGCTAGAAGCGGCTTATGATTTAGGAGCAACACCAATAAAGGCATTTTGGAATATAACAGTGCCGATGACAATGTCAGGAATTGCGACTGGTTCTATTTTAGTATTCGTTTCTTCTATCGGAATGTTTGTTGTATCAGACGTGATGGGCGGATCGAAAGTAGCATTAATCGGAAACGTTATTCAAAACCAATTCTTAGGTGCACGTGACTGGCCGTTTGGATCTGCGTTATCGATTATCGTTGTTCTATTCTCTGTTCTGTTAATTTACTTATATTATCGTGCAACGAAAGTATATAAATATAATGAGAACGGAGGGGAATAGGCAAAGATGAAGAAGTTTTTAGTTTCTTATTCTTGGTTAATTTTGTTATTCTTGTATTTTCCAATGATGGTTTTAATGGTCTATTCTTTCAACGACTCTCGCATTAATGCGGAGTGGGAAGGTTTTACATTCCATTGGTATACAGATTTATTTCAAAAACAAGATGTTATTGATGCATTTGTAAATAGTATTACGATTGCAGTTATAACAACGATTGTGACAACGGTACTTGGTGTATTCTTTGCGATTGCTTTACATCGTTATAAATATCGTTTCGAAGGGGCTATTAATGGCCTTGTATATTTACCAATTTTAATTCCTGATATTTTAATGGGATTATCTTTACTAATTCTTTTCAGTCAGCTAGGAATGGAACTTGGACAAACAACGATTATTATTGCACATATTACATTTAGTATTTCGTTTGTTGTTGTTATTTTAGCTGCGCGTCTTTCAAGTATGGGACGTGACTTAGAAGAAGCTGCAAATGATTTAGGAGCAACGCCTTGGCAAACGTTTCGTTTTGTAACGTTCCCAGCAATTGCACCGGGAGTTATTTCAGCAGCATTATTAACATTCACATTATCAATTGATGATTTTGTAATTAGTTTCTTCGTATCAGGACCAGGATCAACAACATTGCCATTATACATTTACAGTATGGTTAAGCGCGGAGTATCACCAGAAATTAATGCTCTTTCTACAATTTTAATTGTTGCTATCGTAGGATTAATGGTTCTATCTGAAATCTTCCGTAACAAAGGTGCAGATGGTGAAGAAAACTCTGGAGGACACCTTCCTTTATAATACGAACGATATAGAAAGTACGAGGGGGTAATAAACCGATGAAATTAATGAAAAGAATAGCTGGCGCAGCAATTAGCTTTAGCCTTGTTGCTGGTGTGCTTGCTGGTTGTGGTGAAAAGAAAGAAGAATTAAATATTTATAGCTGGGCTGACAATTTTGATGAGCAAGTGCTAAGAGATTTTGAAAAGAAGTATAATGTGAAAATTAACTATGATAAGTACGCAAGTAACGAAGAAATGCTTGCGAAATTACAAGCTGGTGGCGCAAAGTATGATTTAATTCAACCATCTGATTACATGGTTAAAACAATGGCAAAAATGGATTTATTAGCGCCGTTAGATAAAAAGAATATCCCAAATATCGAAAACATGGTTTCTAATTTCAAAACACCTGCGTTTGATCCAGAGAATAAATATTCTTTAGTGTACACTTGGGGTGTAACAGGGATTGCATACAATAAAAAGTATGTGAAAGAAGCACCTACAAGCTGGGCTGACTTATGGAATGAGAAATATAAAGGACATGTAACGTTATTAAACGATTCTCGTGAAGTATTAGGAGTGGGTCTTAAGAAGCACGGGTTCTCAAACAGTACAAAAGAAGATGCAGAGTTAAAGACAGCAGCAGATGATTTAAAGAAGCTACTTCCAAACTTATTAGCATTTGATACAGATAACATTAAACAAAAATTCATTACAGAAGATGCTTGGATCGGAACAGTTTGGTCTGGAGATGCAGCATTTATCGCAAAAGATAATAAAGATGTAGAATACGTTGTACCAAAAGAAGGTGGCACAATTTGGGCTGATACGTTAGCAATTCCAAAAGGTGCAAAACATAAAGAGCTTGCTGAGAAGTTTATGAACTACTTACTTGATGAAAAAGTAAGTGTGAAAAACTACGAGTCAATTGGTTACAGTAATCCAAATGAAAAAGCTCATCCTCTTCATAGTAAAGAATACCGTGATAATCACATGATTTTCTTAACGAAAGAAGAGTTAGATCGTACAGAATGGCTTGTTGATGTAGACGATAAGTTAAAAGACTATGATCGTTACTGGACAGAGCTAAAAACAAAAGGTAAATAAGTAAGGAAATGCGGTTTCTAAAGTAGAAATCGCATTTTTTCATAGTAGGAGGAAATCGTTTGAAGAAGAAGTTACATCAGTATGAGGTAATGTGTATCGGTTTGTTATTTGCTGTATTTGGTATTGTTGCTTGGCGCGTACATGCAGGTGGCGTTACAGTGATGGATACATATGTCCGTGGATTAGTAAGAGGGCTACAAACGGAAAGTTCTCTTACATTTTTCTCGTACTTTACAAAATTGGGATCAGCAATTGGGATAGTCGCTACGCTCGTTATAAGTTTGCTTGTTTTTTGGAAGAAGCGTTATTATGCTGCGATGATTGTATATCCAATGGGAATTTTAATAACACATCTTGTGAATAAAGGGATAAAAGAGATTGTAAAGAGAGAACGTCCGTCATTAAATGAAGCACTAGATGCACTTGGATATAGTTTTCCTAGTGGACATGCAATGCTATCGATTATGACATTTGGATTTCTTGCTTATATCATTGCTGCTAATTTGAAAAGCATAGCTGGGAAATGTGTCATAACGATTTTGATGGGGATAGTAATTCTATCGATTGGATTAAGTAGAGTCATTTTAAATGTACATTACCCAACTGATATTTTAGCTGGTTACTGCGTAGGTGGTATTTTGTTAGTTATCGCTATTTATTATCATCGTTTACTTACTGAGAGATTGGGGCTTAATAAAGAGAGATAGAAAAAACGCCTGGAAAAACTATCATTATAGTGTTCCTAGGCGTTTTTTGTTTGTATAAAGATATGATACAGTATAAGTGACAATTGAATTATTTAAAGTAGGTGAAAATGTGTGAAGACAAATGTTCATAAAGTTGATAAGTGGGGGAAGTTAGGAGCTTTTTTGTATCAATTTCGTTATACAGTAATTGTAGCGTTACTGTTGCTTGCAATCGCACTTGGGATTTTTGCTCCAAAGCTACCGGGAGTATTAGGTGGTGACGGTTTCCAAACGGAAGGAGACTATCAAAAAACAAAAGAAATTTTAGATAAAGATTTTAAGAAGTCTCAAGATACGCTTCTGCTCGTTTTTGAGAAAAATAAAGGTGCTTCGCATGAGGAATTTAAAAAGCGAATAGATGAAATTGTAAAGAATATTCAAGAGAAAGAGAACTATGAATCTTTCCATCACCCAATCCAAAATAAAGAAATGCTACAAGATGAAATCGGTTATGCGACAATTTTATTTTCCGGGAAAACAAATAAAGAAAGAATGGAAAAGACATTACAATTTGCTAATGAGATTGAGAAAGAAAGTAATGTAGCATTAAAAGTAACACCTACAGGATTTCCGAAAATTAATCAAGAGATTAATGAAAGAACGCAAAATGATTTAAAAGTAGCAGAAATGATTGGATTACCAATTGCGTTTCTTGTATTACTATTTTCGTTTGGTAGCCTTTTGGCATCAATTTTACCGATTTTGAATGGAGCGCTTAGTGTTATTAGCACGATGGGTATATTGTATTTCATCGGTGTGGATAAAGAACTATCTATTTTCGTGTTAAACGTTGCACCGATGATTGGACTTGCACTATCTATTGATTTTGCGCTATTATTTGTGAACCGTTTTCGAGAGGAAGTTGCTAAACGAACGGTAAAAGAAGCGATAGCAATTACATATCAGACGGCAGGACGTGCAATTGTATTTTCAGGATTATGCGTATTTGTTGGGTTATCCGGTTTGTTTTTCTTTAAGATAGATTATATTCAATCTGTCGCAATTAGCGGAATGATTGTTGTGATTATGAGTATTTTATTCTCACTCACACTTCTTCCAGCGTTATTATCGTTAATCGGTAAAAAAATATTAAAAAAGAATCAAGTAGCACATACGCCGGCAAAAGCATGGCGTAAATTTGCACAATTTGTGATGAAACATCCAATTGCAATGATTGTTGTTGTTACAACATTTATTGTTATTTGCTTATTACCGTTACGTACAGCTAATTTGCAGTTCCCTAGTGTTGAAGCTTTACCTGAAAAGAGTGATACAAGGATTGCATATGAAAAGTATGAAGAAGCATTTAATAAAACTGTCAAAACACACGCTGATGTTACGTTAGTTGTAGAGACGAAAAAAGATATGAAAGAAAAAGAAAGTCTACAAAAGATAGAAGAAGTCGTTCAAAAGTTAAAAGATGATAAAAAAGTACATGAAGTAAGAAGTTTATACGACGGGTTAACTGGAATGAAAGCAGATCAAGTTGCTGGAATATTGCAGTCGCCAGAAGCAGCAAAACTAACTCCTGTATTTGAAGCATACACAAAAGGGAATAAGACGACGATAGAAGTTTTTTTGAAAACAAAACCACGTACAGAGACTGCAAAACAGTGGGTGCGTGACTTTAAAAAGAACTATAAAGAAACGAATGTTACGTATTATCTAGGCGGAATGACGACGTTTCAACAAGAATTAGAAGATGAAATTAAAGATAAAGTTGTAATTGGTATGTCTGTTATATTTGGATCGACCTTTGTTATATTATTATTTGCATTCCGATCTATACTCATTCCAATTAAGGCAATTATTATGAATATACTTAGTTTGAGTGCAACCATTGGAATTGTTGTTTGGTTATTTGAAGGTGGTCATTTCGGTTTAGAAGCGAGTCCGGTTCTGTTTGTCTTACCAATCTTCATTTTTGGCCTCGTATTTGGGCTTAGTATGGATTATGAAGTATTTCTTATTTCACGTATTCACGAGCTCTATGAAGAAACAGGAGATAACGATCAAGCAACGTTAGAAGGGCTCGTTTCAACAAGTAGAATCATTACATCAGCTGCATTAATTATGATTGTTGTAACGGGTGCATTCGCATTTACTGATATTTTACCAGTAAAGCAGATGGGGCTTGGCGTGGCATTAGCAATATTTCTTGATGCAACAATTATTCGTCTTATGCTCGTTCCAAGCTTAATGAAGTTATTTGGAGACTGGAATTGGTGGTTACCATTTCGAAAAAAACGAGAAAAATCATCGTAAAAAAATGCTCATCATATTGATGAGCATTTTTTATGAATAGCAAGACCTACATTTTGCAAATAGTATGTGATAAGAACATTACATACAAGTAGGTGAAGGCAATGTTTCGTTATTTTAAGTTTAAGTTAAATGATACAGTACAGTTTGCAGAGAACGATGGGCATATGTATCGCATTGTCGGTTATCGGTTAGAAAAGGGATTTTATCCAAAAGATGAATGGACTCATATCATTTATGAACTACTTAGAGAATTTGACGGGTATACGATGGATGCAGAGGAGGAAGAACTTGTAAAGGTCGTTCAAGTAGAGGATGAGTATTACAAAATACAAGAAGTATCAGGTTATCGTTATCCAGTAAAAATGAAACAAAAACAACAAGTGATGAAAATAGAAAGGATGGATGATTTATTAGATGCTTACAATGACTATAAAAGGTTGGCGGATTTCTTTAAAGATTTATCGTATGAACAAAAAGCTGAAGAAGTATTGCTAGAAATGAAAAGACTTAGAGCTTGAGGGGCAGTCTATTATAAGACTGTCCTCTATTTTTGACGGTGCACCAAAGTGTGTTTTCCGTTACAATGAGAGAATCAATAGAAATAAGGTGATAAACAGTATGGAAACAAAGAAAAAGGGCGAATGGTGTGAAATTACCGTTCCAGCTAAATGGAATGGTATAAGTATTGAATCGGTATTAAAAGTAGAATGGGAAATACCGAAAAAGCTATTACATCAGCTTCGTATGGAAAAAGGTGTTACGGTTAACGGAGAACAAAGAAGATGGAATGAGCTTTTAAAAGAGAACGATAAGTTACAAGTTCATATGTTTGCGGAGGAAGAGTACGGTGTGGATCCAGAATATGGTGAATTGCATGTAGTATACGAAGATGATCACGTACTCATCGTAAATAAACCAGAGAAAATGGACACACATCCTGCTGAAAAAGGTGGAACCGGGACGCTTGCAAATCTTGTTGCTTTTCATTTTCAAATGCAAGGTTTAGAGACGAAGGTGCGTCATATTCATCGTTTAGATAAAGATACGACAGGTGGTGTCGTATTTGCTAAGCATAGAATTGCTGGTGCAATTATGGATCGTTTATTAATGGAACGAAAAATTAAAAGGACGTACGCAGCGCTCGTTGAAGGGAAAGTAAAGAAGAAACAAGGAACGATTGATGCTGCTATTGGAAGGGATCGCCATCATGCTACAAGGCGTCGTATTTCTCCAAAAGGTGACCAAGCTATCACATATTATAAAGTAGAAAAGTATTTTAAGAAGCAAAACACGACTTTCGTAACGTTACAATTAGAAACGGGTAGAACGCATCAAATTCGTGTTCATATGAGCCATAATGGTAATCCACTAGTTGGGGATGTATTATATGGTGGACAAACAAAATATATGTCCAGTCAAGCATTGCATGCGATGAAGATAAATTTCTTGCATCCAATTACGAAAGAAGCGATTGAAGTTGATGTGCCGTTTCCTACAAAGCTAGATAATAAAATAAGAGAATTTCAAAAAGAAAATGCGTAAAGTATAAGTTTTAATTTGAAAAAAGTAGATTTTTGCAGGGATTTCTCTAAAAGAAGCGAAGCCGTTAAGAGAAAAGAGAGGTGAGAATCACTTGATCAAATATAAGTATGTACTTGGAATATTTTTCGCTTGTCTTTTAGTTACTCTATGTCTCTATCCCTATTTACCAACTCGTATGGCAGTACATTGGAATGTAAATGGTGAGCCAAACGAGTTTATGAGTAAACAAGTTGTTGTAGCATTTATTCCTTGTTTTATTATTTTTTCATATGGATTTTTGTATATTATTTCACATAATATATTTAAGTTTAATGAAAGAGAGCATGGTATTATAGACGGATTTATAAAGAAAATTACGTTATTTATGTTGTTTATTCATATGCTTATCCTCTTTATTAATTTTGAGGATTTGATATCCTTTCAAACAGGATTAACGATTGGGATTAGTATGTTTCTTTTTATGCTGAGTAAAGAATTTAAGAAAATAAAAGGCAAAGAAAAAGACCCAATTAAATTACAAAAAATTCGTTTAGTAAGTAGACGGATTTTTCAAGTGATGGCATGTGGCATATTGTTTTCATTGTTTTTGAACTTAGAGTGGGGATTTTATGTATTGCTTAGTGTAATAAGCTGTGGATCTATGCTATTTATGTTATATATTTTCTATTCATACATAATAGAAAGTTATGAAACTTAAAAAAGAGTCTTCTCATTATGAGAAGACTCTTTTAATCTATTTACTTTGTAATAAATTGTTGTGTCCAGTAGTTGCCGCTTTCTACATAACCAACACCGATGTGAGTGAAGCCGTTATTTAAGATGTTTGCACGGTGTCCAGCGCTGTTCATCCAAGCTTGTACCACTTCTTCAGGTGTACGTTGGCCTTGAGCGATGTTTTCACCTGCAGATGTATAAGAAATACCAAATTTCTTCATCATGTCAAACGGAGACCCGTATGTAGGGCTGTTATGATCAAAGTAGTTGTTTTTTTGCATGTCTTCAGACTTAATACGTGCTACTTTGCTTAATTCAGTATCGATTTTTAGTGCTGGTAAACCTTGTTTTGCACGCTCAGCGTTTGTTAATTCAACAACACGTTGTTCGAACTCGCTTAAAGATTTTGCTTCTTCAGCAGGCTTTTGCTCAGCTGGTTTTTGTTCAGCAGGTTTTTGCGTATTGTTGTTTTCAGCAGGCTTTTGAGCTTCTGGTTTTTGAACTTCTTCAGCAGGCTTTTGCTCGGCAGGTTTTTGCTCAGCAGGCTTTTGAGTTTCTGGCTTAGCTGTTGGTTGCTCAGTTACAACATTTTCAGTAGGTTGTTGACCAGGAATGAAGCAGTTTGGTTGGAAGTTTCCTTGTTGCCATTGTGCTAATGATTCAACTCCCATAGATTGTAAGAATGCTTGTAGTTCTTGTTGGCTCATTTGCTTCATCATCATTTTTGAATGCTGAATATTTTGAACCTTTATGTTAGATGGTTGTACTGTTGCAGCTTGTGCATCTAGAGAAGATACTCCTAAAGTAAGAGCTGTTGCAGCAGCTACAGATAATAAAACACGCTTTTTCATGATGTGTGTCCCCCTATATAAAGTTTTAATTTGTTTTCACACGATTTGTTTTTGACAGCCTGTCTGACTGACAAATTCATCGTAGCATACAATTTGCGAGAAAAAAGATGGAAAAAAATTCATAGACTTTAAAATTACCTAATTTATCCTAAGAGAAGAAGGGAGCAAAAATAAGAGAAATATAGAGTATAAAAGGAATTTATAGTGTTTTTATACTTGGTTTTAAGAGGGGATTTTTGGATAAAGTTACCTAAATAGAAAATGAAGAATCCTATTGTATCAATGGTTTGAGCGATTTTTTGAGGAATATAATGGATTGATTTTTACAAAACTGTAATGTTTCTGTTGTTCTTTTTTATAATAAAGTAACATATTTTTAATGTTGTAGCAGACAAAAAAGCGGCTATCTCTTTACATAGACGAAGGAGATAGCCGTTTTCCTATTATTACGTATGTTACGAGTTATTACGAGTTAGTTTCAATTGCTTCTAATAATAAATCCACAATGTGAATTCCTCTCATTGTATGAGAAAGCCCTTCTCGCTCAATGCCCAATTTCATTTGTAATAAACAACCTGGATTTGCAGTAACAATGGTTGCTGCGTCTGTTTCATGCACACGGTCCATTTTGTAATCTAGAAATTCCATTGATAACTCTGAATGAACAATATTGTAAATACCAGCAGAGCCACAGCAGCGGTCGGCATCTTTCATTTCTCGATATGTTGCACCTTGGATAGCCTCTAGTAACATGCGAGGTTCAGAAGATGTGCGCATAACATTACGTAAATGACAAGAGTCTTGATACGTAATAACCTGCGGCGTGAGTCGTAAGTCAGTTCGCTTATGGAAGTCTAGTTCTACTAGTATAGCAGTAATATCTTTAATCTTAGAAACAAACTGCTTAGCACGTTCAGCCCAATCCGGATCATCCTTTAAAAGATAATCATAGTCTACGAGATAAGCCCCGCAACCACCTGCATTCGTAATAATATAGTCGATGTTTAAATCTTCGAATGCTTTTATATTTCGCTTTGCTAATTCTTTTGCGCCACTCTTTTCACCAGCATGTCCATGCAATGCACCGCAGCAACTTTGTGTTTTCGGAATAACGATATCACAACCAGCTAATTGAAGAAGTTTCATCGTTGCGTTATTTGTTTCTAAAAACATCGTATCCATTAAGCAGCCTGTGAAGAATGCAACTTGTTTTTTCTTTGTACTTTCTGCAGGTAAAAATGAAGGACGATCTTTCATGGCTTTCATTTTAGGGACTTTTGGTAAAACGAGATCCATCGTTGCAAGTGTTTCAGGGAATAACTTCATAATACCTGTTTTATGTGTTAGCGTTTGTAAACCAGAACGTTGATAAAATCCGATTAGTCCGGTTAATGTTCGCATTCGATTTTGATGGGGGAATAATCCTTCAAAAACGACTTTTCGAACAGCTTTCACTGGCATTGAGAATTTTTTATTTTGATTAATAATATCTCGAGCCTCTTCTAATAAATGTCCATAATTTACACCAGATGGACAAACAGGCTCACAAGCACGGCAACCAAGACAAACGTTTAATGTATTTTCAACATCTTCATCTGGTTCGATTAAACCATCAACGACTGCTTTCATTAATGCGATACGTCCGCGTGGTGAATGTGACTCTTTATATCCGGATTGAATGTAGGTAGGACAAGTAGGTAAACAAAAACCGCATCGCATACAGTTAAGTAGCTCATCTTCACTTAATCGTTCTTTAAATTCTTTTTGAATATTTTCTTTATTTAATGTGGTCATCGCTCAACCACCACTCTTTTTCGAGTGTCTTTCGCGAACATTTTTCCAGGGTTCATAATGTTGTTTGGATCGAAAGCTTGCTTTATTCCTTGCATAGCTGCAATACCTTCTTTACCTAATTTCATTTCTAAATATGGAGCTTTCATTGCACCAACACCATGTTCACCAGTAATTGTGCCACCAAGTTCAATTGCTTTCGCAAATATTTCAGCAAAAGCTTGTTCAGCTCGGTGCATTTCTTCTGCATTACGAGCATCTGTCATACAAGTTGGATGTAAGTTACCATCACCAGCGTGTCCAAACGTACAAATAGGAATATTATATTTTTTTGCAATGGCATTAATAGCTTCAACCATTGGAGCGATTTGTGAACGTGGTACAGTCGCATCTTCTAATATTGTAGTAGGTTTTAATCGTGCGAGCGCTGATAGAGCACTACGGCGAGCAGTACGAAGTGCATCTGCTTCTGTTTTATCTTTTGCAATGCGAACATCAACTGCATTCATAGAGCGGCAAACATTAGCCATGTTTTCAATATCTCGATTGACTACTTCGGGAGGGCCGTCTTGTTCAATTAATAAAATTGCTTTTACATCTGTAGGTAAACCGATTTGCGCAAACTCTTCTACTACTTCAATTGTCGGTTGGTCTAAAAACTCCAGTGTTGCTGGAATGATTTTATTTGCAATAATAGAAGAAACAGCACGTGCAGCTTCATTAATATCTTCATATAGTGCAAGCATTGTTTTCTTTGTTTCAGGCATAGGAACAAGTTTTAATATAGCTTCTGTTACCACGCCAAGTGTTCCTTCAGAACCGATAAATAAACGAGTTAAATCGTAACCAGCTACATCTTTTGCTAATTTACCACCAGTGCGAATAATATCGCCATTTGGTAAGACAAGTTCAAGCCCCATTACATAATCACGTGTTACGCCGTATTTCAAACCGCGTAATCCACCTGAGTTTTCATTAATATTACCGCCGATTGTAGAAATTTTCATCGAGCTTGGATCTGGTGGATAAAATAAACCTTTTTCTTCTACCGCTTTAATAATATCAAGTGTAATGACACCAGCTTGTACAGTAATTGTTAAGTTTTCTTCATCAATTTCTAAAATATTGTTCATATGGCGGAAAATAAGGACGATACCGCCTTCAAGTGGACATGTTCCTGCGCAAAGATTTGTTCCAGACCCGCGCACATACACAGGAATTTTGTGAGTGTTACATACTTTTAACACTTCAGCTACTTCATTTGTATTACGAGGAGCAATGACTGCATCAGGCATTGCTTGGAAGTTTGGAGTGGCATCATAACTATAAGTTAAACGCCCCATATTGGATGTATCTACATTATCTTCGCCAACAATAGATACGAATGAATGAATAATTTGTTTTTCTAACATTGGAAATCCCCCTCAAACTGTTAACGTGTTTAGTTATAATAAACAACGTGGTAACAGTGCTTTCATTATAATGATAAAAAAGTCGAGGGATTCTTTCTATGTATAATCATCTAAAGGTTAATCTGTTTTATCGTTCTTTTTTGTATGATCATCTAATAGGAGGAGTGCGAAGTATAAAACGTTTAAGTCTTTGAATTGTTTTGGATCAAGTCCTGTATGTTCTTCAATCTTTTTTAGCCTGTAATGTAATGTGTTAATGTGTATATGTAATTGTTTAGCCGCCTGTTTATAAGATTGGTTATAATCGATAAATAAGCGCAAAGTATGCATAAGCTCAGGAAATGATAATAAGTTTTCGATGGTACGCTCTAGAAATTGTTCACGCGTTTCGGCAGAAATATCTTGTAAACACATTTCTAAACGTAAATCTTCATTAAATACAATTTTTTTCGTTTCCAATGATACAGAAAGAGCGCGTAATGCTTGTTCGTAACATATGTTCATATTGTTTGAGGTAACTGTTTGGCCAATCCCGATATATAAAGGAATAGAAAATAAAGTTTCGCAGTCTTGTTTTAACCGTTTTAAAAATTGATAAGTTTGCTCTTTGGAGCTCGTTGCTGTAAATAAAATAAAACGATCATTTCCCCAACGAACAAATAGATGCTCTTTTGTTAAAATATTACGTATGTGTTGCCATATTTTACGCTGGAGCATCGTGTCATTTTTGCCAATAGAAAACAAAATAAGTTGTTTTTTCTTATATAAATCAATGCCAAGTGTTTTGGCGCGATCGAGAAAACTCGGGGACCACTCTGTATTTTGAAGCCAATCAAAGACGAAAGCTTCATAAGAACGGTGCTCAAGTTCTAGTTGCTCTAAAAAGTAGTTTTCATGAATTAATAATTCCGTCATCTTACGCAATATTTCGCCGTATCGTGAAATATTTTCAGGTTCTCCTGTAATTCCAATGACACCAATTACTTCATCATGAAATAATAAAGGAAGATTCATCCCAGCCTTTACACCTTGCAATTGCCTTTCATCTTCTTTTGTAATGATGACGGTTTTCTTTTGTTTGGCACAGCGGAGTGCACCTTCATGAAATTGACCAATTCTTTCTGTATCTGTACTTGCGATAATAACGCCTTCTATATTAATGATAATAATATTTTCTGTAATTAGTCTGCGTACTTCTCGTACAATTTTATTCGCTAAATCAGGAAATAGCATAATTGACACACCTCAAATTCTATTTGTTGTACATTATATATGTAAATTGAGTAAGAAAGGAAAATTTCACACTTTCCACACATTTATTTGTTATTTTACAATTATAACGAAATCATCCGAAGATGGAGGGAATCTTTTGAGAAAGTATGTTTTTCTTCTCTGTTTTTTATTTCTATTAGTAGGGTGTCAAGGAAGTGCATATACACCAATTGCTAAAGATAAAAATGTTATTATAACAACGAATATAAAAGAAGGCAGTATTAGTTTTATTGATAAAAAAGATAAAAAGTTAATCACGACATGGGAACTAAATGAGCCAATGGCTGGAATCACACTGCTTCCAAATGGTGAGGAAATACTTGTATACGGTAAGCAATTAGAATATATGTATGTATATTCACTAGCGGAAGGAAGGCAAGTGGGAAAATATAAAACTGGAAAGGGCATTGTAAATGTGGTCGTATCAGAAGATAAAAAACAATTATTTGCTGCCGATCAAAATGTTCAAAAGGTAAGGTTCTTTACGATAAATGGGAAAGAGACAGGAAATGTTTCAACAGGCAAAGGACCTATAACGATGGTAGAGTATCATAATCGGTTATCTGTATTAAACTTTTATGATACGAAACTAACGACAATTGATACGAAGAAAAAAGAGGTTGTTCAATCCTTTATGATTCCACCAGCATCAACAGGAGCAACGATTAGTCCTGATGGGAAAGAAATATGGATTGGCGGACATGGTGATGGAAATCAAGTAAATGAGAAAGTGTTAGTATATTCTTTGCAGGGTGGAGAAATGGTACGTTCTTTACATGCTCCATTTATGCCTGTGAATATAACGAAGGATAGTAAGTACGTATATGCATTAAGTCATGGGTCGAATACACTTAGAAAGTTTGATATTAGCACATATAAAGAAATAGCTTCTGTAGAAGTAGGGTCGAATCCATTTGCATTTTTGGAGAGCGGAGCAGAAGGATATGTAGCAAGTTATGATAGTGATGAAGTATGCGTTATGGATATGAAGAATTTGAAAATAAAACAAACAATTAAAGTCGGAAAAGGACCGTTTCAACTCATAGAGAGGGAAGGGAAGGACAATGAATAAATATAGAGTGCTAGTTGTAGATGATGAAAGTGATATGAGGCAGCTTGTTGGAATGTATTTGGATAACTTCGGATATGAGTGGGGAGAAGCTGAAAATGGAAAAGAGGCTCTTAAAAAAATAGAAACAGATCATTATGACTTCGTTGTATTAGATATTATGATGCCAGAAATGGATGGACTTTCAGTTTGTAAAGAAATTAGAAAAACGTCAGATGTACCGATTATATTTTTAACCGCAAAAGGTGAAGAGTGGAATAGGGTGAACGGTTTACGTATGGGAGCAGATGATTATATTGTAAAACCGTTTAGTCCTGGTGAATTGGTTGCCCGTATGGAAGCTGTGCTAAGAAGATATACAAAGCAAGAACAGCAAGAAGAGATTCAATTTGGACCAATTCTTATCAATGAAAAAAGTAGACGAATCGAGGCGGATGGTGAGTCGATTTCTCTTACTGTAAAAGAGTTTGATTTACTATATTTTCTTTGCCAACATACAGGACAAGTATTTAGCCGGGAGCAATTACTTGAAAAGGTATGGGGATATGATTATGCCGGAAGTACAAGAACAGTAGATACGCATGTGAAAACGATGCGCTTGAAGCTTGGAGAAAGTGGAAACTACATTCAAACTGTTTGGGGTGTAGGCTATAAATTCGAGGTGTAATGTATGTTTACAATGGTACAAAAACTTTGGCTTACAGTAGTATGTGCAGTATGTGTAACAGTGTCCTTTCTTTATTTCGTATCTTTATACTCGTATGAAAAATTATACGTTGATAATTTAAAAGGTTCATTAGTAATGGAAGGAAAAAATCTTGCTGCCCAATATGATAAGCACGAAGGAATATCAACTTTTGAAGAGAAAGTAAGATCGTTTGATCAAATATCTAGTTCAGACGTTATTTTCGTGTCTAATCCGCGTGATTTAAGTGCATGTTTGCCTTTTGATGTGCATCATCATTCCCTTATAAGTGAAGGAGATAGGCAAACGCTATTAGATGGGAAAACTGTGACAAAAATAGGATATGAAGAACATTTTGACCGTAATATTATGGGGGTTGTCATCCCTGTATTGGAAAATAAAAAATTAGTCGGAATTGTCTATTCGTATATTCCTTTAAAAAGTATAAAAGATTTAATCTATGATATGGGTCTTATTTTAGCACCGTTAGCAATTGCTATGATTTTAATTACTATATGGGTTGGAAGAAAAATTATAATTGCAATTACGAAGCCACTTTCGCAAATGGAACGGGTTGCAAATCATTTGGCTACGGGAGATTTCTCGGAGCGGATTACAGTTTCTTCAGAGGATGAGATTGGACGACTAGGAAAAGCATTTAATAAAATGGCCAATTCATTAGAAACAGAAGATGTAAAGCGTAAGGAATTTTTAGCAAATGTTTCGCATGAACTTAGAACACCACTTAGTTATATAAAAGGGTATAGCGAGGCTATTTTAGATGGCGTTGCTAAGGGACCGCAGCAGGAAAAAGTAACGCAGCTAATTCATAAAGAAGCAGGTCGTATGCAGCGTCTCGTTCATGACTTGTTAGACTTAGCACAATTAGAAGGTGAGCACTTTCCGTTAAAGAAGCAACCTATCGTTTTTTCACAGCTGATTGAAGACGTATTAGATACGTATGAGATTAAGTTTATAGAAAAGGAACTTCATATTTCAACCAATTTAAATCCAGAGATCATTGTCATGATTGATGAGGATCGTATGCAACAAGTGCTTCATAATGTGTTAGATAATGCGATACGGTATACAAATCAAAACGGAAATATCGTTATAACTTTAGAGCAAATCGATGATTACTGTGAATTGAAAATAAAAGATACAGGAATTGGCATTGATATAGAGCATTTGGAGAATCTTGGGGAACGCTTTTACCGAGTTGATAAAGCGAGAAGTCGTCAACACGGTGGAACAGGTTTAGGCCTTGCTATTGTGAAACAAATTGTTCATATACATGGTGGACAGTGGAAAATTGAAAGTGAAAAAGATAAGGGAACAACGGTTATTATTAAACTGAATGTACAGGATGAGGGGGGCATGTTCTAATTTTTAGGACATGTTCTTTATATTGAAGAAAATATTTATCCCGCTATTTGCCGGACAGTAAGACCCTCACCTCAAAATTCAACGGAAGCAAAGAAGTTAGGTGGAGGCCCTGCTGTCCGTAAAAGCCCGATTGGTGAGGGCTAATAATCAGTGGGGGATGAACAAAACCCCTACTGATTAAAGTTTCACTTTATACGTAAAAATATAAATTAATATGTAATAAATATCGAAAATTTGACTATTTTATGAACAAAACATTTGTACTTCTTATCAATTCGGTCTAAAATAGTTATGATGCAAAGTTCTTATAAATCGTTTCAATTGTTGTTTGGAAGATACTGAGGTGATTTAACTGGAGTACAAATCTATTAAACCGAAAAAAATTTACGAAGAAGTATCTGAAGCTATTTTAACAATGATTAAAAATGGTACGTTAAAACCTGGTGACAAACTACTCCCTGTGCATCAATTAGCTGAGCAGTTTCAAGTTGGTAGATCTGCTGTTCGTGAAGCGCTAAGTGCGCTAAGAGCGATGGGCTTAATTGAGATGAAACAAGGAGAAGGTACATATGTGAAGAACTTCGATTCTTCTTCATTAACGAAATCATTAAACAATAGATTATTAATGAAGAAAGAAGATATTTTGAATTTATTAGAAGTACGAAAGGTGCTTGAAGTGGGGGCAGTTCGAGTAGCGGCGGCAAAACGTACGGAAGATAATTTACAAAATATGAAACATTGGTTAGATGAAATGGCAAAGAGCATTGGAGATGAAAAGGCTGGCGAAAAAGCCGATTTTCAATTCCATATGGGAATTGCAGAGTCTTCGCATAATAACATTTTGCTTGAACTCATGAATCATGTTTCAGAGATGATTGCTGAAACGATTGGTGAATCAAGACGCATTATTTTATATGGTGAACAAACGACATCAGAACGACTTATAGAAGAGCATCAAGTTATATATGATGCGGTGTTAAAACAAGATGTAGAATTAGCGCAGCAAGCAATGCTAGATCATTTAACAAATGTAGAACATATTGTCACAGGTAAAAACGATATAAATTCGTAATTTAATCTTTTAAAAATTTAATTTTCTGATAAAATAGAGAAAGATTAAGTAAGCGTTTTCTTTAGAAGAGGGAGAGGATAGGCCATGGTTGAGCCTATTTCTTCTCTACTCAGTCATCTGATGACCATATGTTTGTTGGCGAAGTTGTAAAAAGGGGGAGTAATAGTTATGAAAGTTACTTTATTTGTTACTTGTTTAGTCGATATGTTCGAAACAAATGTCGGCAAAGCAACAGTTGAAGTGTTGGAGCGTTTAGGTTGTGAAATTGAATTTCCAGAAGCACAAGTTTGTTGTGGCCAGCCTGCTTATAATAGTGGCCATGTAGAAGCAGCAAAAGAGGCGATGAAACATATGATTGAAACTTTCGAAGATGCAGAATATATCGTTACGCCATCTGGTTCGTGTGCGACAATGTTTCATGAGTATCCGCATGTTTTCAAAGATGATCCAAAGTGGGCTAAACGTGCACAAAAAGTTGCTGATAAAACCTATGAATTTACACAGTTTATTGTAGATGTTTTAAAAGTTACAGATGTTGGTGCAAGTTTACCAGGGATAGCTACTATTCATAAATCATGTCATATGACACGTATGCTCGGAATAAAAGAAGCACCAGGAATTTTATTATCAAATGTAAAAGGATTAACTGTGAGAGATTTACCAAACGTGCAAAATTGTTGCGGGTTTGGGGGAACGTTTTCAGTTAAGATGACTCCAATTTCTGAGCAAATGGTAGACGAAAAAGTAGATAGTGTAATGGAAACAGGTGCAGATTATTTAATCGGTGCAGATTGTGGGTGTTTGTTAAACATTGGCGGACGTATTGAGCGTTTAGGAAAAGAAGTAAAAGTAATGCATATTGCTGAGGTACTGAATAGTCGCTCATGAAGGGGGAACATAAGCTATGTCTATGAAAATCAGTGAGAAAAAATTTAATGATCGCGTTGGTGATGGAATTCAAGATTCGTTTATGCGCGGAGCAGTTTCTTCTGCACAAACGCGTTTATATACGAATCGCTTAAAAGCCGCAGATGAATTAGGAAACTGGGAAGAGTGGCGAGAACTAGGTGAACAAATTCGTCAACATACGTTAGAAAATCTTGATTATTATTTAATGCAGTTAAGTGAAAATGTATCAAAAAGAGGCGGACACGTGTACTTTGCGAAGACGAAAGAGGAAGCAGCAAAGTATATTCAAGACGTTGCCAAAAAGAAACAAGCGAAAAAAGTAGTAAAATCAAAGTCGATGGTAACAGAAGAAATCAGTATGAATCATGCGCTTGAAGAGATTGGCTGTGAAGTGTTAGAGAGTGACTTAGGAGAGTATATCTTGCAAGTAGATAACGATCCACCTTCACATATTATTGCACCTGCACTTCATAAAAATAGAACGCAAATTCGCGATGTATTTAAAGAAAAGCTAGGCTATGAAAATTCTGATGACCCGTATGAAATGACAAAGTTTGTTCGTAAACAACTTCGTGAGAAATTTATGGATGCAGAAATTGGTGTAACTGGTTGTAATTTTGCTGTTGCAAATACTGGCTCTCTTTGTTTAGTAACGAATGAAGGTAATGCAGATCTTGTTATGTCAATTCCGAAAACACAAATTGCGGTAATGGGTATGGAACGTATGGTTCCGACAATGGAAGAATTAGATGTTTTAGTTGGTTTACTATGTCGTAGTGCAGTAGGTCAAAAATTAACAAGTTATGTAACAGTAGCAGGACCAATTCAAGAAGAGGAAGTTGATGGACCTGAAGAATTCCATTTAGTTGTTGTTGATAATGGTCGCTCTCAAATTCTGGGATCTGAATTCCGTTCAGTATTACAATGTATTCGTTGCGCTGCTTGTGTTAATGTATGTCCTGTATATCGTCACGTTGGTGGACATTCATATGGATCGATTTACTCAGGACCAATCGGCGCGGTATTAACACCGCTTCTAGGTGGATATGATGATTACAAAGAGCTTCCTTATGCATCTAGTTTATGCGGAGCATGTACAGAAGCTTGTCCAGTAAAAATTCCATTGCATGATTTATTATTAAAACATCGTCAAGTTATTGTTGAGCAAGAAGGTCGTGCACCACTTGCAGAAAAACTAGCGATGAAAATGTTTAGTATGGGTGCTTCTTCAGCTGCTTTATATAAAATGGGATCAAAAATGGCACCAGCGGCAATGAGTCCATTTACATCTGGTAATCGTGTATCAAAAGGTGTTGGACCACTTAAAAACTGGACGGATATTCGGGAATTCCCAGCTCCAAGTAAAGAGCGATTCCGTGATTGGTATAAAGATCATAAGAAAGGCGGGGATAAATAATGACAGGATTAATTCAAAACCGTGATGCCTTTCTAGATAACATTGCAAAAGAACTTGGGCGCGCGCGTAAAACAGAAGGTGTAGAGCGACCAGTATGGAAAAGTAATGTGAATATAGAAACGTTAAAAGATTGTTCACAAGAAGAATTACTAGAAGTGTTTAAAAAGCAATGTACAAACATTCATACAACTGTAGTAGAAACGACAAATGACCGATTAGGTGAAGACCTTCAAAAAGTAATCATGGAAAACGGCGGTGGACCTATTTTATTATCAGCAGATGAGCGTTTTGATGCATATGGTTTAACATCTTTATTTAAAGAAGAACTTCCAAAGCGAGACGTTGAAGTAAACGTATGGGATCCAGAGAGAAAAGACGAAAATATGCGTTTAGCTGAAAAAGCGAATATTGGTATTGCATTTAGTGATTATACATTAGCTGAATCTGGTACAATTGTTGTACAAAGTCATAAAGGGCAAGGACGTTCTTTACACTTTTTACCGACTGTATATTTTGCTATTATTCCACGTGAAACACTTGTGCCTCGTATTACACAAGCAGTTCAGGATATGAACTTACGCGTAGAAAATGGGGAGACAGCGGCATCTTGTATTAACTTTATTACAGGGCCAAGTAACTCGGCTGACATTGAGATGAATCTTGTTGTCGGAGTACATGGACCATTAAAAGCAGTATATTTCATCGTATAAAAGAGGGGAAAGCAGGCCAGAAAATGGCCTGCTTTTTAGTAGAATAAAGGATAATATGAAGTAGAAGTTCTCTCCTTTTTTTGCTATGTTTTTTGGGAAAGGAGAGGAAGGGATGTTCACTTATTTATATGCACTGTTAGCAGGGATGGTGTTTGGTTCTTTTTTTATGCTAGTTGCGATGAGGGTTCCATTAGGTGCGTCTATTATTACCCCGCGTTCACATTGTTATTATTGCAAATATGTGCTAAGGCCAAAAGAACTAATCCCCATCATTTCATTTTATATACAAAGAGGCTGTTGTACGAATTGTAAGAGGAAAATTCCAATTATGTATGTAGCATTTGAATGTATAACAGGAAGTATATTTCTTCTTACCGTGTATATGATTGGAATAGAACGAGAGCTTATTATCATTTTATCCCTTTTTTCGCTACTTCTTATTATTTCAGTTACAGATTACTTATATATGTTAATTCCTGATTGTATTTTAATTTCGTTTGCCGTGTTACTCATTCTTGAAAGTGTTTTTGTACAATTAGTTACTTGGACAGATAGTATAGTTGGTAGTGGTGTTATATTCATTTTGTTATATTGCATGCAAAAGATATATCCAGAAGGGCTTGGCGGAGGTGATATAAAACTACTTTCGTTACTTGGGTTTATAGTAGGAGTGAAAGGCGTTTTTATCATTTTATTTTTAGCATCTTGTTTCAGTCTTTGTTTCTTTGGGGTGGGTATCGTATTAAAACGTATAGAAGTACGAAAACCAATTCCATTTGGTCCTTTTATTAGTCTTGGGGCAATATGTTATGTATTGGCCGCATATTCAAATTAGAGAGGGAATAGAAAATGAACGTATATATGGATGATCAAAGAAGTTGCCCGTTCGGGTATGTGCCCGCAACTACAGTAGAATGTGCTTTGCAAATGGTTCGGGATTATGATGTGAATATTCTTTCCCTTGATTTTAATATGGGGTGGGGAGCAAAAAATGGACTGGATTTTGTAGAAGCTTTTTGTACAGAGGGGTTATATGTAAATGAAATTCACCTTCATACGAATGATGTCATCGGTATGCACAAGATGAAACAGAGAATGGATAAGGGAAAGGAAGAAGGAGAAATTAATCCTCACCTTGTTGTTAAATACGTGGGAAGCTAAAAACTCCAAAGTAAAACTTTGGAGTTTTTAATGTTTCATATGTGCTTGTAAAGGAATAATCTCTTCTTGTTGAGCTGCTGCGATTTCAGTTTCTTCCTGTTGAATTTCAGGTGTTTTTTTTGTTAAGTAGTGGTATACCATACCGACAAATACTGATCCGCCAATAATGTTACCGATTGTAACAGGAATTAAGTTATGAATAGCACCTGAAAAAGAAATTGTCTCAGGATGTGGTGAAACTAAAGATAAAGCAAAGAGTGACAAGTTTGCAATACTATGTTCGTAACCAGATAAGAAGAATGTGAAAACAAGTAGCATCATGACCATTATTTTTGCCGTGTCGCCTTTAACCTGAGATGGTAAGAAGCAAGCAAGACATACGAGCCAGTTACATAAAATGGCTTTAAAGAATAACTGCATTGTAGGTGTGTTCATCTTTCCTTCAACGACTTTATTCATTAAGTGACCGTGATCAATTGCTTCAAAAATTCCAGTTGCGTAAAATAGTAAGGCAAAGAATAACGCGCCGGCTAAGTTACCTGCATAACAAGCAACCCAGTTACGAAGTGTATCAGAAATCGTTGTTTCTTTTCTTAAAGTTGCTACAGTAAAGTACATTGTGTTTCCAGTAAACAATTCAGCACCGCCATATATAATAAGTACGAGAGCAATCCCGAAAAACATAGAAGTAGCTAAATAAGTTGCTGGTGAATCTGCAATGTGAAAAAAGTTACCTAATTTAAAACATAGTACAATAATAAAACCGATATAAATACCCGCAAGTGCAGCACGAATGAAATATTGCATTGGGTTTGTATCTAGCATTTTCTTTTTGCTTTTAGCCAGTTTGACAACATAATCTAGTCCTTGTTCTAGCATGAGTAATACGCTCCTTTAGTAAATCTTCTATAAATACTCCTTATATGAATAAAGTACATGGAATTGTTCTCACTTTCAATAAGTTTGTGCAATGTTTCACAAAAAGGACATACATACGTTAAGAAAACGTTTACAAAAGGTAGTATAATGGAATTTTTTCTGGACATTGAGAGGAAGAAAGGAAAAAGAAAAAGCGCTGTAATTACAGCGCTTTTTCGTCTAAATTCTTTTCTACTTTTACTTCTACTTCTTTTGAGAAGAACCAACCACCAACTGCGATTCCGACTAATACAATCCAGAATGTAAGCTTCCACGGAGTGGATTCTGGGAATGAATGTGGAATTACATTTAATGCAGGGTGTGCTAATGTATAAACTGCTAGCTTCACACCAACCCAACCTACAATTAAGAATGCTGCAGTTTCAAGTCCTGGTTTACGTTTTAAGATTTGTACGAATGCAGTTGCTGCAAATCGCATAATGATTAATCCGATAAGTCCACCTACAAAGATAACAACGAATTGCCCAGTATCTAGACTACCAATTGTACCTAATCCTGTTTTTGGTAAAGTCATTGCTAGTGCAACCGCAGCTAAAATTGAATCAACTGCGAAGGCGATATCAGCAATTTCAACTTTAAATACAGTCCACCAGAAGTTCTCTTGTTTTTTCTTTGCTTCTTTTTCTTCTGTTTCTTCATCTGTATTCTTTTTCACATATGTTTTAAATAAGTGATTACCAGCGATAAACATAAGGTAGATGGCACCGATTGCTTGCACTTGCCATACATCGACTAAGAACGAAATCATAAATAACGATCCAAATCGGAAAACAAATGCCCCCGCTAATCCGTAAAATAGTGCTTTCTTTCGTTTTTCTTCTGGTAAATGTTTTACCATAATTGCAAGAACAAGAGCGTTATCAGCCGCTAAAATCCCTTCAAGTGCAATTAGGATGAGTAATACCCAACCATACTCCAATAATAATGATACATCCATGTACATTCTCCTCTCATCTCTATAAGTTCTAAATAAGTGAAGAATTTCCCCACTATTTAGTTTCCCCATACTCCTGCCTATTAACTTTGGAAGAATTTGGAAATGAATACAAAAAAGACCTCTGCCGTTAATAGGCAAAGGTCTTGCTAGACATATGTAATAAAAATGCCAACAAAGCCGGAAGAACTAAGTTCTACGTAATGACGACTTTGTTTCCAAGAAATATTCTTGGACGCTACTCCCCTTTGGAGATATGTTATTGTATTCTCATTATATGGATAATTGATACGGTTGTCAACCTGTTAAAATATCTTCATTAGGATATTTTATTTTCCGGTTCTTTTTACGAGCAAATGAAAAAGCCAATGTTAAAGGACCCATTTTCCCAAAAAACATCATAAAGATAATAATAGCTTTTCCGATTATAGTTAAGTGGGGTGTTAAGTTCATACTGAGGCCAACAGTGCCGAATGCTGAAAATACTTCGAAAGCACTCATCAATAGAGGAACTCGCTCAGTAATACTCAAAATTAAAATAGCAAAAAAGATAAATGAAATGGAAATAATAGTAATGGTTAATGATTTGACAATGAGAGTATCTTTAATGGATTTTTTAAATACGACAATATCCTCTTGTTCTTGTAAAAATTTAAATACGCCAAAAAATATGATTAAAAATGTTGTTAACTTAATCCCACCACCCGTTGAAGCACTACCAGCACCAATAAACATAAGGAGCATCATTAATAGGAGGGAAGGTTTTGACAATGTAGAAATATCAACAGTATTAAACCCGGCAGTTCGTGTTGAAATTGCTTGAAAATAAGAGGCCATTCCTTCTTCAAATGGGGTAAAACCTCTCATAGAAAGGGAGTTATGGAACTCGAATATAAAAATAAAAAGGGTAGAAATAATGTTGACGATTAGAGTAGAAGTGAGCATAAGTTTTGAATGTAGTGTAAGGTTTTTAAAGTTTTTCTTTCTTTTTATGTCTACAATTACTGTAAAACCAATTCCACCTAAAATGATGAGAGAGGAAATGACGAAATTGACAAGAATGCTATGAGAATGGGACATTAAATTATCGTTCCACACAGAAAAACCAGCATTGTTAAAGGCTGAGATTGAATGGAAAAAACTATAATAGATCCCTTTGGCAACCCCATATTTGGGTACCCATTCAAAAGAAAGAATTAAAGTAGCGATACATTCGACTGTAAAAGAGAATAAAAATAATGCTTTGGCAAGACGGATAACGCCGCCGATATTCGTTTGATTTAATGCTTGTTGTAATAAAATACGGTTTTGAAGACCGATTTTTCTTCCGAGCATAATAGCAATTAAGACCGCAAAGCTCATAATGCCAAGCCCGCCAACTTGTATAAGCGTTAAAATGACACATTGTCCAAATAAAGTAAACACTTTTCCAGTATCCACAACACCAAGTCCAGTAACAGTACAAGCGGAAACGGTTGTAAATAAGGCATCGAGCCATGAAATGGACGTTGTCGTAGCAATTGGCAGTTTTAATAAGCATGTGCCGACAACTGATAATACAATAAAAGATAAAGTAAGAACGCGGGGAGGGCTCATGCTAATATTAATCCGTTTCATGTCACATATTGCTCCTTTCGTTTTGCTTTGATTAGTATGTGAAAAAGCACTATTATGTATGTTGAAAATAGAAAGAGGCAGATAATATCTGCCTCTAAGCCATATGTTATATTATTATCCACGTAATTGTTGTTGAGCTAAAGCAACAAGACGTTTTGTTACTTCACCGCCAACTGAACCGTTAGAACGAGATGCTGTATTAGAACCTAAGCTTACACCAAATTCTTGTGCAATTTCATATTTAAATTGTTCAAGCGCTTGTTCTGCACCTGGAACTAATAATTTGTTTGTTTTTACCATGTTGATACACATCCTTATGAGTAGTCCAGTTCAGCTAAGTTCTTATCTAAACTGGTAACGTTATTTTATGTGGAAATGACATACTCATACGCGGAAGTAATCGGTGCGATTAGAAGTTCTTGGATAGAAAAAAAGAGTAGCAAATTTGCTACTCTTTTTTCAGTATTGTCGCTGTACCTTCCACGACAATATCATCCGATTGATTATATATGTTTGTTTGCAACGTGATGATTTTTTTATCGTCACGCTTCTTAATAACCTCTGCCACAACGCGAAGTGTATCACCGATTTTGACAGGGGCACGGAATGAAACATTTTGGGATAAATAAATCGTATTTTTGCCTGGGAGTTTCGTTCCAAGGATGGTAGAAATAAAACTCGAAACGAGCATACCGTGAGCAATACGTTCTTTAAACATTGTCGTTTTTGCAAAAGAATCTAAAATGTGAATAGGATTCACATCTCCAGTCAATTTTGCAAAATTGATAACATCTTCATCTGTAATTGTTTTTGTAAGGGATGCTTGATCACCGACTTGAATCTCATCATAACGAAGCTCCGGAACAGTTTGTGCTTCTTGAAATGGATTCATTTTGTCCTCCTTCTTTTCCATATCGAAAAATGTTAGCCATCTTGATGTAGTAGGAGGAAGAAAGAGTTTTGTTTGTGCTGCAGTTAGCTCCCACATTTTTCTTATTTGATGGAAGTAAATAGATTTTTTGAGTTTTCCTCGAACTTTTTTGCGAGTTCCAACTGTTTTGACTTGAACTCTTCCAAAAAACCCTCTAACTGTTTTTGAGCCTCTTCACGTTGTAATTGTTGTTGCTCAATAAATTGTTTTGTTGTTTCTTCAAATTGACCGCTTGTTTGTGTAAGAATTGACAAAGATGTTTTTGTAGGAGAAACAGTAAGTTGCTGCATATGAGCAGAAAGTTCTTTCCACTTGTCTTGCCACTCGTTAATTTGATCATTTAAGGAGTTACCAGTTAATTGTTTCACGTAATCTGTATATTGGTTATTGAACTGAGCAGTGAATTGTTGTAGTTCTTTTTCTAGTTCATCTACTCCTGATGTTAATTTATGCAAAGCGTCTTGTTGTTGTTTTAATGTTTCTAAAGTAAGTTGCTCTAATTGTTTCCCAGCTGAAGAAAAAAGGGAAAGTGATTGAGACCAGTTTTTCCAAAATGCATCGACTAATTCGTATGGTTTAGTTTCCATTGTTTGACCCCCAAATGTTTTTTTGCATATTGTGAACGCAGATTACTCTGCTGTACCACCAGGTGAAGATGAAGAATCCTTTTCATCCTTTTCTGGAGAAGTAGAAAATGGAAAGAATGCATTGGTGTATAACGTGAAAAACGTCCGCAACATATTTTGATAATGTTCAAAAGAAGTCGCACATGTTGTTAAATATTGCTCTCCATATTCAGTTAAAGAATAAATTCTTTTTGCCGGCCCTCCATCGCTTGTATCCCAAGTAGAAGAAATAAGGTTTTCTTTTTCTAATTTGCGTAGTGTTCTATAAACATTACCTTGGTCAACAGAAGAAAAGCCGATATCCATTAGCATTTGAATAAGTTTGTAACCATGAAGACTCCAGTCTTTTAGACAGAGAAGTAAGAAGGGAACTAAGAAGTTTTTTGGCATGGAGTTTGGTTGTTTCGCTTGGTTGTTCTCCAAACTTTCGCGTTGTTCTGGTTCATTTTGTAGCATGATTGTGCATCACCTCATGAATCAGTTAGATGGAATTTTTTGCTTATAAGTGCAATTTACACCTATCTGTTTTTAAAGTCAACACATTTGTTAGAAAATAGAAAAAAATAAAATATAGACTTGAAGTTTTATTCAGAATATTAGAAAATAGTGAATAGGTTGAATTGTTTCAAAAACGAAAAAGGGAGTGTAGGTAAAGTGATTGATCAAAAATTCGATCCACTACAAGCATGGAAAAATGCTTATGAACAAACCGAAACATTTTGGGGAAAAGCGCTCAATGAAACAATTAAAACAGAAGAATATTCTGCTTGGATGGGCAGCGTTCTAGATTTGAATTTGTTTTATCAAAAAGCATTAAATGATACGACAAAAAACTATTTAGAACAAGTAAATGTGCCGACGAAAGAGGATATCGCAAGAGTAGCTACGCTTGTTATTAACTTAGAAAATAAAGTAGATAACATTGAGGAGTTTCTAGAGGAGAAAGTAGATTCTTTAGGACAAGCTCCTACATTAAAGCGTGATGTGACAAAAGTGAAACAAGATATTCGTACGCTTGAAACAAAAGTGGATCAAATTTTAGAATTGCTAGAAAAGCAAAATGCAGTACTAGCTAAACTACAAGTACCTGTAAAAGAAGAGGTAAAGCCTGCGAATAAGCCGGAAAATAAAAAATGATAAAAGCGCTTGTTTATAACAGGTAAAAGAGAGAGGGAGAATCTCTTTTCACGTGTAAACAGCGAAACATAATTATATAGGGACTCTACAGTATGAGTACCAAAATGATTCATAACAATCGTTCACAAATTCATTTAAGGGGGAAAAGAAATGGTTCAATTAAATGGAAAAGTAGCAATCGTAACAGGTGGAGCAAAAGGAATTGGAAAAGCAATTACAGTAGCATTAGCACAAGAGGGAGCGAAAGTAGTTATTAACTATAATAGCAGTAAAGAAGCAGCTGAAAACTTAGTAAATGAACTAGGAAAAGACGGACATGACGTTTATGCAGTGCAAGCGGATGTTTCTAAAGTAGAAGATGCAAACCGACTTGTAGAAGAAGCTGTGAATCATTTTGGTAAAGTTGATATTCTTGTTAATAATGCTGGTATTACAAGAGATCGTACATTCAAAAAGTTAAATCGTGAAGATTGGGAGCGCGTAATTGACGTGAATTTAAGTAGCGTATTTAATACGACAAGCGCGGTTCTTCCATACATAACGGAAGCGGAAGAAGGAAGAATTATTAGCATTTCTTCTATTATTGGTCAAGCAGGTGGATTTGGCCAAACAAACTACTCAGCAGCAAAAGCGGGTATGTTAGGATTTACAAAATCATTAGCGTTAGAACTTGCAAAAACAAATGTCACTGTAAATGCAATTTGCCCAGGATTTATTGATACTGAAATGGTAGCAGAAGTGCCAGAAGAAGTACGTCAAAAAATCGTTGCAAAAATCCCGAAAAAACGTTTTGGTCAAGCTGATGAAATTGCAAAAGGTGTAGTATACCTATGCCGTGACGGTGCGTATATCACAGGTCAGCAATTAAACATTAACGGCGGATTATATATGTAATGAAGTAAGAAAAAAGTGCATATCCATAGCAGGAATGCACTTCTTTTTTTAAGAAGGAAATCGACCAAAAAGGAGATAAAAAAATGACTACATTCGCAACAGAATGGGAAAAGCAATTAGAGCTATACCCAGAAGAGTACCGAAAAGCATACCGCCGAGTGAAAAGGGCGAGTGAAATTTTATTACGTGAACCAGAGCCACAAGTAGGATTAACGCCGAAAGAGGTTATTTGGACGAAGAATAAGACGAAGCTTTATCGCTACATTCCAAAACAAGAAAAAACACAAAGAGTTCCAATTCTGTTAATATATGCTCTTATTAATAAACCATATATTATGGATTTAACTCCTGGAAATAGTTTAGTGGAATATCTAGTGGATCGTGGTTTTGATGTGTATATGCTTGATTGGGGCACATTTGGTTTAGAAGATAGTCATTTGAAATTTGATGATTTCGTGTTTGATTATATTGCAAAAGCAGTAAAAAAAGTAATGCGAACTGCAAAATCGGACGAGATTTCTTTACTTGGTTATTGCATGGGTGGAACGCTAACTTCTATTTATGCAGCACTTCATCCGCACATGCCAATTCGTAATTTAATTTTCATGACAAGTCCTTTTGATTTCTCTGAAACAGGATTGTATGGTCCTTTGTTAGATGAGAAATACTTCAATTTAGATAAAGCGGTGGATACATTTGGAAATATTCCGCCAGAAATGATTGATTTCGGAAACAAAATGTTAAAACCAATTACAAACTTTGTCGGTCCATATGTTGCTTTAGTAGATCGTTCAGAGAATGAGCGCTTCGTCGAAAGCTGGAGATTGGTTCAAAAGTGGGTTGGTGATGGTATTCCGTTCCCAGGTGAATCATACAGACAGTGGATTCGTGATTTTTATCAAAATAATAAACTGGTTAAGGGTGAACTCGTTATTCGCGGACAAAAGGTAGACCTTGCAAATATTAAGGCGAATGTCTTAAATATTTCCGGGAAACGTGATCATATCGCTTTGCCATGTCAAGTAGAAGCATTACTAGATCATATTTCTAGTACAGATAAACAATATGTATGTTTACCGACAGGGCATATGTCTATCGTTTACGGTGGAACAGCTGTAAAACAAACATATCCGACGATTGGAAATTGGCTTGAAGAGCGTTCTAATTAAAAATAAAAAATCCAACTAGCCTATGTTAGTTGGATTTTTTTATGGGAAATAACAAAACATAGAAAGGAGAAACTTATATTTTAGGAGTATAATTATGAAACTTATGAACGGTAAGTTGTTTTGGAATACAGGAGTTTCTGTACCTTGTTATCCGCTGTTAGAAAATGATATGATATGTGATGTGCTCGTAGTCGGAAGCGGCGAAGCTGGTGCTCATATAGCGCATTCGTTAGCGAAAATTGGCATGAGTGTTACGCTTATTGAAAAAAGAGCAATTGGGTGTGGTAGCACAGCTGCTAATACAGGTTTACTACAATTCCTTCATGATAAATCGTTAACCTCCCTTATCCATACATTTGGTAAAGAAAAAGGGGTACGAGCATATAAGCTTTGTTATGAAGCGCTAAGAACAATGGAAGAGGTTATACCGACTCTTGATATTGATCCCCATTTTATTCCGCGAAATAGTTTATATTATGCAAGTAAAAGTGAGGATGTCTCATTTTTACAAGAGGAATATAATACGTTACAGAATTATGGATTTCCAGTTGAATATTTTACAGAAGCTGATATTAAGAAACGTTATTCTTTTGCAAAACAAGCAGCGTTATATACGCAAGGTGATGCTGAGGTGAATCCGTATTTATTAGCGCATAGTTTTTTGCATAAAGCAAACCAAATAGGAGCTAATATATATGAACATACAGAGGCAATACATATAAAAAAACGCCAAAATGATTTAATTTGTTACACGAAAACAGGAAATCAAATTGTAGCAAAGAATATTATTATGGCGACAGGTTATGAAGCGCTTTTTGGAAAGAAAGAAAAAAATACAACAGTAGAAACTTCTTATGCAATTGTAACAAATGAAATAGATCAGTTTGAAGGCTGGCATGAGCGATCGTTAATTTGGGAAACGGAACGGCCTTACTTATATTTTCGAACGTATCGAAACCGCATTATTGTAGGCGGATTAGATGAAGCGATGAAAATTCAAACAATCGGTGATACGAAATTATTGCATAAGCGTGATATCCTTATTAATATTGTAAAAGAGATGTTCCCGCAGTATAAAAATATACAGGCAGACTACTATTGGGCAGCAGCATTTGGTGGTACTCATGATGGTCTCCCCATTTTAAAAGAAGACGAAAAGATACATAATTTGTTTTACGCATTGCCGTATGGAGGTAATGGAACTGTATATGGAATGGTCTTTGCCAAATTATTTGAACAGTTATTTACAAATAAAGAAAGGGAAGATTTTTCTTTATTTAATCGATAGAAAAAAGGTAGCGAAGTGATGGAATGAGAGATATAAAAAAGTTTTTACAAAAATTACGTCCAGTACAACTCATTGTTTTATTTTATTTATTAGCAGTAGTTGTATCGGTAATCTTGCTTAGTTTACCGTTTGTTACGAAACCTGGTGTGAAATGGACATTTATAGATGCCCTTTTTACATCGGTTAGTGCGGTAAGTGTTACGGGGCTGTCTGTTATTACGATTTCAGATACGTTTACTACAGCAGGAATTATTGTTTTAGCCCTTATTTTACAATTAGGCGGCTTAGGAATTATGGCGCTTGGTACATTTGTTTGGATCATTACGGGGAAAAAGATTGGTTTGCAAAGAAGAAGATTAATTATGGCAGACCATAATCAAGGAAATTTATCGGGTCTTGTAGAATTGATGCGTTCTATTTTAATTGTAATTATTTCGATAGAACTTATTGGAGCAATCCTATTAGGTACAAGATTTTTACTTTACTTTCCGACTTGGCAAGAAGCTTATTTTCACGGTTTCTTTGCAGCAGTTAGTGCGACTACGAACGGTGGATTTGATTTAACAGGACAATCGTTAATTCCGTATAAAAAAGATTATATTGTTCAAATGATCCATATGTTACTAATTATTTTAGGAGCGATTGGTTTCCCTGTGCTAATGGAAGTGAAACAATTCCTTAGTAAAAGAGGACAACAATTATTTCGTTTTTCATTATTTACAAAATTGACGACAACAACATTTTTTGCACTCGTTGTTGTTGGTACAATTATGATTTTTTTACTGGAGAGAAATCACTTTTTAGTAGGAAAGTCATGGCATGAAACGGTATTTTATACATTATTCCAATCTGTGACGACGCGAAGTGGTGGACTTGCTACGATGGATATACGTGAATTGTCACAACCGACGCTTTTATTTATGAGTATATTAATGTTTATAGGGGCATCTCCCAGTTCGGTTGGGGGCGGAATACGTACAACTACATTTGCTGTTAGTATATTGTCACTATACACCTTTGCAAGGGGCGGTAGAACAGTTAGAGTCTTCAAACGTCAGCTACATGAAGAGGATGTACTAAAAGCATCTGTCGTTATGACGATGGGGATTTTGTTATGTGCTACTGCGCTATTCATTTTATCTATTACGGAAAATGTACCGCTTATGAGCTTAATTGTTGAAGTTTGTTCTGCTTTCGGAACGACGGGACTATCAACAGGTGTTACGCCTGATTTAACAACTGTTGGGAAACTTGTACTCATTGTGCTTATGTTTATCGGACGCGTTGGTATTTTAACATTTATTTTAGCTAGTGGTGGAAGGGAACAACCACCTCGCTATAAATACCCGAAAGAGCGGATTATTATTGGATAGTATGAAACCATTCTACCTACGTTAGGTAGAATGGTTTTTTAGTCGTTAATGCCAAATTGTGGATGCATAAAAGCTTCATTTTTATTATCCACTTCGTTTTTTAGTAACTCTTGATTTTCTTCTGAAATCCACCCAATATCATTTGTCGGATGGATCCACTCATCGCCAGCCATAATGGCAGGATCTACTTCATCACTCCAATTGTTAAGCGGACTGTTCTCGGAATTATATTTACTGTCTCCAATTACAACATTATATTGATTCACAAAAGGTTGTTGCATCGTTTTTCCTGTTCCTTTAAAAGATGGAAAATTCATTTGATGCGGGAGCGTTTCGTCTAAAATTGGTGATTGAATCTTTTCTTTTTTCTTCAAAATTATCGCTCCTTTTTATAATGATTTCTTCATATGTAGTATTTCCATCTAACGCCCCTTATGTACTTGTTAACACTTGCCAGTAATAATTATTTTAAGTTGTTTCAAACTAGAGTAGAAAGTGATTTCTTGAGAGCAGGTGAATGTATTGGTAAAAAGAAAAGTGAAACAAAATGCGGCAATCAATAATAATAAAACTCCGAAAGAAAGCTTACCAGATGCAGAATTTGCATTAGAGTATGAAGGAGAAAATAGCGCAAAGTATGCTAATCGTAATTCAAAAAAAGGGAAACAAAAATGAGGCGTTTTTTACAAACGCCTCATTTTTTTGTGGGATTATAAAGGTTTTTTTAATTATTTGTAAATTTAGTGTTTTCTATTAGCAGAAAAATGCGAAAAAACATAGAAGTAGCAACGTATTACACAAAAACAAACAACAAACAAAAGATTAATGTTGGTTTAATACTGCTTTTACACTAGTTGTTTATATTTGAGTTGTACATAAGATTTGTAAAAGGAGAGAGAAACAGTGAAAAAAACAATCTTTAAAGCTGTAGCGACTGGAATGGTATTTTCGTTATTAATGGGGTGTGGTGCAAAGAAGGAAGAAAGTGCTGGAGCGAAAGTGAAAGATGACAAATTATCTGGATCATTAACTGTTTACACAGCAATTGAAGAAGAGCTTGTACCAATTTATCTTGATTCCTTTAAAAAGAAATATCCTGATGTGAAATTGAACATTGTACGTGATTCAACAGGAGTTATTACTGCGAAATTGCTAGCTGAAGGGAAAAATACACAAGCAGATGTTGTATGGGGAACTGCGGCATCAAGTCTATTAGCTTTAGATAAAAAAGATATGTTAAAAGGATACTCTCCAAAAGGAGCAGATCGTGTTCTTCCACAATTTAAAGATGACAAGCAACCTGAAAAATGGGTAGGAAATACTGCATTTATGACGGGGATTGCTGTAAATAAAGAAGAGTTAAAGAAGAAAAATTTACCGATGCCAGAATCATATGAAGATTTAACGAAACCAGAGTATAAAGGAACACTTGTTATGCCACATCCAGCATCATCTGGAACAGGATTTTTAACAGTTTCTGCATGGCTACAAATCATGGGTGAAGATAAAGGCTGGGATTACATGAAGAAACTTCATGATAATATGGCAAGTTATACGCATTCAGGATCAAAACCAGCGAAATTAGCAGGAGCAGGTGAATATCCAGTCGGTGTATCAATGGTTTATAGTGCTTTAAAAGAGAAACAAAAAGGTGCACCAGTTGAAGTTGTACTGCCGAAAGAAGGATTAGGGTGGGAAGTAGAAGCGAACGCACTTATTAAGAAAGATAATGCGAAAAATGATAAATTAGCACAAGCATTTTTAGATTGGGCAATTACTGATGATGTAATGAAGTTATACTTTGAGAAAAATGGATTTGCGACAATTAAAAATGATTATAAACTTCCAGAGGGATTCCCGAAAGATGTTACTGAAAAATTATATAAAAAGAATGACTTTAAATGGGCAGCAGAAAATCGTGACAAAATTTTAGAAAAATGGGAAAAAGAGTTTGGCCAAAAAGCAGAACCGAAAAAGTAAGTGAGTGGGAGAGAGAAAAATGAGCGAATATTTATCAATTCAACACATTCAAAAACAGTTTGATGCATTTACAGCGTTAAAAGATATTTCTTTTACTGTGAACAAAAATGAGTTTGTTTGTTTATTAGGCCCGAGTGGCTGTGGGAAAACGACGTTGCTTCGCATTTTAGCGGGACTAGAGGAACCAACGACTGGCAGTATAGCTGTGAATGGAAAAGATATTACAGCATTGCCTCCTGGGAAGAGAAACTTCGGAATGGTTTTCCAATCGTATGCTTTATTTCCGAATTTAACAGCACTTGAAAATATTGAATACGGCTTAAAGACAAAAAAATATGGGAAAGCAGAAGTGAAAGAGAAAGCGCTAGATGCGTTAAAACTTGTAGATTTGCTGAATGTAAAAGATAAATATCCTGCTCAAATGTCTGGTGGACAACAGCAGCGAGTAGCACTTGCACGTGCGCTCGCTCTGTCTCCAGATATTTTGTTACTCGATGAGCCGTTATCAGCTTTAGATGCAAAAGTGCGTGAAAAATTACGTAGGGAAATGCGTGATTTGCAAGAGAAAATAGGAATAACGACGATTATGGTAACGCATGATCAAGAAGAGGCATTAACGATGGCTGATAAAATTGTTGTAATGAATCATGCGGAAATTATGCAGATTGGAACACCAGAGGAGATTTATCAAAGACCAGCCAATCCGTTTGTGGCAGATTTTATTGGTTCTATTAATTTCTTTTCGAAAAATAACGAAGAACATGCAATTCGTCCTGAACATGTAACAATTGTACAAAAGGACGGTATTAAAACAGTTGTGGAAAGTATGGAATTTCGCGGATCTGTATATCGGACGGAAGTGCGAGTCGTAGAAGAAAACACACACCTTTATAATGAGAAAATTGTAGTGGATATATTAGCATCAGAAGTAGAAGCAACGGCTATTAGAAAAGGAAAGCCGATTCAAATCTCTTTCTCAGAAAATCATATGTTGTCATATGGAAAGAAGGTCATTGTATAGATGGAGATGTTAGAAAACTATAAGGTAGAAAGTACGAAAAAAAAGATTAAGAGAAGTATAGGGAAAGAGGAATGGATCCAAAGGCTCGTAATTATCGGTATGATTCTTTCCTTCCTTATCATACTTGTATTACCGCTATTACAACTATTTACACAAGCTTTTTATAATAAAGATGGAGTTTTCATTGGTTTAGCGAATTTCAGTAAATATTTCACAACACCAACTTTAGTGCAGTCTTTACAAAATACAGTATGGATTTCGGGCGCAACAACAATTATTTCAGTTGCAATCGCATTCGTTTACGCATATGCAATTGCCCGTACGAATGTTTTTGGAAAGCGCGTATTTCAGTATGTAGCGTTATTACCATTGTTTGCACCAACGATGATGCACGGTATAGCACTTACATATTTATTTGGTAATCAAGGGCTAGTAACGAAAGGAATGTTTGGTTTATTTGAAGGTATACAAATCCCTTTATATGGACCAGTAGGAATTGTAATAGCTGAAGTTATGTATACATTTCCGCAAGCCTTTCTCATATTGCTAATTGCCTTTCAAGGATCTGATTATCGTTTATATGAAGCTTCTAATATGTTAGGAGCCAGTAAAACAAAGCAATTTTTCACGGTTACTTTACCTAGTGTAAAGTACGGATTAATTAGTGCAATGTTTGTTGTGTTTACACTTAGTTTTACTGATTTTGGGGCACCAAAAATTGTTGGTGGGCAATATAATGTGCTTGCTACTGACGTATACAAACAAGTAATTGGACAGCAAAATATGCCGATGGGTGCAACTGTCGGAATGATTTTATTAATCCCAGCTATATTCGCATTTGTAGTTGATCGTATTACGCAAAGAAAGCAGGCGAATTTCTTATCTTCAAAAGCAGTACCATACAGAATAATAGCTAATAAGAAAAGAGATGTAATCTCAATCATATATTGTAGTGTGATTACCCTTATGATCATTCTATTGTTTGTTGCAGTTGGTATTGCTGCAAGTGTGAAAGTATGGCCATATAATATGAGTTTTACATTTGAGCATTTTAATTTTTCAAGTTTAACAGGAGATGGACTTGAAGCATTTAAAAATAGCGTAATTGTTTCAGCAGTTACAGCAGTTATTGGGGCGATTTTAACATTTGTATTCGCATATGCAATTGAGAAAATAGACCAGCTACAATTTTTCAGAAAAACAGGTTACTTTTTCTCTATAGTGCCGTTAGCGATACCAGGTTTAGTACTCGGATTAGGATATGTCTTTTTCTTTAGTCAACCAACGATTCAAATTCTTGGACTATCAGTAACGAATCCGTTTCATTCTTTATACGGAACAATTGCTGTATTAGTACTAGTAAATATCATTCATTTTTATTCTGTAACATTTGTTACGGCAACGACTGCCTTAAAGAAATTAGACCGAGAGTTTGAGCTTGTTTCACAGTCGATGGGTATTCCGTTTTATAAAACATTCTTCCGAGTAACAGTACCAATGTGTTTACCAGCAATTTTAGAAATGGTAATGTACTACTTCGTAAATTCAATGGTAACTGTATCGGCAGTTGTGTTCCTATATGCAGCTGATTTTAAACTAGCTGCCGTATCAATCGTAAATATGGATGATGCAGGAAATGTAGCGCCAGCAGCTGCAATGAGTGTACTTATTGTTGTTACAAATATTGTAGTGAGAGTTGTATATGAATGGGGAACGAAAGCACTTCGTAACCGAACTTCACAATGGCAAAAAAGATAAGTAAGAAGGGTGATGGACAGAATGAAAATTGAAGCAGTTATTTTTGATTGGGCAGGTACGACGGTTGATTACGGATGCTTTGCACCACTAGAAGTATTCATGAAGATTTTTCATAAACGCGGCGTTGAAATTACAGCAGAAGAAGCACGTAAGCCAATGGGATTATTAAAAATAGATCATGTAAGGGCACTAACAGAAATGCCTCGTATTGCGGATGAGTGGAAGCATGTCTTTGGTCACTTACCAACAGAAGCAGACATTCATGAGATGTATGAAGAGTTTGAAGAAATTCTCTTTTCTATTTTGCCAAGTTATGCTACGCCGATTGATGGAATAAAAGAAGTAATCGCTTCTTTACGTGAGAGAGGCATTAAAATCGGTTCAACAACTGGTTATACGAGAGAAATGATGGATATTGTAGCAAAGGAAGCAGCTTTACAAGGATATAAACCTGATTTTCTTGTTACGCCAGATGATGTTCCAGCAGGCCGCCCATACCCATGGATGTGCTATAAAAATGCAATGGAACTTGGTGTGTATCCGATGAACCATATGATAAAAGTAGGGGACACAGTATCAGATATGAAAGAAGGTAGAAATGCTGGAATGTGGACAGTTGGTGTAATTCTTGGAAGTAGTGAGCTCGGTTTAACGGAAGAGGAAGTGGAGAGTATGGATTCGGTAGAGCTTCGTGAAAAAATAGAAATAGTTCGTAATCGGTTTGTTGAAAATGGGGCTCATTTTACGATTGAAACGATGCAGGAGCTCGAAAACGTAATGGAACATATCGAGAAACAAGAACTTATTATTTCATAAAAGGGGTACGGGATCATGAATGAAAATCACTACTTATTATTAACACCAGGACCATTAACGACAACAAAATCAGTAAAAGAAGTTATGCTATACGATTGGTGTACGTGGGATGTTGAATATAATACGATGGTGCAAGAAGTAAGAGCTAAACTTGTATCGTTAGCGACGAAGGAAGAAGAGAAATATACAACAGTGTTAATGCAAGGAAGCGGTACGTTTTCAGTTGAAGCAGTAATTGGCTCTGTTATTCCGGGAAATGGGAAGCTTCTCGTTTGTACAAATGGTGCGTACGGTAAGCGCATTGTACAAATGGCAGAGATGTTACAGATTGATGTAGTGGTCAGCCAAACAGAAGAGTGGGAACCTACTAATATTGTAGAAGTAGAAAAGTTATTGGAAGAAGATAAAGAGATTACGCATATTGCAGTTGTTCATTGTGAAACAACGACAGGCATTATAAATCCAATTGTAGATGTATGTAGATTAGGAAAGCAGTATGGAAAGGTTACAATTGTTGATGCGATGAGTAGTTTCGGCGGGATTGAAATAGAAATTGCTGATTTACAAATTGATTTTTTAATTAGTAGTGCGAATAAGTGTATTCAAGGGGTTCCTGGATTTGGATTTGTAATCGCAAAACGTGATGAATTATTGAAGTGTAAAGGGCAAGGACGCTCTTTATCTCTTGATTTATATGATCAATGGGAAACGATGGAAAAACAAAATGGGAAATGGCGTTTTACTTCACCTACACATGTTGTACATGCTTTTTATCAAGCACTACTTGAACTAGAAAAAGAGGGTGGAGTAAGAGCGCGTTACAATCGATATTACAACAATCAAAAACTACTAGTGAATAGAATGGGAGAAATCGGATTTAAGCCACTAGTAGATGAGAAATATCAATCTCCTATTATTACATCTTTCATTTATCCAAAAGGGGAGTTCGAGTTTCAACAGTTATATAACGAATTAAAATGCTATGGATTTGTTATTTACCCTGGGAAAATTTCGAAAGTAGATACGTTCCGGATTGGAAATATAGGTGATGTACATGAAGAAGATATTAATCGCTTAGTTGATAGTATTGCTAAAGGAGCTGTTATTGGGTGAAAGTATTTTGTTTAGGTGGAGCAGGTAAAATTTGTCGTGAAGCTATTTTGGATTTAGTTCAATTTTCATCTTTTGAGACGATTACTGTAGCCGATTTTAACGAGGAAGAGGGCTGTAAAGTAGTAGAATGGCTCAACGATCCTCGTGTTGATTTTGTAAAAGTAGATGTAACGAATCACGAGGATACGGTTGCAAAAATGAAAGGTTATGACATTGTATTGGACGGTACGACGATAAAGCTAAACGGATTGTCGACTCGCTGTATTGCAGAAGCAGGCTGCCACGGTGTGAACCTAAATGGATTTGGTGAAGAAAATGAATCGCATGCTATATTTGTTCAAAATGAAAAAACATGTTTGCCTGGGTTTGGCATGACGCCAGGTGTAACGCAAATGATGGCAATGCATGCAGCAAATCAACTGGATACTGTAGAGTCTGTCCGCGTAAGTCACGGTTCGTATCGTCCGATTGCTTTTTCTGCTTCAATTACAGAGACAACGACATATGAATATGATCCACATTTACCATCGCGTACAGTGTATGAAGATGGTGAATTTAAACAAGTACTTCCGTTTGCGCGTCCGAGAGAAATAGAATTGCCAGCGCCTTATGGTAAGGAAACGCAGTATATCATTCCGCATTCTGAAACGATTACGTTAGCAAAGGCACTAGAAAATAAAGGTGTCAAACTGATAGAGACGAGAGGAACTTGGCCGAAGCAAAATATGCAACTTGTACGTGCTTTATATGATTACGGCATATTGCGTAATGATCAGATTGAAATAAACGGGAAAGAAATAGGCATTATGGATTGTATTTCGCAGTATTTATTGCAATCGAAAGAAGGACAAGAAACAGAGCTTTATGGTTATGCACTTCATGTAGAAGTAATAGGTATGAAAAATAATGAGAAGCAAAGACATGTGTTATATCATACACATCCGTTATCTGATGGTTCTGTTGTAGGATGGGAAAAATTAAGGGCGTATACGAGAAACGTCGGTATTCCATTTGGGATTGCTGCAGAGTTAATTGCAACTGGAAATGTAAGTAGGGTGGGTGTTGTTACGCCTGAAGAAGCTTTTGAAAATCCACAATTAATTTTTGATGAACTAGCAAAGCGCGGTATTCATATTCATGAAGAAGTTTCTACTTACAAAGAAAATTATAACTTTGTATAAGCAAGGAAGCTTATGAGGGAGATATAAATGAGGTGAATCTATGTCTGTAGTAGGAGAAGAAAGAAAGCGAACCATTCTTGAAAAGGTAGAATTTAAAGGAAAAGTAAAGGTTTCAGAATTAGCGAGAGAATTTGCTGTATCAACAGAAACGATTCGTCGATATTTAGAAGAATTAGATCGTGAAAAGAAGCTGAAAAAAGTGTATGGTGGAGCTGTTCAACTTCCAGGCGCTGGGGTAGAGGCGCCAATGTTAGAAAGAGAAATGCTACATATAGAAGAGAAGAAAAGAATTGGTTATAAAGCAGCGACATTTGTAGAAGATGGTGATGTCATTGCAATTGATGATGGAAGTACACCGCTTCAAATGGTTCCATACCTTGTTCATCGTAAAAACTTAACGATTGTAACAAGTTCATTTCCAGTCGCAACACAATTAATTTCTTCTATTAATAAAAAGATGTTTCACGGTGAAGTTTTATTTATAGGTGGAAAAGTATCTCCAAAGCATTCGCGTGTATCAGGGTCTATTTCTCAGCAAGTAATACAGCAATTCCATTTTCATAAAGCGTTCGTTTCGATTGATGGGTTATTACCTAGTTTTGGAGTTTCCAGCTTTGAATTAGAGAAAGCGAAATTGTCAGAGGCGATGATGAAATTAGCTGAGAAGACATATATTTTATGTGATCATACGAAGGTAGGCGTGAAAGGGAATTATCGTATAGCAGCATTTTCACGTATTCAACATGTAATTTGTGATAAAAAAATGCCATATAGTTTTGAAGAAGAACTTATGAAGCATAATATTCAGTGGACAGTTTGTTAAATAAAGTGAAAGTACCTAAACTCCCGCCTAATTTTTAGGAGGGAGTTTTATTGTCTGCAAATCGTAAAATAAAAGATTTGCATTTATGCAAAAAGTGGACACATTTTCTCATCTCTTTCATATAATTTACCAATACAAAAAAAGTTGGCCGAAGGAAAGAAGGGAGAACATGTCAGAACGAATATATAATAAACTTGTATTGTACGCGAATATTTTGCAAAAAATTGGTGTCATCAATGAGAAGGAAAAAAGTGAAATTCTTCATACGATAGGTAAAAAAGCCCTTTGAATAAAGGGCTTTTTATTTTTTATCTTTAAAAATATAAATTTAATGTAATATTCTCATTGACAATGATAATGATATTCATTATCATTTATTTGTGGGTAATTGATAAGGGTTATCAATTATAAAAATTATATATGATAGGGGATATTATTTTGAAAAAAAATTATATGAAGGCGCTAGTAGTAGCGACAACATTAGCAATTCCATTTGCTACGTATTCTACTCCAGCATTAGCGGCATTAAAAGTTGAAGCAAATCAATCGGTAGCAGCAGCGAGTGATCGCACGTATGATACTGAAATTAAAATATATAAGGACCAAAAAGACGAGCCATCTATGGTTTCTCAATATATAAAAGATCCTAAAGTAACGATTGCAGCTGGTAAAAAAATTGTCACTGTAACAATGCAAGATAGCGATTATTTTCAATATCTTAGAATAGAAGATAGAAACCAGCCTGGTGTATTTCATGATGTGAAGGTTTTGTCAGAAGATAAGAGGAAGAACGGAACGAAAGTAGTCCAATTTGAAATTGGCGAGTTTGAGAAGAAGCACAATATGCAAATGCATATACTTATTCCAGCTATTGGATATGATCACAAATATCAAGTTCAATTTGAAATTAAAGATCCAACTGTAGGTAACAAAGAAACAGAGAAACTAGATGATAACTCTAATTCAGGCAATACGGAAACGGATAATCCAGTTGATAATCAAAATATGATAACAGATAACAAATTAAGAGAACTTGTGAATAAAAAAGTATTTAATAGAAAAGATTTAAATACACCAATTACGAAAGAAGAGTTATTACAAGTAAAGGATTTATTTTTAAATACAAATGAGATACTTGATTATAGTGCATTAAAATATATGCCAAATTTAAAATCTTTAACAGTTGCGAATGCGAAGATAAAAGACCCGTCGTTCTTTGCGAACTTAAAGCAATTAAATCATTTAGCTTTGCGTGGTAATGAATTTGCAGATGTAACGCCACTTGTTAAGATGGATAATTTAGAATCTCTTGATTTAAGTAATAATAAAATTACAAACGTTGCACCACTAACTGAAATGAAAAATGTAAAAAGTTTATATCTATCAGGCAACCAAATAGAAGATGTAACAGCATTAGCGAAAATGGAACAACTAGATTACTTGAATTTAGCAAATAATAAAATTACGAACGTTGCTCCATTAAGCGCTTTGAAAAATGTAACATACTTAACTTTAGCAGGTAATCAAATTGAAGATATTAAAGCGTTATATTCATTACCTTTAACAGATTTAGTATTAACACGTAATAAAGTTAAAGATTTATCCGGCATTGAGCAAATGAAGCAATTAGAAGAATTGTGGATCGGGAAAAATGAAATAAAAGATGTTACTCCTCTAAGTAAGATGACACAGTTAAAACAATTACACTTACCTAACAATGAGTTAAAGGATATTACGCCATTATCAAGTCTAGTAAACTTACAAAAGCTTGATTTAGAAGCGAATTATATTTCAGACTTATCACCAGTGAGCAATTTGAAAAAATTAGTATTTCTAAGTTTTGTTGCAAATGAAATCCGTGATGTCCGACCAGTTATAGAACTAAGTAAGACGGCTTATATTAATGTCCAAAATCAAAAAGTATTTTTAGAGGAAACAGAAGTAAATAAAGAAGTAAAAGTACCTATATATGAAAAAGATGGTGAGGTTTCTACGAAAATCCGTCTGAAGAGCGATAACGGTACGTATAGTAATGGTGTAGTGAAATGGAGTACACCAGGTGAGAAAGTATATGAATTTGGTGTGAAAGATCCATTCGCGGATACAGGAATCTTCTTTACAGGATCTGTTATTCAAAATGTAGTAGAAAGTAAAGACGGTAATACATCTAAAGAAGATGAGAAAACAGAAGTGGTAGAGTTTAAAGATGTGCTAAAAGGACATTGGTCAGAAGAAGCAATTAATTACTTAGCGAAAGAAAAGTTATTTATAGGCTATGGAAATGGTGAATTTGGATTTGGGGATAACATTACTCGTGGACAAGTAGCACTTCTAATACAAAGGTACTTAAAATTAGAAAATAATCTAAAACCAAAAACGACCTTTACAGATACGAAAGGAAATATGTATGAAACGGCTATTGATGCAGTAGTTCAAGCTGGGATTATGACAGGGTATGGAAATGATACATTCCGTCCAGATGGAGTATTAACTCGATATGAAATGTCAGTAGTACTACAAAGAGTATTTCAGTTAAAAGAAAATGAAAATAGTGCAGAGAATTTTAAAGATATACCAAATGGCCATTGGGCGAAAGGATATGTGAAAGCTTTAGTAGATAATAAAATATCAAAAGGTGACGGGGAAGGGAACTTTTTAGGAGATAATTTCGTAACACGTGAACAATACGCACAGTTTTTATATAATGCAATAAAGAAATAAAGTGAAACTTTAATCAGTGGGGGTCTTACTGCCCGGTAAATAGCGGGATAAAAAATGAGGAAAATACGCTATTCTTTAATTAAAGAATAGCGTATTTTTTTATGTGCAAAATGAAATAGGAAATAGATAGGAGTATAGACATATGAATAGCCTATTTTAAAGAAGAACCACGAAACTATATTGACAAAAAAGCGTTCTCATGTGATAATTCAATTAAATTTTTAGAATAATCAAAAAATATTCCTTTTACATAGAAAGGATTCGAACCTTATATGAATATTATGCCGGGGGTGACGAAATGTTATTTTTTCTGAAGAGATGGAATGAATTAAAAGATGTGAAATCTGAATTGGCACTTCGTGATTGGTTTTATGGTACCAAAATTAGTTTATCGCTATGTACGTCAAAAGAGCCGTTAACATTCTTAGTAAATGTTGAGGGAAGAGATAAAGGGCTATTTTCGGAAGAAGATTTTATTGTCGTAAATTGCATGTGCGAGTCAGTATTTGAAAATGAAGAAAAACCAGCTGCAGAGTCATTTATGCATGCAGATATTTATAAAAAAAGTAGTGCAGGATGTATTTTACAAGTGCAGACTGTAGATAGTCATTTAATATCAGAGTTATATGGAGAAGAAGGAGAAGTAACGTTCGATAAACGCAGTGTGGAGCGTGTTTTCGGAAAAGAAGGTATAACAGAAATGACAATTCCAATTGTAGAAGATGAAAAAAAATTCGCTGATTTATTAGAAAGTAATGTTCCGAATTTCATTGAAGGTGGAGGAGTAGTTCTTGTTCATAATTACGGCATGATTGTGTGGGGGAAAACGCCAGAAGAATCAAAAAAATGGCTAGAGGGTATAGAATATTTAATGAACTATCATGTAAAGTTATTAATGATTAAGGGCGCAAGGAGCTCTGTTATATAAAAATGTATGTGATATGGATACAAGTTAATAAATAAATGAAAGCGTTTTAAAAATAATTTCACTCATAAAATATAGGTCTCCTTATTATATATAGATTACATGTTGACATGTAAGGAGGAACATATTTTGCGAGTTAAATATCATTTTCTGCCAAAGCAGCAAGTAACATTTTGCAAAATAAATGATTCTGGTGAAGAGGCACTGCAAATGATGAACGAAACGGGATTTCGAGCCATCCCGGTATTAGCAGAAGATGAGAAGAAATTCACGGGGATTATTTATAAAGTAGATTTATTAGAAAAAAAATGCAATAGCGGATTAGATCATGTAAGTGCAGGAGATATGCTTGACAATTCTAATGCATTTATTTTTGAAAAGGATTCCTTCTTCAGAGCCTTTTATGTAATTCGTCGGCTTCCGTTTTTAGCCGTGCTAAATGATTATAATGAATTTGTCGGTATGTTAACGCATTCGAATATATTTGATGTTATTGAAGATTCATTTGGTATGCGAACAGGTGGTTATATATTAACAATTGCAACACAAGATTGTAAGGGGACGATTAAAGAGCTTGGGACATTGTTAAAAGCATATAATATCGGTGGTTTGTTTACACTCGATAACGGTGATCAATATATCCGTCGGGTTATTGTAAATATATCAGATGAGTTAGATGAAAGAAGATTAAAGCAATTAATCGGAAAAATAGAGAAAAAAGGATTCAGAGTGAGTCATGTAGATTATATTTAAGTTAAAAAAGTACCTATCTGTTATATACAGATAGGTACTTTTTTGTCCCGTTATTTGTGGGCGGTAAGATCCCCACCTCAAAATTCAGTGAAAGCAATGGGGGCTTCCCGTAAAAGCCCGATTGGTGAGGGCTGGTTATATGTGAGTAATAAACTTTATTTTGAAACAGGAGGCGGGGATAATGCTAGATCAGATAAAAAAATAAAGTCTGCATGCTCACGAATTTTAGGGATAGAAGTTTCAATAACGCGTGATGTAATTTCACCTGGGGGGCCCACATGCCCGATAGCTACCATAATAGGCTTTTCTTGAATTTTTTTGATGAGTAATTGGGCTTGTTTTGAAATATGTCCTGCTGTATACACATCATCAAAAAATAGTTGGTTTTCAATAATAGGAACTCCTAATTCTTTTCCGATTTTTGGGACGACACTCTTAGGATTCGTTTTACTATCTAAGTAAAATAAACCGTGTTTTTTACAAGCAGCAAGTATAAGGCGAACAATTCTTTCATCCGCTGTTACTTTTGACCCCATATGATTGTTCATTCCAATTGCATGCGGAACTTCTTGAATAGCTTGTTCAAGTCGGTTGTTTATTTCTTCATCGCTTAAATCGGTTGTAATGGCTTTCGGCCCAAGCCATTCTTTTTTACCTTTAATAGGTTCCATTGGCATATGTATAATAACTTCATGGCCTTTCTTATGGGCAGCTATTGCATCTTCTTTTGTGGAAGGAAGAAAAGGCATAACAGCAACAGTTAGTGGAATTGGAAGTGACAACATTTGATTAGTCCCCTTCATATTATTGCCGAAATCATCAATGACAATAGCAACTTTATTCGTATGAGCAGTTGCTTGAATAGGAAATAAGAAGGACGGTAAAAACAAAACAATGATGAATAATGCAATCGTATATTTTCGCATATAAATATTTCCTTTCTCTTGTTATCCCGCTATTTGTGGGTAGTAAGACTCCCACCTCAACATTGGGCTGGATAGGTGGGAGATTCACTGCCAATAAACGCCCGATTGATGAATGCTAATAATCAGTGGGGCTGAACAAAAAACACTGATGAAAGTTTCACTTTATCAATCATCATTATGTTTTGCTTTTTTATATAAATTAAACAAAAAATGTCGAAGAAAAGTAGGTGGAAAATTAAGAATCCCCGGTTTACGTAGAATTTATAAAAAAAGAAGATGAAAAAAATGTCTATTATTGCGAATGTATTTACAAAGATAGAATAATTTGTAATAATTCTCAAAGTGAGGGTAAAGATTTGTAAATTACAGGGAGAAAATGTTAAATTTTCTGATTCTTCAAATTTGCATATGATTAAGTAGTTAAAAAAATTCAATGGAGAAGTGAAGTTAAGAGCATGGAAGTATAATAAGGGGGATATGGATGTTTACTGTAAAAAGGAAGTACACATTAGAAAAGCTTTCACGTGATATTCATATGAAACGTGAAGAAATGATTCAACTAGGATTAACAAGTGGGCTAAATAGTAGGGAGACAATTCAAGTTAGTCAAGAATTGGACAAGCTTATTTTACAATATCAATGTTATAAAGAAAAACAAACACCGAAATGGTTTTCAATTATAAAAATACCTATTTTCCAAATCGGGTATGAAGGAAAATCAAATAATTTTTGGCGAATGCTTGTGGCTGGTTTTATGAAATAAGTATAATTACCCTTATAGGATAAGGATAATTATACTATGTGTAACGGAATTTCGATATGAACTGTCGTTCCTTCATTTTCTGTACTGTCGATAAAAATATGCCCATTATACATCTCTACAATTCGTTTACATATGACAAGTCCAAGACCTGTTCCAGTATCTTTATTAGTAAAGAACGGATGAAAGAGGTGTTTTTGAATATGTTGTGGAATCCCTTTCCCAGTATCTATAATCTGCAATTGTGCATGTGTTTCATTGTTTTTTACTACAATGGTTAGTGTATCACTAGAAGTCATAGCCTCAATTGCATTTTTTGTAATGTTTAAAACCACTTGTTTCATATGGTCTTTCGAACAACGGATATGAACAGGATGGTCTGGCAAATGTAAATGGAATACAATGTTATGTAAATTCGCCTCAGATTGAATAATTAATGCTACCTCATTTAGAATTGTTCTTACATCATATGTTTGTTCGATGATGGCGGTTGGCTTTCCGAGAATAAGAAATTCACTTACAATTTCATTGATTCGCTCTATTTCTTGTTCAATTACGGAAAAGTAGAACTGATCTTGTTCATCTTTATATTTCTCTTTTAATAGAGCGACGAGTCCTTTAATTCCAGTAAGAGGATTACGGATTTCGTGTGCTGTACTTGCTGCAAAAGTTCCAACTAATTCAATTTTCTGTAGTTCGTTTTGTTGTCTTTCAAGTTTTGTTTGACGTTTTAACAACATATATTGAGCAAGTAAAAATAAAATAGATATTAAAAATAAAGTAGCGATACACTCTATTGCAACCCACTGGTATAAGGTTTTCTGATGAATAGGTAATGGAGAAACAGAGACCTTCCAATTTAATCTTTGGAGTGGGGTAGTAAGCATATTAGAATGCGTATCACTTGTGTCGTTATTATCATCGGTTAGAAAAACTACATCATGTTTATCAGTTACCTCAAAATGGTATTGTGGTTTAATGGCATTTAAAGAAGATGAAATGTAATCAAAGCGTAAACTAGCTAATAATAATCCTGAGAGCTCTTTCTGTTTATTGAATATGGGGGTAGCAATCATAATAGCTTTATGTCCAAGAACGCGATCAGTAATGACTGATGATACAGTGGTTTTTTTAGTTTGTAGCACGTCTTGAATATATTTACGGTCTGAAACATCTATAGGCTTTGATTCATCTTCAGATGAGATTGTAATGACCCCTTCTGGTGTAGCGTAATATAAACCAGAGAAGCGTGCATCGTTCCCATCTGTATCATGTACAATTTGTTTAATGCCGTTTATATTACCAGTCTCGGTGCCTACAACTTTTGCAAGCATGTCTAAAGCAGAAATTGCTTCACCAAGATGATGATCTAAATAATCTCTATATAAAAAGAGAACTGTATGAGCGGATAATTTGTTTTCCTGTTTCATTTTATATGTATGATACGAATAAAATGTAGCACCAATCCCTATTGTCGGTAGGATAACAAGCAATATATATATAATTATGCTTTGGAATTTGACTTTCAAATGTGGTACTCCTTCTTTTTTTATTATCATTATATATAAACTATGTTAAAATTGTCATGTTTTTATTCAAGAATGATTCTTAATATATTAGGGGAGAGGAAATGGATGAGTGAATGCTCATTCGGAATTCACATGAAGTATGAAGTGGCATTTTCTTTTTATTGCTGAGAATTTAAGTGAAGGGTTGAAAGTTGTATGACATCAAATAATGAACGAGAAGATATTTCTCAATCTTTAAAAGTATTTATTGCATTATCTCGTGTACATCGTTCTGTTATGGATACTACAAATAAATCTATACAAAGTAACGGGTTAAATCCAACTGAATTTGCTGTATTAGAACTGCTATATCATAAAGGCGGTCAACCACTCCAGCAAATTGGTGAGCGCATTTTAATAGCCAGTGGCAGCATTACATATGTTGTAGATAAGCTGGAGAAAAAGGGATTAGTAAAGAGAATCCCATGTCCGAATGACAGACGTGTTATTTACGCGCAATTAACTGAGTCTGGCGAGAACTTTATTGCTTCTATTTTTCCGGGGCATGAGAAAGTTATACATCAGTCTTTTGAAATGTTAACGAAAGATGAAAAAGATGAATTACTTGATCTATTAAAAAAAATTGGGAAGTATGAAAAATAATAATATGTTCCAAAGGAGCTTTGGATAAATAAATCCAGGGCTTTTTTATTTGCAATGAACTCAGAGTAGTCACTGCCGAATTTTGTTGAAAATTAAGAGGGAATTCGAGAATACGTATTGAATTATAATAAAGGTATGTAATGGAGAGGAGGCTCGTTCATGTCATTTAAAGACTATGAATATAAACGCCCAAATATTGAAGAGTTAAAAGAGAAATTTACTGTTGCTTTAGAGAAGTTTGATAACGCAAAAACTGTAGAAGAACAAAAACAAGTCATTCATTCAATTAATGAAATTCGCAACGATTTTGGTACAATGGGAAACCTTTGTTACATTCGCCATTCTGTTGATACGACGGATACTTTTTATAAGGAGGAGCAGGATTTCTTTGATGAATTCTCTCCAGTTGTACAAGGATATGGTACAAAATATTATAAGGCACTTATTAATTCTCCATTTCGTGAAGAATTAGAGGCGTATTATGGAAAACAATTATTTGCTCTAGCAGAATGTGATTTAAAAACATATTCAGATGAAGTCGTGAAAGATTTACAATTAGAAAATAAATTATCGTCGCAATATACACAGTTATTAGCATCCGCAAAAATTGACTTTGCTGGAGAAGAAAGAACGTTATCGCAATTGATTCCGTTTATGCAAGGAAAAGAAAGAAGCGAACGTAAAGCAGCAAGTGAAGCATACTACGGATTTTTAGCTGGAAATGAGGAAGAACTAGATCGTATTTATGATGAGCTTGTTAAAGTGAGAACGAAAATCGCAAAATCTTTAGGTTTCAAAACCTTTGTTGAACTTGGATATGCAAGAATGTACCGTACAGATTATAATGCGGAGATGGTGGCTAATTACCGTCAGCAAGTGCTGGATTATATCGTTCCCGTTACAACGGAATTAAGAAAGCGACAACAAGCACGTATCGGTGTAGAGAAGTTAGCTTATTACGACGAAAACTTTGAGTTTGCTACAGGTAACCCAACTCCAAAAGGAGATGCGGATTGGATTGTTGATCATGGAAAGACGATGTATAAAGAGTTATCGGCTGAAACAGATGAATTTTTCAATTTCATGCTAGATAACGATTTATTAGATTTAGTTGCGAAAAAAGGAAAAGCTGGTGGCGGATATTGTACATATATTGAGAATTATAAAGCGCCGTTTATTTTCTCAAACTTCAATGGAACATCTGGTGACATTGATGTATTAACACATGAAGCAGGTCATGCTTTCCAAGTATATGAAAGTCGTAAATTTGAAATTCCAGAATATAATTGGCCAACATATGAGGCATGTGAAATCCACTCTATGAGTATGGAATTCTTTACATGGCCATGGATGAAGCTATTCTTTGAAGAAGATGCAGATAAATATTACTTCTCTCACTTAAGTTCAGCACTTCTGTTTTTACCTTATGGTGTATCTGTTGATGAATATCAACATTATGTATATGAAAATCCTGAAGCATCACCTGAAGAGCGTAAGACAGCGTGGCGTAACATAGAGAAGAAATATTTACCGCATCGTGATTATGAGGATAATGATTATTTAGAGCGCGGTGGTTTTTGGCAACGTCAAGGGCATATTTATAGCTCACCTTTCTATTATATTGATTACACGCTTGCTCAAATTTGTGCGCTACAATTTTGGAAACGTGCAAGAGATAATAGACAAGAGGCATGGGAAGATTATGTGAATCTGTGCCAACAAGGTGGAAGTAAATCGTTCTTAGAATTAGTAGAAGTTGCAAATTTAACATCACCATTTGCTGAAGGCTGTGTGAAAAGTGTTATTACAGAAATTGAAGCATGGTTACATGCGATTGACGACACAAAATTGTAAAAAACATGCGCTTTTTTTCACATGTTTAACATCGACATAATGGGAAAATGATGAGATAATAAAAGAAAATTCAGAATACTAAAGAGGTGTTTCTAATAAGGAGCACCTCTTTTCACCAACAAAAAGGGGGGAAAGAAGTATGCTTCAATCTAATATGGATGTGAGTTTAGAAAGTTTAGTAAGCTCATTACAGTCTACTCGAAGCACGCTATTATCAGAAATTGAAATGTTAAATGATACAGAAGTGAATGTAAAGCCACGCCGTGATAAATGGAGTATTATTCAAATTTTACACCACTTGCATTTAGTTGAACAATCTGTCACGTCTGCCCTTGTATATGCTTTACAAAAAAATGAAAGAAACATGACTCCATTTAAAGACCTCCAACTTACGCTTGATCGCACACATAAACGAGAAGCTCCTCAGCAAATGCAACCAACAGAAACTTTAATGAAAAAACAGCAAGGAATTCAATTACTAGAACATTCACGACAAGAACTATTACATGCGCTTCATAGTGTTATAGATGAAAAAGATCTATTTGAAAATGGATTAAAGCATCCTGTTTTTAATGATCTGAATTTGTATCAATGGGTTCAATTTCTTGATTTGCATGAACAAAGACATCTTACGCAATTAAAAGAGGCGAAACATGCAATTTTGCAGCGCTAAAGTGGAAGAAGTGGGAAACCACTTCTTTTTTTGATACGTGCATAGTTTTCTTTCTTATTTTGGAATACTACATGGAGAAAGAAAAGAAGGAGTTGAAAAAATATGTCTAAGAAGAAGCGAGAAGAAGAGCGCGCCTGGAAAGCGCGTAAAGAAAATCAACAACCGCACGGAAAAGTGAAAGCTTTTGCTGAATTAGTTGAAGGAACAGAAAAAACGTGATGATTATTTCATCACGTTTTTTGTATGAGTGGAAAAGTTAATAAAAAGGTTGTACCGATTCCTTTTTCACTTATAATATCAATTTTTCCATTCATAGCTTGAACAACACTGAATACGACCATCATTCCAAGTCCAGTGCCTTTTTCTTTCGTTGAATAGAAAGGCGAGCCAAGACGTTTTACTTGTTCTGAATCCATACCGACTCCTGTATCTTTTATATATAACTGAATATGCTTATGATCAGGAACTAATGTGAAATAAAGATCACCGCCTTTTGGCATAGCCTCAATGCAATTTTTTAAAATATTTAATAAACATTGATTTAGTTTTTGCTTTTCTCCAGCGATAAAAAAAGAAGTGCTTTGCTTTATATAATGAGTACGTACATTTGTTAAATTAGCAAGCGGTGTAATTAACGACAATGCATGTAGTAATTCTTCTTCTAACTGTAATGTTTGTTCTTTTTCAATGCTTGGTTTAGCAAAGGTTAAATAATCTGTAAGAACATGATTTGCTTGTTCAATGCCGTTAATGGCAATGTCGATATATAATTTTCGTTCCTGCTCAGTGCATGTATCTGATTGTAACAGTTGTAAAAACCCTTTTGTTGAAGTTAATGGATTGCGAATTTCATGAGAGATAGACGCTGCCATTTCACCAATTAAATGAAATTTTTCAGCATTTATAAGTTCGTTTTGGAGACGAACTTGAGTTTGTAATATGTGTAGTAAATATAAAATTAGAATCGTACCAAGCATTGAACATAACTCATACACAATAATATGCGGTATATAATCAGTCTTATTTGTAACCTTTGAAAGGAAGAAGGGTATCCAACTAAATCCGTATGTGAGACTGTAGATAATAGCAAGTGTTATTTTTATACGATTAGAAGTTCGATTGAAAAATTTATATGTTAATAGTAGAACAATAAATAGAAGAACAGAACCGATAAGAGATGGGAAAACACCGATCCCACCTAATAATAAGCGATATATGTTTAATACAACTAAGATAGAACCACCAGCAATAGGCCCTCCCGTTAATGTACCGACAATTAATACAATATGGCGCATATCAAATTGAAAACCATTATTTGTTTTTGCTGCAAATGTAATACAGAGTACGGTAGCGAGGCAACAGAGTACAATGAATATAGCTGAATTTAATTTAGGAGAGCGTTTCCCTTTTTGATTCCAAAATAAATGATATACGAGCATTGTAATCAGGATGAATAATATATTTAAAAAGAGATAAATAATAAAGGATTTCAGTGGGATGCCTCCTCTCTTCTTATATTAAATTAATCATACTATAAAATGAAAGAAATGAAATGATAAATAGCGGAAAAATCAGAAATTTTTACGCTAGTATACAATATGTTACAATAAGCTGTGTCAATGAAAGAAGAAATTCCGTGCACCGCGCGGGAGAGGTTCGCGAACTCCCTCTATAAAAAACTATGGAAACAACAATATCCTTAGGTATTGTTTTGTTTTTTTATTGTGACAGTTCAAGAACGTTCTTTCTTCTTATTTATAGTAGAGAAGGAGAATGAGTGAAATGAAAAAAGAAAAAGCAGTTGTTGTTTTTAGTGGAGGACAAGATAGTACGACATGTTTATTTTGGGCAATAGAGCAGTTTGCAGAGGTAGAAGCTGTAACATTTAATTACAATCAACGTCATAAGCTAGAAATTGATTGTGCAGCGGAAATTGCAAAAGAGCTAGGAATAAAGCATACGGTACTAGATATGAGTCTATTAAATCAACTTGCTCCAAATGCGTTAACGAGAACGGATATGGAGATTACACATGAAGAAGGTGAATTGCCATCGACATTTGTAGATGGACGAAATTTACTCTTCCTATCATTTGCTGCTGTATTAGCAAAACAAGTTGGAGCACGTCATATTGTAACAGGTGTATGTGAAACTGATTTCAGTGGTTATCCAGACTGCCGTGACGTGTTTGTGAAATCGTTAAACGTTACTTTAAATTTATCTATGGATTACCCGTTTGTCATTCACACGCCACTTATGTGGATTGATAAAGCTGAAACATGGAAATTATCAGATGAACTTGGAGCATTTGAGTTTGTTCGGGAAAAAACATTAACATGTTATAACGGAATCATTGGTGATGGTTGCGGTGAATGTCCAGCATGTCAACTTCGTAAAGCAGGATTAGATACGTACCTACAGGAACGCGAAGGAGCGAACAACTAATGGATAACTTTTTTGGATTTCGCATCGTAGAGAATTTGCAAAAAATGGACAAGGATATTCAGCGTAAACAACTCAAATACCATAATAAAAGAGTAATGGTCAGCAAGGAATTTACATTTGATGCAGCACACCATTTACACTGTTATGAAGGGAAATGTAAAAACTTACATGGTCACACATATAAAGTTGTATTTGGAATTAGTGGATATGTAAATGAAATAGGTCTTGCAATTGACTTTGGAGATATAAAAGAAATTTGGAAGAATGAAATCGAAATTTATTTAGATCATCGTTATTTAAACGAAACGTTACCTGCAATGAATACGACTGCTGAAAATATGGTCGTTTGGATTTATGAAAAGATGGCAGAAGCACTAACAAAAGAAAATCGAGTGAACGAATATAAAGGAGCTCGCGTTGAATTTGTTCGTCTATTTGAGACGCCGACTAGTTATGCGGAAGTAAGACGGGAGTGGATGCTTGATGAGTAAAATCCCTGTCTTAGAAATATTCGGTCCGACTATTCAAGGTGAAGGAATGGTTGTAGGGCAAAAGACAATGTTTATCCGTACAGCTGGTTGTGATTATAGCTGTGCTTGGTGTGATTCTGCTTTTACGTGGGATGGATCAGCTAAAGATCAAATTAGACAGATGACACCAGAAGATATTTGGGATGAGCTTGTTGCAATTGGAGGAGAAAATTTTTCTCATGTTACGATTTCAGGCGGAAATCCGGCATTACTGAAAAATATTGAGTTTCTTCTTTCAATATTAAAAGAAAATGGAATGCGAACGGCAATTGAAACGCAAGGGAGTAAATGGCAAGATTGGTTACTTCAAATTGATGAGGTAACAATTTCTCCAAAACCACCAAGTTCGACGATGAAAACAGATTTTCAGAAGTTAGATGCTATTATTCAGAAACTAGCAGGAAAAGATATTAGTTTAAAAGTAGTAGTATTCGATGATCATGATTTTGAATATGCAGTTAAGATGCACGAACGTTATCCAGGTGTACCATTTTTCCTGCAAGTAGGAAACGATGATACAAAAACAGTGGATGATGCGATGCTTATTAAAAAATTATTAGATAAGTATGAGTGGCTGATTGATAAAGCTGTAAATTGTAAAGAGATGAATGATGCAAAAGTATTGCCTCAGCTTCATGCGTTAGTATGGGGAAATAAACGCGGCGTATAACGAGAAGGGATGTTTAAAATGACTGGAAGATTAGATGAAGATTTAAAAGATGTAACATTATTAGGAAATCAAAATACAAAATATTTATTTGAATATAGCCCAGAAATATTAGAGGTATTTGATAATAATCATCCAAACCGTGATTATTTTGTAAAATTCAATTGTCCTGAATTTACAAGTTTATGTCCGAAAACAGGACAACCAGATTTTGCAACAATTTATATTAGCTATATTCCAGAGCAAAAAATGGTAGAGAGTAAATCTTTAAAGTTGTATTTATTTAGTTTCCGCAATCATGGTGATTTCCACGAAGATTGCATGAACGTTATTATGAACGATTTAATTAAATTAATGGATCCACGTTACATTGAGGTATGGGGGAAATTCACACCACGTGGTGGCATTTCAATTGATCCATACTGCAACTACGGTCGCCCAGGGACGAAGTATGAACAAATGGCTGACTACCGCATGATGAACCACGATCTATATCCGGAAACAATTGATAATCGTTAATAGAAAGAAAGGGCCTGTATACTATACAGGCCCTTTCTTTCTATTATATTATGCATTTTGATTAATGACAGTATAGTTTTTATGACTTACAACTGTAAGAGGTTCCATATCTAGTTCTCTAAAATTCTTCATAATTGTTATATCAACAATAACAGAGTTTTGATTTACTTTTTGAACACGGCCTTGCATTCCACCTTTAAATTCGATGATATCTCCAGTTTCTGCGATCTGCATAAGCAACTCTCCTTGTTACAGTTTTCCCAAAAAAAGAATAAATTTGGTTTTTTTTTATTTCCTCCTATTTTGAACCATATTTCCTACTTTGTAAATGTTTCCAAAGTAAAAATTCGAAAAATATTCACTTTTTGTAAGAAAATATGTAGAAAATCCATGTTATTTGAAAAAAATAGCAAAAATGCGGGAATCTTTATATCGAGGTATAATGAAAAAGTAGAATAACCTGCTGAAGTGGGAGAAATTAGAGGCGGTAAAATGATGTTTGAATTTGTGGGGAGTGTTATAGCTTTAATTTTATTTTTATTTTCTTATATGCATTTAAAAAAGATTCGTCAATATGATACGAGTACATATTTTGATGGGATGGATGGTATCCATGCTTCGATAACGCATGATAGTGGTGGGGAGATGTAAAGGTATATGACTTTCTTTTCTTGCGTGGTATGATGTTTAGAACTAGTGCATAATAGAGTTCGTAAGTGATGAATGGAGAGTGAAAAGAATGAAGATTTCTTTTATTCGTCATGGTTGTTTAGGTCGTATAAGAGAACCGATGACAATTAATTCATTTCACGAATGGATGAAACAGTATGATTCCGAGTCAATGATACAAAAAGCTAAAATGCCGATAGAAACAATAGAGGCAATTGAAGCAGCGAAATTTGTCTTAACAAGTGATCAAAGGCGTGCTGTACAATCAGCAGCTGAATTAACGGATTCTTTATCTTTTATGCAAAACTCTCTTTTTAGAGAAGCTGAAGTTCCTTCATACTTTTTTGCTCCGAAGTGGTTGAAATGCACAATTAAGGTATGGATGTTCATTGGGCGCACATTATGGATACTTGGCTACCATAAAGATGTTGAGTCTTATAAGGAAGTAAGAGAGAGGGCAAGGCAAGCGGCTTACCTGTTACATCGTTATGCTCTCGTACATGGAAGTATTGCTCTTGTAGGTCATAATTATTTTAATTCGATGATTGGAACGGAGCTGAGGGCAATGGGATGGTCTGGTTCTCCTATTTTGCATAGAAAGCCATGGGGATGTACAACATATACGTTTCACGAGGCGATGGATGGAAATATATTAAATACGAATTTAACATAAAAGCACACGATTTATATAAATCGTGTGCTTTCTTTTTAAGATATAGAAATTTTGACGTTTAATGGTTTTACGAGATGAGCATAAGGTTCGCCTACTAGCATAACAATTTCATCTTTTTTATAACCTAACTTTTCGTATAGTGAATAGGCGCGTGTGTTTTCTAAATTAACAAGTAAAGCGATTTTTTCATGCCCTTTTTCAGTTGCATAGATTTCGGCAGCTTCAATTAATTTAGAACCAATACCTTTTCCACCGTGTGCACTTGAAACTGATAATGTATCAATGTAATACTCATCAAGCTCAGCTTCTTTTTCTAACGTAATCGATTCATCTTTATGTAATTCTCTTAAGTGATGTACAATTGGTGCGTCAAGCTGTGTTGCTTCACTACCGTGATAAGCGACAATAATTCCAACTGCACTCTCGTCTTGTTCATAAATAAAACAGTTTTCGTAGCTCAGACGGTTATTTTCTTTTGAGAACCATGTCTCAAGTCCTAGTAATACTTCTGCTTCAACTGTGCTACCTGTGATTTTTTCAGCAATTTCATGCAGAGCATTATACAATAAAGGAGCTATTGCCATTGCATCTGTCTTTTTTGCTTTCCGAATCATAGTATCCCTCCTAGTTCTATTTGTATATTGTAGCATAGTGGTATGGAACTTTGCATAATTGAATGCCGAAATGTTTGATATAGAGAAGTAGCTATGTTAGTATATGATATTTAGTGGACATATAGTAAAACGATATTGTTTGCGAAATAACGAAAATAAAATCATGGCATAACAACAAGATAAAGTGAAATGTTAATCAGTAAGATTTTTTGTTTATTCCACGACTGATTAGTAGTCAACACCAATCGGACTACCCGCAAATAGCGGGATAATTTTACAGTTGTTGACCTATAGAATATACGATAGAATAAAATATTGCAGAGAGGTGAAATACATGGATAAAGAATTAGCAAATACAATTTTAGATCAGCTGAAAAATGGTGAAATAACGGAGTATGTTGTTACGAAAGATGTATTTTATACGTTCAGAGAAGTTGTTGTAAATAGAGAAGACTTTAAGCATTTCATTGGTAACGCACAGCGAGGCGGGCAAGTGATTTATACATATTCAGAAACGCCACGTTCATAAAGGGGAATTTTGATCAGCAGGGCATCCCTCACTGATTAGTAACCTTCACCAACTGGACGTTTAATGTGGGATAAATAAAAGATAAAGGAGAGGGGAATTATGGGCGATTTTAAACAAGGCATTTTACCACATTGGGATTATATGTGGAAAGATAGAGCCGGCAATAGATTTATGGGAATGGTTATGTATTCAGAGAAACGAAAATGTTCAGCAAAAATGCTTCAGAAAATAAAAAGAGCATATGAAGAAGCGATAGAAATTAAAGTAACTGTACAAGTTCAACATACATATCAGTATGTTGAAGGAATGATTGTATACTTTGATGAAGAGGCTCCTGTATGTACAATGCTTGATAAAGATGAAAATCCACATCATATATTTGTAAAAGATATTTTGCGTATTGAGCACTCTGAATAAACTTTTCATAAATAAATTGAAGTTCCATAATAATAATCTTTTTCTATAATAGTTATCTTTTAGTATGTAACGAGAGACGAAAGTATATGTATAATATATTTAATAAGGTAAATTTGATAAATGTAATCGTTTTTTAGAGCAGATTATCGTTTCATATCTGTTCTTTTTTGCGTGATGCTGGAGAAATATATTTCTTCAGCATCTACCGTTTTATGACAAAATATATTGTTAACTTTTTTAAAAATAAGGTTAAATTCGTTGACAACTTTTTTGAAAAGCACTTTATTGACATGAGTTTTAGAATGTTGTTTCATAGTCATTGTATTGAAAAAAAACGGCTATCATGTCGAAAAGTAAAAGTTAAAAAAAGAAAGAATTTATACATATATCTTGTGTCTTATTTTGAAACGTAATACAATATATAGAGAAATCAAGAACAACATATAGAGAATATAGATTTGAGAGGGAGGGTCGGAAATGTTAGTTGCATATGATTCTATGACAGGAAACGTGAAGCGTTTCATTCACAAATTAAATATGCCGGCCGTTCAAATTGATGAAGATCTAGTAATAGATGAAGACTTTATTCTTATTACGTATACAACAGGTTTTGGCAATGTACCAGAACGTGTTTTAGACTTTTTAGAGCGCAATAATGAAAAATTAAAAGGCGTATCTGCAAGCGGCAATCGTAACTGGGGAGACATGTTCGGTGCAAGTGCTGACAAGATTTCTACTAAATATGAAGTGCCTATTGTATCAAAATTTGAGTTATCTGGAACAAATAACGATGTAGAATATTTTAAGGAAAGGGTGCGGGAGATTGCGACACATTGAACTGAATAATGAAATCACGCAAATGCAGGACGGTTTTTATCAGCTTCATAAAGATAAAGAGGCATTAGAAGTCTTTATGGAAGAAGCTAGAGAGAATACCGTTCCTTTTAATAGCGTGGCAGAGCGAATGGAGTATATGAAAGAACATGATTACTATTACAACGTTCTGGACGAGTATAGCTTGGAGGAAGTAGAGGAAGTATATAACATCGCTTATGGTGAAAACTTCGAGTTCCAATCTTATATGGCAGCATCTAAGTTCTACAAAGATTATGCGTTAAAAACGAATGATCAAAAACAATACTTAGAAAGCTATGAAGATCGTGTAGCAATTGTTTCATTATACTTAGGACGCGGTGATGTTTCGAAGGCAAGACAATTCGCAAGCATGATTGTAAAACAAAACTACCAACCAGCGACACCAACCTTTTTAAATGCGGGAAGAAGCAGAAGAGGAGAAATGGTGTCTTGTTTCTTGTTAGAGATGGACGATAGCTTAAATTCGATCGGCTTTAACATTAATACTGCGATGCAATTATCGAAAATCGGCGGGGGAGTAGCTTTAAACTTATCTAAGCTACGCGCACGTGGTGAGCAAATTAAAGGTATCGACAACGCTGCAAGTGGTGTAGTACCTGTTATGAAATTGCTTGAAGATTCGTTTTCATATGCGAATCAACTTGGCCAACGAAAAGGTGCCGGTGCAGTATATTTAAACATTTTCCATTGGGATATTATTGAATTCCTTGATACAAAAAAAATAAATGCCGATGAGAAGAGCCGTATTCAGTCTCTATCAATCGGAATTATCGTTCCAAGTAAGTTCTTTGAGCTTGCTGAGAAAAATGAGCCTTTCCATGTTTTCGCACCTTATACGGTTTATAAAGAATATGGCAAGCACTTAGATGATATTGATATTGATGAAATGTACGATGAATTAATGAGCAATCCGAAAGTGAAGAAGAAGCCACTAGATATTAGTGCACGTGATATGCTTATTAAAATCGCTATGATTCAGCTTGAGTCTGGTTACCCATACTTAATGTTTAAATCAAATGCAAATAATCAACATCCATTGAAGGATATTGGAACTGTGAAGATGTCGAACTTATGTACAGAAATCTTCCAGCTTCAAGAAACTTCAGAAATAAATGATTACGGCACAGATGACATTATCCGTCGTGATATTAACTGTAACTTAGGATCGTTAAATATCGTAAACGTAATGGAAAATAAAGAAATTCGTGAAGCAGTTCATGCGGGAATGGAAGCTTTAACAGCTGTTTCTGATATGACGATCATTCCGAATGCACCAACTGTGAAAAAAGCAAATGATGAGCTTCATTCAGTTGGACTTGGAGCAATGAACTTACACGGATATTTAGCAAAAAATAAAATCGCTTATGAAAGTGCAGAAGCGAAAGAATTCGCTCGTACATTCTTTATGATGTTAAATTACTACTCTATTGAGAAAAGTATGGAAATCGCTACAGAAAAAGGCGAGACATTTAAAGACTTCGATAAATCTGATTATGCGAATGGCACATACTTTGAAAAGTATGAAACGACAGATTACAGCCCAGTAACTGAAAAAGTTCAGCAACTATTTGAAGGAATTCATATTCCAACAAAAGAAGATTGGACAAGTTTAAAAGAGCAAGTGCAAAAGAATGGTTTATACAACTCATATCGTCTTGCCATTGCTCCAACACAATCAATCAGTTACGTTCAAAATGCAACTTCAAGCGTAATGCCGATCGTAAGTCAAATCGAATCAAGAACATATGCGAACGCGACAACATATTATCCAATGCCATATTTATCAAAAGATACGTTCTGGTACTATAAATCTTCTTACGATATGAATCAGTTTAAATTAATTGATTTAATCGCAGAAATTCAAGAACATATTGACCAAGGAATTAGTACAATTCTTTACGTTAATAGTGATATTTCAACACGTGAATTAGCACGTTACTACATCTATGCACATAAAAAAGGCTTAAAGAGTCTGTATTATACGAGAACACGTAAATTAAGCGTGGAAGAGTGTGTGGCTTGTACCGTTTAATATAAAAAGTGAGACATGATGAGCAGGGTTTTCTGAACCCTGCTCATGCTTAGTTATCATATTTAGAGAAGGGGCGATTTAATGCGTGCGGTAAACTGGAACAAAAAAGAAGATGATTTTAGTTTAATGTTTTGGAAGCAAAACATCGCTCAGTTTTGGACAGAAGAAGAAATTGCGGTTTCGTCTGACAAAAATACTTGGGTGCAATTATCGAAAGAAGAGCAAATTGCTTATAAGCGTGTATTAGGTGGTTTAACACTTTTAGATACGAAACAAGGTGGCGAAGGAATGCCACTTGTACTTGTTCATCTTGAAAATTTACAAGCGAAAAGTGTATTAGCTTTCATGGGAGCTATGGAAGAAGTACATGCGAAGAGTTACAGTCATATCTTTACAACGTTAGCTACTGAAGAAGAAATTGATGATATTTTTGACTGGGTAGACAATCATCCGTTACTTGAGAAAAAGGCCGGTATTATTACTGGTTACTATCGTCGTTTGTTAAAGCCTGAAGTAACGAAAAAAGAGCTATATATGGCAATGGTAGCAAGTGTGTTCTTAGAAAGTTATTTATTCTATAGTGGATTCTTCTATCCGCTTTACTTAGCTGGTCAAGGAAAACTAACAGCAAGTGGTGAGATTATTAACTTGATAATTCGTGATGAGTCAATTCACGGCGTATTCGTCGGTATTTTAGCACAACAAATCTTCGCAGAACTTTCTGCAGAAGAGCAACAAGAAGTGCAAAAAGAAACACAAGAGTTATTAATGGAACTATATGAAATTGAAATGGCCTATACAGAAGAAATTTACACTTCTATCGGTCTTGTAGAAGATGTAAATCGTTTCGTTCGTTACAATGCAAATAAAGGGCTTATGAACTTAGGACTTGAGCCGAAGTTTGAAGAAGAAGAAATTAACCCAATCGTTTTAAATGGTTTACGTACAGATACGAAAAACCATGATTTCTTTTCTGTAAAAGGAAATGGTTACGTAAAAGCAACGAACGTTGAAAAGTTAGCTGACGATGACTTCGTGTTTAACTTTTAATATAGGATTATAAAGAAAAGCTGTCTTATTCATTGATAAGACAGCTTTTCTTTATAATTTTGTTTACATAACACTATTATTTCTGTATAGCGATTTACGTTTGGGAAGTTCTATTCGGTTAACGGATAGAACTTTTTGTAATTAAATGGGTATTTACAAACTTTTTGTATCGGTGTATTATTTAACTAGTACACCGATACAAAAGGAGGGAAGAAATGAAAATAGAGTTTTCTCCAAATATACCAATTTACATTCAGGTAATGGAATACATAAAAAAAGAGATCGTAACAGGACATTTATTGCCTGGTGATAAAATTCCCTCTGTCCGTGAATTAGCGAGTGAATTACAAGTGAATCCAAATACGATTCAGCGTACATTTCAAGAGCTAGAACGGGATGGAGTTGTTGTAACACGTAGAGGAATGGGACGGTATGTAACGAATGAAGGGGAGAAAATTATGGAGCTGCGAAAAGAGATGGCGAAAGAATTACTTCATTCTTTTATAGATGGAATGGACAATTTAGGTTTTTCAGAAGAAGAAATTCTTACAATTCTTCGTTCTTCATTACATGATAAGAGGGAGGAGAGCCAATGACAGAGCTATTAAAAATAGAAAACTTATGGAAGAGATACGGATTAAAAGCAGTGATCCGTGAATTAAACATAGAGATTACGGAAGGGAAAATAGTTGGGCTTGTTGGAGATAACGGGAGCGGGAAAACGACGTTATTGAAAATGATTGCAGGCTTGCAACACCCTTCTGAAGGTAGTATCACAATAGACGGTAAAAAGGTAGGATTACAGACGAAAGAAATCGTTTCATTCATGTCCGATAAGCCAGTCTTTGATGATTGGATGACTGTAAAAGACGCTTTATTTTTCTACCGGGATTTTTATAAAGACTTCGATATTCAAAAAGCGGTAGATACGATTGCAGAATTTAAAATACCGTTAGAAGAAAAAATTACAGCATTGTCAAAAGGTATGATAGAGAAGCTGCAAATCATTTTAACATTTTCTCGAAAAGCGAAGCTATACGTACTGGATGAGCCATTGGGCGGGATAGATCCTCTTTCTAGAGAACATGTATTGGATCTAATTCTACAGTTCTATAGAGAAGATTGTACGATATTAATTTCCACTCACTTAATAAATGAAATTGAAAATATTTTTGATGAAGTGATCTTTTTAAAAGATGGAGAAATGGTTCTATATGAAAATGTAGAAGAAATTCGTTTTCAGAGAGGAAAAGCAGTTCATGAATTGTTTAAGGAGGTGTTTAGTAAGTGAAGTCAGTACTTTCCTATTTATGGAATGTAAATAAGAAAAGATATATTGTTACTTTTTTATTCTTTGTGCTAATTGAAGCTGTGTTATTTTCACAAATGATTGTAAGAAAAAGTGATGCAGCTATCAGTAGACAAGAGGGTATATTTGGAATCATTATGATTATATTTTTCTTTTATATTGTTTATATGTTTATACAAACAATGAAATCATATTCACGCTTACTAACTAATCCAATGTTACGACTTACAGCAATATCTGGGAAACAATATGTAATTTCTATGCTTATTTTCTCATTTATCGCAATGGCTATATGGTATGGGATATGTGGAATTCTTTTCTACGTAAGTTATATATTAGCTTTTCCTACGACTTCTGTATATGTAGAGGCAAAAGAGATTATGCAAGTAGGCATAATTAATAATTTAATATATACGATAAGCGATTTATTTGATTTTTTGTTTAGTGTTTTACAAATCATATTAGTAATTACTCTAGTTAAGTTACTTACGAAAAAGAAAAAGGCGCAAAATATACTAATCGTTATTATTTTTCTAGTAATAAATATAGCGATTACTTTAGCGACAACCTTGCTAGGAAAATTAGCTCCAGCTTTCCAAGTATTGCGAAGAGTAGAATATCATAGTGAAAGCAAGAGTCTGTTTATTAATATGTTTCAAGAAAATGGATTTAACATTTTTAATATAAGTTTCATGGTAATGGTTAGTGCTCTAATAATATATGTAATTGCTTATATTATCGATAAAAAACTAGAAGTCTAAAGGAGGAATCAGCATTGGGAAACGTAGTAGTAAAGTTAGAGAATGTTCGAAAAAAGATTGGTGGAACGGAAATTATTCGTGGTTTATCATTTGAGGTTCGTGAAGGAGAAGTATACGGATTCCTTGGACCGAACGGTAGCGGTAAGACGACGACGATCCGTATGATGACAGGTCTTATTTCAATGACAGAGGGCGATATTACAATTTGTGGACATAGTATTCGCTCGGAGCGTGAAAAGGCACTAGAGCAAATTGGAGCGATTGTAGAAAATCCTGAACTATATGATTATATGACAGGCATGCAAAACTTAAAGCATTTTGCGAACATGGCCATTACTCCAATTAGTAAAGAGCGCATTGCTGAGATTGTAAAGCTTGTTGAGTTAGAGCATGCAATTCATAAAAAGGTGAAAACATATTCACTTGGTATGAAACAACGTTTAGGAATTGCACAAGCATTACTTCATCAGCCGAAAATCTTAATTTTAGATGAGCCGACAAATGGATTAGATCCAGCTGGTATTCGCCAAATTCGTGATTATTTACAACGTTTAGCGAAAGAAGAGAATATTGCTGTAATCGTATCAAGTCACTTATTGAGTGAAATTGAATTAATGTGTGATCGCGTTGTTATTATTAAACAAGGTGAGTTTGTACAAGAGTACAACTTACATGAAAAAGTGAAACATGATGAGGCAGTCGTTGTAGCGTTTGAAGTAGATGAAGTTCAGAAAGCGAATGAAATCATTAAAGGTAAAGCAAAAGGGAATGTAATTGTAGCATCTGTAACAAAAGACAACATTCCGCAACTTGTAAAAAAACTTGTTCATGCTGATGTGCTTGTATACGGAGTTACTGTTCAAAATAAAACGTTAGAGGATGAGTTCTTAGCGATTACTGGGGGAGTGAAAGCGTAATGTTTAAATTAATTCAAAATGAATTTTTAAAGTTGCATGCGAAAAAAGGTATGTATATTTTAATTGGTGTCATTGCGGCACTCGAAATTTTAGGTACTTTAGCAATGTTGAAGTGGGGAAAAGGTGATGAGTTTAAGGGATCATATTTAGATTATGCAAACTCAGAGATTGGCTTAATTGTTTTATTTACAACGATTTTTGGGATTACACTTGCTGCCCGTACTATTACTGATGAGTTCCAAAAAGGTACAATTAAACAATTGTTAATCCGTCCAAGAAAAAGACTTGCAGTTTTATTTTCTAAATATATTACAGTGTTATTAGCAATGTTATTTATCGTATTAGCTGGTATGCTAATTGCAATGATTATTGGCGGTATTGTAATGGATGGTAGTAAAACAGAATTAACGTTAGGAATCGTAATGAAGTCCACTTTATATCAACTACTTTCACCGTTCTTTTTTGCAACACTTGCATTTTTCCTAGCAAATGTCTTTAGAAAGTCTGTATTACCATTAATTATTACGATGTTCCTATTCTTCTTACAAGGTGCAATTAACATGGTATTAATAATGTTTGCAAAAGGTGTAGCGAAGTTTGTAGTATTCAACCATTTGGATTTAAGAGCTTACGATAGTAATAAATTAATCAATGGTGGAATAGAACCAACATTTACAGAATTTACGTTTACAACTTCATTATTACTTGTAGCTGCATACTTTGTTGTGTTACTTGTAGCATCAAGTGCATTATTCCAAAAACGTGACGTATTATAATAAAAGAAATCCCCGCTTGTAAAAACGGGGATTTTTATTACATAAATTTCACTTGGATTGCAACTTGAAGAACAGCGATATGGTATTTTAAGAGCTATGCTGTTTGAAATGATTTGAGAAAAATAGGAAGGATTTCAACTATATTCATATTATAATTTAGTTATCCTGCTATTTATAGGGAAAGGATTGCCTATAAAGTACTGATTAAAGTTTTATTTTATTTTTACTATCTTTGGGGGTGTTCTATATGCACTATGCATTTTCACGTATAAGGCTACGTAGCTTTTTTGGATGGATGATTATAGGGGTGTTCCTTATAATGATACCATTAGGTCTAGCAAATGTTTCTGAGAATACGATGGAGGTTATTTCACAAATAACTGTATTTTTTGTATTTCCGTTACTTTGGCTATACGTAAAAACAAATAAAAATAATGTTGTATTTAACAGTTTTTTTGATAAGCCAGGACGTTTATCTTGGGGATTAATTGTATTAGCAACGATAATGGGGATGATTTTTTCAGTTGGCATATCTCAGATTCAATTTTACATATTAGCACATACGTTACCGAATTTCTTAGTTACTATGCTAGAAGACGGAAATGTTATTAATACGAGTAACGTATATATGACGATATTTACTTTCATTTCAGCATGTGTGTTAGCACCTATTATGGAAGAGGTTATTTTTAGGGGATTTTTCTTACAGCGAATGGCTCATAAATGGGGAATTAAAAAAGCTGTAATTATATCTTCAATTATTTTTGGCCTAGGACATTTTGATGTTATTGGTGCGTTCATGTTTGGTGTCGTTATGTGTCTTTTATACATAAAGACAAAAAATATATGGACGAATATAGCTGTGCACGCTCTAAATAATTTGATTGCAACAAGTATGCAATTTTTCGGTGGAGAAGAAAGTGGTACAATCTCAATTACTGAATTACAAGCGCAAAGTAATTTATGGATTGGTATCGGTCTTACAGTTGTTGGATTACTATGGTTAATTCCGTATGTTTGGAAACAATGGCGTACAGTAAAAGAAGTTGGCGTGCCACCAGTACGTTTTATAAATGAGCCAAAAGTAGTGAATTCATCACAAGAAAATGAAGTGTATAGTCAAGTGATCGTAACCGATAGATTGATGGCCATAGAGTTACCAGATGAGGCTGTAAATAAGCTTCGGTTAGAAGAAAATGATTATGTAACAGTAGCTGTAGAAGAAGATAAAATCGTTATAAAGAAAGCACATAATAGATAATTAAAAAGTAGCTCTTAGGAGCTACTTTTTAATTTGTAATAATTTCTACACGAAAATTATTACCGTTCTTGACATATTTAATATCTGTAACAGTGCGGACTGTCTTTAAAATCTCCACTTTTTCACCAATTCGCGGGATGGTCGGAACATTGTCCCAAATACCAAGCAAGTCATCTAATTGTGCCGTTTTTTCATAAAACCAGATTTTCAATGTAAAGCCCCTTTCTCGAATTTTATGTATTTTAATACATAATATATTATTTTTATTCTTATTGTAAGGGGTTTTTTTATAATTTATGAATAAAAATAAATTAATCTTCTGGGAAGATATGTTCAATATCAGGAGTAAGAGATACTTCTGATAATACGATATGAGAAACTGTCGTTGCATATGAAGAAACATCATTGATAAATTCTTCAAGTTCAACGAGTGAAGGAACAGAAATTTTTACAATGTAGCATAAGCTTCCTGTTACTCGGTAACAAAAACTTGCAGATGGATAAGACTGAATAAACTGTTGCATACGTGTTGTATCACCATTTTTTAAAGTGATTTCTAAAATACAATCTAAAACTAGTCCTGCTTTTTTATAGTCGATATCGATTGTATATTTTTGAATAACGCCTTCACTTTCAAGTTTACGAACACGTTCTGCAGTAGACGGAGCAGATAAGTTTACTCGTTTCGCCAATTCACGCATAGAAAGGCGACTATCATTATATAATTCATTTAAAATTTTTCGATCAACACGGTCTAGTTGCATTTGTAAATATACCTCCAGTAAAATAATGATTTTTGTAAAGGAAAAATATAAATTAAGATTCATATGAAATGTAAAGTGAACGTTATTTATTTTACAATAAAACAGAAGGAAATAGGAGGGGAAATGATGGAGAGAATTTCATTATCAAATGTAGGAGATACAAAGTTTCAAAAGTTATTAGGGCATAATTCGGATATATTACACTCGTGGAGTAAGTTAGAAGATACACTGTACAATAAAGGAACTCTTTCAGCAGAGTTGAAGGAGCAAGTGAGAAGAACATTAGCGTATGGGAATGAATGTCCGTACTGTATGGCAAAGGGAAGACCTGATGATGTGCAAAAGGCAGAGGAGATTGGTGTAGCCGTTACTTTTGCGCATACATTTGTTCATGACCGAAAAGCAATAGATGATACTATGTTTCACGCTTTAAAACAATATTGGACAGAAAAAGAAATTGTAGAGCTTTGCGCCTATGTTTGCTTTATTACCGCGTCACAACAACTTGGTTTTCTATTTCAATTACAGCCAAATTAAGGGGGAAATGATGACAAATCAAATAGCACTTATCATAATCGATGTACAAAAGGCATTTCAATTACCCGATTGGGGTGAGAGAAATAATATTTTTGCTGAAGAAAACATGAGAATTTTGTTAGAAGAATGGAGAAAAAGGAAACGACCAGTTTTTCATATTCAACATGTAAATAAAGAAAATGCTCAGTCAATGTTTTATGAGAGAGCGGAAACGGTAAACTTTAAAGAAGAAGTGCAACCACTACTTGGTGAAGTGGTTATTCAGAAATTCGTTAACAGCGCGTTCATTGGGACAAATTTAGAAGAGCAATTAAGAAAGAACAAATGTAATGCAGTAGTGGTTGTAGGATTAACGACAAATCATTGCGTGGAAACTACGACACGAATGGCAGGGAATTTAGGATTTACAACATATTTAGTGAGTGATGCAACGGCTACTTTTAACCGTATAGGTTTAGATGGTAAAGAGTATAGTGCAGAAGATATTCACAATATGACACTTGTAAATTTACATGGAGAGTTTGCTACGATTGTGACGACAAAAGAAGTGTTAAAATTATTTTAAGAAAATAATTGCGAATTATGTAGAAAAAAATAAGAATATTTCGTATAATCTAAGTACAATCATTTTGAAAATAGGGGTGGCATCATATGGAGCAAATTTCAGTAAAGAAATTAGAAGAGGTACTTGTTGTAGCAGGGGATGATAAACAGAAGCAAAAGGAATTTTATGAATTGCTCTTATCTACTGAGTTTTATGTTGCTGGTTCACTAGAAGCAGAGGACGGGGCAACAGAAGGAATACTTCGTTTGCGTCATTTCCAAGGAGAAGGTAGATGGATCGTTCCGTTCTTTACACAAATGGAATTTGTAAAAGATGTGTTGCCAGAAGGAACGCCCCTTATTACGATACGTGGGAAAGAGTTATTTGGTAGCATTGAGAAAGATGCTACAGCTGTATTAAATGTTGGCACTGATATAAGTAAAACATTTATTCCAGAAGAAATTGCAGATATCGCATCTGGACGAATTTTTAATTATTATAAGTAAAAGGAAAAGCGTAATCGCTTTTCCTTTTACTTTTTAATTTGAATATGAAGTGGCTATACCAGAAGAAATAGAGACTGTTTTATTATTCGTGTTTATTGTCGCTGTAGCTCCAAGTGGAATACCGATGTTTGGACTTATATGTCCAATTGGTAAATCGAATAGGACAGGTATATGATATGGCGCGAAATATTCATATAATATTGTTTGCAATGATTGAGATGGCTTTGAAGGAGTGCAGTCGTGACAACTTGTGAAAATAACGCCCCTGCATTCATTAAACTTTCCAGATAAAAGTAGCTGATTTAACATACGGTCAATGCGGTACGGTTCTTCACCAATGTCTTCAAGTAATAAAAGTGTATTGTCCGTATTTATCTCGTAGGGCGAACCAATTATACTTGTTAACACAGCTAAATTTCCTCCTACTAACGTACTTGTAACTGTACTGTGAGAGCTAGGTACGATACATTCTGATGCAGATAAAATGGTTGAATACGGATGGAATAGCTGATTAAAAGAGGATAAAGATAGGGAATCAATACCTTTTCCTAGTTCTTCAATCATCGGACCATGAAATGTTATAAGCTTTGCATAACGTGAAAAAGCAGTATGTAAAGCTGTAATGTCGCTATATCCCCAAAAGATTTTTTGATTCTGCCTAATAACTTCATATTGAATGTGAGGAAGAAGACGAGCACTTCCATAACCACCTCGTGCACAAAAAATTGCCTTCACTTCATTATTTGTAAATGCTTCATGTATATCGTCAAGCCGAACTTGATCACTTCCGGCTAAAAATCCATATTTCTCGTAAACACTCTTCCCGATTATTACGGATAACCCCATCTCTTGTAATACATTCACACCTTTTAATACATTTTCGATTGTAGGTGGACCAGATGGTGCAATAATCATTACTGTATCACCTTGTTTTAATGCATTTGGATAAATCATTAAGCTCAGCCTCCTTCTCTTTCAATATATTCGCTTCATTTGAGGTCCAACCCTTGCAAAAGCAGGGGAAAGCTTATCAAATAAAGAAGATATAAAGGAAATAGGAGGGAAAATGATGTTTACAAGTCGAGTAACAGACATATTAAAAATTGAGTATCCCGTCGTTCAAGCCGGTATGGCAGGCACGATTACGACGCCAGAACTTGTTGCAGCAGTAAGTAATAGCGGAGGATTAGGGACGCTTGGAGCGGGCTATATGAGCCCAGAACAAATTCGTGAAGCGATTTATAGAATAAGAGAACTAACAGATAAGCCTTTCGGTGTTAATTTACTTGTAACGAAAGAGATACAAATAGAAGAAGAGAAGATAAATGAGGCGAAAGTATTACTAAGTGGAGTGAATAGAGAATTAGGTATAGAAGTAGAGGGGACGTTAAAGCTTCCAAAAAGCTATAAGGAACAATTACAAGTGCTATTAGATGAAAAAGTACCGGTCGTTAGTTTTGCATTTCAAACGTTAGAAAAAGAAGAAATAAATGATTTAAAAAGAAGTGGAATAAAAGTTATCGGAACAGCTACCCATGTGAAGGAAGCGAAAGTACTTGCTGAGCTAGGAGTAGATATTATTATCGGACAAGGTAGCGAAGCAGGAGGGCATAGAGGAACGTTTATTGGGAAAGAACGAGATGCTATGATTGGTACTTTTGCGTTAGTACCTCAGTTAGTAGAAGCTGTTCCGCATATCCCAATTGTCGCAGCAGGTGGTGTAATGAACGGACAAGGGCTTGTTGCGGCATTGGCACTAGGAGCAGAAGGTGTTCAAATGGGATCGGCCTTTTTAACAAGTGAAGAGAGTGTTACGCACGATGTGTATAAAGAAGCGGTTTTACATAGTACAGATACGAGCACAACGGTAACTCGTGCGTTTTCCGGGAAATATGCACGGGGTATCCGGAATGAATTTATAGAGAGACATGAAGGAAAAGAAGAAGGGCTTCCGATGTATCCAGTGCAAAACGTATTAACTTCTAAAATACGCCAAGAGGCAGCGAAGCAAAATAAGGAAGAATATATGTCACTTTGGGCAGGACAGGCAGCATCGTTGGCACGAATCGAATCAGCTCAGCATGTAGTGGAGCGAGTTATGAAAGAAGCGGGGAATACAATCGAGCAATTACAAAATATATACAAAAAGACCACTTGAGTAATTCAAGCGGTCTTTTCATTAGTTTGCTTTATAAAATTGTTGGATGGCTTCGTCGATGTAAACCCAGCCTTTCCAACCTAAGTGCATATGATCTTTTAAGAAGTATTTATCGTATTCATGATTTGAGAAGTCGGCAATTGGATAACCAGCTTTTTCAATTTGCTCATGAACTTTCTTATAGTATGCTTCGCGGCGTTCTTTCGGGAAGCCAGCGTAGTCGTACCAAGGACCTTTTACAGGAACAGAAATGAAGAGTGGTTTTGCACCAGATTGTTTTAATAAATCAAGTACAATTTGTAAATCTTCATATTCTGGCGATTGGTCATAAGCATCATTTTTTAAGTAACCTTCACGTTGCTTTAATTTTTTCTTAATTTTGCTATTGAAATAATCATCTTCAATACCGTATTCATTAGATCCAGATTCTACTGCACCTGTTTGATCCGCATGTTTACGAGCCTCTTCCCAGTTCATTTGTTTTAATGAAGGATCAAGCTTTTCTTTGTGCGGTTTAATATTAAACATAGCTGTAAATAAATCTTTACGATCTAAAATGTTACGATAAATATAAGCGAAAGGTTTAGCAGCAAGTGCTTTTACTTTATACTTCGTATCATCATAAGCAATGCCTTCAAGCGAAATTTTTAATAAAGTTTCTTTTTTTACAATCTCAAAGTTTAATAAACGCTTTGCAATTTGTTTTTTCATTTCAGGTTTTAAATCATTGTTGAAAATGAAATGGTAACCTTGTTGCTTTGAAAAGTTAGGTGCAAAGTGCGTTTCATCAATACCTTGTGGTACAAACCATTGCGGAGAAAGAACGAATACCATTTTCTTATCTTTCAATTGATCCATTGTAGATGCGAAGTTTAACACATGTACTAGGTCTTGTGTTCCGCCGCGTCCAAGAAGGAATGGTGTGAACCCTTCAGGCTTTACTTTAAAATAATTAGATGGATGGAAAGCATCCATACGTGCGAATTCCGATGAACCGTACATCGGAAGATATTTTGGATTTGCTAACATCTTTTGCTGTAAAATCATACTTTGAATTTTTTCTTCTTTTAAAGAAGTAGCAGCTTGTTCTACTTTTTCATCACTTAAAAGTGGAAGTAGGAAGCGCGTTGGAATAAGTAAGAATACAGCAAAAAGGGCCAATGCTAAAAGCATCGGACCAAATTTTGCTTTGTTCATCGGATTTCTTCCAACTTTTTAATAACCATGTTTGGTGTAGCCCACTCGTCACGGTCAAAATCAGAAATAGAAACTTCAATATCTAAACGCTCTTGGAATTCAACTAATAAAGATACTACAGCGAAAGAATCAAGAATACCTTCTTCAAATAATTGAACATCTAAGTTTTCTTTCACAATATCGTTTTCACATACTTCTTCTAAAATATCTAATACTTGCTCTTTGAATTCTGCCATTTTTAAAATCTCCTTTATATCCGAAATATATTATATGTGCAACTTCTTAATGGAATAAGAAGGGTGCATTAAAAGTATCTGTTAAGGTGTCCAGAGAAAATTAGGAAACCGAAACATACAACGTGGAACGTAATTACAATCGCAAGGACGTGTGTAAATTTATTGTTTGGCCAAAACTTATGCTTTTTGTTTTTTCGTTCGAAAATATCAAATAAAATAAACAGTGCGGCATGATATAGACCATAAATAACATACTGCGCAACAGCGCTTCCTTGGATGTGCCAAATTCCCATAATGAAGAAGTTTAAAAATGCACCGATATACGAAATTGTGTAACGGTTTTTAATTAACTTTTTCTTCGTTGCAAAAAAGACGAAACGCATGTAAATAAAATCACGGAACCAGAATGATAAACTCATGTGCCAGCGGTTCCAGAAGTCTTTAATATTACGACTAAGGAATGGCTTATTAAAGTTTTCTGGCGTTTTAATTCCCATCATATAACTGATACCAATTACGAACGCACTATAACCTGCAAAGTCAAAGAATAATTGCATGCTAGTAGCGTACATAAAAATCACATTAGATAAAAGTGTATCTTGATTGGCGAATACAGCCTTTACAAGATATGTTGTTATCAAGTGCGCGATTATAAATTTATACAGGAAACCTTGGAAAATACGGTTAAACCCTGTATATAGTAACTTTTGATATTCCTCAGCACTAGGCGGCTTTTGAATATCTTTTTGGAATCTACGGTAACGATCGATAGGTCCACTTGAAATCGCAGGGAAGAATAAAACGAATTCCCAGAAATTAAAGAAGGAAAGTTCTTTAATTAAATTATCACGAACTTCAAAGACCATTTGTACAGCTCTAAATGTTACATAAGACATACCTGCGAAAACAATAAAATGCAATTCAGGTACAAATGGTGCGACTTTTGCCAAAATAAGTGGCAAAATCGATAAAATAACAGCTACACAAAACATGAATGTACTATTATTTTGTTTTCTTAAAATTAAATAGCCTTTAATAAGGGCATATTGCCAAATAATAAATGCGGCTAACATAATCGCTTGCTTCGGTTTATCCGAGAAGATAATAGCAATCATGACTAATGTTAAAACGGCATTATATTTACGCAACATTTTACCTTTTAATCCAGCTATGATAGTAGGTATTAATAAAATGCCCACTATAGCGAAAAAATAAAATGATCCATATGCGGTCATGCTGTAACCTCACTCAATAATTTTTTGCGATCTACCTTTCCATTTGGTGTCATTGGAATAGAAGATTGATACATGAATTTACGTGGAATCATGTAGTTTGGTAATCGCTCATTGAGTTCTTTTTTGATTGCAGATGTTAATTTGAATTCTTTTTCAAACGAATGCTCCCCAGGAACAACAACCGCTAATAAATAATCGTATTTCTCACCTTTTTTAATTGGAACGATAACTGCTCCTTCTACGTAAGAACACGCACGAAGGTGATGCTCAATTTCTTCTAATTCCATTCGATAACCATGCAGCTTAATTTGGAAATCAAGACGACCATTATAGAATAGAAGACCATTTTCAACATAGCCAGCATCGCCTGTTTTATAGGCACGCTCACCGTCAATCATAGTAAATGCTTTTTCTGTTAATTCAGGGCTTCCTAAATATCCAACGCTTACGCTTGGACCGACAATTACGATTTCACCTTTTTCACCATCAGGTGCAATCGTGCCATCTTCTTTCATAATAAGAAGGCGACAGTCTGATTTACAATAGCCAACTGGAAGTGATTTGTATTGATCAAGCACTTCTTCTGTCACGTGAATACCTGTTACAGCGACAGTAGCTTCTGTTGGACCATACGTATTCATAATTGTTGCTTTCGGGAAACGCTCAATTAATTTTCTAGCTACTTCATTTGGTAACACTTCACCGCAGAATAAGAATGTTTTCATGTTCGGTAGCATATTCTCAGAGAAAGATGCTTCCATTAAACACATCTCTGCGAAAGAAGGTGTGGAAGTCCATACTTGTATATCCGATTGCTCTAAAGAAGCAAACAAGTCTTTTGGACGCGCAATCATATCTTTATCGATTGCCCAAAGCGTACCACCTGTTACTAATGATGGGTAAATATCCATAACAGATAAATCGAATGAGAAAGGTGCTTGGTTTAAGAATACTTGCCCTGTTTGTAAGTTGAAATCTTCTACAGCCCATTTTGTAAAGCTAACAAGGCAGTTATAAGTAATCTGAACCCCTTTCGGATTACCTGTGCTTCCTGATGTGTAAATAATGTAGAAGTTCTCATCACCTTTTACCGCATGTTCAGGATTTGGAGTGTTCCCTTTATGAGTAAAGAAAATATCTTTTAAGTTGTCTTCACTTACGATGCGAACTGGTAAATCAGTTACAGTTACTGCTGTTGCCGATAAAAGTAATTTCGCACCAGAATTTTCAGCAATACGTTGTACACGATCAGCTGGGATAGATAAATCTACAGGAATGTAAGCATGTCCAGCTTTTACACATCCTAAAAAGTTAATAATCATTTCAGGTTGCATATGGCCATACACCATAATTGGTGAACGATCGTCTGGATACTCAGAAGAAATCCAATGTGCTAACGCATCAGAATCTTCCTTTAATTGTTTGTACGTAATTTTCGCATCTCGCCAAACAAAAGCGGTTTGATCAGGCGTTTCTGCAGCCCACTTTTCAATTTGTTCTAATAACTTCATAACGTTCCCACCCTAGAATTCATTGTAAATAAATGTACTTGTGTTTGTATCATGGAATCCATACAACCAAAGTAATGCAAATAAAATTGCAAGATAATAAACCGTCTTTGCAACCCATTGTGTGAGTGGTCGAGACCATATCTCTTTTAATCTTTCCATGTCTTTCCCTCTCTTAATGAAATAATAGCTCTTTGTAGGTATCATGTCCTACATTATTGTGAAAAAAACAAAATCCCACATTTTAGGTAAAAATAAGTCAAAAGGCTCTTTTCTGATATTAGCACTAAATACTAAAAAAGAAAATCCCTAACTTAGCAATTATATTACATTCAGCATGAATTTGTAATGGGTTTGACATGTAAATAGAAAGTGGATTGTGTGAATACATAAAAGTGGACTATAAGAATACGTAAAAATGCAGTATTTGTTTTTATTAATCATTTAAGACGGAGTAAAATTTAAAATTTCTAGTTCTTTTGAAAAGGAGGAAATTATCATGAATAGAGTGTGGAAGAGTCTAATTTCGGAAGAAAATATCGTGAAATGGAGAAGGCATTTTCATAAGTATCCGGAATTATCATTTCATGAAAAAGAAACTTCGCAATTTATATATGATACATTATGCTCATTTTCTTCTTTTGAAGTAACGAGACCGACGAAGTATAGTGTACTAGCAATCAAAAGGGGTGTGAAGCAAGGGAAAGTAATTGCGATTCGAGCTGATATAGATGCTTTGCCAATTCAAGAGGAGACAAGTAAATCTTATACATCTGTGAATAAAGGAATGATGCATGCATGTGGGCACGATGCTCACGCAGCTATATTATTAAGTACTGCAGAGGTGCTTAATAATATGAAGGAAGAGTTTGTAGGAGAAATTCGTCTATTCTTTCAGCATGCAGAAGAAGTATACCCTGGTGGTGGACAAGAAATGGTCGAGGCGGGTGTTATGGACGGTGTTGATTATGTAATAGGTTTACATGTTATGTCTGGCTTGGAAAGTGGGAATGTAGGAATTGTATATGGACCGATGATGGCAGCACCAGACGTATTTACAGTTGAGATCCAAGGCAAAGGAGGGCATGCGGCGCGGCCAGAAGAAACGATAGATCCTATCGCTATCGGAGCGCAGATTATTACAAATCTACAACATATCGTATCTAGAAATACAAGTGCTTTCATGCAAAGAGTCCTTTCAGTTACGCAGTTTCATGGGGGAGTGGCTGACAATATTATTCCTAGTACAGCAACTTTAATGGGAACTGTTCGTTCATTTAATCAAGCATTGAGGGTGGAAGCAGAAGGGAAAATCGAAAAAATTGTGAAAGGAATTACAGAAGCACATGGAGGATCGTATACATATACGTATCGATATGGATATGATCCGGTTATTAATGATGAATATATTACGAAAATAGTAGAAGAAAGTGCACTACATTTGTTTGGGAATGAGCGTGTTGTGAAGCTTGAACCTTCTATGGGTGGGGAAGATTTTTCAGCATATTTAAGAAAAGCACCCGGTTGTTTCATTAAATTAGGAACAGGTAATGAAAATATATATACTTGTTATCCACATCATCATCCGAAATTTGACGTGGATGAAGCAGCATTAATTTGTGGAGTGGAGCTATTTTTAGAGACTACTATAAGATTACTAAAATCATAGAAAAACAAAAAAAGGCAACTGCGCTCTATCGCAGTTGCTTTTATTTCTTTCCGTCAGAGAGGGCTGAGAAAGAACTATGCTCATTTATAGTATATGAATAGCTAACGGACAAGCTTGTACATTTTAATCATTTTTTTAAAAATAGTTGTTGACATTGATAATCAATGTCAATTAATCTAAATATAGTTGAAATTGATAATTATTATCAATAGGATGGATGCGACATGTTAATGAGAAAAAAATTTCACCTTCTACGGAGGGGATTAAAAGATAAAAATAAAGATGTTGATCAGCATATGGAATGGCAACGAAATGTAATTCGGTCTGAATATGTAGATGAGAAGAAGAGCATTCAAACAGAAAAAGAGATACAAAGTAAAGGGAGAGGTTCAGTTGAGTAAGTTAGTAATGATTTTTGCAAGTATGAGTGGAAATACAGAGGAAATGGCTGACCATATTGCCGGCGTAATTCGTGAAACAGAAAATGAAATTGAAGTTATTGATATTATGGATTCACCAGAAGCTTCTATATTGGAACAGTATGATGGAATTATTTTAGGTGCATACACATGGGGAGATGGTGATCTTCCTGATGATTTCTTAGATTTTTATGATGCAATGGATTCTATTGATTTAACTGGGAAAAAAGCGGCAGTATTCGGATCATGTGATTCGGCTTATCCGAAATACGGAGTGGCGGTTGATATTTTAATAGAAAAGCTACAAGAGCGCGGAGCAGCAGTTGTGTTAGAAGGACTAAAAGTAGAATTAACGCCAGAAGATGAAGATGTAGAAAAATGTTTACAGTTTGGAGCTGAATTTGTAAAACACCTTTCTTAATGGCAGAAGGGAGCTGAAGAGCAAGTGCATGAGAAAATCTCAATCAAAACGATGACAGATTATCATTTGTATGATTTTATGCGGTGTCCGCATAAATTTTATTTTCGTCATATAAAAAGAAGAGAACCTTCTTCATTTGAATGGCAACAAATAGCGCAAATGATTGTGAATCAAATTATTAACGGGTATTACACGCTACCTGCGGGTCAACAAACGAAAATTGTACTTTTAATATTAATAGAAAAGTATTGGAAAAAAGTAAGGATTAATATGTTTGCTTCGAAGACGGAGTACTATATTGTATTAGCGAAGCTAACGGATCACTTATTACAGTTTGTTGAAAGGGATGATAGTCAGACACCACCATTGTTTTTATACGAGAAGTTTCAAACATATATGGAAGAGTTAGGTGTCCACATGTCATTGACATTTGAAGTTGGTGAGTGGAATGCTGAGTCGTTTGTAATTAAAAAGTATGTTGTCGATGCGGATGAGGAAATGCTTGCTCTTTGTCAGAAGCTAATGACAGTATTCAGTTATAAAGCTTTCGGCGTTCTTCCAGGAAAAATTGAAGTTATTAATTTAATAGAAGGAACTAAGTATGAGTACATTCCGAAACAGGAAGATATTATAACTGGAATGGCTGATTTATCTAGAATGAAAGAAATGTTACAGCAACCTGAGCACTATACAGAGCGTCATTTACGTTCTGAGTGTATAAGTTGTGCGTTTCGTAGTGAATGCCAAGGGGAAGAAGTAAAGAAAGAAGCGAAACAGAAGAAAAATATAGTTCATTAAAGGATGCAACTTTGCATCCTTTTTTGTTATTGACATGAAAAGCTTTTCATCATTTACGGTATATTTGTAGCAGATTTTAATAAAGTGAAACTTTAATCAGTGGGGGTCAATCGGGCTACCCGCAAATAGCGGGATAAAGGGAGGAATAATCAATGAAAGATGAAACGAAAGTATTTCAATGGTTAAAAGAACAAAATGCTCCTTTTGAAATTCAACTGCAAATCCTACAGGCATTTCAATTGTATAAAGTTATTGTTGAAATGGATAAAAAGTTAATGATGTATGAGGAGAGAGTATATAGGGAGAGAATGTAATCTCATCCCTGTAATATCGTTTTTAGTTGTTCTGTACTTGTAATGAATTCGAGTTCATTCTCTGATTCAAAGTTATAAATAATATTATGTAGTAAAGGACTATATTGATAAAAGGTAGTAATGCGGTGAATGAGTAATGGATCATGATGAGAAATAAGTGTACTGTACTGTTCATATACAGATGTAGTAAACTCATGTCCGAAATCATAATATAGTCCTGCAAAATCAAAAGCAGGATCGCCAATTTGCGCATCACCAAAATCGATAACACCTGAAATGCGTTTGTTCTGCTTGTTAAATAAAATGTGATGATGTGTAAAATCAGCGTGAATGATTGTATTTTGAAATTTAGATGTAGCTAGACAGGCAAAGAAATTCTCGAATAAACGATTTAAGGCTGATTTCTGGAACGAAGTAAGATTGTTAGTAACATACTGATTTAATTTAGTTTGTAGCTCTTTCCAGTAGGTAAGTGTTTTTTCAATAGGGAATCCTAACGCTGTAACACTTTTTAGAGGAATACTATGTAGAGCAGCAAGGAAAGTTGCTAATTGTGTAATAAGTGCTTTTCGTTCTTGTTTTTCTAGTGTAGTAACTATTTCTGTTTTTAAAGGTTCACCATGAATGAGAGTATAGTAACTACAAAGCGGAATAGCATCAGTCTCCTTTTTATAGAATAGGTGATACTTTGGAACTTTAATTTCATGTAGTGAACAAGAGAGAAGTGTGCATAGTTCTTTTTCTAACGGAATTCGCATTGCATATTCCTGTTTTCGCGGGAAACGAAACAGTAGCTCATCATTTACTATAATTGCTACATTATCCCAACCTTCTTCATTTTGTTTATATGAATGTATAGAAAGATTAGGCAAAGCTTCTTTTATATAATGTTTGTAAGAGTCCATAATTGTTCCTCGTTTCTGAGTTAAGTTATTCTACTTTATGATATCAGAATTTTCTTTCTATATGTTAAAATATAGCTATCATTATGAAGAAGGGCGGGAGTATTACGAAAAAAAGACTGTTAATCATTTCTCTATGTATCGCTTTTGTATTGTTTTGGTCATATAAAGAGGAGGTTTTTGCTACCTTTAAACCGATTGATCAGTACGAGTTAAATAAGGAATTAAAGAACAAAAGTATAGAAAATTTAACTCATAATGAAATGAAAAAGGTAGGAGAGCATTTTGTGACCGAGCAACTATCCGTGTTTGAGTTTAATAATAAAGAAGATGTGAAACGAAAAGGTGAAGAACTATTTTTAAATAGAGGGTATGAACAATTAATAGAAAATTATTATCCCAATCGTTTTCAAAATTTAGAGTATAAATTTACAAGCGAGGAGATACGTGAAGAGACAGATGAGAGTTTTCTCTATCAAGCTGTAGCGTACGTTGCGGGTACTGAAAATGGTAAGAGAAGCGAAATGAAATTGAATTATGAAGTGAAAATTGTAAAGGTTAATAATATATTTATGGTGCTAGAACAAAAGCAGCGCGTACAATAAAGGAAATTCATTGCTCAATAGATCATTTGGGGGTGTACTACTTAATGCGGAATAAAAAGGCCCTCAAGGAATCAAGGACCTTTAAAGATTTTCATTTTGTTGACCAAGTTCTTTTTGAGCAATATATAAATTTCCTTGCTCCACTTGTTTAAGTGTATGAACAGAATCGCCTGCATATCCTTTTTGTGTTTTAACAGTTCTTTTGGAACGATTGGAATTTTGTTTCTTCATATAATAGGCCACCTTTCATCAAAAATAAACGAAAATGATAAGTATGAGTAATACAGCGGCGAAAATGGTAATGCCCATTAAAAACGAAGTGTTTTTATATTTAGGTGGCTTATGTACATCTTGCCGATATCCAGGTGAAATTTCAGGGGCAAATTCTTCATCGAATGATTGCTTTTTTTCTTTGTCGTCCATATGTACCCACCTTTCTTTTTCATTATATTATACGTTACAAGAAAAAATATGCATAAAGAAAACAGCCGCTTTATTATTAGCGGCTGTTTTGTGTTGTATATTTTCGTTGTACTTGAAAGAGACGGATAAGGAGGAAGGCAGCGCCAAATGCTAGACCGATAATAAGACCGATCCAATAACCTTTTGCGGCCCATTCTGTATATGTTGCTAATATGTAACCTAGTGGTAGACCTATTATCCAATAAGCAATTAAAGTCATAATTAGAGCAACATTTACATCTTTATACCCACGCAGAGCTCCTTGTACAGGGGTTGCAATTGCATCTGAAATTTGAAATAAAATCGCAAAGATAAGAAATTCTTTTGCTAAATGATGAACTTTTGCATCTGTCGTATAAATAGAAGCAATTTGATTATCAAAGAAGTAGAGAAGAATTGAATATAATAAAGCAAAGGCAAGGGCTAATCCAATTCCAATCAGTCCGTATTGTTTTGCATTATCGTAACGTTTTGCTCCAACTTCGAATCCGACTGCAATAGTCATTGCCATTGCTAAACTTAGCGGAGTCATATATAACAAGGAAGCAAAGTTCATAGCTGCTTGGTGAGCTGCAATAGTTGTCGTACTAAAATTACTCATCATGAGCGTTACCGCAGCGAAAATACTCGTTTCAAAAAAAATAGCAAATCCGATAGGAACGCCAAGCTTTAAGAATGTTGTCCAACTCGAAAGAGAAGGGCGATATAATTGTTTGAAAATGTTGAAAGAGGCAAAAGGCTCTTTCGTCTGAATAATAATGACTGTAATAATTAAAATGCACCAATATGTTGCAGTGGAAGCAATTGCTGCTCCGACACCACCAAGCTTTGGGAAACCGAAGTTACCAAAAATTAATAGGTAATTTAATATTACGTTAATTGGTAATGATAGTAATGTAATAATCATCGTTGTGCGAGTTTTTCCTAATGCATCAATAAATCCACGTAAAACAGTGTAAGTGAATAAAGGTATAATTCCTATTGCGATAATACTTAAAAATTGAGCTGCAATTCGTTCCACAGGTTCTTCTAAGCGCATGCCGTTTAAAATAGGTGAAACGACGAAGAAACCGATGAGGATAACAACGAAGCTAGCACAAATTGCTAAATAAACTGCTTGTATGACAACGTGGGGAACGTCCTTTTTTTTCTTGGATCCGACGAGTTGTGCAACAATGGGAGTAGTAGCCATTAAAATTCCTGTTAATCCCGTACTAACTGGAAGCCATATACTTGTTCCAATTGCAACACCTGCTAAATCAGTTGGACTTGCATGTCCTGACATTGTTGTATCAAAAAAACTCATCGCAAATAATGACATTTGCGTTACGAAAATCGGAAAAAATAGTAATACAAATTGCTTTAACTTTTGTGAAAATGAAGTAGTTTCTTTCATAAAATCCCCTTTCCATATAAAAAAACAAACTCTTACTATCATACAATTTAATCAAAGATTAGAAAAGAAATACGCGCCTAAAACATATGAAACCAATAAAAAAAGGATGCACTTTGAAAAGGGATAAGGTATTATGATAAGGTGTGAAAAAATTACATATTATTTGTTATTAAGGAGGCACTACTTGTGGCTGATTGGTTAATTGGTTTAATCATGGGTGCTGTTGAAGGGTTAACAGAGTTTCTACCAGTATCATCAACAGGACATATGATTTTAACAGGACATTTAATTGGATTTGACGATGAGAGAGCGAAAGTTTTTGAAGTTGTTATCCAATTGGGATCGATTTTAGCAGTTGTTGTTATATTTTGGAAGCGTCTATGGTCGTTAGTTGGAATAGGTAAAGTAACAGACGGACCATCGTTAAATTTATTACATATTATTATCGGGATGATTCCTGCCGGGATACTTGGCGTATTATTCCATAGCACTATTAAAGAGGTTTTATTTGGTCCAGGACCAGTTGTTATTAGCTTAGTAGCCGGTGGTATTTTAATGATTGTTGCTGAGAAGTTTTCAAAACCAAGTACAGCAAGAACGTTAGATGAAATCACATATAAACAGGCATTTACAATTGGAATGTTTCAATGTTTAGCTCTTTGGCCAGGATTCTCTCGTTCTGGTTCTACAATCAGTGGTGGTTTATTAGCTCGCGTGTCGCATACAGCGGCAGCTGAATATACGTTCATTTTAGCGGTACCGATGATGGTAGCTGCAAGTGGATTAGATTTAATTAAAAGCTGGGATGTATTAAGCTCAGCAGATATAACGCTATTTGTAACAGGATTTGTAACTGCATTCGTTGTTGCGATGCTTGCAATTGTTTCATTCTTGAAATTATTATCTCGTGTGAAACTAACACCGTTCGCTTATTATCGTTTCATTTTAGCTGCGGTATTCTATTTCTTCATTATGTAATAAAAAAACCTGCCGAGCTCGGCAGGTTTTTTTTATTTTACTATTTTTTCCACCATATTTTCCATTACATGCTCCCAAAGAGAAGTATCATCAGCTAATGTAGCACGGAAATTAGCATACATTTCTTTTTGTTTTTCTTCGAATGTTGGATCTTCTTTTTCAGGTAATGTAGCGCGCATTGAAGTTACTAATTCTTGTACTTTTGGAGCGCGTGGTCCAAAGACGGCTTGTTCATTTCCATCTTTATCAATGAAAATAAAGATTGGAATCGCACGTGCTGTTCCATTTGTTAAATATTGATCCATTAATTCTAAGTTTTCGTCGCGAATTAATAAACTCATTTCAATATTTGCAACTTCAGAAATTCGTTTCATAACAGGTACGCATAAAAGAGCATCGCCACACCAATCAGCAGTTAATACGATAACACGCCAGCCGTCATTTTGACGTTCTTCTAATACAGGAAGTAATTCATTTGGAATTAAAAAGTTATTGTAAATGTGTAGTAGCTCGTATTGGTTTACTTGCATTTCATTCACATATGTATCAAAGGACATACCTTTATCAGCCCATTGTTGTAAGTTCATAATTAACACCTCTTTAGTAAGATTTGCTTTCATTGTACCAATTTTTATATAGAAAAGCTTGTATTCTTACTCTTTCTCGTCACTTAATAATTTATTTAAGAGGAAAAAGAATAGTACGACACATAATTCAGCTATGTTGGACATTTGTACGCTTTCTATCCAATCATCAGCAGTATGAATGACGAACCAATCTAGTGTAATTTCAATGAATGAGAAAAGAGTAATAGAAATCCAATTTGGCATGTTTTGTGTCAGTGGATATAGCAGCGCTTTGAAGAAACTGAAGATGAAAAATGTAATACTGTCTAAGAAAGTGATTAATAAAAAAAGAGAAGTAACGCAGTACGTGAACTATACTCTATACCTGTAATTTGAAAGATTCCTACATATATAAAAAATATAAATGCAAAAATTATAATGAGAAAAAGAGCGATAATACTAATGATAATCGTTTTATCTTTTAGGCTGAGATTTGAGAATTTCTCCTCCTCATGCATTAAAATACCCCCTTTTTCTGGAAGTTAACTTCATTTTATCATGAAATACATATTAAAAAACTACGAATTATGGGGAAATAAGGTGACAAAAAGTAAGATTTCATGTAAAATTATTAATAAGGTTTTTATTTAACTAAATGAAATAAAAGGAGCTGTCAAAGTTGTCTCAAAATCGAGAGCAATTAATGGAAGAACTATCGACAAATGTGTTTGCTATGTTTCGCACATTGCGTAATGATATCGGAAAAATATTCGGTGGTTACATACCGTGGAATGAATTCATCGTCCTGAGAATATTAAATCGTACGAATAAAGAAATGGTATCGCGTGTAGCAAATGAATTAAATGTGTCGAATAGTCATATTACAGCTGTTACAGAAAAATTAATTAATAAAGGTTTTGTAACTCGTTCACGTTCTACATCAGATCGCCGAGTTGTGTATTTAGAGATTACAGAACAAGGGAAAGATTTAGTTGCGAAAATGGAAGATGCGAAAAAACAATATTTACAAGAAAGATTCTCTACACTTTCAGAAGATGAAATGAATGTAATGATTTCGATTTCCAAAAAACTTATTTAAGTGATTATAAACAAGAAAACGCTTACGTGATGAAAAAGAAGATCTTCCTTATATATGGAAGGTCTTCTTTCGTGTGTAATAGATGTTAAAAAATAAAATGTGTATGAAAAAAGATAGAGCGCCATACTACTAATACAAGGAAGGGAGGGAGAAATATGACGAATCGTAACGGTAGTAAAGGGAGCGGTAATCAAGGATCACCAAAGTCCGGCCAGTTTAATCAGGAATTTAGCACTGAATTTGAAACTGGTAATGATAATAAAGGGGAAGAATATCGTTCTAAAAAAGGGAGTAAATCAAAAAAGGAGTGAATATATTCACTCCTTTTTTGATTTACGATGCTGCCGATTGATCAGTATTATATTTTTCTTCTGATTTTGCGACAATCATTGCGCAAATTGCATCCCCAGAAATGTTTACAGCTGTTCTAGACATATCTAGAATACGGTCAATGCCGATAATTAAAGCGATACCTTCTACTGGTAGATTTACTTGATTTAAAACCATTGTAAGCATTACAAGTCCAACAGCTGGTACACCAGCAGTACCGATACTAGCTAGTACAGCAGTTAATACGACCATAGCTAATTGCGGTAATGTAAGTTCAACTCCGTATACTTGAGCGATAAATACAGTTGCCACCCCTTGCATAATGGCAGTACCATCCATATTAATAGTTGCCCCTAGTGGTTGTACAAATGAGCTTATCGCTTTTGGAACGCCAAGCTTATCTTGTGCTGTTTTCATTGCAAATGGAAGTGATGCATTAGAGCTAGATGTACTAAATCCAATTGCCATTACTGGTCCGAAATGTTTAAAGAAACGAACAATACTTTCTTTTGCTAATACCTTTAATAAGCCACCATATACAAAGACCCCGTGAATAATGAGTACTAACATAACGACAATCATATACTTGAACATCGCAGCGACGCCTGCAAGCCCCATTTTACCAACGGATGAAGCGAGCAAACCGAATGTTCCAATTGGGGCTAATTTCATAACGAGATTAACGAGATACATCATTAATTCGTTGCCCTGTTCAAGTAATGAATGGATACCTTGAACTCGTTTTCCTAAAATAGCTATACCGAGTCCAATCAATACGGCAAAGGCAATGATTTGTAACATGTTTCCGTCAGCCATCGCTTTTGCTGGGTTATCTGGTACGATATTTAGCAATGTGTCGACGAAAGATGTTTCAGTTTTTGCACCTTCATACTTAAGACCTTCTGTTTTAAAATTACCGCCAGCTCCTGGTTTTATAATAAGTGCAAATGTAACCGCTATAGAGATGGCAACCGCAGTTGTTACGAGAAAGAATGAAATTGATTTTAAACCGATTCTTCCAAGTTGTTTCGGATCTCCAAGGCCGGCAGCACCAAGTACGATAGAAATGAACACAACAGGAACAACTAGCATTTTAATAAGTCGAATAAACAATTGACCAATTGGGTTGAACACATATTGATTTAGTGGCTCAAAGATAGATGGAGCGGCTAAATTTAGAGTGAGTCCAACAACTAGACCTAGAAATAATGCGATTAAGATTGCTTTTGTTTGTTTCAATAAAATCCCCCCTTTTGTTTTTGCGAAATTCCTTCCTAAAGTAATTATACCGAAAAAATCCCTAATTTGACATTTTTTTCTGAATTTTTAGGTTTTTATTTAAGTACAGATAGATTGATTTTGTGTTTGGAAAATAAAATAGACCATCACATAGGATGGTCAAGGGAAGGGGACAATTTATGTCAATTTAATTAGGGATGGAAGTTGCTTTAAGACACTGGGGAATGTCTTATAAATTAGGGAGGAACAACTTCGATACATATACTATAAAAGATAGGTGTGACTCTCATGTGAACATAGGGTGAAAGAGAGAGGGAGTTTTAAATAAAAGATAGAAAGACAAAAAAATAAGACCATCATTTATAAGATGGTCAAGGAAGGGGACAATTTATGTCAATTTAATTAGGGATGGAAGTTGCTTTAAGACACTGGGGAATGTCTTATAAATTAGGGAGGAACAACTTCGATACATATACTATAAAAGATAGGTGTGACTCTCATGTGAACATCGAGTGAAAGAGAGAGGAAGTTTTAAATAAAAGATAGAAAGACAAAAAAATAAGACCATCACATAAGATGGTCAAGGGAAGGGGACAATTTATGTCAATTTAATTAGGGATGGAAGCTATTCAAAGACACTGGGGAATGTCTTATAAATTAGGGAGGAACAGCTTCGATATATATACTATAAAAGGTGGATGTGACCTCTGTGTGAACATCGAGTGAAAGAGAGAGGAAGTTTTAAATAAAAGATAGAAAGACAAAAAAATAAGACCATCACATATAAGATGGTCAAGGGAAGGGGACAATTAATGTCAATTTAATTAGGGATGGAAGCTATTCAAAGACACTGGGGAATGTCTTATAAATTAGGGAGGAACAGCTTCGATACATATACTATAAAAGGTGAATGTGACCTCTATGTGAACATAGAGTGAAAGATATGGGGATTTGAAAAATAGTACATATGAAATTGTTATTGCTAGCAATATTGAGTTAGGATATATAGTTTTCCAGCATAAAAGAAAAAGAAGTCTGAATATAAATAAAAGTTGTAATCTATGAAAAAAAGGATTATGCTCAACTATATTATAAGAATATAAGGTTTGTCCCAATTCTTTAAGGGCTTTTAAAAAGCTTTTTATTTATGAGGGGAAAGCTTCACTTTAATAAGGGAGTTAGTGATATGGAAGTAACAAAAAAACAAGGGCTGTATAATCGTCTTATACGATTAAACCCACCACAAATATTAGCGTTAGGTTTTTTCTGCTTAATTGTGGTTGGCGGTTTGTTATTAAAGTTACCATTCGCAACGAAAGCACAAATTAGTTGGGTAGATGCTTTCTTTACAGCAACGTCAGCAGCGACCGTAACTGGTTTGGGAGTAGTGGATACAGCAAGTACATTTACGATGTTTGGCGAAATTGTTATTATGTTTTTAATTCAAACAGGTGGTCTAGGTCTTATGACAATTGCCATTTTAATTGTTTGGGTATTAGGCAAAAAAATCGGATTACGCCATCGTTTATTAATTGGAGAAGCGTTTAATCAAACAAATATAGGTGGTCTTGTAAAATTAGTAAAGCGTGTCTTTATATTTTCGATTTGTATTGAGCTTATTGGGGTCATCTTTTTATCGTTTCGCTTTATTCCAGAGTTTGGTTTTGGAAAAGGTTTATACTATAGTATTTTTCATGTGATTGCATCTTATAATAATGCAGGCTTTGCTTTATGGCCAGATAATTTAACAAGATATGTAGGAGATCCCATTATTAATATTGGGATTTGCTCTTTAATTGTAATAGGTGGACTCGGTTTTACCGTATTAATTGATATATGGTATAGTCGCAGTTTTCGAAAATTATCACTTCACTCAAAAATAATGATTATTGGAACAGTAGTGCTAAATGTTATAGCAATGATTGTAATTTTTGTATTGGAATATAATAATGTGAAGACGTTAGGGAATTTATCTTTAAATGAAAAACTATGGGCTTCCTTCTTTCAAGGTATTACCCCGCGGACAGCTGGATTTAATACGGTTGACTATGGAGGTATGGAAGAATCATCTATATTATTTACGATGATTTTAATGTTTATTGGTGCAGGAAGTGTATCAACAGGTGGAGGAATTAAATTAACAACGTTTGTTATCTTAATTACATCTGTCCTTTCTTTCTTTAGAAAAAAGGAGGAAATTGTTTTATTTCAGCGTACAATTAAAATGTCGACAGTAACGAGGGCCTTAGCGATTGCTGTTGCCAGTCAAATACTTATTTTTGCAGCGGTATTTATATTAATGCTTACAGAAAACTTCAGCTTTATTCAATTATTATTTGAGACAATATCAGCGTTTGGTACAGTCGGATTAACGATGGGAATTACTGCAAAGCTATCGGCATTCGGAAAATGTATTATTATGTTTGTTATGTTCTGCGGATTAATTGGACCATTAACACTTGTGTTCTCTTTAGCGCGACCAGCAAAACAAAAAATAAAATATCCATCGGAAGATGTGTTTACAGGATAAGGTATCCCGCGTTAAGCGAGATACCTTTTTCTTTTTTAGAAAAGGGAGAACAATAAACCAATAAGTGCTACTCGGAATAAAATTGCGATAAGTGCAGCAATCCCACCGACAACTGCAGCGATACCGCCAGTTACAGTAGCTCCGCGATTATAAGCGTAAATACCGAGTAAAACAGAAACAAGACCAAATAGTGTTGGGAATGTAAATAGCGATAAGATAGATAGCGCAAGAGCGATAAAACCAGCAGTTGATCCAGCAGCGGACGATTTTACAACATCTTTATCGTCTTTATCATCGTAATCATAATCAATGCGTTGTGGTGCAACCTCAGCGGCATACTCTTCTTTATAGTCACTATAATCACTATCTATTCTATCTCTTCTTTTATAATCATCAAATTTCTCAGTCAAAGTCATGGCTCCTTTCATAACAAGGTTCAATAGTAGTATGTATCTCTTTTTCTTTTTTATCCCGCATTAACGGGCAGTAATATCTATTAAAAGGAGGAAAATGTTTTCTTGAAATAGGAAAAGTTAGTATGACTTCCTCTATTTTGGAAAGTATAAAAAGGAATAATGAGGAAAGGGTGCAATACATAATGGAACATCCAATTGAAAATTTAATGAAAACGGCAATGACAAATTTAAAAGAGATGGTAGATGTAAATACAATTGTTGGGAGCCCGGTTTCAACAGCTGACGGAAATGTTGTATTAACAGTATCTCAAGTGGCTTTTGGTTTTGGAGCTGGTGGAAGTGATTTTAAAGGGGGTTTCATTACTGAAAAACATAACGGTGGGCAAAATCAGCATAAAGAGAACAAGCAAGGGCATCCATTTGGAGGAGGAAGCGGGGCTGGGGTTTCTATTAGTCCAGTAGCTTTTTTAGTAGTTGGTTCTAATGGGGTGCAAGTATTACATCTCAACAGCAGTACACATTTAATTGAAAAGGCTTTAAATACTGTACCAAGCACTGTAGATAAATTTGTGAATGGTCGTCAAAAGTGAACTTGCATTTTTTAGGAATTATGATATATTAGAAAAAGTGCGCTTTAGGATGATCGGAATAATTGAAATGTAAATATATATGATGTGTGGAATAAGGGAGAGGAATTTATGATTAATATCAAAAACTTAGTAGTTGGCTTATTTATGTTAGTAAGCGGCTTTGTTGTATATGTAATAAAAGAAAAAGCTCCATTCTAAAACAGACAAACCGTTAATGTCTGTTTTTAATTTGCGGAAAAATATTGACAAGCTATTGTATTGGTGTTAGAATTTTAATTCGTGTCTCGGTTACAGCTAGTGTAAAGTAAATATCTCTTATGAATGCAATACGAAAAGTTTGCGAAAGATCGGGTAATTTTATCAACAACTTTTGTGAACAAACCCTATAAATTGTATTTGTAAGCTATATATGTATACTAGTGAATCAAGGAGCGGTCAGTGGAACCGTAATGATGAGAGAGAGGTAGGGCTTTCATCCAGTATATGTTACTTTCCCGTTAGGTGAATATAAAAAAGAGGACTCCTTTTAAAAGGAGTCCTCTTTCATTTTTTAAGTGCGACTTTCAACTTGTTGACAAATTTCATCCGTTGTTAAACCGTGAGCTGTAATGACTGATCCTTTAATTGATGCATCTGCAATGCCCATCACATTAGAATCTTGCCCAGTTACAACGCAACAATCACACCCTTGTGCATCCTGTTCTGAGTTAAGTGTAACAACTTCATGACCTTGTTGCTGAAGAGCTTGTTGAACGTCTGTTAATGAGTTTTCAACGCCAATTCTAGCCATAATTCTCACCTCCTACCATCTAATTGCTAGTATGCTCAAGTTCACTGCATTTATGAAAAGACGGTAGGAAGTAAATCTTTGTTTAGTCGTTATATACGCCAGTAAGCATTTGACTAACGAATTGATCGTTTAATGTATCTTGGGCAGAAGAAGTATTTGAATGGATGTCGATTGAAGCAATAAAATGATTATGTTCTTGCGTATTTGGTTCTACCTCTACGTAATTATCGAATTTACAAAAACCTTTCGTATCCATTAGATCAAATAATTGCAGCATTTCTACTACCTCTTGTCTCGTTCCTTTAATTTGTACACACGCCATATTTATTTCCTCCTTCATTTTGACAAATTGTTTTTTAAAAATAGGATTATGATTACGAAATGAAAAATATGAATGTTATTTTTAGACAGCGCTATTTTTGTTATTTTCCCCCTTTTTCAGCAAAAGTCGTTATATATTCCCGGATTTATAAAATCGGACGTCCGTTTATTGAATACAATAGATTCGCATCAATTGATGAAAATCCTTCTTTTAAACAAATATTTTTTTAGTGGAAATTGGCGAAAAAAATTTTTTGACTTTTTGTAAACGTTAACAATGTTGTTAAATCAATATAAGTAAAGAAGTACGTACGATTAAAAATTATAAATTTTCTAAAAATTCACTTGATTTATTTAGAAAGGAGAGTAAACTAGGAAACAATAAAAAATTCATAGAACATAGGAGGCGCTTCTAGTGAATGAGCAATGGATTTTCTTAAATGGAGAATTTGTTCCAAAAGATGAGGCAAAAGTTTCAGTATATGATCATGGCTATTTATATGGCGATGGAGTGTTTGAAGGAATTAGAGTTTATAGCGGTAATGTTTTCCGTTTGAGAGAGCATCTTGTCCGGTTGTATGAATCAGCAAAATCAATCCTTTTAGAAATTCCATATTCATTAGATGAAGTAACAAATATTGTTGTTGAGACGATTCGACAAAATAAATTATCTAATGGATACATTCGCCTTGTTGTATCAAGAGGAGCAGGAAATCTTGGATTGGATCCCGATTCATGTAAGAAGCCGAATGTAGTAGTAATTGCAGAACAATTATCTTTATTCCCACAAGAATATTATGAGAAAGGGATTCCAGTTGTAACAGTTGCAACGCGCCGAAATCGTCCCGATGTTTTATCCCCTCAAGTAAAATCTTTAAATTACTTAAACAATATTTTAGTTCGTATTGAAGCGAAATTAGCTGGAGTACAAGAAGCACTTATGTTAAATGATCAAGGATATGTAGCTGAAGGCTCAGGAGATAACGTGTTTATTGTTAAAGGAAATAAATTAATTACACCACCAAGTTCTGCTGGAGCGTTAGAAGGTATTACACGAAACGCCATTTTAGAAATCGGCGAAAAACTTGGATATGACGTAAGAGAAGAGTTATTTACAAGACATGATGTATATGTAGCTGATGAAGTGTTTTTAACAGGAACAGCTGCTGAAGTTATTGCTGTTACGACAGTAGATGGTAGAACGATTGGCTTAGGGCAAACAGGTCCACATACGAACCGTTTATTAGAAGAGTTTCGTAAGTTAGTTGTAGAAGATGGAGAGAAAATTTACGAAGAAAATAAAGTTGGATAACAACTTTTTTAACATAAGAAAGCGTTGATAGGGAGGAGTAGTTGATTGTGAAGCCTCACAGAGAGTCGGTGGTTGCTGAAAACCGATGGTTCACGTCGACGAACATCGCCCTTGAGTGCTAAGCTAAAGCATTTGTCTAGGCTTAGACGGTAGCTCCGTTATTAGCTAGATCCATTTATGGATCACTGAGGCAAGAGTATTCTTGCAAAGAAGGGTGGTACCGCGAAATCTTTCGTCCCTTCAGCACATAGCTGGAGTGTGGACGTAGGATTTTTTTATTGTATAAAAGTTTAAAAAAGGGGGCTTATAAGAACAATGTCTTCAAAAACGGAAGAGAAACTGGCAACTGGTGCACAGCTATTGTTAGAAGCGCTAGAAAAGGAAGGCGTAAAAGTGATTTTCGGTTATCCGGGTGGTGCCGTTTTACCTCTCTATGATGCACTGTATGATTGTGAAATTCCGCATATTTTAACAAGGCATGAGCAAGGGGCAATTCACGCTGCTGAAGGGTATGCCAGAATTACAGGGAACCCAGGGGTTGTAATTGCAACAAGTGGACCAGGTGCTACAAATGTAATTACGGGTCTAGCGGATGCGATGATTGATTCATTGCCACTTGTTGTATTTACAGGCCAAGTAGCAACAACGTTAATTGGGAGCGATGCTTTTCAAGAGGCGGATATTATGGGACTTACGATGCCAGTGACAAAACATAACTATCAAGTGCGAAAGGCCTCAGATTTACCTCGAATTATTAAAGAAGCATTTCATATTGCTAAAACAGGAAGACCAGGACCAGTCGTTATTGACCTTCCGAAAGATATGGTAGTCGAGAAAGGTGAGCGATGTAGCAATGTACAAATGGATTTACCAGGATATAACCCTAATTATGAACCGAATCTACTTCAAATAAACAAATTACTACAAGCAATTGAAACCGCAAAAAAACCGTTAATTTTAGCTGGAGCAGGTATACTGCATGCGAAAGCTTCGAAAGAATTGACAAGTTTTGCCCGTAAATATGAAATCCCTGTTGTGCATACGTTACTTGGACTTGGTGGTTTTCCGCCAGATGATGGGCTATTTCTAGGGATGGGGGGAATGCACGGTTCTTACACAGCCAATATGGCGTTATATGAATGCGACTTACTCATTAATATAGGTGCGAGATTTGACGATCGTCTTACTGGGAATTTAGCTTTTTTTGCTAAAGGGGCGACTGTTGCACATATCGATATTGATCCAGCAGAAATCGGGAAAAATGTGCCAACAGAGATTCCTATTGTTGCAAGTGCTAAGCAGGCGTTAGAAGTATTGCTTCAATCAGAAGGAAAGAAAGAAAATCATCATGAATGGCTCTCTTTATTAAAGAGTAGAAAAGAAAAGTATCCATTCTCTTATAAACGAAATTCTGAAAGTATTAAACCTCAATACGCGATTGATATGCTATATGAAATCACGAAAGGAGAAGCGATTGTAACAACAGACGTTGGGCAACATCAAATGTGGGCAGCACAATACTATCCGTTGAAAAATCCAGATAAATGGGTAACTTCTGGCGGATTAGGAACGATGGGGTTCGGATTTCCAGCAGCAATCGGTGCGCAAATTGCAAAGCGAGATGAACTAGTTATTGCAATTGTTGGTGATGCTGGGTTTCAAATGACTCTGCAAGAATTAAGTGTATTAAAAGAACACGCTTTACCCGTTAAAGTATTTATTTTAAATAATGAAGCTTTAGGAATGGTAAGACAATGGCAAGATGAATTTTACAATCAAAGATATTCACATTCTTTATTGCCATGCCAACCAGATTTCGTCGCTCTTGCGAATGCGTATGGTATAAAAGGTGTTCGTATTGACGATCCACTTCTTGCAAAGAAGCAAATCCAGCATGCGATCAAATTACAAGAGCCAGTCGTAATCGATTGTCGTGTACTTCAATCAGAGAAGGTTATGCCGATGGTTGCACCAGGAAAAGGTGTTCACCAAATGGAGGGAGTGGAAAAAGGGTGAAGAGAATTGTTACAGCGACAGTTCGAAATCAAAGTGGTGTGTTAAACAGAATTACAGGGGTTATGACACGAAGACATTTTAATATTGAAAGTATTTCAGTAGGTCATACAGAATCATCAGATATATCGCGAATGACGATTGTTGTACACGTTGAAAGTGAACAGCAAGTTGAGCAGTTAATTAAACAACTTCATAAGCAAATCGATGTTCTGAAAGTATCAGATATTACAGAAAAAGCAATGATTGCTAGAGAGCTTGCTCTTATTAAAGTAGCAACTTCTGTAGCGAGGGCAGAATTATATAGTTTAATTGAACCATTTCGAGCCGCTGTAATAGATGTTGGGAAGGATTCCATAGTTGTGCAAGTAACAGGTACGCAAGATAAAGTAGAAGCGTTAATTGAATTACTTCGTCCATACGGTTTAAAAGAAATTGCTAGAACAGGTGTAACAGCATTTACACGTAGTATGAAAAAACAAGATAAGCAAGTTATGTTAATTCAATAATCATTTAAATATAGGGGGAAATGAAAATGGCAAAAGTTTATTATGAGAAAGATGTAACAGTAAATGTATTAAAGGAAAAGAAAGTAGCAATCATCGGATATGGCTCGCAAGGTCATGCACATGCGCAAAATTTACGTGATAACGGATTTGATGTAGTAGTAGGTTTAAGAAAAGGTAAGTCTTGGGATAAAGCGAATGAAGATGGGTTTTCTGTATATACAGTAGCAGAAGCAGCGGAAAAAGCTGATGTAGTAATGATTCTATTACCTGATGAATTACAACCAGAAGTATATGAAGCTGAAATTGCACCAAATTTACAGGCTGGAAACTCTCTCGTGTTCGCACATGGATTTAATGTTCACTTTGATCAAGTAAAACCACCAGCTAATGTAGATGTATTTCTAGTAGCGCCAAAAGGACCGGGGCATCTCGTACGCCGTACGTTCGCCGAGGGAGGGGCTGTTCCTGCATTATTTGCAGTATATCAAGATGCAACAGGAGTTGCGACTGAAAAAGCACTTTCTTATGCTGACGGAATTGGAGCAACGAGAGCTGGTGTATTAGAAACGACGTTTAAAGAAGAAACAGAAACAGATTTATTTGGAGAGCAAGCTGTACTCTGCGGCGGAGTAACTGCACTTGTAAAAGCAGGATTTGAAACGTTAGTTGATGCGGGATACCAGCCTGAACTTGCATATTTTGAATGTTTACATGAACTGAAGCTAATCGTTGACCTTATGTATGAAGGTGGACTTGAAAATATGAGATATTCAGTTTCAGATACAGCGCAGTGGGGAGACTTCGTATCAGGACCACGCGTTGTTACTGAAGATACGAAGAAAGCGATGGGGGCAGTATTAGCAGAAATTCAAGATGGTACATTTGCAAGAGGCTGGATTGCAGAGCATAAAGCAGGAAGACCAAATTTCCACGCGACAAATGAAAAAGAGAATGAACATGAAATTGAAGTAGTAGGACGTAAATTACGTGAAATGATGCCATTCGTACAGCCGCGAGTAAAGGTAGGGATTAAATAATATGAAGCAGATTTTGTTCATGGATACAACGCTTCGTGATGGCGAACAATCACCAGGAGTAAATTTAAATGAACAAGAGAAGTTACAAATTGCTAGACAATTAGAGAGGCTTGGTATTCATGTAATGGAAGCTGGATTCGCGGCAGCTTCCGAAGGTGACTTCCAATCGGTAAAACGCATCGCGAATACAATTCAAAATGCTACGGTTATGAGTTTAGCTAGAGCGAAAGAAAGTGACATTCGAAGAGCATATGAAGCTGTGAAAGGTGCTGTATCTCCTCGTCTACACGTATTTCTAGCTACGAGTGATATTCATATGAAATATAAACTTTGTATGTCAAAAGAAGATGTGTTAAATAGTATTCATCGTTCGGTTACGCTTGGAAAATCATTATTTCCGACAGTACAATTTTCTGCAGAAGATGCGACAAGAACATCGAGAGCATTTTTAGCTGAAGCAGTAGAAACTGCGATTCGCGCAGGAGCGAATGTAATTAATATTCCGGATACAGTTGGATATACGAATCCGGAAGAATATTATTCTCTTTTTAAATACTTACAAGAATCCGTTCCATCATATGAAAAAGCGATTTTTTCTTGTCATTGTCACGACGATCTTGGTATGGCAGTAGCAAATTCGTTAGCTGCGGTTGAAGGCGGAGCATTGCAAGTAGAAGGAACGATTAATGGCATTGGAGAAAGAGCAGGGAATGCAGCGTTAGAAGAAGTTGCGGTTGCTCTTCATATTAGAAAAGATTTTTATAAAGCAGAACCTTCGATGACTTTAAAAGAGATTAAGGCAACGAGTACATTAGTAAGCAGGTTAACGGGTATGGTTGTACCGAAAAATAAAGCAATCGTTGGAGCGAATGCATTTGCTCATGAATCAGGCATCCACCAAGATGGGGTTCTAAAAGAAGTAACAACTTATGAAATTATCGAACCAGCGCTTATAGGAGAATCTCAAAATCTCTTTGTACTTGGGAAACATTCTGGCCGTCATGCGTTTACGGAAAAAATGAAAGAGCTTGGTTATGAATTTACAAATGAAGAGCGAGATGCGGCATTCGAAGCATTTAAAAAATTGGCGGATCGTAAAAAGGAAATTACTGAGGAAGATTTACGCGCAATTATGCTTGGTGAAGCAGCATTTGCAGCCCAGCAATATAACATTACGCAATTACAAGTGCATTTCGTATCAAATAGTACACAATGCGCAACAGTTGTGCTGAAGGATGAGGAAGGAAATGTATATGAAGATGCAGCCACTGGTTCTGGTAGTATTGAAGCGATATACAATGCGATTCAAAGAATTTTAGGATTAGAATGTGAATTGGCAGATTATCGCATACAATCTATTACACAAGGTCAAGATGCACTTGCTCACGTTCATGTTGAATTAAAAGAAGGTAGTCACCAAATATCAGGTTTCGGAGTTGCGCAAGACGTATTGGAAGCGTCGGCGAGAGCTTATGTCCATGCAGCAGGGAAATTAAAATCTCTTATAGCGCTTGTGAAATAAATATTTGATAGGTGAGAGAAGCTTTCCTCACCTATCAAATCAAGGTTCTGAAAATTCAGTTAAAAGGAGTGTTAAAAATGGAAAAACGTATCGTTTGTTTAGCTGGTGATGGTGTTGGTCCAGAAGTTATGGAAAGTGCGAAGGAAGTATTGCATATGGTAGAAAGGCTATATGGACATCATTTTCATTTGCAAGATGAGTACTTTGGTGGTGTTGCTATCGATTTAACTGGGCAACCATTACCGCAGCGAACACTTGCCGCCTGTTTAGCGAGTGATGCGGTTTTACTTGGAGCAGTAGGTGGACCAAGGTGGGATAGTGCGAAAGAAAGGCCTGAGAAAGGATTATTAGCATTAAGAAAAGGACTCGGTGTATTTGCGAATGTTCGCCCTGTAACGGTAGAAAGTGCAACTGCACATTTATCACCATTAAAAAATGCTGATGAAATTGATTTCGTTGTCGTTCGTGAATTAACAGGCGGAATTTATTTTTCTTATCCGAAAGAGCGAACGGAAGAAGTGGCGACAGATACACTTACGTATCATCGACATGAAATTGAACGTATCGTTTCGTATGCCTTTCAATTAGCAAATAAGCGGAAGAAAAAAGTAACATCTATTGATAAAGCGAATGTTTTAGAGTCTAGTAAACTATGGAGAAATGTGACAGAAGAAGTAGCACTTCGCTACCCAAATGTGGAAGTAGAACACATTTTAGTAGATGCAGCGGCTATGGAATTAATTCGGAATCCAGGAAGATTTGACGTTATTGTAACGGAAAATTTATTTGGTGATATTTTAAGTGATGAGGCTTCAGTATTAGCTGGATCATTAGGAATGCTTCCATCAGCAAGTCACGCTGAAAAGGGGCCTTCATTATACGAGCCTATTCACGGATCAGCACCGGATATTGCGGGGAAAAATAAGGCGAATCCAATTGCGATGATGCGTTCTGTTGCAATGATGCTTGGGCAATCGTTCGGATTAACGAGAGAAGGATGTGCAATTGAAGAAGCAGTTTCTGCAGTCCTTAAATCTGGAAAATGTACAGCAGATATCAGGGGGACTGAAACGACAACTTCATTTACAAAGGCAGTTATTCAAGAAATGGAAGAGCAAGCGTTAGTAGGGAGAGGAAGATAATGGGGAAAAGGTTACTAGATAAGCTTTGGGAAAGACATGTAGTTGCGACAAATGAAAATGGATTGGATTTATTATATATTGATCTACATCTTGTTCATGAAGTAACGTCACCGCAAGCCTTTGAAGGCTTGCGGCTTACACATCGAACAGTCCGCAGACCAGATTTAACATTTGCAACGATGGATCATAATATTCCAACGAAAGATGTTTGGAATATTACCGACCGCATTGCGAAGCAGCAACTAGATACACTTCGGGAAAACTGTAAACAATTTCAGGTGCCATTAGCGGATATCGGAGATGAAGAGCAAGGGATCGTTCATGTTATAGGACCAGAACTTGGACTCACACAGCCAGGAAAAACGATTGTTTGTGGTGATAGTCATACAGCAACACACGGTGCTTTTGGCGCACTAGCGTTTGGTATTGGTACGAGTGAAGTGGAACATGTATTGGCAACGCAAACGTTATGGCAACGAAAGCCGAAAGCGATGGGCATTGAGTTAAAAGGAAAGTTACCGCAAGGTGTTTATGCGAAAGATATTATTTTACACCTTCTTTCAAAGTACGGAGTAGCAGTTGGAACAGGTTACGTAATGGAGTTTTACGGAGAGGCCATTCATGCTATGGATATGGAAGAGAGGATGACGCTTTGCAATATGGCAATTGAAGGGGGAGCAAAGGCTGGCATTATTGCACCAGATGAAAAAACGGTTGCTTACGTAAAAGGGCGTAAATATGCGCCGAAAGACTATGAATCTATTAAGGAAAAATGGTCAGAACTTTATACAGATTTAGATGCAACTTATGATTTACATATTCTAGTAGATGTTACGGATTTAGCGCCGTACGTTACGTGGGGAACAAATCCTAGTATGGGTGTTCGGATTGATGAGAAATTGCCAGAAAAGCATGATGCAAATGACGAAAGAGCGTTTTCTTATATGGGGTTGAGTCCCGGACAAAGTACGTATGACATTCCAGTTCAACATGTTTTCATTGGATCTTGTACGAATTCTAGGCTTTCTGATTTAGAAATTGCTGCATCTGTCGTGAAAGGTAAAAAAGTAAAAGAAGGTGTGCGAGCACTTGTTGTACCTGGATCTCAAAGGGTAAGAGAAGCAGCGATGCATAAAGGATTACATCGCATATTTGAAGAAGCTGGATTTGAATGGAGAGAGCCCGGATGCTCAATGTGTCTAGGTATGAATCCAGATCAAGTGCCTGAAGGAGAACATTGTGCCTCTACGTCAAATCGCAATTTTGAAGGAAGACAAGGAAAGGGAGCACGAACGCATTTAGTTAGCCCGGCAATGGCGGCAGCGGCTGCGTTACATGGTCATTTTGTTGATATTAGAAAGGAGAGTTATGATGGAGCCATTTCGTATTCATAAAGGTACTGCCGCAGTACTGATGAATGATAACATTGATACAGATCAAATTATTCCGAAGCAATATTTAAAGAGAATTGAAAGAACTGGGTTTGGGAAGTTTTTATTTGATGAGTGGCGATATGATAATAATCGCCAAGAAAACCCTAATTTCCCGCTTAATGCGCAAGAAAGAAAAGGAGCCAGCATATTAATTACAGGTGATAATTTTGGATGTGGCTCGTCTAGAGAACATGCTCCATGGGCGCTTGCTGATTATGGTTTCCGCGTTATTATCGCTGGAGGATTTGCCGATATCTTTTATATGAATTGTATGAAGAATGGCATGTTACCGATTGTAATGGACAAAGATATGCGTGAACAACTTGCAAAAACAGATGCGAGGGAACAAATCACAGTTGATTTAGAAAATGAAATAATTATAACGAATATGCACAGATTCCATTTTACAATCGAGAAAATGTGGAAAGAGAAGTTATTGAATGGTTTAGATGAAATTAGTATTACAATGCAATATGAACAAGAAATAAAAGAGTATGAAAGAAAAGTGGCTTTACATTAAAAAAAGTGACGGAATATTAAAAATGTATTTACATTCAAAATTAACTGTTATATACTATGTGAAAATCAGAGGAGAAAGGGAGTAAGTATTATGAATACAATAAAATCTATTACAATGCTTACACAACTACATCATCATACATGAAACCCTTGAACCTAGCGTGAAAACGTGTAGGTACAAGGGTTATTCCCGTTGTACCTACACTCTACTGAAGAGCCTTGTAGGTATTTTGTCTACAAGGCTCTTTTTATTTTCGGCTTAGGTGAATGAAATAGGCATACATTAGAAGGGGAAAGGTGTGAAAATTTAGATGACAAAATGGAAACGGGCGAACCCGAATGGAACGAGAGATTATTTATTCGAAGAATGTACGTTAATTGAAGAAGTGGAGCAAAAATTAAGGCTTACTTTTTTAGAGAGAGGTTATGAGGAAATAAGAACACCTACAATTGAATTTTATGATGTTTTTGCATTTCAAAATAGACCGATAGATGAAGAGAAGATGTATAAATTTTTTGATGAAAAGGGAAGGATTATCGTTTTACGTCCAGATATGACAATTCCTTTAGCAAGAGTGATTGGAACACAGAGATGGGATACGCCACTTAAAGTGACGTATAGCGGGAATGTATTTCGAGCGAATGAATCCCATTCTGGAAAATATAATGAAATCGTACAAAGTGGTATTGAAGTTATCGGGATTGATAATGTAAGAGCTGAAATTGAATGTGTAATAAGTGTCATTCAAGCACTTCAAAAGTTGAAGGTGCAATCTTTTACAATTGAGATTGGGCAAGTACAGTTATATAAATGTATTGTAAAAAAGCTCTCCATCCATGATGAAGAAGAAAGGGTACTTAGAACGTATATAGAAAGTAAAAATTATGCTGCCCTCTCAAATTTTATCGGAGAAAAGAAATTAGATCGATGCGATGAGACAGTAAGATTACTTGAGAAATTACCAAGGCTATTTGGAAATTTAGAAGTTATTGAGGAGGCAGAAAAGCTTGCTTCAAGTAATGAAATGAAAATGGCAATTGCAAGAGTAAAAGAAATGTATGAAACAATTGAAACGTTAGGATATGGTTCTTACATATCAATTGATTTGGGCATGATTCAACACTTAGATTACTATACGGGTGTTATTTTCAAAGGATATATATATGAAATTGGAGAAGAAATCGTTAGTGGCGGAAGATACGATGAGCTAATTGGGAATTTTGGAGAAATGCTGCCAGCTGTTGGACTCGCGGTACAAGTAAATCAAATTGTGAAGGCGCTGCAAGAGCAGCAAGAACCATATGAACGAAATCAAATTGATATTGTGATTCATTATGAGTTAAATAGATTAGCGGAAGCAGAAAGGTTACGAAATTTACTTCGAAAGGATGGGAAAAATGCTTGGTTATCTCTATTCTCTAATTTAAGCGATACCTTTCAATTTGCAAGAAAAAATAAAATAGGAACGGTCGTTGAGGCAAAGAATGAATATTTAGTGGAATATGTATGGAATGAGAAATGGGTAGTCCAGAAAGAAGGAGAGGCTTCATGCGTAACATTCAAATTGCGTTAACGAAAGGAAGGTTAGAAAAACATGTCATTCCACTTTTTGAGCAGATTGGAATTGATTGTTCCGATCTCAAAAATAAAGGTCGGAAGCTTGTATTTCAAAGTAAAAATACAAATGTTTCATTTATTTTAGTAAAAGCGGTTGATGTTGCTACTTATGTAGAACATGGGGTAGCTGATATTGGGATCGTTGGAAAAGATATTTTAATGGAAAACGAGAAAGATATTTATGAAATGCTGGATTTAGGAGTGGGGATTTGTAAGTTTTGTGTTGCTTCTATTCCTACGTATAATCCGAAGAGTTACCGGAAGAAAAGAATTGCTACGAAATACCCGCATATTACTTCTACTTATTTTCATGATAAGGGAGAGGATGTAGAAATTATTAAAATAGAAGGTTCTGTAGAAATCGCTCCTCTTCTTGGATTGGCAGATGCGATTGTAGATATTGTTGAAACAGGAAAAACATTACAAGAGAATGGACTTATTGTATTTGAGGAAATGCACTCTATATCGGCTCGGATGATTGTAAATAAGGCAGCCTTAAAAACTAAAAAAGACGAAATATTCAGTATTATAAATATGATGGAGCAAGAAATCTTATCAGGGAAATAGGAGGACTTAAAATGAAAGTCATTTATGAAGACTTTAAGGAGGCATTATCTAAAGTAAAAGTGCTAAGAGAAAACGCTAATATAATAGAAGAAACTGTTCAAAGAAGTGTAAGAGAAATCATTAGAAATGTAAGGGAAGGGAAAGATGAAGCTTTATCTTTCTATACAAAAAAGTTTGATGATGTAGAGATGAAAGATTTTCGTGTAAGTGAAGAAGAAATACAGCAAGCGAGTATGTTTGTAGAGAATTCATTTTTAGAAGCTTTAAAAGAGGCGAAGAAAAACATTGTTTCGTATCACGAAAAGCAAAAGAAGCACTCAATATTCGATTGTGAAAGTAAAGGCATAATTAGAGGGCAACTCATTCGGCCGTTAGAAAATGTAGGTGTATATGTACCGGGTGGGACAGCCTCATATCCTTCTTCAGTATTAATGAATGTATTGCCGGCGAAACTCGCAGGTGTGAAAAAGATTGTAATGGTAACACCGCCGAGGAAAGGAGGAATTGATCCGCATATATTAGTTGCTGCAAATCTTGCGGGAGTAGATGAAATTTATACGATAGGTGGCGCGCAAGCAATTGCTGCTTTAGCATACGGGACGGAATCGATTCCGAAAGTGGATAAAATAGTTGGACCGGGAAATTTGTATGTCGCTCTAGCGAAGCGAGAAGTATACGGAATAGTAAATATCGATATGATTGCTGGTCCATCAGAAATTGTAGTTGTCGCGGATGAAACAGGTAATGCAAAATATATCGCAGCGGATTTATTATCGCAAGCAGAGCATGATGAGAGAGCAACGGCGATTTGTATTACAACGAATATGGAACTAGCTAAAGAAGTAGAAAACGAGATAGAAAGACAGTTAGAAATGTTACCAAGAAGTGAAATTGCACGTGAATCAATAAATAGAAATGGAGCCATCTTTATCGTTCCTTCTTTAGAGGAGGCACTAAAGTTATCAAATGAAATTGCTCCAGAACATTTAGAGTTACATATAAAAGAACCGATGAATGCTCTAGATTATGTGAAACATGCAGGTTCTATTTTCCTTGGGTCATATGCACCTGAACCGCTCGGGGATTATTTAGCGGGACCGAATCATGTATTACCAACGAGCGGAACGGCAAGATTTTTTTCTCCGTTATCAGTCGATGATTTCGTGAAAAAATCAAGTTTTATTTCTTATACGGAGGAAGCATTAAAAAATGTACAGCATCACATTGTAGAGCTTGCAAATAAAGAAGGGTTACATGCACATGCGAGAGCAATCCAAATAAGGTTTGAGGAGGAAAAATAATGCGTCAGTCCAGTCAAGTACGTGAGACGACAGAAACAAAAATTAAATTAAATTTGCAGCTTGATGAAAGTACAAATGTATCTATTCAAACAGGGGTTGGTTTTTTCGATCATATGCTTACTTTATTTGCTAGACATGGAAGATTTGGATTGCAAGTTGAAGCAGAAGGGGATGCATTTGTCGATGCACATCACACCGTTGAAGATGTTGGAATTGTACTCGGAAATTGCTTGAAAGAAGCATTGCAAAACAAAGAGGGAATTAATCGTTACGGTTCAGCGTACGTACCGATGGATGAATCTTTAGGATTTGTCGCAATTGATATAAGTGGACGCTCATATTGTGTATTTCAAGGGGAATTAACAAATCCGAAGCTTGGGGATTTTGATACAGAATTGACGGAAGAATTTTTTAGAGCAGTTGCACATGCTGCCAATATTACATTACATGCGCGCGTTCTATACGGAAGTAATACGCATCACAAAATTGAAGCAGTATTTAAAGCTTTTGGTAGAGCGCTTAGAGAAGCGGTCGAAAAAAATGCCAACATTACTGGTGTAAATTCAACGAAAGGGATGTTGTAATTGATTGCCATTATAGATTATGGAATGGGGAATATTCGCAGTGTAGAGCAAGCGTTAAAATATATTGGGGCAGAGTACATTGTAACGAGTGATAAAGAAGAGATATTGAGAAGCGATGGCGTGATTTTACCGGGAGTAGGTGCATTTCCGAAAGCGATGGACGTATTAGAAGAAAGAGATTTAGTGTGTGTACTAAAAGAGGTTTGTGATATAGGAAAACCTCTCCTCGGTATATGTTTGGGCATGCAGCTTTTATTTGAACGAAGTGAGGAACTAAAAGATTGTAGCGGGTTAGGTTTACTACCAGGGGAAATTCGTAAGTTAAAAGTTTCGTATAAAATTCCTCATATGGGATGGAATGAATTAAGGAAGGAAAGAGAATTTCCGCTTTGGAATGGATTAGTGGATGGTTCTTTCGTTTATTATGTTCACTCATATTACGCGGATTGTCCAGATGAAATTGTATGCGGAGTAAGTGATTATGGAATGCAAGTACCAGGGTTTGTAGCGAAAGGAAATGTATTTGGTGCACAGTTTCATCCAGAAAAAAGTGGTGAAATTGGCATGCAAATATTAAAAAATTTTCAAGGGGTGGTAGAAGCATGGAAATCTTCCCAGCTATCGATTTAAAAGAAGGACGATGCGTTAGACTTTATCAAGGAGAGTTTAGTAAAGAAACGGTGATGAATGAAGATCCGGTAGCGCAGGCAATCATATTTGAAAAGCTTGGAGCGGAAATACTACACATTGTTGATTTAGACGGTGCAATTGCTGGCGAGTCGTTAAATTTGCCCGTCATTGAAAAAATCTGTAAGGCGGTACGTATTCCTGTGCAAGTGGGAGGAGGAATTCGTTCACTTGTAGCGGTGGAGAAGTTATTGTCAGTAGGTGTAGAAAAAGTGATTTTAGGAACAGCAGCTCTTTATGATAAGTCATTTTTAGAGGAAGCAGTTCGTCTATATAAAGAGAAAATCATTGTTGGAATTGATGCGAAAAATGGCTTCGTAGCAACGAGAGGTTGGCTTGATCTGTCTGAAATTTCTTATATTAGTTTAGCGAAACAAATGGAAAGTTTAGATGTTCAAACGATTGTGTTTACAGACATTTCGAAAGACGGGACGCTTGCAGGGCCAAATTTTGAACAATTGGCGTTACTTCAAAAAAGTGTGGGCATTCGTCTCATTGCCTCTGGAGGAGTGGCATCTATTCAAGATGTGAAAAAGTTAAATGATATGAATATATATGGTGTCATAATTGGAAAGGCGCTTTACGAGAAAACGATTGATTTAGAAGAAGTGTTACAGGTAACGAAGTTATGTTAGCGAAACGAATTATTCCATGTCTAGATGTGAAAGAAGGGCGAGTCGTAAAGGGTGTAAATTTTATAGGATTACAAGATGTCGGTGATCCGGTTGAAATAGCTGAAGCATATAACGTGGCAGGGGCAGATGAAATCGTATTTTTAGATATTACAGCGACTCATGAAGGAAGAAAAACGATTATAGATGTTGTAGAAAAAACAGCAGCTAAAGTATTTATTCCTCTTACGGTTGGCGGGGGGATTTCAAGTGTGAAAGATATGTACAATTTACTAAGAGCTGGAGCAGACAAAGTTTCAATAAACTCAGCGGCAGTGCGAAATCCGAAGCTAATCGAAGAGGGTGCAGAACACTTTGGATCACAATGTATTGTCGTGGCAATTGACGCTAGAAAAGTAGCAGAAGATAAATGGAACGTATACGTCAACGGCGGAAGAGTTGACACAGGAATGGATGCCATAGAATGGGCGAAGCGTGTTGTTAAGCTCGGGGCGGGTGAAATTTTGTTAACGAGTATGGATGCAGATGGAACGAAAAGTGGATATGATCTTCGTTTAACAGAAGAAATTTCAAAAAGTGTTTCCATTCCAGTCATCGCATCAGGAGGCTGTGGTCATACGGATCACATTATAGAAGTTTTTCAAAAGACAACAGTTGATGCAGCATTAGCGGCATCCATCTTTCATTATGGTGAGGCGACAGTGCAGAGTGTAAAGCGAAAATTAAGAGATGCAAATGTTGAGGTGCGGTTATGAAACCTAATTTTTCAAAAGGATTAATACCGGCAATTGTCATCGAAGAAGGTACGAAAGAAGTTTTAATGCTAGCTTATATGAATGAAGAAGCATATGAAAAAACGTTAGAGACGAAAAGAACATGGTTTTACTCTCGTTCGAGGCAGTCGTTATGGAATAAGGGAGAAACATCAGGGAATGTTCAATATGTGCAATCTCTATACTTAGATTGTGATCAAGATTCAATTGTTGTGAATGTGAAACAAGTAGGACCTGCTTGTCATACGGGGGAGAAGACATGTTTTCACTATCAAATTATATAGGGGGATACATATGGAAAATGCCTTTAAGTTGCTGTATAAAACAATTGAAGAACGAAAGGAAAGCCCACTTCCTGAATCGTATACAAATTATTTATTTTCAAAAGGAGAAGATAAAATTTTAAAGAAAATTGGTGAAGAGTGTGCTGAAGTAATTATCGCATGTAAAAATAATGATAAAGAAGAAGTAGTGAAAGAAATGGTTGATGTATTTTATCACTGTTTCGTTTTATTAGCTGAAAAAAATATCGCATTGGAAGATGTCATGCGAGAGGTGAAAGAACGAAATGGAAAGCTTTCGAGAGTTGGGGATAGAAGGGAAATAGATACATTATAAGGGGGAATGTATATGAAAGTAGATTATCATCTTCACTTAGAAGAAGGACCGTATTCAATAGGATGGCTTGCTAAAATAAATGAAGCGTTGGAATGTTATGAACCGCTTCAAGAAAGGCATTCTATGGATTGGCTTATGAAAACACAAGAGCGTTTGCAAAAACGTGTGAAGGAAGGGCCATTTACAACAGAATGGATAGATCTATATTTAGAAGAAGCTGTGCGAAAAGGAATAAAAGAAGTGGGAATTGTTGATCATCTATATCGTTTTCATGAAGCGAAAGGATATTATGAAAAATATGTAGATATTAGTGATTCTAAGCTCGGTCGTATACAGAAAGAATGGTTAGATCAAGTAAGGGTAGTTTCACTGTATGATTTTACAAAGGCAATTGAAGAGGCGAAAGAACGATGGAGTAAAAGAGGTGTCACACTTAAACTTGGAATTGAAGCGGATTATTTTATTGGTTGTGAAGGAGAGTTAAAAGAATTATTAGCGCTAGGAGACTTTGATTATATAATTGGCTCCGTTCATTTTCTAAATGGCTGGGGATTTGATAATCCAGATACGAAAGAATATTTTGAGGTGCATGACCTACGCGCATTATACGATACGTTTTTTAAAACAGTTGAGAGTGCGATTCGTACCGAGTTATTTGATATTATCGCTCATCTAGATAATATAAAGGTATTTAATTATCGATTGGATGAGAATGAACAGCTTTCTTATTATGAGGAAATTGCCTGTGCGTTAGTAGAAACGAATACGGCAACAGAAATAAATGCAGGATTGTACTATCGTTATCCTGTTCGTGAAATGTGCCCAAGTCCACTATATTTACAAGTATTAGCTAAGTATGGTGTTCCAATTACGATTTCTTCGGATGCCCATTATCCAAATGATTTAGGGAACTATGTACAAGAGAATGTACAAACATTACGAGCGCACGGTGTTACTCAGGTTGCAACATTTACGAAGCGAGCAAGAGTAATGAGGTCGCTTGAAGAAGAAGTAACAAATTCAAAATGAAACGCAATTTTTTGATGAAAACCACCCTTTTTGTTCAAAATAAGAAAGAATGAAAAGGAGGGTAAGAAATGGCGAAACAACAAAATAAACAAAATGTACAAGTTGCACAGCAACAAGCTTATACTTCTGAAACGAATGCTGCATCTCAATCGGTTATTGAGGAGCAAATTAGCGATACGGTTGCAGAAGGAACTATTGATGTGAAGCTCGGAAAAGAATCGCAGGAAAAAGCGTAAGAAGAGGGGAGAGTTGCATCTCCTCTTTTTTCATGGAAAAGTGTCGATTTTCAAAACTATAATCAAATTCCTTGGTTTTTATATGTGGATTTCTTACAATGAAATATAAGAGATATCTTATTTTCTATAGAAGAGGTGTTAGTAGTGGCAAAAATATTAGTAGCGGGAAAAATTCCGGAAATTGGATTAGAACTATTAAAAGATCATGATGTAGAAATGTACGATAAAGAGGAATTAATTTCTATAGATGAATTAACAGAGCGTGTAAAAGATAAAGATGCATTGTTAAGTTTACTTTCGACAAAGGTGCCAAAAGAAGTTATTGATGCAGCGTCTCATTTAAAGATTGTTGCAAACTATGGTGCTGGTTACGACAATATTGATTACACGTATGCGGGTGAAAAAGGAATTGCAGTTACGAATACACCGAAAGTATCAACGGAAGCGACTGCAGAATTAACATTTGCACTTCTTTTAGCAGCGGCGCGTAGAATTCCTGAAGGGGATACGTTATGTCGTACGACTGGATTTAACGGATGGGCACCGTTATTTTTCTTAGGACGAGAAGTCCACGGTAAGACAATCGGAATTATTGGTCTTGGAGAAATCGGGAAGGCTGTTGCAAAACGTGCGAAAGCATTTGGAATGGATGTTTTATATACAGGGCCAAATCGTAAGTTTGAAGCTGAAAGTGAACTGGGAGCAACGTATGTGACGTTGGAAAAATTATTACAAACAGCAGATTTTATTACAATTAACTGTGCTTATAATCCGAAATTACATCATATGATTGATGAAGAGCAGTTTAAAATGATGAAGAAAACAGCGTATATTGTAAATGCTTCACGTGGACCAATTATGAATGAAGCAGCACTTGCTTATGCATTAAAAACGAATGAAATTGAAGGGGCAGCTCTTGATGTGTTTGAATTTGAACCGAAAATTACAGAAGAGCTAAAAGAGTTAAAGAATGTAGTACTTGCTCCACACGTAGGGAATGCAACGTTTGAAACTCGTGATGCGATGGCTGAAATGGCTGTCAGAAATATTTTAGCTGTATTAAACGGCGAAGAGCCAGTAACACCTGTAAATCAAAAGGTATTAGTCACAAAATAAAAAGAAACCTTCCGGACTCGGAAGGTTTTCTTATTTTTCTTTATTCGCTTTTTTAGACGGTCTTTGTCTAATGAATTGAGATAACATGTACAAAATATATAGTGGAATGGCAATGAATAAGAAAACAGAAAAATTGCCAAATCCTGTTTGATACATTGTAATAATGATTCCAACTAAAAATAGTGTAATAATGATGCTATATCGTGGAATTGGTACATCTTTTAAACTTGGGATACGAATGCGGCTCACCATTAAAAATGCGAACGTTACAAATACGGTAATAAGAACGATTTTTGGAATGGTATGTGAAAATAATGTTAAGAAAGCAACAAGCCCTCCCGCTGCTGTAATCGGTACTCCAGTGAAATATTTCATTGAAGTAGAAGATGGTGTTACATTAAATCGTGCTAAACGATATGCTCCGAAAAGAGGGAATAATCCCGCTATGTATAATCCGATGATTCCGTAGTTTGAGAAAGATGTGTAATACATTAAAACAGCAGGTGCTGCACCAAATGTTACGACATCTGCAAGCGAGTCGAGCTCTTTTCCCATTTGTGAATCAACACGTAATAAACGAGCAACACGACCATCAAGACTATCTAACATCATCCCGATAAGTACTAAAATAGCAGCTGATTTATAATATCCTAAAGATGCATAGCCGATTGATAAAAATCCGCTATATAAATTTCCGAGCGTAAATAAGTTTGGAATAGCTGCTCTATACAAAATCTGATCCCTTGCTTTCTGTAATAAATTCTTAATTAGTGTATGAAAGTTTACTTATTTTATCATACCATAAATTTATTCCTCATACGAAAGAAATTACCAATTTGTGAAAGATTTCATAGAAGGATGATTTAAAAATTAAGTGAAAATAAAAAGAGGAAGCAACTTGTATAAAGTTGCTTCCTTTACTATTCAAATTTCGTTGTCATCGTTCCAGTTTTATATTGATTATTAGGATCGAAACGTAATAAATCTCCATAAATTAATTTATCGGAGAGTTTTAATTCTGTTTTTGCTTTTTCAATATACGGCTGACATAGCGTCATATCAGCTTCTTCACCCGTACTTCTTTTGTAGCACATATTTTTTGTATAAACATACTCTTCAGAAACAAAGCTACCATCACGCATTACCATAAGCGGGTCTTTTTCTTTAATAAATAAGTCAGTTCCAAATTCAACGGATTTATTTGTTTTAATACCAAGTAAATGAAGGAGCGTTGGTTTAATATCAATTTGACCAGATACTTTAGAAACAACTTTTCCTTCTTGACCAGGCACATGAATAATAAGAGGAACTCGTTGTAATTGCATAGAATCGAATGGTGTAATAGTATCTTTTCCTAGGAACTGTGCCATAGCTGCATTATGGTTTTCGGAAATACCATAATGATCACCATAAATGACAATAACGGAATTATCATACAGTCCTTCTTCTTTTAATTGTTTAATAAATAATTTAAGAGCTTCATCTGTGTAACGAACAGTTGGGAAGTAGCGGTTTACAACACCACTTTCTGAGTTGAATTCATCAACATATTGGTCTTCCGGATTTAGAAGAAACGGAAAATGATTTGTTAATGTAATAAATTTTGTATAGAACGGTTGCGGTAAAGATTTTAACTTTGGAATAGATTGTTCAAAGAACTGTTTATCTTTTAATCCCCAACCGACAGACATTTGTTCCGTTCCTGCGTAATCATTTAAATTAAAGTAACGATCATATCCAAGCGCAGGATACATTACATCCCGATTCCAAAACGTTTTATCATTTGAATGGAAGACGGCAGAAGAATATCCGTATTTCTTTAATTGTTCTGGTGTCGCTGTGTATTCGTTTGTTGCATGAGTAAAGAATACAGAACCACGATCTAGCGGATAAAGTGAGTTTTCAACGATAAATTCAGCATCAGAAGTTTTGCCTTGTCCAGTTTGATGATAGAAGTTATCGAAATAGAAACTATCCTTAATAAATTCATTTAAAAATGGGGTAATTTCTTTTCCATTTATTTTTTTATTAATAACAAAGCTTTGTGTAGATTCCATTGAAATTAAAATTACATTTTTACCTTTTGCAGCTCCAAATAAGTTTTTATCAACTTGTTTGTCTTTTGAGTCTGTATAGTTTTTGATTTCAGAAAATCCATCCCCACTTGCAAATACACGCTCAGCTGAAGACTTGGATTGAAGTGTAATATCAAATAGATGATATGTGTATAAACCTAAATTCTTTACGACAGTTTGACGGTCAAATGAGCGCGAGAACATTTGTGGTTTATAAATAACTGATACAACAATTTGTAGTGCTAATAAAGCTGTTACACCGCTAAAGAAAGTTCGCTTCTCTGAGCGGGAAAGTGGTGTTTTGTCGCCAAATGATGGGAATTTACGCGAAATAAACATTAAAATAATTGCATCTGCAAATAAAAGTAATGTTTTGTACGTAAAGAGTTCTTTTATACTTGTCCCTAAATCAGCCATATTGTTTGTTTGGAATAAAACCGGGAAAGTAACGAAATCGTTATAGAATCCATAAAACATTGCGTTTCCAAATAAAATAAATGACAGTATAAAACTGATTCCAATTATAATTCGGTTTCGGTGCTTAGATGCAAGTAAAGCTAAGCCGAAAAATAAAAGTAACGCAGCTAGTGGATTAATAAAAAGCATGAATTCTTCAAAGAAATTATCAATTTTAATATCAAATGCTAGCTTGTACACAATATATGTTTTAATCCATAGTAAAACGACTGCAACGAGTGCAAATCGCAGTTTTGGAAACAGATGTTGTAGCATAATATACTCCTCTCCTAAAAAGCATGACAGTTCTTGTGAGTCAGTTTGCTTAACGACTCATTTTATATATACGAACAGTCCTTTGTTATTATGATTATTATACTATGAGTATCATTATACGAAAATAAAAGAGAGTTGTGGGCTTTTTTATAATAATCGAGTAGAAAAAGAGTGGTGGGAGACAATAAAACAGAATTTCTATGTATGATAATTATCGTACGCAGAAAGAATCGCGTGATAATACGGAGGTTATAATGCGAAAATTATTATATTTTATAGCATGTAGTAGTGTTATACTTTTTACCTCACCGAGTGTGTCAATAGCTCAATATGATGCACCTCTTATGGAAGATGCACTTTATTCTGTTTTATTTCCAAAAATAAATAAAGCAATTGAAAAACAATATGGAAGTTTGAAACCGTATCAATGTCCTAAAATTATTAGTTTAAAAAAAGTGTATAGCGGTACATATTTATTTCAAGCAAGTATTGAAGTGACAAAGTATGAACGTGTTGCTGGGAAAATTGCTCCCCCATTTGAGAAGGTAACGATTACATTTAATAACGAAGAAGGCGAATGGGAAGTGAAAAAGATTTCAGTAAAGCGCTTACCAAATGATACAAAATTAAACTGTAAAAAAACAATATAAAAAATTGTTTGACAAATAAAATGGTCCTTTGGTATTGTTAATAGCAACAATTAGATGTTTGAAAATTAAATAGACTTACCTCATCTACTCTCAAAGGTAGAGGCCGCGATAGGAAAGAGTAAGCTATGGGAGATTTCATGGAATCTGTGATCATAGGCTGAAAGGGACTATTGCCGAAATATAAGAATAACCATCTTATTCATATATTGGGACTACATTGAATAAATGTAGTACTGTCATAAGATTTATTTTATGGAGAGCTATTTGGAGATGTTGATGCGGTTTCTTATTTTGAGGAGATAACAACTCGTTTATTTTTTCAATATATATTTTTCCTAATAAGAAACGCGTGTGAACATTGTTCCGCGCGTTTTTTGTCTATCTAAAAGCGTGCTGCAATGAATAGAAGATTGGGGTTATGAGTTTTAGAGGAAATAAGGGAGGAATTTAAATGTATTTACACGGCACAAGCCGAATTAATGGGCAAGGACACTTAGAAATTGGAGGGTGCGATACGACGCAGCTAGCAAAGCAATACGGAACACCACTTTATGTATACGATGAAGAGTCTATTCGAGGAAAATGCCGAGCATTTCATCGTGCTTTTAAAGAAAGTGGTTTCTCTTATCAAGTAGCATATGCAAGCAAGGCGTTCTTGTGCATGGAGATGTGCCGAGTAGCTCGTGAAGAGAATATGTCATTAGACGTTGTTTCTGGAGGAGAATTATATACTGCGCTCCAAGCAGGATTTCCAGCATCACGTATTCATTTTCATGGAAATAATAAAACAGAAGAAGAGATAGTGATGGCTCTTCAGGCGAATATCGGTTGTTTTGTCGTAGATAATTTCTTTGAATTAGAAGTTTTACACGATTTAGCGATGCAACATGGAAAGTTTGTGAACATATTAATTCGTGTAACGCCTGGAGTAGAGGCGCACACACATGAATATATTACAACAGGCCAAGATGATTCGAAATTTGGATTTGGCGTTTCAAACGGTCAAGCGATGCAGGCAATTGGATTTGCTTTACAAAAATCCAATTATAATGTGCTAGGGATTCATTCACATATCGGATCGCAAATATTTGAAACAGCTGGCTTTGTTCGAGCGATTGAAGTTCTTCGCCAATTTTTAGAAGAAGTGAGAGAGCAAACAAACTATGTAGTAAAAGTGTTAAATGTAGGCGGGGGATTTGGAATACGCTACACAGAGTCGGATACACCGTTAACTCTTGAGACATATGTGCGAGCTGTAACAAGTGCAGTGAGAGAACAATTTACTGTATGTGAATATCCATTGCCAGAAATATGGATTGAACCAGGCCGTAGCATTGTAGGTGATGCTGGGACAACAATTTATACAGTTGGATCTGTGAAAGATATTCCTGGTATTCGGAAATATGTATCAGTCGATGGTGGAATGACAGATAATTTAAGACCTGCTTTATATAGTGCGCGTTATGAAGCAATGTTAGCGAATCGAGGGAATGATGAGAATGAGGAACTCGTTTCGATTGCGGGGAAATGTTGTGAGAGCGGAGATATGTTGATTTGGGATATTCATTTACCGAAAGTCGCTTCTGCTGATTTACTAGCAGTTTCCTGTACAGGAGCCTACGGGTACTCGATGGCGAATAATTACAATCGGATTCGAAGACCAGCCGTTGTCTTTGCAAAAGGCGGAACATCGCAAGTAGTTGTGGAACGCGAAACATATGAAAATATTATTGGGAACGATCGCATACGTATTAAAGAGCTTGTTTAAATAGAAAAAGGAGTTGTTCGGATGGGCAATTCCTTTTTTGTAAAATAAAATAATTAAAATATATCGGAAAACTAGGATTGAAAAAAATCAGAATTGTGATAAAATACAAATACAAAGCTTATCAAGAGAAGCGGAGGGAACTGGCCCGAAGAAGCTCGGCAACCTGCTTATAGAAAGCAAGGTGCTAAATCCAGCAAAATGGAATCCATTTTGAAAGATAAGGTAAAATATATTACCGAACAGTCTTTTCGAAATGGGAAAGATTTTTTTTATGAATAAAAAGGGGGGCTGTTCGCGTGGGTGTACGGGAACATTTTGATGAAGTATCCGAGAAGATTGAAGCGATGCTTGCTGATATGAAATATGGCTCAATTACAATTGTTGTGCAAGATGGAAAAGTAATTCAGTTAGAGAAAAGTGAAAAAGTACGTTTAAAGTGAAAAGCGCTGACTAGAAAAACTAGAGGCGGTTTTAACCTATTTTCATTAGGTTAAAACCGTCTTTTTGCTTTTACAGGGGGAAAAAACATGTTGACGTATGAAACGTGGGAAGAAAATGTTGTTTCGTTTTCGGAAGAAGATGAAACAAAAGGCGCGTTATCAGTATTAAATTGGGCTTATGAAGAGTATAAAGATGAAATCGTCTACGCATGTAGCTTTGGGGTGGAAGGTATGGTATTGCTGCACCTTATAAACCAAGTAAATCCATCTGCTAAAGTTGTATTTTTGGATACAAATGTTCATTTTCAAGAAACATATGAATTAATTCAAAGAGTGAGGGAACGATTTCCTTCATTGAATATTATAGAAAAGCAGCCAGAACTTACACTTGATGAACAGGCGAAGTTGCATGGTGAAAAACTGTGGGAGAGCAATCCGAATCTTTGTTGTAAGATTAGAAAAATTTCACCTTTAGAAAAATCATTAGTCGTGGAAAAAGCATGGATATCGGGCTTAAGAAGGGAACAATCAGAAACACGTAAGCATACAAAGTTTATAAATCAAGATCATCGTTTTCAATCTATTAAAGTTTGTCCACTTATTCATTGGACGTGGAAAGAAGTTTGGCGATATGTATACAAACATAGCTTGCCGTATAACCCGTTGCATGATGTTGGCTATCCAAGTATTGGGTGTGAGAAATGTACTTTACCTGTAGGGGATGGTGGCGATTCAAGAGATGGTAGATGGGCTGGGAAAGTGAAAACCGAATGTGGTCTTCATTATCAATAAGATGAATCTTGAAATAAAGCTAAGAGGGGATATAGAAAATGAGCACAGTAAACGAATTAGTAAACCGTATAGATGAGACATATGATATATCACAAATTGAAAAAGAAATTAAATTAGACAACATTGCTTTAAGTGATTTAGAACTATTGGCGACAGGTGGATATAGCCCGCTTACTGGTTTTTTGGGGAAGGAAGATTATGATTCAGTCGTAGAAACGCTTCGTTTAGCAAATGGTAGTGTGTGGAGTATACCAATTACATTACCGGTAACAGAAGAAGTCGCAGAAAGCCTGAAGACCGGAGAGGAAGTAAAGCTTGTCAACAATGGAAATATATATGGTGCTATTAAAATAGAAGATATTTTCGTACCAGATAAAGAAAAAGAAGCGTTACTTGTATATAAAACAACTGATGAGGCTCATCCAGGAGTGAAAAAATTATATGAACGACCAAACGTTTACGTTGGAGGAACTATTATTCTAACAAAACGCTTTGAAAATAATCAATTTCCTTCTTATCATTTAGACCCAATTGAAACGAGAGAAGAATTTAAAAAACGTGGGTGGAAAACAGTAGTCGGATTTCAAACGAGAAACCCGGTACATCGTGCCCATGAGTATATTCAAAAATCTGCTCTTGAAATTGTAGATGGTCTCTTTTTAAATCCACTCGTTGGAGAAACGAAATCGGATGATATTCCTGCTGATGTAAGAATGGAAAGCTATGAAGTACTCCTTCAAAACTATTATCCGAAAAATCGTGTCTTTTTAAGTGTATTTCCTGCTGCAATGCGTTACGCAGGACCAAGAGAAGCGATATTTCACGCGTTAGTAAGAAAGAATTTTGGATGTACCCACTTTATTGTAGGACGTGATCATGCCGGAGTAGGAGATTATTACGGAACATACGAAGCGCAAGAAATCTTCACGAATTTTACGATAGAAGAGTTAGGCATTACACCACTATTCTTTGAACATAGTTTTTACTGCACGAAATGTGAAGCGATGGCTTCAACAAAAACATGTCCGCACGGAAAAGAAGATCATGTTATTTTATCAGGTACGAAAGTAAGAGAATTATTAAGAAACGGTGAGATTCCGCCAAGTACATTTAGTCGTAAAGAAGTAGTAGAAGTGCTAATTAAAGGTTTAAAAAAAGAAGTAGTAACAGAATAGGGAGAGAACGAGATGGATACGAATATTACTTGGCATACAGCTTCGGTTTCAAAAGATGAGAGAAGAGTGAAGAATGGACATCACAGTTTTGTAATTTGGTTTACTGGTTTATCAGCTTCGGGTAAATCTACAGTAGCGAATGCGGTCGCTCGTAAACTGTTTGAAAAGAATATTGGAAATTATGTGCTGGATGGGGATAACATTCGCCACGGTTTAAATAAAGACTTAGGATTTTCTGAAAGTGATCGCATGGAAAATATAAGACGTATTGGCGAAGTGGCAAAGTTATTTGTAGATCAAGGAACAGTTGTCCTTACAGCATTTATTTCACCATTTCGAGTAGACCGCAAACAAGTAAGAGATTTATTAGCGGCAGATGAATTTATTGAAATTTTTGTGAAGTGTCCGATTGAAGAGTGTGAGAAACGTGATCCGAAAGGGCTTTATAAAAAGGCAAGAAAAGGTGATATTAAGGATTTCACAGGTATTGATTCGCCTTATGAAGAGCCAGAGCAAGCAGAATTAATTGTAGAAACGCACAAATATTCTATTGAAGAATGTGCAGAACAAATCGTGAAGTACTTACAAGAGCGTAGTTTTATCCCGCTATTTGCCGGGAAGTAAAATTCCTACCTCAAAGTTCGATTGGGGCAAGGAAGTTAGGTGGGGGTCGGGCTGCCCGTAAATACCCGATTGGTTAAGGCTAATAATCAGCGTGGGATGAACAAAACTCTACTGATTAAAGTTTCACTTTATATAGGGGGATTTAAAAATGAGTTATGAAAAAGTATGGGCTAACAATGAAAAACTAAATCAAACGGAGAAAAATAAATTAGAAAAAGATGGCTTAGAAATTTTTAATGATATTCCTTACTATGCGGAAAATGGATTTGAATCTATTCCGAAAGAAGAGTGGGATGCCTTTAAATGGGCGGGATTGTATTTACAACGTCCAAAAGAAGCTGGTTATTTTATGATGCGGGTAAATATTCCGTCAGGGATTATTACAAATGCACAGGCAGAAGTACTTGCTTCTATCGCTGAGGATTATGGACGTGATGTAATAGATATTACTACGAGACAGGCGATTCAGTTTCACTGGTTAGAAATTCAGCAAATACCAGATATTTTTAAAAGATTAGCAAGAGTTGGATTATCTTCAGCGGGGGCTTGTGGTGATATAACGCGGAATATTACAGGTAATCCGCTTGCTGGAATTGATGCAAATGAACTATTTGATACGACACATATTGTGAAAGAGGTATATGACTATTTCCAACATAATGAAGAGTTTTCTAATTTGCCACGTAAATTTAAAATGTCTATTAGTTCTAATATTTATAACTCAGCAAACGCAGAGATTAACTGTGTTGCATTTACACCTGCTACGAAAGAAATAGATGGTGAGAAAAAAGTTGGTTTTCATATAAAAGTAGGCGGAGGATTATCAGCCCGTCCATATTTAGCTGATGAATTAGATGTGTTCGTTTTACCAGAAGAAGTGAAGGCAGTGGCAATTGCGATTGCTACTATATTCCGTGATTTTGGATATCGTGAGAAACGTCATTTAGCTCGGTTGAAATTTCTTGTTGCGGACTGGGGAGCAGAGAAATTTAAAGAGAAACTAATAGAGTATACAGGGCCTTTACAAAGTAAAGGGGAAAGTGCACTCAAAGGATGGAATGCAGGCTATTTTTATGGTGTTCAAGACCAAAAACAAGAGGGATTAAAATATGTAGGTTTTAATGTACCGGTAGGTCGTTTACATGCAGAAGAAATGTTTGAGATTGCAAGAATCGCAAAGCAATATGGAAATGGACAAATTCGTACATGTAATTCACAAAATTTCATTATTCCGAACGTTCCTCCGGAAAATGTAAAAGGATTACTTAGTGAACCGTTGTTTGAAGCGATATCTGCAAGCCCAAAATCATTTATTGGTCATGCGGTTTCATGTACCGGTATTGAATATTGTAATCTTGCATTAGTAGAAACGAAAGAAAGATTACGAAAAATTGCAGAATACTTAGATACACAAATTGCACTCGATGTTCCAGTTCGAATTCATATGGTAGGCTGCCCGAATTCATGTGGTCAACGTCAAATTGCTGACATTGGGTTACAAGGGGTGAAAATGAAAACGAAGGAAAAGGGAATTGTTGAAGCATTTGAGATATATGTAGGTGGAACGTTGTTAGATGGCGGTGCCTACAATCAAAAGTTAAAAGGAAAAATAGATGGCGAGGATTTACCTGATGTACTCGCATCATTTATAAGTTATTTCAAAGAGAATAAATTACCAGCCGAAACATTTTATGATTTTGTAGGTCGTGTTGGTGTAGACACATTACAAATAGCGTTAAATAACGTGTTAGAAGAAGTCATAGCGTCTTAGGGGGGACAATATGGATTTATATCGATTTGAAGCTGTATTAGTGAGTGATATTGTTCCGATTGTTGTTGTTGCTCAAAGTGAAGAACAGGCATTTAAGCTTGCGGAGATTGAGCTTGAAAAACATTTTTTACCGTTGCCAGAGGTAAAAGAGATTTCTTTGTTTGAAAAAAAGAAGATTCGAAAAGGTGCAGCATTTGTTATTCATGAGTAGAGATTAGTAATACGAAAAAATAAAAACTTCCATTCTTATATACGAATGGAAGTTTCATTTTAATAGTAGAAATGAGGAGAGATGATGGGGAAGGTTTATATTGTTGGAGCGGGTCCTGGCGATCCAGATTTAATTACTGTTAAAGGGTTGAAATGTATTGAGAAGGCAGATGTTATTTTATACGATCGCCTTGTGAATAAAGAGCTGCTTTCACACGCAAAGCCTGACGCGGATTTAATTTATTGCGGGAAACTCCCGAATTATCACACGATGAAGCAAGAAACAATTAATACATTTCTTATTAAGTATGCGAAAAAAGGGAAAGTAGTAACGAGGCTTAAGGGCGGCGATCCATTTGTATTTGGTAGAGGGGGAGAAGAAGCGGAAGCATTAGCAAAGCAAGGTGTACCATTTGAAATCGTCCCAGGTATTTCATCTGGAATAGCTGCACCTGCTTATGCTGGTATTCCAGTGACGCACCGTGATGCAAGTGCAAGTTTTGCTATTGTGACTGGGCATAGGAAAGAAGGTGCTGAAGAAGAAGTGAAATGGGAAAGTTTAGCGAAAGGTGTAGAGACTTTAGCGATATATATGGGGGTTAGTAATTTGCCCTACATATGTGAGCAACTTATGAAGCATGGAAAAGATAAAAGTACGCCAGCTGCTATTATTGAGCAGGGGACGACGTCTATGCAACGTACAGTTGTTGGGACATTAGGAACAATTGTAGATGTTGCGAAAAAAGAGCAAATTCAAAATCCGAGCATGATTGTAATTGGAGAAGTTGTCCGTTTTAGAGAAAAAATCCATTGGTTTGAGAAGCAAACGGAAAATGCTTATCAAGTAAGTGGAGTGTTGTAAAATGAAAGCCGTCTTATATATATGTCATGGAAGTCGTTTGAAGACAGCGAAAGAAGAGGCGATTCAATTTATTACATCGTGTATGAGTCGTATAGAAGCGAATATTCAAGAAGTTTGTTTTTTAGAGTTAGCGAATCCTTCTATTGAAGATGGTTTTCGTACATGTGTGAAGCGTGGGGCCACGGAGATTATTGCCATCCCTGTTTTTTTATTAGCGGCAGGTCATGTGAAGAAAGATATTCCATTTGAATTGGTAAAGCTCAAGAATCAATATCCGAATGTTAAAGTGACTTATGGTAATCCGTTTGGTGTATCAGAAACACTTATCAAATCAGTATATAACGGAAGTGGTATTGAAAAGGAAGGGAAGGCTGAAGTGACCCTTCTGCTCGTTGCAAGAGGAAGTAGTGATCCTGAAGTATTACAAGATATAAAATGGATCGCCTCTTTATTTCAAGCTGAGGAGAAAATTAAAAAAGTTGAGGTTTGTTATTTAGCGGCTGCGGAGCCGAAATTTGAGAGGAAATTGAAGGAAGTTGTAGAACGGGAAGTGGAGAACATCGTTGTGCTACCTTATTTGTTATTTACAGGTTTACTTATGAAACATATTGAGAAAGAAGTGCGCCAATATGCATTGGAAGAGATTAAAATCAGTCCATATTTAGGGAAGAATGAAGCGTTACAAGATATGTTAATTCAGAAAACGACGGAGTTATTGAAAGGAGATCAGTATGTATCCACTTACAGTGCGAGTTAATGAGAAACGCGTTGTTGTTATTGGTGGGGGAAAAGTTGCAGGATTTAAAATTATTCCTTTACTCAAACAAGGTGCGGATATAGTTGTGATCAGTCCAGAATTAGATGCGAATTTAGTAAAACTTGTGGAAGAAAAGAAAATTCGTTGGTATCAAAGAGAATATGAAAAAAGTGATATTAAAAATGCTTTTTTAGTTGTTGCAGCGAGTAGTGATTCAATATTAAATGAACAAGTTGCTGAAGATGCCGCAGAGAATCAATTAGTAAATGTTATTACAAATCCGGAAAGTGGTAATGTTCACTTTCCAGCAGCGATTCATCATGGTTTGCTTAATATAGCAGTTTCTACTGGGGGAGCGAGCCCAAAGCTCGCAAAAAAAATTCGAGATGAGATTGCAAATAAATATGATGAGACATATGAATCGTATTTAGATTTTTTATATGAAGTAAGGGTGAAGTTAAAAGATTTACAGTTAGAAAAGAGAGAACGAAATATATTACTCCAAGAAGTGTTGAAATCAGTATATGTGCAAAACGAGAGAGAAAGAGAAAGTTTTTTGCGAGAATTAGAGGGAAAGGTTTTAAAATAATAAAAGATAAAGTGCGCTTTACAAATATAAAAATATAATTTATAATCACAAGTAACTTCAATAGATGAAATCGATGAGCAAGAAGAGTACGTATATTTGATGCGTTCAGAGAGCTGGGGTTAGGTGGGAGCCCGGTACGATAAATTATACAGAATGGGCTTGCGAGAGGTATGTTGAACATTGTAGTAGGCAACCCGGGTTCCGCCGTTAAAAGGATAGAGTATCGGAATTATTCCTGTACTTGAACAAGTGGGATTTATCAATCCAATTGAGGTGGTACCACGGTATTTACATTACATATATCGTCCTCTACATGCATATTTGCGTGTAGGGGACTTTTTTATTTTCTAAAGGAGGTGTGCGAGTATGAAATGAAAGTGTATAATTAACAAAAGTTTAAATATTCAGAAAAGGAGAATTTATGATGAAAGAAACACAGCAATGGACGTCGAAAATAGGCTTTGTACTCGCAGCAGCCGGAGCCGCAGTAGGTCTTGGTGCGATATGGAAATTTCCATATGTTGCAGGTAATGGCGGGGGAGGCGCATTCTTCCTTGTATTTTTACTGTTAACTTTATTTATAGGTATGCCTCTTCTAATAGCGGAGTTTGTTATTGGACGTAGTACGCAAAAAGAGGCGGTTACAGCTTATAAAGTACTAGTGCCAAATAGCAAATTATATCCTTGGATTGGTCGTATGGGAGTTGTTACTTGTTTTAGTGTACTATCTTTTTATAGCGTTGTAGGTGGATGGATTTTACTTTATTTATATTATAGTGTGACAGGAAGTTTCTGGAATGGAGTAGCTGATTATGGACAATTGTTCGGTGAAACGATTTCAAATCCGTTAAGTGCGATTGGAGCGCAATTTATCTTTATGCTTTGTACGATTTTTGTTGTAAGTAAAGGTGTAGAGAAAGGTATAGAAAAGGCAAGTAAGTACATGATGCCGCTATTATTTATTTTATTTATTGCGATTATTGTTCGTGCGTTAACACTCGATGGTGCTTTTGCTGGAGTAGAGTTCTTCTTAAAACCAGATTTTTCAAAGCTTACAGCAGATACAATTTTATATGCGATGGGACAATCTTTCTTCTCGCTAACTGTAGGTGCCTCGGTAATGGTAACGTATAGTTCATATTTGAAGAAAGAGGAACATTTAGCGAAATCGGCAACATCTATTGTAAGTTTAACTGTTTTTGTTACAGTACTTGCAGGATTAGCAATTTTCCCAGCGATTTTCGCATTAGGAGTTAAACCGACTGAAGGACCGGGATTACTGTTTATCGTCCTTCCAGCAGTATTTGCAAAAATACCATTTGGTCAATTTTTCTTTATTATGTTTTTAATTTTATTCTTCTTTGCGACTTTAACATCAGCAATTTCAATGCTTGAAATTGTAGTAGCATCTGTTGCGAAAGGTAATGAGAAGAAGCGTCCGTCAGCATCATTATTAATTGGTATTCTTATTTTTGCAGTCGGTATTCCATCAGCGTTATCATTTGGGATTATGAGTGACGTGAAAATATTTGGGAAAACATTCTTTGATTTAGTCGACTTTTCGGTAAGTAACGTATTGCTGCCGTTAGGAGTACTAGCTATTTCATTATTTGTACCAAATAAAATGAGTAAAGAGTTGTTGATGAAAGAATTAGAAGTGACGGAAACGAAGGGGAAAACGTTATTTAACATTTGGTTCTTCTTACTTCGTTATGTCATTCCGGTAACTGTAATAATTGTATTTTTAAATGTGATAGGTGTATTTAAAATGTTTGCATAAAAAAAGGCGGGGATCTCCCGTCTTTTTTTATGTTGTTGAATGTAATAGACGATTATACGTTTTATAGGCTGTGGTGACTGCGAGGAATGAACCGATTAAAAATAAAACTGATCCGCCAAATGTAAATATCCGGCCGATAAATGTCGCTCTAGCTTCTTCTATTTTTTGTTGTAATTGCGTATTCATATTGATCACCTCGTAAACTATAGGCATTTAGTTATAGTCTATGTAGAATGCCTATATTGTGTGAAGTGTAAATAAAAAACCTCGGTAGGTACCGAGGTTTTTTATAATCCGATATAAGGAGATGGGTCGACTGCGTTTGTCTTGCCGACATTCCATTCTCCAAGATGAAGTTCGAAGTGTAAATGTTGTCCGTATGATTGGCCCGTGTTCCCCATAAATCCAAGCTGATCGCCTTGTTTTACAGTTTGTCCATTCGATACAGAACGGCTATTCATATGAGCATATACTGTCGTATATGTTTTTCCGTTTATACGGTGAGATAAATACACTACGTTTCCGTAACTAGATGATAATTCTGAGCGAATAACAACGCCATCTGCAGCAGCGATAATTGGAACCGTTCCCGAAGCGGCGATGTCAATTCCTTTATGGTTATCTAAAGAACGTACACCAAATCCGGAAGTTTTTGATCCAGCTGCTGGTTTGATAAAGCCACCGATGTTTGTATCATGTGGTGTTGGAGCTGCTTGAGTTGCTTGAGCAGATTTAGTAGCTTGTTGTTTGCGAGCCTCTTCTGCCTGGCGAGCTTCTTCCGCTTTACGAGCTTCTTCGGCCCGTTTTTCTTCTTCAATTGCTTTTTGCACAGCTTGACGTTGATTTTCTAAAATGCCTTTGGATTCTTCTAATCCTTCAATCTCTGAATCTACTTTTGCTACTTTCGTATGTAGATCGTTAATAAGAGTCTGTTGCTGCTGTTGGTTATTTTGTAATTCTTGTTGTTTTTGTTCTAGTTTTTGCTCAGATTCTTTCAGTTGTTGTTCTTTTTTCTCAACAGCTTCTTTTTCTGTAGTTACAGCATTTTGATCAGATGTTTGTTTTTTTACAATATCTGTATCGTTGTTTAATATTAAACTTACGGAGTACATATTATCAACAAGATCAGCAATGTTTGTAGAGTTTGTTAATACTTCTGTAATGATATTTGTACGCGGTTTTTCTTGCATAGATTGTAATCGTTGTTTAATAACTTCCTGACGTGTATCTATGTTTGTTTGTAATTGTTCTATATGTTTCTTTTTGTCAGTAATTACTTGTTGTGTTTTGCTAATTTCTTTTTTTGTATCGTTTAATTCAGCCTCGTTTTTATTAATAGAAGTAGTTAATTCATCGATTTTCTTCTGTAATTCTTGAATTTCTTTTTCTATTTGTTCTTTCTCGACTGATTTATTTTGTAAGTCACTTTGTTTGCCTTCTAATTCAGATTGAATGTTAGATAATTTATCTTGATTTGTTTCAGCGTATACGGGTGAAAGTAACGGGGAAGCAAAAATCGTTCCTGCTGCTAAAACACTAAACGCTGCAAATTTCTTTTTCATAGTTGTCTGACTCCTTTCCCTATGAATGTTATATATCATAAGAAGAAGAGTGTCTATCGTTGTAATCATAATGTAAAGAAAACTTTATAAAATTGCTAAGTTTTGTCGGAATTTATCATTTTTCAACTTTAATTGTCATAGTACTTACATTTTATTTATGGCTGTAATAAAGGTATATTTTGGGATTAATCTGTAAAATACAGGAGGAAAGTAATAGTTTTTATGGGGTGAAATAGTACTTAGAAAGCTAATAAAACACTAGTAAGGAATCGTTCTCATGTGAGGTTTTCTAACATGGGTTTATTTTTTGTCAAGAAAATTATTTGCATTCGGGCAAAGTTATTTTGTTGTCAGATTTTAAATTTTGATTTATGATTTTTAACAGGGACAAAATGTAGTGAATTGTCGAATAATATGTAATACTCTTAATTTCTTAGTTTTATAGAGATAGAATGAGAGATAGAGTGACACATCGAAGAGGGGGTTACAACAAATATGAAAAGAATAGGACTTGCATGGCAAATATTAATAGGGCTTGCGCTTGGTATTGCGGTTGGGGCGATTTTCTTTGATAATCCAGCTGTTGTGAAGTACTTACAACCAATTGGTGATATTTTCATCCGATTAATTAAAATGATCGTTGTACCGATTGTTGTAGCAAGTATTGTTGTTGGGGTTGCTGGTGTTGGCGATGTAAAAAAACTAGGTCGACTAGGCGGAAAAACAATTATTTACTTTGAAATTATTACAACAATTGCAATTATTGTTGGTCTATTAATAGCGAATATTTTCCAACCAGGAAAAGGCGTAAATATGGAGCAGTTAACAAAGACAGATATTTCGAAATATACACATACGACAGAGCAAGTACAAAGTCATTCATTTGCAGATACGTTTGTAAATATTGTTCCAACAAACATTATGAAGTCATTGGCTGACGGAGATATGCTTGCTATTATCTTCTTCTCTGTACTATTTGGTTTAGGTGTAGCAGCAATTGGTGAAAGAGGAAGACCAGTTCTTCAATTTTTCCAAGGTGTAGCTGACGCAATGTTTTATGTAACAAACCAAGTTATGAAATTTGCACCATTTGGTGTGTTTGCACTAATTGGTGTTACAGTTTCTACATTTGGTCTTGCTTCATTAATTCCATTAGGGAAATTGCTAATTGTCGTATATGGGGCAATGATCTTCTTCGTCGTAGTTGTCTTAGGACTTACAGCGAAAATATTTGGAATTAACATTTTCCAATTCTTTAAGATTTTAAAAGACGAGCTGATCTTAGCGTATTCTACAGCAAGCTCAGAAACAGTTTTACCAAAAATCATGGAGAAAATGGAGAAATTCGGTTGTCCGAAAGCAATTACATCTTTCGTTATTCCGACAGGTTATTCATTTAACTTAGATGGATCAACTTTATATCAAGCAATTGCGGCTATTTTCTTGGCGCAAATGTACGGTATTGATTTATCTATTACACAACAAATTACATTATTACTTGTATTAATGGTTACATCAAAAGGTATCGCAGGTGTACCGGGCGTATCATTCGTTGTATTATTAGCGACACTTGGTACAGTAGGTATTCCACCTGAAGGTTTAGCGTTCATTGCTGGTATTGACCGTATTTTAGATATGGCTCGTACAGCAGTTAACGTTGTAGGAAACTCTTTAGCAGCTGTAGTTATGTCTAAGTGGGAAGGTCAATATGACGCTGAAAAAGGACAAGCTTATTTAAAAGAGATTTCTGAAAAGGGTCAAGCTGCTTAATTATAATATGAACAAGCTCTCACATAATATGTGGGAGCTTTTCTGTATATAGAAGAGGAGTATACATAATGAAACGTAAATATGGTGACGGTTCTTCGTGGAAAAGACTAATAGAAAAGAGTTATAGGCTTAAGCAAGTGGAAGAGGGAATGCTCGGAATACTGGATATAAAAAAGGTGAGAGATCCTAGTTGTAAAGAATATGATGGTAAAGAAATTTGTATTGCAAGTGATGGGTATACGTGGGTTCAATATTTCATTAATGGAAAGAACTTTGCGATTACAGCTATGTTAGATGATAGGCACAATTTAGTGCAATATTATATTGATGTGACGAAAGAATATGAAATAGACGATCGTGGTTTACCGTATTTTGATGATTTATATTTAGATGTAGTATTATTACCTAGCGGTAAGGTGTATGTATTAGATGAAGAGGAGCTAGAGGATGCTTATAAAAGTGGCGATGTCACGAAGGAAGAGTATGAGTTAGCTTGGTACACTACGAAATGGATATTAGCAGCAATAAAAAATAGTGAATTTTATTGGATTTCAATATTGGAAGAAGAAATCGAAAAGTTAAAATGATTATTGTATTCAAATTTTTGTATAATTACCAAAAAAATCTATACAAAAAATAATTGACTTTTGTTTTGTAAGCGAGTAAAGTTAGGGAAGAAATTATTATTAAAAAATAAATATGAAACCTTCTTATAAAGAGAGGCGGAGGGACTGGCCCTACGATGCCTCGGCAGCGGACTCGATTTCAGAGTGCTGTGCCAAATCCAGCAAGCATGTGCTTGAAAGATGAGAAGAGCGTTTCTTATAGATGTATAAGACCTCTTCTCATCGGAAGAGGTCTTTTGTTATTCATTAGAAAAAGGTTGAAACTAGGGAGAGATGGTACTTTGAAAGAAACGAGAGGAAATGGTTTAGCTTTATTACCACTTGGGATATTTTTGGCGCTATTTATTGGTTCTGGAATTATTACAGGTGATTTCTATAAATTGCCGATACTTGTAGCAATTTCAATTGCTGTAGGAGTCGCTTTAGTGATGAATCGTAAAGAAAGTTTTAATGTGAAAGTCGAGCGGTTCGCTAAAGGTGCAGGAAATCCGGATATTATGATTATGGTATTAATTTTTGTGCTTGCAGGTGCATTTTCTGAAACGGCTAAAGGAATGGGCGGAGTAGACTCAACTGTTAATTTAGCGTTAACTATTTTACCGCCAGGATTTATCGTAGCTGGAATCTTTGTTATTGGTGCATTTATTTCATTAGCAATGGGAACTTCAATGGGAACAATTGCAGCATTAGCGCCGATTGCTGTAGGTATTAGTGGTCAAACTGATATCTCAATTGCGCTTGCAATGGCTACTGTTGTTGGGGGAGCGATGTTTGGTGATAATTTATCATTTATTTCAGATACAACAATCGCAGCTGTTCGTTCACAAGGAACAGAAATGAAAGATAAGTTTAAAACGAATTTTTTAATTGTGTTACCAGCGGCTATTATTACAATTGTACTATTAGTAATAGTTACTTCAGGAAGTGACACGCAAATTAAAGCACATAGCTTTGATTGGATAAAGATTTTACCGTACGCAGGAGTACTTATTACAGCGCTACTTGGCTGGAATGTACTTATTGTATTAACTGGTGGAACTGTATTATCTGGTGTTATCGGTCTTATAGATGGAAGTTACACGTTAGAAAGTTTCTTTAAAAGTGTAACGACTGGAATGGGCGGTATGATGGAGTTAGTATTACTTGCTATATTAATTGGCGGTATGGTTGAATTAATCCAATATAATGGTGGTATTCAATATTTAATGAATGTATTAACACGTAATATTCGTTCGAAAAAAGGTGCAGAATTTGGTATTGCTGGTTTAGTAAGTATGACGAATATGTGTACAGCGAATAATACGATTTCGATTATCTTTACAGGCCCGCTTGCAAAAAATATTGCAGATCAATATGAAATAGACCCTCGTAAATCAGCGAGTGTATTAGATCTTTTCTCATGTTGTGTACAAGGATTAATTCCGTACGGTGCCCAAATGTTAACGGCAGCAGGATTTGCAGCGTTATCTCCGGTTGAATTGTTGCCATATGCATTTTATCCAATCTTAGTTGGAGTATGTGGGATTGTTTCTATTTTAATTGGATTTCCAAGATTTTCGAAAGTAGCTGAGAAAAAAGAGTATCATAAAACAGCTTAATTTAATATGAATGTTAGTAATTAAAAAAACGTGCAGAGAATAAACTCTGCACGTTTTTTTGCGTAAAGGGCTGAATATGACTCGGTCTTAAGTCTGAGTTAAAAACGGTTCTTAAGCTCGTTATGGAAAGATGAAAAAATAGTTAAGATAAGAGTATCAAATCGAAGGGAGGCAAGCACAAGATGAAACAATTTCTAGCGTTTATCGCAGCCGGTATTTTGGCTTTAATTGCTCTTGGTAGTCTTGCTGGTATTGTAGGATTCGCAATCGGAGCAGGAGTTGTATATTGGAGCTATAAATCATTTGTGCGAGCTAAGTCATTTTTTGGAAAGTTAGCTTGGGGTATTGTTGGTTTAATCGGTTTATCCATTGCGCTTTCTCATTCACCAGCATTAATCGGTATCGCTGCTTTAGTGGTTTTATACTACGGATACCGTGAGTGGAAAAAAGAAAAAGATGTAGTTGTTGAATCTGCTCCAGAAAGTTCTAAACCATATAGCAACTTTGAAGATGAGTGGAACAAATTAATGAAAAACTAAAACAATAAATCAAATTATAAATAAAGTAGAAGAGAGGAAGATTTATAATGAAACAATCTTTATTCGGACGTGTACGCGATGCAATTTTAGCTGATTTTCATAACGTGTTAGATGAGAAGGAAAGAAAAAATCCAATTGCGATGTTAAACCAATATTTACGTGATAGTGAGCGTGAAATAACAAAAATTGAGAAGTTAATTGAACGTCATAAAACATTAAAATCTAACTTTGCTCGTGAGCTTGAGCAAGCACGTTATTTCGTTAACAAAAGATCAAAGCAAGCTATCATTGCTCAAGAAGCAGGCGAATTACAATTGCACGAACGTGCGTTAGAAGAGGTAGCTTATTATGAAGGGCAAGTAACTCGATTAGAAGAAATGTATGCAGGTGTTGTAGAGCAAATTGATGAGTTAGAGCGTCGTCTTTCTGAAATGAAAAATAAATTAAAAGAAATGCACGCAAAGCGTATGGAACTAATGGCACGTGAAAATATGGCACATGCAAATCGTCGTATGAATACTGCGATGCATAAAATGGATGAAAATAATCCGTTCTTACGATTTGAAGAAATTGAAGATCACATTCGTGACTTAGAAACTCGTATGAATGAAGAACATGAGCGTGACACATTTGATATGAAAATTGCAAAACTTGAGCGTGAAATGAAAGAAAAGAATGATGTATCGTTAACGAAAGAGTTAACAAAATAATAGTAGTATATTATAAAACAGGCTTATGATATAGTGATAGGAGAAAAGGTGTTGGAAAGCAATGCCTTTTCTTCTATGTATATGTGACAAGAAGGGGGGAGCTGAAATGAAGAAACATTTTTCAAAGACACAATTAATGGGGATGCTCCTCATCATATTTGGATTCGGTCTTTTTCTTGATATGATACTTGGACATTTTGAACCAGGTGGTCTCATTTTTGCATTTATTATGCTTATGTTTGGAAGGCATTATCGTAAAAAGAATCGTTATGTACGGGGAAATGTATTTTTATTTGTTGGTGGTATCGTATTTTTATTCTTCTTATTTTCATCAGCAGCATTTGTTCTTGTCGTATTTGCTTGTTTAGCTTTAATTGGTTATCAATTGATTCAACAAGGGCATCAGCAAAAAGCAATGAAGGTTGAAATTAAAGAAAAAGGGATTATAGACGAAGAGAAGCAAATATATCGTACAGAACCATATTTGAAAAATATGTTTGTAGGCAATGTACGAATGATGGATCATATTTATGAACTTGAGGATATTAATGTTCAATACGGTGCTTGTGATGTGGAAATAGATTTAACTACTGCTATGATTCCAGAAGGGGAAACGGTAATTGTTATTCGGGGTGTCGTTGGTAATATTCGTTTATATGTGCCATATGATATTGAACTTTCTTTAAATCATTCTGTTATTGTCGGACGTGTGCTCTTGCCAGGTCATGAAGAGACAGGGTTTAACCGCAATGTTACATTTAGAACAGAGCAGTATAAAGAGGCTCCTCGTCGTATTAAAATTATTTCTTCGCTTGTCGTAGGCGACACGGAAGTGAGGAAAGTATAATGAAGAAACAAAAAAATATTTCGTGGATGTATATTCGTTATTCTATGTTGTCTTCAGTTAGTATCGCACTCATTTGTACAATTGTATATGTATGGAAAAGCGAGCAACAAGTGTATGATTTATTATGGAAGGAATCCATCGCTTCTGTTCCAATTGGCTTGTTTATTATGACTACAAGTTTACTTATTGGGGGAATTGTAGGATATGCAATCGGTTACTATATAGAGCAGCGTATACAAGGATTAAATACGTTTCTATTTGAAGTAGAGCGAGGGAATTTTCCGAGCGATGTTTCGTTTACTGCAGATGATGAATTTCATGAAGTGGAACGAAAAGTGATCGTTCTGGCTCGTCGATTAGAGGAGCAAGCTGGACTCTTTCAAAAAGTAACGAATGAACGAGCTCATTGGAATGAAGAGATGAGACAAGAAGCAATTTCTCAAGAAAGGCATCGTTTAGCAAGGGAGTTGCATGATTCAGTAAGTCAGCAGCTTTTCGCAATGTCGATGATGATGTCAGCGATTAATGAACAAATAACTGAATTTCCAGATGTGACAAAAAAACAATTACAACTTGTTGAAAATATGGTTGTAAATGCTCAATCAGAAATGAGAGCATTGCTCCTTCATTTACGTCCTGTACAATTGGAAGGTAAGAAACTGACAGAAGGTATAGAGGAATTATTAACGGAATTATCGCGAAAACAACATATGAAAATTGAATGGCTTATTGAGCCAATAGAATTAAAAAAAGGTGTAGAAGATCATTTATTCCGTATTGTGCAAGAAGCGTTATCAAACACGTTGCGACACGCGAAGGCAAAGAAAACAGAAGTGCGCCTTCGAAAAATTGATCAATATGCGATTTTAAAAATTATTGATGACGGCGTTGGGTTTGAAGTAGGCGTTAATAAGGCAGGTTCATATGGCCTAAGATCGATGCAAGAGCGTGTTCATGAAATTGGTGGGACACTCAAGGTGCTTAGTTTCCCGGCCAAAGGTACACAAATAGAAGTAAAAGTACCGATTATGATTGAGAGAGGGGGAGAAGTATGATAAAAGTATTGCTTGTCGATGATCATGAAATGGTTCGTATGGGTGTATCGGCATATTTATCTACACAGCCAGATATTGAAGTAGTAGGGGAAGCTGAGAATGGACGAAAAGGATCAGAATTAGCATTGCAATTAAGACCGGATATTATTTTAATGGACCTTGTTATGGATGAGATGGATGGCGTCGAAGCAACACGTGCTATTATTCAAGAATGGCCAGAAGCAAAAATTGTAGTTGTAACAAGCTTTTTAGATGACGAAAAATTGTACCCTGTTATTGAGGCTGGTGCGACCAGTTACTTATTAAAAACATCAAGAGCAAGTGATATTGCCGATGCTGTACGAGCTACTTATGATGGAGAAACAGTATTAGAGCCGAAAGTTACCGGGAAAATGATGTCCCGTATGCGTCAAAAGAAAGAGCAACCTTTGCATGATGACTTAACGGAAAGAGAGTTTGAGATTTTGTTATTAATTGCAGAGGGAAAAAGTAATCAAGAGATTGCGGACGAGTTATTTATTGCACTGAAAACGGTAAAGACACATGTGAGTAACATATTAAATAAATTGAATGTAAGTGATCGTACTCAGGCAGTTATTTATGCATTTAGGCATCAATTAACGAAGTGATAAAGTGAAGCTTTAATTGGCGGGGAATTCCTCGCTGATTATTGGCTCGCTACAATATAGATTTGGCGTTAAAACCATCGAATGTTTTTATTGACGATAAATAATGTAAGCGTTATCATTAAGGTGTTAACAGTACATATAAAGGGGAGAATGTATATGTTAGTTCAAACTATATTCGGAATGGATAAGTCTAAAAAATTAGGGGAGTATGTGAACGCATTACAAGCACTTTGTGAACAATATAATGTTGAAACAGATAAAATTGCGATTATTGAGGCAACAGAGGAATACTATTTATTTTTAGTAAAGCAAGAAGAGCGCTATGATGTTGTCAAGGTAGAAACAGTTGATACAAATATTGAATATTATACGAAAGCTTATAAAATAAGCAGTTTTAATCATACTGCTTATCAAATGTAAAAAAACTCCCTTTTGGGAGTTTTTTTAGGAGGCTTTTACTTCGTTAGATTCGATTAGTAATGGAACTTTTTTCGTACCGCTTAACTTAGCGATTGTAAGGCCAAGAAGAGCTCCTGCTAATGCTGGTATTAGCCAACCGATTCCTTCATTATATAAAGGGATAAATTCAAAATATGGTGTGATGAATGAAACTGAAATACCACCTTGTTTTAATCCATCAAATACGCTCACTACAGCTGATCCGATTAAAGCACATACATAAACAGAGCGATATCCACCGAAGTATTTATGAAGTAACGATAGTAGTACGAGTACAATCGCAATTGGATACACAACAAGTAGAATTGGAACAGAGATTGCGATAATTTTCGTTAAACCTAAGTTGGCAACTAATAATCCTAATGCGCAAATGATACTCGCGAATGTTTTGTATGAAAATGTAGTCAATAATGTTGAAAAATATTGGCTGCACGCAGATACGAGTCCAACGCATGTCGTTAAACAAGCGAGTGTAACGATAAGAGATAATAGGAGCAAACCATACGGACCGAATAATTGTTGTACGATAACAGTAAGTAGCTGTCCACCATTTTTTGCATATCCGAGAGAGACACTAGTTGCCCCCAGCCAGCCGAGTGCACCATATACAAGTACGAGTCCTGTAGCGGCAATAAGCCCTGCTTTTGCTGTGGCGATGGCAATGGACTTACGATCATTCACACCTTTAGAGCGAATTGCATTTACAACGATAATTCCAAATGCAAGTGCTGAAATGGTGTCCATTGTTAAGTACCCTTCCATAAAGCCTTTGAAGATTGGAGAAGTTTGATACTCTTGCATAGCTGGTCCTGATTGCCCAAGTGGTGTAAAGACACTTTTAACAAACAATAAGAAAATTGAGATTAATAAAATAGGTGTTAATATATTTCCAATACGATCGACAAGTTTAGATGGATTTAAGCTCAGCCAAAATACGAAAGTAAAGAATATGATTGTATATACAAATAGCACTAGGCTGCTAGAGCGGATTGTTTCTGGTAAGAAAGAACTAACACCCATTTCATAAGCAACATTTGCAACACGTGGGATGCCCATGGATGGACCGATGGCAATGTATACAACTACTGTAAAGAAAATTCCGAATAATGGATGGACATGACTTGCAAGTTGCTGCATCCCATTTCCTGATAGAGAAATTGCGATAACAGTTAGTAGTGGTAAGCCAACTCCTGTTAGTAAAAATCCAATCATTGCTGGCCAAAAATTTTCACCTGCGTTTTGTCCAAGCATGGGAGGGAAAATTAAATTACCTGCCCCAAAAAATAAAGAAAATAGCATAAGACCCGTGAAAAAAATATGTTTTTTTGATACAGTGTTCATTGTTTTTCCTCCTTTTTTAAATTCATTTGTAAGAACACAAAAAACTCGTCCCTAAAGAAAGGGACGAGTTATATTTACCCGCGATACCACCCTAATTTACACATGTAGAAATAAATCTATATGTATACGGCTTTGCAACGTACAACATGATACGTGTTCCTTGTAACGGGGGACGGCCGGTAAGAACTTACTGTAACATTCGGTTCTACTTCTCGGAGATGATTTTCGGTTACGCACTGAACGTTGGCTTTCAGCAAATCGCCAACTCTCTGGGGAACAGTTCTATAACGTACTCGTTCTCGTCAATGAATTTTTATTCAAGTATTCTGACAGTATTGTTGCATGTTTTTTTTAGAAAGTCAATATGTTTTTTGAAAGATATATTTATATACGGAAATATCGAAAGTAATATTCGTTGTTGCAAAAGGAATAATGAATTGTAAAATGGGAGTAAAAATTTGTGGAGAATTGTAAAATTTATAGAGAAAGTTGATATTTATAGGAGTAAAGAAGGGATTATTTGAATTTACAGAGAATATTACAACAATCCACTTGCTGGAAAGAACAAACCAAAAGAGGTGACTGAAATGCTTGCGATGGGAGTATTATTTGGCATTATTGCTATAATTGGTTTTATGTGGTTATATTATTCGCGTTCGTTTAAACAAGCAGAAGTTTTACTCTTTCAAAAAGGTAGTTTGTTGACAAATCAGTCTAGATATTTAGTATGTCCGAAGTGTGGAAGTGCACAGGCCAGAAGTGGAGGATATCAAGAGTGTTGCAAAATTAGATTATGAAAGAAAGGAAGCCTCACATTATTTTGTGAGGCTTCCTTCCTTACAACTTCATGGCGCTCCAAATTGTCCATCGATCTCTTTCAATAATAGGAGAGACGTTTTGTAATGCGGTCTGTATATGTTGTAGAAGTTGAGAAAGTTCATCATCTGTTAACTCATATAGAATGGATCGACCTGTTCGAGGAGATAAATCTTGTAGCAATGCTTCTACAGAATCATGTATTTTTCGTACTTCCCATTGTGTTTGTGTGGGAAGCAGGTGAAGAGAATGTTTTTGTAATTCTTTCTGTATCGTGTTGGTTTTTGGACGTCTTTTTGACTCTATTTCAATGAGTTTTGGAAATATAGAGAAAAAATATCCACGAATGTGTTCGGGACTTCCTGGAACTGTACAATCTTCAATCGTTCGATCTTGTAAAATAAGTACACCGTTTTTATTTAATATACGAGAAGCTTCACATAAAAATGTAGGAATGTCTTGTAAATGATGAATAACTGCACGAGAAATAACTATGTCGAATGTTTCATTAGGGTATGGGATATTATGTGCATCACCGTGGATGAAAGAAATATTTGGAATGTTGCCGCAATTTTCTTTTGCAGCTTGTAATATTTCTTTTGAAAAATCAAGTCCCACAACATTTTTGGCTCCCATAAGAGCAAGTTCTTTCGTATAAATCCCGCCACCGCAGCCAATATCAATTATTTGCTTGTTTTGTATGTCTGTAATGTTTTTTACCATTTCAGCCCAAGAAATATGAGCGTTTCTTGTTGCGTATGTGTATTTATTATTTGGATCATGAAAATTAATGGACATGATAAAGACCTCCTTTCAATGATTAGTATAACTTATTTAATAGGATGTCACGTTTTTGTTTTATGTATGAAGATTATAAGAATTTCTTATCGTAAAAGGAGGATTAATTTGAAAGGGAAATATGTATTGTTGTTATTTGTTATGTTACTAGCAGCTTGTGGTCAAGCTGAGCAAAAAAAAGAAACAAAAAAAGTAGAAGAGACGGTGAATGAAGTGAAAGAAACAATTGGGGTAACCATTATACAAAAAAAACATAAAGAGAAAAAGTTGCAGGAATCAGAAGCGAAGTTAGTAATAGACATTTTGGATAAAGCTGAGAAACAAGAAATAACCGGAAGCTTCGGTGAACCTGAATATGAAATACAAATTAGTAGAGATGGGAAAAAAGAAACTTATTATGCATGGTTAAGGGGAGAAGATAGACGAGGATGGGTGCAATATAAGAAAGCTATGTATATGTTGAATGAAAAAGATACGGAAAAGCTTTTGGCTATATTTCCAAATGTTTCAGAACAAAAAGAAGATGAGATGCAGGTAGGTCCTTTAACGGAAGTAACAAAAAAAGATTTGCAGATTACTGCGTTTCATATTAAAGCGGGCGATCAAAACGTGAATTATATGGTACGGTATACGATTTCACAATCACTATATAACAAGTTAGTGAAGGAACGAGAGTATTATTTGCAACTCACTTTCCCAGAAAAAGTTCAAAAATTAATTGGAGCAAAAGAGAGTGAAATGATTTTAGGTGAAAAAGTAAAGGAAGGGTATAAGCAATATGAATTGCATGCTACTGTTCCGATAAAAGGTGCTTCAGAATCACAATTAAAATCATTAGAAACATATTACGAAAAGTATGATTTGAAAATATTAAACAGTGAAAAAGAAAAAATAGGCGTGTTTCAAAATATAATTCAAATCGTTAAAGAGTATGGTGAAAAAATGAATTTTCAAAGATAAAGTGAGACTTTAATCGGCAGAGGATGCTCATTTTTCGTTGATTAATAGTCTTTGCCAATTCGGCGTTGATTCCCGCTTAACTTCTTTGTTCCAACTGAATTTTGAGATAAGATCCTTATTGGCTGTAGCTGAATTGAAATTGTATGTAGCCTTTCCTAGGAAATGATAATAGAGAGGGGGGAAGAACACCCTCTCTATTATTTTGCTTTTGCAGATGGCTCATTCATTGATTTTCGTGTAATAAGAAATGAAATCATAAGAGCGGAAAGAATGATAAGAGTGATAAGTAAGTGATTTGGCAACCAATCTAATAATAATACATAGCTCACTGTATAAAAAATAAGAGTTGAAGCTAAAAATGATAAAACACTTATTATGAGAGATTGTAAATTCATTCGTATATACCTCCTTTATTTATATTTTTGGCTAAAAATGGATTAAATAAACATTATTTCTAACAATAGAAAAAAATATGTCATAATAGAGAAAAGAACAAGCTTTGATGAATGAATATGATTCATTAATGAGAGATAAAGGAGAGGAATATGAAAAATAATAAAAAAGGATTATGGGGAATTATTGTTGCGATAGGTCTATTTTTACTGTCTAAGTTAAAGTGGGTATTTGCAATTTTTAAATTAGCAAAGTTTTCAACGGTATTTAGTATGTTTCTATCGCTTGGCGCATACGCAGTTCTATATGGTTGGAAATTTGGAGTGGCGCTCATTTATTTGTTGTTTGTTCATGAAATGGGCCATTTATGGGCTGCGAAAAGAAAGGGGATCCCAACATCGCCAGCAATCTTTATTCCGTTTATGGGGGCCCTTATTGGAATGAAAGAGATGCCGAAAAATGCGAAAGATGAAGCTTACATCGCCTATATGGGGCCGCTTTTCGGACTTCTTTCATTTTTACCAGCGATCCCACTTTATATAATGACGCAAGAGCCGTTTTGGGCGCTTGTTATTTTGCTTGGAAGTATGATTAATTTCTTTAATTTAATTCCTGTTTCGCCGCTAGATGGTGGGCGAATTATTTCAGTTGTCAGTACTAAAATTTGGGGAGCAGGCCTTATTTTATTACTTGGCTATTCAATTTACTTTAAAAGTATTTTGGGAGGATTTATTGTTATTATCGGTTGTATGGAATTATACAGAGTGATAAAGAGAGATGAGCCGATTAAGGAATTAGGGCATAAAATTGATGGAATGAAAGAATATGTTGCTAGGCTTGAAGAGGAATTAAAAGAAACTGGAGCTGTACATCGGACTATATACATGATGCATCATGAGATGAATGCATTAAGACAAAGTGAACGGGAAAAAGAGTTACAAATAGGTGAACTTCAAAAAATGGAAGTGTTAGAGTATCTTTTACCGAAGTTTGAACCGTTAGATTATGTTCCATATGAAGATGAAATAGATGAGTATACTATTCACATAAGAGAAGCATTTGAAGCGTCAGAAAGAAAATTAAATGAATGGAAAACAGAAAAGGAACAACAAGAAAACTATTATAAAGTGGATACGAAAACGAAATGGACAGTATTTGCTTGTTATATCGGATTAATAGCTATACTTGGTTATACAGCTTATGAAGGTTATATTGTTTTACAGGAGCATTTGCCAAGACGAAATGTGTAGAAAAATATTGTCGAAATGATAGGAAGAATTAATACAGGAATTATATTTCTACGAGAGAATGTTACAAGTATAGTCATACATTGTAATATCTTTAGTAGAGAAGGAGTTCTGTATATGAAGAAATTGTTAAGTGTATTCGGGATTATTATCGTAATGATCATTGCGAGTTATAGTCTTATGAAAGTGCTGTTACATTATGCGAATAAGCCTGCTGAGGTAAATACAATAGCTCAAGTAGAAGATGTGCAAGAAGAGACAAAAGTGCTAGATTTTATTCGAATGACACATGAAAGCTATAATAATTTCTTAAATTATGGTAAAGCAGAGAATTATACAGACGGGGATTGGAAGCAATTTAAGCAATGGTTTCAACAACAAGAACCATCTTTAAAAAATATACATACGGAAATAAAGAATGAAAAAATAAAACGCGATGTAAATAGAAGTTATGAAATTGTAAAAAAAGGTGTGGAACTTCAAAATATTGAGTATGTAGTGTATGCCCACCGTGTATATCATGATTTGGATATTATCGTAAATAAATATAGAGGTGAAACGAATATCTGGGGGTATACGGAGTTTGGTGATGGGAAAGATAGAAAGGTAATTGAACAAGCTATACAAACAAAATAATAAGCTAGCTAGAATTCTAGTTAGCTTATTTTCTTTTGTAAATGCAATGTTCATATATTATTCACAAAAACAACGTGTTAATAGTGATTAAAATCACAATCTGCATTATAAGATTCAGTTAAACTAAAAACAGTTAAGGAAATAGAGGAGTGGGATACAATGTTAAGTGCAAAAACAATTGAAATCGTAAAGTCAACAGTACCATTATTACAAGAAAAAGGCGTTGAAATTACAACGAGATTTTATCAAATTTTATTTTCAGAACATCCGGAGTTATTGAATATTTTTAACCATACGAATCAGAAAAAGGGAAGACAACAACAAGCGTTAGCGAATGCTGTTTATGCAGCTGCAACGTACATTGATAATTTAGAAGCAATTATTCCAGTTGTAAAACAAATTGGTCATAAGCATAGAAGTTTAGGTATTAAAGCTGAGCATTATCCGATTGTAGGTACATGTTTACTACGTGCCATTAAAGAAGTCGCAGGTGCACCTGATGAAGTTTTAAATGCATGGGGAGAAGCATATGGTGTCATTGCTGATGCATTTATTAGCATTGAAGCAGAGATGTATGAAGAAGCTGCACATAAAGAAGGTGGATGGAAAGACTTCCGCAACTTTGTGATTGTTAAAAAAGTGAAGGAAAGCGATGTTATTACGTCATTTTATTTGAAACCTGAAGATGGAGGGAAAGTTTCTTCATTCATCCCAGGTCAATATGTAACGGTTCAAATCAATATTGAAGGTGAGACATATACACATAATCGTCAATACAGTTTATCCGATGCACCTGGGAAAGAATATTATCGTATTAGTGTAAAGAAAGAAAAAGGTGTAGATACACCAGACGGTAAAGTGTCTAATTACTTACATGAACATGTAAAAGAAGGAGATGTTTTACCAGTAAGTGCACCAGCGGGAGATTTCGTGTTAAATATGGATTCAACATTACCAGTTGTACTAATTAGTGGTGGAGTAGGGATTACACCGATGATGAGTATGTTAAATACGTTAATTGAACAAGATTCAAAACGTAATGTATATTTTGTTCATGCAGCAATAAATAGTAATACACATGCAATGAAAGAACACGTTAAGGCAGTAGAAAATGAATATGAACAAGTTAAAGCATATACTTGTTATTCTGCACCGACTGAAAAAGATATAGAAATGAAGAACTTTGATAAAGAAGGTTTCGTTGAAAGCGAATGGTTAAAAACTATTATTCCGACAACTGAAGCAGAATTTTATTTTTGTGGTCCAGTAGCATTTATGAAGCATATAAATGCTGCACTAACTGATTTAGGTGTGAAACAAGAGCATATTCATTATGAATTTTTCGGCCCAGCAACAAGCTTACAATAAGACGAATGAGAATAAACAAAAAAACGAGGTATTTATTTTACCTCGTTTTTTATTTGTTCTCGTAATAAACGGTTAACTGTTTCACGGCGTATGCCTATCAGTTGACCAATTTCAGTTTGTGTTAATATTTCATATATAGGAATGTCACCTAAATATAATGTGAACCATTCTTGTAAACGATGAAGACGTTCTTTCGGAGAGACGGTTGTCAATTGATCAATTCGTTGTTGCATCATTCTTAATTTAGATTGCAATTGCATAGCGATGTTGGCATATGATTCGGGATTTGCTTGAAGTCTCTCATACCATTCACTACTAGTGATCGGTTCAACTTCTGTTTTTATTAAAGCGATAGCTGTACCGTGATATTCTTTCGGTGAAATCAAAGAATGATGAGGTATCGTTTCACCTGGAACGATAATGTTGAATAAAAATGGTGTTCCGTCTTCCTCTAGCCGAACTACTTTTAATAAGCCTGTTTTTATAAAGTATAAAGGACCGTCCTCGCCTTGACGGAATAGTACATCTCCTTTGTGTAGAATCAATGTTAGCCCCCCATTAATATGTTTCTATTTCTTCTATTTTAGCGTATATGTATATAGACAATATGCTATTTCAACAGCAATTTCATTGACGAAATGTATGCTATTACAGTAGTATACTATTTAGTGTGTAATAGTACTAGCAATGAATACGCTGTAGGGGGTTTAGTATATTGTTAGATGCGATGAGAATGACGGATATGAGAATTCCGGCGAATGCTATCATTCATGTAGAAGAGATGAAAGGTGGAGTCGTTTTATCCGTTGAAGTAGACGGCCAAATTATTTATACGATGGCTTATGATGAAGAAACAGATAGTTATGCTGAATTATATGATCGAAATGATAAGAGGGCGTGCCAAGTACATGAAGACTTTATGGGATGGTCACTTCTTCACTAAAAAAGATGTCAATATGACATCTTTTTTTATTAAATCGATAGAATATACAAAGAAATGAAATATAAGGATAAAATTTGTAATAATTGATTTTGCATTGTTAGCACTCTGTAACTGCAAGTGAACTATTTTTTCGCTATCATAAAGATAACAGTCGCAGTTATAGGAGTGGTCAACTTGAAGAAAGTACATATTTCAAATTATATGTTATTATGTGTTTGTTTAATTTTATTTGTTCTCCTCGGAGGATTTTTATATTCATGTGTATAAGAAAAACGCATTCTAAAAAGAATACGTTATAAAAGGGAAATAATGATTAATCTAGTTCCAAGAATAATTAACGTAATACGTAATAAATTAATTACGGCGTTACCACTTAGTTTTGTATTAATGTAAGCCCCGATTTTTCCGCCGATCCATGCACCAGGAATAAGGATTAATGCATAAATCCAGCTGACATTTCCAAGTGAGATGTGAGTTGCAGAACTTACAATTGCTGATAGAAATACGATGAACATTGAAGTTGCTACTGCAATATGTGCTGGGAATGCAAAAAGAAGCATCATTGCTGGAACAAGTAAGGCACCGCCACCAATTCCAAATAACCCAGATATAAACCCAACTATAAAGGCAATAAAGATAGCAAGAAACGGTGGGAATTGGTAGTGTACAGTATTTCCATCATTATCTGTAAAAGAACGCTTAATTACAGACGTATTTGAGAGGGAAAGAGGTTTTAATTTGTCTCGAAGCATAAGTAGAATTGAGACGAATATAAGGAAAACCCCAAAGTATAAAGAAAATGTGTCTTGGTTTAAAAATTTATTTGCCCATGACCCGATAATACCACCAGGGCCGCTTCCGATAAATAAAATAAGTCCACTTTTATAATCTACTCGTTTATGCTTCATATAAGTAAGGGTGGAAGATAGCCCTGTAAAAACGACTGTTACCATAGAAGTCCCTACTGCAAGTTGTGGTGATAAACTGTGTAATCCAATTAATAACGGAACAATAATAATTCCGCCTCCAAGCCCAACTAGGCTGCCGACTGTCCCGGCGATTAGTCCGATGAAAAGTAACATGATGTATTCCAAAATTGCCAACTCCTCTAAATAACTTATCCACCAATTATTATACACGCTTTTTAATGAGAAATAGGCTTGTTCACAAAAAAGTCGTCTTCCTAGAAAAATAAGGAAGACGACTTTTGATTAGAAAACAAAATGTAATAGGTAGTAAAATAGAGCAGCTAAAGAAGCTGAAATAGGAAGTGTAATAACCCATGTAATTAACATACGTTTTGCAGTTCCCCATTTTACCCCTTTCACACGGTGAGAAGCACCAACCCCTAAAATAGAAGAAGAGATAACGTGCGTCGTACTAACCGGTAAGTGAATGAATGTTGCACCGAAAATAACAAGTGATGATGATAAATCGGCAGCTACACCATTTACAGGACGAATTTTCATAATTTGTCCACCGACAGTTTTAATAATTTTCCATCCACCGACAGAAGTACCAAGTCCCATTGCGATAGCACAAGATAATTGTACCCAGAACGGAATATCGCTAGAAGTATGATAGTTATTAGCCATAAGAGCCATCGTAATGATTCCCATTGCTTTTTGTGCATCATTCGTACCGTGTGTATAGGCTTGTAATGCTGCAGTGAAAATCTGGAATATACGGAAGTTTTTGTTCGTTTTCGTTAAGTTAAAGTTTTTAAAGACCACTTTAAAAATACTGTATACGATATAACCAATAACGAAAGCGATAATTGGTGAAATGATTAAAGCTTCAAGAATTTTAATGAATCCTTTAAGGTTTAATGAGCTAATACCAGCAGCAGCAATGGCTGCACCTGCGATTGAGCCAATAATTGCATGCGAAGAACTACTTGGGATACCGTAGTACCAAGTAATTAAGTTCCATGCTATCGCCGCAAGTAAAGCAGCTAAAATTACAAGAGAACCATTTTGTAAAGCAAATGGGTCAACGATATCTTTTGTAATCGTTTTTGCTACACCTGTAAATGTCATTGCACCTAAAAAGTTCATAATAGCTGCCATAATAATTGCATGTCTAGGCTTTAGAGCTTTCGTTGAAACAGCCGTTGCAATAGCGTTTGCTGTATCGTGAAATCCATTGATAAAGTCAAAAGCTAAAGCGCAAATGACTACTAAAACGGTCAGTATCAAGAGTGTATCCATGATCAAACTCCTTACGCGTTCTTCATAATAATTGTTTCTAATACGTTTGCAACGCTTTGACAGCTATCAGCTACTTCTTCAAGCTCTTCGTAAATCTCTTTAAATTGAATAATCTTAATCGGATCTTTCTCACGAGAGAATAAGTGCTTAATCGCATGACGACGAATATCATCGCATTGTGATTCGTAATCCTTAATCTTGATTGCGTTCGTACGAATGTCGACTAACTTCTTTTTAGACAGTAGTTCAACAGAATTTGCAATTTCAATTGCACATTGATTAATTGCTTCTACGAATTTAATCATGTATTCATCAGCTTCTGTAATAGAATACATTTCGAACAGACCAGCACTGTGATCTAATCCGTCTAATACATCATCCATACTCATTGCAAGTTGTAGGATGTCCTCACGTTCAATCGGAGTAATAAACGCTTTGTTTAACTCCATAATGATTTCGTGAATAAATGAGTCACCTTTTGACTCATACTCTTTCATGCGCATAGAAAACTCTTTTAAATCGCTAGCATTTTTAATTTTATACTCCACGAAAAATTGCGCGCCTTCTTTTAAATTTTCGGAAACATTCATTAACATTTCAGAAAATTTATCTTTTTTTGATTTAAAGACCATTATTGTTACCCCCACAAAAGTAATATATGTAAAATATATTGGCTAATCAATTCTAACAAAAAACTGTCGTTTTTTAAAACATTTTATCGAAAAGTTTACAAAAACTTAACATAACTCTCGTTGTTCTATTAATAATATTAATATCCAATAGTGAATATCTTACTTGTAGAATGTCCTTTTCTTGCAAAAAGTATGAATGTAAAAGAAAAGCTTTACACTATAGGAATGACTACGTTATTATAATAAATTTAAAAGGCGGTATATTCTTCCTTTTAAAAAGAAGAGTGTAAATAAATGAAGGAAGTGAACGAATGAAATTGAAGAACACTCATTTTAAAAAAATGCTTGAGTGGTTCAATAAGAGGAAGAAACTTCGTAATTCATTAATTGTATTTGGAAGTGTACTCGTTACTCTATTTATTGCTGTAAATATAATAATTTCCATTCAAGACATAACTGAATTAAAACAAGCTGTTCCACAACCGACTTTAATTTATGATGCAAATAATGAGGTCGCAACTAAATTAGCTTCTTCGAAAACAGAAGGTGTTAAAAGAAAAGATATTCCTGATATTATGGTTCAGGCAATTGTTGCAGTAGAAGATAAGGAATTTTTTAACCATCATGGTATTTATTATAGTGGAATTATAAGTGCAGTTTTTAAAAATATTACAGCAGGAGAAGTTGTAGCAGGGGGAAGTACAATTACACAGCAGCTTGCGAAGAATGTATTTCTGACACAAGATCGTACATTTTCTCGTAAAATAAAGGAATACTTTTTAACGAAAAAAATAGAACGTACTTATACAAAAGATGAAATTATTGAAATGTATATGAATCAAATTTATTTTGGGGAAGGTGCTTGGGGGATAAAGAGGGCAGCTAAATCTTATTTTGATAAAGAGGTAAAAGATTTATCAATTTCAGAAGCTGCAACGATCGCGGGCTTAATTAAAGCGCCGTCTGCGTATTCGCCTTATAAAAACTTTAATAAATCAATTGAACGACGTAATGTCGTATTAAGTTTAATGAAGGAACAAGGATATATTTCTGAAGAGCAATACAATAAAGAAAAAGAGTCAGGACTTGTATTAAAACGTGGGGTTGATGATAAATATAAAGGTAAATACTCCCAATATGTAGATTATATAGTTAGGGAAGCGATGGATAAGTATGAATTAACACAAAATGAAATTTTAGCAGGTGGTTATCGTATTTATACTGAGCTGGATCCGAAAAAACAACAAGCTGTAGAAGATGTTGTGAATAATGATAGTTATTTCAAAGATAGTGGCTCAGATCAACTTATGCAAACGGGTGTAGTCCTTATAAATCCCAAAACAGGCGGTGTTCCAGCTTTAGTTGGGGGGAGAGGACCATATCAGTTTTTACAATTTAATCATGCTACGCAATTAAAAAGACAGCCAGGTTCAACATTAAAGCCTCTAGCTGTATATGTACCCGCTTTAGAACAAGGGTATGAGGTATACGATATATTAAAGGATGAACCATTTCATATTAAAGAATATGAACCTAAAAATAGTGATCAGGCTTTTCATGGTAATGTGACAATGTATGAAGCGGTAGCAAAATCGTATAATGTTTCTGCTGTGTGGCTATTAGAACAAATAGGATTAGATAAAGGATTGAAATCTTTAGAGCGATTTGGTATTCCATTAGTACCAGAAGACCGTACGTATCCAATTGCTTTAGGTGGGATGCATGTAGGGACATCACCATTTGTAATGGCCCAAGCATATAGTACATTTGCTAATGATGGGGTTCAAGTAGAGGCTCATGCAATTAGAGAAGTTCAAAATGCTGAAGGGGAAATAATAGGGAAATGGTATAAGAAAGAGACACGAGTGACGAGTGAGAAAATCGCTCAAAAGATGACGTATTTATTAAAAGGTGTTGTAGAAAAGGGAACAGGTGGAAAAGCGAAAGTTAATAATGTTGATACAGCAGGAAAGACAGGGACGACTCAACTTGTAAATGGCCCGAGCGTAGGGGCAAAGGACTCGTGGTTTGTAGGATACACACCAGATTTAGTAGGTGCGATTTGGGTAGGATATGACAAAACAGATAGCGAGCATTATGTTCCGGGTGGTAGCCAAATTACAACGACGATGTTCCGGGATATCATGAAAAAAGCAAATGCAAACCCAGCCCAAAAAGCGTTCCAATTGTCGTTAATATCTGAGGCGGACTATAAAAAACAATTGCAAACAATTGAAGAAGAAAAGCGAAGAAAAGAAGAAGAAAAGAAAAGGCAAGAAGAAGAGCAACAAAGGAAAAAAGAACAGCAAGAGTGGTTTGATAAAGTGAAAGAGTGGATTCCATCATTATGGTAAAAAAAGAGGCGAATTTCATTATTCGCCTCTTTCTCGTGTGAAAAATAAAGTGAGCTCATAATGAGTGAGATAAATGCTACTATTCATTAAGAGTAATGTTCGTACTGCCAAAGGATTGAGAATCGTATGTGACGATTATTGTTCCTTTACTAATCGGTTCGTAAGGTAATTCTTCTTCATAACTACCATTATTTTCATTATGGATAGACAGCGTGATTTCATCAATTCCTTTATTTGTATACTGATCTTTAATCGTTTCAGCAATATGAAGTAGAGTTTCGTAATTAGAAGCTTTCGTAATAAGCATTCCTTTTATAACTTTTTTTTCATTATTTGTGGAATTGGAATAAGGGATGTCGTTTTGTTTCGTATACAAAAGTTTGTATGGAACTGTTTTTCTCTCTGCTTTTGAAATAGTGGAGTATTTTAGAGTTAAAAAAAATCCTACACATAAAATAATGCATACCATAAGAGCAATCCAAATGCGTATCAGTGACATAACTCTCATTTTTCATCCCTCTTTCATATCTTTGACTTCATTATTTATCATACAAAATGAGGATTAAGATAGAGTAAATTTGAGGTAAAGAAACGTAAAGAAGGAGCACTTATCCTCCCAAATAAGTGCTCCTTTTTATTAAAAGAGAGATTTAATAGACAATCAATTAAACATATAACTATAAATATGATTATTTGACGAAAATTAGTAAATTCGGAAGACGGTTAGTACTGCAGTTGTTTCACCTGTATTTGGAATAGAGATAGTATTTGCTGTAGGTTGTACAGAGATTGTTGTACCAGCTGTTAAAGTAATAATCGTTGAGAAAGAAACCGCACTACCGATAACGTTAGTTGAAAAATTACGACTAGGTGGTTGGCCATTAAATGAAAGACCGAAACCAAATGGTGAGGAGCCTGGGAATGTTGTAGATGCGGAGAAGTTAATATCGTATACACCAGTTTCTAAAACAGTTAGAGTATCAGAGCCGTTAAAGGAGAGGTTTGTTAATTCGAATGTTTCATTGAATTGTATATTGCTTCCTGGTGATACTGTTTGTGCATTTGTGTTACCTAAGACAGCTGTAGTTATAGGAATCGGAGTACCCTGCTGGTCCTGTTGCGCCAGTAGCACCTTGAGCGCCAGTAGCACCTTGAGCGCCAGCCGGACCTTGAGCGCCAGTAGCACCTTGAGCGCCCGCTGGACCTTGAGCGCCAGTAGCACCTTGAGCACCCGCTGGACCTTGAGCGCCAGTAGCACCTTGAGCACCCGCCGGACCTTGAATACCTTGAGCACCTTGAGGTCCAGTAGCACCTTGAGCACCTGCTGGTCCCTGAGCACCTTGAGGACCTTGAGCGCCAGTAGCGCCTTGAGCACCCGCCGGACCTTGAGCGCCAGTAGCGCCTTGAGCGCCCGCCGGTCCTTGAGGTCCAGTAGCGCCTTGAGGTCCAGTAGCCCCCGTAGCACCAGTAGTTCCTCCACCTAGGCAACCAGATCCATATTGAACTAAGATAGCTTGAATTTCTGAAATGAGTTTAACGAGATTATCGATAGCACAGCAATCAATTTTGAATAACTTAGCGATATACAATAAATAATTAAGCAGGCTTTGTAGTTCAACGTATAATGCCCCACATGAAAAAGGTGTTGTTCTTAAAATAGTTAACAGATTAGCGATAATAGAATTTGCAATTTGTTTTTGTGCAGGAGACAAATCTAAGCAATTGAGGAATCGTTGGAGATTATTTAAGACGTTAATCAGATTATCAATATTATTTTGAGAAGGGTTTTGGAAGACAGCTTGAATAGCTTGACCAAGAGCTTGAAGAAGTCTAACAAATTCTGTAAGTTCTGACTTAGAGATGTTAATATGGCTACATGCTCTTACTTCGCAACAATCATTACCATAAAATACTTTTCCTTTATTTTTATTGTTCATCTTTTCATTTCTTTCTTTCATAGAATAAATAGTCGTTACTATATATTAAAATGAAATTCAAATTAAATTCGTGATGGACAAACTACTATTTCTCAAAAAATAAGAAGTTTACCTACCTAACACGAATAATAAAAAAGTAGAGAAAAATCTATATGTTTTAAAGAGAATAAATTAGCATAAAAAAACTCCCTTTAATTGTTAGAGTTTGCTTAACAATTAAAGGGAGTTCATAGAACAGCATTATCATTTTATAAGTTAATTGCTTCACGATTTACTTTAGGTAAAATCGGAATAGAAATAGTGAAGGTTGTACCGTCTGGAGCACTAGTCATTTTGAGCGTACCGTTATGATTTTGGATGATTTTTTTTGTTACTGACAAGCCTAGTCCTGTTCCCGAATCCTTCGTTGAGAAGAATGGATCAAAGATATATTCTTGAATAGCTGGAGGAATACCAATTCCATTATCTGTGAAAGTAATCCGAACGAAGTTATCAAGGCGATAACTAGTGATTTGAATAGAAAGAGGTTTGTCGCCTTGAGCATCGACGGCATTTTGAAATAGATTTAAAAACACTTGAACAAGTTCATGTCGATCAATATTGACTAAAATATCATCTAATTCATTAGAGAAGTTATAATCAATTGAAATGTTATGCAAGGAGACTTCACTAGCTAGTAACTGTTGAATATAGTCACGTAAAAATGTATTGATCGGAAACGGTTCTCTTGTAAATTCCCGTGTTTTTGAAACAGCTAAAAATTTTGTAATAATATTATTTGCACGATCTAATTCAGGGATAAGCAAGTTTTTAAATAACTCTTGATTTGATGTAGAAACGCTTTCTTGTAAAAATTGTAAGTATCCTCGTACTGTTGTAAGAGGATTTCGTACTTCGTGTGCAATTCCAGCTGCGATTCGCCCTGCTAACGAAAACTTCTCTGCATCACGTTCTGTATTTAAATAATGAAAGACACTAATAACTCTAAAAATCTCACCGTTATAATCACGAATAATTCGGTTATTTATAATACCGTAATTTTTGTCTAAAACTTCTTCATTATATATTTCTGTTCCCGTTCTTAATGTTTCAATTGCTTTAATTTTTTCTTCCGGCAAGTTTAGTAATTGTTGAATTGGTTTTCCAATAATATCATTGCGTATTACACCGAAATCATCTGCGGCAACTTGATTACATAAAGTAATATTCCCTTTACTATCGACAAAGGTTACATGATGTGAAAAGGCATCAAAAATATGAACAAAGTGTTTTTCAAGTTGTTCAAATAAAAATAATGAATCACAAGTAAGTTGAAAATTAGCTTCTTTATTTTCTTTTGGTATTTCTTGAATGGAATGAGTTGTTCTGGTTTTCTTTATTCGTAAACCAATATGTGGATTTTTGTATGTGAAATGATGTGGTAATTGATTCACAAGTTCTTCATAAAAACGTACTTTATTTTCTAGTTCTTCAATTCGTTTTTCATGAGATACAGTAGCATCGTTTGGAAGCATAAATAAATAACCCCTCATTTTAAAAATTCTTCCATATAGTATATCATATTTTTATAAGGATACTCTTAAAGAAAAGGCTACATGATGCAAAGTGTTTGGAAAGTGAATAGAAGATGAAGTTAAAAAGGGAGGGATATATGTGCTGTTCATTGGAGTGACAGGATGGGGAGATCATAATTCTTTATACATAGATTCCTATGAAAATAGAAATAAATTACGAACATATAGCGAGTATTTTCCTATTGTGGAAGTGGATAGTTCATTTTACGCGATGCAACCTGCACGAAATTATATAAAATGGGCAATGGAAACGCCGAAAGATTTTTCTTTTGTCGTAAAAGCGTATCAAGGAATGACAGGACATATGAAAGGTGAAATTCCTTTTTCTACGTTCGATGAGATGTTTGATTTGTATAAACAGTCTATTCTTCCTTTATTAGAAGCTGATAAATTAAAAACAATTTTATTTCAATATCCACCATGGTTTGATTGCAAAAAGAAAAATGTAGATTTTCTTCGATATACGAAAGAAAAAATGGAAGGTTTACCATGTGCAATAGAATTTCGAAATCAAACATGGTTTTATCCAGAAATGAGAGATAAGACGTTACAGTTTCTAGAACAGGAGAAATGGGTTCATACAATTTGTGATGAACCACAGGCTGGGATAGGTTCTGTGCCACTCGTGTTAGAGGTTACGAATTCAGACATGGCATTAATACGTTTTCACGGTCGAAATGTTCATGGTTGGCTTGATAAAGGGGAAAATTGGAGAGCGGTTCGCTGTTTATATCGCTACAACAATAAAGAACTGGAAGAATGGGTTGAACGACTAGAGCAATTAAAAAAGAAAACAAAGGATATATACGTACTGTTTAACAACAATTCAGGTGGGGATGCAGCAGATAATGCGAAACAGCTTATGAAAATGATGAACATTACATATGGTGAGCCGAAGCCGGAGCAATTAAATTTTTTTGAATGATAATAAACAAGAAAGGCACTGTACAAACAGGGGGAATGTACAGTGCCTTTCTATATGAAAAAGAGGGTAACAATGTTACTGAGCGTTTGGTTGATTCATCAATTGTTGGCTTCATAATAAATGATAATGGTTATCATTATCATTGTCAATGGTTTTTCTAAAAATATATAAAAAACTTTGTATATTTTAAATAGAGATAAAAAAAGAACAGCATTAATGCTGTTCTTTTCCGTTGACAAATTGTTGTAAATCAAAAGGAGTTATCGCCTGGATAAATTCTTTTGAGATAAGTGTTTGAACGAGAGTGCTCTCAGAGATAGAAGCACCTGTTTTCTTTTCATAAGCTTGTTTTAATAAATCAAGTTTTTCAGCCGTTTCTTTTGGTAATTCAATTGTAAGTGTGTTCATAATTTCTCCCCCTTAGTATTAGAGTACCACTACAGTATAGGAGAGACAAGAAAAGAGAATATGAAATATAAAAAAGGTTACCAAATTTTCAAATGGTAACCTTTTTTATGTATAAGAGTTATTAAGCAATACCGATATACTTTAAAGTTTTTGATGGAGTACTGTGATCAAAGAAGTGTTGTAAAAATGCAATATCAACACCTGATTTGTATGCACAATAACCCCAAGTTTTTCGAAGTGTATGTGAGCTAATCCCTTCTAATCCAACTTCTTTTGCAGCTTTGTTTAAAATGTACCATGCATGTTGTCTCGTAATAGATTTTGTTCCTTTTTGAGATTTTAACAATGGTTCATTACGTTTCCAAGTTTTACGTTCTTTCATGTAGTCTTCGATTGCGTGCTGTAAGTCTTCATTTACAGCAAACCATTTATGTTTCTTCACTTTTTCATTGTAAAATAAAATGGAATGGCGAACATTTTCATTTTCATCGATTACATCACTAACTTTTAATTGTAAGATTTCACTTACTTTTAAGCCAGAATTTACAGCTAATACGAATAATAAGCCATCACGTTTCGAAGATTGTAAAAGTATATTTTTGATAGTTTCTAATTGTTTTTCATTTTGAATAGGTTGTCCTGCTTGTTTCATTTCACGCACTCTCCTCTTTTATATGTGTAAAGGAAAGGATTAACTTGTTTCTTACTATAAAGGGAGAGTGTGAATTTCATGTGAACTCCTAGTGAAATTAAGACAAATTATTTGACTTCTTTTACTTTTTGTAAATTGAAATAGAATACAACACTGTTAGTCGTATTATACACACCGTATTCGGCATGATGGAGGTCTAAAATGTTTTTTACAATAGATAATCCGAGACCGGTACCTCCAGTGTGACGGCTACGTGATGCATCTAGACGATAGAAGCGATCCCAAATTTTTTCAAGACTTTCTTCAGGGATAGGGTTTCCTGTATTTTCGATTTCGACTTTTACGGTATCTTCTGCTTCTATAATAGAGACTTGTATTTTTTCTCCATCTGGCGTATAACGGATTGCATTACTTAGTAAGTTCACAACTACTTGCTCAATACGGCTGCGATTTGCTTTAACAAGTATAGAAGGGTCTGCATCGACATTCACTTGTAAATGTTTTTCTTCCATGCTAAATAATAATTTTGTGTAGACTTGTTGCGTTAATTCACCGATTGAGAACGTCGTCATATCTAGTTTGTAAGTACCAGATTCCAACTTTGCTAATTCTAACATTTCAACAATCAGCCTGTTCATATTTTCTGTTTCTTCTAAAATAACATCAGTATAATACGAAGTATCCTTACTAACACCATCTTTAATTCCTTCTGCAAAACTTCTAATTACACTCAGTGGTGTTTTTAATTCGTGTGACACGCCAGAAATGAATTCTTTTCTTGTTTTTTCTAATTGACGTTCACGTTCAATATCTTGTTGTAACTTTGTATTAGCGACATTTAATCGATCGATTCGATCTTTTAAATTTACAGATAATGTATTGATACTGCCAGAAAGCCCGCCAATTTCATCGTCAGCTGTAACAGGTAATTTCTCGCTGAAATCAAAATTAGCCATTTTTTTTGTAACACGATTTATTTTAATTAATGGCTTAACAATGATTTTTGAGTAGTAGAAGGATAACAAAATAATAACGAGAAACACGATGATTAAGGCATAAACATAATAGTCTTTTAAAACGAGCATCGCTTCATTAACGGGCTGCAAAGATGCTATCGCAAAAGCATATTCTGTAATCTTTCCGTTTTCTATAATCGGTTTTACAAAGATACTATTTTTTATATTTTCTCCGCCATCTAATATGAACGTGTTTAATTGGTTCGAGTTAGAAGTGCCATCTCTAATAATATCTGCAAAATATTGAACGGCTTGTAATGTTTCAATATCATTTGCAAGACGAACCTCAGCTTTTGATGGGAGCTGTAACTTAGTTATAACACCTGTAAAGACGATGCGAGTTGTAGATTTGTATCGGCTTGTAAGTCTATTCTTGGAAGGATTACCATTAATTGACTGAAAATCCGAATAGAAATGTTCGTTTTGCCATTGATTATAATTCGTTCCTAATTTTTGTGGTGTGATTATATTATTCTCTTGTACGACTCCATCAACATTAATTATTACATCTTTTTTTAAACCTAAATTTTCGAATTTATTATATTCTTCTGGTGTTAAAAGATTATTGAGTGGAATGGAATACTGTTTATTATTGTTGGGATTAAATACATCGATATAGTAATTGTTATCACTTTTAATAATACCGTTAGAATCCAAAAACTGCATATCGGCATTTGTTTTATCATGAAATTCTTGTTTTAGTTTTCTAACTTTCTCATAACTTTTATCACTTTTGTCATAATTATCTACGAATTTTTCAAAAGCAGTTTGAACTGTTTTTACTTTTTTATTAATATAAAATTTCTCTAAAAATAGAGATTGTCCTAGGAAAAAAAGTAGGAATATTATTGTAAATAAAGTTGATGTTAATAAAAATAGTTTAAAGACGATACTTCTGTTTTTCACTGCGTCACCTCTTATGAGAAATACTGTAAATGATTTCTTTATCCCGCCTTAACAGGTAATAAGACTCCTACTTCAAAATTCGGCAAATACAAGGGAGTTAGGCGGGAGATCAACTGCCCGTAAAATCCTGATTGGTTCAACTAATAATCAATGGAGAATGGGAAAAATCCCCACTGATTAAAGTTTCACTTTATTATAACAAACGTTACAAGAAAGTAGAGGGGAGAAATCTGTCTCTTTATAAAATAGTTATTTATAAAAAGTTACATAAAAAGAACTCGCCAGACGTATGACAAGTTCTTTAGTGTATTATTGTTGAATTGCTGCATCTAAAGCGATTTCAATCATTTCGTTAAATGTAGTTTGACGCTCTTCAGATGTTGTTTCTTCGCCAGTGAAGATGTGATCGCTAACTGTTAATACAGATAATGCATTTACACCGTATTTCGCTGCTAATGTGTAAAGAGCAGTTGTTTCCATTTCTACTGCTAATACACCGTAATCTCCAAGTTTTTTAACCATGTCCATGCTTTCACGATAAAACACATCTGCTGTTAAAACGTTACCGACACGAACGTGTAATCCTTTTTCAGTTCCAGCATCGTAAGCTTTCTTTAAAAGATCAAAGTTTGCAGCTGGTGCAAAATCAAATCCTGGGAATGTTAAACGGTTCATATTAGAATCAGTACAAGCCGTCATTGCGATAATAACATCACGAACTTTTACATCTTTTTGAATTGCACCGCAAGTTCCAACGCGAATTAAATTTTTAACTCCGTAGCTTTGGATTAATTCGTTTACATAAATAGAAATAGAAGGAACACCCATACCTGTACCTTGAACAGATACACGTTTTCCTTTATAAGTTCCAGTGAAACCTAACATACCACGTACGTTATTATAGCAAGTAACATCCTCTAGAAATGTTTCAGCGATATATTTTGCACGTAATGGATCACCAGGTAATAGAATAGATTCAGCGATTTCGCCTTGTTTTGCTTCGATATGTACACTCATGAAAAGTCCTCCTTATAATGTATTGATAGAAATCAATATCATTTGCATTATACACTACGAATCCTTTCAATTAAAATCTTTTTATTATTTGTAATATGTGCAAAATAGGAGGATTTCATAAATCATAATCTAGAATATATACCTTAAGAAGTTTTGTATGAACAGAGACAATAAAAATGGTAGGTGATGTTTTGAAAAATCTTGTCATTGGACTTATTGCGTTAGTACTTATTGTGGCAGGAGGATTTTACATAAAAAAATATCAAGAAAACGAAGAGACTGTAGGAGATGTTCAGGAAGTAAAGTGGGATGTGTCAAATGGAAAGGGAAATGAGAAAGTAGATATTGTATTTCAGTTGTTAAACAAAAAGAATAATGAAATTCGTGGTGTAAATGATCAAATTCGGGCAGTGATTGTAGATGGACAGTTAAAACACATACAACAAATTAAACCTACATTTGCAGGGAACGGGTCATATAAGTTATCTTCCAAAATAGCGAAAGACGAAGAATATACAATATTTTTATACGAAGATAAAAATAAGTCCGTAGAGTCATTCGCTAGGAAAGATTTTGGTAGAACGAAAGAGGAGAACAATAAGAAAAAAGTGAAATTTCCAATCGACAGTGTACTTACAAAAAAAATAGGAGAGTATGAAGTTTCTCTTTTATTTGGTGCATTACATCCGAATGAACCAGTTACGTTAACATTTCAGTTTCAAGCGAAAAAGGGTGAAAAATTGAAATTACATTCAGAGAGAGGAGAAGTAGAGTCACTCTATATCGTGGATGAAACGAAGGAGAACTTTTTATACGCTATGCCTGTAGATACGGATGAGCAATTACAATACCGGATTACATTTCCTGCCGAGGGCACGTATAAAATGTGGGGGAATTTCTATATAAATGGTAAGAAGTATGAAAAAGAATTTATTGTACAAGTTCAAAAAAGAAAAAACAGCTAAGAATTTAGCTGTTTTTTCTTTTTCCTATTAATTTTGTTACAGAGAGCATTGTAATTGGTAAAGAATGATTCTTCCTAAATGCTAAATATTTACCGCTCCATGCTGGTTTATATTTTTCTTTAAAATGGCGTAATCCGCTGAAACTATACGTATAACGAACGTTATTAAAGATTGCAGCAGCCACTCGTTCAGACCAGAAAGACTGTGTGGATAAACCAACATTTGAAAGTGGTGCCATACCAATATTAAAGGAGTGGTATTCATTTTCTTTTGCCCACTGGAATAAGTGGATGAAAATTGCGTCCATAATGCCGCTAGGCGCATCTGGATAATATCGCATTAAATCGACAGATAATGATCCGTTTTGATATACGGGCATGAATGTTGTGAATGCAATAATTTTTCCATCTGCATCAGATAATGTTGCAATAGGAGCACGACTAATATATTCACGATCGAAGTATCCGAGTGAAAAACCTTTCTCTTTTTTTCCACCAAGCCATGCATCTGAAACTTTTCTTAACTCTTCATATAATTCGTCTGAGAAAGGTGGCTCGTGAATAGAGAATGTATAGCCTTCTCTTTCAAAACGGTTGAAAGTAGCTCGCATGCCAGCGCGTTTCTTTCCTGTTATTGTAAATGTATTTAAATCAACAACAGCTTCTTCACCGAGCTTAAAGAAGTTATAACCAAAATCGTGATATAAACTCATCCATTTACTTTCAATTTGGTAGAATACACAAATGTATCCAAATCGATCAGCCTCAGCTAAAAACTCTTGCAGTACAGTACGATAGGAGGAAGGGTCCCCAATTGGATCACCTAGTACAATAAGTCGTTTTCCAGTTATTGAGAAGAGAATGAGTGCTTTTCCATCACTACTGAAAAAGAACTGCTTATCTCCTAAAAAACCTAAATGACTAAGTACGTTTCCACCATGTTCATCTAAGAAGTTTTGTAATCTTTTATCATTAGCTGGTTGCCCGGGAAATTCATTTCGATAACGATTTGCAATGAGTGAACCAATTAGTAAAAAAGTAGGAACAAAAAAGGCAGCTGCTAATGCACTTCGTTTCACTTGTGTAATATTACGAACGACAAAATCAGGTTTGAAAGCTTCCTTTGCACCTGCAAATAAAATACCTAAGTTTTTATATAAATATAACGTTACAAGTAGGAATATAAAAACTTTTACGATATCGGAAAGTGAGACTTCCATTTTCTCACGTACAAACCTTTTACGAAGCATATACAATACAGCGAGTACGATTAATAAAATAAACGTTTCTTCAACATCAATTCCTTTTAGTGTATTAAAAATAGCCGCTCCAATTAAAGAAACAATCGTCATATAATAAGAACGTTTTGTTCCGTAATATATCCCCCGTGAAAGAATGAGTAGGAGAATACCGAATGTTAGCGATAAGCTAAAAGAAAATTGAATAAGGTGTTTTGGAGCTAGAATATGTAAGGCGTGTGCCCGATTTATACTTGTCGGTAGAATGGTTGATAAAATAACCATTAAGCCAGCAAATACTGTTAAAGCAGCAGATGCCCAAGAACCTAACTTTCCTAGAAAGTCACGCTGCAAAGTCCATATAACACCAGTTGTCTCTAATGCAGGCGCAATAAAAGGTTTATCTTCAAACTTTTTAATGGCTACTCCTGTCATTTCAAAAGCTGCAAAAATGAGACCAAGGCAGAATGGTAAGATGTAATAGACGAGACGATATAATAACATAGCAGGGAGTAAAACACCTGTATCGATGCCGTATTGCCCAAGCCCAGTTAAGAAGACAAGATCAAATGATCCAAGGCCACCAGGAACAAGACTAACGACACCAGCTAAAGCAGCAATGACATATACGCCTAAAAACTTTTGGAATTCGATTTCAATGCCAAATAATAATAATATGACGTACATAACAATACCAGCAGATACCCATTCGACTAATGAAACTAATGAGTATAAAACGGTTGGGTTTTTCTCCTCTTCTTCTTGTCCCTCTGTTTGCGTCGCTTTTCTATTTTTTAATTTAGAAAACCCGATATATATAGGAACGAAAAGAGCAAAGAAGATAAGAACAGGCCATAGCCATGGTTTTTCATGCAAAATAAATCTCGTGTCTAATATTCCGATAAGACCAAGAAATGAAAGAATGGCTAATCCATTAATAAAGGCAGTTGTCATCCAAGCGATACTTTTAATAAGTTTTCCATTTTCTTTTATGTATGGACGATAAAGCATTGTGCGTACGCCGGCTCCAACGAGACCACCAAACCCGATAAATCCATTTAAAGTATTAGCAATCCACGAGATACGGAAAATCTTTTGGACAGGAATATCAGCTTTTAAGTAACGAAGCATAACATAGTCATAAAAGAACATTGTTGATACAGCGAATGCACCAAGTGTAATTGCTAAAAAGACTCCTCCAGTTGGAATGTTTTTAATTGTATCAATCGCTTCTAAAAAAGAAATGCCCGCTAATTCTTTTTTTGCTTGAAAGAATACAATTGTTAATACAACAAATGGGAAGATAATTTTCCCGATTTGTAAGAAACGTTTCCATGAAAACGACATAAATACAACTCTCCTTGTGTAAGAAAACTGAGACAATAATATTATTATGACAAACTTCAAGAAAAATAAAAAGGTAAATTCCTGTATAGGGGAGCTATTTTTTATATAGGTATATTTAAAAGAATATTTTGTTTATCAGAAAATTAAGTTAGAATAAGATAAAAGAAGGAGGAGGGGGGAGTATATGATTATAAAAGGTTATGTAGGATATGAGTTAGAAAAAGCGAAACCTAATACATCAGAGGATTTTTTTAACAGATCTGAAGTGACATATATATTAAATGATAAAGAGAAAACTTTTTCGGTTTTATACGTTCGATATTTTGAAGAAGTTTTACAAGAAATTACTCCTTTTGAAGGAAATCCAGTGTATAAAGTAGAAGAACAAAACATATATTTGCGCGATATTGTAGCGATATGTTGTTTAGTGAAAGATAGGGAGCTTCGTGCGCAAAAACGTTTGTATTTAAATAATATGGAAGAATTTCAACAATATTTTGATGAGGGAACGGTGTTGAAAGTACAAGAAATATTGGCTGAATTACATAAAAATAAAAGAGTAGAAATAGCGTGAAATGGCAAAGGAGAGAGAAAAAATGTCTAATTTGATGGTTGAAAATCAAACAGAACAAGTTTCTATATTTTTAGAAGATGCTATTCATTTAATAACCAATTATGTAAATTATCATACGTTACCTTCTTTATTAGAGGAGACACCGGCAGGGAACGAGCAATATTATAAAGGGTTATTAGCATCAATGAGACGACTTCTCGTTTTTTGCGAAGAAGGACATGATGCATGTTTTGTTTTGTTGAATAGTCAGCCATTTCGAAAAACAGCAGCTGAAAAAATTTTATATAAGATTTACCATCAAGTAATTGCAGAGTTTTTTTCACCGAAGAGTGATTATTGGTATGAAAATAGTCGGTCTGCATATACAGGAAAAAATTCTATCGTTTTTCAACAAACACCACCTGCATCTTTGGGGCAAGTGATGAAGAGTTTAGAAGGTAAATTTCAATTGATGCGTGAAGAACTAGAATATTATGAGACGGATTATCAGACAAAGATGTTACACAAATATTGATTGCGGAAAAGAAGCTAAGGTGACTTAGCTTCTTTTCCTTTTGTACAGTTATATAAGGGATTTTCATTGAATATAGTTAAGTGGATAGCATTAGGGAGGTGCAACATGAATCAGCAAGGTGTATTTACAGATTACTTTCATGAAGTAGAAAATTGGTGTGAAAGTGTTCTTCACGTATTAGATAGCCGCGCAATGGAAGTGTATGATGTCCATATGCTTGCTTATAAAATTCAGACGTTGTTAGAGCGTATGAAAGAGCATGAGTATGAAACAGATGCAGAGTTTATGTATGAAATAAGTGATGATGTAGAACATATTCAGCATCACTTGCAGGAAGTATTTATGCAAGAAGAAGAGGAATATGAATTATATGAAAGAGGGGATAGCGAACGAGCTGTTCCAATTGGAGGACATACACTACCGCCATTACCTTATCCGTATAATGCGTTAGAACCGTATATTTCTAAAGAAATTATGATGTTACACCATGATAAACATCATCGGAGTTACGTGGAAGGGTTAAATAAAGCAGAGAAGATGATGGAAGAAGCGAGAAAAACAAATCAATTTGATTTAATTAAGCATTGGGAAAGAGAAGCGGCTTTTCATGGGTCAGGTCATTACTTACACACGATATTTTGGAATAACATGAAAAAAGACGGTGGTGGAAGTCCAAGAGGTGCTTTTTCACAACAAATCGAACAAGATTTTGGAAGCTTTTTACGTTTCCAAAAACATTTTACAGAAGCGGCCTCTAAAGTAGAAGGTTCAGGTTGGGCAATTCTCGTTTGGGTGCCCCGGTCTGGAAGGTTAGAAATTTTGCAAAGTACACTTCATCAATTATTTACACAATGGGATACGATACCACTCCTTGTACTAGATGTCTGGGAACATGCGTATTATTTACAATACCAAAATCGAAAAGATGAATATATTAAAAACTGGTGGAATGTTGTAAATTGGCCTGATGTAGAAAAAAGGTTTGAAACTGCGAAACAAATTGAATGGACACCATATTAGACGCAAATTCTCTGCGTCTTTTTTAATGGAAGCAGAAGGAAGATTTCGTTCATATTTTAAAAGGCCAAGCATACACTTGTACAAAAAGTGCCAAAAGGACGTGGGGGGAAATATGAGACGAATTTGTGTAATCATTACGCTTCTTATTATGTACGCAAGCGTTATGCCAATTCCTACATATGCAAAGATGAACAGCAATGTCAGTGCTCGAAATGCTGTATTAATGGAGCAACAGTCTGGTCGTGTATTATACGGAAAAGCAGAACATGAACCTCAAAAAATTGCTAGTATAACAAAAATTATGACTGCCTTGTTAGCTGCTGAATCAGGGAAGATGAAAGAAATGGTGTCAGTTAGCAATGAAGCGGTGAGGGTGGAAGGATCAGCAATCTATTTAAAGCCTGGACAAAAAGTGAAGTTAGAAGATTTAGTATACGGACTCATGCTTAGATCTGGTAATGACGCAGCGCAAGTAATTGCTGAAAGTGTGGGTGGGAGTATAGATGGATTCGTATATTTAATGAATGAAAAGGCGAAAGAAATTGGAATGAAAGATACTCACTTCTCAAACCCTCATGGTTTAGATGGAGATGGATCACATTATTCGTCGGCTTACGATATGGCGTTATTAACAAAGTATGCAATGGGAAACGAGTCATTTAAAAAAATCTTTGGAACAAAAACGTATAAATCCGATTCTTGGGATTACCCGTGGAAAAATAAACATAAGTTGGTAACGTCTTATTATGAATTTGCAACAGGAGGAAAAACTGGCTTTACGAAGAAAGCAGGAAGAACGCTTGTTACAACGGCATCAAAAGATGGACTAGATTTAATTGTCGTAACTTTGAGTGCTTCTAGTGATTGGGATGATCATATGAATTTGTTTGATAAAGGTTTTGAACGTTTCAAACAAACGAAAGTTTTAGGACAAGGAGCAATTGCTGAAATAAATGAAAAGAAGTATGCCAACCATGTTTATACAAAAAATAGTTTTTCCGTGCCGTTAACTGAAGAGGAAAGAAAGAACGTGTTATTAAAAGTTGAACTGGATAAAAGTATAACGCTTGAGGATGGAGTAAAGGTTGGAAAGACAGACGTTTATGTTGGCAATGAGAAAGTTGGAGAACGGAATTTATTTTATAGTAAACGGAAGTTAGTAGCTACAACGGGACTTTACTGGAATAATGTGAAAGAAATTTTTTCTTACATGATAGGTGTTGGGAACGATGGTTAATCTCGTATGGGTAGCGATGGCTGTCATTGGGATTGTATACGCCATGATAAATGGAACGATGGAAGAAGTGAATAAGGCTGTATTTGACGGAGCAAAAGATGCAGTAACGATTTGTATAGGACTTATTAGTGTTTTAGTATTTTGGCTTGGTTTAATGAAAATTGCAGAGGAAGCCGGATTGTTAAAAAAATTAGTTTCACTTTTTATGCCGATAGTAAAAAGGTTGTTTCCAGAAATACCAAAGGATCATCCGTCCATGGGATTTATTCTATCAAATATGATGGCAAACTTTTTTGGTCTAGGTAATGCAGCAACCCCTCTTGGTATTAAAGCGATGGAACAACTAAAAGAGTTAAATGGAGGAAAGGATTCGGCGAGCCGTTCTATGGTGACGTTTCTAGCATTAAATACATCAGCTATTACATTAATTCCTACGACAGTCATTTCAATTCGAATGACGTATGAATCAGCCAATCCTACTGAAATTGTTGGGGTAACATTTATTGCACAAGTACTTTCTATGATTGGAGCGATTTGGATTGACCGCTATTTTTACCGAAGAAGGAGTAGAAAGGGGCGGAAAAAATGAGTATTGTAAATACAATTTCCTTATGGGTAATCCCTTGTGTAATTGGTTTTATCCTTTTATATGGCACGATAAAGAAAGTGCCGACGTATGAATCGTTCGTTGAGGGAGGAAAAGAAGGGATTCAAATTGCAATTTCCATTTTACCGTTTATGGTTGGAATGCTTGTTTCTATTTCTATATTCCGATCTTCAGGTGCGCTAGATGCAATGATATCAGTAATGAAGCCAATGCTAGATTTAATTCATGTTCCAGCAGAAATCGTTCCATTAGCACTAATACGCCCTATTTCAGGTTCTGCTGGTCTAAGTATTACGACTGATTTAATTGCCACATATGGGCCAGACTCATTCATTGGGAGATTAGCTTCTACGATGCAAGGGAGTACAGATACGACTTTTTATATTTTAACAGTATACTTCGGAGCTGTTGGTATTAGAAAAATGGGAGATGCATTAAAAGTAGGTCTTTTTGCAGATTTAATCGGAATTATTTGCTCGATTGTCTTTGTTTCCCTATTGTTTCAGTAAAGCTATTCATTTTTTATGCTATTTCGCGTATAATACGTATACGACCACTATTAAGGTGTAGCTTAATAGTGGTTTTTTTATGTGATATTTTTGACAAAATGATGAACTTTTATTGTGAGAAATATGAAAAATATGGACAATAATAAAGGATAAAAACATGATTTGACCTTTATATGTTTAATATCATCGCTATGTTGTTTAAGTGAGACGGAGCGAATAACCGTAAAGCGTATGCGGTTGCCAAGTCTTTCTAATGTAAGGTAAGATAAATTCGAGGTGAAAAAAAGAAATGGAACGATTACAAAAAGTGATTGCGCAAGCAGGTATTGCATCGAGAAGAAAGGCTGAGGAATTAATTCAGCAAGGAAAAGTGAAAGTTAACGGAAAAATAGTGAAAGAGTTAGGAACAAAAGTAACTCCTCAAGATAAAGTAGAAGTAAATAACATCCCTCTTGAAAAAGAAGAACCTGTTTATTTTTTACTATATAAACCAACTGGTGTAATTTCAAGTGTATCAGATGATAAAGGTAGAAGTGTTGTAACAGACTTTTTCCCTGAAATTACACAACGTTTATTCCCAATCGGACGTCTAGATTATGATACGTCAGGAGTATTATTAATGACAAACGACGGGGACTTCGCAAATATATTAATGCATCCTAAATATAAAGTTGAAAAAACGTATGTTGCAAAAATAAAAGGCCCATTAACAGGTGAGAAAATTCGCATGTTAGAACGCGGTGTTGCACTAGAAGACGGTAAAACAGCACCAGCACATGTGAAAATTATTTCTTGGGACAAGCGTAAAGAAATGGCTATTGTACAATTAACAATTCATGAAGGACGTAACCGTCAAGTACGTCGTATGTTTGAAGCGTTAGACTGTAAAGTAGTGAAATTAAAACGTGAACGTTATGCTTTCTTAGAAGTAGGAAGCCTGCGACCTGGTGATGCGAGAGAATTGACACCACATGAGGTGAAACAATTACGCGCGCTTGCTTCTACAAAGCCAAGATAAGCTATAGAGTTAAAAATTCACCAGTGGAGTGCTCTGCTGGTGATTTATTCAATACAACATTTACAGAAGATAATACATAACATTTACCGAGGAGAGGAGAGGTAATATGAAGAAAAATCGCTTATTATTTCGCGTTATTATTCTACTCATTTTATGTGGTGCTGTAGGATTTACCCTTTATCAAGGATTCTTTGCTAATAAAGAGAAAATGCAAATCGGAAAAGAAGCACCTAACTTTGTTGTGACGGATTTAGAAGGGAAGAAAATTGAACTAAAAGATTTAAAGGGAAAAGGTGTATTTTTAAACTTTTGGGGTACGTGGTGTAAACCTTGTGAAAAAGAAATGCCTTATATGAATGAATTATATCCAAAGTATAAAGAAAAAGGCGTTGAAATCATAGCGTTAGATGCAGATGAAACGGATATTGCAGTAAAGAACTTTGTGAACCAATATGGTTTGAAATTCCCAGTTGCTATTGATAAAGGACAAAAGATTATAGGAACATATGGAGTAGGTCCATTACCGACAAGCTTTTTGATTGATAAAGATGGAAAAGTAGTGGAGCAAATTATAGGTGAACAAACGAAAGAACAGTTAGAAGGGTATTTAAAGAAAATTACTCCGTAATAAAGAAAGCCTTTACATAAGAGGTGCGTGTCTATAGTGCCTCTGGTTTAAAAATTCTGAGTATTGCGGTAACTCGAGGTTAGAATATACAATAGTACATATAGAGACAGGGGCGGTGAGAGTGTTGAAAGAAATTAAATGTGAATGTGGACATGTTAATCCGATAGGAACCGTTTTTTGTGAAGCTTGCGGGAAACCATTTGAAAGCAATGAAAATGCAAAACTATTGGATATGCGCTATGAGGGGAGTGCACGGAGATCTCTCACGCAAACAAAAACGATAGTCGATAAAATTTGGAGCTTTTTCTCTTCTGTAAAAGTGGGTGTATGGCTAATCGTAATAACTTTAGCTGCATCAGCGATAGGAACTATTTTTCCGCAAGAAATGTACATAACTCCAGGGATTGCACCAGCTGAATATTATAAACAAGAATACGGATTTTTAGGGCAATTATACTATCAATTAGGATTTAATAATTTATACGGTTCATGGTGGTATATGATTTTGATTGCTTCTATCGGTATTTCACTTGTGATATGTAGTTTAGACCGCGTTATTCCACTTTATAAAGCTTTAAAAAAGCAAGGCGTAAAAAGACATCCTAGCTTTTTAAAGAGACAGAGATTATATGGGACTGGTACACCGAAAGATGGTGACCTGGAAAGAGTGCAAAAGAATTTAAAGAAAAGAAACTATAACGTGAAAGTGGAAGACGGAAACGTTTTAGCAGAAAAGGGACGCTTCTCGCGTTGGGGTCCATATGTAAATCATATCGGTCTTATTATCTTTTTATTCGGTGCGATGCTTCGTTTTTTACCGAGTATGTACGTAGACGAAGCACTTTGGTTACGTGATGGTGAAACGAAAGAAATACCAGGGACGGATGGACAATACTACTTAAAAAACGAGAAATTTATAAAAGAAGTTTATGATAAAAGTAAGGACAAGGAAGTTTTTGAGGAAGCGATTGATCGTGTAGGCGATAAAATGATTGCGAAAAACTTCCAAACGAATGCTGTATTATATAAAGCTGTGGGCGAAAATATAGCAGGGCAAAAACCAAAGTTGGAAAAAGTAAAAGAAGCGGAAATTCGAGTAAATGAACCACTGAAATTTGATCAATTTGCAGTGTATCAAGTGGATTATAAAGAAAGTGAATTTAAAAGTATGTCCTTCAACTTGCAAAATAAAGAAAATAATCAAAAATGGGGACCGATTAAAGTAGATTTAACGAATCCTAAGGAAAAATATGATTTAGGAAATGGTTATTCTCTAGAACTATTAAGCTATTTTCCTGATTTTTATTTTGATGAGAATGGAAAACCAAATACAAAAACGAAATTACCGAACAATCCTGCATTTGTATTTAAAATGTTTACACCTGAAACACCAGATGGTGAAGTGAGTTTTGTTGGTATTCAGCAAAATATAGAACCTGATGGAAACAACAAATATAAAATGTCGTTTGCAGGTGTTGAAATGCAAAATGCAACAGCACTTACTGTAAGAAAAGATTTAACGCTTTGGATTCTCGGTATTGGAGGGTTTATATTTATGGTTGGTGTCATTCAAGGTATGTATTGGAATCATCGCCGTATTTGGATACAACGTGTTAATGATGAATGGTGGATTGCAGGGCATACGAATAAAAATTGGTTCGGTTTAAAGAAAGATATTGAAAGAGTAATAGAAGGTACAGCAATTCCACAGCCAAATGATAAAGTAATCGATAAAAAAATTAGTTAAGGTGGGGAAACGATATGGTGCAAATAAGTAGTAACTTTCTCTTTACCGCATTTATTTTATATTTAATTGCGACTCTATTTTTTGGTGGAGCCATTAAAGAAAAGGGTCATAAATGGGCAAATGTAGGAATAACAATTACAATTTTAGGGTTTATAGCACAAACAGTATATTTTGTTACAAGGTGGATCGCATCAGGGCATGCACCAGTTAGTAACTTTTTTGAATTCGGTACATTTTTCGGCATGATGCTTGTAGGAGCATTTATTGTAATGTATTTTATGTACCGTGTAAGTATAATTGGACTATTTGCATTACCAGTTGCGCTTTTATTAATTGCCTATGCAAGTATGTTTCCGAGGGAAATATCTCCGCTTATTCCATCTTTAAAAAGTAATTGGTTACATATTCACGTGACGACTGCAGCAGCAGGACAAGCAATTTTAGCGATTAGTTTTATTACGGGCGTTATGTATTTATTAAAAAATGTAGATCAATCAACGAGAAGTAAACGGACATTTTGGCTAGAGACGGTAGTATTTACACTTGTTTGTACAGTTGGATTTATTGGAGTAACAACGGTATTTTCTAGTATGAAATATGAAGCGAAGTTTCAATGGGTTGATAAAAATGAACAGCAACTGGAAATGAAGTACAATCTTCCGGCTTTAGTTGGACCGCATGAAGGGAAGTTACTGACAGAAAATAAATTAGAACCGGCAGTTGAAGTTCCAGCGATTGTAAATGCGAAGAAATTAAATACTGTTATTTGGTCAGTGTTAGTTGGAACATTACTTTATATTGTATTAAGACTTGTTTTACGGAAGCGAGTATCGGCAGCACTTCAGCCGTTAGTAAAGAATACGAATAGTGATTTACTAGATGAAATCGGATATCGATCTATTGCAATTGGATTCCCAGTTTTCACATTAGGAGCGTTAATTTTTGCAATGATTTGGGCTCAAATAGCGTGGACGCGTTTTTGGGGCTGGGATCCGAAAGAGGTTTGGGCACTTATAACGTGGCTCTTTTATGCTGCAGTACTACATTTACGATTATCTAAAGGGTGGCATGGAGAGAAATCAGCTTGGCTTGCAGTAATTGGTTTTGCAATTATTATGTTTAACTTTATTGTAGTAAACTTAATTATTGCCGGTTTACATTCATATGCATAGAGAAATAAAATAGGAGAGTGCATGTCACTTTCCTATTTTATTTTTGTCAACTTTTCTTCTTTTTTGAGAAAAACATGACAAAGTAGCGGTTGATTTTGTAAAATGATGTCGAGGACATTATATACTGTTCAAAAAAAATACATAGTTTTGGAAAAAAATTGAACAAAATTTATTATTCTTGTGAAGCATAATATGGGAAGTGAAACATTTAGAAGATTGCTTAAATAAACGAGAATAGCGCAACATAATAGTAAAGAAGGGTAGGTGTGAACCGCTGAAGTGAGAGTACGCAGCGGGTAGAGATGGAAAATGAATCAAGAATTTTAATTGTAGATGATGAGGATCGTATTCGTCGTTTATTGAAAATGTACTTAGAAAGAGAACAATACACAATTGAAGAAGCAGATAATGGTGATACAGCTTTAGAAATGGCGTTACAAAATGATTACGATTTAATCTTATTAGATCTTATGATGCCTGGTAAAGATGGCATTGAAGTATGTAAAGGGGTTCGTGAGAAGAAAGCGACACCAATTATTATGCTGACAGCAAAAGGTGAAGAAGTAAATAGAGTACAAGGATTTGAAGTTGGAACAGATGATTATATTGTAAAGCCATTTAGTCCACGTGAGGTCGTGCTACGTGTGAAAGCGGTATTACGTCGTGCTGTACCAACAACATTCTTTACACAAGATACAACGACAAAAGATGTTACTGTATTCCCGCACTTAACAATTGACAACGATGCACACCGTGTTACTGCAGATGGTAATGAAGTAAACTTAACGCCGAAAGAATATGAGTTACTATTATTTTTAGCGAAAGCTCCTGATAAAGTATTCGATCGTGAGCAACTGTTAAAAGAAGTATGGCAATATGAATTCTTCGGAGATTTACGTACAGTTGATACACATGTAAAGCGTTTACGTGAGAAGTTAAGCAAAAAATCACCAGATGCAGCGAAAATGATTGTTACTGTTTGGGGTGTAGGTTACAAATTTGAGGTTGTGAACGACTGATGCTTTGGAGAAGTGTAGTAGGGAAGTTATGGATGACCATATTACTTCTCGTTTCGTTTGTTCTTGGATTTGTTGCGATTTTACTTTCACAGTTTTTTAGAACGTATTATGTTGATATGAGTGAAGCTAGGCTTCAAAAAGTCGCAACAAGTGTTTCAGAGTTAATTGAAGAAGGTGCCGATGTAAAAACGATTGAGAATATCGCTTACAAATTCTCTGATCCACTTTCAAGGATTATTATTGTAGAAGATGGTAAAGAAATCTCTTCTTCACCGAAACAAGAAGGCTTAGTCACTCTTACAATGGATGACTTAAAAGAAGATAAAGAATTAGCGGCTGTGTTTACAGACAAAAAAGAAATTAAGAATAACATTAGAAAAGCCTCTAATAGTAGAAAGAATAAAAATACTGAAAATGATATTATGATTGTCGGAAAACCAGTGCAATCAAAAAATCAAAGTGCAGTGTTTGTGTACGAATCTTTACAAGTGCCGATACAAGGTATGGAAAGAACGACTGATTTTATATTCTTATCAGCAGGGATTGCGATTATATTAACAACTTTCTTTGCATTCTTCTTATCTACTCGAATTACAGCACCACTTCGTAAAATGCGTGAGGTTGCTTTTGAAGTGTCGCGTGGGAAGTTTGATGCGAAAGCTCCTATGGTATCTCAGGACGAGATTGGTGAGCTTGCAACGGCCTTAAATCAAATGGGGAAACAGTTGAAGTTTAATATGAATGCCCTGCAGCAAGAGAAAGAACAGTTAGCAAGTATTTTGAGTAGTATGGCAGATGGGGTTATTACATTAAATCAAGAAGGTGAAGTTGTAGTAATCAATCCGCCGGCTGAACATTTCTTACAAGTTTGGCAAGAAGAAAAAGAGATAGAGCTCAGTAAAAAACTGCCTTCTGAACTTGTTGAACTATTCCATCTCGTTGTAGAAAGCGAACAACAACAAGTTGTTGAAATTAATTTACAAAAAGGGAACTATGTAGTTCTTATGACGCCGCTCTACAATCAAACGAAAATTCGCGGGGCTGTAGCAGTACTGCGAGATATGACGGAAGAACGTCGTCTTGAAAAGATGCGTCAAGACTTTATTGCGAATGTATCGCATGAACTTCGTACACCGATGGTCATGCTGCAAGGGTATAGTGAAGCAATTTTAGATGATATTGTGCAAACGAAAGAAGAAATTAATGAGTTTGTTCAAATCATTTATGATGAATCCGTTCGTTTAGGTAAACTTGTAAATGAATTATTAGATTTAGCACGCATGGAAAGTGGTAATGTAGAGTTACATATAGGTGAAGTGGACATACATCCGTTTGTTGAAAAAATTGGTCGTAAATTCCAAGGGATCGCAAAGGATAAAGAAGTTGAACTAACAGTTGATTTCAAAAATCCAATTGAACAATACCCGTTTGATGCAGATCGTATGGAACAAGTATTGACGAATTTAATTGATAACGCAATACGTCATACGAACGCAGGCGGACATGTAACACTTGTAATTGATACGAAAAATAATGGTCTCATTTTTGAAGTACAAGATTCGGGCGTTGGTATTCCAGAAGAAGATATTCCATTTTTATTTGATCGTTTCTATAAAGCTGATAAAGCAAGAACACGTGGGAAAAAAGGTGGAACAGGACTCGGGCTTGCGATTGCGAAAAATATTGTTCAAGGCCATGATGGTAAAATTTCTGTATCAAGTGTTGTTGGAGAAGGAACTACATTCTCTGTCTATTTACCGAATCGTATAATTTAGATATACGTTTTTAAAGTTGATAATGAATAAAGTTCTGCTGTTTTTTATTTTTTTGTAAACTCAATTAAATAAAGAATGGTAGAACTTTTTTCTATGTTGCTCGAATAAAGAATAACAAGAGAGGTGCTGTGAAGAAATGAAATTATATACAAAAACAGGAGATAAAGGAACGACAAGTGTAATAGGTGGTAGGGTTGATAAAGATGATATCCGTGTGGAAGCGTATGGAACAATAGATGAGGCGAATTCTCATATCGGATATGCAATGACTAAACTACAAGGCGGGCCTTTCGGAGATATTTACAATGAACTTGAAACGATTCAACATGAACTATTTGATTGCGGGGGAGACTTGGCGATAGTAGGCGAGAAGATACCTTATAAAGTAAAAATTGAAATGGTCGAAAACTTAGAAAGTAGGATTGATTCGTATATAGAAGAAGCACCGCCGCTAGAGCGCTTTATTTTACCAGGTGGAAGCGAGTCGGCAGCTACTATTCATATTGCACGTACAGTTGTAAGGCGAGCAGAACGATGTATCGTGTCCTTACAAAAAGAAGGAAAAATAAATGAAGTTGTTCTAAAGTATGTAAATAGATTATCTGACTATTTATTTGCAGTAGCTAGAGTAATAAACGCTCGATTACAAGTAAAAGATGTAGAGTATAATCGCAGTGCAATCGTTTTTCGTGATAAGAAAGAGAAGGAAGTGGAGTGATTCACTTTCTTTTTTGTATACTTTTTTCTGTAATATACCAAAATAGAGAAGGTATGGTGGTAATTAGAAAACGGAGGATGTATATGAAAGTTTTAAAATACGGCGTTATGTTATTGACAGTACTGCTTTTATCTCAATTACATGTGTACGCAGAGGGAAATCAATGGGCATGGCCTGTTGAAGGACAGATAAGTGATTATTTTGGGACAAGACACGGAAAACACTACGGTATAGATATAGCGGCACCGATCGGCACGCCTGTGTCAGCTATTCAAGAAGGGAAGGTAACAAAGTCTTATTATTCAAGTAGTTATGGAAACGTTATATTTATTAAACATGGAGAATATGAGGCTGTGTATGCACATTTAAATAAGAGATATGTAGTTCAAGGGGATTATATTTCAAAAGGAGAAAAAATTGGAGAAGTAGGGAACACGGGAGAATCGCGAGGTGCACACTTACATCTAGAACTTCATCAAGGAAGATGGACGATGGCGAAAAAGAATGCGATGAACCCATTGCTTGTTTTAAGTGAACAAAGAAATGAAGTTGTTTCTTCATCATTATATGTCGTACAAAAAGGGGATACTTTAGTTAGTATTGCACGGAAATTTAGTATGACACTTAAGGAAATTAAAGAAAAAAATGGATTGCAGCAAGAGCTAATTTATCCTAATCAACAATTATATGTTAAGTAAAGGCAACGTCTCAAAAATTAAACTTTGAATATTCTTAAATAAGGTTCAATGTAAATGAAATTATATGGGCGCTTCTCCTAGAAGTATTGAGTGAATTAGAGTATCTATATTTAAAAGAAAACCGTCCCAAAATTTATTTTGGGACGGTTTCTTTTACCAAAAAATAAAGACACATATAAATCCAGAAATAGCTAAATAGCTATATAAGTAAAAAACTTTTGTTCTTGTTTTCTCTTTTGTTCGAAACAGTACGATAGTCGGTTCAATTAAACCGATTGTCAAACAAAGTAGGCCAAGAAGCATACAACCAATCGAAATAGAATACAGGGCGATTTGTGGTGCTTGAAATGGAATCATCCATTTTAATAAAAATGCAATAAGTGCAGTGTAACAAATGCTACCGATGTATTTATTCAGTGGTGTATTAGAACGAAAGCCAGGAAGTTTTTTTAAGAAAGAGCGGGAAACAACTTCTGTTTGTAAAGATGTATGCTCTTCAATAATTTTTTGAGCTTCTTTTCCTTTTTGAAAAAGAGATAAGATCCAATTTCGCTCACCCTGAAAAATAAATTGAGAAGTTGTCAAATAGTGATCAATCTTCACTTTACTCCAACTCTTCCACGGATGACGCTCACACAATTTTAATTTACTTTCTGTTTTCTTATCATACTGATAAATACTGATGCCATCTTCATCGAAAGTAGCATAGTATGTCTCGTTTGAGAATGTGCCTAAATCAATTGGGCAGTAGAAAAGTAATTCTTTTTTTAAGTAAAAGTATTCTTTTCTTAAGTTTTTTTTCATTGCTTCTCGAATAGAATGTCTCTTTTCTTTTTTCATGACATTTCCTCCATAACTCAGAAAATGTTCTTATCTTAACAATTCAATATCTTATCACTTTTAATTATATATGACTAGGTAATTCAAAAGAGAAATGCCGAATAATAAAAAATATGGATTGTATTGTAAAATATTTCGCAATTCATTTGTTGTTACGAAAAATAAATAACTAATTTTAAATAAGTTACAATTTTTTAGTTCACAATGTTATGAGGTTGTTGTATAATGAAGGGGAAAATAGAATATCGGTCTATCTTCGGGGCAGGGTGAAAATCCCGACCGGCGGTGATGAACTATTTATGATTTTGTTCTAAGCCCGCGAGCCGTTAAGGCAGGATTTGGTGTGATTCCAAAGCCGACAGTATAGTCTGGATGGGAGAAGATGGAGGTTCAAGCGTTCAAAAAAGATATGGATTTGAACGTCTGTTTGATGTGCCTTAAATTCTCCCTTTGTGTAAAACGCAAAGGGTTTTTTCGTTCTATGAAAAAATAGGCATAGCAGAACCTTTCCACTTTCCATGAGATGATCGATGGAAAAGGAGAGAGAAAGATGAAACAAAAAAACAGTGTAGTGCAGATGGTGAGTGTAGCGATGCTAAGTAGTATTGCATATTTACTAATGATGTTGGATTTCCCGTTCCCAGGGCTTCCGCCATTTTTGAAAATTGATTTTAGTGATGTACCAGCTCTAATTGCAGCAATTATCTTTGGACCATTAGCAGGAGTGATTGTAGAGGCGATAAAGAACATTTTACATTACGGGATTCAAGGAAGTTTAACAGGAGTACCAGTTGGAGAAATTGCAAACTTTATTGCAGGATGTTTATTTATTGGACCAGCAGCTTTCTTATTTAGAAAGTATCGTACTGTGAAGAGTTTAACGACAGGATTAATGCTAGGGACAATTACAATGGCACTTATTATGAGTGTATTAAACTACATCATCATATTCCCGGCTTACACTTGGTTTTTAAATTCACCGGCTATGTCTAGCGAAGCTATCAGAACAACGGTTGTAACGGCAATCTTACCATTTAATTTAATTAAAGGAATTGTTGTAACAATTGTATTTGTAGCATTATTCTCACGCCTGAAAGTATGGGTGTTTGCAAAAATGAAAAATGCATAATATATATTAAAACCATTAGTAGTGTGGAACTACTAATGGTTTTTTATTAAGGAAAATAAAATTTAGATACAAAAAACGCCCCTCATCAATATGAGGGGCGTTTTTTGAAGTTAATAAAAGACTATTCGAATTTTAAAGCGTCTCCGTCGAATGATTCGTCAGCAACTTTAATTGAGTCAGTTGGACAGCCTTCGAATGCATCCATCATATCTTCAATTAATACATCTGGAATTTCAACGATACCTTGGTTATCGTCTAATGTTACAAATGCAATACCTTCATCATCATAGTCATAAATGTCGGGTGCAGCAGCGCCACAAGCACCACATGCAATACAAGTATCTTTATCAACGATTGTATATTTTGCCATCTTTTTTCCCTCCTGATAATATGTATGTGAAAAGCTCGCCATAAAAATTATAACCTTATTGTAAAACGGTTTGTGAAACTTTTCAACATAAAATTATAATGATAATGCTTATCAATTAGAGTGTCAACTTATTTTTGAATTATGTCATAAGATTTTCAAAATACGTAAATGTGATTTCGTTTGATACAATAGAATATATACAAGTATATAGTTCTTATATGATAAGTTTAATGAGCGACAGTAGATAGTGTAATTGTACTGAAAAGAATGAAGTTAAGATTGGAAGGTGGAAGCGGTCATGCAAATACAATATACTTTGTTGCATTGTTTAAAACAATTGAATGGTGAAAGAACCGTTTCTTCTATTTATTATTTACTAAAGGGCAAACGTTCTTCGCAAACTTTACAAGATGGAAATATGTTCCGGATTTCTTTTTTATTCGGAATATATAAATCATTAAATAGAAATGACTATGATGGTGAAGTTGTAAAGTTGTTGCAAGCGGATTTTATTCAAGAAATACATGAAAATACATATGTGTTAACACCTACGGGTAAAATGCAGTTACATAAATGGGAGGAAGTTTATGCTTTTCCAGCACATTTGCATGGTTTACATTATGGTGAATTAGGTGAAACATTTTGGAAAAGATTATCATTGATTATTCAAACCATATCAAATTTACAACAGAATAATACGAAGTTTATCCCAATTCAACAAGATACAGAAATAATGATGTGGGTAAAACGTTTTCTAACAGGAAGGCCATATAAAAGAAGTGAGTTGGCGAGGAAACTATGGACGGAAGTACATAATCTTTTGGAAAAGAGTAATGCGATAGAAGCGACGATTGTAACATATCGACTAACGGGCTATGAACGTATTGGTTGTACATTGCAACAATTAGCAGAAATTACGAAACAAGATATATTCAGGGTGTATTTTTTATTTTGGGGTACAATGCATTTCTTTATACAAGAAGTTCGTGATAAAGAAAATGAATTTCCACTATTAGCTGAAATTATATCTTATCCAAATGAGAGAGCTGAATTATTTAGTTTATCCACGAAAAAAACATATAATTTTTGGAGACAAGGGCGTTCTTTAGAAGAAATAGCGACGATTCGGAATTTAAAGGTTGCAACGATAGAAGATCATTTTGTTGAAATTGCTTTGCGAGAAAAAGATTTTTCTATTGAAATGTTTATGGAAAAAGAAAAGGTAGACAAAGTAATAAGAGTAATTGAGGCATTACAAACGCGGAAGTTACGTGTTTTGAAACAAGCGGTTGGAGAAGATATCTCTTATTTTGAAGTTCGTCTTGTATTAGCGCGGATGGAGGGTGTAAATGAAACTTGAAGAATATTTATATAAGTGGTTTGGATATTCTGAATTTCGTCCAGGTCAAAAAGGAGTTATTACAGATTTATTAGAAGGAAAAGATGTGATAGCAATGCTTCCGACTGGAAGAGGGAAATCTATGTGCTATCAGTTTCCGGGGCTTATGCGAGAAGGAACAGTGCTTGTTGTATCACCGTTATTATCTTTAATGGAAGATCAAGTGACACAATTAAAGTATGTTGTGAAAAACCGAGTGATAGCATTTAATAGTTTTCGGACATTAAATGAAAAAAGAGAAGCGATGAAAAAATTATCTTCATATAAATTTATTTTTGTTTCACCAGAGATGTTACAGTCGGAGTTATTAATTAGGGAATTGAAGAAAATTCATATTTCATTATTTGTTGTTGATGAGGCTCATTGTATTTCTCAATGGGGTTATGATTTTAGACCGGACTATAAGAAACTAAATGTAGTTATTGAAAATATTGGTTCTCCTACAGTATTAGCATTGACAGCCACAGCGACAAAAGGGGTACTACAAGATATCGCAGACAGTTTAAATTTAAAGGGTGCCGCGGAACATGTATACTCTATTGACCGTCCTAATATTGCAATGGAGGTGCAATTTGTAGAGACGATAGAAGAAAAGAAAGAGGCGCTTTTGGAGCAGGTGATGTATTTACAAGGGCCGGGAATTGTATATTGTTCAAGTAGAGCGTGGACAGAAAGGTTAACGGAATACTTGAGAGGAAAAGGTGTTACTGGTGTAGCTTTTTATCATGGTGGTATGGAACATGAAGAGCGTATGTTAATTCAACAACAGTTTATGAACGATCAATTGCAGCTTGTAATATGTACAAGTGCATTTGGTATGGGGGTAAATAAGGCGAATACGCAATATATTATTCATTTTCATTATCCAACTAATATAGCTTCTTACTTACAAGAAATCGGAAGAGCTGGAAGAGATGGCGAACCGAGTATAGCTATTTTATTGTGTAGTCCGTTGGATCATGATTTACCAATTTCAATCATTGAGGATGAATTGCCAAGTAAGTCGCAAATACAATTTTTATTTTCTTTACTACAAGAAAGAATGTTTCAAACGAAAGAATTACCAATAGAAGATGTAGAAGAAATTTGTTATAATGCAGCAAGATTTAATGAGCAATATTGGCGTTTCGTTCGTTATCATCTCGAACAGGTTGGAATTATACAACAACGAAGATTATTATTAGAGAGTTTGTCAGATGAAATTATGAACCGATTAATAGCTGAAGTAGAAATAAGGTTGCGTAATAAATATAGTGAGCTAGAAAATATGAAGTCATGGATACGAGTTAAAGGATGTAGACGTGAATATGTGTTGCAACAGTTCGGTTATAGGAAAGAGAAAGAGTTAAATAATTGCTGTGATTATTGTGGTATTACAAAAGAAGATTATAAAAAAAGACGAGCGCAACAATCGGATTTCGACTATAATTGGGAAACAGAGTTACAAAAGCTTTTCGGCCTAGAAAAGATGGGGGAATGATGAACATTCAAAGGCATAATGTTGAAGATATGAGTCCGCAGGAAATAAGGCTGAATCTATATATAACACAGTTAATTATTATCGGTATTGGCTGTTTACTAGCATATATATTATTTCAAGATGTAAAAGAAGTGTTTAATTTATGGAGATGGGAACCAGTATCTATACTTATTATAGGTGGTTTGTTAGCGATTGGTATTGTGTTATTAGATTATGTTGCAATGCGAGTGTTTCCAGAGTCTTGGTTTGATGATGGTGGTATTAACGATAAGATGTTTCGAGGAATGTCGGTTCTGCATTTACTCATTATTACGTTCGTAATCGGTTTTGCAGAAGAATTTTTATTTAGAGGTGTAGTGCAGACTCATTTTGGAATTGTAATTGCGAGTTTCGTATTTGCAGTGTTACATATTCGTTATATAACAAAGCCATTTTTGTTTTGTTTCGTCTGTTTCATTAGTTTTGTCTTTGGTTATGTATTTGAATGGACAGGGAATTTGTTTATAACAATCTTTGCACACTTTCTTGTTGATTTTATAATGGGACTCCAATTAAGAAAATAAATGGAAGGTGGTGGTGAACAACATGAGGAAACGAATTCCTGATTTTGAAGAGGAATTAGAAGTTGAGCGAGTAGAAGAAAAAGAAAGTTTACCGCCGCGTAGTGAAATTCATAGAAATAAAGAGAAAAAACAAAAGTTTAAAATAAATCATATTTTCGTCCGGGTTTTAACATTTCTATTCATTCTGCTGCCGATTAGTATTTTGTGGTATACGGATAAATATATTCAGGTGAAGGGCGATAGTAATAATGCCGGGAAAAGTGCGTTTGAAGTAATCTTCTTTGATTCAGCTAAATCTGAGTCGCAGAAACAGTCTGAAAAAGCGATAACGCATACTGTGAAAGAGGGAGAAACTTTAGAAAGTATAGCGAAGCAATATTTTTCAGATGAAAATGGGGTTGAAGTAATTAAAAAGTATAATAACTTGCAAGAAGATGAAGTGAGTGCAGGTCAAGAATTAAAAATTCCGATAAAAGATAAGTCCACAAAGCAAGAGAGCTAGTGAATTAGGCGAACGCAGTTTGTTATAAAAGCCTAGGGTTATCTTTATGATGAGGGGAGTAAAAAATATGATATGGATTATATTATTCAGTACTCTCATAGGAATGGGGATTTTATTACTTCTTGTGATGTATAAAGAAGCGATGCGTAATACAGTGTTGGAACATACTTTAGTATTTAAAGAATTTCCGAAAAGTTTTCAAAAAGTAAATGTGTTTTTTATTTCTGATATTCATAGAAGAGTCATTTCGAATTTGTTAATTGAACAAGTAAAAGGAAAAGTAGATCTCGTAATTATCGGAGGAGATTTAGCAGAGAAAGGAGTCTCTTTATCAAAAATCTCTGCCAATATTCAAAAGTTAAGAGAGATAGCTCCTGTATATTTTGTGTGGGGAAACAATGATTATGAGATAGAATATCATGAATTAGATGCTTTATTATTAGAAAATAACGTAAAAGTTTTAGATAATACAAGAGTGGTATTTGAGTCTGAATTAGGCGAGAAAATTTGTTTGCTCGGTATAGATGATGTTGGATTGCACCGTGATCGTTTAGATTTGGCATTGGCGGATTGTAAAGAAGATGGTTTTCGTATCTTAGTTAGTCACAACCCTGATATAATAAAAAAGATGTCTGGAAATGAACAGATTTCACTTGTATTAAGTGGACATACGCATGGAGGACAAATCCGATTATTCCCATCTAAAAAATATTTAAAAGGTGGCGTATATAACCATTTGAATACGATTCTCTTTGTTAGTAATGGGTACGGAACAACATTGATACCACTTCGTTTCCGAGCGCCTGCTCAAACACATATTATTACATTGTGCGGAGGGAAATGATGCCAACTCTTAGTGGAAAATATAATATAAAAGCTGTTTCAAATATAATTGGAGTTCAGCCGAGTACGCTTCGCGCATGGGAAAGACGATATCAAATTATTGCCCCAAAGCGGAATCAAGCTGGGCATCGTTTATGTACAGAAGAGCATATTCAAATTTTAAAATGGTTAATGGAAAAAGTTTCTTCCGGTATGATGATTGGACAAGCAGTTCAGTTATTAGAAGAGAATCGTTTGCAGAGTACAGTTCAAAAAGAGATACATTTCGATAAAGAAGTTGTTTTAGTGGACGATTTGCTACAAGCTTTGTTAAAATTTGATGAAATTACAATTGCTGCATTATTAAACGAAGCTTTTAGTATATATTCAACAGAAAAGGTTGTTGCCAGTATCGTTCTTCGAGTGACAGACAAATTATTAACGTCAAAAAATAATAATGAGATTTCAATGGTGCAATTTCAATATGCACTATCATTTTTACAAATGCGTCTAGGGATGGTGTATCACAATGCCTCAATGTTTTCTTCTTTACACAAAGTTATTGTGTTAGAAAAGAATGCATTGAAAGGATTTATTTTTTCAACTTATTTACGCTTAAAAGGATATGAGGCGATATATATTAGGACAAGCTTAGCTGAAGATGGTATGTTGTCAGCGGTAGAGGAAATACAGCCGAAATATGTATTTGTATCTTTTGCTGACGAACTAGAAATGAAAAAGACGATGAACTTTATAAATGTATTACAAGAAAAAAGGGAATCTCTTTCTGTTGGATTTATCGGAAAGCTAGGCGTTCTAAACCAGTTGGACATTGAAACAATCTTAATTGGTGATACGAAAGAAGAATGGGATGAATGGTTAAAAATGTCGGAATAGTTGTTCGAAAAGAACCATCTATTTTCTATTTCATATAATAAAAATTAGATGCATTGGTTACGTAGGGAGGGTATGAGATGAGGCTGGAACGATTAAATTACAATAAGATAAAAATTTTTCTAACATTTGATGATTTATCTGAAAGAGGATTAACGAAAGAAGATTTATGGAGAAATGCGCCGAAAGTACAGCAATTATTTCGTGATATGATGCAAGAAGCAAATAAGGAATTAGGATTTGAAGCAGATGGTCCGATTGCAGTTGAAGTGTTTTCTCTACAAGCACAAGGGATGGTTGTAATTGTAACGAAAGAAAATCAAGAAATGGATACGGATGATGAGTTCCGTGACGAGTTTATTGAAATGCAAGTGACTCTAGATGAAAGTGAACATATATTATATGAGTTTGCTACGCTAGATGACATAATTAACCTGTCGAATCGCTTATATAACCTTGGTGTAACTGGCGGAAAGCTATATACGTGGGATGAGCGCTTCTATCTTTGGGTGGAAGAAGAGGAACAAATTCAATTGTTAAAAGCGGATTTTATAGCTATTTTAGCGGAATACGGCAATCCGTCTACAGCAACTATTTATCGCATCATGGAGTACGGTAAAGAATTAATGGATTTTAACGCGATAGAACAAATACACAATTACTTTGTGAAAAAACAAAACCTCAGCTAATACAACATAGCTGAGGTTTTGTTTTTATTTGGATAAGGGAAGGGATGATAGTAAATACGCGAACATACTTTTTGAAAATAAAATATGCAGTTTTATGGGAGCGTCGCTGAGGAAAATAAAAAATATTTAAATATTTAAGTATTTTACTTTTCTAAAAGTAATAAAAGGACTATAATAATAGTGAAAACGCTTGCAACAGAAAATAGTTTGTATATATTTGTTAGCGTTTTCTATTGCATTCCAAATTTAAGGGTGTATACTAGGCAATGAAGGTTTACTAAACAAGTGAAATTACAGGGGGTTTACTTACTATGGTAGCCGAAAAGGGAACTCAAACAAAAACACAACAACAAAGGGAACAACATTTTGAACTATTGAATTCAACACAAATTGTTATTAGTGAAGCGTTAGAAAAATTGGGTTATCCAAACGAAGTATATGAATTATTAAAAGAACCAATTCGTATGATGACAGTGAAAATACCAGTTCGTATGGATGACGGGACTGTTAAAATATTTACAGGATATCGTGCACAACATAATGATGCTGTTGGTCCAACGAAAGGTGGAATTCGCTTCCATCCGAATGTAACAGAAAATGAAGTGAAAGCACTTTCAATCTGGATGAGTTTAAAATGTGGTATTGTTGATTTACCATATGGTGGAGGTAAGGGTGGAATTATCTGTGATCCACGTGAAATGTCATTCCGTGAGTTAGAAAGATTAAGCCGCGGTTATGTACGAGCAATTAGCCAAATCGTAGGTCCGACGAAAGATATTCCAGCTCCAGATGTATTCACAAACTCTCAAATTATGGCATGGATGATGGATGAGTATAGCCGTATTGATGAATTTAATTCACCAGGATTTATTACAGGTAAACCGCTTGTATTAGGTGGATCACATGGACGTGAAACAGCAACTGCGAAAGGTGTAACAATTTGTATTCGCGAAGCTGCGAAAAAACGTGGCATTGATATTAAGGGTGCACGCGTTGTTGTTCAAGGGTTCGGTAATGCTGGTAGCTTCTTAGCTAAATTTATGCATGATGCAGGTGCGAAAGTTATTGCAATCTCAGATGCTTACGGCGCTTTACATGATCCAAACGGATTAGATATTGATTATTTATTAGACCGTCGTGATAGCTTCGGTACAGTAACAAAGCTATTTAACAATACAATTTCAAACAAAGAATTGTTAGAGCTTGATTGCGATATTTTAGTTCCAGCTGCAATTGAGAACCAAATTACAGAAGAAAATGCTAATGATATTAAAGCGAAAATCGTTGTTGAAGCTGCAAATGGTCCAACAACATTAGAAGCGACTAAAATTTTAACAGATCGCGGAATTTTACTTGTTCCAGACGTATTAGCAAGTGCTGGTGGTGTAACGGTATCTTACTTTGAGTGGGTACAAAATAACCAAGGTTACTACTGGACTGAAGAAGAAGTAGAACAACGTTTAGAAAAAGTAATGGTAAAATCATTTGATTCTATTTATGAAACAGCACAAGTTCGTAAAGTGAACATGCGCTTAGCGGCGTACATGATTGGTGTTCGTAAAATGGCTGAAGCAAGCCGCTTCAGAGGTTGGGTATAAAATATTATATCTTGAGAAAACGTGATTTCCTTTCGAGGGAATCACGTTTTTTTGTTGAAGTATTAAATGAGGTGTTGTATATGGAGAATGAAATGCTGGAACGAGTAGAACAATTAGAAGAAAAGGTTAAGAGGTTAGAGGGAGAACTTGCAAGAACGGTGAAAGCTCGAAAAATAAGTACTGTTCGGATATTCGGGGAAGGGCTACTGTTTTTGATATTTGGTATGGTTGTAGTAGGGCCGATTATTGCCGTTGTAATCTCAATTTTTACTTGGCTTGCTGAAAAATAAAATAAAATAAAAATAAAAAGAACGCTTGTTCTATGCGAACAAACGTGCTATACTCTCCTTAGATAAACAAAACGGAAATGATTTTAAGGAGAGATAAATGATGAAAATGACAGTAGACCAAAGATTTATGATGCCAGCAGATGTTGTAGAGCGAGTGGAAGTATTACGAAACAAACAAAGCAAGCGTGGCACATTATTACAATCGATAAACAAATTTTTCGGTTTAGATACGAAAGAAGATTGTGTTTGGTTTTACGGTTTTTATGGAGTGGCTGTAAGTATCTTGTTGTTTATGGTGTTCACTTCAAATATTTTCGATTTTCTCTTCGCGTAAGAAATATGCGATAAGGACATTGCTACCGAATACATATATAAGGAAGTAAGGTAATCTTCTAGAGCGGGAGTTGGTAGCAATGGCGATGTTTCCTATAGAGCGCAACTATATAGGATATGGAAGTTCACGACCGGGGATTCCTCTAACTAAAGTGAGATTTATTGTAAGTCATGATACGGGGAATCCTGGAAGCAATGCGATAGGAAATCGAGATTACTTTAATGAATTACAACCGAAAGCTTCGGCGCATACATTTATAGATGATAAAACAATATTGGAGATTATTCCTATAAATGAAGTTGCATATCATGTTCGATATGGTGTGCCGACGGATAATGACTTATACGGCTATGACGCGAATAAGGCGGCCATTGGAGTGGAACTTTGTTATGGCGGTGATGTTAACTTTTGGGAAGCATATAATCGTTTTACATGGTATCATGCGTATTTATGCCAAAATTTTGGCTTAAATCCGAAAAAAGATATCGTGTCACATAAAACGCTTGATCCAGCTAGAAAGATTGATCCTGAGAATGTATTAGGGAAACAAGGTATTAAATTTCAGCAGTTTTTAGCAGATGTCTATCGGATGTACGTTTCGTTTAGATGACAAATATATGAAAAATGAATACAATAAAGATAGGTGCCTACTGCTGTAAGTAGGTTTTTTCTTGTTTTTATAAATAGTGTATTGGTAGAAGACTAGGAGTGGACGAGTATGCAGAAAGAAACAGTTATTATAATCGGAGGCGGTCCGTGCGGATTAGCGGCAGCGATTTCGTTGCAAAAGGTAGGGATAAATCCGTTAGTAATTGAAAAAGGAAACATTGTAAATGCCATTTATAATTATCCAACTCATCAAACATTTTTCTCTTCTAGTGAAAAATTAGAAATTGGTGATGTAGCTTTTATTACAGAAAATCGTAAGCCAGTTCGAAATCAAGCGCTTGCGTATTATCGTGAAGTAGTAAAACGTAAATCTGTACGTGTAAATGCTTTTGAGCGAGTGGAGAAAGTTCAAAACGATGGAGAAGTTTTTCAGGTTGAGACGACAAAGCGTGACGGAAGTAAAGAAATATATATAGCGAAATATATTGTTGTAGCAACTGGATATTATGATAATCCAAATTATATGAATGTTCCAGGTGAGGAATTGAAGAAAGTAGCTCACTATTTTAAAGAGGGGCATCCTTATTTTGATCGAGATGTAGTAGTTATAGGTGGGAAAAACTCGAGTGTAGATGCCGCGTTAGAACTTGTTAAAGCTGGTGCGCGTGTAACGGTACTGTATCGTGGAAGTGAGTATTCACCAAGCATAAAGCCTTGGATTTTGCCGGAATTTGAGGCGTTAGTACGAAATGACACAATTCAAATGCATTTCGGGGCTCATGTGAAAGAAATTACTGAGCATACATTAACGTTTACAGTTGATGGTGAAGATTTTACAATCCAAAATGATTTTGTATTTGCGATGACTGGTTATCATCCTGATCATAGCTTCTTAACAAAGATGGGTGTTAAGATTGATGAAGAAACAGGACGTCCAATTTATACAGAGGATAGAATGGAAACGAATGCTGAAAATATTTTCATTGCAGGTGTCATAGCTGCTGGAAATAATGCAAATGAAATATTTATCGAGAACGGTAGATTTCATGGAGATGCGATTGCACAAACTATTGCATCAAGAGAAAAATAAAAAGGAGCTGTCGGGAAAACCTCGACAGCTCCTTTTTATTCGTGCATAAACATATTTTGAATGGATTCATGAGAATTTGTATTCTCTAATGCGACAAGTAATTTAATGCGTGCTTTTTGTGCATTTAAGCCGTATGTGAATACAATGCCCATATCTTTTAAGTGTTTACCGCCACCTTCATACGAATATACGTCTTGAACGATACCGTTGAAACAGCGAGAAACTAATACGACAGGAATACCTTTATTTAATAATCGTTCTAGACTAGAAAGTGTTCTTGGAGGTAGATTACCTTGTCCAAGCGCTTCGATAACAATACCGTCTACAGGAAGATTTTCGATTGCTGCTAATAATGTATCATCCATGCCGGCATATGCTTTTAGAACAACTACATTTTTAGATACTTTGTTTATCGTATATGTTTCGTGATGTACTAAAGCGTGATGGAAGACAACACCGCGTTTTGTTACCATTCCAATTGGTCCATATTGTGGGCTTTGGAATGTTGCGACATTACTTGTATGTGTTTTCGTTACATTTGTAGCGCAATGAATTTCGTCGTTTAATACGACTAAAACACCTTTTTCTGCAGCTTCATCACAACTAGCAACTTTTACAGCTGATAAGAAGTTATATAGACCATCAGCACCTAACTCATTGCTAGAGCGCATTGCACCTGTCACAACAATCGGAATGGTTGCTTGTACTGTTAAATCTAAGAAATAAGCTGTTTCTTCTAATGTATCCGTACCATGCGTAATGACTACGCCATGAATGTTGTCTTGTTTTACTCTTTCATCAATGATGACTTGTAATTGTAACATTTCGCTCGGTGTCATATGAGGAGATGGTAGATGGAACACATCTTCAACGATTAAATCAACATCGCCTTCTAAATCAGGAATGAATTTTAAAAGAGGATTTTTTTCACCTGGTTGTACGACCCCAGTTTCTTTATCTTCCTCCATTGCAATTGTTCCACCTGTGTGTAAAACTAGGATTCTTTTCAATGCTTATACCCCTTTCAAGTAAAAAAATACATTTAGAACATAACATGTTTTGAGTAAATTCGACAATGGAAATGTATAAAAGTATGCCTCGAAAATGACAATAAAATTAACTGCTATATGTACGATGTATAAAATCACGAAACGAAATGTGCAAATATAGTATAGGAGGGGCAATTATGTTGAAAAAGATGGAGAGAATTTTTATTCGTATATTAATAATACAATTCATTTGTCTTTCTGTTGTACAATTGTTATTTATACATAAGTCATCAGTGAAATATTTATCTAAAATTGTTTATTACGAAGGTGTCATGGTAAAAAATAAAGCAGAAATCTTGCAGGTGAATAGGTAGTTTTCATTTTCTTCTATGAAGGATTATGCTACAATAATTGAGGATTTAATGACGTGAAGCAAATGAGAAGAAGCAGGGTGAACACCTGCTTTTCGTTTTGTTTTATAAGTGAAAAAATGAGGTGTTACAATGGATAAACGAATTTCAATTGCTATAGATGGTCCAGCAGCTGCTGGGAAAAGTACAGTGGCAAAAGTTGTTGCGAAGGAACTTTCTTACGTTTATATTGATACAGGCGCGATGTACCGTACGCTTACATATGCAGCCCTTGAACAAAAAGTAGATATTGAAAATGAAGAACAGTTAATGGAAGTTGTAAAGAATGTAAATATTGAATTTCAGCAAGGAGAAAATACGCAGCTTGTATTTTTGAATGGACAAGATGTTTCTGAAGTAATCCGTACACCTGATGTGACGAATCGAGTATCTATTGTAGCGAAGCATCGCCTTGTTCGTGAAGAAATGGTACGTCGTCAGCAAGAGTTAGCGAAAAAAGGCGGCGTTGTAATGGACGGCCGTGATATTGGTACACATGTATTACCGGATGCTGAAGTGAAAATCTTTATGCTTGCTTCTGTTGAAGAAAGAGCGGAAAGAAGGCATTTAGAAAATTTAAATAAAGGTTTCGCTTCTAATTTAGAGCAGCTAAAAGAAGAAATTGCTCAGCGTGATAAATTAGATTCAGAACGCGAAGTTTCTCCACTAAAAAAGGCTGATGATGCATTGGAATTAGATACGACTTCTTTATCAATTGAAGAAGTTGTCCAAAAAATTATGAGTATTGTTTCAGGAGTGTTTGCGAAATAAAGAAAGGGGATAATCCTCTTTCTTTTTTTGTTGAAATAGAAATGTAAAGGATACGTGAATTGTGAGTCTCTTTCCTTGACAAATGAGCTGATTTGTAAGAAGTTAGTTAAAGAGGAATAAAACTGTCAGAATATATTCGCTATTATATTTCAAAACATACTTTTTTCAAGCTGGTTTTGCTGTATACTATTTATATAGGTTTAATATATTTTCTTGTGAATGGTATTGAAAAAGAGTATGTGATGAGAAATTCTTAAACATGCAAATGAAAACTTTGTTTTCATTTCGTATATACATAAAAAAATGCTTTGTCAATTCTGTAGGGAGGTATTTCCATGGTAGAGAAAATGAATGAAGAAGTTATGGATTCAAAAGAATTACAAGTTGGTGACGTTGTTACAGGTTCTGTAACGAAAGTTGAAGAGAAACAAGTGCTTGTAAATGTTGGATACAAAACAGATGGCGTAATTCCAATTAGTGAATTAGCTAACGTTCATATTGAAAAAGCAAGCGATGTTGTAGAATTAGATCAAACACTAGAGTTGAAAATTATTAAATTAGAAGAAGATGATCTTGTCTTATCTAAACGTGCTGTTGATGCAGAAAAAGCATGGGTAGAATTACAAGAGAAATTTACTTCTGGTTATGTATTTGATGTTACTGTAAAAGATATTGTGAATGGCGGATTAGTTGTGGACCTTGGTGTTCGCGGTTTTATTCCAGCTTCACTTGTAGAAGTACATTATGTAGAAGACTTTACTGACTATAAAGGTAAAACATTAGCGGTGAAAATTGTTGAATTAGACCGTGAAAAAAATCGTGTAATCCTTTCGCATAAAGCGGTAGTAGAATTAGAACTAGATTCTAAGAAAAAAGAAGCAATTTCTTCATTAAAAGAAGGTGACGTTGTTGAAGGAACAGTGCAACGATTAACTGACTTTGGTGCTTTCGTTAACGTTGGTGGCGTGGACGGTTTAGTTCACATTTCACAAATTTCACACGAACGTGTAGAGCAACCTTCTGAAGTATTAGAGCAAGGTCAAAAGGTTAAGGTAAAGGTGTTATCTGTTGATGCTGATACACAACGTATTTCTTTATCAATTAAAGCGGCTCAACCAGGACCTTGGGAAAACGTTGCTGGCGAAATAAAAGCTGGAGATATTCGTGAGGGAGTAGTAAAACGCCTTGTTACATTTGGTGCATTCGTTGAGATTTTACCTGGCGTTGAAGGACTTGTACACGTATCTCAAATTGCAAATCGTCACGTGAAAAACCCGAATGAAGTATTGGAAATGGGACAAGAAGTAAAAGTGAAAGTACTTGAAGTTCACGTAGCAGAGAAACGTATTTCTTTAAGTATAAAAGAAGCGCTTGAGGAAAATAATGTAATTGAAGATTATAGTCAGTATGAGCCAAATGCTGATTCTGCTACTTTCCAATTAAGTGATATTATTGGTGAACAACTGAAAAAATTAAAGAAATAATGAGGGGTACAAGTGGTAAGGGCAAAACGTAAATTAGATCATATTGAATACGCTCTTTCTACTGGTCAGTCTCGTACGCATGGCTTTCATGATATTGATTTTGTGCATCAAAGCTTGCCAAATTCAAATTATGACACAATAACATGTGAAACAAAAATCGGCGAACTTTCACTAAGTTCGCCGATTTTTATCAATGCGATGACTGGTGGTGGAGGAGAGAAAACGTTACATATTAATGAGCAATTAGCATATGTAGCGAAACAGCATAACCTTGCTATGGCTGTAGGGTCGCAAATGGCGGCGTTAAAAGATGAAAATGAGGCTGCTTCTTATAAGGTGATTAGAAAGGTAAATCCGAATGGTATTTTCTTTGCTAATTTAGGTAGTGAGGCAACTATCGAGCAGGCAGAGCGTGCCGTTGATATGATTGAAGCGAATGCATTGCAAATTCATTTAAATGTCATACAAGAGTTAACGATGCCAGAAGGAGACCGTGACTTTACTGGTGTACTTCAGCGCATAGAGAAAATTGTTTTAAATAGTAAAGTTCCTGTCATTGTAAAAGAAGTTGGATTTGGGATGAGTAAGGAAACAATGCAACAGTTAGCGAACGTAGGTGTAACGGCAATTGATATTGGTGGGCAAGGTGGTACGAATTTTGCTGCTGTTGAAAATGAAAGAAGACAGCGAATGCTTTCTTATTTTAATAACTGGGGCATACAAACAGCAACCTCGATTATTGAAGCAACCTCTACAAATAATAACCTCTCTTTTATTGCATCAGGGGGTATACAGACAGCGCTTGACGTAGCGAAAGCAATCGCATTAGGGGCGAATACAACTGCGTTTGCTGGTTACTTTTTACGTATTTTAATGCAAGATGGTATCGAGAAATTAGTGGATGAAATTGAGCTTCTACATACAGATTTGAAATTTATTATGACAGCTCTTGGTGCGAAGACGATAGAAGAGTTGCAATCTGTACCTCTTGTTGTAAAAGGTGAAACATATCATTGGTTAATGCAGCGTGGTATTGATACTGCGCATTATAGTAGGAGATAAAAAATCAACCGTTCGGTTGATTTTTTTGTTTTGTTTTCTTTCTCGTAATATAAAATGGAATTGGTATTTTATAAAAATTGTAATTGAAAAAAGGTTAAAAAATGAAGATGATTAGTTACTAGATTTTTGGAGAGGGCTTGATTTTCTAAAGGAAATAGGTGGAGGTAAAAAGAAGTGATAGGAGGATATAGTACACAAAATATTATTTCGATATAAATAAAAATCATTAAAATGATTATGTAAAAGACGGTTTCGTACAATATCGAAACCGTCTTTTTGTATTCATTAGTGCTGGTTTTGTTTTCGAGCCTGCTCTGGTGTATCAAGTCCAGTTGCACCTGGATATTGTAGTGATTGATCACGATCAGATTCAACGCGGCGTGATTCTCGTAGTTTTCGTTCTTGGCGATCTTTACCCATAATGAATAACACCTCCTTGTTAAAAGTGTTGCTGTTATAAGAAAAAACTATGCGTAAATAAAGTGGATTAACTTTCATAAAAAATTCCCATAATGGAAAACATAGGAGGTGAAGTAGATGGATGGAAGTACTTTTTATTTTATAGCTTGGATAGGGTGGGTTGTCGTAACCTTTTTTATGAAAAAGGACCATATTCGGTGGAAGTTAGGCGCTTGTATATTGATTTTTATAATTTGCTCTCCGTTACATGTAACGATCGCCTCATTCATGGTATCAGTAAATGCTCTTTTACTTTGTATTATTTCTTTTATAGGGATCGCGCTGTATTCTGTTTGGAAAAAATTATATAGCTTACTTTCGGCACTTATTATTGCGATGTTATATACAAGTTTTCATCTGTTAGAGATATATGATCCGATTTGGATTGTGGTGGATAGAGTGTTTCTGCTAAGTAGTGCTCTTGTGTATGCATCGGTGTTATTGCATGGGGATCGCATATTACGATTATGTTCCCTATATGTAGGGATGTTACAAGGAGAGTTGCTAGTGACATTTATTTTTCGGAAATTGAATTTTCCATATGATTACGGTAGTTTAGCATTTTTTGATATCGTCGCCGTTTCTACATTATTCATGGCAGTATTGTTTTGGATTGCAAAAGCATCAGTATACATGGAACAGTTTAAGAGAAAAACACGTAAAAGAAAGGCGAGGGTAATACATGACTGAATATACACCAGCCATTTTATGCGGCGTAATAGCGGGGACAGTTACAAGGGTGTTAATGCTTCGGACGGATACACGGCAATATCCGACGAGACTACATGGAAAGATTATTCATATTGCAATGGGGTTAATTGCAGCAGCTTTAGGAGCGATTGCAATCCCATCTATTTTGAAAAAAGATTTTTCTGCCATTACATTTCTTACGTTAGCAGCGACACAATTTCGTGATGTACGTAATATGGAAAGAAATACACTTCAACAATTAGATGGATATGAGCTCGTACCGCGTGGAAATACGTACATTGAAGGGATTGCATTGGTTTTTGAAAGTCGCAACTATTTGGCGATGTTAACGTCGTTTGCAACGACGTTTGCGTATATAGGGTTCCGTTCATGGATTGCTGGAGTAATTATGGCTATAATCGCATTTTTTATTGCGAAAAAATTAATGTCTGGTAGAAGACTCCATGACCTTGTAGATATTGAGCATGTTCCGCTGCGTTTTGAAGGAGCAGGGCTTTATATCGATAATATTTATATTATGAATATTGGATTGCCGGTGAGGCAAGAAGAGATTATGAAATATGGCATGGGGTTTATATTAAAACCGAAATCAATTGATGCGATGGTGACAATCTCAAATTTAGGGCAACGGCAAGCTATTTTACACGATGTTTCGGTGGCGTTAGGCATTTATAGAGATTCTGGTACACCAGCGCTTGTACCGTTAGCAAAGCGTGATTTAGAGGATGGCAGGGTTGGGATTTTTGTCTTACCGCAAGATCAAGATGCAGAGAAAGCGATAAGTGTCATAGGAAATGTACCAACGTTAGAAAGTGCTGTCCATATGTCATCGGAAGCCCCGAAAGGAAGGGGAGATAAGAGATGATGTTAGAAAGCGTTATCCTGGCAGTTATTACAACAGCGCCAGAAAAATTTGCAGGTGGTGCTCCTTTATTTGTTTGTGAGTCGATGGAGGAACTAGAATTTGTTGCAAATAATTTAGAGGCAATTTTAGATGGTATTGCGCATCGCTTACAAGAGAATGTATATATTATTGTGAAACATTAGGAACGTGTGTTATAATGTGAGGTGTTTTGATACGTTGAGAAATATTCTGGAATGCAAATCCCTTCTTGCACAAAGAAGGGTTTTTTACATAATAAACAGAAGCAAGTTGAAAGGATGAAAGTATATGCCGAAACCAGTAATAGCAATAGTAGGCCGCCCGAACGTAGGAAAATCTACTATTTTCAATAGAATAGTTGGAGAAAGAGTTTCAATCGTAGAAGATATCCCAGGTATAACTCGAGACCGTATTTATAGTGCGGGAGAATGGTTAAATCATGAGTTTAACATTATTGATACAGGTGGAATTGATATTGGAGACGAGCCGTTCTTGACACAAATTCGTCAACAGGCGGAAGTTGCGATTGATGAAGCAGATGTTATCATTTTTATGACGAATGGTCGCGATGGTGTAACTGCAGCGGATGAAGAAGTTGCTAAAATTTTGTATCGTTCTAAAAAACCAATTGTACTTGCGGTAAATAAAGTTGATAATCCAGAAATGCGTAGTGATATTTATGATTTTTATTCATTAGGATTTGGCGAGCCATTCCCGATTTCAGGTACACACGGTTTAGGACTTGGTGATTTGTTAGATGAAGCTGCAAATCATTTTCCAAAGATTGAAGAAGAAGCGTATGACGATGAAACAATCCGTTTCTCTTTAATTGGACGTCCAAACGTAGGGAAATCATCGCTTGTAAATGCACTTCTTGGTCAAGAACGTGTAATTGTAAGTAATATCGCAGGAACGACGCGTGATGCTGTCGATACACCATATAGTAAAGATGATCAAGATTATGTAATCATCGATACAGCTGGTATGCGTAAAAAAGGAAAAGTATATGAAAGTACAGAAAAGTATAGTGTACTTCGTGCACTTAGAGCGATTGAACGTTCTGACGTTGTTTTAGTTGTTTTAGACGGAGAAGAAGGAATTATTGAGCAAGATAAAAAAATCGCTGGATATGCTCATGATTCAGGACGAGCTGTTATTATCGTTGTAAACAAATGGGATGCAGTGAAAAAAGATGAAAAAACAATGAAAGCATTTGAAGAAAACATTCGTGCTCATTTCCAATTCTTGGATTATGCGCCGATTGTATTCTTATCTGCAAAAACGAAAAAACGTACACAAACGTTATTACCGGTTATCAATGAGGTAAATGAAAGCCATAGTATCCGTGTACAAACAAACGTATTAAACGATGTAATTATGGATGCGGTAGCGATGAATCCAACACCGACTCATAATGGTAGCCGTCTGAAAATCTTCTATGCGACACAGGTTGCGGTAAAACCACCGACATTTGTTGTGTTTGTAAACGATACAGAATTAATGCACTTTTCATATGAGCGCTTCTTAAAGAATCGTTTACGTGAAGCGTTCGGTTTTGTAGGAACGCCGATTCACATTATTGCTCGAGCAAGAGACTAATGGAGAGGATGTGATTTTATGACAAAAATCACAGTAGTAGGAGCAGGTAGCTGGGGAACAGCGTTAGCGATGGTATTAGCTGACAATGGACATGATGTACGTATTTGGGGAAATCGCTCAGAACTTATGGATGAAATGAATACGAAACATGAGAATAGTCGATATCTCCCAGGCATTACATTGCCAAGCACAATCGTAGCCTACTCTTCTTTAGAAGAAGCATTAGTAGATGTAAATACAGTACTGCTAGTAGTACCGACGAAAGCGTACAGAGATGTATTACAAGAGATGAAAGAAATTGTTACAGAACCGATTACTTGGATTCATGCGAGTAAAGGGATTGAACCTGGTACGTCAAAACGTATTTCGGAAGTAATCGAGGAAGAAATTCCAGAGAACTTAATTAAAGATGTTGTTGTATTGTCTGGACCGAGTCATGCTGAAGAAGTTGGTTTACGACAAGCGACAACAGTTACGTCTGCAGCAAAGCGTATGGAAGCGGCTGAGGAAGTACAAGATTTATTCATGAATAGTTATTTCCGTGTATACACAAATCCAGATATCGTTGGAGTTGAACTTGGTGGTGCGTTAAAAAATATTATCGCATTAGCTGCTGGTATAACTGATGGTCTTGGATTAGGTGATAATGCAAAAGCGGCATTGATGACACGTGGTTTAACAGAGATTGCTCGTTTAGGAAGAAAAATGGGCGGGAATCCGTTAACGTTTGCTGGTCTAACTGGTATGGGAGACTTAATTGTAACTTGTACAAGTGTTCATAGCCGAAATTGGCGCGCTGGAAATATGCTTGGAAAAGGACATTCTTTAGAAGAAGTGTTAGAAAGCATGGGTATGGTTGTGGAAGGTGTAAGAACAACGAAAGCTGCTCATGAATTGGCAGAGAAAATGGAAGTTGAAATGCCGATTACAGCTGCTTTATATGACGTACTGTTCAATGGGAATAACGTAAAAGATGCGGTAGGCTCATTAATGGGACGTGTTCGAAAACATGAAGTGGAAGCTATACCTGACTTACTGTAAAGAAAAGCGACAGAAGTACATTTGTACTTCTGTCGCTTTTTTATTTTATGGGTCTTTTCACCATTTATTTATTTTTGCATAGGATGAAGAGTAACTTGAGGAGAGGGTGAAAAGAATGGATAATAACATTTTTAATAATATTGAGAAGGAAGCGAAAGTAAATAAAGAGGATATTTTTAAATTAGCATCATCCGTGCAAAATGCGAATTTACGTGATGAAACTGTACTTCGTCAATTGATTCATCAAGTGGCTCTTATGGCGGGACGTGAAGTGCCGAAAGAGCAAGAGGATCAAATTGTAAAAGCGATTATTAATAATAATATGCCAGCGGATTTTGGCTCGTTAAGCAAAATGTTTAAAAAATAAATTATGAGAAACAAAGAGTTTGTAGATTGCATATGATAGCCATGAAAGAATGGGAATAGAGCTGTTTTTGGGCATATTTGGTCAACCGAAGCGAGAGATATAATCGCTTCGGTTTTATTTTTATCTAGATTGGTGGAAGATGCTGAAAAACCTATTGATTAAAGTTACATATTTGCGATTTGTAGTAAAATGTTCTTTTTGTATTTGTTTAAAGATTTTAATTTGTTAAAATAGTATAAAAATAGATTAATAAAAAGGGGTGTGTATATGTCAGAAGGGCTTATGAAAATGTGGTTGGCTTTAGGGGCAATTGGATTTATGTTTTTTGCAGTAAGTTTTATTTTATTAAGTAGACATAAAATAAAGAATAAATTTTTGAAAGGGATTACAGCGTTAGTAGCGTACACCCTTATGGTTGTGTCAGGAATTGTTATTTTTCTTGTTGTATTTAGTGGACCTGTACAGCAGTAAATGGAATGGTCTCGAAAATACTACATACAGAGCAAGTTATATTAGTATGAAAAGGTGATGCTAGTGAAAAAAGTCCATATTATTTTAATATTTTGTTGTATGAGCCTTTTAACGGGGTGTCTGTATCCGAAAGAAAATATGAAGCAAAATGCGGTTCCTTATGAAGATCAGCTACAGGTTGTTCAAAAAGCTGTTGTGACATTTAAGGAGCAAAATGATGGGATATTGCCAATTAAGACGAGGGATATGAGTACACCTATTTATCAAAAGTATCCAATCGATTTTCAACAGATTACTCCGCGTTACATACAAGAAGCGCCAGGGAATGCATATGAAAGTGGAGGAGTATATCAATACGTATTAATAGACGTTGAAACAAATCCAACAGTAAAGTTAATTGATGTTAGGATGGCTGAACAAATTCAGGAATTATCTTTAAAACTTAGGATGTATCGTGATGAACATCAATATCCACCTTTTAAAAAAGTAATTTCAGATGGTGTATATGAATTGGATTTCAAAAAACTGGGATATAAAGATGTGCCACAAGTGACAAGTCCATATTCTGGTAAAGGGCTTCCTTTTGTAATTAATGAAAAAGGAGAAGTTTTTGTTGATTATAGAATCGACTTATATGACGCTTTGAAAAAAAATGAAGGGCAGTTTACGGAGGGAGAAGATATTCGAAATATACTTTCGAAAGGTTCCCCGTTTGTACCAGCTTATTCTTTACCGTACACAGTAAAGAACGGAGAACCAATTTTTTTAAAATCATAAGTCATGAACCTTTCTTTTAGTGAATAAGTTCTAGAAGAAAGGTTTTTTATGTTATACAACTTACGATGCAAACAAAAGATATTTTTTAATAGTCATATGAAATTGGACAAAATTATATGATATATTGTCCGAACTTCTAGAATACCATTATATTATATCAGATATTATAGGCAACGTTAGAGAAGGTATTAGTTGACTATAAACGCGGAATTATTCCCAAAAATTTTGAGGGAGGGAATCACTTGGAAAAGGTAGATATTTTTAAAGATATTGCAGAACGAACAGGCGGTGATATTTATTTTGGAGTTGTAGGAGCTGTTCGAACAGGGAAATCAACATTCATTAAAAAATTTATGGAACTTGTAGTTATTCCAAATATTGAGAATGAGTCTGACCGTCAAAGAGCGCAGGATGAATTGCCTCAAAGTGCTGCTGGTCGTACAATTATGACGACGGAACCGAAGTTTGTTCCAAACCAAGCGGTTTCTATCGAAGTAGATGAAGGACTTGAAGTGAACATTCGATTAGTAGATTGTGTTGGATATACGGTTCCAGGAGCGAAGGGCTATGAAGATGAGAATGGCCCGCGCATGATTAATACCCCTTGGTATGAAGAACCTATTCCATTCCATGAAGCTGCAGAAATCGGCACGCGTAAAGTAATTCAAGAACATTCAACAATTGGTGTTGTAATTACAACAGATGGAACAATTGGTGAAATTCCAAGAAGAGATTATATAGAGGCAGAAGAACGCGTTGTAAATGAGTTGAAAGAAGTAGGAAAACCTTTCATTATGATAATTAATACGGTACAGCCGTATCATCCAGATACAGAGCAATTACGCCAAAGTTTATCAGAAGAATATGATATCCCGGTTATTGCAATGAGTGTGGAGAGTTTAAGAGAAACAGATGTATATAATGTACTTCGTGAAGCGCTATTTGAATTCCCTGTATTAGAAGTGAATGTGAACCTTCCGAGCTGGGTAATGGTGCTAAATGAAGGGCATTGGTTGCGTCAAAGTTATCAAGAAGCAGTTCAAGAAACTGTGAAGGATATAAAACGTCTTCGTGATGTGGATCGCGTTGTTTGGCAGTTTAGTCAATATGAATTTATTGATCGAGCGAGCCTAGCTGGCATTGATATGGGGCAAGGTGTGGCGGAGATTGATTTATATGCGCCAGATGAATTATATGATCAGATTTTAAAAGAAGTAGTAGGAGTAGAAATTCGAGGGAAAGATCATTTATTGAAGCTTATGCTCGATTTATCTCATGCGAAAATAGAATATGACCAAGTGGCAGATGCATTGCGTATGGTTAAGCAAACAGGATATGGTGTAGCAGCCCCTGCGCTAGCGGATATGAGCTTAGATGAGCCAGAAATTATTCGTCACGGTTCAAGGTTTGGTGTGAAGTTAAAAGCGGTAGCGCCATCTATTCATATGATTAAAGTAGATGTAGAGTCAACGTTTGAGCCGATCATTGGTACTGAAAAGCAAAGTGAAGAATTAGTTCGTTATTTAATGCAAGATTTTGAAGATGACCCGTTATCAATTTGGAATTCTGATATATTTGGACGTTCGCTTAGCTCGATTGTTCGAGAAGGAATTCAGGCGAAATTATCTTTAATGCCAGAAAATGCTAGATATAAATTAAAAGAAACGCTAGAAAGAATTATTAATGAAGGATCTGGCGGATTAATTGCGATTATACTATAAGAAAAATCCCTCTCACTGTAGAGGGATTTTTTGTTTTTCCGATTATAAAATAGAAAAATAAACAGTCATTATCTAATACATTGTTGTAAATTGTCAAGTTTCATCAGATTTTCACATTTTCAGAGTAACAATTTCCTTAAAAATATTGAATTATAAAGGAGAATCGTATAATATAGGCGTTGATAATGATTTATCTACATCTTTGTAGTATAGAATTTGTAAAAATTGCCTACAAATGAAAGTAAGACTCATTTTATGATCATTATACAGTCTTATCTTTGGGAGGAGGTGAATGGCATGAACAAGACAGATTTAATCAATGCTGTTGCAGAAGCAAGTTCCCTTTCTAAAAAGGACGCAACAAAAGCAGTAGACGCTGTTTTTGATTCTATCTTAGAAGCTTTAAAACAAGGTGATAAAGTACAACTGATCGGATTCGGTAACTTCGAAGTTCGTGAGCGTGCGGCTCGTAAAGGTCGTAACCCACAAACAGGTGAGGAGATTGAAATCGCTGCAAGTAAAGTACCTGCATTCAAACCTGGTAAAGCGTTAAAAGATGCGGTTAAATAATCCTTACATATTAACAGGGAAGAAGAGTTTCCTTTTTGGGAACTCTTCTTTTTGCTTTTAAAAACATAAATATGCTAGAATGTGTTCGTATCACTTTTAGGTTTTCGGGAGGGCTAGCGGATGGCAAAAGTTAATTTAGAACAAATTGAACATGCAGTACGCCTTATTTTAGAGGCGATTGGGGATGATCCAAATCGTGAGGGAGTACTTGATACGCCAAAGCGTGTTGCAAAAATGTACGCAGAAGTGTTCTCAGGTATGCATGAAGATCCGAAAGAGCATTTGCATAAAGTATTCGGAGAAGATCACGAAGAGCTTGTACTAGTAAAAGATATACCATTTTATTCGATGTGTGAGCATCATTTAGTTCCATTCTATGGAGTTGCTCACGTTGCATATATTCCGCAAGGTGGAAAGGTGACAGGGTTAAGTAAATTAGCTCGTACTGTAGATACAATTGCACGTCGTCCACAACTGCAAGAACGTATTACATCAACAGTAGCGAACTCTATTATGGAAGTACTAGAGCCTCATGGTGTAATGGTAGTAGTAGAAGCAGAACATATGTGTATGACGATGCGTGGTGTGAAAAAACCAGGTGCGAAAACAGTAACGACAGCAGTGCGTGGTGTGCTTGAAAATGATGCTGCAGCGCGCAGTGAAATTTTATCGTTTATTAAAGCGAAGTAAAGAAAAGCGGGAAACTGCTTTTCTTTTTTTTTTTAGTAAATAAATGATATAGTTTTAGCTAGACAGAGTGAGATTAGAAAGATTGCTTACATGAATGGTAGGTGTAGCCAAGTTTTGGTTATAGAAAATAGAGTGTATGTGTTATAATAAGTTTTATGAATTAGAAAACAAGGGTGATTTTTTGTGTGTGACATCTACGGAGGGTATGCGGGTATAAAAGAGAAATTGATGGAGAAATTACGCCATCCTTATTTTATAAACTATATTGAAGAACCATTTATTGATGAAGAAAAGATAGCATTGTTATATGGTGCTTTAAAGAGTGCAAACTTACATATAGAACAAATTGAGCATTACGTAGTAACAATTATGCTTGTACAAATTGCGCTTGATACGCATGAAAGGGTATCAAATAAAGCAGGCGAGGAAGAGATTGAATTCCATAAATGTCGTCAATTAACAGTACTTGCAGGCGATTACTATAGTGGACTATATTATTATTTATTGTCTATGAATCGTGATATTGTTTTAATTCGTGCACTTGCTGAAGGAATTAAAGAGATAAATGAACACAAAATTATGTTATACCAAAAAGCGCATGAAACGACGGATGACATAATGAAAAGCGTAGTAACGATTGAGTCTGCGCTCCTTCAAAAAACATGTGATCATTTTCATTTATCACATTGGAAGCCATTTATCACATACGTATTAGGTGGAAATCGCCTTCAAAAAGAAATTCAATTGTATGCTGATAAACAACATTCACCTGTTTTTCAAGCGGTGCAAGATGCTTTAGGGGATAAAGCAGAAGTAGTGATTAATGGTTGGATGATGGAATTGAGAAAGAAAGAAAAACAATTTTTAGAAAATCACACAGACGTAAATGAAATAAATTCTGTGTTAAGGGATAAATAGAAGACATAAGCAATTTTACATTGGAAGAAGGTACGAGCATGCAACAATCAAAAGAAGAAAGAGTACATGACGTATTTGAAAAGATTTCTGATAAATACGATGTGATGAATTCTGTAATTAGTTTTCAAAGACATAAAGCGTGGCGTAAAGAAACGATGCGAATTATGGATGTACAACCTGGCAGTAAAGCGCTTGATGTATGCTGCGGAACCGCAGATTGGACAATTGCGCTAGCTGGAGCGGTAGGTGAGCAAGGAAAGGTTGTTGGCTTAGACTTCAGTGAAAATATGTTATCTGTCGGTAAGCAAAAGGTAGAGGCGTTACAATTAAAACAAGTAGAACTTCTACATGGGAATGCAATGGAGCTTCCATTTGAAGATAATACGTTTGATTATGTAACAATTGGGTTTGGTTTACGTAACGTACCGGATTATATGCACGTATTAAAAGAAATGACGCGTGTAGTAAAACCAGGTGGAAAAGTAATCTGTTTAGAAACATCTCAACCAACAATGATTGGTTTTCGACAAGGGTATATTTTATACTTTAAATATATCATGCCGTTATTTGGAAAGATGTTTGCGAAAAGTTATAAAGAATATTCATGGCTTCAAGAATCTGCTAGTGCATTCCCAGGGATGAAAGAATTGGCCCAAATGTTTGAGCAAGCTGGACTTGAACGTGTGCAAGTGAAACCATTTACTTTTGGGGTAGCAGCGATGCATTTAGGTATTAAACCAGAATCAAAATAGAAAAAAGAAAAAAGAAGTTTTAGGTTAAGGTGAACAATATGAAGTTACAACTTATGTACTCTTTTTTACGATCGGATATTAATGTGATAGAAAAAGAATTAAAAAAGACAGTTGCTTCTGAACAGCCATTAGTAGAAGAGGCAGCATTACAACTTATTGAAGCTGGTGGGAAGCGAATTCGTCCTGTATTTGTGTTGCTTGCAGGGAAATTTGGAGATTATAAGTTAGATGCGATTAAGCATGTTGCTGTTGCGTTAGAGCTTATTCATATGGCTTCTCTTGTTCACGATGATGTTATTGATGCTGCATTTTTACGACGCGGCAGTGCGACTGTGAATGCGAAATGGGGAGATCGTATTGCGATGTATACAGGGGACTATTTGTTCGCTAAGTCTCTTGAATGTATAACAAATATCGAAATCCCAGAGGCGCATCAAGCGTTATCACATACTATTTTAGAAGTCTGTAAAGGTGAAATTGAACAAATTAAAGATAAATACAATTATGACCAAAATTTAAGAACGTATTTAAGAAGAATAAAGCGAAAAACAGCATTATTAATTGCCGCGAGTTGTCAATTGGGAGCGATTGCTGCTGGTGCTAATCGTGATACAGTAAATCGTCTATTTTGGTATGGGTATTTTGTAGGAATGTCTTATCAAATTATTGATGACATTTTAGACTTCGTTTCCACAGAAGAGAAACTTGGAAAACCTGCTGGTGGAGATTTATTACAAGGAAACATAACGCTCCCTGCTTTATATGCGATGGAAGATCCAGTACTTCGTCAAAAAATCACATCTGTACATGAAAATACAACAGCAAGTGAAATGCAAGAAATTATTGATGCTGTAAAAAATAGTCCAGCAATTGATCAAGCATTTGCGTTTAGTGAACGTTATTTACATAAAGCTTTAGAAATAATAAAACCACTCCCACGTGGAAAAGCAAAGTATGCATTACAAAATGTTGCAAAGTATATTGGAAAACGAAAATTTTAATGTTTATTCTAAAAAATAAAATAATCTCTCTATTTCAAAACTATTGCACAATTGTGATAAGGGTGATAATATGTGTGTGGGGATATACAATTACATACATAATTCAGAAGTGGAGAGATTTTTTATGGAAAAAACATTTCTAATGGTAAAACCAGACGGTGTACAACGTGCCTTCATTGGGGAAATTGTAGCTCGTTTTGAGAAAAAAGGATTTCAATTAGTTGGTGCAAAATTAATGCAAGTCACTCCGGAAATTGCTGGACAACACTACGCTGAGCATAAGGAAAAACCTTTCTTTGGTGAGTTAGTAGACTTTATTACATCTGGACCTGTATTCGCAATGGTATGGCAAGGTGAAGGTGTAGTAGATACAGCGCGTAACATGATGGGGAAAACAAGACCACATGAAGCAGCTCCTGGAACAATTCGTGGAGATTTCGGTGTAACTGTTGCGAAAAATATTATTCATGGTTCTGATTCTTTAGAAAGCGCAGAGCGCGAGATTGCTATTTTCTTTAAAGAAGAAGAATTAGTTGACTACTCAAAATTAATGAATGAATGGATTTACTAATTATTTTGAAATAATTTGTAAACGCTTTAATCACTGTGATAATAGTAAAAAGTGCAAGGAGAATAGGGGTATTCTTCTTGCACTTTTTTTATTTTCAATTAGTTACGAAGTTTGAGCTGTTATGATATATTGATATTTAAATTAGGCCTATCGGAAATATAGAATAAGAAAATGGTCGATTTATGATATAATTTCTTTAATATTTTTAGAATGATAAAAGTTAATATAGTGAGATAAATACATATACGAAAAGAGGAATAACGTATGCGATATATTACGGCTGGTGAATCTCATGGTCCGCAACTTACAACGATTATAGAAGGTGTTCCAGCAGGATTGTCTTTAGTAGCGGATGATATAAACGAAGAGTTAGCTAGAAGGCAAAAGGGATATGGGCGTGGTAGACGCATGCAAATTGAAACGGATCAAGTGCAAATTTTAAGTGGTGTTAGACATGGAGAAACATTAGGTTCCCCTATTGCACTCGTTGTTGAAAATCGTGATTTTGCCCATTGGACAAAAATTATGGGGGCAGAGCCTTTAACTGAGCAGGAAGAAAAAGAGATAAAAAGGAAAGTGACAAAACCAAGGCCTGGGCATGCTGATTTAAATGGTGCAATTAAATATGGTCATAGAGATATGAGGAATGTACTGGAACGTTCGTCAGCGCGCGAAACGACGGTGCGTGTTGCTGCTGGTGCGGTTGCTAAAAAGGTGTTAGCAGAACTTGGTATTAAAGTGGCGGGCCATGTAATTGAAATTGGCGGTGTACAAGCTAAGGAGGTTACGTATAGTTCAATTGAAGAATTAAAGAGTAGTACAGAAGCATCTCCTGTACGTTGCTTAGATGACGAAGCTGGTAACCAAATGATGAAAGCGATTGATGATGCGAAAGCAAATGGTGATTCAATCGGTGGAATCGTTGAAGTAATTGTGGAAGGAATGCCAATTGGAGTAGGTAGCTACGTGCATTATGATCGAAAACTGGATGCGAAATTAGCAGCTGCAATTATGAGTATTAATGCTTTTAAAGGTGTCGAGATTGGAATTGGTTTTGAAGCAGCGCATAGACCGGGAAGTGAAGTTCATGATGAAATTCTATGGAATGAGGAGCATGGATATACAAGAAGAACAAATAATGCAGGTGGATTAGAAGGCGGTATGACGACTGGAATGCCAATTGTTGTGCGCGGTGTGATGAAACCGATACCTACACTTTATAAACCTCTTCAAAGTGTAGATATTGATACGAAAGAGCCTTTTACAGCGAGCATTGAACGTTCAGATAGTTGTGCAGTGCCAGCAGCTAGTGTCGTTGCAGAAGCGGTTGTGGCTTGGGAATTAGCAACAGCTTTAATAGAACAATTCGGATTAGATCGTATGGAACTAATTCGTGAAAATATTGAGAAACATAATGAATATGCGAGGGGATTTTAATGGGAAACATACATATTCAAACGAAATCAAAAGAATATGATGTACATGTTGGTAAAGAAGCGTTGTCAAACTTAACAATGATCGTTCAAAATATGCAGCCAGCTGTATCTAACGTAATGATCATTTCAGATGAAGCTGTTGCATCACTACATTTACAGACAGTTATCGATGCATTACAAGTGGAGCAGGACGTGTTTTCGTTTGTTGTACCAAGTGGCGAAAAAGAGAAGTCTTTCGAAAATTTCTATGCGGCTCATACGTCAGCTCTTGAAAATAAATTAGATAGAAATTCTTTAATTCTTGCACTTGGAGGCGGAATGATTGGAGATTTAGCTGGTTTTGTTGCTGCATCTTTTATGCGGGGTATTCGCTTTGTGCAGGTTCCGACGACTTTATTAGCGCACGATAGCGCAGTAGGTGGGAAAGTAGCGATTAATCATCCGTTAGGTAAAAATATGATTGGTGCATTCCATCAGCCAGAAGCGGTTGTATATCATACACCGTTTTTACAGTCTCTTCCTGAAAAAGAGTGGCGTTCAGGTTATGCAGAGGTGATAAAGCATGCTCTTATTGGTGATGTGGAGCTATATCATTGGTTAAAAGAAGAAGTGCAAACATTAGCGGATCTTCGTGATGAGAAGTTAATCCATATATTAACGAAGGCGATTCCTGTAAAGGCAAATGTTGTGTCACAAGATGAAACAGAGAAGGGTGTACGTGCCCATTTGAACTTTGGACATACGTTAGGACATGCTCTTGAAAAAGAGCTAGGGTATGGGAATATTACTCACGGTGACGGCGTAGCGGTTGGAATGTTATTCGCCATATTTTTAAGTGAGCAAGTGTACAAGGTTGATCTTGCTTATGAAGATATGAAGCAGTGGTTCTTGAAATACGGCTATCCAAAAATGCCAAGAGATTTGAATGTAGAGCGCCTCGTTCAATTGATGAAACAAGATAAGAAAGCAAATGCAGGAGCAATTCATATGGTGCTTATGCAGGAATATGGGGTAGTGAATGTCGTATCTATTTCAGATGAGACTGTTCATATTGCGTTAGAGGCATTTCAAAAAGATATGGTTTAAAATGATAGCGAAGTGTTGTGAAGTGCTCATTTAGAGGTATTCTCGTAATAGTGACGGTTATGATAAAAGATTACAGTAAGGGGCTATAACTGTATTGTAATCAAATTGAATGAAATGACTGGGGGAAGAAAAATGAGAGTGAAAGAGCAATTGTTAACTTTGAGAGCGTATGTGCCTGGGAAAAACATTGAAGAAGTAAAAAGGGAATATGGATTATCGAAAATTGTGAAATTAGCATCGAACGAAAATCCATTCGGTTGCTCAGCGCGTGTGACAGAAGCATTAACTTCTTTAGCGAGCCAATATGCCCTTTATCCAGATGGATATGCCTTTGAACTTCGGACAAAAGCAGCGGAACATTTAGGTGTAAAAGCAGAACAACTACTATTTGGTAGTGGATTAGATGAAGTCATTCAAATGATTAGCCGAGCGTTACTACATGAAGGAACAAACGTTGTAATGGCGAATCCTACGTTTTCACAATATCATCACCATGCTGTTATTGAAGGAGCAGAAGTTCGTGAAGTATCACTTAAAGACGGTATTCACGATTTAGATGCAATGCTAGAGCAAGTAGATGATAAAACGAAAATTGTATGGATTTGTAATCCGAATAATCCGACAGGTACATATGTTGAGAAACAAAAATTACTTTCATTTTTAGAATCAGTTCCTAAGTCGGCTCTCGTTATTATGGACGAAGCATATTATGAATACGCGGAAGCAGAAGACTATCCGCAAACATTGCCACTTCTTGAAAAGTATGAAAATCTTATGGTTTTACGCACGTTTTCAAAAGCATATGGTTTAGCTGCTTTTCGTATCGGATATGCGATTGGGGATGCGAAGTTAATCGGACAGCTAGAAGTAGCGAGGTTACCATTCAATACATCAACTGTAGCGCAATCTGTAGCACTCGCTGCATTAGAAGATCAAGCCTTTTTACAAGATTGTGTGAAAAAGAATGCTGAAGGTCTAAATCAGTATTATGCATTTTGTAAAGAATATAACGTATTCTATTATCCATCTCAAACAAATTTCATTTTCTTAAAACTTGGTATACCAGGTAATGAAGCTTTCGAACGATTAATGAAAAAAGGATATATCGTTCGTTCTGGTGCTGCATTTGGTATCGATGATGGTATTCGTATTACTGTCGGTTTGAAAGAAGAAAATGATGAAATTATAGAGTTGCTGAAAGAGCTTGTAAATGAGCAAGTACAGAAAGAAGAAACATATTCTTAAGAGATTGTGAAGGCTCCTATTATAGGAGCCTTTTTTATCGTATTAAAAATAAAGGTTGAAGACTGGTAATTAAGTTGTTCTGTAAATCACGGTTTGTATGGCTTGATAATTAGTGAGAGAAGTTATTTGCACGGTCATAAAAGAAAGCGGTACAATAGAAGATGATGATAAGGTATCGGTGTCATATCCGAACCTTTTGAACAATTACCTACTCTGTAAGAAGAAGTATAAGAAGAAGCATGCTCATTCTAAAGGTTGCGTTCTAACAGTGAGTTGCTTATGATAAATGAACAGAAGAGAATATTTTTTAGAATTAAAGGAGACGTTTATGCAAAAGTTTGAACAAGCTGTTTCATATATTGAAAATGGTGAAGCGGAAAAAGGATTACAATTATTAAAAGAACAATTAAAAATTGCAAATGATGAAGAGAAGTATGATATCGCTCGTTACTATCATACACTTGGATTTACAGATGAGGCATTAGCGATTACTGAAGACTTACGTTTACTGTATCCGGAAGAAAGTGAATTCACTGTATTTTTAGCAGAATTATATATTGATCTAGATAAAGAAGATGAAGCGATTGAAGTACTTCATGATATTCCAGAAAATGACGATTTATATGTTCAATCTTTATTACTTGTTGCAGATTTATTCCAAATGCAAGGTTTTGATGATGTAGCAGAGCAAAAACTATTAAAGGCGAAAGAAATGATGCCTGATGAACCTGTTATTACGTTTGGGTTAGCAGAATTATATAGTAGTAAAGGTGAAGAACAAAAGGCAATTACTTATTATGAATCGCTATTAGCTGAACATAAAGTAATGGGTGGTGTTGTGATCGCACTTCGCCTTGCAGAAACGTTAAGTGCGATTGGAAACTGGGAAGAGGCGATTTCTTATTATGAAGCAGGCCTAGAGGAACAAAAAGATATTCACTCATTATTTGGATATGCCTTCACATTATACCAAGGTGAAGAATATCAGAGAGCAATCGGTGCTTGGCAAGAACTAAAAGAATTAGACCCTGAGTACGCATCACTGTACATGTATTTAGCGAAAAGCTATGAAAAAGAAGGAATGCTTCAAGAAAGCTATGAAACGCTTCATGAAGGAATTAAAGTAGATGAGCTTTCAGTTCCGTTTTATGTAGAGTTAGCGAACATTGCGGCGAAATTAGGAAAAATAGTAGAAGCAGAGGAAGTTCTTCAAAAAGCACTTGAGTTAGACCCAGGGCATTTAGGCGCAACATTAAAATATGCGTATATCTTAAAAGGACAAGAAAAGTACGAAGAGTTAATTGCAATTGTAGAGCGTGCTATTGATAGTGGAGAACCAGATACACAACTACTTTGGGACCTTGCGTATGCAAAAAAACAATTAGAAATGTATTCGGATGCATTAAAACACTATGAAAGTGCATATACTTCTTTTAAGAATCATCCAGACTTCTTAGAAGAATACGGTTATTTCTTATTGGAAGAAGGAAAGCGAAAAGAGGCGAAAGAAGTATTTACCCAGTTATTACAACTAGACCCGACACAAATTCATATTGAAGAGTTGTTATATAATTTAGAGGATTTTTCATAAGTTGGAAGGAAACTGAATGCCGCTTCTTGAATCTAAAAAGAAAAGAGAAAGACAGAGGAGGGACTTAATTGCTATGAATACCCCTGTTTCTGTAAACGAGAAGAAGGATTTTGTAAAATGGTTTTTGAATAATTACCAACTGAAACAGCGTGAATGTGTATGGATTCTGAATTATTTAATGAGTCACGACCAATTGATGCATAAAGTCCACTTCGTAGAGCATGCAAAATATTGTCCGCGTGGCTTAGTGATGTCAGCGAATTGTGTGAAAGACACACCGTTTCACTTTTTTAAACAAAATGTTATGACAACAGATGCTGAAAAATCGTTTCATGATATTCGTTTAAATCGAGATGAGGATATTTATATTCAACTCAACTTTAAATCATCGTTTCAAAATGCGAATTATGTAGCTGTATTAGAAGAAAACCCATATCTACCAAAGCATATTGAAGTAAATGAAAAAGATCGTTTACTTGCAGAAAGGTTTTTGGAAGAAAGTGTATTTTCATTTAGGAGAGAACGCCTTTTGAAACAAATTGATGAAGCGTTAGATAAGCAAGATAAGGAAGCGTTTCATAGATTAACGGCCGAGTTAAAGACTTTATAGAATTTATTTGGATTAATAAATTTTTACAAATTTCAGACTTTCACCAAGAAAAACTACCTATATTGGGTAGTTTTTCTTTTTTTACCTCTTTTAGTATGGTTTAATATATATAAAGTGAAAGTTCTGTCATTTGCAAGTGAAGGAGGGAAGGAATTTGAAGTGGAGTGTAAAAGATGTGGAACAGTTTGAACAAGCAAGAGAGTATGTTGATACAGGAGTAATACCGCTTTTATCAATTTCGGCAGCACAAGAAATGAAAATGGTTGTAGAACAAGGTGAATTTATCGAATTGTTGAGCACGGAATTGGAAAGAGAGTATAAAGGAAGAGTGCTTTTACTACCCGCGTTTACGTATTTGGTAGAAAGTCAAAAGAATGAAAAAGGTCGTTTGCAAGAATGGACAAATCATTTACGAAGCGAAGGTTTTAAGCATATTGCTTATGTTACAAGTGATTTTTCATGGAAAGAGGATATGCAAGAGTTACAGGGAGATTTATTTTGGTTTCCTTCATTAGCATTAGAACAATTTAGTGATCAAGCAAAAAGAGAAGTTATTCATGCGCATATAAAAAATATAATGGTGATGTTGGAAGAGAAGTGGGGAAACTCATAATAAACAGAAAGTTCTTATTATTATGAGTAGTATGATATTGACCTGTGCATGAGCGTATTATATCATGATAGTGTCCTAGTTTTTATTTTTTATATAATTTATCACGAGGGGACAATTTCTGATAGAGGGGGGAAATTTTCGTGAGCGAGAAAGAACATCGCGTGTCAAGAAGACAATTTTTAAATTACACACTCACAGGGGTAGGAGGCTTTATGGCTGCCGGTATTTTAATGCCGATGACGCGATTTGCGCTTGATCCGGTGTTAAGAAAAGAAGCCGGAACAGATATGGTTGCTGTTGCGCAAGTAAAGGATATTACAACAGAGCCGAAGCGTTTCGATTTTAAAGTGAAACAGGTTGATGGTTGGTACAAGTCTGAAGAACCAAAATCGGCGTGGGTTCATAAAGATGAAAGCGGAGACATTGTTGCGTTCTCTCCAGTATGTAAACATTTAGGATGTACAGTTAACTGGAATTCGGACAAAGCACATCCGAATCAATTCTTTTGTCCATGTCACGGGGGTCGTTATACAAAAGATGGGATGAACATTAAAGGTACGCCACCCCTTGCTCCGCTGGATGTGTACGAGTCTAAAGTGAAAGATGGAACGCTGTATCTAGGAAAAGCGAAGCCAAGAGGGGGTGCAAAGTAGATGTTAAATAAAATTTATGATTGGGTAGATGAAAGATTAGATATTACACCGATATGGCGTGATATCGCTGATCATGAAGTACCTGAACATGTAAACCCGGCACATCACTTTTCTGCATTCGTCTATTGCTTTGGAGGACTTACCTTTTTCGTTACTGTAATTCAAATTTTATCTGGAATGTTTTTGACGATGTATTATGTGCCTGATATTAAAAATGCTTGGGAATCAGTTTACTATTTACAAAATGAAGTTGCTTATGGGCAAATTGTTCGTGGTATGCACCACTGGGGTGCTAGTCTCGTAATTGTAATGATGTTTTTACATACACTCAGAGTTTTCTTCCAAGGTGCGTATAAAAAGCCCCGTGAGTTAAACTGGATTGTTGGTGTTCTTATTTTCTTTGTTATGTTAGGTCTTGGTTTTACCGGATATTTATTACCGTGGGATATGAAAGCTTTATTTGCTACAAAAGTAGGGATTCAAATTGCAGAGCAAACACCGCTCATTGGTCCTTATATTAAAACATTACTCGCTGGTCATTCCGAAATTGTTGGCGCTCAAACATTAACTCGATTCTTTGCTATTCACGTCTTCTTCTTACCAGCAGCACTTCTAGGTTTAATGGCCTTCCACTTCATCATGATTCGCAAACAAGGTATTTCCGGTCCACTATAAGAGATTGCTAAATTAAAGGGGAAAGAACTAAAGGAGGGAGATTATGCATCGCGGCAAAGGGATGAAGTTTGTAGGAGATTCTCGGGTACCAGTAGCTCGGAAACCAAATATTCCAAAAGACTATTCTGAATACCCAGGGAAAACAGAAGCATTTTGGCCGAACTTCTTGTTAAAAGAATGGATGGTTGGTGCAGTTTTTTTAATCGGTTATTTATGTTTAACAGTGGCGCATCCGTCGCCGCTTGAGAGAATGGCGGACCCAACAGATGCTGGATATATACCACTTCCAGATTGGTATTTCTTATTCTTGTATCAGTTATTAAAGTATTCGTATGCTTCCGGTTCATTTACTGTAATTGGAGCATTTATTATGCCAGGGATTGCGTTTGGAGCATTACTGTTAGCTCCATTTCTTGATCGAGGTCCAGAAAGACGTCCATTGAAGCGTCCTGTGGCAACTGGATTTATGCTTTTAGCAATTGCATCGATTATCTTTTTAACTTGGGAATCTGTAGCACACCACGACTGGGAAGCTGCAAAAAAACAAGGAGCAATTGTAAAAACAGCGCCAGTTGATAAAAATGATGATGGCTATAAATTAATGCAAAAAAATACTTGTTTAACATGTCATGGTGACAATTTACAAGGCGGGGCAGCAGCACCGGCACTGCAAAACTTAACTTTAAAGCCAGAAGAAATTGCTAAAATTGCGAAAGAGGGAAAAGGTTCAATGCCTAAAGGTGTATTTAAAGGTACGGATGAGGAACTGAAGAAGCTTTCGGAATTCGTTGCAAAGTATAATAAAAAATAATAAAAAAGCTGACTACAAAATTTGTAGTCAGCTTTTTTATTTAGTTGGATGAAGTTTGTTATAATAGAGTAGGATTTAGTGAATGAATTACTTTGCTTGAAAGGTGTTGGACATACGGATTGGTGTACTTGTATGCAATGTTAAGACAACGCTCGGTATTATTATTTTTATTAATTGTTAACTTATTAGGTACAATTTATGGATTTATATGGTACGGAAATCAATTGAAAGAAACGTCACCTATATTTTGGCCGTTTGTACCAGATAGTCCTATGGCGAGTCTCTTTTTTGTCTTTGTTTTAATTGCTTTTTTGACAAAGAGAAACTGGGGATTAATAGAAGCGCTAGCGATTGTTACTTTAATAAAATATGGTATTTGGGCTGTTGTTGTAAATGCGATTATGATTTACGTAAAAGGTCCTATTGGCCTTATGGGCTACATGTTAATGCTTTCGCACTTCGCGATGGCAGTGCAAGGTGTTTTATATGCTCCATTTTACCGTATAAAAAAATGGCATTTTATAGTAGCGGGTGTATGGACGTTGCATAACGATGCAATTGATTATTTATTTTGGCAAATGCCACGATATGGAATTATGCATTTGTTTGTAGAGGAAATTGGTTATTTTACGTTTTGGTTAAGCGTTGCTGTACTATGTATTACATATTATTGTTGCTTACGTGAGCACAGGAAACAATTTTCTTTATGATGGTTAGAACATTTAGGGGGAGAACATGGAGAAAAATAAGAGTGGTACAAAAATATTGGATCGATTGATTACTTTAGTTGTTTCATATAGCATAGCATTTTCTATTTTTGCACTCGCAACAACGGCAGTTGTGTATGGAAAATGGCTGTATTATTTTGAAATTGATTTTTTAAATATTCCTGATTTAGCGGATATGACGAAGGATGAAATTAAAAGAAATTACGATGTGCTTATTACATATTTATCCCCGTTTTATGACGGAGCATTACATTTGCCAACATTAGATATGTCTACAAATGGCCGTATTCATTTTGTAGATGTTAAAAATATTTTAGTAAAGATTCAATATGTGATGTATGCGACAATTATGATTGCAGTGATAGGGGGAATTTATTTATTAAAAAAGAAAAATGAAAAGTTTTTACTGCACGGATCAATTTTAACAATTATTTTTCCGATAGCGCTTATGTTACCAATCGCTATTAATTTTGAAAAGAGCTTTGTATTATTCCATAAGCTTTTATTCAGTAATGATTATTGGATGTTTGATATTGAAACGGATCCAGTTATATTAATGCTACCAGAGGAGTTCTTTATGCATGCTGCGTGTGCTATTTTATTATTCATTTTAGGTGGTAGTATACTTTGTTATAGCTTATATAGATATTTCATAAAAAAGAAAAGGATGTCAAAGAAAAAATTCTCTGCTTAAAGAGAATTTTTTCTTTGTAAAACGATAATATATTTTTCGGTTTAGTTCTGTTCTATTCTTGTCCCAATTAACATATTTTGTACTAGTAGTTATAGGGGGGACCGGGATGAAGAGAACATTAATTGGATTGATAGCATTTCTAATTATAATGTTTCCGTTACGTATATATGCTGAAGAGTGGAATGAGCTAACAGGGTTGTTAGACGACTCGTTACAGTTAGTGAAGCGTAATGAAGATGAAAAAGCGGTACAAGTATTACAACTTTTCTCAGAGCAATTTTTAATGAAGGGGAATGAAAAGAAGCATGAAGTAACACCAGATCAAGTTAGAGTTATTTCTTTAGCTTACGACAAGGCGCAGCAATCGCTCTCTGAAGAAGGTTTAGGTAAGCAAGCTAAAATGGATAATGTGTTGGCATTACAACTTGCTGTTGATGCACAAGTATCGAAATATCAACCACTTTGGATGGAAAGAGAAAGGAAAGTAATGGATGCCTTTTCTCAAATGGAAAAAGCGATGGAAAAAGAAGATGCTGGGCAGTTTCAACAAACATTAAATACATTTTTAAATGAATTCAATATTATTTATCCAAGTTTAATGATTGCTTTGCCAGAAAACGAGGTACAGCGTGTAAATGTTCATTTATCTTATTTGGATGAATTTCGTAACGTTATGTTAAAAACGAAAGGTGGCCAAATGCAATTAGGGATTATTAAAGGGGATTTGCAAAAGATATTTCACACAGTAAAAAAGGATGAAATTGCACCTTCTCTCATTTGGTTTATGACAATTACTGGGGGACTTATTTTATTCACATTAACTTATGTTGGATGGAGAAAGTATAAAGGAGAGAGAGAAAAAAGAAAAAGTAATGTGCATTCTAAAAATAGATAATGTAATAAGTAAAGATATGGATTGTAAGGTTTATTCATTGACAATAGTGGCAGAAGAAAATAGAATGAGAAGTACTATAATTAAAACTTCAATGGAGGTTCATGATGTTTTATTTAATTTACTTCGCGATCATAATGATCATACCGTTGTATGCACAGTCAAGAGTACGAAGTGCCTATAGCAAGTATTCACAAGTTTATTCAACATCAGGTATGACAGGAGCGGAAGTGGCTCGAAAAATTTTAGATGAAAATGGATTATACAATGTAGCTGTGGAAGAAACACCAGGTCATTTATCAGACCATTATGATCCAACGGCCAAGACGGTTCGATTATCAACAGATAACTATTATGGACATTCAGTTGCTGGTACAGCAGTGGCAGCACATGAAGTAGGACACGCAATTCAAGATGCGCAAGATTATAACTTTATGCGTATTCGTCATTCGTTAGTTCCTGTGGCGAATTTTGGATCGAATATATCATGGGTATTTATTATGATTGGTATATTTGCGACAATGTCGAAACTATTGTTATTAGGAATTATTTTAATGGCTGCAGGTGTTGTGTTCCAACTTGTTACATTACCAGTTGAGTTCGATGCTTCAAAGCGTGCAATGCAACAAATTGAAGCGTTAGGTATCGTATCAACAGATGAATATGGCCAAGCTCGTAAAGTATTAAATGCAGCAGCATTAACATATGTAGCAGCTGCAGCTGTAGCGGTATTTGAATTATTACGTCTCGTATTAATGTATACTGGTATGCAGCGTAGCGACGACTAAAGACTATCGATTTTGATAGTCTTTTTTTGTTGTGTGGATTGAATTATATAATGTATTACAAATAGAAATAATAGAAGTAATGCGGAAAGGCGGTGGGGGAAATGAAATATCCAGACCATTTAGTAAAACAAGTGAAAGAGCGTAGTGCTCCTTATCAACTAGAAGGTTTTTTAAGTGGACAAGGTCCTGAAAATCCCAAATTTATGTTGTTAGGAGAAGCGCCTGGTGAAACAGAAATTCATAATGGGATTCCGTTTAGCGGGAGGTCGGGAAAACAATTAATGGGTTTTTTAGAGCGTATTCACGTTACGAGGGAAGAAGTATATATTACGAGCGCTGTTCGGAGTAGACCTTATAAATGGCGAGAGAAAAAAGAACGAAATGGTGAAAGCATACAAAAAAAGTATAATAGAACGCCAAATCAAGGAGAAATAGTTGCCCATGCGCCTTTGTTAGATTATGAATTAGAGAAAATAAATCCGAGGCTTATCGTCACACTTGGAAATATTGGTCTTCAACGTTTAACAGGAAAAAATAAAAAAATCACAGATGTACACGGGCAATTATTAAAACAGCCCATTCAAAAATTAAAGGATATGCAAAGTGCAGAGTTTACATGGTCAGAGAATGAATATCATGTTTTTCCAACTTTTCATCCAGCTTCCATTTTTTATAATCGGAGTTTATTGGAGCTTATTTATGAGGATTTGGAGAAGCTTAAAAGACTTGTAATAAAAAACTAGAAAAGCTAAGGCGCTTTTCTAGTTACATTTAATTATGTAAAGGGTTTTTATTTTCATCTAACGTAAATCCTTCACCAACTACATCATGTACGTCACTTACTGCAACAAATGCATGAGGATCTACAGAAGTAATAATATTTTTTAATTTCACGATTTCATTTTTAGCAACAACGCAATACAGTACGTTACGTTCCACTTTTGTATACGATCCAACAGCCTTTAAAAAGGTTGCTCCGCGCTCCATTTCAGATAAAATTTTGGCAGCAATTTCATTGTTTTTCTCTGAGATAATAGTCGCTCCTTTGGCGGCATAGGCTCCTTCTTGCATAAAATCAATGACTTTAGCCCCGATAAAAACAGCAACTAACGTATACATACCCTCGCGGTATGATAAATAGGTAAGAATAGAGACGACGATAACGACAGCATCGAACATAAACATCGTTTTACCCATACTCCAGCCAACATATTTGTGAGCTAGTCGTGCGATAATATCTACACCGCCAGTAGTCCCGCCATATTTAAATATTATCCCAAGGCCGATACCGATAAATGCCCCGGCGAATAAAGCTGCGAGTGTCATATCATTTTGCAAGTTTAAATGTAAGTTGAGCACTTCGTAACGCTGGAAAATCCATAGAAATAAAGATACGCTAAATGTGCCGATTAATGTATATAAAAATGTCGTTCTGCCAAGTAACCTCCAACCAATAAAAAATATAGGGATATTTAAAATTAAGTTTGAGTAGGAAGGATCAAACTTGAATAAAAAATACAATAATAGTGTAATACCAGTAAACCCACCTTCTGCAAGGTGGTTTTCAATATTGATATTGACAATACCGAAAGAAAATATAGCGGAACCGATTAAAATAAAAATAATATTTCGCATCTTCAATTTTGATGTCATATAGAAATCCCCCTAATTATGTAATGATTACATTGCTCCGCTGAAACGGTAAAACATAATAATAAGTAATTTCTAGTTGCTAGTGAAAATAGTAAGAACTCGATTAGTATGGGCTAATCTTTTGCAAAAAGCGCAAAAGAAAGTTTCACTTTATTATAGTCTATCCAAAAAAGGGTCGCAAATAGGTGTTTGGCGGGGAATAATATTTGTCAAATCGCGATGAATTGGCTAACATGAAAGAGGAAGGATTAGAGGTGAATAGTATGGAAGCAAAAACGATGAAAGATATGCAGAAAGAAGTAGATGCATATATTGGTCAGTTTAAAGAAGGTTATTTCAGTCCGCTTGCAATGATGGCTCGTTTAACGGAAGAAATGGGAGAGCTTGCGAGAGAGGTAAATCATTATTATGGTGAGAAACCGAAGAAAACAACTGAAAAAGAAAGAAGTATTGAAGAAGAGCTTGGAGATGTATTATTTGTTATGATTTGTATGGCAAATAGTTTAAATATTGATTTAGAGACAGCACATAACATTGTAATGAATAAATTTAATACACGTGATAAAGATCGCTGGACACGTATTGATGAGGGAGAGAAAGAATAATGAAAGAAATTAAAGTAATTATCGCCGGACCAAGAGGACGTATGGGACATGAAGCAGTCCTTCTTATGGAAAGAACGGAACATTTTAATTTAGTAGCAGCAGTGGATTATAAGCATGGTGGTGAGAAGATTTCTGATTTACCTGGCATGCCAGCATTACATGCACCGATTTACGCTGATTTACATACTTGTTTAGATGAAGTAGAAGCAGATGTGTTGTTAGATTTAACAACACCAGAAGTTGGGAAACAACACGTTACACTTGCAGTTGAGCGTGGACTTCGTTCTGTTATTGGTACAACTGGATTTACAGAAGAAGAATTGGCACATTTAACAGAGAATGCAAAAGAAAAAGCAGTAGGAACAATTATTGCTCCAAACTTTGCAATTGGTGCAGTTCTTATGATGAAATTCTCACAAATGGCAGCGAAATATTTCCAAGATGTTGAGGTAATTGAATTACATCATGATCAAAAATTAGATGCACCGTCTGGTACAGCTGTAAAAACGGTAGAATTAATTCGTCAAAATCGTGAATCAAAGCAGCAAGGTCATCCAAATGAAGTAGAGCAACTAGCAGGTGCACGTGGTGCAAATGTAGACGGTATTCACATTCATAGTGTACGTTTGCCAGGGCTTATTGCACACCAAGAAGTAATGTTCGGTGGAGATGGACAAATGTTAACAGTTCGTCATGATTCATTCAATCGTGCATCATTTATGTCAGGTGTAAAACTATCAATTGAGACAGTAATGAACCTTGATCATCTTGTGTACGGTTTAGAAAATATTATCGACTAAAGGGGAGACAACGGATGAAAATTGCCTTAATCGCACATGACAAAAAGAAAAATGATATGGTTTCGTTTGCATACGCATATAAACCAATTTTTGAGCAACATGAATTATTTGCAACAGGAACGACAGGGCTTCGTATTATGGAAGCGACTGGATTAGTTGTAACAAGATATCAATCTGGCCCTCTTGGTGGAGATCAAGAAATTGGTGCAATGATTGCAAAAAACGATTTAGATATGGTGATTTTCTTCCGCGATCCATTAACAGCACAGCCGCATGAACCGGATGTGAATGCATTGCTTCGTTTATGTGATGTATATGCGATTCCACTTGCAACGAATATGGCAAGTGCTGAAATGTTGATGCACGCATTAGAGCGAGGAGATTTAGATTATCGTAAGTTAAGAAAATGAGGGGAACAATTATGAGTGGATTACATATATTAGCGTTTGGTGCTCATGCCGATGATGTTGAAATCGGCATGGCTGGTACCATCGCTAAATATACAAAGCAAGGGTATGAAGTAGGTATTTGTGATTTAACAGAAGCTGATCTTTCTTCCAATGGAACGATAGAGTTGAGAAAAGAAGAAGCAGAGGTCGCAGCTCGTATAATGGGAGTAAAAACGAGGCTGAATTTAGCGATGCCAGACCGTGGTTTGTATATGAAAGAAGAGTATATACGTGAAATTGTCAAGGTGATCCGTACATATAAACCAAAACTAGTTTTTGCGCCATACTATGAAGATCGTCATCCAGATCATGCAAATTGTGCAAAGCTTGTGGAAGAGGCTATTTTTTCAGCAGGAATCCGTAAATATATGCCGGAACTTTCACCACATCGTGTGGAGTCTTTTTATAATTATATGATTAATGGTTTTCATAAACCGAATTTTTGTATAGATATAAGTGAGTACCTCTCTATAAAGGTGGAAGCATTAGAAGCATATGAAAGTCAATTTTCAACAGGAAGTGATGGTGTTAAGACACCGTTAACAGAAGGATACGTTGAAACTGTGATTGCTCGTGAGAAGATGTTTGGAAAAGAAGTTGGAGTCTTGTATGCCGAGGGATTTATGAGTAAGAAACCGGTTTTATTACATGCTGATTTATTAGGGGGATGTAAATGAAATTAAAAATAGGTATTACATGTTATCCTTCTGTAGGTGGTTCTGGAGTTGTTGGAACAGAATTAGGAAAGCAATTGGCGGAACGCGGGCATGAAATTCACTTTATTACATCGGGTTTACCATTCCGGTTAAATAAAGTATATCCAAACATATATTTTCATGAAGTGACGGTAAGCCAGTACTCTGTATTTCAATATCCACCATACGATTTAGCGTTAGCAAGTAAAATGGCAGAGGTTGCACAAAGAGAAAACTTAGACATTTTACATGTGCATTACGCAATACCACATGCAATTTGTGCATATTTAGCAAAACAAATGATCGGAGAGCGTATTAAAATTGTTACAACCTTGCATGGAACAGATATTACTGTGTTAGGTTCCGACCCTTCGTTAAATAATTTAATTCGTTTTGGTATTGAGCAATCGGATGTTGTTACTGCTGTCTCGCACTCATTAATTAACGAAACGCATGAGCTTGTAAAACCAAGTAAAGAAATTCAAACGGTATATAACTTTATAGACGAACGTGTATATTTCAAACGTAATATGTCTCAATTAAAGAAAGAATACGGTATAAGTGAGAGTGAAAAAGTACTTATTCATATTTCGAATTTCCGTAAAGTGAAACGTGTGCAGGATGTTGTTGAGGCATTTGCTAAAATTGTTAAAGAAGTAGATGCGAAGTTGCTTCTTGTTGGAGACGGACCAGAATTCTGTACGATTTTACAGATAGTGAAGAATTTACATATTGAAGATCGTGTTTTATTCCTAGGGAAGCAAGATAATGTTGCAGAACTACTTGCGATGAGTGATTTAATGTTGCTTCTATCAGAGAAGGAAAGTTTTGGTCTTGTTTTATTAGAAGCAATGGCGTGTGGTGTACCTTGTATCGGAACACGGGTTGGAGGTATTCCAGAGGTTATTCAACACGGGGAAACAGGATATTTATGTGAAGTTGGCGATACAACAGGAGTGGCAAATCAAGCTACTCAGCTATTAAAGGACGAGGAACTTCACCGTAATATGGGAGAACGAGCAAGAGAAAGTGTTTATGAGCAATTTCGCTCAGAAAAAATTGTTTCACAATATGAAACGATTTACTATGACGTACTAAGGGATGACAAAAATGGAAAGATTTAAAAAAGCTAGTTCTATTATTGAGACATTAAAACAACAAGGACATGAGGCTTACTTTGTTGGTGGGAGCGTACGAGATCTTATTATCGATAGGCCGATTGGAGATATTGATATTGCGACATCTGCTTTACCAGAAGAAGTGATGGCTATATTCCCAAGAAATGTTCCTGTTGGTCTTGAGCATGGAACTGTAATTGTTTTAGAAAATGGTGAGCCTTATGAGGTAACTACTTTTCGAACAGAAAGCGAATATGAAGATTTTCGAAGACCTAGTAGTGTTCAATTTGTTCGTTCATTAGAAGAGGATTTAAAACGTCGTGATTTCACGATGAATGCAATTGCTATGACAGAAGAAGGCGAAATGGTTGATTTATTTGCTGGACAGGAAGCCATTCAACAGAGAGAAATTGTGACAGTTGGAAATGCTGCGGATCGTTTTCAAGAAGATGCCCTGCGAATGATGCGTGGTATTCGGTTTGTAAGCGCGTTAGGTTTTTCATTAGAAACGAAAACGAAGCAAGCGATTGAAACGTATGGACATTTGCTAGAACATATAGCAATTGAGCGCATTACAGTAGAGTTTGAGAAATTGTTAACTGGTACATATTGTGTGAAAGGTCTCAAAGAATTAGTAGAGACGAAGCTATTTTCTCATTTGCCATATTTACAAATGTCAGAAGAGAGACTGTTAAAAGCTACGCAGTATAAATGGGATTCTTTCGAAACGGATATTGAGGCGTGGGCATTTTTCTTATATTGTATCGGAGAAGAACATCCATCTGTCTTTTTACGTCAATGGAAGTTTTCGAATAAAAAAATAAAAGATATTGTTGCAGTTTTATTGGCAATCCGTACTAGAAAGGAGAAGGATTGGGATACAGTCCTTCTTTATAAAACGGGAATTTATATCGCTGAAATGGCAGAGAGAGTATATGAAGCGATGATTGAAAGCTATGATCCTACATCTGTTAAACGAGTACAATCAATGTTTCATGCATTGCCAATCCAGGGGCGTCAAGAAATGAATGTGACTGGTAATGATTTATTAAACTGGGCAAACAAAAAGCCTGGTCCGTGGGTTGCTGACATGCTTCAGAAAATCGAGGAAGCAATTGTAAAAGGAAACGTAGTTAATGAGAAAGAGCGTATAAGGGAGTGGCTGCAAGGATGCAATCTACTATAAGAAAGCAGTTATTACAAGTTTTTTCTGAAGCGGATGGCGAGTTTGTATCCGGCCAAACGATTAGTGATAAACTTGGTTGTTCAAGAACTGCTGTATGGAAACATATGGAAGATCTCCGGAGTGAGGGATATGAACTTGAAGCTGTGCGCCGATTAGGTTACCGAATTGCAAGTAAGCCAGACAAAGTGACTGCTAATGAAATTCAGTTAGGGCTACAAACGAAGCGAATTGGTAGAACAGTGTATTTTGAAGAAACTGTTGAATCAACGCAGCACATTGCAGCAAAACTTGCTTATGAAGGTGCAGAAGAAGGAACTATCGTTGTAGCAGAAGAACAAACAGCGGGAAGAGGTCGTTTAAGCAGAAAATGGCATTCACCAAAAGGAACAGGAATTTGGATGAGTATTATTTTACGCCCATCGATTCCAGTTCATCATGCACCGCAACTTACTTTGTTAGCGGCTGTTAGTGTTGCACAGGCAATTGAAAAATGTACAGGTGTAGACGTGGGAATAAAATGGCCAAATGACATTTTAATTCAAGGTAAAAAGGCTGTAGGTATATTAACAGAAATGCAAGCGGATCCTGATAAAATTAATGCTGTCATTATGGGCATCGGTATTAATGCGAATCAAAAGCAAGAACATTTTGATGAAGAAATTCAGCACATTGCTACTTCATTAGCGATTGAATCAGGTAAGCCGATTGTTCGTGCAGAACTTATGCAACAAATCTATTTACAACTAGAAAAATTATATGAAGAGTATTTACAAAATGGTTTCTCTGTCATTAAAATTCTTTGGGAAAGTTACGCTGTGAGCATCGGGAAAGAAATTACCGCTCGAACGATGAGAGAGACGATTACGGGGTTAGCAAAAGGAATCACAGAGGATGGTGTATTACTTCTGGAGGATCATGAGGGGAAAGTACATCATATTCATTCTGCAGATATCGAAATTAAGTAAAAGAAGTTCCTCTTTTGGAACTTCTTTTTATTTCAATATTTTTGAGTTAAATTTGTAATATGATAATAAATCCTTTTCATATTTAAAGTTCATTTCAAGATATCTTCCGTCTAGTTGGCCTGGCGTGTTATTTGACGATTACTTTGCCTTCCATTCCTTTAAGGAGATGGTATCGACAAATTAATTCATATGTACCAGTATTTTTAGGTTTCACGGTAATATTCTTTTCTTTTCCTGACTCAACTACGACGTCAATGCCGAGTTTTTTCACTGTAAAGGTGTGCTCGTTTTTACCTTTATTTTTCAATAGTAATGTTGTTGATCCTTCAAGCGGAATCGTGATGACATTTGGATTAAAGTAATCATCATTTAGTTCAACCTCAATCACGTTCGTTACATCGGTGGGTTGTGTTACGACATTAACTGAGGCAAATACATGAAAGGATCCTAAAGACATCCACCATACAATCATTACAAGCAAACTGCTGAATCGAAATAACCACCTGTTCATAGACATCTGCAATTCTCCTTTGTTAAGTACTTTTCCTCAATTAACCTGCATCATTAGTTTAAGAGTTATACTATACAGTTAAATTGATTACAGAAGAAATTAACTTGGAATTTTTTAACATTCGTTGAAAAAACATGTATCTTTTCAGGATTGAATTATCTATAAAAACTTTATCCCGCTATTTACTGGGCAATAAGACCTCCACCTCAAAATTCAGCGGAAGCAAAGAAGTTAGGTGGGGATCGGGCTGATTAAAGTTTCACTTTCTAGCATATATACTCTCTTATTAAATTTCATATACCGTAATAAGAATAAAAAATTATTTTTTCAAAAAAATGTAGTAATTCCCTTTTGTAGTTTGCTATAATTAGTTCGAATGTGGGCAGTATCAGAGCGAACTGCACCATGATTCGAAGTAATACGAAAAATAATAACTTGGATTCTGCCTTGATCCAATAACGGACTGGGACAGAGGGATGAATAATGCCGACTAACACACAACCCTTCTGCCCTTTTATGGCCAGAGGGGTTTTTTATATGATTGCGGCCATCTCCTCTCTCCTGCATAAAGGAGGAGTAGTTTTTGAAAACAAAAACAGATTTTTTGAAGATGAAAGAGCAAGGTGAGCCGATTACAATGCTAACGGCGTATGATTATCCATCTGCTAAATTAGCAGAAGAAGCTGAAGTTGATATGATTTTAGTTGGAGATTCTCTTGGAATGGTTGTACTCGGATACGATTCAACAGTACCTGTAACAGTAGAGGATATGATTCATCATACGAAAGCTGTACGCCGCGGAGCGAAAGAGACGTTTATTGTAACTGATATGCCATTTATGTCGTATCACGTATCATTACAAGAAACGATGGTGAATGCACGCCGCATCGTTCAAGAGAGCGGGGCGCATGCACTGAAGGTAGAAGGTGCTGGAGAAGTTATATCAACGATTCAATATTTGACGAACGCAGGAATTCCTGTTGTAGCGCATTTAGGTTTAACCCCTCAATCTGTAGGAGTGTTGGGTGGGTATAAAGTGCAAGGAAAAGATGCGGAGAGTGCAAAGAAATTAATAGAAGATGCAAAGAAATGTGAAGAAGCTGGTGCAATAGCGCTTGTGTTAGAATGTGTACCAATGCAGTTAGCAGAACTTATTTCAGAGCAACTAACAATACCGACAATTGGGATTGGTGCAGGACAAAAAGTAGATGGGCAAGTGCTTGTTTATCATGATCTTATCTCATACGGCGTGAATCGTGTGCCGAAATTTGTGAAGCAATATACATCTGTTCAAGAGGAGATTGTGCGTGGGATTTCACAATATGTTACTGAAGTAAAGACAAGGCAATTTCCTGAAGAAAAACATTCGTTCACAATGAAAGAGGAAGAATGCTTAGCGTTATACGGAGGAAAACAATAATGAAAATCGTAACTACAGTGCAAGAGATGCAGCAAATTACAAACGAACTTCGTGCAAGTGGAAAGAGTATTGGTTTTGTTCCAACGATGGGTTATTTACATGAAGGGCATGCTACCTTATTACGTAAGGCAAGAGAAGAAAATGAAATTGTAGTTTTAAGTGTATTTGTAAACCCGCTGCAATTTGGCCCAAATGAAGATTTAGATCGATATCCTCGTGATATTAATAGAGATGAAAATGTAGCAAAAGAAAACGGTGTAGATTATTTATTTTATCCGAGTGTAGAAGAAATGTATCCAGCAGAACAAACAACAACAGTAGAAGTTGTGAAGCGCACGAACGTATTATGCGGTCAACAAAGACCCGGTCATTTTGCTGGTGTTGCAACTGTACTAATGAAACTATTTAATATTACGCTGCCAACGCGTGCTTATTTCGGTATGAAAGATGCTCAACAAGTTGCAGTAATTGAAGGATTTGTAACTGATTTCAATATTCCGGTTACAATCGTACCAGTTGATATTGTAAGGGAAGAAGATGGATTAGCGAAAAGTTCTCGTAACGTGTACCTATCACAAGATGAACGTGAAGAGGCTCTTCATTTATACCGCAGCCTATGTATAGCGAAAGAAAGAATTGAGGTAGGTGAACGTAATCCGGAAATCATTACAAATCTTGTGAAAGAGTATATTGAGACGCATACGAAAGGCACTGTAGATTATGCGGATTTATATGTATATCCGTCATTAACAATGGTAGAGAAAGTCGAAGGACGAATCATTTTAGCTATTGCAGTTAAGTTTGAAAATGTAAGATTAATTGACAATATAACATTAACGGTTAAATAAGGGGGAGCACCTATGTTTCGCACAATGATGAGAGCAAAGTTACATCGTGCAACTGTAACGGAGGCAAATTTAAATTATGTAGGTAGTATTACAATTGATGAAGATTTAATGGATGCAGTAAATATTGTAGAAAACGAAAAAGTCCAAATTGTAAATAATAATAATGGTGCTCGTTTAGAGACATACGTCATTAAAGGGGAACGCGGTAGTGGTGTTGTTTGTTTAAACGGTGCTGCGGCAAGGCTTGTACAACCAGGGGACAAAGTAATTATTATTTGTTATGGGCTAGTTACGGAAGAAGAGGTTCATAAACAAGAACCCAAAATTGCAGTACTAGACGATAATAATCAAATTATTGAAATGTTAGGTGCTGAAAAAGCGGGTACGATATTATAAGTAGAAAGGCTATCTCCATTGCGGAGATAGCTTTTTTGTGCATCTTTTCATTAAGATGAGATAAAACGTGGTATAGTAACATTATATAAATTATTGTTGTTTGAAAGGTAAGAAATTGAGGTGTTACATATATGAGTAAGCGTTATGTCGTTGTTGATTTAGAGACGACAGGGAACTCCTGGAAAGATGGGAAGGATAAAATTACCCAAATTGCAGCTGTTGTAGTAGAAGATGGAGAGATATTGGAGATTTTTTCGTCTTTTGTTAACCCAAAGAGAGAGATCCCACCATTTATTACAGAATTAACAGGGATTGATGAAAGTCTTGTAAAACAAGCCCCGTTATTTCAAGATGTAGCCCCGATGATTGTTGAGCTATTACAAGGTGCGGCTTTCGTTGCGCATAATGTTCACTTTGATTGGAATTTTTTAAATGAAGAATTAAGACAGGCTGGATATACAGAAATACATTGTCCTAAAATCGACACGGTTGAATTGGCTCAAATTCTTTTGCCGACAGCTGATAGTTATAAATTACGTGATTTAGCTAAGAAGCATGAACTAGAACATGATCAACCACATCGTGCGGATAGTGATGCTCTTGCAACAGCGGAATTATTTTTACAATTTTTAAATGAAATTGAAAAGTTACCACTTGTCACGTTGCAATCGCTTTATGAATTAAGCGATGTGTTCCAAAGTGATATAGCTGATGTGCTTTCTGAAAATATTTTAAAGAAAGTAATGAATGGTAAAGAAGATATAGCGGAGTATGAAATACATCGAAATATTGCGCTGAAAAAGCGGAACTATTCCTTAAACCTTGGAGAAACGTGTTCATCAAAGTTTGATGCTTTCTTGAATAAAACGATGGATAAATTGGAATCACATATGCCAAAGTTTGAAAGAAGAGAAAGTCAACAACTGATGATGAAAGAGATATATACGGCGTTAAGAGATTCTCGTTTTTCACTAATTGAAGCCGGTACAGGAACAGGAAAGACTCTTGCATATTTGCTTCCTAGTCTTTATTTTGCAAAGAGAAAAGAAGAACCTGTCATTATAAGTACACAAACGGTACAACTCCAACAACAAATATTAGAAAAAGAAATACCGTTATTACAAAAAATAATGCCATTTTCATTTGAGGTAGCTCTTCTTAAAGGAAGAAAGCATTATCTTTGCTTACACAAATTTGAGTATGCTTTACAAGAGGAAGAAAAAAATTATGATATGGCACTTACGAAGGCGAAGATTTTAGTTTGGCTATTGCAAACTGAAACGGGTGATCAAGACGAATTAAATATTCCTGAGGGCGGAAAGTTACTTTGGAATCGTATTTGTAGTGATGCGTATAGTCCAGGCGGTATGCAAAGTAATTGGTTTAGTCGTTGTTTTTACCAGCGAGCGAAGAATAAAGCTTTATTTGCAGATATCGTTATCACAAATCATGCGTTATTATTTCAAGATTTTTCAAGTGAAGAACCGCTGTTTGCTTCATGCGAACATATTATTTTTGATGAAGCTCACCATATTGAAGAAGCTGCGAGTAGAACATTGGGTGAACAGTTCTCTTGTATGTATTTTCAATTGGTTATATCTCGTCTTGGGACGCTAGAAACAGAAGATGTACTCTCCAAAGTATATAAAATGATGAAAAAATCAGAGCAAGCATCTCGTTCAACTTTCCGTATGATAAGTTATAGTTTGAAGGAACTTAAGTTTGATGCGGATGAACTCTTCCAAATGTTACGTACTTTTATTTTTAAACAAACAAAGCAAGAACAAGGAACGAATAATATGCCGCTCATCTATAGGTATAACGCAGAACTAGAAAAAGGTAAGTTGTGGGATAGTATCGTTGAATTAACAAATCGTTTTATATATGAATTAAGAAGGGTAGTAACTGCTCTTGAGAAGCAAGTGGATATATTGCAAAGTAAGTTAGAATGGGAGATGCATGTTGTAACAGGTGAATTTATGCATTTAATTGAGTTGCTGAGAAAGATGGCAGAATCATTACAGTTACTCGTATTAGAAAAGAATTCGTATGTAACTTGGATGGAGACTGAAACGAAAGGGACGATTCATTCAACAGTTCTATATGCACAGCCTGTTCATATTGGTGAAAGATTTGCTGATGAATTTTTAACAGAAAAAAAGAGTGTTATTTTTACATCCGCAACACTAACAGTTAACGATACGTTTGATTATATAAAAGAGGAACTTGGTTTACATGATTTCGCTCCAAATACTTTAAAGGTTCCATCGCCATTTCGTTATGATGAACAAATGAAATTAATGGTTTCAACGGATGTACCTTTTATTAAGCAAGTAAGTAATGAGCGATATATTGAATCTGTATCGGAACATATTGCAAAGATAGCGAAAGCCACAAAGGGCAGAATGCTTGTTTTATTCACTTCGTATGAAATGTTAAAAGAAGCGTATGCGAATTTAAAAAATAATGATGAATTAGAGGGTTATTTATTACTCACACAAAGTGTGAATAATAGAAGTCGAAGCCGTTTAATTCGAAAGTTTCAAGAGTTCGACAAATCAATTTTATTAGGGACGAGCAGTTTCTGGGAAGGGATAGATATTCCAGGAGATGCCTTAAGTTGTCTTGTTATTGTCCGTCTACCATTTACGCCGCCTCATCAGCCGATGATGGAAGCGAAAGGTGAGTGGCTAAAAAATCAAGGTGAGGATGTATTCGCTAAATTAGCGCTGCCACAAGCAATATTACGTTTCAAACAAGGATTCGGCCGCTTAATTCGAACGAATACAGATACAGGAACGGTAGTAGTGTTAGATCGTCGTTTGACAAGTTCTTCCTATGGAAAACGATTTCTACAATCGATCCCTAACGTACCTCTTTATGAAGGACCATTAGAAGAATTATTAGTACAATTAGAAGAACCATCAAATGAATAAAAATGGAAGAAAAATACGCCTGAAGTACTTATAAACTTCAGGCGTAAAAAATGTGGGTAGGAGGAATTTTATTTTTCTTACTTCTTGTATACAAAATGTGTTGGTTTTCGACTTGAAACCTTTTTTTGCTGTACATGTCCTGCTATAATAGATGGGTGATGAAGCAGGGGTTGTAAAGAATGTACTCTTATTGTAACCGCATTGCGTTCTTCTATAATTAGAAATTTTTGTGTAACGGAGGAGTTTTTTCATGGAGAAGAAAATCGAAGTACTATCAACGACGCGTATTAAATATTCGTCTGATTTGTATAAAATTGTTGATAGTTTGAATCGTACGTTAAAAGAGCAGGACCTCATGTTCGGACTAGCATTAGACGAAAAAGATAAAGAAACAGCTGTATTTACGATTTACAGAACGTAGTGATACAATGAAAAAGTGGATCTTTGCAATCATTATTGTTATCGTTGCTAGCGGAATATATGGGGCGTATGTTTATAATAAAGCAATGGGGAAGAAAATTCCAAAAGAGTCGAAATTTGTAGAAATTGCTAAAGAAAAAGCAAAGCTTACAAAGGTGAAATCTGTTGATTATTACAACGGAAAATCTGCATATATAGTCGTGCAAGGTACAGATGAAAAGGGAGAACAACTTATCGTTTGGGTGCCGGAGAAAAAAGGGGATACTGTAGTAAGGAAAAAGAGCGAAGGTATTTCTGAAAAAGAGGCTATACAAAGAACATTAGAACAAGTCGGCAATGAAAGTAAGGAATCAAAAAGTAAGCCGAAAGAGATTATGAAAGTGAAATTAGGCTTTGAAAATGATGTACCACTATGGGAAGTTACATATATTGATGATGACAATCGTTATAGTTATTACTATCTTGAATTTAAAGATGGAAAATTTTTAAGACGATATAGCATTGAAAAATAGATGTAGGGGGAACTACAAATGAAATTAGCAAAGCGAGTAGCTGCTTTAACACCGTCTTCAACTTTAGAAATTACAGCAAAGGCACAAGCATTAAAAGCAGAGGGTCATGATGTAATTGGATTAGGGGCAGGGGAACCTGACTTTAATACACCAGAGCATATTATGGATGCTGCACATAAAGCGATGTTAGAAGGGCATACGAAGTATACACCAACAGGTGGATTACAATCGTTAAAACAAGAAATTGTGAAGAAATTTACTCGCGATCAAGGTATTGCGTATGATCCATCTGAAATTATTGTATGTAATGGCGCAAAGCATGCATTATATACATTATTCCAAGTATTACTTGATGAGGGAGATGAAGTTATCATTCCAACTCCTTACTGGGTAAGCTATCCAGAGCAAGTAAAGCTTGCTGGCGGTAAGCCGGTTTATGTAGAAGGTTTAGAAGACAATGAGTACAAAATTACAGCAAAGCAGCTGCGTGAGGCAATTACAGAGAAAACGAAAGCAGTTATTATTAATTCACCGAGCAATCCAACAGGAATGATTTATAGCAAAGAAGAATTACAACAGCTTGGAGAAGTATGTTTAGAACATGATATTTTAATCGTTTCTGATGAAATTTATGAAAAATTAATTTATGGTGGCGTAGAATATACTTCAATTGCCCAGCTTTCTAATGCATTAAAAGAACAAACACTTATTATTAATGGTGTATCTAAATCTCATTCTATGACAGGATGGCGTATTGGATATGCAGCAGGAAATAAGCAGCTTATTAAAGCGATGACGAACTTAGCGAGTCATAGTACGTCAAACCCTACTTCAATCGCTCAATACGGCGCAATTGCGGCATATGCAGGCTCACAAGAACCTGTGGAAACAATGCGTCAAGCCTTTGAAGAGAGATTAAACATCATTTATGATAAATTAATTCAAATCCCTGGCTTTACTTGTATTAAACCGCAAGGTGCATTTTACTTATTCCCTAACGTAAAAGAAGCTGTAGCTTTATCAGGATATGCAACAGTTGATGATTGGGCAAAGGCTCTATTAGAAGAGGAAAAAGTGGCTCTTGTACCAGGTACAGGATTTGGTGCTCCAAATAATGTTCGTTTATCATATGCGACATCTCTTGAACAAGTAGAGAAAGCATTAGAACGTATCCATACATTTATGAAAAGTAAAGTGCAAGCTTAATTTTATATTTCATTCATGTAATATAAAAAACCTCCCTATTGATGGGGAGGTTTTTTTGACGAATTGTGGCAAAAAGAAATAGCTAAAGGTGTGTTATACTAGAGAGCGAGGTGTTTGGTGATGAAAAAGAAAATGATGCTACAGTGGTTTGAGCAGGGAAGCATTGCAATTCCAAAATTGCTTATGATGCATTATAAAAAATTAGGTTTAAATGAGACGGAATTTATGGTTGTACTTCATGTACACACATTTTTAGAATCAGGTAATTCGTTTCCGACTCCTTCAGAGATTTCTGAACGGATGACGATAACGGAAATGAAATGTATGGAAGTAATTCAAGCGTTGATTCAAAAAGGTTTTTTATCACTAGAAGGTGGACAAAGATCAGAAGCGATGATGTGCGAAAGTTATTCTTTACAACCGTTATGGGAAAAAATATTACATTTCTTAATGGATGAATCAATAGAGGAAGAGCAAAAAGAAAAAAAACAGCTGCAAGTAAATTTATATACAGTATTTGAAAAAGAATTTGGAAGACCACTTTCGCCGTTCGAATGTGAAACGTTAGGAATGTGGGAGGACCAAGATCAACATCATCCAAATTTAATTCAAGCAGCTCTTAGAGAAGCTGTAATGAGTGGGAAACTAAATTTCCGATATATTGATCGTATTTTATTTGAGTGGAAAAAGAATGGAATTAAAACGGTAGATCAGGCTCAAAATCAAGGTCAAAAATTTAGAGCGAATCAACAAAGAGCACAACAAATGACAAAACAAGAGACGAAATTTACTGGAAAAGTGCCTTTTTATAATTGGTTGGAGCAGTAATATAGGAGGAGAAATATGCTTAACAAAACGCAAATCCGTTATTGTTTAGACACAATGGCGGATATGTATCCAGAAGCGCATTGTGAATTGGTTCATGATAATCCATTTGAACTTGTAATCGCGGTGGCGTTATCTGCACAATGTACAGATGTACTTGTAAATAAAGTGACAAGAAATTTATTTCAAAAATATAAAACACCAGAAGATTATTTAAGTGTTTCTCTAGAAGAATTACAACAAGATATACGCTCTATCGGATTGTATAGAAATAAAGCAAAAAACATTCAAAAATTATGCCGAATGTTATTAGATGACTATAATGGGGAGGTACCGAGCGATCGAGATGAACTTACGAAATTACCCGGTGTAGGAAGGAAAACAGCGAATGTTGTAGTTTCCGTAGCGTTTGGGATTCCTGCAATTGCTGTTGATACACATGTGGAGCGAGTGAGTAAACGATTAGCGATTTGTAGATGGAAAGATTCTGTGTTAGAAGTAGAAAAAACGTTAATGAAGAAAGTACCGATGGATGAGTGGGGGGTCACGCATCATCGTATGATTTTCTTTGGACGTTATCATTGTAAAGCACAACGACCGCAATGTGAGGAGTGCAGACTGTTAGAAGTATGTCGTGAAGGAAAGAAGCGAATGAAGGTGAAATAAGGGATGGAGCGAGTTATAGAAATACCGAAAGAATTTCACTGCTTACCATTTTTTAAAGAAAGCGTAAATTCAATTGAGTATCATACAGACGAGTCTTTTGAAGAAATAATACAAAATACTTACTTTATATTTGATATTGAAAGACAGTATGAGCCATGGAAGGAAATTGAAAACAGTATTCCAGCGATGTTGAATGTATGGAAAAATAAGCATGAAGACATTGCTATACTGTTTCGAAATAGAAATAAGCAAGAGGCTGAGGGGCCAATGATTCTTTTTGCAGCTCACTTGTTATCGGTTGTCTATTGGCTAAATGAGCAACCTGTTCATAGTTTGAATGAAATGCAAATAAATACGAATAAATTAAAAGTGCAACCTGTTAATTTTATGGAAAGATATTCATTCATAATAAAGAAACCGAGTAATTATCATTCTTATATTCAATTAGCGCAGTTGTATATCGAAATAGAAAAGCTATATGTAAAGAAAATGATAACAAAAAAGAAGTCCGCTTCTCGTTAAGAGAAACGGACTTCTTTTTTGTTTATTAGGACTCTGTTGTAATAACAGTACCGTCTGCGTGAGGTGTATCTCCTCCGGTATTTTGATGTTGCTGTTCTTGTTGTTTCTTAGCTTCTTCTTCAGCTTTTTTCTTGGCCTCTTCTTCAGCTTTCTTCTTAGCTTCTTCTTCAGCTTTTTTCTTAGCTTCTTCTTCAGCTTTTCTTCTAGCTTCCTCATCAGCTTTCTTTTGAGCTTCTTCTTGCTGTTTACGTTGTTGTTCTTGTTGCTGTTCTTGTTGTTTCTTAGCCTCTTCATCAGCTTTTTTCTTAGCTTCGTCTTGTTTTACTTTATCTTCATTAGCCTTTTTCTGGGCTTCCTCATCAGCTTTTTTCTTAGCTTCTTCATCGGCCTTTTTCTTAGCATCTTCTTCAGCTTTTTTCGCATCTGGAGTTCCGCCAGGCGCAGTGAAGGATGCACCAACTGCTGGGCTTGTTCCAGTGCCTTTTTTCGCTACTACAGAGAAGCTGTAAGTAACACCTGGTTTAATACCACCAAGAGTAGCTGTCGTACCACTTATTGATAGGCTACCACTTGAACCGTCAGTTGCTTTATAGCTGGCTGCATATGCATCAACTTCTGCTGGTCCAGACCAGTTTAGTGTAACTGTGCTAGCGCCATCAAAAGTGACATTCAGACCACTAGGAGCATCTACTTTAATTTCTTTAATTGCATCTTTTTTCGCACCTTTTACGTATAGTTCTCCGTTTATTTCTTGTACAGAAGAAGGACGTTCAAAGCGTGATTTATCTGTAGCGAATTTGCTCATCATTACTTGGAACATTTGCTGTGCAATTCTAGTGGAGCGATCGCTAACATAATTTTTTGGACCATCTTTTTCGTAACCGGTCCAAACAGCCATTGTGTATTGTGGCGTATATCCAGCAAACCAGCTATCTCTGTTTGCATCAGCTGGGATGTCATATTTTTGAAGAACTGATTCATCAAAGTTTTGTGTTCCTGTTTTACCTGCTACGTCAACACCTGAAACGTATGCTGTTGGACCTGTACCACCAGAACCAGGTTTTACTACGTCACGAAGAACGTCAGTAACCATATAAGCTGTATAGTCTTGCATTGCGCGATGTTCTTTCGGTTTAAAGCTTTTCTTTTTCCCGTCCGGGAAGGTTACTTCTTTTACGAAGTGTGGTTTATTATAGTTACCACTATTACCAAAGGTTGCATATGCACCTGCTACTTCTAATGGAGAACTATCGTTACTACCGATTGCTGTTGATTCGTAGACTTTTCCTTCTTTAAAGGTCATGCCTAAACCTTCAGCAAATTCTTTTGACTTATTAAGACCAACTGTTTGTGCTGTCTTTAAAGCTGGAATGTTTAATGACTTTTTCAAAGCTTCACGTAGTGAAACGTCACCTTTGTAACTCTTTGTTGCATTTTGTATTTTCTTACCATTGGAATACGTATACTCTGAGTCGTTTAATTGATGGTATGTAGACCATTGTAAATTTTCAATTGCCGGACCGTAGTCGAAAATTGGTTTCATTGTTGAACCAACTTGGCGTTTTAAATCAGTTGCCATATTATGACCTTTGAAAGTAGACTTACTTTCTTTACGTCCAGCACCAATTGCTCGAACTTCTCCAGACTGTGTATCCATAAATACGAATGACCCTTGGAATTGATCGTCCGGATACTTAATAAGATTGCCATCCATAATTTTGTCGGCGTAATCTTGAGCATCTTGATCAAGTGTTGTATGAATCGTTAAACCATCTGAACCGATATTTACATCAGGATATTCTTTTTCAACTTCTTTTACAACCGCATCTAAAAATGCTTGATACTTCATCTCAGTTACTTCTGAAGACGGTTGAAGGCCCTCAGTTACTGGAATCTTAACGGCGTTATTCATTTCTTCTTTTGTTATATAACCATGTCGATTCATTAATGATAATACGACATTACGACGATTTGTTGCTCGTTCAACATTTTCCTTTTTTGTTGGATCATAAATGTTTGGACCTTGGGGTAAACCAGCGAGCATAGCAGCTTCATGTAATTGCAAGTCTTTTAAATCTTTACCATAATATTTTTGCGCTGCTGTCGCAATACCATATGAACGGTTACCTAAATTAATCTTATTTAAGTACATTTCTAAAATCTCATGTTTAGAGTATTGTTGCTCTAATTTATAAGATAAGTACCATTCTTGTACTTTTCTCTTAGCGGTTTTATCCATCGTTAGAAAATAGTTCTTAACGACTTGCTGTGTAATCGTACTACCACCTTGAGAACCGAAACCACCAGTGACATTTTCCATAACTGCTTTTGTAGTTCGTTTAAAGTCAATTCCATTATGATCATAGAAACGCGAATCCTCAGTTGCAAGGAATGCATTTTCAACTACTTTTGGAATTTGATCATAAGTAACATGCGTTCGTTTTTCAGCACCGTATTCATAGAAGAAATTTCCGTTTTTATCAAGAAACTTTGTTGATAAAGGATTAACAAGTTTGGATTTATCTAATTTTGGAGCGTCCTTTACCATAACAAAGAAAGCGGAAACGCCGGCTACAAGACCAACGATACCAAGAAGTAGACAACCTATAAGGAATTTCTTGAAAAAGGAGCCTTTTTTCTTTGGTTTTTCTTCTTTATTTGTTTTTTTCTCTTGATTTTTTACATGATTTCGTTCTGTACGAGAACGATAATTATCTGACATTATACTTTCTCCTACCTTTCATTCTCTCCCCCAAAAGTCGAAAAAAGAGCCTTAGTGATGACTCTATCACGAAAAATAAACCGTGTCTAGTACACGGATATAGTCAATCCGAGGGTGATAACCGCATGATAATAAGGATCCATGCTCTTCTATTTCTTCTTTCGTAATCGACTTGCGTCCACCTGTATTTTGACGATTCCAAAATGCAATAATATGTTTTGCATCTAATAAATAAAATTCATCAAAAAGTGTAAATTTAATAATGACAAATGCAATTCCATTATGAGCAACCACTTGCTTCATATGTTCTATTTGATGAAGGTGGAAGTTTTGAAGTGGGAAACTAGTTTTATTTTTTGTTTCCTTTGCTTCAAAATCGATGTATTTCCCTTTGTATACACCGTTGTAATCTGTCGTAGAAGGTTGTTTAAAATACGCTTCTTTTACCACTGCAGCACTTCGAGCGGGGTAATCTACTTTTACAATTTGAAGAGGTGTAGGCTTTTTATGTACACATGCAATATTATGGGTTAAGTAATATTGATTTGTTTCATTCAATTCCTCTTCAAGGGACATACCTCTATTACTATAAGTATGTGTTTTTATAGGTGTTTTTTGAGGTTGTGAAGCTTGATTATACCTTTTTCCATTTGGGTAACGAATGGTCATAGTGTGTCCACTCCCAACTTGCTAAGAATTACTTACAAAGGTGATTATATCAAAAAATGAAAAAAGATGTGACCTTTTTGATGAAAGGTATGATGACTTATTTATGTTTACATGGAATGATTATATGAAAATTAAACAAAATCGAGAAAAAAATTTTTGTACAGAGAAAGAAAAAGCGATCATTCGCAATATTAAAAAGAAAACAGAAATAGCTAATGTGGACAATATTTCTCGGACACAATCTTATCAAGAATATTATTTAAGAAATAGTGAAATCAGGTGGGCCTTTTTAGCGAGTATGGTTTCGAGAAATGCGGGATGGAATATGACTGATTTAGAAGGGAGATATTATGCCACTGTATTACCTGAAACGGTAAAAAAACATTTATTTCTTCTGTACGAACAAGCTAATTGGATTATTTTCTTAGATGCATTTCCTCAGCTATTATTGTATGAGGAAAGTAAGAAGAGACGGGCACCTCTCTTTCATTTGTTGCAATATTTCAGCGTATCAATTTTTATGGAAAAAGAATGGTTACTTTTCTGGGAAAGAAGAGATATGAATAGGCTTATGACAGCGCTTATTATAAATGAACAAAATAAAATTCAAAAACCAGTCATTGAGAACACATATTTTAAAAAACATGTATTCCATACTGCACTTTTTAAAGTACAAGAAAGATTTCATATTAGTGCAGTTATCTTCCCAACAATTGAAGGGAGGATGTATGGATTTTCGGTTTATCAATTTGAAACGTTACAACAGCGTATAGAACTAGGAAAAAAATTAGCATGGTTATTGTTTCATCCAATTTATAATGGTTCGTTTTATAAGTTTGCATTGCAAACTACACATACTGGGTCTAGAGAAGATTATGAAGTTTACGCACAGGAAACTCGAAAGTCTTATACGCCAACACTTAGAGATATTTATCCTGTTATTTTACATGAAGAAATAAAAATGAGAGATTGGTTTTGTGCAAATATGAAAATGAATGTGCTATTTGTACTTGAAGAACCTAAAGAGGAAGTTAATATAACAGAATGGTATAGAAGAAAGAGAGAACAAATCTATAGGCTATCTATCGTAAATCGTTTTGCTAAAAGGATGGATGAGTTCATGATATAATAAAAAAGAAGTCCCGTCTTCCATTTTGAAGACGGGACTTCTTAATTTGAAACAATCCTGCTATGCGTGCTACAACTTTAATTTCAAAACGTAATGCTAGTAGGAGATTAAGGATGATTTGAAATTTACCTGTTCGTAATAAAGTCTCGCTTTATGTAGCAGGGAAGTTTGGACCATCTAGCTTTGGATTGCCAGTCTCAGGTTTATTTTGTTGTTTGTTTTGGTTTTTCTTTTTTTCATTTTTGTTCTTTGCCATTGTAATACACCTCCTTTTTGTATTGTTACCATTTCTATAAATGACATACGAAATGATTTCTTTGACGAATAACAACTAGTTTTGTCATGTGGGCAGGAGTGGTGAATCATTCGGCGAAATTACATGACAAAGGAAAAGCAAAGAAGGAGGCGTTTTGTATATGGCGATGGTTCAGAAGGAAGATGTAATGAAAAAAATGGATCAAATGTTAAGTTCTCTCGATTTGCTGGAAATGAATATAGGGATTAGAATGAATCATGCATTAAAGGATGCGAGTGAAAAAATATGCAATAAGATAGAAATAACAGAAATGCATATTGAACATATGGAAAATAAATTAGTGCATCACGAAGAAAAAGGGAATTGGGTAAAGACATTTCAAAACGTCGTAGTGAGTGCATAATAAGGTGGGAAAGAAATGAAGAATGAAGCATTAATACAGTCTTCAGAAAAACTCATGCAGTATAATAATGAAGCGAATGTAAAAAAAAGAGAACTGATTGAATACGATTTTTATAAGGATATGAAACCGTTTGTAGATATGGTAGATGAGGAATTAGAGAAGTGGAAAGAATTAGCTTATACGTGGATTAAAGAAGAAAAGCCAAAGTATATACATGTACAGCAAATTGATCAAGTATACGATAATTTACAAACGAATGTGTTACAATGCTTTGTAAATAAAGGTAAAGGTAAACGATTCTTTGAAACACACCAAGCCGTTTCGTATACTTTGCAAAATATAGTTGAGCAATGTAAATAACAAGAGGGAGAACCCTCTTGTTATTTTTATGCTTCTGTCATTGTTGTAGGTTTTGTTGCGCCGTTTATTTCTAATTCTTTTATTAATGTTCGATAATCTGATATGCATATTTTTCCTTCGAGATACCAATGTCTCGCAAAGTCTAATAATTCATTTGCATTCTCTGTGCAATACCCCTTTTTTTGAGAAAACGCTTGTTTTAAATCCCCTAATACCATGTTGATTCCTCCCCCATGAGAATCTTCTTCTTAATTATCATAGCATGGAAGGGTTTTCTTTTTTAATTTTTTAAAAATTTAAACTTCCGACAAAAATAGACAGATACTCCATCACACATATTATTTTATAGATACATATTATATATGTAGAAACTTATGTAAAGGAGGAGAGAATGCATGTTTCAACAATCTAACGTATATCAGCAAACGTATCCATATGCACAGCAAAATATGTACCAATATAATACGGATACATATTTACGGTATAATATGTATCCTTTCGAGCCTTATTATGGAAATCAAAATTATTATCAACCGTTTGAAGTGTCATTTATGAATCAAGCTCAACAACAGCAGCAACCTTATGTAAATCAGGCCCAACAACCACAACAGCAGCAACCTTATGTGAATCAAGCTCAACAATCACAAGCTCAGCAACCATACATGAATCAACAACAGCAACAGCCTTATATGAATTCACAATATTATATGCCACCACAAGCGCCCTATGCTAATCAACAAGGGATGTTTTATCCACCAAAACAACCGTATCCGACGCAGAGTAAACAAAAGCAACAACAGCCAAGTCAGTTTTCTAGTTTTGTTTCTCAATTTAAAACATCAGATGGTAACTATGATGTAAATAAAATGATGAACACAGCTGGCCAGATGATGAATGCGATGAATCAGGTGACAGGTATTGTAAAGCAAGTTGGAGGCTTCTTTGGTAAGTAATGTTGAAGGGTTGTCTATGAAAGTATTGTATATGAAATAAAGGACTAGACAAATTTCCTTGTAATAAATGGGTATATATAACAAACGGCTTTCTCTCTTTTCTCATACTGTAAAGTGTAATCAGATTTTTTTAACGAGAGAGGAGAGAAAAAAACTATGCATCATTGTCATCCTTGTTTTGGAGGGCATAAGCCTGTAGGACCTATTTGTACAACTGCTCCTGTCGTTCATCCGACGAAACAATGCGTAACACACTCTTTTTCAACAACGGTGGTGCCACACATTTTCCCAACACATACAACACATGTACATCATCAACAAATTAAAAACCAAAACTTCTTCCCACAAACAAATTCAAATGTAAATGTTGTGGACCCAATCGACCCAGGATTCGGCGGTGGATGTGGACCGTGTGGCCATGGTCATCATCACCACGGTCATCAAATATCTCCATTTGGGCCAGGACCGAATGTATCACCGTTTGGACCAGGACCGAATGTATCACCGTTTGGACCAGGACCAAATGTATCACCGTTTTTACCAAACAATGTATCACCAGTAGGTCCAAATATCGGACCAAACGTTGGTGGAATATTTAAAAAGTAAATGATATGTTAGAACTAGCGAAATGCTAGTTCTTTTTTTGTAATTGGAGTGTTGATATGAAAGTTATTGCAGTAACAGGATATAAGCCATTTGAACTTGGAATATTTAAAAATGATCATCCAGGGGTGGAGTGTATAAAAAAGGCATTACACCGCAAATTAACCACTTTTGTAGAAGATGGTTTAGAGTGGGTTATAATAAGCGGCCAGTTAGGTGTAGAATTATGGGCTGCTGAAGTTGTTTTTGAAATTCAAGTAGAATATCCAGACTTAAAATTAGCGGTATTTACTCCGTTTTTAGAACAAGAAGAAAATTGGAAAGAAGATAATCGTGAATATTACGAATTTATTCTTTCTCAAGCAGACCATGTTGATAGTATCACAAAACGGAAGTATGAAAGCCCAGAACAATTTAAATTAAAAAATCAATTTTTTATTGAAAAAAGTGATGCGCTTTTAGCGGTATATGATGAAGAAAAACCAGGAAGTCCCAAATATATTGTAGAAGCAGCAAAGAAAAAAGGGGAAATAGAAAATTATCACAGTTATTTCATTCTTTTTTCTGATTTACAAGATATAATAGAAGAGGAACAGTGGAATAATGCAGAGTAATATGTAATATAGTACTCGTATATATGATTGACAAAAAGCATTGTTTCTGAAAAAATTTAGTTAATGAAAGTTTTGGTAAAAATTTGAGGTGAAGAAAATGATTTCGGATAAAATTAAATTAACAGCGAAAGATATTTTAGAAAAAGAATTTAAAACAGGTATGAGAGGTTATCAGCAAGAAGAAGTAGACAAGTTTCTTGATATGATCATTAAAGACTATGAAGCTTTCCACAAAGAGTTTGAGCAATTAAAGCAACAAAATGCTCGTTTAAAGCGTGAATTAGAGGAACAAAAACTAGCAGTAACGCAAGTTCCACAACAACCTGTACAAACACCAGTTGCACAACCGGTTTATAACAACACGAATACGGATATTTTAAAACGCTTATCTAACTTAGAAAAAGCTGTATTTGGAAGTAAGTTATACGAATGATGTAAGGTGGGAAAAGGTTTAAGCGTTTTACATAGAAAAAAACGTTGCAAAATCTTTTTGTTTCCACTATACTAATGGATGTCATAACGTTTGGGTAATCGCTGCAACGCCAACGTTGTAGAGGAAAGTCCATGCTCGCACGGCCTGAGATGGCTGTAGTGTTCGTGCCTAGCCAATTCATAAGCTAGGGTATTCTGGCTGTAAGGCTGGTTTAACGGCAGGGAAAAAACCTAAGTCCTTTCGGATATGGTTTGACTACCTTTAAAGTGCCACAGTGACGAAGTCCTTGAAGAAATGATAGGAGTGGAACGAGGTAAACCCCACGAGCGAGAAACCCAAATAATGGTAGGGGAATCTTTTCCAAGGAAATGAACGACGGGAAAGGACAGGTTTTATAACCTGTAGATAGATGATTGCCACCGGAGTACGAGGCGTGGGCCGTTTGTAGTACAAAGGAACAGAACATGGCTTACAGAACGTTATGAACCAACTATGAAATAACTCAGCTCTCCTTTGTTAGAGGAGGGCTTTTTATTTGTATGAAGTTATAAAGTATGAGTTAAAATGGTTAATGAGAAAATTTTTCGTAAAATGTAATGATTAATAGGACCAATTGCTATTAATTATTGTTTGAATATACATAAGAGGTGAATGCAAATGGGAAAAGTTACTTTAATTGCAACAGCGGCAATGGGTATTGAAGCGTTAGTTGCCCGAGAAGTTCGCGATCTTGGTTATGAATGTCAAGTAGAAAACAGCAAAGTAACATTTGAAGCAGATGAAAAGGCGATTTGTCGCACGAATTTATGGTTACGCACTGCGGACCGTGTAAAAATTAAAGTTGGCGAATTTAAAGCAACAACATTTGATGAGCTATTTGAAAAAACGAAAGCATTAAACTGGGGAGATTATATTCCAGAGAATGGCGAGTTCCCTGTTATCGGTAAATCTTTAAAATCTGAATTATTCAGTGTTTCGGATTGCCAACGTATCGTTAAAAAAGCTGTCGTTGAAAAATTAAAAACAACATATAAACGTACAACTTGGTTTGAAGAAGATGGTCCGTTATTCCGTATCGAGATTGCAATGCTCAAGGATATTGCAACATTAACAATTGATGCGAGTGGTGTTGGACTTCATAAACGTGGATACCGTATGGATCAAGGGGAAGCTCCGTTAAAAGAAACATTAGCTGCGTCTTTAATTAAATTAACAAACTGGAAGCCAGATCGTCCATTTGTTGATCCATTCTGTGGATCAGGTACAATTCCAATTGAAGCAGCATTAATTGGACAAAACATTGCACCAGGATTTAACCGTGGTTTCGCATCTGACGAGTGGGGCTGGGTAGGTAAACAAAACTGGCGTGAAGCTCGTCAAGAAGCTGAAGATTTAGCGAACTATGATCAACGATTACAAATCATTGGATCAGATATTGATCATCGTATGATTCGAGTTGCTCAAGATAACGCAGAAGAAGTGGGCTTAGGCGATTTAATTACATTTAAACAAATGCAAGTAAAAGATTTCACAACAAAAGAGGATTATGGCTACGTTGTAACGAATCCTCCATACGGAGAACGTTTAAGTGAAAAAGCACTCGTTGAACAACTGTATAAAGAAATGGGACAAGTATTCCGCCCGTTAGATACATGGTCAGCGTATGTATTAACAAGCTACGAAGCATTTGAGAAGTGTTACGGAAAAGATGCGTCGAAGAAGCGTAAACTGTTTAACGGATTTATCCGTACAGATTACTACCAATACTTCGGAAAACGTCCACCGCGTAATTCATAGTATAAAACTCCTCCAGCGCGCATATACTGGCTATTATGTAATGCGTAAAGGAGGAAGTGATATGGATAATTTCCAATTATCAATGATTCAAAAAGCTATTCACCGTACGTATGATGAGCTCGGAAAAGAAGTGGATAGTCAAGGTGCGATTGTAGATGAAATACAAAAAGCACAAGAAGAATATTTGTCAGCTCTTTCACATGAAACAGCGATTGATAAACGGTATTTAAAGTCATTAATATAGAAGAAAATTTTCCTTTTTCGAAAGGAAAATTTTTTTTCGTGAATTTCTATGTATTGTAACAGGGGAAAGCAAATGCATACATATGCGTAGCAGTTGCTATTATCTTTTTATAGAAAAACTTTTTGGTTGGAGGCTAAGGATGTTTACTGAGAAGAGATTACCATTTGAAGTAGGAAAACAAGATAATTTTTATGATAAGTTGAATGAGTGGATTGGAGATGTGTTTTACGACATCCTTCCGGAAAAAGGCTTTGAAGAGCGTGATGAACAAATTTTTATGGCGTTTCAGTTAGAACGCGCTTTCCAAGAAAAGAAAGTTATGTTCGCAGAAGCTGGTGTAGGAACCGGGAAAACAATTGTATATCTTCTATATGCAATTTGTTACGCGCGTTATACTGGGAAACCAGCTATTATTGCTTGTGCAGATGAAACGTTAATTGAGCAGCTTGTAAAAGAAGAAGGGGACATCGCTAAGTTATCTGAAGCATTAGGGCTATCTGTTGATGTAAGGCTTGCAAAATCAATGGATAATTATTTATGCTTACGTAAACTTGAAGATGTTATGAGTGGACGAGCTCCAGAAGTAATTGAAGACGTATATTACGAGTTACCACAGTTTGTATTCGATCATGGTACGATGCAAAACTTTACTCACTATGGTGACAGAAAAGAATTTCCACTTTTAAATGACGAAGAATGGTCAAAAGTAAATTGGGATTACTTCCAAGATTGCTTTACTTGTGATTCTCGTCATCGTTGTGGACAAACTCTTTCTCGTGAACATTATCGTAAAGCAGCAGATTTAATTATTTGTTCTCAAGATTTCTATATGGATCATATTTGGACGTACGATGCTCGTAAGCGTGAAGGACAAATTCCATTATTACCAGAAAGTAGCTGCGTTGTATTCGATGAAGGACATCTTGTAGAATATGCAGCTCAAAAAGCTTTAACATATCGTTTAAAGCAAACGATGATGGAGCAACTTTTAACGAGATTGCTACAAAACGATATTCGTGAGGAGTTTGCACATTTAGTAGAAGAAACAATTTGGCAAACAGAGCGATTCTTTGATGTGTTACAAGAAAACAAAAAAGAAATTGCCGGTTCTGATCGTTTAGAAATTACTGTGACAGAAAAAGTAACAGCTGAAGCGAAACGACTTTATGCAAAAATCGGTGAAGTTGGAGATGCATTAGTATTCGAAAGTGAAATGCATACAGTAAACACATATGATTTAAATATTGTTGATGAGCATTTAGATGTATTAGAACATTCACTTCGTCTGTTCATGCACGAGAAAAATGTAATTACTTGGGGTGAAGAAGGTGATGGTGCCTTCACGTTAGTGATTATGCCGCGTGCAGTTGAAGAAGTATTACAAGAGAAAGTGTTCTCGAAGAAAATACCGTATATTTTCTCTTCTGCGACATTATCGAACAATGATTCATTCGCGTTTACAGCTAATAGCCTAGGGGTAAAAGATTACTTATCATTCTCAGTTGCTTCACCGTTTGATTACGAAGAGCAAATGGCAGTAAACTTACTATCGCATACGAAAGAAAATGAATGGGAAAGAAAGTGTCAATATACACTTGAAAATATACAAAAAACAAATGGACGTACGCTTGTATTATTCCGTACAACGCAAGAGCTTGCAGCGTTCAAAGAGTATGTAAGTAAGGAGCAAATGTCGGTTCCGTTCTTATATGAGGGAGATCAGGAAATTAGCCAGCTCGTTTCTCGTTTCCAAAATGAAGAAGAGACTGTACTTTGTGCGGTTCATTTATGGGAAGGTTTAGATATTCCTGGTTCATCATTATCACACGTTATTATTTGGTCATTACCATTCCCTCCAAACGATCCTGTGTTTGAAGCGAAACGTAAGCACGTAAATGATCCATTCTGGGATGTAGATGTACCATATATGATTTTACGACTTCGTCAAGGAATTGGGCGTTTAATTCGTACAAGTGAAGATAAAGGTGCTATATCAATCTTCTTATCTGATTCAGAAGATGAGAAAGTAGTTGCAGCTGTGAAAAATGTACTGCCAGTAGAAGGTAAAGAATTATAAGGAGAAGGCTTGGCGCTTGCCAAGCTTTTTTTCTATTATAAAAGGAATTTATGTTTCCGTGTCGAATTAAGTTTGAGGTAGAAAAAGGAGGCTTTTATACGATGACAGTTGCTACATATGAGGTAGAAAAACAATTTTTAACATACGTGAAGAAGATACAGAATTACGGAGAAGCATTAAGTTTAATGTTTTGGGATTTAAGAACAGGTGCACCAAAAAAAGGTGTAGATCAGCGTTCAGAAGTAATTGGTATGCTTTCGTCAGAAGTGTTTGCTATGTCGACTTCAGATGAGATGGGAAACTATTTAACAGAACTTGAAGCTTTAATACGTGAAGATAAACTTTCTGAAACGACAAAGAAAATGGTTGAAGAGTGTCGGAAAGAATATGATAGAAATAAAAAAATTCCACAAGCTGAATATGAGGCTTATGTGAAATTAGAAGCGAAAGCAGAGAGTGTGTGGGAAGAAGCTCGCGAAAAATCTGATTTCGAAATGTTCCGCCCGTACTTAGAAAAAATTGTTGAATTTAAAAAGAAATTTATTACATATTGGGGTTATGAAACATATAAATACAATACATTATTAGACATGTATGAGCCAGGTATTACAGTAGAAGTTTTAGATCACGTATTTGGTCAACTTCGTGAGCGTATCGTGCCGCTTGTAAAAGAAATCTCTGAGTCTAAAAAAGGATTAAAAACAAGTGCTTTATCGGAACAGTTTTCAAAAGAAAAACAAAAGAACTTTACATTAGAACTATTAAAGCAATTGAATTATGACTTTGAAGCAGGTCGTCTTGATGAAACAGTACATCCTTTCGAAATTACATTAAATAGAGGGGATGTTCGTATTACGACACGCTATGATGAAAAAGATTTCCGTATGGCTGTATTTGGAACAATTCATGAATGTGGTCATGCAGTATATGAACAAAACATTGCAGAACAATTTGAAGGTACACCACTTTGCAGTGGTACATCTATGGGTATTCACGAATCACAATCATTATTCTTTGAGAACTTTATCGGCCGTAATAAATCATTCTGGAAGAAAAATTATGATTTATTAAAAGAGTATAGCGATGGTCAATTTGATGATATGTCAGTCGATGAGTTTTATGATGCAATTAACGAATCGAAGCCGTCATTCATTCGTATAGAAGCAGATGAGCTTACATACCCGCTTCATGTTATGGTGCGTTATGAATTAGAGAAAGAATTATTTGATGGTACATTACAAGTGAAGGACTTACCAGCAGCTTGGAATGATAAGATGGAAGCATATTTAGGAATTCGTCCGGAAAATGATGCGCAAGGTGTATTGCAAGATGTTCACTGGGCTGGTGGCTCATTTGGATACTTCCCATCTTATGCGCTTGGTTACATGTATGCAGCGCAATTTAAGCAAAGAATGTTAAAAGACATTCCGAACTTTGATGCATTATTAGAAGAAGGAAACGTAACACCGATTCGTGAATGGTTAACAGAACATATTCACCAATATGGTAAAACGAAAAAGCCGCTTGAAATTTTAGAAGATGTAACAGGTGAAGGCTTAAATGCAAACTACTTAGCCGATTATTTAGAAGCGAAATATAGAGCGATTTATGAGTTGTAAAAAAAGAGCTGCTTAATTGCAGCTCTTTTTATTAAAGGGGATGATAGAATGGGTTATACATATACAGTAATGAAGCAAGAAGAAGCGGAGGAAATTGCGTATAACTGGCATTATGAAGGGAAATATTCTTTTTATGATATAGAGGCAGATGAAGAAGATTTAGCTGAATTTTTACATGGTGAGAGTAGAGGAAATCATACATTTTCTGTGAAGCAAAATGGCATTCTCATTGGTTTTTTTACTGTTTGTAAAATGAATGATGGAACGGTTGATATAGGACTTGGAATGAGACCTGATATAACTGGCAATGGATTTGGTTTACAGTTCGTGAATGCTGGACTAGCTTTTAGCAAAGAAAAATACGGATGCAAATATATAACACTATCAGTAGCGACATTTAATGAGAGAGCGATAAAAGTGTATAAAAGGGCGGGATTTGAAGTGGTTGGAACGTTTATACAGAAAACAAATGGTAGTTGTTTTGAGTTTTTGAAAATGAACTACATATGTAAACGTGATTAAAAAACAGAGGGATCTTCTGTTTTTTTATTTTGATTTAGAAATATATGATACATATTTTTTTACTTGTTGTAATTGAGGGTTTTGAAATTTTGGTAAAGGATGTGTATGATAGAAGTTTAGTAGCGAATAGTAGGTTTAGCAAGGAAAGGTAGAGGTAGTATGATTACAATTAAAACGAAAAACGAAATAGATTTGATGCATGAATCTGGAAAATTACTTGCTTCATGTCATAAAGAAATTGCGAAAATGATAAAGCCAGGTATAACGACGCAAGAGATTAATACGTTTGTTGAAATGTATTTAAAAAAGCATGGTGCCACATCTGAACAGAAAGATTACAATGGTTATCCATATGCGATATGTGCATCTGTAAACGATGAAATGTGTCATGCGTTTCCGGCCGATGTTCCTTTAACTGAGGGTGATATTGTAACAATTGACATGGTAGTAAACTTAAATGGGGGTCTTTCAGATTCTGCTTGGACGTATAGAGTTGGAAAAGTTTCTGATGAAGCAGAAAAGTTGTTGCTAGTAGCAGAGAATGCTTTATATAAAGGGGTTGATCAGGCGGTAATCGGTAATCATGTAGGAGACATTGGCTATGCAATTGAAAGTTATGTAACAAATGAAGGTTTTTCTGTCGCAAGAGACTTTACGGGACATGGAATCGGTAAAGAGATTCATGAAGAACCAGCAATTTTTCATTTTGGGAAACAAGGACAAGGGCCTCAGTTACAAGAAGGGATGGTGATTACGATTGAGCCGATTGTCAATGTAGGTATGCGATATTCGAAAGTAGATTTAAATGGGTGGATTGCACGAACGATGGATGGGAAATTATCAGCTCAATATGAGCATACACTTGCGATTACAAAAGATGGGCCAATCATTTTAACGAAGTTGTAATTGGGAATGAAAGAGTTTACAAAACTCGAACGAAAATAGTAGTTTTTAAAAATTCGTACGTGTTTTTTCGATAAATGCTTTTCAAAGTATAAAAAGTGCGTTATAATCCTTCTATAAAATAAATAGTTAGCTACACTCATATAATCGCGGGGATATGGCCTGCAAGTTTCTACCGAAGTACCGTAAATACTTTGACTATGAGTGAGGACGAATATAATTGCTTGTTTGGCATTCTTTTTTGCGAAACTCCAAAAGCGCGTCTCTCACTTGTAACGAGTGGTGGCGGCTTTTGGAGTTTTTTTATTGCATAAGAGGGGGAACAAACATGAAAGTATTACAAGAAAAGATTTTGAATGAAGGAAAGGTTTTATCTGGTGACGTATTAAAGGTGGATGCATTTTTAAATCACCAAATTGATCCAGTACTTATGCAAGAAATCGGAAAAGAATTTGCTAAACGTTTTAAAGAAGAGAACATTACAAAAATCGTGACGATTGAATCTTCAGGCATTGCACCATCTGTTATGGCTGCATTAGAGCTTGGTGTAAAAGTAATCTTTGCAAGAAAACGTAAATCGTTAACGTTACAAGATAATATGTACGTTGCAAACGTATATTCATTTACAAAACAAGAAACAAATGAAATTTCATTATCTCGAAATCATATTGATGAAAATGATCGCGTGCTAATCATCGATGACTTTTTAGCAAACGGTCAGGCTGCTTTAGGTTTAATGAGTTTGGTAGAGCAAGCAGGAGCAAGTATTGCAGGAATTGGAATTGTTATTGAAAAAGCATTTCAAGATGGAGGAAAGAAGCTTCGTGAACAAGGCGTTCGTGTTGAATCACTAGCAGAAATTGCATCACTTGATAACGGCACAGTTACATTTGTACAGCAAGAAACTGCGGAGGTGAAATAAACGATGAAGCAGCATCCATTTAAAATTGCATCGCTTGGTATGCAACATATGCTTGCAATGTATGCTGGAGCAATTATCGTTCCGCTTATTGTGGGCGGTGGACTTGGTTTAAATCAAAAAGAATTAACATATTTAGTCTCAATTGATTTATTAATGTGCGGCGTTGCAACAATTTTACAAGCATTATCAAATCGCTTTTTCGGTATTGGACTTCCCGTTGTACTCGGTTGTACATTTACAGCCGTTGGACCGATGATTGCGATTGGAAAACAATACGGTGTGTCTTCTATTTATGGAGCAATTATTGCTGCTGGGTTATTCGTTGTTATTTTTGCGAAATTATTTGGAAAGCTTGTAAAACTATTTCCACCTGTTGTAACAGGATCTGTTGTTACTGTAATTGGAGTTACACTTGTTCCAGCAGCAATTAATGATATGGCTGGAGGAGTAGGAAGTAAGGATTTCGGTAGTCTTGAAAATTTAGCATTAGCATTTGGTGTGTTACTATTTATCATCATTATGTATCGTTTCTTTGATGGATTTATTCGTTCAATCTCTATTTTACTAGGTCTATTGTTCGGTACAATCGTTGCAGCGTTTATGGGGAAAGTAAGCTTGCAAGCGGTTGGAGAGGCTGATTGGTTCCATGGTATTCAACCATTTTACTTTGGTACACCAACATTTGAATTAACACCAGTTATTACGATGATTCTCGTCGCTTGTGTAGGGATTGTAGAAGCAACGGGTGTATACTTTGCATTATCTGATATTTGCAATAAAAAAATCGGTGAAAAAGAATTAACAAAGGGCTATCGAGCAGAAGGATTAGCGATGGTGTTAGGTGGCATTTTCAACGCGTTCCCATATACAACTTACTCTCAAAACGTAGGACTTGTTCAATTAACTGGAGTAAGAAATCGCGTTATTATTTATACTTGCGGTGGTATGTTAATCGTTCTTGGATTCATTCCTAAAATCGCAGCTATTACAACAATCATTCCGAAATCAGTACTTGGCGGTGCTATGCTCGCAATGTTCGGTATGGTAATGGCATATGGTATTAAAATGTTAAGTAGCGTTGATTTTGGCAAACAAGAAAACTTATTAATTGTTGCATGTTCTGTCGGAATTGGGCTTGGGGTTACAGTTGTTCCTACATTATTCTCACAACTTCCTGAAAACATTCGTATTTTAACAGATAACGGAATTGTACTTGGAAGTGCGTCAGCAGTACTTTTAAATATCGTATTTAATATGGTGCCGCAGCGTAAAGTGAAAGTAAAAGAAGAGCCGGTGTCTATGCAAAGTGCAGTAAGAGAAGCGTAAAAAAGCAAGGTCTCGTTATGAGACCTTGCTTTTCTTTTTAAGTGGCATCATTTTCCCGTAAGTACCAAGACGCCAAATGTACTCAAGTGGTCCGTATTGGTAATGTGAAAGCCACCAGCGGCTAATAAAGATTTGTAACGTGTAGAAACTAATGCAGAATAGTGGTCCAACCCATAGTGGAGCCAGATAATCATTTTTAAACAATAGCCCGAATACGAGTAATGTAACAATTGTATGCGAGATGTAATTTGTTAATGCCATTCGTCCAACGTATTGGAATGGACGTAATAACGTTTGCCATTTTTCTTTTTGTAATAAACGCATTAACGTGACAATGTAGAAGATGAACAATGTCTTTCCGCTTATCATCGTAATGCCCATAAGTGAAAATGGTGTGTATGGTTGATTGTTCATAAAGAAGTAAACCATAATAAACCACATCGGTAATGTTAAAATGAACATAATGATTTGCCATTTTTTAAGTTTTGGATCTAATTCCTTAGCACGGCGGAAAATGTCTTTTTTACCGGCATATAATCCGAGTAAAAACAATCCTAGTGTTTCAGGAAGCATAATAAGACTGTTACTTATTGCTTCAGAATAGAATGAATAGAATCTGTCTGTAATTTGTAAGCCCCAGTTTTCTAACGGCATAATGGCTATGGAAAGGCCTAGTTCATCTACCGGCACTAATAACATGACAAGAGAACCTAATAATGTGAACAATTGCATGAAACTTAATAGTACAATTGACCATATTAAAATAGTACGTGTCTTTCTTTTGTAAAATAAAAATAAGAAAAACCCGGTAATTGCATAAGTATGTAAAATGTCACCGTCCCATAAAAGAACGTAATGTAAGAACCCGAATAATAATAAGATAAGTAAGCGGCGAACAAACAAAGTTTTTGGACGATCGGTCTTCGCCTCAGCACGATTCATAAAAATATAAAAACCTAATCCGAATAAAAACGAAAAAATTGTATAAAATTTCGTTTGAATAAACATATCGTAAAATAGGCGAATATAGCTGTCTATCCCTTCGTAAATTCCTGTAATATCACGTGAGTCAACCCCGGCAATAATTGGCCAGTTAACAAGAAAAATACCTAATACAGCTATTCCTCTAATAATATCAATGGAGTGTATCCTCTCGCCTTGTGTGAGATTTTGTGTCATTTTTTTCCTCCTTGTTAAGTAATTCCCTTTTAGTATACAAAATGTAAGATGGAGGGGATAGGGGATATTTCCATTTTTTTAAACTGTTAAGTTATGTAGGATGAGATATAATAAGAGTGCACAACAAGTTTTAACCTTTTTCAAAACAGGCAGTAAAGCTCCTTCTTATAAGGAGCTTTCTTTATGAAAAGTGTTGATAATGATTCTCTTTAATGATAAAATGTATTCAAAAGTGATAATCATTATCAAAAAAGGTTGGTGCATGAGTATGGTATATGCATTAGTAGCAGGTACAGTTGCTGTATATGCAGTTATTGCAAAGTATGTTTTAAATGGAGTAGGAACAGCAAAATGAGTGATATGACATAAAATCCCTTTCATTTGTAAAAAGAATGAAAGGGATTTTTTATTTTTAATGAGAATATGCTGAAAATTTAGTATGATAGTAAAGTGAAACTGTAATCAATGGGTAGGTGTAACTCTCACTGGTTATGAGCTCGCAATTAGCGGGGAAAAGTATATACATCTTGGATAAAGGGGAACAAGGGGATGACAAACATAGTACAGACAAACGGTATGAAAAAACTTGTTTGTTTTTATGAAGAGTGGCAAAAACACGGCGATGCAGAGAATAGCTTAAAGTTGTTTGAAGTAATTCAAAAATATAAACGAGAGCAGCTTATGATAGCGTTCTGCGGTCACTTCTCAGCAGGGAAATCAACGATGATGAATCATCTATATAAAGCGCAGTTGTTACCAACAAGTCCAATTCCGACAAGCGCTAACGTCGTTAAAATTGAAAAGGGATTTGATCGTGTTGTTGTAACGATTAAATCTGGAGAACAGTACGAATATGACGGTGCATATTCAGCAGAAGAATTAAAGCAAATTTGTAAAGATGGCGATGAGGTAATTGGTGTTCATATTTATCGGAATGATGCACCAATTCCTGAGGGGGTTATGTTAGTTGATACACCAGGGATTGACTCAACAGATGATGCCCATCAACTAGCGACAGAATCAACGCTACATCTAGCAGACGTAATTTTTTATATGATGGATTATAATCACGTCCAATCGGAAGTGAATTTGCAATTTGTTAAAGAATTGAAACAACGTAATAAAACGGTTTATCTCGTTGTAAATCAAATAGATAAACATAAAGAAAATGAATTATCATTTGAGGATTATAAAGATAGTGTGAAACAATCGTTCTCTAACTGGGATATTGAAGTAGATGGAGTTTATTATACGTCATTACGAATGATGAACCATCCACATAATGAAATTGGAAGCTTAGAAACATTAATTACTTCTATTATGAAAGAAAAAGAGCAGTATGTAAGAGAGGGAATGGAGCGAGAAACAGAACATTTAATGGGAGAACATTTCTCGTTTATTGTTTCTGAAAATGAAAAAGCTCTTTTGACATATGAGGAAGAGTTAGCATCACCGCTTTTGATTTCAGAAATAGTTGAAAAGAAAGAAGAGCTAACGGAAACTAAACATCGCGAGGCTAGTAAAGAATCTCATGTGAGAAACGAATTTATAAAAGGTTTACAAGCTATATTAGATAACGCGTATTTAATGCCATTTGAAATGAGAGAATTGGCAAATGCATATTTAGAAACGAAATTAACAAAGTTTAAAGTTGGTTTGCTATTTGCGAAAGGAAAGACGGAGCAAGAAAAACAAAGACGTGTAGAGGCGTTTTATTCTGCCCTTCAAAAGACTGTTGAAACGCAACTTGATTTTCATGTGAAAGAATTTATTGTAGCCTTCTTAAAAGAAGAAGGATTGTTCACGGAGGAAATTGGGAAAGACATATATGCTTTAGAAATCGCTTTTGGACCAGAAATGTTAGCTGAAGTCATTAAACAAGGTGCAGGTTTCACAGGTGATTACTTACTTCTTTATACAGCGGATGTAGCGAATGAACTGAAGAAACGTTATTTTACAAAAGCACAGCAAATTTTTGATAAAAGTGCAGTTGTTTTAAAGCAAAAAGTGAAGGAAGCAGTTGCTCGTATGGAAGAAGAGATTGAAAAATATACGATGTTGCAAACGGCAAAAGAGACGGAATTACAATACAGTAACAATTTAGAGACATATGAAAGTTATTTACAAAATGTTTGGCACGAGCGTGTTGCTACACCAGAAGGATTGCAAATAGAGGAGATATTGCAACGTGAAAAACAAATTGTTAGTGAGAAATTCACACTACAAGAGCAGGAAATGGTAAATGATAACGTAGCGGCTCATGAAGAAGAGATAAAAGGAACGGCAGCTTTAAATATTCAGCGTATATTAGAGGAAGTGAAGAAAGCTGAAATGATATTAGAGCCATTGCCAGCGCTGAAACATGTACAGCAAGAGGTGATAGAAAAAAGGCGTCGTGTGGAAACGAAACAATTTACAGTAGCGTTATTCGGAGCTTTTAGTGCTGGGAAATCATCATTTGCCAATGCCTTACTTGGTGAGAAGGTACTTCCTGTATCACCAAATCCGACGACGGCAACGATTAATCAAATATTGCCGGTTACAGAGGAAAAACCACACGGAACAGTAATGGTTCAATTCAAATCAAAGCAAGCTCTATTAGAAGATATGAAAGCTGTTTATAAGCTGTTTCATTATGAGATTACTACGTTAGATGAGGCGTTAGCACAAATTGATAAAGTTATGAAATATCCTTCACCGACTGGGAAGCAAAAAACAACATTTAGCTTTTTACGAGCGGTACAAAAAGGGTATGATGCAGTTTCTACTTATTTAGGAGAACAAGTACAAGTCACATTAGAAGAGTTCTCTGATTATGTAGCGAATGAAGAAAAATCATGCTTCGTTGAGTATATGGAGCTTTATTATGATTGTGCTTTAACAAGGCAGGGAGTAGCGCTTGTAGACACACCTGGAGCGGATTCTATTAATGCTCGCCATACGGATGTTGCATTCCAGTATATTAAAAATGCAGATGCTATTTTATTTGTAACATATTATAACCATGTATTCTCTCGTGCTGATCGTGAATTTTTAATTCAGCTTGGGCGTGTAAAGGATACTTTTGCCCTTGATAAAATGTTCTTCTTAATTAATGCGGCGGATTTAGCAGAGTCTGAAGAAGAACTTGAAATGGTAAAAGGTTATATCGCAGATCAGCTACTGCAATACGGTATTAGAAATCCGCGTTTATTTGCAATTTCAAGTTTATGTGCGCTTGAAGAGAAACAAGGAAAGAATGTTGAAAAAGAGAAGTATGGTATTTTACAAAACTCTGGAATTACTAAGTTTGAGGAATCATTTACGTCCTTTATGATGAGAGATTTAATGCTTGTTTCTGTGCATGCTCTATATGGTGCGTTGCAAGGGGCAAATCAGCTTTTAGTAAACATGATAAATGGTGCAAAGCAGGGGAATGAAGAGAAAGAGAAGCAAACGAAAAAATATGAAGCAGAGCGTGATCAACTACTTCATATTATTTCATCATATAGTGTACTTGCTGAAGAACAGGCGATGCAAAATGAAGTGAAAGAGTTGCTTTATTACGTGCAACAGCGTCTATTCCTACGTTATAACGATGTGTTTACTGAATTTATTAATCCGGCGTCACTTCGAACGGATGGAAATGTGAAAACACAATTGCAACAGTGTGTTATGGAATTAGTAGCATTTATTCAGCATGATTTATTACAAGAAATGCGTGCGACATCATTACGTCTTGAAAAATGGATAGACGAAGCGATGAAGCGTGCAAAGGACGAAATTGTAGTGAACTGTAAAGTAGAAAATCAATCAATTTCTATGAATGGAACAGTTGAGTATGAATATAAAGATATTACACATAAAGAACCGTTCCCTTCAGTTGAAATAAAAGATTTCAAAAAAGCACTGGCACATTTTAAAAATGAGAAAAGCTTTTTTGAAAAGAATGACAAAGCTTTTATGCAAGAAGACGCTAAATTTGTATTAGAACCGCTTGTATCAAACTATGTAGCCGATGAAAAAGATTTATTTGTCCATCATTATAAGCAAGAATGGGATATGAAGTGGAACTTATTCCAAAAAGTGATGCAACAAGATGTAATGAACTATTATGAAAGTATATTGTTTGCATTGGCTGAAACGATCGATGTATCTCTATATGAACAAAGTAAAGAACAATTGCACAATCAGTTAGTAGAGATTGAAAAAGAAATTTATGTTATATAGTCGTTATGAGAAAAAGATTCGTTCAATTTTCTTTTGCAGTACAGTATCTAAAGATTTGACAAATCCAGCAAATTCATCGGTAGAAATCATATGAGTAAGAACGAGTCGTCTGCCATCTGGTGTTTCACCGCATAAGACGAATGAAGAAAATTCGTATGTTTTATTTTCAACTACTAATTTTGGATAGGAATACGTGTCGCTTTTCTTCTTCTTTCCATCAATAGAGATGACGTTGCATTTTTTCTCATTGTTGTCCATGGTGAATCCCTCCTTTCTATTATTTATGGTAGACAAGGAGGGTTTAGAACAATAGAGATGGGGGGATTTTTTATGTCTTTTGTAATAGAACGTATTTTAAAAGAGGCTATACCGAAGTCTTTATTGCTACTTGCTGATCCAAGTGAACGGCAAATAGCTATATATGTACAAAGAGGGTTAACATACGTAGCAAAGCAAGGGGGCAGCATCATCGGTGTGTATGTTCTTTTGGAAACAAGGCCGAAGACGATGGAAATCATGAATATTGCGGTTGCAGAGCATTTGCAAGGAAAAGGGATTGGGAAGAAGCTATTAAGGCATGCCGTAGAAACTGCTAAAGGATATGGTATGTCAAAACTTGAAATTGGTACAGGAAATTCTAGTGTTTCACAACTTGCTTTATATCAAAAATGTGGATTTCGTATTTTTTCTATTGATTTTGATTACTTTTCGAAGCATTATGAAGAAGAGATTATTGAAAATGGCATTGTATGCCGTGATATGATTCGGCTTGCAATGGAATTGAATTAGAACGTATAACTTATTTAGGGGGAAGAGAAGATGGAAGTACATAAAGCAATTACAGCACATTCTCGTAAACAAAATGAAAGTGTAAAAGCATGTTTACAATTAGATGCGCAGCGTGAAGCAGCTATTGAAGCAGCCGTATCTCTTGCGTCAAATGGGAAAGAATTTTCGGTTGATGTCATTAATGTTGTAACAAAGCAAATTAATGATCTTGCAAAAAATGGTGTTACCTTGCAGCGTAAATATGTTACAGAAGAAATGGTTATGGAGTATGTAAGTCGTTTACAAGAGAAAGAAGGTCGTTAAAGATGATAGTTACAGTCGAATGGTTACGTGAGCATATAGAAGATGAGAACGTCCGTGTAATCGATTGTCGTTTTGATTTAGCGAATCCTAATTGGGGTAGAGAAAAGTATGAAGAAGAACATATTCCTCATGCGTTATATTTTGATTTGAATTTAGATTTATCAAGTCCTATAGCAGAACATGGTGGCCGCCATCCGTTGCCAAGCATTGAAGAGTTTGCGGACAAGCTTTCGGAGGTTGGTATTGATGAACATACGACAGTAATTGCGTATGACAGTCAAGCTGGTGCAAATGCTGCTCGTTTATGGTGGTTATGTAACTATGTAGGACATGAGAAAGTATATATATTAGATGGTGGTTTCCCGGTTTGGAAAGAGAATGGACTACCGACAACAACGGAAATTCCTGTTGTTATACGAAAAACATTTAAAACAAACATACAAGATCATATGCTTGTATCGATGGAAACAGTAAGAGAGAATATCCAGGCAGGTGCAGATGTTACGTTAATTGATTCAAGAGAGCCAAAACGTTATGCTGGTGTAGAGGAACTTGTCGATCATAAAGCAGGACATATTCCGACAGCAACAAACTATTTTTGGAAGGATGGAATATTGCAATCAGGACAATTTAAGAATGAAGCTGAGCAACAAGAACGATTCCAAAATCTGTCGAAAGATAAGGAAACCATTGTATATTGTGGTTCTGGTGTTACGGCATGTCCAAATATCATTGCGTTAAAATTGGCTGGATTCCAAAATGTTAAATTGTATGCAGGTAGCTGGAGTGATTGGATTTCTTATCCAGAAAATCAAATTGCAAAAGAAGAAGATTAATCACTTGCATGCAAAAATAATTTGTATTAAAATAAGGTCACAAGCAAGAGATTGCTCGAAAAACTTTGTATTTTACACATTGGAAACAATGTGATAATATAACGACAAGTAAATAATACATCCTGCGGTGTACGTAACTTATTTATGTCTAAAACCGATGTTAGTTATACGGAAGCTCAATATTTAGCGACCATCATCAAGCCTTCCTTGTGGAGGAAGATGTACGGTAACTGTGAGGGCATCCACCTGCGAGTAGCGGGTTTTTGGACATTTACGAGGAGCGGCACGTGCGGGGGTCTTATTTCAACTAACCTTATATAAAATTCCTACGGTGTACGTAGCTTATGCATGTCTTAAACCAATAAGTTTAATATGGAAGTTCAATATTTAAATGTAGCTAACATGCCATCTTTTTAAGAAGGAAGTTACAAACATTTGTGAGAGCATCCACCTGTGAGAGCAGGTTTATGGACATCTAGAGAGAACGGCATATGTGGGGCTATATAAAAACCTTACGTTTTATACGTAAGGTTTTTTTGTTGCATAGATATATCAATATTATCTTGATTCACCTGTGAAGTTTCCGTAATAAATGTAGCACTTTCTGTCTTCATCAATCTCTCTTGAATCCAAGGAGAATTCCATAGACATGCCGTCTCGCTGAATATATATAATATCTGAATGAAGAGATGGTAAAATTTCTTCGTAGTTCCATACATCTTGACTATCTACTAAGCTTGAACTCGTTTCACTTAGTTCTCTAATTTCAAAACCGATGTGGGAGTATGTAGGGTCTGAAGGGTCATTGACGAAAACTTCTTTTTGAATATAAATAACCGCTGTTCCGTCTGGATCAACCGAAGTTGCAGTAACAACATAAGTATTTTTCTCTTTAATAAAATATTCACAAGTCATGCGTGCGATAATTTCAGAATTAGAAATATTGGCGTAGTTCCATAAAGCAGGATACCCTTTCGTTTCATCATTAAGTCGATATTCTAAGCGCATTTAATCCCTCTTCTTCCTTTTTCTTCTACTTTATCATGCCATCCTATATAATAGGAATAGAATTTAAAAAGGGGAGTGCGAAGGTGACAAAAACGAAATGGCTAGTAGGTGGTGTCGTAACATCTTTAATGACTGGCACTTTATTTGGCTGCGCACAAGATCTTCCCCCAAAACCGAATGATAATAGTTGTTCTGATTGGGATTGGGATGATGAACTTGGGGTATGGCAGTGTGATGATAGTAGTTCAGGTTATCGTGGGCATTATTTCTATGGTGGGCGATACTATCAAAATAAGTCCACCTTTAAAAATTCATCGGCGTTTAAATCGTATCAATCGTCTGCTGAATTTAAAGGTGGAATTGGAAGCGGTTCAAAGGGAGGATTTGGGGGCTAAAATATGTCGCAATACATAAGAAATCGAAAAGAATTTTATTTAAAATATCCGAATTTTTGGTCGGATTTATATGAATGTGAGTATAGTTTGTTTCATGTTTTTTCTATAACAAATCAGACTTTGGACCAATTACACTTAGCGACTGAACGAATGGGGAAAATATTTTTTAAGACTGCTAGACTGCTGCGTAATTTAAGTGACGAACAGCTTCTAGATCTTGGCTTTCCATCCGCGAGTTTATCATTCATTAGAATGAAAGGGCTTTATCCTGAATCTGTAATTTCGCGATTTGATTTTGCTGTAACAGAGGATAATAAAATCAAAATGCTTGAGTTTAATAGTGATACACCAACTTTTATTGTGGAATGTTTTCGAATGAATGGGAAAGTATGTGAAAATCTAGGCTATGATGATCCAAACTCGGATCAAGAACGATTGCTATCTTCTGGTGTAACGAAAGCAGTAATGGAAGCGACAAAGGGATTAGATAATCCAAATGTTGTTTTTACAGCGCATCATGAACATATCGAGGATTGGAATACCACTATGTATTTAAGTCAGCTATGCCATGTTGAAAATAAAGTAGTGCCAATGTCAGAACTTAGAATTACAAAGGATGCTCTAGTCGATAAAGATGGGGCGAAGATTGATGTTTTATATCGCCAAACATATCCGATAGAAGATTTAATTGAGGATCAAGATCCTGAAACAGGAGATTTGGTAGGTGTGGAACTGTTACAACTTGTAAAAGCCGGAAAGCTTTTTATAATAAATCCTTTGTCAGCATTTTTACTTCAGCCAAAATCAATTCAGTGTCTTATTTGGGGGTTAGCAGAAGAAGAGGTCTTTTATACAAATGAGGAACAACAGTGGATTAAAGAATATATGTTACCTACATATTTAGAACCAGATTTATTTTTAGGAAAAGGTTCTTTCGTTCAAAAACCTTCATTTGGGAGAGAAGGAGATACAATTACGATTCGCGATAAAGACGAAAATATTATGCTTCAAAATGCATACGAAACGTATAAAGCGTCACTGCCGATATTTCAAAAGTATACCGAACTGCCAGTCGTATCCTTGGAAACAGAAAAAGGGATCGAGAAACTGTCATATGTGTTTGGTTCGTTTTTAATTGCTGGAAAAGCGAGTAGTATCGGTATTCGTGCGGGAGAAAAGATTACAGGAAATGAATCGTACTATTTACCGGTAGGTATAAAAAGGAGGGGGAAAAATGATTAATTTTTTATTATATTTAGCAGTAACACTCGGCCTTTTATGTATAGGTCTGTTCTTGATGGAAGTGACAACGAAAGTAAAGGAATTTAAGTTAATGGCTCAAGGAAATAAGGCGGTAAGCTATGTGCTTGGAGGACGATTACTTGGGTTAGCTGTTGTTTTATATTCGACAGCAGCTAATTCAATTTCACTTCTTGATATGATTTCGTGGGGAGCAGTTGGGATTTTGGCTCAAATTATCGTCTTTTATTTAGCTGAGTGGCTTACACCACGCTTTAATATAAACAAAAGTCTCGAAGAAGATAATCAAGCAGTCGGTCTTTTTCTTATGTTTTTATCGCTTTCGATTGGGATTGTAATCGCTGGTTGTATAACTTATTAAAAACTTTACGTTTAAACGTAAAGTTTTTAATTTTATCCCGCTATTTGCCGGGCAGCCCGATTGGTGAGGGCTAATAATCAGTGGGGGATGAACAAAACCCCCACTGATTAAAGTTTCACTTTATATACGTTAGTTTGCCATACCTTTTGAAAAAATTGTAGGCTACGGTTGACATCTATTTTAAATAAGAGTAACATTTTCAATGTAATGAAAATAAGTCTCTGTTAGGTGAGGCTCCTGTATAGAGAAATGCTACTGCCCAAAAATGTCGAGAGACGCCAATGGGTCAACAGGAATGATCGAATTAAGGTTTTTCTTAACGTAGCTGGTAATGTACCTATGCTATACAGTGCTAAAACTCGGCGAGGGAGAGGTCCGTAGATTTCTAATTATATTAGAAATCGTTTATTTGTGTATGTAATGGCCACTACTCTCTTAAGGGTAGGGGTCTTTTTTGTTACCAAGCTATGAGTAATTTCATAGTATAAACTATAAAATTAAACGAGGAGGTGAGGAGCATGTCAAATTCTGACTCGGTTCCGTTACCCATATACTTCAAATCAAAAATATATGATGTAGGCAGGAAACGATTTGTTCCTCCCTCTATATTTATCACAATGTAGCGTTTATAAAGCGCTAGACACTTTCACAGTAAAGTGGATAAATTGAGAAACAAAGCGTTTCTTCCTATGTTGTAAAGGAGGAGACGATAATATGTTATATGCAAACAAAACTGTGGGTAACACGTCATATAAACTAAATAAAAAATCAATAAAAGAACAAACAATGCTCCAAAAAAATAAAGATTTATTAATTGAAATTGCAACAAGAGATGTAAAATCTGTATTTGCATATTTTAAAACAACAAGAGACGGACTATCAATGAAAGAGGCGCAAAAACGTATTCAAGTATATGGCCGAAATGAACTAACTTCAAAAAGAGCAATTCTTGCAGAAGTAATGATGAAGCTTGGTGGCATGATTCCAGGTTTTTCAAAACAACGTGTGTGTGATGAATTACAACGTGAAACGATTACTGTATCTAGAGTAGAATGTTCTAGTAGTACAGGGCTAAATAGTGAACTGAAAATGATGGAGATACCAGTGCAAGAACTTGTACCTGGAGATATGATTTTTCTTTCGGCTGGAGATGCTGTGCCAGCTGATGTACGTATTATTTATGCAGATGATTTATTAGTGAATGAGTCTGTGTTAACGGGAAACGAAGCGAGTATAGAGAAGTTTGAAAGCTGCTATCACCTTGAACGTAAACGATTTATTCCATTAAAACGGATGAAAGATTATAATCCACTTGAGCTTGAAAATGTATGTTTTAAAGGTTCACATATCGTTAGTGGAAGTGCAAAGGCTGTCGTTGTTTCTACTGGAAAAAATACGTATTCAGGCATATTGCATACTTGTTGTAGTAGAACGTCTTAATGTGTTAATGGTGCTAAATATACAAAAACAATGTATAATAGACAAAGTTGAGCAAAAACGTAGAATGGTAATCTATTTATATAACCTTACGTGATAACGTGAGGTTATTATTTTTTTAATAGGAGAGGAATTATGAAAAAAGTATTATTAGTTGATGGTATGGCACTATTATTTCGTGCTTTTTACGCAACAAGTGTCTACGGACAATTTATGAAACGACAAGATGGAACCCCTACGAATGGGATTCATGGTTATATGAAACACTTGTTAACAGCTACGCAAGCGATTGAACCAACACATATCGTTACATGCTGGGATATGGGAAGTACGACATTTAGAACAGAATCGTTCTCGAATTATAAAGCAAATCGTGCAGCGCCACCAGAAGAATTAATTCCTCAATTTGATTTAGTGCAAGAAATGACTGCGAAATTATCCATTCCAGTTATCGGTATGAAAGGCTACGAAGCGGACGATTGTATCGGTACGCTTGCAAAACAATACTGCAATGAAGCTGAAGTTTATATTTTAACTGGTGATACAGATTTACTTCAACTTGTTGATAAGAACGTTACAGTTATGCTTCTGCGTAAAGGAATTGGAAATTACGAATATTACACACCGGAGAAAATCATGGAAGAAAAAGGTGTAGAGCCGTGGCAAATCGTCCATGCAAAAGCTTTCATGGGAGATACAAGTGATAATTATCCAGGTGTAAAAGGTATCGGTGAAAAAACAGCGTATAAGCTTATTCAAGAGCACGGAACAGTATCCGCTGTACTAGAAAATGTAGAATCATTAACAAAAGCGCAGCGTACGAAGATTGAAAGTGATTTAGAGAACTTAAATATTTCGTTGCAATTAGCACAAATTCACTGTGAAGTTCCAATTTCATGTTTACTAGAAGAGGGATTACACACAATGGATGAAGAAAAACTTAGATTTGTTTGTGAAGAAATGAATTGGGGAAGACCTGAAATATTAATAAATATGCTATAAATAATTTGGAAAGAGGGATGTTGCATAAGTCGAAATTTGACTTGGTGACACCTTCTTTTTGTTTTTGTAAACAGTATTATAGTAAATAAAATTATGTCGAACTCAATTTTAAATATATAAATGTTTCGACAAGATATAATGATAAAAGTTGATGGGAATAGTAATTTTTATAATGAAGTGAATTAATTTCAACATAGTTTTAGAGAGTCTTTTTTTCGTGTTCACAAAGTTGTCAGAAAATAAACGGAATTTTCATATGAAGTTCAAATAGAATTCACAACAATCAATTATTATAAGGACACACAGATAATTCTTTATCTTTTATATAAACCATCCCCCAAGGAGGACAATGAAAATGAGAAAAAAAGTGAGAAAATCTTTTAAACAATTATTAATTGAAAATAAACAATCACTATTAAATAATAAAGAAAATATGAAAGAAATTGAAGAGAGAATTGAGAAACGACATGTAGCATATAGTGGTGCCAGTAATTAAATAAAATAAAAAAGATAGCCTATGTAGGCTATCTTTTTTATTTTATATTGAAAAAACGCTATTCATCTCTTTAATTTTGTAAATATGCAAGAAATTTTTATAGTGTTTTTCTATCAATATTACTCATTTTTCGAGGTTGAAATTGGTATATACCAATTTTTGAGATTCGCTATTCATAATATTACAAAAAATGTTACAATACACTCAAATTTATACTATAAAATCATTTTAATATGAAAAATTGGAATGAAAAGAAAGGAGAGGAATATGAATAAAGATGTCGCTTTGAAATGATTATTATCATTTCATTAGGAGTTGATGTAAAAAGATGAAGAGATACGAAGAATTGGATTCTATAAGAGGGATTTCTTCATTAATAGTAATGATCGGTCATCATTTAATGATTTTTTCAGCATTTCAAAATTACAGTTATGAAGATAATAAACCATTTGTTGTGTATCTATTAAAAGAAACGCCTGCTCGTCTTATTTTTAGTAGTGGTAACGAATCTGTTATTATCTTTTTTGTTTTGAGCGGATTTGTTTTGTATGAATCTATTCAAAAAAACTATAGTAGCTATGGGTCATACCTTTTAAAACGTATATGCAGAATATATATTCCCTATATTGTGGCAATAATTATAGCTATTATATGCCAGGCTGCAATTAGTGAATATGGTATTTCTTATTTAAGTGAATGGTTTAATCGCTCATGGACGATTGAAAGTTCTCCAAGCTTAATAGCGCAACATATTTTATTGGTTGGGAAATATAATACAGATGCATATAACGGTGTGATTTGGTCACTTGTCCATGAAATGCGAATATCAATAATTTTTCCGTTAATTTTGATGATTTGTTTACGAAAAACGTTAAGGTGTTCATTACTATTATTGTTTAGTTTTAGTATATGTTCTGTCGTAATATTATTTTTGTTTCGCTCGGGCTTAACATTAACAAGCTATGCATTAACGTTGCATTATACGGTGCTGTTTTTATTGGGGGCACTAGTTGCGAAGTATAAAAATAATTTAATAGTTTTTTATAGTAATTGTACTAAAAACACGAAAATTGCATGGTTTTTATTTGCGATTTTACTTTTTATGTATGAAGGACTTATTGGAGAAATTAAAGTACTCAATAATTTTATATTTCGAGACTACGTAGTGGCGATAAGTGCAAGTCTATTTGTCATATTAAGTTTGTCAATATCAACTTTGTCATCCTTGCTACGCAATAAATACTTGTTATATTTGGGGAAGATTTCTTACAGTCTTTATTTATACCATATTATATCGTTGTTTTCCCTTATATACATGTTCCATGAAATATTACCGTTGCCTATTATTTTAATTTTTTCACTTATATTTTCGTTTATACTTGCAATACTTTCGTATATATATGTAGAAAAATTTGCATTCAGAGTCGGAAAGTATGTAACAAAACAAGTGGATAGAAAGAAGAGAGGGGTATCTGTAAAGAGTGACTTGCAGGATGTTATTCAGAAAAGGGCGGTGAAATAATTGAAGCAAGAAATGAGTATAAAAGATTTTCAACAATTATTGAAAAGAAGATTCGTAACGATTATTTTAACGATGTGTTGTTTAACCGCTTCTTTAGTTCTTATCTCTATGTATGTTTTAAAGCCGTCATATCAATATTCAACGCAAATTCTTGTTGGAAATTTAGATGAGTTTAATAAGGAAAATTCAACAAATAAAACACAAGAAAATAAGCAACTAGTAACATCGTATGTTGATATTTTAAAAAGCCCATTAATTATTTCAACAGTCAAAAAAACTTTGAAATTAGAGCAATCAAGTTATGAATTAGCACAAAAAATCTCGGTAGTGAATACGGACAATTCACAAATTGTAACTGTTACAGTAAAAGATTCCAATCCGAAAGTCGTGAAAGACATTGTAAAGACATTGGCAGAGCAATCACAACAAAGTTTTCAACAGTACACAAATGTACAAGGTGTGAAAGTGTTGACGGATCCTGAGTTACAGGAACAGGCTGAAAAATTGTTTCCGAAATTTCAACTGATCATTCCTATTTCTTTAATTGTTAGTTTTTTTGTTGGGATAGGTTTAGCTGTATTTCGAGATTATTTTGATGAACGTATATACACGGAACAAGATTTAGAGAAAATAACAACAGTCTCTGTTATTGGTCACATAAATGTGAAACCGAATAGAAAACAGAAATCTACAGAGATTGATAAACAATCATCTATATATCGAGGTGAACATGTCGATGTTTAGGACAAAGAAACAGCTGCCATTCGATTTGCATGATGATCTGATGAAAGAGCAGTTTTATACGGTGTATCACGAGCTGAGAAAATCTGGAAAACAACTATTCACAGTTAGTTCAACGAAGGACAGAGGGGTTGTTGCCTCACTTATAGTAAATATGGGTCTAGTGTTTGCAGAAATGAAGAAAAAGGTGTTACTTATTGATGTGAATTTTTCTGACCCTAAATTACATGTATTATTACAAAGTGATCACATGATAACCGTAAACGATATAATAAGCTCTTTCCCCTGCAATTATGAATCTTTTTCTAGTAATTTGTCTAAATACTTATATTGTATTCCTGCAAAAAAAACAGTACACACAGGGACGCCCTTAGTTGCTATGGATGAATTTGATAATGCGATTGCTAAGTGGAAAGAAGATTTTGATTACATTTTCTTTTATTCTTCTGAAGTATTTGATCTTCCTGCTACGCACATTATTGCAGAGAAATGCGATGGAATGGTCTTAGCAGTTAAAAAGCGAAAAGATTCACTACGTACAGTGCAAAAAGTAATAGCGGATATAAATAGGAAAGAATGTGAATTAATAGGTATAATTTTATATTCTTGAATGTGGGGGTAACGATCCATGATTCGTGAAACAAATCAAGCCAAGTTGTATACGATTCCGGCTCAAGAAAAGCCTAGCATATTGAATCGAAGTGTAAAACGCTTGTTTGATATTATATTTTCAATCATATTGTTACTATTAACGATACCAATTATGTTGTTCTTTTGTATTATGATTACTTTAGAAACATCAGGGGCTCCAATTTACTTTCAAGAACGTTTAGGTATAAACGGGAAGAAGTTTAATGTATTTAAATTAAGATCAATGGTAAAGGATGCTGAAATAAATGGCCCACAATGGGCAAAAGAACATGATTCAAGAATTACAAAAGTTGGATTGTTTATAAGAAAAACGAGAATTGATGAATTACCACAACTTTTAAATATTTTAAGAGGAGATATGTCTTTTGTAGGCCCTAGACCAGAGAGAGAGTTTTTTTATAATGAGTTTGATACGTTTATTCCAGAATTTAAGGATCGTTTAATGGTAAAACCAGGATTAACAGGATGGGCACAAATAAATGGAGGATATAATCTTGATCCAAAGGAAAAGTTGAGGCTGGACATGGAGTATATTGAAATGAAAACATTTCGGCTGGACATCCGTATTTTATGTAAAACCGTTTTAATTGTATTGAACGGTAATGGTGCAAGATAAATATATATGTAAACAAACAACATATGTAAGTAGGTTACTTGCAAAGGAGAACTTGTATGGGTAGATCTATTCTAAACAATATTATCCATCTATTTTATAGTACGATTTTAGCTAACCTTCTTCAGGCCGTCAGTTTAATTGTTTTAGCAAACTTTTTTAACGCACAACATTATGGGATGTTTAGTGTTGCCATAGCAGTGACGTTTGTTATGTTATTTTTTACAGACTTAGGACTTAGTAATACGTTTCTTCGAGAAGGGGCAAAGGATGGAGCAGATTTAGAGAAGATTTTATCATCGTATATAAAAATAAGGATGATTCTACTTATTCTTATTTCTATAATCGGTTATATTGTTATTCATTATATGTATGCGGATAAAAATTTAATTTATATGATGATAAACGTAATGTTTTTCATGTTAATAGGATTAACTTGGCAAAACATAGGAATTGCCTATTTTCAACTGACGGAACGTATGAAGTATATAGCGCTCATTAAAGTTGTATCAGCATCGGTTGTCATTATAATTACATGTTTTTGTATTTTCGGAGAGTTACCGGTGTATGTAACGGCTCGCTTATATGCTTTTGGGTATATGATCGGTGGTTTATTCAGTATATATATCATGAGAAGAAAGACGAAAATGAATATGAAAGTCGTAATTCATAAAGCTTTATTTTGGCAATTAACTCCCTTTATTATTAGCGGTTTTTTAATAATGAGTACGCCACAATTAGCACCTATCTTGCTTAACTATACATTGCCATTAAGTATGGTAGGTGTTTTTGCAGTGGCGTACCGAATGCCGGCAGCTTTATATCAAGTACCAGGGGTAATTGCAGGTGCATTTTTTCCAGTGCTCTTTAAGCATTATAACCAGAATAATATAGAAGAGCATACGAAATTAAATTTGCTTCAAATTAAATCAATGGCGATTGTAGGAATATGTATGACGATCGGTTTATATCATTTAGCACCATACTTTATTTCTATATTTTTTCATGAAGAATGGCGCAATGCAGTAGAACCACTCCAAATATTATCATTTCTTATTGTGCTACAAAGTTTAAATATTGCTATTGCTGACGGTTTAACGACGAGTGGATGTCAAAATAAGAGGACTGTTGTGCAGTGTGTAGCATTGGTGATCGGTGGAGTTATGCTTTATAGCTTTAGTAGTATTGGTGGAGTGATAGGAGCGGCATACGCTATGGTTTTATTTGAAATAGTCGCTTTAGTGGGATATATAGCGGTGAGTGTAGTGAAGAAAAAAATTGTATTCCAAATTGTAATACCGTATACAATTTATTTTGGTGTAACCTTTATTGGAGTGCAATATATATTACATACATATCATTTAATTGCGCTTGTTCTTAATATACTAATTGTAGTAGCTGCCATATTCCTATATGATTATGAGCTAAAAAAACTTCTTCTTTCTTTTATAAGAAAAATACGCAAAAAGGATTATATTACGAAACAGGGGATATAGCCTATGGAAAATAATATGAAAGTATCGATGGGATGGATTATTCTTCTAATATTATTTGTTATGTTAAGTAAATACAATTTATATATTGGATTTTCATTGAAAATATATATGATTTTTTTAGTCATATATTTTTGTTTAACAATTAAAGACTTTCATATTCAAAAGTTATATTTTCATGAAGTTATATTTTTACTGTTTTATTTCATTTATTGTTCGAGTGGAATTCTTTCTATGTATTTAAATGCTAGTATTCGTATGATTTTTGGCGTGCTACTCGTTTTAGGATGCTATTTTATAATGAGGAATTTATTGGGGAATACTGAAATAGTGGTACTTGAATCATCTATTGCTTATGTAGGAGTAGTATTTAATGTTGTAAGTCTAATACTCTATATAATCGGTTTACAATACTTTAGTTTATACGGTGGAGAAGAGAGAGAAATTTTTGCTGGGTTATTAGTGGATAGAGGATATCCACGGTTAATTGGATTGCTAGATGATCCTAACATTTTTATTTTCTATAATACAATATTTTTTATGTACTATATGACGAATTTACAAAATATCACTAACATCCTAGGGTTAATTTTATGTGTTACGACGAGTCTATTAACCTTTTCAAGGGGTGGTATATTAGCGCTTGTGCTTGTCGTTTTTGTATATATATGTATGTCTAGTTTCGCCAAAAAAATAAAAATAATTATGAGTTTAGTATTGTTTAGTGTAGTTATTTTTAGTTTATCGAATAGTGTAATGGGGGGCCAATTAGATGACATATTAAATAAACGAATTTCTGATTTTTCCCATGATAATGGAAGTGGTAGATTTACATTATGGGAAGCTGCTTTTAAATATTATTTATCCAATCCATATATCGGAATCGGTGCTTTTAACTTTTCGAATTATTATGAGTATCAATTTAATGAAAAATTATATGTACACAATACATTTTTAGAAATTTTGTCTGAATCGGGTACAATTGGTTTTCTTCTATATAGCGCGTTTTTATTCATATTAATGTTCAAGCTAGCGCAGCATACTTTGTTTCGTGAAAAACCATATCTTCTATTGACTATGATTGCATTTTTATTTCAGATGATGTCATTGTCACTCATTATTAACGAAGCGTTCTTTTTATTTTTAGCAGTTGTTGTGAAGTATATTTCAATATATGAAGGAAGGGGAAAGATAGATGGTAAAATGTCTATCAGTACATAACGAGCCGCCTTATGTTTCTGTAATAACACCTTCTTATAATAGTATACGATTTATAGGTGAGACAATTTCATCTGTACAGAATCAATCGTATGAAAACTGGGAAATGATTATCGTTGATGACGGTTCAACCGACCAATCTGCCGCAAAAATTAAAGAGATAATAGAAGGAGACTCACGAATTAGGTTATTATCATTAAAAGAAAATGTTGGTGCTGCTAAAGCTCGGAATTTAGCGATCCAAGAGGCAAGAGGAAGGTATATTGCCTTTTTAGATAGTGATGATATATGGTTGCCGCATAAATTGAAGACACAATTGTTATTTATGGAAGAAATGAATATAGCTTTTTCATATGCGTCGTATAGTTTAATTGATGAAAATGGTAATGAACTAAATTGCGAAGTGAGTGTACCAAAATCTGTTGACTATCATTATTTAGTAGGAAATACAATTATCGGTTGTTTAACAGTGATGATTGATCGTAAAAAAATTCCGTATGTCGAAATGCCTAGTATACAGCCGGAAGATACAGCGTTATGGCTGAACTTATTACATGAAGGGTATGAAGCAAAAGGGATACAGCAAGTGTTAGCAAAATATAGAATTGTTACAAATTCTGTTTCTAGAAATAAAATTAGAGCAGCTTTCCGGTATTGGAAATTGTTAAGGGAACAAGAACGACTGAATTCGGTGCAAATTTTTTACTATTTTAGTAAGTATGCTTATCATGCTTATAAAAAAAATAAAATTAATGTAGTTGGGAAGACGCAATTATGAATATACTATTGATGACAGATAAATTGATAACTGGCGGAGCCGAGAGCTATTTCTGTAAATTGGAAAGTAATTTGCGTTATGATGATTTTAAGATTTATACAGCTGCAGGTGATGGAGAACTATATGAATCTCTTACTAGAAAAGAAAATTTTATATTAATTAGTCGATGGAATCATTTGAGAAATATTTATTATTTACGAAACGAAATTTGTAAACGAAAGATAGAACTTATTCATGCAAATAGTTTGCGAATGGTATTATATGCTTTTCTACTTCAAAAGTTTATTAAAAAAAAGATAAAAATTGTTTATACGAAACATAATGTAACGATATTAGAAAAGAAAATGCCAACTCTTTTTCGTTATTTCATGAATAAATATGTGAACAATATTATTACAGTAAGTGAGTTTGAAAAGAATAATTTAATTTCAATTCATGTAGCAGAAGAAAAAATAAATACAATTTATAACGGCGTCGATATTGAAAAGTTTTTATTCCAGCAGAAAAAGAAAGAATCTACATATAAAATAGGGATATTAGCTAGATTATCCAAAGAGAAAAACCATCAACTATTTGTCAAAATTGCAAATGTGTTGAAAAAGAGAAATGATTTTATGTTTTATATTGCTGGTGATGGACCAGAGAAAGAATCGATTATGAAAGAAATAGAAAAATATGGGTTGCAACAGAGTGTAAAGATGTTAGGGAATATTTCAGAACCACATGAGTTTATAGGGAATATGGATGCCTTGCTTTTATTATCTTTTCGTGAAGTGTTTCCAATGGTAGTAATCGAAGCGATGGCTACAGGGACACCAATTGTTTCAATAGATGTTGGCGGAATACATGAAGCGGTAATAGATGGAGAATCAGGTGTTTTGATATCTGAATATTGCGAATCCGAATTCGCAAGTGCACTTGAAGAACTACAAGGGAATGAAGAAAGGGTAAATGATATTAGATTGAAAGCACGAGAGAAAGCAGTGAGGTATTTCTCGTTAACTAAAATGATAGAAGAAACGAAAAATATATATGAGTTAAACAAATGACGGGGTAGGTCGTTTGTTTTTTTTATTATAGAAACTTTTAAGAGAGAACTCACATATTATATGAAAAAAGGTAATATGAGGAGTGAATTTATTTTGTCAGAATATATTTCTTCCCAAGAAGATTGTGCGCCAGAAAGTAGCGTTCACATTGATTGTTTTGGCGCAGTTCCAAACTCGGGAAATGATAGCTCATTAGCAATTCAGCAAGCTATTGATTATTGTGTAGCGAATCGAATTTTGACGGTTAGAATTACAGGGGTAAATACGTACAAAATTGTAAAGCCGATTGTTATTAAATCAAACGTAAGATTAGAGTTAGATCCTACCGTAACGCTGCAAATTGATGGGGATTTTAATGCATTTGAGCTACAAAGTAACGCTTCGATAGTTGGTGGTACTATTCAAGTTATAAATTCATTGTTTCAATCTGCTGTTATTTATGTTTCTGGTTCACAACAAATCGAAGTACCTAATCAATCTGTTATATCAAATATAAATATAATAAATACAACTCCATCGTATAAAGGAAAAGCTATACATTTTTATTGTCAAAAGGCATGGGATTATATTAGTTTCTTTCAAGTTAAATTTATTCAAATTAAAAACTTTCAAACTGCAATATATTTGAAAACAGAGTATATAGATGATATCAATACACCTTGCTGGATTAACGCCAATGTATTTCAATCTATATTTATTGATGGATGTGTGTATGGGATTGAAGTCGATGGAAATAGTGATTTGCCAAATGAAAGTTCAGGAAATACGTTTCATGATATTCAAGTGCAATGTAGACAACAAACGAAAAAAGCAATTCGTTGCTCAGGTGCATATAATACATTTGATTGTATGATTTGGGATACGTACCGGATGAGTAGTGAACAAATTGTTATTGAATTTTCTTCCAATTCTCATCGTAACTACCTTTTTTCAAATCTGCTTTCGACAACTATTGTAGATAAAGGACAATACAATGTTTGTAAGTCTACTTATGAAGAATCCCTACGAATTCAGTTACCGTTGACGTTAAATAGACCTCATTTAATAGGAAACCAAGATGATATTTTAGTAAATGCTCAGCAGAAATATAATGTTAAGCAAGTAAGTGGGAAAGTGCCGTACGGGGGGAATCTCACAAATTGCTTTAATTTAATAGATGAACAAAGTGTAAACTATATTGACGTTCCAGATAGTAATCCAGTTGTAATTGAACTGGATTTTACGAAAAAACCAATACAAATGTTAAATTGTTTTGGAATGTATTTTGGGTGGGGAGAGAGTCCAAAGAAAATTAAAATTGAATATGCATTAAGTGCAACTGGAAGTTGGGTTATCGCGTTGGATGTTCCATTAAACGTTGGTGATACAATTATATCGAATATGAAGGCGAGTCAGTTATATAAAGTTAGAATTACATTAAGTGGTTATTCCCAAGATCATAAACGTTTTCGAATTAATCGTATCTTTGCAAGATCTTCTATGGAAAATGGGAGTGCTTGGTTAGCGACAACTGGCGGAAGAATGTTTGGAGATATTGAAATAGAGGCAAGTAAAGGTATAATCATGAAGACTGCTAGTGGAGTGAAGTGGAAAGTTACTATTAATGAAGCTGGCCAACTTATTACGACTAAGGTAACTTAAGATGATATTTAATTATATATCCTTGGACGAGTTCCATTGTAGTGTGATAAAGGTAATGAAAAAGAGATTGTAATTTGGTTTCAACCAAACTACAATCTCTTTTTTGTTTAAATTACTTCCACAAAATCCAAGTCCAAAGGTAATTTCGTACATTTCGAGGAGTAATGCGAATGAAGCGTTCACCGTCAAAGAAGCAATTTAAATTTGGAAGTGTTTCATCTGGATTTTCTGGAACAAAGGTGACGATGTTTTCGTTACTTGTAACGGTTACTGTAATTGGTGGATCGGTAGGCGAGACTTGAAGTTGTAACGAAATATTGGCCGTATTTTTAAATTGATTATTAACAGGTGGACTTATTACTTGTACTGTGAATAACACGATAATTGTTTCGTTTGGCTCTAAATTAGTGGCAACTAGGAAACCGATATTCGGATTCGCTAGTGGAGAGCGTTCACCGTTAATAAAGACAGTGCCGTTTATAAATTGTAAACCTGCTGGAATGGTATCTTGTAAAGAAATATTTGAGAGTGAAATTTCGGAAGTATTTGTAATACGCACCGTGTAATCAAAATATTGATTTAAATAAGCTGAGCTGACGGAAGCATTTTTCGTGACTGTTGTAGTTATAAATTGAACTGGTATACGAACGATATTTGAATTAACAATGAAAGTAATAATTGGATCCTGTGGTGTCAATTGAAAGGCAGCGGTAACTGTTGCAGAATTTATAATTGTACTATTTGAAGGAATAGAAGTTACGAGAACTTGGAATGTTATAGTTGCTACTGAATCTGCAGGTAAAGAGCCGATATTAATACCAGTGTCTGGACGAACATTTGGAACGGGAGTACCGTTAATTGTTACGCTGTTTTCTATAAATGTTGTACCAGCTGGAATTGTGTCTATAACAGAAGTGCTGATTGTCGGAATTGGGGAGTGATTAAATACCGCTAATGTGAATGTAATGATATCCCCTATAACGACAATAGATTTGTCAGTTGTTTTTTCAATACGAACCATCGGATCAATGACTGTCGTTGTAACGGTATTTGTTTGCTTTGTAATTGTAATAGGTGGTTTTGTTGGATCAATGATAACGGTATAGGAAACAGAAGCATCGTTATTAATTGTAGGTTGAAGAGTAGAAGAAGATATTGTCACTTGGAACGTAATAATAGCAGAGTCATTAGGAGCAAGATTTCCTAACGTAATACCATTTTCAGGATTCTCATTAGGCTGATTGATTCCGTTAATTGTAACACTACCAGCAACAAAAGTCGTATCTATTGGTATGGTGTCTATAGCAAGAAGGTCTTCAATCGTTACATTACCGCTATTCATAATCGTAATTGTATACGTTAAAGTTTGAGCAGGTAAGGCATTCGTTACATCAACAGATTTTATGGCAATGACATTATCATTTTGGACAGTAGTTGTGACGGTATTTGTTGTAGTCGTATTTGTAACGGGTACGTTATTTGGGTTGACTATATAGTTAAAAGTAGTAATTGCGTTGTTGTTTAGTTCATTTGGTGTTGGAATAGTAGTCACAGTTACTTGGAATGAAACGATAGCATCTCCATCTACAATTATAGTACCAATTGGTATGCCGCTTACTGGATTCACTCCTGGAAGAGTTTCTCTGTTTACAATGACGCTATTTTCTATAAACGTAGTACCTTGAGGAATAATATCTTGAATGATTACATCATTTACTGCAACATTACCGGTTTGATTTAGTGTAATCGTATACGTTAACGTATCACCAACCGTTGCAAATGTAAGGTCAACAGCTTTATTACTATTCAAATTTGCGTGATTAATTTCTGTTGCGGCAGCTGATGAAATAATAGTTTCGGTAATAGGTGGTCGATCTGGTACCGTGTATTCATATTCAATTGTACTCGTGTTAGAGATTGGATTTGTTTGTGGAATCGAAGTAACCCGTACTTGGAATAGAATGGTTGCTGTCGTATTAGGTGGAATGTTATCAATTTGTATACCGTTAAGAGGGTTGTCATTTGGCCGAGCGTTGCCGTTCACGATAACACTATTCTCTATAAAGCTCGTATTTGCCGGGATAATATCTGTAACAATAATGTTTTCGACTTGTATATTTCCGTTATTTATGATGGAAATTGTATAAGGGATGATAGTTTGTAAGTCAGCATATTGGATAGGTGTTGTTTTTGTCGCAATTACATTAGCGGAAATAACTTCAGTGAAGGTAATATTGCTAGTCGATATTTGTTCTTCCACGTTTATTGTATAACGAGAAGTTGATTGATTTTGAACATGACCGCTAGCAGGAAGAGCTACGACGGTAACAGAAAATGTGACTGGGATAGAAATGTTAGGAGCAATCGTTCCCACAAGTATACCTACACTTGGGTTGGCGTTAAGCTGAGGAATGTTATTTACTAAAACGCTACCGTCAATAAAGGTTGTTCCATCAGGTATATTGTCTGTAAATACAACAGCAGTGGCATCCGTATTCCCTGTATTCGTTAAAGTTGTTGTATAAGTTAAAATGTCACCAATCGTTACAGAGGTTAAATCAACAGTTTTAAGTGAAACGATATCAGCATCATTAATTTGAACGAAAGTAGTATTGGAAGTAGTAGATTTTTGAATTGGTGCAAAGTCAGGATTGAAAATAAAGTCGTAGACGATGTTTGCAGTATTAGGTGTTGGATTTACAGTAGGTAAATTTGTAACGGAAACTTGGAATGTTATTGTAGCCATTTGACCTGCTGCGACATTAGGAATGGAAAAGCCAATATTCGGATCTGCTGCAGGAAGTACAGTATTATTAACTATTACACTTCCTGGAATAAATACTGTTCCATCTGCTATAGTATCTGTAAAAAAGATGGAGTTAGTTGTAGCCGATCCATTATTTTGAATGAATACTGTATATTCAATGGTTTCATCAATAGTAGCTAATACAGTATTAGCAGATTTTGTAGCAATAAGAATAGCATCAATAAATTGTATGTTTGTAGCATTGGAAGAGGTCGTTTCTGAAATTGGTGGTGTGCTTGGGTCTGGTCGATACTCATAGTGAATGACGGCGATATTATTAATGTTATTTTGTGGCGGTATAGAAACTACGCTTACTTGGAACGTAACAATAATCGTATTATTTGGAAGAATTATATCAAGATTGATACCGGTAATTGGATTTTCGTTAGGTCTTGGTACGCCATCTACAAGAATGCTATTTGGAACGAATGTGGTGCCAGAAGCAATTGCGTCAAGTAGGAGAGTGTTTGTAATAGGTATTGTACCGGCGTTTGTAACTGCGACTGTATATGTGATGATTTGACCGATACGTGTAATGGATCTGTTAGCAGATTTAATTGCATTAACATTTGCCGTTCGCACTTCAGTATTTACTGCATTTGATAACGATCTACGCTGAATAATTGGAGAACTAGGGTCAAATTGGTATTCGTACGAAGTGTCTGAAATATTAATGACTGTATTGCCCTCTGGTATATTTGTAAGTTGTACTTGGAATGAAATAGTGACTGTTTCATTTGGTTGTATCGTGCCGAGAGTTACTCCGTTTTCAGGATTCACGCCAGGCTGAATTACATTATTTATTGCTAAGCTATCTTCAATGAATATAGTACCTTCTGGAATGTTATCAATGAACACGGTATTGTTAGCTGGAACGGTTCCTATATTTTGTAGTGTATTTGTGTAGGTAATCATTTGCCCGATTGATATGAAATTTACATCCGCGCTTTTAACAGAAATAATATTTGCATTTTGAAGTGATGTTGTAACAATGTTAGAATTTGCAGAGCGATTTACTGGTGGGGCTGTAGGAATACTTACATATTGGTAAGTTGCTGAAGATTGATTTACAATTTCAGTTTCATTCGGTGGATTATTTGTTTGCACTTGAAATAGTATCGTTTTGGAACTGTTTGCTGGAATTGTTCCAATCGGTATTCCGTTTTCAGGATTTACACCTGGCTGAAGGACACCGTTAATTGTGACACTATCGGGAACGAATGTAGTCCCAGCTGGGATAGAATCTGTGAAATTAATATTTATTGCGTCAACATTACCGATATTTTTCACTTCAGAAATATAAAGTATAGTTCCACCGATATCTACAGTTGTTGGATTGGATGTTTTTGTAATTGTCAATTGTGCTTGCACGAAATTTGTAATGACGATATTACTAGTAGATGTTTCAGTAATAGGCGGTTGCCCTGGGTCTGGTTGGATTGTATATGTTGTATTGGATTGATTTGTAATCGATTCTTGCGAGAATGAATCGTTAATAAGAATTTGGAACGAAATAAGGTGAGTAGCGTTTGCTGCTAAGGTAGGTAAAGTAACACCTACATTTGGATTGGCATCAAGTATAGTTGTTCCGTTAAGTGTAAAACTATTTTCTACGAATGTAGTATCTTGGGGGATCGTATCTGAAAATATGAGATTCGTAGCTGGAATATTTCCTGTATTTTCTAGTGTTATTGTGTAAGTCAAAATATCACCTGTTGTTGCTTGCTGTGCATTGACTGCTTTTAAAGAAAGGATAGTCGCATCCGAAATTTGTGTGAAAGCAGGATTAGACGTAATTGTTCGGGAGATGATAGGAGCAGTTGGATCGGCGATAAAAGTATAGTCAATACGGGCTGTATTAGAAATTGGGTTCACGCTTGGAATAGATTGAACGATAACCTGGAATGTTACAGTGACGATTTCTGACGGTGTGATGGAGTTTAATGGTATTCCTACGTTAGGATCAGCATCTGGAACGGAAATGCTATTAATAGTTACGCTATTCGGAATAAAGGTAGTTCCTTCGGGGACCAAATCTGTTAAAGTAACTGTGTTTGCAGTAGTATTTCCGTTATTTTGAACGACTACTGTGTAAGTGATTGTACCGTCAGTAGATTGTACGAGAGAATCTGTACTTTTAATTACGGATAACGATGCATCAACAACAGCTGTATTAACCGTATTAGACGAGGATGTTGCTGTAACAGGAGGTTGACTTGGATTGACAATATACGTGTAACTTGTAAGTGCTTGATTTATAATTGCTCCTTGTGGTGGAATAGAACTTGCAAGAAATTGGAATGTAATAGTAGCGGAATCACCTGGTGCGATAATACCAACGGGAATACCGAGAGTTGGACTTGCATCTGGAAGTGAAATCCCGTTGAGCGTAACACTATTTGGAACAAATAATGCTCCTTCAGGAACTCCGTTAATGAGTAAAACAGAGTTTGCAGGGAAGTTTCCAGTATTCGTTAATGTTGCTGTATACGTAATTACATCCCCGATAGACACAATTGAACGATTTGCTTGTAAAACAGTTGTAACAGTCGCGTTATTAATTTGTGTTGAAGCGCTATTAGAATTTATCGTGCCTGTAACAGGAGGAGAGGCCGGATCAACGATGAATGCGTATTGAATGGATGCTACGTTTGTAATCGGATTTGAAGGTGGAGTTGATGTAACTATGACTTGGAAAGTAACGGTTAAGGAACTACCTGCGCTAACTGTTCCGATATTCACTCCGTTATTTGGATTTGCACCTGGAAGGGTATTTCCATTTACAGCAAAACTACTTTCAACAAAGATTGTTCCTGCTGGAACTGGGTCTGAGAAATTTACATTCGTAGCGTTTGTATTGCCGTTATTTTGAATCGAAACTGTATAAGTGATCGTATCTCCAATATTTGCAAAGGCTGTATTAGCAGTTTTTACAGCTGAAAGTATTGCTGTATTAATAGAAGTAACGAAGACATTCGTTTCCACATTGCCAGGCTGAGCCAGTAATGCATTGCCTACGTTATATTGGAAGTTAACAAATCCTAAGTTTTGGAGTTCAGGTGTGAACGTTGTTGGATTACTTACGATTTGTACTTGGAATATGATTGTAACAGTTTGATTTGGATTGATTGTATTTATGCCAACACCGTCAATGATAGAAGCCGATGGTAATGGAGTGCCATCAACAATAACTGATCCTGCAACAAATTGTGTCCACGATGGTAAAGGGTCTGAGAATATAGCGTTGTTAGCAGGAATATTGCCTGTGTTCGTAATAGTCGTTGTATACGTAATTGTATCACCAATCGTTGCAAAAGTTTTATCTCCTATTTTAATAGTATTTAAAATAGCACTTTCAATTTTTGTTGTAACGTTGTTAGAAATAATATTTTTTGAAACTGGAGGATTAGCTGGATTAACGATATGTTGAAAGCTAACGCTAGCTTGATTAGTAATTGGATTTATAGGCGGAATTCCATTGGCGATAATGTGAAATGCTACGATGACAGATTCGTTTGGCGCGATATCACCGATTGGAACGCCTGTAATAATATCTGCATTTGGGATGCTAGTTCCGTTCAGTGTAAAGCTATTCGGTTCAAAGGAAGTTCCGTCTGGAATAAGGTCGGTAAAAATAACATTCGTTGCACTCACATTTCCGCTATTTGTAATTGTAACGGTGTAGGTAATATCCTGCCCGATATCTACCGTAGATACATTTGAATTTTTTTGTGCAGTAAGGATAGCGCTATTAATTTGTGTTCTCGTTGTATTAGATTGATTGGAAGTTGTAATAGGTGGCTGGCTAGGATCAACGACATAATGATATGTGGTAGAAGCAGAATTAGAAATGGGATTAAGTGTTGGAAGTGTAATAACAGTTGCTTGGAATGTAACGATTGCCGTATTACCACCATTAATGGAACCAATATTTACACCAGTTGATAAATCGGCGTTTGGAATGGTTTGCCCATTAACTGTGAAACTATTTGGAACGAAACTTAAATTGCTATCAAGAATATCGATAATAGTTACATCAGTTGCGGTCACATTTCCGGTATTAGGAAGGTTAAGTGTAAATGTTATTGTATTACCAACATCCGCAAAAGTAAGGTTTGCTGTTTTGGTACTAATAATAGTTGCGTTGTTTATTTGAAGGAGTGTAGTGCTGGAAGTAGCTGCACTTGAAACGGGAGGATTAACAGGATCAACAGTAAATTCATACGTCGTTGATGCTGTATTTGGTGCTGGGTTACTAGGGGGAATATTGTTTACTGTAACTTGAAAGACGATACTATATATTTCATTTGGTGGAAGTGTTGCAAGTAATACACCTGTATTTGGATCCGCGTTAGGTTGTAAAACGCCATCGACAGTTAATGTGTTAGGAACAAATGTGAGTCCACTTGGTAATGCATCTGTGAATACAATATTAGTTGCATCGGTATTGCCTACATTGGTAATAGAAGTAGTATAAAAAGCAGTTTGCCCGATATCTGCAAAGGATACACTTTCATTTTTCGTCATAGACAATATTGCTTCGTTAATTTGTGTTGAAACAGGATTACTAATTGAAGTTTCTGTATCAGGCGGTGAGACTAATTGATACGATGTTGATGAGAAATTTACAATTGGGTTTTGGTTTGGTAATGATGTTACAGTAACTTGGAACGAAACTGTTACTGTAGTCCCGGCTGTTATTGTCCCAATATTCACACCGTTCGATGGATCCGCCCCACTTTGAGGAACTCCATTAATAGAAAATGTGTTTGCAATAAATGTAGTGACGCTTGGCACTGTATCTGTAAATATAACATTTTGTGCAGATGAGTTTCCATTGTTTGTTAAAACGACAGTATAAGTGAGTGTGTCTCCAATACGACTAAAGGATTTATCGACTTGTTTTAATGAAAGAATGTTAGCTGTATTAATCGTAGTAAACACTGTGTTTGAAGTAACGTTTCTTGAAACGATCGGTGCATTTGGATCAGCGATAAATGTGTAAGACGCAGTAGCGGAATTGGCTACAGGATTTTGGTTTGGTGTAGTAGTAGCAGTAACTTGAAATGCGATAGATATTGAGTTGTTAGGAGCAATTGATCCGATTGTTATACCTGTATTAGGATCGAGTCCGATGTGTGTACTGCCATTGATTGTGACACTATTCGGAATGAAAGTTGTGCCGTCTGGAATAAGATCAGTGAAAGTAATATTCGTTGCATTTGTATTGCCATTATTCGTTAAAATGGTTGTATAGGTAATAGTATCACTTAGTGTAACAATTGTTTGATCGACCGATTTTACCATCGTTAACATAGCATCTAGTACCGGGTTTGTAACGATATTCGTTGAAGTAGAAGTTGTAATAGGAGCGGCACTTGGATCAACAGTATAAGAGTATAAAATTGTATCGTTATCCATAATTGAACTTGAAGGAGGCACAGAAATAACATTTACTTGGAAAGTAACGGTTACTGTTTTACCAGGAGCGATATTTGGTATAGTTACTCCGAGCGCTGGCCGTGCACCAAATTGCGGTATACCATTGATTGTGAAAGAATTTGGTATAAATGTAGTGTTAGCTGGAATAGCGCTTGTGAAAGTAATATTCGTTGCTGTTGTATTTCCTGTATTTGTAATAGTAGATGTATACGTAATCGTATCGCCAACAGAAATAATGGATTTATCAGCATTTTTTGTGGTAGTTAATATTGCGCTATTTATTGTCGTAGTAACGGTATTCGATGAAGCAGTTTGAGTTATAACTGGTTGATTTGGATCGACAATATGCTGAAATTGTACAGAACTAAAATTAGAAATTGGGTTTATACTTGGAATGTTTGTAACAAGTACATTGAGAGTAATAATGGCCGTTCCACTCGGATTTATATTTCCAATCTGAATCCCGTTAGTTGGATTTCCGATTTGCTGTGTACCAGAATCGTTTGTAAGAGTGCCAGATATGAATGTCGTTCCATCAGGTAAAGTATCCGTAAAAATTATATTTTGTGAAGTGACATTTCCAGGGTTACTTAATGTAATCGTATAAGAAATTGTATCGCCAATTGTAGCGAAAGTTTTATCTACAGATTTGATTGCCACAATTTCCCCAGAATTTATTTGTGTCGAAACCGGATTGGATGTCGTACTTCTTGAAACGAGTGGCAAGTTTGGACCTGTCATAAATTGATAATTAATGGAAGCGCCGTTTACAACCGGTGAGTTTGGTCCGCCTGGTCCAATTGTGAAAATTGGATTTGGAATGCTAACTACTTGCACACGGAAGGTAACGTTTATAAAATCTCCTGCAATAATATCCCCAATTGGTATCCCATTCGCTGGATTTACTCCAGGTAATAAAACTCCACCTACTCGAACGCTATCTTCTATAAATACTGCGTTATTTGGAATCGGATCTGTAAAAATGATATTCGTAGCAGTTGTGTTTCCTACATTTTCTAATAAAACTGTATACGTTAAAAATGAATTTCCAGGTGCTATGTCAGAAAATAGCCGATCCACACTTTTCGTTGCTTGAATAATCGCTTCGTTAATTTGAACTAAAGTTGGATTACTTGTAGCTGTTTCTGTCACCGGCGGCTGGGTAGGATCAACAATGATCGAGTATGTCGTGCTAGACTGGTTCAAAGTTGGGTTTGTAACTGGTATTGAGCCAACGATAGCTTGAAAGCTAATTGTTGTCGTTCCTCCAACTGGAATTGAGTCTAAAGAAATCCCGCTATCTGGTCTAAATCCAAGTTGTGGGATGGTATTAATTTGTACGCTATCGGGAATGAATGAAAGTTCAGGTGGTAATATATCGATAAAAACAGGTGTGTTTGCGGTAGTATTTCCGCTATTAGTGAGGGTAGTTGTATACGTAATTGTATCTCCGACAGCAGCAAAAGCACTGCTTGCAGTTTTTGTTGCGATAACAGAAGCAGTATTTACTTGTGTAAAAGTTTTATTAGATTTAATTGTTCGTGAAACTGGCGGTTCATTTATATCTACAATAAAGCTATATTGAAGCGATGATTTGTTCGGGATTGGATTAGGGTTTGGAAGTGTTGTAATGTTTACTTGAAAACTGAGTGTAGCAGATGCATTTGAATTCAAGTTACCAATATTGATACCGTTTTGTGGATTTGCATTCGGAACGGTTACACCATTTATCTTAAAGCTATTTGGGATAAAGGTAGTACCGTTTGGAATTGTATCAGTAAAAATAATGTTGTTCGCAATAGTATTTCCGGTGTTTGTAATAGATGAAGTGAATGTAATTGTATCACCAATTGTAGCGAAAGTTGTACTAGCGCTTTTATTTATTACTAAAGTAGCGTCAATAATTGGTGTAACTGTTGTATTTGTTACGGTGCTACCAACAGCAGGAGATTGGTTTGGATTCACGGTATATTCATAATTTACAAGAGCATTATTTGTTAATGTGCCACTAGGTGGTATAGCTAAAATTTGTGCTTGAAAAGTAATGAATACAGTATCTCCTGGCGAAATATCTGCCAAGTGAACACCAAGTGACGGATCTAATCCTGGTTGTGGAACATTATTGATAGTTACGGAGTTTTGGATAAATGAAGCTCCTGCGCCAAGCCCATCTGTTAAAACAGTTGCACTAGCAGGGATATTACCCGTATTTGTTACTGCAATCGTATAGGTAACAATATCACCAATTGCAGCTGTCGGTGTATTCACAGACTTAGTAGCGACAATAGTAGCGTTATTAATTTGAGTTGTTAATACGTTACTTAACGTATTGGCGGATGCTGGAGGTAAGTTAGGATCTACGACATACTGGTACGTTGTATTGCTTTGGTTCGGGATTGGATTTGGATTCGGGATAGAATTTACTTGTACTTGGAATGAGATAATCGTATTTGCATTCGGATTTATTGGGTCGATTGCAATTCCGCTTGCTGGATTGACATTAGGCAGTGTATTCCCGTTTACAGTAACACTATTAGGGATGAACGATGTCCCGTTTGGAATTACATCTGTAAATATTACATTTGATGCAAGTGTGTTCCCGTTATTCGTTAAAGTAGTCGTGTACGTAATAATATCATTTACGTTAGCAAACTGTTTATCTGCCGATTTAGTAGCGGCAATTGAGGCGTTATTAATAGTTGTCTGTACAGTGTTAGAAGCAACCATCTGCATTACAGCTGGTTTGGATGGATCATACGTATATTGGAATGTTGTGCCGGATTGATTTGTAATTGGGTTTACAGCAGGGATAGTTGGTACAAAAACTTGGAATGCAACGGTGCTTGATGAACTCGCTCCTATCGTACCAATTGAAATACCGTTAGCAGGATTTGCATTAGCTATAGGGACATTATTAATCGTTACAGTATTAGGAATGAAGAGGGTACCCGCTGGAATGATATCTGTAAATGTTACATTAGCAGCAGGGGTATTCCCGTTATTCGTTAAAATAGTCGCATATAGTATTACATCACCAATATCAGCGAAGTTTGTACTCGTTAGTTTTGTAGCAACGATATTAGCAGTATTAATTTGTGTAGTTACTATATTGCTAGCAGTGTTTCTAACAAGAGCAGGTAAGTTTGGATCAGCGATAAAGCTATATTGAAGTACAGCGCTGTTTTGAATTGGGTTTGGTGAAGGTAGCCCATTTGTACTTATTTGAAAAACAATCGTTGTAAAACCACCCGAAGGAATGGAGCCCACTTGGAGACCGGTACTAGGGTCTGCACCTAGTTGTAAAGTACCACCTATAAAAATACTATTTGGTACGATAGTGGAGCCATTAGGGATTATATCGGTAACAATAACATTATTTGCTGTAGTATTGCCAAGATTAGCTAAAGAAATTGTATATGTGATTGGTTGCCCGACATCGGCGATAGTTAAATCTACTTCTTTGACAATCACTACATTTGCTAAATTAATTTGTGTACTTACAGTGCTACTTACAGATGTTTCTATAGTTGGTGGATCGCCCGGATCTAGAATAAAGCTATACTGTGTACTAGATGAATTTAATGTTGGGTTTTGTGTTGGTAAAGAGTTGACGGTTACTTGATAAGAGACAGTAAGTGAGCCATTAGCAGCAATGGAAGGTAGCGGAACACCTATATTTGGATCTGCGTTATTTTGAAGTACACCATTAATAAGAAAAGTATTTGGAATAAAGGTAGTACCGTCTGGATTCGTATCTACGAAAGTAGGGCTATCAGCAGAAACACTTCCTGCATTCGTCAAAGTAACAGTATAAGTTAATATATCCCCTACGGTAGCGAACTCTCGATCCACTGTTTTGGCTGAAATGACATTTGCATCGTTTACTTGAGTAAATGTAGTGGTTGAAGTAGTGTTCTTACTTACAGGTGAAGTGTTTGGATCAACGATAAAGTTATAGGAGATGGAAGCGCTATTTGAAATAGGGTTTGGATTTGGAATGCTAGTTATTACTACTTGGAATGAAGCTGTAATTGTAGTATTAGCATTGATGCTACCAATATTGATGCTAGCTGGTGTAACGCCTGGCTGAGTAACACTGTTAACTATAACGCTGTTTGGGACAAAGGCGGTTCCATTCGCAATTGAATCAGATAGTAATATATTGTTCGCTGCAACATTTCCATCGTTAGTAAGAGCAAAGGTGTAAGTTAATACATCGCCAACTTCCGCAAACGTTTTATCTACAGATTTATTAACATGGAGATTTGCTAGTCTAATTGTTGATGTAACAGAATTAGAATTTGCTGTTTTTGAAGTCGGTGGCAAACTTGGATTTACAGTGTAAATATAAGAGGCGAAAGCGTTATTAATAATAGGGTTTTGGGCAGTAATGTTAATGACTGTTACTTGAAAGGATAAGGTAAAAGTAGCTCCACCAGGAATTGTGCCGATAGGTAAAGCAACGAGAGAATCTACATTTTGTAAAACTCCGTTTAGTGTTACAGTACCAGGAGTCAATATCGTTCCGTTTGGAAGTGGATCAGTTAGTTGCACGTTATTAGCGGCTGCATTTCCACTGTTTGTAATAAGGATTGTATAACTTATCGTTTCGCCAATTGTGGCAAATTGTTTGTTAGTTGATTTTGTTAATGTTACATTCGCATTGTTAATTTGAGTGGAAACGAGATTCGAAGAAATATTTTTTGTAACAGGTGATTGGCTAGGATTGACAGTATATTGATAAGAAGCGCTTGATCCATTAGATACGACATTTGACGTGGGTATTGTGTTTACTACTACTTGAAATGCAACATTTTTTGTTGTGCCGCTTGTTATGGATCCGATGTTCACGCCGGTAGCGGGATTTGCGCCCACTTGTGTCGTGCCATCTATTGTTAAACTGTTTAGAACAAAAGTTGTTCCAGTAGGGATGACATCTGTAAAAATAACATTGTTCGCATTTGTATTACCTATACCTGTAAAGGAAACAGTGTACGTTAGTGTATCACCAATATCTGCAAAATTTTTATCTACTGCTTTCGTCATTGTTACAGTAGCATTATTCACTTGAGTGGAGACAATATTTGTCGTATCAGTCCCACTTACTGCTGGTTGATTAGGTACAGGAATGTATTGATATGTTGTTGTTCCACTATTTAATATTGGGTTTGTTTGAGGGATAGAAGGAACGAGCACTTGGAATGAAATAGTAGTAGTGGAATTTGCGGCAATTGAACCAATTGGTATACCATTAGCAGGATTTGCGCCAGCTTGAGTAACTCCGTTCACAGTTACACTCCCTGGAATGAAAGTAGTCCCGCTAGGAATCGGATCCGTATATATAACATTTGTTGCAGCGATATTTCCTATATTAGCTAAGGCTATACTGTAAGTTAATGTTTCACCAATATCGGTAAAAAGTTTGTTGACTGATTTTGTTCCATTAATATCTGCGAGATTAATTTGTGTTCCAGCAGAGTTACTTGTTGCAAGACCATTAAAAGTTGTTCCTCCGGCGATTGGTGTATATTGAAATGTAATATTAGCAGTGTTAGAGATAGGATTTTGACTTGGAAGAGAAACGACAGTAGCTTGGAAAGTTACTATACGAGAAGCACCATTATTAATTGTTCCAAGAGATATACCAGCCGCAGGATTTGCATTTGTTTGTGGTACGTTATCTACTGTTACAGTGCCGGGTATAAAAGAAGTACCGTTAGGGAGACTATCTATAAAAATAGCGTTATTGGCAGGAAGAAGCCCGGTGTTAGGGATAGTAACTGTATAAGTGAGAATATCTCCAATTGCAGCAACACTTTTATTCACGCTTTTCGTCGCTTGTATATTTGGTGAGTTTATATTAATTTGTAAGCCTACTGTATTTAACATATATGCGTCTCCGTTAGTAGTTAAACGGATTGCGGCGGATACTTGTGAGTTTGTTAAATAAGGAGAAATATCAATGGAAGTAATGTCCCAGCCCTGTCTTCCTGCGGAGATGTTTGTACTTGTAGAAGCACTTTGATTTCGCGTTCCAAATGTCCCTGTTGTATCTAAGTTTCCTGCAGCATTATTAACTTGAGAACCGAAGAAATTATTTATAGCATTGTTTGGTCCAGATAAAGCATTTAATGAACTGAAATTTGGTCCAAATAAAGCTTGATCCCCGGTTAAATCTGCATCTCCTTCAGTAGAACTTAAAAATAATCTCCCGCTTACTGGTCCACCTGAAGGTGTTAAAAATCCAGAAACAGATACATCAGCACTACCAGTTTCTGCAGAAACACGGTTACCAGCTACATAAATGGTTAAGTTTCTTGCTGGCAATGTCCCGTTTTGATAAGCGACGATAAGCGTCCATCCAGCCGAATTAATTGTTCCATTAGAAGCATCTATAGGATCTACAAGTCCAGGAACCGCTCCTGTAGTATAGGAACCAGAACCTCCCGCTTGAATAAGAGTTGTTACGTCTGCTGAACGAGTGTAAAAGCCAAATGTAATAGAGTTTGAAACGAATGTTTGATTTGAAGCTGTAACAGCTGAAGGAGTAATCGAGTATGTTGAAACAGGTGTTGTAAAAGAAACTGGGTTTCCTAATACACTCGTAATGTTTTGATCACGAGATAAATAGTTTCCACCCCAAACGAGTTCTGCGTAAAGAATAGTACTACCAGCAGGGATATTTAAAATAGCGGTAGAACTATTTTGTGTATAGTTTAACGTTGTACCAGCAGGAAAAGTAGTTACTTGTAAAGCAGTATTCGTAGTTACGAATGCACCAATTGCCCCGATTGTACCAGCACGGTTTTGATTACTAATTTTACTTAAGCCTAAAGTATTGCCTGTAATAGCGAGTGCGCCGTTAGTGGTGGTAGAAAATCGATTCGTAATGGGCATGTTGTCACCTCATTTACAATATAGTCTTGGTCAAAATAACATATGTGTGTGACAAATAAAGGGAAACATGTACAAGTTGATTTCGTAATAATGATTTAAATGTCTAGATAAGGGGATGGAGTATGGTTGAATTAGAAATTAGGGTGGAGTGTCTTAGGAAAGAACAAATAGGCGATATTGTAGCGTTATCTTCTTATATTGGATGGGATTATAACAGAGAAGAAGTTGAAACAATTTTCAACTCAGGTATTGTATACGGTGTATGGAATGAGAGAAAAGAACTTATTGCTAGCGCAGCAATAATATTATATGGGGAGGCGTTAGCATCTATCGGAATGGTAATTGTACATCCAGATTATAAGGGAAGAGGAATTGGAAAGGTGATAACGAATTCATGCATGAATAGCGTATCAGCTCAAACTCCAATTATGCTTATTGCTACGGATGAAGGGAAGCCCTTATATGAAAAATTAGGATTTAGGGTAGTAAGCTATGTTTCTAAATATATTTGTAACTCGTACAATGCCAATCATAAATGTGCAGAAAATGAAGAATATATGATGGTTTATAGAGAGAGTGATTTAGAAGGAATAATAAAAATAGATGAAGGCGCATTTGGGACAAGCCGAAACGGGTTTTTAAAACAAAGAATTATGCAAAGTGAGCGGTGTGTCGTTGTAAAGGATACGAAAGAAGATGTAGTAGGATACGGTATAAGTATACAAACGTCGGAAAATAAAATAATAGGACCAGTCGTTGCTAAAAATAATGCGATGGCAATGAGAATAGTACATGATTTAGCAAGAGGGCATAATGGAAAATTAAGAATGGATGTACCAGAAGGAAAAAACGGTTTCATGAAAGAATTAGAGATTGCTGGTTTTAAAAAGGTGAATACACCGCCAATTATGATGAAAAATAGCGATAAATTATTAAAAAGGAGTAATGAACTGTATAGCATTGCAGCACAAGTTTTTGGGTGAAAAAAGAATCCTTTCGTGAAAAGGATTCTTTTTTATAGCCAACTTAATCACGATATTGGTCATGAGTTGGCTGAAAGAGGTCTTCCTCGATATCTCTCACCATAGAAAAATTATCAACGTTATAATGACCGTGTAAAGTTTTATTGTGATGACCAATAATTTGTTCTGCAGACAATACGTTAGAATCAGTTGTTGAATGCCCGTTTTTAATTAATGTAACGTCAAATCCTTGTACAGTTGCTGTCCTAACGGCAGTGTCAATACAATGTTCTGTTTTACATCCGCCTATAACAATATGATTAATGTTTTCTTCTTTTAAAAGCTCAAGTAAAGAAGTGCCGTAGAATGAATTGGTTGCTGCTTTATTAATAAGGATTGCAGACTGGGGTACTTGAATTTGATTATGTACTTCAAATCCTTCGCCACTACCAGAAGCAACATCGATATCTCTTACGAAAACAATAAGAGCATTTGAATCTATTGCGTTCTGCAGTGCTATATTTAGTGTAGATAATAGCTCGGTTTTACGAAAAACTTCATTTTCTTGCTCATTTCCATCAATTAATTCTTGTTGAGCGTCGATAATTAATAGTGCTTGTTTCATCGTGTCTCCCCTTTAATATGAAATAAGTTCCACTTTACATATTCCTTCAGATTGTTAGAAAATCCTCCATTGTAAGCGAAGTAGAAGATTGATTTACAAAGTTGTCAAAGAAATTTCATTCTCATAGCGTGTAAAAACATGTATGATAGGAGATGGAGAATTTTTGAGTAGGTGGGAATAACATGCAAACAGTAGAAGATTATCTTTCATTCTTACATACGAAAGGATTTAAATTATCAGAGGAAGCACAGGGGTTTATTATGTTTGGACAAGGATATACTGGTGCGTCTGATGGGATTGTGAACGCAGCAATAGAAGCGACAATTAAACATCAATTGCAGTTTGATGGTAGTTATTTCGTTGCGTTATTAGAACGATTGAAAGAGGAAGAAATTACAGATAAAAAAAGCGCTAAGGCTTTTATGCGGAAGTTACAAGCGTAACTTCACGCAGCCTGCGCTTCTTTTTTTGTTTTGGAAGGTAATTCAACAAAAATCATGCCTAGAAAAATACATAGACATCCGATAATAGCAGAAATAGAAAGTTGTTCATTTGCAACGAGAACGCCTGTTAAGGCAGCAAAAACGGGCTCCATTGCGAAAATAATTGCTACTCTCGTTGGAGAAGTGTGTTTTTGTGCCGATGTTTGAATGAAAAAAGCAATAGATGTTGCAAACAGGGCAGTTAGAAAGAGTGCGAATAAAAAGGATTGATTCGTCCATAGTGATACTGAAAATAACTTTTCCCAATCTTCAAACAAGAAAGCGCAAATAGAAGAAAATATACCAACAGCTAATACTTGAGATGTGCTTAATAATAAAGGTGATATTTTTTTAGAAAAGAAGCCGTTAATAAGAATATGGGCAGCGAAAGCGACTGCACAACCGAGAACAAGTATATCTCCTATATTTAATTGGAAAGAATCAGCAGCTGTTAATAAGTACAAACCTGTTGTAGCTACAGCAATACCAAGTACGATGAAAATGGTAGCTTTTTGTTTTAAAAAGATAAATGATAAGATTGGGACCATAACAATGCTTAGCCCAGTTAAGAAACCTGCTTTTGAAGATGTTGTATAGAGTAAGCCAAATGTTTGCAATAAATAACCGACAAATAAGAAAAAACCAACGATTATCCCTGCCGTGCTACTATGTTTTATATCTTGTTTTGAAGTTTTTTGTGAGAAAATAATTTGAACGAATAATAAAATAATTCCAGCGAATAAAAAGCGAATACCATTAAACGTAAATGGACCAACGAAAGACATAGCGTTTTGAACGACAACAAACGTAGCTCCCCAAATAAAAGAGACAAATAATAAAGCAAGAGGAGCAATCCACTCTTTTTTCACACTCATACCCCCGTTAATTTTGTAAGATAGCTTTTCTAGCTAATTCATCAGCTACTTTATTTTGATTACTTGGAATCCACTTAATAAAAAAGAGATCGAAGTTTTTTATGTACTGCAGCGCTTCATCTAAAAGAGGTGCAAATATTTTATTTTTTGCGTATTCCTTTTCAACAGCCCGTTCGACAAGCTGGGAATCTGTACGAAAAGAGACAGTGCTATAATTATGCTCGATGCAATATTTTAATGCTAGAAGTAAAGCGCGGTATTCTGCTTCATGATTGGACATTGTTCCAAGTGGTAATGATAATTGTACAGGCGGCTGAACGCCTTTAATAAACACTCCTGCACCAGAAGGACCAGGATTTCCTTTTGATGCACCATCAATATATACTTCAATCAAAATGAGAAACCTCCAAATTATAAGATTATCCCCTACTTAAATGCTTTTTGAAGTAGGGGATAGAGTAGTTATCCGATTGTGATGCTATAACGACATGTAAATGTTTCATTCGCTTGTAACGATTGAATTCCCTTTTTGTCCTTGAAATCTTTTGCTGGATTTATTTCATCAGCGATTCCATACCAAGGTTCAATACATAAGAAAGGTGCGTTATCCCCTGGTGTCCATACGCCGACAAATGGGAAGCCATCAAATTCTACTTTTACAAATTTATTATGTTTATGAGAACGAATCGAAATTTCATTCGTATTCATATTTTCAAAAATAAGCGCATCATTTTTGAATAAATCATATGTAAGTGGCAATTCAGTTGTATTTTCAGCGATTAATTGCTTTTTGTTTGAAAGATAAGGTCCTTCTAATACGCTTGTTTCTAAGCGTTCCGAACCATTAAACGATAAATGATAATCTGTAAATGATTCACCATCCAATAAAGGGAAGTTGAAGCCAGGATGTGCTCCGATTGAGAAGAACATCTCTTTTGAAGTAGGATTGTTTACTTCATATGTTACATGAACGATTTGTCCATCTAGCTCATAAGAAACGAGTAGTTCGAATTCGTATGGGTATTTTTTTAATGTTTCTTCATTACTAGTAACGATATAAGTGATTTTTGTTTCGCTTTGTTCTTTCACAGAGAAAGTAAGATCACGAGCGAAACCGTGTTGTGTTAATGAATATGATTTACCGTCTACGTAGTATGTATTATCTACTAATCGGCCGACAATTGGGAACAAAATTGGTGCACGGCGTCCCCAATAAGTAGAATCACCTTGCCATAAATATTCTGTGTTGTCTTCTTTTAAGCGAACGCTCTGTAATTCTGCACCTTTGTCAGAAATGGAAACGATCACTTTTTCATTTTGAATTGTTGCTGTCATGAAGTGAAACCTCCTAAATCTTTCATATGTTTCATTATACGTTGTCTAAAAGGAAAAAGGTAGTTTATGATAGGAATCTATTGACGAAAGAGGGGCTAAGACGTAAAATATAATCTTGTTGCTTAAAAAACGAATAACGTGGTTCGAAACCATCCCACGTAAAAAAACTAAGGAGATTTTGTCATGAATATTAGAACTTTAGTCGGTAATGGTATTTTAGCGGCATTATATATTGCTGTTTCTATGCTTATTCAGCCATTTGGCTTTACGAATGTACAATTTCGTATTTCAGAGATGTTTAATCATCTCGTTGTATTTAACAAGAAAGCAATTTACGGAATTGTATTAGGTGTATTTTTAACGAATCTCTTGTTCTCACCTATGATCGCTTATGATTTAGTATTTGGAGTAGGTCAATCTATTCTTGCATTAGTTGCAACGATTATTTCTATGCGATTTATTAAAGGTGTTTGGGCTCGTATGATTTTTAATACAGTTATCTTTACGATTACAATGTTTATGATTGCAATTGAACTTCATCTTGCATTGGGTTTACCATTTATGTTGTCTTGGTTAACTTGTGCAATCGGTGAATTTGTTGTCATGGCGATCGGTATGCCTGTAATGTACTGGATTAATAAGCGAGTACAATTTGAAAGATTTATGTAATAGATGAAAGAGCTATTCCTATAGGGATAGCTCTTTTTGTATGTAATCATATTGAATATAATGCTGTGACTCTAGATAAAATATAATAAAATAAAGTGAGGCTTCAATTAGCCGGATATATATAAGAAGTCTTACATAAGGGGAATGTAGTATGAAATATAAAATTCATTGGTTGTATAAAACGAAGCGTGGATTGCAGACGGAATTAACAACAGAGTATATGAACATAGAAGAAGTACTTCAATTTGCAGAGGATTTTGAGAAAACAGGAAGAGCTAAGGAACTTTTATTTTACGATGAAATGGACGCAGAATGGTCATTAAAAGAGATGAAAAAGTTAAGTAAGCAAGTAGAGGAAGAGCCCCAAGAAATACTCGTTTATTTTGATGGGGGGTATGATGTGCAAACGAAAGAAGCTGGCGTTGGTATATGTGTGTATTATAAAAAAGGAAATACAAACTACCGCATTCGCCGCAATGCATATATAGAAGGTATATATGATAATAATGAAGCGGAATATGCATCATTATTATACGGTATGAATATACTCGAGGAACTAGGGATTAAGTATGAAGCAGTTACACTTCGCGGAGACTCACAAGTGGTACTGCAGCAATTAGCCGGAGAATGGCCTTGTTACGATGAACATTTAAATCATTATTTAGATCAAATTGAACAAAAGGCGAAGCAAATGAAATTAAAACTTGTATGTGAGCCGATATCTAGAAAACAAAATAAAGAAGCACATCAATTAGCAACGCAAGCATTAGAAGGAACAGTTATTGATAGTCATAAAGAAATAACCGAATAGAGAGGTGCAAAGGTGGATAAAAAGCAACTCATTACAGAGGTAAATGACTTATTAGAAACGTATTGTGAAGGATGTTTCTTGCGAGAACATAATCGAAAGACAAATAGTAAGTATTATGCTCATTCATTTTGTATAAGGCAATGTACAGTTGGAGAAACATTGAAAAAGTATGGAGAACAGTTGTCATAAAAAAACATCCAGAGAAAATTCTCTGGATGTTTTTTTAGTGCTTTGCTTCGTTTAATTGCTGCTCGCATTTGCTTAGTTTCTTTTCCTCGTTCATTAAAAAGGGTTCATCTAAATCTACTGCAACAGATTTCATAATTTCAAGCTGTGAGCGAGCTGCTTCTACTGCAGTAGTAGCATGCTCTAATGTGTCTGGATCCATTGAAATTGTTGCTGATCCTACCATTTTTTGTGCTGTTTCTACACGGAATTTTACTTCTTCAAAATCATTTACTTCCGATCCCATTGATACTGCCTCCTTTGTATATTGCGCATTTCACATAGTTTTTGCTCTGTAAAACGGAAATATACAAAGGAATAATAAAGGAGGTTACCAAGTATGGTAACCTCCTGTTATATGTTGGATTAAAGTTTTACTACGTTAGCAGCTTGAGGTCCGCGGTTACCTTCAGTAATGTCGAAAGATACTTCTTGACCTTCTTCTAAAGCTTTGTAGCCGTCTCCTTGAATAGCAGAGAAATGTACGAATACATCGTCAGCGCCTTCCATTTCGATAAATCCAAAACCTTTTTCGTTGTTAAACCATTTTACTTTTCCTTGCATGTTATAATTCCTCCTAAAAGCGTTTACTATTTTTCATTTAGTGAAATTCATTTAAAAAATAATATAAACTAAAAATGCTATATTCTTGAATATTCTGCTAAATGATTAATTTAAATATACACGAATTGGGAGAATTTAGTCAAGTAAGCGATTTTATTTTTTGTATTTTTAAATAATTTTTCAGTCGAATTTTTAAATAGGTATAGGACAGGCCGAGTATGTAATATTCTTAATTGAATGCTATACATAATGAGGTGAAAGAATGAATAAGTCTTATTTATTAGATAATGAAGGAATAAGAACGAGAACCGACATACCGGATTGGGTTGCAAAAGAATTTGAGATTTTTTCAAGTGTCGTGTTAGAACCAACTTTTCCATGTTATTTCGGTTTAACAGCTTTGAAAAAGAATGAACTTCGTTATTCATTTCTTTCTCATAATGATTGGAGTCATTTGCCGCATACAATGTTATCTTTTTTAGAGTTAATGAAAGAGAGGCCGATTGTAAGAAGGGGCTTTTTTCTTTTTGTAGAACCGGAATGTGAAGAACAATCACTCGAATATTACCGCGATTCTTTTTGGAAAGTGCTACAGTATTTGCATGAAAACGATGAGCAAGCATGGCCAAAGCAAATTCCTGAAGATCCAGACCATTATTTATGGGAATTTTCATTTGGTGGTGAACCAATATTTGCATTTGGAAATGCGCCAGCTTATAAACAACGAAAAACTAGACATTTAGGGAATGCTCTCGTTATTGGATTTCAGCCACGCACTATTTTTGATGGATTAGAGGGAGATCGTCCTAAAGGAGCATATTCAAGACAAATGGTCCGTGAGCGAGTTGAAAAGTGGGATCAATTGCCGAAACATCCTAACATTAGTCATTATGGTGACCCAGAGCATCGTGAATGGAAACAATATTTCATAGGAGACGATGTAGAACCAATAAAAGGGAAATGCCCTTTTCTTCATAAGATAAAAAAGTAAGAGCCATCACCTAGATGGCTCTTTTGTATATTTTGGATAAAAAAGGGTATTTTATTACGAAAGCTAGTCTATTTTTTCAAATTATATCATTAACTAGTAATAAAGAGAGTAGAAAGGATAGAGCGATGTTTGGAGCAATTATACAGCAAATCGTATTAGGTATTTCATTAGCTGCACCAGTAGGGCCGATTAATATTGAAATGTTAAAACGAGGAATTGAACGTGGGTTTTGGCATGCTTGGGTTGTTGGAATTGGTGGAATGACTGCAGATGTTTTATTTATGTTACTCATTTATTTCGGTTTATCTTCTGTGTTTATGTATACATATGTACAAGCCTTCATGTATTGCACGGGTTTTTTCTTGTTATTTTATTTAGGATTTCAAAGTGTAAAACAAGGAATTTTCCACTCGAATATGGAATATAAAAAAGAAGAGGTAGGTGGCCTTAAGCAATCGTTTATGGCAGGATTTTTAATTGCGATATCCAATCCATTAAATCTTGTTTTTTGGTTTGGTATATACGGAAGTACACTTAGCTCATTACTTACGAAGGTAACGAAACAAGAAGCTTTTTTGTACAGTCTTTGCATTATTGCAGGTATTATTTTATGGAATTTAAATATTGCTTTTTCTGTACATTTTGGAAGAACTTTATTAAAACCAAAAGCACTTGGCTACATAACAGCCGGAGCAGGTATTATTTTAGTAGGTTACTCTATACATTTTGCATACAAAGCTTTACAGTTGTTCACATAAGATTGAAGGGGAGATTTTTATGTATCGAACCACTATTGACGGAAAAGAAATTATCATTACGTTAGCGCCAAAAATCCGAAAAGAAATTACTGATAGAAATCCACTATATGAAGCGGTATTTCATAATGCTGCAAGATTGCTACAAACAAAGCAACCGACGTTTGCAGTAAATCATGAAATATTTGGTCTCATTATTGGAGAAGTGCAAAGAGGAGAAGTAACAGTGTTTGCAGTGGAACATATTATTCCGAAGCAAAATATATTTGGACCAAATAATTTTTTCTCGACAATAGAACAGCAGGCAAATTTGTAAAGTGAATAGAATAAGAATAGAAAAGAAATAGTCGTAACGATATGTTGCGGCTGTTTTTTTGGAAAAGGGGGAAACAAGATGAAGAAAGTGGGGAAAGAGTTCTTTTTACAACATGATATCGTTATTATGTATAGCATTCTATTTATTTTCATTATTATTTTAAAAATGCAATTTTTTACGTGGTTTGGGATGTTAGCATGTATGTTTGGGATTGTTTTCTATACACTTAATGAATATATGACACATCGTTTTTTATTCCATATAAAGCCACCTAAAAACACATTTCTATTAAAAATGTTAAGAAGATTGCATTATGATCACCACGTATATCCAGATGATTTAAAACTTTTGTTTTTACCAGTATGGTTTAGTATACCTAGTTTTACTATATATTTACTTGTAGCATATGGTATTACAAAAAGTGTTACTATTACACTTTCATTTGGAATCGGAATGATTATTATGCTGCTCGTTTACGAATGGAAACATTATATTGCCCATAGACCGATTCGTCCCGTCACTAAGTTTGGAAGATGGCTAAAAAAACAACATATATTACACCATTATAAAAACGAAAAGTTTTGGTTTGGTGTTTCAAATCCAGTATTCGATTTTATATTTGGAACACTTAAAGACGGAAAAGATGTTGAGCTAAGCGAAACGGCTCGTAATTTAGAAAAGGAAAAAAAGACAAAAGTAGTGCGTTAAGCACTGCTTTTGTCTTAATGAGGATAAATAAGTAAGGTGTCACTTTATTTTGAAAAAGTATATTAAAAATTTAGGGGAAATTGCCGAAAAATGTCTATCAAAAAATCTTTGCATGAATGCATGGATTGTCTAAAATGAATATAAGTTTCTGAATATTTATAAAATTTAGTCTTTAGGTATGCAAGGGGGAAGTGTATTTCAAGTAAGAGAGGGGATCGGTTAATGAAACGAGACGATACGTCAGCACGTAAGTTGCAAAATGAGGTAAATTATACAGAGGTCGTTCAGTCGGAAGAATTTCAATTGTTATTAAATACGAAAAAGAAGTTTATCATTCCAATGAGTATTTTCTTTTTTAGTTTTTTTATCGCATTACCTATTTTAACGTCGTATTCAAAGGTGCTTAATACACCTGCATTTGGTGACGTTACATGGGCGTGGATATTTGCTTTTTCCCAATTTCTTATGACATGGGCACTATGTATGATTTATAGCAAAAAAGCAGAGTCATTTGATGAAATCTCCCAAAAAATTCTGCAAGATATGCAAAAAGGGAGGGGCTGAACTTGAATACTACTGCGTTTGCACTATTTTTAATTATCGTTCTTGGTACGCTCGTCATAACCTATTTTGCATCGAAAAAAACGAAAAATGCGAGTGAATTTTATACGGCTGGAGGGGGATTAACTGGTTGGCAAAATGGTTTGGCCATCGCTGGAGATTACATGTCTGCTGCTTCATTTCTTGGTATAGCCGGAGCAATCGCATTAACTGGGTTTGATGGATTCTTTTATAGTATCGGTTTTTTAGTTGCTTATTTAGTTGTACTGTATCTTGTTGCAGAACCGCTTAGAAATTTAGGAAAGTACACTTTGGCGGATATGATTGCAGCACGCTTTGATGCGAAAAAAGTTCGCGGAGTTGCAGCTCTTAATACGATGACGATTTCTATCTTTTATATGATTGCACAATTAGTTGGCGCGGGTGCACTTATTAAATTATTATTAGGGATTGAATATACGACATCTGTATTAATCGTTGGAACACTTATGACGGTGTATGTTATTTTTGGAGGGATGACAGCAACAAGCTGGGTACAAATTGTTAAAGCGGTACTACTAATGGCTGGTACGTTTATTATTTCTGTTATCGTTTTCGCAAAGTTTAATTTTAGTGTGACTGAAATGTTTGCACAAATGAAAACAGCTACGCCATTAAAAGATTCGTTTTTAAATCCAGGAGTAAAGTATAAAGTTGGCCTTGATACACTTTCTTTAAATTTAGGACTAGTTCTCGGTACAGCGGGATTACCACATATACTTGTCCGCTTTTTTACAGTACGTGATGCAAAAACAGCACGTCAATCTGTTGTATATGCGACGTGGTTAATTGGTGCGTTTTATATTATGACGATTTTCTTAGGGTTTGGAGCAGCAGCGTTTGTAGGAAATGAGGCAATTATTAAAGCGAATCCAGCGGGTAATATGGCAGCACCTTTATTAGCTAAAGCGTTAGGTGGGGACTTCTTATTTGCTTTCGTATCAGCAATTGCTTTTGCAACGATTTTGGCTGTAGTGGCAGGTCTTGTATTAACAGCAGCATCAGCATTCGCTCATGATTTTTATAATGAAATCATTCGTAAAGGAAAATCAACGGAAAAAGAGCAAGTATCTATGGCTCGTTATGCATCTATTGGAGTAGCGATACTATCTATCATACTTGCATTATTTGCCCAAACATTAAACGTAGCATTTTTAGTATCATTAGCATTTGCAGTTGCAGCGAGTGCAAATCTACCAGTAATTTTATTTACAATATATTGGAAGCGTTTTAATACAACGGGTGCTATTTCGGGTATGATTGTAGGTCTCGTATCAGCAATTGTTCTCGTAGCGTTGAGTCCGAATGTTTGGAACCCTGTAGCTGGAAAAGCTATTTTTGTTGGGGAAGCGTTATTCCCATATACGACACCAGGAATTATTTCAATTCCACTCGGATTTCTTGCAGCATATTTAGGAACGGTTTTATCTAGTAAGAAAGAAGATGCAGCGAAATTTGATGAAATTCTCGTGAAATCTAATACTGGTCATGGCATTAGCGATGCGTCTTCACATTAAATAAAAGAGGAGCTTTTCGATAGATAAGAAAAGCTCTTTTTTCTTTTGTCATTTTCTTGTAAATATTACTGATTTGTAAGTAGGATTTGTCTTAATTTTGTGGAATGAAAATAGCAGGGAGAAATTTAAGTCATCATGGCACCAGCGCAGCTTTTGTGAAAAATAAGTTGTTATGGAAGGTGGAAGTAATGATGAAAACGAAGCAAACTGATGAATTATTAGCAAAAGATGAGCAATATGTTTGGCACGGAATGCGTCCCTTTAGTCCAAATAGTACAATGGTAGGGGCAAAAGCTGAAGGGTGCTGGGTTGAAGACATACAAGGAAAAAGATATTTAGATGGTATGAGTGGCCTTTGGTGTGTGAATAGTGGATATGGAAGAAAAGAGCTCGCAGAAGCGGCTTATAAGCAATTACAAACATTATCATACTTTCCAATGTCACAATCCCATGAGCCAGCTATAAAGCTTGCTGAAAAGTTAAATGAGTGGCTTGGGGGAGAGTATGTTATTTTCTTCTCAAATAGTGGTTCAGAAGCGAACGAAACAGCTTTTAAAATAGCAAGACAATACTATGCTCAAAAAGGTGAACCACATCGTTATAAATTTATGTCACGTTACCGTGGGTATCACGGGAATACAATGGCGACAATGGCAGCGACGGGACAAGCGCAGCGTAGATATCAATATGAGCCGTTTGCTTCAGGTTTTTTACATGTAACACCACCGGATTGTTACCGTATGCCTGAAATTGAAGGGCAGCATATTTATGATGTAGAATGTGTGAAAGAAGTCGATCGTGTTATGACGTGGGAATTAAGTGAAACAATTGCTGCGTTTATTATGGAACCTATTATTACAGGCGGGGGCATATTAATGCCACCACAAGACTATATGAAAGCTGTTCATGAGACGTGTCAAAAACACGGTGCCTTGCTTATTAGTGATGAAGTGATTTGCGGTTTTGGACGTACAGGAAAAGCATTCGGATTTATGAATTATGATGTGAAGCCAGATATTATTACAATGGCAAAAGGTATTACGAGCGCATATTTACCATTATCTGCAACAGCTGTGAAAAAAGAAATATATGAGGCTTTTAAAGGTAAAGGAGAATATGAATTTTTCCGCCATATTAATACATTTGGTGGGAATCCAGCAGCTTGTGCATTAGCACTTAAAAATTTAGAGATTATGGAAAATGAAAATTTAATTGAGCGATCTGCACAAATGGGTTCCCTTTTATTAGAGCAACTAAAAGATGAAATTGGGGAACATCCACTTGTTGGGAATATTAGAGGAAAAGGTCTATTAGTTGGGATTGAATTAGTAAATGATAAAGAGACGAAAGAGCCAATTGATAATGATAAAATAGCAAGTGTTGTAAATGTTTGTAAAGAAAAGGGCTTAATTATAGGACGAAACGGTATGACAACAGCAGGATATAATAACGTTTTAACATTAGCGCCGCCTCTTGTTATTTCAAGTGAAGAGATTGCTTTCGTTGTTGGAACGTTGAAGACAGCGATGGAGCGTATTTAATAAATAGAGAGAGGAGCGAGCTGTAATATAAGGCTCGCTCTTGTTTAGTAGGAGGGGACTTTTAATGGAGAAATATGATCCTAACAAACATTATCACATCGGATATTATGAAGACGGATATGATTTAGAAGTGACGGCGTACAAAAGAATAAATGAACCAGTTTGGGATGCTTATATTCCGCACTATGAGGCAGACGATTTTTATAAGAAAGTGGAGGGAATGAAGCTAGGTAAATATATAGATGATTATGGCATTATGGTGTATTCATTTGGGAATGATATTGATGATGATGAAGCACGAATTATTTTTGAAAAATGGTTAAAAAAGAACGGGATTGTTTAAAGATAAAACAAAAAGGAGATTGCTATCTTATAAAATAGCAATCTCCTTTTATTATAGTAAATTTATTTACTTGCTTTCATTGCTTTATCTTTTGCACCAAAAGTGTATTTTAACATTGGTGGTGTAATCATTGTAGTTAAAATAACGACAATAACGATTGCTGTAAAGTAATCTTGTGCCAATAGACCTGAAGAAAGTCCTGTTCCTGCGATGATAAGTGCAACTTCACCACGAGAAACCATTCCAGCACCGATAATTGCAGAAGACTTAGCGTCAAATCCAGTCATTCGAGCACCGAATCCACAGCCGATTAATTTCGTTAATACAGCGATAACAGTTAATGCTAAGATGAACCAAATTTGATTGCCGATACCGTCAAATGTAATATTCATACCGATACTAACGAAGAATACGGGAACGAACATAGCGTAAGCAATTGGTTCTACTTTCTTTTCTACTTCATGTTTGTAGTTTGTTTGAGAAATTGCAATACCAGCAGCGAAAGCACCGATAATACCAGCAATTCCTAATAATTCGCCGAAATATGCGAATGAGAAACAGATGATAAGAGCCGCGCTCACGATAGACTCAGATACGCGCAGTGGTGATAACCAGCGCATAATCGCAGGAACACCTTTCCATCCGATTAAAATAATAGAAGCGAAGAATACTACTTTCTTCAAGATAACCATTGTTAAGTTAACATCATCAGTACCTAAGAAGCTCATTGCAAATGCTAATAAAATAACAACAAGAATGTCATCAAATACAGCGGCTCCAAGCATCGTCGTACTTTCACGTGTTTTCATTTTACCTAAATCACGAAGTGTTTGTACGGAAATACTAACACTTGTCGCACATAGAAGTAATCCTAAGAATACAGCGTTTCCTTGTTCCATTCCCATCACAAGACCGGAAACGTAACCACCTACGAATGGAAGAATGATACCTCCGAGTGCAACTGCTAAAGAAGAATTACGATTTGCGTTTAATTCTTCTAAGTCTGTTTCAAGTCCAGCCATAAACATTAAAAGAATAACTCCGACATTACTTAATTGAGTTAGAAGCTCTGAATTTTCAATCCAACCTAATACAGCTGGACCGATAACGATACCGACAATTAATTTACCTAGTACAGAAGGTTGACCTAATCTAACACTAAGATCACCAGCAAGCTTTGTACTTAATAAAATAAGTGCAATTTGAAAGAAAAATTCGAATTCCATCTGATCCTCTCCTCGTCATTTTTAATTTTATCATACGATTTCTCGGAATTTGCCTAATGAAAATATGTAAAACCCATTAAACAAAAGGGTCTGATTACAAGTTCTTTTGAACTCGTAATTTGAACCTGTAATTAATATATAATAAAATTTATTAAAAATCAATGAAAAAATAGCAGATTTTCATGATGGAATTTGATTTAGGTATGAAGGGAATGGCTATATAATAAGAAGAAATAAGGCAATATTTTTAATGAATTGGAGAAGGAAACATGTTATTAAATAAACGCTTTACAATTGGAGAAATGGCAAAAATGCATAATATTGCAGAATCTACATTGAGGTATTATGATGAAAAAGGAATTTTTCATCCGTCCATTGTTGATCCTCAAACGAATTATCGTTATTATACAATCGATCAATTTTCACTGTTAGATACGATTAAATTTTTACGCCAGTTAAATATTCCGTTAAAGGAAATTAAGAAATATATTGATGAAAGAAATCCAACATACGCACTCAATTTACTGGAAAAACAACAAGAAATGATGCTGAAGAAACAAAGAGAAATTGAATATGCTTTAGCAAAAATGGAACATAGAATTCATTTAATAAAGAAGGCGACGAAAGCGGAAACCGATCGAATACTTATTAAAAAAATACCAAAAAGAAAAATAACAGCGATTGCAGTGGCGCCGAATACGACAGATGATATGTTTGATTATTATATCCATTCGCTTCAAAAAAATATGAAGCAAATGGATGATAGTCTATTTTCAGGAGATATAGGTGTGACAATTTCCAAAAAAGCATTCATGCAAAAGGAGTTTCAAGCATATAGCAGCGTATTTATTCTTTTGGATTATATGCCTTATCAAGTATATAGTTCAGATTCAATTAAAGCTGGTATGTTTGCGTGCGCTTATCATCATGGATCATATGAAGAAACAGGTGAAACATATAAGAAATTAATGGAATACATTGATCAAGAAGGATACGAAATAAGTGGAGATTCGATTGAGATTGGATTAATTGATTGGTCTGTAACAGAAAATCCAGAGGAGCAAGTAACAGAAATTCAAATTCCAGTAATGAAAAAATAGAGTGTAGGACTTCTATTAATTACAAACCTGCATCAATTCCGATAATTAAATTTCCTATTTTTTTAATTCTCTCTTGACCTTCAAGTTACTTGAAGGTTTAAACTGTGAACAGAGCGTTGAAAAAGGAGCATAATAGTATGGAAGCAACAGAAAAATTAAGAGAAAAACCAGTTAAAAGTTTATTTATTTCTTATTTAATACCAGCCGTTCTAGGAATGGTATTAATGTCAGTGAATATTGTAATTGATGCGATTATGATTAGTAGAGGAGTTGGGGCGAACGGTTTAGCAGGAGTAAACGTGGCTATTCCAGCGTTTTCGATTTTCTTCTCTATTTCATTATGGATCGGGATGGGCGGGGCAACGTTATATTCCATTGCATTAGGTGAAAATAAACGAGAAAGAGCAAGGTCTATTTTTACTCAATCCATGACGGTAGCAGTTGTTATCGTAGGTGTTTTAGCGGCTATTTGTTTATGGAGAATAGAAGATTTAGCGTACTTATTTGGTGCAAATGAAGTGATTTTACCATATGCGTTAGACTATTTACACGTATTACTAACATTTGGAATGATATACGTTTTAGAAAATATTTTAAGTACATTTATACGAAATGATGGAAATCCTAATTTAGCAATGGCTGGTCTTGTTGTAACAGCTGTATTAAATATACTGTTTGACTATATCTTTATTTTTATCTTTGGATGGGGCGTAACAGGTGCTGCTTCAGCGACTATTCTTTCAGCAGCGATTGGTTTCCTTGTATTATTAACTCATTTCTTTAGAAAAAGTAGCATTTTAAAATGGACGAAATTCCATTTTGAATGGGATACTGTCAAACAAATTATGGTGATTGGTTTCCCAAGTTTTACAGCAGAAAGCACAGTTGCAATCGTAACGATTGGTTTTAATATCGCATTTGTTCAATATGCAGGAGAAGTAGGAGTAGCTTCCTATGCGATGGTGAATAGTATTCATGCAATGACATTACTATTATTCTTCGGTGTTGGAGCAGCATTGCAACCAATTGCTAGTTTTCATTACGGGGCAAATTTATCAGAGAGACTTCGTGAAGGATTACAGTTTGCTGTGAAAATTGCAGTTGTCCTCGGAGGCGTTGCGATAATTGTCGGATTATTCTTCGGGAAATATATCATTGATTTATTTGATGTTCAATCTCCAGAATTATTGGAGTTAACCTTAACAGGTATTAGTTTATTCTTTATCCAATACGTATTTTTAGGTTATAACATTGTGTATGGAGAGTACTTCCAATCAGTGCGACAAACGAAGAAATCAGTACTTATTATAATGAGCCGTGGATTACTATTTATCATTCCATTGTTATGGATTATGCCGAAATTATTTGGTATAAATGGGATTTGGCTCGTTATGCCAGTTGCTGAAGTAATGACAGCAATTATCGTATTTACAATGAATCGTATGAAACATCCTGTTCCATTAAATATGGCAGGAGAGAAAGAAGCGATATGATAAAAAATCCCCTTAAGCAATTAAGGGGATTTTCTTATTCTTTTAAACTAATCGCAAAAGATCCATCCGTTTCTTGAACAGAAGCAAAGGCAACGTTTTTAATATTTGTAATTCCTTTTTCTTTTAATTCTTTATATAACCATTTTTCATCTTTATGTATTAACTTTAAGTTATCATATTGAATTTGTGAATCGACGATAAGTGCAATTGGTAATCCAGCATACTTAACATCTATGTTTAAATCTTTTGGAGTTAATGGTACAAGTTCTCTTTTTGGTAAAATACTAATAGCTCCGTTCGCTTCTAAAATGGCGTATTCAATTTCATGAACACTTGGATATCCTGCAACGCGAAGATTAGAAAGTAGTTCGGCAATGGGATATCTACTTTTTTGTAAGTTCTCAAAAATAATATCACCATGTTTAATTAAAATGATAGGGTGTCCGAGAATAAAACGATTTAGTTTGTTGAATAGGCTTAATTTTGTAAGGAGTAAATGTAAACATGTAATAACAACCATACCGAGAAATGCTTGTAAAGCACCAGAGACGGGGATGGCCTGGAAAGCTAAATAAGATAAAAAAATTATAGCCCCAAAATCATGAGGAGTTAGTTGCGCTAACGCGGATTTACCGAGTAACTTAAGCGATAGTAAAAATAAGATGAAAAAGAACGACACGTTACATAAAAAGAGAAGCAATAGAGACACTCCTTCGTGTAAAGTTGTACTTACTATTCCCGAAAGTAATATAAATATTACCTTTCAGAGGATAAATTAGGGTTTATTGGAATTTGTCTGTATACAAACAAATAAATGGATATTATCATGAAGGAAGTAAAAGAAAATAGGAGTATATGAGTATGAGAAAGAAGAGAATAATAAAGTGCATTTTAGTTGTTATAATGATTTGCGCCGTATATGCGGGGTTTTTACAATATCACATTTATAAGCATGGACATATGAATGCAAGTGACGATGCTGAGTACATAATTGTACTAGGATCGAAAGTAAATGGAACGAAACCATCTTATTCATTGCAATATCGTATTGATAAAGCAGCTGAATATTTAAAATCACATGAGAAAACAATCGCTATTGTATCTGGAGGACAAGGAAAAGGTGAAGACATTTCAGAAGCATTAGCAATGAAACAAGGACTAATAAAACAAAACATCGCAGAAGACCGTATTATAATGGAGGACAAATCTACGAGTACAGATGAGAATATTACATTCTCAAAACCGTTAATTCCAGCCGATATGAAAAAAGGTATGATCGTAACAAACGATTTTCATATGTTTAGAGCGAAAAAAATAGCGGCCAAACAAGGCTTACAATTAGAAGGTCTTCCGGCAAAAACACCGAAACCAATCATCATTCCATCGAATGTACGAGAATATTTAGCAATTACACAGTATTGGTTTATGAATCGAATATAGTGAAAGTGATCCCGCCTGAAAATTCAGACGGGATTTAATTTGAGGAAAATCTTACAAATATGTCACGTTAGTGAAAGGTAAAGCGATAGTTTCTAGAATGGTTTCCTGACATAATGAAGGTAACAAAAACTATTTAGAGGTGAATCGGATGAAAGGAAATAATATTTTATCTTCGTTATGTTACTTTAGTATCTTTTTTGCACCATTTTTACTACCAATTATCGTGTACTTTGTTGCAGAAGATGAAGTGAAATATCACGCGAAAAAAGCATTTTGGTCACATGTTTTCCCATACGCAATCTTATTTGGAGGACTAGCAGTATCAGGCATGTACGGTTTAGGTTTTAATCAATCTGACGGTGCTGGAATAGGAATGATTATCACATATGCAGTGTTCATTCTTGTAGGAATTTACTATTTCATTTGGAATATCGTAAAAGGTATTAAAGTGTTGAAAACGGCGTAATAAGACAATGAAAAATTTCATTTACCGTATTCATAGACGTTTTAAAAAAAGAGCAATTCAAAAAAAGAATTGCTCTTTTTGTGCTTATAAGTTGTGAATATTAAAAAAGATGTGTTAATTTTTCATTATGAAGAGAAAAAGGAGTGATTTTCATGAATGAGATAATACATAAGATAGAGCAACACGTTTCAGTTCGTAAATATAAAGAAGAAGCAATTCCGAAAGATGTAGTAGAAAAGATGGTGCACGCTGCGCAACATGCGGCTTCATCACATTTTGTACAGGCGTATTCTGTTATATATGTAACAGATCAAGACCTAAAGGCTAAACTAGCAGAGCTATCCGGAAATCGCCATGTGAAAGACTGCGCAGCATTTTTTGTTTGTTGTGCAGATTTAAAACGACTTGAAATGGCATGTGAAAAACATGGTACAGAAATAAAGCATGAAGGAGTGGAAGACTTTATCGTTGCGACGGTAGATGCTTCACTTTTTGCGCAAAACTTAGCGTTAGCAGCAGAGTCATTAGGATACGGAATTTGCTATATTGGTGGAATTCGTAATAATCCGAGAGAAGTGAGCGAATTGCTTCATTTACCAGATAAAGTATATCCTGTATTCGGAATGACAGTCGGTGTACCAGATGAAGAACATGGAGTTAAACCACGCTTACCGGTAGCAGCGGTTCTTCATGAAAATGGATATGATGAACAAAAATATGATGAATTATTAAACGAATATGATGAAACGATGAGCGCGTATTACAAAGAAAGATCATCAAATCAAAAAAAAGTAACATGGACGGAATCCATGAGTTCGTTTATGTCTAAAGAAAAAAGAATGCATATGAAAGAGTTTTTAAGTGAAAAAGGATTAAATAAGAAGTGAGTAAAGAGGCAAACCTGTGATGCGGGTTTGCCTTTTTTGAAAGGAGAAATACCTAAGATCAGAAAGTTGTCTATTCTTTCTGATCTTAGGTATTTCGTTTGTTATCATATATATAGAAATAAAAGTTAATAAATTTTTACAAAAGTGATAGAAAATGAGAATGAAATACCAATAGTAAGTAAAGGCAGCTGCTAAAGGGGAACTGAGGAAGGAAGATGCATATGATTTTCGATTCTGAAGAGGATTTAATTATAGCTATGAAAAAACATGATCAAGATGCTTTGAAAGAAGTGATTGATCAATATGGAAAATTAATTTTGTACATTATTCATAAATCATTAAGTACCCCTACTGAAAAACAATATGTGGATGATTGTTATAACGATGTATTTACTGTTATTTGGTTTAATATCGACCAATTTGATACAGAAAAGGGAAACTTAAAATCTTGGATGATTGGTATTACTAAATTGAAGGCATTGGAATATAAAAAGAAAGTATATAAAGAGAATAAAATCGATAAGGACGTAGAAATAGATACAAGTGTCCATGATAGGTATGAAATAGAACAAGAAGAAGAGATTATGGAAATTGTTCAAGATTTAAATAAGAAAGATCGATATATCTTTTTAAAGAGGTATATTGATGGATATTCCATTGACGATATTGCAAAAGAATTAAAAGTAACGGCAGATTATATATACAATCGAATTTCTCGTGGGAAGAAAAAACTTCAAAAACTGTGGAAAGGGAGTGTGTAATATGGATAAAAGATTATTATCGATGTTAAATGAGCTCCAATATTCAGAGGAAGAAATTACACGTTTAGAGAAAGAAGCAAATGAGTCTATCAATATAGATAAGTATTATGTGAAAAACGGGGAGTTATTGAAGAAATTAACGGTGCAAATGTTAGAAGAATCAGTTCGGAAAGAGTTGCAAGAAGGAGAGGAAATACAATGCGAAATATTAGTGGAAGAAGGAAGTCTTGTAAATTCTAAAGTTATACCTAATATATTAACCACAGGTGCTACATTTTATTATTACATTGTTTTAACTAATACAAGGTTACAAATTATAGCGTTAGATTGTTATTTTAAAAAGTTAAATGAATACAGTGTATTAGTAAACTCAATTCAAGCAGTTTCGCAACATAAAAAAATGAAAAATGTATATGGAATTAAAATAAATAACAATTATATACAATTAGGAAGTAAGGAGTATAATCAAGAATTAACAGTTTTAATTGGAAAGCTAAAACAATGTGGAGTGAAAGAAGAGAGATATAAAGATTTCGAAAAAAGTTGGATGACTTTTTTCAATGTGTTTGTAATAGCGATAGCTGGGCTTCTAGTTTTAAAATATTTAATGTGAAAATAAAAAGCGGCATAATAGCCGCTTTTTATCGTTTGGTTAGTATTTTATTTATGATTTTGTATTTTGAAAAACTTACTTATAATAAATGCAAACTTTCAATAAGAAGATACATACCCGTGCAACTTAAAAGGATGTACGTAAATATTTTGAAAATCCGTTGATTAAGCCATTTGAAAATAATTTGCCCTATATACAAACCTAGAAATACAATTGGAATAGCGTAAAAACTTGATTCCCAAATTGTTTTGTTTGTGCCAGTAAAGAGTATTTGAGTTAGTAGGCTAATGAAATATATAAACAGATAAAAAGCTAATGTAGTTGCTCTTAACTTCTCTTTTTCAGTATCAGTTCCTGTAAAATAAAGTAATAGGGGAGGACCTGGCATGCCGATACTTGTCGTTAAAAGACCGGATAATCCGCCCACTAAGAAATCTCTAGATTTTGTTGATTTAATCTTAAAGTTGCATATTAGCATCAACGTTAATAGTAAAAGCAGGATGCTAATTGCTAATTTAAAAGTGTTGATGTTAATGGAAGTGAAAATGAAAATGCCAAAAGGAACACCAACTATACTTCCAAAAATAAACCTTTTCAGTAGTATAAAATCAATATCCATTCTTATTTTCCAAATGAGTGATATGGAAATAATTAATGATAAAATGATATTTATTTGTATAGCTTCTTGTGGTAGAAATAACATGAGTAAGAAAGGTGTTGCCATAATAGAAAAGCCAAAACCTGTACTTGTTTGTAAAATAGAAGCTACTAATATAATACATATGAAAATGAATATAATTTCCAAAATAGCCCCCCTACATAATCAAATTTAATAAATATTTTAACATAAAGTGAAACTTTAATCAGTGGGGGGCTTACTGCACGGCAAATAGCCGCTTTTTATGTTGCATTTAATATTCTAATGATGATCCTGTAGTTTTAAAGTATTTTTCTCGTGAAGGAGTCATTACCCGGATTGCTAATAAACAGGAAAGGAAAAGAATGAGTAACGAGCTACTTATTACAGTAAATTGAACGGAAAGAAATTGTGCGGATGCCCCAATTGCTAAAACGAAAAAGATTTGGATGAAATTTTTTATGGAATCAAACACGCTATCGATACGTCCTATCATATATATAGGGATGTTATTTTGATAAAATGTTATAAAGCCAGTACCAGCAAATGATGAAGAAATACCAAGTAAAATGAAACCACCTGCTGCGACTATAAATGAATTTGAAAAGGCGAAAATTACATAGCCTATTGCTGTGAAAATCATACCTAATCCGATACAATATTGAATTGGTAATCGTTTGGCAAAGAGAGAGACGAGAAATGAACCGGAAACGTAAGCAGCGCCAGTTATACTAACAAGCATACTGTATTCTATATCGGTTAAAAACAGTACTTGCCTCGTAAAAACAACTTCTTGTGAATCGAGTGCCATAGAAACAAGCATAGTCGCTTGAAATAAAACGAATATGAGAATAATGTACGTTTCTGTTCGAGCGAACGAAAAAACTTGTTTCCAATCACTTCGTAATGTTTGTACGAAAGTATTTGCAACTTCTTCGTTTTGCTTTGTTTGTAATGTAATGTTTGGCAAGAAGTAAATGAGAATGGTAGAAAGTAGAAATGAAAGTGAGTTGCAGTAAATAACAAAGGCTGCTGAGTACGTGGTGAGAAGTATTCCAGCAAGAGCTGGACCGATAATAAAAGCCCCGTTTGTACATAGGCTATTCCATGCATTAAATTGAGCGCGCTCTTCAGCTCGTATGAGCATTGTTTTATAAGTAAATGAAGCTGGATCGAAAAATGATGTAGCGATGCGAGTTAAAAAGATGAACATATAAATGGCCCAAATAGAATCAAATAATGGAATACAGCCAATGAGAGCTGCTCGAATTATATCTGTGATGAGCATAATGGACCGTTTGTTTAATCGATCTACTATACTACCAGACCATATTTTTGTAACAACAGTGGCGATTGGACCAACAATCCATAATCCTGCTACAGCAGCAGGTGAGTTTGTGCTATTTAACACCATTAAGTTTAGAGCGATGAGATACATAAAATCACCTAAACGAGAAATTCCTGTTCCCGACAATAATAATAATTTATTTTTCATGAATAAATGGCCCTTTCTTTCATTGTTTTTTAATCCTGCAGGAAATAGCGTATTCCTTTTCAGAGTTTGATTGACGAGCGGTTTTGTTTTCCCAGCGTAATAAAACTTGTGTAATCTCCCAAGTAAGCTGTTGTAATTCCTCTGGAGTTAAAAATAAATGAGATACAATATGACTACCTGTATTCGTTCCTTCTGTGCCGCTTTCTTCAATATAGAAATGAGCAGCTTTTGCTTTATAATATTTTTCAATAATCCCTCGTTTTTCCTTCGTTTCTACTAATTCAAGCAACCCTCCATCATATAAAATTTGAACGTGATAATGTACGCTTCCAGCAGATTTATTTAGTTTAGTAGCAACTTGTTTTGCAGTAAGTGCTTCATCTTTTAAAAGGTGAAGAATTTGAATGCGAGTTGCATTGGAAATGAGCTTCTGCTGCTCAGCTGAAATAGTAAGTCTATCGTCAAACATTATGGCACCCCTTTTCTTATAATCTAAATTTATTGTACATTCTAAAAAATTAGAACGTAAGGAAAATAAATCGTCTTTTTCCTCTGTATTTCGACATAAATAAAAATAGCATGTTTATAAACATGCTATTAAGTAGAAGGAGATTCTTCATTAAATTCCCCGCGATAAAACAAGAACAGCCATATAAAACTTACAAAAATACAACATATAGCTAATAAACTGCCAATCATTTGAGGAGAAAGAATTTCTAACAGCCCTCCTGTAAAAAACATCGATAACTGAATAAGAGATCCGTAAATAGAATAATGGAATGAAAAAACTTTACCTATCATATTTTCGTGTGTGTAAGTTTGAAGTAATGTCGTATCAAGTGGAACGATAATTCCTCCTGCTATACGCATACAGAATAAAGTAATGATACCGATAATAAGTTGATCGGATAGAATGAATCCGAGAAAGAAAATTCCTTGTAATAAGTAGGCCCAACCGAATACTTTTTTCATTTTTTCTTTATTATGGGATATATAAAGATTAACGAGAAGGCTTCCTATCATAAGTCCAGCCCCTTGAACCGTATATAAAATCCCAATGTTCGTATGGAAAATTTTTTCGGCATAGATCGTTAGAAGTAGTTGATAAGCGCCTCCAATAATCCCCCATGAAATGCCGACAAGAATTAATGTTAAAATGATTTTTGTTTGTAATATGTATGTATAACCACCTTTTATATCAGTGAAAAATGCTTTGTTCTTGTTACAAGTATCATGAGCAGGAATACTCATATTATAAATAAAATAGGCTGAAAGAAAGTATGATAGGCTATTTACTAAAAAAGCGAACTCAATATGTAAAGATTGTGCAATTACTCCGCCCAAAGAAGCCCCCATAATAGACATAAAACCATTAATTGTACTAGAAAGAGAGTTAGCAGTTACGAAATGATTTTGGTGTACGATATTTTTTAGGGTTGCTTGTTTAGCCGGTTCAAATAAACAAGCAAGTACAGATAAACATATATTAGCAATGAAAATAATCTCAATTTTATAGCCTGCGAGTAAGTATGTAAGGACTAGAATTCCCCGTGTAATATCGGTAAAAATCATAATATTCTTTTTAGAGAAACAATCTACAATTCCGCCTATGAATGGACTAAGAAGAAGCTGTGGTAAACTTTTACTTATAAAAGTAAGTGCGATCATAAACGGCGATTCCGTTATGCTGTAGACAAATGTTAATAAAGCTACCGTATGGAACCAATCCCCAAGTACACTTAATGTTTGCCCATAAAATAGTTTATTGAAGTTTTTATTTGTTTTAAGAAGTGTGGAATAAGAAACCGACATAAATAGATTACTCCTTATGTAATGACGATGTTTGAATTTGTTCTTTCCACTTACTTAAATACACTTTTTCCGCTGTAGGAAGTCCAACAGGTAATTGTGCAATCAATTCTAAACTATTTCCATCAGGGTCGTTAAAGTATACGGCTGCATGTGCTAATTCCGGAAAAACAATCGGTTCAATTGGTTCCATTCCAAAGTCTTTTCGTGCTGAAATTCCTTTTTGATTTAGCCAATGAATCGCATTTTCTAAATCATGTAAACTTACTCGAAAAGCGATATGTCGTAAAGAGGGGTGATAATTCACTTTGTATTCTGTGCCTTCCCAAAGGCCGAGCCAACTCTCATTTTCTTTAATCCAAAAGAAAGCAATATTATCTCCTCGTTTATATAATTTTAGCCCTAGTGATTCATAAAAAGGTATTGATACTTTTAAGTTGCGGACAGGTAAATGTGCTTCGTAAAGACCTCTAATCATTGTAATCCCCCTTAGTAAAAATGTTTCTTATTCCATAGTAAACAATATGTTGCTAGTTGAAATCGCAAATAAGAGGGATATAAATTCATACGAAAGTATGAAAAAAACAGCTCAAATATGAGCTGTTTTTCTATAGTTTTTAGTTCATTTGTCAAGGATAGGATATATTAATATCCGTATCCGCCGCCACCCCAACAGCTACATCCGATGATGATTAGAAGGATGAATAGTACGATAAGCAAAGCAAATCCACCGCCGAAACCAGCGCAACTTCCACCATAACTCATATGTTTTCCTCCTTTTTAGTAAGTTAATCTATATGGTTCATGGACTACTATATACAGTATGTTTTTTGTATAGAAAACGAGCCAGTCTCATTTATAATTAGACAAATGCCTGTAGATTCATTAGGATTGTATGTTAGTGATTTGTAAATAAACCTTTACATGATTCGTAATTTAGGCATAGAAAAATAAAAAATTGTAAAAAAAACCATTTTTTTATTTTTTTATGAGAGAATATGTACTATAATTTTACAAGTAATATTATGGGAAAAGGGAGTTTTAGTATAGAGATGGAGATGGGACAATTACAAAATAAAATAGAAAACAAAAAGAAAGAATTAATTCAACTTGTTGCGAGACACGGATTGGATCATGATAAAGTTTTGTTATTTAGTCGTGATTTAGATATACTAATTAATAAGTTTATGAATATAAAAGACAAAGTGCATAAATAAAAAATTTATAGTTTTTTATATTAAGATGTTTCACAGAAAGGAGAGGACAGTAATTGGAACATTTACAGGAAGAATTGTATAAACAAATAAAAGAAGAAAAAGGTACAGTTACAATTTTCTTAAAGAGTGGCGTTAGAATAGTAGGAGAAGTTGTTGGAGTAGATAAATTTACAGTTTTAATTTTAGTGGATGGAAAACAACAGCTTATTTATAAGCAGGCTATATCAACAATAATGAAATAAGACACTCTTGTTGAGTGTCTTATTTCATTATTGCTTGCATGCCTCAACATCAATGCCGGCAGCAATTAACTTCTTTTCTCCATCTTGTTCAATAATTTTTTGTAATTTAGATAGGAAAGAATCAAAGTTTGTATGCTTTGCTACTTGGAATGTCATTTTATGTTCAATTGGTAGCCACGTATCAATATCAGCTTCGTTATGCTGGATTTTCACCTCAAGTTTATCGAGTGCATTAGCAACTTTTGCTTCGTAAGTTTCTTTTGCTTCAAACTCCATCCATAAGTCATATAATTCCTCACCGAGAGAACCTTTTAACGTTTGTTTAATATTTAAAATAGCTTCTAGTTCATTTTTTTGTTTTTGTAGCTGTAATTCGTGACTATTCATCGTATCAAATGCAGGGATATCACCAGCTTCGGCTTCGACTAGGTCGTGAATAATAACCATTTTAAGTAATTTCTCAATATTTACTTTTTGATCCAAATAAGGTTCAACTAAAATGGCCATTAGAGACATACGCCATGTATGTTCGGCAACACTTTCTTGACGTCCGTTGGAAAGCCAGCTATGTCGCATTTCATATTTTAGTTTTTCTGCTAATGCAATGACTTGTAAAATGTTGTGTTCCATCGTGAGCCTCCTCATGTTTTTATACCATAATTCTAATATAGAAATGAAATGTGTCAATTTCATGAGTATATTGCGATAAACAGATGATAAGCGTATAATACATGTTATATGTGAAAACGTATTATTAAAATAAAAAAATGTTATATGAAAATGGAAAGGAAAGGGCAGAAATATGGGAGAAAAAAATCAAGTATTAGCTAGACCACAAAGAAGAAAAAGGAAGTTTGATATTTCTAGCCCAGTGGGCATTATAGTAGGTTTCATCATAGTGATAGCGGCGATTATGCTTGGCGGCGGTGGAATAAAAGCTTTCAAAAACTTTTTAGATATTTCATCTATTTTAATTGTCATAGGGGGAACAACAGCGACAATTGTTGTGGCATATCGATTTGGAGAAATAAAAAAATATACGAAAAGTATTTTCACTGTTTTACATAGAAGAGAAGAAGATTTAGAACAGTTAACGGATTTGTTTGTTGATTTTTCAAAAAAGTCTAAAAAGAACGGTTTGCTTTCTTTAGAGGTTGATGGAGAGCAAGTAGACAATCCTTTTATTCAAAAAGGAATTCGATTAATGTTAAGCGGTTACGATGAAGATGAATTAAAAGAAGTGTTATTGAAAGATATTGAAACGGAAGTGTATGAGTTAAGAAAAGGAGCGGCATTATTAGATAAAATTGGTGATTTTGCTCCAGCTTGGGGAATGATTGGTACGTTAATCGGTCTTATCATTATGCTCCAAAACTTACAAGATACATCGCAAATTGGTACAGGGATGGCAGTTGCGATGTTAACGACATTATATGGGTCTGTACTTGCGAATATGATTGCAATCCCTCTGTCGGAAAAAGTATACCGTGGTATTGAAGATTTATATACAGAGAAGAAGTTTGTAATAGAAGCAATTTCAGAATTGTATCGCGGACAAATCCCTTCTAAATTAAAGTTGAAACTGGATACATACGTATACGAAACAAAGGTAAAAAAGGTAAAAGGAGCAGCCTAATATTTCAAGGAGTGGTATGATGAGTAAAGGACCGCAAAAGGGATCGCCTCGTTGGATGACGACTTTTACAGATTTAACGATGTTATTATTAACTTTCTTCGTGTTACTAGTTGCTACATCAAAGCAAGATGCAGTAAAATTGTCAAAGATGCTTGAAAAGTTTAGTGATACGGGGCAAGTAGATGCAAAAGTAATGGAAAATACAATACCAGATATTTCACATGAAAAAAATGATGAAAAAATGATCTCAAAAAAGAGAATGGATGAATTATATAAGAAGTTGAAAGCGTATGTAGATAATAACGGTATTAGTCAAGTGAATGTATATCGAGAGGATACAGGGGTAAGCGTCGTTATAGTAGATAATTTAATATTTGATACAGGCGATGCGAACGTTAAGCCCGAAGCGAAAGGGATAATAAGTCAATTAGTTGGATTTTTCCAATCCGTACCTAACCCAATTGTTGTAGAGGGACATACAGATAGTAGACCTATTCATAACGAGAAATTCCCTTCTAATTGGGAGTTATCTTCAGCACGAGCGGCAAATATGATTCACCATTTAATTGAAGTGTATAATGTGGATGATAAAAGGCTAGCTGCGGTAGGATATGCAGACACAAAGCCAATTGTACCAAATGATTCACCGCAAAACTGGGAAAAAAACCGTCGCGTTGTTATTTATATAAAAGAGTAGTATATTATTATTTTAATAATAAAATAATAAAAATACGAAAATTCTTTTAAAAAAATATTAAATTTTATCATTTTATTTTGTATAATGAGTGAGAATGATAAGGTGAAATATTAAGATATATTTATACATAGAAGGAGAGAATTAAAAAGAATGGCACATAAAATTTTAGTAGTAGACGATGCGATGTTTATGCGAACGATGATTAAAAACTTATTAAAAAGTAATGCTGAATTTGAAGTTATCGGCGAAGCAGAGAATGGGGTAGAAGCAATTCAAAAATATAAAGAACTTCAACCTGATATTGTAACATTAGATATTACTATGCCAGAAATGGACGGGCTTGAAGCATTAAAAGAAATTATTAAAATTGATTCAAGTGCAAAGGTTGTTATTTGTTCTGCAATGGGACAACAAGGTATGGTATTAGATGCAATTAAGGGCGGGGCAAAAGACTTTATTGTAAAGCCATTCCAAGCGGATCGTGTAATTGAAGCTTTAACAAAAGTAGCAAATAGTTAATATAGAAGGGGTGCCACAAGGAATCAAAACAGTGATAGCGGATCGACGTGTGGCCCCCTTTTTTCTCATTATAAAACACTAAATTGTTATACATAAATGAAATGTTTGTTAGACAGGTAGGGGATAAAAATGCAAACAGATCTATTAAATATATTTTTCGAAGAGTCAGAAGAACATTTACAGTCGCTAAATGAAAATGTGCTAGTGTTAGAGCAAAATCCTGCTGATATGGATGTTGTAGGAGAAATATTCCGCTCCGCTCATACATTCAAAGGTATGTCTGCGAGTATGGAATTTACAGAGATGGCTGATTTAACGCATAAGATGGAAAATGTGTTAGATGAAATTCGTCATGGAAATATAGTTGTAAATGCGGATATTATTGATGTGATTTTTGAGTGCATTGATAATTTGGAGAAGATGGTTGCAGATGTGCAACAAGGTGGAATGGGCAATATTGATGTGGTCTCAACTAAACAGAAATTAGAAGCATTATTGAACGGAAATGTAGAAACTCCTACGGAACATGTAGAGCAAAATCATATAGACAACGATGATGCAGTTTCACATGAAGTGCATATAACAGTTGAACAGCAAGCAATTTTAAAAGCAGTACGTGCCATTATGTGTATTGAAGCATTGCAGAATGTAGGGAATATACAAAAAACAGCTCCGAGTATTGAAGAAATTGAAGCAGATGCTTTCGGATTTGAATTTACAGTATTTATGGATACTGATTGTAGTATAGAAGAATTGAAACAAGTAGTACTTCATGTTTCTGAAATTGAGAAAGTGGAAGTAAAGCAAGGAGAACCTATATCGAGGGAAGTAGCTTCTAAAAAAGTTGTTACACAAGAAGTTGTGCAAGTAGAAGAAATGCTACAACCAGCTGTGGCTACGCAGGTAGAATCACCGATAGTGGCAACGAATCAACCTACAAGTGCTATGCCAGCTAAAAGTACTACAAAAACGAAAAATGCTAAAGTGGAGAATCGTTCAATTCGTGTTCAATTAGAGAAAATCGAAAGATTAATGAATATGTTTGAAGAAAGTGTAATTGAACGTGGGCGCATTGATGAATTGGCTCAAACGATTCAAAACAAGGAGTTAATTGAACATTTAAATCGATTAGGCGATATTTCAAAAGATATTCAAAACGTACTATTAAATATGCGTATGGTGCCGATTGAAACTGTGTTCAATCGTTTCCCACGTATGGTACGTATGTTAGCGAAAGATTTAGGGAAAAAAATCGATTTACAAATTACAGGTGAAGATACTGAAGTAGATAAAATTGTTATTGATGAAATCGGTGATCCGCTCGTTCATTTAATTCGAAATGCAATCGATCATGGTGTTGAAACTGTTGAAAAACGACGTGATGCAGGTAAAAATGAGACAGGTACTATTAAATTAGAAGCCTTTCATAGTGGAAATCATGTCGTTATTCAAATTACGGATGATGGAAACGGTATTAATAAAGGGAAAGTATTAGAAAAAGCGATTAAAAATGGCGTTGTAACTGAAGCAGATGCAAATAGATTAACAGATCGTGAAGTGTTTGATCTTATTTTCCAACCAGGATTTAGTACAGCTGAAGTTGTATCAGATCTTTCTGGACGCGGTGTCGGATTAGATGTTGTAAAACATACGATTCATAGTTTAGGTGGACATTTAATCATTGATTCTGAGGAAGGAAAGGGAAGTACATTTAGAATTGAACTTCCGTTAACGTTGTCTATTATTCAATCTATGCTTGTTCAAACGAATGATAAGCGCTATGCTTTACCTCTTGGAAATATCGTTGAAGCAATTCGAATTAAGAGAGAAGACATCCAATCCTTACAAGGAAAAGATGTGTTAAATTATCGTAATCAAATTATTGAAGTGAAACATTTAAGTACTGTATTTGGTGAAAAAACAGTAGATGAGGCGTTTGCGTCATATGATGGTCAAATGGTTCCTGTGTTAATTGTTCGTAATACACATCGCAGCTATGGACTTATTGTAAACACAATTATCGGTCAAAGAGAAATAGTCTTAAAGTCATTAGGTGACTTCTTTGCAGAGAGTTCTAACTATTTCTCTGGTGCGACGATTCTCGGTGATGGACGAGTGGTCCTCATTTTAAACCCAGAAGGTTTATAATAGGAATGAAGGAAAGCTCCCCACTTGTATACAATTGGGGAGCTTTTTGGCTAATCGTTACCAATCTAATAATGGGAATACATACATATTAACGTTTTATATAATAAGTTTGCTAAAATCAAATGAGAGTTTATATTATTTGATAGAAAAACAGAAATGAGGAGGCAGGGAAAATGCCTGAGCAACACACAAAAGGGGATACGAGCACGATTGTGCTAGAAAAAGAAAATGAGCATTTAACGCCTCAAGAATGCGATATTCTTGGCGAAATTGCAAATATATCATTTGGTTCAGCTTCGACTGTATTATCAACGATTTTAAATAGGCAAGTAAGCATTACTGCTCCTCGCATAGAGTTGGTAGATTTATATGATTCAAGAGATGTCGAAGTTCCACATGTTGTATTAAACATTCATTTTACAAAAGGATTAGATATGGAAAACCTTCTTGTTCTTAAACAAGATGTTGCATTGTCCATTGCTGATTTAATGATGATGGGAACAGGTGAAGTGGAGGATGGAAAAGAACTTGGTGAATTAGAACTAAGTGCTGTACAAGAAGCGATGAATCAAATGATGGGATTCGCAGCTACATCTATGTCGGAATTCTTCCAAGATACAGTAGATATGTCTCCGCCGACGATTAATGTTGTAAAGTTATCAGAAGAAATGGAGAAAATCTCTGAAATCGATGGGAATCATACGATTGTTAAAGTGTCGTTTGATTTAAAGATAGATAATCTTGTAAACTCTAAACTTGTACAAATTGTTTCAGTTGAGCATGCGAAACAAATGGTAAATAAATTAATGCAATTATCTGGTGGAGTAGAAGAAAAAGACGAGCCAGCAGAAGTAGTGGAAACTGAGATTGTAGAAGAAGTTGAAAAAGAGCATTTAACACAAGAAGAGAAAGATGTGCTTGGTGAAATTGCAAATATTTCAATTGGTTCCGCTTCAACAGTATTGTCAACGCTTTTAAATCAGCCAGTTACAATTAGTACACCAAATGTGGAAGCAATCAATGTTCGTCATTATGATGGAGTACCAGTGCCATTTGTTATTTTAAATGTTGACTTTGTTGAAGGGCTAAAGAATGAGAATGTATTCGTATTTACGAAAGATGTCGCCTTAACAATGGTAGATTTAATGATGATGGGAACAGGGGAAGTTGATCCGGAAAAAGAGCTTACTGAATTAGAACTGAGCGGTATTAAAGAAATTATGAACCAAATGATGGGTCACGCTGCTACGGCGATGTCAGAAATGTTCCAAGAAAAAATGGACATGACGCCGCCAAATGTTAAATTTGTAACGTTAAAAGAAGAAATGGAGTATTTGGGAGAGTCAATGGAAGTGGACGAACTCGTTCAAATTACGTTCAATCTTGAAATTGGCGATCTGCTTCAATCGAAAATGTATCAAATTTTGCCGATTTCTGAAGCGAAAGAAATGGTAAGGCGACTTCTGTATCCGATGGTGGAAGAAGAAGAGATTGCAACAGAAGAAATTGAAGAAGAAAAAATTGTAGAACCAGTTGTGCAACCAATTGAATTTAAAGAAGTAAAACAAATGGAACCAGTATATATGGACACGTCCATTCTACAAAATGTAGAAATGAACGTGAAATTTGTATTTGGAAGTACAGTGAAAACAATTCAAGATATATTAAGTTTACAAGAAAATGAAGCAGTTGTACTAGATGAGGATATTGATGAACCGATTCGTATTTATGTAAATGATGTATTAGTGGCGTATGGTGAACTTGTAAATGTAGATGGATTTTTCGGAGTAAAAGTGACGAAATCACTATAAGGCATTGAAATAGGAGTTTGAACTAGTAGATGAAAAACGTAAAGTTTTTTCTAATGAGTTGGCTATGCATACATGTGTGCTTGTTCTTCCCCTTGCAAAGTCAGGCTGAGGAACAAATTGAGCCAGATCAAAAAATAAATGAAGTGAATGTACAAGAAGAAAATAAGGAATCTCAAGAACCGCCAGAGCAAGTGGAAACGAAACAAGATGAAGAGAAACAAAAAGAAGAGAAACAAAAAGAAGCGGAACAACAAGAAGTAGCAAATAAACAATTGAGTGAAAGAAAGATAGAAACGGAACAGGGAATTATTACGATAAATAAGCCGGAGCTTAAAGTTGGCGAAGAAGTGCGGATTGCTGTAGAACCAAATGGGAAAAACATTCAAAGTATGAAAGGTATATTGCAGTTACAAAAAAATGGCGAGCAATATGCGCAAGAAAGAATGTTATCTTTTGAGTATGATGAAGAAACGAAGAGCTGGGTTGCTAACTATAAAGCAGGGGATTTTGATTTGCAAGGTGATTGGAATCTTCAGCTTGTTCAAAGTTACAAAGAGAATGAGAAAGAAGAGCTCGTAAAAAATGAAGTAAAAGTCCCACTCATTCGGATTAAAAATGAAACGCCAACTATAGATAAAGAATTGCCAAAGTTACAGAAAGTTACTATTGATGAAGTAAAAGAGAACTTAGTTGAACGAAAACAGGGAGATTCTATACATCTACGAGTAAAAGCGTCAGATATAGAATCGGTTGTAAAAGAAGTGCGCGTTACATTAAAAGGGAAAGAAAATAAAGAGCTTTCGTTTTTATTAGATTACAACAAGCATGATATGGATTGGCAAAAAGTATTTGAAATAACAGAAGCATTGCCGGCTGGTCCATATGAATTACTTGTAGAGATAATAGATGCAGCAGGTAATAAACTTGTTGAGAAAAGTGAATATATCATTTCTGTTTTGGCACCAAAAAACGAAGATGATAAAAAGATAGAAGAGAAAGAGAAAGAAGATAAATTAGATAATAAACTAGAAAATGAATTAGAAGATAAGAAAGAAAATGAGAAACAAGAAGATTCGAAAGTCAAAAACCCGCTTCCAGAAGAAAATTTGCCAGTTGTTCAAATTCCGAAGCAAGATGAGATAGTAAATAAGTTTATAAAAGAACCGTTGAAAGAGAAAGAGGAATTTACTTACGTTATAAAAGAGCCGTTCGAAGACAACAAGGAAGTACATAAGGGGAAGGACCAAAAAGAGAAAAATAACAAACAAGTTGCCTCTAAAAAGAAAGAACAAAAAGAAGAACCGAAAGACAAGAAAGAAGAAAAAGGTGAACAGGGAGTGCAAGCTTCTGATGTGTTTACTATCATGTCAGGTTTATTCGTACTGTTTTTAGTTTTAAAGAGTAATAAAGAATGGGGCTAATTATTTCATAGTAGTGGAGGCACTTAAATGGAGATTAAACGTACGACAATTGAAGATAAGGCGTTACAACCATTAAAACAGCCTGCAGCTATTTCGGAGCATGAAATCCAGAAAGAACGAAAGCGTAGCAATTTAGTGTTTACTGGACAGTCTAAAATTATTTCGAAAAATAATGAAATAGGTATTTTACTTGCCAGTTTAAGTGATGGAAAGATTATGAAGGAAATGCTTTCTAAAGAGATGGATACAGTGTTACAACTTTTTAAAAAGTTACACACGTTATCTGGAGAAGGTAAGCAAACAGAAAAAATATTTGAACAAGTAATTAGAAGCCTACAAGGGCTTGTTAAGCAGGCGCATATAAAAGAACTTCCTTTGTTAGATGGAACATATGATTTCGCTGAAGTACAACTATCATTTGGTAGAAAAGTACATATTCCGTTACTAGATGTGAGTGCACTTATCTCTAGAGTGGAAAGTGATTCTTCAGAAGGAAATATAAATTTGATGGTAACGGTTATTACTGCTTATATAACGAAACTGTCTAACGAAACAATTTTAATTAGCGTTACAGACCGTATTGCTAAAGATCGGGATGTAAGTGTATGGAGAGCGCTTGCGGAAATGAACATGACACAATTGTCACAGGCGTTGAAACATACGGTGCAAGAACATAAATGGTCTATGACGTTTCTTTTTCTATTTATATGGATTGTCGGTATTATTTTAATTCGAGTTATGTAAAAAGGTCGTCACTCCATTGTGACGACCTCTTTTATATTTTTTCGTAGAAGAATGTATCAAATCGCTGAAGATTGTAACGTTCGGGTGTTAAAATTTGTTCCGTACTACCAACAAATAGTACACCGCCTTTTCGTAAAGAACGACTAAATTTTTCATAAAGTTTTACTCTTGCTTCTTCTGTAAAATAAATCATTACGTTACGACAAATAATCAAATCATAATTTGTATCGAACGACTGCATTAAAAGGTCGTGCTGTTTGAACGTAACGTTTTGTTTAATGTTTTGATGCAATGAATATATATCATTCTCTTTTGTGAAATGACGTTCTTTCAAATCATTAGGTAATTCCTTCAGAGAACGTTCTGTATATTGACCGCGTTTTGCGGTTTCTAAAATATGAAAATCAAGATCTGTTGCTTGAATTTCAAAACGAAATGGAGCTAGATGCTTTGATAAAATTAAAGAGAGTGTGTACGGTTCTTCACCAGCAGCGCAAGCGGCACTCCATACCTTTAATTTTCCGCTATTTTGTTCGAGTAATTTTGGTAGTGCTTTCGACTCTAAAGTTTGCCAGCGTTCTTTATTTCTAAAAAACTCTGAAACGTTAATTGTAATATAGTCAATAAAATTTAAAAATAAATTTTGATCAGCGCGTAATTTGTTTGAAAAATTAGTGTAGTTTTCGAAGCCTTTTCTCGAAATGAAAGCATCGATTCTACGGCGCATTCTATCTTGTTTATAAGAAGCGATATCCATATTGAATTGTTGTTTAAAACTCGCGATAAAATGATCATAATCTTGTTCAATTATCATATTTACAATGGGCACAATAATGATATTGTGCCTCCCCCTTTACATCATACGAATTTTTTGTTCAAAGCTTTTTTTCATTTGCTTTTCATGTAATCCTGGTAAATCATAAATGACAGCATCAATACCTGCTTCTTTTGCAACATCGACAGGGATGACAGATGTATGTTTGTCCCCATTATAAAAACAGAGAACTAAATCAGTGTCTTCAATAATTTGTTTAACAAAAAACATATAATCTGATCGGTAAATGGAGTCAGAAGGATGATCAAAAGCAACATATTCGGCTCCGTGTTTTTTTAAGTAATCAACGACTTCTTGAAATTCATCTGTTATTGCTTGCAATGGTTGCAGTGTGTAAAGGCATAAATTTTGAGCGAGTCTTTCATTCTCAACGAAAAAACGAAGAACCTCATTTTCAATAGATTTATAACATAATATGTAAATTTTATGTTTGTGAGCATAGTCAGTTAAAAATTTTTTAATTTCTTCTTGATCTAATGCTGTTAATTGATTTGAACCACAAAGGAAAATATTCATAGAATTGTGCCACCTCATGCTAAATTGTAACATATCTTTTATAAAAAATAACTGCAAAATATTACTGTTCAGAGTATAATTATAAATAACTGGATTTTACGATTAAGTTTAGGAAGAAATAAAAAAATAAATAGGTGATATATATGCTACGTTCTATCTCGCATAATCCAATTTTATCGCATATACCGCCTGCTACTCAAATGCCGAAAGAAGCAAATGTCAGGACAGGACTTGCATTTTCGGATAATTTGCATGCAGATCCGAAAAAAGATAAATTACTAGAACAAATGGAAGCGTTTGTCGATAATATTGGAGAAATTAAAGAGAAAATTGAAATGGAATTAACGCTTGATAATGTAATGGAATACAAAAATACAGTAAAATCATTTTTGAATTTTTACGTTGATAATGTATTGCAGTATAAAGATGTCATGTCTCGTCACCCACGTTACGGATATTCACAGAAAATGACGATTGTGAAACAGGCAGAAATGGGATTGAATGAATTAGAAGATGTGATGAATTTAATTAATACGAAAACAGGACATTTAGAAATGTTAAATCAAATTGGAGAAATCCATGGTTTAATTGTGAATTTAGTCTTGTAAAAGGAAGGAAGCTATATGTACATACAATTATATGAAAAACTCGTTATTATTCAAAAATCGTATGAAAATATTCAAGCGCTTGGAGAGCAAATATATGAGAATTTAAAAAATAAAAATGTAAATGCAGTTCAAAAGTTGCAAGTAGAGCAATTGCAGTACATTGATGGTTTAAAAGGGTTATCAAGCTCATTTGAAGAAATGGTTGTTCAGTTCTGTAAAGAACAAGGAGTTGAATCGTTTCGTGTAAGTGCGTTATTTTCGTATTTTTCTCAAGAAGAAATTGAAAAAATGGAAGAATTACAAAAAAACGTAACTGAATTAGAAGAGAATGTAAAAATGATTCTTTTGAAAAATCAATATTACTTAAACGTACTATTAAAAACTACAGAAAGTATTGTGGATTCTGTTTCTGAATATAACTTAGAGCGAAACAATAATTCGCAAATCTTTATGAACGAACTATTGTAAAGGAGAAGTGAAGCTTTATGAGATTATCTGATTATAATACACCGCTATCGGGTATGTTAGCGGCTCAAATGGGGTTACAAACAACGAAACAAAACTTGTCTAACATTCATACACCGGGGTATGTTCGTCAAATGGTGAATTACGGATCTGTTGGAGCAAGTAATGGTCATACGCCAGAACAGAGAATTGGTTACGGTGTACAAACGCTAGGTGTTGACCGTATTACTGATGAGGTAAAAACGAAGCAGTTTAATGATCAATTATCTCAGCTCTCTTACTATAACTACATGAATTCGACTTTATCACGTGTAGAGTCTATGGTTGGAACGACAGGAAAGAATTCGTTATCTAGTTTAATGGACGGTTTCTTTAATGCCTTTCGTGAAGTGGCGAAAAATCCAGAACAACCAAACTACTACGATACATTAATTTCTGAAACTGGGAAGTTCACAAGTCAAGTGAATCGTCTTGCGAAAAACTTAGATACAGTGGAGGCACAGACGGCAGAAGATATTGAAGCGCATGTTAATGAATTTAATCGTCTTGCTGCTAGTTTAGCAGAAGCGAATCATAAAATTGGACAAGCAGGTACACAAGTGCCAAATCAACTTTTAGACGAACGAGATCGCATCGTTACAGAGATGTCTAAGTATGCAAATATAGAAGTATCTTATGAATCTATGAATCCTAATATCGCGAGTGTTAGAATGAATGGTATTTTAACAGTAAATGGACAAGATACATATCCACTTCAATTAAATAAAGAAAAAGACCCAATGTCAGTTGAGATTTACGGTTCAGAAATCAATGTAACTAGCGGAGCGATAAAATCAGCGATTGACACGAAAGCGAAGATAGTTGATTATAAAAAAAATCTTGAAGACTTAATGAGTTCGATGAAAAATCAAGTGAATACAGTGATGGGAAAAGATTTCTTCGTTGGAGATCATGCGAAAGATATGAAGTTAAATCCAGAATTCCAAAAAGATATTTCGAAAATGAAAATATCTGCTGAAACAGCAAATAAACTAGCAGCAGTTACAGAGGACGATTATAAAGAAGGTCTTTCTTATAAACAAGCATTAGATCAATTTATAGTTCGTGTTGCATCTGATAAAAGTGCAGTAAATGGTTATCAAAAAATTCATGGCGACTTACTAGAAGGTATTCAACAAGAAAAAATGAGCGTTGAAGGTGTAAATATGGAAGAGGAAATGGTAAATTTAATGGCCTTCCAAAAATATTTCGTCGCAAACTCTAAAGCTATTACTACAATGAATGAAGTGTTTGATAGTCTATTTTCGATTATTCGATAAGTGATAATAATTGATTGGAAATATATAAGGAGGAGATAGAAATGAGAGTATCTACATTTCAAAATGCAAACTGGGCAAAGAATCAGTTAATGGATTTGAATGTGCAACAACAATACCATAGAAACCAAGTAACTTCAGGGAAGAAAAATCTTCTTATGAGTGAAGATCCACTAGCAGCGAGTAAATCATTTGCGATTCAACATTCATTGGCGAATATTGAACAAATGCAGAAAGATTTAGCTGACTCAAAAAATGTATTAACACAAACTGAAAATACTTTACAAGGTATTTTTAAATCTTTAACGAGAGCAGATCAATTAACGGTACAGGCATTAAATGAGCCAAATGGTGAAAAAGAATTGAAAGCCATTGGTGCAGAGATTGATCAAATTTTAAAACAAGTTGTATATTTAGCGAATACGAAAGAGCAAGGTCGTTATATTTTCGGTGGTGATAGTGCAGAAAAGTCACCATTTACAGAAGATGGTACGTACCAGGGCGGAAAAAATGATGTGAACTGGCAATTAAATGATGGTTATGAATTAAAGGCATTTCGTAACGGAGAAGCATTATTATCACCGGTTATAAAAACGTTAAAACAGATGAGCGAAGCGATGCAAAAAGGTGACCAAAAAGCGTTACAACCGTTATTAGGAGAAAATAAGAAAAACTTAGATGGCATCATTAACCGTACAACTGAAGTTGGTTCAACAATGAACACAATGGAGACGTTTAAAACAATTTTAAGTGAGCAAAATTTAGCGCTTCAAGAAAACCGTAAAGAAATTGAGGATGTTGATTTAGCGGTCGCAATTTCTGACTTGGCATATATAAATGCAACGTATGAAGCGACGCTTAAAGCGGTTAGTACGATGAGTAAAACGAGTATTTTAGACTACATGTAATCTATAAGGAGTGAGAAAAATGGCAGGAACAACGATGACAGGTATTGGTGGTAGACAACAAATTTGGAACCTCGGAAATAATATGATCGATACTTCTAACTTCGTCGAATTAGAAATGAATGCTTTAGATATGAGAAAAACACCATATACGAAAGAAAAGAATGACCTTACAAATGATAAACTACTATATACAAGTTTAAAATCAGAATTTAGTTCTTTTACACAAACTTTTAAAAACTTAGCGGCTTTTAAAGGAAATGAGAAAAAAGTAACGACAACACAAGACGGTTATATTAATGTAAAAGCTGATGGTGGTGCGATTGCAGGAACTTTTAATATGACGATTACACAGCTTGCACAGCGTCATCAAATAGCTTCAAATGACATTAATGATATAAATGCGAAGCTTCCTAAAGATGAAACATTAAAACTAGGTGGTAAAGAACTAAAAGTAACAACTGATATGACATATAAAGATTTAATTAATAAGATTAATGATGGAGATTATGGCGTATCAGCTTATACACTTGGAAATAAAATTTTCATGACCTCGAAAAAAGAAGGAACAGATGGAGTAATTAAGTTTGAGGGGAACACATCTACACTATTTCAAGATATTGGTTTAGCTAATGCGGATGGCGTAGCGCTTAATACAATCAATGAAGCGCAAAATGCTATGTATACTATTAATGGTATCAAAGGGGAAGGTTCTACTAATACAATCGAAGCTCTTCCTGGTGTGAAAATTGAATTGTTAAAGGTAACTGAGCCGAAAGTAGAAGGAGCGCCAGATGCTGGTACAACAGATCCAAAAGCAAAAGGTATAGATCTAAAATTTACAGTAAGTGATTCAAACGTAACAGATGCATCGAATGTTATTAAAAAAATGGTAGCTGATTATAATAAAGCTGTTTCTACAGTAGATATCTTTGCCGGAAAAGGTGGAGCTTTCCAAGGTCAAGCTATTATGCAAAGTGTACGTCAGGCAATGAACAATGTCGTAACATTTTCTCAAGATGGTAATTATTTATTCACATTCGGTATTCAATTAAAGCAAGATGGAACGATGGAAGTTAATGATGAAAAATTAACACAAGCATTAAAAGAAAAACCCGATGCAGCGAAGCAATTTTTCTTTAGTTCTAACGGTTTAGGAAAAATGATGGAAGAACCACTTGATAAACTATTCGGTGATAAAGGTGTAGTCGGCGAGAGAGTTAAAAACATTGACTCACGTGTAAGTGATTTAGATAAAAAGATTAAAGATATTGAGACGCAAAACTTGCAAAAGCAAGATGAAATTGTGAAGAAGTATCAAAAGCTAGAGAGTACATTAGCAGCGCTTGATAGCCAACTAAAAACAATTAAAGCAATGACAAAACAAAAAAGTGATGATTAATGAAAGTTGAGGAAGTGATCGTATGCAAGCATGGCAACGTTATATGCAAAATGATATTATGACGAGTAATCCGATTAAAAATACAATTTTTATTTATGAAAGATGTATTGTAGAGTTTCGTAATTTAGAAGAACTTTTACATACTTTTAAACTACAAGAAGGGGACGCACTTCTTGAAAAATTAGAACGTATTTTTGAAGAACTAAAGCTTCAATTAAATCCTGAGATTACGAAAGATTTATATGATAGTCTATATGGTTTATATGACTGGATTAGCATTCAAATTCAAACGATGAAAGTAACGCGTGAAGCGAAAGATATTGATGCAATTGTGAAAGTGTTACAAGATTTAATAGACGGTTACCGCGGAGCACTTGAAAATGAACAATGATATTTATCGGACGTTTGTCAGCTGTTTTAATGAAATCGGTGAATTGCAAGTGTCAGACAGAGAGTTTGCTGAGAAGAGTGAGATGTTAAATCGCTGGATGATGACATTGGATGAAGAAACGCGTGCGCAAGTTGCAGCAGAAGTAAGCCCATTCATTATTAAGGCAGCTCAGCATATTCGAGATAAGCAAAAGATTTTGGAAGAAATGATTATGACAAATGATGGGCGAATGAAGGCTAATTCATTTTACGGTAAATATTAATAATAACGTCTGGAAGCAGATCCCCCTTTTAAAAGGGGATCTATTCCTTCGTTTACATAAAGAAATCCGCTGATTGAGGTTTCATTTTATGACTGTGATGAAAAAATAATAGTAATCTAAATAATAGAAAAATGGACTTTAGTTTGTAGTTTATATATTGAAATGTTCTATAGATTACTATGTGTATACAGTTTTTTTGCATTCTTTTTTATATTTTTGTATTTTTCTAAAGACAATAATGAAAAAATGGAATAAAATATGTAAGGGTACATAATGGTAAATATTTTAATAAACGCATATAAGAAAATAAATAATGAAGTGAAACTTCTATCAGTGGATCATTACGTTAGAAAAGGAAGGGTGTGGAATATGCCAGATTTAGTGAGTGATGTAAGCCATTATATGAATTATTTAGTGACGAAACGAAATACTGTTTCTAGTAATATTGCAAATGCGAATACACCTGGCTATAAAGCACAAGATGTAACATTTGCTGAGCAGATGAATAAAAGTAGTGCATTATATAAAAACAATGCGGCTGATTTAAAGAGCAATCCAGATTTATATCAAACGAATGAAATGCACTTGCCGACAGTAAATACGAAAAATACATATGCAAAGATTCAAACAAAATCAATGCAAACGAATAAAGACGGAAATAGTGTGGATGTAACGACAGAAATGCTAGATTTAATGAAAACAAATCAGTTATACGGTATTTCAGTTAACGCAATTAATACACAATATGCAATTAACCAAGCGGCACGCGGACGTTAAAAGTAGAAGGAGAGACAGCGGATGTTTCAGGCAATTAATGCAAGTGGCTCAGGGCTAACGACAGCGAGAAAGTGGATGGAAGTTACTTCTAACAATATTGTAAATGCAAATACGACGGCGGCTCCGGGGGCAGATTTATATGAGCGTCGTAGTGTGGTGCTAGAATCAAACAATAGTTTTGCAAGTATGCTAGATGGGGCTCCTACTAACGGAGTAAAGATAAAAAGTATTGAAGCAGACAAAACGGAAAATTTAGTGTATGATCCGACGCATCCGCACGCAAATGAAGAAGGATATGTACGTTATCCAAATATTGATGTAACTGCTGAAATGACGAATGTTATGGTTGCTCAAAAAATGTATGAAGCGAATACGAGTGTATTAAATGCAAATAAAAAAATGCTTGATAAAGATTTAGAAATCGGCCGAGGATAAGGGGGAAGATAGTAATATGAAAATCCAACCAATGTTAAATACACAACCATTTGGAGCAATTCAGTCAATTGGTGCACCGAAAACTTCTGAAACATCTGTAGCTCCGGGGAAAAAGTTTATTGATTTATTGGAAGATATGAATCAAACACAAAACAATGCACAAACAGCAGTATATGATTTACTAACTAAAGGGGTAGGAGAAACACATGACGTTTTAATTCAGCAAAAGAAAGCTGAGTCTCAAATGAAAACGGCTGCTCTCGTACGTGATAATCTTATTGAAAATTATAAGTCACTAATTAATATGCAAATTTAGGAAAGTGGACGGGTGTGTTTAAATGGAAAAGATGAAAAATGTTATCAAATCATTAAAAACGTGGCATAAGTTAGTAATTGGTGCTGCGCTTTTAGCGATTGTAACAGGAGCACTTTTATACTTCACCTTGCCAGATAAATATGTTGTTGTATATCAAAATTTAAATGATACAGATAAACAAGAGATTACAGCAGAATTATCGAAGTTAGGTGTCGATTATCAATTAGCGGCCGATGGTTCGATTCGTGTGCAAAAGAATGATGCTCCATGGGTTCGAAAAGAAATGAATGGGATGGGCTTACCGTTTAATTCTAAAAGTGGTGAGGAAATTTTATTAGAAAGCTCGCTCGGTTCAAGTGAGCAAGATAAAAAAATGAAGCAAATTGTCGGTACGAAGAAGCAATTGGAGCAAGATATTGTAAGAAACTTTGCGACAGTTGAAACGGCAAATGTTCAAATTACATTGCCTGAAAAAGAGACAATTTTTGATGAAGAAAAAGCAAAAGGAACAGCGGCGATTACGGTTGGAGTGAAACGTGGACAATTGTTAACAGCTGATCAAGTTGCAGGTATACAGCAAATGATAAGTGCAGCAGTTCCTGGTGTAAAGGCAGAAGAAGTAAGCGTTATTGATAGTAAAAAAGGTGTTATCTCAAAAGGGACAGATGAAGCACATTCTAGTAGTTCTTCTTCTTATGAGAAAGAAGTAGAGATGCAGCATCAACTTGAAGGTAAATTAAAGCAAGATATTGATGCAACGTTAATGACGATGTTTAAACCGAATGAATATAAAGTGAATACGAAAGTATCTGTAAACTACGATGAAGTTACACGTCAGTCAGAAAAGTATGGTGATAAAGGTGTACTTCGTAGTAAACAAGAGCAAGAGGAAAGCTCTACTGCGCAAGAAGGGGCAGATACGAAGCAAGGTGCTGGTATTACAGCGAACGGTGAAGTGCCAAACTACGGTACGAACAATAATCAAAATGGTAAAGTTGTTTATGATAATAAAAATGGTAACAAAATCGAAAACTATGAAATAGATAAAACAGTTGAAACAATTAAGAAACACCCAGAATTAACGAAAACAAATGTTGTTGTATGGGTAGATAATGATACGCTAGTAAAACGTAGAATTGATATGACAACTTTTAAAGAAGCAATTGGAACAGCGGCAGGACTTCAAGCTGATCCGAACGGTAACTTTATAAATGGTCAAGTTAACGTTGTAACTGTTCAGTTCGATCAGCCGAAAGCCGAAAAAGAGAAAGAGCCAGAAAAAAGTGGTATGAACTGGTGGTTATTCGGTGGAATTACAGCTGGCTTATTAGCAATCGGTGGTCTAGTATGGTTCTTATTAGCAAGACGTAAGAGAAAGAAAGAAGAAGAAGAGGAATATGAAGAATACTTAGCAGAAGAGGAAGTGGCTGCAAGTAATGAAAGTATCTTGGAAATTCCTGAAGAAAAAATAGTGCCAGAGCCAAAACCTGAACCAGAAGAACCGAAAGAACCAACGTTAGATGAACAAGTGCAGGATGCTACGAAAGAACATGTAGAAGGAACTGCAAAAGTAATTAAAAAATGGTTAAACGGACAGTAAGGGAGGAACAACGATGTTAGATGAAATCTCCTCCAAAGAAAAAGCTGCCATCCTTATTCGTACATTAGAAGAAGGGGTGGCAGCAAAAGTCATTGAATATATGACAGCTGAGGAAAAAGAAGTATTACTTCGTGAAATCGCAAAGTTTCGTGTATACAAACCAGAAACGTTAGAAAATGTACTAGGAGAGTTCTTATATGAACTAAATGTAAAAGAATTGAACTTAGTCACTCCAGATAAAGAATACATTCGTCGCATATTTAAAAACATGCCAGAAGACGAACTGGAAAAATTATTGGAAGATCTTTGGTATAACAAAGATAATCCATTTGAATTCTTAAATTCACTTACAGATTTAGAACCACTTCTTACAGTGCTTAATGATGAGTCACCACAAACAATTGCAATTATCGCTTCTTATATTAAACCGCAACTTGCGTCTCAATTAATTGAGAGATTGCCAGATCATAAACGAGTAGAGACGGTAATGGGTATTGCGAAGTTAGAACAAGTTGATGGTGAATTAATTAATCAAATTGGCGAGTTGTTAAAATCGAAATTAAATAATATGGCATTCAGTGCAATTAATAAAACTGATGGCTTGAAAACAATCGTAAACATTTTAAATAATGTTTCACGTGGTGTTGAAAAAACAGTCTTTCAAAAGCTGGATGAAGTCGATTATGAGTTATCTGAGAAAATTAAAGAAAATATGTTTGTCTTTGAAGACTTACTTGGTCTTGAAGATCTTGCGCTTCGCCGTGTATTAGAAGAAATTACAGATAACGGTGTTCTTGCGAAAGCACTTAAAATTGCAAAAGAAGAAATTAAAGAGAAATTATTTACATGTATGTCTTCAAACCGTAAAGAGATGATTCTAGAAGAATTAGATGGCTTAGGACCGCTTAAGATGACGGATGCTGAAAAAGCGCAGCAAACGATCACTGGTACAGTGAAAAAGCTAGAGAAAGAAGGAAGAATTATCGTTCAAAGAGGTGAAGAGGATGTCCTTATTTAAAAACAGAATTCCGAAGAATTCTGTTTCTTTTTCTGAAGAAACGTATGAATTACAATTTCCAAAACCAGCTTCAGTTCAAATAGAAGAGGAAGAATTACAAGCTGATCATGCAGAACTTCGCGCCCAGCAAGAATCATTACATATGGAAATGAATCAGCTAAGGCAAGAGAAGCAAATGCTAGAACGAGAGCAGCAGCAGTTATTACAAGATAAAGAAAAATTTCAAATGCATATTCATGAACAAATGGAACAGATGGAAGCAGCGCGTGTGCAGTTTCAAAAAGAACAACAAGAAACAGCATATGAATGGACAGAGTTATTATGGGATCAATCTTTTCATCTAGCAGAAAAAATCGTGAATCAAGCGGTAGATTCACGATCGCTTGATGTGTTACCTATTTTAACTGGCATCGTGCAAACATTGCCAACTTCGTTTGAAAAATTAATCATTACAGTACATCCAGAAACGTTTGAACGTATTCAAGAAGAGAAGGAGAATACGAAAGAATATTGGTTACTACAATTAGTAGAATGGAAATATGATTTCTCCCTGCAGTTTGGTGAATTTGTTCTGGAAGAAGAGAAAGAGTTCTTTGAATTTAAATTTGCACCTATATTTGCGAAACTTCGTCAGAAATGGGAAGAAGAGAAGTTATTTGAGGAGCAAAATGTATGAGCCGCCTGTTAATGAATGAGAACGAAAAATGGAATAAGTTCATTGAAACACCGCTGTATACGAAAGTAGGCAAAGTTCATAGTGTACAAGAACAGTTTTTCGTAGCAAAAGGGCCGAAAGCGAAGATTGGAGATGTTTGCTTCGTTGGAGAACATAACGTCTTATGTGAAGTGATTGCTATTGAAAAAGAAAATAATATGCTACTTCCATTTGAACAGACAGAAAAAGTATGTTATGGAGATTCAGTGACATTAGTTTCAGAAGATGTTGTTGTACCACGTGGTAATCACTTGCTCGGAAAAGTGTTAAGTGCAAATGGTGAAGTGTTAAATGAGGAAGCTGAAAACATTCCATTACAGAAAATTAAACTAGATGCACCGCCTATACATGCATTTGAACGTGAAGAGATTACCGATGTATTTGAAACAGGAATAAAATCAATTGATTCTATGCTAACAATTGGTATCGGTCAAAAGATTGGTATTTTTGCTGGGTCAGGTGTTGGTAAATCTACTTTACTTGGAATGATAGCAAAAAACGCAAAAGCTGATATAAACGTTATTAGTTTAGTAGGAGAACGTGGCCGGGAAGTAAAAGACTTTATTCGAAAAGAGTTAGGCGAGGAAGGTATGCAAAAAAGCGTCGTTGTTGTAGCGACGTCAGATGAAAGTCATCTTATGCAACTTCGTGCAGCGAAACTTGCAACGTCTATTGCTGAATACTTCCGTGATCAAGGCAATAATGTATTACTTATGATGGACTCTGTTACTCGTTTTGCCGATGCACGAAGAAGTGTTGATATTGCTGTTAAAGAGTTACCGATTGGTGGTAAAACACTGTTAATGGAAAGTTATATGAAGAAGCTGTTAGAGCGGTCCGGAAAAACACAAAAGGGATCTATAACAGGTATTTATACGGTGCTTGTTGATGGGGACGATTTAAATGGTCCTGTACCCGATTTAGCACGTGGTATTTTAGATGGACATATTGTATTAAAGCGTGAGCTTGCAACGCTTAGTCATTATCCTGCAATTTCAGTATTAGATTCAGTAAGTAGGATTATGGAAGAAATCGTGTCGCCACATCATTGGCAACTTGCAAATGAAATGAGAAAAATTTTATCAATTTATAAAGAAAATGAATTGTATTTTAAGTTAGGAACGATTCAAGAAAATGAAGAAAATGCTTATATTTTTGAATGTAAAAATAAAGTAGAAGGTATAAATACATTTTTAAAGCAAGGTCGATCGGATAGTTTCCAATTTGATGATATCGTTGAAGCGATACACCATATAGTATAAGGCCTCTGCCCAAGAGGTCTTATTTTTTTGTTTTTTAATATTTCACAGATTTTTTTGGAAAAAAACTATATAATAGAAAAAGAGAACGTTATAATAGGAAGGGGCTATGAAAACAGGTGGATAAACAGCAGTACGACACAATAAAATTGCAAATAAATCAAGAAAAAGAACATATTTTAAAAGAAGTGTATGAATTAACAGCTGAAAAAAGAAAAATAGAACAAAAAAAAGAATATGATTTATATGTTGTGAAATCGCGTAGTAAAGTCGTACAAACTGGGCAACGTATTATGGCGGGCATGCTTTCTTCACATACGTTTTCACCTGAAAGAATAGAAGAATGGAATCGAAAAATTAAAAAAACGGAAGGTTTTATTCAAAAAAATGAAAGCCTTTTAGAGCAAGTAAAAGAAAAAGAACGTGTCATTGATGAGATGTATCAAGAAAATTGTAAAAAGCTTGCGAAAGCACAAGAAAAGCTGGAAGAAAAAATGCTTCTGGATTTGAAAATGTGTATGAATGGATGAGGTGAATGTAGTGATACAGTCTGTATTACCGGTGCAACAAAGTTTACCTCCGCAAAAAGAAAAAGGGCTAGAAGTACAATCAAAAAATGAAGATTCTTCATTCGATCGTACGATGAGAATGGAAAATAAAAAACAGCCGCAAACGGAGAAAACGAAACGAGAAGAAGCACCACCAGAAGAGAAAAAAGATTATATTCTTTCTAAAAAATCGGTAACGAAAGAAGAACCAAATGTAAAGAAAGAAGAAAAAAAAGAGACAGAACAGTTGTTATTAGCTGTATCTGAGCAAATGGTTGCAATTGAGCAATTACATGTGCAGCCGGAATTGTTATATCAATACATACAAAAAATACAAGAGCTATATAAAGAATATGGCAATATTAAACTTAATGAATTACCTGCAGCTGAATTACAACAATTACAAGAACTTCTTTCAAATATGAATATCAAAAATGCTATATGTTTAGAAGATACAATGCAAATGGTATTAGACAAAATGAAGATGCCAGAGCAAACTATGCAAGCATTGAAAGTTGTAGAAACAGAAACTTGTAATATTGCAAAGGAACAAGAAGAGTCTAAAGAGGTAGATCTTCCAAAACTTGAGAGCGATGACGCAAAGGTAGAGTTGCCAGAAGTTGATGCATTAAACGATTCGAGCTCTGCAGGTGCAGAGTTATTAAATAAAACGACGAGTACCGAACAAGTAGGGAAATCAAATAGTGGTGCTGAGAAAGTTTCATTACCTGACTTAGGAAAGAAAATGGAAGCACAAGTAGAAGCGCTGCAAAAATTTGTAGTGAAACAAGAACGTGTTTTATTTCAGTTAAATCCAGAAAAACTTGGTACATTAACAGTGTTTATGAAAAAACACGGAGATCAAATTGATGTTCACGTAGAAATGGAAAAACACGATGCGAAAAAACGTGTTGAAATCATTTTTGATGAATTGAAATTAAAATTAAAAGAAAAAGAAATCAATATTCAAATTAGCTATTCAGATAAAGATGAAAATCGAAAAGAACAGCGAGAACAAGAGCAAAGGCAAAAACAGAAATTAGCAAATACAAATCATGAAAAACAACAATCAACAGAATTTGCGGGATTATTGGAGGAATAAAGCGTGCCAACAGTTGGATTAAATACAACGAGTACAAATCATATTCCGTTACAAGCAGGAGCGCAAAAAAGTAATGTACCTGTTAATGGTGTACAATCGCCAGTGCAACAAAGTAATGGAGTTTCGGCAGGAGCGCAAAAGACTCCTGGGGTAATGGGGAAAGATGATTTCCTAAAATTGTTTTTATCAAGTTTCCAACATCAAGATCCATTTAATGCGATGGATATGAATCAAATGATGAATCAGACAGCACAGTTATCTCTTATGGAACAAGTACAGAATATGACGAAAGCAGTAGATAAGCTGCAATCAACGATGTATTCAACAGCACTTGATGGTGGAATGAAGTTTTTAGGTAAATACGTAAGAGGTGTTGACGGTGACGGAAACAAAGTAACCGGTCAAGTAGAAACAGTTCGCCTTGCGGAAAATAACGATGTACAGCTCGTTATTAATAATAAGGTTGTATCTCTTCGTTTCGTTGAGAGAGTGTCTGATAAACCGATTGGGGAAACGAACCCAGAAGACGCAAAGAAAGACGATCAAAAAGTAACTGAAGAAGTAAAAACTACAAATTCATAAGGAGTGTCCATACGTTATGATTAAAGCGTTATATACAAGTATTACAGGGATGAATGCAACACAAAATGCATTAAGTGTAACTTCAAATAATATTGCCAATGCACAAACAGTAGGTTATAAAAAACAAAAAGCAATGTTTGATGATTTACTATATAACAATTCGATTGGTGCAAAAGGTGACGGTAAATACGCAGGAACGAATCCGAAAAGTATTGGTAACGGTGTGAAAATGAGTGGTACTGTTACGGATTATAGTGATGGTACAATTACGTTAACAGGTGGCAAAACACAAGCCGCAATGGAAGGTAATGGTTTCTTCGTTGTAGGTGATTCAAAAGGCGGAAATATGGAATTTACTCGTAAAGGTACGTTTGGGATATCTTCAGATTACTATATTACGAATACTGAAGGTCAATACGTGTTTGCATACCCTGCGAATGAGGCAACTGGTGAAGTTGATTTATCTGGAATTCCAGGACCGTTGCAAATTCCAATGGGAACAGCAATTGGTGGTATTCGAACATCGAAAGGGACAATTAAAGGGAATATTCCAACTGGTGAAAAACAAATTACACAAGATTTACCTGTATATGATAATGCAGGGAATACATGGACAATGCGTGTAGAGTTTAAACAAACGAGTGAACATAATTATACATATAAAGTACAAATGCGTAATGACTCGAAAAAAGAAACAGAGTTTAAGGATGTTCAAGGTGCAGGTGGTAATATGACATTTGATGCTGTTGGAAATCCAAATCCGAAAGAGCAAGGAGCCAATATTCCATTTGATGGCGGCTCTATAAAATTAGACTTAAGTCATTTAACAAACCATCCAACAGATAAAACATTATCAGTAACAGACGTAGATGGTAGAGCAGCAGCGACGGTTAAAGATTGCTTCATTGCTGACGGTGGATATGTGATGGTAAAATATTCTGATGGAAGTATGAAATCTGCAGGTCAATTAGCTGTTGCGATGTTCCCGAACGAAGGCGGACTAATGAAAACAGGTAATGGCAACTATACAGCGACGAATACAACAGGTATTTTAGCTCTTGGTGCATCTGGTCAAAACGGTGCGGGTAAAGTACGTGGTGGTGCACAAGAAGGTGCAAACGTAGATTTATCTGTAGAGTTCGTTGACTTAATGTTATACCAACGCGGATTCCAAGGAAATGCGAAAGTAATTAAAGTTTCAGATGAAGTATTAAATGAAGTTGTAAACTTAATTCGATAATATATCGTAAAGAAAAAATGTAATGGAGTAGAAAGGGTTTTTTATTCGTATGACAAGACAAGAGCGAATTTTACAATTGCCTTTTTTCGAAAATAAACGTGAACTTGCCGAGCAAGTATTAAAAATAGAACGAGAAGAGCATGTATATTTACCAGATCAATTTGAAATTAAGCAAGTGCCTCCGTATTCATTTGGTGAAAAACAAGCAATCATTGGCCGTATCCATGAGTTTTATTTCATAAGTGTTGGTAGCGATAGCGTTTGGAAGTATCAACTGTTTAAGGATGAGATGAAGTGTCGTGAGTTTTTTGTTATGTTGCCAAATATTACGGATCAGCAGATAGCGTTTTGGTTTAATAACATAGAGTTATTGAAAGGTTCTTAAAAGCACTTTTTAGGTTTTGAGAGAGGACCTGGCGATGCTTTGGAGCGGTTAGTGCCTAATAGAGTCCCGACCGATGTGTAAGACCAGAGATATGTAGCGTTACTAGAGTAGTGTGGTAGTGTAAGAAGTGGTAATATAAAATAGTTTTAAGTTAATTTAAGATAGTTGTAGTATACAATTAGACTGAATTTCTATAAAAGGAGAGGTGAGGAGGATGGCGCAAAATAAGTATCGCGTTACATTCATTTCGCCGAGTGAGATTGAGCAGCGGACTGTAATGGCGGCGAATAGTTTGCCAGATTTAATTCGTAAAGTAGAAAGTATTATTGCAGATCCAAACGGTTATTTTGTAAATGATAAAAAAAATAATTGTTATTTTAAAGTGATTAAAGAAAATGTTACATTTATTCAATATGAGTTACTATTTTCGGATAAGGAAATTCATATTGAAAAATTAAAACATATAGCACCGGTAGTATTAAAACGATTATTCGAAAAAATAAATGACCCGGAATTATATGCACTTGCGCTACTTGATGTTGATATAGCAACGAAAGAATATGTGCTAGCAGAAATGAATTCTGAGCTGAGAATAAGAGTAGAGACCGAGCTTTCGAAAAAATGGGAAGCAATGCCGACGGAAGTTGTAGGAGCACAAGAAGTGTTATTAGAGGCACTTGCTTCGTTTATACAAGATTAATTGTTTTTTTATAAAATGAATCGTTCGACTATCTATATTTTTTATATAGGTAGTTGACTTTTTCGCTTTTATAAAGCTTAATAATTAGATATACGGAATTAATGGAAGGGGAGCGACACCTTTATGTCACAAGCACAAAGTATTTTATTAGAAAGCGGAACAAATGAATTAGAGATTGTTACGTACACTGTTGGTGAAAACCTATTTAGTATTAATGTAATGAAAGTACGTGAAATCATTAATCCATTCCCTGTTACAACTGTGCCAGAATCTCACCATGCAGTTGAAGGTGTTGTTCAAGTACGTGGTGAAATTTTACCTGTTATTAACTTGGCAATGGCTCTTAATTTAAAGTCAACAAAGCCACTTGATCAAACGAAATTTATCATCTCAGAATTAAACCAAATGAAAGTTATTTTCCGCGTTGATGAAGTGCATCGTATTCAACGTATTTCGTGGGAACAAATTGATGAACCAGCTTCATTATCTATGGGACTAGAAGAAACGACATCTGGTATTGTAAAACTAGATGGCAAAATCATCTTACTATTAGATTATGAAAAAATTGTATGTGAAATTAGCGGCACTGGTTATGACAATAAATCAATTGCAGGGTTAGAACAAAAAACAGATCGAGCTGAAAAAGTAATTTATATTGCAGAAGATTCAGCGATGCTTCGCCAAATATTAGAAGAAACATTATCATCAGCTGGATATACAAAAATGAACTTCTTCAGCAATGGTGCAGAAGCGTTAGCACAAATTGAAAAATTAGCGAAAGAGCAAGGCGAAAAAATGTTTGAACATATTCACCTGCTAATTACGGATATTGAAATGCCAAAAATGGATGGACATCATTTAACGAAAGTGGTTAAGGATAGTGAAGTAATGAATCGTTTACCAGTCATTATTTTCTCTTCATTAATTACAAATGAATTATTCCATAAAGGTGAAGCTGTAGGAGCAAATGCCCAAGTAAGTAAGCCAGATATTCAAGAGCTAATTGGTTTAGTTGATAAGTTAGTGCTTTAAAAGCTTCTATTTAGCCAGAATAGAAGCTCTAGCTAAGTGTTGAGCGGTCAGTGCTTAATAGAGCCCTATGCGATGTTGAGACCAGAGATATGGAGTGGTTATAGGTAAGCAGAAGAGCTGGTGTATAACATTTTTCTATTTAGTAGGAATAGAGGAACTACTTATGTAAGTAAGTTTTTAGTGATTAATAGAGTCTCATGCGATGTGAGTTCAGAGGTATGAAGTTTAGGTAAGAAGAAGTGAGACTTTGATTGAGGATCTGAAGACTGGATTTATAACTCTATTCTGTTAGAGAGGGGAAGGAATTAGCCATGTGTAGCATTGGCTAATTCCTTTTTGGTATTCTATACTCTAACCTGGCAGAAAAATGAAAGGTTTCTAAGATGTTTGGCGCTGTATGTACGAAAAAATCTTCAAATGAAGATTTTTGATTTAAAAATATAAGCAAACGTATTTTCGAGGGTTATTTTAGTAACATTTCGTGGTAACGCAAATTTTTTCGGTGAAAAAATATTCAAAATACCATATAATATAATTAAATGTAATTAATATGCAATTTTACATATTAATAAAAAAACATTTTCCAAATTTTTATACTTTCTATACATTTTTGTATGTTAATTATTTGACAGATAATTTCGAACTGTTATAATATGGATATGTAAAAATTGCTATTTTCTTAAAAGACATGGGAGTCAGATGAGAATTGTGAAAGGATGAGGGGGAGTGGCACAGATTATGTATCACCACACAGCAATTAATGTATTAGGTCTTTTACAAAACATGTCAAATAATAAAATGAACGATATGCAACTAGAGGTGGAATTTAAAAAAATAGAAAAAGAATTCCAAGTAAAGTATGAAGAATTACTTGATTTACATAATAGAATGGTATTATTTCAAATAGATATAGAAAAAAATGGCGGAATGCGAGCGTACGAAAAATCAGCAATTACATGGCTGAAATCTGAACTAGAGCTACTGTATGAAGTGTATCAATTTTGTCAGCGTCACGGTTTAAACATTTTAAATATTTCAAAATACGTAAGTAAAAATGAACTAAATCTTTTTCCAAAAACAGAAAGTCAATTGCAAAATACGTATTATAAATTGAAAAAACGTGAAATACCGTTTGAAAATATTGAAAAACAAAAACCAGGACGAAAGCGAAAATATATACCAGTAAAAGAGACAATCGTTGCAAGAAAACAAGAAAACGAGTACGAATTAAAAGAAGAAATCCAGCATAAAGAGGATGAAAAAAATCTTGTAACAGTTATATCTGGTATCGTTGATAATTTTGAAACAATTAATCAATGTAGTGAAAGGAAAGAAGACGAACTACATCAGTTTATGGAAGGTATTTATAAGCTTTCTAGCATGGCAGCAGGGCGTTCTAGGGAAGCGAAGAATACACGTAGTCTAGAAGGTGAATTGCAGTCGTTACAACTAGAAAATGAAAGGCTAAAACGAGAGAAAGAAGAGCTTGTACAAGATATTAAAGGCATGACGCAGCTTTTAATTCATTTCATTACAAGTTCTGATATCGATCAAATTCGTAAATTACCAACTTTCGTACAAGATTGTAAAATGGAATTACATAAACTAGGGCTATATAATGCACAAGACGGTAAAATGAAAATTATGGTTGATCGTAGCGGACAAGTTATGACCGTAACACAGTAATAAAAATTGGGTACAAAATAAAAGGGAGATACATAGTTTATATGTATTTCCCTTTTATTTTGTATGGAATCGTTCCAAAGATGGAAGATGAACTTTTACGATTGTAGTAGTTTAGAAACCATTTGCGGTATTTGATTAGCTTGTGAAACCATACTAAGTGCAACTTCAGTTAACAATTTAAACTTTAAAAAATCGCTCATTTCCTGCGCCATATCCGCATCTTCAATTCGAGATGCAGCATCTGTTAGGGCCATACTTTGGCTATTTAAATTTTCAATATTAAACTGTAAACGATTCATCATAGCACCGAGATCAGCACGATGAAGTGATACATTTTGTAAAGCCTCTTCAATTTTACGAATTGCAGCTCTTGCTTCTTGTTCTGTTGAAATCTTGATGTCGTGTTGTGTAGGGGAAGGGGGAATAGAGTTTGATATATGTACCGTATGACCGATATCGTCTAATGTAACAGGGCGGTTTTGACCACCAAATACGGATAAATCATTAAACTCAGTCGTCTCGCCAATATAGCCAATTTGTTCTGTTAAAGACTGAAACTCTTTATTCAGCGAATCACGATTTGCATTTGAATTTGTACCGTTCGCAGATTGAACGGCTAAATCACGCATACGCTGTAAAATATTCGTCACAGTTTGAAGGGCAGCTTCTGCCGTGCGAAGCATCGATATCGCATCCTCATTATTACGAATCGCCACACGCATACCACTTGCTCTCGCATACATACGAGTCACAATCGCAACATTCGCTGGATTATCAGAAGCAGTATTTAACTTCTTACCAGTCGCCAAATGCTCCATTGCCACATTCATACGTTTCTCATTCTCATACAACGACTGCCTAGCATTCATACTTAAAACATTCGTACCAATACGCATAATAGACACTCCTTATAGATTGATATAGTTAGTGTTCTAAAGCTAATAAACGGTTATGAAGAGAAAAAGAGACTTATGCTCACTTTATCTTTTTGTTTTCATACACGGAACGAGAATAAAATAGGCCCTGACCGCTACTAAATATGGCTAGAGCTTCTCTTTAAGCTAAAAAAATCTTTCAATCTATCTATATAGAAAAAATAAACCTCTCCGTAAGCAGAGAGGTTTATTCAGGAAACTAGCTCAAATGGCTTATTGTAATAATTTAGAAACCATTTGTGGAGTTTGGTTTGCTTGAGAAAGCATGCTGATTCCAGCTTCGTTCAAGATTTTGAACTTAGTCATTTCAGACATTTCTTTCGCCATATCAGCGTCTTCGATTTGAGAAGCAGCTGAAGCCATAGAAGAAGATTGGCTCTTAAGGTTGTTTACGTTAAAGTCTAGACGGTTTAATGTAGCACCTAGAGTTGCACGGTTGTCAGCAACTTTTGTAAGGGCAGCGTCAATTGCTGCAATTGCACTAGATGCATTTGAAGTTTCAAGTTTTGCACCAGCAGCAGGTGCTGTGAATGCAGCTCCAATTGCTTTAGCATTGTCTACAGTTTTGTCGTTTTCAAAAGTTGTAATTTTTTCGTTAATAGCCTTAACGTCATCACTTGACATGAAATCTTTTACTTTTTCAAATGCTTTTTTAAATTCTCCTACTTTAGTTTCGGCATCTGTTGCATCGTCTGCCAATCCAGTTAGGTTTCCTTTAGCAGTATTTGCACCTGTACGGTCTAAATCAGCAAGTGTTTTTTCAGTTTTTCCGTTAATTTGTAAATTATTAAGTTTTAATTCGTTAGTAGAAACATCTGATAATTTGATATTAATTTGTTTTCCAGTATCAGCATCATCTAATGTTTGAATTGCGATAGATTCTTTAGAACCATCTAGTAATTTTTGATCGTTGAATTCAGTATTTTTAGAAATGTAGTCAATTTGATCTTTTAATGCAGTAAATTCTTTGTCTAGTGCTGCTTGGTTTCCATCAGTATTCGTACCATTCGCAGATTGGTTAGCAAGGTCACGCATACGAAGTAAGATGTTAGATACTGAGTTCATTGCTGAGTCAGCTGTACGGATTAAAGACATACCGTCTTGTGTGTTGTTAGCTGCAACACCTAATCCGCTTTCACGAGCACGCATACGAGTTGCGATTGCAAGACCTGCTGCATCGTCAGAAGCGTTGTTGATACGTTTACCGCTTGATAAACGGTCCATAGCGTTGCTCATTTTTGCTTGGTTTTGGCGCATGTACTCTTGAGTACGCATGCTGTTAATGTTTGTATTAATTCTCATGTTAAGAAACCCCCATTTTTTTATATTGACTTTTCTGCAAATTGAAAAACGGTAATATGCGAAAAAATCAATTTCGAGATTTATTGTAATCCTTGCCACAACGGGTGTCAACTAAAAATTCGAATTAATAAATATAAAAAAATAACAGTTTAACAATATATTCATTTTTTTATTACATAATTATTAAAAGGATTATTGCAAACTTTAAAAAAAAACTCTAATATTAGATTATCTTTGTTTACCGAAAAGGTGATATTATGATAGTTGGAAATATAGTAAAAGAAGTGCTTGCATATAAGAAAGGACAAATTCAGCAAAAGCTAAGTAGTCCACAAGCATTCGTTAGTAGTCGTTTTCAAGAAAAATTGCAGAGTGAACCTGCGAAGGAGACGAAAGGTACTACGCAGCCGGCAAAGGTAGAGGATATGAGTCAGCCGGTACAATCTACGAAAATAGAAACGGCCGTAAATAAACCGGAACAATCTATTAATAAAGTAGAGGAAGCGAGTAAGCTTGAAGAAAAGACTGAAACGAAGAACGTAGATGAAGTGCAAGTCGCACAAAAAGAGTTTGAACGACGTTTCCCGGAAACGAAAAATGAGGCTGCTGATACGTGGGAATTAACGAAGAAGTATAATATTCAAAAAATACGTTCTTCCAATGAAGGGAAGTATGAGGATATTATTGATCGGGTAAGTCGTACATACGGAATTCCGAAAACGTTAATTCAAAAAATGATTGAAGTAGAATCAGATTTTAATCCGAAAACGGTGTCACATGCAGGTGCGAAGGGGCTAATGCAGCTTATGCCAGCGAATGTGAAAGAGATGGGTATAAAAGATCCATTTTCACCAGCTGAAAGTATTGAGGGTGGTGTGAAAGAGTTAAGCGGTTATTTAAAGAAAAATAACGGCGACTTAGTATTGGCACTTGCTTCTTATAATGCTGGACCTGGTAATGTGAGAAAGTACGGAGGCGTACCGCCATTTAAAGAAACGCAAGGATATATTAAAAAAATATTAAATATCGACGTTTCAAAATAAGAAGTTTCATATATAGAGAGAACATGAAATTTTCGTGAACATGATATGGGAGTTGGCTAGATTTGAAATTACAAGATGATATTCCGTTAACAATTTATTTTGAAATCGGAAATACGAAAAAGAAAATTGAAGATCTGCTTCATATTACGAAAGGTACATTGTATCGTCTTGAAAATTCAACGAAAAATACGGTGCGTCTTATGCTTGAGAATGAAGAGATTGGAACCGGAAAGATTTTGACGAAGAATGGAAAGATGTACGTTGAAATCGTTGAATTGAAAAGGTAGGGAAGGGGATTGTCATGAGTGGCGAAAAATTAAGCCAAGAGCAAATTGATGCCCTGCTGAAGGCGGTAAATGAAGGCGAGGAAATGCCAGCTTTCGCACAAGAAGCAGGAAAGCAAGAGAAATTTCAAGAGTATGATTTTAATAGACCAGAGAAGTTCGGTGTTGAGCATTTACGTAGTTTGCAAGCGATTGCTTCTACGTTTGGGAAACAGACGTCACAGACGTTATCAGCGCGTATGCGTATTCCAATTGAACTAGAGCCTTCAACAGTTGAACAAGTTCCATTTACGAGTGAGTATGTGGAGAAAATGCCGAAAGATTATTATTTATATTGCGTGATTGATCTCGGTTTACCAGAGCTTGGAGAAATTGTTATTGAGATTGATTTAGCATTCGTTATTTATATTCATGAATGTTGGCTTGGCGGAGATAGTAAGCGTAACTTTACGATGCGCAGACCGTTAACAGCATTTGAGTTTTTAACGCTTGATAATATATTCTTGCTTCTTTGTAAAAATTTAGAGCAATCATTTGAAAGTGTTGTTGCGATTGAACCGAAATTTGTAACGACGGAAACAGATCCGAATGCATTAAAGATTACGACAGCGAGCGATATCATTTCATTACTTAACGTAAATATGAAAACAGATTTTTGGAATACGACGGTGCGTATCGGGATTCCGTTCTTATCTGTTGAAGAAATTATGGATAAGTTAACGTCTGAAAATATTGTCGAACATTCTTCGGACAAACGTAGGAAGTATACGTCTGAAGTGGAAGTGAAAGTAAATCAAGTGTACAAACCTGTTCACGTTGCGATTGGTGAGCAGAAAATGACAATGAGTGAGATTGAACAAATTGAAGAAGGCGATATTATTCCGCTTCATACGAAAGTTTCGGATGAATTACTTGGTTATGTAGATGGAAAGCATAAATTTAATTGTTTTATTGGAAAAGATGGAACGCGTAAGGCGCTCCTATTTAAAAGTTTTGTAGAGTAGGAGGATCCATATGAAGCATGAAGTATCTCCTGTGTCATTAATGGGATTAGAAGATTTTGCAGGAAAGCGAAATGAAGCAGGCAAAGCACATATCGATACTGTTTCAGATATTTCGATTGAACTTGGTGTAAAGCTTGGAAAGTCATCTATTACGCTTGGTGATGTAAAGCAGTTAAAAGTTGGCGATGTTCTTGAAGTAGAGAAAAACTTAGGACATAAAGTAGATGTGTATTTAAGTAATATGAAAGTCGGCATCGGTGAAGCAATCGTAATGGACGAGAAATTCGGTATTATCATTTCTGAAATTGAAGCTGACAAGAAACAAGCGGCGCTTATGAAAGCGCAAAGTCAAATGCAAGATAAAGAGTAGAGGAGGAGTCATATGTCGTATATGACGACCTTATTTCAAGTCGTTTTACTGTTTGGTGCGCTCGGTTACGGTGCATATTATATGACGAAAAAGACGCGCAAACAGCAGTTTTTTAAGCAGGGTGAAAATGGCCATATTCAAGTAAAAGACGGCGTGTATTTAAATCATCAAACGAGTGCCTTTTTATTTGAAGTGGACGGAAAGCAAGTGTTCACTGTTATTAGTAATAACGGTGTGCAGTCTGTGCAATTAACCGGAACAGGAAATCAGTTTCAACAAGCACTAGAAGACGCGGTGAAGACTGAAACGAAAAAAGTAGAGGATCCATCATGAGAATAAAGAAACAGTTATCATTATTAGCCGTTATTTTCGTATTTTCTATCGTTTTTTCAATTATTTTTGTAAATCCAGCGTATGCGGCCCCGAACGGTTTTATTAATTTCGAAAATGGAAAAGAGTTTACGAGTAATTCAAGTGTACAACTATTTGCACTCGTTACCCTTTTATCATTATCTTCTTCTATCGTTCTATTATTTACACATTTTACTTATTTTATGATCGTTCTTGGGATTACACGTCAAGGACTTGGGGTAATGAATTTACCACCAAACCAAGTGCTTGTTGGACTTGCATTATTTTTATCACTCTTTACGATGCAGCCTGTACTCGGGCAACTGAAGAGCGATGTGTGGGATCCGATGACGAAAGAGAAAATAACAGTAAGCCAAGCTGCGGAAACGACAGCTCCTATTATGAAAGAGTATATGTCAAAGCATACGTATAAGCATGATTTGAAAATGATGCTGAAAGTACGCGGTGAAGAGTTGCCGAAAGATTTGAAAGATCTATCCTTATTTACACTCGTACCATCCTTTACGTTAACGCAAATTCAAAAAGGGTTACTTACAGGGATGTTCATTTATTTAGCGTTTGTATTTATAGATTTGATTATTAGTACACTTTTAATGTACCTCGGGATGATGATGGTACCGCCGATGATTTTAAGTTTACCATTTAAAATACTCGTTTTCGTATATTTAGGTGGATATACAAAAATCGTCGATATTATGTTTAAGACGGTCGCCTGAAGCGTTTGATGCTATGTGATAGGAGTCATATAAATGAATACGTCACCAATTATAGATATTTTCCAAACCTTTTTTTATAAAGGGGTTATGATTTTAATGCCGATTGCCGTTGTAAGTCTGATTGTCGTTATTATTATCGCGGTTATTATGGCAATGATGCAAATTCAAGAGCAAACGCTGACGTTTTTACCGAAAATGGCGAGTATTGTGCTCGTTATTATCATTTTAGGTCCGTGGATGTTCCAAGAGTTAACGATGCTTATTTTAGATTTATTTGATAAAATCCCATCGCTATTGCGTTCGTACTAAGATAGGTGAACTGAAATGAATATGGAATTATGGGCGGCAACGTTTTTTGCGTTTTGTCGCATTACTTCATTTTTATATTTTTTACCGTTTTTCTCAGGCCGATCCATTCCAGCAATGGCGAAGGTTACAGTTGGACTTGCTCTTTCAATTACAGTGGCCGATCAAGTGGATGTCTCTCACATCAAGACAGTTTGGGACGTTGCAGCTTATGCAGGAACGCAAATTGTAATTGGATTATCACTTTCAAAAATTGTAGAAATGCTGTGGAACATTCCGAAAATGGCAGGGCATATTTTAGACTTTGATATTGGTTTATCACAAGCAAGTTTGTTTGATGTAAATGCAGGGTCACAGTCCACTTTGCTATCAACAATTTTTGATATATTTTTTCTTATTATTTTTATTTCACTTGGCGGCATTAACTATTTCGTTGCCACTATTTTAAAGTCGTTTCAATATACAGAGGCGATTTCAAAATTGTTGACGACTAGTTTTTTAGATAGTCTACTCGCAACGTTATTATTTGCGATCACATCAGCGGTTGAAATTGCTCTGCCGCTTATGGGAAGTTTATTCATCATTAACTTTGTTTTAATTTTAATCGCAAAAAACGCTCCGCAATTAAACGTTTTTATGAATGCATACGTAATTAAAATTACATGTGGGATTTTGTTTATTGCGATGAGTGTACCGATGCTCGGTTATGTGTTTAAAAATATGACGGATGTATTACTTGAAGAGTATACGAAACTATTTAACTTTTTCTTAACGAAGTAGGGGGACGCGCATGGCAAAGGATAATAAAACAGAAAAGGCCACCCCGCAGAAGCGTAAAAAATCGCGTGAAGAAGGGAATATTGCCCGGAGTAAAGATTTAAATAATTTATTTTCCATTCTCGTATTAGCAGTTGTCGTTTATTTCTTCGGAGATTGGCTAGGTTATGAGATTGCAAATTCCGTAGCGGTGCTGTTTGATCAAATTGGAAAAAATACAGATTCAACCGAGTATTTTTATTTAATGGGGATTTTATTACTGAAAGTATCGGCTCCGATATTAATACTCGTATATGCTTTTCATTTATTCAATTATATGATTCAGGTCGGCTTCCTATTTTCTTCTAAAGTCATTAAACCGAAAGCGTCACGTATTAATCCGAAAAACTATTTTACGAGATTGTTTAGTCGTAAAAGTTTAGTAGATATTTTGAAATCACTGTTTTATATGGGATTAATCGGTTACGTTTCGTATGTTCTCTTTAAAAAGAATTTAGAGAAGATTGTTAGTATGATTGGATTTAACTGGACAGCGTCACTTACTGAAATTATTAGCCAAATTAAAATTATCTTTTTAGCCATTTTAATTATTTTAATCATTCTTTCTATTATTGATTTCATTTATCAAAAATGGGAGTACGAACAAGATATTAAGATGAAAAAAGAAGAAGTAAAAAGGGAGCATAAAGATAATGAAGGGGACCCGCAAGTAAAAGGGAAACGAAAAAACTTTATGCATGCGATCTTGCAAGGAACAATTGCGAAGAAGATGGATGGCGCAACGTTTATTGTAAACAACCCGACCCATATTTCAGTTGTACTCAGGTACAATAAACACGTTGATGCAGCACCAATTGTCGTTGCAAAAGGGGAAGATGAGCTCGCATTATATATACGAACACTTGCCCGTGAACAAGAAATACCAATGGTGGAAAACCGTCCACTTGCTCGTTCTTTATATTATCAAGTCGAGGAAGATGAGACGATTCCAGAAGATTTATACGTAGCTGTAATTGAAGTTATGCGCTATTTAATTCAGACGAATGAACTTGAAGTATAATAGCGCGTTTGGAGGAGATCTCTTTGTTTAAGATAGATTCTGCAAGAACCTATTTTTCTATCTTTTTAGCAGCGTCATTCGTAGTGGCGCTCTTAATTCCACTTCCACCATTTATACTTGATATCATTATCGTTTTTCTACTAAGTATGTCAGTACTTATTTATATGCGAGCGACAAGTATTAACGAGTGGGATGAATTAAAGTCATTTCCGACGATGTTGTTATTAATCGGGATTTTCCGCGTATCGATTAACGTTTCGACGACGCGAGCGATTTTAACAGACGGAAATGCGGGTCATGTTATTGAAGAGTTTGGCCAGTTCGTAATTGGCGGGAACTTATTAATTGGTATCGTTATTTTTATAGTTTTAATCATATTCCAGTTTATCGTTGCAAACGGTGCGTCTCGTACAGCTGAAGTAGCAGCTCGTTTTACACTTGATTCTTTACCAGGGAAACAAATGTCTATCGATGCTGATTTAAACCAGCGTATTATTTCAGAAAAAGATGCACAAGCAAAACGAAAAAAATTAAATATGGAAACAGAGTTTTACGGAGCGATGGATGGTGCCGGAAAGTTCATTAAAGGGGACGTTATTTTCGGGATTGTCATTTTATTCGTAAACATTATCTTCGGTTTAATTGTCGGAATGATGCAGCAAGGAATGAGCTTTGCAGATGCAGCTCTTCATTATACACAGTTAACTGTCGGTGACGGAATCGTAAACCAAATCGGTTCGTTAATGCTTGCAATTTCAACAGGTATTATCGTAACGCGTGTATTTGACGGCTCACCGGATACAGTAACAGAAGGTATCTTTAAAGAGCTATTAGCACATGAAGTCGTTGTATATGCACTTGGTGGTTTATTTATTGCAATGGGTATTTTTACTCCGCTACCGTTTTTACCATTCGCACTCGTTGGTGGAACGATTATCTTCTTAGGCATTCGTAATAAAAATCGAATAAAGAAAGAAAAAGAAGACGAGCTTCAAAAAGAATTAGAAATGATTCAAGGTGAAGATGAGCAATTGCAACAAGTGGAAGATTCATTCGGAGTATTTACGGATAAATATCCGATTATTGTAGAACTCGGTTTAGATTTAGCAGCACTTGTAAAGCAGAAAATTAACGGGGAAACAGCTCGTGATAAAGTTGTTCTTATGCGGAAGTCGATTATTACTGACCTCGGTATTAACGTTCCTGGAATTAACTTTAAAGATAATACGAGCTTTAGACCACGTGGTCGTTACATTATTCGTATTAAAGGTGCGAAGGCGGCTGAAGGTGTTTTAAAATCAGGTTATTTATTAGCACTAAAAACACCGAACGTAATGGCTGATTTAGATGCAGAACCAGCGAAAGATCCAATTTTCGGCGAAGATGGATATTGGATTTTAGAGCATATGGTGCAAGATGCACAAATGAAAGGCTATCAAGTGTTAGAGCCACTTAGCATATTAATTACACATTTAGATGTTGTCGTAAGACGTAATCTGCATGAATTAATTCAGCGCCAACATGTAAAAGACTTAATTAACTCGCTTGAAAATGATAATGGCGTTCTATTAGAAGAGATTAAGAAGAAAGAAATTGATTTATCACTCGTTCAAAATGTTATTAAACAACTTCTAAAAGAAGGTATTTCTATTCGTGATTTACCAACAATTATTGAAGGTATTATTGACGGAAAAGAAGTGTATCAAAATCACGTTGATGGTGTGACATCATTTGTTCGTGAATGTATTTCAAAAGTTATTTGTGAAAATGCGAAAAATCCGGACGGAAAAATTTATGCAGCGCTCTTCTCTGATTCAATTGAGTTAGATGCGGATGTTGTGAATAATTCATATCAAGGTTACTTATTAAACTGGGATCTAGATTTAGAAACACGTGTCGTTGAGCAAGTGCAACGCGTCTTTAAGCAAGCACGTTTAATGGGAAGAGAACCAGTGTTATTAACACGTAGAAAAGATTTTAGATTTGCGATTGTAAGACTGCTAGAACGTTATCAAGTGGAAGCACAAGTACTTTGTATTAGCGAATTAGCACCAGAAATTGTTGTGGATCAAATTGCCTATATTGAATAGTAGGGGGTGAAGTAATGGAAAGTACAGAAAAGAAAGAAGCGTTAATGCGAATAAAAGCAGCTTCGAAAAATGAATTGTATCGAAAGTTATTTGACCAATATGGTACAGATTATTATTACGTTGTCGATGAAAGTGTAAAACGAAATATACCGTTTTTCTGGAAAAAGGATTATGAAATGTTAGTTGCTTTTCCAGAAGAAAAACAGGAAGAAGTGAATGAAGGTACAGCACAATTTCATGAACAGTTAATGGATGTCGTGAATGATCCTTCAGAACAAATTGTGAAGGCGAATGGAATTCAATCAGTACTGCACAATTTAGAAAACGTAACGACTTCTATGTCATACGCGGCAATGCAAACAGGAAATAGTGAAGAATGGGCAAGAAAAAAAGAAAAACTATTAAAGCTGTTTGAAAAAGGAATTGTCGTGGTGAAACAGACGAAAGAAACGGAAGTACCGAAAAAGAAAAAAGTTGTGAAACAAGTCGTTCCGGTAAAGAAAGAAGAAGTAGTTCCAAAGAAAGAAAGTCAAGAATCTGTACCGTTTATTATTCAAAAGGTAATTCGGATGCTAGAACAAAACGATGTGGAACAATATTTCATTTATGCATATGCTGAAAAGTTAAAAATAAAGTTTGAAAATGCAACGATGATTACGGAAGAAGAAGTTATTAGGTACATATTGGAAGATATGAAATCTCATTTCAATACGGAAAACGTCTTTGAAAAAGAAGTACAAACAATTGCATTAATCGGTCCAACTGGTGTTGGTAAAACGACGACGCTTGCGAAAATGGCATGGCAATTTCACGGTAAGAAAAAAACAGTTGGTTTTATAACGACAGATCATTCGCGCATAGGGACAGTGCAGCAATTGCAAGATAACGTAAAGACAATTGGATCGGAAGTAATTGCTGTGCGTGATGAAGCTGCAATGACAAGAGCGCTTACGTATTTTAAAGAAGAAGCGCGCGTCGATTATATTTTAATTGATACAGCCGGAAAAAATTATCGTACGACAGAAACAGTAGAAGAAATGATTGAAACGATGGGACAAGTAGAGCCAGATTATATTTGTTTAACGTTATCAGCTTCGATGAAAAGTAAAGATATGATTGAAATCATTACAAACTTTAAAGATATTCATATAGATGGTATTGTGTTTACAAAATTTGATGAAACAGCAAGTAGTGGTGAATTGTTGAAAATTCCAGCAGTATCATCAGCTCCTATTGTATTAATGACAGACGGCCAAGACATAAGGAAAAATATACATATCGCTACAGCTGAACATTTAGCGAAACAAATGTTACAAACATCGTAGAAAAGAGGTGAAGAATAAGGCGCTTGCCTTATTCAAACGAATATGAACGGTCTTTATATAGGTTCTATGGGTATGATGAACTACATGCAGCGAATTAATGTTCATTCGAATAACGTTGCAAATGCTCAAACGACAGGATTTAAAGCAGAAAATATGACGTCTAAAGTATTTGATGTACAAGACACATATCGCCGCGGAGATGGGGCAGTAACAAATATAGGTTCGGTCGATTACGCTGTAGTACCAGCCGCAACACATGTGAATTTAGTACAAGGAAATATACAAATGACAAATAGCGCTACAGATTTCTTTTTAGATGACGGCGCGGCCGGCACAACATCATTTTTTGTTACTTCTAAAAATGATGAAACGTTTTTAACGAGAGATGGTAGTTTCACATTAAATAGTGATCGTTATTTACAAACATCTTCAGGTGCTTTCGTAATGGGAGAGAATAATGAGCGTATTCGTATTCCAGAAGGAGCAAAGGTTGCTGTACAAGCAGACGGTACATTATATGATGAAGTAACACAAAATAATATTGCTCGTTTGCAAACAAAAACAGTAGATGCAGAAACGAATGCTCGTCTCGTACAACGTGAAAATAAAAGCTTTACACTAGCAGAAGGAAACATTGCTAATTTACCGAACGGAACAGGAATAGTAAAAAATCATATGCTAGAAAATTCAAATGTAGATATGACGAAAGAGATGGCCGATCTTATGACGGATCAAAAGATGATTCAAGCATCACAGCGCGTTATGACATCATTTGATAAAATTTATGAAAAAGAAGCGAATGAAATATTGAGATAAAGGACTTCCAAAAGTGGGAGTCTTTTTTGTTATTGCTTTTATTACAGTTACATCATAAAATGATAATGATTATCAATATCATTTTATTTATTTTCATAATGACAGCAACATTTGTTTAACTAAGTGAATTAAAAACAAGGGGATGGTGTATATATGTTTACAAAGAATCAACTTTGCATTGGATTATGTTTAATTTCTAGAAAGAAAGAAGATGGGAATGAGTTTAATTCCGGAATTGATGAACAAGTAGAGTTGGCACTACAGGCAGAAAAGGCTAAGTTAGATTTTGTTTTTAAAGCCGATTATTTAGTGGCGCACCCAGATTTAATTGCTCGTAATAAAGGGAGTGTCATTTTAGACCCGACGTTACTGTTTACTGCTATTGCTTATGCGACAGAAAAAATTGGAGTCGTTACAACTGCTTCAACTTCGTTTTATCCACCATATATATTAGCAAGGCAATTACAATCGTTACACTGGATTAGTAACGGCCGAGTAGGGTGGAATATTGTTACATCCATTGACGGTGCTGAAAACTTTGGTGAGGAAGGGATGCCATCATCTGAGGAACGATACGCGAAAGCGGCAGAATGTACAGAGTTAGTAAGAAAACTTTGGAGGAGTCACCCTAATGAAGTATTGAAAGTAGATAATCCTGATGTTATTAGAGAGATGGTAAAGCCTATTGAGCATAATGGTGAGTACTTTAAGGTAAAAGGTCCACTTAATATTCCGCAGCATATATCAGGAGAAATGCCATTATTTCAAGCCGGTGCTTCAGAGTCTGGTCGGAATTTTGCTGCTTCTGTTGCTGATGCAATTTTTGCCGCAACGCCTGATATAGAGTCAGGAATTGAACTTCGTCAAGATTTAAGAAGAAGAGCAGAACAGCATGGCCGCAAGCAAGATGCTATACGTGTATTACCTGGATTATATTTCTTTATAGGTGATACATATGAAGAAGCGTTAGAAATGCATAGGCAAGCTCATCAACATCTCACAAAAGAGAAGAGATATACGTTACTTGAAATGGTTCTCGGATTAGATGCGAGAGGGATTCCGCTAGAAAGTAAAATTACGGAAGAGATGCTGCCAAGTCGGGATCAAACTGTACGTAGTAAAACTCATGCCGAGTTATTACGGAACTTCATTATTAAAAATGAACCAACAGTTGAACAAATACTAGAACGACCAGAAGTTGTTGGATCGGCTCATTGGGTTGCGGTTGGTACACCAAAAGACGTTGCGAAGCAAATTATGGATAGGTTTGAGGCAGGGGCGTTAGATGGATTTATTGCTATTCCAGGAGGACCTCCAAAGTCACTAGATCTATTCTTTAGTGAAGTCATTCCTTTATTTGTGAAGGCGGGTGTATTTAGGGAAGAGTATACAGGTTGTACTTTACGGGAGCATTTGGCGGGGAACATATTAAATACTTTACAGTTAAAATAAATAATAGTATGTAGAAAAAAGCCTTATTGTAAAAGGCTTTTTTTGTTTAAAATTAAAAATTCTGAAATATAAGTTGACTGTATGAATGTTATTTTTTATATTAGTAGGTATAACTATAACTACTAAAGAGGTGAGAGTATGACAACGGCATTATATTTAGAAGATGCATACAAAACGAGTTGCGAAACAGAAGTGATAAAAGTAGAAGGGAATAAAGTATTTCTAAAAGAAACAGTTTTTTATCCAACTGGTGGAGGGCAGGAATGTGATACGGGTGTCATTGTACAAGATGGGTCTGTATTTGAAGTTGAAAAAGTAAAGAGGGAGCAGGGAGAAATAGTTCACTATATAAAAGATGAAGCTCAAGTAAAATTAGGTCCAGTTAAATTAGAGATTAATTGGGAAAGACGTCATAATTTAATGCGTCATCACTCTTTACTGCATCTTATCGGAGCTGTTGTTTATGAAAAGTATGGAGCACTATGCACCGGAAACCAAATTTATCCTGATAAAGCCCGTATCGATTTTAATGAGTTACAAGAGTTATCGAGCGTGGAAGTAGAAGAAATTGTTGAGGAAGTGAATAAACTTATTGAGCAAAATAAAGAAATTTCCACTCGCTATATGAGCCGCGAAGAAGCAGAAAATGCTGTAGGAATGATTAAAACAGCAATAAATCTCCTGCCAACTACTATCCAAGAAATCCGCATTGTTACAATTGAAAATTTAGACGAACAAGCTTGTGGAGGTACACATGTGAAAAATACGAGTGAAATAGGAACACTTGTTATTGATAAAGTAAAAAGTAAAGGGAAGCAAAATCGTCGTTTTGAAGTAAGGGCGATTTAGATTGTGAGGGGTTACCGATGGATGAAATTATAAAGGAATTACAAAAGTTAGGATTTTCCCAGTATGAATGTAAAGCGTATATTGGATTGTTAAAACACTCCCCAGTAACAGGCTATGAAGTGAGTAAACAAACAGGAGTACCTCGTTCTATGATTTACGAGGTACTCGGTAAGTTAATGGATAAAGGAGCGGTGCATATTGTACCTTCTGAACCAGTTAAATATGTACCAGTACCAGCTACCGAATTAATGAATCGAATGCGAAAAGACTTTGAAAAGTCCTTTGAATTTTTAGATGAGAAACTAAATTGTTTAGAACAAGAGCGACAAATAGATGTAATTTCGCATATTCGCTCAAATGATCGTGTTTTAAAAGAAATATGCAATATAATTAATAGGGCAAAGGAAGAATTATGGATTTCTGTATGGGAAGATCAAGTGCATGAAATTGAGCCATACATTCATCAAAAGGAAGAGGAAGGCGTACATATATTTTCAATCTTATTTGGAGCTCCAGAAACAAAAATAGGAGCCACGTTTCATCATAATTATATGACGCCCCACGTTGTTGAAAAGAGAATGGGTGGTCATTTAACTGTTATTGCTCGTGATGGAGAGGAAGTATTAATTGCGAACTTCTCAAATGATAGCACTTCATGGGCTGTTACAACGTATGACCCAGCGCTAGTTCTCGTTGCTACAGAGTATGTGCGCCACGATATTATGGTTGAGGAAATCACAAAGGAATTTGGAGCTGATAAGTTAGATACGTTATGGCGTGAAAATATAGATTTAGTTCATGTCGTAACAGGAAAACGAACTTTAGAAGGAATGGAGGATGATAGAGATGAGTAAAGCTCAGGCACATGTAGCTTTGCAGAGCGATGATACATTTCAGCAAGGAGTAAAAGATTGTTTACCAACTGTATTTGGTTACTTGAGCATCGGTATAGCAGCTGGTGTAATTGCAAAAACAGCAGGTTTTTCTATCATTGAAATTGCATTTATGTCCACTTTAATTTATGCAGGTTCTGCCCAATTTATATTAGCTGGTATGTATGCAGCCGGTGCTCCTGCTTCCGCAATTATTTTTACTGTATTTTTTGTTAATTTACGCCATTTATTAATGAGTGCTGCGCTTGCACCGTACTTTACGAAAATTCCTCTATTTAAAAACTTAATCATCGGTTCGCAAATTACAGATGAAACTTTCGGCGTTGCAGTGCAGCATGCAGCGCAAAAAGGATATTTAGGTGAAAGATGGATGATTGGGCTTAACGTAACAGCGTATTTAAATTGGATACTTGCTACCATTATTGGTGGGCTATTTGGTGAGTGGATACCAGATCCACATACATACGGGATGGATTATGCATTACCAGCGATGTTTATCGGATTATTTGTTCTTCAGCTCATAAGTAGTAAACCAAAACTAGTAATTCATTTAAGTGTTGCAATTGTATCGATTATTATCGCATACGTTTCACACCTATTTATGCCAGATAGTATAGCGGTTATTATCGCAACATTACTAGCTGCGACGATTGGAGTGGTGATTGAAAAATGGAAATGAGATTAGATGTATTATTACTTTTACTAGCAGCAGGAGCTGTTACACTCGTGCCACGTATTTTACCTCTACTCGTATTTAGCAAACTACAAATTCCTGACTGGGGTTTAAAATGGTTAAATTACATACCAATTGCGATATTAGCAGCGCTTTTAGCACAAGTTTTATTTATGCATGAGACGATGCAGTGGGATTATCTTATTACAGCAATTCCAACATTTCTTGTTGCAATATATACTCGTAGTTTATTAGGTACAGTATTAACGGGAGTGGTTGTGATTATTTTGTTACGTTTCTTTTTCTAAAAAGGATTACGCTCATATAATAGCGAAAAGTGTAATAACATGAAAAATATAGGGGTGGTGTTATGATACTTTTAACGATAGGAGCAATTTTGTTAACGTTGTTTATTTTCTTTATTCTCGGTTTTATTACATTTATGATGTTTGTTGATAAGGCGACGCCTCAAATATATTATACACCTTGTGAATCAGTGACAGTGAAAGCTAAAGGTAAACATAGAAGGAAGAAAAGTTAAAAATTGGCTTTTCTTCCTTCTTCTATTACATCCCCGAAAGAACTAACAACAACAGCCCAAATAGAAAACTAATAAAGGAAAGAAAACCAATACATATCGAGAACACACGATTATTTCTCCATTCGTGCCAAAAAGCGATAAATCCTAAAATACAAAGGAAAAACCAAATGGGCAGGAATATGAACTCGCTAACTTTCTCGGGGAGTAACGAATAAAAAGTTGTTACATATAAGATCCAATTAGTAAAAAATAAAATGCAAAGGATAATAGATTGTAAGTAGGGGCGGTTGAAAAATCTCCCTTTTTTTACGGTTTTAAAAATGATAGTTAGCGCTGAGATAAAGGCAATGAGTATGAAAATAAGTAAGAGTAATGTCAGCGTCATTTTGAGTCTCCTTTATAAGATTGTTTTTATCACGCATGGGCAGTAAGACCCACACCTTAAAACTCAACGTAAGAAAAGAGATTAGGTGGGGGATGAACATCCCCCATTGATTGAAGTTTTACTTTACAAGAAATGAATCTATTAAATTGTATGCTTGTTTTGTAGAGTGCCTGTTATATTTTTCAGTGTACGGATTTAGAAATCCATGTTCACCGTGTAGTTGTTTTATTTCTAATAAAGGATTTTTTTGTTGCTGCAATGTTTGAATTAAAGAGGATACTGAAAAACTAGCTTCTTTTTCAGGAAATATAAGTAGTGTAGCGCATGTAGGCTTTATGTGAACATAGTCGCGTATACGAGAACCGTAACATCCGATAATAAAATCTATTTTCGGATTGTTACTACATAGCCATGAGACGGTAGCTCCAACGCTAAAGCCGATAAGACCAATATGTGTATAACTACTAGAAAGATGAGAAATGAATTCTTCAATTTGCTTTTTTCCATAATCAAACCCAATATGATTTACAAAATGTTCATATGCTTTTTCTTCATCACTATAATGAAATGCATGTTGCGATTGTAGAAGATTAGGACAGAATACGTCTATATGAGATGAAGTAAAGTGGTTGGTAACGTGATGCATATGGTCGTTCACACCATATATTTCATGAACAATAACGAGAGCTACTTTTTTCTTCATAGTTATATTGTGCCTCTTTGAAACTTAAATTCTTTCTCAACAAGGCAGATACGCAGGTGGAAGTTTTCATACCATTGCTCACGACCTCTTTTTTTCGCTTCTTTATGTAAGGCGTTCTTTTTCCAATTTTCAATCGCATCAAGTGATTCCCAATAAGAAATTGTTATTCCGAGTCCAGAATTACCTCGTGCACTTTCTACACTTAAAAATCCAGGTTGTTGCTTTGCAAGTTCCTCCATTTTTCCGGCAACGGTATTATAGTCTGTTGTATCATTTGATAAATTAGAAGTGAATATCACCGCATAATAATGATTCGCCTTTTGTGAAGCATTTTCCATATAAATTCCCCCTTTAATAAGTATTTTAGCATGTAAAAAAGAAAAGAAGCAGTACGCTTCTTTTCTCTTTTTACGCTGTGAATTTTAATCCAGCATATATTTTACGACCCTTTTTTTGAATCCAACATACTTGTGCATTTCTCTTTTGAATATTACGTTCTTCCATTGTTACTTGTATAATTTGGTCAATCACAAGAGGGGTGTTCGTTTGTACTTGGCACCCACCTGTACTATAGTCGACAATGGTCGCTTCAATCGGCATCCCATTCATATGCAATGTTCCAGAAGACATCAGTTGCTCACGTATATGTTGCCTGCGAAATTGTCTTGGTGCTTTTTTGGTATTTTTTATGAAAGATGCAATTGCTAGTGTAAGAAATGTTTTATCGTACACCTTTTCCACCCGGTCATTAACCGGTTTACTAAATAGATGAAGAATGAGTTTACAATATTGCTCATGGGATACATCATCAAATGATACACCAACTTGTACAGAATTTTCTTGTCTCCGAATCCATTTTTTTGTACTATGAATCTTTTCTACCTCGCCAAAAGATAGCGTATAGGAAGATAGACTTGATAAAGTTTCAAATGGAATGGAGGGATCTAATTCAAAACGTGCCCCCGTTTCACTAATATCAAGGACATGGCAAGAAATGATCATATCTTCGGCATATAAAGTACCTGGTAAATTTACTACGAAACGTTCTGAATTTCGAAAACGCGGTCTTTCAAATGCTACAAATAGTGAAGTGACAATAGCTATCCCGTTGTATAGTACCCAGAAAATATTAATATATAAGCTCTCTCTTTCAATATGATATTGCTCAGGATATAAGAGCATAAGTGTTGCCCGAATCAGTGCAATAATTGTTAAAATGAGTAATACGAGGTGAGGGACGCTTGCAATCCATAAAAAATGCCTTGTATTATTTTGAACTCCCTTTCTTGTCACATGAAATTGAAATTTTTTACGTAAGAAAGTTTCTGATAAAATAGCAAATCCCATATAAGGAGCCATAGCAACTTCGTACACATGACTCCACGTAGTTGTTCGTTTTTTATTAGAAACAGCTTTGAAAATAAGCTGTGATGTTAAAAAAGCAGGTGCCCAGAACATAAATAAGTGCATAAAATTAATTTCTAAACTATAAATATCAAATATTAAAAATAATAGCGGTGCTAGTAAAAATATCATTTTATAAACACCGAAAAACCAATAATGAATTCCATCTGCATATAAAAGACGCTGCATAAAAGATAATCCTTTTATAGTGAAAGGATTCCACTTTTTTACGACTTGAATATTCCCTCTACACCAGCGGTCCCGTTGTTTTAATAAATCACTAAATGTTTCTGGGGATAATCCAACAGCAAGTGTTTCATTGACAAATATAGTTTCCCATTTGTTAGCTTGTAGTAGCATACCAGTTGCCATATCCTCAGTAATAACTCCAGTCGCAAATCCTCCAATTTCTTCAAGAGCGGTGCGGCGAAATAGAGCGTTACTACCAACATACATCGTAGCATTAAAGCGATCTTTTCCTTCTTCTAACTGGCGCATAAAGAAATCTTGTTCATTGGCGATGTTATCTTCAAAAAACAAATTATATTGGAAAGGATCAGCATTGTAAAAAACTTGTGGTGCTTGAACGAATACAACATTATTTTTAGAAAAATAACCAATCGTTCGCTCTAAAAAGTTAGCTCGTGGTATCATATCAGCATCCATTGTTACGATAATATCACCTTTTGAATGAAGCATCGCATGATTTAAATTTCCAGCTTTTGCATGCTTATTTTCGGTGCGAGTTATGTGATGAACAGAAAACTCTGCCGCAAGTTGCTTTACACTTTCACGGCGCCCGTCGTCACAAATATAAATGTTTAGTAACTCTTTCGGATAAGTAATCAACGTACAACCAGCTACAGTACGTTTTAATAAATCGATCGGTTCATTGTAAGTTGCAATAAATATGTCGACAGTGGGTAGTTTTTCGAAAGTGGATAATGGTACTTCTTTCCGTTTATATGGCTTCCATGAAACAATGCTGAAAACGATAGATTGTAAGTAACCAGCCCATTCTGTAATTAACAATATAATACCAGCGATAATACTTATGAGATTAATAGTTGGTAACGAATAAAAAGTTCGCCAAATAAGATAAATAGCATTACAAATGAGAAATAGAATAATAAGTAATTTTTTTGACCATAAATATTTGTGTGCAAGGGCGTAAGTCATAATGATTACGAAAAAAATAATACCTAAACCTTCGTATATAGAAAGGCTCATACAATTCCTCCTTTATGTGTAGAGTGGGAAACAGGAAAAACTTTATATTATTCATTTATAAAGATTTAGTTATTTCCAAATCATACATTATCACAAAATATAGGTTTAGAGTATAAATTTTACATTTTCTTATTATAAGTTTAAAAAATTAGAAGAAATAATAGTTATATTTTTGATTCATAAGAAAAATGCCACTTCAAAAGAGAAGTGGCATTTCTTATATTTCCTCTAAGCTATTAACTGGAACAGTTAATTCGCGTCCTGGGTTTTTTACTTCATATATGCGGGCGGTTTCATTGCTTTCATCGACGTGTTGAATCATAACAGGCATGCCTTGAAAACTGACATTGGCTTGTTCCGCTGACACAGAAAGCTCTATTGCACGTTGTATATTCATTTATATTCCTCCCATCATTATTATCTTTGCTAAAAAAGAGGAATAATATACCATTTAGAGACATTCTTAAAGTTTTTGTATTATTTGTAATGTTTCTTTAATAAATGAAGTGAAGATGGAATCAGGATAACCATCTATCGTTTGAACTGCTTCTTTTGCTTCTTTCAGAGCAGCTGGTTTATCTTGAAGTTTTATATGACACAGGGCACGATAAGACCCGGCTGTTAATACCCACGATTGATCAAGTGGATGAGTCATATAATCTGGTATGGTAGCGTGTTTTAATATTGCCAAAGCTTCCTTATAACGTTTTAAGCCATACAAAGATTTTCCTTTTTCAAGATAATATAATCCATCGTCTTGAAAGATTGGTTCATCTTTTAGTTTTTCTCGGAATTGTTCTAGATGTTCTAATGCGATTGTATATTCATTAGTAATTGTGTTGTAGTAGTAAGCTTTTAAAATATCAATAATCGCAATGGATAGAATATCTTCTGTAAAAATGGCAAATTGCTCCGATTTTTTTATGTAATATAAATACTGTTCTTTATCAGCTGTAATGACTTTTTGGTAAGATAAAATGCGATAAAATTCATCTGTTTTATAATACACTTGATGTTTTTTTGAAAATGCAAGTGCATCTAAAATGACTTTTTCACATTTTTTATAATTGCCGTATGCGAGTAAAATAATGGCTTCTTTTAAGTATAGTTGTATATGTGTAATAAGATCCATTTCTAAATTCTTCGTTTTATATTCATCGCGAATTCTGCTAATCAACTGTAAACATTCTTTATATTTTTTCCGTTTGTAGAGCATATAGTAAAACAGTAGTTTCGTTTCAGTACTTTCACGATACAAAGTATATTTTTCAAATATAGAAACAGCTGTTTCAACGTAATATTCAATATTGTAATCGTTCATAATGGCCGCTCCAGTTATGAACTGTTTATATAAACGTGCTGTGTTTAAAGTAAGGGGTAGTTCTTTTTGAACGATAGGTAGTAAAGTCTTGTATACTTCATCGCATTTATTTGATTTTATTAATGGCTCCATTTTTTGAATGAGTTCCACAATTTCTTCTTCATCTTCTTCTAATAAAAAGCTCGTTTCACATTCAAGTTTTTCCGCAATATATTGTAATGTTTTCATAGAAGGTGTAGCTTTTCCATTTTCAATTTGACTAAGCATACTTTTTGTCAGTTCCGAACCTGCCAGTGCTGTTTGCGTAAGCTTTTTATCTTTTCGTAATGCTTTAATTTTTTCACCGAGAGTTGCCATATTATTGCTCCTTTATATTTAAAAAGTTTAATTGTATTTAACTTTTTGTTGTAAAAATTGGAAAGTTGATTATATAATAAGTTTAACACAATTTAACTTTTAAGGGGAGAGAGTCAAAAATGGGAGATATAAGTATAGGACAACATGATTCAAGAATGAAGATTGCAACTAGAAATATCATTTTAATGATGATTGGAAAAATGACGTCTTTATTAGGCGCAGGTATTTATACGTTCGCAATGGGGTTATATGTATTAAAGACTACTGGTTCAGGGATGGGTTTTGCAATTACGCTCGTTTGCGGATCACTTCCAAGGATGATCTGTGGCCCAATTGCTGGTGCTGTAGCAGACCGTGTGAATCGAAAATGGCTTGTCATTGGTACTGATTTATTAAGTAGTTTAACGATGCTTAGTATGTTTATTCTTGCTACTATATTTGGGCCATCACTTCTTTTTATTTATATTTCAGCAGCATTATTATCAATTTGTGCAAGTTTTTATTCTGTTGCATTAACTTCGTCTATTCCGAGTTTAGTAGATGAAGGACGTATTCAAAAAGCGAGTGCTTTAAATCAAACGGCGGCTTCTTTATCAAATATTTTAGGACCGATTATTGGCGGAGTTGTATATGGTTTCTTTTCAATTAAATCGTTTTTCCTATTAAATAGCATTACGTTCTTTTTAGCGGTTATTTTGCAATTATTTATCGTATTTGATTTATATAAAAAAGAAGTGGCTGAAAGTACAGAGCATTTCTTGACGAGTATAAAAGAAGGTTTTTTATATGTAAAAAGACAACGTGAAATATATGGTTTAATGAAAATAGCATTGTGGGTAAACTTTTTTGCGTGTGGTCTAACAGTTGCACTTCCGTACATTATCGTCCATACATTGCATTTATCTTCAAAGCAACTCGGTACTGTAGAGGGAATGTTAGCAGTCGGGATGCTAATGGGAGCGATTGCTTTATCAGTGCGTAAAGAAGTGAATAATCCGTTTCGTTCTATTTATACTGGACTGTTTTTGTTTGCAGGTTTAAGTTTATGTACAGTCTTTCCGTTGTTAGTTATCATTCCAAAAGTAGCAAGTTTTATTTACTATATTGCTTTTATGATGTTAACTGGTATAGCAATTATGATTGTAAACATTCCAATGCAAGTACATATGCAAAAAACGACAGATCCGAGCTACCTAGGGCGTGTGTTTGGCCTACTTGAAACAATTGCGACTGCCATCGCACCACTTGGTATGATTGTATATGGACTACTATTAGATATGTTGCCAACTAGCATTGTTATGATGACAATAGGCGGAGGGTTATTGTTAGTTGTATTAGTTGGAGTAAAGCAACATATGGCGAAAAAACAAGTAGATGTGTCCGCTTAAAAATAAGAAAATAATAAAAATTTGACTTATCATTATAAAAATGACTAAATTAGTATTTTAGTTTTTGAAACTCTTTTTCATGTATGTTAAAGTAAAGTGAGCTTGCAAAGAAAAGGAGACAACAGCATGAAAAAATTAAGTTTTGTTATGCTTTTTCTATTAGTCGTAATGGCTGGATGTAGCAATTATGACACATATATTGAAACAGGTATGCAATCATTGAAAGATGAAAAGTATAGTGATGCAACAATGTGGTTCGAAAAAGCAGAAAAAGAGAAATCAGGAAATGAAGCGAAATCATATAAAGAAGTTGCTGAGAAAATGGATCACGGAGCAACAGCATTAAAAGATGGTAAGTATTTAGAAGCGAAAGACATTGCAAATGAAGTGTTACAAAAGAAAAAAGATGCTGAACTTGAAAAAGCTGTAACATCAAATGCAGAGAATATGCTTCAAAAAGCAAAAGATGTGGAAGAGAAAGTAAATGAAAGAGTGGCAAAGCGTAGAAAGGTAGAAGAAGAAGGAATCGATAAAATTATTAAAGCTGTCGATAGTATAGATGAAGTGAAAGAAAAAGAGAAGAAAGTATCAGAAGCATTAGATAAGGCTGAAGAGGCGCAAGCAAAAATTGAGGCAAAGAAAAATAAATAGATTTATAGTTTGAAAGGCTGTCGTGCATAACGACAGCCTTTTAATTTTTTGTTGCAAATGAAGTGATGCTCTGTAGTAAAAAAGAAATGATTTTAGAATTCCATCTGTCCTCATGATGAATCGTATAAATGTTACGCTGAAATTCAAATTCAGGGATTGGTATATAGCATAGCTCATTTCGTTGTATTTCTTGCTCGATAGCAAGTTTAGAAATAAAGGCAATTCCATTACCATATTTTAAAATTTGTTTCATCGTTTCTAATGAGTCTAATTCAATTTCAGATTGGAATGTAATGTTGTGCGCCAACGTCCATTGTGTAAGTAAATCTCTCGTTGTAGATGGATTACGATGCAATAGTATGCGTTCCTTTTCGATATTTTGTAACGATACATTGTCTTTCTTTGAAAAATGATGTTCTTTGGAAAAGGCAAGAACAAGTGTATCGGGCATTATATTCGTTTGTTTTAAAAGTGGTTCATCAAATGGAGCAGCGGAAATTATCCCAAGATCGATTTCGTGATTTTGTAGCATCATTCGAATTTCAGGGGCTGTTTTCACTAGTAGCGTTATTTTTATATTGGGAAATTCACATTGAAATTGATGAACGACTTCTGGTAAAAGATAAGTCGCTGGTACATAACTAGCGCCGATTGTTATAGCACCTTTATGAAAATCTTTAAACTCTTGCGTGACACGTCTAGCTTCTTTCATAAGTGCATCTATTTTACAAGCATAATGGTGCAAAGCCTCACCAGCCTCTGTTAAGAAATACCTTCCAGAACGTAATTCGAATAGAGATACACCGAGTTCTTCTTCTAAGCTTTTTATATGAAATGTAATAGTTGGTTGTTTAACGCCAAGTTTTTCTGCAACGATTGTAAGCTTTTTGTATTTCTTAATAAGTACTACAATTTCTAATTTTAAGAGATTCATTATGAATTGCCGCCTTTTTTATTTTAACTATAGAAAAAATCTATAGAAATAAATAGTTTATTAGAAGTTTTTTAATTTAATCTTTACAGTACATTAACATTCAGTATAAATCTTCCATATAGAATGAAAGCAGGTTAAGAATGAGGGGAGAGAGGTGAAGCAATGGATATTACAATTAGTGGATTAGAAAAGGCATTTGGAAAAATACAGGCGTTAAAGACGTTGCAGATTGTAATGAAACAAGGGGAATTCACTACACTTTTAGGGCCTTCGGGGTGTGGGAAAACGACTTTACTTAGAATGATAGCAGGGCTTGAAGAACCGGATAAGGGAGAAATATATTTTGGAGAACAGTGCATGTATTCTGCTACAAAAAAGATAAAGACATCTCCTCATGAACGGAATATCGGTATGGTATTTCAAGATTTTGCTTTATGGCCGCACATGACTGTTTTTGAAAATGTTGCATTTGGTTTAAGAGCTACAAAGCAAACGAATCAATTGCGAGAAAAAGTAGAAGATGCGATAAAGCGAGTTCGCCTGCAAGGTATGGAGAAAAGGTATCCACACGAACTTTCTGGTGGACAGCAACAACGTGTCGCATTCGCTAGAGCAATTGTAACAAAACCTCATTTTATTTTGTTTGATGAACCGCTAAGTGCACTCGATGCAATTTTGCGAGAAGAAATGAGAATAGAGCTTATGGATATCGTTCATTCCATTGGTTTAACTGCACTGTATGTCACTCACGACCAAACAGAAGCAATGTCAATGTCAGACCAAATTATTGTCATGAAGCAAGGAGAAGTATTACAAAAAGGAACACCGGAAGATATTTATGTGAAACCGTCTCATGAATTTGTTGCCAAATTTGTTGGTAAGGCGAATTGGCTTGTAGAGGGTAAAAAAATGGTTCGTCCAGAGCATGTGAGCTGGACGAAAAATGAAGTGTGCGAAATGTATACAGGTGAAATTAAGCACGTTACATATGTAGGAGAACGGTATGAAATAAAAGTAAACATGGGGGCACTCGGAATATGGACAGCTTATCACAATAGTAAATTAAGCATCGGTAAACCAGTATCGTTATATGTGCCAAAAAAATGTATTCATCATATAGGGGGAGAATCATATGAAGAAATTCAGTTCGCTTAAGTCTTTATTTGTATGTACTTTATTATTTTCGGCTGTAGTAACAGGGTGTAGTTCAAAGACAGGCAATGCAGATGCAAAAAGTAAAAATACGACTGAAAAGAAAATTGTTGTATATAGTGCAGGGCCAAAAGGGTTAGCAGAAAAAATTCAAAAAGACTTTGAAAAGAAAACTGGTATAAAGGTGGAAATGTTTCAAGGGACAACTGGTAAAATTTTAGCGAGAATGGAAGCTGAAAAGAAAAATCCAGTCGTTGATGTAGTCGTACTTGCATCATTACCAGCGATGGAAGGATTAAAGGAAGAGGGTCAAACGTTAGCTTATAAAGAAGCGAAACAAGCTGATAAGCTGCGTTCTGAATGGTCAGATGATAAAGGACATTATTTCGGGTATAGTGCTTCAGCATTAGGGATTGTGTACAATACAAAAAATGTGAAGACAGCGCCTGAAGATTGGAGCGATATAACGAAAGGGGAATGGAAAGGAAAAGTGAATCTTCCAGATCCAGCACTTTCAGGTTCAGCTCTAGACTTTGTAACTGGATATGTGAAAAAGAATGGAAAAGATGGATGGAATTTATTTGAACAACTTAAGAAAAATGAAGTTACAGTAGCAGGAGCAAATCAGGAAGCGTTAGACCCAGTTGTAACAGGTGCGAAAGATATGGTAATTGCGGGTGTTGATTATATGACGTACAGCGCAAAAGCAAAGGGTGAACCTGTTGATATCGTATATCCAAAAAGCGGAACAGTTATTAGTCCACGCGCAGCGGGGATTATGAAGGATAGTAAAAATGTAGAAGGCGCAAAAGAGTTTATTGATTATTTATTATCCGATGATGTACAAAAACAAGTTTCTAAAGCGTATTTATTGCCTGGTAGAACAGATATAAAAGCTGAAAATAGACCAAATGTAGAAGAGATTCCAGTATTAAATATTGATTGGAAAACAGTTGAGAAAGAGCAAGATGAAATAGGAAAACAATTTAAGAAAGTATTTCAATAAGATGGTGATTCCATGGTAAATCGATTCGTATCAGTAAGACAAGTTGGAATGACGGTAGCGTTATTGCTTGTGGCGATGTTAATCGTCATTCCCCTTTTTCTTATTTTATTTTCTAGTATATATGAAAATAGCAGTTGGAACTTTTTAAAGCCTTTTGAAGTGATGCAGAGTGGTGGATTAGCTGGGATTTTTCTGAATTCGCTGCTTCTAGGTGTACTCGTTGTAATAGGAGCTACAATATTTGCATTTCCATTGGCGTTTATTATGAGCAAAACAGATGTAGGAAAGTATAGTAAGTTAGATATTGTTTTTATGATTCCATTTATGACACCGCCGTATATTGGATCAATGGGCTGGATTTTGTTCATGCAACCTAACGGCTATTTTGAACAATTTTTTCCGATGCTAAAGACAGTTTCATCATCGTTTTTTAGTTTAGGAGGTATGGTCTTAATTATGAGTCTGCATTTATTCCCATTCCTTTATTTCATGCTGAAAAACACGTTACTTCAGATTGGGAGTAGTAAAGAAGAAGCTGCAGCAGTTCATGGCGGAAGTTTTTTCTATCGTTTAAGAAAAATAATATTGCCGTTATTAGTATCAAGTTATGTAATGGGTGCTTTACTCATTTTCGTAAAGACGATTGCTGAATTTGGAACACCGGCTACATTCGGACGTAGAATAGGATTCCACGTGTTAACATCAGAAATCCATAAATTTATTTCGAGTTGGCCAATTGATTTTAGTAGTGCAACAGCATTATCTTCTTTATTACTTAGTGCTTGTATGCTTATTTGGTATATGCAAAATGTATTGAATCGAAAGTATTCATATGCAATGGTTAGTGGAAAAGGTGTGAAATCTAAAAGATATACTTTGTCTATATTTACGCGCGTTGTAGCATGGATGTATGTAATTGGTTTATTAATAGTATCAATTGGAATTCCATACTTTTCTATACTTATTGCTTCTTTGTCAAAATTAAGAGGCGGAGGTTTACATGTAAATAACTTTACAACAAGCCATTATGAGGCATTGTTTACAATAGGATCTCCGGGATTAGAGGCTTTATGGAATAGTTTTCTTTTTTCACTCGTAACAGCGATTATCGCGGTAATGATTGGAGTCTTTTTGGCACTTATGATTCGAAAGGGGAAAAAAACCTCTGAAAAATGGCTTGATATGTGCGGTATGTTACCGAATATGGTACCAGGAATCGTTATGGTTGTAGGTCTTATTCTATTTTGGAATTCACCATATATGCCCCTGTCAATTTACAATACACCGGTCATGGTTATCGTAACGTATGTTGTTCTTTTTTTACCTTACACAGTGCAGTATGTAAAATCATCACTTGGACAAATTGATGATTCCCTTGTACAGGCCGGAAGTATTTTTTCTGGAAATTATATTTATATTTTTAGAAAAATAATATTGCCTCTTATTATCCCGGGTATTCTTGCTGGATGGGCGATGACATTTACAATTTCGATAAGAGAGTTAGTAGCATCGCTTCTCGTATTACCTCCATCAGTAGAAACGTCAGCAACGTTTATTTTTGCTCAATTTGAACAGGGTGAAGTATCTATAGGCATGGCGATGGCCGTTGTTTCTGTTGGACTTACAACAATGTGCTTATTACTGCTGCAACATATGGAGCAAAAACGAAAAGGGGTAGCATGATGAGAGTAGAAGTATGGGGAGGAGCTGGAGAGTACGGTCGCTCCTGCTATTTTGTAAAAAATAAAGAGACGAAAATAGTATTTGATTGTGGTATTAATCGATCTTATGAGGATAGTTATCCAAAAATAGAGAGAGAAGCTGTTCCATTTCTAGATGCGGTATTTTTATCACATATTCATGAAGATCATACGATGGGTTTACCTTTATTAGCGAAGTATGGCTATAAGAAAAAAATTTGGACGACTCGTTATACGAAGGAGCAACTGCCGTTATATTATGAAAAATGGAGAAACTATAATGTGATGCAAGGGTGGGATTTACCTTATAGCGACCAACACATAAAAGATTTAAATTATGTATGTATTGATGAGATTAGTAATCCAAATGAATGGGTACAAATTACTCCTACATTGCGGTTTCAATGGGGATATAGTGGGCATGTATTGGGAGCTGTTTGGTTTTTAGTTGATATGTGTAATACATACGTATTTTATTCAGGCGACTATTCAGCAGAGTCTAATATACTACGAGCTAATTTACCTGAGAAATTGGGCCATAATATAAAAGTCGCAATTGTGGATGCCGCTTATCACACAGATGATGTTTCGCAAAATGAAAGATTAGACGATCTATGTGCAGAAATTGAACGAGTTATGCAAAATAAAGGAATAGCATTATTACCGCTGCCACAACTTGGTAGGGCGCAAGATATAGTATTGTATTTATATGAACGATATAAAGAATTTCCGCTTATAGTAGATAAAGAAATCTTGGCTGGATTTGAAGAGATGTTCGTATATAAAGATTGGATAAAAAATAATGAAGAATTTAAATGGATTATGGAGAGTTTAAAAAGAAACATAATAGTGATGGATAATGATATTAGTATGCAAAATAGTTACGGAATAGTTGTAATGAGTGATGCGAATATGCAAACGAAACGAGCGCAGTTATATTATGAACAACTTCGGAATGAAAAACGGAATGCCGTTATTTTTACTGGGCATATTGCGAAAGGGAGTTTTGCAGAAAAAGTTATGAAAGAACCTGTAAGGAGTACATGTAGGGTGAATCGAGTTGCGTATAAAGTTCATCAAAGTATAAGAGACGTTAAAGAGATGTTAAATACATTATTACCAGAACATACGGTGCTAGTGCACGCTTTGAAAGAGGATACAGATCGATTACAACAAAAGCTAAGTACAGCAGGATATGAAAATGTATATTCACTTGCAATGGAACGTATAGAAGTCATTTAAAATACAAAGGGGATAGGTATATGAAAAAAGTATTTGTATTCGTAAGCATTTTCTTTTGTTGTTTCCTTTATAACGTTAAGGAAGGGTTTACTGCTAGTCCAATGAAACCTAGTTTTGAAGTGAAGTTATTATTAAAGCCAGAACAAGTATTAGGTTATAACAAAGAGATGAAGCAAGAGGTGCTAGAACATTTCCAGGCTGGTACAAAATATGAAAGAATACAAGTGCAATTTTTAGATACTGCAAATAAAAGTTTAAGTGATGAAGGTTGGTTTGCTAGAATTCGAAAGAAAGAATTTAGTAAAGATTTTGAACTAACATATAAAAAAAGATATCCTATTCAAAATGGTGTAATTCAAGATGCACTAGAAGTAGCTAAAAAAGAAGGATTCGATAGTAATACGGATAGTTATGAGGCGGAAATAGATTGGGGATTTGAGAAGAAAACATTAAGCATTTCAAATAAGAAAAGTTACAGTGCTAAAGGATATGGGATACTTGATTTACCAAATGAACAAGCTGCTCAAAACATGTTAATAGAAAAATTACCAGGGAAAATGAACAAATGGTTGTATACAAATTGGGGAGAAGAGATGTTAAAGAATTCCCGTATTTACGGTCCTGTATTAATGAAGCGATATACAGGAGAGTTTGAAAACATAAAAGCAAATATTGAAATTTGGCCATTAAGTAATACTGGGAAATTAGAAGATGACTTCGTAATAGAAGTGTCATTTAAAACAAATGAAGAAAGTATTGCGACAAAACAAAGGGAATTATTAATGGCGAGTTTAGAGAAAAAAGGCTGGTTGTTACCGAAAGATAGTTTGAAGACAGAGCTTATTTTTCAGTAAATAGTAAAAAGGAATCCATATGCCATGGATTCCTTTTTATATATGAGTATTAAGCTAAATCAGCTGACACGAACATATCACTATTTTGAAGATTTTTAGAGCGTAAACTATAAGCAACTACCTTCTTTTTATATTGTTTTACAACATCAACATGCTCTTCATGACTGTAAATATAAAATGTGAAATCTTTTTTACCACGTTTTGCATGGATAATTAAAGGAGTGCCTTCATTATGGGGTGGTGCATAATAGCGATCTAAAAATAAACCTTCGTTAAAATCATGAATAATTTTTGATTTCTGTTCGCCTTCTACGTTATTTCCGTGAATTGTAATAGTCACATTCTCTTCTTCAAGTTTTGGATGTGTTTCGTACTTGCTAATAATGGATTCAATAACAGTGTTAGGAAGGCTAGAAACGATAATTTTAAATGCTCCAAATACAACTAACATTACAATAAACCAAGTCGTCATAGTAATCATCCCCTTTATTCTATTTAATAATATAACTCATATGGTAATAGTACATATGGTGAAGTTTTGTATAATTTGTGAAAAATATGCCATTTTTACGAACGAAATGTTAGAAAAATCAATTTTGTTACAAAAAGTTGAAATTGAAGTATTTTAAAAGAAAAAGGTTTATAATAAAAATATAACTAATAACCACATTACTAATTATAAGGAAGTGTAACTATGAGTACTGTAGCAATCGTATATGGTATTATTCTTTCCACAATTATTGTTTTGTTTTTCGTTGGGGTTTCACGTTATATTCATAAATGGAAAGAAGGCGTTGCGAAATTAAATCACATTGAAGAAGAACTTAGTGATTTAATGTTACATCATGGTAAGTAAACATTTATTTTTTAACTAAAAAATGTGAAGGATATCACAAAGCATGCTTTCCTAATGAAGGCATGTTTTTTTGTTGTTTAAGAAAAGAAGTGTTTTTGTATAAATAATCTAATTATTACTTAAAAAGGGAAATTTATTTAGTATAATATATAATATGTTTATTTTAGGGGGAGTATCATGAGGGGATTAAAAGTTGTTGGAATTATAGCTGGAATTACTATAGTAGGCTGTATAGCTTTCTTTTCAGTGAAGGAATATGTCAATTCCAAAGAAGACTCTAATTATGTGCTAAATTACATAAAAGAACATAAGGATGATAAAACAACTTCTTTAATTGTTAAAAGAAATGGTGAAACATTGACATCAATAAATGAAAAAGAAAAACTACCGCTAGCAAGTATGTCGAAAATCGTTATAGCAATTGAATATGCTAAGCAAGTAGTTGAAGGGAAAATAAGAAAAGACGAGCAAATTTCATTGAAAGAATTAGAAAAATACTATGTGAAAAATACTGATGGTGGTGCACACCCTGCATGGCTAGATGATGTAAAAGTTAAAGAGTTAGTGAAGGGTGGTCAAACTTCTTTAGAAGAAGTAGTGAAAGGAATGATCCATTATAGTTCGAATGCGAATACATCATATTTATTGGACAAGCTTGGAGCAGCGCGGATAAATGAAAGTTTGAAAGAGTTAGGCTTAAATAGTCACGATGAATTTTATCCAACGTATACAGGGGCATTATATATGAGGGGCTATGTTGAAAAAGAACTGCATATTCCTCAAAATAAAGCATTGGACAAGCTACGTAATATGTCTAATGATGAATATGTTAAGCATGTATGGCAAATACATGAATGGATGAAAGACGAGAAAGAATGGACAAAACGCGAGATATCGTTAAAAGCCGATATGGACTTTCAGCGTATTTGGTCAGATCGGTTTATAGGTGCAAATGCGAAGGATTACATGAGTTTACTGGAAAAGATAAATAGCAGAAATTATTTTACACCACAAATGCAAGGTGAGATTGAGAATATATTTAAAGGAACCGTAGGAGAGGGTATGTTCGAATTTGCTGGACAGAAAGGTGGTTCTACGGCATTTGTATTAACAAATAGTTTCTATGGTACTGATAAAAAAGGGAATAAGATTGAGATTGTCTTTATGATGAACAATTTGAGTGAAAAAGCATTTGAAAAACTTCTAAGTAATATGGATTACTTTATTCGAGACATTGCCATAAGTGAGGAATTCAGAAATAAATTATAATGAAATAATTTTATTATGTAAACAAAAGAGCGCTTATGCAAAGCGCTCTTTTTTAATACAGGATTTTCCAATCTTGTTATTGAATATAAATTGAAAATAAGAAAGGAGGTTGAAAAATGACAACAATATATTTCGTTCGCCATGCCCATTCTACCTATACAAAAGAAGAACGGGAGCGACCTTTATCTGAAAAAGGGTACTTAGATGCAGAGAATGTAACACGCTTATTAAAAGATAAACATATTGAGGTTGTGATTTCTAGCCCGTATAAAAGAGCAATCCAAACTGTACAAGGAATTGCGAATACATATAAATTATCAATACAAACAGAAGAAGATTTGCGTGAAAGATTATTGAGCACAGAGCCGGTATCAAATTTTAATGATGCTATGCAGAATGTGTGGGAAGATTGGAGTTTTGCATACGAAGGCGGAGAATCGAATGATGTCGCACAAAGGCGCGCTGTAATATGTATGCAAAATATATTAAAACAATATGAAGGTAAGAATATTGTAATAGGTACGCATGGAAATATTATGGTATTACTCATGAATTATTTTAATTCGAAATATGATTTTGAGTTTTGGAAAACACTTCATATGCCTGATGTGTATAAATTAAATTTTGATAAAAATCGTTTCATTTCTGCTGAAAGAATAGAGAAAACAGGTCATCGGTTAAATATTTTGTAAAAGTTTATCAAAAAAAGAGGAAAGAGAGAAGTTATTGTAGAAGTATGACTTTGTAACATAAAAAATATATGTTAAAGGAGGCTGTTTACATGTTTGAGAAAGAGAAAGAAGGGCTTATTGAAGTTCAAAACGTATATGAAATTGCACCAGAAGATGGAACAATTATTGGTATGGCAACGGAAGAAGAAATGGAAATTGCTGCTGAACTAGAGTTACAGTACTATGCCCATTCTCGTTTGTTAGAAGCAAATATTCAGTTAGACGGTTCCTCCTACAAAGAGTTACTTCAGGAGTTCCAGGAGTACGAAAGAAAATCAATGAGCTTTTGGCGAGCGATACATAAACGTTTAGCTGTGCCATGGGCGTGGGTACTACGTATTGATGTTGCGAATGGCCCTATATATGTAAGTAATGGAAGTTCATATTACGAAGAAATCGATGATGAAGAAGATTATGAATAGATAAGTAAGGAAGCAGCTTTAGTTGCTTCCTTTTTTTATTTGTAAGAAATGAATCGCCTCAATAATAATATCTGGTCGATCATTTTCTATACCGTGACTCGCATGTTCGGCAAGCATATATTGGTTGTTAGTTGAGAGGTGTAATTGTTCGTGAATTAGTTCTTGCCACATTGCTTCAAGTTGTGTTGCTTCCTCTTTAGGCATGCCGCCATTAGTCAATTGAGTAATAGAATATTGAGGATCTCTACCGATAACGATTAATGGTATTTCTAATGTTTTACATAGCTCTTTTAGTGAGAGAGCACAGTTTTTCCACTCCGATAGTTCAGAAGCTGTCGCTTTATATAATGAAGGCGAGGTAGAGAATTCAATTTGCTGTTTTGATTGATCGGTGAGCATAGGTTTTAGTTCATTATAAAGTGTGTCTACATCCATTTTGGAATATATATTATATTTTTGAAACCAAACATCATCAGAATCAGTTTGATCAGAAATTGGTAAATGAAGTTCATCTAAACGGTGTAAGTTCATCGAAGTAGAATCAACTAAAATAAGTGCTTGCAGCTTATCTCCATGTAACATCGCAAAATGTTGTGCACATAATCCTCCATAGGAATGACCGATTAGAATAAATGGCTCTTGAATAGCTAGTTTGTTTAGTAACATATGTAGCTCTTTTGTAACTTGCCTTATTGTACGCGGCTGATTGCCTAAATCACTTTTTCCGTAACCTGGGCGATGGTATGAAACGACTGTAAAGTGCTCTGAAAGCTTTTCTATAATAGGAAACCAATCATAAAATGAGCAAGTCATTCCGGTTTGAATGACTACAGTTTGTTTACCACCTCCTTTTATATGTACTTCTATATTTTGCCCCATTATTTCTACAAATTTATGAATGTTAATTCCTCCTAAGCTTGAAATAATTTTTGACAAGCAAAAACGATACACCAAACACCTATACCAAGTAGGACAGATGTACTAAGTGTAAATGAATTTTTTAAACCAATATAGACGATAAATAATAGTAGTGCTGATGCGGGGAATCCATATAATACCCCTAAAGCAAATTGACTCAATTCTTGTTTATTTCCGCCTTCGAATGAAATCCAAAATAAACTAAGTAAACTCACGAGAGGAAGGGCAGCAATAAAGCCACCTATCGTACTGTAATGTTTAGCGACTTCAGTGATAATGCCGATAATAAGTGCCGAAACGATTACTTTAACGAGGAAATGCATATTTTGCCTCCTTCGCTAATAACGAAAATGCTTTTTCAATTAATTGTTGTTCTTCTTTTGATAACTGTAATTCTAATATTTTTATCTTTTCTTTATCTAGTAAAGTATGTTTTTCTAATACTTCAATTCCTTCAATTGTTAATGTAAGATTTACAACTCTTTCATCTTTTTTATTTCGCTCTTTAATGATGAAGCCCTTTTGAATAAGGCGCTTTATGTGTTCAGACGCTGTGTTATGAGAAAGACTAAGCTCAGTAGCGACTTTTCCAATTGTTATACCTTTCTCACGAGAAACGATTTGTAAAATACGAATTGCTTGGTGGGAAAGGTTGTCCTCGTATTCGTATCGTAAGTGATAATAAATGCTCTCCCAATGTTGATTAATGTTGTTCATAATAATAAATCCCCTTTTTTATATCGTATAGTAAGATATATTCGTTGTTTTAGAAATAAAATCCTTTTATTTGGATAAAAAATGTTGAAAAAGTTTATTTTTATTGAAATATAAGGTAATCTATGTGTAAAGGTATACATTTAGCAAGAGAGAGGATGATAGCTGTGAATACATTCAAATGGATTAGTCATGAACAGATGTATGTAGATGAAATACATGTTGAAAAATGTGGTCCTCTTTCAGTCGGCGTATATGGGGGAAATCAAGAGAGTGATGCATATGAACGAGGAGATGCGGTGCTGGCTTGGTGGGATCCTGAATTACAATTTGAATTTGTTATGATTTTTGATACACATCACAAAACAAAAAATATAGATTATATAATAGAAGCGATTTCGGAAAGAAAAGAAAAACTAAAAGAGTTATTCTCATATCCAATACATTTAGCTTTCCATCATACACATATGTACCTATTAGCGTTATTTACAGATGAGTTATTTATTAAAAAGTGTGACCAAGATGATGAGGAACTCGCTTGCTTAATTTGTTTACGAAAAGGCGAATTTTTATATTGGTTATCAGTTGGTGATTGTTTCGCGTATTTATTCCATTCTGAGAAAACGAAAAATGGAAAAGGACGATTAAATAAACGGAAAAATTACGAATATATTGGCAGGAAAAATATTTTTGCAGCAAATACACCTTGCTTTACGTCAGGTGTAAGAGGATTAGAAAAAGGAATGAATCACATTGTAATGGCAACGGACGGTATTTTAGAGTGTGACAAACGAAGGTTTGATGATGATCAATCTTTAGTAGAAATATTACACGACGGAAATAGCTTGCAGATTGAGCCCGTATTAACAAATGTACTGCAGTGGAAAGGTAGAGACTGTGCCACGATTATTGGATGGTCTATTGATACTGATAATAAACAATGTGCTAATTAATATAAAAGGAGTTCAAGGTTTTTATCCTTGAACTCCTTTTTGTTAAGCAATATGGATGTGATATGTTTTCAACCATTCATTTACTTGTAGCATATACTCCATGGCACTTCTTGCCTCAAAATTGTTAATCTCTTTATTACTTTGATCAGCAATTGAAAGTAAGATGGAATGGTTAATAAGTGAGAAAATAGGATTGTTTTTATTGTTACACATATCAAGTGTTAAATTACGGATTGTTTGTAAGTAGAGTGGATCTTGTGAAGTTGGATAAGCGCTTTTTCTTCTATTGCGTACATCGTCAGGTAAAGCTGGTTGTAGTGCTCTACGTAAAATGCCTTTTTCAATATTATCAATACTTTTTATGTTGAAAGGAACATTCCATAAATATTCAACTAATCTATAATCACAAAACGGTACACGAACTTCAAATCCAACAGCCATACTCATGCGATCTTTACGGTCAAGTAAGAAAGGAAGGAATCGTGTTAAAAATAAATAAAACATTTGGCGTTGTTTCGCGGATTTTTTACTTTCGCCTTCAAGAGTAGGTACTTCAAGTATCGCCTCTTGGAATCGTGTATCAATATAGTCTTCTAGATTACATTGGTTACTTACCTCATTTAGTAGAAGAGGAGATGTATTTTTCCAATTTGTTAGCCAAGGAAACTTATCTACATATAGTAGTTCTTCTTGATGAAACCAAGGATATCCACCGAATACTTCATCAGCCGATTCGCCGGATAAAGCTACGGTCGCATCTTTTTTCATTTCGCAAAATAGTAAATATAGTGAAGTTTCCATTTCACCAGCACTCGGTAAATCTTTTGCATGAAGGGGAACGAATAATTGATTTGCTAATTCTTCAGCATTCACAATAATATCATGATGCGCTGTCCCGACATGTTCAGAAACGCGTTTTACCCAAGGGGCATCTAAACCAGTGCGAGCAAATGTCAGTTCGAAGTCTTTTGCGCTATTTACAAAGTCAACAGAATACGTATGAAGTGTTTTATTTTCAGCAGCAAATTCTTTACCCGCAAGTGCAGTAATACCGCTAGAGTCTAATCCGCCTGATAACATACAAACGAGAGGAACATCGGCAATTAATTGTCTTTTTACTGTATCTTGTAAAATAGATAAAATATGCGAAGATGTATCTTCTATAGAGTCTGTATGGAACTTACTTTCTAAATTCCAATACTTCGTAACTACTTTTTTATGACGTGTAAATGTTATAGAATGTCCAGCACGTACTTCTTGAATATTTTTAAAGACGCCACATCCTGGAGTGCGAAATAAGCCTAATCCAAATATTTCATTAATTCCATCCGCATCAATTTCAGCAGGGACAGATGGATGCGCTAATAATGCTTTAATTTCAGAGCCGAAAATAATACTGCCATTTCTTTCTGTAAAAAAGAGTGGTTTTACACCTAAATGATCTCGTGCTAAAAACAATTGTTGCTTCTGATCATCCCATAAGGCAAAAGCGAAAATTCCGTTTAAATGTCGTACGCAGTCTTCTTTCCATTCTAAATAAGCATGTAGTAATACTTCTGTATCTGAATGGGTTTCAAATGCATGCCCACATTTTTGAAGCTGCTCTCTAAGTTCACGGAAATTATAAATTTCTCCATTATAAGTAAGAGCATACGTATAATCACCAGCACGAAATGTTTTTGGCTGCGTTCCTCCTTTAGGATCTATTACGATTAATCGGCGGTGTGCAAAAGCTGCGCGAGGTGAAAACCAAAATCCTTCAGCATCCGGACCACGATGCTGAATACTATTTGCCATCTTTTTTAAAATAACATGTTGATTTGAAAGGTCTTCTTTCCAATCTACCCAACCTGTAATTCCACACATACATATCTCATCTCCTAATTTAAAATAGTAGATTAACGAAATAAAATATACACCAAGTTAAAGAATGACTATATAAATAGTGTACTACATGAACCAAATTGTAGACTTGAGAAAATTTTCTTTGAACGCATAGTTATGTGAGACAATGGCTAAGGAAAAGTATTCCATTACATACAAAAAATAAAAAAGATGAGAGAAAAAATTTTCTCAGACGTTATATAGGGTGTAAAAGCTTTTACAAAACAATAAGGGGAATCGCTACATGAAATCAAATGAGAAAAATTTTATAAAAAGATTACAGCGGCAAAAAGAAGACGCGTTAGAATTTGTTGTCGATACATACTTACCACTCATAAAGGGAATCACGCATAAAGTTCTACTTCCAATTCAAAATGATGGACTCATAGAGGAATGTATAAACGATATATTTCTTTCCATTTGGAATAACGCAAATAAATTTCATGGAGAGCCGAGCGATTTTAAAAAGTGGATTGCAGCGATTGCGAAGTTTAAAGCAATTGATTATTACCGGAAATCGACTAAAACAGTAGAAATCATTTCAGATGAGTTTCATATCAGTACAGAAAAATCAGCAGAAGACGAATTAATCGTTATGGAAGATAGGGAAGAATTATTGAAGCTCATTAATCAATTAGAACCGCTAGATCAAAAGGTGTTCATTATGAAATATTTACTTGGTATGAAGACAGAGGAAATAGGTGACAAGTTAGGATTAACTCGGGCAGCAATTGATAATCGAGTGTACCGGGGGAAAAAGAAACTACAACAAAATGCTACGAATATTAGTTTTGGAGGTAGTGCGATATGAAAGACATTTATGAACTATTAAATGATATTGATATAGATGAAAAAGAACTAGAAGAAATCGAGGCTTCTGAAATTGAAAAGGAAAAAGTAAAACGAAATGTAAAACAATCGATACGTACGAAGAAAAAGATGAAAAGTTGGAAAAAAGGTGTCGCTGCTGCATCTATTTTAGTAGGATTATCAGTTGTAACACTCGGTATCGGATTTCCTACATATGCGGGGGGATTGCCAATTGTCGGTGACATATTCCGATTTTTAGATAATGGTAGAACAGGGTTATATGAAAATTATAAAGAATTTTCGACTGAGTTGAATATGACGAGAGAGAGTAATGGAGTTAAGGTTACCATTAATGATGCTGTGTTTGATGGTAGAACAATTACAATCACATATTCTATTGAAAGCGAAAAAGATTTAGGAGAGAAACCGTTCCCATTTGGAAGTCCGCAAGTTAGGGGCTTTAATGGCGGAGGAGGTAGTTCGAACGTTACAAAAGTTGGAGAGGGAAAATATGTAGGTATGACTACGATGAGTGGTCATGGTAGTGAAAGGTTAGATGTTGCAAATGTTTGGTGGGATATAGAGGCAATTGAGTTGGATTATGAAGGTAAGGCAATAAAGGGGAACTGGAATTTCGCGCTTAGTTTAAAAGCAATGGATAGTAAGGAATTAAAAGTTAATAAGGTGTCTGAAAATGAATTAATAAAAGTAAATATAGACAAAATGGAAGTAACCCCGATGTCATATATCGTTTTTTTCAATCAGGAAGAATCTAAGGCATTAAGAAATATATGGGATAGTGCGGATGTTGAGTTAGAAATAAAAGATGATTTAGGAAATCATTATGCTGGTGAAGGAAATGGCGGAAGTGGTACAGTAGCGGAGCCACATAAAAGTAGTTGGAGTGCTACATTCAAAAAGTTAAACGAAAATGCAACAAAGCTTATCGTTACACCTCGCGTGCACTTGCGAGTACATACACCTGAAAATCATGGTGGAGTAGAGTATGTGAATGGGAAAGAGAAGAAAATAGAAGTGCCGAAAAAAGAAGCGAAGAGTAAAGGTATTGTGTTAGATGATATTGTCATTGATTTAAAGAAATAAAAGAGAGACTGCCTAAAACCATTTAGGCAGTCTTTTTTTCGTTAAGAACTAGTAACGAGCAATGCATGCGGATGCTGCGTTTTATATTCATCTTTCCACGGAATATTTAGTTGTTCCCACGATTCGCCGCTATCATTGGATTGAAAGACGCCATTGTTATTTAACGTGTAAAACGTATGTGGTTCAGCCTTGTTTGTCGCAAACATCGAAATGACTGTACCGATTGCAGATGGTAGTCCTTGTTGTACTTGCTGGAACGGAGTATCTTTCGTTTTTCGATAAATATAAGATTCATAAGGGATACGGTGATGAGCCAGATCAGCACTTGGCGCGGCAGAAACTAGAATCGTATTACAATCAGCTGGATCAATTGCCATGCTGTATAAATAATGATGTTCAAGTCCTTCACTACATGAGATCCAGCTGTTTCCATTGTTATAACTTTCAAGATAAGCACGATCAGGTCCGCCCATAAATCCGTCACCACATGATGCATAAAGACGATTTGGTGCTTCAGGGTGCATAAGTAATTGATGAGCATCGATAGGAGCACCGAATTTTTTATCAATCCATGTATGCCCTTTATCATTACTTTGAATAACAGCACCAGCTTCGATTGAAACGTGTATTGTATTAGGGTTGTTTGGATCAACTGTAATCCAGCGTACGTGATGGGTAAAAGGTCTAGGCGGGAAAGCCCACGTATAAGAAGATAATAATGATTTCATATTTTTAAGTTCAGTCCACGTTTCACCACCATTTTCAGAGCGAAATAAAGCGCTCGGTTCTGTGCCGACATAAACGACCCCATATCCGTTCACTTGTTCATTTGAGCTTATTGTTATGGAAGTGATAGAGGAGTGTAAAATACCATCTTCTTTAGGGAAATCAAAGTAACGATAAGAATCTCCAATTGGTCTCCATGAATCCCCGCTATCGTCACTTAACCATAGACCTCGTCCAAATGTTCCGCAATATACACGGTTTGGGTGGAACGGATCAACAGCGATACAGGTAGGTTGCATATTTTGTAAGTGGTAAGTCGTTTCATAATTATCATATTGTTCTTTCACTACAACAAGTTCACGTTCCATACAGAGAAATAAACGTTTCATTTAAGTAACCTCCTTAAAATTCTTTCATTAGTAAACAATATGAAAATAAAAAAGAAGTAGTCTTGTTTTATTTGAGAAAAAGGGATTGTCTAAAAAATAGCGAAGTGTGTATACAGAGGAAGCGGGCGTTTACAATCAGTCGATTCGGGATAAAGATGGGGAGTTTGTTTCATACTAACATACAGATATTGTACTTAAAGGAGTATAAGTATGGGACATTCGCATGATCATGGTCATTCAAAAAATAAAAAGGCGTTACTAATTGCCTTCCTACTAACAACAAGTTTTATGATTGCAGAAGTTATTGGTGGATTTGTAACAAATAGCTTAGCACTACTATCTGACGCGGGGCATATGCTAAGTGATGCAGTATCTTTAGCCTTAAGTTTACTTGCGTTTAAGCTCGGAGAAAAAACAGCAACAACTGTGAAAACATATGGATATAAGCGAGTCGAAATGTTAGCAGCATTATGTAACGGTGTCGTTCTTATTGTCATTTCGGTATACATTTTTATTGAAGCAATCCGTCGTTTTAAAGAACCAGTTGAGATTGCTAGTAATGGGATGCTCATTATTGCAGTCCTTGGTCTGCTTATTAATATTTTATCAGCTTGGATATTAATGAGAGGCGGAGATGTGAAAGGTAATTTGAATTTAAGAAGTGCTTTCTTACACGTACTAGGCGATCTATTGGGTTCCGTCGGAGCGATTATTGCTGCGTTACTTATTAAATTTTTCGGATGGACTGCTGCAGATGCGATCGCTAGTATTCTTGTGTCTATTTTAGTCATTATTAGTGGATGGCGTGTAACACGTGATACGGTCCATATATTAATGGAAGGTGCACCACAGCACATAAATGTTGAAGAGGTAAAAAGTACATTATTAAATATTACGGTTGTAAAAGAAGTTCATGATTTGCATATATGGTCTGTCACATCTGATTTTCAAGTATTAACTTGCCATTTGATTATTAAAGATAATGAAACGCAAAGTGTATTAAAAGAGGCTACGGATGTATTAAAGGAAAAGTTTCATGTAGAACATGTCACCATTCAAGTAGAAATAGATGGTGCATTTAATCATGGTGAGACAACTTGCAAAGTATGAAAGAAAAAGGGTAAGAAAATGTGTCATAACATTTTTCGCACGGCATACATATATATAATGTGGCCACAAATACTTTGCAAGGTAAATATTTCATGAAATTACTTTACTTATAAAGAGTCATCTTTTATAATCAAAAGTGGTAATTGATAAAGATTATCATTTTCAATGATCGTAGAAAGGAGTTTTTTAAAAGATGAGTAGTCAACTCCGTTTTGCTGTTGAAAATCGTAAGAGGCATTTAATTGATGAGTTAATCGGAGCAGGTGTGTTTAAGATTCGCGACCGACAATTATACGAGCTGTCTTTAGAGGAATTGGAAAAAGAGTACGAAGATATGGAAGATTATGCAAATATTCAGGCGTAGCTATATAGATTAGTAAAAGGAGAGCTGGTTACGATTTTGTGTAACCAGCTCTCTTTTTATTTCGTAGAAATTATTTTTTGTATTTCTTTCATGGGACGGAGCCAGTTTTGAGTCATTATTTGTTCCATTTGTTTTTCGTCCTGCTTCTGCAATGCTTGAATGATAGAGTGATGTTCTTCAATAGATTGACTTGCTGGAACAAAGTTTTGGAAAAACAAATATTCAAGACGTAAAACGTGAAGTTGCATATTTTCTAGAAAGGGTTCAATATATTGATTTTTAGCAATAGAAGAAATTGTATTGTGGAATTGTATATCTAATTCTAAAGCTTGTTTTGCGTTTTTTTTCTCTATAGAGTGCTGAAAATGATCATTTATTTCAGAAAGTAGTTGAATATCAGCGTCTGTAATGTTTTGAAGAGCTTGCTTTCCTATAATAGAGTGAAGACCAGCCATCGTTTCATAAATGATAGATACGTCGTCTAACTTAATAGGAGCAATTTTCGTTTTTTGCCCTGGTACCATTTCCACTAATCCAGAAAGCTCTAATATTTGAAGTGCTTCCCTTACAGGTGTTCTGCTTACTCCTAGTGCCTCAGCCAATTCCCCATCATTAATTTTTTCATTGGGCTTCAGTACACCTTCAATAATCCAATTCTGTAGTTGATTTAAAACGAGTGATTTTGCTGAAATTCTTCCTGGTTTTTTATAATTTTGAGGGACAGGCATAGTGAATTCAATCCTTTCATTGTATATTTTCGTTTTTTGCATGAACAAGCTTTAATTTTTCTTTCCCTTCATCCGGCTTTTGGCTTAAGATGAGCACCATTACAATGACACAAAAAGCGCCTAATAACTGAAAAGATTGAAATGGCACGTGCAATATAAGTACAGAAGAAATAATAGCTGCGAGTGGTTCTGTGCAACCAAATAATGTTGTTTCTTTCGGAGTCAGGTATCTTATGCTGTCTAAGTATAAATAAAAGGCAATAAGTGTTCCGAAAATGACGACAAATGTGATGAGCGGTAGGGTACTTAGTTTTACATATTTCATAGTTGATAATAAAATGAATTCGTTTGTAGAAATAAAGTGTACAATCGTTACACCAATACCCCCAATAATCATGCCCCATCCAACGATAACGGAGGAAGACCATTTTTCTAACAATTCCTTTGAATATAAACTATAAAAAGCGAGAGATAATCCAGATAAAATACCCCAAATAATAGCTGGTGTAGAAACAGCCAAGTTATGAACAGACCCGTTTGTTAGTAAGAGAAAAGTGCCTACTAATGAAAGGGTAATTGAAATGAAATCAATTTTTGATGGACGAACGTTCCATTTGAAAAGTAAGTATACAGTGATGAATATAGGAGCTAAATATTGTAATAATGTTGCCACGGCAGCATTTCCTTCTTTAATTGAAGCGAAATACGTATACTGTACAGCAAGCATACCGAATAGACCAAACAAAATCATTTTAATAGCATCAGATTTTTGTTTCCAAATGCCAAATATCTCTTTTTTTCTCGTTCCGAATGAGGAAATAATGAGCAAAATAATTCCAGATATAAGTAAACGGATCGTAACTAACCATTCGGTTGAAACATTGTCATATTGAAAAAGTTGTTGTGCAGCTGTACCAGACAAGCCCCATAAACAAGCACCGATTATGACCATTATAATTCCTTTTAATCGATTTGAATCCATATGATCTAAAATTCTCCTTTCTAAAAATATAAATTGAATACAATATGCAATATATCACAGAATGACTCGTTAATAAACTGAAATTTCTAATTTGTTTTTTGTGTATAGTAAAATATTGTAGAGGAGGGGGAGTATATGTTAGCTGGATTTTTAGTTTGTTTATTTGTTGGGTTACTTATCATTTTTTTAGTGTATCAAATACATGTGAAAAAGAGGTTGTTTTTGTTAGCAGGATATCAAGAAGAAACGTTTGTTGGAGATAAAAATAAATTAGCGAAGCTTTCAGGAGCATTTTCTTATATAGTCGGAGTTGCTACTATAATATTACCGCTTAGCTTAGAAAAAATAGGTGATGTAGTTGGTATCATATATGCTATATTAATTGTTTTAGGTACAGTTGTATTTATAATTAAAGCAAACCTATTAAATAAGAGTGCTATAAAATAAAAAGGCTTCATTCTACTGAAGCCTTTTATTAATTATTATGAAGTATAAGTAAAAGCCGGAATAGGATCAATAAATGTATTCCACTTTTGTCCCATTTCCTTTTCTGTTAATAGACAATCATCTAATGATTGTTCAATCACAGAACGATTCATATCAATACCGATAAATACGAGCTCAGTTATTCGATCTCCATATCGCTCGTCCCAGTTTTTTAATACTTCTGGTTCTTCTGCAATCATTTGATTTCTTTCAGTTTCAGGTAATGCGGCTATCCATTCACCGGCTCCTTGAATTGTAATAGAGGAACCTGCTTGAGATAGAAGCCCTATCATATTATTACGAGATGCGAGCCAGAAGAATCCTTTCGCTCTTACAACATCTAAAGGCCATTTTTCTAGCCAATTCATAAGGCGCTCGGGATGGAAAGGATATTTGCGACGGTAAACAAAGGAATTGATACTGTATTCTTCCGTTTCCGGTGTATGATGTTCACTATTTAATTCTTGTATCCAGCCGGCCGATTGACTAGCTTCTTCATAATTAAATAGATTTGTGTTTAAAATTTCTTGTAATGGTACTTTGCTAAACGAAGCTTCAAGAATTTTTGCATTAGGATTTAATTTTTTTAGTAAATGATGAAGCTCTATCACATCTTCTTTTTCTAGCAAATCTATTTTATTAAGAATAATTACGTTTGCAAACTCAATTTGATCTATTAATAAATCAATAACTTCCCGGGTATCATTCTCATCGATTGCTTGTTTTCGGTCTAATAAACTTTCTCCGTCTGCAAAATCATCCCAAAACCTATTTGCATCTACAACTGTAACCATCGTATCGAGGCGACAATTTTTCGTTAAATCAATGTTAAGAACTTCGTCTGTATAAGTAAATGTTTGAGCAACTGGAATAGGCTCACTTATACCAGAAGATTCAATAATAATATAGTCAATATCACCATTTTCAACAAGACGATTCACTTCTATCATTAAATCTTCTCGTAGTGTACAACAAATACAGCCATTTTGAATTTCTACTAGTTTTTCCTCCGTACGTGAAAAACCACCCTTTTTTATAAGAGATGCATCAATGTTTACTTCGCTCATGTCATTAACGATGACAGCTACTTTTAAGTTATTCTTATTAGTCAAAATGTGATGTAGTAAGGTAGTTTTTCCGGATCCTAAAAAACCACTTAATACAGTGATAGGTACTTTTTTCATGAAATGATCTCTCCTTTAAATCGTAATGATTACGTTTTATGTTAAACGATGGGAAAAGAAAAAGCAAGAATAAATCATAATGATTACGATTTAAGAATAGAAATAGACTATAAAATTTGTGCTGTAGTATGGAGCATTTGGACAAGCACATGTTTACATATAAATAAAATGGAGGCGAGAAGCTTGGTCTTTAATAGAGTTTCAAAAGAATTAGTAGGCATAGCTCTTATCGCTATGTTTCTCTTTTTATTATTTTTTGTAGATTTTACAAGTCTAGCAAATTTGCACAAAAATATGCCACAGGAATGGTTGAATGTGAATACAGTATTTTTAAGTATCATTTTTGAAGCAATACCCTTTATTTTATTAGGGGTAATTGTTTCTTCATGTATTCAAGTGTTTGTGACGGAAGATATGATTCAAAAAGTAATGCCGAAATCTCCGATTGTTGCAATGATTCCGGCAGTATTTGTGGGAGTTCTTTTTCCAATGTGTGAATGTGTCATTATACCAATTGTAAGAAGGCTCATTCAAAAGGGGTTACCACTTCATGTAGGCATTGTTATTTTACTGAGTGCACCCATTATGAATCCAGTTGTTCTTTTATCTACTGTATATGCGTTTCAAAAAAATGATTACGTTGTATATGCACGCTTTGGGATAACAATTTTAGTTGCTCTATTCATAGGTCTAATTGTGTATTATTGCTATCGCGAAAGAAATGTTTTAAAAAATGTAGAGGTTTCAGTTCAAACAAGCAAAAAAAAGAGTTGGAAAGATGTTATGAATCATATTGTAGATGAGTTTTTTGATACTGGTAAGTATTTATTGATTGGTGCTTTTTTAGCAAGTGTATTTCAAACGTTTTTTGATCGGAATGTACTGGATGCAGTAGCACATAACGAAGTAATTGCCCCCTTTATTATGATGGGATTTGGTTATGTTTTATCAATTTGCTCTGCAGCCGATGCTTTTATAGCGGCATCTTTTGGACATGTTTTCTCGGTAAAGGCACTTCTCGCATTTCTTGTATTTGGGCCTATGCTTGATATGAAAAATACGTTAATGCTATTTGCATATTTTCAAAAGAGATTTGTATTCTTTTTGATAGGAATTGTGATTGTATCTGTGTATACCATCCTGCAAATCATAATGTTATAGGAGGTGAGAAAGAATGGAGAAAGAGGAGCAGAAGGCGTATCATCGCTATATACGTGGCATTATTTTAATTGGTTTAGCAATGCTCTTATTTAAGCTACTTGTAACAGGGAATATTTATAATTTTATCGCTCCAAAAATGATCAAATTTACGTATATAGCTTTTGTAGTAATTTTAATTGTTGGTACTGTGCAAGTTTTGGGAGATGGAAGAGAAAAACAGTATGATTGTAATTGTTGTAAACATCATACAACATCAAAATCAGGGATAAAAAGTTTCTTTGTATATGTTGTATATGTTTTATTTGTTGTTCCGATAGTTAGTGCTTTTCTCTTTGGAAGTGTAACAATAGATGGAAGTTTAGCAGGAAAAAGGGGTATGAATCAAAGTGTACAGGCGAGAAGTCTAGAAAGGAACGAAAAAGAGGGGGAACAGGTTAAGTTTGATGGGCGAGAAGTATCCGTTGATCCAGAAGAAACATCAAATTTATCAACGACTTATAAAACGGAAGAGCAAGTAGTAAAAAGTATGTTAGGACAGCGTAAACTACAAGTAAAGGATAAGGACTATGTTCAAACAATGAATGTAATTGGTCAAAATGTTAATTGGTTTAAAGGGAAAGAAATTACATTCTTAGGGTTTATATATAAGGATAAAGATGTGACGGGTAATAAAGCAGTAGTGGCTCGATATGGTATAACTTGTTGTATTGCGGATGCATCAGTCTGGGGGATGATTGTTACCGGGAAAAATATTGAAAAAACTCCAGAAGAAACATGGGTGAAAATAACAGGATTATTAGATGAAACGACATATAAAGGAACAGTCTTTCCACTTGTAAAAGTAAACAAAATCGAGAAAATTAATAAGCCAACTGACCCATATGTATATGATGCTTTACCTTAATAGAAAAGAATAAATTCTTCATATTTTCATGAAATAGAATCATAATCAAGGCGATAAAAAAATAAAGATAAGAGTAATTTGGTTTGTTAAAAATATGTGCAGAAGGAGTTATGCGATGAACTGGGTTACTCATAAACCATCATTTGAATTTGAAACATTTAGTCCTATTATTCGGTCACAATCTGCGTGGAGTGGACATTTAGATTTTGCATATGACTTAGTACGATTTGAAAAACCAGAAACTTTAGTTGAGTTAGGTACACATCTAGGTGCTTCTTTCTTCAGTTTTTGTCAAGGAGTAAAAGATGGAGGGTTATCGACTAAATGCTTTGCAGTAGATACTTGGGCTGGAGATGGGCATACAGGTCCATATGGAGAAGGGGTTTTTCAAATAGTAGAAAAAGTAGTGAGTGATAACTACCTTAATATAGGAAATTTAATTCGATCTACTTTTGATGATGCTGTAGAGCGGTTTCAAGATGAAACGATAAATCTTTTGCATATTGATGGCTATCATACGTATGAAGCTGTTTCTCACGATTATAATACATGGCTACCGAAAGTCGCGAAAAACGGTATTGTATTATTTCATGATATTGAAGTTAGAAGTGGTGATTTCGGCGTATATAAGTTTTGGGATGAGGTAAAAGCGAAGTACCCTCATTTTCAATTTGCACATTCATATGGACTGGGAGTGTTATTTCCGAAGGGTTGTAGTGATAAGTTTGAGGAAATACTTAAAAATAAAGAAAAAATACAAAATATGTATAAATAAAGATAGGGCATGCATCATTTTAATGATGTGTGCCCTATTTTTTATGTGGAAAATAATGGTGTGAATTAAAAAGTGAAGATAGTTGTAAAAAGTTTTGTTGCAGCAAATATTAAAAAAGTTAGTATGGGATTGTTCCTTGTAAATAAAGTGAAGCTTTAATACGTTCATATCAATCCGGGATTTTACAGTAGTTAATTTCTTAACTAGGTACTTTGCACTTACTAAATTTTGATACAAGGGTCTTATTGACCGAAAATATCGGGATAAATAAAAATACAACATTTTTTATATTTTTCATTGCGAAAAACGTAATCTACTTTTACAATAGAAAGGGTTGTGAATATATTATACTGGAAAAATAAATCGAAATAATATGAAAATTTTGTTTTGTCTTCGCTAATTGTATATTACATACATGTAAGACGACATACGTCATGTTATCGACTTGTAAGGAGAGAAAAAAATGAAAAGTGTAAGATTACCATCGATGCTAGAAATCATAGTTCTTTTATTACTATTTCTTGCTGTTGTCTTTTCCTTCCAAACGATTTTTGATCTCCCAATTCAATTAGCGCTATTTATTTCATGGTTTTTAGTAATTGCGCTTGGATTAAGATTAGGATTTCGTTATCAAGAATTGCAAGATGCAATTACGAAAGGGATTTCTAACGGATTAGAAGCAATACTGATTTTAGTTGCAGTAGGTGCTTTAATTGGAACGTGGATTGCTGGTGGGGTAGTACCAACATTAATCTATTATGGATTAGAATTTATTCACCCTAGCATATTCCTATTAGCAACATTAATTATTTGTTCTATAACTTCTATCGCAACAGGAACGTCTTGGGGAACAGTGGGAACAGCAGGTATTGCTATGATGGCGATTGGTGAAGGACTTGGTTTACCACTTCCGCTTGTTGCTGGTGCAGTTCTTTCAGGAGCTTATTTCGGCGACAAATTATCACCACTTTCTGATAGCACAGTTCTTGCAGCTTCTATGGCGAAAGTAGATGTTATTGCTCACGTTCGAGCTATGCTCGTATTAGATGTTCCGGCTTATATTATTACTAGTATTATGTTTACTGTAGCTGGTTGGATGTATGGCGGCGATAATGTAGATTTGAATCGAGTAGAATTTTTAAAAGAAGCTTTATTAAAGCAATTTGATATTAAAATATGGATGCTTATTCCAGCGGTCATTGTTATCGTTCTATTAGCGATGAAGAAACCGTCTATGCCAACAATTGCAATGGGAGCTTTAATTGGTGCAATTTGGGCAACTCTTTTCCAAGGGATGAACTTTGGAGAGGCGATTGGAACAGCTTATAACGGATTCTCAATTCAATCTGGTGTTGAGTTTGTTGACAAGTTATTAAACCGTGGTGGAATTAACGGCATGCTTGGCTCAGTAGCCGTTATTATTTTCGGTTTAGGATTTGGTGGATTACTTGAAAAACTAGGTGTTTTAAAAGTAATCGTATCAAAATTTGAGAAGAAATTAAATTCTGCAGGTAATGTAACATTGTCTACATTAATCGTGGCATTCTTAGCTAATATATTTGGTTGTGCGATGTATGTATCACTAATTTTAACACCAAAAATTATGGAAGATAGCTATGATAAATTAAAAATAGACCGTCGTGTATTAGCGCGTAACTCAGAAGTAGGTGGAACGTTAACTTCAGGTATGGTTCCATGGTCTGATAATGGTATTTTTATGGCTGGTATTTTGGGTGTAGCAACGTTTTCATACGTTCCGTTTATGTGGTTAAGCTTCGTATCGTTAATTTTAGCAGTTATTTATGGATATACAGGCAAATTCATCTGGTATGTAGATGATGCAGATAAAGGAAAGCAAGCATCATAAAATAAAAATCACCTTCTACAATATGTAGAAGGTGATTTTTATTTTTTAATAGCATTTTCTGAAGTTATTTCATTCTCATATTTAGCAATTTTTTGTTGTATCTTTTTTAAGTTTTTTTCAGTGTCTTGAATGAGCTGTAAGACATTGGTCTCCTGTTGTTTCATTAATTCTAACCTTTGAAGGATGGTAGATTCTCCTTCCATAGACCAGTCGATAAATTGTTTTATTTTTTGAATTGGCATACCAGTGTTTTTTAAACACAAAATCATCTCTAAATATTTCAGTGCTTCTTCATCAAAAACTCGATCTCCTTTTTCGTTTCTTTGCAGAAAAGGAAACAGTCCTTGTTTATCGTAATAACGTATTTGAGAAATAGTTAAGTGTTGCATTTTGGCGACTTGCCCAATTGTATAATACATATCATTCATCCTTTTATTACCAAGGTATAATGCCATCTTTGTTAAATATTTTACCATTATAGTTTGTTTCACTTAATGCATATTTAATAATAATTTTAGCACTTTCAGTGGTTGTATGGCCACCGGGGGAATTTCCATTAAGATCCGTAGTTGTAAAACCAGGAGTTACTCCAAATACTTCTGGACCGTTAGTGGCAAATTCTTTACTAAAAGCTAATGTTAAAGCATTAATAGCTGTTTTGGAAGAATTATATCCTAGTGTATTAATTGGATGTGTTTCACCATTAGCAAACATTGTTAGTGAGGCCATGTCAGTTGTTACATTTATGATTTTACTGTTGCTTGATTTCTTTAATAATGGTAAAAAGGCTTGCATCATTTGGAAAGTTCCAAAAAAGTTAACTTCAAATCCTTGGCGTAAAGTTTCAATATTTAATTCACTAGGTAGCGTATTGAAGTCTAGCGCTATGCCTGCGTTATTAATTAATAAATGTAAGTGGTCAGTCGTTTCGTAAATTTTCTTTGTTGCTTCTTGAATGGATTGTGAATTTGAAATATCTACTTGAATATAGGAAACGTTTGAAACATTTAAAGATTCTACGGCTTGTTGTCCAAGTTGTTCATTACGAGCACCTAAAAATACGTGATAATCTTTTTCTGCTAATTGACGAACAAGTTCATATCCAATTCCTTTATTCGCACCTGTTATAAAAGCATATTTTTTCATATTGAATTCCTCCAGTAGTGTTATAGTAGGTTACAATGGAAAGGATACAGCCTAAACTTAAGTTTAGGTCAAGAGGAATTTTTTAAAATAAATATAGAATATCTATATATAAGAGTGAGAATTCTTATCATTTAAGAGAAAGTCTGTTATTATAAGAGATGTAGGTATTATATTTTCAAGGGGATGAAAACATGGAGTACAGAATTGAAAGAGATACATTAGGAGAAATAAAAGTTCCAGCTGATAAATTATGGGCAGCACAAACACAACGTAGTAAAGAAAACTTTCCAATTGGAACAGAGCAAATGCCGCTTGAAATTGTAAAAGCATTTGCAATTTTAAAGAAGAGTGCAGCGCTTAGCAATCAAAAATTAGGAAAGCTATCAGAAGAAAAAGCAGAAGCAATTGTAGAAGCTGCGGATGAAGTGATTGCAGGGAAATGGAATGAACATTTTCCGCTTGTCGTATGGCAAACAGGTAGTGGTACACAGTCAAACATGAATGTGAATGAAGTAATTGCAAATCGTGGGAATCAAATTTTGAAAGAGAAGGGATCTGACGTACATATTCATCCGAATGATGATGTGAACATGTCACAAAGTTCAAATGATACATTTCCAACGGCGCTTCATGTAGCTTGTGTAATCGCAGTAGAAAATCACGTATTACCAGCAATTACGAAATTAAAAGAAACTTTAGCAGAAAAAGTAACTGCATTTGAACATATTATAAAAATTGGTCGTACACATTTACAAGATGCAACGCCGTTAACTTTAGGGCAAGAAATTAGCGGATGGCACCGTATGCTTGAAAAAACAGAGCGTATGATTGCAGAGAGCAATACATATATGAAAGAGTTAGCAATTGGTGGAACTGCGGTTGGAACAGGTATTAATGCTCATCCTAAATTTGGTGAGATGGTATCAGAGGAAATTAGTCAATTTACAGGTAAACAATTTGTTTCTGCACCAAATAAGTTCCATGCATTAACGAGCCATGATGAAGTTGTATATACTCACGGTGCATTAAAAGCATTAGCTGCGGATCTAATGAAGATCGCTAACGATGTACGTTGGCTTGCAAGTGGTCCACGTAGTGGTCTTGGAGAAATTATTATTCCAGCAAATGAACCGGGAAGCTCTATTATGCCAGGTAAAGTAAATCCAACGCAAAGTGAAGCGTTAACGATGGTTGTAGCGCAAGTAATGGGGAATGATGCAACAATCGGATTTGCTGCGAGCCAAGGTAACTTTGAGTTAAATGTATTTAAACCTGTTATTGCTTATAACTTCTTACAATCAGCTCACTTATTAGCGGATGCAATTGTTTCGTTTAATGACAATTGTGCAGTTGGTATTGAAGCAGATGAAGAAGTAATTAATGAAAATGTGAATCGTTCACTAATGCTTGTAACAGCGCTAAACCCACATATCGGATATGAAAATGCAGCGAAAATTGCGAAGCATGCTCATAAAGAAGGATTAACTTTAAAAGAAGCAGCATTGCAATCTGGGCTACTAACAGAAGAGCAATTTGATGAAATTGTAGATCCAAAGAAAATGATTGCTCCAAAAGAGTAATAGAAAAAGCCAAGATTTTTAGTATAGAATCTTGGCTTTTTTGATGTTCATTTTTAAGTTTCATCTACTTACAATAATGCAAGCTTCAAAATATATTATTTGTTAGCAGGCGTATTCATTACTTTCATCTGTGGGCAGTTCTCTTTTAAGAGTGAAATGAATTTTTCTTCTTCTTGTGGTACGAAAGTGGTCACTGAGTCAAATAAATTATAATTAATTTCTAATTGTTGCCTCGTCCATTTTTTTGAACGAAGTTTTTTGCCAGAGTACTTAATATGACGAATGTCTTTAAATGGGATTTCAGTACGAATTATGAAACCGTGTTTTACAACAAGAGATGATTCCGTTACGTTGTAGTGAGAGAAATAGAATGAAGAAAGATTCACGATATTTAATAGCATCATGAGAGTGAAAAAAATAGAATTTTCATTTTGGAAGAATAACGAAACGAAAAAAATAATTATAAATAATGTAATGAAAATGACGTGGAATGGATTTTTTTTCGCTTTAAACTTCAAGTTAGTCACCTCGGTATACTTGTTCTTTAACTAAATTAAATCATAACATTGTGATAAAACGTGTGAATATGCAGAATTGCATATTCGCACGTTTTATTATTCATGTAAAATTTCTTGATGGGATAAATTCAAAAGAAGTTTTGTAATAGTGGAGTGGCATGAAGTGACTTACAAGAATAGAAAGATAGCGTTAGTCATAATTAGTTGTATGATGATTATGAGTAGTTGTGCTAATAAATTTGTTGAAGATAGAAATCGAAAGCATACATTTGTACAAGCAAGTAAGGTTTTAGTAGAGACTGTAAATAGAATATATAAAAAGTAAAGGATGTTTTCTTATACGAAAACATCTTTTTTGTAGTTAAAATTGAATACTGAAGTTTTGGAATGAGTGAATACCAGTTCCATATTCACTAATCGCATATGTATTCTGTGCAATTTGTTTATCGGTAAACTAAGGGTCTTGAAGAATATTTATGTTCTATTTCACATCCTATAAAATGAATTTGTATAAACATATTCGCTTTTCTTTGTATTAAACCCTTTTGTTAGATGTTTTTATAAAAGTTTATAAAATGGGTAAACGAAACATTGAAATGTTTGTTTGCGTTGTGATAAGATGGTGAAGTGATAGTAAACGTTATACTGATTTGTTTGGTTTTAAATAAACATTTTAAAGGAGTGTTTAGTATGAGCGATATTTCAGAGAAGTTTTGGGATGCGTCAATAGAGGAATTAAAGAAAGGGTATGTGTTTGATGAAGAAAAAGAGGAGTACATTTGCTTAGCTTGTGGTGAAACATTTATTAAAGGTGTTATTTATCAAGATAACCAAATTTTGTATGAAGCAGAGAAGTTCGTCCAATTGCATATTCAAAATGAGCATACGTCTATGTTTGATTATTTGTTAAATATGGATAAGAAATTTACTGGTTTAACGGATTTACAAAAGAAAATGGTTCAGTTTTTCCATATGGGACTGAATGATAAAGAAATTGTAAAAGAAATGGATGGCGGAAGTACATCAACAATTCGTAATCATCGATTTACACTGCGAGAGAAAATGAAGCAAGCAAAAGTATTTTTAGCGCTAATGGAATTATCAGAAGAAAAATCAAAAGTACAAACGAAATTTGTGCCAATTCATAGAACAGCAACGATGGTGGATGATCGATACAATATTACGGAAGAAGAAAATGATGAAGTATTAAAAGCTCATTTTACAGAAGGATTAGATGGACCTCTCTCTAAATTTCCGAAGAAACAAAAGCGTAAATTAATTATATTGCGCCATTTAGTGAAGAAGTTTGATAGTAATAAAAAGTATACTGAAAAAGAAGTAAATACAGTGATAGAAAATGTATACCCTGATTTTGTAACATTAAGAAGATATTTAATCGAATATGGATTTTTAGATCGAACAGCCGATGGAAGTCAATATTGGGTGAAGTTATAATCATACGAAAAGAAAATGAATAGAAGCACAGTATTATAACAACTATACAAAGAGATAGAGATTGAAAATAGATGTTTAATAAAAGGAGAAATGAAATTTGAAACCACCTGCAGATAACAATAAAGAAGGTGCGGAGTCACATAAGTTGGAAAGTGAGAGTAAACCGATTTGGAAATCGATGTCGATGTTTTTAGTACCGTTATTATTAAGTAATGTACTACAATCAGTTGGACAATTATTTGGTATGGTAGTAGTAGGAAGATGGCTTGGAGTTAATGATTTAGCGGCTATATCAGCATTCTTCCCATTATTTTTCTTGCTCGTTTCATTTGTAATTGGTATCGGTTCAGGAAGCTCTATTTTAATTGGTCAGGCGTTTGGTGCTAAAAACGAAGATCGTTTAAAAGCTATCGTTGGTACGACGTTGACGTTTACCTTTATTATTGGAGTTGTGTTGGCGATAATAGGCAGTATTTTTGCGATGGATATTATGCGTCTAATGGGAACGCCAGAAAATATTATTGAAATAAGTGTACATTATGCACGGATTTTATTTATATCGATGCCAGTATTATTTTTATATTTCGCATATACAACATTTATGAGAGGTACAGGAGATTCTAAAACGCCATTTTACTTTTTAATTGTAAGTACAGCGCTAAATATGATTTTATTACCAGTTCTTATTTTTGGATGGTTAGGAGCTCCGAAATTAGATGTGTATGGAGCGGCCTATGCATCTGTTATATCTACAGTTATTACGTTTATTGTCATGCTTGTGTATTTAAAGAAGAAAAATCACCCATTACAACTAGATGGCACGGTTAGAAAATACCTTCGAATGGATGGGGAGTTATTAAAGCTATTGCTAAGGCTCGGTATACCAGCAAGTATAAATATGATATTAGTATCATTATCTGAGATTGCCGTAATCGCATTTGTAAATCGTTACGGTTCGGATGCAACAGCTGCTTACGGCGTTGTGAATCAAGTTGCAAGTTATGTACAAATGCCAGCAGTTAGCCTTGGTATTACAGTTTCCATTTTTGCAGCACAATCGATTGGTGCGAATCAATTTGATCGATTGCAAAAAGTTGTGAAGGCCGGAATTATTATGAACTACGTCATCGGTGGTGTGTTAATATCTCTTATTTACTTATTCTCAAGAGACATCTTATCACTATTTTTAACGAGTCAAACTACAATTGAAATTGCTCATAGCTTAGTTATGATTACGTTATGGAGTTATTTAATTTTCGGTCATGCACAAATTATTAGTGCGACAATGCGAGCGAGCGGTACAGTACTTTGGCCAACTGTTATTGGAGTTGTTTCAATTTGGCTTGTAGAAGTACCCGTAGCATATTATCTTTCTTACCATACAAGTCTTGGAATAGAAGGCATCTGGATCGGGTATCCAGCAGCATTTATTGTCAGCTTAATATTACAGTATGCATATTATAAGCTTTCATGGCAAAAGAAACGAATTACACGATTAGTTAGTTAAATAGAAAAAATGTCCCTAAGTTATTAGACTTAGGGACATTTTTTCGTAAGTGCAGGTTTACAAATAGCTTTTTAAAGTGATATCAAAATGTTGTCTAATGAGTGTTTTATCACTCATATAAAACTCCCACGCTTTTTCCGGTTCACCGATAATCTCAAAGGATTCTTCTGTAATATATAAAGCGCAATTATCCTCGAGTGCAATTCCTTCTATATTCCCTTGATGATTTTGTAAAAAGGAATGGAAGGCGTTCATTCTGTTTAATTGATTATAATGTGGACAAAATCTTTTATTAACAATACCCCATCCGTTACTTTCTATATAACCAGAACCTTCATAATCTGATCGGATACTAGACGTGAACCAACACATAGCACCAGCGCTATAACCAGCAATAAGTGTTCCTTGTTGCAGAGCCAATAATAATTTTTCATCGAGTCTATGTTCTTTCCATTGCGTAAGCATGTGAATATAGTTCCCGCCACCTAGATAAATTAAATCGGCTGAATGAATCATCTCGTCTATTTCATACTTAGAAGGTGAATCTGTTGTAGTACGTAAAATTTGTACTTCACAATGTAATTGTTTTTCAAACGTGTCTAAAAATAATTTTATATAGCTTTCATCATCATGACTAGCCGTTGGAATAAACAATATTTTTGGGTACTGTTTATTTGTTAATTCTATAAGGCGTTCATTAATAGGCAAGTGATTTGAATCTTGTAAATCACCGCCACCAATGACAGCTAATTTCATAGTAAAGCACCACCTAATCATTTTTGTTATATAAAAATTCGATAGAAGAGAGTTACATTCCTTCCGTAATGTAATCAATAATTAGAAAATATAGCTTAAGTATATCGGAATAGTAAAGAAACTACTGACTATATATAACAATGCATTAGAAACCATTCATTGATATATAATATTTCATACTAATGTTTCAAAATATGGAAAAAATATGTTTAAATAGATATAATGACGCATTCATTCATATTGAATTTATACTTATATTTTAAAAGGGTATCGGAAATAATAGCGATTTTCTAAAACAGTTTTTACTTTTAATAGGAAGTTTTATTACAATATGGTAAAATTATTTCAATATATTTATTTAATATGAAATACAAAGAAGGAGCGTGAAAAAAGTGGATTTTCGATTTGAATTTACAACGAAGCTGAAAGAATACTTAGACGATGAGAAGGATGAAAAAATAATAAAAGATGGACATAGAGATGTAATTTTTCACTATTTATATGCGTTAGAGACTGAAATTGGCGTTGTTAAAAATCCTAATTTTACTTTTTTTGCATCAGGAAGACGTTCACATATAGTGTTAGAAAACGTTGAATTTAAAACAGAAGTGAATGTGAAAAGTAATATAATCGAAATTGTAAAAATAGTGGATAATGTAGTTATTCCGTTAGATACTATCGTAGCGAAAGATCGGGAATTATTTGCCCTTGGGCGTAATGAGAAGTTTAGTGTACAAATATTAGAGCAGTACCTTTTTGATACATTTGGAGAAAAATTAGGTTTAAAATGAATGGAATAGCCTATGTATTTATAGGTAGTTAATTTTCGTATATATCATTTACGTTTGACCTTTCATTTAATTTATACTACAATTCGTAGTGTGAAAGGAGTTGTACAATGTTTACTCAAAACTATAAGTTAAATGAGCACGGGTTAAATCATTTCTTTGGACCGCTTGAAGCAAAAATTATGGAGATTGTTTGGTCTAGCGATGGTATTACGATTAAAGAAGTGCAGCAGAAATTAAGTGAAGAATCACCTGTGAATTTTAACACTGTTATGACAGTTATGAACAGGTTAGTAGAGAAATTACACTTAGAAAAACAGACTGTGAAAAGAAGTGGCATATATCGTGCTGTACAAACGAAAGAAGAATTCTTATCCAATCAAACGAAGAAAATGACACAGGAATTGATGGGGGAATTTGGAGATTTAGTTGTAAATCATATGTTAGATGAGTTAGAGCAGGCTGATCCGACTTTAATAAAAAAGTTAGAAGACAAATTGAGTCAGTTAAAAAGAGAGGATTAATGAAATGAAATGGCAAATGCGTAAAATCGTATTGTTAGCAGTAATTGTTAGTACCCTCTTTTTCAGCTTGTTACTGTATTACGTTACATATCCATTTCTGTTTCAAAATAAGATGTTCCTTCTTTCAAAATTTTGCTTGTTCCAGTTAGAAAAACATATGAAAGAATTATCGCTGATTCGTATAATAATCGCTGGATTATTATTACTTACTGTATTAATCGTGTGCAAAAGAATTTGGCGACAATTTTTCTATAGTAAAAAATTACAAAAAGTACTTATCCCTTTCGTCCGAAAAGGAAAACAAATATATATATTGCCGACTACGGAAGTTGCGGCATTTACAATTGGGCTATTTCGTCCGAAAGTTGTCATGTCAGAAGGGATGCTTCAAACATTTTCAGATGAAGAAATGGATGCAATTATTTTCCATGAAGAATATCATCAAAAGAATTGGGATCCGCTAAAATTATTTTGTTTTACGCTATTAGCAGAAGGAATGATGTACATACCGATATTAAAAGGGTTGTTACAGCGATATCATACGTATCAGGAACTAGCTGCTGATAAATATGCGATGCAAAAAATGGAATCCTCACTTGAGTTAGGTAGCGCGTTATTAAAATTAATTAAAATAAAGACAATGGAAAATCGATGTGTTACAGCTTTATTTGCAAAAATAGCAATAAATTTACGAATCGAGCAAGTGTTAAATGAAAAGGTTGTTAAGCTTACTATTCCGTTACATACGAATTCGGGATATGTAACAGTAGGTTTATTCTGTATGTCGGTTGTACTTATTGTCGGAGAGTGCATATAGCCTCTTTTTTTAAGAATAAACACTACTCATTGTAGTGTTTTAGGGGGAATAAAATGAATGCAGCAGATTTAACAATTTGGCTTGTGGCTGGGGCGGGAGTATTGTCATTTATATCACCGTGCTCTTTACCGCTATATCCATCTTATTTATCTTATATTACAGGTGTGTCTATCCAAGATTTAAAAGAAAATCGTGGGATTATGCAAAAATCAGCGATTATACATACAGTATTTTTTATGATCGGATTTTCGGTTATATTTTACGCGTTAGGTTTATCGGTAAGCTGGATTGGAATAACATTTTCATCTAACCAAAAATTGATTCAACAAATTGGTGGGATTTTTATTGTTTTAATGGGGCTATTTATGACGGGCTTGTTTCAGCCTAAGTGGCTTATGGCAGAGAAAAAGGTGCAGTATAGAAGTAAATCGACTGGATATATTCGCTCGATTTTAGTCGGTATGACATATGCAGCAGGTTGGACGCCATGTGTTGGACCGATATTTTCAGCTGTACTCATGCTTGGCGCGACGAATCCTGAAGGGGCGCTTCTTTATATTACAGCGTATACTCTTGGGTTTGCGGTTCCATTTTTCGTGATGGCATTCTTTATTGGGAAGGTAAAATGGATTGTTACATATGCCAATGTCATGATGAAAATTGGCGGTGGAATGATGATTGTAACAGGTATTTTATTGTATACAAATCAAATGACGAAAATTACAGCATTCTTTATTCGTCTATTCGGTGGATTTACAGGTTTTTAAAAATGAGGAGGAAGAAAAGTGAAGAAACTAATTGCTATTATATTAGTAGGGGCACTCGTTTGGGCGGGGGTTAACTTTTATAATTCAAAGAAAGAAGAGAAGGAAAGAAAAGCAAAGCAAGCAGAGTTACAGGAGAAAGAAGTATTACCACAAGTCGGTTTTAAAGCACCTAGCATCACATTAAAAGGATTAGACGGAAAGTTACAGTCGTTAAATGATGCAAAGGGAAAACCGTATATTATTAATTTTTGGGCATCATGGTGTGGGCCGTGTGAAATGGAGGCACCTGACTTAGTTCATATGTATGATAAATATAAAAAGGATGTTGAAATTTTTGCGGTGAATGCAACTGTTAGTGACCCAGTACAAGAAGCAAGCGCATTTGCTAATCGTTATGGTTTTGAGTTTCCTGTTCTACTAGATATGGACGGAGTAGCTGGACTAGATTATAAAGTATTCTCTTTACCGACGACATTTTTTGTTAATAAAGATGGAATTATAGTAGATCATGTACGAGGTGTATTACCACCAGATCAATTAGAAAAGAAATTTAAGAAATTGATTGAGAATTAAAAGGAGATTTGGTGACGATGGAGTGGATCGTGAGGTTACAACCCATATCTCTTATAATTGGAAGTCTATTTGGATTTATGTTGATGAAACGAAAGATGAGGCATCAAAATGTATCATATGAAAAAATGATGGATGCCGTAACAAATGCTTTTCTTATCATCGTATTTGTATGGAAGTTTGCACCAGCAATTTTAAATCCTGTATGGGCCTTTGGGGCGCCAGTGCAAGCAATATTAGCTGTTGGAAGTATGCAACATATTGTAGTAGGATGCGTAATTGCGAGTGTATACATTGTTTGGAAAAGTAAAAAGGAGCAATTTTCGCTTCGTATTTTACTTGATGCATTGCCTTTTGGTCTGTGTGTGAGTATTATCTTTTATTTTCTATTACATCATGAAGTAGGTGCACAAACGACACTACCATGGGGAATGAAAATATATGAATCTAAACTTTTATATCACCCTATATTCGTATACGAGATCATCCTTGCTCTTTGTATAATGGGCTTGTTATGGATGAAAAATGAAAGGCTCGGAAATGGAAAGAATATAAGTGTTTTTCTAATTATTGAGGGGTTTGCTCATATTATTATTTCGCTTGTTAGTGAACAAAATTCGGTTCTGTTTGGTCTATCAGCAGAGCAAATAATGAGCTTTTGTATTATTAGTTTAGGGATTTTGTTGGTGCCGAAAAAATAAAAGATAGCCATGTACAGAGAGTATATGGCTATCTTTTATAAGCATATTTCTTCATCATATGCTAAATCATTATATTGTAGAAACCTAAAAACCCCTTTATTAGGGGTTTTTAGGTTTCTATAGGTCTGCATGTGTTTCTTGTTTATCTGTATCCCATTTTGGAAGTTGTTTTGCTTGTTGACTTTCAGTAAAATTATTAAATCCAAAAGCAAGTATGCATGTAAAGGTTAAAATAGCTAAACTAATCTTTTTCATTATCTTAGTGCCTCCTTAGTTAATAATTTTTGTTTTGCTTCGTAAGTTTTGAAAAAATATTTTTGAGATTTCTCTATTTTATTCACTTTATGAAATTCTACTGCTAATAATTCGTAATATTCTTGTACATAATCGTATAATTCTTTACTGTTAAAATATGTAGTGCCTGCAATGATTGCGTTTTCTAAGTCGTCTAGAATACCAGTGTGTTGTGTTTTTAAGATAGTGAAATGGTGTTTATATTCTTGATTATTTAATTCATTACAAATTTCTAAGCCTTTTTGAACCCAATCGTTTGCAAGTTCTTTTTCATTTAAACTAAAATGTTCTTTGGCTTGTAGAAAATTGGCTTTTAGGTGTTTAGGTAATTTGTTTGTAACTATTGTAAGATGTCTAATAGCAAGGGTTGATAGATTTTGAGAAGAGTAGAGCCAACCTAAGTTATTTCGAACTTTTAAGATTAGTGTATCGTCTTTCAGCTTTTGTAAAATATTGATTGCTGAATTATAGTTCTCTTCGGCTTGTTCGAATTGTTTTAAATAAACAGAACATGAGCCTAAAATGTTTTCGCATAGAGCTATTTTAATTTCATAACGTGGATATTTTGAGAAAATCTCTTTAGCTTGATTTGCATAATTGATTGCTGTAAGTGGTTTGTTTGTATGGTGATTAAATATAGCAAATTTATATTTATATTCAGCTTCTTCTAGTTCGCCTGGTACATGTTTTAAAAGGGATTCAGCTTTTTCGTATTCTTTTTTTGCTTCATCATAATTTCCAATAATGGTAGCATGTTCAGCTTTAAAAAAGTGATAATAATAAGTAATAAAGTCTTCAGTTATTGGATTGTCTAAACGAACAATTTGACTAAAAGTATCATACTTAATGTTTGTCCAATCGGTTAGGACCTTATATTTAAAGTTTAGTAGGGAGTAGTAAAGCGATAGAGTTTGATCAGCTTCAATTTTATTAATCTGTTTCTCTATTTTTTCTTTTAATTGTTTCGCTTCAATTAATTGCTCCGCTACCATTACTTGATATAAAATGTTTAATTCGTTGACAATCTGTTCATGCCCTTTTAATAACACACTCATTATATATTCCCCCATTCGATAAAAGTATCCTAATTTAATTATTTCTATAATAGCAAAATAGAAGAAGTATAAGAGTGATTTTACCATATTTTTCAACAAAATTCTGAAAAATTAATTAATTTTTACATATTTCTTATTTTTATGTGAATATTACAAGTGCCTCTGGTAGTGGTGGGATGAATCTGACTCATGATACGTTAGCATCAATGGGAGGGATAGTTTTACTTGTAAATATGTTTTTAGGAGGATTGTTCGGATTGGGTCCAACTGTTAAGTTTTTAACAAAAATTTCACTTTCTTATTTAATAAAAACAGGATAATCCTCACTTTATAAGAATCATCCTGTTTTTATTGATATATTAAAAAATCGGCGGAGTAACAGAAAATAAGACTATCGCGTTTTTTTCAAAATGATTCACCCATTTATGCTTTAAATAAGCAGGTATTTTTACACTGTCGCCAGTTTCTAATACGTATTCTTCCGCATTTAAATATAATGTGATTTTCCCATCTAATACAAATGCTAATTCTTCTCCTTTATGTTCTAGCACATTTTCTGATGAAGCTGTATTAGGCGGGACGGTCATAATTGCTGTTGCTAAATTTCCAGTGAAATCAGGTGAAAGCATTTCATATGATAAATTATCAATAATCATTTTCTTTCGTTTATGGGAACGTACAATTAAATCGTCTGTATTTGTATCTTCAAGTAAAAAGCTAAATGTTGGCACATCAAGAGCTTTAGCAAGCACTTTTAATGTTTGGATAGAAGGGTTAGCGGACCCGCGCTCAATTTGACTTAACATTGATGGTGTAATATCGGCCATCTTTGCTAGTTCTTTACTAGTTAAACCTTTTTCTTTTCTTTGTTTTTCAATTTTTTTACCAATATCTATATTTTCCATAATGAAAATCTCCTTAATAATTATTAAATTATATTTAAATAAATTAAATTAAAATTAACTTAATTGGATTATTTGTGTTAAACTATATTAAAATTAATTATAATTTATTGTATGGTGAGCTACAAGGATATAAGGAGGAAACAAAATGAAAGAAATAGGGGCATTACAAGCAGAATATCCATTAGTGAATAAGCTTATTGCAACAGAAGAAGTATTTTGGATAAATCCAAACATAGAAAAGTATGAAACAGCAATAAAAGATTCACCACTTAATGAAGAGAATGTAAAAGATGCGGAAGAGAGATTAAAGCGTTTTGCACCATATATTGCGAAAGTTTTTCCTGAAACGAAAGAGACGAACGGCATAATTGAATCACCTTTAGTGAAAATACCTTCTATGAAAGAAGCTTTAGAGAAAAATTACGAGCAACCTATTTTAGGGGAATTATTATTAAAATGTGATAGTCATCTTCCGATATCAGGATCAATAAAAGCTAGGGGCGGCATTTATGAAGTATTGAAACATGCTGAACAACTAGCATTGCAGCATGGAATGTTAACAGAAGAAGATGATTATTCTATTTTAGATAGTGATACATGTAGGGAGTTTTTCGCGAAATATTCAATTGCGGTAGGTTCTACAGGTAATTTAGGATTGAGTATTGGGATTATGAGTGCAAAACTAGGTTTTAATGTCACTGTTCATATGTCAGCAGATGCGAAACAATGGAAAAAAGATTTATTAAGAAGTAAAGGTGTAAATGTTATTGAATATGAAGATGATTATAGTAAAGCTGTAGAAGAAGGAAGAAGGCAAGCTGATGCTGATCCTAGCTGTTATTTTGTAGATGATGAAAATTCACATGATTTATTTTTAGGATACGCAGTAGCGGCATCACGATTACAAAAGCAATTAGAAAAGTTAGAGATTGTAGTAGATGAAGAACATCCTCTATTCGTTTATTTACCATGTGGTGTCGGGGGCGGACCTGGCGGAGTAGCATTTGGTTTAAAGTTATTGTATAAAGACAACGTTCATTGTTTCTTTGCAGAGCCAACACATTCTCCATGTATGTTACTCGGCTTAATGACAGGCCTTCATGACAAAATTGCTGTTCAAGATATCGGAATTGATAATGTAACAGATGCGGATGGACTTGCGGTAGGAAGACCGTCTGGATTTGTTGGGAAAACGATGGAACCATTTTTAAGTGGAAATTATACAGTAAGCGATGAAGAGTTATATAGATTGTTAAAAGAACTGGCTGATACGGAGAATATTTATTTAGAGCCTTCTGCACTAGCAGGTATGATAGGGCCAGTGAAAGTATGTAAAGAAGATGAGTATTTACAAAAGCAACAGTTAACAGAGAAGGTGACAAAAGGTACTCATATTGTGTGGGGAACGGGTGGAAGTATGGTTCCACAAGATGTAATGAGTGATTATTATAAGAAAGGTTTAGAATTAACAATATAAGAAAAATGAGGCTAGTTGTAGCCTCATTTTTTTCATGTACATAAAAATCTTTGTTATTTTCATAATAGTTCTTTATAGTATATATAAAGGATAACTAATATTGAATAAATACAACAAAAAGCTTTATTTTACATAATAAGAGGATGTGTATACGATGTCATTACAGACTAAATATATAGCGGGTATTTCGCTTGGGGTTATGGGTGTCGGTTTTGCGGCTTCTATCCCTTTTCAAGGAACGGTAGCAGGGGAGATTATACAAGGGGGATTTGAAGCTGGATTGGTTGGTGGACTTGCGGATTGGTTCGCGGTTACAGCATTGTTCCGTCATCCGATGGGGATCCCAATTCCGCATACCGCATTGCTACCTAAAAATCGTAAACGGGTAACGAAAGGGCTTATTCATACGTTAGAAAATGAATGGCTGACGAAAGAAAGTATTACGAATAAAGTAAAAGAGATGCAGTTAGCACAAATGGTGCTGCAAATTGCTGAAAGAGAAATACAGTCTGATGCTGTGAAAAAAGGGATTGTAACGATTGCAGAGAAAGCGATTGTAACAATAGATACAGAAAAGCTAGCTGTTATTATTGAAAAAGAATTAAAAACATATTTACATACAATTAATACAAGTAACATTTTACAAGTGCTTGTTGATCAATTAGTTGTGCAAGAATATGATGAAAAGACACTTGATCACATATTAGTAAAAGTGAAAGATTGGACAGCGCAAGATGAAGCTCGTTACCAACTCGGAAGCTTAGGTATGAAGGCAATGGAAAATATAAAAGTAGATGGGTTCTTGCAGTTTACTTTGAAATCATTTATGAATATTGTAGATGAAGATAAAATTGGTGGCATTTTGCAGAAGTTTATCATTAGTAATATTAACAGCTTACAAGATGCGGATAATAGCACAAGACAACTTATATTGGCGAAGATTCGTCAAGAAATTATAAATGTAAAAGAAAATGAAGCTTTATTACAGGAATTAGAAAATTGGAAAGAAAAGTGGATTGCGAATTGGAATGCTACTGACAAAATAAAAGAGATGCTGGAGCAAGTGCAACAAAGAGCAGTTACTTTTGTAAAAAATGAAGAATTTGCTGATAAATATGTTATTCCATTTTTACAAAAACAAATGAATCAAATAAAAGAAGACGAAATGACTGTTCAAAAAATAGAAGATTGGTTACAAAAACAAGTTGTGAATCTTGTTGAGAAGAACCATTCGAAAATCGGTAAGCTTGTACAAGAAAACCTGGATAAGTTAGATGATAAAACATTAATCGAAATGATTGAAAATAATGTCGGTAAAGATTTGCAGTGGATCCGTGTGAACGGTGCTGTGTGTGGATTTATGATTGGATTAATTTTAGAAGGAATTAAAGCGATTATATAAGAAAAACCTTCCACAATTGTGGAAGGTTTTTCTTATTTTTCGATAACGCTCATATTCAAATTATAAGCTTTCTCAATATTTAACTTGTACGTCCCATTTCCAGTTTTAATCGAATTTTTATACCAATGTTCTTGCTCGTTTAATTCTGGATGTTCTTCTGAAGAATTATTTTCTTTTTTCGTTAAATCTTCTACTTGCTCCCAAGGTGTGTTTCCGTGTGTTTCTTTTTGATTTGTTATTGCTGTTAAAGAAACATCACTTTCTTTAGCTAAATGAACAGATACACTTGAGTTGTTTTGTACAAACCAATTATTTTGTAATTGGCCAGGATAAAGAGATAGCTCGTTATTTGAAGCGCGAATTTCCACATTTTTATTTTGCGGAAGAACAAGCGTTGGTTTCACCTGTGGTGCTGAGTTAAATAACGTATGCTGAACAGGTAATGATTTTAAAGCGATGTACATCGTTTCTCCAGCCGTTTGAACCGAAAGGAAATCATCTCGTTTTAAATTGAGTTTTTCATTTGCTTGCGTCGTCATTTCATAAGTTCCCAAAAGGTGAATTTGATTTGTATTATTTCCCTCTATCGTTAGAGGCTGATGTCCTGCATCTACTACGATTTTTTTGATAGATTCAGGTATATCAAATTGTCCGTCTGGAATATTACTCGTTTGCCTCGTTGTGTTAATAGAGTGACGAACTTCTTCTAGTAATCCAGTTGATAATAAACAGTAAAAAGCAATTCCAACGCTTCCTAAAACACCGATAAAGAAAATACTAAAAATATCATATTTAATAAATGATTGTTCCTTCTTAGAAAATAGAAGGTATAGTAAAACTTCAGCTCCAAGTATGATAAGTAAAACTGGCCACCATGCAGTTAGTGTATCTAATACTTGAATTCCTTTTATGACTGAAAATAGTAAAAAGCATCCTAACGATATAATAGAAAGCCCCATTGAGAATGTTCCAACACGCCAAGTCCTCATTCGCTTGTCCCACCTTTGTTTTCTTTATTTCCAAGTAACAATTTAAAGCCGCCACCAATTAAAAGGAGCGCAACGATAGATGTCTGGAAATAGCGATAATATAGTTCACTAAGATGAATATTAAATATAGTTACAAAATAATCATTCAAAATAGGAAGGACTGTTTGATTTAATAAATAATAACCACCGAGTGTAATTAATCCGATACCAATCCATCTTTGATGATTTATAAAATAATCGATAATGGGTTCGTCTTGTACTCGTTCTTTTCCGTATTTTGCTGTTTGCTGTAACGCATCAAAAAAGCTATAGAACCAAATGATTGGTACTAAAAATAAAAACGCAGAAAGTCTTAATAAGTCGAGTAAATAAATAGATAGTAAAAAGGCTGCCATAAGCTGAAGACCACGGCGTTGTAAACCTAAATACATATGACCTGCTCCAGGGAACATCGCTAAAATAGAAGCAAATGTTTTACTTTTCTTTCCTTGCTCTCGATGTTCTTCAAAATCTTCGAAAATAGTACGGTCAATTAATTGCTCGTCGCGTTCTTTTTTCTGTAGTTGCTGAACAACGTCAAAGAAATTATAAATCCATAAAACAGGTAACGTAATAAGAAAGATAAGGAAACTTCCTTGAGATGTTAATAATGTTACAAATATAATCATGCTGCCTAAGCCAGCGCAAGCGACTAAAAACGTAAGACCGCGTTGCATAAGTCCTAATTGGAAATGGCCAAGTCCAGGGATGATGGATAGGAGAATGATATAAAATCGTTCGCTCTCTTTAGAAGAATTTATCAATTCTCCAGCTTCTTGTTTTTTCGTTTGTTTTATAATGGTGATAACTAAATCTAGTAAGTTAATTACCCATAGAACAGCTAGTAAAAATAGAGAAAGAAAAGCGATATCACGTCCTCTTACTCCTATGGTACAAAATACTGCAAAGGAGAATAGAAATAAAGATCCTCCGCTATATAGAATAAACCGTCCTAGCTTTTTTAAGTATAAATGTCCAAGCCCAGGAATTAGCCCTAATACAAGTGCTAAAAAGGGGTTTTTATTCATGCTTTAAACCTCCGTCCTTTTTTGATGTATCTACCGATTTGTTTACAATTTGTTGTGAGATAGAAGACTCGTTATGTTTTGAAGATTTCTCGAAATTTGATGTCGCTGTAAAAATATATTGGAATAAACCACTTACCATAAAAATAATTGTAGCTGCAGTCGCAATTATGTAGTGAATAATTGTGCGTTTTAGTGAGTTTGTTTTTATATTTTCATTAGGTTGTAGCGTTTCAAAATTAATTTGCGTCATAACTTCGTTCGTAAATGAATCATCATTTATCATTGGAAGGTTTTCATGTTGTTCATCAATACTTTCCATATAAAGTGCTAAACAATGATCACATTCATAAAGATGTTCTTCCATAGATTCACGTTCATTGTTTTCTATAAAATCTAATGTATAATTGCGCCAATCTTCTTTTGAATAATGCATCATAGAAACTCTTCCTCCTTCCAATGTTTTTTTATCCATTTTCTTGCCCGATACAGTTTCATTTCTACTGTTTTCACTTCGATGTTTTCTTGGAAAGCAATTTCTTGATAACTTTTTTCCTCCAAGTAATGCGCGAGAACAACGTCACGGTAATTTTCCGGAAGTTCTCTCAGTTTTTGAGCAATAAGTAATTTTTGCTCTTTCGTCAATAGTAAAGCTTCAATGTTATGAGAGGATTTTATATTTTCCTCTGTTTCTTTACATAAGGAGAGTTCTTCGTGTTCTCTAGCTTTCTTTCTCTTATAATCAATAGCGTGATTGGTGGCAATACGTGCCATCCACGTTTTTAATCCGCGAAATTGATAATTTGGGAGAGAGGTATGAATTTTTACGAATACTTCTTGTGTAACATCTTTAGCATCTTCTTCATGTCTTAAAATAGAAAAGATAACTTGAAAAATATAATGACGATATGTTTGTACAAGGATACGAAAAGCATGCTCGCTTCCTTGCTGTGCTTTTTCAATTAATTGTTTTTCCTCAATCGGTCTCTCCCTCCTTTTTGACGCATTCTATTATATAGACGTAAAGAATGATAAGTCACCCTACACATTTTATAAAAAAAGAATAATATATTTTTTGCAGGAGAGCTAGATGAAAAAAGGTGTGAAAAAATGGTAAAGAGAAGTATATAATGAGCAAGTAGGAAATGTTACGGGAAGAAAGGATGTGAATGTTAGTACGGATGGTCCATACTAACAAACATGAAAATTAAAATATTAATAGCAGATGATAACTCTTTTATTAGAGAAGGCATGAAAATTATTTTAAATACATATGAAGAGTTTGAAGTTGTAGATACAGTAAATGATGGAAAAGAAGCAGTGGAGTATTGCAAAAAGAACGATGTTGATATCGCTCTATTAGATGTTCGCATGCCAAATATGAACGGGGTAGAGGCGACGAAGTTCATTTGTGAAGAGACGAAAACAAAACCGCTTATTTTGACGACGTTTGATGATGATGAATATATTTTGGATGCAGTAAAAAACGGAGCGAAAGGTTATTTATTAAAAAATAACGATCCGGAGCGGATTCGTGATGCGATAAAAGGAGTATATAACGGTCAAACTGTTATGCAAGATGTTGTCCTCGATAAAATTAAGTCTAATTTAATGGAAAGTAAAGAGGAAGAATGTAAAATTGATAAGAGCCTTTTCACAGAAAGGGAGCTTAGTATTATCGCATTAATTGCAAAAGGCTTCTCAAATAAAGAAATTTCGAAACAGCTTTTTATATCTGAAGGAACAATTGCAAATTATATTACGTCAGTTTTAGGGAAAACTGGACTGGAACATCGCACACAAATTGCGATTTATTACTTAACAGGGAAAGTAGATTAATGATATGGAATTTTGGTTAACTGTAAGTAAATTAATTGTCTTTTTATATATTGTGTTTAGTTATATTTACGCAAATGTAGCAAATTTATCGTGGGTTATATTTACTTTACTTATTTACCTCTCTGTAAACGTAATGATTTCTATATTTAAAAAAGATACGTATAAAAAAATATTAATCTGTATGTCAATTGGTGTAGTTATGTTATTTACATGGAGGGTTCATCCATTTTTTATTTTGTTTTTACCTTTGAATTTATACGAAATTACATTCTATTACATAGAAAAGAATTGGCCACGCTTTGTCATTATGATGCTCCCAATTACGATTTCAGATGAAAGTATTCGAATGACATACGGATTAATTGTTGCATTTTCTTTCCTCGTATTAATTATGGCAGAACGGTATATATCGCGCTTATTAAAGCTTGAATCACAAAATGATAAGATGCGAAAAGATATGCAGCGATTGACGAAAAGCTTACATGAAAATAAAGAGTACATAAGGCAATCAGAATACACATTTAAGTTAGAAGAGAGAAATCGACTTTCTCAAGAAATTCATGATAAAATTGGCCACTCGATGACAGGTGCACTTATTCAAATGGAAGCAGCAAAGAGGTTAATGGAGATAGATAAAGAAAAATCAGCCGAGTTATTACAAAATGCAATTCACATTTCAAAAGATGGTATTGAAAGCATTCGGATTACATTAAAAAATATGAAACCACCAACTGAGCAAATTGGCATTCATCGTATGAAATTATTCATAGAGGAATTTGCCGGTAAGAATGATGTGAATATTCCTTTTGTGTACAAAGGGAACTTAGATATGATTTCTCCCATTCAGTGGAAAATTATCGGTGAGAATGTTACAGAAGCACTAACAAATGCAATGAAATATGCTGATGCGACAGTCATTTCTATAGATATTCATGTACTTAACAAGATGGTAAAGGTACAAGTGAAGGATAACGGCAAAGGTGCAGTACTTGTTAAAAAAGGTCTCGGTATTATGGGGATGGAGGAGCGAACGGCGTCTGTAAACGGAAAAATTATTGTAGATGGGACAAGTGGTTTTTCAGTAACGATGTTGTTGCCAATATAAAGAGAATGGGACGAGGATGAACCATCTCATATGAAAAAAGTGAATATTCTCATGTGAAAAGAATGAACTTCTGCACTGAGCAGGTTCATTCTTTTTGTTTATACTAATAGCAGAGAAACCGAAATAGGGGTGAAAATGATGAATACATTAGAAATTAAAAATTTAACGAAAAAATTTGGTGATTTCATCGCAGTTGATAATATGTCTTTATCTATTAAAGAAGGAGAAATATTTGGCTTTTTAGGATCAAATGGTGCTGGTAAGAGTACAACGATAAATATGATTGCTGGTTTGTTAAGAAGTAATGAAGGTGAAATTAGCATACTAGGAAAAAATATAAAGAAACATAATCGATTTGCGAAAATGAATATCGGTATTGTTCCACAAGATATTGCGATTTATGAAGAGCTAACTGCCTATGAAAATGTGAAATTCTTTGCTGGATTGTACGGATTACGTGGAACCGAATTAAAAGCTAGGGTAGAGGAAGCTCTTCAATTTGTAGGACTTAGTGATAAACAGAAAAGCTATCCGAAGAACTTTTCTGGTGGGATGAAGCGAAGACTGAATATCGCTTGTGCAATTGCTCATAGACCGAAGTTAATTATTATGGATGAGCCGACAGTTGGAATTGATCCACAGTCAAGAAACTACATTTTGCAGTCAGTACGTAAATTAAATGAAATGGGAAGTACAATTATTTATACGAGTCACTACATGGAAGAGGTAGAAGAGATTTGTACGAAAATAGCAATAGTAGATCACGGTAAAGTAATTGCAGAAGGTACGAAAGAACAACTAAAATCGATTATTACTGATACGAAAGATATTTGGATTGAAGTGAAGTCGGTGGAAAATTTAGACGTGGAAAAATTAAAAGAGATAAACGGTGTGAAAGCAGTTCAAATTGAAGAAAACGTAATTAAAGTGAATTCTGATGCGGGATTAAATAATTTAAATAAAATCATTCAACACTGTATCAATCATGATATTGAAATTCGTTCATTAGAGGAGCAGGCTCCCAACTTAGAAACAGTATTTCTTACATTGACGGGAAGAAACTTACGAGATAAATAAAAGGTAAATGAAGAAAAGGTAAAGGGAGGTTCATCAATTGAACATCTTCAATATTGCAATTATGCATATTAAAAGAGATTTCAGAGACGTAAGGACTTTAGTTTTTATGTTAGCATTTCCGATTGTGCTTATGCTTGTGTTAGGAACAGCGTTAACCAACGCATTTAATAGTGATAGTCATTCGATTAAAGATATACAAGTGCTATATAAAGATGAAGCGAGTAGCACGTTTTCTCAATCATTTGAAGCATTTACGAAAGAAGTGGATAAATTAGGTATTCATTTTAAAAAAGCTTCCGGCAGTATAGATGGGAAAGAAGAAGTGAAGCAAAATAAATATGCCGCTTATGTAGAGTTAAATAAAGATGGTGCAAAATTTTATGGAAGTGACAAAAGTAGTATTGAGGGAAGTATTGTGGAAGGAATGCTTACAACATTTGTTGATAAGTACAATGTAGCGGTCGAAGTTGCAAAAGTAGATCCTACTAAGGTTAGTACGGTTATTTCAAACGGAAATCATAATGATTATATAAAAGAAACATCTTTACAAGCTGCGAAAAAACCAGGTTCTATGGATTACTATGCGGTTGTAATGACAACGATGATTGCACTATATGCTGCGATGGGAGCGAGTTCTTTAATTCGAGGAGAACGAATACGTAAAACAGGAGATCGTCTCATTGCTGCACCTATAAGTAAAGCTGAAATATTCATTGGAAAAGTACTTGGTAGCATAGTAGCGAATGCCCTGTGCATATTACTCGTCATGTTATTTAGTAAATTTGTTTTTCAAGCGAATTGGGGCGACCATCTTGGAATCATATTTCTTATTTTATTAACAGAAGTCTTTCTAGCAATTAGCTTCGGTTTAGGAATCGGATATATTACGAAAACAGCTGAAGCGTCTAGGGCAATTATTATGGTTGTTGTGCAATTAGCTTCTATTTTTGGAGGTGCATATTTCGTAATAGAAGAAAATTTCATTACGAATTTATCACCATTAACTTGGGCAAATACAGCTGTTATGAAAATTATTTATGCAAATGATGTAGGGGCAGCATTACCAGTCATTTCTTTAAACCTTGGAATTTCAGCACTCTTTTTATTAATTGCAATTATTGCATTACGTAGACGGGAGGGGCTATAGTATGAAGGATATTTTATGGCTCATACAAAAAACGTTATCTGTGCTTTTGAAAAATAAAAAAAGTTTACTCATTATAATTAGCTTGCCGATAATAGGGACGCTCATTTCCTTCTCGATATACGGAAATGCAGGGCAAGGAACGTTAAATATCGGGATTGTAAATAAAGAAAATGAGCCGATAGCAAATGATACGATAAAGTTTTTAGAAGGATTAAATCATGTGAATGTGAGTAAGGTTAAGGAGTCTGAAGTAGAAGATAAACTCACTTCCAAAAAACTTGATGGAGTTATTACATTAGATTCTGGTTTTTCAAAAAGTGTTCGAGAAGGGAAACCAGAGCATATTGAAATTTCATCGATTAAAGGTGATCAAGTAACAGGATTTATAAAATCATATTTATATAATTATATTGATAATATAGCAGCTATTAGTAAAGTAGCAGGAACAGATCAAAGTACATTCGACAATATGTACGCAGGGTATCAAAAAAGTTCATTTAAAATGAAAACTGAGACGCTAGAAGATACTTCGAAAAATAAAGATATGACAAATCAAACGATGGGTTACCTTATTATGTTTATGCTGTTTTCAGCAGCGAACTTATCAGGTCATATTTTAAAAGAAAAAGAGAATAGAACGTACTTTAGACTATTATCAACGCCGATAGATGGGAAGAAGTTCATATTATCTAATGTCGGGGTAAATATGATAATACTAACAGTACAAATTTTGATTACAATCCTATTCCTAACGAATGTTTTTCATACGAATATCAATATGCCTTTTATAGTGATGATGGGCGTACTAATGCTATTTGCATTAATCGCAATTGGAATATCATTAGTCCTTGTAGCTTTTTCGAAAAACTCAGCATCGGCAAATGCGATGCAAAACATGGTCATTGTACCAACATGCTTACTTGCTGGATGTTATTTCCCATATGACATTATGCCAAGTGCAGTACAAAAAGTAGCTAATTTTCTTCCACAGCGCTGGTTGTTAGATACAGTATCGAAACTACAACAAGGAATACCATTCTCGGAGTTGTATTTAAACATTTTAATTTTATTTGCTTTCGCAATTGCATTCTTCTTAATTGCGATTTATAAGTTTGGAAGAAATAATGATGCGAGGAATTTTGTTTAATGTGAAAAGGTGTGGCTTAATGCCATACCTTTTTTGTTTGTAATTTAGAGTATCTTTTGTAATATAGGAATGCTTTTGTAGAGCACTTCGTTATGTGAAGCATGCACAACATATTTATTTCCCTCTAGAAGAAAAACGCTATGTAAAACAGCGTTGCCGTCACCATGTTTTGTAAGTAAATCACCGACGACTTTGCCGTCTGTCCATTTCAGTTTGGAGTGTGAAGGGACAACTTGTAAATATTGAATTGTTTCCTCTCCATCTCCGGCAATGAGTGTAGTTTCAATATTTCTTTTTTGTATAATAAATCTATTTTCATTTAATGTATCGAGGAAAGGGTTTTTCGTTTGCATATTACTATAAGGAAGAAATGTAAGAGAAGAGTCAGATCTTATAAATAAATAATTTCCGTAATCTTTACAAGGAATAACATCTTGTAATCCTGGAAAGTAAAGATGTATCGCCTCAACCTTATTCAGTTTATGTAAGATGCTTAAGTAACGAATATATTGTTCCATATGAAAATGAACGATATTTATTTTAGAAGAGGCATGGATAGGGAGACTACCTCCAGTCCAATAACTATAATTTGGTGGAGATCCAGCGTTTGGTGTGCAGAGTATTATAAGTTGATTCACATCATTTTTATATGTTTCACTTTGAACGTAAGAACGTCCAAGAAGCCCGCCCATACTATGACACATTAGATTTAGCTTATCGCACCCTGTAATTTTTTTAGCATAGGCAATTGTTTGTAATAAATATTTTTGTGTAGAAAAAACAATGCGCTGCCGCCAGTCATAAAAACAGATGAACAAGTTTTTATTTCGTTCGTACCCCATACTTTCTAACATCATGATGAATGGTTCGTAAACAAATGCAGAAAGTCCAAAACTCCAATTACCAGTACCTGGAATGATAATGTTACTCATTGAACCGAAAAGACCTGGGATAAAAACAATAGGGATTTTTCCTCTTTTCATATTTCTCTCTCCTTTAATCGTTTGGTATCAATAGAAATACATTTCGTATGAAAACATATTTAAATGAAACACTACAGAGTAGAAAGTAATTTGATCGGAAGGAAATCAAAATGATTAAAAAAATATTACGAGTTACTTCTATTATTATTGCTATTTTTGTTTTTATTTTAATTTGGATGCATATCGATGTTACCTTAGGTAGGAAAATGGAAGCTGGGAAAAACATGCCGACAGAGTATGCATCTCATTATAGTGACTTTCAATTATATGTAGAAGGGAAGTCTTTTTATAAACAATTATTTACTGATATAAGAGAAGCGAAAAGCTCCATCTACACTTATTTCTTCATTTTGTCGGATGATAAAAGTAGCCATACTTTTTTAAACTTATTAAAAGAGAAGGCAAAAGAAGGAGTAAACGTCTATTTATCAGTTGATCGCATTAATGATTTATCATTTGAAAGAAAGGTGATAAATGAATTGCGGGAAAGTGGTGTACATTTTACATATAGTAGAAAACCTTCATTACCATTCGGATTTTATTCACTTCACCATCGTAATCATCGCCGTATTACGACGATTGATGGGGAGATTGGCTATACAGGCGGATTTAACATAGGAGATGAGTACTTAGGGAAAGATAAGCGATTTGGATATTGGCGTGATTATCATGTACGTCTTAAAGGAGAAGGGGCAAAAGATTTAGAACAGCAATTCGCTTTAGATTGGAAACGAGATACGAAAGAAGAGATAAAGAGAAGTACGAATAAAGCTAGTAAAGGGAATACTTTACATACTATGACTAGTTACAATGGGCATTACGTCGCTGAAACATATATACAGCTAATAAAGCAAGCGCAGCATTCAATCGTCATTACAACACCTTATTTTATAGCGAAAAATAAAGAATTAATGAATGCTTTAATTGAAGCGCAAAAACGTGGTGTTACAGTAAAAATACTTTGGTCATATAAACCAGATATCCCCCTTATTAAAGAGGCGGCATATCCGTATATACGTCAAGCTGTTAATAACGGGATTACGGTATATGGTTATAAAAAAGGGATGTTTCATGGAAAGTTAATGCTAATTGATAATGAGTTAACTGTTATAGGTACAACAAACTTTACTTCGCGTAGCTTCAATATAAATGATGAAATGAATTTTTATATTTATGGTGGTCCTATTGTAGGACAAGTTAATAAGGCGTTAACAGAGGATTTTCATGATTCGAAAGAAATGACGAAAGAGTTTTTTGAAAAGTTATCTTTTTGGGAGCGTTGTAAGGAGAAAGTGGCAGGATTGGTTGACTTCTATTTGTGATGATGAATTAGGAAAGGGTGCCTACAAAAGGCACCCTTTTTGGTGGGGAATTATTATTTTTCATGCACCAGCATCGTAACATCATCATTGATCAACGTCCCCACATGTTCGCCTAAACATATTTTCTTCATGACACCAGGCTCATCAAAGTTAAAGACGTGTGCTGGTAAATTGTAGTCCCGGGCAAGCAGTAATGCCGCTTGATCCATGACTTGTATATTTTGTCTAACGACATCATTATAGTTTAGTTTGCTGTACATTTTTGCTGATTTATTATGCTTTGGATCACTTGTAAAGACGCCATCGACCCCTTGTTTTGCGACTAATATGGCATCACTATTCATCTCGATGGCTCTTTGTACACTTGGATAATCTGTCGTCACGAACGGTTGGCCGTTACCGCCTCCAAAGATAACGATATAACCGTTATCTAAATGGTGGACTGCACGCAAGCGAATGTATGGTTCAGCTACTGCATTAAATGGAATGGAAGTCATAACGCGTACTTCTCTATTTGTTTTACTTGTTAAAACACCGCGAAGCATTAAGCTGTTAATGATTGTACCTAACGTACCGATATTATCAGCTTCTACGCGATCAATTCCCCACTCTTCAGCTAGATGTCCCCTAAAAATGTTACCGCCACCGATGACGATGGATACTTCGATACCTAAATCAACAATGGATAAAATTTCGTTTGCGATATGTTCTAATCGTTTGGAGTTAAAGCTATTTCCAGTTTGATCGGCAAGTGCACCGCCGCTTAATTTAATTAAGACACGTTTATATGGTCTCATAACAATTCCCCCTATATAGATCGCAATAAAAAAGGAACAAAGGCGAATGCCTTTGTTCCTTTTTAAGAAAATGAAAAAGAAAAGAAGAAGATAGGACGAATTGCTTTGTATAGTTTTTCATAACATCCACTCCTTTTCATTTTGATTTGTTTTAAGTATATATCTTTTTGATTATACGAAACAATCTGATTACTTATCAAGTTTATTTTATCGTTTTTTAACAAAATGGTGTCAATGAAAAAAATAAGAAAAATATTTGAATTTTTTGTGACGAACTTGTAGGTTTTTGTATGATTTTGTAGGTTCGCTTATAAGATGTGTGAGTAGCTTTTATAAATTCAAATTGAAAGCGTTCGCATGAAGGGGATGAACATAAATGAAAAAATTCGGATTGGCAACACAAATTTTTGTCGCGCTTGTTTTAGGGATTGTAGTAGGGGCAGTCTTTTATGGCAATAAAACGGCGATTTCTTATATCACACCAATTGGGGATATATTTATTCACTTAATTAAAATGATTGTAGTACCAATTGTTATTTCAGCATTAATTGTTGCAGTAGCTGGTGTAGGAGATATGAAAAAGCTTGGGAAACTAGGCGGTAAGACAATTCTTTATTTCGAAATTATTACGACGATTGCTATTTTAATGGGATTACTTGCAGCGAATATATTCCAACCAGGTACTGGCGTTGATATGAGTAATCTACAGCAAAGTGATATTTCTTCTTATAAACAAACTGCAGATGCAACAGAGAAGAAAGGTTTTGCTGATACAATTGTTCACATTGTACCGAAAAACGTATTTGAATCGATTGCACAAGGTGACCTATTACCGATTATATTCTTCTCAGTACTATTCGGCTTAGGAGTTGCAGCAATTGGGGAAAAAGGAAAGCCTGTTTTTAACTTCTTTGAAGGTGTACTCGAAGCGATGTTTTGGGTTACAAATCAAGTTATGAAATTTGCACCATTTGGTGTATTCGCATTAATTGCCGTTACGGTTGTAAAATTTGGTGTAGCAACACTACTTCCTTTAGGAAAACTAGTGCTAGCTGTATACGTAACTGTTATACTATTCGTTGTGATTGTATTAGGTATTAATGCAAGAATGGTTGGCGTAAACATTTTTACATTAATGAAAATTTTAAAAGAAGAACTTATTCTTTCATTTACGACAGCAAGTTCAGAAGCTGTTTTACCTAATATAATGAGAAAAATGGAAGAGTTCGGTTGTCCAAAGGCAGTTGCCTCTTTCGTAATTCCGACAGGTTATACATTTAACTTGACTGGATCGGCTATTTATCAAGCGTTAGCGGCATTATTTGTTGCACAAATGTACGGTGTGCACATGTCACTGACAGAGCAAATAACGTTATTATTCGTTCTCATGTTAACATCCAAAGGTATGGCGGGAGTTCCAGGTGCATCGTTCGTTGTTGTATTAGCAACGTTAGGTTCAATGGGGCTACCACTAGAAGGTATCGCGTTAATTGCGGGAATTGACCGCATTTTAGATATGATTCGCTCATCTGTCAATGTATTAGGAAATGCATTAGCGGCCATTGTTATGTCGAAGTGGGAAGGCGAATTCGATAATGAGAAAGCAAAACAATATGTAGAAACAGTCAAAGAAACAAAAGCAGCATAAGAAATCGTTAAGGAGTGAATAATCATGGCAACATTAACTGAAGTTAAAAATGGTGTTCGAATTGAAAAAGATTTTTTAGGTGAAAAAGAAGTACCAAACTATGCATACTACGGCGTACAAACGATGCGTGCAGTTGAAAACTTCCCGATTACAGGATACAAAATCCATGAAGGCTTAATTAGAGCGTTCGCAATTGTAAAAAAAGCAGCAGCGCTTGCTAATACAGATGTAGGAAGATTGGAATTGAACAAGGGTGGCGCAATCGCAGAGGCTGCTCAAGAAATTCTTGATGGAAAATGGCATGATCATTTCATCGTAGATCCAATTCAAGGCGGAGCAGGTACTTCAATGAACATGAATGCAAATGAAGTCATTGCCAATCGTGCTCTTGAATTATTAGGAATGGAAAAGGGAGACTATCACTATATTAGTCCAAATAGTCATGTAAACATGGCGCAATCAACAAACGATGCATTCCCAACGGCGATTCATATCGCAACATTAAATGCATTAGAAGGCTTATTACAAACGATGGGTTATATGCATGATGTATTTGAATTAAAAGCAGAACAGTTCGATCATGTGATTAAAATGGGTCGTACACATTTACAAGATGCTGTGCCAATTCGTCTTGGACAAGAGTTTAAAGCATACTCTCGCGTACTTGAACGTGATATGAAACGAATTCAACAATCACGTCAACACTTATATGAAGTGAACATGGGAGCAACTGCAGTTGGTACAGGCTTAAATGCAGACCCAGAATATATTGAAGCAGTTGTAAAACATTTAGCTGCAATTAGTGAACTACCACTAGTTGGTGCAGAAGACTTAGTAGATGCAACGCAAAATACAGATGCATACACAGAAGTATCTGCAGCACTTAAAGTATGTATGATGAATATGTCTAAAATTGCGAATGACCTTCGCTTAATGGCATCAGGTCCACGTGTTGGTTTAGCAGAAATTATGTTACCAGCTCGTCAGCCAGGTTCATCTATTATGCCAGGGAAAGTAAACCCTGTTATGCCAGAAGTTATTAACCAAATTGCGTTCCAAGTAATTGGTAATGATCATACAATTTGCCTTGCTTCAGAAGCAGGACAATTAGAATTAAACGTTATGGAACCAGTACTTGTTTTCAACTTACTGCAATCGATTAGCATTATGAATAACGGTTTCCGTGCCTTTACAGATAATTGCTTAAAAGGAATTGAAGCGAATGAAGATCGCTTAAAAGAGTATGTTGAGAAGAGTGTAGGAATTATTACAGCCGTGAACCCTCATATCGGTTATGAAGCAGCAGCTCGCGTTGCGAAAGAAGCAATCGCGACAGGGCAATCCGTTCGAGAACTTTGTGTGAAAAATGGTGTACTGTCACAAGAAGACTTAGAGTTAATTCTAGATCCATTCGAAATGACGCACCCAGGGATTGCAGGAGCAACTCTTTTAAAGAAAAATTAAAAGAAGAGGGGGGACAAGCCCCTCTTTTTTGTTTACAATATAGAAATGCTATATATGAATAGAGGTAGGGATGTTATGAGCAAGTTTACAGTAGCTTCTAATGGCGCATTAGAAACAACATTAAGAGGAGCAGAAGTATTATCAACACCACTTTTAAATAAAGGGGTAGCTTTCACACAAAATGAAAGAGAAGAGTTAGGTTTAAAAGGGTTATTACCGCCAGCGGTTTTAACGTTAGAAGAACAGGCACGCCGAGCATACGAACAATTTAGTTCGCAGCCGGATGATTTATTAAAGAATGTATACTTAACTGCGTTACATGATCGAAATGAAGTATTATTTTATCGTATATTAACAGATCATTTACGTGAAATGTTACCGATTGTATATACACCAACTGTCGGTGTAGCAATTCAAAGATATAGTCATGAATATCGTAAACCACGTGGTGTTTATTTATCGATTAACGATCCATCAGGTATTGAAGAAGCATTCACCAATATTGGTGCAACAGCTGAGAACATTGATTTAGTCGTTGTAACAGATGGAGAAGGCATATTAGGAATTGGTGACTGGGGCGTTGGTGGTATTAACATTGCAATCGGAAAGCTAGCAGTTTATACGGCCGCAGTTGGAATCGATCCTAGCCGCGTATTACCGGTAATTTTAGATGTAGGTACAAACCGTGAGGAACTATTAAACAATCCATTTTATATTGGAAATCGTCACCCTCGTATAACAGGTGAAGCTTACGATGAATTTATTGATACGTTTGTACAAGCGGTAAATAAACAATTCCCGAAAGCACTTTTACATTGGGAAGACTTTAGCTCTCGTAACGCACGAAAAATTTTAGATAAATACCGTCATGACGTTTGTACGTTTAATGATGATATTCAAGGTACAGGTGCAGTTTCACTTGCGGCAGTATTATCGGCAGTGAAAGCTTCTGGTGTACCGCTAAGTGAACACCGCGTTGTTGTATTTGGCGCTGGTACAGCTGGAATCGGTATCGCAGATCAAGTAAGAGATGCAATGGTCCGTGCTGGCTTATCAGAAGAAGAGTCACATAATCGTTTCTGGTGTATTGACCGAAACGGATTAGTTACAGATAACATGGAAGATCTTCTTGATTTCCAAATTCCGTACGCAAGAAAAGAAGCAGAAGTAAGTGAGTGGAAGCAAAATGATGTGATCGGACTTGCAGAAGTTGTGAAACATGTAAAACCGACAATTTTAATTGGTACATCTACTGTTGCAGGTGCATTTAAAGAAGAGATTATTAAAGAAATGGCTTCTCACGTAGAAAGACCAATCATTTTACCAATGTCGAATCCGACGCCACTTGCTGAAGCAAAACCAGCAGATTTAATCGAGTGGACAGAAGGAAGAGCGTTAGTTGCAACAGGAAGTCCATTTGAACCAGTTACATATAACGGTGTAACGTATGTGATTGGACAATCAAATAATGCACTTATTTTCCCAGGGCTTGGTCTTGGAACAATTGTAGTACGAGCAAGCGTCATGACGGATGGAATGTTCGCAGCGGCTGCTGAAGCAGTTGCAAGTATGGTAGATACAAGTCAGCCAGGAGCACCTATTTTACCAGAGGTCGAAGAATTACGTAATATCTCAGAAATGGTTGCAATTGAAGTAGCGAAAGTTGCAGTTGCAGAAGGTGTTGCAAGAGTGAACTTAAGTGATAACGATATCAAGATGGCAGTGCAAGAAGCAATGTGGAAGCCAGAGTATCGCCAAATAAAAGCGGTAGAAAAGGTTAGAATATAGAAAAAAAGCCCGTTTATAACAATAAGCGGGCTTTCGCTTTTACTACTGAATAAAAGTATAGGAAGTGTCACCTTTGAATTGGAATCAATTATGGAAGAAAGATATGTCCCTTTTAATTATATTAATGGTCGTTGTGCCGATTGCTGGGGAGCTGAACTTTCATCCCTTTAATGATACGTTTCGAGTTAGCTTCGGTACACCGCTATTCTTCTTTTTATTATTATTTTTAAGAAGAGTACCAGCAGGAGTTGCAGGTATTCTTGTTGGTATATCTGTAGTCTTATTCCGAGTATGTCTTGACTGGATCATGCAAGGTTCATTTCATATGACAGAATCATTTTATTTGCGTTATCCTGTGTTCTTCTATTATTTTATTTATGGCAGTTTTTTTTCGCTTTGTAGGGTAAATAAGTTCCATCAGAAACCAATCATTATTGGATGCCTTGGAATTTCAATTGAAATTGTTGCAAGTATGTCAGAACTTGCGTTTTATCACATGTTAGTACTAGGTACAACAATAACGATTTCTGAAGTAAATAAACTCATCATTATTGCTATTTTTCGTAGTTTCTTTGCACTTGGTTTTTTAAATATGATGAATTTATATGAAACGAAATTAAAAGAATCGCAAGTTCGAAAAGAAAATGAAAATATGTTAATGCATCTTTCTAATTTATATGTGGAATCTGTTCATTTGAAAAAGACGTTACAAAATGCGGAGTTAATTACACAAGAAGCATATCAACTATATCGAAATTTACAAGTAAGCGCTGATTCAAGTAGTAAAACAGCATTGAAAATAGCGGGGGAAGTGCATGAAATAAAAAAGGATAATCAAAGGATATTTGCAGGATTATCTAAACTGTTATTAGATAAAAATGTGGCTGAATATGTAGAAGGACATGAGTTAGCAGAAATGATTGTTAGAATAAACGAGAAGTATGCTGAAATGCTAGAAAAGGATATACGTTTTTCTAAACATATAGAAGGTGAGCATGCTGCATACCACGTGTATACAGTTCTATCAATTTTTAATAACCTCGCTGCAAATGCAGTTGAAGCAATTGAAGATAAAGGTGTCGTTATTATTAAGCTATATAAAAGAGATCAACATATATTTTTTGAAGTAATTGACGATGGACCTGGTATTGCACAAAAGTATAAGAAATTAGTATTTAAGCCAGGATTTACTTCCAAGTATGATCAAACGGGAACACCGTCAACTGGTATTGGGCTTTCTTACATAAATGAAATGGTAACAGAGCTAGGCGGAGAAGTGAGATTAGAAGGCCGAGAAAATAAAAGAGGATGTAAGTTTATCGTTTGTTTACCGGAGGATAGTTTAAAGCGGGAAGGGGAATAGATTTGTTTTATTATATCGTAGACGATGATGAAGTTTTCCGTTCGATGCTTTCGCAAATTATTGAAGATGGAGATCTTGGCGAAGTAATTGGTGAGGCGGATGACGGAGCTTTTATTGAGGCGGATCAACTAAATTTTAAAAAAGTAGATATTTTATTTATTGATTTGTTGATGCCGATGAGGGACGGAATTGAAACAGTTCGTCACATTGCGTCAACTTTCACGGGGAAAATCATTATGATTTCTCAAGTGGAATCGAAGCAGCTTATAGGTGAGGCATATACACTTGGTGTAGAATATTATATTACAAAACCATTAAATAAAATCGAAGTTGTATCTGTTGTACGCAAAGTGATGGAGCGTATTAGATTGGAGCGTTCTATACACGATATTCAAAAATCATTGAATAACGTGTTTCAGTGGGAAAAACCGCAATTGCGCACTGAACCAGTGCAAGAAGGAAAAAAGATAGGGGATTTAGGGCGCTTTTTACTATCAGAACTCGGTATTGCGGGAGAGAATGGAAGTCAAGATTTACTTAGTATGCTGGAATATTTATATGGTCAAGAAAAGGCGCAGACATTTGAGTTTGGCTTTCCTGCGTTAAAAGAAATTTTTCATCATATTACGATAAGGAAATTAGGGGATCTAGCTTTAGAGGCGGATATTGATAAAGAGAAAAAAGCGTCTGAACAAAGAGTACGTCGAGCTATTTATCAGTCGTTAAATCATTTGGCTTCTTTAGGATTAACAGACTTTTCAAATCCAAAATTTGAAAGCTATGCTCCAAAATTTTTCGATTTTACCGTAGTTAGAAAACGGATGACAGAAATGACGAAAGATGAACTCGCATCTTCTGGTCATACGCGAATTAATACGAAGAAGTTTATTCAAGTGTTGTATTTTGAGGCGAAGAGGTTGATGGAGATAGAGTGAAGAAGATGCTTATAAATAAGCATCTTCTTTTGTTAAATCAACATTTTATATTTTCTCGTGGAGCATGTAAAATGTTAAGTAAGAGAAAATGGTTTTATATTAAGGAAGTGTCAAAGCGATGAGTTTCACATTGAATAAATCGATTATTAAAGAAGTGTGCGGAGAGACCTCATATAAAAGAGGTGAAACCTATTATAAATCAAATAAAGTGATAATAGATCATTACGATGAAAATAAAGAAATTTGTGAGGCGACAGTAAAAGGGAACGAGGATTTCCATGTTACAGTAGCAAAAGCCAAAAAGGGTGATGTTGTTGCAAAATGTAGTTGTCCTTCATTAGCGTCTTTTCAAACGTACTGTCAACATGTTGCAGCAGTATTAATACAAATAAACTATAATCAACAAACAGGTGGAATGAGCTCCACTAGTAACAGAAATGATCAATTGACAAGTGGTATGTTTCAGTTGTTTGCAGACAAACCACTGAGGCCAAAAAGTAAACAACACCGTTTTGATACACGTGAAATATTAGATGTTGAGTTTATATGTACACCAGTAGCTACGAGAAGTGGTGGTGCTCTTCTTGGAATTCAATTGAAACTTGCCAAAGTGTATTTCATAAATCATCTTAGAGAATTTCTTTCTAAGGTGGAGAAAAGAGAGTCTTTTCATTGTTCAAATGAATTTACATATATACCAGATGTACATAGTTTTAAACAAGAAACGGATGCAATTATTCAGCAGCTCATTAAAATGTATCATAACGAAAAAATGTATGAGGATGCGCTAGAAGTACATGCGAAACAAGATGAAAGTATGATATTTATACCACCAGCTTCATGGAAAGATATGCTCTCTTCACTTTCTAAAGTTGAATATGTACAGCTGAAACAAAATAAACAACTGTTTCAGGGATTACAAGTTTCAAAAGGTTTGTTGCCGTTACACTTTGAATTTACGAAGGGAAATAATGGCGGATTTACACTTCATATAGATGGTCTAAATCGTGTACAAGTTATGGATATGTATAACAATGCACTTTATGGTGGGAAATTATATCACTTACACATTGAAGATTGTATGCGACTTATTGAATTACAAAAGATGATGAGTCGCTCAAATAGTAATCAGTTTTATATTCCAGAAAGTAAGATGGAACATTTCGTCGCGAAAGTTGTACCAGGATTAATGAAGCTCGGAACTGTACACATTGATGAAGTAATATCGGATCGTGTTGAAACACCTTCGCTAAAAGCGAAATTGTATTTAGACCGTGTGAAAAATCGCTTATTAGCAGGTCTTGAATTTCACTATGGGAACGTCATGATTAATCCGCTAGAAGAGGATGGACAGCCGTCTGTTTTTAATCGTGATGAGAAAAAAGAAAAAGAGATTTTAGACATTATGAGTGAAAGTGCCTTTGCAAAAACAGAAGGCGGTTACTTTATGCATAATGAAGAAGCTGAGTATAACTTTTTATATCACGTCGTGCCAACATTAAAAGGTTTAGTTGATATTTATGCGACGACAGCAATCAAATTGCGAATTAGTAAAGGGGATGCAGTTCCTCTTATTAGAGTGAGAAGAAAAGAAAGAATTGATTGGTTGTCATTTCGTTTTGATATAAAAGGAATACCAGAAGCAGACATTAAAGGTGTATTAGCGGCCCTTGAAGAGAAACGTAAATATTATCGATTGGCGAACGGTTCGTTTTTGTCGCTAGAGAGTAAAGAGTTTAATGAAATTAATCAGTTTATAAAAGAATCAGGTATTCGGAAAGAATTTTTACATGGAGAAGAGGTAAATGTTCCTCTTATTCGGAGTGTAAAATGGATAAACGGACTTCACGAAGGCAATGTTTTAAGTTTGGATGATTCAGTTCAAGAGTTAGTAGAAAACATTCAAAACCCGAAAAAATTAAAGTTTGCTGTGCCAAATACTTTAAATGCAGAAATGAGAAAGTATCAAGTATATGGGTTCGAATGGATGAAAACACTTGCTCATTACCGTTTTGGCGGTATTTTAGCAGATGATATGGGACTTGGAAAAACGTTGCAAAGCATTGCTTTTATAGATTCTGTTTTGACTGAGATTCGAGAAAAGAAACTGCCAATATTAGTCGTTTCACCATCATCTCTTGTTTATAATTGGTTTAGTGAATTGAAAAAATTCGCCCCGCATATTAGAGCAGTTATTGCAGATGGAAACCAAGCAGAGCGCCGGAAAATTTTGAAAGATATAACGGAATTTGATGTCGTAATCACGTCATATCCATTACTGAGAAGAGATATAAGATTATATGCAAGACCATTTCATACACTATTTCTTGATGAAGCACAGGCGTTTAAAAACCCTACAACGCAAACGGCAAGAGCTGTGAAAACAATTCAAGCTGAATACCGTTTCGGACTAACTGGTACACCTGTAGAAAATTCATTAGAAGAGCTATGGTCTATCTTCCATGTCGTCTTCCCGGAATTATTACCAGGAAGAAAAGAGTTCGGTGATTTAAGGCGTGAAGATATAGCGAAGCGAGTGAAACCATTCGTATTAAGACGATTAAAAGGGGACGTATTAAATGAGTTGCCAGAGAAAATAGAGCACTTACAATCATCGGAGTTATTACCCGATCAAAAGAGTCTCTATGCTGCTTATTTAGCGAAGTTAAGGGAAGAAACGTTAAAGCATTTAGACAAAGACACGTTACGTAAAAATAAAATTAGAATTTTAGCTGGTTTAACGAGATTGCGACAAATTTGTTGTCATCCCGCTTTATTTGTTGATGATTACAAAGGAAGTTCAGCTAAATTTGAACAACTGTTAGAGATTTTAGAGGAATGTAGAAGTACAGGGAAGAGAATATTAATTTTTTCTCAATTTACGAAGATGCTTTCCATTATTGGTCGTGAGTTAAATCGACAAGCAATTCCATACTTTTATTTAGACGGGAGTACACCAGCGCAGGATCGTGTAGAGCTGTGCGATCGGTTTAACGAAGGAGAAGGAGATCTATTTCTCATTTCTTTAAAAGCTGGTGGTACCGGACTTAATTTAACTGGTGCAGATACAGTAATATTATATGATTTATGGTGGAATCCAGCTGTTGAACAACAAGCGGCCGATAGGGCGTATCGAATGGGACAAAAAAATACAGTGCAAGTTATAAAGCTAGTAGCTCAGGGAACAATTGAGGAGAAAATGCATGAACTGCAAGAAAGTAAGAAAAATTTAATCGCTGAAGTGATTGAGCCGGGAGAAGAGAAATTGTCCTCAATCACAGAGGAAGAAATTCGAGATATTTTAATGATTTAATATAAAAAAGCTATGCCTTCAAATTTATGAGGGCATAGCTTTTTTGTTGTAATAATTATATTTTGTTTTGTACAAAGTAAAGAAATCAAATGTTATTTAAATTACTTCTTTGTACCTTTACTTTTGTATGGTTTGGCAGCTGCCTTTTTCTTTGCACTTGATTGCCAACGGTTCCATCCTTTACTTCCTGTACCTTGTCCTACACCTTTTTTCGGTTTTGCTTTCGTTTTACTCATATGATCACTCCGTTATATAAAAATCTTATTTGATAATAGTCAATGATTTAGAAAATACTCTTTATAAATGACTATGATTGCTTTAAGTAAAAATAAACTGCTTGAATGCTATAGTATAACATGAATTTGCAAGTAAACTGAAAGGAATTATAAAGAAAATGAAAATAATAAGAAATACTGCAGATTCTATATTCCGAACGATCACATTAATTGTTGTGTATACGTTAGTTTCGGTCAGTGAAACATTTTTTGGATTGACGAGGCAGAAAAAGTAAAGATGTTAAATTAACAACAATCAATAAAGCCGTAAAATAAAGAATTGAAAAACATTTTAAAACTTTTTGTTGACTTTCTTTATTTTTTGTATAGAATAATCATTAATAAAATGTTTCAGAGATGTGACAACAAAACGACTATGAAAGGACGAGTAGTAGTAGGACGTAGTTTAAGCGAGTCAGGGGTGGTGTGAGCCTGATACGAAGCCTATTATGAAGAACCTCCTGGAGTTGCTAACCGAAATCCTTTATAGGAAAGTAGACTTAGCCGGGAACTTCGCCGTTACAAGAAGAACAGTATCGAGATATTTCATCTCCGTATTGTATAAGTGAGCAACCTCTGTTGCTAATTTGGGTGGTACCGCGGAACCAAAGTCTTTCGTCCCAGTTTTTTGGGAAAGAAGGGCTTTTTTTGTTGGCTTCTTTTCACAACATCCAAACATTTTAGGAGGAAACCACCATGTATCAATCATTAATGACAGTAAGAGAGACTCAAATCGCAATTAAGGAAGTTAAAACATTTTTCGAGGACCAATTAGCAAAACGCCTTGAACTATTCCGCGTATCTGCACCATTATTCGTAACGAAAAAATCAGGATTAAACGATCACCTAAACGGTGTAGAACGTCCAATTGAATTTGATATGTTACATTCAGGAGAAGAATTAGAAATTGTTCATTCACTAGCGAAATGGAAACGATTTGCATTACATGAATACGGATATGAAGCTGGTGAAGGTTTATATACAAACATGAACGCGATTCGTCGTGATGAAGAACTTGATGCAACGCATTCCATTTATGTTGACCAATGGGATTGGGAAAAAATCGTTCAAAAAGAATGGCGTACTGTTGAATACTTACAAAAAACAGTACAAACAATTTATGGAATATTCAAAGATTTAGAAGATCATTTATTTGAAAAATATCCGTTCCTTGGAAAGTATTTACCAGAAGAGATTGTTTTCATTACTTCCCAAGAACTAGAAGATAAATATCCAGAATTAACACCGAAAGATCGTGAACACGCAATTGCAAAAGAACACGGTGCAGTCTTTATTATTGGAATTGGTGATGCACTTCGTTCAGGTGAAAAGCATGACGGACGCGCGGCTGATTATGACGATTGGAAATTAAACGGGGACATTTTATTCTGGCACCCAGTACTACAATCTTCATTTGAATTATCATCAATGGGAATTCGTGTTGATAGTAAATCGCTTGATGAGCAGTTAACGAAAACTGGTGAAGACTTCAAACGTGAGTATGATTTCCATAAAGGTATACTAGAAGACGTACTACCATTAACAATCGGCGGTGGCATTGGACAATCAAGAATGTGCATGTACTTCTTACGTAAAGCTCATATCGGTGAAGTTCAATCTTCTGTATGGCCTGACGATTTACGTGCAGCTTGCAAGAAAGAAAACATTCATTTGTTTTAATAGAAGTAAGAGAGGGTAGCTCAAAGAGTTATCCTCTCTTTTTATTGTGTAAACGAATGGTTTACAGTGAATTTTACTAATGGTTTCTTTCTATTACATCTCTTTTTATGTAATAATTTGTTAAAGGAGGGGACGTTATGAGCATAGGAGAGCAGCTAAAAAAACTACGAGAATCAAAGGGGTTTTCGCAAGAGGATGTTGCTAAAAAGATTGGTGTGACGAGGCAAGCAGTGTACAAATGGGAAAATGATAAAAGTTATCCTGATATTGATAATCTAATTTTACTAAGCGAAATGTACAATGTTACGCTTGATGAGTTAATAAAAGGGAAACAGAATATTAAAGAAAAAATACATATTGATGAAGAAGATGAGGATTTTGAGAAAGAGAATGATTTTGGTTTTTATATTGGGTTTGGATTGCTAATTATGAGTGCATGCATTGATTATGAAGGAATACAAGTATTTGTATTAGGAGTTGCACTATTCATGATGGTTTTTTATTCGAATGTGAAGAAAGTTATTTTGAATGAATATAAATCGTTTTTTCAAGAGAAAGAGCGAAAAGATATATGTGATAAAAAGTGAGAAGAGTTAGTTATATTTCCTAGGAAAGGGTATAACGAATATTTTTATTGTATTATAATGACTTTAGGATATTTGTAATATGAAAGCTATTTGGGTAGATCCTTGAAATCTATATGTAAAATGATAATAAAGTTATTTAATTTTAAAAGCTCAAACAAGCATAACCCCGTTCTAAATTTAGGACGGGGTTGAAAATATAATAATAAAATCGCTTAAGAGTCTACGTTTTATTCAATGATAGTGCCTTTTTACAAAACTTCACTTGCTTATTTATTACCGAGTTCTTCCGCTAAACCGATTAAAATTCCTTCCACTCCACGAATGTAGCAGAGACGATACGAGTTCTCGTACTGAACTACTTCACCAACGAGCTCTGCACCATGCTTAGTGAGTCTGGATACCATTTCGTCAATATCTTGAACGGTGAACATGACGCGTAGATAACCGAGGGCGTTTACAGGAGCATTTCGGTGATCTGCTATAGTAGGAGGGGTGAGAAATCGCGAAAGTTCAATTCGGTTGTGGCCATCTGGAGTGACCATCATAGCAATCTCTACGCACTGAGAGCCGAGTCCAGTTACGCGACCAGCCCATTCACCTTCGACATTGGCTCGCCCTTCGAGGTTCAAGCCAATTTCCTCGAAGAAAGAGATTGCGTTATCAAGAGATTCTACAACGATGCTGACATTGTCCATTCGTAGTAATTTGTTTTTTGCCATAGTCTTATCTCCTTATGTATAAAAGTTCATTATTTAATCATCCTCATAATTATACTACTAAGTAGTCACAAATTCCTTTCAGTCAAAAGCACCTTGTCACAGTATAGGAAAAATTGACAAGGTGTTTTTTTATATGTCATATAGCATCTTGTTAACGAACAGCCTTTATTTAATAGGAAGGAAGTAGATTAATATGATTTTTTTATAAGTGTTACTGAGCATATCAAATTAGCTCATTTGCACTAAAGGCTCAATTTTCGCCATAAATGATTGATGCAGTGCCTCAACACCTGTTACTAAATGAAGGCGGTCAATAACGACAGACACTTTAATTTCTGATGTACTTACCATTTTAATATGAATATCTTCTTCTTTTAAAGTAGTAAACATATTTGCAGCGACACCAGGGTTAGATACCATGCCAGATCCTACGATTGATACTTTTGCTAAGTGATTTTCATGTTCTACAGATTCGTAGTGAAGAGTTTCTTGATTTTGTTCCAAAACTTTTAAAGTTTCTCTTAAATCATTCGAGTGAATGGAGAAAGAGAGATGTACAGTTCCTTCATTTGTAATACTTTGAATGATGATATCTACATTAATATGTGCCGCTGCTAATGTAGAGAAAACTGTTGAAAGCGAGCCTTGTTCTAGTCCTTTAATTGTGACACGTGTAATGTTATCCTCAAATGCAATACCTTTAACGATTGATTGTTGTTCCATGTTACATTCTCCTTTTACAATTGTTCCGTTTTCTTGTTCCATACTTGAGCGAACTTCTAAAATGACATTATGATTTTTAGCAAACTCAACAGCACGCGGGTGTAATACACCAGCACCGAGGTTTGCAAGTTCTAACATTTCGTCATAAGAAATTTCATCTAATTTATAAGCATCTTTTACAACTCGTGGATCCGTCGTATATACGCCGGTCACATCTGTGTAAATATCACATTTTTTTGCGTTTAGTGCAGCAGCTAATGCGACAGCAGTTGTATCAGAACCGCCTCGTCCAAGCGTTGTAATTTCAAAATCTTCACTGACTCCTTGGAAACCAGCTACAATAACAATCGTGCCTTTAGTAAGATAAGACTGAATTCGATCTGTATTAATTTCAGTAATCCGTGCACTACTATGTACAGATTCTGTCGTAATACCAGCTTGCCATCCTGTTAATGAAATCGCGTTATACCCTTTTACTTGTAGTGCCATCGTTAATAATGAAATAGTTACTTGCTCTCCTGTCGATAGAAGCATATTCATTTCGCGTTTACTTGGATTTTCTGTAATTGCGTTAGCGAGTGCGACAAGTTCATCCGTGCTTTTTCCCATTGCTGAAACGACAGAGACAACGCTATGACCTCGTTCATATTCTTCAATAATTAAATTTGCTACATGTTGAATGCGCTCGACGCTTCCGACAGAAGTGCCACCAAATTTTTGAACAATTGTTTCCATTACAAATTCCTTCTTTCGTCTATTTTTAAGAATAGATTAGGAAATATATAAATCCCAATACTCCTGTAGTTACCATAAAGACAAACAAAAAACACCATCTCAAATAAGTGAGGATGGTGCTGTTACAGGAAAAGGGAAACAGAAAACGGAGCTAATAAAAAAACCGCCAAAAAAGGAATATCATAAAAAATGATATCTCTTTTTTGTAGATAGCTCTTCATACGTACACGTCTGTACATATGACAGTTCTGTTTCTATTCGAAAACAGCCCCAATTGATAAATGCAGAGAAACTTATCAATTTCGGCAATACTTCCTTTCATCTAAGTTCATAGACATCTCTGTGTCTCCATTAGAATACTCATAAGTATCGCAACCTCTATCTCACGTTTTAGGCGAGAGTGTTTGATTTATGAAGTTGTTGGTAACATTTGTTTTATAATAATTTAAATTTTTCGGGGAATCAAGTGTTTTATATATATTTTAAAAATTCTTTCTTTTTTCTGAGGAAGTTTGTGAAAAATGTAGCAAAATAAATTCATTGCATGTACATTAAACTTATAGTGCATAGGAGGTGGGAGAATGAAAAGGAAACAGCCTATTTATGTTGCGACAAAAATGAACACGACGATGGGAAAATTATGGGAATATACGCAAGAACCAGATATACATACGGAGTGGGATGCTCGCTTTACTGAAATTTCGTATTTAGAGAAAAAAGAAGGAGAACCACAGAAGTTTTTGTATAAAACAAAGATTGGATTTGGGCTTGAAATAGCTGGAGAAGGGGAATCAATAGGTGAAATAAGAAAAGAAACTGGTGAAAGAATTTCTTCTTTAAAATTTTGGACGGATAATACATTATCTCTTATTCAAATAGGACGTGGTTATTGGAAGTATACGCCGAATAAAGAATACATCCATTTTGAGACACAATATGATTATGATACAAGATTTGGTCGTATAGGAAATGTGATAGATTCCTATATTTTTCGTCCGTTATTAGGTTGGGCGACTGCTTGGAGTTTTGATGCCTTAAAATTATGGTTAGAAAAGGGGCTTCATCCTAGGTTACTAATTAGAAGAACAATGACGTATTGGCTCGTATGTTTTTTATTTGCTTTTGTATGGATATATCAAGGGATAGTGCCAAAACTACTTTTTACTCATTTAGAAGAAGTAAAGATGCTTTCTGTATTAATCGGTTCAAATGAAAATAGTGTATATATACTTAAAATAATTGGGGTGTTAGAAATAATTTTCGGTGTTGTATGGCTGTTGCCAATAACAAAACGAAAATTATTTATACTGCATATTATTGTATTACTAGTTTTAACATTAGCGGCAGGATTTACGAATATTGCAAGCTTTACAGGGCCGTTTAATCCGATTACATTAAATGTTCTTCTAATGGGGTTATCAATTGTCGGTTATATAAATAGTTTCGATTTACCAAGAGCGAAAAATTGCAATAGGGCGAGAAAGGGATAAGTGTATGGCTAATATATATGAACGATTATTAGGGGATACCTATAAAAATCTTCATCCTGAATTGCAGAAGCGTTATGCGATTACAGAAGAGAATAGTTTTACAGGTGAAGGAAAGATGGATGAAATTTACGGTGGCTCTTTTTTCGTGAAATTTATATTAAAAATTGCATCGAAGTTTCGAATGTTTTTCTCGGAACGAGGAGAGGAAATTCCATTTACGATACAAAACATAGCTGAGCGAGATGAATATGGACAAGAATTAGTAAGGTGGAACCGTACTTTTTATTTTCATAATAAGAAAAGATATTTTAACGCAGTTATGCAATTGGATGGAAACGAAAATGAAATTGTAGATTATTTTGGCGAACCACATATACTCGTTTCTACACTGCATTTTCATATCGATGAGTTAGGGGCAATGCATATTTCTTCAAAGAAACAATGGTTTTATATGTTTGGAAGAAAAATGCCGTTACCAAAATTTTTGTATGGTGAAGCAAAAATTGTTGAAAGTTATGATGCAACACTACAGTGTTTTCGAATTCATGTACAAGTACGAAACCCGTTAATTGGCTCGCTTTTTTCATATAAGGGAACATTTGTGGAAAGGAAATAAACGATATGAAAAATATAATATTTGGGCTTGCTTGTTATGTTGTTTTTCTAATATATGAGTGGTCGAATATAAATCCTGTTGAAGCAATTATATTATTATCTGTTTTATTATTTATACCAATGTCACTTTGTATTATTGATAAAAGAAAAAGAGATGAATCGTATTTATTATTTTATAAATTCGTATCGTTTTTATATCCAATCGCAGCAATTTGTGCAATGCTAGCTTTCGTCACAAATTACAATGTATTTGCGCTAGTTTGGTTTGTATATACAGGAATTGTTGCGTTATTTGGTGTAAGTAGATTGCTAGAAAGAGGATGGAAGCCGTTAGAAGAGATCGCCATAGATAGTGCGTTTATTTATTTGTTTTTAGGTGGTTTTTGGTTTTTTGCTTCAGTAGCAACACTTTCAATTATGCATTTTAGCTCTGACATTGTTTTACTCACAGCAGCGCATTTTCATTATTCGGCGTTTCTATTGCCATTATCAGCTGGTTTAATAGGGAGAAAAAGAGAAAAGAGAAGTAAAGTATATGATGCTATTATGTTTATCATCATGATTTCACCTATGACAGTTGCAATAGGAATTACATACTCAAGAGTATTTGAATTTTTTGCAGTGTTCCTATATTTATGTGCGATTTATGGGTATGGATTTTACGTTTGGAGAGTAAAATTTAATGCTATCAGTGCAAAGATTCTTTTAATCGTTTCGTCTAGTACACTCATGGTTACAATTATGTTCTCACTTATATACTCATACGGGAATTTGAAGCATGTAATGACGATTACAATTGCTCAAATGGTTTGGATTCACGGTGTTGTCAACGGAATTGGAGTAGCGTTACCGGCATTTGTCGGCTGGATGATCGAAAAGAGTGTTCCGAATTATAAATACTATGGGAAACCAATGAGTAAATTAAGAGGAAGTGTGGCAATTGGTGAGGCTTTTTTATATAGCGGCAATTTAGTAGGCAGTAAGGAATACAACGGTTTAGTTGATCAAATAACTGATTTTCATAGTGAGTCATTTGACGTGACGAAGGTACCTTTAAGTATTATTCGTTTTTATGAAAATACAACAGAGTATGAGTTGCAATCAAATATTAAATGGGCTCGTTGGTTCCGCCTATTTGCATTTTGTTATGAGAAAATGAGCAAGCATGTAGGACAAATACATTTAGGAATGGGCGACAAGTGGGAAACGATGCATGGCTCTATCATTGGTGTAATGGATGAGGAAGATGGAAGAGAGAATGTAAGGGCTTGGCTAAGGAAAAATGAAGCAGGTGAATCTATTTTTGTAGCTCTTTATTCAAAGCATACAGATAAGGATGAGACATATATGAATATCGCCTTGCCTTTACCTTATTCGAATATGACTGGTATTTTGAGGCTATGTAATGATAATCATGATTTAATCATTACTAGTAAGTTAAGAGAAAATGGCCAGGGAGATGAGGGGATTTATTTACATACTCGGTTCTTAACAATCCGTTTACCGTTAGCAGAGACTTTCATCATTACAGAGGGTAAGGATAAAATGTTAACAGCTCATCATAGCATGTGGCTATTTGGACTTGAATTTTTACATATTCATTATAAGATTGAAAAAATTGCACAGAAGTAAGAAAGGCTTGGAGGGGTTTCCAAGCTTTTTTATGTATGGGTAATTGTCATAGAAATTTGTTTATTTAGCTCATTATCCCAAACACGTTGAATTTCAAAAGTGCCTGTTTCAAAAAATAATGGGAATCTTTCTTTAAACCAAGTTTGCATAGGTAGCTTTAGTGCTGTATCGATTGGTATCCATAAGAAAGAATAAGCCCTAAAGGAATTAGGACTTATTCTTCATTAAATACAAATGTTTGTTTCATTTTTTTACCTTCATTTACCGGATGGCCGTTATAAGAGAAATTCTTTTCTTCCCAAGTGATCACAACTTTAAAATTATGACTATTAAAGTCTAATGGGAATACCATGTAGTCAAAGCTTGTATGACTTTTAGAAATATTTTCATTAGGTGTAGTAGGTTTAAAGGTAGCTTTAGAGGTAGGATTGTTATCAAGTATTTCCACAGATACATTTGATACATCATGACCGATGTTTTTTACGAGTAAACTATACGTATCAAATACACCTTGTTTTGGCTGGATTGCTTGCTTGTTTGAGTTATGAGATTTATCAATTTCGACATACCATTGTTTAGACTTTGACGCAATCGGCAGTGACTGAAATGTGTAAGCACTAGCTTGCATTGGTAGTGCTAAACATATAAGTGTAAAGAGAGTTAATATTTTTCGTTTCATTTTTTTTAGAGCTCCCATTCTTTAATGGATTTACTTGTTATTATCTTCTTTTTACGAGTTAATATACCATATAATGTAAAGTGGTTATTGTGAGTAGTGAATCAATATCTTATTCACTACTCTTATAGCTAGCATAATTACGTATGAAGTAAGAAAGAATAAATTTGTTTTTTCTATACTTAGATTACTGCCCTTTTTAAAAGGGCTATTTTTACGTTTTAATAAAAAGAATATACTAAGAATTCCGTATAAATTATTTATTTTAATGTAGTTAAATGTGCTTGTATATGTGAAATTAGAGAGGGAAGCTGTGTAGAGATGTTTCTACAAAGCTATTTAGGATATGAAAAAATTACCAAAAATATGTTAAAATAACATTGTCATACAACAAGGGGGCTTTGTTTTATGGAAAATGTACATCTTGCTAAAGTAGATTTAACGAAAAAAATTGAATCAAAATCTAAGTACAACAAGAAACTCGAAAAATATCAAAGGCGCTTATTAGCATTACAACAAATTTTGAAAGAAGAAAAAATCGCGGTTATGCTTGTTATGGAAGGATGGGATGCGGCTGGTAAAGGTGGGGCAATTAAGCGGGTGACGGAACATCTTGACCCACGTGGGTTCCAAGTAGATCCAATTGGAGCGCCTGCACCTCATGAAAAACGTTACCATTATTTGCAACGTTTCTGGCGCAAAATTCCACAGTACGGGCAAATTACTATTTTTGATCGCTCATGGTACGGTCGTGTGTTAGTTGAGCGTGTTGAAGGTTTTGCTACAAAGGAAGAGTGGATGAGAGCATATGATGAGATTAATGATTTTGAAAAACTACTAACAGATGACCATTACATAATAGGGAAGTTCTTCTATCATATAAGTAAAGAGGAACAGTTAAAGAGATTTAAAGATAGAGAGAAAAATCCTTTGAAAAGATGGAAAATTACAGACGAAGATTGGCGTAATCGTGAAAAATGGGATGAGTATGTTGAAGCGATGGAAGACATGTTTGAAAAAACAAGTAAGCCAAATGCGAAGTGGCATATTATTGAAAGTAACGATAAATTGTATGCCCGTGTGAAAACGTTAAAAATCATTATTTCATTCATTGAGGATTATTTCTTAGAACATGGTATAGAATTGCCTTCTTATTATTATGAAATGAAAGAGGATATTGAAGTTTTGCAAGATGTAGGTGTTAAAGAGTAAAAAAGAAAATGGTCCTGTGAATTGGTGAAACCAAATTATGGGGCTTTTTTATTTAGAAACATTTTACAATTAACAGAATAAGGTATATAATCAATAATCATATTAACAATGTTAATATGATTATTGATTATATAATATGTGGGGGGTTTACTTTGAAGGGAAGAGATGTTGTTTTAGGTTTATTAATGCAAAAGGAATTGTCTGGTTACGATATTAAAATTGTGTTTGAAGACGTATTTACTCATTTTTTTGATGGAAGTTTTGGAATGATTTATCCAACGTTACGACAATTGGAGAATGAAGGGAAAATAAAAAAAGAGGTTGTCATGCAAGAGGGAAAACCGAATAAGAAAATGTACTTTATTACAGATGAGGGGCGTGAAGAATTTTATCAATACATGCAGACACCTGTAGAGAAGGATGTTTTACGTTCGGATTTTTTAATGAGAATGTATTTTGGTAACTATAGTGATGATGTAACAATAAAAAAATGGATTAAAGATGAAATTGAAAGAAAAGAAGCGTACATTGCAGATCTTCGATTGAAATATGAAAAGTGGAGAGTAGGTATTACTTTCGTCGAAGAAATTTCACTAGATGTAGGTATTGCATCGTATAGTGCACAAGTGGAGACTTTGAAGAAAAAATTAGAAGAGTTAGAGGCGAAAGAAAACAATAAAACAGAAGAATGAAAAACGCGTTCACAATAAATAAAGGGGTATATAAAGATGGAGCAATCAAAGGGTATTAAGATTGTCTTTTTAATGTGTCTAGGTATCTTTCTTTGTATGATTGATACGACAATTATGAATATAGCTTTACCGGCAATACAATCGAGTGTAAATACTTCGTTAGAAAAGATGTCTTGGGTATTAAATGTTTATACAATGACGATTGCAGTACTTGCCATTCCGTTAGGGCGGATAGCTGATATCTTTGGAAAAGCAAAGATGTATATTCTTGGTCTGGTGATTTTTGGTGGTGGATCGGTACTTTGCGCTTTTGCTAATACAGGTGATTTTCTTATTTTTTCTCGTTTTATACAAAGTATTGGGGCAGCGATTTTATTTCCAACAAGTATGGTAATTGGTGTATCAGCTATGCCATTAGCTAAAAGGCATGTTGCGCTTGCGATTTTAGGAGTAACACAAGGATTGTCAGCTGCTATGGGACCAGTAATAGGTGGAATTATTACGCAAAATTTAGGATGGAGATGGGTGTTCTTCGTTAATGTTCCGGTTTGTATAATAGGAATCGTTTTATGTTGCATCATGCTACAAATAAAAAATGAAGAACGGATTATCTCAAAAATAGATTGGATAGGACTACTATTAAGTAGCACAGCAATTTTTTCATTTACTCTCATATTAGTAAAAGGTAATACATGGGGATGGCAAAGTAATATTGCTTTGTCTTGTTATGCAATTAGCACTATTTCTCTTATTCTATTTGTTTTAGTAGAACGAAAGATTCATAATCCAATGGTGAATTTAAAGTTATTTCAAGATCGAATGTTTGTCGGAGCGTCTATCGTTGTTATATTAAGTAATTTATTTTTAATTGGAGTTACTGTATTGCTTCCAACGTTCTTGACGAAACTACAAGGTCGAACGGAAATTGAAGCGGCTTTTTTAGTGACACCTATTTCAGCAATGATATTTTTTGTCTCACCAGTTGCAGCAACTTTAATTAAAAAACTCGGAAAAGTAACTATTATTTTGTCAGGATTTCTTATTATGGGGCTTTCCTACTATTGGTTGCAAATGATTGATGTTCATTCAACAAATATAGAAATTATTATTCCATGTATGATATTAGGTGTTGGATATGGTTTAGTAGTGGGGCCAATTACAGTTTTAAGTGCGTCTTCGTTTGAAGGAGAATTGTTAACTGCTTCTCAAAGTGTTGTATCAATGTTACGACAAGTCGGAATTGTATTGGCAGTCGCAATATTTGTCTCTAACTTAACTCACAATTTAACTGTAAATAAAGAAAAAGTATATCGTTATGCAGAAGAAAAGGTGAGTACTATTCATGTGAATAGTACTGAGCAAACTGAAATTTTACAAATGACTAAAGAAAAAATAGAGAATCAAAGTTTAGAGTCGAATATAAATAAGAAACAAAATGCAATGACAATGGGATTAAGTAAAGAGAAAAAGGAAGAATTGATTCGCGACAAGACGGATGAAATATTAAGAAAAGTTCCAGTAGAATATAGAGATGTAAAAAGAGAAGAAGTTATGAGGCAAGTGACAAAAGAAGTTGAAAAACAAGAGGAAAGTATAAAGGAAGAAGTACTCACATTTTCAAATGATGTGAATCATTATGCCAAGAATCAGATGGCTATGAGTTTTACAGATTTATATAAAGCAAGTGTGCCAATTATTTTAATTTGTGCTTTCGTAAGTTTGTTGTTTTGGGAAGGGAAAGCTTTGAGTAAAAAGAGAAAGGGAAGGATAGTAGAAGAAGCGTAAAGGAAAACAGGCTGCTATTAGCCTGTTTTCCTTACGTTAGTATGAAAAATCTGGATTTAATTCTTTAAATTTATGACTATAATGCCTTTTATTATTAAAACCAACAAAATCAATTCCGACGCAAGATTCTAAATTTCCGTCTACAATCGTAGAATCCACGAAGCTTAAATGTTTTAATTTTTGTAGTTCTTTAATGAATTGTAGATTTCGTATGTTACCACAACTTGATAAGATGAGAGTTTCTAATTCCGTTAAATAGCGCAAATATTCGTGGTTTTTAAGCTTACTGCAATGGTCGAATTCGATGTGTTTTAAAGTTGAAGCATTGTTTTCAATTTCATCAATATGCTCTAAATTTCTTAAATAATTGAGTTCTAAATGCTTTAATTTAGGTAATGACCTACATCCTTTTAATGAATTAATGTTCCCTTGTGTAATGCTTAGTTTTTCAATTTTTTGTAAAGACATTAATTCTTCAAGGTTCTTTTGTTTCGGTTTGTATTTCCAAATGTATAGTTCTTTTAAGTTAGGACAAGATTCGAAGCCTTTAATGTTTTTATTACACTTTATGTGAAGTTCCTCTAAATTTGTAAAGCTTTCTAGCTCTGTTAAGTTTAGTGGAACTTGTGGTTCTTCTAGTGATAAAGATTTTAAGTTTTTTAATTTATATAGGGATGAATAATCAGTAATATATATACTACTAATGTGTAAGCTTTCAATTTGCGGGCAGTGTTCAAGAAAATTAATATGGTGCAAATTATACCTAAGATCATTAATGTAAACATCAGTAAAGTTGTTTGTATTAATGAAGTCTACGTATTCATCCAGTCTGTTTTCATGGATTTGTACTGTGCCATCCATAACTAAAAAGTTTTGTGGTTTCTTTTTGATAGATATTTGTAAAGGATTCATGTATTGAAATATTTCTGTCTTGTTTTCTAAAATAGTTTTAACACTTCTTTTGACAGTTGGAACATTGTCTCTTTGTTTGTAAGCTATTAAGGTTGACTTTATTTCTGACGGATCTGCTAATAAAATTTTTGGATCCATTTCATGTAGTACATCTTCATTTGCAGGTATACAGCTAACCATTGCATCAAGTGCTATTAAACTTAAAGGGTGTCCTTTTGTTAGCCAAGACTTAATTCGTCTCCAAGTTAGTTGTGATACTGCAGCTAATCGCGCCCAATCGTTATGAAATGATACTGCATGTTCCTCTATCCAATCTAATGTTTCTGATGATTGAAAAGAATGCAGACAAATGAAGGAAGTGGTCGGAAGCTCACTTTTTAATACTGTTTTTAGCCTTTCTATTACTAAAGGAAAGGCTTCTTCAAATGGTAAACAATAAGCTGCAGCGTGAGAAAGAGGTGCAAGTAAATCTTCATCAAATGCCTTCCACAGTTTTCTTATCCAATCTGAGGCGAATTCTCCTAGTATACATATAATAATCTCAAGTAATCTAGTTTTAATTACACCATTCATTGTGTTTGAAAAGCGGTTTATAACAGCATCTAGTACTTCGTTTTGATCGTACCTATTAAGAGCTTCAATTTCTGCTTCTTGAAGAAACCATCTAGTCATGGTGTAATCAAGTAATTCCTCTAAACTAGAGCGAACTTCTTCTAAAGTGGGCACGGGTGTAAGTTTGTGCTCATTCATCTCTAATTTTGGTTGCTTCGCTTTACCATCTTCTTCATAAAAACTATCATGCAAATAATATTTATAAGGTGAGTGAATCATTACAAGGTGGTACCATTCTTTAGGATGTAAAGATAACGAAATAAGACGCTCATGACATTGGTTACATAATTTATAAGGTTGATTTGCTTGATCGGATTCTTCTATTTTATATACTGGATCATGTTTGCAAGCTTCACATAATTCTACTGTTTTTTTCATTGTTTTCTCCTTGCATATTGTGAATAGTAGTATTTTTAATATAGCATGGGATAAGTCGAGTATGATTAGAAAGTTTTTTAGAATGAAAGGAAGGAATGGAAAATGCCATTGAATATGTAACGTTACACATAGTACATTAACAAGAGGGATTAATTTTAAAAGGAGGATGGGGAATTGCTAGATAAGGCAGGGGCTTTAATAGATAATCATGTGTACACAGAAGAAGAGCAACAAAAACTATACAAACGAACGTTAATAATCGTCAGCATTTCACAAATGTTTGGCGGTGCAGGACTAGCTGCTGGTATTACAGTGGGAGCACTTCTTGCGCAGCAAATGCTTGGAACAGATGCATTTGCAGGATTACCAACTGCTATGTTTACATTAGGATCGGCATTAGCAGCTTTCATAGTAGGGAAGCTTTCGCAACGATATGGACGCCGGATAGGTCTTGCAACAGGGTTTATAGTAGGCGGATTTGGAGCAATTGGTGTTGTAATGGCAGCTTTAACAAATAGCATTATTCTTTTACTTATTTCTTTACTCATATATGGTGCCGGTACAGCTACGAATTTACAAGCTCGTTATGCAGGTACAGATTTAGCAGATAAGAAGCAGAGAGCAACGGCTGTTAGTATTACGATGGTAATGACGACTTTCGGTGCAGTTGCAGGACCAAATTTAGTAGGAGTAATGGGTAGTTTTGCTCAATCAATTGGAGTTCCTAAACTTGCAGGTCCGTTCATACTATCGGCAGCAGCATTTATACTGGCGGGTCTAGTTCTTTTTGTTATGCTTCGTCCAGATCCTTTGATTATTGCTAACATAATAGAAAGATATAAACAGGAACATACATATAAAGGACAACCAATAACAGAAGAAGCGAAAGAAAATAAACGAGGTATTACAGTTGGAGCAATCGTAATGATACTTACGCAAATAGTGATGGTTGCGATTATGACGATGACGCCAGTTCATATGGGACACCACGGTCACGGTTTAAGTGCAGTAGGACTTGTGATAGGTTTTCATGTAGGTGCAATGTATCTTCCATCTCTCGTTACAGGAATGTTAATTGATAAAATTGGCCGAACTACAATGAGCATAGCTGGTGGAGTGATTTTACTTGCAGCGGGTGTCATAGCTGCGATAGCGCCAAGTGATTCTTTATTATTATTAATCGTTGCTCTGTCTTTACTTGGGCTAGGATGGAACCTCGGATTGATAAGTGGTACAGCACAAATCGTTGATTCCACAACACCGTCTACACGTGCTAAAACACAAGGGAAAATAGATGTTTTTATTGCGCTAGCTGGGGCTTCTGGTGGAGCAATGTCAGGTATGGTAGTAGCGAATTCAAGTTATGCGGCATTGTCATTGGCTGGAGGCGTGTTAGCGTTATTACTTATTCCTGTTGTGATATGGTCTCGAAAAGGGGCAAGAAATTAAATGAAAAAGAGGTTCTAGTTACTGACTAGAGCCTCTTTTTATACACTTAAATTAAATTCCACTCTACAATAAGCCCTAAATGCGTAAGTCCGCCACCAAATCCGTATAGTAAAAGTGTGTCTCCGTTATTTAATTTCCCTTCTTTTATAGCTAAATTTAAAGCGAGTGGAATGGTGACTGAAGAGGTATTCCCCATATATTCCACGCTCGTTAATGTTTTTTGTATTGGAATTTGAGATTTTTCGCAAATAGATTCGATCATTCGTAAGTTAGCGCTGTGGGGTATGAACCAGTCTATATCATCTACTTGCATATTTACGGTATGTAATAAATCTTTTATGCCTTTTGGTACTGTGCGTGTTGCCCATTTATATACTTCTCTTCCATTTTGAACGATTTTTTCATTTGTTTGCAGTGGTGTGCCATTCATAGTAGTAGATAAGTTTGTTCTATATAGATGAATGCCGCCATCACCGTTTGTTCCCATGTGAGCAGCGATAAAGCTTTGGGTGTTTTCATCTCTTTCTAATAAAATAGCTCCAGCACCATCACCGAATAAAATACAGGTCGTTCTATCGGTATAATCAGTAACTTTAGATAATGTCTCTGTCGCTACGACAAGTACTTTTTCATGTGAACCAGAAGTGATTAAGCTATTACCGACGTGTAGTCCATATGTAAAACCAGCACAAGTTGCATTTAAATCAAAAGCTAGTGTATGAGGTATGTTGAAGTATTGTTGTATTTGGCAAGCAACACTAGGGAAAACGTAATCAGCAGTAGTAGTAGCGACAATGATACAGTCGACATCTTCTAAGTTTTCCTTATATGTTGTACATAAATTTTCAATTGCTTTAATGGCTAAGTTTGAGGAGTATTCTTCGTCGCTAGCGATTCTTCTTTCCTTCATTCCTGTTCTTTGTACAATCCATTCATCATTCGTATGGACCATCTTTTCTAAATCGTTATTAGACAATATTTGATCTGGAACATAAGTACCAATTGCAGTAATACGAGATTTAGAATGCATAGGAACATCTCCTAACTTTTATTTTTATAACCTGATACTAATATCAGGTTATAAAAATGTCAATAAAGATTTTTGTTGTATTAAAACGATAATACTTAACTTACTATGAAGGAATTTGGCGAGTGCTGTAAAAATAATATACGAGAAGTTTCTAAAATTGATAATGAAGGGAGTTAAGCTCCTTGAAAAGGATTTTACACATGTTTCCTGTCATCATCATTTGTAGCTTTATTCTTATTATTTTTCCTGAGAAATCTTATGCTTGTGATTGTATTAAAGTATCAACAGAAGATGCATTTCAAAAAAACGATGTAGTGTTTGAGGGAAAAGTAATTGAGGTTGGAAGGAAAGAAGAGGTTGGAACTGAAGTGTTATTTGAAGTGAAGAAAATTTGGAAAGGGACAACTTCTTCGCAAATTATCGTATATACAAAGGGTGGTGATTGTATGTTTCGCTTTGTAGAAGGAGGAGGGTACTTAGTATTTTCTACTCAAAGAGGATCAGAAAAACAATTACACACAAATAGTTGTAGTGGAACGAAGAGATTGGATGAGGCAGGGGCGGACAAAGCGGCTTTAAGTCAAATTGCAAAAGAGTCTGTTCCGACGAAGAAAGTGGATTTAAAAGGTGAGATGGTGAGCGGTTTAAATTGGCGGCAAGTTGCTATTATTTCCATTGGTTTGTTATTGATGATTGTTTTTGTTATTTTTATTGTGAGAAAAACTCGCAAAAAATGACGATTAAAGTAAAAATATAAAGATTTTCTTTAGTGTGATATAGGTTGTTAAACCTTGTGAAAGCGAATTACTTATGCTACACTTTATGTAACTTAAAATGAACGGAGGGGCTTCCTTTGATCTTAATCAGATTACGTCTCAATACTTTGTGCCAATAATTGAATAGCGCTCAAAGGCTCTGTCTGTGTACAGAGTGAACGGGATTGGTCTGCCTATTTTAAAGGAACCCTTTATTAAGCTTATATGTGAAAAAGAGGGAGGGACGAATACGCCCTCTTTTTGTTTTGCCTTTATAAATAGAATGGGATTGTATAAGTGAACACTTACTGTGGATACGTATACAATCTTGGGACTTTTTGACTATAAAATAGGATGAAAGCATAGCTTTCTTCTATTTCTTTGGTGAACCCTTATCCGTTTACGAAAACACAGGCAGCGACCTGTGTTTTTTATTTTACGTAATCGAAATGGAGGAATAAATATATGGAAGAAGTATTACAAAGAGCAGTTTTAGTTGGAGTAAATGTAGGTAATGAAGATGATTTTGCATATTCGATGGAAGAGTTAACAAATCTTGCGGAAGCTTGTGATGTAGAGGTAATTGGGCAAGTAACGCAAAATTTACAACGAGTAAATCCATCGCATTATATCGGAAAAGGAAAGATTGAAGAAGTTGCAGCGTATGTACAAGAAATAGATGCGAATATGGTTATCTTTAATGATGAATTATCTCCTTCACAAATTCGAAATTTAGAAGAGGATTTAGATTGTAAGGTAATTGATCGTACCATTTTAATTTTAGATATTTTTGCGCAACGTGCGAAAACGAAAGAAGCACAGCTACAAGTAGAAGTAGCACATCTTCAGTATATGATGCCTCGTTTAATCGGTCTTCGTGAATCGTTAGGGAGACAGAGCGGCGGCGTTGGTACGAAAAATAAAGGTGTCGGTGAAAAGAAGTTAGAGTTAGACCGTCGTAAAATTGAAGAACAAATTTCAGTTTTGAATAAAGATTTAGAAGCGCTCGTTGCCCAGCGTCAAACGCAGCGAAAGCAGCGTAAGAAAAATGAAATACCTGTTGTAGCATTAGTAGGTTATACGAATGCAGGAAAGTCAACGACGATGAATGCAATGCTTGAAATTTATAATGGTACAGAAGAAAAACAAGTATTTGAAAAAGATATGTTATTCGCGACGTTAGAAACATCTGTACGAAATATTGATTTGCCAGATAATAAATCATTTTTATTAACAGATACAGTTGGATTTGTAAGTAAATTACCACATCATCTTGTGAAGGCGTTCCGTTCAACGTTAGAAGAAGTAGCGGAAGCAGACCTACTTATTCACGTTGTAGATTACGCAAATCCAAATTATGAACAATTAATTGATATTACAAATGAAACGTTAAAGAAAATTGGAGTAGAAAATATTCCAACGATCTATGCTTATAATAAATCAGATATGGTAGATGTTGAAATTCCGAAAGTGCAAGAAGATCGCGTTTATTTATCAGCGAAGAAACATGTTGGAATTGAAGAACTTGTAGAAATGATTCGCTCACACATCTATAAAGAATATACGAAGTGTGAAATGTTAATTCCATATGATCAAGGACAGGTAGTTTCGTATTTCAATAATCATGCACACGTTTTATCTACGAGTTACGAAAACGAAGGTACCAAATTACAAATAGAATGTAAGACAAGTGATTACGAGAAGTATAAGCATTTTGCAATTTAATGTAAGAGGCAACCCAGTATGTGATTGGGTTGTCTTTTTTTTTGTACTGTTTTACCGCTGAAAGTTACAAGGATGCAAGCCAATGACGGGAGTTAAGTTATATTTCTGGAAAAAGAAATGAAAGCAGTATAGAATAGAAATGTTTCAAAAGTCAGAATTTATTACACCTACTGTAATAAATATATATTTTGTACAGAAAGGGGAGATTCACATATGCAGGCAGTTTCACACAAAAAAACTGTAGAAACACCGACAATATATCGAATTTTATTTGCGATTAGCTTTGGGCATTTTTTAAATGATTCGATGCAAGCAGTTGTGCCGGCGTTGTTTCCTATTTTGGAAAAAACGATGAATTTATCCTATATGCAAGTAGGGTGGATTGCGTTTGCATTAAATATGACGTCATCGATTATGCAACCGGTGTTTGGTATGTATTCAGATAAGAAGCCGTCACCATTTTTATTACCACTCGGCATGTTTTCAAGTATGCTTGGAATGATTGGACTCGCGTTTGCACCAAACTTTATTATTGTTATTATTTCTGTTTTATTTATTGGTTTAGGTTCCGCGGTCTTTCATCCAGAAGGCGCTCGTGTTGCGTATATGGCGGCAGGTGCAAAACGAGGGTTAGCGCAAGCAATTTATCAAGTTGGGGGAAACACGGGGAATTCTCTAGCTCCTATTTTTACAGCGCTAATTTTCGTTCCACTCGGTCAAATTGGTTCATTAGGTTTTACAGCATTTGCAGCAGTAGGAATTGTATTATTAATTTTCGTATCGAATTGGTACAAAAATGAATTAGCAACCGGTGCTGTAAGAAGGAAAAAGAGGGCTGCACTTGAGGCGGAAAATGCAATTGTAAGTACACACATTAAATTCGTTATTATACTTCTTGTTTTTCTTACTTTTGTACGCTCTTGGTACGGTGCTGGTATCGGGAATTTCTATCAATTTTACTTAATAGAGCATTACGGTTTATCTATAAAAAATGCCCAGTATTTCGTATTCGCATTTATGATTGCTGGTGTGTTAGGAACTTTCTTCGGAGGACCGTTAGCAGATCGATTTGGTAAGAAAAATATCATCGTATTTTCAATGTTAGGTTCAGCGCCACTTGCACTGTTATTACCACATGTCTCACTTGTGTGGGTCGTACCGTTATTTTTATGTATCGGTTTTATTAGTTCAAGTAGTTTTAGTGTAATTGTTGTATATGCACAAGAGCTTGTACCTGGAAAAGTGGGAATGGTGTCAGGATTAATCGTAGGTCTTGCGTTTGGACTTGGAGCATTAGGTGCTGTAGTTCTTGGGAAATTAGCAGATATATATAGCCTGCAATTTATTATGCTATTATGTAGTTGTCTACCATTAATTGGACTCACTTCATGGTTACTGCCAAGTGATAAGAAAACGATAGAATAGGGGATGCGCTATGAAATTGTGTGAAAACGTTACGGAATTAATAGGAGATACACCTGTCGTCCGATTATCTAAATTTATTCCGGAAGACGCAGCAGATGTGTATGTGAAACTAGAAATGTTTAATCCATCGCGCAGTGTGAAAGACCGTGCTGCTTATAATTTACTTCACGTTGCAGAAGAAAATGGTCTCATCAAACCAGGAGATACAATTATTGAACCGACAAGCGGGAATACAGGGATTGGTTTAGCGATGAATGCAGCAGCTAAAGGGTATAAAGCGATTTTAATTATGCCAGATAATATGTCAAAAGAGCGTATTAATTTATTGAAAGCATACGGAGCAGAAGTAGTTTTAACACCAGCAGAACAAAGAATGCCAGGAGCAATTGCGAAGGCGTTAGAACTGCAAAAACAAATACCGAATAGTTTTATCCCGCAACAATTTGAAAATCCAGCTAATCCGAATATTCACCGTTATACGACTGCGCTTGAAATTTACGCACAAATGGATGGAGAGCTGGACGCTTTTATTGCAACGGCAGGAACAGGCGGAACGATTACAGGGACTGGTGAAACGTTAAAAGAGAAATTACCAAACTTATATATTGCAGTAGTGGAACCGAAAGGATCTCCCGTTTTATCAGGTGGTGTACCAGGTCCTCATAAACTAGTAGGAACAAGCCCAGGGTTTATCCCGAAAAACTTAAATACAGAAGTGTATAACGAAATTATTCAAATTGCAGACGAAGAGGCTTTAACGACAATGAGAAACTTAGCTAGACAAGAGGGATTATTAGTTGGGCCGTCTTCCGGAGCATCTGTTTACGCTGCAATCATGATAGCGAAACGTCTAGGCGCTGGTAAAAAAGTTTTATGTATTGCGCCTGATACAGGTGAACGTTATTTGAGCATGGGGTTATTTGAATAAAAAGGATAGAAACACCTTAATAGTGAATAGCTACTATTAAGGTGTTTGTTTTATGGAATGAAGAGGGGAGAAGAACAATGAAACTATTAAAACCAACCCATGAATATAGTGAGCATATTAAAGCGTATAGACACGCGTTTTTAAACTCAGGGGAACAACCACATGGAAGTAGTTCTTTACAAAACTTTGATTCTCTTGATGAATGGTTTGAAAAAGTGAGTAAACAAGAACTAGGAGAAAATTTACTAGCTAATCGAGTGCCATCTAGTCAGTTTTTAAGTTTTGAAAAAGGGGAACTTATAGGTTTTGTGAATATTAGACATAGATTAAATCCAGAATTATTACGGGAAAGCGGTCATATTGGATATAGTGTCCATCCAAATAAACGTCGCCACGGTTACGCTACGAAACAACTACAACTTGCATTAGCTGAAGCGCAAAAATTAGGATTGCAGAAAGTATTAATAACTTGTGATGAATCCAATATCGGTTCTGCTAAAACGATTCAAAAGGTTGGCGGTGTGTTAGAAAATGAAGTAGTTTCTTCTCGTACTGGTGAAGTTATTCAGCGCTTTTGGATAGAAATATGATGTAGTAGGAATTTGAAAAGGTAATGCAAGCTATAATATCGAAATAGATAAATGCAGTATAGGGGATTACTGCAATTTTAGGGGGAAATGAAATGGGATTAAAAGAGAAAGCAATAGAGATGTCAGAGATCTATAGGCAAAATCCGAAAGTAGAAGCCATTATTTTAGCGGGTTCAGTAGCTAGAAAGCTTGAAGATGAACATTCAGATATAGAATTACATATTTTATGGTCAACACCGCCAGAAGATGAGGATCGTAGGGCCCCTATTCATCATATTGATGGGACAATATTATCGTATCATCCGTATGAGGAAGAAGAATGGTCGGAAACGTATTTAACGAAAGAGGGAATTAAATTAGAGATTAGTAACTTTTTAACAGAGACGGTAGAGAAAGTGATTTCGGATGTGGTGGATCAATATGATATAAGTTATGAAAAACAATGTATTGTATCATCCGTTCATGATGGTGTTAGTTTGTATGGAGAAGGGAAAGTGAATGAATTAAAAGATAGAGTAGTGGTATATCCAGATGAACTAGTAAAACGAATGATTTCAGAAAATCTATGGTTAAGTAATCGTTGGCACAATCGAAAGGCGCTTTTAAAACGGAAAGATTGGCTTATGCTTTATGATGTTATTTGCGAAGTACAAAGGAACGTATTCGGTGTTTTATTTGGTTTGAATAAAATGTATGTACATCATCCAGCGTTTAAATGGATGCCTAATAATGTGGAACGAATGACTATTAAACCTGAAAATTTATATGAACGTATGGCGGACACATTAATAGGGAGTCCAGAAAATAGTGTGCAGGAGTTAGAGTTGCTAATAGAAGAAGTGTTGCAACAAGTTCATACATACGCGCCAGGAGTAAATGTGGATGAGCAAGAAAAATCTATTTTTTATTTTGTGAAATAGAAAATAGATTTTTATCGATTGTTCCTAAAAGAAAACTCACATTTTGAATTTTGAAATAGATTGTAATACATAAAAATTCGAAATATAAGTTGACACTATTTTTAATGTGTGATAAAAATGATAGTAATCAATTCGGAAAATAATATTTGGGCAATGAAAGGGTATAGTAGTGAATATCTCCCTATTTCAGAGAGCTGATGGTTGGTGTGAATCAGTATATAGATTATTCATGAAGTTCGTCCTGGAGCATCTTTCATAAATCTCGCATTATGAGGAAATGAAAGACGGTAGTTTATACCGTTATCAAATAAAGTGGTGAAGATTTTTTCACAACTAGGGTGGTACCGCGATATTTATCGTCCCTACGTATTTACGTAGGGACGTTTTTTATTTAGGTCCTAACTTTGGTGTGTCTTCATAACTAGGGTGGTACCGCGATATTTTATCGTCCCTACGTTTTTGCGTAGGGGCGTTTTTATTTAGGTGGTTTCTTAGTGTTCTTCACAACTAGGGTGGTACCGCGATATTTTTGTCGTCCCTACGTATTTACGTAGGGACGTTTTTTTATTAGGGAGGAAGTGAACGTATTAGAAAAGAGTATTGATAGAACAATATAAATACCGAATTGTAACAAAGAAAAAGAGATAGAGAGGAGATTAACAAATGAATTCACAGCAATGGACATCGAAATTAGGTTTCGTATTAGCTGCAGCAGGTTCGGCAATTGGTCTTGGGGCGATTTGGAAATTCCCATATATGGCCGGCATTGGAGGAGGCGGAGCGTTCTTCCTAATTTTCATCGGTTTCACATTATTAATTGGTTTACCGCTATTATTAGCTGAATTTGTTATTGGAAGAAGTACACAAAAAGAGGCTGTCGATGCATATAGAGAGATTGCTCCTAAAACGTTATGGCCTTGGTTAGGTAAATTAGGAATTGTAACATGTTTCATATTACTTTCTTTCTACAGTGTTGTAGGAGGCTGGATTTTATTATATTTATGGAATGCAATTACAGGTAGACTATGGGAAGGAAATGGAGCATACGAAGCTACGTTTGGTGAAATCATTTCCAATCCATATTTAGCAGTTGGATCACAGCTATTATTCATCCTTATTACTATTTTTATCGTAAGTAAAGGTGTACAAAATGGTGTTGAAAAAGTAAATAAATATTTCATGCCAGCATTATTCGTTTTATTCTTTGTATTAATCGTTCGTGCACTTACATTAGATGGTGCTGGAGAAGGCGTTCGTTTCTTCTTACAACCTGATTTCTCACATGTAACATCAGAAGTTATATTATACGCAATGGGGCAATCGTTCTTCTCATTATCTGTCGGGGTAGCCGTTATGGTAACGTATAGCTCATACTTACCGAAAGAAGAAAGCTTACCACGTTCAGCATTTTCTATCGTAGCCTTAACTCTTGTTATTACATTACTTGCAGGACTTGCAATTTTCCCAGTTGTGTTCGCATTTGGAATGGAACCATCTCAAGGGCCGGGACTATTATTTATCGTTTTGCCAGCTATTTTCAGTAAAATGGCGTTCGGAAAATTATTCTTCATTGTTTTCTTATTACTATTCTTCTTCGCTACGATTACATCAGCAATTTCGATGTTAGAAATTAGTGTTGCATCGTTAACATCAAAAGGTAAAGGGAAACGTGAAAAAATGGCCTTAATCGTAGGGTTATTAATCTTCGTTGTTGGGGTACCATCAGCATTATCATTCGGTATATTAAGTGATCTGAAGATTTTCGGAAAGACAGTCTTTGATTTAGCGGACTATGCAGTAAGTAACGTTTTAATGCCACTTGGTGTATTATTAGTTTCTATCTTTGTTCCTTTAAAAATGAAGAAAGATGTATTAATGAAAGAGCTAGGTGTAAGTAAAAATAAAGGTTATAAACTATTCGTATTATGGTTATTCTTACTTCGTTATATCGCACCAATTGCGATTATTATCGTATTCTTAAATGTACTTGGCATTATATAAAAAGAAAGGTAGCGTATCATACATAGATACGCTACCTTTTTATTTTGCTCTTTTTTGCAATTCATTTACTGTTACGAACTGATAGCCCTTCTTAGATAAAGAATCTAAAATACCTTCAATCGTTTGTAAATTTTCATTAGACTCATCATACATAGAATGCAGTAAAATGATAGAACCTGGTTTTACATTTTTATTAACATATTCAATTTTATCAGCTGCAGATTTATAAAAAGTATCGGGCTCAAGATCCCATATAATCGTTTCGATATTATTTTTATTTAAATAATAGGGTAGTCCAATTAATTTTTTTCCGTTAGGGGGCCTAAAATCAATTTCGTCTGTAAATCCTGTTTGGCGGATTAATGAATTCGTTTTTTCTATTTCATCTTTAATAAAAGAAGGTGTTTTGAAAACCATTCTATTATGAGAATATGTATGGTTTCCAAGTTGGTGCCCAGATTGCGCGATAGCTTCTCCTAACGATAAATTTTGCTCTAATTCATTTCCAATTAAAAAGAAAGTAGCTTTAGCGTTGTATTTATCTAGTAGCGGTAATATTTGTTTTACATTGTTAGTAGGGCCATCATCAAAAGTTAAAGCAATCACTTTTTCATTTGTTTCTACGCGTTGTGTTAAATCTCCAAATAATTGAAAGCTTCTTGCGTTCATCAATTTGTATGTTCCGAATAATGCCGTGATAATAAAGAATAGTGTAACGATTGTAATAATAATTTTTTTCTTCATAATGTAACCTCACAATGATTTTTAATTCAGTTAAAAAGTATTATATCAAACTAAGTAATTTCGTGCTTTAAGAAGGGTGTGGATGCAAGGAGAAGGAATTTATCATATAATAAAATGCAAAAGGTATATTAGGAGGTGTTTATATGGCGATTATAATTCAATTGCCAGACACTGCAACGTCTCATGCAAAGCCAAGTATGGAAATGGCGATACTTTGCGTGAGGTAGACAAGTAATATACAATCGCCTATATGAGCTCGTATCATTTTTTATATTTGGCTTTGCACCTTATTGAAATGGACCATAAAAAATAAGGGGCGAGCAGAAATGAAATACGTAAAAGCTAATGCTGTTTTACCAGAGAGTTTAATTACTGAAATTCAAAAGTATATACAAGGTGAAACAATTTACATTCCGAAACAAGAAACGAAACATTATAAATGGGGTACACGATCTGGCGGAAGAAAACAACTAGATGAAAGAAATAAAGCAATTAAAGAAGCGTTTAAAAGTGGGATCGCTATTCATCAACTTGCAGAAGAATATTTTCTTTCTGGGGAAACGATTAAAAAGATTGTGTATTCTAAATAAGAGGAAAAGAGTCTGATTCATATATTACTTTGAATCAGACTCTTTTTGTTTTATGTGTATTGGATATATGAGGTGTGAACGGGCATGATAATAGAAAAAATGTGCCGTTTTTTTATTAAATGGTATACAGAGCACTTGAAAAGTAGAAAGGTGAACATATATGAATCATATTGGACAAATAACGATAGAGCTTTTAGTTGGTTTTTTTGTTCTATTAATTGCTACAAAAATATTAGGGAAAACACAAATATCTCAGCTAACGCCATTTGATTTTATTTCTGCAATCGTCCTAGGTGAGCTCGTTGGAAATTCAATATATGATCCTAAAATTAAAGTATGGTCTATTTTATATTCAGTATTTGTTTGGGTAATTTTAATTTATACTATAGAAGTGATAACACAAAAAGTAAGAGGAACAAGAAGGTTTTTTGAAGGGTATCCTTCAATTATTATTCGTAACGGAAAGATTGATCGTGAACAATTAAGCGTAAATCATTTGGATATAAACCAATTACAACAAATGCTTAGGCAACAAAAAGATATATTTTCAATCCGAGAAGTTGAATATATGATATTGGAACCGAACGGAAACATAAGCGTTCTGAAAAAAAGTAAATACGAATCTCCTACTATAAATGATTTAAGTTTAAAACATAAGCCTGTATACTTACCAATTTCATTAATTAGTGATGGAAAAGTAGTTAAGGATAATTTGAGGGAAGCGGGATTTGATGAAGGATGGCTTTATAAACAAATAAAGCAAAAAGGAATTACTAAATTTGAAGACGTATTATATGCGGAATGGAAAACAGATGATGGCTTCTTTTGTCAGGAAATGCAGCGGTAGAGAATAAGTGATATATGTAATGTTTGTTTCTAAGTTATCTTTTACATATCAAAAAACGTAATCATTGTATACAATAAAACTAGATCAACAATTTGTATGGAGTGATAAAGATGGAAGCGTTTATTAGAAGTGATCAATATAATTTTATAAAATCACAAGCTTATATTTTAGCAAACGGGCATGCAACGGCAAATGATAGAGGTGTAATTCAAGCGTTAAAATCGCTTGCGATTGAAAAGATAATACATGTATTTGAGAATTTAACGGATGAACAGAAAGAGTTAATTGATACGGTATTAACAGTTCAAAATAGAGAAGATGCAGAATCATTTTTAATGAAAATAAATCCGTATGTAATTCCGTTTCAAGAAGTTACAGCACAAACATTAAAAAAATTATTTCCTAAAGCGAAAAAGTTAAAACTTCCTGATATGGAAGAAATGGATATGAAAGAAATATCTTATTTAAGCTGGATTGATAAGGGGTCAAGCAGGAAATTTATTATAGCGAAAAATGATAAAAATAAATTTGTTGGTCTGCAAGGAACGTTCCAAAGTTTAAATAAAAAAAGCATTTGTTCGTTATGTCATGGACATGAAGAAGTAGGAATGTTTTTAGTTGAAATTAAAGGCGATGTACCAGGAACTTTCGTTAAAAAGGGAAACTACATTTGCAAAGATGGTGTAGCTTGCAATCAGAATATGAAATCGCTAGATAAATTGAACGATTTTATTGAACGCTTGAAGAAATAACGAGAAAACCTCTAGTATTTAAACTGGAGGTTTTTATTTTTTGAAGAAGTAAAATAAGCTTTCTTTGTAAATGTAGATTTATAATGAAATTTGATAAAAATATCTATTATGATACAGTTGCTTATATGCAAGGAGGTAAAACATGGATTACCTTTTATCGAAAGAAAAAGTGAAGCGATGGACCAAAGATATGATAGCGGCGGGGCGTTGTCATACAGTTGGCCTGAAATCGGATGGCACGGTAGTAGCGGTGGGCCGGAATAAAGAAGGGGAATGTAATGTAAGTGGCTGGCGAGATATTGAAGCAGTCGCAGTGGGCAATGTTCATATGGCAACGAACACGGGTAATGCTCATACAATCGGTCTTACATGTGACAGTACTGCGGTAGCAGTGGGTTGGAATAAGCATGAACAATGTGATGTAAACGATTGGCATAATATTGTAGCGGTTGCGGCAGGGTGGCGTCGTACTATTGGCCTGAAATCGGATGGCACGGTAGTAGCGGTGGGCCGAAATAAAGAAGGAGAATGCAATGTAAGCAGTTGGCAAGGTATTGTGGCAGTCACAGCGGGTGACTGGCATACAGTCGGTCTTAAATTGGACGGCACATTGACGACTGTGGGGAATAATCGATATGGTCAATGCAATGTGAGTAGCTGGCGAGGTATTGTAGCGGTCAAGGCTGGGTATCTTCATACTGTTGGTCTTAAACGAGACGGTACGGTGACAGCAGTGGGGAATGATAAACATAACCAGTGTGATGTAAGTGGCTGGCGAGATATTGTAGCAATAGCGGCTGGTACGAATCATACAATCGGACTTAAATCAAACGGTACCGTGGTGGCAGTGGGGTGGAATGAGTATGGTCAATGTAATGTAAGTGATTGGAGAGATATTGTAGCGATAGCGGCTGGTTGTGCACATACAGTCGGACTAAAATCAGACGGCACGGTGATCGCGGTAGGTAATAATGAATTTGGGCAATGCGATGTAGGTAGCTGGCGCGACATTCGGTTGCCTGGCAAATAGTCAATTTACAATAAATCATTAGTAATATTATTCTATTTTAGGAGTAATTATGGAATAGGATATGTAGAAAATAATTAAACTTAAATCTGCTGAATAAGAATCTCTTTTGAAAAGGGATTCTTATTATTTTTCATAAAATGAGGGTGTAAATGGAATTTTTGAACAAATTTTATTTCAAAATTACAGTAGAAGATATAAATTAAAAAGTATAGAGGAGATAAAGGAATGCTTAAAAGGTTTTTACTTTCTTTATCGGATGTTTTACTTATATGTATCGTTCTCTACATAATGTACACAAATTCTTTTAGTTTTGGACAGACGCTAGTAATTTCCATTGCAATCGGAATTATTGGTGGTCTTGCTATTAGAATTTGTAAGGATGTATTCACGTATATAAGATGGACAATTAAACAAAGAAAAAATTGAATATGTTTAATAGTTATTAGGAGGGAATGAAATGACTAAGAAAAAGAATAGAGTGAAAAACGAGATAGTACTTTGGTCACTAACAGCAATTGTTCTATTAATTGTATGGTACTTTTATCAAAAATAAAAACGCATCGTACTCAAAAAGCACGATGCGTTTTTATTATTTTTTTTGCCAATTTTCTTTTATAAAGTCTTCACGACCAGATTCCTTTTGCTCAGTAGCATATTTCTCTGGATTCTTTTTATAGAAATGTTGGTGGTATTCCTCTGCTTCGTAAAAAGGTGCAGCAGGACGAATTTCAGTCACGATTGGATCTTTAAACATACCGCTTTCTGCAAGAGCTTGTTTTGATTTTTCAGCAAGCCCTTTTTGTGTTTCGTTATGATAAAAAATAGCGGTACGATAAGATGGACCACGGTCAAAAAATTGTCCGCCATCATCAGTTGGATCGATTTGTGGCCAATATAAGTCTAGTAATTTCTGATAAGGAAAAATAGAAGGATCGAATGTAATTTGAACAACTTCTAAATGTCCAGATGTTCCAGCTTTTACTTGTTCATATGTTGGGTTTTCTACATGACCTCCTGCATAGCCAGAAAGTACTTTATGAATACCAGGAAGTTCATCAAATGGTTTTACCATGCACCAAAAGCAACCGCCTGCGAAGGTTGCGAGTTCGTATGTTTTTTCGGACATTGCTGTAATCCTCCTAAATGTATATGTTTTATATAGTATTATATAAATTGTTTTATTGCGCAATAAAAAAGATTTGAAAATATATGTTTTTTATAAACAAGATCCTCCGCTCACATCAATTAATTGTCCAGTAACCCAGCGGCTGTCTGGAGAAGCAAGGAATGCAGCAGTATCGGCAATGTCTTCTACTTCACCTAAGCGATTGAAAGCGGAAATAGTAGTAGCGTACTGCTTCATCATCGGGTCGCTCAAGAGTTCTGCATTCATATCTGTTTTAATAAATCCTGGAAGTATTGCATTCACCGTTATTCCTCGTGCTCCAAGCTGTTTTGCTAGCGTAAAAGTCATTGTATTAATAGCGCCTTTCGTCATACTATATGCAACAAAATCAGGTAAAGAAATGCGGGTGGCAGCGGATGAAATATTAATAATTCGGCTATTGTCACGTAAACGTGGCAGTGCTTGTTGAATGATAAAGAATGGTGCTTTTGCATTTACTGAAAACATTCTATCAAAAAATTGTTCAGTCGTTTTTTCAATAAAAGCACCAGGACCAATGCCAGCATTGTTTATTAAAATATCAAATTGTGTTTCACCAGTGCGCTTTTGTAATTCAGTATCTAAAGCTTTATAAAGTTTTTCTACACCGTGTAAGGATTCTAAATTTGCGCCGATAGAAAAAGCTTGGCCACCATTTGATTGAATTTCATGAACAGTTTCTTCAGCGTCATCTTTTCGATTACCGTAATGAACAGCAACCAATGCACCGTCATTTGCTAAACGTTTAGCGATTGCTCGTCCAATTCCTCGGCTTGCTCCTGTAACTAACGCTACTTTCCCTTTTAACATAGTTTCCTCATCTCCTCATAAACTTTATAAGTTTTTCTTTATGTAGTAATGCAAACATACTTAAGTAATATATGAGTGTATGTAAGTAATGCATTCCAATTTTGATTTGAGAAAAAATAAATAGAATGAATTTTGATTTTTTTGAAAAAACATGTTGACAAGGAAAAGAACAACGTCCTATAATACGTGTAACAAATAAAAGTTAATTAAGAATTTTCTAACTTTATATGTTGTATATGCAAAGAAGAGGAAAGTAGATGATTATGATCGTTTCAGAGAGCTACTCCAAGGCTGTGAGGGTAGTAACAATCGAATCATTGAAGATCACCTCGGAGCATCGCTTACGAAAGGGAAACTGAGTAGAGGGCGGCGGCATCGTCTCCGGTAAAAGGACGGAGGTCTGATTGGACCTACAAAGCTTATATTTCGTGAGAAGTATAAGGAAGCTGAGTGGTAACGCGAAACTCTCGCCTCAGCAATCAAAGCTACTAAATTGTAGTAGTTGATTGCTGAGGCGAGAGTTTTTATTTTAAAAAATAGAATAAGAGAATGCGTGGAAGAGGAGAGTAAATGATAAAGATTGTTTCAGAGAGCTGCCCCAAGGCTGTGAGGGTGGTAACAATGCACTCATTGAAAATCACCTTGGAGCACTACTTTTGAAAACTAGTAAAAAGTAGCGGGGTTGTTCCCGATAGAAAAACAAAAGTCTAATTGGACTTGCAGAGCTTATATTTCGTGAGAAGTATAAGGAAGCTGAGTGGTACCACGATTCCCTCGTCTCAGCAATGGATTGCTACAAGTATGTAAGTAATCGATTGTTGAGACGAGTATATTTTTAAGGTTTATATACTGAATATTCTGTTAAAAATACTCATCTCAGCAATCGATGTAGAAATAGATTGCAAAAAATAGAGAAAAAAAGAGGAGCGATGTGAGATGGGAAACCAGTACATTTACATGAATGGGGAATTTGTAGAAAAAGAAAAGGCAGTTGTTTCAGTATATGATCACGGTTTTTTATACGGAGACGGTGTATTTGAAGGGATTCGTAGTTACGGAGGAAATGTATTTTGTTTAAAAGAACATGTGAAACGATTGTATGAATCAGCGAAATCTATTTTACTAACAATTCCAATGACGGTAGAAGAAATGGAAGAAGCAGTTTTACATACACTCCAAAAAAACGAATATACTGATGCTTACATTCGCTTAATTGTCTCAAGAGGAAAAGGTGACTTAGGGCTCGATCCGAGAAGTTGTGTGAAGCCGAGCGTAATTATCATTGCAGAACAATTAAAGTTATTCCCACAAGAATTTTATGATAATGGGCTAAGCGTTGTATCTGTTGCATCAAGACGTAATACGCCAGATGCGTTAGATCCACGTATTAAGTCAATGAATTATTTAAATAACGTACTTGTAAAAATTGAAGCAGCACAAGCAGGAGTGTTAGAGGCTCTTATGTTAAATCAACAAGGATATGTTTGTGAAGGTTCTGGTGATAATGTTTTCGTTGTGAAAGATGGAAAAGTATTAACCCCGCCATCCTATTTAGGAGCATTAGAAGGTATTACGAGAAATAGTGTTATCGAGCTATGTGAGCGACTGAGTATTCCGTGTGAGGAAAGACCGTTCACTCGCCATGATGTATATGTAGCGGATGAAGTATTTTTAACAGGAACAGCAGCGGAGTTAATTCCAGTTGTAAAAGTTGATTCCAGAGAAATTGGAGATGGGAAACCAGGAAGTGTAACGAAACAATTGACCGAAGAATTTAAAAAATTAACGAGAGAAAGAGGAGTACGTGTTCCCGGGCTGACGGAAAGCTTAGCGTAAATAAGGAGAGGAGTTAATGGAAATGAAGCAGCAGTATACAGCGTATGAGAAATTACAGTATGAAGAAATGACAGGCGCTGGGCACGTGATTCAGTGTTTGAAGAAATTGGGTGTAACGACCGTTTTCGGCTATCCAGGCGGAGCGATTTTACCAGTATACGATGCGTTATACGAAAGTGGTTTGAAACATGTTTTAACTCGTCATGAACAAGCTGCCATTCATGCGGCTGAAGGATATGCGAGAGCTTCTGGAAAGGTTGGGGTAGTCTTTGCTACCTCTGGCCCAGGGGCGACAAATTTAGTTACGGGTTTAGCAGACGCTTATATGGATTCGATTCCTTTAGTTGTCATTACCGGGCAAGTTGCAACGCCTTTAATTGGTAAAGATGGATTTCAAGAAGCGGATGTTGTCGGAATTACAGTACCTGTTACGAAGCATAATTACCAGGTTCGTGATGTGAATCATGTATCACGAATTGTGCAAGAAGCTTTTTATATCGCCAAAAGCGGGCGCACGGGACCAGTATTAATTGATATTCCAAAAGATGTTCAAAATGCAAAAGTCACCAGTTTCTTTAATGAAGAAGTTGATATTCCGGGGTACAAACCAGAACTTGTACCAGACAGCATGAAACTTAGAGAGGTGGCTAAAGCAATTTCAAAATCTAAGCGTCCACTTCTTTATATTGGAGGAGGTGTCATTCATTCAGGTGGATCCGATGAACTCTTCGAATTCGCAAGGGAGAACCGGATTCCAGTCGTTTCAACTTTAATGGGACTTGGTGCATATCCACCGGATGATCCATTGTTTCTAGGGATGCTTGGTATGCATGGGACATACGCTGCTAATATGGCGGTAACAGAATGTGATTTACTACTTGCATTAGGTGTTCGCTTCGATGATCGTGTAACAGGAAAATTAGAACTTTTTTCTCCAAACTCGAAAAAAGTACATATTGATATTGATTCTTCTGAGTTTCATAAAAATGTAACTGTAGAACATCCGATTGTTGGTGATGTAAAAAAAGCGTTACACATGCTGTTACATATGTCTATTTATACACAAACAGACGAATGGCTTCAGAAAGTAAAGACATGGAAAGAAGAATATCCACTTTCTTATAAGCAAAAAGAATCTGAGTTAAAACCACAGCATGTGATCAACTTAGTAAGTGAATTAACGAATGGTGAAGCGATTGTCACAACAGAAGTAGGTCAGCATCAAATGTGGGCTGCTCACTTCTATAAAGCAAGAAAACCTCGGACGTTCCTTACCTCTGGAGGATTAGGAACAATGGGGTTTGGTTTTCCAGCAGCAATTGGTGCTCAGCTAGCTAAAAAAGAAGAACTTGTCATTTGTATTGCAGGTGACGCTTCTTTTCAAATGAACATTCAAGAACTACAAACAATTGCTGAAAATAACATCCCTGTAAAAGTATTTATCATAAATAACAAATTTTTAGGGATGGTAAGGCAATGGCAAGAAATGTTTTATGAAAATCGTTTATCAGAATCAAAAATTGGATCACCAGATTTTGTGAAAGTAGCAGAAGCTTATGGAGTAAAGGGATTAAGAGCAACAAATTCAACCGAGGCAAAACAAGTGATGTTAGAAGCATTTGCTCACGAAGGTCCTGTCGTAGTTGATTTTTGTGTAGAAGAAGGTGAAAACGTATTTCCGATGGTTCCGCCAAACAAAGGGAATAACGAAATGATTATGAAGAGGTGGGAAGAATGAGTCATACTTTTTCACTCGTTATTCATAACGAGCCAAGCGTCTTATTACGTATAAGTGGGATTTTTGCTCGGCGTGGTTATTATATTTCTTCTTTACATTTAAAAGAAAGAGATACTAGTGGTGTTTCTGAAATGAAACTCACAGCAGTTTGTACTGAAAATGAAGCGACATTACTTGTTAGTCAGTTGAAAAAATTAATTGATGTTCTGCAAGTAAATAAATTATAAGGAGTGTATGGAATATGAAAACATATTATGAAAAAGATGCAAATGTAGAGTTGTTACAAGGAAAAACTGTTGCAGTAGTTGGTTATGGATCACAAGGTCATGCGCAAGCACAAAATTTACGTGATTCTGGTGTAGAGGTTGTAGTTGGTGTTCGTCCTGGTAAGTCGTATGAAGTAGCGAAAGCGGATGGATTTGAAGTAATGTCTGTTTCAGAAGCGGTTCGAACCGCACAAGTTGTACAAATGTTATTGCCAGATGAACAGCAAGCTCATGTGTATAAAGCAGAGGTAGAAGAGAATCTTCGTGAAGGACAAATGTTACTTTTCTCACATGGATTTAACATTCACTTCGGACAAATTAATCCGCCAAGTTACGTAGATGTAGCGATGGTCGCGCCAAAAAGTCCAGGTCATCTCGTTCGCCGTGTATTTCAAGAAGGAAATGGTGTTCCAGCATTAGTCGCAGTGCATCAAGATGCGACGGGAACAGCGCTACATGTAGCACTGGCGTATGCAAAAGGTGTAGGGTGTACACGTGCGGGGGTAATTGAAACGACATTCCAAGAAGAAACCGAAACGGATTTATTCGGTGAGCAAGCTGTACTTTGCGGCGGGGTAACTGCACTTGTGAAGGCCGGGTTCGAAACGTTAACGGAAGGTGGATATCGTCCTGAAATTGCATACTTTGAATGTTTGCATGAATTAAAGCTGATTGTTGACTTAATGTACGAAGGTGGATTAACGACTATGCGCCATTCTATTTCAGATACGGCAGAGTTTGGAGATTATGTAACAGGATCGAGAATTGTTACAGATGAAACGAAGAAAGAAATGAAGCGTGTTCTGACAGAAATTCAGCAAGGTGAATTTGCGAAGAAATGGATTTTAGAAAATCAAGCAGGGCGTCCGACGTATAACGCAATGAAAAAAGCAGAACAAAATCATCAATTAGAAAAAGTGGGAGCAGAGCTTCGTGAAATGATGAGCTGGATTCATGCACCGAAAGAATTAGTAAAGAAATAGAGTAAGAGAGTATAAATGAAAAATATGTAAGAGGGGATTTGACAAGATGAGAAGTGACATGATTAAAAAAGGTTTTGATAAAGCACCGCACCGTAGTTTATTAAAAGCAACTGGTTTGAAAGATGAAGATTTTGATAAACCTTTCATAGCGATTTGTAATTCTTTTATTGAAATTATTCCAGGGCATAAACACTTGAACGAGTTTGGGAAACTTGTAAAAGAGGCAGTTCGCGCGGCAGGTATGGTACCATTCGAATTCAATACAATTGGAGTTGACGATGGTATTGCGATGGGACATATCGGTATGCGTTATTCTCTTCCGAGTCGTGAAATTATTGCAGATTCAGTAGAAACGGTTGTAAATGCACACTGGTTTGACGGCATGATTTGTATCCCAAACTGTGACAAAATTACACCAGGTATGATGATGGCTGCACTACGTATTAATATTCCGACTGTGTTTGTTTCAGGCGGCCCGATGGCAGCAGGAAAAACATCTAAAGGGGAAGTTGTTGATCTGAGTTCCGTTTTTGAAGGAGTAGGAGCTTATCAATCTGGGAAAATTTCAGAAGAAGAATTAAAAGATATTGAAGATCATGGCTGTCCATCTTGTGGCTCTTGTTCGGGTATGTTTACCGCGAACTCTATGAATTGTTTATGTGAAGTGTTAGGTTTAGCTCTTCCTGGTAACGGGAGTATTTTAGCAATTGATCCAAGACGCGAAGAGTTAATTAAACAAGCAGCAGAGAAATTGAAAATTTTAATTGAAAGAGATATTAAGCCGCGTGATATTGTAACAGAAGAAGCAATTGACGATGCTTTTGCACTTGATATGGCGATGGGCGGATCAACGAATACAGTATTACATACGCTAGCACTCGCACAAGAGGCAGGACTAGATTATGATATGAACCGTATTGATGCAGTTTCAAGACGTGTACCTCATTTATGTAAAGTAAGTCCAGCTTCAAATTGGCATATGGAAGATATTGATCGTGCGGGCGGGATTAGTGCAATTTTGAAAGAGATGAGCCGGAAAGAAGGAGTACTTCATCTTGATCGAATAACTGCTACTGGGCAAACATTAAGAGAAAATATTGCTGAGGCAGAGATTAAAGATAAGGAAGTTATTCACTCTCTCGAAAACCCTCATAGTGAGGAAGGAGGATTGCGTATATTAAAAGGCAACCTTGCGAAAGATGGAGCAGTTATTAAAAGCGGTGCAACAGAAGTAAAGCGTTTTGAAGGACCTTGCGTTATTTTTAATTCACAAGATGAGGCACTTGCTGGCATAATGCTTGGGAAAGTGAAAAAAGGAGATGTAGTTGTCATTCGTTATGAAGGACCAAGAGGTGGCCCTGGTATGCCAGAAATGTTAGCACCAACATCAGCAATTGCTGGAATGGGATTAGGTGCTGAGGTTGCATTATTAACAGATGGACGTTTTTCTGGAGCTTCACGTGGAATTTCAGTAGGACATATTTCACCAGAAGCAGCAGCGGGCGGGATGATTGCACTTCTTGAACAAGGGGATATTGTATGTATTGATGTTGAAGAACGCTTGCTAGAAGTAAGGGTGAGTGATGAGGAATTAGAAAAGCGTAAAAAAGAATGGAAACGACCAGAACCGAAAGTGAAAACTGGCTGGCTTGGACGTTATGCACAAATGGTAACATCGGCGAATACAGGGGCTGTTCTGAAAATCCCGAATTTTGATTGAGCCAATTTAAAAGAGATAAGGATGATATATAATGGTGCAAAAGGTAAAGGAGAGAGTGAAAATTGAAGATATCTTAATGGCCCATAATTGCATGAAAGATATCGTTATTAAAACACCGTTACAACGTGATACAGTTTTATCTGAGAAATATGATTGTGACGTTTATGTAAAACGAGAAGACTTACAATTAATTCGCTCTTTCAAAATTCGTGGTGCATACAATTTGATTCAAAGTTTACCGAAAGAAAAGTTACAAAACGGTGTTGTTTGTGCAAGTGCTGGTAATCATGCGCAAGGAGTTGCTTATACGTGTAATTTATTGAAGATTCCGTCAAAAATATTTATGCCCACAACAACACCGAAACAAAAAGTATCACAAGTACAATTTTTCGGTGGTGATTTCGCAGAGATTGTATTAGTTGGTGATACATTCGATAGCTCTTTCCAAGAAGCACAGTGTTATTGTGAAGAAAATAGAATGACATTTGTTCATCCGTTTGATGATCCGTATGTAGTTGCTGGTCAAGGGACAGTGGCAGTTGAAATTATGCATGATATGGAGAAACCGGTTGATTATATCTTTACAGCAATCGGTGGTGGTGGATTAGCATCAGGAGTTGGTACATATGTAAAAGGTGTTAGTCCTACTACAAAGGTTATTGGTGTAGAGCCAATGGGAGCTGCATCTATGAAAGAGGCTTTTCTTCAAAATGAAAATGTAGCATTGGAGAAAATAGATAGCTTTGTTGATGGGGCAGCTGTTAAAAAAGTAGGAAAGTTAACATTTGAAACTTGTAAAGATGTAATTGACGATATTATTTTAGTACCAGAGGGGAAAGTTTGTACGACGATTTTAGAACTGTATAAGAAAAATGCGATTGTAGCTGAACCGGCTGGTGCACTCTCTATTGCAGCGCTTGATTTATATAGAGATGAAATAAAAGGTAAAACAGTTGTATGTACGCTAAGTGGTGGAAATAATGATATTGATAGAATGCAAGAAATGAAAGAGCGTTCGCTCATGTATGAAGGACTGAAACATTACTTTATCATTGAATTTCCGCAGCGTTCAGGTGCGCTAAGAGAATTTCTTGATAAAGGATTAGGACCAGAAGATGACATTACGCGCTTTGAGTATATTAAGAAACATAATAAAGAAAATGGTCCAGCATTAGTCGGCGTAGAATTAAAACATAAAGAAGATTATGAGCAATTAATTACTCGCTTTAAAGAAAATAATATTCAATTTATGGAACTTAATAAAAACCCTGTTTTGTTTGATTTGCTTATTTAATAGAAGGAAAGAGTTAGAATATAAATAAAAAAGATAGATACAAGCGAGGGAATATAGTGCTTGTTCTATCTTTTTTATAGTTAAACTAGGTACTCATTAAATTCAAGAAGAATAAAGCTAGCTAACCAAAAGAGTATCGCAATACGAATGATTACATGCATTGTAAATTCAAAAGGAGTAAGATTTCTCTCTCGCTTTATTTTTTTAAATAGTCTCACAGAATAAAAGGAACATAAAAGTAGAACTGCTATAGAAATTTTATAAACGTTCTCTAACAAACTTACATTTTCTAATAAGTCTTTCAGCATGTTTATCACCTATTCTGTAAAGTATATTACAGAGAAATAGATCTTGAGCTGTCTAGTTTCGTTTGTTTTTTATTTTCCCTGTATCATCAATTTCTACATCAGTTGAAATTGTTTGTAAATATTGAAGAGCTTTTTTCTTTTCTCCCTCATTTACAGGGGAAACTTGGTTGTTGCGAATGATATAAGGATTGAATGACATTTGGACATCCTTTCCTTTAAAAGTTAAAGTTAATACGCCAGTTTCAGCGCTTTTCCCATTCACATAACTCGGGAATAAAAAGTTACCTAATGAGTAAGCGATAGGAACTTTATTATAATACTCAAACCCTTGTAACCAATGTGGATGGCTTCCGACAATTGCGTTAGCTCCTGCTTCAACCATTTTAGGTACATATTGCTTTTGGTATTCTACCGGACGATTTGATTTTTCAACGCCCCAATGCATATAGACGATTAAATAGTCTGCATCTTGTTTTTGTTCTTTAATTGTTTTTGTTACAAGATTTAAATCATAGCCATTCGCAACGCCAGGTTTATTCTCACCAGCTCCCCAATTAGAATCAGGCATAAATCGAACGAAGGAAAGAAATTTAAACTTTTTCCCTTTTACGGTCATTTCTCGTGCTGTATATGCATCTTTCGCATTTTTTCCGGCTCCAATGTAAGGGAACTTTAATTTTTCTACGTGAGAAATCGTATCTAATAATCCATCTTGCCCATAATCAAGTGTGTGGTTATTCCCAATATTTACGATGTCATATCCAGTGTTTTTAATAGCTTGTAGTGTAGATGGATCACTTTTAATCCAAAACAGTTGCCCAGGTGCTTTCTTTTCTTTCGTTGTAAATGCCGACTCTAAATTCACAAAAGAAATATCAGCTTTTTTTATTTCTTCTTTTACATGTTGGAATGGGTAATCAGCCCCATTCTTTTCGATTATAGGACGTAATTGCCAATCAAACATTGTATCACCAGAGAAGGTGAGTGTGATTTCTTGGTCTTCTATTTTCTTTTCGCTTTTTGAAGCGGTTTTACTAGATTTGTTTTGCAAATCGGGTTTGTCTTTTGCTTTTGAAATAAAAGAGTAATTGATTAATAAAACAATCGGTGTAATGAAAAAGGCTATTAACAAAAATCGTTTTAGTAAAGTTTTCATATATACCTTCCCTTTTAATATTATCCCGCAATTAAATTAACACTGAATCTATTAAAGGTAATTAAAGTTACAAAAAATAGCGGGTTATGTAGTGGAAAACATTTGTTAATATTCTCAATATTAAGTTAACATATAGATAACCTGTAAATCAATGTATAAACCAAAATATAGAAATAAAGAATTCGAAGGGTGAAGAATGAGAAATGGTTATATTAGGAGCAGTTGTAAATGGGATTTGTATTATATTTGGTACTTTACTTGGTAAATTATTTAGTAGGATTCCAGAAAGTATGAAAGGGACGATAATGCACGCAATCGGTTTAGCGGTTACTGTGCTTGGGCTTCAAATGGCATTAAAAAGTGAAAACTTTCTTGTTGTCATACTGAGTTTAGTGATTGGTACGGTAATTGGAGAATGGTTACAATTAGAAGAAAAGTTAAAACATTTAGGGGATTGGCTAGAAAATAAAGTTGGATCGAAAGGGAAAGGTAGCATATCCGAAGGTTTTGTAACAGCTACTTTAATTTTTGCAATTGGCGCGATGGGGATACTTGGTGCACTTGACAGTGGGATTCGCGGAAATCATGATGTTTTATTTACAAAGGCGATTATCGATGGATTTATTTCTATTATATTAACGACAACTCTAGGAATTGGCGTAGTATTTTCGGCGATTCCAGTTGTTTTATATGAAGGTGGTATTGCAGTTTTTGCAACACAAATTAATAGTTTTGTCCCGAAAGAATTAATGAACCAATTTATAGTGGAGATGACGGCTACGGGCGGCATTATGATATCTGCTATTGGATTGAACTTGCTTAGTATTATTAAAATCAAGGTGGCAAATTTACTTCCAGGTATATTGGTAGTGGGTGTAATTGTTTCAATTATTTATGGTTACGGTTTAATGGATTATTAACCAACTTCATTTAGTGGGAGTTGGTTTTATTATGAAAAAAATGTGGGATTGTAGTGATTTTCACTAGAAAATAGCGGGTTTTGTAGTAAATCTTACATATAAAGCAAATTACTAAACTTTTTACAAGAAAGGGTGTAGAATGGGTATCTAAAGAAAGAAGGTGTGAAAATGGCCAGCTGGAAACGGAATTTAATGATTTGTTGGCTAGGTTGTTTTACCACTGCAGCCGGTATGAGTTTAGTAATTCCTTTCTTATCTTTTTATATTGAGGAATTAGGAGTAACTGGCACTTCAAGCATTGCACAGTGGTCGGGACTTGCATTTGGTGTAACATTTTTAATGGGTGCGATTGTATCGCCAATATGGGGAAAGCTTGGTGATATACATGGCCGGAAATTGATGCTTATTCGTGCTAGCCTCGGTATGGCGATTATTATGACGCTTATGGGGTTTGTAACGGATGTGTATCAACTAGTCGCACTAAGATTTTTAATGGGAGCAGTATCTGGTTTCCTTTCAACAGCGATGACATTTATTGCAGCAGAAACTCCGAAAGAACATTCAGGTTGGGCGATTTCCACAATTTCAACTGGTGGTGTGAGCGGTTCGTTACTTGGCCCGTTACTTGGAGGTTATTTGTCTGAGTTAATTGGAATGCGTCATGTCTTTCTTGTTACAGGAGCTTTTTTATTCCTTTCCTTTCTCATCGTTTTTTTCTTCCTGCATGAAGAAAATCACTCTGCTCAAGCAAAAAAAACACAGCCGAAAAAAGTATGGACGATGGTCCCAGCGAAGCATTTAATTATTAGTTTATTTGTAACAACATTTATTATTCAACTTGCTAATATGTCAGTTCAACCAATTGTTACATTGTACGTGAAAAATTTAGTAGGTCCTCATACTGCACATATTGAAACAATTGCGGGTGCAGTTATGTCAGCGACAGGATTAGCAGTTATTTTGGCAGCACCAAGACTAGGGAGATTATCAGATCATATCGGTCCTCAAAAAACGTTAGTTGTAGCGTTATTTGCAGCAGGAATTATTTTTATCCCGCAAGCATTTGTAACCTCAGCTTGGCAACTATTAATTCTTCGATTTTTATTAGGTATCGCACAAGCAGGATTATTGCCTTCCGTACAAACTCTACTAAAACAACATACACCAACCCATGTTACGGGACGAATATTTGGATATAATCAGTCGTTTCAGTTTTTAGGAAATATGATTGGGCCAGTGCTCGGGGGACAAATTGCAGCGCATGCAGGCTTCCAATATGTTTTCCTCTCTACATCATCACTATTATTTATTGCGTGTATTTGGGTTTATTTTCACAATAAGAACGAAGAAGTATCAGAGAAACAACGTTTGGAAGTTAGTTAACTAAGTGAATGAAAAAGAAAAAGGATGAAGCAACATGTGCTTCATCCTTTTTCTTTAAAATCGAAGACAGAGATAACTTAATGTACCAAGCTCATAACTACGGTGAATGACTTCACCGCTATTCTCGCCACTTCCCATTGCAATAAACAAAGGAACAAAATGCTCTGCTCTTGGTACGGCTAATTGTGCATGAGGAGCATTATTCTCCCAATTAAACAATGCATCTTTATCGTTATTCTGCATATGTTTAATAATCCAATCATCAAATTCAATTGCCCATTTTTCAGGTGTAGTTTGATTCCATTTCAGTGCTCGTAAATTATGAACGGTAACGCCACTACCGATTACTAAAATATCTTCTTGTCCGAGTCCTTTAAGTGCTTCTCCAATTTCAAATTGTTCTTTTGCAGAAAGGAATGGATTTACTGATATTTGCACGACAGGAATATTTGCTTCTGGATACATGCGGTGCAGGAGTGTCCATGAACCATGATCTAAACCTCTCGTCATATTATGATGGACTGGAATACCTTTGTTTCTAAATTTTGTTTCTAACATAGATGCAATGCTAGAAGAGCCTTTCGCACGATATTTGATTTCGTATAACTCAGGGGGGAAACCTCCAAAATCATAAATTGTTTCATATTCGTTATCTGATGAGGAAATCGTTAATACTTCAGTTTCCCAGTGAGCAGTGAAAATAACAATTGCTTTCGGTTTATATGTTTCTCCAAGTGTTTTTAAAAATCGTGTATAGTCTGTATCTTGAATAGCGAGCATAGGCGAACCATGTGCTAAAAATAGTGATGGCATCATAATAGTAGAAACCTCCTAAAAATTATATAATTACTTTATGTAAGTAACTATATAATTTTATTTTTAATTCGTCAAGAAATTAGTTTAAAAGCAAGTCTGAAAAATACATCATTTGTCATAATGAAAGCAATTACATATAATATAAAATAAGAAAAGTGAATGGATATTCATTTTCTTAAAGCTATACATAATAGAGTTGGGGGCTGACGAAATGAATGTACAGGAAAGTTTCGTTACGGCATTGGATGGATCGGAAATTTATTTGCGTAAGTGGTTACCAGAAGGAGATCCGAGAGGAATTATTCAAATTGCACATGGCATGACAGAGCATGCAGGGGTGTATACAGAATTTGTAGATGCTTTATTGGAAGCAGGGTATGGTGTTTATGCGCATGATCATAAAGGACATGGGAAAACAGTAAAAAAAGAAGAAGATTATGGTCATTTTGAACCAAATATAGGGTGGAATCAAGTTGTATCGGATGTTATCTTTGTTTCAGAAAGGATAAAAGAAGAGCAGTCAAGTCCTTTGTTTTTACTTGGACATAGTATGGGTTCTTTTTTATCAAGACGTGCTGTACAACTTAGAGGCGAATTATATGATGGATTTCTAATTTCAGGAACAGGTGGAAATCCAGGGCTTTTAGGAGCTATTGGTCATAAAGTAGCAACAATCGAAATGAAATTGCGCGGGGCAAAAACGAAAAGTCCAATGTTAAACTTTTTATCTTTCGGAAACTTCAATTCGAACTTTAAGCCAAATCGTACAAAATTTGATTGGTTATCTTCAGATAATAATCAAGTTGATAAATATATTGCGGATCCGTTATGTGGTTTCATTTGTACGACGAGTTTTTACCGAGAATTATTTTCTGGAGTATTAGAAGTAAATAAACTAGAAGAATACAAGAAGACGCCAAAGAATCTTCCAATACATATATTCTCTGGTGATCGTGATCCTGTTGGCGATATGGGGAAAGGTGTAAAAGAAGTATATGAAAACTATAAAAAATGTGGTGTGAAAGACGTGACACTACGTTTATATGAAAATGGTAGACATGAAATGTTTCATGAAGTAAATAAGGATGAAGTATTTAAAGATTTAATTTCGTGGTTAGATGCGCATAATAAATGAGAAAGATAATCCCAAACTGTTTGTAGTTTGGGATTATTTATTATACAGAAATAGGGGCAATAAATTCTTAAATTCACTTTACTTAATAAAAAATAAATCTTATTCTATATAATTAAACAGATAGCAAGCTCTGTGTAAGTAAGGAGATGAATGTATGAGATTTGGAATTATCGGTCCATCAGAAGATGAAATTACGCCTTTTATTGAAGAAATGTCTAATAAGGAAATAACGAATCTTGCGATGTTAACATTTCACAGTGGGAAATATGAGAATGTAGAAGTTGTTGCCTTATATTGTGGTGTATGTAAAGTTAATGCAGCTATTGCAACTCAAATATTAATCGATAAATTCAATGTAACGCATATTATTGTCACAGGTGTTGCAGGAGCAATCGACAAAGTATTGAAAATTGGAGATACAGTAATTTCAACAGAAATAGCATATCATGATGTTGATGAAGGGATATTAACTGAATATCATCCTTGGATGGAAAGTGTATATTTTAGAACGGATAGAAACCTGCTTGAATTAAGCAGAGAAGTGGTTGAGAACAATCAATTCGCTCAAAATGTTTATTTTGGAAAAGTTGTTACTGGAGAAGCGTTTATTAGTGAGAGTGGTCGTACAGAAATAATCTCTAAATACAATCCACTTTGTGTAGATATGGAAACTGCAAGTATAGCCCACGTCTGCTATGCAAATACGATTCCGTTTTTAGCAGTGAGATCAATAACAGATACAGAAGAAGCGTCTGGCATAGAAGTGTTCGAAGATAATTGTGTATCTGCTTCGCATAATTCAATTTATTTTGTTAAAAAGTTACTAGAGTCTCTAAAAAAATAAAGAAATATTGTATGAGAGGAAACCTCACTTTTCTGAAGTGAGGTTTTTGTAGTAACGAAGTAATAGTGAATAAAACTAATTTTAAAAGTAACTTAAAATCAAACTTTTTATAAAGCAACAGATGCCTGTTCATAATAGTAGTATAATAGTGAATGAGGTGTTAATAGAATGGAAGATAGAACGTTAGGTTTATTACTAGATGTTGTTGGTGAATTATTTTCAGATGAAATTTCAATTGCTGTTTCGAATACGAAAGAATATATTTACTATCGGCCAAGTAAACGAATTGATTTAAAGATTAGTGTCGGGGATCCTATAAAGGAAGGAACGATTGCTCATAAATCGATGGTGATGAATCAAAAAACATCTGAGTTTATTAATCGGGATGTTTTTGGTATTCCTTATCATGGAATGGCTGTACCATTTTCAAACAATGGAAAGCTTGAAGGGTGCGTAACGGCAATTTATCCAGCTTTAACGGATGGAAAGTCAGTTGTTACTTTAAAAACAACAGACGGCTGGATTCCGGTTCCTTTTTCAAAGGTTATGTATTTAGAGGCTAAAGATAAAAAGACGTATGTGAATTCAGAAGAGTTATCAGGAACACATAAATACTCTCTGCAAGAATTCGAATACTTGCTTCCGAAAGATTCATTTATTAGATGTCACCGTTCGTTTATTGTAAATGTTAATCATATTAAAGCGATTTATCCTGATACCCATTCTACTTTTGTACTTTCGATGGATAATGGTGAGAGAGTACCAGTTAGTCAATCATACGCTAGTTATTTCCGTAAACTTCTAGGATTCTAAATTTTTCTGCTTTAGAACCTAGATTTGCTGTTCTGTCTGAATTTTCGGCATTGTATACTAAAATCCCTATTTTGATAGTGTTAATGTGTAAAATAATTATGAATATTCAATGAGAGAGGGATTACATATGGAGAACAATTTAGATAGAATCAGAGATCAACGTCTAAAAGATCGGGTAGTTACACCTGAAGAAGCAGCTTCCTGGATTCAAAGTGGAATGACTTTAGGCTTAAGTGGGTTTACACGTGCAGGTGATGTAAAAGCAGTCCCATTTGCGCTTGTAAACCGAGTTAAGAATGATGAATCTTTTAAAGTAAATGTTTATACTGGGGCTTCTTTAGGATCGGATGTAGACAAATTATTTGCTGAGGCAGGAATTTTAGGGAAACGATTGCCTTTCCAAGCTGATGCGACAATGCGAAAAGGAATTAATAACGGAGACTTTTTATTTGTAGATCAGCACTTATCTCATACAGCAGAGTTACTTCGTGCTGACGTTCTAGATATAGATTTCGCTATTTTGGAAGCGGTTGCGATTACAGAGGACGGAATGATTATTCCAACCACTTCAATTGGAAATTCCTTAGCGTTTTCCTTAAATGCTAAGTCCATTATTATTGAAATGAATATGGCTCAATCCGCGCAATTAGAGGGGCTACATGATCTATATGAACCAGGTAAACAAGGAGAGAGGCTTCCAATTCCGCTTGTGAAAACGGATGACCGAATTGGAACAATCGGTATTCCAATTGATCCTGAAAAAGTAAAGGGAATTGTGTTTACGAATCAATTGGATTCGCCATCGACAATTGTTCCTCCGGATGAAGAAACTGTTATTATGGCACAGCATTTAATAGAATTCCTTCGAGAAGAAGTCAAAGTAGGCCGATTAACAAATCGTTTAGCGCCGTTACAATCAGGAATTGGTTCAGTTGCTAACGCAGTATTGCACGGAATGTTAGGTTCAGAATTTGAAGATTTAGAAGTATATTCCGAGGTTTTACAAGATGCAGTTTTTGATCTTATGGATGCTGGAAAAGTCAATTTTGCTTCTTGTTGTTCTATCACGCTTTCTGAAGAGAAAATGCAACAAGTATTTTCTAACTTTGAAAAATATCGTGACAAATTAATGATGCGTCCACAAGAGATTTCCAATCATCCTGAAATCATTCGTCGCCTTGGATTAATCTCAATTAATACTGCTTTAGAATTGGATATATATGGTAATGTTAACTCTACTCACGTTTTAGGTACAAAAATGATGAATGGTATTGGTGGGTCTGGTGATTTTGCAAGAAATGCCCGCCTAGCTATCTTTGTTACTAAATCGATTGCGAAGGGTGGGAACATTTCAAGCATCGTTCCTTTCGTTTCACATGTAGATCATACAGAACATGATGTAGATGTTATCGTCACTGAACAGGGGTATGCTGACTTAAGAGGGCTTGCGCCAAGAGAAAGAGTGGAACTTATTATTGAGAATTGCGCACATCCAATGTATCGTGATCAACTACGTGCTTATTACGAAGAAGCAAAAACAAGAGGTGGACAAACTCCTCATATTTTAGAAAAAGCTTTTTCTTGGCATACGAATTATGCTAAAAATGGAACAATGCTTGAAGCGGTAGTAGAAACTGTATAGGTTTGTATCGTACGAAATAGTAAAACGAATGAGTGAGTTTGAAGATTAAATTTTAGAAAAAGAGAACGCCAATTTTTAGGGATGGCGTTCTTTTTCTTTAAAAAATTTGTTGAAAATCGTACTGATTATAATAAAGAATTATAAAAGTAAGCTCTAATTTATGAAAATAAAAGGTTTTTTGAAGTGCTTTCCGAATCAATTTAGTAGTTTACATATCGAAAGTGAGGAGAAAGAATCATGAAGATAAGAGAAGCGTTATTAAGTGAAGCAAATGAATTAAGTGAACTCGCACTACAATCAAAAGCAACGTGGAATTATAGTGAAGAATTCATACTTGCTTGTAAGGAAGATTTAACAATTACAGAAGAATACATAAAAAATAATTTTGTATATGTTTTAGAAAACGATAATGCGAAGATTGGTTTTTTCTCATTTTTACGTAATGATAAAGCTCTCGATTTCTTGTACATTCATCCTGATTACAAAGGAAAAGGTTACGGGAAAATACTTTGGGAGTATGTAATAGAAAAAGCAAATGAACTAGGATTAAAAAGTTTTACAATTGATAGTGATCCGGATGCAAAAGGATATTACTTGAAAATGGGAGCACAGTTAATAGGAGAGACACCATCAACTGTCTTTAAGGGTCGTGTACTGCCTCTTTTGAAATATGATGTGTAAAACTATTAATAGTAGGGGAAGATTAGAATGGATGATGTAAAGGAAAAAAGAATATATGAAGCACTAATAAAATCGTGGTCAATTGAAACAAGTTCAAAGTGGACAATTGAAAATCCAGCAAAGGGACAATGTGGTGTTACAGCTCTTGTCGTTCAAGACATATACGGAGGAGAAATTAAAAAGACAAAAGTAAGAGAGGTATGGCACTTTTATAACTTTATAGATGGGCAGAGATTTGATTTTACAGAGACTCAATTCAATGGGAAATTGAATTATATGGATGAAAAGTCAAATCGGGAAGAAGCATTTGCAGATACAAATGAAAAGCAATATAACATTTTGAAGGAAAAAATAACGAAAGAATTCAAATTATCTTTTGACTCTTAATCTTTAATAAGTTACTATAATGGTGGTAACTTATTAAAGGGAACTTCATAGAGTTGAAAGGGGAAATACTTTTGAAAACAACTTATGTAAACGCTACAATCGTAACGATGAATGAACAAAACGAAGTGATAGAAAATGGATATATCATTGTAGAAAATGATCAAATTATAGATGTAAAGAGCGGAGAATTCGCTAATGATTTTGAAGTAGATAAAGTAATTGACATGAAAGGAAAGTGGGTTTTACCAGGGCTTGTAAACACACATACACACGTTGTAATGAGTCTCTTAAGAGGTATTGGCGATGATATGTTATTACAACCATGGCTGGAGACGAGAATTTGGCCACTTGAAAGTCAGTTTACTCCAGAGCTTGCGGTTGCTAGTACGGAATTAGGATTACTTGAAATGGTGAAAAGTGGTACAACATCATTTTCTGACATGTTTAATCCAATTGGAGTAGATCAAGATGCAATTATGGAAACGGTATCAAGGAGTGGAATGCGAGCTGCTGTTTCAAGAACTTTATTTAGCTTCGGAACGAAAGACGATGAAAAGAAAGCGATTGAAGAAGCTGAGAAATATGTGAAGCGTTACTATAAAGAAAGTGGCATGTTAACTACGATGGTTGCACCGCATAGTCCATATACATGTAGTACAGAATTGTTAGAAGAGTGTGCTCGTATTGCAGTAGAGAATCAAACAATGGTTCATATCCACCTTTCTGAAACAGAGCGTGAAGTACGTGATATTGAAGCACAGTACGGAAAACGTCCAGTAGAATATGCAGCAAGTTGCGGGTTGTTTAAACGCCCAACAGTTATTGCACACGGTGTAGTATTAAATGAAAATGAGCGTGCATTTTTAGCAGAACATGATGTTCGAGTAGCACATAACCCAAATAGTAATTTAAAACTAGGTTCTGGTATAGCGAATGTAAAAGCGATGCTAGAAGCAGGAATAAAAGTAGGAATTGCAACAGATAGTGTTGCGTCTAACAATAATTTAGACATGTTTGAAGAACTGCGTATAGCAACTTTATTGCAAAAAGGTATACACCAAGATGCAACAGCATTACCAGTTGAAACAGCTCTTTCTCTTGCGACAAAAGGAGCTGCGGAAGTCATTGGGATGAAACAAACAGGGTCACTAGAAGCTGGTAAGTGTGCTGATTTTATTACGATTGACCCGTCTAATAAGCCGCATCTACAACCAGCGGATGAAGTGTTATCACACCTTGTATATGCTGCGAGTGGTAAAGATATAAGCGATGTAATTATTAACGGAAAACGTGTCGTTTGGAATGGTGAATGTAAAACGTTAGATGAAGAGCGTATTATATTTGAAGCAAGTCGATATAAACGAGGTCTGCAAAGATAGATAATTATGTGGCAGTTGAAAAAGCTATCCTTTTAAAAGGATAGCTTTTTTCTTGAACGAATAAATATTCAAAAGAATGTCGCATCTTTCTGTTAGTATTTCTGCTATAATATATTACGCTTTATAATATTTTATATTTAAGGAGAACAACTCATGAAGCGAAAAAAGAGCCATTTAATGGTAATGGCACTTGTTACATCTTTATTATTAACAGCTTGTAATAATAAAGCGGATAAAAGTGACATAGAGGTTAAAAAACAAGTGTTAAATGTAACAGTATCAGAAGAAATTCCTTCTCTGGACACTGTGAAAACAACAGATGGTACATCAGCACACATTATGCAGAATATATTTGAAGGGTTATATGTATTAAACGATCAAGATCAGCCTACTCCAGCCATAGCAAAATTGTTTAAAAGAAGTGAAGATGGTAAGAAATATACATTTGACTTGCGTAAAGATGCAAAATGGTCAAATGGGGATAATGTAACAGCAAATGATTTTATATTTGCTTGGAAACGTGCAATTAACCCTGAAACAGCCTCTCAATATGCGTCCATGCTCTTTTATGTAAAAAATGCGAAAGAGATCAATAAGGGAACAATGCCTCTTGATGCACTTGGGGTTAAAGCGATAAATAATTATACGTTAGAAGTTGAACTCGAACAGCCAGTTCCGTATTTTTTACAGTTGTTAGCACTACCTATATACTTACCACAGCATGAATCATTTTTGAAAGAACAAGGAAACAATTATGCATTGGAACCTAGTAATCTCATATATAACGGTCCATTTGTATTAGAAAAATGGAAGCATGAACAAGAGTTTCAATTAAAGAAAAATACTACATATTGGGATCGAAAGAAAGTGAAATTAGATGAAATAAACTTTCATATCCTAAAGGATACAATGACAGCTGTAAATTTATATGAAGCCGGAGATTTGGATCGAGTACCTATTAATTCGCAAGTTGTAGACAAGTATAAAGGGAATAAGGAATTACATATGTCGAGTGATCCTGGAATTGCTATGCTTCGTTTTAATGAAAAAAATAACGCGTTAGCAAATAAAAAGGTGCGTCAATCTATTTCATTAGCGTTAAATAAAGATGGTTTCGTTGCTCACTTTATTAATAACGGAGCAAAACCTGCAAGTGGACTTGTACCAGTTGGTCATGTAAATGAAGTGACTGGTAAAGATTTTAGAAAAGAAAATGGAGATATTTCCTCATATGATTTGCAAAATGCGAAAAAACTTTGGGAAGAAGCGAAAAAAGAGCTTGGGGTAGAACAAGTAAACCTAGAGTTCTTAACGTTCGAACAAGATAACGCAATACGTATGGCAGAATATATAAAAGGTGATTTAGAGAAGAATTTGCAAGGGTTAACGATACAAATTAAACAACAGCCATTTAAGCAAAAATTACAGTTAGAACAAATAGGTGATTACGATATAACTATGGCAAATTGGGGACCTGACTATAAAGACCCAATTAGTTATTTAGAGTTATTTACGACAGGGAATCCGAATAATAAAATGAATTATTCTAATGTTCGTTACGATGAATTAATAAAGAAAGCGAAAACGGATTTTGTACTAGATACGGAAAAACGATGGGAAGCGTTGCGAGAAGCCGAGCAGGTATTATTAGAAGATGCAGCTGTGGCACCGCTTTATCATATTGGCTCAGCGTATGTACAAAAGGATTATGTAAAAGGGATTGAAAAACATCAATTTGGTGGTATTTATACTTATAAGAATGCTTATATTGCTAATGAATAAATACAAAAAACCTTACTTTTTAAAAGTAAGGTTTTTTACACATAAATTCTATTAAACTGATTTTAATAAAGCGTAAAAATTCGTATCATATGGGATATCATCTTGATACATATAATTTTTTAGAACGCCTTCTTTTTCAAAGCCTAATTTTAATAGTACTTTATTGGAAGCTTCATTTTCAAGAAATACAATTGCTCCAATCCGCTTTAAATGAATCGTATGGAAACCGTATGATATAACCTCAGAAACAGCTTCAGTCGCATATCCTTTTCCCCAGTGTTCAGGCAAAAAGGCATAACTTATATTGGCTCGTTTATGCTCAGAAGACCAATCGTGAAAACCAATGGTACCTATGAGTTCTTTCTTGTCTTTTAATTCGATTCCCCATTTTATACCGTTTCTTGCATTGTAAATCAACTTAAAGTTATGAATGATTTGTTTCACTTGATCAACATCTTGTAACGGTTTTTGGCCATAATAGCGCAGTACATTAGTATTAGAAAAGCATTGTAGTATACGCGGTGCATCTTCTTCGGTAAGTTCTCTTAAAATAAGTCTTTCAGTTTTTAATAAAGGAAACATATTTTCGCTCCTTTTCACATGAAAATAGAATGTATTTGTTATTATATAATTTAATCTGAAAATAAAGATTATTCAAGGCGTAAGGGAATTATTGTCTGGAAATAGATTATATAATTTATCTTAAAAAGAGTTTATAGGATTAATACAAATAATGAATTGAAAAAGGGTATTCCAAATAAAAATTGGAATACCCTTTTTTCATTACCCTACAAATGTTTGATACAATAAGAAAATATTTAAAATGATAACAAGTGCAGCAATGATCCAAGCGATAAAGGTTGTTATGCGGTGATTAACGAGCGCACCCATAATTTTTTTATTGCTTGTAAACATAATAAGTGGTACTAATGCAAAAGCAATACCGAATGATAAGACGACTTGGCTCATGACTAGAGCGTATGTTGGATTTACACCTAAAGCGATAATTACTAGTGGTGGAATCATTGTAATAAATCGGCGTAAATATAACGGAATATGCATGCGAATGAAACCTTGCATAATAATATCACCCGACATTGTACCGACAGAAGAGCTAGATAGTCCTGCTGATAAAAGTCCAATTCCAAATAATGCAGCCGATACAGGACCTACTAAATTGGTAAATTGAGTGTAAGCAACATCTAAATCTTCAACGTGCAAGCCATTTTTAAAGAATAGTGCAGCTGCTACAATTAACATACTTGCATTAATTGCTCCAGCAATAACCATTGCAATAATAATATCGATAAATTCGAAACGAAAAATCTTTTTCTTTTGTTCGTCAGTTGTTCCGACCACGCGGCGTTGTGTTAATGCAGAATGCAAGTATATTGCATGCGGCATAACTGTTGCACCTAAAATCCCTGCTGCAAGTAATATACTGTCTACACCTTGGAATTTTGGAATAAATAGTCCTGAAAGAAGGGGACTTAATTCTGGTTTTGCATAAAAAACTTGAATCCCAAAAGCGATTACTACAATGAAAATCATTCCTGTAATAATAGCTTCTAGTGGACGAAATCCTCTACGTTGAAATTCAAGGATAATAAATGATCCGGCTGCTGTAATTAAAGCGGCAGGTAGCATCGGGATTCCAAATAGTAAGTAAAGCCCCAATGCAGCTCCAATAAATTCCGCTAAATCTGTAGCCATAATAACTAGTTCACCTTGTATCCATAAGCCGATAGACACAGGCTTTGGAAAGTTTTCACGAGCTATTTCGGGTAAATTGTTTCCTGTAGCAATTCCTAATTTAGCCGATAAAGTTTGGATTAATACAGCCATTAAGTTAGAAGCGAGTATAACCCATAATAGTAAATATCCATATTGTGAACCAGCTGCGATATTTGTAGCAAAGTTGCCAGGATCAATATAAGCAACGGACGCGATAAAAGCGGGTCCTAAAAATGGTAACAGTCTTTTCCAGCCTTTTGTTTCTCCACTTAAAGCTAAGTGAGCTGATTGTACAGTTGTACTTTCAGAAGGGAGATGTTTATCTTTTGTTATATCTTTATTCATAGTAGTTTTCCCCTTTAAAATGTTAACTTGATGAAATTATTGTATTTATTCTTACTCATTATTTCAATACATTTAAATATGTTATGTGATAATTTCATTTGAACACGAAAGTTTCCTTAATGCAAATTATATGCCTTTATGCAATGGATGGTGTGATAATGTAAAATGAATTGGGAGTTTATGGTGTGGTGACATGGGGAAACATAGTGAATTAAAGGGCTGTTTTTGAAATTTATGTGAACATAAAGCTGATAATACAGCATATTAATTGATGGAATTGCAATTGTATGATATATAATATATTGGGATTACAACATAACCATAGTGTTATGATGTGTAATCTTGTTTTTTATTTTTGTTAACTGATAGAAAATAGTATAAAGAAAAGAAAATGGGATTCATTTTCTTATTATATATGTTTTGATATGAACGTTAACTTATACATGATTTTAAAAATTAGATAGGTGGTAGAAATACATTGGCAACTACAAAACCATATAGAGTATTACTATATTACATGTACACAACAATTGAAAACCCAGAAGAATTTGCTGCAGAGCATTTAGAATTTTGTAATTCACTTGAATTAAAAGGAAGAATTCTTGTAGCAAAAGAAGGTATTAACGGAACTTGTTCTGGAACTGTAGAGCAAACAGAGAAATACATGGAAGCAATGAATAATGATCCACGTTTTGATGGTATCGTATTTAAAATAGATGAAGAAGAAGGGCATGCATTCAAGAAAATGCACGTACGTCCTCGTCCAGAATTAGTTACACTTCGTCTAGAAGATGACATTAACCCACATGAAATAACTGGGAAGTATTTAGAGCCAAAAGATTTTTATGAGGCAATGAAACAAGAAGATACAGTTATCATTGATGCACGAAATGATTATGAGTTTGATTTAGGACACTTCAAAGGTGCGATTAAACCTGATATCGAATCATTCCGTGAATTACCAGATTGGATTAGAGAAAACAAAGAAACACTTGAAGGTAAAAAGATTTTAACTTACTGTACAGGTGGAATTCGTTGTGAGAAATTCTCTGGTTGGTTAGTTCGTGAAGGTTTTGAAGATGTAAGTCAGCTTCACGGCGGAATTGTAACGTACGGAAAAGATCCAGAAGTACAAGGTGAGCTTTGGGATGGACAATGTTACGTGTTTGATGAGCGTATCGCTGTTCCAGTAAACCAAAAAGAACATGTTATCGTTGGTAAAGATCACTTTACAGGTGAACCATGTGAGCGCTATGTAAACTGTTCAAATCCAGAATGTAATAAGAAAATTTTATGTTCTGAAGAAAACGAAGCGAAATATTTACGTGCATGTTCTCATGAATGTCGTGTAAGTCCACGTAACCGCTACGTAATACAACATGAATTAACGGAAGAGCAAGTAGCTGCTGCATTAGAGAAAATCGAAGCAGGGAAGTAAGCTGAATTCGTATAATAAAAAGGGTACTCCAAGTTTTATTTTGGAGCACCCTTTTTTTATTATACAGTCCTGTCATTTGTCGTTTTTTGTCGGTAAGTCGATATATTTAAAAAATCGCTGATATATTTCGAGTTGCGCTGATATAATCGGAAAATCGCTGATAAAAATTTCACTTACTGCAGCACACCAAGAATTTGAAAATAACCTTCTTTAGTTTTTATCCTCTTTCTCTTTAACGGCAGAAAGTACCGTTTGTTTTACCCAAGCTTTTCTTTGTTTATGCTGTAGACCCCATTGATATAAACTTTGGGCTCCTAAAATAAGTGAAATGACAATGCCGCTAATCGCAATTAATAGAGCGAAAAATTCAAGAGGGGACGATATTTTGTTTGAATCGGTGTTTCTTAAAAGGTCAATCATAGTAAACCCTAACATTTGGCCCACTACAGAGTAGAGCGTTAAAATTAATAATAAAAGGCTATCTTTTTTAGAGGCGACATTTTCTTGATATTTAAACAAACTATCAAGATTTTGTTTCGCGTTCGAGTATAGAACCTCAATATTAAAAAGTTTTCTTAAGCGGAAGAAAATATCTTCACTTTGTGATTGGGATACTAATTCTAAAGAAAAATAATTAGCAGTGAACGAATTGATCGAATAAATTAATTTCTCTATTTCATTAGTATCTTGTTCAATGTTTAGCTCAGCATAGGCGTTTGCCATTTTTAATAAAACAATTTTATGAAATAGGTTTAATAATAAAGCGTAATAAAATTCTCCGAACATTTGACTAGCAAGTTTAGAGATTTCGCGTTCGCCTTCATTTGTTACACATGTAAAAATATGTTCTTCCATTATGAAATAACGATTTGGAGCCCATCTCTGATAAGCGTGTTTTTTTAAATAGTCATGAATGTAAGGAATGTTATTTGCACTTACATATGGTTTACCATCACTTGTTAATCCGGAAAGACTGGAAGTACGATAAACATCCACTTCATTAAGTTCCATACCTTCTTTTAGTGACAATAAAGTTTGAACGTACATTCTTTGGTCTTCAAAGAAAGGGAAGGTTTGAAAGTATGAACTTCTTAATCTCTTCTTTTCAAAGAAATCAGTTACGCCATGAAATAAATAACCAAAAATGAATTTTTCAACTTGGGAATACTTTTTTCCGTTACATTCAATACAAATAGACTCATTTGTATCAGTTTTAGTTTCAAGTACACGGAAGCGAGCAGCGAATTCGATTGCTTCAGATAAAGTCATGTTTGGAGCAGTGTTTACTTCTGTTCGAATTGTTAAGAAGCCAAGTTCATAAGGACAAAGTGTGACATCAATAGAGTGTATCTTGAATGGAATTGAAATAAGGTTTGTTGTTAAATGTCCAGTTAAGTTAAGGTCCTTTGAATAACGTTGCAAGCCCTTTTGATGCTCTGAATGAGGAAAGAGAATTTTATTTGTAAATGAAAGATAGTATGCTTCCATATTTTGATGTGAAACTTTAAACTCCCCATAATATGTATTTTCATCATCGAGATGATCGAGCCGAAAAGGACGAAAATCGTTTTTTTGTAAGAAAGGGAACATATTTTGTTCATATCCAGCTTTAAACGAAAACGGGAATATAAATTGGAATATAGCTGTTGCTACACCTTTTTCCTCAATTGCTTGTATTGCCTCCATCTACATTGTGTCCTTTCCATATATGCTATAGAAACAACATGCCCAAATTTATTTGAAAATAACCACTCTTTTATACTCAATTGAGAGTGAAAATTCAGCTTATTTAGTAGGGAACATGTATAATGTTATGTATACTAAAAGTTATAAAATTGTATTTTGAAAAGGGGGATGCTGTATGCGGATTTTAGTATTAGGCGCTGGTGGAGTCGGAGGATTTTTTGGTGGCAGATTAGTCGAGAAGGGAGAAGATGTCACGTTTCTTGTTCGTAGTAAACGGAAAAAACAATTAGAGGAAAGAGGACTTGTAATCCGAAGTGTTAACGGGGATTTTTCCTTCCGACCGAAATTAATAACGAAAGAAGAGCGAACTTCTCCATTTGATGTCATTTTATTTTCAACAAAAGCGTATCACTTAAACGAGGCAATTCAAGATTTGAAGCCGTTTGTTGGCGAAAATACTGTAATCATTCCATTGTTAAATGGTATCGCTCATTTATCGCTATTACAAAAAGAATTCGGCGAAGAAAAAGTAATTGGCGGTTTATGCTTTATCGAGACGACGTTAAACGATCAAGGAGAAATTGTACAAACTAGCGCTGCCAACAGACTTGTGTTTGGAGAAATTAAGTCTCAAAATTCAGAGAGAGTAAAGCATATTTCTAAAGCATTTTCAGGTACGAAATCTAGTTTTGTTTTAAGTGAAAATATTACGCAAGATATGTGGCATAAATATTTATTTATTACTGTAATGTCAGGTGTGACAACGTTAATGCGTGCACCAATTGGACCAATCCGTGAAAGTGAAGGCGGCCGTGATTTTATCCGTAATGTGTTTGAGGAATCTGTACAAATCATGAGAGTATTAGGAGCTCCAGTAAAGGCTAATATTGCCCAGGAACATATGAAAACGATTGATAAAATTTCGTATGATATGAAGTCATCAATGCAACGTGATATGGAAAAGGGTTCGTTTATTGAAGGGAAGCACTTGCAAGGATATTTACTGGATGTAGCAGAGAAATTTTCTATAGCGGCACCATTATTAGAATCTATATATCAAAATTTAAAGGTGTATGAAGAGATGACCTTTAACAAATCTGTAATAGAATTAGATGTATGAAAAAATAAAAAAGATAGCAATATATAAGTGTATTGCTATCTTTTTTATTTTTTGTATGACAAATTATTTATTTCTTTTCGTTCTATCTGTCAAATTTATTTCCTGTTCACGTTTACCATATAACTGATTAATTTCATTTGCTACTGCATCTAAATATGAATCGGAAAAAATAGGCTTCTTTTCTTTAGACATATGGGTCTCCTTTGCGGATTTTTAATATTCATTATGTATATTTCTCAGCGGATTATGCGCAATCATTTTAATTTTTTTCTTATTAAAAATTTTTGTTTACTTTTTGAAAATAAAGGAGTATTATAATCCACAGTTTCAATTTTCTAAATCGCTGAAACCGCATGGTACGGGGGACCCGTTTTTACGGATTAGTACATAATCCGATGGGGTGAATCCTTGAAAAAGGTAGGGCTACTCATAGGCCCGAATCCGACAGCTAACCTCGTAAGCGTTATATTGAGAAGGAAGGTGGAGCTTGTGCGACAAAAAAAATAATGTCTACAAGTCTATTTCGCTATGGCTTGTAGACATTTTTTGTTTTCTGAAGAAATCGTTTACTGGCTGTAACAAGCAGAAAAGTTCGTACAAAATTATTGGAGAGTGGACAGCATTGGTTTCATCTATTAAAAGATTTTTAATTGGAAGACCGTTAAAATCAACAGAGCTTGGAGAACAAAAGCTTAATAAAACGAAAGCTTTAGCTATTTTATCTTCTGATGCATTGTCATCAGTTGCTTACGGTCCAGAGCAAATTTTAATTGCTTTAGCAGGTGTGGGAGCGATCGCTTATTGGTATTCCATTCCGATCGCTGTTGGGGTATTAGTATTATTGACAGCCCTTATTTTATCTTATCGTCAAATTATTTTTGCTTATCCGCATGGCGGGGGAGCGTATGTTGTATCAAAAGAAAATTTAGGGATGAATCCAGGCTTAATTGCTGGAGGATCTTTATTAGTCGACTATATTTTAACTGTTGCGGTAAGTGTATCTGCAGGTACAGATGCGCTAACATCTGCTTTTCCTAGTTTACATGCACATAATGTAATCATTGCGATTATATTTGTTATATTTATTACGATCTTAAATTTAAGAGGAGTAACGGAATCAGCTTCTGTTTTAGCATATCCTGTTTATTTATTTGTTTTAGCCCTATTTATATTAATTGGTGTAGGCATATATAATATTTTGACTGGTCACGTTTCGCAGGCTTTACACACGCCGATCGGAACGCCGGTTGCGGGTATTAGTTTGTTTTTACTGTTAAGAGCATTTGCATCAGGTAGTTCTGCTTTAACAGGTGTTGAAGCAATTTCAAATGCAATTCCGAACTTTAAAGATCCTGCGCCAAACAATGCTGCAAAAACATTGCTTGCAATGGGTGCATTACTTGCTGTGTTATTTTCAGGAATTGTATTTTTAGCTTATTATTACGGAGTGACGCCGAGTAAAGAAGTAACAGTTGTTTCTCAAATTGCTGAACAAACATTTGGACGTAATTTCATGTACTATTTCATACAAGGTACAACAGCTTTAATATTAATTCTCGCAGCTAATACAGGCTATTCTGCATTTCCTTTATTAGCGGTTAACCTCGCAAAAGATAAATTCATACCGAGAATGTTTACGATTAGAGGAGACCGTCTAGGTTACTCAAACGGTATTATAATACTTGGAGTTGCTTCGATTATTTTAATTGTAGCTTTCCAAGGACAAACAGAACATTTAATTCCGTTATATGCAGTAGGTGTATTTATTCCATTTACACTTTCTCAAACAGGGATGGTATTAAAGTGGCTTCGTGAAAAACCTGAAGGATGGGCTTTAAAATTAACGGTTAATTTAATTGGTGCAGTTATTAGTTTTATCGTAATGAGCATGTTCTTTTTAACTAAATTTGCACAAGTTTGGTCGATTCTTATTTTCTTACCAGTTATTATCTTCTTATTCCATCGAATTAAGAAGCATTATGATGCAGTGGGTGATCAATTAAGTTTAAAAACTTGCGAGCCTCTTATTCCAATTGAGGGGAATGTAATTGTCGTTCCTGTAGCAGGTATGACGCATGTAGTAGAAAATTCATTGAACTATGCGAAATCTCTTTCTGCAGATCAAGTTATCGCTGTATATGTTGCTTTTGACAGAGAAGAGGAAAAGAAATTTGAAGAGAAATGGAAGGTGTGGCAACCTGAAGTAAGGCTTGTTACATTACATTCTCATTATAGAAGTATTATTCAGCCGTTAACGAAGTTCATTGATACAGTGCAATATAAGGCAAGTGAATCGAATTACCGCGTTACGGTCGTTATACCACAGTTCATTCCGAAAAAAGGTTGGCATAACATTCTTCATAATCAATCCAGTTTACTCATACGTGCGTATTTACTTTATAAAAGAAATGTTGTTATTACGACAGTTCCATATCATTTAAAAAAATAAGAAGATTTTTGAAGGATAGCTTCGTGAAAATGAAGCTATCCTTTTTGTGTATATGCTATGCATAATTGCATATGGGTTTAAAAGTTATATGGATATAATTTTATTAGTTATTTATAAGTAGTGTTTTCTGTTGTGATATATAGATATTTCAATCGATAAAGTGAATCGGATTATATTTTGAAATAAGGACATGAAAGCTTGGAAATAAAGGGAATGAAAATACTTCTTTACGTTATATAAACAGCTGTGTTTAAATGACCTTACAGTACAAAACATATATGAAAACAAAACGAAATTTCATATTTACGCATGTTTTTTAGTTTAAAATGAATAATATTTTTACGTAATATATTCACTATGTGAATGTGGGAATTTCGATGAAATAGAAAATTTATACAATATTATTCATACTAAACACATATGAAAAATAATAAAATGTTTTGTGGCGATAAGTAAGTACTGTAGCAATATGAGAGAGGTGGTTCATACATGGATCGTGGTGAGGACGTTCTCTATTTTAACCATCTCAAGTTATGGGCAAAAAAATAGAATAATAAAATGCGATAGTAATAGTTGCTAATACATAGGAGGAGTTAAAGTGAAAAAGACTTTAATTACAGGGTTATTGGTTACAGCAGTATCTACGAGTTGCTTCATTCCTGTAAGCGCTTACGCTAAGGAGGGGCAAACGGAAGTGAAAACAGTATATGCGCAAAATGTAATTGCTCCAAATACATTATCCAATTCAATTAGAATGTTAGGATCACAATCACCGCTTATTCAAGCATACGGATTAATTATTTTGCAACAGCCAGACATTAAGGTAAATGCGATGAGTAGCTTAACGAATCATCAAAAGTTCGCAAAGGCGAATGTGCGAGAGTGGATTGATGAATATAATCCGAAGCTAATTGACTTAAATCAAGAAATGATGAGATACAGCACTAGATTTAATAGCTATTATAGTAAGCTCTATGAACTAGCAGGAAACGTAAATGAAGATCAGCAAGCAAAAGCAGATTTTATGAGTGCATATGGAAAATTACAATTGCAAGTACAAAGCATCCAAGAGAGTATGGAGCAAGATTTATTAGAGTTAAATCGATTTAAAACAGTATTAGACAAAGATAGTAACAACTTATCAATTAAAGCCGATGAAGCAATAAAAACACTGCAAGGATCAAGTGGAGATATTGTGAAATTAAGAGAAGATATTAAAAGAATTCAAGGGGAAATTCAAGCTGAACTAACTACTATTTTGAATAGACCTCAAGAAATCATTAAAGGTTCTATTAATATCGGTAAACAAGTATTTACAATCACAAATCAAACTGCACAAACGAAAACAATCGATTTTGTTTCTATCGGTACTTTAAGTAATGAAATTGTAAATGCTGCAGATAGTCAAACGAGAGAAGCAGCTCTTCGCATTCAACAAAAGCAAAAAGAGTTATTACCACTTATTCAAAAGTTATCACAAACTGAAGCAGAGGCGACTCAAATTACATTCGTTGAAGATCAAGTAAATAGCTTTACAGAATTAATTGATCGTCAAATTACAACTTTAGAAACGTTATTAACGGATTGGAAAGTTTTAAATAATAATATGATTCAAATTCAAAAGAATGTTGAAGAAGGCACGTATACAGACAGTAGTTTACTTCAAAAACATTTCAATCAAATTAAAAAAGTAAGTGATGAAATGAATAAACAAACAAATCAATTTGAAGATTACGTTACAAACGTTGAAGTACATTAAGCAGAAAAATAATTAGCGATATAGGGAGAGAAGAAAAATGACAAAAAAACCATATAAAGTAATGGCTCTATCAGCACTTATGGCAGTATTTGCAGCAGGAAACATTATGCCAGCCCATACGTATGCAGCTGAAAGCACAGTGAAACAAGCTCCAGTTCATGCGGTAGCAAAAGCTTATAATGACTATGAAGAATACTCATTAGGACCAGAAGGCTTAAAAGATGCAATGGAAAGAACAGGTTCAAATGCTTTAGTAATGGATCTGTACGCTTTAACAATTATTAAACAAGGTAATGTTAACTTTGGGAATGTATCATCTGTTGATGCGGCTTTAAAAGGAAAAGTCATTCAGCATCAAGATACAGCGAGAGGAAATGCGAAGCAATGGTTAGATGTATTAAAACCACAGCTTATTTCAACGAATCAAAATATCATTAACTACAATACGAAATTCCAAAACTATTATGATACTTTAGTTGCTGCAGTTGATGCAAAGGATAAAGCAACTCTTACGAAAGGCTTAACTAGATTATCAAGTAGTATTAATGAAAATAAAGCGCAAGTGGATCAGTTAGTAGAAGACTTGAAGAAATTCCGAAATAAAATGACTTCGGATACGCAAAACTTCAAGGGTGATGCAAATCAAATTACATCTATATTAGCTAGTCAAGATGCAGGAATTCCACTATTACAAAATCAAATTACAACGTACAATGAAGCAATTAGTAAATATAATGCAATTATTATCGGTTCATCTGTTGCGACAGCTCTAGGACCAATTGCAATTATCGGTGGTGCAGTAGTTATTGCTACGGGCGCAGGAACACCGCTAGGAGTAGCATTAATTGCAGGTGGCGCAGCAGCTGTAGGCGGTGGTACAGCTGGAATCGTATTAGCGAAGAAAGAGCTTGATAATGCACAAGCAGAAATTCAAAAGATAACAGGACAAGTTACAACTGCGCAATTAGAAGTAGCAGGATTAACGAACATTAAAACACAAACAGAGTATTTAACAAATACAATTGATACTGCAATTACAGCGTTACAAAATATTTCAAACCAATGGTACACAATGGGATCAAAATACAATTCTTTACTTCAAAATGTAGATTCTATTAGTCCAAATGACCTAGTTTTCATTAAAGAAGATTTAAACATTGCGAAAGATAGCTGGAAAAACATTAAAGACTATGCAGAAAAGATTTATGCGGAAGATATTAAAGTAGTAGATACGAAAAAAGCATAATCGAATACGAATCGTTAGAGCGTTAAGTGTTGATGAATGGTTTGAAGCTCCTGTTCAGTTGTGAGCAGGAGCTTTTTATACTTTTATAAAGAAAATAGGTGAAAAGTATGCAGAAAAGATTTTATAAAAAATGCCTTTTAACGTTAATGATTGCTGGAGTGGCAACGAGTAACGCATTTCCTTTACATCCTTTTGCAGCAGAACAAAACGTAAAAACATTGCAAGAAAGTGCGAAAAATTATTCTCTAGGGCCAGCTGGATTCCAAGACGTTATGGCGCAAACGACATCGAGCATATTTGCAATGGATTCATATGCAAAATTAATTCAAAATCAGCAAGAGACAGATTTAAGTAAAATAAGTTCGATTAATAGTGAATTTAAAGGGAATATGATTCAGCATCAAAGAGATGCAAAAGTTAATGCAGCATATTGGTTAAATAATATGAAGCCTCAAATTATGAAAACGGATCAAAATATTATAAATTACAATAATACTTTTCAATCGTATTATAACGACATGTTAATAGCGATTGATCAAAAGGATAGCGGAAAATTAAAAGCGGATTTAGAAAAGTTGTATGCGGATATTGTAAAGAATCAAAATGAGGTAGATGGATTATTAGGGAATTTGAAAGCTTTTCGCGATAGAATGGCGAAAGATACAAATAGTTTCAAAGAGGATACAAATCAGTTAACAGCGATATTGGCAAGTACGAATGCTGGTATTCCAGCTCTAGAGCAACAAATAAATACATATAACGATTCGATTAAAAAGAGTAATGATATGGTCATTGCTGGTGGCGTACTTTGCGTAGCTCTAATAACATGTCTTGCTGGTGGGCCGATGATTGCGGTTGCGAAAAAAGATATCGCAAATGCAGAAAGAGAAATCGCCAATTTAAAAGATAGAATTTCAGGAGCACAAGCAGAAGTCTTAATTTTGACTGATGTAAAAAATAAAACAACAAACATGACAGAAACAATTGATGCAGCAATTACAGCACTACAAAACATATCAAATCAATGGTATACAGTAGGTGCAAAATATAATAATTTATTACAAAACGTAAAAGGAATTTCTCCAGAAGAGTTTACGTTTATAAAAGAAGATTTACATACAGCGAAAGATAGCTGGAAAGATGTAAAGGATTATACAGAAAAATTACATGAAGGTGTGGCAAAGTAAACAGTGGACTAGTTCTGCTGTTTATTTTTTTATCCTGTTTTTTGTGAGAGTTGAACTTGCAATTATATATAAGTTTGTCATGTGTTTTATCCATGTGTGTATAAAAATCTTTCCGTTATCGCTCCCTTTGATAGAATCCATTTTCATATGAGTTTTTTACTGAATTTTTTAAAAATTAAATTTTACGGCTTGATAATTCATTCAAAATGATTTAATCTTATGTCAAATGATATGTTTATCTATCAAAAATGCTTTTATAAAGATAAAGGAGTGATTGAGAATGTTAATCGTCCCATTGATGGTAAGTCTTTAGGTGCAGTAGCATTGAAAAGATTGGGAAGAACTGAGTGAGCTTTCACAATAAAGAACTCTATAACTTTATGTAGTGTTTGATACCCTTCGATTAGATTTTTTGAAAAACAAATCAATATTAATTGAATCAAAGTTTAGAAATTAAATATATGAGTAGTAGAAAAAATCCATTAGTTGTTATCATGTTCTAATAAAAAATGGGAAATGGAAATTCTGAGAAAACCTGTTCAGAAAGTAAGTTAGTGAGGGGAATTCAAAACCAATTTAATAAAAGCGAGGTAAATAATATGACTTTTGAAGAAAAATTACAAGCATATGCAGAACTTACGGTGAAAATCGGTGTCAATATTCAACCAGGGCAATACTTATTAGTCAATACATCAGTGGATGCATTGGATTTCGCCCGTATAATTGTGAAAGAGGCTTATAAGGCTGGGGCAGGGCGTGTTCATGTTAATTTTTCGGATGAAGAAATGGAACGTGCTTACTTTGATTATGCCTCAGATGAAGAATTTAATCGCTTCCCAGAGTGGATAGTCAAAATGAATGATGAGCTGATCGAACGTAAAGGAGCACTATTAATGATAGATGCTACAGATCCTGATAAATTTACAGGTATTTCATCTGATCGTCTAGCTACCTATCAAAAGGTAGCAGGAGCTGCTCTGAGAAACAATCGCAACGCCGTAATGAAGGATTCAATAGCTTGGTCGATGGTAGCAGTTCCTTCACCAAAGTGGGCATCGAAGGTGTTCCCAGGTTTAGCAACTGAGGATCAAGTACCAGCATTATGGGAGGCTATTTTTAAAGCTGTTCGTATTGGTGACGGCAGTGCTATTGAAAAATGGCGTGAACATGTAACAAATTTAGAATCTCGTGCGGTCCTACTGAACGATAAAAAATATATGAAGCTTCACTATACAGCGCCAGGTACTGATTTAACAATTGCATTAGCACCACAGCATAAATGGGTTACTGGAGGTGGTAAAACTCCTGATGATACTATCTTTATGGCTAATATGCCGACAGAAGAGGTTTATACGTTACCGATGAAACAAGGTGTAAATGGCTATGTAAGCAATACAAAACCATTAGTTTATCAAGGGAATATTATCGATGGCTTTAAACTGACATTTGAAGAAGGAAAAATTGTTAAAGCTGAAGCACAGGTAGGACATGATTTATTACAAGAGCTTATTAATGTGGATGAAGGCTCTTGCTATTTAGGTGAAGTAGCACTTGTACCACATGAATCACCAATTTCAGCATCGGGAATTTTATATTTTAATACATTGTTTGATGAAAATGCATCGAACCATTTAGCGATTGGTAAAGCTTATCCAACTTGCTTAGAGGATGGAAGAGATTTAGAAAACGATCAGCTTGAAACGTTAGGGGCAAATATTTCTGTAACACATGAGGACTTTATGATTGGTAGCAGTGAGATGGACATTGACGGTATTCTACCAGATGGAACTGTAGAACCAATTTTCCGTAAAGGTAGCTGGGCATTTTAAGTTTTTAATTTGAATAAAGGAGTAGAGTGGATGAAACGGTTACTAAGCATAATTAGTGCAACTATATAGGTGTTTCATCTGCTTTTGCTTAGGCTGAAAACTACCTCTTTAATTAGAAGTAAAATGCATGCAAAGGAGATAGGCCAATGAATTTCTGGGAAGTTGTTTTGATAGTAGTGAATTTTAGTCTATTGAGTTGGATACTGTTAATAGGCAGAGAAACGAAAAAGTGGTCTAAATTAGCTACTTTGATTGCCGTTGTAATGGTTACAGTTCAGTTATTGGCAGAAGGTTTTAGGTGGCAGATGATTCCGGCATATGTATCCCCAGTTATCTTAATTTTATGCTATTTATTAGCTGGGCGGAAAAAGGGCTTTAGAAGTTCGGGTGTATTCATAGTTAAGACTTCGTTACTATGTATCTATTTGTCTGTAGCAGTTGCGCTACCCTTACTTATGCCAGTATTTTCATTTGAAGAACCAACTGGTCCACATAGGGTCGGTACGAAGCTATATCATTGGGTTGATCATCAGAGAAATGAACCATATTCAAAAAATCCAAACGATCGGCGCGAACTGATGGTGCAAATTTGGTATCCTGCAGCTGAAAAAAGCAAGGGGGATCCAGAACCTTATATTCGTAACATAAATGAGCTCTCCAAGGGATTGGAAAAAACATTGTCTATTCCTGCATTTGCATTCAGCCACATGGAATTGGTAAAGTCTCATTCGTTTATAGATTTACAACTCTCAGACTCAGAGAATCACTATCCCATATTACTCTTCTCTCATGGTTTTAATGGTTTTCGTAATCAAAACACGTTTCAAGTTGAGGAGTTGGCTAGTCAAGGATATATTGTTCTAAGTATCGATCATACCTTTGATGCTGCAGCTACCGTCTTTCCAGGTGGTCGAACTGCTTACGTACAGCCCATCAATTTAACTGATGAAGGAGATAGCCACATAAAATTATGGGAGGAAGATGTCAGCTTTGTCCTTAATCAGATAGAGAAACTTAACGAAAACGATGAGACCGGTTTCTTTACAGGAAGACTGGATACCTCGCGAATTGGAATGTTTGGCCACTCTTACGGTGGAGCTACCGCAGCACAAATACTTGCAAAAGATTCTCGTGTCAAAGCAGCTATCAATATGGATGGTACATTGTATGGTGAAATCTTGCCTGAAAGTGGCATTGGAAAACCATTTCTGCTCATGAATGCAGAAGAGCCTGATGAAGCAGATCCCTTTGAAGTGAGGGAGCGATACGGACGCGGGTTAGCTGGCGGTGGTATGTCAATGGTCATTCCTCATACGGATCATACAAGCTTTACCGATTTACATTTGTTCTCACCTCTGTTGCAGAGCCCAGGTGAAAATCCAAAGGAAGTTCATCGTATTATTAACGAATTCAGCCTGGCATTTTTTGACCAGTATGTAAAACAGAAGGATGACGGCTCAACCCTTAAAAGGCTGATAAGCAAATACCCGGAAGTGAATTTTAAAATAAACCGATAACTTTATGCAGAAAGTAACTCGTACCATTTCCTTTGGCTCTTGTATTTATTACATTAAAGAATTTAATTTCTTCATCGTTATCTAAATAATGAAATGCTAAAAATGAAACATTCAAAGTACTATCAGTTTCAGGAATATAATTCTTTTTGAAAAGCTACATTCAGCAGCTGGACACTTTATTTGAGATTGTTTATTATAATATCAAATGATATATTTATCTATCAAAAATGACGACTTTATACAGAAAAAGGGAGAGATTGACGATGAAGAAAGACTTGTCAGCGTTGAAGGAAGCGAGATTTAATGCAATTCTTGATTCAGCTACTATATTGCTTGTTGAAAATCCTACTGCTTCGATGAATGAAATTGCGGAATATGCGGGAATTGGAATTGCTACACTCCATCGCTACGTCGAAAGCAGGGAGAAATTGATGCTGTTCTTGGGCCATCGGGCTATACAACTGGTAAGTGATACTGTAAACCAGATTCCACTGGATGAGGAAAGAAGCGAAAACTATATCCCGGAACTCATTGAAGCGTTAATCCCTTTAGGTGACAAAATCTATTTTCTAGGTCATGATGCATCTGTATTTAACAACAAAGAATTAGGTGAAGCAGAAGAGAAGCTGAGGGAACCCTTAAGACGCGTTATTGAATTGCTACAACAAAGAGGTTACTTTCAGCAAACAGTTAGCAGTGAATGGATTTTGAATACGCTTTATGCTCTGCTTTTCCATACCTGGGAACAGGTAAATGAAGGAAATGTGGCTAAAAAATCTGCTGCAGAGCTTGTTTTAAATACATTTTATTATGGTTTCAAAGCTAAGGATGAATTGAGAGGGAAGTGAACTGATTCAAATCCATGATAATTAATATTAATAATATAGAAAGTGAAAAGGAGCAATAGGATAATGAATAAAATCTCTATTGTAAAGGCTGTTCATCAATCCATGGTCGGCGCCCAGCTAAATGTAATGGCATTGGAATACATGGCGTTTCCACTTGCAGGATCTGAGGAGAAGAACACAGTCGATTGGACATTTTGTAAGCTATGGCGGCAGGAGAACAACCGTTTTAGTCATCAATACGCCTATGAAGCTCAAATGGACGGGAAAACTTTAGGGATGATTACTTGCTATCCCATACCCGTTTTAAATCGTCTTGCCTGGCCCACTTTTAAACAGCTGCTTTCGTTCCGAAAGCTGGGTTTTGTTGTTTATAACATTCTGAATATTAAAATGCTTTATTCCATGTTTACCTTGAAGGAGGGAGAAGATGACGAGTTTCACATCGGAACAATTGCCTTACTGCCCGAAAGTCGAGGACTAGGGATAGGTACCAGATTAATTGAGTTTGCTGAGGAACAAGCTTCGCTGCAAGGCTTTGCCAAATGCTCTCTGACGGTAAAGAAAGAGAACCAACTTGCCATTAAATTGTATCAGAGGATAGGCTACCAGATTACAGGTGAAATCAATAAACCAAAGTTATCGTTGTACAGAATGGTCAAAAACGTAGAACCTTACAACCATTTATAAAAAATTTGTACAGTATTAGAGGGTACCAGCACATGCCCATAAGCTTAAGGATTCAAAATTACCCCAAAGTAAAAAATGTACATTTTTTACAAGTTAACACAAAATTTTAGCTTGATAGTGATGGGATGAGGCTTCTATATAAAAAAACACAGTTTACACTCAAACTGTGTTTTTTCGACGTATAATGCTTTATCAACATCTCTTTTTATTCTTTAAAATCTGCAACAGAACCAGGCCTCTCCTCAAAGTATAAATTCCAAGGGAGGAACCGTTTTTTTATTTACTTATATACGTACAGCTGTACCACTGACAGCAACCATTAACATTCCATCACGTACAACTTCGTAATCTACGTCAATACCAACGATAGCGTTCGCACCTTTTTGTTTTGCAAGTTCTTTCATTTCGTCCATTGCAATATCACGAGCGTCTTTTAGCTTACTTTCATAAGCACCAGCACGGCCACCGACAACATCACGAACTGAAGCGAATAAATCGCGGACAATGTTTGCACCCATAATAGCTTCACCATTTACAATATCAATATACTCAATAATTTCTTTACCTTGAATTCCAGAAGTTGTTGTTACAATCATGACCGACACTCTCCTAATAAGTTGTAGTTTTGATAAGATTTCTTATGCCTTAGAAAAAGTGGTTCTGGTGCCAAAAATACTCGATAGAAACATAGAGTATTTTTGCATCAAAACCTGCAATTGTTTAACATATGTATCGCTATGACATATGCAATTGAATGAAAGTGATGCAATTGTTTAACATATGTATCGCCATAACATATGCAATGGATCTCTTAGAAATAAGATAAGCTACAGTAAGTATCACCGAGCCAGGTAAATAAATAGCAATATCCGAAAGCTGATTCGTATGAAGAACTGTAAAAATTATAATCGAGATGATAGATGCAATAGCAGTACCAATATAATGTGAAAAACGATTTAATATTATATGACGAAACACAATTTCTTCAAGCAATGGCCCTAGAATACCAAATACTAGCAATGTAAAAATAAGAGGTATCCCCGTACCTGTTTCAAGGAGCTGTTCTTGGTTCTCTGGCTGGGCAGTTGCTAGAAAACGCATAACAGATTGTTCTACAATTACCGTAAATAAAACCACCAGAGGAACACTTACTATTTTCAAAATTGTTTTCTCTTTAAAATAAGTAAAACTTTCAATAATTTCTTTCCTAAAGAAAATTATTCCTACAATAGCAGGTACAGTCAAACCGATGGCACTAAGAGCAAATTCTGATTCAACTAAATTGCTGTTAGTTAAAAGTGATAGGCCAAATAATATGAACAAGCCAATTTGAAGTAGTGCAAACATTGTATAAACGATTAGCATAATAATTTCTTTTTTATTCATTTTTATAAAGTTCACTTTATTGCCCCCGTAATTAAATTACCTATAATCTTTGATTTTTCTTTCTGCATAACGTTCTCCTTCTAAATATATTTATGTTAAAAACCGGACGGTTCGGTCTGAATCGAAATCTAATGATACTACAAGTTTCTAGTTTTTTAAACCCTTTTAACGAAATCAAAATGGTAAAAAGCAAATATATTTATATCTCAGTTGCTTTGTTACAATTTAATTCCAATAATCATTAATGATTAATCTTTTATAGAATGAAGTGAGAGTGGGGTGGTTCAAACACTTTAGCTAAACATATTAATAAAAATTATATATAATAATCATAGTCTATACGTTAAAATTAACTATATATTTTTACACCTTCTACGATTGTAGGTGAAATTAGTTGTATAACAGGACTGAATTAAATAATTGGACATGTTAATTTTGACAGAAAATTCATTTGAGTGATATAGATAATACAATTTGATTAACCTCTTTTCAAACCGTATTGTTTGAGGTTCAGATAATATAGGGGTTGATAAGATATTTTTGTTCCAAACTTCTTTATACTTACAAAAAAATTCAAGAAAATAGATGGTAAATATCACCTGAAATATTAAGCTCGTTTTTATTAGGAGGATTACAAAGCATGACTAAAGTTGATAAGGTTAAAGAAAAAATTATTGAAACATCTTTATATTTATTTAATACTAATGGGATAACTCGCACATCCATCCAGGATATAATGACAGCTACTGAACTACCTAAAGGATCTATTTATCGTAGATTCAAAAGTAAAGAAGAAATTGTCCTTGCTGCCTATGACAAAAGTGGTGAGATTATGTGGAGTCATTTTCATAAAGCAATGGAAAATAAAAAGACAGCAATCGATAAAATCCTTGCAATTTTCCTTGTATATCAAGATGCAGCTAATAATCCTCCTATTGCTGGAGGCTGTCCATTACTTAATAGCGCAATTGAAAGTACTGGAGTATTTCCAGAATTACAAAAAGCAGCAGCAAAAGGTTATGATGATACAGTAATGTTAATGGCTTCTCTCATAAAAGAAGGAATAGAGAAACAAGAACTTAAAGAAGATATAGATATTATATCGCTCGCTTCTTTTCTTGCATCTTCAATGGAGGGAGCTATTATGGCAAGTCGCGTATCTAACGATAATATACACCATCATTATTTTATTGAACAAATAAAACATCATCTTTTCTCTTATTCTAAATAAGTGAGAACTTGCAGTGTTTCCATCCGATTTTTATAAACTTAAATTGAATACATACCCCTTATGAACAGTATCTTTTGTTTATGAGGGGTATTTGAATAGCTTTTAGACGATGTTTCATGTTTCTTATTGAACGGCTTTGTTATCGTTACTACAGGAAAAGCAATAAAGAATGAATTACATATAAACTGATTTATATGTTGTAAGTGTTTCTATATTGAGTTTGTAAATCTACACAATAAGGTTTCATTATATATAATACGTAGAATAGAAGTTCAGTTAGATAAAATTCGGTAGTCGAATTTTTTTGCATAAAGCTGTATAATGCTTGTAACGAAAGGGAAATACAGGAAGGGATTTGTAATGAGTTACTATGGAAAAAGATAAACAACAATTAAGCGTTGAAGTTGCAAGATTATATTATCAATCAGATTATAGTCAGCAAGAAATTGCTAACAAATTAAATATTTCAAGACCGACGATTTCTAGATTGTTAAAGTACGCGAAAGAAAAAGGGTTTGTTCAAATTAGCATCGCCGATCCATTTGCGGATTTAGATAACGTTGGGAATTTACTGAAAGAAAAGTACAACTTGTTAGAGGCACATGTTGTATTTTCTCCAGTACCGGAATATGCAACGATTACAGAGTATATAAGTAAATATGCTGCTGAGTATATGGAAAAGACGGTTAAAAACGGTGATATTGTTGGTGTAAGCTGGGGAATGACGATGTATGAAATCGCTAGAAAAATCGTACCGCAACATGTAAAAGGGGTAGAGGTTGTCCAGTTAAAAGGCGGTATTAGTCATTCGAGTGTAAATACATATGCGAATGAGACGATAGCTTTATTTGCAGATGCTTTTCAAACGACGCCAAGAAATCTACCTCTTCCAGTTATATTTGATAATGCAGTGACAAAAGAATTAGTAGAGCAGGATCGACATATTCATCACATTATTGAAATGGGGAAACAAGCGAATATTGCAGTTTTCACTGTAGGAACAGTGCGAGACGAAGCGCTATTATTCCGATTAGGTTATTTCGATAAGGATGAAACAAGTTTACTCAAAAAACAATCGGTCGGTGACATTTGTTCACGTTTCTTTGATGGAGACGGAAATATTAGTAGCGAAGAGATTAATCAGCGTACAATTGGAATTGAGTTAGAGGAACTGAAATTAAAGAAACGCTCTATTTTAGTTGCAGGTGGTAATAGAAAAATAAAAGCAATTGATGGTGCGTTACGTGGCGGGTATGCAAATGTATTAATTATCGATCAGCATACAGCAAAAGAACTGTTACATTATGAAAAAGGTTAGAAATAAAAGGAGTTCTCAAAATTAACATATTGAGAACTCCTTTTATTTTGTTATGTATGAATGATAGGAGTCTTTTTTGAACACAAATTGCCTTTTTAAAAATAATTATGGATATGGAGATACATACTACCATTGTTAACATAGAAAATTTGATTATATAGGAAGTGTTCTTTGTTAGAATGCGCTTTATTTACTACAAGAAAATTCCTTTTAAAAAAGAATGAACAAAATTTCAAAAGTGTATTTACATTTGTTCAACTAAGAGTTAGAATGAAGTTGTTAAAAGATATGAGGAGTGAAGATAATGAACATTGCAAAGTTAATTGACCATACAATTTTAAAAGCTAATACTACTAAAGAAGATGTTATGAAAGTAATCGAAGAAGCAAAGGAATATAAATTCGCTTCTGTTTGTATTAACCCAACATGGGTAAAATTAGCGGCTGATGAACTAGCTGGACATGATGTAGACGTTTGTACTGTAATCGGTTTCCCATTAGGAGCAAGCACTACTGAAACAAAAGCATTTGAAACAAAAGATGCTATCGCAAAAGGTGCAACTGAAGTTGATATGGTAATCAACGTAGGCGCTTTAAAAGATGGCGATAACGAATTTGTTGAAAAAGACATTTATGAAGTAGTACAAGCAGCAAAAGGAAAAGCTCTTGTAAAAGTAATCATTGAAACTTGCCTATTAACAGATGAAGAGAAAGTACGTGCTTGTGAATTATCAGTAAAAGCTGGTGCTGATTTCGTAAAAACTTCAACTGGATTCTCAACTGGCGGAGCAACTGCTGAAGATATCGCATTAATGCGTAAAACAGTAGGACCAAACGTTGGTGTAAAAGCATCTGGCGGTGTTCGTACACGTGAAGATGCAGACAAAATGGTAGCTGCTGGAGCTTCTCGCGTTGGAGCAAGTGCTAGTGTTGCAATCGTATTAAATGATGCAAAAGGTGCTACAGATAACTACTAATCGATAAAAGCTTAAAGCAATAGATATACGTTTAAAGTATATCTATTGCTTTAATAATTGAAAAAAATGTAAGCGGATACGAATGGGAGGAAACGGCTTATGAAATACTTAATCGGTGTTTTTGGCCTCGTATTGATTTTAGGTATCGCTTGGCTTGCTAGTAATGATAGAAAGAAAGTCAAATATCGTCCAATCATAACGATGGTTATATTACAATTCATTTTGGGGTTTCTATTATTAAATACAAGTGTAGGGAATATATTAATTAGCGGAATAGCAGATGGTTTTGGAGAGCTATTAAAATATGCCGCTGACGGTGTGAATTTCGTATTTGGTGGATTAGTAAATCAAAAAGAGTTTTCGTTCTTTTTAAGTGTATTAATGCCAATCGTATTTATATCAGCCTTAATAGGTATTTTGCAACATATTAAAGTATTACCTATTATTGTAAAATCTATCGGTCTAGCATTAAGTAAAGTAAATGGAATGGGGAAACTAGAATCATATAACGCTGTTGCATCTGCGATTTTAGGACAATCTGAAGTATTTATTTCAGTTAAGAAACAACTAGGGTTATTGCCAGAGAAAAGAATGTATACATTATGTGCATCAGCAATGTCTACAGTTTCTATGTCTATCGTTGGATCATATATGGTGTTATTAAAACCACAATATGTTGTAACCGCTTTAGTGCTTAACTTATTCGGTGGTTTCATCATTGCTTCTATCATTAACCCATATGAAGTTACTGAGGAAGAAGATATGTTAGAAGTACAAGAAGAAGAGAAGAAGACCTTCTTTGAAGTATTAGGGGAATACATTATTGATGGATTTAAAGTTGCGATTACAGTAGCAGCTATGTTAGTCGGTTTCGTTGCTCTTATCGCATTCATTAATGCAGTATTTAAAGGTGTAATCGGTATTTCATTCCAAGAAATTCTTGGTTATGCATTTGCACCATTTGCATTTATTATGGGTGTACCTTGGCATGAAGCAGTTAATGCCGGAAATATTATGGCAACAAAATTAGTATCAAATGAATTTGTCGCTATGACAGATTTAGCACAAGGAAACTTTAATTTCTCAGATAGAACGACAGCGATTATCTCTGTATTCTTAGTTTCATTTGCAAACTTCTCTTCAATTGGGATTATTGCAGGGGCAGTTAAGAGCTTAAATGAAAAGCAAGGGAATGTAGTCGCAAGATTTGGTTTGAAATTACTATTCGGTGCAACATTAGTAAGTTTCTTATCAGCAACAATCGTTGGCTTATTATTTTAATAGATTTATATAATATAAAAAGGAATGGTGATTGTAATGAGAATGGTAGATATTATTGCAAAAAAACGTGACGGCAAAGAATTAACGACTGAAGAAATCAAATTCTTTATTAATGGATATACAGACGGAAGTATTCCTGATTATCAAGTGAGTGCGCTTGCAATGGCAATCTTCTTTAAAGATATGACAGATCGCGAACGTGCAGATTTAACGATGGCGATGGTTGAGTCTGGAGAAACGATCGACTTATCAGCAATTGAAGGAATTAAAGTAGACAAACATTCAACTGGCGGTGTTGGTGATACAACAACATTAGTATTAGGACCGTTAGTAGCTGCTTTAGATGTACCAGTAGCAAAAATGTCTGGTCGTGGTTTAGGACATACAGGCGGAACAATTGATAAATTAGAAGCGGTAGAAGGATTCCACGTTGAAATTACGAAAGAACAATTCATTGATATTGTAAACCGTGACAAAGTAGCTGTTATTGGACAAACAGGAAACTTAACACCTGCAGATAAAAAGATTTATGCATTACGCGACGTAACAGGAACTGTTAACTCAATTCCTTTAATCGCAAGTTCAATTATGAGTAAAAAAATTGCAGCTGGTGCTGACGCAATCGTACTTGATGTGAAAACAGGTGCTGGTGCATTTATGAAAACAGAAGAAGATGCAAAAGAATTAGCACATGCAATGGTACGTATCGGAAATAACGTAGGACGTCAAACAATGGCAGTTATTTCAGATATGTCACAACCTCTTGGATTTGCGATTGGTAATGCTCTAGAAGTGAAAGAAGCGATTGATACGTTAAAAGGTGAAGGTCCAGAAGATTTAACAGAATTAGTACTTGTATTAGGAAGTCAAATGGTCGTACTTGCGAAAAAAGCAAATACGTTAGAAGAAGCTCGTGAAATGCTAATTGAAGTGATGAAAAACGGAAAAGCAACTGCGAAATTTAAAGAGTTCTTAAGCAATCAAGGCGGAGATAGCTCAATTGTAGACAATCCAGAAAAAATGCCACAAGCGAAGTATGTAATTGATGTACCTGCAAAAACTTCAGGTGTTATTTCTAACATTGTTGCAGATGAGATTGGTATTGCAGCTATGTTACTTGGTGCAGGTCGTGCAACGAAGGAAGATGAAATCGATTTAGCAGTAGGATTAATGTTACGTAAAAAAGTTGGCGATGCAGTAAAAGAAGGCGAGCCGTTCGTAACAATCTACGCAAATCGTGAAAATGTAGAAGATGTAAAAGCAAAAATTTATGAGAACATCTCTATCGCTGAAACAGCAGTGGCTCCTAAATTAGTTCATACAGTTATTACTGACTAATGATCATTTCATTTACTTTGAGGGGGAAATAATATGGATAAGAAAAAATATATTGAAGAAGCAAACAAGATGTTATCGAAAGCGTATATTCCGTATTCTAAATTTCCTGTTGGCGCAGCGTTAGTTACGAAAGAAGGGAAAATCTATACTGGTTGTAATATAGAAAATGCTTCTTATGGTTTATGTAACTGTGCAGAAAGAACAGCAATATTTAAAGCGGTATCAGAAGGGGAGCGCGATTTTAGTTACTTAGTTATTACAGGAGAAACTGATGGACCGATTTCACCATGTGGTGCGTGTAGACAAGTAATTGCTGAATTCTGTGATCCGAAAATGCCTGTATTACTAACGAATGTAAAAGGTGATGAAAAAGAAGTGACTGTTGAGCAATTACTTCCAGGTGCTTTCACAATTGACGATTTAAAATAAGTTAAAAAGCCATTTTGCAATGAACTGCACCCCAATTGTTAGACACAGTCTAACAATTGGAGGTGCAGTTTTTTGTATGACAAAATTTACGAAGGATTTAAAGTTAACGCTCGTTCAAGGATTTAATCCGAAAATAATTTCTCAAGCAGAATATGCAAAACAGATGCATATTACAAAGGCACAATTTCAATACTGGTTACGCTTATACGAACTCCATGGAGAAGAAGGTTTACACGAGGTCTATACAAATTACACCGCAGAGTTTAAACTAGACGTACTAAATTTTATGGCTCAATCGGGTATATCGTTAATGGATACAGCGGCTATCTTCATGATTCCTTCTTTTACAACGGTTTATCAATGGAAGAAGCAATTTGAAGTAGGTGGCTTAGATGCCCTTGAACCAAAGAAAAAGGGGCGTCCATCCATGAAAAATAAAAACACAAAACATGATACTAAAAAGATTCCGGCAGAAGGTTCAGTTGAAGCGTTACAAGCTGAATTAGAACGCTTACGTATGGAAAATGCGTATTTAAAAAAGTTGAATGCCTTAGTTCAAAACAAGGAAAAATCACCAAACAAGACAAGGCACAAGTAGTCTATGAATTAAGGCATGAGTTTCAAGTGAAAGAATTAGTAAAGTTAGCGGATATCCCTCGAAGCACCTATTATTTTTATGTAAAACAAATGGATAGAATCGATCCAGATGCCGATTTAAAAGTAGAAATTAAAGCGATTTATGATGAACACGAAGGTCGTTATGGATATCGTCGTATTCGTGATGAGTTAGCCAATCGTAATCAAATAGTGAATCATAAAAAAGTGCAACGAATTATGAAAGAGTTAGGTTTAAAATGTCTTGTACGTATGAAAAAATATAAATCTTATAAAGGAACAGTTGGTAAAATCGCACCTCATATTTTAGAGCGTAAATTTACGGCAGATACGCCAAATGAAAAATGGGTAACCGATATTACAGAATTTAAATTATTCGGTGAGAAACTTTATTTATCACCTGTATTAGACTTGTATAATGGTGAAATCATTACCTATACAATTGGCTCTAGACCGACGTATTCACTTGTTTCAGAAATGTTAGAGACAGCATTAGAAGGTTTACCTGAAAATCACCAACTAATGATGCATTCAGATCAAGGGTGGCATTATCAAATGAAACAGTACCGTCACGCATTACAAAAAAGAGGTATCGTACAAAGTATGTCTCGTAAAGGCAACTGTTATGACAACGCAGTAATGGAGAATTTCTTTGGAATCATGAAGTCTGAGTTTCTCTACATAAAAGAGTTTGAAAGTGTAGAGCACTTCAAAATAGAATTAGAAAAATATATAGATTATTACAATACAAAACGGATAAAAGCAAAATTAAAAATGAGCCCGGTGCAATACCGGACTCATTTTTATCAAGCTGCCTAATGAAATAACCGTGTCTAACTTTTAGGGGTCACTTCACAATTATTAATTGCAGAATGGCTTTTTTGTTCATATTCCGTTCATAAACTTTGCGTAAAATGATTGCAGCGAATATGGAAAGTTTACAGCAGGAGGAATATAATGAAGAAATTCTATAATGCGGCATGTAGTTACTTATGGTTTATGATTTTGCTAAAAAAGTCATTTAAATAGATAGGAGTGGAAAGTATGATAGCACTTTTATCAAGTGTCGTAGCAGTTTGTATGGCTGTTGGGGTAATGTTTCTACGTTTTAAAGCAGCGAAAAAGCCGGTAACGAAAAAGAAAATTATATTGCCGCCAATTTTTATGAGTACAGGCGCGATGATGTACTTTTTACCAGAGTTTCGATTAACATCGTTAGAAATAGTCGAGGCAATTAGTATAGGGCTTATTTTCTCTATTTTTCTTATTAAAACAACTAAGTTCGAAATAAAAGGCGAACATATATTTATGAAACCGTCAAAAGCATTCATATTTATTTTAGTAGGCTTATTAGCTGTACGCGTGGCATTAAAGTCATATTTAAGCCAATCAATTGATTTGGCAGAGTTAAGCGGAATGTTTTTCTTACTTGCATTTGCGATGATTGTGTCGTGGAGAATTGCGATGTATCGCTCGTTTACTAAATTAGAAAAGACAATAAACAGAGCTGGAATTTCTATATAGGAAATCCAGCTCTGTTTATGTTTTATTAAAATTCTTTAGCGCGGAACTCATTTGCTTAATTTTAAACGTATTTGAGCATCTTGTAATGCGGCTGGTGTAACGTTAAGACCATTTTGATCAACAATTTTTGTGTTTAATAAAATGGAATCTAAGCTTCCACGAAATGTTTGTGTATAGTTTTGACGCAACATTTGTTGTTCTTGTTTTTCATCAACTGTTAATCCAGTTGCTTTTTCTTTTTTGGACAATTCGTTAATACGGAATAAAATATTTTTCATTTGTTTCACCTCTAGTTAGATTTAATTACATTAGCTACTTACTAATGTATAGTTATTTTAACCTATCTTTTAATAAGTGTCAATGTCTATAAAATGCCTTGTTTTGTAAGTGTATGGGGTGAGAGAGAATGTAAATGACTACTAATACTTGAAATAGAAAAGATGTTAACATACAATACTGTGGTAGGGTATATTAAGTTGTTGTTTTACATTATGAAAGCAATAAGGAGTATGTAATAATGAATGCAGTAATTTCAAAGAAAGAAAGAAACAATCATCTCATATACGATTGCTATTTTATTTATTTTAGCCATGGTAACAGCGGGTGTGTTATTAAATGATCCGGAAGTTATTCTGCCGGAAATAGCAGCGATGGCAATTGCTTTATGGGCGTATCGTGAGCCAGGATGGTTAAGGCAACCAGAAAAAATCTTCATTGCACCTTCAATAACAGCTGTGATTGGTTTTATGGTGAATCAAATGGATATTGCTTATTTAGGGAAAGTAAGTTTAACGCTTGTATTCATGATGCTTTTTTTACGTGTAATTCAATCCAATTTAGCACCATCTATTGCGACAGGTTTATTACCATTAGTAACAAATGCGACGGAATGGTCATTTGTTATCGCGGTATTCGCTTTAACATTTATTTTAATGGTTGGTGTTCTTATATTTAAATTGAATAACGGTATTAAGCGAAAAGTGCAAATACAGTATAAATATATGACTGTATTTCTCATACTAAATTTCGTATGGATTAGTTTATGTTGGATAACTGGTTATGAACAATTAGCAGTTATTCCACCAATATTAGTTGTTGTATATGAATCACTTCAAAAGCCGATGTACAATGAAAAAATGGCTTTTAAACAAATAGTAGTATTAACTACATCTGCAACTGTTGGAACAATATTGTACTTTGCGATTGATTCATGGATTGTAGTCACTTTATTAAATATGATATTAATGCTTATTTTATTAAAAATTGTTGGTGTACGTATTCCAGCAGTGTATGCATTTCCATTATTGCCGCTCGTATTTCCAGATGGAATGATAAAGATGTTACCAGTAGCTTCATTTGTTGCGGGAGTATTTTTATTTGGTGCAGTACTACTGTATAAAAAGTGGGAGATGAAGCAAAAGGGCATGGCAATGTAGATAGAGTAAAGATAGCTTTTAATTAGTAAAATAAATAGACACCTGTGAGTGTCTATTTATTTTATGAAAAATTTAGTTTAATTCATTTAAGTAATGAACAAGTTCCGATGCTTTAGAGAAAAATGGAGAATGATCAGCTTCTAAAGTAATAATTTTCTTGCAAGGTGTTTCTGTATTCATTCGGCGCTGAAAATAAATTGGAATCGCTCTATCTAGAGTCGTTTCAATATAAATGCGATCTATGGCTCCAAAGTTTTCTTCAGATATTTTCAGCTCTTGTTGGAAGGGTCCTAGTGGTTGAGGACGCATTTGATTAAAAGATGCTTCTTTAATAGAACCGTCTTCTGTAGCATTTAAAAATGTTTGTTCAATTAGATTAGGTATAAGTTCAGCAGTCAAGTCATTTTCATTTATAGTGAATTGCGGGCCATCTTCTCCGTCTAATTTACTACCAAGACTTTCTCCATTTCGTGGTAAGAAAGCACAAAGATATACTAATTTATCGATTTTATTTGGTATAAGTTCAGCAGTTTGAGTAATAACGATTCCACCCATACTATGTCCAACAAGAATAACCTTTTCATTTTGTTGATTTATATTAGCTGTTACTGCATCAACATAGGAATCTAACGTTATATTTTGTGAAGGAGTTGTATCTTTCCCACTTCCAGGTAAGTCTAGTGTAATAACAGTGTGACCTAAAGCCTCTAGTTGAGGTTTTACTAATTCCCATGCCCATTCACCTTGCCATGCTCCATGTACTAAAATGTAAGTACTCATTTAATCAACACTCCTCTAGGGTATATAAGTTTCATCTATTTGTAATATTGATGATGTATACTCAGTGTAAATGAAGTGGTTTCATAAATATAATGAAGGTTATTTATAGATGATATAAATATATTTTATATAAGGAGAACAGAATGAATGTTTTTGATTTTAAAGTCTTTACATATGTGGCTCGTTTAAATAGTATTAGTCTGGCAGCAAAGGAATTACATATGACACAGCCAGCAATAACCCATATTATTAACAAATTAGAGAAACGATATGCTATAACTTTATTTGATCGCTCTAGACAAGGAACGATTCTAACTGAAAATGGTAAAGAATTTTTAGTTGGTGTGAATCGACTTCTAATGGAGTATGAAAAACTTGAGGAAACAGCTTTCCAGTTGAAGAATAAAAGCTTGTATAAAATTGTACTAGCTACGTATCCTTCCGTTACTGTATATTGTTTGGCGGAGTGTATTCAACTAGGGAATATTGATCATAGTCAATATGTACTTGCAGTTCGAGAAGGAAGCTATCAAGAAGTGTTAGATTGGCTATCATCAGGTAGTGCAGATTTTTCTATTTCTATAAAAGAAAATTTAATACAAGGATTTCATTATGATGTCATTGGTGAAGATCCGTATGTTATGGTTTCTTCAAAAAAAGTTCCGCCTAACCTTACTATTAATGATATAAAAAATTATCCTTTTATTATGCCACTTTCTGGTTGCAAAGAAGTGCTCGAACCGTATTTGATGAAAAATGAAATAACAGTTAATAAAGTGATGGAGTCAGAATCAATTAGTTCAGCATTAGCACTTACTATACAAGTTAATGGCATAACAATCGTTCCGTTATCAGGACTACATAAGCAAATTATTCATGACTTCATTGTACAGCCGATAGAAATTACAATTCCACGACAACTTATTATGCAATGGTCACCTAAAAAAGAGAATGACCCGCTGTTTCTCGCGTTTGTTAAGAATTTATTAGCTCAACTACAGCAAAAGAAAAAATGAATATAATATTACAAAAGATAAGCTCATTTCACTAGAGCTTATCTTTTGTATGTATTACCAATAAAGAGCAGTATCATAAAATCCGATTAAAATAAGGAGAAAACCAGCTATACGCTGAATGCTATTTCCTATTTTCCTGCTCTTCTTTAGTAATGCCCCGTTTAATCCCAGATAGGAGATGAAGGACATTAATACGACGATAGGAAGAGCAGTTCCTATCGAAAAGAACGTTGGAAACAAGTACCCGTAATTAAATGAGAAAGATAAAGGGATTAACGTTCCAAAAAATAGAACGAACATAGTCGGACAAAAAGCTAAGGAAAAGAAGAATCCGAGTAAAAATGAACCAACTTCATTTTGATTTCGTATAAATTTAATCGAGAAGAAATATCTTCTTTTTATAATACCGGACAACAGTAGCCCCATTAAAATTAATAGGGGTCCCATCATTTTTCGTAACCATGGAAAATACAAAGTCAATATTTGCTGAATCTCTTTTCCTAAAAACCATACTAATAGTCCAAGCGTCGTAAAAGCCATTATTTTTCCTAAAATGAATAAAAGTATATGTTTCCATACATGTCCCTTTTGTAAAGATTGGTTGCTATAAAGTGTAATAGCACTAATGTTTCCTGTTAATTGGCAAGGAGCAAGGATACCTACTATTCCTAATAAAAACGAAAATAAAAGAGGTACAGATTTCGTAGCATTCGCGGCATCCATTAAAGGAGACATGAGTTGATAGCTCCATTCACTTATTGTTGAAAACACGTTATATTCACCCTTCTACTTAAATTGGAATGTTCCTTCATTAGCAATCTGCTTCCACGTATTACCCTCATCTGTAGAGAGGAATACATTTGATTTCATTGTAGCAAATACGATTTCGGCTGAATTTTGAGGGTTTTGTGAAATATACATAATTGCATCTTTAGAATCTAAAGGTGGAATTTGTATGTTTGTTTCTTCATTTGTAGCAATTGATTTCTTCGTTACGATTTGCTTATTAATAGGGGCGTAAATAACATCTTCATTACTTAATGTAATTGCGGTCGATTCAAGTGATTTAGCGAATAGTTCAAATGTATTTCCGTAATCTGTAGATAAGTAAACACCGTCTTTAGCACTTACCGCGACTACACTAGATTGATTCGGATGTACTGAAAAGGAATGAATCGTACTTGAAAGACCTTTTAACTTACTATTTTTCCATTCTTGTCCGTTGTTCGTACTGAAATAAAAACCTTGTTGTAATTCAGAATTAGGGCGTTCGTTGTATAAATAAATTGCTTCCGTATTATATCCGACAGCAAGGTTATGAAAATCGGATTCTCCATAAAACGCTAGCTTTTCAAGGGTATTACCGCCATCAGAACTTTTCAATAATCCTAAAGGATTTTTTAAATTTGCACCTGGTTCAGGATGACCGCTGGCAAAGAACCCGTTCTTCGTTGCCTGAAAGCCCATATAATCATGTAGTCCAGTTTTAGTTTCAAGCCATTTTCCATTTTGATAAACTTTTATCCCGCTATGAGTGGCGATAGAAACCCCAGACATATTTCCTGCATAGCCAATTCCGTGAATGTGCTCGATTTTTCCAGATGTAATTTCTTTATAGAAGTCTTGCGGACTCGTATTTGCTGTTTCTATATTTTTTGGCTGAGATTGCACCGTTTCTTTTTTCACTGGTGCTGTTTCGACGTTGCTAGAACATCCTGAAATTATTAATAAAGAAGTAATTGCTAACCCTGTTGCTACATAATGTTTCAAAGTTATGGCTCCTTTCCTATATATGAGATTTTAAGTATATGGAATAAATATCAAGAAATTGTGGAGTGGTATGCATAATTTAGCGTGGAAGAGGCCCTAGTAATGAAAATTCTCCTTTTGCTATGAGTATAATTAATTGACGAAAAATTATAACAATAATAGAATGTATTGTATTGATGATTAGTTTTACAAGCATACATAGAACACTAGGGGGATTATTATGAAATCAACATTTTTTGCTCAAAATAGAGAAAGACTAAGGAAAACATTACCTGATGAATCCGTTACGATTTTATTTGCGGGACAAGCACCGCATATGTCAGCTGATGCACATTATAAATTTGTACCGAATCGTAATTTTTACTACTTAACGGGAATCGATGAACCAAATGTTATTTTTATGCTGAAAAAGTTTGGGAATAGTGTAGAAGAGACACTTTTCATTGAAAAATCAGATCCAGTAATGGAAAAATGGGTTGGGAAGACAGTTTCTAGCGAAGAAGCAGAGGGAATTTCAGGTATAAAGAAAGTTTTATATTTAGATAGCTTTGAAAAAGCAGTATCAAATATACTCTTTACAGAAAATGCGAAGCATCTATATTTAGATATAGAACGTCGCGAGTGGAATGGTACGGAGACAAAAACATTAGCATTTGCTAAACATGTAAGAGAAAAATATCCACACGTAACAATTGGTAATGTATATCCGAACATTTGTGAATTACGAGTTTTTAAAACCGAGGAAGAAATTGAAATTATTAAAGAAGCGATTGCTATAACGAAAGACGGTATTTACAACGTACTTAAGCATGCAAAAGCAGACATGATGGAGTATGAATTAGAAGCTCAATTTGATTTTACACTGAAATCATCTGGCATTAAGCATCATGCGTTCAATACAATTTTGGCAAGTGGTAAAAATGCTACAGTTCTTCATTATGAAGATAATGATGCACAAATTCAAAATGGTGATTTAGTATTGCTAGATTTAGGTGCTCAAAAAGACTACTATAACGCTGATATTAGTTATACATTCCCGGCAAATGGAATATTCTCTAGTCGTCAAAAACAAATTTATAATATTGTATTAAAAGCATTAAAAGAAACAACAGAGATTATTAAGCCGGGATTAAAGTTCGCTGCATTAAATGAGCATACAAAAAAGGTACTGGCAGAAGAGTGTAAAGCAATTGGTTTAATTCAAGAAGATGAAGAGTTATCAAAATACTATTATCATGGTGTCAGCCATTTCCTTGGTTTAGATACACATGATGTAGGAACATATAAAGATAGAATGTTAGAAGAAGGTATGGTTATAACAATTGAACCTGGTCTTTATATTGAAGAAGAATCAATTGGAATTCGTATTGAAGATGACATTCTTGTAACGAAAGACGGGTATGAAAACTTGTCAAAAGATATCATTAGAGAAGTTGAAGAAATTGAAGAATTTATGAGTGTAAATAATGAACATGTAAAAGGAAACCAAGCTGTAGTTAAATAATAAAAGAGTCATCACTAATTTATTTGAACTTTATCTCGAATCGTGGACAATTAAAAAATCCATGATTCGGGATAGGGTTCTTTTCTTCGAAATACTAATCTTTAATTATTAATCCTAATAAAGTAGCAAACTGAACAGCTTGATATGTTGATACTTTACATCCTCTTAAATCGTTCACTGAAACTGTAAGTGTATCAAAGGTAGAAGAACTAATATCTATCCCCTTCAGTGATGTCTGATCAAAATTAGCTTCATCAAGACTACATAATTGGAATTCAACTTTTTTAAGTTTACAGTCAAAAAAATCTGCATTATTTAATGAAGTTTCATTAAATATAATTTTTTCTAGTTTAGAATTTCCAAATGCTGCTAAATTCAAAATTGAATTCTCAAATTTAACATTTCCTAAGCTAGATTCTGCAAAATTAACCCCGATTAATTTACTGTTTTTAAATTCGACTCTATGAACAGAAGAATTGCTTAAATTAACATTTGATAAATCGCAGTTTTCAAAACAAACATCTGTAATATCAATATTGCTAAAGTCTGTATTAGTGAATTTACAATTCTTTATCACTGCATCATACAATCGCACTCTATCTACAGATTCATTTTCGAAAGTGGAGTCTATAATTTCACACACTTCTAATGTTGGATCTTCTTCATAAAAAATATCTTGAAAATTCTTTGAAGATAACTCTGGTGAAATTTTTGGTCTATCAATTTTCATCGTATATCAATCCTCTTCTATTTGATATATTTGTGTAATTTGAGTCCATTGTCTGTAAAGAACATTAGTTCTTATTATACAAAAATGTAAGTTCTTTTGTGAAGAGCATTTTAGCTACATTTTTCTTATTTAATAATAGCAGTGTTATTGTTTCTTAAGAAATAACGTCAAAACAAATACGAGAACGGCTAATATAGTCGCTACAAGGAAAGCATTTTGTATTCCTAAAATATTCGCCTCTTGTAATGTCTCCGCTTTTAGTAATCTTCCAATTAGCTTACGTAAGATCTAATTACATCTCCTTATTTTCTTGAAAATCAACTTCTATAATGATTTTGAAAAAGAAAAAGGGGGGATTTTCCATGAAGCGATTTGTATTAGCAGCCATTACAGTCTCTGTAATATTTTTAATTGCTGCCTGTTCTGTGACGACAAATACAACAAATGATCATAAAAATATGAATGATAAAAAAACACTACAGACTGAAACAGCTACAACACCATTGAAGGTTGAAAAAGGACCAGAAGTTACTTTAATAGCGAAAGAAGAAAAGCAAAAATTAAGTAACGGTGTTATTGTTCCAGTCTGGACATTTAATGGCTCATCTCCTGGTTCAGAAATTCGGGTGAAAAAAGGTGAAAAGGTGAAAGTGACATTAAAAAATGAATTATCTGCACCAGTATCTATTCATTGGCATGGATATCCTGTCCCAAATAACATGGATGGAATTCCAGGCGTGACACAAGATGCAGTTGAACCAGGAAAAAGTTTCACTTACGAATTTGAAGCGAACGTACCAGGAACGTACTGGTATCACTCGCATCAAGATTCTGTAAATCAATTAGATAGAGGTTTGTATGGAGCGCTCATTGTAGAAGATACAAAGGAAAAATATGATAAAGATTACACATTAATGTTGGATGAATGGGTTACAGATAAAGAAGAAATGAATAAGCAGTTAAAAGAAATGACAAAAGGGCAAATAGGTAATAAATCTAAAGGTAATGAAAATGGGGAAAAGAATGATGATAAGAACGGCATGGATCATTCTGATATGAACATGGGCAGTGATAAAAAAGACTCTAGTAATATGGAAGGAATGGACCATGGAAATATGAAGATGGAAGGTCATGATATGAGTATGTACGATTTATTCACAATCAATGGAAAAAGCGGTGATTTAGTAGCGCCATTAAAAGTGAATAAGGGAGATAACGTTCGTCTTAGACTCGTCAATGCTGGTTATCTATCACATGATATACATGTTCATGGCCATGATATAAAAGTAATTGCGACAGATGGTCAACCAATAAACGATCCAAAAGTTATAAAGGATAAAGTAATTTCAATCGCACCGGGTGAACGTTATGATATTGAATTTACTGCTAATAATCCTGGGAAATGGTATGTTGAAGACCATTCAAAAAATAAAGGTGCAAAAGGAATGAAAGCTGTTATTGAGTATGATGGCAGCAAAGAGATGAAAGATAAAGCAGACGAAAACGAAAAATTACCGAAAGTAGATATAATGAAATATGGTACTAAAAAATTAGGTAGTTTCACATTAAATCAAGAGTATACTGCCACATATAATATGGACTTAAATACGCAAATGAATGGAAATGAAATGGTATATACAATTAACGGAAAGGTATTTCCGGATATTGACCCAATTCAAGTGAAAAAGGGTGATTTAGTAAAAGTGAAGTTGGTAAATCGTTCTAAAATGGATGATCACCCAATGCATTTACACGGACACTTTTTCCAGGTGTTGAGTAAAGATGGAAAACCGATAGAAGGTTCTCCAATTGTAAAAGATACATTGAACTTAAAACCGGGTGAAGAATATGAAGTAGCCTTTGTAGCAGACAATCCGGGTAAGTGGATGTTCCATTGTCACGATTTACACCATGCTTCAGCAGGGATGGTAACGGAAGTGAACTATACAGATTATAAATCTGACTATGTTCCAAACCAAAACATTCCTAATAAGCCAGAATAATAGGAAGCAGTTATCCTTTGGATAGCTGCTTATTCATTTTTGTTGCAAGTACTAATGTATATGTTGATTATGCCCAGGTGAAGGAGTATGATCTGGGAATGTCGCGAATACGGCAACGATAATTACTACACTAATTGAAAGTAATAACAAAAAACGCTGTTGGATAAAAGTAGAAAAGTTCTCCGATAATAATTGAATCACACAGGACATAGTAATCGTTATAGTAAGTAAAAGGCTAATGAACAATATACTATGAGCTTGTTGAGCGTTTAACATTTCTGTAATCATTGCTCCCATCATACTTGCCATTAATCCAGAGAACATTCCTTCTAAAGCAGTATATAGGTGAAAACGTAGACCGATTAAGAAACCGATAAAACCACTAATTAAAATAGCAAGCAAAGTAGAATATAGTAATTCCCCCTTAAAGAGAATGCCTAAGTAAAAACCAATACTTAAACCGATACTCATACTAAAAGACATAATAAATACCATATACTCCATTAGGGTACCCTTACGTTTAGAAATATAGGATGTAATAAGAATCGAGGTACAGCAAAGTGTTAAGGTAGTTAACGTATAAGCAAACATTATGATACCTCCTTGTCCTATCGTTCATTTCATCATATGTTTATATGTAGGGTACTTATGCTTATTAATATCTGCATATTATCTGCACAATTTCATAGATGTAAGCAAAGGAACGCTTGATTTTTTAGGGCGTCTTTTTTAATTGTAAGCATGTGAAAGAAATTGTTATATTATGAGTTTCTATTGTGAAGCCATAAAGAATAAGCGTATAATATTATAGGTCTCACATTTGCGAGACAAACTGCGAATGATAAATAAGATTGTTGTTTTATCATCGCTTCTAAACATATAGACAATGAAAGTAACACTGGAATACAGATAGGGAGTTATAAAATGAAATTAATTATTTTATATGGATAAGGATGGACAAACAATCATAAATACACTTTATATAGTCTTCTTAATCCTTGTCACATAAAGGGTTAAGAAGACTATATTTGTTTGACTATTATTATGGAATAGTTCAAATAACAGTAGTGAGTAAATATACAATAAAGTAATTATGTTATTTGTAATGAAATAGCAAAGGAATAGAGATATATTTAACTAGTTTATCTAATATATTCAAATTATGAAAAGGGACGTGAGGAATGAGAAGAGTAGTTGTGGATTTGAAGTAAAGTCACGAGGTTTCCGTAGTCGTTTAAGACTAAATTAATGAAAAATAAAAAATTATATACTTATATACGAAAGAGCATAAAAATGGGGGATTTATGGTAAGAGGTTTAATCAGGCAATAGATAATAATTAGTTATCTAGACAATAAGCTAGTTATCGGTATAGTATAAATATATTATTGTATCTCTTTGTATAATGTGGCTGCGCCCTTGGATAAGTAACCCGTATTCAGATTTTGGAGCACTAGTATATATAAGTAAGAAGAACTCATAGTAAGAGGGCTTTTCTATGCTTATTTTTCAGTAGAAATAAAATATGATTAGTGGGGGATAGAATTTTGGAACACAAAATTTGGGAAGTGGATACAAATAATCCTAGAGCTTTTATAGTACGTGGTTATACTTATGATCAGCAAGGACGACGTGTTTGTAAATGGGAGTATGAAACAACAATTGATGGAAAATATGTGAACCATTTGTTCTTTCAAATTGATTGGGGCATAAGGAAATATGGAAACGCGCAGGTCTTTTACACCGAACTTTTAGATTATAAAGGGAGAATAAGCAGTTACTTAAGACCCTTCCATAGGCTTCAAATGATTTTAAATGGTAGTAATCCACAAAGACCTACAAAGCAGAAGCCACACATATTATAGCTGCCGAGAGAGTAAAGTGTGATATAAGAAAAGTCTTGAACCATAAAAAGTAAATGACAGTAATCCTTGCACTTGTTAAAAGCGTTAATAAATAGGCGATAGAATTATAAGTTGCGGTATAAGTATTATGTCGGTGTATCCGTATTTGTAATATGAATACACTTTTAAAGCTGTAATTCTTGCAATCTTTTAGAGGAATTGGCATACATAAAAAAAGCTCCGTACCAAAGCCTTTTGCTAATCTCTTGTGTATGAAAAAATACGTTCACTTATAATGAATAGGGATAGAGGTTTTTATTAGAAAAAACCTCTATCAAAGGAAGTTATTTAAGGTGTGCAGAGTTTGTACTACAAATAGTGGAGTGCATCATTCTATTATAATAGGTTTAAGAATTAATGTTATCCCAATTTAATCATAATCAGATGATGGTAAGCGTTTTGAAAGGTTGCTGCACATTCCTAATCCATTTAGTATTCTTTGTATAAAATTTTTGATATTGCGACCTTACAATAAATACCATGAGATAAAAATATATAATGGTTATAATATTTCATTCGTTTCATTTATAAAAAGGTCTGAAAAAGTAAGCAGACCTTTTTATTTGTTTGAATCATTAACAGTATAATATTTTCAATGCGATATATATAGATGTTTCTCGAGGGGGATTATGTAAGAAAGAGGATTATTTTCATCAGTTTAAAAAATGTAGAATGGAGAAAATAAATGAATAGTGTAAATTTAGATTTTTTAATTGAAAAGGAAGAAGTAGGGATAGAGGATAGAAGTTCAATAAAAATAAATGAAAAAAATAACGATTTAATTTCTCTTAATAATTTATTGAGTGGATCAGCATTCTTATCAAGTATAAGAAAACCAATATATCAAAGAAAGATTTCTTGGGGAATGTCAACTATTATGAAGTATTTAGAAGGTGTGATAGAAGGGGATACAGTGGTAATAGTTAACGTTTTGAAATTAAATGATGATAAAGTCTTAATAATTGATGGGGCTCATAGATTAAGTACTTTAATAGGATGGGTAAATGATGATTATGGTGATGGTACTCTATCAATAGAATACAATAATATAACAGAAGAGGATAAACAAAATGCTGAACAGATTCGTTCATATATAAATGATAGAATTGGTTCATATGAAGAAAAAAAGCATACCAAAAAAATAAAGGAAATTAAAATACACTTAAATTATATAGATAAATTGAATGAATCTGAACTAAGCCGAATATTTAGAGGAATTAATCAAGGAAGTATTGTGAAAGTTGAAGAAGTTAAAGAGAAAGAAGTATTTTTTGCATTTTTAGATATATTAGGATTCAAAGATTTGGTAAATAATAATAGTAATAAGGATTTAATAGATCTATATTCTAAGATTATTGACGGAAGTGTAGAAAATGCTCTTTCAAAGGGACAGATAAATATTGACGAAAATGGTAATGCTAATCCAAATTTAGAGTACGCTTCAGTAAATACGCTGGTTATTTCGGACAGTATACTATTATGGACTAATCATGATCATCCTTGGGATTTTATGGATTTAATACTTGTAGTTAGAGAGGTCTTATATAATAGTATGAAAGCTGGAATTCCATTAAGAGGTGCGATTGCAAAAGGGCCCCTTGTGACACAAAAACATGATAAATCTAAGGGGGATATTTTAATCCATAGGTTTACAGTTGTAGGAAAAGCATTAGTAGAAGCATATAAAAAAGAAGCTATTCAAGAATGGTCAGGTTGTCTAATAGATGAAGAGTGTATTAATTCACTATCGAATAGTGTGATTAGTAATAATTTAGATATACTACTGAATAAGAATATACTAATTAAGTATAAGGTACCTTATAAATTAGGAAATATAAAAGAGGAATACGTCTTAAACTGGGTTGGTGAAAAAATGACTACTAAAACAGTTCGTGAGTCTTTTTCAAAGTATAACAAAGGTGTAAATAACTGGGCTGTTGAATCTAAAATAAAAAATACACTTGAGTTTTTAACCTATGTTCAGAGTTTACAGAAATCTATGAGTTCCAAAAATAATAAATTAGTATAGGGATAAAAAAGCAATATAAATTTATAGTCATAAAAAAGGAGATTTTATTTCAATTAACAACATAGGCAACAGTTGTAGGAAAATATGAGAACCGCTATGATGTGACAGTTTTAATCAATGGATTTCCAATCGTTCAACTTGAATTTAAGCGTAGAGGACTAGATTTTAAAGAGGTCTTTAATCAAATTCAACATTGTCGCAGGTATTCATTCCAAAAATTATTTCACGAATAAAGATAAAGAAAACTAATAATACCTATTATTAGTTTCAAAAAACAAAAAGTGCTTTACAGAGTGAAAGATTATTCATCGAACATGGTGAGAAAAAGCTTGGTGATAGGATGTCCTACAAAATAAGAGGTTACAAGTTGTATAAAAGAACAAAACATACAAACTTAGATTCAGTTCAGGAAGGAGACTATAAGTGTCTAATAAATATCCATTCAAAGATTTTCAAAAAATATGGAGTAAGAATCCCATTATAGTTATTGATACTAATATATTTCTAAATCTTTATAAATGCTCTTCAGATACTACAGAGGATATATTAAGAGTAATGAATTCTATCCCATTAGACCAATTTTGGATTCCCGCACAAATTTTAGAAGAATTTGATAAAAATAAAGAACAAGTAAAAAGTGGACAATACAATAAATACAAAGATGTACCTGCAAAAGTTGAATCGACAATGACAAAAGCACGCAATGAAATTTCGAAGAGTTTTGCTCAGTATACTAAATTTAAATTCCCACATGTCACCACATTAGAAAATAAAATTAATAAGATGATTTCGTTGATATGTGATGAAGCAAAAAAATATGAGGAAGATATTAAAGAAGAAATTAAACAAAATAAAAAATGCTTAGTAAAGATAAAATTCAATTATTTATAGATACAATTAAAGAACATGGAAATGTGGGTAGTCCGTTCAATATTTCTACATTATTAAAATTGTATACAGAGGGAGAGCAAAGGTATAAATATAAAATTCCACCTGGATATGAGGATTTACAAAAAGATCAGAAAGATGAAACTAAGAGACAAAAATTTGGTGATTTAATTCTTTGGAAACAGATTTTAAAAAAGCTAGCTCCACCACAAATCCAGTAATACTTGTTACTCAAGATGTTAAAGAAGATTGGTGGGTTTTAGAAAAAAATAAAGTACCTTTAAAACCAAGAGAAGAATTAACTATAGAATTCTCTGAATATAGTAATGAACAATTTGTTTTGATGAGTCGTAATAATTTTATAGATTATATTTCAGAAATAAATCAAATTATTATAAAGAATAAAACTCAAATAGAGATGAATGCCAATGAAATCATACTAAATTTAATATCAGAATTGGATTGGAAAAATATATTACATGAAAGTGGTCTTTCTTTTTACCTAAATCATAGTGGTGACGTTGAAAATTTAATAGAACATTTACTTTCAAATGTTGTAATTACATCATATCGCATGCCAGAAATTGAAATAAATACAATAGATCTTAAGAACAAGGAAGCAATTATAGAGGCTAGTTTTGAAACTTATATTGGTACTATAATTTATGAGCTTGTTACAAAGGACTATGAACATTCATACGAGGCATTACTAAAGCTCGCAGGTCTAATAACTATTGAATTTGCTATAACTTTAGATGAAGTTAATTTTATAGATCATAATACACTCAAAATTATCGTCAATGGATTTGATGTTCAAGATATCCAAAGAAAAACTAGGTTAGTTGATTGGGAAACAGGGGAAGAAATTTGTGAAGATTGTAACAGAAATCCAGCTGAATATCTCACCCACAAAGGTAAAAACATTTGTAATAATTGTTCTCTAAAATATGAAGGATGTCCAGATTGCGGGAACTTCTTTGAAATAGGTGAGCTTGCTGGTGCTTATTGTACGGATTGTGAGAAAAACCACTAATTTTAAGACTTAATTAAATAAGCAATAAGCCAAAGAAATATTATTATAAAGGAGACTAATGAATGCGGTACTCTAATTATAAAAGAATTGAACAACTTGGTGAAGGCGGGAATGGTCGAGTTTTTCTAATGGAGAATGATTCCAAAGAGGAATTTGCTATCAAAATTTCGAAAATAAAGGAAGTTACGGGGCACTATACAAGATCAAAATTAGAAAGATTTAAAACTGAAGCAATTAAAGTCCATAAGCTCTATGAAGAGGGGCAAAGGGGAATAATTCCTGTATTTGATTATAAATTACCTTGCGAAGAAACAGGTGATTATTATTTTGTAATGCCCATAGCAATTCCTTTAGAAGAAAAGATTAAGGATTACAATAATATTTATGATTTAATAAATATTTTCAAAAGCTTGGCAAAAACATTAGGCGAGCTGCATTCCAAAACAATTTCGCATCGAGACATAAAGCCGGAAAATATCCTTTATTATCAAGATGAGTATTGTTTTGGAGATTTTGGTCTAATCGATTTCCCTGAAAAAGAAGAGTTAACTAGAGGGAATGAACCTATAGGGAACCGAAAAACAATGGCTCCTGAAATGAGAACGCCTTCTTTAGTTCAAGATTCAAGGCCAGCAGACGTTTATTCCTTTGCAAAAACACTTTGGATTATACTTACTGGAGAGGAATTTGCATTTGATGGTCAGTTTAATTGTTTTGAAAATCAGAAAATGCAAAATAAATATAAAGAAATACATTTTGTAGAATTATATCAATTGCTAATGGATTCAACAGCTGAAATTCCGGAGAAAAGGCCCACAATTGAGGAGTTTTTAAGTAGATTAATAGAGTGGGAAGAAATATCTAAAGATAGTGCTAAAGTTGATATGAGCCGTTGGCGATTCATAGAACAAAATATTATTCATCAAAAATATCCAAGTACAGTAATTTGGAGAGACAAAAGTCAAGTAGTAGAAATTCTTAAGCAATTATCTATTGTAAACTTCAATCATACTTTTATCCATGATGGCGGGGGAATGGATTCAATAGGTATCGAAATGTTTGATGATATAGAAAAAGATATGGTTATGCTTAAATTTGGTCCTAACATGTCACAGATTTTTAAAATAAAAAAATTAATATGGGAGTTACCAAACGAGGATCCGGAATTTGGTTATTTTCGTTTAGAGTTTGAAAGATTAAGTCCTATATATCCCGAGATAGTTGCAGAAAATGAAAAAATGATGAAAGAATACTTAAATGATTTTGGAGTATTATCTTCAGAAGATTTAATCGTCAATGAAAATAAAGAGTATGAGCCATATAGAGAAAATGATGAACGAGCATTATTTAGTATTAAACGTTGGTTTAATGGTTCATTTTTAATTGTTCCTAAAGGATCTATATATAATCATATCAGTACTACTTATGATGGAAGGCATTCCAAATTTAATGCAGATGATTTCAGAGAATACATGGTATTATTGCGATATGTATATAAACATGAAATATTAAAACCATACTTTTGGGATATTGCTCATCATAATCCTCTGGAAGATGACCTATTTGAAAAACTTAAAAAAATTCGAGTTATGACAGATGAAGAATTAAAGAGTAATATACAAGTTGATGGTGTTTTCCGAATGTCATAAAACTGACTAATAGCCTAAAGTATCAAATGTTTTACCTTAAAATATTTGATACTTTTTAATATCGACCTATATAATTATTAAAACTTAATTAAATAATATAAGTGTTACTGTAACTTTAACTTTTGAATCCATATCTACAGACACATATAGGACCTTACTTTAAATGAATCTGTATATTAAATACATCTATTTTCACAGGTACTCATTGTGAGAATGTTTGTTCGTTGTTATAATGAAATTAGAAAAAACTACCTATTTTTACAACGGGTGCATTGTATGATTTACCATCATTATGGTAGTGGTAATAATAAAATTATTACTTAAGGAGGAGGGAGAATTATGGAAGATATAATTTATTTACCTGATCAACATCATATTGAAAAAATACGAGAGAATCTTTGGTGTGAAAGAGAATATGGGAATGTTTCAATAATGGTAGGGGCAGGTTTTAGTATGAATGCTGATAAATTGTCTGATAATTCAGGTTCTTTTTTACTCTGGAATCAACTAGGAGAAAAAATGAAAGCTGGATTATATCCTTATAGTAGCAGTTATAATCAAGATGTCCTGAAACTTGCGAGTGAATATGAAGAGGTTTTTGGAAGACAAGCTCTTGACGAATTAATTATAAGTTCTCTACCGGATGAAAATTATGTACCGGGTAGCCTACATAAAGTGTTGTTGTCTTTGCCATGGGCAGATGTTTATACCACAAATTATGACACTCTTTTAGAAAGAACCACAAAATACATATATGATAGAAAATATAATTTAGTTTTAAATACCTCAGATATTCCAAATCGTATGAAACCTAGGATAGTAAAATTACATGGAAGTTTCCCTTCGCATCGCCCTTTTATTTTTAGTGAAGAGGACTATCGAACTTACCCAATAAATTATGCTCCGTTTGTTAATATGGTACAACAAACAATTATGGAGAACGTATTATGTTTGATTGGCTTTTCGGGAGATGATCCGAATTTCTTAAATTGGATAGGTTGGGTAAGAGATAATTTAGGTAAAAATACTCCGCCTATTTACTTTTGTGGATTTGTTTCTTCTACCCAAAGAAGAATGTTAGAGGCAAGAGGAATTACCCCGATTGATTTTTCGCCGTTATTTCCAGACTATAAATATCCTGGGATATTAAAGCATAAAAAAGCGTTAGAATGGTTTTTATTAAATCTAAAATATGGTAGAAAAGCAGACGTGTTAAGGTGGCCTAATGTAGAAAACGTTATTCATAGTAAGCATGAGGATTTGCCATATATACCTGTGCAAAATCTTGATATTCCAAATATTGAAATGGATTTTGGTTTTGGTAAAAAAGTCGAAGAAAAGGATCTATTAAAAATTTTAAAGGATTGGAAGCATATACATATGTTACATCCCGGTTGGATAATTACTCCTAAAAACAATCGAGATAGCCTTTGGAGAGAAACTGATAGAGCAATCAATCCTATACTAAATAATCTTGATAAGTTAACTTATGTAGATGCACTAATGCTTCTATATGAGTTGAATTGGAGAATTGAGACTTCACTAGTACCGTTATACACTGAAAATATTAGTAAAATGGTTGTAATCATAGAGAAATTTAATGCAATCTTTCAAACTAAAAATATATATAGAAATCAGGAAAAATTAAAAGATTTCAAGTCAAATTTGACATCAACTATTGATTGGCAATTTTTACAAAAGTGTTGGGTGGAATTAATATTTGCGATTATAAGAGAAGTTAGAGGGGATCACAAAGTAGCGGAATTCGATTATTGGATGGATACCATTGAGGATGTTGTGAAGCAAAGTCCTGAGTGGACTTCAAGGTGGTACTATGAAAAAGCGCTCTTTAATTTGTTCAAATTGGATCAGGAAGGTATTCAGCGTGTTCTCAAAGAGTGGCCAAGAAATAAAAACTTTCCTTTTTGGCAGGTTAAAAGGGCATCTATACTTGCTGAATTAGGTGAGATGAGGGAAGCTGAAAGAGAGTGTGAAGAAGCTTTAGAAGATATTCGTATACGATTACAGGCCAATAGAGTAGATGTTTCTTTACTTTCTCAAGAAGGATGGACAATGGTTTTATTAAGGAGTATTAAGAATAATGGTGATTTTGAAAATGATTTTGGGGAGTATCGTGATAGATGGACAAAACTTTCGCAATACAAATGTAACCCATTTCAAGAAGTGGAAGTAATGGATTCTTTATTAAAAGACTCTGTTCCTAGATGGAAAGGAAATGTTAGTATTACGCAAGGGTTCGATCCAGGAATAATAAAGCGCCATTATTCCTATGGAAGCGTTTTTGCAGAAGAAATACGTTTATCTTTTGCTTTTTTACGTTTGTTTGAAGAAGTAGCTATGCCTAAAAGATGTGGAATAGTAACGATGTATAAAAAATCTGTTATAAATGCAACAAAATGGATAGAACATTCTGCACCTTTGCTAGCAATGAGTGCTTTAATTAGGACAGGAGATACCAAAGAAATTGAGAAAATATTTACAAGGGAATTTATTGTTTCTTTAACAAAAGAACAAGTTGAAATTTTTTATGAATTATTTGTTCCATCGCTTGTGCAAGCGATGAGTAGGATTTCTCAAGAGGAGGATATTGCTAGTTTTTCTAGTAGGCTCTTACCTAACTTAATAGAAATTATATCTAGGATATATTTTCGGTTTTCAAAAGAGAAAAAGAAAGAAGTTTTTAATTTAATGATAAAAATGTATAAGTCAAAGGAAATTCAACAATTCCATCTTGTGCACTCTCAATTGAATTCCATGTTTAAAAGGGTATTATATGACATGAGTGATGAGGAAATATATCAACAATTAAATACGTTGTTGGAACTCCCGATAATTGGAGAAAAAGGGTTTGATTTAGAGAAAAAGCCAAGGTGGTTTGAGCCTTTTGGACACATAAAATGGAGCGGAAATTATAAGGTTAATCGAACGGATGAAGCTTGGGATAATGCCATTACAAGGTTAATAAAATTGGTTAGAGATTTCAACAATTCTGCTAGAGATAATGCAATAGTAAGGTTAAATAGTTTATTTGAAATTTGTGGGTTAACAAAAGGACAGTGTGGGGAATTTGCTGAGGCCTTATACAGTCGAATTGACAAGCAGACGGGGTTACCATGTACTTTTAAATTTTTTAACAGTTTCTTTTTACGTTTGCCTAAAAAAGATGAGGAACAGGTTAAACAGAATTATTATAATTGGATAGTGAAGCAAGATATACCAGGAGTTTTCACGGAAATTGGTGGATATAGTGGTGGTATTGAATTCGCTGAATTTGTAACTGAATGGATTAATAGCGCTCCTTCCTTATTCCCAGACCTAAAGAGTGAGACGGATATAAATTACAGTGAAGAAGATTGTATAATATTGTTAAAGAAAGTGCTGGCTTGGTGGGAGAAGGAAAAGGAGAAATTTAATATATTAGGTGAAGGGGATTTTCATGAAAATCCTGAAACTCACATGTATAATCTTGCGTATTTAATGGTTACCGTAATATTTTTAAAATTAAAGAGTATTGATGATAAAATCAAAATGGAGATAAAGGAATTACTTGAAGGTCTTAAAAGAAAGGGAATTCAAATCTCTCATGTTCTGCCGGCAACCTTACATTTGAAGATTTACGATATAGATTATGTATATCAAATGTTAAAAAAAGATTTAGAGTCAAGTGATAAAAATAGAGTAAAGTACTCAAGTAAAGGTTGCTTGCACTGGATTATATACGAGCAAATAGGGATTGCACCAGAAATTCCAAATATTCTTGTTGACAATTGGATAAATAAAGTTTATAGTCGTCGTCAACCTAAATTAGATAACTTATTAGGAGACATAGGGGATTGTATACTGTATGTCCCTAATGTACTAAATGAGATGCACTGGAATTATGTGTTAGAAGGTTTGGAGTACCTTATCGAAGAAGTAGATATAAAGGTTTTAACAAAAGAGAGTGAATTTCAACTGTTTCCTAAATCATCATATGCAATATATAGAGAACTATGTGTGAGGCTGGCTGGTGTAGCCTATAAAGTGTTTCAAGAGAAGAAAAAAGGTACGCCAGATATATTAATTAAGTGGCAAAAGATATGTGAAACTGATAGGTTACCAGAAGTAAGAAGGCATTTACATTTATTTTCAAACTAAACACAATAACAATAGTTTTCCCCCTTTAGATATGATATATCTAAAGGGGTGTCTTGTATTAATATTTTTTTGTTTTTTCTGCAGCGTATAAAGTAATCCTTGTACCAGGATTTATAGATAAGTTATTACCATCACTATTATTTCAAGGTGGTTTCTGTTTGTTTCTTACTAAATAAAATCCCAAAAAATATTTCTGATTAAACTTTATAAAATAAATAGTTAATCTTGGCTTTTTACATTTAATTAAAGACAGAAAACAGGTCAATAGTGCTTATATATATAAAGTCGAATTTGGTAAATTATACGCTTGTTGTATTTCAAAAGAGACGTTTCTACAAGTAAGGATTCTTTAAGTTATTTTGAAAGTAAAACTTAGAAACAGTATAATACATTATAGACATTCGAGATTTGTGAATTATCGGGGGGAACCCCGCTGGGAGTGTGCTTAACCCAGGACCTTGAAATTATACTTACAGCCTTAATCGTTTTAACTTTAATTAGATATGTTAGTTATTTGCTGGTTTCAACGTTTAAGGGAGAGATGTGTATGAGAAATATTACTTATCACGTAAGTTTAACTTCTGCATCAGTACTAGAGACAATATGGGCTGTAGGAGTAAGTTACTTGGTCGGGACGAGCTTGTCCCCGATAGTTCATAAATGGATACAGGAAATATAGATGACGAGAGTCACAAAATTACTAAATTTAAAGTAGCTGCGTACAGAATTTTTTAGTAGTTTGTGTCACTCGTCATATGAGGTATTTCCAGAGAAGAGGTTCTTTACATTGACTATTCGTATAATAAAATTTTCACGAATTTTATTGTTGTTAGTTACCCGTTTGAAGTTTTTTTATATCAAGTTCCAGTTTCTGAATATCTAATTTATGTTTCTCAACTTCTCTGCCTAACTTTTCCTTTTCAAGATTATATTTAATATCATCGTATTTTGTCTGGTAAAGAGTTAAATAGTCTTGAGCGTTTTTATATTTGTTGTAATTATTCATCAGAATCATAAAGTAAATAACCAATATTATTACGGAAAATATTACATAAACAAACCTTAAGGAATCACTCATATTAAAATGAGTTATATATTGTTCTACTTTTTGAATTGATTTGAAATTATCATTATTTACTAGAATAGTTAATAACAAAACAATAACCGGTAATGGTGAAAAAGATTTATAGATATCTACTTTTAATTTGAAACGATCTGAAATCATTTTTGTTTTATTAATGCTAGAGAGTAAGACATCATCAGAACTATTCTTTATTTTTTCTACTTTTTCTTGATGATTATAAAGATCATAAACAAGATATATGTATCTGAATATAATGAAAATAATTGAAAGGATAGATAGGTTAATGAGTCGGTGTAAGGTAAATATACTTTTAATATTACTTACAGTAAAAAAGAGAATGAAACCAATTATTAGAAGAACAGCAATCAACTTAAGAACTTCCTTCGAGATTTCCTTTAGAGCGGTAATAGATGCAGCACTTAATTTTTCAGTCATACAGGTTCTCCAATCATTTATGAGTAAGTTTGTGTTTAAAAAGGGTTCTTTTCTCTTTAAACAAGATTAGCTTTTATACGAATACCTCCATATATTATTTTTATGTGTGAATTATACCAAAAATAGATTCTTTAAGTCTAATAGTATTCGTAAAAATAAAGGTACTCTAACAGGTGTTTTTTTCAATTAAGAAGTTTTTTTTCCTTATTCAAAAGAAAGTTTATACTTAAATTATCAGGTACTTTACTTTAATAAGTGTCGTCGAAATGTAGATTTGAAATAAAGTTATGATGTTTATAAAAGAGGATACGATACGTTGATTCTTTCAATACATTGAGGGGATCGAATGTATCTTGGAATAAAGCAAGTGTGCTATTTGGGATATACTGGTGAATTGTTTTAGCTGCTTTTCCTTCATCAACACCTGTTACAACTTTACCTGCTCCAGATAGAATTAGAGTAGGGGATTGAATGAGATGTAGTAAAGAAGTATGAACAGGAAATTTTGCTTTTTTCATCATTAATAACATTTTTTTGTCTATTGAAAATGAATCGCGTAGTATTTGTTGCGTGTACGGTTCGTGTTTGTAAAATTTCATCATTAAATCAATAATTGTTGAATAGGGCAGCAAACTAAAGATGAAATTGGAAAATTGAAGTACCCATTTAGAAGTTTTAGTTGGGAATTCACTATAGCTATTAGAAATGACCAATTTTTTTACATAGGAAGGATGATGAATGGCTACTAATGTCGCAAGAATTGCTCCTTGTGAAACGCCGATTACATGAAGAGGTGTGTGGCCTAGTGTATCTAAAAATGAAATGATATCAGATACGATTAAGTCGTAATCATATACATTACCGGGAAAGGTTTTTCTCGATTCTCCATGACCACGATAATCGAGAAGAATCATTTGATATTCTTTAGAAAATGATTCGATTTGTGGTTTCCATATCTTCCAAGATGCCCCGCTTCCGTGTAAAAAAAGGATTGGTTCCCCTTGTCCAAAAGACTCGTAGTGAAATTCACCGTTTTTTGTTTTAATAATTGGCATGAATAAGCCCCCCTTTTTTTCAGTTTGCAAAAGTAAGATTACTTTTAAAATACAATATATGGAATGTATAATCAATATAATTTTGAAATATTTACTTTGTTTCATTTCAAAATTATAAAGTACGTCCACTTTAATCCTGAAATGCGTTTTCATACGTTTGATAGAATAAACCCTACTATCTAGTCTAATACTTTATTTTAATAAAATTTCTTTTCTCTAAATATAAACTATTCATTAGTCTAAATCCTTATTTAATTAATAGAGAAAAATAAAAATAAAGGAATCCTATTAAACCAGCGATACTCAGTCTAGAACATTTTTTTAATCAAACATTTTACGCAATTTATCAATATGTAGAAAGATATCTTCATTTTGATAGAGATACGATTTAGAAATACCAGAATGCACAGAAACGGCATGGAAATTTACAGCCCTATTTTCCCGAATTAGTTCTTGGATTGCATGATGAACGCGGGCGGCAGCTTTTTCTTTCTTTTAGAATGTTAACTGTCGTAGTATCATAATTTATAGGAGTAAAAATTGAACTAGGGGTGAAGAGATGGAGGATATTCGTTTTTTATGGGATGGCTATGACTTACAACAAGACATTAATAAAAAAGTAACGGAAGTGACAGAATTACAGATTGCAACGGCATACTATTCTACATACGGACTTGAATTATTAAATGAATGGTCGAAAAAGTGGGGGCTCTCAAAACAACATATAAAGCTATATCTCTCACAGGAATTTTCGATGAATCAACCAGGAGAACTCCTGAAAAAAACAATGGAGATTGCTGAGGTGTACCTTGTAGAAGACCTATTCTTGCATGCAAAGGTCTATTATTTCAAAGGGAGGAATCCATATGTGTGTCACGGTAGTAGTAATTTAACAAGGGGAGGGTATGAAAGTAACGCTGAATTCAATAGCCTACAAACTGTGACCGAGACTATGGGGACTTCACTTGGCACGTACTTTAAACAGCTTCACGCTTATAGTGAGAAAGTGACAGAAGACACTGTTATGCATTATGAAGAATTAGAAAGTGCTTTTGCAGAATGGAAAGAAGCAAAGAAAAGGTTAACCCGAAGCATACGTCCAAAAAAAATGCAACAAGATCCGTTTGATAGCGAGACTTACGAATTACAAGACTATTATTTTCAGTATGAAGATTTCGCAGTGTTTTTTAACCGTAATATGAGATTAGGATCTAATCACCCTATTCACAAGCAACGGATACGGGTAAAAACAAAACTGTTACATATCCATTCAATTATAGAAAAGCGAATGAAGAAACTAAATCTGCATTCGCATCGTCATCCAAACTTTATTCTATCTTCGATTGTACCGAATAAAAGTAATCGTGAACGTGTTTCTTGGTTAGGGATCCGATACGGAAAAAGTCCAAATGTTCTTTCAAGCTATAATGTAAAAGGCGTATATTGGGATAAAACCAAAGAAGCAGATTCCATGTATCAACATGCTAATATACAAGTTGGAATCCGTGGAGAAGGTGTCAATGTCACCATTTTTCATTCTATTGCAAATGGGGCAATGGATCGCGAATATTTCCATAAGAAATTGCATCACCCTGAAGTAGAAGAGGTGATTGTTACTTGCTTCAATTTGCTAAAAGGGGATGGTTTCGAATGGCGAATTTATGACCCTGAAGCAAATCGTGTAAAAGAGGTGTTTTCAATCGACAAGAGAGACCCGAAAGATTTTATTTCCTTTTATGAAAATTATGATAGAGAGGGACTTGAATCATACTTTCTTTGCAGCTTTTCTCCAAATGATCCGCGTATTAAAACAGCAGAGAGTATAGCGGATACATCATTTGAAATTGCTAAAGTTTTGGCACCACTTTATCATATCATCAGTGAAACAAAGGGACTTGGTGTCACTAAATAACAAATAGAAAAACACCGTTGCATACTTGTATCGGTGTTTTTTGCTTTACTTTCTATTTTTACCAATCAAATTGAGGCAATTTATCAAGGGAGTCGCCATCATGGTTCAAACATAACCATAGACAGTCGTAGTTCAATACAAGATGTACGAGACTAATGCTATTTTATATGAGCGAATCAAACTCGTAAATAATAGATAAAACGTGATGAATTGTACCTTATAACAAGTTGTTATGAGGTATTTTTTTATTTATATGTTGACTCTATAAGAGTGATAGCTAATTGGTAATCAGTCGAGTAATACAAAAAATGTATAAAGTCTCTCTGTTAAATCTAAATTTTAAGTAGTGTATAATAGGTGATGGATATATTTTCTAAAAAGGAGATGGAATCATGAAAGTTTTCAGTGATGTTGAAGTTTTTCAGTGTTTAAAAGAGTATTATAATAGTTTCATTGATGAAGGAATTATTAAAATTGTAAAAGATGATAACGATATCCTTGTTTGGGAAGAGCAAAAATCAGGCTATAAGATTGCGATTAGTCGTGAGAAATTTATTTCACCCAAACAAGTGAGGAGACCTTGGAAAATGTATTGGGTGAGTCGTCTTTTTCAAGAATATAATTATAAATTGGATAACCCCAAAATAGAGTTTTTTAAAGACAAAGGTTTTTACATCAAAAATACTGCAGAATTTCTTTTTCATTACACTCTCATTGAAAGTGAATATCCAGATCATCCGATGCTCAAGTTTAACATTGATGATGTAGAATTCGAAATTGGTGAACCGAGTGACATGTTTAAAGTAATGTTTCATCATATATCAGATGATGACAATTTTGAGTGGGAAAATATTCACACGATAAAATTGAAGAATGTAGATAAAAAAATGTTGGAAAGTTATCTCCAACATGCAATATATATTATACATAAGTTTGCTCCATCAGATTTGGTGGGCGATTACCCACAAGTCTATCAGTATTTGTACACTCATGACTATTTTACTGAACCCGAAGAAATAATAGAGGGTGAAGTTAGTAATAATTTTAGAATGGGAAAATATACTGATCCAATATCCTTCTATAACGAAGGGAAACAGAAAAAAGATTTTTTAAGCTTTTATAAAGTATTAGAATACTTCTTTATTATTAATAGGAAAGATGATTTTGAGGCTCATATTACGACTTATATCAAAGATAAAGATCTAGATGAAATGATAAGAGGTATTTCAGACGTATACAATGATAAAGAGCGTAACTTAATAGAAATATTAATTAATAAAATTGAGCATATAGAACCAATACTAGAGTTAGCTTTTTCAAAGGGATTGATTAGTAATCAAGATGATAAGAAAGAATTTGCAAATAATTTATATGAATATCGAAATAGTAGGGTTCACGGTAAGGGAGGTGCAAATTTTGAATTATTAGTTCCTGCTATACTAAACTCCGATGATAGTAATGAATGGGAAATTATTATAGAAAATCTGGCTGAATTGGTAATATTACAATTTTGTTACTCACAATCAGAATAGTAGCTCTGGAATAGAAAAGAATAGCAAGCTATTTGCTATCTTTTGAATATAATTGATATAGAAAACTCCAATGATTTTCAAAAAGAGTTTTATGAGTACTCAAGGCAATTTAATTTAGCTGGGAATGAATTGGTAGAATATATGATAGACACCGCTGAAATACATAAATTAGATATGAATTTTTTCGCTGTTGTTTATCTATACAGACAATGTTTAGAACTTATTTTAAAATCTATCGCTTTTAAATATATCTCCGATGAACATCAGAGAAAATCTTTTATTACCACTGTTAGACATAATTTAATAAATTGTTTTGAGGAAATTATAAATTTAAATGGGGGAGGTTTTTGACAAGAGTAAAGAAGAGATTGAATGGTTGTACAATTATCCAACATATATTTCCAATATTGGTGCTCAAAGCGATTTATTTAGATATTCATTTAATAATAAAATGGAGATTTGTTTTAATAAACAAACACATATTAACTTAATTGCTCTTTATGAAAATATGAATACCGCTTATAGTATTTTAACTCATGCATTAAATAATGTTATGCTCGAAATTGGTACTATAAATAACGAGTCAAAATTAATAATCGAGGGTGGAGAATACTGCGTTCAGATTGTTGTTGGCTGCAAATATAATTAGAAAGAAAAAGTACAGTATCTTGGGGTTATGGAACTCCATAAAAGATAAAATTTCTATAAATTCAAATGCTTCTGATGATAACACCTTACAGAATGTTGAAGTGTATATAAATCAGCTACACGTTTTAGACCAAATATCAGATAAGTTCAGATATCCAATAGATAAAAATTTAAAATTACATTTTCAAAATCGTAAGAAGTTTGACATTACTAATATATCATTATGTTATAAAGGATTATTTGCATTTTTAGATGCTGTTGATGGTATGCTGTCTCAAATAAGAGAATATGGGGCTGATATGGTGGCGGAAATGATGGATAACTATTCTGACTATTGTTAAAGATAGTTAATAAAAATTAAAAAGTGGACTTTTAAAATGAAATGATAACTCCTACCTAAAGAACTACTTTAAGTAGGAGCTACTCTTAATAATTTATTCTTTAAAATTAATTGCTGCTTCAATAAGGTTATTTAGTTGGACAACCCTCATCCTATTTCTGATTAAATTACCAACCAGAATACAAACAGCGACAAATGCAACTATTACAAGTATCAGAGCGATTATTAAAAAATTATACTTGAAGCTTCCGGTGGCAAAGTTTGTTATTATTCCTGAAGTTATAAAAGTTAAGACGAAAACCAGCAACCCAATAATAATAGCAATAGAGTTCCTTGGATCTAGACTTTCTTCAAAAGATTTTCCTAAAGCAAGCCATGTATAAAGATTGTCTTTTTCAACTGTACGTAAGTTTTTAAAATTTTGCACGGAATCTTGATTATCATGAAACATATTTGCAGAAATCGATACAAAATCTTTACTAGAAGAAATTTTTTTGAATTTTTCTTTGATTTGTCCTTCACTAAAAGAATTACTAGACACAATAAAAACCTCCAACAAATTTAGTCGGCTGTATAAATTCAACAAAGAAGTGTAAAATTCCTCTTTTTTAATGACTATATTTTATTATATCAAGTATGATGAGTTGTAATATTTCATTCATGTTCATAAAATATTTAGTTCACCAGCACCCCATATGTTGCCACATACACTCTGCACATTTCCACTGTTTAAAAGCGATGCATTAGGAAGAAAAGAGACGAATTTCCTGATGAGTTTTCGTTAGTGGCGTTTGAGGAATGGTTCGAGCAACAAGAAGAAAAAATTAGCATTGTTAGTGGTGATGAAGATCTCAAGAATTCTGTGAAAAGAGTCAAATCCCAATTTATGAGCCATCATTAGAGGCATTTTTTGATAGGCTAACTAAGAATAAAACATATAAACATCAATTTATTGTATCTGTTTATGATGCTAATATAAACGAAATTGAATCAAGTTTATTAAATTTTATAGAGGAACACTGGTTTATGTTAATAGGTGAGGATGGAGAGGTCGAAAATATTGATTTGGATGAAGAACAATCCGCTATGTTAGCCTTTAAGGCAAGTGTGAATATCGTGGCGAATGTTTCTTATATGGACTCTGTAAGTTCTTATTACGATATAGAAGAAGGAAAGTACTTGTATACTGAGTATGTTGATAGCGTGATAGATGATGTTATTGAGGTGCCTGTACTAATGAAAATTAAATTCGAACACTATAACAAAGAAGAAATGGACATCATTAGTACTTCGCTAAATAAAGGTGAACCCATTCAGATTTCTATCCAAGAGAAGTACTAAGCGATGATAATGTTAGACAAGGAATTTCTCCCATTTTTTATGGTGCTATAAAACTATTTCAGAACGTAAACTTTTAGTCTTTCGGATTCTTTTAATTAAGTTTTTGAGGTGAAGTGTTTTAAATTTATAGGTTTAAGCTTATTTGGAGGTAAATATATGGTTGAATATGAGGTTCGTGCGCTAACAAAAGATTATATTTTCAAACAAATTGAAGGCTATATTGATGAATATGTAACAACTTATAAGGAGAATATTGGATATCTATTGTATTATCCTTTAATAGCTATTGAATATCGATTTCATGAGGTTGACCCAAATCATCAACAGGCAATAATTGATAGGTTTGCGCTTAGTTGGTTTATCGGTGAGCTATTTAAGAGGGGAATAAACTGGGAGCTAAGGTTTGAATATAATGAGAAAGAACTGAAACACTTTTTGGCTGCTTATTTAGGTAAGATAAAAGATTTATATAGAGATTTCAATATATGTGACCAAATAATGGATATGAATTCCATTGCGAAAAGTGAATGTAAAGAAATTGAGAAGAATAAATACCTATTTACCACAGCAATCATTGAGGGAGGATTCAGAAAAGAATATATCTATTTTCATGGGTTAGATAACCAAAATTTTGGGATGGAAAGAGAAATAAAGATGAGACTTCCCCAAAAAATAGTGGAGAAATTTTCTCATTTTGGACCCAGGGTTTATCAAAAGATAAAAAGACTATTGGTTGATAGGGATAGGGAACTACTCGAATTATGTTATGAATGTGTAAAAGTAGATTTGGATTATTTAGGTGGTAATGTTAAAAGTACTGTGGTTAAAAATATTCGTGAACTAAATTCAATCATATCATTCTTTTATTACTATAGTATAGTTGTTCGTGCTGCTTATACAATGGGTAGTAACTTTAATAAAACGACCTCTTTAGATTTACTTTTTTTCAAAGATAAAGAGTGGTTTTTAAGTAAGGCTGTTCAATTTACAGGTCTGTCTATTGGTAAAGTTGAGAAGTATTTCAATTACTTCTTATTTGATGGAAGAGGGAGCCTCTTGGAGTTCCCGTTCATTCTTCATAATGAAAAGTTAATATTTGTTCCATCGTCATGGATGCTAAATGATCTTCAATTTTGTGTAGTAAATGGTCATTTTTATAAAGGTGAAAGATTTAGAAACCGTGATAAAACTATTTCTCATAGTGTGGTAAATAGTATAACTCGCCGAGTTGAAACATTCAAAAATATTGTTTTTGGTCAGGAAGTATACTATGAATTCCAAGGGGATATGGGTAAAATTAATAGCGATATTGATGTGGCATTGTATGACAAGCTCTCCAATACATTTATTATTATTGAATCCAAATGGAAGGAAAACCATTATACAACAGCAGGTGAAGAGAATTATAAAAAGATACATCAATCACTAAACGAAATTTATAATGAGCAAATTAGTAAACACAAGGATTTTATAAAAAATGATAAAGAAAAATTGAGTTACATATTGGAAGGGAAAGTTTCTCCTGACGAAATTTCTGATGATCTAGATATCCTCTATATAGCAGTTGATAAAAGAAGTCAGCTGTTCATTGAAGATCGGCTACTTGTACCTTTAAATGGAATGTTGGCGTTAATAAATGTGAATTCTCAAGATGGAGTATTGAATTTAGATAAAATCGTTAAAAGTTTAAGAGAACAAAAATCAAGAGGGCTTTACATTAACACTGAGGATGATTTTAGTGAATTTAAAGTTTCAGAGGATATTACAATTGTAACCCAGGATTTATATTCAATTTAATTGTTACGACCATCAAAAATGGATTCTTCAAAATAAAGTTATTAATGATTACAATGGATCTTCTCAAACAGAATGATTTCTGTTTGATGAGAGGTGCCATACCGCAACTAATTAACTGGTGCTACTCAATTTTTGATATCACACTTGAATGTAGAGGAGTTTTATGGAAGAATTCCTCTATAAGAAGGACGACAAGAATTCCGTTAGCTGTATATTCTCTAATTGAAATGATGATATCTTTTTTGATAGTGTTTTATTTTTTATGTTTATTTAATCAGATAAATCCGAGTGGGATTTTTCCTGTAAATAATGAAATTGTGAGTACGATTAATTATAGAGATTATGTACTTAGACTTTCAAAAGGGCATAATTCAATGTTAATAAGTAATACGATGATTTTTGAGTAATATCCTCATATATTACTACATAGTATTGAAGTTTCATTTTTAAATACTTCTTTTATTAAATCGACTTTAATTCATGCATGTAGCCACATGTGGCAAGTTCTAATGAGTATAATATTAATTAGTATTTCGATTGTATCTTATCTGGGTTCAGATGATAATGTTAGTGAGCGAGAAGCAGTTTATTTTTCAAGAATTGAAGATAGGTTCCGTGTAGAATAAACTATCGAATCATTTTTGAGATTTGTATTTGTTACTTATATGTTCCATTTTAAAACGCTATTTAGGTTTACTTATATCATTGATTGTAAAATACGTTAGTACTATATAATCAATTATCGATAGTACTTCCGATTATAGAGAAGATATTAAAGAAAATAGTACATGTAAAAGGCGCTCAATTTTTGGGCGTCTTTTATATATAACTGTGTTAAAGAATTTGCTGTATTATGAGTTTCTATTGTGAAGCCATAAAGAATAAGCGTATAATATTATAGGTCTCACATTTGCGAGACAAACCGCGAATGATAAATAAGATTGTTGTTTTATCATCGCTTCTAAACATATAGACAATGAAAGTAACACTGGAATACAGATAGGGAGTTATAAAATGAAATTAATTATTGCCGAGAAACCAGATCAAGGGTTGGCTCTTGTTTCACAGTTTAAATATCGCCGGAAAGATGGATATTTAGAGGTAGAAGCGAATGAGTTATTTCCAAATGGAGCGTACTGTACATGGGCAATTGGTCATTTGACGCAGTTATGTAATCCAGAGCATTATCACGCAGAGTGGAAAAAATGGTCACTTAATACATTACCGATGATTCCAGAACGTTTTCAATTTGAAGTAACAAAGTCAAAGTATAAGCAATTTAACGTTGTGAAACAGCTGTTACATAATCCACAGGTAACAGAAATTATTCACGCAGGCGATGCTGGGCGTGAAGGGGAACTGATCGTACGAAATATTATTAATCTTTGTAACGTGCAAAAGCCGATGAAGCGTCTATGGATTTCGTCTTTAACGAAGCAAGCTATTTATCAGGGGTTTAAAAATTTACTTGATGAATCAGATACAATTAATACGTATTACGAAGCATATACAAGATCTTGCGCTGACTGGGTTGTTGGTATGAATGCATCACGTGTCTTTAGTATTTTGCTAAAGAAAAAAGGAATGAATGATGTATTTTCTGCTGGTCGTGTCCAGACACCAACGTTAGCATTGATTGTAAAGCGAGAGAAAGAAATTGAAAACTTTAAGTCAGAGCCGTTTTGGGAAGTGTTCGCAACCTTTAATATAGAAGGAAAGAAATATGACGGAAAATGGGAAAAGGATAATGAATCCCGCTTAAAAGACCCTGATATGGCGAATAAAATTGCGGCATTTTGCCAAGGGAAACCGGCTGTTGTGAAGGAAATGAAAACGGAGCGTAAAGAGTTTCAGCCGCCGCTTTTATTTAACTTATCATCACTGCAAGCAACGGCAAATAAAGCCTTTAAGTTTTCACCGAAAAAGACGCTTGATATAACGCAAGCACTCTATCAAAAAGGGATTGTTTCTTATCCACGTTCAGATTCTAACTATGTTACACAAGGAGAAGCAGCGACGTTCCCTGATATTTTACAGAAGTTAAGTCAGTTTGATGAATATAAAGGCTTATTACCGGCTCCGGTTGAATCCATTATGAATAACAAGCGTTATGTAAATGAAAAGAAAGTAACAGATCACTACGCAATTATTCCGACAGAGCAAGTTACAAACCCAAGCAGACTATCAGGTGATGAAAAGAAAATATACGATATGATCGTAAGAAGGCTTATTGCAGCTCATTATGAAGTTGCAATCTTTGACTATACAACGATTGTAACGCTTGTAGATGAACGTGCTGAATTCATTTCAAAAGGAAAACAGCAAATTCAAGAAGGTTGGCGTAAGGTTATTTTCCAAGACGATAAAGATGACGAAACCATTCTTCCAATTGTAGCTGAAGGCGAAGAAGGAAAAGTTGTAAAGGTGAAAGTGAAAGAAGGAAAAACACAGCCACCGAAGCGCTATACAGAAGGACAACTTATTACGTTAATGAAAACAGCTGGTAAGTATTTAGAGAATGAAGAGCTGGAGAAAGTATTAAAGAAAACAGAAGGTTTAGGTACGGAAGCGACTCGCGCAGGTATTATTACGATGCTGAAAGACCGTAAGTATATAGATGTAAAGAAAAACCAAGTGTATGCGACTGATAAAGGAAAAGTATTAATTACCGCAATTGGTGATAAAATACTAGCTTCACCGGAAATGACTGCGAAATGGGAACAACGTCTTGCGGAAATTGGTGAAGGTACAGCTTCACCAGCTACATTTATGGAACAGACGAAAAAGCTATCAGCTAAAATTATTGAAGACGCAGTGGAAATGTCTGAGAAGTGGGATTTCACGGGACTACATGTTGAATCGATTGAACGGAAAGGATCGAAATTTACAACGGGTAAAAAGGTTGGTAGCTGTAAAAAATGTGATGGTGATGTAATTGATAAGTCAACGTTTTACGGTTGTTCTAACTATAATACAACGCAATGTGATTTCACCATTTCAAAGAAGATATTAAGTAAAACAATTTCGCAAAAGAATATGACAAAGCTCTTAAAAGGTGAAAAGACTGATTTAATTAAAGGTTTTAAAAAGGGCGAGAAAACGTTTGATGCGAAATTAGAGTGGAAAGATAATAAGATTAATTTTGTATTTGAGAATTAATTTGTTAAAAGAGCATGACATAAAACTGTCATGCTCTTTTGTTTTTTTCTTTTATTTAAAATTTAACGATAAAAAAAATCCTTTAAATAATAATTTTTTATTGTAAAGCGATAAATTTCGTATTAAAATCAAAATCATAATAAATGAGTGAGGTGCTTTTGTTAAAAGGTAACAACCTTATTTTTAAAATTAGAGGAGGTATAACTATGAACATTAACAATTTGATTGTTAAAAATATGGATAACCCCCATGAGTTGGAGAAGATGTATAGAAAAGATCCGAAAGCTTTTAAAAAAGCATTCTCACAGGCATGGGACCAAAACCCTGATTCTCAGGTTCTAGGTGCTTGGTATGAAAGGTTGCATTTCAAGGAGAAAGTAAATAAAGAAAAAACATCTTTGTTTCAAAAAGGTTTCTTATTCATGGGCCTTTTAGCTATTCTGGCCGGCATAAGCACCAGAATCATTTTCCACTTTGTTGAGCAGGAAGCAATTGCTCCAATTAACTTGGCTTTTGGTGTAATTCCCTTTATTGCTGCTTATTTTGTTTACAATAATACTCCCAAAAAAAGTATTATTTATTCCCTTGCAGCGTTGTTCCTAATTTCCGGGATGTATCTTAATACGTTGCCAGTAAATTATAAAGACAGTACCATCCTTGCTTATTTACATCTTCCTATATTTTTATGGGTCTTAGTAGGGCTTGCGTTTACAGGGAATGAATATTTAAAAGGCAGTACAAGATTAGCCTATATTAAATTTAATTTAGAATATTGTCTTCTCTACGGGAGCATGGCAGTGAGCGGAATGATACTAGCAGTATTCACCATGCGTTTATTTAGCTTTGTTGACTTAGATATAGGAGAATTCTATTTTAGTAATGTTGTTTTATTTGGAGCAGCGGCTCTCGCTATTGTGGCTGCATACTTAGTATCAATGAATCTTAAGTTTGCTAAAAATATTACACCATACATATCTAAAATTTTTAGTCCTCTCGTCCTGATCACGTTGCTTATCTATCTTATAACGGTAATTTGGGTCGGGAAAAATCCGTTCTTGGATCGCAATTTCCTAATGGCCTTCAACGGAATCCTCCTTGGTGTATTGGCTGTTACCATATTTTCTATCGTTGAAAGTGACTCGGACGAGAAAAAGAATATTTCAGATTATATAAATTTTTCCTTAATTGTTCTGGCGCTTATTATTGACACTGTCGCATTGTCAGCCATAGTATTTAGACTTTCTTCTTACGGGATTACGCCTAATAGACTTGCTGTTTTAGGTGTAAACATAGTGATTTGGGCAAATCTCATTTGGATTATGTTTGCCTATATGCGTTTCTTGCAAAATAAATCAGGACCAAAAGCTATCCAAGATGCCGTTACGAAGTATTTGCCAATATACGGACTTTGGGCAGCTTTCGTTATATTTACGTTTCCTATCATTTTTAATTAGAAAGGATCTGTTAATGCGGGAGTGGTGAGGGCTAATAATCATTGGGGGATGAACAAAACCCCCAATGATTAAAGTTTCACTTTATTACAATTGGTATTATTACGTTTGTAGTTTCGGTAATTTCATTTGTATTGATAAATAAGAAATAAGTGTTGTATGTAATCTTTCCATAATAAAAAACGTCCCAAAATGGGACGTTTTTTATTATGCGTATTGCCGTTTTTTCTTAATAAGCAACAAAACTTGTGAAACACAAGCTAGTACCGGTAACTCAATCAACGGTCCAATAACGAGTGCAAGTGCGATAAGAGGCTCGTCTGGAAAAGCTGTTACAGCGATAGCGAGTGCAACAGGTGAGTTTCTTGCTAACGTTGTTAAGCTTAGACTTACTGTATCTTTGTAAGATAAATGCATGATGCGCCCGATAAATTGTCCTAGTAAAAAATTAATGATGAAGAACAATAGAACAGGAACGAGTAATAATAAAACGACATTCATATTTTGCAGTAAATATTTACCTTGTGATGCAAACATCGCTACTATTGCTAAACTTAAAAATACAATTTGAGCAGAGCTGAAAAACGGAATGAGTTTATTCTCGAGAGTTTCAGCTTTTTTCATTTTATTCATAATGAATTTTGTAGCGTGTGCAAGTATAAATGGTAAGACGATTACGATAACAATACTTTCTACTAAAACAGAAACCGCTACAGTTTTCATGACACCAGCAAATAAAAATAAATAAATTGGAAGGAGTAGTACTTGCAAAATTAAATTTACAGGTAAAATTGCAGTAGAAAGTGCTACATTTCCTTTCGCTATTTCAGTAAAGATTAAGTACCAATCTGTGCATGGAGTAACCATTAACATTATAAATCCAACCCAAAGTGCTGGATGATCTGAAAGAAATAGTGCTCCTAATCCCCAAGCGAGTAAAGGTGTCCATAAGAAGTTAATAGTAAGACTTGTTCCAGCAAATTTTAAATTACGAAATCCGTTTTTTATTTCTTTTAATGGGATGCTGAGGAATAATCCATATAGCATGAAAAATAAGAAGGGGACAATAAACTGGTCTGAATACGTATGTATCATATTAAATTGTCCGAGTACGATGCCGCATGTAACAGCAAAAAGAATAATAAAAGTTTGAATCTTTTCTATAGTGCTCATGAATAAATCCTTTCTATATATGAATTTTCCTCTCTAAGTTTATTATACAAGTAATAAAGATGTATTTGGTGTTCAATTGTATTTTAGTTAATATTTTTAAAATGAGATTTTATTTTTTATTAAAAGTTACTTGACTAAAGTAAGTGACTATATTACAATCACTTACATAAGGTAATTAAATAACAAAAAGTTTTGATAGCTTAACTTAAGGTATCTATTGGAACTTTTTCTTAGAATAAGAATTTTTATGATGATGAATAATGAATATGAAAAGAAAGATTAGGTGAAGAAAATGGGACTATTTAGCTCATTATTTGGTAAAAAAGAAGAAAATACGAATGTAGAGGGGAATAAAAAAATGTCAAAAGTATTATTTGTAAAAGCAAACGATCGTCCAGCGGAGCAAGCAGTTAGTTCAAAAATGTATGAAACATTTGTAAGTACTTATAAAGAAGCAAATCCAAATACAGAAATTACGGAATTAGATTTATTTGCATTAGATCTTCCTTATTACGGAAATATCGCGATTTCAGGTGGATATAAACGTAGCCAAGGCATGGAGTTAACAGCTGAAGAAGAGAAGGCAGTTGCTACAGTAGATCAATATTTAAATCAGTTTTTAGAAGCTGATAAGGTTGTATTTGCATTCCCATTATGGAACTTTACAGTACCAGCACCATTAATCACATATATTTCATACTTATCTCAAGCTGGAAAAACGTTTAAATATACAGCAAATGGCCCAGAAGGTTTAGTTGGTGGTAAGAAAGTAGTTGTGTTAGGTGCTCGTGGTTCAGATTACTCTTCAGAGCAAATGGCTCCTATGGAAATGGCAGTTAATTACGTAACAACTGTACTTGGATTCTGGGGAATTACAAATCCAGAGACAGTTGTAATTGAAGGACACAATCAATATCCAGATCGTTCACAACAAATTGTTGAAGAAGGTCTAGAAAACGTTAAAAAAGTAGCAGCGAAATTTTAATTTATGATAGTAAATGGAAAAACCAACATGGATGACCGTGTTGGTTTTTTAGTCTATTTTTCATGTTAAAAAATGTATATTTATAAAATAAAAGAAAAGTTCGAAAATAGTATTGCAAAATATTATATAGCAAACTATAATGAGTTCAAGAATAGTTGATACTTAAATTAAATATTCAGAAAATTCAATTAGTTAAAATTGGAAAATGAGATAAGGAAATTTGAATGGGGGTTATATTATGGCGAATAAAGTACCGTTTTCGTTCATAGTAGTTATTGGATTAATGTTATTTGCACTATTTTTTGGAGCAGGAAATTTAATTTTCCCAGCGATGCTTGGTCAATCAGCAGGAGAGAATGTATGGATTGCTAACGCTGGATTTTTAGTAACTGGTGTTGGATTACCATTACTAGGTGTACTAGCATTTGGTTTTTCAGGTAAAGATGATTTACAGTCATTAGCAAGTCGTGCTCACCCAGTGTTCGGGATTGTATTTACAACAGTTTTATACTTAGCGATCGGTCCGTTATTTGCAATACCGAGAACAGGAAATGTATCTTATGAAATTGGTCTTAAGCCGTTTATGCCAGAAGGAGTAGGTTCTACACCTTTAATTCTTTTCACAATTATATTCTTTAGTATCACTTGTTTTTTTTCGCTAAATCCCGCGAAAATTGTCGATATTGTTGGAAAAATCTTAACGCCAATTAAGTTGACTTTCATCGGTATTTTAGTAATCGTTGCTTTTATACATCCGATTGGAGATATGCAAGCACCAGTGGAAGCTTATACATCACATGCATTCTTTAAAGGATTCCAAGAAGGATACTTAACGATGGATACGCTTGCATCATTCGTATTCGGGATTATCATTATCAATGCTATTAAAGAAAAAGGTGCGAAAACGAAAACACAAATTATGGTCGTTTGTGCAAAAGCGACAATAATTGCAGCATCTATTTTAGCAATTATCTATACAGCTCTTTCTTATATGGGTGCTTCAAGTGTTGCAAAGCTTGGACATTTAGAAAACGGCGGAGAAGTATTAGCGAAAGTTTCTAACTACTATTTCGGATCATATGGCGGAGTATTATTAGGATTAATGATTACAGTAGCTTGTTTAACAACTAGTGTGGGACTTGTATCAGCATGTTCTTCATTCTTCCATAAGTTATTCCCAAATGTTCCTTACAAAGCAATTGCAATCACACTATGTGTATTTAGTGCAATTGTTGCAAACGTAGGATTAACACAGTTAATCGCAGTTTCTGTTCCAGTATTAACAGCAATTTATCCACTAGCAATCGTATTGATTTTCTTAACATTCTTCCATTCATTATTCAAAGGAAGAGCTGAAGTTTATCAAGTGAGCTTAATCGTAACATTTATCATCAGCTTATTCGATGGATTAAGTGCAGCTGGAGTTAACATTGAAGTAGTAAGCCAAGTGTTCACTAAATTCCTTCCGATGCAGGAAGTAGGATTAGGCTGGATCTTCCCAGCGATTATCGGTGGATTTATCGGATATGGCATTAGTGTTGTAAAAGCAAAAAATCAAGTTCAACCAGCTAGTGCGAATAAGAAAATAGGTTAAATAAAAAAGTTATAGAACTTGTTTCTATAACTTTTTTTGTTACTATTGATAAGGATAGAAAAAATAAAGTAGTAGGGGAAATAAAATGAAAAAAACAATTGATCATATCGGCATCGCAGTTCGAGATATAGATAGTACGATACGTTTTTATGAAAATGTGTTACTAGGAACTTTAATAGATCGTTACGTAAGTGAAGCTCCTGGTGTGGAAAGCGAAGTAGCCATTCTTGAAGTGGATGGAGATAGAATTGAATTACTTGCACCGACGAATAATACGACATCTCCAATTGCCCGTTTTATTAAACAAAAAGGTAAAGGTGTTCATCACGTTGCGTATCGTGTCGATGATTTAGATGTGGCTCTAGAAGAGTTAAAAGAACAAGGTATTCGGACATTAGAGCATACACTACGCATTAATAAGCACGGTAGAAGGTTAATTTATCTTAACCCAGCGGATACTGAAGGAACGATTATCGAGTATTGTGATTATCCGGAAGAGAAATAGAAGAGGGATATTTTTTTAAAGGTGTTACGTAATAACGTAATACCTTTTTATTTATGTATTTCACATTTTCTTCACAAATGATTCACGATAACTTTTCTTCTTTGATAACTTACATAAATATATTTTATGATATAATAACAATCGACTTTAAAAATGTAAGTTGTTTCTATCATAATAGTTACTATTATATTAGAAGTTTAGAGGTGGAAGAGAAATAAAGAGTTATACTTTCTAGAAGTTTATATTTAATCAGGTTAATATTTCGCCGGAGAATCAAACTTCGGAAGTTAAAGTAATGAAAATAGAGCGATGAGGAAGAAAGAAGTGAAATGAGTGTGAAAGTAATGAGAAGATTAGGGACATGGTTATTACTTGCGTGTGTGCTTATTATATTGATACCGAAAAGTGCATTTGCTCATGCGTATGTTGTGAAATCAAACCCTACGGAAAATGAAACGTTGAAGAGAGCACCATCTGTTGTGAAAATTGAATTCGATGAGGACATACAAGTTTCACGTTTTAATACATTGTATGTGAGAGATACATCAGGTAAAAGAGTCGATTTAAAAGATGCTCATATTGATAAAAAAAATAAAAAACTATTAGAAGCCGGATTAAAAGAAAATCTCAAAACTGGTCTCTACTCTATTCAGTGGAAAGCTATTTCAGCTGATGGGCATCCAATTCAAGGGGTTATTCCATTCCGTATTGGATTAGCGGAAGCGGGAACAGACGATGTACAAGTGGAAGAGATGGGGTATGTCCCGCAAATCGATATGATTATGGAACGTGGGATTCTATATACGAGTTTCTCGCTATTTTTAGGAGTTCTCTTCTTTAATCTTATTATGTATAAAGGGAATGCAACCTCGGTTCGATTAAGGAGTAAGAACATAATATGGATCTCTTTATTTGGGATATTGATTAGCTTGTTATTCAATCTACCACTGCAAGCGAAAATAAATGCTGATGTTTCATGGCTAGAAGCATTCAACCCTTTACTATTAAAAGAAACATTACAGCTTTCTGTTTTTGGTTATGTATGGATTACTCAAATGGTTCTCATTAGTACGCTTATAATTGTTACGTATTTTGCGGTGAAGCATGAGAAGTTTTCGTCGTTTAAAGTATGGAGTATTCCAATACTATTGTTTATAGGGTTACTTGTTATGAAGGCCTTTAATAGTCACGCATACGGTTTAAAGTTTAAAGACATTGCTGTCGTTATGGATTTTCTACATTTATTCGCAGCTTCATTATGGGTGGGTGGTTTATCATCTATTATTCTTCTTTTACGTAATGAGGATAACAAGTGGCATATGTATTGGGATATGATTAAGCGTTTTTCACCGTGGGCAACAGGTGCTGTCATCGTGATTTTAATAACAGGCCTTTTTAACAGTACATTTTTTATTCCAACAATCCACTCGTTATTTGATACGAAGTATGGATTGGCTTTATTAACAAAGATACTTTTATTCATTTTCATGGGGATATTGGGAATTATTCATTATGTGAAAGGGAGAATGCGAGCGCAGCAAGGATTAGGAGCTACGGTGAAAGTAGAGTTTATCATTGGAATTATCATTTTCGTCATCGTAGCTTTTATGACAAACGTACAAACACCACCGATGCCTCCTACTGGACCTTTTACAGAGAGTAAGCAATTAGATAATGGATATGAACTTACGCTAAATGTAAGTCCGAATAAGGTAGGACAAAATAAATTCCATATTACACTAAAGGATGAAAAGGGACAGCCTATTACTGATATGGAACAAATGATATTGACGACTCAATCATTAGATATGAACATGGGAAAAAGTTCATTTAAAGTTTCAGTAGTTTCACCGGGAGAATATGAAGCAGAAGGTATGTATATTAACATGACAGGAAACTGGAATATACATGTTCATGGATTAACAAAATCTCTTGATAGTTTCGATACAGATTTTAAATTTATTGTCGGTGGCAGATAAAAAGAAGCTATGTATGAAAAGGAGCTAATAGAAAATGAAACGTATAAAAAAATTAGGAACAACAATGATCGCAACAATTATTGCAATGGGAATTTTTTCGTTACCTGTTAGTGCGCACGTCACTGTAAAACCAGCAACTTCTGATATTGGTTCTTGGGAGACTTATACGATAAAAGTACCAGTTGAAAAAAATGAAGCAACGACGAAAGTTACACTGAAAATACCGTCTGGAGTAGAGTTCCAACAGTATGAACCAGTCCCAGGATGGAAAGTTGAGGAGCAAAAAGATACAGCCGGAAAAGTTAAAACTGTAGTATGGGAAGCGACAGGAGAAGGGATTTTAACCGGCCAGTTCCAGCGATTTACTTTCGTCGCTAAAAATCCGGATAAAGAGCAAAAAATAGCTTGGGACGCATATCAACAATATAAAGACGGAGAAATTGTTGAATGGACAGGTGATGAAAAAGCTGAAAAACCGCATTCACTTACTACAATTGCAAAAGGTACGTCATTAACAGGAGAACATGGTGAAGTGTCTAGTGTAGAAAAGAATGAAGGTACTAGTAATATGCAATTGATAGCAATTGTCTTATCTATTTTGGCGATAGTATCGTCGGTAAGTGCGTGTGTTCTTGTAGTACGTCGTAAAAAGTAAGACGTAAGAAAGAGCCTACAAACAGTAGGCTCTTTCTTACGTTTATTTCACTTCAACCCGCTGCCTTACAGCAAATGCTTTCGGTTTTATATTTACAAAACAAATGCTCACAACAATAAATAATAGCCCAATAAATAAGCTCATTGTAATGGCCTCATGTAAGAAAATTGAACTTACAATAATAGCAATTAGTGGAATGAGGAATGTATAAGCCCCAACTTTACTTGCTTCACCAGCTCCAACAAGTGTGAAGTATGCAAGCCACCCCATTGCAATAACAAAGAATGAAATAAAGAGTAGTACACTAACAAATGGCATACTCCAAGCAATACTAGACCAACTTTCAAATTCTGAGCCAAATCCGATTAAACAAAGACCACCGATAAGAAGCTGAATTGTTACCATCCAAATGGCATTCACACGGTGACCAGTCTTCTTAATGAATACTGTGCCAAGTGCCCAGCCAATAGCGCATCCTAACGCGAGAAGGATTCCAATAACAGAAATATGTCCTGTTAAACTGCTTGAGCTAATAACACCTACACCAATAAATCCGAGAACAAGCCCGAAAATTTTCAAGCCGTACATTGATTCTTCAAGCCATATCCACGAGAAAATACCGAGTAAAACTGGTTGTAGAAATACAATGGCGGAAAATAACCCAGCAGGCATATATTGAAGACCAACAGTTTGTAACCCGTAAAATATAATGATGTTAAGTAAAGAAGAAATAACGTATAAATGCCACGTTTCTTTTAAATGTAATTCTTTATATTTGGGTAGAGCGAAAAGGAGTAAAATGAATCCTCCAATTAAAGTTCGAACGCCTGCAAATAAAACGGGTGGTGTATAATGCAGGGCAAACTTAGATAAAGGCCAATTGATTCCCCACATGAAAACGAGAAAGGTAAGGATTATGGCCGTCTTAGTTCGAGAAAGCTGTGTCACGGTAAGACCTCCTTGTTGTTATTCATTTCACTATGATATGATATCGACTGTAATAAATAAAATGAATCTTTTTTATAAGGAGTATAAGTGATTAGTTATGACCATTACACAACTGCAAGTATTAATAAAAACTGTTGAGTTAGGTAGTTTTACGAAGGCCGCCAGGGTATTAAATATGACGCAGCCCGCTGTTAGTCATGCGATTTCAAGTATTGAGTCAGAGTTAGGCGTTACTATTCTTATACGTGATAAACGAAAAGGGCTCCTCATTACGGATGTAGGAAACAGGATTCTTGTACATATTAGAGAGATTTTGAACGGTGTAGAGAAGATTGAACAAGAAGTTGCGATGGAGAAAGGACATGAAGTTGGGACGATTCGAATTGGTAGTTTTCCGAGTGCCTCTGCACATTTCTTACCGAAAATGATAAACCTTTTTAAGGAGAAGTATCCGAACTTAGAAGTAGTTCTTTGTGAAGGAACGATTAAAGAAGTTGAAGATTGGTTAGTATCGAGGGTTATTGATATAGGAATTGTTATTTTGCCTAATAAAGATATGGAGATTGTTCCATTAACGAAGGGGAAAATGGTTGCTATCTTAAGAGAGGATCATCCTCTCTGTAAGAAGGACTCTATTACCATTAGTGATTTAGAGAATGAACCAATCATATTATGTAAGGGCGGATACGAACCACCTATTATTGACATGTTTAAACAAGCAAACGTACCACTTCGGGCTGAGTATGTAATTTCGACAGTTACTACAGCTTTAAATATGATTCAAGAAGGATTAGGCATTGCAATATTAGCTGAATTATCTTTAACAAATTTACCAAAAAATGTGCAAACGAGAGAATTGGAACCACAAGTATGGAGAGAAATTGCATTAGCTGTTCCTTCATTAAAGGATTCTTCAATCGCTGTGCAGCTATTTATTGAAGAATTTCAAGCGCTATTTGCAGAATAAAAAGGGGTGTCTCATATATTATAATGGGACACTTTTTAATTTACTTATAAAAAAATCTATGAAAAGGATTGACTTATCTTTTTGTTGTAACTATAATGATTACATCAAGGTGGTGATTACGATGAAAATTAGTAGCCGCTTTTCTATAGCTGTTCATATTTTATCTATTTTAAAAAACAATCCATCTTCACTATGCACTTCAGACTATATGGCTGAGAGTGTGAATACAAATCCAGTAGTCATTCGTAAAATTATGTCGTATTTGAAACAAGCTGGCTTTGTTTATGTAAATCGTGGACCAGGTGGCGCGGGATTACTAAAAGATTTACATGAAATCACATTGTTAGATGTGTATCATGCAGTGAATGTAGTAGAAGAAGACAAGCTATTTCACATTCACGAGCAACCAAATCCAGATTGTCCAATTGGGGCGAATATTCAAGCGGTGTTAGAAATTATTTTAATTCAAGCGCAATCCGCGATGGAAGAAGTTTTGAGAACTATTACGATGGGGCAATTGTTTGAAACTTTGCAAGAAAAAATGAATGCTTAAATAATATTTATATTTTTTTGCTATTAATGTAACCGATTCAATTACAACGATGAAGGTAAGGTGTAAAAGTTATGACTGTAAAAATGAAAGTATACTCAGATTTTATATGTCCGTTTTGTTTTTTAGCGAAAGGTCCATTAGATGAGGTAGCGAAAGAGAAAGATGTAGAGATTGAATGGATGCCATTTGAATTACGTCCAAGTCCATATTCAAAAATAGATCCATGGAATGAGCCAGAAAAATTAGGTTCATGGGATGCTTTCATTCTTCCGACAGCGAAGAAGTTAGGAATTGATATGCGCTTGCCACGTGTTTCACCACATCCATATACACATTTAGCTTTCGAAGGATGTCAATTTGCGAAAGAACGTGGACTAGGTAATGAGTATCATCACCGCGTATTCACAGCATTTTTCCAAGAAGAGCAAAACATTGAAGATATTGATGTGTTAACAAAATTAGCGGTAGAAGTAGGACTTCCTGAAGCAGAATTTAAAGATGCTTTAGTAACTCGTAAATATAAAGAAAAGCATCAAGAAGCAATTCAACACGCATATGATGAAGCGAATATTATGGCTGTTCCAACTGTCATGATTGGAGATGAAGTCATTCAAGGGCTTGCTAGTAAAGAAACACTAGAAAGGGTCATTGATAAAGAAATTGAAAAGGATAAAACAAATTCATTTGAAGGTATGCAATGTAATACCGATGGATATTGCTAATTCGCTTGTTATGAAATAACAAAATAAATTATAAAACAAACATTTGGAGGAATTAAAATGTCAGCAACTACAACAAACTTAAAAGAAGCAATCGTGAACCGCCGTTCAATTCGTAAAGTAACAAAAAACGATGCAATTACGAAAGAAAGAATTGAAGAAGTGTTAAAAACAGCTTTACACGCACCAACATCTTTCAATATGCAAAGTGGTCGTATGGTTGTATTAATGGATGGAGAGCATGAAAAGTTTTGGGATATTGTTAAAGAAACACTAAGAGCTCGCGTACCAGCAGAAAACTTTGAAGCGACTGTAGAAAGACTAAAAGGCTTCCATGCAGGTGTAGGAACAGTTCTATTCTTTGAAGATCAAGCAACTGTAGAAAAAATGCAAGAAAATGCACCATTATATAAAGATCAGTTCCCATTCTGGTCTCATCAAGGAAATGCGATGTTACAACACACTGTGTGGATGCTATTATCTGCTGAAGGAATTGGGGCGTCATTACAACATTACAACCCAATCGTAGATGCTGAAGTGAAAGAAACTTGGAACATTCCGGCAGAGTGGAGCTTAATAGGTCAAATGCCATTTGGTGAACCAAACGAACAACCAGCAGAAAGAACGTTCTTGCCTACTGAAGATGTAGTGAAATTTTATTAAGAAATACAATATGTAACGAGAAGGAAGCTGTGCTTAAAAACAGCTTCCTTTTTTGTAGTGGTGTTAATTTATGTGCATTTAGGGAAGAAATATAAGAAATAATACGGTGAGAAGGGAATTAGAAAAATGAATGATGAGAAAAAATATACAGTGGTAGGTACTGATGTTGAGGAAGTAAAGCGTTTAAATAAAAATTCAGGATTAACGTATAATCAAGTGAAAGAAATGTTAGCAAAGCAAATGCAAAAAAAGAAGTAATTAGATTGAAATCTTTCATTTTTTCATTTAGCATTTTGATTGGAGAGAGTTAAGTAAAAGGTAACTCTCTTTTTTGTATAGCTAAGCATCTTATAGAGTGGAGGAAGCAACATGAAGAAATGGGTAAAGGTAACGCTGTCTATCACTGGAGGCATTGTCTTATTAGCGTGTGCCGGCGGATATCACGTATATAAAAACTATTTTTCAAAGAACCTGAGTGTATCTTATACTCTAAAAATAGAGTGTTAACGATTATCTTTCGCAGCAAAAAACGTACCGGTAAAATCGTTAGAAGAGATTATGGCGTTTAACGAATTTCCCGAAAGAATTCTCCTTCCTGGGGCGTGTGAAGGGCATAGCCCAACGATATGTGGGAGATGAATTTCGGTTTTGCGCAGCCAAAAGGCTTTGCCTTTTATTTTCATCCCCCGATATAATCAGTCTTATAGAGGGGAAGGTTGGTATATCAATGAAGTTAGATAGCAATAATCATTCAGTGTTCTTGTTGTATTATCACCTTGTATTGGTCGTGAAATACAGAAGAAATGTATTTGATGATGATATGTCAGACTATGCAAAAGACATGTTTGTCCGATTATCTGAAAACTATAACATCACATTAGTTGAATGGAATCATGATGTAGACCATGTGCATATCTTATTCAAGGCACATCCGAATACAGAAATGACAAAGTTCATTAATGCTTATAAAAGTGCAAGTTCTTGACTCATCAAGAGAGACTTTCCCCATGTGAGAAAGAAACTTTGGAAAGAAATGTTTTGGTCAAGAAGCTTTTGCTTGATTACTACGGGTGCTCCACCGATAGATGTAGTAAAGAAATATATTGAAAATCAAGGGAAAAGTGAGGTGTAGGAAATGTTAAAATCATACAAATATCGTATCTATCCAAATAAAGAACAACAAATGTTTTTCTCAAAAACATTTGGATGTGTTCGATTTGTATACAACAAGATGCTTGCAGATAGAATCAAATCTTATCAAGAATCACAGGATACACTTGATAGATCTGTTACATATCCTACGCCCGCACAATATAAGGCTGAATTTCCATTCCTAAAGGAAGTTGATAGTCTTGCGTTAGCGAATGCTCAAATGAATTTGAATAAAGCATACGCTAACTTTTTCCGGGATAAATCTATTGGATTCCCGAAATTCAAAAGTAAGAAAGATAACCACCGTAGTTATACAACAAATAACCAAAAAGGCACGGTTTACATTGAGAGTGGTTATATCAAGCTGCCCAAACTAAAGACCTTGGTAAAGATTAAACAGCACAGACAATTCTTTGGATTAATTAAGTCTACTACAGTGTCTCAAACACCTACTGGTAAATACTTTGTATCGATTTTAGTAGAAGAAAATGAGCAATTGTTTCCTAAAGTTGATGCAAAAGTTGGTATTGATGTTGGGCTAAAAGACTTTGCAATATTGTCTAATGGCAAGAAATATGAGAACCCTAAATGGTTGAGAAAAGCCGAAAGAAGATTAGCTCTTCTGCAGCGCTCTTTGTCGCGTAAAAAGAAAGGTTCAAACAATAGAAACAAGGCCAGGTTACAAGTTGCAAGACTTCATGAGAAGATTGCGAATCAACGCAATGATTTTCTTCACAAGATAAGCAATGAAATCACAAACGAAAACCAAGTAATTGTGATTGAGGACTTGAAAGTGAAGAACATGCAAAAGAATTACAAATTAGCAAAAGCAATCAGTGAAGTATCTTGGGCTACATTCAGAGAGCTCCTTGACTATAAAGCAATATGGAAAGGTCGCGATTTGATAGTCGCACCTAAGAATTATGCGAGTAGTCAATTGTGTTCTTGCTGTGGTTATAAAAATAAGGAAGTCAAGAATCTAAGCCTTAGAGAGTGGACTTGCCCTGAATGCAATAGCCATCATGATAGAGATGTAAACGCAAGTATAAACTTACTAAAATTAGCCACGTAATTGGTATTTTCTTTAGGGGTAGGTACTACCCTTATAGCTTGGTAAATATAGATAGCTAATAAAAGTATCTACTTCCCAAGAAGCTCCCACTTCAAACAGCCCGTAAGGACGTTAAGTGGTGAGTAGTTCACTAAAAAGGATAGTAAAAGACGAATAAAATACGGACAAACATTAATTGAGGGGTCTGAAAAATCTGCTATAACGAAAGAAGAGTTCGAAAACGTAGTGCAAACGAGTCGAGAAAACGCAAGAAAAGAGCTAGATAGGTATTTAGTAGAAAAAGGTTTGGATGCTCTAGTTATGATTAATAACGATGAAGTCCTTCTATCAGCTGTAGCTGGTTATCCGGAATTAGCGGTTCCTGCTGGATATGATAAAAATGGAGAACCAATCGGTGTAGTGTTTGTAGGGAAACAGTTTGGTGAAAAAGAGCTTTTCAATATTGGATATGCGTATGAACAGCAGTCTAAAAATAGAAAATCACCTAGTTTATAAAAAATTATATGAAAAATAACTGTAATCCACCGAAATATGTTGGTAGATCTCAGTTAAACGAATCTAACAATATGAAAAGAAAAAAAGGATTCTTCTTAATTAGTAAGAAAGATTGTCTATAGGAGTTCATAAAATGTAATATATTCAATTTCCATCCATTGAAGGGGGAGGTTAATTCTTAATGAATGAAGTAAAGAGTTTTTTTCGAAGTAGAGGGTTTCAACGGTTTCTCGTTTTAATAATAGTAGCGCTTGTATTATATGCATTAAAAAGTATGATCAATTTAATATTAATTACGTTTATACTGACGTTTTTAATGGATCGATTTCAACGTTTTATTTCAAGAAAATTGAAAGTAAACCGGAAAATTGTTATTGCATGTTTGTATATAATACTAGTTTCCTTTATTGGCACAACATTATATAAATATTTACCTGTGCTGACGATACAAATTTCACAATTAATTTATCAATTTAAAATATTTTTTCAAAATCCACCTGATAATGAAATCGTTAAATATGCACTTTCGACAATTAATGGGATGGAAGTATCAAAATATATAGAACAAGGTGTAGATGTCATATATCAATCAATAGCAAATATAGGGAAGGTAAGTTTACAAATATTATTATCTCTAATTTTAAGCTTATTTTTCTTATTAGAAAAAGAGCGTATTATTACATTTACATCTAAGTTTAAAGACAGTAAGCTAAAGATCTTTTATGAGGAAATTGCATATTTTGGTGAAAGATTTGCAAGATCGTTCGGTAAAGTAATTGAAGCTCAGTTTTTAATTGCCGTTGTAAATTGTATTCTTACTGTCATTGCATTAATCGTTTTAGGATTTCCACAGCTACTCGTATTAGCTGTTATGATTTTCTTACTAGGGTTGATTCCTGTTGCAGGTGTGATTATTTCTTTGTTTCCACTTTGTATCATTGCTTACAACGTAGGCGGGGTTATGTACGTAGTATACATAATCGTGTTCATAACAGTAATCCACGCTCTTGAAAGTTATTTTTTAAATCCGAAGTTTATGTCTGCAAAAACAAATTTACCAATCTTTTATACATTTATGATTCTCATCTTCTCAGAGCATTTCCTCGGAATATGGGGGCTTATTATCGGCATACCAATCTTTATTTTTTTATTAGATGTGTTTGATATAAATAATGAGGATACGACTGGAAAATAACAAATGATAGAAAATCATTAAAAAGTCATAGGGGATAATGAAAATAAAAAAAGCAATCCAAAATAAATTGGATTGCTTTTTTATCTTAATTAAAGAACTGGAGCCATTGTTTCTTTCAATACTTGAACAGAGTGATCGAATTTTAATTCTTCTTCTTCACTTAGTTCAACTTCTAAAATTTCACGAACACCGCCGCGATTTAAAACAGCAGGTACCCCGATGTAAACATCTTTTTGACCATATTGACCTTCTAAGTAAGCTGATACAGTTAATACACTATTTTCATCGTTTAAAATTGCTTTTGTAACACGTAGAAGTGACATACCGATACCATAATAAGTTGCGCCTTTACGCTCAATAATATGGTAAGCTGCATCACGGACGTTTATGAAAATTTTGTCTAAATCTTCTTGATTATACGTGTTGTCTTTTTCAAGCAGTGTTTGTAGTTTTTGGATACCAACGGAAACATGACTCCAAACAGGAAGTTCAGTATCGCCGTGTTCTCCGATAATATAAGCGTGAATGTTGTGTGGACCAATATTGAAGTACTCACCTAACATATAGCGGAAACGAGCAGAATCAAGTGTTGTACCAGAACCAATTACACGTTCTTTCGGTAAACCAGATTCTTTCCAAGTTACGTAAGTTAAAATATCTACAGGGTTTGTTGCGATTAAGAAGATGCCATCAAATCCGCTATCCATAATACTGCGAACGATTTGTTTAAAGATTTTAGCGTTTTTCTCTACTAAATCTAAACGTGTTTCGCCTGGCTTTTGTGGTAATCCAGCTGTAATAACTACAAGGTCAGCATCTTTACAATCTTCGTAGCTGCCTTTCCATACTCTAGTTGGAGCTGGTGCGAATGGAACAGCATGACTTAAATCCATTGCTTCCCCTTCAGCTTTTGCCTCATTTACATCGACTAAAACAAATTCTTCAGCTACGGCTTGGTTAATCATGCAGTAAGCATAACTACATCCAACTGCTCCTGTTCCTACTAATACAACACGGTTAATACCTTTTTTCATTTCAAAATTCCTCGCAATTTCATTGATTTTATTATGTAAGATAATACGTCTTACTTCTATAGAGTCATATCTAGTTTATTACATTTTATAAAAGATATTCAAGTATTTGAAAATGTATCCGTGCAAATCCGCGAACAAAACATAGGAATTCAGTGAACCGAATATAATTCAGTAAAATCCTTTGTAAAAGGGGAAATGGCATGGGGAACCCATTAGCAATGGAAGAAATGCTTCATATTATTCATGCAGGGCTTGTTAAAAAGAATAACCCAAAACGGATTACGATTGCAGGTGCAGGGATTTCTGGATTAGTTGCAGGTTCTTTATTAAAAGAGGCTGGGCACGAAGTAACGATTATAGAAGCAAATAACAGAATAGGTGGCAGGGTGTATACGATTCGGGAACCATTTAGTGTGGGTTTATATTTTAATGCGGGACCGATGAGAATCCCTGACACCCATAAGTTAACCTTAGCGTATATTCATAAATTTAAACTACCTTTAAACCTTTTTATAAATAAAACTTTTGCAGATATCATTTATACGAATAACATTCAAACGAGATTGAATGTGTTTGAAAATGATCCAAGTGTACTTGAATATCCGGTTTTGGATAAAGAAAAAGGAAAAACGGCAGAAGAGCTAATGATTGAGGTATTAGAACCAATACTAAATTATATTAAGAAGGATCCTGATAAAAACTGGCTTATTGTTGAAAAAAAGTATAAAACGTATTCGCTTGGTTCATTATTAATGGAGTATTATTCAGATGGTGCAATAGATATGATTGGGGTACTTCTTGATATGGAAGCTTATATGGGAATGTCCTTAATTGAAGTATTACGTGAAATGATTTTCTTTACTTCAACAACGAAATATTATGAAATAACTGGTGGAATGGATAAGTTATCGAATGCATTCTTACCACAATTAAGAGAACATATTTTAATGCCGTATAAGGTTGATAAAATCATACAAGAAGATAATAAAGTAATGTTACAAGGAAATCATGAACAAACGTTAGAGCAATTTACAATAACAAGTGATTTTGCTATTATTACAATTCCATTTTCAGCGTTAAGATTTGTAGAAGTTCAGCCATACTATTTATTCTCTTATTTTAAAAAAAGAGCAATTCGTGAATTAAATTATATTGCTGCAACTAAAATTGCAATAGAGTTTAAAAGTAGATTTTGGGAGAAAGCGGGACAGTGTGGCGGTAAATCTATTACTGATTTACCGATACGGTTTACATACTATCCGAGTTATGGCATTCATACTCCAGGACCAGCTATCGTAATAGCAAGTTATACGTGGGCAGATGAGGCGTTAACATGGGATAGTCTCCCGCAAAGAGATCGTATTCGTTACGCATTAAAAAATTTAGCGGAAATATACGGTGACATCGTCTATAGTGAGTTTGTCACTGGAACATCTTTTAGCTGGAGTAAAAATCCGTATTCTTGCGGTGCATTTACAGCTTTCGAACCAGGCCAAGAGCTCGAGTTATTTCCGTATATTACACCACCATCTGGAAAAGTACATTTTGCAGGAGAGCATACGACATTAACACATGGATGGATGCAAGGGGCAATTGAGTCTGGAGTTAGAGTTGCATATGAAGTAAATGAACAGTGAATCTCTTATATTTACAAATGGTCATTCTTTTAATAAAATGATAAATATAAATCGTAATTATTACGCTTTGAATACATTTGAAGTAAAGAAATGGATGGTCGGTTGAATGAATAAAGTGGAGATTCATATATTAGGTGGTTTTTTAGGTAGTGGAAAATCAACATTATTACAAAATTTATTGTTAGCAGAGAAAAAGAAGAATAGAAAAGTTGCAGTATTAATGAATGAAATTGGTGAATACTCGGTAGATACAGATATTATTGGAAAAGAGAATGTTTTAAGAGAACTTCTTAAAGGATGTATTTGTTGTACATTAAAAGAAGAGCTTGAAATACAATTACATTCGTTATACCAACAAGAAAGACCAGATGTAATTTATATAGAAACGACAGGTGTTGCGCATCCAATTGAAGTGTTAGACGCGTGTGTCTCGCCAATTTTAGCTCCTTTTCTGGAAGTGAAATCAATTGTAGTCGTTTTAGATGCAGTAAGGTGGTTAAATCGAAGTATATTAAGTGCAAATGTACAACAGCTATTGCATGAGCAACTGAAATTTGGTAGTCACATTCTTGTTAATAAAGCAGATTTACTAACAGATGAAGATAAGAATACAGTATTTGAAGAAGTAAAGGCAATAAATGATCATGCGAAAATGTATGAGACAAAGTATTGTAATATATCTTTAAAAGATATAGAAGAAGCAGAATTTCCAAATGATGAGGAACACGAGACACTACATGTCAAACAGCATTTACATATACAAACGATGACGTATCAATTTACGAAACCGATTGATCAAGACAAATTATATGAATGGCTTTCGAATTTACCAGATAGTATTTATCGAGTAAAAGGTTTTGTGAAATTCCATGGAGATAAATACCCTCACCTATTCCAATATTCGTTCGGAGTACCAACTTTATTAGAACAAGACTTCGGTTTCCCGACAAACTTAGTAGTAATAGGAGAAGGACTAGATAAGAAACAATTGGCTGAAGGGTTAGAGAAAGTAGAACTTAACTCTAATTAAGGGGAAAAGACTAACTTAAAAATAAGTTAGTCTTTTTGTATGGTCATTACTGAAATGAAACAGTATTTTCAATTGGATTGCAGAATATATATTGATTGTATGTCCGTTTCCATTACATAGGAAGGTGATTATATATTTGTGCCGAATGTAGAGGGTACTACAAGAGTTTTCCATTATCTATCGAATTAGTTAGTCATGATTACGGACAGGGGATTTTGGCGTGTTTGATTCTATCAGAAAGTAAAGTATGGGGAGGATCACAATGTCGATGAAAAAACGTAAGTGGCTAAAGACGATGTTTACTGGTTGTGTTCTAGGTTCATTATTAATAACGGCAGCTTGTTCAGGAAAGAAAACAAGTACAGAGGATGAAAAAACGATTAAGGTAGGGGTCCTTGCTTCTTTAACAGGACCGCTAGAATCGTATGGAAAACAAACAGTGAACGGATTTGAATTAGGGTTAGATTATGCAACTGGTGGAACTGGGAAAGTAGATGGGAAAAAGATTAAGTTTGTTGTAGAAGATACAGAAACGAAAGCGGATGTAGCAGTTAAAAAAGCTACGAAGTTATTAGAAGAAGAGAAAGTTGATTTTTTAGTTGGATCGTCTAGTTCAAGTGATACGTTAGCGGTTTTACCACTGGCCGAAGAATATGAAAAGATTATGGTTGTAGAACCGGCAGTTGCGGATAGTATTACCGGGAAGAACTGGAATAAATATATTTTTAGAACTGGAAGAAGTTCCTCACAAGATGCGATTGCAGGAGCAGCAGCAATTGCGAAAAAAGATGTAAAGATTGCAACATTTGCCCCAGATAACGCTTTTGGTCGTGAAGGGATTGCTGCATTTAAAGCGGGTGCGAAAAAATTAGGTGCGAGCATTGTGAATGAGCAATACGCGGATACAAATTCAACAGATTTTACAGCGAATATTCAAAATATCATTAGTTCAAAACCAGATTATTTATTTATCGTTTGGGCAGGGGCAAATTCTCCTTGGAAACAGTTGAAAGATATGAATGTGGAAGCGCAAGGTATTAAAATTTCTACAGGTGCGCCAGATATACCAGCATTAAAAACAATGGATGCATTAGTAGGTATGCAAGGTTTTTCTGTATATTATCACACACTTCCAAAAAATAAAGTGAATGATTGGCTAGTTGAAGAGCATAAAAAACGTTTTAATGGTGTAGTGCCAGATTTGTTTACAGCGGGAGGAATGTCAGCAGCAATTTCTATTGTAGAAGCTTTAAAGAAAACAAAAGGTGATACAGATGTAGATACCTTGATTAAGAAAATGGAAGGAATGGAATTTGATACACCGAAAGGAAAGATGAAGTTTAGAGAGAAGGACCACCAAGCGATGCAGACGCTGTATTCTATCACATTGAAAAAGCAAGATGGTGTTGATTATCCGGTGCCAGTGTTAGAGCGAGAATTAACGATGAAAGAAACAGAACCACCAGTTCAAAATAAATAGACTGAATTTTCTGTTGTTTTTGTATAAAGAGGGGGGACCCTCTTTATACATATTTCCTTCATACTCACGGCTTTAAAGGGAGGGATTTCGTGACACATTTGCTAGAGACGAAAAATCTTAGTGTATCTTTTGGTGAACATCAAGTTATTAAAGATGTAAATTTAACTGTCCAAAAAGGAAAGCTCATTTCTATTATCGGGCCAAATGGTGCGGGGAAGACAACGTTATTTAATTTACTAAGTGGACAGATTTCACCCACAACAGGTGAAGTGTATTTTAAAGGGCAAGATATTACAAAACTATCGATTTCAGATCGAACACGCTTAGGAATCGGTCGCTCTTTTCAGCTTACAAACATATTCCCAGAATTAACGGTACTTGAAAATGTCCGTTTAAGTGTTCAATCATTCGTACAAGATTACTATAGTTTTTTCCCGAGCCCAGCAAAATTAAAGCAACAAGTTGGAGAGGCGAGACGTTTCTTAAAAACAGTATTACTTCATGAGAAAGAGAACGTATTAGCGAAAGATTTGGCACATGGAGAGAAAAGAAAGCTAGAACTTGCGATGTTATTAGCTTTAAAAACGGATGTGTTATTACTTGATGAGCCGACGGCAGGTATTTCGGTTGAGGAAGCCCCTGCTATATTACAAGTGATTGAAAATATTAAGAAACATCCAGAGAGCACAATTGTACTTATCGAACACAAAATGGATATGATACTAGGTTTGTCAGATCATCTTATCGTTTTATTTCATGGAGAGTTATTGGCTGAAGGATTGCCTGAAGAAATTATGAAAGATGAGCGTGTACAAAGTGCTTATTTAGGGGGATTATATAGTGGAACTATTACAAGTGAATAATATAGAAACGTATTTAGATCAGTTTCATATTTTGCAAGGAGTATCTCTTGCTGTTGAGAAAGGGACGATTACTGTACTGTTTGGTAGAAATGGGGCAGGGAAAACAACGACATTACGTTCAGTGATGGGGTTTCACCGCATTGCAGATGGTGAAATTTATTATGATAGTGCAAAAGTAAGTGGATTACCTACACATTTAATTTCAAGGAAAGGAATAGGGTATGTACCAGAAAATCAAGGTATTTTTCATGATTTGACAGTAGAAGAAACATTCGCTCTTGCTAGGGGGAAAGGTGAAGAAGTAGAAGGGAAAATAGAGTGGATGCTGGAACTATTTCCGGATTTAAAGCAGTTTTGGAATAAGAAAAGTGGGCTCTTGAGCGGAGGGCAAAAGCAAATGTTGGCTATTTCAAGAGCGTTTATTAATAGTGATGGATTATTACTTATTGATGAACCGAGCAAAGGACTATCCCCGATAATGGTGGAGAAATTAATGGTAGCTATTTTGAAGATGAAAGAGAAAACAACAGTTTTACTTGTTGAGCAAAATTTTATGATGGCTAGTCAAATTGGCGATTATTTTTACATTATGGATAACGGACGAATTGTTCATAACGGTTTTATGAATGAATTAAAAAAGGATAAGGAAATGTGTCATAAATATTTAGGAATCTCTTAACATGAATCCGAGGTGAAAAGGATGGATGTGTTAATCAATTTATTTGTAAATGGGATTTCAACAGGGATGCTCATTTTTTTGTTAGCATCAGGTCTTTCACTTATTTTCGGTCTAATGAGCGTTTTAAACTTTGCACACGGTGGTTTATTTGCGTGGGGAGCATTTACAGGTGTTTGGTTATTTAATATGACAGGAAGTTATATATTAGCTTTAGTTGGAGCAGTAGCTATGGGAATGTTCCTAGGATTTATTTTAGAAAGGTTTCTTATTAGACCAGTATATGGAAATCATGTTCGACAGCTGCTCGTTACGCTTGGGGGAATGCTCGTTCTTAGTGAGTGTATTAAAATATTTTGGGGGCCAAACCCTATTAGTGCAAAATTACCGTTATGGTTACAAGGAAGTTTTACATCCGGAGGTATTATATTAATTAAATATCGTCTATTTGTTATTTTGATTGGGGTAATTATTTACATTGCACTACTATTATTACTCAAAAAGACGAAGATAGGTCTTATGATCCGTGCAGGTGTAATGGATAAAGAAATGGTTCAAGCGCTTGGCATTAATGTAAAAGCGATATTTTCTTTCGTCTTTTTATTAGGAGCAGGGATGGCAGCTTTGGGAGGTTTCTTATTAGCACCGTATTCGGGCGTTATTTTCGCCGAGATGGGCATGCAGTATGCAATTTTAGCTTTTATAGTAGTAATTATCGGAGGATTAGGAAGCGTACAAGGTTCAGCTATTGCTTCTTTAATTGTCGGATTAGCTGGTGCTTTTACAGCGTATTTTATACCAGATTTATCACTTGCAATTAATATGTTAATGTTACTATTTTTCTTAATAGTAAAGCCAACTGGGCTTGTTGGTGAAAAGGGGTGAAATGGTGAACAACACATTGGACCGAATTAAAGTATACTTCGGAGTATGTATGCTCATTTGTTTAAGTGTATTTCCGTTCGTAAATGATTCACGGAGCCTGTTAATTTTGTTCACTCAAATCTTCATCTTTGCTATTTTTGCAATGAGTTTTGATGTATTGCTTGGGTATACAGGAATTGTATCGTTCGGTCATTGTATGTTCTTTGGTATAGGAGCATATGGGGTAGCGCTTTTATTTGATCGACAAGGCGTATCAATAACGAACTTTTTAATTGGAATAGTAGCTGCAATTATCATTTCAGCAATCGTTAGTTATATAATTGGTTTACTTTCTTTACGATTGAAAAGTCATTTTTATGCAATGTTAACACTTGCTATTTCACAGTTGTTTTTCGTACTTGCTGAAAAATGGCGTGGGCTTACTCACGGAGGAGATGGTTTTACATTTGGGGTACCAGAAATATTCCGTGATCGTTTTACTTTTTATTATGTATCACTTGTATGTTTATGCTTCATTTTTATTCTATTACGTCTTTTTACAAAGTCTTCTATTGGGAAAGTATTAAAGGCAATTTCACAAAATGAACAACGTGTTGAAGCACTTGGATATAAAGTCCTCCATTATAAAATAATCGCAAGTGTAGTCGCAGGAATAGTAGCTGCAATTAGCGGTGGTTTATTTGTTATTACATTGCGCTTTGTCAATACGACTGTATTTTCAATTGAAATGACACTAAATGCACTCTTAATGACAATGATTGGAGGAGTCGGAACATTAATTGGAGCTATTGCTGGGTCTGGGATTATTGAATCACTAAAATATTATTTATCAGAACTAGCGACGGAATATCCGATTTTTGAAAGATGGACGATTATTCTAGGTTTATTGTATATTATCGTGCTACTCGTTTTTCCGAAAGGATTGGTTGGGACGGTTAAGAAATTGAAGAGTTTTAAAAGGAATAAAAAGGAGAAAAGTACAGAAGTGGAGCAAAACGTGTGAAAAATCAATTGTATACAAAATAAAAATCCCTCTTTTATATTCGTTAAAGAGGGATTTTTATTTTGAAAAAAGTTTGTAATCAAAGTCATTTTATTAATCAAATAGTTCATCAGGGATATGCTTTATAAAGGTTTGATTCGTAAAAAAATGAACAGCTAAATTCTCAAGGGGAACATCTTCAATTATAACTAATGTATCATTTTTAATCGGTAAAAAAGCTATTCCTTTTCCATCATTAATAAACTCTTCCATAAGCGAATAAGAATCCAACTGTTGAAGTTGTCGCAGAGATAGATTGTTTTCTTTTAGAAATTGTATTGTCTTATTCCTAAAAGGGCACTTTTTGTCATTGCTAACGAAGAAAATTTCTTTTGAATAATCAATGGTACATTTTTCTTTCGCTTTTAATAAGCCTACAGAAATTGAGGTTGTGAACACTTTTTTAAACGATGCGTCAGGATAATCCTCATAAGTTAAGACCATATCAACTTTTTGTTGCTGCAGTAATTTTTGCAAATGACTACTACTTTCTACATATATTTGATAATTTCTGAAATTTACTTTAATACGCTTACTTAAATAATTTGTCAAAATAGATTGTGACGTCGCTATTATATAAGAAGAACCACTCGTTTTAATTTCATCTTTTACTTCTTCTAATAGAGTTAATATTTTATTCGTGTAATCTAATAAAATGTCACCAGCAGGTAACAAGGAAACACCTTTGTTATCTCTATGTAGTAAAGGCGTTTCTAATTCTTGTTCTAATTTTTTGATTCGCTCAGTTACGTTCGGTTGAACATATCCTAACTCTTTAGCAGCTTTACTAATAGAACCCTCACTGGCCACAGTTTTGAATATAATAAGATCATTTATTTCCATGTATCTCAGCCCCTTATGCACTATCATTATAAATGATACCAAACATAATTTATACCTATTTTACGTTAGCCACTTATCGATTTATCATAATGTATATAAGATTGAAAGCGAGTGATAAACATGATTGGAATGCAATATAAGGTCATTCTTCCAAAGGATTATGACATGGAAATTATTAAGAAAAGGGTAAAGGATAATGGCTATAAAACTGATGGTTTCCAAGAACTAAATTTTAAAGCTTATTTAATTACGGAAACGGAGAAAGACGGGAATTTTTATAACTGCTATGCACCTTTATATATTTGGAATGGTCATGAAGGGATGAATAAATTTATCTTTGAAGGGTATTACGATAACATTTTACAATCTTTTGGATGGCAACAAATACATATAGGTGTTCCATTAGTGGTTAATCTAAGTGATGGATTTAAGAAAAGTAGATATGTTGTTGAATATGCAGGAAGTATTTCTCAAAGTCAAACACTGATTGGGACTCAATTAAGCACTATGAATGAAGATGTACAAAACAACGAAAAGTGTTTAGGGAATGTAATCGTTTATAATCCGGATAAATGGGGGTATAGTAGGTTTGAGTTTTATGAAGAGAAGCCTGATATTGTAGTGAATAAGGGTGTTACAGTATATGAGATTTTACACATTTCACGATGAAATTTTGTTGTATATTAAAAATAAGAAAAGGAATGAAAGTCTATGCCTTTTGTGAAGATTTATTATTCTGAAAACATATTAAATGAAGAAGAGTTGGAAAAAATGGGTGAATGTATCCATCTTTCATTAATTGAACATTTTAACATCCCTGAAAATGATTATTTTCAAATGTTCTTACCTTACCAACAAAACAAATTTTTATATAATCCATATTATTTGTTGGAAAGAGGAGAAAAGAGAACAGAGAATATGATTTATGTTTCTATTACATGTGGACCGGGAAGAACGGTGCAACAGAAAAAAGATTTGTATCAATCGGTATCCTTGAAAATTACGGAATATTCCGACGTTAAAACTTCGGATATTTTTATTACACTAAATGAGACAGCTGCTGAAAACTGGTCATTTGGTCAAGGAATAGCACAAATGGTGAAAATAAAGGGAGAAAAAAATGAAAAATGAACTTATTGAAGTACATATTAAAAAGAAAATGAGAGAAATGTCACCTGCATTTGCTCATTATAGTGAAAAGATATTATTTGAGGAAGTGTGGCGGGATGCCACTTTAACATTAAGAGAAAGAAGTTTGTGTACTGTGTCAGCACTAATCAGTCTCGGTAATACAGAACAATTACAATTTCATCTGAAGCTAGCTAAACAAAATGGGGTTATGGAGAATGAATTGGTTGCATTAATAACACATATGGCTTTTTACGTTGGTTGGCCAAAAGCTATGGCAGCTTTAAATATAGTAATGAATGAAATGAAAAGTTAAGAATAATGATAAGTAAGAATTCATGTTTATATGAATTCTTACTTATCATTATTTATGCAATACTCTATCTCTATATTTATTACATTTTATCTTGCTTTTTTATCACTTGCGTAGTAAAGTGATAGTAAGATGAACGCTAGGAAGTGATGAAACATGCGTGATAATACGATAGGATCATTAATATGGTTACGTTTAATACGATTTACGAACCAAAGTAATCAAATGTCAAATGAGTTTTTAAAACGTTTTGATTTAACGACAGCTCAATTTGATGTGCTTTTGCAAATACGTACGTATCAACCACTCACACAAATGGAGTTAGCTGAAAAGGTAACTGTTACACAAGGTGGCATTTCTCGAATGTTAACTCGTCTTGAAAAAGAAGGATATATTGTACGAAAACAAGATTGGAAAACGAAAACAATTAGTCTTACAGAGCAAGGAGAAGCAGTTTTAGAGAGAGCATTGCCAGAGCAACTTGCATTTCAATCTTCGTTTTTTGATGATGTATTAAATGAAGAAGAGCAGAAAATATTATACGAGCTGATGACGAAAGTTCATAAGCATAGCGAAAAAAAAGAATTACCGCAAGAGTAATTTTTTTTACATCATCAATTGACTAATCAAGTGATGGGATAGGTAATACGGAGATATACTTGACTTACCAACGTTTTTAGAAGAAAAGTTAATACTACTTTATTAAAGGGGAGAGTAACTATGGAAAAATACCGTATCGATACAAAAAAAGGAATTGAGTTTGGGTTATATTCAATTGGCGATCATGTTTTAAATCCACATAATGGGGAGAAAATTACGCCAGAAAAAAGAATTCACGAACTAATTGAAACAGCTAAGTTAGCAGATGAGGCAGGGCTTGATGTGTTTGCTGTAGGTGAAAGTCATCAAACGCATTTTACAACGCAAGCTCATACAGTAATTTTAGGTGCGGTCGCGCAAGCTACGAAAAATATAAAAATTGCAAGTTCCGCAACGGTATTAAGTACATCTGACCCAGTTCGAGTATATGAGGATTTCGCTACCATTGACTTGATTTCTAATGGTCGTGCTGAAATCGTAGCTGGTCGTGGATCTCGTATTGGAGGATATAGTTTACTTGGTTATGACGTGAATGATTATGAAGAATTATTTGAAGAGAAGATGGATCTTTTATTAAAAATTAATAACGAGGAACATGTAACATGGAATGGACAGTTCAGAGCACCGCTCGCACATGCATCGGTTATTCCAAGAGCGAAAAATAATAACTTACCAATTTGGCGTGCAGTTGGAGGTCCACCAGCTAGTGCAATTAAAGCAGGACGTGCAGGTGTGCCAATGATGATAACAACACTTGGTGGTCCAGCAATTAACTTTAAAGTGTCAGTAGATGCTTACCGCGAGGCTGCTCAGCAAAGTGGATTTGATCCAGCTAGTTTACCAGTTGCGACAACGAGTTTATTTTATACGGCAAAAAATTCACAAGATGCACTTAGTGAATATTACCCTCACATTAATGCTGGTATGCTTACACTGCGCGGTGGTGGGTATCCGAAACAGCAATTTACAAATGCAATAGATTACCGCGATGCTTTAATGATTGGTAGCCCACAACAAATCATTGAGAAAATGCTTTACCAATATGAATTGTTTGGCCAACAACGCTTTATGGCACAAATTGATTTTGGCGGTGTACCATTTGATAAAATTGAGAAAAATATTGAATTAATTGCTACTGAAATATTACCAGCCGTTAGAAAACATACAGCAAAATAAATAAAAAAACTGGGAGTCTAGTTGACTCTCAGTTTTTTATTTGTTATGGAAAAATGACAAAAAAATGAACTTTTAGTCGAGGGAGAGGGAAGTTATTTTCTATTTTTGAATAACATTATTTCGAGTTTGAATTTTGAAAATACATTTTTCTCTTGACAAAAAATAAGCATTTATCGAGGGTAGTTTCGAGGACATTTTTTCGGTTGAAAGTCAAGTGTATGAAGAAAAAACGATTGTTTTATAGATATAAAAGTAAGAAGTATATTGAAAAAACACATTTTGCTAATGAAAAAAATCTGATTCAAAAAAATGACAAAAGACATATTTCAGACAAAATGATGTCAATAATACGTCAAAAATAACCTGAATTTACTATGCAGGTATATTATACAATTCGATTAACGAATAAAACACTACAGAAATAGTGAAAAGGTAAAAATTAGCATTGCAATAGTTTGAAAAACTGAAACTTCATATTTTTCGACAATACATACAAAATGTTTTTGTCTTTTCGTATTTCTTAATAATTGAGTTTGATAAGATTGCTCAATTAACTTTTATTATAAAAACTATGAAGGAAGTGATTTTAGTATGGAAACGCTCGAATTGGCACGAATACAGTTCGCATCAACAACGATTTTCCATTACTTTTTTGTTCCGCTGTCAATTGGTTTAGCTTTTATTATTGCGATCATGCAAACGTTGTATGTGGTAAAAGGGCAAGAAGTATATAAGAAGATGGCAAAGTTTTGGACGCAATTATTCCTTATTAACTTTGCAGTAGGTGTAGTAACAGGTATTTTACAAGAATTTCAGTTTGGTATGAACTGGTCAACGTATTCACGTTTTGTAGGTGATGTATTTGGTCCCTCGCTTGCAATTGAAGGATTACTGGCATTTTTCATTGAGTCTACATTCCTAGGTTTATGGGTATTCGGTGAGGATAAATTACCGAAGCGAATTCACTTAATGTGTATTTGGCTCCTTTCAATTGGAACGATGTTATCAGCATTCTGGATTTTAACTGCAAGTGCATTTATGCAGTCACCTGTCGGGTATGAAATGGCAGCTGATGGTCGTGCACAAATGAATGATTTCTTAGCCATTATTCAAAACCCACAACTATGGGTACAATTCCCGCATACAATTACAGCAGCAATTGCAACAGGTGCATTCTTTATTGCGGGTGTAAGTGCATGGAAAATTACAAAAGGACAAGAAACTGTAGTATTTAAAAAATCTTTCCGCATTTCTATCATTGTTGGAACAATTACAACGGCGCTTGTATTATTCTTCGGTCATGCACAAGCGCAACAATTAATTAAGACACATCCAATGAAGATGGCGGCAGCTGAAGCGCTATGGAATACAAGTGAGGATCCAGCGCCATTTACAGTATTTTCGAAAATTGATACAGAGAAGAAAGAAAATTCGTTTGAAATTCAAATCCCTTATATGCTAAGTCTATTATCGTATGATAAGTTTAGCGGTCAAGTTGAAGGGATGAATCAAATTCAAAAACAATATGAAGAAAAATATGGACCTGGAGATTATATTCCTCCAGTGCATACAATGTTTTGGAGTTTTAGAGCGATGGTAATGAGTGGAACATTCATGCTTCTTCTAGGAGCTTACGGATGGTTCTTATCAAGAAAAGATCGTTTAGCTGAAAAAACGTGGTATTTAAAATTAATGGTGTATGCAATTTCTCTTCCATTCATCGGTAATACAGTAGGGTGGATTATGACTGAAATGGGTCGTCAACCTTGGGTTGTATTTGGTGTAATGAAAACAGAAGATGCTGTATCACCAAATGTAACATTCGGTGAAGTATTATTCTCACTTATTTCATTCACATCAATGTATTTAATTATGGGTGGAATTTGTGTGTACTTATTTATTCGTACCATTAAGGGCCACAAGAATAAGAAAACGAAAAAGGATTATCAAAGCCATGATCCATTTGATAAGGAGGAAGAGTATGTTATCTCTTAATGAGTTATGGTTTTTAGTTATTGCAATCTTATTTGTTGGATTCTTCGTACTGGAAGGTTTCGACTTTGGGGTAGGGATGGTTTCGAGGTTTTTAGGAAAGAATGATTTTGAAAAACGAGTTTACTTAAATACAATAGGACCGTTCTGGCACGCGAATGAAGTATGGCTTGTTTGTGCTGGTGGAGCCATGTTTGCGGCATTTCCGCACTGGTATGCAACTTTATTTAGTGGTTTTTATATTCCGTTTGTATTTATGCTTCTTGCTTTAATTTTAAGAGGTGTTTCCTTTAAATTTCGTGCGAAAATAGATAATCATAAATGGAAGAGTGCGTGGGATTGGGGGATGTTTATTGGAAGTATGTTACCTCCTATCCTTTGGGGAGTTGCGATTGCAAACTTTATGGTAGGTGTACCTATTGATGAGAGTAAAAATGTTGTAGGTGGATTCCTGCAATTACTTCATCCATTTGCTTTACTTGGGGGAGTAATGTTTCTCCTACTATGTATTGTTCACGGATTACAATTTCTTACGTTACGTACAACTGGTAAATTGAGAGAACGTGCACGAATTGCTGCAATAAAAATTGCACCATTTTCATTAATTACACTTCTCGTTTTTGCTGGTGTGGGGTTATGGAAAACCGACATTTTCACTGCTCATGGAACAGAATGGATTATGGTACCAATCGGAGCTTTTGTAGCACTATTAGTGTCCACTTTATTAAATAAAAGAAGAAGAGATGGTTGGGCTTTCTTTATGACGAGTTTAACAATCATTTTACTAAGTGCGAGTGTATTTATCGGTATGTTCCCACGTGTTATGATTAGCTCTTTAGGAGCAATGAATGATTTGACAATTTACAACGCAGCATCAGGAGCTTATGCATTAAAACTTATGACTTACTTTGCGATTGCTATTTTGCCTTTCGTTATCGGAAGTCAAATATGGAGTTATTATGTATTTAGACAACCTGTTAAGTCAGACAACGATTTGGAGTACTAATGAAAAGAAAAAGAGGACTTCCGTCTTATCCCGGTAGCCGTATTTTATATGTAGCGTTAACGATTATTAGTATTTTAGAAGCTTTTAGTATTATTGCGCAAACAATCTTTTTAGCACGAGCTATTACGTTTTTATTTCATGGAGAGACAGTACAAACAATATTAAGTGAAATTGTTTATTTTGGTATCGCGTTTGCAGCGCGTAACATAGTAGTTCGAACATCACAAATATTAGTGGAACGTTTTGCCGAAAAAACAGGGTCGTTATTAAGAAAACAATTGATAGAGGCATATTTCACATTAGGTCCAAGGTATGTTCAAACTGTTGGAACGGGTCATCTGGTTACCTTATCAATCGAGGGGATTGAGAAATTTAAAACATATATTGAATTAACGATTCCTAAAATGATTAGAAGTAGTATCGTTCCAGGTCTAATTGTACTATATGTTTTTACGCTAGATATTGAGTCTGGAATCATTTTAGTTGTAACGATTCCTATCGTGATTATATTTATGATTCTTCTCGGATTAGCAGCGCAAAAAATGGCAGATAGTCAGTATGAGATATATCGTGTACTTTCGAACCATTTTGTAGATACGTTAAAAGGTTTAGAAACATTAAAGTATTTAGGGAAAAGTGAACAGCACGAAGGGAAGATTGAAAAAGTAAGTAAAAGATATAGAAAAGCAACGATGCGTACTTTGCGAGTTGCTTTTCTTTCTTCTTTTGCATTAGATTTCTTTACGAGTTTATCAATCGCGTTTGTGGCAGTTGGATTAGGGATACGTTTAATAGATGGAACGATTATACTATTACCAGCCCTTACAATTTTGATTTTAGCTCCGGAATATTTTCTGCCGATTAAACAAGTGGGAGCAAATTATCATGCGACATTAGATGGACAAATTGCGATGGAGCAAATAGAAGAGATTTTGCAACAACAAAAAGGAATACAAAAGAAAGATTTAAATGAAGATATAGTATGGAATGCCTCTAGTAGCTTGAAATTACAAGATATCAAAGTTAATAATGCTGAATCTGAAAAGGCTATATTAGAAGGGATTAATTTTACTTGGGAAGGTAACGGTGCTATTGGTGTTATTGGTGAAAGTGGTGCAGGGAAATCGACGTTAATCGACGTATTAGCAGGTTTTTTATCTCCTTCGAGTGGAAAGATTTTAGTAAATGGTATAGAAGTTGATGGATCTACTCGTGAAGATTGGCAAAAAAATATTGCTTATATTCCGCAGCAACCTTATATTTTTCCGCTTTCATTAAAGGATAATATTCGTTTTTATGAAACAAATGCAACAGATGAAGAAGTTGAAAGAGTTATTAATGAAGTCGGCCTTTGTTCACTCGTTACATCACTTCCAAATGGGATGCACGAAAGAATTGGAGAAGGTGGACGTATGCTAAGTGGCGGGCAAGAACAGCGTGTTGCTATGGCGCGTGCGCTTTTAAGTAAAAAACCAATCATTTTATTAGATGAGCCTACGGCACATCTTGATATTGAAACCGAATTTGAAATAAAGCAAGCGATGTTACGTCTATTTAATGGAAAGTTAGTATTTTTAGCAACTCACCGTCTACATTGGATGAAACATATGGACCATATCCTTATTTTAAATAAAGGGGAAATGAAAGAAAGTGGGACGTATGAAGAACTTTTAGAGAATGAGACATTACATTTTCATAGGGAAGAGAGGGGAGAGAAATGAGTAACTGGGTTAAACCTTATATAAAACAAAATAAAGGTAGAATGACTTTAACTATTTTCCTTGGTCTTCTTGGAGTTAGTTCAGGAGCGATGTTACTTTTTATTTCAGGTTATTTAATCTCAAAATCTGCCCTTAGACCAGAAAATGTAATGGCTGTATATGTTCCTATTGTTGCAACAAGAGCGTTTAGTATAGGGCAAGCTGTGTTTCATTATATAGAGCGCTTAGTCGGACATGATGTCGTACTACGTATATTAGAAAAAATGAGAACGAAGCTATATAGAATCGTAGAACCACAGGCGTTATTTTTCCGTTCTCGATTTCAAACTGGTGATATGTTAGGAGTGTTATCCGAAGATATAGAGCATTTGCAAAACCTATATTTACGTACAATATTTCCTAGTATATTAGCGCTAGTTGTTTATAGTATCTTCGTACTTGTTATCGGTGCATTTGATTTTGTTTTTGCACTTATTGTAGGTTGTATGTTAGCTATTATCGTGTTTCTTCTTCCATTTGTATCATTACTTTTGATGAAGAAACACCATGTTACTTTAAAGCAAGGCAGAAGCCGTTTGTATCAACAACTGACAGATGCTGTTTTTGGATTATCTGATTGGCAAGCAAGTGGTCGTAAAGATGAATTTATTAATGAGTATGTAAAACAAAATGATCAGTTGTTAAAAATCGAAAAGAGAGTGAAACGCTGGTATCATATTCGGGAAAGTATCATTCAATTAGTAGTAGGTATTGTAGTTATTTCGATGATCATATGGACTGGGAATGGAGCGGCAAGTGAACAAATTGCTCCTACAGTTATCGCAGCTTTCGTATTAATGACTTTATCTGTAACGAACGCGCTTATTCCTATTGCAGATGCCATCGATCGAATCCCGTCGTATGTAGAATCTACCCATCGTCTTAATGGCGTAGAAAGTCATAGTGTTTTACATGATGAAATGGATTTGCATGGAGAGAAAGATTATATTGAACCAAAACATGTAGATATTGAACTGAATCACGTATCGTATAGTTATCCAGATAGTAATGAAATTGTATTAAAAGATGTATCATTACAAATAAAAGCAGGGAAGAAAATTGCTATTTTAGGGAGAAGTGGGACAGGAAAATCTACTTTACTAAAATTGTTAACAGGGGCGTTAAGCCCAGTAAATGGCCAAGTTGTATTGAATGGTGAACGAGCTCATACGAATCTTTTATCTAAATATATTTCTGTATTAAATCAAAAGCCGCATTTGTTTGATACGACAATTGGAAATAATGTACGAATTGGCAAACCGGAGGCGACGGATGAAGAGATATGGAAAGCTTTAGAGAAAGCACAACTAGCTTCACATGTTACTTCTCTTCCAGACGGATTACAAACAAAAATGCATGAAATGGGAAAGCGGTTTTCTGGTGGGGAAAGACAAAGGGTTGCTTTTGCTAGAACTCTTATGCAAGAAACACCCATCATTGTACTTGATGAACCGACTATCGGTTTAGATCCGAAAACAGAATTATCTTTAATTGAAACAATGTTTTCTGCAACGGAAGAAAAGACGGTTATTTGGATTACGCACCATCTTGTAGGAATAGAACATGTAGACGAAGTTATATTCCTTGATCGTGGCCAAATTGTCATGCAAGGTAGTCATAAACAACTTCTGAAAGAAAATGAAAAGTATCGTAAACTTTATGAGTTAGATAAAGGAATATAATTTGAATAAGCAATAATTGTAAAAATAGCTACGCCTAATGGTGAAGCTATTTTTTTGTTAGATTGCAGGTGTATATGATTGTTACGAATTAAAAATGAATTTCATATTATACATATAATGGAGGGATGTGCATGAAGGAGCAATATAAAATCATTGTTTTAAGTGATGAATTATCAGGGGATAGGATTCGAAATACATTAGACAAAAATAAATGTAAAACAATAGTTCATGTTGTAGACGTTTCAAATGTTGTTCGAATAGAAAATTCTTTTCAATATATAGTCATTTGGAGAGTGGACGCAGAAAAACTTACAAATGACTTGATAAATAGGGGCGTGCAAAGTTCAAAAATTATTAATTTAACAAAATACATGTATGAATGGAAGGACAAATTAATTTCTATCTATCAAATAAATCCGGATCTTATGTCTTTATACATTTCTATGGAAAAAGCAAAGAGTGATCCGACGTATGAATTGTTTGCTACCGGTTTGTCTTATCCACATTGTGGCATAAGTACGGAGCTCCTCTCAAAAAAGTCAATAAAATTAACACTTCCATCTCAAGATCTATACTATGATTATTTAATAGCGTCACAACTTCTTTCAAACACTCATTCATTTCAATATTGTTTAATAGGAATAGCCTATTTCTCGTTTTTCTTTGATATGTCGTTATCATCTGAATCGTATAGAATTCACAAAGTATATTATCCATTGTTTCAAGATGGTCATCATACTGTAGTTCATTCTCCTCTACCCACTGATGGATTCTTACATCTAAATACTCCGAAACCACTTCTTTCTATTTTTAATTTGCATTTTGAATATATTTTATTAGATGAACTAAAAGATGAATCATTGATACTGCCTTGGATAAATGCTGAATGGAATATCATTCCACTTCACATTCCTTTTGAAGAACACGGGAAAATAAGAGCAGCTTCACATGCTAAATTGGCGTATCCTCATACTTTAGTTGAAAATAAAATGATTTTTAAGAAATATTTAGAATTACTGTTAAAAAACGATATAAAGCCATTAATTGTTGTATTCCCTGTTACTTCACATTATTTCAATTGTAGTAGTAAGAAATTAAAAGAAGATTTTTATAAAGTTATAAATGAGTTTCAAACTCAATATTCTTTTCAAATTATAGATCTATTTGATTCGCCATTATTTTGTGAGGATGATTTTTATGATAGTGATCATATGAATAAAAAAGGTGCAAATAAAATGTCCGCGTTATTAAATATGTTTATTCAGGAACGAAAAGTATGATATTTTGTTTCATGTTTGCATAAATGTATATAGGCTCCATACAGTTAAAGTAATGTGATTTTTGTGTCGCGTATATAAATAATATGCGAAGAGGTGAGAGAGTTAAAATGAGAACTCGTATTGAAAGAACTGAAGAGGTGGTAGAGCAACTTCCGTTGGTAAGTGTATTAATTCCTACGTATAATCGTCCTCGTTACTTTGAAAAGGCGTTATGTAGTGTATTAGAACAAACATACCCTAATATAGAAATTATAGTTGGAGATGACAGCACGAATGATGAAACAGAAAAAGTGTTACAAAAATACTTATGTGATCATTCAAATATTATTTATATAAAAAATAGATCAACTCTCGGACAATTTGAAAATGCGTTAATGTTATTTCATGAAGCGAACGGTGAGTATATAAATTTTTTAATGGATGATGATGTATTTCATGTAAATAAAATTGAAAAAATGATGAAGTATTTTTTCCATGATTTAGATAATGAAATTAAGCTTGTAACATCTCATCGTCAAGTAATTGATGATAAAGGGAAAGAACTGCGACATATTTATTCAACTGTCCGTTTATTTGATGAAGATACGATTATAGAGGGAACAGAATTAGGAAATAAGGTAATAGTGGATCAAAAAAATTATATTGGAGAACCGACAACAGTTTTATTTCGTAAAAATGATTTACAAGAACCATATGGGATTTTTGATAAGAGGCGGTATTTATGTAACGTAGATATAGCTTCATGGTTAGCTTTATTAAGTAAAGGAAAAGCAGTATATATAGCAGAAACACTTAGTTACTTTCGATTACATCCAGATCAACAGTTAAATGAATCTAATAAAATGATGGATGGGTTAGAAGATTTTTCACACAGTATTATAGCAGGAGAACAATATGGTTTCTTATCCACCGAAAAAGAGTTAGACAAAGCGATAACTAATTTTCTAGATTATGCAAGAAGGATAGTTCCATCATCCATATTATATACATTAGACTATTACCAAAAAATTAGAGAGAAGAAAATAAACATAGAAAAGAAAAAACAACATATAAATAATAATTCTTCTTTACCGAAAGTAAGTATACTTATTCCTGCGTACAATAGACCTTATTACTTAGAATTAGCGCTCAACAGTGCTCTGAATCAAACATATGAAAATATAGAAATTATTATTTCTGACGACAGTACAAATAATGAAGTCAATGCTATGATTCAACCGTACTTACGTGAATATGAGTGTATTACATATGTTAAAAATGAAACGCCGTTAGTTGCCGAAAACTTTAATAAGTGTGTAGAACTTGCGGATGGGGACTATATAAACTTTTTATTAGATGATGATTTATTTCATCATGAAAAGATCGAGAGAATGATGCAATACTTTTTGACGTTAGAAAATATTTCATTTGTGACGTCATATCGTGAACTGATTGATGAGAATGGAGAGATATTACCACCTTCAACATTGAATATGAAAATCGCGAAAGAAACTACACTTTTTGAAGGAAAAGAATTAGGGAATTATATGTTAAAAAACTTAAAAAATGTAGTTGGTGAGCCGACAACTGTTTTATTTAATCGTGATTTGTTTGACGGGAAGTTTGGGTATTTTAAAGGAAAGGCTTATTCTGCTATTAATGACATTGCAACTTGGCTAGATATGATGAGGAAAGGAAAAGTAGTTTATATACAAGAACCTCTTAGTTATTTTAGACAACATAGTGGCCAAAATCAAAAACAAATGCATTTTATTTTAATGACAATTGAAGAGTGGATTGAATTAATTATAGATGCATATAATAGTGGATTTTTAAGCTCCGAAAGTGAGTATAAAGAGAGTTTATCTTATTGTTTAGAAAATGCGGGATTTATAGTTAAGGATGCAGTAAGAAATGGCGAACTAGATCAAATTTATAATGAAAAGATAAAAAAAGGGTTAAACAAGTTAGTTGCTCATATGTTCGAGAAAGAATCTTGTTATTGTCAATATTGCAATAAACAATTTGAAAAATTTTCACCTTGGCCAGCACATTATGATTTTCCGAAATATAAATTTGAGATGTGGAATAAAGATACAGGGATATGTCCAGTTTGTAATTCGATGGATCGTGAAAGATTGTATCGTGCGTACATTGAAACGGAAACGGACTTGTTAAATAGAAACTATACAATGCTTCATATTGCACCTGAAGCGAAGTTAAGAGATTGGTTTAACGAGTATAAAAATATTACGTATGTATGTGGTGACTTAGAACCAAAGGATCCATTAATGAAGGAAATTGATGTTACAAGGATTACATATGATAGTAATACTTTTGATGTAATATTGTGTAGTCATGTGTTAGAACACGTTCCTGATGATGACAAAGCAATGCGAGAGTTATATAGAGTGTTAAAGCCAAATGGATGGGGAATTATTCAAGTACCAATCGTAATGAATGTAGATTTTATTGTAGAGAATGAATTAATTGTAACACCACAATTGAGGAAACTAGCTTTTGGTCAAGAAGATCATGTGAGAATTTATAATCAATCGGGATTTATTCAACGATTAATGAATGCAGGATTTAAGGTAGAATTATATAACATAGCAGAAAAACAAGGAATGAAAAGTGCTAGGAAATTTGGATTATCTGAAACAGATATGCTCTATATTGTCCGAAAATGATAGGAAGGAATAGATAGATATGGAGAATATTCCTTTTTTACGTGCTTCAACTGTACCTGTAAGTGAGTATTTGGACGAATTGAAGGAAATTGATACATCTCACATATATACGAATTATGGACCTATAAATCAACGTTTTGAGGAAACAATTATGTCGTCATTTTTTCAAAACAGGGGAGCTGTTACAACAGTAGCAAACGCAACGTTAGGGTTAATGGCGGCTATTCAACTAAAGAAAAGAAGAAAGGGAAAGTATGCTCTCATGCCTAGCTTTACATTCCCTGCGACTGCCTTAGCCGCTATTTGGTGTGGACTGGAACCTTACTTTATTGATATTTCAATAGATGATTGGTATATGGATAAAACGGTACTTTTGGATAAGATAGAAGAATTAAAAGAAGAGGTTGCGATTGTTGTCCCGTACGCCACCTTTGGATCATGGATGAACTTAGAAGAATATGAAGAATTAGAGAAGAAGGGGATTCCGGTTGTCGTAGATGCGGCGCCGGGATTTGGATTAATGAATGGAGGGATGCATTACGGTCAAGATTTTAGTGGAATGATCGTATATAGCTTTCATGCAACAAAGCCGTTCGGAATTGGTGAAGGAGGGCTCATATATAGTAAAAACGAAGAAGATATACAACGTATTAAAAGAATGGGGAATTTCGGATTTGATAAAAATCGTGAATGCACGATGATGGGGTTTAATTGTAAAATGTCTGAATACGCAGCAGCTATTGGGATTGCGACTATAAAAAAGTGGGATCAAAAATTAAAAGAACGCACCCGTATTTCTGAATGGTATAAACAGTTGTTACAAAATACTGGGCTAATGAAAAAAGGATGGAATGTCCAAAAGACAGAAGCAGTTATTCACCAATTTATGCCTATCATTTGTCCAGAAGAAGTTCGCAACATACAAGTAATAGAAGAACTGAAAAAACAGAAAATAGAAGCTAGATTATACTTTTCACCATCTTGCCACCAACAAGTTCTTTTTAAAAACTATAAGTCTACAGATTTAACAAAAACGAATAAAATAGCAAAACGAATCGTAAGTTTACCTTTATGGGAAGGAATGACGAAAGAACTAGTAGAGCAAATTGTAATCTGTTTAGAGCAGAAGGTGGTGTCGGTAGATGAATAGTTTTTATAGTCAAGAAGAACTAAAGAAAATTGGATTTTTATCTGTTGGGAAAAATGTATTGGTTAGTAAAAAAGCAAGTATATATAATCCGAGTGCTATATCAGTTGGCAATCATGTAAGAATTGATGATTTTTGCATTTTAAGTGGTAAAATCACAATTGGAAGTTATTCGCACATATCAGCGTATACAGCGTTATATGGAGGGGAAGTTGGGATTGAAATGCATGATTTTGCAAACATCTCAGCTAAAACAATCGTATATGCAGTACTTGATGATTTCAGTGGAAATACATTAATGGGGCCAACCGTCCCGAATCAATATAGGAATGTGAAAGCAGAAAAAGTTATTTTAAAAAAACATGTGATTATTGGTGCTAATTCTATTATTTTTCCAAATGTAACGGTAGGAGAAGGAACGGCAGTCGGCGCGATGAGTATGGTAAAAGAGAGTTTAGATGATTGGTATATTTACGCTGGAGTTCCCGTAAGGAAAGTAAAACCTCGTCAAAAAAAGATGCTAGAGTTAGAAATTGATTTTTTAAAAAGCATTCATTCTTAACAAAAAAGAATGAATGCTTTTTATTTTTATCCCGCTATTTGCTGGTAAAGATTCGACTGGTGAGGGCTAATTAAAGTTTCACTTTATGATAGAGCGGAGTGTATCTTAACTTATTATGTTTTAAATTTTGCTGACCAAGGCAATACTGAGCCATAGTGAATGTAAAGTTGGAGGGCGAGCGTATATGTTTGATGAGGATGGGATTGTTTTAATTATGGAACCAGCTGATGAAAGAAACTTGAGGAGATTTATTTTTTCAGTGCCAAAGTCAGTGTATGAAAAGAAGGGGCTTACATTACACTATGGAACAGCTATAGGACAAGGATATATGGATATAATTGAAGATATTATAAGCGTACATATAGAAATAGATGTTGTAACGATAATAGGGCATGTAAGAGGATAAATAGCTATTTGAAAAAGGTTATAAACAATTTAGCTAGAAGTTATGTATAGAGAAAATTACAGACAATGATAAAGACGAAGGGAGTCTAAAATGAAAATAAAATCAATTTTATTAGTATTTATAGTTTCAATTGGTTTAATGGGATGTTCAATAGTGGAAGAAGGAAAGAACTCCATAGATTATGCTCAAAAGGCGACAGACTATGTAAATGAAATAAGTGCATTTGCAAACGATGCACCAGCATTAGCAGAAAAGGCCGTTAATGATAGCGAGGCTCGAAAAGAATTAGAAACGAAGCTTAGTGAAATTAAACAAGATATACCCGCATTCAATGAATTAACGCCACCTGATGTAGCAAAGGATCTTCATCAACAAATCGTCGGATATAACGAAAAGTTAAATACGTTAATTGATACGGCGATGACAAAGATAGAAGAAGGAAAAGTGGATGTAGAGCAATTTAAAAACTCAGAGCTTATGCAGACGGTAGATCAAGTTCGAGATTTGAAAGATAAGGTGCAAAATTTAGGTCAATAGTAAAAAGCTCCGTTTGTGATAAACGGAGCTTTTTATTATTGGATACAATAAACGATTACACCAACGATAATAATAGCTGCACCAAGTAAATGATTCCACTAAATCGTATCTCCAAATAGAAATACTGACCAAAGCATTGACCAAAGCATTGACCAAAGCATTGACCATAGTATAATAATCCCGCGATGTGAATATGCTTTTGAAATTTCGAAATGTTTAATTACTTGTTGCCATAAAATTGCATATCCGAATAAAAGTACAACTAGTCCGAAATAAGCAACAAAAAATGAGATGGAAGCAATGGGAAACTTAGCTGCATGGCTTTTATTGTAAAACAATAGAAGCCATGCATTCATTTTTTCCAAGGTTCTACAATATGTATCGTTTTATTTGTTGCATCCAACTCTACTTGAACACCGATAGGTATAGTAATCATTGGATGTGTATGACAACAATCGAAGTCAGCTAGAAAAGGAATTTTTTGATTTTGAAGTACTTCTAACAGTATTTCAAAAGGTTTTCGATTTGTACCACAATCATCAAATTGCTCATGTTTTCCAAGAATGATAGCTGAAATTTTATCGAATACACCGTTAATTTTAAGGAATGAAAAGCTTCTTTCGATAGTAGCTGCATCTTTTGAACTGTCCTCAATAAAGAGAATATCGCCTTCTTGAATATGTGGCATATAGGGGCTAGCCCAAATTCCTTGTATCGTGTTTAAATTCCCGCCAATAATACGACCAGTAGCTTTTCCGTCAATTACTGAAATCCAATTGTTTGGTCGAAGTTCTTTCTCCTTAGTCTTTTCTTCCCAATTAATAAATTCATCTGACCAAAATAATGGTTGTTTTATATGATAAGGAAGAGATTGATGATGTAGTAAAGTTTCTGCAAAATATTTGTATGTACAATTAACAAAAGGTTCAAATTCGCCAAAGGAAGGGACGAGAGCTGGCCCATAAAATGTAGGGATTCCTGTTTTAGCATAAATTCCTAGTAATAAAGCAGTTGCATCTGAATATCCAATCATTATTTTAGGGTTATTTAGAAAAGCATCATAATCAATATAAGGTAATATTGAATTTGAATTCATCCCACCAATTGTTGACATAATACAAGAAATATTAGGGTTTCTTATCAAGGCATTTAGTTCATCAGCACGCTCTTGTATACTACCAGAACGATAAAAATCATATCGACCTGTTAATGAACCTTCTAATATATGAAACCCTTTCTGTTGTAAGTAAGATTTTGCTCGTCCAAATCTATTTGGGGAAGTGTAGGTTACTGGTGAAGAAGGGGAGTAGATCCCAATTGTGTCTCCATATTTTAATGATTTTGGAAGTAGCATTTGTATGAATCCCTTCTATTAAATAGTTTATTTACAAGATTTTATTGTTGAATATTCTTATATTTCAGTATTATTAGTGTAACATAAATAAATTAAAATAATAATTACTGTATATGAATAAATATACTTTTTACCTTGACTGTATAAAGGAATTGTTGTTAAGGTTAAATGTGAGTGTATAAAAGGTTTGCTAAAGGAGTTTTGAAATGAATCGGTTAAAATGGGGAAGGATGACAGTCCTATTAGTCATTATTTTAGGGATATGTTGGTTCTTATTCCAAGGAAATCAAAAGAGCGTAGCGAATGTAGAAGGACAACCTTTGCAAGTGGCAGAACTACCTAAAGCAGGATTTACTGAAAAAGTAGTCCCGCCAAAGTACATCCCACCAGAAATTAACGCAAAAGCGGCTATGATTATCGATGCGAGTGATGGAGATATTATTTATCAATATAATGAAAATGAAGCTTTTGCACCGGCTAGTATGTCTAAGATGATGACAGCGTATCTCCTACTAGAGAGTATACATAACGGGAAAGTTCGCTGGGAAGATCCAGTTAAAATGAGTGCGAAGGCGGCACAAACAGAGGGAGCGAGAATCCCAGTACAAGTTAATGACACATTAACTGTTAAAGATTTATATCATGCATTAATGATTGAGTCAGCTAATAATTCAGCTGTGGCTTTAGCAGAACATATGGCAAAATCGGAGAAAGATTTCGTTCAGCTTATGGATGCAAAAGCGAAACAGTTAAAAATGTCGGAACATGCTAAATTTGCAAATGCTTCTGGATTACAAGAGCCAGATGGAAGTGAAACAAAAATGACGGCTGGTGATGTAGCACAATTGGCGTATCATCTTATAAAAGATTATCCGGAAATATTAGAAGTGACTCACTTACGTCAAAGTCAGCTAGCATTTAATAATATTAATGTTATAAGCACAAACGACATGTTAAATAAAAATAATAAAAGTTTATATATAGAAGGAATGGACGGACTAAAGACTGGATTTACAGATAGCGCAGGATACTGTTTTACGGGGACTGCAAAGCAAGGTGATAATCGATTTATTACAGTGGTCATGGGGACATCAAGTAAAACAAAACGTTTTACAGAGACAAATAAGTTAATGTCGTATGCATTTGGATTAGTTAATTAAGTAAAATACGAATCTAGATCGCTACATAAGTAAGACTGTTTGTTGTTACTAATTTTAGATAACAACAAACGGTCTTTTTATTTTAACTTTAAAAAGGAAAAAGATTCTAAATACAAGTGTTATCATTTGAGTTTATTTGTTGCTGTGATATTATAAAGTTATAAGCTTATTAATAATAAGTTTGAGGGGCGTAATATGACATATACATATGAAATAGCCTCAATTGAAAATTGGAGGGAATTATGATGGCAAAAGATTTTTACTCAGCAATTGAAGACAGAAGATCTATTTATGCAATTAGTAAAGAGCAAGTAGTTTCTGATGAAAAAATTCAAGAAGTGATTTATCATGCTGTAAAACATACACCTTCAGCTTTTAATTCTCAAAGTGCTCGCGTTGTTGTTTTATTAGGAGAACAACATGATAAATTATGGGATATTACGAAAGAAACATTAAGAAAAATTGTACCTGAAAATAACTTTGCACCTACTGAAGAAAAAATGAATGCATTTAAAAGTGGTTATGGAACGGTTTTATATTTTGAAGACAGTGAAGTTGTGGAAGGCCTTCAAGCAAACTTTGCATTATATAAAGATAATTTCCCAACTTGGTCTCAGCAATCATCAGGAATGTTACAATTTGCAATTTGGACAGCTTTAGAAATTGAAGGGTTTGGTGCTACGTTGCAGCATTACAATCCGCTAATTGATGAAGAAGTGAGAAAAGAGTGGGATGTTCCAGCAAATTGGAAGCTCACTGCGCAAATGCCATTTGGTAAACCGGTAGTACATGCTGGTGAAAAAGAATTCCAACCGTTAGAAAACCGTGTGAAAATTTATAAATAAAATAATTTGATAAAAGGTGAACAGGAATATAACCTGTTCACCTTTTTTATACGTAATAAGGGTTTTTTTGTCCAGCATTTTTCATCTGATTTTTTAATTCATTTTTACGTATTTCAATAGCTGATACTTTTTGTAATGTTATCATTGAAACGAATTGAATAAAAGCATAGTATAGCTCTATATTTTTTTGTATTGGATCATCTATTATATTTCTCACAAATATGCCTCCTCTTTTTATTTCAATAAAACTCGACATGAATGGGAAGTCCGAGTGGTGAGGGCTCTAATAATCATTGGGGATGGATAAAAGCCCTATTGGTTAAAGTTTTACTTTATAAGGGAATGAAAAAATATCAGTTCGCTAAAATTTCAATTTATTTAGATGTGTATATAATACTATGAATATCCTATAAATTCCATGGTTAGAAAAATAGAACAGTTGGTATGATGTGTGTTTTCTTTAAAGGAGAAATGGTTTTTATGAAATAAATCTTACAATTCGTCAAATTATTTCAAAATTGAAGATAGTATAGAAATTTAGTTTTCTAAAAATATTATACTATTGATAAATAGAGTGATTTTTGTCATGATGAAAGTATACTTCATGTAAGGAGCTTTATAAGGAAATACATAATGTGGTTTGTATTAGGTTAATAGAATTTTTTATAGAAGATAGAAAAGCGATGTTTTATATTGAGATATTAAATGAAATGTCGAATTTTCATGCGATATATAAGAAATTTGAAAAAATCATTGCAAAAACACTATAATTAATGATAAAGTTCACATGAAGTTCACACGGATTTCACTTTGTTCATTTAAAATGAACTCTGTGTGAAAAATAAAACTCTTGCTAAAAAATGGAACTGGATGAATATTTTACTTTGATAATATTGTAAAGTATTAAAGTTTTAAGTTTTTTTTAAGAGGATAGTAGGGAAAGGAAGTAAAGACAACTTATGAAAAAAGTAATTGCAGGTTTAGCAGCAGCTTCTGTAGCTGGCGTTGCAGTTCCAGGAATGGATTCTGCTCATGCACAAGTTTCAAATGAAGCGCTAAAAGAAATTAATGGACAAACTCAAACTCAAACGACTGTAACTGAAACAAAAACTGTAGAAACAACTTCTGAATTAAAATACACAGTAACTGCTGATGTATTAAATGTTCGTTCAGGTGCTGGTACAGGACATAACGTTATTTCTAAAGTGAAATCAGGTCAAGTGCTACAAGTAGTTGGACAAGAAAACGGTTGGTTCAAAGTAAACGTAAATGGTCAAACAGGTTATGTAAGTGGTGACTTCGTAACGACTGGTGGCAAAACAGGAACGACTGTTCAACAAGGAACAGGTACTTACACAGTAAACGTTTCTTCACTTAACGTACGTACAGGCCCAAGTACATCTCATACAGTATTAGGTTCTGTAAACAAAGGTAAAACAGTACAAGTTGTAGGTGAAGTACAAGATTGGTTTAAAATCAACTTCAATGGTGGAACTGGATACGTAAGCAAAGACTTCGTAACAAAAGGTGGTTCTGCTGTATCTAACCAAACACAACAACCAACTACAAACAACAATACTACAACAGTTCAAACTGGTGGTTCATATGTTGTTAACACTGGTGCTTTAAAAGTACGTACAGGCCCAGCTACATACAACGCTGTAATCGGTGGAGTAACAAATGGTAAAGTACTAAACGTTACTGGCGCTGAAAATGGCTGGTACAAAATTAACCATAACGGCCGCACGGGTTACGTAAGTGCAGACTTCGTTAAGTTTGTAAAAGGCGGAGTAAACAACGTTACAAATAACAATAACAATAACGTTACAAATAACGTTCAACAACCAGGTAAAGACGTACAAAAACCAACAACAGGTGGAGATACATCTTCAATCGCTGGATTCGCTAGATCTTTAAATGGTTCACCATACAGAACTACTGGTACAACACCTGCTGGTTTTGACTGCAGTGGATTCATTCACTACGTATTAAATCAAACTGGTCATAAAGGCGCTCGTCAAACAGTTGCTGGATACTGGAGCTCTAAAACAAAAACTAGCAATCCACAACCAGGTGATTTAGTATACTTCCAAAATACTTATAAATCAGGTCCTTCTCACATGGGTGTTTACTTAGGAAACGGTCAGTTCATTAGTGCAGAAACAGATGCAACTGGTGTACGTATTAGTTCTGTAAGTAACTCTTACTGGAGCAAGCACCTATTAGGTTACACAAAAGCATACTAAGAAAAAGTAGTTTTATATACTTTTCGTATAGAGAAAAGGCTTTCCAAGGAAACTTGGGAAGCCTTTTTATAGTTGTATAAATTGGAAGTTTAATAGTTTTTATTTTAAATTTCCATTTAAAAATCGATCATATAAGTCATGGAAATAGTTAGGACGAAATAAGTTCGCTGCATGTCCTGCTAAAGGTATTTCCTTATATAGAACGTTAGGTAAAATAGATTTCAAATCAAATAGACAAGATTTATAGAGATGATCATGCTCTCCCATTACCCATAGTATAGGGTGAGGAAGTGATTTTAATTTAGACTTTAAATCGAATTCTAACCGATGCCGTAATGACTGGGCAATAATGGATGAATGTAATTGTAATCCGAAACGGTAGTAAATATTTCTTGAAATGACTGCAAACGGATTTGCTTTTAGTATACCACTTGGAAAAATAGTATTTGCGTATTGAGAGAGCCATTTAGAGTATTCATCCCCTCGCTTCTCCCAAAAATTTTGGAATACGCTATATAAGCGAGAAGGGTTATTGTAATGTCCTCCAATATGACAAATACTTAATACTTTTTCTGGATGTATTTGTGCAAAAATTGTAGAGATGTAACAGCCGTAACTTAGCGCACAAATATGAGCTTTTTTAATACCTTCTTGTTCATATAAGTTTAATAATTGATCTACGAGACGCTGTAATGAAAAGTCGATTGCTTCTCCTTTATCATCACCGTGACCTAATAAGTCATAAGTTATAATGTTGTAGGAGGCAGAAAATCGTTTTTGCTCCTTTTTGAAGGCACGACGATTGCCAACTAATCCATGAATAAAAATAATTGTTTCCTTTTCAGAATGTATATTTGTTTGCAAAAAGGATACTCCTTTCACTAACTGGAGATTTATATCGTGTTTTAAATTATTTATCTATAATTTACATAGAATAATATTAAGTACCAGGTAATAATATCAGATATTTATATCTGTTGTAAAGATGAGTTTTTATGTATATTTTGTAAAAATAGAAAAAGTGTGTTTACATTCAGTTTACATTTGTATCGTATTCTAATTTTAGAAAGAATAGTTTGGTTTAACATGAGGAGATGAACAGGAATGGAAGTTAGAAATGAAATGAAGAAAAAAGGGAGCTGGAGGCAGTTTTTACGCCTTATTCAAGATACAAATCCTCCGAAAGGAATTTTAATTTTTGCGTTATTAATGAGTTTGCTTTCTACGGGAGCGAGTTTATTTATTCCTATGCTAACAAAAGGATTAGTAGATAATTTTTCGCTTTCTTCAATTAGTGCAGGAGAAATTGTTGGGTTAGTTGCTTTCTTTGTAATGCAAACTATTGCGGCAGGGTTGTCTATATATTTACTAAATTATATTGGGCAGAAGATTGTAGCGGGACTAAGAGAACGTTTGTGGAAAAAGGTACTTATCTTGCCGGTATCTTATTACGATCAAAATAGAACAGGTGATACCATTAGCCGTATGACGAATGATACAGGTGTTGTGAAAACGTTAATTTCTGAGCATTTGTCAAACTTATTAACAGGTGGTATTTCAATTGTTGGATCGTTAATTGTATTATTTGTGTTAGATTGGAAAATGACTGCGTTACTTTTAACGGTTATTCCGTTGTCTGTATTAATTTTAGTTCCACTTGGACGAAAAATGTATAAGATTTCAAAAGCGCTTCAAGATGAAACGGCATCTTTTACAAGTGTGTTAACGCAAGTGTTATCAGAAATTCGTTTAGTGAAATCTTCAAATACAGAAAAAAGAGAATATGAAACGGGTAATACAGGCATACAAAAGTTATTACAATTTGGTTTGAAAGAAGGAAAAGTGCAAGCATTAATTTCGCCAGTTATGTCGTTTGTTTTAATGGCACTACTTGTTATTATCGTAGGATATGGCGGGATGAGAGTTTCTAGCGGTGCATTAACAACTGGTGAACTTGTAGCGTTTATTTTGTATTTAGTTCAAATTGTAATGCCGATGAGTCAATTATCTATGTTCTTTACACAATTCCAAAAGGCAATTGGTGCAACGGAAAGAATTAGTACGATTATAGAATATAAAGTAGAAGATCATGAAACTGGTGTGAAAGTGACAAATGCTAAGCAACCGATCGTTCTTGAAAATGTACATTTTGAGTATAACGAAGAAGAGCAAGTTTTGAAAAATATTAATTTCACAATTGAATCTGGAAAAGTGACAGCGATTGTAGGACCAAGTGGTAGTGGGAAAACAACGTTATTCTCATTACTGGAACGTTTTTATGAGCCAACTAGTGGTGCCATTAAATTAGGAAAAGAATCAATTACGAGTTATTCATTACAGTCATGGCGACGTCAAATCGGTTACGTATCACAAGATAGTCCGTTAATCGATGGAACGATTCGTGATAATATTTGTTACGGCGTTGAAGGTGAAGTAACGGATGAAGAAATTGAAAAAGTAGCAGCAATGGCATATGTTGATGCATTTATTCATGACTTACCAAACGGTTATGCAACAGAAGTTGGAGAACGCGGTGTGAAGCTTTCTGGTGGACAAAGACAGCGAATTGCCATTGCCCGAGCGTTACTTCGAAATCCGCAAATTCTTATGCTCGATGAGGCAACTTCAAGCTTAGATAGTAAATCTGAGTCTGTCGTTCAAAAAGCGTTAAATAACTTAATGAAAGGCAGAACAACGTTAGTGATTGCGCATAGACTTTCTACTGTTGTAGATGCAGATAAAATTATCTTTATTGAAAAAGGGAATCTTACAGGTAGTGGTACGCATGATGAATTATTACAGACGCATGATATGTATCGTGAGTTTGCAACGCAACAATTGAAAATTAAAGAGGGTGCATTTTAAAAAAATATATTAGATGCTAAGTAGAAAGGAAATGGTTCCTTTGATACCTAAAATTTTAATAGTAGACGACGATCCACACATTAGGGAACTCGTTTCTGTATTTTTAGAACGAGAAGGTTTTCAAACATATGAGGCAATTGATGGAGTAGATGCACTTCGGAAAATGGATGACGTAAAAGTCGATATGGTTATTCTTGATATCATGATGCCAAATATGGATGGATTTGATGTATGTTTTGAATTAAGAAAATACTATGATATCCCGGTTCTGATGCTAACTGCCAAAGGGGAAACATCACAAAAAGTAAAAGGATTTCACCTTGGAACAGATGATTATCTTGTAAAGCCATTTGACCCTATAGAACTAGTAGTGAGAGTAAAGGCATTATTGAAACGTTACCAAATTACAGTTTCACAATCGATTCAAGTTGGAAATGTATTATTAAATCGTAAAACATTCGAAGTTACATCTGGAGAACAAACGGTTACGTTACCGTTAAAAGAATTTGAGTTGCTCTTTACTTTAGGGTCTAAATCGGGAAGAACTTGTTCGAGAGAGCAATTAATTGAGGAAATATGGGGATATGATTTTGAAGGGAATGAACGTACACTAGACGTTCATATTAATCGGTTACGTGAGAAGTTTCAAGAAGAGCAGTCGAAATTTAGTATTAAAACAATAAGAGGATTAGGGTATCGCTTAGAGGTAAGTAAATGAGAAAAAGAAAACGAATGAGTAAGTTGAAGATGCTGAAAGTATTTGGAGCGGTATTAGCGCTCTTTTCTTTTCTTACTATCATTTGGTCTATCGCATTTTATGTAGCAACTAGTATATTGAATGCTTTTGACGTAAACGTATCGCCATTTGTTGCCTTTCTAATTAGTGATATGGTCGGTTTTGTATTTATTATTCTTATTTGGACATTAATTGGAATATTAATGAGGCCAAAACGAGAGGCAATGATTTGGACTATTATTGAACCGATACAAAAAATTGCAAAAGGAGACTTCTCCGTAAAAATACGAAATGAAGAAAAGTATGATGGAGAAATTGGTGTGCTCGTAAAAAGTATAAATGATATGACAGATGAACTGAATACGATGGAGAAAATGAGACAAGAATTTGTATCGAATGTTTCTCATGAAATACAGTCACCATTAACTTCTATAAAAGGGTTTGCTAGAGCACTACAAGACGATAATCTTTCTGAGGAAAAAAGAAAACATTATCTTACCATTATTGAAACTGAAACAACGAGATTATCTAAACTAAGTCAAAACTTATTGAAGCTAACTCTTTTAGAATCAGAAGAGTATATACCAGAAAGAGTGAGTTATCGATTAGATCAGCAGTTAAAGCAAATTGTGTTAAATAGTGAACCGCTCTGGGCTAAAAAAGAAATCGAGTTAGAACTAGATTTAGAAAAAGTACATGTTATTGCTGACCAAGAAAGTATGAGTCAAGTGTGGATTAATTTAATTCATAATAGTATTAAATTTACTCCAAGCGGTGGCACGATTACTATTCAGTTAAAGGAACATGAAACAGTAGTGGAAGTGCGCATCCGTGATTCGGGAATCGGTATATCAGAAGAACAGAAACAACATATTTTTGAGCGTTTTTATAAAGCGGATTCTTCACGAAATCGTGCCTATGGAGGAAGTGGCTTAGGTTTAGCTATTGTAAAGAAAGTACTCGACCTTCATCAAGGAGAGATAAAAGTGGAGAGTGAGGAAGGAAAAGGTACTGAATTTATTGTGCGTATGCCGAATCATGAAGAGAAATAGTGTTAGAAGGAGAACCTTCTAACACTATTTCTCTTTAAAAATGCATTTACCGTTACTGCAATTATATTGAAAAGCTTTTCCTTCGCTTTTCATACTCATACACTCCCCTATGCTGGATTTGTTTTTATTTTACATGAATAATGGTAAAAAAATGAAACTTATAAATAAAAACTTTCTATAGTTACCTACAAGTAACCTACGCACATGAAAGTGCATCATTGCCTTTTTACATAAACATAGATACAATTTTAATATAATACATAACTGAGATGATTAAGGAGTGTTATACTTGGCAGAATTATTACAAGGCAAAAATGCTTTAATTACAGGAGCAGGTAGAGGGATTGGTCGCGCTGTCGCAATCGCATTAGCGAAAGAAGGCGTAAATGTAGGACTATTAGCTCGTTCAGAAGAAAACTTAAAAGCTGTAGCGAAAGAAGTAGAAGCAGAAGGTGTAAAAGCTGTTATTGCAACTGCTGATGTTTCTTCATACGAAGAAGTGACTACTGCGATTGAAACGTTAAAAAATGGTTTAGGATCTATCGATATTTTAATTAATAACGCTGGTATTTCTAAATTCGGTAAGTTTTTAGAACTAGACGTTGCTGATTGGGAAAAAATCATTCAAGTAAACTTAATGGGTGTATATTATGCAACTCGTGCAGCTTTACCAAGCATGATTGAACAACAATCTGGTGATATCATTAACATTTCATCTACAGCAGGGCAAAAAGGTGCACCTGTAACAAGTGCATATAGTGCTTCTAAATTTGGTGTCCTTGGCCTAACAGAATCGTTAGCGATGGAAGTTCGCAAACATAACATTCGTGTAACAGCTTTAACTCCAAGTACAGTAGCAACTGATATGGCTGTTGATTTAGGATTAACTGATGGAAACCCTGATAAAGTAATGCAAGCAGAAGATATTGCAGAATTTATCGTAGCGCAGCTGAAATTAAATAAACGTACATTCATTAAATCTGCTGGGCTTTGGTCTACTAATCCATAGGAAGTAAATTTAACTTTAAAAGAAGGGATATCTATTCTGTAAGGGGTAGATGTCCCTTCTTTATTTTTTGTATTCGAGACAGAATTTTCGGTATAATCAAAAGTGAATGGTAGAAAGTATTGGAAAATTGAAAGGGGTGGTATTTGCATGAGTGGAATTGAGAAATGGACGGCTGTTGATCAATATATGAGTGATGTATTAATACCGAAAGATTCTACATTAGAAGGGGTTCTTCAAACTAATTCTGCAGCTAATTTGCCAGCACATGATGTATCACCAACGCAAGGGAAGTTTTTACAACTGTTAGTACAAATTCAAGGGGCTCGTAATGTTTTAGAAATTGGCACGCTAGGCGGGTATAGCACGATATGGCTTGCTAGAGCATTGCCATCTGGAGGCCGAGTTGTTACATTGGAAGCAAGTGAAAAACATGCTGAAATTGCACGTAGCAATATTGAGCGTGCTAATTTGACTGATAAAATTGAAATACGAACAGGATTAGCGTTAGATTCTTTACAACAAATAGAAAACGAGAAGTATGAACCGTTTGATTTTATTTTTATAGATGCTGATAAACAAAATAACCCTGCTTATTTTGAATGGGCACTAAAACTATCACGACCGGGTACTGTAATTATTGGGGATAACGTAGTACGTGAAGGAGAAGTTATTGACAATACTAGTACCGATCCTCGTGTACAAGGGATACGTCGTTTCTATGAATTAATAGCTGCTGAGCCACGTGTTAGTGCTACAGCGCTTCAAACTGTCGGAAGTAAGGGATACGATGGATTTGTAATGGCAATCGTAAAAGAATGAGGTGAGGAGATAGATAGAATGAAAAAGATGTTTGAAAAATTATAACATGTATCTTGTATAACGAGATTAGCTCGTGGGCCTCCGACATACATAACACTATATTATATATCAAAAAATTGGAGGCTATAAGTAGATGAGAACTGAAAAAGAAATGCTAGACTTAATTATTAATACAGCAAAAGAGGATGGAAGAATTCGAGCAGTTATCATGAATGGATCGCGTGTAAATCCAAATGTGAAAAGAGATTGTTTTCAAGACTATGATATTATGTATGTTGTAAATGATATACAATCTTTTACGTCTAATCATAATTGGGTTCATAGATTTGGAGAAATAATGATAGTACAAATGCCAGAAGAAATGTCGTTAGTTCAACCAGATGAAGATGGGAAGTTTCCGTATTTAATGCAGTTCATGGATGGGAATCGGATTGATTTAACGCTAGTTCCAGTTGAGTTAATAAAAAAGTTCGTTGGACAAGATAGTTTAAGTAAATTACTTCTCGATAAAGATAATTGTATGGAAGGATTCCCGCCAGCAAGCGATAAAGATTACTTAATAAAAAAGCCTACAGAAAAAGAGTTTTTGGATTGTTGTAATGAATTTTGGTGGTGTAGTACGAATGTGGCAAAAGGGCTATGGAGAGAAGAGCTTTCTTATGCAAAAGGAATGCTTGAGGGACCAGTGCGAGATATGTTCATCGTAATGCTAGAATGGTATATTGGTATGAAAACAGATTTTACAGTTAATGCAGGGAAGTTTGGAAAGCATTTCGAGCAATATATTGAAAAAGATATGTGGGTGCAATTTAAAAGAACATTTTCTAATGCAGAATATGAAAACATATGGGAGTCTTTCTTTGTCATGGGTGATTTATTTAGGGAAGTGGCGAACGAAATCGCTAACAAATATGAATATCAATATCCGCAAGATGATGATGATAAAGTGACGAACTATTTAAAATATGTGAAAGCTTTGCCAAAAGATAGTACATCGATTTATTAATAATAGTAAGCAGTAAGACTGTCCTAATTAAGGACAGTCTTATTTTTGTTTATGAATAACAATTTCTCTAACAAAGTGCAGATGAATCACATATGAAAATTTAGGGAGGTTTTTTATCATGTATTATTTTTATTCGCCAGAAATGTTTGCTCCATATCAATGGGGACTAGAACGAGATGTTTCGTATGCTTATATGCCATATAACTCATTTTATTATGGAGACTATATAAGCGCATTGCCATACGCATATATCCCTCAAAGCTATGAAGTACAAATGAAAGCAGATGATCGTGGATCGTGGACACCATTTACATGGGTTGAAAAATATGCGTACGCATTTTCAGGACCGTATAATAAAGCGGAAGTAGCTCTTACATTTGATGATGGACCAGATTCAGAATTCACGCCAAAAATATTAGATAAGTTAAAACAACATAATGTAAAAGCTACTTTTTTCTTACTTGGTGAAAACGCAGAAAAATTTCCGAATGTAGTAAAGCGTATTGCAAATGAAGGGCATGTAATTGGTAATCATACGTACAGTCATCCGAATTTAGCGAAAGTAAATGACGCTGAGTACCGTAATCAAATTATAAAAACGGAAGAAATATTAAAACGTTTAGCCGGCTATGCTCCTAAATTTATACGTCCACCGTATGGTGAAATACTTGAAAATCAATTGAATTGGGCAACTGAGCAAAATTTTATGATTGTACAGTGGAGTGTTGATACAGTTGATTGGAAAGGTGTAAGTGCCGATACGATTACAAATAATGTGTTAGGGAATTCATTTCCAGGTAGTGTCATACTGCAGCATTCTACTCCAGGTGGGCATTTACAAGGATCTGTTGATGCACTAGACAAAATTATTCCGCAGTTAAAAACGAAAGGGGCACGTTTTGTAACACTTCCAAGTATGTTCCAGACATCGAAAGAAAGAAAGTGAACGTGTTATAAATTGGAAAAATAAGGGTTGTGTCGTATAATGAAAGTGTAAGTTAGGGGGGGATATAATTGATTGATGCACTAGTAAACATAGGAATAAGCATATTGATTGGTATTATTTTTATACTTGCGGCAATTATTCTTCAAAAAAATCCACCGACCGATATTAATGCGGCATATGGTTATCGTACGAAACGATCTATGAAAAATAAGGAATTATGGGATGCGGGTAACAGGTATAGTGCAGAAGTGATGAAGCAAAACGGATTTATCATGATGTTAATTGGAAGTGTTATTAGTATACTGTTTAGATATCCACATACAATAATAGCGATTATAGTGGTTATGCTGTTATTAATCATTCGTTTATTTATACAAGTAGAGAGTAGATTAAAAATACTTGAACAATAATAAAAAAATAGGACTCTACGCAATATTTTGCTAGGAGTCCTATTTTATTTATTAACTATTATTTTTTAATAATTCTTTTCCTTGCTCTATAACAAATTCATAGTATGCAAGATCATACGGATAAATATCTTCAAATGTTATCGTAATCGGTGTATTGTTTAAGACTGAAATAGTCGTTAAAGATGAAATCTCTCCTTTTAATAGTTGTAGAAAAGAAGTTGCATGTACTTTCATCACATCGTCTACTTCTTCACCTGGTGCGAATGGAAGTGGATTGATGACGTTGTGAAAATACATATGACAAAACTCGCGATCAGTAAGATTTGAAATTTCATAATCTATTTTAAAGATTCCCTTGTATGTTAAATCATTAGTTTGAAAGGAAAGCCCTAATTCTTCCTCAATTTCACGAAGACCACCAATTTGTACATCTTCATCATGCATAATATGTCCAGCTGAAGTAATATCCCATATACATGGAGCTTCTTTTTTATTTTTAGAGCGTAATTGGAAATATAAAAACATATCTTCATTATCTTTTTCTACAAACCAGCAATGAAATGTTTCGTGCCAATCGCCGTCACGATGCACTTCATCACGTAATTTCTTCCCAAGTGTATTTCTTTCAGGATCAAATATTGTTAACCACTCTGTCATTTTAATTCCCCTTTCCTCAAATTTTATTATACAATATTTGTATTGAATTTTGGGAAAATAAAGAAAAAGGAGTGGTTATAAGTGGGGATAGAGCGTACGGAAATAAAATCGATTATTTCAACAGAGGAAGAGTTACGGAAAATATTGGGGCAACCAAGTGAGCGAGCATTGAAAAAAGTTATTTCATCATTAGACCACCATTGTGTAGATTTCCTTTCTAAATCTCCTTTTCTAGTATTATCTACTGCAAATAAGTTAGGGGAGTGTGACGCCTCGCCGCGAGGAGACGCACCTGGATTTGTATACGTACTCAATAATAATAAAATTATCATTCCAGAAAGACCAGGAAATCGTCGTATAGACTCCATTTTGAATATTATTTCAAATCCACGTGTAGGACTAATCTTTTTTATTCCAGGTCTTGGGGAGACACTCAGAATAAATGGCCGAGCGTATATTATAAACGACGAAGAAATTTTGAAAGAAATGCAGGCGAATGGACGCAATCCGTTGCTTGGAATTGTTGTTGAAATAGAAGAGTGTTATATTCATTGTGCAAAAGCTTTTATTCGTTCTAAGATGTGGGATCCAGAATCTTGGTTAAATAAAAAAGAGTTACCTTCAGCAGCAAAAATGTTGCTGGAGCATGCGAAAGTGAATACTTCAGAAGAAGATGTTGCACGTTCTTTAGAAGAAAGTTATACAAAAAGATTGTATTAGAAATTTTATTAATATAGTTTTGTAGAGCGGATATGTACGGGTTTTAGAATGGGGAATTTATATATGAACCGTTGATTTATAAAATGGAGAAATAACAAAATAGGTAAATTGAGTGGCGGTTGCATAATGCTATTGTAAAATATTATAAAAAAAATTCTTGAAAATAGTTAGTAAAAATAGGCTTGCTTTTTAAAAAGTTGATAACTATAATAAGTTAACAAATAGACATGAACGAAAAAGTAACGATAAGGACAAGAAATCATTTTTACGGTTTACAGAGAGGGAAGTCTAGGGTGTGAGCTTCCTAACACGAGAAATGGTTTTACCACCTTTGAACTTCAATAGTGAACGAGTAATCTAGTAATTATTGACGGTATCAGCCGTTATCTGAACTTGAGCAATCTAGGAAGAAATACGTCTAGGTTGGAACAAGGGTGGAACCACGAAAACACATTCGTCCCTTTCCTAGGGATGAGTGTGTTTTTTTACGGTTTTAGAGATTGAAAATTTAAAATAATTAAAAAATAGTGTTGATTTTGTTTTTTATGCGAGTATAATGAGTTAACAAATAAACATGAACGAAAAAGTAACGATAAGGACAAGAAATCATTTTTACGGTTTACAGAGAGGGAAGCCAAGGGTGTGAGCTTCCTAACACGAGAAATGATTTTACCACCTTTGAACTTCAATAGTGAACGAGTAATCTAGTAATTATTGACGGTATCAGCCGTTATCTGAACTTGAGCAATCTAGGGAGAAATACGTCTAGATTGGAACAAGGGTGGAACCACGAAAACACATTCGTCCCTTTCCTAGGGATGGGTGTGTTTTTTTATTACTTTGAAGGGAGGTGCGGTAACATGAAACTATTTATAAGTACGGAAATAACCACCACCTGCATGACAAAAAAGCAGAGTAAGGTGATTTATAGGTGTAACAATTAAACTTTTAGGAGGAGATTAGAAGATGAATAACGTTATAAATGTTGGGGTATTAGGTTTAGGCACGGTCGGAAGTGGTGTTGTTCATATTTTGAAAGAACATTATAAAAAAATCGCTCTTGATACAGGATACGAAGTGAAAGTGAAAACAGTCGTTGTACGTGATTTGGAAAAAGAACGCGATGTTTGTATTGACGGAATTGCAGTCACAAGTCATGCAGATGAAGTTCTAAATGATTCAAATATTGATATTGTAGTAGAGGTAATGGGCGGAATTGAAGAAGCAAAACAGCATATTGTTAAGGCTTTAGAAAATAAAAAACATGTCGTAACAGCAAATAAAGATTTAATGGCTGTATATGGTGCAGAGCTTCTTCAACTGGCAAACGATAATGATTGTGATTTATGTTATGAAGCGAGCGTAGCAGGCGGTATTCCAGTGTTAAGAGGACTAACTGACGGGCTAGCATCAGATCAAATTGAAAAAATAATGGGAATTGTAAATGGTACAACAAATTATATGTTAACAAAAATGAGTCAAAATGGGTGGTCTTATGAAGAGGCTTTACAGGAAGCGCAAAAATTAGGTTTTGCAGAATCGGATCCGACAGCAGATGTAGATGGACTAGATGCGGCGCGAAAGGTAGCAATTCTTGCAAACTTAGGTTTTTCGATGAATGTTTCATTAGATGATGTGCAAGTAAGAGGGATTCGAAAGGTTGAAAAAGAAGATTTACAAATGGCTGAAAAGTTAGGATTTACTATGAAGTTAATTGGGAAAGCAGAAAAACAAGGATCAGCCATTCATTTAAGTGTAGAACCGACACTTTTACCAAGTCGTCATCCATTATCGAATGTAAATAATGAATTTAATGCAGTATATGTTCACGGTCAAGCGGTAGGAGAAGTAATGTTTTACGGACCTGGAGCTGGAAAGTTGCCAACTGGTTCTGCTGTAGTAAGTGATATTATTTCCATCGTTAAAAATATGAATCAAGTGCCGAAAAATAAAAGTGCGTTAAAAGAACCAGTTCCTTATGAATTACAAGGTGATGAAGAAGTAGTTTCGAAATATTTCTTGCGTATTTCATTACGAGATGAGCCTGGGATGTTACAAAAAATAACAGAATGTTTCGTTAATTACTCTGTAAGTTTAAAAGAAGTTATTCAATTACCTTTAAACCGTGAACTGGCAGAAGTTGTTGTTGTGACACATCGAACTTCCAAGTATCAATTCGAACGAGTTTTAGGAGCGATAGAAGCTGTCGCAAGTGAAATAAACAGTTACTACATTATTGAGGAGGAAAAACAATATGTATAAAGGACTATTAAAACAATATGCTTCTTATTTACCGGTGAATGAAAACACACCTGATGTCAGTTTAATGGAAGGAAACACACCTCTTATTCCGTTATTAAATATATCAAAGCAATTAGGGATTCAGCTATATGGTAAGTACGAAGGAGCGAATCCGACAGGTTCTTTTAAAGATCGTGGTATGGTGATGGCAGTTGCTAAGGCGAAAGAAGAAGGTTCAGAAGCAATCATTTGTGCATCAACAGGTAATACATCAGCATCAGCTGCAGCATATGCGGCACGTCTTGGGATGAAATGTATAATCGTAATCCCTGAAGGAAAGATTGCGCATGGAAAATTAGCGCAAGCGGTCGCTTATGGAGCTGAAATTATTTCAATAGAAGGGAATTTCGATGATGCACTTAAGGCTGTAAGAAATATTGCTGCAGAAGAGCCGATTACATTAGTAAATTCAGTGAATCCTTATCGAATTGAAGGACAAAAAACAGCAGCATTTGAAATTTGTGACCAATTGCAAAATGCACCAGATGTTCTAGCTATCCCTGTTGGGAACGCAGGGAATATTACAGCATATTGGAAAGGCTTCTGTGAATATGAGAAAGAAAAAGGTTATAAGAAGCCAAGAATTCATGGCTTTGAAGCAGAAGGAGCAGCGGCAATTGTAAAAGGGCATGTAATTGAAGAGCCTGAAACAATTGCAACAGCAATTCGCATTGGTAACCCAGCAAGTTGGTCGTATGCAGTAGAGGCTGCCGAGCAGTCTTGTGGTGAAATAGATATGGTATCAGATGAAGAAATTTTACATGCGTATAGGTTATTGGCAAAAACTGAAGGAGTTTTCGCTGAACCAGGATCAAATGCTTCATTAGCCGGCGTAATTAAACATGTTAAATCTGGAAAAATCAAAAAGGGAGAAACAGTTGTTGCAGTATTAACTGGAAATGGTTTGAAGGATCCTGATATCGCTATTTCTTCAAATCAACTAGACATCGCAAGTGTGTCAAATGATATAGAACAAATTAAAGATCATATTAAAGGGGTGATTATGTCGTGATACCATTAAGTGTTCGTGTCCCTGCTAGTACGGCGAATGTTGGTCCTGGATTTGATTCAGTTGGAATAGCTTTGTCATTGTATTTAGATGTGGTGGTTAAAGAAAAAGCTGATAAATGGCAAGTAATCCATTCCTTTGAAGAATCAATTCCGACAGACGATAAAAATTTAATCGTTAGCACGGCATGTAAAGTATGTCCTTCTATATCACCCCATATAATAGAAGTTACTAGTAATATCCCATTAACAAGAGGGCTAGGAAGTAGTGCATCAGCGATTGTAGCTGGGATAGAGCTTGCGAATCAACTAGGCAATTTGAACTTAACTGCTGATCAAAAAGTTCAAATTGCTACAAATTTTGAAGGACATCCTGATAATGTTGCTGCTTCTATATTAGGTGGAACTGTAATCGGAGCACTTGATGGAAAGGATATTTCCGTCGTAAGAATTGAGAGCAAGGAATTAGGGGTAATTTCTCTTATTCCGAATGAAGAATTAAATACAGATGAAAGTCGCTCTGTATTACCAAAGATGTTTCCGTTTCATGAGGCAGTTAAAGCTAGTGCGATAAGTAACGTATTAGTAGCTGCATTATGTCAAAAGCGGTGGGAAGTTGTAGGTGAAATGATGGAGAGAGACCATTTTCACGAGCCATATCGTTTAGAACTCGTACCGTTATTACCATCTATTCGTAAATGCGCAAAAGAATTTGGTGCGTACGGCACAGCACTTAGCGGTGCGGGACCATCTATTTTTATATTAACGCCATATGAGAAACGTCAAGAAATCGCTGAGCAATTAGCGAGAGTATTTACAGATATGAAAGTATGTGAGCTTGAAATCGACCATAAAGGTATTATTGTAAATAAGGAAGAGCATATTGGATCGTAAAGAAAGCTGGCATGGCTAGCTTTCTTTACGTTGCAAACCTATTTTAAATTAGGTTTTTTCGGAAAAAAATATAAAACAAATGTTGATTTTGAATAATGTAAGTAAAGAGTGTATTCATTTTGGAGGTGATTAAATGAATAAAGAGTCACCAGAAGAAAAAAGAGAGCGTATGAGACAAAGTGAATTAAAAAGTAATCCTACGGGTTCTTTACATGACGGACTCAATAGAGCGGAAACAGGTAGTCCAGTTGATATAGCAGGCGGTATGAATTGGAAAGCTACAGGGATAATCATTTTAGTACTACTTTTAGGATACATTGTATACACTTATTTTTTCAGTTAAAGAATGCTTGTTAAAATTTTGATTTGTTTAGTTTCATAATTGTTGAGAAAAAATGCAGTTACTGTATTACATATCTTCTAAGCAAATTATAGTTGTTCATATCAACTTTTAATACTCCAAATAGAGCTAGCAAAATGCTAGCTCTATTATTTTTTGCCACATTCCTGTAACAAACCACCTGTATATTCATTGGTGGAGGTGCAGAGGATGAAAAAAATGATAGCGATATGTCTTCTAACAACTATGCCATTTTCGACTTTAGTCGGTTGTGACGTAAAAGGTAGTAATGCTGTACAAGAGTCTAAAATAAAGAAATCGACGTATAAAGATTTTACTTATGATGTAAATCCAGAAACATTCACATTAACTGTAGAACATGAGGGGGTAAAGGAACAGGCATCACAACCCCTACCGAAAATGAAGGTATCGAATGTAAAAAAAGAAAAGGATCGTACATCGTGGGAATATCCAGATCAAAAAGTGAAAATAAAATTAGAAAAGAAAAAAGACCACTTAAACATTGAAGTGGAATCGACTGGTGCAGAAAGCTTTACATGGCCGAAAGTAGAAGCTGAAAATTATACACTTCCGTTATGGGAGGGTAAGCAAATTCCGAGCAATGATGAGAATTGGAAGAAGTTTTTAAAGGATGATGCATATTCATTTGCTGAATCATTTTCTATGAAGTTTTTCGCATTAAATGGTTCGAAATATTCAATTGTATATATTGCAAACAATATGTTTAATAATGAATTGAAATTTCATTCGGATCCGAAAATAGGATTTGATTTTACACATGAATTTCCGAGCATAAATAAAAATAAAACATATGGATTTCAATTATATGTGACAAATAATGATGCGGTAAGCATTGCTAAACTGTATAAGGATGATATTGTTCGAAAAGGTGAATTTAAAACATTACAAGAAAAGGCTAGAAAAAATAAAGAAATCGAAAAGTTATATGGAGCGGCGCATTTTTATTTTTGGAATCAAAATGGTTTATCAGAAAGTAATATAAATTGGCCAAAACTAAGGGAACAAATAAATAGCTCGCTGTTTAGTCATTTAAAAGAACTTATTCAAAAGAATAGTTCAGAGCCTGGGGAACTGAATGTATTAGATCAAGTAAGTAAACAAGATTTCATTGATAAGTATCAAAAAAATGTTATTTTACGTTATACAAACGAAGTATTATCCATGAAGGAATTTTATAAAGAGGATATTTTTCAAAACGTTGATCAGGAAGCTAGTGTGCTATTAAAGAAAGGTGTAGGTCACTTAACGAACACAGAATTGTATAGCTTAAATAAGCATTTATTAAAGTCGCTACTTGGTGATGCGGTTGAAGAGGTAAGTAAATGGGGTAATGCAGATGGAACGGACATACTAAAGGAAATGAAAGAGGTAGGAATAGAAAATGCGTGGATTGGTCTGCCGAACTGGGAACAAGGATTTATGCAACCTAATTTCGTGACAAAAGCTAAGGAAATGGGGTATTTAGTTGGTCCGTATGATTCATATCATTCCATTCACGAAAAAAGTGATAAAAATTGGAACACAGCATCCTTTAATGACCCATCACTATATGATGAGGCTACTGTAACGAAGAAAAACGGAGAAAAGGTGCAAGGCTTTTTAGGCAGAGGTCGCAAGTTAAACCCGACTTTATCACTGCCTAGTGTAAAGGAACGCATGAATGATATATTACAAAATGGTCCTAAATATAATTCATGGTTTATTGATTGTGATGCGACAGGTGAAATTTACGATGACTATTCAGCGAAACATATAACGACACAAGAACAAGATTTAAAAGCACGTTTAAAACGAATGGACTACATTGCGCAAGAAAAGGGTATGGTCGTTGGTTCTGAAGGTGGAAATGATTTTGCTAGTAGTACGATTGCATTTGCACACGGAATTGAAACACCTGTTATTAAATGGGACGATGAAGATATGCGGAAAAATAAAACAAGTCCGTATTATGTCGGTGGATATTGGTCACCAAATCAAAATGTTCCCGAAAAATATGCAAAACAAGTACCATTGAAAGAAGAATATAAACAAGTATATTTAAACCCAGTATATTCGGTACCATTATATAAATTAGTATACAATGATTCCGTTATTACAACGCACCATTGGGAATGGGGAAGTTTAAAGGTAAAAGGTGAAGTTGGAAATCGAATGCTGTCTGAATTATTGTATAATGTTCCTCCGTTGTACCATTTAGATGAAGTAGAGTGGAATAAACATAAAAAAGAAATTACAGAGCATCTAAAAGTTTGGAATGAAGTTCATGAAAAAGCAGTAAAAGAAGAGATGACGAATTTTGCGTATTTGTCAGAAGATAAGCTAGTACAATCTGTTTCTTATGGAAAAAATATTAAAATCATTGTGAACTTCTCAAATGAAGACATGGAAGTAGAAAAAACGAAAATAAAAGCAAAGTCGGCTTTTATTGATAATCAGGGGAAGAAAAGCATGTATACGCCGCTTGAGAAATAATAACGTGAAATATACTGTATTCATAGAGGTTTTATCATTAGCTGGACTCTTTATTCATATCGTTTATCTGGAAAAAGATATCCTAATTTAAAATGAAAGAGTTAATGAATTTATAAATTTGCATGTTGCGAAGTGTTAAATTTTTGAAATTGGTAAATAGTGACTTGCCAAAAATAAGTACGAGAGTATAATGTGAAATGGAATACATATTGGGTTTAAGTAGTAACCTTACAAAATTGTAAGGTTAATGAAAGGAAATTCAATATGAAGATAAATAGACTTACATTATACTTGGTAAAGAGAAAGAGAGGCGAATGGGTATGAGCTCTGAATTAGAACAAAATACTAGAAGTAATAAAAAGCGTTCTAAAAGAAAGTCAATAAAATGGTTCATATTAATTCCATTTTTCCTACTTATTTTTGGAGGAGTAGGATATGGTTCGTTTATATATAATAAAGCAAAAGCTGTTGTAAATGATGCGTATGCGAAAATTGAAAAGTCATCAAAGCGTGATAAAGAAGTTGAACCTTTAAAGGATAATATTTCAATATTAATCATGGGTGTAGATGGAAGTGAAATGAGAAAAAGCCAATATGGCGAAGCAGTTCGAACAGATGCACTTTTATTAGCAACAATTAATAAAGATGATAAGTCTGTTAAGCTAGTAAGTATTCCACGTGATTCACGTGTTTATATTCCAACTAGAAAAAAATTAGATAAAATTACTCATGCTCACGTATTTGGTGGCGTAGAAAGCACACGCGATACAGTGGAAAGATTTTTAAATGTCCCTGTTGATTATTATGTGAAGTTTAACTTTGAATCATTCGTACAAATTGTCGATTCAATTGGTGGTATTGATATTGATGTACCAGTTACTTTCACTGAACAAGATAGTAAAGACCAAGCTGGTATGATCCATTTAGAAAAAGGTTACCAACATTTAAATGGAGAACAAGCACTTGCACTTGCAAGAACGCGTAAAATTGATAGTGACGCAATGCGTGGACAGAGACAGCAACTTGTAATAGAAGCAATTGCTAAAAAAGCAATGTCTGTTCAATCAATTAGCAAAATGGGCTCTTTACTAGATGCGGTTGATAAAAACATGAAAACGAACTTAACATTTGACGATATGCTTGCCATTACAAAAAATATGGCAGGATCTAATTTGGAAATGGAAAAAATGCAAATAGAAGGTACAGATAAACGTATCGGTGGTATTTATTATTACATTCCAAATGAAAAAAATGTAAAAGATATTTCAAAAAAATTAAATGATCATTTAGGTGTAACGCCAAAACCAGTTCGAAACGAATAATAAAAAAAGATTGGCTTTTGCCAATCTTTTTTTTGAAGTGGATTAGCAACTTTTTAATAACGTTTTTTTGTTGCGGAAAAATTATACTAAAATCATTTTAATTTATATAAACAAAAGGTGTAATTATACGATATACTAGAGGGGACTATTTGGAAATTAGCTCCTAAAGTTGAAGGGAAGGAAATTCAATTTATCACTATTTATAGAACAATTGAATTGGTGGAAATTGAAACAGGTTAAAGAAAGACTGTTCAAAATGCAATTACATATTCATACACAATGAAGCGATTAAGGTGAAAGACGAAGAGATAGTAATTGCGAAAGATCATGTATCATATATTGACCAGCTATTTTACCAGATTAATAATCAAACAATAGGTGCTTAGCTATCGTCAAAAAAAATGGTGGACCTTCATGGAGATACGTTTAGTCGTATAAACACATGGAACAATACTTTTGATAAAACTCCCATTATAATACAAAAAAATCTGTTTACATGGTGAAATAAAAATAAATAGATGTATAATTATATTGGGCGATTTATATATAAGATTAATAGGGAGAGGAATTCGATAGAATGGAAAAAGCTTTAAAAATTAAACAAATAGTAGTCGTTTTAATAGCGATTGCCGCAGTAGCTATTGGGTATTACATGTTTCAATCAATTACTTCACCAGCAAAAGCTGTTGCGAAACAAGAAAATGTAGTGCAGCTTGCAAGTGAACAGCCGAAAGTTGAAATGAATAAAACGGCACCAAGTCGTTTTAATGGAAAAGAAAGAAAAGTTGCTTATCTTACATTTGACGATGGGCCAGGGAAATATACGGCTGAATTATTAAATACGCTAAAACAACATGATGCGAAGGCGACGTTCTTTTTAATTGGAGCGAATGTCAAAGAATTTCCTGATTTAGTGAAACGTGAAAATGCTGAGGGTCATTATGTAGGCATGCATAGTATGACACATAATTTCGCAAAGTTATATAAAAATGGCGAGTATGTAAATGAGATGAAAGAAGATCAAGGTTTAATCGCTAATATTATTGGGAAATCACCTAAATTAACACGTCCTCCATATGGTTCGATGCCTGGATTGAATGAAGGTCTTCGAAATAAAGTGGTAGAAGGCGGATTTAAAGTATGGGATTGGACAATTGATTCATTAGATTGGAAATACAATAAAATGCCAGTTGATGCAGCTGCAGCACAAATTGCTCAAAACGTATTAACAAACGCAACAAAACCGCAGGAAGTAATTTTAATGCATGATATTCACCCGCAATCAGTTGCTGCTGTGCCAGCAATTTTAAAGGGGCTAAAAGAAAAGGGTTATGAGTTTGAAGCTTATCATGAAGAGAGTCACTTCCCAGTGAACTTCTGGCATGATAACCGTATGTAATGGAGGAATGAACGTTGAAGTATGGAAAAGTAGCAGTAGTTGGAGCATTATCAGTAGGACTTTTAACAGGTTGTTTCGGTGAAAAACCAGAAGAAAATTTATATACAGCTTTTGAAACAGCAGCAACACAAGAAAAATCTTTAGTGGATGAAGCAAAAAAATTAGAGCAGTTAGAGAAACAAGGGCAAGAATTATATGCTCAAATTTTGCAAGAAGGTAAAGATCATAATGAAGCAGTTGTGAAGAAAATAGAGCAAGCTACTGCAAATGTAGATGATCGTGAAAAAGTATTGAAAAGTGAAAAAGAAATGTTAGAAAAAGCACAGAAGGAAACGAAATCTGTTCAAAGTAATATAGAGAAGATTGAAGATAAGAAGTTACAAAAACAAGCAAAAGCAGTAGAAGAGTCGTATAAAAATCGTTATGATGCATTCAAAAAGATGCATGAAAATTACACGAAAGTGTTAGCGACTGAAAAAGAACTGTATGAAAAATTAAAAGTAAAAGAAACGAAATTAAAAGAAATCGGTGAAAAAGTTAAAACTGTTAATGAATTAAATGTGGAAGCACAAAAGTCGAAAGAGCAGTTTAACAAATTTACAAAAGAGTATAATGACAGTAAATTAGCATTCTACAAAGATGCAGAAATTAAGATTAAAGATCAGAAATAAAGAAGAATCTAAAGTGTAATAAAAAGCCGGAGAAACATCGTTATAAATGTTTTTTCGGTTTTTTACGTTAAATGAATAGAAAAGACTGGAATTGATATCATAAAAGAGTTATAGTGAGTTATTCTAAGGGAAACATTGTAAAGTAAGGAGAATGGAAATATGTCATATGAATTTTTACTCAAATTAGGTTTAGCACTCTTTTTAGGATTATTCATCGGGATAGATAGGCAGCTAAAGAATAAACCACTTGGTGTGAAAACAAGTATGGTTATTTCTGTAGCAAGTTGTTTAATTACGATGGTTTCAATTGAATCTGTGCATGTATATTCTGTTCCAGGACATACAAATATGGATCCGATGCGACTGGCCGCTCAAATTGTTAGTGGAATTGGTTTTCTTGGCGCAGGTGTCATTTTACGAAGAAGTAATGATGTTATTTCTGGATTAACAACAGCTTCTATGGTGTGGGCTGCTTCAGCTTTAGGGATCGCAATTGGTGCGGGATTTTATTTACAAGCGACAGTTGCTATGGTTTTAATTATTTTAGCGATTAATGTACTTCCGCAACTTGTGAAAATTGCAGGACCGTATTCATTAAGACAAAAGGATTTATCTATAAAAATTACTGTTAAAGAGCATCATGAGTTAGATGGTATATTTAAGCAAATTAAAAATTTAGGCATGCATGTGAAACGCGTGAAAATTAAAGATATAGATAGTGGAGCATTTCAGCAACTGGAGATGGTTATTTTAGCTCCAGAAGATTTATATACAACAGAGTTATATAGTTCCCTGAAAGAGATTGATCGAGTAGTTTCAGTTGAAGTGGAAAGTAGATAATTGTGATAAAAAAGAGTGAAGTGAATTCACTCTTTTTTATTTGGATTTTTAAGGAATGAAATTGATATAATGATGAGTAACAAGGGGGAGAAATGATGGGAATACATATTAGAAGAGCAATAAAGGATGATATACCAGGTATAGCGAAGGTGCATGTTGATAGTTGGAAAACAACGTATAAAGGGATATTTGCTGACGAAATTCTAGATAATGTAGCATATGAGAAACGAGAAAAACAATGGGAAGATATTTTTCAAAAAGAAGGTAATCATCAATTTAGATTTGTAGCAGAGAATTTAAATGGAGACATAGTTGGATTCGTCGATGGGGGAGTAGAAAGAACTGGTACATATAATTGTGATGGAGAATTATATGCAATCTACCTTTTACAAGAGTATCAAGGAATGAAAATAGGACAAAAGTTATTTCAAGCTTTATTATCGGATTGTATAAACAATGATATGCAATCACTTTTAGTTTGGGTTGTTACGAATAATCCTTCTAAAAAGTTTTATGAAAAATTTAACCCTGAAAAAATTGATACGAAATTTTTAGAGAGAGTAAGGGTAGAAGAAACAGCGTATTGTTGGAGAGATTTGAATTTGTTATACAAAAAGTTATATAGATTTGCTTAAATAATATTATTATGTAAACTTTATGTTTGAAAGAGGTATACCAATTAAGGTATACCTCTTTTGTTTAACCATTTTGGATAGATTACTAATGAAAAATAGTAAGTATGTAGTATGAAACTGAGTATTTTTTTCGTGTATTTTTAACTAGATTAAAGAAAAGAGAGAAAACAAGAAAAATTAAATCAGATAAAAAAATTCTGAAATATACTCTTGAATTGAATATCATTATCAATTAGAATCGTAATTGATAACGACATTCAATTATCGTTTATTATATAAAATTTCGATAGCTTTAATATAAAGAGGAGGACCAACATGCAGCATGCGAAACAAATCGCAGAACATGCAACATTACAAAGCTTTTTAAACTGTTATTTAAGAGAAACAGGGAGTGGAGAATGGATTACAGAGGATGAAAGAATGAAGATTATCTTCAGTAATACGTTGAATAGAGATACAGTCCCCACATATTTATGTTGTCGGCTATCGGCACAGAACGTTACTTTGTATGGAGAAGTTATATATAAATCATCAACAGATCGTCATTTGTTTGGAGAACAATTTTATTATCAAATTGGAGATAGTAATTCTGTTATTAAAGCAGATTACGTTACAGTTATTACATTTTTAATAAAAGAGATGTCTATCAACTACGGAGAAGGGACGAATCCTGCGGAACTTATGCTTCGAGTTATCCATAGTTGTCAAAATATTGAGGAATTTACAAAAGAGAGAATAGAAGATACGTCCGCATTATACGGTTTCCATACAACTTTTATAGAAGCGGAGCAGTCTTTATTATTTGGGCATTTAACTCATCCTACACCAAAGAGTAGACAGGGGATATTGGATTGGAAAAATGCAATGTATTCTCCAGAATTAAAAGGAGAATGTCAGCTTCATTATTTTCGGGCCCATAAAAGTATAGTAAATGAAAAATCATTATTATCAGATTCTACAACAACGATTATAAAAGAAGAATTAAGTAATGATGAGATGGTTAGTAAGGAATTTATAGAGAAGTACTGTAAGGAAGATCAATATGCATTAATTCCAATTCATCCGCTTCAGTCAGAATGGCTCTTGCATCAAACTTACGTACAAGATTGGATAGTTCAAGAATTGCTTGAGTATATTGGACCTGTAGGTAAGTATTATATGGCAACATCATCACTAAGGACACTGTATCATCCCGATTCGAAGTATATGCTTAAGTTTTCATTTCCGGTGAAAGTAACGAATTCAATGCGTATTAATAAACTGAAAGAACTTGAGAGTGGTCTTGAAGGGAAGGAAATGTTAAAGACGGCTATTGGTGAAGTACGAGAAAGATTTCCAGGCTTTGATTTTATTTGTGATCCAGCCTATATTACATTAAATTATGGAACACAAGAATCTGGATTTGAAGTGATTATTCGCGAGAACCCTTTTTATAGTGAACATGCAAACGACGCAACATTAATTGCTGGGCTAGTTCAAGACGCTATACCTGGGGAGCGTACGCGGTTATCGAATATTATTCATCGCCTAGCAGATTTAGAAAGTAAAAGCTGTGAAGAAGTAAGCTTAGAGTGGTTTAGACGATATATGAATATTTCTTTAAAGCCAATGGTATGGATGTATTTACAGTATGGTGTTGCATTAGAAGCTCATCAGCAAAATAGCGTTGTTCAACTAAAAGATGGTTATCCGGTCAAATATTATTTCCGTGATAATCAAGGATTTTATTTCTGTAATTCAATGAAAGAGATGCTTAATAATGAATTAGTTGGTATTGGAGAACGTACTGGAAATTTATATGACGACTATATTGTGGATGAGAGATTTCGTTACTACTTAATTTTCAATCATATGTTTGGCCTCATTAATGGTTTTGGCACAGCAGGATTAATTAAGGAGGAAATTCTTCTCTTGGAATTAAGGTCTGTACTTGAATCATTCCTTCCGTATAACCGGGAACCTTCAACATTTTTAAGAGAATTATTGGACGAAGATAAGTTAGCGTGTAAAGCAAATTTACTAACGAGATTTTTCGATGTCGATGAGTTAAGTAATCCATTAGAGCAAGCAATTTATGTGCAAGTACATAATCCGCTCGTTAGAGAAGTGATTGTTCGTTCATAAATAGCGTTAAAATTTCACGTAATACAAATAATGGTATTTTGTCATAAGGTGGAGGGTTTTATGAGAGTGGACATGTATCATACGAAAGTATTGAAGGCGCTCGAATCAGAAGATTACATTTCAGTACGAAGAAGAGTGCTACGTCAATTAGTAGAATCGTTAATTTATGAGGGGATTATTACACCGGTTCGCATAGAAAAAGAAGAACAAATTCTTTTTATAATACAAGGACTTGATGAAGAAGACAAAAGTGTCACGTACAAATGCTATGGCAGGGAACGGATGACATTTGGACGTATTTCGTTAGACTCATTAATAGTAAGAGTCCAAGATGAACAGCAAGAAATACAATCTGTCTCGCAATTTCTAGAAGAAGTTTTTCGGGTTGCTAGTATAGAACAAGCTAAATTAGATTCTTTTATGCACGAATTAGAACAAACAATATTTAAAGACACGATTGCACAATATGAAAGAAATAATAAGAAAGAATATACTCAAAAATCTTACGATGAGTTTGAAAGCCATTTAATAGACGGCCATCCATATCACCCTAGTTATAAAGCACGTGTTGGATTTCAATATCGTGACAATTTTCAATATGGATATGAATTTATGCAGCCAATAAAACTCATATGGATTGCAGCGCATAAGAATTATGCGACTGTAGGTTATGAGAATGAAGTGATGTATAACGACCTTTTAAAAGAGGAGATTGGCGATCGTAAATTAGAAGAGTTTATGGAACGAATTCGTAATAGGGGATGTTATCCAAAACAGTACGTGTTTATACCTGTTCACCCATGGCAGTGGGAGAATTTCATCATTTCAAATTATGGGGATCATATACAGGGTAATTTTATTATTTATTTAGGAACATCAGAGGACGATTATTGCGCGCAACAGTCAATGAGAACGTTAAGAAATATTACGAGTCCAAAGAAACCGTACGTTAAATTATCGATGAATTTACTCAACACTTCAACACTCCGTACACTGAAACCATACTCTGTTGTGAGTGCACCAGCAATATCAAATTGGTTAAATGATGTTGTAAGTAATGACGCTTATTTAATGGATGAAGCACGTTTAATCTTGTTAAGCGAGTTTTCAAGTGTAACTTATGACACGAATAAGAAAGCTATATATGGTTCATTAGGATGTATTTGGCGCGAAAGCATTCATAAGTATTTAGATGCACAAGAGGATGCAATTCCTTTTAATGGTTTATACGCTAAAGAGAAAGGTGGTACACCAATTATTGATGCGTGGTTGAACAAATATGGAATGAAGGATTGGCTACAATTACTTATTCAAAAAGCGATAATACCAGTTATACATCTTGTTGTAGAGCATGGTATCGCAATGGAATCACATGGACAAAATATGATTCTAGTCCATAAAGAAGGGGTGCCTGTTCGTATTGCGTTAAAGGATTTTCATGAAGGGCTTGAGTTTTATCGTCCATATTTGAAAGAAGTTGACAAATGTCCCGACTTTACTAAAATGCATAAAACATATGCGAATGGAAAAATGAATGATTTCTTTGAAATGGATCGCATCGAATGTTTGCAAGAGATGGTGTTAGATGCACTTTTCCTGTTTAATTTAGGAGAATTAGCATTCGTACTTGCGGATGAGTATGGATTGAAAGAAGAACATTTTTGGATGATGGTTGTTGAAGAAATTGAAGATCATTTAAGAATATATCCACATTTGAAAGGTAGATTTGAAAATATTCAATTATATGCACCTACATTCTATGCTGAACAATTAACGAAACGTCGATTATATATGGATGTGGAATCGCTTGTTCATGAAGTTCCAAATCCATTGTATAGAGTAAGACAACTTATGAAACAAAAATCAGTTGTTACAGGAGGAAATTATGCTAATTGTTAATAAACAAGAGTATAGCAAAAGTGATTTTGAATTGAGATTACAAGTTTATGAGGAAATGGAACAATTTCAAAAAGCAGAAGGAAATAGATTTGCACTTTGTCTGAAAGATCCATTCGATATTATTACGCTTGTGTTTTTCTTAAAAGAAAAGAAATCATCAGTATTACTTATACATGAAGATACGCCAAAAGAAACGGCTATTGAAATGGCAAAGCGTGCAAATTGTGTAGGGATTTTATATGGAGAATATGGCGATTTTACAAAATTAGAAGTAGGGAACTTTTTACTAGAAGAGCCTTCTTTATTGCAATATAGTTCGGGAACTACGGGAGAACCGAAACTGATTCGTAGAGCATGGATGGAAGTTGATACAGAAATTACTGCCTATAATGAAGCTTTAAACTGTGAAGTAGATGAAGTGCCAATCGTTATGGCTCCTGTTTCACATTCATACGGACTAATATGTGGTACGTTATCCGCAATTACGAGGGGGAGCAAACCTGTAATTATTACGAACAAAAATCCTAAATTCGCATTAAATATAGTTCGCAATACAGAAAAACATATCATATATGCAGTACCACTTATGTTACACATTATGGGGAGTTTTCCATTAGGAACGTTCCAGTTTCATAAAATTATGACATCAGGATCGCCTTTGCCAGAAGCACTATTTTATAAACTAAAAGAAATGACAACATATATGATGCAGCAATACGGTTGTTCTGAAGCAGGTTGTATTAGTATATGTCATGATATGAAGAGCCATTTAGATTTAGGAAACCCTCTATCTCATGCGAGTATAAGCATAGGTTCAGATGAAAATGCACCGGAAGAAATCGTCGTGAAAATGAATGATAAGGAAATTTTCACGAAAGATTTAGGGTATAAATCTGAGCGTGGCATTCATTTTATGGGGCGTATGGACGATGTAATTAATGTTTCAGGATTAAAAGTCTTTCCTATAGAGGTAGAAGAAACGATGCTTCAATTGGAAGGTGTGCAAGAGGCAATTGTATATCGAGGGAAACATCCTGTGATGGGCGAAATAGTTAAAGCGAAAGTGATCTCTCATGTTGATCCAGTGAAAATAAGAGAATGGTGTATTCAGCACTTACCTTCTTATAAAGTTCCGTATGAAATTGAAAGTGTAAATGAAATTCCTAAAAATAAAACTGGAAAAGTAAGTAGAAAGTTACTAGAGATGGGAGAGGTTACAACATGAGACGGGAAGCGTTAAAGAATGCCGTGTTAAAAATTATGATAGAAAAAATGGAACTGAAAAATGTAACGCATTTAGAAGAAACGATGCGCTTAAATCAAGATTTATATATAGATTCGGTAATGATGTTACAGCTTATTGTATACATAGAAATGGATGTAAAGCTATGCGTTCCAGAGGATGAGGTAGACCCAAAGGCATTTCTTACTGTAGGATCTTTGCTTGATTTTATGGAAGAGTTAGAGCCGTTACAGGAAGTAAATGTGAATAACTAACCTTTAGGAAAGGGGATGAGAGTATGACTTCAATTAAAGTGCACTGTTTAGTGAGTTGTTTTTGTGAAATTATAAAAAGGCGTAGCGACATTGATTTTCGTCCATTTTATTTTGGACTATGGGATGGAGATTTTGATATAACAGAAGGCGGAATTATTTCATATCACTCTGAAAACATTAACCATGATCATTATTTACTTTGGTTTGAAAAATTGTACGGTATTAAAGTAAACGAATGGTATGATCATGCAAAAGATAAAGATAGCAATGTAGAAACGTTTTTAGAATTAGTAGAAAACAAGCCGGAAAATCGTTATGTCATTGTAATGGTTGATATGTCTCTATTACCAGAGAGGGAAAATAAATTTCATCAAAAACCGTTTCCACATTATTTAATGATATCAAAAACAGAGAAAGAAGAAGAATGGTTCATGCTAGATCCTGATTTTCGTTGGGAAGGAAATATGGAAAGAGAAAAAGTACTTCACTCTATTCAAGATAACCCATTTGGTGGAGGTTATTTCATTGATATAGAAGGAATTGGAGAGCCAACGCAAGAAACAGTAGCTAGTTATTTCACAGAAACATTCAAAAAGAACGACAATGAACTGACTATGGAACTGAAAAATTTAATTGTAAAAATGGCAAATGAGGAAGAAGGATATGCGCTTTCTGGACTTGTAGCAGCAGTAAAACAAATACCAGTACTTGCAATTCGTAAATATAGTTATGAGCATGCCTTTGCATACTTCCGTGAAACGTTGCAATATTCGGAGCAAGAATTTGATTATTGGTGTGATCGAGTAGAGGATATTGTACAAGGATTTACAAATGTACAGTATCGTGCAATTAAAATGGCAATGACGAATAATAAAGGTATGCTAGTATCGATTATTGAAAAACTGGATGAAATGAATGCAATTGAACTGCAAATTAAGAAGGAATTAGAGAGACAGTTTCTATCATGGAAAGGTATGAAAACAAATCAATCTGTCGCAACTCTTTAATAAGCTAACTGAATTTAAGATAGGAGAGTTTAATGCTATGAAATATTCGCTATGTACCATTTCATTTCGTCATCAATTAATTTCATTTACTGATATTGTTCAATTTGCATATGAAAACGGTTTTGAAGGAATTGAATTATGGGGGACGCATGCACAAAATTTGTACATGCAAGAACGTGAAACGACAGAACGAGAATTGAATTTTCTAAAGGATAAAAACTTAGAAATTACGATGATAAGTGATTACTTAGATATATCATTATCAGCAGATTTTGAAAAAACGATAGAGAAAAGTGAACAACTTGTAGTACTAGCTAATTGGTTTAATACGAATAAAATTCGCACGTTTGCTGGGCAAAAAGGGAGCAAGGACTTCTCGGAACAAGAGAGAAAAGAGTATGTGAAGCGAATACGTAAGATTTGTGATGTGTTTGCTCAGAACAATATGTATGTGCTGTTAGAAACACATCCCAATACACTAACGGACACATTGCCTTCTACTATAGAGTTATTAGAAGAAGTAAACCATCCGAATTTAAAAATAAATCTTGATTTTCTTCATATATGGGAGTCTGGCGCAGATCCAATAGACAGTTTCCATCGATTAAAGCCGTGGATACTACATTACCATTTTAAGAATATATCTTCAGCGGATTATTTGCATGTGTTTGAACCTAATAATGTATATGCTGCAGCAGGAAGTCGTATTGGTATGGTTCCGTTATTTGAAGGTATTGTAAATTATGATGAGATTATTCAGAAAGTGAGAGGTACGGATCTTTTTGCTTCCTTAGAATGGTTTGGACATAATGCAAAAGAGATATTAAAAGAAGAAATGAAAGTATTAATAAATAGAAAATTAGAAGTAGTAACTTCGTAATGTGAAATGATGTGAGAGTCTCGTTTTAGAGGCTCTTTTTTTATGGTAAAAAATAACCAAAAATTTCCATGTATTTTAATTTGAATTTAACACAATTTATATATAAATAAGGAGGTGATTGGTAATGGCTAGAAATCGTAATTCTAATCAATTAGCATCACATGGAGCACAAGCAGCTTTAGATCAAATGAAATATGAAATTGCACAAGAGTTTGGTGTACAACTTGGCGCTGATACTTCTTCACGTGCAAACGGTTCTGTAGGCGGTGAAATTACAAAACGCCTTGTAGCGATGGCAGAACAACAACTTGGTGGCGGATATACTCGCTAATTGTAGAAGGTTATAGGAGAAAGGAAGGATTCTTCCTTTCTTTTTTTTTCAATTAATTGGTATGGATATATTGTGAACTGGATTCAAAGAATAGGAATAATACTATAATTTCCCCAATTTCTTTTGTTGTGAATGGGAAGTAGTAAAGATGTAATAGCCCTGGTGGAATGAAAAGTTACGTTCCAGCGGGGCTATTATATGGTAAGAAATATATGATGAAAGGTTTCGAAGCCAACATGTTAAAAAAAGAAAACTGTTGTTTAATTGCGCTTGCATCAGTTCCACTTGTTATGACATTAGGGAATTCAATGCTCATCCCAATCTTGCCGACTATTGAAAAGAAATTACATATTTCATCGTTTCAAGTATCCATGATTATTACAATTTACTCTATCGTAGCCATTCTACTTATACCGATTGCTGGTTATTTATCAGATAGATGGGGACGAAAGATGGTAATGGTTCCGAGTTTGCTGATTGCAGCTATAGGAGGAGCGATAACTGGTTGGGTATCTTGGAAAGTTGATAATCCCTACAATTGGATATTGATTGGTAGAGCGATTCAAGGTATTGGTGCTGCTGGTGCAATGCCAGTTGTTATACCGTGTGTTGGTGATTTATACAAAGACGAAAAACAAGTTAGTACAGGTTTAGGAATCATAGAAACATCTAATACATTTGGGAAAGTGCTGAGCCCTATTTTAGGGTCTGCTCTTGCTGCCGTTGTATGGTTCTTACCATTTTGGGCGATTCCAATTTTATGCGTAGTATCAATTGTTTTATTACTTGTTCTAGTAAAGGCAAAGAAACAAGAAGGAGAAGTACCACCACTTAAAGAGTTTATAAAATCTATTCTGTCTACGTTTCGAGAAAAAGGAAGATGGTTAATTGCCATTTTTGCATTAGGTGCAATTATTATGCTTATTTTATTCGGAATTCTCTTTTATTTGTCGACTATACTGGAATCAAAGTATGACATTCATGGTATATGGAAAGGGTGTGTGCTTGCTATCCCGTTACTTGTACTGTCACTTAGTTCCTATATGGCCGGTAAAAAAATTGGAGATAATCAAAATGTTATGAAGAAGTGTATTTATATTGGTTTTTTAATGGCAGCTGCATCAGTCATCATTCCTTTATTTATAAAAGGGATTTATTTACTACTTCTTTGTCTCGTTATTATGGGGATAGGGATTGGTATGGCACTCCCATGTTTAGATGCCCTCATTACACAAGGAATTGAAAAGGAGCAAAGGGGAACAGTTACGTCATTTTACAGTTCAATGCGATTTATCGGTGTAGCAGCTGGACCACCTTTATATTCTTTTTTCATGAAAGGGGCGGACCATGAAGTGTTTTATTTGACTAGTATTTTCGCTGCCATTGGTGCTGTTATAGCAATCATTTGGATTAAACCAGCAAAAGATGCAAAGGCGGTAAAACAGAAACCGGAACCTACTTCATAATTTGTAAGAGAATTGCATGATGTTTTGAGTAACATGCAATTCTCTTTCGTTCATTAAGAATAAATAACTTGTTTTAACATATAAAGTGCGACACCCCATATGATGAGACCAGAAAATTTATTTAATAATAAAATTGTCTTTCCGGTTGAGTCTAGTCTTTTTAGAAATTTCCCCGCTAAAGCTAAGCTTATAAACCAAATCCAAGAAACGATAATAGTTGCAAGTGTGAAAGCCCATTTTTCACTTCCTATGTATTGAATAGAATTTGTTCCAATTACACCGATTGTGTCTAAAATAGCATGTGGATTTAATAACGAAACTGATGCTGCGAAAAGGATTTGCTTTTTTAAGGGCATACTTTTTTCTTGTTTTACATCGTTGGAAGGGTTACTTCTCCAAATAACAAAGCCCATATATAGGAGAAAGAAAAATCCAATTATATATAACGAGTTAGTTAGCCAAGAAAAAGTAAGGAGTACAAGGGAGACACCTTGCACCGCAATCAATATGAGTAACGTATCACATATAGAGGCAGTTAATACTACAGGGGCTGCCCTCCAAATGTTTGGTTGGCTAGCGCCTTGGTTAAAGACAAAAACATTTTGTACACCTAATGGAATGATAAGTCCAAATGCAAGAATGATACCATGAATAATTGCTTCACTCATTATATTACCTCCTATTTTAATTCATTATGATAGTGTATATTGTATAGAAGAAATGAAAATTTGTATCCATCCATATGGTTGGGGAGTTTACCAACCAAAAAGAATATAAGGTGATATGATGGAAAGATTCGTTTGGAAACCGGATATGTCTCTAGCGACGCCGCTGTATAAACAAATAGAAACGTATATAAAAGAAAGGATCGTTAATGGAGAATGGACCGTTGGAACGAAATTACCTTCACAAAGAGATTTGGCCCATACATTTGGTGTGAATCGAAGCACAATTGTAATGGCTTTCGATGAACTAGTTGCGAAGGGATATATTGAAGGGAATGGCAGGAAAGGAACAATTGTTGTAAATAATAATGAGAATGCTTCAACTTACGCATCCCCGCCTAATTGGCAGTCTTATGTAGAAACAGGAGTTCATTATCCGAATCTCCCAGCTATTCAAGAGATTAATCAAGCTGAATTTTATCCACATGTAATTCGGTTAGGAACAGGTGAGCTCGCGCCGAGTCTCTTACCTGAGAAAAAGATGAAAGAAATTATGAATAAGCTTTTAAAGTCAAATGTGACGCTTGGGTATGAAGAGCCGAAAGGAAATCTGTATTTAAGGGAAAAGATTTCCGAATACTTAAAGGAGCATGGCGTATATGTATCTCCTGCCTCTATATTAATTGTTTCAGGAGCAATTCAAGCGTTGCAACTTATTTCTATGGGGCTTCTTTCGAAAGGGGCATCAATCTTATTAGAGAAACCATCCTATTTATATTCGCTTAATGTTTTTCAATCAGCAGGAGTACGTTTAATTGGAATCCCAATGGATGAGAGCGGGTTACATACATCATATATTAAGAAATATAAGAAGCAGTTCAATGCCTCTATTTTATATACAATCCCGTCTTTTCATAATCCGACGAATTTTAGTATGAATACTAAGAAGCGAAAAGAAATAATGGAAGTATGTAATGAAATTGGATTACCTATTATAGAGGACGCAGTGTATCAAGACTTATGGTTTGATGTACCTAGTTCGAAACCTTTAAAAGCCTATGATAAAAATGGAATTGTACTACATATTGGAAGCATGTCCAAAGTAATTAGTCCAGGTTTAAGAATTGGATGGATTGTTGGACCCGAGCCAGTAATTCAAAGATTGTCAGACATAAAAATGCAAACAGATTATGGTTCAAGCACTATATCTCAGCAAATTGCAGCAGAGTGGTTTACAAATGGTCTATATGATGAGCATTTGCGATTTGTAAGAAGTGAATTGAAAAAACGAAGAGATTTTATGTTACTAATGTTAGATAAATATCTTCATGAAATAGCAACTTGGCATGAACCAACAGGCGGGTTTTATATATGGGTACATATAAAAGTACCCATTTCATATCGCAGTTTATTTGATAAAGCTCTGCAAGAAAAGGTTTTATTAAACCCAGGTACTTTATATGATAGAAGTGCAAATCAATTTTTGCGCCTATCGTATTCATACGCAACGTTAGAAGAAATTGAAATAGGTATAAAAAAACTTGCACAACTAATGAAAAAGTAAGAGGAGAAAGTAATGAAACAATATGTAATTTGCCAAATGATCAATGGAGAAAAATATTTAGCTGCTTATGCGGAGACGCAGCAAGAAGCAATTGAAAAAGCAGAACTGTTAGGATTAAGAACGGGAAATCGTTACATAGTTATTACTGCAGAAGAAGCCGAAGGGTTATCGTACCCTTAAACAATGTACGAGATTGTATAGGAAGTAAATAAGCCTAGTAATATAAGAAATTACTAGGCTTATTTACTATTAATTTGTCAAACGTTTTTGTATGCAAAATAATAATATTATGAGTCAAGTTGACGAAAAAATCGATTTGTCTTTCGGTCTTGATTTCCTTTTCTATATTCATCAATATATTGCCTAAAGTTCCAAGCTTGTAAAAATTTATTAGCAGAGTTATAACCAGAATTGTAAAGCCATTCTTTTTCTTCCTTTGTCAGTTCAAAATTAGTACTTGTAATCGTTCCTGTTGGAATTGTAATGGTTCTTGCTTTTGATTCCTTATCTAAATGACGTAAATCGTGAGCTTGCATCATTGTTTTAAATAGTCCTTTGAACATAGAAATAGGCTCGTTATAGTGAGCAGGGTCAGCTTGAATCTCATCTTTTACAAAATGAAATCCGAAAGTCGGCCAGCGAGGAGCGGTAGGTGAATCGAAGATCCAAATTGGATAATTACTTAGAATTCCTCCATCAACCATATAACAAGGCTGCTTCCATTTTGGAGTTCTCCATTTTACGGGTTCAAAGAAGAAGGGGATTGTACTACTCATTCTTACCGCTTTAGCGATAGAGAAGCGATAATTTAAAAATCCGTAGTTTGGTAAGTCGTCAGGAAAGACAACCATTTTACCATTACTAATGTCAGAGGCAATGATTTTGAGTTTGTTTAGATCTGGTAAATCAGTAAATAAATGAACACCTTTTTTTCGAAGTAATTCTTCAATCCATTCTTCTATAAATACATTAGAGTATATACCTAGAGTAGTCCATGCACTTAGTCCCTTACCGATAAAAGGAATTCTATCAATAAAAGTTCTTTTCGTAAATTTATTATAATCAATATCAGTAATAATCGTTTTTAACTCTGAACAAGAATATCCTGCTGCTAGGAGCGCTGCAATAATCGAACCAGCCGATGTACCAGCTACACGTTCCCATTCATAACCTTTTTCGGCTAACGCGCAAATTGCCCCGACATGCGCAATACCGCGCACACCGCCTCCTTCAAAAACACCATCAATCTTCATTAAACATACTTCCTTTCGAATGAAAGATTTGGAAATGGCAAAAAAGCACGTATGGTACGTGCTTTTTTACAATAGTTTTTAAGTTTACTAGCAGCCTACAAAGCCGCCCCAACAGCTAGCTCCGATGATGATTAGAAGGATAAATAAAACGATTAATAAAGCGAAACCTCCGTAACCACAACCACCACAGCTACCGCCGTAACCGTAACCGCCGCAACTATATCCGTAACCCATGTGGAATTCCTCCTTATATTAAAAATGAAAATGAACGAGGGGAAAATGTACTGGAAGAACTAAAGAATTATCGTGTTTGTAGGAACAATGTATAGTATGCTTTTTTAAACTTGTTCGCGTACGAAGGATAAGCCCGTTTTTTGGAGGCTTGTTGATTTTGTAAAGAATGAAGTATAATCTTTGTACTATGATATAAATAAGTATGTAAATGTAAGGAGAATTTATGAATAAAAAAATTGAAGTATTAATTGATAAATATGAACTAACACACTTGAAAGAGGAACTTATTAATACTGTATTTCCTTGTATAAAAGTTGTGCCAAAGCAGCAGGAAACTGTTGCGATAGGTAGTTCGAAAATGGGGGGAGTTCCTGATTTACCAGCTTTGTTTGAATATCCAAAGCATAAAGGAAAGCCGCTACAATTTATCGCGCAATTTAACTTAAGTGATTTACAAAACGTTGGTATGGATCACAATCTTCCTAAGACGGGGATGCTGTATTTCTTTTGCATTGAAAATTATTTTGAAGAAAATGTGAATCTAACAGAAGCTGGGCGTGTACTTTATTATGATGTTCCTGTAGAGCAATTACGAAGAGAAAATGAAATACAAACGAAATATAACCAGTGTGCAATTACTTTTGAACTGACATACAAATTACCAGAGCTTTTCATTGAAGATGAGGCTGATTCAGATCGTTTCTTACAATTACTTGAAGAGCTAATTCCGGATAACTACGATAACCATCAAATGTTTGGTGAACCATTCTCTGTACAAGAAGAAGTGTTATATGAGACAGGAGAATATATGGGAGTAAACCCGCAGCAAATGACTCTTTTATTCCAAATTGATTCAGATCATAAAAATTGTAATATGGTTTGGGGAGAACTAGGGATGCTATATTTCTGTATTAGTAATGAAGATTTGAAAAATCAACGTTTTGAAAATACATGCTGCGTATTACAAACTTGCTAATGAAAAAAGGTTGTTCTTTTAAAAAGAACAACCTTTTTATGTGAATTAGTTAATATGCATAATCTCATATGACCTATACGAAAAAGTATTGTATACTCTGAAACTATACGATACTTTTTCGTATAGTTATAGAATGTAAGGAGTGACAAGATGGGAAAGACAAGCAAGTATGTGACAGCTGCCGCACTTTGTTCAACTATAGTAATGGGAGGCTTACAAGCGTCATCTGTATCTTATGCAGCTACAAATCCGACTGCAGTGACAGCACAATCAGATGTAAAGTTATTAGATGATTTCAGAAAAGAATTAAAAAAACAGATTGATAATCGAGAAGAAAATATTACAATCACATATAAAACAAAAGATAGAAATGCTAGAAATATTATGGATCAATTGTATGGTGAGTTTAATAAAATTGTAGATGCTGATGAGTATGTAAAATATAATGTAGCGTCTACTAGATATTCTATTAAAGGAATGCCAGGGAACTATACGTTTACACTGCAAGTAAAATACCGTGAATCAAAAGAACAAACTCAATATGTAAAAGCGCAGGCGAAAGCAATTGTTGGATCAATTGTAAAACTAGGGATGGATGAGCATGAGAAAGTAAAAGCTATTCACGATTACGTTGTGAAGCATGTGTCTTATGATACGTCTTATCAAGCGTATACAGCATATGAAGCGTTAGCGAATCGTTCTGCCGTTTGCCAAGGATATACTTTATTAACGTATGAGTTGTTAAAAGAGGCAGGTATTCAAAACCATATTGTAACAGGCACAGGAAATGGACAAGCTCACGCGTGGAATTTAGTGAACATCGAAAACAAATGGTATCACCTAGATACTACATTTGATGATCCAGTACCAGATAAAGCAGGGCGTATAACTTACTCATATTTTAATATGTCTGACGAACAGTTAAGTAAAGATCACGAATGGGATCGTAGCAAATATCCAGCGGCTACTACAAGTTATTTTGGTGAATTAACAAATAAAATAAAAGCTGGTAGCTCAAAAACTGTTGTATATGAGCAGATGTTAAAAGAAACAAATTTACAATACTTATCTGCAGAATACGGAGCAGAAAATTATAATGAATTTAAGCAAAAGTTGCAGCAACAGTTTGCAGCCAAACCAGAAAAAGTAGAAGTACGATATAAGCAGTCCATGGATGGAACGATGCAAGATATAAAGAAAGTATTAAATGAAATAAATTGGCCAAAAGGTGCAAAGCGTGTGTCTTATCAAGTAGCACCTTATAGTGCATTGGCTGGTTATTCATTGGCGACAATTACATTTACGTATTAAGCAATGAGAAAGAGCATCTGTAAAAGATGCTCTTTTTATATTTGTTGATTACTTTAAAATATTGGGAATTATGTGATAAAATAAAAAGGAGAGGATGTGAATGCTGAATGAACTTGTTCGAAAGTAATATTTTCATATTGATATATACTTGTTTAGTAATCGGACTTATCGTTTTGTTTTTCATATCATTTACTTTGTTTATTAGAAGAGTATTACAAAGCAGCGTTGCAAAGAAACACCACGTGATTAATATGAACCAGAAGCTAGATCGAATTATTGAATTGCTTGAAAAAGATGAGAAATAGCGATAGAAGAAGTATGAAAAGGGGAAGAGAATGGCGAATTATATAAAAGAATTACGTGAAAAAGTAGGGCATGATTATGTTTTCTTAAACTTTGCCGGTGGTTGTGTATTTAATAAAGAAGGAGAAGTATTACTGCAAAAAAGAGGAGACTTTAACGCTTGGGGCTTTCCAGGTGGCGCAATGGAGATAGGAGAATCGGCTGCGGAAACTGCAATCCGAGAAATAAAAGAAGAAACCGGGTATGATGTAGAAATAAATGAGCTTATTGGAGTGTATACAAAATATTTTCAATCATATCCAAATGGAGACAAGGCACAGTCAATTGTGATGTGTTTTTCATGCTCAATAGTTGGGGGCGACAAAAAAGTAGATGGTGATGAAACGTTGGATTTGAAGTTTTTCCCGTTAGACGACATGCCACCGTTATTTTGTAAACAGCATGAAGATTGCCTGCAAGATTTATTGGAGAAAAGAGTAGGGGTATATCGTTAACATATAAAAAAGAAGCTAAATGAGATTAGCTTCTTTTTTATGTTTTATTTCCACCAATCATCAAACATTGACGCTGGTACTTGTCTTTTATGCTCACTCACTGTGTAACGTTTTTCAATTTTCTCTGCAACGTCAGCTGGAACTGCTTTACCTTCTAAATAATCATCTAATTGATCATAAGTAATACCTAACTCTGTTTCGTCAGCTTGACCTGGTTTTTCATCTAATAAATCAGCTGTTGGCATTTTTAAGTAAAGTCGCTCGTCTGCACCTAACTCTTGTAATAATGCACGTCCTTGGCGCTTCGTTAATCCCGTTAATGGTAATAAATCTGCACCACCGTCTCCGAATTTTGTAAAGAACCCTGTTACAGCTTCTGCAGCGTGATCTGTTCCGATAACAAGTAGCCCTTTTTGTCCACCAATTGCATATTGAGTAACCATACGGATACGTGCTTTCACGTTACCTTTATTGAAATCTGTTAATGATTCACCCAATAAGTTTTCATATTGATTTGAAAAAGCATCAACAGTTGAAGCAATATCAAATGCAACAGATTGATCTGCTTGAATGAATTGTAATGCTAATTGTGCATCATCTTCATCTTTTTGTACTTTATAAGGAAGACGTACGGCGATAAACGTTACATTACCACCTTCGTTACGAATTTCTTCAACTGCAAGTTGTGCTAAGCGTCCTGCTAATGTAGAGTCTTGGCCGCCGCTAATACCAAGTACAAATCCTTTTGCGCCTGTTTTTTTTACATAATCTTTTAAGAAATCAACTCGTTTACGAATTTCAACTTTTGGATCAATTACAGGCTGAACATGTAATGCTTTCATAATCTGTTCTTGTAATGTCATTATGTTTTCCTCCTATTCATATTAAAGCGGTAAATAAGTTTATATGTATAATGGTACATACTTCTATCCTTTATTATTTCGCAAAACTAACGAATATACAATAGGATGTGTGTATGAATATGAATGTAGTCATTATAAATAAAGTACTACGTATAAGCAATTTTTTTAAACCTTTCAAAACTGTAAGGTTTTTGTCATTTGAATCGATGGAAGGTATTTCCGTACTTTACTAATATAAAAACATAGTTAGTAGAAAGAAGGGCGGAGAAGTAATATGAACATTAGAGAACTCGCATATCGGAATGTAACGCGAAATAGACGGACATACTCAGCCTATTTTTTGAGTAGTGCATTTGCTATTATGGCCTTTTTTGTGTATTCATTTTTTGCGTTTCATCCGGCATTAAGTGCAGGAGAATTGGGTCAGTACGTATTCGTAAGTATGTCTTTTGCACAGTCTATTATTTATTTATTTACATTCTTCTTTATTTTATATTCGATGGGAATGTTTTTAAAAACGAGAAAGCGTGAGCTAGGAATTTTAATGATGCTAGGTATGACGAAATATCAATTAAAGCGTCTTATCTTTTTTGAAAATATTATGATTGGAATAGGGGCAATTATTTTTGGTATTCTTTCAGGTATGTTATTTTCAGGGGTATTACTATTTGTCGCCCCGATGATATTAAAACTAGATATATCCTTATCCTATTACATACCGATGAAAGCAATTGTTGTAACAAGTATTATGTTTTTCATATTATTTATGATCATATCATTGTTTAGTGCAGGAATGATTCGTAAAAATAAAATTATGAAGTTGTTTAGAGGGTCAGCAGAGGCAAAACCGGAACCGAAAGCATCAATCATTTCTTCAATATTAGCAGTAGTATTGCTTAGTGCTGGCTATGTAGGAGCTCTTCTATCGCATGGCGCAATGGTATTTATTATGATGATTCCTGTTACAACGGTAGTTATTATTGGGACGTATTTGTTGTACAAGCAGCTGAGTGTCTTTATTATTCGATTATGTAAAAAAAGTAAACGTTTCTATTGGACACAGACTAATATTATTACGTTATCAGATTTAGCGTATCGCATGAGAGATAACGCAAGAATGTTCTTTATTGTAACCATTATTTCTACTGTAGCATTTTCCGCAATAGGGACATTAGTCGGATTCGCATCCATGACGAAAGGGATAATGGAGAGACCAATTGCGTTTCATTACCATTCTAAGCAAGGGAATAGTAACGAATCACAACATATACAAATGATTGACAAAGGATTAAAGAAACATAATATAGCAGCTTCAAAAACTAATATTTCGACAAAGAAAACGGAGGAACAGTCGTTAAGAAGCGCCACTTTTATAAAAGAATCAGATTATAAGGAATATGCAAAGTTAACAGGAGAACCATTTAATACTGTAGCCAATAAAGAGATTGTATTTTTGTCAGCTGATATACCAGGGCCAGCGATGAAAGAAAGAAAAGAAATTACTTTACCCAATATGAATGAAAGTTTAAAGGTGAAAAAAGTTACTTCATCTTCATTGGGGAAAATATTAAGAGGAAATGTTTATGTAATTTCTAATAATCAATATGATTCATTACAAGATGGATTTATAGAGACAAAAGATTATATGTATAAAACTGAAAGAACGAAAGATGAGATTGAAATTGGTAAAGAGCTTACTCATCAAATTAAACCGTATCAAGAACAGTCAACGTTTAGTGCGGAAGAGTACGAACAAAACCAAAGTTTACAAATTGCAGGACCGATTTTATTTGTAGGTTTCTTTATTGGTATAGTATTTTTCGTTTGCGCAGGAAGTTTCCTTTACTTCCGTTTATTCTCCGATTTGGAGGATGATGTTCGCTTGTTCGAAATGATTCGAAAAGTTGGATTGACGAGTGGGGAATTATCGAAGGTAGTTACAATTCGATTGGCGCTTTTATTCTTCGTTCCAATTGGTGTTGCAACATTACATGGGGCAGTAGCCTTAACTGCGTTAGGGCAAATGTTTGAGTACTCATTGTTTAAAGAAAATACAGTTGTATTAAGTATTTTCATAGGTATTCAAATTGTATACTTCTTACTTATAAGATCCCGTTATGTAAAACAATTGAAAGAGAGATTACGTATGCATTAAATGTGTTTTTTTAACTCGAGTACAAAATTTTCTAAAAAGAGGCAAGTATTGCCAAAAAGTGATAAAATGGAAAAAGCGAGGTGAAAAAATTAATATAGAGTAAGGGGGGGAGAAATATGAAAGCAACAGGAGTTATTCGAAAAGTAGACGAATTAGGACGAATTGTTATCCCTAAAGAATTACGCGATGTATTGGGAATACAAATCAAATCACCGCTTGAAATTTTTGTAGAAGCAGATAAAATCATTTTACAAAAATATCAACCTTACAATGCTTGCCAAATCACAGGTGATGTTTCAGAACAGAACATATCATTAGCAAATGGAAATATTACTGTTGGGATAGAGGGAGCGGAATATTTAGTAAAAGAAATAGAAAAGTTTTTAAACAAGAGTGAGGTTTAGTCTTAATTTATATTATTTTTCAAATTACATATCATTCTTTTAAAAGACTGTAAGAGGACCATTAATTGGTTCTCTTATTTTGGTTAGTAGTTGAACGACATGGGGTGTTACTTCCTACAAATCATAGGGAAAATAAAAAAGTAGTATAGAGTTAGTAAATGATGTTGAGAAATATTTGAAAAGAAGGAAAACAAAAAGAATAAAACGAATGTTACATTTACACGTATTCAAAAGTGGTCTGAAATGAAAATAATACATTTTCAGGAGGGATTACGATGAGTAGTACAGTGAATAAACAAAAAGGTATACAATTGATTCCGTTTACCGTAAATAAGGTGGTAGAACAAGTAAATGAAATTCCACCAGGTGTACAAATGATTCACGCTCCGCAAGTATGGGAAAAGAGTGTGAAGGGGCAAGATGTAGTCGTTGCCGTATTAGATACAGGGTGTGATACTAATCATATAGATTTAAAAGATCGTATTATCGACGGAAGAAATTTCACAAAAGATTATGAAGCTGATCCAAATGTGTATCTTGATAATAACGGACATGGTACTCATGTAGCGGGGACGATTGCCGCGACTGAAAATGGTGTCGGTGTATTAGGAGTTGCACCACTTGCTAAAATGTTAGTATTAAAAGTTTTAGCGGGAGATGGTTCTGGAAGTTATGAGCAAATTATTGAGGCAATTCATTATGCTGTAAATTGGAGAGGGCCGAATCAAGAGAAAGTGAGAATTATTTCAATGTCACTTGGTGGTCCGCAAGATGTTCCAGAATTACATGAAGCAATTCAAAATGCGGTAAAGCAGGATGTTCTCGTTGTATGTGCTGCTGGAAATAATGGAGATTGCGATGATGAAACAGAGGAATTAGATTTCCCAGGTGCTTACTCTGAGGTAATTGAAGTTGGTGCTGTTAATTTAGAGCGGAAGATTGCATGTTTTAGTAATTCAAATCAAGAAATTGATCTAGTAGCGCCAGGTGATGAAATATTATCTACGTATCCAGATGGGAAATATGCTGTGTTAAGTGGAACTTCTATGGCGACGCCGCATATTGCTGGGGCGCTCGCCTTGCTCATTAAACAGTGTGAGAAAGAATACGGTCGAAAGTTATCAGAGCCGGAAATATATGCACAACTTATTAAAAGAACTGTACCTTTAGGGTACGAACGTACATCTGAAGGGAATGGATTAATAGATTTATTAAAAGAATAGCCATATTAAAAAACATCTCATATGAATATGAGATGTTTTTTAATATGGCTTTGTCGCATGTAATACAACTTGTAACAAACCTGGGAATCTAGCATTTAAATCTTCTTCACGAATTGAAATGAAACGTTGTGTTCCTTCAAGGCGCGTGTACATAACACCTGACTCACGTAAAACTTTGAAATGGTGAGATAAAGTTGATTTCGCAATAGGGATGTTTAAAGCACCACAAGATTGTTCACTTTTCTCTAGTAACATATTTACAATTTGTAAACGAATTTGATCGCTAAGTGCATATAAGACAGAAGAAAATTGAATTTCTTCTCGATTTGGATGATAGAGTGTACGCATATTTCACCTACTTGTATAAGTTAAGATATTTGCACTATAACATATAAAGTGGTATATTTCTATTGTTCGAAAATATTCGAACAATAGAAATATAGGGGGAGAAAAAATGAAGTATACAAAATTGCAAAAGGCAGGATTAAATATTTCAAAGTTGGGTTTAGGTACAAATGCAGTAGGGGGACATAATTTATATGCTGATGTGAATGAAGAAGAAGGAAAGCGATTAGTAGAAGAAGCTATTCAGCAAAGGATTACATTTTTTGATACAGCAGATTCATATGGTTTCGGTAGATCAGAGGAATTAGTAGGAGAAGTATTAAAGGGAAAACGTCATGAGTTTATACTTGCTACAAAAGGTGGAATTCAACCGTTGTTAAATGGAGAAACTTATATTAACAATGAACCAAGTTATTTAAGAAATGCTGTGGAGAATAGCTTAAGAAGATTACAGACTGATTATATTGATTTATATTATTTACATTTTACAAATCCTGAAACAAGTTACATAGATTCAATCGGAGAGCTTACTCGTTTAAAAGAAGAAGGGAAAATTCGTTCAATTGGAATATCGAACGTAAACATAGAACAATTAAAAGAAGCGAACCAACATGGTCATATAGATGTTGTACAATCTCCGTACAATGTGTTAGAACGTACGGCTGAGGAAGAACTGTTGCCGTATTGTATAGAAGCGGGTATTTCATTTATTCCATATGGGCCTCTTGCTTTTGGAATATTAGGCGGAAAATATACAGAAGATTTTAAATTGAACGAAGTTGATTGGCGCCAAAATGTAAATCTATTTGAAGAAAATACATATAAGAGTAATTTTAAGAAAGTGGAAAAGTTAAAAGGGCTAGCTAAAGAAAATGATATTGAAGTGTCTCATTTAGCGTTAGCATGGTTATTAAATAAAGAAGGAATTGATACAGTTATACCTGGTGGAAAGCGGGCAGAGCAAATAAGAGAAAGTGTGAAAGCGGTAGACGTTTCATTGAATGAAAGAGTCATGAAAGAAATCCAATCTATTTTAGAAGATTAGTGAAACAGAGGGATAGTACCCTCTGTTTATATAAGGAGAAGGTCTAAATGAATAGAGTACTAGCTGTATTTTTCACGATAATGTTTATGATCGGTACAGACACTTTCTTAATTTCACCACTGTTGCCGACATTACAACAGGTGTATCATGTTTCAACCGAGTTGTCAGGATGGATGGTGAGTTCGTATGCTTTAGGGTATGCTGGATTTGCGCTTATTGCTGGTCCTATATCAGATGGATTAAACAGAAAAAAAGTGATGGTACTAGGTATGAGTTTTTTTGCAATAAGTACGTTTTTGTGTGGAATTGCACCGAGTTTTTTATGGATGCTAACATTTAGATTTTTAGCAGGTGTAAGTGCAGCTTTTGTATCTCCACAAGTGTGGGCATCCATTCCGCTCCTTATAGAGAAAAAGCAAATTGTGAAAGCAATTGGGGTTGCAACAGCAGGGTTATCAATCTCTCAAATTTTAGGGCTGCCACTGGGAGCTTATTTAGCAACGATACATTATACAATCCCATTCTATTTCATTGGTATATTATCAGCACTACTTGTTATTCTTATTTATGTTGTATTACCAGAAATACAGTCGGTTCATATAGGTGGAAATAAAAAAGTGATTTTACAGCGTTATAAACAATTACTTACAGATTCAAAGGTTTCACTTTCTTATTTTGCATACTTTGTTTTTCAAACCGGAAATTTTGCTGCATTTTCATTTTTTGGTGTATGGCTTTCCATTCAATTTGGCTTACAGGTTCATGAAGTAGGTACGGCTATGCTTGTACTAGGATTAGGAAATTTAGCTGGTAATATTTTTGGCCCTAGACTTGTAAATAAAATTGGATACAATCTTTCTTTCTATGGTGGAATTGTATTTACGGCAGTGTTATATGTAATACTTCCCTATTTAAAGAATCTTATTTTTGTTGAATTCTTTTTCTTTGTTTTATTTTTTGTGACAGGAATTTTGTTTGTATTAATGATGGGACATTTACAAAACATGTCTACTATAGCACGGGGAACAGGTGCTGCCCTTGCTAACGCCTCGATGTACATTGGCCAAATGATTGGTGCGGTAATAGCAGGAATGTTATTTGCAACATCTCACAATTTTATACTAGTAGGTAGCTTTACAGCGTTATTATATGTTGTAGCTTTATTTCTGTTTAGAAAAGGTGAAAACATTAGTAAAGATAATGAAAAAGGAATTGCATCATAAAGTTTTAGTAAATCAAAAAACAATTTTTTAGGATAAGTTAAAAAGGTGCTTTTTGATTGCATAGTTGCTGTATTTTTAATAATTCGTCGTTGAGCTGTATGATTGAAAAGGATTTGTAATAAAATTATGGGGAAATAAAAAACCCCTATATAGATAGGGGTTTATATATCGGCATATAGCTCCTCGGAAAAGGATATACCTAGTTTAACATATAGGAGTACTTATAATTGTGAAATAGATGTGAAAGTAATGTGAAAAATGTTGTAATAAAAAGCACTGTTTTAGCTAATGTAGCTAAAACAGTGCTTTTCTCTTTGATTGAACAGTTGCAGCATTTTCATCATGTATACCTGCATCTTTAATAATTCGTTGTTTTGCTTTATTTAATAGATGGTTTACTGCTTCACCAAAATAGTTAGCTTCGCTTTTTGTGCGGGCTTCTCGTAAACATTTATAGTTTTCTAGCAGTTCCTCTTTTTCGGAGTTTGTTAAGAAATCTTCTATTTTCTTTTTTGTCATACGAAACACCCTTTCTCCTGACAAACGACGCAATAGAAAATATTTATTTCTCATTATAACAATAATTTTAAAAGAAAGTATACACTAACGTCGCAATAATTTGTCAATTTCTTGAATCTTCTCATCAGCTTTCCCAATTTGCGTATTTTTAGCCTGTTCGCCACCAAGAGCTTGATGTAGTAAGAAAGTTTGACCGGAAATAGCAGTTACAATGGATACTTTTATAATTTCTTTTATTGCGGTGACATCGAATAAAACGAGTCCAAGAAGTGCAGCTAGGCTACCGGTAAAAACATCAGTTAAAAATCCAAAGTGAAAAAAAGTTTTCAAACGGCGTGGAAGCAATAACTTACCTTGGTTATTGATTAGATGGGAAACGAAGCCAGTAATGCCACCAACGAGAACAGCGGTTAGCCATTGATACATTTCCATCGAATCCACTCCTTTTAGTGAATAAGATTCGATTATTTTATATTGATTCCTTTTAATATTTCATATAAGCATATTGAGAAAGTTTGTTTGGGTATATTTTGTATTCAATTTAATTATAACAGAAAATTCCGATAGATTTCAGTCTATTATATGAATCATTTTTACAATAATATGAATGCAGAAAGGGGTGCGTCATATGAATATAGATTATCGAATAAGAAGTGTAGATGGTTATACAAAAAAAATAGGGGAATTAGTAAGCATGCTTGAGCATACGAGAGCTGTAACATTAGGCGAAGTAAAAAATTTATCAGTTGAGCAATTAGATTTAATTATGCAGAGCAGCGGAAATTCAATTGGCGCCTTATTAAAGCATATAGCAGCTATTGAAAAAGTTCATCAGCTTATTTCATTTCAAGATCGTGACTTTACAAAAGAAGAATTAGAAATATGGGAAGATGCATTGTATTTAGGGGAAGCAGGTAGAGCGATCTGTGGTCATGAAATACAGTATTATGTACAACTTCTACAAAGTGTTCGAGAAGAATCTCTGAAGTATTTAAGTGAACAAGGTAATGAGTGGCTCATGTCAGAAAGAAAGTGGCCTAACGGTGTAGTATATAACCAGCACTATCTTTGGTTTCATGTGCTAGAAGATGAAATTAGTCACCGAGGACAAATTAGAATGCTCAAAAACAAGTTATTTGAAAATTACGTTAAATGATGTAGCTTTTTATAGGAGAATTCCATATAATGAGAGTAATTAAAATAAGAACGGGGTGATGTATTATGGCGAAAATAACTTATATGAATAATAAACCAAATACAAAGGTGGATGGAAAGGGCGAAACGATATAAGTGAGCGCACTATCCTTCCACTTAGCTTAAACTAGGGAGGATATCAATTTGAATCAAAATATTTTAGAATCGTATGGCTGGGATTCTTTTTTTGAGGAACAAGCTGTAGAGAACTTTGAAGTAGGGCGTATTTTACTTGAGCATAAGCATATATATCGAATTATTTGTAATGATGGTGAATATATGGCAGAACTGTCTGGAAAGTTTCGGCATGAAGCAGTAACGAAGGGAGATTATCCAGCTGTTGGTGATTGGGTGTATATAAAGAAAATAGAGAATGAAAAGAAAGCTATTATTCATCGTGTTTTTCCGAGAAGAAGCTCTTTTTCTAGACAAGAAGCTGGTACTCGAACGGAAGAACAAGTAATAGCAGCAAATGTAGATTATTTATTTTTAGTGAATGCACTTAATCATGATTTTAATGTTAGAAGGATGGAACGTTATTTATTATTAGCGTATGAAAGTGGCGCTATGCCAGTTATTGTTTTAACAAAGAGTAGTATATGTAATGATGTAGAACAGAAAATTGTAGAAACGGAAGCTATAGCAATTGGTGTTCCTATTTTCGTTGTTGATAGTTTAGAGCATACAGGTATTGATTCGTTGAAACAATTCGTTTCTTCAGGGAAAACAATTGCTTTAGTTGGGTCATCAGGGGTAGGAAAGTCAACTTTATTAAATGCGCTAATAGGAATTGAGGTAGCAAAAACGGGAGATATACGTGAAGAGGATAGTAGGGGGAGGCATACGACAACGCATCGAGAGTTATTTCAATTGCCAAGTGGTGCTCTCGTAATTGATACTCCCGGCATGAGAGAATTGCAACTTTGGGAAGGAAGCGAAGCGATTCAAACAACATTCTCTGATATTGAAAAACTTGCGACAACATGCCGTTTTCGTGATTGTAAGCATGAGGATGAACCAGGATGCGCGGTGCATAGTGCAATTGATAACGGACTTATTACGATAGATCGTTTGAAAAGCTATAAAAAATTACAAAGAGAACTGGCGTATTTTATGAGAAAACAAGATGTAATCCTTGCCAGAGCAGAGCGTGATAAGTGGAAAAAGCTTTCTAAACAACATAAAAAAATGTAAAAACCAAAGGGTGCCCCTTTGGTTTTTTCTATTTGTAAATTTTATAATAATATTATTCATATATATAGACAAAGGGAACTTAATTGTTTAAACTTTACAAAGTATTCATCATAATGGGTTATGAAAATAATAATTAGGGATTGGGAAATATTCATAATTAACTCAATTTAACTTTAAAATTTGAAAATTAGGAGGTTCATAATGGATAAACTATTAAATTTGTTTCGTGATATGAAAGTAGCAAAAAAGCTATTAATTTCATTCTTTGTAATTTTAATTGCGGCTGTGTCTATTATCGGAGGCATGTCTTATCAAACAGCCAAAAAGAATTTTGAATCGCAAATTAAGAGTAGTGCCAACGACAATATAAAAATACTGGATAATTTAATCAATCAAATGATTGATGCAAAATTTAATGATGTAAATAATTTTGCACGGGTGATTCAGGGGAATATGTATCAAGGAGATAATCAGGATGAATTAAGAAAAATGTTATCTCAATATATAAATTTAAATAAAGATGTTGAACAAGTATATGTTGCCGGAAATGATAAAAAATTTGTACAAGAACCAAATATACAAATGGCAGCAGACTATGATCCAACAGAGCGTTCTTGGTATAAAGATGCAGTTGCAAAACAAGGTGGTATTGTTGTTACTGAGCCATATAAGGCAAAAGGAAATGGACATATTGTTGTAACAATCGCAAAACAAACAGAAGATAAAAATGGGGTTGTTGCGCTAGATTTAAGTTTAGATAATTTATTAAAAACATCAAAGTTAATTAATATTGGTAAAAAAGGATATGCCTTCATTTTAGATGGAAAGCAAAAAATAATTGCTCATCCACAAGAAAAATCAGGGGAAAAAGCGGCTGATTCTTGGGCAAAGAAAATTTATGAAGATAATCACGGTGCTTTTTCATATTCTTATGGCGGTAGTGAAAAGAATATGGTATTTGCTACAAATGTAAAAACAGGTTGGAAAATTGGTGGGACTATGTACTCAAGTGAAGTAATTGAAGCTGCTCAACCTGTATTTTATAATATGTTAATTGTTATGCTTATCTCATTAGTAATAGGTGGAGCACTTATTTATTTTGTAACACTTTCAATTACGAAGCCTTTAAAGAGATTAGTTGTTACCTCTAAAGAAATAAGTGAAGGGGATTTAACGCAAACAATTGAAATTCATTCTAATGATGAAATCGGCCAACTTGCTAAAGGATTTAATGAGATGACGAATTCGTTACGGACGTTAATCGGAAGAATTAACGATTCAGCTGGGCATGTTGCAGCGGCATCAGAAGAGCTAACTGCAAGTGTAAGGCAAGCAAGTGAAGCGACTGAGCAAATCACAATCGCAATGGATGAAATATCAAGTGGGGCAACGACGCAAACAACAAGTGTAGAAAATGGCGCTATGTTACTGTTTAATGTAACAGAAGGAATTCAGCATGTAGCAAATAGTTCATCATCTATTAATACGGCTTCTGCACATACTCGTGAAAAAGCAGAAGATGGTGGGAAACTAGTAGGAAGAACAGTAAACCAGATGCAGTCTATTGCAGAATCTGTGTCACAATCAGATGCAGTTATACAATTACTAAATAATAAATCAAAACAAATTGGTGATATTTTAGAAGTAATTCAAAATATTGCAGATCAAACAAACCTTCTAGCTTTAAATGCGGCGATTGAAGCCGCAAGAGCCGGTGAGCATGGAAGAGGTTTCGCAATTGTTGCAGATGAAGTGCGTAAATTGGCAGAGCAGTCTAGCGTATCTTCTAGTGAAATTAGTAAATTAATATGTGAAATACAAGATGATATGGGTAAGACAGTCAAATCTATGAATCATGTAAATGAGGAAGTTCAATCTGGACTTGTTATCGCAAATGAAACGAAGCAAAACTTTGCTGAAATTTTACAATCTACAAATGAAATAGCTAATCAAATTAAGACGATGGTTGAAACGGCTAATGGAATGTCAAAAGGGGCAAATGAAGTATCTATTTCGGTAGGACAAATTGCAATGACAGCGCAAAATAATGCGACAAGCACACAAAACGTTGCGGCTTCAGCTGAAGAACAGCTAGCTTCGATGGAGGAAATTGGATCCGCAGCGGGCACGCTATCTCAAATGGCTGAAGAGTTACAAGGACTAATTGACAGATTTAAAGTTTAATAGAGAACAGACTATCCCCTAGTAGCATTATGCCACTAGAGGGTAGTCTGTTTTATTGTGTAAAATCAAATAGGGATGTAGACTTTCTTTATGACGTTTAAAATGGCATTTTACATAATGTTTGTCGAAAAATAGAGGTATTTGTTAGCTTTGTGTATAATTATTAACGTATAGAATACAAATAAAAGGAGAGTATTATGGGAGTGTATTGGGGGACAAAAAGACATTCTTGGCTTAGTTACGTCTCATTTTGGCTAAGTATTTCATTTTTTATTGTTTTTCTAATTGAAGTGTTTATATTAAAAACACTTTCGAATAGCTCGGTACAAATTGTTAAATATTTTTATTTTATACTTGTACCAGTAAATATTTTTCTTAGTTTAAAGTTACTATTTAAGAAGAATGAAAAGAAAGCGTTACCTATTTTTAGTTTCATTGTCTCATTATTATTTGCAATTTTAATAATCGTATTAGTTTTAGCAGCTATAGGGAAGTTCTTTTAAGGGGAGTGGTATAAGTCACTCTCCTTTTTTATTTGTGGTAGTCTTATTATATGTAAAAGTATGAATGCTGTGAGCTAATAAAAGCGGAGAGTAGACAATATTTGCATGGATTAAAGTCTGACGCTATTTAAACTTGTAAGAGTGTATGGAGTAATGAGGTAATATACATAATAATGGAGATAGAATTAGTTATTTTATAAGTATCTATGAAGCAAATGAATACGGTAAGAACGGTGATATATGGTACAATAGCTATGGATAGTGATAGAGATAAAGGGTATATAAAATACTCATCGTTTTTTAGTAAGAGAGGGGTTATCTTATGCTATACGAGGATTTGGAGACATTATTTCAAACAGCTCCGAAAGAAGATAGAGGCGGATGGAAATATATAATCCAAGAACAAAATGATACATATAAAATTGTTGATGAAATACTGAAAAATCAAATGAGTGTCGAATTGTATTTTAATGAATACGATGAGGTGAAAATCACTTTATATAAAGATGGAATTCCCATTACGACTATACAAAGAATTGTGATTTCAAAAGTTGAATTAGACGAAGATGAAGAGGGTATTCAATTTGTTTTAGAGCGCATGCCTAGTCGAATGATTCGGTTGCAATTAAAGCCATATTTAGCATTAGAAATGGGGCCGTACTGGGAAGTATGTGATGATTGTGAATGAACATAAAAAAGCATCCAATAACATGGATGCTTTTTTATGTTTTTTGAAGTTGTTTAAACGCAATGATTGGAAGTATAACAATACTTACCCATCCGATGATAGGATATAGAATGTGAAGTAAGTCACTGTAACCGATGTAACTAAAGCAATAACTAATTAGTAAAATGAAGAAAATAATATTGTTATTTTTCCACCCGGTAATAGATTGCATCTGTTTTGTCATCCCGAACACATTACCAACTAAAGTTGTGAAAACTTCACCGAAAATAATGAGAACGAAGAAGAAGTGAAAAGTTGCATTAAATCTTCTTATGACTTCAGCCATTGGGATGTTATATTGATAAAATTGATCGACTGATAAGATTGCTAAATGGCTGCATAATAAAATTAAAGAAAGTCCAGCACCACCTAAAATCCCACCCCAAAAAATGGCTTTTCGATCCTTTACTTCACTGGCTAATGGGACGAGAACACTTTGGGCAAGAGAAAGATTTAAGGCGACATATGTAATAGGGCTAGTAATCCATTTCATATTCCAACTCTCTGCAGGAATAGTGTTATTAATGGAAGGTGTACCGTGAAAAAAGGTCGTAATAGCAAGTCCGATAATAAAAATCATCATAATAGGTACGACAAGTGTATTTACTTCAAAAACACCTTGTAATCCGCGGCTACTTATAATGAGACAAGCGATAACTGTAATGAGAATACCGAGTTGTCTTGGTAAGCGAAGTTGCTCTTCAAATACTGCACCAGCCCCTGATAACATAACGCTCGTTACGCCGAATAAAACGAGTAATAATAATGTGTTTACAACATTCCCAAATACATCCCCAAATAAATACTTGTTAAATTCTTGCGCTGAAAATGCCCCGATTTGTGATGAAAGTAACATCATCTTTGTGCCGAGCCAAATAAAAAAAAATCCACTTACACATATGCCAATTGTCCCGTATAATCCATTCACTGTGAAAAATTCAACAATTTCTCGTCCAGTAGCAAATCCAGCTCCAACGACAGTTCCGATATAAGTAGCGGCTACTTTCTTTGCTACTTGCCATTGTTGATTGTCCATGTTATCCCTCTTTCTACTATGATGAGCTTGATGTACTATTATGCATATGTATGAGCTTGGACAATTAGACGTATGAAGTGTTTGAAAAAATACATGAATTAAATGATATTAGGGAAGTATTAAAGGTGTTAAAACTTTGTTACATATAAGCCGATTGTTCGAAAGGAAAGGGAATGTATGGTAAAATGTAATTAGGTTATTAAAAGATAAACATTACAAAATGATAAGAGGAGTGGATTGTATGAGTACGAAAACAAATGTTGTTGAAGTATTAAACAAGCAGGTAGCAAACTGGAATGTGTTATATGTGAAACTACATAATTATCACTGGTATGTGACAGGGCCACACTTCTTTACATTACATGAGAAATTTGAAGAGTTTTATAATGAAGCTGGAACGTATATTGATGAGTTAGCAGAACGTATTTTAGCTTTAGAAGGTAAACCATTAGCGACAATGAAAGAATATCTTGCAACATCTAGTGTCAGCGAAGGGACAAGCAAAGAATCTGCAGAAGAAATGGTGCAAACATTAGTGAATGATTATTCTGCACTTATTCAAGAATTAAAAGAAGGTATGGAAGTTGCGGGCGAAGCTGGCGATGAAACATCAGCTGACATGCTGTTAGCAATTCATACAACATTAGAACAACATGTATGGATGCTAAGTGCATTCTTAAAATAACGATAAAAAATATAAAGAAACCCATTGAAAAATTATTTCAATGGGTTTTTTTATGATTTTTCAGTTTTCTTTTATGCTATAATATAGTAAAAAGGAGGCGATGCGATGTTTCGCTTTTTCAGAACTGGAAAAGAAGAGCGGGAAATTACGAAAGATGAATTAGAACAAGCGATGGCTCAGTTTTTAGAAACGAATGCTAATATCGTTTATACAGTATTAGTAAATGAAGATTATACAGTAAATTATGATTTGTTAAAACCGTATTTACCTGCATTTCCAACAAATGATTTTCTCATAACGAAGGAAACGCTTGAGGTATTTGAACATACAGCAGAAAATTTAAACCTAGTGAAAGAAATTGATGTCGTACAAAAGGCAGTAGATCAATACGTAACAGAAAAAGAAATGTTCCCAATTGTTGAAGGTAGCGAAGATCGCCTCATATGCGGAATGAAACTAGGACCTTACTTAAATCGTAGCTTAAAAAGAGACTTATATATTTCAGAAAAACATTATTTAGTTTCAAGTAAACCAGATAGAAAAAAACAAAAGAGCGGGTAGACGTAATGAAAACAACAATACATATATTGTTGTCTTTTTTTGTTTGTTAAAATATTGACTTTTCAGTTTATTAATATTTATATTAAATGTATTGGATAGGGAAGGATAACTATTAAGTATCATTCGGAGAATAAGATATTGCTAGGGCGAGTTATATAAAATCTTCACAAAGTGGTATAAAGATTCGCAAAATAAATATTATAAAAAGTTTCGGGGGAATTGGTACATGAAAAATAGTATGACTTACATTCAATTATTAAATGAAACGTTACGTTGTTATGCAAATAAAGGAAGTTTTGAAGCGTACAATTATATAATGGAAAACGCTATAGGTGTAATAGGGAATGAGGCGCAAATATATAATTTTAAGTATGCGCTCGCAAGTGCATCAGGACTTGAAAAAGAAGCATTACATTTAATGAGGGAGGCCATTATAGAAAAGGGATTCTGGTATGGAAATGAATATTTAATTTCCGACGAAGATTTAAAATCACTACATAAATTTAAAGAATTTCATACAATGGTGCAATTATGTAAAGAAAGAGAAGAATTAGCACATAAAAAGGAAAGACCAGATGTGAAATATATATATAGCAAGAAAGAGGGGAATCTACTACTTACAATACATGGTGACCAAGAAAATATTCAAATAATAGAGCCATATTGGAAATCAGTTTTGACACAAGATTACACGTTAGCTTTACTACAGTCTTCACAAATTCAGTTTTCAGATGGATTTGTTTGGGATGATTTAGAGAGAGGGAAAGGGGAATTAAAAGAGCATTACAATAAGTTTATAGAAAATCATACAGTAGAAAATGTGATAATTGGTGGTTTTTCTGCAGGGGCAAGAGTAGCTTTATATACGATTTTACAAAAAGATATAGATGTAGATGGTTTTATTTTTATGGCACCATGGCTTCCTGAGATTGAAGAATGGGATGAGTTGCTAAGAGTGCTGCAGGATAAACATATAAAAGGATATATAGTATGCGGGGATCAAGATGAAGATTGTTTCGAATCCACGCAGCAATTTGTACGATTATTAAGAGATAAGAATATAGAACATAAGTATAAAGTTGTGCCTAACTTAGATCATGATTATCCTATTAACTTTGATGAGCTATTAAAAGAAGCTATTGAATATATAGGAAATAAAAACAATAAGTAGTAAGAAAAAGAGATGCATCATATGTGATGCATCTCTTTTTAGAGTTATAAATTAAAAGCATTTGCTAGTAAGCGATAAGACTTTAATTTATGTTCAAATTGATGGGTAATCGTGACAATCATAAATTCGTCAGTATTGTATGATTTGCTTAAGTTTATTATTTTTTCTTTTACAGAAGGCGGATCACCAACAATCATACGTTGACGATTTTCTTTTATACGGAATAAATCATAAGCACTGTATGAATAATTTTGAGCAGTTTCAATAGAAGGTGTACCAGTAGTTCGTTTTCCTTGCTCTAATAATAAGATTGATAAATCTAAACTAGAAGCAATTTTTTCCGCTTCTTCATTTGTTTCTCCGCATATAACAAAGATGGCAACGATTGAATTAGGCCTATCTCCTAAAAATGAAGGCTGATATTGTTCTTGGTAAGCCCTCATAACTTCAGGGCCTCCGAAGCCATTAATAAATTGTGCAAATGCGAAAGAAGCTCCGTTGTTTGCAGCAATTTTAGCGCTCTCTCCGCTAGAACCGAGCATCCACATTTCAGGAGATGTTGGGATAACTGGAGTAGCTTTTAAGTTTGCATAGTGATGGTTTTCTGGTATTTGATCATGTAAGTACATTGCAACGTCTGCAATTTGTTCTGGATATTGATCAAGTGAGACCATTTTTCCTTCTTGAAGTGCGCGAGTTGCTATTGGCATACCACCAGGAGCTCTACCAACACCGAGATCGATGCGGTTCGGATACAGTGCTTCTAGAACACGGAAATTCTCAGCAACTTTATATGGGCTATAATGTGGTAACATAACACCACCTGAACCGACTCTAATACGATCCGTTTTTGCGGCAATATGAGAAATAAGTATTTCTGGACTTGAACCAGCTAAGCTTACGGAATTATGATGTTCGGATACCCAAAAACGTGTGAATCCGAGTTTTTCAACTTCTTGTGCAAGCGTAACTGTATGTGAAAAAGCTTGGGCTGCTGTGCTACCATCTGAAATAGGTGATTGGTCTAATACACTTAACTTGATCATAGAATATACCTCTCAATCTTAATGTACATCCTATTATATATTTACTTATGAAAAATGCGTAGTGAAATGCTCAAAATGAAAAGCGGATAATCCTATTTCCGCTTTTAACGAGAAAATCCGCGTTCATAATGATTCATTTCGACCAGATTTAAAATATATTCATAGTTGTCAATTTCACATTTTAGCTGTTCACGTTCTTTTTCAGATAGTGTCATATTGCTAAGTTTTTTACATAAGTTTTGTTTCTTTAATTCTAAATGCTTTTTTGTAGCGTGGTAATCATAAGTATGTTTCATTTTTTAGTCACTCCTTCGTTGCGGTTGCTATATTATACGAAGCATAAAGAAATATGAAATCTGTCTCTTATGTACTTTTAGTGAATATTCAAATTGCAAGGGTGTTATGTTTATGGAGATTTATGAATAAAATGCACTAAACCACTAACGTCCATTTGATGAAGTAAGGGGTGGAATTGTGCAGAAAGATATAATGTATAACACTGAAATGGATGAAGCGTTAAAAGTTATAGATAAAGGATTGAAGAAGACGATATATCCAAAACAAATTATTGTAGTGGGAGCTGGTATGGCTGGATTAGTTTCAGCATCTTTATTAAAGGCTGCAGGACATGATGTGAAAATTTTTGAAGCAAACAACCGGGTAGGTGGCCGTATAGAAACGGTTAGAATGGAAGATACCGGATTATATTTAGATGTCGGAGCAATGAGAATTCCGTATTCACATACATTAACGATGGCGTATATAAGAAAATTTGGGCTACAGGTGAGTCCTTTTATTAATAGAAATGAGACGGATATTATATACGTAAATGGACGGAAAACGACGTTGAAACAATATGAAAAGAATCCAAGTATTTTAAGGTATCCTGTGGAAATGAATGAAGTGGGAAAAACGTCTGAAGAACTATTGTTATTAGCAGTACAGCCGATAATAAATTTTATTAAAAGAAATCCAGAGAAAAATTGGGATGTTGTAGTGAAGGATTTTGGGAGATATTCCACAGGACAATTTTTGAAGTATCACCCTTATCAGTATAATACTTACTTTTCGCCAGTAACAATTGAGATGATTGGTGTTCTATTAGATTTAGAAGGTTTTTTGGAACGATCGTTTGTAGAGACTTTACGCTTTCTATACATTATGCAAGAGGAGAGCGGATTTTGTGAAATTGTGGGCGGGAACGATAGATTGCCAAAGTCATTTTTACCGCAATTAGAAGAGAATATTATATATAATCAAAAATTAATGAAGCTACATCAACACGATAATGGTGTGACAGCTTTCTATCGGAACGAGGAAACTTTTGAATATAGCAGTATTACAGGAGATTTAGTTATTGTTACCATTCCGTTTTCGACAATGCGTTTTGTAGAAGTAGATCCGTTTGATTCTATATCTCATGAAAAATGGAAAGCAATTCGTGAATTACATTATATGCCTGCGACGAAAATAGGAATTCAATTTAAAAGCCGATTTTGGGAAGAACAAGGACAATTAGGTGGCAGAATTATAACAGATTTGCCAATTCGTTATGCCTATTATCCAAGTTATGGAATTGGTGAGAAAGGACCGGCTATGATGTTAGGTAGCTATACATGGTCTTATGACGCATTGTTATGGGATGGTTTATCAAAAGGTGATCGTATTTATTACGCATTACACAACTTAGCAACAATATTAGGTGGTCAAGTGTATGATGAGTTCATAGCTGGAATATCAAAAAGCTGGACATTGGATCCGTATGCGCTTGGAGGGTTTGCACTTTTTCAAGCAGGTCAAGAATCTGAGCTGCAACCAGCGATTGTCAAACCAGAGGGGAGAATATTCTTCGCTGGAGATCATACAACGCTATATCACGGATGGATTCAAGGTGCGATTGAATCTGGAATTCGTGTAGCGTTGGAAGTGAATGAGTAAAAGGTTTTCAATTCAGAAAATTCTTTACTATATAACTTGAGATGGATATTATTATATATAAAAGAATTATGGGGAGTGTTTACAGTGAATCCGTTATTATTCGATTTTCCTTCTGAATTTTATACTGACAGGCTTTTTATTCGAATGCCGAAACCAGGAGATGGTAAAGTTGTATATGATGCAATTCAGGCTTCAATAGAAGAACTAAAACCTTGGATGGTGTTTGCACAAAAAGAGCAAACAGAGCAAGAAATAGAAGAAAGTATTAGAAAATCACATATTCAATTTTTGCAACGTGAGGATTTAAGATTACTAGTGTTTTCGAAAGAAACAGGTGAATTTATTGCTTCAGCCGGATTACATCGTATTAATTGGGATATACCTCAATTTGAAATCGGATATTGGATTGATACAAGGTTTAGCGGAAAAGGCTATATGGTAGAGGCTGCGAGAGGTATAACGGATTACGCTTTTTCTGAATTGAAAGCAAACCGTGTAGAAATTCGTTGTGATTCTTTAAATAAAAAGAGTAGAGCGATACCTGAGAAATTAGGCTTTAAGTTAGAAGGTACGTTAGAAAGTGCGAGTGTTGCGGTAGATGGAAACGGATTAAGGGATATGTGTGTATTTGCCATGACTAGAAATACATATGAAAAAGAAGAGCTGTAAGAAAACAGCTCTTCTTTTTATGCATTATGGTACAGGATGTCCGTTAGAGCTTTCGAAAATTGTAAACCATTGTTGACGGTCTAAGTTAACTTTTGTAGCAAGAGCGGCAGTTTTTACGCGATCTAATTTACCAGAGCCAACGATTGGCATCATATTAGTTGGATGAGCAAGTAACCAAGCATACATAACCGTATCGATACTAGAAACACCTAGCTCAGTAGCAACTTTTTGCACAGTTTCGCGTACACGTACAGCACGTTCTGATTGACCAGTAAAGATCTCACCACCAGCAAGAGGTGACCAAATCATTGGATTGATTCGTTTTTCTTGGCATAAGTCAATTGTTCCTTTTTCAAAATGCTCAAGCTGCAATGCAGAAACTTCAATTTGGTTCGTAATAAGTGGAAAATCTAAGTACGAACTTAACATATTAAATTGTGAAGGTAAGAAGTTAGATACACCGAAGTGACGAACTTTTCCTTCTTGTTTTAATTGTGTAAATGCTTTTGCCACTTCATTTGGATCCATAAAAGGATCGGGACGATGAATAAGTAATACGTCAATATAATTTGTATGTAAATTTTTAAGTGATGCTTCTACACTTTGCATAATATGCTCTGCACTAGTATTGTAGTGAGCAACATATCGCTCTGGAAATTTCGGTGATGGGGGAGCGATTCCACACTTTGTAATAATTTGCATGTTTTCTCGTAAGGAAGGCTTTAATTGTAAAGCTTCGCCAAATAACCCTTCACACGTATATCCGCCGTAAATATCAGCGTGATCAAAAGTAGTAATTCCCATATCCATACAATCTTCAATGAAAGAAAGTAATTCTTGTTTTGTCATATTCCATTCTGCTAAACGCCAAAATCCTTGAATAATACGAGAAAATTCTAGCGTTTCAGCCATTTGAACTCGCTCCATTATAAGTACCCCCTTGATGAATAATAATGTTTTGAAAAGGCTTTCTTACTACATATTATTATATAGTTAATTAGGTGTACAAACAATAAATATGTTTTGCTATAAAAACGATTTTTTCTATCATGCCTTTCGAGAGGACTCCCACCTCTAAACGTAAATGAAGGTGGTGAGGTGAATCGAAAGAAATATTTTATTTTCAAGCAAAAAAACAGAAACGTATGTTCCGTTTTTGCTATAATATCCTTAACAGGAGGTGAATAAAATGACAAAGGAAAATCCATCAAACTATAAAACTCTTCAAATCTGGATTAAAAAAGGGCATCGTATGTATTCTTATTTTCAAGAATGTTGTCATAACGCTAAGAACATGTACAACACCACAAACTTTTATATACGCCAGGTGTACACTGGATTAACGCAAGAAAAAGAGTTGCAGCCTTTGCAAAAAGAAGTTCTGGATCATATTCATAAAAATATTGGTAAGATGAATGACACACAACGTCTTGCCTATCAGAAGAAATTGGAAAAAGAGAAATTAAAGCCTAAAGAAGAACAGAAAGAGATTACATGTAATTTGTTTTCAGAACCTAATTTTGAAAAACCTTATGTAGATTACAACTTTCTAGATGCACTATTTAAGGCTATGATTCAAAATGATTATCGAGCTTTGCCTACGCAATGTAGCCAGTCAATCATGAAAGGTTTGTTCCAAAATTGGAAATCTTTTTTTGCTAGTTTAAAAGACTATAAAAAGAATCCAAACAAATATGCTGGACCGCCTAGAATTCCAAAGTATATTCGTTCTTCTGAAAAAGAGATTCTGTATACAAACCAAGATTGCATCATTAAAAACGATAGATTTTTAAAGTTTCCAAAGACGAAATTGCAATTAAATATTGGGAAACTAGGTTTCACTGAGGGTAAACTGAAACAAGTTCGTGTGATTCCAAAATACAATGAATATGTAGTGGAATTGGTAATTGATGTTCCTTCTGAACAACAAATGATTGAAGAGAATGCTCGTTATATGAGTATTGATTTAGGGATTGATAACCTTGCAACCATCGTAACAAACACAGGTATGAAACCTGTCCTTGTTAAGGGCAAACATGTCAAAAGCATAAATCAATATTACAACAAAATGAAGAGTCATTTTACAAGCGTTCTTAGAAATGGAAAACAAACGAATGAAGGGCCTTTTACTTCTAAAAGGATAGAAAAACTTCATCAAAAACGTTACTTGAAAATAAAAGACGTCTTCCATAAAGTTAGTCACCATATCGTAAAACTAGCTCAAGAAGAAGAAGTTTGTAAAATTGTTATTGGTCAAAACAAAAGTTGGAAACAAGAAACGAATATGGGAAAAAGAAATAACCAAACGTTTTGTCATATCCCACATAGTTTATTGATTCAAATGATTACATACAAAGCAAATGCTGTAGGCATTCAAGTTGTTGTAACTGAAGAATCATATACATCGAAAGCAAGTTTTCTGGATAACGACTTCATTCCAACGTATGGAGAAAATGACCAAAATACAACTTTTTCAGGAAAACGAATAGAGCGCGGCATATATCGTTCAGCAAATAAAACTTTAATTCATGCAGATGTAAATGCTGCGGCTAACATTTTACGAAAGGTAATCCCAAATGCATGGACAAATGGGATAGAGGGGTTAGGCGTGAAACAGCTCGCTAATGTGTTAACTCCCCTCACGTTAATCGTCCGTTAGGTCGAAACGTTAGAAACCCCCACTTCAAGATTTGCTAAGTGGGGGAGTGTTCATATGCTATAATGTAGAAACATATAGCTAGAAGGAGATGTACGAAATGATTCCAGTAACAATATTAACTGGTTTTCTTGGATCTGGGAAAACGACATTATTAAATCGTATTTTATCAGAAAATCACGGTAAGAAATTAGCGGTGATTGTAAATGAAATAGGGCAAATTGGCATTGATAATCAGTTGATTATGAATGTGGAAGAAGAAATTATGGAAATGACAAATGGCTGTTTATGCTGTACTGTACGTGAAGATTTACTCGTTGCTTTAAAACAGTTACTGGACGTAAAAGCGGAAGGGAAAATGGATTTTGATGGTTTAGTAATTGAAACGACTGGCCTTGCAAATCCAGGGCCGATTATTCAAACATTCTTTTTAGATCCAGTCATTCAATCTGCATACCAAATTAATGGTGTTGTAACGGTGGTAGATAGTTATCATATACATAAACATTTTGAAAAAGGATTAGAAGCAAAAGAGCAAATTGCGTTTGCTGATGTCGTTTTAGTAAATAAATTAGACTTAATTGAAGAGAGTGAGAAAGAAAATCTTTTGCATGAACTTCAAGGAATTAACCCGACTGCAAAGTTAATCGAGGCGACTAACTGTGAGGTAGATATACCATCTTTATTACAAATTCAAACGTTTAAAACGAAAGATACGTTGCAAATTTACCCTCATAAAGAACATAACCACTTAGAAGGTGTGAAATCATTTGTATTACGTGAAGAACGTCCGCTGGATTTACAAAAGCTTAATGAGTGGATGTCAGCTGTCGTTCAAGAGCTAGGGGAATATTTATATCGTTACAAAGGAATTTTATCGATAGACGGAGTAGATAAACGTATCGTTTTCCAAGGTGTACATACGTTATTTGCCGCTTCGTACGATAGAGAGTGGCAAGAGGGTGAAGAGCGAGTAAGTGAAGTAGTTTTTATCGGAAGAGATATTAATAAAGAGTGGTTCCAAGAACATTTCGAGGAGTGTGTGAAATAAGTCTGCGTAAATTGCAGGCTTATTTTTTATGAGCATTCTATTAGATTACAAAACAGAATTAAATAAGGGAAAGAAACTAAAAATTGATACATGTATAATAAAAAGCCTGTTTTCACAGGCTTGTATTTTCGTCTATTAGTAACTCCATTACAACACCCACAACTGGACCTTCATCATCAATATCACCATTTAAGCGGAAACCAAATGATTCATACAGTCCCATTGCAAGTTTGTTGGCTGGATGTAAACTTAAGTAAATTATTTTGCATTCAAATTTTTCTTGTAAGAATTGAATGAGTAAGCGAAGGAAACGTTTTGCGTATCCTTTTCCTTGATATTGTTGGTCAATCATAAAGCGATCGAGCCATACACTTTTATGTTTTACTGAATACCATCCATACATTGCATAACCTACAAGTGTTTCTCCATCATATAAACCTACTGACGTTCCGTTTCCTTCATATAATGATTCTGCTAAAGAAAACGCGTTACTTTCAATAAATTGTTGCTGATCTTTTGCGACGTCTAAAGCAACTACTGAACGCCAATTTTTTGCTGTTACTTCACAAATGTGAAGATTCATAATTCCAACTCACCTTCTAAATTAATATAGCTTTAAAGCTAATATGGATAATTTTACTTGTTATTTTGGTCAAGTCAAGGATAAATACATAAAAAGGCAGCTGAATACTAGATTCAGCTGCCTAGAAAATATAATGTATTAGTTTGTTGCTTCTTTCAATGTGTTTACGTTTTCTTCCATTAAAGTGAAGTAATCTTTATTATTTTTTGCATCATCTTCAGAAACAGTAGCTAAGTGATTTAAGCGTAAAACTTTTGTACCAGTTTCTTTTTGAATAACAGATGCTACTTTTGGAGTAGAGAAAGTTTCGAATAAAATATATTTTAGATTATGTTCTTTTACTGTTTTTGTAATGTCAGCAAGCTGTTTTTGAGATGGCTCATCAGAAGCTGAAATTCCAGCGATAGGAATTTGTTTTAGGCCGTATCGTTGTTCCCAGTAACCATAGGCAGCATGAGAAACTAAAATTTCTTTCGTTTTTGCGTTCGCTACAGCTGCCTTAAATTGATCGTCTAAATCAGTAAATTTAGTTTGAAGTGCTGCAAAGTTTTTTTCGAATTCTTTTTTATGTTCAGGTTGTAATTCTACAAGTGCATTTTTAATTTTTTCTGCCTGTTTCATTGCTAGAGTAGGATCTAACCAAACATGTGGGTCTTTATCGTGATGATGTTCATCTTCTTTATGGCCATCTCCATGATCATGATGCTCTTCTTCAGTAGAAGCACGAAGCTCAATACCTTTAGATGCATTTACAATTTTAACATTTTCTTTTTGTAATGTTTTTTCCATTTTTTCAGCAAATGGTTCTAATTCAGCGCCGTTATAAACGAATAAATTGGCTTTTGCAACTTGTACTGTTTGTTTTTGACTTGGTTCAAATGTATGTGAATCTGCACCAGGTGGGTAAATTGCTTCAACATTTACATAGTCGCCACCGATTTTCTTTGCGAAATCAGCAAGTGGGAAAATCGTTGTATAAACTGTTAGCTTTCCATCTTTCTTGGCATTACTTTCTTTTTTATTTGAGCAGCCAGCGAAAATTAAGGTAAAAATAAGTAAGAATGAAAATATAGTCAATCTTTTAGGCATGAAGTTCTCCTCTTTTCTTTTTTACGGATATATTTTCCCCAATTATAGAAGAAAAATATCATTTTAATACAAAACGGAATAATTACGTTTTAGTTTGCGAACTTAGTATAATACATCTTTAATAAAGTTGCAATAAATAATAATCATTCCGATTTGTTTTTGTTATAAAGTTGTCAAATATAGGTGTATTATTTTTGCAAATGCATGCATATGTGACAACGCTGTTTTCATATATTGAAAAGGAGGTAAAGAGGGGGATGAGCGCTTGGGTTACTTAATGGAAGCTATTTTATTAATATTAGCGGTAGTATTGCCATTATCTTTCGTATTAATTTTTTTAAGAAGATTAATAAGTAATTTAGGGGACGCTACAACAATAACGAAATTACAAGAGAGAGATGAGAAAAAAGAGTGAGTAAAGCACTATGCGTACGCATAGTGTTTTACTTGTGGTAAAATAAGAGCAGGAAACTCCTAAAGGTTGTATTTTACTGAAGGAGAGAAAAGTAAAATAAGAGGTATATGCATATATGAATAAGCGAACAGCGTTAATACTTGGTGCAAGTGGTTTAGTTGGACAAGAGATAACGCGTCTATTACTTGAATCAGATTACTACGATTCGGTTACTATTTTTGTAAGAGAGCCAATGCAATTGCAACATGAGAAGTTACAGCAGAAACAAGTTGATTTTTCGGTATTAGAGGAATATAAAGAGTTCTTTGCTGTGGATGATGTTTTTAGTTGCTTAGGAACAACAATAAAAAAAGCAAAAACAAAAGCAAATTTTAAAAAAGTAGATTATGAATATACGTTACGAGCTGCTTGTTTAGCTGAAAAACAAGGGGTGCAAAATTTCCTTGTTGTGTCTTCTATGGGAGCGAATCCTAAATCATTTTTCTTTTATTCACAAGTGAAAGGAAAAATGGAAGAAGAATTGCAAAAGTTAGTGATCGGTGGTATTCACATTTTTAGACCATCATTATTAGTAGGAAACCGACAAGAATTTCGTTTCGGCGAACGAATGGCTGAAAAGTTATCTCGTATTATTCCTTTTATTTTTAAAGGGGCTTTCAAAAAGTATAAACCAATTTCAGCTAAAGATGTGGCGAAAGGTATGTATATAACCGCGCTGCGAGAAGAATCGGGTATCCATACTTATAATTCAAATGAAATTACAACGATAGAATAAATAAAACCGAGAAGAATGACTTCTCGGTTTTATTTATTCGTATGAATTTTTCCTGGTGCTCGCTTATATTGGTGAGGTTCTTGCAATTCAAAGCCAAGTTCATTGGCCGCTATTCTTGGGAAGTACGGATTGCGAAGTAACTCACGTCCGATGAAAATTAAATCTGCTTCGTTCTTATTTAAAATTTGTTCTGCTTGTGACCCAGTCGTAATCAATCCAACTGCACCAGTTGCAATCTTAGTATGCTCTTTAACATGTTTGGCGTATTGTACTTGGTAACCAGGATACACATCAATATGTGCTGGTACAACTGCACCAGAACTACAATCGATTAAATCTATTCCCTGTTCTTTCATCCACTTTGTATACTGAACATAATCTTGAACTGTTAGCCCGTCAGGATGATAATCATTTGCTGAAATACGAACGAATATTGGTCCGTCCCAAACTTCATTTACAGAGTCGATAATTTCGCGTAAGAAACGATAGCGGTTTTCAGGTGAGCCGCCGTATTCATCCGTTCGTTTATTAGTAAGTGGTGATAGGAATTCATTGATAAGGTAACCGTGAGCGCCATGTAATTCGATAACATCAAATCCGGCTTGTTTTGAACGTAACGCGGCCCTCTGAAAAGCTAATATAGTCTCTTTGATTTGCTGTATATTCATTTCTACTGGTATTTTCATCTTATCATTAAAAGGAATTGCAGAAGGAGCGAAAGCATTCGTATCTAATTCAGCTTTTCTTCCGGCGTGAGCGAGTTGAATGGCAGCTTTTGCGCCGTTATCATGTATAAAAGTAGTCGTTTTATGTAAGCCTTCAGTTAGGTTGTCATCCCAAATGCCCAAGTCTTTGTTAGAAATTCGACCTTCAGGTAACACGGCTGTTGCTTCAATCATAACTAAACCAACTTGACCGGCAGCTCTTGTTCCATAATGAATGAGATGGAAATTTGTTACTTGGCCATCCTCGTTTTCCGACGAATACATACACATAGGCGACATAACGATACGATTTTTTAGTGTAACGTTCTTAATTGTATAAGGTGAAAAAAGCTTGGAATTCATCAAATAGCCTCCTTGATTGAATTTTCTTATATTTTACCATTCTCTTTTTTGTTTCTCTAATAAAACGCTTATACGAAAAATTTTGTATATTCGTGTTACAATGACTAATATGAACTGAATTGGAGGATGGCATATGTACCAGGCTTATTATGAAAGCGAAGTAGGTTTGCTTGAAATTAAAGCGAATCAAGAAGGAATTACGTCTGTTATATTTGTTGATGAACGACAAGAAGAAAATAAAAATGAAATGATAGAACAATGTATAAATGAGTTAGATGAATATTTTAAAGGGAAAAGAAAAGAGTTTACGGTCCCGCTGTCTGCAGAGGGAACAGCATTTCAAAAAAATGTATGGGATGCACTTTATACTATTCCATACGGCGTAAGTGCTTCATATTTAGATATTGCAGAGAAAGTTGGAAATATAAAAGCTGTACGGGCAATAGGAGGGGCGAATAGTCGGAATCCAATTTCAATAATTGTTCCATGTCACCGTGTAATAGGAAAGAGTGGAAAGCTTGTTGGATATGCTGGTGGTTTATGGAGGAAAGAGTGGCTATTAAAACACGAAGGTATTTTGAAATGACGTATGGATGGGAAGAGGGATTGTTTTGAAATGTATAAATTGTGGGCAACCTTGCGAGGAGGAACAGTTAAATTGTGCAAGTTGTCAGCGAAACTTGGATAATGAACAAGAGGAAGGTAGCTCGTTAATAGATAATGAACTGGAAGTATATGTAGGGAGACAATATCCGTATTATCAAAGGAAATGGGAGCTTGAGAATAAGCGGATTGCTAGGTGGAGTTGGAATGGTTGGGCTGCTATTTTCAATATAGGCTGGCTAGGATATCGTAAATATTATATACCAGCTGCTTTATTTATGCTGTTATTAGTAGCTTGTGATGCATTTTCGTACTATATGGGATTTAATGTAGCGTTGCCAATCATTAATATGGTGCCTCTGACGTTTTTATTACTCATTTTTATTCTTTTTGGAATGGGGATTTTTGCAAATGGATTATACTATCAATTTGCGGAAAGACGTATATACCGAATAAAAGCAAGAGAAATAAAAGATAAATCAGTTGAAAACTATCTAATCAATGATAGCGGCGGAACGAGCAAAATGGGAGCGACAATTGTTACTATTTTAGCAGTTGCTAGCATATTTTTTAGTCATTTCTTTTTTCCGACTGATCGAGACGTTATTCAAAAGGTTCGTACAAGCTCGCTTTATGAATATCCTTTCTTTTCAATAGGTGAATCTTTCGAAAATTATTTTCAAAATTCAGGTTGGATATATTATCGTGGAACGGAAGGGTTAGAATTAGTAGAATTCCAAGGATATAACACCGGAACGCCAAGACAAAAGGTGAAGATTCAATTTGTTGTCGATTATAAATTAGGTGAAGTGGAACCATACTCACTTATGGTTAATGGTGAATCTAAAACTGAAGAAGAGTTTTTGAAGCTGATGGAAGAAATATTTAAAGTTCAAAATCCATTTGATATAGAGGATGGATTACAAGTAAATGCTATTCAAGAAAGCGACTGGAAAGAAATTTCCGGTCGCTTTTTTCTATGTTTGTTAAAATAAATATTTAAAATAATCAGAATCTTTTGTATAATGAAATATATTATATAGGATTTAACTTATACATATAGATTGGGGGAAGGAAGAATGAAGAGAAAGACAACAACAATTGCTGCACTTGCGTTAACGACAAGTGTATTGGTTGCAGGATGTGGGAATGGTGAGAAGGCTTCGACAACGAAGAAAGAATCGAATAAGGGAATGGCCGATAAACAAGTTTTAAATTTGCTAGAAACAGCTGAAATTCCTTCAATGGATACATCTAAATCAACGGATTCTGTATCTTTCCGTGTATTTGTAAATGCAATGGAAGGTTTATATCGTCTAGATAAAGATAATAAACCAACACCAGGTATGGCAAAAGATGTGAAGATTAGTGAAGATAAAAAGACATATACATTTGAATTACGTGATGCGAAATGGTCAAATGGTGATCCAGTTCGAGCACAAGATTTTGTATATGCATGGCAACGTACATTAGATAAAGCATTAGCGGCAGAATATGCATTCATTTTATTTGATGTGAAAAATGCACAGAAAGTAAATAAAGGTGAATTACCAGCAGATCAATTGGGTGTTAAAGCGAAGGATGATAAAACGTTGGTAGTAGAATTAGAGCAACCAGCACCTTATTTTCTTGAGCTTACGTCGTTCCCTACATTTTTCCCATTAAATGAAAAATATGTGAAAGAGCAAGGAGATAAATACGGATTAGAAGCAGATAAATTATTATATAATGGACCATTTACAATGAGTCAATGGAAACATGAACAAAATTATCAGTTGAAGAAAAATCCTAATTATTGGGATAAAGATACTGTAAAATTAGACGAAATTAATGTAAGTATTGTGAAGGAAACAAGCACGGGAGTAAATTTATATGATAGTGATCAAGCAGATCGAGTTATTTTAACTTCTGAATTTGTTGATAAATATAAAAAGAATAAGCCAGATGAATTTAAAACGAAGTTAGATCCACGCATATATTTCTTGCGTTTTAACCAAAAAAATGCAACATTTAAAAACCAAAAAGTACGTGAAGCGATTGATTTAGCATACGATAAAAAAGGAATTGCTGATGTCATTTTAAATGACGGTTCATTGCCAGCATATTTCTTAGTACCTGAAAAATTTACGACAGGTCCGGATGGAAAAGATTTCCGCTCTGTAAATAAAAACTTCCGTGATAGTAAAGATAATGCAGAGAAAGCAAAAAAATTATGGGAAGAAGCGAAGAAAGAGCTTGGTCAAGATACAATTACAGTTGAATTACTAAACGATGATAACGGTAGCCGGAAAAAAGTGGGTGACTTTATTAAGGAAGAACTAGAGAAAAACTTGCCTGGTATTAAAGTGAATTTGAAACAGCAACCATACAAGCAAAAGCTAGATTTAGAAAAGAAATTCCAATATGAATTCTCATTATCTGCATGGAGCCCTGATTATCCGGATCCAATGACTTATATTGATATGTTTGTTACTGGAAGCTCATTTAATGAAATGGATTATTCTAATCCGAAGTATGATGATTTAGTAGCGAAATCAAAAGGAGAGCTATTAAAAGATGATAAAGCACGCTGGAATGCACTTGCGGAAGCTGAAAAAATCTTAATTGGTCAAGACGCAGCAATTTCTCCTACGTACCAACAAAGTACAGCTTATTTAGAGAAGCCATTTGTAAAAGGTATTGCTAATCATACGTTTGGTGGGGACTTCAGTTATAAATGGGCATATATTACAAAAAAATAGTATAATAAAAGATGAGTGAATTTTCGCTCATCTTTTATTTGTATAAGGAGGAATTATAGTTGTTAAGGGGAATCAATCATATTTGTTTTTCGGTATCTAATTTAGAAAACTCTATTATGTTTTATGAAAAAGTATTAGAAGGAGAATTATTAGTTAAAGGAAGAAAATTGGCTTATTTTAACATATGTGGAGTATGGATAGCGCTTAATGAAGAGACGCATATTCCGAGAAATGAGATTCATCAATCCTATACGCACATTGCATTTTCTGTTGAACGAGGAGACTTTAAATGTTTAATACAGCGATTAGAAGAAAATGATGTTCATATTTTACAAGGAAGAGAACGTGATATCAGAGATTGTGAATCTATATACTTTGTTGATCCTGACGGTCATAAATTTGAGTTTCACTCAGGGACACTGCAAGACCGTTTAAATTATTATAGGGATGAGAAACCTCATATGACATTTTATTAGGGAGGGATAGCATTTGCATGCACTTGTAATTGGTGGAACAGGAATGCTAAAGAAAGTTTCTATGTGGCTTTGTGAGAAAGGATTTTATGTTTCTATTATCGGGCGAGATGAAGTGAATTTAGAAAATGTTAAGAGAATGAGTTCTGCACCAGAAAATATTACATGCCTTTCGTTAGATTATCATAAGGATGAAGATGTAAAGCTAGCTATTAAAAGTACAATTAAGAAAAATGGCCCGATCACATTAGTTGTTGCATGGGTACACACAAGTGCAAAGCATGCACTATCAAATATTTGTAAAGAACTAGATTTGTCGTCTAAAACATATAGTTTATTTCATATTTTAGGTAGTAAAGCATCACGTATGCCTGCACAAAAAATAGGAAGTACGCGATGTATTTATTATAGAATTATTTTAGGTTTTATTTTAGAAGATACATATGGAAGATGGCTTACGCATGAAGAGATAGCTGATGGAGTTATAAAAGGGATTGAAAGTAAACGAGCGGAGTGGATTGTAGGGAGAGTTGAACCGTGGGAATTACGACCAACATGGTGAGGGGGAGTAAGAAATGAAAACAACTATATATGTAACAAGGCATGGTGAAACAGAGTGGAATGTAGCGAAGCGAATGCAGGGACGAAAAAATTCTGCTTTAACTGAAAATGGTATAGTTCAGGCGAAACAATTAGGGAATCGAATGAAAGATTTACCAATCCATGCGATCTATAGTAGTCCGAGCGAAAGAACACTTCATACGGCAGAGTTAATAAAAGGGGAACGTGATATACCCATTATAGCGGATGAGCATTTCTATGAAATCAACATGGGTATATGGGAAGGACAAACAATCGCGGATATAGAAAAGCAATTTCCAGAAGAAGTACATCTATTTTGGAATGAGCCACATCTTTTTCAGTCAACATCAGGCGAAAATTTCGAGGCCGTTTATGAAAGAGTAATTGAAGGGATGCAACTTCTTTTAGAGAGGCATAAAGGACAAAACATATTGATTGTTTCTCATGCGGCAGCAGCAAAATTACTTGTAGGGCATTTCGCGGGAATTGAAATAGAAAATGTGTGGGATGATCCATTTATGCATAGTGCCAGTTTGAGCATAATAGAATTTGAAGAGGGTATTGGTAAAGTGAAACAATTTGCAGATATAAGTCACTTTCAATAAATGTAAAAAAGGCCGCAAAACGGCCTTTTTTGGGTGGTATAAAAACTAGCAGTTACGTTTTTTATACCAGAAGTGATCGAATTTCTTATTTTTGCAAGATGGGAATTTATGTCCGCCTTTGCAATCATTCCATTTGTGTTCGCTATCGTGACAGTCTTTACCATGATCACATGAATCATCGCAAGAGTGACCGTGTCTGTTAGGGAAGAATTCGCATTTTTTACAGAAACTTCGTTTTGTCCAGAAAAATTTCTTTTCAAAGCGTATGCATTTTGTAACGAAAGTGCAATGTTTTCTGCGAGTACGTTTTGTAACTAAAACGCATTCTTTTCTACGCGTTACTTTCGTAACGAACGTCCATTTTTGAACACGTACACGAGTACATTTCGTAACGAATGTCCATTTTTTTACATGTGTACATTTTGTAACGAACGTACAATGTTTCACGCGAGTACATCTTGTTCTTGGACATTTACCCCCAGTTGTACATTTACATCCAGTTGTACAATGATGATGAGTGAATTTATCATCATCGCATTCAAAAGTACTTGGATCTTGGTGTAAGAAATCCTCCATCCCAGCACTTTTGATTTCTTCGACAGCTTTTCTAATATCACGTTTCATAGAAATCCTCCTTATCATGTATTAAAGTGAAAAGGTATTCTTTTTCCTTAACATGATATGTATGTAGGCATCTTTCTGAACAGGACAAGAGTGTAATTTTATATAAATAGATGATTGCGGATGTATGGACAAGACAAGGCGCATACATTGAATGAAGAGAACTGAGAAGGGATGAGAAAACATGTTGCCTTCATATGATTTTTTTGTTCATCCAATGTACTTAGTGGAATTGAAAAAGGACATTTGGTCAGATAGTCCAGTGCCGGCAAAATTAACTTATGGAAAAAAGAAGTATGACATTGATATCGTATACCGTGGGGCTCATATTCGCGAATTTGAGAAAAAGTCTTATCATGTTATGTTTTATAAGCCTAAAAAATTTCAAGGTGCGAAAGAGTTTCATTTAAATTCGGAGTTTATGGATCCGTCTCTCATACGAAATAAATTATCTTTAGATTTTTTTCATGATATTGGTGTACTTTCGCCAAAATCACAACATGTATTTATAAAAATTAATGGTCAAATTCAAGGTGTGTATTTACAGTTAGAATCGGTTGATGAAAATTTTTTGAAAAATAGAGGATTACCGAGTGGTTCTATTTATTATGCGATAGATGATGATGCGAATTTTTCATTAATGAGTGAACGAGATAAAGATGTTAAGACAGAGCTCTTTGCGGGTTATGAATTTAAATATTCGAATAAAAATAGTGAAGAACAACTGAGTGAATTTGTATTTCAAGCGAATACTTTGACGAGGGAAGCCTATGAAAAAGAAATTGGGAAGTTTCTACATGTAGATAAATATTTACGATGGTTAGCAGGAGTTATTTTTACGCAAAACTTTGATGGTTTCGTTCATAACTATGCACTATATCATAACGATGAAACAAATTTATTTGAAGTTATACCGTGGGATTATGATGCGACTTGGGGGCGAGATGTACAAGGGAGACCACTTAATCATGAATATATTCGCATTCAAGGGTATAATACGTTAAGTGCAAGATTGCTAGACATACCTGTATTTAGAAAGCAGTATCGAAGTATTTTGGAAGAAATATTAGAAAATCAATTTACAGTTTCGTTTATGAGGCCGAAAGTAGAAGGGTTGTGTGAATTGATTCGCCCATATTTACTACAAGATCCATACATGAAAGAAAAATTAGAAACATTTGATCAAGAGGCTGATATGATTTATGAATATATAAATAAAAGAAGAAAGTATATACAAGACCACTTACATGAATTGGATTAATTTTGAAAGAGATTGAAACGTTATCAATCTCTTTTTTTTGTATAATAAAGATGTATCAATAAAAATGAAGTAATATATTTGATAGAGAATGGGGATGCGGATATATGACGATTAAATGGATTGATTGGGTAAAACAAATACAATCTATAGCTCAAGCGGGTTTAACGTATTCTAAGGATGTGTATGATATTGAGCGTTTCCAGCAATTACGAGATATTTCTATTTCAATGATGTCACATTACACGAAAACAGATTGGGAAGTCGTAGAGAAATTATTTGCAAGTGAGACAGGCTATCAAACACCTAAAGTTGATATAAGAGCGGTTGTTTTTCAAAATGAAAAGTTATTATTTGTGAAAGAAAAAAGCGATGGAAAATGGGCATTGCCAGGTGGATGGGCTGATGTCGGTTATACGCCAACCGAAGTTGCAGCAAAAGAAGTTTTCGAAGAGACTGGTTATGAGGTAGATCATTTTAAGTTACTAGCTATATTTGATAAAGAAAAACATCAACCATCTCCATCGGCGACGCATGTATATAAGATTTTCATTGGATGCGAGATTATTGGTGGAGAAAAGAAAACTAGCATTGAAACAGAAGAGGTGGAGTTTTTTGGTGAAAATGAATTGCCTAATTTATCAATTGCTAGAAATACAGAAGACCAAATTAAAGAGATGTTTGCCTACATGAAAGACCCACAGAAAGAGAAATTAATAGATTAATCCTGCTTGAATTGTACATATTGTTAAAATGAAGATATTGGCAGATTGCAGCCTTTATGTAATAATGGGATGGTATGTGAAGAAAAAAGGAGATAAAAAAGAACATGTTAGCAAACATAATAGATCAGTTATTGCAATTTTTTGCAAGCTTAGGTTACTTTGGAGTAGCTCTTGCTTTAATGATTGAAGTAATCCCAAGTGAAATTGTACTTTCGTATGCTGGCTTTTTAGTAGCGAATGGTAAAATTAGTTTTGTTGGTGCAGTTATCGCCGGAACGATTGGTGGTACTTTAGCACAAATCTTTTTATACTGGCTTGGATACTACGGAGGGCGTCCGGTTGTAGAGAAATACGGGAAATATCTACTTATTAATAAACATCATTTAGACATAGCAGAAGGTTGGTTTAAACGTTATGGAGCAGGCGTAATATTTTCTGCGCGCTTTATACCAGTAGTACGTCATGCGATCTCTATTCCAGCAGGACTAGCTAAGATGCCATTAAAACTATTTACACTTTATACGGTTGTAGCGATCATTCCGTGGTCAATTCTATTTATATACTTAGGTGAAAAACTTGGTGGGAATTGGCGACAAATTAAAGAGTATGCATCTGATTACACACATTACATAATTATAGGAGCTGTTCTTTTTATTGCTCTATACTTTGGTTTAAAGTATTTCAAAAAGAAAAAAGCTGCGCGTTAATGAAGTGACCCCTAAAAGTTAGACACGGTTATTTCATTAGGCAGCTTGATAAAAATGAGTCCGGTATTGCACCGGGCTCATTTTTAATTTTGCTTTTATCCGTTTTGTATTGTAATAATCTATATATTTTTCTAATTCTATTTTGAAGTGCTCTACACTTTCAAACTCTTTTATGTAGAGAAACTCAGACTTCATGATTCCAAAGAAATTCTCCATTACTGCGTTGTCATAACAGTTGCCTTTACGAGACATACTTTGTACGATACCTCTTTTTTGTAATGCGTGACGGTACTGTTTCATTTGATAATGCCACCCTTGATCTGAATGCATCATTAGTTGGTGATTTTCAGGTAAACCTTCTAATGCTGTCTCTAACATTTCTGAAACAAGTGAATACGTCGGTCTAGAGCCAATTGTATAGGTAATGATTTCACCATTATACAAGTCTAATACAGGTGATAAATAAAGTTTCTCACCGAATAATTTAAATTCTGTAATATCGGTTACCCATTTTTCATTTGGCGTATCTGCCGTAAATTTACGCTCTAAAATATGAGGTGCGATTTTACCAACTGTTCCTTTATAAGATTTATATTTTTTCATACGTACAAGACATTTTAAACCTAACTCTTTCATAATTCGTTGCACTTTTTTATGATTCACTATTTGATTACGATTGGCTAACTCATCACGAATACGACGATATCCATAACGACCTTCGTGTTCATCATAAATCGCTTTAATTTCTACTTTTAAATCGGCATCTGGATCGATTCTATCCATTTGTTTTACATAAAAATAATAGGTGCTTCGAGGGATATCCGCTAACTTTACTAATTCTTTCACTTGAAACTCATGCCTTAATTCATAGACTACTTGTGCCTTGTCTTGTTTGGTGATTTTTCCTTGTTTTGAACTAAGGCATTCAACTTTTTTAAATACGCATTTTCCATACGTAAGCGTTCTAATTCAGCTTGTAACGCTTCAACTGAACCTTCTGCCGGAATCTTTTTAGTATCATGTTTTGTGTTTTTATTTTTCATGGATGGACGCCCCTTTTTCTTTGGTTCAAGGGCATCTAAGCCACCTACTTCAAATTGCTTCTTCCATTGATAAACCGTTGTAAAAGAAGGAATCATGAAGATAGCCGCTGTATCCATTAACGATATACCCGATTGAGCCATAAAATTTAGTACGTCTAGTTTAAACTCTGCGGTGTAATTTGTATAGACCTCGTGTAAACCTTCTTCTCCATGGAGTTCGTATAAGCGTAACCAGTATTGAAATTGTGCCTTTGTAATATGCATCTGTTTTGCATATTCTGCTTGAGAAATTATTTTCGGATTAAATCCTTGAACGAGCGTTAACTTTAAATCCTTCGTAAATTTTGTCATACAAAAAACTGCACCTCCAATTGTTAGACTGTGTCTAACAATTGGGGTGCAGTTCATAAAGTCCAATGATTTTTCATTGGCTTTTTTATTTGTTTCCGGTTCTAAAAAAAAGGAGTTGTCCATAATGTGTAATAATAAAGCGTAGCGGAGGAATGTGATGAAAGGGTCACCGTTTATACGTGGAACTATATTTTTAACGATGGCAACGATGATATCAAAAATGTTAGGATTTATATATGTTATACCATTTACAGCAATGGTCGGTACGAGTGGGTATGTTTTATACACGTATGCATATCGTCCCTATACCATTATGCTCAGCATTGCGACAATGGGATTACCACTTGCAGTTTCAAAAATGGTATCAAAATATGATCAACTGAATGATTATCATACGGTTAAGAGAGTGTTGAAAAGTGGAATCGTGTTTATGTTTATAATGGGAGTCATTTCGTGTTTTACGTTATATATGCTAGCTCCGCATTTAGCTAAGCTTGTCATCGATGGGAATGATCAAACGGGGAATAGTGTAGGAGCGGTTACTACTAATATTCGAATTGTAAGTTTTGCGTTAATACTTGTGCCAGTAATGAGTTTATTAAGGGGCTTCTTTCAAGGATTCCAATCGATGGGGCCTTCTGCATTAAGTGTCGTTGTAGAGCAATTTTTTCGGGTTTTAACCATTTTAATAGGAAGCTTTGTCGTTTTATATATTTTAAAAGCATCTGTCTCGCTAGCAGTTGGTATTTCAACATTTGGTGCCTTTATGGGAGCGGTTGGTGGATTAACTGTTTTAAGTGCGTATTATATAAGAAGGAGAAGGCACTTAAAGAAAAAAGAGATGGAAAGTATACCACAAACAACGAAATCTTTTTTCTCATTGTATAAGGAGCTCTTTACATATTCTATTCCTTTTGTTGTGGTGGGCTTAGCAATTCCGTTGTATCAGACGATTGATACATTTACAATTAATAAACTACTTATACAAATAGGGTATATGCAAGGAGAAGCGGAAAAAATTAATGCGATAATTGGTCTTGTTCAAATGGTTGTGCTTATCCCGGTATCCGTTGCGACAGCTTTTAGTATGTCTCTCGTACCAGAGATGACGAAAGCTTACACAGCAGGAAATACGAAGCTATTGTACAAACATTTTACGAGAACAAATGTATTAGTAGTAGCAATTACGGTACCGGCGGCAATTGGAATGATGGTGTTAGCCAAACCTGTATATACTCTTTTATTCGGTGCTGGAAATGATCCAGAGATGGGGAGAATCATTTTACAGTATTATGCTCCCGCTTGCATACTATTTTCTCTTTTTACAGTAACGGCTGCTATGCTACAAGGAATCAATCAACAGCAGAAGACGGTGCTAGGACTAGTGATTGGAATTATTGTGAAGATAGTTTTAAATATTGTATTGCTTCCGTATTTCGATTATGTAAGTTTTATCATTTCAACATACGCTGGCTATACGATTTCAGTCGGTTTTAACTTGTGGATGCTTTCTAAATATGTTATAAAGGCAACATAAGCTTTTAAGGCAGAGAGCACTCTGTCTTTTTCTATGTTTATCCCGCTTTAACGGGCAGTGAGACCCTCACCTCAAAATTCAGCGAAAGAAAAGAAGTTTGGTTGGGGGCGGGTAGCCTGTAAAAGCCCGATTTGTGAGGGCTAATAATCAGTGGGGGGATGAAGCCACCCACTGATTAAAGTTTCACTTTATAATATTTTTCCTATAAAAACGTTTTCAAAATAATTTTTCTATTGAAATTTAAACGTATGTTTCATATGCTGAGAATGGCGGTTTAAAAACTGTGATTTAAGAGAGGTAGATTCCTACATGTAAAAAGAATCGGGGTGATAGTATGTTAAATATATATTTAACAGACCGAAACGGAAAACTACAAGAGATTGAGGAAATGCAAAAGGGGTGCTGGATTAATGTACTTCATCCAACAGAAGAAGAAATTCAATATCTAGTACAAACTTTAAATGTAGACTTAGATTTCATTAAAGACCCTTTGGATGATGAAGAACGCTCTCGTATTGAAAAGGAAGACAATAATACTTTAATTATCGTGGATATTCCGACAGTTAGACATGACGAAGAAGGAAATTCGATTTATGACACGATTCCAATAGGTATGATTGTGATGCCGGATTGTTTTGTTACAATCTGCTTAGAAGAGAATCCAATTTTTGAACGTTTTATTAATCAACGTATTAAAGAATTTTATACGTTTAAAAAGACGCGCTTTGCACTTCAGCTCTTATATACGATTTCTACTTATTATTTAAGATACTTAAAGCAAATAAATCGAAAAACAATTGATTTAGAGCATCAATTAAATCAGTCAATGAAAAATAAAGAGATTTTCACATTATTAGGCCTTGAGAAAAGTTTAGTATACTTTACAACGTCATTAAAGGCTAATAAAATTGTAATTCAAAAGTTAATGCGTAATAGTACATTTTTAAAAATGTATGAAGATGATCAAGATTTATTAGAAGATGTATTAATTGAAAATAAACAGGCTATTGAAATGGCGGAAATATATAGTCACATTTTAAGTGGAATGATGAATACTTTTAGCTCCGTTATATCAAATAATTTAAATAGTGTTATGAAACTGTTAACGTCAATTACGATCATTTTATCTTTACCGACGATGGTTTCTAGTTTCTTTGGAATGAACGTAAAGGTTCCGTTTGAAGGGGAAGCCCACGGTTTTGTAATTGTACTCATCATATGTGTAACACTATCTTTCACGTTAGCTTTTGTTTTTTGGAAGAAACGTTACTTTTAACGATAAGAAAGCTGCTCTAGCATAGTTATATAACTACGCTAGAGCAGCTTTTTTGCTATGAAATCTCAAATTTTGAATAGAATATAACTTGTACAATGTAATGTATATAAAGGGTATGTATGCCATATAAACCTTGTCCAATTAATGAAATGGGGTTAAAATTACATATTGTTAATGAAAAGTTGGAGGAAATACATCATGGAATTGTTTCAATTACCGAAAGCATTCCTGCAAATGAATACAATTTTTATCTCCATATTGATCGAAGCACTTCCGTTTGTGCTAATTGGTGTATTTATTTCAGGATTCATTCAAATGTTCGTGACAGAAGATATGGTGGCTAAATGGATGCCGAAGAACCGATTTCTGTCTGTTTTATTAGCTACTTTTTTAGGCATGTTGTTTCCAGGTTGTGAATGTGGAATTGTTCCGATTGTAAGACGATTAATCGGAAAAGGCGTTCCACCATACGCAGGGATTGCATTTATGTTAACTGGTCCAATTATTAATCCAGTTGTTTTATTTGCAACATACGTTGCCTTTGGGAGTAGTATGCACATGGTATGGTATCGTTCTATTGTAGCGATTATCGTAGCCATTATCGTTGGAATTATATTATCCTTTATGTTTAAAGAACATCAATTAAGAGATGATCACTTCCCAGAAGTGAATAATAAGCGTCCACTGCGTAAAAAAATGTGGGATGTATGTACACACGCTGTTGAGGAATTCTTCTCAATGGGAAAATATTTAGTACTAGGTGCGTTAATTGCAGCAGCGGTACAAACGTTTGTACAAACTTCAACACTTCTTGCTATTGGACAAGGTCCGTTTTCTTCATCAGCTGTTATGATGGGACTTGCTTATATATTATCACTTTGTTCAGAGGCAGATGCATTTATCGCTTCTTCGTTCCAAAGTACGTTTTCAACAGCTTCACTTGTCGCGTTCCTCGTTTACGGACCGATGGTGGATATTAAAAATATGTTTATGATGCTTGCGACATTTAAAACTAAATTTGTAATTGTTGTTATAGTTACAGTTACTCTTGTTGTTTATGCAAGCTCACTACTCATTTATGCGATGGGGTGGTAGGTTATGTTTCGAGCATATATATTATTAGGTTTTACAATATTAATTGCGCAGCTTCATATTTCCGGTAACATTACGAAGTATATCAATATGAAGTATGCCTATTTATCAACAACAGCAGCAATTATTTTAGGTTTCTTAACGATTGTACAAATTATCGTCGTTTTCCAAAAAGAGCACCAAAAGGAAAAAGAGAAAAATGATTGCAGTTGTGACCATAGCCATTGCGGACATGATCATTCAAAAGATGAGAATACATGGTGGAAAAAAGCATTTTCGTACTCCTTGTTTTGTTTTCCAATTATCTCAGGCTTATTTTTCCCGATTGCAACGTTAGATTCAGATATTGTTAAGGCGAAAGGATTTCATTTTCCTGTTGCACAAGCAGAAAGTAAGGATCCATTTATGACAAGACAATTTCTAAGACCTGATACGAGCATTTATTACGGGAAAGAAGGATACCGCGGTGTAATGGAAAAAGGGAAGAAAGAGTTTGTTACGAAAGACAATATTAATTTGAAAGATGAAGACTTCCTAAAGGGTATGGAAACAATTTATAATTATCCTGGCGAGTTTACTGGGAAAAAATTATCTTTTAAAGGGTTTGTTTTTAGAGATGATTCTTCTAAAAAAGAACAATATTTCTTATTCCGTTTCGGTATTATACACTGTGTAGCGGATTCTGGTGTATATGGTATGTTAGTGAAAAAACCAGAAGGCGTAGAGTGGAATAATGATGACTGGATTCAAGTAGAAGGAGAGATAACTACTGAGTTTTATCAGCCGTTTCATGCGAATATTCCTGTATTAGAAGTAACAAAATGGAATAAAGTTGAACAGCCGAAAGAACAATATGTATTTAGAGGAGCCGATTGATAAAATCGGTTCTTTTTTGTGGACTAAAAGTTCTGAATGTTGCTAATATTAAACGTGTAGTTCATTTGGTATAGGGATTATTGAAATATTAGGGATAGATCATTAAAGGGGTGATAACAATGACAGAAGTAAAGGGGAAAACAGCCAATGAGTCAAGGGTGTTCAAAACGAGCCGGGTATTCCCAACAGATTTAAATGATCATAACACGCTATTTGGTGGGAAGATATTAGCGGAGATGGATATGGTTGCTTCTATTTCAGCATCCAGACATTCGAGAAAGGAATGTGTCACAGCATCTATGGACTGGGTTGATTTCTTACATCCTGTTCGTTCTTCAGATTGTGTTAGTTATGAATCTTTCGTAATTTGGACGGGAAGAACTTCGATGGAAGTGTTTGTGAAGGTAGTGGCTGAAGATTTAATTTCAGGTGAGAAGCGTATAGCGGCAACGTCATTCGTTACTTTTGTTGCACTTAGTAAGGGAAATAATCCAGTTCCAGTACCGCGTGTTATCCCTGAAACAGAAGAAGAGAAAGAATTACATCGTATTGCAGTGTTACGTGCAGAGCAGCGTCATATACGTAAGGCAGAGAGTAAGAAAGTAGCTACATTGTTAACCTTTTGAGATAAATGTTTAGCCATTTAAGTTACAATAGCAGGCGGAAATGGTTTTAAAATGAAAAGCGGACACCTAAAAATAGGTGTCCGCTTTTATAGTTTTTTCATCCACATATCATATGACAGTAGCTACTTAGCAGAAGCAAGCAGCACCGACGATGATTAAGAGGATAAATAATACGACTAATAGCGCAAATCCATTACCATGTGCGAAGCCCATTGTTATTTCCTCCTTTTATTTTAAGATACAACATACAATATGCAAATGAGCTATTGTTTGATATGGACATATATCATGCAATGACATATTTTCTTGAATGATAATGTAATAAAAAAGGGAAGATATAGAAATAACAGTAAGTGGAGAAAGGAATTTATCCATGAAGCACTTTTTCGCTATAATCCTTTGTTTAATAGGTGTATTCATTTGGATGAACATCGATGTGGAAATGGGGAAGGAAATGGCTAGTGAATATGAATTAGGACAAGTTCGATTAGGTGAATTTCAACTATATACGAACGGTGAAGAGTTATATAGAAAATTATTTGAGGATATAAACGAAGCAGAAAAGTATATATATATCCATTTTTATATTGTAGGAAAAGATGAAATAAGCGAAGAGTTTTTACAGTTATTAGAGAAAAAAGCATCTAGTGGAGTAGAAGTGAAATTGTCAGTCGATCGGATAGGTGGATATAAGCTGAAGAAAAAGGTAATTAGCCGATTAAAGGAAAACGGTGTGAAGTTTACATTTAGTAAAAAACCGAAACTGAAAAATGTTTTCTATTCTTTGCATCAACGAAATCATAGACGTATTGTTACGATAGATGGAAAGGTATCATACGTCGGTGGTTTTAATATCGGAAAGGAGTACCTTGGACAAGATCCGAAGTTTGGGCCATGGCGTGATTATCACATGCGCATCCATGGTGAGGGTGCAGCGGATATGGAAAGAAAGTTCGCCGAAGATTGGAAAGAAGATACAGGAGAAAAAATGCCTATACATGAAAGTATACCGACATTAGGGAATGTAAAATATCAATATTTATTTTCAAATGGAAAAGGCTTATGGGAAAAGTATGGGGCACTTTTAAAAAAGGCTAAAAAGTCTTTAATTATCGCTACACCATATTTTGTACCAAGTAAAGAAATGGTGAAAGAGTTAAAAGCTGCATTAAATCGTGGTGTTAATGTGAAAATTCTCGTGCCATTTAAAAGTGATGCCATATTGTTAAAACAAGCTGCCTATCCATATTTGAAAGATATGTTACATGCTGGAGCGGAGATTTATCAATATCGAAATGGATTTTTTCATGGGAAAGTAACAATCATTGATGGAGAAATTGTTGATATTGGGACAGCGAATTTTGATAATAGAAGTTTTTATTTAAATTGTGAGTCTAACTGTATCATATATGATAAAACAGTTGTTGATGAAGTATGGAGTCGATTAAAGGTAGACTTTCATAAATCAAAACGATTTTCTGAAGAAGATTTTGAGAAAATTAGTAGATGGGATTGGTTTTTAGCAAGAATAGCAAATGTTTTAGCATCATATTTATAACATATAGACCCTAGAGAAGGGAGGCACTTTCATGGATTGTATGAAAGAGTTAATGAGATATAGTTATATGCTAATATACAAGGTTGGAGAGTATGCTGGAAAGGTCAGAGACGAAGAATTAAAAAATCTATTACAGCACCATTTACCATATATGTTACAAGCATATAATGAACAAGTAAATTTTCAAGAAGGAGAGAATGTGCAACATATAACCTGTGAAACAACGGAGTTTGGTTTGCATGAAATGGAAAAGGAAACAGTTAGTAAATATACAGGGGATATTCATATTGCAACATGTTATATTGCGCACTTAAAACGATTAGCTCTAAAGTTTGCTCAAGTTGCAGTGGAAGTTGCTAATCCGGAGTTCCGCTCATTTTTGGAAAATTGTTTCCTGAAAATGAACCGTTACGCTTATAGTGTGTGGCAATATGTTATGAAGAAGGAATATAAGATTACACATCTATATGAAAATGAAAAGTTTGCATGAGAAACTAAGGCGGAATGGTATGCGCCTTAGTTTTTTTATGTCCATTTAGAGAAAAAATTAGTTTTATTGTGTATCGATTGGAAATGAAATATGTAAATTTAAATTAGTTTTTGTTATCAGAAGATTTACAAAAATTTACCGTATATTTACTGTTTTTCAATCTCTCCTTTAAAAATAGAGAGTAATATGAGGTTGTACATATTCTATCACAGGGAGGAAACGCAAATGAACAAATGGGTTAAATCATTAACTGCTATGGCACTTGCAAGTTCTTTATTAATGGTAGGTTGTAGTAAAGGTGAAGACAAGAAGAAAGAAGACGACACAACAACACAACAAGAGGATAAAAAGGATAAAGAAACAAGCGGAACCGAGAAGTCTACTGATTCTAAAGAGAAAAAATAAAGTAATAATAAAGCTTCCTCTCATATATGAGGAAGCTTTTTTGTTGTAAATTGATTGATATTATTGAAAAATAGAAAGAGAATGAAAGAGGGGGAAAACAAATGAAAGTATGTATATTGGGAGCAACAGGACGAGTAGGTTCAAACATAATTAATTTAGCATTAAAGGATTCAGCTGAAGTGACTGCATTAGCGCGTGATTTTAATAGAATAGAAATACAACATGAAAGGTTACGAGTGATAGAAGGTAATGTATTGAACGAAAATGATATAAAAAAAGCGATAGAAGGAAGCGATATAGTAATTAGTGCACTTGGAACGGATCAAAATGGAACATTAGCGAAGAGTATGCCGCAAATTATTAAGCAAATGGAAGAAGAAGGGGTTCATAAGATCATAACAATAGGAACGGCTGGTATTTTACAAGCAAGAACGGATCTAAATTTATATCGTTTTCAATCAACGGAATCAAAAAGGAAAACGACAACAGCAGCAGAAGATCATTTGGCTGCATATAAGGTACTAAGTAATAGTAATAATTTATGTTGGACAGTTGTTTGTCCGACACATTTAATAGACGGTGAGGCGACAGAGGTATATCGAACTGAAAAAGATATATTGCCAGAAGGTGGATCAAAAATTACAGTGGGTGATACAGCACACTTTGCATGGGATCTATGTAAGAAAAACATATATGAAAATAGTCGAGTAGGTATTGCATATTAAAAAACCATCCCGAAGTCGGGATGGTTAAAATATGATATAACACAAGAAGATGACAATCATAATGATTTGGAGAATTGCTTTCGCTACTGTACTGCTTAAAAAACCAACTACAGTAGCGACTCCAACTAGAAAGGCATCTTTTGGCGCTTTTTTATGCACTAGTTCTGTTATAAATACTGATAAAAACGGTATGATAATAAGTCCGAATGGTGGGAAGAAGAACGATCCGACAATGATAGAAATCATTCCGACACGTTCGCCCCATTTAGAACTACCGTATTTTTTTAAGAAATATCCATTTGCAATAAAATCAGCAACGAAAATGAAAAGAGTGAAAATGACTTGAATAATCCAAAAAGAAGTTGTTAATTCTCCTCCATTTATACCGAAATGGTAAATTAAATATCCAGCCCAGACAGCAAATATGCCAGGGATAATGGGATAAATAAAGGCGAGAAATGAAACAAGGAAACAGGCAATGATACAAATTGTTAATAAAACAGTCACTTTATAGCTCCTTTTTAATATCTAGTTTATGTACAGCAACTTTTTTGACTTGATGTCCATCAAGTTCTAATACTTTAAATTGAAAACCAGCATATTCAATGGAATAACCAGCTTCAATATTTAAGTCAACTGCTTGAGAGAGAAGCCATCCTCCAATTGTATCTAAATCACTATCATCAATATGTAGGCCAAACATATCATTTACTTCAGAAATGAGCACCTTTCCATCTAAAACAGTAAGCTTAGGTGTACGCTTTTCAATCATAGGTGATTCATCCGCATCGAATTCATCTTGAATTTCTCCAATGATTTCTTCAAGAATATCTTCCATCGTTAAAAGTCCGGCAGTGCCACCATATTCATCCATAACGATTGCCATCTGAACGCGATTTTTTTGAAGATGGACTAACGTTTTACGAATTGGAACTGTTTCAAATACTGTTAAAACAGGATGTATATAAGATTCAAGTGGTTTATAAATACCTTTCGTTTGATCATGGAATACTTCTTTCGTATTAATCATCCCGATGATATCATCTTTATCTTTTTCAATGATTGGATAGCGTGTATATTTTTCAGTTGCGACGATATCCATATTTTCTTCTAACGTATTTTCAGTAGATAAGCAAATCATTTCGGTACGAGGAACCATTATTTCTTTCGCAACTCGATCATCAAATTCAAAAATGTTATTTACATATTTATATTCGGTTTGGTTTATTTCACCGCTTTTAAAACTTTCACCTAAAATGAGTCGCAATTCCTCTTCAGAATGAGCAAGTTCATTTTCTTTGGCAGGTTCTAATCCGAGTAGTTTTGTGAAAAATATAGCTGCACTATTGAGTAACCAAATAAATGGATACATAATTTTATCAAATAAAATAAGAGGTCTTGCAAATTTGAGTGTGATTGCTTCTGCTTTTTGAATTGCGAAAGACTTTGGAACTAACTCACCTAATACAACGTGGAAAAATGTAATAACACTAAAAGCAATAACAAAAGATAAAGTGTTAGCCATTGTTCCAGTAATATTAATTTTTTCAAAGAGCGGTCGTAGTATATGTTCCACAGTCGGTTCACCAAGCCAACCAAGCCCTAAAGAAGTGATCGTAATCCCGAGCTGACAAGCTGATAAATAAACATCTAAATTAGATAGGACGCTTCTTGCAGCTAAAGCTTGTTTATTACCTTCATTTGCAAGTTGGTCAATTCGACTTTTTCGTACTTTTACAACAGCGAATTCTGATGCAACGAAAAAGCCAGAAATAAGAATAAGTACAAAGATGAGAAAAATATTTAATATGTCCAAGTGTGTTCTCCATTCCAAGGTTTGGAATAAAGATGTCACCTCCTGCAATTATGTTATACTTTTATAATAAATCCAAATGAAAAGAATAGTCAAAGGAAAAGGGCAAATATTGGTATGTTTCTGTAATAGTTTTTGAATTTGCTGTTATTTTGTCCGCTATACAAAAGGAATAACCCCCTACTTTTAGATTATAGAGGGTTATTTCAATTAAGGTTTTGGAACACTTCTCGTTAAAGTGTATGACTGTTGCTTGGAGTAGTTTGTGGTCCATAGTGTTTGAAGGAAAGAAAGTATGCTATATGGGATATAGAGTAGTAATAAGCCGATTGTAACAATTATGGGTGAATTTCCGCCAAATTGAACGATAAATTGTAACAGTCCACTTGCATGAAAAACGCATTCCATAAAAACGAATGAAAGAATGATGGAACCTAAAATTGATTTATGGTTCGAAGTAAGCGCCAAAAACAATGTATCCACAAGAAAAGAATCATGTTTTATTTCATATTCATTTGTGTTTTTCAAGAAAGGAATCCATTTTTTTACTGCTTGCATAACGATAATCATGGAAGAACTACATACGATGATAAAAGATGAGTAGTAAGGAAGGTTTATAAATTGTGCGACGTATAGAAGTAGTAATAAGACTGAACATTGTAATACTACAGTGCAAAAAGAGTAAGGTATCCAATTCAATACAGTAGTAAACTTTTTAAACGAGTTAGGTACTTTGAAAAATAAATGGCCGATACCCAAACTTATGAAAAATCCGATCGCAAGGGTAAAAGTAAAACGAACAATCGATATAAAATATATTTCCCATATGTAAGGGAATAATGGTGTTGAATGATTAGAAGTATGTATCATTTGATTTGCTGAGAAAAAGATAGATTCATGCATCCAATCAACCTTTGGAATTGATATAGAAGAAAGCTGTGCGAAGTTTTGAAAAATGCTAATAAATCCATTTTGATAAGAGTAATTGTGTGTAATAAAAAGAGCTGGAATAGGACTTATGGCAAAAATAACAATAACACCAATTATAAATTTACATATATGTGAGCGTAATAAGGACATATAAACCACCTACTCTTTGAATATTCAGAAAATTCTTATTCTTATTTTAGCCGTTTTTGGAGCAAGTTACAATATATTTTTCTTCATGTATGGGCATATGGATAATTTTAAATTGTATTTAGAAATCTATTTTATGTGTGGAATATAAAGCAGAAACTGGTATGTAACAGTACAAATACAAAAAGCGTGAACAGTTTTGCATTTTCACGCTTTTTGTGTGGAATGAAGAGAATGTAGGGAAATGTCGAAAGTATTAAATAGATTTTTAAAATTGGAAAGTGATACCATAAAATTAAACGATGTTTAAATCGTTGTTTAACTGATACATTCTAGAGGGGGAGATGAATTGGGGGGGAATGAAAACGTATCAACGAAAGAAAAGATTTTAAATACAACATTGGAATTAATTAAAAAAGAAGGTTTTGAAAAGGTAACGATAAGAAAAATTGCAGCATTGTCAGATGTAAATATAGCGCTAGTAAATTACCATTTTGGTTCAAAAGAAAAGTTAATTAGTGAGACGATTAGAGTTTTATTAATTAGCTTTCAAGGCACTTATTCTATTTTAGATAATATTACAGTGCCAGCAAAAGAAAGATTAAAAATATTTTTATTGGATTATGTACTAGTAATTCGGCAATATCCGGAGTTAGTTAGGAAGATTATTGCAATGGGAACTACGGTATTTACATCTCAATACGAATATGGGGATTTTTTGAAGAGGCTAGGTTTCAGTAAAGTGAAGAATATTTTGAGCGAGATAACAAATGAAACGGATCGGGAAATTTTAATGATGATGACGGTGCAAATATTTGGATCCATTTTTCTTCCCACATTAATGATGCCAATTCTCGAATCAGGGGCAGATATAAAAGTACCATCTGTAGAAAAACAGATTGATTTCCTATTTGAACGCTATTTTTATAAAAATTGAGATAGTGGGTGATAGAGGTGGCTAGTTTCTTTAGAAAGCATTGGTGTGATATAGGGTTAGTTGTCGCTATTATTGTCGTTGTTTCTTTAGTCGCGAATTTGGGAGAAATGAGTGAAATAAAAGTACTGTTAGGGTTAAGTTTTGTGGCCATTTTAGTGCATCAATTTGAAGAGTATCGTTGGCCAGGTTATTTTGCTGGTCTGTTTAATGTAGTTATATTTAAAAGTGATATACCAGACCGCTATCCATTAAATACGCAATCTGCTATGGTAATAAATATTTTGATTGCGTATGTTTTTTATTTACTCCCGGTTTTTTTTCAAAATATAATATGGCTTGGGTTGGCACCTATTTTAATGGGATTTTTTCAATTCATATGGCATGGTATTTTTGCGAATATAAAAGCTAAAACAATATATAATCCGGGATTAGGTGCGGTTGTATTACTACATGTTCCAATTGGTTATGTATATATGAGGTATATTCTTTTACACAATCTGGCTACAAATTTGGATTGGTTATTTGGGGTGATCTACTTTCTAATAGCTACCTATTTTTTAATTATAAAAGGAAATATGTTAATGAAAAGTAAGGAGACAAATTATTACTTTTCTAAAAAACAATTAGGTCCGTACAATGATACATTGAAGTGATTCAGAATTCAGAGGGAGGGTTTTGGATGCGGAAGAAAGTGCAAGTGAAGGATTCATGAATAAATTATGACAAGAAAATGAATAATTTTCAGAAAAATAAAATAAATTATTTATTTTTTTCTGAAAATATAATATAGTTATGGCACAGAAAGTATTTTAACATAAGGAGGCTTTTTATGAGGATTAAAGGGAATTACGTGCCAAAAAGGGAAGTTTTACTGTGCTCAAGTTCGATTACGATAGGGGAAGCGTTAGAGCATTTAAATAAAACGGGGTATCGTTGTGTACCAGTTTTAGATGAAAAAAAAGAGAAATTTTTAGGGAATATATATAAAGTAGATATTTTAGAATATAAAGGATCACTTGACGAGAGTGTAATGCAATTATTAAACGATAAAGAGGGATTTGTGAGAGAAGATTCTTCTTTCTTTAAAGTATTTTTTACAATAAAAAAATTGCCTTATTTATCAGTAGTTGACGAAAAAGGGGTTTTCCTTGGAATTTTAACGCATAAAAAAGTTTTTGAGTTATTAGAGGATGCATGGGGCGTTCACTCTAGTAAATACTCTGTCATGATTGGAACGCAAGACTATAATGGAGCAATCCAAAAGTTATCGACAGTTTTAAAGAAATACACTGGTATTCAAAGTTTGATGACTTTTGATAATGATGCCTTATTAGTTCGTAGAATTATGTTTACATTAGGAGAAGAGTTTAACGACGGTGAATTAGAGACATTATTGAAAGATTTAGAAGATCACGGATTTAGAGTTGTATATGTGGAAGAGATGAAAAATCCACGTGAAGTTGAAACGATAGAGTAACATACAAAAGCCATCTAATTATCTTGGATGGCTTTTGTTATGTTACGTGTGTAAAGTTATTTTAAAATAACGACAAGATAATAGGTGAGATTATAACAATATTTGTGTAAGAGAATAAAAAATGTAGATAATTTCGATTTTCAAAAAAATCAATTTGAAAATATGTTTTTATTTTGCAACTAAATATGTTACTATATGTGTGATAAAAACAAAGAGGTCTGACAACTATACTCCACGTAATAACACTCTAATGATTTAAAAATTCAAAAAACTCAAAATTCAAAAATAACAATTGTATTAATGATTAGAGTAAAAATAAGGGGAATGGAGAAATTATGGAGAAAGACACTGCTTTGTAAGGGGCATATTTTATCATCTTGAGCAGAGAGGAGGATGCATAGCATATTGTAAAATATAGAGATAAACAATGAAAAAATGCTATGCAAATGAAGAGCATGAAGGGACGTTTAAGGCCAGGTGATACGGTAGCAATTGGTTTGATGCTATTTGCATTATTTTTAGGAGCAGGAAATTTAATTTTCCCGCCAGTTTTAGGTCAACAAGCAGGAGAGAATGTTTGGATTGCTACAATAGGATTCCTTGTAACGGGAGTCGGATTACCCCTACTAGCTGTAACAGCTGTCGCGTTTGTAGAGGGGGACTTGAAAGCGCTATCTTCTAGAGTCCACCCTATATTTGCGTTTATTTTCCCATTGATTAGTTATTTAGCAATTGGACCATTTTTCGCGATTCCTCGTACTGGAGCTGTTTCGTTTGAAATGGGTATGAAGCCGTTTTTATCAGAGGCAATGGTTTCAGAGTGGTACATGCTATTTCTTTTCACGATAGTTTTCTTCGGAATAACGTGGTATTTATCATTAAATCCATCTAAATTAGTGGATTGGTTTGGGAAGTTTCTTACTCCATTATTAGTATTAATTGTTGCTGTTATTGTCGGAAAGGCAATTATTGATCCAATTGGAGAGCCGGCTGCGCCGTTAGCTGCTTACCAAGAGAATGCTTTCTTTGGTGGATTTATTCAAGGGTATTTAACGATGGATGCAATTAGTGCTCTCGTATTTGGAATTGTCGTTGTACAAGTTATCCGCTCTAAAGGGATAAAAGAGAGTAGTCAAATTGCAAAAATAACAGTCGTATCAGGTATTATTGCTGTACTTGGTTTAACGTTAATTTATTTATCACTTGCTTATCTTGGTTCAACAAGTACATCACTTGGTATTTCAGAAAACGGTGGTCTTATTTTAACGAATGTTGTAAATGAGCTATATGGGACGAGTGGTAAAATTTTATTAGGGCTTGTTATTATACTCGCTTGTTTAACAACTTCTGTTGGGTTAACATCTGCGTGTGCGGGTTTCTTTACAAACTTATTCCCAAAACTTTCGCATAAAACGATTGTAACAATGGTATGTGTATTTAGTTTAATTGTATCTAACCTAGGTTTAACACAATTAATCGCAGTAACATTACCTGTGTTAATGATCATTTATCCAGTTGCAATTGTATTAATCGTACTTTCGTATTTCCATAAGTGGATTGGGAAGCGTAATACAATTTATATTGGAGCTATTTTAGGTGCATTGTTAATTAGTTTCTTTAACGGTTTAGAAAGTGCGAAAATTAAAATTGACGCGATTTCTAATGTACTACAAATGTTACCGTTATATAACGAAGGAATCGGATGGTTAATTCCATCATGTATTGGCGGGATTCTCGGTTTCTTCTTCTATAAATCAAATGAATCAAGTGAATTACAAAAGAAAGGTGCTTAGGCACCTTTCTTTTTTTGAAGGGGATTTTTGAATTTTGTCTAAGTAATAATTGGGGGGAATGATAAATGGCTAATTTTGAAGATTTTTTAAATTTGGATTTGAGAATTGGAACTGTAATACATGCAGAGGAATTTAAAGAAGCGAGAGTACCAGCGATTAAACTAGCAATAGATTTTGGAGAAATCGGGATAAAGCAGTCAAGTGCCCAAATTACGAAAAGGTACAGTCCAGAAGATTTAGTCGGTCAACAAATCGTTGGGGTTGTAAACTTTCCACCGAAGCGTGTAGCTGGATTCAAATCAGAAGTGCTTGTGCTTGGTGGTGTTCCTGAAGCTGATGATGTCGTGTTACTTCAGCCTAATATGGAATTGCCAAATGGAACAAAAATTAGCTAGGGTGAAGGTAGGGGCTAATATGGATATCGGACGAGAATATTTGCAATGTGCGATTTCGAACTTTGAAGCAACAAAGAAACAAGGGGAACGGGCACTTTCTCAATTATCATATGAACAAATACAATGGTCTTCTCATGAAGAAACAAATAGTATAGCGATTATTATTAAGCATCTGCACGGTAATATGCGTTCTAGATGGACGGATTTTTTAACGTCTGATGGTGAAAAAACAGATCGTAATCGAGATGGTGAATTTGAGGGATGCTATCATTCAAAAGAAGAAGCCCTTATAGCTTGGCAAGAAGGATGGAAATATGTTTTTAATACGATGAATACTTTAGCGCCGGAGCACTTATTGAAGACGGTATACATTCGCGGTGAAGCACATACTGTCATGCAAGCAATTGAAAGGCAAATTTCTCATTATGCATTGCATATTGGTCAGATTATTTATATTGGGAAGATGTTAAAAGAAAATGAGTGGGAATGTTTAAGTATTCCGAGAGGTCAGTCTGCACGTTATGTAGAGAAAAAACGTTCCACATAATAATAAGAAAGAAACCGATAAAAAATGGGAAATAAGAAAATCAGCCAAATAATAGATGGTTCTGTAATCATAAGAATGCTGCCAAAAATAAGTCCATACATAATAAGAAAGAAATTGAAAAGTGTATTCACTGGGATAAATCGTGAGAGGAACACTTGCTGTCGTTTAAAACAATCACTGTGAAATAAATAAAAGCGGAAGTACCATGTGGCGGTAATAAGATCTTTCTTTCTCACAATTCTTTTTTTGCATGTATGACAGATAAATATTGGTTGCATTTCATTACGCTCCATTTTTTATTTTTATAATAATGTGAGACATAAGTAGGTACAACGTGTATGTTCCTATATACGCTCCTGCAATAAGGAAAAATGGATTCAGTAAAATCCCATGAATGCTCGTCATGAAAACTAAATCTTGTATTAAAACATCGTATATATTAATGGAAATAATTGTACCGAGTACATACAGTGCCAAGTACGCAGAAATATGTAGTACAATAGAGATTTTTGGATGCTTAGCGGACAAATAAAAAATGAATGATAGAGCGATTGGTAATATTCCTATTAATAGCTTCAATTCATTTCACCTCATTAACAATATAGCCGAAATTTTAACGGTCTATTCTCTAGGGCTTGTACATAACTTGAAATAGAGAGGTGATAGTATGAATCGAGGCTTTTTTTTTATGAAGTTTACAAGTATGCGTAAGTTAGTTTTATTTGTTATTACTACAGTGCTAGCGACTTTTTTTCTTATTAGTATGATGGTAACCTCTATGAAAGAGACGAAGTCAACGTATTTATATAATTGGTTAAATGAGTTATCGATGAATGGTTACATGTATGTACTTGGAAAAGAGAATCATTATTTTACACAGGAGTATCGAAATTTGAATCAAGATTTTTCAATTTCTTCTTTTCTCTTTTCTATGGCTACAAATATTCGCTTTAATGATGTACGCAGTTTTGTCGGGAAAGAGCTACCCGGGTTTGGTAAGTACGATACAGAAATTGTTATTGCGGGTGAGGGCACAAACTATTCTAACTTACCGATAGAGTCGAGTGTACCTCTTGAAGAAGTAGTGAAAGAACGGACTAGTGGAACTGGACAAGCACCTAAACAAGATACGAATAAAGAGAAGAAACAGCCGTCCCAAACGACCGGGAAAAGACAAGTTGCGTTTATTTATCATACACATAGCTGGGAATCTTATTTACCTTTACTTAACTTAACGAATGATCCGAATCCGAATAAAGCAACGAGTTCTGTATCGAATATTTCTATATTAGGAGATCGTTTCCGTGAACAACTAGAAGGTGAAGGGATTGGAGCTACTAACGATAAGAGTGATGTTGGTCAAAAGTTAATAAGTAAGGGTTTAAACAGTAATAGTTCGTATAAAATGTCACGAGAAATTGTGCAGCAAGCTATGGCTGGAAATAAAGATCTTCAATACTTTTTTGATTTGCATCGTGATAGTGCTCGAAAGAATGTAACGACAAAAACAATTGGAGATAAATCATATGCGAAGCTTGCATTTGTAGTAGGGAAAGGAAATAAAAATTATGAAAAAAACTTACAATTAGCGACAGCTTTACATGAGGCGATTAATAAGAAATATCCAGGAGTGAGTCGTGGGGTCATTCAAAAAGGTTTCCAAACAGGAAATGGAATCTATAATCAAGATTTATCAGGACAAGCGATATTAATAGAAGTTGGCGGTGTAGATAATACGGAGGAAGAATTGAATCGATCAATTGATGCACTTGCTAAAGCATTTGGTGAATATTTTTGGCAGGCAGAAAAAGTGAATGGATAAAGTGAAACTTGAATTAGCCAGGGTATCTATCGATAATTATTAGCTCACTTCAATCTTGGAAAAGCGTAAGTGTAATGCTTACGTTTTTTGTGTTGGTTTGAAATGTGGATAGCAAGATGTCACAAAATGGACATGATTAATAATTATTATAGCGATATCGAAATTTGTCTAATTATAATAGGAGAATTAGAAAGGGATTTTTGAAATGGCAGAGAAAATCTTTTTACAAGGAAAATTTTTATATTATGAAATTGATAGGGTGATTTAGGTGATTAGGGAGATCAAAGTAGAAGATGCAGCATCATTTTTGCAATTAAGTAAGCAATTAGATGAAGAAACGAAGTTTATGTTATATGAACCAGGAGAAAGGAAAACTACAGCTGAGCAACAAGAAAAAATGATCCAGCGATTTATAGAAAATGAATATGCAACAATATTTGTAGCAGTTGAAGATGAGAGAATAATAGGTTTTATATTAGTGAATGGAAATAACATTCAAAGAAAGAGGCATGTGGCAAGCATTGTAATTGGTATTTTGCAAGAGTATAACGGGCGAGGTATTGGGACGAGATTGTTTAAAGAGGTTGAGAAGTGGGCAAAATTACATGATGTATGGCGTTTAGAATTAACAGTAATGGCCCACAATACAAGAGCTCAGGCACTATATAAAAAAGCTGGATTTGAGAAAGAAGGTGTCAAAAAAGCTGCTCTTATTATCGATGGAAAGGACATCGATGAGTATGAAATGGCCAAATTATTAAAATAAGAGGTCGTTATATGAAAAAAAGATGGGCACTACTCGGTATCGTAGCTGCAATAATTATTGTTGGAGTAGCAGGAATCAATTATAAAATGTATAAGGATAAGCAGGCGCGGGAAGTAAGTGTAAATAGTATATTTCCAAAAGCGAAAGAAACGATTGCTAATATGGATGGGGATATTGCGGTAATTAATAATCCGAATTCAATGCTTGTACTTGTGAATAAAAGTAGGCGTTTACCAGATGGTTATAGACCGCCAGATTTAGTTATTCCGAAAGTGCGCTACTCTAGTGAAGGGGATCAAGAAAAGAAAAAGATGAGAAAAGAGGCAGCGAGGGCGCTTGAGGAAATGTTCCAGCAAGCTAACAACGAGCGTATTTTCCTTTTTGCAGTTTCTGGATTTAGATCCTTTGATCGACAAAAAGCATTAAATACGATGTATAAAAAACAAGATGGGGAAGCAAAAACAGCAATGTCTAGCGCGGTTCCTGGCACAAGTGAGCATCAAACTGGATTAGCTATGGATATTACGTCTCAATCTGCTAAATTTCAGTTAGAGACGGTTTTTGGGGAAACGAAAGAAGGTCAGTGGCTTTCTGAAAATGCCCATAAATTTGGTTTTGTGATTCGATACACAAAAGCGAAAGAAACGATTACGGGCTATCGGTATGAACCATGGCACGTAAGGTATGTGGGAAATCCACAAGCTACATATTTGTATGATAATCAACTGACGCTTGAAGAAGTAACAGAGTAAATGATTGAGGGGAGAGACGTATAATGACGATGTTATATAAGAAAAAAGTACATGCATATATTACAAGAGAAAAAGAGGGGGTTATGCAATTACTGGTTTTTAAACATCGTGATATACATGAAGCTGGTATTCAAGTGCCAGGGGGAACGGTTGATGAAGGTGAAACGTTAGAAGCGGCTATATTGCGTGAAGTACAGGAAGAATCCGGATTACGTCATTTATGTATAGAGCGTTTTTTAGCAGATTACATTATACATGTGAAGGAAAAACAGGAATATGAAAAACGTCACTTTTTTCATGTAACTTTACTAACTGATGTAAAAGATACATGGGAACATATAGTAAGTGCTGGTGAGAAAGATCAAGGTTTAGCGTTTAGCTACGAATGGGTTAATATTGCAAAATGCCCTGAATTAGCAGGGAAACAAGGAGAGTTTTTACACTTATTAGATGAGATATATGTAAAGTAATAAAAGAGTCTGAAGCGAAAGTTCATTCGTTTCAGACTATTTTTATTTTTCGGGAAATTAAAGGCTTTTTGAATAGATAAATTGAATTTCTTTAAAGGAATATTAGTTTGGAATAGTTGGGGTGAAAAGATGAAAAAGTAAGAGTTATACGCAAAAAAGTTGCTATAAGGGAGAATATAAATGGAGATTCAGTTTAATCCAGTATTAAAAAAAGAATTAACAATTCATGATATACAAACCGAAATGGAATCTGGGCAGTTAACTTCAAAGGAATTAGTGATGTATTATCTTCATAGAATCGCAAAGTATGACCAAGACGGACCGGAAATTAATTCTATTTTAGAAATCAATCCAGATGCTATTTTTATTGCAGAAGCGTTAGATTATGAAAGAAAGACAAAAGGTATAAGGGGTCCATTACATGGTATACCTGTTTTGCTTAAAGACAATATTGAAACGAATGACTCCATGCATACAAGTGCAGGTACGATTGCTCTAGAACAAAATATAAGCAGTGAAGATGCATTTCTCGTTACAAAATTACGAGAAGCCGGAGCAGTAATAATAGGAAAAACAAATATGACAGAATTAGCAAATGCAATGTCTTTTGAAATGTGGGCTGGATATAGTGCAAGAGGTGGTCAAACAATCAATCCATACGGAACGGGCAAGGACCATATGTTTGTTGGCGGATCTAGTACAGGATCTGCGATAGCAGTTGCCGCTAACTTTACAGTAGTATCTATTGGGACAGAAACCGATGCTTCTATTTTGAGCCCCGCTGTTCAAAATTCTGTAGTAGGTATTAAACCAACTGTCGGTTTAATTAGTCGTAGAGGAATTATTCCATTTACTTATTCGCAAGATACAGCTGGACCATTTGCTAGAACGGTAACAGATGCTGCTATTTTGCTAGGGAGTTTAATTGGAGTAGATGAGAAAGATGTTGCTACTCATAGAAGTGAAGGTAGGGCAGAGCAGGATTATACAAAATATCTTAATGTTAATGGCTTAAATGGAGCGAAGATTGGTGTGTTTAACGATGCACCAAAAGATTATTACGAAAATGGTGAGTATGATGAAATCTTGTTTAAGGAAACGATCCAAGTATTACGTAATGAAGGAGCGACAGTAGTAGAAAATATTAATATTCCTTCTTTTCATAGAGAATGGAGTTGGGGAGTGCCGCTTTATGAACTGAAGCATAGTTTAGATAACTATCTTTCTAAATTACCTTCTACTATTCCGGTACATTCTATTTCGGAGTTAATGGAGTTTAATAAAAACATAGCAGAAAGAGCTTTAAAATATGGACAAACTAAGTTAGAGGGAAGAAAAGATTTTCCTAATACGTTACGAAATCCAGAATATTTAAATGCAAGATTAGAAGATATATATTTTTCACAAGAACAAGGCATTGATTTTGCATTGGAAAAATATAATCTTGATGCGATACTGTTTCCTTCCTATATAGCTTCTACTATATGTGCGAAAGCGGGTTATCCGTCTATAGCAATACCTGCAGGGTATATGGAAAGCGGGAGACCTTTTGGAATTACGATTGCAAGTACTGCCTTTAGTGAAGGGATGTTAATTAAGCTAGCTTACGCTTTTGAACAGGCGACAAAACATAGAAAAATCCCAAACTTGTCATGAATAGAATAAATAAAAAGGACAGGGAATGCCTGTCCTTTTTGTTTTAGTGATTAAAGTGAAATATCGTTCTGCTCTGTTTTATGATATTTTAATAAACTAAAAGATAAACAAGCGGAACATAAAATAAGAATAGATGCGATGATATAAATTGTACGAACACCGAACATATCGGTAATAATGCCAACGCTAAGCATAGAAAGACCAGAAGCTGTTGAAAGAAGGGCGCCATGTGCTGTATACATTTTTGATAATAAAGAAGGGGTGACACTTGATTGTAAAACAGTCGTTTGAGAAATATCTCTAATTTGATAACATGGTCCCATTAGAACACATAGAAAAAGCGCAATAAATCCGCTGCTTGTCATACCATATAAAAATGTAAGAATGCTAAACATAAGAGAGCCTATTGACATGGAGCGTATTAAATTGTTTTGAATATAGGAACTGATTTTCCATGCCAATAGACCACCGATTAACGTGCCAACATAATAACTTGTATTAATATATCCCCACCATTCCTCGCCTTTATGAAGGATAGTCGTAACATATGCCATCGTAATAGCACCAATCCATATTGTCCCGGCGAAAGTTTCAATTAAGTCCATATATGTAACGGTACGGAGAGAAGGATTTTGAAATAAGAGTTTCCAACCTTCCGATAAAGCAGTACTTTTTGAAGAGGGAGGATCTGCTATTCGTTCAGTATGTATGGTACGTAATGAAAAGTGTAATGCAATACATCCAAAAATCATTAACATGTTATTAATCATGAGTGTAGATGTAGCGCCAATGAGAAGAACGATAACACTCGTAAATGAATAAGCGGCGGCTTGCGCAATTTGTGTTGAAAAGGAAAAGATACTATTTACTTTTACTAATTTTTCTTTCGGTGTAAGGCGCGGAAGAATGCTGTATAGTAATGGAGCGCTCCATCCACTACATAATGAAATGAAAAAAATAAAAGTTAATAGAGCTATAATGTTTGTGGATAAGACTGGAAACAAAATCATTAATAATAGTAAAAAGACTGTTTTTAGCCATTGTAGCGTATATAACAACGTATAAGATGGAAAACGATTTATTATTAGTGGTGCAGAGATGTTAGCAATTAGATTTGTGATAACTTGTAATAATGGAAAAAGAGCAGTAATAGTAGCTGATTTAGTTGCTATATAAATATGAGTTGTAATAATCATTACATATACGATGTCAGCGAGAGTAATGCATGTTTTGGAACCTAAGTAGTAGGTTAGTGACAGGTTTCTCAATAAGAATAACACCTCTATAAAAATAGTATTTAGTAATTAGAATAATTGTAATTTAAAAAATGAAATTTTTAAAGAATTTAATTTTTTGTCACTTTTTGAAAGGAATTTTCATGTATAATGAAGAATATATTGATATAGTATTATATTAATAATCATTGTAACAGTGAGTATGTACAATAGCTTGTAGCAAACGCCCAAGTGTAAGAAAGGGCGGATAAACCATTCTTTTCTTCATATACATATAGAAAATGAGAAAGAAAGTGAGGGTTGCATATGGCTGCTTGGGTAATTTGGTTTATAATAGCTGGTATTTTATTTATTGCAGAAATGTTGTCGATTACATTTTACATGCTTTGGCTTGGAATTGGAGCTGTTGTCGGAGGTCTTATTGCTTTGTTTGCTCCTGATGCACTACTGTTACAAGTTACTGTTGGCGCAATTGTAAGTTTAACTTTGACATTCTTTACGAAAAGAATTTCAAAAAACTTTCGAGAAGCAAAAGGTTTTACGGATACAGTAGATATGCTTGTTGGTAAAAAAGGGATTGTTATGCAAGCGATTACAAATGAAACGAATGGTATTGTGAAGGTGGATGGAGATACTTGGACAGCTATTGCAGATTCTTCAATTGATGCTGGAGAAAAAGTCGTTGTTATAAAGAGGCATAGTACTATATTACAAGTAAAAAAGGAGAGTGAATAAATATGGTAGCATTAACGTTAACGATTATATTCGCACTAATTGTAGTTACATTTATCGCATTAACAATTAAAATTATTCCTCAGCAAAAAGTTGGGGTTGTTGAAAGATTTGGTAAGTTTCAACGTATCATGCACCCAGGATTAAATATTTTAATCCCAATTGTAGATCGTGTTCGTGTATATCACGACTTACGTATTCAACAAACGAATGTACCACCGCAAAAAGTAATTACGAAAGATAATGTTCAAGTAGAAATAGATACAATTATTTTCTATCAAATTGTTGAACCAGAACTTGCGACATATGGTATTTCAAACTATGAATATGGTGTTCGTAATATTACTTCAGCAACGATGCGTCAAATTATCGGTAAAATGGAACTGGATGAAACGTTATCTGGTCGTGAAAAAATTTCAACAGAAATCCGCTTAGCGCTTGATGAAGCAACAGAAAAATGGGGCGTACGTATTGAACGTGTCGAAGTTGTTGATATTAACCCGCCAAAAGATGTGCAAGCATCAATGGAAAAACAAATGAAGGCTGAGCGTAATAAACGTGCAATTATTTTAGAAGCTGAAGCAGCAAAACAAGATAAAGTTCTTCGTGCTGAAGGGGAAAAGCAAAGTAAAATCTTGATGGCTGAAGGGGATAAAGAAGCGCGTATTCGCGAAGCTGAAGGTATAAGAGAAGCAAAAGAATTAGAGGCACAAGGGGAAGCGCGAGCAATTGAAGAAATCGCAAAAGCAGAACAAAACCGTATTGAATTGCTTCGTGAAGCGAATTTGGATGAGCGCATACTTGCTTACAAATCATTCGAATCATTAGCTGAAGTTGCAAAAGGACCAGCAAATAAAGTCTTTATTCCGTCTAATGCAATTGAAACACTTGGTACTCTTGGGGCAATTGGAGAAATATTTAAAGAAAAACAAGCGAAGAAACTACCTTCAAATGATACAGGAAAAGAACAATAAAAGTGAGGAAGAGAAATGGGATACCATTTCTCTTTTTTTGTGCGTATATTCCGAAAAGCTTGTACATATCCATGTATAAAGAAGGTGATGCAGTGAAAAAGTATGCAACTCGAATACATGGGAAGAAATTAATTTCGTTACTCCTTTTATATGCGCTAATAGTAATTATAATAGCGTCGATTTTGACGTCACTTTTACATACAATGAAATCGAATTATGCAAATCAATGGTTTGGAAAAGTATCGATGCAAGGTTTTGTTCAAATGATAGAAAGTGAGAATCACTATTACGGATTTGATTATTTTAAGCAGAATAAAAGAGAGTCAGTTGGGAATTTAATGTTCTCTATTGCGACAGATTTGAAAATTAAAGATTTAAGAACATTCGTTGGTAAAGAAGTACCTGGTATGTCAAAGTATTATTCTAATATTATCGTAGCTGGGGAAGGGACAAACTTGACGAATATCCCAAATGAATCTAGTGTACCGATTGAAGAAGTAACGAAAGAACGGGAAGTAGCAAAAGATAAAGTTACAGAAGCGGAAAAGAATAATCCGGTTCAGAAAAAGAACGGAGCGAAAAAAGGTGAAAGTGCAGTATATATTTATCATACACATAGCTGGGAATCCTTCTTTCCATTATTACCAGGGGCAACTGATCCATCTAGCCCAGATGTAAATGTGTCCTTACTAGGAAAACGTATGAAGGAACAACTTGAGGGGCAAGGAATTCCAGTAATTCACGATAAAACGAATATGGGTGATTTATTAGCGAGTAAAAAGTGGGTATGGTATCAGTCATATAAAGCATCTCATGAATATGTAAAAGGAGCATTAGCACAAAATAATAAAATTGCGTTTCCGATTGATATACATCGTGATGATCAGCGTAAGAAAGTAACAACAAAAGTAATTAATGGAAAATCGTATGCAAGATTATATTTTATTATTGGGATGGAAAATGAAGGCCGTGCTGAAAATGAAAAAATTGCAAGAGCGATCAATAGTTATTTAGATGAAAACTATTACGGATTAAGTAGAGGGATTTTTCCGAAGTATAAAAAAGATGGAAATGGCGTTTATAACCAAGATCTATCGAAAAATGCGATGTTAATTGAAGTTGGTGGTGTTGATAATACGTTAGATGAATTATATAACACAATTGATGTGTTAACAGAAGCGTTTAGTAAATATTATTGGAATGATGCGGAAAAAGTGAATGGATGAGGGACGGGAGACCGTTCCTTTTTATTTTGAAATCTTAAAATGTGATATAATAGAATTTTGTGAATGTTAAATAAAGGGGGAGAGAGAAACATGCAAATACTACTAATACGCCACGGAGAATCAGAAGCTGATATTTTACATGTGCATGAAGGACGAGCTGATTTTGAGTTGACTGACAAAGGGAGACGACAAGTACAAAGACTTGTACAGAAAGTGAAAAAAGATTTTGCACCAGATTTCATTTGGGCAAGCACATTAAAACGCGCTCGCGAAACGGGTGAAACATTAGCAGAAGCAATTGGTTGTCCAATTCAATTAGAAGAGGAATTAATGGAGTTTAATAATGGAATACAAGCTGGTTTATCATTTGAAGAAGCAAAGAAATATCCAGAGCCAAAGTTTCTTCATGACCGTTTTGAAAACGGAGAGTCATTTATTGAGTTCCGAATGAGAATAGAAGGGATTTTTTCTAAAATTATGACAGAGAATACATATGATCGAATTGCGATTGTTGCCCATGGAGGCGTAATTAATAGTCTATTACGTGCATTTTTCAATATGCCAATTTCAATGGACTACTATTTCAAAATGGGAGATACGGGAATAAGTTTAATTGAAATTGAGGGTGAACAAAAAACGGTGCATTTCATTAATGATACGAATCATTTGGACGGGATGTAAAGACTTATGTACAAAGTTGCATTTTTTGATGTTGACGGTACGCTTTTAAGCGAGATTGATAGAAGTATGCACGAAAGTACAAAAGAAGCGGTACAAAGATTAATAGATAAGGGGATTCACGTAGTTGTTACAACAGGGAGACCATATAGTTTATGCTCACAATTTAAGGGGCTAGGCATAAAAACGTATATTTCTGCAAATGGTGCACATATAAAATGTGGGGAAAAAGTTATACATAAATCAGTACTTTCAAGCGAAATCGTTCATGATATTTCAAATTTTGCTGAATTACATGGTCACAGTGTTTCTTACTTTACAGAAGAATTTGCAATGAATGATATTGCCTCCAAAGATGAACGTGTCATACGAGCGTTAAATGAAACTTTAAATTTAGAGCGGTATCCTGACAAAGTTAAAAACTTGTCAGATGAGATGTATTGCATATGTCTGTATGCTGATGAAGCAGAAGCTCAAAAATTCATTGAAAGATATCCAGCACTTACGTTTGACCGTTTTCATGGTTACGTTATGAATGTATTGGAAGATAGTAAAGTATCGAAGCTAACTGCAATTCAAAAAGTATTGGAACATTTAAATATTAGTAAATCAGAAGCCATTGCTTTTGGTGATGGTGGAAATGATATTGAGATGTTGCAGTATGTAGGATTAGGAGTTGCGATGGGAAATGGTGGAGAGGAGTTGAAGAGAAGGGCTGATTTCGTTACAACGAAGGCGAGTGAAGGCGGAATTTCTTATGCCTTAAAGAAGTTGCACATTATTTAAAACTGATAGCTAGTCAGTGTGAAAAATCCTGTTTTAATAATAGGATTTTTTTGTTCAACAATGTGCTTGCAATAAAAGGAAAAATATGAGTATAATGAGAAAGTAATTAGGTAAACTAATTATTTAATGAGAAAGGAGAGTGAAGATGAATGGATTCAAGAAAAGATTCTCTTCCTTTAGGGATTGAGCCGTACGCAGAGTTAATCAAAAAGACAGCATCAGCGGAAACGGATCCAATCGCAGCAAAACTTGGTTTGTTAATGTTATGGACGTCTGATAATGTTCTTGATGCGGTTGACGTAGATTTAGCTCCGCTTGGTATTTCAGAGAGTAAATTAGATTTTTTATTATTGTTTATTTTGCGTGAAATGGAAGCGAATGGGGAAGAGGTGAACATGAGTCCTTCGGATATTGCGAGTCGATTAGGGATTACACGTGCTTCTGTCACTGGCTTATTAGATTGGATGGAGAAACGAGAGTTAATCGTAAGATTCCACCATTCTGAAGATCGAAGAAGATTAAAGGTGAAAATTACTCCGAAAGGAAAAGAACTAGTTACACATTCTTTACCAACTTTTTGGTTATCTTGCGCTTCGTTAGTTGATGGCTTTAATCAAGAAGAGCGTCAAGTTTTAGAAAAGTTATTAAATAAAATGCAAACAACTATGCAGGTGAAATTAGGAGAAGGTAGGTAAATAAGTTGATTATGAAGATCAACTTATTTATTTGGACATATAATTAACTTACCTTATTATATGCTTAACTAACTTTATTAACGGTGATAATTTTTGCTATGTAATTAAAATAAATAAGAGTTAAAGGAATGCTATTTTAGTAATTTAGAGAGTTTAAACTATTAAAAACAAATCGTAATAAGGGAGAGAGTTTATGATGGAAATAGGAAAGGAAGTAAATAGTGAAAAGAATTATACAATAATGACAGCAGTATTATGTTGGTCGGGTATGGTAGTTATGTCTAGCCTATATGTAACAATACCTTTAATCTCTCTATTTTCAAACATTTTTAATACGTCATTAGCACAATCGGCAGCTACAGGAAGTATATTTTCTGTTGGCTTTGCTATAGGGTGTTTGTTATTTGGGGCAATTTCTGATAAATATGGACGAAAAAAAGTGATTTTTATTGGATTGCTTGCACTGTCGATTGTTTCTTTTTGCTTAGGGTTTGTAGATAGTTTATTTTGGCTTGTTATTTTTAGAGGTATACAAGGGATAGCGGCAGCTACATTTTCTCCAGTAGCGCTAGCCTACGTTGTAGAAATGTTCCCAGTAGAAAGAAGGGTTACAACAATAGGATTTGTTAGTACTGGTTTTTTAGTAGCTGGAATTGTAGGGCAGGTAATAAGTACTGCTGTTAGTCAGCATTTTGGATGGCATATGGTTTTCTTTCTTCTTAGCATTGTCTATATAAGTACTGCTATATGGGTTTATTATTCTCTTCCGAAAGGAGAGACGTCTCAATCCTATACTGATATTTTGGGGCCAATTAAACAGATGGGTAAAGTTTTTACAAATAAAAGCTTAGTATTAAGCTATATAATTGCATTTGTTTTATTAATGGCTTTTGTTAATATGTATACTGTTTTAGGGAATTATTTGAGCTCTCCTACTTACAATTTAACTGCAGAACAAATTCTTTATTTTCGCTTAGCGGGGCTATTTGGTATGTTGCTGTCACCGCTTGCAGGTCGTTTAACGAAGAGGTTTGAAGTAAGAAAAGTTCTTCAGGGAGGATTGTTGATCGCTATTTTTAGTCTAAGTTCAATGGGCTTTGTTTCGTATCTATCTCTACTTGTAATGATGAGTGTCTGTTTTGTAATAGGTATTGCTATATCCGTTCCGTCTTTAGTTTCTCTTGTAGGTCAATTAGGAGGGAAAGCGAGGGGAATAGCAGTATCTATTTATACTTTTATTTTATTTTTAGGTACTAGTATAGGACCTATCATTTCTATTTATCTAATGAAAATAGGAGGGTATGCTCAAACATTTATTTTATTAGGAATGCTACTTTTTATTGGTTTTGTAGCTTCTCTATTTATAATTAATGAATAAGTGGAAAATCACTCAAATAAAGGAATGCGAGGATCTTTCATATGCTCACATAATAAAAGATGAATTTGTCCACGATGATGATAAAAGTGTGCAACGATTTCAAGTAACCATTCAAAGCGCGAATAAGAAATACCCCAATAGGCAGTCATAACTTCTGCTAATTCTATTTGGGAGTAGGAAAGAAATGTTTTGGAGAGAAGGTTGTATCCTTCAATCATCGTTTGTTGCATTTGAGCAACTGTTACGGGCGTATGTTCTATATAAAAGGTATGTAATTCTTTTTCTGGAATACCATTTAAAATGAGCAAATCAGCATGACAAATAAGAGAAAGATGTGTACACATTTCAAATAATGATCGTTTTGAGTGAATCGGTTGTATTTTTAAATCGTTTTCACTATATTGGTTAAGCATATAAATAGAAGTATCAATAGCAACTTTTAGTTGATGTAATGCAGATTGAACAAACATTGTAATTCTCCTCGTCTCCGTATATAATAGTTTCTTGAGGATATTATATCATACTCAAAATTCCGAAAATTCTAGTAGTTTGACTAGCATAATGAAAAGTATTATATTGTAAAAGGTCATATGAAACGTGAAATAGAATGGAATGCAATTATTGAGTTAGGAGTTAGACCAATGAGTTTGAAATATGGAAGAGATACAATTGTAGAAATTGACTTAAATGCTGTAAAACATAATGTAAAAGAATTTAAAAAACATGTAAATGATGAAGAAATTAAGATGATGGCTGCTGTAAAAGCGAATGGGTATGGCCATGGGGCAGTTGAAGTTGCCAAAGCTGCAATTGAAGCTGGAATAAATCAACTTGCAGTTGCATTTGTAGATGAAGCAATAGAATTAAGAGAAGCAGGAATTACTGTGCCGATTTTAATTTTAGGATACACACCAGTAGCGGCTGTAGAAGATGTAATTCAATATGACGTTATGATGACTGTTTATAGAGTAGAAGATTTACATGGTATAAATGAAATTGCAAACCGTCTTCAAAAGAAAGTACAAATTCAAGTGAAAATTGATACGGGAATGAGTCGTATCGGTTTACAAGAAGAAGAAGTTAAACCATTTTTAGAAGAATTAAACCGTATGGAGTATATAGAAGTAGTAGGGATATTTACGCATTACTCTACGGCAGATGAAATCGATAAATCATATACGAATATGCAAACAAGTTTATTTGAAAAAGCTGTTAATACAGCGAAAGAATTAGGAATTCAAATACCATATATTCATAGTTCAAATAGTGCAGGATCAATGGAATTAAGTAACACATTTCAAAATATGGTGCGCGTTGGAATAGGAGTGTACGGTATGTATCCATCAAAAGAGGTGGATCATTCAGTCGTTTCTTTACAGCCTGCGTTGTCGTTAAAATCAAAAGTGGCTCATATTAAACATGCGAAGAAAAATCGTGGTGTAAGTTATGGGAATACGTATGTAACAACTGGTGAAGAATGGATTGCGACTGTACCAATTGGTTATGCTGATGGTTATAATCGTCAATTATCTAATAAAGGCTATGCGTTAATTAACGGGGTTCGAGTACCTGTAATTGGCCGTGTTTGTATGGATCAGTTAATGTTGGATGTTTCAAAAGCGATGCCAGTACAAGTAGGAGACGAAGTAGTATTCTACGGTAAACAAGGTGAAGAAAATATCACAGTAGAAGAAATAGCGGATATGTTAAGTACAATAAACTATGAAGTTACATGTATGCTAGATAGAAGAATTCCGCGTGTTTATAAAGAAAATGACGAAACAACTGCAGTTGTAAATATATTAAGAAAAAACTGAATCATTTAGATTCAGTTTTTTTATTTTTGGCAAGTGAAAAATGCTCTATTTGTTGTACCGTACGATTGAATATTTTTAAAACCTACAGATTGTAATGCATGAGTAATTTCGTCTTTAGTGTAACATGTTTCTTTAAAAGAAAAGTCACTTCTTTTCCAAATATCATTTGTATCACGTGTAAATAATATGAAATTCATTTCTGCTTTTTTGTTTTTATTATCAAATGTAGAGTCAATCGTACAAACATATTCTTTCTCTGAAATATGAAACGAAGCAATCCAGTTTTCAAGAAATCCTTTTTCCATATTCATATCAAATGCGAATATACCCTCGTTATGTAATACGGAGTAAACGTTGTGAAACACACTTTTTAGTTCATCTAAATTCATAATATGGTTTAAACTATCACCGGCAGAGATGACGTAGTGGAATTGCTCATTTATATTGAAATAGCGAGCGTCATCGACGAAAAAGGTTGCATCTGGCGCATTTTCACGTGCATATTCAATCATTTGAGTAGAACCATCTATACCAGTTACTACAAAATTGTTATCAAGTAGTTTCCTAGTAAGATGACCAGTCCCGCAACAAAGATCTAAAATATGAGAATGTGGTTGTGCATATTGTAAAACGAGTTTTTCAAAAGCAAGATAGGAGTGTTCGGCAAAATGTCCCCAATGTTTATTATAAATAGATGCGAAAATATCGTAATCAGAATAAATAAGTTTTTTAGACATAAATATTCTCCGTGCTATTCATTAAATTATAATAGTCATGCTTCGTTTTAATTTTAAAACCACATTGTGTATATAGTTTTAAAGCATGGTTATTTTTCGTTTCGACGTCTAATTCAATTGTTGAAGTTCCTTCTGTAATAAGGGTATGTACCATATAACTAAGAATATCTTTTCCATATCCTTTACCTTGATAAGAAGGATGAACGGCGAATCCTGATAGTGTAGTAGATTGTTCTTGCTCAGTAACTGTAATTGTTCCAATAGCTTTTTCGTTAATAAGAGCACTGTAAACTTTATGAGAAGGTGAAGTCATCATTTTTTGTAACCATGTAGCCGTATTGTCTACTGAATCACCAAAAGCTTTACTAGAAATTTCAATAAGGTCAAGAAGTGATTCTGAAGCTGCAAGAGTAAGCTGTATATTACTTTCTGTTGTTTTTTGAATTTCGTTTATTTTGAACTCCATACTATATTCACTATATAAATACGGTAACTTCATATGTTTTACAAATTCATTCCCAGAAATAGAATCCCCATTGATAATAAGAAGAGCTTCATCTGCCTCTCTATTTTGTATTTCTTTCATTGCAGTTTGTAAAAGGGTAGTTCCGAAACGTTGTTTTCTAAAATGAGGATGTACAAAGCCTATTAGTTCAAGCTTTGTTGGTCTTTCGAAATCATACATATTTAAAGTGCCAATTAATTGAGTACCGTTATAAAGAAGAAAATCGTTTATATGATCTTCATTTCGATTTTTTAAAAAGTTGATATGTAAATCTGAAGAGTAATCAAGATTGTCTTGTTGCCCGCAAATATAAGCCAAATCCTTCATTTGCTGTATTTCACTTTCTGTTACAGAACGCTTTTTCTGAATATCCATTGTATACTCCCTCTCAATTGTATTTAAAAATAGGATGGGTGACTTAACCATTCCTTTAATTCCACACTACCTTGCACAGATAACAGTCGGTATAAATAACGATATGGTCGTCTACATTCTTCAAGATGAGGAATAGGCATAATTGTTTCGTAACCACTTTTAAAGGCATGTGCTTCTTTTTCGGTAAGTACATATTCTAGTCCGATAAAATCAAACTCTCGCGGGGCAACCGCGTAAGCTTCAGTATCTACTAAACCCGTAATAGTTGTACCGTCATATAAAAATTGGGTAGGGTCCATATCAAGTAAGACGAGTGTAGCTTCTTTTGGTACGGACAGGGAAGAAAGCTGTGATTCAAAGGTAGGAAAAGCGTTTTGTATGCTTTCATCATCGGAATAAAACATATTCACAAGCTCTTTACTCACGTTTAAAATATGTGATTGGAATTCATCTAGTGGAACTTGGAACGTGCCTGACGGATTTCCTATAAAATCGGCTTTAAACTTATGTATTTCTGCAAGTCCTTTTCCTAGGCTAAATAAAATAGAATCTGGTTGCTCGATAAAAGATTGAACTGTGTTACCTACTAACTTTTCGACCACCACAAATTCACGGCCATTTAAAACATGTTTTTCTAATATTGTTGGGATAGGAAGATTCGTATGTTCTTGTAGCAATGTATGTACAGTTTCTAAATGATGGACGTTCCTTGGATCAATTCCAAATAGATTTTTACATCCCCACCAAAAATTATTATTTGGTTCTTCATTCATTTTAGAAGTACGAACGATAACTTCTGTATCTTCTGTTTGAACGAGAAAAACATCACTTGCATGATCTTCATAACCTGGGTGCAAGGCCTGAACGGATAGAATAGTTGAATTGAATAGTTGTTGTAGCATGAAAAGACTCCCTTTTCTGTAAATTCTATAAATTTATTATATAACAGATGATGTGTTATGAGGATAAAGATAAAAAGATTGAAAGCATAGTTACATTTATAGCGAAAATTCATTAAAAACATTATATTTCTACATTTTTGTGTGAATTGTCTAAAAAATATAGTAGTAAGACTTGAATGTAAGACTCATATCTTTAAATCTATGAAGAGTAAAAGTAAAATTAAGCATTCATTTATAAGATTGTGAATCACAATAATGTAGACTATAGAAAATATTTCTCAATAATAAAATGAAGAGAAAAGCATGAAGAAGTAGAATGCATTCATTTATAATAGACTTAAATTAATTAATATAATTAATTGTTAACTTTATAAGATTGACTGGATAGGAGAGAATATTATGGCAAATGTACTCGTAATAAATTTCCCTGGGGAAGGTCATATTAATCCGACTTTAGCTATTGTAAGTGAGTTAATCCAACGAGGAGAAACAGTTGTTTCGTATTGTATTGAAGATTATAGAAAGAAGATTGAAGCAACAGGTGCAGAATTCCGAGTGTTTGAGAATTTTCTCTCTCAAATTAATATTATGGAACGAGTAAATGAAGGTGGGAGCCCTTTGACGATGCTATCTCATATGATTGAAGCATCAGAGCGTATTGTTACTCAAATTGTAGAAGAAACAAAAGAGGAAAAATATGATTATTTAATATATGATAATCATTTTCCAGTAGGACGTATTATAGCGAATATTTTACAATTACCAAGCGTTTCATCTTGTACAACGTTTGCTGTTAATCAGTACATTAATTTTCATGATGGGCAAGAATCGAGACAAGTAGACGAAATGAATCCATTATATCAATCTTGTTTAGCGGGAATGGAAAGATGGAATAAGCAGTATGGAATGAAATGTAATAGTATGTATGATATTATGAACCATCCTGGTGATATTACGATTGTATATACTTCAAAAGAATATCAGCCGCGTTCAGATTTATTTGATGAATCGTATAAATTTGTAGGTCCATCAGTTGCTACTCGAAAAGAAGTGGGGAGTTTTCCTACCGAAGATTTAAAAAATGAAAAAGTGATTTTCATTTCTATGGGAACAGTTTTTAATGAACAACCTGCTTTGTATGAAAAATGTTTTGAAGCGTTTAAAGATGTAGATGCGACAGTCGTATTAGTCGTTGGTAAGAAGATAAATATAAGTCAATTTGAAAATATCCCGAAAAACTTTAAGTTGTATAATTATGTCCCGCAATTAGAAGTTTTACAGCATGCTGATGTATTCGTGACACATGGTGGTATGAATAGTTCGAGTGAAGCGTTATATTACGGTGTTCCATTAGTTGTAATTCCGGTAACAGGAGATCAGCCATTCGTTGCAAAACGATTGATTGAAGTAGGGGCAGGCATAACACTTAATCGTAACGAGTTAACTTCTGAATTGTTACGTGAGACTGTAAAGAAAGTAATGGATGATGTGACGTTTAAGGAAAATAGTCGTAAAGTGGGAGAGTCGCTTAGAAATGCTGGTGGATATCAAAGGGCAGTTGAGGAAATATTTGAATTAAAAATGAAGCCGTACGTAAAGATTAAATAGATGTTAGAAACACACTTACTTTTAATTTGTAAGTGTGTTTCTAGTATTACGTGTTACATAAAAATAGCGATAAAGGTGAAACTTTTTTGTATATAAATCGATACCTTTGAATTAGTAGTAAAATTACGTTAAAATAATACTAAGAAAATATATAAGTTTTGGGGGTAATGAATGAAGAAAGTATTTGAATACGTATTATTAACAATTGGCTCAATTATAGTAGCAGGTTCATTAGAGCTTATTTTAGCACCTAATGGATTAGTAGATGGCGGGGTAACGGCTATTGCTATTATGGCAAATAAAGTCGCAGGATTGCCGCTTTATGGTGTGTTCTTAGGAATTAATATCCCAATTTTATTATTTACTGCAAAAGTAATGGGAAAGAAATTTTTTATCCGTACATCTTATGCGAATGTAGTTACAACACTCGGATTAATTTATTTAAAACCATTTCCAGCAATTACGACTTCTGAGTTATTAATTGTACTTTATGGTGGAGTGCTGTTCGGAATTGGTGTTGGGATTGTTGTTAAAATGGGTGGAGCAATTGACGGTTCGGAAATGTTAGCAGTTTGGATGAATAAACACTTTAATGTACCGATTAGTACATTTTTACTTGCAGTAAATGCAGTTATTTTCATCTTTGTTGCCATTTTATTTTCAATCGAACAAGCGATGTTCTCATTAGCCATTTTCTATATTGTTACGAAAATGATTGATTTTATATTAGATGGTATAAATCAAGGTAAGAGCGTTATGATTATTTCTGGTAAGAATAAAGAAATAGGCGATTTACTTATGAAAGAATTGCAACTATCTGTTACGTATCTACATGGAGAAGGTGGTTTTTTAGGGGAGCATAAGAGAATCATTTATTGTATTACAAACCGATTCATTTATCCGAAAATGAAAGATCTCGTTCTCTCTGTAGATCCAACCGCTATAATTGAAGCTTCTTATTCAACAGAAACGACTGGTGTGAAACGTCCGGGAAGGAAAGCTAGGTCAGGTGAATAACTAGCAGAAGGCTGTCCAAAAAGTTATTTTGGAACAGCCTTCTTTTTTATTTTGTTGAATTGTTAGTATGTTACAAGTTAAACCCACTGTTAACAAGTTTCCTTGCAACTAGGGAACCAAGCGTTTTTCAATAATATAGCCAACGTTTCAATTTTATTTTCTGGAATGCTACCAAAACCGAGTAATACGTATGATTCCTTACGTAAATCATTCACGAAATCATATGGAGAAAGCGGATATAATTTAACGCTTTGTTTTTTAGCGGATTCAATCAGTTCGTTTTCATTCATACTGTTATGGACACATAAAACAATATGAAGTCCGGACTGTTCGCCAAGAATTTGAACATTAGCCCCCATTTCTTTCATAATGGATTTTACTAACGCATGATGTTTTCTTTTATATAGTGTACGACTCCGGTTAAGATGACGTTCCCAATTCCCGCTTTGTATAAAGTTAGCAAAAGCAAGTTGTTGTATTGTAGCGACTGTTTGTTTAAAAATTCCATGCAGTTCTTGATATGTTTTTAAAAGATGTGGTGGTAAAACAACATATCCCATTCGTAAAGAAGGTAAAAAAGATTTTGAGAAAGTCCCCATATAAATAACGCGTTCATTTGAATCAAGACTTTGCAAAGAAGGAATCGGCTTGCCAGCGTAGCGAAACTCACCGTCATAGTCATCTTCAATAATGTATCCGCTGCAATCATTAGCCCACTTTAACAATTCTGTTCTTCTAGATAAAGGCATAATAATCCCGAGTGGAAATTGGTGTGATGGTGTAACATATGCGACATTGGCATTTGTATTATATAAGCTAGAAATATCAATACCTTTTTCATCCAATGGTATGGGATGAATTTGTCTATCACAGCTTTTAATGATTGCGTGTATACGGTGAAATCCAGGGTTTTCAATGCCGTATTCTTTTGTAGGGCCAAGCAGTTGAAGTAGTAGCCAGAGAAGTGGCTGCGTTCCGGCACCGATCACAATTTGATCAGGTGAAGAATGTACACCGCGAGAATGATATAAATATGTTGATATATGCTCTCGAAGAGCGAATTCACCTTGAGGATCTTCTTTGGCAAATAGTGCATTTTCGTATGTAAGTATGGATTCTTGTAATGCTCGTTTCCAATTTGTAATCGGAAATGCATTTTGATCAATAAGCCCTTGGCTACAATCATATTCAAATTTTTCGTCTATCAAATTGTTCGTCTTCTTTGCTGCATTTCGTTTTTTATTTGGGATAACGTCAATATCGAAATTTGCTACAAAAATACCACGTTTCGGTTTACTTTCTACATAACCTTCAGCTAATAATTGTTGATAAGCTGATTCAACAGTGATGCGGCTAATATTAAGTTGTGATGCTAAATTTCTGTGTGAGGGTAGACGTGTGCCAACAGAAATACTCCCTTGTATAATTTCAGCTTTTATATAGTCGTAAATTTGCAAGTAAATAGGTGTGTTACTTTGTAATTGCAATGGGATAGTAAAATCCATATAAAGCTCTCCTTTAAAACTGGCCTTATAAAAAATACTTAAACTGTCACTTAAGTAAAGGGCAGTTACTTTCTATAATAATGATATAACATTTAGAAAATTAAATAAATAGTTAGAGGAGAGTTAAAAATGAATGTTAAAGAAGTAGTAACAGAAGAGCAATTACATGAAGTATTACCTGTTTTACAGCAATTAAGAACGAAACTTTCAAAAGAGGAAACAAGCTCTTTATTTCGAAATATGAAAGAAGAAAATTATAAACTATTTTCGCTGCGTAATGAGGAGGATGAAGTTGTTAGCCTTGCAGGTGTAGCGATTTGTACGAACTTTTATAATAAGAAGCACGTTTTCGTATATGACCTTGTAACGGCAGACGCACATCGTTCAAAAGGACATGGAAATGTATTACTTTCGTATATAGAGAACTGGGGAAAGGAAAACAGATGTGAATCTATCGTCCTCACATCAGCATTTGCAAGAATTGATGCGCATCGTTTTTATGAAAGAGAAGGGTATGATAAAGTGAGTTATTCTTTTCATAAAGAATTATAAACAATAAGAAGAAGTTGTCCCGCAAAAGTTGGGAACAGCTTCTTCTTATTGTTTAAGTTATTATTAAACCGTAAATAGGTTGTAAGTTATGGTATATGTATTTGAAAAGGTTATATAGTGTATTTTGTCGAATTATTTTAATTTAATAAAGAGAATGATTGGAGCGCTTATACTTGAAGAAAATAAAGAAACTATCAATCCCTAATGATGCTAGAGTTATCGTCATATCTGATATTCATGGAGAATTAAATCTTTTAAAAGAAGCACTACATAAAGTTAACTTTAAAGATGAAGATTATTTAATTATTAATGGAGATCTTTGCGAGAAAGGACGAGATAGCGTAGGCGTAGTAAACTATGTTATGAATCTTGTAAAGAACAATTCAAAGGTTCACGTTGTTGAAGGAAATTGTGAAGTTTTAGTTGATGCTCTTCTAAATGAAAATCCTCGTCTTATTAATTATTTATGTACGAGAAAGCATTCGATTTTTAATGAATGGCTAGAGCAATTGGATTTTTCAGTTCATGAAGGCACTTCAATTCGTGAAGTGAGAGAAGCATTGCAAAGTGAATTTTCACAAGAAATACATTGGCTAACGGAGTTACCGACAGCGATTGAAACAGAAGATTATATTTTTGTGCATGCCGGGCTAGAAGATAGAGTAGATTGGAAAGAAACAGAGCGCAAAAATGCGATAGCAATGCCAGAGTTTTTTAATAAATCACATAAAGCAAATAAGTATGTAATAGTTGGTCATTGGCCTGTCGTGAACTATTCTGAAGAAGCACCGTCTAACAATCCAGTTATTGATGAGGAGAAAAAAATTATTGCAATAGATGGAGGAAATGCAATTAAAGAAGCAGGACAATTAAATGCATTTATCATTCAGAGGAAACAAACGGGCGATACGTTTTCTTATACATATGTAGACTATTTTCCAGGGTACGAAGTAATAGCGGATTTTAATGCGAATTCAGAAATGCAGGGCGGAGTGACATATCCGTATTATTACATAGAGCCTATCGAGAAGATGCAAGATTACACAATATGTAAGCAAAAGGAAACAAATAAATTACTCACTGTAAAAAATGAATACATGAAACAACTTGAGTCAGGTGAATATACAGTGAAAACTGATATTTCTTGTGCGCAAATAAGCGTTAGAAAAGGAAATATCGTTTCTCTCATTGATGGTAGTTGTTCAGGATATGATTTAATTAAAAAAGATGGTGTAGAGGGGTGGATAGAGAAAGGCATTTTGCTTGAGCTGAAATAGGAGGGATGTAACCTCCTATTTTTTATTGCCTATTTTGCGCCTTCGTACTTCAATTAACCTTTTAAATTAGTGGACTGCCTGCTGTCTTTAATAAGTAAATAAATCGTACTCGGTAGAATGATAAGCGTCATTCCTAAAATAATCGCTAGTATACCATAACCTCTATACGGAGCAGAAACGATAAACGGAAGTATCGAAAAAAAAATACCTGCTATCATCATTGAAATACTACTAATATTTGAAGCTCTTTTTTCGAGGTACTTATCATTCCATTCTAATGAAACGGTTGATTTAGTCGTATCAATTTTGGAACTGAAATAACCTATTAATATAAATAAAAGCCCTAATGCTAAAAATATGAAATGATCAAGAGGAAGTGAAAAGCCAAGAGCGATGAGGGCAATGACAATATCGACAAAAAATAAGAATAGTAACATTGTGTTGCCGATCCAATGGAGAAATTTCTGGTTACTCGCTGCTTTAGATAAAGCTAAAAATACAAAGAATAAGAAGGAACATATAATTATATTTACGATTACAAAAGTGCTTTTATCCATTGTTGATGTAGGCGTTCCATTGAAGTCCCATTTCGTAACAATATTTGATGGTAAGAAGAAATATAGAATAATATTTGTCGTAATAATAGTGAGAAATAAAGCAATACTAAATTGATTATTCATTGAATCACCAGCTTTCTAAATCAATAATTGGTATCTTATAACAAAATTATACAATATAATATATGATATTGGTTTTGATTTTTCTGAAAAAACATTATAATTATATATGAAATAAAGGTGAATGCAGGAGGGAATTATGCAAAACGTTGTATTAAAGGGGAAGAAAGTTACAATTCGTACAATAGAAGAATCGGATATAGAAACATTATGGAATATCATATTTAAAGAAGAAAGCTCAGAATGGAAGAAATGGGATGCGCCATATTTCCCGTTCTCAATGCAAGAATACTCTTCCTATAAAGAGAAGATGCAAACTCGTTTGAAAGAAGAACCACTGTCAAATTTAATTATAGAAAATAACGGTCAAATCATTGGGACAGTCGGGTTTTATTGGGAATATAAACCGACGCGTTGGTTAGAGATGGGGCTTGTGATTTATGATCCAACATACTGGAATGGTGGATACGGTACAGAAACATTGATATTATATAGAGATTTGCTATTTGAAAAAATGGAGATTGGTAGAGTAGGAATCACGACTTGGTCTGGCAATGAACGAATGATGAAAGTAGCGGAGAAAATAGGAATGAGCTTAGAAGGTAGAATGCGAAAGTGTCGTTATTATAAAGGAACATACTATGATTCTATTCGAATGGGAATGATTCGTGAAGAATGGGAAGCACTATGTGTAACGAAGGGGTGAGAAAGATTGTACGCTATTATTGCTACATTTGATCGTGTATTTACTAATAAAATTACAGAACTGCAAAATGAATTAACGAATATGATGGGAACAAATCAATTAGCTGGAGTAGAACCTCATATTACGATTGCGGATTATAATGAGTTAGATGTTCATTTGTATACGGAGAAACTAGGGGAGTTTGTAGCTATTCAAGAAAATATGGACGCAGTAACTTTTCCTTCTGTTGGAATTTTTCCTACTAATGGAACGGTCTTTCTAGCACCGATTGTTACCGATGAATTGTTAAAACTTCATCATTCTTATCATGATTATTTTAAAAATTTTCATGACAATCCAAATTCATATTACGTACCGGGAAAATGGGTTCCGCATTGTACGATTGCAAATAGATTACATACAAAGCATTTTTTAAGTGTAATGGAATATATTTATGAAAAATTTGATTTTGCAACAGCTTCAATTGAGAAATTAAAATTAATTAAGGTGAATTATAAAAATGGTTCTGCCATTTCTTCTAGTATATTAGCAGAATATAATTTAAAGAGAATGGAGACATCGAGATGACATATATAATTAGAGAAATGAAGCAAGAAGATATTCAGGCTGTACAATCAGTAGCGAAAATAGCTTGGCATGATACATATGAAGGCATTATTCCAAGAGAAATTCAAGACAGTTTTTTAGACGAGGCATATTCTGATGAAAAAATGAAATATCGTCTTAAAAATACACATTTATTCGTTGCGGAAGAAGAGGGAGAAGTAATAGGATTTGCTAACTTTTCACCTGTTAGACTACAAAATGAAGCGGAATTAGGTGCGATTTATTTGTTACCAGATCAGCAAGGAAAAGGGATCGGAAGTGCTTTATTACAAAGAGGGATTAAGGAATTAAATGGGATACGTAAATTGTACATACATGTAGAAGCAGCAAATGAAAAAGGAAAACGCTTTTATGAAGCGAAAGGTTTTGCTGAATTAGAGCAATTTGAAGAAGACTTTGAAGGACATATGATGCAGACAGTAAGGATGGTTTTATACGTATAAGGAGGACTAGCAATGAAAATTTTTGATTTTAGTGAAAAAGTAGGAAAGCACATATCAGTATTTCAATCTAATTTCATAATGTCGAAAATAGTAAACCATCAAGGAAATGTACATATCGGTGCTATGCATTTACACGAGAATGGAATCATCGGTAATCATGAAGCAGTTGTATCTCAACTGCTTCTTATTGTGGACGGAGCAGGATATGTATGTGGGGCAAATAAAAAAAAGATAAAGGTAGAGGCGGGACAAGCTGTGTTTTGGGAGAAGGGAGAGCTCCATGAAACAAGTACAGAACAAGGATTAACGGCAATTGTTATGGAAGCGGAGAATCTTGAACAAGGGATAGTAATGCCTATTATTCAAGGGGAGTTGTGAAAAATGATAATTAAGGCGAATCAAGAAGATACCAATGAAATATTAAAATATGCGGCGCAATCGCTTTTTGAAGGGACGAGAGGGAATTGTCAATTAAGTACCGAGAAAGCGATTGAAATTACAAAGCCGATTGTAGAAAAAGGAGCATATTATTTAATCGTTAAAGAAGCAAATAAAGTAATGGGATGGATATTAATAGGGGAAAATACAGACTATTTTTCTCGTGAAAAACTTGGATTTATATATGAATTGTACGTTTTCCCAGAATATCGCGGGAGAGGATTATCGCGAGAACTGATGGAAGCTGGTATTAAGGAATTAAAGGAGAAATATTCAGAAATTAGGCTGAATGTATTTACTGGGAATTTTGCAAAAGAGATGTACGAAGAGTTTGGGTTTGTTGAAAGGCAGGTAATTATGACTTTGAAGTGAGTATAATAGTCTGAATGAGGGAAGCGAGAAAGCATGAGAAAAGAAAATGAGTATGTAGCGTATTTACAAAGTGTGTATCCTGAACTACAAATAAAATCGGCACATGTAAATGAAATTGGCCAAAATAATGATGTTTTAATTATAAATGTTAATATAGTATTTCGTTTTCCGAAATATGAAAAAGGTATTCAAAAACTTCGAGTAGAAACAAAGTTACTGGAGAAAATACGACCATTTATTACGATCCAAATTCCTGATCCAAGTTATCAAAGATTGCAAGATGAAGTGCTAGGAAAAGTATTTGCAGGATATGAAATGATTGAAGGGGAACCGTTTTGGAAAAATACTTTTACGGGAATAAATGATGAAAAGCAATTACAGAAACTTGCGTGCACATTGGCGGGATTTTTAAAAGAATTGCATGAAATTCCGTTATCCACATTTGAAGGTATTATGCAAAATGATAGTGCTGATATATATGCAGAAACAAATAGTTTATATAGTCAATTAAAAGATTATGTTTATCCATACATGAGAGAAGAGGCAAAAAGAGAAGTTTCACTATCTTTTGAAACGTATTTAAATGAAGAGAGCCATTTTAATTTTACACCGAGTCTTGTTCATGGGGATTTTGGCATGACAAACATCTTATATAGTGCAACAAAAAAGGATATTTCAGGGGTCATAGATTTTGGTGGTGCGAGCATTGGAGATCCTGCTTATGATTTTGCAGGTATATTAGCTAGTTATGGAGGAGAGTTTTTACAACTATTTGCAGCACATTCTCCTAATTTAGAAGCAGTAAGGGAACGAATGTATTTTTACAAAAGTACATTTGCTCTTCAAGAAGCATTATTTGGTGTACTAAATAATGATAAGAAAGCCTTTGAAGCTGGAATAGCACAGTATGTATAAAAGCCGATTTTAAATCGGCTTTTAATTATCGATACATCGTCCACATCCCAATATCTTTAAACCCTAATCGTTTGTAAATACGTCCAGCAGCTGGATTGTTATAAAACAAACAAAGCGTTCGGCCTTCATTCGTAAAGTCTTGAATCATTTTTTGTAATATGAGCGAAGCGTATCCGCTTCCGCGATAATTCGGATGTGTACATACGCCAACTACCATAGCGGATAATGAATTTTCAGCGGAAGTAGAGGCGGATGCAATAATAGCACCGTCTTTTTCAATATAATATGTGCGTCCTGTATTTGTTTTGAGAGCTTGTCTTAATATTTTCTCTGATTCATTAGCAACTGGAAATTCAGCAATGTTACCTCGCAATTGCATAATTCGCTCTACATCATCTAGTGTGGCAAGTTTAATTGTTTCTTGGATAGGCGTGCTAGGTAAGTTGTTGTCATTTAGACATTCGCAAAAATACATTTCATTTTTGGCGCCTAATTGTAGACTTGGAGAAGTTTCAAACCTTTCTACAATAGTTGACTTGCCAGAGAGTTTAAGCGGTTTATATGCGGAAAGAAGTGCCTCATAATCAAGGGTAACAAAGTCTTCTTTACTATATGGTATAAATGAATCGTGGAATCGGAGTAGAATTGATTTTAATGTCCCATTCTCTTTAAATACTCCCCATAATTCTTGGAAATCTGTGTCATAACCGAAAGCTTCAATATCTCCAATAATAAACAAGTTAATGGCTGCTTCTTCTTTTAGATAAGCGAATACTTGTTCATGATCTTTCTTTGTTAATTTTCGCATCATAAAGAATCGACCTCTTTTTTATTTTTCTAAATATTACAACTTAAGTTTTTTGAAATCAATATAAAATTTTATGTTTAGTTCACAAACTTTCGGAAAAACTAGGAAAGATATGACAAAGGAGGTTATGAACGGTGGATCATCCAATTCAAGGGTTAATGAAAGCAGCAATGGAAAATTTAAAAGAAATGGTTGATGTAAATACGATTGTTGGAGAGCCTGTTCAAACGGCTGACGGTGGTGTGGTGTTAACGGTTTCTAAAGTAGCGTTCGGTTTTGGAGCAGGAGGTTCTGATTTCCAAACGAATGATGGACAAAGAGCGAACGGTAACCCTGCATTTGGTGGCGGTAGCGCGGGTGGTGTTTCGATTACACCAGTAGCATTTCTTGTGGTGAATAAAGATGGAGTAAATATTCTTCATTTACAAAATGCGACACATTTAGCAGAAAAAATGATTGAATTAGCTCCACAAACAATTGATAAAATTCAATCGATGTTCCAAAAAGAAGAAAAGAAAGAGGGAAATCATCATCCTCAAAACCCTGATGAAATCCTTTAAAAACGCCTGCTTATGAGCAGGCGTTTTTTCTTGTAATCACTATGTAATAAAACACATGAAATTGTAAATAGTTTTTGAAGTTTTTTCTATGTTTCTAAAATTTTTCATGTTAAAATATGCTATAGAATTGAAACATATAAAACGAAGGTGGCTAGGTGCTTTGTCTGGAGGATCTGACCAAGTAAAGAATATGATATATATTAATGGTAATCGTCGAGGTCATTGTTTTATTACATCAGGAATTACGTTTAAAGAGTTTGCGAGTAACATCCCTTCACCGCTTCATCAAGTGTTGCTTTTGAAGCACAACTTTGAATGGACGGATTTTCATTATCATACTTTATTTGAATATGTTGAGGAAGAAAATATACATAAGTTAATTCAAGCAGAGATTGATGAATTTGATGAATTTTGTTGGGTAGATTTTGATGATGCAAGCGATTTAGATGAATTAGAGCCGAAAGAAATTGCAGAATTATTATATTTGGCTCACAAAAAAGAACCACTTGCAAGAACATTCTTTCCGTTACTGAAAAATAGATTTGTTTATTTTTCACATGATGACGGATGGTACAACAAAGTGTATTATCGTAGAATTGCCGATTTTGTAGGAATGTTAAGTAAAGTCATTCCGTATAAACTCGGTGCTTTCGGTAAGAAACGTTTTTCTTTCTTCCAAAAATCAAAAATTTTCCCAGCAATTTCAAAAGAATTGATTATGGGACTTATTCCACTAATGGAAGATGGTCTTTACATAGATCTAGCAGGGAAGATTGAGTCAAGAAGAGGTCTTGAAATTCCGGTATATGTAGTTGGTTCGTATGAAAGTACGGATGAGGTGCTAGATAATATCGATGAATTGAAAGAGGAAGCAACAGAAACAGGTTGGCTCATTTTTGATAAGAAAGAACAAGAGTGGCAATGGGTTGTTGACTAAGAAAACTTGGCGCATGAAGTCAAGTTTTCTTGTCATTTGAAAGGAGTACAAATGAAGAAATATTATACAATTGTGGGTATTGTAAGTATTATTCTCGTGGCAATATTACTTATAACTTGTCCGAAAGAATCAGATTTTAAAGTGTATGTAGAGGATAAGTATGCGTTGAATTGTAATGAGAGTAGTTTTGAATGCACGCAAAATGTAGATGGTAAAAAAGAAAAACTACAATTTGAAAGTACAGATGCACGAAATGGTGTATTCTTTATGACTGTAAAGCAAACATTTAAAACAGAAGCTGGTGTTTCAAAAGAATATAGCGGAGTAGGAATGTTTGGTACATTTCTTTTTGTTTCAGAGAAGACTTTCTAGTAATAGAAGGTCTTTTTTTTATGCTTATGTTCATATAGATGAAGTAAGACAAGCATAGGAGGGATAGCGATGAAGAACACATGTATCGTTTGCGGTGGTGAGGAGTTTTTTTCCTCAACATTATATGCACGTACGAAACAAGATTGGGCATATGCACCAAACATGTATCGGTTTGAAAAAGTATTTATTGAGCATAGGGATGAAGAAAATTATCCAGTGTTTCAAGAAATTACAGCGAAACATTGTTGTGGATGCGGTCATATTATGTTGTATCATGAATGAACACACCAAGTATAACTTGGTGTGTTTTTTTAAAACGCTGACAAAGCAAGCGGATAAAGTAAAGTAAATAAAACAGAAAAACTACCAAAACCAATTGCTGTATATCCAAGTGTTCTTGCTCCGAAATTGACAGCTAATAGGCCAACTAAAATTGCTAGGGAGCCGAGCGTAACTGGATAAAAAGCAATGGAGAATAACGAAAGAAATAAAGCGACATAGCCTACCATTGCGCCGGTATTTGTACCTTCTATCTCATTTGCAATTTCTTTACGCTTATGTCTAATTGGAATGCCAGCTGGTGATATTTCAGCAGCATACTCTTCGTTTTTTTCACCACTTTTAAAATGATGATTTCTCTTTCTTCGCATGTACATCCCTCTCTTTCAATTGGGTGTATCTATAGTATCTTTCAAAATGAGAAGAGCATGAGTATGAGTTAAACCCAAGTAAAGCAAAAAATGGAGAATACGTATTCCATCGTTAACATATCCATTTCCTATTGAAGATAAAGTGCGGGATTTTTTCCATCACGACTGATTATCAGCCAGCAACAATTGGATTTTTATGAGCAGTTCTCTCCCATTAACTGGTCCGCATCCATTGAATTTTGAGGTAGGTGTCTTACTGCAAGCAGGATAAAACAGGAATTTTGGAAAATGATGTAGAATGAAATGAATGATAATACGTGAAGGTAGGGGAATGTATGACAACATTTAATTGGCATGAATCAGCAGAGAAGAAATGGGATAGTAGTGCGGAGTTTTGGAATAAAAATAGTCAGGAAATGTGGGATAGCGGGAGTAGGAGCACAATTATTCCGTTTTTTGAACAATACGTAAAGAAAGAAGCACAAGTGCTCGATGTTGGTTGTGGTGATGGGTACGGTACATATAAATTAAGTAGCGCAGGCTATAAAGCAGTGGGAGTAGATTTATCGGAAGTGATGATTCAAAAAGGTAAGGAGCGCGGAGAAGGACCAAATTTATCTTTTATAAAAGGAGATCTTTCTGCATTACCATTTGAAAATGAGCAATTTGAATCAATTATGGCAATTAATTCTTTAGAATGGACGGAAGAGCCATTACGAGCGTTAAATGAAATAAAGCGTGTGTTAAAGAAAGATGGATATGCATGTATTGCAATTTTAGGACCGACAGCAAAGCCACGAGAGAACAGTTATCCTCGCTTGTATGGAAAAGACGTTGTTTGTAATACGATGATGCCTTGGGAATTTGAACAGTTAGCGAAAGAACAAGGTTTTAAAGTTATAGATGGCATCGGCGTATATAAGCGCGGAGTAAATGAGAAGATGTTAGGTCAACTACCTACAGAGTTACAACAATCGTTAACATTCTTATGGGTATTTATGTTAAAAAACGTATAAAGAAATGAAAGAATTTTTAGGAGGTAAATAAGTGCAGAAAATACAAAAAACTGATACAATATCATCAGAACCAATTAAAGGGGGACTAGGGTATATGACAACTACTACAACAGTGAAATCCGATATTGAAATCGCACAAGAAGCGAGTATGAAGAAGATTCAAGAAATTGCAGCTGATTTAAATATTTTAGAAGATGAATTAGAGCCATACGGGCATTATAAAGGTAAGTTATCTCTTGATATTTTTAAGCGCTTACAAGATGAGAAAGACGGTAAGGTTGTTTTAGTAACAGCAATTAACCCAACTCCAGCTGGAGAAGGTAAATCAACAGTAACAGTTGGTTTAGGTCAAGCTTTTAACAAAATTGGTGAGAAAACAGTAATTGCACTTCGTGAACCATCTCTTGGACCGACGATGGGATTAAAAGGTGGAGCAGCAGGTGGCGGTTTTTCACAAGTCGTACCAATGGAAGACATTAACCTTCACTTTACTGGAGATATCCATGCGATCACAACTGCCAATAACGCATTAGCAGCGTTTATTGATAATCATATCCAACAAGGAAACACACTTGGAATTGATACGCGTAAAATTGTTTGGAAACGCTGTGTTGACTTAAATGATCGTGCCCTTCGTAACGTAGTAATTGGTCTTGGTGGACCTGTACAAGGTGTACCACGTGAAGACGGTTTTGACATTACAGTCGCATCTGAAATTATGGCCGTATTCTGCCTTGCAACAGATATTCAAGACTTAAAAGCGCGTCTATCTCGCATCGTAGTTGCTTATAACTTTGCAAATCAACCTGTAACGGTTAAAGATTTAGGTGTAGAAGGTGCGTTAACGCTATTATTAAAAGACGCATTAAAACCAAACTTAGTACAAACATTAGAAAATACACCAGCTATTATTCATGGCGGACCATTTGCGAATATTGCTCACGGTTGTAACAGTGTTATCGCTACGACAATGGCAGCAAAATTAGGTGATTATGTTATTACAGAAGCTGGATTTGGTGCTGATTTAGGCGCTGAGAAGTTTTTAGATATTAAAGCTCGTGCAGCTGGCATTAAACCAGAAGCAGTTGTTATTGTTGCGACGATTCGTGCGCTTAAAATGCATGGTGGCGTAGCAAAAGATCAATTAAAAGAAGAAAATGTAGATGCATTAGCAAAAGGTATGGAAAACTTACAGAAGCATGTTGAAACAATTCAAAGCTTTGGTGTGCCTTTCGTAATTGCAATTAATAAATTCATTACAGATACAGATGCAGAAGTTACATACTTACAAGAGTGGTGTAATGAGCGTGGCTATGCAGTATCCTTAACAGAAGTTTGGGAGAAGGGTGGCCAAGGCGGAGTTGACCTTGCTGAAAAAGTACTAAAAGAAATCGAAAAAGGTGAAAACAACTATGCACCACTTTATGAATTAGAATTACCATTAGAAGAAAAAATTCGTACAATTGCTCAAAAAGTGTATGGCGCAAAAGATATTGAATTTGCTCCGAAAGCACGTAAGCAATTAGCTCAATATGAAGGAGAAGGTTGGAGTAACCTACCAGTTTGTATGGCGAAAACACAATACTCTCTTTCTGACGATGCAACAAAATTAGGTCGTCCATCTGACTTTATCGTTACAATTCGTGAGTTAAAACCATCTATCGGTGCAGGCTTTATCGTTGCGTTAACAGGTACAATGTTAACAATGCCAGGTCTTCCAAAACAACCAGCAGCACTTCAAATGGATGTAAATGAAGATGGAAAAGCAGTAGGTTTATTCTAAAAGGTTGTAATTCATCTCGTTTATCTGTAAACTATATATACATCAAGTGGCGCCTTTCCATCGAAAGGCGCCTGTTTTTTGGAGGAAATTATGTTTGATCCAACTGCTTTTGACAATTTAAAAGTAATCGTAGAAGGTGCTGTGTATGATTTTGATCTACATGGAGATATTCTTGTAACAGATCGAAAAGATATGATGGACCTTGCCTCATTAAGTCGTATATATCATATCTCATTTCAATTAACAGAACCGTTCGAACCATTAGTAGAAGCAACATTTTCATTATCTGTGGATGCAAAGAACTTGTCTGGTGAAATACTAGAAGTGCCTCAGTTTACACCAGGTTGTGAAATGAAGCTAGCATTTTCATTCCCGTTAGAACAACCAGAAGTAGGATGCGAAGAAATTGAAACTTTAATGCGTTCTATATGGGGAAAAGAAAGAATGATTATGCAGAAAGTTTCATACGAATATAATAAGCAAGCGATTTCATATCATAATAAGGTAGAGGTTCTATTTCAAAAAGCGATTACAGAAGACCATGTTGATGATTTAATAGCTGTTATTTCACACATGCTAGAAACGGTGCGAACAATACAGCATTTTCTTCAAAAATAGAGATAAAGGAGAAAAACAAATGATAAAAGATATGCAACCATTTTTACAAGAAGCTTGGGAGAAGGCTGGTTTTAAAGAATTAACTGAAATTCAAAAACAAGCGATTCCAACTATTTTAGAAGGACAAGACGTTATAGCTGAATCTCCAACTGGAACAGGAAAAACATTAGCGTACTTATTACCCCTTTTACATAAAATTAATCCTGAAGTAAAACAGCCACAAGTTGTTATTTTAGCTCCAACGCGTGAACTTGTAATGCAAATTCATGAAGAGGTTCAAAAATTTACAGCAGGAACTGAAATTTCAGGTGCATCTTTAATTGGTGGTGCAGATATTAAGCGCCAAGTTGAAAAATTAAAGAAACACCCAAGAGTAATTGTCGGTTCACCAGGCCGTATCTTAGAATTAATTCGTATGAAAAAGCTAAAAATGCATGAAGTAAAAACAATTGTATTTGATGAGTTTGATCAAATTGTAAAGCAAAAAATGATGGGTGCAGTGCAAGATGTAATTAAATCAACGATGCGCGATCGTCAATTAGTATTCTTCTCGGCGACAATGACAAAAGCGGCAGAAGATGCGGCACGTGATTTAGCAGTTGAACCACAATTAGTACGTGTAACACGTGCAGAATCAAAAAGCTTAGTTGAGCATACGTATATCATTTGTGAGCGACGCGAAAAAAATGATTACGTAAGAAGAATTATGCATATGGGCGATGTAAAAGCAGTTGCTTTCTTAAACGATCCATTCCGTTTAGATGAAATTACTCAGAAATTGAAATTCCGTAAAATGAAAGCAGCGGCTCTTCATGCAGAAGCAAGTAAACAAGAGCGTGAAGCAACGATGCGTGCTTTCCGCGGTGGAAAATTAGAAATCCTACTTGCTACTGATATTGCAGCACGCGGTATTGATATTGATGATTTAACACATGTAATTCACTTAGAATTACCAGACACAGTAGACCAATACATTCACCGCTCAGGACGTACTGGACGTATGGGTAAAGAAGGAACTGTCGTATCTCTTGTAACTCCACAAGAAGAGCGCAAATTACTACAATTTGCGAAAAAACTAGGCATCGTATTTACGAAGCAAGAAATGTTCAAAGGAACATTTGTAGAATCGAAGCCACCAGCACCTAAGAAAAAGAAACCAGCATTTACTGGGAAGAAAAAGCCTAGATAAATAATGGGGAAGGCGTAACTATTTGTAGTTACGTCTTTTTTATTTGCAATTGAATAATACAAGGAGTTTGATTAATGATTATTGAAATGTATCTATTATCACTTTTTTAATCAACATATGTACAAGGAAGTAATATAAAAAAAGTCGAATATTAAACTGATGCGAAATGATAAAAAGAAGGTTCATATATGGATAGGAAATTAGGAATGTTTTTGAATACGAAACATATTGAAGTAAACGAAGGAATACAAAAAGCAAGGGAATGGGATTTAGAATATATTCAATTATATGCTATGAATAAAAACTTCAACTTAGCTAATATTCCAGTGGTAGAATGGACTGCTTTAAAGAAAAGCTTATCTTTTAATGGAATAAAGATTCCATCATTAGCAATTAGTTTTGGAGAAAATGGAATTACAGGAACAGAAGTTGACAGTACAATAAATCAGATTAAATATATTACTGACAGAGGTTTGGAGCTGGGAGCAAAGATCATAACAGCTCATATTGGGAAAGTTCCAGATGATGAAAAAAGTGAGTGCTATGATAAAATGATACGGGTTTGTTATGAGATAGGAGAATTAGCATTCAAATTTGGGGGAGTCTTTGCTATTGAGACAGGATCTGAAAAAGCAATAGTATTAAAACGATTTTTAGAAAATGCAAACTCGAAAGGACTAGCTGTTAACTTTGACCCAGCAAATTTAATAAGTGATGTAAATGAAAATCCGTTAGAAGGTTTATTACTATTAAAAGATTATATAGTACAAACTCATATTAAAGATTGTAAAGAAGTGAAAAGTAATAGTTCAAGTAAGTATATAGAAGTAGCAGTAGGAAATGGTGAAGTGGATTTCGATATATTCTTCAAAGTATTAGATGAAATTGGATTCGACGGATATAACATGATTGAAAGAAACAATTATTTTGACGAACTGGATGGGATGAGTCAGTCGATAAATTTTGCAAAGAAGTACATACCAACTCAAAAGGAATAATGATACCAGCTGTAGAAAGCTACATAGAATGTAAAAAAACAATAGGAGGAATACAAATGATTCATAAAGTAGGACAAATTATGTTATATGTAAATAATCAAGATGAGGCAGTAAATTTTTGGACGGAAAAGGTAGGGTTTCATGTAGTTGCAGAGGAAGATAACAAGCAAGGAATGAGATGGATTGAAATTGCTCCAACTAACGGTGTTGAAACGAGCATTATATTACATAATAAAGAAGTTATTTCGAAAATGAGCCCAGAATTAAATCTTGGTACACCGTCCTTAATGTTCTTCTCAGAAAATCTGGATCAATTATATGCAGGTTTAAAAAATAAAAATGTTACTGTTGGAGAAATGGTAACTATGCCTTCTGGTAAAGTGTTTAACTTTGCTGATAGTGAAGGGAATTATTTTGCGGTTATGGAGAAGAATCAATAATAATATTGCTATGTGAAAATCCCCCTCAAATATATTGAGGGGGATTAAATCTTTGAAGTGGATTTTTCATGAGAGAGTTGTGTAATAAAAAATACACCTTTTTCAATAGCGGTTTCAATGTAACCGACAATTTGATTAAACGTAAACACCTGTAAGTCTTCATGCAAATGTTGCTCAGGATACAACATATCTTCAAAAAGATACTTTCGAAAAGCTAAAACGTTTTCTTTAGAAACCTCTTCAATATCCACAATGTGAGCCTCTTGATTGAGAAGAGAGAAGAGCTGTTGTTCTTGATCGTAATGATGAAGCAACTTTGCATTTAACAGTTTAAAATCGTTATAGTACAGGGGTGCGATGGTTTCGTCATTCTCTATTCTATTTTTTAGCCATGGTAGAAAAAAGCCACTTAGCCAATTATCATCGGCAATGAGGTGGGTATAATAGCCTAAAATAAAGGGGGAATCTATATGTGCTTCGTATTTATGAAAGAATGAATCATAATCTATTCTTCTCGTATAGTTCTTCGTTGTACCAGCGTAAAAGTGTGAAGTTCCTTTTTCTTCTGCTGAATGAACCGCATCAGGGGCTACCCCTCCAAGTAAGAAAGAAGTTTTATCTTGAATACATAGTTTCTCAGCAATACCGTTAGCGATAATAACATGCATAATTCGTGATCCCATGAATGCCACCTCTGTTTCAAGTATTCATTTCAGGAAGAAGACTGAACAGTTAGTATTACTTTCCCTGTACTTTTTCTACTTTCGACCCATTCATGTGCTTTCCCTGCATCTTGAAGGGGAAAAGATTTTGTAGCTTTCATTTGCAAACTTCCGTCACGCAAATAACGGAAAACTTCATTTGCCGTTTCTTGGAGTAGTTCAGGACGTTTTTTCCGTGTAGTGCCAAAGCTAAAGCCTAGTATAGAGCGGCAACTTGCGTGTAAATCTTTCGTTTTGAAATTGCCAATTTTACCGCTTGCATTACCGAAATGAACGAGGCGACCGTAATAAGCTAGGCAGTTTAAACTTCTTTCAGAGACAGTTCCAGAAATAGAGTCCAAAATTATATTCACTCCTTCTCCGTTTGTCAGCTCATTGACTTTCTCTACAAAATCTTCATCTTGATGACAAATAACATAATCAGCTCCAGCATCTAAAGCGATTTCTTTTTTCGTTTCACTTCCGACAGTACCGATAACTGTTCCAGCCCCTAATCGTTTTGCAAGTTGAATCGCGGTAGTACCAATTCCGCCAGCAGCTGCATGAATCAGCACGGATTCATTTTGTTGAAGCCTTGCAACATTCACGAGTAAATTATAGCTTGTGAAAGATACGATCGGACAAGCAGCTGCGGTTTGAAAGTCGACTTCATGGGGTAAAACGAAAGTGAGATTTTCATTTGAAACAACGTACTCTGCGTAAGATCCATTTTGAGGAAAAGCAATGACACGCTGTCCAGGTTGAATATTTTTCACATGAGAACCGACGCGTCCTACAATACCAGTGGCATCTATACCTGGAATAAAAGGTAGTGCTTTATTTCCTTTTTTGCCATAACGTGATTTAATATCAGCGAAATTTACACTAGTAGCAACAACACGAATTAAAACTTGATCTTCTGAAATAGCCGGTATATCCAAATCTGTATATTTCATCACTTCAGGACCACCGAACGACGTTACAACGATAGCTTTCATCATATATCCTCCTAAATTTGACTATATAAATCATTTTAAATCTTTATCAGAAATTGGAAAATTATATAATAGTTATGCGTGGTTATAAGTGAAGCTTATGAACTCATTGAATCATAATATTAATTTATATAAAAATTTTTTTCGGAAAAATCGAACGAAATATGAATTACTTGCCAATATATAGTGTAAGACAAAGGAGGGCTGGAATATGAAGGCTGAAATAGATTACGCACATTTAATTCGATTAACTTTATCAGGAAATAAAGAAGCGTATAGCGAATTGTATGATGTAACGATTCAAGAAGTATATAAAACAGCACATTTTTTAATTGAAGATAAAACGGATGTAGATGATGTCGTTCAAGAAGTATACATACAGCTATATGAATCGCTTCGTAAATATGATAGCGAGAAGCCATTTCGCCCTTGGCTAATTGGGCTTGCGATTAAACAAATTCATTCTTATAGAAGAAAGAGGTGGATGCGACTACGAATTATGAAAAAAGCAGAAGAGCAAAGAAAGCCAGTGCAAATTGATTTTTCTAACGATGTTGTAAGTAAAATATCAAACCAAAAACTAATCGAACTCATTCATAAATTACCGTATAAATTGAAACAAGTTATTATCTTAAGATACTTATACGAATATTCACAAGAAGAAGTAGCACAAATATTACATATTCCAATTGGTACAGTGAAGTCTAGAATTCATGCGGCATTAAAGAAAATACGTCAAAAAGAGCAAGTAGAAGAAATCTTTTTAGGAGAGGTAGGGAATGTGAAATGAGTTTAGATTGTAGAGTTAGAGAATCTATACGAGAAGAAGCGAAGGGGATTGTTGCCCCGCCGGAGTTAAAAGAAAAAGTAATTGTTCAAATCAAAATGAATCGCGGGGGAAATAAGGTGAAGAAACGTCTTATCGCCGGAGTGCTTGCAGCAGCATTTTTAATCCCTACGACCGGTTTTACATATCAATCTATTATGGCGGATGGTATATACGGATCATTTGAGAATTTAAAAAAACACGCCGGAGCGATGACGTTAGAAGCGTATATGCGTTTTAATGCAAAGTTATCAGAAGCGAAAGATGAAATGGGCACGAAGGAATATGAGGAGTTTACAAAAGAACTAAAAAAATTAACAAATGCAAAGCTTGCGTACGGAGATTCGAATGGTAATATAGATTATGATCAATTATCACCAGCTAAAAAAGAGGAATTGAAAAAGGTAGTAATGGAGCTTCATCCGTATTTTGATAAATTAAATGGCCATAAATCTAGTAAAGAAGTATTAACGCAAGAAGAGTTTGATCGCTATATGGAAGCTTTAATGACACATGAAATAGTACGAGTGAAGACAAAATCAACTGGTGCAATAAAAATAGAAGAAGTACCTGAGGCGTACAAAGAAAGATTTATTAAAGCGGAGCAGTTTATGGAGTATGTAGATGAAAAGGTGAGATAAGTAAAAAAGCTCAAAGCTTTAGTTTTGAGCTTTCTTTATTAAAAGAAAATAGAGCATTTAATTATATTTTTTCATCGTTGCATTGTCCTTTTGTATAAAACAATCTAAAAGGGAATAACCAGCTATTAAACTAATAATCGTAACAAAAGTTGTATTTATTAGAATAATATTAACTAAATAAGGTAGGTATTCGGCAAGTGGTGAAAAGAGTAGTGCTGGGGAAAAGGAAATGAATAGTGTAGGCACTGTAATAGCAATAAATTTATCCGGTTGAAAGCTCCAGTTTTGTTTACTCGTTTCGCGATTAATAGATTGAAGGAATCGTAATAAAATGCCAACTATAAGAGGGAAGAGTGTAAAGTAGAATAATCTTGGATAAACGTTAAAGTTCACTTGTGCATCTGTATCTAAATAAAATTGAATTTTTACTCCTACAAATAATAATAAGACGATAAATAATGTGAAGCAGAGGTATAGCATCACTTTTTGCATTATATTCCACCATCCTTTACTCAAAATATATTCAAAAAAAGAAGAGATATACAATAACTACTGTTGTATATCTCTTCTTTTACTGTTAGTTAATAGTGGAGTTTGCTTTATCTTGCTTCGTGAAATAATCAATAATGCCCATTGCGCTAATTTCTATATCTAAATGTAAAATATTATAAACGGAATGATCTGATGGAACGTTTAACTTTGTAAGATGAGAAGAGATTTTATCCATTAACAAAGTTTGTAAAGCTTTAGTTGCTTCATCGAAATCATTATACTTTTCAAAGACTTCCTTACCAGTATGAACGAAAATAGGTAGCCAATATTCCAGTTGATTATATACTTCTGTAACATGAGAGGATGCGCCGTAATGACCGAAATAAATAGTATCTACATTTATACTTTGAATGTGATTTTTAGAAGTAATCATCGCATCTGGTTGGAATTGTGAAGGGGACGTTGATGGTAGATATAACTCTACATCAACGTCTGCGAGTTCTCTATAATAAATTCCAATTGTATCGCCAGTAAAAATCCCGTTTGTTAATGAATCGTGAATGCTAATATGGTGCTTCGCATGTCCTGGTGTATCATAAAATGTAAGGGTGCGGTCTTTTGCAATTTTTAACGTATCACCATGTTGTACAATATGAACACGTTCTTCTTCAATTGGAAGAATTGGATCAAAGAGTTTATCGAAATCTTCTTTGTAGACAGCTTTTGCACCTAAAATAAGTTTTGTTGGATCAATCATATGACGAGCACCACGAGAATGCACATATAACGTAGCATTTGGGCACTTTTCCATCATTAAACCAGCTGCGCCAGCGTGATCTAAATGCACATGTGTAACGATAATGTTTTTAACATCGTTTAAATCAATATGTAATTGTTGTAAGCCGTCTAAAATATACGGAAGAGAAGGGGCTGCACAAGTTTCAATTAAAGTAATATCGTCACCTAATAAAACGTACGTACCTGTTCGTTCATTATGCTGTAAATCGAAATCATCAATAAGATATAGGTGAGAAGATAATTGCTCTACTTTTTTCATAGTTACCACTCCTTATATACTGCATGTTTTTATTATACGCTAAAATAGAAAAAAGGCAGAAAACGAAGCTCGTCTTCTGCCTTTTTGTAATATTATTATTTCGTTTGTTGTTTATTAATAGACATAATGAACAGTCCAACAATCCCGCCTACTAATGGAAGCATAATCTCTCCTGCTAAATTAAAGTAGGAGCTTAAGAATAAACCATTTACATCGATTACCCAGCCAGTAACAAACAATAACATCATATATAGTACGAAATAAAACTCGCGATTTGAAATCGTTTCATGTTGTGCAGTTTTCATAATGAACACCATCCTTTTCTTTTATAATGGAATATAAACTGTCACATTTTGTTCACATTTCAATTGTAAAACTTTCCATCATAAAAGTCTAGTAGTTTGTGTCGAATTTTCGAACAGAAATAAAGCGCTATCATTACAACTTATAAGTACGTAATAAGAGCTGTATATTCACGAATGTAGTATAGTATAAACATAGAATGATAGTGAAGAGAGGGGCAAAGACAATGACAGTTTATGATTTTTCAGCTAAAACAATTACAGGTGAAGAAAAATCGTTAAAAGATTACGAAGGAAAAGCACTTCTTATTGTCAATGTAGCTAGCAAATGTGGTTTCACACCACAATATAAAGGATTACAAGAGGTATATGATAAATATAAAGACCAAGGACTCGAAATACTTGGATTTCCTTGTAACCAATTCGGGGGACAAGAACCAGGTACAGAAGCGGACATTACTAGCTTTTGTGAATTAAACTACGGTGTAAACTTCCCGATGTTTGCAAAGGTTGATGTGAAAGGTGATAAGGCTCACCCTCTATATACATACATGACAGAACAAGCACCAGGTTTACTTGGTATGAAAGCAGTGAAATGGAATTTTACGAAGTTTTTAATCGGAAAAGACGGGAAAGTAGTAGGGCGTTTTGCTCCGCAGACGAAGCCGGTAGATTTAGAGGTTGAGATTGAGAAGGTGCTTGGGGAATAAGCAGGAGTTTCACTTTATTAAAAAACGTCTCAAAGAACAATGTAGTTCTTTGAGACGTTTTCTTTAAACTCAAATTTTCAAGATTAAATAACTGTATCAAAGCCATCTGATTTAGGTGGAGAAGCTGCTTTTTTCATAAGCACTTCCCATAAGTGTACGGATTTCTTCCATTCTACCGTAGCCTGCCCCTGTTGATACATAGCGTTCTCATAACTGGCAGTAAGTTGTTGCATATCGGCCGAGTTGTAAAGTGTATCGATATGGAGAGCGTATTCTCGGAATGTTTGACTTTCACCCCGTGGTATGCCAATTCTCGCAAATTGTTTTAAAAGTGCACCGTAAGCTTTTTGATAAACAGCATCATCTTTTCGGTATTTATAGAAATGAATAATAAGAAATGTCATCCATTTCATTCTAGTGGTGAAGAGAATGTATCCTATAATACTAATTAGTGCCGTAGAGAGGAATACATACCACCAAGAAAAACTAGTTTTAGAATTTGTGACCTTTTTAGTAGAAGCTTCTTCTGTATTTTCAATTAAACTTTTAAGTTTTGCTTCATTATTTCGTTGTTGTATTTGCTCGTTATTAGAATTATTTGCTTCGCTATTTTGTGAAATAGGAGCAGGCGTATTATTTATAAAATTATAGGGATTAGTAAATCCTTTTGTCGGTTCGAATGGAATCCATCCGTATTCTGGGAAATATACTTCGACCCAAGAGTGTGCGTTATCGTTCGTGATTGTATAAACATCCTCACCTTCTGCAGAGGCAAGTGTATTGTCAAGAGTTCCTTCTGTATAGCCTTTCACCCAGCGAGCTGGAATCCCGGCAGAACGAAGTAGTACAATCATAGACGTCGAAAAATTATTACAGTAGCCGCTTTTGGTATCGAAAAGGAATTGATCTACATAATCTTGGCTTTTGGCAGGGAATGAGACATTCGTTGATTCGTATGTAAAAGAGTTGTCTGTGAAGTAATTTTCAATAGCTAATACTTTATCATATCGGTTGTCTTTATCATTTGTAAGATTGATAGCCAAGTCTTTTACGCGCTGTGGTAATGACTCGGGAAGTTGTGTGTACTTTGTCATAAAATAAGGATTTGTTTCTTGACCTTCATTTGTTTTTACAGCTTTCAAGTTTTTTATGGAAAACTCAGGGATCTCATATGTTACTTTATACGAATGTAAAGTAGTAGAAGAGTCTCCATTCATTGTATAAATTTTTTCTGAAAACGGGTCAACACTGTATGATACATCAGAAGAAGCTTCAACTGTTACTAATCCTGCTGGATAGGTAAGGTGAGGGTAACTTTTTTGCATGGTAATTGTTGCCTCAGTAGTTTCTGTTTTTGTATTTTGTTCGTACCAGCTTACGACGTCGTTTTTATTTTTAAAAGAAACCTTTTTCGGATTTTCAGAAACCTCCCAGCCTTTTCCGGTATAAAAATCTTTCGTTTCGACTCTCCAATATTGTTTGTTTTGCGTTCGTGCTGTGAAAACAATTGTAGGATCCGCCTTAAAAGGACCACCTAATCGTGAGTCATCTAAACCATACCCAATTGTAGAAACTTTTTTTTCTTTACTTGCTTCAGATGTGTTGAATTTTAAAAAATCCATTGGGTTTGGCCATTGAGAGCCAAATTTTGGAGCAAAGTATGCGATGGTTGCTAATAATACAATAAATATTGTAAGTGGTCTAAGTAATTTTGAGATTTCCCTAGCATAATTTTGTAAGTGTTCACGTTCTTTTATTCGTTCTACTTGAAGAAGACTAAGCATAAAAAAGCTGATGACAACAGTACGAATAATAGCGTAGTTTGCATTGTATAAATGTAAGTTATGAAAAGTTGCGATATAAATAATAGTCAATACAAGAAATAGAAACCCACGTTTTTTATGAATAATCCAAAATGAAGTAAAAGAACTCAAAAACCAAAATGAGAGAAAAAATAAAACCGTCGGAAAAACTGGAGAAATATCTAGTAAATTCCCTTGGAAAAACAGGGAGGAATTTCGAAACATATCAGAAAAGAATGCTGTTAGCCAAGATGGATTTATAAAAGCATTTTTATAATATAGGGAATGAATGATAAATAGGACTGTGACAATTTTTATTGGAATCTGCCACCTCGTTTGAAAAAAAGAGAGAGCGAAGCAAATTCCTATAAATGTTACGAAAATATCTAATCTACCTACATTTGTAATACCTATAAGAGGTCTTAGCCATTCTAGTAAAAGAAGAAATACACATGCATGCATAAAGAATCTGTTCGTATCCCACTTGTATTTTGTTTGTAATGTTATCATTTGCTCACCTCAAAAAACACGTTTGTATACCGGTTTTCATAAACCGTGTTTACAAATATTTGTCGTTTTTTTAGAGTTTCTATTATACTGATTTCTCGGTGTGAAAGTTGATTCGCTTTTTCTTTCACGACAAAAACCATACATTTTCTATTTCTTATAGCAGCACAATCAGCCGCCTTTTGAATATCGGGAGAAAGATTACTGGTCACGAGTATAACCGTGACGGGCTCATAAATTTTTCTTAGTTCCATGTCTACATTCTGGGAGAGCGGGAATACACTGTCTGCTTGCACTTTTGCTAAATGACAAAGGATTTGTTGTAACTGCGTATCTCCATTGTCTAAAGGGAAAATAGTTTGTTCTTTTCCGATAGACACGAATGATGCTGGTGAATTTTGTTTCAAGACAGCCCTTACGATAGAGGCAGTAAATGTGACGACTGATTCGAATAGAGGGGACTTGGTTCTGTCTATGAATATCATGACATTATGGCTGCGCTGTTGTTCAAACTCTTTTGTCATAATAGTGTTTGTTCGTGCAGTTGCTTTCCAATCAATCCATGAAAAGCGATCACCAGGTTTATAGTCTCTGACACCGACAGAGATTGTAGAATCTTTTGCTGAATTTATATTTGCTGAAAGCGCTCCTTGTTCGAAATGATTTTCCAATTGTCGATACGCTATATCTACATATTGGGGATAGACTAAAAATGTATCTGGAACTGAAAAAGTTACTTCTTTCTCCATCATGCCGAATAAATCGCCAGTTTTGACACGAACGCTTGAAAAAGTGTGCTCGCCTCTAGGGATTGTGTCAATAACATATTGAAACGAAATATTTCGTTTCAATCCTGGGAAGAGTACTACCTTATTCATCTTTGTTTGTTTACAACTTATAAATTGTGGTGGCAGTTCATCTTCTATAACTAAATAAAGTAAGGGAAAAGGAAATTTTCTTTTTATTGTAATCGTGCTTACAAATTGTTCTCCTACTACATATCCATTTTGGTTTGTTATTCGTCTTACTTCAGCGTCCCGTAAAGCGTAGAAGGGGAGTAGTAGCGAATAAAGAGCAATGGGAATTATGCTGTAAAACAAAAACCAACTGACAAACCCTCCTTGAAGCATAGCGTACACAAATGTTAAGACTAGACATAAAGGGAGTAGCAATAACTTCATAACGTGATATAGCGCTCGCAGCATTCGTTTCATCAAGGGTTCATCGTCCTTTGAGTAGGCACGGTAGTTCGTGCAACGATTTTTCCGATAACTTGTTCTCCTGTTATTCCTTCAAATTTTGCTTCCATTTTTAAAATGAGTCTATGTGCTAAAACGTAAGGAGCTAAAAATTTAACATCGTCTGGAATAACATAATTCCTGCCATGGATAAATGCATAAGCTTGTGAAGCTTTCATTAAAGCAATCGAGCCACGTGGACTTGCACCTAACTGTATAGAACTGTACGTACGAGTCTGATTAACAAGCTTTACAATGTAATGCTTAATTGCTTTGTCCATACTTACTACCCGTACGCTTTGTTGTAAATAAATTAATTCTTCTATTGTAGTAATGGTCTGTAATTGAGAGAGTGGATTTGTTTTTTCCATCCGGTTTAAAATTTCAAATTCTTCCTCTGGTGTAGGATATCCCATTTTTAGTTTCAATAAGAAACGATCGAGCTGAGCTTCTGGTAGAGAATATGTTCCTTCATATTCGACCGGATTTTGTGTAGCCATGACAAAGAACGGTTTTGGTAAAGGTCTTGTAATGCCATCTATTGTAATATTGCCTTCTTCCATACATTCAAGTAAAGCAGATTGTGTCTTTGGAGATGTACGATTAATTTCATCAGCAAGTACAAAATTCCCCATAATTGGTCCAGGCTTGAACTCAAATTGGAGCTCTTTCGGATTATAAATAGAAACTCCTGTTACATCTGACGGCAATAAATCAGGTGTAAATTGAATTCGCTTATAATCAGCATCAATGGATTTAGAAAGAGCACGTACTAGCATTGTTTTCCCGACACCAGGAACATCTTCTAATAGCACATGACCGTCAGCTAAGAGAGCTGTCAAAGCTAAGATCGTTTCTTTTCGTTTTCCGACCATTATTTTTTCAATATTATTGATTATTTTTTCTACAGTGGGATGTAATGAATCAAGCTGGGGCATCGTAATCCTCCTAATGTTATTATCGTTTTCTAATCTATTTAGTGGACATATTTCTAATTCTATTTGTAGATAGTAAAACTTCTACCTTAAATTCTGAGAATATTCAGATTATTTATTTCGATTACATCTAGTATAATTGTTTCCGTAACTAAGGGCAATACAGTAAATAATGATTTGTAGTTTTATTCCTAGCTAGTAAAACCCCCACTGATTAAAGTTTTACTTTATGAGATTTTTACGCATAATTGTAACTAAGGGAGATGATTCCAAATTGAATAAACAGAATATCAGCACAACAGTTTCAGGAGATTTAATTATTACCCATTTAATTGGAAAGATAAGAACAGATGATGTGTATGAATGGTTTAATGGTTTTGAGCAAGTTTGTCAGCAATTCATTTCCGAGGGACGGAAATACAAATTGTTGGTGGATAGAAAAGGATACGCGCCAAATCATTTTTCTGTTCAAAAAGCATGGAAAGATAAGTTCTTCAATGAAACTATTTTGAATCACAGTAAGGCAATTGCGTTTCTCCTTGAAGAGGGGGAGATAATGAATTATTTACAGCAAGCCAATATAAAAGAATCTGTGAAGTTTTTTGATGATTATGAACAAGCGCTAAGTTGGTTGAATGAATATCCCATATAGAAACTTTATTAAACTAGTTTCTCTCAATCAACTTGTTTTTATATGTCCATAATGTTGCGGTTATCGTAAAATTCATTAGCTTATCAGTTTCCAACACAATTGTTTTCTTCGCAGCTTCTTGTCTAATTGCTTGTACGATTCTAAAAAGTGAAGAATAATTAGTCGAAATACTTTAAGATAATAAAAAAGAAGCTTAGTAGAAGCTTCTTTTTTTATTGCTATTTTTCACATGCAATTCCATCACCATCACGATCAAGATGAGAGCTATAACCTGGTTGCCCTTTATGTAAAGGGGCTTTCCCAGCTGCTCTAACTGCAGCACAATTTTTGTAGTATGCACTACTAGTATTTCCTGAAGCGGGTTGTGTTTGAGTTTGTTGTGCTTTTTGCTCTTCTTGTTGTTTACGAGCCTGTTCGTCAGCCTGACGTTTTTGTTCTTCTTGTTGTTTACGAGCTTGTTCATCAGCTTGTCGTTTTTGTTCTTCTTGTTGCTTACGAGCCTGTTCCTCAGCTAGACGTTTCTGTTCTTCTTGTTGTTTACGAGCTTGTTCCTCAGCCTGACGTTTTTCATCTTCTTGCTTACGAGCTTGTTCCTCGGCTTGACGTTTTTCATCTTCTTGTTTACGAGCTTGTTCCTCGGCTTGACGCTTCTCATCTTCTTGCTTTTGAGTTTTTTCGTCCGCCTCTTTCTTTTCTAGCTCTTTTTTCTGTTCACTATCTTTTTGTTCTTCATTGTTTGATGCCACTTTTGTACTAGTTGCTGTCGTTTTTTCAGAAGAAGGAGCTGAAATACCTGATAGCGCAACAAAAATGACAAATAATACGGCTGTAATAATAAATTGTTTTTTCGCTACACCTGTCTTCTTAATAACAGATAATATTGCAAGTACAAGGAAGAATATAAATAGAATGAAACTTAAAATAGCAAAAAATTCGATGACCGGGTGTTCAGATGTTGTTGTACCGGTCACTATTAATATAATTGAAATCATAAAAAGAATAACGGTAGGACGACCATATTGTTTTGCTTTTCCATTTTTCTTAAAGAATGAAATGATACATAAGATTAAAAGAATAAAAGCAATAAAAAATAAAGCTGCACCAATATTACTCAAAACCTCCATTTTCATACCTCCATTTGTAAGATTTTCTTTATTGATTATATAGGAACTTATTGGATATTACACGTATTATATAAATTTAGAAAATTAATATTTTTACTAGACCTACAAACATTTATTTTGTATATAAGGAAAAATAGATATATTTCCTATTACTTTTTGAAAGAGATTTCATAAATTATAGTATATCGATTGAAAGGAGGAGATTTGAATGGAATTTCAATTGTTGGTAACTTGTATATTACAAGAAGGTAATGCTTACTTTTTAGTAACGAAGGTAGACGATGTTATTACGTTAAAAGTACCGATTACTGCGGGAGTAGCAGGTTTATTTTTAGCTTTAGGTGTACCAAGATGTTCTTAATTTAAATCTCTATAGTAGAAGAGGAAGGGACATGCCTTTCTTTTCTACTATTACATAATGTAATTATGTAAACTTAAATATCATATTTGTGATAGCACGTTTGAAATGGACATGCATATACTATAATGTTTCATTGGATGTTAGCGGTGAAAGGTAGTCTTAATAAGTGCATCCAGTGATGTTTTTAAGTTATGAAAATAAAAGAGGTGCTATTATATATGAAAAGAAAAACATTGGATATTCCAGTTACATTGCGAAGAGAGTGGTTTTTAATAGAGTTAGCTCATTTAACGAAAAAATATGGAATTGAAATTGCAACTAGCAAAATGGATGCTGCACCGTTTTTAAGAGATCAAGTTACGGAGTCAAAGATAGGGGAAGGGCTACAATACGATAAATATGATGATGAGTATATAATTGAAAATTAAAGGGTAACAACAAAATTAAATTAATTTATAACAAAATATAAAATAAAGCAGATTCTAAATATAGAATCTGCTTTATTATGAAATACTTGTAGTCAACTAGCCTCTTTCTAGTGTTTTTCCTACATATTTCTCTTGCGTTATTCCAAAAGAGTCACGAAGAATGCGAGCATAATCTTTAGATTCTATTGGTTGTTTATTTTTGGTGCCTTTAAAGGTTTCTGTATAATTTTTATTTGTTAATGATATGTGACCATAAGTAGTTAATTTACAAGTGATAGCTCCTTTATTAAAAGGAGATTCTTTATGCTCTACAATCACTTTTTGAATATTATTCACTTTTTTCTCATCTATTGGATCTACAGTGAAAGCATAGCCTATTTTCCATTCGTTTGAAGGTTCAGATTGTAAGAAACTTGTAGATTCTCCGTTAGCTCCTTTTCTCATTTCTAAAATATGCGTACCTTTTCGAGTATTTCGCTTACGAATTCGATATTCTCCTGTTTGAGAGGAGATGGCTTCTCCGTTAAAAGGTACTGGATGTAAAGGGAGATGAGATGCAAAACCTGCATCCACAACATAATCTTTATCCTCATGACTTAATATGATAATGACATGACCATCATCGGGTTTCCATTTATTATCGTACAGATCATAAACAGTACCGGCTACTTTGTATACTTGAAACCCACAATCAATTAAGAAATAATACAATAAGGAGTTTAATTCATAACAAAGTCCACCTCGTTTTTGAATAAGTAACTTTTCTATTAAGTTATCTTTTGAGATATTTTTAATAGTACCAGCCATAATATCAAGATTTTCATAGGGGAGAATCATTCCCATTTTTAAGAGAATTTCATCTAAATCATCAAATGTTATTTCTTTTGCAGGAATTTTTAAGCGTTTAAAAAACTCTTTTTGTAATTTGGTCATCATAAAGTATTCTCCTTTCTTTTTACAGAATTTTCTTCTGCTCACCGATAGGTTAGTACTTCTAAAAAGTTAATTCAAGTGCACGAAAATTATCATAATATATGTTTCTGGAAATATAACTATCTATTCGGAAATTTCAGTTTAAATTTTAATCGTAGGAAAGTCTTATAATATAAGCTCCTTTGAAATTAGTTTGTATTTAATGAAAAGAAAGTACATATCTTTATTATATTTTTAAATAACTAACTAGTAATAAAATGTTTTTTCACTAAAATTTTTTCAAGATTTGTATGCTTTATATAAACAATAATAATTTAAAAAATATCTGGATGTAGCGAAGTTAACAATTATTGAGAAACTTTTTTGTCGTATTCTATCAAAAGGAAGAGGTAGAAACAAAGAGAATAACGAGAGTTAAGGAAGAGGGTATACAACTAGTAACCTTCTAAAAATAGGGCTAACATCTTTTTAAAATAAAAGATTAGCTATTATTAAGGAAGGGAAAATATAAAATATTATAAAGAACACCTTCTTTCAAAAAAATAGGGGGAGTAATATGCGACTGATGAGAAGATTTGTGGTCTTACTAATTGTATTTTTTATCATGGCTCCAACGATTAGCACAAATGTACAGGCAGAAGTTGTAAAAGAGCTTGGAAAGGGGTTTCCTGATACAGAAGTATTCACACCTGGAGAATGGTTTTTAGGCCAAAAACCTGCTAATTATGATGAGAATAAACCACCAATTCTCTTTGTACAAGGAAGAAATGGTAATGCAGATAGTTGGTATGGAAAGACAGTATATCATGATATAAATGATATGTATGATTATGCTTTGAAAGCAGGCTATCAAACAGTGTTTATACAATTATATGATGCTGCTGGGAAAGGTTCGGCTAGTCAGTGGGATAACGGAAAATTGTTAGCACAAAAACTTGAAGAAATATATAATCATTTCGGTAAAAAAGTTAATATTGTAGCACATAGTAAAGGTGGTATTGATACACAAGCTGCATTAGTTGAATATGGTGCGAATCGATTTGTTGGAAATGTTATTACACTTGCTACACCGCATCACGGCTCAAATTTGGCAGATTTATCATATAGTTGGTGGGCAGGGTGGCTTGCTTCTATATTAGGTCAAAAAGATGATGGTACGTATTCGTTACAAATAGGTGAAATGGCAAAGTTTCGTTCAACAATAGATAACAACCCAGCAGCTAAATTAAACCGTTACTATACGGCTACTGGGACTAGCTGGGGGCCAACATTTTCTGCATTATCTATGGGCGGGTTATATTTATCGTCGTACGGTTCAAATGATGGACTAGTAAATGAATGGAGTGCGAAGCTATCGTACGGTACACATTTATTTACAGATTCAAGATTTGATCATGACAATATAAGAAAAGGATCAGCTGTTTTTGCACGAATTGAACCATATTTACGTACGACAAATGTGGGGTTACCAGCTTTAGTAGCATCCAGCACTAGTTCAAATGAAAATCTAGAACAATTAAATACAACTTCAAATCAAAATATTTTAGGAGGCGAATTACCACAAAATCAGTGGATACAGCAAAGTATTTCTGTTGATAAAAAGGCTGAAGGAATAGTTTCTGTACTAACTGCTTCTTCTGATGTAGAAGTACAAATGGTATCTCCAAAAGGAAAAATCTATGCAAACAAAGATAGTGCTATAACTACTGGTGAAGGCGAATCTTTCTTTAATGGGGCGACAATTAGAACATTCAAGTTTGATAAATTGGAAGTAGGCGAATGGAAAATCAAAATGATGGCGAAGCAGTCGAAAGATGCATATTTAGTTGTAAGCGATTACAAGAATGACGCGCCATTTGTTCTTCAAATGCCTACAAAGGTTAAAGTAAATAAACCTGAGTATAAACTGAAAAAATCACCAGTGGCACCTGAAATGAAAGGGGATCTTTCCATAACAGTAAGAGTCGTTAATAAAGAAGGTAAGTTAGTCTCTGAATTTAATGAATTACAAAATGTTAATACGAATACATTTACAGGTGCTTTGAAAGATATAAAACAACCGGGAGTATATAACGTTACGATGGATATAAAAGGGATGAATAAAGAAGGAAAACCATATAATCGTACGATTGTTAAGTCGGTTTATGTAGAGAAATAAGAAAGAATAAATAAGCATAATATAAAAGTGCAGAAATCTTGTGTTAGAAAGAATTCTGCACTTTTTTTGCGTGATGAGAGATAATAAAAGTCGAAGAAAACTGTTATTCAATAAAAAAAGATGCTGAAATAGCATCTGAATGTGAAGAAATAATATTAACTTAGTTTTGTAACTGTTAATTCAACTGAATTTATACCATTGTCACAAGTTACAATACTTTGACGATTAAAGCCACTATTATTTCTAAGTTGAAGAGTTGAATTAGCTGGCACTGTAACAATCGTTTCGCCAACGAGTTGAAGACATTCGTTATTTGATGAAGTATTCATTTGAATAGCGAAGTCACCTTGACTATTAGCAAGTGGATTGTTATTTAAAAATATAGTTATGACTGGGATATGTGGAAATACAGGATTTAAAGTAGTATTAATACTGGAAATGAACGAAACTCTATAATCACCAGCTTGTCTAAATTGTATAGTAGTAGAGTTTAGTAAGGAAACGCCTCCTGCTAAAGGTCCAACGTGATTAAATGGAAAAGGGTTTCCAAAAGGAACAGTTATAAATTCAGTTTGCCAAAAAGTTCCGTATGCAGGACAGCTTCGTTTATGTGAATGGTCACATGAACATTTTTTATTTGAACTGGAAGAAGATTTACATGAGCATTTTTTATACGAGTTTGAAGAATGATAGTATGAACCCAATATATTACCTCCTATTCTTAATAAATGTAAAACACATAATAGTTTATGAAAATGAATCACAATTGGCGTGTATGCTTGTACTATAAAAGGAGATAGATTTGGAATATAAAGTGCTCAAATGATGAAATATAGTATTGGGGTATTACCTGTAACACTTTTTGAAGATGATAAGGTTCATAATTTGATAGAAAAATGAATGGGATTTCTAAATGGATTAAAGTAACGAGGAAACGTTTATCCCGCTATTTTCCGAGCGGTAAGACCCCACCTCAAAATTCAGTGAAAGCAAAGAAGTTAGTTGGGGGATGAACAAAACCCCCACTGAGTAAAGTTTCATTTTACTATATTAATTTCGTCTGACAAACAGCAATATTATCTTTTGCTGTATGGATGTTATCGTTTGGTGAAGTTATGATATTTAATCGTATGTATATTAGATTATTTAGTTTATTTTTTTATTTTATTTGTGTAGCTGGGCAGGAAGAAGTCAGAAAATATAGAATAAATGTACATATGAAGCATCGTTTGTTTTTGGTGTGAATAGTAATTAAAGATACGCTAAAATATTTAAAATTGTAACGAAAGAGAGATTAAATAATAGAAGGAGCAACTTACATGGAAAATATATTAAAGGTATCTTCAAAATCAAGCCCAAATTCAGTCGCGGGTGCAATAGCGGGTGTACTAAGAACAAGTGGTAATGTGGAAATTCAAGCGATTGGGGCTGGAGCTATAAATCAAGCGATTAAAGCAATTGCGATTGCGAGAGGGTTCGTCGCTCCAAGTGGTATTGACTTAGCTTTTGTTCCAGCGTTTCAAGAGATTTCTATCAATAATGAAGAAAGAACAGCGATTAAATTAATTGTAGGCCCTAGAAAGAAAAGGTCTTAGTAGAAGAGAGTGTTACTATAAGGGGAAAAGACCAATAGACTTCCGATGTTAGATACGTTATTTTATGTAACCGATCCTTGGGTGTGGACATGGCATTATGCCGGACGCATGTCTGTTAAGTTCTCCTTAAACTTAGCGAGTGTTCTAGATACTTAAAAATAAACACCCTTAAAACTGCTCATTCTTTTCCCAAGATTCTAATAGACCACCTGTAATAGGTGGTCTATTTTTATTTATTTACAATTAATATACTTTGAAAGGAATTGTTAATTTTCATTTAGCATAGTCTCTAATTTATCTAATTCAATAAGTAGAGGGTCGTCAAAGCTTTTTACGAGACCGGTATCAGTATAGGCTCTCACTGCGCCTTTAATTCGACGAGATTCTAATCCGTCATTAGTATAATCGTTACTTTGCAGATAATTAGCTAAACGATTTAATCGTTTTAGTAAATCTTCATAGAATGGATCTTCTTTTTCTTTTTGTTTATTTTTTGTAATTTCAATTACTATCTTGATTTGACTTAATAGTACATTTGCATTTTTAGACATATATATATTTTCCTCCTATTTACCTGGAATTTCTCTAACTTCTTTGATCCATTCTGATGGATATCCGAATGGTAATAATACTTGGTCTTCATCACCTTTAAATATTGTTCCAGACCTAGTTGTTTGTTTTTCAGCTCGTCCTATTTGTAATATTGTACCTTCCGGGGCTTGTATTACCGCTTCATATTGTCGAGTGTTTTTCCATTCAGGTAATAACGCTAAATCTATTTTTGCTTGAATTTTGTTCGGCGCAGGAACTGTAGTAACAAATGTTCCGTTTGGTTTAGCTTGTCCACCATATGCTCGGTAAAAATTGATATCTTCTGTTGTTTTTACTGTTCTATAATTACCATCTTTAAATGTTGCACCAAGAGTTCCAGGTAGGTTTTGTTTTTCAACCGCTATTACTTTATCTTCAATACGAGTGGAGTATTGTGTAGCATTTCTTAGCTTTTCAGCTTTTTTAACAGTATTAGCAGCTTCAACTGCATTTGCAGTCATTTTTACCCCTTTTCCAACTTTGGCAATTTTTCCAACTGGTGTAAGACCAGCTACAGCCATTCCTCCAGCGAAAATTCTTTCCCAAGTGGAAAGTTCTTCTCCAGTTGATGGATCAACACCATCCCAAGCACGACGCACATCATATTCGCCACTTATTTCACCAGCTAAATCTCTGGCTAATTTTTTACCATCAAATCCTTTTTCCTCTGAAGAAGGTCTGCCACACATTGCACCTTCTTCCATTGTAACATCTTGATCATCCGCATTACGGAATTTTTCAGCAATTCTTTTCAAATCCTCTTCCACTTGTATAATTGAATTGATAGATGTAAAAGCTTTTGGTCTCGCATCATTGAACATTTGAATGAACTGTTGATTAGAGGCACCAATCCATTGAAAACACAAATGATCAATTTCATTACATAAATTATTATGTATAGATTCTAATGCGATTCGGGTATTACTTGCACGATGTGCAACTTCTTCTAGCATTTCAGGTGTCACTTTGATTTGAACCATTTTTTTCCTCCCTCTCCCAATTAAGATTATAAGATAAATAGAAGAAAAGTAAATATATAAAATTTAGATTATATTAAGGGGCATTTATTTATAGAAGAAATATAAAAAAGTGCTAACAAGTTTGCAAACGAACTTGCTAACACCTATAAGAAATAGACATAAAGTATCGCCGATATGTCGTCTTTGAAAATAGCTTTAATCAGTTACATCATACTTATACGAAATGCTCATAAAAACAGTCTTAATATCAAGAATAAAAACAGCCACGAATTAATAATAAGTAGTGATATCGTAGAAAAACCTTATCAAATAAAGACGTATTTAATAAGACCTATGAAACGAAATGAAACTATATAATATGAAAGTATATTTTTAGAACATAAGTTCAACAAATGGAAGGGGAATGTTTATTTATCAAGGGGATCTAATACAGTTTAATTAAAAGGTTATTATTTGCTCACAAATAATATAAAAACATGTGAAAAAATATGAAATACCCTTTTGAAGTAGAATATAATATAACAAATAAAAAGCGTCGCAAATGCTTGTATAACAGGCATTTGCGACGCTTTTATAGTTTTTCTGAACATAAAATAAACAACCCTAAAACTGTTCATTCTTCTCCCAAGATTCTACGATATAATGAGCAATCGTCGGATTGAAGCCTTTACCAACTAAAAACATAATCGCAGCAACTTCTGTTAATGCGTGTTCGTGTGATGTATGTTTTGCTTCATTTAAACCGTAATCTACCCATGGTTTTACGAAATCTAGTACGGGTTTCTTGAAAGGTAAAAACTGTGTACCGACAACTTGTTGAATTTGTTGTTGTGTTGGTTCAGTAATTGGTCCAGGTGGTAAGATTTGTGGTTGTGTAATGTCTAATGTTGGTCCTGGCGGTAAAATTTGTGGCTGCGTTGGATCTATTGTTGGTGGTTTAGGTGGTGAGACACGTGCGTCGTAGTTTGGTTGATACATTTGTTGTTGGTATTGCGGTTGTTGTGGTTGAGTTGTGTATGGGTTTTGTGGTGCTGCATATGGATTTTGTTGATATGGTTGTTCTTGGTTTTGTGGTGCTGCATATGGATTTTGTTGATATGGTTGTTCTTGGTTTTGTGGTGCTGCATATGGATTTTGCTGATATGGTTGTTCTTGGTTTTGTGGTACCGCATATGGATTTTGAGGATATTCATAATTTGGACGTGTTTCATATGGATTTTGTTGAAATTCAGTTTCTTGATTTTGCGTTGTTGCATATGGGTTTTCGTCATATTGTTGTTCTTGCTGTTGTAACTCTTGTTCTTCGTATTGTTCTGTGTATCTTTGTTCTTGTTGTTGAGGGTAAAATGGTTGCCTTGGATAAGGCGGTTGATTATTATAGAACATATTTATTCCTCCTTCATGATGATGCTTACCACTCAGTGTATGGGCGGACAAGAAAATATGTGATGAAAAAATGCGGGCGTGTTACAATAAGTAACTGGGTGAAGATAAAATGACAAAACAAGAAAAGATTCAAAAAACAATTACTTTTGTAAAACATATTTTAGAAAAAGATGCGAGTGGGCATGATTGGTATCATATTGAACGCGTACATAAACTGGCGATTTCTTTATCCGAGCAAGAAGGGGGAAATCGTTTTATAATTGAAATGGCAGCATTACTTCACGATGTGGCAGATGAGAAGTTAAATGAAAGTGAAGAAGAAGGAATGAAAAAAGTTTCTGATTGGTTAGAAGAGTTACATGTGGAAGAAGAGGAAAGTAAACATGTTCTTCATATCATCGCCAATATGTCTTATAAAGGTGGTCATGGCGGCACACTTGAGTCGCTTGAAGGGGAAATTGTTCAAGATGCGGATCGTTTAGATGCTCTTGGTGCAATTGGAATTGCACGTACATTTGCATATGGCGGGGCAAAAGGGAGATTAATGTATGACCCAACTATTCCGCCGCGTGAAGAAATGACGAAAGAAGAGTATAGAAAAAATAATGATCCATCTTTAAATCATTTTTATGAAAAACTTTTGAAATTAAAAGATTTAATGAACACGAACGCAGCAAAACAAGAGGCGGAAGTTCGTCATCGTTATATGGAACAGTTTATTGAACAATTTATGAAAGAGTGGAATGCACAAATATGAAAATGTTAACTGTGGAAAACTTATCAAAATCATATGGAGAAAAACCGTTATTTGATGGATTATCATTTAGTATTGCAGAAGGACACCGTGCCGGAATTATCGGTGTAAACGGAACTGGTAAATCGACGTTATTAAAAATTATTGCAGGGGCAGAAATTCCTGATACAGGTGATATGACTCATTCTCGTGGGTATACAATTAGTTATTTATCACAGCAACCAGAGTTTGATGAACAACTAACAGTGCTAGAGCAAGTCTTCCATGGTGATACTCCTTTAATTCGTCTTCTTCGTGAGTATGAAAAGGCGCTATTACATATCGAAAAAGATCCAAGTAATGAAAAAGTACAGGAACAATTATTTGCAGTGCAGCAACGTATGGATGCAATGAGTGCATGGGAAGCAAATGCAAATGCGAAATCTCTTTTAACGAAATTAGGAATTACGGACTTCACTGCAACTGTTGGAAATTTATCTGGTGGACAGAAAAAACGTATTGCGATGGCGCAATGTTTTATTGAAACACCGGATCTATTAATTTTAGATGAGCCTACGAACCATCTTGATCATGAGACAGTGGAATGGTTAGAGGAATATTTAGCTCGATATAATGGCGCAGTATTACTTGTAACCCATGATCGTTATTTCTTAGATCGTGTGACGAATCGTATTTTCGAATTAGATAATGGAAAACTGTATAGTTATGAAGGGAATTACAGTACGTTTTTAGAAGCGAAAGCACTTCGTGAAGAACAAGAAATTGCGCAAGAATCAAAACGTCAAAACTTATATCGCCGCGAACTAGCATGGATCCGCCGCGGTGCAAAAGCCCGTTCAACAAAGCAAAAGGCACGTATTCAACGATTTGATGAGCTAAAGGGCCAAGAAGGGCCAGCTGCAAAACAGTCAGTTGATATTGCACTTAGCGGTAGCCGTCTTGGGAAAAAAGTACTTGAGTTAAAAGATGTGACGAAAAAATTTGGTGATAAAACGGTATTAAACAACTTTAATCATATCGTGAAACCAGGCGATCGCATCGGAATTATTGGAGCGAATGGAAGCGGGAAATCTTCGCTATTAAATATGCTTGCAGGTAAGTTATCTCCTGATAGTGGTGAAATTGAAGTTGGGCAAACTGTAAAAGTTGCTTATTATACGCAAGAAAATGAAGAAATGAATTTAAATCAGCGTATGATTGAATACATTAAAGAGATTGCAGAAGTTATTCATACAACAGATGGAAAAGTAATTGGTGCATCTCAAATGTTAGAACGTTTCTTATTCCCGACTCATTCACATGGTACACCGCTTGGTAAACTATCTGGTGGTGAAAGAAGACGTTTATATTTATTACGTATTTTAATGGGAGAACCAAACGTACTTTTACTTGATGAACCTACGAATGATCTAGATACACAAACATTAACAGTACTAGAAGATTATTTAGAAGATTTCCCAGGTGTCGTTTTAACTGTATCGCATGACCGTTACTTCTTAGATAAAGTAGTAGATGAACTGTTCATCTTTACTGGCGGAGGCGAAGTGCGTGAGTTCCTAGGTAGTTATACAGATTATTTAGAAATGGAAAAAACGAGAGAACTTATGGAGAAAGCGGAAGTTCAAAAAGAGAAAAAAGTAGTAGAAGAAGCTCCAAAACAACAACGTAAACGTAAACTTTCATACAATGAGCAGCGTGAATGGGAAACGATTGAAGATACAATTGCCGAACTTGAAGAAAAAATTGAGTCAATTGGAGAAGAACTTGCGAAAGTTGGATCTGACTTCACAAAGGCACAAGAATTATCTGAAGCACAGCAGAAAACAGAAGAAGAGCTAGAAAAAAAGATGGAAAGATGGAGTGAACTATCAGACATCGTTGAAGGATTAAAATAAAAACAAGCTGCATATATTGAAAAGTAAAGAGAAAAACTTTACACTATTGGTAGAACCTATTTTAGGAGGGAAAAAATGAGAACATCTAATCCAATGTTGAAAAAAGAGGCATTCCGTAAAGAGGGAGCAAGCGCTTCTGCGATGACGATTGGCGGAACAGTAGGCAAAACGTTCATTATGCTTATCTTGCTACTTGCAACGTCTGTCTATTCATACATACAGATGATGCAGGGGACGATGAAGATGCCAGTATTAATTGGTGCTTTAATCGTTGCGGCAATCATCGCATTTGCGTCTATGTTCTTCCCGCGTATTTCACCTTTTGGTGCACCAATCTATGCGGCGGTAGAAGGGGTTGTGTTAGGAAGTATTTCAGCAGTTTATACAATGAAATTTGGCGATTCTATCGTTTTAAATGCTGTATTACTAACAATCTCAATTCTATTTGCAATGTTAGTGTTATATGCAACACGCGTAGTAAAAGTAACGGATAAATTCCGTACAGGCGTTATGGCAGCAACACTTGGAATTATGGTTATGTATTTAGTCGTATTCCTACTAAATATGTTTGGTGTAACTGTTCCATACATTCACCAAGGTGGTACAATCGGTATTATTATTAGTGCAGTTGTTATTGTAGTTGCTGCATTAAACTTATTACTAGATTTCGATTTAATCGAAAATGGTGTACGTAGTCAAGCTCCGAAATATATGGAGTGGTACACTGCAATGGGACTAATGCTTACATTAGTTTGGTTATACTTAGAAATTCTTCGTTTCGTTTCTTACTTTACGAAAAATGACTAATAAAAAAAACCTGCATGAAAAATGCAGGTTTTTTTTATTTTCAAAGATATATTGAACGTATGGTATAATATGGATGTTATCAACTTGAATTGAAGGAGATGGAATATGATGAAAGGGAAGAAGGGGATTATGAAAAAACTATTTTCTAAAAGTTTTTTCATAGAACTAGATGAAGCTTTAACGTATCCATCATCTGAAGTTATTACTTCAGCGATTGAAGGATATGCAACTGAATGCAATGAAAGACTAAAATTTGAGAGTAAAGTTAAACCGATTACTTTTTACTTAGAAAATGTAATGTACCGTGCTGAAATAAAGATGGCTCGCGGAGGATATTACATATCTTGTACTGAAGTGTAATAAATTTTGAAACCATACATGTTTGAACTATGTATGGTTTCTTTTTTTGTTTTGTAAGGTCTAAATTAATACTTTTTACTTACGGATACATCATTTTGTGCTTTTTACCATTCATCCATTTCTCCTTACAATGGAGAAAAATATGTGAGGTGGTATAACTTATGATGAATAGAGTTGTATTAATCGGTAGATTGACAAAGGAGCCAGAATTATACTACACAAAACAAGGCGTTGCTTATGCAAGAATATGTATTGCGGTGAATAGAGGATTTCGAAATAGTTTAGGTGAACAACAAGTCGATTTTATTAATTGTGTCGTTTGGCGAAAATCGGCTGAGAATGTAACTGAATATTGTAAGAAGGGATCACTTGTTGGGATTACAGGGCGTATTCAGACGAGTAATTACGATGATGAACAAGGCAAGAGAATATATAGAACTGAAGTTGTGATTGAGAGTATTACCTTTTTGGAGAGAAGGCGGGAGGGGGCATCGTAATAAAAGGTGATTTTAAGTAATAGCTACGGAAAAAATTGTGGAAAGTATTTTAATAAACTTAAAGAAGGAGTACCGCCAGATTTTTTTGGAAAACAAGTAAAGAGTATACAAAATTTTATTACGTTTTTCGGCTAATCCAGTAACAATCGAGAACCGTAAAACCCATGCCAGGATAGGAATGTATAAAAAGAAGAATCGAGTGATAGAAAATAAAAAAGGGGATCCTTCTGAGAGTAAGGAATCCTCCTTTTTGTTGCTACCGATAATAGGACGTTATGTTAACTTTACATGAATATGTTATACAATAGATAAAAAAGAGATGGGGAGAACAATGAGTATAAACTATCCATTTAAACCAAAATCAAATCGTTATTTAGTACCAGGGCAATTTTGGACTATTCCTTTAGATAACAGTAAATTTGCATGTGGTAGAGTAATTGAAACAGATCCAAATAGTAGAAGGGGATTTTTAGCAGGTTTGATGGATTGGATCGGAGATAGCCCACCTATGGCTGAAAATTTAAAAGGTTGTAAAACGTTAATACAAATAGATGTTCATATTAAAACCATTCATGAAACAGCATTGGATGGTTTTATAAGTGGCTATCGTTCATTAGAATTAGATGGAATTGAAACAGAGTATTTCACTTCACAAATGGTTCATGATGAGAATTGTATGTTAATGAAAGGATATTCAGTACTTAGACAGGCGACCAAAGAAGAAGCAGATACGTATGATCAGTTCGGTTACGCAGGCTACATGATGATTAAATGTTACGCAGAAGATTTATTAGCAAATAAATAACTTCCAATAACGAAAAATATGTAAATAAGCTATCCATATGGATAGCTTATTTACATATTTTTTTGTTTAGCGTGTTTTTTTCAAAAATAATGGCGATGCCTCAAGAAATGGATAAAAAATAAAAATCATCGGAAACGAAAGCTTTTAAAATCCCATCCCTAATTTGAAATGTAAAAAGAATGAAATAGTATGGTAGCGGGAAGAAAGTAGTAAAATTAAGCACCTGAGTAGGAGTATCGAGTGATAACATGTTACAATACAGCTAAGAACACGCAATAAAGGAGAGTTTTTTACGTGAAGATTAAAGCAATTGAACCGACGCCAAGTCCAAATACAATGAAAGTTATTTTGAATGAAGTATTACCATCAGGAGCGCGTAATAATTATACAAATGAAAATAAAGAACAAGCACCAATGCAAGTGCAAGAAATTTTGAAAATTGAAGGCATTAAAGGTGTGTATCATGTAGCTGACTTTTTAGCAGTCGAGCGAAATGCAAAGTATGACTGGAAAGTATTATTACAACAAGTTCGTGCTGTTTTTGGCGAAGAAGTAGTGGAAGAAAGTGAAGAACAACAACTGTCTCATTTTGGAGAAGTGAAAGTGTTTGTTCAAATGTTCTTTACAATTCCAATGCAAGTAAAGTTAACAGATGGAACATCGGAAGAACGCGTTGGCTTACCAGATCGTTTCAAAGAATCAATTATGAAAGTACAAATGTCTGCACCAAACGTTGTAAAAGAGCGTAAATGGGTAGAACAAAGTACACGTTACGGTAATTTTGAAGAAATCGGGAAAGAAGTAGTAGAAGAGATTGTTGCTGCTTATTCAGAAGAACGTGTAAATGAAACGGTTAAAGAATTATTAAATCAAGCAGGTGCTGTTGAAGTAACGATTCAAAAGCGTGAGCCATATAAAGTAACAGAAGAGATGATGAAAGATTCTGACTGGAAAAACCGTTTTGCAGCATTAGAACAAATGGATCCTACTGAAGAAGATATTCCAGTGTTGAAGATGGCGTTAGATGATGAAAAAGTTTCAATACGCCGTTTAGCAACAGCGTATTTAGGTATGGTAAAAGGTGATGAAGTATTACCGTTATTATATAAAGCGTTGTTAGATCGCTCTGTAAGTGTTCGTCGTACTGCAGGAGATTGTTTATCAGATGTAGGTGATCCGGCAGCGATGTTCGTTATGATTAAATCTCTGAAAGATCCAAGTAAATTAGTACGCTGGCGTGCAGCGATGTTCTTATTTGAACTTGGAGATGAAAGTGCGATTCCAGCATTAAAAGCAGCGCAAGATGATCCAGAGTTTGAAGTAGCGATGCAAGCACGTCTAGCATTAGAGCGTATTGAAGGCGGAGAAGAAGCAAAAGGTTCTGTATGGAAACAAATGACGGAGTCTCGTAAAGGGGAATAATGTATGATTGTTTTCTATGATAGTTGGTGTCCGATGTGTACGGCCGTTGCAGAACGTACGAAAAAATTAGATAAAAAGGGTAAGATGAAATTTGTTTCATTTCGAAATGAAGATGTAGTTGAGAAATATAAGCTTTCTCAAGAACTACAAAGTAAGATGGAACAAAGACTGTATATTTTTAAAAATAATAAGTGGTATGACGGCATTCAGAGCATAGATGTATTAGCAAAGGCCGTTCCATCTTATTGGTTTGCCGTTCCTTTTATAAAGCTATCCATCGTACTTGGTTTTGGAAGTAAAGTATACGATTATATCGCTAATAATAGAAAACTTGTTCCAGTGGGACATTGCCGCGGTGGGGTTTGTGAAATCCCTACAAAAAAATGAAATCATCGTTATCTTTCTTTTGCACCTATTAATAGAGCGTGATATGATGAATTTGGAATGAAAGTTGAAGGAGAGATTACAAGATGTCAAATGCTTATGAAGAATACATGCGCCAAATGGTAATCCCAATGCGCCAAGAGTTAGTGCGTTCTGGGTTTGAAGAGTTAACTACAGAAGAAGCTGTAACAGAATTTATGGAAAATACATCAGGTACAACTTTAGTAGTTGTAAACTCTGTTTGTGGTTGTGCAGCTGGTTTAGCACGTCCATCAGCAGGTCAAGCGGTTGTTCGTGCTGAAAAACAACCTGATCATCTTGTAACTGTATTCGCAGGTCAAGATAAAGATGCTACTGCAAAAATGCGTGAATACTTCGGAGAAATTCCTCCATCTTCACCATCTATGGCATTATTAAAAGGAAAAGAAGTTGTTCACTTCATTCACCGTCATGAAATTGAAGGTGCAACTATGGACGAAATTATTACGAACTTAGAGCAAGCTTTCGAAAAGAATTGTTAAAGAAGGGGGAGAGTAAATCTCCCTCTTTTCTTTATATAGAGGTGAAACAATGATCGTAACAACAGCAGGAAGAACAAACAAAGAAATGACAGCATATGCAAAAAAGGTAGCAGAAGAATTAAATCGTTCTTTCATTTTACGTAATGATATACCAGTGCATAAATTACATGAGCAGTATGAACAAGATATACTTGTCGTAGGAAAGAACCGATTAGCTATTTATCCGAAAGGTACGGAAGAATCATTTTTCTTTCATCCGAACTCAGCGATGTTTCGTGTGAAAAGGTTAATGCGTGGAGAACACGATCCGTTTGTACAAGCTGCTAAATTAGAGAGCGGAATGACAGTGTTAGATTGTACGCTCGGTATGGCATCAGATAGTATTGTAGCTAGTTATGTTGTTGGTGAAAGTGGAACAGTAACAGGACTTGAAGGCAATGAATATATGGCTTATATCATGAGAAATGGTTTGAAAACATGGTCTTCATCTGTTTCTGAAATCGATGAAGCAATGCAAAGAATCCAAGTAACGCAAACGGAGCATTTTTCATTTTTAGCGCAATGTGAAGACAATAGTTATGATGTCGTTTACCTTGATCCGATGTTTGAAGAAACTGTCATAGAATCTGACGGAATTAAAGGATTAAAACACTTCGCTTTGTATCATGATATTACTGATGAAACAATTGCGGAGGCGAAGCGAGTGGCGAGAAAGCGTGTTGTATTAAAAGATCATTTCCGTAGTTCTAGATTTGAAAAACACAATTTTCACGTATACAAAAGAAAAAGTGCTAAGTTTCACTTTGGTGTAATTGACCCTTGCTAATTGTTTGAAAAGATGTATAATAAGCAATAATTAATTAAATATACTGTCTGTGATGAAGAGAGTAGTCTTTTTTAGAAGGAAAGCGAGCTAGGGATGGTGTGAGCCTAGTACGGAAGAAAAAGATGAAGCGCACTTCGGAGATGCTTCTTGAACGAATAGTAGAGAAAGCCGAGGCCCCCTGTCCTCGTTATAAACGGGAAAGTGGTTCGTAACGAACAACAAGGGTGGTACCACGGGTTAAAACTCGTCTCTTTTTTAGAGACGAGTTTTTTGTGTTTTAAAAAATAAGGAGGTTGTATCATGGATTATAAAATGCAGTTTGCGGAAAGTTTATCTAATATTTTCACGAATGAATTAACGCAAAAACAAATTTTAGATTTAATTGAAACACCGAAACAAGATGAATTTGGAGATGCAGCGTTCCCATGTTTTTCATTAGCGAAGCAATATAAAAAAGCACCAGCTCTTATCGCAAAGGAAGTTGCTGAGAAATTAAATGATCCGTTTTTTACGAAAGTAGAAGCCGTTGGTCCGTATGTAAATGTATTTTTCAATCGTGAAACTGTAAGTGATGCAGTATTAAAAACAGTTTTAGCGGAGAAAGAAGAGTTCGGTCAAAACCACTTTGGCTGTGAAAAAACAGTAGTAATTGATTATTCCTCTCCTAATATCGCGAAACCTTTTTCGATGGGGCATTTACGTTCTACAATGATAGGAAATTCGCTGAAACATATCGCTGAAAAATGTGGCTATGAAGTTGTAGGGATTAATTATATAGGAGATTGGGGAACACAGTTTGGAAAGTTAATTACGGCTTATAAAAAATGGGGAAATGAAGAAGTAGTTAAAGAAGATCCAATACGTGAGCTATTTAAGTTATATGTCCAATTCCATGAAGAGGTAAAAGACGACGAAGAACTAGAAGAAGAAGGACGTGCTTGGTTTAAGAAATTAGAAGAAGGTGATGAAGAAGCGGTAGAGCTTTGGAATTGGTTCCGTCATGAGTCCCTTAAAGAATTTTCGCGCATTTATGAACTTCTCGGTGTAGAATTTACTAATTTTCAGGGAGAAGCATTTTATAATAATTTAATGGAAGATTTTATTGGGATTTTAGAAGAACATGAGTTGCTTGAAGAATCAGAAGGTGCATTAGTCGTTAATTTAGAAGAAGAAGGAATGCCGCCTTGCTTAATTAGAAAATCAGATGGTGCGACGATTTATGCAACGCGTGACTTAACGGCAGCTTTATATCGTCAAAACACTTATGGGTTTGATAAAGCGCTATATGTTGTTGGTCCAGAACAAAGCTTACATTTCAATCAATTTTTCACTGTATTAAAAAAACTTGGCTATACTTGGGTTGATGGTATGGAACACGTACCGTTTGGCTTCATTTTAAAAGATGGTAAGAAAATGTCGACACGTAAAGGAAGAGTTATTTTACTTGAAGAAGTACTTGAGGAAGCAATCGACCTTGCAAAACAAAATATTGAAGAGAAAAATCCAAACTTAAAACAAAAAGAAGTAGTAGCAAAGCAAGTCGGTGTAGGTGCAGTTATTTTCCACGATTTAAAAAATGAGCGTATGCACAATATTGAATTCTCATTAGAAAACATGCTGAAATTTGAAGGAGAAACAGGCCCGTACGTACAGTACACACATGCACGTGCTTGCTCTATTTTAAGAAAAGAAAGTGTAGAATTTGAAACATGTACGTTTGCTTTAAAAGACGATCATAGCTGGAGTGTCGTAAAATTACTAAACAAATTCCCACAAGTAATTGAAGCAGCTTTCAATAAAAATGAGCCATCGATTATTTCGAAATATGTATTAGATGTAGCACAATCGTTCAATAAATATTACGGTAATGTTCGTATATTAGAAGAGAGTGAAGAAAAAGACAACAGACTCGCATTGGTTTATGCTGTGACGGTTGTATTAAAAGAAGGATTACGTTTACTTGGGGTGGAGGCTCCTGAGGAGATGTAGCATAAAAGGTGTATGTATCATTACAGATATGTATGCCTTTTTATTTGGTATAGGAGTCATGTAAGCAGTAATCTCACCTTATTAAAACCAATTTCTTGGGTAATTGTTAAAAATGTAGGAATGTTTTGTTAAATGGAGAATTGTAAGGGGTGTATATAAAAGGAGGCGTTAGAGGTTGGAAACATACGATTGGAACAGTAAACTAGCGTATTTAAAAAATACGAGAGATTTATATTACAATAGCGATTATGTAAGTTTTCTAGTGAATTCAGTTTGGAAGATTTCTGAGCCAGTCCATGTTGTTGATTATGGTTGTGGATATGGTTATTTAGGCTTATTATTAATGCCTTTACTTCCAGAAGGATCAAAGTATACAGGCATTGATAGTGGAGAAACATTATTAGCTGAAGCGAGAGAGTTGTTTCGTTCACTTCCGTACGAGTCAGAATTTCTGGAGGGAGATGCTATAGAAATTGAATTGAACGATACATACGATATAGCAATTTGTCATGCCTTCTTATTACATATGAGTTCACCAAAAACGATGCTACAAAAAATGATTCATTCAGTTAAAAGTGGCGGGAAAATAATCTGTTTTGAACCACATTGGATATCAAATATGTCTTCATACACTTTGGATGGAGAGAACCAATCGGAAATTATCCAGCTAGGCATTTTGCAGAATTTATTTGAAAGTGACACGCAGAGGAGTGGAAAAGATGGAAATATTGGTATGAAAATACCGATATATTTAAGTGAATTAGGTGTGAAAAATATTGAATGTAGAGTAAGCGATAAAGTGAACTTTTTAGATTCAAATATGCATCACAATGATAAAAACGATTTGTATCAATCATTAAAAGAAGAGGGGATTGCAGGTGATCCGGGTGATAAGCAACAATTTGTAGAACGTTTAATGGCTAAAGGATTAACATATGATGATGCGCTAGCTCAATATGAAGCTGAACTACGATTTTTTAAAATATTTCATGTGCATTCTTCTTTAGTATACGCTCCGAATATGAAAATTACATTTGGTGACATAGTATGTTAAAAGTCATGATATATAAGGATTGTCGTTTAATGTCGATATAATTTGAAAATCGCCGATATATTTGAATTATCGCTGATATAATTTTATGTACTAATTTCAGCTTCTACAAGATTAAAACCGCATGTTACGTTATTCCATATAATTAAACAAAATACGGAGAAAAACAATCATTTTCACTATATTTTGTTATAAATTTGAATAATATTAATTAATACCATCCATTATAAGAGATTTTAGTTGAATACATACTATATGGTGTGTAAAATCTAAGCAAGTGGCAGTATAAATATAAATTCGAGGTGAATGCATGCTAGATTTTAAGCAGTTAGAAACTTGTTTAAAAGACAAGAGATTTGTAGATGGATTACAGGAAATAAATAATGAAATTGCATATATAAAAGAAACGAATACTTTATCCTATGTGAAGAATTGGCTTGCCAATATTACTTCGCATAAGGAGTTCGATATATTAATTCGCCTTACTGATGAAGGGCTTATGCACCAATACAGTTCATTCCTCATTCGTTACGCTTATAAAAAATTCCCAAATATGAGAACGCTCTCTTTATATTGTGATGAGTTAATTGATGAGCGGAAAATTCTTGAAGCAGAGCAGTTGTTAAAATCTTCTTTAGAAGAGTTAAGTAAAGAAGAAATAGATGCAGATTTTTTAGCGAAAACATATTTTACATTAGTACGATGTCTTTTAGAAATGAAAAGAAATGAAGAAGCGCTAATGTATATGCAAAAAGCAGAGGAGTACAGTACGCGCGTAGTGTTTGATAAATGGGGCTACGTTTATATGCATACAGGCGAATGGGAGAAAGCGGAAGAACAATTTATTGCTGGCATACAGCATGAAGATTGTGAAGAGTTATCTACCTATTTATTATCACAATTGTATGCAAATAAAGGAGAACAAAAACGTGCGATACAGTTAATTAATGATGCGATTGTAAAGTTCCCACAAGTACCATATTTTCATTTTGAGAAGGTAAAGTATTTATTAGATTTAGAGCAATATGAAGAGATGTTAGCGGTAATAGATAACATAAATACTCAGCTGCCATATCATGCTTATAACACTTACTTTGTACATTTACGTGCAGAAGCGCTGTACAAAATGAATAAATTTGCAGATTTACAAAAGCTATTAAAAGAAGAAAAGAGTTTAAAAGAATCGTTATATCATAATTTAGAAAAAAATCCGGATGGAAAAAAGGTTCACTTGCCGATAGTTCCTATTGTACAAAAGGATAATTATTGTGTTCCGACAAGTTTAGAGATGATGTTGCGTATATGGGGAGAGACACGTACACAAGATGAAATAGCAGAGTTTATTTTTGATATGACAGGATCGAAGTTTTCAGATACTGTTTCTTATTTAGAAGAATTAGGTTATGAATATCGTTATTTTAAAGGGAATGAAGAGAATTATAAGAGACTGATTGATGAAGGAATTCCTGTTTTATTAAGTATAGATATTGAGCATGCTTCACACGTACAAGTTCTATCTGGATATGATGATACATTGCAAGCTTTCTATGTTCAAGATCCAAACTTTATAGAACCAGTTCTTGTAGAATATAGTAAATTACAAGAAAAATATCGTTATACAGGCTGTTTAGCAATCACGTTTGTTCCGAAAGAAAAGAAGGCGCAACTAGCGTTTCTAAGTGAGGAAGAAAATCGTTATTTTAAATCTATTTTTTCTCTTACGGATCATTTAGATGAACATGACAAAGAGGGAATTAGTAACTTAGTACAATTTTTAAAAGAAACGAGCGATAATCCAAATACGTGGCTATATACGATAAAGCACTTAGATGTTGAAGTAGATAAAGAATTTATTTTATATTGTATCGATAAGTTAATGGAAAAGTTTCCGAACTCGGACTTTGTTAAATTGCATGGTGCACAGTGTTTTATTCGTCTTCAGGAAGTAGAGAAAGCGGAGCAAATGCTGACAAGCGTTGAGAAGAAAAATAATCGTGCATTATATCATTTGATAAATGGAAGATATGCTTTTGAGCAGGAAAGTTATATAGAAGCGATTTCAAGCTTTCGTTCATCGTTACAATTAGACGCAGATCAGCCTATTGCTTGGAGTTTTCTCGCTTTATCCTATATGTATATTGATCAATCTGAAAAAGCATTGCAATACTCTCAAGTTGCGTTAGAGCGCAGTCCTGAAAGGTTCACTTTAACGAATCACGGTTTAATATTAATAGATTTAGAAAGATATGAAGAAGCATATGAAATCTTTAATGACTTGTTAAAAGAGTATAAATATGAAGCACATGTATGGTATGAACGAGCGAGATGTGCACATCAACTAGGAAAATTATATTTAGCAATAAAAGGGCTTAAAGTAGCGATTCATTTGGATAGTAATGCATCTTACATTTATACGAAACTTTCAGAAATATACGAATCTGATTTGAAGGATGAGGAAAGTACGAAAGAAATTTTATTAAACGGTATTGAGAATTGTGATGATAAAGCACCTCTTTACGTAAAATTAGGGGACTATCATTTTCAAAATGATAGCTTGGAAGAAGCAGAAGTATTGTATAAGCGTGCTTTAGAAGAAAACGATGAGGATGTTTATTCTCACTTCGGACTTACACAAGTGTATATGGCAAGAGAACAATACAAGGAAGCAAAAGAATACATTCTTGGTCTTGAGAAGCAAATTGAAAAGAGCCAAGATTTCCTCATGAATGCAGGAATGGTTTTATGGGATGCTGAACTTGAACTTGGTGGAAATGAAGAAGGGTTTAAAGTAGCGCTATCTAAGTTAGAAAATGGTATAAAGAAAAGCGATTATAATGTAGCAAGTGCGTTAGATGAATATGTGAATCGAATTAAAGGAACGGAATTTGTACAACGAGGTATAGCGTTTTTAAGAACGTTACACAAAGAAAGTAATGAAGTAAGTGAGTACGGTTGTTATGCAGGTATTTTATATGAATCTATTGGACAGTACGGCCAAGCGATGAAAAGATATAATAAGGCGATAGAACAAAAGGAAACGGCATTACCGTATTACCGAATTGGTGAAACACTTATGGCATTAGGGCAATTGACGGAAGCAAAACAAGCGTATGAAACATGTTTAGAGCTTGATGGGAATTTCGTAGGTGTACATTTACAGCTTGCGGAAATATACGAAAAAGAAGAAAACCGTTCTAAAGAACAAAGTCATATGGTTCAGGCGATGAAGGAAGAGCCGTTGCATATTAATATGGAATATTTGGCACAGCTTTCAGTAGATATGAATCTTCAGGAAGAATTGCTGACTGAACTAGAACAATTAGAGGAAGAAGTACCTGAAATATGGCGTTTAGATGCGATTGCATATGTGTACGGAGCGATGAATGAAATAGATAAAGAACAAGCACAGATTGAATACGCGCTACAATTAGATGGTGAGCATATAGAAGTTCTATATCATTATGCAAAAGTATTAGTGAAAAAAAGAAATGTAAAAGCAATTGAAATTGCAATGAAAGTAATACAAAAAGATTTTGATAATGAACGTATATTTGATGTTTATGTAAAAGCAGTAGAGCAGCATAAAAAATTGTCTAACATACGAGATTTTCTTCATACGTTAAAGGTGAAAAAAGCAGAAAGAAGTGCAGCATTCATGTATGCTGCAGCTGCGGTTACGGAAATATGGATTGAACGCCAGCTGCATGAACAACCAAAACGATCTATCATTACGAGAGCTTTTTATCGTATGAAAAATCGTGCCAAAGAAATTTCAATGGTTACTATGATAATTGATTTATATGAAATCTCTTTAAAGTTAAATCCGAAAAATAGTATGGCAGCACAGCGATTTGCGCTATTTTATGAGAATGTAGAGATGAATAAAGAAGCAATAGAGATTCTGCACACGTCACTAGAAAATAGATGGGATTATGAAGTAGCGAAGCAACTTGTAAATCTTTTCGTTGAGTGCGGGGAAGAAGATATGTTAAGAGATGCTTTGGAATTAACGAAGCAAATGGTTCGAGAACTACCAGATGATTATGATACTCTTCTTCTGCAAGCACAAGTATTCTTTAAAGCAGGAGAAGAAAGAAAAGCAGAAAAGATTACCTTACAATTAACGGAGCAAACACCGTTCGTAAGTAGAGCATTTCTTGCTTTAGGAGAAATGTATCAAAGTCAAGAAAGGTTTGAAGAGGCAATTCATGTATTAGAAAATGCTTCTATACATCATCCAAATGAAACAGCAATTCTCCTTTCTTTAGCGTCTTCATATCATGGTGCCGGCCAAACACTAAAGGCAGAAAAAATAGCAAATGAAGTATTAACAATGGATGCAAATGATTTGTTAGCAAGATATGATCGTGCTTGTTATTTAGCACAGTTAAATAGAAATGAAGAGGCGAAGGAAGAGCTTGAAATTGTCCTTCGTGAGGATGAATCGGGATTCTTTGCTGAACTTATTGAGGATGATGAAAATTTAGCAGCATTGCGAGAATTTGAAAAGTAATTGTATAAGAATAGGGGAAAAGATAAGGATATATTTTGAATTAGTTGACAATTAGTTGTCAAATGGCATAAAATAACTTTTAACAAAGTATACAAATCTGAAGACGAGAAAGAGTAAAATAGTGAACTGTTCTCCAGAGAGCCGGTATATTGCTGAAAGCCGGTGGGCAGACGTTATTTGAAAATCATCTCCGAGGAGCCGAGGCTGAAAGTGAGTAAGCCCGGACGGATGTCTACCGTTACAAAGAACACGTATGATAGTACGTTGCTAAGCGCTATTAGTGAAAAAGCTAATAGAATTAGGGTGGTAACGCGGGTAAACCCGTCCCTACTTCATAGGGACGGGTTTTTTGTGTGCTTTTAAAACATTCAAAGGAGTGATTGTAGATGAAGAAAGTAGATGTAAAAGAGTCAGCTGTAGGGAGAGAAATACGTATTCGTAAGCAGTGGAACGAACAAAGCATTTTTGAACAATCAATTCAGAATCGAGAAGGCGCGCAATCGTTTGTGTTTTATGAAGGACCACCAACGGCGAACGGTTTACCACACGTCGGCCATGCACTTGGTCGGGCAATTAAAGATTTAGTAGCAAGATATAAAACGATGGCTGGTTATAAAGTAGTAAGAAAAGCAGGATGGGATACACATGGTTTACCTGTAGAACTAGGTGTTGAGAAGCAACTTGGTATTTCTGGTAAACATGAGATCGAAGAATATGGCATTGAACCATTTATTCAAAAGTGTAAAGAGAGTGTTTTCACATATGAAAAGCAGTGGCGTGAATTCACTGAAAGTATTGGTTATTGGGTAGATATGGATGATCCATATGTAACTTTAAAGAATTCATATATCGAAAGTGTATGGCATATTTTGGGGACAATCCATGAAAAAGGATTGTTATATAAAGGACATAGAGTTTCACCATACTGTCCAAGCTGCCAAACCTCATTGAGCTCACATGAGGTTGCACAAGGGTATAAAACAGTAAAAGATTTAAGTGCAACTGTGAAGTTTAAAGTGAAAGATAGTGAAAATGAGTATTTCTTAGGTTGGACAACAACGCCTTGGACACTTCCAGCAAACGTAGCGCTTGCTGTACATCCAAATATGGAATATGTTAAAGCAAAACAAGAAGGTCATGTATACATTGTTGCGAAAGAACGTGTACAAGAAGTATTAAAAGAAAACTATGAAGTATTATCTGTTCATAAAGGCGAAGAATTATTAAACACATCTTATACAGCGCCATTTCCGATGAAAGAAGTCACAAATGGTTACCGCGTTATCGCAGCAGAGTTTGTAACGGCAGATAGTGGTACAGGACTTGTTCATATTGCTCCAGCATATGGAGAGGACGATTATAGAGTTGTTCAAAGTGAAGGATTGTCATTCTTGCACGTTGTAGATGAAAAAGGTGAGTATACAGAAGCGGTACCATTTTTGAAAGGTAAATTTGTAAAAGATTGTGATGTGGATATCGTTCGTTATTTAGCGAAGGAAGGTTTACTGTATCATAAAGAAAAATATGAACATAGCTATCCGCATTGCTGGCGTTGTGATTCACCACTACTTTATTATGCAGGAGAAAGTTGGTTAATCCGAACAACTGCAATTAAAGATACATTTTTACAAAATAATGATTCAGTTACTTGGTATCCGGATCATATGAAACATGGACGATTTGGTAAGTTTTTAGAAAATATGGTGGACTGGAATATTAGCCGAAATAGATATTGGGGAACGCCATTAAACGTATGGGAATGTGAAAGTTGTGATCATCAGTTTGCGCCGAAAAGCATTGCCGAATTAAGAAAGCATAGTACGAAAGAAACACCGGAAGATTTAGAATTGCATAAGCCTTATGTAGATGAAGTGCAAGTCCGCTGCGAAAAATGCGAAGGCACAATGAATCGTACACCAGAAGTGATTGATGTTTGGTTTGATAGTGGTTCTATGCCATTTGCACAATATCATTACCCATTTGAAAATAAAGAGTTATTTGAAGAGCAGTTTCCAGCGGATGTTATTGCAGAAGGAATTGATCAAACACGCGGCTGGTTTTATAGTTTATTAGCAGTATCAGCACTATATACAGGAAAAGTACCGTATAAACGAGTGTTATCACTAGGGCATGTTTTAGATGAAGAAGGGCAGAAAATGTCTAAAAGCAAAGGAAATGCACTAGATCCAGTTGATTTAGTAGATAAGTTTGGTGCAGATGCGCTAAGATGGGCTTTACTTGTTGATAGTGCCCCGTGGAATGCGAAGCGTTTTTCTGAAAGAACAGTACTGGAAGCGAAATCTAAATTTGTAGATACATTAGTCAATGTGTATAGCTTCTACGTTTTATATGCAAATTTAGATGAGTATAACCCGAAAGAAACGTATGATGTAAAGCGTACGAAATTAGACGAATGGGTATTATCAAGATTGCATAGTACAACGAAAAAAGTGAGAACAGCACTTGATGATTATCAATTTACGAATGCAGCTCGTGAAATTGCAGTACTTGTAGATGAAGTGAGTAACTGGTATGTAAGACGCTCACGTAATCGTTTCTGGGAATCTGGTATGAGCGCTGAAAAAGCTGCTGCGTATGAGACACTTCATGAAGTACTTGTAACAATTAGTAAATTAATTGCACCATTCACACCGTTTGTCGCGGAAGACATTCATCTTAATTTAGAAGGAAGTAGCGTTCATTTAGCTGATTATCCAGTTGTAAATGAATCACTACTTCAGCCGAAATTAGAAACGGAAATGGATGCTGTTTTACAAGTTGTTGAACTTGGAAGAAGTAACCGTAATCAGCATTCTTTAAAAGTAAAACAGCCGCTAGCAGAACTTGTATTACTTGAGCATAACGAGAATGATATGGATTGGGAATCTTATCGTGATATCGTTATGGATGAGTTAAATGTAAAAGCGTTCCATGTTGAACTCGATGAAACAAAATACACATCATATCAATTGAAGCTCAATTTTAAAACAGCGGGGCCGAAATTCGGTAAAAATGTGAATGCAGTGAATGGTTGGCTAAAACAATTATCACAAGAAGAAGTACAAAACTTTGTATCAACAGAAAGAGCAGTTTACGAAGCAACACCAGGAGAAAAAGTAGTTGTAACTGCTGAAGATGTGTTAGTTGAGAAAGTTGCAAAATCAGGATTCTCTAATACGACTAACGGACAATATACGGTTATGTTAGATACGAATGTAACGGAAGAATTGTTACAAGAAGGAGTAGCGCGTGAATTCATTCGTGCGGTTCAAGAATATCGTAAACAGTTGAATTTACCAGTTAATTTACGAGTCGATGTTATTCTCGATACAGAAGAAGAACTACAACGAACGTTAACGAACCATAAAGATTTATTGGAAGAAAACTTACTCGTAAAACAATTTACATTTGGTCACTTAACGAACGAAGACGATGAACTTTCTTTAGGTGAAACAAAACTTAGAATTAAATTAAGTGCAGCTAATTAAAGAAAAAAGGAAGTTGGAATGATTCCAACTTCCTTTTTCGTATGGAGGTAAATTAACTAGCTAATTTCCTCATAATCCATTCGATAGGTCCTCTAGAAAATTTCTTTCTCCATAATACGCTAAACAAAATACTGAAAATGAAAAATACAGTAGCAAATAATAAAACGAAAAGTAGTGTTTGATGTTCCATTCTATTGAATAGAATTAATGCTCCAATACCGATAAATACATGACTTACATAATGAGTTAATGTTAATTGACCTGTTTGTATAATGGAAGTAACAAACCAATTATTTTCATATTTTTCAGTGATATAGAGGCAAAGTATTAATATAGCAATAGCGGATCCTGTAGCAGATAAAATATATAATATATTTGGTAAAATGGGTCCTGTATTAAACAAAAATGTAGCAGCTTCTTTGCCAATGTGTGGAATGAAGTAATGCGTGAGCCCCTTTGATAAAAGTTCTATCAGTATGGTGAATGTAATACCGAGCAAGAGCAACCTATCTCTAATCTTTTTATTATGAAGATCTAATCTGCCAATTATCATACCGATTAAGAAGAACGAAAACCAAGGGAAAAAAGGGTGATAACCATTAAAGAATAAATTGCGAAGAAAACCGTTAACTGTCCAGAAGTCTACATAGTTTATAAATGGAGTAGGGCCTCCCCAACCTTCGAAAGCATTGAAAATAAGCTGAAGAGATTGTGCCAAGAGTAGGATAATAATAGATAAGAAGAGTAATGCTTTTTTTCGGACTGTAATGAGTAAGGCAGCAACGAAAAGGTAAACACCATAGTAGTGTAATATATCCCCAGTCCACTCCATTACGTATAAAAGTAATCCTAAAATAAATAAGAATAGTGCACGTTTCCATATGATCTTTCGGCTATTAGAAATTTTTATTTTTTCATTTCTAGCAACAGAGGATCTAGTCATTAAAGATATGCCAATTCCAGCAAGTATAACAAACAAGGCAGAAGCTCTACCTTCAAAAAGTGACATGAAGGTTATTAAAAATGGGGGACCATTTCCTTCTGCACCTGTTATCACCATAAAATTAACAAGCAGCATACCAAACATCGCCAAGGCCCTAGCAAAGTCTAAGCCGATAATTCGTTTTTTAGTATTCAATTCAATCCCTTCTTTCAAAAATACTGTTTACAGCTTCCATCCATATTTGTCTATAATCTATATCCACATGTAACATCATAAAATTCCCGACATTATCAAGCACTAATGCTAACATATGAGCTTTTGAAACTAGATTTTTATTTTCAATCAATTGCAGCTCATTTGCTTTTGTAAGGAGTGATTCAAACCCTTGTAAATATTCTGTTTGCACAGTTAGTAATCGATCTTTGTACATATCATTTCTTGAAGATAGTAATACATATTCTTGCAACACACGATTAAAATAAGGATCGTTCTGCTGTTCATCAATTATTTTGAATCCAATTTCAATGCATTTCTCAATAAAATTTCCTTTCGTAAACTCTTCTGTATGGAAGAAGGAAGAAAACTGCATCGCAGCACATAATTCTGTGAAAATACATTCGATTAATGCATCTTTAGATTTAAAGTAATAATAAATGGACGGTTTAGCTATTCCGACTTCTTCAGCAATCATTGAATAAGTCGTTTTGGTAATACCATGTCCGGCAAACAGTCGATAGCTTGCTTCCATAATTGAAGAGAGTGTTTCTTCACTTTTGCTCATAATAAAGCCTCCTAAAAAAAGGTTATATAAATCGTATCATTCATTAATATTTTTTTCAACCTATCGTTAGGTAAAAAGTAGCCTATTTTTTACAAAGTCATTTAAAAAGTTTAAGAGTTAAGGAATTGCTTTAGAAATATATTTCTAAAGTATTGTGTTCACTTTACACATAAATATTGAGAAAATTTCACTTACCCTAAATGAAAAGGTAATAGAAGTGTTTATAGAGAATTACTCGTAGATTCAATTTTTATCCCCCCATTTTGTGGGGAATGATTGCCTAGTGGTAATGGGATAAGGTTGAGCTACTTTATTAGGGGGAGTGGTTCTATGTTTAATAAAAAAATGGTGGCAATGGCAATGACTGTACCGTTAGTAATGGGGACGATTTCTACGGTTTCGGCATTGGAAAAACAACAGCAAGTAAAGTTAGAAGCTTATTCGCCACAGAAAAAAGCAACTGAATATTTAAAAGAAAATGCTGCGCAGTATGGATTGAAAACAGACCTTTCAGACTTGCAATATATTTCTACAACAGAAACGTCAGTAGCTTCATATGTTAGGTTCCAACAAGTTGTTAATGGTGCACCTGTATTTTCAAAACAAATTACAGTTACGCTTAACGGAGAGGGAAAGGGAGTACTCGCTGTTTCTGATTATCAGCCTGTTACAGGTGTGAAGGAAGTAACGACAAAAATTAGTGAAAAAGATGCAATACAAAAATCAATGGCGTATGTTGGAGAAGCAAGTGAGCAAAATTTATGGGCTCCTACAGATAAAGAGTTTGGATATATTGTTGAAGAAGGAATTGCTCGTCCAGTATATAAAGTTGTAGTCCATTCTAATAATCCATTTGGTGCATGGGAAACATTTATTGATGCAGAAAATGGAAAGTTAATTAAAAAGGTTGATATAAACCGAAAAGCTGAAGGGTCAGGAAAAGTATTTTTACCTAACCCAGTCGTATCTAGCGGTAGTAAAGTAGGCTTAAAAGATAATAACGATGCAGATTCAACAGCTCTAACGAATCAACTGAAAACTGTTACGTTAAAAGGTTTAGATGGAACAGGATTTTTAATTGGAGAATATGTAACGATTTCTTCAAAAGCGAAAACAAAATCTACGAATTTACAATTTAACTATACACGCGCAAATGATAGCTTTGAAGATGTTATGTCGTACTATCATATCGACACATTGCAACGGTACATTCAAAGTCTAGGTTTTAAAAATATTAATAACCGTTCGATAAAAGTGAATGTTAATGGTACGACTGATGATAACTCATTCTATTCTCCATCAACAAAAGCTTTAACTTTCGGTACTGGTGGTGTTGATGATGCAGAAGATGCTGGAATTATCGCACATGAATATGGGCATTCGATTCAAGATAACCAAGTTCCTGGCTTTGGTAGTTCAGCAGAAGGTGGAGCGATGGGAGAAGGATTTGGCGACTTCTTAGGTGCTACATATGAAGATGCAGTATCGACTACTGGATATGGTAAAGCATGTGTTGGAGAATGGGATGCGACAGCTTATTCTAGTTCAGATCCAACATGCTTACGCCGATTAGATACGAATAAAGTATATCCGAAAGATATAACGAATGAAGTGCATGATGATGGTGAAATTTGGGCTCAAGGTCAATACGAAATGGCACAAGCTTTTGGCCGTGATGTAGCAACAAAAATCATTTTACAATCACACTGGTCATTAACACCAAACTCTAAATTCAGTGATGGAGCGAAAGCGATTAAGCAAGCGGATGCTCTTTTATATGGCGGACAACATGCTGCTGATATCGATCGCATTTGGGCAGCGAGAGGCATTAGTACGAATTAATATAAAAAGTCGTGGCATTTATAAGCCACGACTTTTTAATTTGCTTACGAACTGGTACTAGTAAATAAAGCTATATCAATGATAGTGTGAATATATCCGTATCCCATTTACTTTTTAGCTTCTTTAAAAACAAAATGCTCTTTAAATTTTCTAGATTCAACTTTTTGACCATTTCGCATCGATCGGAATGGGTGCTCTTGCCATGTAATAATAACATCAACTTCATCTGCTTTTGTAGCAACAGGTAAATTAGCGTGTTCAAATCCAGTTTTTCCACTTGCTAAACGACTTTCCTTTAGGGAAAAGAGTTCATATTTCGTTTTCTTATTTGGTTCGTTGCGGAATACTTCGACGTTTACGTTATATACCTCACTATTCCCAACATTCTTTACTGAAAAATGATATGTTTGAAATTCAGCTTTTTTAGCTTGAAGCATATTCTTGTTTGTTTTTTTCGGTTTATCAATATTCACTTGCCATTGATCAGAGTTTTGGGAGATTGGTAAAGATTTTGGTGAATAGGCGTATGTTTCGTTTACTACAATTAGGCAAAACAATAGGAGAAAGAAACTAATTGCTTTTTGCATATACACACCTCGCTATAAAATTTTTTATTAATATGCGTAAATGAATTGGGTTTTATGTAAAAAATGGAAAAGGGTGACGATTTGATTCAACTACAATTAAATAAATTGGAAGAGATAGTAAATGGTGAAGGATTACAAGAATCATTTCATTATATAGAGATGCAAGGCGTCTGTATTGACTCTAAAAAAATTACGAAAGGGAATTTGTTTGTTCCGATTATTAGGGTGAAAGATGGACACGATTATGTAAAAGAAGCGATGGAAAAAGGTGCGGCTGCTTCTTTATGGAAAAAGTCTTACGGTGATCCTCCAAAAGGAATCGCGATTATTTTTGTAGATGACACATTACTTGCACTGCAAAAAATAGCGCGATATTACCGAAAGACAAGTAATGTGAAAGTTATCGGAATTACTGGTAGTAATGGAAAGACAATGGTAAAAGATATAATAAGCACGATATTAAGTACAACTTATCGTGTGCATAAAACGAAGGGAAATTTAAATAGTCAAATTGGTTTACCACTAACGATTTTAGAAATGAAACAGGATACAGAGTTGTTAATACTTGAAATGGGAATGAGCGAAACGGGACAAATTCGAAACTTAGCACAAATAGCACAGCCAGATGTAGCGATCATTACAATGATTGGACAGTCACACTTAGAAACGCTTGGATCAAGAGAAGAGATTGCGAAGGCTAAATTTGAAATTGTAGACGGATTAAATGACGGTGGACTGTTCTTATATAATGGTGATGAGCCATTACTTTCTCAAAATATTAATATGCTAGGTATAGAAAGTAAGTCGTTTGGTGGAAAGTATACAAATGATTTGTTTCCAACGAACGTACAATTAGATGAATATGGTGTTCATTTTAAATTAAATCATTCAAAAATACAGTACGATGTTCCCTTACATGGAAAACATAATATTTTTAATACGATTGTCGGAATCGCTGTAGGTCAATTTTACAAAGTCCCTATAGAAAAAATACAAGAAGCATTGCAGCAAATAAACATTACACAAATGCGCTTTCAGTTTTTAACCGCTAAAACAGGTTTTACAATTATTAACGATGCATGGAATGCCAGTCCTTCCTCCATGAAGGCTGCAATTGAAACGTTGCAGAAATTAAATGCCTATAAGAAAAAATTTATAGTGATTGGGGATATGTTGGAGTTAGGCAAGAAAGCTGAAACATATCATAGAGAAATTGGTAAAATGTTAAATGAGGAGAGCATTCAATATGTATTTACGTATGGAGAGTTAGCCAAAATTGTAGCGGAAGAAGCAAGAAAGAACTATCATACAGGAAAAATAAAGTCATTTGATAATAAAGCCAAAATAGCAGAGGAAGTATTGAAAGTTATAACGAAAAAAGATGTTGTTTTACTGAAAGGTTCACGTGGAATGGCTTTAGAGGAGATTGTACAAAACTGGATGTGAAAAATCAAAATATATTTAAAAGTGCTTGCATTTTATAGGATAAAGAGTTAGAATACTCTGTAAATATAAAAAGTGATGATTAGGAAAAGTACATGGTGCAAAGGTCTACAGAGAGCAGCCGGTTGCTGGGAAGGTTGCGATACCGCATGATGGAAAGACACCTGTGAGCGTTGCTTTGAACGTGATTGTTAGTAAAAGCAAACGGTACCTACCGTTATCAGGGCTAAGATGGTCAGTATGACAATTTGGGTGGTACCGCGGAAAAAAATCCGTCCCTATTTATAGGGGCGGATTTTTGTATTCTTTGAAAGGGGGTGAGTGACCGTGGATGATGACGATGACAACAATAACGTAAATAAATATAAAATTACTGGAGGGAAAAATAATGGATTGAATAATGAAGCGTTCACTCACAAAAGAATGTACAAAGCAAAGTGGAAAGGTTGTATTACTTCAAGGATGGGTAAAAAAAATTCGGCACCTTGGAAATGTTAGTTTTTTATTATTACGGGACAGAACAGGAGTAATTCAATGTGTATTAGAAAATGAATTGGCCGGATATAAAGTTGATGTAGAAAGTGTTGTCCATGTAATCGGTGAGATAGTCGAGACGTCGAAAACGGAATTGGGTGTTGAAGTACTTGCTCATGAAGTGAAAGTAATAAACGGTGCAGAGCCACTTCCATTTGAAATAAATAAAAAGAAGTTACAAGTTGGCTTAGATCAACTACTTAATGAGCGGGTAATATCATTAAGGCATGAGCGAACTGCAGCGATTTTTAAAGTGAAATCTACACTCGTTCAGAGCTTTAGTGAATTTCTAATAGAGAACGATTTCACACGTATATTTACTCCGAAAATTGTTTCACAAGGGGCAGAAGGAGGAGCAAATGTTTTTAAGCTTCCATACTTCCAAAAAGAAGCTTATTTAGCACAATCACCACAGTTCTACAAACAAATGATGGTAGCGGGTGGACTAGAACGAGTTTTTGAAATTGCACCTGTATATAGAGCGGAACATCATAACTCTTCCCGTCATTTGAATGAATATATCTCGTTAGACGTAGAACTTGGATTTATTCATGATTTTTATGAAGTGATGCAACTAGAAACGGATGTTTTACGATATATATTTCAACAAGTAGCGAAAAAATGTGAAATAGAACTACAACTATTACAAATAGAAGTACCTGTTATTACTGAAATACCTAAAATTACATTGTTAGAAGCACAAGAAATTTTGAAAAGTAAGTATCGTAAAGAATCTCCTGTAGGGGATTTAGATACAGAAGGTGAAAAGTTACTAGGGAAATATGTAAAGGAAACATATAATAGTGAATTTGTTTTCATTACACATTATCCGAAAGAAGCGAGACCGATGTATACGATGCAAAATAAAGAGAATCCAGCTATTACTGATTCATTCGACTTATTATATAAAGGGTTAGAAATAACGTCAGGGGCACAGCGAATTCATAATTATGAAATGTTACTCGCTTCGTTTAAAGAAAAAGGATTGCACCCAGAGAAATTTCAATCTTATTTAAATACATTCCGATACGGTTGTCCCCCGCATGGAGGTTTCGGAATTGGGTTAGAAAGGATTGTATATAAACTATTAGAATTAACAAATGTACGAGAGGCGAGTGCTTTTCCGAGAGATTGTACTCGTCTTATACCATAATATCAAAACCCTTCTATGAATATAGAAGGGTTTTGTATATTTAAACATAAGTTAAAGAGAAGAAAAATGTCTTTTTGTGTGAAAATATGTAAATTATATCGAGAACATTTTATAATAAATTGAGAAAAAGAAAATTCATAAGTTATAATGAAATGTGAATATAAAAAAAGTTCATATAATAATGTATGGAAGGGTATGAAACATGTTATATCAAACTCAAGCAACACAACAAACACCAGCTTATATAATCTATCTTCTTGATGTAAGCGCATCAATGAATCAAATGATGGATGTAGAGGGAGAAGAAAAAAGGAGAATTGACATTGTAACAGATGCTCTTTCTTTAGCGATTCGCCAAATGGTATTTCGTTCGACAAAAGGTAGTCGATTGCTTCCAAGATATAAGTTATCTATTTTAGCTTATAGCGATCAAGTTTTTGATCTTTTGGGTGGGGTGAAAACAATAGATGAAGTAGCAAGACTACGTCCACTAGAAAAAATTCAAACGCATCGCTTAACTGATACAGCAAAGGCTTTCTCTGTAGTGGAGAAGTTATTGCAAAAGGAATTACCGAATTTACAAGATGGGCCAGCTCCTGTTGTTTGTCATATGACAGATGGTGCTTCAACTGGCGAAGATCCAGAATTAATTGTGCGAAGAATTATGAATATGTCTGTACCTGATGGAAATGTACTAATTGAAAATATCTTTATTTCGGATGAAATTATGCAAGAACAAATTACTAGTATAAAGAAGTGGGAAGGGATTATGCCACATACAGAAATTACGGATGAATATGGTGCAAAGTTGCAACGACTTTCCTCTCCTATCCCTCAAAGTTATCGTGAGATGATGACTGAGTATGGTTTTCATATTGGGGATGGTGCAGTGATGATGTTTCCAGGTACAAATGCAGATTTAGTATCACTTGGATTTCAAATGTCTGCTGCAACGCCGGTTCGATAGGAGGGAGAAAAATAGTGAAGTATATCCTGTCGCAAGAAAAAGAAACAGTATTACAAGAGAAGAAAGGTGAAAATTTTACATATCGATATAGTTACGTAAGAGCTAAAGAAACGCAAGACTTAAATGAGAGTGGACAAGATTTTCTTATATTTCAAGATAATGGGACTAGTATTACCTTTGCATTATGTGATGGTGTAGGAATGTCTTTTCATGGTGAAATCGCTGCGAAATTTCTTGGTATGAAGTTAGTAAACTTGTTTGATACATGTCAAGAAAGTGGACTGGATATTGCTACATTATTAAATGAACAGTTAAATAATTTGATAGAAGAAGCTTCAGAGGAAGTGAGTGCATTTCGCTTGCCAGAAGAAACACCGTGGTTACTACTTGATGTTTTGGAAGAAAAGCGAACAAAAGGTAGTGAAACGATGTTTATTGGCGGGAAAATAGAACTCATTCCAAATCAAGATAAAGTACAAATAACGATAGTTACACATGGTGATTCATTTGTACAATTGTTTCAAGATAAGGAGAATTGTTCGAATATAATGAAGTTTAATAGAAATATAGAGAAAAGATGGTCTACACAGCGAGGCATTATTGGTGGGGAATTGGCGGTTTTTTCAAAGGCATTATCTAGGCAAGAAGCTAATCGGATAGTTATTCACTCAGACGGACTTGTGCCGCTTATGCAGTATAATTTTGAGGAAGTGTTAAAAGAAATTGAGAGGGCACAGAACTCTCCGACAAGCGATGATATTTCATTTTTAGATGTTTCTTGGTAACAAACATGATGGAGAAAAAGGTGAATAAATGTGGAAGAGATTATTGTGACATACATAAAACAGTCAAATGAAGAAATTGATATTGCAATTCCAAATGACGTAAAAGTGGTGCAAATTATTGAAGCGATTTTACATCATGAAAAAATAGATGAAGCATTAAGCGAGATCTATGAAATTAGAGTGGCAAAAGATAAAGAAGAGTGGCATTCTATTCGAAATGATGAAACGTTACGCGATAATGATGTGTGGGACGGACAATATGTAATGCTACATAAAAAAGGAGCAATTATCCCTTCTTTTGAAATGATGCCAGCAGAAGAAGTTTATAATGAACCTGTTAAACAAGATATGTCTTCTAGTGAAGAAGATTATGTATGGAAAATCATTGAGTAATAGTTTTTGGATGGGGAAGGAGAAATGTTTTGTGCAAAAATCACCGTATTTTCAACGCTCTCCGCGTGTGAAAGTAGATATACCAACAGGGGATGTTATTATTCATGATCCGCCAAATATACCAGAAGAACCTAAATTTTCTATTGAAACAATGTTATTACCAGCGATGATGACAATTTTAACATTGATATTGTATTTTGTGATGATGAAATTTATGAAGATGAATGCAAGTTATATGCCACTTATGATGGTTTCGAGTATCCCAATGTTAGGATCGTATGCAATTACAACGATGGGGCATTTCCGTAAAAAGAAAGAACATAGGCAAATGGTGGAGCAGTTACAACAAAGATATTTGGAGCAAATTCAAAAGCATCGAGTGGAGTTAGATACGTTAAAGGTTGAACAAGCGAAATATTTAATAACACAAAATCCAAGTCCACTAAAGAGTGTACAAAGAATTGAAAATCGAGAAAGTAATTTATGGGAGCGAACACCTGAAAGCCCAGACTTTTTAGATATCCGTATTGGAACAGGTGAGAGACCATTTTATGTTGAATTGAAAGTGCCTGAACAGCAAGGTTATGAGGAAAATCCATTAATCACAGAAGCACAAAATGTGAAAAGAGATTTTAATACAATCCCTAATGGGCATATTTCAATATCATTGAAAAAAAATGATGTAATTGGTGTGGTTGGCAATAAAGAAGATCGATTGAACTTCACTCGAATTGTAACGACGCAAATTATGACACATCACGCTCCAAATGAAGTGAAAATAGCAGCCTTCTATCATGAGAAGGAGAAGAAAGAATGGGATTGGATGAGGTGGATTCCTCATGTGTGGGATGAGCAGAGAAGCATGCGTTTTTTATCTGAGAATCAACAAGAAGCGCAGAAATTAGCTGAAGCGTTGTTCACACCACTTAATATGCGTAGAATTTATAATTCCTCTGCACAGGTAGATGCGAAAATACCTTTAATCCCAATGTATGTTTTTTTCTTATCCGCGAGAGAATTTTTAGAAGATGATCCTATACTTCCAATGTTACTTAGAGAAGGGGAAAGTGTCGGAGCATCTACATTTATATTTGCAGAACAGAGAGAACGATTGCCGATGGAATGTGATCTTGTTATTAGCTTAAACGGAGAAAATGGTGAGTTAGTAGAAACATTTTCAAGCTCAGCTGAAAATAGCGGGACAACGCGTGCTAGTTTTAAAGTAGACCGACTTTCATTTGAACGATGCGAATCAGGTGCGCGAAGTATTGCTCCTATTCGAATGAAAAGTTCTACAGCGGCTAACATACCGAAAGTATTAACTTTTTTAGATTTGTTCCAAGTGAAAAAAATGGAAGAGTTACAGGTGCTAGAGAGATGGAATAAAAATCGATATCCGACTTCATTGCCGGTTCCAATAGGTGTAAGAGAAGGAAGTAAACCTGTGTTTCTAAATATTCACGATAAAATTGAGAAGAAAGGACATGGTCCGCATGGTTTAATGGCTGGTACAACAGGTTCAGGGAAAAGTGAAGTGATCCAGTCTATTATAGCAGCGTTAGCGGCTACCTATCATCCTCATGAGATGGCATTTATGCTTATCGATTATAAGGGTGGCGGAATGTCAAACACGTTTGCAGGATTACCACATATTATCGCATCTATTACAAACTTAGAAGATCCGAACTTAATTGAGCGTGCAAGAATATCATTAAAGGCGGAATTAGAGAGAAGACAAAAATTGTTTATTCAGGCTGGAAATGTTCAACATTTAGATGAATATTATGAAACAAGCTGGCGTGAAAAAGAACCTTTGCCACATTTATTTATTGTCATTGATGAGTTTGCTCAAATGAAAAAGGAACAACCAGAATTTATGGACGAACTAATTAGTGTTGCTGCAATAGGAAGGACATTAGGAGTTCACTTATTATTAGCTACACAAAAACCTTCAGGGGTTGTAAATGATAAGATTTGGAGTAACTCACGTTTTCGAATTTGTTTACGTGTACAAGATGACGCCGATAGTCGTGAAATGTTAAAAATTCCAGATGCCTCTAAAATTAATGTACCGGGAAGAGGTTATTTACAGGTTGGAAGTAATGAAATATTGGAATTGTTCCAATCTGCATGGAGTGGAGCACCTTATAATCCAGATGAAGAGAAAGTTCTTGCTGTTGTTGATTTTACAGAAGTTAAGCTTTCGGGTGAAAGAATAAAAGTGAAAAAGCGCCCAAAACCAATGACAAATAGTCCAAAGCAATTACAAGCGTTTATTCACTATATACAGAACGTATCGGAGAAAGAAAATATTAAAGCATTGCCAGGGCCGTGGTTGGCACCTTTACCAGAAAAATTATTATTAAAAGAGTTTTATGAAATGGAAAATTGGACTGCTGATGTATGGAATAAGGAGAAAGAAAATTTACAAATTACGGTTGGATTAATTGATGATGTCGGAAATCAAGCGCAGTATCCTTTAAAGCTCGATTTACAAGAAGGCCATTTAAATATATATGGTATGCCAGGAACAGGAAAAACAACGATGTTACAAACGATCATTATGTCTCTAGCAGTATCTCATACACCAGCTGAAGTGAATTTTTATATTATTGATTTTGGACGTATGTTTTTAGATTTTAGAGATTTACCTCATGTAGGCGGGATTGTACAAGAGGACGAATATGAAAAAATGAAACGTTTATTTGGTTTTTTGAAGAAAGAAATTACAGAAAGAAAAGAGAGTTTTTCTAACATCGGTGCAAAGTCATTTTCTATGTATAATCGAATGGTCGGAAAGAAAGTTCCTGCTATTGTTGTAATGGTAGATGGTTATATAAGATTTAAAAATGAATTCGAAAAAGAGAATGAAATATTAGAAATGTTATTACGAGAATCAAGCACATACGGCGTGTACTTCTATTTCTCGCTTAATCAAACTATTGATATGTTTGATCGTGTTCGTAATAATATACCGATGGCAATTACATTTGAATTGCAAGATAGAACTGAATATCATAGTTTAGTTGGTAGACCTAATTTCCCATTAATCGAAGTTCCTGCTGGTCGTGGGTTAATGAAAGGACAACCACCTGAATTGTTCCAAGCAGCATTGCCGTTTATTGGTGAAAGTGAATTAGAATATTCACAGCAGTTAAAAACGATTATTCAAACAATGAGCAGTGAATGGAATGGTGAAAAAGCAAGAGAGATTCCAATGATTCCTAAAGAAATATTTGTAGAAGATTTAGTTGAGCGATTAAAACCAGCTCAAATTTCTGCAGGAGTTGAAACAGACGATATTCGTTTACAAAGTTTTTCATTGGACGAAATGAATCATATATTTATCGGTGGAAGAATAGAAGGTGGGAAAACATCATTATTACAAACACTTCTGTTCTCTACTGCTTATCAATATTCTCCGGATGAAGTCGAATTATACTTAGTAGATTTTGGTGAAAGACCTACAGGTATCTTAGCTCTTGGAGATTTGCCTCATGTAGAGAAGAGGTTTACAGATGGTATACAATTAAAAGAAATGTTAGATGATCTGCTAGAAGTAATAAATAATAGAAAAGTAGTTATGCCATCTTTAGATTCAAAAGAAGAAGTGGAAATGCCATATAAGAAAATAATTATTGCAATTGATGATATTGATCAAATGTTAGCGATATTATCTAACGACTTTGATTCGAAAAATAAAATGGAACAAATAGTTCAAAATTGTAAAAATAAAGGGATTCATTTTGTTGTGGCCGCTACAACGTCTAGTGTAAATAGCTATTCTCATGAAAAATGGTTTACAGAAATTAGAAAGAGAAGTTTTGGTTATTTATTAGGTACGACTCAAAATAGTGATGTCTATTTCTTTAATATAAAGCTTCCACATACTGAGATGGATCGAGAATTATCAAGTGGGGATGGATATTGTATACGTAGAAAGCCAATGAAAATAAAATGTGCATATACACCACCACATTTACTTTACAAAATGACAAATAAAATTATTGTGAAATGGTCAGAATTAAAGGTTAAATAATATTAAAAAAGGGTTAAATTACAAGAAAATAGAATTTTTTTGTAATTTAACCCTTTTAAAATTGTTTGAATATAGTTTATAATCTAATTGTTGTATCATTTAAGAATTGAAAGGGGAAATATATACAATGGCAGAAATTAAAATTACACCAGAAGAACTTGAGCGAATTGCTAGTAACTTTACAAACGCAGCTGGGGAAGCTCAAAACCAAATTAATAGACTTGAAGGCGACATTAATAGTTTAGAAGGACAATGGGCTGGGGCAACACAAGCGAAGTTCCGAGGCGAATTTGCTCAATCTAAACAAGCGATGCAACAATACATTCCAATTTTAGAAGGTATTTCATCAGAATTAAAACGTATTTCTGATAAATTCCGTAACACAGATAACGCATATTAATAATAGAACAATTGCAAAAGACCAGGAGCTATTGTTCCTGGTCTTTTCTTTAAAAATTGTCATATGAGAGTAAGGGGATAAAATGGGATTCCGACCAGAAGTAGGAGAAAAAATTATTTTTAATAAAGATGTTTATCGTTTTGAGAAACATCCAGCAGTTATTGGGATTGAAATGCCATATGGGCAAGAGGGAAGACAAGGAACAGTTTATCAATTACAACATGAAAATGGTGTGGAACGAATTGCGTTAAAAGTTTTTAAAGAGCGCTATCGTGATGAAAAACATCAACTAGCATTTTTAAAGCCACTTTCCTCCTTAGCTGGTCTTAAAGTATGCTCACGCTATATCGTTACTACAGAAGAACATACATCTGCTATCGAAAAATCAGAAGATCTTGTTAATAGTATTGTAATGCCTTGGATTGAAGGTCCAACTTGGGCTGATATTTTACAAGAACAACGAGTGTTATCAAAAGAACAATGTTTCTTTATTGCAGAAGCATTTCTTACAACACTTAAAATGATGGAGGAAAATGAGGTTGCTCATAATGATCTATCATCCAGTAATGTACTCATACCTTTTTTAAGTGAAAATCCAATTGAAGGCCAACATTATATTGAACTTGTTGATGTTGAGCAAATGTATGGACCAAAAAGTAAAAGACCTTCATTATTGCCAGCAGGTTCAGCGGGTTATGCACCAGTGTATTTGGAAAATGGGATATGGCAAAAAGAAGCCGACCGTTTTGCTGGCGCCATTTTATTAAGTGAAGTATTAAGTTGGTGTAGTGAGGAAATTCGAAATAACAAATGGACGGATGCAAGTTACTTTAAAACGGAAGAAATGCAGACGGAATGTGAAAGATATACGTTACTTCAGCAAGTATTACATAATCAATGGAATGGGGAAATTGCACAGTTATTTAAGCAGGCATGGAATAGTAAAACTTTTGCAGAATGTCCAAGCTTTGTACAATGGCACGATGCATTTAATAGTGCAAGAGAGATAATAAAAATTGATACAGAAAAGCAGTCAGAACAAGAACAGTCTCTTTTTGTATCGAAATGTTTGGAAATTGCAAGATTATTAGAAGAGAGAGGATTTAAGCAAGCGGCATTATATGAATATAAAACAATTTTCAATTCACTTAATCCATCAACTGCTCTAAAACAAGAACTCGCATATATCATTCAAACAATAGAGAGTCAAGAGCCTGGAATAAACTCAAAAAAGGTGCTACAAAGTTATTTGGAACTAGCTACTGAATTGGAGAGAGAAAACAATGCAGAATTTGCTTGTTTCGTCTATTCACGAATCGTACAATTTCCAAACATTGATCATGCGTTAAAAAAGGAAATTGAAAGCATTATTGAGGAGATAAAAGAAGAACAAGAAACATCATTTACAGAAGCAGCAGCTACAATTACAGTTCCAAATAGCATTCTACAGAGCCGAAAACAAACAAAAAAACAAGTTGAATATGATATAGATGATGAAATTTTAAATGCAAAAGCATCGAATCAACCTCTTACATTAACGCATGAACAAAAAGAACCGTCTGCCTTTTCAAAATGGTGGAGCAAAAATAAAAAACGTATTTTGATCATTGGTTCAATTACAATTGTCGTTATAGGTGGTGCTACGGCGTATTACTTCTATACAACGAATGCTAAATATCAACACTTTATGGAACAAGCAAGGCAAGCCTATCATGATAAAAAATATAAACTTGCAGAAGAGGCTGTTGGTCATGCAATTGCAGTGAAAGGAAAAGACGAAGCGCATCTTCAATTAGCAACAATTTACGTTGCTGAAGGAAAGAATAAAATTGCAATCGACTATATTACCAAATTAATAAAGGATAGAGAAATTGATAAAGAAAATAATGAAGCTGCCTATTTATTAGCTTCAGCAAATTTCCGCATTGGAAAATATCAAGAAGCAGTTCCGAATTTCGAACAAGCATTAGCGAATAATGCAAAAGGAATTGAACCGTATAAAAAAGATGCAATGAGAGATTTAGCTGTAAGTCATATGAAGATGAAAGAATTTGAAAAGGCGGAAGACGTTATCGTCAAAATGAGCACGAAAACAAATGAAGATAAGGCGATTGTTTCGTATTTAAAAGGACAACTAGCTACGGCAACTGTGCAGTTAGACAAAGCTGAATCGTTCTTTAAAGAAGCTATTACACAAGATTCAAAGAACGCTATATATACAATTGAACTTTCAAACTTATATGTGCTTTGGAATAAAACAAATTTAATTGATAGTGCGAAAAAAGAGGCGAATTATCAACAAGCATCTCAAGTATTACAAGCTGCAATCCAAAAGGATATGAAAAATATAGAGTTACTAAATCAACTAGGAATTGTATATTATGAAGCTGGTCAATTTTACGAATCGCGAGATGGTGGAAAAAGTAATGCTGCGTATCAACAAGCATTAGAAGCTTATAATCGAGTTGTCAACAGTGGGACCCGAGATACAAATACACTTGTGAATATAGGGATTTTATACGATAAAGTGGGACAAGGAAATGAAGCCGAGAAATTTTTCGCAGAAGCATATTCGCAAAATGATGAAGATCCACATGTGAATTTTGCATTTGGGATGTTCAAAATTAAACAAAAAAAATATGAAGAAGCGAACCGCTTCTTAAGAAAAACAGTACAAGCAAATGAAAATGAAGCTGAAGTAAGAGCAGCACAAGAAAAATTAACAGAGATGAAAACAAACGGCTGGATTCAATAAAGATGTGAAAAGGGGAAGAAACATGGAAGAAAACAACAACAATCTAGGAAAAAAAGTTGCTATATCAGTAATGTCGGTGGCTTTATTTGGAACGTCAGGATATCTTGTTTATGACAAAGGCTTTAGTACAGCAGGAAGAGAAACGGTAAAACTAGCAAGTAATACAGAAGAGAAAAAAGATGACCGTATTACAGGAAGTAATTTACAGTCTATGTTCCCAAATTTAGTTGCTGATCCTGCAAAAAAAGATGACAAACCTGGAGAAAAACCAAACATTAATTTAGCAGATTTAATCGGAAATAATAAATCACCGATTACACCAGTGACGTATAAGCCAGATGATGTGTCGGTAGAAAAGAAAGATCCACAAATCAAATTATCAGATGCACCAGCGCCACAAAAGCCGGAACTGCCAACTAATATGGGGGGGCCTGTGGTGGAGCCGAGTAAAAATTTACCGGATAGTTTGGTGGATACGGGGAAAACACCGGGTGGTGATAAGGAACTAGAAAAACCAAAACCGGATGGTGATAAAGAGCCGGAAAAACCAAAACCAGATGGTGATAAAGAACCAGAAAAACCAAAACCGGATGGTGATAAAGAACCAGAAAAACCAAAACCGGATGGTGATAAAGAACCAGAAAAACCAAAACCGGATGGTGATAAAGAGCCGGAAAAACCAAAACCAGATGGTGATAAAGAGCCGGAAAAACCAAAACCAGATGGTAATAAAGAACCAGAAAAACCAAAACCGGATGGTGATAAAGAGCCAGAAAAACCAAAACCGGATGGTGATAAAGAGCCAGAAAAACCAAAACCAGATGGTGATAAAGAACCAGAAAAACCAAAACCACCAGTGCCACACGATCAAATTACAGTATCACCAATAACGGGAGATATTTTAGTTGAGTGGTATGCTGGGAATGGAGAGAGGTATTCATCTGTATTCTTTAATGAGTATTATGGAAAAGGGCAAAATTCTGACACGTTAAATAGTAGGGCTAAATATTCGGAGGAAAATAAAGAGTTAACACTGATATCTCAATTGAATGCATCTTCAAATGCACAGACAGTTGCTGATCATAGATTAACATTGGACAATTTGGGAGAAATTTTAGCTAATAAGGAGAATTATTCGAATCAAAGTGAATTATTTTATTTACGTAACCAAATGAATACACTTAAGGAAAAAGTTACAACCCAACAAGAATTACAAGAGTATTTAAAAGAAAATAAGAAAGAGTATATTCAATCAGTTGCAAAGTTAGTATACGATAAGGCTGTACAAGAGGAGAATGTTTGGTTAAATAACCAAACAGATATAGCTTCTCTAGAACAATCTTTAAGTAAATATTACTTAGTTACTTCGGTGCTTGAAAGCGTGGATCCTAAATTAGTAGAGGCTGCAAATCAACGTGTAGAAAAGATTTTCTATAAACTATTACAAGAAGAATTAAAAAATATTAACATCGAAGCACCAGTAGTGACATCTAAAAATGATACAAAAGAAAACGTAAGTCCAGAAAAAGAAACTGTAACTAGCAGTAATGGAGGACAAGTGGTTGTTAAAGAAGATAATACGAATAAAACTGGGGCGTCAGAAATAGCTAGTGAGAAAGAGCAAAAAGATCAATTAATTGAAGCTAATAAAAACAACAAAGAAAATACGAAAGAAGTAAATCATAAAGAAACAAATAGCAATGATACAGATGGTCAAATGAAACCAGAAAAACCAGAAAAACCAGAAAAACCGGAAAAACCGGAAAAACCGGAAAAACCGGAAAAACCAAATCCGATTAATCAAGCGATTGAGAAAATTGAAACATATTTAACCCCTGAAAGTCTAAACTATGAAAATGCTTTACTATTAGCAAATCAATGGATTGATGTCGCAAAAGACCAACAAAAAGAAAAATTAAATCAGCAATTTAGTATAGCGGTAGATGGGCTTAGGGGACAGATGAAAGACCCAAAATTTTCAGTGGAAGATGCTTTAAAGAAAGCAAACCTATTAGCAAGTACGGCAAGGATAGAACAATCTGTTCAAGATGAAGCAAATAAAATGTTAATGCCACTTATGTTTGAAAGAAAAGCGACTGAGGCTGCAAATAAAGGAGAATATTATACAGCTGTATTGAATATTGCTAATGCAATTCGTACAAAGCATCCATTAGAGCGTTCAAGAGAAGAAATGGTGAATTATGCAAATAAACTATGGGAAAAAACAGAAGTTGAATGGGAGCAAATCAATGGAACACCAGATTGGCAAGAAAAGGCTGAGAAATCTGTACTTCCATCGTATACATTATTGGCACAGTTGAAAGATATCGATAAAACAATTGAAAAAATCGTTGGTATGAGTGTTATTGACAATGCGTCGAAAAAGATGGAGGGAATCCAACTAATAGAAGTAGCAAATACAAAAGCGAATCAGAACGGAAAGCTTTACGAAGCTTTACACTATTATGGACAAGCTTCCTATCGTGGGGTTAATGATAAAAAAGGATTTTCGGATGTCGCAAATCGCGTATTAAAAGAAGGGGAAAAAATTGAAAAGAGTAATTACCTATCAGCTTTAGAAATCTATCAAATTCTTTATAAAACACCGGGGATTGAAATGACTGGAGTGAAAGATAAAGCAAAAGTTGCCATTGAATATTTAAGTACATTTGATGCTGCTAATAAAAAGGCTACTAGTATAAACACTATTGAAGATTTAGCGTCAGTAGTTGAGCTAACTCATCAAGCCATGAACTTAGGATATCAGCAGGCACCTGCAAAAGAATTTATGAAAGTTGTCTCTGAAAAAATGTTACAAACAGGTAAAGGGTATTTAGACAAAAATGAAAACAATAATGCATATAAATGTTTTGAGTTTTTAACTCGACCACAATATGCAACAACGATTGTTGGAGAAGTGCGCCAAAAAGCAATGGAGAACTTAGACAAAATAAAAGCAATGGATACAAAAAAATAAATAGATAATGAATTCGCCATCTTATTCCAAGTAAGATGGCGAAATTATTCCAAATAGGAGTGAAAGTTAATGAGTTTACTAGAAATTAGTCCGTTAGATGAGGCGTTAGTGGAAGCGTTACAAAACGAAGAGAAAAGAGGCTATTTTTATGAGATATTACAGAAATCAAATTTATTCGTTGTTGCTTCTGTCGAAGGGGATACAAGTGTAGATGAAGAAGGAAATTTGATTTCTACTAATAATACACAATTGCAAATTCATTATTTTGAAATGGAAGAAGGATTAATGTTACCACTGTATTCGGATTTAAAGCATCTAGAAATGGTTATTCCAGAAGAATGTCCATATGTTTCTATGAATGCAGTTGAATTATTAAAAACAATAGATTTAGAGGCAAATGTCATATTGAACCCAGGAACAAAATTTCAAAAATTATTTGTAAAGGAAGAAATTGAAGCGATTTGTGATAACAGTATTTTTGATGTTTTCTCTAAAGAGAATAAGTAAAAATTAATGCAGTTCTATTTCTTTTTGGTATAAAATAGAGGAAGGTGGGAGAAGGTTTGGAGATTAAAGTCAAACCTGAACAACTCGAACAAATTGCCAAAAACATATCAGAGATGCAAACACACAGCCAGAATATACAACAAAATCTCAATCAATCTATGTTTAGTATTCAAATGCAATGGCAAGGAGCAACGAGTCAGCATTTTTATGGGGAATATATGAGATCAATGAGACTCATGGAATCTTACATACGTAACTTACAAGTTACAGAAAAAGAATTACGGCGCATTGCTCAAAAGTTTCGTCAAGCAGATGAAGAATATCAAAAGAAACAAAATGAAAAATTGAAAGAAACCCATAAAACAGAAAAGAAACATGAAAAATCATGGTGGGAAAAGGGAGTAGAAGGAGCAGCTGAATTCATTGGAGTAAATGATGCAATTCGTGCAGTTACCGGTAAAGACCCTATTACAGGGAAAGAATTATCATCAAAAGAAAGACTCATCGCCGCAGGATGGACACTCCTAAACTTTGTTCCTGTTGGAAAAGTGGCAAGTCTTGCTGGAAAAGGAATAAAGTATGTCGCTTCTAGCTTTGGGAAGACGATTGTAAAAGCAGGAAAAAGACTAGGCGAAGGCGTAACAATGGTAGCCGGAAAAGTTGGAAAAGCAGCTGTTGATGGCATAAAAACAGCCAGCCACAAAGTAACAGAAGGTGTAAACTTTGTAGCCTCGACAGCAAAAGGATTTGCCGACAAAATCGGAAGTCTATGGAACAAAGGTGCTACAACTGTAAAAACAACCTTCTTGCAGGGGAATGAAAAAATCCAGCACGCAGTAAAAACATTACTGGAATACAAATGGATCCCAGGTTTGGGAAAAGCCTACGTAATGCCTGGAGTAGGAATGGTCCGAGAGATGGGACAGCATTCTCTGAAAGATGCTTATCAGTATATGAAAAGTGTTGGAGAAAAGGGTGTTAAGGGTACGGGTGAAGGTAGTAAGAGTACTAGTGGGAATAGTAAGCATTTAAGTGATGTGAAAATTCCATCAGTAAGAAACAATGAGTTTAATAAATGGTTTGATAATCTATCAGCAAAAGAATTTGAGGAAATGTGGAATAATCCTCAGTTGAGAAGTAAAATAGAAGATAGGATTAGACGCCCAGGAGGATACCATGAGTGGCATCTTGTAGCGAGAACTCCTAAATTTAAGCAGTGGGGAATTAGTATGGATGATATTAAAGAAATGAGGTCTCTGACTAAAGATGTTGAATTTGTAAATCCACCTGGTCGTCATGGAAGAAGAGGCTCGACAAAAGCACATAATGAAATGTTAAAGATTATTGATTCTGCTTCTGACTATGAAAGTTTTGTTAAAGGGCTTAATGAATGGGCTGAAAATAGAATGAAAAATGGCATTATGGATTTACCAGAAGGTTTGAGGAGGTAAAAAATGAAAAACGATGTTTCTTTATGGTTAGGATGCTTTAGTGATTTTGATGAACTCGAAACGTACACTGAAATAAAATATAATGAAGATGGAGATAGTATTCCCTCTATTTTTGAGAAAGATTTTAAATTAGGTTATTATGATAGGGACTTAGTTGAAAAAGATTGGATTCCTGATGCTGAAGATGACATAGAAAAGCTGTTAGTGGATTTTTCATATGATAATCAATTAATACAACAGTACAATAACATTAAGTTAAAGTCTAAATACAATACCATCATTTTAATTTATAATTATGATTATAATAAAGAAGGTAAAATTGTTAACTTCGTAGATAAGACTACCTACAAGTTGGATTTCATTGGTACGGCAGAATATATAGATTAGTGCGAATAAAGTATATTTACAGTGAAAAGAAAAAGAATAGGCTGTTAGAAAGTACGTACTCCATGATGGTTGTACCATCATGGAGTACTGTGTGCAATGAGAGAATATAAAACGAAGTACGAGCTTAGGTGAGATGACATTTTACTAGGCGATGAATATAAACACATGGATTGTATATGAAACTAATGAACTCGTATAAATTCGTAAGTTTTAAAGTAGTAGTTTTTATGACATACAAAAGGTATCACATTTTTTACTGCAAAACTTACAAATTCATGCTACTTAAAAACATATGAACTTAAAGCACTTGATTGTCTATGAGAGGCAACAAGTGCTTTTTGCATTTTAAGATAGAAGAGAGGATAGTATAATAAGTACATATGTTGTTTCAGCAAATAGTATAAGAAAATAGATTAGAAGGAGCAGCTGAATTCATCGGAATTAATGATGCAATTCGAGCGGTTACTGGTAAAGACCCTATCACAGGCGAAGAATTATCAACAAAAGAAAGACTCATCGCCGCAGGGTGGACCCTTTTAAACTTTATTCCCGTCGGGAAAGTTGCGAGCCTTGCTGGAAAAGGAATAAAGTATGTCGCTTCTAGCTTCGGAAAGACAATTGTAAAAGCAGGAAAAGGGCTAGGCGAAGGAATATCAATGGTGGCTGGAAAAGCTGGAAAAGTAGCTGTTGATGGTATAAAAACAGCCAGCCACAAAGTAAAAGAAGGCGTAAACTTTGTAGCCTCCACAGCAAAAGGACTTGCAAACAAAATCGGAAACCTATGGAACAAAGGTACCACAACCGTAAAAACAACCTTCTTGCAGGGGAATGAAAAGATCCAGCACGCAGTAAAAACATTACTGGAGTACAAATGGATCCCAGGTTTTGGAAAAGCCTATGTCATGCCTGGAGTAGGAATGGTCCGAGAGATGGGACAGCATTCTCTGAAAGATGCTTATCAGTATATGAAAAGTGTTGGAGAGAAGGGTGTTAAGGGTACGGGTGAAGCTCTGGGTAATAAAGAAGTAGCAGTAGGAGAAGAGATTATTGCCCAAAGGGTACTGAAAGCAGAACTTGATTTAACACCAAAACTTACACCATACAAATCTTTAAGTAGGGGTCAGCAGAAAAAAATAAAAGAAAAGATTGAAAATCGTACAGTAACAAAAGAAGAATATAAAAGATATCAATGGGATAAAAGATTTTCAAAAAGAAGAGCTGCAGGGGTTAATGAATTTTGGAAGCAAGAAAAGAAAAGGATTTTAGATGGAGAACCTACAACAAGGGATTGGACTAATGAACAGATACAAGAGATTTTAAGAGGAAAAAAACCTCAATATAATGGGCAATCAATAATTGGACATCATACTTACAATGCTATGAATTACCCACATATATGTAATAGAGGAGAATTAATTTATCCTGTAACTAGCAGGGAACATTTAAGGGGTTGGCATGGCGGAAGCTATAGTAAAAATGCACCTGGTAGACCTGTTAATCCAAATTATTTAGAAGAATTTTAATGGAAAGGAGAATAATAGATGAGTAAAATGGCAATTACAATAAGCTCTAATGGTCCATTTAGTAAATGTGTAGTACCATTAAGAAAGTACACTGGTTTAGGAATTACAGAGATAAAAAATAAAATTGAAAACAAAGATTTTTTTGCCGAAACAGATGCAAATGATATTGATGATATGGAAAATTTAAAGGGATTAGTTGATAACTTGTTGAAGTTAGATGCGGAAGTGAAAATATTTGATAGTGATGAATACGGTGAAGGGATTTTCGATTACCAAGAAATTTCTTACGGCGAATTTATAAATAATATTGACCGGTTAAAAGAAATTATGGAAGAATTACAGGATTACGATGATGCTTTGTCTGACGAAGTTTAATTGGTCTTAATAATTATTATTTTAAAAATATATGTTAAGAGTTTGTGTTAGTAAAGCAACATAAGCGAGTGATAAAGCTCATGGTTCTAAAACGATAAATACAAAAGCACATAAGAAAAATTGATGAAAAAGAATGTATTTTTGAAGTGGATAGAAAAATATATGGTGTTTGAAAATAGATACTCCATGATGGTTGTACCATCATAGAGTGTTATGTGCAATGATAGAATAGAAAATAAAGTACGAGCTTAGGCGAGATGACATTTTACCGGGCGATAAATATAAACACATGGAATGTATATTAAACTAACAAGCTCGTACAAACTCGTAAGTTTTAATATAGTATTTGTCATGATGTACAAAAGGCGTCATACTGTTACTACAAAACTTACAAATTTACGCTACTTAAAAACATATGAACTTAAAGCACTTGATTGTTAATTAAAGGCAACAAGTGCTTTTTTGCGTTTTAGCGTAGAAATTTAAAAGAGCATTATAATTTTATTAGTGCATTAAGTGTTAAATTTTTATTGTTGTTTTATAGATTGTAATGGCTATGTACAGTGTACGACGATAGTAGAGGGAAAACTAAAGGGGTGTATTATTTTTTGAAGTCATCGTAAAGTACGTTTTAACGGAAGGACAAGTACGTGATGGACTACAAGCGCTATTGTCCGATATGGCGAAAGTATTAATACAACGAGAACTAAAGAAATATGAAGTAGATGTGAAGGCGATTGAACAATCTATAGTATTTACACATGATCCAAATGACTTTTTGGTGAATGGCATGTTAGAGCTATTAGACCAATATTACCGTCTTGAGAAATCTTTTTCGACAAAAAAATAATATATCCCTTGACAGTTACAAATATAACAGATATACTTCATATTAATTTCAAAAGAAAATATATTCTGAATATTACAATGTGTTGAATAGGAGTAGTAAGGTCATGTATTTGTACAGAGAGCTATGGGTTGGTGTGACATAGTCAAATGACATCCTGAACTCGCCTAGGAGCAGTAAGGTGGAACAGAATTACATTCTTAGTAAATCTTAACGGTTAACCTTCGATATTAGGTTTGTAATCAAACGATTACTACTAAGGTGGATTCATAATGGAATCAATAAGGGTGGTACCGCGTTAAGTAAATGGCTTAGCGTCTCTTTATATAGAGATGCTAGGCCATTTTTTTATTATATGGAAGAAGAAATGGAGGGTTTATTTGGATAGGTCTATAAAATTTATTTATTTATATAAAAAGATTTAATTAGGAGGAAAATGAGATGAAACAGACGGAGCAATGGACTTCGAAATTAGGTTTTATAATGGCAGCAGCCGGATCAGCAATTGGACTTGGTGCGATATGGAAGTTTCCTTATATCGCTGGGAAGAGCGGGGGAGGAGCGTTCTTTTTAATCTTTATATTATTTACTGTTTTAATTGGACTACCGCTACTTATAGCTGAATTTATGATTGGACGCAGTACGCAGAAACAAGCAGTTGGAGCATTTAAAAGCATCGCACCAAATACAGGATGGCACTGGATCGGACGCCTTGGCGTTGGAACGTGTTTTATATTACTTTCGTTTTATAGTGTTGTAGGTGGATGGGTATTAATTTATTTATTCAGAGGAATAACAGGACAACTGATTATTCCAGGACAAAATTACGGTGCGTTATTTACTGAAACAATTGGGAATCCCACTTGGGCTATTATGGGACATTTCGCTTTTATGTTCATTACGATATGGGTTGTATCAAAGGGTGTACAAAACGGAATTGAAAAAGCAAGTAAATATATGTTGCCAGCATTGTTCGTTTTATTTGTCGCTCTTATTATTCGTTCGTTAACACTTGATGATGCAATGAAAGGTGTGAAGTTTTTCTTACAACCAGATTTCTCAAAGATTACTTCGGAAAGTATTTTGTTCGCAATGGGGCAATCATTCTTTGCAATTAGTATCGGGATTTCAATTATGGTTACGTATAGTTCCTATTTAAATAAAAAAGAAAGTTTACCAAAATCAGCAATAACAATTGTTGGATTGAATTTATTTGTTTCTTTATTTGCGGGTCTTGCCATTTTTCCGGCCGTATTTTCATTAGGAATGGAGCCGACAGAAGGACCTGGATTACTATTTATCGTATTACCATCTGTATTTAGTCAAATTCCATTCGGTGGATTTTTCTTAACAGTATTTCTTGCACTATTTACATTTGCGACATTAACATCGGCATTTTCTCTGTTAGAGACAGTTGTTTCAGCATTAGCAAATGGTGAACAAGAAAGAAGAACGAAATTATCATGGATGATCGGTTTCTGTATTTTCTTAGTAGGTATACCATCTGCGTTATCATTTGGAGTATGGAGTGATATTACGATTTTTGGAAAGAATATTTTTGATGCAGTAGACTTTTTATCTAGTAATATATTAATGCCGCTTGGTGCACTATTTATTAGTATTTTCGTTTCATTCAAAATGGAGAAGAAGGTACTAGAAGCAGAGTTTTTTGTAGGTGGAAATTATGGAAAGAAAGTATTTACTTGTTGGGCATTTTTACTTCGATTTGTAGCACCACTTGCAATAATTATCGTCTTCTTAAATGTAATAGGGATTATTTAACATTAAATGTTATAATATTCAGTAAAAAGAGAGGGTGATGATCATAAAGGCAAATTTGATAGAAGCAGGGAAATACATGAATATTAGAGGGAAAAAGCTATACGTTGAAACGCATGGAAATCCTAAAAATAAGCCAGTCTTATACTTGCATGGTGGTCCAGGAGAGAGTTGCTATGATTTTTCATTTCATCAAGCGGAACGTTTAAAAGATTCTCTATATGTAATTATGATAGATCAAAGAGGTGTTTGTCGTTCAGAAGTAATTTCAGAAGAACCTTTTGGACTAATTGATTTAGTTGAAGACGCTGAGGAACTAAGAAAAGCATTACAAATTGAAAAGTGGTCTGTAATTGGACATTCTTTCGGTGGATATGTAGCGTTGTTATATGCTTCGGCATATCCAAGTTCAATAGAGAAAATAATATTTGAAGGGCCAACTTTCGACTTTGCATTAACAAGTAGAGCTTTGTTGCAAAAGACAGGGCATTTATTAAAAAAGCATGGAAAAGAAGAAGTAGCAAAAGAGTGCTTTGCTTATTCATCTAGCAATGCTAGTTCAAAAGAGTTGTTAGAAGCTTATATAAGACTAAGCAATGAATTAGAAGAAAAAAGAATGGAGATTTACAATAATAAGGAAGATAGGACAGATGAGAGTTTATACAGTGATGAAGAGTGGGAAGTATTTTCAAATCGCTCTCAAATTCATTTTGATAGATTAAAATTAGAGGGCTCATGTCATACGTCATTATTATATAAAATAAAAGAAGTACAGAATCAAATGTTATTAATTGTAGGAAAACATGATGTAGTAACGTGTGAAGAACAAATTAAAACATTTAATAAAGATGCCCGAAACGGCAAGTATATCGTATTTGAAGAGAGCGGTCATTCACCTCATTATGAGGAAGCAGATAGGTTTGCAGAAACAGTCATATATTTTTTGAAATGAAGAAAAGGGTGCTTCTATAAATGAGGGGCACCCTTTCTATATTTCTGGATATGTGATTGTGATGTTAGGCCACTTACTTTGCCAATTCTTTTTTATAACTCTGTTTTTGTACATATGTAATCGTTCTTTCGATTCAAGAAAATGAGCTGTTGGTCTCACTTGTAAGGAAAGGACATCTTCAATACCACATGGGGCTGTTAATATGACGTTGTTTAGTTCATCAAGTGTAACTCCTAAAGCTGTTGCTGTTTCAGGAAATTTAGAAATAGCATCAACAGAAGAAGAATATGGTGGCATATTATTCACTACATGCATACGAGCTTGATTTTTTACAGACCAAGGGATAGTAGCATCAATATTCATTAATTTCGTTTCTAATGATTGTTCGTATATCTCATCTTGATGTAGACTATCATAATAAATTACATCAACATCAGGCATAGCCGTTTTAGCTTCATAGTCATGTAAAGTATCCCAAATTTTAGAACGAACAAAGCCGGCACAAACCCACCAATCAGGTAACTCTAGTGATTTTGCCATTTGTAATACATTCATCATCCATTCGTCGTTTTCTATTAAGCGAATGATATCTTGTTCTGTTTGTATAGTCATTTGTTATCTCAACTGCTTTTTTTTAGAGAGTAAATTTAATTCATAAGCTTTATAATCCATGTAATCCAGTAAGCACCTGGTATGAATAACAGTTGAGCAAGTAATGTACCAAAAAGTCTAGAAATCATTAGCCAAGCATACATTTTACTCATTGCTTCAGCACCTTCTTCTGATTGAAGAGCTCGCTCTGTTAAAAGAGCAATACGTGGATCTAGTAGCACTGTTAATAAAATAGTAGCAAAACCATTAATAAGACCAGAAGCTGTAGTGGCTTTTGTTGCGAAAGCTGGAATTAAAAAAGAAGCATATAGTGCGGAAAGAACTCCCGCTGTATAAATTGCAGTAGCGAACATGTTAATAAGCATTATACGCTTTGGAATACCGCCGATACGCAGTCTATGAATCATTTCTAACTTTGGAAAGCGGACATATTTTTTTGTGTACTTTAATTTTTGAATGTTATTCGTTTTCATCATTCGAATGAAAGAACCGTCTGTTTCAAAGTTTTGAATGACATATCCAAATAGTTTTGTCAAAGTTGGATACAGTATAATCGCAAGCAATGTACCGATAGAAGCAGATAATAGTACAAGACGTATAATATGCTCTAAATCAATAGAAGGATCTAGTTTTGCTTCGTCCACAATCCCGCCAAGTAAAAAGGCTTGTAGTAAGTTTGACGTTCTTGAAATGAGTAATACGATTCCTACGACGGATAATGCGACAGCAATCTTCTTTAAACGAACCCCCGCTAATCGAATACTATAAGAGCTTGTTTCAACTGCGTGGATTACAATTGTGAAAGCCATTATAAAAATTAACGTAATTGACATTTGTTTCACCAGTTTCTATTAAAATAATTGTAACTTTTTTACTTTATCATATCTATCGTATTTTGTAACTGAAAGTATGTGACATATGGAAATTGATTTTTCGAAAAAATAGATAATGATAGTATAATAGGGAGAAGTGGAAGAGATGTTAGCAGTTATTTATACAGCAAATTAAGTGGAGGAATGAAACATGTATAAAACATTTCTATTTGATTTAGATGGAACTTTAACGGATCCGAAAGAAGGGATTGTAAATTCGGTTTTGTATGCGTTAAAAAAAGTAGGAATTGAAGAAGTACATATAAGTGAGTTAGATTCATTTATAGGTCCTCCTATTCAGTAATCATTCGTAGAGAGATATAATATGAGTGAAGGAGAGGTTGAACGTGCAGTTTTTTACTTCCGTGAGTATTTAAAGCAGCGTGGATTGTTTGAAAATAATGTATACGAGGGGATTCTGAAGCTCTTGCAACAATTAAAAAGTTCAGGAAATCGCATATTCGTAGCTACTTCAAAGCCCACTGTATTTGCGAAACAAGTTATAGAGCATTTTCAATTAACGAATTATTTCGAAGATATCATTGGAAGTAATTTAGATGGTACGAGAATAAAAAAAGAAGAAATAATTGCTCATATTTTACAAACAAATGAAGAACTAAATAAAGAAGAAATGATAATGATTGGTGATAGAAAGCACGATATAATAGGTGCGAATCAGAATGGAATTGCTTCAATTGGTGTTTTATATGGCTATGGCTGTGAGAAAGAACTGACTGAAGTTAGTGCGACTTACATAGTGAAAGATGTTGAAGAACTGTATCATTTTTGTGCAGAAAAAAGTTTAATAAATTAGTAAATATAGATGCTAGCAATCCCTTTATAACGTATGATGAGGAATTCGTTTCTGTTTAAAGGGATTTTTCATATGTAATCGAATATTTATAATTAGACATTTTTAGCATGAAAAAATTGTATGAATAAGAGGAGGGATGTCAGAATTAAAAGATTAGTAGAAGTTTATCGATAAAATTTAGAATATTCTGTTTAATGGAGGGGTAAAATTGGAGTTAGTTATTATATTATTAGCACTAAGTTTACTTATGTTCGTAGCATACAGAGGCTTTTCTGTTATTCTATTCGCACCAATATTTGCATTATTTGCAGTATTTTTGACAGAACCTAGTTATGTATTACCTTTCTTTTCTAATATCTTTATGGAGAAAATGGTTGGATTTATAAAGTTATATTTTCCTGTGTTTTTATTAGGAGCAATATTTGGAAAAGTAGTGGAAATGTCAGGGATTGCAGATTCTATCGCAAAAACGATTATTGAGTTAGTTGGTGAAAAACGTACTATATTAGCGATTGTATTAATGGGGGCTATTTTAACGTATAGTGGTGTTAGTGTGTATGTAGTAGTGTTTGCTGTTTATCCGTTCGCAGCTAAGTTGTTTCGACAAGCTAATATTCCAAAACGTTTAATCCCTGGAACGATTGTTCTTGGGGCAGTAACGTTTACAATGGATGCACTACCTGGATCACCACAAATTCAAAATGTAATACCTACAACATTTTTTAAAACGGATATTTATGCTGCACCGATACTTGGGATTGTAGGAGCAATTTTTGTTCTTACATTAGGTTTACTATATTTAGAGAGTAGACGTAAGAAGGCAAAAGCAGCAGGTGAAGGATATTTTGGTTTTAATGATGGAAATACTGAAATGGCAGCATCTTTGCAATTAGAACAAAAAAATATGCCATTAATTAATAACATTGAAATCACAAGAGCACAACAACTTATTGCATTTATACCACTTATTTTAGTAGGTGTAATGAATAAAGTGTTTACTATTATGATCCCGAAGTGGTATCCAAGCGGTTTTGATTTTTCTGCAATTGGTATGAAAGCATTTGGAAAAGTAGAATTAAGTGCAGTAGTAGGAATTTGGTCTGTAGAATTGGCACTTATTATAGGGATCTTAACAACGTTATTATTATATTGGAAGCGAGTAGTAACAGGTTTCCAAGCTGGATTGAATACAAGTATTGGTGGAGCGCTACTTGCAACGATGAATACAGGAGCTGAGTTTGGATTCGGTGGTGTCATTGCAGCACTTCCAGGCTTCGCAATTATGAGAGATGGTATCTCTGCTACTTTCACAAATCCATTAGTGAATGGTGCAGTAACGACGAATATTTTAGCTGGAATTACAGGCTCTGCATCAGGAGGTATGGGAATAGTATTAAGTGCAATGGGAGATAAATTTATTGCAGCGGCCAATCAATTTGATATTCCATTAGAAGTTATGCACCGTATCGTATCAATGGCATCAGGAGGAATGGATACACTACCGCATAACGGGGCTATTATTACTATTCTTACAGTAACAGGATTAACACATAAACAGTCCTATAAAGATATATTTGCTATTACAATTTTGAAAACGGTTGCTGTATTTTTAGTTATCGCGTTCTATACTTTAACAGGACTCTATTAAACATTCGAATCGTAAAGATTCATCAAATCGATAATTTATATCATAAAATATTAATTAGGATAAGAAGGGGTGGAGTACTTGCAAGAAGTTTCTGAGTTTCGTATGCCAAAGTCGGTATTATATGGAAGGAATTCGCTTGAAAAACTGGGGGAACAATCAAAAAAGTTAGGGAAAAGAGCTTTTATAGTTACTGATACAATTATGGAGAAATTAGGATATGTTGAAAAGTGTATACAACAACTAAATAAGAAAAGTATTACTGTTAGTACATATAATAAAGTAGATGCTGAGCCTACAAATATACACGTGTTAGAAGCGTTATCTCTTTGTAAAGAGGAAAAGTGTGATTTTATTATCGGTATTGGTGGTGGAAGTTGTATTGATGCTGCGAAAGCAGTAGCGGTTTTATATACAAATGGTGGAGAAGTTGAGGATTATGTCCAAAAGGATATTGAAATAGAAAACAACCCACTACCACTTATTGCAATTCCAACAACTTCTGGTACTGGATCGGAAGTTACAAGTGTAGCAGTAATTACGAATAAAAAAACAGATGTAAAAATGATGATGAAGCATCCTAGTTTTATACCGAAAGTAGCAATTATAGATCCAGTTTTGACAAGTTCATTACCACCACAAATTACGGCAGCAACAGGAATAGATGCGTTATGTCATGCAATTGAAGCGTATATTTCTAAAGTTTCACAACCACTTACAGATGTACTAGCTCTTTCAGCTATTGAAAGTATTATGAAATATTTATGTATAGCATATGAAGATGGACGTAATATGGAGGCAAGAGAAGCGATGATGATTGCTTCCTTACAAGCTGGAATTGCATTTTCTAATGCATCAGTTACATTAGTTCATGGAATGTCAAGGCCAGTGGGAGCATTATTTCATGTACCGCATGGAATATCAAATGCCATACTATTACCTACAGTGTTAGAGTTTACAAAAACAAGTGCAATGAAAAGGTTAGCAAAAATTGGACGTAGTTTAAATAAGGATTTGTATTCGAATTCTGATGAGGAAGTAGCAGACTACACGCTTGGTGAAATAAAAAAACTTTGCTTTGATCTTCGTATTCCAAATTTAAAAGAATACGGAATCGATGAAATTGAATTTGAAAATGCTATTTCTAAAATGGCATCAGATGCAATTGAAAGTGGTAGCCCAGCTAATAACCCACGTGTTCCATCATATGATGAAATCAAAGAGCTGTATCGAGAGTGTTTTAATTATAAGTATAAAGAATTCATAAAAAAATCAGATTATTAATTTCAGAATATTCTATAAAAATTTCCTTGGAAATGAAAGTAGAATTATTCTTTATTATTTCCGTATTTTCCGTTAAAACAAGACTTTATATTCAAAACTTAAAGTCTTGTTTTATTATGTATAATATACATAATAAAACATTGTTATTAGTTTTATAAAAATAGTTTAGGTAGGTGTTTGTATGAAAACGATAGGTCTTATAGGTGGTATGAGTTGGGAATCAACTTCTGAATATTATCGAATTATTAATGAAGAAATAAAAAAGAGATTAGGAGGGCTACATTCAGCAAAATGTTTGATTAATAGTGTGGACTTTGAAGAGATTGAAAGATTCCAGTCTAGAGGAGATTGGAATGGAGCAGGTGAAGTTTTAGCGAATGCGGCGTATTCATTACAGAAGGGAGGAGCAGACTTTATAATCATTTGTACAAATACAATGCATAAGGTAGTTGGAAAAATAAAGGAGAAAATTGATATTCCAGTCTTACATATTGCCGATGCAACTGCAAAAGCAATTAAAAGAAAAGACATTCAAAAGGTTGGTCTGCTTGGAACTAAATATACAATGGAGCAAGATTTCTATAAGTCACGTATTGAAGAGCATGATATAAAAGTAATAGTACCATCAGAAAAAAATAGAAAAGAAATAAATAAAGTAATATATACAGAATTATGTTTAGGAAAAATAGTATCTCAATCTAGAGAATATTATAAAAGAGTCATTGAAGAGTTAGTGCAAAAAGGAGCACAGGGAATCATATTAGGTTGTACAGAAATAGGGTTATTAATAAAGCAAGAAAACGTATCTGTCCCGATATTTGATACGACTCATATACATGCAATTGAAGCAGTCAAGGTAGCTCTAGATAAATAGATTATAATTATATTATGTAAACTTAATTCATATATCTGGAAAACATTCAGAAAATATTTTATAATGTAAGTGGTTACATTTAAGGGGGAATGCGTATGTTTTCAGTTCAACCAATCGCATTTGTACATAATGAAAGAAAGGAAATAAAAGATGATGAGTGGGGAGAAGTAAGATCCCGTATAACTTTAACTGAAATGTATGCAGAAGAAAGTATACAAGGGATTGAAGATTTTTCCCATATTGAAGTTGTTTTTTATTTTCATAAAGTAACTGACGAGCAAATTCAGTATTTTGCTAGACATCCTAGAAATAATAAAGATTATCCTGAAGTAGGTATTTTTGCACAGCGCGGAAAAAATCGCCCGAATCGCATAGGTGTAACAATTGTAAAGGTGATCAAAAGAGAAGGTAAATCAATTATTGTTGAGGGATTAGATGCTATTAATGGTACTCCTATATTGGATATAAAACCAATAATGAAAGAGTTTATACCGAAAGAAGAAATACACCAGCCTAAATGGGCAACGGATATTATGAGACAGTATTGGAAGGGGAATGGAGTAAAATGAGAATATATGAGGCAACAATTGCAGATTTAGATGGACTAGCATCAGTTTTTAATAACTATCGCATGTTTTATAGGCAGGATTCTGATTTAGAAGGTGCAAAAGTATTTTTACAAAATCGAATTGAGAAAAAAGAGTCCGTTATTTTCGTAGCAGTTGAAGACGGCGAATATATTGGGTTCACACAACTATATCCATCATTTTCTTCCATTTCAATGAAAGAATTATGGATTTTAAATGATTTATTTGTACAAGCGGCGAAGCGTGGAGCCGGAACAGGTAAAAAATTATTAGAAGCTGCTAAAGAATACGCATTAGAGAATGGAGCAAAAGGTGTAAAATTGCAAACAGAGATTGATAATTTATCAGCACAACGATTATATGCTGAAAATGGTTATTTGAGAGATAATCGTTATTTCCATTACGAATTAACGTTTTAAAAAATTAAGTTGAAAGAGACATTTTCAAGAAAAAGAATTTCTTTGTAATGAGAAATTCTTTTTTATTTTTGCCTAAATTAAACATGAAGAAAACGATATTTATTTATTGTTAAACGATAAATAAATATGATAAAATTATGTTATCATTAAATAAATGAGGTATTGTAAATGAATCTTAAACGAAGTTCAACAACGTTCTTAAAAGTAATTATTTTTCTTGTTGGAATTGCAGTACTTGCTTTATGCATATTTTTAGTGCCGGAAATGGCGAATTTCGCAGCGAATTTGTATCCTAATATTACTCTGATAAAATATCTTGTTTTCATTGTGATGTATGGAGCAGCTGTGCCTTTTTACGTTGCTCTTTATCAGGCTTTCAATCTTTTACAGTACATTGATGAGAACACAGCGTTCTCGGAATTATCTGTAAAGGCGTTAAAGAATATAAAGCGCTGTGCAGTTACAATCAGTGGTTTGTATGTATTAGGTTTACCACTTTTTCATTTTATAGCGAAAAAAATGGACCCTCCTATTGGGTTAGTGGGACTTATTATCGTTTTTGCTTCTCTCGTTATCGCTGTTTTTGCTGCTATCCTCCAACGACTTCTACAAGAGGCAATTAACATAAAATCAGAAAATGATTTGACGGTCTGAGGTGGCGGATATGACAATCATTATTAATATTGACGTCATGTTAGCAAAACGAAAAATGAGTGTAACGGAGCTTTCGGAGAAGGTTGGAATTACGATGGCGAATCTTTCTATTTTGAAAAATGGGAAAGCAAAAGCGGTTCGTTTTTCAACATTAGAAGCGATATGTAAAGCTTTGGAGTGTCAGCCAGGGGATATTTTGGAGTATAAAAACGATGAGAATACTCAATAAAAAAAGATAACAAATGTAAATAATAGAAGTCAATAAAGAAGGGATAGCCACTAAGCTATTCCTTCTTTACGTTAATTGCTGTTACTAATAAAAAATAAAATTTGAATTGCAATGTTTGCGTATCAAAAGGGAACTTGCTACCTTTTGAGGTAATCCGTTTTGTGGAAGACAATTATTTGCCAAAAAGGCTATTTTAACTATGTTTTAAATTATTTTGAGTGCATCAAAATCTTCATTTGTATTATAGTTGATTTAAAACCCAGTTTGTTGCATCTTCAAAGTTATCTGCAATGTAGTTTGGTTCAATATGTGCCCATTTGTCTCGGTACGTATGCAAAGCATCATACCCAGCGCCTGTTCGGACTAGAATTGTTGTCGCATTTACTTTTGCTCCTGCAACAATATCAGTCCAGCGATCACCAACTACAGCACATTGTGTTAAATCAAGCCCATGTTTTTTTGCTGCTTTAAGCAGCATGCCTGTACTTGGTTTACGGCATTCACAACCATCACCGTGTTTATGAGGACATACATAAATATCATCAAAACCGAAGCCTTCTAATTCTTGTACAAAATCGGCTACAGTTGCTATTCCATTTGCGATACCAGGTTGATTTGTGAAAGAGAAAATTTTTATATTTTTAGCTTTTAGTTTTTGCAAGGATGTTTTTGTGAATGGAAATAATGTAAAAGATCCTGGATAATGTATTGTAGTGTCACCACCAATTGTACCGTCACGATCAATGAAAATTGCTTTAATGTTTGTCATAGTTATATTCCCTTCAATTATAAGTAGTTTAAAAATGTTTTACAAATCGGTAGCCATTTACTTCATATCCTAATTTTTTGTAAAAAGGATGAGCTTCTACTCTTTTTGTTCCACTAACTAGCCATGTGCCAATGCAATTATGTTTCTTTGCTAATTGCTCTGCATAATCCATCAACACTTGTCCAATGCCTTTCCGTCGTATGTTAGAATCGACGCTAATAATTGAAATCTCTCCATAACGTGTTACATCTTCTAAATTTTCACGTATACGAAATCCAAGTAATCCAAATATAGCTTCTTCTTCCTCGTAAACATATAAAAAATCAAACGGACTCATTTGTACGAATTGTAATCGGTTGTTCATATCTTCATAGGAAATAGAGGAACCTTTTAATTCTTTCGTTAAAGAACAAAGTGCGTCTATATCATCTATCGTTGCTTCACGAATTTGAAAAGACATATTATCCACTCCAATAAAATGTAATCAAACATTTAATATTCTGTTAAAAAATGTTTTTTCCTGCTATGAAAATAAATATTTTATAATGATATATAGATAGTTATATGTTATTCTTTTCCTTGATTGTATTGGAAATGGAAAGAGGGGAAATGCATGTTAGAAGTAAATATCCGCTCAGCCGGATATGAAATAGGCGAAAAAACAATTCATGATATAGCTTTTTCTATTGAAAAAGGTGAACTAGTTGCTCTTATTGGAGCAAATGGTGCTGGGAAGAGTACGACGATAAAAACGATGCTCGGATTACTTGTAAATATGGACGGTGAAATATCATTCGGTAAAAAGAAAAATCCGTATGCATACGTGCCAGAACATCCAACATACTATGATTACTTGACGCTCTGGGAACATATTGAATTATTAATGGCTGCTCGTGGAAGTGAAATGGGAAGCTGGGAAGAACGAGCGGAACAATTATTACATACTTTTCGAATGGATAAGCATAAACATGAGTATTTATCAAAGTTTTCAAAAGGTATGAAACAAAAATCGATGCTAATATTGGCGTTTTTAACTGAGCCAGATTTTTATATCATTGATGAACCTTTTATCGGTTTAGATCCAGTAGCTACGAAAGAGTTTTTAAGTTATTTATATAAAGAAAAAGAGCGCGGAGCAGGAATTTTACTTTGTACGCACGTATTGGATACTGCTGAAAAAATTTGTGAAAGATTTTTACTCATTTCACAAGGTACATTAGTCGCAGATGGACATTTAGAATCTATTCAAATGTTAGCGGAAATGCCGGGTAGCTCATTACTAGACTGCTTTGATGTAATCGTAAGGCGTGAACAACATGATTAAACAACAATTTTATAAAAGATTACGCCATGAGCTTCAGCGGAAGTGGAAGTCTATACGTTCGGTAACAGATTGGACAGTCGCATTATATATTATTATACCAGCACTTATATTTATGGGAATCTATTATAGGTCACTATGGATAAATGAATTATCAACGGAAGAGACGATTTATTTCGGATTAGGATTACTCGCATTTTATCTAGTAACATATCCGAGAGGAGTTCGTTCATTTTTTGAGCAAGCGGATAGTTTATTTTTAATTTCGTATGCAACACATATGCAAAAATTAGTCCAGTATGGCATGATGTACACATTTGTTCGAATAGCGATAACGAATATAATATTAGTCGTTATTATGTTACCGGTGTTGATGAAAAGTATCGGAGTAACAGAGATACAAGTCCTATTATTTTGGGTATTCTTTACTATATTTCGATTTATGATGTCGTTGTTAACGAGATTTATTCATGTACATGCGGAGAAACGATGGGTTTTATGGATTGTAAAAAATGTAGTATTTTCTATGAGCGTGTCCTTTTTGGGAATTAGTTTATTTTTTATTTATAAAAATCCATTTTATTCAATTCTATTTATCGGTTTAGTAATTTTCTTAAGTAGTGTATTAGTAAAAGCGAAAATGAATTATAAAAAGTTCTTTTTTAAAGAAATTGAGAAAGAAAAGGAGGAAAGCATGCGCTGGACGAGCGGAATTATGCAAGTTGGTGGTCATGCGGCTAAACCGAGTAGTTCGAATAAAAAACCGTGGATGTTTCCGTACTCTAAAAGACTATTAGGAAAAAAAGCTGATTCTCGTATTGTCGAATCTTTTTTGAAAGAATTTTTCCGTACAAGTACTGCACGAATATTTTATATTCAAATTGTATGTATCAGTACTGCAAGTATAATTATGACTCCTAGGTGGATTGCAGCTATTGTTCTCGTATTTGCTGTAGTTGCAATTTCTCGCTATGCACGTGATTATTGGAATGAATTTACGAATAAGATGTTTCTTCATTTATATTGTGATGAAGGGAACTTACTTTTGTTAAGATGGAAGGCAAATCGTTATTTACTACTACCAGCAATACTTTTGTATGGAATAGTTATACTTGCCCAGTTTTATTTATTGCCAGCTGTGATTGGTGGCATTATTTTTATTTTATTAATTGTATGGATTGTATTTTTACCATTAAAAAAGAGCCATTGACGGCTCTTTTTCTAGTCTGTAACACATTGATAAATAAAATATACTAAAACGAGTATGCTTGCGGCGGAATACATGACATCTAAAGTCATTCAAGTGCCTCCTCAATATTGTGGTATTAATATTGTATGAAATCTTACAATTTCATATTCAAGTGAAAAATATGTGAACGTTAACAAAATTGTAAAGTGCAAAAATTATAATCATTTTGTATAATAGAAGAAACCACCGTTATATAAAAAATAATGAGTGAAAGGGGAGGGAACATAAATGCCAAATTGGTTTAGAAAAACCTTAGTCGCATTAATTACCGTATTTACATTTGGTTTAGTGACGCCTCCTTCCATATTGCTTGATAATGCCAAAGCTGCGGACAAGCCTACGAGCACAGCTGGGCAACAAAATTTGGAGAGTACGTCCTATACATATGAAGAAACGAATGACAGGTTAACGACCGATACTTTTATTACTTATGCGATGCAAGAAGCAGAAAAACAGTCGATGCAAAAGTTTGGTACTAAAATTGGCCCAGTAATTGAAGATGAATTTAAAGATGTAATATTACCAAAGATTGAAGAGGCAATTGCTGAACTTGCCAATGATGTACCAGAGGAGTCATTGCAATCATTAGCGATTTCTCAAAGACCAGCTGGTGGAAATAATGAAAAGATTTTTCACGTCTACGATACGCAAACAGGAAATGACTTATTGCGTTTCCATGTAAGAAGAGATCATCCACCGCAAGATGGTTATTATTTTAATTTCCACTATCATCGTTTTGATGATGGATACTCTGGACATCATGAGTTAGGGAATATTTATTGGAATACGAATGTACCGCCAAAATGGCTTTCTTAAAAAGAACAAGAGAAAATCTTGTTCTTTTTTTATGTTTATAGAAGGGTAAGACAACTATGGTGTTGAATATGATAGGTTTAGAAAAAAAGCAGCAAAGGGAGTATGGGAATGCAAAAATATATTGTTTTTGACTTTGATGGCACATTAGTAGATTCACAAAATATATTTGTACCAATTTATAATCAACTTGCTGAAAAACACGGGTATAAAACGGTAAGGGAAGAAGAAATTGAGTATTTACGTAAATTAACGATGTCAGAGAGATGTAAACAACTCGATGTACCACTGTACAAACTACCGATATTAGCGTTAGAGTTTTATAAATTATATCAGCCTGCTATAAAAGATCTCGTTTTATTCCATGGAATGAAGGATGTATTAGATGAACTACATAAAAAAGGATACGGTATTGCGGTTATATCATCTAATTCAGAAGAGCATATTCGAGCATTTTTACAAAAGAATGATATAGAAAATATACAAGAAGTGTATTGTTCTAAAAATTTGTTCGGTAAAGACAAGATGATAAAAAGATTTTTAAAATCGAAAAAAATAACTGAGAAAGATATGTTATACATTGGTGATGAACAGCGAGATGTAGCAGCTTGTAAAAAGGCTGGGGTGAATGTAATTTGGGTATCTTGGGGATATGATGTTATTGAAACAGTGAAAAAAGACGCACCCGATTATATGGTTCATAAGCCGATGGAAATTGTGCAAGTAGTACAAGGAGTGTATTCATCATATTGAATTTTGAGTAGCAAATTTAGAGGAATCCATTTCTTATTATGATAAGTTGTTTCCGATAATTGGATGGAGAAAGTTAAATGAAGTAGCATATAGCACGGGAGAAAGTGAAATATACTTTAAAGAAGTAGATGAGGAAATCGTAAGGACGTTAGGTCCTAGACATATTTGTTATCAAGCTATTCATAGAGAAGTAGTTGATGAAGTAGCAGATTTTCTTTCTAGTACGAAAGTGAAGGTAATACGTGGTCCAATTGAAATGAATCATTATTCAGAAGGGTACTATACGATTGATTTTTACGATCCGAATGGATTTATTGTAGAAGTAGCCTATACACCAAATGCAGAAATGTAAGGGGAATAGATATGAAGATAATTACAGCACGGCAAAACAATATACAAATTGTAAAAGATGCAGCGAATATTGAAGAAATTTCTAAAGGTTTCTCTCCAGATAAGAAATATGTAATTACGAATGCAAATAATGAAAAATATTTATTTCGGACAGGAGATATAAAAGAGTATGAAAGAAAGAAAATAGAGTTTCAAATTTTAAATGAAATGGTAAAACGTAACATACAGGCACAAAGGCCAATTGAAATAGGTATATTGGAAGAAGAAGGTGTATGCTATAGTATTTTTTCATATTTAGAAGGGGAAGATGCGAAGAAGCTATTGCCTACGTATTCACCAAAAGAACAATATGATATTGGCATAGAGGCAGGAAAAGATTTAGCAAAAATGCATACATATGAAGCTCCTAATGATATACTTCCATGGCATGAAAGAGCAATGAAAAAACATAGTAAATATTTAGAAGCATACAAAACATGCGGAATAAAAATAAAAAATGATGATAAGATTATTAAGTTTATAGATGAAAATGAAATGTATGTAAAGGATCGTCCAAATCGATTTCAGCACGATGATTTTCATTTAGAAAATATAATTGTACGGGATGGGAAATATGTAGGTGTAGTTGATTTTAATGGTTATGACTGGGGCGATCCACTGCATGATTTTGTGAAAATTGCACTATTTGCAAGGGACATTAGTATTCCGTATTCAATAGGACAAATAGAAGGATACTTTAATAGGAGAATACCAGAGGAGTTCTGGAAATTATATGCGGTCTACGTTGGCATGACAGTTTTCTCATCAGTTGTCTGGACATTAAGAGTAGCACCACATATGTTGGATGATATGTTAGAGCGTCTTCATATTGTATTGGAAGATCATAAAAACTTTGAGTTATCGAAGCCAAGTTGGTTTCAACTAGATAAGATTGATATGGAATAGAAAAGGTAGGTGTAATTCGCACCTACCTTTATTTTTTACCATTCTTCATTTTGAAGTAGTTGTAATGCTAACTTTAAATCCACATCTTCTTGTATATGTTCCGGAGTCCATGGGATATGTATATGTGGTTGTATCCCAATTCCGGACATTCCTTTGCCTTTATCTATAATAGAAAGCCGTGAAGTAGGATAGTAAAGAGCGAATGTATCAGCCCATTCCATTACTGCTAAATTAGAATAATCATTTAAACCAGCAGTAGGACGACCTATTACTTTTACTTTCGGTGATTTTTTTGTTGCTTCTACAAAAGAATCACCAGAGCTTCCACATGTAACATCTGTTAATACGGCTACTCTACTTGGTGTTGTTCGTCCGTGTATTTTCAAAGTTTGAAGTTCTTTTGGTAGTCCAGATGTATCAAATGTAACAAGGCCCTTTTTATAATTCTCTTTTAAATCGTGAATAAACATATCAGTAAATAATTTTGAAAGTTCATCTAATGAATCATAATCTTCTGTTTCGAAGTCTTTCATTCTTAAATGAAAGTTTCGTTCTGTATGATTTAATTGCATGGTATCTGAAGAATCGAAAAGAGAAATCTCTTTGTCTTCAAATAAGTAAGGAAGTAGTGTGAAAAATGCATCATCACTTCCACCACGATTCAATCGCACATCTATAATTAAGTTTGGAAAAGAATCCAGCTCGTTTTTGTATGAGTTGATTAATTGATTAATAGCTGCAGCATTTGCAAAGTCAGTTAAAGTAAGTAAGAGTGTATCTTTATTGTACTTTTTTAATGAATAGATAGGTGTGTATTCGCTTTGTTTATATTTTTGTAAAGAAATGGTTTCGGTTACTCCATCTTTATCTATAAGTGTACAATTTGATGATTTTAATAAAACATAGTCCCATTTTTCACGCTCATATGTATTCTCATTTACATACTTTTTATACTTTATTAATAGTTCAGGAATTTTCATGTTATCTAATGCGACGATAGCTTGTCCTTTGTTTACTCTTTTTTCTTGTGAAGTAGATGTAATATATAGGTGATCTTCGTATCTTTTCACTTGGAAGCCAACACTGTTAAGAGGTTGATTGTTAGAGCACATTTTGAAAAACATATGATTGTCTTTGAAGTCTAATAAGTAATCGTTTACAATTTCAGTGAATTGTACTGGTGTTAAATCTCTTTGCTTCTCTAGTTGCTCAATTGTTTGTAAATATGTAGTAGGATCATCCCATCCTTTTTTATCAATACAACCGGAATAATCGCGATGAGTAATCGAAACAACTTCTTTGAAGATTTCTGTGTACAATGCTTTTCCTCCTTATAGTTTAAATAACTAAATAAAAGGATTCCTTGTTCTATACGTAAAATCCTTTATTTGGATGAGAATATTAATATAAAAATAGAGGGAAGTGTATCTTCCCTCTATTAAAATACTTATTTAATTTTCTTAAATGTAAGCGGCTGAGTACTTAATGTAGCTGGTACATGTAACTGAAGGGATGGGAATTCGCCACTTACATTCATTTCATAAGCGAATAATAAGCTCATTTTCATTTGGAATAAGTCAACTTTTGCAGAGAAGATGTCGTAATGATGATGCCCTAATTGAATATCCATTTCCATAAATTGTACATATAACGAATCATCTCGTTTGTATACTTGTAATGTTCCGTATGCAGGATGTTCAAAAGCACCAGTATAGTCCTCTAACTTGTGCGAAGGTGTAGTCCCTTTAATTTGTTCAGGGAGGGATTCAGTTGCTTCTTTCATCATTTCCTTCATTTTTTCAGTATCTTCTACAGCACGTTTATGCCAATCAATGGATTCAAATTCAAGTAATTCGTCATAAATTTGATTAGCCAGATAAGTAGGAAGTAATGTTCCTCCAGCATTCGTTAAAATGACAAGGCCTATGTTTTCTGTTGGTATGAATGAAACAAGCGCTGAAAATCCATCGATATTACCGCCATGATGAATCACTTTTTTACCACGATAAGCGCTAATAAACCAACCAAGACCGTAACTATTTAATGGAGATTCAGGGAGTGATAAAACCGGTTGGTCTGGAATTGAATTGTGTGGTGTATACATTTGTTGTAATAATTCAGAGGAGATTAATTCATGATCTCCAAATTTTCCTTCATTTAAGTGGAGAAGTACCCAATTTGCCATATCTTCAATTGTAGAATTAATACACCCAGCAGCGCCAACTGTATCGATGTTACGGAATGGAACTGCTTTTATTTCACCGTCATTTTCAATGTAAGGTAAAGCGTAATCATCTGTAGTTTGTGAATCGTTAACAGAGAAGTTTGTATGTCTCATATTTAAAGGTTCTAAAATATGTTCTGTAGCGTATTGCTCCCACGTTTGATTTGTAATGTTTTCAACAATGTAGCTAATTGTCGTATACATTAAGTTGTTATATAGAAACGATGTGCGGAACGGTGCATCAAGTGGTAAATATTTTATTTTTTCAACGAGATCTTTTCGAGATAAGGAAGAACTGTACCAAAGAGCCTCATGACGACTCACTCCAGTTCGATGAGAAGCTAAATCCCGTCCTGTAGCTTGTGAGCTAGCAAGTAGTTCAGATAAAGTAAAGTTAGGTATATAAGACTGGATAGGGGTATCCCAATTAAACTTTTTTTGCTGTGCTAACAAGCTTAATGAAAGTGTGCCAAATGCTTTCGTTGAGGAACCGATTGCGAACCGGGTATTCGGTGTAACAGCCTCTTTTGTTTCTATATTACGATAGCCGAAACCTTCTGAAATAATAACTTCACCGTCTTTTATAACAGCGACAGCAGCACCAGGAACATTTAAATCCTTCATCATTTTTTCAACCGTTGTTTGTAAAGAAGTCATAACAGGTGTTTCAATTTTAGACATACTTCTAACCTCCAAATATAAATTTTTTCCCTACCGCACTATACTTTCGGTGATAGAAAATGAAAACCTTTTAAAATATGGAAAGTTAATAATTTTGTAAGGATGAATAAAATTATTATTTATTTAGAATTTTATTTTTATTATAATTAATCTAAATGAAAAAAGAGATGGTGATAAAGTGTGCTGACAATAAAGAAATTGCTTTGTGATAATAAAAATAATCCGATAGGTATAGATTCAAAAGTTGTTAAAATTAGCTGGCAACTTGAGTCAAATAACAAAAATGTAAAACAACATGCTTATCACTTACAAGTTGCAACTGATAAAGATTTCGAAACGATAGTATTTAATTCGCAGAAAGTAGAAACAGATCAAAGTTTGCATATACCGATTGATTTATTTCCATATAGAGCGGAGACACGTTATTTTTACAGGGTAAAGGTGTGGGATAACCATGAAGAAGAAACACCTTGGTCAAACGTCGCATTTTGGGAAACTGGATTACAAGGATATGACAATTGGAGAGGAAACTGGATTGCTGCGAAAAAAGAGCGAACGCAAGTTATGTCTTTTCATAAAAGTTTTTCTACTAAAAAAGTAGTTAAAAAAGCACGCTTATATATCACTAGTTTAGGACTATATGAGGCTTCTATTAATGGAGAGCGTATTGGAGATTGTTACTTTACTCCTGGATGGACAAGTTATGATAAGAGAGTATTGTATCAAACGTATGATATAACGCATTTATTAAAGGTTGGGCAAAATGATATTTCTACTCTGGTAGGTAACGGCTGGTATACGGGGCCGATTACTATGCATCATGTACGTAATTATTACGGGGAAAGACGTGCGATAATTGCTCAATTACATATAACGTATGAAGATGGAACAGAAGAAAAAATTGTAACTGACGAAACATGGAAGGTAACTCCAAGCCCTATTTTATATTCGGAAATTTATGAAGGTGAGGTTTACGATGCTAGGTTAGAAGAAAGTGGTCAAGAGGTAGATCACGTTGAAGTAATTGAGCATTCTAAACAAATAATTGTTGCACAAGAAAATGAATCAATTCGTAAAATGAAAATGATAAAACCGATTTCTATTTCAAAACTACCGGATCACGAATGGCTCATTGATATGGGGCAAAATATGGTAGGCTGGGTGCGCTTTACAGTCCATCATGTTTATAGTGGCCAAAAGATAGAATTGAATCATGCTGAAATGTTAAATAAAGACGGTAGTTTGTATACTGGAAATCTCCGAAAAGCAAAACAAAAAGTAGTGTATATAGCAAAAGGAGAGGCGGAGGAAAAATTTGAGCCTCATTTTACATATCAAGGCTTCAGGTATGTGAAAATAAGTGGATTAACGCAGCCACCTCAAATAGCAGATTTTGAAGGGATTGTATTACATACGGATATGGAAAAAGCGACCGAATTTGAAACGTCTAATCCATTAATCAATCAACTTCATCATAATGTAGAGCGGTCTCAAAGAGGGAACTTCTTTGATGTGCCAACAGATTGTCCGCAGCGAGACGATCGACTTGGATGGACAGGAGATGCACAAATGTTCATTGGGACGGCTACACAAATTATGAATGTTCAATCGTTCTTTAAAAAGTGGCTCCAAGATTTATCATTAGACCAAAATGTTAACGGAGCTGTGCCTTTAGTTATTCCAGATGCGTTTGGGAAAAGAGCGGATTTTGATTTAGATACTTCTGGCGGCTGGGGCGATGCAGCAATTATTTGTCCATGGGTCCACTATTTACATTACGGAGATGTATCGATTCTAAAAGAGCAATATGACAGTATGAAGAAGTATATAGATTACATACGTTCACAAGGTGAGAACGAGTATTTATGGGATACAGGCTATCATTTAGGGGATTGGCTTGCATTAGATACGAAACCCAATGTATATGAAGGTGGAACAGATAAGCATTTTATTGCAACGGCTTTTTATGCATATTCAACATCGCTTGTACAAAAAATTGCTGAGATTTTAGGTGAAAAAACAGATGCTAAGTTTTATAAAAAGTTACATGGAAATATTGTTCAAGCTTTTCAAAATGAATTCGTTACACCAAATGGTAGGTTAATTTCAAATACCCAAACAGCCCACATATTAGTACTTCTTTTTGAACTAGTGAATGATAATAGGAAGGAGAAAGTATTCAATCGCTTAATTGAGCTTTTAAAAGAAAATAAAAATCATTTAACTACGGGTTTTATAGGAACACCGTACTTAAATTTAATTTTAAGTAAGTTTAAACGTCATGACCTTGCTTGTAAGCTTCTATTTCATGAAGATTATCCATCCTGGTTATATCAAGTGAAGAAAGGGGCTACAACAATTTGGGAACATTGGGATGGCGTAAAAGAAGATGGAACACTTTGGAATGATAATATGAATTCTTATAATCATTACGCATATGGTTCTATCGTTGAATGGGTATATCGATATATTATTGGATTAGAAGTGGATGAAACAAATCCTGCATATAAACATTTTTATGTACAACCACATTTTGATTCGAATTTAGAATGGATTAAAGTGAAGCGGGAAACAGCTTATGGAGAAATTAAGATTGAGTGGCGTGTAGAAAAAGAACAAGCATTTTTACACGTTTCCGTACCACCTAATGCGAATGCTACATTACGAATAGACGACACGAATTGGAAAGCAGAACATAACCTTGAAAAGGATTTTGGATCAGGCGATTATAAATTTACATTTTGTAAAATATATTGAAATAGAATTCTGTTTATATAGAAATATTTTTTATTCATTAGGATTATTAAATTCACTGTTTTTCATGTTATGATAAATTTCATATAAGATTGAAAGAAGGTTTTTCTACATATGAAACATGCTGAAAATGAATACTTAAATTTATGCCGCCATGTAATGGAACATGGTACGAAGAAAGAAGATCGTACAGGGACAGGAACGGTATCTGTATTTGGATATCAAATGCGTTTTGATCTGAGTAAAGGATTTCCTTTATTAACGACAAAAAGAGTACCATTTCGCCTTGTAGCAAGTGAATTGCTTTGGTTTATGAAAGGTGATACAAATATTCGCTATTTATTGCAGCATAATAATAATATTTGGAATGAATGGGCGTTTAAGAGCTGGGTAGAAAGTGATGAGTATACTGGTCCTGACATGACTGATTTTGGTCTTCGCTCACAACAAGATGAAGAATTTAAAGTACAGTACGATGAGCAAATGGAATTGTTTAAAAAGAACGTTTTAGAAGATGATGATTTCTCAAATAAATATGGTTATTTAGGAGACGTATACGGAAAGCAATGGCGTGCTTGGAAAACGACAGCTGGTGAGACACTTGATCAATTAAAAGATGTAATTGAAATGATTAAAAAAACACCAGACTCACGCCGCTTAATCGTTTCTGCTTGGAATCCTGAAGACGTACCGAGTATGGCATTACCGCCTTGTCATACGTTATTCCAATTTTATGTAGCGGATGGGAAACTTTCTTGTCAGCTATATCAAAGAAGTGGTGACATATTCCTTGGAATTCCATTTAACATTGCAAGCTATTCACTGCTAACACATTTAATTGCACATGAATGTGGTCTTGAAGTAGGAGAATTTGTTCATACAATTGGTGATGCACATATTTATACAAATCATTTTGAACAAGTAGAAAAGCAATTGGCACGTGAACCACGTCCATTCCCGAAACTTACATTAAATCCAGATGTGAAATCTGTTTTCGATTTTGAAATGGAAGATTTAACGATTGAAGGATATGATCCACATCCAGCAATTAAAGCACCGGTTGCAGTATAATTGTAGAGGAGATGAAAAAATGATTGTTTCATTTATGGTCGCAATGGACGAAAATAGAGTAATTGGTAAAGATAATAATTTACCTTGGCGTTTACCGAGTGAATTACAATACGTGAAGAAAACAACGATGGGTCACCCGCTTATTATGGGAAGAAAGAACTATGAAGCGATTGGTAGACCGCTGCCTGGAAGACGTAATATTATTGTAACTCGTAATGAAGGATATCACGTTGAAGGATGTGAAGTTGTTCATTCTGTAGAAGAAGTATTCGAACTATGTAAAAATGAAGAAGAGATTTTTATTTTTGGCGGAGCGCAAATTTACGATCTCTTTTTACCATACGTAGACAAGTTGTATATAACAAAAATTCATTATGCATTTGAAGGAGATACATTCTTCCCAGAAATGGATATGACAAATTGGAAAGAGATTTTTGTAGAAAAAGGTTTAACAGATGAAAAAAACCCGTATACGTATTATTACCACGTATATGAGAAACAACAATAATAAAGAAGATTGATGTGAGAATTCGCATCAATCTTTTTATTTATATTCACCAATATAAGTTTATAGATGAGATTCGATAGTGCTATAATGATAGGTAGCATGTAAAAATGCTAAAATTTTCAAAAGTACTAATATAGAAAGAGGAGGAGAATCGATTGAGAAAGATATGGGGGATTCTTTTTCTTTGCTTAACATTCATGTTAGTTGGATGTGGTAAAGAAGAAAAACCACAAGAAGCGTTTGATACATATGTAAAAGCGTGGAATAAACAAAAATTTGCAGATATGTATGATCAACTATCAAAAAATGCAAAAAAAGATATTTCAAAGAAAGAATTTACTGAGAAATATGAAAAAATTTATTCTGGTATCGAAGTGAAAGACTTAAAGGTGGAAACAGGGGAAGTAAAAGAAGATAAAAAAGATGAAGGCCCTGTTCCTTTTAAAGTAAGCATGGATACAGTTGGTGGTAAAATTACTTTTGGCCATGAAGCAAAAATGGTTAAAGAAAAAGATGGAGATAAAGAATCTTGGAAAATAGATTGGACTCCTGATTTTATTTTCCCTGGCATGACGAAAGATAGTAAAGTGCGTATGCAGACAACACAGCCAAAACGTGGTGAAATATACGATCGTAATGGAAAAGGTCTTGCAACAAATGGGAAAGCTTCTGAAATCGGATTGATTCCTGAAAAGTTAGGCGATACTGCTCCGCAAACGAAAGAAACAGTAGCGAAGTTATTAAATATGTCTGTAGAAGAAATTGATCAAAAATTAGCTGCTAAATGGGTAAAACCAGGGTATCTCGTACCAATTGGAATTTTGCCTGAAGGGGCAACGCAAAATACGTACATTGATTTACCAGGTGTTTCAACAAAACCTGTAAATGTTCGTACATATCCGTTAGGGGAAGCGGCAGCTCATCTGACTGGTTATATTGGAAAGGTAAATGCTGAAGATTTAAAAACGCTACAAAAGAAAGGCTATCAAGCTGATGACCCAGTTGGTAAAGCTGGTTTAGAGCAAGTATTAGAGGAAAAGCTACGCGGTAAAAAAGGTGGCCGTGTCTTTGTAGAAGATGCGCAAGGAAAAGAAATTAAAAACTTGGCAAAAACAGATGCTGTTGATGGAGAAAATGTAACTTTAACTATTGATAGTGCTGTTCAAGAAAAAACGTATAATGAAATGAAGGGCGAAGCTGGTTCAAGTGCAGCAATCAATCCGAAAAGTGGAGAAACAATTGCACTAGTAAGTAGTCCAGCATATGATCCTAATTTAATTGCACGAGGAACATCGAAAGCGCAACGCGAAGCTTGGAATAATGATCCGAAAAAACCGATGACGAATCGCTTTACACAATTATCGGTACCAGGTTCTGTATTTAAACCAATTACAGCTGCAATTGGTCTTGAAACGAAAACAATCGATCCAAAAGAAGAGTTGAAAATTGAAGGATTAAAATGGACAAAAGATTCTTCTTGGGGTAATTATTATGTAACGCGTGTGAAAGATGCAAATCCGATTGATTTTGATAAGGCGATGAAATACTCGGATAATATTTACTTCGCACAAGAAGCGTTGAAAATCGGAAAAGACAAGTTTATGAGTGAAGCGAAAAAATTCGGATTTGATGAGAAACTACCAATTGAATATGGATTCCCTGCTTCTAAAATTGCAAATGACGGTATTAAAAATGATATTCAAATGGCAGATACAGGATATGGACAAGGACAAGTATTAATGACTCCTCTTCATTTAGCTTTAACGTATGCGCCAATTGTAAATGATGGAACGATTCCATCACCGTATATTATTAAAACAGATAAACAACCAAAAGCTTGGAAAGAAAATGTAATTTCTAAAGGAAATCAGGATATATTAAAAACTGCTATGACGAAAGTAATTAATGATCCGGATGGTACAGGGAAAATTGCTAAGATTGATGGAATGACTCTTGCTGGAAAAACAGGTACAGCGGAATTAAAAGTATCTAAAGAAGCCGAAGGAAAAGAACTAGGCTGGTTCGCTGCATTTGATTTGAATTCGCCAGATATGGTCATTACAATGATGATTGAAGATGTAAAAGGTAGAGGTGGAAGTAACATTCCAGCTGAAAAAGTAAAACATGTTTTTCAAAAATAATATGTAATAAAAGGCTATCTCTATAATTTATAGAGGTAGCCTTTTTGTATGAGAAGTCTTAATATCTGTATACTAAATTTTAGAGAAACAAAATAAATCATTAACTTACGAAAAAAAAGTAGCTATTTTTTATTGACATTGAATAAAACTTTTTGTATTATACTTACATAAGGTAAGTTATTAACTTTTAAAAAACAAATCTTGAATTGAAGATAAAGAGAAAAAAGGGAGAGAATACAATGACAAAAGTATTATTTATCACAGCAAATCCAAATTCAGCAGAAGGTTCTTTCGGAATGGCAGTAGGGGAAGCTTTCATCGAGGCTTATAAAAACGAGCATCCACAAGACGAAGTTGTAACAATTGATCTATTCAATACTACTGTACCAGCAATCGATGCAGATGTATTTGCTGCTTGGGGTAAATTTGCAGCAGGTGAAGGCTTTGAAACTTTAACGGAAGCTCAACAACAAAAAGTAGCAGCAATGAACACAAACTTAGAAACATTTATGCATGCAGATCGTTATGTATTCGTAACTCCAATGTGGAACTTTAGCTATCCACCAGTAGTAAAAGCATACTTAGATAACGTAGCAATCGCAGGTAAAACATTCAAATATACTGAAAATGGTCCAGTCGGCTTATTAGAAGGTAAAAAAGCACTTCACATTCAAGCAACAGGTGGCGTATATTCTGAAGGAGCATACGCAGCTGTAGACTTCGGACGCAATCATTTAAAAACTGTATTAGGATTTGTCGGTGTAAATGATACTGATTATATTGCAGTTGAGGGTATGAATGCAAACCCTGAAAAAGCACAAGAAATTAAAGAAGCGGCAATTGCTAATGCTCGTGAATTAGCAAAACGTTTCTAATATAGAATGCTTAAAAAGTCCAAACACTTGCTGTTTGGACTTTTTTTCTTCTTTTTCCTTCGTTTGTCTAGTATAATGAAGGTCGGAATGATAATAGGTGGGGGTTCTGTATGATTCAAACGTTTTTTAAAATCTTTTATTTAATTTTAATTGTAATTGCGATTACACCGAGAATGTGGCGTCTTAAAAGACAAGTAAATACGATGGCGCCAAAAGAAAAAGATAATGCTGTGTACAAAACGACAAATTGGTTTGGTAAGAAAATGGTACGTGTAGCTGGAGGGACAGTAGAAGTGAAAGGGCTTGAAAATGTTCCGAAAGACAAGCCGGTACTAGTTGTAAGTAATCACCAAAGTAATATGGATATCCCTGTTTTACTAGGTTACTTAAATAAACCAATTGGATTCGTGTCAAAAGCAGAGATTAAAAAGTTCCCAGTTGTACCAACTTGGATGGAACTTATGAATTGTGTATTTATGGATCGTAGCGATCGTCGTCAATCTCTTAAAGCAATTAAAGATGGAATCGAACTATTAAAGAATGGACATTCTATCGTAATTTTCCCAGAAGGAACGAGAAGTAAAGGTGGCGAAGTTGGAGAGTTTAAGGCTGGTAGTTTCCATCTTGCAGTAAAATCAGGTGTAGCAATTTTACCTGTAACGTTAGATGGTACATATAAGATGTTTGAAGCGAATGGAAATCGTATGAAGTCAGCTCATGCAACAGTAACAATTTCTAAGCCGATTACACCTGAAGAGTATGCGAATATGGATATTAAAGAATTAACGAAGCATACACAGGAAGTTATCGCATCACAATTACATAAGTAATAAAAAAGGTTTCAGCTTATAGTAAGCTGAAACCTTTTTTATTATGCTGTAGGTAAGACGTAAAAGAGTACACAGAAGAACATCATCGCACTACCACCTAAAACGAACAGGTGCCATATGGCATGGTTGAAAGGTAGCTTTTCCCAAAGGAAGAATATAGCTCCGACAGAATATAAAATTCCACCTGCTAAAAGTAGTGAAAAACCATGTCCAGTTAGATTTTCATAAAGTGGTTTAATGGCAACGATTATGAGCCAGCCCATAATGATGTAACATAAAGTTGATGCCTTTATAAAGCGACGTACAAAGAAGATTTTGAAGACGATACCTCCGATTGCAAGTGTCCAAATTATAGCAAGCAACGTCCATCCTAATGGGCCACGAAGTGTAATAAGTAGAAAAGGAGTATACGTGCCAGCAATCAATAAGTAAATGGCTGAATGATCTAAAATAGTAAATATTTTTTCTACTTTAGGATGATGAATGCTATGTAGCAATGTTGAAAACAAGTACAGTAAGAACATGCTTACACCATAAACAGTAAATGCGACTACAGCTGATGCGGTACCGTGCTTAGAAGCATGAATAATCAATATGATTAAGGCAGGGATGCTTAAAATGGCACCGATACCATGTGTAATTGCATTTGCAATTTCTTCTTTTACAAATTGGGTCATTCGTGTCATTTTTTCAGTCATAATGCAAATCCTTTCTACTATCATAAAATAATATGTCATTTCCCTTACCATATCATACACAAGAGCAATAGAAAATGAAATTTGTATAATTGATTATATTTTTGAATTTTTTTGACAAAAGGCAATGGATTTGTTGACGTTTTCAAACTTTTTTGACAAAATAAAATTATGTAATAGTAGGACAAGGAAACTACTAATAAAGGGGATGGGGAAATGTTTTCAAATATTGGCTTTCCAGGGTTAATTTTAATTTTAGTAGCAGTACTCATTTTATTTGGACCTAAAAAATTGCCGGAAATCGGGAAGGCTTTAGGGGAAACGTTAAAAGAGTTTAAAAAATCAACGAAAGAATTGACAGATGACGCATTTCAAGAAAAGGAAAAGAAAGAAAAACTGTAATGTATTTTCCTTGTAATGGAAAAATAAAGTGTGGTGAACGAGATGGAAGATCGGGAAATGAGCGTAGTAGAACATATTGTTGAACTTCGAAAAAGAGTAATATATACAGTGTTATCCTTTGTACTATTTTTAATTATTGGATTTACTTTTACAAAGGATATTTATTTTTGGCTTGTAAAAGATTTACCAATGAAATTAACTGTTCTCGGTCCAAGTGATGTATTGTGGATTTTTTTCTCGATTGCTACAGTATTTGCTATCGTTTGTACAATTCCTTTTGCTGCTATACAAATTTGGTTATTTGTAAAACCGGGTTTACATCCAAATGAACAAAAGATGACAATAATGTATATACCGGTATTGTCTATATTATTTATCGCAGGTTTATGTTTTGGATACTTTATTGTAATGCCGTTTCTATTTCACTTTTTAACTACGATAGGTAATGAAATGTTTAATACGATGTTTACGACAGAAAAGTATTTTCATTTTGTACTTAATTTAACAGTTCCATTTGCTGTGATTTTTGAATTGCCAGTCGTTGTAATGTTTTTAACTAGTATTGGAATACTTACGGCGGAATTTTTAATAAAAATAAGAAGGTATGCTTACGTAGCATTAATTATCATTGCATCTTGTATATCACCGCCTGACTTTTTATCTCATAGTTTAGTTGCGGTGCCGCTTATTTGTATTTATGAAGTAAGTATTGCTTTATCAAAGGTTGTAAGTAAGAGGAAAAAGAAAAGAGAAGAAATGCAGTCGAAAAGTGCCTCGTTATAAAGGCACTTTTTTATTTATTTGTTATACTATAGCTATAAACGTATACAATATATAGAAGAAAAAAATTATAGAATCTCCAAAATTTAGACAAACTTTGCGCTTTTATAAGCTTATACTAAATGTATTAAACAATTGATGGATAATGAGATTCCCGTCTCAGAGATATTTAGGACGGGAAGATGGATTAGGTGGAGATGAATAGAGTATAAATCTTCTAGCCATAAGGACTACAGAAATCATATAAGTCTGATTTTACTCCACTTTAAACAACGTCTTACAGCGCAAAGTAGAGGAAGTTCAAAAATCCAATGAAAAAGAGGATTGATATTGTGATTACGAAAAGTTTTTATTTCACTCATTCAACAGGGGATTGTATTAAAATATTCGAAATCCCTGTCCTACAGGCACAGCATCCATTATCGTTTCTAATTCAGTCTCGTCTTCAATTATTTATTGCAAAAATTCAAAAACAAAAACATCCAAGATTTTCATATTCTTTCCGTGAATATTTACAAAATTGTTTGAAGTGGAATGATTATTTAAATGTATATAAAACAAATACTCTTGAAAAAAATGCATGATATAGAGTAGAGACAGGGTTAGGAGCTCTGTCTTTTTCATTTTAGATATAAAAATATAATTAATTTGATGAAATTTCGTTCCAAATTGTTGAAAGCAGTGGGAATACTAGTATAATAACAAGGAGAGCGTATTGGAAAGGGAAGAATATAATATGCAAAAAATTAAAATTGTAACAGATTCAACGGCAGATTTATCACAAGAGGTAATCGAGAAGTATGACATTCATGTTCTACCATTATCAATCTCTGTAAATGGACAAACATATTTAGATCGCGTTGATCTACAACCAGATGAATTTATTGAAGAAATGATTAAATCAGAGGAACTACCAAAAACATCACAACCTGCAATGGGTACATTTGTAGAAATGTACGACAAGTTAGGTGAAGATGGAAGTGAAGTACTTTCCATTCATATGACAAGTGGAATGAGTGGTACTGTAGCAACTGCAAATAGTGCTGCATCAATGACCGATACAAAAGTAACAGTTGTTGATTCTCAATTTATTACACATGCTTTAGCATATCAAGTGATTGAAGCTGCAAAAATGGCAAATGAAGGACGCTCACTAGAAGAAATTTTAAAACGTGTAGATGAAGTAAGAAAGAATACTCGTTTATATGTAGTAGTAGATACATTAGAAAACTTAGTGAAGGGTGGACGTATCGGTAAAGGAAAGGCGTTTATCGGTTCGCTGCTTAATATAAAGCCAATTGCTAGTCTTGAAGATGGTGTTTATAATCCTGTAACGAAAGTTCGTAGCCAAGGCCAAATTGTAAAAACATTAGCTAAGTTATTTGAGCAAGATACAGCTGGAAAAGTTGTAAAGGCTGTTGCAATTCCGCATGCGAAAGCAATTCCTTTAGCTGAAAGTATGAAAGTGGCGGTTGAAAAAGTGAGTGGGTTTGCTCAATCAGAAATTTTCTATACAACGCCTATAATTAGTACTCATACAGGTCCAGGTGCAATCGGATTTATGTATTTAGCAGAGTAATAAAAAAGCTACTTGAAAATATATTTCAAGTAGCTTTTTTATGTAAATAGAAAGTAAGAAATAAGCAGAGCTATACAGGCACTACCGCTAATGATATAGCGAGTCTGTAAATATTCATTCATAGATAACACCCTTTATCCTGCTATTTGCGGACAGTAAAACTCCCACCTCAAAATTTAGCTGGAGCAAAGAGGTTAGGTGGCGGGCTGTCCGTAAAAGCCCGATTGGTGAAGGTTAATAATCAGTGGGGATAAAGAAACTCCCACTGATTAAAGTTTCATTATAGGATTTTCTATATTATATGTTGGATATAGAAAATCAGTCGTTACGTTACACATGTAAAGTTTCAATTTTTTCATTTACTTGCTTATCATTTGTTGCGTTACTATAAATAAAAGTTTGGCCTAAAAAGAGTACATGCAGTTGTTCCCATGGTAACATGCGCAAATTCCAATTATTTCGAAGTCTAGTTATTGCTTCACGAGGTGTTTCATCGGCGAGTGCAAAAGCTCCGTAATGCATCGGTATAAAATGCATAGCGTTTAAATCTAAATAAGCTTGCACAGCTTCTTCAGGTGAAACATGAGATACTTTCATAAACCATTCTGGTTCATAAGCGCCAATGGGCATAAGAGCAATATCAATTAAAAAGCGTTCACCAATTTCTTTGAAACCTTGGAAATAGCCACTGTCGCCACAAAAATATATGGTTTCCATAGTCGTTTCATTATCAATAATCCATCCGCCCCAGTGAGACGTATTCATATCAAATAAGAATCTTCTCGTCCAGTGCTGAGCAGGTACGAAGTGAAAAGAAACTTCATTAATTATCGTACTTTCCCACCATTTATACTCTTCTACATGTTTAAATTTCTTACGAGTAAATAATTTTTTTAATCCAATAGGTACAAGATATAGAACATCATCATTCAACTGACGAAGAGTTGAAAAATCTAAATGATCATAATGACCATGTGAAATAAGGACAATATCAATTTTAGGTAGTGCTTCTATAGAAAGTCCAGGTTCTGTAAGTCTTGGAACTAGCTTTAATTTATTGGCCCATACTGGATCTGTTAATATATTAAGTCCATTCGTTTGGATAAGAAAAGTAGAATGCCCAATCCACGTGATAGTCGTTTTTTCAACATTACTTTGCAAAAATGCACTTTGTTTAACGGGTGATTGTTCTACTAAGAAAGAAAAATCCTTTTTGTTTTGCTTTCGTTCTTTACGCCAGCGTAAAAAAGAGCGAATTGATTTGTTTGTACTAACATTATCCATATTTTCATAGCGCTTTGCCATGAACATCACCTCATTTACAATCGTTGTATTTGTATTGTACCGAAATGTTGTTAAGGAATACAGTGTAAAACATGGATTAATGTTTAAGGAATTGTTAAAAAATAGGGAGAGATATTTACAAAAGTAACAATAAAATTAGTTTTATCAATTCTATTTATAGAAATAATAGTAAAAAAATATATTTTGTCTAGTAATTCGCTTGAAATAAAGAAGTAACATACGTAAATTCGTACGATTTCGTGAACAAATGTAGTAAACAATTTTCTCGTAGTGTTAACTTTTGTTATTATAAACATAACCTATTTAAATTTAGGATAGAGAAAAGAGGTTTATAAATGAAGCGTTATCAAAAAATAATTGGTCTTATGGTTGTATTTTGTCTCTTTGTACTTGCTGGATGTAGTGAATCAGGTTCAAAGCTTCGTAAACCATTAAATTGGGATTTAGAAACTTTCCAATTTACAAATCAAGATGGAAAGCAATTTGGTACAAAAGATTTAAAAGGGAAAGTTTGGGTTGCAGATTTTATGTTCACAAATTGTCAAACAGTTTGTCCACCAATGACTGCAAATATGGCCAAGCTGCAAAAGATGGCAAAAGAAGAGAAGATAGATGTTCAGTTTGTTTCATTTAGTGTAGATCCAGACCTTGATAAACCAGAAAATCTGAAAGCTTTTATTCAAAAGTTTACAGAGGATACTAGTAACTGGAATTTATTAACGGGATATTCGTTAGAAGATATCACGAAGTTTTCAAAAGATAATTTCCAATCACTTGTAGATAAGCCGGAGAATGGTCAGGTCATGCATGGTACATCATTTTATTTAATTGATCAAAACGGAAAAGTAATGAAAAAGTATAGTGGTATTAGTAATACGCCATACGAAGACATTATACGTGATATGAAGCGATTAGTGGATTAAAAATAAGGGTGCATAGCACCCTTATTTTTTTGCATTAGTCTATGGATAAAATGTCATGTTGTTGGGGAAGTTTCGGCGCCCGAATTTCTAATACGCCGTTTTGATAAGAAGCTTTTGCTGCTTTTTTATTAATTGAATACGGCAACTTAATCAATCTTGATGCTTCTGAAATGGAACGTTCCCGGCGATAATAGTTATGGGATGTTTCTTCTTCTTCTTCGAGTATCTCTTCTTTTACAGAGACTTTTAAGTATTCACTTTGTATTTCAATTTGAATTTGCTCTTTTTGTATACCTGGTAGTTCAGCTGTAACAACGAGTTCTTCACCAACTTCATATAAATCTACAGGGAATGTTAATAAACGGTTTCCTTTTTGGAAAAAATGATTTAAATCAGCGATTACATTGCGAAGAGGTGTTTGCTCGAAGAAATCATCAATTTGCTTTAAGTAATTACGAACCGGTGGGCGAGAAGAATCTTTTTTTTCTTCACTCATGGTATTCCCTCCTAGAAATCAATTTGCAATATCATATGACAAAAGCGGAGAAAGGTGAGTGCCTAGTTTTCATGTTTTCATAAAAAATTGTTAAAAATGTGAAATGGAGTGATTTTTTTATAGTTTTTGGTCGCCATATTCAGTTGATTATGCTAGTATAAATAGGGTTGATATAGTAGTATAGAAACAGAATGAAAACCGAAAGAGGGTAAGAAGTATGTGTGGTTTTGTAGGATGTTTATGTGAAAACCCTAGAGAGTTTTCAGAAACAGAAAAACATCAATTTGAAAATATGAACACGATGATTTTCCACCGTGGTCCAGATGACGAAGGATATTTTCGTGATGAACATGTACAATTTGGCTTCCGCCGTTTAAGTATCATTGACTTAGAGGCAGGACATCAGCCGCTAACTTATGAAAATGATCGATATGTAATTATTTTTAATGGTGAAATTTACAACTATGTAGAATTACGTGAAATGTTACTTGAAAAAGGTGCAACGTTTGCAACACAATCTGATACAGAAGTTATCATTGCATTGTATGCACATATGAAAGAAAAATGTGTAGACTATCTTCGTGGTATGTTTGCATTTATGATTTGGGATCGTGAAGAGAAGAAACTTTTCGGTGCACGTGACCACTTCGGTATTAAACCTTTATACGTCGCACAACAAGGTGATACTACATTCTTCGCATCTGAGAAGAAAAGTATTATGCATGTGATGGAAGATAAAGGAGTTAATCCAACGTCACTACAACATTACTTTACGTACCAATATGGTCCAGAGCCAGAAACATTAACAATTGATGTTAATAAAATCGAGCCTGGTCATTATTTCGTAAAAGAAATCGGTAAAGAGATGGAGATCCATCGCTACTGGAAACCTTATTTCAATGCTTCAAGCGCAACGAAAGAGGAGCATATCCAAGCAATTCGTGATGTGTTATACGATTCAGTAAAAGTGCATATGCGCAGTGATGTACCAGTAGGTTCATTCTTATCTGGTGGTATCGATTCATCTATTATCGCTTCTATCGCAAGAGAAATGAATCCAAATCTTTTAACATTCTCTATTGGTTTTGAACAACGTGGTTTCAGTGAAGTTGATGTTGCCAAAGAAACTGCTGAGAAATTAGGCGTTAAAAACCATAACGTATTCATTTCAGCGAAAGAGTTTATGGATGAGTTCCCAAAAATCATTTGGCATATGGATGATCCTTTAGCAGATCCAGCAGCTGTACCATTGTACTTCGTTGCAAAAGAAGCACGTAAGCATGTAACAGTTGTTCTTTCAGGTGAAGGTGCAGACGAGCTATTTGGTGGTTATAACATTTATCGTGAGCCAAACTCACTAAAAATGTTCTCTTACATTCCTAGCCCAGGTAAGAGCGTTCTAAAAGCATTAAGTGGTGCTCTTAAAGAAGGATTTAAAGGTAAGAGCTTCCTAGAGCGTGGATGTACGCCAATTGAAGAGCGTTACTATGGAAACGCGAAAATCTTCCGTGAAGAAGAGAAAGTTGAATTAATGAAGTATTACAATGAAAGTGTTAACTATATGGATATCACGAAACCATTGTATAACGAGATTAAAGATTATGATGATGTAAGCAAAATGCAGTACATTGACATGTTCACATGGTTACGTGGTGACATTTTATTAAAAGCTGATAAAATGACAATGGCAAACTCATTAGAACTTCGTGTACCGTTCTTAGATAAAGAAGTATTCGATGTTGCATCTAAAATTCCAACTGAATTTAAGATTGCTAACGGAACTACGAAAGCTATTTTACGTGAAGCAGCACGCGGAATCGTTCCAGATCACGTATTAGATCGTAAAAAACTTGGATTCCCAGTACCAATTCGTCACTGGTTAAAAGACGAAATGCATGATTGGGCTATCAATATTATAAACGAGAGTAAAACAGAGCATTTAATCGACAAACAGTATGTATTAAACTTACTGGAAGCACATTGTGCAGATAAAGGCGATTATAGCCGTAAAATTTGGACTGTCCTTGCGTTTATGGTATGGCACCAAATTTATGTTGAGCATAAATACGATACGAATAAGTTCCATGAAGAAACAAAACGTGCGTATAGCTTAGTTTAATTAAAAAAACCTTAAGATCGCATACGGTCTTAAGGTTTTTTTCATAAATAGGAAGTATTATTGATACAATAATAGTAAAAGGATGGACAACATATGATTACGTTTGAGAAAGTTAATGTAGAAAATGAAAGCGTTGTTAAAGAAATGTTTAAATCGCATAGTTTAGGTGAGAAAAAGGTACAGTACTGTGTGAAAGTTGATGATACATATATTGGTGTAATAGATTATAGTGTTCAAGAGGAACGAGCTGTTTTATCACAGCTAATTATTCATTTTGATTACCAAGGTTACGGTTATGGTGCAAATACGTATTTTACATTTGAAGAAATGATGAAACAAAGAAATGTGAAAGAAATAAAAGTGCTACAAGAGGAATTAACAGAAAAGGCGAAGTCTTTCATAGAGAGTTTTGGTTTTACTTTAGAAGATGAAGAGTATGTAAAGAAAATATAACGATGATTACTTATGCGATAAAATAAATATAAGGCAGGTGGATGTATGACGATGACTTCTGGTCTTGTATTAATTGGAGGGTGCTTTATAGTAGCAGAATTATGTCATATACTCATTCGGAAAAGAATGAGTAAGAAAAAAAAGCCGTATGAATTACAATATGTCCCTGTCTTTTTCATTATGTTTTGTATGCTTAGTACATTACAAAATCTAATGAACTTTCCACCACTTGTGAATGTTTTTTTAAAGTTCGGTTTACTTTATAGTGGTGCTGGAATAACACTTTTATTTATTTTATTTTGCATACGTTATGTTCACTATCAATCGTATATATTTATTTTAAATTGGTTAAAGCAAGATGATAGAAAACGCCTTACATAAGGCGTTTTTTTTATTTGTAATTGTAACAGAACTTGTACATTTCACATAAAATAGGACGAGTAGCAATGCAAACATATTACAAGAAAGGGGCGGGGCAATAAAATGAAACTTGTTATAGACGCAGGGCACGGTGGATATGATTCTGGTGCTGTTGGTAATGGTTTAGTAGAAAAAAACTTAACACTTCAAATTGCTAGACGCGTTCGAGACATTTTAACGGTAAATTACCCAATTACAATTAAAATGACACGTGATAGTGATGTGTTTATTTCTTTATCGGAACGTGCTAATATTGCCAATGCTTTTGGTGCGGATTATTTTATTTCATTTCATATTAATAGCGGCGGGGGTACAGGTTTTGAAAGCTATATTTATAATGCGTTATCCAACAGCAGCACTGCATATGCAAAGCAACAAAAGATGCATACAGCAGTAAATCCTGTATTAACAAAATACGGTCTTCGTGATCGAGGAGCAAAAAAAGAAAATTATGCGGTATTAAGAGAAACCGCAATGGATGCAATTTTAACTGAGACTGCCTTTATTGATACAACGTTTGATGCAAATTTATTAAAAAATCCACAATTTATTGAAGATCTAAGTCAAGCGTATGCGAATGGAATAGCGGCTATTTTTGGAGTAGCTCCAAATCCACAACCTCCTAACCCACAACCGACACCTCAAACGAAGGGAATCGCTTATATCCTTGGGAAAAATGTAAATTTAAGAAATGGTCCATCAACTTCTTCCTCAGTTATTCGTCAATTAAATTCTCCAGAATCTTACGTTGTTTATCAGGAAAGTAACGGATGGTTAGATTTGGGGAATGGACAATGGGTGTATAATGATCCTTCTTACATTAATTTTGTAAAGACAAGTAATAGTGATGGAAGTCCGATTGGGGTTGCATATATACAAGGGATGAATGTAAATTTAAGAAGTGGTCCATCAACTACATCTGCAGTTATCCGCCAATTAAATTCTCCAGAATCTTATTTAGTATATATAAATGAAAATGGTTGGTTAAACCTTGGTGGAAAGCAGTGGGTATATAATGATCCATCGTATATTAAGTATACTCAATATTAGCAATTAAAATGATAATGCAATATGGATGCGTATCTTTGTTATGTATAACAAGGGTACGCATTTTAATAACAACATTTATTTTCATACTTATGCACTATGTTTTAAAAAGAAACATTAGAAAAGCGGATAGAATCTAAATAGTATATATTAAAAAAGTTTTCTGATATACATTGACAATGTATGTAGGATACATTAATCTTTAATTGTTAATGATAATCGATTTCATCTAGGGAGGACATATGATACATACTAAAAAACTAATTATGTTCTGCATTATGATACTCATGGTTGTAATTGCAGGATGTAGTAAAGAAGAGAAAAAGGAAAATGATATATCAGCGAAAGCAAAAGATTCATATACGGTAAAGCATGCAATGGGCGAAACGACAGTAAATGGTACACCTAAAAAAGTTGTTGTTTTAACAAATGAAGGTGCAGAGGCTCTTCTAGCTGTGGGCGTAACGCCAGTGGGGACTACAAAACCACGTGCTGGTGATGAATGGTATCCTCATGTAGCGAAAGAGTTAAAAAATACGGAAGTTGTAGGAACTGAACGTGATATTAATTTAGAGGCTGTAATGAAGCTTAAGCCAGATTTAATTATCGGAAATAAAATGCGTCACGAAAAAATATATGATCAGCTAAAAGAAATCGCACCAACTGTTTATGCAGAAACATTACGCGGTGATTGGAAAGAAAACTTTACGCTTTATACAAAAGCTGTAAATAGAGAAAAAGAAGGGCAAAAAGCTCTTGATGATTATAAAAAACGTATTGAAGGAATGAAAGAGAAGTTAGGAGATAAATTAAATTCTAAAGTTTCTATTATTCGTTTCGTGCCAGGTGATGTTCGTATTTATCAAAAAAACTCATTCTCGGGAGTTGTTTTAAATGATATTGGATTTAAACGACCACCATTACAAGATAAAGATGATTTTGCGATAAAAGGAATTACAAAAGAGCAAATTCCAAATATGGACGGAGACTACTTATTCTATTTCACGTCTGATAAAGATGCAGATAAGAATAATGAAGGAAATTCGTTAGCAAAGGAATGGACAGAAGATCCACTCTTTAAGCAACTACAGGCTTCTAAAAATAATAAAGTATTCCAAGTAGATGAGGTAATCTGGAATACAGCAGGCGGTATTAAAGCTGCGAACCTTATGTTAGATGATATTGAAAAATATTTCCTTAAATAAATGATAAAATACATCACTTTTACGAAGTGATGTATTTTTTATTTGTGAAAATACAGAAAATTCCTTCTTTCGGGGTGACATAAGTTGTACAATAAAATCAATCATGTGATAAAGGAGTGGGGAAGAATGAAAGCTACTCATAAAGATTGGATCTTGTTTAATGGGAGAATGATTAATACGAAGGAAGAACAGCCGATGGTCGCATTAGAAGAGCGCGGTTTCCAATTTGGTGATGGTATTTATGAAGTATTTAGACTATACGATGGCAAGCCTCATTTATTAGATTTACATTTAGAACGATTCTTTAACTCTATGGCAGAAATAAAAATAATTCCACCATTTACGAAGGAAGAATTAGTAGAAGAGTTATATCAAATGATTGAAAAAAATCAATTTCAAGAAGATGGAAATGTATATTTACAAATATCAAGAGGTGCACAACCGCGCAATCATGTATATGAATCAGATTTACAACCGACATATTTTGCAAATCTTGTTTCGTTCCCAAGACCAGTTGCTTCAATGGAAGCAGGGATTAAGGTAACAGTAGAAGAGGACATCAGGTGGAAGTTTTGCCATATAAAATCTTTAAATTTGCTTCCTAATATCATGATCAAAAACAAAATAAATGAACAAGGGTATCAAGAAGCAATATTAGTACGAGGTGGTATTGTGACTGAAGGATGTCATTCCAATTTCTTTATTGTGAAAAATAATAAGTTAATTACACATCCAGCGGATCATTTCATTTTACATGGTATTACACGTCACTACGTGATTACATTAGCGACAGAGTTACATATCGAAGTAGAAGAACGAGAGTTTTCATTACAAGAAGTATATGAAGCTGATGAGTGCTTCTTTACAGCGACGCCACTTGAAATATTCCCAGTCGTTCAAATTGGTGATGAACAGTTTGGAGCTGGTGAAAGAGGACCAATTACGAAAAAATTACAAGCTGCATATGAAGAGAGTATTCGTTTGTTTAAAGTGACAAATTAATCATGAAGAAAAAAGCTGGTATTCTTCCGGCTTTTTTTCATGATATAATTCAAGCATAGGACAAGTTTTGAAAACGCTGTAAAAAGGGGATTTAATATATGAATTATGAAGATTTTAAAGAAGTAATTCACGGAAGACGAAGTGTTAGAAAGTTTACAGATCAAGAAGTATCTACTAATGATATAAAAGAAATAATTGATTGTGCGCGTTACGCACCGAGTGATACGAATTCGCAAACGTGGGAATTCTTAGTTATCATGAATCGAGAGAAGATCAAAGAAATTGAACAAATGACATGGGATGCATTACATAAACTTGCGGCAAAAGCAGCAGAAAATGGAGAAGAGAAAGCAGGGAAATTACTTACACGTTCTTTCGGACCATATGCAACAGCTTTCTCTGAGGCACCAGTATTAATCGTATGTTTGGCAACACCATATGAATCAAAGTTCCGTGAAAAGATATTTGATCCAATTGCTTTTGTTCCAGATTCAGTTTGGGAAGAAGAAGGGATTAAGAGTAGCTGTTTAGCGGCACAAAACTTAATGTTAGCTGCACATGCAAAGGGACTTGGTACTTGTCCAATGACAGGGCCAGTATTGCTAGCTCAAGATGAACTGCGCCAATATTTACAAATTGAGCCTGAAAAACAAATAAATATGGTTATTTCACTCGGATTTCCGAAAGATAAGCCAAAAAAACTTCCAAGAAAAGAAGTAGAAGAAATCACAACATTTGTTTTTTAAAGTGCTACATAGAAAAGACATTGGACATATCAATGTCTTTTTATTTTTGAGCGGGTATTATATCGATTTGTTGGGCTAAAATGATAAATAAGAAGGAATTACTATTTATTTCATAAAAAAATTAATGTTCTATTAAGGAAAGTATGATACATTAATCGTGAGCAAGCTTCTATATGTTCATAAAAGTTTTAAAAGTTGTCTTAAAATTTAAAAGTTATTTTTGTATAATAAATTATAATCAAATGACAGGGGGGATGAATTTTGAAAAAATTCATAATCACTGGATTGTCTGTATTGTTATTAGTAGGTTGCGGTGCTCCACAGGAAAAAGAGGACGCGCAATCAAAACAGGAAGAACAAGTTGTAAACGCAAGTGATGAGAATATGGTTGTATTTCCTGAAGGTGCAATGTCAATTGGAGAAGGGAAAGTAAAAGTTATTACTCCAGATGGTACTTCTGAAAATGGCAATATACCGACTGTATTCATTAAAAAGGATACTTTAATTCAGCAAGTTGAATTAGAACTTTCTAATTTTCAAAGTGATAAAGAAACCTTCATATTTGTAGATCAAATGTATACAGATAGACATCAAGTAACTAGTACAACGCAGACAACAGTACAATTAAAAGAAAAGACGCTTGAAACAGGTAGTCATACGATTACTGCAGTTCAGTATGAAAACAATGACCCGAAAGGAAAGGTTATTAGTTTTAATCAAGCAACATTTGAGACAAAGCCTGCGTCTTAATAAGAATAAAAAGTACATTACTCAAAAAAGTAGTGTGCTTTTTTATTTGGACTAGAGTGTGCAAGAGTGAATAACTTGTTTCGTTTTCTAATACGATTAAATAGGAAGAAATCACTTGTTACTACTATGACAGAGAAAGAGGTTGAAGATGTGAATCGGTGTATTCGTATCGTCTTAATTAGTATGATGATGGCAGTATTTTGGTTTACGATACAAGAGGTGATTCAAGTTACGCTCAATTATCAAATTCATGACTTATTAATAGGACCTATTTGTGTTACCATTGTTTATCTATTATATGATAAACTCGGACTAAGGTAAGTTTCAGAAGAAAAATGTAGGTATTTCATTTGAAATGTCGAATAGTACATACGATGTCGTAATAACAAATTTTCTATTGTTTACTGTGAAACAGGAGAAGGAGAGATAGTAGTTATGAAACGAGCTCTTATTAATATTGATTATACATATGATTTTGTAGCGGAAAAAGGTGCTTTAACTTGCGGAAAACCAGGTCAAGAAATTGAGAAGGAAATTGTACATATAACGACGCAATATATTGAAAATGGAGATTACGTTGTCTTTGCGATTGATAAACATGAAAAAAATGATGTATATCATCCAGAATCAAAATTATTCCCACCCCATAATATAGCTGGTACAAGTGGAAGAGATTTGTTTGGGGAATTACAAGATGTATACGAAACATATAAAAATGCTGAAAATGTATATTACATGGATAAAACACGATATAGTGCATTTGCAGGAACCGACTTAGAAATGAAGTTAAGAGAAAGAGGAATAGAAGAAGTTCATCTTGTAGGTGTTTGTACTGATATTTGTTTATGAATATTAGGAATCCATTTTCCTTTTAAAGCTTATTATTACAGTAATATCTCATAATAATCCTTCAATTAATTATCTGTTTGCAATTGAAGGATATGGTTAGCTTTTATTAATCACTAATGTTAAAATATGTATGTGAAAGTAAAGGAATTATTTAGCTAAAAACAGAATCTGAAAAGACTCTTTAGAATAACTAATTAGTGTTTTGTATCTTGTTGTTGTAGTTTAATGGGGTGTGACTAAACCTTGATATTATATGCATAAAAACAGACTCTAGAATGAGCTATTTTTTTCGCAGTTAGACAGAACGTATGTTTCTGTTGTGGGACCGTTTACTTTTTACACAGTAGTAGTATCCTAAAATGCAAATCAAAAAACATTGAGATAGGAGATGAATTAAGTTGAAGACAAGATTTGAAGACATTGTTAGGATTGATGAAATTGGTAGAACAAACAGAATGAAACTAAATGAATTACTTGTTTTGGCAAAGGCAGAGGAATTAATTCCTGCGAGGGAAGATAAGGAACGAGTAATGGTTATTGGGATTGACTTTCAAAATGATTTTATGGAGAACGGAGAATTAGGGGTTCCAAATTCTCACCGGGATATTCGAAATATCACAAATTTTATCTATAAGAACTTAAATAAAATTACAACCATCGCAGTGTCATTAGATACCCATGACTTACATCAAATTTTTCACCCTAGTTGGTGGGTGGATAGAGAAGGCAATCACCCAGCCCCATTTACTATTATTACAGCAGATGATGTAGAGGAGGGGATTTGGATAGCGGTGGAAAAACAAAAAGAAAGCTTAGACTATCTGCGTAATCTCGAAAAAAAAGGTAAGAAGCAACTGTGTATTTGGACGTATCACTGCATTGAAGGAACTAATGGGGCGGCATTAGAAGGTCAATTTTCTAATATGATTCATTTCCACTCTATTGCTCGAAACACTAAAATAGAAAAAATTGTAAAGGGGCAAAATCCGTTAAGTGAAATGTATGGGATGATTAAGCCTGAATATGCAGTGGATGATGAAGGGAATTATGAATTTTTAAGTTCATTAAAATCTTACAAAAAAATTATTATTGCGGGAGAGGCCAAATCTCACTGTGTCTTAGAATCAGTAAAGCAAATTGTTGAACATTATACAGATGACCGCTCTGTAACAACCAATATTTATCTATTAAATGATTGTATGAGCCCTATTCCTAGTTATGAAGAGGAAACGGAAAAAGCATTTGAGCAATTAAAACTAACATATGGAATTCATATTGTTAACTCAACGGATTTGCTGCTATAACAGCTATCAAAGAATGATTAGAACTGGTTTTTATAAAGTGAAAAATTTTTATACTGAAGGTACTCTGTCATCCTTCACCAAGTTTGAGATGAGTGTGGGCTGAATCCCTTGGTATAATAACACCCAATTTTATGAAGTTTAAGACAACGTTTTTTTGTAAAAATGCAATGTATCAAAGATTCAAGATTGTCCTATCTCAAACTTTATGGTTCAGAAAATTTTCATGAAATTTGAGATAAGAAACTAACCTTGTTTATCTAAATTTAAGTAAATTATAAATAGAAATAAAAAAAGCTGTTGTCAGCGTTAAACAATACTTTAATTTTTAATGTCATACTATAAAAGTATTTTTATAAAAGAATACCGCATAAATTTATAAAGTTTCTTGGGTAATAGTATTACATGCGAAGTTTAAGAAAAACAGGTGAAATGAAGAGAATGTAATTTGGATAAAGCTCAGCCTGAATTTTTGTGTTAATTAAAATGCTTTTATTATTAAAAATAAAAAGTGTGATGGATTCACTTTTTTTCGACAAAAAAGACATTGTTTTTTGTTAATATGGAGCAATAAACCAAACTATAAAAGGTTATTTTATAATGGATAATATTAAAATGGGGGATATGGTTTTTTTGCTAGATAAAGGGAACTCATTTTGTTAAGAATAGAATTTTTTAAGAAGAAAAGAACTGTTGATGAGCATAAGAAAATAGCAGATTTAAAACAATAATATATATCTAAGAATTTATAGACAAATGGAGTAGGGGATAAAATATGATTGATAACAATAAGAAAGTAATTAGAAGTTTTTTGAAGACTGAGGGGAAACTTGAGACTCCTATGGGAGATATAAATGTAAAGGGAGAAATTGGTGAAGGAGGAAACGCAATTGTTTTTACTGCCGACTTCGGAAAAAATGAAGTCGCTATAAAAATATTGGCAGAAGAAGTGGGACAAAACTCTACAAAATATAGGCGTTTTTTAACGGAATTTAAAGAAATCGTACAGTTAGCTGAAACTAGAGCGGTAGTCCCAATATATTATTATGGTCATTTGACAATTGAGGGAAAACAATTTCCGTACATATTGATGAAAAAGTATCCTTATACATTAAAATCATGGCTAAACACCGTGGAAATTAATAATTTCGATACTTTACGCCCTATTTTATATAACCTTTTTAAAATTGTATCAGTTATCCATAAGAAAAACATAGTGCACAGGGATTTGAAACCAGAAAATATTTTGGTTGCTACTGATGGGAAGATGGTTTTAGCGGATTTTGGCATTTCGTGGTTTGACCCTGAATTTTATGAAAGACACGCCCAAACAAAAAAAGGTGACAGAATGGCTAATTTTGATTTTTCAGCACCAGAACAGTTTCAAAAAGCAAATACTCCGCATTGTACAATGGATATATTTGCTTTAGGACAAATTATTACATGGATTATTATAGGAAGTGCTACTAGAGGAGATAGGGCTCCTCTTACGGCTGAGGATTTATCCTATGAAGTTATTGAACCAATAGTAAAGAAAATGTTAAGTAATTCTCCTAAAGAGCGTTTTCAAACAATCGAAGAAATAGAGAGGGCGTTGATTGAAGGTTTGCAGGAACCGGATTGTGTTGAGGATGAAATAGATAGATTAAATAATAATTTAAGTGTATTTGATAAATTATTAAGACTCTCTTTCCCTGGAAAGAATGGTTTAGTAGAAGCAGGGAATCAAAAACGAATTGATTTTGTTATGAATCAGTTAATTGATGTAAGGGATAATATAAATCTTTGGTGGACGCAAGGTTTTAGCAGTTCACAAATTCATTCTAATTTATTTAAACTGGATGATGAAACGTGGATAATGGATGGAATTGAAATTCAGATTGATAAATTATGGGCATTAAAATATCCTGGCTCACTTGATAAACAGTGTTTATTGATAAAGACGAAGCCAATGCTGCGCTTTGGAATTTATGAAGAAAGGGAAGATGATACTATGGAAGAAGCAGCATGGTTTAGGGATAGATACATCACAGACGCTGAGTACGACGATGGGGTTGCTGATATTGATGAGGAAAGCGTGTTATTAGAGGGAGCGGCAGAACATCGAATTAGAAACCTTATACCTCAATATTATTTTATTGGGACTGAATATCATCCAATTATATCATTGGTAAATGAGCCAGAAGTGTTTCGTATTCATCAGAAATTACTTGAGTACGGTGAGTTAAAAGAAGAAGATATTAATACTCTTTTTAGACTAAAAAAGCGCAGAATCTTACGATTTTAATTTGAATTTGTCGGTGAGAAAATGGAGAAAAGAATTATTTATGTGATGTATATTAATATTGGGTGTTAATATAACAAGGAGTTTAGGTGACGCTTTTCTTAAAATTTATGAAGGATTACACGATGAAAGGTCCTTCTGTTGTATCTCTTAGGGTGGAAGTGATTTATTTAGGTTGGGAATTGTTTAAGAAGAAGAGCATTGTTGATGAACATAATGAAAATAAAGAAGCTGTAAAGAAAAATGAAAATGGAAAAGAAATAATTGCAATAAATATTCTAAAAAGCCACTTTCAGTTGAAGTGACCCCTAAAAGTTAGACACGGTTATTTCATTAGGCAGCTTGATAAAAATGAGTCCGGTATTGCACCGGGCTCATTTTTAATTTTGCTTTTATCCGTTTTGTATTGTAATAATCTATATATTTTTCTAATTCTATTTTGAAGTGCTCTACACTTTCAAACTCTTTTATGTAGAGAAACTCAGACTTCATGATTCCAAAGAAATTCTCCATTACTGCGTTGTCATAACAGTTGCCTTTACGAGACATACTTTGTACGATACCTCTTTTTTGTAATGCGTGACGGTACTGTTTCATTTGATAATGCCACCCTTGATCTGAATGCATCATTAGTTGGTGATTTTCAGGTAAACCTTCTAATGCTGTCTCTAACATTTCTGAAACAAGTGAATACGTCGGTCTAGAGCCAATTGTATAGGTAATGATTTCACCATTATACAAGTCTAATACAGGTGATAAATAAAGTTTCTCACCGAATAATTTAAATTCTGTAATATCGGTTACCCATTTTTCATTTGGCGTATCTGCCGTAAATTTACGCTCTAAAATATGAGGTGCGATTTTACCAACTGTTCCTTTATAAGATTTATATTTTTTCATACGTACAAGACATTTTAAACCTAACTCTTTCATAATTCGTTGCACTTTTTTATGATTCACTATTTGATTACGATTGGCTAACTCATCACGAATACGACGATATCCATAACGACCTTCGTGTTCATCATAAATCGCTTTAATTTCTACTTTTAAATCGGCATCTGGATCGATTCTATCCATTTGTTTTACATAAAAATAATAGGTGCTTCGAGGGATATCCGCTAACTTTACTAATTCTTTCACTTGAAACTCATGCCTTAATTCATAGACTACTTGTGCCTTGTCTTGTTTGGTGATTTTTCCTTGTTTTGAACTAAGGCATTCAACTTTTTTAAATACGCATTTTCCATACGTAAGCGTTCTAATTCAGCTTGTAACGCTTCAACTGAACCTTCTGCCGGAATCTTTTTAGTATCATGTTTTGTGTTTTTATTTTTCATGGATGGACGCCCCTTTTTCTTTGGTTCAAGGGCATCTAAGCCACCTACTTCAAATTGCTTCTTCCATTGATAAACCGTTGTAAAAGAAGGAATCATGAAGATAGCCGCTGTATCCATTAACGATATACCCGATTGAGCCATAAAATTTAGTACGTCTAGTTTAAACTCTGCGGTGTAATTTGTATAGACCTCGTGTAAACCTTCTTCTCCATGGAGTTCGTATAAGCGTAACCAGTATTGAAATTGTGCCTTTGTAATATGCATCTGTTTTGCATATTCTGCTTGAGAAATTATTTTCGGATTAAATCCTTGAACGAGCGTTAACTTTAAATCCTTCGTAAATTTTGTCATACAAAAAACTGCACCTCCAATTGTTAGACTGTGTCTAACAATTGGGGTGCAGTTCAAGTTTGAGTGGCTTTTTAATAGTGTTTAAAAAAGATAAGGTTTTCTCAAGCGTATTTTTGAAAAATTTGCTTTCGGATACTTTCAGCTGATTTATAAGTTCCTTTTCTATTTTTATATTGTTATGAATATCTCTAGGGTACTCTATTTTACTGTTACCATATATTGTGTTGGTTTTAATTCTAGCTTGTTTTGTGAGATTAAATTATATGGATTTTGAATCTTATTGATTTGAGGGATACTTCTTAAATTACTTACACGGTATATAAAGTAATTATCCCCTAACAATTTAGCTACTTCTAATTCGTTATTCGTTAAATAAAAGTGTATATTTCTAGCAGTTGTACTTTTTACTTCGATGTATTTGTAAGAACCATCTTCGAAAAACGATTGGATATCATAACCGGCATTGCAATTTTCATTAGCAACCCATGTTACTTTTTCCGCTAAATCCATTCTACCTATGCCTTTTAGATGCTCTTGTTCCGCAAGAAACACGTAAGATTCTCCCTCTAATCCTATTATTTTCTTGATTTCTAACTGTTTTTCCAACTCTTCTGGTGTTACTGTGTTTGAGCGTGTTTTTTTCCTTTGTTTGTTTTGTTCAATTACATAAGTCACCACATTACGTTTCTCAATAATAGTAGATGCATAGTAAGAAGGTGAACCTCCGTATATTTCTACTGAAAAATCATGTTTCTCTAACTCATTCATAACTTTCCTTGATGCGCCTTTTATACTACATATAGAACAGCTCAATACACTATGTTCAATAATAATTCGATTCTTTTTATATACAGCCTGAATATAATTATCTGTTTTGTTTAATGAGCTTCCGCAAAACGGACAATTATTTGTTTGGAATTCATACATCTTTGTAAAAATAATTGTTTTCTTTTGTTGCTTCGATATATATCCAGGCACATCAACGTTAACAAGTTGGCGAGATTCGTTCAATTTGGTGTTGATTTTATCTACTTTTGACTTTCCTTTTTTCTCAACGGTTTTTATTGGAACGTTAACTAAATCTCCGATATGATTCACAACTTTTGGTTGTTGCAATGACTTCGGAGACTTAATGTCAGGACTTATTTCCTCTCTATTTTTTACGTCTGATACCATTTTTTCCGTTTGAATGATTGGTTTCTCAATTGAATTTGTTTGTTCTTGTGTTTTATCTTGAGCATCTGTAAAATCGATAGAATTATCGTCCGTAGATTCAGAAGTTTTAATTTCATCCGAGTCGTTATCTTCGTCATATAATAAGAAGTTCAATTCTTTTACATATTTACTTTTTTCAATTGCTTCTTTCACATCTATTTCTGTATGTACTTGTTTCCAAATATTATAAATCTCAAGAATTTCTTGGTACAGCATTCTTTCATACAAATGACCCAAAATAGAAATTGCATGTTGTAAGTTCCAATCTGTGAAGCACACTCCACCTATGACAGCGCTAAAGTTATCATGTCTTTTACGGGTTTGAATTGCTGATTCAATGATTTCCCTTACAATTAGGTTCCAAGATTCCGTATTTGGAACTTTAAGTTGTGTTTGATTTAAATTAAACTTATCTTCACAAGATAAAAACATAAGTTTAGCTAATTCTTCTCGAAGGCGTTTTTTACTTGTAGAAGATGTTGTAAACACCTGTTTTGGTAGGGCGAAATTTGAATAGGATACAGTTAAATCTCCTAAAAACGTCCTTTGATGAGCCATTCCTTCTTCTGCATCTCTAAATACATATTCGATTCCCAATTGAGCACAGAACTCTTGTATCCAGTTCGCATATATCCTACTACTTTCCTGCCCTAATGAAAATTTGGATATTATAGAAAAGATTTTATTTTGGGTACCTGCTATACTGTTGTTTTTGTAAATATATGAATGAATAAACAATGAGCCGATGATAGATTTAAAAATGGTTGGAGCAAGAGACTTCTCAGTTACATCGTTAACAAGACCCCTGGAACCTTTTAGGTAAGGCAACCAACTACCTTTATTGAAATAATGTAAATTAGAATACAAAAATTCATTATTTATAATTGCTGCTCGTCTTTTCGCTAAATTTTTAGAGCTATCTTGGCAAAAAGCTGTGAAATTTTCAAAGAGGTATTCATCCATATAAAAATTTAATACATGTGAACCAAAAAAAGATAACATTTCATTTGTATCTAAGTTTTTATTTTTTACTTCATTTCGGTATGATTTATGAATCAAACATGTATCTAATAAATAATCTGATATTTCTTTACTAGAAAGAGTAAATGAATTTTTCAATACATTTATTTCCTTTACCCTTGAAGGATGCACATGCTGCTGCCTTCCTCTCCTTACAAGTGATTCTTCTTTCTTTTCTTGTGTTCCAGTTTTTATATTTTGTTCTTGTATATATTTCTGTGCTGCTAGTTTTTCTGCCTTTTTCTTAGATTTTTCGATAGCAATTGCGTATTTATTATCACATTCTACTTTAACTGTAAATGTTCTATCATGGCGTTCTCCTTCTTCTTTTATTAATTTGTACGTAACATTTGTTTTTTTGATTTGTGCATATTCTTGTAGCTTTGTTTTGTAGTCTACATTATTTATAAGATTCAGTGAAAGAAGAACAGGTTTCACAATACGATAGACTTCTTCGTATCCGCAATGACGATAAATTTCATAAATAACTTTTGTTGATATGTCCATATAAAAGCTTTTTTTTTCTTTTTGTTCTCCTTTACCCAGGTAAATAAGGTCATTTATTTTGTAATATGAATAAATATCATCAGCTAATTGTTCAATATTCTCCAATTTATTTATGTCTTGTATAGTCATTTGAGAATGTTGTAAAAAATGAGCATTAAATAATAATTGTAGTAACGAATATCCCAAAATTGATTTCGCTTTTTCCTTTTCAATTTGTTCGGTCGCTAATCTATTTTCGTTTTGATAACTGGTATGGTGTAATGCGCTATCCAATATCTCTGCTTTCATATTTACATGTAGCAGTTGTTTTAATTTATTTCCATTTACTTCTTGGTTGTCTTGAATACAATCATTTTTATATGTCATAATCGACTATCTCCAATCTTCATTTTTATTATTTTATCATTATTTTCCAACTTTAGATAATTGTTTAGAAACAGAGGATTTATTCAAAATTTCATTTGAAACAACTACCGATTTTCAAAAAAACGTAATCAAAACGCAACTAAATATTCTACGTTTTATCATAATCAAGGATTCATTTCTGATATACGATTATTCTTTAAACTTATGAAAAAATAAAAATATCTAAATAGAGGTTTATTTATATTGAATCCCTTCAGATGTGACAAAAATATTACTGTAGTGATATCTAAATAACTTTCTGTTACAGAAATAATAATTCTGTCGATTGTTATTTCTAAAAATCATATCTAAACTTATTTATTTGTTTTGTGAAAAGTGTGGAATTTTATTTTATTGTCTTAAATTTAAAGTTCACCTATATGAAATTCAGATTTAGAAGTTGTAAAAACTAATGATGTATTGAGAGACATGAAAATTTAGAAAAAATGGGATGAATATGGGTTTAAAATAAAAATTGCTAACAGATAGAAAGTTAGATTTTTAAAATTAAGCAAACTACTTTTTGTTAATAATATGCTGGTGTAAAATGGAATGAGAGAATATTTTTACTCAATCAAAAGAAAGGAATATTTTGATAAAAGCGCGAAGAATGTTCCTAAAAAAGTATTTAAAATCGGTTTCTTGAATATAGAGAGTAAATACAATTTGCCATAGGAAGTTAAAAAATGGGAGTAATTTGTATAAATTTCGTACTGTCTAAACGCAAACAAATATTTAAAGTGGGAGAAGGGGATATAAAATGTCTTTTAGCGATTATGAAAATAATTTTTCTAAGGTAATCAAAACGAAACAAATTTCTGCTGTTTTTGTGTCTGACTTGGGAAAGATGATACCAAAAGAGAATGAAGAAATAGATTTTATATGTGAGTCTATTGTTCAACGCACATTAGTTGGTGCTGCGTTTGAATTATATAATAGTGAAGAAATTAATAATTCTATTCCTTACTCTGTTGAAAAAGCAGAAATGGCTAAGGAACCGTTTATGAAATTTAGGTATTATTGGCACTTATTAAATTATGAAAAGAAAAAAATGGTTTTAATGCAGCGGATTTTAGAATTAATCGAAGAAGATGAACTATTGCGTGAAATGTTTTATGATGACCCTTGTCTAAAAATGAATGTAATAAAATATTTTTTAAAGTACGGGAAGAAAATAAAACCTATTAGGCAAAATATTTGGGATTTAGTAGTAGGGCTTATAATGAAAGATAAATCTGATTTAATTTTATTTATGTCTGATGTAGTTCCTTTTATCGAAAGTGAGGGAGATTCAGAAATAAAAAATCGTTATTATGAGTATATCGCACTTGTGGTGAACGAACTTGAAGTACAATTGAAGAAAGAGGGAAACGGTAATTTCTTGGATAGACTGTATGAAGAAGTCACAACAGTATCTATACAAACTGTAGACAGAAATGAATTTAAAGAGCGGCGAGCTAATCTTGCTTTAAGTATTGCTGAAGCTAATAAAGACCAAATGGCAAAGATGCATTATGCACATAAGGCTTCTGTTATTTTTTCAGATATAAATAATCAAGAAGGAGCTAGAAAGGCTTTAGCCGTCCTTAGTGAATCTATTAATAAATTTGGGACAGCCCCACAACAAAGAATACCGCTGAAATTAGGAAAAAAAATTATTAATGATTTTGAAGAAAATTACAAAAAGGTTTTTGGAATTTTTTCAGACCATAATGTATCACTAGAAAATCGTGTTTCTGATTTAGCGTTTCTAGTTATAAGGGATTCTGAGATAGATGGACAAAAAGTACAGGTTCTATTTTATAGACCATTTCCTGAATTGAAAACAATTGAAAGCTCTGAAAAAAATTTGAGTAGCTCTATCACTAGCCAAATTCTTCCTTCTGTACATTTAGGTAGTAATAAGGTAATTGGAATTGATAAAAGGGATATAGAAGCGAAATCACTTTGTTATTCGACTCATTTTCAATTTACTACAATTCCTGCAATGTTAGGTTTAAAGAAAGATAAAGATTTCAACTTGAAGTTTTTATTGAATTATATACAACGTTCTGAAATTGTATCGGATAATGACATTATTTTTATTGAAGAGGCATTAGAGCACTTTTATAATAATAAATTTATTTCATTTTTAAGTGTACTTGTACCAACAATTGAATGCTTACTACGGAGAGTTTATGAACTATATAACGGTACGGATATTGCTACTCAACGAAAAGATAGCAATTTACAAACTACCGTGAATTTATCCGATATCCTTAAGGATGATAAAGTGAAGGAGAATTTATCTGAAGACTTCATTAGTTACTTACAGTATTTGTTAAATGATGATACTTCTTCAGAAAATATTAGAAATAATATTGCACATCGTTTAACAGATGCAGAGTTTTATAATGAAGGTCGCTCATTAATTGTTTTGCACCTGCTTTTAGTATTAACTAGCTACTTTAGCCGTAAAGGCTGAATCATTATTATTAGATTTAAGAACTAATTAAATGAGTGAACTTAAAGGAGTAGAAGAGTAAACCCGTTCCTTTTATATTGAAATTAAAATTTTCAATAATATAGAATGAAAAAAATTTAGAGAATAATATTTTTGAAGATGAATTTGACAATAGTTTTTTATTAAATATAAAAAGTGAAAGGGAGTCTTAATGTTTCTTAAAAGACTAGGTATACAACAAGATGAAAGTTTAGGGTCATATATAACTAACAGCATAAAATCAGCAAGATTTTGATATGATATTATTTGTTAAACTATATATATTATTAATTATGTTTGAACTAAATAATTTCAATGTAGTAATTGGGGAGGTCATGTATTGGACAAAACGTATTTCTTAAAAGATACTGCACTAGAAAATAAAGGGGAGGATTCTTTTCACCATCACGATTATGTGGAAAATATTAAGCAAATTATTATGGAACATAATCCTCCTTTTAATATCGCTTTGATTGGTAAGTGGGGTGTGGGTAAATCATCCATCATAAATCTATTAAAGAAAGAATTGCATGGTAAAGATGAGTATAAAGTTTTTGAAATTAATGCATGGAAATATGAAAATGATTCTCTAAAAAAAGCCTTTCTGAAGAGCCTTTGGAGAAAGTTAAATGAAGATAAAAATGCCACTGTTCTTAAACAATATCAAGAGATGTTTCGGGAATTCAGAGCAGGTGCTACTGTTGAGGATAAAACACATACTGTCGGGGGACTAATTAAGGAATTAAAACCTCTGTTCATGTTATTAGGTTTTCTTTTCTTAACTTCATCAGCAACATTTGCTGGAGTTCTTTTGATTGCGGATATTATTAATGCTGTTTTTACAGAAAACACTCTTCATGAAAACATGGTAGATTCATTTAAGGATTTTAAGAAAAACATATGGCTACCTATTATCATGACACCTCTAGGTGCAATGTTACAGGAGTTTGTGAAATCTTCTATGCAACGGAAAACAGCAAATGTACAGTTAGTTAAACCAGTAGAAACCGCTGATGAATATGAAGAATTGTTTAAAGAAGAGATTGAGAAATACAAAAAGAAAAATTCGAGGTTTCAAAAGCTTATTGTTATAGTAGATGATTTAGACCGTTTGAGTCCGAGAAAGGTAGTAGACGCTTTGGATGCTATTAAAGCTTTTGTGGATGTAGATGAGTGTATCTTTATTGTAGCTTGCGATGAAAATATTTTAATTCAGGCTCTGGAGAAGGAGAAATTGAATAAGTCTGCCGAACACATCGATGGGGAACTATTTTTGGACAAATTGTTCCATTTTAGGATTCCTTTACCACCAATTATTGAAAGTGATATGGCACAATATACTTTAGACTTGGCAAGGCAAGAAGCCGAGGGATTAGTTGAATTATGTGGAAGTAGATTTGAAGAGATTGTAACGGATATTCTTATCCATACCGAAGTAACCACTCCAAGACAGGTAAAGAAGTTGCTCAATACGTTTGCTAATAATCTTCTCATAGCAAAGGCAAGGGAGACTGAAGGAAGAAAATTAGAAGAAAAACTTCTAACGAATGAGCGGGGATTAAGATTTTTAGCCAAGTTATCGGTTATCCAATCGGATTATAATGAGGTCTATATGAATGTTTCTAAAGATTTTAATTTCCTAGAAGACCTCCTTGCGTTTTACTACAGCGAAGAGAAGGGAAAGATGAAGGTAAAACCAACGGTTAAAAAGCTCTTTGAAAAGAAAGATTCGACGTATAAGTTAAAGCCTGATTATGAAGGTTTGATGAACTTTTTAATTGCACAGCAACATATTACAGTCGACAATATGGCACCGTTTATCTATTTGGCGCAAGATGCAGTTGGACTAATGGCTGGTGATGAGAAGCAACGTAACATTCAAAAAAGTCTCGTAAGCGGAAATGATAAAGGTGTGCTCGCTATATTAGAACAAGAAATACATACAGAACACGTTGCAATAGTTGTTATCGATGCTGTGAAAAATTGTAAAACAAAGGATTTACCAACTGTATTAAAAGCAGCATATCAGCTTATTGAGCATATGCCTATTGGACGAAGAACGGAGCTTGCAAATGCTATTGTTCAGCGGTTAATGGTAATAGGCATCCCTAGTATGCGACTTTGGCAAATCGAATTGGGAAATTTGTTTAATGTCTATATATTGGCAGAAAGCAAGGGTATTGCAGAGGAGCCTATACTATATACGATGGACCAACTTTTTAGTCAGAGTAGTGATTGGAAAACAACATTAGGAAAAGATATGACCAATAAGGACTATATTCAACAGATTACAAATGCTGTAGACTATTTTCTCAATCATGAGACGGAACTATCAGAAGCCTTACGTAACAAGATAAAAACATTTATTGCAGTACGAGATGAGGAATATAGTTTTTATCCGTTTACTGAATTGTTAAATCTTTATCGCCGACATCCAATTATGTTTGCTGATTATTTTGACCTTAATTTTTATCAGCAACTCCTTGCGCATATGGAAGCTGATGAGGGGCAATCGGAGGAGGAGGTGCAATGGGAAGAATGTGTTGAGGTATTTTTAGAAATTGCTCCTTTCATAAGAGAAAAACATAAGACGAAATTTGTGAAAACAATACACCGCATTAGCAGTATTGCCGATAAGCCGTTCTTGTTTAAGATTTTTGACTTAATAGAACCAGTTATTTCTGAAATAGACGAGAAAGTAGGGGCTAAGATTATATATGGAATAGCTGATAACAAATTCAAAGAACCGAAAGATGTAATACAATTGTGTCAATTTATGAGGATGATTTCATTCGATTTAGATGCCGTCAACGGATTAGCTAAAAGATTAGACAAATTTATTGTAAATGGGCTAGGAAAAGATAATGAGCAGATTACAGAGGAGATGTCACTGCTTATTGAACATATTGCTTCATTAAAAGAGGATAACTTTGAGAAATTAAGCGAAACATCCGATTTATTGATTAGTCATGCAGCTAATTCTTCTCTATATGATAGACCGTTGGAAGCAGCAAACAAATATTTTACTAGTACACAGAGGGAAACACTCTTCAGTAATTTGCTACATCCGATTGACTATAATAGTGCTAGCACTCAGCAATTTGACAGAATAAACACTGCATATGCTATGTTAGGGCGAGAAGAAAAGAATCAATCTTACATTAAAAGAAACATTGAACAGGGAATTGAATATTTTACTAATAGTTCATGGTTCCAATTCCCTAGTTGGGCAAGTGGGTTTTTAAAATTATTGAAGGTCAATGCAACGCTTATTGATAAGACATATTTAGAGCGCCTCGTGAATATGCTTCTTAATATTATTCCAAATTACACAGATGTAGCACTGAAAGGCCTGATGTGTATGGGAACGAATTTACCAGAGGTAAGAGCTGAGGAAGTAATTAATGTAGTGATGCAAAGAGTTGATACAGATGCTGATAAGATTGATGCATTGTATTTCTTAAAATCTGTTATAAATCATTTTACTCAGGAGAACCTAAATGCATATGCTGAATTCCTTATTGATAATATTCAAGTAGAAATAAATGAATTCTTAAACGAATTGTATTCTAGATTTTCTACAATTGGTGGTGTGAGGAGTTTTGTGAATTTAGTTCAAAACGTTTCAGATTTAGATGAAAGCGTCTTTCAGGAAAATATAGATGTTATTCGAAGAACTGTAGGGAAATTCTTCATAGCATATAAGAATGAAGGTATTGAAGAACAATATGGAGCACTAGACGAACTGTTGCAAAGTGAAGTGAGCGCAAATCTAATAGAAGAAATTGTTTTAAAATCAGTAGATAAAAATACCGTTGCTGTAATATTAAACTATGCAATCAATCCTGCTTTGGGTTATGGACAAAGAAGTCATCAAATGAAATTATTAAATTTATGTGCAGGTTATCATCCAGCACTCAATAGAACTCATTTAACAAATTTAATCATTGATATGATGAGGGAAAGTAAAGATGATTATATACAAGACCTTTGCGATGTCCTTGTCACAAAACTAAAGGATTTCAAATTTGGACATAATAAACGTCATGTGTCCTCACAAATCGTTCCGATGTTTCGAAGTGTGAATATGTCTGTAAAGGAATCGGTATTAAAGGTAGCCAAGCTATATGGAATGACGAAAGAATTTGAACAGGCAATGGATAAAGATGGAGTTAATGAAGAAGAGAAGGATTTGATTAATGATAAGTTGTTTTCAAAGAAGAAGCGGAGAGCAACTGTAAATTAAGAAAAGACTATAGCATTTAATCAATAAGAAAAGGACCTTTCGATAACGAGAAAGGTCCTTTTTGTATCGTAACATAAATTAAAAGATACTATTTATTATGGACTGACTAATTTAATAACAATGGGAGCGTAAAGTTGTATAAAAGAGAAATTAAAAAGAGAAAAAGAACTGCTGAAAGATTGTATCAGCAGTTCTTTTTAAAATAGTAAATATCATTAGGAGTCAGTTATCTGTTATTAGAAGTCCTAAATTATTAATAATTTCTTTAAATGTATTCCATTCAATTCCTTCATTTACAACTTCTAAATAGGGTTTATCAATTGCAATACATTTCCACATTACTATTCTTAATCTTTGTTGAATTAAATAAGGATTAAGTGTCTTTTCAAAGAAAGTGTTAAAGTTAAAATCCTTTTCACTTTGTTTCACATATAAAGTATCAACTAACATTCCATCACCAGAAAGGTTAAAAACTGCCCCCCAGTGTATTTCATGATGTAAGGGATTTACGGATTTACCGATGATTAAATCGTTGTCGGAAAATTTTATTACAGATTGAATATCATGTTTGTAGTTATCCTCGTTAGAAGGAGTTACTAGTGTAGCTACTTCAACATTCAGTGCTTGTGCAATGCTAAGAATGAGTTTAAATGTTGCATCTCTTTTTCCATTCTCTATTTGGCTAATGCTTGCCGGACTTGCTTTGCTTAACTTAGCTAATTCTGAAATGGATAAGTCGTTTGATTTTCTTAATATTCGAATGTTTTTGCCAAGATAGCTCATAACAGTCCACCTCTATTAGTTAGTATTTCCATATTAATATAAATATCCTAATAAGGAAAGAGAGTATCTAAATCGAATTTCACTAATTGGTATATTTTTTTTATTGAATAGTAAACGAATTTAACTTATTATGATTGTAAATGCTAATCCAGCTTGGTGGACTCTAATGTATCATTAGTTGATGTTCTAAGGTGGTATTTATTTAGAAATCTCTCTTTCATTAGGATTTCCTTAAACTTTAGTAATGATATTGATGAATTAACGGGAAAGGTTATTAAGAAAAAGGTCAGTAATACCATTACTCTTAATATGGGATTATTTAGGATTAGCAGCCGAATGCTGTTTTTGTAAAAAAACGCAAACAAGAAAATGACCGAATCAAGTTAATATCAAATCTTAAAAATCTCCCTTTACAACTAGTTGGAAGATAAATATGATAGTTTACTTTAGAGAGTTGGTGACAAGATGGACTATGCTACATTAAAAGATATTTCCAATATTTTAGACAAGGTTGTCCAGTTAAAGGAGTACGCCAATATCTACTCTTTTACCGAGATAAATGGCTTACATTATGTAGACTTCATAGGAAGAGCCGAGGGCAAAGAAAATACAACGCACAATGTAATCCATATTTATACTGCTTCTCATAAATTGCATTACTATGGCACTTGCTTTTTATTAAAGCAAAAGTACAATGACACTCCTATAAATACTATTTCAAGACAAGCGCATCAATTGAGAAGATTTTTGGACTTCCTAGATTTTTGGAATATTGATTTGTTAGAAGTGGATACCTTTACAGTTGTTGTATCCTTTGTTAGTTACTTGCGTTTATTAAAGAGTTTAAGAGCCACACCTAATCAGGCAATTAAATGGTCATTACTGAAAAAAGTGCCTTTGCATGAACGAGCAAAGCATTTCGGTAAAGTGTCCTCTATTGGTTTAAATTTTGAAGGAATAATGGTCCAAGATAGATTCGAAGATTTGTCCCATGATACTATAAGTGGCATTGTTGAAACGGCATGTAAGTATCTAAACTTTTTAAAAAAAGAAACCCATGAATTCGAAGATATAGACATTACATCTATTCCGGTAAAGCAAAGAGCATTCACAACTGCCATAACGGGTACAACAGGGAGAAAAACGTATGTAATAGTAGCGGATGTACACGCCATACTAAGTCAGGCTAGTTTTAGTAATCCGAACGCTTCAGCAGACCGCATTCAGTCATTATCGGAAGAAGTGATGACCGAAGAAGAGGTAAACAATTTCATGTCCTTGATTCTTTCAGGCGATATTCAAACAAGACTTTTGTTTTACATCTTGAAGTCTTTTGGACTTAGAAGGTCTGAGGCTCGAAACCTTCTATTTGTTTCTAAAAAAGTACCTAAAGACTTTTATCTTTGGGATATTAACAAGGCAGAGGAATGGTTAAAGAATGAGATGCATGGCGATTTATCGTATGATACCACGCTAAAAGCATGGGTTTGTAATGTAGTAAAAAGAGAGGTTGAAAATTTTCAATCTCAAAATAAAACTGTCAAACCACGATTAATTCCTAACTTCTTCTCGCAGCAGGAGCTCACAAACTTATTACTTGAACATATCAAGGAAAGGCAGTTGGTAATGGAAGAGACAGGACAAGAACATGATTATTTATTTTACTCAACTTCAAATAATTCAAAGGGAGAGGCAATTACTGGGGGGACGGTTTATTCTAAGTACCGCAGCGTTATTTCTGGTTCTAAAAAAGAAGATTTTTATCTCAACTTTTCTCCACATTCATTCCGGCATTTTTTTGCAACTCACTTAATCCGAATTAAACGCAAACCCATTTACGATGTATCTAGATGGTTAGGTCATAGAGATGAAAAAACAACTAGAACAATCTACCTTCATTACTTACCTGGACAGGACGATTTGCATACAGACGACAGGGTAGGAGACATTGCTTCTACTTTCAAAAATGGTGGGAAGGTATGAATTTGATGAATACAGAATGGATTGAAATTGAAGATTTACCTAGAAGCGAAGCAAACGAGAGCAGAAAGAAAGCGTTGAAAGGCATATTAAACAAGTTAAAAACCAAATATTCAACAGGGGATATTTGGCTGAAGGCGCCTTTAGAAGAAAAAGAACCTTTCAAATGGGGTAGGATGAAGGACTCTGGATATATTTTACCTTGGGCTTTAGAAAGAGGTTTAATGCATTATCCTGAATATAGAAAAGCAATTATAGATTACTATAGTAAGTTCTTTAATAGAGTGAGTGGTTTATGTAAGGAGTTAGCTGAGCATTACCAGTTTGTCACTGAAGAGGAAGTCGAAGCATTAAAAGCGTTGCGAAAAGACTCCGAGAAAGAGTATTTTGTTAGAAGTTTTTATAAGTTGTGCGTTGTATTTGGAAAGAAATTGAAGGATGTTACAGACAAAGATGTACTAGAGAACTGTGTAGACTGGTCGTTCAACTCGGTAGTTACTTCAAGAAATATCATACAAAAAGCAAGGTTCGCTCTTGGTTATACAACAAAAAAGCAACTCATCCATTGGTACAAAAAACCCCCGGTTGATAAACTGATGGCTGAACACCCATATCTTGAAACGCCTATTCGGGATTATCAAAAATACATGATAGCTGGGAGATACTCAAAAACAACTATAACGAAGAAATATACTACTTTATCAAATTTTCTATCATTTCTAAAAGAACATAGTGAAACTGTACAGCTGTCAAACTTCCAAAGAACAGAATTCTGGGCTTATTATAAATGGTTAAGCCTCAAGTTCGGTACATCATATACTTATGCACATGTTATTGATGCTAAGTTGTTTATTGAATGGGGGTTAAATGAGTACCCTGATTTCCCAAAGACTATTGATTTCCCTGAAGGGCTATCGTCAAAGCTAAATCGCGCTGTTACAGCAGAGCAAGAAAACAGTGATGGTCGTGCCTTCCCTATAGAAGGACTAGCTGAAAGGATAATTCAGGAATGTTATGCGTATGTTCCCGATACTGAAAGGGAAGCGTTATGTAAGGACTTCTGGCTGATTGTCGGGTCTTGTCCTGTTCGATTTGATTTTATTCATAACCTTGCAATAGACTGCCTAAAGCCTATGTTAAATAGTGATAGTTTTCTAGGGATAACTTCCGTATACAGGGATAAAAGTGGTAATGTTAATGCACAGTTCCCTCTGTTTGATAATGTTGGAATTGAAGCGATACAACGTCTTCAGAAACGTTGTCATGCAAGAGGGTTTAAAGCAATAACTAATCCTAATAACAATCTGAGGTATGTTCACCTTTTCCATGAAGATAACGTCAACGGTCTTCTAACAAGAACGGCAATTAGAGATTTTTTGAAATGTGAAATTCTCCCACGGATAAAAGAGATTGAAGATTATAAGATTGAAAATGATGGTAAAATGTTTGAGATTGGTGCTCATGGATTTCGACATTTTATAGCTACCTTGGTACAAGCTAAAACAAGAAATATTAAGGCGACACAGTTTGTACTCGGTCATCATGATGAAAAAATGTCTATGCGTTACCTTAGAAGTAAAATCTCGCGTAACACCCTTCTCTACTCCATCGTCGATGGTTACGAAAAACAAGAGATTTCAGGGAAATATTATCTAAAAATCATTGAAATGTGGACTGATGAATCCATTGACAACAGTAGAATATTTGATGATTTAAATTCGGAAATGGAACTATCAAGCTTCTTAAAAAAGTATGGTCGAAAAAGAGATATGGGCTGGTGTATGTCTGAAGATAACTGTGAAACGTACTATCGATGCTGGGGTTGTCAACATTTCTTGTTACGAAAAGAAGAAATAGAGGAAGCTATCGGACTATTAGCACAACTTTTTCTGGAACACAGAAGTTTAGTACAGAACAGTAAACATTATACAGATGATAACCCTTTCGCAGCTTCTTCTATAAAGACACAAGCTCTAATCCAAAAAAGACTTACTGATTTGAGTTTAAGTCCAGAAATGATATGGGAGATGGTCCAATTAAAACTGTTGGGGAAAGATATTAAGGAGGCATTGCCAAATGGAAGTTTTGCACTTGCTTCAAAATAATGATGAATATGTTGTCACACTGAACGGAATTCCAATGAAAATGTATGAGCAAGTACACTTTACTCCAGAAGAGTGGGATGCTCTTGCACCTTCTGGATACAAGAGGTGTAGTTTTATGTTTACAATTCCGTTTCATGAGTGCATTCAAACTGACATTATAAGTTTCCTAGGAAGAGGAAAAGAATATAGAGAGCTTGTAATGCAAAACTATTTGTTAAGTCTAGCTTTTTTACAAAGATTTCGATTGCCTTTAGAATACACTATGAATTTTTGGACCTTGCATCAATTCCCTTTGGAGGCTGTGCCTAATTTTACAATCCTTTCGGATTTGTTTGATGAGCATTATAAAAAATGGGACCCTCTGAACGAAAATGACACAGAAAAAATAGTCAGGGACAAAGAGGAAATTCAAAAACTTGCTTTGAGATTATGGTTTTCTGGTTACGGAATAATTGAAGGGATTGGGTGCGAACCAATAACTGACGATTTGTTAAAAGAGGTCGCAGATAAGTTTTCTGGGGTAAATAATGGAAGAAGAAAAAGGATTTTTACATTACTTAGTTATCTTCTTTCTAAGGAAAAAAGGTCTTTAGTTCAAAAAATTATGGTTTTTTCGGAAAGGAAGGATGTTTTCAAGTTAGAATTGGAACTCTGGTTGGAAGAATCTCCTGCCTTTGAAACGGAACTAGCACTCCATATAAAAGAGTATGTTTTTGGGGACCTAAAAGATAGAGTGAAAAAAGTGAAGCTTCAAACATATACGAATGTTGACGGTGATTCAGAGACCATCGCTATTAAGGAGATAGGACCTAGAACTTGGAAAATCTATTCTAAAATTTTACGTTTATTGTGTCAGAATTACCTATATCTTGGTGAGGTGCACACCATTGAAGATGTACTACAAGGTAGATTGATAGATATATTCGTTGATATGGCTGAGGATGACAGTATAAAGAGCTTCTTTAGATATGTCCATGTTATTGATAATTGGTTTGATTTCTATACATATCAAAACCAATTAAATGTTAATAAAAAACGAATCATTCCAAATGCAGGATTAGGGACACGTGATAAAAGGTTTGGGAAACACATTGATTTTAAGCAGGCAGTTAAGCTAATAGAGACTTTGCAAGATGACCAATCACCTTATCATCAAGATAATGCACTGTTTGATTTCAGACTTAGAAGATTATCACTGCTGATGCTAGAGACTGGGAAAAGGGCGCATGAGGTATGTTACTTAATGCAAAATTGTTTAAAACAAAATAAGTATGGTGACAGTTTCTTGCATTTCCATAAAACAAAAACGGGGAAAAAGCATGATGTTAAAATCTCTAGAAACGCTGTTGAATGGGTTAAGCAATTACAGAGTGTAGCTCCTACGGAGCCTATAGAAATCAAATCAGAGCTATATCCTGGAGGGGACGATTTAAGAGCTAAAAGATTGGTTGCAGGTACGCAACTTAGAGTAGCCCCTTTACTCCCAATTTATGTTACTACATATCTCAAAGACTTACAAAAGAAGATATGGAAAGATACGCCTCCACCAAGTGGCAGGTATTTCACAGCGCATGATTTAAGGAGAATGTGCGGAACTTATTTGAAATTCAAAGGACTCTCCAATGAAGAAATCGCGAATAGTCTTGGACATGAAAATTTGGAATCTCAATATGTTTACACCCTCACAGCGGGAAATGATATATTGGATGCACTTCAGGATATATCAAAACAAGGTTTGTATGGGATACAAGGGACTATTAATGAGAACACCACTGATTCTGTTACAGAAGACGTAAAGGTTCTAAGTGAAGAGAGCATTTTTAAAAAGTCTTCTATGATTATTGATGTAGTGGAAGAAGAGGAAACAGCAAAAAAATTTATAGAAGAACTGTTGAAGAAAACAGAAGGTCTTGATTTTCCCTCAGAACAATCTCAACCGGATGGAGAAATTCCGAAGGGATTTCCCATGAGAACACATAACTGCAACGCTCATGCGAAGGTAACTTGTTTTCACCACACATTGAAGTGTTACAAGTGTAATAAATATAGCCCTGATGAAGATATGTTACTGGAGCATAAAGCGGAGCTTGTTAGATGGGGTGTCTTTGTTCATCACCAAGAAACTTTATTAAAGAAGACCAAAGATAAAGTAGAGAAAAGGACGCTTCCGTTAAGGATAGACGATATAAAAAAAGACTTACAACCAGAGACATTTAAGGAGCTATTCCGAAAGTTTAAACATCTTTCAGAAAAGGAAGCTGAAGCTGTTCAAAAAGAGGTATATCAAACTGTGAAAAAATACATTGCAAAGTATTATAGGAAGTTTCCAAGTCCGACAGTAAAGCAAATGGATGAATTTCTGAGGAGTGGTGTTATCAATGGCTAAGAAACAAATTTCCCATGCAGATTTAACTCGAGGCGCTGCCAGTGCAAAAAGAACGTTTATCAGGAGAGCCCAGAAGGGGATATATCTCACTCAAAGGTTGAGCAAGGAAGAAGTTTTGCAGAAGGTAGCCTCGACGCTACAATTGACAACAAGAAGTTTATATACTGGTGACAGAAAAATATATTTAGAGGAATGGTATCAAACTCTGCTTAAAGAAATCGAAGAAATTCATGAGGATTTCAGGATTGAAAAAAAACTTTCTTCGGTAGAAGAGCTTAAAAGCCTAACTGTAGCACGACTAATGGAAGAAATTTTGAACTTGAAACAGATGTTGATGGCTTACAAAACGAAGTGCGATGAACAGGCATCAGTTATTGAAAGATTGATGAAACAAGTAGTGAAGAGACACGAAAAAGTTGAAAAAGTATAGCTGACTTCCCCAATAACACTATCTTAAATTAACCAATACACAAAAAAGACTGGGAATTCCTTATATGTAACCCCATCTTTTACCCGGTAATCCAGAAGGCATTTCATATGATGTTGAACATTTATTATGTATGCTGACTATTAAAGGGTATTACTTTGTTTTCTTTGCTTGATAACCAGGTGCTGTGGCACCTTTTTTATTGCACTAATCGGTCAGCCTGACACAAATAATCTATGATGAATGAAATTTAAATAGAGAAAAAGGGAAATGAAAATGAAGCTATTTAACTTTGGAGACAAGGAAAAGTCTATCGTTTGTTATTACCAAGATGGGAAGTTTTTTACACCTTTAGGAAGTTTACTGATTCAATTTAAATTTAAAGTAAACTTTTATCCTATTTGTGGGGTTTTTAGGATGGGAATTTTACTTGAGGACAGCAATATTCAAGAAGAGAACATTTCGTTGGAAATGGAGAGTTATTTTATAACGGATAAATCCTACGCTATCGCAGCCTTACCGGTTGTGGACCATCTAGAAGAAATTATAATGAAGCACGATAAGATGAAACTATTGAACCTTTTTAAAGAGGAACTGTTTCAGATGTTAGAAACGCAACTCGATGATGTTGAATATGCACAATATCGTTTTGTTTTTTTGCCACTATAAAGGAGGTGGAATACATTTAGTAACGTAAACACTTGTATTTTCATTTCCTTTTGTTAGTTGGTTTAATACCATGAAGAACTTCCAGTGAATTACGGAAACTCAGCCATTCCCTAGGATGGTGGGATTGCGTTTAATAATTTAGCACTCATTCAGCTTAATATATCTTTGTAAGTAGAAAAAAATAAAAAACAAAACCGGAATTACCCGTGTTATCCCCTTCGATTTAGGCAGAAAATGAAATTTAAATTATTTAAACTTCTTGCAGAATAGCCTATATAAAAATTTTTCTCGTTCATAATTATACCTGTAATGTAAAATAGGAGGAACATATATGAAGTGTAAAGTTAATCTATTAGGAACAAAGGATGAACTACTGTATTATCGGTTCATAACAACTGAAAAAATAAAAAAAGTGGAAAGGATTAAAAATGGGAAGTTTGAATCCTTTAACAAAAAATCTTTGGAAAGACAGTATATAGCTGAACATGAAGTAGCTGCTTTTATGTTTGAAACGATAACTGATGAATTAATTCTTCCTTTCACAGATTCCGTTCAAAAAGACAAAGTAGGATTAAATCAATACTTTGTTACCTGTTGGCTACCTATAATAGGATGGAGGGCTTTTAGGCTCTTTATAGCTCTTGTACAACGCCGTCAGGAAGCAGATGATTTCTGTTTTACTACCGTTAATGCTTTAGCAGAGGAACTAAACTCTAGTGTAAATACTATACAAGCGCAATTAGAAACTTTAGAGAAAAATGGATTTATTTATCGATTTTGGGTATCTAACAAAACTCAGAACTGGAAAAATGAAGGTGTACTAATTAAGGTACGGAAGACCTTACATTACCTTTCTGAAGAGCAGGTTAATCAGCTACCAAAATCCCGTCGTAAAAAACATGATGAATATATCAATAGGATAAAATTTGATATTAGAGACCTTTTTAAATTGTTTCAATGTTAGAAAATTGGTTACCCATCCTATTATTTTCATCCCTTCAATCTATGAGTTTTTGAATGAGGGAATTATCTTGATTCTATAAAAAAATTACTCGTTTAAAGTAACGGGTTCTTCTTTCGGAAGGAAAGCTATTTAATTGAGGCTAAATATCATTACAAATAGCATTAGATTAACACAGTAAGGCGCAGTAAAAAGAGCATTGAATCGACATCAATGCTCTTTTTCTTGTTCAACATTATTAACACAAAGCTGTTCAGTTATTTTTTGCACCCGTTCATGGGTTACTCCTGCTCTGAATTCGACCTGTTCTAGGATGAACCATTGTTTTGCATTAGGATAACAAGGTAAATCAGTAGATAGCCCTCCATACAGTGATTGCAACAGCCCTTATTTATCCCAGTGTTTTTTTATTTTAGGCTCTGTTAAATTCCATTATTGAACGCAGCTTGGTTAAATGGAGAACTGCAAGAAGCGGAACAATGAAAGTCTAATATTGATACGTTTTTAAAGAGTAATATGTTGTATATTTCAGATATGGATTACCAATTGTTAAATAAGAACCGAGAAAGAAAAGTACAGTGTTAAAAAGTTTCTCTGCTTATAAGAGAAGCTTTCGATTTGTACTTTTACATAAATCTCCATGACCATTTTACTTTGAATCCTTTTTTGAGTGCATGTTGGATTCTTCCTATGTGTTTTCTTTGGGAATTTTCATATGCTTGTAACAAGCAAAAACCCAGAGAATTTAAAAATAGAAATCCCCCAATTTCGATGAATGTATCATTGGGATAACCGTAATATATAACTATTAAACTAATAATAGAAGTGAAAAGGACGGTTAAATGTGAAAAATTATAATTGTAATTTAATACTTTACCTCCAAATGGTTTAACCATAGCAATAAGAACGGACATAAACAAAACATCAAAAAATGGTTTACTTAAAAAACCAAAAGTTTTTTTGTCCAATCCACTCAATACTAAACCATATATACTTTCAAAGAAAATAACCCCTAATAAAGCTACAATCAAAAATAAAAAATTTGTGATTTTTATATATCTACGATGACCCGCATCTTTTAAATAATTGCTTAACATATTAAGGAAAATACCAAACATTAGGGCTGTCCCAGTCTCTTTGGATAGTTCATCCTTCATGGAAAAACAATATACTACACCTATTATGGATAAAATGAAGGCAGAGATATATTTCAAATTTCTATACCAATCTGGAATGATTCGGAATTTATGATTTTTATCAATTATTTTTTGTGCTGCTTCTCTTTCTTTATAGAAAATATCTAGCTTGTCATAAACTAAGCCAATGATTGCCGTCCATACACCTACGTTAAGAACAATCCAAGCTTTATCTTTAATTGCTGGATTACTTTGAAAAGAAACGAAAAATGTACCAGTAAAGACGATTATAAATAATAGTGGACCTAAAGCAAGTAAGAAAAACCTCCCAATTTTTGAGCCGTATTTCATAGAATAAAACTTAAGTGATTGTAACTTTAGCAACACTGCACCTCCGTATAATTACATCGCATTTTTAAGATTTCAAACTGCCCTCCTTTTGATGTGACGATTTTATTATAATAGATAAATCAATTAAATTTAATAAAATATTATAATGATTTTTAAATCAAAAATTTATATGCTAGAGCAAAGGCTTGGGCTTAAGGACGTTATTTATTTACGGTAACTTATCTTATAAACAGATTAGTTACTTCTTTTTTAAGGACATTTGTCATTTTATGCTAAAATAAATTTAGAACATTATTAGGATGTGTTTTCTTTTAGAAAATTACATTGAAGACGTCTTTGGATATCCTGCAATAACCGTTGATAGGCTATTCAGGGCTTAAAGGTATATTGATTTAAATTGGAGTGTGACATGGGATGAGTGTTCTTCAGGAGAGTGGAAGATACTTATGAAAAGAGTATTTGCAGCTTTATTTGAATTAAGCGAAGCTGGAAGAATGGTACCGAGAAAGGGAAGCGATATGGCTCAAGTGATACAACCAAATTAAATGAGCTAACAGATTTAATGATAGTATTTACATTATAAAATGGGAGAATAAAATGATTGTGAAGTTAAGAGATATATTTCTAGATTATGTTGCGTATTCTAAAGAAGGTTATTTAATGAATAAAGTAACTGATAGTTTGCTAGGGAGATAGCTCAAACACTACCTAGAGTATTAAGAGCAAGAAATTAAGAAATAAAGAGCCTTAATATAGACGGTATATTAAAAAATATGTGTGACGTTGTTTCATTATATTTGAAAGCGTAGAATTTAATTGTACTTAATAAAAAAGCCAATTATATTCATACGGAAAACTTAATAACATGAGATAAAGAATTAAAAATGTAGGGAGAACGTTTTATGGATATCTATTTTGATGAATCTGGGAATACAGGCTCAGTTAAGAGTAATAGCAATAGATTAAATTATGATAATCAAAGACACTTCGCCTTATGCGGAGTTATTATGGAAAATGATGATGAAAAAGAAAAACTGAAAGAAAAATACAAAGCATTAAAAGAAGAGTTTAATATCCTTGGCGAGTTAAAAGGGAATTCCTTATTGACTAGAGATAACAATGAATTACTAAATGTTTTTATCGATGAGATATTGGATGATACTCATTTCCAAATTAATATTTATGATAAAAATTTTTATTTATTGACTAAAATGTTAGGTGGTCTATTGGGAGTTGAATTTAAAGAAGAATTTCCTTTGCAATTTTACCAGTTAGCAAGCAGCTTGATATCAGAGAATGACAATATTTTATTAAAATATTGTCAACTTGAGGAAAACTTAACATTGGAAAATCTCAAAGTATTCTTAGGGTTTTTGGCTAATTACTCTTATAGTAATCAAGAAAACTTATATTTGCCCCAAATGGTCCGATTAATTTTAGAGAATGAGCTTGAAGAGGATGTATTAGATAACCTAATTGGAGTTAGTAAATATATTGGAACTGCCTCTAAAAATATAGTGAATTTATCTACCCTGTCCGAATTTATATTTATGTTAAAGCATGAGGCTGGACCCACATTACGAAATGAGTGTTTAAATATAAATCATGATAAAATTGATGGGTTTTCAAAAGTGTTTCAGAAAGAGTTAGCTCCTTTCGGAATTAATCTGAATTTTATTGATAGTACAGATAGCATATTTATTCAGATAGCAGATAACGCTGCGAGTATTTATTGTAAAGTTATTAATCAAATGGTAAGCATTTTTGAAAATAATAAACAATGGGATAAAGATAGTGAGTGGATGCTAGAGCTCACTTCCAAACTATTTAATAAAATTAATACGGATAATATAAAATTTACTTTGCCAATACAAAATTGGGCTGTTGCTTTATGTGTAAAAGACATGTATAGCCTCTCATATCCAAAAGTTAATAGAACTAACTTACATTTTAACAACCTTTATTTATCTAACATTTCAAGAATATTTTATGAAACAGATAAAAATATGGGTCAGAATGTAGATGACTTGTTAGAAATACTTCAAAGGTAAGGTGTTTTTCTTAATTTCAATAAAGACCGTTAGTCAATTAAAAAAAGAGCTACAGGCCGCAGAAGGAGGGAGATTGTAAAACTAATTCATGGTCGCATTGTATTGAAAGGCGTTCGATTTATATACCATTTCGTCCTTTTGAAATAAATTTGCATTATAAGTTGTAAAAAGACTTGTTCTCACAGGCTCGAAGGCATTTTTTTAGATATACCATGTATTCATACATTTGTGTTCTTCACACAGCAGTAGACGCTTATAATAAAGGATTTAAAATTGTTGTTTATGAAAAGGCAGTTGCATCTTTTAATGCGCAAGGACATGAATTTGCACTTGGACATTTTAAATCTTGTTTACATGCAGAAGTGAAATGAAAAGGAGGCCTTTAAAAAGGTCTCTTTTTTGCGTTTAAACTGAGACGACATTTTGCTCAATTAATTTTTTTATGAATGGGCTAATATTTTGTGGTAGCTCATTTAAATTAAAAAATTGTACATGTAATGATTCGACTTCATCAGCTTTTAGCAAGCCACCTGTAATATCTTTGCAAAGGTAAGCGATTGTTATAGGGAAAATTCATCTCCGTTCGGTAATTTCACAAAACATTCTTTACCTGAAAACACAGTTGCTAGCTGAAGTGTACCAATTTCGATTCCGGTTTCTTCAAGTACTTCTCGTCTTCCAGCTGCTTCTATAGATTCACCAAGTTCTACAAAACCTCCTGGAACGCCCCACATGCCATTTCACCTTTGTTGTAGTAGTATTTGTCCTTGTTCATTGAAAACAGCTACCGCAACGCCTGCTAAATTAAGCGGTCTTGATCCAACAACTTCTCTTAGTTCTTCGATATATCCCATTGCTTGTAACCCTCGTGAGTAATAATATTTTCAAATGAACTATTCGATATTATGTAAATATTTTCCTTTTATTAGGATGGGTTGTGTAGTCTTAAAGTGAAGTCATAAAAAAATTCAATTGCTAGCTCCCTTTAGGTTATGAAAAAGGGTATATTTATAGAAGAATGTCTAATGAATTTTAAAAATATAGCAGCTTTGTATAGAATTTTTATTAGTTAAGGAAGTGGATGGATGAGTTTATTAACGTATACTGAAGAATTTTTTAATTATGTAAGGGAGTTTTTACTTTTAAGATTTTTACTATTTGCTTTAGTTTTAATCATTATTTCGTTTGTAATAAACCGTATTATTGATTGGTTTTTTAGGAAATCAAGTTTTTTTGATGAAGAGGTAGAGCAGACGATTCAAAGTGTAATTCGATCTATTTTTAGATATATCATTATCATCAGTCTTATCATATATTTAATTAGCCAATTTGTAGATATAAAAAGTATTATTGCAGGTGCAGGGATAGCTGGAGTTGTCATCGGTTTTGCAGCACAACAGATGCTAAAAGATGTTATATTAGGCTTTGCAAGATTAGCGGACAAAGAGTTTCGAGTTGGTGATTTTGTAACTTTTAACGGAACAAATTCAGGAACTATTGAAGAGATTAGTATTCGTTTTATGCAAATACGTGAATGGTCAGGAAAACTACTTACCATCCCGCACGGAGAGATTAGAACGATACAAAATTTTAATAAAGGATGGATGCGTGTAATTGAACGCATCACGGTAAGTTATCAGGAAGATCCAACAAGAGTGAAGGAATTGTTAGAAGAAGTATGTGTTATATGCAATGAAAAATTGGATCAAACTCTTTATAGAGTAGAGGATGACGCTGTTGAACCATTTAAATACGTCGGTGTTACAGACTTAAATCCTAACTTGAAATATGTTGGCTATGAATTTTGTATTACAGGTTTAATAAAGCCAGAAGATTATTTTGAAACTTCTAGACAAGTAAGATTTGAATTAATGTCTATGTTTCATAAGAATCAAGTGCAAATGCCAGCAGCGAATATGGTTGTTACTACTGAAATTTTACAGCATATCCATGGTGGAAAATCTTTATCGGACAGCTAAAGTAGAATCGTTTGTTAACAAAAATTCTGATTCCAACATTGGATAGAATAACAATAATAAAATGATTGATATAAAGAAAGGGCTGAAGGGATTCGGTTCTTTTTTTATTTATAGAATTTAGAAATTTCTTAATGTTATAATTGTAGTTGGTGATGAGAATGAACTTTGAAGAAAAAGAGATGCATCGTTTAGAGGCATTAAAAGAAATTGCTGAATTATTAAATGAAGCAACAAACTTACAGGATATGTTAGAAAAAGTGTTGCATACATTGTTACAAGTAATGAATTTACAAACAGGGTGGATATTCTTTATTGATGAAAGTGGAAAGCATAGCATGCTTGTAGACGAAAATTTACCAGAGGCTCTTACGTGGCAAGAGAAGAAGCCGATGTGTGAAGGAAACTGTTGGTGTGTAGAACGGTTTGTGAATGGGAGATTAGAAAAAGCGACTAATATTATTGAATGTAAGCGAATAGAAGATGCAATTGAATGTAATTGGGGAGAGACAGAAGATGTTACACATCATGCGACAATTCCGCTTAGGTCTGGATCAGAAAAATTTGGTCTACTAAATGTGGCTGCGCCTCATAAGACTCATTTTTCAGAGGAAGAGTTAGCATTATTAGAATCAATTGCATTTCAAATTGGAACGACAATACAACGTATTCAGTTAGTTGAGAAAGAACGTAAATATGTAGTGGTAGCGGAAAGAAATCGACTTGCACGTGATTTACATGATTCAGTAAAACAATTGTTATTTTCTATTATGCTAACAGCGAAAGGTACTCTGAATATGACGCAAGATAGAGAATTGCAAGAGATGTTAAGTTATATTGGAGAATTATCACAAGAAGCATTACAAGAGATGACTCTATTAATTTGGCAATTAAGACCGGAAGGATTAGAGAAAGGGTTAGCAGAAGCAATTCAAAATTACGGGAAGTTATTAGGAGTTCAAGTGGAAGTTCGAATTGATGGGATGGTTTCAATTGGGGATGAAATAGAAGAAGTTTTATGGCGTATTAGCCAAGAGGCGCTACATAATTGTAAAAAGCATGCTTCGTGTGAAAAGGTACATGTTCTTTTGAAAATAGAAAATAACCAGTTACATTTTTACATAGAAGATAATGGAATAGGATTTATACAAGAGCAAGTAAGGGAGTCAGCACTTGGCCTGAAAAGTATGAAGGAACGTATTCAGTTAATGAAGGGGTCGTTTCAAATTATAACAGAGCTGAGAAAGGGTACAAAAATAGAAATTCAATTGCCGATTTGAAGGGGAGAATAAGATTGAAGATTAAATTGCTACTAGTTGAGGATCATCATATCGTTCGAAGAGGACTTGTATTCTTTTTGAAAACGAGAGAAGAATTTGAAATTATTGGGGAAGCGGAAAATGGCGAAGAGGCATTACATTTCGTGCAAAAAGAAAGACCGGATGTCGTACTAATGGATGTATCGATGCCGAAAATGGATGGAATTGAGGCAACAAAACGTCTAAAGCAATACGATGAGACGATAAAGGTACTTATATTAAGTAGTTTTTCAGAGCAAGATTATGTTATACCAGCACTTGAAGCTGGAGCAGATGGTTATCAATTAAAAGAAGTACAACCTGAGCAACTTGTCGCTTCTATTATTGCAGTACATCAAGGAAATGCGAATTTTCACCCGAAAGTAACACCTGCATTAATGGGGCGTACCGCAGTAAAGAAGGAAATAGAAAATCCTTTTTCAATGTTAACGAAAAGAGAGCAAGAGGTACTTCGCGAAATTGCGAAAGGAAGAAGCAACAAGGAGATTGCAGCAGAACTTCATATTACAGAACAAACTGTGAAAACACATGTTTCAAACGTTTTAGCTAAATTGGAAGTGGATGATCGTACGCAAGCCGCATTATACGCAGTGAAACATGGGGAGAATTATTCATAAGCATGAATAATTCTGTTATATCGTATGACAGAATACATAGGAGCAATTAAAATTTATAGTAATCCCTAATATAGGTTTTTCTTCTTTCAATAATTAGGTACAATAAAGTTAAACTAATCGGTTTTTACAGGATAAAGCTACGATGGAAGAGGAGGATATGCTATGCCTGGTACAAGGAGTGGGATTGGAAAGATTCAGGCTTCGTTGAATGGTTTATCACCGAAATTGCGAAGTATTGCCGAACATATTTTGAAACATCCACAAGATGTTGTACATAAATCTATTACAGAATTAGCTGAAGTTACGAGTAGTTCCGAAGCGACGATATTCCGCTTATGTAAACACCTTGGTTTGCAAGGTTTTCAAGATTTAAAGATTACATTAGCTCGTGAAATTGTACATACACCGATGCAAAATATTCATGAAGAGGTATCAGCAGAAGATAGTATGGTAACTGTTGCTAAAAAAGTTTTTCATTCGCATATTACAGGACTGCAAGATACTTTACATTTGCTAAATGAAACAGCACTTGAGCAGGCTGTACGAGCCTTGCAAGAAGCAAGTCGAATTGAGTTTTATGGAAATGGTGGCTCTGGTATTATTGCGATGGATGCGTATCATAAGTTTATGAGAACGGGTATTTCTTGTATCGCTCATACTGATTCGCATTTTCAAATTATGGGAGCAGGTTTACTCTCGGAAAATTCAGTTGTTATTGGCATTTCTCATTCTGGTAGCAATAAAGGGTTACTTGAAGCGTTAGAAGTAGCGAAAGTAAGAGGGGCCAAAATTATTGCGATTACGAGCTATAAGAAATCAGCATTAAGTCAGCTTGCTGATATAACGTTATATACATCAACACGTGAGACTGAATTCCGTACAGAAGCAAGTTCATCACGATTAGCACAGTTAAGCTTATTAGATACTTTGTATGTAGGGTTGTCGTTGCAGCGACAAGAAGAAACACTAAAAAATTTACAAAGTATACGTGAAACGATTTCGATGAAGCGAATATAAAAAAGCTCTTCAAATGAAGAGCTTTCAGATTGTAGACAAACTATTTTTGGAGAGTTCAAATGCTAAAAATAGTTTGTCTCGTATTTTATAGATAATTTATCCAATTGCATTTATATGTAGTGCTTTCTATATATAATTTACTATAAGTGAGGAAGGTGTCTTATGAAAATATCCGTTTATGTTGCAAGTGCATTTAGCAAGGATCATAAAGGCGGAAATAAAGCAGGAGTGGTATTTATTGAGAATACAAATACATTGACCACTACTCAAAAAATGACAATAGCGAAACAACTGGGTTATGCGGAAACCGCATTTATATCAGAATCTGAAATTGCTGATTATAAATTTGAGTATTTTACTCCAAAAGAAGAAGTTGATTTATGTGGTCATGCCACAATTGGCTCTTTCGTGATACTGATGCATTTAAATAAAATTTTCAAGAATCGCTATACGATTGAAACGAACAGCGGTGTTCTTACTATTACCATAACAGATGACATCATATTCATGGAACAAAATAAACCGATATTCTATGATGTTGTATCTCCAAATGAGTTCACCGACTGTTTTGACATTAAAGATATAGACAATAAATACCCAATCCAAATTGTCTCCACGGGCTTAAAAGATATTTTAATTCCTATAAAAAGCGAAACACAATTACATGCACTGCAACCTAATTTTGAAAAAATTAAAGAAATCAGCAAGTATTATAATGTTGTTGGGATGCATCTATATACTTTTAATGACAATCGAATTATATGCAGAAATTTTGCTCCACTATACGACATTAATGAAGAAGCAGCGACTGGAACTTCAAACGGTGCATTAGCTTGCTACCTTTATGAACAGCACTATTTGCAAAAAGAAGTCTATGTATTTGAACAAGGTTATTCTTTACACTCGCCTTCTGAAATATTAGTTAAATTAGCAACCAATAGCAAAAATAAAATAGAAAAAGTTTATGTTGGCGGTAAAGGCTATTACTGTGAAACTAAGTGTTTAAATGTAGAAAATATTGAGTAAAGAGCTTTTTTATCGATGAGAAGTTTGTTACTTTATTTTCTTTTAGAAATGTATGACTTACTTATAGTCAGTGATAAACTCTCATTTTTAAAAATCTAAAATAAAGACCGATTTATGTAATAATTCAAATATTGTTCATAATTTCACAATTTGTTTATGAAGTGTCATGTTATGATGAACATGTAATGATGATTGAACACTTAAATTTGGTACGGTAACTAGCCAAAGTAGTGAAGAAAGTAGTTGTGAGATAAACTCATTAAAACGCTAAAACACTAAAGGGGAGATCACATATGAAAGCAGTAGTGGTTAATAAAAACAGCAAAGCAAACATCGAAGTGGTTGAAAAAGAATTACGTCCGTTACGCTCAGGTGAAGCGTTAGTAGATGTAGAGTATTGTGGAGTTTGCCACACTGATTTACACGTTGCGAATCATGATTTTGGTAACACTGATGGCCGTATTCTTGGTCATGAGGGTGTAGGTATTGTTACGAAAATAGCTGATGATGTTAATTCACTAAAGGTAGGTGACCGTGTAAGTATTGCATGGATGTTCCAATCTTGTGGACGTTGTGAATATTGCGTAACTGGTAGAGAAACATTTTGCCGTGAAGTTAAAAACGCAGGTTATTCAGTAGATGGTGGTATGGCTGAACAATGTATCGTTACAGCTGATTATGCGGTAAAGGTACCAGAAGGATTAGATCCTGCTCAAGCATCATCAATTACATGTGCTGGTGTAACTACATATAAAGCTATTAAAGTATCAGATATTAAACCTGGTCAACCTATTGTAATCTATGGCTGCGGTGGATTAGGTAACTTAGCTATCCAATATGCTAAAAATGTATTTGGTGCAAAAGTAATCGCAGTAGACATTAATGACGACAAATTAGCCTTAGCGAAAGAAGTTGGTGCTGATATGACTATCAACTCAATTTCTCAAGGTCCTGCTGATAAAATTGTGCAAGAGGAATTTGGTGGCGCTTATGCTGCGGTAGTAACAGCAGTCTCTAAAGTAGCCTTTAACTCAGCAGTTGATGCAGTACGTGCTTGCGGTAAAGTAGTTGCAGTAGGGCTACCAGTAGAAACAATGGACTTAAACATCCCGCGACTTGTACTAGATGGAATTGAAGTAGTTGGTTCACTAGTTGGTACTCGTAAAGATTTGGAAGAGGCGTTTATGTTCGGGGCAGAAGGAAAAGTAGTGCCAGTTGTTCAAACTTGTTCTCTAGATAAAGTACAAAATGTATTCGAAGAAATGGAACAAGGTAGAATTCAAGGGCGTATGGTAATTGATTTTAAAATACATAATTGTAATTGCAAATAATTCACTTTAAATATAAAAATTGTGAGTCTAAAGGACATGTAAAAAAGTTAGACAGCATAAGAAGATGATCCCTGTATTTAATAGGGTTCATCTTCTTTATTTTCTACTAATATCGATGCCAATTAATACTTGATTAATGAGAAATGATTAAAGGTTTACTTTATTTGCAAACGAAAAAGAATCTTTATGTTTAACAAATTTTTTATGATCTGGAACGTTTTGAATTGCTACAATTTGCGAATCTCTTGCTTTCAGTGCATCTTGAATCCCGATGGTCATAAGCTTAATAAATAGAATCGTAATAAAGAATGAAGCGAGAGTATAAAAAATAATCCACCATGAAAGATTCATTTCATTACGATTTAATCCAATAAGGCCTGCCCAATCATTAGATAGAGAAACAGGTTTGAGCACTCCGTCATAGAGTTCACGCATTTGTATGCCGCCAATTACAATGTTAAGCAACGCTAAATGGATAACGAGTATGAGTGTTTGGACAATATGTTCCATAAATAATACAAATAAGCGGTCAAGTAATAAGACTCGTAAGTGTTTTTTAATAATATGAAAACGACTAGCCCCCAGTAATTGTGAACTTAAGATGTAATCTTGTTTCATAAATTCATCAACCTCTGAGGATATGTATAAAGAAAGTGTAGGCAGAGCGACGAAAATAAGTACGAGTACTTGATAAAACGTAAATGAAATATTTGGATCTACCCCATCAGCATTTGATGTGATTATAATATTAACGGGCGTGATGAGTATGAATGCGATAAATAGAGTTGGAATATAATAAAAAACTTCTGAGCATGACTGGAAAAATCTCTTGAGTTTTGGAGCAAATAAACTTAAGAGGATTCCTATACATGTTCCGCATAAAATTCGAAAGAAGCTAATTGCCACGGCTAATAAAATAGTGAATTTTGCTCCTTCTACAATTTGTAAGAAAACAGACTCTCCAAAACGATCAGATCCAAAAGGTGGAATTAACGAAGGCGGAAAGGGGGCCTTTCCAAGTAATTCGTTATTGTCATTGTAAAGTAACTGAGGAGGTTTTGGGATGTTATCTTTAAAGAACCAACTATAAATAAAACTAGCTGAAATAAGTATGAATAGATAAGTAAAGCCGATTAAAAAGCGTTTTGATTTCCAAATAGATTTCATAATGATACTCCTTTCAATTGCTTTTTCCATCTATTCATCATGAATGAGACTATGTGGAAAAGGGCATAAAACGGTAAAATAATCATAACAAGTATGATAAATGCAGCGGGAGGTGAAACAAACGCCTTATTAAATAGAAATTGAATAATGCCTTCCATATTAAAAACAAATTCTAAAATGAATAAATTAGAAAGTAAGAAAACAAAAATCGTTTTTAAATGGTGAAAGAAGTGGATAGATATATTTTTGAATAAATGAATGCAGAGTATATAACTTGATGAAAGGCCTTTTCCATATGCAACCTCTACGTAATGTTTTCCTTGTTCTTCTTTTATGTATAACACCATCATCCGAAACATTTGTAATGTAGGTAAGACAGCTAATGATAAAATAGGGAGTAAATAAGCTCGATTTTCATTAAAAGAAATAATAGTGACAGGAGATTCCCCAAATTTCTGAAGTACCCATATGAAAAATATTTGTAAACAAATCATCATCATCATATCAGGGACAGCTTCTAATATGAACACAATTCGGTTTATCCATTTTTTTATATAATCTTTTGCTAAAAAATAAAAAAATGCCGTGCTAGATGATAAAAAGAGAGCAAGAAAAAAGGCTAAAAATAATATAGTAAATGAATATAGGTAAGGCTCTAAAACAGTTGGAAATAATGGTGTTTTTTTGAAATGGCCAAACTTCGGGTCGGATCCTATAATCACTAATGATTCAGGGGAGAAGACCTGTTTTAACATGATAACGATCTGATTAAAAAAATAAATTGGTTGAAAGGTAAATCCTTGTTGAGTGATAAATAAATAAGGTAAATTTAATAATAGTAAGAGTGATAAAAGAATTGATGAAAGCTTAATTGTGAATTGAGATATTTTATTTAACATTAAATCCCTCCGACATCTTTTTACAACATTATACAATAAATTCTGTATTATTGTTTTATTTTTCTGAAAAATAAAAATACTTTCGGTTTTATAGTATGCAAGATATATTTACAAGATAAAAAATTGATAGTAGGGGGGCCGCGCTCTATGTTTATCAAGATAAAAGACTAGTGAACCTAAAACAATAAATAAGAGTAAAATGCACAGAATTCTCATTCTGCGTTTAGTTACTTTTCTTGGCTTGATGGTGATGTTACGTGACCGCTAAAAATGAATATTGCTTTGCAACTCTTTCTTCATGCAAATAAGTAGAACGTATGGAGGGACTATGTATGTGTTGTGAATGAGAGGAAAGAGTGTATTGCGTAACGAATTTAACGTAATTTTACCGCATGGAAAAGCTAAATTTAGTATATAAGTGAAATGGAATGAGGGGATTTATTTTTTGATATGAAAAAAATTTTCTTTTTATAACTTGATAAATGAAAAAATATTTTATATACTAATTCATGTAAACGGTTTACTAAATCGTATTTTGCTAGAAATGAAGGGAAGATTCGCATGGAAACAAGGGGGAGAGTAATCGGGATTGATATCGGTACCACAAGTACAAAAACGGTTGTGTTCACAGAAAAAGGAAAAGTCATTGCATCACATGCAATCGATTACCCAATTATTCAACCGAATGTAGGATGGGCTGAGCAAGATCCTGATGTAATATGTGCCGCTGTATACAAAAGTGTAAGCGTTGCCATTGAAAAAGGTAATGTATTACCAGAAGATATTTCTTCAATCGGTATTAGTACAGCTATGCACGCATTAATTGCAGTAGATGAAAATGGTGCGCCATTAACGCGTTCTATCATTTGGGCAGATAATCGAAGTACGAAGCAATCAGAAAAATTATTACAACAAATGAATGGGCATGAAATTTATAGACGTACAGGTACACCGATTCATCCGATGTCACCACTTTCTAAATTGTTATGGATGAAAGAAGAGGAACCAGAGTTATATACAAGTGCCTATAAATTCATTTCCATTAAAGAGTATGTGATTTACCAATTATTTTCACGCTACGTAGTTGATTATTCGATTGCTTCTGCTACAGGGTTATTTAATTTAGAAACATTAAACTGGGATGAAGATGTTTTGACTATGTTACAAATGTCACCAGAACAATTATCAACCCCTGTACCCACTACATATATTTTATCAGGTATGAAGCCAGAATTAGCACAGAAGATGGGGATAAGTGCAGAGACACCAATTGTCATCGGAGCAAGTGATGGGGTTCTTGCAAATGTAGGAGTTGGGGCGATATCACCGGGTGCGGCTGCAATTACGATTGGAACGAGTGGTGCGGTTCGAACAATCTCATCAAATATAAATACAGATGAGAAAGGGAGAACGTTTTGTTACGCATTAACAGATGAGCACTGGGTAATCGGTGGTCCAACGAATAACGGCGGAATATTACTGAGATGGTTACGTGATGAATTTGGTAGTCCAGAGCAAGAAGTAGCAAGAAAGCTCGGCATTGATCCTTATGATTTATTAATTAAATATGCAGAAAGCGTACCAGCTGGAGCGGATGGGCTATTGTTCTTACCTTTCTTATCTGGAGAACGCGCACCTTACTGGAATGCAAACGCTCGTGGTACATTCTTTGGAATCAATCTTCAACATAAACGAGAACATTTTATACGTGCAGTGATGGAAGGTGTTTGTATGAGTGTATATTCAGTAGCACTCGCAATCAGGGATTGTACAGGGCCACTTACTGAAATACGAGTTTCAGGAGGGTTTGCAAAATCTGCATTTTGGAGACAAATGTTGTCCGATATGATGGGAAAAGAATTGCTTGTACCTGAAAGTCATGAAGCATCTGCGCTTGGGGCAGCGGCAGTTGCTTTATATGCTGTAGGAAAAATTGATTCTCTTGAAGAGGTAAAGGATTGGATTGATATTGTCCATCATCATGTACCGAATAAAGAAAATACGGCTATATATTTAGAAATGTTTTATATGTATGAACGACTTTACAATCGCTTGAAAGAAGAATTTGATTGTATAGCTGCTTTCCAACGTAAACAATAGGGGGATTGGGAGAAATGGTAGTTGGGATCGTACTAGCGGCAGTTGTCATACTACTTTTACTTATTACGGTAGTAAAATGGCATCCATTTGTCGCATTAATTTTAACAGCAATTGGTGTAGGTTTAGCAATGGGAATGCCTTTAATTGGAACTTCACCAAAAGATCCAGGGATTATTGATTCTATTAAACTAGGGCTTGGTAATACGTTAGGCTTTTTAGCGATAGTTTTAGCACTAGGAACGATGCTTGGAAAAATGATGGCCGAATCTGGCGGTGCTGAACGTATCGCTAACACATTAATTAATCGTTTTGGGAAGAAACGAGTTCACTGGGCGATGATGTTCGTTGCATTTTTAGTAGGGATTCCGGTATTTTTCCAAGTTGGATTTGTCCTATTAATTCCGTTAGTATTTACAATTGCGTTAGAAACTGGGGTATCACTTATTACAATCGGTATTCCGCTAGTAGCAGGACTGTCAGTCGTACACGGACTTGTTCCACCGCATCCAGCGGCAATGGCGGCAGTGGGTATTTTTAAAGCAGATGTAGGGAAGACAATTTTATATGCGTTAATTGTCGGACTTCCAACTGCAATTATTTCAGGTCCACTTTACGGGAAATGGATTGGTGCTCGTATACATAAGGAAGTACCATTAGATATAGCGGAGCAATTTATTGAAAGAGATAAGAAGAAAGAACTTCCTAGCTTCGGAAATACATTGTTTACTATTTTACTTCCAGTATTTCTTATGCTTGGTGCATCCATTGCTGAAGTAGCGTTACATAAAACGAGTCAACTTGCACAAGTGTTACACTTTATTGGAGATCCAATAGTCGCTTTATTAATTGCAACGATTTATTCTTTCTTTAGCCTTGGTTATGCAAAAGGATTTTCTAAAGATAAAGTATTACAATTTACAAATGATTGCCTTGGGCCAATTGCAAACATACTGTTAGTAATTGGTGCTGGTGGTGCGTTTAATAAGGTGTTATTAGATTCTGGAATTGGTACTACAATTGCTGAAATGGCGAAAGAATCACATATTTCACCAATATTACTTGGATGGGGAATTGCTGCACTTATCCGAGTTGCAACAGGATCGGCAACTGTTTCTATGATGACAGCAGCTGGTATTGTTGCGCCGATTGCAGCAAGTACACCTGGTGTAAATGTTGAATTACTAGCACTTGCAACAGGCGCAGGGTCATTAATTTTATCACACGTGAATGATTCGGGATTTTGGATGATTAAAGAATATTTCGGAATGACTGTGAAAGAAACATTATTAACATGGACCGCAATGGAGACGATACTATCAGTTGTAGCACTTGGATTAATTTCGATATTAAATATATTTGTATAGAATGGGAGATTGATTATTATGAAACTAGGTTTAATTGGATTAGGAAAAATGGGATTCCCATTAGCTGAACACTTACATGAAGACAAGCATGAAGTAGTTGTATACGATGTAAATAAAGAGCTTGTAGAAAAGGCAGGAAAACTAGGAATTACTGCACGTCATACATTAAAAGAAATGATCGCTGAATTAGAAGCTCCTCGTACGATCTGGGTAATGGTGCCTGCAGGAGAAGTTGTAGAGTCAGTATTAAAAGATGTGTATCCGTTATTAGATGAAGGTGATATCGTTATTGAAGGTGGAAATTCATTCTATAAAGATACGTTACGCCGTGCTGAAGAAGCAAAAAGCTTCGGATTACATTATGTAGATATCGGTACATCTGGCGGTGTAGAAGGAGCTAGATACGGTGCTTGTTTAATGGTTGGTGGAGAAAAAGAAATTTATGACCAATTAGAACCTTTATTTAAAGATTTAGCAGTAGAAAATGGCTATACTTATGCTGGCCGCGTTGGTAGTGGTCATTTCTTAAAAATGGTTCATAACGGTATTGAGTACGGCATGATGCAAGCAATCGCTGAAGGATTTGAAGTACTAGATAAGAGTGACTTTGATTTCAATTATGAAGATGTTGCAAAAGTATGGGCGAACGGATCAGTAATCCGCGGTTGGTTAATGGACTTAACTGAAAAAGCATTTGCAGATGATCCTAAACTTGATGGCATTAAAGGTGTAATGAACTCTTCAGGAGAAGGGAAATGGACTGTTGAAACTGCGCTTGAGTTACAAGCAGCGGCACCAGTAATCGCGATGTCATTATTTATGCGCTATCGTTCTCAGGAAGATGATACATTCCATGGAAAAGTAGTTTCAGCACTACGTAATCAGTTCGGTGGACATGAAGTTGTAAAAAATTAAGGATGTTTTTGAAAAGAAACTTGTGCATAAGCGCAAGTTTCTTTTTTATAGTTTAAGAAATTACTAATTTAAAAATACCAATCAATCATCGTTTTTTTGTCACAAATGACAGCTTCAACATTCATTGATTGAACAATATATTCTATATTTTCTTCTTTAGCTAATAATAAGGTTGTAAAGGAATCGTATATACTCATAAACGCATACTCATTGTCTTCTCCAGTAATAATTAACTCATTATTGCTAATGTCCCAAATATCTAATGGAGTAGTATTATTTACCTGTAATAATCCGTTTGTATCAAGAATTGGTTCAGAGAAATATAGATTTTTTGCACCTTTAGAACCGAGGAGTTTAAGTAATTTGTGTAATAAAAATATAGACGTATAATTTTCTGTTGGATAATAAAGATCTTTTTTTAAGTTTGAATGTAGCTTTTCAGCTAAATCCTCTCTTTTATATTCTTCTGAAAAGGCACTAATGGAAGTCAACATGGCCATTGCTAGGTCTGCGTATGAATGTAATCCACTACAAGACATCATTTCCTTCCAAGAAACGGATTTCCCATTGTGAATGATTTCTTCAGAGCTAGGATAGATGTGCTCATATGGTCTTTTTCTCACAGACTTTTCCCATCCTAAAGGCATTTGGACAAATGGATGTAGCAATATAGCTGCAGATTTAAAATTACTTGGTAGTTGTTCTAAAATTGGTGATTTGTCATCTAGCCAAATGTAATCCAACAAAATATAACCTCCTCTTAGACTTTGAAATGTACGGATTCCCGTATTATGTTTTTTTGTATTGATTGTATCAAATATAAAGCGAAGCATGAAATATGTCCCAACATAAAAGTAAGAATAAATAAAATGAAGTTTTCATAAATAGTAAAAGGGTGCTTATGTCATCAGTATAGCTAAAAAATGTTGTTACATATGAGAAGAGCGTGTTAATAAAATATGAGGTGGTTAAATGGGAAATGAGCAAGTGAAGTCTGTAAAGGAAGAAAAAAAATTATGTCTTTGTATGATTGTCAAAAATGAGTCTAGAATTATGGAAAGATGTTTAAATGCAACAAAATCAATTGTAGATTATGTTTCTATTTGTGATACTGGATCGACGGATAATACGCCTGAAATTATTGAAAATTGGTGTAAGGAAAATGAGATACCTGGGACGGTTCATCATGAGCCGTTTAAAAACTTTGGTTATAACAGAAGTTTAGCTGTTTCATTAGCGCAAAAAACATATCCAGAAGCAGATTATTTATTAATATTAGATGCGGATATGATTTTAGAGGTTAATCCGAATTTCGATAAAACGAGCTTAACGGAAGATCATTATCTTACATTGCAATATGATGTTCATATTAAATATTGGCTTACACGTCTTTTAAAAGCTTCTTTACCATGGAAATCTGTCGGTGTTACTCATGAGTATTGGGATATAGATCGCTCAAAAGTTGGAGCGAATTACAATACGAGGGTAGATCGGTTAGAGACTCTTGTCGTGAATGATCCCGGAGATGGCGGGAGTAAAGCTGATAAATTTGAAAGAGATGAGAGGTTGTTGTTACAAGGAATAAACGACCCAGAAACAACGCCAGATTTGCATATAAGATATTTATTTTATTTAGCCCAAACTTATTTTCATTTAAGTCAATTTGAAGATTCGATTAAATGGTATAAAAAACGAGTGGAAGCAGGGGGTTGGGTTGAAGAGGTATTCTATTCGTTATTGCGAATAGGGTTTTGTTATGAGCAGTTAGCAAATCGTTCAGCAAATAAACAAAATGAAGTGACAGATGCTGATGAAAAAGAAACTGTTAAAGGGCAAGAAGAGAAATATTTAGCATTAGCTGTTTTTTATTTTCAAAAAGCGTGGGAATATAGACCAACTCGGGCTGAACCATTATACCAACTTGCAAGGTTGTATCGATTACGATCTCAAAACAATATTGCTTTGATGTATGCTCTGCAAGGGAAGGAAATTCCTTTTCCAAAGGATGATCTTTTATTTGTAGATTATCATGTGTATGATTACTTATTTGACTATGAAATTTCTATTAGTGCTTTCTATATACCTCATAAAAAACATTTAGGGGCCGTGTCGCAAAAGTATTTGGAATCGATTAAAGAAGAGATTCCATTTCATATAGCAAATGTAGTAGAGAATAATGCGAAATTTTATTAAATACATTTTCGGTTAAAGGAGTAGTGGAGTAATCATGGAATTAATGCGATGGGCGATTGAACTAGGAGAATCGGTGCATGGAAATACGTATGAAGAATTGATGCCACTACTAGACTATTATTATGATCGTGATCATTTAAAAGCGTATTGTATCGCAAATCTTCTTTTAAACATGGATGTATTAGATGAACATCGTGAAAGAATCGAATTAAGAAGATGCATCGCTGCTTATTATGCTGGATTATATAAAGTAGCAAGAAAACATGCAAATGAGTTAGTACTTAAACATCCGGATGTAGATTTATATAAAAATAATTTAAAATTAATGGAAGCTTATTTGAATAAAGAATATGATTATTGTCTTTTTATATGCCCAAAGACATACGGTAGTTTCATAGATGTTGCGCGAGCGTTAAAGTGGCGGTTGGAGCAGGAGGGAAATACAGTAATTATATCAGAAACAATACTGGAAAATGTAAAGAATACAGTTGTTTTTGGAGCACATACATACGCATATAACCCGAATCTTCTTCCGAAAGATGCAATTATTTATAATTTAGAACAGCTATACGAAGGAAGTCCATATGCGCACCCCCTTTATTTAATATTATTAAAAGATAGAGTGATTTGGGATTATAGTAAACAAAATATAGAATGGCTAAAACAAAAAGGGGTAGGAAAAGAAATAAAACATGTAAAAATGAACTATGCTCCAACTTTGGAAATAAAAAAAGATGCATTTGAAGATGACATTACTGAAGATATTGATATTCTGTTTATAGGTGCTCTTAATCCGAGGCGGCAAGCTATTTTTGATCATCTAAAAGCGATTGCCCCAAATTTAAATATAGTTTTTAAAAATAATGCGTGGGGAATTGTTAGAAATGAATTGATTGCTAGAGCTAAAATTATATTAAATATTCATTTTTACTTATCAGGAATTCTTGAAACACCTCGCGTGTCTTATGCAGTCGCAAATAAGAAATTTATTATTTCCGAAAATAGTAATCCAGAAGATGAGGTAGAGTGGCCGGGAATTGTATTTACTCCGTACGAAAAAATAATTGAAAACGTAATGAAATATATAGAATTACCAGAAGAACGGAAAAAATTAGCGGGAAAAGCATATAATCATTTTGAAGCAAATGAAAGTTTAGGTACATTGAGTCTGAGAGATGAAACGAAGTAATTGTGCGAAACTCATACGAAAGTATGAGTTCTTTTTTGTTTATCATACTATTTTATGAAACAAGTTAACTCTTTATATTGTGTTTTGTATAGAAATTTCTGATAATATATAAGTAGAACTTGAAAACAAAGGGGAGAAATAATCATGAAACTAGTCGTTATTAACGGTACACCAAGAAAATTTGGTAGAACTCGCGTGGTGGCAAAATATATTGCGGATCAATTTGAAGGGGAATTATATGATTTAGCAATTGAGGAGTTACCTTTATACAATGGAGAAGAGTCACAACGTGATTTAGAGGCAGTAAAAAAATTGAAAACGTTAGTGAAAGCTGCGGATGGGCTTGTATTATGTACACCAGAATATCATAATGCGATGAGCGGTGCGCTGAAAAACTCTTTAGATTACTTAAGTAGTAGTGAATTTATTCATAAACCAGTTGCGTTGTTAGCGGTTGCTGGTGGAGGTAAAGGTGGAATAAATGCATTAAACAGCATGCGAACGGTCGCTAGAGGTGTTTATGCAAATGCCATTCCAAAACAAGTTGTGCTTGATGGATTACATGTGCAAGATGGTGAACTTGGGGAAGATGCCAAACCATTAATTCATGATGTAGTTAAAGAATTAAAAGCATATATGAGCGTATATAAAGAGGTGAAAAAGCAACTAGGAGTGGAGTGATATGTCCTCACTTTATCATGATTCTCGCTTGTATTACATTCTAGGGGCCAATAGTCTATCTGCTATTGGTTCCGGAATTGTTATGATAACGATTCCGTGGCTGTTAATTAAAGAGAGTGGAGGAGAGACAACGTTTGGTTATGTTTCTATCATTGCAACCCTCATTATGTTTTTATTAACACCATTCATTGGGCAAAGTATTGATCGTTTTTCAAGAAAATCTTTATTGCTATGTAACGAAGGAATCGGAATTGCCGTAATTGGAATAATGGTTATATGGGGATTTGCGGGGCAACCTTATCATTCTATTCACTATATTCTTATTTATATAGCCGGATCATTCTACTATTTATTATTTTATCCTACAATATTTGCGTTCAACCAAGAGATATTTCAAGCGGAACATTATAAAAGTTTAAGTGGAACGATGGAAATACAAGGACAGTTAACACAAGTTATTTCTGGAGCGGCCGCGAGCTTCTTAATTGAAATTGTATCTTTGAAGTGGATTTTGTTAGTAGACATGTTAACTTTTGCTGGAGCATTTTTTCTTTTCTTATGTATACCGTACGTAAAGAAAAAAGAAGTGAAAAGAAAAATAACATTTAAGAAGCAATTGTTTGAAGGAATTCACTTTATGAAAAAACGTCCTAAGCTCTTTTGGTTCTTACTGGCTACTTATATGCCGTTTATAGGTGTCATGATGGCAAATTATTTAATACCCGTGTATATTTCGGATATACTCAAAGCCAATGCCTCTGTATACGCAATAGAGGGCACGATGTACGGTGTCGGAGCGGTTGTTGCAGGAATCTGTATTCCACTCATAATGAAATATGTCAAAACAGAAGTTTCAATCGTTATGACGATGTTCATTTATGTAATTTCAATTACCGCAATGAGTATTGAACCTTCCGTAATTTTCTTATATGGACTTGCAATTTTTCATGCAGTTGGAAATGCGGGTACAAGAGTGGCGAGAAATGTATTGATGATGGAGGAAATTCCAAATGAAGTAATGGGACGTGTAGACAGCTTATTTCGCCTAATTGGTACTGGAATACGAATTTTATTATTAATGTTGTTTACAGCGGGTGTATCTAAAGTCGGAGTCATGCTGCCGTTTTACGTATTAAGCTGCATATTGATCTTCTCATTAGGAATCGCTATTTATTATGTACTATCACAACGTAAAGTAGCGGCGCATGTTTCTAATAAATCAATCGTTTGAAAAAACACTTCTGCCTCCCTTTCTTTTTCTATATAATAACAAGAAAGGGAGTGAATACTTATTTATGAACAAATGGATCTTTCTTATGATTTTATTATTACCGCCACTATACATCATTTATATGACGTTTCGAATGAACAAAGTTGCTCGTGAAAAGTTGAGCTATCACTCTCCGTACGTTCTTATACTGGGTGCAAAGTTATTTGGGGATAGACCGTCTTTATCTCTTCAAAATCGTTTGGATGTAGCGTTGGAGTATTTATTTTCCCATCCTGAAGCGAAAGTAATTGTTTCAGGTGGTCAAGGAGAAGATGAAGATATACCGGAAGCTCATAGCATGAGAAATTATTTAATGGTACACGGTATAGATGAGAGTCGTATTTTAATAGAAGATCAATCTACAAATACGTATGAAAACTTAAAATTTAGTATGGATTTATATAATGTGAAACATGCGGTAGTTGTAAGTAATACATATCATTTATATCGAACGAAAATAATTGCAAAGCGTTTAGGTATGAAGATGGAGGCGCTAGCTGCTGAAACACCAATTCGTTCTAAGAGAAAAATGTATGTTCGCGAATATGCTGCTATTATGAAAACAATATTGTTCGACCGTTAGAGCTCAAATGCGAGCTCTTTTTTAATTTAAAAGCGTATCATTTGAAATGAATGCCATCTTCCATCAAAATAAAGGAAACAACAGTAAAGGAGTTGTGTTTGTGATTCAATTTAATCATGTGTCAAAATCGTATGAAGATGGCACGAAAGCAGTGGATTCATTGCATTTAGAAATTAAAAAGGGAGAATTTTTCGTTCTCATCGGTCCGAGTGGTTGCGGGAAAACAACGACAATGAAGATGATTAATCGTTTAATCGAAACGACTGAAGGATCGATTTTAATCGATGGAAAAGATATTCAACAATATAATATAAACGAATTACGTTGGGATATAGGATACGTGTTGCAGCAAATCGCTTTGTTTCCTCATATGACAATCGCTGAAAATATTGCAGTTGTTCCAGAAATGAGGCAATGGAGCAAAAAGGAAATAAAAGCACGCGTCGATGACTTGTTACATATGGTTGGATTAAATCCGGATATATATCGAGATCGTATGCCTGATGAATTGTCAGGAGGACAAAAACAACGTGTCGGTGTCGTGCGAGCATTAGCCGCAAACCCGAAAATCGTTCTTATGGATGAACCATTTAGTGCGTTAGATCCATTAAGTAGGGAACAGCTTCAGAAGGATATTGTACAGTTGCAAAAAAAGATTCAAAAAACAATCGTGTTCGTAACACATGATATGCAAGAAGCATTATCACTTGGAGATCGAATTTGTATTATGAAAGAAGGAAAAGTTGTTCAACTAGATACACCAGAAGGAATTATACATAATCCGAAAAATGAATTTGTAGAGGAGTTCATTGGAAATCGTGGACGAACTTGGTATGAGGAGAAAAGTGTAGCAGATGTATTGCCGCTTGATCAAAGTGTGCAATTAGAAGGGCAGGCACTATCATTACATTCTTCTTTACAAGAAGCGTTAGTTCGTGTGCGTGATGAGGAAATCGTTCCAGTTGAAGAAAACGGTCAATATATTGGAGCGTTAACAAGTCGTCATATCGTCAATTACATTGTTGAACAAATGAAGGAAAGAGGCTAAACAGTGACTAATTTTATACAAACGTTCCAAGAACGAAAAATAGAATTACTAACTGCATTAAGTGAGCATTTACAAATATCGCTTATTTCATTATTTTTTGCAGTAATTATAGCGGTGCCACTTGGCATTTTATTAACAAGAAAAGAACGAATGGCTGAATTTATAATAGGAACTTCTGCAGTAATGCAGACAGTGCCATCACTTGCATTACTCGGACTATTAATTCCGTTAGTAGGAATCGGAAAACTTCCAGCGATTATTGCATTAGTTGTGTATGCACTATTACCTATTTTACGAAATACATATACAGGAATAAGGGAATTAGATGAATCACTAATAGAAGCCGCGAGAGCTATGGGGATGAATAGTTGGAGAAGGCTGTGGAAGGTAGAGCTTCCTCTTGCATTGCCTATCATTATGGCCGGTATTCGTACAGCGATGGTATTAATTGTTGGAACGGCTACATTAGCAGCTCTCATTGGTGCTGGTGGGCTTGGTAAGCTTATATTATTAGGCATAGATCGAAATGATCATGCACTTATCATTTTAGGGGCCGTACCAGCCGCGTTACTCGCTTTATTCTTTGATATAGTACTTCGCATACTTGAACGACCGAAACGCTCTTCTAAGCGTGTTATATTGACGATATGTATAGTTGTAGTAATGATTGCTTCTCCATTTCTTTGGAGTACAGAAAAGAAAGATATTGTTATTGCGGGCAAACTTGGATCAGAACCTGAAATTTTAATTCAAATGTATAAGCAACTTATTGAACAAGATACCGATTTACACGTACAATTAAAACCAGGTCTTGGAAAAACAGCATTTGTATTTGAAGCGTTGAAATCCGGGGAAGTAGATATATACCCAGAATTTTCAGGAACAGCTTTATCTACTTTCGTGAAAGAAGAACCAAAGAGCACAAATCGTGATGAAGTATATGATCAGGCTCGCATTGGGATGGAAAAGAAATATAATATGGTTATGTTGAAGCCAATGGAGTATAACAATACATATGCACTAGCCATGCCGAAAAAAATAGCAGATCAAAAGAATATAAATACAATTTCTGATTTAGGGAATGTTGCGCAGGAAGCCAAAGTAGGGTTTACATTGGAATTTGCTGATCGTGAAGATGGTTATAAAGGAATGCAAAAATTATATAACTATAAGTTCTCGAATGTTAAAACGATGGAGCCGAAGCTGCGTTATAGCGCAATTCAATCTGGAGATGTTAACGTAATTGATGCATATTCAACAGATAGTGAATTGGAGCAATATGGACTGAAAGTGCTAAAAGATGATAAAGGGTTATTCCCACCTTATCAAGGAGCGCCATTATTAAGAAAAGAAACGTTACAGAAATATCCTGAACTTGAAAAGGTATTAAATAAATTATCTGGAAAGATTACAGATGAAGAAATGCGAAAAATGAATTATGAAGTTAACGTAAATGGTAAAAGTAGTGAAGAAGTCGCAAAACAATTTTTAGAAAAAGAGAATTTACTTCGTTAAATTTACAAGAAATATACAAATTTATATGTTTGAAATGACCGTTCATTACAAAATGAGCGGTTTTTTTGTGCATACTTATACATTTTTTCAAAAAAGTATTCCATTTTTGTTCATTTTCTTTTAGAATAAGTAATGTTTTCCTGAAAAAATATAAGAGAAACGTCTATTAGAGAAAAAGGTGACTTTAATAGTTGAACGAACATAACACCTAGAATGACAGATGGGGTGGTACAAATAGAAAAGAAGTTAGGGTTTTTTCCGTTAATCGCATTAGTAGTTGGAACAATGGTTGGTGGCGGTGTTTTTAGTTTACCGCATGATTTAGCAGTAGGAGCAAACAGTGGTGCAATAATAATTGGCTGGTGTATTACAGCGATGGGAATGATTCCACTTGCGCTCGTATATCAAACGTTAGCAAGACAAAAACCGGAACTTGAAGGTGGAATTTATAGTTATGCACGTGCTGGTTTCGGTGAATATATTGGATTTAATAGTGCTTGGGGATATTGGCTAGCAGGAATCTTAGGTAATGTCGCAACAATTATGTTACTGTTTAGTACATTAGGTTATTTCTTTCCAATTTTCAAAGGAGGAAATAATGTTGCATCTATCGTTGGGGCATCACTTTTATTATGGACACTTCATTTTCTAATTTTATTTGGAATCCGTGAAGCTTCTATTATGAATGTTATCGCAACAATAGGGAAGTTAGTTCCAATCGTTTTATTTATTGTTGTAATGGTAACAGTCTTTCGCTGGGACACATTTACACATGATTTTTGGGGAGAAGGAACCTTCTCAATTTCCGCTATACTTGGTCAAGTGAAAAATACAATGCTTGTAACACTTTGGGTTTTCATTGGAGTTGAAGGAGCGGTTGTATTATCCGGAAGAGCGAAGAATAGCCGAGATGTTGGTAAGGCAACAGTAATGGGACTTATTTTAGTAATGTCCATATATATTTTAATTTCTGTTCTGTCAATGGGAGCGATGACAAGAAGCGAACTTTCTGTGCTAGAAACTCCGTCAATGGGACATGTATTAGAGCATGTTGTTGGTCCATGGGGTGCAGTTGCGATTAACATTGGGTTAGTTGCTTCACTTGTCGGTACATTAATTGGCTGGTTTTTACTTGTTTCTGAAATTTCTCATGTAGCCGGAAAAGATGGCGTATTTCCGAAAGTCTTTACGAAAACAAATAAAAAGCAAACACCGCACATGGCATTATGGATTTCAAATGGTGTTGCCCAAATTATATTTATCATCGTTCTGTTTTCAGAATCAACATATCAAATTATGTATTTCATTGCATCAACATCAATTTTATTACCATATTTATTATCAGCGTTATTCCAATTTAAATTAGTCATTACAAACGAGCTAAAAGACGCTAAATTAAAAAATGGAGCGTTAGCTTTAATTGCTTCTATTTACTCTGTATGGCTTCTTTATGCAGCTGGTTTAAAGAATTTACTACTAGTTTCAATTGTGTATGGAATTGGAATTATTGTTTACACGTTTGCAAGAAAAGAACAAGGGAACCGTTGCTTTGCAGGTGCAGAGAAATATGTGATGTGGGCAATTATTATTGCGGCTATCACATCACTGTATATGTTATTAACTGGAAATATAAAAATGTAAAAAGTCCTTTTCATTTAAAGGGCTTTTTTCTTTGTTTAGAGAATATTTACTACATAAGATATTCAGGAGGGATGAGAATGGAAGAAAAAGAACAGTTGTCTAGAATAATTGATTTAGCTAGTGAGTTAAGGAAAGTATTAGTGCAAGAATCTTTTTTTAATCATCATCCTGAGCTGAGAGGAGTCATTGAGAATTTAGCAAGTTCTGTTGAAAATTTGGCGGAATTGCAAAAAAGTAAAGATGAAAATGCTGAAGATCGATTACGTTACGTACTTGCTAAAATGAAAATTGCTCATAATGCAATTTTACAAGAGAAAAAAGCATTTCCTTCTCATTAATATACGTTTTAATTTTGAACCTGGCGGATAACGTCAGGTTTTTTATTTCTAGTTTTTCGTTTCTTTCATACACTAAGAATAGTATGAAAAAAGAAGGTGACTAAGGTGAAATTACATAAAGCTCTTCAGCCAAGTTTTATAAAACGAATGTACTATATGAGATTTTTAGGGAAATTTACAAAAGCTGAAAAAGAGAAGAGTGGAGAGAATTTCTTTGTACAATGCTTATCGCCAATACCATTCACTTTACAGGAACAATTTGCAAATGAACCCTATGTATTTGAAGGATTATGTAGTAATAAAAAGAATGAAAAAATCTTTTTGGAATTAAAGAAGAGGAAATTAGAAAAGCAATTAGTGATGTTTCGTCTTTATTATGAAAGAGGAAATGTATACGTGGAGTTAATATGTACAGAAGAACCGAAAGAAATAGCAAGCAGCTATAAAATGATTCCGGCACCTAAAGTTACAAATAATAAAAAAAGAGAATCTTTAGAACGAAAACTTAGCAACGGTTATTTATCATTTCTTATGCCTAAATTTCCGAAGGACTTTGAGCCTCCCGAATTATTGTGGCACGATGGAAGACTGTATGGAAACATATCCTTAAAGTCATCAATTAGCTCAATCGCATATTTTGAACAGAAACGTGAATGTAAATATATAAACTGCAGTGACTGGACGAAGTATGTAGAAATAGCGGTAGAAGATCAATTATATTTTGTAAGTGATCATGTGTATGAGCAATTAAAAAAACGAATGCATGAAGAAGGTAAGCTAGTTGAAGTAGAGGATATAAAAGTGCAAAAAGATGAATGGGAATGGGATGAGCGTGAATCGTCCTTTTTACAGTATGTACAAAGTATGGTGCATAATAAAGGGCTATATTTGGATGCAACGGATATTTATAATTTCCATATAAGTGTAAAAACAAATATGTTAACGATTCTTGGTGGTATACCGGGCGTTGGGAAATCACGTTTTGTGCAAACTTATGCAGAAGCATTAGGATTACAGTATGGGGAAGAATTGGTTTGGATTCCAATTTCACCATCGTATCAAGAACCACATGATTTACTTGGTTACCTTCATCCAAATGGTACTTTTATTGAAAGTGAAACGAAGTTAGTTAGGACGTTAATGAAGGCGAAAGAAAATCCCAATCAACTGTATATTATCGTTTTTGATGAAATGAACATGTCACATATTGAGCATTGGTTTACTCCATTTTTATCTGTTCTTCAACTTGAAACAAAAAATCGTATTTTAAACTTGTATGAGGGTGTTCAGGACATTGAGAATTCAATTCCATCAACAATTGAAATTGGAGAAAATATTATATTTGTAGGTACTGTGAATTTTGATGAAACAACGAAAGAGCTCTCCGATCGATTATTAGACCGAACGAACTTAATAACGTTACAAAAAATTCCGTTTTGTGAGATGGGCATGGAACTGGGGAAAGTCGTATTACACCCACCTTTGAAAGTAACAGCGGGAGAATTTCGGATAAATTGGATGAGAAATAAAGCGATGATTGAAGTGTTTTCTGAAGAAGAATTAGAGCTATTAGATAAGTTGCATGTCGTATTGTCATCACATGATGCGTCTAAGGGAATTTCTTTCCGATGTGCAAACGCAATTGCGACTTATTTGCAAAATATACCGTTCCAAAATAACCATACCTATATGATCAGTAGAGAAGAAGGGTTTGATTTACAAATAAAGCAGCGTGTATTGACGAAAATCAGAGGGACCGAAATGATGGTTGGTTCTTTACTTTCTGAAGAAGCAAAAAGGGGAGCGACCTTAGTACCTCTTTTGCAATCTGCACTTGCAAACAGAGTATCTACATTTGAACACTCTTTAGCATATATACGAGAAAAACGTAGGGAACTGGAGCTGTATGGATATGCAAAATGAAGGGCGTTACGAAACAAAAATCGTTGATACGAATGAAACGCTCCCTTTTGTATTAAAGTTAATCATTGGAAATGAGGGGAAAGGAGATTATATTTTATTAAATCGTCTTTGTACATCTACTACAGCATTAGTTCAATGCATTTATAAAGTACAAGAATTAAAACCGATTAGATTGCAGTACAATTATGAAATCCCAATGAATATTACTTTTATATGGAATAAAGTATATGAGGGACAGAAAAATATAAAAGAGGCTCAATATGAAATAAATGAAAAAAAACAAAGAGTATTAATATATGAACATGGGAAAACAGAATTCTTTTATCCATGGCGCTGTGGTTTATACCATTTTGAAGTTCGTATAGAAGATACAACGTATTATGGTGCTTTTCAAATCGTACCGAAAAACTTTTTTGATGATCAATTTGAAATGATTCAAGACTATGTGAAGTCAATTTTAAATGAGTTGATTTTGGATAGAGGTTATTATAAAAAGACTTTCTCTGCACTTAGCGATATTGAGGATTCTTCTTATTTAGTGTTGCTTAGAAAGTTACCCCAAAAAATGAAGATGATAAAGCAAATCTTTAAGAAAATAGAATCAAGCTCAAAATTTATAAATGCATATAAATGGGAAGGAAAAGAGAGAAAGCCAACAAGAAAAGGAACCATAGTGGCAGAAAGAAAACCTTATGCAAAACATTATAATCGTAAGTTTATGGAACAAAAAAATAGTAAGGAAAATGCATTTCTTAAATATAAATCGATGCAATTTTATCATTATTTAATTGAAGCTAAAAGTTTTTTACGTCAAACAATTGAAATATTAGAAAGAGAAAAAAAGAAAAAATCAGAAGAGTTTCAAGCCGTAAAAACAATTATACAAACAATTGAGCGTAATGGATCAGTAACCGATAGAGAGAAGCAAAAATATAAAAATATACATTTACTAAAAGAAGCCGATTTACGAAAGAGCTCAATGAAAATACAAGAATATAAAATATTGGCGCACATTGTGCATGAAAATGTACAATATTTTCAAATGTTAATGCACTCCTCGTTTTGGAGGGAAGTTACTGAAACAAGTAATATGAACTTACATGATTTACCGATACCACATCAACAATTACTACATCATTTAGAAGTACTCCCGCAATATACGGATCAATCTCCATCGTTATTATTTGTTTATAAGCCAACGTTTTTAGTGTATGAATATTACGCTTTTTTTATCGTTATTTCAATTTTAGAGCAAATTGGTTTTGAGGCTAGAAATTCCATTCGTGAACAAATACAAGAACATTTTTATGTAGATGGATTACAAGATGGAACGACAGTAGTTTTACAACGAGATGATTTAAAGGTGCATGTCGCATTTAATGACTTAATTGAAACACATCCTCTTATTGCATTAAGTAAAGGGAGTAATTTTTACAATGGTGAGGATACGAAGAAGCCAGATATTCGCTTAGACTGTTATGTAAAAGAAGATGGGAAATACGTATATAAATCTTCTATTATTATTGAAGTGAAGTATAGTCCAATGTACAATATTTTTCAGCACGTCGGAAATACGAAAGCAACTGAGCAAATGTATAAGTATTGGTCTATAAAGTATGTAGAAGAACAGGATGGAAAGCGAGTCTATTATCGAAGGTCAATTTATGAAGTCATTTGTGTATATCCAGGAAGCCATATGCATAGTAAAAAAATTGAGTCTGGATGTGGTGTTTTCTTGCAGTTATATCCATATAAGACGAAACAAGGGGAAGAGAAATTAGCTGGAAAACACGGGATGGTACAAATTTTTGAAAAGTGGTTAAAAAGCATTGAGAAGTAAAAGAAATCCTTTTTCATAAAGGATTTTTTTAGATTAAGAAGAATTATATGCTGTATGGAAAGAAACATATTGTAAGTTAGATTTGAAAAATGATATAAATATGTTATTAAAAGGAATGTGAGCGCGGGATAAAAGTCGATTAAATTGGAATCTAATTCATTTTGCAGAATATAATAAGTAATAAATATTTTTAGTTGCATACGAAGATTTGTTCTTATATGATAGATAGTGAAAGCGTTATCAAAAAACAGAGCGACGATGGGAAAGGCGGTTAAATATGTTCCAGCGTGTTCAAACAAAGGAAGAACATTTTGGGTTCGAGCAACTATGGGGAGATTTTTGTGAAGAAAGAAACTTAATGTTCGTAGAACGTAATTTAAATCCATCACGATTTTTATTAATAGAAGATGAACATCCTATTGGTACAGTAGAATGTATTAAGTATACGGTACCTGAACAATCAAATTCTGAGTTTTTCTATCCGTTTTCTAAAAATGATTTAGTAAAAGATTTGAAGAATGTGTATGAAATAGGCAAGTTAAGTATTTCGAAAACGTCTCGTGGGAGAGGACATTTTAAAAGGTTAACAGCTATTTTATTTATACATGCGTTAGAAACAAAAGCTGAATGGTACATTGCAGCAGTAACAAAAAGAATGTATATGTATTTACTTACACTCGGTTTTCCAATTGAACCGATAGATAATCCATTTCAGTTTCATGATACTTTACAAGGTGTACCAGTAAGAATTCATGCTCGAAAAGGGGTTACGCATTTGTATTCTTTAAAAGAATTTCGTGATGTGATTCAAGGGAATGCTCATGCACAGGCATTAATTGCAGAATACAGTAAAAATATTATGTTAACGAAATAAAACGAAGTGAATATGTATAATAAAGAGAATAATATTTTTATAAGATATAACTCTTCATTAAAAAAGACCCTTATTATTTTAATAAGGGTCTAAAAATTATAATCCAAATATACTAAAAATCATTTTGCGGCGCTTCGGTTTCTTTTCTCGTTCGTATGTTGGTTTTGAATCAGGAGTAATATAAATGGGTTCTTCTTTCGTTAGGGCAGCTTCTAACTTTTGAATTCGTTCTAACATTTCCTCCATTTCACGACGGTGTTGTAAAAGTTGGTACGTGACGACATCATTTGCCTTATCTTGCATTTGTTCTTCCATTCGATCGAGTCTTCTCGTAATAGTGTTTAATTGATCAGCTAATTGTTCAAAATCATTCGATGATATGTTTTGAACAATTGTATTGACTTGAGTTTTTAATTCTTCAACCTCATTTGAGGAAGTCTTTTGAGTAGGTTGAGGATTTTGAGACTGCTCTATTTGAAATAGATGGTGTTCTAACATTTGATCGACATCATCTTGTGTAAAAATAAAGTGGCCATATTTGTTTTTTTCTATCGTAAGATTTAATTGTTGCGCGATCCGGACAACAGCCTTTGGGCTAACACCTAATTTTTTTGCGATAAATGGTGTTTTATATTCCAAAATAATCCCTCCTATATATATCCTGTTGAATGATTTCGAGCTATGAAGTAAGTTCCCTTCTAGTGCGACAAAAGAAGTGTGGAATCGGCAAAGAAAGTGTTTTTTCACGAAATTGAGTTGAGAAGAATAGTTCGTTTAAATAAAAATGTTTTATCGCAACATTTAGAATAATTTGACGAGTGTAAATGAATTAGATTATCATAATGATAAATATCTTTTTTATGTATGCATATAATATATAAAAAGGTGGTTGCTAATGTAGAATTTTGTTAGAGTATTAGAATGCTTACTTCACTTGAATAAAATTAAGTAGGAGGTGGCTTCCTTGCTTACAATGTAAGTAAGGAAAAGTATTTGGACATATATAGTATAAGTATAGTGATTGTTTTAATTGCCTTAACGGCATTTTTCGTTGCAGCAGAATTTGCAATTGTTAAAGTGAGAAGTTCACGAATTGACTATTTAATTGCAGAAGGAAATAATCGTGCAACATCGGTCAAAACAGTCATTACAAACTTAGACGAATATTTATCTGCTTGTCAGTTAGGAATTACTGTTACAGCTTTAGGAATTGGGTGGTTTGGTAAACCTGCGTTAAAGCAAATGTTTGATAAGCTTTTTGCAAATTGGAATATCTCTACTCAACTAGCAGACATTTTTGCTGTAACTTTAGTATTTTTGTTAATTACTTTTTTACATGTTGTAATAGGGGAATTGGCCCCAAAAACATTTGCAATTCAAAAATCTGAACAAGTGAGTTTGCTTGTTTCTAAGCCGTTAATTTTCTTTTATCGTATTGCATTCCCATTCATTTGGCTATTAAATGGTTCAGCTCGAATCATTACGAAGCTGCTAGGGCTGAAACCGCCGAAGGGGCATGATGAGGTTCATTCAGAAGAAGAATTACGGTTGTTAGTTTCAGAAAGTTATAAAAATGGTGAGATTAATCAATCTGAATATAAATATGTAAATAAAATTTTTGAATTTGATGATCGGATTGCAAAAGAAATAATGGTACCTCGAACTGAAATGAATATTATAAGTAAAGAAATGCCCGCTGAAGAAGCTTTGCAAAAAATGTCTCGCGAAAAATATACAAGGTATCCAGTTGTTGATGGCGACAAAGACCACGTAATAGGTTTTGTGAATTTTAAAGATATTTTTACTGAGTTTGTACAACATAAAGCTGTTAATAAGAAGACAGTAGAGCAATATATGAGACCAATTATTTTAGTTATCGATTCTATTCCAATTCATGATTTGTTTTTAAAAATGCAAAAAGAAAGAACACATATTGCTATATTGATAGATGAATATGGTGGGACATCTGGACTTGTTACTGTTGAAGATATTTTGGAAGAAATTGTTGGAGATATTCAGGATGAGTTTGATACGGATGAGCAGCCAGAAATTCAAAAGGTTAGTGAAACGAAGACGATACTAGAGGGAAAAGTACTTGTTAGTGAAGTGAATACGTTATTTGGTTTAGGGATTGATGATGATGGTGTTGATACAATCGGTGGTTGGATTTTAACAAAGAATATAGAGATTGCTGAAGAGGATTCCATTGAAATTGAAAATTATAAGTTTTGTGTGAAAGAATTAGATGGACATTATATAAAAAGATTAGAAGTTACAAAGATAGTAGAATCGATTGTTATTTTAGAAGATGAAAAACAAATTTCGTTACAAGAGCAAATTAGCTCGTAAACTCTGCTATATAGCAGAGTTTTTTTGAGCATAATGTTTTTTGAGGGATAAGGGCTATGATACAATGACATAAGTTGAACCTTTCACTAGGTGAAGTATTGTTGTATACATATATTTGGAAGGAGAAGAAGTATGAAAAAGCATTTATATATAAACGGAAATTGGAAATCTGTAAACACGTATAAACCATTATACGCACCATATTCTGAAGAAACATTAGCGGAAATTGCACAAGGAACGGAAGAAGATGTAAAAGAGGCTGTTACTGCTGCAAAAAATGCAATGATAAAAATGAATAAATTATCTGCATATGATCGTGCGACTATTTTAGAGAAAGTTGCACAAAAAATGGATGAAAGAAGAGAAGAATTTGCAGAGATTATTGCAAAAGAAGCTGCAAAACCAATACGTGCTGCAAGGGGAGAAGTAGATCGTACTGTTCAAACGTACAAATTTGCAGCTGAAGAAGCGAAGCGTATATATGGTGAGACATTGCCATTAGACGCCGCACCTGGTGCGGATGGGCGTATTGCATATACAATCCGAAAGCCGATTGGGGTTATAGGGGCTATTACACCATTTAATTTCCCGTTAAATTTAGTAGCGCATAAAGTTGGACCAGCAATTGCTGCTGGAAATACAGTTGTATTAAAGCCAGCTGATCAAACGCCATTATCATCTTATGCATTAGTTGAGTTATTTGAAGAGGCAGGATTGCCAAATGGAGCTTTAAATATCATTTCTGGCCCTGGCGCCACGGTTGGTGAGGAAATCGTCAAAAATGATTACGTTGCTTCTATTACTTTTACCGGAAGTCCAAAAGTTGGAATCGGAATAAAACAAAAGGCTGGGCTAAAACGAGTTACGTTAGAACTAGGCTCAAATGCTGCTGTTATTATTGATGAAGATGTAGAGTTAACAGATGAAATAATTGAACGTGTAAAATGGGGAGCATTTGTTAATAATGGGCAAGTTTGTATTTCCGTACAACGTGTTTTTGTACATGAAACGAAAATGCATGAATTTCTCTCGAAGCTAAAGAAAGCGATGGAATCAGTTGTTGTTGGTGATCCACTGCTTGAGGAAACGGATGTATCAGCTTTAATTTCAAAAAAAGATGTAGAGCGAATTGATATGTGGGTTCAAGAAGCAATCAAGGAAGGAGCAACTGTTTTATGCGGTGGTAAGAAGCGGGATGCAAGAATTTTTGAACCGACTGTATTAACAAATGTTCCAGATCATGTATCTGTGCAGTGCCAAGAAGTATTTGGTCCACTCATGACAGTAAATACATTTAAAGAATTTGATGAAGCGATTGAGCAAGTAAATAATTCGCGTTACGGCTTACAGGCAGGAGTATTTACAAATAATTTATTTAAAGCAATGCGTGCAATTGATGAGCTAGAGGTTGGTGGTGTCATGATTAATGATATTCCAACGTTCAGAGTAGATCATATGCCTTATGGTGGTGTAAAAGAAAGTGGCACGGGGCGCGAAGGAATTAAATATGCAATAGAAGAAATGACAGAAATGAAATTAGTATGTATTAAAAAATAAAATAGAAAACTTAAAATTTGCGCTAAAAAACGAGTAGGGAATGTTTACGATTCCATACTCGTTTTTTTACGCTTTTAGTAACTATTTAATTAAGTGTAACTTTTACTTCATTTCTTGTTTGAAAATAGTATCTTCTACATAAATTTGTTCTTTATCTACAGCAGTAGCATGAGTTAATACTAAACCGATTGGTGTTTCTGTATCTTTATTTTGAACAATTGTAAAAGGAACATTTTTTTCGTTTGCTAATTTAATGTATTTTGATAAATGTGGGTAAGCAATGCTACCATTTAGGAGGAGTTGTAATGATTGAGAAGAGCGCATGCTACCTGCCACTTCAGAGTATACATTACTTTGCATTACTTGACCGATCGTTAAAGCGATTTCTACACGCTCACGTAATGTAGTTAAATACATATTACGTTCTTCTGGTTTGTTTTGCTTTTGGCCGTAAATGCCTTCTTGGAGATAATCTTCCACATTTTTATTTACCATATTTTTCACACCTTTCATTTTCTATTGTACGCAAGAATTAAAAATGATGCAAAAAAAAGTCGTTTTGACTACGGAAATAATGAAAATATGTGAAGGAAAAAGGGAATTTGCATACAATTAGTTAAATAAGAAAGAAAAAATAATTTTATCAACAGAAATTAACAAAATGTGACAAAAATCTATTAACGAATCGTATTTTTTGTGTTAATATTCAAAATATAAAGGGTATTCGTCGTATGGAAATGGAGGGAATGGAGGTTTTTCCAATCGATAAGGATATTAAAGAAATATTTTGTTCACACTTGAAAAACAATAGGCACCAATTCGTAGAGAACTGGAAAAACAAAATGATAATTTCCGAAAAAGATCCATTTAAACTAGAAGTAGTTCAAAATGGAGAGGATTTACTAGAGTTAATTATCGAACTTACTATGGAAGAGAAAGATATAAATTATCTTCAACCGTTATGCGAGAAAATTGCTATTGAACGTGCTGGAGCAGATGCGAATATTGGAGATTTTGTTTATAACGCAAACGTGGGAAGAAATGAACTTTTCGAAGCGATGTGTGAATTAGATGTTAGCGCTCGTGAATTGAAACCAATTATGGCAAAAATACATACTTGTTTTGACAAATTAATTTATTATACTGTTTTAAAATACTCGGAAATTATATCGAAGAATTTAGAGGAAAAACAGCAATATATTAACGAAACACATAAAGAAAGGCTGACGATTTTAGGACAAATGTCAGCTAGTTTTGTACATGAATTTCGTAATCCGCTTACTTCCATTATGGGGTTTGTCAAATTATTAAAGGCAGATCATCCGAGTTTATCGTATTTAGATATTATTTCGCATGAATTAGATCAATTAAATTTTCGTATTTCACAATTTTTACTCGTATCGAAAAAAGAAATGTGGAATGAATCGGAACGTTTTTGGCTTAATGACTTGTTTCAAGACATTATACAATTCTTATATCCGAGTTTGGTCAATGCGAATGTTTCGATTGAAAAGAACTTACCGTATCCAATTCCGCTTGTTGGCTATCGAAGTGAAGTGAGACAAGTATTTTTAAACATATTAATGAATTCAATTGATGCTCTTGAATCGATGAAAGAAGAACGGAAAATTATCATTGATGTATTTGAAGAAGATCAAGCTATTCGAATTGTGATAAAAAATAATGGGCCAATGATTCCAGCTGAAAATGTAGAAACGATTTTTGAACCATTTGTAACTACTAAAAAGTTAGGAACTGGTATTGGATTATTTGTATGTAAACAAATTGTGGAAAAACATAATGGGTCCATTATGTGTCGATCAGATAACGATTGGACGGAATTTCAAATTGCATTTCAAAAATAAACAGTCTACACCAAATGAATGGTGTAGACTGTTTTAATTTGTAAGTATAACAGCTTCTAATTTAGGGTCTTTATTTGAATAACCTACTATTGAAATTGTATAAATAACATTTGGTTCAACATTGAATTTTGGAATAGTCAATAAAACGTTTTTATTATCTGCGAGTGAAATTTCAATATCTGCTGTACCAGGGCTAACTTGTAAAAAATCTGTTATTTGTTTAAAGAGTACATTTTCAAATAAATGATCTCCATCTTTTAAATCTACATTTACAACAGGGGTATCTGGAGAGAAATGTGCAAAGCGAATTTTAGCTTGACCAGCTGGTAAATGTGTATTATCAAGTATAGGTTGTAATTGTAGGTGATTATCACTATTTATTGCAGCAAGAGTATAAGTATGATTTCCCATTATTGGTACCAATGCTGAAAAGATTGGAGTTTCATTTCCGACAGGGACAATATCTATACGGTATTTACCTTGCACTAATGATAAATAAGGGCTGAATTGCTTAAATGAAATACTTTTAATAACCTTTTGTCCGTTTACTAAAATATCAACCGCTGATATATTTGGATCGGCATGAAAAATTCTTATATGTGACGGTAAAGCAGCTTCTTGTGAATCCCTTTTCTCATGCGCCTGTACAAGTTTTGAAAGTGCATCGCAATATTTCATATATAATTCTATATATTTTTTAGGATTACGAAACTGATAGTAACGTGCGAGCTGTTCGTATTGCGTAACTTCTTGTCCATATTTTTCAATTTCAGATTGAGACATGAACATTCCTCCTTTGTCATCATTAAAACTATATGCGAAGCAAGAAAGCGGTTATGCGAAAAAAATAATTTTATAAAGGGAATATTAAAAATTGACAACTAATATGTCGTCATAAAGAGCTGCTGGTGCTTACGAGTATTTGGCAGAGTAAAGCAGTACATATGACTGCACGAAAGTAAAATAAATGCCAAATTGAAACTGCATTTCAATTAACATATTGAATACATGTCCAGCAATCGCTAGAAAACTAGAGTTTTTTTTAATTATAGGCAAATACACATACAAAGTGATAATTGTCCTACATAAATTATAAAGGAAAGGTAGTTTGAATCTGAGGAAAGGGGTGCCACTTCGGGATAGGGATATCCCGATAGTAATTGTGAATGAAGTTATGAAAAGGTTTTGTCTTATAGGCTGTAGGATGAATTTGTAAACATGATTTTTCTATTTATTTTAGCAATTGACAGTATTAACCCATAAGAGAGCGTCATGACGAACTGATTAGTGTGGTTAATCGGTTCTTTTTTTATAGTTTAAAAATGAAAAGTTTACATATTAAATATGAATCTGAATTGGTTAGTAAGGTGGGGTGTCGAAATTTGTTTTAAAATATGCAATTTAAAGTAGGATATTAGGAAGGAGTTTAACGGGAGTTCCGTCGAAGTGTACAGAATGTCGGCATTTAAGGGCAGCTGGCATTATGCTATAAAAACATTTGGTGATGTAGTCATTTCATATAAAAGGGAGGGTTATTTGGGCGTATAGAAAAGGATTGGTCTTCACTTTTAGTTCTGAATTTTCTGTTTTATAAATATTTTTAAGCACTCATTTGTATATTTTATAATAGTTTTTTGATAAATTCACTGCTTTTGCAGAGGATTCTTTTTTATGAAAGAAACGTCAATTTTCTTCATATATATATACAAATTGGAGAAATGGGGGAGCGCTATGCGCGATTACTTAATTAAACCACTTGTTGGTCAGCCGTATCCAATGATTTCACATGGAAAAGGTGTTTATTTGTATGATCAAAATGGTAATAAATATTTTGATGGTTCGTCAGGAGCAATTACGGCAGGTATTGGGCATGGCGTAAAGGAGATTGCAGACGTTATTAAAAAACAAGCTGAGGAGATTGCTTTTGTTTATAGATCACAGTTTACGAGTGAACCGGCTGAAAAATTAGCAAAGAAGTTAAGTGATTTAAGTGTAGGAGATTTGAACTGGAGTTTCTTTGTAAATAGTGGTACGGAAGCAAATGAAACAGCTATGAAAATTGCAATTCAGCATTTTCAAGAGCGAGGTATTCAAGGGAAACATAAAATATTATCAAGATGGATGAGTTATCACGGTATTACGATGGGTGCGTTATCGATGTCTGGTCACCCACTACGTAGACAACGTTTCGTATCTATTTTGGAAGATTATCCGACTATACCAGCTCCATATTGTTTCAGATGCCCTGTTCAAAAGGTATATCCAACTTGTCAGCTGGCATGTGCGACTGAACTAGAAAGATCAATTGAAAGAATTGGTGCAGAGCATATTGCTGCTTTTATTGCTGAGCCGATTATCGGAGCAGCTGGAGGCGCGGTTGTTCCGCCGAAAGACTATTATAAAGTCATTAAAGATATTTGCGACCATTACGATATTTTATTTATTGCGGATGAAGTGATGACTGGGCTTGGTCGTACTGGAGCATGGTTTGCAATGGAGCATTGGGGTGTAGAACCGGATATCATGACACTTGGTAAAGGGTTAGGAGCGGGATATACACCGATGGCAGCGACAGTTGTAAGTGATCGTGTTATGGAACCAATATTACGTGGGTCACGTTCAGTAATGAGCGGTCATACGTTAAGTGCCAATCCATTGTCTGCAGCAACGGCTTTAGCTGTTATTGAATATATGGAGAAACATAATCTCCCTGAAAAAACAGCAGAAAAGGGAGAGTATTTAATAAAAGGCTTACAGAAAGTTCAGCAACAATCGACAATCATTGCTGATGTGCGCGGAAAAGGGTTGCTAATCGGAGTAGAATTGCAACCGTTTACAAAAGCGTCGGAGCTTATTTCAGTTGCAGCTAAAAATGGCCTACTTTTATACCAAGCAGTTTCAGGGCAAGCAGGAAAAGAAGATAGTGCACTGCTTGTAGCACCGCCAATGACAACTACATATTCCGAGTTAGATGAATTACTTTCAATTTTCTCTAAAAGTGTGGAAGAGATGATGCAAAAAGGAGGGCATAGTATCGCATGACAACTATTACAAATACATTCGGTAAATTAAAAGAAATTGAGGAAGTAATTTCTTTGTTCCATGATGATATGACATTAATGTTTGGGGGATTTGGAGGGATTGGATCCCCTCCATCTTTAATACAGGCAATTTTAGAAAAAGGCGTTACAAATTTAAATTTGATTGGAAATGACACTGGATTCCCTGATGTAGGTATCGGTCGTCTTGTTACAAATGAAAGAGTTAAATCACTAATTACTTCTCATATTGGCTCCAACCCAAATGCAGGAAGGCAACTAAACGAGGGAAGATTACAAATTGAGTTTTCTCCGCAGGGAACATTAGCAGAGCGCATTCGCGCTGGTGGCGTTGGTCTTGGTGGTGTTTTAGTTGATGTTGGTGTTGATACGATTGTGGAAGAGGGAAAACGAACAGTTGAAATGAATGGTAAGACCTACTTAGTTGAAACAGCATTAACTGCTGAAGTTTCAATTGTATTTGCGAAAAAGGCAGATCCGTTTGGTAACCTTGTATTTGACAAAAGTGCACGAAATATGAATCCTCACGTAGCGATGGCTGGGGATATAACAATTGTAGAAGCAGAAGAAATAGTCCCGCTTGGAAGTTTAGATCCAGAGGAAATTGTCGTTCCAGGTGTTTTCGTAAATTATATTGTACCGTCGGAAGGAGTGAACTGGAAATGGGTATGGGCGTAGAAGTGAGGGATAAGATTGCTAGGCGAGCGGCGAAAGAAATACAAAATGGCATGATTGTAAATTTAGGTATTGGCATACCATCGCTTGTACCAAATCATTTGCCTAACGATATAAATGTTATGTTTCATGCGGAAAATGGAATCGTCGGTATGGGACCAACGCCAAGTAAAGGGAATGAAGACGAAAATTTGTGTAACGCGGCAGGTTTACCAACTTCTCTTATAACAGGAGCGAGTTATTTCGATAGTTGTACAGCGTTTGGTATGATTCGAAAAGGTTTGCTAGACATAACGATTCTTGGTTCATTACAAGTAAGTGAAAACGGTGATTTAGCAAACTGGATTGTACCTGGAAAACGTGTTCCAGGTATTGGTGGAGCAATGGATTTAGCACAAAAAGCGAAGCGGGTCGTTGTTGTGATGAATCATGTTGATAAGTACGGAAATGCAAAAATTATTTCAGAGTGTACATTGCCATTAACTTCAAAGAAATGTGTAGATTTAATTATTACTGATATGGCGGTCATGGAGGTAACTCCGAGTGGACTTATATTACAAGAATTAATGAGCCCATACACAGTAGAAGATATAAAACGACATACAGAAGCTGATTTTCAAATTAGTTCTAACTTACTAGTAATTGAATGAAGGGAGATGTAATATATGGAGCAATTAAAAAAGCAAGTTTGTGATTATATTGAGAGCCATGAAGAGGAAAGTGTGAAATTTTTAAAACGATTAATTCAAGAAAAGAGCGTATCTGGTGATGAAAGCGGTGCGCAGGCGATTGTGATTGAAAAATTACGTGAATTAGGTTTAGACCTCGATATATGGGAGCCTTCTTTTTCTAAAATGAAAGATCATCCTTATTTTGTATCACCCCGTACAAGTTTTTCAGATAGCCCAAATATTGTAGCAACTTTAAAAGGAAGTGGCGACGGGAAATCTATGATATTAAATGGGCATATTGATGTAGTTCCAGAAGGGGATGTGAATCAGTGGGAACATCATCCTTATAGCGGTGAGAAGATAGGAAATCGTATATATGGCCGTGGAACGACGGATATGAAAGGTGGAAATGTCGCACTCATGCTTGCGATGGAAGCGATTATTGAATCTAGCATTGAATTAAAAGGAGACATCTATTTTCAAAGTGTAATAGAAGAGGAAAGTGGCGGAGCAGGGACATTAGCAACTATATTACGAGGATATAAGGCAGATGGTGTCATTATTCCAGAGCCTACTAATATGAAGTTTTTCCCGAAACAACAAGGTTCCATGTGGTTTCGTTTACGTGTAAAAGGGAAAGCTGCACACGGTGGAACGCGTTATGAAGGGGTTAGTGCAATTGAAAAAAGTATGTTTGTTATAGAACATGTAAGAAAGCTAGAGGAGAAAAGAAATAGTCGAATTACAGATCCGTTATTTAAAGGGATTCCGATTCCAATTCCAATTAACATTGGGAAAATTGAAGGAGGGAGTTGGCCAAGTTCTGTTCCAGATGAATTAATTTTAGAAGGAAGATGCGGTGTTGCGCCGAATGAGACTATAGAGGCGGCAAAAGAAGAGTTTGAGAATTGGATTGTTGAATTAAATGATGTGGACAATTGGTTTGTTGAAAATCCAGTAGAAGTAGAGTGGTTTGGAGCGAGATGGGTTCCTGGTGAATTAGAAGAGAATCATGAACTCATTACAACACTTCATCACAACTTTGTTGAAATCGAAGGGAACGAACCAATTATTGAAGCATCTCCGTGGGGGACTGATGGAGGTTTATTTACACAAATTGCAAACGTACCAACAATAGTATTTGGTCCAGGAGAGACGAAAGTAGCACACTATCCAAACGAATATATAGAAGTTGATAAAATGATAGCTGCCGCAAAAATTATTGCATGTACATTACTAGATTGGTGTGAGGTGAAAAAATGAAATACTATGAATCTTTTAGAGAACAGACGAATTGTTATACAGTAGAAGGCGTTTTAGATTATTTTAATAAGCGTATTCGGGTAGATCACTATACAGGAAATGTTGAAAGTATTATGCAGACAATTGACGAACTAGCAGAGGAACATTCTTTCACTAAATGTATTATTAAAGGAAAGGGAGAGCATGTTTCAACATGGCTCTCTTTCGGTTTTTTGTTGGAAGCAACGATACCTCATTATTTTCAAGGACACGATGCATACTTTTTTGTGAAATATAATAATGATGAAAGACGAAATAGTATGCATTGGACTGAGGAAGATACTATATTAAGCGGTGTAAAAGGAAAAGAAATAAAAGAAAAAGTAGTTCCAGAGAAATTTTTGCTGAGAAAAGCGACTGAAGAAGATGCAGAAGAATTAGCAACTGTATTCGGAAAAGTATTTGAAGTGTATCCGACACCTTTAAATGAAGCGAGTTATGTATTACAGACGATGAAAGAAGACGATACAATTTACTACGTATATGAATATGAGGGGAAAATTATTAGTACAGCATCTGCAGAAATGAATATAAAAGAAGGGAATGCAGAATTAACGAATTGTGCTACTTTACCTGAATATCGTAAACATGGATTTATGAAAAGTTTACTAATTAAATTAGAGGAAGAGCTTCGAGAAAGATCTATTTTCTGCTCCTATACAATTGCTCGATCGCTTTCTTTCGGAATGAATGCTGCCTTTCATCAATTAGGTTATACGTATACAGGAAGACTGGCGAATAATTGCTACATTTTCGATAAGTTGGAAGATATGAATATATGGGTGAAAGATCTTTCTAGCTATTCGAAAGCAGTAAAACTTCCGCCTCAAAATTCGGCTGTAAAGCAAAACAGTTAGGTGGAGCTGGGTGTTTGAAAAGCTGTACTAATTAGAGTTTCGAGTTATCTAATGAAAATATAAAATTGGTCAAAATTATAGAACGGAATCGTCATGCTTACAATCGCACATAGGTGTGCCGAAAATTCGGCATGTAATTGCTGGATTTTCGGCAAGAGGGGGGATGACATTGCTAGCAGTTTCGACACAAGAAGTCATTGAAGCGATTTTGGGCAGTATTGATGAGGCTATACACGCTGTAGATGAGAATGGAATTACAATATTTTATAATTCTGTAGCTGCAAAACACGATGGATCGAAGATTGAAAAAGTGTTAGGGAAACATCTGTTAGAAGCGTTCCCGTCTTTATCAAGGGAAACGAGTACATTGATGAAAGTACTAGATACAAAAAAACCTATCGTACATCAAGCACAGCATTATCAAAATTTAAATGGTGAAGATGTTTGTACAGTAAATACGACGTTACCTATTTTTATAGATGGGAATATTGCTGGGGCTGTTGAAATTGCAAAGGATTACTCTACAATTCAAAAACTTACTGACACAATTGTTGACTTACAGTCGAAAATAAAGCGATCATCTAGAAAAAAAGTGATTAAAAAGCATGCTGCATTTGAGACGATAGTGACAAATGATACGCGGTTTAAACAGACGAAAGAGTTAGCGCAAAAAGTAGCACCAACAGACGCAAATGTTTTAATATATGGTGAAACAGGAACAGGAAAAGAACTGTTCGTACAAGCAATTCATGAAGCTTCTAAAAGAAAAAACAAGCCATTTATTGCACAAAACTGTGCAGCTTTACCAGAGTCGCTATTAGAAAGTTTATTGTTTGGAACGACAAAAGGAAGCTATACAGGAGCGATTGAAAGAGCTGGGCTATTTGAACTTGTTGATGGTGGGACATTATTTTTAGATGAACTGAATTCAATGCCTCTTGATTTGCAGGCAAAAATGTTACGAGTGTTAGAAGATGGAGTCATTAGAAGAATTGGTGATAATAAGACGAGAAAAGTAGATGTTCGTGTTATTACCGCAATGAACCAGCCTCCAGAAATATGTTTACGAGAGAATAAAATTCGCACTGATTTATATTATCGCTTAAACGTATTTTCATTATATATCCCACCGCTTCGTGAAAGAACTGAGGATGTACTATTATTAGCATCTTATTTTTTGAAAGAATATAATAAAAGTTATAAAAAAGGTGTACTTCAAATTGATGAGGAAGCGAAAGATAGACTGCAAGCTTATCAGTGGCCTGGAAATGTCCGAGAGTTAAAACATACGATTGAACATGCTGTTATTATTGCAGAAGGGAATACATTAACAGCCAATTGTTTACCACGTACATTTCGGAAAGAGAATTTTTCGAAGAAGAAGGGTATAATGCCACTTAGAGAAGCACTTCATCAAACAGAAAAAGAATTAATAGATCAAGCGTTGATTGAAACGGAAGGGAATATATTACAAGCCGCAAAAATGTTAGGTATCCCTCGTCAAACGCTTCAATATAAACTGAGCAAGTACGACAAAACCGCCGAATAATCGGCGGTTTTTGTGTGTTTGCACGAATAAAAGAGCGTTTACATATATAAAAAGTAATGAATATGATGTTAAGTATTGATTTCATACAACGCTTAAAAATATTTTTTCGCTTATGTAATAGGGTTCTCCGCACATTTACTTATCAACAATGTAAAGTTGGCATAACTATTGCTTATATAAAGGATGAGCGTATAAAAAGGGGGAATAGCAATGTTACATGATGTATACAAACCAAATCGTCACTGGAAGGATATCGAGTTATGGAAAGATGTTACTGAAGAGCAATGGAATGATTGGGTTTGGCAATTAACGAATACGATCAAAACGTTAGATGACTTAAGAAAAGTAATTAACTTAACACCTGAAGAAGAAGAGGGCGTTAAAATTTCAACGAAAACGATCCCGTTAAACATTACACCGTACTATGCTTGGCTAATGAATCCTGATGATCCACGCTGTCCGATTCGGATGCAATCAGTACCGATTTCGGAAGAGTTATATAAAACAAAATATGATTTAGAAGATCCGCTTCACGAAGATGAAGATTCACCAGTTCCAGGGCTAACACATCGTTATCCGGACCGTGTACTATTCTTAGTAACAAATCAATGTTCTATGTATTGTCGTTACTGTACACGCCGTCGTTTTAGTGGACAAATTGGAATGGGTGTACCGAAGAAACAATTAGATGATGCGATTGCTTATATTAGTGAAACACCACAAGTACGGGATGTATTAATCTCCGGTGGTGATGGACTTCTAATAAACGATAAAATTTTAGAATATGTATTAAAAAATTTACGAGAGATTCCGCATGTTGAGATTATTCGTATCGGAACGAGAGCACCAGTAGTATTCCCACAACGTATTACAGAAAATTTATGTAACATTATTAAAAAATACCATCCAGTATGGTTAAATACACATTTCAATACATCTATTGAAATTACTGAAGAATCGAAAAAGGCATGTGAAATGTTAGCGAATGCTGGTGTTCCAGTCGGAAACCAAGCAGTAATTTTAGCTGGTATTAACGACAGCGTTCCAATTATGAAAAAACTTATGCATGACTTAGTAAAAATCCGTGTACGTCCATATTACATTTATCAATGTGATTTATCTGAAGGTATCGGTCACTTCCGTGCACCAGTATCTAAAGGTCTTGAAATTATTGAAGGTTTACGTGGACACACATCTGGTTATGCTGTTCCGACATTCGTTGTTGATGCTCCAGGTGGAGGCGGTAAAATTGCACTTCAACCAAACTATTTAATCTCACAAAGTGCAGATAAAGTTGTACTTCGTAACTTTGAAGGTGTTATTACGACGTATCCAGAGCCAGAGAGCTATATTCCAGGAAGAGCGGAAGGATACTTTAAAGAGATTTATCCGAACTACGAAGAAAAACGTTCAGATGTTGGTATCGCAGGTCTTATGAGCGATAAGAAATTTAACCTCGTTCCAGACGACTTACAGCGTATGAACCGTCGTAAAGACTATGAAGATAATGATACGCATGCATCTTTAAAAGATAAACGTGATAAGCGTGATCAATTAAAAGATAAAAAATATCAAGCGCAAATGGCTAAATTAGAAGAAAACGACAAAAAAACTGAGGGTGATGCAGTATGAATTGTATGTGGTGTGACAGTACAGAAGCGAAAGAAAGCTTGAATACTGTATATTGGGAATTACCAGATGGTACGAAAGCCATTGAAATCCAAAAGACACCATGTATTTCTTGTTCCTCGTGCGGGATGGACTATCAATCAGATCATACAGTAAAAGAAATTGAAGATCAATTATTTTTAATTTACACGAAAGATTTACCAAAACAACTAACGTATGAAGAATTAATGGGAAGACCGCGTCTATTAAAAAGAAATTATTTCGACTTTTAACCAGCTTTTATGCTGGTTTTTTTCTTTTTTGCCTTGTATAATGTACCCAAGTTAGAAAGGTAGGGAATATTTTTGAAAAAGACATTTTACCATTATATGATGAAGCATCGTGCAGCTTTATTTAGAAATGAAATTTCAGATTTAGCAGAGGCGATGTATGATGATTTAAGTTTTCCGAAGCAATCTGAAGACTATGATGAAATTAGTTCATACTTAGAGTTGAGCGGAATGCTAGAAAGTATGTCTATATTTGATGAAGCCTGGGATTTATACATACAAGATAGATAAAAACTATTTGAAAACATACAGAATACATTACTTTGTGTAAAGTGAAGTATTCTGTATGTTTTTTTATACGAAATTTGTTGATTTAAAGCTAGTCTAGTTACTAGCTTTTTTTTGAGTGTAACGTAAATTTTATAAGATTATAATTTTTATTGAAAAAATTTATGAATATAAGCTTCTGTGATAAGCGTTTTTATGTAGGTTGCATATACTGATATCAAAATCACGACGTCAAAAAAAGGAGAGATAGAGATGGCAAGAAAAAAACAACCTAAATACAACGTAGGGGACATAGTCGTGATTACGCTATATGGAACCGTTGGGAAAATCACAAATATGAAGGTTTTAGATGGAGTTTATGTATACGAAGTCAATAATCACGATGGATTTTACGTAGAGCAAACATTGCAGCACGTTACAGAGCAAGATATGAAAAAGGGCGATACGGAGTGGATTGAATTAAATTATAATTTCACGTTTGGTGATCTTGTGCAAGTAACTGGATATGATAAAGATGTTTTCCGTATTGTTGGTTTTCGTACAGAAGTATGGAGATATAAGAATGACGCATGGGAAGATACAATTTATGAATTGTCACGGATTACGGATGGTGAATGGTTAGAAGCGGATGAGTCAGATTTAACGTTACTTGCGAATGCTCAAACGGCAAATGCAATTTTGAAGAAACTGAAACAAGATAAAGCAGGTATGAATAAATTAGATTTAGGTAAGTTAAAGTCAATTAACAACTCGAAAAAAGTGAGTGTTAAGACGAATCGTCAAGAAATCATTGATGGGTTACTTGATATTTATAACGATTATCAATTATTGTTCGATACATTTAAAGATGAAGAATATAAAATTGTAATGGATGTTGTTCATAATTATTTAGTTAAATTGACAGAGAAAAAATAGTTAACTAGAAAGAGAGAATAAATTGAACAACAACATATGCAGTATAAGGTATGCCTACAACTATTAAAAAAATAAAAAGCCACTTTATAAGAGAGTCTGCCCATTGATCTTCATGCATGAACTCTTCTTTTGTTTGTCCTACTTCATATTGATTTTCCATTATTATTTCCCCCTTTGAATAGCTTGTACTACAATCGTATGCATCTCGTCCAAAGCTTATGACCTATAAAAAAATAAAATCTATTTTTCTAATCTCATATACATAATTTTGAGATTTTTTCATAAAACAGAAATAAAGGAGTGATGCTCATGAAGGAAATTGAAGTCGTGATTGATACGGAAGAGATTGCGGAGTTTTTTTATGAGCAACTAATTGAAAGAGGGTACGTCCCAAAACGAGAAGAGATTGAAGATCTCGCAGATATTACATTTGAGTATTTATTAGAGAAATGCATGATTGATGAAGTTTTTGATGAAGAGGATGAATGAAAGTAACGACGGGCATAACTCGTCGTTTTTTACTCTTTACAAACCTGTCACAAATATAGTCAATAATTATTGGTATAATGAAAAGGAAATTTTACTCAAGAGGTGAAGGAATGTTCAAAAAAATTATTGATTCTTTATTAGGAAAGAAAAAATATCGTTCGTATTCAAGTAGTGATTATCGTCGTAGAGGGCGCTCTTATTCAAGTAGCGATTATAAACGACGTTCATCTGGTTATGGACATCAACATTATAAAAGAAAACGTAAAAGCCGTAGCTTCTTTTCAAGTAGCTGATGAAATGGCGTCGTGTACTAGCTTTATTTGATAGACCACTGCGAAAAAATACAATTGTTGCAGAACGTTATAAAATTGAATCAGTAATTGGAATGGGCAGTTATGGGGTTACATATGTCGTTAATGATTTACAAATAAATAGATATAAAGTCTTAAAACAATTAAGACAAAGTAAACAAAGATATGAGTCTGGTAGAAAATCATTTGAACAAGAGAAAATGATTTTACAAACATTGAATCATTATGCAATTCCTAGTCTATATGATCATTTCATATGGGAGAAAAAGAGCTTCTTTGTAATGGAGTACATGCCTGGTAAAAATTTTGAAGATTATATTTTTATAGATGGGTATGTATATACAGAACGTGAAGTTTTTGAGATTTTATATGAAATATTAGAAATTGTATCGGTGTTTCATAGTGAAGGCATTATTCATCGAGATTTACGCATTCCAAACATACTAATGAAAGAAAATCAAATTAGTATTATTGATTTTGGATTGGCTAAATGGAAAGGTGAGGATGATGAGCGAGCTACAACTTACGAAGGTGAACAAGCTTTGATGCGAGAAATTCACTTTCGTAGTGACTTTTATGCGCTCGGTCATTTCTTATTATTTTTATTATATGCAGGATATGAATCTAATGAAAAAAAGGAAAAACCATGGTACGAGGAATTAACTTTGGAAAATTATAATCGCGAAATGCTTATGCGAATGTTACAAATAAATACGCCGTACTATGAGAATGTACAAGATTTAAAACAAGATGTAGCTTCTGCTTTAGAGAGGATGGAGACTCCATGTTTCAAAAGTTTTTAGCAAGCGTTGGTATTGGAAGTGCAAAGGTAGATACTGTTCTTGAAAAAGATGAGTATATTGTTGGGGAAGAAATAGTTGGAAAGGTTCATATAACTGGAGGTTCAGTTAGCCAACAAATTGAAAGCATTTACTTAACATTATCGACGTCGTATGTACGAGAAGTGGATGATAAAAAAGTAACAGCAACATATGATTTAGAGCGAGTACGCTTAACAGAACCTTTTTCTGTAGAACCGAATGAAAAAGTTGAAATTCCATTTTCTTTTCCAATGCCAATTGAAGCACCACTTACACTTGGTATGAAAACGGTTTGGATTCATACAGGTCTTGATATTAAACGTAGTATAGACCCAAGTGACCGCGACTACGTTCAAGTGTTACCCAATGCATTATTAAGTAGTGTTTTAAATAGTGTAAATGAATTAGGGTTTAAAGCACGTCATATAGAATGTGAAGAATTACCGCATCGATTACGTAAGCAAGTTCCATTCGCACAAGAATTTGAGTTTATTCCGGTTTCTGGAGAGCATTATGGGAAATTAGATGAATTAGAATTATTAATCTTGCCACGTGCATACGACCGACTAGAAATTATTATGGAAGTAGATAGAAAATCCCGTGGTTTAGCTGGATTATTCGCTGAGGCGCTTGATCTTGATGAGAAGGTGATTCGTTTTACCGTAACAAGAGAAGATATCCCTGAGATGAAGCAAAAAATTAATAATTATATTTTTTAATAAACTATGCATAAAAAAGAAATGGAGAGGAAAACTAAAACAACCGCTCCATTTTTTTGCATAGTGAGGTTATGTATGTGAAACGATATCGACATTTATACTTGCTAAGTTTTACGTTACTCATTTGTTTTGTCGTATTATCACTTTCGTATCATACCGCTTGTATTGAGAATTTTGACAATATAGTCGCACATTTTATTCAAAGCTTTCGAAACGATTATTTGACGACCTATTTTACTTGGGTGTCTTTTATCGGTTCCAAAAGAATATATTTTCCATTACTCATTATTCTTGTAATGTATTTTCTCGTTAGAAAAAAGTTGCTTAGTGCGTTACTTCTAACAATTAATTACTACGGATCTCGTTATTTAAACAGTATGCTTAAACTATGGTACGAACGAGCAAGACCTGATGTCACGCAGCTTGTTACTGCAACTGGATATAGTTTTCCGAGCGGTCATACGATGAATGCTACTGCTTTTTTAGGATTTATTGCATACGTCACAATTACTGAAGATCGTATTTCATTGCATAAAAAATTATTAATTATTCTTATAGCAAGCTTTGTTGTATTATCTATTTCAGTTAGCCGAATATATCTTGGCGTGCACTATCCATCTGACGTATTAGCAGGATGGGCAGCTGGCGGTAGCTGGCTCGTTTTATGTGTTATATTTCATAAAACGTTCATAAAAAAAGAACCTATGTCATAATAGGTTCTTTTTTCATTGGCTCAACATGAATGTGTGCATGGTAAATTCCAAACTTTTTGCGAAGCATAGCCTCGATATTGTCAGTAATACAGTGACTTTCTCCAACATCCATACGAGCATCTACTTCAATTGTAATATCAACGTACGTTTGATTCCCGTACATACGAGCTCGAATATCTACAATGTTTTCCACACCGCCAATATGCTCAATAGCATCAGCGTATTCCTCCATTTTATCAGGATCAATTCCATCTGTTAGCATATGAGAAGATTCTACGAAAATCTCCCATGCAGTTTTACAAATAATAAGACCTACAATTAAAGCGGCAATAGGGTCTAAAATAGGCATTTGGAACTGAGAACCGACAATACCTACTACAGTACCAATACTTACGAGTGCATCTGATAAATTATCCTTTGCAGCGGCTTCTAATGATTTACTTTTTGTTCGTGCTGCAATTTTTTTCGTATACAAATACACGCAGTACATAACGACAGCAGAAAATAAAGCAACCCATGCAGCGAGTACATTAGGTGCTGCTTGTTTCGGATTTAAGAAAGATTGAATGGCACTAATAACAACTTCTAATCCAACTGTTGCCATAATGAAGGACGCAACAAGTGATGCGATTTGTTCGGCCCGCGAATGCCCATACGGATGATCTGGGTCACGAGGTTTACGAGATATTTTTAGACCAATTAATATCGCTAAAGAAGCACCGATATCCGTTAAGTTATTTAAACCGTCAGCACGTAATGCACTAGAGAGGGTAATATAACTGATGATGATTTTCATAGAGGATAAAAATATGTAGGCCATAATGCTGACAATAGCACCTTTATCAGCTTCTTTATGAGAAAGAGTATCCATTTTAATCACTCACCTTTCTTTAAAGGAATTCTTTCTATAAATAGAGTATCAAACGAAAGTCGTGTGGGTCTATACAAACATTGTTGACGTTTTATAGCTTTTTAAGAAGGGGATAACAAAGTTTCGTGAAGGAAAAATATGTTGAAAAGTACAAAGTCAGGGTGTAAACCGAATTGGAGTTTATTTACTAAAGAGATAGGAGGGGAGATGGATGAGGAAACGAATACTTTTCTTACTATGTATTATTCTTATAATGACAAGGTGTAATTCATTAAACGATGAAAAACGTCAAAAGGTAAGTGTGAAAATAGATGAAAGCCCTCTGAAAAATATTTTCCAGAGGGCTTTTATTTTAGTATGCTTCTAAAAACTCAGTAACTTGCTCTTCAGTTTTTGCGTTAGCACTATGTAAGTGGCCTAACTTCTCACCATTTTGGTATACAAGTAAACTTGGAATACCCATTACTTGATACTCTTCAGCGATACTTGGAAACTCATCTTTATTAATAGAATACCATTCAAATTTATTGAACTCTTCCATTACATCTCCGATAAAGTTGTCCATACGTACGCAATCTGGGCACCATGTAGTAAAGAACTTAACAACTACAGGCTCCTCGCTTGCGATGATGTCTTTGAATTCTTGTTCTGTTTTAATTTCTTTCATAAGTAAAACTCCTTTCAATATCACACGAATTTATATGCAAAATTCGTATTTGCAAACATGTTGCAAACTTATTATTTGTTTTTTAGTTTTGTAGTTCGTTCACACTTATAAAATTGTATGTAACATGACTGCGCTACTAAGTGTGAAAATAACGAAACCTCACTTTTCTTTATAAGCTTTTTCCAGGATTGTGTCAAACTTTTGAATTTTATACAGAAATTAAAGAAGCCCACACTTTGATTGAGTATGGGCAGAGGGACTAAAATTAATCGCTTATTAATTTCGAATAGATATTTAAATCCATAAGCTTTCTAGCTGATTTTTCGCTCTTTCTCAGAGTACCTTCAAAAGTAAAGTTTAATTTTTCTAATACTTTTATGGAATTTACATTTGCAGGTTCAACTTTTGCTTCAACACGATTTAGTTTTAGATGTGTAAAAGCATAATCTAATAAAGAGGATATTGCTTCAGGTGCATATTATAGAAATAATCAGTGATTTATGGGGATTCCGATTGCTATTCATATTGATAGGATTGGTTTGCATCGGATTTGGCGTTGCTATTTTAATAGTAGAATTGTAGTGGAAGATAAGTAAAGGGCATCTAATTAAGATGCCTTTTTATATTAATTACCAAAATTGAATAGGGTTAGAAATTATATGGTTGTAATGGGAATTGAGGGATATGAATAAAAAATTTTATCCCGCATTAACGGGCAGTAAGCCCCCACTGATTAAAGTTTCACTTTATTAGGGATTTGCCTTAAACATTTATTACAGTCAAGAATATTTATAATAATATGAACTAAAAAAGGTCCAATTTTTGTAATGTTGGAGGGGATTATTGTGGACATAACTCAAAGCGTATCAAGAATAGTGGTTAATGGGAAAGACCTTTCTTTCATTTCAGTTCAAACCTCTGCATGGAATCATGGACCTGTAAATGATTTAATCGTTACGACGAATCAGAGAGTGAATGAGCTTTATCAATTCATGTGGTCACAAGTACCGGTTACGATTTCGGTATATTTCCTTCAAGGAGCGGATTTACTTAGGTTCGTTAGGGTTGCGGGAATTAATGAGCGTGTAACAGGAGAATATGTATATCATTTCATTTGGTGATAAGAAGGAGTCAAAGTAGTCTAGCAGCTACTATTTTATTTTGTCATTTGAATATAAGCGAGCGGACTAGCTTTATAGTACCCACTGAAATAAAGAATCATAATATAATTTGTAATAACTTATATGGAAGTGAGTTGAAAATCATGTTTTATTCATATTTTAATTCTGAAACTGGTATGCGACCAGCGTATGGTACATCTATAACGTATAGTGGAGCACAAAGTACAGTCCAAGCTATTCAACAAGCATTGCAAATGCAACAACAATTGCAAATGCAGCAGCAAGGTGTACAACCGTATTATTCATCCGTAGAGTATTTTTACCCAGTACATCAAGTTACACCGTACGGAAGTTCTTTTCTGACTATTCCATATGGGACTGTATACAACTTATAACTAGTAAGGAATGAAGTGGTGTATATAAATAAGGGTGCAGGTTAATAGCGCCCTTATGAATAATAAAAATAGCTAGTCCAAACCTTATAAATCAATCTTACATAATATGTAGTAATAAGTTTGAAAGGGGAATTAGTATGTCTTGTTATTACTACTGTAAGTATTGTAAGGAGTATAAAAAGAAGTATCATGATTGTTGTAAGAACACTTGTAAGTGCCATGATAACAAGGACAATCTTGTTAGAGCATCCGCATTTAGAGCTAGAAATACAGTAAATCAAAATGTTCCTGCTAATACTTTTGTGAAAGTGTTATTTCAAAATGAACAATTTGATTTAGCGAATGAGTATAATCCAGCAACATCTATTTTTATGCCGAAGACTAAAGGAGTATATTCTATTATTGGAACGATTGGTTTCTTTCCAAACGATCCAACTTTAAATTATAGAGCGCGTGTAGAAATTCGTGTGAATGGAAACGCAGCGATAGCTATAGATAATGACTTTTTTGGTCCAATAAGTTTTGGAAATGTAGTAAGTGTTTCGACGATTGTTCAATTGAATGCAGGGGATGAAGTTGAGATTTATGCACAAAGTAGTATAGATGGAGTTTTAAGTCCTTTAGAAGATGGTGCACATTTTGAAGCAGCAAGATTTCCTTCTCCAATTAAATAAAGTCATGAAACAATGAGTTTACAGAAGCTTAAAGGTAAACCCTCACCGAAATGGTGAGGGTTTTTTACTCTATTAAAAATAGTAACAGGTCGTCCAAGCTATTCTAATCTATATAGCATACTATGTAAAAATAAGTGTAAAGGGGGACTAACTATGTCTTATTATTACTGTAAGTATTGTAAAGATTACAAAAAGGAAAGTCATGATTGTTATAGGAAAAGTAGTAAATGTGATAGGAAGTATGTAAAGGTGAAGTGTTGTGATGATAAGAAAGAGGAGCTTGTAAGGGCATCGGCATTTAGAGCTGTGAATACAGTTAATCAACCTGTTCTAGCAAATACCCCTGTTAAAGTATTATTTCAAAATGAACAATTCGATCTAGCGAATGAATATAATCCAGTAACATCCATTTTCACTCCGAAAACTAGAGGGGTATATAATGTATTAGGAAATATAACATTTTCTCCAAATGATTTTAATGTGAATTACAGAGCTAGAGTAGAAATTCGTGTAAATGGAAATCCAGCAATAGCGATAGATAATGATTTCTTTGGAACAGGAGTATTTTTTAATAATGATGTTTCCGTAACTACTATTCTTCAATTAGAAGCAGGAGATTTAGTTGAAGTTTTTGCAGAAAGTAGTATTGCGGGCGTAATTATACAAAATGTTAATGGTTTAAATACGGTTCACTTTGAAGCAGCAAGATTTCCTTCTCCAATTAAATAAAACAGATCATTAAATATTTTTTAGTAGGTTTAGTTAATCCCCTTACCAAATGGTGGGGGATTATTATTGTTTTTCTAAAATATATAAGTAAATAGGTAAAGTATAGTTTAATTTTTAGAGGCTTCACCCTTCTTCAGGTAATGAACAAAATAATATGTAAATAAGTAACATGCTTCTGAAAACTCATTGTTAGTAAGTTTACTAGTTTTCTTATAGAACAAGAAAGACGGAATACATAAAAAATCGTATCATTACGTTTTTTTTACTATATAGAAATTACATATTGAACATAGATTTGTGTAGGCAATGCTAATACACTGAAAAGAATAACATAAAGGCGAGTGCACTATATAAAAACAAAATCAATCCTAAGATGAGTAGTATTGGATGCAGCTTGAACATATTTGACCTCCTTGTGTATATAAAGAATTTTAATATATTGTTGGTCAATTTAGAAGGGGGACGGTTACATAAAAAAAGAGCATACATAAAAAGTACGCTCTAAAGAAAGATAGGTTTTATGAGTGGATAATCTCCATACGATAATATATGTTCTTTTAATAAAAACGTGTAAAAAATCAATGAATTATCAATGGAATATCATAAAATGAGTAATTTTAGTTTAGGAATGCAGTTATTTTCTTTCTCAGTTATTTTAGGTAACAAAGTTGTGAAAATCGTACATTATGCGGACTAACAACGGGATAGCGATCGTACTTCAGTTACATATTTCTTAAAGTCTGGATATTGCGTGATAGTTTGACATCTAGGGGTGCATAGTTGATTAATTATAGACACATTTGTAATTACTTCGTTACAAGGACCGAAAAATGTAACTTTTAGCTTTGAATTTGGTGGGATTTTGAACAAGATAGGTTTTTTTTCCATGAAATCAGCTCCTAATATTGAGTATTATAAGTTAAAGGATATAGAGTCGTATTAGTATAATATGAAATTTCAGTGGATTTGCTTATAATAAAGAATTTCATAGTAGTAAAAGTGCTTAAAGATGTAAAGGGGAAATTGAAAATACGAAATAAAATGTTTAATTAATATAATCAATAAATACGCAAATGGTTAATATAACTAATGCATTTTTTAATTTGCTACATATTATGTTAGTAAGAATTGTATAAGGAGGTAGTATAAAATAGTGGAAGAAAATGTACAAGCTCAGCTTTCGCCACCATGGATCACATATTTTAATGAATTAAAAAATTCAATAGGTGCTGATCCAACTGTTACAGTTGGGCCGCTTATTCCTGTTGGTGGTAATTATATTATTTTAGTGCATGCGTTAAGTAATGAAAAAGCGAGAGCATTAGCAACGCTTTTAAAATCTTTTGTACAATTTGGGAATGTAAGTGTGACAGTTATTGTAACGAATAATGAGAATGAAATTGTAAATCCATTTCCTTGTCCACTAGATGCATTTGAAATAGCTCATTTATTTCAAGTAGCACTAGAAAATAATCCTTATTTTGAACAAGTTGTGGTACAGCCTCAGTTCCCTGGCGGACCGAATGTTGTCTTTCCGGTTTTCGCTGCGGAAGTCATTCAGTTTTTCAATGACGATATTTCTAACTTATGTCAAACGTTTACAGGTGTTGCTGCCAATGTATTTCGTGATGTAATGAATGATGAGGTTTGTGGTATCCCAATTCTATTTTCCACAAGTTGTGTTATGAGCAGTGAAAACTCACAATTACAAAATACAGATTTAGCACCAAAGTTGTTTTATTAAACTGTAAAAAGACATTTTCATGAATAGAAAATGTCTTTTTTATGCACCAATAGTGTGCAGATTGGACAATTGTAGGTTAGTAGGAATAATCTTCAATAAATTAAAAAAATTTCTGAATCTCAAATTTCATGGAAAGATAGTAATTTTGACTTAAGAATATATAGAAAATGAGGAATGATTTATATTAGCTGAAAGGGAATTGATATTGGAAGTTTTAATTTAATAATGTAGGGGGATGTTTTCTAATATCCGTAAAAATAATTGATACCTGGATTGATAGGACGAGATTACATAACAAATGAATAGTAGGGTATATTTCAAATATGAGAATGTTTTATATGGTATATATGTTAAAGTTAATAGAAATATTTCTGAAAGAGAATATATTTTTTAAAACAGTAACGATTCTTTTTATTTATATTATAGATAGCTAGTTTTAGAGAGATAAGGCTTACAATAAAACAAGCTATGAATAAGACATTAAAAAGGAGCTGGAATGTATGGGTTATATTGTAGATATTTCAAAATGGAATGGAACTATCAATTGGGATATTGCAGCATCTCAGCTAGATTTAGTGATTGCTAGAGTTCAAGATGGCTCTAATACGGTGGATTTTATGTATCAAAATTATGTTAGTGAAATGAAAAAGTATAGTATCCCATTCGGTAATTATGCTTTTTGCCGTTTTATATCTATTGCTGATGCAAAGAAAGAGGCACAAGATTTTTGGAATCGTGGTGATAAATCAGCTAAGTTTTGGGTGGCGGACGTAGAAGTTCAAACGATGGCAGATATGCAAGGCGGGACACAGGCATTTATTGATGAATTACGCCGTTTAGGTGCGGAAAAAGTAGGATTATATGTAGGGCATCACATGTATTTATCATTTGGAGCACGTAATATTGAAGCTGATTTCGTATGGATCCCTCGTTATGGAGGGAATAAGCCAGCATATCCATGTGATATTTGGCAATATACGGATTCAGGGAATGTTCCTGGGATTGGGAAATGTGATCTGAATCGATTAGTAGGAAATAAGTCACTTTCTTGGTTTATAGATTCGAACAAAGCAAATCAATCTAACATAGTGTATAAACAGCAACCGAATGGCATTGGTATTGCAGTTTCGAAATATCCTGATGGATACGGAATAAATTTATATGAGAACCCCATGAATCCTCAATTTACAGGTGCACTCACTCAGAAAATTCCATATTTAATCTTAACAGGCTATTGGGGAGGCGGTGAGCAAGATATGATTTGTTTAGGGAACGATAAGCAGTGGGCATATTTAAAACATTTTAAGGTGAAATGGTTTTATGCAACTTCGAAATATCCTGTCGGCTACAGAGTAAATTATTATGAAGAGCCTGAATGTATGAATTATAAAGGAAATATAGATGGATCGACATCTTTTCGAGTGTGGGGTAGAGTGGGAAATGCGGTAGATATCGGGCAGAATAGTTGGATACCTGAAGAACATGTAGGTATTAAGTAACTATAGCAGCCGTATTGTTTTTGAGGTGTATGTAAAGAGTCTTCTTACTATACATAATAGTAAGAAGACTCTTTATGTTTAAAAATGGAAATGCATGATACATAGTCAACTCATATGAAATGAATTACATGCAGAAAACACACTGTTTTCACAATGCCTGTGTATAGTTAATTTGCATAATGATAAAAGTGAGGTATTTGAATTGAAAAAGAAAAAAATATTTATTGGAACAATTATTTCATGCGTGATGCTAGCATTATCTGCATGTGGTTCTTCAGACAACGTAGTAACATCAAAAGTAGGAAATGTTACAGAGAAAGAATTAAGTAAAGAATTAAGACAACAATATGGAGAAAGTACTTTATATCAAATGATGTTAAGTAAGGCATTGTTAGATAAATATAAAGTTTCGGATGAGGAAGCAAAAAAGAAAGTAGAAGAAGCAAAAGATAAAATGGGTGAGAACTTTAAATCAACTTTAGAACAACTTGGATTGAAAAATGAAGATGAATTAAAAGAAAAAATGAAGCCAGAAATTGCATTTGAGAAAGCGATTAAAGCAACAGTCACAGAAAAAGATGTGAAAGATAACTATAAACCAGAAATGAAAGTAAGTCACATTTTAGTGAAAGATGAAAAGACAGCTAAAGAAGTAAAGGAGAAAGTAAATAATGGTGAAGATTTTGCTGCCTTAGCAAAACAGTATTCAGAAGATACTGGTTCAAAGGAACAGGGCGGGGAAATATCTGGTTTTGCTCCTGGACAAACAGTGAAAGAATTTGAGGAAGCTGCGTATAAATTAGATGCAGGCCAAGTAAGTGATCCAGTTAAAACAACTTACGGTTACCATATTATTAAAGTGACGGATAAAAAAGAATTGAAGCCATTTGATGAAGTAAAGGAAAAAATTCGTAAAGATTTAGAACAACAAAGACTACAAGATACGACAGGTAAATGGAAACAACAAGTAGTCAATGATTTATTGAAAGATGCTGATATTAAAGTGAATAATAAAGAATTTAAAGATACATTTAAATTTCTAGAAAAGAAATAATGATTGTAATCATAATTAGAAAAGGGAACTCATATAGAGTTCCCTTTTCTAATTAGTGTGTGAGTTATAAATAGATAGTAAGACAATACAATATTACATTTAAATATTAAGAATTACAATGGAAAATAATGGAATATAATTAAAGGTGCTATAACTATTTCAACGAAAGTGGATATTATACGGTTTTCATTATGCAAGTTTGTTACATATATTTATTCTTTAATAATGGATATCGAACATAATTTAAAAAATAATACATATAATGTTTTTGAATAAATATTTAATATGGATAATTAGTAAAAAGCTGAGCATTCGAATGGAAAGGATGTTCTTTTTGGTGTGAAAATTTTAGGATAAATAATGAATCGTATTAAACGCGTCATTTACCACATCAATAAATTAAGGTGGGGAGAATATATGAAAGTAATCTTTCAAGGAGAGGGCGGCGCGAAAATTTTTGAGTCATATGATGAAAATGTAAGTGATTTATTAGCTATATTAAAAGAAACGAAAGGGATTAAAATCGGAATTGTTGAGTATAAAGTGTTAAAGTACGAACTTAATTATTTTCGTCATCCGAAAAAAGCGGATACAGAGAGAGAGTTACATATAATAGTACAACCTAAGTATATGTAATGAAATATAATAATAAAAATCACTGATTCAGTTTTGTAAAGTTTCATAGAGTATGTAAGAAAAGAGAGTGTTGTAAATGCTCTCTTTTCTTATGCTTTGTGAGTTCGTTCATCATAGTATATGTGTTCAGTTATAGATGGTTAATAAACGAAAAAATTTAAAACTTTTTTGTTTAGGCAGGGATTTTATATTTGAGTAAATAAATATACTATGAAGTATTTTTTATACGAATATTGGAGGAGTATAAAATGAGTTTAGCAAGTTACATAGGCTGTAATGTAGAAATTCCGTTAACGGAGCCCGATTCTAATGATATAATTGTTTTTGGATCATGTTTTGCAGATGAAAGTATGCTTGAAATGGTACAAGAGTATCAATTCCAAACAAATTACATATATGAGGTTTCAACTAGTTGGGGAATTGAACTTGTCGAGTGGCAAAACGTAAAGGAAAAAAAAGAAGCGAAAGAAAAACTTTTAACTTTATGCAAGATTATGGAAGGTTATTTGGAAGATGGAGACTATATCGAATTATTCAGTTGTTGGGTTGGTGATGAAGATAAGGAACGAGTAGGGGAATTGAAATTAAAAATAAATCATTTTAATATAGATGAATTATGTATTCCAGAAAGAACATTAGTTAGGATAGAAAAATAAACATTGAAATATTTTTTAAGAAAAGGCGATTTCACTTTGTGTGAAGTCGCCTTTTAGTTGTTATATGTATTTTACATAAGAAATGAGAAGCTTATTTGATAAAGGAAAAAGTATGGAGATAAATAAAATTATGTTTTTTGTTAAAAAATAATAAGTATGGCTCTTCTCAAAAGAACGTAAGTTCGTGTATAATAAGAACTAATGTTCTTTTGAGAGGTAACCTAATTATAGTTTAGAAGTAAATCCGAGTTTAGTGCGTATTAAAAATAACTAAGGGATAGTATGGCTAAATAAATGTATAAATGATCAAGGAGATAAAAAATGAACGATGTAAAGATACAAAAAGAAGAAAGAGAGTGGGTTCCGTTTACAGTAATATCCGAACAACTTTTAAATATGAGAAAGATTATTGGAGAGAAATTAAAAGTACAAAAACCGCTTTTAACAAACGAAGCAAAAGAGAGAATTTCTGATAAATTATTAACGTCATTACTGTCTGAGAAAGAAATATTGGTAACATATTTTGAAGATGGTTACATACTAACAAGCTACATGACTGTTGTACATATCAATCCGGTAAAACAAATTGTAATTTGTACAGACGCCTTTTATAAAACTTACGTATTTAACGCTATGGATATTATTGAAATAACGTAAAAGAAGCTGAATATTAAATGGCAGCTTCTTTTATTTCTGATTTATGAGACAAATAATACAAGAAAAAGCAGCTAGCTTCGTGCTAGCTGCTGAGCCCCAGGGAAAGGGAGAAAAAGATAGGGTACTCCAAAATCAACAAGAGCTGTCAAACAGCCTGATTATAGTATAGACAAATTAAAATTTTCTATACAAAAAGTTGAACATAAGATTAGGCTGTACCCACTTGGTTTTGATCTGCAAGATCAGAATCAAATGTATTGGTCGCGCTAACACCGCTAAAAGTATTAACAACAAAACCAACGTTTGATGCGCCAGAACCATTATAAGCTTTCGTATTTTCTTTTGGAGAAACGTTGTAGAAATCACCTAAGTTAAATGAACCATTACTATTTTGTACAACTAAATTCCCTACAACTGATGGCATAATTTTCACCTGCTTTATAATAAGTTGTTAACATTACTATATGGAGTTATAGTCCAGATGGTTCATATAATAAAAATTGTGGAATAGTAAAACGTTTGGAGCATGGATTTCAATAAAAGTGTGTTAAAATTAATATAATAAAGTTGAGTAATTTTTTAAAAAAATTTGTATAATTGATATATACGAAAATAAAGGAGGCAAAATGTAATGAAAGATATTATGAAAAAAGTTGATTTAACAGATGCCAAATCAAGTAATCTTGTTGCACTAATTTATAGTAATGAAGTTATATTAGTTGAAGACGCATTTTGTCCAAATGAAATAAAATTAAAGTTTAATGAAATTGCAATTTTATCTGCAATTAAAACAGCTCATATTGCGAAAGTGTCTATTAGGAAAGAACTTGAAGCGCTTTTTCATGATACGGGTGTTATATTAGTGAAACAAAATGTTGATTATGGTAGTAGCCAATCTATTACCATGCATTTTGAGCAATTTAAAAAATTGCAATATGAGATTGAATATTTAAATAAAAGTATGTAATAAGGCAGCTAAATAAAGGTTCTATCATAAAGGTGGAATGTGTTGTGTTGAAAAAGTGGTTTGAAAATTATTTGGGTGAATCGCATTGTAAACATAAATATATTTTTATTAAGATGCAGGATAATGAGGATTTAAAAAAAGGTACATTAGGTGTAGTTTATATTTACCAGTGTGAGAAATGTGGAAAAGAGAAGTTGAAATGTAAAAACGATAATGAAATAAACAATGAATTTTTAGATATATAGCAAAAAGTAACCATGATGGTTACTTTTTTATTTATGTATGCAATATCAAAACCATTACTAAAGTATGAGTTGAGTTGATACTATAGTAAATGGCTGAATAAAAATGAAGAGAGTAAAATATAGGGAAGGAGGATGAGAGAAATGCAGAGAAAAGAAATTGGTAAATCTGTAATTATTACAGGTGTGACACAAGGGTTAGGACGTGCGATGGTTGATCGATTTCATGAATTAGGGTGGAACATATATGGTTGTGGACGTTCAAAAGATAAAATTGAGGAACTAAAAAAACAGTACAGTAAAATACATGATTTTCAAGTAATTGATGTTTCAGATTCTCAGCAAGTTAACAACTGGGCAAATTATATACTTAATAGACATACGGCTCCCGATATGATAATAAACAATGCATCGATTGTAAATCAAAATGCACAACTTTGGAAAATTACGGCTCAAGAATTCGAAAATGTAATGAATGTAAACGTGAATGGTGTAGTGAATGTAATAAGAGCGTTTGTTCCCGCAATGGTAGCTAGGAAAGAAGGAATTATCATTAATATGAGTTCTAGTTGGGGGAGAGAAGGTGAAGCTGAGCTTGCGCCATATTGTGCCTCGAAATTTGCAATTGAAGGTATCACTAAATCTATGGCACTGGAATTACCTCATGGCATGGCTGTAGTTGCTTTAGATCCTGGAGGGAGTATTAGTACTCCAATGCTGAAGTCATGTGCGCCACAATATATAAATGAATCACCTACACCTGAAACTTGGTCACATAAAGCAACTCAATATATATTGAATATAACAATAGATGAAAATGGAGATTCATTGACATGCCCAGCATGCATATAAAAAGCACCTTTAATGTGCTTTTTATATTAGTAGCACATTATATCATTCACAAAATTACATTTGAAAAATAAAATAAAAGATTAAGGGTGGAATTTATTTATTCCGCTATTTGCCAATCAGTAAGACCCCCACCTCAAAATTCAGCGAAAGTAAAGAATTTAGGCGGGGGATGAAGAACACCCCATTGATTAAAGTTTCACTTTATTTTGAAGGGTTTAGAAAATATTTAAATAGGTGATAAAAATGAATCCAAGCGGTTTAAAAGTTACAGGGGCATGGTTTCAAGTAGGAGGGAACCTTACAGCTGCAATTGGAACGACAAGAGGATTTATTGGAGAAGAGAAAGTTGAATCGGATCTTGTTATTGTAGGAAGCTCATTACAAGCCCTCGGGTATATATTACAAATCATTGCGAGCAATTATGATGATGGGGAAGAAAAAAGAGAAAATCAAAATATAGGCTTAGAGAATCAAAGTAAATTACTTGATCAAATAGGAATTGAGCTATTAGCATTAGGGAATATATCAAATGTAATAGGAACATATTTTAATATAAATGAACAATCGAAAGAAAATGATTATCTTATTATTACAGGGAACAGTTTACAATCGATCGGTGCTTTTTTCGGAGTAGAAGCAGCTTTGATGGATATAAATGTGCTACAGAAAATAATTATATTAGGTAACTCCATGCAAAGTTTAGGTGCTGGATTACAAGCGTATCAAGGTGTTTCAAATGTATTGAAAGATGAGAGAGAAAATGAAGATAGTATTTTTGATAAGAAGGATGAGAGAATAATTGCACTCATTGGTATTTGGATACAAGCGATAGGAACGTTAATTTCTGCAATTGGAGTAACTGCAATAGAGGAAGAAAATAGGCTAGAAAACAATGAAAAGGTTGAAATACTTATATAAATAGAAGGAGATACATGAATTTTATAGGTACGTTAAGATTAAAATAGTAGTAGGTTTTTTTGCCTATAGATAGAATATATAAAGTAAGAGATGTTATATATACTTAATGAAAATTTATGTAACAACAACATCATAAGGTTTCTTTACGTATGTTTTGAAAAGGGATATATAAAATACAAAATAAGGAGTTTTCAAGGGATGATGTATTTATTAGCAATTTTTCTTCCACCTGTTGCTGTACTATTTTGTGGAAAACCAATTCAGGCAATAATAAATTTCATATTAACATTAATATTTTGGGTTCCAGGAGTTATACATGCAATTCTTGTAGTGCATGATAAAAAAGCTGATCGGCGTTTGAAAAAACAAATTCAAGCATATGATGAAATTAATAAGAGGAATCGAAGATAATTCATCTGTGAAATGTTTTTAAAAGAAAGGAGGATTAACCTCCTTTTTTTAGTGGGTGTTAAGTTTAAATTTTTGTGTGGCGGAAAGAATTTTTAATATAAGTTTTATGATAATAACTTTTAGATTGTGCATGTAATAGGCCAATATAAATACTTTCTGGTACATTAAAGAAATCGTACATACCGTTCTTTAATTGGATTCGCAAAATCATAGAAAAAGGATTATAGCCAACAGCAACTATATTTTTTGAAATCACGGGAGATAGCTTCATCATTACGCAACTCCTCACTTTTCATTTTTAATAATTTCTTGTATATGTTGAGGTTGTGATGTTGAAATCCTTATAATTTAAGAGGTATTATACTTATATGCAACATATTAAATGTTTGTTATACGTAATTATAAGGAAGTTCACACGAAGTACATATCGTTGTGCTATTTTTATTTCACCTTTGATTTATAAATAAGAAAATATTGACCATTTGAAAAAAAGGTATATTATTTATACGAGGTATTAAAAATTCACTTTTTACATTCTATGCTTAAAGGGGCAGCGTTATTAGGAAAAATAGAAGTGAAAATAGTTTGTATAAGAAGTATTCTAAAATTTATAATCTGTGAATTAGGAAAATATTGAATGCTCCAGGTCAATATACTTTCTTAATCAAATGCATTTTAGAAAGTGACCTCAATATTTTTAAGTAAATCAACGGGAGAATTGAAAGGCAGGAGAAAGTAACATGTCAGAAAATTATCGTTCTCGAGAGGAACGACGACAAGTTAAAAAGAAAAAACAACCAGCTTCTAAAACACAAAAACCAAAAGGTAAAACATCATTCTTTCGCAAGTTTTTAATTACTTGTTTATTACTTGGTATTGTTGGTTTAGTGGCGGGGGTTGCTACCTTTTTCGTAATGATTAAGGATGCACCAAAACTTGAGAAAGCAAAACTTGTTAATCCGTTATCCTCAAAAATTTATGATAAAAACGGGGATTTGGTATATGAATATGGAAAAGAAAAAAGGACGAATGTTACGTATGAGCAAATACCTAAATTAGTAGAAAATGCATTTTTAGCAACAGAAGATTCACGTTTTTATGAGCATAGCGGAGTAGATTTTAAAGGCACTGCGCGTGCTGTTCTAGTAAGTCTTAAGGGAGATTACGGTTCTCAAGGTGGAAGTACGATAACACAGCAAGTTATTAAAAACTACTTCTTATCAATGGACAAAACACCAAAGCGTAAGGCGCAAGAAATATATTTAGCTTATAAGCTAGAACAACAGTATTCAAAACATGAAATATTAGAGATGTACTTAAATAAAATTAACTTAGGAAACCGTTCATATGGGATCGCAACAGCAGCACAAAACTACTATGGTAAAGAATTGAAGGACTTAACATTACCAGAAGTTGCGATGCTGGCAGGTTTACCGAAAGCACCGAATAACTATGATCCAACGAAAAAAGAAAATGTTCAAAAAGCAACAGAAAGAAGAAATGTTGTTCTAAACTTAATGAATCGACATGGATATATAACAAAACAGGAAATGGAAGAAGCATCAAAAGTTGACGTAGAAAAGGGACTCAAGCCTGCAACTCAACTACAAACAATGCCATACCCTGCATTTATGGATGCAGTTGTGAAAGAAGTAGAAAAAGAATTGCCAGATGCTAATATTGGTTCTGATGGTTTAGAAATTTATACAACGTTAGATCCGAAAGCACAGAAACTTGCTGATAATATTTTAAATAATAATATCATTGATTATCCGAACGATAAATTCCAAGGTGCATTTACATTTATGGATACGAAAACAGGAGAAGTTCGTGCTATAGGTAGTGGCCGTGGAGAAAATAAAGCTGTATTTAAAGGGCATAATATGGCAATTGAATTAGATCGTGCAGCTGGTTCAACGATGAAGCCGATTTTCGACTACGCTCCTGCAATTGAATATTTAAAATGGGCTACGTACCATCAAATTGATGACTCTCCATTTAAGTATTCAACGGGACAAGAAGTACGAAATTCAGATAGAAGTCATATGGGCCCTATTACAATGCGTGTAGCATTAGAAAAGTCACGAAATATCCCAGCAATTAAGACTGCGAAAGAAGTTGGAATTAATAAATCAAAAGACTTCTCTGAGAAATTAGGCATTACATTTAATACGGCACCGACTGAATCAACAGCGATTGGTACAAATGAAGTATCACCAACTGAAATAGCGGGCGCTTATGCGGCATTTGGTAATGATGGTAAATATACGAAACCGCATTTTGTTAAGAGAGTCGTTTATCCAGATGGTAAGTCACAAAGTTTTGGACAAAAACCAAAACAAGTTATGACAGACTCTACTGCATATATGATTACAGATATGCTTCGTTCTGTAGTTACATCGGGTACTGGTACATCTGCAAATATAGCATCTTTAGATGTAGCTGGTAAAACGGGTACGACAAACTACTCATCAAAACAATTAGCTCAATATAAAATTCCAGAAAGTGCAACTCGTGATAGTTGGTTTGCTGGATATACACCGCAATATACGATGGCAGTATGGACGGGGTATATGAAAGATGGTAAAGACGAGTATATTAGTAGTAAAAATACGAAAATTGCACAGTTGATCTTTAAAGAAATGATGAGTGAAATGGCTACAGATAAATCACGCTTTAAAATGCCAAGTAGCGTTATTCAAGAAGGTAGTGAGCTACGTATAAAAGGTGAAAAACGTGATTCATCGCCAAATACTAGCGTACCGGATACAACGGAGCAACCAAAACAAGATCAACAGCAAAAAACTGAAGAAGAGAAAAAGCAAGAAGAATTAAAGAAACAAGAAGAACTGAAAAAACAAGAAGAGCAAAAGAAACAAGAGGAACTTAAGAAGCAAGAAGAACAAAAGAAACAAGAAGAAGAAAAGAAACAAAATGAACAAAATAACGGAAATGGTCAAGGAACGACACCTCCAGCGAATAACGGAGGAGGCCAAGGAACGACACCTCCAGCAAATAACGGAGGAGGTCAAGGAACGACACCTCCAGCGAATAACGGAAATGGTCAAGGAACGACACCTCCAGCAAATAACGGAGGAGGCCAAGGAACGACACCTCCAGCGAATAATAATGGAGGTCAAGGAACTCCAACCCCACCTGCAACAGTACAACCAAATAATGGTGGAAATGCAGGAGAGGTTCCTGCCAATAATGGACAATAAGAAAAATTTATAGAAAAGTTTTCAAAAGAGCACTTAAGATTTGTAGGAATTTACAATCTTAAGTGCTTTTTTCATTTTGCTACAGAAAATGTAATGTTAAGGGCTGGATAGAAGAAAAAGAGTGAATTAACGTAAAGAGAGGAAAGTCTATTTGCAAAAGATGGTATGTGTTGGTTATCCCGCAAAGTGACTAACTGTGATGAATCATATAAAGTATTAAATAAGTAAAAATTATATTCAAATCTTTAATAAATATCTTTCTTTAGTTGGGAAAATAATTTAAAAAGTCGAATTTCTTATTTAGGAAATTCGACTTTTTATGTTGAAACTGGAGTGAAGTTAATCTTTATTGCAATGTAGGGGGAATACAGTGATGGCTATTAAATGTTAAACGTGCCATAAAAATTTTGAAAATAAATTGATGGGAAATGATAAAAGACTTGAGCCTGAGGTGGTGGAGCGTAGCTAGGGTGATAAAAGGTAGTGCTACTTGGATGGGCACCATGATGCCAAAATGAAGGGGTAGCTTGACCTGGTGATTGGTATTGTTGCCAAATTGCTGGAAGTTCAATGCCGACATCGGAACTTGCTGTATGAACGGCGGGGGCATGTATTTCGGGTATAGAAGGAACCGCGACAGTTACTCTTGATGATAATACCCACATAAAATAATCACTCCTAAGTTGTGATAATAAATTAGTATATTCTTTTCACACGTATAAAGGTACATATATAGGACTTTCGTTTAAAACATGCGTACAAAGTCTTAAGACTAATGTAAGCTGATGGTGGACTATTTAATATGAAAAGATACGTCTATTTACGGAGGGAAAAGAGATAAAAAAAATGTACAATGAGGGTGTTAATCGTAATATTTTACGAGTGTATGGAGGTATTTTTATGGAACGATTATGGACGAAATCATTTATTCAAATGACTTTCGCAATGTTATTTTTATTTACAGGATTTTATTTACTTGTTCCAACGCTCCCGCTCTTTATTAAAGAGATAGGTGGCAATGAATCGCAAGTTGGACTCATGATGGGAATGTTTACAATAGCTGCTGTTGTAATACGACCGATTATTGGAGGAATGTTAGATCAATATGGTAGAAGATCATTTATTATTTTTGGACTCATCTTTTTTGGCTTAACGATGTACTCCTATAATATAGCATCGACTATTATTCTTTTAGCTGTTTTACGTGTTATTCACGGAGTAACATGGGCTGTTTCTACAACAGCTGTTGGAACAGCAATAACGGATATTATTCCAGATTCACGCCGCGGTGAAGGTATGGGTTGGTACGGGATGGCGATGACAATTGCAATGGCGATCGGACCTATGATTGGATTATGGGTTGTGCAAAATTATTCATTTGATGGTCTATTTTTATTAGCGACGTTGTTATCTTTTATGGCAGTCGTATTATCATTAATAACGAAGATGCCATTTACGCCACAAAAAGAAAAAGGGAAAATTCAGCTATTTGAGAAATCCGTATTAACAATCACGATTGTAGTATTCTTTTTATCGTTTGCATATGGAGGAATAACAACCTTTTTACCGTTATTTGCATCATCAATTCATGTAAACCCGGGAACTTTCTTTCTTGTATATGCAATTGCATTAACAATTGTAAGACCAATTTCAGGGAAACTATTAGATAAGTATGGAGAAGTATTCATCATACTTCCAGCATTATGTATTACTATTTTAGCTATAGTTGTTTTAACTATTTCAAATGGTTTGATAGGTGTAATTATCGCAGCAACATTATACGGTATTGGATTTGGTTCAGCGCAGCCAGCTTTGCAAGCGGCAATGCTTACAATTGTCGACCCGAGTAAAAGAGGAGTTGCAAATGCTTCATTTTTTACAGCGTTTGATTTAGGAATCGGGTTAGGTGCTATTTTACTTGGAGTTGTTTCACAAATGTTTGGTTATCGTATTTTATTTTCAGGGAGTGCAATTTCAGCATTGATAGCTTTAATTATTTTCGTCTTCTTTGTAAAACAACGATTAGGAAAAAAAGAGTTTGCGTAAACTGGAGGAATAAAGATGAGAATTTCAATTGATCGTAAAGCTCTGCAATGGTTCCAGGAAGAATTACGTATAAAGCACGGTGAATCTGTACGTTTTACTGTAAGGTACGGAGGGGATAGTTCAATTCAGCCCGGATATTCTTTAGGGGTTGTTGCTGAGAAACCAGATGGGGAAATAGTGTCAGTTGAGAAGGAAGGTATTATATTTTTTGTAGATTCTGATGATCTTTGGTATTTTCAAAACTATGATTTATTTGTAAGTTATCATGAGGAAATGGAAGAAATTCAATTTAATTATGTAAAATAATAACTTTATTAAAAATGAATAAGTTTTATATAAAAATTATATTTAAGAGATAGTGAAATAAATATCATATAGTAACGAGCTGTATTTATGTACAGCTCGTTTTTTTTATTTCTCAAATAAAATTAGAATAATTGTATATTTGGCGGTGTTATATGAAAAATCTTTATATCTTGTTTTTGAAAATACGCAAAGAAGTCTATTCTTTCTTTATAAAATATAAGAATTATTTTCAAAAAATTGTATTGTTACAGTAAGAAAAGTGTAGGAAACTTATCATTATAAAATAAATTGAAATCTTCTAAAAACTCTGATACATTGAAATAGAAATGTAGTTTCACAATATTGTAAAGGCTTACAGTTATGTGCACGAAGATCTATTAGGATTGGAGGAAATAATGATGAAAGCTGAAGAAAAATTTTCCCCGGGATTAGATGGTATAGTGGCAGCGGAGACGAAAATCTCGTTTCTTGACACAGTAAAAGGTGAAATTGTAATTCAAGGGTATGACTTAATCGAACTCTCAAAAACAAAAGAGTATTTAGACATTGTGCACCTTTTATTGGAGGAACACCTACCGAATGAAGATGAAAAAGCAACACTTGAAAAGAAATTAAAAGAAGAATATGCAGTACCAGAAGGTGTATTCAACGTACTAAAGGCATTGCCTAAAGAGACGCATCCCATGGATGGATTACGTACAGGTGTGTCAGCGTTAGCTGGTTACGATAATGATATCGAAAACCGCTCGTTAGAAGTGAATAAAAGCCGAGGGTACAAGCTGTTAAGTAAAGTGCCAAACATTGTAGCGAATAGCTATCATATTTTAAATAATGAGGAGCCAATTGAACCTCTTAAAGAATTATCTTATAGTGCGAATTTCTTCTATATGTTAACTGGTAAAAAACCAACTGAACTTGAGGAAAAGATCTTTGATCGTTCCCTTGTTTTATATAGTGAGCATGAAATGCCAAACTCTACATTTACAGCTCGCGTTATTGCATCAACACAATCAGATTTATACGGTGCTTTAACAGGTGCAGTTGCATCTTTAAAAGGAAGTTTACATGGCGGTGCAAATGAAGCGGTTATGTACATGCTTTTAGAAGCTGGTAATGTTGAGAAATTTGAAGAGTTATTACAGAAGAAATTATATAACAAAGAAAAAATTATGGGCTTTGGACACCGTGTTTATATGAAGAAGATGGATCCAAGAGCACTTATGATGAAGGAAGCTTTAAAACAGTTATGTGATGTAAAAGGTGATTATACACTATATGAAATGTGTGAAGCTGGAGAAAAGATTATGGAAAAAGAAAAAGGAATTTATCCAAATCTTGATTATTATGCAGCTCCAGTATATTGGATGCTAGGTATTCCAATTCAACTTTACACACCTATCTTCTTTAGCTCTAGAACAGTGGGATTATGTGCGCACGTTATTGAGCAACATGAAAATAATCGTTTGTTCCGTCCGCGTGTAAATTATATTGGCGAGCGACATGTACTTAGTAAATAAGAACAACTGGGGAGTTGTTAGCACCGCCCGCCAGATGGGTGTTTGACCGACACCCATCATTAATAATAACGAATTTTCGACAGAAAGGGAAGGATAGCATGATTAAAACAAATGAAATTAAGCAAAAAGATGCATTATTAGAAGAGATTACGGATTATGTATTAAATAAAGAGGTTACTAGTGCAGAAGCATTCAGTACAGCTCGTTACGTATTACTTGATACACTTGGATGTGGAATTTTAGCATTACAATATCCAGAATGTACGAAATTACTAGGACCAGTTGTGCCAGGAACAGTCGTGCCAAATGGTACACGTGTACCAGGTACGTCTTATGTACTAGATCCAGTAAAAGGTGCATTTAATATCGGATGTATGATCCGTTGGTTAGACTATAACGATACTTGGCTTGCAGCAGAGTGGGGACATCCATCTGATAACCTAGGCGGAATTTTAGCGGTCGCAGATTATATTAGCCGTGTTCGTATTTCAGAAGGAAAAGAAGCTTTAAAAGTACGTGAAGTATTAGAAATGATGATTAAAGCACATGAAATTCAAGGCGTGCTGGCTTTAGAAAACAGCTTAAACAGAGTTGGTCTTGACCATGTATTATATGTAAAAGTAGCAACAACTGCAGTAGTTGCGAAAATGCTTGGCGGAACACGTGAAGAAATCTTTAATGCATTATCACATGCGTGGATTGATAATTCTAGTCTTCGTACATATCGTCATGCTCCAAATACGGGCTCACGTAAATCATGGGCTGCAGGTGACGCAACGAGCCGCGGTGTTCATCTTGCAATGACTGCTCTAAAAGGTGAAATGGGTTATCCAACAGCATTATCTGCGCCAGGATGGGGATTCCAAGATGTATTATTCAATAAACAAGAATTAAAATTAGCAAGACCACTAGAGTCATATGTAATGGAAAATGTATTATTTAAAGTGTCATATCCAGCAGAATTCCATGCACAAACAGCTGCAGAATGTGCAGTGAAGTTGCATCCGGAAATTAAAGAGAGATTGGATGAAATTGACCGCATTACAATTACAACTCATGAATCAGCAATTCGTATTATTGATAAAGAAGGTCCATTAAATAACCCAGCTGATCGTGATCATTGCTTACAATACATTACGGCAATTGGTTTATTAAAAGGAGATATCGTTGCAGATGATTATGAAGATGCAGTAGCAAACGATCCACGTGTAGACGAATTACGTAATAAGATGGTTGTTGTTGAAAACAAACAGTACAGTTTAGATTACCTTGACCCGAACAAGCGCTCAATCGCCAACGCTGTTCAAGTTCACTTTAAAGATGGCACAGTAACAGAAAATGTGGAATGTGAATATCCACTTGGTCACCGTTTCCGTAGAGACGAAGCAATTCCAAAAGTTGTTCAAAAATTCACTGCAAATATGGCAGGTCATTATTCTAGTAAGCAACAAGAACAAATTCATGAAGTTTGTTTAAATGAAGAAAAGCTAGAAAATATGAATGTAAATGAATTTGTAGATCTATTCTTAATTTAATAATAGGGGGAATTTAGAATGGCTTGGGTTGTGAAAAAGCAGTCAACACAAGAGGAGCTTGCGAATCGATTCCGAGCTTTAGTAGAAGCAAATGAAATTTTGCAAATTCCAGGTGCTCATGATGCAATGGCGGCTTTAGTTGCAAAAAATACAGGTTTTTCAGCTCTTTATTTATCAGGAGCTGCTTATACTGCAAGTAAAGGCTTACCAGATTTAGGTATCGTGACGTCTACTGAAGTGGCTGAGAGAGCAAGAGATTTAGTAAGAGCTACAGACTTACCTGTTCTTGTTGACATTGATACAGGATTTGGTGGTGTACTAAATGTAGCGAGAACAGCTGTAGAAATGGTGGAAGCGAAAGTAGCAGCTGTCCAAATTGAAGATCAGCAATTACCAAAAAAATGTGGACATTTAAATGGTAAGAAACTTGTTACTACAGAAGAATTGGTTCAAAAAATTAAAGCGATTAAAGAAGTTGCACCGAGCTTATACATTGTAGCACGTACTGATGCTCGCGGCGTTGAAGGATTAGATGAAGCAATTGAAAGAGCAAATGCATATGTAAAAGCAGGTGCAGATGCAATTTTCCCTGAAGCGCTTCAATCAGAGGAAGAATTCCGTCTATTTAATAGTAAGGTAAATGCACCTTTACTTGCGAATATGACTGAATTCGGAAAAACTCCATATTATAGTGCAGAGGAATTTGCAAATATGGGCTTCCAAATGGTTATTTATCCTGTAACTTCACTTCGCGTTGCAGCGAAAGCGTATGAAAATGTGTTTACTTTAATTAAAGAAACAGGTTCTCAAAAAGATGCACTTTCTAATATGCAAACGAGAAGTGAATTATACGAAACAATTTCATATCATGACTTTGAAGAGTTAGATACTGGTATTGCAAAAACAGTATTATCAGAAGATCAATAGATAAAGCAGCGAAGGCGATGAAAATACATCTTTGGCAAAATAAAATGCTTGATGTGAAAAATCATCGCCTTCTATTTTCAAAAAAGATATTCCACTCATCGTAGACGAGCATAAGCAAAAAGCTATGAAAGCCGAATGATAGGGGGATACATATGGAGAAAACGAAGTTACCATGGGATGAATTTTTTTCACTCAATAAAGATATAAATCATACTTACTTTACACCAGAAGATTTTTCAGGTGATGAAGATTTAATCGCAAAAACGACAGAACAATTCGTTAAACAAGAAATTGTTCCACAAATGGAGAATATTGAACAACATAACTATAAAGTTTCTCGTCAATTATTTGAGAAAGCTGGGGAACTTGGATTATTAGGCATTGAGGTACCAGAAGATTATGGCGGGTTCGAGTTAGGAAAGGCTGTCTCAGGTCTTGTAGCAGAGAAAATGGGTTACGCTGGTGCGTTTAGCGTTTCTTTTAATATACACGCTGGTGTCGGTACATTGCCTTACATATATTATGGAACGAAAGAACAGAAAGAAAAATATTTACCGAAAATCGCATCGGGAGAATGGATTGGTGCTTATGCTTTAACTGAGCCAAATGCTGGTTCGGATGCATTAAGTGCAAAAACAAGCGCCGTATTGAATGAAGAGGGAACAGGTTGGAAGTTAAATGGTGAGAAGCAATGGATTACAAATGCTCATATGGCAGATGTATATGTTGTTTTTGCGAAGACAAATAAAGGAATGACAGCGTTTATTGTCGAAAGAACATGTGAAGGTGTATCTATTGGATTAGAAGAAAAGAAAATGGGGATTAAAGGTTCTTCAACAGCGACTCTTATTTTAGAAGATGTTGTCATCCCTGCTGAAAATGTTTTAGGGGAAGTTGGGAAAGGGCATCACGTAGCCCTTAATATTCTTAACTTTGCTAGACTTAAACTTGCTTTTGGAAATATTGGAACAGCAAAACAAGCAATTGGTTTGTCGGTTCAATATGGAAAAGAGCGAAAACAGTTCCAAACGGAATTAGTAGACTTTACGATGATTCAAGAGAAAATTGCAAATATGATCATTGCTACATATGGAGCAGAAAGTGCAGCTTATCGTACAGCAGGTGTAATCGATGAAGCAATTCATGAGAGCGATGAAGATCTTATGAAGAAAATGTCCCAATTTGCAATTGAATGTGCACTAAATAAAGTAAATGCTTCTGAAACACTTGGTCACATCGTAGATGAAGCTGTACAAATTCATGGTGGTTACGGTTATATGCAAGAATACGAAGTAGAACGTTTATATCGTGATGCTAGAATTAGTCGTATTTTTGAAGGGACGAATGAAATTAATAGATTAACAGTTGCTAAAATGTTAATGAAGCAAGTGGAACAAATTGAAGATACTGAAGTAGAGATTGATGTAGAAAATGTCGAAAGAAACCATCGTTACATTTTATTAGCGAAAAAATTGTTGAAACAATCTTTGAAAACGCTCTCTAAAACTCCAGGTTTAAAAATTGATCAAGAGCAAGAATATTCACGTGTATTATCAAATATGTTAACGGATGTGTACGTCATGGAATCAGCATTTTTACGTACGAGTAAAGCAATTAGTAAAAATGGTGAAGGGAAAGAACGTACGAAACAAATGATAACTGACGTTATTTGTGAAGAAGGATATCGTAAAGTAGAAGAAGCGGCGATTTCTATACTTTCAGCGGCTGTTACAGAAGAACAAGATAGACACGTAATTTTAGCTGGAATTCGTCAATTATCAGTACCTTTATACACGAACGTATTTACAAAAAAGAGAGAAATTGCGAAAGCTATTATAAATCGCGGAAAGTATATTGTGTAAATAGGAGGAAAGCGATATGAAAAAGATTGGTTTTATCGGTTTAGGTAACATGGGTCTTCCGATGTCAAAAAATCTAGTTAAATCAGGTTACACAGTATATGGCGTGGACTTAAATAAAGAGGCAGAAGCGTCCTTTGAAAAAGAAGGCGGAATTATCGGTCTATCAATCTCAAAACTAGCAGAAACATGTGATGTAGTTTTTACAAGTTTACCTTCACCTCGCGCTGTTGAAGCGGTATATTTTGGAGCAGAAGGATTATTTGAAAATGGTCACTCGAATGTAGTTTTCATTGATACAAGTACGGTATCGCCGCAGTTAAACAAACAATTAGAGGAAGCTGCAAAGGAAAAGAAAGTAAACTTTTTAGCAGCACCTGTGAGCGGCGGTGTAATTGGAGCCGAAAATCGTACATTAACGTTTATGGTTGGTGGATCAAAAGAGGTATATGAGAAAACGGAATCTATCATGGGCGTTCTAGGCGCGAACATTTTCCATGTTAGTGAGCAGATTGATAGTGGTACAACTGTTAAGTTAATTAATAACTTATTAATTGGTTTTTATACAGCTGGTGTAAGTGAAGCTTTAACATTAGCGAAAAAGAACAATATGGATTTAGATAAAATGTTTGATATTTTAAATGTAAGTTACGGCCAAAGCAGAATTTATGAACGTAATTTTAAAAGTTTTATAGCACCTGAAAACTACGAGCCAGGATTTACTGTGAACTTATTGAAGAAAGATTTAGGGTTTGCAGTTGACTTAGCTAAGGAAAGCGAACTCCATTTACCGGTAAGCGAAATGTTATTAAATGTATATGACGAAGCGAGTCAAGCTGGATATGGTGAAAACGATATGGCTGCTTTATATAAGAAAGTTAGCGAGCAATTAATTTCTAATCAAAAATAAATTATACAAAGGAGAGAATACAATGATTACAACTGAAATTAAAAGAGTGAAAAATCACATTAACGGTGAGTGGGTTGAATCGACAGGTACGGAAGTAGAAGCAGTTCCAAATCCAGCGACTGGAAAAATTATCGCTTACGTTCCACTATCTCCAAAAGAGGATGTTGAAAAAGCTGTTGAAGCGGCAAAAGCAGCATTCGAAACATGGTCTAAAGTACCAGTTCCGAATCGTTCAAGAAATTTATATAAATATTTACAGCTATTACAAGAAAACAAAGATGAGCTTGCAAAAATCATTACGCTAGAAAATGGTAAGACGCTAACGGATGCAACAGGTGAAGTACAGCGTGGTATTGAAGCGGTAGAACTTGCAACATCGGCACCTAATTTAATGATGGGACAAGCGCTTCCGAATATTGCTAGCGGAATTGATGGATCAATTTGGCGCTACCCAATCGGAGTTGTTGCTGGTATTACACCGTTCAACTTCCCAATGATGATTCCATTATGGATGTTCCCACTTGCAATTGCTTGCGGTAATACATTCGTATTAAAAACATCGGAAAGAACGCCACTTTTAGCGGAGCGACTTGTAGAATTATTCTATGAAGCAGGTTTCCCAAAAGGCGTATTAAATTTAGTACAAGGCGGAAAAGATGTTGTAAATAGCATTTTAGAAAATAAAGATATTCAAGCTGTTTCGTTCGTTGGCTCTGAGCCGGTAGCTCGTTACGTATATGAAACAGGTACGAAACACGGAAAACGTGTACAAGCGTTAGCAGGTGCGAAAAACCATGCAATTGTAATGCCAGATTGCAATCTTGAGAAAACAGTACAAGGTGTAATTGGATCTGCATTTGCAAGTAGTGGAGAGCGCTGTATGGCATGCTCAGTAGTAGCAGTAGTGGATGAAATTGCTGATGAATTCATTGATGTATTAGTAGCAGAAACGAAAAAATTAAAAGTAGGCGATGGCTTTAACGAAGATAACTATGTTGGACCATTAATCCGTGAATCTCATAAAGAGCGCGTTTTAGGCTATATTAATAGCGGTGTAGCAGATGGGGCAACTTTATTAGTAGATGGCCGTAAAATTAATGAAGAAGTTGGAGAAGGTTACTTTGTAGGTGCGACAATCTTTGATGGCGTGAATCAAGAAATGAAAATTTGGCAAGATGAAATTTTTGCTCCAGTATTAAGCATTGTACGTGTTAAAGATTTAGAAGAAGGTATTAAACTAACAAATCAATCTAAATTTGCAAACGGTGCGGTTATTTATACGTCAAATGGTAAACATGCACAAACATTCCGTGATAACATCGATGCTGGTATGATCGGTGTAAATGTAAACGTTCCAGCACCAATGGCATTCTTCGCATTTGCAGGAAATAAAGCTTCATTCTTTGGTGATTTAGGTACAAATGGTACAGATGGCGTTCAATTCTATACACGTAAAAAAGTTGTAACTGAGCGCTGGTTTTAATATAGAGTAAACAGCCAAATCAACTATTAAATGAAAACCACCACCACTATTAATAGTGGTGGTGGTTTTCATCTTGTTAATTATTTTTTTCAAAAGCTAGTTTAATACCAAATCCAATTAGGACGACTCCTGTTAGCCCTTGAATATAACGTTGCGTCTTTGGTTTTTTCATAAAAGCACTAATTTTATCAATTAAAAATATATAAAATGCAAACCAAATGACTGTTAAAACGAGGTAAGTAAGGCCCATTACAAGAAGTTGAATAAATGTATTATGATTTGGATTTAAAAATTGCGGTAAAAAAGTTAAAAAGAAGACTGCAACTTTAGGATTTAATAAATTTGTAAGAAATCCTTGGCGAAAGCAAGAAGTATGTTCGTTTTCATTATTCAAAGATAGATCATTTGTATCTAAGTTTTCTTTGTTTCTTACTGCTAAAAGGGCTTTAATACCGATATATATTAAATAGAGAGCCCCAACGTACTTGAAAATAGAAAATAAAAGAGCTGACTTTACAATAAGTGCAGAAAGACCAATTACAGCAGCTAAAGTATGAATTAATAGTGCAATACATGTACCAAACACTGTTTTCACTCCACCGACTTTACCAGCAACCAATGTGTTTTTCGTAGCCATTGCTGTATCTGGACCAGGTAAAATGATAAGGCAAATAGACATAATGATGAAAAGAAGATAATTTTCTATCATAGCCGCCCCTCCTTTTTATTTTTGGAATATTCGATTAAAATCAGTGTAGCACAAAAATGGATTTAATAAAATTAAATTTTATTAAAAATTATTAAATAAAAAAAGGCTATATAGTAGCTGTAATTTCACTACTATATAGCCTCGATTTTATCCCGCTATTTGCGAGTAGTAAGATTTCCACCGCACAAGATTTAGCTGAAGCAAAGAAGTTAGGTGGGGGATGAACAAAACACCCACTCATTACAGTTTCATTTTATGCATTAAGTAAATTAAAGAAACGATTCACATCTTCTTCTGAAACGTCACTTAACTGTTTATATTTATAATTCGGATTTTGATCTTTATCAACGACAACGGAGCGTACTCCTTCGAAGAAATCTTCATGTCTCATGAAGTTTTTAGCAAGTATAAGGTCCGTAGCGAAACATTCTTCAACGGATTTATCTTGTCCATCAATAAACTGTTTTAATGTTACTTTTAGTGAAATAGGTGATTTTGATAACAGTGTTTCTTTCGTTTTTAGAGCAAAGGAGCTTTCATCTTTCTCCAATGAATGGATGATTTCTTCAATTGTATCGTAAGCAAAATGTGAATTAATTACTTCTAATGAAGGAGTCAGCTCGCTTTCTAAGTTTGGAGCAGTTGCGAATGTACGAATAACTTCTTTTAAATTAGTATGTACATCATCTTCTTTATGCCAATTTACACTTTCAAGTTCAGTAAGAAACTCTGGTAATGAATCAGATGTCATAAAGTAATCAGCAGCATTAATAAATAATACGTCAGAAGCTTTTAAAATAGATGCTGTTAAAGCAACGAAGCGTCCTGTATATCCAGGTGCTTTATTTAAGAAATATGCAGCTCCGACGTCTGGGAAGAAGCCGATATTCATCTCTGGCATTGCCCATTTCGTACGTTCAGTTACAATGCGATACTTCGCACCATTTGTAAGACCGACACCACCGCCCATTACAATTCCATCTAAACAAGCAATAATCGGTTTTGTATATTGATAAATATATGTATCAATTTCATACTCTTCTTCAAAAAAACGTTCTGCATGTTGCAATGCCACTTCATTGGAACGCGCTTCATAAAGAGTTTTAATGTCGCCACCTGCACAAAAACCTTTTGTGCCAGCTCCTTTTAACACGATAAGTGCAATACGCTCATCGTGTTCCCACTCTTTAAGTTTTTGTCCGATAGGTTGTAACATGTCATAAGATAAAGAATTAAGTGCTTTTGGACGGTTTAAAGTAATTGTTGCAACGCCGTTTTCGCTAACAGAAAATAAAACGTGTTCAGTCATAATGCATCCTCCCTTACATATCTTCTTATTCTTAATTCTTGATATGTACTGAAATGTCCTTTATAAATTTTGTCAAAAGTTGACGGTAAATATTAATTTGGTCACCGCATATTTTGACGAGTTATCTTTGCAGGATTTCAGAGACTGAGGGGGAATATTACAACATTACTGTAAGTGTAATTATTTGAAGTTATAATGATAAAAGCGCTATTATATAGGTGTGAATTGTTCATTATCAATTCTAAAAAGAGTGTTTGAAGAAAAAATGAATCGTACAATTGTAATAAGAAATTTTGCACTGAATTAGAAATAGAGAAAGGAGAAATCGGAATGCCAGGACCTTTACTATTGTCGGTTATTATTTTGTCTTCTTTAATGATAGGGATAACGCAGTATTTTCATCATACAGATACGACAGAAGAAGTGAAGGATAAAGTACGTCTCGTATTTCCGATTTTTATAATATCTATTTCATTCTGTATTTTATTAAATAAAGATGGGTACATTGTCGCAGTGTTCTCATTTTTCGTCGCAATCGTTTTAATTACCGTTTTATATTATGTAATGAAAGACTTTATACAAAAATAAAGATGTCACAATAGGCATTTTTATTTTGGAGAAAATATAAAATTTCACATACCGTACTTTATATAAAATACATAAAACATATAACAATAGAAAAGTGTGTACTTTGCTGTGTATGTACTTGTCAATCTTGCATAGCCACTATACTATTAAAATGTAGAGATTATAAAAAGGGGTTGTATCTATCATGAAATTTGAGATGCACACAAAAATTATTTCAAATGAAAAAGAAGTAAGATTACATATTGAAGAAAATATATTTCAATTAATATTGGATGGTTATCACTTATTTACAATTCAAGAAATATTGCCTTTATATAAATCAAATGAAGAAAGAATTGGAAGTGCAACGATATTGAAGCTAGAGTGGGAGAACGGAAAAACTACAATAAACTATCAACTCGTTTCACTAAAATCAGTAAATTAAAAGGAGTAGAAAAATATGAAGTTATTTCATACAGCGGATTGGCATTTAGGTAAGCTTGTTCATGGCGTGTATATGACTGAAGACCAAAAGATTGTATTAGATCAGTTTGTACAGGCTGTTGAAGAAGAAAAACCAGATGCTGTAATTATTGCAGGGGATTTATATGACCGAGCAATTCCACCTACAGAAGCAGTAGACTTATTAAATGATGTGCTGCAAAAAATAGTTATTGATTTACAAACACCAGTTATTGCAGTAGCTGGTAATCATGATAGTCCGGATCGTATCCATTTTGGGAGTAGTTTAATGAAAAAACAGGGATTACATATTGCAGGCCAATTTCAATTCCCGTATGAACCTGTTGTACTAAATGATGAATATGGAGAGGTTCACTTCCATCTAATACCGTATGCAGACCCAAGCATAGTTAGACACGTGTTGAAAAATGAAGACGTACGTTCTCATGATGATGCGATGCGCATTTTTATGAATGAGCTCTCTGAAACAATGGATAAAGAAGCTAGACATGTATTTGTTGGACATGCATTTGTAACTTCTTCAGGAGAAGCGGAGGAGAATACAAGTGATGCAGAACGACCACTTTCAATTGGTGGTGCTGAATATGTAAATAGTCATTATTTTGATAAGTTTCATTACACAGCGCTTGGACATTTACATCAAGCGCATTTCGTACGTAATGAGACCATTCGATATTCAGGTTCACCACTTGCCTATTCAATTTCTGAAGAGAAACATAAAAAAGGTTATTACATTGTAGAACTGAATGAAACTGGTGAAGTAGCAATTGAAAAAAGGTTACTTTCACCACGTCGTAAAATGCGAACAGTAGAAGCGAAAATAGATGAATTATTACAGCACCCAGTAAGTGAAGATTACGTATTTGTAAAATTATTAGATGAAAACCCTGTCTTACAGCCAATGGAGAAAATACGATCTGTATATCCAAATGCAATGCACGTTGAAAGAGCGATGCAAAGGCGAGAACTCACAGATACAAATGAAGTAACGGTTTCAAGACATAAAATGGATGATTTATCTCTTTTAAAGGCTTTCTATAAAGAAATGAAAGGGTTAGATTTATCAGAAGAGAAAGAACGCCTATTTATAGATGTATTACAAACAGTGCAAGAACGGGAAGGTGAACGAGGATGAGACCGATTCAGCTTATTATGACAGCATTCGGGCCATATAAACAGAAAGAAGTAATCGATTTTGAAGATCTTGGAGAACATCGTATTTTCGCTATTTCTGGGAATACGGGAGCTGGAAAAACAACGATTTTTGATGCGATTTGTTATGTGTTATATGGTGAGGCTAGTGGAGAAGAACGTAGTGATACGAGCATGCTTCGAAGTCAATTTGCTGATGATGATGTTTATACAAGTGTAGAACTAACCTTTCAATTAAAAGGGAAACGCTATGAAATAAAAAGACAACTTGGACATAAAAAACAAGGGAATAAGACCATTACAGGACATGCAGTAGAATTATATGAAGTTATTGATGGAGAAAACGTTCCAGCCGTCGATCGTTTTCATGTAACAGACGTAAACAAAAAAGTGGAAGATTTAATTGGGTTAAGTAAACATCAATTTAGTCAAATTGTTATGTTACCACAAGGTGAATTCCGAAAACTATTAACATCTGAGACGGAAAACAAAGAAGAGATTTTACGTCGTATTTTTAAAACGGATCGTTATAAATTAATGCGTGAGTTACTTGATCAAAAGAGAAAACAATGGAAAGATGTTTTACAAGAAAAACAAAAAGAGAGAGAGCTCTATTTCCGTAATGTTTTTAAATTACCAATCCGTGATGGAGCATTATTAGAGACATTAGCGGCACAAGAACATGTAAATACGCATCAAGTAGTAGAAGCGTTAGAACAAGAAACAACAGTGTATAAGGCAGAGGTTGAGCAATTACAAGTAGAACAAGATGTTCAAACGAAGCAATTAAAGGATGCAGAAACACGTTTTCATGCAGCAAAATCTGTAAATGAGAAATTTATAGATTTACAACAAAAGAATGAGAAATATAACACTTTACAAGAGAACCGTGCAGCAATTGAAAGGAAAGAAAAATCCTTTAAACGTGCGGAACAAGCAAAGCGCTTATTACCATTTGAACAATGGTATGAAGAAGCGATGCAAAATGAGCAGAAAGCTGAAAGTTTGTTAAAACAGATAATCGTCAAACAAGAACAGATAATGAACAGCTTTGAACTTGCTCAGGAGAAGTATGAAGTAGTAAAGAATAAAGAAGCTGAGCGAGAAGAGGCTAAAAAACTTGTTCAAAGATTAGAAGAGTTACAAGCGATTATTGAATCATTAGCTGAGAGAAAGCTGAATTTACAAAATGCCGAAATTCAAATAGGGAAATTAAAAGAAAGTATGCAAAAGTTAGATCAACAACTAGAAGAGCATACAAACCAAAAACAGAAAATGTCTGATGAATTGCAGCAATTAGAACAAGCACTTGAGCAATATGTAGCTAAAGTAGAAGAACTAACGAATATGCGAGAAGATGCAAAAGTTTTAAAGCAAGCATATGATGTTTGGCAAGAAAAACAAAAATTCGAGCAAGAAAAAGAAGCGGCAAATAATAAAATGCAAGTGGCAGTTCGTGCATATGAAAACATGGAGCGCCGCTGGTTAAGTGAACAAGCTGGTATATTAGCTCTTCATTTACATGACGGTGCATCTTGTCCGGTATGTGGTAGTACGAATCATCCGCAAAAAGCTACAGAGCAAAGTAATGCGATCGATGAAAAAGAGTTAAACGATTTAAGAGATAAGAAGAACATTGCTGAAAAATTACATGTGCAAGTAGAGGAGAAATGGAATTTTTATCGACTACAATATGAACAAGTGATAGAAGAAGTTGTGAAGCGTGGGTATAACTCCGAAAAATTAGTTGAAACATATAGTGCACTTGTTCAAAAAGGAAAACAATTAGCTGCAGACGTTAATACGTTAAAAGCAAGTGAAGAAACTCGTAAGCAGATTGCTGCGAACATGAAAAGCGTAGAAGAAAAAATAGAAGAACTTCAGAAACAAAAACGGGAAGTAGAAACAATGCAGCACCGTACAGAAATGGAGTGCATGCAACTACGTACGTCATATGAACATGATAAACGAAATATTCCAGAAAACTTGCAAACAGTACAAGCTTGGAAAGCACAGTTTGACCAAGCTATGCACGAACTTAGGTTAATGGAGGACGAATGGAAGAAAGTGCAGGAAGCGTATCAACATTGGCAAAATGAAAATATACGTATTCAAGCAGAACAGAAAGGTGCTTCTAATCAATTTGAAAGTGCAAAATTGAAGAAAGAAGAGACTTTCGCACGCTTTATGAAAGAGCTAGAACAAAGCGGATTTACAGATCAATTCACGTATAAAGAAGCCAAATTAAGCGATGCCGAGATGGAGATGTTACAGAAAGAAATTCAAGGTTATTATTCATCTCTTGAAGTGCTTGCAAAACAAATTGAAGAGCTAAACTCAGAATTAAAAGATAAAGAGTATATGGATATTACATCTTTAGGTGAACACATAAAAGAACTAGAAATTAATCTCGATATAATTAAAGAAAAACGTCAACGTGCGCAAAATGCGGTAACATATATTTCTGATTTACATGAAAACATTAAACGTATTGACGAACAAATTCACGAGGAAGAAAAAGCCTTCCAAGAACTTGTTGATTTATATGAAGTAATGAAAGGTGATAACGAAAGTCGTATATCATTTGAACGTTACATCTTAATTGAGTATTTAGAACAAATCGTTCAAATCGCAAACGAACGACTACGTAAATTATCAAATGGACAATTTTATTTAAAACGAAGTGAACGAGTTGAAAAAAGAAACCGTCAAAGTGGATTAGGCTTAGATGTGTACGATGCATACACTGGCCAAACGCGCGATGTAAAAACATTATCCGGCGGAGAGAAATTTAATGCATCACTTTGCTTAGCTCTTGGAATGGCAGACGTCATTCAAGCGTATGAAGGTGGTATTTCCATCGAAACGATGTTTATTGATGAAGGATTCGGCTCATTAGATGAGGAGTCATTAACAAAAGCTGTAGACGCCTTAATTGACTTACAAAAATCAGGACGATTTATCGGTGTCATTTCACACGTACAAGAGTTGAAAAACGCAATGCCGGCTGTATTAGAAGTAACGAAGCAGAAGGATGGGTGTAGTCAGACTAGGTTTGTGGTGAAGTAAGCTTAGAAAATGGAGTAGGGAATCTATCGATACTTTTAGTGTCATATGTATGAATCATAAAACGTCGTCTCTTCATATTGGAGGCGACGTTTTATTTTATAAAATATCTATGAATTATCTGTAGAAGGCGGCGTATTCTCCAACCGATTATAAGCTTTAAAAGCTGAAATTGCCGATATAACCCCGCCTACTAAAAATAAAGCGGATCCTCCAACTAAGATGATACGACTGACATATGTTTCCCGTGCTTCTTCGACTTCTTCTTGTAACGCTGTAGGCATATGAATCCCCCTTTATAAAAGTTGTTTTATAAATAGTATATACAAACGCCTAAAATATGTTAAAATAACTGATGATTTTATGTAGTGGATAATTAGATGAGTAGGATGCGAGTGGCTAAATAAATCTTCATCACAAATTTATGCGAACTTCACATAGAGCACATATTAACATTGTATTATGTATATGTACCAAATAAATAAAGTGAATGTAAGTTCTGTTTTCAAAAATTTAAAATCCTTTTATTTCTATATGAAATTTTTAATCGAGGGTTTTAAAAATTTTGGAAATAGATCTTATAAAAATGGAATTCATATAAAAGGGGAATGTCTTATGACAACATATACAAGTGAAATGAAAAAAACTTTAGTTTCAGAAGAAGATGTAGATATTTTAAAAATTATGGCGCATCCAATCCGACTGCAAATTGTAAATGAATTAAGTACAAGAAAAACTTGTAATGTAACACAATTAACAGAGTTACTGAACATCCCGCAATCTACTGTTTCACAACATTTATCAAAAATGAAGGGTAAAGTGTTACGAGCAGAGAGAAGAGGTTTAGAAATTTATTATCATATTAACAATTTAAAAGCGAGTAAGATTGTTAATGTTTTAGGGTATATAAACTAGTGAAATATTTTTATATAAAATAGCCCCTGCTGTTTAGCAGGGGCTATTTTGTGTTGTTTTATGTATTTGTATTTAAAACTTTATAGTTTTTATGATTTACAATTGTTCGATCAAATTCAAAAGTACCACCGCTTACATTTGTAATTTCAACTAAGACCGATTCAGTATAAAGTTTTAGTACAGATCCTGTAATCTTTAAATTGTTTCGTTGAAAAAGTATAGTATCCCCTACGTTTGCTTTCATAGTACCTCCTCATTAAAGACAGAAATATTTTTTTATTATATATATTAAACCACGGATAGATATATTAGTGAATATTTAGTTTTATTTATTGGAAAAAAATTTGTGATTTTATAAAAAATAAGGTGAATCGAAGTATAAAAAATTTTTCTATTGTATTTAATCAGTAGTTTTTTGTATTTCATCCTTCGTTTTTTGTAACTGATTCCATGTTTTTGACGCTCTATCTTGTAAGTGCTTACATAAATAGAAACATCTTATACAATGAAGGTGTCAAATCAAAAGAGGTGACCAAAATGAACATAAAAAAAGTAAATTTAGCGAATAGCATTGAAATAGAAAGAGGAGGCGGAAAGATATGAAAAAATCAACTGTTAATCCATGGTTTGTTGTCCTTGGCACAGTCATAGTACAAATGGGGCTTGGGACGATATATACATGGAGTTTATTCAATCAGCCTTTAGTTAGTAAATACGGTTGGAGCCTTAACGCTGTTGCGATAACTTTTTCAATTACTAGTCTTTCTTTAGCATTTTCAACTTTATTTGCGAGTAAATTGCAAGAAAAATGGGGACTTCGTAAACTTATTATGATAGCTGGATTAGCATTAGGACTAGGGTTAATACTTAGCTCACAAGCGTCCTCATTAATATTACTTTATGTACTAGCAGGAGTTGTTGTAGGTTATGCAGATGGTACAGCATATATCACTTCACTATCAAATTTAATAAAGTGGTTTCCAGAGCGTAAAGGTTTAATTGCTGGTATTTCTGTCTCTGCATATGGTTCAGGTAGCTTAATCTTTAAATACGTTAACGCACAGTTGATTGAATCAGTTGGTGTATCGCAAGCATTTATATACTGGGGTTTAATTGTTACAACTATGATTGTAATTGGTGCTTGTTTAATCCATCAAGCTGCAGATCAAGGAGCAGTTCATGAAACAAAAACTAAGGAATACACAACGAAAGAAATGTTAGGCACAAAACAAGTATACTTATTATTTATCATGTTATTTACATCATGTATGAGTGGCTTATACTTAATTGGTATGGTAAAAGACATTGGTGTTCAACTTGTAGGGCTTAGCGCAGCAACAGCAGCTAATGCGGTGGCTATGGTTGCAATCTTCAATACATTAGGTCGTATCATTTTAGGACCGTTATCGGATAAAATTGGGCGTTTAAAAATCGTTACTGTTACTTTTGTTGTTATGGCGAGTTCAGTCTTAGTTCTAAGTTTTGTAGATTTAAATTATGGTATTTACTTCGTATGTGTAGCAAGTGTAGCGTTTTGCTTTGGTGGAAATATCACTATTTTCCCAGCTATTGTTGGTGATTTCTTCGGTATGAAAAACCATAGTAAGAACTACGGAATTGTGTATCAAGGATTTGGATTTGGGGCGCTTGCAGGTTCCTTTATCGGTGCACTTCTAGGTGGATTCAAACCAACGTTCATGGTGATCGGTGTATTATGTGTCGTGTCATTCATTATCGCAATTTTAATTCAAGCACCTAAACAGAAAAAAGAACAAGAAGAAGAGTATCGCAGCGTAGCATAAGTATACAAATCTTCTATAACACTATGATTACGAAAAAGCATCCTATTCTATTAATTAGGATGCTTTTTTTATGAGTTATTTTAACAAGGTTAAATTACTTTTGGGATTTTTATAGATGTAAAAGTGATTGGGATACCCATTTGGAATATATTGGAATATAATGAATTGATACATCGTATTCGAAATATATATTAAATCTTAAATGATAAAGAAGACATTCATTAGTATTTGTAAGATATATTTTCAGAAAAATATTGAGAAAATATATACTTGAGTTTTTCATAAAGCATTGTAAATGAACGTATCTCTAGTTTATCTTCTTCAATTTTAAAAAGAGGAGTTTGAATTTTATTTATAATATAAGTACATTTAATGCGTTTAGGTATGATTTTATTAAGAAGCATTAAAATGCTTTATCTGAAAAATAAAAAAAGATTGACAAGTTTATTGAGAAACATTATCATTTCGGTGTAAGATAGTAAATGAAAAACATTATCAATAAAATGGATTTTAAAGTAATGCGCACTTGACCAATTAGTTTAGTAAGTGTATTATTTTTTACAACATAACTGATAATGAAAATCAATATCGTTGATGTTGCTTAATGAAATTAATGTTTATGTGAAAGGATAGAGAAAATGAACTTAGGGGAATTTGATGGGCAAACAGTTTTAGTAACAGGTGCAGCACAAGGCATAGGCAGTGTTGTTGCCAAAATGTTTTTAGAAAGAGGAGCCACAGTTATTGCGGTTGATCAAAATGAAGAGGGGTTAAATGTACTCTTAAATCAAAATGAATTAAATAAAACACGTATGAAAACGTTTAGTTTAGATGTGAGTAATAGCGCTGCTGTTGAAGATATGGTAAATCATATTGCAAATGAAATAGCGCCAATAGATATTTTAGTAAACGTTGCAGGGGTTTTACGTATGGGACCAATTCATTCGTTAAGTGATGAAGATTGGAATAAAACATTCTCTGTAAATACTACAGGGGTTTTCAATATGTCCCGAGCGGTAAGTAAAAATATGATGTTAAGAAAATCAGGGGCAATTGTTACAGTCGGTTCAAATGCGGCAAATACGCCGAGAATGGAGATGGCTGCGTATGCTGCGTCAAAAGCTGCAACGACGATGTTTATGAAATGTTTAGGACTAGAGCTTGCGGCATACAATATACGCTGCAACTTAGTTTCTCCAGGTTCTACTGAAACTGAGATGCAAAGATTACTATGGGCTGATGAGAATGGAGCTAAAAATATAATTGCTGGTTCTCAAAATACATATAGACTCGGAATTCCATTACAAAAAATTGCACAACCTTCAGAAGTTGCTGAAGCAGTGTTATTTTTAGCCTCAGATAGAGCAAGTCATATTACAATGCACAATTTATGTGTTGATGGCGGTGCTACGTTAGGAGTTTAATAAAAATTCAGGAGGTTATTATATTATGAATGAACATATAGCTGTAAAGGAATTGTCAGAAAAACTTTTAGAAGATTATAAGACTGAATCTTCATTCTTTTTCGCTTCACCAACTCGAACTATATTAGCAGAAGGAGAGTTTACTACAGTAAAGCATCGTGAAATTGAAAATTTCCCAGAGCTTGTGCAAGCGACATTAAGTAATGCGAAACAAGCTGGAAATCCAAATCCTATCGTTGTGGGTGCTTTGCCATTTGATCGTAGAAAAGAAGTCCAACTTATCGTACCAGAATATAGTAGGATTTCTGAGCGTTTACAATTGGATACAACAAATCAGCTTGAAACAAATGAGAACGTAACATTTGAAATGACGCCAGTACCAGACCCTGAAGTTTATATGAATGGTGTGAAGCAAGGAATTAAAAAAATACAGGACGGTGATTTAAAGAAAATCGTTCTATCTAGATCGTTAGATGTTAAATCTTCGGAAAAGATTGATAAGCAAAAACTTCTGCGAGAATTAGCAGAACATAATAAGCATGGTTACACATTTGCTGTGAATTTACCGAAAGATGAAAAAGAGAACAGTAAGACGCTAATTGGAGCAAGTCCTGAATTACTTGTTTCACGTAATGGTATGCAAGTTATTTCTAATCCGTTAGCTGGTTCAAGGCCACGTAGTGAGGACCCAGTAGAAGATAAAAGAAGAGCAGAGGAATTACTTTCTTCTCCAAAAGATTTACATGAACATGCGGTAGTAGTTGAAGCGGTTGCCGCTGCACTTCGTCCGTATTGTCATACATTACATGTTCCAGAAAAGCCATCAGTTATTCATAGTGAAGCGATGTGGCATTTGTCTACAGAAGTGAAAGGTGAACTGAAGGATCCAAATACTTCTTCTTTACAATTAGCAATTGCTCTTCATCCTACGCCAGCAGTTTGCGGAACTCCGATGGAAAAAGCAAGAGAGGCTATACAGCATATCGAGCCATTTGACCGCGAGTTCTTTACAGGAATGCTAGGATGGAGCGATTTAAATGGAGATGGAGAATGGATTGTTACAATTCGTTGTGCTGAAGTACAAGAAAATACACTGCGTTTATATGCAGGAGCTGGAGTTGTTGTTGAGTCAAAACCAGAAGATGAGTTAGCAGAAACATCAGCTAAGTTCCAAACAATGCTAAAAGCTTTAGGGTTAAGAGATAGTTCACTTAATGAAAATAGGGGGAAGAAAGAATGCTAGTAGGTTATACAGAATGGCCAAAAGAATTTGCCGATCATTATCGAGAAGAAGGATGTTGGCTTGGTGAAACATTTGGAGGAGTGTTAAGAGAGCGGGCTGAGAAATATGGAGATCGAATCGCGGTTGTAAGTGGTAAGAAGCATATAACATATAGTGAACTTGATAAAAATGCAGATCGTTTAGCAGCAGGTTTACTGAATTTAGGAATAAAGAAAGAGGACAGAGTTGTAATCCAGTTACCTAACATTATCGAGTTTTTCGAAATATGTTTTGCACTATTTCGAATTGGAGCGCTTCCTGTCTTTGCGCTACCTTCACATCGAAGCAGTGAAATTAGTTATTTTTGTGAGTTTGGTGAGGCGAGCGCTTACGTTATTTCAGATAAGGCTCTCGGTTTTGATTATCGAAAACTAGCAAGAGAAGTGAAAGAGAAAGTGCCAACTTTACAACGTGTAATTGTAGTGGGGGAAGAAGAAGAGTTTGTGAACATAAATGATCTGTATATGGATCCCGTCTCATTACCAGAAGTTCAGCCAAGTGATGTTGCATTTCTCCAATTATCAGGAGGGACAACAGGTCTTTCTAAATTAATTCCTAGAACACATGATGACTATATTTATAGTTTACGTGTAAGCGCTGAAATTTGTAATTTGAATGCAGAAAGCGTCTATATGGCAGTTCTTCCAGTAGCACACAATTACCCAATGAGTTCTCCAGGGACATTTGGAACTTTCTATGCGGGTGGAAAAGTGGTATTGGCAACTGGTGGTAGTCCAGATGAGGCATTTGCTCTTATTGAAAAAGAAAAAGTTACAATTACAGCGCTCGTTCCGCCATTAGCAATGATTTGGCTTGATGCTGCATCTTCTCGTAATACCGATTTATCGAGCCTAGAGGTTATTCAAGTAGGTGGTGCTAAGTTTAGCGCTGAGGTTGCAAGACGTATACGCCCTACATTTGGATGTACGTTACAGCAAGTATTCGGTATGGCGGAAGGATTAGTGAACTATACAAGATTAGACGATCCGGAAGAAATTATTATTCATACACAAGGTAGACCAATGTCTGCACTCGATGAAGTACGAGTTGTTGATGAAAATGACAACGATGTACAACCTGGCGAAGTAGGTAGTTTATTAACAAGAGGTCCATATACAATTCGTGGTTACTATAAAGCTGAAGAGCATAATGCACGATCATTTACAAAGGATGGATTTTATCGCACAGGTGATCTTGTAAAAGTAAATGAAAAAGGATACATCATTGTAGAAGGAAGAGATAAAGATCAAATTAACCGTGGTGGTGAGAAAGTTGCTGCGGAAGAAGTTGAAAATCATTTATTAGCACACGATGCGGTCCATGACGTAGCAATTGTATCTATGCCTGACGATTATTTAGGTGAACGCACCTGTGCTTTTGTTATAGCTCGCGAACAAGTTCCGGCAGTAAGTGAATTAAAAATGTTTTTAAGAGAACGTGGTATAGCGGCTTATAAAATTCCAGATCGAATTGAATTTATTGAATCATTCCCGCAAACAGGAGTCGGAAAAGTCAGCAAAAAAGAACTACGTAAAGTCATTGCTGAAAAACTTATTACAGTAAAACAATAATAAAAACCGGAAGGAAGTGATTAGATGGCTATCCCATCTATTTCAGTATATAAAATGCCAATTGAATCAGAACTACCAAAAAATAAAGTGAATTGGACACCAGACCCGAAACGTGCAGTACTTTTAATTCATGACATGCAAGAATATTTTCTTGATGCATATAGCGATAAAGAATCACCAAAAGTAGAACTTATTTCAAATATTAAAATGATAAGAGAAAAATGTAAACAACTTGGTATACCAGTTGTTTATACAGCGCAACCTGGTGGACAAACGTTAGAACAAAGAGGTTTATTACAAGACTTTTGGGGTGACGGTATTCCTGCTGGACCAGATAAAAAGAAAATTGTTGATGAACTTACTCCTGATGAGGATGATATATTCCTAACAAAATGGAGATATAGTGCATTTAAAAAGACAAATCTATTAGAAATTTTAAATGAACAAGGAAGAGATCAACTCATTATTTGCGGTATTTATGCGCATATTGGATGCCTTTTAACAGCTTGTGAAGCATTTATGGATGGTATAGAGCCGTTCTTTGTAGCAGATGCAGTTGCTGATTTTTCACTAGAGCATCATAAACAAGCATTGGAGTATGCATCTAATAGATGCGCAGTAACGACATCAACAAACCTACTGTTAAAAGATTTACAAAGTGTAAAAGGTGATGAGAGTGAAGGAATCACTATACAGCAAGTACATGAACTAGTTGCACAACTACTTCGTGAGTCAGTAGAGAGTATTGATATTGATGAGGACTTATTAAATAGAGGGCTTGATTCGGTCAGAATTATGAGTTTAGTAGAGAAGTGGCGTCGTGAAGGGAAAGAAATCACGTTTGCAGATTTAGCAGAACGTCCAACTGTTGCAGGTTGGTACAGCTTACTATCTTCACAAACAGCACAGGTGCTGTAACAAATAGACTACATAATAAAGGGGTAGTAAAGAATGCCTAACAGTCAAAAGATTCGTCATTCGTTATCATCTGCGCAATCTGGTATGTGGTTTGCGCAACAATTAGATCCGCTTAATCCGATATATAATACTGGGGAATATGTAGAAATAAACGGGAATATTCATCAAGACATTTTTGAATTAGCTGTACGTAAAGTTGTAATGGAAGCAGAAGCACTTCACGTTCGCTTCGAAGAGGATGAAATTGGCCCATGGCAAGTTATTGAAGAATCACAGTTCCATATGCATTTTATTGACGTTCGGAAAGAAGGAAACCCTGAAGAAGCTGCTAAAGTATGGATGAAAAATGATTTATCTATGCCAGTCGATTTGAAAAAAGATACTTTATTTACTGAAGCACTTATTCAAGTTGAAAATAATCGTTTCTTTTGGTATCAGCGCATCCATCACATTGTGATGGATGGCTATGGATTTTCACTTCTTAGCCAAAAGGTAGCGAATGAGTATACATCACTTATAGAAGAAACAAACAAGAATGAAAAGCCATTTGGTTCTCTTGCAAAAGTTGTGCAAGAAGATATTGAGTATCGTGAGTCTAAACAATTTCAGGAAAATCGTACTTTTTGGTTAGAAAAGTTTGCAGATGCCCCAGAAGTTGTAAGTTTGGCAGAACGAGCACCGAGAACATCAAATGGATTTTCACGAGAAACAGCTTATTTATCTAGTTCCAGCACGAAAACTTTACTAGAAGATATCAATATTTCGTTAACAAGTTGGCCGGAATTCATTGTGGCTGTAACAAGTATTTATATGCATAAATTAACAGGTGAAAATGATATTGTTTTAGGTTTACCGATGATGGGACGTCTAGGTTCTGTATCTATTCATACACCAAGTATGGTAATGAATTTAGTTCCACTTCGTATTACAGTAACTCCAAATATAACTCTTGCGGAATTATTGCAGCAAGTTTCTAAAGAAATCCGAGATGTACGTCGCCATTATAAATACCGTCATGAGGAATTAAGAAGAGACTTAAAGTTACTAGGTGAAAATCAAAGGTTGTTTGGACCGTTAGTGAATGTTATGCCTTTTGATTACGGGCTTAATTTTGCTGGAAATCGTGGTATTACGCATAACTTATCAGCAGGACCTGTAGATGATTTATCGATAAATGTATATAAACGTTTTGATCAAAATGAGCTAATGATTCATTTTGATGCGAATCCCGAAGTATATAATGGCGCAGAGCTAGCATTGCATAAAGAAAGATTTATGAATCTATTTGAATTAGTAATAAATAATTATGAGAAAAACGAGCCGATTGGAAAAATAAACATTACTCTGCCTGAAGAAAATCATAAAGTTTTATTGGAATGGAATGAAACGAAGGAAGACGATGAGTTAATCAGTTTACCTATATCATTTGAAAAACAAGTGCAAAAAAATCCAAATAAACTAGCGATTACTTGTGACGGTGTAATCCTTACGTATAAAGAGCTAAATGAACGAGCGAATGAACTAGCACATTATTTAGTAGAAGAAGGAATACGACCAAATCAGTTTGTAGCTTTAGTATTCCCTAGATCAATAGAAATGGTAGTTAGTATGCTAGCAGTCTTAAAGGCTGGTGCAGCGTATTTACCAATAGATCCAGAATACCCAGCAGAAAGAGTTAATTATATAGTAAATGATGCAAAACCAGTTTGTATCATAACACATTCATCTGTTTCCTCTAAGTTAGTTATAGAAAAGGATATGAAAAAAATTGTATTAGATGACGAAGAAACGAAACTAGCGTTACATACATATTCTCGTATGAATATAGCATGTAAGAATGATGTATCACTTTTAAACCCAGCCTATACAATATATACTTCAGGCTCAACAGGAAACCCAAAAGGTGTAATTGTTCCTATGAGAGGTTTAAGTAACTTTTTAATGGCTATGCAGCAAAAGTTTTCATTAAATGAAAATGATCATTTATTAGCAGTTACAACGTTTGCGTTTGATATTTCTGCTCTAGAAATTTATTTACCTCTTATTAGTGGTGCAAGTTTAACAATTGCGCAAAAAGAAGACATACAAGAGCCATCAGCATTAACGACACTTTTACAAGAAGAAAGAGTGACAATTATGCAGGCTACACCGACGCTTTGGCAGGCGTTAGTAACTGATTATCCAGAGAAGCTACAAGGGCTAAATATACTTGTTGGTGGTGAAGCTCTCCCAGCGCATTTAGCAAATAAATTAAAAGAATTAGGTTGTTCAATAACTAATTTATATGGACCAACTGAAACGACGATTTGGTCTACTTTCATGAACATTGATGAAGGTGAAAAGGGTATACCACCTATTGGAAAGCCAATTTGCAATACAGAAGTGTATGTATTGGATGCAGGGCTACAACCAGTTCCACCTGGAATTATTGGTGAATTATATATTGCAGGGGAAGGACTTGCAAGCGGATATTTAGGAAAACCTGAGTTAACAGCTGAACGGTTTGTTGCAAATCCTTATGGAGAATCAGGGAAGCGCATGTACCGTACAGGAGATCTTGTGAAATGGCGTAGTGATGGTGCGTTAGAGTACATTAGTCGCGCAGATCATCAAATTAAAATTCGTGGATTCCGAATTGAATTAGCTGAAATTGAAACGGTATTACAACGACATGAAAATATTCAACAAGCGGTAGTAATGGTACGAGAAGATCGTGCAAATGATAAACGCATCATTGCGTATATCGTTGCAGAAGAAAAGGAACCGATTAATCTTTCAGAAATTCGTTCTTATGTTTCAGAAAGTTTAGCGAATTATATGATACCATCGGCATTTGTTGTGCTAGAAGAATTACCATTAACGCCAAATGGTAAGGTTGACAGAAAGAAATTACCTGCTCCTGATTTTAATGGAATGAACAACGAGAGAGTTGCTAGAAATCCGAAAGAAGAAATATTATGTGATTTATTTGCAGAAGTACTTGGTGTTTCTCGAATTAGCATTGATGATAATTTCTTTGAAATGGGTGGACATTCACTTCTCGCATCTCGTTTAATGGCAAGAATTCGTGAAACGTTAAGTGTGGAATTAGGAATTGGGAAACTATTTGAATCACCAACTGTTGCCGAACTGGCGAAACAATTAAACCATGCAAAAAGCGCAAGACCAGCTATACAGAAAGCAAGTAGGCCAAATGAAGTTCCACTTTCATTTGCACAGCGCAGGTTATGGTTCTTAAATTGTTTAGAAGGTCCAAGTCCTACTTATAATATTCCGCTAGTCATTCGTATGAATGGAATATTGAATCGGGAAGCATTACAAGGTGCTTTTTATGATGTAGTTGAGAAACATGAAACACTTAGAACAATTTTCCCTAACATATTAGGTAGTTCCTATCAGAAAATTTTAGATATGGAAAACTTAAATCTAGAAATGGTTATAACTAATACATGTAAAGATGAATTAGAAAGTGTACTTTCAGAGGCGGTAAGATATAGTTTTAACCTCGATATTGAGCCGGCAGTTCGTTTGCAACTTTTTACAGTAAGTGAAAACGAACATGTATTATTAATTTTATTACATCATATTGTAGGTGATGGCTGGTCATTACAGCCGTTAACGAGAGATTTTACAGCGGCGTATAAAGCACGATGTCAAGGTGACAGAGTTCAGCTGGAGACACTACCAGTTCAATACGCAGATTATGCACTTTGGCAACAGCAATTGCTAGGTGATGAAACGACACCAGAGAGTCTTATTTCAACACAATTAGATTTTTGGAAAGAAGAACTTAAAGGTTTACCAGACCAAATGGAGTTACCTACAGATTTCCAGCGTCCAATTGAGACGAGTTACCGCGGGGAAACAATTCATTTTCATATAGATGAAGGTATGCATAGTAGGTTAGTAGAGCTTGCACGTAAAAATGGAGTTAGTTTGTTTATGGTATTGCAAGCAGGGCTTAGTGCACTATTTACAAGATTAGGTGCAGGCACTGATATACCAATTGGAAGTCCGATTGCTGGAAGAAATGATGATGTACTTTCAGATATCGTTGGTTTATTTGTAAATACATTAGTGTTACGTACAAATACGTCAGGAGATCCAAGTTTTAAAGAATTATTAAATAGAGTGAAGCAGGTAAATCTTGCAGCTTATGAAAATCAAGATGTTCCATTTGAAAGGCTTGTTGAAGTGTTAAATCCAGTACGTACTCGAAACAGCCACCCGTTGTTTCAAGTTATGTTAGCTTTTCAAAATACACCAGAAGCAACGTTTCATGCACCAGATTTAGAAGCGAGCCTTGAAATTCAAAGCGTTGGTTCTGCAAAATTTGATTTAACATTTGAAATTAGTGAGAGTAACGAGGTTGATGGTACTCCGAACGGTTTACATGGATTACTAGAGTTTAGTACCGATTTATATAAACGTGAAACGGTTCAAAAACTAATAGAACGATTCATTTTGTTATTAGATGATGCAGCTACAAATCCGGATCAATCAATTGGCAGATTAGAAATATTAACTGTAGCAGAGAAAAATACAGTGTTAGAAAAGTGGAATGGTGGTTTTCAAATTGCACCAGAAATGACATTGCCACAATTGTTTGAAAAGCAGGCTCATATAAATCCAAATTCTATAGCTGTTGTCTTTGAAAATAAGAAATTAACTTATGAAGAGTTAAATAGAAAAGCAAATAAAATAGCTCGATTCCTAATAGCAAAAGGGATTGGTCCTGATCAACTCGTTGCTTTAGCGATGCCAAGATCATTAAACATGGTTGTAAGCTTATTAGCTGTTCTTAAAGCTGGTGCTGGATACCTTCCGTTAGATCCAGATTACCCAGCAGACCGCATTTCATTTATGCTACACGATGCGAAACCATCATGTGTTTTAACGAATTCAGAAGTGGAAATTGAATGTGATGAGGCACTAAAAGTTTTAGTTGATGATGTGAAAGTAATAGCAGAAGTTGAGAAATATAGTGAAGAAAATATTGATGAAGTGGAACGAATTAAGCCATTATCTCCATCACATATTGCTTACGTTATTTATACGTCAGGCTCAACGGGTAGACCGAAAGGCGTTATGATACCTCATCAAAATGTAGTAAGACTTTTAGGAGCAACTGATCATTGGTTCCAGTTTGACGGAAACGATGTTTGGACGATGTTCCATTCATACGCTTTTGATTTCTCGGTTTGGGAAATTTGGGGACCTTTATTATACGGAGGGCGTTTAGTTGTAGTGCCACATACTGTAAGTCGCTCACCGAAAGAATTTTTACAGCTTCTTGTTAAAGAAAAGGTTACGGTTTTAAACCAAACTCCATCAGCGTTCTATCAATTGATGCAAGCAGATCGTGAAAATGAAGAGATTGGCCAAAAATTATCTTTACGATATGTTGTTTTTGGAGGAGAAGCACTTGAGCTAAGTCGCTTAGAAGATTGGTATAGTCGACATCCTCATAACGCACCAAAGCTTATTAATATGTACGGTATTACGGAGACGACAGTACATGTTAGTTATATTGAATTAGATGAAACTATCGTCTCTTTACGAGCAAATAGTTTAATTGGGTGCAGTATACCTGACCTTAAAGTGTATGTGTTAGACAACTATTTACAACCAGTGCCACCTGGAGTAGTTGGAGAAATGTATGTTGCAGGTGCAGGGCTTGCGCGTGGATATTTAGGAAGAGCAGGATTAACGGCTGAACGCTTTATCGCAGATCCATTTGGCAAGCCAGGTACAAGAATGTATCGTACAGGAGACTTAGCTCGCTGGCGTAAAGATGGGACGCTAGATTATATAGGACGTGCAGATCATCAAATAAAAATTCGTGGATTTCGAATTGAATTAGGAGAAATAGAAGCAGTCATAATGAAGCACCCTAAAGTTGAGCAAGTAGCCGTTATTGTACGGGAAGATCAACCAGGGGATAAACGGTTAGTTTCTTATATCGTTGCATCAAATAATGAAGCGATTGATACGAATGAAATGCGTCAGTTTGCTGGTGGTAGTTTACCAGATTATATGGTTCCATACGCTTTTGTAGTAGTAAATGAGTTACCTTTAACTCCAAACGGTAAATTAGATAGAAAGGCATTGCCAGCTCCAGAATTTATCGCATCATCTTCTAGTCGTGGTCCAAGAACACCGCAAGAAGAAATGTTATGTGACTTGTTTACAGAAGTGCTAAGTGTACCTCAAATTGGAATTGATGACGGATTCTTTGATCTTGGTGGCCATTCACTCCTTGCAGTACAGCTTATGAGCCGCATTAAAGAGGCGCTTGGAGTGGAACTAAACATTGGTACTTTATTTGCAGCACCGACTGTTGCAGGGTTAGCTGAAAGACTTGAGATGGGGAATGGTCAAAGTGCACTTGATGTGTTGCTTCCATTACGAGCAAGCGGGGATCAATTACCACTATTTTGTGTACATCCAGCAGGTGGATTAAGTTGGTGCTATGCAGGACTTATGAAATCTTTAGGGACAGATTATCCAATCTATGGTGTACAAGCACATGGTATCGCTAAAAATGAAGAACTTCCAAAAAGTTTAGAGGAGATGGCGGCGGATTACTTGAAACACGTTCGTGAAGTACAGCCTCATGGACCATATCGTTTATTAGGTTGGTCGCTTGGAGGAAATGTTGTGCATGCAATGGCGGCGCAATTACAAAATGAAGGGGAAGAAGTAGAATTACTCGTTATGCTTGATTCTTATCCTGGACACTTCTTACCGAATACGGAAGCGCCTACTGAAGAGGAAGCGTTAATCGCATTACTTGCTTTAGGCGGATATGACCCAGATAACATGGATGGTAAACCACTTACAATGGAAAGTGCAGTTGAAATCCTTCGTAAAGATGGAAGTGCATTAGCAAGTCTTGAAGAAGAGACTATATTGAACTTGAAAGAAACATATGTAAATTCAGTAGGGTTGTTAGGGAAATATGTACCGAAAGTTTATAATGGAGATATCTTATTCTTTAGATCTACTGTTATACCAGACTGGTTTGATCCTATTTCTCCAAATACGTGGCTAAATTATTTAGACGGGCAAATTGTGCAGCACGATATTGATTGTAGACATAAAGATCTATGTCAGCCAGGTCCGCTTACGGAAATTGGACAAGTATTAGCGAAATATTTGCAGAATAAGAAAGGGGTAAGTAGAGTATGACGAATCCATTTGAAAATGATAATTACACATATAAAGTATTAATAAATGAGGAGGGCCAATATTCTCTCTGGCCTGCTTTTCTCGATGTACCTATTGGCTGGAATGTCGTATATGAAGAAGCTAGTAGGCAGAGCTGCTTAGAATATGTTGAATATAACTGGAAAGATTTGAATCCAAAAAGTAATCAAGTTCGTGAAAAAACATTAGCAGGAAAACGATAATGAAAGCAAAACTAAATCCAAAAGTAGTCGTAAGTATCGTTTATATAACTGCGATGTTTATGGCTGCGATGGACGCAACGATTGTAAATGTAGCACTACAAACGATAAGTAAAGAACTACAAGTAACTCCATCTGCAATGGGGACGGTTAATGTTGGGTATTTAGTTAGTTTAGCTGTTTTCCTTCCGATTTCTGGTTGGTTAGGAGATCGATTTGGTACGAAAAGAGTGTTTTTAATTGCTCTTTTCGTATTTACAATTGCCTCTGCTTTATGCGGAATGGCTAACGATATTACTTCATTGAATATTTTCCGTATTATTCAAGGTGCTGGTGGAGGGCTTTTAACACCGGTTGGAATGGCAATGTTATTTCGAACATTTTCACCAGAGGAAAGACCGAAGATTTCTCGGTTCATTATACTTCCAATTGCTGTAGCACCAGCAATTGGTCCTATCATCGGTGGTTTCTTTGTAGATCAAATGTCTTGGCGTTGGGCATTTTATATTAATCTACCGTTTGGAATCGTTGCATTGCTCTTTGGACTTCTATTTTTAGCAGAGCATGTTGAAAAATCAGCTGGTCGCTTTGATTCTCTCGGCTTTATTTTATCAGCACCAGGATTTGCGATGCTCATATATGCACTCAGCCAGGGACCATCAAAAGGGTGGATTTCTCCAGAAATTATGAGTACTGGGATAGCTGGGGTTGTATTCATTACATTGTTTATAATCGTAGAACTGAAAGTAAAGCAACCGATGTTAGATTTACGCTTATTAAAAGAACCAGTCTTTAGAAAGATGAGCCTTATATCATTATTTTCATCAGCTGGTTTACTAGGAATGTTATTTGTTTTTCCACTTATGTATCAAAATGTGATAGGAGTTTCCGCGCTGGAATCAGGACTTACGACATTTCCAGAGGCGATTGGATTAATGATTTCTTCACAAATTGTGCCATGGTCATATAAGAAATTAGGAGCTCGAAAGGTAATTTCTATAGGATTAATTTGTACGGCGATTATCTTTGTTTTATTAAGTTTTATAAATCACGATACGAATCCGTGGCAAATTCGGGCATTATTGTTTGGTATCGGTATTTTCTTAGGTCAATCTGTCGGTGCGGTGCAATTTTCTGCCTTTAACAATATCACGCCGCCTTCCATGGGGAGAGCGACTACTATATTTAATGTGCAAAATCGATTAGGTTCAGCGATAGGAGTAGCTGTTTTAGCTAGTATACTAGCTGGTTTTGGAAGTAATAACGTTCAATCCAATTTTTTACCATATCAAGCAGCATTAATTGGATCAGCAATATTTTTGCTCATAGCACTACTATTTTCTTTACGTATTTCCGATAAAGAGGTAATGTCAAATAAGAAAGAAAAAACATTATCTGTATCAAAAAAAGAGAAAGCACTCGTCAATGAATAACAATATACGTATGCTTTTTTATGAAAATTGATATTCGTTGAATAAAGGAGAGTTTACATGATAGAAAGTAAAGTTGTAGATTCTGTTCCAACTTTGAATGAGAATGATTGTCAAATATGGTGGGCAAGAATTTCAGATTTACAATCATGGCATTACAATTTACTAAATGATATAGAGCGAGAGAAAGCAAATTCGTATCATCATTCGGCAGATCGAGCTCGTTTTATAATAGGTTGCGTAATTAGTAGATTAGTTCTCGGTAAGATACTTTCTATGTCACCAGTCCAAGTACCAATTGATCGAATGTGCTCAGTATGTAAATTGCAACATGGTAGACCACAATTACCAGAAGGTATGCCGCAATTATCCGTTTCACATTCAGGTGAGTGGGTTGTCGTTGCATTTACAAAATCTGCACCTGTTGGCATAGATGTAGAACAAATGAATCCTAATGTAGATGTTATGAAAATGGCAGAAGGTGTATTAACAGACATTGAAATAGCGCAAGTTATGAAACTACCAAATGAACAGAAAATAGAAGGTTTTTTAACATATTGGACTCGAAAAGAAGCGGTGCTGAAAGCGACAGGTGAAGGACTAATGATTCCGCCAGTACATATTACAGTATCAGCTCCAAATGATCCTCCAAACTTGTTGGTTTTTAAGGATAGACAAGAGTTAGCAAGTAATACAATGATGGAAGATGTAAGGTCTAGTTTAGATTATAGGGCCTCTGTTGCAATATTCAGTAAGGAAGTAACTGAAATTACGCAATTAGACGCGGCAGCACTTTTAAATCTTAAATAAAAAAATTATAGAAGAGGTGTTCCTCATGTTAGTAGCGGAAAATAGAAAGAATGAATTCACTTATAACGTACAAGCAATTAAAAATATTTTATTTTCTGGAGATACATCATCCATTCATGCTTTAGAAAAGCTTTTAAATGATACAGTTCAGTTTGATGTTCTTGAACAAGAGGCACTTGGTAGACAGAACATTCCGAAAGAAGCAAAGAATTTCTTTGATAAAGATGGAACATTTCTTTACCGTGTATCTAATGTTAGTTATAAAGGAAAGGTGTTATCTGAAAATCTAATTTTTGCAGACACTTCGTTTTTACCGGACGCAATAAAGAGTGAATTAGAGAGTGGAAATATTCCTGTTGAAAAGCTTATAGAAAAGATGGAAGTAAGAAGAAACGTATTATATGAAGGATATCAGCCATCTGGAAATATTATTGAATTGTTTGATGGATGTTCTGTTACAGCGAATGTGTATCCAACTAGAAAGTATCAAATTGTAAGTAACTGCAAATGTGTATTTTATATTTGTGAAGTGTATCATGCAGAGAATATAAAGCAATTGCTTAAATAAAAACGAGAAACCAGCCTATAAAATGGCTGGTTTCTTGTTTATTTAACAGCTTCTTTTAATTCTTTACCTGCTTTAAATGCAGGAACTTTACCAGCTGCGATTTGAATTTCTTCGCCAGTTTGCGGATTACGTCCTGTACGAGCAGATCTTTCGCGCACTTCAAAAGTTCCAAATCCGATTAATTGAACTTTATCGCCAGATTGTAATGCATTAGCAATTGTGTCAAATACGGATTGTACAGCTGCAGAAGCGTCCTTTTGAGAAATATCAGCTGATTGTGCTACGTTTTTAATTAATTCTGTTTTGTTCATGTTTTCACCTCATAAAAAAATTTTTGGAATGAATGTTTTAGTATAATAGATAGTAAAGATAAAGCTATCACTATGATTAGAAAGAATACTATATAATTATGTTAATTTCGTTGCAAGAGACTGAATCCCTTCTATTATTTAGGGATTAATTAAGAATCGATGCATATAAAAAGCTTTAATATGAGGATGAGGGGGAGTATATGAATGATTTTTCGTGAAAAAAATGAGAAGGAAAGTATATTAATTCGTCAACATGATCATGGTTTTTTAGCTGGAGAGATTGCAAAGCATATAAAAGAAGACTTTTTTGAAGGTAAAACATATTTAAAAGAAACAGTTGATGCAATATATGAGCATGACAGAGGATGGATAGAGCTAGATAAAGTACCAATTTTAAATGATGCTAAAAATATTCCATATACATTTATGGATTGTCCAAGCCCATTACGTTTTGTTTTTTATACGATTGGTTTGAATGAAATTGAAAATTATAATCCATACGGGGCATTGCTTTGCAGTAAACATTTTTTATCATTTCCACTAAACGAGGAAGATGAAGAGATGATGTCATTTTATAAACATGAATTAGAACGACAAAAAAGAATTTTGAAAACGTTAACAAAGGAACAGTTTGCGATGTTTGATAAACATTATAGATTATTAAAGTTTTGTGATGAACTTTCTTTATACGTATGTATGAATAAGCCTGGTGTAAAAAAGAAAGATGAAATTGATTTATTTAAAGATGGTTTTGAAGGAACAGAAATGTTTAATAGTAAGGATGAGAAACTTATTCAAGCTGAATGGGTGGACGAGGAAACAATTCGGATTACACCATTTCCATTTCAAACGGAATTTCATACGTATGTAAAATATAAAACGATAAATAAACATGAAATGAAAGAAAAAGGGATTGCAAAGGTTGATAGAGAATCGGAAACGAAGAAACAAATTATACGTTTCATACAATAGGGAGGTAATATAAATTGAAAGATTATATATTAAAGCAGTTTGATTACCATGCTTGGGCTAATACTAGATTATTCGATCGATTAAAAGAGTTATCAAACTATGAGACAATTTTTAATGAACAGATACAGAGTGTATTCCCATCCATTAAGGATACTTTTGTGCATATTTATATTACAGATCAAGTGTGGTTACACATATTGCATGGTAAAAGTATGAATGAAGCAATACAAGACCGAGAAGATTTACGAAAACAAATTGAAACTAAATCGTTACATGAATTAGAAAAAATGTTTGAAAACATGGCAAATCAATATAAAGACTTTTTAATTACAATACAAGATGTGAATGCTGTATTTGTTATTGAGAATCCATATGTAGGGAAATTAGAAACTTCGATTTTAGAATTAGTGCAACATGTCGTAAATCATGGTACATATCATAGAGGAAATATAACAGCGATGATCCGTCAACTTGGTCATTCGTCGACAATGATGGATTTTGTACTGTATTTACATATGGTTAAAAAGCAGGGAGAGTAATATAGTTTGTAAGAAGGAGAGGCTTTAATTATAGAAGTCTCTCCTTCTATTTTATTCCGCATTCATGGTAGATCGACTGATTAAAGTTTTCTTAAGAAGCTTTATTTTCTTGTAATTGCTTAGCGTATTGTACAGCCTTATATGCATTGACTCTACCGTTTTTCCAGTACGTACCTGTACCACTAATTTTATCAGAAGTTGACTCAATAATTTGGCGAATTTGTGTATTACTATATCCTTGATTTGCTAAAAGAGCAGCGACTCCTGCAACATGAGGTGTTGCCATAGATGTACCACTTAATGATTGATACGTGCTTCCTTTATATGTTGAATATATATTTGAACCTGGTGCTGCAACATCTACCCAGCTACCATAAGTAGAGAATGAAGATTTTCTATCTGATTGATCTGTAGAAGCAACTGCAATTACTTCGCTGTAATAAGCAGGGTAATTAGCTTTTGTATTTCCAGCATTTCCAGCAGCTGCAACTATAACAGAGCCTTTATTCCATGCATATTGAACGGCTTGTTGTAATGCAGTACCACCATTTGGAGCTCCTAAACTTAAACTAATTACTTTTGCACCCGAATCAGCAGCTTCTCGAATACCTTGCGCTACAGCATCAAGAGTACCACTTCCTTGATTATCTAATACGCGGACAGCATAAATTGAAGTTTGTGGGGCAACACCAGCAATTCCGACACTGTTATTCGTAAGTGCTCCAGTAATTCCAGCGCAATGTGTACCATGACCATTACCATCATCAGATGTGTTGTCGTTATCAACATAATCATGCCCGTAAATTACTTTCGAAGCCAAATCAGGATGTGAACCTTGAACTCCTGTATCAATAATAGCTACTTTTACACCAGGATCACTTCGTTGGCTATCCCAAGCTTGTGGAGCTTGAATCTTTTGTAATCCATATTGATTTTTAAAATATGGGTCGTTTGGAGTCCAAAAGGCGTGAACGTAATAATTCGGTTCTGCATATTCCACATCTGGATTATTTTTATAACTCTTTATTTTTTCTTTTACAGTACCTTTTGAAAATTGTACGACTTCAAAACCTAACTTATCATCTTTAGATAAGACATTAGCTCCGACAGATTTATGAAAAGATTGCACATTACTTAAAGATGCATTTTGCTTGAACTTAACGATTAATTGGTTAGGAACGTAATCAGTAGATGATGTTTCAGCGCTTGAAGTATTTGTGTTAAAGAAGAAACCACCAATAATAAATGATAAAACAGATAGGAAAACAATGATTTTGTTTTTCAAAAGATTTTTCCTCCCTTTTCTTGGATGAGTTTTTCAGCGACACTTTAATGTCGCATTCCTTTTCAACTATATAGTTAGACCATACGATTTATGACATTTATGTGAAAAACTTTTGGAGGAATAAAAAGGAGTAAACATTGATATAAATATATTTTTAATGATAGTAATTAAGTAAAAGAGGGGATGAAAAAAGGAATGCTCATCATATATGAGTCATTCCTTTTTTCATAGATTAACTTGCCTGTTTTTTATTATTTTCTTTCAATTTCTCTGCTTGTAAAAAGCGATTAGTTTCAGCAACAACAATACTACTTAATCCAATTAGACCAATTAAGTTTGGAATGGCCATAAGTCCATTTGCAATATCAGCAAATGTCCATACGATTCCTAGCTTTAAATTAGCACCAATTGCAATCATGAAAATAAAGATTGCTTTATAATATTTAACAGCACTTTCTCCGAATAAATAAGCTACACATTTTTCTCCATAATACGACCAGCCTAAAATAGTAGAGTAGGCAAATAAAATAATTGCGATACCGAGAATCATACTACCAGCAGTACCAAATACAGATTGGAATGCAAGTGTTGTAGCTTCAACACCAGTTTTACCAGATTTCCAAGCACCTGTAGTAATTAATACTAGTCCTGTAATTGTACATACAATAAACGTATCTAGAAAAGTACCAGTCATTGAAACTAAAGCTTGCTTTGCAGGTGAATCAGTTTTTGCAGCCGCCGCCGCAATTGGTGCACTCCCTAAACCAGCTTCATTCGCAAATACACCACGCGCCATTCCGATTTGAATAGCTGATGCAACTGTTGCCCCAATAAAACCACCAGCAGCTGCTGTACCATTAAATGCACCAGAAAAAATAAGTGAAAATGCTTCAGGAATTTGGTCGTAGTGATAGAAAATAATTATAAGACCAGCAATTATATAAAAGAAAGCTTTAATAGGAACGACATATCCCGTCACTTTCCCGATTTTTTTTACACCGCCTAAAATAACAATTGCGATTAAAAATGCCATTAGTATACCAGTTAAAGCAGGAGGGAAAGAGAAATTAATTCGCATTGCCTCTGCAACTGAATTAGATTGCACCATATTACCAATACCGAAAGAAGCAGTTGTACCGAATATAGCGAATAATACTGCTAGCCATTTCTTACCCAAACCACGTTCTAAATAATACATTGGCCCACCTGAATATTCACCATTTTCATTACTAACACGGTATTTCACTGCAAGTATTGCTTCAGCATACTTTGTTGCCATACCGAACAATGCGGTAATCCACATCCAAAATATTGCACCAGGTCCACCTATAGTAACAGCTGTTGCAACACCGGCTATATTTCCCATACCAATCGTTGCGGCCATAGCTGTCATAAGTGCTTGGAAGTGACTAATATCTCCAGAAGAAGAAGTATCTTCTGATTTTTTAAACGCTAGTTTGTGAGCGTATAATAGTTTACTAAACTGTAAACCTTTCAAACGCACTGTGAGAATGACACCAGTTCCAACGAGTAGCAACAAAGTTGGTAATCCCCACACGTATTGATTTAGTTGTTCTAATACTTTACTTACTGTCTCCATCTTTATTCTCCTTTTTTAGAAAAAATAAAAACCACTTCAAGTAAATGAAATGGTCTCTGGAGAAACAAGGGATAGAAAAATAAACCGATACAATCGGCTTTTTCTTTCGCTTGTCTCTGTCCTTTTACCTGAGAGATTATCCGCTAAAGTAGCGGATTTGCTCCTTCGGTGCTCGTTTTCCTCCGCGCTCTATAAAAGCGAGAGGGAGTCTCTCCAGAGATTCGTCCCCATGCAGTTCTACTTGTAACCAAGACCTGAGAGTTTCAAAGTTGGTATAACAACTTTTTGCCCCGTCGGTAGATCAATAGACCTTCTCCTGAATGGTTCATCCGAATTATAAAATTTACAAACACATTGATTGTAAATCAATAAAAACATTATAGACATACAAATTGTGAATTGCAATCATTTTTTATTTTAAAATAGTAAATAGTTTTATTTTTTTGTAAGTCCTAATTTATCTTCAACTTCATTTAAAGTAGATAAAGCGATGACAATATGTTGATCCGCAAGTCCTAAAGCTTGTTTTGTTTTTTCAATAGTTTCATTGGTTGGAATAGAGTTATTTGTTCCGTCTATAATCAAATTTGCTGCATTTTTCATGAAATTTGATGCGGATTTAAACTGAGTTGTGAATTGAAGTAGTTGTTTTTGTATATCTATATCTGTGATGTTTTCTTCAATTTTAAGTGTGTCTATTTCGTTCATAATTGTTTCATACTGCTTGGAAACGGCATTCATTGTAACTAATAGTTTATTTCGATCTACTGAATCTCCATTCGTGTTAATCTCTTCCCAGGCAGGCAACCAATCTTTTTCAATGATTTCATTATAATTAGTAGTCAATTCATTAATTTTAGGTTGTAATTTCGTTTTGAAAGTTTTTGTATCCGCTGTTTCTACAGGTGCTTTTTCGTTGTTATTTTTAACATTAGTAACGTAGAAAATTGTACCGAAAATGATGAAAATAGAAATAATAACTGTCCATTTAGTAAAAAATAATTTCTGCAATATGTAACGCCTCCAAAATTTAAAAACTTATAATTATAATATATAACAATAATGTTGTTTGGAGTAGAGAAAATAGGTTGGAAATGATTTAAATTATATCTTTTCTATACATAAATAATTAAAGTTAGTAAAATGATGAAAGTTATATGTGAGAAAAGAGGGTTTTTAGTGAAAATGAATAGAAGAAAACTAGTTTCAAGTCTTTCAATGGCTATGTTATTAGTTGGTGTAATTGCATTCATATTTATGAATAAAGAATCTAAAATTAAAGGTTTTCCAGTACCAATGTCAGCAATTCATATTAACGATGATAAGGAAGAGGACTATCAATATATAAGTGTAATGCCAATTACAAAGGCGAGTGGATGGGAGAACTTAGGGGAAAACGGGCATACTGTTAGTTTTAAAAAAGGGGAGCGGAAGGTAGCAGTAGTACATTATCCAGGAGACATTACGTATTATTTATTTGAAAAATAATTGATGATAAAAGAGATAGGGAGTAGATGATAATGTAAGATTGTTTACTTTCTATCTTTTTTGGATTTTAATTCTGAATTGTTTGAATTAAAAATATTATGCGTATAGAATAAAATAGTATTTCTTATGGAAATGAGTTGATAGTTTGCCAAGTATAAAAAATAGGATGTTTTATTGAATGATATAGATAATCAGTAATATATAATTATGTTATGTAAACTGTAAGTGGAATAAGAAAGCGAAGCAAGAGATTTGAATTTTTATATTCTAGATGTCTTTTTACAAGCTAAGTATTTCGGTAATCAATTTACAGCATTTACGGAGGGGCATCAAACTTCGAGTAAGTAAATGGATCGAATCATAAGGGGGAATTAAAAATGTTACTAAAAACAATCTACTGTAAGGTGGAAGAAGAGAAAAAAGAATTGTTTTCCAGTGCGCAAGAAAAATGGCGTGATATACAGCACCTAGATGGTTTTCATGGACAATTTGGTGGATGGAATGAAGATGAGGCATGTGTATTTACTTTATGGGAAGATAGAAGTGTATATCAATCATTTATGAATGGTGCTCACGATACAATTTATTTAAATAGTAATCAAGAGGATACGTTTCTTTCATGTGAAATTGAATTATTTCAAACGTTGTATGATATAACTGATATGCATTTGAAAGACGCTGTAATAGAGGGAGCATTCGTAAGAGTTGCTATATGTGATGTAAAGTTGGAAAAGGAAAAGCATTTTTTACATAAGCAAGAAACAATTTGGAATAAAGGAATGGAAAAAGCAAAAGGAATGCTAGGTGGAGTAGTTGGGAAGTCTTTGAAAAATGAAAATCGTTACATAGTGTTAACGTATTGGAAAGATGAAATAGCGCACCAACATTATGTGGAAGAGATTTTCCCAGATTTATATAAATTAGCTAATATTCATGAAGATATAGAAAAGATACAAGGGAAACAAGCTGTATGTAAGGAAGAATGGCTTGTATATTAAACGATGAAAAAGTGCATAAATGAATGTATAATAAAGATATTTTCTTATAAACAAGTAATTAATAGAAGACGTTATATACCCTTTCATGTTAATATATTTAAGTTATAATAGGAGGCTTACCCTTTTGTATTGTACGGTAGAAGCAGTGTGAGCTTGAAATTTTTTTTAGAAAAGGATGTGCCTAATTTGCGTATCAATAAATTTATTAGTGAAGCTGGAAAAGCGTCTCGACGTGGAGCGGATAAACTAATTAATGAGAGAAGAGTAATTATTAACGGTAAGGTTGCAAAAATTGGTGACCAAGTGAACCCAGGTGATGATGTACGAGTAAATGGAGAGCAGCTTCGAATTGCTCGAGATCACGTATATATCGCTTTAAATAAACCAGTAGGTATTACATGTACGAGTGAAAAAGCTGTAAAAGGTAATATTATCGATTTAGTGAACCATCCTTTACGAATTAGTCACATTGGACGTCTTGATAAAGACTCAGACGGTTTAATTTTATTAACGAATGATGGTGATATTGTTAATGAAATTTTACGTGCTGAAAACAAACATGAGAAAGAATATATCGTTTCAGTAGATAAGCCAATTACACCTGATTTCTTAGAGAAAATGGCAGCGGGTGTTAAAATTTTAGGAACAAAAACGCTTCCTTGTGAGGTTACACAGTTATCAAAATATGAGTTCCAAATTATTTTAACACAAGGGCTAAATCGTCAAATTCGCCGTATGTGTGAAGCTTTAGGTTATCAAGTATACACGTTAAAACGTACGAGAATTATGAATATCGAATTGAATAATTTACCAGTTGGGCAGTGGAGAGATTTAACGAAGAAAGAGAAAAGACGTCTATTTGCAGACTTAAATTACGAACCACAAGATTGGTAAAATTGTGAAGTGAAACCAAAAAAATTTGGTTTCACTTTTTTAATTAAATAAATAAATTTTTTAAACACTTGCAAAAATAAAATGAATAAGATATATTAAATAACAATAAATGGATGTTTTACAAAAAGCAAAGAAAAGGACACGAGTTATTTTACCCGGTTATACAGAGAAGGAAGGAAAGCTGAGAACTTCCTAACGCAGAAAAATAACTTACCACCTTAGAGCTGCCCTAGGGAAATTAAGTATCTAGTGCCGTGTATGCGACGTTATCGCAAAAGAAGCCATTATGTTTTTTGTGATGGGAATCTGGGTGGAACCACGGATATAAGCATATTCGTCCCTATATTTAGGGATGAATATGCTTTTTTGCATTCAATTTCATAATAAGCGAAGAAAAGGACACGAGTTATTTTACCCGGTTATACAGAGAAGGAAGGAAAGCTGAGAACTTCCTAACGCAGAAAAATAACTTACCACCTTAGAGCTGCACTAGGGAAATTAAGTATCTAGTGCCGTATAAACGACGTTACCGTAAAAGAAGCCATTGCATTTTGTGATGGGAATCTGGGTGGAACCACGGGTATAAGCACGCTCGTCCCTATTTTAGGGATGAGTGTGCTTTTTATTATGAAATGGAGAGATGAAAAATGAAAGAACAAATGATTGAAATTAAATTTCCAGATGGTAGCGTGAAAGAATTTGGAAAAGGAATTACTTTAGAAGAAATTGCGGGATCTATTAGTAGTAGTTTGAAAAAGAAAGCAGTCGGGGGGAAAGTGAATGATGGATTATATGATTTACGCCGAAATATTGAAGAAAATGCGGAAGTAGAAATCATTACTATAGATTCAAATGAAGGTGTAGAAATTGCAAGACACTCCGCGGCACATATTTTAGCGCAAGCTGTAAAAAGAATGTATGGTGATATAAATCTTGGGGTAGGGCCTGTTATTGAAAATGGATTTTATTATGATATGGATCTTCCAAGTAGTGTAAACATAGAAGATTTACGAAAAATCGAAAAAGAAATGAAAAAGATTATAAATGAAAATATAAAGATAGAACGAGTTGAGGTTTCTCGTGAAGAAGCAGCAAAACTGTTTCAAGAAATGAACGATTGCTTGAAATTAGAACTTTTAGAAGCAATTCCTAGTGGGGAAAGTGTAACACTATATAAACAAGGTGAATTTGTAGATTTATGTAGAGGGCCACATTTACCATCAACAGGTTATTTGAAAGCATTTCAATTAACTCACGTTTCCGGTGCATATTGGCGAGGTGATAGTAATAACCAAGTGCTTCAGCGCATATATGGTGTTGCATTCTCTTCTCAAAAAGAATTAGAAGAGTATTTACATTTCGTTGAAGAAGCAGCAAAAAGAAATCATCGTAAGTTAGGCAATGAGCTTGAGTTATTTATGTTTTCTGAAGAGGCTCCGGGAATGCCGTTTTATTTACCGAAAGGACAAATGATTCGTAACGAATTGGAAGCATTTTTAAGAGAAATTCAAAAAGAGTACAATTATCAAGAAGTACGCACTCCGTTCATGATGAACCAAGAAGTATGGGAGAAATCAGGGCACTGGGGACATTATAAAGATAATATGTATTTCTCTGAAGTAGATAATAAAAGTTTTGCATTAAAACCGATGAACTGTCCAGGGCACATGCTTATGTTTAAAAATAAATTGCATTCTTATCGTGAATTACCGATTCGTATGTGTGAATTTGGTCAAGTACATCGCCATGAGTTTAGTGGTGCGTTAAACGGATTATTAAGAGTACGTACTTTCTGCCAAGATGATGCACATTTATTTGTAACTCCAAAACAAATTGAAAATGAAATTAAATCAGTAATGGCGCAGATTGATTACGTATATAAAACTTTTGGATTCGAATATGAAGTAGAACTTTCTACTCGTCCAGAAGATTCAATGGGTGATGATAAATTATGGGAGCAAGCAGAAGCAGCATTAGAAAATGTATTACAATCGCTAAATTATAAATATAGACTAAATGAAGGTGACGGTGCATTTTACGGGCCGAAAATTGATTTTCATATTAAAGATGCTTTAAATAGAAGTCACCAGTGCGGAACAATCCAGCTTGATTTCCAAATGCCAGAGAAATTTGATTTAAATTATATAGATGAAAATAATGAAAAGAAAAGACCAGTTGTTATTCACAGGGCAGTTTTAGGGTCATTAGATCGCTTTTTAGCAATATTAATTGAGCACTTTGGAGGGGCGTTCCCGGCATGGGTGGCACCAGTTCAAGTGAAAGTAATTCCAGTTTCAAATGCAGTACATGAACAATATGCCAATGAGATTGCACTTAAATTAGCACAAGCTGGAGTTCGTGTTGAACGAGATGCACGAGATGAAAAATTAGGATATAAAATAAGAGAAGCACAAATACAAAAAGTACCGTATGTTCTTGTTATTGGGGATAAGGAAATGGAAAACGGAGCTGTAAATGTACGTAAATATGGAGAAGAGAAGTCAGAAGTTGTTGCGCTAGATTTATTTGTGGCAAGTATTGAAGAAGAAATAAAGAATAGAAAATATTGATTGTAAAGAAAACACACTATTAGAAATTAGTGTGTTTTCTTTTTTATCTTACAAAAATGTAAGGTAAATGTAAGCGAAATCGAGGGAACGAGTTGTAGAAAAATGAGAATATGAAGTAGGAAATAGGTTCATGTTAAGGGGGTAACTCTTATTGGGTGAATAATTAAAAAATTCTTAAGAATTTACATGACAAAATAATAAGAAATATGTGAGAAATTGATTTTATACAAAAGGGATGGAGTGAAAGAGATGTCAACAAATGTAGTTACTGTAGAAAGTGTAGAAAAAACGTATGGGAAAAGAAATGAGAATCAGTCAAAAGCATTAAGGGGTGTATCGTTAAGTATTAAAGAAGGAGAATTTGTCGGGATCATGGGACCTTCTGGTTCTGGAAAAACGACTTTACTTAATGTGATAAGTACACTTGACCAAGCGACAGGTGGTAGTGTGACGATAGCTGGTACAAATATTACTTCTATGAAGGGCAATGCGTTATCTGATTTTCGCTCTCAAAAATTAGGTTTTATCTTTCAAGATTTTAACTTACTAGAAAATTTATCAATTTATGAAAATATCGCTTTACCACTTTCTTTGCAAGGCGTACCGTCAAGTGAGATTACTGGAAAGGTAAATGACGTTGCGAAGAAATTAGGCATCACTGAAATTTTAACAAAATATCCGACGGCTGTTTCTGGAGGACAAAAGCAAAGAACAGCGGCGGCAAGAGCTTTAGTACATAATCCAGCAATTGTATTAGCAGATGAACCGACAGGCGCGCTTGATAGTAAAAATGCAAAAAGTTTATTAGAAGCGATGCAAGATTTACATGAAAATCATAATGTAAGTATTTTAATGGTTACACACGATGCATTTAGTGCAAGTTATTGTGAGCGTATTTTATTTATTCAAGATGGTCTTCTTTATAAAGAATTAAATCGTCAAGGCACTCGAGAGAATTTCTATCAAGACATTTTAGGTGTGCTCGCTCATATGGGCTCAGCTGCTGAGTCTAAGTAGGGGGCGAAACTATGTTATTTAAATTATCACGTCATAGTATGAAAAAGATGTTAAAAGATTATATGGTTTTACTTATTGGCCTCGTTATTAGTATTAGTATTTTCTACATGTTCCAAACAATGGCGATGAATAGTGAATTTACGAAAGATAATAGCCTAATTAGTAGTATTAGACTCGTCTTTTGGGTAGGTGCAATACTATTATCTTTCATTACTGTATTTTATATTATATATGCCAACTCTTTCTTACTCACGTTAAGAAGAAAAGAACTCGGTATGTACATGATGCTTGGTGCAAAAAAGAAAAAAGTAGCACAGTTATTATTTATTGAAACATTCGGTATGGGTATTGTCAGTATTATTATCGGTATTTTAGTAGGGATGTTACTTGCAAGTGTAGCAGGAAACTTTTTAATGAATGGAATGGAAATTTCAGCAAAAGGTAGTTATGCATCTGTATACACACCAGCAATTTTAGTTACAGCTATTTTCTTTTTAATACTATTTTTCATTACTGGCTTAATGAACAGTGTCCGATTGTTACGTAAAACTGAACTAGAGTTAATTCGTGAAGATGAAACACTAGATGAAGTGAAGAAAAGTAAAACTCGTATTATTATAATGACAGTACTCGGTATATTGCTAGTAAGTACAGGATACTACTTTATGGTAAATATAAAAATGTTTGCTGAAGTCGGTTTTATAATAGCGACAATCGTTACAACACTTGGAACATATTTTATTTTTAGTTCATTGCTCCCATTTTTTGTGATGAAAATTAAAGGGAATAAAAAACGAAATGAAACAGGCTTAAATAGTTTTACATATGCACAGCTACGCTTTCGCGTAAATAGTTTATCAAGAGTATTAGGTACTGTAGCGATGTTAATTGCATTAGGCGCAGGTGCGATGACGGCAGGTATGGCGTTCCAAAAAAATGTAGGTATTATGACAGACTTTTCTCGTGTATATGATGTTGTAATTCATGATCCGAATGATCAAGACAAAGCTGCCTTAAAAGAAATGGAAATTGTTGAAGAAAGCAAGTACAAATATAAAGTAGATGGAGAAGCGGTTTATTATTTACGTAACGACTTAACTGCGAAACCACCACTTGTTTCAGACCATTTTGATACAAAAACGTTAAAAGAGCCTGTTCGTAAACGTGTGACTGAACCTTTAACTGAACCTGTATATTCAGCTTTAGAGGCTCCTGAATTAGCAAAATTCCCTCGTATGCCAAAGGATTGGGAAGACGCAGTTGTAAGAGAGATACAAATTACGCATAATCAATTTAGCGGAAAACCAGTAAGAATTGCAGACGAAGAGCATTATAAAGGAATTCAAGGAACAGAACACACTGTAACATTAGCAAAAGTAGATGATATGAAAAAATATAAACCGTTATTGATCGAAATAGACAAGAGACAAAAAGCACAAATTGAAAAAGCAACAGGTGAAAAGGTAGACTTATTTACGAAAATGACAATTTATCAGTTTATGAACAGCTTTATGAGCGGAACAATGTTTATGGGATTTTTCCTCGGAATTGCCTTTTTAGCAATGATGGCAAGTTCCCTTATGTTCAAAATATTAACAGGTGCTTCTCGTGACGTACGACGTTATGAAATGTTACGAAAAATCGGCGTAAGACGTAGTATGTTAACGAAAAGTATATATAAAGAAATTTCATATTTATTTATCTTCCCAGCAATTATTGGAATTTCCCACGTTTTAGTTGGGCTTAACTTATTCAGCTTTATATTAGTTGACCCGTTTGTAAAAGTATGGGTGCCAATAGGAATTTTCTTAGTCATTTATTTCATTTATTACTGGATAACTGTTCAACTTTATAAAGGTATGGTAATGCCGAAAGAAGAGGTAGCTAAATAGTTTATGAAAAGAGTCCTTGTGTTGAGAATAAGGGCTCTTTTTTTATGTTTTTTATAAAGAAGGAAAAGATTGGATAATGGTCGAAAAATATAATGTAACTTCCAAGAAATGACTAAAATAATACTGTTTTGTCGAGAGAAAGGATACGAAGTATGAAAGAAATGCTACAGTTATTTCGCAACAAAGTGTATGCACGTTTTTTTCTAGCAAATATTTTAGAGCGACTCGGTTCTATGATTGCTGGAATTTCTTTAATGTTTTATTTGCTAGATCAATACGGAAAACAACCAGTTTACGCAACGATGACACAAATTATGATTGCATTACCTGCATTAATCTTTTTTCTATTGGTAGGGACAGTAGTGGATCGATTTGATAGACAACGTATATGTACAGTAAGTAACATATGTTGTTCGCTCTGTAATATTGGAATCCTAATTTCGCTTTATTACGGGATGATTATACTTGTCTTTATATTTTTATTTTTGGAAAATGCGTGTATACAATTTTTCTCTCCAGCAGAACAATCGATGATACAGGGAGTAGTTGAATCAGACCAATACGGTGCAGCAGCGGGTATTAATCAAATGGTAAATAGTTTGTATGCTTTGTTTGGTGTAGGAATTGCAACGATGGTGTACTGGACTTTTGGGATTTACGGGAGCATTTTAGTAAATACGCTCACTTTTATTATGAGTGGTATTTTGATTCAAACAATCTCCATTCCAGAAAAAGTTCGTTTACCAAATGGTAGAACAAAATGGAAAGAAGTTAATTTGAAGATGTTAATAACAGAGTTTAAAGAAGGGATTAGGTATATATACCAAAATGAAACTTTAAAAAAATTACTTTTAGGATTTATCGTATTTGGATTATTAAATGGTGTTTTAAGTGTATCCACTACTTACATATTAAAATACAAACTAGCTCCAGAAACGTATGAAGGTTTAGCAATGGTGGGCGGTGTAGTTGGAGGGATTTCATTACTAATTGGAAGTATAGTAGCAACGAGTATAGGTAAGAAATATGCGCCAAAATCTATTATAGTTTTTGGTATGGCAGGCTCAGGAGTCTTCTTTGGTATGTGTTACTTTGTAAATTACGTATGGTCTTTTTATGTATGTATCGCTTTAGCGACATTCTTTTTACCGTTTATTAATGTTGCAATATCAGGATGGATGTATGAGATCGTAGAAGAATCATTCATGGGACGTGTTCAAAGTTTACTTAGTCCATTAACGACAGGATTCCAGCTGTTATCTCTCGGTGCGATAGCGATGTTGTTCCCGAAATGGATTCGTGCAGATACGTTGTTTATTATTTTATTTGGTTTATTATTTTTTGTTACGTGTTTATATCAAACCATTTTACCTAGTGGGAAGAAACGTGTGCAAGGTATAGTTGAAGAGATGTAATAAATGTGTTTTTTGATTTCTGAATATTCTATCGGATGGTAAGGGGAAATAGTTATGTTGATGCGAATTGTTAAATGGTGTGGGGTTACTTGTTTACAACTAGTAGCTGCAATTTTATGTATAATCTGCCTAGGTGCGCTGCCACGTTTATTTAAGGGATTGCAAATTGATTTAATCGGTTTTTGGAACACGATTGTCTTTCTTGGAGGGAAGATACTTCAACCGGGTGAAATTACATATGGATTTCGAGACTCAAGAAAATTATTTCCGCAAATATGGATTCATTATTTTGAAACGATGATTGTATTTCTATCAGCGTTTTTACTATCTTTGCTTATAGCGTATATACTTGTCGTTTGGGTATTGCAGCGTTCTCATATGAAGCAAAAAATGTGGAATGGAGTTTTTCTTACGCTAGAGAGTATACCGGATATATTACTTATTTTATTATCACAACTTCTTGTCGTAATTGTTTTTCAAAAAACAGGTTTTATGCCAATAAAACTTGCTGGATTAGGAGAAGAGAGAGTACGATTGTTACCGATTATATGTCTTACAATACCAACAACGTTATTATTTATTAAACTATTGTTATTACGTTTTAAAGAAGAAATGGAGAAAGATTATAGTATATTTGCGAAGAGTAAAGGACTAAGTTTGCAGCATATTTTAACACATCATGTTTCAAGGAATGTTTTATTGACGACAATTTACTATGCGAAAACAAATATTTTATTTATGCTATCCAATTTATATATTATCGAATGGATTTTTAATACATATGGAATGTTTGTATTTGTAAAAGAAAATTCTAAATTAGAAATATTTACAGTGAGTCTAGTTATATTATACGTTCCGCTTTTTATACTATTTCGTATATTACATACGCTTTTACAAAATGTTATAAGGGAGCGTGTGTAACATGTGGCAAGTTGTAAAAAGAGATGTGAGATTTTGGATAGGTGTTACTTTTCTGAGTGTACTAATGATTATTAGTATTGGATATACGTTATTTTTCGATGAGAATATTCGTGAACTTACGATGATGTATAACGAAAAAGGAGAACTAGAGGCTGCTCCATTTTCGCCATCAAGTAAATTTTGGTTCGGAAGTGATACGAAAGGCCGTGACCTTGTCCAATTAATAATAGAAGGCGCGAAATGGACAGTTGGAGCGAGTATAATTATAGCAACTTTACGAGTTATAGTTGGAGGAGGGATTGGTTTACTTCTTGGTATGTATGGTAAGCGATCTTTTCCGGTTATCTCATCCTTTTTTGATCCTTTTAGTATTGTACCAATGGTTATGATTTCTTATTTTATGTTAAATGAAGTTTTAACGTTTGATAGTGGAGCGGAAGTTGTGCCGTTGTATTTGCGGGTGACATTTCAAATTATAGTTCTTACATGTCTTGCTGTACCAACAGTTATGTTGTATGTAGCGCAAGAAGTTAAACGTATTAAGAAAGAAGAATTTATGTTGGCAGCCACTGTGCTTGGCGGGAGTAAATGGCAGAGGTTGAAGCGCCATATATGGCTTCATATGTTACCATCATTTCTTTTATTAGTAGCACAACAATTTGTGAGTACTTTATTACTTCTTTTACACCTTGGTTTGTTGCAATTATTTTTTGGTGGAACAATAACCTTCAGTGGAATGGATCCAGATAGTGTAACAAAAGAATGGACAGGATTAATTGGTCAAAACTTCCGGCACTTAACTACTCATACATGGATTGTACTTATACCGATTGCTTTTTATAGTATGACAATCTTAGCTGGAAACCTAATTAGTAATAGCATGCAAGATGCGATTAAGCTAGGAAATGTGAGAAGGTCAAAGCGGGAAGGGAGAGAAGTGCAAGTAGAGAAACAAGTACAACCAACTATGAATGACTTTTCTTTTTATAGGGAGATACAAAAGTAAAGAAAGATAGCTGAAGACAAATCGTTTTCAGCTATCTTTTTTCGCTTAAAGTGGAGGTAAATCAATCTTACCTTCTTCAAATAATTCTTTTATCATATGCTTCGTATAACCAGCGGCTTGACCAAATGTGATTTTTGCTGGCATTGGTGCTTCGTTAGCATCTACAACTACATCAATAATACACGGTTTATTTTGTTTTACTGCATTTTCGAAAGCGGGAAGGAGTTCATCTAAATTCTCAACACGGTATCCAATACCTCCACACGCCTCTGCATATTTTGCAAAATCAGGGTTCGTTAAATCTGTTTCGAATTCGATGTTACCCATAACTTCTTGCTCGAATTTAATCATCGCAATTTTATTATTGTTTAATACGACGACAACGATTGGTAATTTATATTTTACAGCTGTTACGAAGTCATTCATCGTCATTCCAAATCCGCCATCACCACAAACTGCAAATACTTGTTTATCCGGGAATGCAATTTTTCCAGCAAGAGCACCAGGTAAACCGCAACCAAGTGTTGCGAGCCAGCTAGAAATAACAAATTGCTGGTTCGTCATACGGAAGTGCCTTGCGGTCCATACTGTTACATTTCCGACATCGACTGATAGAATTGCGTCATCATGTGCTACTTGCTGCAGAGCATGCATAACGCGTTGTGGTTTAATTGGAATAGAAGAGTCTTCTTCTTGATCGTGTAATTTTTCTTCCCACTTTTTCATCATTTCTTGATGATGTTCTAAGAAAGAATGGTCTGTGTGTTTTTCAACATTTTCAATTAACCATCGTAATGTTTTATTAGCATCACCAGCTAAACCAATATCTGTCGCATAACGTTTTCCGATTTGGGCAGGATCTGTATCGATATGAATTGTTTTTGCTTTTTCAGGTAAGAAACCAGTGAACGGATAAGAAGTACCAACCATAATTAAAGTATCTGCATGTTTCATTGCTTCATAAGAAGGTTTCGTTCCGATTAATCCTAATCCACCGATACAAAGAGGATGCTCATCAGGAATAATTCCTTTAGCAGGTAATGTAAGTACGATTGGAGCACCAATATGTTCTGCCAATGCAAGTAAAGATTCTCTCGCATGTTTTGTTCCTTTTCCAGCTAAAATCACAGGCTTTTTCGCTTCATTTATTGCGAGTTTCGCTCCATCTAAATCTTCTTTTTGTGGAAACAACTCAGGTAAAGTAAAAGAAGTATTTGTAATACGAGCACCATTTTTCACTTCGAATTTCGGGACATCATCTGGAATTGTAAGAACGGATACACCTTTTTTCGTATAAGCCATTCGAATTGCTTGATTCACTACGGCAGGTAGTTGCTCTGCTGACATAATACGCTGGTTATAAACCGCAACATCATCAAACATTCTTTCTAAATTTACTTCTTGGAAAAAGTCCGTTCCAAGTAAATCGGTTTCTACTTGACCTGAAATTGCTAGAACAGGGGCTTTATCGAGTTTCGCATCATATAAACCATTTAATAAATGAATAGCACCAGGTCCTGCAATTGCCATACAAACGCCAAGTTTTCCTGTTAATTTTGCATAGGCAGCCGCTGCTAATGCACCAGCTTCTTCATGGCGAACTTGAATGAATTTAATTTTATCTTGTTTTTTTCTTAAAGCTTCAATGATAGAATTGATGGAATCTCCAGGCATACCGTATATGTGTTCTACTCCCCAGTCAATTAATAAATCAACTAATGCTTCACCGGCTGTTTTCCCAAACATAATTGTTCCTCCTTATAATAGGTAGATAACATTATGTTTTGGATAAAAAGGAAAAATATACAAATAAGAAAATTTATCTGGTTATTTGTAATCTAAGAATCAGTGTGGGAGGAACAAAAGTTTCACTTTAGCAACTTTAATGATGACCAGCGAATAAAGTGAACACTGTTATTAGTAAAAAACCACTAGTTGCCCACATTAGAAATGTAAGGAAAGAGAGCTGTTTCTTAGCTTTCCAAAGCATTTCATGAATTGTGACATATCCAAGTGAACCAATAGCACTTCCCATAATGAGTCCTTGCAGGTGAAGAGCTTTTCCTTCCATCAAAATGCCAAAAACTGTGCCAGTACCGAGAATAAGAGAAAGTAATAAAGTCGTTAATAAAAAGGAAATATATTTATGTTTTGTAAAAAGAAATGGAATAATTAAAGCTAATCCTTCTGGAATATGGTGAACGACAATTGCTATTAAAAAGGGAATGGCAGAGTCATTATGATTTATAAAAGCTGTACCTAACGCAAATCCACTCGGTATATTATGAATAAATATAGCGAAAGAGAGAAAAAGGAAGGTTTGCCATGCTTGTTGATCTTTTTTATGTATCATTGGATGGTGACAATAGTTATCTAATAAGCTCATAACTAAAATACCGATAGCTATACCAAGTATAGGCCCAACCATTTCGTAGCTTGAAAATGTTTCAGGAATAATTTCAAGGGATAACAGCCCAAGTAAAATACCACCACATAATGCGTATAAACGATGCATCTTTTCTTCAATAAGTTGGCGTGTTGCTACTCCAACAGCACCTCCTAAAAGTAATCCACCGAACGAAAAAAATGTTACAATCATTGGAATCCATAAACGTTCCATAGTATCACACTCCGATTCTATTCCCTTATTTTTAGCTTACGAAAAGGAAAGTTAGATTAGTCCAAGTAATTGTGTTTGATTATAGAGAAAAAAGTAGTGATTCGTTATAATTTATATATTAAATTTAAGTGAGAAAATGAAAAGGGGAATTGGTTATGCAACAAATTAAAAAAATAGGAAACTCATTTTGGTATATGACACCTGTTTCTGAAACAGATAGACCTATATTAGGAATGGTTGTTGGACAAGAAAAAACTTTAATGATCGATGCAGGGAATTCAGAGGAGCATACACAATTATTTTTAGAAATGTTAAAAGAACAAAATGTATCGAATCCAGATTTCGTAGCACTAACCCATTGGCATTGGGATCATATTTTTGGATTATCTGTATTACGGAATGCATTAACTATTTCGCACGCTGAAACGAAAAAAGAAATGCAGACAATAGTATCTTATGAATGGACAGATGAAGCGTTGGATGCACGCGTAAAAGAGGGTACTGAAATTGAATTTTGTGCGGATTGCATCAAGAAAGAGTTTGAAGAAAAAGCGAGAAATATTAACATTATTCCTCCGACCTTAACGTTCCAGAATCAAATTGAATTAGATCTTGGTGAAGTGACATGCGTGTTAAAACATGTGGGCGGAGATCATGCACATGATTCAGTTGTTATTTACGTGAAAGAAGAAAAGATATTATTTTTAGGAGACTGTATATATGCAGATATTTTTTCTTCGAAGTGGAACTATACGACGAAAAGAACGTTTAAATTGATAGATGAATTAGAGAAATTTGATGCTGAGACATATATTCTCTCTCATGGGGAAGCAATAAATCGAGAGGAGTTTTTACAAGAGATTCGTATGTTAAAAACAGTAGGAACTTATACAGAAGCTCATATAGGTGATGAAGAGAAGATAAAGGCAGCGTATAAACAAGAACTAGATAGAGAATTAAATGAAGATGAGTTAGAAACAATAACTTATTTTGTCAATGGTTATGAAATGAATAATCAATAAGACACTACATTAATCCAATATAATTAAATTGCACAAAAAGAGTATTGAAATTTAATTCAATACTCTTTTCAATAGTTAAATATGTAGTTTCAACTAAATTCTAAATATAGGGGTTCATCGTCTGAAGTGATTTTATTCTATTTATTTTTCGTATAGATAGTGGTTCAAGTAGAAGCTTTCTTTGCTAATTCAGTAATATATTCAAAGAATACATCACGTTTTACATCATAAACGACATTTACAGGTCGTCCATCAGCAGTTTCCTCTGTACGTCCTTGGCTTGGTCCGTATGTATGAACGATACTATTAATTGTTTCAGTTTTTGCAAGGTTAGTGTTTCCGACAAGCGCGGTAGTTAGTACATCCCATAAATAGTAGGTAGAGTTCGTTGAGAAGTGAACGAGAGGGGGAACCATTGCATAGCATTGACCAAGGAAATCCATACCAATATACTTTCGTTCTTTTGCCCATTGTTCACGTATGTTTATAGTTAACGGAACTTGGTTTGTACTTTCTAGTGTCACTAAGTCGATTTTAATTTTTGCATCCCATACACGAGCCACTGCTTCAGGGTCCCAAAACGAATTCCACTCAGCTGTTCCATCATGCTCTGGTTCATGTACATTGCCTGCTGTAAGAAATGTACCACCCATCCAAACGAGACATTCAATTTTATCTTCAATTATGGGAGCTTCATATAACGCACGAGCAAGGTCAGTTAGGGGCCCGGTAAATAATAAAGTTGTTTTTCCTTCCGTTTGTAGAAGTGTTTCTATTAAATGGTGATGTGCAGGCTTTGCTGCCATGGGTGCTACAACTTTTCCAGACTCATTTAAAATTGGTAAAGCATCTACATAAAATGCATGCATCCGCCAGTCTTTAGGAAACGGGTTTTGCCCGCGAGAGTTTGAAGCGGCTACTGCAATATTATCTTTGCTGAAGCGATCAATAATTTTACGACTTGCAGACATTGCAGGTTCTAAATAGCAGTCTGCTGGGATAACAGATACACCGGTAAGTTCAACGTTTTCCATTTGAAGTAATAAAAATAATGAAATTAAATCATCTACGCCGCCATCATGATTGAAGTATACTTTTTTTTTCATTGTAATCTCCATCCTATATGATTTAGTTAGAAATTAAATATGAATTGAGGAAAAGTCATCAATAATTTCCACCACTTCAATTTCTCCATTAATCAGTAGCTCAGGAAGCTCATTTCTAATATTTCCTTTCCAATACTTTCTAGCTTGTTCGATTTTTTGAGAAAAAGGAATACCATCTTCTTTCGGTAAAAGATTCCCGTCACCTTCAAAAGAACTTCCGATTACTCGTAGTTTAACAATCTGTAAAACTTCTCGATTGTAAGAATCAAATAGCGCTTTCCATTTCAAAGCATCCTCATAGCTCTTAGCAGCATATAAACAAGATAACCTGGAAGGGTATTCAGGGAATTCTTGTAGTCTAACCATTTCTACAATTGTTTCTCTAACTGCTCTAATTGTTTGATTCATATAATTCATAACTACTTTAGCATTTTCATTATTTATATGTAATTCGTCATTTTTATAGTGATTATTTAAAATTTGTATGCCATCTTCACCACTAAAATTTAATTGTTCTCTTTCAAAAAAGAAGTTATATAGAGTATTGTGTTGATTTTTTTTAAAAGGAATCATTTGTCCGATATGCATTCTTTTCCTTGTTACGATGTGATATGCGTAAAATTCTGTTTCATTCATGGTTATCCTCCTAGTAATAATGTAATGCAATGTTAAATTTAGTAATTCAACATTGAAATATATAAAACCTTTATAAGTAAAAGTGAGAATTTGAGTTGAAAGTAAAGAAAATACATGAAAACGTTTTAAATTTGTTCACAAAATGTTCACTTACGAAGGGGGTTCCAATGTCGATATAATGACAAAGACTCAAAGAGAGAGGATGATGAAATTTGCCAACAACAAGAAAAGAAAACCTCCAATTTGGCATGATGATGTGCTTTGGAATGGTTATCGTAATGACGTTTTACAATTTACTAATGAATGAAACAGGAGGACCAATTTATATTAAAGAGATTGCATTAGAACTATTAATTGGCTTTATTATTGCGCTATTAATTGAAATAAGTATAGTTGGACCTTGTGCGAAAAAAATTGTATTCATGTTGCCATTTGATAAATCTAAGAAAATAAATATTATCGTTGCAATGGCGACAACTATGGTAATCGGAATGGTGTTCTTTATGTCATTTTTCGGTATGGCTATGATGCATTTACATGGTGGGCTACAAGGAGATTCATTTGTTTTAATTTATTTTTCGATTTTTATTAAAAATTTCATAATGGCATATCCATTACAATTAATTATTATGGGACCGCTTGTACGTTTCTTATTTGCAAAGTTTGTTATGAAAAAGAAATCTTTTAATGTAGCGTAATTTTTATTTATAAAACATTATATATAAATAATTAAAAACGCATCTCGCATTTTTGAGGTGTGTTTTTTTTCATTCCAAGTTATTTTCATAGTGATGTGACATTTGTCCTTTTGCCATTATAGGATGATGGTTTTTAATTAAGTCAGAAATAAAGGATGAGGAGATGATTTTTTGAAAGGTATTCTATTTGCTGTTTTTGCGGGGATATTTATAACACTTCAAGGAACCTTTAATGCGAAACTTAGTTCACATATCGGTATATGGTCGACGAGTATTATAACCCATTTAATTGGATTCATTATTGCAACAGCTGTATTTTTGTTAAAGAAAGAAGAGAAAGTAACGGATTTAAAGAGTGTAAAAAAAATATATTTAGTAGCGGGTGCATTTGGTGGATTCATTATTTGTGCAGAAACTATGGCAATATATTCACTAGGAGTTACATTGACAGCTGGCACACTAATGGTTGCTCAATTGTTAACGGCAACAGTTATTGAAATGAAAGGACTGTTTCATATAAAAAAGATACAGATGGAGAGATATCATATTGTGGGAACAATAGTAATGATTATAGGTATTGTTGTATTTAATATGTAAATGAAAGGAGGAAATGAATATGGAGAATAGATCAAGTTTAATTACGCATTATTTGAAAATCAATAAAACGCTCGAGGTTTTTTCAGAAATAGATACAGCATATTTTCAATTAAATCATTTTGAAAAAGGCGAGCTTATTTGCAATATAGATGACGAAATGGATCGTTTATATTTTGTTGTTAAAGGTAAAGTAAAAGTTTATACGATTACACCTGAAGGGAAGAAACTAATCCTTCGCTTTATCAATCCACTCGCAATTGTTGGTGATATTGAATTAATTCAAAATAGCAAAGCACATAATGTCGTTGAAGCTTGTTCAGATGTTGTAGCAATCTCTATTTCTAATACGGTTATTAGAAACAAGTTATTACATGATCCTATATTTATGAAGTTCTTGCTTGAAAACATTGCGAACACGTTAAAAATATCGACTCGTTTTACTGCTCTTAATTTACTGTATCCTGTAGAAGTACGTGTAGCTAGTTATTTACTTTCAATTTCAACAGATAGTAACGGGAATATGTATAAAGGGGATTTGGATGCAACTTCGGTAACGAGTATTGCAGATTTTATAGGGGTAAGTTATAGGCACGTAATACGGGTATTACAAAAATTTTATAATGAAAAATTAATTGAAAAGAGTAATGGAGTTATTGTAATTAAAGATTTTTCTAGAATGAAGGAAGTCGCTAAAGATAATATATATGAGCAATGAAAGGGAGAGGAAGATTTTGATTGGATTTAGTTTAGCTATATTAGCAGGAATATTAATTAGCTTACAATCTGTTTTTAATGCAAAAGTAAATGAAAATGTAGGACAGTGGTTAACGACTACATGTGTCCTTGGAATAGGTCTCATTAGTTCTATTCTATTTTATATCATTACAGAAAACAGTATTAGCATTAAAGTGTATACTGCAAATTATTTGTTTTATGTAAGTGGACTGTTTGGCATTGGGTTAATTATTTGTATAATGGGTGCAATAAAGAGTTTAGGTCCAGCATATACGGTGCTAATTAGTCTTATTACTCAATTGGTCGTTGCGTTATGTATTGATACATTTGGATTATTTGGAATGGAGAGCATTCCATTACAAATTAATAAATTAGTTGGTATAGGTTTATTAATTGTGGGAGTAGGAATTTTTAAAAATCTATTTTCGAATAAGAAAGCTATTCATATAAAAAAGGATAGGGTTTAAAGAATTTAAAGGTAAAAGCTATTGACGGTCAGAACATATACATTTAAAAAGTAGTAAGTGGGTTATAAGAAGAGAGGGTAAGTGATTCAACATATGTTGCAAGATGGTGTACATGATTTGGAAATCGATGAGATTCAACATTTTAGCTCCTACGTAAAGTGCATGCAAGATTTTATCCCGCTATTTGTCGGGCAGTAAGACCCCTACCTCAAAATTCAGCGAAAGCAAAGAAGTTAGGTGGGGAGCGGGCTGCCCGTAAAAGCCCGATTGGTGAGGGCTAATAATCAGTGGGGGATGAGCAAAGCCCCCATTGATTAAAGTTTCACTTCACAATTATGTTTCTGCCTTTGATTTTATTAAAATTAACATTTATGAACTAAGTATAAATGTATTGAGCTCTTCTTTACTTTTTATTTTTTGAACCGTAAATGAACAAACTTCAACATTTTTATTAAGTTTACAATTCTCATCATTATACGCGTACTACCGTCCCAATCTTTATTTGTAGCTATATCTTTAAAGAAAGGGGAGCAGCTCAATACTTTTATTGTAGAGGACCATTTTTCTATTGATTTTGGATTATTTACGTAAAAATACATCATAGCACCCTTATTACCAGATTTCTTTACAGTAGCATTCGAAAGATTCAGTGCGAACTTTGATTCAGCGTCAAAATATAATTCTCCTCCAGGGAAACGTTTTGACATAGCGACTACGATCTTTTTTAAATCTTCTTCTTTAAAGTAATAAAACACACCTGCTGATATAAAAAGAATACCGTCGTTTGGATTATATTTTATATCGTCAAACCAAGAAGTATCAAAAAATGATTTAGCAATGCTAATGTTTCTAGGAGTATCTTCAATTAAAGTTTTGCGAAAAGAGATTGCATCGGGCAAATCAAGATTGTACCAATGTATTGTACCGTTATCGATTCTTGAAAAAGTAGTGTCTAGTCCGGAACCGATGTTTACAATAGTAGCATTCGGGTGTTTTATTATAAATTGTTTTATCGTATCGTCAATTTTTCGTGCACGGGTAATGTATGTGATACATCCGTATTCGCCAAATGTATTTGCTATTGTTGAGAAGTCAAAATCACATTCTTTAATTATTTGAATAGCTTCTATATCATCTAAAATATCCTTATTTTTCTCACTGCCATATGCTCTTCCCCATAGTGGAATAAGCATTGTACCTTGTACAGATTGCAAATCTAATTCTTTAACCATGAAACATCCTCCGTTTAATAATAAACAATATATTTAGTCGTTATTTAACATTTTTGAGAGCATTGTATTTGTTTTATATAGTCCATAAGTTAAATCCCGCCTATCTTCTTCAGATAACTTTTCGAGGTTTACTGTGAAATTATTATATATTTGTTTCCATCTCTCATAATGTACTTTTTCAGCTTTTTCTGTCAGAGAGATTAATATAGCTCTTTTGTCTACCATATCTTGCTTTTTTATGATGTATCCGTTTTGTTCTAAGTTACGCACTGTTACACTTAATTGTTGTTTAGGGATGTTTAAATAACTAGCAATCATTTTTAAGTTTACAGGCACCTTTTGCTGGGCGATATACTCTACTACGTGTTGTTCTAAATGTGTAAATTCTGAGGATTTCTCCGATAGTAATTTAAAAGTACCTGACATATTTAATAATAAATTCATGTATTCGTTTAATAATTCGTTTTGGTTCATTGTTTTTGATTCCTTTATGAATTTAGTTATTATTTTATTACTAAATTTACTATAAATCAATTGAAATTACTCTTTATAGTAAATGAACGTTTACTAATAACTGTTTTTTTGAATTTATGTGGACTGAATTATGAAGGTGCGAGAAGTGGTTTTAGGGAACGAGAATATAACCGAATATAAAATATTACTAAACATATATAACTAATGAATACAATGTCTTTTTCAGTTATTAAGTTGTAAATCATTTTATGATAAAATCTTTTACATAATTTAATAAAGGGGTAGTTTTCAATGGGTTATTTCTCAAATGGTTTATTAGTTTTGTTTGTGCTAATCGTATGCAGTTGTATATTTTTTGGTTGATAATATAATGAGAGTCTTATATAAAAGAAGTTATCTTAAGTGAGATAACTTCTTTTTATTTTATGTTGAGAAGGAATTTTATCTTTCTTATTGAAGTTTGTTCTAGTTATTTTTACATCGATCAGATTTGTGTAATGGGAATTTTATGAAATATAAACAAGCCAGAGAATAGGGAGTATTTACATGGAAAATAGTATACGCTACACAAGTGAACAACCTACAGATTTTAATGGATTATTATCCTTATACGAATCTTTAGAATGGAATTCTCTTAAATTAACGGTTAACGAGTTAGAACGAATGTGTAAGCAAAGTTGGTATGCAATTTATGTTTTTGATGATAAGAGGTTAGTAGGGATGGGGCGTGTCATATCAGATGGAGTCATAACAGGCATTATTTGTGGAGTTGGTGTATTGCCAAAATATCAGTCTAGTGGCATCGGAAAAGAAATAGTGAAACGATTAATCCAGCACTGTGAACAAAACAAGGTTATTCCACAACTTATGTGTGTAGAAAAATTGCAATCTTACTATGAATCTATAGGGTTTGAGGCATTCTCTATTGGTATGACAAAACATATTATAAGATAGAGGTGCTTTATTCCGCTATTTGCCGGGCAGTAAAACCCCCACTGATTAAAGTTTCACTTTATATTTTCAGTTTACTCGTATATATTTTTAAACTTTAATATAAAGGAGAATGGCTGTATGGAGATCGCTAAAGGGATAGAAATGTTACAACTTGAATTTCAAGAATTTGTTATTCATCCAATTCTTTTATGGGATGATGAAATGGCAGTATTAATAGATACGGGTTTCCCAGGACAAATTGAAGATATACAAGTAGAGATGGAAAAGGTTGGGGTATCATTTGATAAGTTAAAAGTCGTGATTTTGACGCATCAGGATATTGATCATATAGGTAGTCTTCCGGAGTTGTTGCAGCGCTGTCGAAGTAATATTAAAGTTTATGCGCACGAACTAGATAAGCCATATATCGAGGGGGATTTACCTTTATTGAAGGACGGAAATATAGAGAACCGACCAAAAGGAAAAGTGAGTGATACTGTGATTGACGGGCAAGAACTTCCGTATTGCGGTGGAATACTAATTCTTCATACTCCAGGGCATACTCCGGGTCATATTAGTTTATATTTGAAACAAAGTAAAATTCTTATTGCAGGAGACTCTATGTATAGTGTGAATGGGATGTTAGGAGGAATTCACGCCCCAACAACTATAAATATTAAGGAAGCACAGCAGTCTTTGAAGAAGTATTTAAATTTACATATTGAATCTGTAGTTTGTTACCATGGGGGATTTAGTAAGGGGAATATAAATGTTCAACTTCAAAATTTGTAAAAGTTAAAGTGAAATTTTTTGTTAAACAGCATTGAAGTATAATCTGATTATTAGTATATAAATAAATTATAAAAAGAGCATGTTTGAAAAAAATCAAACATGCTCTTTTATTAAAGCAAATCAGTTTAATATGAATGACCTAATCCGTTCCAATAAAAAGAAACGATTTCTTGTGATAATTCATCTATATTTGCAAGAATAGGATTGTGATTTTCATCTTTAAAATTCCCAATTGATAATAAAGATACGAAAGCATGAGCCGCAAATTTAGCGTTTCCTTTTGGGATTTCTCCGATGTGCATCGCATTATCGAGTGCTTTTTCTAGTACTTCATACATATTATCTTCAGCATTTTTTAATTCTTTCAATTGTTCTTCAGATAACGACAGTTTTGCATCTTTCATAAAATTTTTCATATCAATATCCATCGTTGCGTGTAAGTAAACTTTAGCGAAGTCTAATAATCTTTCTTCTAACGTTTTGTTTGTAGAGAGTATTTGAGACATATTCTCACGTATACGTACCATCATTTCGATCATAGTAGCGGTAAATAAATCGGCTTTTGTTGAATAGTAATAGTAGACAGTTGCTTTCGTAACACCACAAACTTTTGCGACCTCATCCATAGAAACGACTTGATAATTTTGTGTAAGAAATAAGCGGGTTGCTACTTCTAAAATGGTTTCTTTTGTAGATTTTGTATTTTTATTTTGACGCGGCCTTCCGAGAGGACGTTGTTTTTGTTCCAAATACATTCGCTCCTGACATTTATGATTGAGATAATTATAACATAATTTTCAATCATTCTTGATTAATTAACCGACCAGTATATATAATTAATAATGGAGGAAAAAAGGAAGGTGGGTTTTTATGAAAAAGCACCCGTTACATATGTTAGGGAGGCTTGTGGCAGGGAAAAATACGCAATGGATCACTTTATCGGTGTGGATTCTTATTACATTATTACTTTCATTTACGTTACCACAAGTAAACAGTACGAAAGAACCGAATCCGAAAAATTTACCTGAAACAGCTATGTCACAGCAAGCGGAAGCGCTTATGAAAAAAGAGTTTCCGAATAATGCAGGGAATCCGTTGTTAGTAGTATGGTATAGAGATGGTGGATTACAGTCACAGGATTATAAACTCATACAAGATGTTTATAAGGAGTTAAAAGCTAGTCCTTTAAAAGAACAATCAACGTTACCACCATTTGATACAATCCCAGAGCAAGTATTATCAAAAAGTGCATCAAAAGATGGTACATCATTTGTTACACCGGTATTTTTTAATAAATCTGCTGGTACAGATATATTAAAAGGAAATCTTGAAGAGTTTAGAAAAATAGTGAATAGTAAGGTGGATGAAGATCCATTTAAACAAAAAATAAGTGAATCTGGTTTACATGTTCGATTATCAGGACCTGTAGGTATTCAAACGGATGCAGTTAGTTTATTTAGTCAAGCAGATGTGAAATTGTTAGTGGCTACTGTACTACTAGTGTTAGTTTTGTTAATTTTACTGTATCGTTCACCAATTTTAGCGATTTTACCTATACTTGTTGTTGGCTTTGCATACGGTATTATTAGTCCTACACTCGGTTTTTTAGCTGATCACGGATGGATTAAAGTAGATGCCCAAGCGATATCAATTATGACAGTATTATTGTTTGGCGCTGGAACGGACTATTGTCTATTTTTAATTTCGAGATATAGAGAGTACTTGTTAGAAGAAGAAAGTAAATATAAAGCATTACAACTTGCGATTAAAGCTTCTGGCGGTGCAATTATAATGAGTGCATTAACTGTTGTACTTGGATTAGGAACATTACTACTTGCTCATTATGGAGCCTTTCATCGATTTGCAGTACCATTTAGTGTTGCTGTATTTATAATGGGAATCGCTGCTTTAACGATTTTACCAGCACTATTATTAATATTCGGTAGGATTGCATTTTTCCCGTTTATACCGAGAACAACTTCAATGAATGAGGAGTTTGCAAGAAAGAAAAAGAGGGCTGTAAAAGTTGAAAAATCAAAAGGCTCCTTTAGTAAAAAACTTGGAGATATTGTAGTACGAAGACCGTGGACAATAATTATGCTAACTGTATTTGTATTAGGCGGATTGGCTTCATTCGTACCACGTATTCAATACACATATGACTTATTAGAGTCGTTTCCAAAGGATATGCCTTCTCGTGAAGGGTTTACGTTAATTAGTGATCATTTCTCAGCTGGTGAACTAGCACCAATAAAAGTTGTTGTTGATACGAAAGGCAAAGAGCTTCCTATTAAACAAGAACTAGAGAAATTTTCTTTCGTAAATACAGTGAAAGAGCCAAAAGAGGGAAAAGAAAATAAGCAAATACAAATGTATGAAGTTTCTTTAGCGGAAAATCCATACTCAATTGAAGCGTTAGATCAAATTCCTAAATTGAAAACTAGTATAGAAAAAGTATTAAAAGATGCTGGGATTAGTAATGCTAAAGATCAATTATTGATTGGTGGGGAAACAGCTTCATTATATGATACAAAGCAAATTACGGAACGTGATGAATCAGTAATTATTCCAGTAATGATTAGCATTATCGCTTTACTATTACTTGTCTACTTACGATCGGTTGTTGCGATGATTTATTTAATTGTAACTGTCGTTTTATCATTCTTCTCAGCGTTAGGAGCAGGATGGATATTACTTCATTACGGTATGGGTGCGCCGGCCATTCAAGGTGCGATACCGTTGTACGCATTCGTATTTTTAGTTGCTTTAGGTGAAGATTATAATATCTTTATGGTTTCAGAAATATGGAAAAACAGAAAGACACAAAATCACTTGGATGCAGTAAAAAATGGTGTAATACAAACAGGTAGTGTTATTACATCGGCTGGTTTAATTTTAGCAGGAACTTTTGCAGTGTTAGGTACACTTCCAATTCAAGTATTAGTTCAATTTGGTATTGTAACTGCAATTGGCGTATTACTAGATACGTTTATCGTAAGACCGTTACTTGTACCCGCGATTACAGTAGTTTTAGGCCGATTTGCTTTTTGGCCAGGTAAACTTTCAAGAAAGAGTGAAGAAATACAAAAGGTGGATGCATAGTTAAAAAAGCCAAGGATATTTTCCTTGGCTTTTTTCAATGTAGTTAATTAATTTTTTGAAGTCAAATCATCAGATGCAGCGTGATCAGCATCTTCAATTGTTGTTTCGGGCATTCCGTATAAGCCGTTCATTGCTTGTTCTTCGATAGTAAGATTTGCAGTATTATTATTTTGAATAGATGTAGTGTTTTCAGTAACATTTTCTTTTTTATTCATATTTTTGTTATTCATGTATGTATCCTCCAAATTTCATTTGATTTATCTATAGTATGTGGATGGATTTCCAGAAATATGTGAATTGATTCTTACATATGTTATATAATTAAATGAATAATTAGGGTGAATTGTAAACTGTTAGGAGTGACAAAGTATGGTGAAAGCAAGGGAATTAGCCTTCTAAAATAAAAAGAAAATTTTAGGAGGCTATTAGAATGAAGTTTCATGTAATTGATAGAGAAGATTGGAATAGAGAGCGGTATTTTGAGCATTATTTAAAGTTGAAATGTACATTTAGTATGACTGTGAATGTTGATATCACGATGTTATTAGAGGAAGTATATCAAAAGGGAATAAAATTTTATCCCGTTTTTATATATTTAATTTCTAGAGTAGTAAATAATCATAAAAAATTTCGAACATGTTTTAACGATGAAGGAGTTTTAGGCTATTGGGAGGAAATGATACCGAGTTATACAATCTTTCATAAAGATGATAAGTCTTTTTCAAGTATATGGACGGATTATTCAAGTGATTTCCGCACTTTCTATAAAAAGTATGAAGACGATATGAGATACTATGCTAGTGTTCATGGTCTTTTCACGAAAGAAAATATTCCGCCTAATGTATTTCTGATTTCTAGCATACCTTGGACTAGTTTTACTGGATTTAATCTTAATATTAATAATGATGAAAATTTTCTATTGCCAATTATAACTTGTGGGAAATATTTTAACGAAGGAAACAAGGTTATGCTACCAGTTTCATTGCAAGTACATCATTCGGTTTGTGATGGATATGATGCGAGTAAATTTATAGAAGATTTACAGCAGTTAAGTAATACTTGCAACGAGTGGCTTAAGTAATATCTAATTTTTAATTATATAAAGTGAAACTTTAATCAGTGGGGGATTCAGCCCTCACCAATCGGGATTTTACGGGCAATTGATCCCCCACCTAACTTCTTTGCTTTCGCTGAATTTTGAGGTGGGGGTCTTACTGCCCGGCAAATAGCGGGATAAAATTGAAAATGAATAAAAGAAGAGACCATGTTTATATTACATGGTCTCTTTTTATTATTCATTAATACTAAGTAACTGTGGAAAATATAGGGTGATTTGTAGTTTAATAGTAAAGAGAGTGATTAGTGTTAATTTTCTTAGTTTTCAAAAAAAGGATATAAATGTTTTAATAGGGGGGAGTAAAGTGAAATTTGTAAGCATTGAAAAAGAGGAGATCTTAATTGGGAATATGGCAAATTTGTATTGTAAAGTATTTGAGAAAACAAATTTCAATGAAATGATCGAGCGAATGAACAGGCATATAGAATATACAGGTTTTAAAGGTATAGTAGCAATAAATGATGAAAATGAAGTAGTTGGTTTTACTTATGGTTATCGCTCAATGGAGGGACAGTACTATAATCAATTAATGAGAGAAGCGTTACATCTAGAGCAAGTAGACGAATGGTTACAAGATTGTTTTGAATTTGTAGAGTTAGCAGTCCACCCACAATATCAAAATGAAGGTCTTGGAACGAAATTACATAATGAATTACTAGAAGGGATTCCAAATAGAACGAGTGTTTTAACAACACAAATAAACAATGAAAAAGCACGTTCGTTATATGAAAGATTAGATTGGGTAAATGTATTAGAACCATTTCATCCAAGTAAAAATGATGTTCCATATGTAATAATGGGAAAAGCATTAAAAACAAAAGTGAATTGATAATTATGCCATTCACAAAAATGGTTGGTTTGTAATAATGAAAGGGAAAACGAAAATGACGAAAATATCTATAGAAAAAGCTACAATTTTAGATGCTGAGAAATTAACAGAAATAATGAAAAGAACATTTGATGCAGAAGCAAAACAGTGGCTATACGGCCAAGATGATGTCGTTGATTATAACATTCAACCGCCAGGATATTCTTCAGTTGAAATGATGGAATATTCCATTGAAGAATTGAATTCTTTCAAAGTTGTAATGGATAAAGAAATAATTGGAGGGATAATAGTTACGATTTCTGGTAAGTCGTATGGTCGAATTGATCGTATTTTTGTAGATCCTGTTTATCAAGGAAAAGGAATTGGATCACATGTTATGAAATTAATAGAAAAGGAATATCCAAACATAAAGATTTGGGATCTCGAAATATCTAGTAGACAAATTAATAATCATCACTTTTATAAAAAGATGGGCTACCAAATGATTTTTGAATCGGAAGATGAGTATTGTTACGTGAAAAGAATAAAAACAAGCTCAAATAAAGAGAGTGTAGTTACAAATAAAGATATGAAAAATAGTCAATACGAAAACTGTAATTTAGCAAATACAGAGTATTATCAAGTGAATTTAAAAAACAGTTCATTTGTTGGTAGCAATATAATGAATACGAATATGAGTAATTGTAATGTAAGTCAATCAAAGTTTAGAAATATAAATTTTAGATGGTCATCATATGCAGATTTAAATCTTTCTGGTAGTAAATTTAATTTGGTGACTTTAGGTGGAGTGCAATTTAAAAATACAAGTCTCGGAGATGAGAAGGAACCTATTTTATTCGATAAATGTGTTTTGGAAGGTAGCACCATAAGTAATAGTAATCTGAAAAATATTGAAATAGAAAATTGTGATATAGTCGGCATGAAACTAAATGGTATTCCAATTGAAAATTTGCTTAATTTATATAATAAAGTGAAAAGTTAACCATATAGATATAGTTGTTAATCTTTTTGGAAATTAAGTATTATATCGAAATAATTATGTAAAAATGACATAAAGAAATACGGACGAGAAGGTCATTCGTGAACGTTTCTAGAATATACCACAAATATATTGTTATTTATATGGAGGAGAGAAAGATGGGGATCAACGTTAGAGCAGTAGAAATACAAGATGCTAGAGCAATTCATCGTATATGTATACAGGATGACGTTTTACCGTATATGGTTTTCTTACCTAGCATGCGTGTAGAAGCTATGGAAAATAGAATTCGAAATTTAGCACCAAATCAATTTGAATTTGTTGCAGAATATGATGGAGAAATTGTTGGGTTTGTAGGTTTAACACAAAGTCCGGGACGAAGATCTCATTCAGGCGATTTATTCATTGGGGTTGATAGTGAATATCATAATAAAGGAATTGGGAAAGCACTTCTTACGAAGATGCTTGATTTGGCTGATAATTGGTTAATGTTAGAGAGAGTAGAACTAGGTGTGTTAGAAACGAATCCAAAAGCAAAAGCTTTATATGAAAAATTTGGATTTGTAGAAGAGGGAGTAAAGATAGGGAATTTGAAAGCTCACGGAAAGTTTATTAATGAAATTATGATGAGTCGTTTTAGACCGGAGGGTTTAATTGTACATAATTAGTAGTTAAAAGCATGACAGTATACTGTCATGCTTTTTTATTAGAATTTGGCTGTATTAAAAATAATACTAAACCAATAAAAATAACGGTAATTCCTAGTCCTTGTTGTAAAGAAATGGTCTCATGTAATATAAAGTACGCTAGTATACAAGTGCCAATTGTTTCACCTAAAATACTCATTGAAATTACAGTAGCACTTATCCATTTTAATAACCAATTAAAAATGGTTTGTCCTAAAATTGTAGCAATGAAAGCTAATCCAATAAAGCACAACCAAGTTTGTGTAGAGTAATGGATGAAAGATTCTTGTTGCGTGAAAGCAAATATACCAAGAAAGCCAGCACTACTTCCATAACTAATTACCGAATATGGTATAAGTGCTAAATCTTTACGAACGTGTTGGCTAATGAAAAAATAAGCAGTAATGATACCGGCAGCGATAAATGCTAAAATATCTCCATATAATGCTTCTCCGCTAATTTGGAAATCTTGCCAGCCAATGATGATACTACCTGAAATAGCGATGAGGCAACCAATAACTGCTCCTTTCGTAAATCTCTCCTTAAATAAAAAATAACCACCAATCATTGAGAACAAAGGTTGTAACGTTACGATAACTGTAGAGCTTGCTACAGAAGTATATTGTAATGATTCAAACCATAGTACATAATGTGCAGCTAAAAATAGCCCAGATACGAATCCAAGTGCCCATTGTTTTTTCGTTAAAGTTTTTAGCTTATTTCGACTATTTTTATTAAATAGTAATAACGGTAACAGAATTAGTGTGGCAAAGAATAATCGGTAAAAAGCAATGATTGTCGCAGGAGCATCTGCCAATTTTACAAAAATAGCTGAAGTTGATAAGGCGAATACACCAAAAAATAAGATGCAATATGAAAGAATAGGTGATTTCAAAGTTTGTCCCTCCGATAGAATGTTTATTATAATAAACTTAATACGATATAATGTACAAAGGTAAGTATATAAGTCCCGGAGATAATAGGGAAGGGTTATTTGCCTTTGTTTAGTATGTCAGCACAAAGACAACGAAACATGCATTATGATGGACGAAAGGAAGTTTTACTATGGTACATGATAGGCTTGGGCAAACAGTATTAAGTTATCGTAAGAAAAATAATATGACAATTCGTGAATTCGCTGATTATGCAGGGATTAGTACGTCGTTAATTAGCCAAATTGAAAGAGGACATGCTAATCCTTCTTTAAATGTTTTGGAATTAATTGCAAAAGCATTAAATGTACCGCTGTTTACACTTTTTATTAACGATATTGATACAGATTCGCTCATTTCTAAGAAAAAAGATCGAAAAAAAGTATATAGGGAAAACAATGATCACATTGTATATGATGTATTAACACCTGATTTTATGAAAGCACGTATTGAAATGTTAATGATGGATTTAAATAAACGAGCAAACACAACAGAAAGCCATTATTCCCATGAAGATAAGGAAGAGATTGCTGTAATTATGAAAGGGGAAGTGTATGTGGAATTGGAGGGAAAAGAATATTTTTTAGAAGAAGGCGATGTTGTACGTATTCCACCGAATGTGAAGCATCGATTTTTGAATAAAAGTGATGAATCGAATCACATTTTATTTGTCCTGACACCATCTTTAGGATGAAAATATAGTGATTTTTATTAGGGGAGTAAGAAAATGGGAAAAAGTATTTTAAAAGGCGGTCTTTCAATTATTTCTCAATGTAAAAAAGAAACAAATGATATTTGGCATGCACATTTTGGAGCAGCTGCAATTGCTAGTTATTTTTTTATGAAAGATAATCATATTGATGAAGAAACAGCTCGTAATATACATTCGCAAACAAGGATGATGCTAAGCAAGAAAAAAATTGGTGAGATGATTGATGATAAAAAAGAAATAGATTTTCAAATTGCGGAGAATATGATTATAAAATCTTTAGAACAAACGATTGATGAACTTCATTGGGTCGGGCATAACGTCATTTATGCGTCATTAAGCTTATTAGCTATGAAAGAGCTACAAAAATGGGGAGATAATCAAGCAATTGAAGGGATTACTACTCTTATTTTATCATTTCGAAAAACAATTCCAGGTAGATCGTGGATTGGTTATACGATGAAAGAAGTAAAACAATTAAGTTTTGAAGATGAGATACAAAGTGAATTGAGTAATCCAACACAAGTATCTCGATTCGTTTTAAATGAGTTATCGAAATTTAATAGTATTTATCGAGCAGAATCACATCATGATTTAATTGGGCATTTGCTTACATACTCCCACGCAATTAATATAATGTACGATTTAGGACATATAGATCTATTTCAACGAGGGATACGTCCGCTTTTAAAACTAGTATACGTACTAAGAGCTAGCCAAAAGCTCAAGCTGAATACGGAAATAACTTTACACTCACCCATAGATCGATTACCTTTAATTCAATCTAAACGTGCAAATATTTTACCAACTGAAAATATATTTTGGATAAAAGACTATAGTGAATTCGATTGGGATTTTGGTCATGTATTTAAATTCTCATATAGTTATTTTAATCATATAAAGAGAGCTCCAAATTATAAAGATATAACATTAGAAAAATTCCGGTATGTTATTCATTCTTAATGAACGTCAATAATCTGTAAAAGGAAGTTTAATCTAGTTTCTTTTTTTGTTAGTAGTATATTATTTTTTCAAATATGTAAGATTTTACATGCGTATTTTACTTTTACTAATTATGTAAGTAGGCTATACTGAAATACATACATTTTATTTTTGGAGAGATGTAAAACGACATGGAACTAGCGAAATTGGAAAAAGTAATTGAAATAAAAAAAGAAGAACTTTTATATTTAGTATCGGATTATGGAATTCAACATGAAAAAGTATTGGCATTGAGTCAAGAACTAGACAAATTAATCAATTACTTTATGTTTTTAAAATAAAGAGAACTATGACGGGGTTTGTAAATGTTATAGTTCTTTTTTATTAGGTAATTTGAAAATATATTAAAATATATTGTCTAATTTCTTACAGAATGCGCAACTTGCTAGTCGAATATAAGGACTTTTGGTTATAATAAAAAGGAATTATTAATTGTATCGGTTAGGAGCGCAGCACATATGAAAACAGTTGTTGTTATCGGTGGAGGTATAACGGGACTTTCTACTATGTTTTATTTAGAAAAATTAAAAAAGGATTATAATATCGATTTAAATTTAATTCTTATTGAGAAAGAAGAGTATTTAGGTGGTAAAATCCATAGTGTGGAAGAAAAGGATTTCATTATGGAGTCAGGGGCGGATTCAATCGTTGCTCGTAATGAACATGTTATGCCACTTGCAAAAGATTTAAATTTAGAAAATGAAATGGTATATAATGAAACGGGTATTTCTTACATATATTCTGAAAACATGTTACATCCAATTCCTTCTGATACTATATTTGGGATACCGATGAGTGCCCGGTCGTTGTTTAGCAGTACGCTAGTCTCAACGAAGGGGAAAATCGTAGCTTTAAAAGATTTCATAACGAAAAATAAAGAGTTTACGAAAGATACATCACTTGCTCTATTTTTAGAAAGCTTTTTAGGGAAAGAGTTAGTGGAAAGACAAATTGCTCCTGTGCTTTCAGGCGTATATTCTGGTAAATTGAATGAGCTTACAATGGCATCTACATTACCGTATTTACTGGATTATAAAAATAAGTATGGAAGTATTATTAAAGGTTTTGAAGAGAATAAAAAACAATTTCAATCAGCAGGAAATAAAAAATTCGTATCATTTAAGGGTGGACTATCTACGATAATTAATCGCTTAGAAGAAGTGCTGACTGAAACTGTCGTAAAAAAAGGTGCTATAACGACGGCTGTAAGTAAACAAGAAGATCAATATGAGATTTCTTTTGCAAATCATGAAACAGTACAAGCAGATTATGTTGTTTTAGCAGCTCCACATGATATAGCGCAAACTTTATTACAGTCTAATGAGTTAAATGAGCAGTTTAATACATTTAAAAACTCATCCCTTATTAGTATTTATTTAGGATTTGACATACTAGATGAACAACTACCAGCTGACGGTACGGGGTTTATTGTAACGGAAAACAGTGATTTACATTGTGATGCTTGTACATGGACAAGTCGAAAGTGGAAACATACATCGGGTAAACAAAAATTATTAGTTAGAATGTTTTATAAGAGTACCAATCCGGTATATGAAACAATCAAGGATTACAATGAAGAAGAGTTAGTACGAGTAGCTTTATATGATATTGAAAAGAGTCTCGGAATTAAAGGTGAACCAGAAGTAGTTGAAGTTACAAATTGGAAAGATTTAATGCCGAAATATCATTTAGAACATAATCAAGCGGTTCAAGCATTGCAAGAAAAAATGACAAATCTTTATCCAAATGTATATTTAGCTGGTGCCTCATATTACGGTGTTGGAATTGGTGCGTGTATTGGAAATGGAAAGAATATTGCCAATGAAATAATGGCTACATTAAATAAATAATACTGTAGAATAAATAAAAACTGTTCCTTCAGCAAAATGAAGGAACAGTTTTTATTTATTTTATTTGAATGGAAATTTTATTGTTTTTTATATTGTATTCTTTTATTGTTAATGTTATTTCTCCAGATTCTTTAAATGAATACGGTGATAGTTGATAAATATCTTTTATATCATGTTTTTCTTGTAATTTACTTATCGGTATTAATACGATATTTGGCTTCCATGTTTCTTGTTTTCCTGAAGGATATTCTATAAGTATTACCGGATTTTTTAACTGCATTTTTTTCCAAGAGACGAAATATAGTTGAACTTCTGTATCTTTTTTTAATAATTCTTCGGAGAAATAACCGAATTCGCCTACATTACCGAAAACAGTGTAGTTTTGATTTTTTAATTTAATATCTAAATAACTAGGTTGATATGTTACTGCATGATAAGTTCCATATGAAAGTGAGAGTATGGCAGCGATTAAAATACCGATTGAAAATGTCTTAAAGCTATTGCCTTTAAAGTTAGTCATCATGAAAGAGTTTGGTGTGAATTTTTTTGCGAATAAAAAAATAAGTAATATGAGTAAGAGGGATAAGCCGATGAATATATACATAGGAAATTTACACCTCCACAATAAAATAATGTATTAACTATATTTTACCATAAATGTATGGGGTAGGGTGGTTGTTTGGAAGGAGAAAATGAAGAAACAATTTTTTTACAGTTCTTGATAATTTGAAATTCGATTTATGGAAATTATAGCGTAATGTTTGAGTAGTAATCAGAAGGTATCCAATTCGTGTATATAGAATAAAGAGGGAATGCGTCATTAGAAATGTTTGATTTATGGAACAATAAGGACTTTAGTAATTATAAATATTTTTTCTGATATAATGAATGAGTAGAGAGAAAGGAGTGATCCTATGGCATTTCCTATATTAGAAACAGAACGCTTACGTTTAGTTGAAATAGAACAATCTTATTGTCAAAAAATATATGAAATCTTTTCATTGGATGAAGTAACGTGTTATTACGGTATGAATTCTTTTACGGAGTTTGGACAAGCTTCACGTATGATCGAATCTTTTTCGAAAAATTACTTTGAGAAAAAGGCAATACGATGGGGAATTGTGTTAAAAGAAACGAACGTTTTAATAGGAACAATTGGACTAAACAATTTACAATTATGGAGTAAACGATCTGAGATTGGATATGACCTGCATCCTCGTTATTGGGGAAATGGTTATGCGTCAGAAGCGGCTCGAGAAATTATTGATTATGGGTTTAAAGATTTGGGTTTGTTTAGAATTGGAGCTATTACATATCCTGAAAATGTTACTTCTTGTAGAATGTTATCTAAAATCGGCTTTCAAAAGGAAGGTCTATTGCGCGGATATATTCATCAAGGAAATAAGCAACACGATGCATTATTGTATTCTATAGTGCGAACTGATATTGAGGACATAAATTTATAATAAAAAAACCCTCTTAATTAAAAGAGGGTTTTTTTATTATAAATTAACCTAATTTAGGTAATAAACGTTCTCCGCTTTTCATGCTACTTTTACATAAAGGGCATTTAGGCTCTTCTTCAAATGAAAAGTTCTTTCTCATCCATCCTAAACAATCCTCTGATTCACATTCCCAAACAGGGGTTTGTTCTGGTGGTACTTCTGCTACATCGTTCTTTCGATTGCGATACATGTAACCACTCCTTTTATGTAAAAAATTTTAGTTATATATTAAAAAGGTTGTTAACCTTGCTGGTAACAACCTTTTTATTGTTTGAATTATAGCTTTACAACGTTTTTAGCTTGAGGTCCGCGGTTACCTTCTTCAACTTCGAAGCTAACTTCTTGACCTTCGTCTAGAGACTTGAAGCCGTCGCCAGTGATAGCTGAGAAGTGAACGAATACGTCGTTACCGTCTGCAACTTCGATGAAACCGAAACCTTTTTCGCTGTTAAACCATTTTACTTTACCTGTTAATGTCATGGTAATGCCTCCTAAAAGTAGAAAAATTACAATATGATCGGCCTTATTTGAATGAAAATAAAAGTTCACATATTATCAAAAACCCATAAGGAGTACAAAATGTCCCTGATTGATACTTGATAATATGCAAAGAAAATATAGTGTTAAATTGACCTTAATTACTATCTTACAACAAATGGTGGGAAATAGCAAGTGCTGGTAATACCACTGACTAATCTGGGTGATAATAGTAAAGGCACAAAGGCACCTCTTTTATTTATATATTATTCCTAATTTGAATTTATTCCAAACAAAAATCATTTATATGAAAAAATAAGTTTAAATAAAAGGCTAAATATTATTTTAATATTGCTGATGAGTACCATAATTAGGAGGATAGAATATTGCAAAATAAACAATTTAAAATAATTGAAGCAGCAAAAGAAGGAAGAAGAAAAGTTCATCCTGTTTTTGCTGTCATACTCGCGATTATATTTTTAACTTTAGGTGAATTATTTATGTTGTTTATGCTGATTTTACCGAAAGCAGAAACAACTTTTATGAAGGCGATTTATAGCGACATTGAGATGATATTAACGTTTGGCGGCGCAATATTTTTTGTGTTTTTATGGATTAGATTTGTAGAGAAAAGATCATTTTCATCTATTGGTTTTTGGGGGAATCAATGGATAAGAAAATATTTGAGAGGTGCATTAATAGGATTTGTTTTCATTTCAATACCAGTAATTTTACTCCTATTAGCAGGAGTTGTAACATTACAAATACAAAAAATTACAGTAACCGCTATATTGGGTATTGTAGGTTCTTTAGTCGCATTTTTAATACAAGGGGCAACAGAAGAAATTATTGTACGAGGTTGGTTATTCCCGGTTCTTTCTGTTAGAAGTCGTATATGGGTTGGGATTGTTGTGACGTCTTTCTTATTTGGTTTTCTTCATTTACTTAATCCAGGTATTACAATTCTTTCAATATCGAATATAATATTAGTTGGTGTATTTGCAGCTTTTTACGTTTTAAAAGACAGTAGTCTGTGGGGGATTTGCGCATGGCATTCCATTTGGAATTGGGCACAATATAACGTCTACGGTTTTGCAGTTAGCGGGATGACCATATATTCAACGCCGTTATTTAAACCTGCAACAAATGGCCCCGTATTCCTTCATGGAGGCACGTTTGGAATTGAAGGTAGTATCATTACAACAATCATGCTCACTATCGCTTCAATTGTTTTATGGAGAAAGTTATGGGGAAGAAAAGTGAAACAACGAAATTTTAGTTAATGAAAGAGGGAGAAACTATGGGGATAATAGCATTTGAGGGAGCAAGCGCTGTTGGTAAAAGTACCACGTGCCGTGAATTAGAAAAGAATTATGGTGCTTATATAATACCTGAAGTGAATTCTTTATTTGAAAGGCCAAAAAATGAACATAGAACATGGTATTTTGAAAAACAAGTTGAGCGCTGGAATATAGCTGTTCAGAAGTCAGAGCAATATGAATTAGTAATACTCGATGGTGATATATTTCAGCCACTTAGTTATAATTGGTGTTTTCATTTTGATATATTTAATCAGCCATTATCTTTAATAGAAAATTTTTATAAAGAAAAGATGTTAAATAGGGAAATTGGTTTTCCGGATCAATATTTTTATTTATATACGAACGATGAAGAACTTAGAAAGCGGAAAGTATATGATGAAACGAAAAGAAGAAGAAACTTTGAAAAACATTTACATATATCAAAATCGTTTCAGCGTTATTATGAAAATTTAAATACTGTTACAGATGGGTATTGTAAATTAATTGAGGCGAAAAGTGTAAGAAATAATGAATTAGAAATAGTGAGAAACTCAAAAAATTTGAATGTGTGTGAAGAAAGACGTTTTGATGTTTCGAGGTTAGATGCTATTACGAAGTGGTTAAAAGAAAATCGTGCATAAAGTAAAAACAACGAGTGTTGTAGAACGCGCTCGTTGTTTTTTTGTTTCTTTATAAATATAAAGGAAAAATTTGTAGAATATTTTCATTATTTAACAGAATAATCTTTCAATTTTAAAGAAAAAGAAATACAATATGAGGAAGTATATATAAATAATATGATAGGGGATGCGATGCGATATTTTGAATGAAGTAACAGTTTTTATATAAGAAATAATTAGGTAGTCAGAACAGAGATATTTGGGAGGAAACAAGCGAGATGAAAACATTTTTGAAAATAATAGGTGTTATAGCTGGTATGGCGGTAATCGGAGTAGGTTTAACATATGGTATGCTGCATTATTTAAATAATAGTAAACCAGCTGCGAAAAAGGCATCACCAGCTGCTCCAGCAGTAGAAGTATTAGCCGATAGTAACGTAAAAGCAGAAGATGCAAAGATTTTAGAAAATGGCAATTATTCATTGCCAAATAGTGGTTTTAATAAAAATTTTAAATGGACAGATGAGAACATACAGACAGCATTACATGAAATGGCACATCAAAAAGCGAAAGCTGATCAAAAGTGGGGCTATATTTTTATTACACAAGAGCGGATTGAAAGCTTAATTGATATTGTAAAGAGTAATGATCTTGTACAGGGAAGTACATATGTAGAAATTTTAGAACGATGGAAACAAGGGAAATATGAAAAGGTTGATGGGGATCACAATAAGATTTGGAAATTACAAAGTGGGAATTTAGGAGAAGGAAAAGGAGTAATGTCGGAAGCTGAGCAAAAAGAATTAATTAATCAAGTGTTTATGAACAAAGGTACATATTCAGGTAGTAAATTAATTGCAGGTGGCGGACAGACTAATAAATAATATACTAATTAATGTAAGAGAGTAATTGCTTATTAGGCAATTACTCTTTTTAAATGTACTTCTTAATATCTTAATCTCGTTCAAGTAAGGAAAGAAACGACTGTAACACCGGGGAAATCCATCTGGATTTATGATAGATTACATGACTTTGAATAACGGATGGAGTTTTGATAGGCTGAAAACATAGTTGTTCTTTTTGACAACTTTCCTGTACAACGATATAAGGAAGAATTGAAATGCCTAACTCACACATGACGGATTGTTTAATGACTTCAACATTGGAAGTTTCAAATGTTTTAGCTGGAATATTTCCGCTTTGACGTAAAAAACGATCTACCATTGTCCTATAGCCGCAGCTTCTTTCTGTAAAAATGAACTGGGTTTCCTGTAATAACTGGAATGGATTTGTATGTGCAGCGGAATAAACTGGTAAAATCCATCCAAATGTTTCATTACTAAAAGTACGCGTAATAAAATCATTATGTTCTATACTTTCTCCAATTATGAAGACAACGTCTGTTTCTCCTTCACGTAATTTTTGTAATGCTTGTTCATTTGTGTTTGTTTCAAGTACGATATTTACTTTCGGATTTTTCTGTTTGTAAGTACGTAATAATTGTGGTAATCGGTATACCGCTAATGATTCATTAGATGTAATACTTAATGTACCTTCTAAATAATCTGTATTTTGGGGGATTTCTTGCGCTTTTTCATATATTGAAAGTAATTCTAATGCATAAGGATGAAATTGATGACCGGCTTTTGTAAGTAGCACTTTTTTCCCTAACCGATCGAAAAGAGGAATATGTAAATCGTTCTCTAAAGCTTTCATATGTGCTGTAACAGTAGATTGCGCATAACCTAGCGCGTGCGCAGCTTTAGAAAAATTACCATACTTCACAATGGCGCAAAATGTTTTAACATGTCTCATTTCCATAAGCGATCCCTCTTTTATTATCATGATTTGTGAATGATTATATCATGTATTTTAATTTTCCAAATGATTAAATTCTGTATAAAATGAAATTGTAGAAATATTCATTCAGGTGATATTGGAGGAGAAAAGATGATCAAAAAGGGCTATCATGTAGCTGTTGTTGGGGCTACAGGTGCGGTAGGGCAAAAAATTATTGAACTGTTAGAGAATGAAATGAAGTTTAATATAGTTGAAGTTACATTGCTTTCGTCAAAACGATCCGCTGGTAAGAAAGTAAGATTCAAAGGACGAGAGATAATTATACAAGAGGCAAAAACAACTAGCTTTGAAGGTGTAGATATTGCCTTTTTTAGCGCTGGGGGAGAAGTATCTAGACAATTTGTAACTCATGCAGTTTCTAGTGGTGCGATTGTAATTGATAACACAAGTGAGTACCGAATGGCACAAGGTGTACCGCTCGTTGTTCCGGAAGTGAATGCGCACACTTTAAAACAGCATAAAGGTATCATTGCAGTTCCAAATTGTTCAGCACTACAGATGGTAACAGCACTTCAGCCGATTCGAAAATCATTTGGTTTAGAAAGAATTATCGTTTCAACATATCAAGCTGTATCGGGTTCTGGCATTCATGCGATTCATGAATTACGAGAGCAGGCTAAGTCTATACTTGCAGGTGAAGAAGTGAAGAGTGATATATTACCGGTGAAAAAAGATAAAAAACATTATCCAATAGCATTTAATGTACTGCCTCAAGTAGATATATTTACAGACAATGATTTTACTTTTGAAGAAGTCAAAATGATTCAAGAAACGAAGAAAATATTAGAAGATGAAAACTTGAAAATGGCAGCTACTTGTGTACGTGTTCCAGTTGTATCGGGGCATTCAGAATCGGTTTATATAGAACTGGAAAAAGAAGCAAGCGTTGCGGAAATCAAGGGAATACTAATGGATGCACCAGGTGTTATTTTGCAGGATAACCCTAGTGAACAGCTGTATCCAATGCCATTATATGCAGAAGGGAAAATAGATACATTTGTCGGAAGAATACGTAAAGATCTTGATACGCCAAACGGATTCCACCTCTGGATTGTTTCCGATAACCTATTAAAAGGTGCGGCTTGGAATTCAGTTCAAATTGCAGAGACTTTAGTGGAAAAGGGGATACTTTAATATAGTTTAAAAAACTGGGGAATCGTTAATGACTCCCCAGTTTGTATTTCATAATTGTTTTCTTTATTTCGGCCGACTTTAATTAAAATTAGTCGTTATTGAATTTTTATAAATGTCTACTTTATGTGCAGTGAAGCGTAAGGTTTTGGATTCTGCATGAATTGTAAGATTAATAATAATCGATAACGGCATTTCGACCGTTTTCACAATATCTTCTATAGCAATATACTCATTTTTTGCTTCCTTATAATAAACAACAGAACGAATTACGGCCTCGTCACCTTCAATATCAATTTCACACATCATAGGGAATTTTTCACCATTATGTAAGAATAATTCGCCTAGTACGATTGAACCGTTTAATTCTTCTGTAAAATTAGTAGTTGCCGCTGGTTTTACCCATGTTTCGTCATGTTCTTCGTTTTCCTCTTCATCTATTGCCCATTCCCAAATGGGGTTTTGTTTTAGGTCCTCAATAGTTAATTTATCAATTGGTTTGCAACTACTCATACATAAATTCTCCTTTTATTTTGATAAATAAGTTTTTTGATTTCATGAATTAGATGATTGCTTATAAGTGGGTTTAACAAAGTATTTTGCTCATTTGATATCCAAACTACTTTATTTTGAAATAAAGCTATTACAGCAATATTAACAAAACTTTAATTGTCTAGTAAATAATTATTAGTGGAGATATTAAAATGGGATGGTGTTAAAGAAAGATAGTAAAAAACATCAAGGATGAATGAAATCCATTTGGTACGATATGGATATATCCAATGTGAGGGGGATTTTGATGTATCAAGTAAAGGGGTATTTTTCATCATTAAAAGGAAGTTATTATGAGATTGGAAAGCAACAAGGGGAATTCGTGAAACAAAATCCGTATCTCATCCCGCAATTTATACACGAAGAAAATGTAATATCTAATAACCATTGGACAGAATCGAGAAATATACTAAACAAACATTGTCCAGGCATAAATGAAGAAATTGAGGGGTTTTGTGAAGTGTTAAAAATTCCTTCAAAAAATATGATGTATTACTATCAAACACTATTGAAAGCAGGTTGTAGTCATTGTGCAGTATTACCTAAAAAGACCGATTTAGAGCACACATATGTATTAAGGAATTATGATTTGTCACCAGTAATAGATGATATGCGTTTTTGTTCAACTCATGTTGAAGGTGCGTATGCACATAGTGGCTTTTCTACTCAATATTTTGGCCGAACGGAAGGGATAAACGAGCATGGATTAGCTGTTACATTTTCAGCATGTGGTCAACCAGTAGGAAATATTGCAGGTTTAAGAAAGCCAATGGTGAGTGGTTTACAATGTTTTGCGGTAATTCGATTGTTGTTGGAGAAATGTAAAAATGTGCAGGAAGCTAAGTTACTAATAGAAGAAATCCCAATTGCTAGTAATATTAATTTAATAATAGCTGATCCTTTAAATGCAGCATATATTGAAATATTTGACGGTCATAAATCCACAATAACGATTGATGGTGAAAAACAAGCTTTTATTGTATCAACAAACCATGCAGTTAGTTCATCAATTCAGAAATTAAATAATAGGAAATTAGAACAATCAACAAAGAGATATCACCTTTTACATGAGCATTTAAATAGATGTGAACAAGTAAGCATAGAGTCTTTAAAAAAGTTAGTAGAAGAAGAATATCCTGCTGGACTTACTGTGCATAACTATGAAGAATGGTTTGGAACTTTACATTCTGTATTATTCGATTTACATGATCGTACAATGAAGATTTGTTTCGGATCACCACTTTTAAACGACTGGTATTCATTGAAAGTTGGAGGAAGTATGCCGTTTTCTGAGGTGAACGTGAACTTTAAAAATAAAACTTATACTGACTTTTGGAAGGAAGATAAGAATGAATTGATACCTAAAAGATAAATGGGATAAGATGGTGATGTAAAGAGTGCATTTATACTGGAGGGATTATCAATACTAAAAGTTATGTTACCATTTGTTCTTATCTTTTTTCTTGTCATTGCGATGTATATTGCTTATCAAAAGAGAAAAAAGTCTGGGATAAAAGGATTGAAAAGTGCGGTAACTTCTATTTGCTTCTTTTCACTTGCAATCTTAAATATGTTTGCATATTGGTTTCATTTTGGCGGTGCTTTTACTTGGTTATTTTCAATTGTATTATTGCTAGTTCGTGCATATTTTACTAAATATATTCCAATATCTAAAAAGGTACATTAAAGTTTATAAGAGTTAAATATAATGTTTACTTTGTTTTGAAAAGAGATTATTCTACTAAATTCTTGTGAAACGGTTTCATAGGATAATCTCTTTTGTTTAGTTTTGGAAAGAACGTACTGTGATTTTTAGTTGCTCAATAAATTCTCGAGTTGCAGCACACATATATTTATCTTTTCTATAAATTAGCCCTATTTCAATTATTGGAGTAGGGTTTTCTATTTTAATAGCTTGAATGTTTTTATTTTGTAAAAAGTCTATATATGGTTTGGGTAACACTGTAATTCCCATTCCTTTGGAAACCATTTGGATTAAAGATTCCATCGTACTAATTTCTAAAATTGGCCTTGGTTTAAAGTTTAACTTTTGACAATGAGATGTAATTAGTTCGGTTAAAAAGAAATTTTTAGGTAAAAGAATTAAAGGGTAGTTCTGTAATTCAGCAATAGATACATGATTACGTTCAGCTAATCGATGACCAGTGGGCACGACCAATGTAAGATCGCTTTTGTATAGAGGGATGGAGATAATCTCTTTATCTTGCACCGGGAGAAATGTAATTCCAATATCTAGTTCGTTTTGTAATAATTTTTCACGAATATCTCCTGTACGAAGCCCTAATACAGAAAGCTCTATATTAGGATATAAATTATTAAAATTTAAAATAGCTGTTGGTAGTAAATAATTTACGACGGTTAACAAAGCCCCTATTGTTAAGGAACCTTGCTGTAATCCGTTTAGGTCTTGAATAGCTGAACGAGCTTGTTCGACTTCATGAAAAATGGTTTTACTATGTGATAATAAAATCTTCCCTGCTTCAGTTAATGATATTTTTTTACCAATTCGATCGAAAAGTGGCATTCCTACTTCATGCTCTAATGCACGTATTTGTTGACTTAGTGAAGGCTGTGAAATATTTAATTTTTCAGCTGCTTTTGTGAAATGTAATTCTTTTGAAACAGCTAAAAAGTATTCAAGTTGTCGTAATTCGATTGGAATCACCTCAAGTATAATGATAGGTTATACCTATCATTATTATATAAATAATTGAATTGAACAATGATTTTAGAGGTTTTATAATCATCTTTATGTAACAGAGAGGGTTGTAAAAATTAATCGAGAGAAAATACATGTAACACCTTTAAAGGAGGAAATAGAATGGCTAATGAATATCAATTATTATCTTTAAATATAGGATTACCAAAAGAGGTTATATACGGCGGAAAAGTAATTCATACAGGCATAAATAAGAAACAAGTAAAGGAACCGGTATATTTATCCTTTGTAAAATTTAATGGAGATGGACAGGCGGACTTAGTTCATCATGGAGGAGTAGATAAAGCAGTTTGTGTTTATACTGGTGATCACTATCCATACTGGGAAAAAGAATTGAATCAAGATCTTGTATATGGGGCTTTCGGAGAAAATATAACAGTTAGTGGTATGCGCGAAGAGGATGTTTGTATTGGTGATACGTTTGAGCTCGGAGAGGCAATCGTACAGGTAACACAACCAAGGCAACCTTGTTTTAAATTAGCAAAAAAATATAATATTCCAAAGTTACCACTATATTTTCAAGAAACAGGATATACAGGATTTTATTTTCGTGTATTAAAAGAAGGATGGGTATCATCAGTCGATACATTAAAAAGTCTACAGTCTGATCCGAAAGGTGTTTCAATAGCGTTTGCTAATCGTATCATGCATAAGGAAAAACAAAATATTGAAGGGGTAAAAAGAATATTAGAAGTAAATGCACTTTCAAGTAGTTGGAGAAAGTCTTTTGAAAAGCGTATAAGTGGAGAAGAAATTAATACGAAGGAAAGACTTGAAGGGATAAAAGAATAAAAATATTTTATTATAAATAGTGTATTTCTATTAGTAAAAGCTAATTAGAAAGCGCTATTTTTATATAATAAACTAATTAATATCCAGAAATCTTAATATTGTTTTATTCGACTTATTTTCAAATAGTCAAAACATAAAATTAATTAGACTTTTTTTTTATGTTTTATGATAGTATATTGATTGGTAAGACCTCTATTTTTAAGAGTAGGTCATATAAGTATATCTAATTTAATGGAATTTAACATTTGGAGGTACAACATGGGGAATGTTGAAAAATTGGCAAGTCTTCTAATAGAAGAACCGAAAAGAGAGCAGTTATTTCCTTTATTTGAAGAAGTGTTTGGAATTAAAACTCAAACATTGAATGATTTTTCGGATAAAGGATATTGGGATGATACATATAAAGCTTTATCGTTTTTACAAGAAGATAAAGTGATTGCAAATGTTGCGGCATTTTCACTCCCATTATTAATTAATGGTGAAAAAATAAATGCGGCGGGTATTCAATCAGTAATGACACACCCTAATTTCCGTAGACAAGGGTTAATGACACAATTAATGGATAAAATGATAGAAGAAATCGATAAGAAATGTGAATGTGCATTATTGTTTACGGAAAACCCTGAACTATATACAGCATTTGGATTTAAAGTTGTGCAGGAATATTTGATGACTATACCATATGATAAAAATATTAATAATAACGATTCACTACTTAAAAAGTTAGATTACTATAATATAGAGAATAGACAGTTAATACATGAAACTATTGATAGTAGCCAAAGACTTTCAAATAGTTTTTCAACTTTAAACTTCCATCCTTCATTTTATTTGAATATGTATGATTCGGAATGGAATGAGAAATTGTATTATTCAGAGAAACTAGATGCTCTAATCGTTTATGAAGTAGAAAATGAAAAGTTGAAATTATTTGGAGTATTTGCGCCAGTACTTCCGGTTTTAGATGAATTATGTGGAGAAATCAATGAAAGGTTTACGGAAATCGAATTTTATTTTTCTCCGGATCAATTAGGGGTTGAGGATGTACAGTTTACAGAAGTACAGTCTAGCAAGTATTTAATGGTTCGAAGTGATAAAGAGTTAGATTTTAAAGGTTATAAATTCCCAGTATTAGCGGAGTTTTAAATGTCTATATAAATGCTTTATTATGGAGGAGCTATGAATATATCGTATATACCAGAACATATTGAGCAACTCACTATAATGAATGTACCTGAATACTATAAAATTAATGATAATCATGCGTTTATTGTCCGTTCGAAAGCAGAAACTGATTTTTGGCTTAAAACACATTATGGTTTTGAAGTAATGAATGGTCATGTATTTTATAATGAGATGATGACAGACTTTCAAGCTGAAGTTCAGTTACGTATGAATCCAAATTCAAAATTCGATCAAGCAGGTCTTTTTGTTATGATTTCGGAGAACTGTTGGCTAAAAACATCTTTAGAATATATCCCTGAAGGGCCATCTCACTTAGGTGCTGTCGTAACGAATAATGGATATTCTGACTGGTCAACGCAAGATTATCCAACTGAAGCAGCTAAGCAACAACTTCGTTTTCGAATTATTCGAAAAAGCGGTGATTATACAATATATGTGAAAAAGGGCCATCAATGGGAACAAATAAGAATCGCTCATTTAATGGAGGATATAGGGAAGGAGCCTGTTAAAATAGGTTTTTACACGTGTAGTCCTTCTAAAAATAAGGGATTTGAGACTGAGTTTTTACATTTTACAATTGAAGAAATATAGATGAAAAACCGTATTCTTTTCATTAAGAATACGGTTTTTGTATTTATAAAATATAAAGCACATTTATTGACTAGAAAGTCATTAATACTTATCATTTAATAATGTTAAATATTAATTTGCATAATATAATAGAAGTAATAAAGAAATTACAAAATATATAGCTTAAATAAGGAGGGATATGAATTATTCAGTGGTAATTTCATGGGAAAAGGAGATTATGTATGAAATCATTTCGTAAGTTATTACAGTATTTAAAACCATACATGTTCTTCGCTATTATTGGGCCGCTATTTATGGTACTTGAGGTTGCGATGGACTTAATTCAACCGACTATTATGCAACATATCATTGATGTTGGGATTGCAAATCGGGATTTAAATTATGTAATAAAAATGGGGCTTCTTATGATAGGAGCAGCAGCACTCGGTTTAGTTGGAGGGCTTGGGTGTATGATGTATTCTACAAAAGCAGCTGTTAATTTCGCTACAGACATACGAAAAGATGTGTTTGCGAAAATAGAAACATTTTCTAGTAATAATCGGGACTCATTTGGAACAGGTAAATTATTAACGATCGTGACAAATGATATCACTTCCATTCAATCGGCAATGACGATGACATTACGTGTTCTCGTTCGTGGTCCACTGTTATTTATCGGAAGTATAATTATTGTTTTTGTAACAGCGCGAGAGTTATTTCCAATATTACTTGTAGTTGTTCCGATTTTATTACTTGCGATTATTTTAATTGCAAGTAAAGCAAGTGGTACATTTAAAAAGGTGCAAGAGGCATTAGACAAAGTGAATACAAAGCTACAAGAAAATTTATCTGGTGTGCGTGTTATAAAAGCGTATGTAAGACAAAAATACGAAATCGCTCAATTTGGAAATGTAAATACAAATTTAACGAAGATAAATATTCGAGCTGTGCAACTTATTTCTTTAATGATGCCAATCATTATGCTAGTTGTAAGTGGCGGCATTGTCGCAACATTATGGATTGGTGGAGAAAAAGTATTCGATGGAACGCTTCAAGTAGGAGCGATTTTGGCATTTATTAATTACTTGAATATCATTTTAATGTCACTTATGTCGATTAGCATGGTATTTATTCAAATTGCGCGAGCTTTTCCATCTGCGGATCGTGTACAGCAAGTGTTAAATACCGAGGTTGATATTATAAGCGAAGCGTATGCGATCGAACCTGAGAAAATTGAAGGAAATATCGAATTTAAAAATGTTAGTTATAGCTATACGAAAAATAATGAATACGTTTTAAAAGATATTTCGTTTAGCATACAAAAAGGTGAAAAAGTAGGGATTATTGGATCAACTGGAAGTGGTAAATCTACCTTAGCGAAACTGTTACCACGTCTATATGATGTGGATCATGGTGAAATATGTATAGATGGAATAGATGTTAAAAAATATGATTTGCAAAAACTCCGTGCTTCAATAGGGTTTGTACCTCAGAAGGCGTTGTTGTTCTCAGGCAGTATAGAAGAAAATTTACGTTATGGTAAAGAAGATGCAACACATGACGAGCTGGAAGTAGCAGCTGCATCAGCTTGTGCGACTGAGTTTATCAATAAGCTGGAAGAATCTTATCAATATAATTTAACACAAGGCGCGACAAATCTATCAGGTGGACAAAAACAACGTGTATCAATTGCAAGGGCACTTGTGAGAAAGCCACCGATTCTCATATTAGATGATTCTACATCAGCAGTTGATGCAAAATCAGAGGCTACTATTCAAATAGCTTTAAAAACAAAATATAAAGGCACAACAACTTTATTAATTGCGTCTAAAATTTCTTCCATAATGGATGCGGATAAAATACTTGTATTAGATAATGGTGAATTAGTTGGCAATGGTACACATGAACAATTGTTAGAACAAAGTGAGGTTTATCAGGAAATTTATCTTTCCCAAGGTGGTAATTTAGATAAAGAAGGTGGGGAAGAACATGCGTAATTTTCAAGGGCAATTTGCTAATAAAGGTGGACGAAACACCCCAAAGATGGGAAAAGCTAAAAATGCTCAAGGAACTGTAATGCGGGTATGGAACTATATGGGCTATCAAAAAGCTGCTCTTATGTTTGTTATATTTCTAGTCGTTGTTACTACATTACTTGGATTATTAGGTCCCTATTTTATGGGAGTTATTATAGATCAATATATTGTACCGAAAGATTTAAGTGGTACAGCAAGAATGTGTATGTTACTTATCGCGATTTATGGTGTAACTGTACTTTTAACATGGTTACAAACGTTTGTCATGATTAACGTTGCATTAAAAACAATTCAAAAAATACGACAAGATATTTTTGAGAAAATCCAAACGCTTTCTTTACGGTTCTTTGATGTGCGTTCTCAAGGTGATTTAATGAGCCGTGTGACAAATGATATAGATAATTTGAATCAAGCTTTGACACAAAGCGTTGTACAAATTATTTCATCAGCATTAACTTTTATAGGTGTAACGATTGCAATGTTCGCCTTAAATTGGATTTTAGCAATTGTAACTTTAATTACAGTACCTATTATGTTTTACGTTACAAAAAAACTAGTTACATATAGTGGTAAAAACTTTGCGAAGCGTCAAAAAGATTTAGGTGAATTAAATGGATTTATTGAGGAAGCAATTACAGGTGCGGATGTTACAACGTTGTACGGAAAAGAAAAAGAAACTGTACAAAATTTCAATAAAATTAATGAACAGCTAAGAGTTTCAGCTACGAAGGCTGATACATTTTCAGCTTTTATTTTTCCAAGTATGAACTTTATTAATAATTTAGGTATGGGCCTTGTCATTGGGACTGGATCAGTTATGGTCTTAAACGGAATGACAACAGTAGGAGTTATTGCGGCTTTTATTAATTATTCTCGTCAATTCTCAAGACCGCTAAGTCAATTTGCGACTTTAATGAATACAATTCAAGCGGCAGTTGCTGGTGGAGAACGTGTTTTTGAAATTATGGATGAGGTACCAGAAATTCAAAATAAAAAAGACGCATTCGTTGTACAAAATTTACAAGGGCATGTTGCACTTGAGAATGTTTCATTTGGCTACGCAGAAAATAAAACGATTTTAAAAGAAGTGAGTCTTAAAGCGCAGCCAGGAGAGACAATTGCTTTAGTTGGTCCGACTGGATCAGGGAAAACAACAATCATTAATTTGTTAACTCGCTTTTACGATATACAGCAAGGACAAATTCATATTGATGGAAAAGATATAAAAGATTATGATATTAATTCTTTACGAAGTAAAATAGGAGTAGTTTTACAGGATACGTATTTATTTGCTGGTTCGATTATGGATAATATCCGTTATGGACGCTTAGATGCTAGTGATGAAGAAGTTATCACTGCAGCTAAGGCAGCATCTGCACATTCTTTTATTAAGCATTTGCCAAATCAATATGAAACAGAAATTGCTTCAGAAGGATCGAATTTAAGTCAAGGACAAAAACAACTTCTTGCGATTGCACGAGCAATTTTAGCAGATGCAGATATATTAATTCTCGATGAAGCGACATCAAATATTGATACAAGAACAGAATTACAAATACAAGCAGGACTAAATAATTTAATGAGAGGTCGCACAAGTTTTGTGATCGCTCATCGACTTAAAACAATTGAAAAAGCAGATCAAATTCTTGTTATAAAAGATGGAAATATTTTAGAAAGAGGGAATCATGAATCTCTCATGGAAGATAAAGGGTTTTATTTTGATTTGTATACGAGTCAGTTTAAAATTTAATATAAAAAATGAGGTTTCTCTAGAAAAGAGAAGCCTCATTTTTTATATTTCTAAATTTTATGAATCACTTTTCTAACCCAATTAATTATCCGACCTGAAAAATACTTATACTTGCAGATACATTTGTTAAAGAGCCACCATCACTATTTGAGAGAGTGATAGTACCTGCTGAAGAGGTGTTATTTATTAAAGTCAAGGTTGAAGGAACAATTGTTACGGTAAAAGCAGCAGTACCTTGATTGATTGTATGTGGTGACCCCGTACCAAAACGCCCACCTGGAATTGGTGTACCATTTAGTTCGAGGGAGAATTGGTTTTCGCGAGAAGCTTGTAATTGAAACTCTGCTACATATGTTCCTAGTGTATTAATTATAATATTTCCAGTACCTGTGATGTGACTAAGAGCAGTTCCTGTTATAGGTCCATTTGTGTTAAAAGTAACACTACTTCCCACTGCGATTGATTGGTTAGTAGTATCAAAAACATATAGATAGTTTGTTAATCCTACACTAGCCGCCCCGGTAGGCCCGGTGGAACCGGTAGAGCCAGTATGTCCAGTAGCCCCAGTAGGCCCGGTGGAACCAGCGGAGCCAGTAGAACCGGTAGCCCCAGTAGGCCCGGTGGAACCAGCGGAGCCAGTAGAACCGGTAGCCCCAGTAGGCCCGGTGGAACCAGCGGAGCCAGTAGAACCGGTAGCCCCAGTAGGCCCGGTGGAACCAGTGGAGCCAGTAGGCCCGGTGGAACCAGCGGAGCCAGTAGAACCGGTAGCCCCAGTAGGCCCGGTGGAACCAGTGGAGCCAGTAGCCCCGGTAGGTCCAGTGGAGCCAGTAAGTCCAGTGGAGCCAGTAAGTCCAGTGGAACCAGTAGCCCCAGTGGAACCGGTAGAGCCAGTAGCCCCAGTAGGTCCAGTGGAACCGTTAGAACCGGTAGCCCCGGTAGGTCCAGTGGAACCAGTGGAACCAGTAGAACCAGTAGCCCCGGTAGGCCCAGTAGCCCCGGTAGGCCCAGTGGAACCAGTAGGCCCAGTAGTCCCGGTAGAGCCAGTGTGTCCAGTGGAGCCAGTAGAACCAGTAGAACCGGTAGGCCCAGTAGGAGAATGTGGGAGAATAATACGGTTAATATCTAAAAGTGAAAAGTTAATGAACATATCTTTGTTTTGATAATCTATCGAAATCACCTCACTAGCATGTTTAAAGAAATAGTAAAGTAATAATTTTTATAGGTATTTCATTTCTATATTATTAATGCAACTTATTTTGGAAACAGTAAATAGCTATCATGACTATAGGGTATTAATTTTTAACCTAAATTTTAATAAAACCTTTATTAAAGATAAAGAGCGCTTTTAAAGGCGCTCTGAGACAAGTTTCATGTTGAAAAAGGGAATTGAGGATATTATGTGCATACTGTTTTAGAATGTTGTAAATTTTTAATTAAAAATAAAAAAATCTTATAAAAATTTAAAATCTGTATTATTAGATAGTTACCATACAATAAAATATGCTTGTTTGATATAAATGTGTGTCAAATTTACCAAAATATATTTTGGCATGCATAAGAAAATTAAAATACTTTTTTAGCAAATAATAGCGGCTTCAGTGACAGATGGTAGAAATAATTTACGTGGTATTGTAATATATAGCCTTTAAATCCTTGATATATAAAGGGTTTGAAGACTATGAATATATGGATTGCAAACATTTTGCAAACATTGTCATCCGAAAATGTTTTTTGCAAAGTTTTTAACAGCATCCTCTTGCATATTCGGAAGAACATGAGAATATATACTTAATGTCATAGATATATTTGAATGTCCTAATCTTTCGCTAACGATTTTCGGGTTTACACCTTGCTTTAATAATAGAGTTGCGTGTGTATGCCTTAAATCATGGAATTTTATTTTTGGCACGTTAGCTTTTTGAATTATTTTATAGTAACTTTTTCGGAAATAGTCTCTGTATACAAAATTCCCACTCATTGTACAAACAATCAGATTAGAATCGCTGTATGCATTTCCAAATCTCAATTTTTCTTTTTTTATAAATAGGTGGTGTTCTTTTAAGGCATTTATAGTTTCTATCGGTATAGGTAAAGTACGTTTAGAAGAATTTGATTTAGCGCTTTGTTTAATTTTATTATCATGACCTAATGTTTGATTAATTGTAACTGTGTGTTTATCGAAATCAACATCTTGCCAACGTAGCCCTAAAACTTCACCTAGCCTCATTCCTGTTGTTATTGCCAGAATAAAGCCAGTATGATATCGTGAGTTTTGTGAATGTAACAAAAAAGTTTTTACTTCTTCCTCTGTCCAAGTTTGGATAGAGGTGCTTTCTTTTTTTGGTTTCGCTGCAAATCTAGCAGGATTTGTGATGATTAAATTTTGTGCAACAGCTTGATTTAATGCAGTGTTTAAAATCCTATGAATCAATATGATTCTACTGTTAGATAATTTTTCAGTTAAATTTCTATAAAATTGTTGAATCTGTATCACATTTAGTTTATTAAGGTTGTTTTTTCCAAGCGCAGGAATAAGATGCTTTAAAACAATACATTCGTAACCACCATACGTACTTTTGTCGACTTCCATTTCTTTTACTTTTAACCACTCTAACAAATAATCCTTTAGAGTAATTTTAGACGGTTCGATAAAAGTCCCTTCATTTAACTCCGTAATCTTTTTCGCTACATCTTTTTCAGCTTCTTTTTTTGTCTTATATCCAGAGAACCACTTTTGTCTTCTTTTTCCTGTCTCCGGATCAGCCCCGATATCAATAACGATGCAATATCTATTTCCTCTTTTTCGAATATGTCCTTTCACTTAAAACACTCCTTCATTTTGTTTTGAATCATGTTGTGTAAGTCTAGTTGTAATTTTGCTGCTATGAAAATTACATAGTTGGACATATCAGCGATGGATATATCTTACCATATATGAGCAAATTCAGTTATAGGATATGATTGTCAGTCGATGTTAAATAATAGTAAAATATTAATAGAATTAGATAAAGGGGGAAGTAAGACTATGAGAAAATTTACAACTGATCCAGGCGGACATAAAGTAATTGATCCTGGTGTAGGATGGCATAATGAACCGGGTGGTGGTGGTTGGAAACACAATCAAGAACCTGGTACAGGGTGGAAAATGATTTCTGATCCAGGTGGAGGTGGATGGGATATAAGTTTAGATCCAGGAACGGGTGTGTAATACATAGGAGCCTAACGGCTCTTTTTTTATTGCAGAAAAAAAGAGAGCATACGCTCTCTTGCTCAAATTGTAAAAAGAAGAAAATTTTACAATTTGAAAATGGAAATGATTTCTTCTACAATCAAATCATAACAATTCGTCAGTCTCCGCTAAGACTTTAGAATAAAACGCGAGTTGTTTGCAAAAACGCTCTCGTTTAGGTTCTTCTAACGCCGCATACGTTTGTTGAACTTCTTCGAGAGTGTTACGTAACAATACGTCATTTGTATCGCTATAACCATTACAAAGTAGGTCTAACGAAACATTGAAAAACGAACTGATTTGAAGAAGAGTTTCCATACTCGGTTCAAACATTGCATTCTCGTAATTATTTATCTGATTTCGACTGAGGTTTAGTTGTTCACCGAGTTGTTCTTGTGTTAAATCTTTAGACTTTCTAAGCTTTTTTAAATTTTGACCAAACAATTCTAACGCCTTCATAATTCGAGTATAGTCTTTAAGTATTAAACATACTATAATTGATTGTAAAACAATCATTATTAGTATTGTGATTAGTTTTCAAAAAATAAATAACCAAAAACAAGAACTTATGTTCTGTTTTTGGTCGATTAGTGGTAATATATGCATATGGGACTTTAAAACACGAAATGCAAAATTGCATATTTTATTTCATTGAATACGAAGAACGTTGATATATAGCGTTTTTTGAACTTTCTCAATAATTGTCAGATTACTGAATGACCGAATTTTGGGAAATTTGTGTTATTATGAAAATAAATAAAATAGATGGACGTGAAAAAAGACCCACGGTGTAAGTAGTGTTACCAGCACTCTTACACTGCCCCCTAACCTGACTAGGGAACATTGTCGCGGATCTTATACATAACTATTATAACACAACTTAGAGTGGAAGTGACACGTTCTCCTTTATATGTAAGAAAATGGGGTAACGTGTCTTTTTGTCCAAAGGAGGACAAAATGGAAATATTATTGAAGAAGATGCACGAAGACTTAAAGTCTAATGGTTACACGAATCGCAAATTAGCAACTTTATTTAATGTTAGCCATACTACAGTTAATAGTTATTTTTCTCAAAGTACTAAGTTTGATTTTATGCATTATGTCGAAACATTAAGATTGTATGAACCAAATAATCTTAATTTTAGAAGAGAATCGCTAATGAAGTCTTTTGCATATATGTCCCCTAACAACGAAAGATTAGGACTTGAAGTATTAAATATGTATGGTGAATTTGAATTGCAAAAGATTTTAATTTCTAAAATTTTTAATAATAATGATACAAACAAAAATGCAAGATTGAACAAAAAGATGGCGGAAATATACCAATTACTATCAATGCGCAACGAAGGATTTATAAACAAACATGAGTTTTTTCGAGCGGTTGATGAATTTAGAAAGTCAAAGAAAATATCTACTAATGAATTGAAGATAATTTCTGACTTCGCGTTAATATATTCACATCTAAATTTTAACGATCATAAAATGGTTATGAAATATACGAAACAATTGATTCCGTATATTGAAGATATAAAAAAAGGAACTTTGAAAACCTCTTTCACACTAAGAGCGAAAGAGATGTTAGCTACAAGTAGTCATCATGCAAATGATTTAGAACATGCTAGAAAATATTGTTTTGAAATCATAAATGAACCTTTAAATAAATACGAATGCATGAAGGCGCTATCTTATTGTATTTTAGGAGAAACTTATATATTTGAAGATTATAGTATAGCCAAGTACTATTTTGAACAAGGAATATTAACATTAGAAAATCCTTCAAATCGAAAATGTATAGTTAGAAAAAAAGCTATAGAGAACACACTTAATTTCTTGAAAATTTATTGGAGAAAGGGATTAGAAAATATAACTCCTACCGATATAGCCGAGGAAGCATTTTTATATGCTGTAACAGATCGTAAAGAACAAGCTTTATTTTTGCTAGATAAGTTAGAAAAAGAAAATAACAAGTTAAGTCCAATTCAAAAATACTATAAAGGATTAGCAACGGGAGATCAAAAGTTTTTTGAAGAATCAATTGCAGATTTTGAAAAATTAGGGGATTTTTTCTATTCTCAGCTACCAAGAGAATGCCTAAAATGATATAATGAAAATATAAAAGGGAGTGATTTAATTTGAAGCTAAAAGCTATCAAAATAGTAATAGCAGCAGCAATTATTGCCTGTGTAGGTTTTACACCAATACATAATGATAAAGAATCCAACCAACAATCTCAAACTCCAATTGAATATAGAATGATGGTCGACCCTGGAGCAGGAGGCGGCTGAAAATAAAGAATGACGCTATCATAAAGATAGCGTCATTCGTGCTTTATAAGGGTTGGAAAGTAAATGACCAAATGGTCAAAAACTTTCCAGTGTGTGTATAACTAAAAGAGGATGTAGGGGGAAAGATAAATGGAAGATATGATCAATCAAGTTTTATTGATGGAAAAAACAGAGGGGATATGTGCAGATAATTTACGTGATTTATTAAAAGAACTTTCTGAACAAGATAAAGAGCAAAACAAAACTCCGTAGACAATTAGAAGTCTTACGGAGTTTTGTTTTTTGATATAAAGCTTTGTATTGTTGATTTAAATAACTCTTTGTTTTCCTCTGAAAGTTGGTTAATCAGTTTCATCCATTCGTTAGTTTCTTTACCGATTTCCTCGGATTCTTTAACTGTTAACTTCTCATGAATTGCTCTTCCCAATAAATAATCGACAGAAACCTCATATATGTCTGCTAATTTAGTTAGTGTCTCATAGTCAGGTTTACGTCTTCCTGATTCGTAGCTAGATAAAGTTGCTTTATTTACGTCTAATTTTTCAGAGATGAAAGTTTGTGTGTAACCGTTTTTTTCGCGACACGCTTTCAATCTTTCATTTAAGTTCATAATTTTATTATTCCCCTTTATAAATAAGATCCGATTGTGTAATACATAATGTTTTGCATTGCAAAGTATTATTCTCTACTTACAGTATATATACTTTTTGACAACATTTCACTATCTGTAAAAATATTTTTTACGAAATGACAAAAAGGGGTTTACATTTACGAAATGACAACATATAATGAAATCAAGAAGTTGTCATAACGACAACAACGGGAGGTGAGGCGGATATGACATTCGGAAATAGAGTTCGAGATATTCGCAAACAAAAGAATATAACACAAGAAAAACTAGCCAAAGAGCTTGATTTCAAGCATGCTTCAGCGATTTCTTTCATAGAAAATGGCAAAAGGAGATTGGATGCTGAAAAGATACCTACTTTAGCGAATGCGCTTGGAGTATCGATAGATGAGCTTTTTTTTGAGCAAAATGTTGTCGTTTTGACAACTGGAGAAGAGCAGGCAGAATGAGACGATATCATACATAAATGCATGGCCACCAAGGTTAGTATGATTAGCTATCTTTAATACAATTTGGGAAGGAGCAAAACGATATGGGATTAGATCAAATTATTAAAGAATCAATCCGCGAAGTTGTTCGAGAGGAGATTCAAGCAGCATTAGCTGCATTTCAACAACAAGCACAACCAAATAAAGTAATGAGAGTGAAAGAAGTGGCAGCTTATCTAAACATAGCAGTTTGTCGAGTGTATGAATTAGCAAACCACCCACAGTTTCCAGTGATTAGAGATGGGCGTAAACTACTTTTCCTACAAAAGGATTTAGAAGCTTGGCTTGAAACACAAAAGGAGGTGATTTAGTGGAAGATACAACATCATTAGTCATATTTGAAATGTTAATCGCATGCGGTTCATGGTTACTTTACATCACTTATGAGCCAATAAAACAATGGGCTTGGAGTGACGTAGAACAAAATAAAAAGACCCATGGCAGTGGGTCCTTTAAGAAAAAACACTTGTTATAAGTATATCACGGAAAGTAGGGAAATAGTACATGCGTTTAACTGAATATCAAGTGCTATTACCTAATAAATTCTGGAACTTAGCAGAGAGCAAGGACGAATTAAAGGAAATGATTGAACAGTATTTCAAATTTGGTTATCCGCATTATGAAATTCAACGAATAATCAAAAGTGGACAAGCATATGTGGCAGTTTGTATTAGGGGGTAAATATTTATGGCAAACGTAGTAACTGAAATTGGTGGATTAAATTTCAAAGGTAATGTAGTGGATCATGAATGGTTTAATTACATCACTTTTAGTAATGGTAAGCCTCACATTGTAGCAATTATGGTATTGAGTGAAATCGTCTATTGGTATCGTCCTACAGTTATTCGAGATGAATATACTGGCAAGGTTACTTATAAGAAAAAATTCAAATCAGATAAGTTACAAAAGAGCTATCAGCAATTAGCAGAAACATTTGGATTTTCAAAACTACAAGTTAAACGAGCTTGTGACTTATTAGTGGATATGAACTTAATCGTAATCGAATTTAGAACAATTATTGTAAATGAAATCACTTTAAATAATGTGATGTTCGTTGAGCCTAAAGTAAGTGAAATAAAAAGCATATCAAGTATGTATCAACAAGTCGAAGAAGACCCTGTTGACTTTGAAGTAAAGAGGGTAGTTACTTCAAAATCAGGTACCTCTTCACATGAAAGTAATGAAGCTCCTGACTTTAAAGTAAAGACAAATACAGAGATTACTACAAAGAGTACTACAGAGAATGTAAGTAGTAGTAATATCTTCTCTTTCTACGAAAATAACTTCGGTATTTTAAATTCATTCATAGCCGAAAGTATTTCGCAATGGGTAAACGATACGAGCGAAGAACTTGTACAGGCGGCTATGGAGCGTGCTTTGAAACAGCAGAAGAAATGGAATTATGCTGAAGGGATTTTAAAACAGTGGGTTAACAAAAACATTCGTACTTTAGCTGATGTTAATGCAGCAGAAATAGAGTTTAAGAACAAAGGTAAAAAAGGAGCGAATAGAAATGGCAACACCAATGAAAAAACTGGCGGAATCCCTGGAATCGAAGGTGAATTACCATTCTGATCAATGTATGAATCACTCCTATGTAATAGGTGGACAAACAATCATTAAGCCAATTCAAATGATTATTTATCAAGGAAAACCTGTTTGCCCAAGATGTGTAGTTGAGCAAAACGATAAGGTTTTGGAAGAACAAGCTAACGCTCATTATAAGAAGATTAGCCGTTTACAGAAATTCAACATGCTGGAAAAGGCTAGTGTTATTACAAATAAGAAAATTCCTCTTTCAAGATTATCGGATTACAGAACCGGATGTGATGAAACGATTAGTCACAAGAAAGCTGTAGAAGAAACCTTGGAGGATTTAAAGAACGGAGAAATTAGAAAAGTTGTATTTACAGGAAATCAAGGGACGGCAAAAAGTTTCCTAGCATACAGCATGCTCCATGAATTAAATCGATATTTTTGGGATATCAGTCAAAAAGAAGAAAATTATCATCTTATGAAAAGTTGCTTGTACGTTGAATTAGAAGCAATAACAAGAATGATTATGGATTCTTTTGATGATAAGAGCAGTAAATATACACTTCAATATTTCGTTCAATTAATTGGACAAGCTGATTTCGTAGTTTTAGATGATCTTGGGGCAGAAAGCGGTTCAACGGATTCGAATAGACAGGCATCTGATTTCATTCAACGTCTTTTATATGCAGTATCAAACGCTAGACAAGGAATGAATACATTTACCACTACAAACTTTACTGGGAAACAACTTTTTAATAAATATGATGCTAAAACAGTTAGCCGTTTATTAGGTGATTCAAAGGTTTTGAAATTCACAACAGCTGATCAAAGGCTTGCAAATTTAGGTTTCTAATAAGGAGGAATAAGCATGTGTGCATTATGCCGTAATACAGGAATTATTCGTAAAGAAACTTATCCGGGTGTAATTGAAACGAACGGTTGTAATTGTGAAGTAGCAAAGCAACAGCAAGAAGAAAACGATAAGCGTTGGCAAGCATGGTTAATAAAATTCGAATCAATGAAACAAGAGTTGCAACGGAATCAACAACAAAAAGTAAGTTAACAAGGGGGAGCAAGGAATGAAAAACACAGGTGTTGCAAGAAAAGTGGACGAGCTAGGGCGTGTGGTAATTCCAGTAGAGTTACGCAGAACTTTAGGAATTGCTGAAGGTACAGCATTAGGTTTTCATGTTGAAGGGGAAAACATTGTTTTAAGAAAACACCAAAAGTCATGCTTTGTAACGGGCGAAGTTTCTGAATCAAACATTGAATTGCTGGATGGAAGAATGTTTATAAGTAAAGAAGGAGCAACTGAATTACTGGACATTCTTGAAAAGAGTGGAATGGTACATGGCTAAACAACTAAATATTTTTGATCTAGAGCCAGCAATTTGCGAATTCGATGTAATGAAAGCCACTGTTAAGAAAGGAACTGGACGCGTTTCATATGCAGATGTACGTGTCCAAATTCCAAGAAATGCAAAGTGTACGGATGAATTACCACGCACAACTAAACAAGATGATCGCTATGACATCTTTGAACAATATGTAATGGCAATATGGAGATTTCAAAGAGCTGTAGATAAGTTTTTCAATTGGGATACAGCTGAAGAATTGTGTAAGGCAGCAAGGGATAAAAAAGAAACAATTCCGGTACGGATTTACTTAGGAAGTGGATTTAAACCTGATGTTGTCGAGTACATGCGGTAGTAAAAGGGAGAGGGACATATGAAAAAAATAGAAATTGATGTTAGCAGCAATAAACTTTTAATAGTGAAAGACGGAAATGTTACAGCAGTCAATCCACCAATGAGCGGATTCGGTGAGCAAGTTGCGGTTTGGGTAAACGGTAAAGTTGATCGTGTGGATACTAAGTTTACTGAAAAGATAAAATAATCATTTTTAGAAAGTAGGTTCGCTTATGAGTGTAGCAAGAAATCATGAAGCGATGAAGGAATCACGTTTAAAAATATACATCGCTTTAGAAGAAGCTAACTTCATTTGGGATGAAAGAGATGTAGTACGGTTTCGTGAAATGTGGAGTCAAGGTATGAGCTTACCGAAGATGGCAAAAGCGTTAAGGAGACACCAAGCGGAAGTTGCGCTTCTTGTAATAGATCAAGCGGATAAGTATTTAATTGAAAATCGTCCGATAGGATTAGGAATTTGCTAAATAGGAAGGGGAAATCAAAATGAAAGCAATGAAAAACGGTGTTTTGGAAGTAACTAAATTAATCAGTAAATCAAACGAAGGACAAGCCTTAATGAACAACAATCAAACTTGTGAATTAGATCAATATCAAGAAGCGGCATTATGTACATGGAATACAAATCAGGATTTTGGTGGACGTGTTTTAAATGCAGCATTAGGACTTTCAGGGGAATCTGGTGAGGTTGCTGATATTGTAAAAAAAGCTATTTTCCATGGCCATGGATTTGATCCGGCTCATTGTTTAGGAGAGGAGAACGGGAATACCCATAAATTAGCTTTAGAGTTGGGGGACATCTTGTACTATCTCTCCATTATGGCCCACGAAATGGGGTATACCTTAGAAGATATTGCTCAAATGAATATTGCAAAATTAGCTAAAAGGTATCCGGATGGTTTTAGTCGAGAAGCAAGTCAAGCACGTGTAGATGTGAAGTAAGACCAAATATAAATTTCTAAATAAAGGATGATGAGAAATGGAAAAAAAGAAAATGATTGAAGTATTTCGAGCGAAAACATTAGATGGTCAAGTTCCACAAATGAACGATTACTATCGAAACGTATATTCCAATGTTCAATATAAAAATGAGCCTGAAGGATCTGTATCTGTACTTGTACCAGAAGATGAGGTACAGGCAAGAAATGAATTTAATAATAAATGCATTGATTTATTAAAGGGATTAGAAAAAGAAAATAGCGTACTAGCTCATAAGCTAGCACGCTGGCACAATATTAGACTACGCTGATAGATTTAACAGCTGATGTAAGGTATAAAGTTGCATCACTGCCATCACCAATTGAAAACATATCATGAGAAAGAAGGAATCCGCCAATTCCTAATCTTTCGTCTGAGGTAGAAATCGCAGAGCCTTCTTTTTCGAAATCACCTTGCAAATTACCTATGTACATTTGCTGAAGATAAAATAATCGTTCATAGGGTTTATCAGTACGTGGAGCATTATTGAGTCCAATTAAGATAGTATCTTTATGGATTTCAATTTTTTCACCATCAAGCATGTTGATAATTATCATATATTCCACCTCCTTCCAATAATAGATTTTACAGCAATATTGGAAGGGGGGCATTAAAAAAACAATAAAATTTGAATTTTGTATAAAAATTAAAGAAGCCTATACCTCAATATAGTATAGGCCGTGGGACTAAAATTAATCTGTTATCAATTTCGAATAGATATTTAAATCGATAAGCTTCCCAGCTGATATTTCGCTTTTTCTTAGAGTTCCTTCAAAAGTGAATTGTAATTTTTGTAATACTTTTATGGAGTTCAGATTTTCAGGTTCAACTTTTGCTTCGACACGATTTAGTTTCAAATGTGTAAAAGCGTAATCTAATAGAGCAGAACTCGCTTCAGGGGCATAACCTTTGCCCCAAAATGCTTTCGAAACATCATAGCCAATCTCAGTCTTTAAATTTTCGAAATCTAAGGAATTATAACCACATGAACCGATGATTTGATTAGACTCTTTCTCAATAATAGTAAAACGCATAGCTTTATTATTTTGAGTTAGTTCATTGAGAAAATGAATCATATCTTTCGCTTGGTTTTCATCAGTGAAATTACTTATATTCATGAATTTTGTAACGTCAGGATCAGACCATATTCTAAATAAGCTTAATGAATCTGATTCTTTCATTTGTCTTAAATGCAATCTTTGTGTGTGTAGTTCTGTAATCAATACTTTTACCTCCATTATGTTGTTGTGATAGGTAGATTAAAAATATTGATATCTGCGCATAATTCAGTCCCTTCTGGATTAGTTAACTCTTATTATACAAAAAATTACTAAATTGAACAAAAGCGTTATTTTAGTTGGGTATTATGAGGTTTCATTTGAAAGGAACATCCCAATGATAATAAAGAGCACTATAAATCAGTGCTCTTTTTATCAGAAATTGCTAAGTCCTTAAAAATAAAACCATTACGGACAATTTACAATGGTGATAGTGACGTTAGCCATTGTTCCAGGAGAATCAAGAAGTGAAGCGGTAACGGTTACTGTTCCAGGCCCATCAGCTGCTAGAAATACAGCGGTAAAGTTACCAGAAGCATTGGTAATGACAGCAAGAGGAACCATAAAAGCAAGAGAAGGGTTACTAAATGAAAAACTGACTACTACTCCTGGAGTAGGATTACCGTTTACTAATACTTGACCCGAAAAAAATAAAGTATTATTTCCTTGAGTAGATACACATGCTGTGGTGTCGTTAGAAGTCAAGGTAATAGATGCAGGTCCAGCAGGAAGATTAAATCCAGTCGGTCCAGTAGGCCCGGTGTTACCAGTAGGCCCGGTGTTACCAGTAGGTCCGGTGTTACCAGTAGGCCCGGTGTTACCAGTAGGCCCAGTGTCACCAGTAGGCCCGGTGTCACCAGTCGGTCCAGTGAATCCAGTACTTCCAGTCAGTCCGGTATTACCAGTGGGTCCAGTCAATCCAGTACTTCCAGTAGGCCCAGTGTTACCGGTAGGTCCAGTAGCACCCGTTGAACCAGTGGGACCAGTAGGAAATTGAAAAGGTGGAACAGGTGGGAGTGTAGGTCCTATTGAACCCGGATTTAGTGCAGCGGAGGGTAAAAACTCGTCCAATATAATTCACCTCAAAAAAATCGTTTTACTAATAGTAAATGCAATGATATAGAAAAGTGAAATAGACAAGCGGTTAAATTTATGAAATTTAACAAAATAGTTATTTTAATCAAAAATAGCACCATGTGCCCTAATGGTGCTATTGGACCAAGAACTATATTTTTAATTTTTTAAAGTCCATTTAAGATATGAATTTTTTAATAAAAAGTGAATCAATTTTATCGAAATTCTTGTTTGATATCAAAAATGTATGTCATTTATCCAATAAAGATATTCGTTATCTCTTTATTATCATCATAGTCACCTGAAATATGTGCACCTATAAATGGAGTGCCATGCACCTTATTTTTAGAAATTACAAAGTTAAATTTAGAATGATTATCTAATGTACAAGTTATATGATAATCATCATCAATTTCGTAAATGTCTAAAAGCGTAGCTGCAAAGAACATGTTTAACATCCCTTTCCATATTCTGAATATAGAAATACCTTATTCTTTATGTAAGGTAATGGCTTGTGCTAATAACGCAGTTTTATACAAAATCCTTATTTTATAAAAAACGAAAAAGAGCACGCATATAAGTATGCTCTTTGACAAGAAAGGGTGATTCCTATGAGTGGATGCCTCCATACAATAACATATGCTTGTCCGATTAAAAGGTGAATGATTTATTTTGTCTTATTAAAATTGGATAGAAAAAAGAGCACATTCGAACAGTGCTCTTTCTCGGAGCATTATTTATTTATGAAGGTGAACTGCCCTCTCAAAATAATATATGCAATTTTGAATAAAGTAGTGTTTGTACAAAAAAGGACCAGATAAATTTAATGGGAAAAGTGATAAAAAAATCGTTATTTAATCAAAAGAAAAAAGAGCACATGTTGATATGTGCTCTAAGATAATCATTTTAATATCTATTCAATTGTTTCTTTTGTATCAAGTGTATCAAATTTATCAATCAGCTTAAATATTACTTCTAAAAGAATTGTAGATAAAATTGCAAAGGCTAATACAGCATGTGGTGATAATTGCACTGCTGTGAAATTAAGTTTTGCTAGCCAAAAATATCCGACATACATTGACAGGAATGTACTAACAATTGAAATTGTAAATCCTAAGAAACCTAATTCTTTTAGCTTTTCTTCAGATAGTTTAAATACGCGTAATAAGAAAGAGAAGATGATTCCAACTATGAAAAATCCAATACATAAAGTCAATAGTGACATTATACTTGGGTATTCAACTTCATCAGGCATCCATTGTTTCATTCCTACAATTATGGCTGTAGGTAGTACGATAGGCATTAATAGTGGTGATACTATTAGGAAAATTGCCAATACTCTATTGATGTTGTTTGTTTCATTGTTGTTTTGATTATTCATAAAGCCTCCAAAAATAATTTTAAAATGATTTCCTAGTGGATTCTAGCACAAAAGTGTTAGCAAAGCCACAGTTAAAAAAGTGGATTTAAACAAAAACGCTATTTTGTTAGAAAAGGAGAATGAAAATGGAAGAAAAATTAGTTTATGAAAATACGTATGGTGATCATTTGGATGTAGGAGGTGCAATAGAACACTTCTATGATAGTTTTCCTAGTAAGTGGGGACAAATGGTAGATGATTATGATGAGAAAACTAGTCATCTTGATAATTCACATGAGTGCATTGTAGTTATGGAAAATGGAATGAAATTAAGAATAGAGATTTTCCTGGATGATGATGCAGAAGACACTGAGGATGAGGCGTGGATTTGTAAGGCGTATCAAATATTTTAATAAAAACTTCATTTTAATAACTAAGGAGGATGAATGATGGTTGTAGAAGCAAAAGTAACATTTGAATTAGATGAAGAACAAAAATTACAGTTTCAAAATGTAAGAGAAAATGAAGGGGAACAAGAAGCATTTTACTTTCTAGAAGAATTGATAATGAAAGGAATTGATTTGGCTGAATTTGTAGAGATGGAGTACAAGGATAAAAAATAACATTTCAGTCAAATCGAAAGGGGAAACTGTAATGGAAGTAGTGGAGATCGAAGGCCAGTTATCAATATTTGATATGGATGAAACAAAAAATAAACTATACGAAGTCTTGGGAACTAACGGCTATCATTGCGAGGTTAGGAGTTATTACCTACACAACGATTACTTGGGTGAGCTTAAATACTTTTACGTTAGAACGACTGATGACATGATCATCGACATGTGTTTAAGTGAGTTTACTGAAGTGTTTACGGTGTATAAGGGATTCAGTGAAATTGATATCAAGAAGATATACAGAGGCAGATTACAAGAAAAATTTCATTTTGTAGAAAAACGCCAAAATAAAACGAGCACTTATAATAGAGCACTCGCTTAAAAAATATTCTGTGTATTGGGGTTATGTTTGTAAGTTATGAACCAATGAATGCCTGAAAAAAGGTTCAAGATAGTTTATTCATATTAAAGTAAATGGGTACCTGTACTGCAAAAAAGCAGCTAGCAAAAGCTAACTGCTCGGTTCTCCAAGGGGAAACAAGGAGAAAGTAACTTAATGGGTTGTTTGTAGTATTGACGGAATATTGAGTTTTATTCAGGGGGGTTACTAATTAAGTAGGTTACATGAGAAGTCCTATTAACATCCAGGCTGCCCCGATTAGAACTAAAGTTTCAAATGTAATCCAAAATTTTCTTTTTTCTGGTTTTTGAAATTCTTTAATTACAGAGAATAAAGCACTGATTCCTACAAGAGTGAAAAGAGCAATTCGGATTGTTTCAGTCATTTGCATCACCACCTAATATTTTAATAATTTAATTATATACTAATTACCATTTTATAGAAACTTAACGAAATAATCCTTTTGTAAAAAATATATAATTAAAAAACCCTCCAAATTTGGAAGGCTAGAATTTTTTATATTAGTTATTTATATAACTATCTCTAATTTGATATTTCATGGAATAGAATTTGAAATTTTTTCGGTAATTAGCGTATGGATTTATTATTTTAGATTTAATAGCTACCTTGAATGTAACAATAACTTCCTTGGTAGTAGGTGAAGGTGTGAATGCTACATCTAATCGAGTAAAACTATTAGATTTAAATACCCCGTAATTTGAGGGAGGTGCATTTAAATTGGCTACACCTTCCGATGTTTCGTATTTATAGTAAGACATGTCTTCATCGTACATTTTTAGACTTAATTGATTATAAATACCGATACTGTTACCAGGATTATGCGTATCAATAACGACTAAATCGAAGTAGGCAATATCTGATGGAGAGGGATTCACTATCTTTAAAAAACAGATATAAATGTCATCTTTATTTTCAATAGTGAAATTCCGGGTGCTAATTGATTCAATTTTCATTAATTGCTCCTCGAAGGTAACATCTAAGGATTTTTTATTTGCACGATATGTAATGAGTGAAATAATAAATGATGCCAATGAAATAACAATAGGTAAACCATATCTAAGTATAGAGGACCAATTTTCTATAAAAAAGTTATACATTATATATCTCCTTTCATAACAATTATACGATATGAAAGGAGATTTAACAAAATATTCATATTAGATATAACATGGGATGAAAAACGAATAAAGTCCGGCTAGAAAACTAGAGGACACCAATTCATTAAAGCAGCAATTAAAGCTGTTTTAGGAATAGGTGTCCTTTTTATTTTGAAAAGGGAGATGGGGAAATGAAGGTGTTAAAGGATCAGCTACGTGAATGGAAAAAGCAATCGAATCAAGCAAAGAAGAAAAACAAGAAAAAGCGAAAAGAAAAATTAAGTACTCGTGACATTGAAGATTTAATGGGAATTCGTGGGCCACGCTATGAGCGTAGACGTGGAGCACTAAGACAAAAGTAAAAATAATTAAGGAGGAACTCAAAATGAGAGAACAGTTGTTTTTTAATATGCCAGTTGTAGATACAAAGAAAACAAAGAAAGCGGTAGAAGAAGTACTGGGGAGTTATCGTGAGTATTTGAATACATTGCCAAGTAATTTAATGCCGAAAGTAACGACAATGTTTTCAGAGGTTCCTCCGTCATTTACAAATCAGTTTCATAGTTCTACTGAAGATATTGCTATTGAACGAATTGAATTAGAGCAGCAAAGAAAAGAATACATGGATTGGATACATCAAGCTGTGAATACGCTAAAACCTGATGAAAGATATATTATTTTTAAAAGTTATATGGAAGAAGAAATTGAATCAGACTTAAATATTTGGCTTGAATTAGGCGTAGGAAAAACAAAGTATTATAAGTTAAAAGGTTCAGCGTTACTACGTTTAGCGTTTAATCTAAAAGTGGAAGTATACAAGAAGAAAACAAAATGTAAGGAGGGGGTGAAGAATGTATGAATCTTGTTCAGCCTATTAGAGACAGGGAAGCAATTCAGGAAATGAAGGAGTTTTTCAAGGAGCAGAATGAAAGAAACTACATTCTGTTCCTTCTTGGTATTAATACAGGATTACGCATATCGGATATATTACGTCTTCGTATTCGTGATGTGGAGGGTTGGAGTATCTTTATTCGTGAAAAGAAAACAAAGAAGGTAAAGGAAGTGAAGATGCCTCCAGAATTAAAGAAGGCAATACGTGAGTATGCGAAGGGGCGACCGAAAAATGAATTTCTTATTAAGAGTAGGAATGGTAAGAATAAGCCAATCACTCGATCTATGGCCTACGTCATATTAAACCAAGCAGCAAAAGAGTTTGGTTTAGAACGTATTGGAACGCATTCTCTCCGAAAAACGTATGGATACCATCACTATAAGCAGTTTAAAGATGTAGCAGTGTTACAACAAATGCTCAACCATACAGATCAAAAAGAAACACTAAGATACATTGGGATAGAACAAGATACGCTAAATGATTATCAAAAGAAATTTAAAATCTAGAGACCTATATTTTTTAGGTCTTTTTTGAATTAGCTACAAAAGAAAAGTGTCAAATTCATTTTGAAGAATTAAAACAAAGCCTTGTTACTCTAGGGAAAAACGGAATAGGCCAATTCAACACTCTATGGTTTATAGTGAATTCATTTTTAATGATTATTAATATTAAATGATAAAAAACATGTAGAAAATATAGCATTTTTTTAATCTATTTAAAGGTGGTAAAATTAAAAATGTAATTTGGTGTAATGAAAGAAGAAACTGAAATAGAATGCCGGAGGGGATAGCTTGAACGATAAACCTAATAAATCAAGTAGTGCAGATGAAACTTTGATGGCAGTACATCGATTAGAAATACCGAAGCAAATGAGTGAGACACTCGCAACATTGAATCGATTAGAAATACCGAAGCAAATGAGTGAAACACTCGCAACATTGAATCGATTAGAAATACCAAAGCAAATGAGTGAAACACTTGCAACATTGAATCGATTAGAAATACCGAAGCAAATGAGTGAAACACTCGCAACATTGAATCGATTAGAAATACCGAAGCAAATGAGTGAAACACTCGCAACATTGAATCGATTAGAAATACCGAAGCAAATGAGTGAAACACTCGCAACATTGAATCGATTAGAAATACCGAAGCAAATGAATGAAACATTCGCAACATTGAATCGATTAGAAATACCGAAGTTTATGAGTAAAACGCTCGCATCAATACAATCTTTAAATTTGGAATCAATACGAAAAATTGAAATGATGAACGACAGCCTGGTGAGATCAATTTATGAAATGGATGGGAGGGAGTCAAACCTATATTATGAAGAATTGAATCGGACAATTGAACAAGCCAATCTGCGTGAAGTATTAATAGAAGAAGAAGTTCTTAATGTCATATCAGATAGTAAGTTGAAGAGTCTATGTTATAAGCTAACAATGGGACTTATTATTATTTTGATGTCGAGTACTCTTTTGGAGGAAGATATCGAGAAAGTAATGACATATTTAGGTTTTATCCTAACGACGATAGGGACTTGGAAAGCTTTTCAACCAGTTCCGGTTCAAAAGGTAGAACACCATCATTATCATCACCATTATCATTATGATGAATGAGATATTTAAATGTTTAATTGCTTGATAGAATGAACAAATCGCGGACGATTCGCGAACTATTTACGGACTATTTTTGTTTTTTAACATGTTATATTTGTATTGTGAGAAGTGGCGGAAAACACAACTCATAAAGATTCCTTTATAATCTATATGTTGTCTAAACGGTTTCATAATGAAGGCACATAAAATCCGAAACCAGCAGATGGTAACGATTGAATGATACCTTTATTAAGGAGAGCTTTTGCTCTTCTTCCAGTTACTTAATATTGTTGATGCATATCAGCGGTTCATTATTAGGTGATTGGAATAAGGATAAAAATTCACGTACCGGAATTAATGTACAAAGTAATAACCTATTTCAAAGCATCCATACGGGTGCTTTTTATTTTTGAGGAGGATTCACAAAATGGCTAATAACAAATTAATTATTGAAGTAACTGCTGATACAACTGAAGCATTAGAAGGCATTAAGGAAGTAACAGAAGCTGCAAATGAATGCGCGGAAGCGTTAGAGAAATTAGAAAAGGTTATGGGGAAATTCACAAATAAGAATGATGTGATTAAAATAGATGTTCCTGTTCTTATAAACGGAAGGAAAATAGCTGAAGGTATTACGAGAATTACGGAAACAGAAAGGGAAATAGCTTCAAAATCATGTTAAGGAAATGTAGGGGGAGATAGCTAATGAAACTAAATAAACAAGAACAAGCGGTTGCAATTGGTACATTTATTTCAATGCTAGGACAAGACCTTGTAAATGAACACATCGATAAAAAGAAATTAGAAAGTGTACTTCCTATCTTTAATGAAATGCAAGATAATACAACACCAAAGCAAAAGAGAGAAGCTATGATTAGTTTGCTTGGTAAAGCGGTGGATGAATTCTTGGTAAAGTAGCCATAAAAAAAGGAAAAGAAACTCGCTTTGGGGTGCGAATCACTTTTCCTGATGGCAATGTTAATTTCATTATAACAACACGTATTTATTTGTAAATATATAACAGAATATTCTTTTAAATGAGGTGAGGTAGATGTGTGAGCATAAGTACCAAATACTAGATAGCGAGACTAATTCTTTCTACTCGGATGCTAATCGTTATGGTATAGATGTATCGGCTACTTTCTACTGTGAGAAATGCCTTGATATTCAACACCGAGAGAAGCGGATTGATACAGGCACGATCGAGGTAAAGGATAGTGAATGAATATAACACCAAGAAACAACGAAAGTTCTACGATAAATACAAACGGGATAAAGAAGCGAAGAAGTTCTATGATAGCACAGCGTGGCGAAGGTGTAGAGAGTTAGTATTGATACGAGACAGCTACCGTTGTCAAGAGTGTATGAAGCATGATCCATTGATACCAGTACCTGCTGATATGGTCCATCATATCAAAGAAAGAAGTGAATATCCTGAACTTGCATTAACATTAGATAACTTAATTAGTTTATGTAATTCATGTCACAACAAAGAACATCCTGAAAAGGGTGGAGGGAAAAAGAAAAATAAAAGAAAGATTCAGTTCGTAAAAGTAAAAGCGAACAAAGAATTTATATAGCCCCCCTCCTTTTATTGTTCAGAGCCGTTTTCTCCCAGACCGGATGCCCCCTTCGTGGGTAGCGCAAGTGATTTTTCTAAAGGGGGGTAAAGCCTGAAAATAAGAGCCTTTTATTTCTGAATTGGTACTTTTTATCCATAAAATGTAAGTGAGGTGATATCGTGGATAAAGGATTGATTGAGAGGAAACCGCCTACGCATTTAAAAAAGGTAGGAAAAGATACTTGGATTCGTATTTGGTCTGTTTTAGAAGTTGAAGGAAAGGCTGATATCAATGATCCTATTGTAGTTGAAGCGATTGCCTTCAGTTATCAAATGTTTAGAGAGATGGCAGCTAATGTTAAAAAAGAAGGTCTAACGATGGAGTATACAAATAAAGCTGGTGCTACAAATCTGACTAAGCACACTTTGATACCAGAGATACCTAAGTATTTACAACAGATTCGACAATATTTAGGGGAGCTAGGGTTGACTGGGGCAAGCCGAAAAAAGCTTCAGGAAGAGCTAACTGGAGATTCTGATGATGATTACGACAACTTCTAAGCCTTCTGAAATAGCTAAGTGGTATAAAAATTGGCGAAATGAGCAGATACAGCATTTTAATATTTTGGTAGATCCATCTCCTGAACTAAGAACAACTTGGTATGCAGAACAAGTTGTGAAAGGAAACATAATAGCTAGTAAGAAAAATGTCTTGTCTTGTCAACGTCATCTAAACGATTTGAGGAGACAGGGGACTGAGGAGTTCCCTTGGGTTTTTGATGAAGAAAAAGCGCATCGACCTATACGATATATCGAAAAGTTTTGTCGTCCATCAAAAGGTGATTATAAAAGGTTGGTTCTTCAACCGTGGCAACACTTTGTAATAGGTTCTTTGTATGGATGGATTCATAAAGATACAGGTTATAGGCGCTTTCGTGAGGGCCTTATTTTTATTGGACGTAAAAATGGAAAAACTACAATGATTTCTGGTTTATCTAATTATGCTGTTGCTAAAGATAATGAACCAGGTGCTCGTGTTTATGTTTTAGCAAATACAAAACAACAAGCTGGGGAGTTATTTGATGAAAGTCGTGCAATGGTTCAAAAATCACCCCTTCTTCGGAAACATTTACGCGAAAATCAGAAAGGTATTTTCCATGATAAAACGCATTCTAAAATTGAACCTCGTGCATCAGATAGTAAGAAACTAGACGGATTAAATACACATCTTGGTATTTTTGATGAAATACATGAATTCAAAAACTTTAAGTTAATTAATGTTATAAAAAAATCACGTGGTGCACGTAAACAACCAATGATTGTTTATATCACTACGGCAGGATATCAGCTTGAAGGACCACTTGTTCAATATTATGAAATTGCAACTGATGTTTTGGAAGGAGTTATCGACCAAGATAGAAAGTTTTATTTCATGGCCGAAATGGATAGTGTGGATGAAATTGAGAATCCTGAACTATGGATTAAAGCAAATCCTAATATGGGAGTTTCGCTAGATCTTCCATCGCTTATTGATGACTGGAATACAGACAAGCATACAGATGCGGAAAAGAATGACTGGATTACAAAACAATTTAACATCTTTGTTGATAATGATGAAATGTCCTTTGTAGGTATTGAGATATTAAAAAGAAATGAAGAAGTTATTGATATAAAGGCATTAGCTGGTAAAGAATGTGTTGCAGGTTATGATTTATCCGCAACAGAAGATTTTACAAGCGCTTGTTTAGAGTTCCCTTTAGAGGATGGAAATGTTTTTGTGCTATCTCATAGTTGGGTTCCGCAGGCTAAAGTTGATCGTGATAACGAGAATATTAGTTTCAAAGAATTTAAAGACAAAGGTTGGCTCACTATTATCCCTGGTGAGTATGTGAAATATGAGTATGTGTATGATTGGTTTGTCGAGCAATCTGAACAATATTTTATAAAGAAAATCACTTATGATCCAGCCAATGCTTACCGTTTAAATGAAGATTTGAAAGCATATGGATTTAAAACCGAACCAGTTCGACAAGGGCATTTAACTTTAAGCCCAGCATTAAAGGATGTAAAAGAATTGTTGTTGGATGGAAAAATAATCAGTAATAAAAACCGTCTTTTTCGTTGGTATATGAACAATGTAAAGCTTGTGGAAGACAGAAACGGGAACTTTTTACCATCTAAACAGAGTAAATATCGAAAGATTGATGGCTTTGCAGCGTTTTTAAACGCTCATACGGAAGTAATCCCTATGTTATCTCAATTACAAGGTGATGGAAATATTGAATTTATATCAGTTAACGATCTTTTTAAATAGAAAGGCGGTGAGAAATTGAAACTGATTAATCGTGTTAAGGGAGCAATCAAAGGAGCTTCATTGGGATGGAAAGGTGCTGGATATGACTTCACTTCATGGTTTGGAAGGAAGTTTTGGGGTATTGATAATGCGAAGTTAGCTACAAATGAGACGATTTTTAGTGTGATTAGCAGATTATCAAATACGGTAGCATCTTTACCATTAAAGCTTTATAAGGATTATGACACGGTTTTTAACCAAGTGTCTGATGTTGTGATGAATGAACCTAATCCAAACATGACCGGATTTGAATGGATAAATAAAATTGAAGTTTCAAGAAATGAGACTGGAAATGGATATGCAGCTATTATCCGTGACATTCGATTTCAAGTGGAATCATTAATCCCTATTGAATCTGCTTATGTAACGCCCTTTTTAAACACGGATGATAATAATTTATGGTATGAGGTACGTGGTATTGAAGGCACGTATTACATCCACAATATGAATATGTTTCATGTCAAACACATCACAGGTATTTCAAGGTGGAAAGGTATTTGCCCAATTGATGTTTTGCGAAATACTCTTGAATATGATAAGGCAGTACAAGAATTTAGTTTGTCAGAAATGCAAAAGAGGGATAGCTTCATTTTGGATTATGACGCGAACGTGGATAGTGATAAGAGACAAAGAATTATTGATGATTTTAGACGTTTTTACAAAGAAAATGGCGGTATTTTATTTAGAGAACCAGGTGTAAATATAGAAGAAATGCAGCGGAAATACTTCGCTTCAGATACGTTAGCATCAGAACGAATTACTCGTTCACGGGTTGCTAACGTTTTTAATGTTCCAGTTACATTTTTAAATGACACGGAAGGACAAAGTTATAGCAGTAATGAACAGCTGATGATTCAGTTTGTTCAAATGACTTTAACTCCTATTGTTCGTCAGTATGAGCAAGAAATGAATCGTAAGTTGCTGAATAAAAAAGAACGGCAAGAAGGCCATTACTTTAAATTTAACCTTGGAGGGCTGTTAAGAGGTGATACAGCTTCAAGAACAGCTTATTATCAAGCCGCAATTAGGAGTGGATGGTTATCACAAGATGATGTTCGTCAAAAAGAAGATGAACCGCCTGTGGGTGGTAATGCTTCAAAACTTTGGGTAAGTGGTGATTTATATCCAATTGATATGGACCCAACTCAACGGAAGGGGGTGAAAAACGGTGGCAAAGAACAAACAGAATAAGTTTTTTCAAATGAAAGCATCCGCCAATGGTAAAACGGCCGATGTTTTTATTTATGGAGAAATTACAAAGTATGCATGGGAAGAGTATGGAGAAGTATCTTCTATTACGTTCAAAAATGAACTTGATGAATTAGGTGATGGTATTGAAACGATTAACCTTTATATCAATAGTCCAGGTGGATCTGTTTTTGAAACGATGGCTATTATCGCCATGTTACAAAGACATCCGGCAAAGGTTATCTCTTATATTGATGGAATAGGAGCTTCGTGTGCATCAGTATTACCGATGATTTCAGACAAAATCATTATGTATGCTAATTCAATGATGATGATTCACAATGCATGGACATACGCGTCAGGGAATGCCAATCAGCTACGTAAAGCAGCGGATGACATTGAACGTATTAACCAATCTATGGTGCAACACTATCTAACTCGTGCTGGTGAAAAGTTAGAAGAAGATACATTAAAACAATTACTAGATGCAGAGACATGGTTATCAGCTGAAGAAGCAATGGGGTATGGACTTTGTGATGAAATTATCTCAGCAAATAATGCAGCAGCATGTCTAGATGAAAAGTGGATGAAGGAATACAAAAATATTCCACAGCAACTAGTTAATGCACAAGCTAACATACCATCAAACGAAATGTTAGAACGACAAAGAATTGCCGAAGAAGCGAAAGCTAATGCGGACTATATAAACACAATTTTAGGGGGAATTCATTCATGAAAATGAAAAATAAATTTCGATTATCTATTGGTAACTTTCAATACTTTTCAAAAAATACATTATTTGAATTAAAACAAAATTTATCTACTATTGGTCAGCAACTCCAAAAAGTAGAGAATGAACTTTCTCAGAAGGCGATTGATCCATCCGCAACTATGGAAAGTCTTCAAGTGTTACAACAATCCAAGAAGGACCTTCAAATGCGTTTCAATGTAATTAAAGAACAACATGACACGATGGAAGCTGAACAAAAAGCACAATTTCAAACTCAAACTGGTTTGCAATCTATCGAAGATCCAAAACAAAAGGTAATTGCAGCGAAAGCAGAATTAGTTCGCGCAACAATTCGCGGTGGTACTTTATCACAAGAAGCACGAGCGGCTCTTGGTGATAAGAACTCAACAGGTGGAGAAAAAATTCTTCCAAGCACAATGACGAATGAATTATTGCATGAACCATTCGTTAAAAATCCATTAAGGGAAGTATCTACATTTACAAGTGTAACGAATCTTGAAATCCCTAAAGTTACATTTACATTAGATGATGATGATTTTATTGCTGATACAGAAACAGCAAAGGAATTAAAAGCGGAAGGTGATGTTGTAACCTTCGGACGCAATAAATTCAAGGTGTTTGTACCTATTTCAGAAACTGTTTTAGCGGCAACAGATACAAACTTGGTGCAAACTGTAGATCAGGCGTTAGAAAGTGGTTTAGCAGCAAAAGAGAAGAAAGTGGCATTCGCTACAACGCCTAAATCTGGGGAAGAGTCTATGTCATTCTATAAAGCTGGCATTAAAGCTGTTAAAGGTGCAACTTTATATAAAGCTATTAAGTCAGCAGTTGCAGATTTACATGAAGATTTCCGTGCAAATGCAACTATTAAAATGCGCTATGCAGATTATCTAGACATAATTGAAACGCTTGCTAATGGTAGTGCTACCTTATATAATGCTCAACCAGAACAAGTTTTAGGAAAACCAGTTAAGTTCTGTGATTCAGCAGTGAATCCTATTGTGGGTGATTTCAGGTATTCCCACTTCAACTATGATCCAAATATGATTTATGATCGCGATAAAGATGTGAAAACAGGTATTGAATTATTTGTGTTAACAGCTTGGTTTGACCATAAAATCAAACTGAAATCTGCATTCCGTATTGCAGAAGTACAGACTACACCCTAATCCACCCCAAATTCCAACAGGATTAAAAGTTGATTCTACAACAGTAACAACGGCCAACATTAGTTGGTCTCCTGTTGTGTATGATGGGGGCATTAGAGAATATCAAATATTACGTAATGGCAAACAAGTAGGAACGTCAGTAGCAACAACTTATAAAGATATAGGATTAACAGGTGATACAACATATTCTTATCAGGTGAAAGCTGTTGGGAATAACGGATTAAGTTCAACGTTAAGCGTTGAATTATCAGCGAAAACAAATGCTTCAGGATCGTAGGTGATAGCATGCTGGAGCTTATAAAAGGAAAATTAAAAATTGATGGGAATGAAGAGGATGCAATTATCCAACTTCTAATCGATGGAGCAAAAGAAGCCTTACTAGGTTCTGGTGTTCCTGAAAGTGAAAAGGCCCTTTACAAAATAGCGGTAATTACACATGTTTTATTAAACTATGAGAATCAAGATAAATCATTAAATGTCCCTGCGTTAAAACAGTCATTAGAAACTACCATATTACAATTAAGGGACTATAATAACGGTGATAATCATGAATCCAAGTAAATTAAATAAAAGAATAACAATTCAACAGGAAATTGCAAATGAAAAAGATGAAGAAGGGAATCCAATTCCACCAGAATGGAAAGATGTTGTCACTGTTTGGGCAAGAGCAAAAACACCATTTGGAAAGGGATTTAACTATGAAATATTCGCTGGAAATACTGAAAATGCGGTACGAACAGTGAATTTTTTTATGCGATTTCGTAGGGGAATTGATTCGAAAATGCGAGTCTTATATGATGACCGACTCTTTGAAATAAAAGCTGTTGTAGATGTTGATGAACAACATCAAGAGACATGCTTGGTGTGCGAGGAGCGATCTATATGGCAGAAGTAACAACCTTTGGAATACAAGAAGCAATTCATCGTTTTGAAGCTTTAGGAAGAAGTGTAAAAACAATTGAAAACTCAGCATTAAAGAAAGGTGCTGAGGTAGTAAAGGATGCTTTAGAGGTAGAAAGCCCAGTAAGTGCACATCCAAAGGCACCTTCACCCACAGAATCATGGAGAACAGGTAAACATGCAAAGGACGAGGTGCTTGTCGGAAAAATAAAAACTCGAAATGGAGTCAAATCAATTAGTGTGGGGTGGGAAAGAGATGATAATTCCCCACACTTTTATATGAAATTCCAAAACTGGGGAACAAGTAAAATGCCACATCCACCACATAAAGGCTTTATTGAGAAGACAGTAACTCACACGGAAGTAAAGGCTGTTCATGAGATGCGAAATGTCTTTGCAGCGGCATTGCATATCGTATGAGATTCTTAGAAAGAGATGTGTTACGTGCACTTACAACGCCTTTAATTGTAGAAAAAATTGGTGGAGAATATATCTACAATATGATTCGTGGTGACGATAACGGAAAAACATGGATTACTTATTCTGAGTTAGATAATAGTGCTAGCAGATACGCGGAGGGTACGGAATCTACTAGCACTATTTTATTTCAAGTAGATATCTGGTCGTTTAGCCCCGTTAAGGGTGATCTAAAAGAAGCAGTAAATACTTCTATGAAAAATATAGGATTTCAGCGTATTACAACAGCAAATTTATATGAACCAGATACGAAAATCTATCATTATGGTATGAGGTTTCGTACAGAATTAAAAAGTTAAGGAGGAAGATATATGATTATTGATTTTAGAGATTTACATTATGCGATTTTAACAGAGAAAGAAGATGAAACGTTTACTTATGGTGCAATTAAAAGAATTGGTAAAACAGTAAGTGGTAAAGCAGATACTAAATCTGAGTCAGCGACTTTCTTTGCAGAGGGTGGGCCAAGTGCAACGGCATCTGCATTTGGTGGTACAGAAATTGAATTAGAAGTAGATAAACTACCTTTAGCAGTTTACGCAGAATTATTAGGTAAAAAAGTTGTTAAAGGACAAGTTGTCGATAATGTTAACGATATTGCTCCATATGTAGCGTTATTATACCGTCTACCATATCTCAGTGGTAAAAATTTATATGTATGTTATTACAAAATGAAATTTGAAATTCCAAGTGATGAACATAAAACAGCGGAGGATAAACCGAATTTCCAATCAGCTAAAATCAAAGGAAAAGCGATTCAACGTTCTGATGGGAATTGGAGAAATCGCTTGGACGAAGAAGACCCAGAACATGATAAAACAGTCGCAGCAAACTGGTTTAAAACAGTTCCGGCACCACCAACACAAACAACGCCATCACTTAGCAAATAAAATTATAAAAAGGGCGCGGTATAATGCTGTGCCCTTTATTTATGAAGGGAGATTCAATTATGCAAGAAAATCAAAAGACAGAATCGTTTAAATTGGTTTTAAATCTACCCACTGGTAAAAAAACTTTCTTTTTACCAACATATATTTCGTCTACTGACGGATTTGAAGCAGCTGAATGGACTGAGAAATTAAATGTTGAAAATGTTCGTTTTGATGTACTAAAAGAAGCTACTCATTTTGTTGTTAAAGTGTTTGGAAATCGATTTACAGTGGAAGAGTTTCTTGAGGGAGTACACATTTGGTTTTTAACATCAACTATCTATGCAATTTGTCTAGCGATTGTGGGTCGTATCGCTGAGGCTGTGGCTGTTATTAACGCTATTGATTCTAAGACGAATTCAACAAAAAAAAAGAGAACGAGGAACAAAAGGAACCGTTTAAACCCACAGAAATGATGCTCGGTATATATAGCATGTTACAAGATTCTGGTATATCCCAAGCGGATATTAATCAGATGGATTTAGTGCTTTTCTTTAAAACGCTAGCTTATAAGAAAAAACAAGAAGATAGAAAAGTAGTCCGAACAGCAGATCAAGCACCAGCTTGGTTATAAAGGTAGGTGAGATAAATGGCTGGAGATATGGAGATTGGTGCGCGGGTCACACTTGACACCCAACGTTTTGAAAATGGAGTTGCAGGAATTAACCGAGGTTTACGTTTGTTGGATTCAGAATTCAATCTCACAAGCGAACGAGCTAGATTACTTGGGAATTCTGTTGAACAGCTACAAAACAAATTAACTCATTTGAATGAAAAATTCACCTTACAAGGCCAAAAAGTAGAACATTATCGTCAAAAAATTGAACAGGCACGACAAAAACAAGAGCAATTGCAAGCGTCTAATCTAACATTAGCAGCTTCTATGGAGAGACTTGAAACGCAATATGAACAAGCTGTTCAGCAATTTGGACGTAACTCACAAGAAGCAAAACAATTAAAACAAGAGTTAAAACAACTTCAAGCTGAATATACATCCAATGGTCAAGCGTTGCAGAGATTAAATACACAGATTGATAATAATACAATTGCTATGAATCGTGCTGAAACAGCTCAAGAACGGATTCAAAATGAAATAAGAGAAACGAACCGTGAATTAGCCGAGCAACAAAATCGTCTTCATCGTACCGGAGAACGGATGCGCGATACAGGAAATAAAATGCAAGATGTAGGTGGACAGGTCGGTACTACCTTTGCAGCCATGACTGGGATTATTGGTGCTGGACTTGCGATGGCTGTAAAGGAATCTATGAATTTCGAGCAGAAGATGGCTGATATTCAAGCAGTTTCTGGTGCAACTGGCGATGAAATGAAGAAAATTAGCGAACTTGCAGTACAGATGGGAGAAAAAACAAAATATTCATCTGTGGAAGCAGGGCAAGGTATTGAGGAGCTAATTAAAGCAGGGGTAAGCCTAACAGACATTATTAATGGCGGGTTAGAGGGTGCCTTGAACTTAGCGACAGCTGGGGAATTAGAATTGGGGGATGCAGCAGAAATTGCTTCTACAGCTCTAAATGCATTTAAGGATGATAATTTATCAGTAGCTCAAGCAGCTGATCTATTAGCTGGTGCAGCAAATGCTTCAGCAACTAGTGTTGGAGAAATGAAGTTTGGGTTATCGATGGTTTCAGCGGTTGCAGCTGGTGTGGGACTTAGTTTTAAAGATACAACAACGGCATTAGCTTTATTTGCACAGAACGGCTTAAAAGGTTCTGATGCAGGTACGTCATTGAAGACAATGTTAGCAAACTTAATTCCAAAATCTAATGAAGCTTACGATATGTTTAGTGATTTGGGATTAATAACAATCGATACTGGCAAAGCAATGCAGTTTCTTGGAGAAAAAGGGATTAAACCAACTTCAAATTCCTTTAAAGATGTAACTGGTGCTTTATCTGAGTACGCAGCAAAACAAGCCGGTGTGAAGGTTGGATCTGAAAAAGCAGAGAAGGCGTTTCAAAAATTAACTTTTGAAACGGGTATTATGACAAATGCCTTTTTCGATTCAAATGGTAATTTGAAAGAAATGTCCGATATTGCTGAAATTCTTCAAATGGCAATGCAAGGATTAACGGCTGAGCAAAGACAGTCGTACATGTATACATTGTTTGGTTCTGATGCTATTCGTGCCGCTAATATTCTTTATAAAGAGGGCTCAGATGGTGTGAAAAATATGTATACGGAAATGTCAAAGGTAACAGCATTAGAAGTTGCTGAGACAAAGATGAATACAACAAAAGGAAAAATTGAAGAATTAAGTGGTGCTGTAGATACCCTTAAAAAGTCATTTGGTGATGCGTTATTACCTATTTTAGTTGATGTAGTATCTGGTGTTCAGGGTGTCGTAGATTGGTTTAACAATTTAGACGAATCAACACAACAAATGATTGCAAAAAGTGCTTTATTGGCTTTTGGGATAGCAGGAGTAACAACAGCTGTAGGATTCTTAGCAATGGGGATAGGAGCTTTATTAGCAAACCCGATTGCTTTAGCTATTACTGGAGCAGTTCTTGCTGTAGGGGCGCTAGGTATAGCAATAGTTGATCTGAACGAAAAATCCAAACAGGCACAAAATGATATGGATAAGTTTGGTCAAAGAGTAAGTGACGCAACGAGTAAAGCAGCTGGTGCTTATGTGGATTTAAAAGATAAAGCTATCAATAACATGATGGATTTAAAACTTAAAACAGGTGAGGAAGCGAATAAAGCAGCGGACGAAACCATTAAAGCTTTTCAAAGAATGACAAATGAAGTTATTAAAGAGTTAGAAGGAAAGAAAAGCGAATTCAATAAAATGTTTAGTCAGTTGATGGGAACTGTTCCTGAGGGGGCTAAACAAACCCTAGAACAAGTGAAAAATAATGTCATTGAATCTATTAATAAAGAGATTGAAGTTGCTACACAAGCGGAAAAGATTTTGGAAGAGGGTATTAAAAGGTATCAAGGAGATACCATGAAAATGCCAAAAGATTTCGCTCAAAAATTCGAACAAGCATTACAGGTTGCTGATAAAAACGTTCAACAATTCTACACAAAAGCAAAGGAAATCACGTCTATTTCGAAAGAAATTGAAGCTGGAGGGATGCTATCTTTAGATGCTGGAAAAAAACGGTTTGAAAGCATCATAAAGGTATATGAAGATGGTGTTAAATCTTTAGAAAAGCAAACCAAAGGTTGGCGTGAAAATGTAGAAAAAGCGTTTAAATTAGGCGAAATTAAACCGGAAGAAAGAAAAGCAACATTAGATGCTATTGCACTTTATGAATCGAAGCATGTAAATGACTTGCAGACAATTAGAAATGATGGATTTAAAGTGTTGCAGCAACATATGAAGGAAGAAGATTCAGAAGTTTTGGCATCACAAGCTAAAAGGATAGAAGCAGAAGATAAGGGATGGGGCGCAAGGTTCAAAGCGGCATATGGATTCCGTGAAAAATCGGCTGATTTGGAACAACGCTTTAGAAGTAATCAAGAGAAAGCTGAAAAAGATTATCAAGATAAATTACTTCGATACGAGTTGCAATATGGCAAATCTAAAATTGAAAGTATAGGAATGTATCTTTCTGAATTACAAAAGGGTACAGAATCATCTAGATTGTTAGCCGAATCAATGGCAAAAGAAATTGATGGCAAAATGAAAATTGATTTAGGGCCAGCTGGACAATTCACAATTGATACATTCTTACAGAAACTTCAAAAGGGTGAATTAGATTCTTCAGCTGTAGCAACCGCAAATGCTAATAAATTAAAAGAAGTTTATAAAGTGGATTTATCACAAAGTGGTATTGAATCCATGCAAAAATGGATTGATGGTATTAAAACAAAAGATACTGGTGAAGTAAGAGAATTCCTAAGTAAAAATATGCAAGGTAATACCACAATTGATTTAGGAATCTACGGGAAAATGACAATGGACTCGTGGATTACAGGACTTCAAACAAGGACTTTATCTTTTGATACTGTATTCCAATTCTTTCAACAAAACGTTAAAAATGGAATGAATGTTGATGCTACTCAAGAAGGTCAGAATAACATTCAAACTTTAATTAATGGAATGCAAATTGGGGCATTATCTTTACCACAAGTCGCACAGACTATGGGGCTAGATATTAAAAGTAATGTTCAAGTGGATCTTGGTGAAGCTGGACAATTTAATGTACAGACACTCGTTCAAGGTATGCAAAACGGTTCCATTAACGCTGAATTAGCAGCGAAAGCAATTGCTTTACTAGTTGAAAATGGAGCGAAGTTAGATTTAACGCAAGTTGGATTTGATATCAGTCAAACGCAGGCTAATGGTATTGCTGGTAATACAGCTCCTGAAAATGCGGCAACAGGAAAGAAACAAGCCGTAGAGGGTATCATGGGAAGTACTACAGATGGTGGTGGTGGAAGTAAGAGTGGAAGCGAACTAGGGCAAGGTATTATAAGTCAAGATGGTTATATCAGGGGGAGCGCTTTGCAAGTGGTTGCTAGTGCTCATACTGGTTTTAACACAATCAATGGTAACCCAGCAGGTAATCAAGGTGGACAAGGTTTCGGGAGTGGTATTGTAAATCAAAAAGGTTATATCAGAGGAAGTGCTCTAGAAGCCGTTACTTCGGCTCATGCTGGTTTTAATACAATCAATGGTACTCCACAAGGTCAAAAAGGTGGTAATCAGTTTGCGCAAGGTATGGAAAATACAAAAGGGCAAGCGAGATCGAGCGGTTCTAATGTAGCGGAAAGCGGTAATTCTGGTCTGAAAAGCGTTAGTTCAGTTAGTCCTGGTGAAGCATTTTCTAGTGGATTTGCTAAAGGTATTTCTAATGGTGAATGGAATGTACAAAATGTAGCGTCTAGTTTAGCAAGAGGTGCATTTGAAGCGTTAAAAGCTACATTAAATGTGAACTCTCCGTCAAAGTTAACTAGGGATCAAGGGGGAAAACCTTTTAGTGAAGGGTTTGCTTTAGGGATTAAAAAAGGATCTTATATGGCTGAACGTGAGAGTCGTACGCTAGGTTCAAGGGCAAATAATGCTTTAGTAAATGAATTAGCATTAGGGAGTAGTTCGAATAAAATGCTGTTTACAGGCGTTCAATTGACAAACGGAATTGCAGAAGGGATTAAAACGCAATATTCTGTTGTACGGGATGCATTACAAAATACAGTATCTGGAGCTATTGATAGTATTCGGAGTATAAAACCAGAAGAAATATTTAGTTTCCAAGGTGATGACCCATTAACAAAGTATTTTAATGCAATCTTTGTAGATGGAGATTGGCAAAACGATTGGATCACTCATATCCCTGAAAGTATGCGTGATATGGTAAGAGAAATTGGACGCCAAATGGAACGCTTTGAAGGACTTTCAATCAACGATGTTGGTAATCTTTCTAAGTGGAGAGAAGTATTGTCTGACAATCCGAATGTCATACAATACAGACCTGACAATGATAATCCAGATAAGCAACCATATATAAAACCAGAACCTACTTATATTGAAATTCCAGTCATACTAGAAGGAAGGGAAATAGCGCGTGTGAGCCATCCGTATGTAACTGAATATCAAAATAGAGCACAAGCAAGAAACTCAGTCTTTTAGATTTGGGTTTCTTTTATTTTATAAAGAAATGAGGTGTCAAAATGCGCTCTTTCAAATTTAACAATGAACGTAAAAAGTATATCCAAATCGCAAAAGGTTGGAAAAGACCAACTTGGGCACCATTGAAACGTAATTTTCTAAGTACTCCAGGATATCCGGGAGCAAGATTATTAGGGACAGAAACGGAACCACGTCCACTTCCTGTCCCTGTGGGAATTATCGTTCCAGATGGAACAAATTTAGAAATGTTAAAAGAAGAAATTGCAAGTTGGTTAATAACAGATCAACCAGCAGAGCTTATTTTTGATCTAGAACCAAATAGAACATATTTAGCAGTTGTGGATGATAGTTTTGATTTAGATGAATTTGTAACACTTGGAATAGGAACTCTTACGTTCATTTGCCCAATGCCATATAAATTAGGACCCACTCAAACAGTCGATTTTCAAACAGGTGCGCTAGGATTAACAGCAAATGTTCAAAATAAAGGAACGGTTCATTCAGAGCCAATTATTGAAATTGAAGTTGCGAATCCATCTACATTTTTAGATGTCTGGAATAAAGATGAATACCTCAGAATTGGTTATCCCCTTCAAGCTGATCAGTTGCCTGTAGAAAGAAAACAAAGAGTAATGTGGGATCAAATGTCTACTACAGTAGGATGGACAAGTGTATCGCAGTTTGAAAACACTAAAGGTGGAGGTACATTAAAATCTAACGGACATCAATTCTATGTAGAAGATTATGGCGATACGAACTACAAAGGGAATCATGGGGCGATTGTTAAAAAGAGCATTCCTGGAGGACCATTACAAGATTTTATAATGGATGCTTATGTAAGATTCAATTGTAGTAGTTATGTACAAATGGGACAAGTAGAAGTGGCCCTACTTGATGAGAATAGTAAACCTGTAGTCCGACTGTCACTAAGCGATGTATATTGGGAGGCTGAAGAAACTTTTGGTGTTGCTAAGATTGCCTATCCAGGGCATCAAGCAGAACAAGTAATGCTCTATACACGCGGTATGCATCCTTGGACGTGGAATAATTTTTATGGAAAGTTATGTGTACATCGAATTGGAAACGAATGGGAGTTTTATATTGCAAAATTTGCTGATGGAACTGAGATTGATGATGCTGGAACAAAAGCTAATTGGGTAGACAAAGATGGGATTTTGATGAATAAAGTTGCACAGGTGCAACTTTCTATCTGTCAATGGTGGAACAATAATCCGGCTGTACTCATGACAGTTGATGATATTAAGATTTGGAAAGTTAACCAAAATACAACTAATAATCCTCCTTATATTGTTGAGAAAGGAGATAAAGTGCAAATCGATACAGCTAAAAGTCTAATTAGTATTAATGGTACAAGTGCAATTAATCTGAAGGACTTATTTAGTGATTATCCTAAAATAACTAAGGGCCAGAATAAACTTGAAATTATGCCATCTAACATAGGGATAGCAAAGGTAACATATAGGGAGCGATTTAGATGAGAACGCCAAGTGGAATACTTCATGTTGTTGATTTTAAAACAGATCAAATTATAGCAGCTATTCAACCAAAAGACTACTGGGCTGATAATCGTCATTGGGAAATCAAAAATAACATTGATATGTTAGAATTCAAAACTTTTGACGGCACTCCACATGCAGTTACATTACAGCAACAGAACTTGGTTTTAAAGGAAGTACGAGATGGTCGAATTGTTCCGTATGTTATTAATAATGAAGTAGAAAAAGATTCAAAGGATAGATCATTAACTGTACACTCTTCCGGTGCCTGGGTTCAAATCGCCAAAGATGGGATTATTAAACCTCAACGTATAGAGAGCGAAACAGTTAATACGTTTATTGATATCGCTCTTGCCGGTTCAAAATGGCAACGTGGAATAACGGATTATTCTTCATTCCACAGTATGACTATCGACGAATTTATCGACCCTCTCACTTTTTTAAAGAAAATTGCTTCTTTGTTTGAGTTAGAAATCCAATATCGTGTCGAAGTAATGGGTTCCAAGATTACTGGCTGGTATGTAGATATGATAAAGAAGAGAGGTCGAGAAACTGGCAAGGAAGTAACTCTAGGAAAAGATTTAGTTGAGGTTAGAAGAATTGAGCATTCTAGAGATATTTGCACAGCACTTGTCGGTTTTGTACGGGGTGAAGGTGACAAACTTATCACGGTAGAGAGCATAAATAAAGGACTACCTTACATCGTCGATAATGACGCATTTCAGCGATGGAATCAGAACGGAAAACATAAATTTGGTTTCTATACACCCGAAACATCAGACCAAGATATGACTCCAGAGCGGCTTATGACTCTCATGAAAACAGAATTAAGAAAACGAGTCAATACTGCCGTGTCTTATGAAGTAGAAGCACAATCGATTGTACGTATTTTTGAACTTGCACATGAACTAATTAATGAGGGCGATACGATCCGAATCAAGGATACAGGCTTCACGCCTAAGTTATACCTTGAAGCGCGTGTGATTGCTGGTGATGAATCTTTTACAGATCCTACGCAAGATAAATATGTGTTTGGTGATTATCGCGAAATTACTGATCCAAATGAAGAACTACGAAAGATATACAATCGTATTCTTAGTTCACTAGGAAGTAAGCAAGAACTAATAGATCAGTTAGATAAATTAGTGAAAGATGCAAATGAAACAGCTAGTAATGCTAAGAAAGAATCCGAAGCAGCGAAAACATTGGCTGAGAAAGTTCAAGAGAATCTTAAAAATAACACGGTAGACATCATTGAAGCTAAGAACCCACCGACAACAGGACTTAAACCTTATAAAACACTTTGGCGTGATATTAGTAATGGAAAGCCTGGTATTTTAAAAATATGGACAGGCGCAGCTTGGGAATCGGTTGTACCTGATGTTGAATCTGTTAAGAAAGAAACACTTGAGCAGGTGAATGAAGATATTGAGTCCGCCAAATCGGAGTTAAATCAAAAAGTTCAAAGTGTGGAAGGTAAAGCACAAGAAATAGCTGGACAAATAGTGGATGTTCAAAAGCAAGTTAATGGCAAAGTGGATCAAACCTGGATTAATACACAGTTAAAAGATAAAGCCGATAAATCTGGAGTGTTTACAAAAGAGGAAATTAACAATGGTTTTATAGGGAAACAAATCTATGAAACTGATAAACAAGGGAACGTACAGAAGTTCAAGGATATTAATACATCGATGGGTCAAACGAATGAAGCTCTTACACAGAAAGCGGAGAAGTCCGAATTAAAGAAAACAAATGAAGGCTTGTCACAGTTGGAGCAGAAGACAAACGAGATTAAAACAACAGCTGAGGGGACGAAACAGACTCTTACAGAACTTAAAACGCAAGTAGATAATACAAAACTAGATGGACGAAATTCTCTTAAAAACTCTAATTTTTCTAGTTATATTGTTAATGATTCTATAAGTTGGGACAAATCGTTAAATGGTAACCTTCAGGCATCTGGTTGGGGAAGTGGGTATAACGGTGGTGTGGCAGATCCAACAAAAGGTTATCATGTCCATCTAGATATAACTACTTTCGGTTATCCAGTTGTAGCGTTTATTAACAAAAACAGTATCATCGGTCAAAAAAATAGATGGATGGGTATAGCTGAAGATGTGGTTGCAGAATTTGCGAGAAATAATGTCGCGGGTAAAGAAATTACTATTAGTATGGATATTTGGTCAGATACAAAAGGTTTCCGTATAAACGGTGGGATACATCATTTCATTGAAGGTAACACAGCACAAAGCTTTCACAGTGGTCAGTATGTGTTTAACGTAAGTGAAGTTAATAGATGGGAACGTTATGCGTTTACCATGAAACTTCATGAAAAATTTGACGTTACTAAAGCTGTTAGATTGTATATATATGGTGGCGAAGGTATTGAAGGTGCAGCGTATGTAAAAAACGTCAAACTTGAATTAGCTAACGTTGCTACAGCATGGACACCAGCACCAGAAGATCAAGTAACAACAACTGATTTTACTAAAAAGACGGTAGAAATTGAGACGACTATTAAAGGGATTAACACTACGGTTTCTAATGTTCAAAACGAACAAGGAAAGCTTACGGAACGTATGACGAAATCAGAGCAAACCGCAGATGGATTTAAAACTTCTATTGAATCGTTAACTAAAAAAGATACTGAAATTAGTAATAAATTAAATACGGTTGAATCGACTGTGGAAGGTACGAAAAAGACGATTTCTGATGTACAACAAACAACAAGTGAGCTTAAGAAAACAACAACTGAAATTAAAGAAGAAGCAGGAAAAGTCACCGAGAAGTTGAGTAGTGTGGAGAAAAAGTTTGATGATATGAAGATTGGCGGACGTAACATTCTGTTAAGTACAGGTGGCACACTTAAATCTGACACAGGAACAACAGTGTCTAATATAGTAAATAAGTCATTTAAAATTGTGCCGGATGGTTTATCGATGCTACAAGGGCAGCAGTTTACTGTTAGCTTTAAAGCTAGAACTATTGGATATGAAAAGGGAACACCGAATCCATGGGCTGGGGTAGAAGTGTGGATAAAGTATAAAGATGGTGAACAATTATGGCCTGGTGTTCGTTGCGAAAGTAATGTTAACGCAAACCAAGAGTGGAAAACATATTCCTTTACTTATAATCTTAAAGATAAAGCAATTGAGGTTTTCAATCCGCAAACGCTATTACGTAATGTAAAAGGCATGATCGAATTAAAAGAATGGCAAATTGAAATTGGAAATAAAGCAACTGATTATAAACCAGCAGCAGAAGATCAAGTAACAACCGATGAATTTGCGAAGAAAACAACTGATATTGAAAAAAGTGTGGATGGTGTAAAAACCACTGTAACCAATGTTCAAAACAGCCAAGCTGGATATGAACAGCGTATGACTAAAGTAGAGCAAACAGCAACTGGATTATCTTCCACAGTGAGCAATTTAAATAATGTAGTATCAGATCAAGGGAAAAAGCTTACTGAAGCAAATACAAAACTCGAACAACAAGCAACAGCAATCGGTGCAAAAGTTGAGCTTAAACAGGTAGAAGATTATGTTGCTGGATTTAAGATACCTGAGTTGAAGCAAACAGTCGATAAAAATAAACAAGATTTATTGGGCGAACTAGCTAACAAACTTGCAACTGAGCAATTTAATCAAAAAATGACTTTGATTGATAACCGCTTTACTATCAATGAACAGGGGATCAATGCAGCAGCGAAAAAGACAGAGGTATATACAAAAACGCAAGCAGATGGACAATTTGCCACATCATCTTATGTAAGAGATATGGAAACCCGTCTTCAGTTAACTGAAAAGGGTGTTAGTATATCTGTAAAAGAAAACGATGTAATCGCAGCTTTTAATATGAGTAAAGAAAACATTACTTTGAATGCAAACAGAATTAACTTAGTAGGTTTTATTACAGCAAATCATATCAAAGGAAAAGTTTTAGAAGGGGTAACACTTAAAACGAGTGGAAATAGATTTGTTGAAATAAATAAGCAAGACATGAAGATTTTCGATGCAGATAAGCCACGTGGCTATATAGGATTTATGGAAACCAATGATGGAAGTATTCAACCTTCACTCGTCCTTGGTTCTGACAATATTAAATACAGGGGTACAGGAGCGTTTTATATTTATCAAGTCATGCCGCGAATTAATGGAGTCGATGAACCTTCTAAAGCATATGCAAAATTTGGAGTTTCTAAAGGAGAAAATGCAGAAGGAACTAATATTTGGTCAAATTATATTCAAATGCAGAATGACGGTGGACATCTGAGCTTATATTCAGATGGACAATTTCGTTTTAAAAACTTGAATGATATTATTTTTGAATCTGAAGGATGGGCTCCTGGGTACGGCAAGTTTATAGTGACGACAACAGAGCCGCATTATTTTAAAAATAACTATGGTGAGTTTCATTTTGATAGAAAAAGTACTGGGAACAGTATATACTTTGCCAATGGCGTTAATGATCATGATTTAAACATGGGAAGATTAATGCTAAGAGCAAGTCTTGTATCAGGCTATGATATGAGTTTACAAATTAAAGATGTGTATGGTAATGGATGGCGAGATGTAGAATTAAGAACGCTGCGAGCTAAAGAAAATATATCTGCTACAGGGCGTATGTGGGCGCAAGAATTTATCCCTAATTCTTCTCGTACGCTTAAAACGGACATAGAAGACCTTCCATTCTCTGCTTTAGATAAAATCAACTCTGTAAACATCAAACAGTATCACTTTATAAGAGATGTTGAACGTTTCGAGTCAGGGGAGTCTATTACACTTCCAATTAATTACGGTATGATTGCGGAGGACTCTGACGATGTATTCACCACACCACAGAAAGACGCTGTAACACTTTATAGCTCGGTTTCAATTTCTATTCAAGCAATACAAGAAGTTGACTTTAAAGTTAAAAATCTTCAATTTGACCACGGTATATTGAAACAGGAAGTTGACAGTCTTAAAGAACAACTTGAAGCAGAAAAACTTGAGAAAGTTTCAATGAAAGCTGAAATTGATGAATTAAAGGTATTAGTACAAGAATTAATAAATGAGGAACCAAAGCAGCCATAAGCTGTTTTTTATTTTGCATAAAATACGGCTTTTATAAGAAAAGAGGGGCAAATAGATGTCTCTCTTTTTATTTTGAAATGAGGTGGTCAAAGTGGAAGGATTACAAGAAGTAAGAAGTGATGTTCAAGAAATAAAGCAAGATATTAAGGACATTCGCTTAGAGATTAAAAGTTTAGAAATGCGGACGACAGGTAATGAGAAAGACATTATCAATATCAATAAGCAATTAGATAAGATTAGCGCTAATACTACCTGGATCTTGCGACTTATTGTTGGTGGAATTATAGGCGCAGCACTCACTTTCTTAATGAAAGGAGGTGGTATGTAATGTTTGAAATTACTGTAATGATTGGAATTATAGTTGGCCTTTCACAGATTGGAAAAACAATTGGATTACAAACAAAATATGTTCCGTTACTAAATTTAACGATTGGCATTGTGCTAGGCGTTTTATTTTTGGGCGGAGATATCAAAACAAATGTATTTCAAGGAATCATCATTGGACTGTCAGCAAGTGGATTATTTGACCACACAAAAATTATAAAAAAGGATGTTGATGCTAAATGAAAAAGACAATGAAACATATTACCTCGTTCCTTATGATTCTAGTACTTGCTGGTTCTTTTGCTACAAGTGCTTTTGCTGATAGATCGCTTATTATTCCTGATTTACCAAAACAACCATACCGTTATGGTGTAGGTGCTTATGAGGGAGTTGTAGCACATTCTACAGCAACTCCAGAAGCTCCAGCTATTAACATTCAAAAATATGAGTCTCGTACATGGAGAAATGCTTTTGTTCACTATGCAGTCGATTGGGACGAAACAATCCAAATCGCTGATACAAAGTACATTGCTTATGGCGGTGGACCTGCTGCTAATAAACGATTTGTACATGTAGAGTTATGCGAAACAGCGGACTATACAAAATTCAAACGCAGCTATGACAAATACGTTAAGTTACTAGCTAAAATCTTACGTGATCGTGGGTTATCTGTAGAAAAAGGATTGTGGACACATAGCAATGTAACTCATTACCTTGGCGGTACGGATCATGAAGATCCAATTGATTACTTAAAGTCTCATGGCGTTTCAGAAGCACAATTTAGAGCAGATGTACAACGAGCATACAATAATTCTAGTGCGGATGTTTCTGTTCCTGAGAAACCATCTAAACCAGCGGAAGTACCAACAGCAGTAACAGACGGTATCGCTTATATTGAAGGTTACAACATTAACTTACGTAAAGGACCAGGTACAAGCTATTCTAAAATTCGTCAACTAAACAAACCAGAATCTTATATTGTGTGGGCGGAAAAGGATGGTTGGTTAAATCTTGGTGGAGATCAGTGGATTAAGAACGATTCATCTTATGTGAAATTTAGTAAGAAGAGTACAGTGGATTCATCTATTGTAGGGAAGCGCGTTGTTTCAAAAGTTAACAATCTACGTTTCTATGAAGCTCCATCTTGGCAGGATAAAGATGTGGCTGGTTCTGTAGATGCAGGATTAGGATTCACAATTGATGCGAAAATAAATGTAAATGGTTCACCGCAATATAAAGTACACAATAGCAAAGGAAAAACATACTATGTAACAGCAAGTGAAGCCTACGTGTATGTGAGGTAAGATGAAAGAGGGATTCCCGCATCTGTGGAATCCCTCTTTTTTTTATTGTAAATAAATTTAAAGTGCATCTGTACTTATTTGTTTCAATATCTCTTTAGCAGTTTCAACATCAGCAAACATTGGCGCGAAATTTAAACTTCCGGGATTTTCTGTGAAATATCCTGCTAATTGTTTCAACTTAGGTTTTACATCTTCGTATGGTAAATGTGTCTCAATATCGTAATACTCTACTTCACCAAAACGTGCTTTGTAATATGATATTTTTTGTATTTCCATATATACGTATTTAAAACCCAAATCATCTGATATTGTTGCTTTTGCTAAATCATTTAATAAATAATAGCCAATCATTTGTAAATTGTCTTTTTGTTTCAGGGATTTGTCTTTTGTTGTTTTAAAGTCATAAAGAACACCATCGATATATATGTCTGCATCTGCTCCACTAACTAAAAGTGAAGACACTCCAAAATTAGGATTAAATATTACGTTACTCTTTTCATTGATAATCTCTGGGATCATGAAATTCTCTTCAAACAACTTTAACAAATTATCTAATTCGTTAATTACCTCATCTGGGCTATTTTCGATGATAAAGAAGTTACGATTGATAGTTTCTTTATTAATTCTAGTTCGAAATACTTGCTCTAACTTTGCTAGCTTTACAGATATTTCATATAAATTGGAAATTAATATTGAACTATCATTAATAAACACTAACACCTTTTCTATCCATAAATCTAAAATTTCATACGGAATATCGATGTATTTGTTTAATTTTTTAAAGCCTTTATAAGCCACCAAATCTCTTATTACAGTTTCGTCTTTTAAAAATTGAGCAATTCTAAATCGAGCTAAATAGTCAAAAGCTGTTCCGACTAAACTTGCATTAGATATATTAGATAAATTATATGGCACATGCATGTTATATTCTTCAGAGAAGGGTAACTTTCCACTTAATGTATAGTAATCTTCCTTCTTGGGCTCGACTTGTAGAAGTATGTCTTTAAACTCTTTATCTTTTTTATTTTTAGCATCTAATTTACTGGTTAACGACACCGGATTTCCCTCTTTCTTTAGTTCTTATAAAATTAAAATGGAAACATAGTAAATTCTAACATATAAATCCGATAATATTTAATATTTGAATTTACAGCAAGAATGTATTTTATCTTATTTCTTACTCAAGAAATCTTTTATACTATCAAAGCATGCTTCTAAGTTAGCGTTAATTTGAGAACCAGTGAATACGCTCATTTGGAAACCCTGTTGTGTAGCTAATCCACGTTTAACTGCATCTTTACTACGTTGTTCTACCGTTTTATGAAAATTATGTCCATCCAATTCAATAAGAAGCATCTTTTGTTTATACCAGTTAATAACTGCAAAATCGAATCTAAGAGTTGAATGTTTCACATCAAATCGTAGCCTGTCTTTCTCTGGAATATCACTACTTTTAAAATAGTATTTGTCATTGCAATTAGATGCCCAAAATTTTCTGCGAGTTCCACTTATCTCTGGGATAAGTGCAGGATTTAATTTATCAGTATAAAAATTTTTTAACCAAAATTTATAAAAAGCCTGTTCTATATAACTTTGGGAATTTTCCTCAAGAATTTCAATTAAAGATTTGTTATAGTTCTCCATTAATTCATTTTCTACATGTTCGATGGTCCATGGAATTATAGACTGTCCTTCTACAATTTCTGTTTTTCTATAGTCACTTGTTCCAGGATAGAGACCGTAATTTATATCATATTCATTCTGCCAATATGGACCAAATCTAATTCTATCAATCATAGGTCCTTTTGTTCGTGCCAAAGTATTATTCTTATGGTACTTTTTAGTGAACCTCTCCATTATTAAGGACTCTGCTTCTTCGCTTACTAACCATAACTCTTCGACTTTGTAAGGGGATACATATTCACCATCTATTCTAACTTGTGTTCCATACCATCCTTCTTCATGTGATTTTTTTTTATAATCCAAAAAATCCACGTACATTTGCTCAGGTGTCCAAATGAGATTCTCTCTTATGTAGGTATCCATATACTTGGATATTACACCGCTAATATATCGTTTTGATTTTGTTTCGAAATCGTTATATTCCATTATTTATTCCTCCATATTCCCTGAAATTAAATAAATCATATCGAACCATGCAAAAGTTGGAAACTTAATCAATGTCTACCCATATATCCTCAACCTGCATATTAAGTGCTTTTGCTATACGCATAGCAACTCGTAATGTCGGTTCACTTTTCCCTCTAACTATCATACTTAATGTTTGATCTGTTATGCCAGCTCTTTTTGCTAATGCAGATTGTTTAATCATTCTATCAGCTAAAATTATTTTTAATTTGCACTCCATAAAATCCCTCCTTTTTAAAACATTCAATCAATCTTTTGAAAAACCTTTTGATTTTTTTGTTGTTGGACAAACAAGTTTTTGTTTTCTAGTTCATATACCTATATTACTTCCACTTGGAAGACTACAAAGAAGAATAGGCAACAAGAAGGGAGAGGGCTATATGCGTTGGCAGTATAACCATTTGAATACAACTCCATATTTACATCCTTCAAAAGAATTACGTCAAATGTATAACGAATCCAAATCAAAATCAGAAACGGAATCAATTATGAATCACATGAAAAATCATGAAGTGTTTAATAACAAGGAGTATAAAAGGTATTTCAGTTTATCCCAGGTTATTGAAGAGGATCTATACGGTGAGGAAGAAGACATCCTAAATTGGGAAACTTTAATGGATTGTTATGATGCAGTCCTTACGAAAAAAGGTATTATATTCCGTGAGAAAGAAGAGGAGGAAAATATATGACACTCGCAGGGGAAGCGGTAGTTATCTGGACGGCAACAGGTTTGTCAGTAGTTGCAATGAAGGTAGCAGAAAAAATGGGGAAGAGTGTTCCACATTGGCTTCCATGTATTACTTTGTACACAACGCTCACAGGCTCGTTCTTATACCTTCTACGTTATGTGCTAGTTATGTTTCTATAAAGGAACACAATATGGAAGGGTGGGACAACAGAGAAGGTATTAGGAAAGGCTTGTCTCGTTATATTCCAAAAGAGTGCAATGATATCCTTATAGGATATTTAAGGGGGAAATGTTTATGTTGGAGTTACTACTGGTTCCCACGGCAGCGCTAACTTATGCATTAGTAAGTGATAAGTTCAAACGAAAAGACGGGGATAAAAAGAAGATTCAAGTCTTTTTTGAGGTGAGTGGTATTGCTATTAAAAGAGATGATAAGTTGCATTATCCTAAGTTTCAAAAACAAATTGATGATGATCGCAGCACAACATATATTTACATTTTACCTGTAGGTATGCCCAGCAAAATTATTCAAAAGGTTGAGGATGTTGTGAGTGAGGGGTTAAACAAACCAGTTCGGATTCATTATGATAATTATAAATTAAGCATTCGAGTATTTCATAAAGACATACCTAATAAGTGGAGATGGTCCGAAATATTAGTTGAACAAGGGAAATGGCTCGTACCTATAGGACAAAGCTTAGAAGAATTAATTTATCATGATTTTGATAAAACTCCACATATGACTTTAGGTGGTTTAACACGTATGGGAAAAACCGTTTTTCTAAAGAATGTAATGACATCTCTTATTACAGCACAATCAGACTATACTCATTTATACATTGTTGATTTAAAAGGTGGATTAGAATTCGGTCCATATCAAAATTTAAAGCAAGTTGAATCTATAGCAGAAAAGCCGATTCAAGCGTTTCAGGTTTTAAATACAATTCTTGAAAAGATGGAAGAAAAAATGTGCTATATGAAGAAAATGCACTATACAAACGTTGTAGAAACAAATATAAAAGAACGACATTTTATCATAGTTGATGAAGGTGCTGAACTTTGTCCGGATAAAAGTATGGGTAAAGAACAGCAGAAGTTATTAATCTCATGTCAAAGGATGCTTTCGTATATAGCAAGGATTGGCGGGGCACTTGGCTTCAGGTTGATTTTTTGTACACAATATCCGACCGGAGATACATTACCGCGACAAGTTAAGCAAAATTCAGATGCGAAGCTAGGATTTAGATTACCGACACAAACAGCTTCTCAAGTAGTTATAGATGAATGTGGATTGGAATCTATTAAAAGTATACCTGGACGCGCTTTGTTTAAAACGGATAGATTAACAGAAATTCAAGTACCTTATATTTCTAATGAGACGATGTGGAATGTACTAAAACAATATGAGGTGGAGAAACATGAACATACAAACACACATCAAATTGAATCGTCAGATGATGATTCTGACCTCGATTAGAAAGCTGAAATTTGCTACACGTAGGCATTTAATGGCTATACATGATTTGGGTGGAATAAGAAATGCGAACCGTATATTAAAGGATTTGGGCTCGTTCGTTAATAGTACAGTGTATAAAAAAGAATATGTATATTACTTAAATAAAAAAGGGCGTGCGCTATTTGATGATACAGAAAAAATAGTACCAACAATTCGATTAGCACACAGCCTTATGAGAAATGAAGCGTGGCTCTACCTGTTTTGTCCCGACGATTGGCAGATAGAAACAGCTATACGTTATAAAATAGATGATAAAAAGAAGACAATTATTCCAGATGTGAAATTTCGAGATGAAGAAGGGATTTTAAATGCGGTAGAAATAGATCGGACTCAGATGATGAATATAAATAGCGAGAAGATGAAAAGGTATGGTGAATTTACAACTTACTACAAAAATAAATATAAGGGTAAAATACCAATCGTTCATTTTTTTACCGTAACGGAATACAGACAAAAAACTTTAGAGCAATTTGCAATGAAGAATGGCGTTTATGTGAAGGTGTATGTTGTTCCAGAGTTTCAATAAAAAAAGTGCTAACAAGTTTGCAAACGAACTTGCTAACACTTATACGGAATAGGTATAAAATATCGCTGATATGTCACCTTCAATAATAGTTAAAATCAATTAGAAAACACTCAATCGAAATGCTTATAAAATCAAATTGAATATACGTGGTATTGTAATAATCTCAAGCGCAATTTGCGTTGAATATAGGAGTATTTGATTTAAATCTAAAGCGAGTGTTAAAAGTATTATGAAGCTTGTAAGAATTACAAAACTACCCCAAAAAAAACTTTTTGAAGTGTTTCGGAAATCTTTTATTAAGGAAAAGAAAGAAAAAGATGCGGTAACAATAAGAATGAAAAATTTATACTTATCAGACATTATAACCCTCCCAAAGAACAGTAGTTTATATTATACTGTATTTTTCAATATTATTATAAAAAGATTTTAAAGTGAATAATAAGAAAAAATAAAGCCATAACTTAAAACATTAGTTTAGGTTCTATTATTTGAATTCTTTGTTTTAGAAGGTATATAATCTGAAATTTAAAATTTTCCAAATGAATTACCATTTTTTATTTCTGATCCAACATCAGGTGCTCAATGAAATGGTATGAAAGATTATAGGCTGGTGATACGATATTAAATAAGAGGAATCTGCGTGCAGCGAGAGTCCTAGCTCGGATTTCTACTAGAGAAACATATTTAGTTGGAGTTGGTATGTTAATAAAAAACGGATGGATGTGGAAACTAAATATTCATGACATTAAGGATAAAGGTCGGGAAATATAATTTGGTATGCTGGGAATAACCGGAGGTCCGTAGTTAAAGTTGCATAGAATTTGTATTTTGTTTCTAATTTTTCAATTGTTGTTAAGTGATGAGAACCTAGTCCACGCTGTACACTGTGTTGAGAAAGAGTCGGTCCAATTTGTAATTTTCGTTTTTTCATTGCATCGTTCCATGGACTATAAAAAAATTTAAAAATAAAAGCAGGTTCTATGTAAATGCTATAAGGATAATGCGAACCATGTCTTCCGACTCTATAGTTCCCGTGCGAATTATTGTGAATTAATCTACCGTTAAGATATAGTTGATTTGGATTAGGGTGAATTATTATGCCGTGATAACGTTGTTTAACAAGCGGAGAACTATATCTTGGATTAGTGTAGCCATGAGTCGGTTCATCAATCATCATAATCATTCTTATGGAAAACATATTGCCGCCCATAGTGTTAAGTGATTTAAAAAATTGTTCTTTATTATAACAGCATAGGAATTCTGTCGTATTTAATACCATTTTCCATCCTGTAAGTTCTCTTTCAATTTCCATAACTTCTTGATCAACTAAATAAGCATCAAATTCGAGTGATTTTGAGTTTCGTATTTCCCAATTAGGAGCGAATATTTTACAGATTTCAACTGACCGATCAGTGGATCCACGGTTAATAAGAATGCCGTGATCAAATAGCTTTGTATGGTGCATTAACCACCATGGAAGTAAATATTCTTCATTGTAAAAATGAGAAATTAGAGTAGTCTTAATCAAAATCACCTCCGTATTTAACCTGCTTCTTATTTAATATGATATGGAAGGAAACCTATTGTTAGAAGGTTTCCACTTAAAAGTTTTAAAACATATAGGGTATGTGGATAGATTAGTATATAAAGTAGTCTGATTGATGAAGAGTGGTATTAAAAAGTGCAAAATCTAAAATGAGCATTGAATTAGTGTATAACGATTGAAACGGCACTGAAAACTAATAAAACGGCCATAATGATGTTAAATAATTGGTTATGTTTCACTAATAATTTTTGGAATATTGAACCAAATAAACTCCAACTAAATGTACTCATTAAACCGACTACACCTAAAAATAATGAAAAAAGTATAAAACTTGAATATGAATTGTAGTAAGGGATTATGAAAGTCGATACTACAGTCAGTCCGAATAATATCCCTTTAGGATTAACGAATTGAAGAGAAATCCCCACTGTGAATAAATTTTTATTATCTTTTTCACCGGGATTCGTACTGCTTTTACTAGTAAGTATTTTAATAGCTAAATATAACATATACGCTACACCTAAAATTTTTAAAGGGAATTCGATTATGGGTAAGATATTAAGTAGTACAACATTAAAGAAACTACATAAAGAAGTGAGGATGAAAAAACCGAAAGATACTCCAAAGCAAAACTTCATGCTCTGTTTTAATCCGTGTTGATTTGCGTATGTCATCGCTAAAAAATTGTTAGGGCCGGGTGTGAAGCTACTTATAAAAACAAATAATAAAAAAGAAAATATAGGCATGTGAAAACCCCCTAATCATTTGTGTATGTTATAATGATCAAAAAGAACAATATAAAGTATACTTTTTATTATATAAAATGGTCGTTATATTGTATATAGTATGGGAGTGTTTTTTTATGGAAGAAATTCAACTAATACTGGCGAAAAATTTAAAAACTATAAGAGAAAAAGAAAAATTAAGTTTGGAAAAAGTTGCCCAATTAACAGGTGTGAGTAAAACGATGATTGGACAAATTGAAAGAGGCGAATCAAGCCCGACACTAACAACAATATGGAAGATTGCAAATGGCTTGAAAGTTTCTTTTACCTCTTTAATCAACAATCCTCAGCCTGATACGAAAGTGATCTTAAGAAAAGATATTCAAGCATTGTCTGAAGACAATGGAAAATATAAAGTGTATCCTTCTTTTCCTTTTCAAGATGATAGACATTTTGAAATGTATACAGTAGAAATAGAAACAGAAGGGAAATTAAGTTCAGAAGGGCATAAAGAAGGCGCAGAAGAATTTATTACGGTATTTGAAGGTGAATTGACAGTAGAAGTGAATAACTGTCAATATACATTAAATAGTGGAGATTCAATTCGTTTTAAGGCCGATAGATCACACTCTTATCATAATTTAGGAGAATCTTTGACTCGATTAAGCATGACAATTTATTATCCAACTGCATGAGTGTGCATTTATAGTAACAAAAGATAAAACCATCTATAAGAGATGGTTTTTATTTTTTATCACTCACAAAAAAAGACACTCATCTGAGTGTCAACATAGTATTGCTCTCGCGTATAGGATTGGAGTATGTTTCTCAAATACGTATTGAGATGGTTCGTAAAAGAGAAACTGTTTTCATATTTAATGTAACATCGGTGGAAGTCAGTGTAAATTGATAATATATATACGGAAAATTTAGTATAGATAGTTTCTACTATGAATATAGTGCAATTTGTTCTTTAATGCGTCATCACTTTTATGAAATAATTGGGAAATTTTTGTTATGACAGACTTAGTATTTAATAATGTTTATTAGAAAAAGAATGAATCATTTTTTAATCGATTCGTATAATTGTTAGAGAGGCACCTGTTGAACCACCTCCAACCAAATTAACGATGGATAATACGCCGAATAATTGAAGTGAAATTGTATTACCGGCAATTAAATTAGTAATTAAATTATTATTATAATTTGAAGTTGATATAGCGGGAGAAAAAATAGAACCAGGAAGTGGAGTAGAAGCGTTTAATAGTAGTCTTGTTCCAGCGAGTAGAGCAGTTGTCGTATTAACTTGATAGGTTAAATAATATCTTCCGGTTACAGGAATTGTAAATATATCGTTTGAGGCGTTAACTGTAAAATTACCGAGGCTTTGGTTATTAGAAAGAGGAATATTAGTTCCACCTAATATCACAGAGATGGGACCACCTAATGTATTATTAGCGAACATAGAGTTTGTTGTAACTATTGACCCAGTACTTCCGGTAGGTCCAGTACTTCCGGTAGGTCCAGTACTTCCGGTAGGTCCAGTACTTCCGGTAGGTCCAGTACTTCCAGTAGGTCCAGTAAGTCTGTATGGAAGAATAATTTCAAGAGCTATTGATACTAGTTCTTCTATTCTTTTTTCATTTTTATCTTGAATTTAAATCACCTCATTTTTAAATTAGAATGCAATAAGTTTCGTGTTTTTGGAATGGAACTATCATTTTATTATATTAATAGTAGTAGTTAAAGCAACGGTAAAATGTTTAATAACTGTATGAATCATTTGGAAAGAAAAAAGAATAGTTATGAAAGTATTCCTTAATAATAGACTCATACTTATGTAAGTTAATTAAAAATATGTGGAATGAGGAATTAAATTGAAGCGGAATGATAAATTATCAATAAATAAAGGTAAGATAGAACCTGAGAATATTGGACCTACATTTCCAGCTCTTCCACCAATATATATTCCAACAGGAGCAACAGGAGCAACAGGAGCAACAGGAGCAACAGGAGCAACAGGAGCAACAGGAGCAACAGGAGCAACAGGAGCAGCAGGAGCAGCAGGAGCAACAGGAGCAACAGGAGCAACAGGAGCAACAGGAGCAACAGGAGCAACAGGAGCAACAGGAGCAACAGGAGCAACAGGAGCAACAGGAGCAACAGGAGCAACAGGAGCAACAGGAGCAACAGGAGCAACAGGAGCAACAGGAGCAACAGGAGCAACAGGAGCAACAGGAGCAACAGGAGCAACAGGAGCAACAGGAGCAACGGGGACAACAGGAATAACAGGAGCAACGGGAGTAACAGGAGCAACGGGGACAACAGGAATAACAGGAGCAACGGGAGTAACAGGAGCGACAGGAGCAACGGGAGTAACAGGAATAACAGGAGCAACAGGAGCAACAGGAGCAACAGGAGTAACAGGAGCAACAGGGGCAACAGGAGCAACAGGAGTAACAGGAGCAACGGGAATAACAGGAGTAACAGGAGCGACAGGTCCTACTGGGGGGATTGGCCTTATAACAACAACTAATTTGTTATTTTACACTTTTTCAGATGGAGAGAAACTTATATATACAGATGCAGATGGCATAGCTCAATATGGTACAACGAATATACTTTCACCTAGTGAGGTTTCGTATATAAATTTGTTTATCAATGGAATTTTGCAACCACAACCATTCTATGAAGTTAGTACTGGTAAACTAACTTTATTGGATAACCAACCACCATCGCAAGGTTCTTCAATTATTTTACAATTTATTATTATTAATTAAAAAAGACAGATTCTTAATGAAAAGGAATCTGTCTTTTTTGTTCTGAATTACATTCGTTAACATTAAGTGACGATAAATTCAATTGTAATTGGAATTCCGCCGTCTAATGCATCCCCACCAGGAATTGTAATAGCACCAGTAGGACCAGTAGTAACACTGGAGTTCACGCTTGGTTGAAGAATACCGTTCACATATAAGTTGTAATACGTGAAAGTCGGAAAAGCGGTTGCAGTAGTACCCGCATCGTTTAAACAAGCTGTGGCAGCAATTGCAAAAGCTGCACCTGTACCTGTGCCGGCTCCTAGTGTAGATGTAAATCTTCTAGATGCCATAAATGGTTGAATGATAGGCAATTAATTTTCACTCCTTACAATATTTTATTAGAACGAAGTATAAAATAACTTGTCCACTATATTGTATGAGAGTTTTTTATAATAGAAACGGCTTCACCTTTATAAGGTGAGCCCAATTTTAGTAAAGAAATGTTCTTTATTTATATGAAAAAATGATGTTATTACTTGCGGAATATATGTTAATCGTAAATTCGGTTTTTTGTATTCAAATTAAAATGTGTCTTTGAACCTAAGAGATAAACGTGGAAAAATAAAATAAACTCTTAAGTTTAGGTATTTAATCTAAGCAGTCAATTATTAAAAACATATAATTAATATGTGAGTCATGAACATAATTAAATAGCGTTTGTAAGTTTAATTATATTTCATGTTTCCTATTTTAAGTCAATATATGACACATACTCTTTTACAATTTTATGATCCTTATAATAGGAAAAACTCAAATATAAAACAAGTAAGGAGGACATAAATGACAAGTAATAATTGTTTCGGTCATAACCACTGCAATAATCCGATTGTTTTCACTCCAGAGTGTTGTAACAATCCACAAACAGTTCCGATTACTAGTGAGCAATTAGGTAGATTAATTACTTTACTAAACTCTTTAATTTCGGCTATTGCAGCGTTTTTTGCAAATCCAAGTGATGCAAACAGATTAGCTTTACTCAATTTGTTTACTCAACTATTGAACTTACTAAATGAATTAGCACCTTCTCCAGAAGGGAATTTCTTAAAACAATTAATTCAAAGTATTATCAACGTACTACAGTCTCCTAACCCAGATTTAAGCAAATTACTTTCCTTATTGCAACAATTCTACAGTGCTCTCGCACCATTCTTCTTCTCTTTAATTATTGACCCTGCAAGTTTACAACTTTTATTAAACTTATTAACTCAATTAATTGGTGCTACTCCAGGAGGAGGCCCAACAGGTCCAACAGGTCCAACAGGAGCGACTGGTGGCGGAGCAACGGGAGCAACAGGAGCAACAGGCCCAACAGGAGCAACAGGAGCAACAGGCCCAACAGGAGCAACAGGAGCAACAGGTCCAACAGGTCCAACAGGAGCAACAGGAGCAGGAGCAACAGGCCCAACAGGAGCAACAGGCTTAACAGGAGCAACAGGTTTAACAGGAGCAACAGGTCCAACAGGAGCAACAGGAGCAACAGGAGCAACAGGTCCAACAGGAGCAACAGGTCCAACGGGAGCAACAGGTTTAACTGGTGCAACAGGCTTAACTGGTGCAACAGGAGCAACTGGTGGCGGAGCTATTATTCCATTTGCTTCAGGTACAACACCATCTGCGTTAGTTAACGCGTTAGTAGCTAATACAGGAACTCTTCTTGGATTTGGATTTAGTCAGCCTGGTGTAGCATTAACGGGTGGAACTAGTATCACATTAGCATTAGGTATAGGTGATTATGCATTTGTAGCACCACGTGCAGGAACTATCACGTCATTAGCAGGTTTCTTTAGTGCAACAGCTGCATTAGCTCCACTATCACCTGTTCAAGTGCAAATCCAAATATTAACTGCACCTGCAGCAAGCAATACTTTTACAGTACAAGGCGCACCTCTTTTATTAACACCAGCATTCGCCGCAATAGCGATTGGTTCTACAGCATCAGGAATCATTGCTGAAGCTATTCCAGTAGCGGCTGGAGATAAAATACTACTGTATGTTTCATTAACAGCAGCAAGTCCAATAGCTGCAGTTGCTGGATTTGTAAGTGCAGGTATTAATATCGTTTAATTTGTTACAATGTTTAGTAGGAAATTAAACAGGGGTTTGTATATAGTCCTTCCTAATAAATTTAGGAAGGACTATATTTTTTGAGGAAATAAGTAATAAATCAATTGAATAATTACTCTTTACTAAGTTCGTATAAAAAAGTATAATTTACCCTTTCTCATTTAAGGCATAAGTTATGTAACTTTAAAAATTTCCGATCAGCAAAAAAAGATGAATTCTTTTAAAAAAGAATTCATCCATAAAATAAACTATTTATTTTTATTACAGTTACATCCTTTTTTCTTTACATAGCCTTGCTCGGCTAAGTCTCTTTGCGATTGGGAATTGGAAGATTGAGAATTGGAAGATTGAGAGGATGCTGAAGAGCTACTATTTTTATTATAAGAGTAGTTTTTTCGATAGTTATAATTACTCATAGTACTATCACCTCCAATTTAATATATAAATATTATATGTATGTACACTATCAATTGTTACTATTATTAATAGGAAGAGAACATACAATAAAAAAATCTCCTCGGTATTTTCCTAGGAGATAAATGATGATTCTTTTAAAAATTTACAAATTAATAGCCCCAGTAAAGAGGAAAGTAATAAGAATCTTGGTGATACGGATTATGTTGTTGAGGGAGGGGCTGGGTTGGGTAATTTTTCATTCCACGGTTTTGATTGCAGTTTGCCGGAGGGCCAATAACAGTAGTTGATTGAATAGGAGAAACCGCTTGTTTCCATTGTTGTTCATTGAGGCAGTAAGTATGGGCCATCATATGAGCCGGAGTTAATCTTAAAATATCAGAACCGAAAATAACTTCTGGCGCTGGGGCATTGAAAATGGCTAATAAATGAGTATTATCAGCTGTAGCAATTTCATAATGCCACCACGCTTGTGGAATGTTAGCAACTTGCCCCGGTTTTATCGGTAAGTTTAATATTTGATTCGTAAATGGATTAAGTAAAGAAACAACAGCAGACCCTGAAATACAATAAACAAGTTCAGCTGCATTTTGATGAATATGTGGTTCTACAACATTTCCTGTACTTAAATAAATATCTAATAAAGAAGTATTTTCTAAAGTATTTAATTGTTTAATGCCAAGTACATTTATATAATTTTGGGCATCTTTTTGAAAAAAATTACTTTTATTTACATCAAAAGTAAAATTGGTTGAGGGAGAGGTATAGTCGATGTTGACAGTCAATTGTATTACCCGCCTTTCTATAGGTAAGTTAGGTTACAAAATTAGGATATGTGTCTAGTCTTTGTTTTGTGCTGTTGTAGGTAGCTTAAATAAATTCACTTATTCCATAAAGAATAAAGTATTAAGATTAAACTATATTCGTATTCCCATTCATACTTTGGATTGATGGAAAAAAGTAATGAAAATGTTAATTTAAAAGTACATCAATCATTTATAAGGAGTGAATGTTCATGTCATATAGTGAAATGATTAGAAATGAAGTGCTCAGCTGGGCGGGGGTTTCTGAAAAAACGCATCGATTTGGTGGTATTGAAATAAATTATGGTAAGAAAGAACTTGGCCATCTTCATGGTGATAAATTAGCTGATTTACCATTTCCGAAGTTAAAGCGAGATGAATTAGTGAACCGAGGATTGGTAAAACCACATCACATATTACCTGAATCAGGATGGATCAGTTATTATATAAAGAGTGAAGAGGATATTCCATTTGCAATTGAGTTATTTCGTATGCAATATGACCGAATTAAAAAGTAATGAAATATAGTAGGGTAATAAAAATTTATTTTTATGTCACATCCCTCCTTAATCGTTCGTCTTGTATGTAGAACGATGAGGAGGGATTTTATTATGAAGAAATTTGATGTAGCAATTGTTGGCGGTGGGCTTGCTGGATTAACAGCATCTATATATTTAGCGAAAGCTGGAAAGAAAGTGATTGTATTAGAAAAATCCAGTCAATTCGGTGGCCGAGGGATGACTATAAATAAAAATGGAATCTGCATGAATCTTGGTGCACATGCTTTATATAGAGGCGGGGCAGCGTTTATAACTTTTAATGAGCTCGGTTTGAATCTTCCAGGTGGAATACCATCTACAAAAGCACATGGAATATGGAAAGGGGATATATTCACCATTCCAACAGATTTTCGCTCAATTTTATCAACACCACTACTTTCGTGGTCTGCAAAAGTACAATTCTCACGTCTTATGATTCGTTTAGGAAATTTAGATGTAGGAGAAGTTCCGAAAATGAGTCTAACTACATGGGCAGAAAATGAAATAAAAGATCCAATGGTTCGTAATATATTTTATGCGCTATGCCGGACAACAACATATACGTTTGCTCCTACAATACAATTAGCATCATCTGTACTAAAGCAAATACAGCTTTCTATAAAAGAAGGAGTGCTTTATGTAGATGGTGGTTGGGAGACGATAATAACAAAATTAAGAGATTTAGCGAATGATGTCGGAGTGAAATTTTTGGCTAAAAAGCATGTTTTGGAAATAGAGCATTACGAAGATAAACAAAGAATACATTGTGTTGATGATGAGTTTTTTGAAGTAGGTACAGTCATCGTGACGACTCCGCCAAAAGAGGCTTGTAAAATAATAAAAGGTGCAGAAGGAACAAGTTTGCATAGATGGAATGAACAATCGGTACCGGTTACTGTTGCTGCATTAGATATTGGCTTGAGACAATTACCCAATCCTACACATCAATTTGTATTAGGATTAGATCAACCTATATTTTTCACAAATCAATCGAGAGCAGCTAAATTAAGTGAAGATGGATCAATTGCAGTGAGTCTAATTAAGTACCATAATCCTGTGCTAGAGATGAATCACATTCATGAAGATAAAGAACAGTTGGAAAGTACGATGGAGTTGTTACATCCAAATTGGAAAAGAGAAGTTGTTGCACAGCAATATTTACCGAAAATAACAGTAGTACATGATTTTCCTCATATTGACCGTGTTGAAAATCCGGCTCCTAATATACCTGAAATGCCAGGTGTTTATGTTGCAGGAGATTGGGCAGGGCATGATGAAATATTAGCTGATGCTGCGGTAGCAAGTGGGAAACGAGCAGCGTTACACATTTTAAAGCAATATGAAAGTGAGGCAGTTCATCATGGAAACGGAGCAGTTATATGAAGCGTATCAACCATTATTATTTTCGTTAGCATACAGAATCCTTGGGAGTGTTATGGATGCTGAGGATATCGTTCAGGATGTATTTATCTCGCTAAATAATATAGAAGATCCTCAATCTATAGAAAATATGAAAGCATATTTATGTAAGATGGCGACAAATCGTTCAATTGATAAATTACGATCGGCAGCGCATAAACGTAACGTGTATGTAGGGATGTGGTTACCAGAGCCACTTGTAGACGAGAGTGATGAGCCATCAAAGTCATTTATAATGAAAGAATCCCTTTCCACCGCATATTTATTACTTTTACAACAACTATCTGAGGTAGAAAGGATTGTTTTCATATTAAGAGAGGTTTTCAGTTATGAATACGAAGAAATAGCTTCAATTGTTGATAAGAGTAGTGTGAACTGTAGAAAAATCTTTCAACGTGCACGAAAAAGCATGTTGGAGAAACCGAAGCAATCAAAATTAAGCACGGAGAAAATGGCTTCTTATGTTGAAAAGTTTGTAGCATCATTACAGTGTGGGGATACGGAAGGTATGTTGGAAGTATTAAAAACAGATGCTATATTCAAAGCTGATGGTGGCGGTAAAGTTACAACTGCGATCAATCCGATTTATTCTGCAGATCGAATTATTCGCTTGTTCTTTGGGATTGCACAACGATTGACAGAAGAATACACTGTTGATTTTAAAATGGTAAATGGTATACCAGGAGTTATAGTTACAATAAATAATAAAGTAACGTATGTTCTTTCGTTTGCATTTGAGGATGAGAAGATTTCAAATATTTATATGATGGTTAATCCTGAAAAACTTATGCATTTAAATGTAAAAATATAAAAAAGCGCATTTCTTTAGAAATGCGTTTTTTTATTATTTTTCTAACATTTCAAGAGGTACATCTTTTTCGCCAGCTACCTCAAATTTAATTTCCCCGTCTTCTTCATAAATACGTGTAATAATCGGTATAGTAATCATTAATTTTTTATGCTGCTTTCGTTTTCGAGCAGCATCTAAGCTAATCACGTTCATTTGTAAGCATCCTTTCTTCTGGAAATATATAAACAAAGAAAATGCGTCCGAAAAGGGCGCTTAATTGAATTTGAAATACCGATTCATTTAAATGGGGTTTATATAATTTAATAACTGCAATTTTAATATGAAATAATATGAATGGAATAATTGCACGTAGAAATTAACTTTACCAAAAAACGAAACAATATGCTATAAAAAATTATAAATCTTTGTCATATAACAGGAAAAAGGATTTCGTTTCGCATATAATAAAAAATAGACGGGCAGCAAGAGCTTTTTCATCATATTGCTTGGAAAGGCGATGAAAAGAATGGATACAGTAGATTCATTATTATTGCAACTTGAACAATATGGAGAAGAGCATGATCGAAATAAAAAAACAAGGGAAGAAAAACTACGGAATGTTTCTCGTGAGATGGGGCAATTTTTATCAATTTTAGTAAAAGGGTGTAATGCAAAAAATATCTTGGAAATTGGAACTTCTAATGGTTATTCTACATTGTGGTTAGCTAATGCGGTAGAAGAAACAAATGGAAATGTAACAACTGTAGAGCTTTCTTCAGAACGAGTTGGAGAGGCACTTGTCAATTTTGAAAAGGCAAACCTGTTACAAAGAATCGATATTCATAATCAAGAAGCAGGGGCATTTTTAGATTCCCAATTAGATCATTCATTTGATTTTATTTTCCTAGATTCAGAGCGCACGCAATACATGTGGTGGTTTGAACATATAAAACGTATGTTACAACCACAAGGTCTTCTTGTTGTCGATAATGCTACTTCTCATGCGAGTGAATTAGTTGAGTTTATAAAAATGATTGAAGAAGATGAAATGTTTGAAACAGTATTATTGGCATTTCAAAAGGGTGCATTTGTAGCGCGTAAGAAGAAATAGGATTGAGTGTAATATAATTATCACATTGAAAAAGGGTGTATGTCAAAAGATTGCGTGCAGTAGTATGGGAAGGACGTAATTTATATACGTAACATACGAAGAATCCGCCTTCAGCATGTCGGTCTCTAGGTCTTAAGTCTGAGGAAAATTATGTTGTTTACAGGTATACTTATAGTAAGAAACAGGGAATGACTGCATAAGCAGGTATTTCTTGAAAATTGATTTCATATAGGCTGTTTGCAAATGAAATACAATATATTAGATGAAATATAGTGCACATAAATTCGCACATATAAATAAAGGAGCGATTTTGTTGACTGAACTCGAGAAAAAAGAACCCGTATCAATTGTGAAAGATAATAATGTAGAAGTAGTAGTTGATACAGTTATAAAAGATGAAGAACTTGATGAATTAAATAAAGAAGCCGATCTTTATGTACAAAAGTTAAATAGCGAGCAAAATACAGATTTATCAAAAGTATTGTCTCAGCTAGGAGATTTAGGGGATAAAGAGCAACAAGCAGCAGGACAAACGTTATCAGCTTTAAAACGCCCTGTAACAGCGATGATGAATGGGAAAAATGAAGAAATTCCAAATACATTGTTAGAATTAAGAAAAGTGGTATCAGAGCTTGATCCCAATTCACTTAAAGCAAGTGGTATGAAGAAAATTATGTTTAAAGTATTTAAGAAAAATCCACTTGAAACATACGTGCATAAATATCAATCTATAGATAAGCAAATTGAGGAAATTATTAGATCCCTTCTAATTGGTCGTGATAACTTACAAGAGGATACAGTTGGTCTTGAAATGTTAAAGGAACAATCGCACGATAAAATTCATGCTCTTGATAAACAAGTATACTTAGGGAAAAAGCTTGCTGGCATGCTTGAAGCTGAGAAACAAAACCCAGAGCGTCAAAGGGATATTCCGTTAATTAACGATGCATTAGAAAAGATACTTGTACGTACACGTAATATGCAGCAAGCGAAAAGTGTATTATTACAATCTATAGCTTCTGTAGACATCATTAAGAAAAATAATGAAAAATTAACAGAGGCAATACGTAATGCGATTACGATGACACAAAACGTTGTAACAGTTTCAGCTGCTATTCAGCTTGCATTAACGAATCAACGGAAAACAATTGATGCCGTAAATGCGACGAATGAAGCAATTGAATCGATGGTATTAAGTAATTCTCAAGCGTTAAAACAAAATACAGAAGAAACGACGAAATTGCTTGAAAACCCTGCTATTAGCATGGATAAATTACGTGAATCATTCCAAAATGTGTTCGCTGCAATTGAAGCATCTGAAAAATCGTCAGAACGTATTATTGAGTCAAGCAAGAAGTTCGTTATTGAACTAGACACATTTAATGATGAGATGAAGCAGAAACTCATTCAGCGTCCAAGGAAATAACAGATTATTAGAGGAGGTGAACAAATGAGTTTCATTCAAACAGTACTATTACTACTCGGTACATTGCTTTTAATAGCGTTTACTGTCGTTGTTTTAGTCGTATACTTCGGGCGGAAACTGTATTTTTCATGGACGAAGCCATATAAAAGAGCGCAAGATTCTCTAGATAAGATATCAAACAAATCAATACCGTTTCTACAAGAATTTACACAACATCCACTGTTTTATCGCTGGATTCGCACCGAAGGAAAGAAAGAACAAAATACATTAAATACTCTATTTTGTGCATCAGGTCAACGTACGAGAGAGCAAGTCTTCTCGATGTTACCGAAAGAAAAGCAGAAAAAAGTGCATGTAATGGCAAAAACTACGAAAAAGCTTACGAATGAAGATATTGATGTGGCTGCGATGAAAGTGAAAGATTTCTTAAGACAAGAAACGCAGCAAACTGTAAAACCGACAGACTTATCATTTTACAAATTGTATTTTTATGACCGTTATCCAGACGCATTAAATACAATTCAAGCGTATAAACGCTCAATAAATCCTTCATTACAAAGAACGGTTGATGATATTACAATTTCAGTATTAAATGCACTTCCGTACTATCAAGAGCAACGCATGTTTGAACAACAACATAAACTTGAAACATTCTTAATGAAAGATTTAACGGCCATGTTATCGTTGGTAGTACAATTACCACCTTCACAAAGACCAGAGAAGGAAGAAGAACTGAAGATCTACTTGGAAAATTTCAAAAAAGAAATGGAAGTAGTAGAGCGAGATATTCGCGACTCGATTGATCACGATTTAAATGTGAAGATGAGGGCAGCGACTGAGAAGTTTAAGAATAAATAACAAAAAGCGCCTTAAAAGCTAAGTATCACAGCTTTAAGGCGCTTTTTTTATGAGATTTTATTTTGCTCTAACGGTAGTATGATTAGAAGCCACACTTTCATTATGCAATCGATCAACTGCAGTTACGACATACGTATACGTTTCTCCAGAAGTTGCTGTTTTATCTACATAAATTTCTCCAAGTTTTGTTTTTCTTACAGTAGTAAGTAAATTTTTAGGATTTTGTATATCCACTTCATTTTTCCCATTCACGCGGTAAATAGCGTAATAAGCAGAATCATTATCTCTATTGTCAATGATACCGATTGCAATACCTTCATCTCTTGGAATGGCGCCTTTTAAAGTCGGTTGTTTTGGTGGATCATGATCAAGCCAAGGCATAGGCGGGATTAATGCAGGATGTTTATATATGTTTTTTGAAAGTCTATCTTTAACTCCGAGTGGATTGTTATTAATATCTTTTAAGCTAAAATGCATACTACCTTTTATATCAGGATATAGCCGGTTTAATGCAATTTGTTTTGGATATTCTTCTGGATCAGACCAAGCAGGGACGGAGTTATTATTAATTTTATAGGCCGCTTGACCGATGTATAGGTGAAGCGGTTTGTTATTTGTTTCTTTAACCCACCAATCTACTAATATGTCATATGCAGCTGGGGTGAAACCTATATTCCAATATATTTGCGGTGTAATGTAGTCAATATATCCTTTTTGTATCCACTCACGTGTGTCAGCATAAAGGTCATCATAGTTTCTTTGGCCTGCGGTTGTGTTAGAGCCAGTGGGATCGTCAGCTATATTTCGCCATACGCCGAACGGACTAATGCCAAACTTTACATATGATTTTTCTTGTTTTATAGCAGTATTTAAATCTTTTACAAGTTCATTTACATTATTACGTCGCCAATCTTCTATATTTGTAAATCTACCATTATTATATGTTTCGTATGTTTTCTGATCTGGAAATTCTTCACCGGCTACTTTATATGGGTAAAAATAATCATCCATATGCAGCGCATCAATATCGTAATTTTGTACGATTTCTAAAGCGCCTTCTGTTATAAATTTTTTCACTTCCGGAATACCGGGATTGTAATATAACTTTCCGCCATAAGTGACAACCCAATCGGGATGTTGCCTTGCAGGGTGATTATTTGATAATTGATTTATATCGGTGTGATTCATCGTTATTCGGTATGGGTTAATCCAAGCGTGGAATTCTATATTTCTTTTATGAGTTTCTTCAATCATAAATGCGAGCGGGTCATAACCAGGATCTTTTCCTTGTGTTCCTGTAATGTATTCAGACCAAGGACCGTAATTTGAAGGATAGAAAGCATCAGCGGTTGGTTTAATTTGTACAACAACTGCATTCATACCAGTGCTTTTTACATTGTCTAATAATCTTATAAATTCTTGTTTCTGTTTTTCAATGGGTAAGCCAGTTTTTGAGGGCCAATCAATATTCAGAACAGATGCAATCCATACAGCACGTAATTCATGTTTTTTGTACGTAGTATTTACTTCAGCATAAGTAAAGTGAGGGGGAATGAAAGAGAAAGGGATGAATAAGATGACGATACAACATATCATTAATAAACGTTTAACGATCATTTATACGCCTCCCTATCATATGATTATTTAAAATAATATATGAGGCGAGGTTGACTTTGCAATAGAGAAAATTGCATATTGAAACATTAATTTAATAGGAAAAATATTTTTAATGAAATTTACTTTCATTATAACTAAATTCATTTACTACTTCATATGCTTGTTAGTAAAGTGAAACTTCCTTTCATTTGAAGGGTAATAAATTATAAGTATAGGAGGATTAATAAATGAAAGTTTTGTTCGTCTGTTCTGGAGGAATGTCCAGTGCAATTGTTGTAAACGCTTTAAAAAAAGAAGCGGAGAAAAATGGTGTGAACATGGAAGTGCATGCAATTGGAACGAATGAGGTAGAGGAAGAAGTAAAGAATGGCTGGGATGTCGTAATGGTGGCACCTCAAATAAGACACCGATTTGACTCTGTAAAAAAATTTGCAGAGGAGGAATCTATTCCGTGTGGCATCATACCGCCGCAAGCATACACACCGCTTGGTGGCCCGACTTTATTAAAAACTGTAAATGAATTAATAAGTTAGGGGGAAACGTTATGAATAAGTTTGTCACGTTTCTTGATAAAAACTTATCTGGACCGATGGCAAGGCTTTCTGAGCAGAGACATTTACAAGCAATCCGTGATGGAGTTATTTCGGCGTTACCATTTATTATAGTAGGAAGCTTCTTTTTAATAGTAGCATTTCCACCACTGCCGAAAGATAGTTTCATATCAGTTTGGGCATTAAAGAATCAAACAAGTATATTGATACCATATCGTTTAACCATGTTTATTATGTCTTTATATATCGCATTTGGAATAGGATATAATTTAGCGAAAAGTTATAAATTAGATGCTTTATCAGGAGCACAGCTCGCGGTATGTTCACTACTTTTAACATTAACGCCTGAGTTAATTGATAAAAAAGGATTCATGCTTCCGATGACAAATCTCGGAGGTCATGGATTATTTGTGACGATGATTGTTTCTATTTTATCCGTAGAGATTTTAAGATTTTGTAAGAAGAAAAATGTAATGATTAAAATGCCAGAACAAGTACCGCCATCTGTATCGCGTTCATTTGAAGCACTTATACCTGCAGCATTCGTTATTATTATAATGAGTCTAGTAACTGTCGTTTTTAGCATTGATTTACACCATGTTGTTGATAAATTAGCAGCACCATTAGTAAAAGCTGGGGATAGTTACTTCGGTGTAATGATTCCAGTGTTTTTAATTACGTTTTTTTGGTCATTCGGAATCCATGGTGTGTCGGTTGTTGGAACTGTTGCTAGGCCATTATGGGAAGTATACCTAGGGAAAAATGGTGAAGCAGTTGCTAGTGGAGCAGATCAGTTGCCATTTATTTCACCAGAGCCGTTATATCAATGGTTTATATGGATTGGCGGTTCTGGTGCGACGTTAGGGCTTGTATTAGCTATGATTATATTTGGTCGATCGAAATATTCGAAAGCATTATCAAGAACTTGTATTGTTCCAGGTATTTTTAATATTAATGAACCAGTCATATTCGGATTACCGATTGTACTAAATCCAATTTTAATTATCCCATTTATCATTACACCACTTGTAACAGCAACTGTTGCATATTCAGCAACTGCGATGGGATTTGTAACACCAACGCATATTATGCCGCCATGGACACTACCTGCTCCAATTGGTGCATATTTAGCAACAGGTGGAGATTGGCGTGCGATTGTATTAGTTTTTATAAATATAGCAATATCGTTCCTTATTTATTTACCATTCTTTAAAATGTACGACAAAAATATGCTTGAAATTGAAAAAAATGGTGACGGGGAATCTGTTAATCCTTAATCTGCACGCTGTTATTTTGAGTGATAGACTTTTTGTCTATCACTTCTTTCACATTAAAACTAGAAAGGGGGAAATAGAATGAATATAAAATTTAGTTATAAAGGCGTATTTTTATTATTATTTGGAGTGATTTGTGCAAATTTACTTTTTGTCCCTTTATTAGGCATGCTAAATCTATCACAAATGCATAGTATCTGGCTTGTTACAAGTATTGCGGCAAGCGTTTTGCTTACGGTAGTTGTTTCTTTCATTGATGGATCGTTTGCATCAAAAGCTCAGTTGTTTTTTAGATTTATATTGTTTTCGATTTGTTGTACGTTCGTTACTTACATGATTGTTTTTTAGTAAATAGGAGGTCATGCACGTTATGTATATTGCAGGGGTAATGTCTGGTACTTCATTAGATGGAATAGATGTAGCGCTCGTTCATATAGAAGGAAGTGGTGTAGATTCTAAAATCCAACTCATCCATTTTACTACTGTTCCATTTTGTAATGATATGAAAAATGAGATCCAACAAGCGTTATCAATTGAAACTTCAAATGTCCAACTTATATGTAGTTTAAATTTTAAACTTGGTTTATGCTTCGCCAATGCTGTAAAGGAAGTTTGTAAAGAGGCCAATTTTCCTTTGAGACAATTAGATTTAATAGGCTCTCACGGACAAACGATTTATCATCAGCCAAAGCAAGAAGGGAATATTATTTCTTCAACATTGCAAATTGGGGAACCAGCAGTAATAGCATATGAAACGAACACGACGGTTATCTCGAATTTCCGAACGATGGACATGGCGGCAGGGGGACAAGGTGCACCACTTGTACCATATTCAGAGATTATTTTATATCGGCATCAAACTAAAAATAGACTACTACAAAATATTGGTGGGATTGGTAATGTTACAGTGGTTCCAAGTAAACGAAGTAAAGAGAGTGTTATTGCTTTTGATACTGGACCAGGCAACATGGTAATCGATGAAGTATGTCAAAGATTATTTCATGTACCATATGATCAAAATGGTTGGATTGCAAAGCAGGGGGTAGTTGTAGATGAAATTTTAACATACTGTATGAACCATCCATTTTTGAACGTGAAACCACCAAAATCAACAGGTAGAGAACATTTTGGAGAAGCGTTTGTGACTGAATTATTAAATCGATTTGAAAAGCATAGTAAAGGAAATATATTGGCAACTGTCACGATGTTTACAGCATGTTCAATTGTTCATCATTATAAGGAGTGTATTTTACCGTATTATGACATTGATGAGGTGATTTTAGCTGGTGGTGGAAGTTATAATAATACACTTGTTGAAATGATACGGAATGGATTAAGAGAAGAGAAATGTAGTATATGTATACAAGAGGATATTGGTCATTCTTCAGCAGCGAAAGAAGCGATTGCATTTGCTATTTTAGCAAACGAAACGTATCATCGTAATCCGAGTAATGTGCCGAGCGCAACAGGTGCTAAGAATTCCGTGGTTTTAGGGAATGTAACATTCCCTCCAATATGTAAATGAAAATGAGGCGAACATATGAAGTATATGATTGGAGTAGATGGCGGGGGAACGAAGACAGAGGCAATTGCATTTGATCAAAATGGAAATGAAGTTGTAAGAGGTACGAGCAGATTTGGAAATGTATTAATAGATTTTGATCAGGCGCTTTTGCATATTATGGAAGCAATTAATCAATGCCAGAAGAATTTAATAAATGAGCATTGCGTTTGTATTTGTTTAGGATTAGCTGGTATAAGCGGAGTGAATACAAATGAATTAACATTACGTTTAAAAAAGAAATACGGAACAAAAATTGAAATTTTTAATGATGCAATGATCGCGCATGCAGCTGCTTTAAAAGGTAAGGATGGAATATTAACTATAGGTGGTACAGGTGCAATTTGTATAGGAAAGAAAGGAGAAGTATATCAGTATAGCGGTGGATGGGGACATATTTTAGGAGATGAAGGGAGCGGATATTGGATTGCATTACAAGCTTTAAAGAAAATGACAATTCAATTCGATCAAGGAATCAGCCTTTGTCCATTGAGTTTGAATATTCAAAGGCAGTTTCAACTTTTGACACCGTCTCATATAAAAAGCTTAGTATATACTTCTTCTAAAGATAAAATTGCAGCAATCGCACCATTAGTTATTCAGGAAGCAAGAAGTGGCAATGATGATGCGCATGAAATTATAATGCAAGCTGGAAAGGAATTAGCAAGAATTACGGTAGATGTTTATAACAAGATGCAATTTAAGCGCTCAACTCCAATTGCAGTAAGTGGCAGTATATTGCGTTTAGTTCCTGAAATATTTGCTGTATTTAAGAAATGCTGTGAAGAAAGTATGAAAGAAATTACATTCGTATCACAAGCAGAAATGGCAGTGAAAGGAACATACCATTTAATGAAGGATATATATTTTTAAAATTAGCGCATGAGAATTTTTGTATGATTTGTAAAAATATGATGTTAAAATGTATAAAGGGACGTATGTTAAAAACGTAAAATATACGTAGTAATTGAATATTGTATATGTATTCCCATTTAGAAAGTGAATGATTACATGATTAATAGTATGCAGTTTTTATATTTGGTGGCTTCTTATTTAATTGGAAACATATTGACCGCTTATATAGTAACAAAATTGAGACATAACGTTGATATTAGGGATGAAGGAAGCGGAAATCCTGGCGCAAGAAATATGGGGCGCGTATATGGAAAAGGGTATTTCATCGCTACATTTTTAGGGGATGCGATTAAAGGGGCAATCGTTGTTACTGTTGCAAAATATCTTTTTGAAGATACTACATTCATAATGTTAACAGTATTGGCCGTTATTATTGGACATATTTACCCAGTTTTATTTAAAGGTAAGGGCGGTAAAGGTATTTCAACATTTATTGGAGGATTAATCGCATTTGATTATTTGATAGCGCTTACCCTCATAGGCATTTTTATTGTATTTTATTTAATATTCAAAGGATTTACGAAGCCAGGACTAATTACGATTGCTTGTTTACCAATTTGTATGATTCTTTATTCTTATTCTGTTGTTACGACTATTTTAAGTGGAATGATTATTGTACTTATTCTATATGTAAATCGAGAATAAAATAAATGTTTAATAAGTGGGGATAATCTCCACTTATCATTTTTTATTAAATAGATAAAGGAGATAAGGCATGGGGTTAATTTATAAAGTTGCTGATCAAGATTGGGAATTTGAAAGTATACATAAATTAAATTATAAAACTTTTGTAGAAGAGATTCCGCAACATGAAGAAACGAAAGACCGGTTTCGTATAGATCGGTTTCATGAAGAAAATACATATTTAATTTGTTTAGATGAGGATAGATTAGTAGGTATGGTCGCGGTGCGGGGAAAACGACCATTCTCGTTAGATTATAAAATTTCAAATTTAGATGTTTATTTGCAAGAGCATGGAGAAAAAGTGTATGAAATTCGTTTACTTTCAGTAGAACGTGAATATAGGAATGGAAGAGCGTTATTAGGATTAATCCGTTTTCTACATCGTTATTTGCTTCTAAATGGATATGAATTAGCACTCATTTCTGCAACAACACGTGAACTAGCTTTATATGAGCAAATGGGATTCAAAGTTTTCCATACGTTAGTTGGTACAGAAGAAGCGGCCTTCCAGCCAATGTATGTTATCCCTGTTATGTTTGAAGAATCGAGCGTTGGGGGGATTATGACGAAAGAATATACGTTTTTACCTGGTCCAGTAGATATTGAAGAGAACGTTCGAAAGGCATTTTCTACGCGGCCTATTTCGCATCGCTCTAAGTCATTTCAAGTGATGATGGACAATGTGAAAAAACGGTTACTTTACATGACAAAAGCAAAACATGTACAGCTTATGTTAGGAACAGGGACGTTAGCAAATGATGCGATCGCTTTACAGTTACGTTCTTTAAAAGGGAAAGGACTAGTATTAACAAATGGGGAATTTGGTAATAGATTAGTTGGACATGCAAAACGAGCACAGTTACATTTTGATACTTATAAAAAGGAAATGGGAGATCCATTTATTTATACCGAATTAGAAGAAATCATGACAACTGGAAATTATGAATGGCTTTGGTTTGTTCATCATGAAACATCTACTGGAATGTTAAACGATTTAAACGAGCTAAACACTCTTTGTAACGAGAATCAAATAAAACTATGTGTAGATTGCATAAGCTCAATTGGAGCAATACCATTAGACTTAAAGGATGTGTATTTTGCAAGTGGTGTTAGCGGTAAAGCGATTAAATCATATACAGGAATTTCTTTCGTTTTTCATAACCACATTGTAAAAATAAACGAGGCTGTGCCGGCCTATATGGACATTGGTATGTATGAAGAAAATGAAAGCATTCCATACTCACAATCATGGAATTTAATTTATGCATTGCAAGAAGCGTTGAAGAGATTTGAAGATGAAAAGGTATTTGTAAAAATTAAAGAGACATACGAGTATATTGAAGAAGTTATTACTGATATGGGGTTAAAGCTTGTTTCACCTAAAGAACATGCCGCGAAAATTATATTTACAATTCAATTAAGCGAAGGTCAGTCTTCTAAAACGGTAGGTGATGCGTTAGCTTTACAAGGATATATTGTCCATTATGAATCAGCGTATTTACAAAAGAATAACTGGATCCAAATTGCATGCCTGAATCATTATAAAGAACGTGATATGAAGAGGATGTTAAATTGTTTGCAAATGTGTTTATTTCAGAGTGGGGTACATATATAAAGACTTTTTCTTTTCGTATAAAGGAGCTACGACTTACGAAAACTTAGGAATAGAACATTGGAAGAGGTGTAAGTATGATAACTAGAAAACTACCATTACATATAGACGATATTAAAAAAGCTCACAAGATTCTAGATAGAAATGCTCGTAAAACGCCATTAGTAAAATCTTTTTACTTGACTAGTAAAACGGGCGGAGAAATTCATTTGAAATTAGAAAATATGCAATTAACGGGTTCTTTTAAATTCCGTGGCGCATTTAATAAAATGTCGCGGCTCACGGATCAAGAAAAAGAAAAAGGTGTAATTGCATGTTCAGCAGGTAATCATGCACAAGGAGTTGCATTATCTGCTCATTTACTCGGTGTTAAGAGTAAAATTGTTATGCCAATTTCTGCACCGCAGGCGAAAGTTGAAGCAACTAGAGGATATGGATCTGAAGTGATTTTACATGGTGAAACCTTTGATGATGCAAAGGCAAAATGTGAAGAAATTATAAGGGAAACAGGTGAGACATACTTACATCCATATGATGATGTAGAGGTAATGGCTGGTCAAGGTACAATTGGATTAGATATTCTTGATGATATGTGGGATGTAGATACTGTTATTGTACCAATAGGTGGAGGCGGAATTATTTCTGGTATTTCTGTAGCATTAAAATCTTTTAATCCATCGATTAATATAATTGGTGTCCAAGCAGATAATGTTCATGGAATGAAGGCATCTTACGATAAAGGAGCAATCGTAGAACATTATGAGGCACCTACTATTGCAGATGGTTGCGCAGTTAAAATACCAGGGGAATTAACATTTGAAATTGTAAAAGAATTAGTAGATGATATTGTAACTGTATCAGAAAAAGAACTAGAAGTAGCGATGAAAGATTTATTACAACGTGGGAAAGCTGTTGTAGAAGGTGCAGGTGCATTAGCAACTGCTGCACTTCTTGCAGGAAAAGTTGATAGTTATATAAAAGGGAAAAAAGTAGTAGCTGTTATATCCGGTGGGAACGTGGACTTACAGCGCATATCAAGTGTATGTGAGCACTTTTTTGTCGCTAATGAAGTGAAATAGTTTTATAAAAGAAGAGCTAAGAGAAATGATCTTAGCTCTTACTTTTTGTCTACCGTTTACTGTAAGTAGCAATAAATTTGCTGTTTAATGAATTGTTTTATTTAAGCGCCAATTTTTACACATATCTTGAACGTTACAATAATTATTTCAATATTGTCGAAACATAAGCAGAAATTTAATATAATAGTTTTAATGTGCTAAAGAGCGGTGAGGAGGGCAGGTCATGAATAAAGAAGAACAGGTCATGAACGGTTTCAGGGAATTATATAATAAGCTGGTTTGGCTTAATAAAGATAAGATGGAAGAAGGTCTTAAAGGTTTTAAGTCTTCTGAAGTCCATTGCATTGAATATATTGAAAACAATGCAGATTCTAACGTGACACAACTCGCAGAGGCTTTTTATGTGACTCGCGGTGCTATAAGTAGAATGACTAAGAAGCTCATACAAAAAGGCCTTATTGAAAGCTACCAAAAGTCAGAAAATAAGAAAGAAATTTATTTTAGGCTTACGGAAGAAGGGAAAGAAATTTATAAAATCCATGAAGATCTGCACAAAGAGTTTCAAGAGCGGGATAAAGCTGTATTTGAGCAAGTAACTGAAGAAGAATTCGACAGTATAATTCGTTTCGTGGAAAAGTATAGTAGACATTTGGATGCAGAAATAAAGAAACAAGGTGTACATATTAAATCGTAATACATTTTAATAATGAAATGGCAGCCTTACTCTAATGAGAATAGGCTGCTTTTTTATTATGTTTTTTTGTTGACTAATCAACAAAACGGAGTTATCATTTTGTTGAAGCAGCAACAAAATGTTTTAAGGAGAGAAGTTAAATGTCTATATTTAGATCACAAAATGAAAGGAAAACTGAAAAAAACATAGATAAACATGCTTTACTATTCGGACTTATTTCTGTATTTCTTTGTGGTATAGGTTTCAGTATCATCATGCCTGTAGTGCCATTCTTAGTACAGCCATATATAAGTAATCCGGAAGAACAAGCATTAGTTGTTACACTACTAACTTCCGTATATGCGGCTTGCGTGTTTTTAGCTGCCCCAGTACTCGGGGCTTTAAGCGATAAGTATGGCCGTCGTCCATTACTTTTAATATGCTTATTTGGTTCTGCAATTGGGTACTTAGTTTTTGGAATAGGAGGAGCTTTATGGGTACTATTTGCTGGACGCATAATAGAAGGAATAACAGGCGGGAGCATAAGTACTATCTTCGCATATTTTGCAGACATCATTCCAAAAGAACAGAGAACGAAATATTTTGGATGGGTGAGTGCAGTTGTAGGTGCGGGAACTATCATTGGCCCAACCATTGGGGGGATACTTGCCAAGTTTGGTGATACTGTACCTATATATTTTGGTGCAATCATAACGTTAATAAATGTTGTATATGGGATCAAATATATGCCTGAGAGCCTTGAAAAAAATAATAGGTTGAAAGAGATTACTTTTGTAAGGTTAAATCCTTTTGCACAGCTAGCAAACATACTTTCCATGAAAAATTTAAAGTGGTTACTTGTCTCAGCGTTTTTAATTTGGATACCTAACGGATCTTTACAAGCAATTTTCACGCAATTTACAATGGATACTTTCAGTTGGAAACCTGCATTAATCGGACTTATGTTTTCAATTTTGGGCTTTCAAGACATTGTTTCACAAAGTTTTATCATGCCAAAGCTTTTGATCAAGCTTAGTGATAAACAAATAGCAATTCTTGGGATGGTTTCGGAGATTATAGGATACAGTTTTATTGCGGTATCAGCTTTGTTTTCACTCTATCCACTACTTATCGTTGGGATGCTAATGTATGGTTTTGGGGATTCAATTTTCGGACCTTCATTCAACGGGATGCTTTCAAAGTCTGTTAGTTCTAGTGAACAAGGAAGGATTCAAGGTGGAAGCCAATCTATTCAAGCTTTAGCAAGAATGATTGGTCCTATTATTGGAGGGCAAATCTATGTATCGCTTGGTCATGCTGCACCTGCTTTTATGGGTGTAATCCTTATAGTCGCGGCAATAGCAGTTTTGTATAAGGGGACACATGCAACTGTATAACAGATAGAAATAAGAACAAATAAAAGGGTGCCAGAACTTAGGAACAAGTGCTGACACCCTATTTGTTTACGGTTTGAGGACTAAGAGAAATTCTTTTACTGTTTAGGAATTTATTCTGCAATGCTCTCATGGTAAATGACTAGATAGTTTAATTATGCTTGTGCTGAAGTAAATAATGACTCCATTTTCAATTTGCTCTTCTCTCGAATTTCAGCATCTGCATGGCGCATCACATATTTATGCGCTACAGCGATTGCTAAAACATCATCTAATAAGCCGATCCCAATAATAGCAGCTATATCTGGAATGAAATCAATTGCTAATACGTAATAAGATAAAGCGGCTAATATTATGAATTTCGCTTTAGTAGGTAATTCTTTCTTTTTCATTGTGTAGAATAAAATAATACTTTCATATACGCTGGATTTACCGAGGTTTACAGAGCTTTTTTTGAACTTTTTCCAAAGTGTCTGTTTCTCCATATAAACACTCCTTTTACAAAAACATAGATTTTTTAAAAGGATGGACAAAGAAGTGAGAGATTAATCAATTTTATTGTTTTTCTTAATTATATATTTCCATAAAAATAGGGGAATACCTGTTCAAAATAATATAATGTGGATTATGCAACGATTCACAGTGTTCCGTTACATAGTATATATATTGTAAGATGTATGTGGGTGATTTAGTTATTATTATGCATTTTATAAGCGGTATGGGGGAAGGAAAATGAAAATAATAGAACTACCAATTGAATTCGAATTTAATGGGCAAAAACAATGTATTTATCCAAGTTTAATTATAGTACATAATGAATTAACGTTAGTCGATACAGGATATCCAAGCTTTTTACCTTTAATTGAAAATGCAATGTTAAAACATGGATATGAGATGAAAAACTTAAAGAATATAATTATTACCCATTATGATGATGATCATCTAGGGGCTTTATATGATTTCAAATTGAAATATCCTCAAATTAATATTATTGCTAGTGAAATTGAATCTAACTATATTAGTGGTGATATAAAATCAGAGAGGTTGGCTCAAGCTGAAAAAATGCTAGAACGTATGTCAAATGAAGAAAAAGAATTTGGTAAATGGTTTATACAACAGTTAAAAAATATAAAACATATTTCCGTCGATGGTACATGATGGTCAAATGATTTTGAATAATGAATGTCAAATAGTAGCGACGCCAGGACATACTTCGGGGCATATTTCATTATATTTTCCGAATTTAGACTGTGTAATTACAGGAGACGCAGCGGTTCAAGAGAATCGAGAGTTAGTTATAGCTAATCCGAATTTTTGTTTAGATATAGAAAAAGCAAAAGAGTCATTAAATAAGATTAAAAGTCTTAAAGCAGCGCAGTATTATTGCTATCATGGAGGAAAACTTACTGTATAAAATAATAAAAAACCAATCTTTTTGATATAGAAAAGATTGGTTTTTTAATTCATAGATTCTGCAATTTGAATTAAATCCTTTACGTTATATTTACCTTGTATATAGCGTTTGTTACCAATTGCAATTGTATATTGAAAACCATTCTGCTGAAAGATAAGCTCATATGCTGAATCAAAATGAGGATTATATAATGCTTTTATATTATTTTTTAAGCTGTAGAACTTAGCTCCACTAGGTACATAGAAGCCTAATTTGTTTTGAACTGGTGAAACAGTGATTTTAAAAATCCCATTAATATCTTCATTGTAGTATTGGAGGTTTAAGTAATCGTTATAAATGTACCCTTGAAATTCGTGAATTTCGAACGGGAATTTTGTAGGAGTAAGTATATGTTCCTTACACTTCATTTCATATTCTTTTACGATAGTAGCTTCTTTCATAAGTGGATTCCCATCATAAATTTGATTGATTTGAGATATTTTATTATTTTTTGTTACTATTTCTAAAATGAAACCGACAGTAAATTCATCATTAGTGCCTTTGAAATAAGAAATAAGAATTGTAGTATCTTCTTTTGGAGATGGTACTATTTTAATTTCATGAATAGGTTTTTCCTTTTGGAAAGTAGGTAGTTCAACTCCTTCTGTTACATATGACTGCATTAATTTTTTATCATTTTTGAGTAAAGCTTGTTTAAATTCACTTATCACATTTGTTCGAGATTTTGCCATAATAATTGAGGTCGACTGAAAATATAGTAAGAAAAATATGAAAAATATCTTTATGAATGTAGTGTTCAATTCCATCACCCTTTAACTATGTTTCCGTAAATTTGAAATATATATGTATAGGGGGGGAGAAGATGGGTTCGTTATTTGATGTAATAGCAGATATCATTTTATTTTATCCTCGAAATGACATGAAATTGAAACACCATATTGCAAAATTAAGTGAATTAGAGTGGTTTCGAAATCTACATGAAGATCCGAAGTATACAAGTTTAATTTGGAGTAATAGAAAAATTAAAAAGTATATTTTGTCTTCTACTAACATGGAAGCATTAATAAAATCTGAGAAAAAGCAAAAAGAATTTGTTCATCTAGTACAGGATGAATATAAAAAAAGAAGATAAGAATTTTTTTATTTTTCATATTTGGCGAAACAAATGGTACAATGAAAGCTAATGTGAAAAATAAGGAAAAGAAGTGGTCTATTTGAAAAACTTTTTAGAATTAGGAATTAGTGAAACTTTTAATCATACATTACGTGAAAATGGAATTACAGAAGCAACACCAATTCAAGAGAAGGCAATTCCAGTTATTCTGTCAGGTAAAGATATTATTGGGCAGGCGAAAACAGGAACGGGTAAAACGTTAGCATTCGTGTTACCGATTTTAGAAAAAATCGATCCAGCGTCTAGTGATGTTCAGGCTTTAATTGTTGCACCAACAAGGGAACTAGCACTGCAAATTACAACTGAAATTAAAAAAATGCTTGTTCAAAGAGAAGATATTAATGTACTAGCGATATATGGTGGACAAGATGTTGCGCAACAGTTGAGAAAATTAAAAGGTAATACACATATTGTTGTAGCAACACCGGGACGATTATTAGATCATATACGCCGTGAAACAATTGATTTAAGTAATCTTTCAACAATTGTATTAGATGAAGCGGATCAAATGCTTTATTTTGGTTTCTTATATGATATTGAAGATATTTTAGATGAGACACCAGGTAGTAAACAAACGATGTTATTCTCAGCAACGATGCCAAAAGATATTAAAAAATTGGCGAAACGTTATATGGATGAGCCGCAAATGATTCAAGTACAAAGTGAAGAAGTAACGGTAGATACAATTGAACAGCGTGTCATTGAGACAACAGATCGTGCAAAGCCAGATGCACTTCGTTTTGTTATGGATCGTGATCAGCCATTTTTAGCAGTTATTTTCTGTCGTACAAAGGTTAGAGCAAGTAAGCTTTATGATAATTTAAAAGGACTAGGTTATAATTGTGCTGAACTTCATGGTGATATACCTCAAGCGAAACGTGAAAGAGTTATGAAGAGTTTCCGCGAAGCTAAAATTCAGTACTTAATTGCAACGGATGTAGCAGCTCGTGGACTTGATGTAGATGGTGTAACGCACGTATTTAATTTTGATATCCCTGAAGATGTAGAAAGTTACATTCACCGCATTGGCCGAACAGGACGTGCAGGTGGATCAGGTCTTGCAATTACGTTCGTTGCAGCGAAAGATGAAAAACATTTAGAAGAAATTGAAAAAACGCTTGGTGCACCAATACAAAGAGAAATAATCGAACAACCGAAGATAAAACGTGTAGATGAAAATGGAAAACCGGTACCAAAGCCGGCTCCAAAGAAATCAGGTCAAAATCGTCAAAGAGATAGCCGCGAAGGTTCAAGAAGTGAATCAAGACGTGATTCAAGAAATAGTTCGAGAAATAGTTCTAGAAATGAAAATAACCGATCATTTAATAAGCCAAGTAATAAAAAAGGTAGTACAAAGCAAGGTCAGCAAAGACGTGGCCGTTAAATAGTTATAATTGTAAAAGAGTCGCAAAATATTGTGGCTCTTTTTTTGTTTGTATACAACAAGGATGATGGCAAGAAAAAACAAAAATTTCATTCACCGAATTTGAAATTTATAAAGGAAATTTTATAGTCCAAAACCAGTAGAGCAAGGGTATTACTACCATGTCGCAATTCAAGAACAAGTGCAACTTATGCATGAAAAATATTTAAGCGGAAAAATCGAGAGAAAGCAATTTGTAACATATTCAAACGGTACGGGAATGTTATGCAGTAGCAAAAGAGAACGGAACTTATTATGTCTATTATTTCGGCAGAACACTTTGGTTGAAAGAAAAGGTATTAAAGTGAGCGAGTATTTTCATTACACGTTCCGCAATTATCGAAAGGGGACAAGAGAAGTTTATGAAGAATTTAACTCGTATTGGGGTACGATCGTCGGAAACGGGAAAAATAATTTGTTCTTTTTGATCGATGGGGAACTCAAGAGGCACAACTGCCATCCTTATTAGTAAATTGCTTACTATGATGATGAAGGTAATGAAGAATGAAGTTACCAGAAGGGACAGCATGCGAAATAAGAAAAAAGGACTAGCAGTCGTACCTGCCGTCCTTTAATAGGAGAAAAAGTAATCTTGTTTAGAACTACGCATAAACAGAAAATCTGCTTGTAATTAGTTTTACCCTAAATATACGTGTCTATACAAAAAAGGGATAAGTAAAAAATACTTATCCCCGGAAGGGAAATCCCAAGCACCAAAATGGCTCGTATTGGTCTGCAGGTTCAAAAGTAGTATATGTAAAACGAAAAATCTCATACAAAAAGCAGACAACGATTTTGGTTGTCTGCCAGTGAGTTCAATGAGTTAGCTAATTGTGATAATTTGCATCCCCATTGCGAGAAGAGTGAAGCTGCTAGTTCAAACAGCTTGTTGGTATTATTTTCGATTTCTTAAAAAATATACAGAGAAAGCAGATAAGTGAAGAACCTACCTGCTTTTGCTGTAACAAAAGAAAGAGGTATTAGCCGTGGAAACGGCGGCTTGAAAATAGTATGTATTTTTGTTTGAAAAATATTCAAGAGGTGAAGAAACATGGAATGTTTAAAAGGTGTTTGTGAAATTAATCAGCTAATTAGTAAAACAAAATAGTTATTTGGGAGAAAGGGAAAATGAATATGAGATGAATTGAAGCTGTTGAAGAATTATTTGAAGTGATGAAAGAATACTTTTGGAAGGGAACATCTTTAAAGGGTGAAGCTAATGATTTTAATATTGTATCTTGGCTAATTGAAGAAGCGATCCGTAAAACAAAATAAAGATTTCATTTTGTAGCAATGGGGAATAGATATGTGTACTTATTGGGGGAAAGTAGATAGGGCAAGAACCGGAACAAAATAAAAGAGCGGCTAGCAAAAGCTAACTGCTCAATACAAGGAGATACAGAGAAGACTACTTTAAATGAATGTTGGCATACAGCCTACATACAGTATTGACCGAATATTTATTTTAAATTCAATTTATTTAAAGTAAACATCCCAACAGATAAAATGGTTGCGCCTGCTACAGAACCTAGCCAGTCTCTCCAGCCTAATGTATTTAAAGATGCATCTGTTAAATCCGTAATTAAGAAGATAGCAAACATTAATACACCAAATGCTAAGCATCCCCAAAATGTTTGCAAATATTTAATCATCTTCTTTCGGAACTTGCTCATATAAATCACCCTTATTAATAATTTATATTTTTATAAATAAATTATCGCATGTGCGAAAATTAAAAGTGCGAAATATGCAATATTACATATTGGAACTCAACAAAATACTCCATTGATAAATACATAGATTGAACGGAGGGGGAACCGTATCGTATGAATCAAATGTCATTTTTTGAAGTCATCGATGTAAAGGAGATGCGCTGACTTGTGGTGAAGGAGCTGAAAAACTACAAAGTATTGTGCGTCTGGATGAAGAATCGAGAAAAATAGGATCAAGCGGAGGGCATCGTTCTTTTAAGTGAAATTGCAATTCAAGAATTAGGTGAGTTTTGCGATAGATTCGGTAATGAATTAGTTATTCACGCTGTTAATAAAGCAATTGATGAAAATGTACCAAAGTGGAGATATATTCGCAGTATTTTAAGTAGTTGGGAAAAGGAAAAAGTAAAAACATTAAATGATGTCGCTGCTTTAGATACTCGATTTGAAATGAGTAAGAAAAATAACAAACGTACTGGTAAAGGTTATTCCAAACGAACGGAAGTTGTACCGGATTGGTTACGCAAACAAGAAGAACAAGAGCCAATACAGCAGCCACAGCAAACTCAAAGCGATGATCTTGAAGATAATAAGAAACGTTTGGATGAGATTCTAAATAAATATAAAAATACTAAAGGAGAGTAAGGTATGAAAAACACAGGCGTTGCAAGAAAAGTGGACGAGCTAGGTCGTGTAGTAATTCCAGTAGAGTTACGCAGAACTTTAGGGATTGTCGAAGGAACGACAATAGATTTTCATGTCGAGGGTGAAAACATTGTTCTAAGAAAATATGAAAACTCATGCTTTGTGACGGGTGAAGTTTCTGAAACCAACATAGAGTTGCTAGGTGGCCGAATGTTTTTAAGCAAGGAAGGGGCAATTGAATTACTGGATCTTATTCAGAAGAGTGGGATGGCACATGCCTAAGCAACTAAATATTTTCGATGTAGAGCCAGCAATTTGTGAATTCGATGTAATGAAAGCCAATATTAAGAAAGGAACTGGGCGCAATACATACGCTGATGTACGAGTCCAAGTCCCAAAGAATGCAAAGAGTACGGATGAGTTACCACGCACAACTAAGCAAGATGATCGTTATGACATCTTTGAACAATATGTAATGGCAATTTGGAGATTTCAACGGGCTGTAGATATGTTTTTTAATTGGGATACAGCTGAAGAATTGTGTAAGGAAGCAAGGGATAAAAAAGAAATAATTCCGATAAGGGTTTATTTAGGAAGTGGCTTTAAACCTGATGTTGTTGAGTACATGAGGTAGTAAAAGGGAGATGGACATATGAAAAAAGTAGAAATTGATGTTAGTAATAACAAGCTTTTAATAGTAAAGGATGGAAATGTTACAGCATTCAATCCACCGGAGAGTGGTTTTGGTGAGCAAGTTGCTGTTTGGATAAACGGTAAAGTTGATCGTGTAGATACTAAGTTTACTGAAAAGATAAAATAATCATTTTAAGAAAGTAGGTTCGCTTATGAGTGTAGCGAGAAATCATGAAGCGATGAAGGAATCACGGTTGAAGGTATACATCGCTTTAGAAGAAGCTAACTTCATTTGGGATGAAAGAGATGTAATTCGTTTTCGTGAAATGTGGAGTCAAGGCATGAGTTTACCAAAGATGGCAAAAGCGTTAAGGAGACATCAAGCTGAGGTTGCTATCCTTGTAATAGATCAGGCTGATAAGTATTTAATTAAAAATCGTCCGATAGGATTAGGGATTTGCTAAATAGGAAGGGGAAAATAAAATGAACGTTATGGAAAACGGTGTATATGAAACAACTAAATTAGTTAGTGAATCAAAGGAAGGACAAGCTGTAATGAATATCAATCATATTAGTGAATTAGATCAATATCAAGAAGCGGCATTACGTACATGGAATACAAATAACGATTTTGGTGGACGTGTTTTAAATGCAGCATTAGGTCTTACGGGAGAAGCTGGTGAGGTTGCTGATGTTGTAAAAAAAGCAATTTTTCATGGTCATGGATTTGATCCAGCTCATTGTCCAGGAGAAGAAGAAGGAAATACACATAAAATCGCTTTAGAGCTAGGGGACATCTTGTACTACATTTCAATCATGTCTCATGAAATGGGATATACCCTAGAAGATATTGCTCAAATGAATATATCTAAATTAGCAACGAGATACCCAGACGGATTTAGCCGAGAAGCTAGTCAAAATCGTGTAGATATGAAATGAAAATTGTAATAAAAAAGAGCCGTGAGTGAAGTGACCCCTAAAAGTTAGACACGGTTATTTCATTAGGCAGCTTGATAAAAATGAGTCCGGTATTGTACCGGGCTCATTTTTAATTTTGCCTTAATCCGTTTCGTATTATAATAATCTATATATTTTTCTAATTCTATTTTAAAGTGCTCTACATTTTCAAATTCTTTTATGTAGAGGAACTCCGACTTCATAATCCCAAAGAAATTTTCTATTACTGCGTTGTCGTAACAGTTGCCTTTTCGAGACATACTCTGGACGATAGCTCTTGATTCAAGTGTACGGACGTACTGTCTCATTTGATAATGCCATCCTTGATCCGAATGTATCAGTAGCTGGTGGGTTTCAGGTAAACGTTCCAATGCTTTCTCTAACATGCCTGAAACAAGCGAATACGTCGGTCTAGAACCAATTGTATAGGTAATAATTTCACCATTATACAAATCTAATACAGGTGATACATACAGTTTTTCTCCAAACAATTTAAACTCTGTGATGTCTGTTACCCACTTTTGATTCGGTGCATCTGTATGAAAATTACGCTCTAAAATATTAGGTGCAATTCTACCGACTGTTCCTTTATAGGATTTATATTTCTTCATACGCACAACACACTTTAACCCAAGCTCTTTCATAATGCGCTGAACCTTCTTGTGGTTCACTTTCTGGCCACGATTCGTTAATTCATCACGAATGCGACGGTAACCATAACGACCTTCATTTTCCTCATAAATCGCTTTAATCTCAGCTTTCAAATCGGCATCTACATCTGGACGATTCATTTTCTTTACTAAATCATAATACGTGCTTCGAGGAATAGTAGCTAGCTCCACGAGTGCCTTCACCGAATATTTATGCCTTAATTCGTAGACTACTTGCGCTTTGTCTTGTTTTGTGATTTTTCCTTGTTTTGAACTAAGGCATTTAACTTTTTTAAGTACTCATTTTCCATCTCAAGCTGTTTAATGCGTGCTTCAAGTGCTTCGACTGACCCTTCAGCTAAAGGTTGTTTTAATTGTTTATTTGAATCTTTTTTCATGGATGGACGCCCCTTTTTCTTAGATTGAAGGGCATCAATTCCTTGTGTTTCGAGCTGTTTTTTCCAAACAGAAATCGTTGAAGGGGCAGGAATATTAAAGATAGCTGCCGTCTCAAATAAGGACATACCGTTTTCAATCATAAAGTTTAGTACGTCTAGTTTAAATTGTTGTGTGTAATTTGTACATCGTTTTAGAAAAGCTTCCAGACCATTCTGTTTATATTGGTTTACCCAATTCAAAATGATTGTGTCATTTATACCGAGCGATCTACCTATTTCTCGATAACTTTCATTTCCGTTCAAATAACGTAGAACGATTTGTATTTTTTCATCAGATGTAAATTTAGCCATAGAAAAACTGCACCCCCAATTGTTAGACTGTGTCTAACAATTGGGGTGCAGTTCATGAGTGGAAAGGCTCATAGCTCTTTTTTATAAGGGTAATGATTTTATATATAAATATTATCATATAATCCCAAAAAATTCAATGTTAGTCAATTAAATGGTATAAAATTTGAATTTTATTAAGAAATGGGGAACGAGAAATGGCTATTGAAGCACATAAATGTAACGTTAAAGGATGTAATGGTCTTGTAGTTTTTGAAAATGCTGATTTTGATTTGCAAAATCCTGACACAATTAAAGGAGTTTATGCACTTGATGATCCTACTTGTAACGTTTGTGGAAAAGAATTTTTAGTAGTACCTAGCTATTCTGTCATTGATCTTGATGTAGAAACACAAGAATTTGAAGAAATTGAACCAGCTTGTATTACTGAATGGCAGAATCAAAGATTTTAACCAAAGCGTTATTTGATCGGGAAGTAGGTGGTGCAGTGGGGTATACGTTCATATTTTTACTAGGTTGGATTATAGGTTTACTAACAGGTCTAACTGAAAGATTATCAGACAAAATAAAGAAAAATAGAAAAGGGGAACGGAAAATGACTGAACTAGATTTATATAAATTTTGTGAAGACAAGGAAATGGATTGGCGTGGAGATCAACTTATTATCTGGCTATATTTCGATGAATTAGAAGGTTGGACAAATTTAATAGGCCATGATCATTTTGTTGAGGGCGGGCAAGAAGTAGCGTTATTAGCTAAATGTGTAGCATTTGACTTATGCGAGATTTGTGAAGATTGGGAGATCGACCCGGAAAGAATTTTAAAGAAAGGGGAATGAAAATGAAACCTACATTTGAAATGATAAAGAATGAAAATGGTGGCGTAGATATGACTTATACAACGAGTGGCGGCAAGCAATCATCCACTTACTTCCCCAGCCCACCAGAAGATATAGATCATGTTTGTATAAATTACATGAAAGGACGCTTCGGGAACGTTAGAACGTGGAAACAAGTTGATTTTATAAAACGTAAATACAAAGGAGCGTATCAAATGGCGTTCGGTGTAGTGGATGAATTTAAAATAGGCGACAAGGTAGTGATGCATACATGCGGAGAAGCGGATCACTATAACGGTAAAATTTGGACTTGTCGGACGGATCAATTCAAATCAAGTAGTGGCTCGCAAGTGGTGTTTTTAGAAGGATTTAGCGGTTACTTTTTAGCTAGATATTTGCAACGTGTGAGTTTATTAGAAAACTAAACAAAATAGTTATTTTAATAAAAAACGGGGAAATGAGGGGAGTGAAAGGAGAAGAACCCTTTATATAAAGGGTTCTTCTGGTGATTTAATCTATCAATTACATTCGTGGTAATATTCATCACATGAATCGTTACAGCATATACAAAATGTTTTTTGAATAAATAAACTAACTACACTAGCAGGACCTTCCTGCTTTGTAAAAGTAAGACTTTTAAAATCTTCAACTTGAAATATTTTTGTTTGAACAGGTTGTAATGTAGTAGTAATTGGTACGCTAGATTTTCTTGTTAGAATAGTTACTTGAACGGGGGCACTCATACCGACAACAAATAACTGAATTAATGTTTTATTGTGATTGTTGGTGAAATCTTCAAATACTGTTTGTGGAGTGGTATCTAGGAGGTCGATAGATGTAGGTATATTTCCAGTTAAATTTTCTCCTGAACCACCTATTGTATGAGTCTCAACAAAACAGTTATTTTTTTGATGATCCGAATGCGCTTGGTTTTTATAATACTTTTTACCATCTTTATAAAAGTAATCAGCCATATGAATTTAAAGCTCCCTTCTTTTAGATGTCTATATAGTCTATTTAATAAAGTGAAGTAGTGCTTGTACAACATAATAAAATCCGCTCTCGTAATTATTTAAAAATTAAAGAGCGCCATTCAAGGTGCTCTCGGATAAAAAATAATATTGAAAAAGAATACCACTTGATATCTTATGTATGCTTCTAAGGGGAGTGCAGATTTAAAATAAAATAGTAATTGGAATGAAATGAAGAGTAACCAATAATTTATTAATGAATATATAGTGAGTGGAGTCAAGGTTGAGGGGGACAGATTATGGTGATTTCTAATATGAAAAGAGAGCTAGAATGCTCTCTTTAATAGTTATTGAATTTGCCAGTAAACGAAAATCTTTAAATACCTTAATATATTAAAAATTTTGTGAACATGAAGTGCAAGGTCCACCAGTAGGTTGGAATACAACATTATCAACAAAAGCTGTTGCGCCTTCTCCACCTGTAGCTAAGTTTTGGAAACTAATACATGCTGTAGTTACATCAGCAGGTATACACACAACAAGGGTATAATGTTGGAAGCCAGCTTGTTGTTGATTTGCAACAGGTACAATGTGCGGAATGTTTAATGGTCCAAGTGTTGTAGGGTTAGGAGGACATCCTTGACCAAGTTCTGGAAACGATACAGAAGCAACAAGGAGTGCTCCATCTCTTATATCCCCAGCAAAAGAAAGGGTAAAGCAACAACCTTCGCCCACATCAACAGATTGGGTCATAATTCCACCAGGTCCAATAGAAACAGCTAAAGCACTCAAGGATCCATTTGGAAGAAAACGACCGCTGTGAGCATTTGGAAATCCTACTTCTGAAACATTTCCCGTTACAATCCATCCTGGAACTGGAGTACCTGGTGTTGCAGGTTCATCAAATCCAGGGTTATCAAGAACATTCGTACATGGACAACATGCCGTAGCAGCTGGTCCCGTAGGTCCTGTAACTCCTGTAGCCCCGGTTGGTCCAGTCGGCCCAGTCGGCCCAGTTGGTCCAGTCGGTCCGGTTGGTCCAGTCGGCCCAGTCGGCCCAGTTGGTCCAGTCGGTCCGGTTGGTCCAGTCGGCCCGGTTGGTCCAACTTGAGGTGGGGGTACAGGGGGGAGGAAACACTCACATGGAATATGAAATTTCTTTTTAAATTCACTCATTTTTACACCATCCTTATCATTCACCCACTTACACACTACAACTTATGAATTGGTTAACAATCAAGTATAAGAAAAAGGCCCTTGAAAATTAAAATAAATAAAAAAATAAGCCCTTATGTCACAAATATAAACCCATTCCATAATATATAAGGAACATGGGTTCACTTCAAAAAGCTTTTAATATATATAAGAGAGTCCGCTTCCTAAATCAATATCGTTGAACCTGTTGCTCCTGTTGCTCTGTTGATCTGTTGGTAAAGTGAATGACGAAGAATAGATAGGAGAGTTGAATCGATTAAACTTGATTCAACAGCAACTCCATGTAAAACAATATTTTCTTCATTCATACCATTACCTTCTATGATTGCTCGCCATAGGAGGTAATGGTTGCAAAAAGCAAATCATGAAGTTGGAATGTAATTATATGGAAGTGCAAAGGTTGTTAAGGGGGATTAAAGAATGTATCGAAGTGGACAAGCAGTTTTATTTTATAAATTAAATAAAAATTTCATTTTATATTAATTCGGAACACAAAAAGATCACTTAGTAAAGTGCTCTTGTGACGAGCCTCATTTTATAACGACTATTTTATAAAGAAAGGAACTCAAAATATTATATGTAAGTCTAGTTAATTGAGTGCTTTTTACAAATAAAGAGCAGCTAGCAAAAGCTAACTGCTCGGCCCAAGGCAATGGGTGTAGAGTAATGAAAAAGAATACTTTTCCTTTAATACAAAATCATATTTTGATTCTCGATAATATATGAGTATTAAGACAAAAACGTGCAATTAAAAGAGCAGCTAGCAAAAGCTAACTGCTCGGCTGGTTCTCCAAGGGGGAACTAGGAGAAAGTAACTTAATGGGTTGTCTACAGTATTGACCGAATGTTGATTTTTATTCAGGAGGTAGAGGGAAATGAATTTGAACTTACACGATGCAAAATTTTTTATAGAAACACCTGATGGAGAAAGTGTGGAAATAAGGGGCAGTGTTGATTGGGCTGATGTTCCTTCTGGTGAAACGAATGAATCTGGTTTTGATTTTAGTAGAGAAATAAGTGTGCCGTGCACTTTTGAAGAACCACAAAATATAAAAGAGTTAAAAGAAGTAGGTTTCACAGAAAGACAAGCCTGGAATATTCATTTTCGTAAAGGCGAAAGTTGGAAAGAAAACTCAACAATATAATCCTTTTGTTTATAGAAAAACAAGCTACTACATTACATTGATTGGAAATCTTTTCTAAGGTATTCTTAAGAGGCTGGGAATAGTAAGAATATCTTCGAGAGGAAAGGGATTAATTTATGTTAGGAAATTGGTTGGATAAATTAAAAGAACCTAAATGTATTATACATAGATATAAACTTATTAAAAGTCAAGACAGTGAAAATTTTAAAACCGGTAAGATGGGGATAGTTAGTTATTATACATGTGAAAAGTGTGGGAAAGAGAAGGAAGTAAGCAAATATACTAATGATGTTAATAGTGACTATTGGGATATTTAAAATAAAAAGCGAATAAAGTCCGGCTAGAAAACTAGAGGGCACCAATTCATTAAAGCAGCAATAAAAGCTGTTTTAGGGATAGGTGTCCTTTTTATTTTGAAAAGGGAGATGGGGAAATGAAGGTGTTAAAGGATCAATTACTTGAATGGAAAAAGAAATCCAAGCAAGGAAAGAAGAAAAACAAGAAAAACAAGAAAAAACAAAAAGAGAAATTAAGCACTCGTGATATTGAAGATTTAATGGGGATGCATAGACCTTGCTATGAACGAAGACGTGGAGCAATAAGACAAAAGTAATTTAAAAATAAAAAGGAGTGGTCTTACATGACTAAACAATTATCTTTCTTACCAAAAATCGATAGAACGGCGACACAAGAAGAATTAGAAGGTGTGTTGGAAAGCATACGTATACATAGACAATTTGGGATGATGCGTAAAGAAATGAAAGTCACTCCTTCTTATGAAATACGTGAGCATGGTCCTACACATACAGTTGGAAAACCATTAGAAGATGTTGCTATAGTAAATATTCAACAAAGCAAAAGGGAAGAGTGGCTTGAAAAAATGTCATTACGTATTGATCAGTTTCTAAATCGATTAGGAAACGGACGTGCAGGAAGTATTCAAAGAGATATTATTTATAAACGTTATTTAGAAGAAGAGGATGTGTGTGACTACATGGTTTATAACGAGATAGGGATGTCAGAGCGCACTTATCGACGTTGGAAGTCTAAAGCGTTTTATAAACTTGCTTTTGCACTAGGATTAGAAGTTTATGAGACAGAAGAAACTGGAGGTAATAAATAATGAATTTTGTTCAACCGATACGTGATCCAGAGCAAATACAACAAATTAAAGAATATCTAAAAGAAAAGAATGAACGCAATTATATTTTGTTTGTAATGGGAATTAATACTGGTCTACGTATTAGTGATATTTTAAAACTGAAGGTTGGAGATTTAAATGGCAGCCATATATCAATGCGTGAAATGAAGACAGGTAAGCAGAAACGTATTCAGATTACTGCAGCATTAAGAAGAGAGTTAAAGTGGTACATTGAAGATATGGAAGACTATGAGTATTTAATTAAGAGCAGACAAGGAAAGAATCGACCAATCGGAAGAAGCATGGCATATAAAATACTTAGTACCACAGCAACAAAGTTTGGTTTAGAAGAGATCGGGACACATACATTACGTAAGACATTTGGATATCATATGTACATGCAGACAAAGAACATAGCTTTGCTGATGGAGATATTCAATCATTCAAGTGAACGAGTAACGTTAAGGTATATAGGAGTAAACCAAGATGCAATGGATAAAGCAATGACTAGGTTTAAAATCTAATCATTGCTTTTTTTGTTCAAGGATAGCAACACGTGCTTATCGACTTAAGAACAGAAACTTACGCTTGAACATAAAATCAAATTTAGATGAGCAAAGCTATTTCAAGTGAATAGAATCCACTCTTTAAGAATACATAAAAAATATATATACAAGCGTAGTATAATCACTACATCATTGGCGAAAGTAGAATCCTATAAATTTTGGAGGAAGAGATATGCAAAAAAAGGTTCTCCTGTTTACAGATTTAGGGATTGATGATGCGTTTGCTATACTCTACACCTTTTTTCGTAAAGACATTCAACTTGTAGGAATCGTGGCCGATTATGGAAATGTATCAAGAGAAAATGTAATAAGAAATATTAACTATTTAAAGTACATTGCGGGAAGAGAAGAAATACCTGTATTCCTTGGTGCTTCTGTACCGTTGACAGGTATATTGACTCAGTATTTCCCTGAGGTACATGGAAAAGTTGGATTAGGACCTATTATTCCACCTGAAATTTCATATCCAGTTTATCCTTTAAATGATATTTATCAAATTATAGAATCGAATTTAGAAGAACTTACAATTATTAATTTAGGAAGACTTTCTTCGCTAGCTACAACTTTTGTATTGAATTTAGAAACAATGCGAAATGTAAGAGAATGCATTTGCATGGGGGGAGCTTTTTTCTATCCAGGTAACGTAACTGCTGTGGCTGAAGCTAATTTTTACGCAGACCCTTATGCAGCAAACTTAATTCTGCAACATGCAAAGAACTTGACAATTATTCCTTTAAATGTGACCCAACATGCGATTGTTACACCCGAAATGGTCCAGCAAATCGATGCATTTCATCGGAATACACAGGATCTTGCAGGGCTTATCATTAAACCTATGTTAGATTATTATTATAATTTTTACTCCAAGTCTAATCCAGGTATAAGTGGAAGTCCTATGCATGATTTTGTAACAGTGTGGTATTTGCTAAATAGGGAGGCTGTTAGCCTTTCGAGAGTACCCATTAAAGTAATTCCTGATCAAGGGGAAGGATTTGGTCAAAGCATTGCAGACTTTCGTTTTGTTACTAATCCAGGCTATAAAACGCATAATGTAGCTTTTCAATTTGATTATGAAAGGTTCAGGAAGGATATTATGGAAACGTTCTTAAAGAAGAGAGTGTAAAAGACTTTATTAACTTCAGATAATACGGATTATATGAATGAAATATCACTGCACTTCACGTACAAGAATTCGACTTTTTTAGGTTAAAATTCGTCTAACATACATAGCTTCCGAAATGTTGGCTGTACCCTATCGCTATCAAGCTAACAGAATAAAATATTCCTGATTTCTGGTATATTAAAACTTTAAGTTGATGGATGTGGTGCTCCCCCACATCCATCAACTTAAGAAAAGTAAACACCCAAAAAACAAAAAATGAGCTGACTTCTCAAAATAACTAACTATAGAGAAAGAGAAATTTCATTTAGTGGGTACTTCAAAACCTTAGCTTGATTGCGATGGGGTCACCATATCAAAAAAGAAAATTGTGCGTTTAGACATATTTTTCAACCGCTTCCTGTACGTTAAGGGACTCGTTATTTTTTTACAGTTTTTTATTATGAAATTCAAAATAACTAATTATAATAGATGAAAAAAACGATTAATAGTTGGGATACGGAAAGGATTCGAATTTACATTCTTTCTCAATACATATCATGGATAAATAAAGTAAAATATGGGTTGGGGCTATGTCTCATGTTGTGTTAATCCTAACAATAACTAGGGGTACATAATATGCTTTCATACCTTTGAATAATTTTGTTATAGAAGGGATGGAGATTTAACTGGCTCAAATTGTTGGTATTGATAGATACCTTTGTACTGGGGCTTTAATCTATATGCGTGAGGGCCTTTCCCTAAGTCTTTTCAGGAAGTAAGGATCCGTAAGCAAACACCTATACAATATGAATAGAGGAGAGGAATGCCTTATGAAAATACGTAGTCAAATTACATGTGCAAGTCTGGCCCTTTTAATAGCTGGAAGTTCCCTGTTATATACAACACCAACCTCAATTGTAAAAGCAGAGCCTACTCAAAATGTATCTAGTTCGTTACAAACAAATACTCAACGAGATCGTACTTCCGTCAAGCAAGCAATGCGAGATACATTGCAATTTGGATACCCGGGGATACTTGCTAAAACTTCTGAGGGTGGAAAAACGTGGGGGTATGCCGCTGGAATAGCGGATCTGAGAACCAAGAAACCAATGAAAACAGATTTTCGCTTTCGCATTGGGAGTGTGACGAAGACGTTCACCGCAACAGTTGTACTTCAATTAGTTGGAGAGAATCGCCTGAAGCTAGACGACCACATCGAAGACTGGTTGCCTGGTGTCATTCAAGGAAATGGATATGATGGTAACAAGATTACTATCCGGGAGATATTGAACCATACAAGTGGTATCGCTGAATACTCAAGGTCAAAAGACGTTGATTTTACGGATACAAAAAAATCGTATACGGCTGAAGAGTTAGTGAAGATGGGGATTTCTTTTCCCCCAGACTTTGCTCCAGGAAAGGGCTGGTCTTATTCAAACACAGGATACGTATTACTGGGTATCCTTATTGAAAAAGTAACTGGAAACAGCTATGCGGAAGAAGTTGAAAATCGAATTATTGAACCACTTGAATTGTCGAATACATTCCTACCAGGCAATTCAAGCGTTATTCCAGGCACTAACCATGCACGTGGATATGTCCAACCAGACGGAGCAAGTGAGCTAAAAGACGTTACTTATTATAACCCAAGTGCAGGTAGCTCTGCTGGAGATATGATTTCTACTGCTGACGACTTAAACAAATTTTTCTCTTACTTGCTCGGTGGCAAATTACTGAAAGAACAGCAACTAAAACAAATGCTTACTACAGTTCCTACAGGAAAAGAAGGAATCGATGGATATGGTCTTGGAATCTATGAAACTAAGCTTCCAAGCGGTGTCTCGATATGGGGACACACAGGTGGCATTCTAGGGTTTACAACTCTTGTTGGAGGTAAACTTGGAGGCAAGCATACGTTGGTCGTCAATTGGAATAGTTTGGGTAGAACTGACAGTCCTAATCCTTTTAAAAAAATTTTACTTGCTGAATTTAGCAAGTAGGAAAAAAGGAAAAATTTATCGTATTTTTCATAGTTAAAAATATACTTTTCTGTTTCAAAAGCCCCAACTTATTTTCAAGAAAAATTTGGGGCTTTTTTTGTTTTGGTAGCGTTTATTCTCCTTAAGTTGATGGATGTGTGGTGCTACCCTATTCTATACAGTTACTCATTTTTATTGTGTTGTGTAACTCAAAAGAGAAAGTGCTATGAAGCTATTGATATCAAGGGCTGTAGCGTTTAGATTAGTTACACACAATATAAGATATGGGTAACTTGCACAGAGAGGGTGTCTACCTTGTTTTATTTTAATGATAGAATATTAAATATGGAAGGGAGTGTCATAAATGGAAGAGGAATATAGAAAAAGAGAACTTGAAATTAAAAAGAAAAGGGTGCTAGAAGAGTTGAAAAATAATAAGTTTGAGTTTAAGGAACTACAACAAAATATAACGAATCCTTTGCAAGATATACTTGCATTTAATCAATCTGTAGATAAACTGAACAAAACCATTCAGAGTACATATAAAACTAATTCTGAATTAATGTAACAAATTGCTCAGCGTAATCAGAATGCATTAAAACAGAGTACATATAAAACTAATTTTGAATTAATGCAACAAATTGCTCAGAATGCTCAGAATGCATTAAAACAGAGTATATATAAAACTAATTCTGAATTTGGATTATATTTTTGTTGCCAGTTCATAATAATTCTCCCTCATACAAACAGTTTAATTATATTATACAGTTATTAATGCGAATGTTAAGAAACCTTGATATGAATTAAGGTAAATTTAAACAAAATAGTTATTGTAATTAAAAAGCAGTTAACTTTCGCTTGCTGGGGGTTCTTTTTATGTAATTTAGATAAAGAAACTATCCATTAAAAATATAGCCCCTATCAAAATTAGAGAATCAACTAAAATCAAGAACTGTTTTTTCTGTGGCTTTCGAAATTCCTTTATTAATCTAAAAACTGCATTTATTCCGAAACAGATGTATAACAAAATCATTATTGTTTTTAACATTACTAATACTCCTAATATATTAATCATTTAATTATATAACGAAAAATATATCCATATAAGTTTTTAACAAAATACTTATTTTAGAGAAAGGGATTGTCTAAAATAAGTATTAAATAAAATAAATGAAGATATATATGCAGGCGAAGAAAATACTAAAAATTATTAAACCAACAAAAGCGAACGTTTTAGCTATACCTTTCGGAGCAAAAATAGCTAAAACGATTGAGATAGGTATCAAAATTAAAAAAGGACCGGCAAAATATAGATTGAAAAATAAGAATCCAGTTAAAAACATTGAAATGAAACCAAAGTATTCTCTCATTGTGTTATCCCTTCTTAAAAAGTGAATTATGCAGATTATACCATCGAGAAAATGAATCAAAATGATTATGTAATAAAATTTTTATTTGGGGTAAATGGAATTGTTATAAATGTATTTCAGCTAGCCCCAAACATAGCCCCGATGATAGTAGCAATAATAATGGAAAAGAAGGGGTAGAAAATACTTACAAGTATAAAAACTATAATAGCAAAATTCCTTCCTATACCTTTTGGAGCAAAAATAATTAAAACTAGTGATACAAATATTAAATAAATTAAATTACTATCACTATAAAAATTGAAAAATACGATAATAGTTAACAAAATTGAAATGAAACCAAAGTATTTTCTCATTACTTTAGCCTTTCTTGAAAAAATAAATAATACAGATTATACCATAAATGAATAAGATTGAAGTGGAATTTTAACAAAAGCGTTATTTTATTAGAAAAGTATGGTTGTATGAAATATCATGTATGAAAGAAGAGGCGTTAGCAAAAATACGCCTTAACGAAATCGGCTTTATTTTTCAGCAAAGTAATCTTCTTAAGTGACTCATGATGTAAAGGTAGCAGTGAAAACAGAAAGAGTTCTTTTTTTGGCAGACGGAGAAATTGTTAGTGAAATACGGATGGGTAAATATGAACATGATTATTTGAAAGTACGAGAAGAGAAGTTGTTAAAATGGTTAGCTATACTTGGATTTTAAAGGGAAAAACTCCTATTGAATGTAGGAGTTTTTTCTTTGTTTGAAAGTTCAAAAAGATATATAATAATTTTCTGACTATTAAAATGTGGAGGGTAAAAATGAAAACTGAAACGTTACAAACACAAGAAGATATTTTAAAAATGCTTGATTCATTATTAAGACCTGCTGAACCATTTTGGAATGAGTTTTATGAGAATAGAGAAAAGGATGTTCCGTTTTTTGAAAATGTTCCAGATGAGAATCTAGTTTCTTATATACAAAAAGAGAGAGTTTTAAAAGGGAAAGTATTAGAACTTGGATGTGGTCCGGGTAGAAATGCCATTTATTTAGCGACTCAAGGATTTGATGTAACAGCAGTGGATTTATCTGTAGAAGGCATTAACTGGGCAAAAGAGAGGGCATTGGCAAAAGGGGTAGCAATTCATTTTATTTGTGATTCAATTTTTAATTTAGAGGTTCAAAACGAATTTGATTTTGTATATGATTCGGGCTGTTTGCATCACATTCCACCGCATAGAAGAATAAATTATGTGGATTTAATTAAAAACTCATTAAAATCGGGTGGTTATTTTGGATTAACATGTTTTGCGGCAGGCGATTTAGATGAGCGAAATGGATCAGAAATAACAGATTGGGACGTATATAGAGAATGGAGTCTACAAGGTGGTCTTGCATACTCGGAAGAAAAGTTAAGAGAGATATTTAAAGAATTTGAGGTAATTGAGATTAGAAGGATGAAACAAATAAAACAACCGAAAGAAATGTTTGGAGAATCATTTCTTTGGACAGCATTATTTAAGAAGAAATAAGAAAGTAGATAATTGACAAACTCATCGTTTTTATAGACAATACACATAGGAATGTACGTTCGGTTTTTTGGCCGACTTATATTTTACATAAATATATAACAAGGGGCTGTCTCCATATGAGTAACACAAATCAAAAAATTACTACGTTTTTAATGTTTGAAGGCAAAGCTGAAGAAGCAATGAATTTTTATACGTCGCTATTTGATCAATCAGAAATTGTAAGTATTTCTCGCTATGATGAAAATGGACCTGGTAAAGAGGGAACTGTAATTCATGCAACTTTTACGCTAAATGGCCAAGAGTTTATGTGTATTGATAGTTATGTAAATCATAATTTTACATTCACTCCAGCTATGTCTCTTTATGTAACTTGTGAGACAGAAGAAGAAATTGAAACGGTCTTTCATAAATTAGCGCAGGATGGAGCAATTCTTATGCCTTTAGGTTCTTATCCGTTTAGTAAAAAGTTTGGCTGGTTAAATGATAAGTATGGTGTATCTTGGCAGTTAACTCTTGCTGAATAAAAAAGAAAAAGCGTAACTTATTTGTTTAATCGATTTAGTTAAAAGCTTGAAAAATTAAATAACATAAAAAAGCGTTCCAACTGTCAACAGGTTTGGAATGCTTTTTTTATGTGGAAGTGAGTTGTTTAAAAGTTAACAATTCTATGATTAGTTTAAATGAATGGAATAGATGTGTAATTTTTTGTCTTTTTAGAATTTTTTAGTAATTTTTGCATTTATCTGTTAATGTAAATATAGACAACTATGTATGAACTATTAGGCAGGTTAATAGAAAAAGGAAAGCATTAAGCTTACACATTGAATGCAACTAGATCGTTAGGAGGACTAATCGCAATGGATACTACACAACAAAACAGTAATGCATGGGATAAGAAGGTTGAAGAAGGTTCTAGATACACGCAGCCTGTAAGTAGCGAGGTTATTGAGAAAAGCAAATCAGGTGAATGGGAGATTACAGTCACTACGGAAAAATCAGTTCCTAGAAAGTGGTTTCCAAAGTCATTAGATGGATTAAAGATACTTTGCTTAGCATCAGGTGGCGGACAACAAGCACCAGTTCTAGCTGCTGCTGGAGCAGATGTAACAGTTACTGATATATCTAAGAAGCAATTGGAACAAGATGAAAAGGTAGCAAAACGGGATGGTTTGACTTTAAAAACCGTACAAGGAGATATGTCAAACCTTAGTGACTTTGAGGATGAATATTTTGATATTGTTGTAAATCCTGTCTCTAACTTGTTTGTAAAAGATGTTCATCTTGTATGGAATGAAGTTTCTAGGGTTTTAAAGAATAAAGGTATTCTTATTGCTGGATTTACAAATCCGTTACTATGGATCTTTGATGATAACCAAGAACAAAAAGGTATTCTTGATGTTAAACATTCAATTCCTTCATCAACATTGGATTATTTACCAGAGGATGAAGTTCAAGATTACATCGATTCAAATCAAACAATAGAATATGCGCATACTTTAGAAGACCAAATTCAAGGCCAAATTGAAGCTGGTTTTGTTATAACAGGTTTTTATGAGGATGATTTTGGTGGGACAAGGATATTAGATAAGCATATTAAAACATTTATTGCGACAAAAGCTATAAAGTTAAAGATGGATTAAGAATTTTTGCTTGTCATACGGGGCGTTAGTCGAAGAATGCTCTTAAAATAGAAAAGGATGGTGCTTTCCATCCTTTTCCTTATGTATTTTGAGTGTCGAAACTATTCTCAAAACAAGTTTTACACTACCAATTGTATAATTAGGTTATGCTTTTATATTAAGAATTTTGCTGACCGAATCTTTTCCCGAGTTTAGCTAACAATTCAGGTTGATCGCTTTGGCTCATTATAACTTCAATAAAGATAAGTTGATTCTTATAAAAAGTTATATTTGTTAAGACTTCTGCTAATTCTGCTTCATTTTCTACTTTAAATGTTAGACTTTTTTCTTCTGACCCAAATACCATTGATAGTTTATTGTAATCCCACATTTGTATATCATTATAAGGTTGGTTTTGGCCGTGAATGGCACGTTCAACAGTGTATCCGTTGTTATTGATTAAAAATATAATCGGTTTTAAATTTTGACGTAGTATAGTTGATAACTCTTGGGCAGTTACTTGGAAAGAACCATCACCAATAATTAAAATGTTGCGCCGTGCTAAATTGGCGAGCTGTGTACCAAGTAGAGCGGGCAATGTATATCCGATAGATCCCCATAACGGTTGTCCTACATATGCAGTGTTTTTAGGTAGAGGGATAGCAGCACTACCAAAGAAAGGTGTTCCTTGTTCTACAATTAAGATGTCGTTTTCTTGTAAGAAATGGTACATTTGCTGCCAAAAACGCTTTTGTGTGACCATTTGTGCTTTTGGATTGAACTCTTCAGTAAAAGGTGATGGTGCTGAAATAAATGGCTTAATTTCAAGAGTATCTTTATTACGATGCGCAATTGAATCACTTAAATGTTGTAAAACATCCTGCATTACAACTGGACCGTATTTTTTATCTATAATTTTCACAGTGTAGGGATGGATTTCTATAACTTGTTCTTTTGTAAAACCTTGTGTGAAGCCGCCTGTAATAGTATCAGTTAACTTCACACCAATACTAATAATACAATCAGATTCATCAATTCTTTTTCTCAAGTACGGAGAACTTACATCACCAGTATAAATCCCTATAAATTGAGGGTGTTTTTCTGGGAATATTCCTTTTCCCATACTTAACGTCGCGATGGGAAACCCAGTTTTTTCTACAAATTGATGTAAATTTTCTTTAGCGTGAAATCGATCTACTTCAAAATCAGCTAAAATTACAGGTTTTTTGGCGTTATTTATTATTGAAGTGGCATGTAGTAGCATTTTATCCAACGCTTCTTTATTACTTAAAATCGGTTTATATAAAATTGGTTCTGTAGGTTTATTAATTGGTTTATTATATACATCAATCGGCAAATTAATATGAACCGGGCGTTTTTCATTCCAACATGCACGTAAAACACGGTCAATTTCCTCAGCAGCATGCTCAGGTTTTACATTTGTTTGTGCCACAGTGATTTCTCGATACATATTGGAAAAGTGATCGAACTTTCCATCTCCTAACGTATGATGGACGATTGCTCCATTTTCCATTACTTTTGTTGGTGGCGTACCCGTGATTTTTATAACTGGCACGTTTTCCGCATATGAGCCAGCAATACCGTTAATAGCGCTTAATTCTCCAACTCCGAAAGTAGTAATAAGAGCAGCGATTCCTTTTATGCGAGCGTACCCATCTGCTGCATATGCAGCATTTAATTCGTTACAATTGCCAATCCACTTTAAATTTTCATGTGCTACCACAACATCTAAAAAGGCAAGATTATAATCACCAGGAACCCCAAATATATGTTCAATTCCTAATTCATGTAGTCTATCCAATAAATATGTACTTACAGTATATTGTTTTTTCAAATGAATCATCTCCTAATTATGCAATGAATGTTTCAATAGACTAAATAAGTTCTAATGCGTTGATTAAAATATTCATTACTAGATTGTGGTATAATTTACATACAGGGGGAAAGTAGATGACACAACATAAAGAAGAACAGATGAATGAGGCATTAGCATTATTTTATTTTGCATATAAAACATTTACTGAAAAGCCAGATGAAATTATAAAAGAATATGGCATTCAACGAGTACATCATCGAATTTTATTTTTTATCGCACGTTTTCCAGGGATAAGTGTAAATGAGTTATTATCACTATTAGAAATAAGTAAACAAGCTCTCCACGGACCGCTACGTCAACTTGTGGAAAAGGGCTTAATTGAGAGTAATGAAGCTATGCATGATCGACGTGTGAAACAGTTGTCTTTAACAGAAAAAGGTACAGATTTAGAGAAAAAACTGAGTGATGTACAAAGACAACAAATGGGTGCTATTTTTTCAAAATTTGGTGAATCATGTGAGGACAATTGGCACCAAGTTATGAATGAAATGGCAAATAGCCGATCAGGTTTTGATGCTTGGATAACGAAACGTGAACTACCAGTCGATCAAAAATAATGAAAAAACTTCTGTTTTTATCGTTTGAAAAAGAACAAATTTTATCCATACATTTGGCAACTATGATTTGGTCATAGAGTGAATGGATAAAAAGATACATTACTAGATACTTTATACGTGTACGCAATGGAACAATACAATTCACATTTCCGAAAGGGGAATTATAATGATAAAACTTGTACTTATTCGTCACGGACAAAGCTTATGGAATCTTGAAAATCGCTTTACTGGATGGACAGATGTTGATCTATCAGAGAATGGATTAAGTGAAGCGAGAGAAGCAGGAGCAATATTAAAGAAAAACGGATATACTTTTGATGTGGCTTATACATCTGTATTAAAACGCGCAATTCGGACGTTATGGATTGTACTTCATGAGATGGATCTTACTTGGGTCCCAATACATAAATCTTGGAAGCTAAATGAAAGACATTATGGTGCATTGCAAGGGCTGAATAAAGATGAAACTGCACAAAAATATGGTGAGGAGCAAGTTCATATTTGGAGAAGAAGTGTTGATGTAAGACCACCGGCTCTTACTGAAGACGATCCTCGATATGAAGCGAATGATCCAAGATATAAAACACTCAAAAAAGGTGAATTTCCATTAACTGAATGTTTAGAGGATACGAAGAAGAGAGTACTTACTTATTGGCATTCAGAAATTGCGCCGACATTAAAAAGTGGTAATAAAGTAATTATTTCATCACACGGTAACACAATTCGCTCGCTAGTAAAATATTTAGACAACCTTTCAAGTGATGGTGTAGTTTCATTAAATATTCCCACTAGCATTCCGCTTGTTTATGAATTAGACGAAAACTTACGTCCGATTCGTCATTATTATTTAAGTATGGATGGAGAAGTACCTGAAGGGGAAATTCCGAAACATATTTCTTTTTAATACGAAAATTTGAAATGAATGCTTGTCTACATATACAATATAGACTCATGGTAAAGTGAAATTTTAATCAGTGGGGGTCTTACTGCCCACAAATAACAGGATAAAAGACGTGGTACTTTCTAATATATATGCGATGTAGCTAATTTTAGAAGCTTGTCCACGTCTTTTGTCATAAAGAGAGCAGCTTGCGCATGTAATGATATCGTGAGTAGTTTTTGAATGGAGGGTGATGTGATTAATGATCTCTAACATTCGAATTGGCTTATTTGTTTTAGCGATTGTCTTTGTAGTCCTTGTTTTCTTTTATTGGAAAAATGAGGAGTTGTACGAGGAGAAAAAGCAACGTATTAGAAAGACTTGGTATGGTTTGTTTATCATATCTGTCACCGTGTATTTCATGATAAAAGGAATTGATTTAACCCTCTGGAAAAATCTTTTAATGTTTACTGCAATGGTTATTTTTGTTGATATTGCGTTCATTTTAACACCTAATATTTCAGAAATATGGGGTGCGAAATTTAGTGATATTGGCAAGACAGTTCAATCAATAAAACGATCATTAATTGCATCTAAAGCGAGAGGAGAAATATACACGACAATTATTCAAAATGTTAATCCCTCAGTATTCGGTACGATGGAATGGCATACGGAAGAGGAATATACAAAGAGCTTAAATGCATTTTTAGATTCATATGGGGAAAAGATTGGTGCGAAAATTGTTGTTTTTGAAGCCGCGAAGGAATTAAATACAAACTTTCGTGGTATTCGCTCGCAATTTAGTATTATCGTTCCGTTAGAACATATCGAGCAATTGAATGAGCAGAAAGCGGTGCAAGTAGAAAATGTCGGGATTATACCAGCAAAAATAGTAAGTGACGTTTTCATTGTTATTGATGGAAAGAAAAATAACCTGCAAGATCGGGATTTTGAAAATGTATATAATTTAACAATACATCATAGTTATTTTAGTAAATAAGGACAGAATCTTTTTCTGTCCTTTTCTTCTATACATAAATTAAAAACAAAATCCGACAAAGTTGAATAAAATTGGACAATCATTCCTACACTAGCATGTAGAGGTGATTGTAGTGGTAAAAGATTATGACAATGATTTTTTTAAAGAAGATAACGAAGATACAACAGATTTCTCTTTAATAAAAGGGGATACGTTGCAGCAAGTAGAAGAATTAGAAGAAGAATTAAAAAGAAAATCATAAGTGTACACTCTTTCTACATTTGCTATATAATATAAATAAAAGGTTGTATCTTTTTGAAAAGGGGGAGAAGAGATGGCTGAAGTCAATGTGCAAAAGTCTTCGTTTTTTAAAGAAAAAAAAGAAGAATCAAATACAGATTTCTCTCTTGTGAAAGGTGCATTAACGGAGAATATAAATCGGTTAGAGAAACTGATGAATAATAGTAGTTCAAAATATATACAGGTGAAAAGAACAAAAGAAAATGCATAGAGCATTTTCTTTTTTTTTATTTAATAGTAAACTTTTCTCTTATTTTTTCAGGCAAATCTGCTTTCTGAATCTCTTCATAGGACTTTACTTCAATTGATGATATTTCATTTTTATTATTATCATCTTGATCTACATAAAGGCGTAAAAACGCGTCTGCATTTAATTTATGATTGTTTTCTTTTTTTGTACTTCTAAATGTAATTTGTTTTTTGACGCCATCTTCATCATATGCGGGCAGCGTATAGTTTCGTAAGTTTCTACCATCTACCTTTTCGATAGTTCCTTCGCCTTTTATCTGCATGTAATATACATCTTTACCAATTCTATTTAGTGACGCTCTCTCACAGCCAATAGTAAAACTAGAAAATAATAAACATAGTGTAATAATTGCTAAAAACTTTTTCATTTTCTTTATCTCCTTTAATGTGTTTCTTTAAAAAGTATACGGCTATTATTAAATGAGAAAAATCGATATAGATTACAATGCCCTTACAATGTTGTAAGAGTGTTTTACATAAAATGAACAATAAAAGTTAAAAGAAAGGTAAAATAATGAATCATGGTATAATGATAAAAGACTTACATACTATTTTTTCATTTTGAAAGGAGCTTGAAAAATGTATTCTACTTTAGAACAATTAACAAAGCACCCTGTATTTTATCATTTTGCAGAAATTTCAAAGATTCCTAGAGGATCAGGTAATGAAAAGGAAATTAGTGATTATTTAGTGGGCTTTGCAAAAGAGCGTAACTTAGAAGTCATTCAAGATGAAGCATTAAATGTCATTATTAAAAAAGAAGCAACAGCTGGTTATGAAAATGTACCAGCTATTATTATTCAAGGTCATATGGATATGGTTTGCGAAAAAAATCAAGCAACAGTACATGATTTTGAAAAAGATCCAATTGAATTAAGAATCATTGGGGATATGTTATATGCAAATCAAACAACTTTAGGTGCTGATAATGGTATTGCAGTTGCGTATGCATTAGCTTTATTAGATTCAAAAGAAATTACGCATCCAGCACTTGAAGTCGTTATCACTACTGAAGAAGAAACGACAATGGGCGGGGCTTTTGCTATTGATCCAAATCATTTTGAAGGAAAGATATTTATAAATATTGATTCTGAAGAAGATCATAAATTACTTGTAAGTAGTGCAGGTGGTGCGAAAGCTGTTGAAACAATTCCCGTAATTTGGGATGAAACGCCAGCGAATATGGATGCATACCGTCTATATGTTGGTGGTCTAAAAGGCGGACATTCTGGTATGGAAATTGATAAACAACGCGGTAATGCGAACAAAGTATTAGGACGAGTATTACGTGATTTATCAGCACATACGGAGTTTAACATAAGTGAAGTTCACGGCGGATTAAAAACGAATGCAATTCCGCGTGAAAGTGTAGCTACAATTTTAATTCGTACAGAAGATGTAGGACAAGTAGAAGAAAAACTAGAATCATGGACACGTGTATTACAAGAAGAAATGCGTGCTGTTGATCCAGATGTTCATGTTACACTGACAAAGTTGGATGAAAAAGTTGAAAAAGTATTTGCTAAAGAGACACAAAAGCAGCTTATTTCATCATTATTCTTAATTCCAAATGGCATTCAAAGTATGAGCATGGATATTAAAGGTCTTGTAGAAAGCTCAACAAATTTAGGCGTTATTGAAACGTTGCAAGATGAAATTAAATTACGTAACGAAGTGCGAAGTTCTGTAAGTAGTTTAAAACAACATGTTGCAGAAGAAATCAAATATATTGCTGAATTAGTTGGTGCTACATTTGAAATAGAGTCAGAGTATCCAGAATGGCCATACAATCCAAACTCACAAATTCGTAATTTATTTGAAAAAGTGCATCAAGAAAAATACAATAAAGAAATTGAAATCTTCGCTGTGCATGCGGGGATTGAGTGTAGCGCATTCGTTCAAAAAATGCCTGAATTAGATGCAATTTCATTCGGACCAGACATTTTTAACGTCCACACTCCAGATGAACATATCAGTATCTCTTCTGTAGTGAATAACTGGGGATTCTTCATTGATGTAATGAAGGGTACAAAAGAATTAGCTAAGTAATAACGACGAAATAAAAAGGAGCCTATAAAAATTTATAGGCTCCTTTTTTGTATTGGAATTTATCCCGCTATTTGCAGAGCAGCCCGATTGGTTTAACTAACAATCAGTGGGGGATGAATAAAACCACTACTGATCAAAGTTTCACTTTATGAGAAGTCATTTTTCGTTAGTATGTAATATTAAGCTTGAACAATTAATAAGGATGAATTGTTGATGTTTTTTAGTACTGATGAAGGGGTGGAGAAATGAAGGGAAGAAAGCATTTTATTGTTTGTATGTTTTTATTGTTCTTCACATTTAGTTTTATTGGTGTTCAGAAAATAATAGCAGAGGAAGTTGAATTTACAGGAACAACAGCTCCATTGAATGTAAATGTTAGAGAGGCAAAAAGTTTGAATGCAAATATTGTAGATGTGATTCCCGGAAATACAAAAGTATCTTTTAAAGGATGGGAGTATGGTGAAGCGGTTAAAGATTACTGGACAGGAAATTTAGATAATCGTTGGTTTTATTATTTTAAAGATGGAAAAAAAGTATATGTAACGTCAGCGTATATTAATGGAAATCCTCCAAATACATCAATAGATCGTAAATTATCTGTACCTAACATATTACAAGAAAGATCAAATTGGTGTTGGGCAGGCACTTCGGTTTCAGTTTTAAATTATTTTGGGAAAACTCCTTCACAAGATCAGTACGTTAGGTATGTTAAGGGTGGATCATATAATAATCCTGCAACTTCACGTGAAATACAATATGGATTATCGGGATATGGTGTTAGCTCAGCTATAAGTTCTGGAGCAAAATCGTATGATTGGTTCAAAAGTCAAATTAATAGTAATCAGCCGATGATTGCACTCATTATGTGGCAAAATGGAGCTAACATCGGACACTTTCTAGTACTTGATGGATTTTATAAAGGGACAAATGGAACAGATTATATAACGTACATGGACCCTTGGTATGGTGATCATTATAATCATAATTTCAGTACGTTCCATAACAATAATAATTTTTGGTGGAGTGAAACTGTTTATAATATCCATGCAAACTAATAATATTAAAAGCGGGGGTTCATAAATGGGAAAACTACTTAAGCTTGTGATACCGTGCATGTGTTTAATGACCGTTATTATTTTCGCTAGTAAAATTAGTTATGCATCAAAAAATAAAAGTGAATCGGTACAATCGATCGCATTAAAAGATTATCAATATAGTAAGGGAAGTTCTTCTGAAAATTTAAGCTTTGAAAAAATAACAACATCTCCATTTTCATTACCAATCTATGAAACAATTCCAGCACAGCAAATTTTAAATAGCTCTGAATTTAAGCATTTACTATTACCAACAAATGAAAAGTTGTGGTTTATTATGAAGGGTGAGCAGCCAGAAGGAATGATTGTTGCGAATGATATTGAACCGATTCGAACGGGCGGAGAAAATAGAAGTAAAGATTTATACGGATTATATACAGCAATAAAGAATAATACAAATGAAACAAAAGATATTAGTTATTTCGAATTTGAAGGGCAAGGAATATTGGTAGTAAATCAAAATAATGATCAAGAAATATACCTTAGTAAAGGTGCCGCTGCCATATTAAAACTTCCTGCTGGTCAAAAAGTATTGAGCATTGAAGTAATACAGAAAATGAAAGAGAGAATTGTAACTGCTTTTGAATAGTTAAATATAAACTGAATAAACAAATTAATAAATAAATGAATATGTATTTAATATGAAATTTCATGTACTGTATTATTTTCGAAAATAATACAGTACATAGTATAAAAAGGATAACAAAAGAAAAGAGTGTAAGATTTTATGAAAAAATGATGATTATAGTAGAAATAGTTGATTCTTACTTGTTTTGTATAAAGTTCGATTCAAATTACACTTCACATTTAAAATATTTAAATAATTCAAACGGAAAAGCTTGACCTTCACACTATGTAAAGGTTTACAGTAAGACAGAAAAGGAGGTTAAGAAATGAAAAAAATAACGAATTTGTGTATGAGTGCTATACTAACCACATCTATTTTCAGTGGTTATGCTCTAGGGAAGGGGATTGAGAAAGTTCAGGCGAAGGAAATTGAAAAAACGCAAAGAAAAGATATGAAGAAAGTAGAGGTGCGAAAACAAGTAGGAAAGTATACAATACCAGATGAAAAAAACAAACATGAAGGAACATGGCTACAATGGCCTCATGAATTTACATATGGGCAAAAATATCAGCAAGAAGTAGAGCCAATTTGGATTCAAATGACAAATGCTTTAAGTAAAGGCGAAAAAGTTCATATTGTTGCATATGATCAAGAAGAAAAAGAAAGAATTACTGAGGTTTTAATAGATCACGGGGTAAATATGGGGAAAATTGATTTCTTTATCGCACCTACTGACGATGTATGGGCGAGAGATACTGGACCAATTTTTGTTTATGATAATAACAAAAATCTAAAGATATTAGACCCAGGATTTAACGGATGGGGAAAGAAAACACCATATAAGAAAGATGCTCGTCTTCGTGAGAATCTTAGTAAACAGTTAGGAATTGAAAGAATTGATTGGAATAAATTTGTTCTTGAAGGTGGCGCATTTGAATTAGATGGTAATGGAACTGCTTTACTAACTAGAAGTGCTGTGACGAATAAAAATAGAAATGCAAAATTGTCAGAAAAAGATATTGAAAAATATATTAGTGACCTTGGGGTAACAAATTTTATTTGGCTAGATGGAGTACCTAACTTAGATATTACTGATTTTCATATTGATGGATTTGCAAAATTCCACGATAAATCTACTATTATAACATTAAACAAAAAAGATTTAGCTGAATGGGGAACGTCTGAAAAAGATATTAACAAGTTGTTGCAGGCAAAAGATGCTGAGGGGAATAAGTACAAGTATGTATATCTGCCGCTAAGCAAGAATAATGTTACATTAGAAAATGGGAAGCAGCTTGATTATAAAGGTTCATATATTAATTATTATATAGCGAATCAAGTTATCTTAGTTCCTAACTATAATGATCCTAATGATAAAATAGCAAATGAGATGATTCAAAAACTTTATCCTGATCGTAAAGTTGTGGGAATTGATGTAAGAGAGCTTTATAAAAATGGTGGTATGATCCATTGTATTACTCAACAACAACCAATTAATTTAAAATAATATATTTATAGTGTTTAGAGAAGTTTTCTATTTCTTATGAGAACCTGTTTATCCATAGGATAGGTAAAGATGCGATGGCATTTTTACCTATTTTATTGTATTTTTTATCCTGCATTAACGGGTAGCTCGAATGATTAAAGTTTCACTTTATAAGTTAAGTATACCTTTCCTATAAACTGAAGAAATCCACCCTTTTTGAAAAAAGCTTAATCAAAATGGATGGATTTTTTACATTAAAAGCTATACTTGCTGTTTCTGGTACAATCAGTCTTACTAAAATATCTAAATACAATCTATATTTTTTCTTTTAGCAATCCATACATGCCCATCACCTTCAAAATACAGAATTACCTTAAATAATAAAAGTTCAGCGGCTTTTCTGTTTTTATTTGTAACTGAAACACATTATACTTGGCCAATTATTGTGCAACCTTTTCAAATAAATGATTTTTTTTATTTGAAAATAAGGGTGCATCTATAAAACCATAATGGTAAACTAAAATACCTAATTCCACTCTAGAATTAATATGCCATTTTTCTTTAATATGATTAATTATCGTTGAAATTCTTCGAGGGGTAACATATATTTTTTTTGAAATTTCTACATCTGTAAATCCTTTTGCTACATAAATAGCCACTTCTAACTCTCTTTCGGTCAACATTCTTTTCATAAAATACGCTCCTTCGAAATTATTTATATAAAAATCAAAAGAAACTATTAAAAGAAATAAAGGTGAAAAATCATATTTAGTTCTTTTAATTTCGCTATTTGCGGGCAGTAAGATTCCCACCTCAAAATTTAGCTGTGGCAAAGAAATCGGACTCCCTGAAAAAGCCTGCCTGGAGTGGACTAATAATCAGTGATGATGAATAAAACTCCCATTGATTATTAGTGAATCTTATTGTAATAATTTCTCGTATTGTGATTCAAGTTTGCAAAAAACTATAAATCCATATAAATAGTAATTGTAACTATACTAATTTTACATTACATTAAAAGTTGGAAAATATTCTTATACTCATAAAGTGTTACATTTGAGGGGGGAAAGATGGAATTCTACAATCTTGGTATTATTATTAAAGAACTTAGAAAGAAAAAAAATATGTCACAATCTGAATTATGTCATGGCATATGTTCACAAAGCCAAATTAGTAAGATAGAAAAAGGTATTATTTATCCATCTAGTATATTGTTGTATCAATTATCTGAAAGACTTGGTATTGATCCAAATTATATATTTGCGCTAACGAAAAACAAAAAAATAAAATATATTGAAAATGTAAAATGTGTAATGAGAGATTGTGTGAAACAAAAAGAATATAATGAGCTTTACGAAATAGTGAAAAAAGAGAAAAACGAAAATAATTTCCAATCAAAAGAAGATAAACAATTTCTATTATGGCATGAAGCGATTGCTATATATTATGTAAATGGAGCAACAATTAATGCTTTTGACATTTTAAATAGAGCACTAAAACAAACCTTAAGTAGTAGTAACTTTTTATCAGAAAAAGAAATAAGCATAATGAATTCAATTGCTATAATACATGCAGAAAATGAAGACTATGAGAAAAGCATAAATATATTAAAACAAAGTTTAATTAATTTTAATAAGATAGAATTCCCTAGAGAAAAAGAAATCAAATTAAGACTCATTCATACGTTAACAAAATGTTTACACCTTGCAAATCAATATGAAGAAGCAATAAAGTATAGTGAAATAGGCATAAAATTAGCTATAAATATGAATACTTTATACTTATTAGGTGAATTATTTTTTGAAAAAGGTGCAATTTTATTAAAAGTTCAGCACTCTAATGAAGTTGGTTTAACATACATAAAAAAGGCATTATTTATATTTGAATTAACAGAAAGAAAACAATATATAAAAATGATCAGGGATAAATATATTAAAAATCAAGAATAAACAAGAAATAATTCTAACATAAGTTATCCCTAATTGGTATTTATTTCTAAAAAAAGTACTGTAATACGAACTATTCCTAATTGTTATTTATTGCTAAAATAAGTACCGTAATATTAGATAAAAATAAAGGGTGGCATTTTATGAAAACAAGAGGGATTACTCGTAAAGCAGATAGCATGGGGCGTATTGTTATTCCAATGGAAATAAGACGGAGTTTAGGAATTGTAGAAAAAGATTCTCTTGAAATGTTTATAGAAGAGGACCAGATTATTTTACGAAAATATCAATCACCAAGAGCTTGTGTACTTACAGGGGATATTTCAGACAGCAATATTTCGTTAGCGAATGGGAAGATTATTGTAAGTCCAAACGGGATGGAACTGTTAATAAAGAAGTTACAGCAATATCTTTTAAAATAAAAGGTAAGTAAGAAATTTAAAATAGAATATACTTGGAAAAAGGTCCTCTATCACCATTTAGGGGACCTTTTTATTGTTATCAATAAAATTGAGAGGCCGTAGTTGGTTCAATGAAATACGAATTACCTCATAAATAGTCTGACTATTTTTTATAAAAAAACTATTTATTTACATTTTTTGGTTTCGTGTTATATTTTTAGTGTCAATGTATTTATCTTGAAAATTCTGATTTTAAACTCAGGAAAAATTTAGAAAATGAAATACTCTTACTTGAATTGAAAATCATATAAACATAGTTTGAAAGTAAAGTATGAAAATGAATCAGATTTTCAAATTAAATTTGCCAATTTAACGGAGATTCGTGGGGGAAATGTGACTAAGAAGAAATCTCTTATACTCCACGTTTTTTATCTGTAAATTGGTAGTTCTAATAGCTTTGAAGAAAAGCAAAGGAGCAAAAAAAGAAGTAGGTAGTTCATTTAATAGAAGATATGGTGTGAAAAAATAAAACAACGGAGGTTTTATAATGAATAAAGGAATACTGCAGATTACAGAAATTGAAGAAATTAGCATTCCTAATGTATTGAAGGATAAAATCAAGAATCTGATAGAAGATGAATTGAAAACTCATAATCCTTATACTTGTGATCAAGAAATAGCAGCATATTTTTCAAAAGAGTGGCTTAATTGTTTGATTGACTATTCAAAGGAAAATTCGAATTCAGATATGAAAAACCTACTACATATGATAAAAATAGCGAATTGTGGTGGGAACGTACCACCTACTCTTATTAAAAATATTCCATGTGATCCTATGGAAACCCTATTACCTGCGGAGAATCGCAAAGGTTTTAATTATGGCGAAGACGAACACGATAGAATGAAAAAATATTTTTATGCAGAATGGGTCACATGGCTTTTTGCCACACTTTTTAATTATGATGCTTTAATTCACCCATCCGAACATGCAGGGAAAAATAGATTTCACCTCATTTCCCCTTTGAACAACGATGAAGTTTTGCGAAATGTCGGTGCAAGCACCGGTGGTGGGAACTTTTATCAACATAACGATGCCACAGTGTATACAGATATGAAAGACCAATCAGATATTGAAGCAAGATTGAAAACATTCAATACGAATTTAGAAATTGTATCAAATAGACTTAATAAATCCGTGGAACAAATAGTGTCTGAAATTACTTGTGGAAAATTTACTAGAGTTGATGCTCTTTTATTAAAAGGAGTGTTAAATTTAAAAACTCAAACTCATATTGGAACGCCAAAATTACTTCAAAAGCATCTTGAAGAAAATCACTTCAGTAAAGATGATATATTGGCGATAAGTAAAATGCCTATTGCTCATATCGCAGGAATGGCGGATGGTGAAATATCTGGATTTGTAGGGGAAATAAACCAAATTATATTTTTGGATGATAATGGTGATATTATTGCAACTTGTTTGAATGGAGCAGAAAATAGATTGATTTATGTGGGAGAAAGTGAAGAAGAAAAATTGAAATTTGACATATTTTTAGAACTCTTACGAACAACGCCCACTTATAAGGTTCCACTTACATCTGAAGATTTAATAATTATTCCAAATTCATACTATGATAAACAAACAAATGTAACTCATGGTAGGGAAAGGTTATCTGAGGAAGAATATAAAATCCCGATTGGAGATAATAAGTACGGAAGAAGAATTGTTTGCAGGCAGTACGTTTCCAGCCGATTACGTGATCAGAAAGAAAGTTACTTTACAGATATCATTAACTAGTTTAAAGAGAGGAGGGGCGATGGGGAGGTTTGGGTTATAATAGCTCAAGCCTGCCCCTATTCTTTGTATGGATTTTACTATTGAATTACTCATACTACTATTTTTAGTAGCTGTATTAGCAGGATGGATAGATACAATTGCTGGGGGCGGTGGTATGATAACTATCCCGATAATGTTATTAGTAGGTATGTCTCCTTCTGTAGCGATAGCAACTAATAAACTACAAGGGAGTAGCGGAACCCTCATGGCAACAATGATTTTTATTAAGAAGAAAGAAATTAATCTCAAAGATATGCGTTTGTCCATCTTAATGACCTTTTTGGGATCCGTTTTCGGTGGATGGCTTGTTTTACAGATACGGGCAGAATATCTAATTATGATATTACCTTTTTTACTTATTATTATTGGTCTTTATTTTCTATTATCTCCAAATATAGCAAACGAAGATCGACCGAGAAAAATAAGTATGTTGTTGTTTGCGTTAACAGTGGCTCCGTTACTTGGATTTTATGATGGTTTCTTCGGCCCTGGAACAGGTAGCTTGATTGCTTTAGCGTTCATTCTCTTATGTGGATATAGTGCTACACGGGCAACTGCAAATGCTAAGATTTTGAATTTTACAAGTAATTTCGCTGCTTTGTTGTATTTTATTATTTTTGGCCAAATCGATTGGACAATTGGATTGATTATGATGCTTGGTCAAATTATAGGATCATATATTGGGGCGAAGATGGTGCTTACAAAAGGGACGGCATTAATACGACCAATAGTGGTTATTGTTTGCTTTGTCATGGCAATTAAAATTTTTTTGCAAAATATAAACTAAATGTAATCAATATATTATTTGTATCAAAGTTAGAGTGTTTTCATGTTCTTATTGCAGTATTACGCTGTTTAAGATGTGTTCAAAATTACACAATTTGACTAGTGTAATGTATTGCGTTATGCTTTTTTTAGTATAAAAGAAAGGCTTGAAGATAATGATTCGTCGTTTGAGAAAGCTAAAAAATGTAGCTGTCGTAGTAAGCTTCTAAGTAAATAGCAAAATATATAATACTTAGAAGCGAGGAATAAAGTTATGAAGTATCCATTATTTAATCATTGGTCAGAAACAAAGTATATAAAAGATATAGTAACAAATCCACTCATTGAAGTGGGAGAGTACTCCTATTATTCAGGCTATTATAGTCATCAAAATTTTGAAGATGGCTGTGTAAGGTATTTGTGGGGGGATGCTAAGTCTCAAGCACTTTTCAATCCAATTGAACAGATGGGATGGCATCTTGATAAACTCATTATTGGGAATTATGTTTGCATTGCAAGTGGAGTAGTCATTTTAATGGGTAGTAACCATAATCATCACTCAGAATGGATTACAGTATATCCATTCGCTGAGAAAATTGAACAATCATATGAACCTAAGGGTGATACAGTCATAAAAAGTGATGCTTGGATTGGAATGAATGCTATAATAATGCCTGGCGTTACTATTGGTGAAGGGGCAATTGTTGCTGCAGGATCTGTCGTAAGTAAAGATGTTCCGCCGTATACAATAGTTGGTGGAAATCCTGCTAAGGAAATAAAGAAACGATTCACTGATACAGAAATAAACATGTTAATGGAAATGCGTTGGTTTGATTGGGATAGGAAATTGATTGAGAAGGCAATTCCGCTGTTATCCAGTCCATCCATCGAACCATTATTTGCTTTTTATAAAAATGAAGTGAAAAATAAATAAATCAGTTAGAAAAACTACATCCAGTATAGGGTGTAGTTTTTTTATTACAAAAAACTAATAGTTTAGACTAAAGAAAATTCATCTCTAATATAAGTCTAGCAAATAGCTGAATTGAGTAATTAAAATCCTTGATAGCTAATAAAGCATTAACGGGCAGTAAGACCCCAACTGATTAAAGTTTCACTTTATTTTTTGTAAATGTGGAACAAATGTATTATTTAGATTGTCTATTAATTGTAATCCTAAAAAATATGAAAGTGCGAATCATTTTGAAAAATATAAGGGGATTAAAAATAGTGATATGTGTGGGAATACAAAGTAGTAGGGCACCTAAAAGTGTCGGATGAGATGGTCTATATGAAAGCGATCCTAACGTCTAATATGTATATACAATTTGAGAACACTGTCTGTTTTTTTGAGATTATGTTAGAATAACGCTTTTTTTGAGTATAAAAATATTGGAGGTAACAGAAGTGAAAGGTATGTTTTGCAAGAGATTTATTGCAATAGTAACAGTGCTTACACTATTTTTTAGCATGTTCGTTACATTTGGAAGAGCAGCAGCGGAAACAGTTTCTGCTATAGAGGTTGAAGCAGGATCAGCAATTTTAATAGAAGCAAATTCCGGGAAAATTTTATATGAAAAAAATGCAGATGAATCATTGGCAATTGCTAGTATGACAAAAATGATGAGCGAATACTTAGTTCATGAAGCGGTGGATAAAGGAAAACTTAAATGGGATCAAAAAGTTAAAATCTCTGAATATGCACATAAGATTTCGCAAGATCGTTCATTATCAAACGTTCCATTAGAAAATGGTGGCTCTTATACGGTAAAAGAGTTATATGAGGCAATGGCAATTTACTCTGCAAACGGTGCAACAATTGCTTTAGTTGAAGAGATTGCTGGTAAAGAAGTCAACTTTGTAAAAATGATGAACGATAAGTCGAAAGAGTTTGGAATGAAAGATTATAAATTTGTAAACTCTACAGGCTTAACAAATCACGATTTAAAAGGATATCATCCAGAAGGGACAACTCTAGACGAGAAAAATAAAATGTCTGCAAGGGATTGTGCAATTTTAGCACAACGTCTTATTCAAGATTTCCCCCAAATATTAAATACAGCAAAAATTCCTAAAAAAACATTCCAAGAGGGTGGTAAATATCCAATTGATATGGCGAACTTTAACTGGATGTTAAAAGGTTTAATTAAGCAATATGAAGGTGTAGATGGTTTGAAAACAGGAACGACTCCAGAAGCGGGAGATTGTTTCACTGGTACAGTAGAAAGAAATGGTATGCGCCTAATTTCTGTAGTGATAAAAGCAAAATCTCATACGGCACGTTTTGATGAAACAAAGAAATTATACGATTATGGATTTGCGAATTTTGAAGTGAAGAATGTCTACAGAAAAGATTCAGTAGTAAAAGGGCATGAAACAGTGCGAGTAGCAAATGCAAAAGACAAAGATGTAGTAGTTCAAACGAAGCAAGCTGTTTCACTTCCAATGCCGAAGGGCAATAAAGACATTTATAAAAAAGAATTTAAAGTATTGAATAAAAAACAAGAAGTGCCTATTAAAAAAGGTGTAACAATTAGTAAAATGATTATCTCGCCTAAAGATAATACAGATCCTGGGTTCTTATCAGGTAAATCATTACAAATAGACCTTGTAACAAAATCTGATGTGGAACAAGCAAATTGGTTTACACGTTTTATACGTAAAACAGGATCTTTTTTTAGTGGTATGTGGGATAGTGCGATTGATATAGTAAAAAGCTAATTTTATAGGATACAACTAAATGTTTCACTTTATAAAAATTTAATAAAATCTTTTCTTTGTATTAAATATTTTGTTTTAAATTATGTATATAAAGAAATGGAGGTCAAATTAACTTTGTACTGCTTATATTAGGAATTTAAAGAAAGAATATGTACAATTCTCCCACTACATTCTTATAGTGGCCTTTATGAACAGCAAAATTTACAATTTACAAGGAGAACATTTTATGAGTAAGAGAATAAAAGAATTAGATTCCATACGAGGGTTAGCGGCACTTACTGTGGTATTTGGACATTTTTGTTTAATGCTACCATCGTTGCCTAATTCTATTAAATTTTCCCCGCTTAGGTTTTTATGGGCGGGTGGGGAAGCTGTTATCGTTTTTTATGTACTAAGTGGTTTTGTGTTATCTATGGCACTTTATCATTCAAAAACAAATTATTGGGGATATTTAATTAAGAGATTTGTAAGAATCTATATTCCTTATTATTTTTGGATAATCGTTACCTTTGTTTTATTTATTTTATTTTCGTCGTATGAAGTGGTAGGATTACGGGATTGGTTCTATGATAGGTGGCAAGGGTCTATAACAAAATTAGATATTCTAAACCACTTTGTGCTTCTTAATAACTTTTTTACGGAAAATTATAATCCAGTTATTTGGTCATTGGCTCAAGAAATGCGTATATCTATTGTGTTTCCTTTGTTATTCCTTCTTTTTTATAAACTGAATTGGAAGAAAACGATACTATTTGCTTTGAGCTTTTCATTAATTAGTGTTGTTCTTAATATGTTGCATATTGGGAAAGCTGAAGGATTTTATAATGGTTATGCTGATACACTGCATTTTACATCTATGTTTATTGTTGGAATGTTACTTTTTAAGTATCAGGAAAAACTTATCTACTCATATAGGAATATGAAAAAATTTAAAAAAGGATTTCTTATTGCATTAGGGGTTATCCTATATTTATATTCCATTTTAATTTATGGTTTTTCCCGTAATGATACAACTTTCTTATTAAAAGATTGGGGTGTCGTAATGGGGGTTAGTATATTTATTATAATGGCTATGAGTAACCTAAAAGTAAAAGCATTTCTAAATAAGAGTGTATTTGTATATTTAGGAGAAATTTCATACAGTATCTATTTGTGTCATTTTCCAATCATGATGGTACTATTTAAACTATTGTATACAAAGATACCTATCTTTTTCCTTCTTACTTTGTGCATTGCAATGACACTACTTTTTTCTATAGTTTCATATCATTTAATCGAAAAGAAATGTATCAACTGGGCAAAACAAAGAACAATAATTTTTTTGAAAAAAGTATAATTTCTAGATAAATTTTATCTCTTTAGTAAATATATGAATATGACCGATTCTTAAGTATACTTAGGAATCGGTCAATTTTGGATTCTAAATATAAATATAGTAAAGTGGAATATAATTGAAATCGAAAACCACTTAGAAATAACAATTACGGTTTGAGCTATTGTATAGTATAGATATGGTTAATAATAAAGGGGGAATACATATGTGGAAGCGATTTGTAGCAATTGGCGATAGTTTTACAGAGGGGATAGGGGATGAAGTTGAGGGAATTGCATTAAAAAGCTGGGTAGATTATTTTGTTCAACTGTGTGAAAACGATATAGAATATGCCAATTTTGCAAAGCGTGGGTTAGTAACTAAAGAAATTCGCTCGCAGCAATTGGAAAAAGCGCTAACTTTTAATCCAGATTTGGTTAGTCTCATTGCAGGGGCAAACGATGTTTTAAAAGGACGTTGGAATCACGATGCATATAAGAACGATATGGAATTTATGATAGATACATTAAGTAAAGCAGGGGCTGATATTATTATAGCAAACCTTCCAGATTTTACAGTTAGGCTTCCTTTTGCTTCTGAAAAAAAACAAGTAATAAAAGAACAATTATTAGAGGCAAATGAAGTTATACATTCACTGAGCAGAGAGTATAAGCTTCATCATGTTGATTTTTGGAATCATCATTTAGTTAATGATAATACGCTTTGGTCTAAGGATTTAATTCATCCAAACTCAAAAGGATATGTAAAAGTTGCTGAATTAATTTTTAGTAGTTTGCCTGTACAGAAGACAAAATAATAGTTTGCAATTTAACGAATATGATATTAATTGTATGAAGCTATGTTTTTTAGTAAATAGAAAGAACTAAACATTTAGCAAACAAAGCGTTTCTACGATATATTTCTACAGTAGTGCACAAATACAGAATCACAAAGAAAGATCACTTATGGAAATAGGTGGTCTTTAAATGTTTTTATAACTAAATTAGTATATACTGTATTACTAACAGTTTCGTACTACATAAAAATTAAGTTCTCTTATAGAAAAACTGATTTTATATTATCTTAAAATATAATAAAACGTTCAAATCATATTTTGGGTATGTATCTTAATTGTGAATGATGTGTAATTTTTTTTGAAGTATAAATATCCAATAAATAAAATAGGTAGTAGGTGCAGAAGTATTAATACTATATTATTCAATTCTTGTTATGAGTACATTAGTGATTGGTAATATTATATTTTTATTATCAACTTTAGTTATTGGAATTAATTTGCATAGAAAATATGTAGGATTAGAAAAAATATACTTTATTGTATATTTTTTTTGTTTAGTTGGATTTACGGTCTCTTTAAACTATTATGTTAATAAAATTAAAAAACTTAATTCTTAATACCCTTATGGTTAAAGCTATCTATAAAATGAAAATATAACTAAATAATAGTTTGTTATGATTTGTGGATTTGGTTTTTTATCCGAATTTTCTGATTCAAATATTTCAACTTTATGAATATAGTAGGTGAAATATTTGTGTGATAGTATTTGAGATAGAAAAAAGCCAACTTTAAAAAGGATGTGAATTGAATGTGTAAACGACTGTAAAGGGTTATATTAAGGCAACGTTTAGCTGTTATTAGTGTAAGGTAAAGATATATTTTGTAACAGTTGATATAAAAATGAAGGAATAGGTACGCTTTCGTTTGTCTGACTATTTTAAATATACGAAAAATAATAACGGTTTGAGTTTTGACGAAGTTAAATTCTAGGTGAGATGTCAATAATGATTAATTAGGTTTAATAAAGAGGTACCTTATACGCAAAAGCGTTTATATTAGTAACCTAAGGAGCTTGCTTTTATGAAAACTACTGATTCAAAAGGCCTATTAGGAAATAGGGTTTATTTACAAGTTTTCTCTGCCTATTCATTGCTTATGCTTGGTGTTTTTATTGATATGTTAGCGATTATGACTATAGTTGGGTTTGAATGGGAAGTAGATCCTACTATGATTGGATTGATTCCTGTTGCATATGCACTTCCTGGAATTATTTTTGGCTCATGGGCAGGTGTTATTGCGGATCGTTTTAGAAAAATTCCAATTATGATGTTCTGTAATCTAATGGTTGGTCTAATAACAATTGCTCTTTTATTTGTACAAGATATCCACTGGCTCTTAGTGGCATTAATGATTCGTTCCATTTTTATTGTTTTCTATTATCCTGCACAGCAAACACTAACAAGACAGATTGTATCCCCGGACTTGCTTACTAAAGCAGTAAGTTTCAACGGAATAGTAGAGCAGGGTACAAAGATAGTAGGCCCACTTATAGGGGGCATGTTGCTGAGCTGGTTTCAACCAGAGTTCTGCCTCATTATAAGAGCTATAAGTTGTTTATTAGCTACCTTAGTTCTGATACCCACAATAAAATTTAAAGAAACTATATCGAAAGAATTTGTTGAAAAGCAAAAACAAAGTACTTGGACCGCTTGGGTACAAGGGTGGGGTTATGTGTTATCTAATCGGATAATATTATCAACCATGATTTTCGTTACAATAGCCATGGCAGTATTACAATTAGTAGACTCACAATTCCCAACTTTATTTAAGAGCTTATTCCCACATGATAAAAGTAAAATGGGATATATCATTTCTATTATTGGTCTTGGCGGAATACTTGGTGCATTACTAACTCAGAAATTAAAACAATTTCAATATGGCTGGGTAGTATGTGGAGGTATGGTTTTAATGGGAATTGGTTTTGGGGGGATTGGTTTGATAACGCCCGGTACGGTCTTCGTTTTAGCTTATTTAATTAGTTTTATCGCTGGTATCGGAAGTGGGCTGATGCTTGTATCTAATCAAGTCATTTTACAAATAGAATCCGATCAAGATCAAGTAGGAAGAGTATTTGGTATACAAAGCAGTTTAACAAACGCAGTTCTAATTATTTCTCCTGCTATGAGTGGTCCATTAGTGCATTTGTTTGGAGTAACTCAACTCTATGTTTATGGAGGGATTGGGCTTGTTATTATTGGAGTAATTGGAGTTTCACTGCAGAAATATTTATGGGCTAAACATAAACACGAACCTATAAGAGCAAATAATTTTTGAAGGGAAGATTTTTATGACCAATGAGGAATGCTATCCATTAAGCCATCCGCAGCGAAGAATATGGTATACAGAAGTCGTTCATTCTGATAAAGGAATATGTAATTTAAGATTTTTATTTAAACTTCATCGAAAAATGAATTATTCAAAATTAAACCAAGTTGTGAATCGCGTTATCAGTGAAAATGACGGTCTGTGCATTAGGTTAAAAGAAAATGGGCATCAGGAACCGAAACAATATTTTACTAAACATGAAGAACAAGAATTTGAGTTTTTTGATTTCAGTAATGTGGAGAATACAAATTTGCTTGAGGAATGGATTGAGCAGAAAACAAAAGAAACGTTTACATTATTTAATTCAAATTTATACTATTTCGCTTTAATAAAATTAAACGATAATGAATGTGCAGTCTTTGGAAATGTTCATCATATTATTATGGATGGTTTATCAATTCAAATATTTACTGAGCAGATTGCAAAATATTATTATGACATGCATAACGAGAATGAGGAAGGCGAAATTAAAAATTCATATGTTCAATTTCTGACCAACGAACAAACATACTTGAATAGTAGTCGCTTTCAAAAAGATCAAAAGTTTTGGTTAGAGGAATTTAAAACACTGCCATCTGTGACTGGATTGAAGCCTTATAATACGTACCAAGTTAGTACCAAAGCATCACGTGAGACGTTTATATTAACGGAACATTTGAAGAGAAAGATAGAAAAATTTTCTGAAGATTACAAAATTAGTTTATATACTCTTTTTGTTGCTGCTTTCTCGTTGTCCATGTATCGGTGGACCTCATCGCTTGATATTGGTTTAGGAATGGCTTACGGCAATCGTATGACTAAAATGGAACGAAAATTGATTGGAATGATGGTGAGTACAGTTCCTTTAAGGATGGATATTGATCCAGAAGAAGAAGTACTTTCATTTATTAGTAGGGTGTCCAGAAAACAAAGTAAATCATTGAGACACCAGAAATATCCATTTGATTTGTTATTAAAGCAGATTAATAAAGAGAATAACAGTAATGTGAGACTTTTCGGAACTACGATTGATTATAGGGATCGTGATGAAAGTGGTGACTCACTATGGATTCCAAACCGTGAAGAAGTACAAGATTTTGCAGTGCATATTGAAAATCTAATTGATATAGACTCTTTACATGTACATATTGATTATCGTGAGGAGCTATTTTCTAAGGAAGAGATAGAACGATTTTTTAACGTTATGCTAGTGATACTAGAAAATACTTTTGAAAACCCAAAGCAGAAGGTGGCTGAAATAGAAATCATTTCTGAGGAAGATAAAAGAAAAAGTTTAGTTGAGTTCAACAATCCTAAACTGGATGTCCCACCTCAAGTAACTATTCATGAAATGTTCGAACGGCAAGCGATGATTTATCCAAATGCTATTGCAGTTACGTATGAAAAAGAAAAAATTACTTATAAGGAGCTTAATGAACGTGCAAACCAGTTAGCTCATTATCTGCAGAAAAAGGGAGTAGGACCTGATACTTTAGTTGGACTGTGCGTTGAACGTTCCCTCGAAATGATTGTAGGTATTTTAGGGATTTTGAAGGCTGGTGGGGCTTATGTTCCACTTGATCCAACATATCCAGAGCAGCGACTTCAATATATTTTAGAAGATGCTAGCATTCAGTTATTCGTAACGCAAGAAAGTTTAAAAGAATTGAACTGGTTACCAGAAAATGTTGAGTCGATTTGCCTGGATCGTGATCAAGATGAGATTGGGAAAGAAAGTAAGACTTTGCCGGTTTCTAGTGTCGGTCCCCAAAATCTGGCATATGTAATCTATACTTCGGGATCAACGGGAAATCCAAAAGGCGTTATGATAGAGCATCACAATGTTATACGGTTATTTAAATCGACGGATTGTTTGTATCAGTTTAATGAAAAAGATACTTGGACGCTTTTTCATTCGTATGCATTTGATTTCTCAGTATGGGAAATTTGGGGAGCGTTATTATATGGTGGGAAGTTAGTTGTTGTTCCGTACTGGATTAGTCGATCACCTAAGGATTTTTATCAATTATTGGTGGAGGAAGAAGTCACAGTTCTAAATCAGACACCTTCCGCATTCCGCCAATTAATACGAGTGTGTGAACAAGAAGATAAGAATAAAAATTTGCAGCTGCGTTACGTGATATTTGGCGGAGAAGCGTTAGAACCTATTGGCTTGTTACCGTGGTTTCAAAGGTATGGGGAGAAAAAACCACAGTTAATTAATATGTATGGAATTACAGAAACTACAGTTCATGTTACATATTATCCAATTACTCAAGATGATGTGCAGCATGCTTCAAGAAGTAATATTGGAAAGCGGATTCCCGATTTAGAAGTGTATATACTAGACGCTTATCAACAACCTGTTCCTATAGGTGTTGATGGTGAACTTTATATTGGTGGAGCAGGATTGGCACGTGGATATTTAAATAGACCTGAATTAACAGCAGAACGTTTTATATCTCATCCATTTAGTAGTAATCCGAAAGAAAGATTATACCGGACAGGAGACTTAGCTAGGTATTTGCCAGATGGGAATCTAGATTATCGTGGAAGAATTGATCATCAGGTTAAAATACGTGGTTTCAGAATTGAGATTGGGGAAATTGAGTCTACTTTAAATACATATGCATCTGTAACAGAGGCAGTTGTAATTGTAAGAGAAGATCAGCCGGGCGATAAAAGATTAGTAGCATATGTTGTAGGAGATGGAAATGTAGATGCGTGGAGAGAGTATCTTAAAGCGAAACTACCAAGTTATATGGTTCCTTCGGGATTTGTGGCGATGGAAGCTATTCCACTTACAGCTAACGGTAAAGTTGATCGTGAGGCCTTACCTATGCCAGAGGAAAAGCAGATTAATAGTGAATGTGTTGGCCCTCGGAATAGTAACGAACAGATACTGACTACCATTTGGAAGCGAGTATTAGGTGTTAAAAAGGTGGGAATCTATGATAATTTCTTTGAAATTGGTGGCGACTCGATTCTCAGTATTCAAATCATATCTCAAGCAAGTCAAGTGGGGTTAAAACTTACTCCAAAGCAAATGTTTGAATGCCCAACTATCGCTGAGCTGGCACAAGTGGCTATAGAAACGCAGGGAGTACAAGCGGAGCAGGGAATTGTGATAGGTGATGTGGCTCTTACTCCAATTCAGTGCTGGTTCTTCGAGCAAGAACATCCACATACAGAGCATTGGAATCAATCAATGCTTTTAAGAGTAAAAGAAAGATTGAATGTGAAATTACTAGAGGGAGCGATATTAAATTTACTGAAACATCATGATGCTTTACGTTTCCGGTACGAACAGTTACCCAACGGAACGTGGAGGCAGAGAAATGAAGGGACTGATGAGCTGTCAGTACTCCATGTTGTAAAACGTAATCAAGTTAATGAAAAAGAGTGGAATAAAATAATACAAGAAGAGATGAACATTAATCAAGCTAGTTTCAATTTAGTTACTGGTCCGTTAATGAGAGTAGTGTACTTTGAAGATAACTTGAATGGAAATGATCGAATATTCTGGGTGATTCATCATTTAGTAGTAGATGGAGTGTCATGGAGGATTCTATTGGAAGATTTACAGGTGGTATATAACCAGATGAAACAAGGTCAAGAAGTTCGCTTACCTGCGAAAAGTACATCTTTTAAAGAGTGGTCTGAACGACTCCAGACATACAGTGATTCGGGTATTTCAAAAGAAGTACAAAATTATTGGAATGAACAAGTAGAAAAAGAAACGATGAAAATTCCAATGGACTATCCAATACAAGAAACAACAGAAGAATCGATTGATCAAGTGACGAGGACTCTAGGAATAGAAGAAACACAAACATTGTTATACGAAGTTCTAGTCACTCATAAGACAAGGATTGATGAGGTACTATTAACGGCATTAGGACAAGCTATCGTTGATTGTATAAATCAGCAAACCGTTTCTATTCATCTAGAAGGACACGGAAGAGAAGAGATGATTGAAGGTATTGATTTATCAAGGACAGTGGGCTGGTTCACGAGTATTTATCCCGTTCATCTCAATTTTCAAGGAACTCAGACACCTATTGAAGGGTTAAAGGCTGTCAAAGAACAATTACGTCGAATTCCAAATCGCGGAGTTGACTATGGTATTTTACGTTACTTGAATAAAGGATTACTTCCGTTTTATCAGCAAAAGCCTTCAATAAGCTTTAACTATTTGGGCCAATTTGATCAGGTGTTTTCAAGGGACTCTTTGTTTATGCAAGAGACAGGATTTACATTTTTAGATCATGCTCCAGATTCCAAACCGTCTCATCTAATTGATGTTATCGGAATGGTGAAAGATGAAAAGTTACATTTTATTTGGATGTATAGTAGGGAACAGTTTTCTAAATTAAAAATTCAAGTGATAGCAGATGGTATGTTAAGGCATCTCCGTCAACTTATAAATAAACCAACAACAGAGTCTGCTTTTACGGTATCAGATTTTGCTGATGCAGAGGATCTTACGGAAGAAAGCTTAAGCAAAGTATTACTTAAATTAACAAAAAAGAGGGTGTAAAAATGGGAGACGTTATTGATATATATGGTTTATCACCTTTGCAAAAAGGAATACTGTTTCATACTTTATACGATCAAGATGATGAACATTCTTTTTCCTATATTGTACAAGTAGGTTTCTTGCTCGGGGGGCAATTGGATGTTGCTACTTTTGAAAAAGCTTGGGAATATGTTATTCAACGACATGAGGTTCTGCGCTCAGTATTTGTTTGGGAAGAAGTAGAAAAACCTCTACAAGCAGTTTACGAACGTCTTCCTTTTACTATTCATCAAGAGGATTGGAGTACCTATTCGCATGAGGAGAAGGAGAAGAAATTACAACAGTTTTTGACTGCAGATCGTAGGAAAGGATTTTTATTGGATGAAGCACCATTGATGAGAGTCACTGCGATTAAAGAAGCAAAAGAGGAAACGAGAATTATCTGGACACATCATCATATTTTGCTAGATGGATGGAGTGTGTCATTGGTCTTTAGTGAAGTGATGGAAGTTTATCTCAAGATGATAAAGGGAGAATTGTTGAATCTTCCTAAATCTCTTCCTTATAAAAAATATATTCAATGGATAAATAAACAAGATCAAAGTCAAGCAGAGGAATTTTGGAAAGAAGAATTAAAAGGGTTCTATGCACCCACTCCATTAGCAATGGAAAGAAAGGATCAAGGACAAGAGAAGGGTTATGGAGAGTTTGCTTATCAAGTATCTGAGGAACTTACTGAGAGTTTACAAAAGTGGGTACGAAATAGTCGATTAACGTTGAATACGTTAGTACAAGGTGCATGGGCTTATTTGCTGAGTAGGTATAGCGGTGACAGTGACGTCGTATTTGGCGTAACTAGCGCTGGACGTCCTACTGATTTAATAGGAGCAGAGAATATGGTGGGGCTATTTATTAACACATTACCTACCAGAATTCGATTAACGGATAATGCATCAGTAGTAGATTGGCTTCGTAAAATACAAATGAAAGAAATGGAACGAAGACAGTATGAGTATAATTCGTTGATAGATATTCAAGGCTGGAGTGAGGTTCCGCGAAATTGCTCCTTATTTCATACCTTGTATGTGTTTGAAAATTATCCAATTCAAGGTGAGAGAAATGATGATTTAAGATTACTAGATGTTACAAGCACGGAACAAACAAATTATCCTTTAACACTCATTGTAATGCCCGGTAAGAAAATTACTTTAAAGTTGATGTATGATCGAAGCTATTTTAATGAAGAAACAATAAATCTGATTCAGAATCACTTATTGCAAATATTAATTCAGATGACGAAGAGCCTAGATTCAAAACTATTTGAAATTACTCATTTAACAGAAGAAGAACAGATACAGTTACTAGAGGAATGGAATCATACTCAATTTAATTATTCGGCTGAAGGCATGATTCATACGATGTTTGAGGAGCAAGTTAAAAAAACACCGGAAGCAATCGCGGCTAGTTACGAAAATGAACAAATTACCTATAAAGAGTTGGAGAAGCGTGCAAATCAGCTAGCTCATTATCTACAAAAGCATGGTGTAGGCCCAGAGTCTCTAGTTGGGGTATATATGGAACGTTCATTACAAATGATGATAGCGTTATTAGGTATTCTAAAATCAGGAGCAGCGTATGTTCCACTTGACCCTACTTATCCAGAGAGTCGACTTCGATATATATTAGAGGATGCTGGAATCGAAGTACTAGTGACGGAAGAAAATTCTAAAAATTTGTTTGTATCTGAAAAAACAGAAACGATTTGTATGAATAAAGATTATACTGCAATTGAAAAAGAAGAATCAACCCCATGCATAAGTGGTGTAACAGGAGAAAATTTAGCGTATGTTATGTATACTTCAGGATCTACAGGGAATCCAAAGGGAGTAATGATTGAGCATCATTCAGTAATTAATTATCTAGAATGGATGCAACATAAATATCCGCTTTCTGAAAAAGATGTGGTCTTGCAGAAAACGCCATTCTCATTTGATGTCTCTGTTTGGGAATTGTTTTGGGGCATTCATGTTGGTGCAAGTGTATCTTTCCTACCTCCAGGTGGAGAAAAAGATCCTTCTATTATAGCTGAAGTGATTAAACAACATCAGGTTACTATAGTTCAATTTGTACCTTCGATGTTATCTGTTTTCTTAGATTACTTCAATCATATTGAATTGAACATGAATTGTTCGTCCGTACGCCATGTATTTTCTGGTGGAGAAGAACTAAGTTCAGGGTTAGTTAGACGTTTTCAACAGAAATGGGATTATAGTGGACAAGTGAAATTAACCAACTTTTATGGGCCAACTGAAGCCACTATTTATGTCAATGCATTTGATATTCAGCCTAATCAAGAATTTGTTTCTATTGGGCGGCCAATACAGAACACGCAATTATATGTATTAGACCAAAATCAACGCTTGCAATCAATAGGAATTGAGGGTGAGTTATATATTGGTGGTGCTGGTTTAGCACGTGGATACTTAAATCGTCCGAATCTTACTGCTGAAAAATTCGTTTCGCACCCATTTCGATTGGGGGAACGACTATATCGAACAGGAGATTCAGTAAGATATCTAACTGATGGAAATATAGAATTTATAGGTAGAATGGATCATCAAGTCAAAATGCGTGGTTTTAGGATTGAATTAGGTGAAATTGAAGCCACTTTAGAAAAATGTTCGTTTATTAAAGAGGCTGTCGTATTAGTTAGAGAAGATCGTCCAGATGATCAACGATTGGTTGCATATGTAATAAGCGATGGAAATACCCAAGAGTGGAGAGAGTATTTACAAAACCAATTACCGAATCATATGATTCCAGCGCACTTTATAGAGTTAGAACATTTCCCGCTTACTCCAAATGGGAAAATTGACCGAAAGGCCTTGCCAGCACCTGATGAGCAAGCTATTGAAGATTTAAATGTGCTACCCCGGACGCCATCGGAAGAGCTTATTGCCTCGGTTTGGAGTCAAGTGTTAGGAACAGAAAATATTGGTATTCAGGATTCCTTCTTTGAACGTGGTGGGCACTCACTACTTGCTACTCAAATCGTCTCTAGATTGCAAGAACTGTTCCAAATTAAAATTCCATTACGTGAACTTTTCAAGCACGATACAGTGGAAGCATTGGCGAAACGAGTGAATCAGTTACGAAAAGAAGATAAAAAACGAGAGGTTGCTCCTCTTGTACCTATGAAACGAGAAGGAGTTATCCCACTTTCCTATGCGCAGAAACGTCTATGGTTTATTGATCAATTAATGCCAAATAGTGCTATGTACAATATTCATGCAGCGTGTCGCTTAACAGGTAAATGGTCAATTGAAGCATTGGAGGTCGGATGGAATCAATTGTTGGAGCGTCATGAATCATTAAGGACGACAATTCTAGAACAAGAGGGTGAACCTTTTCAACAGGTTCAATCTCATGTGTTCAGACATATTCCTCAAACGAATCTAACAGATCTTTCTTTGGAAGATAGGGAAAGAGAAATGAAACGCCTTATTCAAAACGAGGCGGAGGAACCATTTCATTTTGGACAAGGTCCTCTTATTCGAACACGAATATTGAAAGTGGACAGGGAAGAATGGGTTCTCATTTGTACGATGCATCATATTATTTCAGATGGATGGTCAATGGGAATCTTACTTGAAGAATGGATGGCTTTTTATGAAGGAGCACTAACCGGAAAACCAGTGGAATTGAAGGAGTTATCTATCCAATATGCAGATTTTGTCATGTGGCAGAAGGAATGGCAAAAAGAGGAGAATTTGAATCAGCACCTTCAATATTGGAAGGAAGAATTATCTGGGGAACTACCGGTTTTACAATTACCGATGGATCGTCCTCGACCTGCAGTTCAAACCCATTGTGGTGCAAGTCAGTCCTTAATAGTGGCGAATTCCCTACAGGAAAAGCTCAAAGATTTAAGTTTGCAAGAAGGATGCACTTTATTTATGACATTGATGGCAGCGTATCAAAGCTTCCTTTCTCGTTATACAGGACAGGACGACATTATAGTTGGAAGCCCAATCGCTAATCGAAATGTGAAAGAGATTGAGGGATTAATAGGATTCTTTGCAAACACGTTGGTTTATCGAGCTGATTTCAGTGGAAATCCGACGTTCCAAGAATTATTGTCGCAGGTAAGAAAAAAAGCGCTAAAAGCATACGAGTATCAGGACATCCCATTTGAGAAAGTGGTAGAATTCGTAAAACCTGAACGGAATACAAGTCATTCACCAATATTCCAAACTATGTTTACTTTACAGAATACGAAACAAGAATTTCTTCAGCTATCTGAAAGACAAATGGAACTCATGGAAAGCCATGCTTCTGTTGCCAAATTTGATTTGAGTTTATTTGCTTCTGAGACGGAAGAAGGATTATCACTAACCTTTGAATATAATACTGATTTGTTTAATGATACAACCATTGAACGTATGGCAAGTCATTTTAAACATTGGTTAAATCAAATTGTCTCTCATCCAAAATGTGTATTATCAGAACTGAATATGTTATCGAAAGTAGAATATAAGCAACTACTAGAGGGATGGAATAAATCGCGTTTTATAGATATGGAAGAAAGTACGATTCATACAATGTTTGAAGAACAGGTGAAAAAAACACCAGAAGCAATTGCAGTAGTGTGCGAAGATGAAGAACTAACATATCGAGAGTTGGACGAACGCTCGAATCAGTTGGCACATTATTTACAAAAAAATGGTGTAACATGCGAATCATTAGTTGGGATTTGCGTTACACGTTCATCTGAGATGATTGTCGGTCTCTTAGGAATTATGAAGGCGGGAGGAGCATATGTCCCAATTGATCCAGCGTATCCGGAAAGTCGACTGCAGTACATTTTAGAAGATGCTCAAATAAAGGTACTGGTGACACAGGAAAAGTTACAACAAAAAATGGTTATACCTAAATTCGTCAACGTGATTTGTATTGATCGTAATCGAGCAGAAATAGAACAAGAAGTAACTACAGTATGTACGAGTGAAGTGACGGGCGATAACTTAGCCTATATTATCTATACTTCAGGTTCCACTGGAAATCCAAAGGGAGTAATGATTGAGCACAGGAATACAGTAACAATGATTCATTGGGCGCATCACACGTATTCTCGAAAGGAATTAGCGGGAGTGTTAGCTTCAACTTCGCTATCTTTTGATTTATCTGTTTTTGAAGTGTTTGTTCCCTTAACGATGGGTGGTAAGGTGATTGTCACTGAAAATGCTCTACATCTAGAGAAGTTGTCTTCCAAAGGTGTAACTTTGGTTAATACTGTGCCATCGGCAGCAAAGGAACTGGTTCGAGCAAAAACAATCCCTTCTTCGGTAAAGGTGATGAATTTGGCTGGAGAACCATTGCCATATTCGCTAGTTCAAGATTTATACGAGAGAGATACGATTGAAAAGGTGTACAACCTATATGGACCGTCCGAAGATACTACGTATTCCACGTATATGGAATTAGAAAAGGGTGTCATGCATAGAGTTCCACCAATTGGTAAACCAATATTCAATACAGAAGTATATGTACTGAGTGCCGAACAAAAAATGGTTCCAATTGGTGTAGTTGGTGAGCTATACATTGGTGGATCAGGGTTAGCGCGTGGATATTTAAACCGCCCTGACTTAACGCAAGATCGTTTTATACCGCATCCGTTTAAAGAAGGAGAGCGAGTATACCGGACTGGAGATCTAGTAAGGTATTTACCAGATGGAAATTTGGAGTATGTTGGACGAATCGATCATCAAGTAAAAATTCGTGGGTTCCGAATTGAACTAGGAGAAATTGAAGCGTCATTACAAAGGCATACATTAGTTAACGAAGCTATTGTGATGGTGCGGGAAGATTATCCTGGCGATCTGCGTTTGATCGCCTATGTTGTAGGAGACGGGGATGCTCAAAAGTGGCGTGATTATCTCAAGGATCAACTACCAAATTATATGATTCCAGCCTATTTTGTTGGATTAAATGCATTTCCACTCACTCCTAATGGGAAAATTGATAGGAAGGCCTTACCAGCGCCAGAGAGACAGGAGATAGCAAGTGGTTATATTGCTCCTCGTACGTCTACGGAAAAAACAATCGTTTCGATATGGCATGAAGTTTTAGGCATGGAAAACATCGGAATTCAAGATTCGTTTTTTGAAATTGGTGGCCATTCACTACTCGCTACGCAAGCTGTTTCCAATCTTAAAGAGGCTTTTGAAATCGAGATACCATTGCATGATTTATTTATGTTTCATACGGTGCAGCAATTGGCAGAACAGATTGATCAATTGCTCTATAACAAAAATCAAGAAATGCAGAATGTAAGTCTTCAAGACTATATTCAAAAAGAAGCAGCAGTCAGTAATGATGAAGAATTACTAGAACTGCTTAAGCAATTAGAAGAGCTATCAGAGGAAGAAGCACATGGGATATTCGAGAGTAATTTGATTGAGGAAGGGGTAAAAAAATGAGAAGTGATTTACTTGCAAAGCTGAGTTCACTTTCTCCTGAGAAGAGAGCATGGCTTCAGAAGCAAATGCAAAAAAAGGAGAATAAAGAAGCACTCCCGTTGTCTTATGCGCAACAACGTTTGTGGTTTATGGACAGATTTAACCCAAACAGTTCTTTATATAATATTCCAACAGTATGGCATCTAAAAGGAAATTGGATACCTGAAGCATTAGAGAAGGGATTCAATCGACTCATTGAACGTCATGAATCATTACGAACTGTTTTTAAAGAAGTAGGAGAAGAGCCTGTGCAACAAATTCTCGAATTTCTTCCTAGAGCATTACCTGTAAGGGATTACTCTCAACTTCCTCTAAAAGTAAAAGAAAAAGAGGTAGATAGTTTAATTGCGAGAGAAGCGCAAGAACCATTTGATTTAATGAATGGTCCTTTAATTCGTAATCAGCTTGTTCAATTAGAGAAGGATGAATGGTTATTACTGTGTACGATGCATCATATTATTTCTGATGCTTGGTCCATTGGTATATTCATGAATGAATTACTTGCTTTCTATGAAGAAGAAATGGGTGGAAATCCTGCTAAATTAAGTTCATTATCCATTCAATATGCAGACTTTGCGAAGTGGCAAAAGGAGTGGTTGCAAGGTGATGTGCTAAATCGTCAGCTTACGTATTGGCAGGAAGAATTGTCTGGTGAGCTTCCTATCTTACAACTGCCAGTGGATCGACCTCGGCCGGTTAAGCAGACCTACTCTGGGGCTACGCATCATGTGATTTTTCCTTATAAATTGCTCAGTCAATTGAAGGATATAAGTCGACAAGAAGGATCTACTTTATTTATGACTTTAATGGCCGCATACCAGAGCTTTCTTGCTCGTTATACGGGACAAAAAGATATTCTAGTTGGTAGCCCGATTGCAAATCGGAACCATAAGGGAGTAGAAGGATTAATTGGTTTCTTTGTTAATACGTTGGTTTATCGATCAGATTTGAGTGGCACCCCTACTTTTCGGGAGATTTTGAACCAAACAAAGAAAAAGGCGTTAAAAGCATACGAATATCAAGATATCCCATTTGAAAAAGTGGTAGAAGCTGTGCAACCTGAACGAAGCATGAGTCATTCCCCTATATTTCAGACCATGTTTACGCTACAGAATATAAAACAAGAACGACTAGATTTTCCTGATAGAAGTATTGAAATGGTAGAAAGTAATATGTCTATTGCTAAATTTGATTTGAGCTTAACTGCCTATGAAGTGGAAGAAGGTCTATTCGTCTCATTTGAATACAACACGGATTTATTTGATAGTAGAACCATTGCGCGTATGGCAGTACATTTTGAGAACTGGCTAAATGAAATCACGTATCATCCAGATGAATCATATACAAAGCTGTCAATGTTATCGGATACTGAGCAAAAACAACTCCTAGAAGAATGGAATGATACCGACGTAGTTTATGGTCATGATCGTATGATTCATGAGCTATTTGAGCAACAAGTTGCACGGACACCTGATGCAGTGGCGGTAGTTTATGAGGGTGGAAAGCTAACGTATCAAGAACTGAATGAAAAATCGAATCAATTGGCACATTTTCTACAAAAACGAGGTATCGGACCTGAATCATTGGTTGGTATATGTATTGAACGTTCTCCTGATATGATTATTGGTCTCTTTGGGATTTTGAAGGCAGGTGGGGCTTATGTCCCACTGGACCCAAGTTATCCCGAAAACCGCCTAAGATATATTTTGGAGAATTCACAAATTCAAGTGCTGTTAACAAAAGAAACACTACAGGACTGGTTACCTAAAGATATTCAAGCAATTTGTTTAGACCGGGATCAAGTGATGATTTCTAAAGAGAGTAATTTAGCTCCGGTAAGTGGAGTAACAGCAAATAACTTAGCCTATATCATATACACTTCGGGTTCGACAGGAAATCCAAAGGGGGTAATGATTGAACATCATTCCGTTATCAATCGCCTACAGTGGATGCAGAAAAAATATCCATTGTCGGAGGAGGATACAATCCTACAAAAGACACCGTTTTCGTTCGATGTTTCTGTCTGGGAATTATTTTGGTGGTCATTTGTAGGAGCACGTGTTTGTTTACTTCCACCAGGAGGAGAGAAAGATCCTGCGGTGATTGAGGAGTATATTGAACGATACCGTGTATCCACCATGCACTTTGTTCCGTCGATGTTAACTACTTTCTTAGATTATATGGAACTATATAATTCGAAAAGGGATGTCTCGTCTTTAATTCAAGTTTTTACTAGTGGAGAAGCGTTAAACACTGAGCAGGTTCGCCGGTTTAAGGGGATCTTTTACAATGCTCAGCAAACAAAGTTAATTAACTTGTATGGTCCTACTGAAGCAACTGTGGATGTGACTTATTACGATTGTGATTTAGAAAAAGAACCAATGCTTATTCCGATTGGTCGTCCGATTAATAATACAGAGTTGTATGTGTTAGATCAATATCAACAAGTGGTCCCGATTGGTGTGGCAGGGGAACTTTACCTTGGAGGAGTAGGATTAGCACGTGGCTACTTCAATCGACCGGATTTAACTACTGAACGTTTTATTCCGCATCCCTTTAAGGACGGGGAACGATTATATCGAACGGGTGACTTGGTGAGATATATGAATGATCGTAACTTAGAATATATTGGAAGAATAGATAACCAAGTTAAAATTAGAGGATTCCGAATTGAATTGGGAGAAATTGAAGCAGCTTTACATGATCACTCATCTGTAAAAGAGGCAGTCGTGTTGGTGAAGGAAGATCGACCAGGAGATAAGCAGTTAATAGCTTATGTAGTGGGTGAAGGCGATACTGGGGAGTGGCGTGAATATCTCAAGAAGCAACTGCCACATTATATGGTTCCGGCATACTTTTTCAAAATTGAAGGTATGCCACTCACTCCAAATGGTAAGGTGAATCGGAAAGCCTTACTGGAATTAGAAGAACAGTTCATAAGTGAAGATATTACTTCATCACGAACACCAGTGGAGGAGCTTATCGTTTCCGTTTGGAGCCAAGTGTTAGGAATAAAAAATATTAATGTTCAGGATTCCTTTTTTGAAATCGGTGGTCATTCACTACTAGCTACTCAAGTAGTTTCACGTTTACAGGGAATTTTTCAAATCGAATTACCAGTACGTGAACTATTTGAATATACAACGGTGGAGTCACTGGCAAAGCGACTAGATCAGTTACGTAAAGGAGATAAAAAACGAGAGATTCCGCCGCTAATACCAATGAAACGAGGAGAAGCTATCCCACTATCTTATGCCCAACAACGCTTATGGTTCATTGATCAATTTACACCTAATAGTGCCCTTTACAATATGCCAATGGTATGCCGCCTTACAGGGAATTGGCTACTTGAAGCATTGGAAACGGGATGGAATCAACTAATAGAACGTCATGAATCACTGCGGACGGTCTTTCACGAAGTGAACGGTCAACCCGTACAGCAAATTGAACCGTATGCTTTTCAATCAATTCCGAAAACGGATTTAACTATGCTTTCTTCTGAAGATCAAGAAGAAGAAGTTAAACGTTTAATTCAACAAGAAACAGAAGTGCCATTTGATTTAACAGAAGGTCCATTAATCAGGACAAGTGTTTTGCATGTGGGAGAGGAAGAATGGATACTCCTTTGTACTCTACATCATATCATTTCAGATGGATGGTCAATGGGAATCCTACTTGAAGAATGGATGGCATTTTATGAGAAAGCAATGGATGGAAAGGTAGCGGAACTTGAACCATTACCGGTTCAATATGCTGACTTTGCTCAGTGGCAAAAAGGATGGCTAAAGGAGGAGGTGCTTGATCAACAACTCCAATATTGGAGGGAAGAATTGTCTGGGGAGCTTCCTGTACTCCAACTTCCTATGGATCGCCCGCGTCCCGCAATACAAACTCATCACGGGTCGACATACACTCTGGTTCTGCCAGGCACGCTACATGATAAATTGAATGAACTTAGTCGAAAAGAAGGGGCTACACTCTTCATGACGCTTTTAGCTGCATATCAAAGTTTTCTATCTCGTTATACGGGACAAGAAGATATCCTGGTCGGAAGCCCAATTGCGAATCGGAATTATAGAGAAATTGAAGGACTAATTGGTTTCTTCGTTAACACGCTGGTTTATCGAGCTAATTTAAGTGGTAGACCGACATTTCAAGATGTACTATATCAGGTTCGTCAAAAGGCATTGAAGGCGTATGAATATCAAGATATACCATTTGAAAAAATTGTAGAAGTTGTGCAACCGGAACGAAGTACAAGTCATTCGCCAATCTTCCAGACTATGTTCATCTTGCAAAATATGAAACAAGAGTTTCCGATGTTATCTAGTAGAAGTATTGAAATGATAGAAAGCCATAGTCCAATTGCAAAGTTTGATTTAAGTGTAATGGCAACTGAGACGGAAGAGGGATTACTTTTTACTTTTGAGTACAATAAGGATTTATTCAATGCTACTACTATTGAACGGATGGCAGGACACTTTGAGAAATGGCTACATGAAGTTTCTCATCGCCCACAAAATCCGTTGCATGACCTGAGCATGCTATCAGAACCCGAACGTACTTTGTTATTAGAAACATGGAATGACACTGTAATGGAAATGTCTCATCAGGGTCTTATTTGCGACAGATTTGAGGAGCAAGTAGCAAGGCGTCCGGATGCGATTGCGGTAGTTGATCAAACAAAACAGTGGACTTATGGTGAACTGGATACACAAGCAAATCAGTTGGCAAATGTTTTACGGCGAAAGGGAGTAGCCCCAGAGTCAGTGGTAGGAGTTTATCTTCCGAGGTCAGCTGAGCTAATGGCAAGTTTACTAGGCATTTTAAAAGCTGGTGGAGCTTATGTTGTTTTAGATCCGTTATATCCAAAATCAAGGTTAGAATACATGATTGAAGATGCAGGAATTCAATTTGTAGTGACGGCGGAAGGACAAGAAGGACATTTCGCACACATCGAAATGGTGAGGTTAGAAGAACTAACAGTGGAAAGCGTAATCGCACCTACACGTCAAATAAATCCAGAGAACTTAGCCTATATTGTTTATACCTCTGGTTCTACAGGAAAACCGAAGGGGGTCATGGTTGAAAATCGCTCATTAATGAATATGGTTTCTTGGCATCAAGAAGTTTATCATATTTCAGCAGAGGATCGTGCGACTCAGATTGCAGGGGTTGCTTTTGATTCGGCTGTCCAGGAGATTTGGCCGTATCTAACTGCTGGCGCAGCACTCTACTTGTCAACAGAGGAACTGAGAATTAATCCAGAAGCGCTAAGGGACTGGCTCATCGATTCACAAATAACAGTTAGTTTTGCACCTACGCCTATTCTGGAAAGACTATTGAAATTATCTTGGCCAGATAAAACGGAGCTTCGTTTTATCATTACTGGTGGGGATCAATTAACGCAGTATCCATCTAACGATATTCCTTTTGCGGTAATTAATCAGTATGGTCCATCGGAAAATACCGTTGTTACCACAGATTGTTACGTACCCGTAGGAGTGACAACAGGTACGCCATCGATTGGTCGACCGATTGCGAATACAGAAGTTTATGTGTTAGATTCTCATCTTCAGCTAGTACCAATTGGTGTAATTGGAGATCTCTATATTGGAGGGAAGAGCCTTGCACGTGGATATGCTAATCGTCCGGATCTTACAAAGGAAAAATTTATTCCACATCCTTTCAAGTCAGGAGAACGTCTCTATTATACAGGAGACAAAGCAAGTTATCTTTCTGATGGTAATCTCCAGTTCCATGGACGTATAGATGACCAAGTGAAAATTCGTGGTTTCCGGATTGAATTGGGAGAAATAGAAGCTGTTTTGCAGGCGCATTCTTCTGTGAAAGAAGCTGTTGTATTGGCGCGAGAGGATAATCAAGGTGATAAGAGATTAGTAGCTTATGTAGTTGGTGAAGGAAGTGTCCATGAATGGCGAGAACATCTACAAACACATTTACCTAATTACATGGTTCCAACAAACTTTATTGAGATGGAATTTTTACCACTTACACCGAATGGAAAGCTTGATTTGAAGGCATTGCCTATACTTAGTGAACAATCCGCTGAAAATACTGTATACCCAAGAACTCCGCTGGAAGAACTTATTGCTTCAGTGTGGAGTCAAGTGCTAGGAATAAGAGACATTGATGTTCAGGATTCTTTCTTTGAGCTCGGTGGTCACTCTCTACTTGCTACACAAGTGGTCTCACGCTTACAGGAAGTCTTTCAAATCAAATTGCCAGTACGTGAACTGTTCGAATATTCAACGGTCGAGGCATTATCGAAACGAATAGATCAGTTACGTAAGGGGAGCGAAAAACGAGAAATTCCACCATTGATGCCGATGGAACGAGGGGGAAATATTCCACTGTCTTATGCCCAACAGCGCTTATGGTTTATTGATCAATTTGCACCTAATAGTGCACTTTATAATATGCCAATGGCATGCCGTCTTACAGGGAATTGGTTACCTGAGGCATTGGAGTTGGGATGGAATCAGTTGATAGAGCGTCATGAATCTTTGCGGACTGTATTTTATGAAGAGGATGGCCATCCTATGCAGCGGATTCAACCGTACGTTTTCCATCCGCTTCTGCAAATGGACTTAACTAAGCTTTCATTAGAGGAGCGAGAAAGAAAGTTGGAGCAATGGATTCAAACTGAAGTCGAATCTCCATTTGATTTAGAAAAAGGGCCATTGTTCCGTGGGAAACTCATAAGAATTTCAGAAGAAGAATGGGTTCTTCTATGTAATATGCATCATATTATCTCAGATGGATGGTCGATGGAAATCTTGCTTCAAGAATGGATGGCATTTTATGAGAATGCGATTGGTGAAAAACAAGCAGAGCTGGAACCACTACCAGTTCAATATGCCGATTTTGCTCAGTGGCAAAGAGAATGGTTGAAAGATGAAGTACTATATCAACAACTTGCGTATTGGAAGGAAGAATTATCCGGTGAGTTACCAGTCTTAATGTTGCCAATGGATCGTCCGCGTCCGCCAGTGCAAACCCACCATGGATTAACTCATAATGTTTTGTTATCGCGCTCATTACTGGATAAATTAAACGAACTAAGTCGTCAAGAAGGGGCCACACTTTTCATGACCTTATTGGCATCGTATCAAAGTTTCCTTGCTCGTTATACGGGACAAACGGATATTATTGTTGGCAGCCCAATTGCAAATCGAAATTATCGAGAAATTGAAGGGCTGATTGGTTTCTTTGTCAATACATTGGTTTATCGAGCTGATTTAAGTAATGCACCGGCATTTCAAGAGTTGTTGTCTCAAGTGAGGATAAAAGCATTGAAGGCGTATGAGTATCAAGATGTTCCGTTTGAGAAAATTGTAGAGGTTATCCAACCTGAACGAAATACAAGCCATTCTCCGATTTTCCAAACCATGTTTACTTTGCAAAATACGGGACAGAAGCTACCAGAACTACATGGAAGAAATATAGAAGTAATAGAAAGTAATGCTCCTATCGCTAAGTTTGATTTAAGTTTAACTGCTGCAGAAGTGGAAGAGGGTTTATTACTTACTTTTGTTTATAGAACTGATTTATTTGACAGCTTAACTATTGAATCCATGGCTGAACATTTTGGGAACTGGTTGAATGTAATCGTGGAGAATCCTGATAAATCATTAGCTAAGTTGCCTATATTGTCAGGATTACAGCAAAAACAGTTGGAGGAGTGGAATAATGATGCTGTAGCATATCCACAGGAAAGTACGATTCATCAGCTGTTTAAAGAGCAAGTAAATCGTACACCTGATGCGGTAGCAGTGGTAGATGAAAAACAGAAGCTAACGTATCGAGAGTTGAATGAAAAAGCTAATCAATTGGCCCACTATCTTCAGCAATGCGGGATTGGGAATGAATCATTGGTTGGACTTTGCTTTGAGCGTTCAGTTGAGATGATTGTTAGTATTATGGGGATTTGGAAGGCTGGAGCAGCCTATGTTCCATTAGACCCATCATATCCAGAAAGTCGCCTACGATATATTTTGGAGGACACTGGAATTCAAGTATTAGTTACGAATGAGTCATTGGAAGACTGGATACCTAAAGAAATCAAGATAGTTTGTCTAGATAGGGATCAAGCAATGATTTCACAAGAAAGCATTCTTTCACCAAAATGTGAAGTAACAGGAGAAAACTTAGCGTATGTTATCTATACTTCAGGATCAACGGGGAATCCAAAGGGTGTCTTGATACAGCATCATTCTGTACTAAACTTGTCGCATGGTTTACAAAAAGAGGTTTTCGAACATGAGATACCATCTAACATGCATGTCGGTTTAAATGCGTCAATTGCCTTTGATGCATCTATCCAGCAATTACAAATGCTGCTTTATGGTTCAAGTTTGTATATTATTCCGAATGAAGTACGAAGTGATCCGGAGAAGTTTGTAGCTTATATTAGGGAGAACAAGTTAGAAATCTTTGATGTAACACCTTCATTGCTTCAATTACTTATAGATGCCGGATTGTTAGAAACGTGCGATGGCGTTCATGTTCCAAGTAAGGTACTGGTTGGTGGTGAAGCAATTATGCCGTCATTATGGGAACAGCTAGTAGAGACTGATAAAATACAGTTTTATAATGTATATGGTCCTACAGAATGTACGGTTGATGCAACATGCTATCATATCAAAAAAGATAGTAAGAGAGTAACAATTGGGCGTCCATTGCCTAACGTCCAAACTTATGTATTAGATAGTAATAGGTTGCCAGTTCCAGTTGGTGTGATGGGGGAACTTTATATCGGAGGAGTAGGTCTAGCAAAGGGGTACTTGAATCGTCCAGAGTTAACATCCGAACGATTTATTTCTCATCCATTCAAAGAAGGCGAGAGGTTATATAGAACAGGCGATCTTGTGAGATATCTTCCTGATGGTAATATAGACTACTTAGGAAGAATGGATAATCAAGTGAAGATTAGAGGATTTCGAATCGAACTTGGGGAGATTGAGTCGACTTTACAAGAGCATGACTTGGTAAAAGAGGTAGTTGTAATAGTTAGGGAAAATCAGTCGGGAGATAAGAGGTTAGTAGCTTATGTAGTGGGCGAAGGTAGTGTAGAAGAATGGCGAGAGTATCTTAAAACAAAACTGCCAATCCATATGATACCTTCCTACTTTGTCGAAATGAAAGAATTACCGCTAACCATAAATGGAAAGGTTGATCGGAAATCGTTACCTATACCAGATTATCAAGGAATACAAGAAGGCTACGTGGCCCCAAGAAATGAACGTGAACATAAGCTTTCTATCATTTGGGAACGTGTGCTAGGTTCAAAACGTATTGGTATTTATGATAACTTTTTTGAAATTGGTGGAGATTCAATTCTTAGCATTCAGATTGTCTCTCGCGCAAAGCAAGCTGGTTTACAGTTGACACCAAAACAACTATTTGAACACCAAACGATTGCTGAGTTAGCGCAAGTAGTCAAAGAAGAACAAGGTGTACAAGCTGAACAAGGAATTATAACTGGAGAGACGATACTTACACCTATTCAGCAAAGGTTTTTTGCACAAAATCATCCTAATCCACATCATTGGAATCAATCCATGTTCTTTAGAACGAAAGAAAAATTGGACATAGGATCACTGGAAAAGGCAGCGCGTAACCTTCTACTTCATCATGATGCCCTGCGTTTAAGATATGAACGTTTACCTAATGGGACTTGGGAACAGTGGAATGAAGGAATTGAAGAACAATTGATGCTGACTGTCATTTCATTAGACGAAGTGCCGGAAGCGGATTGGCATGAAGTTATTCAAAAAGAGATTAATGTTGCACAAGAAAGATTGAATTTACATGATGGTCCTTTAATGAGAATGGTGTATTTTGATGAAGGTGAGGAGACTGGTCGATTATTTTGGACAATTCATCACTTAGCCGTGGATGGTGTTTCTTGGCGAATTTTATTGGAAGATTTGCAAACAGCATATACGCAAGCGGTCCAAGGGCAAAAAATTCAATTACCTATGAAGAGTACATCTTTTAAAGAATGGTCGGAGAAATTACAACATTACGCTCAAACTGGAATATCAAAAGAAGTGCTACATTACTGGGAGCAGCAGGTTGAACAAGACGTAGTTATACTGCCAGTAGATGGTACTATAAGTAATCCAGTAAGCGCAGTAACTGAGGAAATTACTGTGGTGTTAAATGAGAATGAGACCCGTATGTTATTGCAAGAGACTTTAAGCACTCACCGTGTCCAAATCAATGAAGTATTATTAGCAGCATTGGTACAAGCTACAGCAGCATGTACGGGGCAGCCGATATTAAGCGTAGATTTAGAGGGACATGGTCGAGAAGAGATTATTGAAGATGTTGATTTATCGAGAACTGTGGGATGGTTTACAAGTATTTACCCAGTTCATTTAAATATTACTAGTGCTAATACGCCAATTGAAGCATTAAAAGCAGTTAAAGAACAAGTTCGCAAAATTCCTAATAAGGGTGTTGATTATGGGGTGTTGCGTTACATGAACGCAACAATGTGTGAGCCATTAAGCTCCCAATATACACCGTCTATTAGTTTTAACTATCTTGGACAATTTGACCAAATGTTTTCTAGCGATGCAATGTTTATTCCGGAGAACGAATTTAAGCGTTTAGATCATGCTGCCGGTTCCAAGCGATCGCATGTAATTGATGTAATTGGGGTCGTAACGGATGGAAAACTTCAGTTCACTTGGGTATACAATGTTGGACAATTTGCCAAATCAACGATTCAAAGTATTGCACAGAATATGCTATATCAACTGAGTAGATTGATTCAATCTTCAGATAGAGAATCTGCACTGACCATTTCGGATTTTGCAATGGCTAATCTTAGCCAAGAAGGTTTGACAAATGTACTAAATAAAATGCATCGTGGAAAGAAAAATCAGATTACTGATTTATATCCACTATCACCTTTGCAAGAAGGTATGATTTTCCACACATTGCATGACCAAGGGGATGAACATGTTGCACCGTATATAGTGCAATTGAGTTTTATGATTCGAGGAAAAATGAATATTCCTACATTTGAGCAGGCGTGGAAATCTGTAATTCAGCGGCATGAAATTTTTCGTACAGCATTTGTATGGGACGAAATTGAAGAACCTGTACAAGTGGTGTATGAAAATATCCCATTTAAAGTGAATAAAGAAGACTGGCGTACAATGACAAGTGAAGAGATAGAGGAAAAAAGAAAAGTCTTTTTGGCATTAGATCGAAAACAAGCCTTCCAATTTGATGAAGCACCATTGATGCGGGTAACAGTCATTCAAGAAGGTGAGGAAGAATATCGGATTGTTTGGACCCATCACCATATTTTACTGGATGGATGGAGTTTACCATTGGTATTTAATGAATTACTTACAGTCTATCAGAAGAGAATGAATGGAGAAGCTGTGAAGTTACCTAAGTCCTCACCATATAAGAAATATATCCAATGGTTAAGAGAGCAAGATAAGGAGCAGGCGGAACAATTCTGGAGAGAGAAGCTAAAAGGTTTTACTGCGCCAACTTTGCTGGGCTTAGAAAGTAAAGAGGAAGAAAAAGGTTACACAGAGAAGGTTACGTATTTATCAGAAGAGCAGACTCAAGCGTTACAAGGATGGGCGAAACGCAATAAACTTACTTTGAGTACAGTAATTCAAGGTGCATGGGCATATCTCATGAGCCGATATAGTGGAGAAAATGACATTGTTTTTGGTGTAACAAGCTCAGGGCGTTCTACGGAGATTATTGATGTTGAAAACATCGTAGGTCCTTTCATTACAACGTCACCGACGCGAATTCAATTGATGGATGATATAAAATTAATAGATTGGTTGCAGAAGATACAAGAGGAAGAGATAGAAAGAAGACAATATGAGTATGCTTCTTTGACAGAGATTCAGGGGTGGAGTGAAGTTCCTAGAGGAATACCGCTGTTCAATAGTTTATATGTGTTTGAAAATTATCCAGTGAAAGAGGAGTCTTCAGAAAATCTGGAAATTGGTGAATTGGAAGGGTTAGAACAAACCCACTACCCATTAGGGTTAGCTGTAGTTCCAGGAATCCAGTTATCGTTAAAGTTAATGTATGACCGTAGTAAGTTTAATAGAGTAACCATTGAACGAATGCTGGGTCATTTACACAAAGTGTTAATGCAAATGCTCAAAAACATTGATCAAAATCTATCGGAGCTAGTATATATTACGGAAGCTGAACAAAGAAAGCTATTGGAAGAATGGAATAATAATACTATATCCTATCCACGTGAGAATGCAATTCATCAACTATTCGAAGAGCAAGTAAATCGTACGCCTGACGCGGTGGCAGTGGTAGATGAAAAACAGCAACTAACGTATCGAGAGCTGAATGAAAGAGCTAATCAATTAGCCCATCATTTACAGAAATGTGGAATTGGGACAGAGTCATTAGTTGGCCTCTGCTTTGATCGATCAGTTGAGATGATTGTTGGTCTCATGGGAATTTGGAAGGCTGGAGCAGCCTATGTTCCATTGGATCCATCGAATCCAGAAAGCCGCCTGCAATATATTTTACAAGACACGGGAATTAAAGTGTTAGTTACAAATGAGGTATTACTAGGATGGATACCTAAAGACATCAAGACAGTTTGCCTAGATAGGGACCAAGCAATGCTTTCTCAAGAAAGCAAACTTTCACCAATATGTGAGGTAACAGGGGAAAACTTAGCGTATGTTATCTATACTTCTGGTTCGACAGGGAATCCAAAGGGGGCTTTAGTACAGCACCATTCTGTAATAAACCTATCCTATGGTTTACAAAAAGAAGTTTTCTCACATGACATACCTAGTAATATGCGCGTCGGTTTGAATGCGTCAATTGCCTTTGATGTATCTATTCAGCAATTACAAATGTTGCTTTATGGTTCAAGTATATATATTATCCCAAGTGAAGTTCGCACTAATCCGGAACAATTTGTGTCCTATATTAGGGAGAATAAATTGGAAATGTTTGATATGACACCTTCATTACTTCAATTACTTATAGATGGAGGATTGCTAGAAATAAGTGCTGATGTTCATGTACCAAGTAAGATATTAGTCGGTGGTGAAGCAATCATGCCGTCATTATGGGAACAGCTAGTAGAGACCGAAAAAATTGATTTTTATAACGTATACGGTCCTACAGAATGTACGGTTGATGCAACGTGTTATCATATCAAAAAAGATAGTAAGAGAGTAACAATTGGACGTCCGTTGCCGAACGTTCAAACTTATGTATTGGATAAAAATTTGTTACCTGTTCCAGTTGGTGTAACAGGTGAGCTATATATTGGGGGTGCAGGTATAGCGAGAGGATACTTGAATCGCCCAGAATTAACAGCAGAGCGATTTATCCGTCATCCATTTAATGAAGAAGAACGTTTATATCGTACGGGAGATTTGGTTCGTTATTTACCTGATGGTAATTTAGATTACTTGAGAAGAATTGATAATCAAGTGAAAATTAGGGGCTTTCGTATTGAACTTGAAGAGATTGAAGCGAGTATAGAGAGGCATCCATTGGTAAAAGAAGCAGTAGTTTTGGTAACAGAGGATAAATTAGGAGAGCAGAGATTGGTTGCTTATGTAGTTGGAGATGGTAGTATGCATGAGTGGCGTGAATATCTCAAGACACAAGTACCAAATTATATGGTTCCCGCTTACTTTATTAAGGTAGACGAGATTCCTCTTACAACAAATGGCAAAGTTGATCGAAAGGCATTGAACAATTTAACTATTCATAGAGAAAATAACTTCTCTACACCAATCATTCCAAGGGATGAAATTGAATATCAGTTGATTGAAATCTGGCAGGATGTGTTACAGATAGAAGATGTCTATGTAAATGATGATTTCTTTAATAGAGGAGGACACTCTCTCCTTGTAATTAAATTAGTTTCAAAAATTAAGGAGAAGTTTGGAAAAGAGATTAAGGTGTCTACATTGATTAAGAATCCAACAGTGGAAGGAATCGCATGCCTTATTCGTGATAAGCATGATATGACGAAATCAGTAGTAGCGCTAGTTCCACTACAAGAATCAGAGAAAAGACCTTTCTTCTGCGTTCATCCGTTTATGGGGAATGTATTCTGTTACATTCAACTAGCAAGATTGCTTAAGAACCATTGTTCATTTTATGGTTTACAGAATCCTCTTATAGAAAAGAAAGAAATTGACGAGTTAACTTTGCCGGAAGTAATTCAACTTTACATCGAAGAAATAAAAAGTGTTCAGCCAGAAGGTCCATATCGTCTTGGAGGATGGTCTTTAGGCGGTGCAATTGCTTATAAAACCGCAACTGTACTAAAGAATCAAGGTGAGGAAGTTGAGTTGTTGATACTAATGGATACTAAAGTACCTTCAGAGCAGGACTATAAAACAACGGAGGATATGCTCTCATATATATATGAGCATTTCATTCCTAGAGATTTTACTGAGCAGGGGGAAGGCCTCTTCCATGAAGAAGATATGCTTGTAGAGCGATTAATTATGGAGGGAGTACTCCCGCCTGATGCAGATCTTATGAATTTGAAGCAAGTTATCAATGCTCATAGGAAATGCCTGAACTTAATGGCAGAGCATGATTTAATACCATACTCTGGAGAAGTTCTCTACTTTAGTGCTGAGGAAGGAAAAGAGTTGTTTACAGATTGGGGACCTTTATTAAAAGGTAGAGTAAATAGGTATTCAGTCCCTGGATCACATGAGGAAATAGTAGATTCACCTGCAGTTGAAAAAATAGCTATGTATCTACTAAATGAATTTGAAGGAATAAAAGAGAAGTCCATTTTATTAACGGAAAAGTAGAGAGTATAAAAGATGCAAAGCAATGAACGCAAAGGGGAGACCAATACCTGCATATCAAGTGTAGGGAATAATGAATATATTAAGAGCATTACTTTTTAAGGGGATAATGTAAAAAGTAATTGGTAGAGACATAGAAATCTTTGTAATAGAAGCGAATGCCTGATGATATTACTGAGGGAAGGTGCATATTTTCATTGATATGTAAATATGCACCTTTTCTATTGTATATGCAATTTAATAAAGTTAATTTGAGTTTCTGTAACGTTCATATATGAAGCCATTCTTTAAAAAAGGACGTGATTTATCATACAAATTCACGCTGTGAAAATACCAAAGAATATTGAAAGTCATTTGTTTAAGAAACTTAGTAACTTGGTTTCAAATGGGAAGAAAGAGCGAATGAAGCGATTATTAAATTCATGCGACATTAATAGGACCCTGATAGGGGATTTACTAATCCGATCTCTAATCTGCCAAAAGTATAAAATTAATAATGAAGAAATTAGATTTATATATAATGAGTATGGAAAACCTTTTGTTGAAAACTTTTCTGACTTTCATTTTAATGTGTCTCATTCAGGAGAATGGGTGGTTTGTACTACTGCTAATTTTAATGTGGGTATTGATATAGAAAAAGTTTCAGAAATAGAGGCTTTTAAATTAGCAAAAGAATTTTTTTCAGCGGAAGAATTTTATGATATATCTAATATGAATTCTGATGAACAAATTAATTATTTTTATGATTTATGGACATTAAAAGAAAGCTATATAAAAACGATTGGAAAAGGGCTTTATACCCCATTAAATTCATTCTCTATAAAAAAAGAATCACGAACTTCAATTTCATACAAGCATATACCTAAAAACTTTTACTTTAAACAATATAACATTGATCCAAATTATAAGTTATCTGCTTGTGCAACAAGAGATGAATTTCCGCAAGAGATAATAATTAAAGACATTTATACAATTTGCCAAACTATATACAAATTTGAAAGTAAGGAGAAAATCAATGCAGAAGACTAAACTTTTTTGCTTTCCACATGCTGGGGGATCTGCGTTTAACTACGCAAAATGGAAAAATTACTTTAATCCATATATTGAAGTAGTCCCGATAGAATTAGCTGGCAGAGGATATAGAATTGAAGAAAGCTTGTACCAAGGTATGGAAGAGGCCGTAAATGATGCCTACACTAGTATAGTTAAGCAAATAGATGCTTCGCCGTACATTCTATTCGGGCATAGCATGGGGAGTTTGATTGCCTATGAAGTAGCCAGGAAAATACAGGATTCTAATAACGAATTACCTGAATTTCTTGTTTTGTCCGGTAGAAACCATCCAAATAGTAAAATAAAAAATATCCGATATAATCTTCCTAATGAACAATTTAAAAGAGAAGTTATTGCAATGGGAGGTACACCATCTGGGGTACTTCAATCAGAAGAATTAATGGAGATTTTTCTCCCTATTTTAAGAGCAGATTTTAAGATTGTCGAGACATACATTCATGATAATAATATACAACCATGTGATATTGATTTTCTTATATTTAATGGGAAAAATGATGAATTTACTACATATGATCAAGTAATAAAATGGAAGCAATATACAAGTAAAACGTGTACTTTTCATTCTTTTGAAGGTAGTCATTTCTTTCTAAATGAAAATATTGAAGAAATAGCAAAGAGTATTATAGGAAAGTTAAATTCTAAAAGATTATCAACTAGTTTTTAGAGGTTTTCTTTCATCATCAGACAGTCGTTGGATAACTGGTGAGTTAATTGATGCAATTTGTGGATCTTGCTTATAATGCTAATTGTAAGTATTATGTACTTTAAAACCAAAACTTTCTCAATTTAATGTTGAGAAAGTTTTGGTTTTTATTATTCTAGTAGTAATCACTTTTCAAAGTTATAGAAATTTAAAAATAAAGTATTGTATACTCTAAGAAAATAATCCGTATATATATGGATTATTTTTCCTTTAATTTACAAAAAATAAATTTCGAAATTGAAAAAAACTCTCAGATTCCTTTGTAATAAACTTTTTTAGTTGTATTAATGACATAGGTATCAAAAGATAATCAACCCGATACGAACGATGTATGGGCCCTTAAAAGAGTTTTGGTGTTATTTGCAATTTTAATTTCATAATACTTAAGCCGATATAATAAAATGTTTTATGTCTAAATTGATATAAAGTAATAATTATTAAGTGATATTTCTTTTTTATAGAATAAGTAAAAACTGATATTGTAGTAATTACTGTTTTGAGGTCAATTTACTGTGCACCTTAATTATTGAAGTTTTTTTGTTGATTAACAACTATTGTATTTGGAAATTAATAATAAGTTTATCCCGCTATTTGCCGGGCAGTAAGACCTCCACCTCAAAATTCAGCGGAAGCAAAGAAGTTAGGTGGGGGGCGGGCTGCCCGTAAAAGCCCGATTGGTGAGAGCTAATAATCAGTGGGGGATGAACAAAACCCCCACTGATTAAAGTTTCACTTTATGTGATGCGGTAATAAAACTATCTAGTTTGCTATTCTTAGTATTTGTAAAGTCTATATATTTTTCCTCTTTTGTGGAAAGTAAAACTATTGTTACGACCAGTAATATAGTGTCATGTTTTTGAATATTCCATTCGTTTTTTATTTTTAGTTGATGAAAAGACCTTTCTCTCAATTAAATATTTAATTGAGTACTTGAATTTCCTCCACCTTGTACTTTTCAAAGCATAGTGCTTCAAAAATAGCCGCATCGCTTTCATCTGTTTCCAATTTCACAACTTCTTTATTATTTTTTTCTAAAATTTGGAGCAAAATAGTTTTTCAGTTTCACATTTAAATTAGCAGTATTTATTTTTTGAATTCAATTTGTATAAATGATTGAATTGGAACTTTGATTGTTGTTTCTTGCGGTGGTACAGTATCTCCTGTTACTTTCGCTGCATTTTAAATCTTTTTCCAGCTTTGTCCTCGCATTGACTACCACTGTATTTTGAAGTACTTCACTGTTTTCTCAAGTTCAATAATTATATTTTGTAGAATTAAGAAAAGAACTTAGTGTATTTCCTTTACTTATCTACTCTGATATTTAGATGCTAACTACAATTAAATAATATATGATTTTTATAAAAAAGATATAGTAATATTTTGTTGTGAATTGTACTAATTTGATATTTTATAGTATTATTTGTCGTGAATTATATATAACAAAATATATTTTATGGATCTATAAAGGAGAATGTAATGAATACTTCTATCGATATACAACACTTGTGTGATCTTGCACATAAAGCATTTAATGCCCCTGTACATATTTTATCTGCAGACAGAAAAATTTTATATCATTCTACATCTGATAATGTTTGTAGTCCTTTTTATTCTTCAAAAGAAGAACATCTTAGTGATATTTATCAAGAAAACGATCCCTGTAACTTGCCACTTTTTCGAAGCAACAACTATCTTGAAAATTTTGTTCTAATTCATATAGAAAATCATGATGATATTAAAGGGACTATTATAATCGGTCCTACTATACATTCAAAAGATTCAGATGATATGATCATAAAATTTCAGAAAGAATTTAAATCAAATGATAACATTCAAGAAAGACTTGCCTATTATCAGTGTTTATCTGAGATTAAAAAAACTACATTAATTGATATGGGAATTTTATTACATTACATGATTTTCAATGAAAAATTAGATGTAGATATTGTCTTGGAAAAAAATAAAGTACTAGAGGAAACTCCTAATAAAAATGTGAAACCTGATTTATATATTTTAAAACGTCGACAAAACAAACCTAAAACGCACAATATGGCATTAGTAAATGATTTCTTTTCGACTATCAAAGAAGGAAATAAAAAAAAGTTAATACAGTATATGTATGCGGTTTCGCAAGAAGATGTTGAACTTATGCTAGTAGAGGATCCGCTCAGGAATCAAAAAAACCTTGGAATTATTGCGATTACCTTAGCCACTCGATATGCAATAGAAGGAAATCTGCCACCAGATATTGCTTTTGCCCATAGTATTTTATATATACAAACCCTAGAACAATTAGATAATGTAGAATCTGTAAAGCGATTATCAGGGGACGCTTTACGTACCTTTGCAGATCGTGTGAAAGAATACAATGCAAAAAAGTATTCTTACGCGGTTACTACATGTATAAAACATATTAATAAAAATGTTTACGATGGAATATCTCTGAATGAACTTGCTAATCATTTAGATATTACGCCTACTTATCTGTCTAAACTATTTAAAAAAGAAATGGGAATTACTTTAAGCGAATATATTCAAAGGGAACGAGTGGAAGAAGCAAAAAAATTATTAACACTCACTACTTATTCGTTATCAGATATCTGTGCGTGGCTTAACTTTAATGACCAAAGTTATTTTATAAGAGTTTTCAAAAAAATCACTAGCATGACTCCCAGGCAGTACCGTGAAAAATATACAGTAATATAAGCTTGTTATCTGCTGTCTCCAATGTAAAGACTTAAACATGGGTATAAGTATCCCAAAAAATGAAAATTCACTAACCATTATTTTGCTAAAGTAAACAAAAAGATAGAAGGCTGCAAAGTGCTCCAAGGAAACTTTGTAGCTTTTTTGTCATTTAAAACCTACGTTTATAACGAAGATAAGTTTATAGACTAATATCTTCATATTATATATTTTTTTATAATGATATTAGGATGTTTTTTGTAAAAAGATCAACAATATAACATATATTACTAAATATATCTACATTTTATGCAATTATACATAACTAAATAAAGGTAAAAAAGTATAAAAAGACCTATTATATTATTCTATAAGTATTTTTTCTAAAATAAAATTTTTTGGTTGAGCGAAAATAGTTATTTTTAACCGTATACACATTAATTTGTAATCATTACAATTACAGAAATGAAATTTATGAATAACTATATTTATATAATTTTTTCCGGGTCATATTTTTATTTAACAGTAAATTATCGAGCTTAATCGACAAAATTTTTCTATTTACGCATTAAAAATTTAATGTTTTAATGAACAACATAACTGGTATGACCAGATAGAAAGGAGAAGGTTACGCTAATAGGAATTATAGTGAAGTTGTAAGTAACATTATGTCGTTAATAATATTCTAAATAGTAAATTTATTCACAAGAGGTCAAGAATCAAATTTGTAATAAACGTGTTCTAAGTTTCTGCATAACAAAAGTGAAGTTATTCCGCAATAAAAGTATAAGCGATGTACAGTATAATTTTACCTTTTGTAGTCTAGTAAGGAGTTTGCTGATAAAACTAAGAGTAATATTATTAAATTTAAATTAAACAATGTTATGGCAAGATTAACTGTAAGCATTGGTTTATTGATTCTCGCGGTTCTGTAAGTTAAACCGCAATTCTAGGGAAGAATTACACATTTACTATTCATAGGGTGCTTGATTCAAATATAGTTAATAAATTTTTGTTATTTATATTTGAAAAAATAGAGTATCGAAGTGAGAGGTAAGTAAAATCCTTACATTCTATTAGAAGTAAAAAATAACGATATTATCCTATCTGAAAGATTTCTCCTTCTTAATCAGTTTACAACGAGAGAGGTCATACAAGTTATATGAATTAAGTTATAAAAACAATGGTAAAGGAGTGTACGGAATGAAAACTAAAATAATTACAGGATTATTAGTCACATCCATTGTAACTGGAGGAAATATTCCTATCAATACTCTCGCAACACCAATCGTTCAAGCGGAAACTCAACAGGAAGGCATGGATATTTCCTCTTCATTACGAAAATTAGGTGCGCAATCTAAATTAATCCAAACGTATATTGATCAATCTTTAATGAGTCCTAATGTACAGTTAGAGGAAGTCACAGCTTTAAATACAAATCAATTCCTAATCAAACAAGATATGAAGGAATGGTCATCGGAACTCTATCCACAGTTAATTCTATTAAATTCAAAAAGTAAAGGATTTGTAACAAAATTTAATAGCTATTACCCGACATTAAAATTGTTTGTAGACAATAAAGAAGATAGAGAAGGGTTTTCGGATAGACTTGAAGTACTTCAAGAAATGGCTATGACGAATCAAGAAAATACGCAACGGCAAATCAATGAATTAACAGATCTTAAATTACAGCTTGATAAAAAATTAAAAGATTTTGATACCAATGTGGCAACTGCTCAAGGCATACTAAGTACAGATGGAACAGGAAAAATAGACCAGTTAAAAAATGAAATATTAAATACCAAAAAAGCAATTCAAAATGATTTACAGCAAATTGCCTTAATACCAGGGGCTTTAAATGAACAGGGATTTGCTATATTCAAAGAAGTTTATAGTCTTTCAAAAGAAATTATTGAACCAGCTGCTCAAGCAGGGGTGGCAGCGTATAACAAAGGAAAAGAAATTAACAACTCTATTCTAGAAGCAGAGAAAAAAGCAGTGCAAGAAGCAACAGAGCAAGGTAAAACTGCTCTAGAGATTGAATCAGCAAAAAAAGCAGCTCGTGAAGCAATTGAGAAAAGCAAACAAGGTGAAATAGCAGCCGCAGCCGCAGCAAAAACACAAGAGTATGACCTGATGAAGGTCATTGATACCGAAAAGATTAAGAAAACATTTGGCGTTTTTGCTGAAGTAAATAAATTAACAGCAGAACAGCGAGCATATTTAGATGATTTAGAGAAACAAAATCAAAAAATATATGATTTAACAACGAAACTATCAATAGCTGATTTACAAAAATCAATGCTTCTTCTTACACAAAATGATTTGCATACGTTTGCAAATCAAGTAGATGTAGAACTTGATCTACTAAAGCGCTATAAAGAAGATTTAAATCTAATAAAAAATAGCATTACAAAATTATCTACTAATGTTGATACAACTAGCGAGCAGTCTCAAAAAGATACATTAAGACAATTAAAAAATGTAATAAGTTACCTTGAAGAACAAGTATATAAATTTTAATATTGCGTTTTTTCGGAATTCATAAAGATTATAAGCATTTAGCGAAAGAAGGAGAATAGTCATGAAAAAATTTCCATTCAAAGTACTAACTTTAGCTACATTAGCAACTGTTATAACTGCTACTACCGGTAACACTATTCATGCATTTGCACAAGAAACGACCGCTCAAGAACAAAAAGTAGGCAATTATGCATTAGGCCCCGAAGGACTGAAGAAAGCATTAGCTGAAACAGGGTCTCATATTCTAGTAATGGATTTATACGCAAAAACAATGATTAAGCAACCAAATGTAAATTTATCTAATATTGATTTAGGCTCAGAGGGGGGAGAGTTGCTCAAAAATATTCACCTTAATCAAGAGCTATCACGAATCAATGCGAATTACTGGTTAGATACAGCGAAGCCACAGATTCAAAAAACTGCTCGTAATATTGTAAATTACGATGAACAATTTCAAAATTATTACGACACATTAGTAGAAACTGTACAAAAGAAAGATAAGGCAGGTCTAAAAGAGGGTATAAATGATTTAATTACTACAATCAATACAAATTCAAAAGAAGTTACAGATGTGATTAAGATGCTACAAGACTTCAAAGGGAAACTATATCAAAATTCTACAGATTTTAAAAATAATGTTGGTGGTCCAGATGGGAGAGGTGGATTAACTGCAATATTAGCAGGTCAACAGGCAACGATCCCACAACTTCAAGCTGAAATTGAGCAACTTCGTTCTACTCAGAAAAAACATTTTGATGATGTATTAGCATGGTCAATTGGTGGTGGATTGGGAGCAGCTATTTTAGTTATTGCAGCTATTGGAGGAGCGGTAGTTATTGTTGTAACTGGCGGTACAGCAACACCGGCTGTTGTTGGTGGACTCTCGGCTCTTGGCGCAGCTGGTATCGGTCTAGGAACTGCGGCTGGTGTCACAGCATCTAAGCATATGGACTCCTATAATGAAATTTCTAATAAAATCGGAGAATTAAGTATGAAAGCAGATCGTGCTAATCAAGCAGTTCTTTCGCTTACTAACGCGAAAGAAACATTGGCATATTTATATCAGACTGTAGATCAAGCGATATTGTCTCTAACAAATATTCAAAAGCAATGGAATACAATGGGCGCAAATTATACAGATTTACTGGATAATATCGATTCTATGCAAGACCACAAATTCTCTTTAATACCAGATGATTTAAAAGCCGCTAAAGAAAGTTGGAATGATATTCATAAAGATGCAGAATTCATTTCAAAAGATATTGCTTTTAAACAGGAGTAGAACTGAAATTTAAAACCTAAATTGGAGGAAAATGAAATGATAAAAAAAATCCCTTATAAATTACTAGCTGTATCGACGCTATTAACTATTACAACCGCTAATGTAGTTTCACCAGTAACAACTTTTGCAAGTGAAATTGAACAAACGAACAATGGAGATACGGCTCTTTCTGCAAATGAAGCAAGAATGAAAGAGACCTTGCAAAAGGCTGGATTATTTGCAAAATCTATGAATGCCTATTCTTATATGTTAATTAAGAATCCTGATGTGAATTTTGAGGGAATTACCATTAATGGATATGTAGATTTACCTGGTAGAATCGTACAAGATCAAAAGAATGCAAGGGCACATGCTGTTACTTGGGATACGAAAGTAAAAAAACAGCTTTTAGATACATTGAATGGTATTGTTGAATACGATACAACATTTGACAATTATTATGAAACAATGATTGAGGCGATTAATACAGGGGATGGAGAAACTTTAAAAGAAGGGATTACAGATTTGCGAGGTGAAATTCAACAAAATCAAAAGTATGCACAACAACTAATAGAAGAATTAACTAAATTAAGAGACTCTATTGGACATGATGTTAGAGCTTTTGGAAGTAATAAAGAGCTCTTGCAGTCAATTTTAAAAAATCAAGGTGCAGATGTTGATGCCGATCAAAAGCGTCTAGAAGAAGTATTAGGATCAGTAAACTATTATAAACAATTAGAATCTGATGGGTTTAATGTAATGAAGGGTGCTATTTTGGGTCTACCAATAATTGGCGGTATTATAGTGGGAGTAGCAAGGGATAATTTAGGTAAGTTAGAGCCTTTATTAGCAGAATTACGTCAGACCGTGGATTATAAAGTAACCTTAAATCGTGTAGTTGGAGTTGCTTACAGTAATATTAATGAAATGCACAAGGCGCTTGATGATGCTATTAACGCTCTTACTTATATGTCCACGCAGTGGCATGATTTAGATTCTCAATATTCGGGCGTTCTAGGGCATATTGAGAATGCAGCTCAAAAAGCCGATCAAAATAAATTTAAATTCTTAAAACCTAATTTAAATGCAGCGAAAGACAGTTGGAAAACATTACGAACAGATGCTGTTACATTAAAAGAAGGAATAAAGGAATTAAAAGTGGAAACTGTTACTCCACAAAAATAGGGAAATATTAATTCTGTTGTAAAGTGAACTAAAACATAGAAAGTCTATGATTACACTGTTAAACAGAAAAGTAATAATTAATAAATCCTTATATACCAGAAAGGCGGAGTCTCATTAAAGACTTCGCCTTTCAATTATATATAAGTATGATTCGAATAAAAAATAACCTTGTAGTTTAATTGCTTTTTTAAAATTTGCAACAGAATCGGTTAATTTGAAGCAGATTATATACATTTTCTTTAATACTTAATGATTTGAAGGCTGCTAAAGAAAGTTCAAACGATACTGATAAAAGATGTAGAACTCATTTTGAAAGACATCGCTTTTTAATAAGATTAGAACTTGAAACCATACCTTATATAGGAGGAATACGAAATGATGAAAAAAATCCCTAATAAACTACTCGCTGTATCAGCGTTTTTAACTATAACAACTACTTATGCAGTCATACCACTAGAAACTTTTGCGATTGAAATTGAACAAACGAACAATGAAAATATATCTCTTTCAGCAAATGAAGAACAGATGAAAAAAGCTTTGCAAGATGCTGGTTTATTTGCAAAAGCTATGAATGAATATTCTTATTTGCTAATTAATAATCCAGATGTGAATTTTGAAGGAATAACTATTAATGGAAATGCAGATTTACCTAGTAAAATTGTACAAGATCAAAAGAATGCAAGAGCACATGCTGTTACATGGAATGCACAAGTAAAAAAACAGCTTTTTGATACATTGACAGGCATTATAGAATACGATACAAAATTTGAAAATTATTATGAAACATTAGTAGAGGCGATTAATAATGGAAATGGAGATACTTTAAAAAAAGGGATTACAGATTTACAGGGGGGAATTCAACAAAATCAAAAGTCTGCAAAAGCATTAATAGAAGAATTAATTCAATTAAAAAATGCTATTGGAGAAGATGTTAGAACATTTGGAAGTCATAAAGAGACATTGCAATCGATTTTAAAAAACCAAGGTGCTGATGTGGAGGCTGACCAAAAGCGTCTAGAGGACCTTTTAGGACAAGTAAAATATCAGAAAGACATAGAATCTAAGGGATTAGACATGGTGAAAATCCCCTTTATTCCAACCTTGATTGCTGGTGGCATCATGATAGGTGATGCAAGAGGTAAGTTAGGTTGGCTAGAACCTGAATTAGCAAAATTGCGTCAGACTGTAGATTATAAAATAACATTGAATCGTGTAGTTGGAGTTGCATTTCATAATATTAGTGATATGCATAGTATGCTTGATAGTGTTATCACTGCTCTTACTTATATGTCTACGCAATGGGAGGATTTAGATTCTCAATATTCGGGTGTACTGGGACATATTGATAAAGCTGATCAAAAAGCTGATCAAAATAAATATAAATTCTTAACCCCTAGCTTGAATGCAGCGAAAAACAGTTGGGAAACATTAAAAACAGATGTTGTCACTTTGCAAGAAGGGATAAAAATTGCAGAGAAAAAAGAACAGGATTTTTTGAATCAGCTTCGTCCATCAAACGTTTTCTACTTTTATAAAAAAATTCATAACGCATACACTTTTGAAATAAAGACTGGAACAAATGCGCCAAATGCGTCTTATAAAGTTATGAATTTAACTAAAAACACTGTTCATAATATGTGGAATGGAGGGGCTAATACTAACATGTGGGCTGATTGGCTTTCATTCAATCCAAATGATGAATTTGCGGTAGTAGCAGTAGTGGATGGTAAAGAATATGTTGTGTATAAAGACAAAGTACAAAATATAATGAACTGAATCTGAAAAGTAACGAAGTAATTAAAGCTGGACAATAAACTAGACACCAAGTTAATTGAAAAATCTCCTTATATCCTAGAATATTTTGCTCAAGAAAAAGAATTTGTTCAGCGAAAAAGTAAATATTGAACCAAGGAGTTAGTTGTATTATGTGTATGGTTTTACCGAAAGGTTTCAAGTACATTACTCATACAATTATGTAGTTATCCTGAAGCATCTACAGGTGTTCTTATCGACCTTGAAGAACTACTTAGCTTCCTAAGTGGAGTGACTTTATGCAAAATTAAGTGAACGTTTTTGTACATAGATTAGTTGACATTTATATAGATTTTTTTCATTTTCAAAGATAGTTTTGTTTTTTATATTATTTTTCAAAAATTACTGTTGAAGTTTCTATATTCATGACTCAGCATATAATCATTGTTTGATGAAATGACATACCACGTCCCTTAGAGTTTCATACGTATTACGATAACTTAAAGAAAAAAGATAATAGTAGTCAACGGTTACTATTATCTTTTTTGAACTATTTTTCATTAAAATATCTCATCTGCTGTGCTCCTTATTTACTTTTCCAGATTTTATCCTAGTTTAAAATTTATGCATTTGAACTGTTTATACAATTTGTAGGATTTTTAGCTTTTTTGTCGAATACACTTAATGCAAGGAGGGACATTACATGATTATTAAAGATTATTTCATCAACCTTTCTATTTTTTCTTTATTAGTTAGCGCAGCAATATTTATTCAAGTGTTTACAATTAATTCTAGTCGATATTTCGAAAAGCTCTATGGAGGGATTATTGCAGTTACGTTAATGTTCTTTTCTTTTCCATACATGGGATTTTCCTACGATCTTCGAATTGTTCCTCTTATTCTATCTTTTATTTACTTTGGCCGTATTGCTGGTTGGATTACGTTAATTAGCATAATTTTAATGCGTATCTTTTACATTGGAGGGTATTGGGAACCTCCTGTGATTGCTTATTTATGTATGGGAATTCTATTTTCTAATTTTAAAACTTATTTTAAAAAACTACATCCTTTTAAAAGTGCATCTTTATATTTTTCTGTTTTTATTGGAATAAAGTGGTTAGTTGGCGTATTATTTAATATTACATTACTTTACACAGGAGGCTTATTATATATAGCGTTAGGACTTTTAATTGGGCTATTTCTTATGGAAGCCTACCAGAGATTGTATTATTTAACACGGGACTTATCTAAAATGAATCGAGAATTAAAAAAATCGAAGCAAGAACTTACAGATACCGTACATGAGCTTCAAGGAGGAATTTTTAAATTTAAAAAAGTGGGTAAGCACTTTATACACACTTTATGTGATGGACAGTTTTATTATCAAAACGGATTTTATTCTGAACAGGTGGTAGGAAAAAGCTTACGTACTATTGATGCTTCTATTGTTCCTCCACATTTAGTTCCACAATTGATGAAGTACTATCTTAAGGCATGGGAAGGAAAAGAAATTATATTTGAATTACCTTGGCCAAATGATAAAACTATTATTCTTATTGCGCTTAGGCCGATTAAAAGAAATGGACAAGTTATTGAAGTTGTTGGTTCTACAGTTGATATAACCGAAAGGAAAAAGGTAGAATCAGAATTAAGCGCTACCAAAGAATTATTAGAATCATTTATAAAGCACAATCTAGATGCTATTACCATTTCTGATCGAGAAGGGCATATTTTACAAGCCAATAAAGCTTATGAAAAGATATTTGGGTGGTCATCACAAGAAATCATAGGTAAGAGATTACCTTGTGTACCAGATTTTTTAATGGAAGAATCGCTCGAAAATATTCAGAAAATTCTAACAGGAGAATCGGTGGTTACTAGATTAGAAACTGTTAGACAACGGAGTGATGGGAGTCTTCTTGATATCAGTCTGACAGTTTCTCCTATACTAGATGTAAGAGGAAATGTGATAGCTTTATCAGCAATATGTAGAGACATCTCTGAAAGAAAACAAGCAGAAAGAGAACGGCATCGATTACACCAGCAATTAAGAGATAGTGAAATGAAGTACCGTGCACTAATCGAACAAGCAACTGATGCGGTATATGTAGTAGAGCTGAATGAAGATAATGCTCCAAGTCGATTTATTGAGGTAAACCCTGTTGGGTGTAGAAGATTTGGATATAGTAGAGAAGAGTTGCTCTCATTATCATTTTCAAATATAGTACCACAAGATTCTCAAATAATCGTAAGGTTATTAGAAAAAATTAAAAAAGGACAAACTTTCTTCACTTTGCAAGATGAATATGTTTTTCCAACAGGAAAAGTAATAACAACTGAGTTTAGTGTTCGTGTTTTTAACTTAAATGGTAAAAAAGTTTTTCTAAGTATTTCTCGTGATATCACTGAACGGCTAAAAACAGAAGAATTATTACGAAAATCTGAAAAACTTGCTGTTGTAGGACAATTAGCGACTGTAATGGCTCATGAGATTAATAATCCATTAACTGCAATGAAAGGGTTCATGCAATTACTAAAATCAACGGAAAATGAGAATAATCAGGGTTATATTAATATAGTATCATCAGAGATTGAGCGTATAGAGAGCATAACAACTGAATTTATGGCGGTAGCCAAACCACAGGTAGTAAAAATGCAACCTAATAACATTAGTGTGCTAATGGATCAAGTTTTAATGCTACTACAACCTCAAGCAATGATGCATAATATAAAATTTAGAATCGATCTTAACCCTGGTATTCCATTGATTTCATGTGAAGGAAATCAATTAAAACAAGTATTTGTTAATATATTAAAAAATGCAATTGAATCTATGCCGATGGGAGGGGAAATTCTGATTCAAATAAATATACTTGATTATAATCAAGTAAGCATTCGTTTTATCGATCAAGGGTGTGGGATTCCAAAAGAACGTATACCATACCTCGGAGAACCTTTTTATAGTATTAAAGAAGAGGGGATTGGCTTAGGATTAATGATCTGTTATAAAATCATTGAAACACATCAGGGAAAGATATTTATTAAGAGTGAAATGAATAAGGGGACTACAGTTGAAGTCACTCTCCCTATTTGTACACTTCAAAATTAAGATATTCTCTTACTGAAATTTTTTAAGAAACCATACAGAATGTAATGCCAATGTTACTTAATGAAATAATAAAGAGAAGAACACTGGTAAATGTACCCTATAGAATAGACACTTGAAAAAGCCTGTTATAAAAACATCCTTTCTTTAGAACCAAAAGAAAGGATGTATTTAATATTGTAATTTTTCTTGGAGACATTTCAAATTTTTACTTGTAATACATTTTTCAACTAATTTTGGTTAAGTTAGTTAAAAAGGCATTATTTTTAATGAGCATATTGACATATAAATATCCCTCATTTTTAAAATAGAAATTTCTAAAAACTATATATAGGTTCTTTTTGAAAGGAAGGGTATTATCAATTGAAACCACATCAAAAAGTACCTGTTCACTCTATAAAATCTTTGCAGGAATTAATGCAATTACTAAAAAAATCTAAAGATTTTATAACGTTGGAAATTGCTTCTAATAATTCCGCTATAGTCATTTCATATTTTAGAACATTAATTGATGTAAATATATTTCATGAAGAGGTTTTGACTTATATAAAAGAGAAGAGCTTCGATTCGTTACAAGATATTCAGTCTGTATTACCCTTTGAGAATTCAAAAATAACAAATCAAATGGAAGATATTCAGGATAGTATTTTAAATGGCTATATACTTATTCAGTTCGATACAGATAAATTAAATTGTTTGTTAGTAAATGTGTCAAAGAAAAAAGAGATATTACAAAAGCTGAAATTGAATACAATATTGTGGGTCCGCAAATCGCATTTGTCCAAGATTTAGATGTAAATTTAAATTTAGTACGTAGAAAGCTTTCAACAACTTATTTACAAATGAAGGAATTGAAAGTAGGATCTCTCTCTAACACAACTGTTGCGATTGTATACGTAACGCGAATTTCATGAATCATTATTTGTAGTCGAACTGGTCCTTAGGGCAATTTAGAGTAGACTTGAAACAGCATAGATTCTCTTAAACTGAATATCTTATTGTAGAGGCAATCTTTATTACATGGGGGAGTCTGCATGGGATACTTAATACCTGTTGAATCTGATGTAAGAATTTTTGTAGAAGATATAAATCCGAAAGGTAAGAAAACAATACTTTTTATACATGGTTGGCCATTAAACCATAAGCAATTCGAATATCAGTACAATGTACTTCCAGCAATGGGATATCGATGTATAGGCATTGATTGGAGGGGGTACGGCAATTCAGACAAACCATACAGTGGATACAATTTTGATAGATTGGCAGATGATATAGCAGTAGTAATTAAAGCGTTACAGCTTAAAGATGTCACACTAGCAGGACACTCCACAGGTGGTGCAATTTCAATTCGTTATATGGCTCGTTATCAAGGATTTGGAGTATCCAAATTAGTCCTAATTGGTGCTGCATCTCCAACTAGTGTGGAAAAAGGGATTGCGAATAAGTTCATTACAGACACACTGAACGATCGCCCTAATATGTTGCAGGGTGTAACAGATCAATTTTTCTTTCAGAAAATCACTGGACCATTTTTCGAATGGTTTCTACAGTTAGGATTGGAAGCGGCTAGTTGGTCGACAGCTGCGATTATGAGAACATTGAGAGATGACAATGTGTATAGCGATCTTGGTAAAATAAATGTACAGACGCTAATTATTCACGGTATTCACGATAAAATTGTTCCATTTACTAAGGGAGAAGAGACGCAAAAATTATTGGGAAATGCACAACTTGTACCTTTTCAATTCAGTGGTCACGGCACATTCTGGGAAGAGCGGGAAAAGTTTAACCAGGTTTTAATCCAATTTATTGGATAAAAAAATACACTATGTAATATGTACGTAGGCTAAATAGTAAGTAATAAAAGGAACGCACTTGATTAAAAACTTTATTCTAAGAGTTCCTTTTATTTTCAGCTATTCACTTCATCCAAAGTTGTATGAGAAGGCGATAAGCCTTACCGATACACAATTACTAAAGGTATAAAGGAACAATAAAGGATAAGTATGGCATATTGTTCTGCTTTATCCACGAATGGCTCTAGTTTTGAACCAAATAGCGAGGCGTTAAGATGATGGAATTGATTATATTATTTTGATATATTGAAGAACAGACACGTAAAGAATTAGCAGGTACAATGGCGTACGAAAAAATTGAGTATGAACTATCCAAAAAGTATCAGCGGTTTACTAATGATTATGAACAGTATAGATTACAAAACCCCTGTATTAAGGGGATTTTGTTTTTTTACATGACGAAATGCTTAAAAACATAGTATAAAATAAACATGTTTGATTTTCATTCATGTTTATTTTTTATAAACATCCATTACTTTAAACGTTTGACAAACGAGCATTAAGTCTGGAGTAAAAGTAAGTCCATACCGACTTAATTCCCAAGTGAAAAATTTAACGTGCTCACTATACCAATAATCATAGCTTAAATCGCCTTCACCCTCAGATCTTGCAAAATTACTTGTTACTTCAGTCATTTTTAGTAAATCGATCTTTGTATATTTTATAATTGCTAATGGATTATTGTCTCCATCCAATACAATATCGTACTGACCAACTTTTTGAATTTCTTCCCCTTCAAGCTCATAAACACAATGTGCAGCGCATGTTCCTGTTTTGATTCCTTTAACTACTAAACTTCCTAATTCATCTCCCATTTCTTTGGAACCATCTCCAAACATCCATGCATCTGGAACACTCATGTTTAACTCATTTTCTTTAGCGTACATATACCAATATTCTTCTATCTTATTAACTGACATCTGTCACTCATCTCCTTAATATTTAAATATTTTGAATTTAACACACGACATATTATCTGTCAATATTTTAGAAGAACTTGCAATACAACTACATCGATAAATTTTTTTGTAAAATAAAACTCTTCATAATCATATTTCACATTCTGTAAACTCATGCAAATAAAGAAAACTTGTACTGTTATTATGCTGAATTTGTAATGGGAAAGTAAAATGATTGAAAAGTACACGTTATAAATGGATTTATTTACTAATAATATTTTCTTTGTTTCGTAGCATATTAAACGTACAGGAGGTGATATGTGATGGCAAACAATCGTAACAACTCTTTAGTAGTTGCAGGTGCAGAAAGCGCACTGGATCAAATGAAATATGAAATTGCACAAGAATTCGGCGTACAATTAGGTGCGGATTCAACTGCAAGAGCGAACGGCTCTGTAGGTGGAGAAATCACAAAACGTCTCGTTGCTATGGCAGAACAGCAACTTGGTGGATATAACAAATAATGCTAGGTATAAAGTCGAAAAAGGAGAGATTATTTCTCTCCTTTTTTGTTTTGTATTCGATTATAAATAGTATATTTGTTATCTTTCTTGTCTCTCATTATTTGTTTCTTCCAGCCACTTAGAAACGGATTCTTGCATACGAGATTCTAATGATTGTATTATTTTATTTGATATAGCAAGTGCTTGATCCGCATACTTATTCGGGAACATGTTGCGCAAAGTAGGTTCATTTTCAGCACCATCTCCTGGTTCACGGTAATCTTCAATGATGTAATCATCCCCATTTTTTGTGACTGTCACACGGACTGGAAGTAAATGTCCTGCTTGAGGAACTGTCTGTGTTTCGCGGTTATATCCTTGCATGAGGGAATGGAGGTAGACATACATTTTTTCATCCTTCATCTCAGTTCCATAGATTACATGCGTCTCAAATTGTTTTTCTGTATGATTTAATTTGTCTTGATTCCAGGCAATGATACTTTCTGAAATAAGGGAATCTAGTTTGCTGTTAAGCGGAATATCCGTTACATCCTTTGCCTCATTTTGGACAGAATCACACCCTGTTGCAATGAAAACGAGTATGACAATACTTACGGTAATTATTATCTTTCTCAAAACCTTATTTTCATATGTTAATGCAAAACGTCTGCTCATCAATTCACTCCATTTCTCTTCGTGCTAATCATCCACTGACATAAACATTTTATATAACAATAGTTAAATCGTCTTCAAACTAGAAACTTATTCTATCCAAGGAAATATATTGCATTATATAATACATACTATACCATTCTTACACATAACGGGAGAGACTCTATGAGAAAAGTTATAATGTATTGTGGGATCTTTATTATGATTCTTTTAAGCGGTTGTATCCGATTCGGACAAGACACTACAGATACTATTTATCTCATTCCAGAAGCATACGAAGGAGACCTATTGGTACTATATAATGTTCCAGGAGCTGAGTTATTGCCAGAAGAAGATGGATTTCGTGTCGTCACTTTTTCTGCAGACGGGACCGCAGTTACATCTACAGCCGATATGAAATATGGGGAAGTCAATGACACGTATTACACGGTTAACAAGGAAGGTAAGCGCACCAAACTTGATGAAAGCTGTATACGCGTTGGTTCAAATGGAAGCACTACTGAAAACATTGGTAAAGAAAATGAGCATACATTCTCATACGCGAAATTGGAAGTTACAACTAGTGCTTGCTCACAAAGCTTTTCATCATACGGGAGAGAAGTATCTGAAAATCAAGAACATCCTGTAGAGAAGAAATTGAGGGAATTATTGGTGCTCGTAAAAGAGCAGTATATGAAAGTGAAATACTAAATTTTCAAAAGGATGAATGGATGATGTTAGGGATAGGGTTGATTGTAGTAGGCGTTTTACTTGTCAGCGTTGTATCTTACCGAGAAATAAAGAAAGCAGGGGGCGTAACCTGGATTGAAATTCTAGTATATCCCTTTTTATTATTAATAGGCGCGTTACTCGAACATTTTGATTTGCCAGAGTTTTTAATATTTTTAGGTTTGGTATGTATTGTTTTTGGTAGCTGTATGGTCATGGGCATCAATATTCTATAACATTAAGAGCAAAGCATCTAGTTCAGATGCTTTTTTATTTTATTTTGTAATTTTTATTTTTAATGTCTATCACACTAGTTACCCAGACATACAGGGTTCCAAGTGCTGGTAAAAAACTTAGCAAGTTGAATGTATTCTCTATAATATAGAATGAAATAAAAATGGAGGAAAAATAAATAGACAATGGAAGAAAAATGTATACGTCACGTTTTAAAGATTTTAAACTTTGCACTTTATTCACCTCAGATTTTCTGGCATTATGTTTTAAATAAGAACCCGTAAATTTGCAGATTCTCCTGGTGATGATTTTAAAATATGTAACTTAGTTTTAATCATAGAATGTATTGAATCACTATAAAAATCAAATATTAATTTTCTAAAGAATCCTATACAAACCTTATTGCGTTAGAAATACAGACCTAATTATAACCGTTGTAAATGGATCCAATTAGATTTCGGCCATCCCAGTATCCGCATCATAACTAGTAACACATCCTGTCATCCCTTTTAAAATACCAACATGGATTGTTGCATCCGCATTAACTGTTACAATTTTCATCACATTCAGCTCCGTTTCGATAATATGCTTTGACTTCCCGCGTGATCATTTATTCGTTAGATAACAAAAACGCACCGTAACCCAGTGCGTTTCAGACAAATATACCTATATGTTTTACTTTGTAATTTGGAAGGAGCCACCATAATAATATGAATTGTCTACTTTTAGTACTGCCACATATGTACCTGGTGTGTAAACCGTTGTAATTGGTGTTTTGAACCTAGAATAGTAGTGGTGTCCAGCCTCACCTGCAGAAATGGTTTTGTAGCGTTGCAATTTACCTTCTCCGTTCAATCGATAAATCTTTACAACACCTACATCTTTTCCGCCTATATATACCGTCGTATCAAACGTATCACCTTGTTTTAACGTACCAGGGGCTAATTCTTGTAGATAGTCCACGTTGTGATGCAATAAGAAATACGTCTGCCATGGCCAATCATCCACAACAGCTGAAGCTTGCTTAATCGTATTTACTTCAGCGCGCGCTTTATCAGGTAGCGTACTGTCTAAAACGATAAAACCCGAAAAGGTTAAGGCACCGATTAAAGCAAATGAACATAATTTTTTCATATTAAATTCCTCCCGTTTATCTGACATTGTCATAGTCCAATTACAGGTATTAGGTTGTCATCCATTAATTGGATTATTATTCTAAAATCAATATATCATTTTCTTTTAATTTAATCAAATTAGAATTTTCTAACAAGTTATGAGGATAGATAAAATTCCATCTTTCTCCGTTTTTTCTATCATACAAAAGAAAGAACAGAGGCGATAAAGAAATTTTATTCCGCTCTCTTTTCAAATTAACAACATTTCCCGTTTGTACGGTACGAGACTATATTAAACATAAAATAGACACGAAAGGGGATTGGAATTAGCGAATATTTACATGGAATCTAGGAGATGCAAGCTCAACATTTCATAACGGATCGATGGTTCCATTTCAACAGACTCCGAATCCGATAGTAATTTTGTTCTGTTTATTCATGAGGTAACGGAAGAGAATTTAGAAAAACTTGCTACAATTGCTCATCAGTATATAGAGGAGACCATCCATTGTTACAATTACGGCATTGTAGAAGAAATAGGTTAAAAGAATAAAACATACTGTTCCAAATTAATATTCCGTGTGTTTTTTGAACATATATCCTTTGTTTTATGTATATATTGAATATATAAATATATTGTGTTATGATATGAATTAGAAACTCGCGTGTTTCAAATACAACATTTTTATCTTCTTGATGACCTCTTATCTTTCCGTAAGAGGTCTTTTTTATCCCTTCGTATTGCATAGCCGTTAAAATACTATGAAAAAATACTTGAGACTACTACACTGTGATATTCTCTAGTATTTTTTCTTTATCCATATTATCTATTGTTGAGTAAATGATTAATTATTAATTTTTGTATAATCTTTATAAAATAATAAAGGGGTATATATGGATAGGTATGTCCTTTTTATGTAATGATAATGCGAATTGAAGCGTAATACTGAAACGGTAAACGAGAAGAATCAGGGCCGAAACAGATAGTAAGGAAAGTAAAACAGTAACAGCAGACAATACTTATAATGAAAACGTTCATAATGGACTGTCTATGGATGGAGAAAAAATACGAAAAGATAAAAGGGGCAAATGAATATGAACAGAGCCTTTAAAGGTACCGTATTAGCAGGGATAAGTGTGGGTTTCTTGCTAGCTGGTTGTACAATAGAAACATATGTCCTAACGCAGTCCAGAATATAAGCATGTAGATAAAGTATTCTAAGCTGATAAAATGGTAGAAGACAAGAAGACTATAGCGATGAAGAAATTGAAAGAGAACTAAGAGGTTTAGCATCCTGACTTTCTAAATAACATGAGTGTTTTTATAGAATGAATCCTTAGGAGGGCTATTGTGGAACCTTTAATCAATGGTATTTTATACTTTGTATTTTTTTGGGAGCACTGTTTCTTATACTGGGTACTGCATTGGTTTTATTTATCGTAGCTGCATTACCAATAACCTGGAAGGAGAATCTATCATTTCTAATGATTAGTTTAGGTATAAATATACTTGTCATTCCATTGTCTTTTTTTATTGGCGGGATGGCAACAGATTCCCCTGATAGTACGATGCACGATTTCTGGAAAGTATTTTTCTTTATTCAGGTAATTCCGTTCCCTCTAGTACTGCTATCTTTAGTTTGGTGGCTTATTCGTCGAAAAAAAGCAAACGTTCATGTGTAGCGTTTTTAATGCAAATAAGCTGTCCGTTTGGGCAACTTATTATATTTATTACTAAGCGTGATTATTTCCAAAATGAATGCAATACCACTATACAGTTAAATTGAAGGTGAACCATATTGAAATCTTATCAAACTTTAGCCCACTTGTATGCATTAGGACTAGGCTGCGGACTTTGGAATAGAGAGGAGGTTATTTCATGGTGCGATAGGTTGATTGAAGCAAATGATCACCCGCCATATGAAATTATGGAGATATCTTTAATGTCTAAAGCAAAGCTGATATATATAGAATCGGCTTTACTGTCATATAGCCGCATAGTTGATGAAAAATACTCGGTAAATATCCTTCTTTCTGTCTTAAATGAAAAGTTAGTAGCTCAGAAATGTAATGTGAAACAAGCTCTTACTTGCTCCACTCGTTTACTAGTAAACAGAGGCGTATATTGGGAAGAGGAATATTTTGATTTATACAGCCTTGATGATAGCTATGATATACCGCAGGAAGGGATTCATTTTAATAAGGAAGATGTGATTTCTGCTTATATCGATACATTAGGTGTTTTTCGCGTCCATTTTAACGAGTTTGAAGATCTATATTTGCAAGTCATGAAACAGAAGTGGCAAGGGTAGAAGGCAGGAAAAAGAATCATTGAATCGTAAGAGTTACTTCCTGTATTTATCACCAAATTTATCTAGCCAAGACAAATCTGTCTTCATGTTGATGAATTTTTGTCTCTTAATAACTTAATGCTATCATCTTTAATTTTTCCGACAGCAAGCAAAACTAGCATTTTTAATGCATAATCAGACGCTTGTAAAGGAGCATCACTATTTAAATTTTTACCAGAGAGTAATGTATTTAATTAGTAGAAAAAGGAAGGGACCTATTTGGCTCCTTCCTTTTTCTCATACATACATAACGCTTTGTTGACAACTTATGAAATAATAGCATTCATCGCTATTAAAATATAGCACTAAAAGCGATTTAATGGATATGCAATTATACATATCCGTTTAATTGCATGAATGGGAACAAAATGATTTAACTCTTCCAGTATGGAAACAAATAGATTCAGGTATATTTAGGGTAAGAAGACCTGATCATTGATTGCTGGTTAAACCATATTTCTACGTATCTGAAACAAATTATTTCACTGGATTGTATGTTATAGATGGTGAGGGATTTATGAAATGTAGATTGTTTCTTGGTTTTTTGCTCGTGATTTTACTTTGAGGATACATCGGAAAAGAAGTTACGTTATATACGATTCAAAAAGGGGTATTAGTCAGTGCATCCAAAGACACGCTCCGTTTCCTGTTCCCTATCCTACTAAATTACCATTCCAAGCAAATTCCTTCTCTTTCAAACAATTCATTCATTGAATAAAGATAATTCGGCCATACGTATCGGAGGACATGAAGCTTTCTTAATACCATTTGGAATATATTTCAATATACTTCCGATACTATAACAGATCGAAAATTTCTTTATTGGAGGTATATAATGGCATATCCATTTCGTAACTTAGTATTTGAAGGTGGCGGGGTAAAGGGAAGCGCTTATATAGGTGCCATCCGTGCACTAAATGAAGAAGGGATTTTATCAGAAATACAACGATTTGGGGGGACGTCAGCTGGAGCGATTACTGCATTACTTTTAGGTCTTTCCATTCCATTCGCAGATCTTGTAAAAATCCACAAAGACATGAATTTCAAAGCATTTAAAGATGATGATTTTTCGATTGTACAAGATAACATTCGTTTATTTTTTGATGGTTTTGGTATCTATAAAGGGGATTTCTTCACTGAGTGGGTAGGGAAAATCGTTGAAAAGTGGACAGGGAGTAAGGACACAACTTTTCAGCAGTTGTATGACAAAACAGGAAAAGACGTGTTTTTCCAAGGAACGAACGTTTCTACACACCAGCTTCGTACGTTTTCTCGCGAAACGACACCTGATGTTCCGTTAGTAGTTGCTGTGCGAATTTCGATGTCCATCCCATTCTTTTTTAAATCTGTGGAATGGGATAAAGATTATTATGTAGACGGAGGTGTACTCGATAACTACCCAATTCGTTTATTTGATCGGAAAAGTTTTGTGAATAAGGAAGAACACTTCACGACCACAGATACGATTGACGAGGTTAATAAACTGATAAGCAATATGGAGGATCATTCTACACTAAGAAGCTTACACACGAAATACAATGCATCTTTCTTTGATCCTACAGATGAAATTGTCTACAACAAAGAAACACTAGGTTTCCGTTTAGAATCTCAGGCCGAGGTTGCCATGTTAAAACATATCGCAACTTCAACAGAACATCATATTGGCCATTCTCTTATTCATTTTGCATGGAATTTGTCTCAAACCATGATCAAAGGTCATGAGAGTGGAAAAACAACCAAAGAAGATGCTGCCCGCACTGTATTTATCAATACATTCTTTACGCCGTCATTTAATTTCGATATCACAGAAGAAGAAAAGAAAACACTCATGAATTCAGGCTATACTTCTACTAAAGACTATCTACATCAGTTTAATACGTCGGAAGTAAAAATGTTTAATCGACCATAAAGCCGAGTAATGCACTTGGCTTTTTTTAATCGTCCTGTAATTTTTTTTAGTAGCTAATAAAAATTCAAATAGACTATGCATAGAACAAGAGAGAGGAGATAACAGAAAGTAATAAATATAAGTTTTGATGACCTCTTATTTTGTAAAACTAGGGTGTAGAAAGGGTGAAACAGGTGGAGGAAAAACGAATTATGATTTATAAAATTTTTCGGCTAACACAGTACAAAAGAGAACCCTAAAACCGTGGATGGGAATGTATCAAAAAATGAATAGAGTAAAAAGGCGGATTTCTTGTGAAAGTAGGGATTTACTTTTTCTTTCTACTGATAATAAAGCGTTATGTAGACTGGAAATGTATAAGGTATTCATTGCTATTCCTCCAAAATGCTGATGTTACATCATATTAAAATAACCTCTAATTTAAGTATTGAAATTCTCTAAATCTCGATGTATTATATTCTTGTATTTTCTCACTTTGCAAATCCGAGAAAACATCATCACTTCTGAAAGAACCCGAACTCCAGCGGGTTCTTTGGATTTACTTGAACTTATTTTTGAATCATTGTATTATATTTTCGAGTTTTACTTATATAAATCATTATCAGGAGAATCTGCAAATTTGCAGGTTCTTTTTTTATTTTATTGAAAGTAAAATTTTAGCCAGTCGTTTATTTTCATATTGTTGGTTTTTATACGTGTTTGGTAAAAATCAATGAGTTGCAAAAAAATACTATGCTGAAATCTAGTTCGGTATAGCAATGTGCATATAAAAGATCCCACTTTGCTATATCCCCTAAAAAGAGTCATAAAAATCTATATTTTTTTAATTCAGTTGCATACTACAAAACTTCTTTTAAAAGAAATGTATGTACATACACATTATATTTTGTTCCATAACTCTCTAACTTTTGTTCACGATAGTCTGTTAAGTACAGGATTATTGGCGGGTGGTGCAATAGGTGCAGAAGATGTGAAAACAAATGAAAAAGTACAAGTTGCTGTTGCAGGTAAAGAGGGAAATATAACGTATAAAGAAATTGATAAAGCAGAATCTCCATTGTTATTTGGAATGTATCCTTTATGTTAAGATCCTAATAAGAAGTTAGTTTTTTTTGATAATTAATATTTATAAAAAATGTATAATTAATATACTAAAACGTTTTTAAATTTTATTAATGTATTCCTTTTCATATGAATGAATTATTTATTGCAACAGGTTTCCCGTTCAAAATAAGATGTTCAAACAAAAGACAATATAAGTATCTTTATAATGATTTTTCAATATAATCAATGTGTTTATGAAAGGAACTCTGTGTTATTTTTGCTTTTTTACTAACTAATACAGCTTCAAACAAAGGACACAATTGCTACATACTAAGTGTAATTTATTACCCATTCAAAATTCTGTCTATTCAATCTTTCTAAAAATAAAAAAAGATTAAACTTATAAATATACAAGTTATAATGAGGGCGTCGAGACACAATTTATTACCTCTAGAGAAAATATCAAACCTCGTTTTGGATTAAAAATTCTAAAGAACTTGCCAGTAATTTTTTAAAATTGGACATACTGATATGATTACTATACGGAGGATAGCGGATTAGAAGGGAAGTTTATTCAACTCAATAAAGAAAGCGTTATCAAACAAAACTTGTTTTGAATCGATCATTCTAATAACTTAGATTCAACTACAGCTAAAAATAATAAATTATGGGGGTGCTTATATGAACATGAATGTAGCATCTATTAAAGAAAAAAAGATTGTTAAATACAAAAGTTGTTTTGATGTGATTGGGCCCATAATGATAGGCCCTTCAAGTTCACATACTGCAGGTGCTTTGGCTATTGGAACAGTTGCTAATAAATTATTTCAAGGTCTTCCCAAAAAAGTTGTGGTAAAGTATTATGAATCATTTGCTGAAACCCATAAAGGTCACGGAACTGATTTTGCAATTATTGCTGGTATATTAGGCTTAGCTGCTGATGACAGCAAAGTGCCAGATGCTATTAAAATAGCAGAGTCTAAGGGAATTGACATTACCTTTATTGAACAATTGGGTAATAGTCCTGCTGGTCATCCAAATACGGCAGATGTATATGCAGAGGATGAAAGTCGAAGTATTAGAGTAATGGGTATTTCGGTCGGTGGTGGGTTGATTGAAGTCAAAAATGTTGAAATTGATGGATTTAGCTTAAATCTGCAGGGGCCATTGCCAGTTGTTATTGCGATTTCAGAAAGAGCTGACTTTGAATTTGTTTTACGCAGGATCTTTAAACAATATGATGTGGAAATTAACAACTTTCATAGTTTGGAAGATAAAACAAAATATTTATATGCATTCGCTTTGGATTCGATATTGCCAGGTAATGCTCAGAAGGAATTAGGAGATTTAAGCAATATAGCTAATCTTATTATTCTTTAGTCACATTAAGGAGTGAAAAATATGTATATGGCTATAAAAGAAATTGTGGATGCAGCTAATAAAAGCCAAAAGCAAATTTATGAATTAGCAATCGAACAGGAAATCAAACAAACTAAAACTTCTTATGAAGAAGTATGGAGTAAAATGGAACGAAATTTAGCGACTATGCAACATGCAATAAATAAAAGTATCGAGGGCGACGGTGTATTTTCTCCAACAGGTTTGACCGGAGGGGATGCTGTAAAAATTAAAAACTATCGAGAAAATAGGAAAACTCTTTCTGGAGATTTAATGGTGTTAGGGATTCAAAGTGCTATCGGTGTTAATGAAGTAAATGCTGCATTAGGAGCTATTTGTGCAACTCCAACAGCAGGTGCGAGTGGGACGATTCCGGGAGTCCTATTTAGTATTAAAGATACGTTGCAGTTAAGTCATGAAGATATGATTCATTTTCTATTCACTTCAGCGTTATTTGGAACGATAGTCGCAAACAACGCTTGTATTTCAGGAGCGTATGGAGGATGTCAAGCTGAAGTAGGAAGTGCCTCAGCGATGGCGGCTGCAGCTGCGGTAGAAGCTGCGGGTGGAACGCCACAGCAATCTTCTGAAGCTTTTTCGATTGCATTACAAAATTTACTCGGTTTAGTTTGTGATCCGGTCGCTGGTTTGGTAGAAATTCCTTGTGTAAAGAGAAACGCCATTGGAACGGCAAATGCTTTAGCAGCAGCGGACATCGCATTAGCCGGCGTAAACAATCTCATCAATGCTGACGAAGTGATTGAAGCCATGTATAGAGTTGGAAGACAGATGCCTCGCGAATTAAGAGAGACAGGTTTAGGTGGTATTGCAGCTACACCTACAGGAATTGCCATTAAAAATAAAATCTTTGGGGAGAAACAATCAAATCAATAAGTTATCGAATATATTGTGAAAATTTTAACAATCTTTACTCTATTGTTCGCCTAAGGATGTCTGTATATTGGGGGAGTTATCAATAAAATATACTACTATATAATTAAAATATTTTATAAGTGGTAACAAACCCTTCAGGTTGATGCTTCGCTAATTTTTTGATTTTTATTAACCTAGAAGGGGGATATTCGTTGTGGGGCACTATATAAGCTATTCATTTTTCAAGAACGGTCTATATTCCTATATCTTAAAAAGAGAATTAAGAATAGGACACAAGGAGGAATTATTATATGGATGGGAATACTGCAAAAAACATAGAATTTCAAGCTGATAACACGGCAGTAAAAAATGAGAAATATCTAGACCCTAAAAAGTGGCATAAACAGGATACTACCTGGGCATTGAGCCTTTTTGGAACAGCAATTGGAGCAGGAGTACTCTTTTTACCGATTAATGCAGGTTCAGGTGGTTTATTATCTTTACTACTAATTACATTACTTGCATATCCTGTTATGTATTATTCACATAGGGCGCTTGCTAAAATGATTTACGCTTCGAACTCTGCCGATGAGGGGATTACAGGTACAATAAGAGAGTATTTTGGAAATAAGGCAAGTATCATTTTTAATATTGTATATTTTGTCTCCATTTATACGATCGTGCTGATGTACTCGGTCGCACTTACAAATACCGCTAGTAGCTTTATCGTGCATCAATTGCACATGTCGGAGCCTCCAAGGTCCATTTTATCGCTTGTTTTAGTACTCGGTCTTATCGCTATACTAAATTTTGGTCAAGATATAACTGTAAAGATCATGAGCATGCTAGTGTATCCTTTTATAGCTTCTCTACTTTTTATCGCAATATCTTTGATTCCACAGTGGAATACGTCAATGCTTAGTTTTTCAAGTGTTTCTACTGCTTCAACAGGAACAGGATATTTAGGAACGATATGGATGATACTTCCAATCATAGTATTCTCGTTTAATCATTCGCCTATGATTTCGTCATTTGTTATGAAACAGAGAGCTACGTATGGAATAGATGCTACTGATGCTAAATGTGCTCAAATACAAAAAGTTTGTTATATTATGACATTCGCAGTTGTTATGTTCTTCGTTTGGAGCAGTACCTTAAGTTTGACTCCAAATGATCTTAAGGTGGCAAAAGAACAGAACTTGTCAATCCTATCATATCTTGCTAATGAGCTTAATTCGCCAGTAATCACTATTGCAGCTCCTATCATTGCATTTGTGGCTATTACAAAGTCTTTCCTTGGTCATTATATAGGAGCGTATGAGGTAATGCGTGACATGATTATCAAGTCCAGTAAAAAACGTGGGAAAGATATAGGAGAAAAAACAGTTAAGACAATGATTCTTACTTTTGTCGTATTAACATGCTGGTATGTTGCTTATACAAATCCAAGTATTCTTGGAATCATTGATGCCCTTAGCGGTCCGCTAGTTGCTGCTATCTTATGTATACTACCAATGTATGCAATCCATAAAGTATCAGTACTTGCTAAATACAAAGGGAAATCTAGCAATGTATTTGTCATTATTATAGGTATTCTTACTGTCCTAGCAAGTATTAAGTCATTATTCTAATCCACTATTGTTAGTATCGATGCAAAAACCGTGGGATATGGAAAAAAGAAAGATTCTTATCGGAACTGAATTCTATATTGTTAAACTAAAGAAATCATGGTTTTGGACAAACTCCTCACATTGGAGAGTTTGTCTTTTTTTATCATTTTAGCCAAGAAGACCCCTTCCTCAAGGAACGCAAAATAAGTAGGTGGGAGATGAATTGGCTAAAATGATAAACTGGTGACCCCGTATGTAGAAGTAAAAAAGGGGGAAACTATTGTATAATTATCGATAATTTAGGGGGCGCCAAATGAAACATAATAAAGAAGTAACACTTGGGGATTACGTTCAATTTTCATATCGTAAAAATCATAATTTGAAATTAATGGGATTTGCGGTGAATGTTTTACAAAATACAATTGTTGTAGATATTGCGGAAAGAATGGATATCGAGGTAGATGATTTTAGGCAAGTTGTAAAGCATGGTTATTATAATAAAGTGGTTCATAAGCAAATAAAGAATAGTGTTTCATAAAAAGTGCTCCTATATATATAAATTTAGGAGCACTTTTTATGGAGAGAATTTTCGCAAAGATTTTTTTGTCTGAGGTATAAAATTTTCATATAAAAATACGTTTTGAAGATATTTTCTTATTTGTTAATTAATAATTTTTTCAATCTTTATAGCTGTTATGGATTTAAAATATTATTCATAAGAATTTCACATAATTTTATTAAAAAGAAAAATACTAATACTTGTTTTAATACTTTACTTCGAGTCATTAAAACAAATTTACTAACTACGAAACAAGGAGGCATCACTGTGGACATTCGTGAAGGATTAATTCCAACAGCTTTAGGTACAGCAGTGACAGCAGCAGGTTATGCTCTTAAACAAACTCGTGGAACTAATAAAATGATTGCAAATACAGTATTTGGTTTTGGTTTAGCACACGTCGTTTTAGGTGTAATCGATCTTGTTGAACATCGTCGTTAGAACGAAAGGCAAGCATTGATATATGCTTGCCTTTTTGGGAGTACATTTATTATTCATTTTTCAAAATATGTTTGTATGGCGTAATCATTATCAATGTAATTAAATAGTTACACTACAAGGAAATTAGAAAGTAAAACTGTGAGCATTGAATTTTATGAAATGAGATGGTGATGGAATGGAATTTTCTTCTGAAAGTAATACGTATCATGCTGGTGACATTGTTTATATTTTTTACCGAAATCTCATACTCAAGACGTAGCTAACATACAAGCTGCAGCAGTTGTAAATAATCCTGAAAGACCTAATGAATTAGCACTATTTCTTTACGAAACGTATTATCCACTAACAAATGAGATGGCTATATATGCTACCGAAGATGAGGCAAACCAAGCTTACACTTACTATTATGGTGATATTTCAGAGGGGATGTTTGAATGAATAAGCCATTTATGCCTAAGCTCGTATATTTTGAACCGAAAGCATTAGATTATCCTTTGGGGAAAGAGCTGTTTGAGAAGTTTTCAAAGATGGATGTTGAAATTCGACATACTACTTCCCATAATCAAGTAAGAGATTTGCCAGGGGATAACGATTTTCAAAAGTATCGAGTAGCAAAATCCACGCTGGTTGTTGGTGTTAGAAAAACACTGAAATTTGATACTTCCAAGCCTTCAGCAGAGTATGCAATTCCTTTTGCAACGGGATGTATGGGGCATTGTCATTATTGTTATTTACAAACAACGATGGGAAGTAAGCCTTATATACGAACGTATGTAAATGTTGAAGAAATTTTAGATGCTGCTGATAAATACATGAAAGAGCGTGCACCTGAAGTAACAAGATTTGAAGCGTCGTGTACTTCAGATATTGTAGGAATCGATTATTTAACGCATACCCTTAAACGGGCCATTGAGCATTTTGGAGAATCTGAATATGGGAAATTGAGATTTGTTACGAAATTCCACCATGTAGATCATTTACTTGATGCTAAACATAATGGAAAAACAAGATTTCGCTTTAGTGTAAACGCTGATTATGTGATTAAAAACTTTGAATCAGGAACTTCTCCCTTAGCTAAACGAATTGAGGCAGCAGGAAAAGTAGCTAGAGCTGGATATCCTCTTGGTTTCATTGTAGCTCCTATTTACCTGCATGAAGGCTGGAAGGAAGGATACTATCATATGTTTGAACGCCTAAATGCTGAATTACCTCTTGATGCACGGGATGATATTACATTTGAATTTATTCAACATCGTTTTACAAAGCCAGCTAAGAGAGTAATTGAAAAAAACTACCCGATGACAAAACTAGAATTAGATGAAGAGAAAAGAAGGTATAAATGGGGGAAATATGGAATCGGAAAATACATTTATCAAAAAGAAGAAGAAGAGGATATAAAAAACTATCTGTATTCCTATATGAAACAGTTCTTTCCTAATGCAAAACTAGAATATTTTACATAAAAGAAACGAACAAAATTCATTACATCATCAATCTAAAAAATTACTCACTCAAAAAAGTGATATTAGTCAACAATTCGCTAATAAATCATTTGAAAAATTTATATACGAAAGTCTTTTATGTAAAAATATGTTTCATTATGAACTGAATCCCAACAGTTAAACAGAAAAGTACAGCGGTTGTATGAATATAAGTCCGGTATTGTACCGGGCTCATTCTTTTTAACGTTGCATCAATTCTTTTGTGAACATATTAATTTGAACATGTTTAAAAACGAACCATCTTTTGACAATGGTATTAGCGCTTTAGAAAGAGCTTTCATAAAAAATGGTACTAATAATCCCTCCAAGTATTACTCCCATAGTAGAACCTAATAACAAAAATCTAATTGTTTAATTAGTAATTCTAATCTACCATTTTTTGCTGTACTATCAACTAAAGAAACAGTAAATGGTTGTTGAAACATATTAGAAAATCGAGCAATTAAAGACATAATATTATATTTAGCAAAAGCCGATGCAACTAAAGCTAATTTCGCTCCAACAAGTTGAACTCCATATCCTAAAACTTCTATAGAAGTCATAAGCATTAAAAATAAAAAGATACAAATTACTTTAAAAGTAATAAACTCCATAATCATACCCCTTAAGTTTCTATAAATACATAACTCAATAATTATATTAAAAATATTCAATATTTTCATTAAAATATAAATCAATTTCTATTTTATAATCAAAAACTATACTCCTTTATTTTGAATGATGGCATCACCTTTTATTAGAATTGTCCCTTGGTTTAGCAAATGTTTTTTTGTAAATAATATATTTGTTAAACCATTAATTAAGGGGGACTAGTATGCCGCAGGATCGAAAAGAAGAAGTGCAAAACAATACATATGAAGGAAAAGAGGTTATGCCAGATAATCCACAATATCTACCGCGTCACGTGCAAATGGAGCTGCCTCCCGAATTTTCTATAAATCCTCTTTTTGCCCGCAAAGGAGAATCAGTCATTCCGCGCTTTCACATGCCTGATGAAGGAATGTTACCAGAAACAGCGTATCAAATCGTCCATGATGAAATGACTCTTGATGGCAATGCACGCTTGAATCTTGCAACATTCGTTAGTACATGGATGGAACCTACCGCAGAGCACTTATATGCTAAATCATTTGATAAGAACATGATTGATAAGGACGAATATCCACAGACAGCTGAAATTGAGGAGCGGTGTGTCCGCATTTTAGCCAACCTCTGGCATTCCCCCAGCCCCCTTACAACTATGGGCGTTTCAACAACTGGATCGTCGGAAGCCTGTATGCTCGGGGGGCTTGCGTTAAAGAGACGCTGGCAAAATGCACGAAAAAGAGAGGGGAAGCCGGTGGATCGGCCTAATATTGTGTTTAGTTCTGCTGTTCAAGTCGTTTGGGAAAAATTTGCGAACTATTGGGAGGTTGAACCACGCTATGTGAAGGTTAGCCCTGAGCATCCCCGATTAGATCCTCAAGGGGTCCTTGCAGCCGTGGATGAAAATACGATTGGTGTGGTACCGATTCTCGGTGAGACTTATACCGGACTTTACGAACCGGTTGCCGCCATTGCAAAAGCGTTGGACGATTTACAGGAGAGGACGGGACTCGACATTCCTATGCATGTAGATGCGGCTTCGGGCGGATTTATAGCACCGTTTCTTCAACCAGATTTAGTCTGGGATTTTCAGTTGCCGAGGGTGAAGTCCATCAATGTATCGGGACATAAATATGGATTAGTCTATCCTGGCTTGGGTTGGATAATTTGGCGGGAAGCTGATGATCTCCCCGATGATTTAATCTTCCGCGTCTCCTATTTGGGCGGAAACATGCCGACTTTTGCCCTGAATTTTTCACGTCCTGGCGCACAAGTGCTCCTACAATATTACAATTACCTGCGTTTGGGGAAAAGTGGGTACTATGATGTCCAAAGGGCTTCTCAGAAGGTCGCTCTTTTTCTTAGCAAGGCAATTCAGGAGATGGAACCGTTCGAACTTTTGTCCGATGGTTCGGATATTCCGGTTTTCGCTTGGCAACTGAAAAAAGGTTACACATTAAACTGGAACCTTTATGATTTATCTCGACAATTGCGTGTGTTCGGCTGGCAAGTACCCGCATATCCATTGCCTCCAGACCTAGAAGCAGTGACGATTATGCGCATTGTGGTTCGAAACGGATTTTCTATGGATCTCGCGCATTTATTTTTGAGGAACCTCAAACAGGCCGTTGCCTTTCTGGATTCCTTGGATGGACCTATGCCACATGATACGAAATGTGATAATGGGTTTCATCACTAATTGGGGAGCAGCTCTCGTCGTCGTTAAGTTGAGCTCAACACTCATAACTTTTCGAGCTATCGACTGGGAAGAGGTACAGAAAAGCTGATGGTTTCAACCAAGGGATACATGATGATAGGTGATGAACAAATTGATGCCTGAGGGCTTTACAATATCAAATCATACGCCCAGTTTTCAGAAATCTATTGGCTTTTCTTCTGGTTTCGAAAGACACAATTCAAATCTGTTGAAGAGTTAAAGAAATTTGTAGCTAGTATTTCCTTTTGGGAGGTGCCATTACCTGCTTTAGGAGTTACTCCACCATTACATTAGATTTTATCGGATAAATGGGGTGAATCTATTGTATTAGAATCGACAAGGAGTAGTGACTAATAGTCCTGAGTTTAATTGGCATTTACAAAATTTAAGACAATATATAGGTCTTAAATCGCAGCCATGCGAGGGGGATATACCATTAAGTGCTTTTGGACAAGGTTCAGGTTCAATGGGACTTAATGGAGATTTCACCCCACCATCAAGGTTGATACGAGCAGCGTATGGTAAATAAAATATTCAGGGTATAGATAACGAAGAAGAGGGTATATCGGTCATTTTTCGTATTTTGTAAAATTGTGAGGTTCCAAAAGGAGGAGTAATAACGGAAGAAGATACATTAGATAATACTATTTATACAAGCGCAACGTGCATGGAGTCTGGTACATATTATTATCATATCTATGATTGTAGATAAATTATTGCCCTTCGATATTAGAAACAGGATAGCTGCTTAACGATAAAAATGAATTTGCCAATTTTCTTGCAAAATGTAACGGGTGCTCTACCGATTGGATATGAATATACATAATTAAGGGATTCATGTATAACCAGTGATTATGTAAAGCACTGACAATAATTCCTTGTTGTACAATTGATTTCATAAATGCAGGGATCTCTTCTTGTAGAACCGCGATTTCTCCTAAATTTAATGCATTGCCATTTTGATCCAACGATTCAAAACTTACTCCGACGGGAACTACATAGGCACTTGGTTTTCCTTGAACCAGGACCTTAAAATTGCGGTGAAAAGACACCGAACAACCACCTTGATTTATTTTACTCTTTCCTTTAAGAATTGCAGCAAATTGATCAGAAATGAAATTTAAATTAGACATAAGTTCAATTCCTTTCCCGTGCTAAATTTATCCATTTAGAAATTTAATTTAAAAAATGTAGTTCCTTCTTTTAAAGAAAAGAACTACTTATAAACAACTTTTCTCTAAAATAAACAGGCTGATATGTGTAATTTGTACCCTGTTTATTTTAGAAGAAATATAAATGTTATTTCCCAACAAACATAACTTAATGAATCCTTTCTATATATCATTATAAAAAATTCATAAAGTAGGCAATTGTACATCTTTATTTTATGTAGGTTAGATAAATATGTGCCTTAATAAGTCTGTGCTTTCTTTATGAAATTCTTATTGGTAATTAATACAACAATAAATTAATATATTTTAATGATTATATAGGGTAAAACTTAAGTTGTTTTTTCATTTTCTCTTTTACAATTGCTTGTGGTCCTTTGTTAAAATTGTAGTAATATATTGAACTGTATATAAAGATAGATATTTTAAATTTTTCATCCTAAAATAACTTACTACATCTAGCTAAAAATGTTGTTTTTTCAATGAAGAAGTAAATTTTGGGTGTATGGTTTATTGGTTATATTAAGTGTTTTGTTAATGTTAAACATAACTCTTATTGCACATACATTTTTTTAGATCGAAAAGAAGAATTTATTCGTCTGTCAAATTCTATGTTAACTGGTAAAACGGACTAATTTTAGATGAAAGATTCTATAATAAATCTGGAGAAACAAAAATAATTGAAAACATTTGGGCATGGAGATAAAAAACGCTTAACGAAGGATATTTCAAAAGAGATGGAGCAAAGGATTCAAAAATCAATAAAGCTTGTTCAAAAAAATATAAGGTGGATGTATTAGCATTAGGAGAAGTATATAAGCGGAATAATTATAAAGAATGGAAGAAAATAAGAAAATAAGTAAGAATTGGGATCAAGGTGAAAATTATTTTAGTAATGCTGACATTAATGTTTATGTTCATCCAGTAATTGAACATTCAGGCTCAGCTTTACCGAAGAGAGTGAAATAAGGTGATTTAAGTCATTAGCGGATTAGGAATACGCTAAACGATATTAATGCTGGTTCTGCATTTTCAATCAGTGCAGACTTATGTACTTTAAACGTGATTAATAAATTATATTTGGCTTATTATGATCCTTTGGTTAGCACTAGTTAGAGTTATAGTAAAAATATTAAGCAGAAACGACTTATTTTTAATAATAAGAGGAAATATGTTACTGAAAAGTAAGGAGACAAATTATTACTTTTTTAAAGAGTAATTAGGTCCGTACAATGATGCATTAAAGTGATTCATAAGGGATTCTGAATGCTAAGAGAGTGAGAATGAATTACAAAAGAAAGGTGCATAGGCGCCTTTCTTTTTTTGAAGGGATTTTTTGTTACGAGTTAGTACAAAATTGGGTTCAGGGGGTACTATAAAATTTTAGCTTGATGGCGATGGGGTAGCATCCACGTCTATCAACATCACTACACCTATATTTAATACTGCGTTACGTGCCTTTAATCGAGTGAAAAACAAGACCCATTTTGTAAAAACTGAAACCAACGTTTTCTAAACTGAACTTGAGCCATATCTGCATGAACATGGGCCTCCATTTTTAAAGCTTCTGGTATAGGTCTAGGATGTTGACTTTCTACAATAATTTGATCCTCTTTTAGTACTCTTAAACTAAATTTAGCTAAAATTTGGTCTAGTAAAGGGAAGTACTTTAAAAATGTCCTTCCGGTATATCCCATAATTAATGTCTCTTCTTCATCAATTGGTGTAAACGTAATGTACTGAATAAATGACTCATTCTCCTGTTTGCCACTGTGAAGCATCCACTGATGTGGGAATTTGTATTCAAGGTAAGCATTACCATTTGAGAATATAAACTGATCCAGTGTTCCCTCCAGCTTATAATTGGTTGATTCGGCTTTTGTTTTTCTACCAATCGTTTTTTTATGTACATAAGCAAGATGAGCAATATCCAGCACAGATTCGATTGATCGAGTAAGGTGTGCATTCCAAGTTGCGTGGAAGAAAGAGAGTTTAAAAGGAGTGTTCTCCATTACATGAAAAGTTTTCCATTCAGGTGGAGTTTCCTCACTATCAGGGTATATCCAAATCAACCCAATCTTTTCTTTTACAGGGTATGAGAAGGTATGAGCAAATTTCGGGATAGGTTTATTGGGTTGGGATGGAATTCTTACACAAGTACCACAACTATCGAACTCCCAACCATGGTAGGGACAGACTAGTTTACCATTTACTACTTGTCCCAGTGATAAGTCAGCGCCACGATGAGGGCAGTAAGGTGATAGAGCCTGAACTTCGCCTTTTTCATCCCGATATAATACAAAATCTTTGCCAGTAACTCTTTTTTTTACTGGAATCTTTTTTATATCTTTTGCATAACTCACAGCATACCAATTACGTGGGAATACTCTATTTATATTTAGAGTCATTTATTTTCTCCTTCTTTTTTATTCACCTAGTAGATATTAGTGGTGTCTACTGTATACTGTCTATTCTATGCTATAAAATATTTTAAATGTTCGTCTAAAATTAATAAATCTACAGTTTAATCAAATCATTATGAAAGCCTGTATAATCTCTCTAAATGTAACAAAAATGACTATAGTACAATAGATTTTAAAAAGGAGAAAGTCTTATTTTATTGAAAATTGAGATATTAAGCAATATTCCTATTGCTATTAAATTGACCATTAAAGAACTTCCACCAAAACTTACAAATGGAAATGGAGTACCTGTAAGAGGAAATAGTCCCGTAATACCACCTAAATTTACAACTGATTGCATACCAATCATACATCCTATACCAATTGCTATAAAACTGCCGAATGGATCTGCACATAATTGTGCAATTTTTAAGGAGCGAAGTACCATAGTCAAAACTCCAACCAATAGAATAAATACACCAATAAATCCTAGTTCTTCAGAAACTATTGCCATTATAAAATCAGTGTGTGGTTCTGGAAGATAACCTGTTTTTTGTATGCTATTTCCAAATCCACGACCAGTGCTTCCTCCAGAGCCAATGGCAATAAAAGAGTTTACAAGCTGGTATCCATTTCCTTGCGCATCAAGAAAGGGATTGAAAATCGTAGTAATACGTGTCTTTTGAACTGCTGATAAACTATATTGAATCAAATAATATAAAATAGGTAACCATAAAATAGAACCGATGGTAGTTCTTTTGATTAGTAGATTTATATTTATTCCTGAACAAAGAAATATGCTAAAACCTATACCTAATATTAAAAGTGCAGATCCTAAATTTGGTTGTTTAAAGATAAGAAAAAAAATTGTAGCTAAAAAAAATAAAAGTTTTCCGATACCACGCCAGTTATTTTTAGCTTGTTCTTGTCGCAATGCAAAAAAACGGGCTGTTACAAGGATTGTTCCTAATTTAAGAAATTCAGCTGGCTGTATTCCAAAGATCCATGATTGAGCATTATTTACCACTTTTCCTTTCCATAAAACCATAATTAATAAAAAAATCCCCCCAACCATAATACAGATTGAGACTATTCGTTTTTTCCATATTTCATATGGGAGTAAAGCACAAATTATTAATCCTATTGTTCCTAAAAGTAGCTTTGTTAATTGAGAATCAACAAAATGCCTACTGTTATAACCGTAATGTTGGACAGCGACAATGGAGCTTGCACTATACATCATGATAATACCTAAAGTACATGTTATGAATAGAGGAAGGAGCAATAGATAATCGAGTTTTAATATTTTTTTCATTTTAATATCCTCCTGATTTAAAACAAAACATAATATTACATTACATTTGCTAATGAATAGAATCTTGTTCTCGTCAATTACTAAATATGACTTTTGTTTAGAAAGATTCTATCACTTATTCCCTGTTTTTTACGCAAAAATCCCCCTAGTATGTAACTAGAGGGATTCAAAATGGCATGACTAAATAAGGCTTTTCTCCCCCTAGTAGAGCTTTGGCACTATACAACGTAAAGTAATGAAAATTCATTACTTAGCTATCTTAAGAAGAGCCTTAATCCGACAATTCCTGTTCTACCCATTGGCGTCTTTCGACATTTTTGGGCAATAGCCTGTGTTTGCATAGGAGCCTCACCTAACAGGTTAAGCAACATAAATTTTATGTATTTGTTTCGTGTAGCAAGCATAAATATATTTTTTTTGCTTGTCAAGCAACCGTATTTCTAATTTTATCTGTTTTATTGCTTTATAGTCCTTTGAGAAATGATATGAGAAAATGTATGTAATCATTCTGTATAAGTACATATTTTTGACTTTAGTGTATAGTTTGATTGAGTAGTTTAACCATATAAATTTGATAAACCGTAAAGAAGATTTTAATCATAAAAGAAGATTTGTTAAGAATATTCTTTTAATATACAGAATGACTAATTATTCATCCTCTGTTATAAAGTTGGAATTTGATTGAAAACAATAAGTTTCATATGTTTCATAACGTTTCTTCGAATTAAATCTATTTAAATTCTATGTTTTTTAAGGAGAATTTTAAATTTATAATAAAATATAATTTCATTTTCTATAAAAGATTTTTTATGAATGGATTTGAAAGTCAGTTGACAAATATTAAATTCTGGTTTAAATTTTGAAGTAATTCAATAAACTTTGTTAGGTGAGGCTCCTGTATAGAGAAACGCTGCTGCCCAAAAATGTCGAGAGACGCCAATGGGTCAACAGGAACGGTCGGATTAAGGCCCTTCTTAATGTAGCTGGTTATAAAAACCTATGCTATACAGTGCTAAAACTCAACGAGGGAGTGGTATACGATTTGATAGAAAGGCACCTCTGAGATTTTGGCAGAGCTGTCTTAATAATCATTTATTTGTATTGTAAAAAACCTTTACTCCTTTTTGAGTAAAGGTTTTTCTGTTTAATGTTATTTGTTTTATCTTGTCTATATTCAAAAAGGAGGTAATTCTAAATAATGGATTGATTGCAATGTAACTATTATTGCTCTAATAAAAAATTTAAGACAGATAAAATAAAACAAAACCACTCATGAAACTCTAGAGTCTCCCTTAGCAATATGAGGAGGAGTTAACATGAAGAAATTATTAAAAGAATTACTTGTAACCAAAAATAATTTGGATGCAGAGAAAGTTTTACGTCTTCCGTCGTATGATGTTGCGCAAGAAGTAAAAAGATTTTCAATTGAAGATCAAATCATATTGCTAAATACGATTCCCGTATTAAAAAGCTCTAAAATTCTTCAATATATGAGTGCAGAAGAAAAATATAATATCTTAATTCACTTATCTGAAAACAAAGCTAAAAAGTTACTAAATTTACAACCGATTGATGAATTAGTAGATTTACTTCTAGCGGTTCATCCTGAAAAACAAGCTAAATTAATGGCGTATCTAGACAAAATTACAAAACATAACGTAAAAAAATTGATGAATTTCAAACCTGAAACGGCAGGAAGTCTTATCACAAGTGATTTTGTTGCAGTTAGAGGAAATTGGTCAGTAAAAATGACATTGAAGTACATTAGGGAACATTCTGAAAATGTAGAATCAATATCTTATAGTTATGTTCTAGATAGTCATGGTTATCTTGAGGGAATCGTTTCCATACATGAGTTATTACTAGCAGCAGATGAAGAGATATTATCTACTATTATGATTCAAGAGGTAATTTCAGTACAAGCTGAAGTTGACCAGCAAGAAGTTGTAAAAAAGCTACTGAATTATAATTTAGCAGCAATACCTGTGACAACAGCAAATAATAAAATGATTGGTATTATCACTTTTGATGACGTAATGAATGTTATGGAAGCAGAAGCTACAGAAGATATTCAAAAGTTAGGCGGAAGTGAGCCATTGAATCAATCTTACTTTGAAGCTAGCATTTGGAGCATCTTCTTAAAACGCCTACCATGGTTATTACTTCTTTTTGTTGCTGAGGCATATACAGGTACAGTATTAAAGTATTTTGAAGATGAAATTGAAACTGTAGTTGCCCTTGCTTTCTTTGTTCCGTTATTAGTAGGTACTGGTGGGAATACAGGAACACAGGTTGTAGCAACAATTACTCGTGCAATCGGTATTGGAGAGGTCAAATTTAAAGATATTTTCCGTGTAATGAAAAAGGAATTTGCAATAGGGATGCTTCTCGGACTTGCACTTGGAATAGCTGGCCTCACTCGTGCTTATATGTTAGGAGTTGGAACAGAAGTTGCACAAGTTGTAGCAATTACTTTATTATTTATTGTTATTTGGGCCTCTCTTGTAGCAGCTGTTTTACCTTTAATTCTAAGAAAATTAAAATTAGATCCTGCAGTTGTTTCAGGTCCATTTATTACAACATTTGTTGATGGAACAGGATTAGTAATTTATTTCATGGTTGCAAAAACGTTATTAAATTTATAAATATACACTAAAAAAACGAAAATCGGAATAAGTATTTTGCCTGAATTGCTAAAGTATATTGGGGAATTCAGACATGAGGAAATCAAACACTTTTGTATTTAGATAAATAATATTTTAATGGATTTATTGAATGTAATGAATGCTGGAGGATAAAACTATGAAACATCTCAGAAAAATCTTCAAACGAATTTTGCTTCTATTGTCTATTTTCATGCTTATTGGTATAGGCATATTATTTGGTACTAGCTATGGCCGAGAGCTTCGCATAACAATGGCTGGGAGTATACTAACTTCTCAGCATCCGCAATATGCGAAATATACATTCCTATCCCAAAAGGAACTAGATAAATTGCAAGATAGAATTAATCATCCGAAATGGTCAAATAGTGATGAGCATATTTATAAAAAAATAGCAGGAAAAAGATTAGAAGAATTTAAAAATCAGCCATTAGAAATTGATGTAGAAACGATTAAAAGTCACAAAGATAGTCGCTTTCTTTTTGAAGGAAATTTAGTTACTATTAGCAATCCCTTCAATGTTAAACTTGTTAGCCATCAAGGAACACAGGGCGCTAACAGAGGAGAAAAAATTAGCGTAATGGCAAAGCGTAATCATGCACTTGTTGCTGTGAATGCAAGTGGATTTGCAGATGAAACAGGAAGGGGTGGAGGAAATGTTGCTACTGGAATTGTAATAGAAAATGGGAAAGTTATTGATACGAATATGGATAGAAATACCCCTACAATTATTACAGGCTTAACAAAGTTTGGACAAATGATAACAGGAAATTATTCTACACAACAACTTTTGGATAAACAAGTCGTTTCAGCAGCAGGATTTATGCCACAGTTAATTGTAAATGGAGAAAAAATGATTACAGAAGGAGACGGTGGTTGGGGTTCTGCTCCGCGAAGTATTATGGCCCAAAAAGAAGATGGTACAATTATGTTTCTAGTCATTGACGGTAGACAGACGCATAGTATAGGGGCTACGTTAAAAGAGTGTCAAGATATTCTATATGAAAAAGGTGCTATAAATGCAATGGCTATGGATGGTGGTTCTTCTGCTACTCTATATTTAGGAGGAAAGGTTATAAATTCACCTTCTACATTATCACATGAAGATCGTTATTTACCTAATGCTTGGGTGGTAACAGCAAACCAAAAACAAAAAATAAAGATGACAATTGATGGGAGAAAAATAGATACCAAAACATCAGATGAATTTGATGCGAACATTTCAACGAATTTATGAATTATTAAAAATAGAACAAATACATGATTTTTATCTCGTTAGTTGGAAAATTGAAATTATTTTTTGAAATTAGAAATTATTATTTCATATTCATGATTTGCACAATATCAAATGAGAGTGATGAGGATTCCAAATTTACGGAATTCTTATCACTCTTTTTTAGTTTTTTGTAAATATGGAACAATATCCTTACTTTCACTGTCTATTAAGCGTTAAAACATTTTTTATTAAATAAATTACGAAAGGAATCATCATTTTTAACTAAGGGAGAAGATTGAATTGAAAAAATTATGGATGCTGCTTTTCGTTTGTTTCGCAGTTTTGTTGGTAGGATGTAATAAAAACGAACCACCAAAACAAGCATTTGAAGAATATATCAATTTATGGAATGATAGAAAATTTGCAAATATGTATGATCATTTATCAGACCATGCCAAAAAATCGATTTCTAAAAAAGAATTCACAGAAAAATATCAAAAAATCTATGAGGGGATTGGAGCTAATAATTTAAAAGTTAAAATGAAAGGAGAGAATACGAAAGATAAAGAGCTTTTTCTTTTTGAAGTTAAGATGGATACGGATGTAGGACCAGTTTCATTCATCCATGAAGCAAAACTTGTGAAAGATAAAGAGTCTTGGGAAATAGATTGGACACCAGACTTCATCTTCCCAGGTATGAAAAAAGATTACAAAGTACGTATGCAAATAGAGCAAGGAAAACGCGGAGAAATATATGATCGCAATGGAAAAGGGCTTGCAACGAATGGTAAAGCGACTGAGGTTGGAATTATTCCAGAGAAACTAGGCGAAACAGCAGCGCAAACGAAAGAAATAGTAGCACAATTACTTGATATGTCTATAGAAGAGGTCGAACAAAAGCTCACAGCGAAATGGATAAAACCAGACTCCTTTGTACCAATTGGCATTTTAAAAGAGGGAACCAGACAGAATGATTATATTGAATTAGAAGGAGTTTCATCTCACCCAGTAAATATTCGTACGTATCCATTAGGTGAAGCAGCGGCACACTTAACTGGATATATAGGAAAGGTGAATGCGGAGGAGTTAAAATCACTTCAAAAACAAGGTTATCAAGCAGATGATTTAGTAGGTAAGACTGGTTTAGAGAAAGTGTTAGAAAATAAATTGCGTGGTGAAAAGGGTGGACGCGTATTTATAGAAGATGAGAAGGGGAAAGAGATTAAAAACGTAGCAAAAAAAGAAGCAAAAGAAGGAGAAAATGTTACGTTAACAATTGATGCTGCAATTCAAGAAAAAATCTTTAATGAGATGAAAACTGAAGCAGGGTCTAGTGCAGCGGTCAATCCTAAAACAGGTGAAACAATCGCACTTGTAAGTAGCCCTGCTTATAATCCAAATATAATAGTTAGAGGAGCATCGAAAGCCCAACGAGAAGCATGGAGTAACGACTCGAAACTACCAATGACGAATCGCTTTACACAAGCATTTGTACCAGGTTCCGTATTTAAAACGATCACAGGTGCAATTGGTTTGGAAACAAACACAATAAATCCGAAGGAAGAATTTAAAATTCAAGGATTGAAGTGGACAAAAGATTCATCTTGGGGAAATTACTATGTAACGCGTGTAAAGGATGCAAGTCCAATTGATTTTGATAAGGCAATGAAGTACTCTGATAATATTTATTTTGCTCAACAAGCTTTGAAAATGGGAAAAGATCAGTATGTAAAGGAATTTAAAAAGTACGGATTTTATGAAAAATTACCAATCGAATACGAATTTCCTATTTCAATCATTGCAAAAGATGGGATAAAAAACGATATTCAACTAGCAGACACGGGCTATGGACAAGGACAAGTATTAATGACGCCACTTCATTTAGCATTAACATATGCACCGATTGTGAATGAAGGGAATATTCCGTCGCCACATCTTTTAAAAGAAGCAAAAGTAGCAGGAAATTGGAAAGAAAATGTGGTTTCTAAAAAGAATCAAGAAATATTAAAGAGTGCATTAATCAAAGTCATTAATGACCCTGATGGTGCAGGGAGAATTGCAAAGGTTGATGGTGTAACGCTTGCTGGTAAAACTGGTACAGCAGAACTGAAAGAGTCGAAAGAAGCAGACGGAAAAGAACTGGGATGGTTCGCAGCTTTCGATGCAAATGCGCCAGACATGATTGTTACAATGATGATTGAAGATGTAAAAGGAAGAGGGGGAAGTAACGTTCCAGGTGAAAAAGTAAAACATGTATTTCAGAAATAATACTTAATTATAAGGTGAATTTTTTGACTACATTTATTACATGTTTGCTTAACTCAAAGATATAAATTGGTGAAAATATAGAGCAATGAAATTTCAAAAAAGCATTCTTTCTAATCGAGAATGCTTTTTTGCTGCGACTCTAGAAAGTTAATACCTTATCTTAATTTTCATTTCTGAAAAGTTGGCATTGCTAATGGTAAATAGAAGAGTATAGCAAATTGAAATGGACAAGTGGAGTGTTACGTTAAATTCAAAAGACAGATTTTCATGAGTAGAATTTTATCATTGTATGCTTTACTTGTTTTTTAGTAGTATTATTCTGCTTGAAAAAAGATAAACAATGGAACAAATGAAACTTGTATCTTGTCTATATATTGAAACCATAATAAAAGTGAGGGCAGTTTTTATGTTTATTCAAATAAGTTTGAGGTGTGGAAATGGAACAGACGTTTATTGAAAAGTGTAATCATGATGAGCTGGATTATGTTATAAAAGACTATTGGCAAGATGTATGGAATTATTCATTTATTATTACGAAAGATCCACACTTATCAGATGATATCACACAAGATGTATTTATAAAGGTGTTTAAAAATTGGAATTCATTTCGAAAGGAGTCATCTGTTAAAACGTGGATATTAAAAATCACAAGAAATACGGCAATAAACTATTTGAAATCCTCCTATTTTAAAAGGATATCTTTAATAGGATTTTTTAGTGACGATAAGCAATCCCTGTCAGCAGAACAAGAATTTTTTAACCAAGAAGAGATGAATGAGGTGTGGAAGGTTGTATTAAAACTACCTAAAAAGCACCGTGAAATAATTATATTGGACGCAAAATATGAATTATCATATGAAGAAATGGCTGAAACATTAGGAGTATCCATTGGAACTGTAAAATCGAGATTAAGTAGAGCGAGAAGTAAGGTTTCAAAACTAATAGGGGAGGGTAGTAGTGATGAACAATAAACAAAATCCTGACTGGTATAGTAAATTGAAAAAAGGCCCAATGAAGCATCGGAAAGATGAAGAAGAATTTATTTATAAAATAAAGCAATCGGTATATCAAAATAGTGAAGTGGATTCTGTAACAAATAAGAGACCATTTCGTAAAAAAGTATTGCCTGTTGTAGTTGTGTTGATTTGTACAATGTTATTTTTTATTGTTCAACAACCTTGGCCTGATGATAATAAATCACCAGTACAAAGTAGTACTCAAATTAAGCCTAAAACAAAAGATGAGTCTGCTCAAGATCCATCACTAAAACAATTTATGAATGAACTATATCAAAGTACGAACTCAAAAAATGAAAATGACTTGTACAAAGCGTTAAATGATGAAGTTCTATTTAAAGGGAAGAGTTATAAGAAGGATGAATTGAAGCTTGATGAAGATATTTTTCATGAGTTGCAAGTCGCCCTTGCAATGGGGGGAGAATTTGTAAATGATAAGAAGAAAGTTTACAAAGTGCCAAGTGGAATGACAGAAAGTAATCAATTAAAGCAAGAACACTTTATATATGCAACTGTTACTGGAAACAAAACGAAAATTTTAGCTGAACCAAACCGAGAATCAAAAGTTTTATATGAAGTATCTAATGAAATGGTAAAAGCTTGGATCCCGGAAAAAGTGCAGAATGATGGATATATAAAAATATCGACTATTAACGGTGATACTACTGGATATGTACAAAAAAAGTATATTTTAACTGATATTAAATATTCTTTCATGTTCGAAAAGAATCATGAAGGTATATGGGAAATAACGAATATAGAATCTATATGGTAAAAGAGGAAGGTTCACTTTAATGAACCTTCCTCTTTATCTTTATCCTTCTTTTGAAGTATATTCCAAGACTTTAAAACTTCTGATGTAACGAGAGCAGCGATGTTTTTTTCTGAATTACTACCAGGAATAACGACAGAAACGGCAATTTGTGGATCTTCAGTAGGAGCATAAGCAATGAAAAGAGAATGATTTATCATTCTTTCTTGCTCATTTGGAAAACCTGTAATACCTGTTTTACCTGCGACGTCAAAGGGCAACTTTTTAATTTCCTCTATATTTTGACTCATTCCACCTTGCACGACACTCCAAAAGTTCATCGGGTAACGATTTGAACTTTCTAAAATGGGTTTAAACTTTTTTGTTTCCTTACCATCTTGACCAATAATGGCACTTACGATTTGAGGTTTATATTTATCACCTTTACTTGCCAATGTTGCTGCATATTGAGCGAGTTGAAGAGGAGTATGCACTTCATTTCCTCCCCAAGAGGCATTTAATAAAGCGGAAATCCCATTTTCAAATTTATTAGATGGATGGAATTCATATTGTCCGTCTTCTTCAAAGGGCAAATCAATCCCGGTTTTAGAACGTAGGCCGAATTGCATTAAATAATCTGTCCATATATGTGCTACTTTTTCTATATTTCCATTATTTTGGTTGAATAAGGGCAGAGCTACTTTTGCTGTCATAAATGTGTTAGATGAATTAATGATAGCCTGCCTCGGTGTAATCTCACCTGTTGGTGTTCCAGGTGCATTCGTAATGTTATTTTGACTATCATACTGAAAAGTACCTTTATCTAAATAAGTATCTTCGGGTTGAAAAAGTTTTTCGTTTAATCCAATTAAAATAGTGAGTGGTTTTATAGTAGAAGCCATATTTACATAAGATTCACCATACTTTAATTTTTGAATTGCTTTATTTTGCGAAAGAGAGTTAATGTTTTCTTTTCTAGAAGATACACGTGTATTTAATATATTTGGATCAAAAACTGCCGTGTTGGCCATAGTTAAAATTGCGCCAGTTTTTGCATCGCTTACTACAGCATAACCAGCTTTAGCATCAGGTGTTTTCTTAATTTGAGATCTTAATGCTTCTTCTGCCTTTTGCTGCAACTCAGAGTCTAAAGCTAGCCGTACATCTTTACCTTTTTGTACTTTTTGAATATTCCATAAGAATTTTTTATTATTCAATTTAAAAATAAGAGTTTTACCTGATTTTCCTTTTAAATCATTTTCATATTGCAGCTCAATCCCGCTTTTTCCAACAGCCTTATGCTTTGAATTAAGGTCATTTTCTACATACCCAATTACTTGTGAACCAATTTCGTGTTTAGGATAATATCGAATCCATTCATTTTTAATTATTACATTATTGGGTTTGTTTTTGTTTATGAATGCAAGTTCATTCTCAGTTATATCAGAGTATAACGGTATATCATTCATAGTCTGCTTTTTACAAGATTGTTGTAATTGAGATTTTAGGTTCTCTGTAGAAATATCATGTTGAAACTCGCTTGAAAATTGATTAAAAAAAGCTAATGTGTTTGATGTATCTTGTTTCGATAGCTTTTCGTCATTAGAAGTGCAATATAGAGACTTAACTTTCTTATTTGTAGCTAGTATTACACCATTTTGATCAAAAATCTTTCCTCTTTCAGCTGAAGAAGTTGCGATAGTAATTGAAATGAAGTTGATTTTTAATAAAATTAGTAAAATCAAACCTACGATAGAAAAAACCGCAAAAAATCTCCATCTTTTTATATGTAACATATAACCCTCCCTTATGTAGCCTATTTCATCTTATATTTAATTATTTTTTTTGTAAATGTGGAACAACTTTATTGTTTAGGTTGTCTATTAAGTATTACAGCATGAAGAAAGGAATAATTAGCATGAAAATTTACTAGCAAGTTTATATGTAAGTTTAATAAGAGTCATTATACAGTTTAGCACTTCTCATGCAAGTGGCAAAAAAATAGAGAGAAAACAGGAAGGGAGAGTTATTAATTCCGTAGCTAAACGAAAAGGAATGGTTGCTTACAAGGATGAAGCAAAAAATTGAGGCGATATTTATAACCGATTATCGGTATCTAATATATAAGGAATGCTTTTAGTATTTGTAGCAATTTCTGAAAGGATTAAATGGAGGATTTATGAAAGAACAAAAAGGCAAGAAGCAGAAGACATATATATCTATTCGATTAAATATAATGTTCCTTTGCATATTTGTACTATTCTCAGCTATTATTATGCAGCTAGGAAAGGTACAAATCGTTGAGGGAGAGGCTTATAAGAACCAAGTGGAAAGTAGTCAAAATGCAATAACTAGTATTCCAGTTCCACGTGGACAAATTTTAGATCGAGAAGGGAAAACAGTTGTTAATAATAAATCTCTTCGCACAATTACGTATACAAGGGTGAAGGGAATTACGAGTGAAGATATTTTAAAAACAGCAAAAGACTTGGCGAAAGTACTTGAAATGCCTGAACAAGATATAAATAAATTAACAGATATCGATAAAAAAGATTTTTGGATGCAGTTGAATTCGAAACGTGCGGAGACAAAGATTACTAAGAAAGATATAGAAAAGTTTAAAGAAAAGGGTATAGAGGGAAAAGAGTTAGATAAAAAAATAGAAGACTTAAGACGAGGTCGTGTTACAGAGGTAGAATTAGCAGAATTAACAGCACAAGATTTAAAGGTGTTAGCTATTAAAAGTAAAATGAGTTCAGGTTATCAACTAACACCACAAATCATTAAAAAAGATGTAACAGATGAAGAGTATGCGCGGATAAGCGAAAATCTTGCGAATTTTCCAGGAGTAGATGCAACTGTTGATTGGGAACGTAATTATGTAAACGGTAATTTATTTCGTTCTGTATTAGGAAATATTACGAGTAGTGAAGAAGGATTACCGAAAGAAAATTTAGATTCTTATTTAGTACGTGGATATAACCGTAATGATCGTGTTGGAAAAAGTTATATTGAACAACGATATGAAGATGTATTACACGGCACAAAAGAAGAAGTGAAAAATATTACTGATAAATCAGGAAACATTGTTAGCACAGAAATAATCTCTAAAGGAAAAAGTGGTAATAGTTTAACATTAACGATTGATATGGAATTACAAAAGAAAGTGGAAGAAAGTATAGAGAAAAACTTGAGAGCTTTTAAGAGTTCAGAGCCACTGCTCGATCGAGCTTTTGTTGTCATGACGAATCCAAATAACGGACAAATTTTATCAATGGCAGGCAAAAAGATTGTAGAAAAAGAAGGGAAAATAGAGGTTGAGGATTTGGCATTAGGAAACATGACAACTTCGTATGAGCTAGGGTCAGCTGTAAAAGGTGCTACTTTATTAACTGGATATGAGACAGGCGCAATACATCCAGGAGATCAATTTTATGACGCGCCGATGAAATTTAAAGGTACACAAGCTAAGAAATCGTGGAATGTATCCGGATTTGGTAATATTAATGATTTACGGGCTTTACAAGTATCTTCGAATGTATACATGTTCCAGACAGCTTTAAAAATTGCGGGAGTTAATTACGTACCAAATGGCTCATTGGATATTAAACAAGGAGCATTTGATACGATGCGCTATTATTTCAAGCAATTTGGTTTAGGTGTCCCAACAGGTATTGATTTACCGAATGAAATAATTGGACAAACGAGAAAAGTAGATAGTCAACCTGGATTTTTACTAGATTTTTCTATCGGTCAGTATGATACGTATACGCCGTTGCAATTAGCGCAATATATTTCAACGATTGCGAATGGTGGTTATAGAATGCAACCTCAAATTGTACAAGAAATACGAGAACAATCAATAAAAGAAGAGGTTGGCAAAGTTATACGTTCCATAGAGCCTGTCGTATTAAATCGAATTGATATGAAGAAAGAACATATTGATCGGATAAAAGAAGGGTTTAGATGGGTATTCCAAGAAGGTGATGGAACTGGCGTGAAATATTTCAAAAACGCGCCATATAAACCAGCAGGAAAGACAGGAACAGCCCAAACTGTATATGGTGGAGATGACCCGATTGGTAGAAATGCAAAAGGAGAACGTATGGAATGTTACAACTTAACGTTAGTTGGATATGCTCCATATGATAATCCAGAAGTAGCATTTTCCGTAGTAGTTCCATGGCTTCATGATGATAAAAATGGAATTAATTCTATAATCGGAAAGGAAGTATTAGATGTATACTTTGATTTAAAACAGCAACGTATACATGGTGAAGCTACTAGTACAGGTAGTTCTAAGCAAAATTAGAGTACTTTTCTCAGGGAAAGACCCTGTTCATATAAAGCCATTTATAAGTAAAAAAATGAAATATGAAATAGGAGATAGAGGCGTCGTAGCTACTATCTCTTATTTTGTTAATAACTCTCATACTAGCTATAATTTTTTTAGTTTATGGAACAAATTTGGTTCGGTGATTGTCTATTATGTGTACGTATAAAAAGGTGCTAAAAATTTGGAAGGAATGATGATTTTGAAAAATAAGAGGATGCTAAAAATAGGAATATGCGTTGGTATATTAGGTTTAAGTATTACAAGCCTAGAAGCTTTTACAGGGGGGGCACTGCAAGTTGAAGCGAAAGAAAAGACTGGACAAGTGAAACATAAAAATCAGGCGACGCATAAAGAGTTCTCTCAACTTGAGAAAAAATTTGATGCTCGGGTAGGTGTATATGCGATTGATACTGGTACAAATCAAACAATTTCTTATCGATCTAACGAAAGATTTGCCTTCGCATCAACCTACAAGGCTTTAGCAGCAGGAGTATTACTACAGCAAAACTCAATTGATACATTAAATGAAGTAATCACATTTACGAAAGAAGACTTAGTGGATTATTCACCTGTTACAGAGAAACATGTAGATACTGGAATGAAACTAGGAGAAATTGCTGAGGCTGCTGTTCGTTCAAGTGATAATACTGCAGGGAACATTTTATTTAATAAAATAGGCGGACCTAAAGGATATGAAAAAGCGCTTAGAAAGATGGGGGATCGGGTTACTATGTCTGATCGCTTTGAAACAGAATTAAACGAAGCTATTCCAGGAGACATTCGTGACACTAGTACAGCGAAAGCAATTGCTACGAATCTTAAAGCTTTTACGGTCGGAAATGCACTTCCAGCTGAAAAACGTAAAATTCTTACAGAGTGGATGAAAGGAAATGCTACAGGGGACAAACTTATTCGTGCAGGCGTACCAACTGACTGGGTAGTTGGAGATAAATCAGGTGCTGGCAGTTACGGGACAAGAAATGATATTGCTATCGTTTGGCCTCCAAATAGAGCACCAATTATCATCGCAATTTTATCTAGTAAAGATGAGAAAGAGGCTACCTATGATAATCAACTCATTGCAGAGGCAACGGAAGTTATAGTTAAGGCTCTTAAGTAAAAATCTTTCAATTCTTTATGTAATATAATTAAAAATAAGAACTTGGAAAGCGATTCTTTTTAATGTGAAAAGAATCGCTTTTTTTATAAGCATGTAAACTATTTATACCTATGTATTATAAAGGTATAATTAATGTAGAAAAGAGGGTGAATAGTTATGGAGAATGACAATCAAGTCTTTTGGAGAACAGATTGTCTTGTTTTGAGAAGGTTTAGTATGGATGACACTAACTACTTTCATTTTTATCGTTCTAATCCAGAAGTGGCTAAATTTCAGTCATGGGTTAATTATCAATATCATGAGGCTAAAACGTTTGTAAATGAACAAGTTAAAAATAATCCTAATCTACCAGGTACTTGGTTCCAGTTCGCAATTGCTTTGGCTGAAAATAACAAAATAATTGGAGATTGTGCACTTCACACACTTGTAAATGAACCTCGCATCGTAGAAATTGGATTTACTCTTTCTCCAGAATATCAGGGGAAAGGCTATGCAACTGAAGCTGTTTGTGCCTTACTGAATTACATATTTCATTCATTACGGAAACATAAAGTGATTGCATTTTCGGACGTTCGAAATAATAAGTCTATTTCTGTACTAGAACGAGTGGGGTTGAGGAGAGAAGGTCATTTATTACAGAATTACATGCTAAAAGGGCAGTGGATTGATGAATATCAATATTCAATATTGAAGTCTGAATGGAATGACGCTACATAATTTTAAAATTTAGAAACAATGAAGGAACTTATTCATGAAATTGATGAAAATGCCTTTGTCACTGTATATGATGTTGCGGAAGTACAAGGCGGAAACTTTAAAAAGCATGATATTCATTAAGGGTATTAACTAAGTTAAATGTTTTATACATAGTTGATTATTGAAAAAGATAAAAAACTCACCACATATAGAGAGACAACTGGTATGTACTAAGATGTACAACAGCAAGATACATAGAACTAAAACTAAGATATTCATACGAACTCAAAAAGCTGAAATTCCTTAACTTGGGAATTTCGGCTTTAATGTTATATGATAGAGTTACGATTAGAACAGAACCGGGCATGTTTACTTCAACAGAGTGATATAAGTTCTTCAGTTCCTAAAATTAGAAACTTGTACTTGATTATCGTAGTTAAATCGATTTCACTTTAAAAGAGAACCGTTAGATAAAAAGAATAATCTATTGAAATGTTTTTGAGAATTGTAGTATTGATGAAGATTTTAGGAGGGAATATGAGCAAGAAGATTAAAAGAAGTATATTACTTATTGCTACATTAGTAGGTTGTAGTATCTTTTTATATTTACAGAACAATTTAATAAGTATAACTGAGGTTAAAATAACCTCTAGTAAAATACCATCCTCTTTTAAAGGGTATAAAATTCTACAAATTTCAGACTTACACAATAAAAAATTTGGCGATAATCAAGATGTGTTAATTCAAAAAATAAAAAGTATAGACCCAGATATTATTGCGATTACGGGGGATTTAATTGACAGTAAATCATACGATGCAGAAGTTAGTATGCAATTAATACGAGAAATTGTAAAGAAATATCCTGTATATTTTGTGACAGGAAACCATGAACAATGGTCTGGAAAGTATAACAATTTAGAAAAAGAGTTGAAGAAATATGATGTCAATGTTTTAAGGAATGAACATGTAGGCATTCGAAAGGGTGAGCAAGAAATAAACTTGCTAGGTATTGATGATCCAGAGTTTGTTACTGGAAACCGTGATGAAGGAAATATTATAATAGATGAAATTAAAAAAGCGAAAATTGAAATGCAGCCAGATAAATATAATGTATTATTATCCCATCGGCCTGAATTTATAAAGGAATATACGAATGAGAGGTTGGATTTGGTTTTATCGGGACATGCTCATGGAGGGCAAGTTAGATTGCCATTTATCGGAGGATTAGTTGCGCCAAATCAAGGTGTTTTACCTAAATATACAGCGGGTTTATATGTAGAACAAAATACATCAATGGTAGTGAGTAGAGGATTAGGAAATAGTATCATTCCGCAAAGGATTTTGAATAGGCCAGAAATTGTAGTCGTGCAGCTAAATTAAGCTGTACGATTTTTTTTATACAAAAATGAGTAAAGGGGCTTTCTGTATTTTGCAGGAGTAAACATTACAATTTTGTTAAAAATTTTCTACGTTACATAAAGTAACAAAATTTGACCCTCAGTGTTTGTTATAGTGTAAATAATCAAAAAACTTAAAATTTGTCGAGTGAAAATTGTGATAAGTAATTCATATAAAAAACTTAAAGGGGTGTACACATGCATAAAGAATATGAAATTGAAGAATACACGGCGATTGAGGAACAAATCCATTATTATTGTAAATGTTTATTAGTAAGTCATCCTGATCAAATAATAAAGTATTTAGAAAAAAGGTTAGAAAAATATGCAGAAACATTACAATATGCACATTTATATCCTGACACAGTTATTTTACCGTTACAGCAATTAGTTATTGAATATTCTTTAGACGTTGCTAGAATTCGGAAGTATATGAATTTAAAAACGTAAAGTGAAATTTATAGTTTAAATGAAACAGAGTCGACTTTAGGAAATGAAATTCTAATGTCGACTCTGTTTCATTGTTTAATATCGGTGATTGAACATACATACTAATCAACGAAGTTTGACATATAATTAAGCAAGAGTAAAATAAAAGTGAGTACTCACTCATTTTTATTGGAAAAGGAGGATGAAACGTGCAACAACCTTCAATTATTTTACGGACTGTATCAAAAAGTTTTGGAAAAAAAGAAGTGTTACACAATCTTTCATTGCAAGTTGAAAAAGCAGAGATTTTTGGTTTTGTTGGACCTTCTGGATCGGGGAAAACAACGCTCATTAAAATGATTGCAGGTATTAATGAGGCAACGAAAGGTGAAGTGCTTGTTAATAATACTAATATGCCTAATTTAAATGAAATGAAACGAATTGGTTATATGGCCCAGGCGGATGCATTATATGAAGAATTGTCAGCATATGAAAATGCAGATTTTATAGCAACGATGTATGGACTAAAGGGAAAACGTAAAAAGACAAGAATTGCAGAGGTTTTTGAACTTGTACAATTGTCACAGTATATGAAAAAGCAAGTACAACAATTTTCAGGTGGAATGAAAAAACGCTTATCATTAGCAATAGCACTCCTCCATGAACCAGAAATATTAATTTTAGATGAGCCTACAGTGGGGATAGATCCGCTTCTTAGAAAAACGATTTGGGAAAAATTTTATGAACTTAAAAAGAAAGGTACAACGATTATAGTAACGACGCACATTATGGATGAAGCTGAATTTTGTGAGCGTCTAGGGTTAATTAGAGAAGGGAAACTAGTTGCGGTTGGAACAACTGAAGAATTAAAAAAACGCGTGTCATCTGGACGGATTGAAGATGTCTTTTTGTTGGAAGAGGTGGTGCCATCATGAGAGTTACTGGTGTAATCATTCGTATTATTCGCCAATTTTTTCGAGATAAGCGTTCGTTAGCGATGATGTTTGGGGCACCAATGTTATTACTTTGGCTATTATCGCTAGTGTTTACACAAAAAGACTATATACCGCAAATTGCTGTTGTTGATATGCCCGCTCAAATAGTAAAAGTGATGAAAAATCAAGAAGCGTCAATTTATGAATACAGTAAAGAAAACGCGATTTCTGAGTTAGAAAAACAAAAGGTAGATGCAATACTTCGAATAGAGAATGGAAAAATGAAACTTCTGTTGGAAGGTAGTGATTCGTCAAAAAATCGTGCTGTACTTCAAGTATTGCAAAAAAGCACAGAGAAGAATGATGTATTGATTATGAAACCTGAAGTAAATTATTTACATGGCTCTAAAGACTTTACGATGTTTGATGGGCTTGGTCCTGTATTAATTGGTTTCTTTACATTTTTCTTTGTATTTATATTATCAGGTGTATCCTTCGTAAGAGAACGTTTAAGTGGTACGCTAGAAAGGTTATTATCCACCCCAGTAAGAAGATGGGAAATAGTCGCAGGTTATATTATTGGTTTTGGAATCTTTGCCTTTATACAATCCATTATTATCGTAAGTTTTTCCGTTTATATTTTAGATTTATATGTAGCTGGCTCTATATGGCTAACGCTACTTATTACATGTATGCTCTCTTTAACTGCACTAACATTAGGTACGTTTTTATCGGCATACGCAAATAATGAATTTCAAATGATTCAATTTATACCGCTTGTTATTGTGCCACAAATCTTCTTTTCTGGATTGTTTCCAATGGAATCTATGAACAAGTGGCTACAAATGTTAGGGAAATTATTTCCGCTCACATACGGCGCTGACGCAATGAGACAAGTGATGATTCGGAATCAAGGGTTTACAGAGATTGCATTAGATCTTACTGTATTATTACTTTTTTCAATATTATTTGCAGTAGGAAATGTATTTGCTTTAAAGAAACATCGCAAAATATAATAATGACAAAAAGGAGCTTTATAAATGCAGAAGGATTGGCTGGAGGAATTAATAGCTGCAACTAATACGGATAAACGAAATGAACGTCAAATGCGAATATTAGAGGCGGCTGTTGATATGTTTGGAGAAAAAGGATACGCTTCAACTTCAACAAGTGAAATTGCAAAACGGGCTGGTGTAGCGGAAGGAACAATCTTCCGCTACTATAAGACGAAAAAAGATTTATTACTAGCGGTCGTAATGCCAACTTTAACTAAGTTCGCTGCACCATTTTTTGTACAAACCTTTGCAAAAGAAATATTTAAATCGGAGTATGAATCATACGAAGGACTTTTAAGGGTTGTAATTCATAATAGGTTTAAATTTGCTCAAAAACACTTTCCTATGATAAAAATATTAATTCAAGAGGTGCCATTCCAAACAGAACTAAAAAATGAAATACAGCAATTAGTAGAAACAGAACTGTTTTCACATTTCAAAAAGTTGATTGTGAAATTTCAAGAAGAAGGGGAAATTATTGAGATACCACCATCTTCCGTACTACGTCTTACTTTATCAGCTGTATTAGGTTTACTCTTAACAAGATTTTTATTATTGCCTGAAGAAAAATGGGATGATGAAATGGAAATTGAAAATACGATTCAATTTATATTGTATGGATTAACTCCACGAATTTAATCGTCGAAGTGTGAATTACATACATTACTTTTAAGTAAAAATAAATCGCCTTTAAAAAGGCGATTTATTTTCATTATATATTTTTGATAAATAAGTACTTGTTTACTAAAAATATTCTAAATCAGCGTGTTTCTTTGTCTCTTTTTCTAAGACCTAATAATCCTGCTAGTCCTAATAAACCAAGCCAAGCCCAATTATTATTTTTATCACGATTATCATTTAAATCATTTGTTGTATTTACATTTCGAGTTCTTACATCATTATTAACTCTGTCTAAGTTATTGTCATTTACTCGAGTTGAAATATCAGTGTTATTAACTCTATTCATATTATTTCCATCGTATTCAGCTTGCGTAGATGTACCTAAAAACATAATAGATAGTGCTAAAACACTTAAAATAGATGATAATTTCTTTTTCATAACAATCCCTCCTTTCTTAATCATTAATTTCTCCGAAGCATGTGTGTATTATTCATTTCACAATATCTAAACCCTCATTAATAGGGCGCACATTTATAGAAAATAGAGTTGAATGATTGTTAATATATCATTGGATATATATTTCTCATAAAAATAACTGAATCAAACTTTGCTTAAAATGTTAATATTAGTACAATTTATATTATACGGACTAGTAATAAGGAGGTAATAAGATGCGACAATTTGCAAAACCTACAATCGTCGTAAGTAAATGTTTAGAATTTGATGCTTGTCGTTATAATGGAGAGATGATTCCAGATGTAACAATACGAAATTTGCAGCCATTTGTTACATTTATACCTGTTTGTCCAGAAGTCGAGATTGGATTGGGGACTCCTCGTGAAACGATACGAATTGTAGAAGAAAATGGTGAGAATAGACTTGTGCAACCGTCGACACGAGAAGATGTAACTGAAAAAATGGAGCAGTTTTCAAATGACTTTTTACAAACGATATCGGATGTGGATGGTTTTATTTTAAAGAATCGTTCACCAAGTTGTGGTACGCGTGATGTGAAAATTTATTCTGGTTTTGAAAAAGCGCCAGCAAAGGGAAAAGGATCGGGCTTATTTGGCGGAGCAGTAGTAAAAAAATTTTCGCATCTTCCTATAGAAGAGGAAGGTAGATTGTCGAATTTTATTATTAGAGAGCATTTCTTTACAAGGCTATTTACAATCGCATATTACAAAATGATTAAACATAATAAAAATATAAAAGACCTTGTATCGTTTCAGTCGGACAATAAATATTTATTTATGGCATATAATCAGGTGAAACAAAAGGAATTAGGGCGTATAATTGCAAATCAAAAAAATGAAAAGATTGAAGTGGTATTTGAAAACTATGAGAAGACTTTATATGAATTATTTATGCGTACGCCCCGTTATACATCGAATGTAAATGTATGCGAGCACATTTTTGGATATTTTAAAACAAAGTTAAAAAAACAAGAAAAAGATCATTTTATAGAACTGTTACAAAAGTATGCAGAAAAGAAAATACCACTTAGTAGTTTACTTACAATTTTAAAATCATGGGCTATTCGATTTGATGAAAAGTATTTATTAAGACAAACATATTTCGAACCATACCCTGAAGCATTAGTAGAAATTTCTGATTCCGGAAAAGGTAGAGATTATTAAACAATAAATTACATAATTCGACACAAAACCTCCTATGTTGTTGTAGAACAATGTAGGAATTTTTTTGTGCATTAGTACAGAATCTGTTTTAAAATTAAGTTATGACAGAATTGTAGCAATTGTCTAACTAATATTCTTGTCTTTTAAGTTGTTATGTTTGTAGTAGAAACTCGCACGCTGTCGAAACTCAATATTCGATAAGGGGTGTGTAGCGGAATGGAATTTACTCTAACTCGCGAAAAACAAATGATTAAAGAAATGGTACGTGACTTTGCTGAAAAGGAAATCGCACCGAAAGCTGTATATTATGACAAAACTGCAGAGTTTCCATATGAAACATTTCAAAAAATGGGCGAACTAGGATTATTAGGCATCCCATTCCCAGAAGAGTATGGAGGTTCAGGTGGCGATACAGTATCGTATGCGTTAGCAGTTGAAGAAATTGGTCGCGCTTGTGGTGGCACCGGTTTAAGCTATGCTGCAACAATTTCATTAGGTGCTTCTCCAATTTATTATTTCGGTACAGAAGAACAAAAACAAAAGTATTTAGTTCCAATGGCGTCAGGTAAAACATTAGGTGCCTTCGGATTAACGGAGCCGAATGCTGGATCTGATGCAGGTGGCACTCAAACGAAAGCGGTATTAGATGGTGATGAGTATGTAATCAGTGGTGAGAAGTGTTGGATTACAAACGCAGAGTATGCAAATACAATTATTGTAACCGCTGTCAACGGTATTGAAGAGAATGGTAGAAAACGTATTTCTGCATTTATCGTGCCTACTACGAGTGAAGGATTAACGATTTCAAGTCCTTACGATAAGATGGGTGTTCGCGCTTCTAATACTTGTGAAATCGTACTTGATGGTGTTCGTGTACCGAAAGAAAATATTCTTGGTGATGTAAATAAAGGCTTTAAACAATTTTTATATACACTTGATGGAGGGCGTATTTCAATCGCTGCATTGGCAGTTGGCATTGCGCAATCAGCCTTTGAACGTGCATTACAATATGCGAAAGAACGTCAACAATTTGGAAAGTCAATCTCTAATTTCCAAGCGATTCAATTTAAATTAGCTGATATGGCGACTGAAGTAGAGCTAGCACGCAATTTAGTACATAAAGCAGCTTGGTTAAAAGATAACGATAAACCTTTCGGCAAAGAAGCGGCAATGGCAAAACTATTTGCATCGGAAGCAGCAAGCCGTATTGCGAATCAAGCAGTACAGATTCATGGTGGATATGGTTATATGCGTGAATATGAAGTTGAACGACATATTCGTGATGCGAAACTATTAGAAATTGGTGAAGGAACTTCTGAAATTCAACGTCTCGTAATTGCTAGACATTTAGGATGTAGATAAAAGGGAGGAATCACTATGTTTCAAAAAATATTAATTGCGAATCGCGGGGAAATTGCTGTTCGTATTATGAAAACTTGTCAAAAACTTGGCATACGCACTGTTGCTATTTATTCTGAAGCAGATGAAAATGCCCTTCATGTGAAGATGGCAAATGAAGCTTACTTAGTAGGTGGACCGCGTGTTCAAGAAAGTTATTTAAACCTTGAAAAAATTATTGAAATAGCTAAGAAGACAAATGCAGAAGCGATTCATCCGGGTTATGGTTTATTATCAGAGAATCCGTCTTTTCCGGTTCGTTGCAAAGAAGAAGGAATCGTATTTATCGGTCCTTCAGAAGAAATCATTACGAAGATGGGAAGTAAAATCGAATCACGTATCGCAATGCAAGCAGCAGATGTCCCAGTAGTCCCAGGTATTACTACAAATATTGAAACTGCTGAAGAAGCAATTGAAATTGCAAAACAAATTGGTTATCCCTTAATGCTTAAGGCATCCGCAGGCGGCGGAGGCATTGGTATGCAGTTGATGGAAACTGAGCAAACGCTCACCAAAGCGTTTGAAAGTAATAAAACAAGAGCGCAAAACTTCTTTGGTAACGGAGAAATGTATTTAGAGCGATATATAGCAGATGCGCATCATATTGAAATTCAGCTTTTAGCAGATACACATGGTAACACAGTGTATTTATGGGAGCGTGAATGTTCGGTACAGCGCCGAAATCAAAAAGTAATCGAAGAAGCACCTTCACCATTTTTAGATGAAGGTACACGAAAGGCGATGGGAGAAGTTGCTGTACAAGCTGCCAAAGCACTTGGCTATACAAATGCAGGTACAGTTGAGTTTCTTGTAGATAATCAGAAGAACTTCTATTTCTTAGAGATGAATACGAGATTACAAGTAGAGCATCCAGTGACAGAAGAAATTACGGGATTAGACCTTGTAGAACAGCAACTCCTTATCGCAAGTGGAGAGAAACTATCATTTACTCAGGATGATGTAAAACGTAGTGGTCATGCCATTGAAGCTCGTATTTATGCAGAGGATCCGAAAACATTCTTCCCATCACCTGGGAAAATTACAGATTTAACATTACCGTCAAATGTACGGATTGATCACTTCTTAGAAAATCATGTAACGATTACACCTTTCTATGATCCAATGATTGCGAAAGTCATTGCACATGGCGAGACTCGTGAAGAAGCAATTTCGAAATTACATGATGCTCTAGAAGAATTAAAAGTAGAAGGTATTAAAACGAACACGCCAATGCTACTGCAAGTTTTGGAAGACGAAGTGTTCAAAGAGGGTATTTATACAACGGGTTTTGTAACGAAACAACTCGTTAAAAAATAAGATTTAACAATATTAAGGGGGAAAAAATGATGACGAAAGTATACGCATCGATGGCAGGAAACGTTTGGAAGATTGTTGTAGGAGTAGGAGATACAGTAGAGGAAGAGCAGGATGTCGTCATTTTGGAATCTATGAAAATGGAAATTCCAATCATTTCAGAAGAAGCTGGCACAGTTATGAAAATTAATGTGCAAGAAGGCGATTTTGTAAATGAAGGAGATGTATTATTAGAAATTGAATAGGGAGATATAGGGGGAAGCGAATTGAAACTACCTAATTTTGCTGTTATTAAAGAAGTCGGGCCACGTGATGGCTTACAAAATGAAAAAAAGATTGTTGGCACAAAAGATAAAGTAAAATGGATTCAACTACTTACAGAAGCAGGATTGTCGTATGTTGAAGTTTCCTCATTCGTTCACCCAAAATGGGTCCCTGCATTAGCAGATGCAAATGATGTATTTTCTGAGCTGAAAAGGGATCCAAATGTTACATATGCTGCGCTTGTTCCGAATCAAAATGGTTTGGAACGAGCTTTTTTGCAAAATGTAGATGAGGTGAATGTTTTTTTATCAGCAAGTGAATCTCATAATAAAAGTAATATTAATAAATCGATTAAAGAAGCATTAGTTGTAATTGAAGATATAACAAAACAGGCATTATTCGAAGGGAAAAAGGTAAGAGGCTATGTTTCTACTGTATTTGGATGTCCTTATGAAGGGGATATAAGTGTTACAGCAGTTGACGAATTATGTAATCAACTATTTTCATACGGCATTTATGAAGTTTCTCTTGGGGATACAATCGGTGTAGCGAATCCATTACAAGTAGAACAAGTATTAGAATATCTATTAAAGAAGTATGATGCTTCGCAGTTTGCAATGCATTTTCATAATACGTATGGAATGGCTCTAGCGAATGTAGTTAAATCATTAGAATACGGTATTACAACGTTTGATAGTTCTTGTGGTGGACTCGGGGGCTGCCCTTATGCACCAGGAGCATCAGGTAATGTTGCTACTGATGACCTAGTACATATGCTCCATAAGTTAGGAGTCCAAACGAATATTGATGAAGAGAAGTTATTGAGAGCAAGTCAATTTATTCAAAGTAAATTAAATATCCAATTACCGAGTCATGTGTATAGAGCGCTTCAACATAAAACGATAAGTAGGTGAGAAGATGCTACAATTACAAAACATTTCAGTTGATTATGTAACACCTCACGTTGTAAAGATTTCGTTATATCGTGAAAGACAAGCAAACTCATTATCTTTAGCATTATTAGATGAATTACAAACTATATTAACTCAAATAAGTGAAGATTCAAACGTGCGTGTAGTTATTTTGACTGGTGCTGGTGAAAAAGCATTTTGTGCTGGTGCAGATTTAAAAGAGCGTGCCGATATGAATGAAGAACAAGTTCGCCATGCTGTTAGTATGATTCGCACTACTATGGAGATGGTTGAACAATTACCACAGCCAGTTATTGCTGCTATAAATGGAATCGCACTTGGTGGTGGTACGGAATTAAGTTTAGCTTGTGATTTTAGAATTGCTGCTGAATCTGCAAGTCTTGGTCTTACTGAAACGACACTTGCAATTATACCAGGAGCGGGTGGTACACAGCGCTTACCGAGATTAATTGGTGTTGGTAGAGCGAAAGAATTAATTTATACAGGTAGACGTATTTCAGCGCAAGAAGCAAAAGAATATGGTTTAGTAGAATTTGTTGTACCAGCTAATTTACTTGAAGAGAAAGCGATTGAAATAGCAGAGAAAATTGCTAGTAATGGACCTATTGCTGTTCGATTAGCAAAAGAAGCGATTTCAAACGGTATTCAAGTTGATTTACATACCGGATTACAAATGGAAAAACAAGCGTATGAAGGTGTAATCCATACGAAAGATAGATTAGAAGGATTACAAGCATTCAAGGAAAAACGCACACCAACGTATAAGGGGGAGTAAATATGTTAGATCAAAAACAACAATCGAATACATTTGAAGAACGAGTTGAAACGATTAAACAAGGCGGCGCACCAAAATATCATGAACAAAATAAAGCAAAAGGAAAATTATTTGTTCGAGATCGTTTAGCGCTTCTATTTGATAATGGCGAATATGTAGAAGATGCATTATTTGCTAACTGTGAACAAACAGGCTTACCTGCGGACGGCGTTGTAACGGCAACGGGTAAAATACATGGTCGTACTGCGTGTGTAATGGCCAATGATTCTACTGTAAAAGCTGGATCGTGGGGATCACGCACAGTTGAAAAGATTTTACGTATTCAAGAAACAGCTGAAAAACTACGTGTTCCGTTATTTTATTTAGTCGACTCTGCTGGAGCACGTATTACAGATCAAGTAGAAATGTTCCCAGGGCGCCGTGGTGCAGGGAGAATCTTCTATAATCAAGTGAAATTATCAGGTAAAGTTCCTCAAGTATGCTTATTATTTGGACCTTCTGCAGCTGGTGGTGCCTATATTCCAGCCTTTTGCGACGTTGTAATGATGGTAGAAGGAAATGCATCTATGTATTTAGGATCTCCTCGTATGGCTGAGATGGTTATCGGTGAGAAGGTAACTTTAGAAGAGATGGGCGGAGCTCGTATGCATTGCTCTGTATCAGGATGCGGAGATGTTTTATGTAAGACAGAAGAAGATGCGATTACACAAGCAAGACAATACATTTCATATTTTCCAAATAACTACTTAGAAAAGACTCCATTGGTTACACCTCAAGAACCGAAACAATTCGATAAAACGTTAGAACAAATCATTCCAGAAAATCAAAATGCTCCTTTCAATATGAAAGATCTCATTAATAGAGTTATTGATGAAGGTTCATTCTATGAAGTAAAAAAATTATTTGCTCAAGAGCTAATTACAGGCTTAGCACGTATTGATGGTAAGCCAGTTGGTATTATTGCAAATCAGCCGCGTATGAAGGGCGGCGTATTATTCCATGATTCAGCTGATAAAGCTGCTAAGTTTATTAATTTATGCGACGCATATCATATTCCATTATTATTCCTTGCGGATGTACCAGGATTTATGATCGGTACAAAAGTAGAGCGTGCTGGTATTATTCGCCACGGTGCAAAAATGATTTCTGCAATGAGTGAAGCAACTGTACCGAAGATTTCTATCGTTGTTCGTAAAGCATATGGTGCTGGTTTATATGCGATGGCAGGTCCAGCATTTGAACCAGATTGCTGCCTGGCATTACCGACAGCCTCTATTGCGGTAATGGGTCCAGAAGCTGCGGTCAATGCTGTATATGCAAATAAAATTGCAGCTTTACCAGAAGAAGAGCGTGCTAGCTTTATTGCTGAAAAACGTGAAGAGTATAAGAAAGATATTGATATATACCACTTAGCATCAGAGATGGTGATTGATGGTATTGTTCATCCAAACAATTTACGTGAAGAGTTAAAAGGACGTTTCGAAATGTATATGAGTAAATATCAAGTATTCACGGATCGTAAACATCCTGTATATCCAGTTTAAAAGCCCTATTTAGGGCTTTCTTGCTCAAAAAGTTAAGGAGGGGAAAATATTGAAACAAGCAGTTTGGTTTCCAACAGAAGAGTACAAGGAAAAAACACGTTTATATAGTTGGATGAAATCATTGGGATATGAAGACTATGAAACTTTTTATAATAAATCTATTGAGGAAACAGCTTGGCTTTGGGGAGAGGCAGAAAAAGCAGTTGGCTATCAATGGATGAAACCTTATACAGAAGTGTTAGATTTAGAAAATGGTACACCGTTTGCACAGTGGTATAATGGCGGAACATGTAACGTTGTAGAATCAGCTTTATCCCGCTGGCTTGCGGATGAAGAGACAAGAATACAGCCAGCACTTCAGTACGAAGGAGAAAATGGAACTTCAAAATCATTTACATATGAAGAGCTTGATAACTGGGTAAGCCGTGTTGCCAATGGTTTGAAACACGCGGGTATTGAAAAAGGTGACCGTGTAACAATTTATATGCCGATGATTCCAGAAACAGTTGTTGCGATGCTAGCTGTAATGAAAATTGGAGCAATTATTTCACCAATATTCTCAGGCTTTGCGTCTGATGCAGTTATGACACGTGTGCAAGCGGCGGGTTCAAAAATGATTATTACTGCAGATGGATTTTCACGCCGTGGTAAAATTGTTTCTTTAAAAGATGAAGTAGATAAAGCTTGTGAACATTGCCCAACTGTTGAAAAAGTTGTTATCGTTCGTCATGCAGGAAATGATTTTACACCACATAACTATGACTTTTCGTGGAGTACGCTAGAAAAAGAAAAACCATTCATACATGCCGAGGAAATGCAAAGTGATGATCCATTAATGCTCATTTATACATCAGGAACGACTGGTAAGCCGAAAGGAACAGTACACACGCATGCAGGATTTCCTTTGAAAGCAGCTTTTGATGCAGGATTTGGAATGAATATTAAACAAGGTGATCGTGTATTATGGGTAACTGATATGGGCTGGATGATGGGGCCGTTTCTATTATTCGGTTCACTCATTAATGGAGCAACGATGGTTATGTACGAAGGTGTTCCAGACTTCCCAGAAGCAGACCGGTTATGGGAGACAGTTGATAAATATGAAATTACTCATCTAGGTATTTCACCAACGTTAATCCGAGCATTAATGGCAAAAGGTGATGAGTATGTCAATAAACATTCTTTAAAGAGTTTGGAAGTATTCGCATCAACAGGAGAACCTTGGAATCCTGATCCATGGATGTGGCTGTTTGAAACAGTTGGAAAAGGAAATGTTCCAATCTGTAACTACTCAGGTGGAACTGAAATCTCTGGTGGGATTTTCGGTAATGTTCTTATTAAACCAATCGCACCAATTAGTTTTAACGCATCTTTACCAGGAATGGCAGCTGTCGTGCTGGATGATCAAGGTAAACCAATTCGAGATGAAGTCGGAGAATTATGCTTAGAGAAACCTTGGGTAGGTATGACGAAAAGCTTCTGGGAAGATGATGAACGTTACGTGAACACATATTGGTCGCGTTTTGAAAATAAATGGGTCCACGGTGACTGGGTTATTTACGATGGTGAACAATATATCATCACAGGGCGTTCAGACGATACGTTAAATATTGCAGGTAAACGTATTGGACCTGCTGAATATGAATCTATTCTTGTGAAACATAATGATGTAATCGAAGCTGCTGCAATTGGTGTACCTGACGAAGTAAAAGGTGAAGTTTGTCATTGTTTTGTAGTGTTAAGAGATTATGTAACATTCACAGGAGAATTAAAGAAAGAATTAATGAGTTTAGTAAACTCTCATATTGGAAAAGCGTTGTGTCCTAAAGACATCCACGTTGTAGAAGATTTACCGAAAACACGTAATTCTAAAGTGATGCGCCGTGTTATTAAAGCAGCTTACTTAGGAAAAGAATTAGGTGATTTATCATCGCTTGTAAATCCTGAAGTAGTTCCGTTTATTCAGGGGTTACAGTCTAGTAAATTATAAAGTTAGCAAGGAGTTCTATATAAATAGAGCTCCTTTTTTATGTTTATAAAAAGAGAAGAAGTGAAGTTGATGAAGAAGAAAAATTTTACTATTAGTGTTAGGTATGTCTGTTTTATAATTTTTATTAAAATACGATACTGTGGCATCTTTATTCATTAGAGTAATTAAATTTTGTTAAGGATGAAATTCAATAAAAGCGTTATTTTAATAGATTGTTACAAAATTTAATTTGAAAGGCACATCCAAATGATAAAAAAAGAGCACTATAAATTGAACTGCACCCCAATTGTTAGACACAGTCTAACAATTGGGGGTGCAGTTTTTCTATGGCTAAATTTACATCTGATGAAAAAATACAAATCGTTCTACGTTATTTGAACGGAAATGAAAGTTATCGAGAAATAGGTAGATCGCTCGGTATAAATGACACAATCATTTTGAATTGGGTAAACCAATATAAACAGAATGGTCTGGAAGCTTTTCTAAAACGATATGTCCTTATTTGAGACGGCAGCTATCTTTAATATTCCTGCCCCTTCAACGATTTCTGTTTGGGAAAAACAGCTTGAAACACAAGGAATTGATGCCCTTCAATCTAAGAAAAAGGGGCGTCCATCCATGAAAAAAGATTCAAATAAACAATTAAAACAACCTTTAGCTGAAGGGTCAGTCGAAGCACTTGAAGCACGCATTAAACAGCTTGAGATGGAAAATGAGTACTTAAAAAAGTTAAATGCCTTAGTTCAAAACAAGGAAAAATCACAAAACAAGACAAAGCGCAAGTAGTCTACGAATTAAGGCATAAATATTCGGTGAAGGCACTCGTGGAGCTAGCTACTATTCCTCGAAGCACGTATTATGATTTAGTAAAGAAAATGAATCGTCCAGATGTAGATGCCGATTTGAAAGCTGAGATTAAAGCGATTTATGAGGAAAATGAAGGTCGTTATGGTTACCGTCGCATTCGTGATGAATTAACGAATCGTGGCCAGAAAGTGAACCACAAGAAGGTTCAGCGCATTATGAAAGAGCTTGGGTTAAAGTGTGTTGTGCGTATGAAGAAATATAAATCCTATAAAGGAACAGTCGGTAGAATTGCACCTAATATTTTAGAGCGTAATTTTCATACAGATGCACCGAATCAAAAGTGGGTAACAGACATCACAGAGTTTAAATTGTTTGGAGAAAAACTGTATGTATCACCTGTATTAGATTTGTATAATGGTGAAATTATTACCTATACAATTGGTTCTAGACCGACGTATTCGCTTGTTTCAGGCATGTTAGAGAAAGCATTGGAACGTTTACCTGAAACCCACCAGCTACTGATACATTCGGATCAAGGATGGCATTATCAAATGAGACAGTACGTCCGTACACTTGAATCAAGAGCTATCGTCCAGAGTATGTCTCGAAAAGGCAACTGTTACGACAACGCAGTAATAGAAAATTTCTTTGGGATTATGAAGTCGGAGTTCCTCTACATAAAAGAATTTGAAAATGTAGAGCACTTTAAAATAGAATTAGAAAAATATATAGATTATTATAATACGAAACGGATTAAGGCAAAATTAAAAATGAGCCCGGTACAATACCGGACTCATTTTTATCAAGCTGCCTAATGAAATAACCGTGTCTAACTTTTAGGGGTCACTTCATACTCAGTCAGCTTTTTATATATTACATTCTAGTATTTATCCCGCTATTTGCCGGGCAGTAAGGCCCCCACCTCAAAATTCAACGAAAGTAAGGAAGTAGGTGTGGGATCAACTATCCGTAAAAGCCCGAGTGGTTCCAAAAGACATATTCTTTCCTTTCAGTTGACATCGAAAATATTACCAATTTTTCCTTTTACAATGGCAACAAATAAAGAAACAATTACAGCGACACTTATTTCGTTTAGAACACCAATCATCATCACGATGACACTTTTCTTTAGATTTCCACCAATCATCATCACGATGACACTTTTCTTTAGATTTCCACCAGTCATCATCACGATGACACTTTTCTTTAGATTTCCACCAATCATCACAACAATGCTTTTTCTGAGAACTCCAGCAATCATTTTTCCAAGACATTCATTTCTACCTCCTTTTAATAGTGTTCATATTATTCTATGTTTTAATAAAAAAATGGCTTGTTTATTAACCTACTATTTTCCTTTTATATGATAGAGTATTTTCTACTAGATATAGAGTTCATACAAACAATGCTAATTTTTAAGAGATAATAGACAGAACTACTAGTTATGGTATTTTTCCATGAACATTTGTTAAAGAAAACATTCTGATTATAAATAATATCTTATTTTGGAGTACACTTCTCTGAATGTATATTTCACAATAGCGAAGGAAAAACGGGTGCGTCTTTCGGGGGGAGGGGGGCCTATTAAAAGAAAAAAGATTTGTTTTAGAAAGTGGATCTAAACATTAAATACAGCAGAATCCACCTCTCCTCATTAAACAACATATTAATTATGAGAGGTCTGTTTTTATAATTAATAATGAAAAGAGTGTTTAGTACAAGTGTTTGTTTTTTTCTTTCTATGTTTTTGCCTCGTACCCTTTTAAGCAAGTGGACATACTTTATTAATAGAAAGGATTAGGGGGTGAGGTTTTGGGGTCTCGATTTAATAATTGTAAAAAGAAGTGTAGATGTAAACAGGATGATTGTTGGGATGCTTTCGAAGAGTGTAAAAAAGAACATGAAGAACAAAATAAAAAATGCGATTGTTGCTGTGTTCAAGGAATTAGAGACGAACTTAAAAAATTAGTACACAGTGCAGTGCGCATTACTACAACAGGAAATAATTTTGAAGGAACTGTTTCTTCAGTAACTTGTGATGTTGTAAGGCTTGCTAATAGTGCTGGCGTAGTTACGGTAATTATATCTGTATGTAAAATTGAAGCTATTGAACTATTGTTGACATAGGAAAAAAGCATAATTATGTTTTTTTATAAAGCCATTCACATGAATGGCTTTATTTTAATTTCATATAAAAGGAGAATATATTCTTTATATAGAAATAAGTTTGAGGCTATAAAGAGTGATGTACGAAAGGAGCATGGAAATGATCAAACTAGAAATCTTTAAAAAATCTGATTTTAAACAATTAATAAGCTGGATTAATTCCGAAGAATTTCTAATACAATGGTCAGGAAATGCCTTCACATTTCCTTTAGACGAACAGCAATTAGAGAAGTATATAGAAAGTGCAAATACACTCGCTTTCAAAGTGGTAGATGAAGAGACTTCAGACGTTATTGGTCATATTTCGCTTGGGCAAATAGATAATATTAATAAGTCCGCTAGAATTGGAAAAGTATTAGTTGGTAATACAAAGATGAGAGGACGTTCTATAGGAAAACATATGATGAAAGCAGTACTTCATATTGCTTTTGACGAATTAAAACTACATAGAGTAACTCTTGGTGTGTATGATTTTAATACATCGGCCATTTCATGTTACGAAAAAATAGGGTTTGTAAAAGAAGGCTTATTAAGAGAGTCAAAAAGAGTAGGAGAAACGTATTGGAATTTATGGGAAATGAGTATGTTAGAATATGAATGGAAAAATCAGTATTGGTAGTGTTTTATAATTATATTATGTTAATAAAAGGGGTTTGGTGGGAAGAATGGATAATAAAACAAAAATAATTTCAATTGCAGCCGTTTCAGGGGGCGGTAAAACTACAATTACAGAAAGATTAACGCATGAGTTGAAAAACTCGAAAGCCCTATATTTTGATAGTTATACATTTGATAACTGTCCCGCTGATATTTGTAAATGGATTGATGATGGGGCGAATTATGACGAGTGGGTATTAAGACCGTTAATTCATGATATTGAGCAACTTATACAAAATAATAGTTTAGACTATATTATTGTAGATTATCCTTTTGCATACTTAAATAGTGAGATGCGAAAATTCATTGATGTAACTATATTTATTGATACGCCTTTAGATATTGCGATGGCTAGAAGGATATTGCGAGATTTTAAGGAAGGTACAATAGATGAAATACATAATGACTTGGAACATTACATGACATATGCGAGAAAAGCTTATTTGGAGGCAATTCATACTGTTAAGCCGAATTCAGATATCGTATTGGAGGGTTCTTTATCTGTAAATGAAATAATTAATCACGCTGTAGAGGAACTTGGCCGAAGAGAAGTGATTGTCAATGGTTAAATGTATAGAGGAATATATACAAGTTACTGATTTTAAAATGTATACGAAAATACTCCAAGGAAAGAAGCAGCAGCCTGTTATTATATTGGAATCAGGCTATGGCGATTATTCGAAGGCATGGAATCAAATTGCTGAAGGACTGACGGAATATGGTACGGTACTTACATACGATCGGGCTGGATTAGGCAAAAGCGGGAAGAGTTCCAAGAAACGTATTAGTTCTGAAATGGTAAAAGATTTGAGAACATGCTTAAATCTTTTACAACTGAAGCCACCTTATATTTTTGTAGGACATTCTTTTGGTGGTATAAATGCACGTTTATTTACGGATTTTTATCCTGAAGATATGTTGGGAATGGTTTTGGTTGATTCTACACCAGTAAATTATAAAGAAGCATTTTTGCAAATCATGTCTCCAGAATTTCAAGAAGCTTACTATAAACAATTTGTACATGAAAGTTCTTATGAAGAGTTTATGTTTAGTCTGGGTGAAGCAGATAAATATTGTCAGTCAACGAGAAATATTCCACTCGTCGTGTTAGCAGCTGGTAAAAAAGCTTTTTATTCGCAAGATGCACAAATAAAATGGTTACAATTGCAAGAAGAATTATTACGATTATCAAACAAAAATAAACTAATAATTGCAGAACAAAGTGGTCATTATATTCAAAAAGATGAACCACATTATATAACAGATGCTGTTAGGTGGATAATTGGAGTAGGGGAGAGATAAATGTGTACACATTATTTCAATATAATTGGCAAGTAAGAGAAGATTGGTTTAAGTGGTGTGAACAACTTTCAGAGGAAGATTTACTTTGCAAACGTGTTGGTGGTGTTGGGGGTATTTTAGAAACATTATTTCATATTGTAGATGTAGAGTATAGTTGGATTAGTGCTCTTCAAGGAGAAGATGATAGAGAACCGCAATTTAAAGATTATCAATCGATTCAAAAAGTGAAAGCGTTATCTGATTTATATAAACGAGAATTAAAAGCTTTTTTGCAGTTGTGGTCATCTAGTCTAGAATGTAAGATGTTTAATGCTTCGTGGACAGATAAAACATATACATACGGTGAAGTTTTAAGACATGTAATCGTACATGAAATCCATCATATTGGTCAGCTATCTATATGGGCGAGGGAGTTAAACTTGCAACCAGTTTCAGCAAATTTGATTGGAAGAGGATTATAGAATTAGAAACCGACTTGCATCTTAAACGCAAGTCGGTTTTTATATATAAGAAGATTTCTTAATTGAAATCCTCGGATTTTTTCTGACGTATATGTAAAAACATTAAGGTGGTAATGATTAAGAAAATCATTATAGTTTGTATAATTAAGTTTTTAAACTGAAGCAATATTGTCCAAGATGTAAGGGTGTCTTTAAAAGCTTGGAGTGCAGAGTACGAGGAAGGATCAAAACCATACTGTAGCAACTTTTTTGTTTCAATAAATGAGATGTTTTCTTCATCTGCATCTAATATTACTGAAATTAGTCTAGTATCTCCTAGTTCTGCTGTACTGACAAAACTATAATTACCGTTAGTTGAAAAACTAGTTTGTAAGCCATCAACACCTTGAAGTTTAATGTTTTCATTAAGGGAATATATCATTTTATTCGTATTGAAAACCTGGGAATCTTTGAAGGTAAATTGGTAAGAGGTTAGTTTCGTAATATTCAATACATCTGGAAAATCTTTTACTAATCGTGCAGCTAGTTTAGCTGCGTCTATTGCTGTTGTAGTTGATTGTTTATTTGTATCATGATTAATTCCAGTAGAGTTTAGAAATGGAGATGGTTGTAATAACTGTAGTTCTTTTGCTTTTTTATTCATTAATATTGTAAAGTTATCTTCATTTCCAGCAATGTGTTCTGCTAGAGCGAGTGCAGAACGATTATTCCCTGCCAGTAGCAATGCATGAAGTAAATCACGAACCGTTGTTTTATCATTCGATGTTACTTGTATAGGGCTTGTCTCTACTCGGAAAACTTCGTTACTTATTTGTACGAAGTCATCTAACTGTATCTTTCTATCATTTAGTTGCTCCAATACGATATATTCTGTCATTAATTTAGATAAAGTAGCTGATTGTACTGGAGTTTCTTCATTTTTTTTATAAACAATTTCACCCGAATTAGCATTTATTAAAATAGCTGATTTAGCTTGAATAATCGGACCATTTACATAAAGGTAAAAATATAAAACGATAAGTGCAGTAATGAAAAAAGATAATAATAAAATAGCGAATTTTTTTAAGAATTGCATAAGCGATCCTCCTATTATGACATCAATAATAGTATTGTAAAAAGGAATGCTTAATTAGGAAGAAAGAAAAGGTAAAGAATTTCTAAAGAATTATAAAGGATTATTAAATTTAGGGAAATAATAGAAAAAGTTCAATTTCTTATATGATAAGAAATTGAACTTTTTATTTGTAATATTAACATTTGTATGGAAGTAGTTTTACGGTGAATGTTGTTTTTTCGTCATCACTATATACTTCAATTGTTCCTTTATGCAACTCGACTATACTTTTTGCAATTGCTAATCCAAGTCCAGATCCACCAGTGTTTGTAGAGCGTGATTTCTCAACGCGATAAAAACGTTCAAAAATATGAGGTAAATCCGTACTAGGAATAGGTTGTCCGTAATTTGTTATATCAATTGTAATCATATTATTGCTTTCATAAGCAGTAAGGTCAATATAGCGACCTTCGCGTCCATAAGCGATAGCGTTTATAATAAGATTTTCAAACACACGCACTAATTTGTCACCATCAGCTAATACCATGAGCTTTTGAGACGGGAAAGAAGGCCGACATTCTATATTAGCTTCTTGAACCTGTATGCGGAATTGAACAGTTAATTGTCCAAGTAACTCTACAATATCAATAGGGACAGAATACAAGCTTAATTCTTTATTTTGAACACGTGTATATTCGAACAAGTCATTCATTAATGCATTAAGACGAGTTACTTTATCGTAAATGACTTGAATATAGTATCGCAATTCCACTTCATCTCTATAATTATCATGATGGATTAAATTTACGTATCCAACTATAGAAGTAAGAGGAGTGCGTAAGTCATGTGATACATTTGTAATAAGTTCACTTTTTGCTTGTTCCGCTTGTCTTTCTTCATCAATTGAGACTTTTAATTGTTCAACAATTTCATTGACCCCAATTGCTAACTCTTCCAGATAGTTATGATTTACAATAGAAACTTTATGATTGAAGTTTCCATTTGCAATGTAACGAATTTCTTCTATCATTTTTTTAATACAAGTTTCATAGTAAAGTTTTCTCTCGTGACGATAAAAAATGTAAAGATAGGATGAAAAAATAGAAAATAAAAACAAATAAGAAACAATCATCATCCATAAAGACTCTTTAATCCCTTTATACTTTTCATAACCAAAAATTCGAATGAATTCTTTACCAAGTTCGGTTAGAGTAAGTGAACTCTCAATTACACTCGTAACGAGGCGATAAATAATTAATTCAGTAATAGGAGTGAGTGTGATAGCTAATAAGAGCCAAAAAATAAGTTTCCATTTAGGAATATCTTTTAATATATCAAATGCTTCATTTCTCAATTTTATAGCCAACTCCCCAAACAGTATGAATCAATTTTTCTCCATTCATTACTGTTTCAAGTTTATCCCGTAAGTTGCTAATATGGACCATTACCGTCTTATTTGAACCATAACCATCTTCATTCCAAACGCGTTCGAAAATTTCTTCTGAACTAAATACTCTTCCTGTATTACTCGCAAGTAAATATAAAATATCGAATTCAATAGAAGTGAGTTTAATATACTCTCCATTTACTTTAACAGTATGATTATGTTTGTGTATTTCAACAGAGCGAATACGAATAATACCATCTTCATTCTTTTGCGAAGTAGCATTTTGGAAAGAGGATCTTCGTAATAAAGCTTTTACTCTAGCTACTAATTCTAATGGATTGAATGGTTTGATCATATAATCATCGGCACCTGTCATAAGACCTAATATTTTATCCATATCTTCTGCTTTTGCACTAAGCATTAGAATTGGTACAGTATTATTTTCACGTACTTCCTGACAAACTTCTAATCCGTTTCGTTTTGGCATCATAATATCCAAAATCATAAGGTCAACTTCATATGTAGAAACCTTTTGCAATGCTTCATCGCCATCATAAGCTTTATAAATGTTATAGCCTTCATTTCGCAAATAAACAGCAAGTAATTCAACAATCTCTTTATCATCATCAATAATTAATATATTTTTATTCATTGTGTAGTTCCTTTCCTTACAAATCATCAACATTACTATAATATCAAACATTTATGTACTTGTAGCGATGATTCTGTATAAAATTTCATGTAACGTATTAAAAAGGAGTAAAAAGATTAATAACGAATATAAAATAACAAGGATATTTAGATTCCACATTATACTGAAAGTTAGTTATAAGGGGGATTTTCTATGCTATATAATGATATATATTCATTTACTCCAACTGGAAAAATAGAAAATGATATTAAAGATTTTCTACTAAAATATAATAAAGAGTTTACATATAAACATTCAATGCGTTTGGCAAATGAGGCAAAAAAGATTGCGGAAAAGTTTCACGTAGATAAAGAAAAAGCAGCAATTGCAGGATATTTACATGATATTAGTGGCATTTTTCCGAATGAGGAGCGGATTGCAGTTGCTGAAGAATTTGGGGTAGAAATAGTGGAAGCAGAAAGAAAATTTCCTATGATTATTCATCAAAAATTATCGAGAGTAATCGCAAAAGAAATATTTAAAGTAGAAGATGAAGAAATTTTAAATGCAATTTGTTGCCATACAACGTTGCGTAAACATGCAACGAAAATGGATTTAGTATTATTTGTTGCAGATAAAATAGAATGGGATCAAAAAGGGACACCACCATATTTAATAGAAATAAAAAAAGGATTGGAAAAATCTTTGGAAAAAGCAGCTTTTGTATATATTTCATATTTGTGGGAAAGGAAAGATACATTGAAAGTTATACACCCGTGGCTAGAAGAAGCATATTGGGATTTAAAAAGAATTGTACAGTAGAAAGGACAAGGAAATACAATTAAAAGAATATATGAATCAAGCATTTCCAGGAGTTACATTAGGACCCTACTTATTATCTCAGTGGGAAAATCATTTACATTTTGATTTCGGAAAAGATAAATATCAAATTGTAGAAGGAACCGACGATTTAAATATGGAATACTTTTCTCAACTATATACATATAATAAATTCTTATTTGAAGACATATTTTCAAAAGAAGATGTAGTGTTTGTAGTGACAAATGTTTATAGATTTAAAAAGGAAAACATAAAAACTCCACAGAAAATAAATGTATACAATAAATATATTAAGAAAAGAGATTTAAGATTTCATATAAGACAAGAAACGTTACCGTTTCTATTTGAAGATGAAGAAGCAGATTTATCCCGCATTAACGGGCAGTAAGACCCTCACCTCAAAATTCAGCGAAAGCAAAGAAGGTAGGTGGGAATCAACTGCCCCTAAAAGCCCGATTGGTTCAACTAATAATCAGTGGGGATGAACAAAACCCCCACTGATTAAAGTTTCACTTTATATTGTACATATCAATTTTCTTTAAAATGTCTCGTAGAAGATATTAAGTATGAATCGCTTATACAAGCTGCTAATCATGAGGATTTCTCTGCTCTGTATCCTCGATTTGGACGAAAAAAAGAAATTTCTTATCCAGATGTATTTCTCATAAATGTAACGAAAGATATTGTCATGTTTATGTATGATGATAGAGGATGTGAAGTAATTGCGAAGAATAAAGAAATAATACGAGATTTATATGAGAAATATAAAGAACGGATTCTAGATTATGAACGAGAAAGTATAGATAACATATTTAAATGACAATAGGGGAAGTGAAGCGTGTAATGAAACGTATTGCAATTGTATCTGCATGGGAACCAGAACTGGCGTATTTGCATCAACATTATCCGAGTGAACGTGTTGAAAAAAGAGCAGCTTGGGAATTTCATTTTCATACTATTAATGAGCTGGAAATTATATCAGTTGTTACTGGTGTCGGTAAAGTAAGCTGCGCTAGTTGTGTACAATTGTTAATTAGTGAGTTTCAGCCAGATGAGTTGTTTATGACAGGAATATGCGGAAGTTTATCAAACAAGGTGAAAAACGGTCATATTGTAGTGGCACTAAACGCAATACAACACGATGTTACTGCTGCTGGTTCAGGGGAAGATGTTTTTAATTTATATAACGGTAGAACAGCACCTATTGAAATAACAAAATCACTTGTAAGAAGAATAAAAAAAATACGATCGTATGATCCGATACATTTCGGCACATTTTTATCAGGAGATCAACGTATTCGTAGTTCGGAAATGAGATATTTACTCCATACCGTATATGGAGCATTGGCAGTTGATCAAGAAGTAGCAGCTTTCGCCTATGTGTGTCAAATAAATAAAAAACCATTTCTATGTTTAAAAGCTGCTTCAGATCAAGCGAATGATAAAACGAAAGAAGAACAAAAAATCTTTAAAATGCTAGCATGCGAAAGAGCATGTGAGCATTTAATTGCTTTTTTACGTGTTTATGAGATTAATGTAGTAAATAATAGATAGTTTGTTATAAAACAAATTAATAGTGGGTTATATGTAAGGCAATGTCCGTTCGTTTCAAATTAAGAGCTGAAATTTATAATAGATGGAATATATTATATGGGTACATGTTGAGGTTAATACAAGCAATTGGAGGGCAATTTTATATGATTCAATATAAAAGGTGTAGTGAAGTGAATATTGATTTAGTATATGAAGCTTTTAAAGATGGATTTTCCGATTATATTATTAAGATGGAGGTTTCAAAAGAGGATTTTATACAACGTTTTTTGGGACCAGAAGGTAATTTGCTAGAACATTCTTTTCTTGCTTTAGACGGTGACAAATCTGTTGGCGTAATACTAGGTGGTATAAAGGATTATGAAAGTATAAAGACTATGCGCTGCGGAACATTAGCGGTTCATCCTAATTATCGCGGTATTGGTGTGAGTCGAAAATTATTTGAACTGCATAAAGAAGAGGCGATTCAACATGGATGTAAGCAACTTTTTCTCGAAGTCATTGTAGGAAACGACCGAGCGATTCATTTTTATAATAAGTTGGGCTATGAAAAAGTGTACGATCTTTCTTATTATAATTTAAATGATTTGACTAAAATAATGAATAAAGATTGTAAGGATATTGAAGTAAAACAATTAGAATTTCCAACTTTTAAAGATGAAATTCAGAAATGGTTAAACTTCCATATAAATTGGCAAAATGATATTGATTATATCGAACAAACAAATAATATATTTTATGGTGCATATGTCGATAATGAGTTAAAAGGCTCTCTATGTGTAAATGAACAAGGTAAAATTAGTTTTATTTTCGTAGACAAAGATTATAGAAATATTGGTGTTGGGATGACATTATTACAAGTAGCAAGAGAAGAATTACATTTATCAAGTTTATCAATTGGGTTTCCTAACAATAATTTACTGGATGGTTTTTTAAAGAAATGTGGATTTGAAAAGAATTCTTTAGCACAATATGAAATGTATTTATTACTCTAAAAGCGGAAGAGATTTATTCTTTTCGCTTTTTATTTTTTCTGTTAAGTTGGTAAATTCTTCTCAAATATAATTTGTAATGAGAGGAATTTGTTTATCCTTAAGTTATCTTTTTAATTGTCAATTTTATGCTAATAATTTTCTTTGTATAATATTCTAATTTTATGTAGAATAGATACGATGGGAGGGGATGAAATGAATAATGGATTAAAGTTTAAGATTTTTGAATTGCATTGTCTCGTTCAAAAGACTTATTCTGATATTAAAATAGCGTGTGATATTGCTATTTATCAAGAAAACACTTCTAAATATTTAATTTCATTAGGATTTTTAAATAAATCATATATGACTTATATAGAAGCAAAAAGATTCTATCGCGAAAATGAAGAGCTTGTAAGTGTAGAATTTGATAATTTCTTTGATATGTATGATAAATTAGAAAACGAATTAAAACAAGTTATTTCAACTGAAGATAAAAATCCTTCATTGCTACATAGCAGACTTGATCAGTTTCAGCAGAAAGTTGAAAATATAAATGACCTAATAAAAGTATTGCAAAATGCTCGTTAATGAATGCTTTTTTCTTTTTTGTATAGAAATTATGTATTAAAAACATTTTAGGGATATTACATATTGAAGAGGTGGCTTTTGTAGATTACAAAAGTCATCTTTTTATGTTAGGAATAGATTGTATACATTTTAGCAGTTTCATATAAATAATAGAAATTTATACGAGGTAAATATCATGGGAAATAAAAAAGAAATAGCTATAGTTGCATTAACAACAGGATTCGTTTTAACAAGTGTAATACCATATGGAGTAGGTCATGCAGAGGAACCTGGTCAAATGCAAGTTGAAATTCAAGAGGATTCGTTCCGTACAGGGGATCTTACACAACCATCAAAAAAAACGCCAGAGAATGTAGTGAAAGATGCACTTAAGGAAAATACGGAGCATGCTTTGTCTCCAAAACAAGTTAGTGCAGAAACAGGAGTAGATTACAAGGTTCTTCAAAAACGTGGTTCTTATGATGGAACTACACTTGTGCGCATGCAACAAATATATGAAGGAAAAGAAGTGTATGGCCACCAGTTGACTGCTCACGTAGATAAAAAAGGTATTATTAAAAGCATTTCAGGAGCTAGCGCACAAAATTTAACACAAGAAGATTTAAAGAAACCTATTAATTTATCAAAAGAAGAAGCGAAACAATATATTTATAAAAAGTACGGAAACGACACTAAATTTATTTCTGAACCAGAAGTTAAGGCGGTTATTTTTGTTGATGAAAATCATGGGCAGGCTAGCAATGCATATCAAGTTACATTTGCTGCTACAACACCAAATTATATATCTGGAACTTATTTAGTGAATGCTCATAATGGCGATATGTTAAAAAATATGGTACAAGAATCAAGTTTGAAAATAAGTGAAGAGTATGTTGAATCCGTTAAGGAAAATAAAACTAGCAATTTCACATCATTAACTGGAACAGGAAAAGATGATTTAGGCGTAACTCGTACATTTGGTATTTCTAAACAGACCAGTGGGAATTATGCGCTTGCTGATTACACAAGAGGGCAAGGAATTGAGACATATGATGTAAATTATAGAGATATTACAAATGAAGAAAGTTATTATCCTGGTATACTAGCAACTAGCGCCTCAACAACATTTAATGATCCAAAGGCGGTAAGCGCTCATTTCTTAGCAACAAAGGTATACGATTTTTATAAAGAAAAATATAAGCGTAATAGTTTTGATAATAAAGGAAAAAAAGTAGTTTCAGTTGTACATGCATGGGATTCTGGAGGAACAAATGATCCTGAAAATTGGGAGAATGCATTTAGTACTAATATTAATAACATTAGCATGCTTTTATATGGAGATCCTATGGTAAAAGCATTCGATATAGCGGGTCATGAATTTACACATGCAGTTACATCAAGCGAATCTAACCTTGAATTTTCAGGAGAATCTGGGGCGATTAACGAGGCATTATCTGATATTATGGGAACGGCTATAGAGAAATACATAAATAATGGGGAATTTAACTGGACAATAGGAGAACAAACTGGATCGACTTTTCGTAATATGAAAAATCCAACTGCAATTAATTTTTCAGAAGGACTACCGTATCCTGATGATTATAGTAAATATAATGATTTAAATGGAGAGGATTATGGAGGCGTTCATTTTAACTCAAGTATTATTAATAAAGTTGCGTATTTAATTGCACAAGGTGGTACTCATAACGGTGTAAATGTAAATGGTATTGGTGAAGATAAAATGTTTGATATTTTCTATTATGCAAATACTGATGAATTAAACATGACTTCTGATTTCTCTGAATTGAGATTGGCATGCCTTACAGTTGCAACTAATAAATATGGAACGAACTCAATTGAAGTTCAAGCAATCCAAAATGCTTTTGATGCGGCAAAAATTACAGGAAAAGTGAAAGAAAACGAAAAAACAGTAGAAAACCAAGCTCCAGAGTTAACTGTACCGATTACCATTACACTACGTGTAGGAGATACGTTTGATCCAATGAGAAATGTAAAAGCTGTTGATAAGGAAGATGGTGATTTAACAAATAAAGTAAAGCATAAAGGCGATGTAGATACTTCAAAACCAGGTACATACATTGTGGAATACATGGTTGTTGATTCTCAAGGGGGGAATGCAACGGCAACACAGACTGTAATTGTAGAGAAAAATGGAGAAACATCAGATTTAGAACCTAAATTAACAGTGCCTGTTGGAGCGACAATTCATGTAGGAGATTCATTTGTTCCAATGGCAGAAGTATTAGCTATCGATAAAGAAGACGGTGATCTTACTTCTAAAATCAAAGTTGATGGTGAAGTAGATACAAATAAAGCCGGTACTTACGTATTAAAATACACAGTTACAGATTCAAAAGGCCATGAAGTAACGGCGAAGCAAACTGTAACGGTCAAAGTTAGAGAAGAAGTTAAAAATGATAAACCAATACTAAAAGTACCTGCTACAACTTCAATTACTGAGGATGATCAATTTGATCCGTTGGTAGGAGTATCAGCTACTGACAAAGAAGACGGTGACCTTACTTCTAAAGTAGCGTATGAAGGAACTATAGATATAACTAAAGCTGGTACTTATGAAATAATATATAGTGTAAGAGATTCCGTGGGTAATGAGGTAAATACAATACAAAAAGTATTAGTGAAAGATAAAGAAACTAGCAAACCTAATGGTCTTGCTAATAAGACAAACAACAGTAATACCGATAAAAAAGAATATACATATAAGGAGCTTCCAAAGACGGGTGTAAGTACAACTAACAGTGCAGCAATCGGCATATTGATGATTCTTACAGGTACAGTACTCACTTTGGTTCGCAAATTTAGAAAGATACAAAAATAATAGTAGGGATTATTCGTTTGAAGAAAAGAGTTCATTATCCAGAAGAAATAAAGTAGAAAGTAAGTAAAAAGAAATATGGATTTTTTACTTAATAAGATTTTAGTAGTTAAGCGGTACATTTGGCTTTTGTAAAAATTCACAGTTGGATGCCATTTTGTCTACAGAACTATATTACATATAAAACACGTTACTATTCTCATTAAAATAAAAGAATAGTAACGTGTTTTTTGATTTGAAAATAGCATAAATCCTATAGTTCATGAATATAGGAGTACTTCTAATTTGCCATTGATAAGTTACTGAAAATACTTTGTTTTAATGGAAGTGTCACTCTAAATGACCACATGAGATTTTCGGTATTTACCAGGTGTTTCGTTGGTGAATTTTTTAAAAATTTTAGTGAAATAGCTTTGATCGCTAAAATTAAGCGAAGCGCATATGTCTGATAAAGGATAGGTGGTGAAAGTTAATAATTTCTTTGCTTCCTCGATTCGTTCACGTTGAATGTACTCAATTAATGAAATACCGACTTCTTTTTTAAATAATATAGATAAATAATCTGAATTCACATTTGCAAATTTAGCAAGTTGTTTAACAGATATTGGATTGTAAATGTTTTTAAAAATGTAGTTTTTGCAAATAGCAATAGTCTGTGAATGTTGCTGTGTTTTTTGTGCCTTTACACGGTCTGCAAAGGTACAAAAAGCATTTTTTAATAAATCCCAAACAGATTCTTTGTCTTTTAAATCTTCTGTTCTTTGAATATGTAAATCATAAATTTTGTAAGCAATCCCAGATGGAAGTCCCCCTTTTATCGCATATCTAGTAGCGAGCGTGATGGATGAAATACAAATGTTTTTATGACGTCTTAATTGATGGAATGAAGATAAAGATGAAAGAGTCTCTTGTTGGAATTCGTAATAATATTTGAGTACGGTTTCTTTATCCCCGTTTTCTATAGAACCAAGTAGTTGCTGCTCTATATATAAATTATGATAAATGGATTCGTCTTTTTGCATTGAAATATATACATCTTCGTTTAAGATTCTGCCATGACTTATATGAAGTGAGTCACTGTTATTTGAAAATGTGCTTACATCTGAATTTTTTTTATAGAGAATGTTATAGAACAATATTGCTATATTTACAAAGAAATTTTGATCTTTGACTGACAATGAAAAATAATGGTCTCTTGTTCTTTTATAATTTGGAATAAAATTAAGTTTACTATCCGCTTTACTTGTAGAAAAATTTACATGTGCCAAGGGCCCAATAATAACAGTACCGTTCACCATATAATCGCTCTTTATGTGAATTAAAATAAAGTGCCCTAGATGTTCGTGAGTTCTGAAGATGGGGGAATTATATGTATCATTTCTCTGAAAAAGCACATGTAACTGTTCTATTTTTGATGTATACAACGAGTGTGAATCATTTTTTGATGTGAATTCTAAAAGAATATTTTTGTTACAATCTAAAAAACAAACTGGAATTTCAAAAGATTGGAAAAACATATTGCAAATGTACTCTATCTCAACTAGACTGAGCTTTTTAGTCATATTCTTCCTCCTTACAGTTATGCGTAATAGTTAAATAAACATATATTCCTTTTTTCATAAGTAGAAACGGAAAATTTTTATTAATAAAAAATATAAATAAAAGTTATAAACTTCTAAGAATAATACCATAATTTAACATGAATAGCACATATTATTTGAATATACAGGTAATAGTTTTGGACAGTAGCGTAAAATATGAATCGTCACACTTATTTGTTGGTTATTACTTATATGTATTAAAAAATGATTAAGATTGGATTTTAAATAGGGATAGGAAGTGAGAAATTAATAGATTGACAGTAAGTGACTAGTCAAAATTAGCAGTGAAAAGCTATTATGTAACAAATGTAATGATTCTTGAAATAGGGATATAAGTGTAATTTAGGGGAGAAAATTACATATATCATGTGGAGAGACAACGTAATAATAGAAGATAAGAAAAGTGAATAAGTGATTGTAAACAATGGATTGTTGGACGACTATGTTTTATGTTATTCGTTTAAATCTGATACTTGGCACACTATTGCTTTTAAGAAGGTAATAGTAATAAAGAGATTTTTAAAATGATAGAAGTAGTAAAGGGGATAAGAGAAATGAAAAAAATATTTAGTGTGCTTTTAGTGTTTTTCTTAACATTTTCTACATGGTCTAGTGTATTAGTAAAGGCGGATTCACCATCTAAAGGTACTTTAACGATTCATAAGTATGAACAAGAAAAAGATGGAGCGCAGGGACTAGAAGGTGACGGTTCTGCAAATCAAGAGGTGCCAAAAGATGCGAAACCATTAAAAGGTGTAACGTTTGAAGTAAAAAGGGTTGCTTCTTTTGAAAAAATTTCAAACGATGGGAAAATCGTAAAAGAAGACGTGAAACCTGTAATGGGAGCCACTCCAACGCAAGTAGTAACAGATGATAACGGACAAGCTGTATTAAAAGATCTTCCGCTAGGACGTTATGAGGTGAAAGAAGTGGCAGGACCTCCACATGTGAATCTAAATCCCAATACGTATACAGTGGATATCCCATTAACGAATAAAGAGGGTAAGGTGCTAAACTATGATGTTCACATGTATCCTAAAAATGAGGTTAAACGTGGTGCAGTTGATTTAATAAAAACTGGTGTAAATGAAAAAGCATTAGCAGGTGCAGTATTCTCTTTATTTAAAAAAGACGGTACAGAAGTGAAAAAAGAGTTAGTAACAGATGCTAATGGTCATATTCGCGTGCAAGGATTGGTGTATGGAGAATACTATTTCCAAGAAACAAAAGCTCCGAAAGGCTATGTAATAGATCCAACTAAACGTGAGTTTTTTGTTAAGAACTCCGGAACAATTAATGAAGATGGAACTATTACTTCTGGTACAGTAGTTAAATTAGAAGTGAAAAACTATGAAGAACCAACAATTGATAAAAAGATTAACGGAAAATTGGAAGCGTTACCAATCAATCCGTTAACTAATTATAATTATGATATTAAAACATTAATTCCAGAAGACATTAAGGAATACAAAAAATATGTGGTAACAGATACTTTGGATAATCGTTTAGTGATTCAAGGAAAGCCAATCGTGAAAATTGATGGAGCAGAAGTAAATGCAAGCATTGTAGAGGTAGCTATAGAAGGTCAAAAGGTAACAGCTACAGTAAAAGATTTCACAAAATTAGATGGTAAAAAAGAATTTCATTTGCAAATTAAATCTCAAGTAAAAGAAGGAGTACCATCTGGTTCGGAAATTTTAAATACAGCAAAAATTGATTTTACAAATAAAAATGATGTAATTGGAGAAAAGGAATCTAAACCTGTAGTTGTTGTTCCAACAACTGGAATAATTGAGTTAACAAAAATTGATGGTGCTAATAAGAATAAATTAAAAGGTGCAGAGTTTGTACTTAAAGATAAAAATGGAAAAATAGTTGTTGTAGCAGGAAAAGAAGTAACAGGTGTATCAGATGAAAATGGTGTTATTAAATGGTCTAACATTCCATATGGAGACTATCAAATTTTCGAAACGAAAGCTCCAACATATACAAAAGAAGATGGTACAAAAGCTTCTTATCAATTATTAAAAGATCCCATTGATGTAAAGATTAGCGAAAATAATCAAACGGTTAAATTAACGATTGAAAATAATAAAAGTGGATGGGTTCTTCCGGTAACGGGTGGCATAGGAACGACTCTTTTTACTGTAATAGGTCTTACGTTAATGGTTACAGCGGCATTTGTTTTCTTTAGAAAAAAGTCTGCTAATAATTAAGATTTTAGGAACATGTAACTATGGGAAAAGGGGAGAAGCAAAATGCTTCCCTCTTTTCGATATTTAAGCATATACAGAGGTGGAAATATGAAACGAAATCTTGTTTTGGGAGGTATTTTTTTATTTGGATTAGGTGTTTTTTTATATCCTACTATTAGTAATTGGTTGGCGACTCGTGCACATTATTCTGAGATTAGCTCTTACGATAAGAATATCAAAGCATTACAAAAGAAAGAAGTCGAACGTAGGGAAAAAGAAGCAGCCGAATATAATAAACAAGTTCACACTTCCACGAAAACATTTACTGATCCATTTTCTGAAAAAAAAAGTAATCATCGAGCATATGCTGATGCGTTAAATTTAGGAGATGTAATGGGGTATATTGAAATATCGAAAATCAATATAAAACTGCCAATCTATCAAGGGACATCTGAGGAAGTATTGAGCCGCGGGATAGGTCATTTAGATTTTTCTTCGCTCCCGATAGGTGGAGAAAGTACGCACACTATTTTAACAGGGCATCGTGGTTTACCATCAGCAAAATTATTTACAGATTTAGATAAGTTGAGTGAAGGAGATCTTTTTTATATTCATTCTTTAGACAAAGTTCTTGCTTATAAAGTAGATCAAATTAAAGTAGTGTTACCACACGAAACGGACGATCTACAAATTGTAGAAAATAAAGATTATACAACTTTAATTACGTGTACGCCTTATGGAGTAAACACCAATAGATTGCTAGTTCGAGGTGTGCGTGTGGAGTTAAACGAGAAAGAAAAACAAAAAGTGAGTACAGAGATATTTATATTTAATAAGTGGACTGTAATAGTTCCAATCCTATTGTTATGTGTGTTTCTAGTCGTAATTTATAAGAAAAGGTTAACTCGATAGAATGTATTTATTTATCCTGCATTAATGGGAAGTGGGAACGGAAATTCAGAGATAAGTAAAGAAAGTATATAAAGGATGAAGTAAATCCTCATTGGTGAATATGTCATTTTATTCGACTATAGAAAAAATACGGTAAAGGTGGGAACAAAGGAATTGAGGCTACGATTAAAGCTGGTAAGTATTCATTTTATTGTTTTGTTAATGTTAAGTGTAAGTTTTGTCGTATATGTACCAAAAGAAGCATATGGATCCACGACAAACCTAGAAAGTCTAGGTGATATATCGCGTTATAATGCTGTTGTCTTTGGTAACCATAAAGCAATAGGTGGTGACATTGAAGGAGCAATCGCAGTTCAAGGTGATATGGATGCATCGGGGTATACGATTGTAGGTGCTGCAGCGGGAACATCTAATATAGTAGGTGAAAAATGGGTTGATGAGGGATATCCGTCCTTGTTATTGTCTGGAAAATTTAAGAAATCAAGAGAAGAATCTTTTATCATTCAAAACGGAATAGTCGTAATGACAAAAGAGAGTGATCCAGATCGCATCATACAATCTTCTTATGATCATATCGTATATAAAGAAAAACTAGAAATTGACGCGAAATTTAATGAATTTCGCAATATAGTGAACCAAGTCAGTAAAAATGCTGGTCAATATAAAACGAATACCCCAATTCCAAATATGAGTTATGGAATCGGAAAAGATATAAACAATTCTAATATTTATGTTTCATCAGAATTGACAGGGAAAATCAATTTAGATATAAGAGATGTATTTTTACCGAGTGCTAAGGACAAAGATTTTATTGTTATGTATTCGGATGCAACAGAGGTTACATTTAAAAATGGGTCTATTCTATATGACACGAACAATATTGGAAGGGCTACAGATATAGTTCCTACATCACAACCATATTCTCCTAATTCCCCGTTTACTGAGCTATATGGGAAAGTGATTTGGGTTTTTCCAAATGCGAAAAAAATTATAACAGAGGGATATGGTGTCGTTGGTAGTGTGTTTGCCCCCAATGCTGTATTAGAAACAAAAGGCGGTTCGATTAATGGACAAGCATTTGTCGGTGCGGTACAACAAACTGGTGGATTTGAATTTCACAATTTCAAATTTAACTGGCAACATTGGAACAAGCCTAGTACAGGAAAAATAAAAATAAAAAAGGTTGATAGTAATAATGTTAATAAAAAATTGGTCGGAGCAAAGTTTCATATAGAAGATTCAAATAAAAAAATAGTTGGAGAACTAGTAACAAATGAAGAAGGAGAAGCGATATCAAAAGACTTACCAAAAGGAAACTATACCTTAGTGGAAGTAGAAGCACCTAAAGGTTACGAATTATTAAAAGAAAAAATAACTGTAAAAGTAGAAAAAGATGCAGTAATAGAAATTAAAATAGGAAATAAGAAATTACCAGATCCGACTGGACAATTTGAAATTGAGAAAGTTGATGATAAGGATATCAATTTAAAACTACAAGGCGCTATATTTCAAGTCTTAGATAAAGAGGGTAAAGAAGTGGCTAGATTAACAACGGATGAAAAAGGAAAGGTGATTTCCAGTCAATTAGTACTTGGAAAATATACGATAAAAGAAATAAAAGCGCCAAACGGATATATGTTACTTAGGGATCCAATAGAAATAGAAATTACAGAAGCAGTAAAGACACAAAAAATAACAGTGAAAAATGCGAAGAATAATTGGGTAATTCCTAATACTGGTGGGAGCGGAACAACAATTTTTTACGTAATTGGTATTATGCTAATGTTTGCTGTGCTATATTTCTGTAAGAAAAATCGTATATTATGAACTAATTTTATAGAGTTAGACAGATCGTTGTGTTAGAGAGTTTTTAGGACATGAGTTCGGTATTGTACTGGACTCATGGTACTAAATTTGTTAAAGGAGGAAGGATAATAGGAAACATAGAATATATTAATGAATTAAAATATTTAAGAGGTGAACATGGTGGCAATAAAACAAGACGAAATTAAAGTAGTTGTCGGAGCTGGAGTGTTTAATAATAATCCAGGTTGGATTCAAACGCAAGAAGATGAACTTAACTTACTAGATAAAGCTACGTGGGAAGAAAGATTTGAATACAACTCTATTTCAGCTATTTTAGCTGAGCATGTATGGGAACACCTTACTTTTGAAGAAGGTGTAAGAGCAGCTGAAATTTGTTATGAATTTTTAAAACCATCTGGTCATATTCGGTGCGGAGTCCCTGATGCATTCTTTCAGGATGAGGCATATCAAAATATAGTTCAAATAGGGGGACCCGGTCCGAAAGATCATCCAGCAGCAAGTCATAAAATCGTTCATAATTATATAACATTAACGAAAATGTTTGAAACTGCTGGATTCGAGGTAGTTTTACTTGAATATTGTGATGAAAATGGTCGGTTTTATTACAACGAATGGGATGCAAACGACGGTGTTATTTTCCGTTCGAAAAGGTATGATTCTAGAAATAAAGGCGATAAACTTGGTTTTCCATAGCTAATTGTCGATGCGATTAAGCGTTAATCATACAACAAAACAGGAGTTAATCCTATGATTTCATAAGTCGCAAATGCGGCTTTTTTATTTGTACGTAAATCTATATTTAATTTTCAATATTATATAACTCGATTTAGAAAATATTTAAGTTTTTCTCAGCACCATTCACTTTAAATTAACACTTCGTTGTCATAAATATTTATTTTATATTTATATTCGTGTAAAATGAAGTGAGAACATACATTCTATATAAGGAGGCAATCAAAATGATAGCTGAAATTGGGAAACTAACTGATGGATATATTGTAAAATTTGAACGCGAATTTCCATATACGGTAGAGGAAGTTTGGTCTGTATTAACAGAAAACAGTAAGCTGAAAAAATGGATGCCCAATTTACAGATTGAAAGCCTTAAAACTGCTGGAATAATAAAGTTCGACATGATGGACGGTTCATTCATAAATATTGATATTTTAGAGTGTCAACTAAACTCAGTACTTGAATTTACTTGGGATAAAGACCGTGTCAGATTTGAAATACATAATGAGGAAAATGGTACTCTTTTACTTCTTAAAGAGTACATTCATGAATTAACAGATCATACACCGAGAGATGTAGCTGGTTGGCATATTTGTTTAAATCTTTTTTCTTTCGTTTTAGAAGGAGAAGAGAAAGAATTTTCTAAAGATGAATGGCAACAGTGGTTTGAAATATACAAGGATAAGATTCATGAAGTGAGAGGATAATTGCATAATAGGTAATATTCATTATGTAATTATTATATTGTAAAAATGCTTTTGTGAATAAATAAGAATAGAGGTTAATATGAAAGTAAATCAATTAATTGCTAATAACATAAATAAATTAGATGCAACTATACCGTTTAATAAATCGTTTGGAATTGCTGGTTTATCTGGATCGGGTAAAACAACTTTTTGCCAAACAATTGGTGAAGAGTCAAAAAAACGATTAGTTTCTTTATTACCAAAGGCTGAATATCAATATTTATTTCCTAACATTATGGAAACAAATTTTAGTGCCATTAAGATGGAAGAAATGCCTTTAGTACTTTTTCTAGGAAAATCATCGATTTCGTCTAATCCGCGTTCAACGATTGGTACTCATACTGGTGTTTTTACAGAGGTTCGGGAAAAACTTGCTGAAGTATTTAATCTTTCTCCAGAGGTCTTTTCATTTAATAATCAATTAGGCTGGTGCACTGGTTGTAAAGGCCGTGGTACTACAAAAAATGTTGAGTGTAAAAAATGTAAGGGAAAACGTTATAGTGAAGAAATTGAACAATATGAAATTGATTTGTTGGCCAAGCCACATTCAATTTCAAATATTAATGATTTAAGTGTTGAATCTATTCTTTCACTAGCAAAAGAATTAAATATTAGTGAAGAAAAACAGCATATACTGCAAAATATTATTAATATGAACATTGGTTATTTAACATTAAATCGAATTATGGGTACGTTGTCAGGTGGAGAGTTAACACGACTTTATTTGGCTGAATTCATGGCAGTAAGTGAAAATGCTGTAATTATTATTGATGAGATTTCAGTTGGACTTGATCATGAAACATTATTACAAATTTTAGAAGAGATAAAACGATTAGGGTGTAAAAATCAAATTTGGCTTATTGATCATTCAGATACGGTACTAGATACAACTGATGAGCAATTGTTCTTTGGACCTGGTAGCGGAAAATATGGCGGGAAAATTGTGAAAGAATCACCAAGACCAAAGTCAATACTGTGGGATCGAAATAAAGAAATACCAACAGAATATTATACATTCTATGATTTATATTGCCGTAATATCCAAATGGAGGAGTTTCAAATTCCTAAAAACAGGCTTGTAACGGTTACAGGAGAATCAGGATGTGGGAAATCTACACTTGTCAATGAATGTCTAGCTACAGATTTCTTGAAAAGATATCCAAAAGATAAATTAGTTATGGTGGGACAAGACCGAAATCAATCAATTACAAGTCGATCAACTGTAGCAACTTTCCTAGATATTAAAAAGAAACTGACAAAGTATAGTGAAGACATTGATGATATTTTTGAGCGCTCGATTGAGGATATTATTGATGAACTTCCAAATGAAGATATCGCTTATAAACGTTTGAGCCTACTAATTAAATTAGGGCTTGGCTATTTAACATTAGAGAGAAAAACACAAACATTATCGACAGGTGAGTTTCAATGTGTTCATTTAGTTTCGGAATTATTTGCAAACACTAGAAATCCACATACATTATTTATTTTTGATGAGCCTTCAAAAGGTTTATCACAAAATATTTTAAATCAATTTATCGATAGTATTAGAGGTATTCTGCAAGATGAATCAGTTTCGATCATTATGATTGAGCATAATCGTTACATGTTAGAAAGCTCTGATTATATAGTTGATTTTGGAAAAAGGCAGAATGAATCTATAGAGCATTTGGATGTTGTCAATCATGAGGATTACTATCGTCAAAAAAGTAATGTGAATAGCACAGAGAAAATACACATCTCTTCAATGCTTAAGCAGAAAAAAGGGGTTCACTATTTAGAAGAAAATCATATTAACTATTTTAAAAATGCCGAAAATATTTATAAGGGCGGTATTTTAAAAAGTTTATCATCAATGGCTAAGTTAATTTATGGTGAATATGAATCTAATACAATCGCACCTGTTATTGCTATTGATCTTGAAAGACATTTATATAGTCAATATAGTTTCTTATATGAGATTGGTGGATTAATTAATCATATTGTAGCTGCTCATCCAATTAATAAAGATACGAGAAGTTTTGATTTCTATTCACAGGACAATCATTGTCCATCTTGTTCTGGACGTCTTCAAATTGAAGTTTTTGATAAAGATATTGCCATTCAAGATAAAAGTGTTCCATTTTGGGATGGGCTATTCGATCCAGAAATCATGAAGGTATTAAAATTTTATCAGCATGAAAAAATAGAATTTCTATTCGAAGAAATAAAAAATGAGCTTGGTCACGATTTGTCAAAGAGCTATAATGATATGTCAGAAGAAGAAAAGCATACGTTTTGGTACGGATATTTTGAAAAATCATTTTATGATAAAAAAGGAAAGACACGCAGAACATGGGTAGGGTTTAATACAATTATTGGTGGATATATTGTTATTTCAAAAGCACCTATTAAAGAAGAAATTAAGAGTTCAAAAAAAATGATGAAATGTCCAATTTGTGAGGGGACGGTTTTAAATCATCATAAACCACTTAAATTTGGTAACGTAGATATTCGTGAAATAATCAATCAGCCTATTAATAAAGTATTGAAAACAGTTGGTGATTTACCGGCACTTGTTAAATTGAAGTCTATTGTTGGTGGCGATATGGTATTGACAGAAGATGTTTCTTTATTGCCAAGAAAAGCACAAGTTGCATTGAAAATGTTTGAATTAGAACAAGCAAGCTTTTCAAACTATGAAATGGTGTTACAAAATGTCTTACCATTCTGGGGCGAAATAAAAGGAAATATCGAATCCATTAGTGTTAATAATCAGGTAACTGTTTGTGATTTCCCTAATGTTTATGAAACGAGAGAAACCATTATAGATAAGTATTTCACAAATGGTAAATATAAAAAACTTACGTATGTATACGAAGCATTTGGTTACAAAAAATTAGTTACCCAAATTAATAAAATTAAAAAAAGTAATCCATGTCCATTTTGTAAAGGTAAGAAAGTGATAACCGAAGATAATCTACATGATGGTGTCTTTAAACTAACAATTCCATGTGTAACTTGTAATGCAAGTGGTATTAATGACGAAGGGTTAAAAGAAGTTGTTGAGGGCGTGGATGTACAAACGTGGTTAACTGGAAAAGTTAGTGATGTTGTGGATGAAAGCTTATTAACAAAGGCTGTTGGAGAAATACCAATTTTTAATCGCATACGTGAGTTGGATAAACGAGATATGATGGCGGTTTATGAATGTCTTGAGAGTAATCAGTAAATTTTATTAGTTTATGTGTTATTAACATAAATTAATAAAACATATATTCTTTATAATGTATATATTAGCGCAGTATGACTAATACAAGGTAATGAAGGTAATGAAGGTAATGAAAGAAGATCCAATTTCTTAATATCAAAATTAAGAAATTGGATCTTTTAGTATTTTTATGTCTCCATACAATATTTTTCAATAAGAAAAGAAGTATATGGAAGGAGAGATGAAAAACTAATAGTGATAAACGATTAATATATTATGTAATTATTATATTATAAAACCTAAAATTAAGGTTGAAAACGGTTCGTAAGTGATATATTTTGTTTATTAATCTATTTTGCATTGTCTGATTTTTTGAATTTAACAGAAATATATACTTGAATGAAGTATATATTTCTGTTAAATTTATCCTATGGATAGAACAAGTTTAATTAAAGGTCATTTAGAAATGTGTGTATTATCTATTTTGTCGAAAAAGAAAAGTTATGGTTATGAGATTATGAAAGAACTTGAAATAAACAATTTAAAATTGAAAGGAGTAGGAAGTATTTATCCTATTTTAACTAAGTTGAAAAATCAAGAGTGGGTTAATACTTATCAAGAGGTAACAGACAGTGGTAAAGTAAGGATTTATTATGAAATTAATGAAAATGGGAAAATACGTCTTGAGAAGAAAATTAATGAGTGGTTAGAATTGCAATTGGACATTCAAACATTATTAAAAAGCGGTTTGAAAGGAGACCTTCTGAAATGAGGAATAAATTGATAGGTAAAGAAAAGCAATTTTTAAGAGACGTACTTAAGGAATTAAAGCAATACGATATTAGTTTAGAAGAAAGGGAAAATATTAAGCGACAAATATTAGAACATATTCAAGAGTGTCGTGAACATGGTGAAGACAGTATAGATGATTTAGGTACCCCTCAATTATTTGTTAAAGATTTTATAGAAATAAATGAAATTGATTTACAAGTTAAAATGAAACAACTTCAAAATGAAAAAGGAAAATTCAACACATTTATCTTACGTGGCATATTCATCGCATTTATTACTTACCTCATCTCGCAAACTACATTTTCAATATTTTTAACTGAATCATTTAATTCAACTAATAGCAAAAATACATTTAATTATAATATTTTATATCGCATATCAGAGAATCAATGGTGGAACGTTTTATTAATAATGATTAGCTTTATGCTCTCTGTAGTAGTGTTTATTAGCTTAGTAAGTTATAAAAAAAGAAAGCTATCTAAAGTATAATGAAGAAAACTATCTATAAACTATTTCAAATCTATATTCTTTGTAATGTAATAGTATTATGTATCATTCATCCAAAATCATATGCTCAGCAAGATATTAAAGCTACTTTAGATAAGTATATTGAAAAATTTATAAAAGAACAGAATATTCCAGGGGCTGCTGTTGCAATTGTACATAATAAAGATGTATTCTTCACTAAAACGTGGGGGATTACTGGGGAATCTGAAAAAAAAATAACTAGTAAAACACCATTTGCAATCGGATCAATAAGCAAATCTTTAACAGCTTTAGCTATAGTGAAATTAATAGAAGACAAAAAGATAAAATTAGAGGATTCAGTTCAACAACATCTTCCTTGGTTTAAACTAAAAGATTCTCAAATATCCTCATCTATAACAATCCAACACCTTTTAACTCATACAAGCGGAATAAACACATATGAAGGCTTATTAATATCAGATAAGCAATCCAAAAGTTCTACAGCATTAAAAGAAAATGTAATGAGACTTTCAAATGTAAAATTAACTGCTCTACCAGGAGAAAAATATCAATATAGTAATGCGAATTATATTGTTTTAGGTGCACTTATTGAGGAAATTACAAATGATACATATTCCTCATATATGGAAAAACATGTTTTTCAGCTATTAAATATGAATGGTGCGGCAGCAAGTAAAGAAACTGCATATGAAAAAGGCTATTTAACAGGTTATCAGTCATGGTTTGGCATACCAAGAAAAAGTGTAGTGTCCTATGATAATGCCGGGGCACCGTATGGTTATATTACCGCAAATTTGGAAGATATGATTCAATTTATTATGTTTTTGAATCGACAAGAAGATACTCAATTTTTAAAGAAAGAAAACATCGACCTTTATCTTACACCACTTTATAACATAAATTCAGAAAAAAGCTATGGTTTTGGATTAAGAACAACAAGTATAAATGAAAGCGAAACGATGATTTGGCATTCAGGATCAACGCCCGATGCTCGTACAGAAATATTTACTTTAAATAAAAGTGGCTGGGGTGGTGTGATTTTAACAAATAAAAATCATGTATTAGAAGAACCAGCACTTTCAGTATTAAAAAAGGGGATTATTAATATTTTGAATGAAGAAGAACCGGTTGATCCCCATAAAAGCATACCATTTACACAAATTGTTATGTCTACAGTTATACTCGCGCTTTTCATTTCATCAATTATGTTAATTAAAAAATATAAACATAAGAAAACTGTAAAAAAATTAACTTGGTTATTCGTAGGGACTCTATTCCTACTATTATCTATTATTTTCATCCCACTTCTTACTTATTGTACAAGCTCACCATGGCGTACGATAAAAATATTTGCGGCAGATGTAGGTTTACTTACAAGTATTATAGTAATTTTATTAGCTGTGAACGGATTATTATCAATCTTTATAGGTATAAGACAGAAGAGTGTATAAGGGTAAATAATTAAAGAAATATAATTCAAACGTTATAAACAGTTGACCCTCACACAATGTCATTGTTTAAGATAAAGTTGAGCTTCAAAGTAGATGTAACTTATAGGAGGAAATCATGTTTAAAATAGGGGATTTTTCAAAACTATCTTCCATTAGTATACGAATGTTGAGACACTACGATAAAGTGGAATTACTACAACCAGTAAAAGTCGATGAGCAGAGTGGATATCGATTTTATTCAGCAGACCAATTAAAAAAAGTAAATCAAATTCAAATGTTAAAAGCTATGGGGTTTAATATTGCTACCATCAAAGAAATATTAGAATGCGATAATATAGATACCATAAAAGAGCAATTTTTAAATCGTAGTGCTCAAATTAAAGAAGACATGAATAACCTCCAAAAACAATTACGTCTCCTCGAAGACTCAATGAAAACGATGAGAGAGGATGTTGTTGAGATGAATTATCATGTTTCAATAAAAGAAATTCCAGAAAGAACTGTAGCTAGTGTTAGAAAGATTATTCCATCGTATAATTGCGAAGGTAATTTATGGAGTGTATTAATGCAAGAAATTCAAATGAAAAATATTAGTATTGCCCAACCGAGTTATAGTATTGCGGTTTTCCATGATCGTGAATACAAAGAAAATGATGTAGATATAGAAATACAGCTAAGTATTCTAGGTAAGCACGAAAATACAAAAGACGTTACATTTAAAAATATGGAATCGACTAATGTAGCTTCTATAACAGTTAATGGAAGTTATGAACAGATGACAGCTGTAAATGAGGCTGCGGCAAAATGGATTGAGACAGAGGGTTACAAATTAGCAGGCCCGATGTTTAATATTTATCATGTGAGCCCAGCGATGGAATCGGATCCTAATAAGTGGGTTACAGAAGTTTGTTATCCAGTTAAATGATGATAAAGAAAAAAGGCATTAATTATATGCCTTTTTTCTTTGTAAACTTATCCGTAAATATCAAGACAAATTACTTCGAGATTCGATTCGTCAACTACTAGCACAATTTTATTTGCAAATGTACAAAATGAGCGGATTGTAATGAATCATCTAAAAACCAACCAGTTGGTACTAAAGTAATGTAATCATCTATTTGGAAATTTCAGCAATGTTTAAATGAGCAACAAAAACCATCGTAATAAGGGGCTTCTGTCTTAAATAATTTAATGATATGTGTACCCTCCATCTGGAAATAATACATTACCCGTAGTAAAACTATTTTGCATTAAATATAGGACAGTATGTGCAATTTCATCATTATATCCAGCTCGTTGTACAAGTGAAAGAGATTTATAAGCTTTGTAAGCAACTAGTCTATTTTCGTTTTGTTCATTCTCTCTTTGTATCGTTCCAGGAGAAACAACATTAACTCTTATAGGAGCTAATTCAACAGCTAAAGCTTTCCCTAAACTTTCAATAGCACCATTGCAAGCTCCATAAGCAGGAGCGCCTTTAAGTGGTCTTTGACTAAATGCACCAGACATTAACACAATCGATCCAGAGTTTGAAAGAAAAGGAATTGCATATTTTACGGCATAATATTGAGGCCAAAACTTTCCGATGAAGCTACTTTCAGCAATTTCCTCTGTAGAGGTAATCGGTCCAAGTGTGTAAGAGGCTCCCGGTGTGAATAAATGATCAAAGTTCCCAACTATCTTGAAAAAATTTTGTAATTGCTCTTTATTTTGATTATCCAATATATAAGTTTGAAGATGATTGTTATTTATTACTTCTCGAGCAACTTTTAATTTTTCTTCCGAGCGTCCGCCAATAATAACATGTGCGCCTTGTTTAATTGCTTGTGTTGCTGTTGCTAATCCAATACCAGAACTCCCGCCAATGATAACAATACGGCTATTTTTTAATGTAGTAATAGACATATTTTAGCCACTCCTTTAATAAAAAATTTAGAATATAACTAACTGTGCTATGCTTTTATTATTCGCTAAAAGGGAGCAAGTGAAAAGTACGCACTTTATATGTACATAGTCGCAAATTTCGTACTAATCGCTATACATGCGGATAAGTAATAGGGAAAATTTCTAAATATGGTTTATCCCGCATTAACGGGCAGTAAAACTCTCACCTCAAAGTTAGGAAAATGCAAGGAAGTTAGGTAAGAGATCAATTGCCCGTAAAAGCCCGATTGGTTCAACTAATAATCAGTGTGGGATGAACAAAACCCCCACTGATTAAAGTTTCATTTTATGATATCTGAGGAGAGGTGAGAAAAATGGATTTACAAGAACCGAAGTTAAAAGGGGTAATAGCAACATTACAAATAATCGGTGGGAAATGGAAGCCACTCATTTTGTTTATTTTGCTAACAGATGGAATGAAACGTTTTGGTGAATTAAAGCGATTGATACCAGATATATCTCAAGGGACGTTAGCGAAGCAATTACGTGAATTAGAGCAAGATCAACTAATAAAACGCGAAATTTATCAAGAAATACCACCTAAAGTAGAATATAGCTTAACTGAACATGGAAAAACAGTCAGTACTGTTTTGGATAGTATGTGTAGTTGGGGAAGAGGGCATTTAGAATATATAGATAAAGATAAACCATAAAAATGTTATGTAAACTTATTGTAGTGTGAAGGGAAATATTGTTTTAATAATTTGTATTTTATAATATATAATTAAGGAGTATCGTAGGTTATTATACATATTTAATTTATTTTTACAAAGGGGAAGTAATAAGATGAACGAATTAGAGTATAAAAGCTTCTATGATAAAGTAGGAAGATTAAATGGATGGGATTTTAGCAAAATAAAATGTGAAACTGTAGGAGATACATGGGACTTTTATAGTGAGGTAAAAGAAAGGTGTAAACCATCACATATTTTACTTGATGTTGGTACAGGCGGAGGAGAAAATGTACTTAACATAGCATCATCAGCTAAATTGTTGATTGGAATTGATAAGTCTAACGGCATGATTGCAACGGCACATTCTAACTTGAAAAAATCAGGTGTACAAAATGTTGAGTTTCTTCAAATGGGTTCTGAAGCTTTAACATTTCCACATGCACATTTTGATATTGCTTCAAGTTGTCATGCCCCGTTTCTGGCATCTGAGTTAGCGAAAGTAATGAAAAAGGGTGCCTTTTTCTTAACACAACAAGTAAGTGAGAATGATAAATTAAACCTGAAAGAAGCATTTGGTAGAGGACAATGCTTAGGTGAACGGGATGGTACTTTAAAAGAAAAGTATATGAATGAACTTATTAGTGCAGGATTTGATCTCGTGCAAGTACGTGAATATGATGTTACTGATTATTACAGTAGGTCTGAAGATCTCATTTTCTTATTAAAACATACCCCTATTATTCCTAGATTCGGAGAACAGGAAGAGGATTTTACTATTTTACAAAAGTTCATTGATACGTATAGTTCTGAAAAAGGGATTCGTACTAATTCAAAAAGATTTATGATTATTGCTGTTAAATTATAATGTATTTTAGTGTAAAAGCTGCTTTTCATTTAAAGAAAAGCAGCTTTTTGTGTGGAAAAGAATACAGGAAATACTTGAAAATAATAGAAATAAATAAAGTGTAAATTAAAAAATCAAAATATGGAGGATAAATGTTTTGAAACGTTACTATATTAGCAATGAAAAAATAAATGTACATATTACTGAATGGGGGAATAATGACAAGCCCGTTATCTTTTGTTTACATGGATTAGGTAGTACGAGTTTAAGTTTTATAGAAATTGCTGAGGAATTAAAAGAAGAGTATAGATTTATCTCCGTTGATGCACCTGGACATGGTAAAACACCCCCATTTGAAAGAACAGAAGGTTATGAGATGCACAATTTAGCAAATTGGTTAAATGAAATAATAAATGAATTGAGAATCGAATACTTCTATTTTCTATCACATTCATGGGGAAGTTTTGTAGCGTTATTTTATTTGTTAAATCATCCAGAAAAAGTACAAGGAAGTATTCTTATTGATGGTGGATATCAAACAAAAAGGCTTAAAGAAGAAACGTTGGAAGAAGAAATTGCTTATTATGAAAAGGACTTTGATGAATACGTTTTTAATAATTGGGACGAATTTTTCAAAAGTGAAAAAGCAGCTTATACTAGGTGGTCTTCATTGTTAGAAGTTGCTGTAAAGGATCTAGGGATCGAAATGGATAATAAAGTATGGTGGCATGCCAGGGGAAATACAGCTAGTAATATAATAAGAGGTATGCATAAAGATGAAACAATAGATATATATGAGAAGCTACTGGCTAATATTGTATTACTTCGAGCTACAGTCCCACAAGTTTGGGCGGATTATAGAGATAAGACAGCAAATGTTTTTAAAGAGAAAACGGACAGTATAGTAAAAGTAATTCCTGATACTACACACATGTTGCACTGGGATAAACCAGAAATTGTTATAGCGGAAATGAAAAATAATTGGAGCTAACATAATCATACTAAAGTTGTAGTTTCTATATGAAAAATCCATCCTTCCGTTTGATTTTATCTATTTATAAGTGTAATACAATACGAATAGATAATAAGAAATGAGGGGGAATGTAAAGTGATTACACATATATCAGATATAAAACTACAAACGGTTTCCATAGAAGGGGTAAAACAAGTTTATAAGGACATATTATCTTTTCCAATAAAAAAAGAAACAGCATCCTTCATTCAATTTGAAGTAACACCTTATACAACAATTAGTTTTCAAGAAGTGTATGAACCAATCGCACCTGCACATTTTGCTTTTGAAATCCCATATTCAAAATTCCATGAAACAGCGAGGTGGTTAAACGACTCTGGATTACTCATTGTGAAATGGCAAAATGGAAATGTAATTGGTGAAGAGAATGGTCTATTCAATTTATACTTTAAAGACGGAGATGGAAATCTACTCGAAATTATTGCGCATAGTTATGTTAAAGAAGATGTATTAGTACCATATTCACCTTTAAACATTTTATACGTAAGGGAAATCGGTCTTCCCGTTAAGAGTGTACCTGTTTTTACGGAATGGTTAAAATCAAATCTAAATATGAAAACGATGGAAGATGGGGATATTTTTAACTTTGTTATAGGTGGCACTGCATATATCGTCGCGACTTGGTGGCAGCGACCTTGGATTCCAATCGCGATGAAAGCTCTATCACCGAAAGTACACGTTTCTTTCGGAACACCAGACGTCGCATTTTTACAGCGAATCCATAATAACTTTAAGATAAATAATGTTCCCTTTGAATGTAAACATAATGAAGTATCATTTATTGAGCAGGGATATTCATTTTCTATTGTGTATACACCAGAGTTTCATTCCAATATTCCTAAAGAACTAAACTTGCCACTTTCTATTTAAGGATAGAAAGTGGTAAGTTTTTTATATCTTCGTGAAGAAGGTTTTCGTTATGATTAGAGTGGATGCAAAGAAAAGGATTAAGCGTTATTCAAATTTATTTTAAGGAGAGAAATGAAGTGAATCTAGGTAATCCAATTGCAAAAGGGAATACAGCAGAAATTTATTTAACTGATGATAAGGTTGTAAAATTATTTAAAGATTATCTCCCAGATACAGAGTCTATGAATGAAGCAAAAAAACAAAAATATGCGTATTCATGCGGGTTGCCAGTTCCAAACGTATTTGAAGTGAAAAAGATACAAAATAGACAGGCAATTATTATGGAACATGTAAAAGGGGACAACATTGGTGATCTTCTGCTTAATAATTTAAATGAGGCAGAGCGTTATATCGGCCTTTGTGTTAATGAGCAAAAAAAGATTCATGCTATATGTGTGAATACCGATGATATGGAATCAATGAGAGAAAAGTTAGAGCGTCAAATTAAATCTGTGCATAAATTGGATGAACGCAAAAAAAAGGATATATTACAAAAATAAGATTTTATTACATTTGATTTTAGGCTATGTCATGGAGGTTTTCATCCATTTAATTTGATTTTGAGTAAGGAAGAGAAAGTGAAAGTTATAGATTGGGTAGATGCTAGTTCAGGTGATATTCGCGCAGATGTATTTCGAACATACTTGTTGTACTCACAATCTTCGGTAGAATTAGCTGAGATGTATGTACATATATATTGCAGTCGTACCGGCATATCAAGAGATGAAGTTTTTCAATGGGCTCCTATTATTATTGCAGCTAGATTTTCTGAAAAAGTATCACCGCAAAATGAAGTGTATTTGAAAAGATTATTGAATCAGTATTTATAAGTCATAAAAAGGTTGTCAGCTAATTAATAAATGCTGTTGTTTAACCAAAGTTTCCTTGCAGTTAAACAACAGCATTCTTAAATATTGATATAGGTATTCTTATTTTCAATCTTCATCCTATAAAGGTTCATAATCCGTACTTGTTCCTCCGTTAATTCTTCTTTATCCCAATACATATGCATTAAGCTATATTCAAAAATCTCCTTTAATTTAATAAATAACGGAAACTTGTCTTTCATCTCTTTTGGTAGCTCATTTTCCTCTTGGTAGCCTTCAAATAGTGCTTTGGTAATAGAATACTCATAGTCAACGATATTCCCATTTCCAGCAAATGAATATTCTATCGCACTATAAATAGGAACGGCTAAATCGAATATGTAAAAATGTTTTTCGCAGTCTTGAAAATCTATCATTGTTAAGTTTGAATTATTTTCGACTAAAATGTTTTCTAACCATAAATCTCCGTGTATTAAGCCGTAATTTGAAGGGGATTTTGGTAGCTCTTTTATGGAAGTTAAAACGTCAGATGCAATTTCTCTTATTGTATTTTCTTCTTTAGGGATATATTTAAGAAAATTATATTCTTCATTTTCATACCAATCGTTTATATGTTTTACTGGTTTAATCTTTTCAAAGCTTTTAGATATACGATGTAATTTTCCAATTTGTTTACCAAGTTTTTTAAATATATTAGAATTCCATTCAGACCTTGGTAAATGTATACCAGGAGCAGCTTTATATAATACAGCAAAAATCTCCTTGTCTAATGTGAATTTTTCTACAAAATTCCCTTGTAATGAAGGGATTATTGGTGGAACACCTAAACCATTTTGATATAAAAAATTCGTATATATAACTTCTTCTATCTGTTCTTCATATGTTTTGTAGTTTGTAATTCTACTGAAGTATGTACCTTGTTCTGTAAGACATTCATACATCTCATTTGTTATTGGCTTAATGTTAATAAAATTCAACGGATACTGTTCATTTATGAATTGAAGTATTTCTTTTTCTAGCTTGTTCATTGAAACGTCCTTTCCAAACCTTAATTTTTTAACTTGGGAATTAAAAGAATTTTATTTTATAAAATTCGTGTTTAATTTTTGAAATCCTTTAAAATGAAATATGATGTAAATTGACCTTTAATAATTAGTAAGGTGTTGCCAACATACTCATTAACGCTAAATTGAAAAATGAATAGAAGGTATGACAAAATAAGATAGATGAAAAAATATAAAATTAATACTTATATATAGATTATAAAGATTTTAGAGAAAGGCTCATGTTATAAAACACAAGAAATATCAAAAGAAAGAAACGCACTTCTCCTATACTTTTAAATAAGGAGTGAAGGAAATGAATGAACATATACAGCAGATGATTAATTGGATTGAAAGCAATTTAAAAAAGAGATTTTCATTAAATGAATTATCTCGTTACATGGGGTATTCTCCTTATTATTGCTCTTTTAAATTTCATCAAGTAACGGGTTTCAGTATTAGACGTTATATTCTTCTTAGAAGGTTGTATTTATCTACGGAAGATTTAAAGAATGGTAGGAAGATAATTGAGGTCGCATTGGATTACGATTACTCTTCCCAAGAGGCTTATAGTAGAAGTTTTAAAAATGTTTTTGGAATGAATCCAAGAGAATACCAACTTAACAAAATGCCTATTCAATCATTTGTTAAACTAAATTTAAATAAAGAAGGGGCGTTTAAAATGAATATTTCTAGAAAAATAGAGGTTGAACAGTTACGAGATAGGAAGAGTAAGCTATTTGATAAAGAGGTACTTAACATATTAAATGGTCAAGTTATGTATGAAGAATTTAAAAACGAAAAGCTAATGGGTGATTCTGATTATGCCCCATTTAATGAGGCAATGTGTGTGAACTCGGCTACTACTCAAGTTTTTAATGAAGAGTTTATTAAAACAAGAGCGAAAGGACATAACAGTTCAGTAGAAAGTTATATAAAAAAGGTTATAGATCCGTTAGAAAACCTTTTTACGAAAAAGTATAAATGTATTGTTCTATGGTTTGGTGAAGATATGTTTTGCCAAATGAACCTACTTACCATACTTTCTCATCTTGAACAGTCTGCTTATGAAGGGAAGGTATACTTAAATAGCTTTAGAGAGGATGAATTTAAAATAAATCAAATTGAACTTGAATTGGGGAATTATTCTTCTATATACAATGAAGTATTAGTAAACCATAAAAAGACCTCTCATAAAGTACCACCTGTAATGTATCAGGCTATAGACTTATTTTTAGAAATGTTAACAGAAGATAATGCAGTAATGAAATTCATCTCTAAAAATAAAGATTTATCAACTCGTGAATTATTAAGAAAGTTGTTTTATCTTTTTCCAACAATCGGATATGGAGATACTCAGTACATAGAGCTGATTAATAAAATAAAGAAGAAAGCTACACCCAAAATATAGGTGCAGCTTGCTTCTTATAATTGCTCAAGTAATTCTAATTCTTTTTCTACAAATAGCATTAGTTCTTTAATTGTTTCACCAGAAAAATCAAAACGAATACCGGCTGCATTATACACTTCTTTTATAGATTGCGAGCTTCCTAGTGATAATGCCTTTTTATAATTTTCTAGCGCTTGCTTAGGTTCCTCTTTATATTGTTTATACATTTGTAAAGCGCCAAGTTGGGCGATCGCATATTCAATATAATAAAATGGTACTTCAAAAATATGGAGTACAGGTAACCAACTCGTTGCTATCCAGTTTTCGTAGCCATCAATATGTATGACGCTAGACTGATAATGTTTTTGAAGTTGTAAGTATTTTTCATTTCTTTCTTCAGAAGTATGACTTGGATTTTCATACAGCCAGTGTTGAAATTGATCGACAATAAGCATAACAGGTAAATATGAAATAACATCTTTAAAGAAGTTAATTTTTGCTTGTTTTAAATCTTTTTTGTCTGTATAGAAGGTATCCCAATAATTAAGCGAGAATAACTCCATTGTCATACTGGCTAGTTCAGCTGTTTCAGCTGGAATTTCTATATACTGTCGTAATTTTAATGGTTTTATGAGTTCGTTATGAATACTATGCCCCATTTCATGTATAAAAGTGACAATATCATCTTGTGTATAATTTAAGTTCATAAAAATATAAGATAATTGTGAAGCTGGTAAGTACTCACAAAAGCCACCAGCTGCTTTTCCTTTGCGGCTTGTTAAATCGAGACAATTGTGTTTATACATTCGGTTTAAAAGTGCTGAAAATTCAACATCTAGTTTATTAAAGATATGAGTGCTCTTTTCAATTAAATCATTTTCATTTGCAATAGGTTTAAGTACTTTTTGATCTGGAGTTACAGCTGATACATCCCATGGGCGAAGCGTATCCACTTGCAGTTTTTCTTGTTTCTCTAGCAATATTTTATCTTTAAGAGGCACAACATACTTACGTATGGATTCAGCTAGTTCATAGCAATCTATCGCTGAATAATCAAAACGCTCGTATTTTTTGAACATATAATCGCGATAATTCTCTAGTTGAATATTTTTTGCTTTTTGATGGCGAATTTCAATTAATTGATTTAATATGTTTTGGAGTTCTTTTTCAACAGATAAAAATTGTTCAGAAATAATGGTTTTTGCCTTTTTACGGGTGTCACGATTCGAATCTTGTAAATAGGATTGTAATTCTGTTATCGTTTTTTCTTCTCCGTCCCAAATTCCACTTAATCCTCCAGTGATTTTAAAGTACTCTGTGATTAATTTGTCTTCCTTTATTTCTAATTCGATATTTTCCTCACAAAATAACTTTTGAGCATTTTTTATTTTTGTATCTAATAAACCATATACGTTAGAATCTAATTCCATTCGAAAAGGTGACTCTAAATATTTATTATCCAATAAATTTTGGTACCGCTTTAAAAGTGGCTTTACAAATTGTTGATCATGTTCAAAAGTATCCTTTATTTCTTCATCATCCGTATTACATTGAAAGGCGATGTAATGTGATCTTAATTGTTCTTCGATGTCCCAAATTACTTTTGACTGCTCTTTTAACCAATTTTCAAGGTCTAGTTTTGAAGAAATCATTTTATTTAATAAAGTCGAAAGAGTTTTTTCCAATTGTAGTACATTACTAATATCAATCGTATTTACACGTTGCATTATATATCCCTCACTTTTTATTTATTCATAGAGATATTCTATTTATTAATTGTAATTCCCTTGTTAAGTGGGGGAAATGTGAAATAATGTTAAATTTAATAATTAAAGAAGGTATTTATATGTCAAAGTAAAAAGTTTATCGTAAATGAAAATATATGGAGGGGTGCTACATGAGAAAGGGAAAAAAGTTATTTGTATTTTTATTTCCACTTGCTTTATTATGTGCCTGTGAGAATGACATTGAAGATGCTAAAAGTGAAGAGTCTATAGTGATGGATATTGCTACAGCGGCGGTAAAGGAGGAATCTTTTTTTAGTGCTGCTATAAGAGATGAAAAAGAAAGGATAGTAGATTTAGAGATTGCTGATAGCGAAAATGCTAACGAAATAAAAAAAGAAATTAATAAAAGATTGCAAATTCAAGGCGTTATGTCCTATAAAGTAAATGTATCTCAAAGAAACAAGGAGATTGTAAATGCAGAACATAGATGGGAGTTAGTTTTTGGACATATATTTGATGACGGATTCAGAAAAAACGGATATGAAGGGTTTAGTATTCAGCAAATAAATTATATAAAGAATCAACCTGTTACCATTGATATAAAAACTAAGATTAGCGATGATGAAGTAGGGGCGAGAGAACTTGGACAGAAAATAGAAAAAGAAGTTGAAGGTGTACTTAAAACAGAAGCAGTAAAGAAATGGATTGAAAATGATTCATATGCTATTGGGATTTACGATATAGATGATCGGAAAATTAACTAATTGAGGAATGAATGCTATACGAATGAAAAATCGATATAATTAAATATAGAATTACTGAAGGAGGTGTAAGATGTATAAGTATTTAAATATTTTAAACGACATAGAAAATATGATTCAAAATGGAGAAATAAAAGAAGGGAAGAAATTACCGTCTATACGGTCACTCGTTACGCAATATGAATGTAATAAGGCAACAGTTATACGTGCGCTTCATGAATTAGAAAAGCGTCACATTATATATTCTGTCCCTCAAAGTGGATACTACGTTGTTAAAAAATCAGAGAATACGATAGAAAATAATGAGATAATTGACTTTGCCTCTTCAGCACCAGATCCAGATGTTTTTCCGTATTTAGATTTTCAACATTGTATTAATAAGGCTATTGATACGTATAAAAATGATTTGTTTGTATATGGAACGCCGAAAGGGTTACCATCTTTAATACCAGTTATTCAAAAACAACTAGCAAATTATCAAGTCTTTACAAAAGAAGAAAATATTTTTATAACGTCAGGTGTTCAGCAGGCGCTTGCTATATTAACTTCTATACCATTTCCGAATGGAAATGAAACCATATTAATTGAACAGCCAACATATCATCTATATATTGATTATCTAGAAATAAATAAAGTTCCTTTAATCGGTATTAAACGTACGAATGAAGGTATCGATTTGAATGAATTGGAGCAAATATTTCAAACTGGAAAAATAAAATTCTTTTATACGATACCGAGATATCATCATCCGCTTGGAACTTCTTATTCTAAAGATGAGAAAGAAAAAATCGTATTACTGGCTAAGAAATACAATGTATTTATAGTGGAAGATGATTATTTAGCAGATTTAGAAACTGATTCAAAAGCAGATCCGTTATATAGCTTGGATAATTGTAGTCATGTCATATATTTGAAAAGTTATTCTAAGATTATTTTTCCTGGTTTACGGGTTGGAGTTGCGGTCATCCCACCATCCATTGCAAATGCTTTCTATACATACAAAAAGATACTAGATATTGATAGTCCGATGATTTCTCAAGCGGCTTTAGAAATTTATATAAAGAGCGGGATGTTTGAACGTCATAAAAGTAAAATTAATTCTTCCTACTACAATAGATCGATAAAACTAGCAAAAACATTAGAAAAAGTGCAAAATGAAAATCCATCATTATTTACATATAATAGACAAAACACATTTGGAATACACACTTGTTTAGAAATGCAGAAAAACACAGTTACAGACACACTTATACAAAAATTAGGTGACATTCAAATAAGTGTCGATACTATTGATAAGAATTATATGAGGAATTTTCCTAAAGAAAAACTGTTAAAGTTAAATGTTTCGAATGTAAAAGAAGATAAGATTGAAGAAGGTATTCGTAAAGTAATTGAGGAAATCAAGCAATTAAGACAGTTTAATTTTCAGTTTAGAAAAGAATAATTTGAATTAGGAGGTTCGTTGTGAGGCGCAAAATCATTCTCTTGTTTGTATGTAGCGCTATAATAATTGGAGTAATAGTTGTGACTAAATATTATAAAAAAGAGGATCAATGCATAGCAGTTGCTAAGTATTCAAGAGGTATTATCGTAGATCAAAATAACGAACCTATATTTAATGTGAAAATATATGAAGGTTCAATTGAAAGTAAGGAACACAGTATTTCAAATGCACAAGGTGAATTTGAAATACTAGATGGGGTTTGTGGTGAGATTGTTTTACAATACGTTACTCCTGATGGAGAAATCTATACGAGAAAATATGATAGGAAGTATATACCAGAAGTAATAAAGCTGAATTATAAAAATAAAAGTGAATAAGATGAAAACATTACGGAGAAAAGTAGCAGTTGTGGCCGGAGCAATTATATATGTAATTGGATAATTATATATTTTTTAAGAGCACTCTTCAAAGAGTGCTCTTTTTCATCAATGTAAATATTTACTTATCATCTTTTTAAAGTGATTTTTATCATAATTTACATATTGCATAGCTGTATTTCGTATTGGATCTCCAGCATAAAATCTTTCATACAATTCGTGTCTAGATCCTAAGGGGCTTCCGATGATATCCCAGGCTAACTTAAATAATTTTGTGCGTTGTTCGGCATCTATATTCGTTCCTTTAAAGTACTTTTTCAATAAATCAGCTATAGGACTCTTGAAGTCATTCGAGCTCGAAGGAAGTTGAATGAACCCACCTGCTCCAATTAATTGTAAAATTTCTATTGCACGGGCATAATATTTGGAACCAAGACCCCTTGCAGTTTCGATATATTTAAAATTCGGCAAATAAGTTTTCGTATCATTTGTAGTACCTTCAACTTCAGCAGCAATTAAAAGTGCGCGAATTGTTTCGATTTGCATAATTAATTCCCCAAGCTTCTCTTGAACATGCAAATAAGTAGTAGCACCGATCGCTTCAGCAATTTCACAAGCAATTGCAGTTATAAATTCTAGCTTTACTACTAATCGTACCATTGCTTGGTGATAAGCTAAACTACTAGAAGCTACATCTGACTTTATTGCCCATAACGCTTCAGGGTTGTTATATAGTAAGACTCGTTCCCATGGTACAAATACATTATCAAAGATTAATAGTGCATCCATTTCATCGTACTGTGAACTAAGAGGGGAATCAACTGTACTAGAGTTTGTATTCGCAAATGGTTCTCTACAAACCATATGTAATCCAGGGGAATTGGCTGCCACAATGAGAAAGTGAGCTAAATCTTTTTGAGTATCAGTCAGTTTTGCTAATGGATAGATTAATAAATCATTTGAATAAGGAGAAGCAGTACCTATCATTTTTGCACCATTTAAATAAATCCCATCAGAAGTTTCCTTAGTAACTCTTAGTAACCCTAAATTTTTTGCATTCAATATTGATTCTGTAGAACGATTTATTTGTGGGTCACGTTGAACTACACTTAAGAACAAGTGATTATCTCTCGCTTTTTCATAATAAGATGTAATTTTATCTGGAAACTGTGCATCGAATTTTTTATAAAAATATCTTGATACGTACCAGCCAGTAAGTCTCGATCTTGCATAATCAGATAATCTACTCATTACACCGTCTGTAGCATAACTCCACGTTTCAAATGCAGTTCTTCTCATTAATAATTCATTATAGGAATTCGGAACTAAAAATGCTGTATGAACAAATTCTTTCGTGTTTGGGCTCACATATCCAATAGAATCTCTTCGTATGGGGTCATCAAACAATGTAAATAAATTAGAAATGGTACTTAATGTTCCTGCAAAATGTTTATCTGTAGTTACATCTATTTTTTGTCCATAGAGCCAAACATTTCGACCATCTTGTAAGCTCTTTATATAGTGATCCTTTAAATTTTGCATATTTCCTCCTTTTAAAGACTACTCATATATTTGTACATCTTTTAATGGTGGGGAATATACATGAAATGTTATTGCTGTTGAATCTGTAGCGTTATACATTTTATGCACAGTATCTTTTTTTACTGTAAAAATATTTCCCTCTGTAAACTCTTCAATCCGCTCGCTATTATTTTCGTACGTTATATTTTGTAGCGTACCATTGACTATTAGTATACATCCTACAGATATTCCGTGATCGTGCACAAAAGTCTTTGCTTTGCTGGGGAAATTTAATACTAAAATCTCTACAAATTCAGACTGATAGATAACGTTCCTTCCATATTCCAGATTAACTGGTGAAGTAATAAAAGGAGATATTTTATGAAGTGAAATATTTAATGATTGAATAGCGTGTATTAAATTGACCGTATCGTAGTTACATAGGTTATTAAACGTTTTTTGTATGTTATGAATCAATTGCATGTAAAACTTCCTCCTAAGCATGTACAGTAAAAGAAAACCTAATCTAATATTATATAGTGAGTATTGAATTACATAATATTGTATTGAAACATTTCCAAAAAGTGACTTCTTTTACTTAGGAAGTTTATTCAATTTGAAAATTGTGGTAATTTGTTCCGTTAAAATGATATGCTTGAACTATATATTTTTTATCCCGTTAAATCCCGACTGGTGAGGGCTGATAATCAGTGAAGGATGAACAAAACCCCCACTGATTAAAGTTTCACTTTATTGGAAAGGTGATGAAATAAATGGCAGTTCTTTTAGTGGATAATCTATATCAAATGTCTATTGTTTTACTGATCTTATGTTCATTTTGTTTTTATAGATACTTAAAGAAAATAAAAAGGGAAAGAAAGCTTACAGGTTTTGAAATTACGATGTATATCGTGACGCAACTTGCGTATTTCATTTGGGCGGCAACGACTTTTCTTAAAATGTTATCAGAATAGTAATCTTAAAGTATTAGACGCTGAACAGAAAGGTACAGGAGCATTAAAGGTATAAACGTGGGCAAGGGTAATTTATCATCTATTAGGTAAATAAATTTAGTCGAAATCTAGATGGATAACAATATTACTTATAACATCTTTATAAAAAGAGAGGATATAAATGGAACAATATAAGTTAATTGTAAAAGGGCCTAAACAACTTGAGTGGGAAACAAATGAAATTAAGGACATACAGGACGATGAAATTATCGTTAAAACAATCGCAGGAGCGATAAGCATTGGGGCCGAGTTACCACAGTATAATGGATCCGATGTTACAGATACGAATCCTTTTTATCCAAGAAAAACTGGATATGAAAGTTATGGTGAAGTGATTCAAGTTGGTAATAAAGTAACACATGTAAACGTAGGCGATAAAGTAGTTTCTTTTTATGGACATGAAACGATAGGGATAGTTAAGGGTTATAAAGTAATTCGAGTGCCTAGTTCTATACAACCTAAAGTTGCTTTATTATCTATTCTTTCGTGTGATGCCGCTAAAGGAGTATTGAAACTAAACCCGCGACAGGATGAAAAAGTACTTATAACTGGAATGGGAGTTATTGGTTTACTCGCTTGTTATTTCTTAAAATACTATGTAGGCGTTGAGCACGTGGATGTTGTTGAGCCTAATAAAAATAGAAGAGATTTTGCAAAGAATTTTGGTGCGAAAAACATATATGATTCAGAAGAGAAAATAATAGAAACATATAATTATGGTTTTGAATGTTCTGCTACAAATAGTGGGTTCCATACTTTGCAAAAAACTATTAAAACTAATGGTGAAATATGTATACTGTCTGATGGTAATATTGAAGAACTAACATTAATTGCTAACTTTTATCAGAAAGAATTGCAAATCATTGGATCAAGTGACGGATACCATTATCAAAAACATGCAGATTGGTTTTTTAAAGAAATAGGAAAAACACCATTTATAGAAGAGATCTTTCAACATGAAATACATTATACTTCACTCATAGAATGCTTTGATGAATTGAGTTTAGGGATAATTAAACCATTAAAAGTATATGTTTCATATGAATAACGAAAAAAATGAGCAAATATTTGTCACATACCTCACAAATGTTTCGTCACATTTATGATTACTAAATGAGGAGGAACATATATGAAAATATTTGTAGCAGGTGCAACTGGTGTAATAGGACGTTCTTTATTGCCAATGTTAATAAAAAATGGGCATATAGTTTTTGCGATGATCCGTAATACTTCGCAAGTAGAAGCAATGAAAAAGGTTGGTGCTATACCAGTAATAGCTGATGTATTTAATAGAAAGGCTGTATTTTCTGTATTAGAAGAAACAAATCCCGATGTAGTTATTCATCAATTAACGTCATTATCTTCATGGGATTTTGAGGATAATGCAAAAATTAGAACAAAAGGCACTCGTAACCTTGTCGATGCCGCTAAAAATGTAGGGGTACAGAAAATAATCGCTCAAAGTATTTCATGGGCGTATGAACCAGGGGATACATTTGCGACTGAAAAAAACTCACTACATATTACTGCTTCTATGCCTCGGCAAGTCACTGTTAATGGCATATTGAAATTAGAAAAAGCTGTTATTGAGTTACCTGAATCGGTTATACTTCGTTACGGCACATTATACGGACCAGGAACCTGGTATGCGGAAAACGGATTAATAGCAAATCAAGTTCGTAATAATGAAATTATCGCATCAGACGGGATAAGCTCGTTTATACATGTTGAAGATGCTGCAAGAGCTACTATGCTAGCCCTTAATTGGCCTTCAGGAATCGTAAATATTGTAGATAATTATCCAGCAACTAGTAAAGAATGGTTACCAATATATGCAGCAGCGATAGGGGCACCTAAGCCTAAAGTTCAAGATGGGAAAAATAGTTGGGAAAGAGGAGCTTCCAATAATAAGGCACGTAAAGAGTATGGTTGGATACCTTTATTTCCATCATGGTCTGAAGGATTTAACAACTTAATAGGTAAGTAAAACACACCTTTAATGGGAATGATAGTAAAATACACCATTAAAGGATTGGGTTATTATGAATATAATTTGGGAAAGTATTATATTAACTTTTACTGGAATAATTGTTTTGAAAATGACAGGTAGTACATCTGTCAGCCAAATGACAAGAGCTGAAATCATTATAGTTGTATCAATTGGCCGTATTATTGTAGAACCTGTATTAAGTAGAAAAGTAGTCCCATCTATATTTGCAGCTATCATATTTGCAAGCATATTACTTATCATTCATTTCTTTGAATTGAAATTAAGGAAGGTGGAAAAATTTTTAAATGGAAGTAGCATTATAATTGTTGAAAACGGAGAGATTGTAAAAGAGAATTTGATGCAGGCAAAAATGTCGGAACAACAACTTTATATGCAATTAAGAGAAAAAGGAATTCATGATTTGAAGATTTTACAAAAAGTTACAGCTGAACCGAATGGTCGTATTGGTTATCAATTAATAAAAGAAGCACAACCAATAACTTTAGAAATGTTAGAAAAAGTATTAGATCGGTACAATATAAAAAGATAATTTCTCATGAGAAACAGCCAATACTACCATAAAAATATTGGCTGTTTTTTTATTTTCTATAAACGTAAGGATTAATAAAATAGGGTAGATTTTTAACCAATCTTTATATTAGATATAGGCTTATTATTATGCTATATTCAATGGAGCTACGATGACTAAGGTAAGTGGTATGAATAGAAGAAAAAACTGTATAGCAAATACAAAAATGCTTTTAATTTGATACTGAAAATGGATTGAAAATAAGGAGATAGATACATAATGGAATTTTGGGAATCAAGTTTTATTGAAAAACAAACGATGTGGGGATTTGAACCTACAGAATCTGCAATTTTGACAAAAGATTTTTTTCTTGAAAAGAATGTTAAGGATATATTAGTTCCGGGTATTGGATATGGAAGAAATGCAAAGTTTTTTATCGATAATGGTATAAATGTAACAGGTATTGAAATTTCAAAAACAGCCATTGATTTAGCAAAGCAACATGGACTAGAAGATATTAGCATTTATCACGGTTCGGTAAATGAGATGCCTTTTGATAACAAATCATATGATGGTATATATAGTCATGCACTTTTGCATTTGTTGAATAAGCAGGAGAGAGAGCAATTTATTAAAGATTGTTATAATCAGCTAAAACCAGGTGGATATATGGTTTTCACAACTGTTTCTCAAAAAGCTCCAATGTTTGGCAAGGGAAAACAGTTGGATAAAGACTATTTCGAAATAATGGAAGGAGTAAAAATGTTCTTCTATAATTCTGAATCTATAAAACGAGATTTTAATAAATATGGACTAGTACAAGTTTCCGAAATTGATGAACCAAATAAGCACATGGAAAATAAACCTTCAATCAATTTCTTAATGATAAAATGCCAGAAGGAACTATAAATAAAAGTTTTTAAATATTTCTAAAGATGTTTATATATTGATCATGCACAAATAAAAAGGACAAGCATATAGTATAAATACCTCTTAACTTTAAGTAAGCTTAACTTTCGTTAATAGGGTATCTCAAAATCCCCGAAAAGAGCACTTGCGGAAACAAGTGCTCTTTTATTTGGAATTTTACACCATAAATATTGCATAAAATGTTAAACTGAAAAGAACACTCGTTTTAATTAAGAGTGTAGCATATGAATGGAGTGTTATTGAATGCAAACAAGAAAAGCCTATCTATATGTATTTGACACGATGTCTGATTGGGAATACGGACATTTAATTGCTGAACTTAATACAGGGAGATATTTCAAAAAAGATGTAGCGCCTTTTAAAGTAGTAACAGTTGGAATAAATAAAGAAACGATTATTTCAATGGGGGGCTTGAATATAAAGCCGGATATTTCCCTAGATGAATGTATCCTTGAGAGTAACGATCTATTAATTTTACCTGGAGGGAATACTTGGAGTGAAGAAATACATAAACCTATTTTGAAAACAGTTGATGAAGCTTTAAAACTTGGTACAATTGTAGCAGCAATTTGCGGTGCAACTATAGGTCTTGCAAATTACGGTTACTTGGATTCTATAAATCACACAAGTAATAGTTTAGAGTATATGAAAATGGTTTGTCCTACTTATAAAGGAGAAAAATTTTATGAAGTGGGACCTGTAGCGTCTAGTAGAAACCTTATTACTGCATCGGGTGTAGCGCCTCTAGAATTTGCCATGGAAGTACTGAAAAAATTAGATGTATTTGCGCCGGATACACTTCATTCATGGTATAAATTGAATGAGACTCATGAAGCAGAATATTTCTTCCAGTTAATGAATTCAATTAATAGCTGAGTAGTATGTCGAATGAAAATTATATTTTAAATGATGCGAAAACTAATAACAAAATAATTTTATGAAAATAAAAGGTAAGGGTATTCCTATGAATATATGAGGAAATATCCTTACTTTTTATAGTATTATTTCTGAATGACAAATGTAATGGCATTTGTTTTTAATCGAATGTGTCTTTCATTACGAACTATATTATAAGCTAATTCTTTTATTTCAACTTTTACTTCTTTCCATCCTTTATAAATACTTTTTAATAGGCGTATCATTTCTTCAGTTAGGAGATTAATTTCAATTAAAGCCTCTAATTCTTCATTCGTTTTTAAATCAATTTCTTGTATGTTAGAGTTAATAATTAAACAATTAATACCACCGTTTTTTGTACCTCTTTTTATAGATTGGAGCACGTTTTTTAAATCTTCTTCTGATTTAACATGCTCTAAACTTGATACTGCAACGATATAGTCATAAGTATTAGGTCTAATATGATAGTTTTCAATTGCTGCTTGTTCTGTTTTTATAACCTCGAATACGTCATGTTCTTTGCTATAAATTTGTAGCTTTGTTAAAGCGGAATTAAGTAAATCAACACATGTAACAGTTCCGCTAGCATTTTTAATCTTTTGTGCAATTGGAATGCTATTTCTACCGACGCCAGAGCCAAGGTCAAGTACTTGCAAGTTGTTTTGTCCGTCAAAGTGGTTCATCAAGTCCATAACCGTTTTAACTGGTTTGAAAAGCCAAGAGCCAGCTTCAAACAGTTTATATTGTTCATAGCAAAGGTCGTGATATTTCTTTTCTTCTTGTCTTATGTAATCGATACGGTTCACATTGTTTCAACTCCAATATTTTTATTGCAAAATTCATATGTAGGACAACCTTTTATATTTGTTTGAATTCGAAAAATACCACCAGCATGTGGATACTCTTTTAATTCGTCATCCGTCATTCTTGTTCTGGCTGTTGTAACATATAAATCAGTTAAGTTAGGCCCACCAAATGTACATGATGTTACATATAACGCAGGAATTGGAATACTTAATATTTGTTCTCCAGTAGAGGGATTCCATCTAGTTATTTTTGAACCTCCCCAATGTGCAATCCATAAACAACCTTCTTCGTCAATTGTCATACCATCAGGTAGACCATCATTTTCAGAGAAAATGATTACATCACTTGGATTATGAATGTCTCCAGTACGTATATTATATTGATAGCGAACCACTTTTTTAGTAGGTGTATCTATAAAGTAAAAGTATGTATGATCAGGTGACCAAGCGATTCCGTTTGAAGTATTTACGTGTGAAACTTTTTTCTCTACACTCAAATTATTATGTAAACAATATAAGGAACCTGCAGCATTCATACCGTATGTATCTGTAGTACCTGCCCAGAAACGACCAGCTGGATCACATTTTCCATCATTGAAACGATTTTCTATTAAATGAGGTTCGGGGTCAAAAATATGTGTCAGTTTTTCTGTATTTACATTAATAGAATAAAAGCCGTTTTCCATAGCTAAGAGTAGTACATCCTCTAAATATGGAACAACACAGCCGATTTGTTGATTGAGAGCGATTACTCGGTTCGTATTGGTAGTAGGATTATATATGCATAATTTTTTCTCCATAATATCAACCCAATATAAAAGTTGCTTTTTTTCATTCCAACATGGTCCTTCAGCTAAACTTGCTTTAACATTTAAAACTAAGTCTATATTACTGAACAAGATGTTCACCTCGCGTTATAAGATATTAATATAATTCGATAAGAATAGAGGTAAACCTTTTAGTCAGAGGATATTATGATTTGTGCTCTAGAAAACTAATCTTCTCAAGTGATTAAAAGGTTTATAAACACGGAGAGGAAAATGCATATGATGTTTTATGAGATTGTTTGCTTTTCTTGTAAGAATATATTTCGTGTTTACGAAGGTAGTGAAAAATATAAGCGATTTAAAGAGAAACCAAAAGGGGCATATTGTTGTGATGAGTGTAGCCACAAAATTCAATTAGAAGCGATAAAGAATTTTTTTAGATAATTTTACGATTTCGATTCGGAAAAGTTTGACAATAAAAGTGTTATAAATTATCATATTAAAAAACTAATATTTAAGGCATAGAAGAGAAGAGTAGTTAAGAAAGAATACGTACAGAGAGCTCTGGTAGCTGAGAAAGAGCGGTATACATCTTAATGAAAAAAGACTTGGAGCTGCGCAAGGAACTAATTTATTTAGGGATGGTGCGACGGGTTCTCCCGTTATAGAGATAGGGTATAAGCATATTTTGCCGTACCTGAAGAGGTTAATATGGTGACATATTAACAAACTGAGGTGGTACCGCGAAGCTAACAACTCTCGTCCTCAAGATGAATAATCTTGGGGGTGGGAGTTTTTTTGTTGCATAAAACTGGAAATGAGAAACAAAAAATAATTGAGGTGAGTAATATATGCATTGGGCGTATGAAGTAGCACATGAATTAATTAGGAAACATCCAAATAAAGAAATGTTTGTTTGTGCATCTGGAATTAGTCCGTCAGGTTCTGTTCATATTGGGAACTTTCGTGAAATCGTAACGACTTATTTCGTAGTAAGAGCACTTCAAGATTTAGGGAAAAAGACTCGTTTTATATTTTCGTGGGATGATTATGATAGGTTTAGAAAAGTTCCAAAAAATATTGATCCATCTTTTGCAAAGTATATTGGTATGCCATACTGTGATATTCCAGATCCGTATGGATGTCATAACTCGTATGCGGAGCATTTTGAAAAAGAGTTTGAAAAATCGCTTCAAGCATTTGGAATTGAAGTAGAATTTATTTATCAACATGATGAATATAGAAGCGGAAGGTATAACGAAAATATATTAGAGGCCTTGTATAAACGAAAAGAAATATATGATATTTTAATGGGTTTTAAAACTAGAGAGTGTAGTGAAGAAGAGCGAGAGAGCTTTTATCCAGCTACATTATATTGTGAGAGATGCGGAAAAGATACAACAACTATTACACATTTTGATGAAGTATTAAAAACAGTCCGGTATGAATGTGAATGCGGAAATGAAAAAGAGTTATCCGTATTAAATACAAATAAAATGAAACTAAACTGGAAAATCGATTGGCCGATGAGATGGATGATAGAGGATGTTATTTTTGAACCGGGCGGTAGAGATCATTCATCAGAAACGGGTAGTTATAATGTATCAAAAGAAATTGCAAGGAAAATATTCAATCGAGAAGCGCCTCATTACGTTGCTTACGATTTTATTGGTATTAAAGGGAATCATGAAAAAATGTCTAGTTCTTCAGGGAATAGTATTACACCAAGCAATTTATTGAAAGTGTATATACCAGAAGTAATTCTCTTTATGTTTGCAAAATACAAACCAGGTGCTGCTTTTCATATTGGGTTGGATGAAGATGTGATTCGTAATTATACAGAGTATGAGCGATTGAAAGATAGTTATGAAAATAAAACGCTCAAAAATGAAGATTTATTTGATGCAATTAAAATCTCTAGAGTTGATAGTGAGATTAAAGAATATCCGAAATTTAATCAAGTAGCAGGAACGTTACCATTATTAAATTTTGATTCAACTATTTTACAGGGGATATTAAAGAAAATAGATAGGAGCTATGCATTAGATGAAATGAGAGCGATAAGTAATCGCGCAGAGTATTGGATAAGAAACTTTCAATCTGAAAAATTAATCGCGGTAAATGAGGAGAAAAATGCAGAGTTTTACTACACATTAGATGAAAGGCAGAAAGAATGGCTAGTAGAAGTTTGTAAAATACTTCGTTCTAATAAAGATTACTCTAACTTAATGGAGCAATTATATGCGATTTGTCATCATGAAAATAAAAAAATAATGAAAGAAAATCAAAAACAATTATTCACTATTATATATAAGCTCATTATGAATCAATCAAATGGTCCTCGTATACTATTATTAATACATGTAGTAGGCATAGAAAATTTCATCACACTATTAGATTTCTAAAACACAGTTAAAAGCAACGCAAGTACCAAAATTTCTAAGTACTTGCGTTGCAAATTTTACTATCGTGAATACATTTTCGGACATTCATCACCACTTGGTTCATAAAAACAATGGCTTTTAAACTGTCCTACAAATGGCTGATTATACCATTCAGGCGGACAAGCTCCAACTGGACGGAAATACCAAAGAGCCCATCGTGCAGGCCAGCGCCATTGACCTTGTAAAACTTTTCGTGCGATTTCTTTTTCTGATTCACGAGCGCGTTGATAAAAATATCCATATTGTACTGCTTCAAATCCGCCGGGGCTTTGATATACAGCGTCTCGTACGGTGCGGAGTTGTTTAAAATCTAAGCAATCACAAAATACACGGTTTACTACAACGCATCCAACTAACTCCTCACCTTGGCGACCTTCGCCTTCAGCTTCAGCACGAATTAATCGAGCTAGTAAATCAACATCACTTTCGTTGTATGGAATAAGGGGCATAGTGATACCACCTTTCTGTTATAGTAAAGAGTGTATGTTATAAAACAATCTGCGTGCTTTTTTACATAAAAATAACATTTAATTTTAAGAGGAGCTTGTATAAAAAAAGCTAATTAGTAATAGTAGATAAATATAAAAGGGAGAGGTATTATGTATCGAATTCATAAAGACCATATCATTTACTCAATGTCACCAGAAAATAAGCCGTGTATGGAAGTAGAAATTGGGAGCAGTCTTGTATTTGAAACATATGATTGCTTTGAAAATCAAATCGATTCTGAAGATGTTGTGTTACAAGAATTAGATTGGAACCGAATTAATCCAGCGACTGGACCTGTATATGTTAAAGGAGCAGAACCTGGCGATATATTAGTCGTAACGATTGAAAAAATTGAAATTGCAGAGCAGGGCGTTTTAACTACAGGTGCAAACCTTGGTGTAATGGGTGATGAGTTAAATGAAAATACAGTGAAAATTGTCCCAATACATAATGAATATGTTTTGTTTTCAAGTGAACTACAAATCCTGATTAATCCAATGATTGGGGTAATTGGTACTGCACCGAAAGAAAAGAGCATTTCATGTGGCACACCGCATGATCACGGCGGGAATATGGACTGTAAAGAAATTAAAGAAGGAACAACATTACTACTACCAGTTAATGTCCCAGGAGCACTATTAGCATTAGGTGATTTACACGCAGCAATGGGTGATGGTGAAATTGGTGTTAGTGGTGTAGAGGTTGCTGGTGAGGTAACTGTAACAGTTCAAATTATAAAAGGAAAACAATGGCCATTACCAATGGCTATTCAAAAAGAAAAAATGATGACGATTGCTTCAGAGAAATTGTTAGATGATGCAGCAAATCGTGCTGTACGTAATATGGTGACATTTTTACATGAAGAATTAACAATGTCTAAAGCTGATGCAACGCTTTTATTATCGGCAGCAGGTAATTTAAAAGTTTGCCAAGTTGTGGATCCGCTGAAAACAGCGCGTATGGAACTAGGAATGGATTATGTGGAGAAACTAGGATTTACTTTTAGTAAATTTCATATTAAATAGATAAGGGACGAAAAAGGATGCTTTTGTATAAAAGCATCTTTTTTTAATTTACGGATTTTGTGAAAAGAGGTAGTATTTATTTTATATAAGTATATTTGAGATTGTGGATTAAAAAGGAGTTCAATAATGGTCAAAATTATGATTGTAGAAGACGATATGAAAATTGCAGAACTATTATCGACACATGTTGCGAAATATGGTTATCAAGGAGTTATTGTATCGGACTTTCAAAATGTATTAAACATTTTTTTAGAAGAACAACCAGAGTTAGTTTTATTAGATATTAATTTACCGAGTTTTGATGGGTACTTTTGGTGTCGTCAAATTCGCGGAGTTTCAACATGTCCGATACTATTCATTTCGGCCCGTGAAGGCACGATGGATCAAGTTATGGCGTTAGAAAACGGTGGCGATGATTTTATTCCGAAGCCTTTTCATTATGAAGTTGTAGTGGCGAAAATTCGTAGTCATTTAAGACGTGCATATGGAGATTATGCACCGAAACTAGAAGAGCGAATGATTGAGCAACAAGGTCTTTGTTTATATCCTGAAAGACTTGTATTGAAACTTAGAAATGACGAGATTGATATAACGAGAAACGAAGCTATTTTATTAGAGACATTAATGAAAAATTATCCGCGTGTTGTGAGTAGAGAAGTGTTACTTAATAAATTATGGGATAGTGAATCTTATGTTGATGATAATACATTAAGTGTAAATACAACACGTGTGCGTAAAAAGTTACAAACGTTACATATAGAAGGTGCGATTGAAACGATTCGTAGTGTTGGATATAGATTGCATATTACTTGGGATACTGGTATAGAAAAATGATAAGGTTGTTTATACGTGATCATATACCACTTATTTGCTTTACCATAATTCAACTACTAGCTATATTTCTCGTATATTGGTTTGATGGGCATAATCATATTACAACGGCGTTATATGCAATGTTTCTAGGTGTTTTCTTTATGGGAAGTTATTTAATGTTTCGTTATTTTACACATCGTTCTTTTTATGAGCGCTTAGCAAACCCGATGCAATCTTTAGATGAATCTGTTCAAAAATCTGATTTTGCAGCTGTATCGGCTGCTCTTCAAGAACTACTTGAGGTGCAATATAGACATTATCAAAATCAGCTGCAAATGCAAGAGAGAAAAAATAATGACCATTTAACCTTTATGAATCAGTGGATTCATCAAATGAAAACACCTTTATCTGTAATAGAATTAATTACACAGGATGAAGTAGATTCACGTTTTGAAAGTATAAATGAGGAAACTGATCGATTAAAAAAGGGATTAGAAATGGCTCTGTATGTCGCACGTTTAGAAGCGTTTACACAAGACTTTTATGTAGAAAGGGTACAACTACATAAAATAGTGAATGATTCGGTACATGAACATAAACGATTCTTTATCCGGAATTTTGTATATCCAGAGCTTGAAATTGATAAGGACATTACTGTAGAAAGTGATGTGAAATGGTTACAATTTTTAATCGGACAAATACTATCGAATGCGATTAAGTATTCATCAGGTAGTAGAGAAAAGATTAAAGTGAAAGCTTGTAAGGAAGATAATACCGTTATACTTGAAATTGCTGATAATGGCGTAGGTATACCGAAGCAAGATTTACCAAGAGTATTCAAACCTTTCTTTACAGGAGAAAACGGTAGAGATTTTAAAGAATCAACAGGAATGGGGCTATATCTTGTATATGAAATTACAAAACAATTAGGGCATAGTGTAGAGATTCATTCAGAAGTTGGTAAAGGTACCGTTGTACGAATTAAATTTTTTAATGTGTAGATAATTGATCTAGGCTAAAGAACTTTGGAGATAAGTTTTTTTAGCCTTATTTTATAGCAATTATATGAAATAGTAAAAGGTCATCTTAGTATGTATAATGACACGTTAATAAATACGGGTGTTAAATTAGAAGGATTTAATAATAAATTGATAAATAGATTTTGTAAGAAAAAAGCTACCCCTTTGAAAGAGGTAGCTGTATGTATCCATCCTATGAATAAGTGTATTAACATGAATAAGTATAATGTTCAAATTCGTGATATTTTTTGTGGATTATAATAGAATTAGTCTTTTATTTTTTCATGATACAGTATTGTAATTAAACAAACAAACTTAATAATTTATATCCAATTAACCCTAAAATAGTGATAGGAACCATTATTAAGAAAGAAGAAATTCGATTAGCATTAGAGCGTTCTAATACAAGAATCAAGATAATCCCGACTATGACTTCGGTATATCCAACAGGTAACATGTGACTATAGTGTTCAAAATTTAAAAGAATGTGAAGTCCATCCGTTACAAAAACTCCACTTAAAAGTGCGCTTCCGAATTTATGAAGTGGATTTGTAGTATCTTTCCATAGAAAACCTGCAATTCCAAAGATAGTTCCTCCTATACATGCACATACAATCCATACAGATATAAAATAAATAGAGTGAGCTACATTTTTAATAACTATTGCATAACCATAGTAGCCTAATACCATACCGAGTAGTGCAAGGAGACCAGAAAGTATAGCTGAACGCTTAGAATAACTAAAGCTAGCCACAAAAAAGGATGGAACTAACCAAACGCTTCCTAGATTAGCTAATGAATTCCAGTGTCCAGGAAGTATACTTTGCCCCAATTTAGTTAGTATACCAACAATAATCCCTACTATAATCGGGATGAGAAAAATCCTTAAAAACATATTTAACTTTGTGATTTTTAATGTCCTGTCCATAAATTCAATCCTTACATTATTATTTTCTGTAAAGATATAATAGCTTATCACAAGGGAATAATCAATAAAAATTTATCGAAAAACAATAAGTGGTTATTGGATAACGAATAACATTTTGTTTTTATATAAAATTTATATAAGAGAGAGTGCTTAGAAGTTTACTACTGGGGAAACCTAAAGGACGTATTACAATCAATGTAATTTGTGCTTGTTCAATATGAAGCTAAGAAATGATAAATAAGCCTAAAAGAAAGCGATCTTTTTAACAGCACAAATAATTGCATTTACTCATACAGTACTAGTATGGTACAATATGGTTATTAATGACGGAAAGGAATGATGGGTGGACGATGATTAACTAATCTTATTTTTAAATGTTGAAATGAAATAAATTTCAATTTATAAAAATTAGGATTAGTCTGCCCAATTCCAAACAACGGTATTGCTATTTGATTTGCGTAATAGCTTATTTGGGTATAAATAATGTAACGACTAATCCTGCCAAAATTACTTTGGGAGGATTTTTTTGTTCTCCCTTAATGAAAGGGATCGGTAATATGAAAGAAATTTTAAAATTAAATGATGTTTACGTTGAAATAATGGAAAATACTTTGTTAGAAAAAATGAATGTAGCAGTGAAACAAGGGGATGTTATCGGATTAATTGGTAAAAATGGTGCTGGTAAATCAACGTTACTTCAATTAATAAATGGAAAGATTGAGCCTTCAAAAGGGATTGTTGAATGGCAGCAAATGAATATGAAAACCGCATATGTTGAGCAAGAAATAGAATCTTTTATTAGTAATGATGTGATTTCGCAAGAAGCAGAACTTCTTGCGAAATGGGGCGTGCCAACGAACGATTTTCATACTTTAAGTGGTGGTGAAAAGCTGAAAATTCGATTAGCAAAAGGATTTGCCGAAAATCCTAATGTCTTAATATTAGACGAACCGACAAATCATTTAGATGAGATCAGTACGGGATTTCTCATTAAACAAATAAAAAAGATGAAAGGTACTGTTATTGTTGTATCGCATGACCGATATTTTTTAGATGTTGTCGCAACAAAAATATGGTCAATTGAGGACAAAAAATTAATTGAGCATAGTGGTAATTATACGAGCTACATGAAAGTACGTGAGCAAAGAAGGAAGTCGCAGCAGCGTGAATATGAAAAGCAGCAAAAAAAGATAGAACAAGTAGAAACACATATAAAAGAATTGAGTTCATGGTCACAAAAGGCACATGCGCAGTCTACAAAACAAGAAGGTGTGAAAGAATTCTATCGTGTAAAAGCGAAGCGAATGGATGCGCAAGTGAAGTCAAAACGAAAACGACTCGAAAAAGAGCTGGAGAAAACGAAAGTAGAACGTGTGAAAGAAGAATATTCAGTTGAGTTTTCTATTCAAGCGAACAAAAAAGTAGGAAAACGCTTTTTAGAAGTGAAGCAATTAAAAAAAGACTTTCATGGGAAAGTATTATTTGAAAACGTTAATTTTACAATTCAGCACGGTGAGAAAGTTGCGATTGTTGGACCAAACGGTAGTGGGAAAACAACATTACTGAAGATGATTATGGGAAACGAAACTGCAGAAGGAGAAATATGGATTTCACCTTCTGCAAATATCGGCTATTTAACACAAGAAGTTTTTGATTTACCGCTTGATAAAACACCAGAAAATTTATTTTTTAAAGAGACGTTTGAAGAAAGAGGAAAAGTCCAAAATTTAATGAAACATTTAGGATTCCAAGCGTCTCAATGGAAAGAGCCGATTGAGCATATGAGTATGGGAGAAAGAGTAAAATGTAAGCTAATGGCTTATATTTTAGATGAAAAAGATGTACTCATTTTAGACGAACCGACGAATCACTTGGATCTACCTTCACGTGAACAACTTGAAAATACATTAGCTGAGTATAACGGAACATTAGTAATTGTATCTCACGATCGATATTTTCTGGAGAAAACAACTAACACAAAACTCGTGTTTTCAAACAATACGATACAAAAGCAGCTAGAAGAACCTACTAAAACAAGAGATGATATTGAAGAGCTACGTTTAACGTTAGAAACAGAGAGACAAGAAGTATTAGGAAAATTAAGCTTTTTAACTTCTAACGACAAAGAATATAAAGAACTTGATGAACGATTTATAGAACTTACGAAGCAGATTAAGGCGCTATAACGTAAGTAAGGGGGATTAATATGGGAGAAGAGAGTTTGACTAAGTTATTTAGAATAGATTGTGGAGATATATACTTGCAAGAGTTTATGGTCAAAGATGCAGAGAGTATTTATAAAATAGCAAATCAACCGGAAATAGAAAAGTTTTTACCAGACTGGAAATCAACAAAAGAACAAAGGATGGATTGGATTGCAAATTATGAAATACCAGCAAATAAAGTATTTCTTGAGGCAGTGAAAACTACGAATAACATAGATAATCGTATGTTAAAGCTAGGAATATTTAAGAAAGCTACAAATGAATGCATTGGATGGTGCTGCACAGGCATGAAAGAAGAACTTCCTTCACCAAACAGAGAGATAATGTATGCTATCTCAAATGAACATCAAAATCATGGCTATGCTACAAAAGCGACTAAAGGTTTAATTGACTATTTGTTTAAAGAAACAAATTTAAATGTCCTCAACGCAATTGCTTTAATTAACAATGTACCATCAAATAAAGTTATTAAAAAATGCAGGTTTACTTATTTGAGTGAACAGAAGATAGAAGATCAAATATATAATCATTATGTATTGAGTAAATCTGAATGGATAAAAAATATTTCTCTGTAAAAGGAATTAAAACGAAATCATAAAAAAGCTTAGAGCTAAAACTCTAAGCTTTTTTATATTCATTTTATCCCGCATTACCGGGCAGTAAAACCCCCACTGATTAAAGTTTCACTTTATACCTGCTAACATATGAAAGGTACAATTGTAATGACTTCTTGATGGAATTGCTTTTCAACAAAATATGGAAATCAAGCTGTACAGGGGATAATCAGTTGGAAAATCATTCATGAAAAAGGGTGTTGGAAGATTTTGTCGAATTTATGTATCAATGATAATACAAATTTCTTACTCAAATCATTCTACAGATGAATTACTTGAAAAATGGAAGGGAAAAGAGAAATGGGCGGTATAAAGAAGCATTTAGTCTTAGTCAACAAAAATTGCTGGTAAGTCTATTAAAGAGCTACATATAAAACTTACGGTTGAGTGCTAGTAGATTAAATCTTTAAGCCAGGAATTAGTTTAAATGAGGGAGGGGAACACATATTATAATTTGGTTTCGTCACTTGCCACAAATAAGTATGGATTTTTCAGAATGGACTCCTTTTATACAGAATAATTGGTACCGAAAACATTATATGAAGTTTGTATATATACTCCAGATAATTATTTTTCTAATACCTTATTTCTTTGAAACAGGTTTCACTCATATTAATATATTTTATCTTATCATAATAGGTATCTTAGTCTTCATCATTCACGAATGTCTACACATTTTAGTAATAAGTAAAAAAGGGGATATTAGCTTAACATTTAGTAAAAGATTTTTTTGGTTAAATACAAATGCAATCTTATCTAAAACGAGATTTTGGGTCTTTATGAGCTTGCCTATTATTGTATTATCAGTAGTTCCTGCCATGATGTCATTCTTTGTATCAGGAAATATTAAATCAATTTTATTATTTATATGTTGGATAAACACATTCATTTCCGCCTCAGATATTTACAATTCGTTTTTGATTGCAATGAAACCGAAGCGCTCATTTTTTTGCAGAGGTTATTATAAAGTGAAATAGTATTTAATAGGTAACTCAAATATGCTTCAACTACATACAACAGTTAAAATATAATATTTGAAAGTAAAAAGACCGATAAAAAAATCGGTCTTTTCATATTAATAAAATAAAGATTAGAAAATAGCATTGTAATTCAAACCAATATGCAAATATTATAAGATAGATATACTTTGTTTATAGATTGAAAATAGGTTTGTTATCAGTTTTTTTAGAAATCTTACAAGCGTGTAAGATAAATGAAAGATGAATCAATATGAGCTGTAAGACAATTCATTTACACTCTATAGTGAGCAGTGGAAATGAAGGGAGAATATAAATGGAAATTTTGCAGGCAAATAGTATTAGTAAAGTATATAAAGGGAAAGTACCTTATAAAGCATTAGTAGATATTGATTTATCAATTCAAGAAGGTGAATTTGTAGGAATTATGGGCCCGTCAGGTAGTGGGAAAACAACGTTATTAAATATGGTATCTACTATTGATTCTCCATCATCGGGAGAAATATTTATTAATGGCACAAATCCTTTTCAATTATCATCAGAAGAATTAGCGTTATTCCGCAGAAAACAATTAGGATTTGTATTTCAATCATTTAATCTTCTTAGCACACTTACTGTAAAAGAAAACATCGTATTGCCGATGACTTTAGATGGTGTTTCCGTCCGAGAAATGAATAAACGAGTGGAAGAGATTGCAGAGAAGTTAAACATTACTGATATATTGAGTAAAAGAACGTTTGAAATATCAGGGGGACAAGCTCAAAGAACAGCAATCGCTCGCGCAATCGTTCATAAGCCGCAATTATTACTTGCAGATGAACCTACAGGGAATTTAGACTCTAAATCTTCAAATGATGTAATGGAGATGCTTGATACTCTAAATAAAGAAGAAAAAGCTACGATGATGTTAGTTACTCATGATCCGTATGCAGCGAGTTTTTGCAGCCGAGTAATCTTTATTAAAGATGGTCAACTATATAACGAAATTTATTGCGGTGAAAGCAGGCAAGCGTTTTATCAAAAGATTATGGATGTCCTTTCTTTGTTAGGAGGGAAAAGGCATGACTTTTCGTCAGTTCGCATTTAATAATATTTTTCGTAATAAGCGTACATATGCAGGTCATTTTTTAAGTAGTGCATTTTCAATTATGATTTTCTTTACGTATGCACTTTTATTATTTCATCCCGATCTACAAGGGGAGTTGAAATCGACAAGTACAACAATAAGTGCATTTGGTACATTAGGATTTAAAGTTTCACAAGGGTTGATATTTGTATTTTCATTTTTCTTCATTCTATATTCAGTTAGTTCATTTTTAAAAACGCGTAAGAAAGAATTTGGCATTTTAATGATGCAAGGTATGTCAATGAGACAGCTTAAGAAGTTATTGTTAATTGAAAATATGTTAATTGGAATTGGTTCAATTTGTATAGGTATTCTTATTGGACTCATTTTTTCTAAACTAGTTTTATTAATAAGCGCCAGTGTATTAATGATTAGCAATGGATTACCTTTTTATATACCAGTACAGGCTGTATTATTAACAGTCATTACATTTCTGTTCTTATTTTTAATTGTTTCGCTAGTAACATTTAAAATGATAAAAGTTACAGAGCTTGTGGAACTGATTCAAGCAGGGGAAAAGCCAAAACCTGAACCAAAATCGTCAATTTTATTATCAATTTTTTCTTTATTTAGTATAGGGTATGGCTATATTTTAGTATTTCGCTTTATCCCAAATCATAGTTTTATTGTGCTCGGAATAGGAGTGTTTCTGGTAATTATTGGAACGTACTTTTTATATACACAGTGTAGCGTGTATATATTGCATCTTGCTAAAAGGAGAGAAAATTTCTTTTTAAAGAGAACGAATATATTAACATTTTCAGAATTAATTTATCGTATGAAGGATAATGCAACGATGTTTTTTATAGTATCTATTATTTCAGCAGTTGCTTTTACAGCAATTGGCACGACAGCTGCTCTTGGAAATAAAGATTTAGTAAGGATGACGAATCCGTATACATTACTATACATGGCTCCTGAAAACAACAAAATAGCGGATAAACATCTCTCTATTATAAAAAACCATCTGGCTGATGCTAATATTCCGTATCGAATGGCTTCATCTTCATATATATATACAGAAAGTAATGTATATGTAATGAAATTAAGTGAATATAACGAACTTGCGAGAGCGCTAGGGTATCAACAAGAAACGATTGAAAAAGAAGATGAAATGTTATTAATTCCTGGAATGGTATCACAAAAACAAGAATTTAAAAATGGTGATTATAAGAAGAATATTGAAGTCATTCAAGGCGATTGGACAAAGACATTTCATGTAAAAAAAACTGTCGATAATTTAGTTTTACCTCATGATACGGAAGGAATATATATTGCTATTCAAGATCATGTATATGATGGAATTCCACTGAATAGTGGTCCAGATAATGAAGATATTATTCAATATCGTACTTACGGATTTGTTGTAGATGATTGGATAAAAACGAAACAGGTTTCAAACCAATTAAATAATATATTTAATCAAGATCCTAGAGATATACATTTTGAATTTAGAGCTCTAACTATAGAGTTGTTAAGTGCAAAACAAACGAATGGATTATTACTTATGGCTAGTGTTTTAGTCGGAATTGTTTTCTTCACATTTGCTGCTAGTTTTATTTATTTTCGATTATATACTGATTTGGACCGCGATCAACAGCAGTATAAAATGATTTCGAAAATGGGGTTAAGTAAACGGGAGTTAAAGAAAGTCGTAACGAGACAGTTATTATTAATGTTTTTCTTACCGATTGTCGTTGCAGTAATACATACTGTAGTCGCTTATATGGCATTACAACAATTAGTCGATTTTTCTATTCTAAATAGCTCTATCGTCATTTTAATTTCATTTATGTGTATACAAGTTTTATATTTCTTTATAACTCGTTGGCGTTATTTACAAAAGCTTTATAAAACGATGGAACAGTAGAGAATATGAGCAAGTATGCTTGCAGAAAAGCATGTATAAACCAATTTGAGTTATGAAAGGAACTGTGATGAAAAAACAATTATCTATTTTCATATTAAGTATATTATTGTTATTAAGTGTAGGTGCATGCTCTAAAAATGAAAACAGATTTCCAGCTAACGGTGTATTAATCATTGGAGATGAGAATCATACTGGAGCAATTATGAATCGTTATAAGGAAAACACGAAAGAACAGGAAGCTTTTGCAGTGAAAACAGGTAGATTCGACCAAAAAAGGGTTCTGATAATAAATGAATCTACTGCACAAGAGATGATGAATGCAAAGATTTTTCGTAAACGTGATCAATCATCCCTTTCTAAAACGTTAGATACGTTGCCGGATTTTCCAAAAGAAAGTTCCCTATTATTTATAAATGAAGAAGAAAAGAATATAAAAATTATTGATATAGAAGGAAGCAAGATACCTGTTACATATGGTAATGATGCTTGGCTTGGCAATAAACGTGACTATGGAGCACTATGGTATATTATTGTGGCGAGAAATAGTGTGTATAAAGAAATAAGGGCAACTGAAACGAATATGCAACTTCTACACTTGAAAAAGTCATTAGGTGATGAAAACCCTAAAATATCGACAGATAATACGTTGATTAATGAAAAAGTAAAAGTAAGAAAGTTAATTGAAGGTTTTAAAGGGGAAGGATCAGTTCAGTTTGTAACGATTGGAGGCAAATCTTAAAAAAGAGTTCAAAGTTGATAATGGTTCTATCAACTTTGAACTCTTTTTAGTTTATCCCACTATTTGTGAGGAGTGGTGCTTGTCTTATAAAACATTCATATAACAAGATTACATTACTTCATTTAATCGAGTATCACTCGTTTCCTCAATCCTATTTGAATTTTGAACTGAATTATTTTGGGCTTCTTTTTCTTTACGAGCCTTTTGTAGCATTTCAAGGATGATCCATAAAGGAACGCCTTTATCCTTTAACATCTTCCATAAATCTAATTCATTAAATTTATGCTCAGACTGTTTCATTTCTTTTTCAGATGAACGAATATCAAACTTGATAGGATCATTTACTTTCGTACTTTCAAGTTTAGTAGAAGAGATAGTATTATGCTCAAGAGTAGATGGAGTTATTTTAGTAGGTTGAGATAATGTATGAATATTTGATCCGATTTGCATGCTTTTTCCTCCTTTTTGAAGCAATGAGATTAGTTTTCTTATGGTTTTTAAATTTTTTTAACATGAGGAAACTATATCTAATTATAAATTCAAATAAACAGATTTACAAGTTATATTGTAAAAAGTAAATGTTCACTTGAATTAATATTTATCAACATTTGTATATGTTTTCTATATATACAACGTATATAAAATACTTTACATTATGTTTAAGTTGTTAAAGTATTCTGTTAAATTTTTAAAAAAGAAAAATGTAAACGTTTTATTAGGGGGAGAAAGTATGGGGAAGTTATTTTTAAAAATATGTTTTTTCGCATTAGTGACCGTATGTTCATTCGTAGCGAAAATATCATACGCTGAAGAAAGGCAACAAAATAATTATCCTATCATATTGGTGAATGGATTTGCTGGATGGGGTAGGGAAGAAATGCTGGGCGTAAAATATTGGGGTGGTGTTCATGATATACAGGAAGATTTGAAACGAAATGGTTATATGGTACATACCGCAGCTGTTGGACCTGTTTCTAGTAACTGGGATCGTGCATGTGAATTGTATGCACAAATTAACGGTGGGACAGTAGACTATGGTGCCGTACATGCTGAGAAACATGGACATAATCGTTTTGGCAGAACTTATAGTGGTTTTGCACCGAATTGGACTGAAACAAATAAAGTTCATTTAGTTGGACATAGCATGGGTGGACAAACGATTAGAACATTAGTACAGCTATTAAAAGAAGGTAGTTTTGAAGAAAAGAATTATGTGAAAAATCACCCAAACACCAAAATATCACCACTATTTGAAGGCGGAAAATCATATGTTCATAGTGTTACAACATTAGCAACCCCTCACAACGGTACAACACTTGCGGATGGGAGTCTTCTGCTACCGTTCGTTAAAGATTTACTCATTACAACTGCAAGCTTCGGAGGAAACAATAATTTATCGTTATATGATTTCAAATTGGATCAATGGGGGATAAAGAAGAATGCTGGAGAGTCCTTTTTCCAATATAGTAATCGTATTCTAAATAGTTCACTTTGGAAAAATACAAAAGATATAAGTCAATGGGATTTAAGTACAGATGGTGCAAAGGAGTTAAATAATTGGGTAAAGACGCAACCGGATGTGTATTACTTATCTTATAGTGGACATGCATCACAAGCAGCACCTATAACAGGTTTACATTTACCACATATAACGATGAATAAAGTGTTAATGGGGAATGCATTTTTCTTAGGTTCCTATGCGAGATATGAAGAAAACCGTCCATTAATCGATACTTCTTGGTGGCAAAATGATGGTGTAGTAAATACAAATTCTATGATTGCACCAACTTCTAATGTTGCTGTAAATAATAATGAGTCATTACAGATTGGAAAATGGAATCATATCGAAACGAAAGCGAATTGGGACCATCTCGACATGGTAGGGTTAAGTGTTTCAGACTCGTTAGGTTTTTCTAGCATTCAAGAGTTTTATAGAACAATTGCTGAAAAGCTATCACGTTTACCGAAATAGGTAATAATAAAGCGCTCTCGATGGAATTCGAGAGCGCTTTATATTATATTGAAAGAGGGATTTGGTAGAAAAATATGGGGGGATATTATGAAAATTCAAGTTGTATTATCAGGATACGGAACAGTAGGCAGAGAGTTTATAAAATTATTAAATGAAAAATATTCATATATATATGAAACATATGGGATTCAATTAGTTGTAAGTGGCGTATTAGGGAGAAATATTGCAATACATAATGAAGAAGGCTTATCTCTTCATCATTTATTAATGTATGGTGCCGGTACCGCTGCAATTGAAAAATATTTAGAGTATCATCCGAAGGAACGTGCAACAACTAGCATAAGTGGTACTGTATTGGTAGAATCAACGGTTACAAATCTTAAAGATGGAAATCCAGGGAAACAATATATGAAACAAGCGATTGAGAAACAGATGGATATAGTAGCAATTTCTAAAGGTGCGCTCGTTACAAACTGGAGAGAAATAAATGAAGCAGCAAGGGGCGCAAATGTACGAATTCGATATAGCGGTGCAACAGCCGCTGCGCTACCGACACTAGATATTGGACAATTTAGTTTAGCCGGTTGCAGTATTGATAAAATAGAAGGAATATTAAATGGAACAACTAATTATATTCTTACGAAAATGTATGAGGAAGATATGACATTTGAAGAAGCGCTGAAAGAAGCACAAAATCAAGGGATTGCTGAGACAAACCCTTTATTAGATATAAGTGGTTCAGATAGTGCGTGTAAATTGTTACTTTTGACTAACAGCTTAATGGAAACAAAGAAAACACTTACTGATATACATATAAAAGGAATTGAGCACGTTACAAAACAGCAAATACAAAATGCTAAGAAACAACATAAAATTATTAAATTAATAGCATCAATATATAAGGATGAGGGTGGCAATGTGAATTTAAATGTTGAACCGTGCGAAATAGAAAAAGATCATCCGTTAGCAAAAGTAAATGGGACCGAAAAAGGAATTACGTTCTTTACAGATACGATGGGGCAAGTTACTACAATTGGCGGGGCTTCTAATCCACGAGGCGCTGCAGCTGCAGCTTTAAAAGATGTAATTAACTTATATCGAAAAGATTTGTAAGACCGTACCGCCCTTTATAAAAAATACATATGTCGTGGACCTTTTGAGAATGAAATAAATATGCAAAAATGATTGCAGGGGGTAAGGAATTGTTTAAGGATTTTAAAGTTGTTAAAGATCGTCCCGTTTATATTCAATTAAAAGACTATTTGAAAAAGATGATTATGAAAGGGCATTTGCTCGGGGATCAAAAAATCCCATCAACAAGGGAACTAAGTGAATTACTAAGTGTGAGTAGAAACACTGTACTCGCTGCTTATGCAGATTTAGAGCAAGAAGGACTCATTTATGCAGTTAAAGGAAAAGGGAACTTTGTTGCGAAGGTGGATATATCTAATACTTCGTCTGTTGAAATAGATTGGAAAAATAAACTTAATACAGTGACCGCATTAGCGGACGAATTAGATTTAATGAAACATGGTGTTCGTTGGGAAAAGGGAATGATTGTTTTTAATAGTATAGCCCCGGATGAGAAGCTATTTGATGTTGAAAATTTCAAAAGAGCTTTTCTTACTCGTATGTCCATTGAAGGGGACATCGTATTGAACTACGGATATGCAAAGGGATATAGACCGTTAATGAATTATTTACTTCATTACATGGAAATGAAAGGTGTAGACATTTCGAATAAAGATATTCTAATTACAAATGGATTTACAGAAGGATTGGATATTGTACTCTCTTCTTTATCAAAAAAATCCGGTCGTGTCATTTGTGAGAATCCAACTCACCATGCTGCACTTAAGCTTTTCCGTTTACATGGACTTGAAGTTCATGGGATTGATATGCATGAGGATGGTATTGATACGAATGAAGTTGAAAAAAGTTTGCGTGAAAAAGATTTTGATTTTGCTTATTTAATTCCTTCTTATCATAATCCAACCGGTATTGTTACGAGTTCAGAGAAAAGAACGGAATTGATGAGGTTATTCTCAAAATACAAGGTTCCTATTATAGAGGACGGATTTAATGAAGAATTACGTTATTCAGGTTCACATTTAGCTCCATTATTAACTTTTGCGGGAGCTGGCAATAATGTGATTTATATTAGTAGCTTTTCAAAGGTGCTTTTCCCTGGTTTACGTGTAGGCTGGATTATTGCAGATAAAGAGCTGATTCATTATTTAGAAAGCGTAAAAAGAGCAAGAACGATTCACACATCTACGCTAGATCAAGCTGTTCTGTTTCAATATTTACATGAGGGATACTTTGAAAAATATTTAAAAAAGGCAAGATCTGTTTATAAGAAAAAATATGAGTTAGCTGTCGGGGCATGTAACCAGTACATTCCTTTTAAAAGAATGACTGGAGATGGTGGACTTCATTTATTTATAGAGCTAGAAGAGCATATGAACGCCCGCACACTTTTACAAAAGTGTTATGAGAAAGGCGTTACGTTTTCACCTGGAGATGTTTTTTACTCTGATGGAGAAGGAGCGAACACTTTCCGATTAGGGTTTTCGCGCTTGAAAGAAGAAGAAATAGTTCGGGGAATTAAAATAATTGGTGATACATTAAAAAATGAAAATTGGAGTTGAGAAAATGAAAATCGGTGTTATTATGGGCGGGGTATCGTCTGAAAAACAAGTTTCAATTATGACGGGGAATGAAATGATTGCTCATTTAGATAAAAATAAGTATGAAATAGTTCCAATTACATTAAACGAAAAAATGGATTTAATTGAAAAAGCGAAAGACATTGACTTTGCATTGCTCGCATTACACGGAAAATACGGAGAAGATGGGACAGTTCAAGGAACACTGGAGAGTTTAGGGATTCCTTATAGCGGAAGTAATATGTTATCTAGCAGTATATGTATGGATAAAAATATTTCGAAAAAGATTTTACGTTATGAAGGTGTAGAAACACCAGATTGGATTGAACTTACAAAAATGGAGGATCTAAATCTGGATGAGTTAGATAAGTTAGGATTTCCATTAGTGGTAAAACCAAACTCTGGCGGATCGAGTGTCGGGGTGAAAATCGTTTACAATAAAAATGAATTGATCTCAATGCTAGAAACTGTATTCGAATGGGATTCTGAAGTAGTAATTGAGAAGTATATAAAAGGTGATGAAATTACATGTTCTATTCTGGATGGAAAACAGTTACCTATAGTTTCAATTCGACATGCAGCCGAGTTCTTTGATTACAATGCAAAATATGATGATACTAGTACAGTTGAGGAAGTTATCGAACTTCCAGCAGAAATTAATGAACGTGTAAATAAAGCTTCACTGACTTGTTATAAAGCATTAAAATGTAGTGTTTATGCAAGAGTTGATATGATGGTGAAGGACGGAATTCCATATGTAATGGAAATTAATACATTACCAGGGATGACACAATCAAGCCTATTGCCCAAAAGTGCAGAAGCAGCGGGAATTAGTTATAGCAAACTATTAGATATGATTATTGAAACATCATTAAAAGTTAGAAATGAAGAAGGGTTTTAAGGAGATTATATAACTAATTCTTTTGACAGTTTCACGAAGTATGCTATGATGAATACATTATAAAAACAAAATATTTATCCACTAGGGGGGCCTTTTATAGGCTGAGATCAAATGTGATTTTGAGACTCTTAGTACCTGATCTGGTTAATGCCAGCGTAGGGAAGTGGGAAAGACGTTGCTATTTAATGAGTAAATAAATACTGTCAATTTCACTTTCTTTACGCCTGTAAAGAAAGTTTTTTTATTTTACAGCTTTAATAATTGTGGATAAATACTTATATTTTATACATTATTGGAGGGATTTAAATGACTTTTTCACAATCATTACGTAAAGAAGTAGATTCAATTTGGGAAGCGAGTTTTAACCATCCTTTTGTAAAAAAACTTGGTGAAGGAACATTAGATTTAGCTAGTTTTCGCTATTATGTGCTTCAAGATTCATATTATTTGAGTCATTTTGCTAGAGTACAAACTTTAGGAGCTGCAAAAGCTCTTGAATTAGAGACGACAGCTCGTATGGCACATCATGCTCAAAATACATATGAGGCCGAGTTATCTTTACATGAGAATTTTGCTAAAAAGCTAGGGATAACAAAAGAAGAAAAAGATAATTTTATTCCTGCGCCAACTGCATATGCGTATACTTCACATATGTATCGTGCTGCGTATGAAGGGCATTTAGGAGATATCATTGCAGCAATTTTACCTTGCTATTGGTTGTATTATGAAATTGGCGAACGCTTAAAAGAGTGCCAGCCGGAAGAGCCAATTTATAACGAATGGATTTCTGCTTATGGATCTGATTGGTTCCGTACGCTAGTTGAAGAACAAATTACACGTTTAGATACTATCGCTGAAAAAGTAACAGAGGTAGACCGCAAACGTATGAAACAGCATTTTATTATTAGCAGTCAATATGAATATTCATTTTGGAAAATGGCTTATACATTAGAAAAGTGGCCAGTGGATACAGACGTAAAAGACGTAATTGGATAAAGAATAGAAATAATGTTATAGATAGGTATGGATCATACCTATCTATATATTTTTTCTTGTCAAATTTGCGTAAAGTCATTAGTGCTACGGATATGGCGAAATAAAATATCGATAATTTAGCTCATTTACTTGTCTACGCAATAACTGGATAAACTTCTGTCACATTTATTTTACAATCAAAGAACGTAAATGTTGGTGGTATGAAGTTAAATAAGAAAAGAAACCCGAGCTGTTAGCTGTAACGGAGTTGTTTTTTCTTTGCAGGAATTTCTAAATTATCATGGAGTGTTGTTAATACGATATGCAAATATGCATATCGTATTTTTTTGAGTTCTTTATGTGTTAAAATTAGATATAAAGATATGGAAATATAAAGAAGCAAAAGCAGGAATATCCAATGAATTTTGAGAGGTGTTATATGTTTACAAATAAGAAATTAATTCGATTTGGTTTATCGTTGTTTGTATTTTTAGGGATAATTAATTTTACAATCAGCTATTTCCAAACATATCTTGAAACAGCAGCAGATATTAAATGGGTAATTCCAGAAATTTGGAAAACTATTTTGCTAGATGTTCCTCAAGGTATACTTGTTCTTTTAGGCGCAATTGCTTTATATGATTTCACAAAAGAGGCATCACAAAAAGACGCATCAATCTAAGTGTGTCTTTTTTCTATTAGGAATTTCATAGAGAGTTTTGCTGGAGAAATAGAATGAAAAGCCCTAATAAGGGCTTTTTTCTTTGTAGGAATTTCTTATCCGTCATAGAAACCGGTTACTTGGAGGTGTTATAGCGAAAGGCATTTACAGTACAGAAAAATCTAAGCGGCAGACGAAAATATATAGGATATGGCAACATAATTATTGAGAAATTAATTGAATTTAGTAGGTATGAAGATATGACGCTAGAATTCATATTTTTTAATTTTTATTTATCCCGCATTAACGGGCTGTTCGTAAAAGCCTGATTGGTGAGGGCTAATAATCAGCGGGGGATGAACTCCCCCCCACTGATTAAAGTTTCACTTTATAAAAATGAGCCCATAGCAAAAATAGGTATATGAACAAGGTGCATCATTTAGTGATAAGTCATACTTTGTTGGTGTACGTATTGAACTTAGTTTATAGCGCTATTTTTACTTAGATGTAACGAACAGAAATATAGGGAAGCATCAATGAGGTTGTATTTTATAAACGGAGGTTATGAAAATGAATCAGTTTCAACAAGAACTACAAGCGTTAAGTCTTAATGATTACCGGTCTGGAAATATTGTCTATTGGGACCAGCAAAACCAATATCCATATTACTATATTGAAGATGCTGCTCGTCGCTGTGGCGGTTGTGGTGGTTGTGGTGGTTGTGGTGGAGGTCGTTGTGGCGGATTCCGTTGTGGTGGATTCCGTTGTATTGGTTGCTTCGGTTGTTTTGGTTGCGGAGGTTGCGGAGGTTGCGGAGGTTGTGGTGGTTGTGGTGGTTGTGGTGGTTGCTCTAACTGTTTTGATGGTTTTAGTGGTACTACTGATACTACTGGTACTATTATAACGTATGAATATTGATTGCATTTATCCTGCTATTTGCCGGGCAGTAAGACCCTAAAAAAATTCAGCGAGAGCAAAGAGAAGTTAGGTGGCGGACTACCCATAAAAGCCCAATTGGTGAGGGCTAATTAAAGTTTCACCTTATCAATTAAAAAACATTAGTTTTATATATGTACGTGCCGACAAAGAATATAGCCATTATTATAATTGATATATTCAATCATTCAAGTGAAAGAGTAACAATAAGATATATAGGTGTAATCAAGAGGTGATGGATAAAGCAATGACTAGATTTAAAATCTAATCATTGCTTTTTTCTTATGGTTTTATCATCAAATATCTGTCTGGTTTAGGGATTGATTCCTTCTAGCTAATGAATTCATTACAACTTTGTAAGGTTAATGTAATGTTAATCGATAGTAAGTGAAGATGCTTGAGTGTAATTTAAATAAGATTAAAAAGTACTGTTTATCTATAAAATAATTGGGTAAATAATATGTAATTAGGAAGTGTATGAATATGATTGAACTAAAATCTATTATCCATTCGTATAAACTAAAGAGAAAAATAGCTAAAGATTTATACGGAAAAAGAGATGAATTGACACTGTTATTAAATGAATTTAATAAAATGAAATGTACAGTAACATCTGAAAAGAAGAAAAACAATATATTATCTCGTTTGCAACTAATTTATCAAAATATGAAATTAGATAAGCAGTATCCTCTATCAGTTGCTTTTGATAGTAAATTATTGGAGCGATTAGAAAAAGAACCTCTACATACTATTGAGGATGGTGTAACATGTTTACATCTAATGTTAGATGTGAATTATGAGAAAATAAAACAATATGGTTCGAGTACAAGTAGGTCATTTGTTCCATTATCGCAGTCTTCTATTTGTCTTGCTGATTGTATTTGTTTAACAGGAGTTGTAGTAGGTTTACTAGGAGCAATTTCATTTGGGGGATTACTGTTATCTATATGTTCAATTACATAAAGGTTGATATTTGTAAAAAGGGCACCGAATTAAGGTGTTCTTTTTTGATTTTTTTGTAAAGATATTGTAAATGATAAGTACAATGCATTAAGTATAATGTATAATTCGAATGTATCGAAATTCAAATATAATAGAGGTGTTATACATGATAATTACTTTGAATTTTTAAAAGAGTCGGTTTGATAATAATTTATGTAGATAAACAGTTTTTACGTTTCTTTTAAATACTTGGTTTAAATGGATTAGATTAAGTAACTATTGTTCTAGCTTTTTGATAATCAAGACAACTGAAGAAAGGAAGGAATCATTTTATGAAAAAATTAAGGCTGCTAACATTTGAAAATATAGTAGAACCCCTTTTAAATGAAAAGGTATCATTTATATACTTTCCTATTGAATGGCTGGACATCGTAGAGATACATTATAAGACATTTTTATTAACGAGTAAGTTGAAACGTTTGAATGAAAGATTGTATGATATGTTTTCGGATATATTGTTTATTCAGCATAACCCGTACGTATTAAATGAAAATACACCATGGATTGTATCGAAAGAACCTATTAGACAAGAGCAGCTCGATTATATTTTTCAAAGTTGGTATGAGATTATTCATGATTGGAAACCAAATATATTAGTAGAACCACCAAAATATGAATGGCAATCCGATTTGATTTCTAATTTGCCAGTACTACATGATAATGAAACGTATTCTAAGTGGGTGCCCGCTTTAATCTCACATATTTTTTGTGAGCGTCCTATATATTTAGAAAATACAAATGAAGAAGAAATCTATTTTTCCCCTCTTAGATCACAAAATATTTGTGAGGCGATGTCAGGGCCGATAAAAGATGAAAAAACACAAGATTTTTTCTCCTATGTATATCGATTCGAATGCATAACACGCGGTGGTGAGAACGCTCCATTATTAAATATTTCAATAGGGATTCGGAGATTTTATCAAGAATATAATCATCCAGATATTCCTTTACTTTTAAGACGAAAACGAGGCATGATATTGATTTCTACCTCAGAGTTTGCGTCAAATAATAAAAAAATACGGTTTGTAAAACTAAAAATACAACAAGCTACAACCGGCATGAAATGGATTAAGATATTTAGAAATTTAAAAGATGATTTTCAAATAGGGGGAGAGGTGGATTTAGACCATATTCTCCAATATCCGAAAGATTATATTGTAGGAGAAAATAAAAGGGTGTTATTTCCATACAATGAGAGAATTTATAAAGTTCAAGGTACTAAAATAGAACCGGGTATAACAGTAAAGGAAAGAGAGTATTTATTTAAAGAATTTCAGCGTAAATTCTCTTATTTCACAATACTTCCAGAATGTAAAAAGGTAGCAACAAATAACAAAAATGAATTATTTCCTTTATTTGCACCAAAAGGATTAGAGACATTAACATTAGAAGTTTGGTCTGAAAATATAGCGCTGGAAATAGAACAAGCATTACTTGATAGCGAAATTGTTTTGACTAAAGTTGGTGAAAATTCGTATGTATTGAATACAGATTTTCCAGTGTTATTAAAGATTGTGAGATACAATATTGAAAAGGTGTTACAAAATCCATATAAAATGCAATATTGCCAAAAATATAAAACAAATCTTGTAGATGATGTTAAGAAAGCTGTCTATGCTACCGCGGGTAAGCGCAGTGATGCGACATTAGCATTAATCGCAATGAAAAATTGTGATGGACGCGAAAAAATTGATCCAAAACAAATCATTAGAGAGGGATTTGCACGAACAAACCGTATTTCAACATTTATTAATTTATTTATAGGACAAAATGTATCTCGTAAAACAATTGTAAATAGTGTTTTTAGTCTATTAGAACAAAAAGGATTTTTGAGGCGTAGTTGGAATAAGATAAATTTACCTTGTACATATGTTAGTTTATCAATTGAACGAATATCGAAATTCGATTTCTTACCTATTTTTTCAAAAATAAAAGGAAAAGAAATTTTATATAAATTATATGGGAGTAAAGAGTGGCAAACGATTGATTACGTATTATTAAATATAAATAAACATAATGCATTTTTACCACAACCATCAAAGAGAAATGATATGGGGGCTCTTTTTAAACAATATGTTTTCGAAACATTAATGGAAATTGTACAATATGCAAAAGAACAAAATGAACAAGTTTACTTCATTGTAGATGCAAATTTGAGAAAATGTTGGATAAAAGAGTTACAAAATAAAGAAATTAATATAGATATTTTACCTGATATTGTTCCAGAGGTGTTAAAGGTTCCAAATTTAAATATTATTAGAATAAATACAGGTTTTGATGTACCGAGTTACGGTGTAATAGAATCTGATGATGCTCTAGATAGCATTGGCTTATATGCAGATCAAAAAGGGATGTATTATAGCACTGGTGAATATTCACTTAATTGTAGTGGGATTTTTCAGCGATATATACTTGAAATTTTACCATTGGGTGTAAAACCTGTAGAAAGGGATTATATCGCTAAAATGATACATTACATGTGCTGTAATTCTAGTATGCTTTCGAAAAAGAATGTACACATGACATATTCCGTACATATGGAAAAAGTAATGAAGACTTATATTACTGACATAGATGCAAGAGAGTTTAAAGAATTTGATGATGAATTGGATGTAGATGTAGTAAAGGTAGAAAAGAAAGATTCAATTACTCTACTTTAAATACTAGTAAACAAATCCTGCTCGTTATATCGATCAGGATTTGTCATTTTTTTATGTAAATAAGGATATCCTTTGTCAAGTATCTTTTCGTTTACATATTTACTTTATGTGCAGACAGGATTAATATGTTTTTTAGAAATACAAAAACTATATCATATGGAAAAAGATTTTTATTAATTGAAAAAATTTGAAAGGAATGGGGAATTGTGAAGAAATTAGATGTGCTCTTAATGCTATTGAGCGGCCTCTTTCCAATTGCAGGACTTACAAAGCAAATCCCTCTAGAACAATCTATATATATTGGAGGGCTTTTATTTTTTACTAGTTTCGGTAGTTATTTTGCTAAAAAGATGTATTCACGTATATGCAGCTGGATAGCGTATGCGCCATTTATAACATTACTGTTAGTTATTTGGCACCAGGATATTTCAACAAGTTCAATCATAGCAAATGCGAAAATTGCTGCATGTGTCGCGTTAATTCCATGTTTATTCCGTTTTCGTACATATGGACTTACTTTGGGCTTATTCTCATTATGGGCCGCTTTACTATGGGATATAAAAGAAGTACAGTCGTTAGTCATACTTGAACGCATAACGAGTTTAATGACAAGCCATTATGTATATATATTACTATTAATTGGAGGACTTGTATTAGGAGGATTACTTGCGATGTTCATTCACCGCAAAGAGAAAGATAATAAAGAAAATATAAATCTACTTGGACCAAAAAAGAAACGCAAAAGATTATCAATTAAGATTCGACTTCCAAGATTGCCGAAATTAAAGATGAAACTATTTAAGTTTGGTGGGAAAGAATCTAAAAGTAAAATGCCAGAAAAGATCCATGAGTATAAGTACGAAGAACCAGTTGCAACATATGAAATGACAGAGCAAATAGATCCATACAAAGAAAATGCAGTTCAAGGTCAAACAAGGATGGAACGCCGAAGAAATAGGTATAATGCATAATGAGGTTTAATAACCCCGTAATGACTTATCTTAATATTGATAAATCATTACGGTTTTTTTTATGTAATTAAATGAAGGTTGCTAATGAAAGGGGAATAGCATATTTTATAGATGAGAAGTTAAATAAAATAAGGGGAGGATAAAATGCTTATTATTACATATATATCTGTTTGTATATTATTCTTAGTTAGCTTTTTACATGTATATTGGGCTTTCGGAGGTAATTGGGGGACAAATAGTGTTATTCCAACTACAGCAGGGGAAAAGGCGTTTACACCTCGTGCCGGAATGACATTGGTCATTGCATTATTATTAAGTATGGCAGCAATAATTTTGTTGCAACAAGCAAAAATTGTTCATTTTGCAGTTCCTAATGTTATTATTCAAGTCGGTTCCTGGATTTGTATGATCGTCTTTTCTATTAGAGTAATTGGTGAGTTCAATTATTTTGGTATCTTTAAACGACAAAAAGATACGCACTTTGCTAGAATGGATAACGGTTTATATATTCCACTTTGTGCATTGTTATCTTTAACTTTCTTATTAACAATAATTTTGTGAGTAAATAATAGTAGTTTCTTTTCTCAAAATACATGTAAACGTGAGAAATCTAAGAGTAAATAAAAAGGATGTAAGCGCATTCTTGTCGAAATGTAAATTATTATGAAAGGCGGTGACACTATGAAGTATGTAAAAGTTAGTATGAATGGTGGAAGTGAACACAAATTCTCAATGACTTTAGATCGATTTGAAAAACTTATTACTACAGAGAATGGGATGTTAGAAAATAAATTAGTATGTATTGAAAATGTAATGATTAATCCTACTAATATATCTTCTGTAGTTGAAAAAATTGGTGTACCGGCTAAGTTTATGGAAGCTTAAAATCGTTAGATAAAAAACATCCATTGGGGATGTTTTTTAATTTATAAATATGATAATCGTACAGTAAATATTTGAGTAAATTTTATAGCAATGACTATGCATATATTAAGTACCTGAACATGGTGCTTAATACATGCACGAAATAATAAGTACAAGCATATATTATGTAGTAGGACAAGATCTTCGTGTCCTACTTAATACTCAGAAAAAACCTCTAATCACATAAGAGCATCCAATTGCAGGGTGCTCTTATTTTTTATGAAAATCTACTACGAGCCTTATTTTATAGTAGGATGCAATAATAAAGGGCTATTTTGAAATAGTGTTTTTTAGCCTTTAATTTTAAATTTATCTTTAACGTTAATAAATATTAAAAATAATATGATAGCAGAAATTAAGTTAGATAAGTAGAAATCTTGATGAAACAGTAGTTCGAAGATGACATAGAAAGTAACGAATAAGGCGATAGCAGGTAGTATGCAAATAAATATAAATCTCCAATTTTTTAAGTAATGTTTATAATTTGTAAGTACTTTATCCATAAATATAGCTCCTATATTTTTGTTTTTATATAATTATACATTTAGATACAAGGATTTTAAAAGTAAAAATATTTAGCAATTGAAAAATATAAGAAGAGCTTTTGTTAAAAATCCAGATTGCTGTAGTAATCTGGATTTGACTTTAAAGAACTATACTAAAATGATACACTATAATCTACGTTATTTTTGAAATGAATAGAGGGATTTGTGTGATAGATAAAATTAAAAATGCTGTAGAGGATATGTACGAAGATGAGGCTAAAGGTTTACTTCAAAGTATTCTCATACAGTTAAACTTATTAGAAGAAAACTATAGTGAAGATACAATTAAAAATTTGATGGATATTCCGAAACAATTAACAATTAATCCTACTTATAAAAGGAATGTAAAAGAAAGTACGCACGTACATATTGCTTTTGATGATTCAACGGCTGGTTGCTTGAAATATATGTTAAGTCAAGAAGAATTATTTGAAGAGAGTGTTGTTGCTTTTTCGGAATTCTTTTCAATTGGACCGATATATAAGTTGCATACGAATAAGGGGCAACTAGCAAGACAGAAGTGGTTAATAAATAACTTAACTGCATATGATAGTTATTTTGAAGAAGAATATTTATTAAGATTTATAGCAACTATAGAAGAACTACATACTATTCCTGTTGAAACGCCTATTACAATTTGGAGGGCTGATAATGCACATGAACATGTAGGTCTAAGTTTTGTAATAGCACAATTAAAGGATAAGAAAAACATTCGAATAATTAATACGTCTGAAGCAAGCAGAGAAATATTAAAACAAGAGTATGATATTCGTGGAACGGGAGAATTACCACCTGAAAGTTTAGCTCTATTCCAAAAAAGTTTTATAAAGTTACCTTATTTAACTGAAGAGAAGCGCATGAAGTTTGAACATGAGTGGAATAGATTATCGGAAAGCATAGAATGTTTAAGAGTGTGGAAAGAAAATGAAGTGCATTCTGTACAGGAAGATTATTTTGATCAATTTATAATTGAATGCGCGAAAAGTGTGGGTGCTGATCGAGAGTTCCTCAAAGCTCCTAGAGTAATTGGTGAAGCACTTGGTCTTGTTGAACAATTGGTTGGAGATACTTTCTTAGAATATCGCTTGAAACAATTAATTAAACAAGAAGTATTTGAATTTGAAGGTTCGTTAGATGAAATGCGTTTTTATAGTGTGAAGTTAAGGAGATGATAAAAATATTCTATTTTTGAAAAACTCGTATTTTTAATAATACGAGTTTTTTAAGTTGAATTTGGGCTATACATAAGCTTCCCAGAGAGGGCATATCACATATGAATGATAAAGGTAATGAATGAAAAGAAGGTGATTTGTTAATATGTATAACCAACAAAATTATCCATATGATCAAGCGATGTATTATAATCCACAAAACTACGGGTATGAACCTACAAATGAAGTGAGAGATATTGAACAAGAAGACTATAGACCAGATGATGCGGAGGATGCTCCAACGTCACCACCACCGTCACAAGCGCCGTCGTTACCGTCTACATTTGCTTCTCCGGCACAACCAAGCAATATGAAATCATGGATGTGTAACTGTTTAGGAAGATGGGGCTATTTACGTTTACATCGTCCTGGGCCTTTTGGAAGAGATTTATGGTTCTTTCCGACTGAAGTGAGAAGAAACGGAGTATCAGGTTACACTTGGCAAGGTGGTCGTCGTCGTAAAGTAAGTTATCGCTATCAACAAATTAGTAATTTTATGTGCTTCGCATAAAGAGAAGTGGGAGAGTAAAACGATTGTACTCTCTCACTTTTTTATTTTTCAATATACGAAGTAAGATTTCGATTAAAAATTTACAATTTTCACGTTTTTATTAGAGTATAATGCATATGTTGGTTGGTTTTCAAAAACAAATGAGAGTGAGGGAATACAATGTCAATGAAAAACAAAGTTGGACTAAAAATAGAGGATGGCATTAATTTAGCTTCAGCTCAATTTAAAGAAGATGCGTATGAAATTTATAAAGAATCGCGAAGAAAACAACCTATATTATTTGTAAACCAAGTTGAAATCGGTAAAGAATGGCTCATTACTAGATATGAAGATGCTCTGCCACTTTTAAAAGATAATCGTTTAAAAAAAGATTGGACAAATGTGTTTTCTCAAGATACAAAGAACATGTATCTTTCCGTTGATAATAGTGACCACTTAACAACACATATGCTAAATTCAGATCCACCTAACCACAGTCGTTTACGATCTTTAGTTCAAAAAGCATTTACACCGAAGATGATTGCACAATTAGACGGAAGAATTCAGAGAATAGCAGATGATTTGATAAGTGATATAGAGCGAAAAGGTACATTAAATCTTGTGGATGATTATTCATTTCCATTACCAATCATTGTGATAAGTGAGATGCTTGGTATTCCAAAAGAAGATCAAGCGAAATTTAGAATTTGGTCTCATGCTGTTATTGCATCACCAGAAACACCTGAAGAAATAAAAGAGACCGAAAAACAACTATCTGAATTTATTACATATCTTCAATATTTAGTTGATATTAAACGAAAAGAGCCAAAAGAAGACTTGGTGAGTGCTTTAATACTTGCAGAGAGTGAAGGGCATAAACTTAGCGCTCGGGAACTATATTCAATGATAATGCTATTAATTGTCGCAGGACATGAGACGACAGTGAATTTAATTACAAATACGGTATTAGCACTTCTTGAAAATCCAAATCAATTACAGTTATTAAAAGATAATCCAAAACTAATTGATTCGGCTATTGAGGAAGGATTGCGTTATTATTCTCCAGTTGAGGTTACAACTGCAAGATGGGCAGCGGAACCTTTTCAAATTCACCATCAAACAATACAGAAAGGAGATATGGTTATTATTGCATTGGCTTCAGCGAACCGTGATGAAACAGTATTTGAAAATCCAGAAATATTTGATATTACACGGGAGAACAACCGTCACATTGCCTTTGGTCATGGTAGCCATTTCTGCTTAGGAGCTCCACTTGCGAGGTTAGAAGCAAAGATTGCTATTACTACTTTGTTTAATCGAATGCCTGAACTAAAAATAAAAGGGAATCGTGAAGAAATTAAATGGCAAGGTAATTATTTAATGCGTTCTTTAGAGGAATTGCCTTTAACTTTCTAGAATAGTTAAAAGTAGACATGCATACATCGAAAATGATTTACATAGAGTATGTATGTGTTATTTAAATTCGAAACGGAAGGGTGAAGACATCCCAATGATCAACTAATTCTATTTGTAAGAGATCTTCGTTAAAAAACGAAATATTCTTCTGAATAGGGTTAGTCTGTACATTTATAGAAAAGGGATGTATTTCGCTCTGCGAATATATAGTCTTTTTATATGATTTGTGCTGCCTCCTGTTCAGAACATGAAATAGGAGGCTTTTTTATGTCGACAAATGTAGTAACGAAACAAAACAATGGGGTATCACAAGTATTAAAAAATCGGTTTGTACAAGGGATTTTAGCATCAGCATTATTTTTACAAATAGGAATATGGGTTCGAAACTTTGCGGTATTACTATATGTAATGGAAATGACAAAAGGTGATGCTTTTGCTATTTCCATGATTTCAGTTGCTGAATTCGCTCCAATTTTTATTTTTTCATTTATTGGCGGTACCTTTGCTGATAGGTGGAAGCCAAAGAAGACAATGATATGGTGTGAAACGTTAAGTTCCATTTCAGTATTCGCTGTCTTAATTACGCTTATGTTTGGAACGTGGAAAATTGTGTTTTTTGTGACACTCATCTCTGCAATCCTTTCACAGTTTTCACAACCATCTGGAATGAAGTTGTTTAAACAACATTTATCAACGGAACAAATTCAATTAGCGATGTCTATATATCAAACGATATTTGCAATATTTATGGTATTAGGACCAATTCTAGGGACATTTATCTTTCATAGTTTTGGAATTTATATTTCAATCATCATAACAGGTATCTCGTTTTTACTTGCGGCAGTTGTATTGTTATTTCTTCCGAAAGATCTTGAAAACGACGTAGAAAAGAAAGATATCACTCTGCTGCAGGAGATGAAGGATGGTATTAAGTATGTCAAAAAGAAAAAAGCATTAACTTTGCTAGGGCTTTGCTTTATGGCTGCAGGACTAGGTATAGGATTAATTCAACCATTAGGTATATTTATTGTGACTGAGCAGCTAGGATTATCAAAAGAGAGTTTACAGTGGCTACTAACAGTAAATGGTGCGGGAATGATTGTTGGCGGAGCATTAGCAATGGTATTTGCGAAAAACGTTGCTCCGCAAAAGATGTTAATTATCGGTATGCTTGGTCAAGCAATTGGTATTGGCATTATAGGATATTCTACAAATTTATGGGTGACACTTACAGCGCAGCTTTTTAGTGGTTTAGCTCTTCCTTGTATCCAAATTGGTATTAATACGCTTATTATTCAAAATAGCGATACCGATTTTATAGGTCGTGTAAATGGTATTTTAAGTCCGCTATTTACCGGTTCAATGGTAGTAACGATGAGTATAGCTGGCTCATTAAAAGATATGTTTTCATTAAGTATGATGTATGAAGGGACGGCTTTACTTTTTATAATTGGATTATTGTTTATTTTACCTATATACAATTTAAAGCCAGTAATAGCGGTAGAAAGTGAAATAAGTGGTAAAGGAAGTGCTGTACAAAATGAATCCTAATCCAAATGTTAAATACCCTATTGAAGGAAATCAAAACGTTCAATTTATAAAAAATACAATAACAAAGCCTAATATAATTGTTGGTGACTATTCTTATTATGATGCGAAAGATGGAGAAACATTTGAAAATCGAGTATTACATCATTATGAATTTCTTGGGGATCGCCTTACTATTGGAAAGTTTTGTTGTATTGCATCTGGAGTTAACTTTATTATGAACGGAGCGAATCATCGGATGGATGGATTTTCGGCATATCCATTTAATATCTTTGGAAATGGGTGGGAGAAGTATACACCTAGTTTGTCTGATTTACCTTACAAAGGCGATACGGTTATAGGAAATGACGTTTGGATTGGTATGGACACAACTATTATGCCCGGAATAAAAATAGGAGATGGTGCAATTATTGCAGCTAAATCTGTTGTGACTAGAGACGTCGCACCATATACAATTGTTGGTGGAAATCCAGCAAATAAAATAAAAGAGAGATTTTCAAATGAAATAATAGAAGAATTATTACAAATTCAATGGTGGCATTTTGACATTGAAAAAATAACTGAAAATATAGATGTGATTGTACGAGGAGATATTGAACCATTAAGAAAGCTAAAAAGGGAATAAAAATGCATGACAAAGAGTATCATACCTCCGAATTTTGTTAATGATAATAGAACAAGGAGGTGTGATACTATGGCACAAGACGTTTTATGTGAAGTAAATAACTGTAAATTTTGGGCGAACGGTAATAAATGTAGTGCAGAGGCAATTTACGTAGTAAGTCATAAAGGTAAACATGCATCTACAACGGAAGAAACAGATTGCAAAACTTTCGATCCAGAAGTGTAAATGTTTGAAGGGTAGCCAAATCGTGGTTGCCCTTTTATTAATTATAGTATTGATAATAAATATCATTTTCATTCATTGTTTTTAACTTTTCTTGTTATTTTTTCATATTTTTTTCATAAGTGATGTAATCCAACTCAATTCATGTTCAATTCGTGATTTACTAAATTCAATGACTTCAGTAATAAAAGATGAGGTAACATCTAGAGACTGAATAGCAGTAAGCTGATTATGTAGTACGTTTTGACGTACAGTCAAAATCTCTTTTCTATCCTCATAGTCAAGTTTTTCAAATAGCGCAATACGAACAAGAAATTCTGTATTGTTTGTCGCAAGTTTTTCGGGAAACTCTCGTAACATTTCAGAAAAAATTTCTTCTCCTGTTTCTGTTATATCGTACATATTTCGGTTTGGTTTTCCGACTTGTTTATGTATTTTTTTCGTTATAGCACCCATATTTTCAAAGCGCCGAAGGGCTGGATAAAGCATGTTGTGATTTAATTCGAAATTTTCACCTAAACGATTTTGAACATTTTTTTTAATTTCATATCCATGTTTTGGTCCTGTCGTTAATTCTGCTAGTAGTAAAATGTCAACGTACATAAAAATCCCCCTTATATATTTCTCAAGTTCTCTAATGAAAAATTCCCTTTGGTATATGTTAAAATAACATATGATAGTTTATACAACTTTGGACTGCCGACCTATCACTTTTATTGTAAAAGAAAAGGGAGGAAAGAACTATGGCTTCACCTGAAAATGTTATTTTAGTTCATGAAATTTCAAAGCTAAAAACAAAAGAAGAATTATGGAATCCATATGAATGGTATCGTTTGATGAGGGATAACCACCCAGTTCATTATGATGAAGAGCAGGATGTATGGAATGTTTTTTTATATGATGATGTAAATCGTGTTTTATCAGATTATCGCTTATTTTCAAGTAGAAGGGAGCGCAGACAATTCTCAATCCCTCCTTTAGAAACTAGAATAAATATAAACTCTACAGATCCACCAGAACATCGTAATGTACGTTCCATTGTTTCTAAGGCATTTACTCCAAGAAGTTTAGAACAGTGGAAACCTCGAATACAGGCTATCGCAGATGAACTTGTACAACATATCGAAAAATGTAGTGAAGTTAATATCGTTGAACAGTTTGCTGCACCTTTACCTGTTACCGTTATTTCCGATTTATTAGGAGTCCCAACAACAGATCGTAAAAAAATTAAAGAATGGTCTGATATTTTATTTATGCCGTATAGTAAAGAAAAGTTTAATGATCTGGATGCCGAGAAAGGGATAGCATTACATGAATTCAAAGCATACCTTTTACCGATTGTTCAGGAAAAGAGATATCATTTAACCGATGATATCATTTCTGATTTAATTCGAGCTGAATATGAAGGCGAAAGATTAACCGATGAAGAAATTGTAACCTTTTCATTAGGTTTACTAGCGGCTGGGAATGAAACCACTACAAATTTAATTATTAATAGCTTTTATTGCTTTTTAGTAGATTCACCTGGAATTTATGAAGAGTTAAGAAAAGAACCTAACTTAATTTTAAAAGCGATTGAGGAAGTATTACGCTATCGCTTTCCTGTTACATTGGCCCGGAGGATTACAGAGGATACAAATATATTTGGTCCTTTCATGAAAAAGAATCAGATGATTGTTGCGTGGGTTAGTGCAGCGAATTTAGATGAGAAAAAATTTTCACAAGCCTCTCAATTTAATGTACATCGAACAGGAAATGAAAAGCATTTAACCTTTGGGAAAGGTCCTCACTTTTGCTTAGGAGCACCACTTGCACGTTTAGAAGCTGAGATTGCATTAACTACCTTTATAAATGCTTTTGAAAAAATAGAGCTATCTCCATCTTTCTGTTTAGAAAAATGTATATTGGAAAATGAACAAACATTAAAATACTTACCTATTCGATTGAAAGTCAAATAAAAATCTTAACAAGGTGCATACATTTGCATCTTGTTTTTTTTGTTTCTCAATTGTGAGTTTTCGGCAATTACCTTAATATGGAATTGTATAAAACGTAGAGGAGGATTCTTATGTTGACTTGTAATGGAAGTAAATCATTTCAAAAGTTTATTAAAGGTGTTACAGATCTTATGGAAAACGGTTTATTTGAAGAAGAAATAGTGTGTGGCATTGAAAAATTACTAGAAGAACTTTTAGAAAAGAAAACATGGCTTCCGTTAGAAAAACAGAAGGCCAATTTGACCCAATATGCAAGACATTTATTGTATGAAGATCCGCTCAAACGTTTTGAAGTACTAGCTCTCGTATGGAAAGATGGACAATCTACACCTTTACATGATCATGACGGCACATGGGGAGTAGAAGGCGTTTTTTCAGGAAGGATAATGGTGCAGAACTTTATACAAACGAAACAACTTGGAAATTCACTTGTTTATTTAACACATACAGGAAATCTTTATTTGGGAGAAGGAGAAACTGATAAAGTAATTCCACCAGCAGATTGTCATATTCTTGAAATTAGCAAAAATGAAAGCGTTATTACGATTCATATCTATGGAAAACGATTAGAAAAGTTTAAAGTATATATCCCAACTGAAGAAAAAAACGTGTACATGTGTGAGACAAAATACATTAGTTATAATTCATAGTTTAAAATCCAAAGCTTTTTTAAAAAGAAAAGCTTTGGATTTTATTTTTAATTATTTCTTGACCTGAAACGCTTTTCATAAATTATAAATAAGAAGTACCTCACGAGGATTGTATGGAAACGATACCTAATAATTAGTTAGAACTCGTGTATTTATAGAAAGTGGTGAAGAAATAATGAAATTAATCGCAATTGATTTAGATGGAACTCTTCTTTCGGGGAATAAAATGATAAGTAAAGAAAATGCAGAAGCAATTCGAACATGTCAAGAAGCTGGCCATGTTGTAGCAATTTGTACAGGACGTTCTATTGTTGACATTGAGCGATTATTGTTAGAAGTTAATTTAGAGTGTCCAATCATTGCGGAAAATGGGGCTCTTATATATAAAGATAAAAAAATGATGAAGAGATATCCAATTCAAAATATGCAGGCACTTGAAATTGTAGAATATCTTGAAGAGAATGGTTTATATTATCAGCTTTATACTGATAAAGGTGTGTATGTACCAGATTATGGAGTAGAGAGTGTACGTAATGAAATTGAGTATGTGAAGAATTCAAAAGAAAATTTCGACTTGAAAGAGTTAGAAACAATCGCAGCATTATATCTTGAGCATACAGCGTTTCATAGTGCGGAAAGTTGTAAACCAATTGTAGAAACAGATATACATGTGCATAAACTATTACCATTTTCTTATGATATTGAGAAATTAAAAAAACTAAAAGGAACATTTCTTCATAATACAGATTTAGCAATTACATCTTCATATTGGCACAATTTAGAGATTAATCATCGAGATGCTCAAAAAGGGAATGGATTATATACTTTAGCAGAACATCTTAATATTCCGGTTGAAAACACTGTAGCGATAGGTGATGGACTAAACGATGTTTCTATGATGGAAAAAGCGAATATATCAATTGCAATGGGAAATGCAGTTGAAGAAATAAAAGCAATGTGTAAATACGAAACGTTATCAAATGAAGAACATGGTGTGGCACATGCTTTATATAAATATGTAATGTAATTAAAAAAAGAAAAAAGAATCCAAATGGATTCTTTTTTCTTTTTTATTAGGGGTAAGGTATTCTATGAGATTCATAGAAGCCTTATTACATTTTATTATATAGAATATATTGGAATAAATGTGTATATTTTTCATAAAAATTGTGAATATTTTATGAACTTTATACTTATTGCATGTTTATACCGCTATTAGTGACGCGTATGACTCTCAAGTGAAAATTCAGTGAATGTAAGGAGGAATTCAAGTTAGCTAGACAATAAATGAGGAATGGACGAAATATATTCTTTTCTTGTTTTAATTGAAAAATAAAATTTGTTCGAATAATTATTCTACAGCTATATACCTACACTAGCTTTCTTCGTATAATGGAGAAGTATGAATTTTAGATTTGTATTAATTTTACATATTGAGGTGAACAAAGAATGAATTCGCGGCTAATGGAACTTATTGATGTGAGTACAATAGAAACCATGGCAGAACAATTTTATAAATTAACTAACATATCACATCAACTTCTTGATGCTGAAAAAGAGTGTGTTTTTTCATTCGGAATGAATGAAATAAAAAAGAGTAAACTTCCAAAGATTGAAATCCCCATTTTCTTATACAATCAACATTTAGGATCTTTTGTTGTATGGTCCAAAAAAAGTGAAATTTTCAGTTGTCAAAAATACTTTGAAATGCTCTCAAGTTTAATTTTAGATGGTGCAATAAAAGTATTTCAAAGTAAAAATACAACGTTGCTTTCTCGGAAAGAGGAGGAACTACATACGATTTTACAAAACATGCCTGTTATGGTCGATGCGCTTGATTATAATGGAGATTTTGTTTTGTGGAACCGAGAATGCGAAATCGTAACAGGTTATACCGCTGAAGAAATAATTGGAAATCCAAATGCACTGCAATTATTGTATCCTGATCATAATTATCGCCATCAAATACAAAAGAAATTTTTAACTTGTGGAAAAAATTTCAGAGATTGGGAAATGCACTTAACATGTAAAAATGGTGAAATCAAAACAATAATGTGGTCGAATATATCAGAACAGTTTCCTGTAACAGGATATAGTTATTGGGCTGTTGGTGTAGATATTACGCATTTAAAAGCGATAGAAGAGCAGTTAAAACAACAAACATCTGAACTGGAATTAATTTTTAAAGCTTTACCAGATTTATGTTTCTTAACAGAAGATGATGGCACGATTATTGATTACAAGGCAGGATCTCCTACGAAGTTTTACGTACCCGCAGAAGCTTTTATGGGAAAAAAGTTTTACGAAGTATTACCATCTTCAGTAGCACAGCAGTTTCAGGAAGCCATTAATCAAGTGAAGGAAAAAGGAACGAATGTAATTGTAGAATATCCACTCACACTTAATGGAAGTATTGATTTCTTTGAAGCTAGGTGCTTACCATTGTTACGTGATAAAATTATGATTATTGTACGCGACATTACAGAGCGAAAAAAGACAGAAGAATTGTTAAACAAATCAGATACGCTTGCAGCAATTGGTCAATTAGCAGCTGGCGTGGCTCATGAAGTAAGAAATCCTTTAACTGTAATTAAAGGTTTTATACAGTTATTCCAAATTAATAAAGAAGATCAAGAAAGATATTTTGATCTTATGCTTTCTGAAATTGAAAGGATAGAAGCAATCCTACAAGAATTTCTATCAATCGCTAAAACAGATGAGATAAATACAGAAAAGAAAAATATTTATCAAATTTTTAAAAATGTCGTATCGTTAATGAATACAAAAGCAATTATGACAAATATTCAAGTTGAACTTTTTACGGGTGACAAAGATATAATTATTGAATGCTCAGAAAATCAATTGAAACAAGTATTTATTAATATTTTGCAAAATTCAATCGAAGCTATGCCAAATGGTGGGGGAATTTCAATTCACATAAAAGAAATAAATGATGATGGTGTCATTATTCATGTAATAGATGAAGGAATAGGAATACCTGAAGAAAGAATTAAGAGATTAGGTGAACCTTTTTATAGTACGAAAGAAAAAGGGACTGGTATTGGATTAATGTTAAGTTATAAAATTATTGAAAGTCATCAAGGGACAATTAGTATCATGAGCGAGGTTGGGGTCGGGACAACAGTAACTATTTACTTACCGAAAGTACTAAATAAACAATCTCTTTCTAATTGTGACGACAAATGTATAGCGATACGCACTAGTAGTAATTCTTAAATCAATTAATACCCAATAACAAAGCGATTAGTGAAAACTAAGCTTTTTGTTATTGGGTATTTTTTATATTTAATTTAGTAAACTTTACCTTTTCTTTACCTTTGTTTTAATTTCTATTAAGTTTTAAACATTATATTAATATTTGTACAAAGCAATGTATAGAAATTGTACATTACTTTTAATATAGAAATGTGATTATTATTTGGAATATTGTAAGGAGGAGATTATGACAAGGTGAAAAAGCAAGAGAAGAAAAGTGGTAGAGTAGTACCTCTCCGGTTAAATATTTTATTCCTTTGTGTATTTTTATTATTTTCTGGCATTATTATTCAGTTAGGGAAAGTGCAAATTTTTGATGGAGAAACATATAAAAATGAAGTAGAGAAGAGAGAAAATGCAACCGTGGGCCTTTCTGTACCACGTGGGAAAATATTTGATCGTGAAGGAAATCCAGTAGTTGATAATAAGTCTTTACGTACGATTACATATACAAAGGTGAAAGGTGTAAAACAAGAAGAAATATTAAAATCAGCAAGACAACTTGCAGACATTATTGAAATGCCACAAGAAGATATTGATAAGTTAACTGAGACTGATAAGAAAGACTTTTGGATGCAATTAAATCCAGAACTTGCTCAAGACTTAGTATCCAAAAAAGAAATAGATAAGTTCCGAAATAAGGATATTACCGGAAAAGAGCTAGACAAGAAAATAGAAGATTTAAAAAGAAAGCGCGTTACAGATAAAAATCTTCAAGAACTAACAGCTAAAGATATAGAAGTGTTAGCTATTAAAAGTAAAATGACCTCAGGTTTTCAAATGGCACCTCAAATTATTAAAAAGGACGTTAGTGAACAGGAATATGCGGTGATTAGTGAAAATTTAGCGAACCTCCCAGGGGTAGATGCATCAGTTGATTGGGAGAGAATCTATGTAAATGATGGTCTATTCCGTTCTGTCCTTGGTAACGTTTCAAATGCTGATGAAGGATTGCCACGTGAAAGATTAGATTATTATTTAGTGCGTGATTATAGTCGAAATGATAGGGTCGGCAAAAGTTATATCGAACAGCAATACGAAGATGTACTTCATGGTACAAAAAAAGAAGTAAGAAGCATTGCTGATAAACAAGGAAATACTATTAGAACGGAAACTGTTACTGAAGGGAAAAGCGGTAAAAATTTAACTTTAACAATAGATATGGAATTGCAAAAAAAAGTAGAGGAGAGCATAGAAAAAATATTAAAACAATATAAAGGATCAGAATCAATGTTAGACCGTGCTTTCGTAGTAATGATGAATCCCAAAAATGGTCAAGTATTATCAATGGCTGGGAAAAAGCTTGTAGAAAAAGATGGGAAAATGGAAGTAGAAGATTACGCTTTAGGCACGCTGACTAGTTCTTATGAGCTTGGATCAACGGTTAAAGGTGCGACAGTGTTAACAGGGTTTGAAACAAATGCAATAACTCCTGGAACACATTTTTATGATGCACCTATGAAGTTTAAAGGAACTAAGGAGAAGAAGTCTTGGAAAAATTTTGGTGATATAGACGATCTAAGAGCGTTACAAGTATCTTCAAACGTTTATATGTTTAATATAGCATTAAAAATTGCTGGAGTGGATTATGTGAAAAATAGTTCACTAGATATTAAACAAGAATATTTTGATAAAATGAGGTATTATTTCAGGCAATTTGGATTAGGCGTACAAACTGGTATTGATTTACCAAATGAAACTGCAGGACAAATTGGAAGAAAAGATAATCAGCCTGGTTTCTTATTAGATTATTCTATTGGACAATATGATACGTATACACCACTTCAGCTTGCACAATATATTTCGACTATCGCAAATGGAGGGTATCGAATGAAACCGCAAATTGTTCAAGAAATTAGAGAACAAACCGTTCAAAAAGATGAGGTTGGTAAAGTAGTACAATCAATAGAACCCGTTGTTTTAAATAGAATCGATATGAAACAAGAATATATTAATCAAGTAAAAGAAGGATTTAGAAAAGTATTTCAAGAAGGAGATGGAACGGGAGTAAGAGCGTTCCAAAAAGCACCATATAAACCAGCTGGTAAAACAGGGACCGCACAAACTGTATATGGTGGAGAAAATGAAGTTGGGCGAAATGCGAAAGGTGATCGTAGAGAATGTTATAACTTAACATTGGCTGGATATGCGCCATATGATGATCCAGAAGTAGCATTTTCTGTTGTAGTACCGTGGGTTGAAAATGATAAATCGGGCATTAACTCCGATATTGGAAAAGAAGTTTTAGATGCTTATTTTGATTTGAAAAATAAGCGATTAACTGGTGAAGCGCCAAAAACAGATAACTCTAAAGAGAATTAAAATGGACGAAACGTCTCTAGCATTCATGTGAACTAGAGGCGTTTTTATCTGGGAATAGATTGGAAATGAGGTATATATGAAGCTGTTTATTCTAAAATATTGGAGGAACATATGTAGCTACATCTTAATTATAATAGGGGTTATTTTTATTAATAAGTCATTTTTATTTTGTATGGTAGAAGGAATTTCGATGCAACCTACTTTAAATGAAAAAGATTATATACTTGTTAATAAGGTAAACGTCTGTTTATCGTCTTTTCATCATGGGGATGTTGTCATCATAAAAAAAGAAGACGAGCCTACTTACTATGTGAAACGAATTATTGGATTATCGGGGGATAATATACAATTAAAAGAGGCTGAGGTATATATTAACGGTAAAAAGCGTGATGAGTCGTATATACATTTAGATATGTTACAAGTATCCAATCGTTTTTCAAATTTTAGAGAAATAAAAGTTCCTACGCATAAATTATTTGTGTTAGGTGATAATAGTAATCATAGTAAAGATAGTAGGAATACACTTGGACTTATTGATGAGTCAAATATAATAGGTAAGGTAGAAATGGTATTTTATCCATTTGATCATATAAAATGGATAAAATAATTCTATTAACGATTCACATTTTATAAAATAAATCATATATTGATAGCATAGGACAAGCAGAAAAGCTTGTTCTAACCTCACAGAACACTCCTTATCACGGTTAGGCATCTACATAGGTAGATGCTTTTTTTATGTTGATGACTGAAAATTATTTATCAACATAATGTAACAAGCACTTTAGGACTATTAGGGGACGATTACATGTACAAATAACAGTATGCTTAATTAAAACAGTGAAATATAAGGAGTGAGGAATAAGTGCTAAATATTTTAGTGGTTAATTTTCCAGCAGAGGGACATGTAAACCCTACATTAAATTTAGTAAAAGCCTTTACTGAACGAGGGGATCACGTACATTATATTACAACGGCAAACTTTAAGGATAGAATTGAAGATTTAGGAGCTACTGTACATACTCATCCAGATCTATTAAAGGAGATTTCTATTGATGCTGAAACTTCATCTGGATTAAATGCTTTCTTTCATGTGCATGTTCAAACTTCTTTATATATATTAGAAATTACGAAACAATTATGTGAAAGTATAAATTTTGATTTCGTAATTTATGATATATTTGGCGCAGGAGAGTTAGTAAAGGAGTATTTACAAGTTCCAGGTGTAGTGTCCTCACCTATATTTTTAATTCCGCCAGAATTTTTGAAGACATTACCTTTTCATCCAAATGCAGATATGCCATTCCAACCAGAGGAAATCTCTGAAAAATTACTAAATCAGATGGAACATAAATTTGGAGTAAAACCAAAGAATAATCTTCAATTTATGAATAATAAGGGTGATGTTTGTCTCGTATACACAAGTCGTTATTTTCAACCTAATAGCGAATCGTTCGGGGAAAATAACATTTTTATTGGACCGAGTATTTCAAAGCGTAAAACAAATATAAAGTTTCCACTGGAATCACTTAAAGAAAAGAAAGTTATTTACATTTCAATGGGAACACTGCTTGAAGGACTCGAACCATTCTTTAATACTTGTATTGATACTTTTTCAGATTTTGATGGGATAGTTGTAATGGCAATTGGTGATAGAAATGATATTTCTAAAATTAAGAAAGCACCAGATAATTTTATAATTGCTCCATACGTACCTCAATCAGAAATATTAAATGAAGCAGATGTTTTTATTACACATGGCGGTATGAATAGCGTACACGATGCAATTCATTATAATGTCCCATTTGTAATAATACCGCATGATAAAGACCAGCCAATGATAGCGCAAAGATTAACTGAGCTTGAAGCGGCACATAGACTATTGAAAGAGCATGTTAATGTACACACTTTAAAAGAGGCCGTAACAGATGTTCTTTCAAATGAAAAGTATAAACATGGTATAAGAAAACTGAATGATAGCTTTTTAGAATGTGGTGGTTCAAAAGAAGCAATTGCAGTTATTGAATCTCTTTTAAATAAAGTAAAACTTTAATCGGAAGGGGTTTTACTGCCCATAAATAGTGGGATAAATAGTCGTAACTGTATACAAGCATAGAGGTTCTCACCTTTATGCTTGTATATTCTTATCCAGCAAATTGCACAGCAGTATTTGCATGTAAAAAAGCAGTATCAAAAACGGGAACAGTAAGATCATTTTGGGAGATGAGTAAAGGTATTTCAGTGCAGCCTAATAATATACCTTCAGCACCATTTTGAATTAATGATTTTGTAATTTGTAATAACTCTTCTTTAGATGTTTCTGAAATGATCCCTCTACTTAATTCATCTAATATGACATGGTGGATAAAAGTTCTTTCCTCGTCATTGGGGATAATTGTCTCAATGTTATATTTCGCTAATCGTGATTTATAGAAATCTTGCTCCATCGTTTGTTTTGTTCCTAATAGTCCGATACGTTTTATATTCTGTTCTACCATTTTTTTAGCACTTACATCACCAATGTGAAGAAGCGGGATAGATATTGCTTGTTCTACCTCCTCAGCAAATAGATGTACAGTATTTGAACACATTAATAAACATTCAGCCCCAGATTTTTCAACTTTCTTTGCAACTGTAACTAGTTCATTTTTCACTTCTTCATATTGATGGTTTTGTAATAAAGTAGTTACTTCACCAAAGTCCATACTATATAAAATTAGCTTCGCATTTTGATCGTATTGAGAGAGTGTAAGCGTATTAATATGTTTATAGTATAATGATGTAGATTCCCAACTTAATCCTCCAATCAAACCAATCACTTTCATAATGCATTCCTCCCGAAACGATTTTGAATTCATTATTTCACAATTCCGATAAGAATACAATGATTTAAATGCGCCATTTAACAAAAAATAAAAATAGTAAGAAAAGTGTTGAAATTTACATTCTTTAGTGCCATAATACGAATTACAAATTAATACTTATCCAGAGAGGTGGAGGGAACGGCCCTAAGAAACCTCAGCAACCCCTATGTAATTTTATAGGAAGGTGCTAATTCCGCAGAGGACACGTTGTGTTTTTTGAAAGATAAGAGGATTCTTGAACGTGAAAGAAAATGACCTCTTATATAAGAGGTCATTTTTTGTTGTATAGAAAGGGAGTGTAGATGCATAATTCATTTTTAAATTAAATATAGAGTAATAAAAGTTGACTAATATGAGAGGGGAATTGTAATGAACAAATTATCAACAAAGTTAGTAGTAGCAATCGGTATTGGAGCAGCATTATACGGGATATTAGGACTTTGGGGATTTTCTATTGCACCGAATACATTTATTAAACCAGCATTAGCTATATTAACTGTTTTTGGAGCATTATTTGGTCCAGTGGCAGGACTCTTAATCGGACTTATCGGTCATACCGTAACAGATACGATTGCTGGATGGGGGATTTGGTGGGGCTGGGTTATTAGTTCAGGGATTATTGGTTTTTCGATGGGTCTTATTCAAAAAAGAGTTGGTTTTAGTGTGAAAAACGGGTCGTTTAACAAGGGGCATATTTCTTATTTAGCAATTACTGGGTTAGTTGGTATTGTCATTGCTATTATATTTGCTGGGGCATTTGATATTATTGTGATGGGAGAACCATTTGACAAAATTGTTATACAAGTATTAGGAGCAACAATTTCCGATGTTATCGTTTTCTTAGTAGTTGGATTGCCACTTACAATTGGCTTGACAAAATCTAATAAGAAACATACACATTTAAAAATTGAAAAGTAGGGATGTTAACATGAAACCAATTATTTCGTTTGAACAATTCACCTTTCAATATGGGCATGCTGCGCAGCCTACTTTAAGTGATATTACCTTTCATATATACCCTGGGGAAAAAGTACTAATTGCTGGACGAAGTGGTTCAGGAAAGTCGACATTAGCTCATTGTATAAATGGGCTAATCCCATTTTCTTACGAAGGGACTAGTACAGGTAACGTTTTAATTGCCGGTAAAGACCCGAGGGAAGGAAGTATTTTTGAACAAAGTAAGCAGGTAGGAACAATTTTGCAAGATCAAGATGCTCAATTTATTGGTCTGACAGTAGAAGAAGATGTAGCTTTTTATTTAGAAAATGAATGTGTAAAGCAAGATGATATGAAAAAGATTGTTTCGGACTCATTAAGAAAGGTGAAGATGCATACGTTTCATAAACAAAGTCCACATGAATTATCAGGAGGTCAAAAGCAAACAGTTTCTCTAGCTGGTTTATTAACAACAAATGCGGATATATTATTGTTCGATGAACCGTTAGCGAACTTAGATCCACTAAGCGCCGTACATACGATAGAACTTATGAAAGATATACATGAGCAATATAATAAAACGATTGTTATTATCGAACATAGGATAGAAGAAATTTTAAAGCTGGATTTAGACAAAGTTATATTAATTGATGAAGGTAAAGTCATTGCAATAGGAACACCAAAAGAAATCTTAGCGTCAAATATATTGCCACGTATTGGCTTAAGAGAGCCTATTTACATCGAAGCATTAAAGAGATTACATTTTGATCGTAATAATGACGTAATATATCCAATGGAAAACCTTCAAAAAGAAAAGGTAGGTAACGTTCTAAAAGAGTGGATGGAGAAACAAGTCATATTAAAAGGTAATACTAAAAACAAGGAATTACTTAAAGTGGAGAATTTATCATTTTCATACCCTAATAAACAAAAAGTATTAGAAAATGTAAACCTTTCAATATATGAAGGAGAAATTGTGGCACTGTTGGGACATAATGGAGCAGGGAAATCCACATTAGCTCATAGTCTTATAGGCATAAACAAAATGAAAAATGGGAAAATCTTGTTAGAAGGTGAAAATATTAGTTCTTGGTCTATTCGTAAACGTGGGGAAATCATATCTTACGTGATGCAAAATCCAAATCATATGATTACACAGCCTACTGTTTTTGAAGAAGTTTCATTTACATTAACATTACATAATTTTTCTAAGGAAGAAATTAAGAATAGAGTAGAAGGAACTTTAAAAATTTGTGGTTTATATCCATTTCGTAATTGGCCAATTCAAGCACTAAGCTATGGGCAAAAAAAGAGATTAACAATCGCATCTGTATTAACAACAAATCCTAAGCTTATCATATTAGATGAACCGACAGCGGGACAAGATTATTATCATTATAAACAATTTATGTCGTTTATTAAAAAACTAGCTAAGAAGGGTATTTCATTTATTTTTATCACTCACGATATGAATCTCGCACTAGAATATGCAGACCGTGCAGTAGTTCTACATGAAGGGAAAATTATTGCGGATAATACAGTGTCTAATGTATTTGGTGATCAAGAAACGTTACAAATAGCTAACTTAAGAGAGAGTTCTTTAACCAAGCTTGTTAAATTTAGTGGGATTGCATGTCCGGAAAAATTTATGGAACTTTATTTAGATAGTAATAGGAGGGAGGAAGGTGCATAGTACATATTTTCAACGTATGGATGGGGTAGTGAAATTGTTTTTATTTATTTTTTGTATGACGCTTACTTTTTTGTTTTTTGATTTTCGGGTGTTGCTAATACTATTTATCATCGGGTGTATCGGACTCAGCATTGCTAAAATTCCATTTCATAAAATTTTAATTGTTTTTAGTGTCATATTTACATTTAGTTTATTAAACTCTGTCATGATTTTATTTATTACACCAACTCATGGATCTGAATTAACTGAATCATATACCTCGTTTTTACATATTGGATATGCAACGATTACATATGAAACATTATTTTATGCAGCTACACTTTCATTAAAGTATTTTACGTTATTACCATTTACACTTCTTTTTATATACACGACAGATCCAAGCGAATTTGTAAGTAGTTTAAGTAAACTTGGTATCCATTATAAGATTACATATGCAATAAATATTGCACTACGTTATATTCCTGACATCCAGTCTGAGTATAAAATTATTAAACACGCGCAAGAAGCGAGAGGAGTGGCTTTTGAAAAAGGAGAAGCAAGTTTATGGGTTCGTATGAAGAACCGTGTTTTAATTTTCTGGCCACTAATCATTCATTCTCTAGAAAGAATAGATACGGTTTCAAATGCAATGGATTTAAGAGGATTTGGAAAGAAGGATAAACGTACATGGTTTTATACAAGTAAGGCGAAACGTGAAGATTTCATCGCTTTATTTGCCGGTGTTTTCATATTCATTGTTGCGGTATATTTAAAATTAAACGTATTTCAAAACTTTTGGTATCCATTTTAAAGCACTCTTTAAACGAGTGCTTTTACTTATTTTTATGTAGACATGCTCAAAAAAGGGATATACACATAATGTATAATACGAACCAGTTAAAATGATCAACTACCTATTAGTTTTCAAACCAAAAGGAGGAGAAAATATGAGTTACGGTGGTTCTTGTGGTTTTGGTGGAGGTTTCGCTTTATTAGTTGTGTTATTCATTCTATTAATAATTGTAGGATGCAGCTGCTGGGGCGGAGGATACTAATTTTTAATTAGTCTTAACAAATGTAAACTAAAAAAACATTGAAGATACTTATGTATCGAAACAAATAAAAAAGGAGCAACTATGCTCCTTTTTTATTTGTTTAAATGCGTATGCTTACTATATTTCGGGAACGTAATCGTTAAAGTCGTTCCTTTACTAACGATACTTCGGATTTTTAAACTTCCATGCATCGTCTCAATAATCTTAACAGCAACCATCGTACCTAAACCAGTTCCTTTTGTTTTTGTACTAAAATACGGTTCACCGAATCGATGTATTTGCTCCTGTGACATTCCAACTCCGCTATCTTCAATTCGTATTTCAACTTTACTATTATTGATAGATGAGGAAATATTTAAGGTACCACCATTAGGCATTGCTTCAATACTGTTTTTTATTAAGTTTAAAAAACATTGTTGAAAGTGCTGTTTATTACCAACAATGGTTGCCTCAGAAAAATCCTGTGTAATATGTATCGTATTCATATTACACAATGGCAATATCATATTAATAACTCGATTTAACTCTTGTTTTACTGAAATTTGATCTGATTTTTCTGGAGCAGGTTTGGCAAACGTTAAGTAATCATCGATAATTTCTTGGGCACGATTTAACTCTTCAAGTATATGTTTAATATATTCGTCTCTTGATTCAGGAGTTAAATTTGGTGTTTTTAAAAGCTGTGTAAATCCTTTTACAACCGTTAAAGGATTCCTTACTTCGTGCGATATACTTGCAGCGAGTTGGCTAACAATCTCCATTTTTTCCATTTTAATTAATTTTGAGCGCATTAATACAGCATCTTTTATAACTTCATTTATATAAACAATAAATAACATTAAAGTAGTCGGTAATACCATGAAATAAATAATATACAAATTATTCACTTCAAAATCTGATAAAGTTAATACAATTACAGTTGTAAATATTGCTAGGAAAAAGGTTAAAAACATGGAAAAAGCTACTTTAAGCTTTCTATTATATGTATTAAATTTTGAAGATGCGAGTGCTGTAATGATGAACATTATTCCGTAAACAACGACTGTCAGCATATTAAAGCCATAAAATATAAATCTTGTAATTAATAAAATTGTAAACAATATGATACCGACAGGGAATCCACCATAAAGCGTACCTATTATGACCGGAATTTGTCTTAAATCATGAATACAACTTTCATCCATATAGATAGGGTATCGCATACATAAAATAAGCGGGATACTAGAACAAAGGGTAATCAGTAATATTTTGTATTTTTTCAAATAATGCCTGCTATCATATATGAAATAAAAAACAAATATACTACATAAAATGTATAGAAGATTATTTAATACGTTTTGATTAATATAAACAAAGTCCATAATATTTGCCTCGTTATTCAAAATTTACTTAACATATGTATTATACATGATAACATATGTTAAAGTGAATAAACCTTGTTAATACAAGATTTGTTTGGCTTTTTGTTATAAAATACAAACAGTTTGCAAACGTTAACTATCCAATGATACTTTTACCAAAATTTTTTACTCCTTCTTCCTGTATGTTCGGTAAAACATGAGAATAAATACTAAGAGTTAATGAAATGTCAGTATGACCTAATCTCTCACTGATAATTTTAGGGTTAACTCCTTGTTTCAATAGTATAGTTGCGTGTGTATGTCTTAAATTATGAGTTTTAATTTTTTTCACTGCTGCATTTTTTATTTCCTTATAAAATTTTTCCTTGAAAGCATTTCTGCATAACCCCCCACCTGATTTATTACAATTAATTAAATCTAAATCTTGATAAGCAGAACTGATTGGTAATAAGAAACGTTTGCATGAGATTCTAAATAAATATAAAAATACTAAAGGAAAGTAAGGTATGAAAAAACAGGTGTTTCAAGAAAAGTGGACGAGCTAGGTCGTGTAGTAATTCCAGTAAGAGTTTATTTGGGAAGTGGCTTTTAAAACTGATGTTGTTGAGTACATGTGGTAGTAAAAGGTAGATGGACATATGAAAAAAGTAGAAATTGATGTTAGTAGCAACAAACTTTTAATAGTTTAGGACGAAAATGTAACAGTAGTCAATCCACCAATGAGCGGATTTGGTGAGCAAGTCGCGGTTTAGATAAACGGTAAGGTTGATCGTGTAGATACTAAGTTTACTGAAAAGATAAAATGATTATTTTTAGAAAGATACCCAGACGGATTTAGTCGAGAAGCTAGTCAAAATCGCGTAGATGTGAAGTGAAAATCGTAAAAAAAAGAGTCATGAGTGGAAGGGCTCATAGCTCTTTGTATAAGGGTAATGGTTTTATAGGTGAATATTATTATTATTAAATTCTAAAAAATTCAATGTTAGTAAATTAATTGGTATGTGATTTGGGTTTTATAGAAAGAGATCAGCTAACAACAGCTAGCACTTCTTTATTTTATTCACAAATAGTTCCAGTAGCTATTCCGGTTGGAGCGACACCTACTGGGACATTAGTGATAACAGTATTCGTAGCAATATCAATAACAGAAACAGTATTACTAGCTTGATTTGTAACATATGCTCGAGTGCCATCAGGTATGATGGTTACTTGATCAGGGGATAAACCAACAGAAATTGTATCAATCACAGTATTTGTCGCCACATTTATTACAGATACATTATTGCTAACTTTATTTACAACGTAAATAAGGTTTCCACCCGGTGTAATATCTATGCCAACAGGTTCGGTACCTACGTTAATTGTATTAATAACTGCATTGGTAGCGGTGTTAATAACAGAAACCGTATTGCTGTTTTGATTTGTGACATACGCACGAGTACCATCTAGTGTAAACACGATTATTCTAGGACGAATACCAACAGGGATGGTAGCAATAACTGTGTTGGTAGCAGTATTAATGACAGAAATTGTGTTGCTTAATTCGTTTGCAACATATGCAAAGGCACCATTTGGGGAAACAGTAATCCCTTGTGGAGCGATGCCAACAGGAATAGTATTAATAACTGTGTTTGTTGCCGCATTAATGACAGAAACCGTATTATTACCATGATTTCCAACATAAACAGTTGTGTTATTTGGAGAAACAGCTACACCTATTGGATTAGTTCCAACAGGAATGGTAGCGATAACAGTATTCGTAGCAGTATCAATAACGGAAACGGTATTAGAAAAAATATTAGTAACATAAGCACGAGCTCCATTTGGTGAAACTGTTACTTCAAGTGGTGCATTACCTACAGTAATTGTATCAACTACTATATTTGTTCCGGTGTTAATTACAGATACTGTATCATTTGTAGGGTCATCTATGAGTCCTGCATTTGTAGCATATACTAGGAAATTACATGCAGGTCCGGTTGGCCCGGTCGGTCCGGTCGGTCCAGTAGGTCCAGTAGGTCCCGGTGGACAATCACAATCTCCAGTAGGTCCTGGTGGTCCTTCAGGTCCTTGAATACCTTGCACACCTTGAGGTCCAGTAGGTCCCGGTGGTCCTTCCGGCCCTTGAATTCCTGGCACACCCTGAAGTCCAGTGGCTCCTTCCGGTCCTTCCGGCCCTTGAATTCCTTGTACACCCTGAGGTCCAGTGGGCCCTTCCGGTCCTGGTGGTCCTTGAATCCCTTGGATACCCTGAGGCCCAGTAGGTCCCGGTGGTCCAGGAATTCCCATTCCGGTCCCTGAACCAGTAGGCCCAGGTGGTCCTGGTGGTCCTTGAATCCCTTGTACACCTTGAGGTCCTTCCGGTCCTTCTGGTCCTTCAGGCCCCTGAATTCCTTCTACACCTTGAGGTCCTTGAGGCCCTTCAGGCCCTTCCGGTCCCTGAATCCCTTGCACACCTTGAGGTCCTTCCGGTCCTTCTGGTCCTTCAGGCCCCTGAATTCCTTGCACACCTTGAGAACCCTGAGCGCCTCTAGGTCCAGGAAATCCTCTAGGTCCAGTGGCTCCAGTCGGCCCCGGTGTTCCGATGTTACTTAATAGCGAACTATTTAAGATTCCTTGTAAAATTAAGTTGAATGTTTGCTGTAATAAGGGGTCCGATATATTTGAACAACTTATAAGTGAAGACAAGCTTTGGAATAGAAATTGGAATAATGCTGAGATTTGAGTGAGAGATGCGGTAGGTAAAGAATTAATTAATTGATTTATAGTTCTTATAACTAAATTTCTATTTGGTGTATTTGGTTGTACTGCTATTAATAAATCATTTAATGCCTGTAATGCTGATTGGAGTATTTGTATAGTTGTTGGATTTGGTGTTGTGAAAAAAGAAAGGATGGCTTGATTTAATTGATTTATTATTTGCAATAATTCTTGTTGTTGAGCATTCGAGAAAAAAACAGGTGTACAGCAATTACTTTGATCACAAGGGGATATAGAAACAAAGCAGGGTTGCTGAAATTTATCACACGAATTTGATTTTCGATTATATCTCATAAATACCTCCTTTAAAAAATTAAATGTTAAGTAATTTTTGGTAAATTATTAGCAACTGAATTTGTAGGTATATGTTTAATTGAAATGTTTTTTCCTTCAAAGTATATGCCAATAAAATTGAGGTGTTCATATGGGGGATATAGCCAATACTTGGTTGCTAGGAGGAAATTGTAATCATAGGAAAGGAAATGAAGGTTACAAAGTTTATAGAAAAACGATTGTATTTTAAAAAAGCGTTATTGTAATAAAAGTTGAAGTTTATTAAAAAGAAGGAATGAAGGAAGTTGTAAAAGATTTTGAAAGATCCATAAAAAAAGAATTCAGTGAAACTCTGAATTCTTCTACACGTATTTTTATTTGTTAATCCATTTAGAAATAATAGGATAATGAAAGTCTTTTTCTTGTAGCACATATAAAATTCCTTTTATAGGTCCAAAAATTAACAAGAGAAACAGTATTAGATATAAAGGAGCTACCCCGAAAATAATTAAAGTGTTATTTGAAGCCAAGTCTAAATTAGACCAAAATAGCATTAAGATTCTTATTATGAAAAGATTCCAAATTACTGTAATTATCCAAATGAATAGTTGGTAAAAAACAGCTTCAACGATATTTTTCCGAATGTTTTGTGATTTGCATACAAAATAGAAAACCAAAGGTATATAAAAAATTGTGACACTAAAGAAAATAAGAATAAAAAAAGATAATAATGTAAGAAAATGCATAATTAATTTTATGTTCTTTTCTTGAGTTAGGATCATTAAGGTCCTCCTATATTTATGAGATTTGTTGTGCCTATTAAAATATGTACTGTTGGTAATTATAACATGAAAATGGATTGTAATAGAATAATGCATAAAAAAGAACAAGTAATAAATTAAACAAAAGCTTTATTTTATTATAGATAAATAGGTGACTCAGCAATTGTGCTAGCCGAGTCACCTAGTACTATGGAACCAAATAATGTTCTTTTTCTGTATGTAGTTATGTGGAGTTCTTAGAGGCTAGCCCAATAGACAGTTAAGGGATAAATAAAATCATTTTAGAGAGTTTTCCATTTTATTATGTTAATGCTACAACAGCAAGAGTTAAGCCCAATGTATTTAATGTATTAGAATATGGTCCTACATTAACAGTAAGAGTACTTGTTATACCTAAAGGTGTAGTGAAAATAGCGGGTGCTGATACAGAAGTGAATCCTGCAGTATATCCCAGAGAAGTACCAGAGCCAATGATTGGATTATTATTAAGATACATAGTGATACCTGCCGAATTACCTCCTGGTTGAATGATAACTTGCACTTCATAGATTGCCAAATAGGTTCTTCCACCTTCAAGTAAAACAGTTGTTGGTGGTGTAAATGAGATTGCCGTACCATTAGAATTTACCACGGTATCTAGTGGAATCGCAGAATTTACCGAGACTATTGATGGGGTAGTTTGAACAACATTTAAACTGTTAGCCGTGGGGGATGGACAAGTGCAAGGTTTGTGAATGTTAGAGTTATTATCATTTTGGTAATTCACAAATAATCAAGCTCCTTTGCGTAAGATAATTTTTTATCCTATATAAAACGTAGCTTTTTTGTATCTAAGTGATTTTTAATAAGTTTTTAAAGATAAGTCGAATATTGTTGGTCAGTTAACTTTTAAAAGTATTTGATACTCTGGAATTTAAAAGTGCATCTGATAAATATATATGAATGTTTTTTAAGGACATTACTGTAAGTTAGGAAACATAATAAAATAGTTATTTTGTTAAATAAAAAAACATGCACAAAAATTGTGCATGTTTAAAAAAGTTATGTCTTGTCTATGTAAATATATGCTTAACTAATATATACCGTGTGTATGTTTGAACAAAATGGTTATTTATTAACAAATATAAAGAGCGCTTTTTAAGATGCTCCATGACCAAGATGTGTATCGAGAAGGATACCAAAAGATTAATAATGAGATGATCATGATTATTGTATGTACATTTCTAATGAATGTGAAATCTTTAAATGCAATCAAAAAGAGCACGCATATAAGCATGCTCTTGGACAAGAAAGGTAGATTTCTATGAGTGGATATCTCCATACAATACTATATGCTTGTCCAGTTAAAAGGTGAAAAGTTTTAATGAAATCTTTATTTTATTAATTTGTAGGTTGATACAGTTCCCCAAACGAAAAGAACCAAGTAAAAAAGTCTTTGTAGTAGACCTGCAGGTAAGGGGAAAAGAAAAACAAGTGAGATAATGATTGTTATTACTATTAAGTTTAGTAAGCAGAAATATGTCCATTTTCTAGTTTTTTTAAGATTCTTTGCAAAAATAAATAGTCCTGGAAATACAGTAAGCATACCTATCCAAACTAGAATAGAATGTCCAATTAGGTTTACATCTGCAGGAATTAATCCTGAGACTATAGTGGAAACTCCTATTATAATTATAAAAATGTTGCTATTTTATTAATTTTTGTTTTTTCTAGATGTTGTGAAATATATAGTACTCCAATACAAAATGTTATTCCATTAAGAATAAAGAGTAAATTCATCCAAAAGTGATTAGGGGAGCATATTTCATAAGGAGCTATTTCGTAGGTGAATTCTCCACAGGTTGTTACACCTAGATCACTCATTGCATGATGCAAATAGTTATAAGATGCTGTAGAAGTGAAAATAAAGAAAGGTTCAATTAAAAAGTATAGGCAAGTTGCAATCCAACTAAATAAGCCAATCCTATTTGATATATACATTAGATGCCTCCTTTGAAAAAGGTATATTTCCGTTGTAGGTGGTTGCATTATCAAAAGTGAAAAATTTCAAGTTGAGAGTCGATAACCATTTTTAATAATATAGGGTTTTCTAGACAAATGTGTTTAGCGGAAAGACGTATGAAAAATGGATGGGGTATAACTTAACAAAATCGTTATTTGAGAAAAAGGGATTAGTTTAGTTTTGATGCTGCTAATCCTCAACCAATTATAAAAAGCAGGCCGAATATGAGAGGGTAAAAAATACACGAAATTATTATACTAGTTATAACGACTTTTTTTGATGTACCTTTTGGAGCGAAAATAATTAAAACCAGTGATACAAATATTAAATAAATTAAATTACTATCACTATAAAAGGTAAAAAATACGATAATAGTTAACAAATTTGAAATGAAACCGAATTATTTTCTCATTACTTTAGCCTTTCTTGGAAAAATAAATAATCCAGATTATACCATGAATGAATAAGGTTTAAGTAAAATTTTAACAAAAACGTTATTTAAATAAAAAGAAGTTAGATAAGGATGAAGAATAGTCATCTCTTATGCTGGGGAGCTTAACGGATATCTAAATGAATTAAGGATGAGTATATGTTGAAAAGAAAAGTGGTTAGTTTGTTTTTGGGAATTATTATGGTAGTTTTATTTTTAAATCCGTTAGATACCAAAGCGTTTAATATTGATAATCAAGAGTTTTATGATTCTTATAATACTTTATTAGCACCATATGCAAGTCAAGTTATCAGAAGGAAGCTTGGACCAGATCATCAGTATAGTTTGACGGACACAAAAATTATAAAAATTGAACGTTTCCCAGAAGAAAACTTTAATTTTATTGTTACAGTTCAATATAAAACTTATATAGGAGCTCATAACCCTCCGAATGGCATAGAAACTATTACTTTTAATATAAATCCAAGTGGAGTAAAGGTTATAAATTTTGTTCATAAAGATGCTTAAAGAAGAAGTAATATTGTTCGTACATTGATGGAAAGGATATTTGAACTAAAAAATGTTATAAAAATTTCATTTTGTAGAAATAAAGAAATTAAAAAAAGAGCACCATGCATCAGTGCCCTTTCAGATAGGAGGTAACACTTTGAGTTGGATACTTAAAAAGTATATGGTATAGAAGAGAAATACGACCTAAAATTTATTATCAACTTAATACAAAAGAGCAGTTAACGAAGGTTAACCGCTCAGTCCTCAGAGAAAGGAAAAAGAACATTACAGATGTCAATGTGAATTCAAGCTGTATCAGCCCATTTATAGTATCGTACATAATTAAAAATTTTATTTGGATAAACTAAAAAAAGACAGCTAGCAAAAGCTAACTATCCTGGTGAATAAGAAGAACGAAATGGTCATTCGTATTCAACCTTGGTGTACTTATATTGTTAACACTTTTTAGAAATTTATTCAATAAAAGAGCGGTTAGCCCAGCCTAACTGCTCCATACAGAGGTAATAATCTAGATGCATAGATATTATATGCCAAATTATTTATTTTATTCGAGACGGATTAAAGAATTTGTCCTTATTAGTTAAATATAGTTAAAGAATCTCTTTAAGAAACAGAAGCAGTAACCAAATAAAAGAGCAGCTAGCAAGAGCCAACTGCTCAACCCTCGACCAAGAGAGCTAGAGTGGGAAGAATTTAAAGCTGACTTTTTACAGTCCTATATAGTATCGGTGAAATATAGAATTTTATTCGTGTGAAACATAAAAAGAGCAGCTAGTAAAAACTAGCTACTCAGCCTTCGGGTATGAAGGGAAATCAGAAACTGTATATACATTATTAACGGAATATTGGGTTTTATTCAAGAGTTAGAGGAAAATGAATAAATTTAGACTGTTCCAACTTGGTTTTGGTCTGCAACATCAGAATCAAATGTGTTTGTTGCACTAACACCGTTAAATGTATTGAGAACAAAAGCAACGTTAGATGAACCTGAACCATTATAAGCTTTTGTATTTTCTTTTGGAGAAACGTTATAAAAATCACCTAAGTTGAAAGAACCGTTACTATTTTGCACAACCATATTTCCGACAATAGATGGCATAGCTTTCACCTTCTTTCCTAGGAAGCATTTAAATTAGTATATGGTGTATGCGTCTAGTGGTTCATCTGAAACTGAGAATTTTGAAATGAGGTTTAATTGAAAATCTAATAAAATAATCCTTTTGAAATTATATAGGTACAATTCACATTTGAGCCGCTTTTTGAATGTAAGAAGGTATTAAATTAATGAAAACGCCTGGAATGGAAAAAACTGTTTTATAAGAAGGAGTGAGAGGATTGGATAATTTAAAGAAAAAGAAACTAAAAAAAGCAATTGCTCGTTGGACAAAGGTTATACAAAAATATGAGAAAGACAGAATAGATAAAGCTTGGAGGAATCTTTTTATACAGACAAGTATAATGAAATAAATATAGTCCGGCTAGAAAACTAGAGGACACCAATTCATTAAAGCAGCAATTCAAGTTGTTTTAATGAATTGGTGTCCTTTTTATTTTGGAAGGGGGAGATAGGAAAATATGAGGGCACTACAAGACTAATTACGTGAGTGGCAAAAGCAATTGAATCAAACAAGAAAGAAAAAAAGATATAGAGTTCAAGTAATTGTGAGATAAATTGAAAATAGAAATTGATAAGTAAAAAGATAAATAATTAAACATACGGATGTATTGAATGCAAATGAAATAAAAATTAAATAGGTATATTTTTAATTTTTAAGTTAAGTATAGAGAAGAAATGAATTATCTAGATATTAAGAAAGGATGGATTTTTACAATGAGTTCAAATGAATCAAATTTCAGTTTTACCAGTAACAAAGATATTGTAAAGTACCTTAATGTAAGAAAAGACCCTGTTGATTTAAGAGACAAAATGTTTCGGAGTTACTTGTTTAGTAATGAGGCGGATTTGCCAACGCAAGTCGATCTTCGTCCTAAAATGTCAGGTATAGTAAACCAATGGAATATAGGTTCTTGTACGGCAAATGCAATTGTTTCAGGGTTACGAGAATATCTATTATTACAATCAGGTCGTCCATTTACTTGCTTATCTCGTTTGTTTTTATATTATCATGAACGAGAAATAGAAGGACATATTCAGGAAGATAGTGGAGCGAATGTTCGTGATGGTATGGGGGTTCTTAAAAATATTGGAGTATGCCCTGAAGAGGATTTTCCTTATACCGAGAATTTTAGAGATAAGCCATCACCAAAGGCTGAATCAGATGCTGCACTTTATAAAATTGGAACCTACCATCGTATTCAAGATTTATCGGGATTAAAGGCTGCACTTGCTCATGGATTAGTTGCTGTACTTGGATTTGCTGTACCAAAATCTTTTATGTCAGAAGAAGTGAAAAAGACTGGTATAGTTCCAGTATCAGGAACAGATGATGTAATTGTTGAAGATGGTCAGCCAGCAGGACATGCTGTTTGTGCTGTTGGATATGATGATGATAAGCAAACGGTTATTATTCGCAACAGCTGGGGAGAAGACTGGGGAGATAAAGGATATTGTTATTTCCCATATGAATTATTTAAAAATGGAATTGTGCAAGATATGTGGACAGGTCGTTAATTAGAAAAGCGATGGAAGTATGGAAACTACAAAACACGTTATACGTGTTACGGGTAGCATAAAAGAGCGTGAAAAAGATGTAGAAATAAAAGATGTAATGCATTATCATCTATTAATTAATGATATATCAGTTTTACATACAAGTGGTGTAGAGGTATCGTATAAAGGTTATGTACAAGCTATGAAGCAGCATGTGATTTCTTTTGGTAAATATGCATTCCGTCGTTTCTGAAAATGATGCACGCGTAGAAGCCCGTGATTTTTGGAACTGTGGTGACAAGAGTGCAACAGTTTGGGTGGCTGATGTAGAAGTGAAAATAATGGATGATATGCGAGCAGGTACACAGGCTTTTATCGATGAATTATGTCAATTATGTGCTAAGAAAGTCGGTTTATATGGTGATTATCATATGTATGCACCTTTTGGGTGTGAAATATTTAAACAAAAAAGTGTTAGCAAGTTTGCAAACGAACTTGCTAACACTTATACAAAATAGACATAAATTATCACTAATATGTCTTCCTCAATAATAGCCATAATCAATTAGAACACACTAGTACGAAACGCTCATAAAACTATTTTTAATATACATGACAATAGTATAAACTCTTTATTTCTTTTAATAATTTAGGGTTATATCTTTTCTGCATTAGCCGCTTTTAACCACGCTTCGTAGAATTCTGTAACTGATGCATATCGTTCTGCTCGATTGTTATTTACAGCACGATACGCTACCTCATATAATTCCTTACTTGCTTCCCATTTTATAAAGGAACGATCTTTTTCACCGCCTAAAAGTGAGAAAGCCATTGCTCCCATATTAAATACATTTGTTCTTTCATCAATTGTTGCATTTAGTTCAAATTCCTCTGGTGACATAAAACGGGAGGAACCCCATAGCCGGCCCATTTTATTTATGTAAGGTTTCTTACTGTATAAATCTATATCACAAATTTTTGTTTCGTTTGTATTAAAATTATATAAAATACTACCGTCATAAAAATCTATCGCTACATAGTTTTTCTTTTCTACATAAGTATGGAAAGAAAAAAGGGAATGTAAGGAATGAATTCGTTCTATAGCAGATAAATGCCTAAATTTATAAAATGGTGAGTTTGGATTTTTATATTTTTCAGGAGGTGGGAAACTCCAATGCGAATGAAGACATTCACCATCAAACCAATCGAAAATTAATACATATCCAGATTGAACTGGAAAATGATCAATTAGTCTTATGAGCGATTCATGCTTTAAATCTTTATAGATAGTAACTGAATTTTTTAGCCTTTTAATAGCATCACCCGTTGTTCCTTCAAATGCAATTGTTTGTGCTCCTGCGTATTTGATAAATTTCTTATGCCCATCTTTTTCTACACCAAAACTTATATTACCTGAGTCTTGCTGGTCAAAAACTGCAAATACGGTCCCTAATTTAATAAGCCAATCAAAATTATGATATTCTTTTAATTGGAATGTTACGTTATTTAACTGAATTTCCACGGAATTATCTTTCATAGATTACCTCACATTTAATATAATTAAGTTGTACATTCCACTATTCGACATATTTTATAGAAATCCTATGCTAATAATATAAAATTTTATAAATATAATGATAAACACTTATAAAGAGGTGAATACTATGGACAAACAAATTGTTATTAAAGCATATCAAAAAGACTGGGTTGCAGAGTATATAAAAGAACAAGAGAAATTCTGTTCCTTGTTAGGACAAGAAATAATTGCTGTTGAACATATAGGAAGCACTGCAGTAGAAGGATTAGGAGCTAAACCTCTTATTGATATGATGATTGGCGTAACAGACTTGCAAATTACTGAAAACTGGATTGAAATTCTATCGGAAATTGGATATGAGTTTGTTCCAAAAGAAGCTACGAATTGGCGTTTTTTTAGAAAGGGAAAATGGAGAGCGGGTACTCATCATTTGCATGTTTATATTTATAATAGTGACGAATGGAGAAACAATATTTTATTTCGTGACTTTCTAATAAGCCATGAATGGGCACGTAAAGAATATAGAGAATTAAAAGAGATGCTTGCTATTACATATGCTTTTGATCGTGTCTCATATACAAAGGCGAAAGCGCCGTTTATTCAAAATATAATAAAGTTAGCTAAAAAAAATCAATAGTAATTGATATTCTCATTTTATTTTAATCTTTTTCTCATGTTCTTTTCTTTTTTATTTGATAGACTGCTTGTTACAAAGCCTTTATTAGTAAGGGGATTAAATAAAATGGAGAAGATATTAAGAAATAAATATTTGCATGTGTGTGTTAAAATTATAAGCATTACTATTATTATTTGTAGTGTAGAATTGCTATTTATTAATGTTATGTACGGCAATGCACTGAATGTAAAAGGATTAAATAAAAAATTAGGCTCTTTTGGTGAATATGGGGCGATTATCGCTGCTTCACTATGGTTTTTACGGCATATATGGTTGTTTTTAAAGAATAAAAATATACAAGGATTTAAAAAAGTTAAAGAAATATATCTATTCGCCAAAAAGTTTCATGTATTAATTGGTTACGCTGTAATAGCTGTTACGATTACTCACGGTGTTTATTTTTTAATAAAAGGGAGTCGTCATATTTTACTCATATACAGTGGTATATTTTCTCTATTAGCTATAATTGTACTAGGGATTGTTGGGTTTTATTTACAGCGAATAAATAATAAAGAAAAATTTGTGATGTATAAAAAAGTGCATCAAATCATTGTAATTATTTTTGGAATAGGATTATTTATTCATTTAATCGTCTAGGAGGAACTACTGTTGCAACACATTTTAATTATTGAGGATGAGGAAAGTTTAGCAGATTTTTTAGAATTAGAACTAAAATATGAAGGGTATCAAGTAGATATACAACTTGATGGGAGAAAAGGATTAAGCGCAGCACTTGAAAAGGATTACGATCTCATATTGCTGGATTTAATGCTGCCTGGATTAAATGGACTAGAGGTATGTCGTCGACTAAGAGCTACTAAAAATACACCTATTATTATGCTGACTGCTCGTGATAGTATTATGGACCGTGTGACAGGTTTAGATAGTGGAGCTGATGATTATCTTCCGAAACCATTTGCAATTGAAGAACTGTTAGCACGTATGAGAGTGATATTTAGACGAGAAGAACATAATGAAAACAAGCAGGTTTCATTTCTTACATTCAAAGATTTGCAACTTCAGATTGAATCTCGAACTATAACTAAAGGAAATGAAGAAATTGAACTTACAAATAAAGAATTCGAGTTATTGCTTATGTTTATGAAAAATATTAATCGCGTACTTACTCGTGATATTTTATTGGACCAAGTATGGGGATATGGTGCAATTGTTGAGACAAATATCGTTGATGTATATGTTCGTTATTTGCGAAACAAGTTACATAGTGTAGATAAGGAGGAGTATATCCAAACAGTCCGTGGTGCGGGATATATAATGAAATGATAAAAAATATTGTGTTTCGAATTCGAAATCTACCTATAAAGTGGAAACTAACACTTTGGTCCACTACACTAGTATTTATTTTATTCATTTTATATAGTGCATTGCAGTTTATTGTAATTAATAAGTGGACTATAGATTATGAACAGAAACAAATAAATAGGCAAGTGACGGAAATAGCGGCATATTTCCAAGATAAAAATGATACCCTTTCGAGTAAAACATTTGAAAATAGTAAAGAGTTTCTAAACAATATGATTGATAAGCATCAAATGATTCGTATTATTGACATGAATGGGGAGCCGATTATTACTGTTTCACGAGATTTTAATGAAACGTGGGTAAAACCGAAGCAGGTTATAAAAGATGAGTCATTTATAAAAAGGCATTTAGAAGATCGAATATTAGTTAAGCGCATACCAATTAAAACGAAAGACTTTACTGGCACTATTGAACTTACGAAAAACCTAGAGATATTTGATCATTTATTAAAAATTATTTTAGTGGTAATGGTTATTGCTGGAATATTCGGATTGATATTTAGTTTTTTAGGCGGGATACTTATAACGAAGAAACTATTATCAAGTGTCCAAAGTATAACAGATACGATGAAACGTATTAAGAAAAATGGACTAAATGAACGAGTTCCAGTACGAGAAAATAACGATGAGCTTGCAAAATTAGCACTTCTTTTTAACGAGATGATGGATGAAGTAGAAACTTCTTTTACACAACAGAAACAGTTTGTTGAAGACGCATCTCATGAATTAAGAACACCGTTAACAATTATTCATGGGCACTTAGCGATGTTAAATCGATGGGGGAAAAGTGATCCAGCAGTATTAGATAAATCTCTTCAATCTAGTTTAAAGGAAGTAGATCGTTTAAATAAATTAGTTTCAGAATTGCTAGAACTATCAAGAGCTGAATCTGAACAATTGCATCCAATAGCAGCTGAGCCAGTACATGTAAATAGCGTATTAAAACATGTTACACAAAACTTTGTAGTACTTCAAAGTGATTTTCAATTTGATATGAAATTTGGGGATGATGCAGCTTTTGTGTCAATGCCATCATCTTACTTAGAACAAATTATTATTATCATAATGGATAATGCAGTTAAGTATACAAAAGAGATTAATAAATATATTTGCATAGAATCTAGTTTACAATCAGGGAAAGTTAAAATTTGTGTAATAGATCATGGAGCCGGAATACCTGAATCCGATTTACCATTTGTTCTTAATCGGTTTTACCGAGTTGACAAAGCGAGAAGTCGAAAACAAGGTGGTAACGGGCTAGGCTTGTCTATTGCCAAACGACTTGTAGAAAAATATAACGGAGCTATTCAAATAGAGAGTAAAGAAAATGAAGGAACAATCGTTACGATTACATTACCGTGTATAATAAAATAAGTAATCAAAGAAGGGATGCTTTTTGCATTCCTTCTTTTTTTACGATCAAATCATTTTGTTTATTTCGAAATTTCTAGTACATTAAAATTATTAAGGGGGAATAATAATGAAAGCTATCGTACATCAATATAAAACTGGATTTGACGGTGTAGAATATAAAATATCACCTGGGAGAACACTTAATGATGGGGAAGTTAAAGTAAAATTAAAATCAGCAGGTTTAAATCATCGGGATTTATTTATTATGAATAATAGAAAAGAAATGCAATTACCTTTAATCTTAGGATCAGATGGTGCAGGTATTGTTACGGAAATTGGAAATGGTGTTTCTGATAACATACTACATACAGAAGTTATTATTAATCCTAGTATTGGATGGGAACATGCTACTGAAGTACCGGAGTTACCGGAAGTGCTAGGTGGACCAAAAGATGGAACGTTTGCTGAATATGTAATTGTACCAGCTGAAAATGTAGTAGAAAAGCCTTCATATCTTACTTGGGAAGAATCAGGTGTTTTATCTTTATCCGCATTAACTGCATATAGAGCGCTTTTTACAAAAGGTAGATTGAAGTGCGGCGAACACGTTTTAATTCCGGGAATAGGCGGTGGTGTTGCTACTTTTTCCATGTTATTCGCGAAAGCAATCGGCGCAAAAGTGAGTGTTACTTCAAGGGTAGAGAATAAAATGGAACTTGCTGAAAAATATGGTGCAGATATTTCGTTTCATAGTGCCGGAAATTGGGGAGAGAGCTTACAAGGTGAAAAAGTAGATTTAATAATAGATAGTATAGGTCCGGCAACTTTTTTGAAATATTTTGATGTATTAAAACCAAATGGAAGAATCGTGAATTTTGGTGCAAGCTCAGGAGATAAAATTGAATTACCATTACGCGCATTATTTTATAATCAAATTGATATTATGGGAACATCCATGGGTAGCCGTGAGGAATTTAATGAGATGATAAAGTTTATAGAAAAACATCAAATTAAACCAATTATTGATAAAGTTTACTCGTTAGAAGAAGCAATTATTGCGCTAAGCCGTATGGAGATTGGAGAACAATTCGGAAATATTGTACTTCAAATGAATTAAAAAATATGATTTTGCAATTAGTATATTTAAATGAATATGTTATGTATCCAAAACAAGAAAAAATACGAACCGCCTTATTATAAAGGCTTACCGGCTTTATACATAAATAGCGTATAAAATTTGTTTTATAATTGTCACATGAGTAATAGTAAAATGAGAATTAGATGAAAAAAGTTTAAGCCTATTTTCATAATGGTATTGTATACTGTGTAAATCAAGAACACTTGTATGTAAGGAGAGAGTTTAATGAATTACACAGTATTTCAGTGGTTTAATAATTTTGCTGGTTCATCCAAACTATTAGATACGCTAATGGTTGCTATTACAAATAGCGCTGCATACGTAGCCATTCTATTTATGCTTATCTTATGGTTTAATAATGGAAAGAAAGAGAAAGCAATTAGAAAACAATATACAGTTTTATATACGACGCTTTCGGTTATTATTGCATTATTAGTAAATGTTCTTATACACGTGGTATATTACCATCCGCGTCCGTTCGTATCACATGATGTACATCAATTAGTACCACATGCAGCAGATTCATCATTCGTTAGTGATCATTCTGTACTTGTATTTTCAATCGCCTTCGTATTTATTCTTAGAGGAGAAAAACTGAAATACATCGCGCTATTATGGGCAGTGTTAGTCGGTATATCACGTATGTACGTAGGTGTTCATTATCCTTTAGATATACTTGGTGCAGCATTCTTAACACTTATTACGAGCGCTTTAGTAATGCAAAGTACACGTATGTTTGAACCAATAGCGAAACTTGTATTCAAAATGTATGCATTAGTAGCGAGACGAATTCCTTTCTTAGCGAAATATAATCATATCGCGTAATTTTCTTATAAAAAGTTCCCCTTTGGACATCCGGAGGGGAACTTTTTTATAGTAAATACGAAAAGAGTGTAGAGTGCTATACATTCAAGTTTCATTGATGAATATTCAGAAATTTCACGCACCGTATTTTAAATAAAAAAATAAAGACACAAAATAACAATAGTCAGTTTCGCATTGTTTTAAAGGAATTAAAAAGAAAACTTCGAAACATATAGTATTGCAAACAAAAACTACAAATTTCAAACCATATCTTCGTATAAATCAATCCAAAAAGAAAGGAGATAAATATGCAAAAACTTCAAACGAATAAAGGCGCTCGATATATGATGATTGCTTTTATTGTTTTGTTTCTTATTATGATTTTGCGTATATTCTATATCCAGGCAGTAGGAGTCGTGCATAATGTGAATGTAAAGGATCTTGCGGATGAACAACATAATAAAAAAGGTGTTTTAGAAGCGAATCGTGGCACTATCTATGATCAAACCGGAAAGGTGTTAGTACAAGATTCTACAACGTATCGAGTTGTTGTGAATTTAAAAGGAAAAGATAAAGTGAAAAATAAAGATGAAACCGCACAACAATTAGCCGATGCGCTTGAAATTGATAAAGAAGAAGTATTAAAAAACTTTCATGAAGGACGTACGCAAGTTGAAATTGGAAAAATCGGTCGGAACTTATCTAGGGAAATGAAAGAAAAAATTAATAATTTAAAAATACCAGGTGTATCTTTTATGTCGGAAAAAGCAAGAGTGTATCCAAATGAAGACTTTGCATCCTATATACTTGGTTTTGCTAGACCAGATGATAAAGGGAATACGGAAGGGAAATTTGGACTTGAAAAGAGTTTGGATAAATATTTGCGCTCTACAAACGGGAAAATAGAATATGTGGGTACACGAAGGGGGATTCCGCTTACGAATGATATAGGTAAAGTAGAACCTGCTAAAAATGGGAATAACGTATATTTAACGCTTGATAAACAAATTAATAGCTTTTTAGAAGAAGCGATGAACAAAACACAAGAGCATTATGATCCTTCTATGTTAATTGGAATTATTGCTGATCCAAAAACAGGAAAGGTTTTAGCGATGTCTAGTAAACCTAGTTACAATCCTAATGTAGGTGATATCGAATACTTTTTAAATGATCCGATTGCAAATGCATATGAACCAGGTTCAACAATGAAAGTTTTTACGTTAGCAGCTGCCATTAATGAAGGTGTATATAACGGAAAAGAATATTTTCAATCTGGAAAATATTCCGTTGGTTCATCTGATATAAAAGACCATAATGGTGGATTTGGATGGGGATCAATTACATTTGATGAAGGTTTTGAAAGGTCATCAAACGTAGCTTTTTCTATTTTAGAAGATCAGTTACTGAAACCAAATAAATTTAAGCAATATATAAATAAATTTGGATTCAATCAAAAAACAGGAATAGATTTACCTGGTGAAAGTAAAAATACTTTATTATTAAATACACAAATTCAACAAGTTACAACTTCTTTCGGTCAAGGTTCTACAGTTACTCCGATTCAATTAGTCCAAGCGGCTACTGCTATAGCAAATGACGGGAAAATGATGCAACCATATATCGTTGATAAAGTTGTAAATCCAACAAACAAAGAAGTTATTATGGAAAATCAACCGAAAGAAATTGGGAATCCGATAAAAAAAGAAACAGCGGACAAAGTTAGAAGCTTAATGGAGCGTGTCATAACATCTTCAAAAGGAACTGGTACAATGTATAAAGTGGATGGTTATCCAATTGGAGGTAAAACAGGAACAGCACAAATCCCGAATCCTGAAAACGGCCGATATATGGAAGGGAAAGAGAATTACATTTTCTCCTTTTTAGGAATGGCTCCAATTGATGATCCGGAGTTAATCGTATACTTAGCTATTAAGCAGCCAAAGTTAAAAGGAGATGAGTATGGAGCTCAGCCTCTTGCTGAAATATTTAAACCTGTTATAAAAAACAGCCTTGAATATTTAAAGGTGAAACCGTATACAGAAAAACAAATAGCTGATGCAACGAAGCAATCTCAATTAAAAGTACAAAATTATGTAAATCAATCGATGGGTACAGCAGAGAAAAGTGTAGAAAAAGAGAAGCTACAGCCAATAATTTTAGGAGAAGGAAAAATAATAAAACAATATCCACAGTCTGGCGAGGTCATGAGTGAAGGGAATCGTATATTTTTATTAGGGAATAACGCACAAATGCCAAATATAAAAGGTTGGTCCATGCGTGATGTTATGTATTTCTCTAAGCTTTTGAAATTAGATTTGAAAACTTCTGGTACAGGTTATGTAACGAGCCAAAGTATTGAAAAAGGACAAAATTTACAAGAAGGAGATACACTGGAACTAGAATTAGAACCGCCGTTACAACCGTTAACAGAGGCGAATACGAATTAATCCAGGCATTTGGAAGGAGCTATATGCAAATAGCTCTTTCTTTAGAGTTGCGAGTAATTTCACGCACCGTAATTTTTAGAAAAAATAATAAATAAAATACTTAACAGTTACTAAAACAAAAAAACTTACATATATTGAAATTAGAACGATTGTTCAATTTTTGTATTAAACGATGGAAGGAGTCTACATTGAATAAAAGACGATATGATAGTGATTTAGCCAAAGAAATAATAGGAGAAAAAGCGATAGAGTTATTTTCCTTAAAAGGGTATACAAGAACCTCCATTGATAACATTGCTAAAGCCTCTGGTTATAGTAAAGGACATATATATTATCATTATAAAAATAAAGAAGAATTATTTGTTTATTTAGCTAAAGACAGTATGAAAAACTGGCATGATAAATGGAAAATGGCAGAAAAAAAGTATACAAACGCAACTGAAAAATTATATGGAATGGCTAAATTTGTACTTTATAATTACAAAACGCCGTTATTAAGAGCGGGGCAAGAACTTGCCTCTGATCCGAGCACGAATCCTTCTACAGTTCAACAACTTTATGGTTTAGCTGTTGTCCCTTTAAAGGTGTATCAACAAATTTTAGATGAAGGTATAAAAAGTGGTGAGTTTTATATGAAAAATGTTGAGGGTTCATGCCTTTTATTAGGTTCATGGCTAGGTGGATTATGTCAATTCATTCATTCAATTGAAATGGAGAAATTAGAAGTTTTATTTGAAGAAGCTATTAAAATTTTTTTACTCTCTATTTCAAACAAATATATGTAGCGTGACAAGCGAATTAGAACGATTGTTCAAATCCTTACACTCGTCCGTTTTCATTATATGTATAAACAACAGGAGGTTATTTATATGGATGAGCAAAGAGTCGCAATTATAACTGGCGGCGCTTCTGGTATTGGTAAAGCTTTAGCCATTCAATTAGCAAATAAAGATATATTTGTAATTATCGCTGATATTAATGAAACTTGTGGCCAAGACCTTGTGGATAATATAAAAAATAATAATCAACTAGCTAGGTTCGAATATTTAGATGTTACTAACGCTGGATCCGTAGAAGAACTTATTATAAAAATAGTTAATGAGTTTGGTAGAATTGATTATATGTTTAATAATGCAGGAATTGCTATGTATGGAGAAGTATTCGATATGTCTTTGGATGATTGGAAACATATTATTGAAATAAATTTATTAGGAGTAATTTACGGAACACAATTGGCTTACCAATTCATGAAAAAACAAGGATTTGGTCATATCATTAATACTGCTTCTGCAACTGGTTTAGGACCAGCTCCCCTTTGTACCGCGTATGCAACAACCAAACATGCTATCGTAGGTTTAACAACTTCATTACATTATGAGGCGGAAGAATACGGTGTAAATGTAAGTGTGCTTTGTCCAACTTTTGTAGATACACCCATATTTGAAAAATCAATTGCAATTAATATGAATAAGAATCAAATTATAAAACAACTAAAAACAAATAAGCCAATTTCAGCTGACAAGTTTGCTGAAATTGCACTGAAAGCTATTCATAAAAATAAATTAGTAATTTGTCCAATGCCATTAAAAAAAACGATGGACGTATTCTTTACTTTATTTCCTTATCTTCATAAAAAGCTAATGCGTTTCGTATGTCGAATTGGTCGTAAAGCAAAAATGACGAAAATATAAATGTCTGATTATTTTTTATTTACAGTTAAATGGATATGTGATAATATGGAAAAAATTAAATGCAGTGAAGAGAAGAGTAAATAAAATGAATTTTTCACAGAGAGCTCCATTTAGCTGAAAAGGAGTAAAAATTTTTTATTGAACCAAGCCTCTGAGCAGCGCATCGGAACCTATTATTAGGGGATGGTGTGACGGGAGCTCCCGTTATAGAGCTATGGTATAAGCATGAATGAGAATGCAGTACCTGATAAGGTTAGTATGGTGACATATTAACAAACTAGGGTGGCACCGCGATGATAAATTTCGTCCCTAAGATTAAAAGTCTTGGGGGTGGGATTTTTTTATTGTTGTAAAACAATTTGGAAAGCGGGGGCCAAAAAATGAAAAACTTACTTAAAGATTGGAAATATCCTTTATTACTATTGTCCGGAGTTGGTATTGCGAATTTAGGGGCATGGATTTACTTAATAGCACTGAATGTACTTGTCTATAATATGGGTGGCTCAGCCTTAGCGGTTGCTACTTTATATGTAATAAAACCATTAGCCACTTTATTTACAAACGCTTGGTCTGGGAGTATGATTGATCGTTTAAATAAACGGAAATTAATGATTCACCTCGATATATATCGTGCGTTATTTATCGCTATTTTACCTTTACTTCCGTCACTTTGGATTGTTTATGTATTCGTATTCTTTATAAGTGTGGCCAGTGCAATTTATGAGCCAACTGCTATGACGTATATGACGAAATTAATTCCAGTAGAGCAAAGACAACGTTTCAACTCATTACGTACTTTAATAGGATCTGGTGCATCATTAATTGGACCAGCAGTAGCGGGGGGATTATTAATTGCAGGTACACCAGAGTTTGCTATATATATGAATGCTATAGCATTTCTCTTATCAGGATTCATTACATTACTTTTACCTAATCTTGATAAGAAAGAAGCTTCGGATACAACAAGTAATACATTATCTCTTACAGTATTAAAAAAAGATTGGAACACTGTTATAAATTTTAGTAGAAAACATGTGTATGTCGTATGCGTGTACTTCTTATTTCAAAGTATGTTCGTATTAGCAACCGCTACTGATTCACTTGAACTATCGTTTGCGAAAGAGGTATTACTACTAACAGATAGTGAATATGGTTTTCTAGTTAGTATAGCTGGTGCAGGATTTATTTTAGGTGCCATAACAAATACAATTTTGTCAAAGAAATTAGCACCTTCACTTCTAATTGGAATAGGATCATTATTCATTGCAATTGGTTATTTAATTTATGCTTTTTCAAATGTATTTTTAATAGCTGCTATTGGATTCTTTATTTTATCTTTCTCTATGGCATATGCAAATACAGGATTTTATACGTTTTACCAAAATAACGTTCCCGTTCATATAATGGGACGGATCGGAAGTATATATGGACTTGTTATTGCGTTAGTAACAATCTTTATTACAATATTATCTGGTGTTGCGACTCAGTTCATTTCTATACAACTTGTAGTTATTGTAGGTTCATTGATCATGTTATTTATTACTATCGTCTTGTGTGTGTTTACGTTATTCCCATCACAATCTAAGTTGTATTCTACTGAGTCAATAAATTCGAAATGAACTTTGTGTTCTCATTAACAATTTATCGTATTCAATAAGAGGTTTCTTTCCCCTTTATATGGAAAATTTAATAAGGGGAAAGAACAATACCGAAAGACAAGGGTGGTTGTCGCGATAAAAACAAAAGATTAAATTGATGAAATTGTAAAAAAATACAAAAGAAAATAGATTTCTCTGGAGTAGTTTTAGTAAAAAAAGAAAAAGACTTAGTCTATGAAAAAGCATTGGGTTACGCAAACCAGATTGTTTCTGTTTTGAAAAATATTTTAGTTAACGAGGAACCCTTTATTTATTAAATAAGGGTTTGTTTTCCATCTTACACTTGAAAGTAGCTAACGTATTTCAAGTATGGAATGAAAAGGGGAGAATATAATTTTTAAAGATAAACAAGTTTATGGGAGGATTCTAAATGGATATTTTACTTGTTACTCTTATTATTGTTTTGATGCAAAGTAAAGAACGAAAAGTGAAAATAAACCGTATTTGGCTCATTCCGGCTTTGTTGTGCTTTGTAACAATCCAGTCCATTATTCATGCGGGACAAATAACTTTGTTGCAAGGACTACTGTTTGTTGTAATGCTTGGAATCGGTTTAGGTCTTGGAATTATACGAGGAAGAGCTTTAACATTTCGAGTAGATAGTGAAACAGGTCATGTACTACGAAAAGGAAATTGGGTAAGTACAATAATCCTTCTTGTTATTTTAGGAGCAAAAATTATAATTAAACAAAGTATGTTTTCTGGTAGTACACACCATACATTAATGGTTGTAACAAACGCCTTTTTATCTATTACATTAGGCACCATGATTAGTAGACGTTATTATATTTGGAAAAAATATAATGAATTAACACAAAAAGCGTAAATACATGCATCCCTTGTTTAACATTGCTAAGAACGGTAATACTAATTAACATTGAACTTTTATAACAAGGGATGATAACATGATATACATTTACACAGACTTCGGCGGCACACATACAACTTCACTAGCTGCAGCGTATCATTTAAATAAATTACCAACGGATCGTAAGTTAACGAAAGAAGAAATTTTGAATGTAGATTACTTTAATAAATTGAAAACAGAAGATATGGGGAAAATTATTTTTCATGGAATTGATGAACATGGTCATCCTGTATATACGATTGGATGTGGCGCATCAAAAGTTGTTGTACCTGCGATGAAGCATTTAGGAGAAATCTTGCAAAAACATTATCAAAGTCATGAAAAAATTATTTTTTCTAATACATCACCAACCGTACCTTTACCAATGACTTTTGGTGGGCTGTTTTCTAGAAGGTTCCATATCGATTTTATTGGCGTACCGTTACTCGTATGGGGAGCAAAAATTTGCTGTGATAATATACAAAGGCTTGTTAGTTATACAAAAGAAGCTGGCCGATTAACGAATGATTATGTTGTAATTTTAGATAATGAAACTTTTAAATAGTATATGATAAGAAGAAAATCGAGCAAATTCCTTGATTTTCTTTTTTATTTGTGAAATAGACAAGAAATAGTCACATTTAATATGCATCTACTATAGCCAAAACAATAAAGTCCTGTTACTATTACAGGGATATTCTCTTTTCATAACATAAATATATAGAAAAATTAGAAAAGAGGAATTGAATTAAGGGAGGAACAACATGAAGCGTGTTGCTTGGATTACTGATAGTACAACTGCGGATTTTAAAACAGAAGGAGATAACTTTGTTATCCCAATCGAAGTTATTATTGATGGAATGTCGTACAAAGATTGTGAAGAAGGTGTACGTGAACGTGTTTATAATGCGTTAAACGAAGGTAAAACAGTCACTACTTCACAACCTAATATTGGGGAAATGGTAGAGTTATTTACGAAATGCAAAGAAGAATATGAAGAAGGATTTGCAGTTGCTATTAGCGGAAAAGTAAGTGGAACCTATCAAAATATGAAGCTAGCTGCAGAAATGGCAGGTTTTCCATTAACGGTATTAGACAGTGAAACAACAAGTTATCCAATGGATGAACTAATTAGAAAAGCGAAATCGTTATACAATGATGGTATGACTTTACAAGATATACACAAAACATTAGTAGATGAAAAAAGAAGACCTTTCCACGTATTCCCGAAAAGTTTAAAAGGCCTTTATGCAAGTGGTCGTGTAAAGGGCATTCAATTTTTACTTGGAAGTTTATTAAGTGTTAACTTAATATTAGAAGTAAAAGGTGGAGAGCTTTTACTTGAAAAGAAAGTTCGTAAAATCCAAAAATGTCGAGAATATATTAAAAATGAACTTGAAAAAGAATTACCAAAAGTACTTCACATGTTCCATGCTAATGATAAAGATGGAGCCGAGGAATGGATTGCAGATATTAGACAAGCATTCCCTGAAATGGATTTCAAATTATATCCATTACCAATTTCATTTGCGGTTCATGCAGGTGAAGGTACAATAGCAATTAGTTATTAAAGTAAAACCCGTGAATTATTCACGGGTTTTTTATTTAATTAAAACAAAATGGGATCTCGACATATCTCCATCGAACTTAGTAATATTGCATTTTTAAACCATTGCTCAGCTAACCCTATGCAAATTTACAATTTTTAATGTCAACACTTCAAACTTGACATACTTATTGAGAAAGAGTGAGAATGAAAATATAACACTTATTCGATACATTCAGGGGTTATTAGTATTGGATTTATTTTTAAGGGGGATGTTTAATGAAACCAGAAATAATTATCAGAAATTTCTTTAAAGAAGTGCGTTCAGGGAGTAATCCGGATTTTTCAAATCGATATATGGCAGATAAAGTATTGGCACATCAAGTTATATCTGAAGAGGAACAAACAGTATATAGATCGCCAAAAGATTACGCTGAGCATGTAAGAGAGATGGTTGAAGTATATGGGAATTTCTCTTTAGAAATTCAAGAATTATTAGTACAAGATAGTAAAGTATATGTACGCTGGAAACAAGTAGGTACACACATAGGAGAAATAGATGGGTATGAACCTACAGGTCTCCCTATAATTCAAATAGCAAGTGCAGTGTATAGAATAGAAAACGGGAAAATTTCAGAGTATTGGATTCAAATTGATAGATCAGGAATTCAAAATCAATTAGAATCCAATAAAAATATTCAATAAATTATCTTTAAGAATAATAGGAAAAAGCATAAAAACAAGATTTTTAAAATGATTATTTCTGTTACATAAAGGATACAAATCAATGTACTTTTTTACTGAAAGATTCATTCAAATTAATAAAAAGAGAGCTTGTTTTAATAAATCTTTTAAAATATGCTCTCTTTTATTGTTTCTATGTGTACTGACATCAGTTTGATGTAACATTATTATACAGTAACAAGAAATATAGGCATCTGTTTATGAACCAAAAAAAATAGCGACAATGGTTCATATGGTTTAAATTCGGTATACGCTAGTTAATAATGAAAATAATAGAATCAATTTGTAATGTCTATTTCGTTTTGCACTGTAAATCATTCATATTGAGTAATAGAATTGTAGAAATATATAATAGAATATTCGCACTAATATTTATACAGCTACAATCTATTTACATATAAGGTTATTAGGATTATATTGAAAATGAAAGAGAAAACAATAGATGGAAGGGGATGTTTTTTATGTTTAAAAAAGCAGCACTAGGGATTTCATCGTTAGCAATCACAGCGTTCGTCGGATTAGGAATGGCAACAGAAGCTTCAGCTGGACCAGCAGCACCACTTACTTCACTAAACGTCGTACAAGTAGAGTCTGAGCTAGGCGGGGTAGAAACAATTAATCAGAACAGCTTCAGCACATCGCGTAACCACGGGGGAAAATACTTATATATTACAACGAAAGAAATGGGCTATGGCCAAAACCCATTTGCTAAAATGAATGGTTCTAATGTAAAAAGTATTGATTCCACTATAATTGGCGGAAGACCAATCGTTGGCTGGTATTATAAATGGGATGCTTCTGGACACCAACAAGGAACTTTTGAGTACCAAAAGACATCTATAAATGCACCATTTAATACAATGCGTACATCAATTTATATCCAATAATTTTGAAAGCGTTCGCACATATAGAATAGTAAAAAAGGTACTTCTAGGAGTACCTTTTTTGATTTGAATCACGTTCATCTATATTTACAATCCTGATTTCACAGCAAGAATACTATCCATAAAACAAAATCCTTAAACGTCTATAAAATTAATATGAACGCGTAGTACAAGTCCACTACAGTTAAAGTACGTAACTTTACATATTTCAACTCAATGAAGAAGGAAGAAACTGTAGTACTTACGCCGCAGTTTTTAAGTCACCCATGAACTCACAGTTTTTAGATATATAAACATAAACGTACTACCTGCTCCTCTTTTTTAAATTTAAAATTAAAAAAGAGGAGCTAAACTTATATAAGCTTAGCTTGATGGGTATGTGGCGTAACTTTAAAATTAATTACATCTTTTTCATAGCATAAATAATTTTGTATAGGGAGATGAAAGGATTTTTTAAAGTAATAAAGAAGTATGTATAAACAAATATATAAATGGTAGTGATTAGGATGAAAATCAGTAAGTTTGCAGAAGTAAATAATGTAAGTGTAGATACGATTAGACATTATATGGATCTCGGACTCGTTATTCCCGAGAAAAAAGGAAGTCACTATTTTTTTGACGAGTATTGTCAAAAGGATATAGAACTTATATTAGAGTACAAATGGCTAGGGTTTAGCCTGTATGAAATTAAAGAACTGTTTCTTTATAAAAATTTAGGGAAATCCTTAGACTATGAAAAGGATAATTTTTATCAATCTTTATTTAAAGTAAAATATGAAAAGATTGAACAAGAAATAAAAACCTTAGAGGAACGAAAATACAAATTAAAGGAAGCGTTACATAATTTATCTATAGAAACTGAAATTTCGAGTTCAAATTTAGGAATAGATTTAAAAGTACTTCGTTTATTTAAATGTGTTAAGTGTAACGGAAATTTAATTCTTGAAGATGGCATTATTAATAAGAATCAAATTATTGAGGGAAAGTTAATTTGTAATTGTGATGAAGAATACGCGATTATTTCAGGGGTTTTAACAGCGGGTAACTCATTGAAAGCGTATGAAAAGAAATCACTTGAAGATTCTATTTCGGATTATATTCATGAAACTGATACTGCTTTTTTGGAAAATGTTCAAAGAGGAGGGGAATGGGCGAAAAAGAAACTAATGCAATTAGATTTAAATGAAAAAATACTACTTGATTTAGGGTCTGGTATTGGGTTCTTTTTACGAAATATTTATGAAGAACTACCGGAAGAGTGTTTATATATTGCTGTTGATCGAGATTTGAATAAACTTTTACTTTTAAAAGATGTAATTGAGAGAAGAAATGTGAAAAGAAATATGTTATTTATCTGTGCCGACTTTCTAAACATACCTATTCAGAATAATTCTGTTGATATTGTAATCGATCAATCAGGTACAAGTAATTATAGTTTTGAACATGAGGAGTTCTTATTGTGCGAATTAAATTCCCTTTTTAAACACAATTGTTATTTATTAAGTTCATTTATTTTATTTAATAAATTTAGTATAAATAGCCAAATTGCACCTAGACTCAGAGAAAATTTTACATCTGCAAAAGTAACAAAAGAAATCGAAAATTTACAGTTTCAATCTATTGATGAAAGTACTTCAAATTATTTGATACGAGGGGGAAGGTACGAAGATTTCTTTGTTCAAGGAGAAGAAATTTATACATATTCATTTTTCGGAAAAAGATGGGGTTAACCCCATCTTTTATTTATTTCCCCTTAAAAATTTTCAAATAGTACATATTGCTATTGGGTTGACCCAAGAACTTACAATGTACGTAACACAAAGTTAGGTAGGGGGAAAAGTGATGGGAAGTTTACGATTACATATAGAAAATAAAAAAAGAAACCAAGAACTAAGAAATATTTGTTTATATTCAATTGCAAAAACAGTATCACTATTTGGTAGCTCTATTTATAGTTTTGCATTAGGATTGTATGTTTTACAAATAACCGGATCTGCGTTAAATTTTGCAATTTCGCTCATATTAGGAACGATTCCAATGATTGTTATGAATCCATTTGCCGGTGTCATTGCTGATAAGGTTGATAAAAAGAAACTGGTTATTTGTATGGATTTACTAAGCGGATGCTTATTAATAACTGTTTATATATTAAGCAGCTATTATGGATTAAACTTATTCATCATTTATACTACTACCTTTCTTATGACAGTATTTACAACTTTTTTTGGAATAGGTTTAGAGGCCGTAAAACCGAATATGGTCACTAAAGAGCGGTTAATGAGTATTAATTCTATAAGTAAAATTATCGATTCTATATCTTTAATTCTAGGGCCTATGTTAGGGGGGATTGTTTTTGCAGTCTTTGATATTAAAATTTTTATAATTATAAATGGTATTTCATTTATCCTTTCGGCTATTTCCATATTGTTTATTAACTTTAAATTGTTTGAGCAAAACATAAATGAGGAATGTTCAATTGGAGAAATCAATTTTATTGAAGATATAAAGGAGGGATACTCTTATTTATTGGAGCGGAAAAGCTTAAAAAATACTTTTAGTATTTTAATTTCTCTTAATTTCTTTTTAGGCTTTGCTGTAACTGTTCCGTTGCCATACATTATTAACACAGTTCTCAATCTTAGTTCTAAGCAATTTGGTATGGTTCAAGGGACTTTCCCGATAGGTATGATAGTTGGTGCAATACTAGTAAAAAAGATAACTGATTGTTTTTCTTATTCTTATCTATTGAAAAAAATAAGTTTTATGTTGGCGATTTTTATGATAGTTTCAGGAATACCTGTTTTATTTAAACCTATTGTAGTAAATAATTTGGTATATGTTACTACGTATTGCATGATTATGTTCTTTTTAGGATTTATGATAGCACAAATTGATATTCCTTTAATGTATTTCATGCAAAATGAGATTCCTGAAGAATATAGAGGAAGAGTTCTTAGTATTGGATTAAGCTTAGGTAAAATAATGCAGCCAATAGCACTTGCAATATCAGGACTATTATTAAATTTCATTCCAGCCTACACGCTTCCCATTGCAGGGGGGATTGTATTTTTTACTTTGAATAAAATTTTAGCAAATAAGTTAAATTTAGAAATTCATTCAAAAGATTATAGTGTTTAACGTAACTTAAAAAGCGCAGGATCAGCATCCTGCGCTTTTTTATCGTAATTCAGCGGTTTTTCTAATGACAATCTTATCAATATCATCTTCTTCATCACCAATAAATAATCCGCGTTCTTTTAAATATGCTTCAAAATATAAATCTGCTTCAGCGCGTTCGTCATATGGCTTTACAGAGAGAACGAAACCTAATTTGTTTTGTTCTTCTAAGTGAGAAGTGGAGATGTAAGCCGGTACATTATGGCGTAAAAAGAGTTCTTTAACTGGAATAATCATATCTTTCATTAATTTCGTTAGCATACCCATTTCAAACTCGAAATTAAAGCGATCTATACTAGATAAATCAGCGAATACTACACCGATAAAACCTGTATTAAATACTTCTTGATATTCTACATCTTCATCATGGCCGCCATAAAAATTCTTTTCGATTAAATAATTTACAAAATAAGCAATGCCATCACTTTGTTCAAATGGTTTCGTTGAAAGAACAAAACCAATTTTCTTTTGTTTATGTAAATACACACATGACATGTATGCTGAAATGTTATGTTCTTTAAATAAAGCACTTGTTGCTCCAGAGAGACCATCTAGTACGTGATGAACAATTTGAAGTTTTTTACGAGCGAAATAATAGGATTTCTTTTGTAACTCCAATGTATCAATAAAGACAGAGCCGATAAAGCCTGTATTTGAAATAATAGGTGCTTGCTTTTTTCTTCCTCTGCGCTTTAATGGAGCCATTGTTAAAATCATCCCTTCATGTACGTTTAAAATAAAAAAGAACGTTTGTTCGTATATTTATATTTTACTATTAAAACGCTATAAAGTAAAGGGTTTTTGATGAAAATATAACAAAAAAGACACCTTATAAAAGGTGCCTTAAACGCTGTAAGGGATAGGGTTTACCCTAACTATTTATATTATGATACAGAAACAATCTCTTCTGTATCTTCTACATCTAAATGACAGTCCATAGTACGAACATCTTGATCTTCATGACTTCCGAAATAAATAGTAATTTTCATATGTATCGCTCCTTTATTCTAGGAATACCTAAAATAATTACTAGTAATGTTAATATTTATTATATACCACTTTTTTCATTCCGACAACGTTATATCATTTTTAATTATTTTAAACTATAGAGCACAATTTAAAGAGGTACTTTTTATAGAAAATGGTAAATTTCTAATATGTTATATTTAATATAGAAAAATTCGAGTGTTACTTTTTATGAAAAGGAGAACAATTGATGAATTATAAACAACTACTACTAGATAACTTTGCATTTAAAACTTCATATGTTGCACAATTTGTGCCCGGAATGAGTATAAAAAAAACGAAAGATTATATTGCTGTTGATTGTGGATTACCTGCCGATACATTTAATATCATCACTCTACTAAACAATAATTTAACGGAAGGGATCGAGAAATTATATAAAGAGGTAGAATACTATTATCAAAGAAATTTTCCAATGAGTGTTTGGTTATGGGATGAGGAGCAAGAGCGGGATATAAAAAGTGAGTTAATTAAAATCGGTTTAAAAGAAGTGGAACAGAATATTGCGATGGTAGCAGACTTAAAAACAATTTCCCCAACAATAAACATGCCAGTAAGTTTTACTATTCAACAAGCATCTTCACCTGGACAAATAAATAAATTTGGAGAAACGTTAGCTGATCTATTCGGCACATCAGAAGAAGGTATACATGTACAAGCATTCTATAATCAAATTTCTAATCTTGATATATGTAACAGTGAGAATATGAAATTATTTTTAGGGTTTTATGAAGGTGAAATCGTAACTGTTGGTTCATTGATATGTTCAAAAGATAGTATTGGTATTTATGACATAGCAACGAAAGAAGGAATGAGAGGACGAGGGTTCGGATCTGCTATGTTCAATTTCCTGCTGCAAGAAGCACATAAATTTAAAAATACGTATTGTGTATTACAAGCTTCACCCGATGGAATCAATATTTATAAAAAATCGGGATTTCAAGCTATCGGCAAAATGACTGTATTGGAAAATCGACATTTAATTGAGTAAATCATTCAAGTTAAATCGTCTTTATATAGGAGCTTATAAATCGTTATGAAAAAGATATATCTCGTTACAATATTTTGTGCCTTTATAGTAATAAGTATCTTTGTTTTTCAGAAAATAAATGAACATAAGTATACTAAAGCTATTAATCAATCAAATCATATAAAAAATATCGCACATAGAGGTGCTTCTGCATATGCGCCAGAACATACAATAGCAGCATATCAATTAGGACAAAAAATAAATGGAGATTATATAGAAATTGATCTCCAAATGACAAAAGATGGGCATTTAGTGGCAATGCATGACGAAACCTTAAACCGTACAACAAATGGTACTGGGCTAGTGAAAGAGCATACATTAGAAGAAATAAAGCAACTAAATGCTGGTTCTTTTTTTAATGAAAAATATCCGAACTTAGCAAAGAAAGAATTTGAAAATGTTAAAGTCCCAACATTAACAGAAATTATTAAAACGTTTGGGCATAATGCGAACTATTATATTGAAACAAAATCACCTAATGAATATTCAGGAATGGAAGAAAAATTATTAGAAATTATTAATCATTATGAAATACAGGATAAAGTTATTATTCAATCGTTTAGTGAAGAAAGTCTACAAAAGATTCATGGCTTAAATAGTAATATATCCTTAGTACAATTATTACCTTATAAAAAAGCAGTTCAATTAACAGAATTAGAGATAGAAAAGTATAAAACGTACTGCATAGGTCTTGGTATGAATTACAAATATATTGATTCAGATTATGTAAAGAAAATAAAGAAAAGCGGATTAGAAGTTCATCCATTTACAGTAGATAATGAAAAAGATATGAAAAAGTTACTTTTATGGGGAGTCGATGGGATGTTTACTAATTATCCGGATCGTTTACATTCAATATTATTGGATTTGAAAAGTCATGAATAAGAAGTGTTATTCATAAAGGAAAAATTTACAAAACCTGCATATTAGGATTATCAATGCAAGAAGGCATGTAGCATATAAAAAGAAAATACCAAAAACCGCAACTTGAAGACTTAGGTTGTGGTTTTTTTATTGCTTCGATTTCAACTTACAAAGTTTGAAGCTAGAAGTGAAAACCTTTTTAGCTGAATTGGCTTCCTATGTATTTGTACTTCGTATCGTTCTAGGTATATGTACAACCCGTGAGACGAGTTTTGCATATGATAATAGAAAAGGAGATGTTGCATATTGAAATACCACAATAGAAATGTAAGTAATCTGAATAAATTAGCGGATAATACGAAAGCTGCAGCTTTTAAGTGGTATCAGTACTGTATCGACAATGGAATTGAAGTATTAATTTATGAAACAATCCGTACAGTCGAGCAACAACGTGAATATGTTCGTAAAGGAGCATCACAAACGATGCGCTCATATCACTTAGTAGGACAGGCATTAGATTTTGTTCCAATTCAGTCGAATGGTACAGAAGATTGGAATGGCTATAATAAAGAACCGTGGGCTTCAGCAATTCGTTATGCTAAACAAATTGGTTTCGAATGGGGCGGTGACTGGAAAGGATTTGTGGATAGCCCGCATTTGCAATATAACTACAAAGGGTATGGAACGGATACTTTTGGAAAAGGTGCTCAAAACGTAGTGACTCCTCCCACGTCGAATGATAATGTAGGGGTTGCTTATATTAACGGTAGTAATGTAAATTTACGAAAAGGACCTGGTACTGGATATGGCGTTATTCGTCAATTAGGGAAAGGAGAGTCCTACAAAGTATTTGGACAAACAAATGGTTGGTTAAATCTAGGTGGCGATCAGTGGGTTTATAACGATCCATCATACATCCGTTATACGGGAGGAAATGTACCAGCAACTTCACAATCATCAAACGATGGTGTAGGTGTAGTTACTATAATCGCTGATGTATTGCGTGTTCGTACCGGCCCTGGAACAAATTACGGCATTGTGAAAAACGTGTATCAAGGTGAAAAATATCAATCGTTTGGATATAAAGATGGTTGGTATAATGTTGGTGGAAATCAATGGGTTTCTGGTGAATATGTTACGTTTGTAAAGTAAAAATAAGAGCCGTCCTGTTGGGCGGCATTTTATTTTAAATATTCATAGGACGAGCATTCATAATATTATTTGTAATACATAGAGTATAATTTTTCATTCTAATAATCAGAAAGTAATCAAAATGTAATTAATTTCAACTACGCTTTTTATATTTTTTTGATACACTGGCTACGAGGGGGATACCAATTAAAGTGGGTAAAAACCAAAACCATATTGGCGGAAGTAAATTTAAAATGGGAATATGGATGCCGATATTTACTAAAAGTGCGGTGACTGCACCAATATAAGAACCTAGCATACCTCTAATGTGGTGATGGAGCCAATTTTTCCAACGTTTTTTTCGTGCAAGGTATCCATAAATCGCAAATGAATAAGAGAAGATTGCTACATAAAATAAATATGCGATTTTATCCCAGTTGATAATGGATAATATTATTGCCGTAAGGGTAATGACAACATAGGATGCATGATATATTTCGCCCCATTCGGTATGTTTTCCTTTCTTCTTTTGGGCAACCATCGCTACAATACCAGTGATTAAGCATATTGTTCCAAATAGGATGTGTATGGTTAAAAGAATGTTAAAAATGCTCATAATAATTCCTCCTTTTTTATTTTTATAGTATTGCAGTATAGGAGAAAAGTTGAAAAATATAGTTAGTTCGGCTTAATATATTGAAATAAAGGTATTCCTAGAACAAAACCCAATGATTTAAATATTTAGTGAGATGATTATTATGTTAAATGAAGGAGAGACTTCTATGTTTACATCTATTACATATTTACAATCAGGCAATGACAAGCAACAAAAAATATATGATGTTTTGAATAGCCTAAACATAATGGAGGATTTAGCTTTATATAATCCCGTTCTTTGCGGGACAATCCCTATAAGAATTGATACTCCTCAATCTGACTTAGATATTGTAATGGAAGTATATAACTTTGATGTTTTTGAGCAGGAAATGAGATCTTTATATGGCTCTTATGGAGGGTTCAACATAAAAAAGAAAAAAATTAAAGGTACTGAATCGATAAAGGTGAATTTTAAATTCGAAGGTTTTGAATTTGAATTATTTGCTCAACCGAAGCCAGTGCGTAATCAAAATGCATATAGACATATGATAGTGGAACACATGTTATTAATGCAACATCCCCATATAAGGGAAGAAGTTATTCGCTTAAAGGAACAAGGTTTAAAAACAGAACCTGCTTTTGCTCAAGTATTAAATATTGACGGAGATCCTTATGAAAAACTTATTTTATTAGGGCAGGAAATGAAATTGTGGTAAATAAGATACGTAAAAAAATCCTCCAAAAACAAAAGAGGATTTTTTTATGCCGTTAACTTTCGAATTAATTCACTGAGCAATTTAATCCCGTAAGTCATTTGTTCTGGTGAAGCATATCCATATGATAAACGAATGTACTGATCTGATTCTTCTTCATAAATACGTCCTGGGTTTAAAAGAATTCCTTTTGATAGAGCCTCTGAAAATAGTTTTTTCATCGGAATGTTATGTACAACCTTTAGCCATATAAAAAATCCACCACTAGGAATATCCCACGATGCAATATCTGTACAATATTTATTTAAAGCTCGTATCATTATTTGTCTTCGCTCTTTCAGGTGCATTCTTACGTTTGCTACATGTTCTTCATAAAAACCTTCATTTATCCATTCAGCAGCTACTCTTTGAGATAAAGAGCTGGATCCATAGTCTGTTTGCATTTTTATATCTGACAATCTATCAATAACAGGTTCTGGTCCGATTATCCATCCAATTCTAAGTCCTGGGCTAAGTGTTTTAGAGAGACTACCAATATATAATACATGTCCATGTTTATCCATCGACTTTAAAGGAGCTGGAGGTGATTCATCAATCCATAACTCTCGGTAAATATCATCCTCGATGATAGGCAACTGCTCTTTTTCACATATTTTTAATATTTCTTTTCTTCGCTCTTTGGACATCAATATCCCCGTTGGATTTTGAAAACAAGGGATTGAATATAAAATATTATTCTTTTGACTATATTTAATTCGTTTTAATAAGTCGTTAGGTAAAATACCGTGATGGTCCATTGATATACCGGATAAATTTATATTTGCTGATTGAAAAACATGAAGTGAATATAAGTAAGAAGGTTGTTCAAGTAAAACAGTTGATTTTCTATGTAAAAGACCAATCGATATTAATTGTAATGCTTGGAGTGCACCAGAGACTATTAATATAGAATCCGGTGATGCATGTATTCCAAATGATCTTACATATTTGCTTATTGCTTCACGTAACGGATAAAAACCTTTTTGTTCTTCGTATCCGAAATAATCTAATTCCTCACTGACGTTTTTTATTATAGATTGCATAGTTTCGAGCGGGAAAAGATGAGGTGCAAGTTCACCTTTACTAAGATGGATAAGCGTTTTATTTGCTTCTGCTTCATTTATTTCTCGCACCATTAACTTACTTGGTTTATGAATACCGGCTTTTACATATTCACTCCAATCGGGCGGAGGATTAGTTGCTAATAATGACCATGTATTATTCATTACAATTGTTCCTGCTCCGATTTGTCCTTGAATTAAACCATCTGCTATAAGTTCATCTAGCGCAGTAATTACAGTACTTCGATTTACATGAAATAATTTTGCTAACTGCCGCTGACTAGGGATTTTACTTCCAATTGGCCATTCTCCGTTTTCAATTTTTTCTTTCATATAGTCTATTATCTGCTGATATTTGGGCACTTTTTTATCGGTCGTCATATAAAAAACTCCTTCGTTTATTTAAAAGATTCAAAGTGGTTGGTTTTTCCGATAAATAACTGGTTGAAGACATTGTATCAACTATTAAATATGATGAAAAGAAATAATTGGTAATTTAAAAATGGTTGGTTTTTTAGGGAAGGAGAGAAAATATGCATAATAAAAAATGGGATTTACGCATTATATGTGCTCACGCTTTTACAATTCTTATATGGGGAACTGCCTTTCCAGCAATTCGTATGGGGCTTGAATCTTATACGCCTGAACACCTTACTTTACTACGCTTATTAATCGCCTCATTTATACTTTTGTTATTTTCATTTATATACAAACTACGACTACCGGATTTAAAGGATATCCCAGCAATTTTTATATTTGGTGCTCTAGGATTTACTATTTATCACATCGCATTAAACTACGGCGAAAAAACAGTAAATGCTGGATCTGCAAGTTTAATCATTTCAGTCACTCCAATAGTAACGGCAATTCTTGCTTCTGTTTTTTTGAATGAAAAAATGAAATTAAATGGCTGGATCGGTGGTGTAATGAGTTTTGCAGGAATTGCCTTAATTTCATTTAGCCAAGGCGACGCTATTCAATTGAATAGCGGGGGATTATTTATATTATTAGCGGCGATTTCAGAAAGTCTATTTTTCGTTTTCCAAACATCTTACTTAAAAAAATACGGCTTCTTACCATTTACCATATATACAATTTTGTCTAGTACTGTATGTATGCTTATTTTCTTACCCGGAGTTTATCAAAAAATACTAGCAGCTCCTCTTGAAGTTAACTTGAGCGTTATATATTTAGGTGTCTTTCCAACAGTACTCCCGTATATTGCATTGGCCTATATTATATCTCGTGCTGGTGCTTCTGAAGCAACAAGTTCTCTATATTTAACGCCAATAACTGCGTGTTTCATTGCTTGGATATGGTTAGGAGAAGTGCCAACTTTAGTTTCGATAATTGGCGGAGGAATTACTATACTTGGAATTGTGATTGCTCATATACCAGTATTAAGAAAAGAAAAACATAGGAATTTAGCAAATAATCAATCCGTATAATGTAATTCAATAATGATTTTATGATACTTTTTTATATAGTTTCTTTCTTATGTTGATAAATATAATATTTTGTATTTCAGTTAAATATTGTATGTTACATTTTATGTAGTAAGCAATTTAAAAGGAGCTGACAACATAATGAATGGAAAAAGAAAAATTTTCACATGTATTTCTATTGTAGGAATCGGACTAGCTAGTTTTTCTAATTCTAGTTTCGCAGCAAGTGTAACGGACAATTCAATACAAAATTCTATTCCCGTAGTTAATCAACAAGTAGCTGCTGCAAAGGAAATGAAACCATTTCCCCAGCAAGTTAATTATGCAGGTGTTATAAAACCGAATCATGTTACACAGGAAAGTTTAAATGCTTCTGTAAGAAGTTACTACGATAATTGGAAAAAGAAATATTTGAAAAATGATTTATCTTCTTTACCTGGTGGTTATTACGTAAAAGGAGAGATTACAGGTGATGCGGATGGGTTTAAGCCACTTGGAACTTCAGAAGGTCAAGGGTATGGGATGATAATTACAGTATTAATGGCTGGTTATGATTCGAATGCTCAAAAAATCTATGACGGTTTATTTAAAACAGCAAGAACTTTTAAAAGCTCTCAAAATCCTAATTTAATGGGATGGGTTGTCGCAGATAGTAAAAAAGCACAAGGTCATTTTGATTCTGCTACTGATGGAGATTTAGATATTGCGTATTCTCTTCTTCTTGCTCATAAGCAGTGGGGATCTAATGGAACAGTTAATTATTTGAAAGAAGCACAAGACATGATTACAAAAGGTATTAAAGCTAGTAATGTTACAAATAATAACCGACTAAATTTAGGAGATTGGGATTCTAAAAGTTCACTTGATACGAGACCATCTGATTGGATGATGTCACACCTTAGAGCATTTTATGAATTTACAGGTGATAAAACTTGGCTTACTGTTATTAATAATTTGTACGATGTTTATACGCAATTTAGTAATAAGTACTCTCCAAATACAGGACTTATTTCAGATTTCGTTGTAAAAAACCCACCACAACCTGCACCTAAAGACTTCTTAGATGAGTCAGAATATACAAATGCCTATTATTACAATGCTAGTCGGGTACCATTGAGAATTGTAATGGACTATGCGATGTACGGTGAGAAAAGAAGTAAAGTCATTTCTGATAAAGTCTCTTCATGGATTCAAAATAAAACGAATGGAAATCCTTCTAAAATTGTGGATGGTTATCAATTAAACGGATCCAATATTGGGAGTTATCCAACTGCTGTATTCGTTTCACCATTTATTGCTGCAAGTATAACGGATAGCGATAATCAAAAGTGGGTAAATAGCGGTTGGGATTGGATGAAGAATAAGAGAGAAAGTTATTTTAGCGATAGTTATAATTTATTAACTATGTTATTTATTACAGGAAACTGGTGGAAGCCTGTACCTGATGATAAAAAAACACAAAATCTAATAAATGATGGAATTTATGAAGGATACGATAATTAATTAAATTTGAGAATGGTTACTGAAGAAAGGAATTAGCATACGCTAGTTCCTTTTTAATATTTTGTAAAACATTATCCATTCTAAAATTCGCATAGATATACTTGCTTTTTTCATATACATAGTTATTGATGACTCTATGTTTTTATGAGGGGAGAGTATTTCTTGGAAAAAGTATTATTTTTCGGAGACCCAGGTATTGATGACTCATTTGCCATTATGTATGGTTTACTGCATCCCGAAATTGAAATTGTCGGTATTGTAACCGGATACGGAAATGTTGAGCATATACATGCTGCACATAATGCAGCGTATATTTTACAGTTAGCAAATAGACAAGACATTCCTGTCATTAGTGGTGCAACAAAACCACTGACAGAAGAAATCACTACGTACTATCCTGAAATTCACGGAGCAGAAGGATTAGGGCCCATCCATGTTCCGGAAAATGTATTATCTATTCCAATATACAATTTTGGTAGTATTGCTGCGATTCTTATAAAGCACGGAAAAGATTTAACGATTGTTGATGTAGGAAGATCTACCTCGTTAGCAATTGCGTTTAATTTATGGAATGATTTAATGCTAAATGTAAAAGGAATCTATTTCATGGGTGGTGTTTTTTTAGAAGTCGGAAACGTTACGCCATTAGCGGAGGCAAACGTGTATGGGGATCCTATAGCAAGTAAAATTGTTTTCCATCAAGCAAAGAATTTATTCATATTCCCTTTAAATGTAACAAACAAAGCTGTGTTAACACCAAATGTATTTAACTATATTCAAGCTAATACAAAGAATCCATTTCATATGATAATGAAACCAATGTATGATTACTATCTATCCGCATACCAAAAACTTAATCCATCTATGGAAGGGCCTTTGCTACATGATGTGGTTGCAATAAGTGGATTAGTAAATCCAAGTTTTTTTGAATTTGTGCATCGTACAGTAAATGTAGATACATACGGAGATACGAAAGGACAAACATTTGCTGATTTTCGCCCTAGCTCTATATCTGAAGGAGCCCATATAGCACTAGAAATAGATGAACAAAAATTCATTCAAGATTTTATAAAAATCATGTTATAAGTTGCTGTCGAAAAAGGGAATTATTTCAATGCGTTGAATATAAAAATACATCCTCTAGATAAAGGAGCTTACAATATTGAATGTCCAGTTAAAGGTTGTTACGAGAGACAATTGGGAAGATGCATTAAAGTTACAAGTTAAAAAAGATCAAAGAAAATTTGTCCCCGCTGTATCAGTTTCACTTGCTAAAGTATATATAAAACCAGATGGTGACAATGTAGAGTACATACCATTCGCTATATACGATGGTGACCTTATGGTTGGTTTTGTTATGCATGCTGTTGTAATAGAGACATCGGATATGTATTGGATTAACGGATTTATTATTGATCAATCGCAGCAAGGTAATGGTTATGGAAAAGCAGCATTACAAGAAAGTATTGATATAATAAAAAATACTTTTAAATCGTGTAAAGAAATAAGATTAACCGTACATAAAGATAATGTCTCTGCAAAGAAATTATATGAACGATATGGTTTCATATCATTAGGACAGGAGTATGATGGTGAGCAAGTATACCGTTTATTTGTTTAACTATTAAAAAGTAAAGGTGTGAAATGAAATATGCAATTTACTGAAGTGAAAATGGTCAAATATGCGAAGGGCAAGAATGTAAAGTTGAAATAAAGTGTAAACGAGAACTTGTAAAAAGTGCTCTTGAAGTTATTAATGAAATTCATCCATATGAAACACCAATGATTTATATAATCCCGATATTAAATGATTATTTTGAACAAGTGTAGATTGAATGACTAGGAGGAATATCAATTGAAAAGTAAATTCCATCATATTGTACGAGCAGTCATGATAAAAGATGAAAAATTATTAGTTGCTGAATATATCGGCCATCATTATTTTTTACCTGGTGGCCATGTTGAAATTGGAGAATCAGCAGAGAATGCATTAAAAAGAGAATTAAGAGAAGAACTTGGAGTAAACTGCAGTATAAAACGATTTTTAGGAGTTATAGAAAATCAATGGCAAGATAAAGAAGTGCTTCATCATGAAATTAATCACATTTTTGAAGTAGAGTCACAAGATTTACATACGGACTTAACACCGAAATCTAGCGAGTCTCATTTAGCATTTCACTGGATAGATTATAATAAAGAAGCCTTAAATCATTATGAAATCATGCCAATGCCTTTAGTAAAGGAATTACTAGAAAGAAAGTTAAATGATGAACTACTAAATTGTTGGATTAGTAATTTTTAAATCACTTTATTTATAGTAAATACGTCCATCGAATGAATATAAAGAAAATAGGCTGAAAAACAAGGTACATCACCTAGTGTAAGTTCATATTTTGTTGATGTACGCATTTAGTCTATAGTCTTGTTTCTACTTTGTTTAAAAGAATTTATTAACTTTAATATTTGGACGGAATTTACATTTATAAATGGAGGGTTTCATAATGAATCAGTTTCAACAAGAACTACAATCATTAAACCTTAATGATTATCAAACGGGCAATGTTGTGTATTGGGATCAACAACAAAGTCAATATCCATACTTTTACATTCAAGACGATGCACGTCGTTGCGGCGGTTGTGGAGGTTGTGGTGGACGTTGCGGCGGATGCGGCGGTAGATGTGGAGGTTGTGCAGGTCGTTGCGGCGGATGCATAGGATGCGCAGGATGTTTCAGTTGCTTTAATTGCTGGAACTGGTGGATTATTTAAGTGTAGAAAATCCAAGCTATTTTATATGAAAGAAAGGTGTAAAAACTATTTTGCACTTTTCTTTCATGTTGTAATTCCCGAACGTATTAAGGAGGATTCATTTGTATACATATGATAAGTTGATTTCTTGGGTAGAGAATATAAAAGAAAAAAATCATAGTTCTGCTACAGCACTTTGTATTATAAAAGATAATAAAATCGTACTAGAGCATTATAGTGGTTATCACTCAAATACATCTACAACCAAGAGAGTAACAGCATCTTCACAATTTAACGTTGCTTCTGCTAGAAAAAGTTATTTAGGATTAATGATAGCGTATGCGCTTTACGAGGGGAAAATAAACTCTATCGATGATGAAGCGATAAAATATTTTAAAGACTTTGATCCTGTATTGCTTGGTAAAACGACGATAAGACATTTAGTAACACATTCGCACGGATTAGAAGAAACGAATGACGGGACAATTTTTCGTGAATTTGAACCGGGACAATCATGGGCGTATAGAGATATTAATGTAAGAATGATCACACGTCTTATTTATCAGCTATATAACAAAAGTTTTCCTGAATTGTTAAAGGAGCGTGTGTTTAAACCTGCTAATTTTCAAGAAACAGGTTGGAGAGTTCAACGAGATGAAAATTTAGTTGACGTTGTTAATAATCCAAATGAAGACGCAATTAGTGAAATTGGTACGGTAGATGACGGTACTGAAAAAAATTTATTTGTCTCAGCTAGAGAATTTGTGCAGTGGGGGAATCTTCATTTAAATCAAGGTATGATAGATGATAAACAAATTGTTCCAAAAGAAGTTATAAAAATCGCTACGAGTTTGCAGAGCCCAACATTTATAAACAAAGAGCTACCACAAAATGGGGTGTTTTGGTTCATCCAAAATGAGCCTGCACAATTAAGCGAACTTGGTGAACGTATTCCAAAAGGATCGTATCAAATATTAGGGATTACTGGACCGACTATTTTAGTAATACCTGAATATAATGTAGTTGTTGCAAAAATGTATAACAAAAGATATAACTACGGCGGTGATAATTACTTATATTATTTACGTGAATTTAGTAATTTAGTCGCTGATACATTTAGTAACGGTAATAGGGCATAATTACTCCTATAACAAAAAGGAGTGATTGAAAGTGAAAGATAAAGTGAACAAAAATAAAAAACAAAATATAAAAGATGTAAATACAGAGCAAAATGCGATTTATAGCGATCCTAAAGATGCAGCTAATATGCAAACTGTACCGCAGCCGAAGGATTTTGATGAAATCGAATATTAATTTTTCATCCGACTATATGATGAATGAAAAATACGTCTTAAGTCTCATCACATATAAGAAATTATTTGATAACATATATACATAAGCATTTGAAAATGGCTTATCTTAACAAAGCTTTCTTTAGAAACATCTGATATAACCTGCAAAAGACACTTCTTTATGAAGTGTCTTTTTGTGTATATGAACTTAATTACCATTTTCCGTACAGTATCTTGCAATTTATGATGGATATACTAACTGTGAAAATTCATGTCAAGATAAAAGAAGGGGACAGTTAGTATGAAGCAAACTTCTATAAATCCGTTACTAATTGTTCTAGGTACAATCATTGTTCAAATTGGACTTGGAACAATTTATACATGGAGTTTATTTAATCAACCCCTTGTAAGTAAGTTTGGATGGAATCTTAATGCAGTAGCGATAACTTTCTCTATAACAAGTTTTTCTTTATCATTCTCAACTTTATTTGCAGCAAAGTTACAGAAAAAATTAGGACTTCGGAAACTTATTGCTACTGCAGGAATTGTTTTAGGACTCGGCTTAATACTTAGTTCACAAGTTTCTTCCTTACCACTATTATATTTATTAGCTGGTGTCGTTGTTGGTTATGCGGATGGAACAGCTTATATTACATCACTATCTAATTTAATTAAATGGTTTCCAAATCGGAAAGGGCTTATTTCAGGTATATCTGTATCAGCGTATGGAATGGGCAGCTTAATCTTTAGATATATAAACGGAAATCTTATCGATAACCTTGGTGTATCACAAGCATTCTTATATTGGGGTATTATCGTGTTACTTTTAGTATTAATCGGATCGTTCTTCTTACGTGAGGCAATTGTAAGTAATACTGTAACTGAAACATTACACAATGACTATACTCCGCGTGAAATGATGCGAACGAAACAAGTATATCTGCTATTTTTTATGTTATTCACCTCGTGTATGGGTGGTTTGTATTTAATCAGTATGGTAAAAGATATCGGCGTACAACTTGTTGGACTTAGCGCAGCAACCGCTGCAAACGCCGTTGCTATGATTGCAATCTTTAATACAGTAGGTAGAATCATTCTTGGGACGTTATCAGATAAAATTGGGCGAATGAAAATTGTCTCTGCAACGTTTATTATTATAGGATTGTCAGTCTTTACTTTAAGTTTTATTCCGCTAAATTACGGAATCTATTTTGCTTGTGTAGCAAGTGTCGCCTTTTGCTTCGGCGGTAATATAACTATATTCCCAGCTATTGTCGGAGATTTCTTTGGATTAAAAAACCATAGTACAAATTACGGGATTGTCTACCAAGGTTTCGGATTTGGTGCGCTTGCAGGATCATTCATTGGAGCGATACTTGGAGGATTTCAACCAACTTTCATTATAATTGGTGTTTTAAGTGTTATTTCCTTCATTATTTCAATATTAATCCGTCCACCAAATGTAGAAAAGAAAAAGGAACTAAAACATCTACATCGGAAAGTAGCTTAATTTTAAAAAGAGTCCTCATACTAGGGCTCTTTTTTATTCCATTAACTTTGCTTCTTTACTAACTCATTAAAGACAGGACAATATCATTTTAAAATTGAATAGATAAGTAAAAAGGAGCGTGATACTTAAAATGAAAATAGTACAGCAGTGGGTACAAGAAGATAGTGATTACATAAGAGAGAAAGTAATTGAATATAATCAAAAATATCGCGCAGATAAAGAAAAAACACCTTCAGAAAAGGTTAGTTTCATAGTAAGAAATGAAAAAGAAGAAATAGTAGGTGGGGTAACAGCGATAACTTTTTGGCACCATATACACGTTGACTTTCTATGGGTTTCTGAAGAATATAGACATGAAGGTTACGGAACCAAGTTAATAAAACTTATTGAAGAATTTGCAATTGAAAAAGAGTGCAGGTTAATCAATTTAGATACTTTTAGTTTTCAGGCACCTGATTTTTATAAGAAGCATGGATATAAAGTAATCGGAGTAAGTGAAGATCATCCGAAAGGACATAATCATTATTATTTAGAAAAACGGCTAAAAAGTATATAGAATTTGTTAACATTAGTATTTGGAATACAAATGCAATAAGGGCGAGGTTATTATTAATTTCAGTATTAATTGAATCAATTTTCATACTAAAACTGTAAGAACGTACTTTGGATAATCTTCCTAAGGTACGTTCTTTTTTATATCAGTAGCCTATTTTTATTAACTCCATCAATAGCGGTAAAGGCAAGACTTTACTAACTTATATATATTAAAAGGAGTTAATGGTAGAATGGATAGAAGACAGAAAATTCCTTTTATTAAAAATAGAGGAGGTACATATGAAAAAAGTTAATGTTACATACGCGATTTTGTACGATAAAACAAACGAAAAGATCTTAATGGTAAAAAACAAAGGGGAAAATGGTTCTTATTATACATTACCAGGTGGCGCAGTTAAATTAGGAGAAACGTTAGAAGAAGCAGTAATTCGAGAAGTAAAAGAAGAAACAGGGTTACATATAAATGTAAACGGGATTTGTTCTATCAGCGAAGCCTTTTTTGAGGAAAGAGATCATCATGCAATTTTCTTTAATTTTCTAGGCGAAATAATCGGCGGGGAGACATATATATCAAGGCCAAAAGAAATCGAAGAGATTACTTGGATGGAATTACATATAGCAGCACCGTATTTACGCATACCAGAACATTTACTAGATTTATTACAAAGGAAAGAAACAGTACCGTACTTTTTTAACGGAACAATCGTTCATCAATCTTCATAAAAATATTATCTCATGTAAGGCGGGGAAAACATGGAGTTCATCGTTAATCACAAACAATTTATTCAAGCACTTTCAGAAGTTAACAAAGCGATATCAACAAAATCTTTAATTCCTATATTATCTGGTATAAAAATAACTGCAGATCAATCTGGAATTACTTTAATCGCAAGTAACTCGAATATTTTTATCGAAAAATTCATTCCTGTTTCAATTGAAGACGAAAAGATTGCAACTATTTTAAAGGCAGGAACTATTGTTGTACCTGCAAAGTATTTCATTGAAATAATAAAGAAAATGCCAAGTGATATAGCAATAAAAAGTAAGAATGAGCAATTAATTACGATACAATCAGAAGAAATCACATTAAGTTTAAATGGATTTCCTGCAGATGAGTTTCCGAATGTACCGCTTATAGACAATCATGCAGAAATCAAAGTAGAGACAGAGCAATTGATTGAAGTATTTAAACAAACAGTCTTTGCGGTAGCGAAAAATGAATCTAGACCTGTTCTTACTGGGGTGCATATAGAGTTATCTAATAATAAGTTAATTTGTGCTGCAACTGACTCACATAGACTAGCGATACGTGAAACATTGCTTTCCTCAGATGTAAAAGCAAATTGTATTGTACCAAGCGCAACCATTAGTGAACTTCTAAAATTAATGAACAGCAATTCAGAATTCGTATATATCTATCTTTCAGAGAGTCATATTATATTTACGCTCGGAACAACTACATTATATTCAAGACTAATCGAAGGGAAATATCCTAATATTTCCAATCTTATTCCGAACGACTTTAAAACAATTATTAACATAGATAGAAAAAAGATATTACAAGGTGTAGACCGATCAAGTTTATTAGCAAGTGAATGGGCCAATAACAATGTTAACTTAGAAATCATAAACGAATCTACAATTAAAATTTCTTCAAACGCTTCTCAAATTGGGCAAATATCCGAAACGCAACAAATAGATGCGATTCAAGGCGAAAAACAATTAAATATATCTTTCGATGGGCGTTTTATGGTTGATGCTTTAAGAGCAATAAAAGAAGAAACGATTACTTTAAGCTTTGGCGGTTCTATGAGACCGATATTGATTGAAGCAGGAAAGCAATCTGCAGCAGTACATCTTATATCACCAGTAAGAGCTTATTAGGGATAGAGGAAGGAATTACATTATGTACAAGCAGACTTTTGTTTTATGAAATCATAAATTAATACATTATAAGAATGATGTATTAGTATAGCAAACAGTTTACTAATTCCTACATAATATAATTCATAGACAAAGCAGCAATGGTAATCTGAAATACAAAGCAAAATAATAATAACCTAAATATAAAAGCATAGATTAATCGATATGGGGTGAGTACGATGAAGAAAGTAATTGTTTTACTCATTGGTATAGTTTTAATTATTTTTGCTTTTTATCAATACAACAAAAAAGACTATGCAGCTAAAAATACTAACTTGTATGTAGAAGACTTTAAAGGGGCAAATGATTCAATAAAAATACAATCTGCTATTAATAAAGCAGCGTCTAGTAAAATAAAAACCGTATTGCTTGATGATAAAAAGTATAAAATCACGTCACCAATCACTGTTAAAAAAGGTGTGAAATTATTATTTGGTTATGGATCACAATTTGTGGTTGAGGGAAACTTTAGAGTTCTAGAACTAGAGAAAAACGCATCCATTGAAGGAGCGTATATAGCTATTGACGATCCTAAATTTAACTCTGAAGTTATTTATTTAGACGGTAAAAATAAATATTATAACACTTGGAACAAAACGCAAATAAAAGATATAAATATTATTAATTGGACGGAAATGAATAAAGGTACCGGAATTTCTTTATACTCTGCTGGAAAAGAAAATGAAATTTCGTTTGTTAACTTCGAAAACATTAAAATTGTAGGAATGGAAACCGGACTAAAATTAGTAGCAAAAAAACCGAGCACCGGACAAGCTTGGATAAATGCCAATCGTTTTATGAACTTTTCTTTAGAAGACTGTGTAAATATGATTTATATGGATAGTCAAGTAACTACGCCAAATGAAATTAGTGGGAATCAATTTACAAATCTTCAAATACAGCCTTCAAATAAAACAAAAAGCATTATACAGGTAAGTGGTCAGCATAATGAATTTCATGGGATGGTGTGGGATTTAAATAAAATAAAACATGAAAACGAACTCATTGAACTGACTGATAAGAGTATGAATACAGTGGTTGAAATGTCCAGTGTACCAGCCAATAGAGTTTTAGATAGTGGGAAATCCAATATTGTGAAATAAGTTTAAATACAGAAAAAAGAGCGAATTCTTTATAAGAGGATTCGCTCTTTTTATATTTTAAAATTAAATTTCCTTCCACCAAGCGGATGAAGGATAATTTGTAGATTTCAACGTAATAGATTCGCCAATTTGAGGCGTTGTAATTTTAACTCCTAAACGGTTAGCTTCTTTCGTAACACGTTCTATCGGGTCACTCCATTCGTGTAATGCTAACGTAAAGGCACCCCAATGAATCGGAAGAAGTAATTCTCCTTTAACATCAATATGAGCTTGTACCGTTTCTTCAGGCAACATATGAATAGCAGACCACCTCGGATCATATTGCCCGCATTCCATTAATGTAAGATCGAATGGACCGTATTTCTCACCAATTTCCTTAAAGTGAGGGGCATAACCGCTATCACCACTAAAGAAAATTTTAGTCTCTTGACCAAGAATAAGCCATGAACACCATAATGAACGATCTCTATCTGTCATACCACGTCCCGAGAAATGCCTTGCAGGCGCACATACTAACTTAATATTATCAAACGTAATTTCGTCCCACCAATTATGTTCACTAATTTTACTAGACGAAACACCCCATTTAATAAGATATTGTGCAACTCCAGTTGGAACATAAAAGTGCTTTGCGCGATCTTTTAACTGCATAATACTTTTGTAATTCAAATGATCATAGTGATTATGAGAAATGATAATCGCATCAATTTCTTGAAGGTCATCACGTTCTAAAGAAAAAGTACCACTATAGCGTTTACTATTAAACAAAGGAAATGGGGAAGAGGCATCTCCAAACATAGGGTCTAATAATAGTTTTTTACCTTCTATTTTCAAAAGAGAAGCAGAATGGCCAAACCATGTAACACTCTCTAACGATTCATTATCTTTATTTGATAAAACGATAGGCAAATCCTTTATAGGACGCAGCTTTGATTTTATTTTAAAGTAATCCGTCATTAAACTTATAATATCTTTCGGTTTAAAACTCATATCAGTATGAATTTGATTTGTATATTTCTTATTCATTCGTTCTCCTTTTTACGATTAACAATTTACGTATGTTGTTTTTGTAGCTATTTGTAGTTTAAACTATATTATTTTACCTTTCATCTAAAATGCCTTGTATTTCATAAATCCGTCAAATTCATTATTTGTATCTATAAAGTACAAATCGCACAGCAGCAGCTAAGACAAATATTAAGTACATGTAAATTGTTTTTATTTAGTAAATTCCTTCTTATACGCAACAAAGAACATATGTTCCGTTGTATGTTATAGAAGAAAATATGTCTCTAATAAAAGAAAGGAAGGAGAGGATGTAAGTGCACATAGAACGAAAAAAGAAATCAAAATGTAAACTATCAAAATCTGAAATAACGCAGCTATATGCAGAGGGGAAGAGTACCTCAGAGATCGCTACACTTGCTAATGTATCTGCAAGGTATATTCGTATGGTTTTATCAGACAGCAACGTTCCAAGGCGCGCTATAGGGAGTTGGAAGAGAAAGTATGACATAACAGAAAATTATTTTAAAACGTGGTCAAATAACATGGCTTATATTTTAGGGTTTATAGCAGCAGACGGTGCTATACCAAAAGAAAATCAATGTGTCAGTATATCACAAAAAGAAAGTTATATTTTAGAAAATATAAAAAAAGAACTAAAAACAAACCAGCCACTTTATCAAAACAAAAAAACAGGCGTATACATGCTAAATATTAATAGCAAAACAATAAAAGACGACCTTATGAACATACATGGAATTATGCCATGTAAATCATTTAACATCGAATTTCCTTTTGTACCAGAAGAATATTTGCATCATTTTGTTCGTGGATATTTTGATGGGGATGGTTACGTCAAGTATGAAACTTATACAGTAAGCTTTGTAGGAGGATCATATAACTTTATGAATTCTTTACATCAAATTCTTCAAAATCGCAATTTACGAGCCGATTTACTAAATCAAAACAAACATTATCGCGTTATTTTATCTGGAAGGAAATCAATACAACTATTTTCAAATTGGATTTATAAAGACAAAGATATTTATTTGCATAGAAAATATGAAGTGTTTCAGAAAGAAAGTCTGAGTTTAGATCAATTACAAGATCGAAAATTAAAACAAACTCAAACTGCCGTTAAACAAAGAAAACAAAATTTCCTTGAAGAATATATGAAAAATAAATGTAATGCTACAACTTGTTCAAATTTAGAAATAAGCGAATCGGCTTTCAAACGTTGGCTAAAAAATGATAATCAATTTAAAAGAGATTATGAAAAGATTAATTTAACAATATCCACTAGCGATAACTAAATATAAAATCCTAAAAAACCTTAGAATAGGTATGAAGATAGCTATTCTAAGGTTTTTTATTTTTAAATCATAAAGGATTCTTAATTTTGTTGATTGAATATAGTAAATACATAGATTTTACAATTGTCTTGATAAAAGCCACCTTGCAAAAGAAATTTATCAATCCAGAAACGATGCCACCAACTTTTGGATATTCACATGTAGTGGAAGTTAGTAACGCTAAACGAACAATTTACATATCTGGACAAGTAGCGATTAACACTGATGGTCAAATAGTTGGCATTGGTGATTTAGCTACACAAACGCGACAAGTTTTCGAAAATATTAAAAGTGCATTAGAAACTTCGGAATTAAGATTTAATGATGTAGTAAAATTAACATTTTTCCTAACAGATATTTCTCAAATGGCCATTGTTAGAGATATACGAGATCAATACGTTGACACTAACAATCCACCAGCAAGTTCAGCTGTCGAAGTTGGAAAGTTAATTAACGATAACTTATTAATTGAAATTGAAGCAATTGCTGTAGCAAACTAATTTTAAGAACTTATTCGTAATCATATCAATGCAATTCGTTTAATGCGTTCAGTTAAAACGAATTGCATTTTTTATTGTCTTAAATATAATTTATATCTGGAGACATTTCCATCAACAACTTATAAAACAAACAACTAAACAATCCATCACACAGAATGATTAAAAAGAACGAGGGGAGGATAATCACAAAAACTAACTTATCTATAATAAGTTTATTATTTAAAGTTAGTTAACATAATATATATTATAGGCAGTTATAGAAACAAAGCAATATCAGGTATCAAAACCCAAGTAAACTATACTTAATGAGACAAAGCAGAGATTTTTAGTGAGATTCACATGAAATCTTATCTAAACAAATTTTTTCAGTTTTTATCGTTTTTATTTGTTATAAATTCATCACAGCAAATCTTAATCAATAATCGCTTAAGATTTAACGAATTAAAAACATTTTTGATTGGCAAGAAATTTTTATACAGAAAAATTATTTCTATACAAAATATAAATTAGTAATTTTATTTTATGTTTTACTTAATGAATTTATTGCTATTTGCACATGTTTTACAACTTTACATTATTTGTTGTTATTTCTGTTATTTAGGCTTGACTTTCATTACACTCATTGTTTTTTATTCTAGTTAACATAACGCTTATTTTTAACATAAAAAAATCCTCCTCACCTTCAGGAAGATTTTTTGTTTGCTATTATTTTATTTGTATCTTCTAGTAACAATCCCAATTGTAAAGGACGTTGGAAAAATCTAGATTTAACAGCTCTTCCTTACGTATAAAGAAATTAGCAACCCCAGAATCGCCCCACATAATATTTAATGAATCGTCTGTATCGATTTGCAACAATAATATGTCATGTTGCTGGTATTTTTCTTCCCATTCTCTCGGATCTGTCTGTGTGAAAAATGGATATCCACCAATTTTATGTCCTTGATCTTTACATAAATCATCATACAGTTCGCCTAATTCTGTATTATTTTCTTCATCAACAATTTCTTCCCAATCAATGTTATCACTAAAAATCATTTCAAATCGATAATCTCTTGGTGTTACTGGTTGATATGCCAACTCAAACTTTAGTTTTGCTGCTTTGGGTATGATAAAATTCTCTAAATCTAAAGTGTTTAAATAACTAAAATCAGTAATCACCTTAGTTAAATCCGCTGTGATTGTAGAATGATAAACAATTCGAAAGTCTTTTTGGCTTGTGGGATGATCAAAATCTGCTCCAAAAAGATCTTCTTCAGCACTTATGAAAAACTGTAACATTCCATGTTGAGGCATATGTTCAATGTTTGGTATTTCTTCAAGGTTTAACTGCGCAAGTAGCATCATAGGTTGTCCGTTTGAGTCTTTAGGATGCTCTTGATCTATAGGTAAATACGGATATCCACCAAACTTACTTTCAAAAAGCGTTGTCTCTGCTAATGTTCCAGACACTTTAACATACGGTTTCACACTTTCTTCTAAAATACTACGATACTGTTCTAGTTCTTTCGGAATTTGAAGTTGATACGTATTCTTCACTACATTTGCCTCCTTTTAGTAATGAATTGAAAATGCCTAACTTAATTATATAGTAAGCGATAGCTTAATTGAAAATCGTTAAAAATCCATTTTCACCCTCATTTTTTGCGCGCTTGGTGGACAAAGTAGATTATGTTCTAAAACCTTTTTATTAATAGTTCGAATTAAATCCGCTGCTTCTGCAGTATTTGTATTTTCTTTTAGCTTTTCTTTTAAATCATCAATTTCTTTTGAAAGCTCAATCCACCTAGGTAAAACATGATTATTTGCTAAAGTTCTATAAAGTTGCTTTTCAGGATTGTAAGAAAGATCTTTATCAAGATTAAGAGGTTTCCCTTTACCAGGTAAATTATCAAAAGCTCCTTTTTGTTCTGCTTGTTTAACGATAGAACTAATATGATCCTCATACGTATAGGACCAAACTTTCTCATCTTTTACTAAAATCTCTTGTTTTTTTAGTTTTTTATCTAGTTCTTCTTGATTCATAGATTTTCTCTCCTTTTTATTTTATAGTGTGGTTTTTATCTATTTCAAAGCTTTCAATCCATCTAACAACTTTTTTCACCCTCACACGCTATCATGACCGTCTCGAAACTCTTCATAAGTGGTTTTGTACCCTTTATCTTTTAAAGCTCTATACAAGTGATTATTGGCCGTTAAAAGAGGTTTGTTTTCAAGTTGTCCTGCTACCATATAAAAGTGAAGTTGAGTTGCAATAGAATTTATAGATGAAATTTGATTTTCAATCCAAGGAATATCGTTTTCAAAAGTTAGTTCTTCTAGCTGATTAACATGATCTACAGCAATACATGGCGGTATTCCATTTTCGTAAATTAAATAATTGAGTGTTTTTGCGGTTGAAGATTACTTAATGCATGGATTTTTATTAAAGACAATGAAATGTTCTTGAAGATGTGAAGTTTGAGAATAATTATGAGGTAGATCAAGATGTTTTGCCCTTGCTGCAATGTGGCAGTAAGGATATTTAATTTTGATAGAATGATATAAGAGCCTTGCTACACTTTTGTAATAAGACTCTTTAAATGAGTTATTTACTAGAATAATTGTCTATTGCTTGAATAGAAAGTTCCAACGATTTTATTCTTCTTTCTAAAAGCGTTCTTTGAGGACTCCCAAGCTTTGGCTTAACGTAAATCTTTTCAATTGATGGAAGCAAACCAATCAGAACATTACGAGCTTCTGCTAAATCTTCCTGAGTATAATGATGAGTTTCTTGCTTCCAAACACTTTCTAACATAGCTAAGCCGATAATAGCTGCTTTGAGTCTTTTTTTCACTAAAGTAGTATTTGATCCTTTTTGAGTCATCTGTGATAAGGCATTTTCAAGTTTACTAATTGTTGACTGTAAAGATTTTATTGATTCTACTTTATCTATATTTGATACGTTTTTCATGTTAATGTTATCCCTTCTACGTTGCTAACTTGTTTTGTTTAATGTTTAATGAAATCCTTAAAAGCTTGATTTCACTCGAAATATTTTAACATAAATAACTAACTGTATTCGAGTTGGACAATAACTTAAAGTAAAACAGCTATTCCTCTCTCCTCCCCTGTAGCATTCTATTATATGTACTTCTTTCTTCTCATTAGAATTCCTATATAAACTAGTTGTTAATATTGAATGTTTTATGAACAAAAAAACGTACAAGTAATGTAACCTGTACGTTTTCGCTTTTATTCAGTAAGGTAATAAAGTAATAGCTTCCTGGTCTTCTCATAACTTATGAAATCTCTATACAAAATGGGATAATTCACAATTTCTGTTTCTAGAAAACGATATTGCGGAAACCACTCGAAAAACGATTTTCTTAACCACTTTATTTGTTGAAACGTAATGTTCTGTTCGTTTCCATTTAGTACAGAATTTAAAGTAGCTGCTGTATGCATCCAATAATGATTAAAATCAGCGTTTATACAGTCATCTTCGGTAAATTTACTTTTTAAGTCTCGCTGCAATTTTGCAGTAGCACGATAAGGAAACGGTTTATGAAGTGGACTATGCATTTTCTGCAATTCCTTAAAAATAATTCGTTTTCCTAACTTCAACTTTCCACCACTTTATTTCTCTATCCAATTTAATAAGTTTTCATAATGATATTGAGCATCGATATACCCAAGATTATATAGATTAACGAGCTTTTCCTTATTTCTTTCTATTCCGCTTATAGGAAGCTGTACACTTGGTTGAATTACATAAAAATTATCTTTTTGTTCTTCTCGATTCATATAAGATATCGTCTCATTATAAAAACGATAATGGTCTACTAAATTCTCTGCGATTTTCGGATATTTTCTATATAAAATTTTAGCCAGGCCTGAAAATTTATTTCGCTGCTTCTCATATCCTTCTGGCTTTGTCATAATGACAACGTTCTTTTCATAACCATCCTTTTGGGCTTTCAAAACTGGTATAGGGTCTATAATCCCTCCATCTAATAATTTTCGATTATTATATTCTACAGCAGGTGCTATAAACGGTACAGAGCTTGAGGCGCGAATGATTTTTAAAATATCATTTCCGTGTTCTGCTTTATTATAATAAATGGCTTGTCCTGATTCGCAATCAGTCGTCCCTATAACAAACTGTTCATTACATTTTAAGAAAGTTTGAAAATCAAATGGTACAATTTTATTAGGTACTTCATCAAATAAAAAATCCATTCCGAATAATTCACGTTTTCGAATTAAGTTTCGATAAGATATATACCTGTAATCTGATACTAGCTCTGTATTTACTTTCTTATTTCTACCTTTTTGACGTGACAAATAGGTTGCTCCCATACAGGCTCCAGCTGATACGCCGACTACATACGGAAAGAATAAGTTCTTTTCCATGAAATATTCGAGTACACCTGCAGTATATAAACCTTTCATTCCTCCGCCCTCTAATACTAAACCAATATTCTTCATGCTATATCCCTCTGCTTCTTTTTTCTTAATTTCATATTAGCATAAGATTTTAAGATGAGGTTATATAAACTAATTACAACAATAACCAGAAACTACTAAAGTAATGTCATAATATCTTTGTGAGTAACATGTTACAATATAAGTAATTCATTCCACATATATTAAAGGAGGAATTTAATATGGGTTTATTTAGCGGTATTTTAGGAAATGCATCAAATACGAGTTCTGAAAGTGTAGAACGTGATTTAGAGAAGATTATGCTAGACGATGAAAAAGTAGAGCATGCTTATAAATTAATTCGTGATCTAATCGTATTTACAAATCGTCGTCTTATTTTAGTAGATAAACAAGGAGTAACTGGCAAAAAAACAGAATACCATTCTATTCCTTATAAAAGTATTACACAATATAGCATCGAAACGGCTGGGCATTTTGATTTAGATGCAGAACTTAAAATTTGGGTGTCTAGTATGGAGGATCCAATTACGAAAGAATTTAAAGGTGACGATAGTATTTTAAGCATTCAAAAAGCGTTAGTAACCTTTACGACTAAGTAGTTGTTTTTGTATTTTTATTCATTTTTAAAATTACTAACCCGAGTATTTTGGAAGAAAATACATTATTTTTGTATATTTAATCTAAAATAACATAAAAAGGTAAAGCGTATTTTATATGCTTTACCTTTCTTTTTTGTAATAAATAAGTGTAGTTTCATCATTTAATTTCTTTATAACTTCTGTTCTTTTATAACCCATCTTTTCGTATAAAAAGCAATTTTTCTCTTCTTCTAAAATAGTAGCAAGTTCCCAGCTCGTTGCTTCAGGAAACATTTCCTCAATTAATGTAAGTACCTTTTGGGCAATTCCTTTTCCTTGATAACTCGGGTGAATAAACATTGGACTGATCCAAAATTTAGAGGGTGTTTCTTTTGGTGAAATGCATATCGCTCCAACAAGATTCATTGCCACTATTATTTTATAGAAGCCACCGTCTACATGATTTATTCTACAAATAGTTTTTTCGATAGTTTCATTTGCTGGATTTGTTTCATAGTCTTTATATTTATGTAATAAAGGGCTAAATGAGTCTATTTGCATTTGAAATATAACTTCTGCATCACTTTCTGTCGCCTTCTCTAATGTAATCTCCATGTTACCAATTAAGTCGCTTTCTTAACGAGGTAATATGAGCGGTATGATGACGACCATGCCATGCGTATAGTCCTATTGCAACAGCAAGTTTTGTTTCACCAGTTTCAGGATGGTTAAATGTCTTTTCTAAATCTTCAATTTCTAGAGAATATAAAAGGTTAACCCATCTTTTATGTAATGAATCTAGCATTACTAGTGAAACATCTACCGGTAATTTTGAATCGGGTAACTCTGCCCACTTCTCTTCTTTATACGGCTTAATAGTGGGATTCTTTTCTGTCAGTGCTAATTTAAAGCGTATGTAGCTATTCATATGACTATCAACGACGTGATGAACTACTTGACGTACAGTCCAACCTCCAACGCGATATGGTGTATCTAACTGCTTCTGATCTAAATCTTTAATTGCCTTTGTTAGTTCATTTGGTAAATCTTCAATTTCTTGAATCCATGTATCAATCATTTCTTCAGTTATAGGACGTTTGTATGTAAATTGGCCAATTGGATAACGTAAATCATTCATGAATAAGTCCTCCTTATTATAAGCGTGAAGTATTTCTCCAAATATAGTGTACAAACTTCACATGTTCTCCATTTAATTCTACAGAAGTTGTATCTGATTCGTTTTGATAAGAAGAAAATCCGCTTTTTTCTAGTACAATTTGTGATGCGAGATTATTAGTAGTTGTTTTAGCATGAACTTCAGTAATTTCATTATTTTTCGCTACATCTAAAATTAATTTTACGGCTGCTGTAGCAACTCCTTTTTTAGTAAATTTTTCTCCGACCCGATACCCTAGCGAACTAATTTGAGTTTCCGTATCTATATCTACTAAATTAATTCGCCCTACAATTTCTTTTTCTTCATTACGAATTAAATAAAAATAAGAATCTCCATCTGCTTGTTCTATTAATAAATCGTCTAGTAGTTTTTGGAAATATTCAAATTCAAAATATTTTGAGCCACGATTTGGCACCATTGTTTCAAAAAAAGATTTATTCGTAAGTTCAAACGTAAATAAATCCTTAGCATCTTGTTTCTTTAGTTGCTCTATGTATATTTCCATCCCGTATTCTCCTTCTAGATTTACTAACTGTTATACATTCTTTTTTAATCAATTATATTCCTGCTATTACTTTCGATTAAGTAATACAGATAGTAGTACTTTCGGATGAAAAAGATGAAATGGACTACGAATTAAATTCATCACTCGTACTAACCGAATATAAACATCAGAATTACTTGCGGATAGTCGATATATTTGTTTCGTATACCATAGCTGAAATTTTTGTTTTGTAGTTAATTCTCTCTTTAGTTGCGGATGACGTGATATTTCCGTTGTTGTCATATCCCATGGGGTTTCTATTATATTAGCTGCCTTTTTATAAAATTGTTGTGTAAATGTTTTATCAAGTTGTTTTCTACCTTGCAGAAGTAATTGCAACTGGTGAGCCTCCATAGCAGCAACTGATACGCCTTGGCCGAAAACGGGATCAAAACGACATTGCGCATCTCCAACAACTAATAAGCCTTCTGGTACATTATTCACTAAATCAAATCGCCGGCGTACTTGATAGGGAATTTTGTATGTCTTTATATCAGTAATTCCCTCAGCCTTGTTTAGGAAGTCTGTAACATTAGAAATTGATAGGTTTTCAGCAAAATCATAAAACTCATCATCTGTTTGTGGTGCTTTCTCGTTTGCGTATCCACTGAAAGTAACAAAATAACGATTATCTTCTATCGTTTGAATAAGAACGCCATAAGGGTTATCAGGGAAACTCGGAGACATTAGCACATTGCAACAGTCTAATTTCTCATTTTCTTTAAGTTTGAACATTTTCGTTGCGTAAAATAAATCAATACGAACTTTCTCTTCTTGTACTTCAATTTCGTATTCTCGTAACCACTCTATACTTTTTGAGCCAAATCCACTCGCATCAACTACAAGGTCTGCATGAACTTCTTCTTGTATGTCTGTCTCTAAATATTTAACTTTTACTCCACACACTTTGTTAAGCTTTTCATCTACCAATAACCCTTTAACCAATGTTTCATATTTAATAGTAATATTTGAAATCTGATGTATTCGTTTTTGAATATGCCATTCTAGTAAAGGACGACTTTGTTGAATCATATGTACTTCCCCTACGAACGGTTGTTTCCATAGACCGAATTGATGCCATTTTAAATCACGTGTAAAGTTGTTTATAATACTACCCGCTTCTATTAATTCATTCGTAATAGTAGGAAACAATTCTTCAATTGCTTTTTCTCCACCTTTTAATAACACGTGAGGATGATTACTTTGTGGAACTCTTTTTCTTGAAGCTTTTCCATCCCATTTTTCACCGACTTCTAAAATGATTACTTCTTTAAAAAAAGTTGATAAAGCTTTTGCTGCAAACTTTCCTGCCATACTTCCACCAATAACGATAGCCTTATTAAACATATTTTCCCCCTTAATAAAAAGAGATCCTGCCTTGTATGAATGAAACAGGATCTTAAACTAATTAACTTCTTTATCATTATACTTAAAATACATCAGTAAATTGCAACGTTAAAATTAAAATACCTAATCCCCATACGTAATACGCGAATACTTTTAAGGAGTGACGTTTTAAATATTGAATCATCCATGAAACGGCTATGTATCCAAAAAACGCTGCTGATAACGTTCCGACAATTAAAGATGTACTAGAAATAGATTCTGCTTTCCCTTGAAAAACGTCTGCAAATTGCAAAATGATAGCTCCAACAATAGCTGGTGTCGACAGTAAAAAAGAAAAGTAAGCAGCAGTTTCACGGTCTAATTTTCTCCATAATGCAGCGACAATTGTCATTCCAGAACGGGAAATGGCTGGAAAAATAGCAGCAGCTTGAAATGAACCGATAATTAATGCGTCTTTATATGTTATGTCATCCATTTTTTTACGACCATTCTTTTGTTTATCTGCCATGTAGAGAAAGAATCCGGTCACTAAAAACTCCCAACCGATCGTGATTCCTGTTTTTGAAATATCTTCAAAGAAGTCTTTAAACAATAAACCAATAACAACTGCAGGTATCGTCCCAACAATAAGTAATAACATGAGCTTTGAAAATGGGTTTTTAATTAAATATATAAATTCTTTTTTGTAATAAATAAACACTGCAAGTAAAGTCCCAATATGCAACATCGTATCTAAAAATAAGCCTGCTTCATCTAATTGAAATAAATGCCTTCCTAAATAAAGATGTCCGGTACTACTGATTGGTAAAAATTCTGTTAAACCTTGAATTATACCTAATATGAAAGCTTCTAACCAATTCATGATGGTCTCCTTTCTCTTTTGCTTGTACCAATATATGAGGGTTAAATTTTTGATATGAAAAAAACTATATTTCTCTATGAATTTACTTTTAGTTTATGGATATATATGTAAAGAGAATTAAGGAGGGTTATTATGTGGAAGTACACAAAATTCGGTAATGTATTACTTTGGATGGGCCCTATCCTTGTATTTTTAGGACTATGTATGACAAATGTTATTTCAGATATTCCTTTCTTTGAGGGAAACCATAAAACGCTTGGTATTGTACTTATATTTATAGGGATATTCTGTTTTATTGTGGCTAATCATTTGAAAAAAGGAGAAAGATATGAAGAATAAATCTAAATAAAAAACAATCCTGGCATATTAGCTAGGATTGTTTTTTTATTAATGTTGATTATTTGTAGAATACTTTATCAACGTTATATTTCGCTTTGTATTCATTAATGATATATGTTTCGTAAATTTCTCTTTCTGTTGGATCTTCTACGATACATGCATCAATGCGGTATACTTCATCACGGTGATTTTTAATTGGTGAAACATTATCTTCAAAATGCTTCTTAATACGTTGTCTAATTTTACGAGCTTTACCTACGAAAAGTAGTTCGTCATTAATATTGTAAAACATAAAAATGCCGCCTTTATCTCTAGGGAACAAGTGGAAATCGATAAATCCATTAATTGGAGTAATGATTGGCTCGTCTCCTTTAATAACTTGTTTACGTTCAGTAATTGTAACATCAACTTCAGGGATACTAATTTTAATCAAGTTCATTCACGTCCTCTTTTATTATAAAGATAAATAATAGCATACATATGTAAGAAAAGCTACGTTCATAGGTATATTTCATTTTATAATTCAAATATTATAGGTGTATCATGTAAACTCTTCTTCCAAATCATATGATCACTTGATTCTCCCCAATAATCTTTCAGTACATAACTAGGCTCTCCAAACTTCTTTGTCCATATACTTTGCGCTTTTCTGTATCCACTATCTAAACAGAATTCTGTTATTCCTCTGCTAAGTAACGTAAGAAACATTGTATGTAGCAGTAAACTCCCGATACCCTTTCTTTGATACTCTGGAAGTATAAATACAGTTCCTATTTCATACAAATCCTTAAGTACACCACCTGTACAACTATTAATCAATGTACTTGCTGGACCAACTTCAATTGTTCCAATGATTTTATTGTTATTTGTATCAATTGCTAATAAAAAGTAACGTTTTTCTCCATTACTATCAAAATCTGTTTTCAAATATTGCTTTTTCATGTTAATTTCATTTTCTATGTCATCCAATAGTTGTGATAATCCTTCATTTTTATATGTATTCGTAATAACGATACGGAAAAATAAATATAGTTCATCTACATCATTCAAATTCGGTCTTCTAACTGCAACGTTAGTCATGAATACATTCTCCAATCTTCATTATGCCATTGTCAATACAACACTTTACATAATCTATTCATCATTATTCTGCAAAAACCTGCATAAATCCAGCAATATAGAAAGCTCAGTATAAATATTAATAAAATAATTTTCATGTCCATAGTTGTATGAACAGTAGGACCAAGTACCGGAAAACGGAAAACATCGAGAACGATCATAATACCTATAAGTAGACACGTTGCTGAAAAAGAAACTATCCAAATTCTCCTCTTAAATTTTAAAAAGGCTAGTCCTAAGGCTAGACCTAATAAGCCTGTAGTAAAAGGAAAGATAATTAGTTCACTTGGCTCAATAATAAATAATAGAAAAATAGTAAGAATATAAGAAAGTATTCCCTCACGAATAGAATAGAAAATAGCAAAAAAAATCGGTAATGTCGAAAATGGACTAATGAGCAAACCTATACCAGGAACTAAGTTACCCGCTGCTTGAAACATGGTGGCTAATGCACTCATCAAAGCTGTAAGTACTAACTTATTCGCAAGGGACAATTTTCTTTTATGAACAAAGCTTATATCATGCTCTATCATCAGTTGATACCAATAACGTACAAACCGATTCATTAAAATCCCCCCTAAAGACACCTCATTCATTACTTTCTATATTATTCGTACACATACGGTTTATGAGTTACTTTCTGCAAGTTAATAGATGCTCATACATTGAAGATTTTTAGGGGGATAAGTTAAGTCGTGCGTTTTGGGAACAGAATGAATTCCTTATATTATATTTTTAGACTGATAATTTGTATCGTATTAAGGGATAATTTCAAAAATGGTACCTTTATTAAAATCAGTTACTTTCATAGAACCGTAAACTCCTAAATATAATTTAGTTTGATTCAAATTTGTTCCTAAACTCATATAATAAGCTGCTTGCGTACCAAAATCATAATTGGTTTCAATAGCATGAAAGTCAGCATGTTTACCGTCTGTACCTGCTCTAGTATAGGCTAAAACACCTTTAACTGGCGGTCGAGAATCTTCTTTCTTAGCAAGGTCAGTAAACACTACGCTACCTGTTAAATTTGGAATTGCATTTCCCATATATGGCTGAACTCCTGTAAGGGAAGTTCCTCCAAACTTATCTGTTCTAGAATCTTTATGAAAATAACTAAGTAGAGGTAGAATGCGCTTCACTGAAGTTTGTATTGTTTCATCATAATAAGTCATTGTTCTTTCATCCAAAGTCTGATTTTCGGAACAATGCCGTATAAAAGAAGTAGGTAAATCCCCTTCCCATCCTCTCCAACCAAAATTGATAAACCCATCTTGATTGGGAGTGAGCCTCATAAAATGCATTTGAACAAGTTCTGTAACCGGTATAGGTTTATATTGAACAAATGAAAAAATAGACTCTACAATATCTTGTCCGACATTTCCGGCGTATTTGATATATTGATTATAAAACCTTTGAAATGAAATGCCGGTTATATTACGTACTCCTTTTGCAATTACTGTAAGTGTTTCTTGTATAGAGAAAGGGAGTTCATTAAAGCGTGTAACTACAGGAGGGTTATTTATAAATGTATTTTTACTTACATCGATTTCAATTATTTTACCTGCTATTTCTAAATCATCTTGGCTTAAATTAAATGGATCATAACCTGATCCGCCATCTCCATTTGTAAAAACAAGTTTTCCAGTCTCAGGTGAAAAGTTTAAACTATTGACTCCGTTATGATTAAAAAATGGTCTTCTTACATTCAGTAATGTTCGTCGCTTTTGAGCTTGACCATTAGGTTGTAAAGTCCATTCTTCCACAGTATCAATGTGATCATATTGCGTATTTCTATTAACCCACTTTAAATTTAATGTTTTAGGGTCACAAGGATTCGGTTTAAATTGTTCAGAAAGTGCACCTGGCCCTTGAGTTCCGGCTACTGAATAATGTAGATAAAATAACCTATTTTGATAAAATTGTGGATGGAACGCAAGTCCTAGCAATCCGCGTTCATCATAACCGCTACTAGAAACACCTTCTTCAAATGTACCTAATTTAATAATTAGGTGACGAATATCTAAAAATATCTTTATAACTCCATTCCCTATGTAAAAAATCTCTCCTAATTGGGTTGCGATAAATAGTCTTTCGGTCGATTCGCCTGGAAGTATTGTTGTTTTCAATACGGTTGGTAAATTTATATTATGAACAATGGGTCGTAAACTAACTTTAACTTTTGTCAATTAACTGTACACCCCTTTTTCTTCTTTTTATAGAAGAATATGATTAGAGTAGTTCTGTTAGTATCAAATAAGTCGCATTCCTTTTTATTACAATTTTGTATATAATATAATTATAAATAATATGGGGGACGAACTATGATAATCGTACTACAAATCATCTTACCACTAATTTTCGCAGTCTATTTATTTACCCTCTATCATAACGGGACGTATGGATCAGCTTCATTCATTTTAGCAGTCATGATAGGAATTTTCGGTTTAGAGAATATTTTTCAATATGCTAGTCTAACAGATCATGCTATTTATCCATATTGGGGAAGTTTGAAGGCTGTTGTTATCGTTTTATCAGTCGTATTTCTATTTAAAAAAGGTGGTTTAACAGGAAAATATTGATTTGTAATGCGTTACATATTTTCTTGTTAAATTGCTTTTATTTTATAAAAGAAGAAATATTTATGTGAAAACAAGAAGGGATGTGTTACATATGTCTATAGATATTATTTCAATAATCTCTATCATAATATGGATTGTGTTAATTACAGAACTTATAAAACCTTCAAAAGAACAGAATGGACGAAAAATAGTAACTTTAGTAACTGCTGGTTCCGTATCAACACTTATTTTGACGGTTTCATTTATTCAAAATATCCCGTTTTGGAATTGATAGTGATATTCATAACAAAAATATGTATAAATAAAAAGATTAGGATTCACTCCTAATCTTTTTATATTTTGAGGTAGCACCATATGCCCAGCAAGCTAAGGTCTTGAAGTAGCCCCTAAACAAAATTTTAAATTTTTCTAAAGTTATTTATGTGAATTCAAATCGTTTTCAGGAACATATGTGATCCTTTTATAATTTGAAGTTCTTTTTAAGCTTCTTATATTTTCTGTACGAACGTCTAACAATGTTTAACATAAAATACGGTATTTTAACGGGGAAAGGCAATTTATAAATGAAAGGAAAATAAAAGGTGAAATATGCCTTTTCTAGGTCTCTCCACTTACTATCTTCTTTTGTTTTTAAGAAATCAGATACATCGACTACATATCCCCTTCCTTTTTCCATCATCACATTTTTCCCGTGAACATCACAAGGAGTTAACCCTTGCTCCCTCGCATACTCTAAAGCCTCATTAATATCAAGTATTACTTGCTTAGGAATTTTAATCCCCTTATGAATAGCATCGTATAAGGTAATTTCTTTTAAACGTTTCAATACTATGAAATTTTCTCCTTTATATATAAGCTTTGAATAAGAAGGATGATCTCCAATTCTTCGGTATACTTCTGACTCTTTTTCAATTCCTTCTCCTTCTCGCACGTAAACTTTCACTACCCAATCTTTGTATTCTTTGTGCATGAATACTGCGGCATAATTACCTGTTCCTAAACACTTCCAAAGTCTAGGAATATCTTTAACTACTACAGGCTCGAATTCATCCTCACTTCTTATACTTACCTCTTTTAATAATTCGTCCTTTATCAATCCCACAAAACTATTTATACTCATCATTCCCACTCCGGTTTTGCTAAAAGGGGGCCCACCCACATTTTAACGAAAATATACACTAAGCGAATTTTAGCATAAAACGAGTCATCTTTCTTCTTAAAATAAAAAGCTAACTCATTTTATTTAAACTGTTGAATACTTAATATTTATTCCGTTATTCATAGCCAAAAACCGTACGATATAAAAATATTTCTAACTATTTTCATTTTTTCAGAGTCAACTGTATAGGGCTTTTCTTAGTACAAGTTCTCTTAGTAAATTACCTATACAAAATCTATATTACTCTATTTTATAATCTAAAACATTGTTTAGAAGTGTAGCAAAGGTTTGTTAATGGTTCAATTCTTGTTCCACTACTATCTTTGTTAGCTAAAACTTTTATTGTTTTAATAGTCTTTTGTTTAATTCCCACAATGCTGTTTTGTTGCTATCCCATTTCAAAAACGTTACTGCTTCCTCAAAGCATAACCATTTATAATTGAAGTGTTCTTTAGATAATGATATGTTTTTTGTAGGGACTTTAACTCCAAAAGAAAATTCTTTTATTACATAAACCTCTTCTCCCCAAAGGAATCCTCCAACTACATCTTCTACTGATAGTGAAGACACAGAATCTAATTGTATATATGGACATTCTCTTGTAATACCAGCCTCTTCAAATGCTTCCCGTTTTGCTGATTCAATAGGAATCTCACCGTCTTCTCCGCCACCAGCTATTCCTTGCCAATAACCATAATCACTTCGGTTAAAAATGGCATATTGAATAGAATCGGCAGTTTTTATATAAGGAAATATCAATACTTGATATGGCGCTCTCATTACTTAACCTCCTCTCGAAAATAAGTTTTAAATCAATATGAATAAAGAGCCGACATCACAATTCTACATTATTAATGCAGGTTTATAATGTCGGCCCTCTATTTTTAAATAATTTTATTTTTCATAAACAGGCTTACTCTTAACAGAGGAAAAACTACTTATTCTCTGTCGAATTTGTTTAGCATGGTTTTTCATAAATGTTAGCAGTACTCCATATTATTCAATTGCGCCAGCAACGTCATAATCATTTAAATCTAATTCAATCGGTTGTCCGAGCGCTAGTTTAGCAAGTTCCGCTCCTAAGTATGGACCAGCTGTTAAACCCGAAGCCCCTAATCCATTCGCAACGAGAATTCCTTCAAAGTTAGGTAGTGGCCCGATAACAGGTAAGAATCCTGGTGTGAATGGTCTGAATCCAACTCTCGTTTCAAGCATTGTAGCATTTTCTAAGCCAGGTGCAACTGCTAATGCCTTATGGAATACTTCATGTAAACCACCTGCTGTTACACGATGATCGAAACCAGTATCATTCTCATGTGTTGCACCAATTACGACATGACCATTGTCAAACGTTAAAATATATTGATCGTTCGGTGGCATAACAACTGGCATATTTTCTGTTGCTGTATTTTCAATATGCAGATGAACAATTTGTCCTTTTTGGAATGTAACTAAGAAATTAATTCCTAATGGGTTCAAGATTTCATTCGCCCATGCGCCTGCAGTTACAATAACCTTTTCTGCTAAAATTGTTTCATCGTTTACTGTAACTCCAGTAATATGATTTCCTTCACGGACTAATATGGCATCGCCTTTTATAAAAGTTGCACCATGTTTTTTCGCAGCACTTATTAATGCATTGCGTAATAATCTTCCATTCACTCGTGCAGCACCACTAATATGAACAGAACTATATTCGTCTGATAATGCTGGGAATAATTTTTTTGTTTCTTCAGCTGATAAGCGAGTTATTTCACCAATCTCTGGGGCATCTTCACGTCGTTTATAAGCTCGCTCTTCCATTTGATCTAACTTTTTCTCGTCAGTATGTAAACTAATTGCACCTACACGATTATATCCTGTGTCAGTTTCACCGTCTTCTTCTAATTGCTGAATTAACGAAGAATAGTAACGTGCACCGCCTTTAACGATTTTATACCATGCTTTATTACGACGCTGTGATAGCCATGGACATACAATACCTGCTCCTGCATCAGTTGCTTGCCCTAATTGTTGGCGATCCACGATAGTAACATTCGCACCTGCCTTAGCAAGATGATAAGCAGTAGACGCTCCTAAAATTCCAGATCCAACTACAATATACGATTTCATTTCAAACACCTTTTCTCTTTTGCTAATTATATAAATATACGAACATTCCTTAGTATAATGGAAGGAATGCTTTTTTCAATGTACTCATCACAATTAATTGTTGCAGCATTGTGACTTTCTTAATCATTATTTTTTCTTCTTACGGAATAATTCAATTGTTTTATAGCCTTGTGAAAGGATCTCTATCATTTTCTCTAGACGTTTTTCACGTGTTTTTTCTTGTTTTACAGAAAAAAGATTACGTGCCCAATCTTTCTGATATCCAGGCGTTAAACTTTGATAAAACTTAAGTTCATTCGGATGATTAGCTAATAATGCTTCAACATCTTTAATTCGATCTGCATAATCGGCAACACATTGACTCATAGCAGATGTTTTTGTTGTTTTTTTCTTTTCACGTTTTAAACCAACAACAGTAAAGACTTCATCCATACTTACCATTCGTGCAAATTTAATATCGCTTTCTCCCACATAACCATCTTCTCCAACGTTTAATGCCGGAAACATCTCATCACGGTGAATAAACGTACTATAACGAGCATTACCTTTTTTCGGATATGCGAAGAATACGTAACCTTTTTCAATTAGTAATTCTTCATTACTAATAATAAAATTCGTTTGTTTCACCATTTCATCAAGCGTTTCTACAAATATAAAGATAGCATCGTGTTCTTTTGAGAATGCAGTTTCTTTACCTGTAAAAATGTCATAATCACTTGGTTCGTTAATAACGACCATATTTGTATACTTATTAAGTTTCAATTTATCAATAACTGACATAATAATCTTCCTTTACATTCAAAATTCATTGTACATACTTTTTCGTACTGTTCTAGTGTATTATATGTATTAAGAAAATCAAACTTTAAATCGTATTATTCTGCTGCAAAAGAACATAATTCTTTACTAGATGGGGTGGTTTTATGCCATATGTAATCCGAGATGAAGGGCTAGTTTTACAAGGGGATGATGGAAAAGAACCAATTTTTCATACATATGAAGAAGCTGAGGAAACATTAAAAACATTAACTATACCGCAGTTTCCGAAACATATTAGAAGAAAACCATTTACACCAAAAATAATAAAGATAGCCGCTTCTGAATAAGAACCGGCTATCTTTATTATTCATAACTTAATAGCAAATAAAGTATATAAAAACTCTTTATATTGATCTTCTGTAATTTCACGCTTAGTTTTTTCCCCATGAATAATTTCGGTTAAACTTGTATTCGTTAATGAAATATGGCCAGAGTTCGTCAACTTTACTGCAATTGGTCCTTTATTAAAAATAGACTTCTCATCTTCTATCACTCTTCTTTGAACATCATTTACTACTATCTCATCAATATTATGTTTATAAAAAGCATGACAAACTTTCCATTCTCCATCAGTATCTATTCTTTCTAAAACATAATTTCCTTTACTCGTATCTTTTCGTCTCACCCGGTACGAACCATTTTTTGAAGAAACAGACTTACCAGTAAAAGGTACAGGAACAAGAGGTACTAACGAAGCTATACCTACATCAATTAAATACTGTACATTATCATAAGTTAAAATAATTGTTATATGGCCATCCTCAAGTGCCCATGCATTTATATCGTTTTTATAAACCGTACCTAATGCCAGTTGTACATCATAGCCACAGTCTCTTAAAAAATAGTAAAAAAGAGTGTTTAATTCGTAGCAAAGTCCACCACGGGAACTAGTTAAAATTTTCTCTCGCAAGTTTTCCGGAGAGATTTGATTCGTATTACACGCTATAACATCTAAATTCTCAAATGGTATAGTCTGTGCAAACGAAAAGAGTATGGTAGGTAATTCTTCAAACGTTACATCATTACGTTTTTTAAGATTTAATCTTGTGAAAAGCTGATCTTGTAAACTTGTCATATTTAGCACCCCTTAAAAATTTATAAGTTAAAATAATATATGCTGATTGTAAATTTTAAGGGGCACTGTAACAATGTACATTTCATTTAACTGTACCGGTACAAAAATTACGATTCACGAGGTAAATTAATAGAAGGCGTCATTACAAATGTCTTTTCTGTAATTACTTCTTTTTGGGGCAAATCAAAAGCTACGAATATAAATTTAATAGTTTATCTATATGCAAATTATTAATATCACTTAAATCAACAAAATATTGAAGTTGCCACGTTTGGCTCTTTTTAGCTTGATTGCTAACAGTGGTATCCCAAACAGGATAAATTCTCATTGCCATTTTCCCTGTTTGACTTTGTGTTCTCAATATTTTTTCTTTAAGAAGAATCTCTTTAGGAAAAATGAATTGCCCTAGTTTATTATCAGCAATACAAGTGATTACTAATAAATCAGGAGCAGCTTCATAAGAGAAAGCTCTATTTCGCATATTTTCATCTTTCTCCCAAAAAGAAACAAATTGCCCAATTTTATTAGGAGTAACTTTTGATTTTCTAAAACGAATGGTTTTGTTATTTAAGTGGAATAAACATCCTGCATATTCTGCGTTTTGCTTTTCTTCTTTTAGATTCGTAATCATTAAATTGTTAGGTTTGTAAACTATATTGTTTAAATTTCGGATCGTATCATTAAAATTGTTCAAAAAAACTCCCCCTTTATTCATCTCTTAGTTTACCACAAACATCAGTTCTTCTATATCGTATATAATTATGAACTAAGTGAAATGGGGGAATTTAGCAGGATATAATTATTACTTTAATGTACTTAGTTTTTCAATTGCTTGTTGTTCAGTTGCTAAGTAAAAAATGTCATTCCCTTTATTACATTCATAAATAAAATCCTTTAAGCTTTTACTAGTATACATAGAGAAATCTCCAACAATAGCAATCTTTACCTTGTAGTTTATAAACTTTTGAAGGATATCACCCGCAAGCCGTGTTTTTAGGTCAAAGAAATCTTCACTTATTAAAGATTTATGGATAATAATATGTTTCGCATCTACCTCATATTGAACTGTTGCCATAGTATCTAATGCAGACTGAACATCCGATATTAATACCTTATCGTTTCTAATGACCGCAATATTGATTCCATCGATTACTACTTTCTTTATTTCCATAGTCCCACCCCTTTATAATTTACACAGTATGAGTAAAATTGTTTTACAAAACTTTGTATTAATCATAGATTAAATTAGCCACAGCTATTAAAATCGCCCCTATTTTTTATTGTAAGTATATATTTTTTATTGTAAGTATATATTTTTTATTACTAATACGGTCAATGAAATTAATGATAGTTTCTCTTTTTTTATATTTTTGAATATATATATGGAATTGCCTTTACTTGTTATAAAAATATTGTGGAGTAACATAACTTAACAAACTATCCAAAGTGTTAATCTCGGCATACGGTTGTATTTTGGTAGTATTCTTGATCTTCTGAGGGTTAAACCACACACCTTTTATATTTACATTTTGAGGACCAGCAATATCCTTTTCTAAGTCATCACCAACAAATAAAGTATTTTCCGGCTGTAAATTTAGCTTATTTAATGCTAGTTCGAATATACGTTTATCAGGTTTACTAAATCCCACTTCTTCAGAAATAATGATTGTTTCAAAATACCTATTTAAATTCGTGTTAAATATTTTAGCTTTTTGCCTCTGAGTTGAGCCATTTGTTATAATTCCAACTTTAAAGTGCTTCTTTATTTGATTTAAGAAATGAATAGTATTTTGGTCTATTGAAAAACATCTAGGGAAATTATTATTCCAAAAATCTTGGATGTAATTGCGTGGCAATCTATACTTCGGCGTGAATTCATCAAACAATGATTCTAAAACTGTCGTTTTATTACTTATGCCATATTCTCTTTTATCGTATTCTTTGAATTTCTGTAACATGTTGCTTTTAGCCGCACCATCTACATTTTCATAACACTTTTCTAAAACAATTAAAAATAATGCCTCTACTGCTTTATCCCTATCAAGTAATGTATCATCTAAATCAAACAGCATCGCTTTATAACCCATCAAATCATTTCACAACCTTTCTAGCATTATATAAATCTTTCCAAGTTTGTACCTTTAAACTTTTGGTTTAGCAAGAACATTGTTATGTAGTGAGTAACGATTAAATAAAAACTAGATGAAAGAAATCCATAGTTCTTGGCACACACTCTAGTATTACAGTAGCTTCTTCTATATTGAAATTCCTTTTCCTCTTTTGGTAAAGAAGCAAAAGTATATTTTCGAGAATTTTAAGAAACTACATACAATTCACGTTATTATACATTAGTTTTTCGTAAATATTAATCGTACATCAATTCATACGATAAGTTTTTTTAAGCAATTATTTCTCCATAAAAAAGGAATATAGCTAATAATACTTTTTGGTAGTAAACGTCCTATGAAGTTTACTACTGTATCTCCACATAAACTCCAGATTGTACGGCTATAATGACTACCAGAGGTGATATTATGAAAAATTATCATATCCTCGTGGTTGAGGACGATCAAGAAATTCAGGAATTAATTAAACAATTTTTAATGACACAGCATTATACAGTGGTAGTCGCTTCAGATGGACTAGAGGGTATGACACAATTTAATAAGCAATCCTTTGATTTAATTCTTCTAGATGTCATGATGCCCAATCTTAATGGATTTGAAGTTTCTAAAATGATCCGAAGTCAGTCGAACGTACCAATTATTATGCTAACTGCGTTGGAAGAAGAGGAAGATCAAATGAAAGGATTCGATCTTGGGATCGATGATTATATAACAAAACCCTTTTCATTTCATGTTTTGATTAGACGAGTCGAAGCTGTACTTAGAAGAAGTTATGATAAAAATGTAAATAATCATTTGATATTTAAAGAAGTTCGTATCGATGTGGATGCATATAGAGTGTATGTAAATGACGTTGAAATTATATTAACGACAAAAGAGTTTGAAATTCTACAACTACTATTTCAAAATGAGAGAAAAGTACTTACAAGAGAAAATATCGTAGAGAAAGTTTGGGGGTACGATTATTTTGGAGAAACACGAATAATTGATACACATATTAAAAATCTACGTAAAAAATTAGCTATCCCTTATATTAAAACAATAAAGGGTATTGGTTATAAAATTGATGAATAGTATTGTGAAACTTATGAAGATGAAGCAAATTACTTATAAACTCTTTATGACTACATCTCTCATTTTGTTATCCTTTGCAGTATTGATTTATTTAACTTTATACTTCTTTCTCCCTACATTTTATGAGCAATACAAAACAGATCAACTTCAAACAGGCATAAAAGAAATCATTGATAAGTCTAAAGATCTTACGTTTCAAGATGCGATACCACTTTTTGATGAATATGGAAAAAAAAATAATGCGATGCTTTATCTTCAAAATAATGAGGGAATAATTAAATACTCTCCTTCATTTTCTTTTACTCAAAGTGGTTCGCAAACAACAGTAGTTACTAGAGCAACACGGTTCGAGAATGTAGGTACCCTTAGCAATTCATATAACGTTACGAAACCAATTCAATTCCAAGATGGTAGTTTAACGCTTATAGTCTTTGCTACATTTCAACCGATTGATGAAGCTTCACAGGTTTTAGTACGCTTTCTCCCCTATATTAGTATCATTGTACTCGTAATTGGTATAGGGAGTGCTTATTTTTATTCCAGGTTTATTACAAAGCCACTTATTTATATTAATGAAGGTGCACAAAAGATGGCAAATTTAGATTTCTCCGAAAAAATTGAGGTTCGCTCTACAGATGAGTTGGGAGAATTGTCTAATAGTTTGAATGACATGTCTATTAACTTACAACAAGCTATGTTTGATTTAAAAAAAGCAAATGAACAATTAAAAAATGATATTGAAAAAGAAAGAGAAATAGAAACAAAACGCAGAGAGTTTTTTGCGATTGTAGCACATGAATTAAAGTCCCCTCTTACTGTAATGAAAGGCTACTTAGAAGGGATGATTTATAATATTGGCCCTTATCAAAATCGCGATCAATATTTAAAGAAAAATCATCAAATTATTGAAAGTATGGAACAATTAGTTCGTGAAATTTTAAGCGTATCGAAATTAGAACAACACACCTTCAAACTAAAAGTAGAGAAAGTTAATCCTTCAAAGTTAATAGGTACAATCACAAAAGATCTCGAATTTTTTGCTTCTCAAAAGAGCATCGAAATAATAAAAGAAATTGATTCTGATCTTTCTATTTATACAGATTGTGCTCTTTTAGAAAAAGCATGTAAAAATATTATTCACAATGCGGTTATGTATTCACCACATAATGAAAAAGTCTATATAAAGTTAAGTGAGGATTCGAAACAAGGTCAAATCGAAATGCAAATTATAAATACAGGTGTCAATATTAAAGATGAAGATTTACAACAAATTTTCAAACCATTTTATCGAATTGAAAAATCAAGAAATCGAAATACTGGAGGAAGTGGTTTGGGGTTATATATTGTTAAACAAATTCTTGAAACGCTAGATATAAAGTATTCAATAAAAAATATGGAACATAGTGTGCAATTTCGCATGAGGATTCCATTATTTAAACACAAAAACAAACAAACTCTCCTTTAAATAGGACGAGTTTGTTTGTTTTTGTAGTAAATATAAACTTATTAACAGGTTTTTCACTTAATGGACAAATGCTGCTTCTTAAATGGCGATTATCATAAGTAGTGACAAACTGTATTCAATTTACATATTTATCTTCTACTTTTCAGATTAATTTGGAATTCTTTTATGATAAGCTATATGTAACGATTAAACATAAAACAAAAAGGATGATTCGTATGCAAATAAGACCAAAGGTAAGTGAATATAACTCCTATTATGCAACGTATACCAACTTAGTATTAGACGGAAATATCATACATATTCTAGAACAACAAATGAAGGAAACGAATCTTTTATTAAAGGGAATTTCTAATAGTGAGGGGCTTTTCCGGTATGCTCCTACTAAATGGAGTATAAAAGAAGTAATCGGTCATATAACAGATACAGAACGGATTATGGCGTATCGATTGCTATCAATCGCTCGAGGCGAGACAGCAGAACTTCCAGGCTATAATGATGATATGTATGTTCTTAGAGCTGCTTTTGATAAGCAATCTATGCAAGATCTTCTTGAGAATTTAATAGTTGTTCGCCAATCTACCCTGTATTTACTTAGAAGCTTAGATAAAGAAGCTTGGTCACAAAGAGGAAATGCGAATAATTCTGAAGTTACAGTTCGTGCATTAGCATACATCATTGCTGGTCATGAACTTCATCATCTTCAAATTATAAAAGAACGTTACCTTGGTTCTGATTTATATCCAGCAACTTAACATTTGAAGAAAATGAGTCCTATTTATGTAGGGCTCTTTTTCAGTATTTATAACGGATTAGTGCTTAGAACCATGGTGATTAAATGCATTTATTTATAAAGTCCACCACATAATATATATGCTATCCCCTTTTATTCTGTACATGAATTTCTTTAGGTTGATATACTACAAACTCAATATATCTGGAAAGGTGATGATATTATGTATGAACAGCAAAATAATAGAGATAGAGATCAAAAAATGATGTTTTCTATGCAGGGAGTTCCCTCAAATAAAATTAACATGAATCAATTACCTAAATGGATTAGAATTTTTGGCTATTGTGCGTTTGGTTGGATAATAGTAGTTAGTTTAATTATGATTGTAGGTTTAATTCTGCAATAACTATGTGTGATTATCCCATGATATAGGTAACCAATTATAATAAAAAGAACTTGTAGAATATCATACAAGTTCTTTTTCAAATATTATTAAAACGGGAACAACAAACTATTTTAACATTCAGTACAGGGAGACCATTTTGGTTATGGCTTGATATTATTATAAATCAAATATAAACTTTTGAAAGGAATGGATTTTGAAAATTATGTGAATTTAATAACTACGATATTTATATTAAATTTCATTTACGACCAACTTCTTCTTACTTAAATACACCGCACGATCTGATTTTTTTGCAACCTCCTGTGAGTGAGTCACAACAATAATGCATTTATTCTCTTTATGTGCAAGTTCTTGAAACAGTTCTATTATATCCATTGCGGTTTCTTCGTCGAGGTTTCCTGTCGGCTCATCTGCAATTAGTAAATCAACATTACAAGATAGTGCTCGAGCGATTGCTACACGCTGTTGTTGCCCGCCACTTAGTTGCAATACGTTTCGTTTCGCTTCAAGTTCTGTGAGTCCTACCCTCTCTAATAATTCTAATGCTCTTGCTGTTTTATTTTGCACTTTAACACCTGTAATTTCCATTGCTGTTAAGACGTTTTGAAGAGCGGTCATATAGGTAATTAAGTTATAAGATTGGAAAATTACAGATACATTTTGATTACGGTATCGATCCAAACCAATTTTTCTAATATCTTTGCCATTATACAGTACATAACCATTTTTAGGGACATCTAGTCCACAACCTAAGCTCAGAGTTGTAGTTTTACCAGATCCAGATGGTCCTAAAATCGTGTAGAAATGTCCTTTTTGAAAAGAAAAGTTAACATTATCTAGTATCGCTACATTTTTTCCGTTACTTTCATAATAATAATCCAAATTTTTAAACTGTAAAATCGTCTCCATATCGAGCCTCCTCATTCATCTTTTAAAAGAATTTGTTTTGGGTTTAAACGTAGAATAGATAATGCTGGAAGAAGCGTTGCTATTATAGCAATAGCTAGTCCAATCCCACCCATTTTTCCTACATCTTCTCCTGTTACACTTACATCAATTTTATCAATTGGATCTTCTTTTTGATTTTGTAGAGTACCACCGGGTCCAGCCATCATTACAGTACCATGTTGCGAGGTATCTGTTTCTTCGCTTGCAGTAGCAATTTCATTCGAAAGTAAATTATCCCCGATATATTGAGAAACTTTAGCTCCTGTTGTTATGGATAATCCAAATGCTAAAATAGCGACACACACTACTTCTACTACGAATTGCGCCATCAGTTTCCACTTTTTCTCTCCAATAGACAATAGAATTCCCATTTCTTTACGACGCCCTTTAATTGATAGCATAATGATTAATCCTAAAATGATCGCACCTGCAATCGATACAATATAAATGATCATTTGAGAAGTCGAAGAGATATTTTCGATAGGACCAATCATTTGCTTGTACAATGAATCATGCGCATCTAATTTATAATAATTAAAATCAATATTAGATTTTTTTGCTTCTTTTTTAAATGCATCAATATATTGTGGATCATTCAAGAAATACACGACTTGAACACTACTTATACCTTGGTCTACTTCTAATTTTTTCATAGTTGAATGCGGCATATATAGTTTATTAGCTGGATCCATAATAGGAGGAGCCTGTTGACCCATTGCTTGCTCATTTGTTTCGTAAATACCGATAATTTCAACCTCAAGGGTTTCCTTCTTATCCCCTGATTGCACTTTAACTTTGTCTCCTACTTTCAAATTGTTTAATTCCGCTAATCGTTTTTCCATTAAAGCTACATTCTGATCCTTCATTTGCTCTGTAATTGGTTTTCCATCAATGATTTTACTTTTTCCGTTTTTAAAGCTTTCTTGTAATGCAGTCTTGCGAACTCCCTCAATCATAAAAGAAGCATTCATATCTATTTCTGTACCAGAGCTTGAACCGCCTCGCACAGCCGCCATTCCGGCTTTACCTTTTCCTTCTTCTTCTGAAGCTCCTACTAGTTTAAGTCCATCAGAAATACCAAAAGTGTTAGCTATGTAATTATAGTCTTTTACATACTTGGATTTCGCTAATTGATCTGTTTCTTTTGTATCGAGCTGCGGTGGATTTGGCATTTCTCCAGTTTCCTTAGCTTTTTGACCTAATTTGTCGAAATCAAGACCTAAAGTAACATCTGCACCAAGTTTTTTTCTCGCAGCATCCGCTGCTTTTTTTGACGCATTTTGGATTGTGAAACCTGAAAGAACCAAATTTGTAACAATCAGAAAAACTGCCATCAAAATTAATGATGTTCCTATCCTTTTTTTCATACTGAGAATTGCTCGTTTCATAAAATTCATTTTTTCTTACCTCCTTGATATCTTGTATTCTATATAGGTTATCTAGAGTTTATATGGAGCTAATCGGTAGTTTAACTAGAGAAATAAGGAGTTTATGTGTAGTTATTTACCTGTTCCAAAAAAGCTAGAACACAAATTCAAAAACGCAGCCGTTTTTGAATATTGGTAAGGAGTTATTCCGTTTAATAAATTTATATAAAGGTTAAGATTAATTTAATGTATGTAGCACAAAAAATATTTACTGTGTAATTTCTATACAATAAATATAGAGAAACTTATTTGGATATCTATAATATAGGGATTTTAATATAGTTACTGTATCTCATACAAATCACGTCGCTTTAAAAGGTGCATCTTTTAATACGAAAATAAGCAAGTTAATATTCTCTTATATGAATAAGAATATTAACTTACTTTTTAGATTTTAGTATAATTTATTTATAGTTTTATTTTATTGCAAGCTTTATAATATGATATACAAATTTATCACCTACTATTAGGAAAAGAGAATATTTTATAATTAATTTACAACATAAATTTTGTCCATGTTTTAAACAATATGTATTTTGGAGGAGGTTAATTTGATTTTTTCAAAACTCATTGATCGTTACACCTTATATGATTTACACAAAAAAAGAAGTGTAGCGTTTCAGTATACTTCCCTTTCTAACACTTCATTAAATATAAAGGACATAGAATCTTTTTATAAAGTAAAACCATCCTATATTCATTTTGACATTAAGCATTCAAAACAGGAAAAGGAATACATGGTTGGGCAATTCAAATATAAAAGCTCGGTTCAATCCGGTGATTCACGCAACGACTCTGTAACTGGGGAATTATTCTTACATAAAAATGAAAATGCACCTCATGTTATCTTTGTTCACGGTTGGAGAATGGATTCTAACGAACGTGTGAAAAAAATATTCCACGATCATATGACCAGCCTGAAGTGGAATATGTATTATTTCACTCTACCCTATCATTTTGAAAGAAAACCCGATCAATCCTTTTTCAGTGGAGAGTATATGGTAAGTGCAAATATTGAACGAACAGTACAAGCAACTAGACAAGCGGTAGCTGATTTACGAGCTTTGATTAAATGGATTAAAGCAAATAAAAATGGTCCCCTGATTCTAATAGGAATTAGTTTAGGTGGATTTATTACTAACTTAACCTCTCTTGTTGAAGAAGAAATTGATGTGTTAGCATCCATTTTCTATGCAAATCGAATCTCTTATTCAATTTGGAATACAACTCCAGGTAAATTTATTAGAGAAGACTTGGAACATCATGGTGTAACGTATGATGATTTAATAGATTATTGGAAAATCACTGAACCGAGTCAAGCATTACCAAAAGTAAAAAAAGAAAATATTTTATTAATTTCAGGTAAGCATGATCTATATGTGCATTCTGAGGATACAGACTACTTGTGGGAATCTTGGGAAAGGCCTACACGATATATTTATACATGTGGGCATGCCGGGATAGTTCTTAAACGTAAAAAAATTGCAACTGATACTATCAATTTTATTCAAAATCGATTGAACTCCCTGCACTTATCCAATGACAGGTCTTAAATTGTGAGATTACTAAGTAGGGGTAGTACCAACATTCGTACACTAAGATTCTTTCAACATAAAGATTGTTGATAACTTGTACGTGTCAGTAATGCTGGTGTTACTTTAAATACAAAGAGCATGTTTTAAAAAATGATAATAACATGCTCTAAACTTATCTATTTATTTTTATTCCTTACAGATATCTATAGATAATATTGAAACATCCCATGTATTAAAACGTGTTCCCTGCAGTGCATTTATGTATCGATCTGCTGACTTCTGAACAGCAAGGTCCACATGCTTTGACACGACTCGATGAAAAGCATTATAAATACGGTTGAATGGTAGCCCTTTTACTATATCCGTCAGCAATTTTACTTTACTAGCAGTGGATGTAGATAACTGTACATGAAACTCACTCACTGACAGTTGGCAATCACTTGAAAAATATCACCTGTTAGCAAAATGCCTTAATATAATTTCCAACTTTCCAGTGTAAAACAGTTCTTCCTTTAAAATGACCTCCAAGACGATTTAATGTAATGCCATTTGGTTATTCAAAAGACTCACATACTTGTATACTCAAAATCCCTTTGATTTGTTTTTTGATGGTAAAACATGTTTCTCTACTCTTCCATATAGAGTAAGCAACTTGTTGATAAAAGAAAATTTCGGTATAAACCAATACGAAAATAACGCTGAAACACATCCTATTAAAGCCCCTATTACTACATCAAAAGGATAATGAACTCCTACCCAAATACGAGAGATTGCCACACAAAATGCAAGTATAAGCCATAACCATCCAGTCTTCTTACGAACAAGCCAAAATGAAAAACAAATCGAAAAAAAGAGAATCGTATGGTCGCTAGGAAATGAATTATCTATAGCATGATTGACAAGTTTATTAACATCAGGTAATACTGCAAACGGTTGATAATTCAAATGAAATTTCCCTGCTATTTTCCCGATTACCTCGGCAATTACAAAAGCAACCAGCGCTTGAATAACCATCATTCTACTTTTTCTGGACCCAGTAAACCAATAAGCTAAAATAATTAAAGCAAAAATATATACCATATATTCTGCCAAAAATACCATGGCTGAGTTTAGGAATGAATATTGTTTACCTAAATCATTAATTGCTCGAAAAACATCAATATTGAATTGAGAAAAAGACATTTCAAATCCCTCCTTTTTAGTAAGGTGTTTTACTGATTTCCATATACTTTCATTACATAAATAGTTTTGGTTATTGTATCTATCTAAAAATATCAACCTCTTATGACATCACTTTCTTCTTTTTCACTTTAATAAAAAAAGAAAAAGGAAAACATCGAACTTTCTTACAAACATTCATGCATTCTTACAGTTTTGTCATTTTCTTGTCATTTTGTAAATAGGTTCATCGTCTTGCCTTTTGATATTTTCAAGAACTCTTATATCTACAATTATGGAAACCCTAATTTCACATGAAAAAGAGAAGAACCTTGGTGAGTTCTTCTCTTTTTGTTTATTAAATTGTAATATAATTACAGTATGTGAAATTATATTATTTTAACTTTAAAACAAATGAACTTAATGCAGGAACTTTAATTTTATTGTCATGGACAACATAAAGTGGTTTACTTCCCGCCTGCTTCCCGTCTACTAGTACTTTCCAAGGCCCTTTCGATGGAAGTGTTATTTCAACCGCTTCTCTATTTGCATTGTGAGCCACCGTAAAGTATTCATTTTTATTCCCCTCTATTGTATAAGCTACCGTATTTTTCGGGGCACCTATAAATGAAACTTGTGTTTTTATTTGCTCTGCAGATGTCATTCGAAAAGCTGAGTACTTTTTGCGTAATTCTATTAAGCCCTTCATATAATCTACTTCATTATTAAACGTTGCACGGCGCAGCCAATCCATCTGGTTAATTGAATCTGGAGATTTGTAACTATTATGATCACCATATTTCGTCCGCATAAACTCTTGCCCTGCATGTAAAAATGGAATTCCTTGTGATGTTAATAAAATCGAAGAAGACAATTTGTGCATTTGTTTTCGCACTTCATCGTTGTCACCTGGATTAGTTAACTCAAGTTTATCCCATAATGTATGATTGTCATGTGCTTCCACATAAGTTAGCACCTGCTCTGGATCTTGATAGGTAGACGAATTTGTATCGTAGTCAATACCTGCCGTAATACCTTTTTTAATACGATCTTCCATGTTTTCCTTTCCATTTATAAAACCATTTTCCTTCTCTTCAAATACACTACCTTTCAATCCATCACGTATATTATCATTAAAATGAGCAATCCCTTTCATTTTCTCTGCATTTTTTTGATTTGCTTTCAGCTCAGCTGCAAGAGGTGTATTTAAATCCCATCCTTCTCCGTGTAGTATAATAGAAGGGTCAATTTGATTAACAGCTTTACGTATTTCATTCATCGTTTCATAATCATGAATACCCATTAAATCAAAACGGAATCCATCTAAATTGTATTCTTTTGCCCAATATGTGACGGAATCCATCATAAATTTCCTCATCATTTTTCTTTCTGAAGCAGTATCGTTTCCTACTCCAGTTCCATTTGCAAATGTTCCATCTTCATTGTAACGATAATAATAACCTGGAACTAACTTATGAAAATTAGACTCAGCAGCGTTATACATATGGTTATATACTACATCCATCACCACACGAAGATTATTATCATGCAGTGTTTGAACCATTTGCTTTAATTCAGTTATTCGAACAGTCGGCTCATAAGGATTTGTAGAATAGGAGCCTTCTGGAACGTTGAAATTTTTAGGATCATATCCCCAGTTATATTGCGGTTCATTTAAAGTCTCTTCATTTACAGAAGCATAATCAAATATTGGTAAAAACTGAACGTGAGTAACACCAAGATCCTTTATATGATCAAGTCCTGTTTTTACACCTTCTGGCCCTTTTGTTCCTTTTTCTGTTACACCTAAATACTTCCCTTTCTGTTTAATACCACTTTCAGATTGGATGGAAAGATCGCGTACATGTAACTCATAAATAATAGCATCTTCCGGATTTTTAAATTTTGGCTTTTTGTTTGCTTTCCATTTTTTCGGATTTGTTTCTTCTAAATTAACGACTGCACCTTTATCCCCATTTACAGAAGCAGCACGCACATATGGATCAACTGCTTCAGTCCACTTATCACCAATTTTGACCTTATACGTATAAAAGAGCCCTTTTTGGTTCCCTTTTAGTTCTGCAGTCCAAGTTCCTTTTACACTTTGCTGCATGTTTATTTCAGTACCTATTTTATCGTTCCATTTTTTATATGTAACTAACTTCGCTTCACTTGCAGTAGGAGCCCATACACGGAACTTTGTATGTTGCGCGGTATATGTATTCCCTAAATCGTTACCACTATAATAAAATAAATTATCAAATTCCTCGCTACGAATGACTTTACCAATTTCAGTATTCGTATCAGCTAAGTTTTCTATTTTAAGTTTGTATGTTTGTTTTAAATCAATTTTCTGTTCCGTAATTATTTTAACCTTATTAGTAATATCTCCACTGTTTATATCATAAGGACTAATATTCTTAATTTTAATGCCTTCAATTTCAATTTTCTTTTCCCTAATATTAAAGGGGACATTAGTCGTTACAGTAATTTCATGGAAACTATCAATAGTTGCTTTTTGAATTGAGAGATCCGATGAAGGCTTAGAGTTATATACTTTTTCATCACCCGAAAGAATCCATACTTCAGCACGACCGTCCTTTATATTTTCAATCCAACGATCTCCACCATCTTTTTCCCATTCATTTGTTCGAACTATAAATCCTACACGATTATAGTCACCGTCTATTTTTATCTTAGCGTATTTTCCAAATTCATCTTCACCAGTAAATTCATAAGATGTACCATTTGCATTTTCACCCCATAACCAAAGATTCCAGTCTTTTGTATTTCCAAGCTTCTCTTTGTAATGAATGATAATTTCAGTTGTTTTCGAATTTGAAATTGCCTTCACACTCTGAAAGGAGAAAACAGATGATAACATAACGATTATGGTAAGTAATAAGAATGATTTGTTAATTAACCTTTTTGTAATTTGCACCACATACACCCTTTCTTCAAATATTACTAGCGATTTATTATGCTTACACTGAATAACACTGCTTAAATTAATCTAGAAATCTCTTTTAATTCACCTCCATATTGGCTATTTTCACGTATGTATTTCAATGACCTTTTAATACGAAAACGTTTGCATTAATTGCTTAAAAAAATAGATTTGTGTATGCCCTCATATATTTGTAAATGCTAAAAGGTCAGGGAAATCATTTTAAAGCAATCGTTTGTTATCGCTTTCATTTTATAGACTTTCTATCAAGAGGTCAATATATTATTAATTTTCTGTTTTTACACACTTTAAACCTTATTTATTTGTCGCAACTTCTTACAGATAACGCACCTAATTATTGCTTAGTCAGTTTATTTCCAACAATACATTGCTAAGTAAAAAAACAGCTAATATCCTTAAAATGATATTAGCTGTTTTTCATAATGTATTAATATATGAATGATAACTATATTTCTAAATTACTTAATTTTTGCTGCATCAAATGCCTTTTGAACTGCTTGAACTTCAGCTGTATTTGCACCATATTTATTAGTTGCCACTCGAATACATGCTGATCTCAATTCTTTGAAATTAGAAGTCATGTTTAACTCATCAGTATTTGCATAATAGAAAATATCAAACATTTTATCTTCACCAATTCCTTTAACAGTCACTCCGTTATGAGTTCCGCCTTTTGCAATGAGATACGCAACTTTATTAATAATACTTGAATTAAAATGAACACCGCCTTGATCCCATCCATTAAAATCGTTAAATTCACTGTAATCATCTGGATAAGGTACTCCAAGTGAAGATGGAACAGAAGCTGGGTTTTCCATATCACGGAAAACAGATCCCGTTTGTTCTCCCATTGTCCAGTTAAAGTTGCCATTATTTACGTATTTCTCAATAGATGTTCCCATTATATCAGATAGTGCCTCATTAATTGCACCGGATTCCCCGTAATATTCAAGATTAGATTCGCTAGAAGTAACAGCATGTGTAAATTCATGTCCAGCTACGTCATATGCTTTAACAATAGGATCACCATATACAAGCATACTTCCATTATTAGCACTTAATGCATTCTGCCAATTCTTCGGATCATTCGTCTCTTCAGAATCCCAAGCGTGTACAACTGAAACTACCTTTTGTCCCTTATTATCAAAGCTATTACGCTTGTATTTATCTTTATAAAAATCAAATACTTTTGTTGCTAAGTAATGAGCACTTACTGCTTTTGGATCGTTAAATGTTGCCGAAGTACTAGTCGCTAATGTACCAGGATAATAGCTTTCTTCTTTAGTAATATCTCTGTAATTCACATCATATGTTTCAATTCCTTGCCCTCTTGTATAATCAGCAAGAGCATATTTGCCATTACTTTGTTTAGAGATACCAAATGAACGATTAATACCTAAATCATCTTTTCCTGTTCCGGTTAATGATGTAAGACTGCTTTGTTTACTTTTCTTTAAAGCGCCAACTAGTTTGTCACTGGCTTTTAAGTTAGATTCTTGTACCATATTTTTTAACATATCACCATTTTGTGCATTTACTAAATAAGTACCAGAAACATAGTTTGGTGTTGCAGCTTCAAATTTAACTTGGTATGCATTTTTAGCTTGTCCATTATTTTCATCAACAAAAATAACCTCTTTAACTTCTGGCTCAGTAATAAACTTGATATCGTTCCCGTACTTCGTATAAATAAATTGTTTTGCTTCATCTTTTGATAGATTAATAGGTTTTTTCAATTCTTCTTGTTTTAAATTTTGCGCGCTATCACCTGAAACACTTTTAATAACACCATTATTATCTACGTGTGCAGTTAATTGATGACCATATACTTCTTTTCCTTCGTATGTTTGCTGCATACGTACAAGTGTAGTTCCATCATACGAACCACGTTTTTGAAGGACTTTATAATCTACTCCTGCTTCTCCATTGACTTGTTTTTGGGAGAGAGCTTGCTCTGTTTTCTCCTTAAGTGCATCCTTTACTACATTTTCTGGTGTCTTTTGTGACGGTTGTGTCAGTTCACCCGAACGGAACGATTCTTCCTGAATTTGAACTTGTAGTTGATCTGTTTCCTCTGCATGACCTACCCCATATGGTGCCACAGCTGTTAAAGCTAATCCTGTTGTTAATGCTACCTTAGTTAATGTCTTTTTGTTTTTCATTATTTCACCTCGTATAATTTTTGAAATAGAAAGCTTGTACAAAGTATACTGTCTATTCCTGTCGGAAAAAAGAGAAAATACAAAATTTATGTAACATTATGCAAAATTACATAAATTGTGGTCAATATTATAAATAATGAACGGAACACATATGTACATTAATTTGAATAAAAGAGAGTCCTTATAGGCGCTCATCCAATTGGTTAGCTATTAATTATCTATATTCATTGTAATAAAAGTATACTTACCTCTAAATAACAACATAAAAACCCACTCTTTACTATTTTAAGAGTGGGTTTAATGTTATTAAAATAACAATTACTATAAGAAACCTTATAATTTATATTTTTTTAGTAATCCTACTAAGTTTTTTGTAAAATTCACCTTTCGTTTTTATATGCTTAAACTGATTTGGATTAATATTTGCTTTTTGTGAGAGTGCTACAATCTCTTCTTTTGAAATTGAGTCTTTCGTATTTATAGATGCTATATTTGTGTATTTTCCGTCTTCTGTTTTTGGAATTTCTAAAATCCCTTTATTCACAAGATCAACTACAGCCTTATGCTCTGAAGAATGTAAATCTACACCAGTAATTTTCCAATTACGCATAACTTTTGGTGTGTATACACCGTTCTTTACCTCTTTTAAATATGTAATAGCAAGGTTACGAATGGTTCCACCTGTTTCTCCAAATGCATTCTCTTGTTTAGATGACCAAATTTGTTCAAACTTACGCCCCTCTAAAGCTCCTCCTTTTGCCTGAAGAGCCTCCATTCTATATGCATTCATTCCCAGCGTCATAACATCGCTCATTTTGATTGGTTTGTTTGTACGAATAGAGCGTAAATTTGTAATTCTACTTCCGTATGGTTTTGTTAAGTCAATTTCGTATTTTACGCCTCCAAAGAAATCGTTCGTACTGTATTTAGATGCACGGCGGGTTTTATCAAAGCTAACGGTTACATCTCCGGCACGAGATGAGTTAAAATATCCTGCTGCCCATTCCATATAGTCTTTTAAATCTTTTCCAGAAATCTTATATACTGTAATTTCTCCCAAGGCATATTGGTAATTATACGCAATATCTTTTTTCTTAATAGGACCTGTATCCAAACGGGCATAATCATTATCAATTTGATGGGCTACTACATCTGCTTTACTGTAGTAGAGCATGACTTCATGAAAGAAATCTGATAAAGGTGTTTCTTGAACCTGAACACTTGGGATACCCTTTATTTCATTTTCAGGAACAAGATTTCTACCCTTTAATTGAGCGACTACAACATTTGCATCTCCTCTCGCATATTCGTGAAAAGGTGTTAGTGTTTCTTCAAGTGTAGGATCAGATAATATCGTTGTTCCATCAGCATTTTTTACAGGTATAGCGGTAGCAGTTTTATCTTTTAAAACCAACTTCCCATCTTGCTTTGTAAAAGTAAGGTCAATACGTGAAATATGTGTTCCATATTTATCTGGTTCTGTAATAATTACGCCATTTACAACTTCTTTTTTTACAAGTTTATGCATATGAGCCGCAAAAATAGCACTTAGTTCCGGACAAGCATTTGCAATATCTTGAACACCAGTACCAGGGATACCATTCTCATTTTCTAGTCCCATATGCATAACTCCTACCATTACATCTACTTTACCTTCTAATTCCTTAATTGCCTTTTTCGTCTCTTCTACCGGATTTTTCACCACTAAACCATTTAAGTGATCTGTCCCTTTTTCAAAATCACTAATCATTGGTGTATTCATACCAATAATCCCAACTTTAATTCCACCTTTCTCTACAATTGTATATGCAGGAAGAAAGCTCTCTCCATTTTCCTTGTAAATATTTCCTGCTAACGTTTTTCCCTTATATTGCTCACTAACTTTTTTCAATGTATCTAATCCAAAGTTGAATTCATGATTTCCAAATGCCCAGGCGTCATATCCCATTGTATTCATCGCTACCATCATTGGCGATTGTGGCTTATCGTTGAATAATTCTACTGAGTTTCCTTGAATTGTATCCCCGGCATCTACTAATATGGTATTTGGATTTTCTTGACGGACCTTCTTTATAACCGTATAAAGCTGCGTCAAACTTCCACTCATATTTGCTCCATCAAGCGCATAATCCCAAGGCATAAATCTACCATGAATATCTGCAGTACCTAACAATGTGATATTAACTTCAGATTCCTCAGCCTTAGAGATAGATGGTTTGACTATTACTGCCGTTCCAAGCAGTAATAGAATTACAAAGTAACATACATAGTTCTTCCATTTCATTTTTTGCATAATAATAATAATATTTCTCCCCTTTTTGTACTTTCATAAAGTTGCTTGAACTTTAAAAATGTAACTTATTATTCAGGAAACTTCAACTACAAAAGATAATTTTGAAGGTGGTTCTGTTGCAAAAATAAAGAGAATAAATTGCATACATCCCTAACAGAATTGTATTTTATCGTTTTCTGACAGAATCCCCCTTCCTTAAGGGTGTGAAGTGTACTTTCAAAATAAGGACATATCATTTATCATCATTTCAATTTATTAAAACGGGCATATACAATATGTTATGATGATTAATTTTTTGAGTTTCGTTGCTGATTTATCTCCTTCTAAATAAATACATTTTCAAAAAAATAACCCCGCTCTTCATTTAAGACGGGGTTACACTTATACAGAAAATCGGATAGTTTCATATTTTCTTAAGCTTATTGGTCACTTTCAACTAATTTCATTATATTTTTGTTTTCTTCTGAATCAATATGAATCAACCGTTTCCCCTGTTTATAATACGTATCAATAAATAGGGAATAATTTTTACTTTTCAATTTCACAAAGCAATTTTATTTCTTTAATTTGTGAAATATGACGCTGTTCATGCAAATAGATCAGTTCTATCCACTGATCAAGGGGCAATTCTCCAAGAGCTGGATGCATCACTGATTTTTTCGCTAATACAGACTCATCTTCTATTGTACTCAGGAAATGCATCAATTCTTTTCTTGATTTGCTTAGCATATTGAGCATTTGCTGCACTTCAAATGGTTCTATACTCGGTTCAATCATTTCTGGAGCTATAAACTTTTTCGTTCTATCTAATAATATAGTGTGAATTTCTTTACGCTCATTTTGGGCACTATCTAACTTTTTTAATCCTGACAAAATAACTGTTATCACTCTCTCATCTAATAAAACTAAATGATGACAAACTTGTGCAATACTCCATTTATCCTTTTCTGGTTTCCTATTAAATTGAGTATCACTCAACAAAGAAATTTCCTCAACTAATTGATTTCTCGTTTCATAAAACTTGTTATTTACAAATTTGTCCATGCGGATTCTCCTTTCATTGCAACTTACATACTTAAATTTCTACGCTAAAAATATTATTTTCGAAAAAAGATTTTCTTTCACTACTATTCCAATTTCATTTTAAAGCCACAAATGAAGTTATTTGTTTTTTTTGGTATGTTTTTAATTGGCACAAATAAATCAACCTTTAACTTTCCTTCTAGATCTTCAGCAACATTATTTAAGCAAAACTCTAAATTATCTCTATCATAATCTGCATCATACTCACTATTTGGTAGCCACTCCGCATACATGTATTGATACGCTTCACTTAATTTATAAGGTTCATCATAAAACTGGTATAGACCATATGTACCTCCATCTAATCTTTTAAATTGCACATCATGATACTTTGCTTTATCGAAGTTTTCAGGAATCGTAACACATGCATCATGCCGGCACTTATGACTTGCAACAAGTTCAGGATTATCTAATGATATTCCGATAAATGATTGCTCTGGTGGATACAGTTTATTTTCAATTGACCAGTTCAGTAACTTTCCCCAATGATCTTGCGGTTCAAAGTAGCTACCAGTTCGTCTTATATACGCTACTTCTAATGGTGGTAATTTTTTTATAACAACTTTCATTTACATCTTCTCCTCTATAAATACGTACACTGTTTATTTAGCTTTCTTTAATATTTATTCCTTCTTAAACAAAAAGAATTTTCTAATCACATAAAGTGAAACTTTAATCAGCGATGGTTTTGTTCATCCCCACTGATTATTAGTTGAACCAATTGGGCTACCAGTTAATGCGGGATAAACTTTAATTGATAACATGTATAACAATCTTGAATAATAATCTCCTATCAATTTATCATTAAATAAATGTAAAAAATGGCCCTATTTATTCATTTTTAATGCGTATGTATGTACATTTGTTAATTTATTCGATATATTATGGGTATTGAATGATTACGTAAAGTGTAAAGGTCGCTTATATAACACCTTATATTTTTATATCCGTGAAAACTACAAAGTGTATGAAAATCCATTTGTCAAATGAATTTAGTGCGGAAGGAGGTTTGTGGTTACTTCATAGGGTATAATAATCAGTTTTTTACTGATAAAAATATAGGAGGCGACATAATGTTTCGTACGATTTCAAATTTCATGAGAGTAGCTGAGATAAGAAGGAAAATCCTTTTTACACTAGCGATGTTAATCGTTTTTCGAATTGGCACGTTTATTCCAGTTCCTCATACTAACGCAGAGGTATTAAAAGTACAAGATCAAGCTAACGTTCTAGGTATGTTAAACGTATTTGGTGGAGGAGCATTGCAACATTTCTCAATCTTTGCTGTAGGTATTACACCATATATTACAGCTTCCATCATAGTACAATTACTACAAATGGATGTTATACCTAAGTTTTCGGAATGGGCAAAGCAAGGAGAAATGGGCCGTAAGAAATCAGCTCAATTCACTCGATACTTTACAAACATTCTCGCATTCATACAGGCCATCGGAATGTCTTATGGCTTTAATAATATAGCAGGTGGACAATTAATAACAGATCAAAGCTGGACTACATACTTATTTATTGCGACAGTTTTAACTGCAGGTACTGCATTTTTACTTTGGTTAGGCGAACAAATTACCGCTAACGGAGTTGGTAATGGTATTTCGATGATTATCTTCGCAGGTCTCGTTGCCGCGATTCCAAATGTTGCAAATCAAATTTATTTACAACAATTCCAAAATGCTGGCGATCAGCTATTTATGCACATAATAAAAATTGTTTTAATTGGACTCGTAATTTTAGCGATAGTTGTTGGTGTTATTTACATTCAACAAGCTGTACGTAAAATACCGATCCAATATGCAAAAGCTGTTTCAGGAAACAATCAATATCAAGGAGCAAAAAACACTCATTTACCGCTTAAAGTAAATAGTGCTGGTGTTATACCAGTTATCTTTGCTTCTGCATTTTTAATGACGCCGCGTACAATTGCGCAGCTCTTCCCTGATTCAAGCGTATCAAAATGGTTAGTTGCAAATCTTGATTTCGCACATCCAATTGGAATGACACTTTATGTCGGTCTTATCGTTGCTTTCACATACTTCTACGCATTTATTCAAGTAAATCCTGAACAAATGGCTGAGAATTTGAAAAAGCAAAATGGATATGTTCCTGGTATTCGTCCTGGTAAAGCAACTGAACAATATGTAACTAAAATTTTATACCGTTTAACATTTATTGGTGCAATTTTCTTAGGTGCAATTTCTATATTACCGCTCGTATTCACGAAAATTGCTACGTTACCACCTTCTGCTCAAATTGGTGGTACAAGCTTACTTATCATTGTCGGTGTAGCACTAGAAACTATGAAGACGTTAGAAAGCCAGCTTGTAAAACGTCATTATAAAGGCTTTATTAAAAAAGTGAATTAATTATAAAAAACACACTATATTTTAAAGACATAGTGTGTTTTTTATTTTATATAAATATCGCCATTAATTCTCGATTTTAAAATCCTTATTATTGTGCATGTAAAATACCTTGAAGTACAACTTCTAATCCCCAGCGGAACCTTTCTTCTCCACCAGACAACATATCATCTTTTAAGCTTACAATCATCGGATACTTTACTACATCTAATGTTTCGTACGAAGCACGAATTGCGTCAAGTGTAGTTCCCTTTTCTTTACGTGCTGTTTGTTCAAAGGCGACTGAAGCAGCATATAACAGTAGAATATCTACTCCCCATGCTGATGATTTCGCATTTACTCCTCCTAGGTGTAATTGGTGCAAAATCTGTTCGGTAAGAGCTAACGAATTTGGTCCAATTGGAATTGTCATTAAAGCCAATTCTGCCATTCCAGGGGAATTGAACAAAATTCTGAAATATGAATATACAAGTTCAAATAATTCTTTTTTCCATGTTTCATTTTTGACATCTATTTCTTCAATCTTTCCTAGACCATAATCTAATACAAACGCTCTTAATTCATCAGCATTTTTAACATAAACATATAAAGAAGATGGTCCTGTATCTAGCACTTTTGCAATTTTTCTCATACTAAGACCTGATATTCCTTCAGACTCCAGGAGGTTATATGCGGTTTTCACAATGATTTCTTTACTCAATGGTTCTTTTGCTGGTCGCGAACGACGGCTATTCGTTGTATTTGTTTTCTCTTCCATAGTTCTCCTTCATTACATCCAGTTTTATTGTTGTCCATGAAGTTGATTCATAAGATTGTACATTTTAATAGCAGCATCTTCTGAAAAACAAATTTCAAGGTTATCATTTGAGATAGCAGCAGATTGTGAAGAATAATCGTACATTTTTCCTTCATAAGTTTTGATTGCTTCGTTCAAATCGTCATACTTTACAATAGCTAGTGCAAGTTCTGCTGCATCACGCATAGCTAGGTTCACACCTTCTCCAGCAAATGGAGACATTAAATGAGCAGCATCACCAATTAAAGTAACACCAGGTGTACTATTCCAAGTTAGCCCCACAGGTAACATATAAATTCGTCTAGGAAAAATTGCACCATCTGCACATCTAATATAATTTTTAAGAGTTTCATCCCAGTCCTCAAAATATTGTAGAAGTTGACTCTTTGCTTCTTCTACATTTTCAAATGGAATCCCACAATTATCAAGCCATTCTTTATTAGTTCTAAAACTTAAGTATACTCGAATACTGTCATCTCCATTTAACTGTGCCAAAATACCTTTTTGATCCGAAAGTGCAAAGACTTTACCACGTCGATTAAACTCCGCTATTCCCGGATGATTTTCCGTGACATTTTGCAAATTCAATTCAATCATACTAATTCCAGTATATTGCGGTGCCGAATCTGTGACAAGTTGGCGAATTTGTGAAAAAGCACCATCTGCCGCTACAACTAAATCCACAATATCTACATGTCCATTTTCAAAATGAAGTTTATGCATACCATTTTCTAGAGAAACGGCTTTTATTAAATTATATCCCCAATGTATACATTCTGAATCAACAGAGTTTAAAAGCAACTCACGCAAAGTACCACGATCAATTTCAGGACGATCTCCGCCAGCTGAATCTGCTTCTTCATCTAAATATATTTTTCCACTTTTATCAAATAAGCGAAAATCTTCTCCCTCATATCTAGCAAATTCATAAAATTTCTCTAACAATCCTGCTTCTTTTAGCGCTTCTTGACCAGAATCATGATGGATATCTAATGAACCTCCTTGTTGACGACTCATTGGGGATGTTTCTCTTTCATACACCACACTTTTTAAACCATGTTGTTGTAATATACGAGCTAATGTTAATCCTCCTGGTCCAGCGCCTATAATGGCAATTCTTTTTTTCGTATTTTTCGTTCTTTCCATCATTAATCACACCTTACATGTTTTTGAATTACTTGTTCTATTTATAACACAACGAACACTGTTCGTAAAGTACAGTGTTCGTTATTATCCAGGAAAATTACGGTAACGGCTCCAATAAGAAAAACATGCTACAAATTAGTAATAGCATGTTTTTTGTGTCATCTATTTATTTAAGTTCTCAAAACACTTTAGTCGTTTCTATTTAAAGCTCCTTCTTTAATAGCTTCCCTTGCTTAAAATAAGCTCCAATTGTTGTACGGTTTGCTAAAAATACACCTATCAAAATGAAACAAGCCCCCATTCCCATTTTAGGATTTAAGGGTTCTCCTAATACGATATACCCTACGATAATTGCTATTAATGGTGATACATACAACCACGTCGATGGAAATACTGGGTTTGTTTTTGATAAGAGCCAGTAATATAATCCGTGTCCACCGATCGATCCGATAAATATGAGATATAAAATAGGCCATTGTACACTCCATGAAGTTAATACAGTTACATTTGGTTGTTCTACAATAATAGATGCGATTAGTAGTAAAATCCCTCCATAAAACATTTGAATTCCGTTAATAAGAAATGGTGATACATTTGATAAATCTGAAAGTATTTCTTTTGAACGAATAGAGCCTATTCCGTAAAATAACTCTCCTATAACTAAAACAATACAAGCAATACTCCATATGAAACTTACTTGTTGATGCATTCCTGGTAAAGAAACAAATATAACACCTATTAGTGCAATAACTAAAGCAACGAGTTGTTCCTTTTGTAATTTCTCCCTATTCCTCTTTGCTTGTATTAATAAAATCATCATTGGTCCCGTAGCAGAAAGAACAGCAGCTAATCCCGAAGAAATATATTGTTCTGACCAATATAAACTTGCGAATGTCATAAATGTTAAACAAAATCCAGCATACATAATGCGTTTTGAAAATATATGTGGCATAATTTCTTTTCGCTTGAATTTAAAAAGAATCATAAGGATTATGCCCGCTAAAAAGAAACGAATTCCTGCTGAAAACAACGGTGGCGCCCCTGCTTCAATTCCAATTTTTATCGTTAAAAATGTTGTCCCGAAAATAATACATACTAAAATGTAATTAAAAATGACCATTTTGCTTCCTCCTTTTTACTCTTAAAATGAGTATAGAGGCTATGGTGTATAACAGTGTATCGGTACATATAACAGTTACTTCAAGTTGTAGTTGATTCCCTATATATTTTTCGCTTTAATTAAGTTAAAAAGAAAAATAGGTGAACCTATGAAAATTGTATTGCGTAAAGAAACAAACATACCGTATTACAAGCAAATATATATGCAAATTGTTGACAGAATACAAAGTGGTATGCTTTCACATGGTGAATCTCTTCCTTCTTTACGTTGTATGGCCACAGATTTACAAATCAATGTATTAACAGTTCGTAAAGCGTATAAACAATTAGAAACGAAAGGGTATATACGCATCGAACAAGGAAAAGGTGCTTACATATATAAACGGGTAAAGAAAGATTTCAAACCAATTCCGTATAAATGGCAACAAACGAAAACGATTAATGTTATGCGTTCTCAATATGCAATGAATAAGCACCGTAAATATTATAATTTTTCACAAGCAATTCTGTATCCTCGTCTGTTACCAAATCCATTTTTGGCAGATGAAATGCATAAATCGCTGGATAAAAATCCGATGTTGTTAGCAACTTATGGGCCAGTTCAAGGCGATTATGAATTGCGAGTTGAAATAGCAAATTACTTAAATGAACACCAGAAATTAGTGACGGACCCATCTCAATTATTAATTACAAGCGGAGCACAACAAGCAATTGATTTAATTGCTCAAACATTATTAAAACCTGGAGATACTGTATTAGTAGAAAGTCCATGTTACAGTGCCGCGCTTGATGTTTTCATCAATAAAGGTGTTCAAATCATTCCCGTTTCTCTTGATAATCATGGAGTTCGCTCCGACTTAATTGATGATATTTGTCAAAGTAAAAATCCCGTTTTATTGTATACGAATCCGACCTTCCAAAACCCGACAGGTACAGTAATGAGTAAAGAACGAAGAATGGAACTTATAGAACTAGCGGAGCTATATCAATTTTTTATCATTGAAGATGATTCTTTCGGAGAAATATATTTTGAGGATGCTATAGTCCCGCCCCCAATCAAAAATTTTGATAAAGATGGTCACGTAATATATATAAAAGGATTTAGTAAAACGTTAGCACCAGGACTGCGTATCGCAGCACTTATTGCCGATGGCCCTATTTTTGAATGGCTATATGCAGTGAAAGGTTCAATGGATATCGGTAGTCCTTTATTAACACAAAAGGCACTTCTACCGTTTTTACGTGCAGAGCGTATGAAAAACCATTTAGAAAAATTACGTACAGCTTTACAAATGAGACGTGATTTAACAATTGATATATTATCGCCATTAAAAGAACTACACTTTGAAATACCAAATGGAGGTTTTAATTTATGGGTGACACTACCTGATTCGATAGATCCCTTTACCTTATTACAAAAAGCAAATGAAGTAGATGTCTCTTTTTTACCAGGAACAGCTTGTCTATTAAACTACGAAACAAATGATAACCAATTAAGAATTAGCTATTCAATGTTAAACGAGAAAGATATGGAAATTGGATTAGAGAAATTACATGATACAATACGAAAAAGTATTTGTTAGAAGCAATATCACATTAGCCAACAATAAATAATACCTGCAAATGAAAATGTATAGTATGGGATATTATTTATTGTTGAGCTTTTTCGTTATTCAAATCTAGTTACTCTATAAGCTGTAATCTTTATTATCATTCCACTTTAACTACAATCTTTCCTCTAACATGTTGTCCTTCACTCAAAATATGAGCTTCTCGAACTCCTGCTTCATTAAATGGCACCACTTTACTTATGATTGGTTTGATTTTTCCGTTTACAATTAAAGCTGATAATTCTTCTAATTGTTTTCCATTTGGTTTTAGCCATAAAAATCCTGATTTTATTCCTTCTACTTTTTGTAGTGGTTCATGAACAATGGAAATTAGAACACCACCAGGTTTAATAATTCGAAAACTTTTTTCTTGCACTTCGCCACCTATTGTATCTAACACAATATCAAAATCTGATACTAGTTCTTCAAATTTATCTTTTTTATAATCAATAACGAGATCCGCTCCTAAAGACTGTAAAAATTCTTTATTTTTTCTACTAGCAGTCGTTGCAACAAAAGCTCCAAATGATTTTGCGATTTGGATTGCCAAACTTCCAACGCCACCAGCTCCGGCATGAATGAATACACGGTCATTTTCTTTTATTTTTGCGTAATCTACAAGACTTTGCCACGCTGTAAGTCCTGCAAGAGGAATAGAAGCTGCTTCTTCGTAACTAATATTATTAGGCATATGTGATACTAAATCTAATTGTACTGCAATGAATTCAGCATAAGAGCCGCTTCCTATATTTTCAGGTTTCGTAAACACTTTATCTCCTATATTGAAACACTCTACATCTTCTCCAACTTCTTCAATAACTCCAGCTACATCTAATCCTAAAGTGATTGGAAATGAAAAGCGTAACTGTTCTTGTAAGTCACCTTTTCTTATTTTCCAATCAACTGGATTAACAGATGTTGCATGAATACGTATTAATACCTCATTATTCTTAACAACCGGTTTTAAAACTTGTCTTTCTTTTAATTCTTCAACACTGCCATATCGATCAATAACAATTGCTTTCATTTCCTCTCCTCCTTACTGTTTATTTTAATAACATACAATTATTTCTCAAAATTTTTTGCCTTGAATTACCATATACTTATTTTTGGGGGTAATTATGCAAAAAGCATTATAAAGTAAAACTTTAATCATTCCTCACCAATCGGGCTCTTACTGCCCGGCAAATAGCGGGATGAATTTCAAAAAGAATCTTACACACATCTTAGAATTATTCAAAACTGTATTATTAATTAAATTCAAAAGAAATGGGGCTAACTTTATGAGTGAAAAGATATTTAAAATAAACGGTATTGATATATGTACAGAAAGCTTCGGTAACTCTAATGATCCCGCTATTTTATTAATTATGGGAGCTACTTGTTCAATGATATATTGGGATGAAGAATTTTGTGAACAGTTGGCGAACACAGGAAAATTTGTTATTCGCTTTGATAATCGCGATGTTGGACGCTCTGTTACATATGAACCTGGCACTTCAAATTATTCAGTAACAGATATGGCTGAAGATGCAATCGGGGTATTAGACGCTTATCATATTGATAAAGCCCATTTTTTTGGTATGTCATTAGGTGGTATGATTGCTCAAATTGCCGCTGTAAAACATCCCGAAAGAATTTTGACGCTATCTTTACTAGCGACTAGTGTAATAGGATCTGATAATAATACTCGCGATTTACCCCCAATGGATGAAAGGATTTTAACACATCATGTAAAGAGCGCAAGTATTGATTGGACAAATAAAAATGATGTGGCAGAGTATTTAGTTTCAGGATCTCGTCTATTATGTGGATCAGAACGAATATTTGATGAAAATAGAGTTTATACACAAGTAAAACAAGAAATAGAACGCGCAAACAATTTATTAAGTATGTTTAATCACGCTTTACTTCAAGGTGATGATGCATATGAAGGTGTACTTCACTCCATACAAGCACCAACATTGGTTATTCATGGAACAGACGATACAGCACTCCCATTTGAACATGGCCTCGCACTAATTGATGAAATTCCAAGCTCAGTACTATTAACTCTTAAAGGGGCAGGTCATGAAAATCATCCAAATGATTGGGAAAGCATAATTACTGCGGTTTCTAAACATACATCTGAAATTTAGACAAACAAATAATTAACAGAAGGGGGCACAAATTGTATTGTGCCCCCTTCCATTTACAAACAAAAACCCATCACTGTATTCGTATGTATAGTGATGGGACTTCTTATATTTTTCTATGTTTAAAAAAATGGACAATCTAATTGATCAACAGATTCCCATAATTTTTTTTTTGCATTTTCGGTGGATGTATTTGCTTCTAGTGTCATGTTTTTAAAAGGGTTTACTTCGACTTTTAATAAGGATGAAGGCTCCACATATAATGAGAAAACATGGCTACTTGGTAAAGCTTTTGAAACGTCAATATCTCCTACTTGTTTAAATAATTGCTGCGCAGCAAAAAAGAAGAAATTAGTTGGATTTGATTGTTTATTCAGCCACGCAAGCATTTCAGGTGATACCGATTTATGAATATTGATTTTTACTCGATCACCACGTTTATATCGCCTAGATCGCATACTTCCACCAACTAACTTATCGTTAAGTTTGTAAATCCTAACTCTTTTTGCTTATGCTCTCTATATTTTGGCGAACAAGTATAAACTAATAATCCTCGTGCATTTGTAAATAACGGATTATCTACAAAGATTACATTTTTGAGTCGTCCTTTTTGCTTTAAAATCATTTTTAAACTGTTTTTAATAATTACTGCACCCCCGCCATAAATAAACACGTATGGATCGTCTTTCATATCATCAATTTTATTTATAATATCTGTTGCAACACGTGCTGCTAAACCTAATAGCGCTGGCTGTGATTCCTCAACTAATAAGGTATTTCTCGGATGCTTATCATTTAAATAAATTTGATTGAATTCTGTAATACTATCAATCGTCTTAGTTGGATACTTCCGGTTCCATCTCGTAATGATTTGTAGTAACGTCTCTTTTACACCATAAGATAAACCTTTACTTAGTTGCGGACGGAAATTTACCCCTAATGAAACGACTTCTTCTGTCGTCCCTGCACCAATATCAAAAGAGAGTAGAGTTTTATCTACAAAATCAATTTCAGAAACTTGATTTTGCTCACATTCTATTTTATGTTTCACAACATTTCCTTCTTCATCGTATACAATGCCCCACGTCCCAGAAGCACCCTCAGGCAGGCATTTACAATACTCAATTGAAACATTAATTGTCACATCGCGTCCGTTCGGATAATGGAAAATAACCTTATGATTTCCCATATAACGTTTTGCATTTTCAGCAGCTATTTCTTGTGTAATAAGCTGCATAGGAAGAGCGACAGATAAATCATATCGAATATTAATATGGCTAGAAGTTGGACTTTGACGCATAGCGCTTACCGCCAAACCTGATAGTATTGTAATAACCATTAACTCATCCGTTGACTTATTCGATTTCTTCTCTACCTCAGTACCTTTTAATTGATCTTGAATGACTTTTTCTCCAACGATGTATCGTACATTATTTAGCATTAACGATGGCGAACTTATAGTCACATCAATGTGGTTTTCTAATTCAGATAATGAAACATCTACCTCATCTAAGAGTCCTGTCGGCTCACCTATATATAAAGAATAAATACTCGGAATAAAAATAGGGTCTTGCCCTTTCACCATTAACTTCAAACCGTTGTTTCCTGCATCTGCACCAGCTTTTAAAAGTATAGACATAACTACCCCCTAAATTAATCTGACATCCCTTCCAAATATATGCGAGCCCATTCTTTTACATTCAAATGTATTGTAATTTTTTATTTATCATAAAACCAAAATATTACATACTTACATATTATATGTAAAAAGTATTTGACATGATACTTTTCCAATTTTATACTTATATTTGTAAAGAGTTTTTTACAATCGAGGGGGGCAATTATTTATTGAATACTAAAAAAACTATTTTTATAATCATTGTTTTAGCATTAATTGCAATACTAGTACATGGCACATATAAATACATCACTGAAGGTTCTATTTTGGGTGGTACGATTTTTGCTATCTCGTTAATACTTAGTAATTTAATTAATCACATTACTTGGGGAGATCCCCACGGTGTATCAGAAGAAAGTCAAGATGAAATGGGCCAACAAATTACATATAAAAGCTTTAAAATTGCGTATTTTGTGCTTGTAGTTGTAATGTTCCTTTTATTAATCTTCTCCGAAGGATTTTCTATGGGGGCTAATTTAGATGGCGTTAAAAACCTCCCTCTGTTCATCGCAATTTGCTCTTCATTCTTTATTTATCCTATTGTCGAACTCATAGTTGCAAAACAATATAAGTAAAAAGATGAGGTTTTCTACATGTAGAAAACCTCATCTTTTTATATTTACATACTCTCTACAATTGCTTTTAATTTATTCACAGTACGCCAATTCCTAACTGTAGCTGGTGTATGTAACTTCTGAAACTGGTTCATTAATTTAGAATTTCGAATGCTATTTTTGAAAAACAAATATGCAACCTTCTCATCTATATAGCAATCTTCAAGTTCACTTTTAAATGTAAGCAATTGACTACTTTCCTCTTCAGAAAGTACATTAGCTAAAAAAGCAACATGAACACTTTCTCCTTCTAACAATGAATGAACTTCATACGGACATTGTTTAATAATATTTATAAATTCACCATATGTTCTTAGCATGACTGGAACATCGAAATCAAATTCTTTTTTTAGTTCAGATTGTATTCGGTCCTTTAGAAAGTTTATACCTTCCTCAGATTCGAACACGATATTACCACTTTGTATATATGTTTTCACTTGTTTTAACCCTATTGATTCAAACACTCGTTTTAAATCAGCCATTTTGATTATTTTATGGCCACCGACATTGATTCCTCTTAGTAATGCAATATAAAGTGTCATATTATCCCCCCCACAGTAAAATGAACTTATCAATTGAATCGATTTTCCAACTCATATTTCTCGGATATTTGTTTTAATTCTTCTAACATATCATGAATAGATAATACCTCAAATAAAATAATAGATTCACTTAAAAAATGGTGATGATAATGATTTGGTTTATAATCTTTTAAATCATTTTTATAACTCCAAAATTGCTTATCTAATTCAGCAATAAGTTTGAAATGTTCCTCATCAATTTCATTACAATGGTTTCTCAATATAGCAATTATAGAATGAATTGTTCGTTGTAATATTTCTCTTTCACTTTGTGACCAGTCACAAGTCTCAATTGATACCCGAGCTAAATTATCTATATGGTAAATGATTTGCTGTAATATATGAAGTTGCTTCTGCATCATTAAAAAGCTTCTCATTTCCTTCTTTGTATGTTGATGATATTTCCAATCTTTCTGCTCATATTGAACAAATTGTATCGCCTTATGCAATAATACAGTCAATTTAGATAAATCCTGAGCAGTCTCCTTTTTCATACCTTTTCCTGCAACTAATGCATAAGAAATTGCTTGGTGACCTAGGAAAAATGTGAAAGTCATAGCATATGCCGATCCAATTGTTGAGGCCGGAAAGCGAATAAGTCCTTTTTTTATTGAGTCTGTTGCAGTTGGTTCAATTGTAACAATTGCTGTTATTACAGCAAAAATAGTTGGGATGTCGAAAAATTCACAAACTAACACTGTAAGAAAAACTGCAATCCCAGTTTTAATTACTCTTCCCCCAACGATATTCCATTTTCTATCTTGATTCATTTTTTATATCCTTCATTTCTATTTCATTTTATATACATATATTATATATTGTTAAAATAAAAAAACCTACTACATGAATATTCAAGAGTAAGTTTTCTATCTCATTATTTCATTATAGGTAAATGCATTATTATTTGTTGGCCAATTGGTCCCATTCTTCTAAAACCTTTATCTTCGAAGCCCACTTTTGCATATAAATTTTGTGCAGGAATATTTCTTTCATTCACAGCAAGTACAACTTCATTTTTTATTGGAAAATAGAATTTTACAAAATCTTCTAATAATAACAATGACTTTTTAGCGAATCCTTTTCTTTGTCTATTGTGATTAATAGAAAATGACGTTAAAAGTAAAGCATCCTCATTATCTGTGAATTCCTTTACTCTATCTCCCGTTTCCAATGCGAAAAGACCCACCGGTACCCCATTGTAATCTAAAATAACAATCACATTTTTTGTACGATCACTTTTTGCTTTTTCCAGTAATGCGCTTGGATCTGCTGTAAACTGAACTTGTTCACTTGGTAAAGTAAATGTTTGTATAAGTTCTTTATATTTCTCCTTATACGGAACTAATTGAATTTCCCCTATGTGTATGTTCATGCTAAACTCTCCCATTTTTTAGCTTATTAACTTATACCTTGCTGTGCTTTTGAATGCACTCTTCCATCTAAAAAGGTAATTTCAACAAATGAATTTGGATCGTTTCCTTTCCAAGCAAAAATTTGTTTAATTTGTGTAGAATGTTCTACCCCTTCTTCTATAAGTAAATCCCCTTCAAAACCAATTAAATCTTTCACTTCTGTATAAGTCATTCCTTCATTTATGTTCGAGAAATGATTTATATTGATAGATTCTTTTTGTTGCCTTTCCATCACAGTAGAAGAAGTTGCTGTTTGATTTTTCACTTCTTTTCTCTTTTCACACGCTGTCATACTGAAACCTAAGCATAAACTAAACAATATACATGCGCTTTTTTTCATCATAACAGTTGTCCCTCCCATCATAATTAAACCATATATTCCCTTAAAAATAAACTGAATATTTAATATTATACTTAAAAACCTCGCACAATTAAGTACGAGGCTAATTTCATTTATTCAAATGATTATTTGATTGATCATCCTGTTCTTTTCTTAACTCTTGTTCTTCATCTTTTGGTAATTGTTTATCATTATCTTTAATTGGATTCGTTTCTCGATTTTCAATCATATCATGTGGAACTTGTGGCATTACTCGTCCCACAATAGCCGCTAATTCATCTAGTATACCTTCACCTGTTTTTCCTTTTTTAATTTGCTTTCCGATTTGTTTGAGGCGTTCATACGTATCAACATCTGCTACAACGACTGCATTAGCACCGTCAGGGTCATTTTTTAAACTTTCTGCAACAGAATATTTAATTGATTCAACACGAGTTCGATCAAGTTTTGCTTTTACGTCTATACCTACAATAGCATATTTTCCAACAACGACCGCTGTCGCATCATTCACACCTGGCACACTTGCTGCTAAAGATGCTAAATGATCTGCCGCTTTTTCATTTGGCTTATTGGATTTATTCGTATAATTAACATTTTTCATTGAAACATTTTTTTGTTCCGGCTTTTCGTTTGGGTTTTCTTTTGTTCCAATACTGCATCCAGTTATAACGAAGCAAAGCATTAATATATATATTAGAGTTTTCATTATTTTCACCACTTCACTTTTAAGGTTTAATCATAAATTTTTTCAACAGCTTGCATTTTCTTTACCTTTTCCTCGACCCCGCTATTAGCATTAATGAATATTTGGTACGTATCTTTTCCTAAAGTACCTACAAATTCATAGCAAAGTACTTCATTATGCAAATCATTAACTACTACAGCTTTACGTTCTTCCATTACTTTTACATCCGGATTGATTTTCTTTCTTGCTTCTGCTGCAGTTAGCTTTGCCGATGGAACTGTTCGTTTTTGATGTGACGCTAAATATTCTTTTGCGGAGAACCCTACGATAGAACCGTCATCTAAAGCAATTTTCATTTGGATTGCTTCTGGATAAATTCGTACTCCATTTTCATTTACTACATACGTAAATACACCAACATTATCATATTGTGAGCTATCATAAAGCTCCATATTATTAAACTTATGGTCCTTTAAAAATTTTAAACCTTTACTACCTGCATCGTTTAAACTAACTTTCTGTTCTTTAATTTCGCGGTTATTCATAACCCAAATTGGATATCCGCCTTTTCCGGTAATATCCATATAGAACTCATTGTTCGTTGCTTCATCTTTAATTTTCACACTATAGAAGGATTCTTTCGCACCTTTTCCACTTTTCTCTACATCTACTTTTTCATTTCCTTTTAAATTCAAAAACGATTTGGCAATTTTCGCCGCTTCATCTTTAGAAATTGCCTTTCCTTCCGCTTCAAATCCGCCTTTTTTATTTTTTTGCGCACTTGTAAAGGTCGGTCCGAAGTTTGTAGAAGAATATGATGTTACGTTTTTCTCTACAGTTTTCAATCCATCAATAATTGTGTTATCTGCTGGATCACGATTTGATGCAAGTGCCATTTCTACATCCATCCAGCGTAAATTATTTTTCAAAACAAGATGTTGTACTTTTCTTAGCTCATCTTGTATATTTCCTGCATTTGAATATAAAGTTTGTAGCGTTTTATATTCTTGCTCATTTAACGGCTCTTTTTCTAAATCACGAATGGCTGCACGGTAACTGAAATCACCGATATTCGCTAAAAATTCTTCCGTTTTATTAAATGGCATTAATGTTAAAGGAAGTTGTCCTACATCTGAGCGAGCTTCAGATGTTAAACGCCATACATCCGCTAATGCAGGTGATAAAGATGATCGTGAATTCATCGCAAGTGTTGTGCCAATTTTATCGTGTAATAAATCGACTTCGTATGCTAAATCATGGAATGCACGTTGATAGCTATTTTCCGCTCGAATTAAAACCGCATTTTTCTCTTGGTGCTCTTTATAGCCCCAATAGCCTGTTCCTACTACACCGACTGTTAATAATACAATGATAATACCTCGTAACATTGTCCCACCTCCGCTCTATTTACAGAAAATATGTTTACCGATTTTTTTAATTTGTGGACGAGTCCAAATCCATTTACTAGTCGCAGTATCTGGATTGAAATAATATAAAGCATTTCCTGTTGGATCCCATCCGTTAATCGCATCTAAAACTGCTTTTTTTGCTGTTTCATTTGGCGTTAAATATATTTGTCCATCGGCTACTGCTGTAAATGCTCTAGGCTCAAAGATTACACCTGAAACAGTATTTGGGAATGACGCACTTGTAACACGATTCAAAATAACGGCAGCTACCGCAACTTGTCCTAAATACGGTTCACCACGTGATTCTCCGTATACTGCGTTTGCCATAAGCTGAATATCATTTTGAGAATAACCGTTCGGAACATTTGTCCCTTTATTTTGAGGTGGTTTATTCTCTTGTGCAGTTCCGCCGCTATTTCCTTTATTCGTTGTTGTCCCTTTATTAGCAGTTGACTTGTCATACTTCGTTGCCTTCACGAGCATTTGCTTCGTTTTAGCTCCAGCTAAACCATCAACGGGTAATCCGAATTTCTCTTGAAAATTCCGAAGTGCCCAGTATGTACCCCATCCGAAAACACCATCCACTTTTCCCGTATAAAATCCGTTATATTTCAAACGAGATTGCAGTTCAATGACATCTTCGCCAGATGCTCCTCTTTGAATAACTTGATTAGAAAAAGCTTCTACATTCTTTAGTTGTATACTACTGACCATTAAAGACAGTCCTATGAACGCAAGTAAAACTGCTATTTTAAAAATAGCTTTTTGGCGCATAATTTTCCCTCCTTAATTACGGAAATGATTTCTTGGTTATGTTTTGTAAAAGCCTCGCTTTTATGTAAAGAAGACAAAAAAATCCAAACTAATATCGTTGAAAAAATATGTAAACAATATAAAAAAAGGATGAAAGGAGTTCATCATGAAGAAATCGTTAAAACGTGTCGCACTCGTCATTCTGTTCCTAACAACATGTTCAAATATATATACAGGCTCATCAATTGTTCATGCGCAGCCGCCGTATGCCAAATGGGGTAAACTTGCCGTAGAAAAGACGAAAGAACAATACCCAAAAGCAGAAATTATTGACTATCTTCATATAGGTAGAAAACCAAAAACAGTTCAAATAACTGTTGAAAAATTTAAATTGTGGTTACGTGAAGATGGAAAAGAATATGGTGTTTTTGTTGATGTAGAATTTGAAACGAAGACGGAGAAATTTATAAAGTTGTCGTTTCAGAAGACGAGTAGATAAAGTGAAACTTTAATCAGCCCTCACCAATCGGGCTGCCCGTTAATGGGGGATAAAATGAAACCCCACTGTTAAAAATGGAAACAGTGGGGTTCCTTGCATTTCTAAAATTTTTCCCTAAAGTTTCGATTCCCTAAAAATCTTACCAATATACAAATAGCGCCAATTACTACAGCTATCCCTATGCTATATAAAAGTACTTTACCATATCCACCTATTCTCGGATCTAAAAACGGATATGGATACCAATTCACGATTGGACCACGTATTAAGCTATATACAACGTAAAAACACGGGAATAAGAGCCAACTTGCAGCTTGTTTCCAAGTGATTTTCTTAATAGGTGGATTTAAAATCCAATCTAAAAGCATTGCAATCGGCATGATATAATGTAGCACAGTATTTACCCATGGTATTGCCGTTTGAAGTGACTCTTCTAACCCTCTTAGTAACAAAAAATAAACGAGTCCTGTCGTAAGTATGTATACCGTTGCCGCACCACGAAGTATACTAAACTGTTCTGAGCGACCAAATGTAGCTGTTCCGATACTGCTTAAAAGGAGAATACATGCAACTAAAATGTTACTTTCAATGGTGAAGAAACTAAAAAAGTTAACTGGATTAAACGGCTTCACTTGTGCCCTAATTATGAATTGCGTAACAATGGCGCTACACACTAGAAGACTTAAACATAATCTAAATAAAGATAAAATTTTTTCATCCTTCATACATTCCCTCCTTTTCTTATATATAATTAGAATTTCCCTGTACATGCTCAATAAATAGTTTTAATGGAACAAGCCCACGTTTTGGCATATGACTACTTATAATTGCTACTATTTCTAACTGAGGAATGATAACGATGTATTGTCCGCCGTATCCCATAGCAAAATATATACAATACGGTATGTGAAATCTTCCGTTATGTAATACCCACCAGTGATATCCATATGCACCGACATGTTCATATGTTTCAAATAGAGCCCTACTTGACTCTTCTAACCATTTCGCTGATACAATTTCTTTTTCATTCCAATATCCATTTTGCAAACATAACTTTCCTAATTTTAATAAATCGGTAGATTTCATTTTCATACCGAAGCCGCCGACATATATACCTTGCGGATCTTGTTGCCACTCGTATTCGTTAATTTCTAATGGATCAAATAAATATTTCTTTGCAAACCGCTCTGTCGACATTCCAGTAGCTTCTTGAATAATATAGCTCAGTAAATGAGAAGAACCTGAATTATAATTCATTTTTGTAGCGGGTTCTTCAATTATTGGCTTTTCTAATATGTACTGCACCCAGTTCTCTGATTCTACAAAGTCATTTGGGAATACTACTCCATTTCCAAACTCTTTCCAATCCTCACCAGTAGTCATTGTTAATAAGTGATAAAGCGTCAAATCATGTTTTTCTCCAGGTACATTTTCAATCCACTCTGTAATCGGTGTATGTATATCATTTATATAGCTCTTATCAAGAGCAATACCAATTAATAAAGATACAATACTTTTTGTAATCGAATTTATTTTATATAAGTTATTTGCACATTCAGGTGTTTTATAGTACTCAGTTGTTAATTCCCCTTTTTGATAAACAAGAAATGTATTCACTTTTTTCTTTTCGAATTTATTTTCTAGTTGCTTGAAATCCAAAAACTTTACCTCCATTTAAATAGTTACTCCATTTATTATATCTTGTTCCTTCATTTTAAACATAATTGTGCTCAAATAAAAATAAACCTGTCAGCCATAATGAACTGACAGGTTTATTTTTATAATTTCGTACGAACATTCCAAAGCTCTGGGAAGAATTGTTGATCAAGTACTCGTTTTAAATAAGAAACACCGGAGGATCCACCTGTTCCCATTTTATGTCCAATAATTCTTTCTACTGTTTTCATATGACGGAAACGCCATTGTTGTAGCCAGTCTTCAATATCAATCAATTTTTCAGCAAGCTGATATAAATTCCAATATTTTTTCACATCCGCATACACTTCCAACCATGCTGCTTCTACTGTTGCATCTTCTTCATAAGGTTGCGTAATATCACGGTTTAACACATCTTTATGAATAGGGAATCCTTCTTTTACTAATGCTTGAATCGCGACATCATATAGACTTGGTGCATGTAGCGCTTTATGAAGTCGTGCATGTAATTCTGGATCCTTTTCATAAATTTTTAATGCGTGTGGCGTTTTATAGCCAAGTGCATACTCAATCATACGATATTGATACGATTGAAAACCTGAAGCTTGACCGAGTGAATCACGAAACTCAATATATTCTGATGGTGTTAATGTCGCAAGAATATCCCAAGATTGAATAATTTGAGACTGAATTTTTGATACACGTGCTAACATTTTAAAAGCTGGTTGTAATTTATCTTGTTTAATAGATTCAATCGCCGCATTTAGCTCATGTAAAATGAGCTTCATCCAAAGCTCACTTGCTTGGTGAATAACGATAAATAACATTTCATCATGATGGTCCGATAATCTTTTTTGAGAAGATAGTAAACTATCTAATTGTAAATACTCCCCATACGTCATATTCTCTTTAAAATCCGTATGAATCCCTTTTTCCATAATTACTTTTTCATTTTCTTTCATATTAGCCAAACGCCCCTTTTATATGATTCTACTTATATTGGTCTAATAACGGCTCGAACTGGACTTCCATCTGCATCAGTTAATGCAAGTGGTAATGCAATAAGTTCATAATCACCGTCTGCTACATGATCTAGTACGACATTTTCTAAAATATGAATTCCATGTTTAAATAATTGATGATGCGCTGCTAATTCTTTATCATCTAGCGGATCAACTGATGGTACATCTACTCCGATTAAACGAATACCTTTCTCTGAAAGAAACGACGCTATGTCTGCACGTAAATGAGGGATCACCTCTGGAAATTCTTCAGCTTTTCCATGTGAAGATGTACGTAATAATAATCGTTCTACACCTTCTAAATGAAAGCTTTCTAATTCCTTTTTCCCGATGCTTTCAAGATTAGAAACGTCAATAATCCGTGCTGGGCCAACATAAACTTGAACATCTAAATCTAATACTTTCTTTCCATCATTATCAAAATGAAATGGTGCATCAATATGAGTGCCTGTATGAATACTCATCGTTAACTTTCCGACATTTACTGAGCCACTTTCTTCTTTTGACCATGAAACTTCATACGAGAACGGTGTGTCTCCTGGCCACGTTGCAATATTATTATTTAGCGGTTGTGAAATATCAATCCACTCTGATGTTTTCATATTTATGCCACAACCTCTCGCTTATTTTCAAACTGCTTATACTCTTCATTTTTCATAATTTTCTTTAATATTTGTACAGATTTCCACACTTCTTCGTATGTGTTATATAAAGCGACCGGCGCAAGTCTCACCCCATTTGGCGCCCTAAAATCTGGAATTACTCCATTTGCTTTTAGTGCTTTACATATACGTGCTGCTTCTGCATGCTCTAAATAAATGTGCCCACCTCGTTTTTCATCCTCTAATGGATTTCCAATTGTAAATTCGAAATCTTTTAATTCATGTCCAATTAAATTCAGCATGTATCTCGTAATATGTAAAGATTTCTCACGTAAACGTTCAATACCAGCATCTTTGAAAATTTCAAGTGAACCAATTAATGGTGCTGTACTTAATACGTGCGGTGTACCAATTTGATAAGCACCTGCATGATCAGCAGCTGTTAATGTATGCTCCATATCAAACTGTTTATCTTTTCTAGAACTAAACCATCCAGACAATCCTGGCAGTCTATTAAAATGTTTACTATTTACATAAAGGCCTGCAACACTACCTGGTCCTGCATTTAAATATTTATAATTGCACCAAACAGCAAAATCGACATCCCAATCTTTGAAATGATGCGGAATAGATCCTATTGAATGGCATAAATCAAATCCGATATGAATGCCGCGTTTATGAGCTTCCGTTGTTAAACGTTTCATATCCAGAATTTGACCACTTCTATATAAAACAGAAGGTAATAAAATTAAAGCGATATCATCTTCCATCGCATAAATAATATCTTCTTCAGAAAGTGTTCTACCATCTCGGCTTTTCACTCTTACTAGATGTTCATTTGGGTCTAATCCTTTTAGACGAATTTGACTTTGAAGTGCATAAATATCTGACGGGAAAGTTAATTCATCCGCAAGTATTTTTGTACGTATTCCTTTTGGTTCATAAAACGTCGCAATAACTTGGTGTATATTCGTAGTCGTAGAACCGGTTACAATAGTTTCTTCGGGTAAAGCTCCAATAAGAGGGGCTGTAAGTTTACCTAATTTCTCTGAAAGGAAAAACCACGGGTGCTCACCTTCTGTCCAGCCGTCAATGCCATACTCTTTCCAAGATTCTAGCAACGTAAGTAATGATTTCTCTGCTCTTTTTGAAAGTAGCCCTAATGAGTTTCCATCTAAATATATAGTACCTTCTTTTTTATAGAATTCAGTTTGAAAATCTTTCAGTTCATCATGTTTATCACATTCAAGCGCATACTCATAAGTTGGTTGAAATGGTTCTTTATACATGGTGTCACCTTCTCTTAATTTTCTTTTTATTCTAACTAATTGAAATATATCACCTTAATTGATACAACGTCAATGATATTGTGTCAGTTGACTTTATATATGAACTTCTTTTACAATACAGTTATATTTTCAGATATTTCAGTATAAAGAGGTGGTTCTTTGAAAAACTCTTCTCTTTCATCAAGAAAACACCGCTCCTTAGAAACGAAGAAGAAACTATTACACTCTGGTTACACTATTTTTATAAATAATGGATTTCAAAAAACGACAATTACACAAATTATTAAACATGCAGAAACTGGTTATGGAACAGCATATGTATACTTCAAAAACAAAGATGATCTCCTAATTAGTTTAATGGAAGATGTTATGAATCAATTTTATAATATTGCTGAGCGCTCTTTTTCTCCACAAACAAAAGAGGAAGCACGTATAATGATCCAAAATCAAGTTAGAGCATTCCTGCAATTAGCAGATGAAGAACGCGCTATTTTGCAAGTTGTAGAGGAAGCGATAGGATTATCAAGAGAAATACGGCAAAAATGGGATGAGATTCGGGAACGTTTTATAACAAGTATTAAACAAGATATTACTTACTCTCAAGAAAGTGGATTAGCACAACCTAATTTAAATAAAGAGATTGTAGCACGCGGTTGGTTCGCGATGAATGAATCGTTTCTTTGGACTATTACGCAAAATGATAAAAAGATTAACTTAGAGGAAATTGTGTATACGTTAACGGAGATGTATACGACCGGGTTATATAAATAACACACCTTCAATAAGTAAGGTGTGTTATTTTACATCTATAAAAATATATTATCTGGGTATGGTAGCGCTAAAGTAGGCTTTTCAGAAAATGAGAAATATTGTAGTTTTAAAGATTCACCATCTATCGATTTCAGTTTTCCACTAGTAATTTCACATTCAAACACAACAACAATATATTCTACTTGATCGCCATTCGGATATATATGACGGAACCTTTCCCCTCCAAATACCCCTTTTTGTTTTTTTACTTGCACTTTCAAACCCGTTTCTTCCCACACTTCACGAACTACCGCTTCTTCTGGAGTTTCTCCAGGCTCAATTGCTCCAGCTGGCAAACTCCAGTATTCTCCACCAGGATATTGAAATAAGATTTTCCCTTGCTCATTTTTAATAACAGCAGCTACACTCGGTATTAGAATTAGTTCACGGCCTAATTGCTCACGGATTTTTTTATAATATAGCGACATCGACATATAATTCTCTCCCACTCCAATAATAAACAACTGTATTTTCTGACACCTATTGTATAATAATACCAATAGCAATTTCTATATAGAAAGGATAAGAAAATGACCCAAGTACAACTAGTAAATAGCTTTCTATCATTTTTAGGTACGACAAAACAGCCTACTAGCTTAAAGTTTTTAAATGAGCTTATTAAAGCTCATCAAGAAAAAATAAAATGGGAAACCCTTACTAAAATAATTGACTGGGAAAAGGGTAATGAAACAGGTAATTATTTTCCTTCCATTGAGACATACATAAACCGTATTACAACAAAAGGTCTCGGGGGTACTTGTTGGACGCACTCAATTGGATTCCATTGGTTATTATCAAATCTTGGTTTTAATGTTCATTATATGTATATGGATCCCGGACATTTATGCTTACGGGTTAACTTAGACCAACCTTATTATGTTGATGTTGGTTATTGTGCACCTTTATTCCAAGCTTACCCACTTTATGAATCATTTCAAGTAAGTAATGTAAGAGAAACTTTCACTTATGAAGTCTCAAATAATAGGATTAAAATTGCTAGAAATCCAGGTCCAGCAAAAATCTTACATACAGATCCAATACATTTATCAAGTATGAAAGAACTCATTAAAAAGTCTAACGATTGGCATACATCTCCTGTATTAAAGAAAATTCAGATTTTCGGTTATATCGATGGTATTCCAACTTCTATTAATGATAATGTTTTAAAACGATATTTCCAAGGTAAGAAAATAGAACAAAGCCTTACATCTTCTGAACTTAATTATTGGATAACAGAAAGATTTTGTATTAATCAAGAAATATGTGAAAGAGCTATTGAGATTTTCAATGAAAAATCTTCAAATAGAATGTGGCCATAAAGCATACTCCTTATGATCTACATAACTAACAACACCCCATTTTAACTTTTCATTAATTTCACTCATAAGTTCGGGTATTACTACTTCACCATATTTTTTAAAACATTCATGAGTTTCTTCGTAATTTTAAAATAAAGTTTGATTAAAAATATCGTGTTAACCCGTATTCTATGGTAAATAAAAAGAATCCATTTTGAAAAAGATTGATCAAAATGGATTCTTATCCAGCAGGTTTATGTTTTGGTTTTATAAAAAAGTTTGATCATTTTCTATCAATGAAAACAATTAATTGACTATTTTTATTATGAAAAGGTCGGAGCAGGAAATTCATCAATTTTGATACGAAGTAAACTATAAGGTTTCTGTCGTAAGTCTTTTCCATAATGAAATCTAGGCTGTCGATGTAATTGGTTCACAATGACATACAAATATTGATCCGGACCAATTGAAAAAGTATCCGGCCACAAAATTCTCGGATCATGTGCAATAGTTTCCATTATGCCATTTGGAAATATCTTACGGATACTGTTATTTTCATAATCTCCAGCATAAACAGTTCCTTTTGCATCAGTGATCATTCCATCAGACGCACCTTTTTCTCCCCAATACTCCACATGATAAGGTAAATTCATGTCCGATATCGTTCTGTCTCTCAGGGCTTCTGTTGAGATCGAGAACAAATGCCGACTGGTTAGTGGAGCAAAAAATAATATCTTTCCATCAGGAGAAATCGCAAGACTATCAGACGCCAATCTAAATGGAGAAGTTGAACCGTCTTTGTTTCGATTCATTAAAATTTGACCTTCTACTTTCGGTAAAAAATAGGGATCGGGTGAAGTTGAATTTGCTCCATTTAACCGTCTAAACGCGTTTCCATTTGATAAATCTACGACGATAATAGCTCCTGGTCCTCTTGAAGAAGAATCCGTTATATAGGCATAACCTGCTTTTCCAACACGAAAATCAAAACGGACATCATTCAGATAAGTTGTAGGCAGGACAACATCTTCTGTAAAGGTATATACTTTTCTTATTGTATTGGTTTCTAAATCAACAGCGACTAATTTTGCCCCCCCTTTAATAGGTTCAGAAAAATTTGGTGCCGCTGTATCTAATATCCAAAGCGTTCCCCTTCCATCAGCAACTACACTTTGGACACTGATGAAAGTCATTGGGATATTCTCGGGGTTAACCAAATTGGTTTGTAAATTAGGATAAGGCTGCAATTTATCCTCAAAAATTTCCGCCACAGTAAATTTAACATCGTCTCCCCATTTCGGAAAGCAAATGAAAATACGACCGGTTTCTGAAACAGTAACACCTGTAGGCATAGCCCCATAAAATGCATAAACTAGTTCTAAATTACCGAAATATTTTTCACTAGGTAACATAGGTTTCATAATATCCTCCTCAAGCATTCAAACGGGATATCTCCTATATATGATTTATATTTTTTCTAGTGCATGTTTCTTAATAAGTTTTTCTATACGAAAAGATGATTGAATTGATTGTTTTCGAAATTTAATAAGTCTGTCAGAAGAAAGGAAACATTTTAATTTAAAGGTCTCCAGATGAAGTAGAATTCAATTAGCAGGTAGCGAAGTTCAATATTCCCGAATCAACGTTAAGCTGGTATAAAAAATGGGGAAATTTCCCCCTTTAAATTTGTGAAAAAATGTACTTAAGCTAAACTGCCCGTTAGTTTAAGTGTAACACTTCACAAACAATCTTTTGAGTATTCTTATTATTCCTGTTTCCTCAACAATCTGGCCCTTTAATTGAACAATACAACTGAAATTTAAGGGGCAAAAAAAAACCTTATATTAATACAGGGTTTTATCAATCTTTTTTATAAATTATCAAACTTTATTTTAAATCAATACCACACTTTATTCCATGTTCCATGAGTGACTAACGGGTGCTTTGAACAAGAAAATAAAGGTGAGTACATATTATACATGACTAATATGCGCTCACCTTTATTTTTAAAAGATTTTTAGCTTTTAGGTCTTGATAATAATTTTTAGTGGTTGTATTAACAATTTATATTTAGTAAAATTGCTTTTTATGAATTTGATATAAGTCAAAAGAATTTCCTGTCCAATATAACTACGCATGTTAGCCCACTTCTTCTTTATCCAGTCTACTTACAATTCCAACTATAAATTTATATTCAATCCTCCTCTTCTTAACCTTTTTAAACCTTTCTTTCGTATCAAAAATTAAACACGTTTTCCGAAACCACACTCGTACATATAAAGACTCAAAATAAATAGGTTTTATAATTCCTCGTTCTTCAAATTCAGTTCCATCTTTATTTTCAGTTTCTGTTCGAACGAACCACCTATTTCCGAAGCCAATTTCAATATACTTCACACACTAACCCCCATTAGGAAATTTCCTTTCTAACAATTCTATTATTTCCCCGGTAAGCGCACATTCCGACAGAACATGAGCCCACAAAGAAAAAGTAGATTACAAAAATCTACTTTATAACTTATATTTTTGCATTCGTTTATAAAATGTACTACGGGGTACATCTAATAGTTTTGCAGCTAATGAAACATTTCCGTTTGTCTTTTGTAATGCTTCAATCATGCTATCACGCTGTATTTTTTCGCGAAAATTCAATGTATGTTCGGTTTTATTTTCAACTTGTAACTCAAGTTGTTGTTGATTTCCCATCATTGTTTGTATCAAAAAAGCGACTTGTTTTTCGCATATTTCCCGTCCTTGCGACAAAATGTAAATGCGTTCTAATGCATTTACTAGTTCTCGAATATTTCCGGGCCATGTATGTTGTAAAAATTGATTACAAATACTCTTCGGAAATACAACATTCCAATTCTTCCGTTCGCAAAAGTGTTGTATAAAATATGGAATATCCTCTTTTCTTTCTATTAACGATGGAACATATAGTGGATAAACATGTAAACGATAATATAAATCTTGACGGAATTTCCCTTCTTCTACTAACCTTAGTAAATCTTTATGTGTGGCAGTAATAATACGAATATTTACTGGTACCTCTTTTGAACTTCCTATTGGAGTTATTGTGCGTTCTTGTAAAACACGCAATAAGGCTACTTGCATCTCTGGTGGTACTTCACCAATTTCATCTAAAAATAATGTTCCTCCATTCGCTTGTTCAAATTTCCCTTTATACCCTTGACGTCGCGCACCTGTAAACGCACCTTCAGCATAACCGAACAATTCACTTTCCATTAATTCTTTAGGCAAAGAACCACAATTAACAGCTATAAAGGGCCCGTCTTTTCTTGGACTATTTTCATGAATCGCTCTCGCGACATATTCCTTTCCTACTCCTGTCTCACCACATACATACACACTAGCATCAGTCGGTGAAACAAGCTTAATTTCTTCTAGTGTGTGTTGAAATGCTTTGCTTGTCCCGGTAACTCCTGGAAAAGTAATTCCTTTTATAAATGTGAAAGCAGAATATGTATTCATTTGTTTGTTTTCCTTTAAATACATACATTTCCCGATCATTCTTTCATTACTATATACCGGTATCTCTAATTTAGTTTCCAATCCATGGTGCACTAAATCTTCAAGTTTCATTCTTGACCAATTAGTTACTCGTTCCCGAACGCTCTTACTCGCAGAAACGATAACATCACGATGATTACAAATAACTACTTGTTCATCACTATCAATGACATCTAAAAAACGATGGATTAAGTGTAATTCATTTTGATGAACTCTTATGCTACATTCACGTTCAATCGCATGTGCAATTGAAGTTACCATACCGAGCATATATGGATGTGAAAATTCAATTGGACAGGAGAAATCTAGAATACCAATTAATTTCCCGTCATCGTTATGAATGGGAGCAGCCGCACAACTCCAGCTATGAGATGCCACGGAGTAATGTTCAGTACCACTTATCATAATAGCTTCTTCAATTTCTAGCGCTGTTCCTATTGCGTTTGTCCCCACAGCTGCTTCCGTCCATTTTACACCTTCAATAAAATTAATATGTTTCGCTCGCTTTAACGTTTGTTTATTTCCACTTAAGGATAGAACATAACCATCTGGATCGATTAATAATGCCATCATTTGTAGTTCATCAATGGTTTTTCTCAAATTTTGTATTTGGGGTAATGCTATATCAAGGAAAATTTCACTCTTTTTCTTTTGTTCTCGAAAAATATTAGAAGACAAAACTTTCTGACCTTTATTCATGTGAGGATTAACATTAGCCTGTTTACATCGATGCCACGATTCTGAAATTCTTTGATTTATGCGATTTGAATCAAGAACACCTTCATTAACAAACTTTTTCCATGCATGTAAGTAAAACGGTGAAGCTAACATTGTATCATCTCCCTTTTAATTGTTTTGGAGATTTATAAAACATACTTTTATTATAAAACTGAATAAAAGCGTTTTCAATACAACTAGCAATACGACACAAATATGTTAATAATTTGAATATCCTAATGCACTTCTTTATTCTTTTTTAGTAGCACTATATTTTGTATAATGGACGCAAACAAAATACATAACCAAAACCACTTTTGTGGATTACCATTTATAAAGAAAACAATCACGGCTATTGCAAATAAAATAGCGGATGCTAAACTAAAATATAATTTTGTTTTAATTTCTATTATCCCTCACCCCTCTGTTACTTTACAGTACATACTAACTCTTCATTTTTCATCTCTACTATGTACTCCTGTAAAACATATTCTTTCCCGCCATGGTTTTCATACCATTCATGTATTCCTTTAATATGCCTCTCGTCACTTCTAATTTTCGATTCTATTTCATTATACTGTTCATAACTATCATATTCCCATATGGCAAATACTTCAGACGTACCATTCTTATTATCTTTCATCCAGCGTCCTATTAGCCTAGAACCATGCTTTAATTGATTAGGTAAGTTCGTATTATTGAAATGATCATTAAATACTTCTATGAATTCATTTTTCACTACATAGTACTTCCTTCTGTAAAACATACTTCTTCACCTCTTTCATGAAAAGTATTAGTAAATCTTCCCATCAATACCGTATTATAATACTTTCCATCCGATAGTCTTTTGTCATTTTTCAAAATGCCTTCTACTTCAAAACCTAATTTTTTATACAGATGAATAGCTTTCTCGTTTGTCTCTAATACTTGTAAAGATATTTTATTTACTGCATTTTCGTCAGCCCATTTAATAGATTGTTGTAATAGGCTCTTACCCATTTTATATCCCCAAAACTCTTTTAAAATGCAAACGCCAAACTCCACTTTATGAGATAATCTCTTAAAATTTGATCCTTCACACCTTGAAAATCCAACGATTCGATTGTGCACTTCTGCAACTAAAAAGAGATTCTTCGTCTCTTCACTATCTGTTTTTATTATTTTTTGAAATCCTAGATTATCTATAAATCCCTCTCCAGCATCTCTATCCATATTTTCAGTTTCTCCATCAATCTGAACTCTAATTTTCGATAACTGGTCAGCATCTTTCTCAGCTGCAGAACGAATTGTATAAGTTAATCCATTTATATGAAACTCTTGCTCTTTTACAATCATGTCAAACTCCTTTCAAATGAATATAATGGCGCTATTACAACTTGTTTACCTTGTTTCTCAAAGTCCTGAACAGTTTCTTTACTAGCCTCTTCGTCAGTTATAATAATGTCAATTTTTTTTAGAGACTCTCCTCTTATAAAACAATCTATTCCAAGTTTATTATGCGGAACTAAACAAATATTTCTTCTAGCAATTTCACTTACTCTTTTACTAAAATAAGCAACTTCAGGTGTTGCGGTACTAATACCTTGTAATGAAATACCTCCACCCGTAGAGAAATACAGATCAATAGAAAATCTACTTATCAATTCAGAGGCAAGTGTATCAGTAATATTCCCTGAAGGTTTTACTTTTCCGCCAATTAAATACGTATCAATATTCTTATATTCTCGTAGATAGCCAGCTATTTCTATAGAATTCGTAATAACCGTAAATGATACTTCCGGTAAATATTTCAGCATCGCATTATGAACGGGAGCCCCACCAATAAAAATTGAATCACCTTCTTGTATATAAGATGCTGCAACTCTTGCAATTGTGTCCTCATATATTGAGCTATCACTATAACGTTTAGTTGGTTCCGCAGCTAAGTTTCTCACTCGCGTAAGTTCAATTGCACCTCCGTGCGTTCTTTTTAATAAACCATCCTTTTCCATAATAGACAAATCTCTTCTTATAGAATCAATAGACATATCAAATCTTTCCGCAAGATCCTTTGCTATTACTCTTCCATCTGTATTGAGTAGTTCTAAAATTTTCTCTCGACGTTCTTCAGTAAACATGTTATCACCACCGTTATTGAAGGTTCAGAAACTTAAACTTTATTTTAATTATATGCATGCCTCTTCCGTTTTACAATATTTTCAATTCTTATTTATTCCGTTTTATACAGTCTTCTCCCTCTTTCTATCCTGTTAACTTGACAACCAAATAAATGTATATCTGTATATTACGCAAAAATACTTCCATTTACCTTCCTATTGATGTAAAATTATTCCTATGTTTTACTTTTTAATACAGAAAGGGATTACTATGAAATCATTAATCAAAACGACATGTACAGCATTATTATTTACTGGAATATTAACAGGATGTAATAGCAATACTACATCAAAACAAGAAAAGAGCGCTCTCGAAAAGAATGCAATGCACTATGGAGAAATAGTTAAAAATGAATACTATAGAGCGACAGTTGAGAATGCAAAGTTTGAAAAAATAGACAAAGAGCGGCGCCTTACTACTCGTGTTATGATTAATAATGTTCGAGACGATGGACAAACTATTGATCTTTCGGAAATAAAATATTTCATACAAGATGAAAAAACTGGTGAGAAATATGAAGGTGAAGCTCATCCGATAGATGACGAGCACTATAAAAATGTTCCACACGAATTCTCTTTAACTACTGACGTTGTATTTGAACTGAAAACTTCACCAAAAGATTTAAATAATATGTATTTATACATAGATAGCAAAGCTGCGCCGTTAACAAATACATATTGGAAGCTTGATAATTTAGTATCTAAATAGAAAGACCAGTCTTATACGACTGGTCTTTTTACATTCATACATTTAACACTTTCATTAACACTTATATTAATTTTCTAATAACAACTTGAATAACATCAGCTAAACCAGTGTGCCCTTTCCCTTCAACTCGCTCTTGTTCTCCATTAAAGAAATGAATTACCTTATGTTCTTCACACCAAGTAAGGATATCAATTGGATCATACAGCATATCAACATCTTTTGGTCCACCAGTACAATTGTTTATTTGTTTTTTTTGAGTAAACTTCAAACATAATTAATCCACCAGGTTTTATCGTTTGTATCATTTTATCTAATATCATTTTTTTATAATCATCATGAAAATGTCCAAATACCATAATTGCCGCATCATATTCATTTTCTGGCAAACTATCAGCTAATAAATCTACTTTTTTTGTATGCACGTTTACGTTATGCTTCTCTGCCAATTTTTTTGTCTTTTCTAATCCATCTTCCGAATAATCAATAGCTGTTACTTCGTTCCCTTGTCTTGCTAGAAATACAGCATTTCTACCTTCTCCCTCCGCAAATGCTATTACTTTATTGTGATTTGCTAAACGAAATGCTTGTTCTTTAATAAATGTATTAGGTTCTTCCCCGTAAAAATATTCATCTGATTTATATCGATCATTCCAAAAATTATTCATCATCTTCTCTCCTTCTTCATATCATTTTCTAACTACAATCAAAGATATTAAAGAGCCTTTTTATCCTTAATTAATTTAAAAATAAAAGCAGATTAAAAATCCACTTTTATTTTTTTCGCAAGATCTACGATTTTTTGATTTCTTAACTCTTCTTCCATTTTCTCTTCTGCTGCGAGCATTGCCTCATTAATTAAACATCCAGGTTTGTCATGTAAACAACAGTCAAACAATGATGTTTTGCCTTCAATTGCATGTATAATATCTAAAAATGAAATATCTTCCCAATTCTTACTAAGCGAGTAACCGCCCTTTGGACCAGATGATGAGTGTATCATCCCTTCCTTCGTCAACTTAGTTAGTATTTTAGACAAGTACGTTGGTGAAACATTTTGCATTTCTGCTAATTGGTGAACACTAACTAACTTATTTGGTGTGGCCTTTGCCAGAAAAAGCATTGTATGAAGAGCATAATTTGTAGCTTTAGAATATTTCATAGTACAGCTCCTATTGTAGACTTCATGTATCTACAATAACTTTATTTTTTTATTATGTCAAACGTTTGTAATACTCCATACAACATTATTTCTTCACAAGTAATACATCTGCTGCGCAAATCGTCACTTCTCTAAACGGAGAGTCAAATAAAACGCCAAGTTCAAAACCATCTTCAGTAAGAGCTATTTCATGATATAACCACCAAGCATTTTCAAAGTTTTCCGGCATAGAACACTTTGTTACTCCTATAAAGGTTACTTCAAGTTTATCAAATTCACTAAAAGTACCACTGCAATCTAATACGATAGACAAAGTATCTTCTGATTCTCTCTTTATTACTTTAATTACACTATCGTGTAGTGATGTCTTGTGTAACTGAGCGACATTTGACGGAAGTTTTTTCTCAATGGAATTAAAATATTCTACGTATGATTGATCTAATTGTGCCATTCTTTTCTCATAATCTGTTGTCCACTCTTGCATAAGTTTTTTCAGTTCACCTGATGGGTATTCTGAATTAATTGTTATGTTTTGTATAATTAAGTATATCGATTCAGGAAGGAATTTTAATAAATCTATTTTCCTTTCCTCTATTTCTTCCTTTAAACTTTGTATATCCATTTCCGACCATTCTTTTATAGACTCTATAAAACTTATAAATTCTAAAACTTGCATTTTTTTATACCATTCTCTTGTAAAATATTTCAATGACACCTCTCCTAAAATATCTTTACATCCAGTAAAAGCAATACATCCACTTATTATATCATTCCAATAACCATTTTTTCTAAAGAAATAATGTAAAAATGTAAATATTCCGCCTATTATTTCTAAAACTTCAGAATATTTACAAAAATATAAAATTAGAATACATTTTAGCTGTACAAGATTCACCTGTACAAAAATTCAAACAAAAAGGGATGGTTATATGTTGAAGAAATTAGTAGCAGGGACATTAGTAGCAGGTTTTGCATTAACTGGAGGACTAGGTGCAGTAAGTGCTGAGGAAAAAAGTAACACAATTAAGTCATTTGATTATTTAAAAGTGGATGAACAAAATGTTAATTCATTTGCAAAATTAAGTGATCAGGATAAGAAAGATATCCAAATTACTATGGTATTACCAGAGCAAAATGAAAATGGAGATTGGCTAGCTTATGGTTTTACTAACCGTGAAACATTGGATGCGTATATTGCAAAGGATAAAAAAGCAATTAAAAATAATATTAATCCTTTAGGTAGCGGTGCTGGTAGTACTGATTTTTACGAACATAAAGATAAAGGTGGTCAATATATTTACTGGAGCAGCGGCTTTAAAAACTTACCATCTAGCTGGAATGACAGAATTTCTTCTGTAAGTACAGCCTCACCTTCTGCAAGTTATTCAACGACACTTTGGGAGCACACTTCAACACAAGGATATGGAAAAGGTGTTATATTTAAACACGCTGATTGGTATGGTAAAACTGCTAATTTAGCTCCTGATTGGAACGATATTACTTCAGCGATTGAAATTAAAAAATAATAAGATATTCTATTAATAAAAAATCAAACCACTATTCTCTTATTTGTTTAGAGAATAGTGGTTTATTATATTTCCATTTAAGCATGTACAGCATGTCCTACCGCTTGCATTAACGCTTCATGAATTGCTTCTGATAAAGTAGGGTGTGCTGCAATATAATCTCTCATTATATCAGCGGTAACTTCTGTATGAATCATTATGGTTCCTTGACCAATAAGTTCAGTTGCATGAGGACCGATAATAGAAATCCCTACAATTTCTTGGTATTTAGGTTCTACAATGACTTTTACTTTACCTACTTGTTCTCCTAAAATAAGAGCTTTTCCGTTCGCTGTAAAAGGAAATTCTCCGATGAGAATATCACCATATTGTACTCTTGCACCTTTTTCACTTAACCCGACACTAGCTATTTCTGGAGCTGTGTATATACAACGGGGCACAGCGTGATAATTTACTTTCACGTCTTCTCCGCTTGCGTGTAATGCTGCTGTCGTTCCTTCATGGAAGGCAACATGAGCAAGCTGAATTCCACCGATCACATCACCAGCTGCGTAAATATGCGATACGTTCGTTTGCATATGTTCATTCACAGCAATCCCTTTATTTGAAAACTGAACCCCTGCCTTTTCTAATCCTAATTGTTGCACTCGTGGTTTTCTTCCTACAGAAACAAGAACAAATTCTGGAGTTACTTCATGAGTAATTCCCTCGTATTCAAATGAAGCTTGCTTCTTATAGTTATTTAAACCTTTTAAAACTGCTCCCGTAAAAATTTTCACCCCATCTTTTTCTAATTTCTCTCTTAAAGTATTCGCGATATCTTCATCTTCACCAGGTATTAATTGCGGTGCCATTTCAACTATCGATACTTTTGTGCCAAGTCTACTATAAATGCTTGCAAACTCGCATCCTATTACACCACCACCAACGATTAACAATGAAGATGGTACACTCTCAAGAGACATGGCATGGCTACTATTTAAAATCCATTTTCCATCAAACGGAGCGAATGGTAATTCTGTAGGTTCGGAACCAGCTGCGATAATAAAGCTCTCTCCATCAACTACTTCTTCTTTATTTCCTTGTACAACTCGCATACGATGATCCGTTTCGAATTTCGCTTTTCCTTTTACAACTTTAATTTTATTTTTCTTCATTAAATATTGTATTCCTTGGACGAGTTGCATTACGATTTGTGATTTCCTCCCCTGTATTTGATCCCAATCAATTGATATACTTCCCGTATTAAGCGTAACCCCATAATCATTCGCTTTTCTCACAATGTCATGTACTTCAGCACTTTCTAACAGTGATTTCGTCGGCATACACCCAACATTTAAACATGTTCCGCCAAGGTCAGCTTCATCAATAAGAGTGACATCTTTGCCCTTTTGAGCCGCGGTAATTGCTGCTACATAGCCAGCAGGTCCGCCCCCAATAACAACTAATTTACTCATTCTCTCACCTTCTCTTTATAAAAGAATTGTTATAGGTTCTTCTAAATAATGTTTAATTGTGCGTAAAAATGCAGCTGCTGGTGCACCGTCTAATACACGATGATCGAATGTCAAACTTAAAGGTAACATACTTCCTTTTCTTAATTTTTTCCCTTTAAATACAGGAACATGTTCAATTGCACCTACACCTAAAATACCAGTTTCAGGTGTATTTAATACCGGTGTGAAATATTCAATACCAAAGCTACCTAAATTACTAATTGTAAATGTCGTTCCGTGCATATCATCACTACTTAAGCTACCTGCTCGTGCCTTTTGTGCCACATTCTTAATCTCTTTAGACAACTCTACTAAAGATAAATTATTTGCAAAGCGAATAGCTGGAACGACTAACCCTTTTTCTAATGCGACTGCCATGCCTAAATGCACATGTTCAAATTGATGAATTGCATCATCTATATAAGCGCTGTTCATTTCTTTATGCTCTCCAAGTGCTAATACAACAGCATGCGAGACGAAATCCGTAATAGTTAATTTATTATCATATCTTTTTTGTACAACTTCCGCTATTTCTTTATGTAAAGCAACTAAATCTGTTACATCTACTTTCATCGTTAACGTTAATTGTGCGCTATTTTGTAAGCTTGCGTGCATACGATTTGCGATTGCTTTACGCATACCAGTAACAGGAATCGCTTTACTTTTTTCTCGTTCAGATATTTCCGGAACGTTTACTCTTACCTCAAGTACTTTTAATACATCTGCCTTTGTAATCCTTCCTCCAGGACCTGTACCAACTAATGCCTTGATATCCAGATTTTCAGACTTTGCAATTTTCTTGGCTACAGGTGAAATTTTAATTCTTTGCTTCGATACTTCTTTCCCATTTGCTTCTTGATTTTGTACATTTTGTACTTCTATATTAGATGTTTTTTCTTCTACAACATGTGTGCTTTCCTGCATTTCTACCTTTTCATTCGGTTTACCGATGTAGCAAATTACAGTACCAGGCGGCACTCCTTCATCTTCACTTACAGCTATATCAAGTACCGTACCATCAGCTGGCGCTTCAATTTCCGTTTCAATTTTTTCTGAATTAATACTAGCAATTAGTTCTCCTTTTGCTACATTATCGCCTGCTTTAATATTCCAGCTCGTAATAATACCTTCTTTCATCGCCATACCTAACTTCGGCATTACAACTTCTACAGCCATGTCTCTCTCTCCCTTCTCATCGTTTTATTACACATGTAATAAAGATTGGTCTCCGATCATTTCTGATACAGTTTCAATTACTTTTTCTGGTGTTGGCAAATACAACTTTTCAAGTGGTGGTGAGAACGGAACAGGTGTATGTGGTGCTGTAATTCGTTTAATAGGTGCATCTAACAAATCAAAACCTTTATCCGCTACAATTGCCGCAATATCTGTTGCAATACTACATCTAGGATTCGCTTCGTCAATGACGATAAGACGATTTGTTTTTTCAACAGATGATAAAATAGTATCTTCATCAAGTGGTGATAAAGATCGTGGATCAATTACTTCTACTTCAAGCCCCTTTTTCGATAATTGCTTTGCAGCTGCAAGCGCTGTATGAACTTGCTTTCCGATTGCGACAATTGTTACATCAGAACCTTCCCGTTTAATATCTGCTTTTCCTAATGGAATTGTATAGTATCCTTCTGGCACTTCACCTTTCATATTGTAAAGTGTTTTATCCTCAAAGAAGATTACTGGATCATCATCTTCAATTGCCGCTAATAATAAGCCTTTTGCATCATACGGTGTGGAAGGAACAACAACTTTAATACCTGGTATGCTCGTAAATAATGCGTACAAACTTTGTGAATGTTGAGCTGCTGCACTAAAACCAGCGCCATGCATCGTACGTACTGTAACGGGTACTTTTGCTTTACCTCCAAACATATAACGGAATTTCGCACCTTGGTTTAATACTTGGTCAAGACAACTACCGATAAAATCATTAAACATTAACTCAGCTATCGGACGTAACCCAGTTGCAGCAGCGGCCATCGCAGCTCCCATATAACACGCTTCAGAAATTGGTGTATCCAATATACGATTTCGGCCAAACTCTTGTACAAGTCCTTTCGTAACACCAAGCACACCGCCCCAAGCTTCATCATCTTGCAGGTGATCAACTTGTGCACCGCCTGCAACGTCTTCACCTATTAAAATTACATTTTCATCACGACGCATTGAGATTTTCATTGCTTCATTAATTGCAGTTGACATACTTACTGTTCTAGTCATAATTTTTCACCCTCCTCTTATTTGTAAGAAACGTATACATCTTTTAATAATTCTTCATCGTCTGGGTATGGACTATTTTCACTAAATTCAATGGATCTTTGTACTGCATCATCTACTGCTTTTTCCATATCAACAAGTTCAGATTCCGTTAATAAACCTTCATGAATTAAATGCTTACGGAAATTCACAATTGCATCTCTTTCGTTTAAATGTTCTTCTTTTTCTTCTGATGTTTTATATGTTTGTGCTTCACCTTCGAAATGACCATAATTACGATATGTCATACATTCAATAATTGTTGGACCATCACCATTACGTGCACGTTCCACTGCTTCTGCAGCAGCTTTATATACAGCTAGAAGATCTTTTCCATCTACTTGAACACCTGGAATATTATAAGCTTTTGCACGATCAGCAATAGAATCACAACTTGAAGCATATTCAAATGTAGTTGCTTCACCGTAACCGTTATTTTCTGCGATAAAAATAACTGGTAACTTCCAAATCGCCGCTAAATTAACCCCTTCATGAAATGTCCCTTCATTATTTGCTCCGTCACCGAAGAAGCAAACACTTACATCTTTTGTTCCTTTATATTTAGCTGTTAATGCTGAACCGCAAGCAAGTGGGAAACCGCCGCCTACAATGCCATTCGCACCTAGCATTCCTTTATCTAAATCGGCAATATGCATGGAACCGCCTTTTCCTTTACATAATCCTGTCGCTTTCCCGAAAAGTTCAGCCATCATACCATTTAAATCACAACCTTTTGCGATACAATGTCCATGACCTCTATGTGTACTTGTAATACTGTCACTATCCGTTAAGTGGGCACATACACCAACTGCTACCGCTTCTTCACCTGCGTATAAATGAACGAAACCTGGCAAAACGCCTTGCGCGAACAATTCATGCACCTTATCTTCAAACTTACGAATTTCTAACATTTTTTCGTACATCCAACGAGCTTGTTCTTTCGTAATTTCATTCCCTTTACTTTCAGTTGTTTTTAACATGTCCAGCCCTCCTATTTTCTTGTTCGTCTTTTATATTGCAAGTATTGCGCCAATTTCGAATCCTTGTTTTAATAGGTTTTCTCTATCTTTAAACAATAAAAAAGTGGACAAAATGAGACGTTTGTCTCGTTTTGTCCACTTTTGTTCCCTTAATAAGAGAATTGTTACTTTATTCATTATCAAAGCTCTTCTGTAATTTTCGGATGTAAATAATTTGACCAATATGATATGCATTATGAGTTGTTACATTCGCTAGCACTTCCCACCACTTTGCAGAAACAGGAAATCCCACTACATCACTTTCAACCTTTTCTTCATTTATGAGATTTTGCCATTGTAACAGTTTTTCTAGTAGTTTTTCCCGTAATTCATCGAAAGTTTGATTATCTGAGAGCATAAAACTTTTGTTATTATCTCCTATAGCGGGTACTGCATTCACATTTGATTCTTTATACCTAGTTTGCCACGTAGAGTTCCAATACAGTAAATGTTGTACGATTTCAGCTATACTATTACTCTCTTCATTCGGTTTCCAGAAAGCTTCCCTCTCAGATAAATCCTTAACTGCATCTGAAAATGGCATATACCAACTGGGATCATTTGCATTCGCTAATAGCTGATCTGCTAATACAGCTTTTACATGGACCATTTTTCTTCCCTCATTTCATTATCATATTAATATACACTACTCTATATACGCTGATTCCCTATAATCTCCTTTTTTACATACAAATTCATTTCATACTGAATGTAAGAATAATAGATTTTCTTATCATAACTCGTTATGATAAAAGAAAAAGAAAGCTGGCGAAAAATGAATAAAAAAATCGCAATAATTACTGGAGCCTCAAGTGGATTTGGACTATTAACTACACTCGAACTCGCAAAAAAAGATTATTTAGTTATCGCTACAATGCGAAACCTTGAAAAACAAGGAACCTTACTATCCCAAGTTACTCAACTTAACTTACAGCACAATATAAAAGTTCAACAATTAGATGTAACAGATCAAAATTCTATACATAATTTCCAATTGTTTTTAAAAGAAATTAATAGAATAGATCTCCTTATAAATAATGCAGGATATGCAAATGGGGGCTTTGTAGAAGAAATCCCAGTAGACGAATATCGAAAGCAATTTGAAACGAACCTTTTTGGAGCTATATCAATCACTCAGCTTGTTTTACCATATATGAGAGAACAAAGAAGCGGAAAAATCATTAATATAAGCAGCATTAGCGGCCAAGTTGGATTTCCTGGTTTATCTCCTTATGTATCTTCAAAATATGCATTAGAAGGCTGGAGTGAATCGCTTCGCTTAGAATTAAAACCTTTCGGAATAGATGTCGCTTTAATTGAACCTGGTTCTTACAACACAAATATATGGGAGGTTGGTAAACAACTAGCTGAAAACCAATCTGATACAACATCTCCTTACAAAGAATATATGGATAAAATACAAAAACATATTAATAGCGGTAGTGATACATTTGGTAATCCGATAGATGTTGCTAATAAAATCGTTGAAATTGCTGAAAAAAAGCGTACTACTTTACGATATCCTATTGGAAAAGGTGTAAAATTTATGATCTTTACGAAGAAGATTCTTCCTTGGAGATTGTGGGAATACCTTGTTTTGAGAAGCTTTAAGAAGATGTAATAAACTTTTTGAAAACTATTTTGAAAGAGGTGCTAATTAAATGTTAGGTTTACCGTATGGGGAAGTGTTTTTAGTGCCGTGGACTGAAGAATGGGAAATTGAGTTTATGAAAGAGAAACAAATCATTGAGGAACAAATTGGCGAACATATTTTAGCGATACACCATATTGGTAGTACTTCTATTCCATATTTAAGTGCAAAGCCAATTATTGATATAGCAATTGAATTAGAAAATTATACGGACGGTATACATTGTATTAAAAAGTTAGAACTACTAAACTATAAATATAGAAAAGAAGTATTACCCGAAAGATACTATTTTAATAAAGGTGAACCAAGAACTCATCAAATTCATATGTATGAACAAGGGAATACATATTTAATAGAACAATTACAATTTCGTGATTACTTAATAGACAATAAAACTGCACGCATGCAGTATGAACAGTTAAAGATTCAACTTTCACAAGCTAATCCTACTGATAAACATAAGTATGCAGAAGATAAAACTAATTTCATTACATCTATATTAACTAAAATAAATGCTTAAATAAACAAGAAACCATTTAGTAGTAAATGGTTTCTTGCTTATTAGTTATTTCATTATTTGCACTATCAAATTTTTATTATACAGCAGGTGGAAAGAAGTAAAATAGTATCGAAGTCATAAAAATAAACGTGAATACCCCAATTACCGAAAATATATATTCTTTCGATTCTTTATCATACTTCCATTCCATCAATGCTCTTAAGATTAACGTCCCACCTAAATAAGAAAAAATGACATAAGCGATATTAACACTTTCAAATTTAAAGATAAATATAAAGCTAGTTATTAAATAAATAAAAAGTAGTCCTATTCCCAATTTTTTATGTAAACTATTTACATGTTTCTTATATCCCCAAAAACCACCCTTGGGCATATTCAATTTTTTTCTTAAAAACTTATCGAGAAAGTAGACAGCTATACAAAAAACAATAGTTATAATCCAAAAAGTAGAAGCTCCCATTTTCACCCCTCCTATTATTTCATTTAATTACTTGAAATAAATTGGACTATATTACGGTTATCCCCTTCTAAATAACTAATGATGCCTTCAGGATATGTCGGCTTCTCCTGTAATTCCTCTAGACTTTTCCAAATTAATATAATATCCTCATGCTCTTTATGCCTTATTTCATTTGTAATGATTTTTTCAACAGTCCCCCAATGTATCAATGTACAATGATGACCATTTTCGTTGCCCCACTCAAAAATATGTTCATTTACAATTGCTAACTCTTGAACATCAACTTTCAAATCGTATTCTTCTATTAACTCTCGAATTATTGCTTCTTTTGACGTTTCACCAAATTCAATAGAGCCACCTGGAAAACGATAAAATGATTCATTCTCATCACATTGTACTAGTACTTTTGAATGTTCGTCGTTTACAATCATTACTTCAGCACGTAATTTAGGTATTTTCATTTTGTCACTCCGTTCATTCCACATATGATTAAATCCAATAACTATAAAAGAAGAGATTAAACATAATTCCTGTTATTATTAATAATGGAACTGTCCCTAAAGAAATGACATATTCCCTCGATTCTTTATTAAATTTCCACTCCATAAATGATTGAAAGCAGTATAAAGTTATTAAAAATAAAATGGGTAAATTACTAATATAAACGGGATTTAAAGTAGCACATATCATCGTAACAATTATATAAGAAATAATAAGAGCCCTAGTGCCCCATTTATGAAAGTTGTTTACATATTTACTATTCCAGGCAGTTTGTTTCGGTATATTTAATTTTTTTCTCACTACTTTTTCCAAAATAACTACAAATATGATCCATAATACTAATAAAATTACTTTAACTAAAAACAGTGATGTCTCCTCCTTTACCTTTTATCCGGCTGATCACTCGGATACGTAGCATTCTCTTTGTTTTCAACGTCCCAACTAATAATTGTTGCACTATCCCGTCCGAATTGATGATGAACGTGCTCTAATACATGATGAACACTTTCTTCAAGCTCTATTATATTTCTATTCATATCATTATACAGATTTAATGGTGTTTCATAGTGTCGTTCCCCGCACTCTAATATTCCATCTGTAACCATTACAATTCGGTTCTTTCCAGTACGTAATTCACGAATACCTGATGAATAACAAGGAACAGGTAAATCAAATGTGTTTACATTTCCAATCCATTCGTAAAAATGACGTTGATTTAATGCATATTGTCCTAACTTATGTAACTCTTCGTGAAATACATAAACTAAACAATCACCAATAGAAAGCCACCATATATAATTTTCTTTTCTTACACATAGTAAGCAAGCTGTTTCACCTTGTATTCTTTTGCACTTTTCCTTAAATGAAGATGACTGAAAAATTGTAAGTATATGATTTTCAACAGACTGAAATACTGTATCAATTGGTTCATTCAAAATTACGCTTATATTTTCATATTCTTTTTCGATTGTATTTACTACTAAATCAACACTTTCTGCACTATTATGTCCATCTAATATAGCTGCAAATTCCCATTCACCATTTGACCAAACTAATGCACCATCTTCATTCTTTTTCGCTCCAGCACTTATATTCCCGCCATATTTACCAAGTACAATATCACCATATTGCTTAACTGAAATTTCTCCTAAACACATTTCTATATTTCCAACCCATGAATATTGTGTATTATTTGTTGTATGCATACTCATTTACCATATACTTACGTATTCTTTCGCATAGTTTTTTTATTTTCTCTTCATCACCATATGGTGCACCAGTCCATTTCGCTACTTCGGTTGGTGACCAAAATTCTTTTGGTGTATTGGGATAACGTGGAATAATGTGCATATGCATATGTGGTACACCATTTCCTGAAACAAAAGTGTAAATATGCTCTGCACCTTCGCTTTCTTTTAGCGCTTTACTTACTCTACTTGTTATAAGTCCGAACGCTTTCGCTTCTTCATCTGTTAGTTCAGCAAGTCCAGGTACATGTCTTTTTATATCTATCATTACATAACCTAGGTATGTTTCTTCACTATCCCAGTGGACATGTCCAACGTAAACGAGTTCATCTTCGTAAATAGCTCCACCTGGAACTATAATATTTCCTTTATGTTTTTTGCAAATGAAACAGTTTTGTTCTATTTGATTGTTTGTTGACATATCTATCACCTTCCTTTTCATATATAATATCACAAAAAAAGGAAAAACAGGTTTCGTATTCCGAATCTTCATTCTTTTAATACAATAATTTTTGAAATGAATTTACATCATTATTTCTTCAAAAACGCAATCCCAATTATAATCCCAATCACAATTCCGATTACTAAATTATTTGTAAAGTGCCCTTGAAATACACCGATTACAACCCCTATACCGACACCTATTGCCAAAGCATCATTTCTTTTTTTATTTTTAGCCAAAATTGCATCTCCTCCTACCATTTCTCGCTAAATAACATACATTTACATGAATGTATTAATATACGAACTATCTCGCTTAAATATTTCTAAAAAATGTACTGTAACTTCACATATAATATTTTCCATTTTCTGTACATACTCCTTTTATATTGAAAAATTTTCAAGTAACCATTAATTATACATAGGCATTTACTATAAGAAAGCTTCGTAATTTATTGAAGGAGGAACGATTCAAATGTATCCTCATTGGAATCCAAATATAAATCAACAGTATGTTTATTCCCCCCATCCCGCAAGGAATACATTGCATCATGATTCACAATATATGATGCAATGTATCGCAAGTCTTGAAAATCAATTAACTAAATTAATCTCATTAATCGAGGAAAATAATCAATTCATTAAATCAATGGAACAACAATAAAACCAAGTTTGCGCACCAGCTGGAGGTTCTGTTATCGTTCGTATGTAAACTGGATGCAATAAAAAACACACTTTGTAGTATAAAAGTGTGTTTTTTGGTCATTATTTTCTTTTCGTATGGAACCCTTGTGTAATTCGGTCTAATATAATTGCGATTACTACGATAGCTAATCCAGCTTCAAATCCCATTCCGATATTAACTTGTGTTACCGAGCGATATACATCAACTCCAAGTCCAGGAGCTCCTACAAGTGATGCTGTTACAACCATCGATAACGAAAGCATAATACTTTGGTTCACACCAGCCATAATCGTTCCGGTTGCAAGTGGTAATTGTACTTTAAATAGTTTTTGTGATGCAGTGGATCCAAATGCATTCGCTGCTTCAATTAAATCTTCTGGAACTTGTCTAATTCCTAAGTCAGTAAAACGAATTGTCGGTGGCATTGCAAAGATTACTGATGCAATAATTCCAGGTACTACACCTACTCCGAAAAATGTGATCGCTGGAATAAGGTATACGAATGCAGGCATTGTTTGCATAAAATCTAATGTTGGTTTTAAAAATTTTGAGAAACGTTCATTTTGAGATGCTAATATACCAATTGGAATTCCGACAATAATTGAAATAATAACTGACGTAAGTACGAGTGCCAATGTTTGCATCGTTTGTGCCCAGTAGTTAATATTCAAAATAAATAATAATCCAATAAGCGTAAAAATGACTAAAGATAGTTTTCTCGTTGTGTACCAAATGAGGAAACATAAGATAATAATCATCAATATGGCAGGAATTATTATTAAAAAATTAGTGAGTAAATCAACGAATCCACCAATAATATAAGAGAATCCTCGGAATAAGCCTTCAAAGTGCTCATATAAACTTGCAACAAATGAGTCTACCCATTCCCCTAATGGAATACGCGGTATACTATTCATCGTCTTTCACCTCTTCCTCAATGTTTCCTGCAAGAGCTTGAATGACACTTTCACGTTTAATAATTCCTCTTAGCCTTTTCTTCTCATCGATTACTGGTAACGGATATTTCATCTCCGCCATTTTTGCATACGTCTCTTCCAGTAAAGTATCTAAATACACATGCGGAATATCATTAAGTAATAAATCAGCAATCGGCCACTGTTTTTGTACTGCCTTACTCGCATCATCCGCAGTTAATATACCTAAAAACTCATACTTTTTGTTTACAACATATACAGTTGAAACACCAGCATTCCTCATAATTTGAAGGGCTACACGAGGTCCACGATCAATTAATAAAGTTTCTGGTCGTTTTAAAATAGACTCCGCCGTAATTACTTTTCCTAAATTCACGTCCGCAACAAACTTTTCTACAAATTCATTAGCGGGGCTCATCATAATTTCTTCTGGCGTTCCAATTTGAACGATTTCTCCATCTTTCATTAATGCGATACGATCTCCAATTCGAAGCGCTTCATCTAAATCATGCGTAATAAATATAATCGTTTTTTCCATTTTATCTTGCAACTCTAACAATTCATCTTGCATTTCTTTTCGAATAAGTGGATCTAATGCACTGAATGACTCGTCCATTAGTAATACATCTGGATTATTCGTTAGCGCCCTTGCGATTCCAACGCGCTGCTGCATACCACCACTAAGTTGACTTGGATAATTATCTTTATGATGATCGAGTCCTACTAACTGTAGCGATTCTAACGCTTTTTTCTCTCGCTCTTCAACTGGAACTCCTTGTATTTCTAAACCATATGCAACATTTTGTATAACTGTACGATGCGGAAATAGAGCGAATTTCTGAAATACCATACTCATTTTCGTTCTTCTTACTCTCCGTAACTCTTCTTTTCCCATCGTTGCGATGTCTTCACCATCTATGTATATATGACCTGCAGTTGGTTTAATCAATTGATTTAACATACGAACTAGCGTAGATTTCCCGCTACCAGACAAACCCATAATAACGAAAATTTCTCCAGAATATACTTCAAACGTTGCTTTTTTCACCCCAACGTTCATTCCTGTCTCTGTTAAAATTTCCGATTTACTTTTTCCTTCTTTTAATAAGGAAAGGGCTCTTTGCGGATGTTTCCCGAATACTTTTGTTACGTTTTCAACACGCACCTTTGTATTATCCATGTCACTACTCCTTTTCTACCCATCTATTCACATAGTGTTGCGATTTTACAAAGAAATATTACATAAAAATGACATTCATAAGATTTCTTTAAAATTCTCTTTTCCGTTCATAATAAGAATGCTTACTTATACATTTATTTTATAAGGCAAACGTTACTTAGGAGGTTTTCGATGCGAAAGAAAATTTGGTTTATATGCCTTGCATTATTTATTACTATGATTTTCACTTCATGTAATGCAACAAATGCAAATTCGAAAGGAAAAATTAAACTTGGTGTAACAAGTTGGAAAGAAAATATTGCAACTGCAAACATGTGGAAAGTTTTATTAGAAGAAAAAGGCTACAAAGTTGAGCTCATGTATTTAGAAAAAGCCGCAATTTGGACTGGTGTTGCTCGTGGCGATGTTGATGCGAATTTAGAAGTATGGCTACCAGTTACAGATAAACCGCTAAACGATCGTTATAAAGATGATATTGTCTTAAAATCAAAATGGTACGAAGGTACTGGACTAGGTTTAGTCGTCCCTTCTTATATGAAAAACATAAACAGTATCGAAGATTTAAATGCTCATAAAGATGAACTAGATAATAAAATTGTCGGTATCGAACCCGGTAGTAGTCTTATGAATTTAACGAATAAAGCAATGAAAGAATATGATATAAAACTAAAACTTGTCCAATCCTCTGAAGCTGCGATGATGAGTGAACTAAAGAAAGCATATACAAAAAAGAAACCAATCGCTGTTACGCTTTGGAATCCGCATTGGGGTTTTTCAGAATTTGACTTAAAATATTTAAAAGACCCTAAGAAAGTATATGGTGAAAAAGATGACATTTATTACTCCGTTCGTAAAGGTTTCGAAAAAGATCACCCAGATGTTATAAAATACTTTGATAAATGGAAAATGAACGATGAACAGCTCGGTACGTTAATGGTCATGTTAAATAAAACAAAAGATCCTGAAGAAGCTGCGCGAAAATGGATTAAAAAAAATCAAGCATTAGTTGATGAATGGGTAAAGGATTAATAAAAAGGCTAGAGAATTAATATATCCTCTAGCCTTTTTCATCTTATTTTTTCGTAACAACATCATCTACAATCCCATATTCCTTCGCTTCTTCTGCAGTCATAAAATAATCTCTTTCTGTATCATGTGCTACTCTTTCAATCGGTTGGCCTGTTTTTTCTGCAATCATTTTATTAATATCATGCTTTAACTTTAATATTCTTTTCGCAGTTATTTCAATTTCTGTTGCTTGCCCTTGTGCACCACCAAGCGGCTGATGAATCATAATTTCACTGTTAGGGAGCGCAAACCGTTTTCCTTTTGCTCCAGATAATAATAGCAATGCACCAAATGATGCCGCAAAGCCCATGCACAGCGTTTGCACATCTGGTTTAATTAAATTCATCGTATCTAATATTGCAAAACCTGCTGTCGTTGAACCGCCGGGGCTATTGATGTATAAGAATATATCTTTCTCTGCATCTTCTGCTTCTAAAAATAATAATTGAGCTACGACACTACTCGCTACTTGATCATTAATTTCTGAACCGATAATAATAATGCGGTCTTTTAATAACCTTGAATATATATCATAGGAACGTTCTCCTAATTTTGTTTGTTCTACTACATATGGAATTGCATTCATTTTAAATCCCTCCAATACTTGTTATGCTGCGCAAAGCATACAACTGTAGGAAGAAGGTTGTTTCACATTAAATAATAAGACTGGCTGTTTAGATGGTAACTTAGTAAAATCTATTGACGGAAGCAGTTTCGTTAATAATTCCGGTCTCTCTTCTCGAATAGACGTTACTACAACTTCCATATCATCTGTGAATTCGACTATCTCGACCCCTTCTTCACTTACAGTTTTCAGCCTATTTCTACTCCGAAATAAAGAAGCTTTCACTGCACCTTCTGATACAGAACACACTTTAGCAATATCAGCGATACTATATTGAAAAACATCTTTTAATAATAAAATTGCGGATTGCTGTACATTTAATGAAGACAATACTTTCCCTACCATTTCATGCAAATCTGCAATGTTCTCATGTGGTTCTTCAAAAGTGATTTGTTCTCTTATTTTTTCATGAACAGACTTAGACTTCATCTGATCTAACCAACGATTTCTTGCTATTTTATAGACGAGTGTCATACAAATATCTTTACTTCTATATTTTTGAAGCACTTTACACACTGTTTCTTGGGCGAGATCTTCCCCATCCCATTTGTTTTTCGTTAAAAAAGTACAATATCTTTTTAACTCTCCATATTGTTCAATTAAAAAGTTTATATTTGAATGATTCATATCGATACGGTTCTTTAAAACATGAGTTACTTTTGTGCACAAAATAACCACTCCTTTTCAGCGCTTACTTAATAAACGATTCAACATAAAAAAAAGTTACGGGGATATAAAAAAATAATGTTTATGTTCAATAATTCGCGGTCATAAATATGTTATGTACAATTTTACGTGAGGAGGAACAAATTTGCCAAAATTAACAATTGAAGGTGCGGGAACATTTGATGTAAAAGAAGGAACGAAGTTAGTATTAGCAATTGAAGATAGCGGTGTCAACATTCTTCATCGTTGTGGCGGGAATGCACGTTGCACAACTTGTAGAGTAGAAATACTAGCAGGTGATTTCTGTGAAGCGAGTGCGAATGAGAAACATGCAATGACGGAAAAAGGGATTGAAGACCATTTACGATTATCTTGTCAAATGCGTGTACATAAAGATATAGTCGTTCGTCCGGTACTTACAGTTGAAAATTCAGGTCTTGATGCCGGACCGCGTCCGGCGGAGTAAAACGATGAATTTAAAACAGCTCGCTGGCGAATATGCCGCTAACTTTGTAAATGATGGCATGAAGATTGGGCTTGGTACAGGTTCTACTGTATATTGGACAATACAAAAATTAGGTGAGCGTGTAAAAGAAGGATTATCATTTCAAGCTGTACCGACATCAAAAGAAACTGAAGCATTAGCACATCAACTAAATATCCCCCTAATTTCGTTAAACGACGTACAAAGTCTTGATCTTACAATTGATGGAGCGGATGAAATTGATTCAAATTTACAACTTATAAAAGGCGGTGGCGGTGCATTACTTCGCGAAAAAATCGTTGCCTCTTCCTCTAAAGAACTAATTATCATTGCTGATGAATCGAAACTTGTAACACATTTAGGTACTTTTCCATTACCTATTGAAATCATCCCTTTTTCATGGAAACAAACCGAAAATAAAATTCAGTCTTTAGGATGTCAAACAACATTACGTTTGAAAAATAATGAAACCTATATAACCGATAACAATAACATGATTATCGATTGTATATTCCCTAATCATATTTCTAATCCTGCCCATTTACACACTCAATTAAAAATGATTACTGGTGTAGTTGAAACAGGGTTGTTTATAAGTATGACGAGTAAAGTAATTATCGGCGCTAAAAATGGGATAAAGGAATTGTAATAAAAGCTAACTTTTTAAAGTTGGCTTTTTAGTATGTTCTCCTCTTAATAGCGCTTTATTATGATATACTATGAAAACACAAGCTGATTACACTAGAAAGGACTGAACATTTTGCAATCCAAACTTATAACAGAACTTGCTGATTTAGAAACTGCCTTTCATATTCGAAAAGAAGTATTTGTAAAAGAACAAGGTGTCCCTCTTTCAGATGAATTCGATACATTCGATGAAATCGGAGAGCAATGTAAACATATTTTAGTTTATTATAATGAGCTTCCTGTAGGTACAGGGCGTATACGATTTGTTGATGGCGTCGGAAAATTAGAACGTATTTGCATTTTAAAAGATTATCGTACATACGGATTAGGTAAAGTTATCATTCAAACGTTAGAAGAAATTGCTCGTAACGAACAAGCTACAAAAGTGAAACTACACGGGCAAACACAAGCTGAAGGATTTTATAAAAAATTAGGTTATGAAACTTCTTCTGATATATTTATGGAAGATGGCATTCCGCATATACTTATGACGAAAATGTTATCATAATAAAAAGGGTAGTGTATGAATCTTATGTATTCATACACTACCCTTTTTTATTAATAGAAAAGTGAATTCTCAAGATTCCCTTTTTCATCAAAGCCCATCATCTCTTAGTTCATATCTAGGTAAAGCTTACACTGTTTTCCATAATGATAATGCATAAATCCAGTTCGGATCACCATTTCCTTGATAACTCTGGACTGCTTCATATACTTTTCCTTCGTGTAGAACTCTATCTCCCTTTTTATATGCTTTTTTTGCATCCCACGCTTCATATGAAGCGCTTTCGGTTTTTGTAGTAATTGTGAATATATCACTCTGTACGGATTCATTTCCAGCTACATCAACAGCTTTTACTACATATTTATAAGTAGTATTAGCGAGCAGATTTTTATCCATATAAGAAGTTGTATTGGATGTTGCAATCTTTTTCATTGATCCTTCTGTTTCTCTATAAATATCGTAATGGTCTACACCAATATTATCGTCAGATGGACTCCACATTAAATCCACACTTGACGCTGTCGTTCCCATACTATGTAATCCTTTTGGTTGTGTTGGTGCTTCTGTATCAGGAATCTCATCTGTTGTTTTTACTGTAAGCGCTGTACTTTCTTTCGATACATTTCCAGCTGAGTCAATTGCTTTTACAGTATAAGAGTATTCTGTGCTTGGTTGTAATTTCTTATCAATAAAATGAGTGCCTAGTACTGTATCAATCATCTCTCCGTTACGGAAGATTTGATATCCTTTTACCCCTACATTATCCGTAGAAGCGTTCCATGTTAGTTCTACACTATTTGCTGTTACTTTTTGCGTCTGAAGTCCATTTGGAATACTTGGCGCTTCTATGTCTGGTTTCACATCATTAATAAGATTAACATCAATTACATTATAGAATGCATTTGCTGTATCAGCTACATCCCATACTGCTAAAATCACATGATATCCACTACGATCAGTAGGTACATTGATTTTATGAGTTAAATTATTTGAAGCTGCAGAACCATCATGTTGTACAGTTCCAATTGGTTCAAAATCTGCTCTTGTTAGCGCTTTATTTGGATTCCATCCTTTTTTGGTAATATAGTAATGCCACTTACTCGTTAAGTGAGGCGCAGTATACTTCCAAGTAAATGTATTTTCCCCACCAGTAATTGTATTTTTAAACCAACGATTTGCTGTTTGTTGATCTAAAATACCACCAAATTTTCCGCCTGCTGAAGCAATTTGTCCATCTACTGGACCACCTTGTGGGAAACCTTTTGGAGCTTCTAAACTTTGTGGTTCATACATAACACTTCCACAGTTTACATTTAGCGCACCATAAGTTGAACTACATAAAGCGGATCGGCTACCGGGCTTTTCAACAAAACCGTGCGCATAAGCATTTTGAGGAATAAGTGTCGTACTAATAATTCCAGCTGTTAATGCTACAGCTCCTAAACTTTTTTTGTTCATTTTCATATTTTGTAGTTGTTTTAAAAATCGATTATTCATGTTCATGTCTCCTTCTTGTTATACTTTGTAGTGGAATGTGGGCTTTGATGTAAAAGAATAACAAGAGACAAACTTGTACCGATGTATGTGTTAATTATGCATACACCGCAGTAAAATTATATTTTTCTTGTGAAATATTTCACTTTATGGATATATCATGACATAGAAATTACCTGAGTATGTGCAGAAGTTGTGCAGAAACAGTGAAATTATTACTAACATGTAAAACTAAGTCCTAATATTTTAAAATAAAATTTGAATATATTTATCTATCATCTTTACTTCATAATTGAAAATACATTTAACTGGTTAACTTTTATTCTTATACTTATATCTCTCAGTTCCTTAGTTTTAACCATACTAGATATTAAAAATAAGAATTATAAAGTTAAATAAAAAGCATCCTATTTAGATGCTTTTTCTAATGTATAATTTCATTTTTTTCACTGACCTACAAATAAAAAAATTTCATCAACAGCTTCCTTATATCCACCTGATTTTTGGAAAGATTCCTTCAAATTCAAAGCAACTTCTTTAAATGAACGATTATTTAATACTATTTCTACACTTTCACTTAGTTGATCCACAGTTAATCCTTGCATTTGTAATTTTACTCCTGCTCCAAGACTCTCCACTTGCTTTGCGACTACTGGCTGATCTGCACTTTGCGGTATTACAACGAGCGGAACCCCGTTATACAGTCCTTCATGCGCACTGTTCATCCCGCCGTGTGTAATAAATAGTTTCGTATATGTAAGCAGCTCAGTTTGGGGTACATAGTTTTTCACAATGAAGTTTTTAGGAATTTCGCCTAGATCACTTATTTTTGTTTTACTACCAATAGACATAACAATTGTATGCTCACTATTCTCAAAGGCCTTCATACACAGTTTATAAAAGTCAATCGCTTCATTAAAAACAGTACCTAATGAAATATAAATCGGACTTTTTTCTTCAATTGAAGTAAAATCAACGTCTCTGTTTTTCATTTGTGCAGAGATAGATGGTCCTACAAATTTATATGTTTCATCAAACGTATCACCAAAAGGCTGGAACTCCTTAATTGTATATACAATAGTAAGGGGTGCAGGATTACAGAAAACTTCATACGATGATTTTATTTCAACACCATATTTTTCAGCAATTCCCTTCGTTAAGTTTTGAAAATCATTCTGTATTTTATCATAAATTTCTACTGGGATATTTTTTGATAGATGACCTAACATTTGCTCAAAGGATTTTTCATCCTGCGCAAAAGATGTGCATGAATTTATGGCTGGAAGTTTAAGGATTTGAGCAATTAAATGGCCACAGCCAAACATAGAATCATGAATTATGTAATCAAAATGTTCACCTTCAATTTGTTCTAAAACGCTAGGTATTACAATATCCGCTGTATGTAGAAGGCCATTTATTCTTTCCTGTAAATAATTTCTGCCTCCAGATAGAAACGCTTTTATAAATTTTTGATCATCAATCGTTCGTACAGTAGCACCTGTCTTCTCAATCCGCTCCCTGAAAGCTTCTATTGAAAAATAAACGACCTCTTCACCACGAGAAATCAATTCATCTACAACTTGTAAAGTTGGATTTATATGCCCTTCTGATCCAGCATTAATAAATAAAACACGCGCCATAATAAACACTCCTTACGTTAAATCATTTCTATGTTGGCAAGAGTACGGATTCTCTCCATACTCTTTTCCTAGCTGTTCGTATCATGTTCCTACTAAATTGACCTAGCGAGTCTAAAACCGAGATCATCTATATGAAATGTAGGATGGCTTCGACGACGACAAGTAGCGCCGCACCCTCTCGCTGTTTCAGCCCAACTACCACCACGAAAAATGCGGTATGATCCGTACACTGTTTCATCATACAAATCATAACACCATTCCCAAACGTTCCCTAGCATATCATAAAGTCCCCATGCATTCGGTTCTTTTTGGCCAACGTCATGAATATGTCCATTTGAATTTTCATTATACCACGCTATATCATGAAGTTTCCCGTATGTATATCCGGTTGTACTTGCTTTACATGCATATTGCCACTCCGCCTCAGATGGTAATCGGTAGCCATTTGAATCTAAATTACATTTCACAATTTGACCACCATCACTAATAGAATAATATTCTTTTAATCCCGCTTTTTTTGAAAGTACATTACAAAACGCAATGGCATCGTTCCATGAAATATTGACAACTGGTTTATGATTTTTATCAAAATTATTTAATGTACTATTTGTAATAGCATCATATAGTTCCATTGTTACAGCATACTTTGCAAGAAGAAATGGTTGAATTTGTACTAGCCATTCTTTTTTTATTCGATCATCTCTTAATACTACCTCTCCAGTTGGAATATTGACCATTAATGAATCGATTAGTTGAATTAAATCGTTAGTCATTTTCTATTCCTCCAAACGTTCATTTTATATGAAATTAAAGTCATATACTCATTACAAAATACAATTTTCAAAAAGCGTTAAATTTTTCATAATAAAAAACGATTAGTTTTATTAAACTAATCGGTAAGATTCACAAAGAATTTTTGTGTTACATTCTATAATTATATGTGCTCTAAAAATTTCCGAACCTCATTTGGAGATTTTAAAACAATAACCTTTTTCTCTTCCGGCAATTGCTCTAACCCTTTTAAAATTGTAGGTCGTTTAGCATTAGGATATTCCCATATCCATTTAAAAAATTGCAAATCAAATCTTTCTTCACATCCCGCGCCCATATCTGGTCTTGTTTTATTTCGGTATTTTACAATTCTTTTAAAAGCCCTATAAACACAAATTGTTCTATGAATATCAAGGAAGATAATTGTATCAGCTGCATTCAGTCTTATACCCATCGTCCCGCCGTAATTCCCATCAATAATCCATTTCTCATCTTTAATTAAGTTATTTTGAACTGTTATTTGTTCTTCTCTCGGAACACCTTCCCAATTCGGTTTCCAAAATAATGCATCAAGATGATGCACCTTAATATTTAATTTATTCCCTAACTGCCTTGCTAATGTAGATTTTCCTGAACCACCAGAACCTATTAATATTATTTTTTTCATACCTTTACGATACCTTCTATAACTTCTTCAATAGCTTCCTTATTAGCGAAAATCCAGAAGAACATTTCTTCATTTAACTTTAATAAATCTGGTAACTGGACAAAATAAGCAATAAAGATAATTTGAATTGAAAGCATAACATACCAAATGGCTTTTAGTTCTTCTTTCGTTAAATCATTTTGTTTATAATAACCTTCAAAGACTTTGCTAACGATATGTAACCATTTCCCTCTTAATCTTTCATCACTAAATAGCTCGCTTAATATACTTGTACAGCAATAACATAAATCGAATATTTTTACATTATTTTCTAAAATCTCAAAATCTATAAACCCTTCCAGTTTATCATCTTTAAAGATTACATTTGATAGATGCATATCACGATGAATAATTTGTCTCGGTAATGGATGGACCGTTTCCTTGAAAGCTGCGTGCATTCGCTCCATCTTTTGAATTACCTCTTGATGAACATACTCATTCTTTTCTAAAATCGGTATAGCCCATTCAAATACCATCCTATATAAATCTCTTTTTATTAACTCATGGTCACTATTCACCGAATGTAATGCTTTGTGCAGATTAGCTATTTCTTCTCCAATTGTACTTGCTAGCCTTTCCAGCTTATTCGTATCTTTTATTTCTAAAACACTTCCGGCAACATACTCATATAAGCAATAATATTTTTCTTTATATAATACATATTGTTCATCATTTTCTGTCTTTACTACTCTCTGTACTTTAATTCCCTTTTCATACAGTTGCTTCAAAACATCGAATTCAACTAGAAGTTGCTTTATTGATCCTGTTTTCTTTAAAATATACTCTTTATTCTTGCATATAACCTTCGCTACTTTTTGTTGAATTACAGTAGCTGTGACATGTTCATTTTGAAACCAAAACTTTGCAATTTCCAGTGCTTGTTCCATTTACAAATACCCCTTTTACAATTCTTATGTCTTCCGAAAAATAACCTCACACAGTACTCCCACTCCAACACCAATTGTATAAGCCACCAAATCACTCCACAAAAAACCGTATCCCAACACGAGTCCGCCCAAAGTCGTTGTACGAATGCTATCTATCCATTCCGCATGATACAATTGGCTCACTTCAATCCCGTAGCAAAACATTAAACTAATAAAAGCCAACTTCTTCGTCTCTGTTTTAGGAAACAAAAATCCAAAGCCAGTGAAAATCATTAATGCCCATAAAGCATCGCCTAAGTAATCATTTAATAGATGTGGTAGTGCAAAAGAAAACTTTCTTGAGCTAAGACCTAAAATAATAACAACTATAGTAAATAGTGCATATAATACTCTATTTCGTTTCGTATTCATTTTAAAGTCTCCTAATATATAATGTATAACTGTAAATAGCTAGTAAAATAAAGTTATTTTACTAGCTATTTATTAGTTGCTTTTATGATAAGAAAATGTGGATTCGTATTTAAATAATAATATGATTTTTCGTCTACTTCTTTCATCTTTTCAACTGCCTTCGGTTCCACTATCTCTTCTAATACAAAATAATTTGTAGTTTCATTTATTATGTCTTGTAGTGACCTTCTGAAAAATTCGACTTCAATAGTAATATTCGGTTTAACCCAAGTATCTATTAATAGCTGTTTTTCAAAATAACTTTCACATGGAAACTTTGTGAAATCCATAAAAGGATGATGGATAGAATATATAAGTTCTCCACCCGGCTTCAATACGCGACGAAATTCTTGAAATACTTGATTCCAATTTTCTAAGTAATGAAGAGTTAACGAACTTACAATCACATCATACGTATTATCTTCAAATGGCAATGTTTCTTGCAGATCATGACAAAGGAACGTTGCTTCTTCTCCTATATATTCTTTTGCTGCTTTTACCATTTCAGGACTTACGTCAATTGCTGTAACATTTGCTCCTCTTCCTATGAATTGAGAAGTATACCATCCAGCTGCACATCCAGCATCTAGTATCTTTTTTCCTTCTAGTTCCTTTGAAATAAGCTCCATCATCGCCGGTCTTTCATAATAACTGTTATATGGATTTGCGAAATCTAGATTTTCTTTATATGTACTCGCTAATTTATCATACGTATCTTTAATCGAATCTTTCATTACACACACTCCTAATACATATTAATTCATTAACTCCTGCTGCTTTTTCTTTGAAAATGATTGTAGTACTAAATCATACGACCAATCAATCATTTTATTTATTTGCTCCTGTTCTATACCCTTATGAATATAAACGGTATTCCAATGTTTTTTATTCATATGATACCCTGGAATAATTGTTTCTGGATAATCTTCTCTTATCCTTAATGCGACTTCTGGATCACACTTCAATGTAATCGCAGCTTTTTCACCTTCTTCATGATTTACTATCGCAAATATTTTATTATTAAGTCTCATACATGTTGCACTCCAACCATCTGGAGAATCTTCTGTCGCTTTTCTTTTCGATAAACAGTACGCTCTTGTTGCATTCATTTTAATTGGCACCTCTTATTCTTTCCCTGTTTAATTACGATGCATCACAATTTGCTTCGTTGCTTGAAATTGTTGCTCACCATAAAACTTTATTAGCTTCTCTCCGCAAAATAGACTAACAATATCAATATGAGATATTTCTCGAAGTAATATTGTTAGCATCTTCTCTCCAATACCTTTATTTCTTACACTCTCATGTACGACAACATCTTCAATGTATGCTCGAAAAACACCATCAGAAACGACTCTAGCAAATCCAACTAATTCATTTTCTTCCCATACTCCAATGGCTATGCTATTCTTTAATATTTTTTCAATATCGACTTCTTTTCTTTCTGGCCACCAACCGACAGAATCATAAAGTTTTTTTATTTTTTCTGCACAGATTGGTTGTTCTTGTTGCAATTTATACGTGTACATATTCTTTCTCCTATCAAACAGTATACATAATATTATTATAATCTCTTTTCAAAAAAGTGCTGACTATGACCTTTCGGGTGATCTTCAACAATACCATACTCCCTGTAACCGTGCTTTTTATAAAATTCTGGTGCTTGAAAACTAAATGAATCTAGCAATATTAATCTACACCCTTTTTCCTTCGCAATCCCTTCAATTTCATGTAAAAGTTGGCTGCCATAACCGTCATGACGAACTGATTCATCAACCCACAAAAAGTCGATATGAAGATGATAAAAATACATCGTACCTGTTACGCCACCAAAAATTTTTCCTTCTTCATTTTTTACTACGAGGCGTACTTCTTCCATCGGCTGTCTTGCCTCATCTGTTAAGATGGACATATTATATTGAATGACTTTATTTTTAATATATTCTCCTTCAGTGCGTGTACCGTTCTTTATATGTTTCATTTATATTGCTTCCTTTCAGCTTAGTAATCTACATTTTATTTTTTCTCTTTAAAATACTAATACATACGAATCCACCATATGTAACAAAGCATGAAAAGCCAATTATCCCTGGTACAGAGACATATCCTACCCTTATGTAACTTATAACCGCAAAACAAACAATAGACAATAAAATAGATGGCCAAAATATAAGAGCTGTTTTTCTTCTTCCTCGTTTCGATGTACTTTCTTTCTCTCCAGAAACACGTGTGCCAAAAAGCAATACAATACAAATAAGGATCGCTGTAAAGTAAATTGTATCTAATGACAAATCGTGATCATATAGTGCGATTCCAACTTCAAGAGCAATAATCGTTAAAATTAAAATAATGATTGTTGAAGTCTTTAAGTTTCTTTTCAACCGCTCACTCCTAGCATGTTTTCACTATATTCTTTGTATATGTACTTTAAAACTACTGCAAAAGCTTCATCTACCTCTATATTTTCACGGCGATTCGGTAAATCTTTTCCCCCAATCACATAAAGAAGCGGAAATTCGTTAAACATTCCCATTATACCAATATTTATTGTAGCTGTGAGCAATCCACCTGTCATATGGGCTAAATGATAATATGGGATTTCTTCATACTCCCCTTGTTGTCTTACCATACCACTAATAATTGGTTCCCATAATTCTGGTTCTGATTTATAACCTTGAAAGGTTTGTATGAAAAGGGCAAGAACTTCATTTAAGTCTCCAATATTTTTCTCATCTCTAGCATTCTCTTGTATATGAATTTTTGAAAAGTACGTTTGTACATACATTTTCACAGCATCCCATCCACCACAGTGCATTACAACTGACTGTGCAACATAACTATCATGACAAGCTATCATTACCTCGACCGCTTGACTAAGTGTTAAAGAAGTTCTTCCTTGTAAGTGCGGATATAACTGCGTACTATCTTCATGCGGATTAAATTTAATGTGATGAAGTATATCATTCCAATTATGTTTATTTTCCTTCACCATTTGTGCTACTACAAATCCAATAACTAATTTTGCTGCTGATGCTAACGGAATATTTAATTCACTATTATATGAAGCAACTATAGGATTGTTTTTTGTAGAATAAATTTCCATTCCCACATAATTAGATTGTACCTCTTTTATTTTATTTATGACAGTTTCCATTTCTATCCCTCTTTTCATATCGTTATATTAACTTCTAATAATTCCATATTAAATATAAAATACCTTTTCATCAGCTATTAAAATAAGAAAAAGGTAGCATGAATTTTTTCTTGCTACCGAAAAATATTTATTCTTCTATAGGATTTTCAGGACCGTTAAGTTCCAGCTGATAAAAAGCTAAATCTAGCCATTTATTAAACTTATAACCAGCTTTTTTTATTGTCCCTGCATGAACAAATCCATAGTTTTGATGCAAGGCAATACTTTTTTCATTCTCTGCATCAATTCCAGCAATTAAGGTCATATACTCTCTTTCCTTCGCAATTTTGATTAATTCTTTCATTAATGAAGACCCAATGCCATTTTTTCTATATGCCTTATCTACATACACAGAATGTTCAACTGAATATTTATAAGCAGGCCACGCTCTAAATGGGCCGAATGTCGCAAACCCTACTACTTTATTATCTAATTCATATACGAAAATGGGATACCCTTCAGCCTTTTTTTGTTCATACCAATCTATTCTATTTTCAAGGGTTACAGGTTTATACGCATATACAGCTGTTGTATAAAGTATCGCATCGTTATAAATATCTAAAATGTATGCTAAATCTCTTTTCGTTGCTTCCCTGATCATTATTTTCTTCCTTTCATCATGTTCATCTTATTTCACTATTTTTTTAATAGTTTTATTTTATCGAAATTTCCGTTTTTATCTACATACGAATACTAGCTTTTCGGAAACCATCAAATATATTTATTGCAGCAGATAACATATAAAAGAAAATTCCTCCCCCAATGAGCCACGTTTTAAACTCCTCTGGGGAAGTAGTAAATGCATTTGCCAAATACGTAATGAATCCTTCGTTTAATAAATGTGGATTTACTACAATTACAATGAATATGATTGTTCCGACTACTTGAAGAATAGCATTTCCAATTGCCAACCTTTTCGTCCATTGTCCCTGTACTAACTTATAAAGTGATATAGCTACTTCGAAAACGATCATAACCAAAATTAGGGGCCAGTATTGAAGCAAAACATCTTGATTAAACGTTGGCGCGACAAACTTCAATCCGTTTTCTGTACCATGATATACGCCTACAAGATGATTCGCATAAAAGTAAAGTGTAGCCCATATTGCTGTCCACATTAAACCTCCAAAAACTTCAAACTTTGAAATCGCCTTTTTCTTCGGGATATACGAAACATTTTTCAAGTCATCTGGTGTCCATTTTTTTAAGCTTGTTGTTAATGGGTGTGGATCCTTTTCTTTATCAGTTCTTTCTAAAATAGCAAATACAAGTGTTAACCAGAAAAATACATGGAGACCCACTTCAAAAATTTCCCCTATACCTTTACCTATCAATTGTAAAATAACATGTAATACCGCTTGATCATCATTATAGCCTATAAAATTTTCTGCAACCATTGAAATGAGCGCAATAACAGCTGCAATTGGTATAATCATTTTTAATAGCGTCGTATATACATCAAAATAACGTGGTCCAATTAAATGCATTGGTCTATCCAAGTACCCATTAGCCAATGAAACTGGACTTCCCAATTTTTCGAGTACACTCTTCACATCTTCCTCATTATAATCGTCTGGTAACATATCCTCTATTGTTGACCGTAGTTCAAGTGTAATATCTTCACGATTTTGTTCAGGCAATCTCTTCGCAACTTCATGGACATACATATCAATCAAACTCATTTTCGTCCTCCTCCTTTAATAAGTTATAAAGTTCTTTCGAATCCTTTATCCATTCCTTTTTTAACTGCAAAAATATTTCTAATCCATATTCACTTAAAACATAATATTTACGAGGTCTACTCTCCGTTTTATCCCAACTACTCGTTACTAGCTCCTGCTTTTCTAATCTGCGAAGTAGTGGATATAAAGTACTTTGATCAATTGTAATCCCTGATTGCTCCAATAACTGGACAAGTGAATATCCGTACTGCGGCGTTCTTAATTGACTTAAAACAGCTAACGTTAATGTCCCTCTTCTTAACTCAGTAATTAACGAGTTTAATAAAGTATCCATTCACTCACCTCATTTCCATTACTATATGTCATACAGTATGTGTTTTATACTATGTATCGTACAGTATTAATGTGACAAAAACTATAATCATTTACCAAAAAACGGATAATAAAAAGCGCAAATTATATGATTTTTGCTTTTTTAGCTAAGTTATATATCTATAGCACTCTAAAAGGTAGCACCTTAACTACTAATTTTGAAGTTCTAGTAATGCTATGTTACAAATATCGTATACATATGATGTGAACATAACATCTCACTATAGGAAGCTATTAAAACGGCAAATTACCATGGTTGAATGATTCCCGTTTTCAGCACCTAATCAACGTTATTTCCTTCATAAACTTCATCTTGTTCAAAATCTCTATTTTTATTTGGTTTATTAAAGTAAAATAAAAAAACAATTAAATTAGGTTAATTGTTTTTCAAATGCAAAATCTTTATTTTTTTAAATAACCTATGATATTCGAAAAGACAAACTCTCCAAATGCAAGTGGTATATAAATAAACCATAACTTTAATATTGCCTTTGTTTCTTTGTGATCAGAATCCCCCATTAAAACCAATCCAATCCTTTTTCTTCTAATATTTTCATTTTAATTCCAATAACAAGGAAATTATACCATTTATCAATGTTATAGTCTATGTTTTCTAAAAATTAGATAAATAAAACTTTTGTATTCCCTCAATATTCAGATAAACATAATAATTTTTTTACGTTTCATCTTCAAAGTCTATAATGAGTCCTGTTAGAACTGCTTCATTACCAATCGATTGGATCCCGTGGCCAATAAAAATTCTTCCCACTCTAACTTCTGCTTTTAATAGGGCTGGATCAATTGTAAGTAATAAAACATCTTCTTCATGCTTGAAATATTTTTCTGCAACTCTTAAAGCTTGATCTACTAATGAACAATGAATAAATCCCTCTTCTATAAGGGAATCTTCATTAATTTTTCCAATTATTTTTGCGATTTCCCAATTACTTTTGTAATCATAGTAACTCTCCCTTTTTAATTTATGTAATGATATAATAACACTAAATTTTCAACACGTTCTTAATAGATTGGGGACTTATAATGGATAAACCTCTCACTACATTACAAACTATTATTATACATATGAATACAAATGAGCATTGGCATGATTTTATTTGTTACTGTCAGCATCGCGAAGCGGGACTTCGAAAATTAGCTTATAAACATTTAGAGACATTTATTTCAAATGCAAAGAAATGGGAATCAAAAGATCAAGAAGAGTTTGCCATTTCACTGTTTACTATTTTAGATGCATTAAACGAAAAAGATGAGGTCTTAACTTTCGCACTAAATAGTTTTCTAATAGACATTCTATATAGATGGACAGAAAACACCCCATTTGATTCAAGACCTTTTAGATGGATAGGAATTTATATGGACTCTAGCAATAAAGATGACGATTTAGAAAAATTCCTTCGAAAAGCGATTGAATTAGGTGGTGATACCGAACAAGAAGCTATGATATACCTAGTTTCTAATTACATCCATACTTTAGAATTTGGTACACATGAATTCCCTTCAGGTTATTGCGGAGATTTAAGCGAATGTATAGAAAAACTTCCCTATATGCTTCAATTAATTAATAGAATTCAGAATAAGAACATAAAGGAGCAAAACATTGGTCAAATACAAGAACAACTACACCTTATTCTAGATTGGTTAAAACATACACAAACTCCAGTAGATGCTGTTCGTACATGGGAAAAAGAACAAACTAAGGAATTAGAAAAAAGCATCGTATATCATTTAAACAACAGCTCAAGTCATTAATTCGTCTACCATTTTAATATAAAAAAGAGGATCTTCATACTGTACTAGAAAATCCTCTTTTTATATTTATCCCACATTAGCTTGCAGTAAAACTCCCCACTGATTATAGTTTTACTTTATTTTAATCCTTTAATTAAAGGTGACGCTTCCCCACTATGGAAAATCCATAAGTCATGAAGTGATCTCGTACATCCAACATATAGTAACTTTGCATCATGTTTTGTATTTTTGTAATGTTCCTCATCCACATCAATTAAAAGCACCGCATCAAATTCTAAACCTTTCGCTAAATAGACAGGTACTACTGATATACCACCTTCATATTTACTTTGGTTTGCTTCAATTACGTTTACCGTTAATTCTGCATTTGTTAATTTCACATATATATCACGGCATTCACCTTCTGTTCTTCCGATTACCGCAATTGTTTTCACATCTGCATTTTGCAAATGTTTTACCGTCTTCACAATTTCAGTAAATTGATTTTCTGCACGAATTACTTTCACATCTTCTCCACTGCGGAAGACTGGTGTTGCGAGTCCTACTGGGATGTCTGCATTTTTAATTATTTCATTTGCAAATTCAATAATTTCTTTTGTAGAACGATAACTTCTTGTCAATTCATAATAACCGGTTTCTTGGAATACTTCCTTAAAAGCATTCCAATCTTCAATTCCTTGGTAATCATAAATCGCTTGCGATAAATCACCTAATATAGTGAAAGAATTACCTAATGTAATTTCTTTTAATACATAAACTTGGAAAGGCGAAAAATCTTGCGCTTCATCAATAACAACGTGATGAAACTTCTGCCCGATTTCAATCCCTGTTATACGATGATGTATGTATATTAAAGCTGGTAAATCTTCTACATACACTTCTTTTTTACTACAACTCTTTTCTGTTTCTTGAACAAGTTCTTCAGGTAATACTTCGAGTATTTCTTTGCTTTTCAACATTGAACTGTATAGTGAAAGTGGGCTCATTTTTGGCCAAAAATTCATATAGGTGTTCAATCTCTTTGTTGCTTCTTTTTTTAGTAACTTTTTCTCGTTTGTTTCTCCATACTTTTTAAGTTCAATTTCAATCCAACGTTTCATACGGCCGACTAAACGTTCTCTTCTCTTCTTTAATGGATAATGTTTATATTCCACTTGCATCCATTTTTTAACGTCTTCCACTGGAATAACAGCTTTATCCCATGCCTCAAAATCTTTTGTTGGCACTAAATCATTTTCAAATTGAGTCATTCTTTCTTCTATAAACGCCTTAAATTCTAGCGTACCTTTTAATTTACCGATCATAAGCTTTCTTTCATCGCGATTAATTGAAAAGGCTTCTTTCAATTTTTCTTCTGTCTGCTTTAGTTTCACTGAATCATCTAACGTACGTAATGCCCAATCCGGAAACGTTGTTTGACTAATATTCCCTACACCTAATTCAGGAAGTACACTCGAAATATAGTCTAAAAACAGACTATTCGGCGCAAATACGATCATTCTTTCTGCTTCTAGTTGTTCACGATATTCATAAATTAAAAAAGCAAGGCGATGTAAAGCAATTGTTGTCTTTCCGCTCCCTGCAACCCCTTGAATAAGTAATGGTAAATTTCTTTCCGCTCGAATAATATCATTTTGTTCTGATTGAATCGTTGAAACAATATCCTTTAGCTTATTATCTTTATTCTCACCTAATCGATATAGAAGAAAATCATCGGCATGCGATACATCTTCATTTCCTTTTACATATGTATCAACAACACGTTCAAGTTCTCTTTTTCGAATGGAAATGTTTCGTTTTAAATACACATCACCTTCTACTAACCCATCTGGTGATTGATAAAATGCTAACGCTTCTCCACCGGTAAATGAATAAAACATACTTGCGACAGGTGCTCTCCAATCAATAATAATTGGTTTCATCGTGTCCATATCCGAAACCCCTACTTTTCCAATATAAATCGGCATAACTGCTTCTTTACCATCTTCCTGAAAATCTAACCTTCCAAAGTACGGCTCTTGCACACCAATACGTAAATTTTGTCTATTAGACTCTCTCATACTTTCAAGAATTTGCTCTTTAAAATCTTCTCCATAATAAACTGGGATTTTTTCAAGCTTATCCAATTGCTCATCCATCGTGTGTAAAGTATCCTTCATTTTTTGTAACTCATCTTCAAATATGTTGCTCATTTCGACGATTCCCTCCTGTCCGTTCTAATTTTTCAGTCGAAATACCATTGTATTAAAAATTCAATCGTAAAGTCAATAGTTTCCAATTAAATTTTCCGAAAAAACTTACTTTTTATCTTTCTAATTTTAAAGATATATACAACATCTAAATCACATCACTACACATATAGTATAGTGATGCATACAAAAGATACCTCTTTCTATTTATGACCTATTTAATTTATATATTGACAAACAATGTAAAAATCAAAGATACATAAAGTGAAAATTTTATAAGGGGGGTTTTACTGCCCACAAATAGTAGGCTAAATAAAAGTAAAGGAGTCTATTCAAATGAAATTCGCGAAAAAGAAACCGCTAAAGTTATATTTACTTATTTTTGTATTCATTGTTTTGGCCAGTGGATGGATTGGGGTATTTCTAGATTTTCTTCTAACAGATCAACCTGAAGGAAACACTTTAGGTATGGGATTATGGCTAATATTCCCTTTCCTCGTAAGCATTTTCCTTAGAGTTATTAGCCGAGATTGGAATGATTTTGGCATCAAGCCAAATTTGAAAGGAAACTTTATATGGTATTTCACTGCATTACTTATTTATCCATTCGTTACAGTAATAACGATAAGCATATCGCTCATTTTTGGAGTAGTTCATATTTCTAGTTTTGATATATCCACGTTATTGTCACTCATAGTCATGTCTACTATTGGTAACTTTATTAAAAATATTTTTGAAGAGTTTTCTTGGCGTGGTTATTTAACTCCAAAGTTGATTGAACTAAATCTAAACGATTGGTACATTTATATTATTTCTGGTTTAATTTGGGCACTTTGGCATGCTGCATATTATATAGTCTTTTTGCCAAATGAATATTTTGAATCTATCTCAAGATTAAATATGCTTTTATCTGGCTGTATCCTTATGGTTTGTTGGTCAATTATGTATGTTGAAATATATAGACTTACAAAATCTGTCTGGCCATGCGTTATCATGCATGCGATCGAGGATGCTGTTCCTACTGTTTTAGTTACAATAACAGGGATTATTACTCTTACAAACAGTAGTGATTTTTGGTTAAATCCTATTAGCGGGGTCGCTGCTACTGTTTTATTTCTCGGAATTGGAATCGTACTAAGAACTATAAGAATTAAAAGAGAACGACATTTATTCACACAATAAAAGTAAAAAGAGTAAGGATTTAATCCCTACTCTTTTTCACTTTTACTCGATATGATAAACATTCATTTAAAGATGATTGCTCTTCATATTTCCCAGCTTCAAAATCATACGCTCCTCCTGGGAAAATCCCAACTATACTTAAATGAGCCTCGGCACATAAATTACTAATCTCATCTACAGCATAGCAGCGTAAAGATTGTGTCACGATATCATTTGAAGAATCTATTTCCCACCAATGGTCTAGCATTCTTGCATTTTCACTATCATATTCATACTTTCGCATTGCAGAACCTATCAGCATTTCTTGTCCATTGGCTTTTTCCCAATATAACGGTTGATAAATATCAATAAGTGCACATCCATCATCTTTCAACCAGTTATTTATACGCTTTAATAAAAATAATTGTTCCTCATCTGTTCCTACACCAAATCCATCTAAATAACTAACAACATCAAACTTTTCTTTAAAGTTAATTTTATAAAAATCGGCGCAATAAACCTCAATGTCATTAGTAGAATGTTCTTTTGCAAACATAGCTAACTCCGGTACAAGCTCAACAGTAGTCATTTTTACATTCAAATTAGACATCGCCCTTGCGAATCCGCCATTTCCAGCTCCTAATTCTAACATCGTCTGAATTGGATATCCAACTTGTTCTTGCACTTCTTTAGCAACTTCCTGTAACCAATTTTCATTATTTATATCATAGCTCATTAGTTCAAATTGTTTTTTATAAAATTCTTTTACATTTAATTCGTTCATTATTATTCTCCTCCTGCAAATTATTTTTCTGTTACAGGTGAGAAACTAAATTTCTAATCCCCATGAAAAATCCTCCTTTTGATTTCCCTATATTTACAATTTATCAAAATAATAAGAATTTTGAAAGTGAAAGTATAAAAAATAGATAATGGATTATTCCACTATCTACTCTTTAGCTACTCTTATTTTTCTTTTTGATACTCCACCCAGTCACCAGAATCAATAACTTTCAATATCATCTTTTTATCTTGAGCGATATACACATATGCCTCTATTTTCCTATCAGCAACATATACTGTTTGCGTGATTCGATCATATAAATCAGTCTCCGCATTACCTGTATATTCTTCTAGTTCATCTAACTTACACAATATCTCATCATTTACTACATAAACTTCTCCATACACCTTTTCTTCAATCGAATAAGTCATGGCCGGATATCCTTCGTTCGTATCAAATAATTTTCCATATGTCCAAGCTCTGTCTGCAATGCATGTTGCACCTAGCATATAATGAGCATTCGTTTGTCCTCTTCTTAACGTGCCATAAACGAAAACATGATACATAAATTCTTATCCCCTTTATATGTCTCTACTTTCTTATTTGTAAATAAGCACGAATCATAAAGTAACTCACTTCATTCGGAAGCTGTTCTTTAATAGATTTCAGACCACCCTCTGCATTTTGAACGGCAATTTCAATAAGAGATTCATACTCTGATGGAACAAAACTTTGCCACTCTACTTCCATTCCATCCTCGTAGCAGCGAATTAAATGGTTTTCGATTGTTTGTCTTGATAAGTTGCGTTCTTTTGCAATCTCATTCAAATCAATACCTTGTTTATACATTTCATACGTTTCTAAATGAGAATTTGCGGACGCTTTTCCTGACTTTTTACGCTCTGAAACTACTTCTGTCTTAATCGTTTCAGTATAATTTGGATTTTCTTCAATAAAATGCTGAACTGCTTGTAAGAAGTGCGAGCCATATTTCACAAGTTTGTGTTCTCCGATACCTTTTACCGTCAACAATTCGGAATCACTTTGCGGCATTTTCACGCACATATCTTTCAATGTTTGGTCAGAGAAAATAACGAACGGAGGTACACCTTCTCCTTGTGCAATTTCTTTACGTACTTCACGAAGCACTTCAAATAAAGGATGGTCTTGAACAATTTGTCTTGTCTCTACTCGTTCTTTTCGTAAAACATTCTCTTTACCAAGTAATACTTCTTTCCCTTTTTCTGTTACTTTTAATGTCGGATAAGTGCCATGTTCAACTGCAATTAACTCATCTGAAATTAAAAACTCAATAAACTCACTGACCTCTTTTACACTACGGTTCGATAAAAGCCCATACGTTGGTAAAGTATGAAAATTAAATTCAATAACTTTCTTATTTTTCGACCCCGTTAATACTTGCGCTATCATTTGCTTTCCAAAGCGTTGGTTCGTTCTAATCATGCATGATAAAACCATTTGTGATTCCCTTGTCACATCGATGCTCTCGCGATTGTCTGTACAATTACCACAGCGTCCACAATCTTCTTTCGGTTCTTCTCCAAAGTATTGCAAAATGAATGATTGTAAACATTGTTCTGTATGACAGTAATCGGTCATATTTTGCAATTTTTCAAGTTCATTTGAAAAACGTGATTCTCCAGTTGATTGATCAATTAAAAAACGCTGTACTTGTACATCTTGAGAAGAATATAACAATATACATGTGCTATCTAATCCGTCACGACCAGCACGTCCTGCTTCTTGATAGTAACTTTCCATATTTTTTGGAAGCTGATAATGAATTACGTAACGAATATTCGATTTATCAATACCCATCCCGAATGCAGATGTTGCTACCATTACACTTACTTCATCTCGTAAAAAGAGTTCTTGTTGCTCATTTCGATCACTATCACTCATACCAGCGTGATATTTTGATACAGAAACTCCTGCCTTCATTAAATCTTCATATAACTGATCGACTACTTTTCTAGTAGCTGCATATATAATCCCAGATTCCTTTTGATTTTGACGAATATAATCCGCCAAATATGCATTTCGATCTTGCCCTTTAATAACAGAAAACGATAAGTTCTCACGCTCAAATGTTGTCATAATTGTATTTTCTTGATTAATTTCAAGTGTATTACAAATATCATCACGTACTTGCGGTGTTGCTGTTGCTGTTAATGCTAATACGAGCGGCTTTTCTGGAAGATAATCTAATATGCGATGTATATGTAAATAACTTGGACGGAAATCATGTCCCCACTGTGAAATACAGTGTGCTTCATCAATCGCAATCATAGGGATTTTCATATCGATAAGTTGGTCAACAAACTCCATCGAATCAAGACGCTCAGGCGCGACATAAAGTAATTTGTAATGTCCTTGTTTCGCTAATTGAATTCGCTGATTTGCTTCAGCAATAGAAATAGAACTATTAATATATGTAGCTGAAATGCCATTCTGTACCAATGTATCTACTTGATCCTTCATAAGTGATATTAAAGGAGATATAACCAACGTCGTTCCTTCAAATACTAATGCCGGAATTTGATAACAAATTGACTTACCGCCCCCCGTTGGCATAATACAAACTGTATCTTTCCCATCTAGTACATTTTTAATTGTTTCATCTTGTCCTCTTCGAAACGAAGAATAACCAAAGTAGGACGCTAAAAGTTCTTGTGCTTTAGTAAACAAAAAAGAGTCACCTGCTTTTCTTTATCTTTCATCTACTTCTATTATATCAATCACTTATGCGACTTGAAAGGGATGGATAAACGCTTATTGTTTTTTCATTATTCTATATTTAATATGAATTAGCATCCGTGTTTTATATGTTTTACAACATTTATAACGTAAATCCAGTACACATGAAGAAAGAGTTTCAATTTAAATATTCATTTTATTTCCCTTTCTTGAATACTACTAATCGTATACATATAAATTCAGGAGGTTTCTATATGAAACATCGTAATATGAGTTCCATCACAACAAAAAAGAAAACAACACAACTCCAATTCTCTAATAATGATGCGTGGAAATATGAATCATACTATAAGTACCAGCCATTATTCTCTTATAAAAAGCTTTTACATTTTCTTTCTCAACTTTTTAGAAGTTAATATATGCGCAAAAAATGTATCATTCACAGAAGTTTTCTCAATATTAAACGTATAGACTTACTACAATTCAGTTGTTACCATATATAATAATCTGTTGGATAAACCCCTTAAGTTGACCTGCTTATATTAGCAGGTCTTTTTCATGATTACATACTTCTGTGCACTTCAATCCCACTTCCAAGTCTTTTCTCCATTTTATAACTATATTTAAATCCCAACAATTAATGATAATCATAAATTGTTGGGATTTAAATTGTTCACATATAATTATTCATTTCTTCTTTCTCAATACACAAAATACATTTTACTTGTTACTATAAAAGTACTCCAGATGAGTTTTTGCTCATCGACATTATCTAGTTAATGGGGCCTGCCGCGGGAAGCAGGTCCCTTTGACTTTATGAAGGTACCAATTTCATTTGGACACATTTACCAGGTTTTTTCAAAAGAATTTTATGATAACATTACGTAGTCGAGTCCGACATCTCGGCAATACCCTTTTGAGGGTCTGCAACTTCCCTTGCAGACCCTCTTTTACTTTATATTCATTTTATTCATATATACCACAACATCATTCGTTGAATTTCTCCATTTCAAATTCCCTAAAAATAATCTAGGACACGTAACTAAAAATAAATATTTATCATACTTTGAGTTATACATGTTCAAAGGAGTGTTACTATTTATGTATTCTTATTTGCAATCGTATTACTCCCCCTACCATAACCCTTATGTAAACTATGATTTATCCGTACGTAACTACCGAATTAGTAAAAACGAGAATTTTTTAAAAGGGTATATGCGTTCTTTATGGGAACAACACGTCGCTTGGACGAGATTGGCTATTATAAGTATTGTATTTAATTTACCAGATGTTAACGTTACTGTTGGACGGCTTCTACAAAACGCAACACATATGGGTCTATCACTTGAACCATTTTACGGTGAGGATGCAGTGAAAAAATATAGTGCATTAATTAAAAATCACTTAGTAATTGCAGCGGATCTTGTTAAAGCCGCAAAAGCTGGTAATCAAAATGCTGCGGCCGCTATAGAGAAAAAATGGTACGCTAATGGTGATGAAATTATTGAATTTCTTAACAGTATCAACCCATATATAGATAAAGAAGAATTTAGAAAAATGTTTTATGAACATTTAGCACTAACGAAAGCAGAAGCACTTGCCTTCCTAAATAAAGATTATGAAGCAGGAGTAAAACTTTACGATAAAATTGAAAAAGAAGCATTAGAAATGGCCGATATGATAACAAACGCAATCGTAAAACAATTCCCGCAAGTATTTCAATAAAGTAAAACTTTAATCAGAGTAGGTATTACTACTAAGTAATACTTGATAAAAATAAGTCGATTTCCAAACATAAATCGGCTTATTTAGTTTTCTCTCCATGATATTTCACCTCTCCTCTTTACATTTAGCTTATATCGATATATTTTATTAATATCCGTTTTTTATAGGAGGAAATAGTTTGATTAACGCGATTGGTCTCGTTTTTATACTTACAAATAAACACGAGAAAAAAAAGAAAGTTTACTTAAATGAAAAATTTGCACTAATAGATATTATTGATTCTAAAGAAGTATTTGATGATGAAGGGAATCCTTTAGTAGAACTAACATGTAAATACAGTATATATTTAGATGAAAAATATTACTGTAAATCTCTCGATGATTATACCGGACAAGTATTTCCTTTCTTAAGTGCAAAAATAGGAAAAGGTCTTCTAAGAAACTTAAACTACTACTTTTCTTACGTTGATGCCTATGATAAGAAACCACCAGTTAAAGAAATAAGACCACTTATGAAACAAGTAACGAACAGATAGCGAAAAATACAAAAAAAGAAAGCATCTAACTCTAGATGTTTTCTTTTTTATTGAAAACTCATTAACTTTCATCCTCTTCTAAAAGTATGTATCCAAGCATATTTTAAATTAAAAACATTGGAGGATTAGACTGAATGAAATACTCAGAAACAATTATAAGCAAACGACTTCGAATACTTAAACTGACGGGTATGTTTTTCATGCTAGTGTTAATAGCATGGATTGGCTATACAAAATTACTTTATGAAAACGGCTTTCTTCAAGAAAAAAAGAATTCAGTAGAAGTAATGAACACTAGCATTACAGGAGAAATAGAGCAGCTTTTTCATATAAACTTGCAAGGTTATCGAAAAACAAGCCTTGATGCTGTTATAGAAGCAAGTAAAACCGATCCAAGCGAACTATCCCTAATTGAACTGGTCAACAAATCCTGCTCGCGAGATTGCATAGGCGAACCAGTAACATATGTAAACTCAAACAATGGATATATCTTTTATAAGGAATCTAATGGAACTAATGTAGCTATAACGGTTAAAAAGAAAGACACATGGGTAATTGTAAAGAAATCTGTTCAAGATGGATTATAATTCCCCCCAAAAAAAGAGTACGTATCGTACTCTTTTTTATTATTAATCCCCTTCCTCTTCATCCCTACAATGGCATTTCGGTTTTGTTTTACAATGACATTTTTCACACTCACATTTCGGTTTCTCTTTGCAACAACATTCGTGAAAATCTCTGCGTTTACATCTACATCTCCCAAACATTAAATCATCCCAAAATTTATTACAATTTCGGGAATGCGCACAATGACAAGTATTCCCCATGAATATACTTCCTCCTAAATAGAATTCATCATATTCTATGTTTAAAGTATACAAAGGCTTGTATATTAGTCTATTTTCTCCGTATCATAAGTAGAGTTAGAAGATTACAAAAAAATAAGTCTTATCTCACATTTCACAAATCGGATTTTTTATTCTCTAAATTGTATTAACTTGAATGGTAACACGAACAAAAAAGCATCACCTTTTTGGCGATGCTTAAAAACTCTATTTTACTTTTAGTTCTCTAAATAAAGTTTAAGATCATGGTGACCGAAACTATACCTATATTTCCGCCTCCTCCTTCACTGCCTCTTTTAACCTCTGCAACATATACCCAATTCCTTTACACCCCTCTAGCGGATATGTAATCATTTCTTCTGGATATAACTTTGTCACTACTTTTTTATGCTTCTTCCCTGCTAGTAAGACGATTTCGTCAAACTGTAGTAAACTTTTATCTACCATCTGTTTTTGTAATTTCTCTATACTTATTACCTCATCGTTTTTTGAATCAAATGCAAGATCATAGTTTTTTAATACAATATCATTTGGCCTTAAAAATCCATGTTTCGCTGATAATATAACCCAGTTTTCGAAAAACATGGATGCGTACGCCTGACATGCTTTTCCGAACGGACTAATATATACATCTTTTGCTTCCATCGGTCCGTAGTTTGAATGCTTATCCCAAATTTTCTTTTTTCCACATGGAATTATACATAGCCTTTTCATATATATTTCTACTCCCTTTACTTCAATAAATAAAATCCATTATTTTGTACATTTTTCTCTCGAAATACTATATAATAATTCTGAAAGTTAAAATTACACATTTTACCATATAAGTACTATAGATCACTCTCAATGCAAATATTATAATACCATAAAAATTTTTTCTTTTTTTCTTCAAAATAATAAAAATAAATTGTAATATTATGATGTATTAATAAAAATTAAAAAGGAGGTTCGTAAAAATGAAAAATATTATCCCTGCACTATTAGTCTATTTTATCGTTTGCGTTATTTCCGTTATCATCCCAGCATCTGAAGGCTACAATTATGTCGGCTGGAAGTTATTTGTTGGGCAAGTGTATGCGATACCTATTTTCTTCATTACTGCGATAATCACATTTTATATAAACAAGAAAAAATCTTACGAATAAACAATTATAAGGATAGCTAACGCTATCCTTATTTTAATTCGTTAATCAAATCTAAAATATCCCTTGCAGTACTTTGTATCCTTTCTTCCGAAAAGTCAAACGCAACACCTGTATTTTTATATATTTCCTGTATAGATAAATTCCAATCTGAACTCGCTCCCTCTTTAAAGAAAGTAATCGCTTGTTCCGGATTCTCTCGATAAATTTGAAATAATTGAATCGCTCCTATTTGCGCAATTGCATATTCAATTTTATAAAAAGGAAACTGAACAAAGTAAAATGACTCGAACCAACTAGAACCAATTTCATTCTCTACTCCTGCAATATCAACTGATGAATATTGATACCTTTTACATAGTTCAATATATTTCTCATCTCGCTCTTCTGGTGAATGATTTGGATTTGTATAAAGCCAGTGCTGGAATACATCTCCTGAAACTGACGATATTAATAACGATAAAGTACGATATAATTGAACTCGCTGTACTTCTTTATAATCATCCTCTTGCGTATAAAAAATAGTAAGCTTATCCATTAATAATAACTCCAGGCTAAGGGAATAAAGTTCCGCCACCTCTTCACGAAGGTATCTTTCCTGCATACTACTTTCATTGTTAAATTGTTTATAAAAATGTAATGCATGCCCCAATTCATGTATTAATGCATGAATTGCATAAAATGAAGGACTAAAATTAGAATAAATAAAAACGTCTTTACTATGAGGTAAGGTAAAGCAAGCAGCTCCTGATGCTTTATTTTTCCGTTCTTGTACGTCAATTAATCCCGCTTCCCTTATATGAGTAAATTCCTCATGAAAACATGAATCTGTCTTCCGAAACATTTCTTCAACCCCATCCAATAAATCAATGTAATTTTCAAATGAAGATTTTTGCAAATTACAAGGAGCAAGATCCCAAGGACGATACGTTTTTACATCAAGATTCTTTTTAAAAAGACTTCCTAACTGTTTCCAAATTGGTACAACACACTTTTCTATCGACTCATGAAACTTATAACAATCTTCAGTACTGTAATCTCTATTTTTTTGTTTAAAGGCATACTCACTATAATTATTAAACCCTGCATTTAAAGCCATCTGATTCCGCAATTGTACGAGTTCCTTCATAATACAATCTATTTCTATTTTTACTATACTTCTTGCTTCGCATAAAGCGTACCAAGCTTTTTCACGAATAGCTCTATTTGGGTTATCTATCCTTGCTTTTACGTATGCATACGTCTTTTGCTCGCCTTCCCAATTAATAGATATGTTAGACATTATTTCTCTATATTTCGTAATAAGTTCTTGCTCTTTAACGGAAAGCGCTATGTTCTTTTCATTAAACATTTCACTCTTCACAAATCTTGCTTTTTTCATAAATCCATATTTCTGCTCATCTAATAAATCAGAAAACGGACAATCTCTAAATTTCTGGTCAAATTTTGCATTGTATCTTTTTAAAAGTGGCTGAATTTCATTTTGGTTATACATATGTATATCACGTATATTACTATCTTTTGTATCTCTATACATAGCGATTAAATTGATCGTTAACTCTTCTTCTATTTCTGCGTTTAAACGCAGCTCCTCCGAAAGCCAGCTCTCTAATTCTGAAACCGAAGTAATATTTCGCTCTAAAAGTGACTGTAATTTACTCTCCAAATCATTCAACATACACAATCCTCCCGTTTTTAATTTTCTGTTTTTTGGAGATAAAAAAGGACAAGTAGCCAATCTGACTACTTGTCCTTGCTGTTTATGTGTACTCAATAAAATTAAGCTTGGAATGCTTCTGTTAATACTGGTACGATTTGTTTTTTACGAGATACAACACCTTTTAAAGTAGCTGTGTTGTTTTCTAGTGATACGTTGTATGCTTTCTCAACAACGTTTGCTGCTTTACCGATCGCAAGACCGACAGAATCGTTAGTTAAGATATCAGTTACAACGAATAAGAATAGGTCTAAACCTTTCTCTTCTACTACTGCAGAGATTACTTTTTCAAGTTCCGCTTGGTGTACAAGAACGTCGTTTGTATCAACAGCGTTTACTTGTGCGATTTCAACTTTCGCATTACCCATTTGGAATTCTTTAGCGTCAAGAGAGATTAATTGCTCCATTGTTTTTCCGCTTAAGTCAGCACCAGCTTTTAACATTTCTAAGCCGTAGCTATCAGCATCTACACCAGCGATTTCCGCTAATTCACGAGCAGCTGCTACGTCTTGTTCTGTGCAAGTTGGAGATTTGAATAGTAAAGAATCTGAAATAATTGCAGATAACATTAAACCTGCAACTTCTTTACGAATTGTAACGCCATTTTCTTTGTACATTTTGTTTAAGATTGTAGCTGTACATCCAACTGGCTCACAACGATAGTATATAGGATCGCTTGTTTCAAAGTTAGCAATACGGTGATGGTCAATAACTTCTAACACACGAACTGATTCGATATCGTTAGCACTTTGTTGACGCTCGTTATGGTCAACTAAAATAACGTTGTCCACTTCGCTTGCTACTGTCTCAACAAAACGCGGTCCTTCTACTTTAAAATAGTCTAACGCAAATTGAGTTTCACCGCTGATTTCGCCTAAACGTACAGGCTCAGCATTCATTCCTAATTCTTTTTTCAATTCTGCATAAGCAATTGCAGAACAAATTGCATCTGTATCTGGGTTTTTATGCCCGAAAACTAGTACTTTTTCCATGTTTTCCACCTCTTCATGAAAAGGATATCTTAAAGAAGCAAATATGACAATATTTAAAGCATATTTTTTTATAAATAATTGCACTTTCTTCTATATTTTTCATCATTTTCATAAAAAAAATCATCTAAAATGAATTAGATGATCGAAATATATGTTTCAATTAAAATAGTGTAGGAGTTTGCACTACGTTGTTAAAAGCGAAATTTGAAGCTAAGCCATTATTCACAAGGTTTACATCTATAACTTGATAAAACGCATTTCCAGTGTCTGCAATTTCCCAAACAGCTAAAATAAGATGGTATCCACTACGGTCAGTTGGTACATTTGCTTCGTGCATTACTGTTGTCCCTGGTCTAGCTCCACCGTCATTTTTCACATAGAATGGCACTAAATCTAAATCTGATCGCGTTAAAGGTTTATTTGGATTCCAACCTTTTTTCGTAATATAATATTTCCACTCTTTTGTACTATGAGGAGCCGTTAGTTTCCACTTGAATGTATTCGTTCCGCCATTTAACGTAACTTTCTTCCACCTATCTACAGTTTGAACATCTAAAGCGGGAAAATGACCAGCCCCTGCAATTTGTCCATCAGAAGGTCCGAGTTGAGGAAATCCACCTATCCCTTCTACACTTTGTGGTTCATATTGAATCGGTCCACAATTTACATTTACCCCTTGCTTACATAAATAAGATCGGCTCGCTGGTGATTCTACATATCCATGAGCTGAAGCCTTTTCTGAAAATCCAAATGTTAATAATCCCGTAAGTAATACGCCACCACTTAAAATAACTTTCTTCATCTTTTGTAAACTATTCTTTTTCATTCTTTCATCCCCTTCCAATAATAAAGCGAAAATAACTATAGTTGCCTAGTCATCTTCTCTACATTTATTATAAGACGAGAATCATTACTAAAAGAACCCTCTAAAAACTTTCTCAAATTCATTTAGTGCGGTAAATGGATTATATCAATAAATTTATTTAACACCGCCAAAAAAATATAGACGGTGTTAAAATAGTTTCTTATTATTCAGTATGATAACCTTTTAATCACAATTTATATGCATTTATAATAAAGAACCGTAGCATCTAACTTTCCATTCGGAGAAATTGCATACCCTGGTATTGTTCCAACTTCTTGGTAGTCTAGTGATTTGTACAATTTATTGGAAGGATCTCCTTCTCTAGTATCTAATACTAAAAGAGACCTGTTTTCTTGCTTTGCTCGTTCCTCTGCTTTTTGCATAAGCGATCGTCCAATACCGTTACGTCTAAAGTTTGGGTGAGTCATTAATTTACAAATCTCGGCTCTATGAATTCCGTTAGGCTTTGTAACTAATTGTAATTGAATACTCCCTGCTACTTCGTTGTTTATTTTAGCCACATACAATATCACTTCTGGCGCTAATACTGTTTGCCAATACTTTGTTGCGTCTTTTTGTTCCAGTGGAGGCAAAAAACCAATTGATGCCCCATCATTTACAACCATTTTCAAAAGTTTCGAAAGTTCTTCCATATCATTTTCTAGTTTCTTAATTTCTTCAATTACTAAATTTCGCATTACTTTTCCCCCTTTTGTTTCATTGTAACAATTTTTAAAGAAGGAATAATGAAATAATAAGATGAATTTATATTAAGATATGATTTTTTTTGAAAGGATAACGATATGAAATATATATTAGATAGAACGTACGCAAAAGAATTACTCGAATGGGCATATGAACAAAACCCGGGCCCTTGGTTTGAACATTCACTACATGTTGCTCAAGCAACTGAAAACATAATTATAGAACTTATAAAAAAAGGGTACAAGCTAGATGCTGACATAGCATATAATGCTGCCCTTTTGCATGATATCGGAAGATACAAAGGTTTTACCAAATCGGTCATTCATTCCTATGATGGTTATATGTATATGAATGATTTAGGGTATACAGGAAACGCTGTTATTTGTGTGACACACTCATTCCCATGCAAAAATGAACATATAGATATCGCAGCGGAGTGGAGTCTCGTTCCTCACCATATGAGAAGCCGGTTAGTTGAAATATTAAATGAACATTGTAACTACGACTTATACAATAAAGTAATTACTCTTTGTGACGCTCTTGCTGACGCAGATGGCTTTACTACGCTGGAAAGAAGATTAATTTCCGTTGGTTTGCGTCATGGTACAACATCTCATACATCTTTACATTGGAAAGGGTTTTATGCGATTAAGAAAGAATTAGAAGCTTTAATCGGTAAGAGTATATACACAGTTCTTCCTGATGTAGAAAAATCTATTTATGAAGATATAGAATATTAAATTGAATACAAATTGAAAACGATAAAAATTGAACCCATCCTAGATAATTTTTATACTCAAATTTAATTTCACATAAAAAACGTTTTAAACATAAAGTTTAAAACGTTTTTTATTCAATGCTTTTGATTTTTCAGTTCTGTTAAACACTCTTGCACTAAAGTTACCGCTTGACTCATCGCAGCTCCGCCAGCAAATGCTGCTGAAACACCACATGCTTCCAGAATCTCTTTATCCGAACATCCTTGATCAAGACAACCTTTTGTATGATAAATTGTACAATACTCATCTTGCGTTGCTAAACTAATTCCTAATGCAATAAGTTGTTTTTCTCTTTTTGTTAAAGCACCCTCTTGAAAACAAGCTTGCGTGAACGCATTATATGTCTCAGCGATTTCAGGAATTTGATTTGTAAAACTACCTATACCTTCTTTATAATGATGTAGAATATCATTTATCGAACTATGTTGCTCATGTTCCATCTTATTCCCTCCAGTCATATTATCCATACCTATTGTAGTATGCGATGAAATGGAGGCAATATACCTTCTTTTAAATTAAGAATTTTCAGTTAATTTACGTTATAATTTTAAATTATCATCTACAATAACTTTTCCTCTAGAACTTTTTCTTTCAACCTCTTTACTTCTTTCTTCCCAAAATGTTAATCCTTCAATCCCCACATTTTTAGGATTAAATACTGGATCTTTCCCTTCTTTTTTCTGCGTTTCATAGTCTTTTAACACTTTTAATGCGATTTTACTTAATAATAGAATCGCGATTAAGTTTAACCATGCCATACTACCGATTCCTAAATCTCCGAGATTCCATAAAAGCGACGCTGATTCAACACTACCGATGTAAACCATAATTAAAAATCCAAATTTTAAAACTGGTTTTAACCAGCCATACTTCAATTGACGATCTAAATAAGTAAGTGTCGTTTCAGCAATATAGTAATAAGCGAGTAACGTTGTAAATGCAAAAAAGAAAATTGCAATTGAAATAAATATTGGACCAAACCCTGTCATCACAGTTTCAACTGCTTGTTGCGTATAAATTGGACCTGCTTCCACATTTCCTATGTTTTTTACAATAGCGCTTTTCCCTTCAGGTATAACATTATACATACCTGTAATTAATATCATAAGAGCTGTCGCTGTACATACGACAATTGTATCGATATATACGGAAAACGCTTGAACTAATCCTTGTTTTGCAGGATGCGATACTTCAGCAGCAGCCGAACTATACGTCGCTTCTCCGACACCAGCAACGTTTGAAAATACAGCGCGTTTTACACCCCATGCAATAGCTGCACCAACAATTCCACCAAACATTTCATTTACACCAAATGCGCTAGAGAAAATTAAAGCAAACATACTTGGAATCTCCGTTACATTCGCAATTAATATGATACATGTAACAATTACATAACCAATTGCCATAAATGGAACAAGCATTTGAGAAACGCCAGCAATTCTCTTTACACCACCAAAAATAATTGCTGCTAGTAACACGACTAAAAATATACCAGTTATATATTTGTTAATACCATTAGAGTTTTCGAATCCAACTGCGATACTACTAGATTGAATACCTGGTAATAACATGCCATATGAAAGTGTTACAACTACCGCTACAATGACTGCAAACCATTTCATTTTTAAACCTTTCTCAATGAAATATGGAGTACCGCCGCGATATTCATTCCCTACTTTACTTTTGTATACTTGAGATAATGTTGATTCAACAAACGCACTCGCTGCCCCTAACAAAGCCATTACCCACATCCAAAATACAGCTCCAGGCCCGCCGAAAGCGATCGCTGTCGCTACCCCTGCGATATTACCAATTCCAACTCTTCCTGATAAGGCTAAACAAAATGCCTGAAAAGATGATATTCCCGTCTCGGAACTCTTTCCTTCAAATAATAGTTTAATCATCTCTTTAAAATAACGAATTTGCAAAAAGCGTGTTGCAATCGTGAAATATACGCCTGCCCCTAATGCAAAAACAACTAAACCGATACTCCACACTTGCCCTACTAACCATTCTACTAAATTCTCCATCCAAATCCCCCTTATCATTCTTTGGAAAAGCAATTTTATATATAAGAAAACGGACAACTATTATCAAACTTTCTAGTTGTCCGCATCTTTCATTATTTCATCCCTCAATTTTTGTCAGTAAAACACCCTATTACTTTATATTTACCCAAACACTTTTCACTTCTGTATAATTATCAAGCGCATATGAACCTAATTCGCGGCCAATACCAGATTGTTTGTATCCACCAAATGGTGCAGCTGCATTTTCTAAGTTATAATCATTAATCCACACTGTTCCTGCTTTTAATTTATTTGCCACTTGATGACCCGTTTTGATATTTTGCGTCCATACACCCGCAGCAAGGCCATAGGATGAGTTGTTTGCTCGTTCAATTACTTCTTCTGTCGAATCAAATGGAAGTACAACAACAACTGGTCCAAATATTTCTTCCTTAACGATTGTCATATCGTCTGTAACATCTGTGAATACAGTTGGTTTAACGAAATAACCTTTTTCAAGCGCACGTTCGCCACCAGCCGCAACTGTAGCACCTTCTTTCTTCCCTTGCTCAATATAATTTAACACACGCTCTTGTTGTTTCTTAGATACGAGTGGACCCATTTCCGTTCCTTTCTCCATACCTGCTCCAAGTTTTACGTTGTTCGCCATTTTCACAAGTGCATCTACTACAGTTTCATAATGTTTACGATGAACAAATACACGTGATCCTGCGCTACAATTTTGACCGTGATTATACATAATACCTTGGAATGCACCATTAATTGCTTCTTCCAAGTCCGCATCTTCTAAAATGATATTTGGTGATTTGCCGCCAAGCTCTAACGTTACATGCTTAATCATTTCTGCAGACTGACGCATAATATACTTTCCTGTAACAGTAGATCCTGTAAAAGCAACTTTATCAATGTCATGATGATTTACAATTGCTGCTCCTGCTTCAGGACCAAAGCCTGGTACAAAGTTTACAACACCGTTTGGAAATCCAGCCTCTTTAAAGAGTTTTGCTGTATATAGTAAGGATAAAGGTGTTTGCTCTGCTGGTTTTAATACGATCGTACAACCTGTCGCCAGTGCAGCTCCCATTTTCCAAGAAGACATAACGAGCGGAAAGTTCCACGGAATAATCTGACCTACAACACCTACAGGTTCATGTCTCGTGTAATTTAAGTAATCTTTTGAAATTGGGATTGTTTGCCCAATAATTTTTGTAGCCCATCCTGCGTAATAACGATAATTTTCTACAGTCGCTGAAATATCATCATCAAGTGCTACTTGATATGGCTTTCCATTATCTAAAGCTTCTAGTTGCGCTAATTCTTCTCTATGTTCTTCAATTAAATCTGCTAACTTATAAATAAGATGCGCTCTTTCAGCAGTAGTCATTTCTGCCCACGGACCAGATTTAAATGCAGATCTTGCTGCTTTTACTGCAGCATCAATATCCTCTTCTTGCGCTTCACATACAACTGCTAGAACATCTTCTGTTGCTGGATTGTATGTTTCAAACGTCTTTCCGCCTATAGCAGAAACAAATTCGCCATTAATAAACATTTTAATTTCTTCATTTAAAAACGCTTCCACTTTTGGTTTCAGCTCAATATTTGTCTTTAACATTATGTTCTCCTCCTTATTTAAACAGCTGCATGAGCTGCAATATTTGATAAAATCGTTTGAAGCTTTTGATCTTCGTCAACAGTTAATCCTAGTCTTGGATAGCGAGAAGGTCCTCCCGCTTGCCCATGTAATTCCATGGAACGTTTAACGATTTGAACATATTTCCCTGATCCTTCAAGAAACTCGCAAAGTGGTAAAATAGCATCGTTTATTTCCCACGCCTTTTCTAATTCACCATTTTGAAAATGCTCATACATTTTTGTAACGAGACCGGGAACGATATTTCCTGCTACTGAAACCCATCCCGAAGCACCAACTAAATATGATTCCATAACTAAATCTTCAGAACCACAGAAGACTTGGAAAGCCCCTTCACTTTGTCTTACTAAATCTCTCGCTTTTCGAATATCTCCGCTAGATTCTTTAATATGTGTAACATTTTCACACTCTTTTCCAATACGGAGCATTAGCTCTGTACTCATATCGACACCAGAAGTAAATGGGTTATTGTATAGCATAATTGGTATATTTACAGAGTTTGAGATTTCTTTAAAATGAAAATAAATCTCCTCTTCCTTCGGTTTACAATAGTAAGAGTTTATAATTAATGCACAATCCGCTCCGTGCGCTTCTGCATGTTTCGTATATTCAATTGTTTCTTTTGTGGTCTCTGCTGCAGTTCCAACAATGACTGGAATACGGCCATCAATTTCTTTCAACACAGTTTCTACCATTTTAAATCGTTCTTCTTTTGATAAACTTACAAACTCTCCTGTACTTCCATTAATGATAATACCTGCAACCTTTTGTTCGATAAAGTAATTTACATTTTGTTTTACCCCATCCCAATTAATTTCCTGAAATTCATCCATCGGTGTTATTAATACTGGAAATGCCCCTTTAATTTTTTGCATATTTATCTCTCCCTATCACATTTTATTTTAATAAGAATCCTGCCGGAAACGGATCCGTAGGGTCTAATAGAAACGTCTGCATCCCTGTAATAAATCCTCTACTTTCAAAACGGAAAATGTATCCTAGTTCCTCCTTCTTCACTTTTTCCACAGTTATAAAACTATTAAATATACTTTCATTTTTAAAAGGTTTATCCGCCATATAATCATTTTTAAATAATGCATGAACATAGGAAACGATAGTAGAAACAAAACCTGGCGAACGTACGATAAAGTTATCTTCATGAAATGTAATCGACTTTATATGGTTCTTTTCTTTTTGCGAAGGATCTACTAAAATAAGCCTTTTTATTAGCGACTGTTTTTGTATAGCCTGAAGTGTAGCTTCTCCCCATCTTTTCAATTCTGAAATGTTTTCAACACGAATTTCTGGCGAATACGCACCTTTTTCTACAACTGCATATACTTTATCTGCTTGTATGAGAGAATAACTTACATTACCAACCTGTAAATTTTCCTCAATCAAATAGCAAAGTTTGCTTTCAAACGAAACAGATATAACTTCATCATTCTCTACATACGCATGAACTAAAAATATTCCAGATAACGTTTCAATTTTGTATTGATTGGACTCTCTCTTTTTTAAATACCCACTTTCGAGTAACATCGTTATTACCGCAACAATGCCCCCATAATGAAGCGGAATCGAACCTTCATAATTAAAAAATAATACAGCTGCATCCACTTCATTATGGATAGATGGAACAACAATACACCCATTCAAACCAATAAAACCACGTGGTTCATTTAATAAAAGCTTCATCTCTTCTGCTAATTCACCTGAAAATTGTTCATTTAATTGCTCCAAACTGTAGTAGTATTTGCATGGTACGTCTTTCATTACACGAAATGCCTCGCCATTTACATGTACGTCTACTGCTGTATACATTTTTTGAATGTTCATTTTATATCCTCCGTTTCATGTTCCATCGGCGGAATTAGCAAAAATCCTTCTTTGAGTGGATCCATTTCATTGTAAAAAAATTTATGCATACCCATAAGCCAAGCTGATCCCGTAATTTTCGTTATGACAGCTTCAATATTTTCAACATGTGTCGTATTCACGACATTTCCTTTAAATAAAGAACCAACGATACTCTCATGAATGAACTCTTCACCAATTTTGATTTCTTTCTGAGCGTATAACACAGCTAGCTTCGCAGATGTTCCTGTACCGCATGGGGATCGATCTATTCCGCCTGGTGGTACAACAACTGTATTTTTCACATGCGCACATTCATGAGTAGCATCTGTATAAAATTCAACATGTGTTAATCCTCTAATAAACGAATACTCTGGATGAATGATTTCAAACTTCTCATTAATTGTGTTTCTTATATGAATCGCCTTATCGATGATTGTAGATGCATTTTCTGGTACTAATTCTAGGCCTACTGACTTCGCATCAATAATGGCATAAAAATTCCCTCCATACGCAATATCAGCCTCTACAGTTCCAATGTCTTTGACTTGTACAGTAATATTTTTCAATAAAAAAGCTGGTATGTTACAGAAAGATACCTCTTTTGCTTTTCCATCTTGAACAGCAATATCTACTTCCACTAAGCCAGCCGGGGTATCTAGTTTTAAAGAAGTAATCGGTTCAACTACTGGAATTAAACCTGATTCAACTAACGCTGTACATACACCGATTGTATCGTGACCGCACATCGGTAAGTATCCACCTGTCTCTATGTATATAACACCTATATCAGCCTCAGGATTACATGGGTCTGTTAATAATGCCCCTGACATTACATCATGACCACGCGGTTCATTCATTAACAATTTTCGAATCCAATCATATTCCTTTTTCATATGTAACATCTTCTCTGCCATCGTCTCTCCAATCAACTTTGGAAGTCCGCTAATTAATGTCCTCGTTGGATTCCCGCCCGTATGTGTATCAATAGTCGTAAAGACTCTTTGTGACCTCATCCGTTTAACACCCTTTCTGTAAAACGACTCAAACGAAGTGGTTCAATAGGAATAATTGTCTCTTTTTCATTTAATAACTCTTCAATTACTTTCCCAGTAACTGCTGCAAGACTAATCCCATCCCCTTCATGTCCAGCGGCAATGAAATAATTCGGAATATGTTCCACTCGTGAAATAATCGGCAAATGATCTTCTGTCCACGGACGTAAACCAGCGTAAGAACGAATTACCATCATATCTGCCATTTTCGGATAAAAGCGAATCGCTCTATTTGCGATACATTTAATGACTTCATTGTTTATTCTCGTATGAAACCCTACAAATTCACGACTACTTCCAATTAAGAAATTTTGACTTTCAGTAGGCTCAAATACGAGCGCAACCCCGTATTTTTCAGTTAAAGCATCTACTTTTCTTTTTCCGCCAAATTTAGAAATTAAATAACCGAATTCCATTACTTTACGGCATCCTACATGTTGTTGCCTTGATGCTACTATAATATGCCCTTTTCTCGGTTCAATTGGTATATTTACATTTAACATCTGACCAATCTTAGGAGCCCACACACCGGCTGCATTTACAACTTGTTTTGCTGTAAAAGTACCATTCGTAGTTTCTACAACAAATGAACCATTCGTCTCTATTTTCATACTCTTTACTTCGGTCTGCTTAAAGGCTTTTGCGCCAAACTTTTCTGCCTCTGACAGAAGCGAGAAAGCAAGGAGATATGGATTCACAGTTGAATCCGTCGCACATTCTAAACCGCCTAATAAATCATCAGCAAAAAAAGTCGACTCTTCTCTTATATCTTGCCTATCAAGCATTCGAAACGGTAATCCAGCTTTTTTTTGCCGATTTACCCATTGCTGTGCAGCCTCCATCTCTTCGTCTGACTCACATACGAGAATACTTCCTGGTGCCCTATATTCAAATGAATGCTCTAATTCTTCACTTAAATCAGTTACTAATTTTTGACTTACTAAAGACATTTGACTATCAAACCCTGGGTCTTTATCAATGGCCAAAATATTCCCATCACACCGTGAAGACGTCCCGCTGACAAATTCTCCTTTTTCAATGATTGTTACGTCTCTTCCGTATTTTGAAGTGTAATAAGCGATAGAACACCCTATTATTCCACCACCTATAATTAAAACGTCGCAGTGCCTCACAATATACTCCTCCTTTCCCTAAACCTCTCACTTTCTTTTATGCAATTGACGTGCCAATTCTGCACATATACAATTTCCATAAACAATATTTTTATTTGTAAAAATAATTCAAATTTATAGTAAATAGGTGTATTATTTTTTTATCACTGTCAAAATTTTTATACATAACGGGAGGATATTATGGCATTTTCATTTCCGACTATACAAGAGTTTTTGGAAAGTATTTTAATCGATCATACATGTAGCCTTAATCACATTAAGCAAGTAAACGAAAGGTTTTATTATCTCCCTTCTACTACAGAAGAATATAATTGCGCCATTATTTATGTAGATGACTCATTCGCTGCATTAATTGACGCTTTTTCTTATGAATTAGCTGTTATCATCCTTAACGAAAACGATGAGCCGATATGCTGTATAACTTCTCAGCAAATCATTCCATTTCTTTATAAGTCCTACAATGAACTACAGGCATTTTATGACACCGTAATACTAACAACTGACTCTTCTGTTACAGTCATTGATAGTAAAGAATGCGTTCGAACTTGGACAGATGGTGCTGAAAAAATATTTTCAGTCAACCATAATGAAATTATTGGGCAACCGATTACTCGTTTTTTTGATTATAAAGACTTGGAAATTTTACAATCTTTACATGATGGAAAAAGCATAGTCGCTCAGTTCCATCAGCCTCGTCCCGATTTATTCGTATTAATTAATTCAAATCCAGTTTATTGTAATGATGAAATTATAGGAGCAGTCGTTTCAGAAACAGATGTTACAAATCAAGTCGCTTTAAATGAAAAACTATTTAATATGTCACATGAAATGCACCGTTTAGAACAAGAAGTGGCAAAGTATAAAGATGAATCTGATCCTTTCCTTGCGATGAATGGAAAAAGTCCTGTTATACAAAGAACGATACAATTAGCTAGAAAAGTTTGTTCGGTGAAATCAACTGTTTTAATACTTGGGGAAAGCGGAGTTGGAAAAGAAGTATTTGCGAAAGCAATTCATGAAGCAAGTGAAGCAGCGAAGGCGCCTTTTATTTCGATTAACTGCGGGGCAATTCCAGAAGCGTTATTTGAAAGTGAATTATTCGGTTACGAGCGTGGGGCGTTTTCTGGAGCTAATAGTAAAGGGAAAAAAGGTAAAATTGAACTCGCACAAGGCGGTACTTTATTCCTCGATGAGATTGGCGAAATGCCGCTCGATATGCAAGTAAAACTGTTACGTGTACTACAAGAACGAAAGTATTACCGAGTTGGCGGAGAAAAAGAAATTAATATTGATTTCCGCATTATCGCTGCTACAAATCGGGATTTACAAGAAGAAATGAGAAAAGGAACTTTCCGAGAAGATTTATATTATCGTTTAAATGTAGTTAGCCTGCATATTCCACCGCTGCGTGAAAGACGAGAGGATATTATCGAACTCACATACTCATTCTTAAACGATTTTTCAATCAACTATAACAGACCAATTCGTGACTTACCTTCAAGCATTATGCATGAACTGCTTCATTACAATTGGCCAGGTAATATTCGCGAACTTCGAAACGTTGTTGAACGACTTGTGGTATTTGCGACAGACGGAATTATAAAACAAGAATATTTACCATTTCATACAACCGAAAATTTAGACAATCATACAGCTCATTCCCTATTACTCAGCAACAATAATACAATCCTTTCTTTACAAGAAGAGATGGATGAGCATGAGAAAAAAGTTATTGAAAGGGCTTTACGAATTTTAAATGGGAATAAATTAGAATGTGCAAAACAACTTGGCGTAACAAGGGCTACTTTATATAACCGTTTAAAAAAACTTGGACTTCAATAAAGAAGCAGTATGCACCGATTAGGCGTTTACAGGTAGCTCTCTCTCCCTCCTCTATATTGGCATGATTTTTGCATATATAATTTGTGCAAACCGAACTAGAGGAGGAATACACATGACCAATAAAAACAACTTAATTGTTTGTCGTTGTGAAGAGGTTACATACGGACAACTTCAATCGACAATTGCTGAATATAACTGCTCGGCAAGAGAATTAAAACTAAGGACACGTGCTGGCATGGGATTTTGCGGTGGTCGTACATGCAGAATAATGATAGATCGAATGATTGAAAATGTGAATCCTGACGTAACTCTTAATGAACTACCGTTAAAATATCAACCACCAATACGTGCAGTTACTTTTGGATCGGTAGGTGAAAGTAAATGAGTAGAATTACACATCACCCTATTTTAGGTACTTTACAAAGTAGTGAGCGTATTACTTTTCAATTTAACGGTCATCAATACGAAGCATATGAACATGAAACGATAGCTGCTGCCCTGTTAGCAAATGAAATACGGACATTAAGAGTTCATGAAGATAGCGGGACACCGCGAGGTATTTATTGTAATATCGGGCACTGTTCTGAATGCCGCGTAACAGTAAATAATCAAACAAATGTACGTGCATGCTTAACTGTTGTAGAAGAAAACATGGTTGTTGAAAGCGGGAAACAGCATCCGAATATCGTGAGAGAGATGGTGAAAAAACGATGAGTGATGTAATTATCATTGGTGCAGGACCAGCGGGATTATCTGCTTCTATCTCTTGTGCTCGTTTCGGACTAAAAGTGCTCGTTATTGATGAATTTATGAAGCCGGGTGGGAGATTGTTAGGACAGTTGCATCAAGAGCCTACTGGAGAATGGTGGAACGGAATAGAAGAATCGAAGCGACTTCATGAAGAAGCAGAATCACTTTCAGTACATATTAGGTGCGGTGTTTCGGTCTATAATTTAGATAAAGATGAAAACAATTGGTTTGTACATACTAATATCGGTACGTTAGAAGCACCGTTCGTACTACTTGCTACTGGTGCTGCGGAATATTCTATTCCCCTTCCAGGCTGGACACTTCCAGGAGTGATGTCAATTGGAGCAGCTCAAGTTATGACAAATGTTCATCGCGTGCAAGTTGGAAAAAAAGGAATCATTATTGGTGCTAACATTTTGTCTTTCGCCATTTTAAGTGAATTGCAATTAGCGGGAATTAAAGTAGATCATATTGTACTCCCTGAAAAAAGCGAGTTAAGTCAAAAAGCTGGTGAACCTGAAGAAGTTTTAAACTCTCTTTTAAATGCAGCACATCTCGCTCCTTCTGCTATTTTACGAATAGGTAGCCACTTTATGAAATATGATTGGATTCGAAAAGCTGGATTAACATTATATCCAAACAGCGGAATGAAAATAAACGGAACGCCACTTCACCTTCGGAAAGCAGCTCTTGAAATTATCGGAACAGATCAAGTTGAAGGTGTACGTATTGCTAATATTGACTCTAAAGGAAATGTTATTAATGGATCAGAGAAAATATATGAAGCAGATTTTGTTTGTATTGCTGGGGGATTATACCCACTTGCCGAACTTGCAGCTGTAGCTGGTTGTCCCTTCCATTACATTTCAGAATTAGGTGGACACGTTCCTCTCCATTCCGAAACAATGGAAACCCCTCTTCCTGGTTTATTTGTAGCTGGCAATATTACAGGCATTGAAAGCGGAAAAATTGCGATGGCGCAAGGAACTGTTGCAGGTCTATCTATTGCTAAATATGCAAGTAAAAAACGTGATATAGTCGACCAACATTTATCTCACGCCATTCAAAACGTTCACTTTGTTCGTCAGAAAGCTACAATTCAGTTTAATCCGATGGTAGATATCGGTAGACGAAAAATGAATGATTTATGGCATAAATTCCAAACAAATGATAAAGATTTCTATAAACAACAAGAAATTATTTAATAAGACTTATTTTTCAAAAAGCTCCCCTTATCAAAAACATAAGGAGAGCTTTTCAAATTATTTCACTTCAATTGTCCAATCACCATCAGCTTGAATAGTAAATATATGTATACCGTTTTCTTTTACAGGCATTTTTTTTGTAGTATCAGCGTTTCCGATTTCGTTAAATAAAGTGTTATCATTTAGATGAACGATAAAATTACTTTTCCCATTATTATGTACCCCATGAAATTCTTTTAAACCTTTTTCTAATTTTACAAATATAACATCACTACCATGCCCACTTACTACCCCTGGAGTCGTCACTACTTTATCCATCGGAATAGATTGAGACATATTAGCACTCCAGTGTCCGTCTGCTAGTGCATCAATGAAATACTTTCCACTCTCTTTTATAACAACTAATTTTTTTTGTTTACCATTTCCAATAAAGTTAGAAAGTGTTCCCGCATCATTTCCCTGTTCATCTTTCAAATGAAGGATTGCATTACTTTTCCCTGTATGTTCTACATCAGCAATTACAAAACCAGATTTCAACTCAAAGAAATCAGATGAATTTTTACCATCTCCTTCTATTGACACATTATGGTCTTGTGATAACTGTTCTACTGTACTTGCTGATTTTACTTCCTTAACTTTTTGATTTGCTGTGTCAGTTTTTTGTTCTACACTCTTCTCCGTTTGCTCTTTCGCCTTTACATTCTTTGTTTCTTCTGTTGAATTACAAGCAGTTAAAGATAAACATACCGCAGCAATTGTTGCTAATAATTTCTTTTTCATAATATCCTCCTATTAATATAAAACATTCTTAATAAGAATAACATATTTTTACCAATTTATCAGTTTATTAAAAATTGAATTTTATCCTAAAATAGGAAACATACTAAAAATAGAAATTAAAATAAAAAACTGCTAGAGCATAAAGCCCTAACAGTCTTATTGTTCATCACTATTAAATTTCGCTAATGCGTAAATACCTTCTTCATCATCTAATTCAAGTTGTAATCTCGCTGCGAATGAATTGACATTATATTCTCTGTCAAGCAACAAGCGTAATGCTTCGATTAAGTTTGCTTGAATTAAAATTTGCTGGCGACCATTTACCTCTACTTCCGCAGAGAAACCGTAGTCATCGTCATACATGAGTTCAACTAACACTTCTTCTGGACCCACTTGTCTTTTTTCAGCTATATATACGCAAAGCGCATTTATTAATTCTTGTTCAGAAATTCTTATTGTTTCCATGCTACTTCATCTGCCTTCTTTTTACGTTGGTCTTTGAAGTATTTAAATGCACGAACTGCTAACATTACGATACCAGCCATTACTAACATATTTACCATAAACGCTAATACAGAACCAAGAGCTCCCATATTTGCAAATAAGCTACCCATTAGTAAACCACCAAGACCACCTAGTAATAAACCTTTCATAAAGCTTCCTTTATTACTTTTTGGTGCTGTGTTTGTTGCTTTCGTTTTTGAATCTGGAGTCGTTTTTTGAGAATTTACATTTGAGTCTTTTTTGTTTAAATCAACTTTTGATTTTTGACCTGAACTTGGTGTAAATGATTTTTTACCAGATTTGTAACTTTTCGCTGCCGCATGATCTACGAACATAAAGCTGCTAGCCCCAAAGATAACCATAAATGCTGTCATTACTGCTACAAGTTTTTTCAACATATTATATCCATTCTCCTTTTATATAGATATATGTGAAATCTATCTTTCTAGTAAATTCAGAATGATAGATTTGTTTTTAAGAACATTTTAAAGGTTCTTATGAACTTATTATATGAACTTTTGTCGAAATATGCAAGTATTATTTACTTCCGACAGTTTGGTGACAAAGGAAAATTTAAGCAAAACAGAATTGACTTTAAATGAAACAAAACATATTATAAGTTCATAAGAACTTTTTATTATTTTGGAGGTGAAAAGATGGAAACATTTCATCTCACACGAAACGAAATGGCTACCCTTCTTCTATCACTAAGAGGATGGAATACGAAAAAGCCTCTCGGTATTTTACAAGAAGCTTGGGCAAAGTCACATAAAAAAGATATTGAAAGCGGACAAAGCGTTACAGCTTTTATTACTACCGCACTTTCACCTATTTTTGAAAAGCTGATTAAAATTGACGATACTGATGTCGGTTTTTCTTTAAATGAAATAGTTGCGCTTGGCAATCAGATTGAAAACACAAGTTTCTCTGTAACTGCTATGCAAAACTGGGTGAAACGAGATATAAAAGAAATGATTGGCTCTCCTCAAAAAGGGAAAAAATATTCAATTGAACAAGCAGCCTTACTATTTATTGTCGAAGATTTAAAAACAGCACTTGATTTTGAATCCATTCGTAAGCTATTACGCCTTATTGTAAATGACCCAGCCGATCGAAGTGATGATTTAATCAATCCTGTTCATTTATATGTAGCATACTCTTCTCTATTTGAAGAACTCAATCAAGGGAATTGCTTACAATTAAATGCAACAGATACCGTTCATACAATTGAAAACATCGTAAAAGAAAAAGCTGATAAAATCGCAAGCAAGTTCGATCAAATTAATAACGAACAACGCGAAGCAATTCGTAACGCTATTATTATTGCGACCCTTTCTGTACATACCGCTTATGTACAAATGTTAGCAAAGCGTTACGTAACAGCAACTTTATTTTTACAGAACTTAGATGTGAAGCCTTAAAAAATAGGAGCAGAAATGCTTCTATTTTTTTATGAGAAATTTTTAATAATCTTTTCATTAACCCTTCATGAAAACGCGGCTTATATCCTTTACTATAATACTTATAAGAGACATAAAAGAATTGAAATAGCAATCCCCTATGTAAATAAGGTATAATCTACATATAGTGAACCTTTTATGTCATTAAATAAATGGTTCTTATACTCAAAAATTCATAAACTAGAAGGTGCAACAATGTTAAGTAGTTTTATTCATTCAGTATTAACGTTTTTTGAAGGATTAGGTTATTGGGGCATTATGCTTGGACTTATGATTGAGATTATCCCAAGTGAAATTGTCCTTGCTTATGCAGGATACTTAGTATTCAATGGAAGTATCTCATTTATAGGTGCTGTTGTATTCGGTACAATTGGCGGTGTTATTGCCCAAATCTTTATTTATTGGCTTGGACGATACGGCGGACGACCTATATTAGAACGTTATGGAAAATATATTTTCATACATAAAAAACAAATAGATGCTGCAGAAGATTGGTTTAATCGTTACGGAACTGGCGTCATTTTTACAGCACGCTTCATTCCAGTAGTGCGTCATGCGATTTCAATTCCTGCTGGTATTACAAAAATGCCTTTACTACGTTTCACTACATTAACAGCACTCGCAATCATCCCTTGGTCCATCATTTTCATTTATCTAGGTGAAAAACTAGGCGAAAACTGGGAGAATATAAACGATATTGCTGGTCCGTATGTGAAATCATTTGCAATTGGTGGCGTCGTACTTATACTTTTATACTTCGTTATAAAAAAATGGACAAAAAAGCGCAAAAATCTTGCTTAAGAATATAATAAAAACCGCTATAAATTCATTCGGAATTATAGCGGTTTTCTATTTATATATGAATTAATCTCCAGGAATTATATAACACCTTTCCATCTACATTTACATGGATAAGCAACCATTCGATCATTCCTTTCGTATATTATCTCAAAAAGGAGTGATTCCCCTATGCATTGGCAGCAAAAAATACCATACTTAATCGGACGCCCTATCGGTATTTCCTTCATAAATGGGCAAGGAACTTCAGGTGTATTATGTTCAGCGCATGATGGGCAATTATATGTGTATGAATACCTTTATCAAGCCCAGTTCGCAATGAAACATTATGATTATAGACAGGTTCAAGATATACATGCATTCCCAAATTGTCCTCACCAAAATCCTCTATACTAAAAAAATCGGAACGGCTCATAGCCATTCCGATTTCTATACTTTATTTCTCAGAATAAAATTTCTGCACTGCTTCATCAAAATAAATCCAACCTTTCCAGCCTAAATGAATCGTATCTTTTAAGAAATACTTATCATATTCATGACCAGAGAAATCAACTACTGGATATCCTGCTTTCTCAACCTGTTCTCGAACTTTATTATAATACACTTCACGGCGTTCTTTCGGGAAGCCAGTATAATCATACCAAGGCCCATTTACAGGTACAGAAATAAAGAGTGGTTTGACATTTTTCTCTTTAAATAAATCTAAAATAATTTGTAAATCATCATATTCTGGTGATTCATCATATGTTTCATTTGCTCTAAAGTTTTTTAAACCTTTTAGTTTTTTCTTCAGATTATTCTTATGATAATACGGATTTTCAATTCCGAATGTATTTGTAGTAGACTCAGCTTTCCCTTCTTGTTCTGCGTGTTTACGTGCGTCTTCCCAAGAAATTGAACGAAGCCCGCTATTGGTTTTCTCTTTCATCGGTTCGATTTTAAATAAAGAGTTAAATAAATCTCTATGATCTAAAATATTTCGATACATATAAGCAAGTGGTTTAACTAAACCTGCTTTTATGTTATGTTTCGTATCATTATATACAATACCTTCTAATGAATTTTTTAATATATCATCTTCTTGAACAACTTTATAATCTAATAGCCGTTTCGCGATTTGCTTCTTCATTTCTGGATTTATCTCATCATTAAAAATAAAATGATATGCTTGTTGTTTGGAGAAATTATTAGTGAAATCCCCTTGTGAAACACCAGTCTTTGTAAACCATTGTGGTGAAAGAACAAAGACTACTTTTTTACCTTCTAATTCATCCATAGTAGATGTCATATTTAAAATATGAGCTAAACTTTGTGTACCGCCAGTTCCAATTAAAAACGGTGTAAAACCAGCTGGATTTACTTTGAAATAATTAGACGGATGATATGCATCCATTCGTAAAAATTCTGATGAACCGTACATCGGTAAATACTGTGAATTATCTAACATTTTTTGCTGTAAGAAAGCACTTTGTAATTTCTCTTTTTGTAAAGAAGTTGCCGCATCTTCTACCTTCTTATCACTAATAAGCGATACCAAACTTTTCGATGGGATTAGAATGATAATGAAAAACAGCACACACGCTAAAATTATAGGACCAAAAGCATGCTTCATTTTCATCTTCTGTCCCTCTTTCTATCGTTATTAACTTGTAACCCTTGTTTTTGACACGTCATCTTTTCTCTCCTTTTTCTCTATACATGTTCCATTCTATTTATCTATTATATACATGTATGTATTTCCTTCCTTGTTCTATTAAGCCCTATATAAATAGCGCCAGAAAATGTTTCCATAGAAACACGTTAATTATACAAGATTCTACATAAATTTCACACTGGAATTTTAGTAATAATTTTATTTTTAAGTCGTGAAAAAACATATGAAATGTCTATATTTCATTCGGAACTGTACAAAAAACAGACTATCACACACGTGAAGTCTGTTTCCCCATTCTTTTATTTTTGTACATCTGCCCATTTTAAACTTGTAGATGGACCAAATTGATGTACATATAAATCTTTCACATATGGTTTTTGTAAGTAAGATAATCCACGCTGGAATACCGGTGCAATTACTGCATCATCAAGTAGCATTTTTTCAGCATCTTGCATTGCTTTCCAGCGAGCCTTTTCATCATTACCTAATTCTGTTTTAATCTTCTTAATTAACGCATCATATTCTGGGTTTGCATATTCTGTATTATTAACACTGCTTCCAGAAAGGAATACTTCTAAGTAAGTCATTGGATCTGGATAATCCGGTAACCAGCGTGATAACGACATTTCATATTCTTTCTTCTTCTCAAGTGCTAATTTTTGCGTATGTGGCTGTAATTTCACATTCACTTTTAATCCAGGTAAATTTTTCTCAAGCTGCTCTTTAATGTACTCTCCGACTTTTTTAAAGTTTTCTAAGTCATAATTTAATAGTTCTAACGTCACTTCATTTGTACCTGTCTCTTGTTTTGCTTTCTCCCAATATTCCTTCGCCTGTTTTACATTCGTCTTATTAAACTCACCAGCCGTACTTCTAAAATCTTTCTTATCTGGGCCTTTTAAGAATCCTTTTGGTACGTAATAATTTGCAGCAACCGAACCATCATTTAAAAATGAATCTGCGAGTCCTTTCTTATCAAAAACTGTACTTAGCGCAAGCCTTGCATTTTTATTTTTAAGAATCGGTACATTTTCATTAAATCGGAAGAAGTACATAACTGGATCTGTGTATTGTTTTAGCTCTTTATTATTTTTATATTTATCTACGAATTCTGTAGAAATAACAGCTCTATCAACTTTATCTGTTTCATATAAATTTACCGCAGTTGAAATTTCTTTTACAATTTGATAGTTTACTTCATCTAACTTCACTTCTTTTTTATCCCAATACTTATCGTTTTTCTTCATTGTAAAGCTAGCTTCATGCTTCCACTCTGATAATGTAAATGGTCCATTATATACCGCTTTATTTGCTTCTAATCCGTATTTATCACCTTGCTCTTTCGCATATTTTTCGTTAATTGGATAGAAGGATGGTAAAATTAATAATTTCGTAAAATACGGTACAGGATGTTCTAGCTCTACGACGAACGTTTTATCATCCTTCGCTTTTACTCCTAATTCATCTAGACCTAGTTGTTTTTTATTTATCTTCTCAGCGTTTTTCACATCGTACGCAATGTATGCATATTGAGAAGCGGTATCTGGATTAATCAATTGCTTCCAAGCGTATACGTAATCATGAGCGGTTACTGGATCTCCGTTTGACCATTTCGCATCACGCAATTGGAATGTATATGTCTTTCCATCTTTACTCACTTCATATTTTTGTACGCCTGCCTCAATTACTTCATCATTTTTCGATAAACGGAATAGTCCTTCCATTACGTTATTTAAAACGTTAAACGAGACTGCATCTGTTACTTTTCCTGAATTTAACGACGGAATTTCACCCGTTTCTAGTAACTGTAATACTTTCTTTTCATCTTTCGGCTTTGTTGTAGTTTTTTCTTTTGCGCAGCCAACTAAAAATGAAGAAACTAATAGAGTACTAACTAATGAGTAACGAACAATTTTTTTCATTTGAAAACCCCCTCTATTTTTAAGGTAAGTAACGACGTGCACTAGCGTATTCTTCTATATATCCTGGTGTATTTAGCGGTATAATCTCTACCGACCTTTCAGCTCTTGGTGAGTGAATCATATTGCCATCACCAATATACATTGCAACGTGATGGACACTACCTTTCCCTTGATCATGTGCAAAGAAGATTAAATCTCCCTTTTGTAAGTTTTCTTTATCAACTGCAATTCCTGCTCTTGATTGCGGTCCAGAATCTCGCGGAATTGTAATGCCGTGCGATTTATAGATCGTATGCGTGAAGCCAGAGCAATCAAATCCAAAACCACTTGTACCAGCCCATATATACGGTAAACCTAAAAACATTTTCCCTGTGTTAATTAAATCATCAGCTGTCGGTTTTGGAATATCAGTTTGAGAACGGTAAACTGTTCCATCATTTTTTCGTAGCCATGCTTTCTGACCATTTGGCAACAATACACGGTATGAAATTGTGTCTTCACTTAATAGCGGCAGTCTTGTATTATAACTGACTTCAAGTGATTTATGTTTTTCAGAAGGATTTATATATAAAATCGCTGTTGGCTTTGTTATTAACACAAAAGGTTCATTTGTTTTATCTGCAAATTCTTGATTATATGTTAATTGCTTTTCAGGCATCCAGCCCGGATAACCTTCTTCATTTCGTGGTGTTGGCTGTCCATGCACTAATACCTTCACCCACTCGCCTTTCTTATCAATAACAGTTACTTCTTGACCGAGTAACGCTTGTGTTTCTAATTTATTTGCATTTGTTAACCATAGTTTCTCGTCAAGTGTCATTGATTTCGTCCATTTCCAAAGATCCACTGGATTTGTTGCACTCGGTGTATCGATTGACCTTAATGAATCAGGTGCTGTCCATAACGTTGCAGCAGATACATCTATAAATGCTTTATTATCCTTCTTTTCTTCAGCATTTGCCGATGTAAACGATGAAAATATAAATAAAGTTGTTAAAAATGCAGTTCCTACTTTTTTCATATATATCCCCCTTAAAAAAATAGTTTACTAGTCTCTTCTCCTAAGACTTACTATTCACTGTTGATTGAAGGTTTACCATTGATCCAGAATAAGTCATTCCTTCTGGCTCTTCCATTAACCAAAGCGGTGCATCAAGATCAAAATAATGTATATTAGGATGTGCTGCCGCTAAATGTGCAACAGCGCTAACGGAAAGTGAAGATTCCATCATGCTTCCCACCATACACTTCACACCAGCCGTTTCTGCGATATCTGCAATACGCCATGCTTCACGTATGCCACCACATTTCATTAATTTAATATTAATTAAGTCTGCGTATCTTCCTTGAACGAGCTTTAATGCATCACTTGCTGAAAATATACTTTCATCGGCCATAATTGGCGTTTGCACACGATCTTTGACGTACTTTAACCCATCCCAATCTTTCGCGTGTACTGGTTGTTCAATAAATTCTATATTTAAATTACGATTTTCCATCTCTTGAATAATAGAGATCGCTTCTTTTGGACTCCAACCTTGATTCGCATCTAAACGTAATGTCGTATTTCTTGGTACTACATTTCGAATTGCCTCAATACGTTCCAAATCTAAATGCGCCTCTTTACCCACTTTAATCTTTAATGTTTGAAATCCTTTTTCTATATGTTTCTTCGCTTCTTTTGCCATTAATACAGGCTCATCCACACTCACTGTAATATCGGTATAAATTTCTTTCTTCCCGCCTAACAATGCATATAACGGCACATTTTGATATTGGCAATATACATCATATAGAGCGATATCTACCGCTGCTTTCGCACTTGAATTTCCAATACAACTCATTTGAATGCGCTGTAGTAACTGCTGAAACTGAATGATATCTTGACCAATTAAACATGAACGCATCGGTCCTAAAATCGCATCTTCCATTCCACTGGTGAAATCACCCGTAATAACTGGCGTTGCGGCTGCAGCCCCCTTACCAATCACTCCTTCGTCTGTATGAATATAAACATCTATACTTTCAATTTCTGTTACAGTACGAAGCGCGGTTTTAAACGGTGTATGAAGTTTTACACGTCTACGATTTACTTTTACATCTGTAATTTTCATTTTGTTCATCCTTTCGTTCTCCAATGAAGTGAAATCTTAATCCACCGGAGATTTATACCCACGAATTATTAGGTAAACTCATTGGGCATTTACTCTTCTATCACTCTACTTTGTTTTCGTTTACTTTTGATGTAGAACGATAATGTGAAATAAAAAAATCCAGCCATAAGAATGATTCTTACGGCTGGATTTTGTCTATGATTGAGTAGACAAAGCAGCAATCTGATTATATTTTTTCTGTGCATCTTTTAGCGCTACAAGTAACGCTTTTTGAGAAGAGCCGAAATATCGGTTCTTTACTTCCATTACTAACGCCGGGTCATTTATATTTTTATGTAGAAATAAATATTTAACAAATTGAGATGTTAATGCAATTGTCGCTGAGCAGTCTGCATCTACAATTTCCCCTGTATCCTTAACAAGTACAAATGCTACGAAATAGCTTTTAAACTTTTCAGTAATGGGATTATTTTGAGGTGCTTTCGCATCCCCTACGATATAAATTGTATTTGAAGCGTACACAGCTATCTTCCTTTCTTATACGAGGATAACGGGTTTCTTAATAGTCGTATGAGCGAGGAACTCAACGTTGATTAAAAAATGTATCCGCTTACCTTGTATTATAATATAATTGACAGAATTTTAACAACATTTATTTTAGTGCATATTCCATATTTATGCAAATAGCTTAAACTCTTCATTTTTACAATATGTGATTGTTCCTTGTACCATGACATTCATACATAAAAAACTGCACCTCCAATTGTTAGACGGTGTCTAACAATTGGAGGTGCAGTTCAATGGCTAACTGTTTTTTTATTACTTTGGCATCACAAATATAGTTTCATTTGACTTAGAAAATTGATACTCTTTTCTCGCAAACTTCAAAATTTCTTCTTCATCGTCTGTTAAATTTTCTATGTTAGTCTTTAAAGAACCTTTATCTTTCTTTAAAGATACTAATTGTTTCTTTTGATCCGTAATCGTATCTTTCTTTTTATCAATTACTTCTTGTTGTTTCGTTAAAATATATTGAACGTACAGAGTAGTTGCCGCAATAAAAAGGACCATTAAAATAAGACGCCTTAACTTCTTTTTATTTATCTTACGCTTGTCACTAGGTTGTGATGATTGTTCTGGTATATTAGGAACATTTACTCGTTTGAGTTTCCTCATTCAAATCCCCCTAACCCATATTTTTCACTACCATCGGCACATTTTCTTACTAAACTAAATTCTATTCTTATAAAATAAACTCCTTCACAAAAATATCCCATAAATTTACCAATTAAAGATAGCATTCGACGACATTTCTACATTTACACCGTTTTTTTTTATACATGCTGCTATAAAATAGTAGTTTCTGTAATTCTTTTTCTACTATTGTAGAAGAATTTTTTCACACAAAAAATTCTTACCCCACATATCCATGTTATAACATGCTTACAAGGAGGGGAAATATGCATTACCGCACATTAGGTAAAACTGGAATAACTGTTTCTGAAATAGGTTTTGGGGCATGGGCAATCGGTGGTGATGAATGGGGACCTGTTAACGATAAACAATCTATAACTGCTATAAAAAAAGCAATTGAGTGTGGTGTGAATTTTATTGATACTGCGGATGTGTATGGTTTAGGACATAGTGAAAAGTTGGTGGCCACCGCGATTAAAGGACATCGTAATGATATTATCCTATCAACGAAAGGTGGTTTAATCGGACACCACTACGACCCTAATGGAGTTCCTGTATATGATACTCCCGAAAAAATCATCGCCGTATTTGAAACAAGTTTACAACGTCTTCAAACAGATTATATTGATCTTTATTTTTGTCATATTTGGTGGCATAATCGTAGAGAAACAGAAGCATTTCTACGTGCATTTGACATATTAAAACGTGATGGAAAAGTAAGGGCAGTCGGTGTTTCGACTCATGATTTACAATACATTCATCATTTCAATAACAACAACGAAATTGATATCGTACAACTTGATTACAATATATTAAATCGAAAACCTGAAAAAGATATTTTACCATTCTTACAAGAGGAAAATCTAGGAGCTATTATTCGTGGTCCATTAAAAATGGGCATTTTAACTGGAAAATTCACAAATAAAACAATTTTTCCAGATGGAGATTTACGCAAAGATTGGCCAAATGAAACTTGGTTTCAAGAAGACTTACAAACCGTAGAGAAACTTCGGTTGCTCTCAAATAAAAATCAGACCCTAGGGCAACTTGCACTTCGCTATGTACTCTCTCATCCGGCAGTAAGTGTTGTAATTCCTGGTGCCAAAACCGGAATGCAAGCACAAGAAAATGCAAATGCATCTGTTCGCCCTATTTTGAGTGATGAAGAGCTTAACTATATTCATTCAATATAAAAAGCCCAATTCGGGCTTTTTAATTTGGCAAACTAATATCATACTCCATTCGCTTCGCTGTGTCCTCCGCAACATGCATACCTAACAAGTTTTTCACAATATGAAATGCCATATTAATTCCAGCTGAAATTCCAGCAGATGTTATAATATGTCCTTCATCTACAAACTTTACCTTTTCTATAACTTCAACATTTTGAAACTCATTTTGAAACTTTTCAATACTAGCCCAATGTGTTGTTGCTTTTAAACCTTCCAGTAAACCTGCTTTCGCCAGTAATAGCGCTCCTGTACAAACTGAAGTCATCAGCGTTACTTCTTTCATTTGTTGGCGAATCCATTTTATTACTATTTCATTTTTTATTTCATATTCTCTAGCACCTAGCCCACCCGGAATTATTAAAATATCCACTGGTGGTAAATTTTCAATACTATAATCTGGCTGTACCTTCAATCCGTTCCTTGCTGTAATCATTTCCCCATTCTCGCTAACTGTATAAACAGTAAATGGTTTTTCTTCATTCACCTCAGTTACAGAAAAAACTTCAAATGGCCCTGCAAAGTCTAACACTTCTACTTCATTAAATAAAAATATACCAACACTCCATTTATTCATCATAAGTTCACTTCCTGTTTCAAATGATGTAATAGATGATCATATCCTTTTTCTAATGCAATATCATACGCTGTTTTCCCATCATTTTTCTTTATCATCTTATTAGCTCCATTTTTAAGGAGTAACATAATTATTTCTTCATTTCCTAATAATGCCGCTTCGTGAAGTCCTGTCCAGCCACCACTTTGCATAATATTTACATCTGATCCTTTTTCAATTAAGAAAGCAACAAGTTCACTTTGCTTGTTCGCAATTGCTGCTTGCAAAGGCGTATTTTCATTTTCGTTTTTCGCTCTACTATGTATATCTGCACCGCTTTCTAAAAGAAAACTCGCTATTTCTTTCTGTCCAAAATAAGCTGCTAAATGAAGTGGTGTCCATCCATCTTCACTACATTCGTTAACAATACTTGGACTCGCCTTTATAAACTCCACTACTTTTTCCTTATGACCACTTAAAACAGCTTGTGCTATTGATTGTAAATGCTCCATAATAATCTCCTATCCTTCAAAATATTTAAGCATCCCCTTCTACATGTTCTATTAATTATTACATTTTCCTTTTAAAAACTTAAGTTTACATAATAATATTATAAATCACTTTTGTACTAATGTTGAATAGCAATAATGTTAAAAATAATACCTTTAAACAATAAAGACTATGATTTCATTAGAGTTACTGAAAAAAGCAATTAAAAAAACTATACACATAGTTTTCATCATATTCGTTCAGTTGCATAAACTAAAACAGGTAATGTTTATTCTGCTATTCATGCTTTCAACATATGAAATAATATTATTCCAATAAAAAAACAATCCATTTTAAAAATGGATTGTTTTTTTATTTCTGTTTTATGCGGTTTTATTTTATTTTTGTATTTTCAATGACGAAATAATTACGTTTACAAAATTGAAACGCCACTATCTTTGTCCCTCTTATAGTGAGCTTTTCGTTTGAAAACAAAAAACTTATTTTCGCCTTACGATTGAAAAAACATATGTAAAAATCTCTAAAACAGCTGCCTTATCATACTAATCTATAGCAATTCTGTCTTCTTCCCTTACCTGTTTCCTTTAACACATACGATTTTAAAACAAGCGCCGTTAATGAATCTGTTAATGTTTTATATGATAAATTTGATAATGCCAATAGATCGTTTGTATATAACATTCTATGCTTCTCTAATAATAATAGTACTAATCGTTCAGACGGTTTTAATGCCTCATCACTTTCTAGTATAAAGTCTATATTTTTCATTTCCTAATTACTACTCCTTATATAAAAAAATACTTTATGTGCTAATTTAATATAAAAATAATACATAACAAAATTTGAAATATATTAAAATAACATTGTTTTAAAACACTATTATACTATAACATATAAAAAGCATTTCCCGAAATAGGAAATGCTTTTTATATTGGTTATATAATTCTTCAAAAACTACATTTAAAGACGGTTAGTCATTCTCTAAAAATGAATGACTAACCGTCTTCCAGCTTCTTCTCAATTAACATGTTTTACCTTAAATATTTCTTGCAATATGTGGCTTACTGTAATGACTTGTTCCACCGCCACCTACTACCACTTTACCGCCTTTTTCGAAAATTAATAATTTACTTGAACCATCTGCAAGAAGTACTATTACTTCAGCATTATTACTTGTTGCTACATAAATTACATAACCACTCTTTGATATACAAGTTTCCCAATTCGCATCAAATTCTGATCTTACTACACGATTTGAATACACTTGATTTTCAATTCTACCTTGTTCTTCGTTTTCCAAATTTATTCTCCCCTCTTCCCTGAATAGTTATATATATTAAAATAGCAGTCCTGTTTAAAATAGTGACTGATTTTAACATAAATAGTATATGTAGTTAGTAGGAGAATGCTTGGACAATGGAAACAAGACAGTCGATTTTGTATTGACTGCCTTGTTTCCATAGATAGTTCTCTATTTTTCGTTTCGCAGAGCTTCAAAAGTAATCATTTGATTTGCATTTGACGGTTCTTTTTCATAAACATATTCAGCAGAGCAAGTAATGTTAGAGAAACCTATACTTTCTAAAAGGAGTTTAAACTCTACTATTCCATACCAGCGCAGCGCAAAACGTTGTAACTCTGTTTGTACTAGATGTCCTTTACTCCACTTTTCATATTTCAAATATGATACAGTAACTTGGTTCAGCCAATCTATTTCAATTGATTTATTTTCTAATGTGATTCCGTCTCCGCTCGGCAAAGAAAAAGTCGATGTATGAATTTCCCCAGTCTTCCAGTCATGCGGAAGCATAATATCTACGATTAATCGTCCGCCTGGATTAAGATGTTCATAAAAACATTTCAATGCGTTTATAGAATCCACACGATTTTCAATTAAACAAAAAGATCCAGTAGGAATGATAATTGCCTCATATTTATGCGGAATTGAAAATTGTTGCAAGCTTCCTTCATACAAATTAGGATGTAAGCCTCTCTCTTTACACCGCTTACGGCAAGAATCAAGCATTTCAGGTGAATAATCTATCCCATCCACTTTAAAACCGGCCTCTAGAAGCGGAATGATGACACGCCCTGAACCTACTGCAGCTTCGAGAATTCTACCTCTACAATCTTTTAAACGTTCTTTGTAATACTCAATATCACCATTTAAAGAATAACCGACTGGTTTTGTGTAATCATACAGTTCCGTACAAAGTGTACTATAAAAACTAAACATTTATTTTCTCCTCCGTTTTTACGTACGGAAGATTCCAATTCAACTAATCTTCTCGTACCTCTAATTTTAATGAGATTTCGAAAGAGCTGACTGTCATATTATATCACTCACTTTCCATAGAATATAATGATATTGTATTACATAACCTTCCAATTTGGAATATAAAATTAAAAATTCAGACTATAAAACAAAAAGCTTACTTTAGTAAGCTCTTTTGAAAAAATATTTATTTCACAATCGGCAATGTCACTTCACTTAATTTCACTGTAAGTTTCGTGCCCGCTTTCGGTCTAATTGTATAATCATAGTCGCTAGCAATTAAAACGACCCCTATTTGATGTCCAGCTTTAAAGACATAATCATCTGGCTGCATGTCCCATGTAAAAGTATAATCTTTGCCCGGTTGAATCGCTGTTGAATCTTCTATATTATTTAAGTTTTGTGGATCCATCCAGCCCCTCGTTACGATTTCCGGCTTCGCTCCTCCATAGTCAACAAGTAATGCTGTTAAATTTGATACAGATCGATCAATATTTCCTGTAATTGAAATCTTTGGTGTACCACTTATGCGTGTATCTTTTTGAAGTACAGGCATTGTATATACTAATCGATTGGCTACTTCTAATTCTGGGTTTGCTACTAATTGATTTGATTTCATTTGTGCATCATCTAAGAATGAGAAAACTTTATTAGCCGATCCCATACTTAGTGGAAAATTGACTGATTTATTACTTAAATACATACGGATTTTTGAAGGTACAGCCGCTGGATCTGGCCAATTTTTTATCTTTTGCCACGATTTATTTTCTCTTTGCACATCAACCATTGGTTCATCCATAATTCCATTTTCAATTCCGTACAACCAATAATCTAACCATTTATTTTGTGTTTGCTGCCAGTTATTACTTGATGTCCCACCATGACCACCTTGGTGTAGCCACATTTTACGAGGAACATTATTTTCTCCGAGTGCATCCCACCATTGCGCGAACTGCTTCGTCTTAACATTCCAATCATTTAAACCATGAACAACAAATACGCTTGCTTTTACATTTTTAGCATCTTTTACATAATTGCGTTTATCCCAAAAATCATTATAATTACCTGTTTTTCGGTCTTGTCCAGCCGTTAACTCTTTTATAACTTGTCCGCAAACTTCAGGATTTTCCCTTGTCAGTACTGCTTCTGCCATATTATCTGTATCTTCTCCTTGATATCCGCCTGGCGCAATTACTGCACCATTTGCACGATAATAATCATACCAACTACTAATTGCTGCGATTGGAATAATTGTTTTTAAACCTTCAACTCCAGTAGTCGCAACAGCATTTGGTAGTGTACCATTATAAGAAACTCCAGTCATACCTACATTTCCTGTAGACCAATTTGCCTGAACTTCCTCACCCTGTTCTGTAAATGCTTTCGCGCGACCGTTTACCCAATCAATAACAGACTTTGTACCGAGTATTTCTTGTTCATCTCCAGTTGTAGGGCATCCATCTGATTTTCCAGTACCGATACTTTCGCCTAGAATAACTGCATAACCTCTTGGCACGTAATAGTTCCCATACGAACCAAGATTAACCGCTCCATACGGTTTTCCTTCATACGCATACAATTCTTCATCTACATTATATACAGGAACATCTTTTAATCCAGATCGATATGGACTCATTTCATAAATAACAGGAACCTTCACATTCGGATCTGTCTTTGGACGCATAACTTTTATCGATACTCTGTCTTTCTTACCGTCGCGATCACTATCAACTTCTGTCTCTACATATAAATTTTCGATAATGGCTTCATCGAGTGAATAAATCGGTTTTGTCATCCCATTTTCTAATTCAATTTTCGTATTTTTAGTCAATTCCTTCTTCTCTGCATGCACATCCATAGTAAAGCTAGGTATAATTGTTGCAGATAGCATTGCTGACAGTGTAATTGCCATTTTCTTTTTACTCAAAATGTTCCCTCCCCTTATTCGTTCTCTTTTACTATATAACAAAATAACTGAAAATTCAGTTTTATTTTTATATAATAGTTGAGAAACTCAAAGATTTCTTATTAAGTAAAATTCAATACAGGTGTGAAAGTATTTTCCCACTCCCAGCTTCTATATAAAGTGAGCCCTCACCAATCGGGCGTTTACGGACAGCGGGGCCCCACCTAACTTCTTTGCTTCCGCTGAATTTTGAGTTTTGGGGTCTTACTGCCCGGCAAATAGCCGGAAAAATAGAGAAAAAGACAACCGATATTTCTATTGATTGTCTTACATTCCATTTATTATTTTTCTAACTCTTTAAAGGTATCTTTCAAGTCTTTATCAGATACTTTTATATCTGCATTTTTAAGCAGATCTCTAGTAACTTGTTGATGGAATTGAGGATCTTGTATACGTTGCTGTTCTAATTCTTTACGAATATTCTCTTTCTCTTCCTCATACGGTTTAAGCTCTTTTTTATCCGTTAACTTAATAATATGATATCCGAAAGAAGATTTAACAGGTTCACTCAATTGACCAACTTCTAACTTATATGCAGCATCCTCAAATTCTTTCACCATCATACCTGGTCCAAATTCAGATAGTTCTCCACCTTTTTCTTTAGAACCTGGATCCTCTGAATATTGTTTAGCCAATGCCGCGAAATCTTCGCCACTATTTAATTTTTCTTTAATTTCTTTTGCTGTCTTTTCATCTTTCACTAAAATATGGCTAACTTGAAGCTTTGGCTTATAGTGATCTTTAATATCTTTTTCCGTTACGGTTGCTTTAATAGCTTTTTCAAAAGCGAAAGTAAGCTTTAATTTCTCTTTCAACTGATCTTCATTTTTCACACCATTAGATTCCATATATGTATTAAAATTATCGCCCATCTTGTCTTTTAATTCTTTCAGTTGTTTCGTTACCTCTTCATCCGTAACTTTATATTTATCATTTAATACTTTCTCTACTACCATTTCAGATAAATTCTGTTTACCATAGTTTTCTTTTAATTTTTTGTTAAAATCACTTTCTGAAATGCTTCCTGATTTTGTAGTTACAATATTATCTGATGAACCACATGCAGATAAAGATAACGTCATCCCCATTAAAATGCTACCAATTACTAATTTCTTTCTTTTCAAATCCGAATACCTCACTTCATTAAATTCAAATGTAACTATGTAAATATAACGTTTCCCTGTGAACTTCACGTGAATTTAATGAAAGTAGAACATTTGCTAATTCTCCATTTAATACATCAATTTTGAAAATTATGGTGATTCATCCTGTATCGCTAACCTCTAAAGCTGCAAAAAGGACTAAATTTTCATTTGTCCTTTTTCACATTTATATAAAATTGAATTTCTCCATTTATAGAGGAAACTCCATATTCAAAACCATGTCTTTCTAAAATACTTTTCACTATCGCTAGTCCTAATCCTGTACCTGATTTTTCTTTACTACGAGAAGATTCTAGTACGTAAAAAGGCTCCCAAATTTTCTCGATATCTTTAATTTTATCCGTATGAATGCCATTTTTTATTTGAAAATATATACTTTTATTTCTATCTTCTAAAGTAATTATTATGCTTTGATTTGCTGTATATTTTATTGCATTAGAAATTAAATTTTGAAATACCATTCTCATTTTATTTAAATCTGCATAAACGATTGTATCAACCGTATTACAGTTTACTTGTAAGTCAATTACTTTCGAATCCAGGTCAATCTGATGCTTATCTAATATACTCTGAACCAGTGGTTCAATGGGGAATTCTTCTTTTTGTAAAATATCTCTTTCTAGTTTAGAAAATCGTAATAGTTCTTCAATTAAGTTTGATATTTGATCTGTTTGTTTAATAATTGTATCTACATAAGTCCCATCATCTAATCCATCTTTAATCCCCATAGAGTATGCTTTTACTAATGCGATCGGTGTCTTTAATTCATGCGTTACATCACCCATAAATCGTTTTAAATGTTCATTACGATCAGTTAAGTCTTGATGTGCTTCATGTAGTTTTTCACTCATGATATTAATACTATTGGCCAACTCTCCTATTTCATCATTCGTTTTCACTTTCGTTCTTTTAAACTGCAAATGTGAAATATCCTGAGCCACATCACTTAGCTCCTTCAGTGGCGTCGTTATTATTTTTGAAAGTATCCACACAAGTAAAATAATAAGAAGGAGCGAGAAGCATACGATGTATAAGTAAAATGTATTTAACGTATTTATAATTTCATTTGAATTCGCAATGGAAGTCCCAATTAAAATTATCGTATCATCTTTCGCAATATATTTAGCAAAAAAACTCGCTTTTACCTTTCCTTGATCATACAGTTTATTCGATTGCCCTTCCGTCTTCACTTTCATAACTTCGTCTTTCGTAATCCAAAGCTTATTTAAAGTTACTTTCTTTTTCGTAAGTTGCATGCGTAACGCTTCGTTCATAGCATCTTCTGACTGATTAATTGGCGTATACGCAATTGTAACGTTATTTTCACTTTCAATTGTATGAATAACATCCTCTATATTTTCCACTGTTGTATTTTGTATCTGTGTTGTAAATTTATTTAAGTTTTCACGTGTTTTATAAATATTATAGTTCGGTAAGAGATTGTTAATGAATAATAATGAAATCATAAAGATGAGAATAACAGTTGCAGAAATACTTAAAAATAACTTTTTCCCAAGTTTATTCACTTTGTTCCTCCAAACTATAGCCCAGCCCGCGATGCGTCTTAATAATATTTTCTCCAATTTTTTTACGCAGCCTTCTTACATGTGTATCAACCGTTCTCTCTTCTCCAAAATAGTCAAATCCCCATACAATATCTAGCAATTTTTTACGAGTTAAAATCGTTCCTTTATGATTTAAAAAGCATTTTATTAATTCGAGCTCTGTTTTTGTAATTTCTAACTCTATATCATTTTTATATACTTTATTTTTGGCGAAATTTATTTTTACATCTTGTACTTGAATAATATCATCATGCTGAATAAGTTTTTTCGCTCGCGTAATTAGTACTCCTGGATGAAATGGTTTTTTCACGTACTCATCTGCCCCGCTTTGAAGTGCTGCTAATTCATCTTCACTTTCACTTTTCGCCGTAAGCATTAATACTTTTACGCTTGAATTCTTTTTTATTTCCTGACAGACAGTAATACCACTATGTTTTGGCATCATCCAATCCAAAATAGCTAAATCAATTTTTTCATCATAAAATATTTGAAGTGCTTCCTCTCCGTCTTTTGCTAATAAAACTTCGAAGCCTTCTTTTTCAAAATAAGCTTTTAAAATTCTTAACATATCTTGTTCGTCATCTGCAATTAAAACTTTCATATTTTTTCCTCCATTGCTTTTAAACAAAAACCAATTGTATCATACAACATCTTTGTTACATGAATGTGACAGAAAAATATTTAAAGCTTTTGAGGGGATAGTAATGGTGAGGTGTTGTATTATGATAAAAAAAATCGGGGTCATTTCTCTTCTTTTATTTCTATTATCAACAAATGCATTAGCAAATACAAATCAACAAATTGAAGTGTTTGATTGTCAAAAAGAAATGGTCATTCAAAAACAATCTTTAGATCCAATAGTCCAAAAAGAAGCAGTTCAATACGCTAAAGCAATTACTGGTCCATTTAAAAACTTAAATGTCGTTCCAAAAGATGGCTATATGATAAAAATCCCATTATCTAAGCCGGTTTCTATTACTAATCAATGGTTACACACTACAATAGACGAAGTACTTATACTGCTCCCACTAAATGAAAAGCCTTATATTATGCTTTATGATGATGAAAATAATCCGCATTTTTATTATGTAAAAGGTAAACCAGGATTATTATTGAAAAAACTGAAGGTTAAAACGTAATTGACTGAAAAGGAGTCACCTTATAAGCTAAATTTTAAAAGCTAAGGTGCTCTTTTTTATAATAACAATTCAGTAAATGAAATTATAAAAGTTGGTTTTTAATATAAGGATCGCAACTTCATATATCAGCGATTTTTAAGATATATCGATTTACCAACAAAAACCCTGTTCGTAGCTATTCTTTGGATAGCACTCTCTATAATAGTTTGTAGTGACTCGATCCCTTATATACTCCCCCTTTTACAAATCCATTTGCAGTATAAAACACATCCCCTTGCTTTGTGTCAGCATATAATACAATCACTTCAAAATACTTTTCCGCATGACATAATAGCTGGTTTAATAATAAGTTCCCTACCCCTATACGCCGAGAATCCTTTGAAATATAAAATCTCCTTAGCCGCCCAATTTTATTGTCTTTTGTGTACGGATCCGCATTTAAACCTCCAACTCCAATTAACATATCACCTTGGAAAACACCATATAAACATTCTCCAGTTTTATTGAATACATTTATTTTGTTTTTATATTCATTTATTAGCCTTATAAGGAAATTAAAACCTTCTTCTTCACTGTCTTGAACGAGATGACTGAATTCATATTCCATTAAATTTTCTATTTGTTGAATATGTATATCTTTCAAGTCCATTCCCCCTAAGTATGAAAATACATAAAAACGCTCGAGAATCATTTATTCTGAGCATTTTTATGGTTGTTAACTTATTTAATTCATAGCGTGCGTATTCTTCACTTCAGATAATATTCCCTTCAACCCCATTAAATCATCTATTACTATATCAGCCTGAGCAAGTTCATCTTCTTGCGCAAAATCAAAACTGCACCCAATTGCCAGTAAACCGTTGTCTTTCGCTGCATTTATATCAGATAGCCGGTCACCAACTACGGCTGCCTCTTTTATATCATATTTGTTCATAATACTTTTAACTAAGTCACCTTTATTTAGCGATTGTATTTGTTCAATACTAAACGTTTCAGTCACCCACTTGTCTAAAGCATAATAAGTTACGATTGCTCGTAAATATTCTTTCAAACCATTACTAGCAATGTAAATGGAACAATTATTTTCTTTTATATATGTAAATATTTCTTTTACATTTGGATATAAAGCGCCTTTTCCGCTTTTTATGTTTTCAATAAGTCTATCTAAAAAATATGCATCTGTTTGTTCTCTTACTTCAATAGAATGGTCCGGTAATAAAGCTTCCCAAACTTTCGGTAACGGCACACCCATAATTTCTCTATATTTATCAATTGGAGTTACTGTATCCCATAATTGTAGTGATCTTAAGTGATCAAAAGTATCATCTAACGATAATTCTAAAATTTTATCTGTTTGAAATAACGTTCCGTCCATATCAAAAATTAATGCTTGTAACATCTCATTCTCTCCTTTTGAACTATAGTACAGTTTTACTCTTTATATTTTTAAGCATCTCAATAATAATTTCTGAGCAATAATTCGCAGCAGTTTGCGCGAAGTCATCATAAGAAATTTGAGCTTCATCATCTGCGCTGTCAGAAATACATCTTATAATGAGAAACGGTATATCATTTATATAGGCAACATGTCCAATTGCTGCCCCTTCCATTTCTGTACAATGAGGTGCGTATTCGTCTATTAATTTCGCCTTTAACTTTGAATCTTCAACAAAACATTCACCGCTGACAATTCTTCCTTCATGAACTGCAATCTGTAAACTACTACTAATACAAGCTTTACGTGCTAACTCTACCAATTCCTTACTTGCAATAAATTCCTCTTGGAACGGAAATAAGTTTTTCATTTGAGTTTTACTTACATCATGATGAGTAACATTCGTTGAAATAACTATATCGCCGACTTTTACATCTGAATGTAATCCGCCAGCAACGCCCGTATTAATGATAGAGTCTACATCAAATTTATGAATTAATGTTTGCACGCATGCAGCTGCATTTACTTTCCCTACACCAGAACGTGTAATAATTACTTCTATTCCCATGAATTCTCCGATATAAAAAGGCATTCCCGCTATTGTCTGTTCCTCTTGTATAACTAGTTTTTCTAAAAGTAAATCTATTTCAATTTGCATTGCTCCAATAATGCCGATTCTGTTCATGTATGTAGTCTCCTCTTTATTTATAAGTCGGCCAATATATTATGTAATACACCATAATTTTCAGCTATCCAATTCATTTCATCTGCAAAGCGTGAAGGTGGTACACTATGCTGATCCATATTGGCATGGATCCACCAAGTACTCTCCATGTACCAAAGCATTTGAATTGCCTGAACAATATTCCCTACTGGAAAGTCTACTTCATTGCGGTACCCTTCTAAAAATGATGCAACAAGACTCTTATTTAATACTCCGTCACTTAATGCGCACGATATAACTACACGGCCAATATCTAACTCTACATAATCGTAATCCATGCGATCAAAATCAAGAATCGCTGATACTTTATCATTATGAAACAAGAAATTATCTACCCATAAATCACGGTGCACCCATCCCCGTTGGCTATTATGAAATTGTTCTGTATTTACCAATTGTGTTGCTTCTTGCTGTAATTTTATATAAGGGAGAATGTGCTCTTTTCCTAGCTTCTCTACTTCTCTCATTTTTTCTTCCCAATGTTTCAATCTCGCCTCTTTAGTAGGTGGAACAAATTTAGGATTTTCTCCTTTTATTAAAGAGCCATCATTTAACAAGTTATGCATATAACCTAACGTCTGACCAAGAGAGTGAATTTCCTTTTGATTCACTTTTCCTGGTGAAACTAAGCTACCTTCCTTATGTTCTAATACTATAAATCTTTCATCACTTTTTGATATATGCATTACATTATTTTTATAAATTAATACCCTTGGACAACTTACACCATTATTATGTAATCTTTGCTGTTGTTGTAATGCTTGTATTAAAAGGTCTGAGTTATACATTTTGTACCGTTCTTGATTATATTGCTTTAATACAAAATCCCCTGCATCCGTTTCGAGTTTCCACTTCAAATTTAGCCAACCACGATGAATAGGTATTGCATTTCGAATTTTAAATTCAAATAAAGTTTCACATTCTACTTTCAGCTCTTGAAAAATCATTGTAGCTTTTTCATTAGATAACGGCTCTATCATCTTACTTGTCCTTTCTTAGCTTGGCATTCCTTTCACTCTCTCTAACATAACCGACAATAAAAATTTCGGAAGTACAAGTTGCCTCTTCAATCTTTTCGGCTGTGAGAGTAACCTATACAGCCATTCAGTTCCAGTATCCCTCATCATTTTCGGTGCTCTTTTTACAGTACCAGATATTATATCAATCATGCCTCCGATACCAATAGATAGCGGAACGTTTAATGTTTGTATGTTTTCATAGATGAACTCTTCTTGTTTTGGTGAACCTAGTCCTACGAGTAGTAAATGCGGCTTGAATTGCTTAATTTTTATTTTTATTTTTTCTATTTCTTCACCATTTACAAATCCATGCTGTCCTTTAAACTGTGCTCCTGGGAACTGCTCATTTAATTTTTCTAATGCCTTTTTATTACTTTCTGGAGCGGCTCCAAAAAGAAAGACACGATATTCATTGTCGTTACAATATTTTATTAAATCGTAAGTTAAATCCGCCCCAGTAACACGTTCTTTCAAAGTTCCTTTTAATATTTTCGAGCCAATTATGACACCAATCCCGTCCGCTGTTATTAAATCCGCAGATAGTAACATCTTTTTAAACTGCTTTGATTTTTCCGTATTTTCCTTTGCAGACATAACAATTTCAGGATTTGCAGTTACTACAAACCTTGGTTTCTCTTGTTGTTCATGTATCCAACCTTTTAATAAACTTATAGCTTTTGCATATTCTAAAGTTGAAAAAGGTATACCTTTTATAAACTGTTGATCCACTATACTCTCCCCTTACATAAGCTGCAAATATTCATCAATGTCTTTAGAAATTTGAATAAAAGCCTTATTCCAAAATTCATAATTTCTTATATCTATTTCAAAATATTTTTTCATAAGCTCCTCTACTGGAGCCTTTCCTGTTTCTCTTAAAAACTCTTTATATTTCGGATGAAAAGTACTTTTACTTTCTTGAGCTATTTCTAATAAACTAAAACTTACTAAATATCCAAATGTGTATGGATAATTGTAAAAAGGAACATCTGCTATATAAAATTGAATATATTTCATCCATACAAACGGCTGGTATTCACTTAAAGAATTTCCATATGCTTCTTTTTGTGCCATTATAGATAATTTCTCAATTTCATCACCACTTAATGGACCCTCTTTACATTTTTCATAAAATGTTTTTTCAAACTGATACGATGCTCGTATTGCCATTACATAATTAAAACTATTTCTTATTTTCCAGCTAAGCAATGCCTTTTTCATATCTTTACTATCAGTTGTTTCAATTAGATAATTTAAGAGTACCGTTTCAAAGAAAATAGATGCTGATTCAGCCGTACTCATCGGCAAATAATCATCTAAAAAAGATGTAGATTGTTCAAAACTCATATTATAAAAATGCCAAGCATGTCCTAATTCATGAGCGAGCACTCTTACACTATCTATACTCCCATCATAACGCATGGAGATTCTCGATTCTTTCTCACTGAAAAATGGAGCACAAAACCCACCTGGTGGTTTATTCTCTCCCGGTTCAGCATCTACCCATCCACTTTCTATCGCATTACGTGCAAATTCTGCTAATTCTTCGTCAATATTCTTACATGCATCATAAACGTTTTGTACTGCGACTGAAAAAGGAATAGTAACCTCATTACTTTCCTTTACTGTCATAAGTTCATGCCATGTAATCGAAGCTTTCCCTTTCTTATACACGTTTAAAGCACTTACTAATTTATCAAGGTTTTCTTCTGTCACATTCCACATTTGTAATAATACAGTTTCTGAAATGCCATTCGCATGAAAAGATTGTGTTAAAATCTCTCTATCTTCTATTTCATTACTCTTTATATTACGTAATCTCCCTATTTGATTTAATACAGTAGCAAAGATTTCTTTTTCCTTATGTAAAGTACTTGTAAGTAACTCGAATACTTCTAATCTTTCCTTTTCATTATCACTATTCATTGCAATGTTATTTGCTTGTCCAAATGATAATTGTTTGTTATTGTGCGCTATTTCTATCCTATCCCGTAATTGTATGTACATATTTTCCCACGCATTAAGTTCATCTTTTATTAACTTAGTATTATCTGAAGTTTCCACTTCATTATGTTTTATTACTTGCTGTACTTCACTTTTTAGTTCCTTCACTTTCACAGTCAATTTAGTAAGGTCAGATGAAACACTTTCTTCAACCGATTGACAGTACAAATAGTATTCTGCTTTTTCAATAGCTTGTATAAGCTTTGAAAGAATCTCTACATCTTTTGTTACAAAATATTGCTCTTTCAACTCCAAAATCGGAAATAGAATATCCTCATTCAAATACAATCGATTTAAATCCCATCTAGCAATTTCTTGCATTTTTATAGCCGCCTCCTATTTTTACAAATAGTTACAGATATTTCTCCCTACACAATTATATATGAAATGAAAAAATTTCGATATCATTAAATATTCAGATTCCTATAAATGCATTCTTATTTATACTCTTTTCTTCTACCATTAAGTATCATTCCACATATAAAAAATACTCCCTCTACAAGATTGCATTTGATATAGGAAAACTTCAAAGATTTTATCTTCATCAATACCATATCGACCGATTTTCACAGATTAAAAAATAAAAAAGGATTGATCAAAAGATCAATCCTTTACTCTACTTCATTTAAGAAAAATAACGTTATAACGCCAGGACCTGTATGTGCTCCGATTGCTGCACCAATTGTATTTACGATAAATACTTCACAGCCAAATCTTTCCGTAATTAATGCTTTTAATGCTTCAGCTGTTTCTAAATCGTCACCGTGAGTCATACCGATTGTTTGACCTTTAAGGTCTTTACCACGCTCTTCCATAATATCAACAATACGGCTTAATACTTTCTTTTTCCCTCGTACCTTTTCAAGTGGTACAAGTTTTCCTTCTTCCACGTTTAAGATCGGCTTAATGTTTAGTAAACCACCGATAAAACCAGCTACTTTACTTAAACGTCCACCTCTAACAAGGTACTGTAAGTCAGCTACAGTGAAGATGTGCTCCATATGGTTCATTAGAAAAGCGACACGGTTTAAAATCTCTTCTTTTGATGCGCCGTCTTTTGCCATTTTAGCAGCTTCTAAAACGACAAGACCTTGACCAAGCGAAGCACATTTCGTATCAATAATTTCTAAATCTAAATCTGCATATGTTTCTTTTACTTCCTCTTTAATGACAACTGATGATTGATATGTACCAGATAGTTCAGATGAAAAAGCTAAATATATACAAGGATTACCTTCTTTTGCATAAGAAACAAATTTTTCTTGGAAAGTTTCAAGTGAAGGCAATGACGTTCTATAAACAGCGCCTTCTCTCATTTTTTGCAATAATGTAACTGACTCTAATGTTACTCCATCTAAATACTCTGTTTCTGCTTCATCATATACACGGAGTGGAATTAAATCAATATCATATGCTTGCAGCAATTCTACTGGTAAATCCGCCGCACTATCCGTAATGATTTTAACACCCATTTTTAAACCTCTATTCTGTTATAAATATAAAATAATAAAATAAAAATAGTACTTTTAAATTATATACGTAAAACTTAAATGAAGAAAGGAAAACACTTTATATTGTATGCACTATTCTTCAAAACTTGAACTATTAATGAAAATGATTCTATTTTAAACACCTTTTTCTTATTATTTTTCTAAAACACGAATAATTTTATAAGTATTTTGTATCATTATATTTTAATTCTTTATCTTAATATAATCTTTTCAAATTCATACTTTTTAAAATTTAAAAGCCAAATCCAATAAAAGAAATGGCTTTTAAATTTTCATAAAATAACCAAACTTCATTTTCCATCACATTGCTCTCATTATTATTTTGGCGATGTTAAATATTAGTCCAGTTATGATTAATATTTATAGCCTGTACTATACTTAAAACAGTAAATATTCACCTGTAAGAATCACTAGATAAAAAGCAAGTTAAACATTTTATAAAATATTTAATTTTACTAGTAAAGCTAATAAAATTTGGAGAAGAATTTGAACATTTACTGCTATATCTGTATCTGTTGTCGTAACTGTAACATTTCTAGAGTTTCTAATAACAGTTTCTTGTTTATTAATTTGTTTAATAGATGATTTTTGAAACAATTCTTGTGCTACACGGTCAGCTTTTTCACTATCTGCTATAGAAATACTTATTATAACCACGATAGCTGCTTGTAATGCTGCTTGAATAGATAAAGCGGCTTTTGTATCTGTAGTCGTAACTTCTACATCTGCTGAATCTACAATTGTAATAGATTCTTCAGAAATTTGGTAAGTTTTACTTTCTTGCGCAGCTACTTCTGAAACGCTAGCATTTTTAAAAGACGGATGAGGATTTGAGGAATCTAATGCACTCCACTTTTTATTTTCATCTGAATGACATTTTTTGTCCATACGTTCACCCCCTTTCAATCTAAATAATTATTAACTTGTGATTGTATTTCAGAAACAATACTTTTAATTTGCTGCTTTTTTTCTGGTGATAAATTTTTTAATTTTTCTTCATTTATCCCATGCCTATTAAAAATATCTGAGAGTAAAAGGTCTATAATTATATTCTTTTGATCCTTATCAAACTTAAAGGAAGAAAATTTATTTAAATCATCCATTTACAATGTTCACTCCTATCAGTTTTCTATAAAAATTTCAAATAACTACCAGCATTATATGCATTTAAATAAAAATTGCTTGGACAAGTAACTTAATCTTCTATTTTCACTTTTTTACTAATAAAATCAAAAAGCTGTCTTCTAATACGAAGACAGCCCTCCTTTACTTCACATATATAAGTTTTATTCACTGTTAAATAATAAGTTCACCTTTGTTATTGTGTAATTTTCCACACTTAATTTCCCAGCAATCTTGAATATTAATTCAGTCATAATGAGAAGTCCAAGCTTGTACCACATATTACAACAAAAAAATATTTACTTAGAGTGAACCCTTATAGCTAAATATAAATGGGATAGACACTTTATAAAATGTTTAGTTTAACTAGTAACGCTAATAAAATTTGAAGGAGAATTTGAATATTCACTGCAATATCTGTATCAGTAGTTGTTACGGTTACGTTTCTGGAATTTTTAATAAATGTTTTTTGTCTATTAATTTGTTTAATAGATGATTTTTGAAACAATTCTTGTGTTATTTTATCTGCCTTTTCACTATCTGCTATAGAAATACTTACTACAACTACGATAGCTGCTTGTAATGCCGCTTGGATAGATAGCGCAGCTTTTGTATCTGTAGTAGTAACTTGTACATCTGCTGAATCAACTATTTCAATATATTCCTCAGAAACTTGATCGATTTCACCTGCTTGGATAGCTTCCTCTAACAAATTTGCATTTTTACTAAATGAATAAGAATTTACTGATTCGGAATCCTGATTTATTGGCTCAGAAACCTGTTTTTTTGGTTCAGAACCCCGATTTAATGGATCACGTTTTTTCTTTCTTCTACAAACTTCACAATCACACATAAAATCACCCCTTTTAGTCTTAAAAATTAGCAATATTAAAATATTGACTAACTAATAGCATTTTATGTATTTTTTAAAAATTTGTTTGGACAAGTAACCTAATCTTCTACTTCTTTTTCTAATAAAAGAAAGCTGCCTTCTAATAAGAAGACAACCTTCTTTGTGACTACTCTAGAATAGATTTCATACAATATAATTGTTCCTTTCTTATAACCTGAGTTCGTCACTTTAGTTATAAAAATGTGGGTATATCCTATAACCTTTTCCAGGAATCATCCATAATTTATATCAGAAAAAGTGCTTTGTTTTACTGAAAGGTGGTTACGGAAACAACCGCCTTTTTATTTGTAACAAAATAAAATTTTTATACAAAAGACACATAATTAAATACACTTAACTTCATATGATATATTGCATCCTTTCTTTTTAAAGTGGATAGTCGTTACAGAAGAGCACTTTCCGAAGTGCTCTTATATTTATGTCCCTTTTCCTTTTTCAAGAGGATTTTTCTCACTCAGGCTGGTGATTACCACATTTCCTTAATAGTTCCAATTAATACAGTAACTACCAATTCAAATAAGCCTATAAACTCTATACGCATAAACTAATTTTCATTTTGACTATGTAACACTAAATTCACAAGATTATTATCCTCCGTTTGGTGAAGCCATTATTTCAATACCAGCAAACCCACACCTTCAACTAATAAATTTAACAAATGTGCTATATCAAGGTTCTTTTGATATAGCATCTTATGTTCTATATAATGAAGATAGCGCTAGTATTCCGAAGGAGGATGTCTATGAGTATTCAAATGGCTACATCTAGTGATTTAGAATGGATTAATAATCAATATGAATCAATAGGATTTGTACGGAGTGATTTAAAACGAGATAAAGTTGTAATCATTACATACAACAACGAGTATGCAGGTGTGGGACGATTAGTCCAAATAGATGAAGATACTATAGAAATGGGTGGAATTTTTATTCTTCCTCAATTTCGAGGGCTACAATTAGCTGGGGAACTTGTATCATTTTTAGTAGAAACTGCGAAAAAATTACAAATAAAAAATGTATATTGTCTTCCTTTTAAGGAATTAGAAAACTTTTATAAGAAATATGGCTTTACTGAAGTTGATGCTACAAAAGAAGTTATTCATCCAATTATTCTAAAAAAATATAACTGGTGTTTGGATACTTATGATAAACATGTTTTACTATTTAAGTTGTGAGTTTCTAAATTAGGATTTAACACCTTGTATTTCACCACATGTAAAAAAATATTTATCACGTTTCACCTAGTTAATTAACGTATTGTTAATTACTACATTAGCAGTATTTCACTTCTAATACATGTTAGCTAGCTTGTTTGCAGACTTGCTAGCACTTTTTGTGTTTCTCTATTACAAACTCTTAAAAAAATTCAACTGATTGATAGAGATATAATCATTTATGTAATTCGCACACGAACTTCCTGTTCTTGTAATAATTGGACGTTCAGTTCCAATATAATATTTTGCATTAACTGGTAGATCTTATCATGATGTTCACTTTGGTCTGATGTAAATTCAATACACTGAAATATATAGCCTTCTACATGTAAGCTTCCTTTTTCGATTATAGATGGATTATTTCCTTTCTTTATTATTTTTGGCAATAAAAATTCTTTGTTTGTTACAATAATTTCCTGTGATACTTCTTTTATTTCTATAACTGTTTCTTTAAAAACAATCTTTTCTATTAAACTAATTTCACCTTTATACCTCCCTATTTCTATTGGTAATTTCGCAGTTATATAATTATTTACATCTGCTTCAACTTCCTTCTCTAATATTATACCGTGGATAGGGATCCATGAAGATGAGCCTACCCAACTCTCTTCAATATTCCCTTTTGCTTTTTGATTAGAAAGTTCTAAAAGTACCCTCTTTTCATGCAGGTTTGAAGAAACTAAATTACAATCAATTTCTCCATGATAATATTCCATTGTAGTTAGTAACGTAGAATCCAGCTCACGTCCTCTTGCATCTTCTTCATTACGAAATACATATACTTCTTGATTTTTCACATTCATATTAGGGGATTTTTTAAAACTAGTAACATCTGAAATAATAGAAAATGGGGTTTTCACTTCTATTGAACGTTCTGAATTTGCTATTTTTGATTCAGAATCTATACTTTTGCCCTCTAATCCACTCGTTTTATGTTCTTTTCCTAGGACAATTTTTTTCTCAGATTCATTTGCTTTTTCTTCTTTTTGGGGCTCTGGTTCTTTATTTTCCTTTTCTGCTTGTATTGCTTTTTCTTCTTTTTTTGACTTTGGTTCTTTACTTTCTTTCTCTGCTTGTATTGCTTTTTCTTCTTTTTGGGGCTCTGGTTCTTTATTTTCCTTTTCTGCTTGTATTGCTTTTTCTTCTTTTTTTGACTTTGGTTCTTTACTTTCTTTCTCTGCTTTTATTGCTTTTTCTTCTTTTTTTGACTCTGGTTCTTTATTTTCCTTTTCTGCTTGTATTGCTTTTTCTTCTTTTTTTGACTTTGGTTCTTTACTTTCTTTCACTGCTTTTATTGCTTTTTCTTCTTTTTTTGACTCTGGTTCTTTATTTTCCTTTTCTGCTTGTATTGCCTTTACCTTACGTTCTGGTCCTTTACCTTCTTTCTCTACTTGTATTGCTTTCTCTTTTTTCTCTGAATCTGTTTGTTTACTTTTCTTATTTTCTCTTATTTCATGAGATTGCTCTAGAGCAATCAGTATTTCCCCTTTGTAAACTTTGTTCCATATTTTCTTACCAACCCATGGATTTTTCATCACCATCCCCCCCACTAATGAAACTCATAAAAATATATTTTTGTACACGACCATTTCATTATTATATGTTTTATAAAACTAAAAAAAACATTGTCTTTTTATCAAAGACAATGCTTTTTTAGTTTTACACTTGTACTTGTTGCACTTGTAAAACTTTCACAGTAAGATCCAGTACAATTTTCTCACGAAGAGTCTCAAATGATTCGTTTAATTCTGTTGGACAAGGAGAAAAGTCTAATTCAAAAAATTGAGCGCTAACTAATTCGCAATATGGTTGTTCGTTATAAAAAACAGTATTTTCAAAGAAGTATTTGTCTAAACGTGGTAAGTCACCGTTATTAGGATTAATAAAGTGAGATGTAGTATCTGAGGAAGAAGCTACTATTGCTAGTGATAGAAAATCTGTTTCTGTTAAATCAGCAAAACCAGAAAATGGAACATTTGCGATACGATCAAATAGTACTGAATTACATCCACTACCTGCATATTCAATGTTTTTACGAATATATCCTTGTACAAATAATTTTGCTCTTGTAACTCGGCGGTAATTTGTACCTGGTACTGGAGTGAATGCTACTGGAACTAACTTACACTGTGTTAAAAATACGTTTTTTAACACACGTTTAATTTCGGATGCTGCAGGTGCTAATGGAACATCTGATTCTACAACAATTTGAATTGTTCTTTCGGCTAATACCACTGGAATTTTTACAATCGGTGCTCCTGGTGTAAGAATTGGTGCTGCTGCCTCATCACTTAATGGTGTTTGGGTTTGTCCTACTACCTGACATGGTACATTAATTGGACATTGTTCACTCATAATATATAATCTCCTTTATAAAAAAAAATTAGAGTTTTTCAACTCTCTATACTGTATATGTACTTTTTCTATTAATGCGTGGGTTTGTATCATAGTCACTTTTATCATTTGCAAAATAAGAGATTTATTTCCACTTGATAGTTAAAAACACATAAATTATTAAAAGGAGCCTATACTGATATCTACCTATATAAAATAGAATTTCTCGACTTTTTTTCTGTTAGAGCTAATAGGTGTTCCAAAATTAATTTTTCAAGAGTCTTTTATTCCATCTAACAAAGGATAATATTTAATAAGAACCATTTACCGACTTTTTAATATCCACAAAATAGAAGATCACGACTAATTTATCTTTTTATAAAAAATAAAAACGGACTAAAAAAGCCAGTTTTTGCACTCAATATATTATAAAATCTTCTTATTATTGAACTAATTATTTTATTTTCTAATGTTTTGGTAGAGTTTTTAAAAACTCTATCAAAACATTCTAGTCATCTGTCTTTCCCTTTAAACTCTTTACTTTGTACACACCTTACACTCTCTGCCCATTCATCTATTATCCACAAAATACGTATCATACGCCTTATCAAAAACATATCCTAACTTTTCTGCTAGTTTCGCAGATGTAGTATTTGCTGCATCCCAGTTTGGATATATCCCTTTTTCTAAACAATCCAAGATTAACGCCGCACTAACTATAGTTGCCAACCCTTTTCTTCTATGGTTGTGATCAGTCGCCACTTCGATTTCAATCCCATTATCATAAATGCTATATGATGATGCACCACATACAACTTCTCCGTTGTATAAAATACTATACCCTATACCTCGGTTTATATAATCTTCTACCGATTGAAATTGACTTGTAAAATCTTCAGAGACCTTATGTAATGTAGGGATATTTACGATATATTCATCAATTCTTCGTAACTCGTACCCTTTTGGAAGCACTGATATAAAAGATTGCAATTTTGAACGGTTAAAAACTTCCGCATTACGTGTGAATTTATAGCGTAAAAACTTATCTATTTTTCTTTTGTAACATGTTTCTAAACGCTTTTTCCACTCTTCACTATTTACGATTACTAACATTCTATCAGGAATGTTACGTACTAATTCTTCAGTTTCTTTCGCATTCGAATCACCAGCGTAAAATGTAAAGATCCCTACCGTAACTTGCGCTACTGTTGGATTTTCAAGATCATTTACCCAAGCGTTACCCATATGCCCTTGTAAATAAGAAAGTAAAACAACGTTATTGAAATCTTCGAACATAGTAACTAATTTTTCTCTTGTATGTATATTCGCTTCATATATCATTTACATTCCTGCTTTCTTTAGAATCAATGTACTTCTACTCTTTTCTACATATAAGCAAACATCTAATAAAGTCCATATAATTATAAATTATTATAACATCTAATCAAAAAAGTAAAATTCACTTTTGCAATTTCAAAACATACATCTTTACATCTAAATAAAGCCTATTTATTGAAAAACTTTTTCACGTATACCAACCCCCTCTAAATAACTGTAAGATTAATTTGTAAATAAACTTTTTAAGGGGGATTATAAAATGTCTGATTTCTATTCTCGTCTTTCAAAAAGTGATGCCGCTGTTCTTCTTGTGGATCATCAAACTGGTCTAATTTCTAGCCTAGTCCGTGACTATGGCACTGATGAGTTTAAAAACAATGTTTTAGCTCTTGCAAATACCGCTAAGTTTTTTGATCTACCGGTTATTTTAACAACTAGCTTTGAAGATGGTCCCAATGGCCCACTTATGCAAGAATTAATTGAACTTTTTCCAAATGCGCCTAAAATAGCGCGTCCTGGACAAATAAACGCATGGGACAATGATGAATTTGTAAAAGCTATTGAAGCAACCGGTAAAAAACAGCTAATTATCGCAGGCGTCGTTACTGATGTTTGTGTTGCATTCCCAGCGCTATCTGCTGTAAATGCAGGATATGAAGTGTTTGTGGTAACTGATGCATCTGGAACTTTTAATAAACAAGTCACTGATGCTGCCCTTATGCGTATGGCCCATGGGGGAGTTCAACTAATAAATTGGTTTAGTGTTGCAGCTGAATTACAACGTGACTGGCGAAATGATGTTGAAGGATTTGGAGCATTACTTGCTAAACATCTTCCAAGTTATCAAAATATTATCGGAAGCTATATGGGAGCGCAAAAAGAATTTAGTAAATAATTTAATTCTTGATTAAAATTAATATCAATTTCAGATAAACTTATAAACACAATACATACTATCAATAGCTTTTTACATAATAAAGAAAAGGGCTACTGGGGTAGCCCTTTTCTAATTGCTTTACTAATATTGTATGATCCTCAACGCTTAAATACTATTTTTCTAGTATTTCTTTCATAATTTGTTTCAAGTGACAGCACTATTTTAGTGAATTACACATAACAATAATTCGTACAACTATCCATTCTATTTAATTTTAACATTCATATTAACAAAATAAATTTTGTTAATACAATCCACCTATATATACCCCTCTTAAGTTTTAAGAGGGGTAATGAATGGCTACGTTATAACTCATTCTTATAAATATAAGATTCTGTTACTCCGTTTTTATATACTTTAGTCAATTTAACAACTGATTTGTACGTATTATCGTCATCCATTATCATTTTTTTCATCTCTTCTATTTCGGCATTACCAGTTCCACCCTCTATTTTTAAGCAGTTCGAAATGGAAAGAAATCCGCTTGATGCCAATATAAAAATAAAAATTGTATCAGGGAAATTAATAAATAATAATCCGTAGTTTAAAGGATCTCCAGCTGGATGCGACAAAAGCAGTCGAAAACCTACTAGTTCAGGCACTTGAACAAAATCTCTAGAAACAATCCCCTCACCTACTATAGTAATTTGCTTTACTAGATTCCCAAGTTCATCTGTAAATTCAGTACATCTAGGTGGATTAATCGTTGTTGCCTGTAAAGATACATTTACTTCAGAATTATTAAAATCAAAAAAGATTGTACTACCCTCCGTTAAACATTGTGGGCAAACATTTCCTAGCAAGCTAAAGTCCTCTTCGATATATTTAACTTTCGTTTTGCAGCTACAAACTTTCCCTATTCGAATTGCATCAATCTTTGAACAATCTACAAAGATAACCTCATTGTCCTCTTGTACGAAGGATACGATTCCATTCCTCTTATTAAATGAAAGAAAATAAGATACAACTATTTCGTTTCCGGCGATTACAATACTCTCAACTTTTGTAGAAGGCTCTAAATTTCGCAAAAATTCACAAATACTATTTTGGCAACATCGATAATTTCGTTTCGGCTCACAACCCACTTACACTCCATCCCTTCTCTATATATTTTATCTAATACATATAATATGAACGGCGTATAAAAAAGCTTGGACAAAATAACTTTAAGCTAGGAATATAATTACTTACTCATCACGTTAATAATGAAATTACGCCAATAATGAGTAATAGCACATAAATTTCCCTATAAATACATATAACAATTTCATCTTTCATGAAAAAAACGTTATAATAAGGTGTAGCCTCTACGATTACGTTATAAAGGAGAATAAAACAATGGCTAAAATTAAAGTATACCAAGCAAAAGAAGAAAATATGGAAGCAGTAAAAAACATCATCGATGTTGAGGAACAAAACCCAACTGCTGAAAACTTACAAAATCTATATGCATGTGTATTAGAAACAGAAGATATGGCATTGCCTGAATCATACATTGAAGAAGATATCTTAATTGATTCTATGGAAGTTATGGTTAACGCTTCTCAAAGCAAGCTAAGAGACTTAGGTGCATACGATGTAATCGAAGTTCAAAACAAAGGTAAGAAAACACAAGTTTTATTATTAGCAGACGAAGAATACGAAATTATCGAAGGCTAATCTAAATCCGTACATACGAAAAAGCTCCCTTCCAATTGGAAAGGAGCTTTTTCATTACGCTTTTGATGTTTCGCTCTTTTTATTCGTTTGCTTTTTCTTAATTACCATGCGCTCATTTCCCATAAAGAAAATAAATATGAACGCTAAACCAGCTGGTACTAATGCCCACATAAATGTTTGAACAATTGAACTAGAAAGAGCGTCAATAATTTTATCTAATATTTGCGGCGGGATTTGAGATCTTGCCGATTCTGATAGAATAGCTCTTGAATCTCCTAAAGCTTTTGTATTCATTCCTCCGCTCATCCCTTTAAATGCTTCTTCTAATTGATCTTGGAAACCTGTTCTTTGGATCATTCCGAAGATTGTAATACCAAGTGTCATTCCTAATGAACGAATGAAATTACTCGTTGAAGTTGCAGATCCGCGCTGTTCCATACCGAAGTTGTGAATAGCTGCCATACTTAGTACAGAGAATGAGAAACCTACTCCCAACCCAATGATAATCATATAAACCGTTAATAATATACGACTTGTTTCTGGCGTTAATGTGCTTAATAAGAATAATCCAATTAGCATAATAACCGCAGAAATAATCATAATGTTTCGGTAGCTAAGCTTCGTCGTTAAAAATCCACCTAACTGCGCTGTTACGACTGATCCTAACATCATCGGTAAAAGTAATAATCCCGAATTTGTTGCAGTGCCACCGTATACACCTTGAATGAATAATGGAATGTATACAGTTGCTGACATAAATGCAGCTCCGTAACATAAAGCAATAATTGTACTCATTCCGAACAAACGTTGTTTAAACATCTCAAATGAAATGATCGGTTCTTCTACTTTACGTTCAATAAAAATGAATGCAATAATTAAAATAACGAATCCACCAAATAAACTTAAAATAAAGTTAGAATCCCAATCATACTTTTGTCCGCCAAGTTCAAGCGCAAACATTAAAGAAACTACTGCACCAACTAAAGTAATTGCGCCAAACCAATCAATTTTTTGCTTTCTATGAACTCGTGACTCTTTATAAAAGAATGTAATAAAAATAAGTGCTAAAACGCCAAGCGGTAAGTTAATATAAAATACCCAGTGCCAGCTTATGTAATCTGTAATATACGCACCAAGCAACGGACCAAAAATACTTGATAAACCAAATACTGCTCCGAATAAACCACCCATTTTCCCGCGCTTTTCAGGAGGGAAAATATCAAAAACGATAGTAAACGCGATCGGCACTAATGCCCCGCCGCCAATACCTTGAATGGCACGATAAATCCCTAACTGTGTAATATTTTCAGCAGTACCACAAAGCGCCGAACCAATCATAAAGACGATTAAACCGAAAATAAAGAACCTCTTTCTACCATACATATCTGATAGTTTTCCGAATATCGGCATACCTGCCATTTCTGCGACCATATAGGCAGAAACGACCCATACAAAGTTTTCAAGGCCTCCTAAATCACCAACGATTGTTCCCATCGCTGTTACGACAATGGTATTATCCATTGATGCCATTAAAATACCTAGCAATAAGCCCGCTACAACAAAGCCGAGCTTATTATTCTTTTCAACCATAAACTTGCTCTCCCTCGTACTACTTATATTTGTTTATGTTCCTTTACGACTGCATTACCTTTTTGATTAAAACTAGTATGATATTCTACAACACTAATTTCACATCCGGGACCAATTGTAACATTATTTCCTCTTACTACTTCAGCAATCGTATGCTCTAAATAAATCTCATCTCCTTCAATGATAGACGTTTGGAGGCTTCCAGCATGATTTGTAAATGGAATAAATCTCGCTTTTTTACGAACGGTAATCTTCTTACCGCCAATTTCTCTTACTTTGCTACCTTCATAACGAAGTGAAATTTCAATATTTTCAGCATTAAGTAATCCATCACTTTCAAGGCCACCAGTTAGTGACAGTTCTTCAACTTCAATATCTCCTTTTACATTTAAAGCGCCTTTCACATCTACGAAATCACCAGTTAATTTCCCCTTAACTTCTATCATACCTCTTACTTTTATTTTTTCAATATGAGCATCACTATGCATTTGTGTATTTCCGTATACTTTTACATATTCCGCATCTACATTTCCTTGTACTTCACTATCTCCATACACGACATAACTTTTCACTTTCATATTACCGCACACTTCACTCGTGCCGTACGTTTTAAATTCATTACAGCTCATGTCATTAGAAATCGTTCCTTCACCGCGAATCTTCACTTTATTATAATCTCCGCCTGCTGAACTACCAGAACCATTAACAGTAAGACTATGTTGATGTTCCATATCATTTTCTCCCTTCCATTAAATCTGCTTCATTTCTTTTACATTTGCGCTTTTATCAACAGTAAGAACACCCGTATATTCGATCAGTTCAATCTCACAGTTCGGTCCTACCGTAACATTATTTCCTCTTACCGTTCTTATGTGAGCATAATCAATATCGATATTGTCACCTTCTAATAGTTCAGCCTCTAATTGCATACCAAATACTGATTTAAACAGCCTACTAAAAGTACTTAGTCTATGTTTTACTTTAATCGTTTGACCACCAATTTCTTTCGCTCGACATGTACCGTGAATATTAATATTTATTTCATCAGCGCTTAGTAATCCACCAATTGTAAATTGTCCTTCTGAAGAAAACGTATCCACTTCACAATTACCATCAATTGTCGCTTGACCATTGACTTTAAATTCTTCACCAGTGACATTTCCACCTACCGTACCTTTTCCTGCAATTTTCAAACTGTTTGCCTTCACATCTTGCGTAATTGTTGCTTTTCCATCAATTCGCATCGTTTCAGCATGAACTGTACCGTCGATTTTACCTGATCCACTAATTCTTGCATTGCTACTTTTCAAATTTCCAGTAACGGCACCGTAACCGTTACATTCAAATTGGTCACATTCAACATTTCCATTCACAGTACCTTTTCCGTTTAATTGCACTTTATGAAACTCGCCACCATTCGATGAACCGTAACCATTTATAATCAAATTATCTGTACGCATACTTTCTCCTCCACTACAACAATTTCGTTTTTAATGCTTCGGTATATTTCATAATCGCTTCGCGTAAAACGATTTTAGTGCCTTTTTCAAAAATTAAATCTTCCACGTTTGAAACTAATAAACATGTAGAAATCCCTAACTTTCGTACAATGATTAAATCACAAGTTTTATGTTTAATTGCTTCATAATTTTCACGTAAAACTTGCAAGACCATTTTTCCTTCTTCTAAACTAATATCTCCCGATTGTAATAATTCTTCTAACATGTACACATAAAGAATATCTACAAATTGAAACTCTGCTGTTTTATTCGTTTGTTCTATGAAAAATTGTAAAACTGGTTCTGATGCAATCCCCTTACGTAAAATGTCTTCCTTTGTTAAAAGAATTTCTCTTACACTCGGTGAAAACATATTCGCTAGTTCATCAAGTGATAAATCCTCTTTCATCGTTTGGATTTTATCAATACGCTCTAATATCTTTTCTTTCGGAAAAAATGTCTCTTGACCCGTGAATGTTGACTTTCGTACAAACCAATCTTCCGGTATTAAATTTTTTCTTTTCCACCTATATAACTGTCCGTATGAAATGCCAGTTAGCTCTAATAAATCTTTTTTTGAAATCAAATCTGTACTCAACTGTATAACACTCCTTCCTGATATCAATGTAACATAACACTGTTACGCTGTAAATAGACTTTTATCACAAGTAGCGTAACAATGTGTAAAACAAACCTATTCCTACATACAAAAAAGGCCCTTACACATCTTATGAAAATGCGCAAAAGCCCTTATATATCAAGATTTAAACCAAATATTATAAAAATCAATCCAACCTTGTGAATTAATCATTATATTTTGGACTTTTTCATGTGTACTTACCTCTTGTTTATTACGATACAAAGGAATAATATGAATTTGACGTAACAAAGTATCCTCAATATCGCGTAACAATGTAACTCTTTTCTCTAATTCTTCTTGTTTAAAATAAATAGACAACTTTTCATAAAAGTCCATGTTGCTTTGTCCATGAATAAAACTATTTTTTGTAAGAAACATATATAATAGACTATCTTCTATTCGTTCGCTTATTGTGGCACTATCATGCATCATATCAGCCTTTTGTATCGTACTTACTTCCAATAGCTCTTCTATATCAAGAAAATTATTTTCTACACGAATCCCGTACTTCGCACACTCTTTTTGTATCCATTGTGCATCTTCAACATGATCTCGTCCTGTAAATGTGTAGAGCTGTAGCACTTCATTATGATAAGTACTCCTTTTAATTAAACTTTCTACATCTTCCTCAATCTCTACAATGCTTTCACCTGCTAATATTAGTTTCTTTGCCACTTCTCCACGTTCTCCGCCGAGTTCTTGAACGATTGTATAACCATGAATGATTTTATATAACGCTTTCCGAAATAACTCATCTTGCATTGGTCCTTCTTTCGTAAGATTACATGTTAGATATGTCACGTTCGACTCAAGCCGAGACAATTCTTTATTATGTTTTTCTTTATCTTTATACTGCGCCTTTACTAAAACATCGTATGTACTTACACCTTGTTCTACATTCCACAACTCAACACGATCTAAAAAAGGTCTTTCACGAAAATATAAAGGATGACCTTCTAAAATGAACAGATTTTCATTACTTTTATATAATTGAAAAGACCCTGTTCCAATTAGCTCTCCTGCTTCATCTTCATTCACGATAGAACACTGTTCTGCACTTATCATATGTAAAAACATTTTATTTTCCGTATGTAATTGAATTTCGACAACGTAGTCATCCACTGAACGGATACTTTCAACGTGTTGTAACATCCAAGCGTGTGCATTATTTTCCAGCTTCATAAATCGATTCAATGAGTATATAACATCATGTGCAGTAAGTTGTTTTCCATTATGAAAGTGAACTCCTTTTCGTAAATAAAACGTCCATATTTTTTCAGCGTCATTATATTCCCAGTGAAATGCAAGTCTTGGCTCTATAATGTTTGTATTACCGTCTACATACACGAGTGTGTCGAATATATGTTTTACCATATGACATTCTGAACGCATTGTAGCGTATACAGGATCTAATGTGATATCTAAATTCATTTGTACTTGCAACCGGAGTACATCTCTTCTCCCTTCAGATGTCATTTCAATCTTATGACCAAATATTGAATCTACCCAGCAGTGATATTCTCCCTTTACTGACGGAAAATGTGAGCTATAGCGTTCCACAAATATGCTTCCGCTTTTCACATCCCCTTTTTTCGTTATTTCTTTTCCTCTATCTAAAATTAAAGACATCGGGTGCTTTTGAAATATTAACTTAGAACGATTTCCCCTGCCGCGACCTGGAAACCACTTGATCCAATTTAACTCATCTAATTTTTTTATAATTAATTTACTATTACGCTCTGTACAAAATAATGTTTCAGATATATTTTGCACTGTTACTTCCAATCGTTCTCCCTCTTTTTTCCCTTTTCCATAAGCAATCCATAGTTCAATATATTGATCTAAAATAAACATCATAATCCCCCTAAAAGGTGAAAAATACTCCCTATTGTTTCTACCCTTTTTCCAATTCTTCTTTCATCTTATCATTTCAATATAGAAAGGAGGAATTAATATTGAATTATCTCTTACTTCGTTACAATAAACCTATTTTTATTAGACTGTGTGGTGAATTATTAACCCGAACGACTGAATCTATGTTAGCTATCATTATGATTATTTACGTTAATAAAATGTTAAACGGCAATGTAATAATAACTATGCTGATTTTCGGATTACAGCCACTTTCAGACATTTTATTTACACTTATTGCTGGAGGAATTACTGATAAATATGGCCGAAAAAAGATTATGTTACTCGGCTTATTGCTACAAAGTGTTGCAATCGGTAGTTTCGTTTTCGCTCAATCCATTTTTATATTTGCACTGTTATATGTCATTAATGGCATTGGCCGTTCCTTATATATTCCGGCTCAACGTGCACAAATTGCTGATTTAACAAAAAAAGAGCAGCAAGCAGAAATTTTTGCTCTTCTACAAACGATGGGAGCAATTGGATCCGTAATCGGCCCTTTAATCGGTGCAAGTTTTTATAATACTCACCCAGAATATTTATTTATCGTGCAAAGTGTAACCCTTACGATATATGCCGTTGTTGTTTGGACCCAGCTCCCAGAAACCGTTCCGACTATAAGTAAGACGAAACAAACAATTGAGGCAAGTTCACCAAAGCAATTTGTTTTTAAACATTACGCCATATTCGGTCTTATGTTGTCTACACTTCCTATTAGCTTTTTTTATGCACAAACTGAGACGAATTATCGTATTTTTGCAGAACATGTATTTCCTAATCTCGTATTCATACTCGCATTTATTTCAACATGCAAAGCCATTTTGGAAATCATTCTACAAATCTTCCTCGTAAAATGGTCTGAACGATTTTCTATGGCGAAAATCATCCTTATTTCTTATACCTGCTTTACAATAGCTGCAGTTGGCTTTAGTTATTCAACGACGATATTGTCGTTATTCTTCACCTTACTCTTTTTAGTCATTGGAGAAAGTATTGCTCTAAACCATTTATTACGATTCGTTTCAGAAATTGCACCTCATGATAAACGTGGTTTATATTTTTCAATTTACGGTATACATTGGGATATATCTCGAACGTGTGGACCAGTTATTGGTGCAGTTTTATTAAGTAAACTAAGTGGTAGTATGCTTTTTTATATTTGCGCTTGCTTCTTATTAGTTGGGGGCATCGTTCAAGCACTGTTCGTTCAACATTTGGAACGTAAAAAAATCGTGAACCATCCTACACACAATTTATAAGTTACTACTTTTTCAGTAGATCAACATTTCTTATTGGATGCATGCTAAAAAATAAAAGTGAAGTATTTCACATATGAAAGGAAACGTTCCTTGTTTACAACTAAAAACACCTCACTTAAAGAAAGTGAGGTGTTTTTGAAATCACTTAATTTCTTATCCTGCCATTTTATTAATACTATCCTCTGGTGAAAACACGGAAATATGATCTACCTTACCAGTCGATTTTGGAATGACAAATTTTAACTCATACTGGTTATTTACTTTGTATACATATATTTTGTCTTCACCATTCCCTTTAACTGAAGATGGTTTTCCTAACGCTTTTTCAATTTCTTGTAATGTAATCGATTTTAGTTCTGCATGATATGAGCGTACATCAAAAACTTGTGACCCTTTATTAAATCCGAAAACAACATTTTTATTTGTAAAAGTTGCATATATTCCATTCCCTGCATATTCGATTTTATTTGCTTTCCCCCACGCTTTTTCAATTTCTTCAATATCCCCTGTATGGGCTCCAAATGGTATATTAGGTACTTTTCCTTCTTTTGCTAGTTCAAACAAATCTTTAACGTGGTTAATTGATTTTTGATTAAGTGTTCTATCTTTCGAATCTGGCTCAGGTGATGGTTTTCTTGTTTTTTCATTACTTGGTTTTGCTTCAGGATTTTTCTGTTCTTCTGAAGAATTGCTTTGTTCATTTTTATTATTTTCCAAGGTTGGATTTGTTTCCTTTTTTTCGTCTGTCCCATTACATGCTGCTAGCGCAAACATACATGCTAAAGCCAAAAACAACATGACTATTTTCAAATACCCTTTCATCATTTCCCCCCTATTGCATCTTATTCATTTCGATAACCAACCCATTACACTACTTTTCAAATTATGTTTGTTCCAAAAAGTCAGTGCTTCATTCTCTCCAAAGGCTTGTACAAAATATGTTACAAAAGCTGTTCCTAAAAAGTAACCAAGTCTGTTATATCCGAAGTAACTACCACCTGATAAACGGAACCATTCTTTCTCTTTTTCATCTGTCCATCCTTCAACATAATCTTTTAAAAAACGTTTCTTTATTTTCTCTTCATTTTCTTTATAATATTGTAGCCATGGATCACCGTCACTATTATATGAGTAGTAAACAGACTCATTTAAATCTTTAACGATTTTTTTTGATAAATAAGTTGCAACACCTTCACGATACAAACTTACCGACGCATCGATCCATTCAGCCCTAGTCCAATCCATTCCAGTATTTTGTAGCATAACATTATGATATATATGACCTATTTCGTGAGCAGCAATAACACGAAGATGATTCAAATCTGGAGATAATTTTTCTACCGCAAAAAATATGTCTCCAATGATTTCCCTTTCTACAAATGCATTTGAACCAAATCCTCCAACCAATAAATGGAATTTTATATTTACATCAAAGTTATATTTATTACGATATTCATTTGTTACCTCTTGAATAATGATTGGTAATGATTCTGCAATAATACGAATATCTTCTATTTTTGCGGGATATTGTTTAATGGCATTAGAAAGACGTTCTTTCGTTTTAGGACAATGATACTTAAAGTATTCTTCAAATATCTCTGAATGCGAAGTAAAGTATTGATTAAGGAGTTCTAATTCTAAATCGTCACTTTCCCATAATTTTAAAAAACTTGAAATTATATTGTTAATCACTGTATTCATCTCCTTATTTAAACCTTCTCTTCTCAATGATAATATCCTCTATCTATAGCTGAAAATATGCCGTCACAACAGCTCCTTGAAACAGAAAAAAACCAGTAGGAAGTGATTGCTCTTTTCCTACTGGTTGAAATGAAATTAAACGGTAAATCTTAGTTTCTTAAAAAATGTAGCGATAGTGCTTTTTACAGTTTCAAAATTATAAGCAAATGTATTATCTCCACTTAATGATGAAATACATGTTAAACCTGCAGCTTTAATAAAAGCTTTTACATCTACAAGCATAGAATTAGCCTCCATGAATTTAATTACAATCATTATAACAGGTGTTTTACGATACTAACATGAAAGTAATAAATAATCCTACTTAATAAATAAATTTCTATTATTAATTTATCCCGCTATTTGCCGGGCAGTAAGATCCCCACGTCGAAGCAAAGAAGTTAGATGGGGGTAAGGGCTGCCCGTAAAAGCCCGATTGGTAGGGCTAATAATCAGCGGGGATGAACCCCCCACTGATTAAAGCTTCACTTTATTTAGCTCAAAGTACACCATTTCAATGTCATATAAAAAAGCTGCCCCAAAAGGACAGCTTTAAATATGTATATTACACTTCGATTGACTTACCGTCTTCAACAATATGATAAAGTAAGTGAGCTAAATGATGAATTGGACCATATTCTTCCTCTTCCTCATCTGTTTCACCTTGGTATTCCAGATCATTTAAGTATAGTGCTAAAAATTGATAGTATAGTTTTAAATCAAATCCATAACACGCAGTTGGTTCTTCATGATCTCCTTCATATTGTAACATTAAGTATTGATCATTTCCTTCTGCATCTTCTGCATCAAAGAATACGAAGAAGCCAACGTTTGTGTCTAAATCAAATAAATGACGAGTACCTTTTTCAGTTGCTTTATTGAAGTCCTCTTCACTTAATTTATGTACTGTTGTCGCTTTTGCATTATCTTCTTGATGGAAATTTACTGTAAATGATTTCAATGCTGACACCTCCTGATTGTATAATACTAGCATAACATATAAAAAGGACTGCTTACAAATGTAAACAGTCCTGCTACATTCATTTCCGCATTGCTCGTAGTAAAAAACTCACAATGAAGATCAAAATAACCGCACCAATTAAAGCAGGAATGATTGCAAATCCGCCTATTACAGGACCGAAACTACCAAGTAATTTCGTACCAATCCAAGAACCGATAATACCAGCAATAATATTACCAATTACACCACCTGGTACATCCCTTCCAGTAATTAAGCTTGCAAACCATCCTAATAAACCACCAACAATTAAAGACCAAATCATATAATAACCTCCTTTATATTTAACCAATCAAAATATAATTAGAAACAATTGCTTACCATTAGTTATGTGACATTTTTCATAAGTTATTCATGCTGCTCAACTATAAGATTTTTGAGAATAATACACACCGATAAACTATTTTTCGAACTAACGATTTATCCGACTTGTTATTACACACATTAAGGACAATCTGGCTTCAATATTGTTCGCATAAACTCTTCTTTAAAAGCAGGATAGTTAAAACCAACAGCAATTCTCTGAATCGGCCGATCATCAAACCTTGTTGGTTCAGCTATTTTTCTAAAGTCAGCTACACTTTGGCCCCTAGTAACATCATTTGTCGTACTAATCCACACTGCCGATTTTTTATATTCGAAAATACTATCGTTTATAAACGAGACAAACGGTAGTAAATCGTGTATGGGACTTCCACCAATACCTGGATATTCTTTTTTATAAAAATTCTCATAATAAAAATCAATCATTGGTTTAATGAGTTTCGCCTGTCCAGTTCCTTGTTTATCTATTATATTGGCCATTTCAGGCGTAATAAGCGCACCCTGTGTTACATTTAACGGGTATATAGTAGCGTTTTTCGCATATTTCATAACAATATTTGCTGCAATTGGATCACCATAAAAATTCGCTTCAGATACTGGTGTAACATTACCTGGAAATAGGAAAGCACCGCCCATTATATAATACGAACAAATACGATCCATTATATTTGGATACAATAAAAATAACGTAGCAAGCGTCGTTAGTCTTCCTGTCGCCACAATTATAATATCTTCTGGACAAGGTTCGATTAATTTGATTAATTCACAAAAATTTTCTCGTTTACAAATTCTCATTTCAGGTGGAATAATAGGACCTAAACCGTGATCCCCATGGATTTCAGGGAAAAACAAAGGTTCTTCAGCTGTCATCGGCCTACTCGCACCTTCAATAATTTTCACTTGTGTAGCATAGTACCTTTCTAAAAAATAAACATTTTCCGTAACGATATCTCGTGATACATTCCCGTACTCTGCAACAATACCTAGAATATCTAATTTACATGTTTTATTTGCATAAATTAACGCTACGGCGTCATCAATACCAAAGTCTCCAAAAAAGATGATTTTCTTATTAACTATTCTCACCCCTCTTCAGAATAATCTACTATTATTATTATGTGAAAAAGACAAGGCGGTGAAACAGCGCAAACTAAAAAAGCCGCCTATTTATTGGCGACTTCAATCTTTTTATAAGACAAATATGCTAGTACATTTTTACTTGAATCGTATTTCGGGTTATTTCCTTTTCTTGGCTCTCTCATATGTGTCTTTTCAAATCCAGGAATGTCTGGCATTTTCCCCATAAATTCAAGCATTTCTTCCTCAGTACCTTCAATGCGTACACGAATCATAATAACTATTCCTCAATTCACAGTTTCTCTGTACTAAGTATATCGTACTTCAGAAAGACTGCAACACATTTATCTTTTTAATGTTGTACTTTTTTTACATATAAACATAGCCATTTCAGTATAGAACGAATCTACTTTATTATTTTTAAGTTGAATATTAAAATATTCCTTCATTTCGTTTGGTGCTTTCATCATACATTCTGTTAATTTTTCACGCTTTTGTACAGGGACATCCATCATATTACACCACCAGTCAAAATCAAACTTCTTATCAAAAGTAAGACATGACTGCATTTGCAAACCGTTTTTTTCTAATAAAGTAAGCCATTCTGTCTTTTTTAGAGCTCGTTCATGACTTGGGTCCCGCTTCTTTTCTATAAAATTATAAAATGTATCATATTCATTATTTTCTGGCGAAACATTATCTATTAAGATGAATAATCCATTATCCTCCAACGTACGATTTACTTCATAAATAAATTGAGCCGGATTCGTAAAATGATGGGCTGCAATCCGGCATGTAATTGTATCAAAAAAATGATCTGCAAATGGTAAATCCTCTGCGTTTCCTGCTACAAAAGACACATTTTCATGACCATTCTGCTTTATAAAACTTTTTGCTTTTTCTAACATTTGTTCTGTTAAATCAAGTGCAACTACTTCTTCAAACATAGGTGCTAACATATTCGCAACATGTCCTCCACCAGTAGCAACATCAAGAAGACGATTATTATGGCGAGATTCAACTTGTTGAACTACATGCTGTAAGTCCTGTCCTTTAGCATGTATTTTACTATTCACATACTTATCTGCATTACTGCCAAACTGTTTTTTCACAAGCTCCTCTTTACTCATTTTATCATCTTCTTTCTATTGTAATTTACATATACGATTCATATAATTATTACAATTCTCTTCATGTATTTTCAAATCCTCTTTTCATCTCACTTCTTATCGTGCTGTCCTATCATCAACATAATATAAATTTTACTTTTACTATTAAATAAAAAAGGCTACGGGAACTTCTCCCCTAACCTGATTAAATATTTATTACATTTTTATTTCTTCATATACGTCTATATAATATAAATCCTCTTTCAACTTCATAATAACATCTACTTCGTTATAAGTAGCCTCACGAGCATGTAATCCAAATTGATCCATACCAATCCATATCCATCCAGGTGTATGATATAAAACATCTATGTTAAAATAATCTAATTTAGTAAGCTCCGATGTAATAAATTTATCTTTATTAGCGATTTGTTTATCTAGTAAACCATATTCTTTTCCATTTTCAAATAGCGATATAAATTTCCCTACAATCGGATGTTCACGAACAATAAAATGATATTCCTTTTCCTCTACATTTGCCACAATCAAACGAGAAACAGATAAATCAGCCCCCGAATTCGACATATTTGTTTATTCACCTCCTTATATAGGTTTCTTCAATATAATAACAAATGAATATTCAAATCAGATTAATATAATGTAAAAAATAAAAAAGCTGACTTCCCTTTAGAAATCAGCCTTTATAATTTGATCAACTTTATACTTTTACAAATTATTATAATGTTTCTTTTTCCTCATCATTTCCGGAAACTAAACTTCCTATAGCATCTGCTGTTACTTCCACTACAAATTCACAAATACCTGCTACAACTTCTCCAATTACTTCATCCATCTTTTTACCCCCTTATTTTATGTAACTTATTTGTAGTATAGAAGAAATTGGTGAATGTAAACTATCGAAAAAGGTGACATAAACCTTACAGAATTGTAAGCTCTTTCATCACTTTACGTACCCCCTTTTGAAACTCCAAGTATTTTTAGCAGACATATAGGCCATCATAATATGAAGCAAGTAATAATCAAGTGTCAGGAGGCGTTTAATATGTATTACGTAAAATTAATTAAAGGTCAATCGTTCTACGCTTTTGATCATCGTTTCTTAGTGTCTGAAGAAGAAAAGGTTTCAGAGAAAATCTATAATTACTTACGACGTAATGAATTTTTTGAAGTACGTAAAGAAGAATATTCTGCTTAATTACAAAAAGCATTAAGAAAAATATCATCTTATTGTGATATATTCTTGATGCTTTTATGTGAATTTCTTCTTTCAATAATTGTTGTTGACTCTATTAAATAATCTAGTATTTGTCCAAGCTAATTCTTCACTATTTTCATATTCTAGTATATGAGGAGGTGAAGAATATGACTCATATCATTGATTACCAAGCTACTCAACCTATAAGTAAAACTGGTGAAACAACTTTTGCAATCCCAGCTTCTCCAAATAAAGCAATTTTAGCAAATTTGAAATTGAGAATTTCAAGTAGAGATTCACGTAATAATCGAGTAGAATTAATCGCTACAATTGGTGTAGAAGGTATAACTGGGACTTCACAAGTTTTATTCCGAATTTTTCGTGATAATATTGAAATTTTTAATGCACAAGTAGGTATTGAATCTACAGATTCTGAACAATTCTACGTACAAACATTTCAAGCTATAGATCAAAACGTTAGCAGTGGAACACACGAATATTCATTAACTGTAGAAAACCTTACTAGTGGTGCAAGCGCAGAAGTTGTTGGCCCACTATCTTTTAGCGCTTTAGCTATTGGACAAGAGCGTAGATGTTGCTAAGTGAAATTAATTTTTAATTTTGTACTTTGTAAAAGCAAGACGTAGTTATACGTTCTTGCTTTTTTATTTTCCCTATTTTTAACCATATGTCTTTTACATTTCAATTGCTTATTTCATCAATTAACGAATCAAATTTTCGGCAAATCAAAAAGATTGAAATCCAATTATGAAACACGTAATATAGACTCTGACTCTAAAAAAGTTCGTATGAAAATAATACATAAATAAGGAGGTTTTATATACGAGTTTTTCATTTTAAAAGACGGAGAGGTTTTATGTTATGTGGCGTAATAAAAACGTTTGGATTGTTTTAATTGGGGAGTTTATTGCAGGTCTAGGCTTATGGCTTGGTATTCTTGGCAACCTTGAATTTATGCAAAAATATGTCCCTTCTGATTTCATGAAATCAGTTATATTATTTATCGGACTATTAGCCGGTGTTCTAGTTGGACCTATGGCTGGCCGTGTCATCGATCAGTATGAGAAGAAAAAAGTTCTTCTTTACGCTGGGTTTGGTCGAGTTTTAAGTGTTATCTTTATGTTTTTCGCTATTCAATTTGAAAGTATCGCATTTATGATTGCATTTATGGTTGCTCTTCAAATTTCAGCAGCATTTTATTTCCCTGCATTACAATCTGTGATTCCACTCATCGTAAGTGAGCATGAGTTATTACAAATGAACGGTGTACATATGAATGTTGGTACAATCGCTCGTATTGCAGGTACTTCACTAGGTGGAATTCTTTTAGTTGTGATGAGTTTACAGTACATGTATGCCTTCTCAATGGCAGCATACGCCTTATTATTCCTCTCGACTTTCTTCCTGCAATTCGAAGATAAGAAATCAACAACACCAAGTAAACAAGCTGCAAAAGATAATAGCTTTATGGAAGTATTTCGTATTTTAAAAGGAATTCCTATTGCTTTTACAGCACTTATATTAAGTATTATCCCTCTTTTATTTATAGCTGGGTTTAATTTAATGGTTATTAACATTAGCGAAATGCAACATGATCCTACGATTAAAGGGTTCATATATACAATTGAAGGAGTCGCATTTATGTTAGGTGCCTTCGTAATTAAACGTCTATCTGATCATTTCAAACCTGAAAAATTACTATATTTCTTCGCAGTTTGTACTGCTTTTGCACACCTATCATTGTTCTTTAGCGATATAAAATGGATGGCTCTTACATCATTTGGTTTGTTTGGGTTTAGTGTTGGCTGCTTCTTCCCTATTATGTCGACGATTTTCCAAACGAAAGTTGAAAAAAGTTATCACGGTCGCCTCTTCTCATTCCGTAATATGTTTGAGAGGGTTATGTTCCAAATCGTCTTACTTGGCACAGGGTTCTTCTTAGATACAATTGGGTTACAATATATGGTTCTCATCTTCGGGGTCGTTTCATTATTGATTATTTCTATTTCCCTTTCTAAGCAGAAACATTATGAAAAACAACATTCGCAATCTGCGAATTTATAAAATAAACAAAGAAGTATGGATATAATATTGAATCCATACTTCTTTGTTTTATAATACGCCTATTTATTACGTTTATTGAAATTATCTAAAGGAGTATCCCTCTTTTATTTCGAATAGATTATAAAGAGTACTCTTTATAAAAGGAGTGGTAAAATGTCTGATGGCATCCAAGTATTTATTGTCCTGCTCTTTGCAATTGCGCTGTTTAGCATCCTAAACTTTTTAGCCATTTCCTTATCTCGACATAGTTTAAAAAAAAGAATCGTGGCAGGTTTCATATTTTTACTACTGACTCCCATTATCTTTTTGACTATCGCAACATTTGCTTCTATATTCGATAAAGCAGGATTTGGCGCAGGTACGTTAGCCTTTATGATCGCAAGCGTATATATATTAAATGGAATAGTGCTTCTGCTTTCCTCTTTATTTATCCTCAAAAAAGACATAACATAGGCTATGGTACTAGCATGAATCTGACTTTACACTAGATTCATGCTTATTTAATTTCTCCTAAATTTTTATATGAAATTAAATAATTCTTTAAAAAAATTTAAACTTTATTTATTATAATATCCCTATCGTATTCGCACGTTTATTCAAATTTAAAAGAAAGGAGCACAAAATGAAAAAGGTTCTACTTACAATTCCTATACTAATCATCCTACTGAGTGGATGCAGCAATAACGATATATACGGTTCTTGGGAAGTCGTTGACAATAAAAATGGTGAATGCCCTGTATATTATAAATTTGAAACAGTTGTCAAAAAAGAAAATAAAGAGGAAATTGTGCAAAATTTAGTAGAAATGCAAACCACAAAGAATAAAGACGATTTATATAAAGGCTCATTTGTCAAAAATTCTAATGTATATCACATTGATTATGGTAATTCATTTACATCAGAGCAAACTTTAAAAGTTGCCGACGGTACATTAAATGTATACTTTTTGACAGTTGAAAAATTATGCACATATAAAAAGAAATGATTACATTTCAGAGGAAACGCAGAAAATATTTTCTGCGTTATTTCACTTTAGAAATCTTCCACAAATACTTAATAAAAACTATAAAATAACTTAAGTTATATAAAATGAATCCTATAATAGACATTTCAATTAACACGTCTACGCTATTTACATTGATACTTTTCAAAATAGGCTAATCCTTCCTCTAAATTTGTCAATCGTTTTAATTTTCATAAAAAAATGATAAAATATAAACATGTGTTTTCAGAATAATTAAAAACGCAGAATGAAAGCACTGTTTTAGGAGGGGTTTTGATGACTTACACGTTAGCAACTAGAATGAAAGCATTCCAATCTTCTATATTTAGTGAATTAGGAGCCTATAAAAAAGAAAAAATTGCAGCAGGTCATAACATGATTGATTTGAGCATCGGAAATCCTGATATGCCGCCCGCTGATTTTGTAAGAGAAACAATGGTACATACAGCGAGTGAGAAAGAGAGCTACGGGTATACATTATCAGGTATTCAAGAATTTCACGAAGCTGTAACTGAATATTACAACAACACTCATAACGTTTTATTAAATGCGGATAAAGAAGTTTTATTATTAATGGGTTCACAAGACGGGCTCGTTCATTTACCTATGGTTTATGCAAATCCAGGTGATATTATATTAGTTCCTGATCCAGGATATACAGCTTATGAAACAGGTATTCAAATGGCTGGTGCAACATCTTACTACATGCCTTTAAAGAAAGAGAATGATTTCTTACCAGAATTAGGAGTCATCCCTGAAGAAATTGCCGATCAAGCGAAGATGATGATTTTAAACTTCCCAGGGAATCCCGTTCCAGCAATGGCTCATGAAGATTTCTTTAAAGAAGTAATCGCATTCGCGAAAAAGCATAATATTATCGTTGTCCATGATTTTGCTTATGCTGAATTTTATTTCGATGGTAATAAGCCAATTAGCTTCCTCTCTGTACATGGTGCTAAAGAAGTTGGTGTAGAAATCAATTCTTTGTCAAAAAGTTATAGTTTAGCAGGTAGCCGTATTGGATATATGATTGGAAACGAAGAAATTGTTCGTGCACTTACTCAATTTAAATCTAATACCGATTACGGTGTATTTTTACCAATTCAAAAAGCGGCATCTGCAGCACTAAGAAATGGCGCTGTATTTTGTGAGAAAAACCGCGATATTTATCAAGAACGGAGAGATACTTTAGTTGATGGATTCCGAACATTTGGCTGGAATGTCGATAAGCCAGCTGGTAGTATGTTTGTCTGGGCTGAAATTCCACAAGGATGGACTTCTCTAGACTTCGCTTATGCATTAATGGATCGTGCGAATGTCGTTGTTACACCTGGTCATGCATTTGGACCTCACGGAGAAGGCTTCGTACGTATTGCACTCGTTCAAGATAAAGAAGTGTTGCAACAAGTTGTTGAAAACATTAGAAATAGCGGCATTTTCACTCTTGAAAAAGTAAATGAATTAGTTAAAAATTAGTTCCCACTCCCCTGCTTAAATTTAGCAGGGGTATTATTAATTGGAGGTACTTTCATATGCATATTAAAGACACTCTTCCCCATCGTTATCCATTTTTAATGACTGATAAAGTAACAAATGTAAAACAAGGTGAATCCGTTACAGGATATAAACTCATTACAAATAACGAATGGTTTATAAATGATAGTCAAAAACATATGCCTCATATGTTAATTGTAGAAGCACTTGCTCAGCTTAGTGCATTTGTACATACAAGTGATTCTGAAGGACTAGGATTCCTCTCCTCTTTAGATGGAGTTGAATTCCAAGGAAAAGCATATCCCGGTGATAAACTTGATTTACATTATGAACTAACGCGCAATCGCCGAGGTTTTGTTCTTGGTAAAGGTATTGCAACTGTAAACGACCAGCCTATTGTAACTATAGAAAAACTATTAATATATCAAGCAGATTAAATTGTTCCTTATATCAGTTGGGAATATCTATTCTCAACCAATTAAAAATAAATAGGAAAACATATTACATAGTTAGGAGCAGGAAAATGGAACGTACTATCGGTATCGATGCTGGAGGCACATTAACGAAAATAGCTTATTTTAACGAAAAAAGGCTATTAACTTTTGAAAAATTTTATTCGCATGAACAACATAAAATAATAGATTGGATTAAAAGCAACAATGGCATAAAACAAATATGTATTACGGGTGGTAAATCGAAACTATTACAGCAACTGCTTACAGGTTCATATAAAATAATAGAGCTAAACGAATTTGAAGCTACTCTTGCAGGTGTCCAATACATATTAAAAGAAGAAAAACATGCTATACGCAATTTTATTTTAACCAATATCGGTACAGGTACTTCTATCCATTACGTTTATAATGAACAATATATTCGCGCTGGTGGAACCGGAGTTGGCGGTGGGACTATTATGGGACTTTCAAAATTGTTAACAAATATAGATCATTTTGAAGATGTAATCCCTCTAACAAAAGTAGGATCTAGAAAAGAACTAGATATTACGGTTGGAGATATTTATGGTGGTATTCTTTCCCCTATCGATAATAACTTAACTGCTAGTAACTTCGGAAAAACAGCCATTACAGAATCAAATAATAGTAGCTCCGATATACTAGCTACTGTACAAGGACTTGTCGGTGAAGTCGTTACTGCATTAAGCCTTCAATTCGCTGAAACAAAAAACATTGAACATATTATTTATATTGGTTCGACTTTATGTAATAACGTACAACTTCAACATATTATTAGTAGCTACACCGAATATCAAAATAAAACACCAATCTTTTTACAAGATGGTGGTAATAGCGGTGCAATTGGTGCATTACTTCATGCTACGAAATAAAAAGCTGACTTTTGTCAGCTTTTTAGAAATGGCACTTCAAATTCAATAATTGATTCCCCGTTCTCTCCAATTCGCTCCACGCTTATTCTATCAATCACACAATTTAACTTCCCATGAAAACTAGCAATCTCCTTCACTACTTCAGCAGCTAATTCGGCACTCTCTTTTCTTCCGACTGTTACATGCGGGATGTACGGAATGTCTTCTTTCAAAAATTGTAATAACGGTCCTGTATATAGAATATTATGTAGTTCCTCTATTTGTTCTTTCCCCTTTTCAACTCGTAAAAACAAATATTCTCTTTCACTTGTAATTTGATTCTTAAATTCAATTTCTATATTCTGTATCGGTTTTGATACATTTATAATATGTAATTTCAGCTCATCATTTGAAATCGAACTTTCAAATGGGAATACAATTGTAATATGCGGTGGAATTAATCCAAATAAAGGATCATGTTTTTGCCTAATGTCCTCGATTTCGCTAATGAACATGTTGTTTAGAAAAAGTAAAATTGTACGCATTTTTATCCCCTCAACTTTTCCTCATTATAATATGTATCATATTCTATGACAGCCTGCCCTTCAACAACTTGTTTTGCTTACCTGTAAAAATAAAAAAACTTCTCAAATGAGAAGTTTTCATATAGCATGATTATTATTTTCCCGCCAAACTTTTCTAAACTTTATATAACAGGCAATTCTCCAAGGAAAAATATACGATACTGCAACAACATAAAATAATAAACCTATTGTTTGCTGATCTAAGTCAACAATATATTTTCTTGAACCGTATCTCAAAACGACAATTGCAATAAAAGTAATTAAAAAAGCTGCACTTTTTTTCGTATAAATATTCCCATCATCTCTTCGTTCATAATTTGTTAATACTATAAGCGGCACAGCAAAAAGTACACCAATGAATACCGCTATAATTACTTGCAATATAGCTGGATGTACGGGACCTAAAAACCATACAATACCTGGTGTTAAAAATAGTAATGGCCATAAAATACGTTTTCCCGATCCCTTTATTGGCTTATGCATGGAGCGATAACGACGCCAAAATATTAGTAGTGCAATGCATAAAAAGACGGTTATTAGTGAGGACGTGTCTCCCATATATTTTCCTTCTCCCTAAAAAAATAATCTATCACTATTTTAAACTGTTCGTTCAAATGATACTTTACGAATAAATATACTACTAGTTATGATATAAAGAATTGTTAATCCAATTGAAATAACAATAAAATAAGGGATATCTCTTAAAATGTCTCTCTTTCTAAAAATTCGAAGTTTCAACTCTTGTTCTCAAATTCTTTTCATTTATACCATTTTGACAAAAGTTAAATTGTAGTCCCTTTATTGACTTTGTACGATCTACTATTTGCCCTAAATGATAACTTGTATGCTCAACCAAATGTAATAGACTTTGAAGATCAATATGCGTTTTTCTTCCCAGACCTGTATATATGCTTTGCCCCACTATTTCAACTGGTTCACTGGATATTTAGCAAATAAAGATTTCCGAAAATCTTTATCTTCCACAAGCATTTTAATTTTTTCTTCATTGCTGTTAAAGAACTTTATAACTTTATTTTTATCCCATATATCTTTTTCTTTTGGAAAATCATCGAATATCCTATGCAAAATTGATAACATTTCTTCCCTCGTTATCTTAAAGTTTTTATTCTCTACCTGAAACTCATAACTTTTTGCATTTGGCACTAAAATCACTAAATATATAGCATTAAAGAAAAAATTCTTCTTCATCGTATCCTTCTCATCAAACCAATACGTCTCAATCATTTCTTCTGTAAGAGCCCCACTTTCTTTTGTGCCATAGTTCACTTTTATATTTTCATTTTCTAAACTTATACTTTGAACTGTTCCACCACCGGGTAAATGATTAACAATTGCAACCACATCTGAATTATTACCAACGTATGTCCCAGTATATTTCTTAAAATCATCTGACCTAACATCATATATATCTTTTATTCTTTCTCCATTAGAACAAGCCGTAATGAATAAAAAAATTGTTAGCATAACGATCATGTTATGATGCATATATTTCATTTAGCATCCCCCATTTTTATCGGTATTTCGTTAATTACAATATTTATTTTCAAATCCCTTTTTAAATATACGCATTTTAATCAAAATTAAAAATTTTCATTTTTTATGTTTACAATTATCCATTAATTGTATATACTTACTAACGTAAGAAAAAAATTCTAAAAGGAGGTCGAAGGAAATGATGAAATTACAATTACATGCATTAACTTTAGCGTTAACTGCACCTGTGTTTTCTGGACAATTAAATATGAATTCGACCACCCTAATGGAGAATTGAAAATCGTACTTTATTTCATTTAATTCATAAATTCGCCACAGGAGGTCGTATACTTTCCTGTGGCTTTTTCACGCCCAGCCATAGGAGAACTGTATCTTCCTGTGGTTTTTTTGCGCGATTTTTTAGTCTCTTACATTATTTTTCTAAGAAAGGAGCAACATTCAATGACTATTAGCGTATTGTTTTTAAGTATTACGATTCAAAGAAATACAATTTCTAAAGATGAAATTCTTCATAATGAGCAAATTGAAAAAGCTATGAATGATGTTAAGGAGCGCCAAGCACTTTACTGTGATCACCTGTAATTCCTTTTCGAAAGGAGGAATTCATTTATGACTTTTCATATTTTCTTTTTTACGACTGTGCTTCAAAAAAATACTTTATCTGAAACTGAAATCAATTGTAAACAACAGTTAAAACAACTGACTGATAAAATAACTGACATTAAAAGTTCATACTACACTCAAATGTATTAAAAATATATTTTAAAGGGGTAATATATTCATGAAATTTAAAGCATTCTTTTTAACAATCACCATTCAAAAACGTAAGCTTTCACAAAAAGAGATTTTACGTGAGCAACACATTCAAAACATTATGGACGAAGTAAAAGAGCGCCAATCTTCTTATTACACTCGTCTTTTCTAAATCACTTATAAAGGGGGCATTATCCAATGAAATTTAAAGTATTCTTTTTAACCATTACCATTCAAAAAAATACATTTTCCAAGTCTGAAATGTTTCATGAGCGACAAATTAATCAGGCTATGGATCATGTAAAAGAAAGACAAAGTCATTACTGTAGTCATCTGTAATTTCTTATTACACTCGTTTTTTCTAAATCACTTATAAAGGGGCAATTATCTAATGAAATTTAAAGTATTCTTTTTAACCATTACCATTCAAAAAAATAAATTTTCTGAGTCTGAAATGTTTCATGAACGACAAATTAATCAGGCTATAGATCATGTAAAAGAAAGACAAAGTCATTACTGTAGTCATCTGTAATTCCAATTCGAAAGGAGGAATTCACATATGAAGTTTCACCTTTTCTTTTTAACGATTACAATTCAAAAAGAAACAATATCTCAAAATGAATTAAAACAAGAAAGACAATATAAACAAGTTATTGATGAAATTCGAGATCGTAGAAGCAAATACTACACTCACCTTTAATCGTTTAACTATATAGAATTGAAAGGAGTCGATTATGATGTTGATAGCACGCTGTAAGGAAATGATTTGGATAGTTCAGAGGGATTCCACATAGTTTTATAGAGCTTATATCACACAAGTTTATCACTGAATTTGATGTATAAAAAATATATAATAAAATCAAATCAACCCGCTTTTAATTATTTATTTATAAACAAAAGATACACCACTTAAAAAGCGGTGTATCTTTCTCAGGTTTCACTATTTCCGATTACTTCTCTTTGTCTTAAACAATCTCACTAAGTTCGAAACAACAGTTTTTGTTACTGCATAAACTGGTACTGCTAAAATCATTCCGATGATTCCAGCAAAGTTACCTACCCCTAAAATTAGGATAATAATTGTTAATGGGTGAATGTTTAATTTCGAGCTCATAATACGCGGTGAAATAATATTACTTTCAAACTGTTGTACAATTGTTACGATAATAATTACGTATAAGGCTTGCATCGGAGAAACGAACAGTCCTACAATAACAGCTGGTGCTGCCCCAATAAATGGCCCTAAGTTAGGAATGATGTTTGTAAATGCTGCAATAATTCCTAAAACGAAAGCGTACGGTAAATCGATAATTAAATAACCGATAAAAGTAAACGCACCTACAAATATACAAACGAGTGCTTGCCCTTGAATATATGCAGATAATGTTTCGTTCGTTTCCTTAATGATACGAAGCCCCTCTTCACGGTAAGACTCAGGTAATAAACTTACCGCTTTTCCCGGAAAGGCATGTCCATCTTTAAACATGTAAAATAAAATGAACGGTACAGTAAATACAACTAATGCAACGTTCGTGATAATACCAAATAAAGCCGTTGCACTCGACGTAATTGTATTTGGTATATCTTTTAAGTATTCAATCGCATTTTTTTCAATTGTTTCAATGGAAACGTAGTTTTGTGTAGATAACCATTCAAACAACCTATGATGTGATAATTCTTGTATGTATACTTTCCCCTCTTTTATGTAGCTTGGCATATTTTTTACTAAGTCCATTAGCTGTTGTGAAATCGTAGGAACAACTACTCCAACGCCAACCGCAGTTAATGTTATGATAAAAAGATATAACAGTAATATCGCTAAATTTCTAGGTACTTTTTTATTCTCCAAAAAGATTAATACAGGATTAAATATGAAGTATAAAAAAAGCGCGATTAAGATTGGGAAAAACAATGTTGATATGAAGATACCAATCGGTTGAAATAAAAATGATATTTTTGTGCAAATAAATATGATTCCTACAACCATTAGCACTTCTAATGTCCAAAAGTGCACTTTTGATTTCAAAAAAACGGCCTCCTTTAAACTAGCACTTCTCTTCATTGTACCAAAATAAGCATGAATTTCACATAATATTTTCGTTTACAATATTCCAAAATACCGATAAATACACTACAATGAGATTACATACAAATTTGCAGGTAAAGGTGATAAAAATGACACAATGCATCATTTGCAGAAAAGATACGAAAGAACTTAGTGAACAATATGTCATTCCAGAAATATTATGTGGGTATTATTTCACAAACTCAATTTGTGATACTTGTCATGAACAAATGACAACAAATATTGATCGTCCTTTAATTAGGCATAAATTGAGTCAATTTAAGATTGAACAAATGAAAAGACAAATTGATTCCCCACTCTATACGAATGAGCACGGTGAGGAACTTGCGGCTGCTGAGACTGATGTTGTCGAAGTAAGCGACGAGATTCTTTATTCTAATGCATTAATTATGAAACTATGTAAAAAGCACGATATTTCCTTACATAATGAAATTTGGAAAGAGGAACGTGTAACGAAAGTAGCGAGTTCTATTCAACGTGAATTACTATTAGATAACCGTAAATATAAAATGAGTGTATTAAAAATGGCTTATACATTCGCTGTACAAGCAGTTGATGGCTACTTTGAAGATCAAGATGCAATTGATATTTCTACCATTCTCTCAAATGCAGATTTCGTGGAACTAAAAGAAAAAAGCATTGTACGTGATTTAAGCAAAAGTTCTTTATGGAATACGCTAAATACAAGTAGTGAAAATCATTACTTTATTTTACTTAGCGATAAAGACGGCCTGTTTTGCTTCATTCGTTTGTTTGACATCTTTGATGTTGTCGTTCATTTATCAGAAAAAAGATTTGACCTTCCATCGCCGATTGTCGGTGTAAATAATGTGAATACGCAGAAATTTTATGTCCAAAGTTTAAAACAGTATATGGATGGGCTGTTTAAAGAAAAAGCACCTACTATATAACAGAAACCAGAACATACGGTCTCCTTTCTTGATGAAAAGACACTGTGTTATAATGAGTATGAAAAGAACAATACAATCACATAAACCAATTATAAATTGTATATAAATAAAAAAGACTAGTGTGCGGCTACACACTAGTCCACGTAACTTAGCAGATTGGATTGTTCATTTATCCTATTTGTTTCTTACAAACAAAACAACCCACATTCTATAAGCATAGGTGGGTTGTTATTTTTTGAGCTTGTCTATTAAAACGACGACGAACGTTAACAATGCAACGAGAAACAGTCCACCTTGCAGTAGCAACGCTATTTCACTCACGTATTATCACCCCCCTCCTACTCGGAGAAGTGATAATTGAACAACCAACCGCACCTTAAGTTACCCTTTAATTTTACCATATTTTCTAATAATTTACGATGAAAACCCGCAAGCGAATAACTTGCGGGTTTTTTATCCCGTATTAACAGGCAGTAAACAAAATAAAGCAATAAATATGTGCAACTTTATTTCTCACTATTTTTTTAATGCATATGCATCAGCAATCATTTCACCAACAATTTTATTTTCTTCTTTCTTCTCGTCTTTCAATAATGGGAATAACAATTCTGCGACCTCATACGCTTCTTCTAAATGCGGATATCCTGATAAAACAAACGTATCAATTCCTAACGATTCATATTCTTTTATCCTTTCTGCTACTGCATGTGGATTGCCTACAAGTGCAGTACCTGCCCCACCTCTTACAAGTCCGATTCCAGCCCATAAATTAGGGCTTATCTCTAACGACTCTCTCGTACCTTTATTTAAATGTGTCATCCTCTTTTGACCAACCGAATCATATCTTGCAAATGTCTTTTGAGCAAGCTCAATTGTTTCATTATCCACATATTGAATTAAACGTTCTGCCTCTTCCCACGCTTCTTCTTCTGTTTCTCTTACAATTACGTGTAATCTAATGCCAAATCGTACTGTACGCCCCTTCTCTTCTGCAAGTTTTCTTACTTCTTCTATTTTCTCTTTCACTTGCTCTGGTGGCTCTCCCCACGTTAAATATACATCACTATGTTCAGCTGCTACTTCTTTTCCAGCAGCTGATGATCCTCCGAAATATATAGGAGGATATGGTGTTTGAACTGGCGGGAATACAACTTTACTATCTGTAACTTGAATATGTTTTCCTTCTAAAGAGATCGTTTCACCTTGCAATGTCGATTTCCAAACCTTTAAAAATTCATCCGCTGCTTCATATCTTTCATCATGCTCAAGATATAATCCATCTCCTTGTAGTTCAACTGGATCTCCTCCAGCTACTACATTAATAAGTAGTCTCCCATCTGAAATTCTATCAAATGTAGATGCCATCCTCGCTGCAACTGTAGGTGACATTAGTCCTGGTCTCACTGCTACTAAAAATTTTAGTTTTTCTGTTTCAGCAGCAAGAGCTGAAGCTAACACCCAAGGGTCTTCACATCCTTGACCAGTTGGAAGTAAAACACCCGTATATCCTAAATAATCAGCTGCCGCAGCAACTTGCTTATAATAACCATATTCAGCTGCTCTTCCTCGTTTTGTCGTTCCTAAATATCGACCATCTCCATAAGCCGGAATAAACCATAATAATTCCATACCTTTACACACCCCTTATTTATTTTGAAACGTATACTAACAAATTCTATATAAATTACCCCTAATAATTTATATGTTAATTCCCAGTCTCACCTTTAAAATTATCTCGCCATCTTAAAAACTTCACTTCTAGTAAACGTACTAGAGAGTCAGAAAACTTCCCAACAAATGCAAAGATAATTATGCCGACAAATACGATATCTGTATTTGAAAATTGCCTTGCATCCATAATCATATAACCAATACCTTCTGTAGATCCCATAAGTTCTGCTACTACTAAACTCACCCATGCAACACCTAACGATAACCTTGCTCCTAGTAAAAGGTTAGGCAATGCAGATGGTAAAATTAGTTTCGTAATTAGTTTTCTTTTGCTAAACTCTAACACTCTCGCAACATCAAATAACTTTGAATCCACACCTCTAATACCTAAAAATGCGTTTACGTATAAAGGAAAAAATGCACCATCTGCAATTAATAACACTTTCGATGTTTCACCAAAACCGAACCATAATACGAAAAGCGGCGCAACAGCTAAATGAGGTACAGTTCTTAACATTTGCACAGATGGGTCTAAATATTGCTCACTTCTCGTTGAAAATCCAACAATTGTTCCTAAAATGATTCCTAAGCCCCCACCAATAAAGAAACCAGCCGCAGCCCTGAATACACTAATACTTAAATGGCCGAATAACTCTCCTGTTTTAATAAGCTCTTGGAAAGCTAGAAAAATATCTAATGGTGTTGGTAAAACTGTTTTAGAAACAAGACCGAATACGCCAGCCAACTGCCAAATTATTAATATAATAACCGGTATAGTAATCGCCCTTACTAAAACTTTTACATTTAACTTTCGTACCTTCTTTATGCCATTTTTCTTAATCGTTATACTCGCTGGTTTCATAACAGCTTTCGTATTTTCCACTTTACAAAACCTCTTTTCACTTCGCTTTCAATGCTTTTTCTACGAAAGAATTATCTACAACTTTTCCCGTCTTAATTTCTTTCTTTATAGAACCGATCTTATATTGAAAATCCGCTGTCTTTTGTTGTTCTGCTATTATTTCCTTCGTTACCGGAACTAAAATTGGTTTGTCGTGATTAAACACTTCTTTTACAATCTCTGCATCTATCTTTTTTACAGAAGTGTACACTTTTATTGCTTCATCTAAGTTAGCCTCTTGCCATACACGTGCTTTCTCATAAACTTTGAGGAATTTCTCAACTAATTCTGGATGTTCTTTCGCAAATTTTGTCCTCGTAATTAAAAATTCTGGTGAAGAGACATTTAATGTTTCACCGTCTGCAATCACCTTCGCACCTTTATTTAACGTATGTAATGATATGAAAGGGTCCCAAATCGCCCATGCATCTACTGATCCTGATTCGAATGCAGGCTGCGCTTCATCTGGTTGTAATTGAATGACATTTACATCTTTTGCATCAATACCTTCTTTATCAAGCGCTCGATATAATAAATTAAAGGCACTACTTCCTTTTGCTACTGCAATTTTTTTACCTTTTAAATCTTTTACACTCGCAATCTTGCTATCTTTTTGAACGAGAATTCCAGTTCCTTTTCTCGCATAACTTGTATTGGCGATTTCGGTAAATCCAATACCTGCTGCTTGCGCTGAAATGACTGGAGAATTCCCTACTTCACCAAAGTCTAACCGGTTTGATGCGATTGCTTCAAAATAAGGAGGTCCACTTTGGAACTCTGTCCATTTCACTTTAACTCCTTCTTTTTTAAACTCCTCTTCAAACCATCCCTTTTTCTTTGCTAGTAATAGTGGGCTTAATCCTTGCTGTATACCAATTTGTATTGTTACATCTTCTTTCTTACTACTTACTGTACTTTTTTCACATCCTAATAAAAATACTGATATAGCTAAAGCAAAAGAAAGAATTTTAAATTTTTTATACATATAAAATCACCCTTTTCCTATATACTTGTTTGAATCAACCCTCCATATTCAAACTGCTGTAATACTTTCGTTCGAAGTTGTTGGAACGATTGAGAAGTTTTATTTCGCGGATAAGGCAAATTATTTTCAATCACTTTATGTATTTTCCCTGGTTTTGCACTCATAATGATAATTCGGTTTGAAAGATATATCGCTTCATCTATATCATGTGTAACGAATATCATTGTTGTTTTCTTCTGCTCCCAAATATTCAGCAATACTTCTTGTAAATGACTTCGAGTAAAAGCATCCAGCGCTCCAAAAGGTTCATCAAGTAATAATACATTCGGATCTCTTAATAACGCTCTCGCTATCGCAACACGTTGTGACATCCCGCCTGAAATTTCTTTCGGATACGATTTTTCAAAGCCATCTAACCGAACGATTTCAACCCATTCTCTCACCTTATCTTTCACATACTTATCTTTTAACGACAAATCTGCCGCTATATTTTCTTCAACTGTTAACCATGGAAAAAGCCTATGCTCTTGAAAAATAAAACCTTGTTTCTTGCTCGTTTTTAAGATAGGCTCCCCGTCAATAATAACTTCACCTTCAAAATCATTATCTAGACCTGCAACAATTTTTAGTAATGTACTTTTTCCGCACCCACTCGGACCAATTACTGTAACAAAATCCCCTTTCTCTAATTGAAAATTAATATTCTCTAGCACTTGAACCGTACCAGTTTGTTTCAAAAAATATTTTGATACCCCATCAATTGAAACAGTCATTTCTTTCCCTCCTTAAAATGATTCATATAAATGAACAGATTCAGTATTTGTGCAATAAAAAAACCAAAGGCATTTTATCTGTTGATAAAATGCCTTTGGTTTCTCCAATCAGCAATACGTTATGGAATTAAGTACATATTATACAAATATTTCCGATAAGTCAACTAGGTTTTATTAAAACATACATATGATTTGTTTGAACATTTTACTTTTGTTTATTTAAACGATATCGTTTACTTACTATTTTTTCTGATCTTTAATCCACTGTAACCAATAAGAAAACTCACACGCTAAATGCATTTGATGGGATTTAATTAGACTATTAGGACAAAGGGCTGGGAACTCAACAACTAGACTTACTTCTATCCCTGTATCAGTATCTTTAAATTGATGTCGAACTCCACCAATAGTAGTACCATCTTTCATACGTGCAACACCTGTTGATTGGTATTGATAAGATTTATCTCTTGGTGTTTTCAATCCAGTTTCGTCACCAAAAACAATGAAAAATTGAACTGGAAACGGAGAATTACCAGTAGTTTCGATAACCTCTAATTCATTTTCCCCAAAGGGCCTTAGTACATAGTGATCAGGACAAGCAGATAAATTCACTTTGTTATTTTCACGTGATTGTTCAAGCATCAAACTATCAATTCCATGTATGGCTTCTTCTGCTGTAATCCCGTCTAAATAAATACTAGTTTTTGAAAATTTTCGTCTATCGCCAGATAAAAGAGTACAGATACGCATACCTATTGCACTTAATCTAAGTTTTGATTTCAACTTTTCGTACATTTCATTGTATGTATATCGCAACTTTATTTCCGTTAGCTGTTTTATCATGACGTCTGTATCATTTATTTCAGGCTCTTTATGTCCTAATATATATAATACTTTTTTTACCCGTTCTCTTTTCCATTTTATAAGTTGCTCTTGTGAGATATTATTTCCATTGATAATAATTTTCATAAACTTTCTCCTTCCTTTTGATTGTATCGTAGTGTAGTTAATACTAAATTAACCATTTCATGTTTTGTATCTAGATTCAATTTTACTTCTGAATGAGCAATACTGCTAAGACCGTATAGAATAAACCCAGAAGCTAATAATGAGTTATCAGTATAAAAAACCCCTATGTTTACTCCCTCTTCAATTACTTGTCTAATTAACGGTTGCATACGTGTGAATAATTTCTGTTCCAGTTGAAAATGTTGTTCCGTCTGAAACGAGCTCACATTTTTATAGGGTGCTAACTTTTCAATAAATGTCCAAAATATATCTAGTGAATCTTTCATCTTTTGCATGACAGACCGTTCATTTGAAACAAGTATTTCTTCAATTAACTCCATATTTTTCACAATACAGTCATTTAAAACTTCATCAACAAAATTCTCTTTAGACTTGAAGTAATAATAAAATAAGCCCGTTGCTACACCTGCATGATTCACAACATCTTTTATGCCAAATCCTTTCATACCATTTTTCATATATAGTTCAAAACCAATATCCATTAACTCTTGGCGTCTTACATCTGGTTCTTTTGATATTCTTTTCATACGTCATCTCCTACAATGTTTTCACCACGACTGAATCTGATTCAATCATAAACGACTGAACTTGATTCAGTCAATATTATTTCATAAATTTTAAATCCATTTAATAACTAAGCAACAAAATTTCTACCAAAAAAAAGTAATCTCAAGAAATATGCTACTAACCTTAGATTTATCAAAAAAGTTAGACCATATAACTTGAGACTACTCATTTCCATTCAAAATATTTATGTAATTAAATTTTAGTTCTTCTGCACCCTGGCTGTCTCCAAAACTATTTGTGGAAGCTCTTTTTGAATGATTTCTTTCAGTCCATAAAGAGCTTTCTTCACATAACCATCTTCGAAATTCCCTAATGATTCTGGTAATTCATCCTCATCTAATATGAAGTATTCTCCATTAGGAAGTACCATAATATCGATGATTAAATCTTCGAAGGAAACCACTTCGTCTTTTATTTGTGTATTTTTTACGATATTAAAATAGGAACCTAAATACTTCCCTTTTATATCTCTCCATACGTATAAATTGTACGGACGATCTTTCCAATAATATGCGATTGTATAACTTCCTTTTGGGATTGTTAACTTAGTATCTTTTGCATTCATTGTAAATGAATACTGCACCTCGTGAAATAAAACGATACTTTGTGATTGCTTTTCAAGTAATAAACAATTGTGATCTACTATTGTTGAGTTATACCGGATTTTTCTTTCTATAATTTCACTTTTCGATGTAAGTAACTTATTCATTATTTTGTTTCCCCTTATACTAGTTCTATCCTCAATTATATCCACTTATCTAACGATAAAGAAGTATATAGTTTTTTATATAATGATTTATACAAGTACACAAGAAAAACTCCTTCTTATTTAGAAAGAGTTTTTCACTATCCATGTTTCATATTTTTTCACTTCTAACGGAAGCTTATTTGTTTTTATGTAACTAACAGCACTATTACTCATGTTTTAACTTTTCCTTAACCGCATCATAAAATTTTCGTTCTTCATCAACATTTAAGTGCACACGACTTACTGTTTTAGAAAATCCATATAACAACTGTGCTTTCACTGGCTCTTTTAATGTTATTTCAAAAGTAGCAGGTTCTTTTATGAACTCCATAACAGTTGCATCCAATACCTGTTTCCCTTCTTTTGCCGTTAGCAATTCATCACCCTTGTAGAACGCAATATTATCAATTTGTGTAAATGGTATAACAATTTTCTTTCCTAATCCAATTTGAATGATTACTTGTTCTTCTGTTACGTTAAGTGGATTTTTACGCATCGCTTGTATTTCAGCTATAAAATAAATCATCGCGTATACATTTAAAATAAGTAAAATCCATGCTATTACTGGATTCCACTGGTGTAGCAAATAATGAAAACCAATACTTTCTATTAAGGTCGCATGGATGATCATGATATATACACCTATTGCACCAGTCTTTTTGTGATATGAGTATACGTATTCACCTTCTGGTACTTTTTCACGCCACGATAAAAATGCATAATAGATTAACTTACACTCCGTTACAATGATATCTATTAATTTATTTCTTTTCATAGTAGCGTCAAACGCAGCATCAATTGCATAAGAAAATGAAGAGTACTCACTTTTATATTCTTTATATTTTTTTATTATGGTAGGAAGCTTTCTAACAATTTTATATAGAAGGAATAACTCTAAACATACAAAAGCAATTTCTCCTGCAATTATAATATAAGAAACGTATGAAAAATCTTGTAAATAGTCACTTGGAATAATAAATCTTGCAAAAATATAACCAGCTATTACAACAGGAACTATATACGTTAACGAGTACCTTTTTCGAATAATGAAGAAATACGTGATGATTGGAATGACAAACATGCAATCTAATAATGACCCAAGTACAACTTCTTTCGGCGCAGCTGGTACTATTGGAAGAGCATACAATAAATAGTTTGATAGCATAATTAAAGAGACGAGTCCAATCCAAATACCCTTTCGCCTTCGCGATAGTGTAACATTCATACGTTCACTCCTTTATTTAAAAACCTCATTTAAGTGGTCTTTATAAAATGAAATGGCACGTTCAAATTCTTTTACTTCCTCTACTTTCACGACAGTTTCAAGTAATAATTTCATCGCTGACTCGTGATCGTTTACGTTATATTTTGCTAATGATAAAAATACTTTCATCGGATCGTTCTCTGGGAATTTTTTCACCCCAGCTTCTAATACTGTAATTGCCTTTTCATATTCCCCTATACAACGATATGTACTTCCTAGACCAATATAAGCACCGCAAAGGGATTCGCCATCAAGTCCATTTGCGATTGCCTGCTCATAATACGGAACTGCTTCTGTTTCTAGCCCCATTACATCATGTATCCACGCACACTGATACAGTACTTCTGCATCCTTTGTAAAGTTTGTTAATCCTATAAGCATCTCTTTAGACTGCGCATATTTCTTTTCGTTTCTAAGTTTAATAGCTTGCTTTAATAAATGTTCCATAGAATCCACTCCTCACCAATTATTCTGTGTATAGCTCTTGATTGATATACGCTTCACATTCGTGTAAAAGTAAAATTCCCACCAATTAAAGTTTCGCTTACTTATTACTATGCGGATTCATTCTTATCTAAAAACTTAATTTTAAAAAGCAGTGACACGATTACATAATACCTCTAAGCTTTTGACAATTTCTTTCGCTGTTTCATCTTTCCCATTACACAACTTCCCTTTACCATCTTGTCCAATTACATAATGCACAGCTCCGCGCGAATATAAAGAATGTGGTGAATTCGCAATCATTACATTCGCCCTTGCTTCTTTCATTCTATTTTTCGCTCTTTCAAACAGTTCTTCTTCATTTAAATCACTTTCAAGTTTAAAACCAACAAGTACTGTTTCTGGGTCCCATTCTTTTATTTGTTTTAATACTTTTGGAGCCTTTTGAAAGTGAATAATCGGTGCTATATCACTTGAAATTTTTCCGTCCATATTAAGAACATTACCATCTTGATCACAAATTTTCTCCACAATCCAATCTGATCCAGCCGCTGCCATAATGACTGCATCAACCTTTTCATGTGTGACGATACTTTTCATTTTATCTTGTAAATCAACAATTCCTTCAAATGGATGTAATTCTAACCCTCTATGTACATCGCTAGGTTTCTCCGCAAAATAACCGTGCAAATATATAACATGTGCCCCTTTAGCTATAAGTTCTTCTGCGATTATCCTTCCGATTGTACCTTTAGCCATATTCGTATGCCCACGTACTTGATCCCATTTTTCTAGACAACCACCGCTCGTAATTAATACCTTTTTCCCCTTCATTGTAACCATCCCTTACTAATTTTTCTTACGAAACCATTCTGTTCCAAAGTCAACTATATCACGCTGTTTCATTAGACGACACGTTGCATTCCCTATCTTCCCGTTTTTTACAGTTCCTTTTCGCTCAAACTCCACACCAATTTCTACAAACTTCTCAGATTCGTAATCCATTTCAACAAACTCTTTCCACACTCTTTCACCGTTTTCTATAATAGGTGCTCCTACTTGTATTAACTCACATGCACCAGTACGCACCTCGGATAAATGAACAGACGTATTTGAATCATATCCAACACCAATTAATAATACGTACCCGTCTAAATCGTATATTTTTCTTAATGGAGATTCTTCTCCAAAGCTCATTGATAATGAATGGTTCATTGTTATTTCTACTGCATGTTTTCCCCATGCAGCAAAACTTCCTAGCGGATGATTACTACGTACTACATTCGGATATGTACGAAAACATTCAACTATTTCACCCATTCCCCTTGTTGGGGTTATACGTGAATCAAATGCAGGGACGTTATCTCGGATAATTTGCCACCAGTCTTCCGGTACAGGTGGTCTTGACCAATGTTTCGGATCGGACAAATCCGAAGATTGCGTTGGCATTATTATCGTTCCTTCTTCCGTAACAACTTTCATTAATGCTTCTACTACGGCAACCGCACCACCAGATATCCATCCGATAGAACTTAGTGATGAATGAACGATAATTGTCATTCCTTTTTCGATTCCTAATGCTTTTAAATCTTTTGTTATTGTTTCGATTGTATTTGGAAATTGTGTGCTTGCTACTATTTCATTCATTTTCATATTGGTTCCCTCACTAGCCACGTAAATTTAAACTTTTATATAAATATATTATCATATTTTTCTTAATTTTTAACTTAATCATATTCATTACTACAAAAATATGTATATGGGGGTACTGAAGCCTCAAAACTCTATTAAAATCGTAGATAATGATGAGCGAGAGTTTTTTCAAATGAAGAAAAATGTAAATCTTATTTTTTCAAGCTATACTCCATATGCATATTTTTATACTATTTTTCCAAATAACAATGAAATCTTTCGATTCCCGTATATTTTTCTCCTAAACTTTTAACTTGAAAACCAATTCTTTTATAAAATTCTACCGCCCCATCATCTGTCTCTGCTTCTATATAAGTCAATTGATATATCCTTACCACTTCTTTAATCATTTGCAGTGCAATTCCTTTTTGACGATAATCTGAATCCACTGCTATATGGCATACTCGTGCTTTAGTTGCTCCGATTACTTCAATACCTATACAAGCTTTTTCTTCATATTTGTACAAAGTCCCTTTATTACTTTGATAAAATAATACTGCCTTCTTTAAGCTTATTTCATTTGGACCGACGGCATATTGTAGCACATTTAATATTGAATCTTTTTCAATTTGTTCAACACGCTGTAAATTCATATTTTCATCCCTTTCTATGAAAAAAGACTAGCTCTTAATAAAAAGAGCTAATCTCATTACGCCGTTATTTTTTCTTCTTTCTTTACAACGACAGCCACATAACTATGAAGTACCATTCCAATAATAACGAGACTCATACCAATCCAAGATAATGATGACGGAATTGGTGCAGATAACCAGATCAGCTCTCCTACTAGCGCAAATAAAACTTCACCAGACTGCGTCGCTTCCACTGTTGCTAGTTTTTGTGGATCATCTTTTACAAGATCTGTTGCAAAGAAAAATAATATTGTCGCGATTAACCCAGAACTAACTGCTACAATAAAACATTGAAAAACTTGGTTACTTGACGGTAATCCGCCAGTTGATACTTCGTAACCAGATAATAAAAACCAAAATGGTAAACTTGCTAATGTCATACCGAGTACTCGCTGAAATACATCTAATTCCCCTTTACAAACTTGCATCATTTTTCGATTTCCAAGAGGATACGCAAATGCTGCAATAAGTACAGGAACTACACATAAAACGGTTTCACGAATACCTAATGAAGAAGCATGTTCTACTTGCATGAGAACAACACCGAATAAAATAATGCCCGACATAACTAATTCCTTCATCGGAAGTTTTTTATGTAGTGGATCCACCGCAAAAAATGGTGTTAACAAAATCCCTGCAACGATTGTAATTTGCCATGTTGATGCAACGAGCCAACCTGGTCCGAACGCTCCAGCAAAACTAAGCGGTGCATAAAAGAGACCAAATCCAACGATACTCCATACTAACCATTCTTTCGGATTGTTTTTCATATATTGAAAGAGTTGCTTTAAGTTCCCTCTATACATAACAATAAGTAATAGCATTGGAACCATAAAATAATACCGTAATGATGCACTCCAAATCCAGCTTCCACCTTCTAAGTCCATTGCCCGGTTTAAAACAAAGGTAAAGGCAAAGAAAAATGATGCCAGTATCCCTATAACAATTGCTTTCATTGTAAAACCCCTTGTATTTAATTTTTAATCTTTATAACATATATTTTAGTATACGCGATGAAAAATCTACATTCAAACTTACATTTCACTTTCCATTCACTTGCAATGAAAAAGATAATAATACATTCATTTATTATACTTAATATAAAAACATTAAACAGAAATAATTTTAAAAATAAGTTACTTCTATGGATGTGATAACACTGAAAATATACAGAGCCTCTATACAATCTATTTTATTTGTACTTTCTTTCAGAGTTGTTTTCCTTCTAATAAGTGTTTTATCTTTAATGGAAGAATTTGATTTACTAGGAATTATTTCAATATTTTTCTCCTTATGGCTACTAAAGTATGCCCTAACCTTATGGAAAACACGTGCAAACGATATAGGTTCCTATTGGGATGATGAAGGAATTGTAGTAGATTTGCATGGGAATAAAGTGTATTGGTATGAAATCAAGGATATTACATACCAAAATTTTCAAGGGTCAAAATCTACCTTAATCTCGACCCATTATACTCACCATGAAAATATACGAATCCGCCATAAAAGATGGCTACCAACTATTGCACATTCAATTTACTGGTTTTCTATTGAAAAACCAAAAGATTATCATAAAAATTTAATGATAGCTTGGGAAGAAAAGCACACAAATAAAAATAAACGCCTCCTTTAATTATTATTTAGGGGCGTTTGTTCATTCAAAAATTAAAGAATATGTAGTTTATATTCTCTATATAATTTCCTCAATCGACTTATATGTGCTTGATGATACCGATTATGATCTGCTATATGCCAAATTCCCCATCTTATAGTCGCATTTTCCCCTTTTTCATACAAAACTTCCCGCGTTAAATCAGTTTCTGTTAGTTTCATACATTCTTCATAAAACAATTTTTGCACTGCTTCATAATCTTGCATTAACTCTTGCAACGTGTATTTTCTTAAACTCGGTATTTCTCCTACTTCATTCAACATAGGACCATATTTATTTTCAAATGCTGTTGGAACATCTTCTCCCTTGAAACGATACACCCAATGTAAATCGACAACTGCTAAATGCTGAAGTAACTGCCCAATACTATTTTCATTATTTTCAGACCCTTTATAGGATAGTTCGTTCTCTTCAGTACCTTCTACTAACCTTTGCAATCTATTAAACGTATCAGCAACCGTCGCATACAAAATCGCTACTTGAGGGTCCAGATTTCTTTCTAAATGGAGATCTTTCATACAAAACTTCCTCTCTTAAAAGAACAACACCATATGTTCATCATCACTATACACACCATTCATTTTTATAGCCCTTTTTTCAATTCCGTACGTTTTAAATCCCATTGATTCATATAATCGTTTGGCTGGTTCGTTCGTTGACACAACCCCTAAATTCAATTGCTCTAGCTTCATCTCTTTTGCCCTTTCAATTGCTTTACGTATTAAATCACGTGCAAGACCACTTCTTCGATTTTCAGTATCTACATACATTGCAACGATATGCCCTTTATGCTTATATGCGTCCTTTTCTTCTGTTAATAAAGTAACAACCCCAACTAAACGATTTTCATTATTAAAAGCACCAAATGTAAAACTACTGTTGGATGAAAGATTACTAGCAACGCGTTCAAGAGGGTTTTCTTGACGTACTGCTTCTTCATAAGTCGTTACAAATGCTTCTGGATTTACTTGTAGTGCTTGTAAACGTAACTCCCAATATTGTTTTGCATCCGCTTTTGTAAGTAATCGAATCATTTTATCTTCCCCTTTTTAATTGACATAATATTTTTATAGGTTATTATTTTTTGATTCATACTCTTCTTTTAATATACTGTAACGATAGCGATGAATGAACTTTCCCTGTCTCAATCGATCATTTCTCATTAACCCTTCGCATACAAATCCGGCATTTTCATAACTCTTTTTAGCTTGTGTATTATCTTCATCTACACGTAACCAAATTTTCTCCAATTCAAACTGGGAAAAACCTATTTGTAACATGCTGTTTAGAGCTGCCATTCCAAATCCTTTACCCCAATAGTCTTTATTTCCAATCGCAATTCCTAGTTCTGCATTTTTATTTGTTTTATCAAAATTTTTAAGGTCTACCCATCCAATATGTATACCTTTCTCAGTAACGATCGCCCTTTGTTCATAACCATTTTTTCGGCTTATACAAGCTTCAATCCAGATTCTCGTATCTCCACGAGTGAACGGAGGATATTGGTCTGGTACGACTAAATGCTTTGTTACATCGCTATCTAACGACCATTGATAGCGATTTTCTACATCATCTAGTGTCAATTCTCTTAATTGAACATATGGTACATTCATTTTTCTCTCCCCTTTTTATTTACCAATAGAAAATCCTTCGAACACTCTTCCACCATACTGTTCTAACGTCATTTCTATAAAATGAATTAATTCATTTTTCTCTCCCGTTTTATAAAAATGATCAAAAGCCGCTACAAATTTGTTTGCATATTGCTCATCATATCTTCTTAGCACTCTAATAAACCATTTTGAACTCCCAAGCCACCTACCATTTACTCTTAATACATATTCATGTACTAAATCCGCTAATAAATTAGCGATAAACAATTCTTCTTCTCTTTTTGTTGCACCAATAAAGTCATCTAAAGTATCCGTAATAAAATATCTCTTCTGCTTAATCGTTTCTTCGGTCCATTTAGCTGGTCCTTTATGTAGTAAATCATTCGCTTCTTTTTTTAATTTCTCAACAATTTCCTTTTCCCCTTTTAATGCAACCCCTTCTGAAACTAATTGTGGTAACGACGGTCTCCCTCGATCACAATCCATTTTGAAAAAGGTTTTATATGTTGTAAAATTATGAACAAACACCTCAACAGGCCATCCATTACTATAGAAAGATTCTCTATAACAAGAAGTTAAACTTTGGTCAACTATTACAATATCAAGGTCAGATGTTTTCATCGCTTCTCCTCGTGCAACGCTTCCACCGAGTAAAGCTACATCACAATTCGGAAATTGTGATGTAATTATGCTTTGTGCTGCTTCAATTGGTTTCATAGCCGTTCCTCTTTTCTTATTTCACTTTCTTTTTTTGAGCTCTTTCTCTCGCTTTTTTTATATAGCTTTCTGCATCTGGTGTTTTACATGATGTTGCACCGTGATCAACCTCTACTTTTCCAATTTCACGTGCAATTTCAATCGCTTGTCGCTCTAAGTCTTCATTACGAATTCCTATTGCGATTAAAGCACTATTCATCGCTTCTTTTTTTCTATTTTTTTCATTATGTATATTTTCTTTAATCTCTTCTAAGTATGGAGAGAAGAAATCATCATGTAACGCTTTATTTTTAATCGATATATTTGCTAATAAAGACCAGCCAGCTCTTCCAATCCATTCATCATTAGACTTTGTCCACTCTTCCATTCTTTCTATTGCAATTGGCGAAGTACATATAGATGTCATAAAAACATCCATTAAACAATAATAATCAACATCCTGAACCCAACTATTAAGCTGTTCTGCTGTTATATTCTTCGGGTCTAAAATATAAGTTGCTAATGTCATCGCGTCCATATTTTTTGTTTCCCACAATTCAACTGCTAAATCGTGATCTTTTTTTATTTTCTTTTTTAACAATTTTAAATTTGCAAAACTAACTCCGAATAGTGGCTCTTTCGCTCCGTGGTTTTTATACGTTTTACGATTTTGTTCTGTTCCATATTCCTCTAGTTGCTGCATTACTTCCTCAAGTAACATATACCCACCTCTTTACCTTTTATGTTGACTGTATATATGTACGATATATTCTACATTACTTTTCGGTTTTCTTATATTTATTTTTAAAATACGGTATGTGAAATTTCTAAACATTGCACAGCTACACCATTAAAAAACTGTACATGTTAAACATACAGTTTTTTAATGGTATCAATTTTGCGTAGAATAAGATATAAACTACAATAGAACTTTTAATGATCCTCTCTATCATTTGGTCTATTCCCTATTTTCAACTAAATTTTTTACATCTGACCACTCTTCTATTGATCCTGCGTCCGGAAAAACTGTAACTACATTAAAATTCGCACCTTTTTCTTTCCCAATTTGTTTAGCTGCTAATAAATTCGCTGCCGCAGAAGTTCCTATTTTTATACCAGTATCTTTGTAAAAACGTGCCATTTCATACAGGGTATCTTCATATGAATAAGTCCATTGTTTTTCTATCAAATTTTCTTCCTGTTCTATGAAATGTTGTTTCCTTCCTAAGCCGAACCCACCTGATCCAGCATATTTCTTTAAATCATTTGGTGGTTGTTCCGAACCATAAGGCAATTCAGCAGGCATTACTAAATGTAGTTCAACATTTTTTGTATAATTCTTTATTGCTGTATAGACTCCCATTAGAGTTCCACCAGTACCAGCAGATGCTACCCATGCATGTATTGGTTTTCCAATCATTTGTGCAATAATTTCTCGCCCTGTACCTTCTATATGACTTACTAGATTTGCATTATTATAATGTTGGAATAAAAAGTATAATTCTGGATTTTGTTTACTAATCTCTACTGTTTTCTCAATTACTGCGTAGAACCCTTTACATTTATCAACTAAGATTACGTTAGCACCATAACGATCAAGTTCATTTAATAGAGATTTACCGGTTCCAGAACTTAAAACTAACATGCATTGAATCCCTAAATAATTACAAATACACCCAATTGACCTCGCTAAGCTTCCACCACTATACTCTAAAATATTTTGTTTTTTGTCCGCTTCTTGTAAATATTTATTAATCATTCCAAGTGCTGCCCTATCCTTAATCGATCCTGTAGGATTGTGCCATTCACATTTAGCATAGATAGAAAGGTCCTTCGTTTCTTCGCATTTTAATTTCATGAGAGGTGTATTTCCAACATGTTTAGAAAACTCTTCAAAATAGTTTACTATCATACTTTTATACCTCCTTCATAAATTATGTTTATTACATTTGTTCTCAGCCAAAATACTTTCTACATTTTAATAACTCTCTCAATAAGATCTTCTTATATAAAAATCCCTACAAACACTGTAGGGATTTATGTCTAAATCATTTTGTTACACTCTATTTCATATGAAAATAGTTTCCTTATTCAGATGCATTCATAAGCACAATTCTCCAACCATCTGGATCCTCTATTGTGGTTCCTTTCTCTATCCAATACGGGTTTTCTGGTTCCACCTCATGATAGCCCATATTACTTAATCGATTCACTATCTTTTCAATTTCATCTTTATTAGGCATATAAAAAACTAGTAAATTATCTTTTGTCGGTGCCGGACATGGACTTCCATTAACATGTGTAGTAAACTCCAAATGATACTCTTCATCTGGTAAGCCAAACATAACCCCATCATATCCTTCATGATTGTGAAATTCCCCTATACGTTTTAAACCTAATCCTGTTTCATAAAAACTTATCACTTCTTCAAATTTATCTGTTGGTCTTGCAATTCGAAATTGAACCCAATTCTTCATGCAAATCTCCTCCTTTTCATTTTCCAAAGCTTTATAGTAATTAGTATAGGTTACATATATTCCCTTTAACATCCCTCATTAGTGTGAACTTCCTAAGTTGAAAGACCTATTAGTTAATAAACAATAGGACTTTAGTATAAAATTCATATAAAATTAGTTATATAAATGTAGAGATGAATTACAAGCTATTACGTATGAAATAGTTCTCCTTGCAGGGCCTTTATGTACCGATCAGCAGATCTTTGTACAGCTTTATTCGCATCTTCCACCACACCATGAAATGCATTATATAGTCGACTAAATTGGATATCTTTTACCTTCTCTGCCATATCTCTAACTTTATTCGCTGGTAATGGAATGAGATTGGGATAACTATACATAAAACTTACCCATTTTCGATCCGAAACTACTTGTATAATATCACCTGATAACAAAATACCTTTCCCTTCATTACCGTCTTTCCAATGTATAACAGTTCCACCCTTAAAATGGCCTCCTAAGCGATGCAATGTAAGTTCTTCCGATAATATCAGATGCTCCCCAGACCAAAATTTAATTTGCTTACTCGGACGAACCACCCACTCTTTATCATCTTCATGAATATAAATAGGTACATTGAATGTTTCCGCCCATTTAACTTGTGTAGAGTAATAATGTGGATGAGAAAGTGCTATTGCTTGAATACCACCTAAATCATATATACGTTTTATCGTTTTATCATCTAAATAACTAATGCAATCCCACATAACATTTAGAGTTTTACTTTGTATTAAAAATGCTGTTTGTCCAATCGCAAATTTAGGTTTAGTAGTAATGCTATACAAACCGCTTTCTTCTTTTATTATTTCGTTTTTGTATAAATTGCTATTTTGCATCGTTTCTAATGTTGTCCATGACTGCCCAATTGGATTAACATATTGTCTTTCCTCATTACAAATTTTACAGCGAGAAGGTGCTTCTTCATTTTCGGGATACTGTACTCCACATGTAGTGCAAATATAATTATCCATATTCCCACTCCTTTTTTCATGTAATTGTTTCTTTACCAATATTTTAATAAAAAGCAAAAATATTCGAATCAATAATTGGAATGAAAATGAAATGATACGAAAGTATGATTAGTCTCCTTTCGTTTTAAGACTTTAGCCTAAGTACTATATTTTTCATTTCTTCTTTCTGTGAAAGTTGCATATCGTTTTTAATAGAAATTCCAAGTAAATTAAACTTTTACCCATTAAATAAGTGAATACATCTTTTCAAAATAAATGAACCTATTCATAGATTTCGTCACACCTTTGACATAGTTGCACTAAGCGATACACATTAGAGGTATAGTATATTTAAAGTAACGATAAAAGAATATTCAATAATTTTATCTTCCTTATCGTTACTAGATTCAATTCGTAACAAATAAAGGAGAGGTTTTAATGGAAATCGTTATTATGCTCTATGATGGAATTACTGCATTAGATGCTATTGGTCCATACGAAGTATTTGCTGCAGAAAGCAACAACAACATAAAATTTGTTGCTAAAACGAAGGGATTAATAAAATTAGATTCGAAAATGGGCTATTTACATGCTGATTACAATTTTAATGAAATTACTTCAGCAGATATTCTTATTATTCCCGGATGTCGTCCACCAAACTTTACACAACTTATGAAGGATGAAGAAACTCTTAATTGGATTCTCCAAATACATAAAACGACAAAGTGGACTACAACTGTATGTACGGGCTCCTTAATCTTAGGTGCTACTGGTCTACTAAATGGTGTTAATGCTACTAGTCATTGGAGCTGTTTTAACTTACTTCGTTCTCTCGGAGCTATTCCAACTGAAGAGAGATTCGTGCGCCATGAAAAAATTATAACAGCTGCTGGTGTATCTGCAGGTATTGATATGGCCCTTCAGTTAATAGCTTGGGAATTTGGAGATGAAAAAAGCAAAGCAGTTCAACTCATGTTAGAATACGACCCTCAGCCTCCCTTTGATACAGGTTCTCCTAAAAAAGCGCATGCATCCTTATTAGAAGATTTAAATTTGATGATTGAAAGTTTAAATAATAAAGTTTAAATTCATCCTATTTTTCAAAACTGCAATTGATATAAAATCTTGCATACTTTTGAGTAAACTTTTTTACACTTGTAAAAAAGTTTTTTTGCATTTCCCTACCTATAATTGCTAATATAGTAGAGTAGAACTTTTATAGAGAGAAGGAAAATTATGCACAATGGAATTCGAATGACAACTTTAGTAAAAAGGGCTATGCTAGTTTGTGCGGGGGTATTATTCACATACGAAGCGGCTTTTGGATCAGTACATACTGCTCTAGCTAGTACAGAGGATGAAGCAAAATCTGTTCAACTTGTAAGTGAGATTCAAACATCTCTTGCTCCGAAAGAAGCTCCTAAACATTATAACGGGCAAGTTAGAAAAGTCGCTTATTTAACATTTGATGATGGTCCTGGAAAATACACAGCTGAGCTTTTAGATATGTTAAAGAAAGAAAATGCAAAAGCAACATTCTTCCTAATTGGTTCAAACGTAAAAGCTTTCCCTGATCTTGTAAAACGCGAAGATGCTGAAGGCCACTACGTTGGGATGCACAGTATGACTCATAACTACAAGAAACTTTACACAGAAGGTCATTACGTAGATGAAATGAAGGAAGACCAAGGCTTAATCGCTGGTGTTTTAGGTAAATCACCAGTATTAACTCGTCCATCTTACGGCTCTATGCCAGGATTAAACGAAGCTCTTCGCAACAAAGTTGTAGAAAATGGCTTAAAAGTTTGGGATTGGACAATTGATTCTTTAGACTGGAAATACAACAAAATGCAAGTTGATGCTGCATCTGCTAAAATTGTAGAGAACGTGTTACATGGTGCTACAAATCCAACAGAAGTTATCCTTATGCATGATATTCATCCACAATCAGTAAAAGCAGTACCTGGAATTATTAAAGGACTGAAAGAAAAAGGATATGAATTAGAAGCATATAATGAGAACGAACATTTCCCATTAAACTTCTGGCATGATAATCGTATGTAATGAAAAGACTTGATTCCCTTTAGCTGGGAATCAAGTCTTTTTGTCGTTTTGGGAATTACTCTTCGTATATTCGACTCAAATTCCCCCTTCTCTAATATCAATAAAAATTCAAAATCACATGTTATACTAAAATTTAGTTTAAATAAGTAGGTGCCATATGATCGTATATACAGTACAAACTGAAGAAGCTTGGAAACAATTTAAGAAACTTGGTTATTTAGAAGGTAATAAAGAATTCATCGATCCAGACGATTTATATTCATATGACTGGATGGTGCGCGTTGCTAAAACAAGATTGCCTCATTACGAAGGTAACTATCCTATTTGGGTCTGGGAAGCAAATAATTACCCAAATCGAAATCATAAAGCTTGGGGTAGAACAAATTCAAAAATGGTAATTTTAACACTAGATGTACCGAAAGAATGGGTACTATGGAGCTATTTTGACTATTGGTGCTGTGCTATGACTGATGGATCAATATATTTACATACAAAAAATAAGTGTACTTTAGATGAATGGTATACATATATGGATAAAAAATACGAGATAATATTTGATTTCGATTATTTATTATCTCATCCTGATTGGTGTCTAGATAAAGAGGATTCGTTAGAAAAACAAGGTGTTATCGGCAACATTCCCCTTTCCTTCGTAAAAAAAGTAAGGCGTTTTCGCGCTAAGGAAGATACATCTATTAATGAAATCAGAAGTGATAACTGGGATAGTAGAAAAGAAAACCGTATTAAAAAGATGAATCGAAAATTAAGAAAAAGAATCGAAAAACAAAAAAGATTGCAAAAGCGATTTATACGAAATTAAAACAGATTTATCAAAATATAGTAAGAAATTATGGATTGAATATAAAATTTCAACCCTTTTTATATTATCAACACTTTAGCACATATTAACCATAAGGAGTGATATGTATATGGAGTTTCTCTCATCTGAATATTTGTCTGCCTTGCTTGCCATCATTGTAATCGATTTAGTGTTAGCCGGAGATAATGCCATCGTAATTGGATTAGCAGCAAGAAGATTACCGAAAGACCAACAAAAAAAAGTTATTATATGGGGTACTGTCGGGGCAATCGCTATTAGAGCCCTCGCTACCTTAGTTGTCGTTTGGTTATTAAAAATACCTGGTTTACTCCTAATTGGCGGTATACTTCTTATATGGATCGCTTACAAGTTGATTGCTGAGGGTAAAAATCATGATATTAAAGCCGAAGAAGGATTTTGGTCTGCTATTAAAACCATTATTATCGCTGATGCGTTAATGGGCATTGATAATGTACTCGCTGTTGCAGGAGCTGCCCATGGTAACTTTTCTTTAGTAATCATTGGTCTATTAGTTTCTATTCCTGTAGTCGTATGGGGCAGTACATTGATTTTAAAATGGGTGGATCGTTTTCCTGTCATCATTACGATTGGAGCAGCGGTTTTAGCTTATACTGCTGCAAAAATGATTGTAGATGAGAAATGGTTTGCTGGATTTTTTGAAAGTAACCCTTTCATTAAATGGACATTTATCATTATTATCATTGTTGGTGTAGTTTTCTTCGGAAAAGCAAAACAAAAAGCAACAGCTAGTTCTGTCTAATAATGATGGTATATTTACAAATAAAAAGCGCTATTCATATGAATAGCGCTTTTTATTATTTAGCTTCCCCTTCCGGAGTCGTTTTTACCTTCGTTTTGTTTTTATCACGATTGTTATAGTTATACTTCGAACGATCTACTGGAGTGAATCCTTCCGGTGTGTAGAATCGTAATAAGTCACCATTTACGACTTGGTCAGAGTATTTTAGTGAGTTTTGAACCATTTGTTCATTTTTCTTTATTTCATCTGTAAATTCTACAGGTTTTCCAGTTGTTGTATCATAGTATTTGCCGTTTAGTGCAGTAACAGTTGGGCTTACGTAGTTACCGTTACGGAACGCAACGACTTGTTTATGCTCTGGTGATAATAAATCTGAACCGAATTGAACATAGTTTTTCGTATCTGTACCTAGTAAGTGTAATAACGTAGGAAGAACGTCAATTTCACCGCCATATTGATGTTGTACGCCACCTTTCACTCCTGGTACACGAACGATTAAAGGTACACGTTGTAACTGTGCATTTTCAAATGAGTTCATTTCTTTACCCATTACTTTTGACATTGCTGCGTTATGATTATCTGAAATACCGTAATGGTCTCCGTACATAACGATAATTGAGTTATCATATAAACCAGATTGTTTCAAGTAATCGATGAAGCCTTTTACAGATTCATCTAAATAGCGTGCTGTTTGGAAGTACGTATCTACTGATGAATCACCTGTTGTTGCTGGTTCAATCGTTGCTTCTGCCTTATCAATTGGATAAGGGAAATGGTTCGATAACGTAATAAACTTCGTATAGAAAGGTTGTTTCAACGTTTGTAATAACGGAATAGATTCATTAAAGAACGGTTTATCTTTTAATCCGTAGTTTACTACGTCTTTTTCATTCATATCGTAGTATGACGCATCAAAGAATTTATTAAAACCAAATGATTTATAAATATCGTCACGGTTCCAGAATGTTTTGTAGTTACCGTGGAATACTGCTGATGTGTATCCTTGTTGTCCTAAAATAGCTGGTGCTGATTGATACGTATTATGAGATTTCGTTGTAAAGACAGAACCTTGCGGTAAACCAAACATTGAATTCTCTAACATAAACTCCGCATCAGATGTTTTCCCTTGTCCTGTTTGATGGAAGAAGTTATCAAAGTATAGTGTATTCGCATCTTTTGTAAATGAGTTTAAGAACGGTGTAACTTCTTGACCATTTAATTTGTAATCAATTAAGAAGTTTTGGAATGACTCTAAATGAATATAAATTACGTTCATTCCCTTTCCTTTACCGAAATACTCAGGATTTGGACTTGCATAAGTTGATGTTAAATAATTTCGTACTTCTGTCATATTATCGCCATCAGCTAATGCTCGTTCTGTCGATGCTTTCGCACTTTGAATTCCATCATAAATTGTGTAGTTGTATGCCCCTAAATATTTCACAATATAATTACGGTCAAACGTTCTTGTTAATAATTCAGGACGGTCAGACTCTGCAAGACCTAAGTTAACACTGAATAATAAAATACCTGCTACAAATACTAGAGATAATTTATGCTTCGCAACACGAATTGGTTTTGGATTTGCAAATTTTGTTGCGACTAACACAATTAATATAATCGTGTCTAAAAAGTATAGTGGATCATAAAGATGTAGCAACGCAAGAATACTACCACCTAAATCTCCAAAGTTATTCGTTTGTGTTAATGTCGGGAACGTAATAAAGTCACTGAAAAAGCGATAGTATACTACGTTTGCGTATAAAAGAATCGACAATAACAAGTTGATAACGATTAACCAAATATAAGATCGTTTCCCTTTTGCAAATAATGCAAGTCCTAAAAATAGAACTGCTGAACTAAGCGGGTTGAAAAACAGCAAGAATTTTTGGATTGTGTTTGAAATTCCTAAATTAAATTCCGTTACATACGCGGCATATGTTTTGAGCCAAAATAAAATAACGGCAAACAGAAAGAATCCAAAATGATTGCTTAACACACTTTTGCTCTTTAATAAGAACTGTTTCATTTCTCCACCTCTTTTAATCATCCAAGGCTTATTTTTTATAAGTCTGTCTCTCTATTCAAATTTTCTTCTTCAAATAGATTATCTTTATTTAACTATATGAAGAATATTAGTAATTATAATTTGAAGCTAGTATTTATTCAACTATTTCTTTTTAAACATTTTGACCTTGGTTTCTATTTAACAAAATAAATTTGTAACATTTCCTGTTTTCTCCCAAGATTCATCCACTAATTATGACATCCCATACTATATACCTTTATAAACTCATTCGCAAACTATTCTATCTCCAATTTTGGTACATATTTCACATGACAAAATAATGTTATTTAATTATATCGCTCATCTTACATTTCCCTACTTCAACTAAATCTTAAATTCATTACCTCTCTTCCATACATGAAAAACCCTCATGTTCACTAATGTTATATTTGAATAATTATTCATTTACCCTACCAGTGGTGTTATGTTTTCTCGACAAAAAAACTCGCTCTAAAAAGAGCGAGTTTTTTCATGATATATTATTGACCTTTGTACATTGCATCTACTTGTTTTTGAAGTTCTTCATTTTCTAAGTACTCATCGTAAGTTGCCTCTTTATCGATTACACCGTTTGGTGTTACTTCGATAATGCGGTTTGCAATTGTTTGTACGAACTGATGGTCATGAGATGTGAATAACATTGTACCTTTGAAAGCAATTAAACCGTTGTTTAATGCAGTGATAGACTCAAGATCTAAGTGGTTCGTTGGATCGTCAAGTGTGATTACGTTCGCACCACTTAACATCATTTTAGATAACATACAACGAACTTTTTCGCCTCCAGATAATACAGAAACGTTCTTCTTAACTTCTTCACCTGAGAATAACATACGGCCTAAGAAACCACGTAAGAAGCTTTCTGACTCATCTTGTGGAGAGAATTGGCGTAACCAATCAACTAAGTTATAGTCACTGTTCTCAAAGTACTTAGAGTTATCTCTTGGGAAGTAAGATTGAGATGTTGTAACACCCCATTTGAATGAACCGCTATCTGGCTCCATTTCACCCATAAGGATTTTAAATAATGTTGTCATCGCGATATCGTTACGACCGATAAATGCAACTTTATCACCTTTATTTAAAGTGAAGTACACATTATCTAACACTTTTTCGCCATCAATTGTTTTAGAAAGGCCTTCAACAGTTAATAAGTCATTTCCTATTTCACGCTCAGGTGTGAAGCCAACGAATGGGTAACGACGTGATGATGGTCTAATATCATCTAATGTAATTTTATCTAATAATTTTTTACGAGAAGTTGCTTGTTTCGCTTTAGATGCGTTTGAGCTAAAGCGTGCAATGAAGTTTTGTAACTCTTTTACTTTCTCTTCTTTTTTCTTATTAGCATCTTGTGTTAATTTTAAAGCTAATTGGCTTGACTCATACCAGAAGTCATAGTTACCAACATAAAGTTGAATTTTACCGAAATCAAGATCAGCCATGTGCGTACATACTTTATTTAAGAAGTGACGGTCATGGGATACAACGATTACTGTATTTTCAAAGTTCATTAAGAAGTTTTCTAACCATTGAATCGCTTTTAAGTCCAAGTGGTTGGTAGGCTCATCTAGTAATAGAATATCAGGTTTACCGAATAATGCTTGAGCAAGTAATACTTTTACTTTCTCTGCACCAGTCAATTCTGATAATTTTTTGTCATGAAGATCTTCACCAATACCAAGACCTTTTAGAAGGATTGCAGCTTCTGACTCAGCTTCCCAACCGTTAAGCTCAGCGAACTCACCTTCAAGTTCTGCAGCACGCATTCCATCTTCATCACTAAAGTCTTCTTTCATGTAAATAGCATTTTTCTCTTGCATTACTTTGTAAAGTTGCGTGTGACCCATAATTACTGTTTCTAATACTGGGAACTCTTCATATTCGAAGTGGTTCTGTTTTAATACTGCTAGACGCTCACCTGGCGTAATATGTATATCACCTGTTGATGGTTCAATTTCTCCAGATAAAATCTTTAGAAATGTTGATTTACCAGCACCGTTTGCTCCGATTAAACCGTAGCAGTTACCTGGCGTGAATTTTATGTTAACATCTTCAAATAATTTGCGATCCGCGAAACGCAAACTAACGTTACTTACTGTAATCATTTGTGTCCTCCTACTAATACCGCTTATTTCAGCGTTTTCTCACCGATTGTCTTAAAAAATCGCATATTACGACTCAATTATTGTAGACTATAGCTATTATATAGTAGAAGCTGGATGAATAGCAACGGTTGATTACCTTTCTATAATGAAATCGGATAGTTTTTATCCATTCCCCTAGCTATTGTATGTATATCATTGACCTCTTTCTCATATAACCATTCACTTCTCATTCTGTAATACATTGGATTCATTTTTTATTTGAAATTTTATATATAGAAAAACTGTAGAGAAATCATCCCCTACAGTCTTCACTTATTTCGTATTTATTATCTTTTCTTTATAACTCTTCAATTTACTCGTTAACCCCATTAAAGCAGGTAACAATATCGGTATCACGATTAAAGCTAATAGTAATAGTGCAACGCCAACAACTGATGCTACTTGTATAAGTGTTAATACACCTGAAGGGATTAATGCTGCAAATGTCCCTACTAAAATTAGCGCCGCTGATAATACAACTCCTCCTATATGACGAGATGCAGTTATAATTTTCGTTACCGAATCCCCTTCTACCTCGTTATAGCGCATCATTACGAAAATACTATAATCCACTCCTAAAGCGACAATCATAATGAAGCTAAAGAATGGAACATTCCAGCTTAATGACTCTACATGTAATACATGTGCACTAATTTGTTCGCTTATACCAAGCGATGCAAAGTACGCTAATAGTAATGAGCCAATAATATATATTGTATTTAATAATGAACGTGTAATTACCATTAATACAATCGCAATTCCAAATAACATAATCGTAGCTGTACGTAAGAAATCTTGCCCCGTTACTTCTTTTAAATCAACGTTTCTAGCTGTTGTTCCGCCAATTGCTGTTTTCGCATCCTTTAATTCCGTTCCCTTTACAGTGCCTTCGATTGTTTTATTGATTTCTTGAATAATCGGCATTGCTTCTTTTGAATACGGATTTACATCTAAAATGATGGTCATTTTAGCAATCTTTCTATCTTGTGACATGTACGTGTTCAATGCTTTTTGGAAATCTTCTCCCTCTAACACTTCTTTTGGAATATAAAACTTCTCAGAGCTTTTCGATTCATTGAGCTCCCCTAAATATTTCTGCGCGTCATGCAGGCCATTGCTTACTTTTCCAAGCCCTTCTGTACTTTTAGATAAACCGGATTGTAATTGCCCCATCTTTTCCTGCAGGTCTTTAAGGCCCGTTAAAAGTTGCCCTTGCCCATCGTTTATTTTCGTTAATCCAGATTGTAACTCAGCTGATTTATTCGCAATTTGTTTTGAACCTGCAGAACCTTCATTTAATCCATTTTTAAGATCCGCTGCTCCCTTTTGTAACTTATTAATTCCATTGTTCATTTCTTTTAAGCCGTTATCCACTTTCAGTAACGATTGATTCGCTTCTTTAAATGAACTCATCGCTGCTTTATGTTGCGTTGCTAATTGATTTAATTCTTTTGAAAGTACATTTAAATGTTTTTGAGCTTCTTTAGCAATCCCTATCGTTTGTTGTATGTTTGAATCATTCGCTAGTTCTGGTTTCGTTTGAACGAAATTGGTCATTAACATTTCAATTTGTTCATATCCCTTTTTCGCACCATCAATTGCTTGAGAAATGCTTCCGAAGTACTGATCGTAAGAGCTTAAACCTTTTTCTAACTGTGCATAGCCAGCATGCAGCTGCGACGTTGCATTAGATAGAACATTTATATTTTCGTTTACTGAAGCTAAGCCACTCTCAATTTGCTGTGCCCCTTGTGCACCGTCGTTTATGCCATTTGATAATTGATGTAAAGCTGTTCCTAATGCTGATACCCCGTTTTTCGCCTCGTTCGTTCCATCAATTAATTTTTGAACATTCGCAAGACTATTTGAATCATTACTTCCCATTTTATTTTTCGCATCCGTTAATCCATCATTAATTTCCTTTATGCCACCATCGGCATCCCCTAATCCTGTATTCAATTCTCCCGCTTGCTTATTTAAATATAATTCTTTTATCTTCTCACCAGTTGGACGTGTTGGTGCATATACTTCTGATACACCTTTAACTTTCAAAATTTTATCAGTTAATTCGTCTAAAATTTGTAGAGAAGTTCCTTCATCCAGCTTTTTATCAAATTGAATGACTAATGTACTCGGTGAAGAGAAACCAGGCGGAAAATGATCCTCTATTACGTTAATACCCATCTTTGATTCATACTTATTATCTACTTCAAATAAATCATTGTAATTTAGTGTATTAGAGTATTTTAATATGAAAGGAATCGATATTACAAATACGATGATTAAAGCGACAAATGGCCTTACTACTGAGTTTTTCGCAAAGAATCCCCATAAGCGACTATCCTCATGACCTTTAAATGTTTTAACTGGATAAAACATTCCTTTTCCTAAAAGCACCATGAAAAATGGATTTAAAGTCGTTAATACGAGTAGTAATACTAAAACACCAATTGCTACCGCTGAAGTAGATTGATATAATTTAAAATTTGCTAACGCAAGTGATGCAAAACCAATTAGCACCGCTATACCGCTATATAATACGGTTTTACCTGCCGATTTAAATGTTTCTTTCGTGGCCCAAAATGCATTTTCTTGTTTACTTAATTCTTCTTTAAACCTCGTATATAATAAAATATTATAATCTGTTCCTACTCCAAAGAGGACGACGACTACGAACACTTGTGTAAAGTTTGAAAATGGGAAATTAAATTGATCTACAAGCTGAGCAATAATCCCCATTGAAACTAAATACGACACACCGACTGTAAGAAGAGAAACAATCGGAACAACTGGTGAACGAAATACGAGGATTAATACTACAAGAATGAAAATGATTGAAATAACTTCTGTCTTTTTCACTCCCTCTTGAGAGGATTTAAGAAAATCACCCGCTATTAAGTCACTTCCTGTTAAATACGTTTTTACTCCTTTCGTTTGCACCTTTTCATGCAGATTATTTGAAACCCTTGATATTTCACCATGTTTTTTATCTATCGATATTTGCGTTAAAATAGTCGTATTATCTTTAGAAACTAATTGTTTCTCCAAGTCTTTATTATCTAAATGCGAAACAACTTCCTTAATTCCTAATTGCACTTTTTCATTTTGCAGGGCGTTGATCGTTTTTGTTATTTCCTTCTTTTGTTCATCTGTTAAAGCTGCCTTATTGCCACTATTAAAAACGGCTATAATTTCATACTTTTCAACCCCTTCTTTATCCATCTCTTTAATCATCTTGTCAGCAATGCTGCTTTGTTCTGTATTAGGGATTGTAATTTTCCCTTTTTCCTTCACTAATTTATCCATATTAGGCATCGTTACGACCATTGTAATAGTAATAACTATCCATAATAGAAAAGATAAACTTCTCCAACTTTTTAACTTGCTCATTTGAATCATCTCCCATTATAAAATTCACATGTGGAATGAATATTCATTCCTAATCTTTTGAAAACACTTTCCGGAATGAACGTTCATTCCTATCATTCTATTAATTTATTAATTAACTTTATTAAACTAGGTGAATCGGAATGAATATTCATTCCTTTAGTTATAAAGAGTTATCATCTCCTGTTATTCTTTTTCATACCTCTCTCGGAATGAATGTTCATTCCTATCCTTATAACGCTATAGAATCAAATGATTCTAATAGCATTCCAACAACTTTCTTCCAATTCCTTTACCAATTCATCTGTATATTCTAACTGCCCTGTTTCCATTACTTTAATTAATTTTTCAATTGGTTGATATACAATAATAATTAAAGCAATTGGTGGTAATGGACGAAGCAAACCTTTTTCGATTCCATCTTCAATCAAGTTCATGAAGAAACCCATGAAGTCCTCGAATATTTCATTGCTATGTTCATCTAGAAAATAACTATCACAGTGAGAATTTGTAAAAAGAAAAGCATCTGCATTTTGTCTCGCAAATTCAAATAAACGGTTGTATGTATGGCTAAACTGTTCACGAATATTTGCATCGACCGGGAAATCATTTTTTATTAATTCTGATAGTTGTAAAACACTTTTCGTAAATAAAGAATTAACAAGCGCTTCTTTATTTTCAAAATAACGGTAGATCGTACCTGCGCCTACTTTTGCTTTTTCAGCAATCATCGGAATTGTTGTACCATCATAACCTCGTTCTGCAAAAAGTTGTATTGCAGCATCAAAAATATCCTCTTGTTTGTTTTTAGCCATTTTTCCACCTCAATTTCCAGGAATGAAAATTCATTCCGTTTTTAATTATAAATTACATGAATTAAAAGTCAAGTGCGTGACAAAGTATAACTGTGATTTTTTATCCTCTATTTGTGAATGAAATTATATGAGTGACTTTCTGGATATATTGGCGCAACTTAAAATTATATCAGCGATTCTCATGATATATTGACTTACCGACAAAAATTCACAATATAAGAGGAAGCTATCCCGAAATTTCACTTAGGATAGCCCACCTTCATACATACAAATTAAAAGAAATCATAAATAAATGGCTTACGCACTGGTACTAGATTCTCAATTGACCGTATTGCCTCGTCACTTCCACTAATTAATTCAAGTTCATTTAGTTCTAATGGGCGTTTATAACCAAACATTATTGCCGATAGTGCATTTATATCCAGTTTTATTCCTTTTTCCGTTGTTTCTTCTACAATTGTTATTTCATGATTTGCAAGTCTCACTGTTACGTTATTCCACGGAGCAAATGCGTCTGTAATGTGTAGGATCACTTCTTGCTGTACATTGTTCCAATTCAACTCATATTGTTTTAAGAACTGCTCTACATCTACAATTCTTCCCATAAAATATGGTTTTATTTCTGTCTTCACGCGTGGCTCTTGCAATGAATATAACAACGTTTCGTTTTCACTTACTGTCATTTCAAGTTCTTTAATCATAGAATCATGCTGGCAAATAAAGTTCCACAGACCATTTCGTGCTTCATTATGTAGTGGTACAAATTCTTCTACTGTCATTTTATAGTTTTCTATTTTGTATAACATGTAACCTGCTGCCCTTTTATTTTCATCATAGTAAATCGCTAATGTTAAATCATCATAAACCGCTTGTAACCACCAGTTCTTCTCTCGAACTAGCATACCTGAAAAACGTTCTGCAAATACTTCATAGAGCTTTTCGACCTCTTCTGGATGATTTTCTTTATTAAAACGTTTCACAGTGCCATTTACTTGTTTTTTCATCACTAAATCGCTCTTAGTCATATGACATGTGACTAAATTCGCACAAAGTTCCCAGCCGTATTTACGGTAAAATGAAACCGCAAATGGATGTAACATAGAGACTGTATAGCCATCTTTTTTCATCGTTTGAAGTGAATCTTGAAGTAGCTCTTTTACATACCCACTTCTTCTATACTCAGGATACGTCGCTACCCCTGCAACGCCACCCATTTTAAATTTTTCTTTACCTATGTAAATATGAAACGGAATAAGATGTAGTTTTGCTGCTAAGTCTTCCCCTTCCATAATGCCGTATATTTCATGACTTTCCTTCATCTTTGTAAGTTGCTGCTGTAATCGTTCCTCATCTACTTTATATTGAAAAGCGTATTCTGATAAACGTAATGCTTCTCTGAACTTATCTTCTTTTAATTGTATGACATTCATATAATTCTCCTCCATTCCCTGTTTGAATTGTATCACAATTCTTTCTATTATAGTTCGGTAAGTGAAATTAGAAAGACGTTTTAACAAAAAAAGCAGATACATCACGTATCTGCTTTCCATCCTTATTATTTAGCTAACTTTTGAAGTTCATCAAAGAATGTAGGATATGATACACCTACTGCTTCTGCATCTTCAATAATTGTTTTTCCTTCTGCCAGGCAGCCAGCAATCGCAAGCACCATTCCGATGCGATGATCACCATAACTATTTACTGTATTGCCTTTTAGAGCTGATTTTCCGTAAATGATCATGCCGTCATCAGTTGCTTCTATGCGAGCTCCTAGTTTCGTTAACTCAGCAACGACTGTATCAATACGATTTGTTTCTTTTACTTTTAATTCGTGTGCATCTTTAATTACTGTAATTCCTTCCGCTTGCGTTGCCGCTAATGCGATTACAGGAATCTCATCGATTAATCTAGGGATAATATCTCCGCCAATTTCAATTCCTTTTAATGAAGATGTTTCAATTGTAATATTTGCAGCTGGTTCTGATGCCCCTTCGTTAATTATATCTACAGTGAACGTAGCACCCATTTTCTCTAAAACATCAATAATACCTGTACGAGTTGGATTCATTCCTACATTTTGTAATACTAGTTTACTATTTGGGATGATTGCACCTGCTACTAAGAAAAATGCTGCTGATGATACGTCACCTGGCACTTGAATGTCTGTTGCTGTTAATTTTTGTCCACCTGACAGCTTCACTGTTTTCCCTTCGCGATTTACTTTAACACCAAATGCTTCAAGCATTCTTTCCGTATGGTCGCGTGAAATATGTGGTTCTGTAACAGCTGTTACACCTTCTGCACGAAGACCTGCAAGTAAAATAGCTGACTTTACTTGTGCACTTGCAACAGGAGAAATATATTCAATTGCTTTTAAATCTCCGCCACGTATTGTTAGCGGTGTAAATGTTCCTTCTTCTCTGCCGTCAATGTTTGCACCCATTTGTTTTAATGGGTTTGTTACACGCTTCATCGGTCTTTTTGCGATAGACTCATCACCTTGTACGCAAGAGAAAAATGGTGTGTTAGCTAATATACCTGACATTAATCGAATTGTTGTACCAGAATTACCAACATCTAATACAACTTTCGGTTCTTGTAAACCTTCTAATCCTTTACCAACTACAGTAACTTCATCACCGTTTTGCGTAATTTCTACTCCCATTTCTTTAAAACATGAAATAGTACTTAAACAGTCTGCACCGGGCAAGAAACCTTTAATTGTTGTTTTCCCTTCTGCAATCGAACCGAACATAACAGCACGGTGTGAAATGGATTTATCACCTGGGATTGTAATATTGCCATTCAATCCGTTATTAACAGGTTGTATTGTTCTTTCTTTCACGTTTTTCACCTTCTCATTTAAATTGTTTCATAAGTTTGGTATTCTTCTTCTCCAAGCGCTAGCTTCGCTTTCATACGATCTTCTTCCCTTTGGAAACTAATACGTAATACCCCAAGCAGTCCTTCACGCGCTTCTAATATTTGCAAGTTCGTAATACTAATTTCCTCGCGCGCTAAAATACTCGTAATATGAGCCAATGCCCCCACCTTATCTAATACATCAACGTATAAGTCGTGATAGGCAGGAATTGCACCACTCTTTCTTACTGGTAAAGAATCACGGTATTCCTTCGCATCTGCAAAATAGTTTTGAATCTCGCCTGCATCTCCGGTAGAAACTGTCTTATATAAACCTTCCATTTCAGAGATCCACTCTTTTAATAATACCATTAAATGCTCTCGATTTTGCTTTACAATATCACTCCACATTTTCGGACTACTAGATGCGATACGTGTAATGTCTTTGAAACCTCCAGCAGCGAGTTGATGAATGAGCGGATTATCTCCTGCATGTTTCTCAACTTGCTTTACTAAACCTGCTGCGATAAGATGCGGGAAATGACTAACAATCCCTGTTACATAATCATGTTCTTCTGTATTTAAAACAAGAAAATGAGATCCTGTTCCTTTTAACCATACTTTAAGGTCTTCCACTTGTTCATTTGGTACATGATTCATCGGTGTTAAAATGTAAAATGCATTTTCAAATAAATGCGCCTTTGCGCTTTCAACTCCCGTTTTATGAGAACCCGCCATCGGATGTCCCCCAATGAAAGAAACTTCCTTTGAAAATAAAGCTTCCGCTTCGTTCATAATAGACCCTTTTGTACTACCAACATCAGTCACTATAACATCTTCTCGTAAACGGAATGACGCAAGTTTGTGTAATAGCTTCTTCGTTTCTTCAACTGGAGAAGCAAAAATAATTAAATGTGCCTCTTCACATGCATGCTGTAAATCAACTGCTACTTCATCTACTACGTGTAATTCTTTTGCACGCTCTACTTGCTCTTTAAATATATCGTAACCTGTTATCGTTACATCGTGCTCTTTCTTAATCGCTAATGCGAGAGAGCCTCCTATTAAACCTGTTCCAATTAATACTACCTTTTTACGCATTTGCCTCATCTCGAGACTTACTTTTTTTGTTTTCAAAGTGTTGTTTTAACACTGAAATCACTCCTTCATTTTGCTCCCTTGTTCCAACTGTAATACGGACACCATTTGGGAATGGACGAATAATAAACCCTGCATGTGCACAAGCTTCATAAATCTCTCCTGCATTCTCAACTGGCAAGAAGATGAAATTTGTTTGTGATGGATAAAATGGAATTTCATTTTCCTTACAAAAGCTTTCGTATTGTTGTAATCCCTCTGTATTCACACGAACTATTTCTTCAATAAACTCGTTATCACCAAAAGCAATCGTAGCTGCTTTTTGCGCTAATGAAGATACGTTAAATGGTAAACGTACGACATTTAATTTCTCAATTAGCTCTTCCTGTCCGATCGCATATCCAACGCGGAAAGAAGCTAATCCGTATGCTTTAGAAAACGTTCTAAGTACAAGAATGTTTTTATGTTTTTCTAAAAGCAGTAATGTCTCAGGGAAATCTTTTGCTGTTACGTATTCATAGTACGCTTCATCAATGACAATTAACGTATTTTCACTAATGCCTTCAATAAATTGAGTTAATTTTTGCTCATTCACATATGTGCCCGTCGGGTTGTTCGGATTACAAATCCATACGATTTTCGTATTATTATTTACCGCTGACAAAATTTCGTCTAAATCGTATACACCGTTATTTAAAGGAATTTCTTTCACTTCACAGCCTTCAATAATCGCATGATGACGGTATTGCGGGAATGTTGCACCTGCTGTTACAATGTTATCTCCCGCTCGTAATACGGCGCGGCTTATTATTTGAATGATTTCATCTAAACCACTACCACAAAGTACTTGTTCCATTTGCACATGCAACTTATCCGCGATTGTTTGACGGAGCGTCGTAGCACCTCCGTCAGGATATAAAGCATGTTCCAACCAAGATTTTTGCAACTCTTCTAAAACTCTCGGTGAACAACCGAATGGATTTTCATTCGATGCTAATTTCACAAACGAATGATCTCCGTACACTTCTTTCATTTGTTCTGGTGATTTACCTGGTTTATATGGTTGTAATGATGATAGTTGATCTTTTACTTGCACGTTAAACCCACCTTTTTATTAAAATTCTTTTGCGTAGTTATTGTGTTGCATAATGTTTTGTTTTAATAATTCCATACGATCTTTTCCGAATTGTTCGACTAGTGCATCTGCAAGTTCCCATGCTACAACAGATTCAGCTACTACACCCGCTGCTGGCACTGCGCAACTATCAGATCTTTCAATACTCGCTTGGAATGCTTCCTTCGTATCAATATCAACGCTTGCTAACGGTTTGTATAATGTAGGAATTGGCTTCATAACGCCTCTTACGACAATTGGCATACCTGTTGTCATACCGCCTTCTAAACCGCCGGCATTATTCGTTTTTCTCGTGTATCCTTTTTCTTCATCCCACAGAATTTCATCATGCACTTTACTTCCTGGTTGTCTTGCCGCTTCAAAACCTACGCCAATTTCAGCACCTTTAAATGCATTTATACTCATAATTGCACCAGCAAGTTTTGCATCTAATTTACGATCGTAATGAACGTAACTACCAACGCCAATAGGCATACCTTCTGCAATAACTTCCACAATACCACCGATTGAATCTCCGGTACTTTTTGCGTTGTCAATCGCATCCATCATTTCTTGCTCTACTTCTTTATCTAAACATCGAACTGGTGAGTTTTCAGTTATCGTTTGAATTTCTTCAATCGGTAAGTTTGAAATATGTTTTGCTTTTACTCCACCAATTTCAAGAACATGTCCTGCAATTTTTACGCCTAATTCGCTTAAAATTTGTTTTGCAACTGCACCAGCAGCTACACGAACTGTCGTTTCTCTTGCAGATGAGCGCTCTAATACGTTTCTTATATCACGATGACCATATTTAATTGCTCCATTTAAATCCGCATGTCCTGGACGTGGTTTTGTAATTGTACGTTTCATGTCTTTACTTTCTTTTTCAGAAATTGGCTCAGCACCCATTACTTTCGTCCAATGTTTGAAATCATCATTTTTTACGATTAACGTAATCGGTGATCCAAGTGTCATCCCGTGACGAACACCACTTACAATTTCAACTGTATCTGTTTCAATTTGCATGCGTCTTCCGCGTCCATGACCTTTTTGTCTTCTTAATAATTCTTTATTAATATGTTCCGCCGTAAGTGTCAAACCTGCTGGTACACCTTCTAAAATAACTGTTAACTGCGGTCCATGTGATTCTCCAGCTGTAATGTATCTCATTTCTCTTACCCCTTTACTATTTTTTTGTACAAAAAAGTCCCTACTGAGCGCTCAGTAGGGACGATGTTTATCGCGGTACCACCCTAGTTGTAGACAACTGTCGTCTACCTCTCTTCTTCTTTAACGATCGTTTGACCGTCTTCCCCTCCATAAGTTGTCGAGAAAGATGCTCCAAGGCTGTAATTCATGCTTACCTTTGTACTGATTCACACCAGCCATCAGCTCTCTTTAACAGTGAGATAAGCACTACTGTTTCCTCTTCAACGCATATATGATATGGAATTAAGATAATTTATTTTTGAAACCTTTTAACTCATCCATGAATCTATGGAATTCTGGAATGTCCATTTGTTGTGCAGAATCTGACAATGCAACTGCTGGATCTGGATGAACTTCAGCCATTACTGCATCTGCGCCAATTGCAAGTGCCGCTTTCGCTGTTGGTAATAATAAATCTCTGCGTCCAGTTGAATGTGTTACATCAACGATAACTGGTAAATGTGTTTCTTTCTTTAAAATTGGTACTGCAGAAATGTCTAATGTGTTACGTGTTGCTCTTTCGTATGTGCGGATACCGCGCTCACAAAGAATAATTTGATCGTTACCTTGCGCAATGATGTATTCCGCTGCGTTAATGAACTCATCAATTGTTGCTGCTAATCCACGTTTTAATAATACTGGTTTGTTAACTTTACCTACAGCTCGTAATAAATCGAAGTTTTGCATGTTACGTGCGCCAACTTGAATTACATCAACGTAGTCTAATGCCATTTCAACATCGTTCGGATTTAAAATTTCACTAATAATTGCTAAGTCGAACTCGTCTGCTACTTGACGTAAAATTTGAAGTCCTTCTACTCCTAAACCTTGGAAATCGTATGGAGATGTTCTCGGTTTGAATGCACCACCGCGCATTAATTTTAAGCCTTGGTCTTTCATCGCTTGCCCTACTTGACGAACTTGCTCTAAGCTTTCTACTGCACAAGGTCCCATGATGAACGTTTGTGTTCCGTTTCCAATCAATTCACCTTTTACATCAACGATTGTATTTTCTTGTTTCTTTTTACGTGATACTAGTAACGCTTTACGGTTATCATCTTCTTGTAACTCTAAGCTTGCTTTGAAAATCGTTTTGAAAATATGTTGAACTGTTGATGTTTCGAATGGTCCTTCGTTATGCTCTGCAATCATATCAAGTACTTCACGCTCACGTACTGGATCAAAGCGTTTCGTACCTTGTACTTGCTTTTGCTCTCCAATTTTTTGAACGATTTCACCACGTTTGTTTAAAAGGTGTAATAGTTGTAAGTTAATTTCATCTACCTGTTTACGTAATTGATCTAATTCATGATTTGCCATTTGGAAATCCTCCTCTAATGTTTTAAAAGTATAGTAAGAGAATAAAAGATTCTCTATTTTCTGAACTGGCTAATTATACAAATTTATAGTGGAATCGATACCTCTTCTTATTTTAAACTAATAATTCGTACAAAGACATGAACTACTAGTTAAAAAGCCACTTTTTTGTACAAAAAAGCCCTACTGATCCAATCAGTAGGGACGATATTTATCGCGGTACCACCCTAGTTGTAGACTTCTGTCGTCTACCTCTCTTCATTGTTAACGATCATCTGACCGTCTTTCCCTTCATAAAGACAATACTATCTTTACTACGAAAAAGATGCTCCAGGACTGTAATTCGCTCTTGTTTTTGTACTGGTTCGCACCAACCACCAGCTCTCTGTTACAGGGAAACAACAACTACTGCTTTTCCTTTCAATGCATGACTATTTTATTTTCAAGTTGGACCACTAAAATACAAAAAGTCCCTACTGAATAAATCAGTAGGGACGATATTTATCGCGGTACCACCCTAGTTGTAGACTAACTTTCTGTCTACCTCTCTTCACTGTTAACGATCAATTGACCGCTTTTTCCTCATAAAGACAAACTATCTTTATTACGAAAAAGATGCTCCAAGACTGTAATTCATGATTATCCCTGTACTGGTTCACACCAACCACCAGCTCTCTGTTACAGTAAGACTAACCACTACTGTGATCTCTTCATTGCACTTTGTTTATTCAAATGTTTTTGAAATTGAATAAGTATGATTCGTATTATAGAACGCTTTTCAAAACACTGTCAACAACTTTTTATATATTTTTTAAAATTCCACTTTCGTCCTATAATTCTTCTTGTAAATCACCCATTACAATTCCTATGCGAATTATTTCATTTTCTAGTAAATGTAAAACATATTCCTCTACTCCATACTGAACTAATAATTCTTTTATTTTTATGATTTCTTTTTCAAATAAAACGGCTTCTTGACATGTTTGTAGTAAAATAAAAAACACATTTGCAAACATTTCTTTATGCGCTTTCATACTTTCTTTCTTATGAAGCATTTCAATCAATAACTGCTTCATTTCCTCACCTGTACATTTACCATTTACACTTGAAAATGCACGAGACATAATACATAATCCTTTTTCTAATATTTCATCCATGTATAAAATAATACGTAAAAGCATTACATATTCTCTCGCTGTTATCTCACCCATTTTTGGTCGTTCTCGCAAAAATACACTGAGCCAAGCTGTCCAAAATTTTTGTTGTTCTTTTACACTTAATGTTTTGACGTAATAGCATAAAAACTGCATAAATTTAATTTTATTTTCTTCATTTTCTAATACGAGTAAAGGGTATAACCAATCTGTTTTTTGCTCCCAATATAGTACACATTTAATAAATACAAAGCTAAGCCACTTCAAGAAAGCTTCCCTCGTATGCGGATGTAATACTTCCAAATGTTCTATCGCATACTTAATAAAACGCTTCATTTCTGTAAATAAAGGTAAATTTATTTGCGTGTAACATAAACCAGCCCATGCATATTCCGTAATTTCATTTTGTTTTTTTAAATCTAAGTATGGTAACAAATATTTTCGGCACCATTGCTTTTCAATATGATATAGAAATGTAATATCTGCTATTAAACGAGCAAACATAAAGTTTGTTCGTACTGAATTAACTCTTACTTGTTCTTCAAATAAAAATAAATATTCATATACATTACGATCGTATAAATGATCATATGATAACAACTTTAATAATACAGCCGTCATTTTTCCAACAGGATGCTGAATTGATTCATTGTAAAAATCTTGTTTTCCAAGCTTAAAATCCGTATCACTCTTCATAACTTGAGGAAACACTGAAAAAGCAAAGCGTTTTACAACACGTATACTATTCTCTTCTAACTCTTCTAGTCGATTACTAATTTCATATAGAAAACTACTAATTAACCAATGAAAAGCAGTATTTCTAACAAATTTCTGCAATAACGGAATAATTTTTTGGATTTGATCATTTGTCAATCCTCTGTTATTTCGCCATTCTCTAATACAAACAAACCATACTTCATTACTTATTTCTTGCACTCCTACTAATTGATATGCGAATGAAATACTCCACTCTGTATTCAATTTACATGCTTTTGATAACATCTCTAAAAAATGGCGTTGTTCAAAAACACCATCTTGCGAAAATTGCCGAACTTGCTTCATAATTTCAACATCTTTCAGCTGCAATAATCCGTCAGCTGTTACATTACAAGTAATGCTTTGCGCTGTATCCTCTTTCTTTTGTACACTGTATCGTTCAGAATGAAAATGAGGATGCTTTTGCTTCATTAACTCATACCCATTTGCCGTAGATGGACTATTTGAATCACACTTGAATAATAAGTCTAATACGAGACATGCATCAAATACTCTCTCTTCTGTAAGACGCTTTATTACAGTTCGAGTGACTTCTTCTTTTGTTTTTTCCAAACAATTTGCATAATGACTTTTTAAAAGTTGGAAAACTTCATGTTTATAAGTGAAATCTAAAAGAAGTCCTTCCTGTAACAACCATTTCATTTTGTCATCTACACGAACAAAAATATTTTTATTCATCGCATCAATTGCAATTCGCTTTTGAAGTACACTATTCGCTTCTATCATTTCTGTAATATAATAATCCGCTTTTTTCTCATTGTTTTCACATAAATAAGTTAGACACTCTTTTACAATTTGTATTAAAAATGCAAGATCATTTTGATGAAACTCTTTTTCTACATCTTCCGTATTTCTTTTTTTCAGTGCCGTTTGTCTTAATGACAACATTCTCAATTTTTCTAATCCAATCATCATAATTGGAACAGCATAATAGGCGATATATGGCCTCATCTTTTCATTCCAAATTTGCTCCACATGAGAAAATGTTGATACTGGTAAGCGACTCGATTCCTCGAGTTCTATTGCTTCTTGCGTATCATTTCCCCATTTTCTTACACGTTTCAACTTCAGCTTTCCGTCTAAAATAAAAGTTAGTAACAATAACGCAATTTCCTTATGCTCAGGAAAAGAACATTTTTGCAGTAACTTAGAAATCTTTTCTATAGAGCTACTATCTTTTTCAGCAGTTTCTAATAAAAGGAGTGTCCACCTGGCAAACAACAATGGGTCCATCTTACTCTTCGTTTCGTTTAAGTAGTTACAAATTGTTCTCCATAATAACGGTGATATTTTAGAATAGTTTTTATAAATTAATTGAAATAATTCTATCTGATGACTAAAAAGAAATTGTTCCACTAACCATTCTGCAAGTAATTCATCTACTTCATTATAGTTTGGCGTAAGCATAAACAAATTTTGTAATTTACCTTCTGCTTCTAACCATTCGACCCATTTATAATCGTGAGCAAATTCCACAAAGTAACGAACTGTTTCAATTTTTTTAATTGATTGCTTTATGTATGATAATTGTTCCTGTTCTACTGACGGGGGAACCGTTACAATATCCCGAATACGCATTCTTTTCGTAATATAATTATCACCCATTAATTCCGCCCAGCGTTTTACCGCTTTTACGAGGGATTGATGATTATTCACTTTATTCGGATACACAATCGGTCTTATCCCCAAATGTTCCCAGTGGTACGTATTTTCTCCTTGTGCGACGAAAGCAAATCGTCTTGTACTTGGTGGTAAACCAGTTGCTAAATATTTCATTACTGGGTCATTATGACTATATCCAACGAATAAAACGGTGTAATTTGAGAATAGATCGACTAAAAATCTTCTCGCCCACCCTTCCGTTAAGTAAGCCCTTCCAAAATCACCGTCTGTTAAAATTAAAGCCTCTTTCTCCTGTTCTACATTACCATGTATATAAGCAAGACCTTTAAAAGCTCTCCCAGTCGGTAAAGCTGGAGCGTAATAAACATTGATATCTCTATTTATTTCTTTAATTGCAGTTGTAAAATGTTGATCAAAATTTGTTGTTACAATGCGGATATCTGTATCTAAAGGAAATAACCTTGGAATTGCATAATGTAATGGATTCGGTTTTGATTTCTCTATATGAACAAGATCTCTTGCGACTTGATGTACATCTTTTGTTTTCGCAATTTTACCAAGATAATAATCATGTGGTTCTGTTATTTCACGCTTTTCGACATATAACGTTTTTGCAATTTCATCAACTAAATCATCAAAATTTGGTAAGTTTGATTTCCCTTTCATAGAAACTCCCGCTCCAACAAATAACACTAACTTTCCTTGCTCAATGTGATCAATTAACTCATCTGGAATTTCTACTTCTGAAGTAATCCACATCCTGGATTCCCCCTTACCTAAAAATGTCATACACTCTCATTTTACTATAACATTTTTTCGTTATTTTTATAATATTTAGACTAAATTCCGAACATGAAAAAGTTTTATGTAAATAAATCCGTTACAATGTATGAACTCCAGAATTTATTGCAAAACTATGTATAAATCGGAGGTGTAAATTTTGAATGATTTCACAGTAGTGCTTATCAAGTTTATATCGTGCATTATCGCATTTAGCATTGGGCTTGCTTTATTTTTCCCTGCAACGTTTGTTCAAATTATTTCATTCAGTCTCTTTGTTACAATCGTATCCTACATGTTCGTTGATAAAATTATTTTAAATCGAATTGGCAATACTGGTGCCATTATGTCGGATTTCTTATTAACATATTTAAGCGTATGGATTTTCGGTAATATTTTATTAGACAACTATATGCAAATTGCATGGGGCAGTATCCTTTCTGCCATCGTCTTCACTTTATCTGAAGTAATCGTTCATCGCTTCTCTAACTCTCATACAAGGCACAACAATGATAACATTCGTATTAATCGCCGCTTTGCATATGGTACGGAGTTTGCTGAAGAACAAAATATATTGGATAAAGACAAGAAAAAGTAACATTTTAATGCAGGAGCACCCTTTTTAATTATGTGGTGCTCCTTTTTTGTATTTTTTCATTATGGTACGTGAAATTATATAAACGATTATTTCAAAATATCGACTTACCGACAATATTTGACGCTATTTTTCTAATAAAAAAACTGCCTCTTATTTAGAGGCAGCCACTTTCAAGTCTTTTAATGCAACAACATCCGCAAACGCTCCCAATACTGCGTTATGATGTTTCACAATATCTTCAGCACGTAACACTTCTGCATCAAATGTACTATGCGCATCACTAACTAACGTTACTTTATATCCTTCACTACATGCTCTGCGCGTTGTCGTATCTACACAATACTCTGTTTGCATTCCCGAAAGAATAACGTGTTCAATTCCTTTCTCTTGTAACACTTCGCTTAAGTTTGTCTTATGGAATGAATCTGGCGTCGTCTTTTCAACAATATCATCCCCTTCTTGCGGAGCGATTGTTGCATGGATTCGCCATCCATCCGTACCTTTTTCTAACGGATGGTCTTTAGGACCGTTATGTTGGACATAAATAACTGGAATATCATTTGTACGACATTCCCCAATAAGCTCTTGCAATGTTTGTAAAAACTTTTCCCCATTATGTACTGGCATTCCAGCTGTATACATACCCGCTTGCACATCAATTACGATTAATGCTTTTTTCATTTCACACAGCTCCCTTCGTTTATATAAGCCATTGCATATTCATTATAATTGTTTGTATTCCATCATCCAACAATCTTCTAGTTCCCCCTCATGTAGCTCATGTTCCTTTAAAATCTTTACTTTTTTAAATCCGCATTTTTCATAACACTTTATCGCTCGTTCATTATTTACTTTCGGATCCATTGCGATTGCTTCTGCTCCCATTTCACCCATAATGTATGTAATTGCTGCCTGAACGAGTTTTTGTCCAATTCCTTTTCCCCAATAGACTGGTTCACCGATAAATTGATCCATTCCCCATACATTTTGTGATTCTTTATAGCCATATATCGCTTTCCACTCTGAATCAACTGGGTACATTTGTATGTAACCAATCGGAACGGTATCAAATTCTATTAAACATCTATTTTCATTACTGTTTGGATTATGCATAAAATGATCAAGCACCTTTTCTACAGATTGCGGATTATCTCGCCCTTCGTAATACCGCAGGACTGCTGGGTCCGTTAACCATTTAGAAATGATAGATACATCATTTTCCATTACGTATCTAATCAATAAACCTTCTTTTTGAAAAAGCATATTATACCTCTATTATTCTTTTATATTTTTTCTTGATATTATATCTTTCATTGCACCTACTAATGCATATGGTAGTAATGTTATCGTAAAAAATGCTGTAAATACGTTAAATTGCGGGATTGTATAGAGTGTGAACCATTCTGTGAAAAATTGAGAATTTAATATTCTATTAAAAAACTCTCCGCCTGGTCTAAAGTTTGGTGCCCACGCAGTTATTTCACACAAAATAAAGTGAAACTTTAATCAGTGGGGGTTTTGTTCATCCCCCACTGATTATTAGTTGAACCAATCGGGCTTTTACGGGCAGTTGATCCCCCACCTAACTTCTTCGCTTTCGCTGAATTTTGAGGTGGGGGTCTTACTGCCCGTTAATGCGGGATAAACAGTAACTGAACAATAAAAAATGCCCCTAGATAACGAAACCAAGTCCGTTTCCATATAGGTTGTGCATTTTTTAATATATCCCCCATCTAATCCCCTCCTTAAATATTCATCATATTAATTATACACTTTCCTCACTTTATTTGTTAAAATTTTCTATATAATTAATACCGTTGGGGGAATACATTATGTCTAAACCTATACTTACATCCACTTTAATCATTCTTAGAGGAAACTCCGCAAGTGGTAAAACAACGATCGCAAAGCAACTACAAGAACATTTCGGACAAGGGACACTTTTAGTCTCTCAAGACGTCGTACGTAGAGATATGTTAAGAGTACACGACACGATGGGGAACTTATCTCATGATCTACTATTTGAAATTACGAAGTACGGAAAAGGAAAATGTAAGTTTGTTATTTTAGAAGGTATTTTAAACAATCGTAGATACGGTGATATGTTGAAAGAATTAATTCGTTATTTTGATGGAAATGCATATACATATTACTTTGATTTATCACTCGAGGAAACCATTAGACGACATAACACAAGGGACAAACGACATGAATTTGGTGAATATTCCCTTCAAAAATGGTATAATCCGCACGATACAATTGAAGTTGCTAGTGAAACTATTTTTACAGATAATTTTACACAAAAAGATATATTTGATGCGATTCTTAACGATGTTGCGATACAAAAACAAGACTAATATAATATGTTAGTCTTGTTATGTACTTTGTGTTTCCGTTTTTATAATTGAACAATCTTTACATAAATAAAAATAGATATTCATTTCCCCAAACTGGAAATCAACTACTGAAATAAGTTCACGTTCCTCGATATCTTGTGTAATTGTAGCAGCATACTTCATCTCTTTAGAACAAGTTGGACACGCCAAATCCTCTGGAAGATCATCATATAATGGTGCCCCTAACAATCTACATACATATTCCGAACCGAACAAGTCGAAAGCTTCCCAGTACCTATCTTCATCTGTAGGTATATCTTCATTTTTCATATTTATAAGCTTTACCGTTGTTTTTGGTAATGAAACTGGTAACTTATCTTCCTCTTCCATTATCCATTCTTCTGTATTTTGCTGCTGTATGATTTGAACTGTTTTACCTCCATCACTTAACTGAAAATATTGCGGTTCCCACACCATCGCGCAGTTCAAGCATGAAACGAATGGTAAAATATTTAGTTCACTACTTTTAAGTTCAGCAAGTCTCTCATCTTTTAAATCAAAACAGAGAATTTGGTGCATCTTCTCACCGCATAACTTACATACTGGCAAATTGCAATCTTGACCGCCAAAGTAATGATTATATGAACCTCTTCCTTCAATTACTCTATACCCTTTCCGCTCATTACAATGTGCGCCATATAATTCTATTGTCATATTCTATCCTCGCCTTTTATAAGAATGATTCACAAAATGATAATAATTAAGACTAAAAAACATCGTCTTCCTGAATAGTTTCCATAATAAATTCTTTTAAACTCGGAGATATTTCTTCCATTTCGTCATCCGCGTGATACCAAATATATATTTTATCATCCATTTTTCCATTATTTATTTTAAAGCACAATTTATCCCCTGAACCATCGTCACCAATTATGATAAGATTTTCTGGTATAAACTCATCTCTCATGTCAATGTTTTTTCTAACAATATCATCCAAAGTTTTCGTTACATTTCTATTATCTTTAATCGGATATAGTATCCATTCCCCTATTTCAGCATTATTAACTAATTTAATAAGATCCCTATATTGATTTGGGAAAGCAGCACCTAGCTTTTCTTCCGTTTCTTTTATTTGCAACTCCAATACACCTTGTTTCTTTGTTTCAATATATTCTCTTACTTCTTTCATGAAATACACCTATCCTTTGAACTTAATTACACTATTATGAGTGAAAGTGTTTAGTAAACGATTTGATCCGATTTATATATTTCATTATACGTTAACCCTTCGTTTTCAACATACTATTCTTCTCTACTTCTCAATAACCTTCTGTTCTACTTCCTTACCTCATTCTTAATAGTTTTTCTAAACATGAGACAATTTTTATGTTTTATTACAGGTTTATTAATAAGTCATTTAAAAATCCTATTATACTTCCACTAAAAAAATAAAAGCCAGCCTCAATAAGGAGAACTGACTTCTATTTGGATCATTATAGTTACTATAAAATTTTTACTTTAACAGTTTTTCTTCCCCAATTCATAGCTTTACTTTTTGACCCCATTAATACATCAATACGATTACCTTTAATTGCGCTTCCAGTATCACCAGCGATAGCTTCTCCATAACCTTCTACCCATACTTTAGATCCTAATGGGATTACTTTCGGGTCAACTGCGATAATTCTCATATTCGGATTTGCCGTTAAATCATGCCCCATCGCAGTTAAAACGCGTCCACCATATGTACCATTTTCACTTGGATCAGCAGTATACGCTGTCGCTACTACCGTTAATTCACGTTTAGCAGACTGTATGTTGTTTTTTGATACTTCTTTCGCTCTCTCTTCTTCTTTAGCTTTTGCTTTTGCTATTTCTCTTGCTTTTTCTTCTTCTTTTGCTTTTGCTATTTCTCTTGCTCTCTCTTCTTCTTTAGCTTTTGCTTTTGCTATTTCTTTTGCTTTCTCTTCTTCTTTAGCTCTTGCTATTTCTCTTGCTTTCTCTTCTTCTTTAGCTTTTGCTATTTCTTGCGCTTTTTCTTCTTCTTTAGCTTTTACTTCTTCTTTAGGCTTTACCATTTCTTGCGCTTTCGGTTCTTCTTTAACTTTTACTTCTTCTTTGACTTTTGCCTCTTCTTTAGGCTTTACTATTTCTTGCGCTTTCGGTTCTTCTTTAACTTTTACTTCTTCTTTGACTTTTGCCTCTTCTTTAGGCTTTACTATTTCTTGCGCTTTCGGTTCTTCTTTAACTTTTACTTCTTCTTTGACTTTTGCCTCTTCTTTAGGCTTTACTATTTCTTGTGCTTTTACTTCTTCTTTAACTTTTACTTCTTCTTTAACTTTTACTTCTTCTTTGACTTTTGCCTCTTCTTTAGGCTTTACTATTTCTTGTGCTTTCGGTTCTTCTTTAACTTTTACTTCTTCTTTAGGCTTTACTATTTCTTGTGCTTTCGTTGTTTCTTTCGCTTTTGCTACTTTCTGCGTCTTTACTTCTTTCTTTTCTTTAACTGATTTTTGTACTTTCGCTACTTGCTTCGTTTTCTCTTCAGTTTTCTTTTCAGTTGGTGCTGTACTTGATAGGAAAGAAACGTTTGCATAAGCAATTTTTCCTTTATACTCAAATTCCAACCATCCGTCTTTTACTTGATGCGTTGATTCAATTACATCATCTTTTTTTAGTCTGCCAAGAATTTCTGAATCTGTGTTTGCTTCGGTACGTACATTTAACAAATTCGCCGTTACATGATACACATCTTTTGTAAACTCCGAACTTACAAACACTTCTTTACCGTTCAATTCAATTTTTGACCAGCCATCTTCGGTATTGATGACTTTTAACTCTTGCCCATTCTTTACTTTTTCGACCACTTTTGATTCTGTAGTCGGTTTTTCACGTACGTTAAGTACATCTGCTGTTACGATTGTTTCTGCGGTAGCAGTTGTGGTAAACGCCCCCAATCCAAAAATAGTTGCTGTTGCTGCGCCAATTACTTTTTTCATATTAGCCTCCATTATATTTTTTTGAATTTTATCAAATGTCTCTGTAAAATTGTATAATTTTACATAATATCAAAACATTTGCAACAGTATATTAATACGGCTTAATATACTGTTATTAAAACTCCTCACTTCAATACTAACAAATTCTTATTTCTAATTCTATATATTATAAATCTCATTATCTTTTATAAAAGCTTCATGCCCTTCTTCACACTAAATAGTTGTTGCAATTCCCGCCAAAAATAAACTTACAATTGCTAAAAATTGAGTAGCGACTATAGCCCCTCTTAAATGAAACTTATAATCTTTATATCCCTTCATTCCTTCCGTACTAGGAATCACAACAAACCTTGGAGTAATCCAGCAAAAAATTAGCCAATCAATTATAAGTAAATCTACTAAATTGAAAATCATTAAAATACCAAAAGTGTGTAAATAAGCATCCATATACAATAATTTTTCATGCTTATGTAATATATATGTAGAAACGAAAGGACAACCGAAAAGAATAGCATTATATACAATATTAAAGTAAATGGTTTGCTTTTTTTCATGAATCGATTTTGGAAAAACTACTTTTTGAATATCTTTCGGATAATCAGTTAATGAAAGTCGAGGATTATAATATAAGGACCCTAAAATCATTACGGATAGTACAGTAGACATGATGACACCAACGTACATCATTTGCTCAAATTGATTCATACGCTTCATTCACCCTTTCTGTAATTACTATGTTGATCATTCACTTAATTACACATTGCATGTACGTACATAATCAAAAATTAACAACTAGCTTTAATAGCGAAGCAAACAGATGTAAACGTACTAAAAGCAATGATTGATCCAAATAATATCCCTTCTCGCAAAATTTTACTAAGCGTAGGTTTTACATCAGAGAAAGTTTGTGAGATTGATGGATTACCTGGGGAGATTTTGAGCACATACATATAATTACAAAAAGGCAGTGCTACTTATGTAGCACTGCCTTTTTCTTTATTGGAATAATCCTCTTCCTTTATTCATTTACTTATAAAGTATTGTCAGTTCTTCTTTATGTTCTGTATTTCCACATTATAAATATTTCACGTCAAGGAGAGATGACTGAAATGAATAATCAAAAAATTGAACTTACTGGTCGTATCGTTACACCTAATGATCCTGATTATAATTCAGCGCGTGAAGAATTCAATACATTCTTCAACAAATTTCCGTTAATCATTGTTTTTGCTCAAAATACACAGGATGTAGTAAACGCCGTTCGCTGGTCAAGGCTACATAACGTTCCTATACGCATGCGCTCTGGACGTCATAATTATGAGGCATTATCCGTCAGTAATGCTGGTCTTGTAATTGATGTAAGTGAAATGAAACAATTAGAAATAGATCACAATAATGGAACTGTAACTATTGGGACTGGATGGAGAAATATTTCTTTAATTGAAACACTTGCTTCTGAAGGATTAGTTGTACCGAGTGGTGTTTGTCCTACTCCCGGGATTGCAGGTGTTACTTTAGGTGGCGGACATAGTATTCTCTCTCGTCCGTTTGGATTAACTCTCGATCATTTACTTGAATTAGAAATGGTAGACGCGAATGGTTGTATAATACGTGCTAACGCCAAGTGTAACTCCGATCTCTATTGGGCTTCGCGCGGTGCTGGTGGTGGTAACTTTGGAATATGTACTTCGTTTAAGTTTCGAACACATAAAATTAATACGGTAGGATTTGCAGAAATAAGCTGGGGGATATCAGATTTAAAACCCGTATTAACCTCTTGGCAAGAATATACGCTACCTTGCGCTAATAAACGCCTTACAACTACTCTTTTTATGTCTGCAGGATTAGAACCATCATTATTAATGCAAGGTGTATTTCTCGGTTCTGTTCAAGAATTGCAGACGCTACTACAGCCATTATTAGAAGCCGGTTCACCCATGCAAGTAACTATCGAAGAAATACCATGGGCAGAAGCAGCAACGAAAATAGCTGAGAAGCAACCTGCAACACCTTTACCATTTAAAAGTGTTGGTCCATATGTGTATGAACTATTACCAGAAGAAGGACTATCCATTATCGATCACTTTATTAATAATCCACCTCCCTTTTCCACTACCTCTGTATTTTTCCACGGATTAGGCGGTGCTGTTGCTGAGGTGCCAAATGAGGCGACTGCTTACTTTTACCGAAAAGCACTATCAAACATGTCAATATTCGCTACTTGGGAGCAACCAGAAGGTGCTGGTGGAAGTATTCGATGGGTTGAAGACTTCCGTTTGGCAATGCTTCCATTTACAAAAGGTGTCTATGTTAATACTCCTGACCTATCCATTAAAAATTGGCCAGATGCATACTTCAGTTGCAACTTTGACCGATTAATGGAAGTAAAAGCAAAATATGATCCGAAAAATGTCTTTAACTTTCCGCAAAGTATTCCGCTTTTTTAAACTATATATTCCACCTAATATATCAAAATATAAAACATCCATTTTTTAAATGGGTGTTTTATAAACTAAGTTTACATAATATAATTATTAGTTACTTTTTTTGCTAAATATCTATTCAACAATCCAAAGTAATACTTTCTCAAACTCTTTTTTGGGCAACATACTTTCTTTTATATAGCCATTCTTTTAATTGTACTTCATCCAAAGTTTCGTTCCCCTCTCGTAATCTTTCACACTATATTCGCTCGTTTTTCACAAAAGGTTCATTTTACATGAAAATTTATTTATTACAATAAAAATATAAGGTATATTTTTAAGAAAAGGAGGATTTCAAGAATGAATCAAGAGGATAAAATTTACGCTGAAAAGTGTTGAAAAATCTATTCATCGGATCACAAGTTGATGGATTACAATTTGGTATTTCTCCAGCCGCTATAAAGATTCATTTCACAAACTTTCACGACTTCGTTGATTATGATGGGCAATTATATATCAATATCGAATCACAATGGTGTTTATTTAATAAACCTCAAAAAAGATACCCATTAAATGAAGATGAATTTGAAGCTTATTCTGAGGAAGAAGAATATGAAAGAATATTTAAGATAAGAAGACAAAAAGTTACCGATATACGACTCGGCTTAGAAAGCCCTCATTTAATTATTACATTAGAGAGTGGACAAATTATTTTTGTAAATGGTTTTCATGATTATTATGAATGTTGGCAATCTGGTGTTCTATGTGAGCAATGGCTTGTAGTCGCTGCACCTGGGAATGAAATCGCCACTTGGGCTCCCGATGAGTTTATCGATAAATAAACTGTCTTCACGAAGAAGAACCGAAGATATTTTATGAACTACATAACTATTTCTATTACACTTAAACGAATGACCATTTTACTTTAATAGAACTCACTTTATTAAAGCTGAAAGGATGATAATGATGGCATGTGTCCATGATTTTGGAATAATTGACGATTTTACTTCTCAAAAAAATTACGAAGATTATACACCAGAGAAATATCATTGTATTTCTGTTGATGATGATATTATCAGTAGCTTAAATCGAAATTTATCAATTATGAAAACCTACTTTCATACAATCAAAAATCAAGAACACGGTTTAGCTCATTACGGTATTACAATTATCCCGCCTGAATCATTAGCAATTTTCTATGAAACAGTTACATCTTCAAAGTTCTTCAGAAAATATGATGAGCTGAATGAGTTAGCTTCAAAAATTGTGCAAGCCGCAGCAGAACAGAAGTACATGATCCATTATGGGGTTTAAATGTAATTCAAAAAAAGCTTAGGATTTCTCCGAAGCATTTTTTGTATGTTACTAATAAATTTATTTCCTTAACCATTTAGTCCATGATTGAGCCTATGGCCCCACCTTTTACAAGTGAGGGCGCCCCTATTAATCTAAATAGGCGTCTCATTTCCAATCTTCCAGCTAAACCATTTCCCATGCCCTTCTGTTTCTCCAACCGTTTCACGATATTCGTTTCCGTTAATATAATAATCAATATGAAGGTCACGATCCCACATGTTGTTATAAAGGTGGAATACATCACGTTTTGCGCCAATTTCTTGTATTTGTTTTTCTAACTTGTGTTTTACTTGTTCTGGTATTTGATTTGCGACGTGTGTATGGAAAATACAAATAACAGCTTCTTCACTTATTTGTTCAATAATAGATGATAATAGCTCTACACCGTCTCCTTCTATGAATTGGACAGATTCATTTTTCACTAAAGATGCAGCTTGATCAAACATCTCAAGCCTTTCTTTATGTTCTGGCCAAATTAAAGCGCGTAACCATAAATAATCTTCCTCATTATGTAAATCATTCACATGTAAGTCCAGTCCGATTCTTTCTACGACAGATGGGCTTTCTTTTAGAAAATGCGGTACATTCTCCCCTCTTATTTCAGAAGTTACATGCACATTTGAATTTATATTTCCGTACATTTCATCCGTCCCGTACGAATAACTATATTGGTCCCAGAACAGTTGCAACCCAGAACTTGTCCCAATTTCAATTAACGCTAACGGCTTCTTCACTTTGTTAAATATGTAGCAGAAAATTGGGTATAAGTATGCACACCGTCTTACTTCATTCGTTTGAACGAGCTTCGTTTGTAACAATGTAATGATTTCTTCTCGGTACTCTTTACAGAAATCTTTAAAATGATCAAAAGCTTTATTTAAATTTGTATCGGCATTTTCAACTAAACTACTATAATACGTTTTTAAATGATGTTCTTTCCCTGCTAACAATAAATAATGTACTGCACCTAATAGTAAGTTTGGGACTGGTTGACCTACCTGAGCACAGGACGATAGTGTAAGTACTTCCTCATCTTCAGCAATTTTCATTGATAAATATTCATATAAATCACTTGACCCTTTACATTCCTTTATTGAAAAGTTTCGAAATAAGTTTGAAATTTGTTCTTTTGTACACATTAGAGTCCCTCCTTTTTATTTTTCAGAATAATCTTACCATTGCAGAAAGAATAATCCCATAAAAAGGTACTCGATTTAGTCACTTAAGGATACGTAAGCTTTTTCGAGATAATTTCAAACTGTAATTTTTTTCTATTTATCACCTTAAAAGAGCTTGTTAAATAAGATTTTTAGCGAATAAAACGTTAAATAGTTTAAAATTATCAGATAACACTAGATATTTTAGTCTATTAATTATTATAATAGAGTATGAGATGGTTATATAATTGAGACAAAAAAGGTATACACCTAGGTGGGGCCTAGGCGGTGTTTCTCTTTTACGGCTTAGACATAGAAAACACCTACACTTTTTTGCCAATATAGGGGATGGAGAGATTATCATGAGCAACATGCAGCAAAAAACAGACGTTATCTTAATTGGTGCAGGAATTATGAGTGCAACGTTAGGCTCATTACTAAAAGAATTAGCACCAGAATGGGAAATTAAAGTTTTTGAAAAACTCGCAAGTGCCGGGGAAGAAAGCTCTAACGAATGGAATAATGCAGGTACAGGGCATTCTGCGCTATGCGAACTGAACTATACTTCCGAAAAATCTGACGGATCTATAGATATTAGTAAGGCTGTAAAAGTGAATGAGCAATTCCAGCTTTCAAGACAATTTTGGGCATATCTTGTAAAGAGCAAATTAATTCGTAATCCACAAGATTTTATTATGCCACTACCTCATATGAGTTTAGTACAAGGGGAAAAAAATGTTGAATTTCTAAAAAACCGTTTTGAAGCGCTTTCAAAAAATCCACTGTTTCAAGGAATGGAATTTTCTGATGCTCCTGAAACATTAAAAAAATGGCTTCCACTCATTATGGAAGGCCGCACATCTAATGAACCGATGGCGGCAACGAAGATTGACTCTGGAACAGATGTTAACTTCGGTGCATTAACACGTATGTTGTTTGATTACTTAAAAACAAAAAATGTCGAGCTAAACTACAAGCATAGTGTCGAAAATATTAAGCGCACGAAAAATGGTTTGTGGGAAGTAAAAGTACACGATATGAATAGTGGTAAAATTGAGCATCATACTGCTAAATTCGTCTTTATTGGCGGTGGTGGCGGTAGTCTACCTCTACTTCAAAAGACTGGTATCCCTGAATCAAAGCATATCGGAGGATTCCCGGTAAGTGGACTATTTATGGTATGTAAAAACCAAAAAGTTGTAGAGCAACATCATGCGAAAGTATACGGTAAAGCTAAAGTTGGCGCTCCGCCAATGTCTGTACCTCATCTAGATACGAGATATATAGACAATAAAAAAGCTTTACTGTTTGGACCATTCGCAGGCTTCTCACCTAAATTCTTAAAAACTGGCTCAAACCTTGACTTAATCGGTTCTGTAAAACCGAATAACGTCTTAACGATGTTAGCTGCTGGTGTAAAAGAAATGGGACTTACAAAATACTTAATTCAGCAAGTTATGTTATCGCACGAAAAACGTATGGAAGAATTACGCGAATTCATTCCGAACGCGAAAAGTGAAGATTGGGATATTGTAGTTGCTGGACAACGTGTACAAGTAATTAAAGATACTGATGCTGGCGGTAAAGGAACACTTCAATTTGGTACAGAAGTAGTAAGTGCAGCTGACGGCTCAATCGCCGCATTACTAGGTGCATCACCAGGTGCTTCTACTGCTGTTCACGTCATGCTTGAAGTATTAGAAAAATGTTTCCCAAGCCGCATGGTAGAATGGGAAGAAAAAATAAAAGAAATGATTCCTTCATATGGCATTTCACTAACTGAAAATCCAAGATTGTTCCAAGATCTTCACACTTCGACTGGTCGTACACTTGGATTAAACGAAAAAGAAACTGTTCATAATTAATGAAGAAATAAAAAAAACGTCCGATATATTCGGACGTTTTTTTGTCTACTAAAAATTATACTTATCAATATTATCTTTCGTAAATACAACTCGTTCTGGCAATACGATAATTCCGTTTCCTTCTGCCTCATAATCATATCCTTGAATGGAGTTTGGCTCTACTTTCACTTTTCCGATTCCTTTTACTTCAAAGCTATCCCCTACTTTTAACTTCTTTCCTTTTACAACAATCTCATTTGCTACATAAGTTGCCAACGCACCTTGCTGTTTGACATCCCATAATCCGAATTGTTGTACTGTTCCTCGTTTTACATAATCACGCATAACGTTCGGTGTAGAAAATCCAGTTACCACTACTTTTTTATCCATTTTTAAGTTTTCAGCTGCTTGCGCCATGGCTGGGAGTGCTGTTGCATCTGGACAAATAACTGCGTTAATATCTGGATACGTTTTTAATATGTTCTCCCCTACGGATAAAGATTTTTGTGCATTATTTTCACCGTACTGCGTCGTTACAATTTCCCAGTTCGGATATTTCTTTTTAATAATTTCTTTCGCTTTCGTTACCCATTGGTTTTGATCCGTTACTGTTGGACTAGAATAAAAGAACGCTACTTTCCCTTTATCTCCAATTTGCTTGGAAGTCATTTCAATTAATAAGTTAGCAAGTTGGTCTGGTGTCCCTTGACTTATATAAAAAGAACGGTCTTTGGGATTCACATCAGAATCCCACGTTAAGACAGTCATTCCTTTTTTCTTAGCACGTTGCAATGATTGCGATAAACCATCAACTGATGTAGAGGAAACCATAAGTGCATCATAATTTTGGTTAATAAAATTATTTATATACTTTACTTGCCCTGATACACTCGCTTCAGACGGCCCATCATATTTCACTTGTACGCCTAGCTTATCTCCCATCTCCTTTGCTCCTTCACCGCCCGATGTAAAGAAGCCAACTCCAGTTAATTTCGGGATAAATGCAAATTTCACATCATCCGCTTTTTTCTTATCTGCCGTTTGACTGGAACAAGCGATTAAACCTATTAAACAAATACATACAATCAATACAATCCCCAGTTTTCTCTTCATGACATTTCCCCCTTATGCCAACTCTGTCTTTTCCCCGCTAAAAATTGATGTAATTTGAAATGTCTCATAATAACTGAAAGAATAAGGATAATACCTATTACGACATTTGATTGTTCATTTGTTAAGCCTGTCATTTGTAGGCCATATTGCATAAGGCCTATAAAAATACTTGCAAGTACAGTACCGAAAATACTTCCTTTTCCACCTGTAATAAGTGTCCCGCCTAATACGACTGCTGTAATGATTGGTAATATTGTTTCACTTCCTATATCAGCACGTGCAGAACCGAAATATGCAGTTAAGAAAACTCCCCCTAATCCACCTCCTAACCCAGAAAGTATGTAAGCAATGATTACTACTTTCTTCGTCTTAATCCCGGTGTATTTTGCTGTATTTTCATTCGCACCTGTTAATTTTACGTAGCGTCCATATATCGTTCGGTGAAACAAAATTGTGTATACAATTGTTAATGAAATAAGTAACCATAATAAATTGGGTATTCCTATAAAACTACCATTTGCTAGTTGTACATAAGTATCAGGTAAACCGCTTATCCCTTCATATCCAGAAGCACCCGCCCCTCCTGAAATGACAAGCGCAATTCCTCCGTATAAAAACATCGTTCCGAGTGTAACGACTAGTGGTTCTACATCTGTCATTTTTATAATGAGTCCATTTAAAGCTCCTGCTAAACAACTAATTATTAGGGCGATTATGACAGCAAACAAAATAGGTATTCCGTTCATCCAAAGTACACCAATCAAGATCGAAGTGAGCCCCATTATTGATCCGACCGATACATCAATTCCTCCTGTTACAATAACGAAAGTCATTGGTATCGCCGCAATTGCGATAAATAGGAAATCATTTGTACTAAAAAGGAGATTACTAATATTTAAGAAATCACTATTTATAAAACTAAAAAGGATGAATTCTATAAGAAGTATTACAATTAGAACCCCTTCCCATCTATATAAATACTTCATAGATTCATCCTCCTTTTTGCCTTCCACTTTCTCATAACACTATCTAATATGATGATGAGTAATAATAAAAAGCCTGAAATGGCATTATTCCAAAATGCTGGTATTTTTAAAAAGACGAGTGAGCTGCTTATCACTTCTAGAAACAATGCTCCTAATGCGGCTCCAAATATAGAACCTGTTCCTCCTTTTAAATGAATTCCTCCTAGTACAGCGGCTGCGATTACTTGTAATTCTAATCCTGTACCTGTTTGATTTGGGACGAACCCGATATTCATAACAAATATGCAACCAGCGAGCGCAGCGCTTATGCCTGAAATCATAAACGCATATATCTTCACTTTATTAACAGGTATACCAATAAGCCTCGCGCCATCTTCATTATCACCTACCGCATAAAAGTATCTTCCCAATGGCACTTTTCTTAAAAAGAAGTATAGTAGTAGTAAAATAATAAAAACGAACCATACAGTTATAGGTAAACCAAGAATGATGATAGATGACAGCTGCTTAAAATCGTTTGGAATATCTTCAATCCACTTCCCGCCTGTGAAGATTAACATTGCACCTCTAACAATTCCTAGCATCCCTAATGTCATAATAATGGCTGGTACCCGAAACTTTGCAACGCCAATCCCGTTTATGAAACCGATAATAGCACCAAGCATTATCGCAGCAAGAATTGACATGAATGCATTATACCCGTTCGTTAACAACATCCCGCAAACTGCCGCGCTTAATCCCATAATTGAGCCAACTGATACGTCTATATTTTTCGTAAATAAAACGAACGATTGGCCAATTGCTAGAACGACTAAAATAACGCTTGATTTCATCAGTAAAGATAACGAGTTAAATTGAATAAAACTAGGGTTTATCATTCCTACAATAGCTATATAAATTAGTAGTAACAGTATGATAGACGTTTCATGCATTTTTAACATATGTTTCATTCCGCTACACCTCCGTATGCAAGGCGTGTAACTTCATTCACACTCAGTTGTTCTTTTTCCATATGAGAAACAAATCGCCCATTTCTCATTACATATACACGGTTTACTAATTGGACAATTTCTTCAACATCTGAAGAGATTAATAAAATTGCGAGTCCTTCCCTTTTCATTTTTTTTATCGTCTCATACACTTCAAGCCTTGCTTTCGCATCAATTCCGCGAGTCGGCTCATCAAGAATAATAATTTTAGGATTACATGCAAGATACTTCGCAAGCACGACCTTCTGCTGATTACCTCCTGATAAAGATGCCAGTTCTTTATTCATATTCTGTACAACAATTCGGAACTGTTCTATAAACGAATTAACTAAAGCGCTTTCTTTTTCTTGATTTATAAAAAAGCGATTATTTTGATATAAACTTGTTGCTGCTGCAATATTTTCTTTAACAGAAGCAATTGAGAAAATTCCATTTCTCGCCCTATCTTCCGGCACATAAACGAGCCCTTCACTTAGTCTTTTATGCAAAGAACATGTATCAATTGATTTTCCTTCTAATAAAATAGAACCTGATTTTATAGCTTTCAATCCGAATATCGCTTCCGCTAATTCCGTTCTGCCAGATCCTATAATGCCAGCAACACCAACAACCTCACCCGCATGTACAGTGAATGATATATTTTCGAATGCGTGACCATTTATATCAACCACTTCTAATATTTTTTTCGTCTTTGCTGTCTCTTGAACTACTTCTATTTTCTCTTTCTGTTTATATCCTTTTGGCAATAGTCCCTCCATCAGCATGTCATATGTATAGTCACATACATCACCTTGGCTTACAACCATTCCATCACGTAGTATTGCTACTTTGTTGGCAATTTCAAAGATTTCTGGAAAACGATGCGTAATATAAATCATCCCAATTCCTTTTTCTTGTAAACTTTTCATCAACACAAAAAGACTCTTAATTTCGTGTGTTGTTAATGTCGATGTTGGCTCATCTAGAATAAGAATCTCAGCTTCTCTTATTAATCCTCTAACGATTTCTACTAACTGTTGTTGCGCAATCGATAATGTTCCTCCTAGTTTATTAAGGGCAATATCCCATCCTAAGCTGCTAATCAATTGCTGAATCTGTACTTTTAGTTTCTTTTTCTTTTCTTTTAACCCGATACATATATTTTCTTCAATGGTCATATGCGGAAAAATGAGCGGTTCTTGTGGTATTAAATAAATCCCTTCTTGGTGTGCTTCTTTTGGATTTACAAACTGCTGTCTCTTTCCTTTCACATACATTTCTCCACTATCATACGAATATAACCCCGTTAATATTTTCATTAATGTCGATTTCCCGGCGCCATTGCCACCAACTAAAGCGTATATATCACCATGCTCTACTTGTAAGTTCACTTCCTTTAGCACAAGTTGATTCGAAAACGCCTTACTCATTTTCTTCACTTGTAATAAGGGCACATTCTCCACATGATGTCACCTGCCTCTATCCAGAACATTTTTTGAGAAAATGATTATTTGTTCTACTTGTTTTGTAGCATTGTATATTCCTTTTTTCATATCTAGAACACTTTTTTCAATGTGCTATTAATCGTTTCAACTGGAATAAACAAAATATATGCTACATATGTTTAAGCATTGGTCAATTGTTGAAAGGGATGAAGAGTATGTCACAGCTGAACTTTGAAGAAAATTTATTAACTAAAGTAGCCTGGTACTATTATAAAGATCAATTAACACAACAAGAGATTGCTTCACTTCTTCATATTTCAAGAAATAAAGTCGTCCGGTTATTAGATAAGGCACGCAGTGAAGGTATCGTTACATTTCACGTAAAAGGAACCGGTTTGCATTGCTTGAGCATTGAACGTGACTTAATGAAAAAGTTCCACTTGAAAGATGCCTTTATTATCCCTACTCCAATAGACAATTATGCTACTTCTCTCGGAAAAGCCGCTGCACAATATTTAGAGACTCATCTCCAACAAGGTGATTTACTCGGCATCGGCTGGGGTGAAACAATAAGTAAAATGCTAGAAAACATTCATTTGGAAAGTTCTATTAATCTTTCATTCGTAACGCTAACAGGCGGAGTAAACCACTATCTTCCAAGAAAACAAAACTATTTACACTACATGCAAGGTGATCTTCATATTATTCCTACTCCTTTTCTAGCATCTTCTACTGAAATGGCACAAAGTATTTTATCAGAACCAAGTGTGAAAGATATGCTTCATGTCGCTTCACTTGCACATACGGCAGTTGTCGGTATTGGCGGGTTATCTCAAGACGCTACGATTGTAAAAAAAGAAAAATTAACGCTACGTGAAATGACATATATTCGAAGTCAAAACGGGGCGGGCGATATTTTAGGACAGTTTTATAATACGAATGGTGATTTATTAGAGCTCTCGCATCATAATCGTCTAATTGGCACACCACTTACGATTCTTCGCAGCATGAAGCATGTCATTGGTGTGGCTGGAGGTACTCAAAAGATAGATGCCATTTATGGGGCTTTAAAAGGGAAATTTATTCATACATTAATTACTGATGAAGAAACTGCGCTCTCCTTATTAAGAAAGGAAGGTGATTCTTAATGTCTACTTTATTAGCTTTCGATGCTGGTACAGGAAGCATTCGAGCTGTTCTCTTTGATTTACATGGCAATCAAATTGCAGTAAGCCAAAAAGAATGGGTTCATAAAACTGATCCTCGTTACCCCGGTTCTATGAATTTTGATGAAAAAGAAAACTGGCAACTTGTACAACAGTGTACGAAAGAAGTTCTGCAAAAAAGTAATATACTTCCCTCTTCTATTCAAGCTATTAGCGCTACAAGTATGCGAGAAGGTTTTGTTTTATATGATAAAAATGGGCAAGAAATATGGGCATGTGCAAATGTTGATGGCCGTGCATCCGCTGAAGTTAGTGAGCTAAAAGAAATCCGCTCACATCTTGAAGAAGATTTATACAGAAAATCTGGGCAAACTTTTTCATTGGGTGCTTTACCACGTCTACTTTGGATTAAAAAACATGAACCAGACATCTACAACAATATTCAATCCTTTTCGATGTTAAATGATTGGATTTTGTATAAATTAAGCGGCGTACTGCAAATCGATCCTTCCAACGGTTGTACGTCCGGAATCTTTGATTTACAAAATAGAAATTGGGATAACGAAGTCGCTAAAGAATGTGGTATAACGTTGCCATTTTCACCAAAAGTAAATGAAGCTGGCACTGTAATTGGTAATGTTACAAAAGAGTGTGCAGCACTAACTGGTTTACTTGAAGGGATTCCTGTCGTCGCTGGTGGCGGTGATGCTCAAATGGCAGCACTCGGGACTGGAGTCGTAAAGCCAAATCAAACTTTAATATGCGGCGGCAGCTTTTGGCAACAGGAAGTGAATATTACAGAGTCAACAACGGATCCAAATGCTGCAATTCGAGTAAATTGTCACGTCGTTCCGAACCTTTGGCAATATGAAACGATTGCCTTTTTCCCTGGCCTCGTTATGCGTTGGTTTCGAGACGCTTTTTGCCAAGAAGAAAAAAAGTTCGCTGAAAAACTCGGTGTAGACGCTTATGAATTATTAGAAGAACAAGCGAAAGACGTACCTGTCGGTTCATATGGTATTATCCCTACTTTTTCAAACATTATGAACTACATTTCTTGGCGTCATGCCGCACCTTCATTCTTAAATTTAAGTTTAGACGCTGACAAATGCGGAAAAAAGGAAATGTTCCGTGCTATTGAAGAAAATGCGGCCTTCGTTACACTTGGAAACTTAAAACTAATTGAAAATCTTACTGGTACATTCCCTTCTGAAGTTGTTTTTGCTGGCGGTGCCGCTAAAGGGAAACTATGGCCACAAATTCTATCAGACGTACTCGGCATTCCTGTAAAAGTACCAGTTGTGAAAGAAGCGGCTGCTTTAGGAACTGCAATTGCTGCTGGAGTTGGCGCTGGCATATATTCATCTATGGAAGAGACTGCCGAACAATTTGTACAGTGGGAAAATACATTTGAACCAGTCACTGAAAATCACGAGCTATACAAAGAATTCTATGAAACATGGAAAACCGTGTATAGCAGTCAGCTCGCTTTAGCTGATAAAGGACTTACAACACATATGTGGATTGCACCTGGTGCACTGTAACACATTACATAAAGGAGTGAACTGTATGTTAAAAGCGAATGAAAATGACTTCTCCTATCGCTTCGGTGATAACGGGCCGAAATATTTAATACAAGGTCCAAATATTGATCTTGGCCTTGTTGTCATTCAGCCTGGGCAAGAATTTCAAAATCATTACCATACAACGTGTGAAGAAGTTTTTTATGCGTTAGAAGGTGAAATAGACTTCTATGTAAATAACGAAAGAGTTCCGATTAAACAAGGTGATGTCCTGCAAGTTCGCCCTCATGAATCTCACTATCTGATTAACCATTCTGACAAACCTTTTAAAGCTGTTTTTATAAAGTCACCACATTTACCAAATAAAGATACGGTACAAACGGAAAATCCAACATTAACGAAGGAGTGATTTTGAATGACTTGGGGATTTAAAAATCGATTAAATACAATTTTACCTGATGGTAGAGCGGTTATGTTAGCAATAGATCACGGCTACTTTTTAGGGCCAATTCACGGGCTAGAACAACCACTTGAAACAGTTAAAAACTTACTTCCTTATACAGACTCCCTCTTTTTAACACGCGGTGTACTTAGCTCCTGCATTCCTGAAAACTGCAGCACACCGATGGTTATGCGTGTATCCGGTGGCGCTACTGTCGTCGGTAAAGATTTAGCGAATGAAACAATTGTTACACCTGTGAAGGAAGCAGTGAAGCAAAACGCAATTGGCGTTGGCGTTTCTGTTTTTGTCGGATCAGACTATGAAACACAAACTGTTACAAATCTCGCAAATGTAGTTTCTGAAGCTCATGATTACGGCCTACCAGTACTCGGCATTACCGCAGTCGCAAAGGAATTACAAAAACGTGAAGCTCGCTTTCTAGCACTTGCTTCCCGCGTATGTGTTGAAATGGGTGCTGATATTATTAAAACGTATTACTGCGAAGAATTCGAAAAAATAACGAGCACATGCCCTGCCCCAGTCGTCATCGCGGGCGGCCCAAAACTAGATTCAATTGAAGACGCATTAAACATTACGTACAATGCATTGCAAGAAGGCGCTATCGGAGTAGACATGGGCCGAAACATATGGCAATCGGAGCACCCAGCTGCGATGATTCAAGCAATACATGGTATTGTGAAGAATAGATTGAATGTGAAAGAGGCGCTTGAACTTTATGATGATGTGAAGAATTAATGTAAAAAGACAGACTATTTATTAGTCTGTCTTTTTTACTTTACAGTGAAACTTTCTTAATTCGTCTTCTAATATGATACATACTTAAATTTTATACACCTTCAAATGATTACTCTTGGTGATTACTATTAAGCTTTGAAACTTTCTTACCTTCTCTATAATCAAGACAAGACACTTCAATTAATAAGCCATTAAATACTGTAAAATAAAAACCATAACTACTACCTCGCATCGAATAAGGTTCCTTATCTATTTCAATGCCGCCTGCTACTAAACGATTATACGCTTGATCAACTTCATTTGAAGTATCCACTAAAAAACCAATATGAAAAGCTTCCGGATACGTAACTTCCTTATTCCCTTTAAATGCTTTTGGATCACTTAGCACAAGTATAAATCCACTCTCATCACTCATAACTACAAGTGCTTTCCCTTTTTGTTCCAAAAATTGAAAATCAAAAAATGTTTCAAAGAAATGTCTCGCTTCTGATAAGTCATCAACACATAAATTTAAATGATTCAGCTTCATGTACTCATCTCCTTTTAAACAGAAGGTATATAGACTCATTTTCATAACACTTAAATATGTAAGGCAAGATATTCAAGCGTTCCATCTAAGACTATGCTTTATAAGTCTAATATTTTTTTCTATAGCCTAGAACGTTTTTTAAATGAATGAAAGATTTTCTATCATTCCCATCCCCCCAGTAATAAAAAAAGAGGATACATGTTTGCTTTTACAACATGTATCCTCTACTTATATATTACGACTGCTGATAAGCCGCTTTCGATGATTTTACATAATAAACTGCATGATCCACATTAATAATATGATCTGGTTTTGGTTTACCACGGCCTGCTCTATGTCCAGCTAAATGTTCTTCACTTGTTTCCCAGTTTTTCCATGCTTCTTCAGATTCCCAGCGAATCATTACGACAACTTCTTCGTCGCCGCGTCTTACTTTTTTCACAAGAACACTTAAATCGATGAAGCCTTCAAATTTTTCAATAATACCTTCTCCAGTGAAACGTTCTACAACTATATTTGATGTACCTTCTTTTACTGTAAATGTTTTCGTTTCGATAAACATATATCCCACTCCCTCTTTGTTATACGAATACTAGTATTCTTCTATTATAATTGATTATGATAATTATTTTCAATTGTAAAGTTTTAATTTTTTGAATTATGCTGATTTCTTTTCTATCGCCTCATCTAAAAATTTGAAATATGGAAGTAACATCCCTATTAAAGATGTAACACATATAATTGCACCGATGATTACATATAGCGCTCTTACTCCCCACATTTCACTCAATATTCCCCCTACTAACACACCTAATGGCATAGCGGATCGTATAAAAAATAAACGCACTGAAAATACTTGTCCTATCATATTATTTGGGACGGTTTGTTGGCATATTGTCGTGTTATGAACATTGAAAAATGCAATACAAATCCCTGCTATTACTTCAATTATTATTGCAATGATAATACTATGATTGAATCCTAATGAAATGTATGTGAGTCCCCCTATAAACAATCCTCCGAGCATAAGTATACGCCGGATTTTATATGTTACTTTTCCGACTAGTATAGATCCAACTACATAGCCAAGTGGGAATCCGGCCATAAAATAACCATATTCCGCATATCCCGCTGATAGCTCGTCTTTTATATAAGGAAGATTTGTGACCATCGTTACCCCAACTCCAAATTGCACGAAAGTAAGAAATATACCGAGCCAAACGATGATTGGTTTTGTGAAAAAATATGTAAAACCGTGAAGAAATTGTTCTAGCCACGTTTTCCGAATAGGTTGCGACGTTCTATTTTCTTTTATATAAAATAAGAAAGCACCACTAACAAATAGACAAATACATACGAAAGATAATGTAAGTTCTGTTCCAATCAAATGAATGACTACTCCGCCTAATACTGGCGCAAGAAACATCATAAGGCGAGTCATTCCATCAATGTACGCATTTGCATCTTGAAGTTGTTCTTTCCCTACAATGCTCGGTGTAATTGCTTGACTTGCAGGTGTATAAAGTGGTGTAATAAGTCCCACTACAATTTGAACAACATAAATGTGCCAAACTTCTATACTACCTGTAACTAGCATCACCAAAGGTAATAAAAATACAGACGCTCGTATCCATTGTGAAAATATCATAATCCACTTCCGGCTCCATTTATCAATAAATGGGCCACTTATTAATTGCAATATGAGTGATGGGATGAAATATAATAGCCACATACTACTTAAAGCCATTTCCGATCCTGTTAATTCATATACTAGAATTGAATTACATAACGTTCCGAAAGCCCCTCCTAATTCTGAGATTGCACTACCAATCCACATAAAAAAGAAAGAACGATTTTTCAATACACTCTTCACTATAGCTCACCAACTTTTCTCTTAAATTCCTCCCTTTATGTACATTCTTGTTGCATATTATCTATTCAAAAACGCTTCTAATTCTTTTGCTAACGACTGTACTGCTTTCTTCCTTAATACATATTTTCCGTCATGTATATCAACTAACTTCGCTGCACGTAACAATTTCAAATGATGGTGTACTGTCGATTTACCAAGCTGCAATCTTTCCGTTATTTCCTGTAAAGTACGTTCTTTTTCAAACAACATTTTTACAATTCGCAATCTCGCTTCATCCCCAAGAGCCTTATGTTTTTGAACTAAAAAATAATTCGGTTCATACGAATCTTCAGGATGAATGCTTTCATTCGCAACTGGATAATGAAATACTTTCGTATCTTCAATATCTGCTTCAATATTCCACGGTCTGTACGTCATTTGCGGAATAAGAAGTACGTGATGAACACTTGGCTCTGGCATATAGTTCACTCCGCCAGTTGCCCACTCGACAAACTCTTCCGGTTTCATCTTTTTATTCATTTCATTTTTTGCTTCATAATCTCGTTTTAATATAGAAAGTATTTCTTCTTCCTCATTCTTAATTATGCTCTCATACCAACCTTTCATTACAGTGATTATATGAGATTTCAGCACTTGTACATCTACATCACATATAAAGCTAATATAAGTAGAAAAAAACGGATGATCCTGCGTTAACTCCTTTAGTTCATGTATTGCAGTTACATCTCTACTTGCGGCTAAACGTCTTTTCTCTTCATACTTCTCCCCTAAAAACGGTAAACATATAAATTTCAAATCTTCTTCTGAAAGTAAATCAATTTTAAAATTAAACTGCGATAAATCTTGAAAATCCTCTTCATACAATAACTGAAGCAATGCTTTCCACGTATTATGTTCTTCTACAAACTGTAAGTGTTCTTCCATCTCATCTGTTAATGATTGTCTAATTCCTTTCCATTCACTTTCAGTCTTTTCAAGAGTATCAATTAACCTTTTATGAGTAATTGCTGCAATGCCAAGTGCACATTCGAAAAGTATCGAATATTTCACCTGAACGTTGTATGTTTCCCTCTTTTTACTCTTTATGTGATAGACCTCCATTTTTATCCCCTCCTTGTTTGCTATGTATTAAATTCTATTTTTATCGAATTTTACCTTCTATTCTTTTAGAATTTACAAAAATATAAATTAAACCACATTCATTCTAAATTAAGAAGAATAAGAGCTTTTTTATATACAAATAATAAAGCTCAAGGAGTGGTTGACATGCATTTCATATTAAATATGTTAGGGATTTTCGTTGTCATATTAATCGTTTTCTTATGTTCGCCTAATAAAAAACATATAAAATGGAGACCAATTGTAATCCTCATCATATTGGAGCTTTTTATTACGTGGTTTATGTTGGGCACAAAGCTAGGCAGTATTATCATTAATAAAATTGCGTCATTTTTCAGTTGGCTACTGGCATGTGCGAATGAAGGAATTCGATTTGCATTTCCTTCCGCTATGGACAGTCCACACATTGATTTCTTCTTTAGCGCGTTACTTCCTATCATTTTTGTTATCACGTTCTTTGATATTCTTTCTTATTTTGGAATCTTAACTTGGATTATTGATAAAGTAGGTGCAGTTATTTCAAAGATTTCTCGTTTACCAAAGTTAGAAAGTTTCTTTTCGATTCAAATGATGTTTTTAGGAAACACCGAAGCACTTGCGGTTGTTCGTGATCAATTATCTGTTTTAAAAGAAAATCGATTATTAACTTTTGGAATTATGAGTATGAGTAGCGTTAGCGGATCCATTCTTGGTGCTTATTTATCAATGGTTCCAGCAACATATATTTTCAGCGCAATCCCATTAAACTGTATTAACGCATTAATTTTAGCCAATGTATTAAATCCTGTGGAAGTTTCGAAAGAAGAAGACGTTGTTTACACACCTTCAAAACATGAAAAAAAGGATTTCTTTTCTACTATTTCAAACAGTATGTTAGTTGGGATGAATATGGTTATCGTTATTTTAGCTATGGTAATTGGTTATGTAGCTTTAACAGCATGTTTAAATGGGATTTTAGGATTTTTTGTAACGGGGTTAACAATTCAAAAAATCTTCTCCATTATCTTTAGTCCTTTTGCATTTTTACTCGGTTTATCAGGCAGTGATGCTATGTATGTAGCTGAATTAATGGGGATCAAAATAACGACGAATGAATTTGTTGCAATGATGGATTTAAAATCAAACTTAAAGTCGCTACAACCGCATACGGTTGCGGTTGCAACGACATTTCTAGCTTCTTTTGCTAACTTTAGTACAGTAGGTATGATTTACGGAACTTACAATTCATTATTTGGCGGAGAAAAATCATCAGTCATCGGTAAAAATGTTTGGAAGCTTCTTGTTAGCGGGATGGCTGTTTCTTTATTAAGTGCTATGCTCGTTGGGCTATTTGTATGGTAAATAATTTTTATAATAAAAGACACCCAAGCCAATTGAGTGTCTTTTATTATTATTTTCGAATTTGTCCATTTCCACGAATCACATATTTTGTAGAAGTTAATGCTGGAAGCCCCATTGGGCCTCTTACGTGTAACTTTTGTGTACTGATACCAATTTCCGCTCCGAATCCAAATTCGGATCCATCTGTAAAACGAGTCGATGCATTATGATAAAGTGCCGCGGCATCTACAGAAGTAAAAAACTTGCTGACGTTTTCCTCGTTTTCAGTAATAATTGCTTCAGAATGCATAGATCCATACGTATTTATATGATGAATCGCTTCTTCAACAGTGGAAACCACTTTCACTGCTAGTGTAAGAGATAAAAATTCTGTCCCCCAGTCTTCTTCTGAAGCAAGTACAATTGAAGAATCCATTGCAAATGCTTTTTGATCACCACGTAGCTCCACACCTCTACCCTTCAAAGAAGAAAACAACTCGCTACCATATTTCTCTGCCCACTTCTCATGAAGAACAATCGTTTCAATCGCATTACATACAGATGGACGCTGCGTTTTTGCATTTATAATAATATCCAATGCCATTTGTTTATCCGCTGTTTCATCAATGAAAATATGACAATTTCCCGCACCTGTTTCAAGTACTGGAACAGACGCTTCTCTCACAACAGTATCGATTAATTGTTTGCCACCTCTTGGAATAAGAACGTCTAGATAATCCTTCATTGTAAACAACTGCTTTGCGCTATCTCGCGTTGTATCTTCTATAAGCTGGACGCTTTCTTGAGGTAAGCTTGTTTGTTTGAGCGCCCTGTGAATAACGGCAACGATCGCTTTATTAGAATGAATAGCAGAAGAACTACCACGTAATATGACTGCGTTTCCTGTTTTCAAACAAATTGTAGCAGCATCCACTGTTACATTCGGTCTTGCCTCATAAATCATCCCAACAACACCAAGTGGTACGCGCATTTCCTGAATAGATAGTCCATTTGGCCTTTCCCATGCACTTACACATTCTCCTACAGGATCACGTAATTCAATTAGCTGCTTAATCCCTTCTGTCATATCAACAATACGCTGTTCATTCAGCATAAGGCGATCAATGAGAGAATCAGAAAACCCTTTTGCCTTACCTTCTTCTATATCCCGTTTGTTTTCCTCTAAAATATAAGCTGTTTCACTTATTAATTGATTTGCAATTGCAGCAAGTGCTTCGTTTTTTTGATTTGTAGATTTTAGTACAAGTTCCCTAACAACCTCTTTTGCTTTTATCCCCTTTGCCAACACTTCATTCATTTTTATTTCCTCCTTTTTAAAGTGAAACCCAATGATCCCTATGGATGACTTCATAACTATGTCTCTCGCCTCTTACTTGAATATCTTGGCTTTGCATACCTTTTACATCTCTTAGTTCCTCTGCACTATATGTGCATTGTCCTTTTCCTATTACGCGCCCTTGTTGCGTTACAACCTCTACAACTTCACCCACTTGGAAAAATCCTGATACATTCGTAACACCAGCTGGAAGTAAACTCTTACCATGCTGAATGATGGCAGTAGCTGCCCCAGCATCTACTTCAATTTGTCCGCTAACAAGCGAATGCAAGGCAATCCATTGCTTGTTCATCTTCATTTCTTTTTGAGGAGCATTACCGACATACGTTCCATCACCCTTACCCTTCAAAACATCTACAAACTTTTCCTGTCCACGTCCTGTTCCGATAAATACACTCACACCAAGAGAGAGTGCTGTCTTTGCAGCATCGATTTTTGATTTCATACCGCCAGTCCCAAGTTTTGAGCCAGCATCTCCTGCAAGAGAAGAAATTTCTTCCGTAACTTCAGGAAGAAAATAATATTTTTTTGCATCCGCATTTTTCTGAGGATTTTTGTCATATAACCCGTTCACATCTGTAAAGATCATAAGCATATCCGCCGAAACAAGCCCGCTTACTAAAGCTGACAGCATATCATTATCACCGAACGTCAGCTCCTCTAAAGAGATGGAATCATTTTCATTAATAATTGGAAGAGCGGAACGGTTTAATAATTCTCCTAACGTAGCGTAAGCATTACTATACTGTTCTTTTCTAGAAAAATCACTTCTCGTCAACAAAAGTTGCGCAGTAACGATGCCATATTTACGGAATTCCTCCGTGTACGCCTGCATTAACAAACTTTGTCCGACAGCTGCTGCAGCCTGTTTCCCTTTAATCGTTACAGGTCTGCTAGGATATCCTAGCGCTGAAAAACCTGCAGCGACAGCTCCAGATGTAATTAACACAACCTCGTGCCCATCTTCTTTCAACCGAGCCAATGCGGCAACGTGATCTGAAAGCTGTTCTGTAGAGATGCCTCCATGACTATCTGCCAAGGAACTACTTCCAATCTTTACAACAATTCGTTGTTTTTTCACTTTTTTATCCCCCAAGTCTAAAATCAAAGTTTTTATAATTTACACTTCATCCACTTTGCAACTATATCTATTCTCATCAATGCAGCACTGAAGTATTTAAGAGCAAAATAAAAATGACCGCTTCGCCCTTAATAAAATAAAAAGGACGAAACGGTCATTGTTCCGCGGTACCACCTTAATTGATATACATAGATATCCACTTGGTGCCTATAACGCAGGCGAACGCCTAAACTTTCATTTAAGACTCAGGGATAGGTTCGATACATTCTATACGAGGAATCTTTCAGCCGGTGAATTCCACTCTCTTTCGCAAGAAGACATATGTACTAATTCCCTTCAACGATTTTCGATCTAATTTTTTTATATTATGCGATATAGTTCGATTCGGTGTCAAGAGGTATTTTTAAAAATAAATAGAGCCACAAGTTACTTGTATGAAATTATTGCCCTACTGAATGAAAATACAAATTGATATAAGTTTAACTCATATTCATAAACATAAAACCTTAAATTATAGTGTATATATTTACATAATGTCGAATATAATTAATTTTTATCTTTTAGTGTTGCAAAAAGGAATATATTCTCTTAGAATGTTTCTTTATATTGCACAGGGATGTTATTCTTATTCTAAGAAAATAATATCAAACCGATATAATTGATTATAAAAGGAGCAAGATTGAGTTATTATGGATAAACAAATTGGATTCATCGGTTGCGGAAATATGGGAATGGCTATGATTGGCGGAATGATAAACAAAAATATAGTGTCTTCAAATCAAATTATTTGTTCAGATTTAAACACTGCTAATTTAAAAAATGCTAGTGAAAAATATGGGCTAACTACAACTACCGACAACAATGAAGTAGCTAAAAATGCTGATATTTTAATTTTATCAATCAAACCAGACCTATACGCGTCAATAATTAATGAAATAAAAGAAGTAATCAAAAACGATGCTATCATCGTTACGATCGCTGCTGGGAAAAGTATTGAAAGTACTGAAAATGCATTTAATAAAAAAGTAAAGGTTGTAAGGGTAATGCCTAATACTCCTGCTCTTGTTGGAGAAGGAATGTCTGCATTATGCCCGAATGAAATGGTGACAGAAAAAGATTTAGAAGATGTACTAAACATTTTCAATAGTTTTGGTCAAACAGAGATCGTAAGTGAAAAATTAATGGATGTTGTCACATCCGTAAGTGGTTCTTCACCAGCTTATGTATATATGATTATAGAAGCGATGGCAGATGCTGCTGTACTAGATGGTATGCCAAGAAATCAAGCATATAAATTCGCTGCTCAAGCTGTGTTAGGCTCTGCAAAAATGGTACTAGAAACAGGAATACATCCAGGTGAATTGAAAGATATGGTTTGTTCTCCTGGTGGAACGACAATAGAAGCTGTAGCAACATTAGAGGAAAAAGGATTACGAACAGCGATTATTTCAGCTATGCAACGTTGTACGCAAAAGTCTGTTGAACTATCTGGTCAAACTAAAAAATAAAACTATAAAAGAGATTACGTTAGCTATGAATTCACATAATTTTAATTAAAAATTCACTACATGATAAACGGCCAAACTCATATAAAATTGAGCTTGGCCGTTCCGCTTTTTAATTATATTAAAATAATTTAATTCAAATCTTCTTTAAAGGTTCTATTTTATCCCTTACCTATTCCCTACTATGATTGTGTAATTTTATTAGAAACTAATAATTTTTCAATGCATTTCGGTAACATATCTATTAGTGTTTCAAATGCGTAGTTTACATCTAGACGTTCTGTCCATTGATGTGCATCTTTTCCTACCGGCCCCATATTTAATACTGGAACATCAAACTCTTCTAATTCCTGAAGCGGAATTGAATAACCTTTATCCCATAATGGCATATTGTCTACAAGCGAACTCATTGAATCCAGTGGATACTGCAAGCCTACATAGCTTAAATCTGAAATCCCCCCAAAATAATTTTGGTTTTCAAATGTAATCTTATGATTGTAGTGTGCATACTTTTCCATTTCTACAACTACCTCTTTTATTAAAGGATTGTTGCGTGAACTCACAGCTGGATAGTACGGCGGAGCGAAGAAAAGTACAATCATCGGTGCCTTTTCTTTACATAAAATCGCTAATTTATCTACTAAATCAATCGTTACCGCACGATCATCTTTATCTTCTCTATTTTTTATAATATTAGATTGAATATGATTTATTTTTTCTTGTCCATGTTGCTCAATTGCATATGTGATAAGCTCTTCATAAGTTAATACATTTACTTTGAGATTAGGTGGTATAAATGGATTATATTTAGAAAAACGATATGCATGTTTTTCATACGACTCTTCTATTTTCTCTGCTACTTTCGTTACTTTTTGACGTAACAATGAAACTACATCTGTCATTGATTTTTCTAATAAAAACAAATTAAATAATGTAACTGCACGATGCGGAATTTGTACAGAATAATCCTCTTTTAAGTCCCTTTGAAGTAAGTTAGTTGGCGGAGGACTCGCTTCCCCTTCTACAATGTCACAAAGGTCTGTGTTTAACTCTAATTCTGCTGTTATTAATGAAGCCATATAACTCCCATTTAAGCCTGCAAAAGGTTCACCTACATGTGTCTCTTTTCCATAGCAAAGAAAACCAGGTAATACTTTACCAATAGAGCCAGTGTAAATATACTTATTTTGGTCACCAGGATGTCTTGAAAACATAGGCTCTGAGTTTAAGACCGTTTTATAATCTAAGTTATGCTCTCTAGCTAAATCTAACAGTCTTGGAACAGCGGCCCTCATCCCTACAGAATTCACTTCTTCATCTGGTACAGCCAATAAAAGAACATTCCCATCGAATCTTCCTTCACATGCTTGTTCAATCATTGCCATTTGTAATGCGAGGCCGCATTTCATATCCATTGTTCCTCTACCAAACAGCCATTCCCCATGTTCTATATCTTCACGTACATGGTCTGGAAGTTCATCTTTATGAGAATAAAACATAGATGTTAACTTTTTAGGATTAAATGCATCTTCTTTCCACACTCCGTAATCTTGTACATCTACAACATCAAAGTGACTTACTAGAATTACAGTATTTTTTGTACTATCGCTTTTCTTTACTAGTGCTGTAACAAAATATCGTCCGTCCCCTGTCGGATTTTTTTGTAAATGATGCGGGTTTTCTTTGAAGTACTGTAAATCAGATAACTGTTCCACAACAAAGTCTGGCAATATTACTTCAGCTTCTGAACCGGTAATACTAGGAATTTCAACAAGACCGCTTAATAATTGAATCAATTGTTCTTTTGATTGCCACTTTGACATATAAATCCCCCTATTTTTCCGCATTATGAAAACTAATTCCATTATATGAATAAAAAAATGACGACAGCTATCAAAATTATAGTTCTGATGTACTGCCGATTTTTATTGATATTTCATGAGCCGCTTGTTTTACCTTGCTAATAAGAAAAGATAGTCGATCATCATTAATACGATGACTAATTAACCCAACACTTAATGCTCCTACTACTTTATGATTAAATCCGATAATAGGTGCAGCTACTGAAGCTGTCCCTTCTGTTTTTTCACCATAACTGACAGCATATCCTTCATTTTTTATTTGCTTTATTTGATTAAGAAGAATTTGCTTTTGTTCTGGTAATGAAGAAAGTAAATTTTCTACAATATGTTCCATTTCATTCGTTTTCATATTGGCAAGCATCGTTTTATTTGCGGCACCAATTGAAAGTGGAATTTGTTCCCCTAGATTATCGATAACTCGAATTTTTAAAGGACTATCAATTCTTTCAATGATAATAGAATGTGTTCCGTTTGGAATATTTAAATAGACACTTTCCTCCACTTCAGCAGCTAAACGTTTCATCACTTCTCTTGCAACAGATCTGTAGTCTACCTTCTCCAATTGACGTAACCCTATTTCCATCCACATTGGTCCAATTTTGTACTGTTTTGTCTCTGAAATTTGTGTAACTAACCCATGCTCCATTAAAGAGTTAAGTAATCTATGTACTGTACTAACCGGGAGATGTGTTCCATCAGCTATATCAGAAATAGCCCAATACTCTTTTTCATTTGTAGAATTCAATAATTTAATAATACTTATCGCTCGATCAATGGACTGTACCATAACTCGCCTCAACTTTACTCGTAATATGTTAGTATGCTTAATTAACTATCAATTTAGCAAACATTCGAAATGAAATCAATCTATTTATTTAATTTTCTAACAATAAAAACATATCACTAACAAAGAATTGAAAACGCAAACAAAAAAATATTGACTTTTCTTTTTAATTATCTGAAAATTATAACAAGATTTCACATCACGGAATACATTCCATAATACGGAAAAACATCAAACTTTATTCTATCACCTATGAAAGTGAGGAAAACAATGGCGCAAGTAAGCAATACAAACAATGAATTAAAACGGACGATGAAAAGTAGACACTTATTCATGATTGCACTCGGTGGTGTGATTGGAACGGGGTTATTTAACGGATCTGGCTTTATTATAAGTCAAGCTGGACCTGGCGGATCCGTACTTGCCTTTATGGCCGGTGGATTATTAATGTATTTCGTTATGCTATGTCTTGGTGAACTTGCTGTAGCCATGCCTGTTTCAGGTTCTTTCCAAGAATATGCCACTAAGTTCATCAATCCTGCAACTGGCTTTACAATCGGATGGTTGTATTGGTTAAGCTGGGCGAATACGACCGGTCTTGAATTTACAACTGCCGGCATTACAATGCAGCGCTGGTTTCCTGATATTCCTGTTTGGTTTTGGTGTTTAATATTTGGCGTTACAATCTTCACTATTAACGCATTATCTGCTCGTAGTTATGCAGAAACAGAATTTTGGTTTTCAAGTATAAAAGTATCTGCCATTATCGCTTTCATTATTCTTGGCGGCGCCGCTATGTTCGGTTTTATTGATTTAAAAGGTGACGAACCCGCTCCGCTATTATCAAATTTCGTAAATCATGGTGGTTTATTCCCAAATGGACTTGCCGCTATTCTTTTAACAATGGTTACAGTCAACTATTCCTTCCAAGGTACAGAACTTGTTGGAATCGCAGCAGGTGAAAGTGAAGATCCAGCAAAAACTTTACCTCGTTCTATTAGAAATATTATATGGCGCACAATGTTTTTCTTCGTCTTAGCAATCTTTGTTCTTGTTGCTTTAATTCCTTGGGAAGAAGCTGGATTAACAAAGAGCCCATTCGTTGCTGTTTTTGATAATATCGGTATTCCATATGCAGCTGATATTATGAACTTTGTTATTCTTACTGCTGTTCTTTCTGTTGCAAACTCAGGACTATACGCTGCTACTCGAATGCTTTGGTCTTTATCAAAAAACGAAATGGCTCCAGCCTTTTTAAAGAAATTATCATCACGTGGGATTCCTCTCAACGCTTTAATCATGACGATAGCTATTTCTGCTTTTTCTCTTTTGACAAGCGTAGTAGCTGCTGAAACGGTTTACTTATGGCTCATTTCAATTTCCGGAGTCATTACCATTATTGTTTGGATGTCAATTTGTGTTTCTCAATTCTTTTTCCGCAAACATTATTTAGCAGACGGTGGAAAATTAGAAGACTTAAAATTTAAAACACCACTTTATCCACTCGTACCAATTCTTGGTTTTGGATTGTATGGCATTATATTAATCAGTCTTATTTTTATCCCAGAACAACGACTTGGAATCTATTGCACTGTACCATTTATCATCTTTTGCTATACCTACTATCACTTTAAAGTTAAGAAAAGAATATCTACTAACACTCATAGTGAAAGTAAAATTAGCGAGACTTCGTAATATTTGACGATACATAAAAGACCACACGTGGCGTTTCACTTCATGTGTGGTCTTTTATCGTTCCTTCTCTCATTTCCCCCTACTATTGAAAGAATTATTTATAACACTTTAAGTTCTGGATTGCTCAGGTGAACTTTTGGTTGAAAAATGAGCATTTCTATACCTTTCCCAAAATTTCAAGTTCTGCTAATGATGTTGTAGAAAGTGTTAATGTAGTAAATACTATAATACTAGCAATTACTATTTTTACTATTCATAAGTTGATGATTCTGCTTACTATTACTGTTTTGTTTTGATATATTTAATATATATTTAAAGACAGACAGGAGTTAGATACGATGATAAAAGGTTTTGGAGGAATATTTTGGAGAACTAAGAATCTTGATGTTATAAAAAAATGGTACAGTGAAGTGTTGAAACTTGATATAGAAGATTGGAATGGAACTGTGATTAAACCCCAGTTAGGAAATGAGACCATCTTTTCTTTCTTTACAGAGAATGACAATTATTTTCCAAAAGAACAACAAGTGATGTTAAATTTCGAAGTACATAATCTAAACGAGACTATAAAGCATCTTGAGAATATTGGTGTACCTCTTGAGAAGAAAGAAGAAATCAGTGAATTTGGAAAGTTTATTTGGATTAAGGATCCTGAAGGTCGATTGATCGAACTTTGGGAGAAATAGTGGATTCTACTTATTTACTATTAAGTTAACAGCTGCGTTAATACATCAAGGTAAATAAAAAAGTCGATTCCTTTAACTCCACAGGAAATCGATTTTTTTGTGGAGTTAAACTTCTTAGCTTTGTAAATCCTCATTTTTCAAATTCTACCCTATGGCCACCAACTTAAAAACATAAAAAAACGCTATTCTTACGAAAAGAATAGCGTTTTTCATTATTTAAATATGATTTCATCTGAATTTAATAGATATATCCCCTCTCCTACAAAAGTAGTAGAGTGTTCATTTAAACACTTACTACTTCAGTGGGATTTATCACATTCCAATTTCAATATAATAGTAAATAGGTATATCGGATATAGATGTACATTACTAGGCTTATACATATTTCAACTTTAGAATTACATTCACTATTTAATTGGTAGTTACAAATAAAGAAAGGAATGATCATAATAATACAGAACATATACGAAACTCATTTACATGTAAGAAATTTAGAAAACGCAATAAATTTCTATCAAAACAAGCTAGGATTAACGTTAGCAAGAAAGTTCTCCAAAAGAAGAGTGGCTTTCTTTTGGGTCGGAGAAAATAAACAACAAATGCTTGGACTATGGGAAGTACAAAACATTGAAGACTTTGAGCCGAGACATTTTGCTTTTGGTGTAAATTTAGAGTTTTTAATGACTTCTAAAGCGTGGTTAGAGGAACGTGGAATAGCAGTGATAGGAAGTCAAGGAAAAGGAAATCAAAAGCCAATTGTCCAAAGGTGGATGCCTGCTGCAAGTGTATACTTTCTAGATTGTGATGGAAATAAATTAGAATTCATTTCTATGTTACATGAGAATCCAGATGAATTAGAATATGCGTCCTATTTAAGTGTATGGAATGAGGAACACCAAGAAAAATGAATGGAATTTCCGTTCAAGTCTTTTCTTATTTTTGGATATAATGTTGTACGATTCCCATGCCCATCAACTTAAGAATTTAGAATTCCCCCCCCAAAAACGAAATTTCGTCACAAGTTGTCACAAAATTTCGTTTTTGGGGGTAGTTTTATTTTCTTAGCTTGATTTCGATGAGCGGTACCCCATAAAGGCCCCTGATACATAATTGATGTTCTGCTATTTGTAGAAAACAATCCACTTATACCATTTTAACAAGAAGAAATATCTCGTCCATGTTGTAATATTGGCTTACGTTAAGCTTGTGAAAAAATCATATTCATGTATAATACAATTGATGTATGATACAATAGTTGTAGGAGGGTGACCTTTTTGAAAAGAGAAGATGCCTTAAAACTAAGAAAAGATATTAAGAAAATGATTATAATAACTGGGGTTTTTGAATCTCAAAAATTGCCCAATGGACCATTTGAAAAACCTTTACCAACTTCTCAAATGATGGCATTAGAAGAACTAGAGGTGGAAAAATTAACTGTTTGGCAACTATCCAATAAACTTAGATTAGAGACTTCAACTGTAAGTAGATTGGTAGATAAGTTAGTAAAAAAGGGGCTTATTTATCGTGAAGTAAATGAAAAAAATAGAAGAGAACTTTTTCTGCACCTCACAGAAAAAGGTCACATAACTGTTAATTGCTTAAGAGAGCAATCCATTACATTTTATCAAAGTATTCTCAATAATTTATCAGAATCAGAACAAAAAATAGTTGTGGATGGTTTTGAATTATTTATTGATTCTATTTCTAAGCCTTTTGATTAGAGTGAGGTAAATCATAACATTTGGAGGATAAAATGAGTTTGCATTTTGAACGTCCTATTATTGAATTAAAAGAGAAATTTGATGAATTAAAGAAAATTATGAAAGAAAATAATGTAGATTTATCGTCAGAAATTCATGAATTAGAAAAACGTTTAAATAAAATGCAAGATAAAATTTATTCTAATATTACACCTTTTCAACGAGTTCAAATTGCAAGGCTACGTAATCGACCCACGACATTGGACTATATACCTTTATTGTTTACAAACTTTCTCGAACTTCATGGTGATCGATTATATGGTGATGATAAAGCAATGATAGGTGGTATTGCAAAATTTAAAGGAATGCCCGTTACGGTTATTGGTCATCAAAGAGGTAGAAATACAAAGGAAAGTATAGAAAGAAATTTTGGAATGGCACATCCAGAAGGTTATAGAAAAGCGCTAAGACTTATGAAACAAGCTGATAAATTTAATCGCCCTATTATTACATTTATTGATACAATAGGCGCCTATCCAGGGATAGGGTCTGAAGAACGTGGAATTTCTGAAGCGATAGCTCGGAATCTATTTGAAATGGCTACACTTAAAGTGCCAATTGTTTGTATTGTAATTGGAGAGGCATCAAGTGGTGGGGCTCTTGGCATTAGTGTCGGTAACCATATCCATATGTTAGAGTATTCATGGTACTCGGTAATTTCGCCAGAAGGAGCAGCATCTATCCTATGGAAGGACGCTAAGTATGCTCCAGAAGCTGCTGAACATATGAAAATTTCAGCAAAAGATTTAAAACATTTAGGAATTATTGATGAAATCATTCCTGAAATTAAAGGTGGAGCACAAAATGATATACAATCACAGGCAAAAATGATTGAATCTGTAATCGAATCATCTCTAAAAAAATTGATAATATTATCCTCGGAAGAGCTTATACAACAGCGATATGAAAAGTATAGACAAATAGAGAATTATAAATGAAAGTATTTAAAGTCCGTATTACATTTCGGAGGATTATCGCAAAAAAAATTCTAAATATTTTTGCAAGTAACCTCTTAAACTGGGATATGCTGATACTATCATTCTACAAAAGATGTGTGATCGGTATGGAAAAGGATAATTTGTTCTAATGGATCAACGTGGTGTGTACTATATACCGCGACTCAAATTAAACAATAGGATATATGTCAAAAATGAATTTCCTGAATACTTTCGAAACGGAACAATAAAAAAACAATATCAGTACATCAAAGTTGATTTAGAGCACATCATGGATACCTTAAAATCAGGACAGTCCTATGAAATAAAAGAAGCTTATATTGGAAAGGATAAAAAACTATTCACTCGGGTGATTATGTATCGATTTACAGAAAAACAACTTCGTGAGCGTATGAAAAAACAAGTGTACACAGAAAGTACACTTTGTTTTCATTTTTAAGTTGATAGGCATGTGTACCCCCCTTTTTGCTATTAATTTTCGTCGGATTTATGAACAATTATCATAACGGAAAATTCATGACAACTCCATTTGTTAACATAATGTATTTACTGTCAACTTACATTTGTACTTACATACAAGCAATTTTCTAATCTGCTTCAATTATAATTTGAATCATTTAATTTTTCTTCTTATCTGGCATCTACTCTTTAAACAAAAACTCCCCTTAAATCGAAAATGATTAAGGGGAGTTTTATATACGATGCAATTATAGTTCAGATTTCACTCGAACAGAAACATTATTTTTAATTATATTTTTGACATCTTTAAAGCTAACAAAATTGTTACTTTTCTCATCCCAAAGACGGAAACGTAGTGATTGTAAGCTTGTAGCAAGCGTAATCGTTGGTACATTTTTTAACGGAAGCGTATTATTGTGTGCCTCTTCTAGTTTATAGTTAGGTACTCTTGGGCTTAAATGGTGAACATGATGGAATCCAATATTACCAGTTAAGAATTGCAAAATTTTAGGAAGCTTATAAAAAGAACTTCCTTCCACTGCCGCTTTCACATATTCCCAATCTTTATCCTCTTCAAAATAAGAATCCTCAAATGTGTGCTGTACGTAAAACAACCAAATACCTATTGAACCTGCTATTAAAAATATAGAACCATGTACTAAAAGAAACGATTGCCATCCAATTGCCCAGCAAAGCATTCCTATAATAGCAACGATTAAAATATTCGTTAAATAAGTGTTCATACGTTCTTTTTTTCTAGCACCTTTTCGGTTAAATCTATTTTTAAGCAGGAAAACATAAATCGGGCCTAACCCAAACATAACGAATGGATTGCGATATAAACGATATGCTAAACGAAGTCTAAATGGTGCTGCTACATATTCATCTACTGTAAGCGTCCAAATATCTCCTGTACCCCTTTTATCCAAATTACCACTCGTAGCGTGGTGAATAGAATGCTCATGCCCCCACTGATCAAATGGGAATAATGTTAAAACACCCATACACGTTCCAACTATTCTATTTGCACGTCGACTTTTAAAAAACGAATAATGGGTGCAATCATGAAAAATAATGAAAATCCTTGTCATAAATCCAGCGGCTAACAATGCTGGAACTAATGTTAACCAATAAGAAACTGACAAACTTTTATAAGCAAGGTACCATAAAATAATAAATGGCACGATTGTGTTGATCAGTTGCCAAACACTTTTTTTAATCGTTGATTTTTCAAAAGGAGCAACTTGTTTTTTTAAATTTTTAGTATTTTCTAAGGTCATTGTTCTAATTCCTTTCCTTTTTGTTGCTAATTCATATTATAGCACACTATTAGTATCAGGTGTTAAAAGTAGCTATAATAAATATTTTATACTATAAAAATCTCTTTTTTCTTACTCATTACTTACAAATTTCTTACGTCCAAAATAGCTTCTATAATTGGACAAACGGAGCATTATATATATCAAAGAAACTTCGAATTTTTCCAATAAGTACATAAAAAAACAGAGAGTTTTTTCACAAGAAGAAAAGAGCTACCATAAGTCAATTTCACCGACTTATGGCAGCTCCTCTTCTTTTCACCTTATTTTATCGATGAAGCCAAACTGCACCTGCAGACTTGTCTTCAGCTTGGCCTACCACTTCAAACTTCAGTCCTAATTTTGGTAACTTACGTCCTGCATCAGGAATAATGCTGTTGATGTATTGCTTAGAATCATCAAATTTCGCCACTCCTGGTAATCCTTTATAATCAAAGATACCGCGAGTTGGTGAATTTACTTTCCATGCTGGCGTTTGATCAAATGAGAATGCCGCATCGGCAATTTGATAACGCGTACTGCTCTTCACAGTAGGTTGTCCGTTTAATGTCCCTACAATTGCCTCTGGATGAGAATCTACAACTCCTAAGAACCCTTCACCTGGATGAACGCCTACCCAGTTATCTGTAAAGCTTTGATCCGCATACCATACAACCATTCCTGTATTAAATACTGGGCCACGTGCATGTTGTAACGCAGTGTCAGAACCAGCGTAATTTCTCCACTCTACATAGTAATTATGTTTTTTCTGTTCAAATCCGTTAGACACAGTAAAGCCTTTTAACGTCATTGCTGGCTGACCTTCTGCATCATCAGAGAAAACAACTTTTCCATCTACAGTTAAGGCTGCATTATCTAACGCAAATCCTTTATAAGCTACTGCAATATCTGTTAAGTACTCAAATTGCAGTTTTACTTTTTTTCCTTTGAATTGGCTTAAATCGTATGATTTATCAACCCATTTACCATCAGTTGTATCCGCGCCGCCTTTTACATCTTTTTCGCCCATTCTATCAATGCGTGTCTTCGTTCCATCTTCTGCAATCGCATATACGTCAAGGAAATCATACTTCGCTTCAAGTTCGTAAAATGCCTTATAATCGAACTTAGCATCCTTTGCATTTGTTAAGTCAAATACTGGCGTCTCAAGTGTTGTATGAATGTCATTTCCTTTTGTACTATAATAGAACTTCTTACCAAACGCCGATTCGATATTTTTTATATCTTTGTCCGGCAAGTTAACACGAACGATTCCAGGTCGTTTAGATTTTGTAGTACTTTGATCTACATATGTCGCAACACCGATGCCTTTGCTAAGTTTGTCATAATCTACTTCAAGGATATTCGCCCAATTCCCCTTCATATTCTTTTGGAAAAACTCTTTATTTTGTGGTGAGAAACTCGTTGGCTCTGTTCCTGCAATTTTTCCAGCCCAGCTACCACCACTCATAATAGACCATGACTCAACAGGTTCACCTTGTCCTGAGTACTTTGTATCATATTCATCTGGTAAGCCTAAATCATGGCCATACTCATGTGCAAACACACCAACCGCTCCGTCTTCAGGCTCGATTGTATAATCGTATGCAGCCATCTTTCCGCCCCAGTTCGAAACAGAAGATTTCGTGCCATCAATTGCATATGGTTTTGAACCGAGTTTTGAACGATGTGACCAAATCGCATCATCTTTCAATTTACCGCCGCCAGCTTCTTGACCAACGCCAGCATGTACAACCATTAAATGATCAATAATTCCATCTGGCTCATTTTTATTTCCATCACCATCTTGATCGTATTGATCAAATTGGTCATAGTCTGCTAAATTGATTCCTTTTGCTACCGCTGCTTTTAATGCTTCTTTCACAAAATCTTTTGGTCCTAAAGGCCCCTTGTTATCATGACCAGTACCCGCATCAGCACCATAATCTGATGCTTTTCCTGGAACAGTAAGCCATTCTGTTACAGTCCCATCAACTGTATAGCTACCACCAGATTGTTCTTCATAATATTGCTTAAATGTGTTAATCTTCGATCCATCAAATAAAGTGAATGGTTCATCACCAAATAACATTTTTTGATAATGTTCACGATTAAAGTCCTTAGAATACATGTATCCTGGCTCTTGATCAATATTGTTATGCTTAAAATCGCTAAATTCTACAAGTAAAACAAGTACTTTATCTTTTCGAACAGCTCCATTGTATTCTTCTTGCTTCGCTGATGTAGTAGGTACTTTTCCATTTAATTTCCCTGGATTTAATGCTGCACCTTGTCCAGCTACTGGGCCTACTTCAGGCTGCTGTGCCTGTTCATTTTCCTTCATTTTTGCATCTTTTACTTTTTTCATAAAATCAGAAGCTTCTTGTGTAAGACTATCTCCTGTTAAGATTTCTTTCCCAGGGTTTTCCCCTTTCTTTTTCTCAACATATTTTTCGACAGCTTTTGACGTCTCAGCTTGTGATGCAGATTGATCAATTACCCCCCGTTGTTTTAGCGCTTCTGCCAAACGCTCCTCCGGTATTAAGTGCTCATCTATTGGTAGAGATGATGTTGGTGTCTCAGCATACGCTGCGTGACCTCCAAAAGCAAACGTACTACTTAGTACCGCTGCTGTTGTTAATACCGCTAATGGTTTTAATTTCTTTTTCTTTTTCAATGTATTTCCTCCCCAGTGTCTGCAAATTATCGTTTTTTGCCGATAACAACATAATATTCGTTATAATACGAATATTCAATCTTTTTCAACAAATAAAATGTTGAGAAATATTTTTTATGCAGAGTGAAATACAAAAGATAGAAAAACAAACAGGCTCTCCAATAAATAACAGTGAACTTTTATATGTTCTTAGTTACAATCAAAATCCAGTAAATCTGAGATTTATATTTTTTTAATAAAAATAAGAATTAAATATTTTCTATACTATTTAATCTATGGATTATCATATTACTCACTATTCTCATTATTACAAGCTAATAGTGGTTCATACATCATTATAGCGTGATTCTCCGTTACATATTGATCTTCTATTAACTGTTTCTGTTGATTATATACTTTACGTTGAATCACATTATGTCGTATATAACCGCCCCAGTATGCAGGTTGAATTGAGTGTTCTTTCTCATACACTTCATATTGATAAAGTTGCGGATAGACTGTTCTCCATTCACCAACTAAATGTTCATCTGTCATATAAAGGTGAAGTTGATACGGTTGGTCCGTTTCATTTTTAATTTGTAAATCCAAATAGTTATAGGAACAAGTCGCTCCACTCCCAAACGGTTGAGTTCGCCTCGAATCAGGAAAGACATCAAAGCTATGACGATATCGTTCTGTTACTGTCAGTGGTGTATGTAAAGTCATCCAATATATTAAATTCGAAAGCTGACAAAGACCTCCTCCAATACCTGTTTGAAAAGATCCGTAGTGTAATACCATACCTTCTACATATCCTTTTTTCCTCGTAGGCTTACCTATTAAACGCCAGTAAGAAAATGTTTCTCCTGGTCTAATGACGATACCATTTAGTTTTTTTACAGCAATTTTCAAATTAACAACCTTATTCTGTTGATACCACATATCTACATCTTTGAGCTTACGAAGTAATATCGTTCGGTGCTGAATTGCTGTACAAGGTAGCTTTTCTTGTTGGAGCCTTTTTGCATATGTTTTTCCGTCTACTAACCACTGAATGTATCTCTTTGTAGAGTAATACCACGTCCCTAGCATAATGCGATACTTAGACCGCTGTTTAGGACGTAAGTGCACTATATTCATTTTATTCCCTCTCTCTTTCTTCAACTAAATTCTAATATACCTCTAATTCAATGAACTACAGTTTTCTTAGCTGCATAATAATTTTCGTAAATAAAGTGAAACTTTAATCAGCCCTCACCAATCGGGCTTTTACAGGCAGCCCGATCCCCACCTAACTTCTTTGCTTTCGCTGAATTTTGAGGTGGGGGTCTTACTGCCCAGCAAATAGCGGGATAAAAAAGACGCAAAAAAATAATAAATTTACTCTAGTGGAGATTTTATTTTGATGATTGCTTTATAATTATATGAAACTGCGCTACAATACGATAAATTGAAATAAACATATTATAAATATAACGAATAATATTAAATAAAAAATAATGAAAATTAAAGAAATTCTAAAGTATTAATATATTTTTCATAAATATTAATTGATAATACATTAGACTTTACTATATGTATAAATTCTCTATTCTACAAAACGAAATTTTTTAATGTAAGAAAAAAATATAATTCCCCTTTCACATTTATACAAGTCTCATCTGGAAAACTTTCCAAAACAATCCGAACCCTTATATTTAGAATAAACACAAAAAAATTGCCACCAGTTAGCTTAACTGGTTGGCAATTTTTTAACGAGAATGCTTTACAAATAGTTGAATTGCTTCTTCTGGTACATAGCACTTTCCATTACTCTCTACAATAATACTTCCTAATTCATACCCTTTACCATTGATACGAATTATATTTTTGTTACCAAATAATTGTGCTTCTACTTTATTATGTTTTACTACGAGTAACGGGTTTGCTCCTTCGGTTTTGTCGGCTGTTACAGTTGCACCGATTTTCTTAAAGGCTTGTTCACTCTCTAAAAATATTTTATTCGTTACTTCTTCTAAGTTAAAGCCCATCGCTTTCGCCATCGTCTTCGCAATGTCTGTATTTTGGATTAAGCCTTCTGGTTTTTGAGGTCCATAAGAATGTAAAAATACATCCTCACCTGTATGTCCTCCTGTCGTAAAGCCAATATTTGCACGATTAGCCAATAATGTAGTAAGAATTCGTCCTACATCCATTTTCTTTTTTGCCGCTTTTAATTTTTCTTTTTCATCATGAGTTAGATTATCCAAACCGTATAGTTTAGCTACATCTTCTACATTTGATAAATCAGATTTCAGTTTATTTATAGTTCCTTCAAGTGTCATTTTCGCCTTTTTCAATGAATCAATGTATGCAGAAACCGGTGTAGTATTGTATCCTTTTGTCGTATTTCTATTCCCTATAGAGATACCGCTGTTACCATGATCAGTTAAAGCGATGAGCATCGTATCCCCATCTTTCTTCGCAAATTGTAACGCCTTTGCTACCGCTTCATCAAATGCCAATACATCACTAATCATCCCAATTGGATCATTAGCATGAGCTGCCCAATCAGGCTTACTACCTTCTACGAATAAAAAGAAACCATCTTTGTCTTTTGATAATGTTTGAATTGCTTTTTCTGTCATTTGAGAAAGTGTTGGTTGTTCTGGATTTGTTGCTATACGATCTATATCAAACGCAAGAGCATGATTTGAGAAAGAGCCCCAAATTTTATTAGATTTGGAGTTCAATAACGCATCTTTCGTTTCAACAAAATCGTATCCTTTGTCTTGAATCACCTTTACTAAATTTTCACCATCTTTTCGGACTCCATTACTTTTCATAGGTAGCAGCGCCGCTTTTCCCCCGCCTAATACGACATCTATATTTTGATATACTTGCTGCTTCGCAATTACGTCAAATTGCTTGCGATTGACATGGTGAGCCGAGAATCCCGCCGGAGTAGCATGCTGAATTTCAGATGTAGCAACAATTCCAGTTGCACGTCCAGTACGTTTTGCACCTTCCAATACGTTTGCGACCGGCCGTAACTTGTCCTCTTCTTTTATTGGCTTTAAGTTAGGTGAATTTACAATAGAAGGTAGTACGCCTACATATCCTGAATTCGATTTATTTCCAGTTGCTAATGCTGTTGCTGCTGGCGCTGAGTCTGTAATAGCTGATTCTGCAGAATATGTACGAACACCTCCTGTTACAATTTGATCTAACGTAAGCGGTGCCCCTTTATACCAGCGAGCCAATGTTGTCGCCGTTGAACTTGTTCCGTCCATAACCATCATAATTATATTTTTAGGCTGGTGTTCTACTTTTTTCACCTTAGCTTTGGCCGCATGATAATTCATCATACTTTCCGTACTTAATACGCTTACTATTATAGCTCCCACTAATAGTAACTTTTTCATCTTCACACCATAATTCAACATGATTGTTCCTCCATAAACTTTGCATTCATTTCAATACACCTTATTTCCTTTCTCATTCCACAACCTACATATGTTTTATTAGTTCCCAATTCTCATAAAGCTAACAATAGTTACTTTCTATTTCTTTCCTTAATTAAATATCGGTATGTGTCATCTATCTTATAAAAAAGATTTAGCATCCTTTTCATTAATTACTTGTTTAACAATAAATCCTCGATTAAAAGAAATAAAATTTTATTGTTTAACAATAAATTTCATGTTAAATTAATAAGATATTAAATAAATGAGGTGCTTTTTATGAAACAAGGATCCACACTCTTTTTAAAGACCGTTGTGATTCTGATCGGAATCCCCGTTCTTGCTATGTGCATTTTTTTAGTTCCTAAAATAGGAAACTTCGCCGCAGAATTATATCCGGATATTGCATATATTAAATACCTTGTATTTATCAATTTATACGCAACAGCAATACCTTATTACTTCGCTTTGTACCAAACATTTAAACTTTTAAACTATATTGATACAAACAACGCATTCTCTGAGTTATCTGTTAAAGCTTTAAAAAATATTAAGTACAGCGCATTGGCAATTAGTGTATTATATGTATTAGGTATGCCACTTTTCTATCTCGTGGCAGAGAGAGATGACGCCCCTGGCATTATTATTATCGGAATGATTATGATTTTTGCTTCAATGGTAATCGCGGTCTTTGCTGCCGTTCTCCAAAGACTATTAAAAGATGCTATAGATATAAAATCAGAAAATGATTTAACGGTCTGAGGTGAATAATATGGCAATTATTATTAATATTGATGTAATGTTAGCAAAAAGAAAAATGAGTGTAACAGAACTTTCAGAGAAGGTTGGAATTACAATGGCTAACCTTTCTATCTTGAAAAATGGAAAAGCAAAAGCAGTCCGTTTTTCAACTTTAGAAGCAATATGTAAAGCATTAGAATGCCAACCGGGGGATATTTTAGAATATCAACCTGAAGATACCGAATAAATAGAGTCCTTCATACGAGTAATGGGTTCAGTTTAGGAAGAGAAAAATGCTAATAAACATTAGAAATAACAAACTAAAACGCTCAGAAAATATTCTGAGCGTTTTTTATTTCCCTCTTCAACTAAAGCACCAGTTAGTGTAAAAAGCTATTTCACCATTTGTATGGCTAACTTATCTTTTAACATTGACCTATATGAGTCAATTTCATATTTTGTATTATTGATCGTTTCTTTTTTCATTTTTAACATATCGAATATTTCTAATTCTAAATTCCTTCTAGCTTCAAGAACTTTTATCGCTCCTTCTACACCTGAATGGTGATGTTCTTTCCCATAGCCTTGGTTAGTGTAATAGTCGATAATTCCTGTGGACCATTCTGGAGTTCTTTCTTTTAACGCCTTCCTAAATGAAAATTCAAGATTATCTTGTTCTACATACAATAACATTGGGTTTAAATTCTCTATGATTTTTGCAACTTTCATTACATAATTTATTATTTTTTCTTTTTGTTCACCATATTTAATCATCCCAATAGTTAATGGATTTTGTATGAAACAACATTCAAAGATATAAACCTTATTGTCTTCTAGAGCGATTTCAGCAAAGTCATTCCATTTGTCAGCAATTAATTCAACATTTTTATCGAATGGTAATTCGTATATATCATTTTTTAAAATAACGTTAAATAATTCGTCCGAAAACTGGTCACCAAACTCATTTTTCATCTTTCTGTATGGTAATAAATAATTGCTTCCTTTTTTTAGAACTTTCTTAAGGAGCACTTCTTTAAAATCTCCACTGTTAGATAATAATCTATTGAACTCAAATTTATTAAAACAAGATACACCATCATAGTCGGCTGGGTGGTTCAAATTTCCCTCTAAAAATAGTTCAACTTCAATTTTATTTTGGCTTAGAATTTCATTTATTAGCTTTGCAGTGGTTGATTTTCCAAATCCAGGTAACCCTTCTACTATTATTAGTTTTGTATTCATAGTTATAAACCCCTATCTTCAAAGTATTTAACCAAGATTAAAAAAATCACTTAATCCACTACAATCACCCCTTCTATATAGCTATGAGTTTATATTAGCATGAATAACCATAATTTGGTTATGATAAAAAGCAGATAAAACGGACACTATCACTTTATCTGTCAGTTTATTTCTATCTAACAACTAACCTGACTATTTCTTTACTAAAGATATACAATCATTCTTTAATCCACGGCAATTGGTATATAATAGCTCTAAAAAATAAAGACTGTACCTTTAAAATGAAAGATACAGTCTTTATTAATAACTTTTTTTATAAAGAAAACTCTCTATCACTCACTACCTTAAAAAACTCCGAGTAATGTGATAAAGAATAATCCGCTACATCACAATTACCTTGAAACATACATGTTGAAATACCTAATTCTTTTGCAGGTAATAAATCTAATTCTCTATCTCCAATAGCTAAATCAATATTGTATTTTTTATGCAGATGATTATAAGCTAAAGAGTTTGGCTTTCGAGGAAAGCCATCGTTAATTGTAACCATATCTACGAAGTATTTTTCCCAGCCGTAATATTTTAAAATGCCCATAACCCCTTCCCTATGTTTATGGGTCATAATCACATTTTTATTTGCAAATTTCAAAACCTCTTCGACACCTGCAAAAGGTTTCATATCTTTTGACGTGAATTTTCCCTTCAAAACTTTAATCTTTTCTTCCTGCTCGCATGAAATATTATAATACTAAATTGCATGAGAGTATGATATTTTTAAGTTTTTGTATATTTCTTGTTTTTCTACTGAATCACCTAATATTTCAGAAAACAACATTGTATATGCAGGATACGTATCAAATAACGTCCCATCAAAATCCCATAAAATATTCATTCTATTCACCTGCTATGTTCAAATCATTTAATGACTAAATCCGCCCTATCCCTCGGCGATTCCATTTCTAAGTAATAATCCTCTGCTTTCCAATACCTATTTTCAAACTTTGAAAGGTTTTTCTGTGTCTCCTCACTCTCACGTAGAAACCTTGTCTCTCTTGGACAGTCCAAATAGACCATATAATGAAAGAAATCTCTCCATTCTTTTCGCTGCAGAAAAACTCCTTCAATAACAATTACGCCTACAATAGGAATCTGCACTTTTTTCATTTCACATGAGTCTGTTTCCTCTTGATAAAAAGGCAAAGTTAATTTTGTCTCATGTTGTAACTTCTGAAAAAACTTCTGCCTCAAGTATGTAATATCCCACTGTAAACAATAATACTCATACCATTCTTCATGGTTTGTATAATAGCGTCGATTACGCTCTACTATATGATCATCAATATGGAAAATATGAAACGGAATGCCTTCTTGTTTCATATTTTCTTTTAAATTTGCTACGAATGTTGTTTTTCCTGAACGACTTAAACCATCTATACCTAAAATGAATCTATTTTCCCTATGATTCTTCATAATCGTTATAAGTTCGTTTGTACTCATTACTTCTTCCACTCTTCTTTTAATAAAGAATATAAAATGGTATCATGAGCAACTCCATTTTGAATCATATGTTTTCGAAGTAATCCTTCTTCTTGAAATCCTGCTTTTATTAACAACTTTTGAGAAGCTTTATTTTCTACATATACAACCGCTGCGATTCTTATCAGTTGCAGCATTTCAAATCCGTAAGCTAAAATCGCTTGTAATGCTTCCGATGCATATCCTTGTCCCCAATATGTATCATCTAATTCATAACCAATTTCAGCTCGTTTATGAATATTATTAATTAAATGAAATCCGCACGTTCCGATTAATTGGCCCGTCCCTTTTTTCTCGATTCCCCAGCGAAATACACTGCCCTCTTCATAACGATTGTTAAACGTTTGAATCGTTGTTTTCGCTTGCTCAATATTTTCAAAAGAATCCATTCCGAAATAACGTATAACTGATTCTTTCGAAAAATATTGGAACATCGTTTCTGCATCTAATAGTGTAAGTTCTCTTAAGAGTAAACGTTCTGTTTCTAGTTTTGGAAATCCCATCTCTCTTTCTCCCTCTATTCTAATGAACTGCAAATTTCAATATAATTTCCATCTGGATCAGCAATGTAAGCAATTGTTTGTCCCCACGGTTTTACAATAGGTTCAACTAAAATCTTGATTCCTTGTTCTCTAAATTGCTCAATCGTTTTTTGTACATTCTCAACAACGAATCCTAATTCAAAATGAGAAGACTGTAATTCACCTTCTGTAAGCGGTAGTCCTGTTAATTCTTTCACATCTTGCCGCGTATTCATCGCTAAAATGGTAGTTCCAGTATTAAATTCAATATATGTACCGTGCTCTGCTTTTATAGGTAACTGTAAAATATCTTTATAGAATTTTAAACATTCTTCAAACTTTTCTACATATAAAATGATGTACTTCATTTTCAAATCCATTTTACATCCCCCTTTATATCTATCCCTAAAATTTCGACAAAAGTCTCATAAAAACCTTGTTCTTTGTTGTAATGAGCAAAAAAAATGAGGCCGATTTCTCGGCCCCCCAGCTTATTGGCATAAAACAGGAGATTTGGTTTGGACATAACCAGTTCGTACTTTTATTATATTTTATTTTTTCTGAATTTTAAATACATTAAACACCTATTTATATTGAGAAAGTTTTTTGCTTGCATAAAATTAAAGATTTTAAGAAATGATACAAATGGAGGTGTATACATATGGAACCAATGCTATGTCCAAGCTGTAAAACGAACCGTACTCGCTTTAATATTCTTGAACAACAAGTAAAACCAGTCAAATTAAATCCACAAACTGGTCAAGTAGAAGAAGAATACACAAATGAAACGATGAATGCTTTTCATATGGCCTATCAAGGACCTACATACCGCGTCCAGTGTGCTGTATGCGGACTTGTTGAAAACCCAGAACAATTTATTAAACCTGCGCAAAATCAGTCTTTCTAACAATGTCATTACTATCCCTTTTAGAAATAGATTTTTTCTATAAGGGATTTTTTCGTTTAATACGGTAAAAAAAATGTATTTCTTCCTTATTGTATGTTAAACTTCGCACCCTTTTTTTAATATTCAAAAAAGGACAATACATCAAGCAATATTAATATTTAGGATTTTCGATTATTTTAACTAGTGGTTTATTATTAAGAATCATTTCTTATTCATTTATGATTTTTATTTGGTTATAAGGTTATAAATACTTAACTAGTAGTTCTACAACTTAATTGTATAGTTTTTATTATATAAAAAAGAGTGAACAAATTACGTTTATATAGAAACAAAAGAAGTTGATCCCGGTTTTACTCTCATCAACTTCTTTTAAACTCCACTTTTTATTATAATATTTCACTTTTTAATTTTTTGATTTTCCAAGAGAGTCTTATAAAGAAGTACATCCACATACACCCTGAAAGACCTGTCGTAACTTTCGCCCACATTGGCACTCTTGATTCCATCGGGCTTAAAAATAGGTTATACATTGATGGTAATATACTTGCTGATATAATAACAAGGAATAGCAATAATTCATTTAGTTTTTGTATCCTCGTCTCCTTTTCTGAGTAAATATCAGGCAATTCATTAACCTCTTCTACTTCTTTACAAAAATAATTCCATCTTGTGAAACTTGTTACGCGTTTCCAACCTGACATTTCGTATATTTCGAAATACTCTTGTTGTTGTTCTTTCGAATCTCTATAAACCAATCTAAAATCAGCTTTGTATATTACATCTTTTGGCTCAGTTTTTTGAAACGTATACATTAAATTATATTTTTGTAATGCCCAACCTTGCTGATGCATCTTTCGTAAAAAAGCTTCTTCTTTTTCTAAATTCCATGCCGTAAAAAACTTAAATACCCTTTTTGTCTCCATCTTCCATTCACTCCCCTAATATACTATTTCCATTCTTTACAGACCGCTGTAATCTGTTGTACTCCAGTTCCAGTACTTCTCTCCCAAACGGCGTTAACTCATAGCACTTCTTTCTATCTGTAGAGGCAACTTCAACAATTAATTTTTCTTTTAGTAATTTCGTCGTATTCCCGTATAACGTACCAGGACCGAGTTTTACTTCTCCATTTGTCATCTCTTCTACCATTTGCATAATTCCATAACCATGCATTGGCTTTACAAGTGACAATAATATGTAGTATGTCGCCTCAGTTAACGGAATATATTTTTGCGCCTTCGCATTCATTATAACTACCTCCGATACATCGTCTTATGATATATCGACTTACGATACATCGTATACCGATATTGTATAATCATATTCCAAAATATGCAAGCTTAATTTAATAATTAAATATCTATTTCTTTGAATTAAAAAATCATACTAATTTTCTGAATAATTTGTTAAAATATAGAAATATTAGCTCTTTTATACTGAAAGGAATGGTACATATGATAAATAAATTGAAAGAAAACATAGGATCTGTGTTTGTTGGTAAAGAAAATGTTATTGATCTACTGCTTGTTTCACTGCTTGCTGATGGACATGTACTACTCGAAGACGTGCCTGGTACTGGGAAAACGTTACTGGCGAAAACCATTTCAAAAAGTATTGGCGGTAGTTTTTCTCGTGTTCAATTTACCCCTGATGTACTTCCAAGTGATGTAACAGGTATTGAATACTTTAACCCAAAAACAAGTGAATTTGAGTTAAGAATTGGACCCGTTATGACAAACATTTTGCTAGCAGATGAAATTAACCGTGCAATGCCGAGAACACAATCTAGTTTGTTAGAAGCGATGGAAGAGAGACAAGTGACGCTTGAAAAACAGTCTACTCCTCTCCCAAAACCGTTCTTTGTTATTGCAACACAAAACCCAATTGAATCACAAGGGACTTTCCCTCTTCCAGATGCACAGCTTGATCGCTTTTTAATGACGATTTCAATCGGTTATCCAACTCCTGAAGATGAGTTACAAATGATGCGACGTTTTCGTAACGATATACCGCTAGAACGTGTCACACCTGTTATCTCTTTAGAAGATATATTAGAATCACAGAAACGAATAAAAGAAATTTTCATATCAGAACCGTTAGAACATTACATAATTAAACTTGCACAAGCTACTCGAAATCACGATTACATCGCTAACGGTGTAAGCCCACGTGCCACACTTTCTTTAGTGCGCGCAGTTCAAGCATTAGCCTTCTTACGCGGGAGAGAATATTGCACCCCTGAAGATATACAATTTTTAACTCCTTCTGTTTGGAATCACCGTATTGTCTTATCAATGGAAGGTGCACTGCGCACGACTAAAAATGATATAATGCAAAGTATTTTAAAAGAAGTTGACGTACCTGTGGAGATTGAGCAAGTATGAATGGACAGCGTGTTGTAACTGTACCTTTATTTTTTCAACTCCATATTATTCAACTAACTGTGCCAGGCGCTATACTATTTACGTTTTTTATGCCGCAACGAATTATAATGTTTCTCTTTTTCTCCTATTATTTATTTGCGATTTTCATTTATAAATATGTCGCTTACATAGAGAAAAAATTTGAAGTTATAAACGAGAGACAAACCACTCGGCTTTTCCCTGATGAATCTGGAAAGTTTTTTATTCATTTGAAAAACGGTGCACATATCCCTCTCGTTAATGGTGTTTGTTATTTTCATTTAGATTCGTCTCTTATACAGCATAAAGATCAAGGAATTGAACGAATGTCAAAAACTTTATTCTCTTTTCCATTTTCACAACCTGCACATTCGGCGCAAAAATGGGATTTAACATTAACCGCAACGAAACGTGGTGTGTTTCAAATTGAACAGTTCGAATGCGTTTTAAAAGATCCTTTTCATTTATTAAATGTACACTTACCTGTTTTCGATAAGTTAAAAACTGAAATTATTGTGTATCCTTCTCCTAAAGAAGTAGCAGGTTTGCAAGAACTTCAGCAACTTCTAACTGGTTCTTATCGAACTAATTTTTCTTTTTACAATGATGAAACATCTATTATCGGTGTAAAGCGATATGAGCGTGAGTCTTTCCGCTCTATTCATTGGAAGGCATCTGCTAAAATGCAGGAATTACAAGCGAAGCAATTTGAACCTGTAAAAAATTATAGTTGGACGATTTGTCTTTCTTTAGCTGCCGATCGTGGATTTGGTTGGAAAGATAATGTTGAAGATTTAATTTCATTCGCAACATACATTTGCCAATATGCAACGAAGCATCACATACCGTTTGAATTATTTATTAGTGTATTAGCAGAAGGTGGTGCATTACATTTATCGTTACATGAAGGGCAAACACAATATGCAAAAGCTTTAGAAGAATTAGCACGTATTTCAGATGATAGTACGTTACTTCCGAAACAAGGATTCCTTCATTATGTAACGAGAAAGAGAGAACGTTCGTCTACAATGATATACATTGGTTTACAGAAAAATGAACTCCCTCTTCTCTCACAGCCAACGTTCCTCATTAATAGCGAAGGGATGGTGGAATCGGTTGAAAACTTGGCTCTATCACGTTAATGACTTTATTTTGCTTCTCCTCCTTTCATTATTAACAGAAAGGGATGACCTTGTTGCTATTGCCATATTTTTAGCAACAGGCTATATAGGCGTATTTCTTATTCATAAATTTATGAATAAAAAAACAAACGGATTTGTCATACTGTTCATTACTCAAATAATTGGTTGTTCTTTCCTTCTCCCACTCTCTCTATTCGGCACAATTATGTTACCGCTTTTCTTCTTTATCGTACATGTAGTCGGACCAGGATATCCAGTTCAAAAATCGTTAGGCGGTATTGTTTGGTTTAGTATTTCAGCCATATTTTATGCGCCCTTTCCACCTTTGTGGAAGCTGTTACTATTAGTTATACACATTATGATTACATTTTGGTTAACTGGGGCAAATCGGAATCAACAGTTATTACGTTTCATTTCTATCATTACGATTGGTGTAATGAGTATAGTACTTGTTTTAGTTTTTCCTTTTATTCGTCTTATTTTTAGCTTTATCACAGAAGTAGTTGCGTTAGGAGTCGGTTATGTTATAAATCCATTTCTCATAGCAGCTGAATTGAAAGATACTGAAGGGGTTTGGGCAAGTAAAGGGCATCTCTTAAAACCTAAAATTGAAGACAATGGGGAAAAACTTCCTGATTTTGACCCCACACTCATAAATAGCATTACCATAATAGCATGTACAGCTATCGCTATTTACGTCGTTTGGAAAATAGTAAAAAAACGAAAACAATTCAGTTTACCAAATATGCCCGCCTTCGAATCTACTATCATTACTAATAAAGAAGGAACGAACCAAAATCGTTTTAAACGAAATAAACCGCCGCATAACGAAATTCGGAAGGAAATTTTCAAGCTAGAGAGTAAGTTAACCCCTCCTTTAAATAGAAAACGGGGAGAAACTGTTGAAGCTTGGCTAGAAAGAATAAATGATGAAGAAGATGTAAATATTCAAAGTGATATTATTATAGATGCTTATAATACGGTGCGCTATTCAAATGGTAAAAGCATTGTACTTCTGCATGAATTTAAGGAAGAGATTCATAAGCTTTATGCCTATCAGAAAAGTTTGAAGAAACGAAAGAAATAACGTAACAAAAAGACTCCTATATTCATAGGAGTCTTTTTATACTTCTACGTTGCTTTTTAAATGGAAGCATTCTTACCTGCTTCAATTTCTAATGACTCTTCATGCCACCAAAGTGTTTCTTCAGGGTCTTCTTTAGCGATTAGGTGTGCTTCTTTTTTCGTTTCTACTGTAGGATATGAACCTTTTAGCGCACGCCCTGAAGTCGTAACAAATAATACACTAAATACAACTAATCCAATAATACTTACACCCGTCAAATAAAATGCTGGCGCAAGCGGGTTACCAGTTGCATGAACTAAGTATGAACATACGAGCGGTGTTGTTCCACCGAATATCGATACAGAAATATTAAATGAAATCGAAAGTGCTCGATAACGTACATCAGTGAAAAAGAGTGATGGTAATAATGAAGGTAATGTTCCTTCATATACACTTAAGAAGAAACCTAGTACGAAAATACCTGCAAATATAGCTGCAATATGTCCGTTACCTATTAGTAAAAATGCTGGAATTGCAAATACAGTTAAACCAAGTAAACCAATTTGCACGACGCGTTTATTACCAATTTTATCACTTAATTTACCGAAATATAGTGCTAGTGGAATCATAAGTGCCATCGTAATAGAAATAATTAATAAGCCCGTTGTTTCTTTGACTTTAAGTACTTGAGTTAGATAAGAAGGAATATACGAAAGAATCATATAATTCGTAATATTAAAGAAGGCGACAATTACTGTGCTTAATAAGAAGTCTTTTTTGTGATATTTAATAATATCCATAAATGAAAATTGTTCATTGTCTTCAGATTCCTCTTGTGCTTTTTCCATCTCTTCAAAGATTGGAGATTCATCTAGATGACGGCGTAAGTATAAACCGACCAAACCAATTGGTGCAGCTACTAAGAACGGAATACGCCATCCCCAGCTGAGCATTTGCTCATCTGTTAACAATAACGTCAAAATGGTAACAATTACCGATGCAGCAATGTAACCTGAGAGTGTTCCAATTTCAAGACCACTACCGAGTATACCACGCTTTTTATCTGGAGAAGATTCTGCGATATAAACCATTGCTCCTGAATATTCGCCGCCTGTAGAGAAGCCTTGAATCATTCGGGCAACTAAAAGTAGTATTGGTGCCCATACACCAATTTGTTCATAGGTTGGTAGTAATGCGATGAATAATGTAGAAAGTGCCATTAAAATAATAGTAGTACTTAACACGATTTTTCGGCCGTACTTATCTCCTATTCTACCAAAGAATACACCTCCGATTGGTCGAACGAGAAAGGCTGCTGCAAATGTACCGAATGTAAGTACAAGTTGCAATCCACTATTATCAACACCTGAGAAGAATAATTGACTTAAGATAACCGCTAAATACGCGTATAATCCGAAGTCAAACCACTCCATTGCGTTTCCTATACCAGTAGCAATTACTGCTTTCCTGGCTTGTTTAGGATTGACAATATTAACGTCTTGAGGTTCAAAATTTAAATCATTATTTTGTTGCATATAATAAAACAGCTCCTTTTTAATTTAACTTCTTTAAGCACACCTTCTCTTATTGAATAAAATTAATTCGAAGCACTTAAGGAAAATTAACGTCTCCTTATCTGTTATTATTGTTTCATATAATTAATTATTTGTCCAATGAGATGCTCTCTAGGTTAAGTAATTTACTATTTTAAAAAGCTGAAGAAGCCGCTAAAATAGCGCCTTCTTCAGCTTTTTATATTTTTTTATATTTTTTTAAATACTTGCTGTAGCAGCTATGTTATGAATACAGGAAATAAACTCATAAGTGAATGCGTCAATTTCCTCTTTCGTAATAATATACGGCGGAAGTAATCGAATAATATTCCCTTGTGTTACATCGACTAACATCCCTTTATTCATTAACTCAATCTGTAATTTCTTCACATTTTCTTTCGTGTCATTCACACTTATCCCAAACATCATCCCCGCATGACGTACTTCCTGAATATAATAAGCATTTTCTTTCTGAATATCTTGCAGTTTGTCATTCAAATATAGTGACGTTTCATAAGCTTCTTGCATTAACCCATCATCAAGTAATGTATTTAATACAGTTAAACCTAAAGCTGTTCCCATTGATGAATGAGCAAATGTTGTCCCGTGATCTCCTGGTGAAAATACATCACATAACCTTTCACCTACAATAATTCCTCCTAGCGGTATCCCGCCTCCTGCTCCTTTACCAATTTGAATAATGTCCGGTGTGATATTAAAATTTTGATAAGCAAATAATTTTCCCGTTCGACCCATACCACTTTGAACTTCATCAACGACAAGAAGTACATTATATTTTTCACATAAATTTTGAACACCACGTAAATATTCATTTGATAAAGGATAAATCCCCCCGCTACCTAAAACAGGCTCTAGCATAATTGCAATTGGATTTTCTTTAATAATGGTTTCTTCTAATTGGTCTATATTCTCGCGCTCTACTTCATATACAGGAATAGATGTTTTAGGGAAATTTTGATATACCTTTTCTTGTCTCGTAAAATGCAGTGCCCCTAACGTCCTCCCGTGAAAACTATCTTTTAACACAACTACTCCATCACGCTCTTCATTCGCAATAAATCTATATTTATCAATTAATTTTAATGTCGTTTCTGTCGCTTCCGTACCAGAGTTTGTAAAAAAGACTTTTCCGCTTTTTAAAGTACAATCTACTAATTTCTTTGCATACTCAATTGCAACTGGGTTTAAAAAATGAAACGGTAAATGCAACGATTTCGCAACTTGCTCCATTGTCATTTGTACAATTTTAGGATGATTGTATCCTAATACATTTACTCCTACGCCAGAAAATAAATCTAAATACTCTTTACCATCTACATCATACAGTTTACACCCTTCTCCTTTTTCCATTGCAACCTCTGTACGACAATATGTAGACATCATATATTCTTTATCTAATTGAAACCAATCCGACATATTAAATTCCTCCTAGTTATTTTCCCTTTTTTAACGTTCATTCTCTATATAATCGTTTATAAATTAAGTTTTAAGATTGAAATTTTAATAGTGGTTTTCTTCCACCTTTTTAGTAAAACGTGTGCTTTCTCTTCCCGATATTCATTTTTCCATAATTTCTTCTATTTCAACAGGTCCACTACATATGTGTTTTTTTCATCTAGCGGTATGTTACTGCTTTGAACTGTGCGTGTCATACATAATTAAGGCTATAGAATCATATTTAGTAACAATGGACAAAAAAGATTTGGAGGCTATATCGATGGATGAAAACTATGATAAACAGGGGCAATCTATACTAGGGAAAGACTTTAATGAAAATGACGAACGTAATGAACAAGCTAAACTTCACTCTCAAACAGTTGGTTCACGTGGACCCGTACTAGAGCAAGATAGTGTACTGCATGAGTCATTACAAGAATTTATTCATGAAAAAATTTTAGAAAGACCTGTTCATGTAAAAGGATTTGGTGCGTTCGGTTATTTTCAAACGATATATTCGATGTCTGAACATACTAAATTAAGTTTTTTACAAAATTCTAATGAGAAAGTTCCTGTTATGGTGCGATTTTCGTTAGCTGTTAGTACAAAAGGAACACCGGATACTGCTAGAAATGTACGCGGTTTTTCTACAAAATTTTATACAAAAGAAGGAATTTTTGACCTTTTATGTAATCACATTCCTGTTTTTTCTGTTCGTGACCCAATGCGTTTCCCTGAAACGATTCAAGCATTATTGCCTTCACCTAAAAATAACTTAATAGACCCTAATAGATTTTGGAATTTTGTCGCTAAAGCACCTGAATCTATTCATTTTGTTGTCCGTTTATACTCTAATAATGGTACGGCCAAAAGTCTTCGCCACATTCCAGGACATAGTGTTAATACATATGTATGGAGAAATGCGGAAGGTAATCGAAAGTATGTAAAGTATCATTGGTACCCATTTGAAGGTGTACAGTACATTACTAATAAAGAAGCAATTAAACTAGCTGCTGAAAATCCTGATTATAGCGGGAAAGATTTATATGATGCTATTGAAAATGGTAAACCAGTGGAGTATGGTTTATACGTCCAGCTCATGGATCCGAAAGATGAAGCTTACCTATCTTATGATCCTTTAGATGACACAAAAGTATGGGATGAACAGGCGTATCCTCTCATACCAGTCGGGAAAATGGTATTAAATAAAAATCCTGAAAATTTTATGGAACAAGTAGAGAAAGTCGCATTCTCCCCTTCTAATTTACTGGATGGTGCAGAACTATCAGATGATAAAATGCTGCAAGGGCGCGCTAACATTTACAGTGATTCACAAAGAAGAAGAATTGGTCCCGAATTTCGCAAATTAACGATTAACCAACAGCAAGATTGGACACCCGCTAATCAAATTACAAGCGGTGATGGAAGGTACGTTGAAGGTAAACTTGAAAGAACTTCTATAACAAAACAGAATGACTTTACGCAGGCTGGTGAATTTTATACGAAGTTAAAACCGATAGAAAAAGAACATCTCGCTGAGAACTTAGCTAGTGATTTGAAAGTTATATCCGATGATATTAGGGAGATCGTTTTGGGGTATTTCAATCAAGTATCAACTGATTTGAAAACAAGCATTGAGACAGAAATGAAAGAGCATTAAGAAGATTAAAGTATTCTTTACGAATGAGAATTCAAATCTATATTAATTATTTTCTTGTCAAAATCCAATGAGATTATTTAATTTAAAAATATAAAGCCAATATATCCCTGTTCTATAATTAGAACAGGGATATATTGATATAGTTTAATTTTTAACATTACATACTTTATTTTGCTAAAAAATGCAATAAGTTTCCTTTCAAAATAAATTATAGTAAACTATTTTACTTGTACCGTATAATTCCCTGTTCCACCACCATACTTATATACACTTAAGTAATATTTCCCTGGCTTTGCATTATAATTTCCAAGCAATTTGTTTCCATCACGTTTTGTTGCATAAGCTACATAATTATTTAGATCTGATTCAGAATATAATACCCAGTTCAGTCCAAGATTTTGTTCGTTCGTAACAGAAATTTGTAAATCTTTTTGATCCTTTACATCAATAACAAATTTATCCCCCTGATCTTGATCACTCAAGGTTCCTCTTAACAAAATATTCAAAGATAGTGGGTTTGCTGTTTCAAATGAATTATTTGGTTCTTTTTCTACAGCCGTACCTTCTTCCGTATTCACTCCGCTAAACACAACATCATATTCATATTGCCCAGCATTATTTACACGGTAATTTACAAAATAAGCAGTCAATGTTTTATATCCAGTCCACTCTTTTCCTGAAAGACGTTTCAACATATCATTTGTTGCTTCATTCATCACTTTCCAGTCCTCAACTTCTCCTTTAGCCGCACTTCCTGTATATGTCCCCTGTAGTGTAAATGTATTAAAGAATTGTGATTTATTTTTTGTTACTTTCACATCTTTTAATTTCGCTTCATTTGTAATATCTGAAGTAATGTCGGAAAGCGATTTTGGATCATGCTGAGTTAAATACTCATCTGATACTTGTGGAATTGTATACTTATCGCGATTATCAATAAGCATTTGCATATAAGATTGATATTCTTCATTTAACTTATTATCTTTGCTTAATGTAGCACGGTATGCATCGTAACTTGAAACATCATTTGCGCGAATCAAATCATGCACTTTATCGAACATTTCAGGGCGCTTATTATACATATATGATTGCAGCGCAAACGAATAATTATAAAAATCCCACGTTCCATATTTCGCATTTAATGTTTGTGATGCTGTATAACGTTTTGCAGGATCATTAGATAACCCACCAATTATACTTTTTCGCGGTACTACACTATCTAATCGCGTTGCACCTGCAAAGAACTCTGCGTTTCCTTCTTCAAACCATGTTAAACGTTCATTTTGATACATTTCTCCTTGTCCCCATAATCCCTGAACTTCGTACCTTCCCTGTAAGTAGTGCGTAAATTCATGGCGGAATAATTCTTCCAAACTATAAATACTTTGCTCTGGTGTACGTTCATATGTAAAGAAAGTCCCTGTCCCTTCAATATAAATCCCACCATTATTCGTTTCATATCCGTACAGTTGACGATTAAATTGATACTCATCTGGGCTATTATAAATAACCATCGTTAACACATCATCAGCATGTCCACTTTCAAGTGGTTTATCGCTACCAACTGTACGATAAAATTGAGAACGCACTTCTTTTGCCGCCCAGTATAGACGTTTAATTTTCTCTTCGCTAACTTTATCCCCAGCTTTAAAGACAATTGCTCCATCATCAAACGTATACGTTTTCGGTAAATATTTCTTTTTACCCTCTTCTCGAATTTGATCTAAATTTACAGTTTTTCCGTTCGCATCTATTCCTCCATAATTTGTAGTAATTTGTTCTGCCGCAACAAAGTATTGCTCTCCTAAATATGGATAAATTCGCATTGCATCTGTAACAACTTGTTGTCCTTTTGTCGGCGTGCTATGAAGCTTGCCCAATCGTCCAGCATAGTAAATCCCATTATTAATTAACCATCCGTTTTTATTTGTTACTGTACCAAGTAGTGCAAAACGATTTACTTCATTAATAAAGTTATCAATATTTCGAAACCACATCGTATCTTTTGGCTCTTTTCCAGTCGTGTACATATCCGTCTGAATATCAAAGTCAATTCCCTTCATCAACTCATATATAGCGTCTCCTTTTGTTCTGTCTTCAATGAAAGTTGCAAGATTATCATTATATTGTTTAAAAATTTCACCTGCATATAAAACCGTTTCAACATCTGCTGATGCATTTCCAATTAATTTTCCATATGATGCAATTACTTTATTTTGTTCTGATGTACCAAGTTTGAAATTTGGATTTTTTGCAATTGTTTTTAAAGCTGGTAAACATTTATCATGGTAGCTACGCTCATTTAGTTTGCTTAATTCATCATGGTAAAAACCTAAATAAAATGCTGCACGTAGAGCTTCTACTAATGTTTCAATCCCTTTTGAATCATCTTTCGTATAAGCTTGTCCTTGTTCTGCTAGTTTATTAATAATTGCTTGCATTCGACTATCATCTTGATAGAATTTAAGACTATCACTATTAAACTGAAATAATTCTGGAATTTGATACCATTTAATTGTCACAAGAAGATCAGTTAATTGTTTATTATTTAATTGATTTAACTCAGCCATTGAATACTTTTTTTCTTCAGCTAACGGTTTAATATTATCGTTTAGTGCTAGTGGACGCTGCGATAAATCCGCTAATTTTAACCGTTTTGTAAAAGATGCATTTTCTTGTACTTTTGAAGGGTGCGCCAATTCATCAACAGATTTCTGTATTCCTACCGGCTCCATTTGTAATACGTTCTTCACATTTTTCTCTTTTGTCTCTGCTTGAATTTGCAAACCATTACATGTTATTGTCACTAGTCCAACACCAAGAATCCACTTAGAAATTTTCGAATATTTAACCATACCATTGCCCCCTAATAATTTAAAAGAAAATTCAGAATTTTTAAACCGAAAACCTACTTATTTGTATGTATTTACAGTTCCGCTATAAATACAACTATGATTAATAATGCAATAGTAGCTTGTTTTATACTATTACGAGTACAGATTCCTTACATACAATCTCCCTTCCTTACATGTAATACAAGCAAAAACTGTGCCAATCATATTTCTTATGCATGGCCAATATTCTTTTATAAATACTGTAGAATAAAATATACATAGGTGGTTCGGCAATGTATAAATCATTTGACACAAAATCTAATGTTTATGAAGAACAAATTCATTGAATGTTATAAGTTCATTAGCCAGTACATAATTTCCAACTAAAAACATCCCCAATTTTTAAATCTCTCAAAAAAAGGTAAACAATCATATTCCATAAAGCTAATATGTTCGTTTACCTTTTTCTATTTCAAATCAACAGCAAAATATCATTGAATAAAAACAGCATGAATACGTATTTTGTTATTCATTTCTCTTTTTCATATAATCTTTTTCACATTGCAAAGGCTTGAATTTCACTTTTTTCCCTTTCTTCTTTTTCGTTTTTATAACGAGCCATTCCCCTTTTTCAACGTCTAGTTTTAGGCGTTTCATTACATTGATAATATCTTTTTCTTTATAAAGTAAAAATGCTTCTCGCGCCCTCACAAATAAGCTGGGCTGTTCGCTAAATCCACCACTATCATAAATTTTAGTTAGCGAATTATAATAAGAATCATTTTCCTTTCCACCATACATCAAATGGGCAGCCTCCAGATCTCTTTTACTTACTTCCCAAAAACTATGTTCATCAATATTTAAATTAAATGTGGATTTAATGTCCTGTATTTTATTCTTCACATACTTTTCATCTCGAACTTTTCTTTCTTCGAGACAATCCGAAGATAACCTTGGTGCATCTGATTGGGAATGTACAACGTGTTGTATCGATACACACAGAATAAATATGCTTAAAATGTAAAATATTTTTTTCATATTTACATATCACCTCAAATGATTTAGATACTATATCATTTGAGGCTTACAATATTCTTATACTAATAATATAAAAGGCCTTATAATTTAGACTATTATAGGGCCTTTCCTTTTAATATTGCTTTATTAAATTCACCGGCGAAGCCAGTACCTTACTACTTTTTACATCATATAATCCTATAGGTGTTACTCGTATAAAAGGCAAGTGCGTCGCAGAAAAGAATAAAATTGTAAATGCTGGATCATCATACGCGTAGCCACGCTCTTGTAGTAATTTCACCATCTGTTTCTCTTCCTGTATTAATTCACTCATTTTTAAATTAGACATAATCCCGAGCAATGGTAATGCTATTTCGTGTAACACTTCATTGTTTTCTGCTACGACCATTCCACCACCGAGCTCTTTTACTCTACGAAAAGCTGTAAGCATATCTTCTTTACTTTTTCCAATGAGAATCATATCACCTGTGCCGGAATAAGAACTAGCAAGACCACCTAATTCTTTCGCAAAACCTTTTACAACTGTATTTACTCGCCAAGTACCATCACGAGCAATCATCATGAGGAAGCATTCATCATGATCTGTGGATAATTCATCACAGTCTATATTGATTTCACTAGTATATGGTTTTGTAATAACGTTATTTAACAAGTGTATCCCCGTTTTATTAGAGAAAATCATATCCTCTTTTTCTATTGACCAATCTAATGATAATGGAGTTACTTTATATTTACTCCAGTCTATATGTAATGCTTCATGCGTATTTACACCGTCACGCTTCACCCATTTCCCCTTTGCAAGGACACTAATTGGTACTGGGTTTTCTTTACTTTCTAAAATATTGATATTAGCAATTCTACCTGTCGCAATCGAACCATGTACATGTTCCATATTATAATAGCGAGCAATATTATAACTTGCCATATGGTATGCATCTATTACTGGCACTCCTTGTTTTATCGCGGTAGAAATCATTACGTTTGTCATTCCATTTTCATAAAACGAAGGATGTGAGCCGTCTGTAGTAAGTATAAATCTATCAAACTGTTTCACGCCTAATTCCAACAATTCTTTTAATAAAACTTCTAAATCCGGTCTAATGGAAGAATTTCTAAGAGAAACGGTGTAACCTTGCATAAGACGAGTGAAAGCTTCCTGCCCTGTCATCGCTTCATGATCACAATCTGTACCTAACAGTTTTAACTTCGCTAAAGTCGTTTCAGATGCACCCGGAAAATGGCCTTCTACTTTCTTCTGCAATCGCTTCGTTTCCTGCACCCAAGTTAACATTTCATCATCACCATGTAATAATTTTGGCCATGCTGTTAACTCCCCACCTTGAAGAACAGCTTCTTGTTTCAGCCATTCTATTATTTCTTTACTATTAAACAAAGATTCCCCGTTTTGCAATTCAGTCTGTCCATCAAAACGGCACCACCAATACATAGTAGCTGGAATCTTTTTAAATTCCTCTAATAAACGAAATGATTCTTCACGTTTTAATGTGAAAAATAGAGTTAAATTATCATTAATAAAAGTCGTTGTCCCAAATTGCATCGCATGATTTGCTAGCGTCTCTGGGTTATACAACTGATATGGATGTGCATGCGGTTCTATGTAACTGGGAACGACATACTTTCCATCACAATCAATGACTTCACATTTATATAGTTGCTCTGGCAACTTTTCTCCTACATATATAATACGGTCATCATAAATCCAAATATTTGCTTGCATCCATTCACGTATATAGGAATTTAAGTATGTTGCATTCTTTAATAATTTGTGTGGACTTCTTGTACCGTCTATTATTTCTACATGTTCTCGTAATTGCTTGTTACTCCATCTAAACTGATTTTGTCCCAATGTATTTCACTCCAAATCAATTTACTTTTTTATTAAAACAAAATAATTAACAAACTAAAGTATTATCCATTCATAACTCCCCTGTATAGCCCCTATACCTCTCATTATATGGAATACTCTCAAAAATAACAATTTTCAAAACAAACAACACCTCTTTGTCCCACAACAAAAAGGATGTCATACAACTGACATCCTTTTTATACTAAACTATAAGATTGAATTGCACTTTGAAATACACTTGTATCATATTTATGTTCTACATATACTTAATACCATATTATGAATGTTAATACTGTCCTTATTTGTGAAATTTAAAAAGCATCTCTTTTATTTACAGCTATTGCAGAAACCTATTCGCTTTTTCTTCATCTATTTATTAAATTCAACTTGCATCATTTTATCAAACTGTGTAAGAATATCAACCGGACCTAAAGAATTAACATTGACAGCAAATGTATGCTTGCCTCCAATTACTCCACCAGCAAAAGTCATAAACCCAGGAATTGATCCTCCGTGCCCCCATACTGAGACACCATTTGGAAGTTTAGTCTCATAGATTCCAAGACCATATCCATCCCCAACCCCTTTTCCTTCTACAGGAACTGTAGTAAGCATTTCTTTTAGCTCGCGTTCCTTCAGTAACTTACCACCGAGTAAAGATGAAAAGAATTTGTTTAAATCATCCGCATTAGAAATCATATCTCCAGCTGCATTAGCTAAACTCGGATTATAATACGTAATGTCTTTCAACTCGCCTGTTCCTTCCATTTTCACATATCCACGAGCATGATTCTTTCCTGGGATGACGGGTGAATTTCCTGGTAAAAACGTATTTGGCAAGTCCAGAGGTTCAATAATTCGCTTTTCAATTTCTTCCGCATAACTATTACCAGTTATTTTTTCAATAAGCATTCCCAATATTACATATCCTGTGTTTGAATACAACCAGTCTTTGCCCGGCGAGAAATCTGGAGGCAGAGAAAGACCTATTTTCACTATTTCTTCTGCTGTATACGTTTTTTTCGAATTCATTACGTCAGCGTCTTTTGACTTTAAATATTCAGCGATACCACTCGTATGATTCAAAAGTTGTCGTATCGTAATTTGATTTCCATCATACCCATTTCCTTGCACGAGACCCGGCAGCCACTTTTCAATTGGATCGTCAAGTTGTACGCGATTTTCTCCTACTAATTGAAGAACAGTCGTGGCGGTAAAAGTTTTCGTCACACTACCAATCCGAAAGCGAAAATCCGATTTCACCGGTTTCTTTGTAATTAAATCCGCCACGCCAGCAATATAACTATTAACTTTCCCTTTATTAGACGTCTTAGCTAATACCCCTGGTGCCCCAATTTGTATTGTTTCCTGCATTACTTGTTTCCATCCATTCCGATTCTTTTGATTAGGTTCTTGTGACGAATTAGAAATATTTTGAGTAGACTCTGCTTTCACAGTAAAACCAGGTGTAAATAGAGTAGTACCCGCTAATAAAATTGCTAAACTTGCCAACTTAATTTGATTACGTGTTTTCATAAGGCTTTCTCTCCTCTATTAATATCGTATTGATTCAAGCTATACTTTCATCCTATACGATAAACCTCTCTTTTTTCTTATTCATTCCTTACAAAATACTTACGTTTAAATTTAAATAGGGTAAACTGAGGTAGAGTTATGCATGCAAATAAAAAGAGAACATGTTTTCACTTTTTATGTAAACATGTTCTCATAAACATTTAAAATTCTATATCAGCTTTTCATCCTATTCTTTACACAACTAATCTAAATTCCTTTTTACCAGCCTGCACTAGCATTCATACCATTTCCAATAATAGAAAGTAATAACGGCCATAATACTGGTCCTAATGTAAGAAATACATTTAGAAGTATGAGCATTCTATATCCAACGGTGAAATTGTGATTTTTACGATTAACAAATACTAAACTGATTAATGATATTATAGTCGTTAAAAATAATACTAACATTAGCAACCAATACCACACCATTAAACTAAGACTCCATGGTGTTAATAGCTCATGTATGATGCAAAATGAGATTCCTAATACTGCAAAACTAAAGCTAGTCACCGCTGTTTTTATAAGCCATTTATTTAATTTTTTATCGTATGTATTTTTACAGTATAAATCTATTAAAGTATATAAAGATAAATATGACATTAATACGCCTATCCAAGATAATAACCAATCACCGTCCCCTTGAAATAATAAGAACAGCAACCAACACATACCTACTGCTGAAAAAACAAAGGAAATAAGTATGCTTTTTAATACCGATTTCATTACATTTTCACACCCTTAAAAAATCAAAAATTAATTATAATTTATAAAAATTAAGTATAGGTTAACATGTAATGAAGTATAAGTAAATAAAGTTAATTTACAGTTAATTTCATTTTCTTATTTGAAGGCAGTTTTATATTTGAAAATGATTCATGATAATCAAATTTCTATACTAAAAAGTAAAGGTGGATATTTACATATCCACCTTCCCATCTCCCTCTACCCACTTCATTATTTTTTCCACATCTAACTCCGTATACGTCTTTTCACCATAACGAACAGACTCATATAGCGAAGTAATATTTCTCGTTCTACTAATTCTTTTTAACCACTGTTGCATCGTTTCATAGGATCTTCTCTGTTCATGAAATGGTAATGTTCTTTCCCATTCAACTAACGTTTTTCTTATCGTATCTGTCGGTAACGGCTGTTCAAACTGATGCTTCACTTTCTTGTTCTTTTCAGTTCTATCCGTGTTTTCTTTTGTTATCGATTGTTTATCCTGTTGTATTTCTGATTTCGTTACCTTTTTCCTCATTAATTTATAAAAAACATATAGAATAACCACTGCAATAATTACATAAAAAACGACACTAATCCATGAATTTGAAAGAACAGAAAACACATCAGTCCATGAATTTTTTCGTACAAAAAGTGGAATTTTCCTATCTATTTTTGTTCTTGTATCTACAACTCCTGTTTCTTCATCTATAATTCTTTCAGGTTCATCAAACTGTGAGTCTACACTAGTAAAATCATAATTTCTTTCTGATATTGTCTCCGTCTTACTAGAAAAAAGCCCTTTTACTATGTCTTGTACATGCACAACACCTTGTGAAAACGTTATCGCACTAACCGTAAAGAAAAGTAGTATTAATACTCTAACACTCCACAACTTTACTTCCATATGTCTCTCTTTATTAACCATGACATAAACCCCTTCTTATTCTTTAATTACAACCCATTTATTCGTTCTGGTGTATTTCCTTGGGGAAGTACCAAGAATTAAAGGAACTGCATCCAATTCTTTTCGACGAAAGCCTGCTGTGTAAAAATAAGTGGAAGATACAGGAGTATCTTGGTCCGATATTGAGGCAAGTACTTTTAATATATTTTGCAAATGTTTCCGATTATCCCCATTTTTTATATGTAGCAAACCGTTATCTTTTACACTATTGATCCATACTTCAAACGAACAGTTTTGCATAAGAAGTTGTTTGCATATACCTGCTGTTAATTCAATTAGTTCCTCTGTATCATTTCGCAAAGAAATACCGCTTTTATTTTGCAAGTTGAGGTAAATCGCGTATTTATCTGATTGCGTTCGCTCGTACTTTTTCGCAGTTATCGTCCCTGTTTTCGCTGTTGCACTCCAGTGGATAGAACGAAAATCTTCATTTTTATAAGACTTTACTCCCATTACTTTCGTTTCATCATATAAGGGTGATGACATCGCTTTTCGAAATCCTCGTGACCATTCTTGTAATTCAGGAACTTGTATTTTCGGAACAGCTGGTAAGACTAAATAGGAGGGCGTATCAACTTGTTTATATGTGATATGGTTCGTTATAAATCCAAAGAGATCAGTAATAACAATTTCAACCTCTTCCCATTTCGCAATGCCTCTTTTTAATGCCACAGCTTGTAAATCAAATGAAACTGACTCTCTTCCTTTTAAATTAAAATTCATATAATAATTTGAACCTGTACTATTATTTTTATTTATTTCATCATGATTCCAAGTTATCTTATTTTCACATTTAAATCGGAATACAACATTAAAAATAGGGAAAATTGATTTGTTTGAAATTTTTATTTTGCACCTGTTCGTTTCACCGATAAAAACATTCGAATTTCCTTGATCGTATTCCCAGTTAACACGAGATACTTTACGTATATAAACATGCATAGCACCTATTAAAATTACATATAAAAATACGAGAGATAATATGAGTAGATTACTTGAAAATACACTTAAAATAACGGCTACAACTGACATAACTCCTATTACGAAAGGCTCCGCTAAAGGTGTATACACAAGTTGTTGATTCATCGTACATTCTCCACCGGCACATTAATCGTATGAAGAATTTCTTTCATGATTTGTTCTTTTGTTGTTTTCATCTCCCCTTCAATTGTCAACGTTAAACGATGAGCGCATATAGATGCAGCAAGTATCTTTATATCATCTGGCGTACAGTAATCTCTTTCATTTAATATAGCCCGTGCTTGAATCGCTCTCATAAATGCCAACGTCCCCCGCGGACTTACACCAATTTCAATTAGCTCATGCTTACGCGTTGCCTCAATAATTTCAAGAAGATAATCTTGCACATCATTTCCTACTAACACTTCTCTTGCACGTTTTTGCATCATAATAATTTCTTCACTTGAAATAATAGAGTGTAATGTTTCTAACGGATCATTCGTTTGAAACCGATTCATCATTTCCTTTTCAGCTTCTCTCGTAGGATAACCTTGGCGAATCGTAAGTAAAAATCGGTCTAATTGAGCATCAGGTAAAGGAAATGTACCAGCAGATTCAAGAGGATTTTGCGTTGCAATTACTAAAAAAGGTTCTGGTAATGAATGCGTCTGTTTCGCAATTGTAACAGTACGCTCTTCCATAACTTCGAGTAACGAAGATTGTGTTCTCGGTACAGCCCGATTAATTTCATCCACTAATACTATATTTGCAAAAATAGGACCTAACCTCGTTTTAAAATCCGATTCCTTCACATTAAAATATTCAAGACCAATAACATCTCCGGGCAAAGTATCCGCTGTAAATTGTATTCTTTGAAATTTTGCGTCCACGCTTTTAGCCAAACTTTTCGCTAGTGTTGTTTTTCCTGTCCCCGGTACATCTTCTAATAAAATATGTCCTTTTGCTATTAGAGCAATGGCTGCAAGTTCTATGGATTCATCTTTTCCTATAATAACTTTCGAAATATTATTAGTGATTTTCTTTAAAATGTTCATATATTTATCCCCCGTCTTCGCTTATTCAGAAAATTAAGAATTATTATTTTCCAAATTATAACACATACTGATAAAAGTAAATATATTCCTGTAAAAATAAAAAAGATGACCTTAGCACTATAAGCTAAAGTCATCTTTTTCTATCTCATTATTTTACTAACTCTCCATTATAAGCTTTTATATTAAGCGGAGCAGTTAAAAATTGTGCTGCTTTACTAACGAAAGATGTGAAGTGTTCACTCGTATTATGGCTCGCAACTGCTGCTTCATCTTTCCACACTTCTACCATCGTATAAACACTTTCTTTTTCTGTATCTTTATATAAGTCATAAGATACATTTCCACTTTCTTCTCTTGAACCGTGAATGAGTGGCTGAATTTCTTCTAAAAATGCTTGTTGTTTTGCTGGATCTACTTGAAATATTGCGTGAATAATAATCATGGTGTTTCCCCTTTCATATTCCACTTATTTCTTTAAAATTACTTCCACTCTGCAACTTTTTCAATTGGAAGACGTACTGATTGGTAACCACTGTCAGCAGCTTTTCCGATTGAAATTAACATAACTGGTACGTGACGGTCTTTATCTAGTCCGAAAGCTTCTGCGATTTGATCTTTCTCAAATCCACCAATTGGACAAGTGTCATAGCCGTGAGCACGTGCTGCTAACATAAATTGCATCGCTACAAGACCACCGTCAATTAATACAGTGTCTTTCATTACTTCTGGTGTAACCATTGAAAAGTAACCTGAAAGTTTTTTCATTTGATCTTCTTTTACTTCAGCTGGCATAAGTCCGCGCTCTACTGCTGTACCATAAATTTCTTCTGCGTTATCAAAGTTGTTTAAGTCACCGAATACAGCGATCATTGCTGAAGATGTTTCTACTTGAGATTGATTGAATTTCGCAAGTGGTGCAAGTGTTGCTTTTGCTTCGTCACTTTCAATCACAAGGAATCTCCATGGTTGCATGTTTACTGAAGATGGTGCAAGTGTTGCTTCTGTAAGAATTTCTGTCATTTCTTCTTTGCTAATTTTCACTGAAGGGTCGTACTTACGAATTGAACGACGTCCTGTTAAAATTTCGTTAAAATCATTTGTTTTTACTGAGTTAGTCATAGTTGTATTCTCCCTTTTTTATAATTCTTTTATATTTTCTTGAATGTGGTTTAACATATTTAAAAGATTGTCGCGTTCTTCTTCACTTAATCCTTTAAATGCAGATGCTGCAAAACGTTCTTTTTCCTCTTGAAACGCTTGAATTTTATTTCGTCCCTCTTCAGTAAGAGAAACTAACGTAATTCTGTTATCATCTGGATTTTTACGTCTTACAATCATTTCATTGGCCTCAAGCTGCTTTAAATGCCTCGTTATCGCAGCATTATCAATATTCACTTCTTGCTGAAGTGCTTTTTGACTAATTTCACCTACTTCATATAACTGAAGTATAAGCTCTAATCGAGACTGGCTCATACCCGTACACCCTTCAAATTTCGAACTTACTTCTTTATTTAGAAAGTGTAATTTATATAAAATAATCGCTTCTTTTGAGCATGAACTTGTCAAATTACCCCTCCTTTACAATCAAAATGAAAACATTTGATGTATCAATAGTTGATATGTCAATTAATATAATCTATATCGATTTAGAATGCAAGCATTTTGTTTTCATTTTATTTTTTCCAAATTAAGGCGCTTTGTAGCGTTACAAATAATGTTAATTGCACTATAATAATACTAATTTAAAGAACTGGAGAGTGATTGATAATGCGGCAATACACAAATAGAAATGAGGAAATGAAAATGGAAAATGAAATGAGGATATTGATATATGACAACAATAAATATAGGGATTGTCGCGCACGTAGACGCTGGCAAGACGAGTTTGACTGAGCGTATTCTTTATGAAACGAATGTGATTAAAGAAATTGGCCGAGTAGATAGTGGTAATACACAAACTGACTCAATGGAATTAGAAAGACAACGCGGAATTACGATTAAAGCATCTGTCGTTTCTTTCTTTATTGATGATGTAAAAATAAATGTCATTGATACACCTGGACACGCTGATTTTATCGCTGAAGTGGAGCGATCATTCCGCGTTCTAGACGGTGCGATTTTAGTTATCTCTGCCGTTGAAGGTGTGCAAGCACAAACAAAAATTTTAATGCGAACATTACAGAAACTAAACATACCGACAATTTTATTCGTTAATAAAATTGATCGTAGTGGAGCAAACACTGAAAAAGTTATGAAACAAATAAAAGAGGTTCTTTCAAATGAAGCATTCCCCTTCTACTCTGTTCTAAACGAAGGAGCGAAAGAAGCCCGGATCATTGAATATAAATCATATGACGATTGTATGGAACTGTTAGCACCATTTAATGAATCATTACTTGAGTCATATGTAAATAACGAAATAATACCGGACGCACTATTAAGAGAAAAACTAGAACAGCAAATACAGCAAGCAAGTGTGTATCCAATCTTTTTCGGTTCAGCAATGACAGGTATAGGAGTAACAGAACTACTTGACAAACTTCCGGCCCTAATGCCGGCTCTTACATCGGCACAAGAGGAACCATTATCCGGTGTTGTTTTTAAAATTGAACGTGAACCTTCTGGAGAAAAGGTTGCTTATATAAGAGTTTTTTCAGGTAGCTTACATGTTAGAAAATATGTTGATATACAGCGCGATGAGTCTCTACCACATAAAGAAAAGATTAAAAAAATGTGTATGTTTCATAGCGGAAATGCTGTTCAATCTACTATCGTTCCTAGCGGAGAATTTTGCAAAGTGTGGGGACTGAATGATATAAAAATTGGTGATATTATTGGTGAACGTACGGATTATATAAAAGATATTCACTTTGCCGAACCACAAATGGAAGCTTCCATTGATGCAGTATCAAAAGAAAGAATTCATGATTTATACGCTGCACTTATGGAGCTATGTGAAGAAGATCCACTTATTAAAGTGTGGAAAGATGATGTTCATAATGAACTATACATTCGCCTTTTCGGTGAGGTACAAAAAGAAGTAATTGAAACAACACTTTATGAGAAATATAATTTGCAAGTTACTTTTTCAAATACGCGAGTTGTATGTATCGAGAAACCAATTGGCTTAGGCAATTCTGTTGAAGTAATGGGTGAAAAAGAGAATCCATTTTACGCAACAGTCGGATTCAAAGTTGAACGTGGTGAACTTAACTCTGGCGTAACATATCACTTAGGGGTTGAACTCGGATCACTACCTTTAGCATTCCATAAAGCAATTGAAGATACGGTATTTCAAACGTTAAAACAAGGATTATATGGATGGGAAGTTACAGATATTATCGTCACGTTAACACATACTGGTTATGCTAGTCCTGTTACAACAGCAAGTGACTTTAGAAATTTGACACCGATCGTATTAATGGATGCTTTAAAGCAAGCTGAAACATATGTATATGAACCAGTAAATGAGTTTGAATTAACTGTACCGGAGCACGCAATTAGTACTGCAATGTATAAACTCGCTGCCGTTCCAGCAACTTTTGCAGAGCCTATATTCCATTACAATTCTTATCAGTTAACAGGATCATTACCTGTTGCGAAAACAGAGAGTTTCAAACGAATACTACATTCATTTACAGAAGGAGAAGGCATATTTACAACGAAGCCAGCTGGTTTCACAAAGCTTATGGCTCCCTTCCCTACTCGAAAACGTGTTGATTATAATCCGCTGAACCGAAAAGATTATTTGCTTCATGTGTTGAAGGCTTATTAAAAGTAAAAGAGGTGCAATTCGCACCTCTTTTTGCATGTATTGATAAGTTATTTTTTCCTAACAACTTCTTTAAGCTTTTCTATTATATTTGCTATCGCTTCAATTGAATTCTCTGTTTCATATTCCCCAACATTTACAGAATGATTTGCATTTTTGAAAACGTCGATCGTTAAATTCGTTTTATATAACTGATCAATTTGATTTGCATTATAATGGTGATCTTTATCCCCAATAACTAAAAGCCCTTCGTGACTACTATGTAAAATAGAATCAAAAATAGATTCAAAAGTTAGTAAAGGTGTAAGTACTATCATTTTTGACTGTAAAAAATCGTCTCTCCTCATTAAATCATTTGCAATCGGAATTGTTCCGAGTGATTTCCCTAAAAACAAAGTCTCGTTGTATTGCTCATCTTTTAATACTTCTTTCATTATAGGATGAATATCATCCATCATTACTTTCGTTACTTCTTCCATTGGTTTATTCATTAATTGTCCATCAAAGGAATAATGAATATGTATAACATCTATTTTATGTTCAAGCATTAACATCGTTGCATAATAAAATAACGGTTTATCGTAATTGTATCCTGAACCTGAGAACATAAAGCAAATCCTACTAGAACCTTTTTCGATATGTGTGTAACGAATTACTTTATCATCTATATGTATTTCTTTTTTAGTCCCCTTCACCCTTTTCCCCTCCGAATACATTTAATTTTGTAAAACGATATGTTCTGTATGAACTGCTATATCCTTTACTTTCTCTTTTATAAATGCAGGCTGTAAGTTATATGCATCTAACTCTTCTACCGGCACCCACTTAAACAAATACGTTCTACCCTCTTCTTCCAAAATATATTGATCCGCTCCATTCGCAGGTAATTCATGTAGCTCTACTTCATAATAAAAACTAATCTCATGAAACTTTCGCTCAGAAAGTGTAAAGAAATTTTCTACTGTCCATATTAATCTCTTCTCTTTCATAGGAACAGCTAGTTCTTCTGCAAGTTCTCGTTTTAACGCAGCTTCACTATTTTCTAGCATTTTCACTCTTCCGCCTGGTACGTACCAAAAATCTTCACCGTCACCTTGCAGAATAAGTATTTTATTATCCTGTTTACAAATTGCTCCGACTCGGTAGTTAAAACATGTTACCTCTACTTTGAACGTAAGATCCACAACGATTGCCTCCTATACTTTATTTAAAAATCGCTATAAAACTATTATGTATGTATCGTACAAATAAGATTACTAAATTTTTCTAGTTCGTTCAATAATTTTCGAACTTTCCAAAAATAATACACATCATTTGCCATCACAAGTATAAATACATATGTCACAATTACTGCGCACACTTTTGAAGCATTATGGGGGATGAATGCATCTATCTCAACCAATATACAAAACTGAAAAATCAAATATTTTTTAAGAAATCATTGTAAAAGATAAAGTGAAACATCAGTAAGTGGAGTTTTTATCCTTTTCCTGTTATTTTTAAATATAGTTAAGACATTATTAAAAAGACGCAAGGTCAACTTATGTGCTAATTAATTCTTTTTCTAGAAAAAGCGTCTTTTATTGCACTTGTTACTACATTTAGGAATAATAAAATAGCCATAACTGCCGTTAGTACATTAAATTGCTTTGTTTTATAAGGAGCGAACCATTCCGTAAAGAACTCTGAATTAACGAGACGATCCCCAACTCCTCCTTCCTTGAAGTTCGGTATCCACGAATTCATGTCAAGGATGATAAAAATTAGTTGCATAACGAAAAATGCTCCAATAGTTTTCAGCCAATTTCGTATTCGACTAGGACGCTCTTTTTTTGATGTCATTTAAACCATCCTCCTTTTAGAACTTGCTATTAAAGAGCCTTGTTCTGATAGATACGAATAGATAATATCCATGAACCCCCATAGCACCCCACTGCTATGACAGCAAATAAAAGAAATAATTTCAAATCTGAAATCTCCTTTAAAAAGGTCAGTACGCCATTAGCATATTTATTTAATAAATATGGAGTATTTCGCATTAAATATATAACTCCAATAGATAAAAATATAAAAACTGGTACAAGTGTTTTCACTTTAAATGCAACAAAAAATGGGATGTAAAATGCTGTTATCAGCATGACTGCCAAGAAGCCTAGTATGTAACTTTCTAAGGAAAGTTGAAATTCCATGCTGTCTAAAATAAAATATTTTCCAACTAAACAAAATGGGGTGATTACTATTGTAAAAAGCAAGGTTCCAACGTATTTTGAACTTATAATTTCCTTCCTAGTATACGGTAATGAGTTTACTAAAATATTAGCATTATCTTTATCATCAGATTGATATGTGTTAATTACAAAAACGGCACTACAAATGATTATGACATATGCTACATCCATGCCGGCCCACAAATAGGTAACTAGAAATAAGAGATAAGCAGGCAAGAAAGTTTTTTGTAAAATCAAATCCTTTTTAATTAAATTAAGCATCTTGATTCCCCCTTTTTCATGAAATACATAATATCCTCTAAACTTGGTTTTTCAATCACCACATCCTTATCAAATAAGTTTTCGATAGAATGTGCATTTTCAATCAATCCCTCGAAACCTGTATTTGCCTTACGTACAGAAATAAATTCACGCTCAGTATCAAACTTTAACAAATCTAGTGGTCCTTTGACTAAAACATAATCCTCTGCAATGGCATAAATATCTTTTGTGAAAATATGCTTCCCATTTTGAATAAATGTAATATAATCGGCAATGCGGTCTAAATCTGTTGTAATATGTGATGAGAAAAAGATAGTTTTCTCTCCATCCTGCATAATATTTTGTAGAACATCCAATAATTCTCTTCTGAATACAGGATCAAGTCCAGATGTAGGTTCATCCATAATAATTAGTTCAGCATGATGTGAAAGGGCAATTGCGAGAGAGGCTTTCATTTTCATTCCTTTGGAGAATGTTTTCATTTTTTTATTTAATGGTAATTCGAACAGATCTTTATAATATGTAAATTGGTTATAATCCCATTTTTTATAAGCAGGCGCAATAATTTTAGTAATTTCCTTTAATGTGAGTTCATCATAAAACACATTATCGTCATAAACGAAGCCAATTCTTTCTTTAATTCGTTTCGCATCAGTCGAATAGTTCATGCCAAATAAGGAGACGTTTCCACTATCCGGGTTTATTAGATTCATAATCATTTTAATCGTTGTAGATTTACCTGATCCATTTCCTCCAATAAAACCCGTAACAAATCCTTTTTTTACTTCCATCGAAAAATTGTTTATTTGAAACCCTTTAAAAGATTTACTGACATTTTGAAGTTCTATTACGTTTTCCAAAAGTTTTCCTCCTCGTATAAAATTGTAAGCATTTCTTTTAGCTCATTTAAAGAAACATCCATTTGCTTAGCATTTTGAATCGCTTCACATAACTTTTCTTCAACTGTTTTTAATTTTTCTTCTTTCATAGTTTCAATGTTTTGTTCTGCTACAAAGGACCCTCTTCCGACAATTGAATTAATAAAACCGTCTTTTTCCAGTTCTTCATATGCTCTTTTCGTTGTAATAATACTTACTCGTAAATCTTTTGCTAACTGACGCATTGAAGGAAGAGCATCTCCTTGTTTTAAATCACCTAGTAAAATAAGCTTTTTTATTTGGGCACTAATTTGTTCATAAATAGGTTCCTTTGAAGTGTTCGTAATAGTGATTTGCATGCAAATACCTCTTTTTAAATATATTGTATATATACTTTATATACAATATATACTATCGCACATTTTAAATCAACAGAAAATTTCCAAAATATAGTTACAAACACATTCTAATAATGTAATTAATACAACTTATTTATACAGGCCTTCCTTGTATTAGCCGGATTTTGAGGCGGCGGTCTTGCTACTAGCTAATACACGATAAAGACTTCGTTGTGTTTTACAGAAAAATTGGCACAACTGATAGTTTGAAAAAGAAAGAGTTTGAAATAGAAGAAAAATTTGAGGAAGTTGATATCAAGTTAGACTAGGATGAGGATGACGAAGAAGGACTGAAAAATATGTTTTCTAAGCTGTGGGAAATGTACGGAGAAGAACCAATTGAGTTATAAATTCACATACGAAAAACACCTTGTTTCTTTAGTAACAAGGCGTTTTTTCTTAGTACTATGTTTAAATTGTTATCTTTCCGCTCTTCCACCACTCCATAAAAATTTCTAACGAAGGAGCAACCCACGTTCTACTATCATTTTCATGGTTCCATACATATATATCATCTCTTTGCACTATTCCATTCAAAATGGAATAACCAAACAAATCACCATCTCCGCCATCAGCAAAAAATAATAAACAGTCAAAAGGCATATATAGATCCTTAAAATCAGCTATATTTCTCATATTCATATTTTCAGTTTTAATTTTTGAAGCAGACCATATAAAGTCCCCATATTCACCTTCTATACCGTTTGTTTCCTTTAATAATTGATATAAATCATTCGTTAACTCCACCTGCAAATTTTTTTAAACTTCAGCTAGTGCATCCTTTGTAGCTGGATTTTTTAAACTTAAGTTTGAGGAAATACTGCGAATGGTGTTTTTCCACATAATCTTTTCTCCTCCTATAATTCTTCATGTTCAATCAAGTTTATACCAATAATCAAATTGGGTATGTACTTGTATGACGAATCACTTGGTTGCTTTCTTTTCAGTAGAATATTCACCTACAAAACGAATTTCCCATTTTTTCTATTCTGTCGTTTCCCCCCTTAAATAAACAAGGGGCTCCGCTAAATTTATTGATACCATCTTTCTAACAATTCCTTCTCCCTCTCGCCTGAAATACCTGCTTTTAATTCCCATTCGTCCGTACTCTCCATCCACTCATACACATCTGTAACTGTCTCTTCTATTCTTCTAAAAGTAAGTCCTTCTTTAACAGCATTCTCGATACTTATAGAAAACCCGCCTCTCCACGGCTTCGTCTCACCATCTAATGGGAAAGTTTCTGGAATCCACAAAGGCATTTCTGTCCAAGGCTGCACATTATGTTCACTCATAAACGATTCGTCTACCCAAATGAATTCAGCATCGCTATTCGTAACCTTTTTACACGTATTTAGTAGCTCTTCCATCGTCAATTCATCATTCGGACCTGTTATATTAAATGTTCCTGCTTTATTATGTTCTGCCATATCGAGTCCAAATCTCGCGACATCTTTTATGTCAACTAATTGCACTGGACGATTTTTTCTTCCTGGTACTAACACTTTTCCGCCCTTTGCTACACGCTGAACCCAGTATGGAAGTCGATCTGTATAATCAAACATTCCTGAAAGAAGTCCTGCTCTTACGTGTAAAACACGCCCCGGCCAATACTTCTCTGCTTCTTTTTCGCATAATACTTTCAGTGCACCATAATGCTCATAAGGAGATATTTCACCATTTTCTACAGTCTTTATTTGCTCAGCCGTCGGTTCAGGTTGTAATATATAGTCTTCTTTTATGTCATGCGGAATCCAATCTTTATATACGGAAAGGCTTGAGATGAATATATAGTGTTCAATATTATCTTTAAGTACTTCTCCAACATTTCTAATGTGATGTGGAGAAAACCCACATGTATCCACGACAACATCCCATTTTCGATTTTCTAAACTGGATACATCACCATTTCTGTCCCCGATAAGCTGCTCCACTTCAGGAGAATTTTCTTTATTTGTTCCGCGGTTAAATAATGTAACTTCATGCCCTCTCTGTAAAGCCTCTTCTACGAAAGCTCTTCCTAAAAATCGTGTACCACCTAGAATTAATATCTTCATAGTTCTCCCCCATTCATGATTGAAAATCCTTTCTTTTGTTAAACGATTTTTTGTTGTGGAAAGTTACGGGGAAAGCTTAATTTTTTCTACAAGTTCAATATATGTAATTTCGACACTTTTTCTATGTTAAAAACAATAATATAGAAATATTCATTCTGTCGATTTCCATTTCATATATAATTAAAATATCGGATATTCGATTAACCACTTATACATACTTAGGCAGGTGAAAAATATTAATAAACACATAGTTTATCATTCAACATTATGTATTTATTTTCTCCCATCACTTGTATATATCATCTTGCTGAACATAGAAAATGGTCGTAATTATTTGGGGTTTACCATGGTTGTTCCACTTTTAGCTGTTATTTTATTTCAAAAATTATTTAAGAAACAAAACTTAGTTCACACATTTGGATTTTCACGTCCCAAAATAAAAACACTAATTTTCTCCATATTATTGCCACTACTTCTAGGACTATGTCTCCATTTCTATTTTTATAATGATGATATAAAGTTCTTATATCATCATTGGAATGAATTAGGATTTCTCTTGCTCGTTGGTCTTACAGTCGGATTTTTATCTGCATTATTAGAAGAGATTATATGGCGTGGGAATTTTCATTACTATTTACGAAAAAAATATTCATTCAAACAAACAGCTATTATTATAGCTTTTCTCTGGTCTTTATGGCATATTCCAGTATCAATCTTTTATAAAAACTATGAGTTTTGGTTTGTAGGAATATTAAGTTATCTTGCTTTATTATTTATATTATCTATCATTTTGACGTACACAAGGGAATATGGTGGTTCCGTAATATCACCAGCAATTTTACATGGTATGTTTAATGTATTTTATTTAACAGATGTAGTACAAAACAAGTGGGATGCCAGCCTAATAGAATTAATTAAATTTACCTTACTAGCAATTGTGCTGGGCACGATGTATCTTATACTGCACAAAGTTAAAAAATAGTTAAACAGCTAAGAAAAAAGATGTTTCTTCTTTTAGTTGAAAGCAGCCTTAATAGATTAAAAAGTACTTCAACACCTTGCAATTATTTAATAATCGTATAGGTGTTGAAGTTTTATAATCTTAGTTACATAACTTTGTTAACACCACACTTTTTTCTATCATGAAGTACAAAACAAGTTTAACTAAACCTTTCATTCTTATTTTCATAAAAATACCCATATTAATCTTTTAAATAAGGAAGTATGTATCCTTTAACTAACTCCCATCTATCCCGTGCATTCGGCATAATTTCAGAAGCAATTACTACAACCAAATCCAGCTTCGGAATACAACAAATCACATTCCCACCATCGCCCATTGCACAGTATGAAAAGATTCCAGCCTCTTCTCGTAACCACCATAAGTAACCATATTGATTTTGGTTCATTTCTGTCGATTCTTTTATCCATGATTTTGATAGTATTTGCTTTCCATTATGAATACCTTCATTCAAATACAGCTGTCCAAACTTAGCCATATCTTTAACTGTTAACGTTAGTCCCCAGCCACCTGTCGAAATACCACTTGGATCGTGAACCCATCCCTTTACATCTTTTCCAAATAAGTCATCAAATCCAAATGCTTTCATATTGTAGTTTGGAATTTCTCTCATGCCGAGTAGCTGAAATAAGTGTTCATTCGCAAATTCACGCGCACTTTTTCCTGTTGCACTCGTTATAATCGCTGATAGTAAATGAGCTCCTGCAGATGAATATTTAAAAGCTTCAATTTCTCCACCTTGTCCAATCCTATTCAAGGTATACTGTACCCAATCTCGTTGCGTACATAGCTCTTCTAGCGGTTCCTGCCAGTCTACGAAAGGATGTGGAGCCGTCATCGTAAGAAGATGTCGCACTGTTATTTCAGATGAATGAACGTTATATTCTGGGAAAAACTCTATTACTTTTTGATCAACGCTTTTTATATAACCTTTATTTACACATATCCCAATTAACGCAGAAATAATCGCTTTTGTGACTGACGCTATATGAAATGCATCATCTGGACCGTGACCATTATAATAATTTTCAAAAACAACATTGCCTCTCTGTACTACTAACATCCCATTAATATTTTTATATTCTTCTTTTATAATCAGATCTAACTTTTCAGCAGTTTTCATTATTCATTCCCCTTTAACCCATGATTAAAAAGGTTCGATAGGTACATATATATCAACTATATGTTTATTTTCTGGGTGCTGCCTTGGGTCATTTTTATACATTTCAAAAGGGTACGAATCTCTCGGTTTATATCCGCTATTGGGAAGCCACTCACCGTATAAGAAATCCCATGCTCCTTTATATTCATCTTGGAATATTTCAAAATGTCCTACTGCATATTTTCCAGAAGGTATTACCATTATTCCAACGTCGTTCGTTTCTACTGTGGATTCATCTGAAATTGTTACACATAGACTTGTTCTTAAATGATAGTCCTCAGTAAATTCATGATGATCGTGGTAAATGGTTAATACTTTCGTATCCTCAAATACATGATAGTTTTCCTCTGCTGCGTAATGAAATAATTTCTCTATCATGTTTGGAAAAGCTAGCGTTAACTCTTCATATGTACCGATATGTCTTATGTATGCGACGTTTATATCGTCCGCTGTTACAATTTCAACATTTCCTCGAACCTTCTTACATTCATTGTATTGAGGAATTCCCCTTACGTCTTTGCAATTCTTGCTATTGTCATTTCGATATTGAGACGGACTTACACCGTAATAATTTTTAAATGTTCGGGAGAAAACTGCTGAATCTGTGAAACCAAAATGGTAAGCGATATCCGTAATCGTCATATCCAATCGATATGTAAGAAGGTTTGTTGCCCTTTCTAACTTCAATCGATTTACATATCGTGATAACGGCTCGTCTACTATTCCTTTAAAAATTCTATGAAAATGAAACTTCGAAAATCCTGCTATATCCGCTAGCTTTTCAATGGATAGTGAACTGTCTATGTTTGATTCTATATAATCTTGAACCTTATGTATGCGTCTTAAATACTCATTTCTACTTTGTTTACTCTCCATATTTCTAGCTCCTCACAACAAAAAGGCTAACTTTGTGCTAGCCTACTTTTACACATTTTTCAAAAATAACACTCTACTCCCGCCGTTCCCATCATAATTTGTATGTACCGATACACCCTCTATCTCATCATCCCCAGCCTCAATTTGAAAGCCAATCTCCCTATGAAACTGTATTGATTTTTTATTTACTGGTGACGTGATTGCTTTTACAACTTTACGGTTATTTGCACGAGCGATATCAAAGAAATAAGAATACAATGTCGATGCAATTCCTCTTCTTCTATACTTCGGATTCACACCGATAAAATGAACGTATGCTTCATCTTTATATGTTTGTGAAAAAAAACCGCATAAGAAACCTAACGTTTCTCCCTCTTCTTCAATAATAAAACTCGTTTCTTGAAAGTGAATGAAGAACAATTTTGGCAACATGGCAGCCATGTCTCTCCCGCCCCACCAATCATTTAAAACAGAATGAATCTTTACATAATCTTCCCCTTGGATGTTTCTTACTCGCATATGTTTCTCCCTCTCACTCACTTCATTTTTTCATAAATTTTAATGACTGTTTCTACTAATAGGATGAATACCCATATCCCGCAAAATACGAGAACTGACTGAAATATAGAACCTAGCATAACAATACTTATTAAACCTAATTCTGATCCTGAAATGGACATTTCATCAAACCCCAGGTTATGTATAAATGGACCAGTTGAAAAAGCCATTAAAATAGATCCTATTAAATAAATCACACTCATTATTTTTAATATTTTTATAGAAAGATACGAAGTTTGTTTTTCTTCCACTTGTGATAATTCGATTTCTCCACTCGCAATTCCTTTTTGCAAACAGTCCTCACATAGAAATTCTTCCTTAATTTTTTTACCACCGTGCAATGTACCTGTAATTTCTTTACAGCGCGAACACTTTCGATTTATCATTTTGTTATCACTCCAATCTCGTAAGATTATACTTATACAATTCTATTTTTACCTTATTATTCCTTTTGTGTATTTTATAGAGAGGTGACGTGTTTTATGATATCTAAACTTATTTTTGGTTATAAAAAGCCTACTGAGCAATATGTATTACGGCCTAGTTGTTATGCAATTATTTTTAACTCAACTTCTTCAAACATTGCTATTATCCAAAAAGGAGACCGTTATTTTTTACCTGGTGGCGGTATGGAAGGTACCGAAACAAAAGATGAATGCTTACATCGTGAACTACTAGAGGAATTAGGATGGGTAATTGAAATTAATCAATATATCGGTAATGCAATGCGATATTTTTATGCGGAAAAAGAAGATACTTATTATTTAAACGATGGGTTCTTTTATATTGTGAACATGGTGCAGACACAAACTGAAAACTGTAAGGAAGATCATGTTTTGCGGTGGATGTCTCCTTTACTTGCTGTAGAGCTTCTCATTCATGATCATCAAAAATGGGCTGTTGAACAAGCGCTTTTATTACAAAAACCAAAAGGATCTCCTTCTATATGAAAGAGATCCTTTTTATTGTTAACTTACTTTTTTCAAATTGAGAGCTGGCTTTTGAATTCCACCCTTTTTTACAACATATAAACCGATAAAGATTATAAGTCCGCCAACGAGTTGCATCATGTTGATTTGCTCTCCGATAGTTACTGCCGCGAAGATAACTGCGAACAATGGTACAAGATACATATAAACCATTACTTTCGTTGAGCCTATTTTACTAATACCGACATACCACATTGCAAGTCCGAAGATTGTCGCGAAGACGATTGAATATGCTAGAGACCCCCAGCTTGGCATGTCTACTGGCCACGTTAATGTATTTACGTTGAATAAACAATATACAACGAGAGGTACAATTCCAATTAAAGTTGACCAAGATGTGACTCTCATTGCGGAATATTTTGTTATAAGAGGTTGCGCTAATATTGGGTACCATCCCCACGCAATCGCTGCGACTAATCCAATTATGTTTCCGAGCCACGCATATTCGTAAGTAGCTCCTCCTGTATGCCCTGTTAATAAAACGAATGCTGCACCAACAAAGGCCACTATTGAACCAATTTGTACTTTCATCGAAAAACGTTCTTGTTTGTGCAATACTGCTAATATCCCTGTAAAAATAGGTGACATTGCAATTAATAATGAGGCGTTTGTTGCTGAAGTATATTTCACAGATAGCATAAACATCGTTTGATACATTGTTGTACCAACGATACCGACTGCTACTAATCGTAACCAATCTTTTCTTTCAATACGTAATGAGCGTTCCATCATAAAAGTGATAAGTAATAATACCGGTGATGCTACTAAAAATCGTAAACTATTAAATTGAATGGATGACATAAATGCCACTCCATACTTTCCTATTGTATAATTTGCTCCCCATACTAATGCAACTGATACTAGGAGCCATTCCATTTGCCATCGTTTCATCCGAATCTCCCCTTCCCTATTTAGCATAGTAAAATTGGCTGGATATAACACCGTCCAATTGGCTGTTTTTTTACCCAGCCAATTTGCTATACTTGATGTATATAAGAGATACGGAGGCGTTTTTTATGGAATGGAAACTAGATAGTGACAGTAAAATCCCTATTTATCAGCAAGTTGTTGACTTTATTGAAAAACGTATTACATATGGAGAACTTCCTCCAGGAAGCTTCCTCCCTTCAGAACGGAAATTAGCTACGCAGTTAAATGTAAACAGAAGTACAGTAACGACTGCTTATAATGAACTACGTGCTATGGGAATTGTAGAGAGTACGACTGGTAAAGGAACACGAGTGAGTACACATATGTGGGGTGTTTCTCCAACATTAACGCCGAACTGGAGAAATTTCGTAGAAGGTGGTACTTTTTTACCAAACTTACCACTACTTCGCCATATTCGGGCAGAAGTACAACAAAATGAAAATATTATTGATTTTGCAAACGGAGAGCTCGGTTGTAATCTTTATCCCCACGATCAACTACAAGCGATTTTACGTGAACAACCGTTAACGCATTCATTAAGTTACGATCATCCGCAAGGCTATCTCCCGCTAAGACAAGCGGTCGTAAAATATATGAAGGAATATTTAAAAGTTGAGGCGACTGAACAATCCATTATGATTACATCTGGCGCACAGCAAGCACTTCACCTTATCGTGCAATGTTTATTAAATCCAGGTGATGCCGTTGCTTTCGAAAGTCCTTCACACTGTTATTCCTTGCCGTTATTCCAATCAGCAGGTATTCGTATTTTCCCGTTACCTGTCGATGAACATGGTATTAATCCAAATGATGTACAGGAGTTATATAGAAAACACCGTATTAAAATGATCTTTTTAAATCCAAACTTCCAAAATCCTACGGGGACGATGCTTCATCCAAACCGTAGAAAAAAACTATTATCACTTTGCGCAGATTTACGAATTGCAATCGTTGAAGATGATCCCTCTAGTTTGCTGACGCTAGAAAAGAAACAACCTTGTCCTACTTTGAAATCAATAGATGAAAACGGAACTGTCATTTATGTACATTCTTTATCAAAAATGATTGCGCCAGGATTACGAGTCGGTTGGCTTGTCGCCCCACAGTCTGTCGTAGAGCGATTGTCAGACGCACGGCACCAAATGGAATTAGGAATGAGTATTTTCCCGCAGTGGCTTATGCAGCAATTTTTCGAAACCGTACCATTTCAGTCTCATATCGTACCGTTACGAAAACAATTAGCAGAAAAAAGAGACGTTATCGTTCGTGCCCTAAACGAGCAACTTCATGATAAAATCTCTTTTTCAAACCCTACTGGTGGTATATACATTTGGGGGAAATTAAAAGAACCTATAAACGAAAAACAACTCATTATGCAAAGTTTAAAACAAGAAATTGCTTTTATGCCAGGTAGTATTTTCGGTGCGAAAGATGGTTATATACGTTTATCTTATGGAAAAGTGGATATTGATCAAATTGCGGAAGGTATTTCTCGTTTACGCCAGGCTATTTTGGTATGTGAAAATAACTTTAAATAAAGCTTTCTCGTTTGACAAAACCTAAATCTACCATTATTATCAACTCGAACCTATTTATAGGAGTGATAAAATGAAGATTTACGTTGATGCAGATGCTTGTCCTGTAAAAGATGTGATTATTTTTGAGGCTACGAATGTGGAAATTCCTGTTACCCTCGTTACTAGTTTTTCACATTATTCTAATGCAGAGCAGCCAAAAGGTGTCGAAACAATTTATGTTGATTCTGGAGCAGATGCTGCAGATTACCGAATTATGCAGTTAGCAAAAAAAGAAGATTTAATCGTAACACAAGATTACGGTCTTGCTTCGCTCGCTTTAGCAAAAGGCTGTATCGTACTACACCATAAAGGCTATAAGTATACGAATGATAACATTGAACAATTGTTACAAACACGATATTTAAGTGCAATGGTTCGAAAAAGTGGTAAGCGTACAAAAGGACCGAAACCATTTACAGCAGAAGATAAAGAGAAATTTAGAGCGCTCTTTAAAAGTATGATCGCACTTTAAAAATGAATCGTCTATTTGCTAGGAAAACTTCGCAAAACAAAGAAGAGAATATCGTAATGAACATTCTCTTCTTGAGGTTTACCCGTTTAAAATGAAGGTAAATTATCTAAGTTATTTTCTTTTATTCCATCCGGTTCACTACGTATAATATCTCTGCCATACTTATGAAATACGTCCACATGAGCTAACTTCCCTGATTTCGCTTCATTAAGAGCAGTCATATAATCTAACTCTCTCCCGCTACTTGTTTTAAAAGCAATCAAATCACCTTCATCATTTTTACGAACAGCAACAATTTGTTCTGCTCCTGAAGTAACTTCCTGAGCTATTTCAAATTGAGCTTGCTCTTCCCCTTGATGTAAATAATCATTATATACTTTTTCAAAGTCTTTTTTGTCCATTAAACTCACCTCCAAAACATTTTATTAGTATGGTTGGGAGGTGTTGGTTTTATGTACTTTTCTGTTAGAAAAACGAATTTTTAATACCTACGCAACCCTTTCAAAGTCTCCAATACATCATCTGTAAAGGCTGTATTACCCTCTGTCTCTAAAACTCTAAAATATAAACTTCTTAAGAAAGCTCTAATATTTTGTACTAAAATAGCATGCTGCGGATGTCGGATGTCCTCAACAGTTGCTATACTATGTAGCCAATTGCTCCACTCTTCTTCAGTTAAAAGCTTTTGGTTATGTAACGACATAATTGGCTTTACTAATCTCTCATCCTCAAAGTGTACATATACGTAATCACTCAATCGAACCTTCTGACGAACAGCCGCAAGAATCGCATATGAAAACTCACGATTTTGAATTGTACGTGCTAACGCATCGAGCGCATCTGCTGCATGTGCAGTAGAGTGTGCCCAGCCTTTTCCTTCTACGTAGCCCCTTACATCTTCTTCTAAATATACATATTCCAACACTTGTTCTGCCACACTGTACAATTGTTCTTCCGATAACAACGGTTCTCTTTCATGAACAGATAAAATAAGTGGTGGAATTAATACGGAGAATGCACGTTTAAATACAGAGTCTGTTCCCTTTTCACCAATTTTATAAAATAAATAATCAGGACTAATTGCTTGTAACATTAATCCTCTTAACTCTTTTTGTCTAAATACATCATTTGTAATCCATGTGTGAAGCGTACTATAAATTAAATCATCACGTAATTCAGCATCAGGTGATCCGATATAATCTAGCATCCATTGCGCATATGGATATGCATCTACGTCTTCTGGTACAGCATAATTGTTATTTTTAATTTGTAGTAGTTCTTCTTTTAGTTCGAGTACTTCATTCATTATATTTCTTGTCCCCTTTTTGCGTTTTTTATTGTCTTATCCCCTTTTATTTGCTTCATAAAATTAATTTAATTATAACAATAAACAAAAGGCTATACATATATTTCTGATTATGTATTACGCTCTTTCATGAAATATAACTTCTGGATTTCCTAAATCACTATTCTTAAATATAACATTCGCACACTCTTTTGGATTATGCTCATCTATATACATCTTACAGGCCGCATGATATCTGTTCAAAAACATCTTCTCTGCTTCTTCATAACTTCCAAAAGCTTCAGTTTCCCGCTTCGCACCACGTTTTCTCGCAATCTCAAAATTTGTATCTACAAAGATTTTGTAATCAAATAAATACGCAACGTCTTTTTTCAATAGAAACGTTCCATCTACTATTAATATCATATTTTGCGTGGCCAATAGCGGCTCATTATGTACAGACATATCCGTTATTAAGTTATGAGAAATCGTTTCATACTGTAAAGTCCCGTTAGGTCCTAAAGGCATTAATAATCTTTCTTTGAAAGCTGTATAATCGTGTGCATCTTCATAATACCCTCTTGCAGATTCTTTTCCTTTTGCATAGCGAATCACTCTTGGATTATGAAAATCATCAATGCTTGCGCGTGTTACTGGTAATCCTCGTTTTTTTATTTCTTCCGCTAATTCGTTTGCAAATGTTGTTTTTCCTGATGCTGTAATACCACTTACTCCAACTCTTGTTGGATAGGTTAAGTTTAGCTTTACAATATGATCTGCAATTTCTTTGATTCGTTGTTTTCGGTTCATGATATCTCCCTTTATAATTAGTTTACATAATATAATTATAAGTAACAATCCATGTCACTATTTGACGGTAAATTGATATCCTTTGTCGAATCGTTGATATATTTTAAGTTATGATAGATATATTTGAAAAATTGTTGATATATTATTAGCTTACTTCCCCTTAAACCCCCGATATAAGGCCGTCCGTAACTCTTGCTTATACTCTTCAATTTCTGGCATTTCGAGTTCTTCTGCTAATCTGATAGCTAATTCAATATCATACGGTACTCGTACAAGTTGAATAGAAAAGCTCGCCGCTTCTTTTTCATTATATGTTCCTTCAAATATTAAATAGGAAGCTTGCGTTATTTCAAGTGGGTTTCCTACGCTACCGGCATTACATAACGTTTTCCCTCTGAAATTTTGAACGAACGCTTGGTGAACGTCACCGTAACAAACGACATCTGGTTTTCTTTCCCCTTCTATATTTTCAGTCAAATCACTATTTTCGAACATACTAATACGCTCTTCTCTTGAAGCGTGTGGTTGAATTCTTTCATATAAACTTCTCGGTGAGGCGTGGAACATACGAATGAGTTTGCCGCTCATAAAAAATTCGATTGAAAATGGTAAACTTCTTAAATAGTCGTTTTGTTCTTCTGATAATTGTTTTTGATGCCATTTTAATGCTTCAAATTCAGTCGGCTTTGTAATAAAATCATCCCAGTTTCCCATTACGACTACTTCACATTCTTTACGAATGATTTCAATTGCTTCACTGGAATGAGGTCCTTTTCCTACTAAATCTCCAAGACAAATAATGCGCTCGATTCCTCTTAATTTAATATCATTTAACACGGATTCTAATGCTTGAATATTACCGTGAATATCTGAAATTACTGCTATTTTATCCATATAAATTACTCCTTTATTTATTAAATTCACTTGATTGATACCATTTTGGAATATAAGATGAAAAATGATTATGATCTTCTAAAATTCCATTTAATCTTTCCTTCATATCATCTAATAAATATGGTGTGCTTCGGTTTGTCCATACGATATCAGCCGGGAATATCATTGCTGCATATAATGAGTACAGTTTCCAAAAATGTAGATCAGGTTCTCCTCCGCAATAACCGTGAACTTGTCCAACCGCAAATGGTTTGCTTATATTCGTTGTAAATAGTGCTACTTTATAAAAATCATGAATAGGATCACCAATATCGAATCTAGCAAAATCAATGACAGCCCGAAACTCATTTTGGTCAATCATTATATTAGCCGGATGAAAATCGTCATGTAAAAATACGATGGGACGATTTTTTAATAAATCTTTATGATTTCCTACAAAATCTATCACTGTATTTAAACGAAAAAAGTCTACTTCATATTCTTTCAACGCTTCTAAGTATCTCTCATATTTACTCCATATAGACATTTCCCATGAATTACTTTTATCTTCTTTTTCAACTAAATGAATCTTTTTTAGTACTTCTCCAGCCTTTTTTCCAGCCCTATACTGCTCTTCTGTAGACAACGTTCTTAATATATCTTCACCATCTAATCCATCAATCCATTCAAAAACTTGTACACATTTATTGAATTTAGTAAGACTAATAAAATGAATTAATTTTGGCATAGGAATATGTAAAGAATCTAGCTGCTGCATATATTCATATTCTTCCTGCTTCCGTTCAAAATATGATGAATCGCATACTTTAATAAAATACGAGGCCCCACTCTCTAATTCAATTTTATATTTCTCATCGAATGAAAAGCCTTTTGAAATAACAGTCGCTTTTAACATACGAGGCCATTCTAGTTTTCTCTCTATCTCTCTAAGCATTTCTTCCACAACATTCACCTCTATTAATATATGTACAAACTACCTAGCACTTCATGCTCTCGTTTATTTCCACCTGTAAACTCTACTGCAAATGGATTTTCGCCATTCTTATTCAAATGTTCTAGCACTAGCCCTTCTTCAATCGGTTCACAAAACTGTACATGAATATCTCCAAACACTACACTTTGACACTCAGCATTCCATTTTTCATTTTTCACAACTGAGCTTGTAGATAGTCCCATTACTTCTTTCCATTTCCGCACCGTTTCTCGAACGTTTTTCACTGCATAATGGATCGTTTCAATTTGTTGTACTTTGTTTTTATGTTCCGTAATCGTTCCAATGTTACGTAGATCATTTCTTCTTTCTTCGTCCGTTTCATTCCACTGTATAAAGAAAGGTAATTTCAGTCCTTTCTCTTCTTGCTTAACAAATAACATTTTCCATTCTAAAAGCCGGCCATCTTTTCTCATGCGTTTCCCTTCAAATGGCCCTATCGTATGTAAGCCGTGCTTCTTAAAGTTAACTACTAGCTCCTCAATTGCATCTGTTCGGATTGCGATTTGTAGCATTCCTTCTCCATTTTGTAGTTTCACCACTGTTTCTTGTACTAATGGATTTTCTGCTTCTTTCGCTTTTTCTTCATGTTGAACTGCTAAAAATTCTATGTATGATAAGTCAAAATAACTTAAACTATTCCAAGTACCCCAGTTCGTATGCTCTCCGCCTAATACAGTATGAAATCCAAGTTCCTGCATTTGTTTTGCCGCTTCCTCCGGTGTACCATGAACTGTGTGAACGAGATGATCAAATCGTAACATGTCTTTCTCCCCTTTCTCTCCATCCTTTTATTGTATATTTTATTTTTCTTTCATTCAATTCAAAAACTTTAAAACCTAGTTGATTTATACGATTAATATGTATTATAATGAAACAAATTTAATTATTGCTGATTGGAAAAACCAAAGGCACTTTTCTCATACGGGAAAAGTGTCTTTTTCATTTATTATTACAGGGGGATTATTTATGCAGAAATTAATTGTCTTTGCTATTATCGGATTTTTCGCTCAATTGATCGATGGAGCACTTGGAATGGCGTATGGGGTAACGTCTACTTCACTATTATTAATGTTTGGTATTGCACCGGCTGTAGCTTCCGCGTCCGTTCATTTAGCTGAAGTGGTTACAACTGCAGCTTCTGGCGCATCTCATATCAAATTTGGAAACGTTGATAAATATACAGTTTCCAGGCTTACATTACCTGGGGCAATCGGCGCATTTGTTGGGGCATGTTTTTTAAGTAATTTGCCTGGCGATGTAATCAAACCGTACATTTCCGTATTTTTATTTACTTTAGGGGTTTATATTTTATTACGATTCATCATTCAAAAACAAATTGTCACTTCAAATAAGCGTATGTCTGCAAAACAACTTGTGCCGCTTGGTTTATTCGCTGGATTCGTTGATTCAACTGGTGGCGGTGGTTGGGGGCCGATTACGACGCCTGTTCTTCTAGCAAGAGGAAATGAAGCTAGAAAAGTTATTGGATCTGTAGATACGAGTGAATTTCCTGTTTCACTCGCTGCAACAATTGGCTTCTTCATCTCACTTGGCTGGGAACAAGTAAGCTGGGTTTGGGTATTTGCGTTAATGCTTGGCGGTATTGTCGCAGCTCCAATTGCTGCATGGTTAGTTCGTATCGTTCCAGCACATTTACTTGGGGTATTAGTTGGCGGTCTTATTATCTTTACGAATATACGTACACTGCTTACTACATTTAAAGTGGATCCAACTATTATTTCAATTTCTTACGTTGCAGTTGGTCTTGTCGTTATTATTTCTATTTTCATCGCTGTTCGAAATCATTCCAATCGTCCTAACGCATCAACCGCTGAGTATCCAAATGATCAGAAGCAAATGCTACCATAACTATAAAAAATACCGCCCAATTTAGAGCGGTATTTTTTATTTTTCTATTTTCCAATTAATCATCGTTTCTGTAGCATTTACTCTCTTCATATGTAACTTTTCTAAAACACGAATCGAACTATAATTATCTAGAAGTGTCTCTGCAATTATTGTTTCTACCTCTCCTGTTTTGAAAGCCCAATCGATTAGTTCTCTTACAGCTTCTGTTGCATAGCCCATATTCCAATATTTCTCAATAAATCCATAGCCAATTTCCACTGTTTGATTCTCGTTTGGTTTCCCTTTAAACCCAATATCACCTAAAACGCTATCATCTTCTTTCCGAAGAACATACCACGCCCCCCATGGTAATAAAGCCACATCTTGTTTTACATTCTTTACATGCCCTACAATATGCGGGCCGCTATTGTATCCTTGCTCGTTAGCGACTTGAATCCTCTCTTCTGTACACGGCACTATATAGAGCCTTTCTGTTTCTAATTTCATTTTGATTTCCCCTTTTTGCTTAAACGTTACTCTAATTATAACAAATAATATGGCTTTATTATGAATGTCGAATTATATTTTTCTGAATTTTCTTTTAATTTAGAGGGTTTTTCAATATTTTTTGCGAAACATTTGTATAACAATTTTTTCTTTGCTTATTGCTACATAATAGTAGGTTCGGGTGGAGTTTTGCAAGCGTTTCCTATACAATAACCGATATTTTTTGACTTTTCCTAACAAAATATCTTGCAATATATTCAGAAAGTCATTACAATTGCCATATATTAAAAATCTTAGCAATATATAAATCCTCATCAATCCGATGAGGTAGAGGTTGCGACTTTTAATAGTAAAACGGACGAGACACAGAGAATGTCAGCTGACTCCGTTTGAAAGGAAAAGTTGCCGAAGTTTATATTTCTTCTCTGGAAATATGAGCTGGGGCTGTCTCCGAAAGGAACAGAACTGTCACGTTTACAAAATTACCGTGTAAACGTGGGGTGCTATCTTAACGGAAGGGTATGATGGGGTGGTTATTTGTGAAACGTTCCGCCAAATTCCTTTGGCGGTTTTTTGTATTTTTCTCCCCCGCTCCTTCCTAACCTACAAGAAAAGGAGTGTTGAACATGAATAGCGCAACAAATCAATCTACCTCTAAAACGCAAACTACACAAGGACAAGGTGAATTAAAACGCGGATTAAAATCTCGTCACCTTACGATGATTTCTCTCGGTGGTACAATTGGTACCGGACTATTTCTTGCCAGCGGTGGTGTCATCCATACAGCTGGACCTGGTGGCGCATTAATTGCATACGCCGCAATTGGAATTATGGTTTATTTTTTAATGACAAGCTTAGCTGAACTTGCAGCTTACATGCCTGTTACTGGATCTTTTAGCACGTATGCAACAAAATTTGTTGATCCATCACTTGGCTTTGCACTTGGATGGAACTATTGGTATAACTGGGCAATTACGATTGCTGCTGAACTTGCAGCCGTAACATTAATTATGAAATTTTGGTTCCCAGATACCCCTTCTCTTATTTGGAGCGGATTATGTTTAGCTATTATTTTCCTTTTAAACTATTTATCTGTTAAAGGGTTTGGTGAATCTGAATATTGGTTCGCACTTATTAAAGTAGTTACGATTATTATCTTTTTAATTGTTGGTTTCATGATGATTTTTGGAATTATGGGCGGTGAAACGGTTGGATTTAAAAACTTCACTGTTGCAGATGCACCATTTAACGGCGGTATCATGGCAATTATCGGTGTGTTTATGGCAGCTGGTTTCTCATTCCAAGGTACTGAACTATTAGGAGTAGCTGCTGGTGAAACGTCTGATCCAGAACGTAATATCCCAAAAGCAATTCGTTCAATCTTTTGGCGTATTCTTTTATTCTATATCCTTGCGATTCTCGTTATCGGTTTATTAATTCCTTATACAACTGAAAGCCTTGCTGCAAGTGATGTTACAGTAAGTCCGTTTACACTTATTTTTGAAAAAGCGGGCGTTGCCTTTGCTGCTTCTGTTATGAACGCTGTTATTTTAACTGCTGTACTATCTGCTGGTAACTCTGGTATGTATGCATCAACTCGTATGCTTTGGGATTTAGCACGCCAAGGAAAAGCACCAAAGTTTCTTGGTAAATTAGATAGCCGCGGTGTACCTGTTAACGCGTTAATCGTAACGTCAATTGTTGGTAGTATTGCTTTCATTGCTTCTTTATTCGGTGATGGTGTTGTATACATTTGGTTATTAAACGCATCCGGAATGTCTGGTTTTATCGCATGGGTTGGAATTGCAATTAGTCATTACCGTTTCCGTAAAGCATATATCGCACAAGGAAAAGATTTAAATGACTTACCATATAGAGCAAAATGGTTCCCATTCGGTCCAATCTTCGCATTTACACTTTGTATCATCGTAATTTTAGGACAAAACTACGGCGCATTTATGGGTGAAGCAATTGATTGGAACGGTGTACTCGTTTCTTACATCGGTTTACCACTCTTCTTAGTACTATGGTTAGGTTATAAATTTACGAAAAAAACAAAAGTGATTCCACTTGATAAATGTGAACTAAAATAAAGTGAAACGAGCAAACAAATTTGTTTGCTCGTTTTTTGTTGCAAACCTCTTTACTTCCCTATTGCTCCTGTTTTTGCAATAATAAAGGAAATATAAATAAAGGTTGGGATATAATGAACATTCGCATTACTGATGAAGCGAAAGCAGCTATACATAGATTAGAACGTGAAGATAAAAAAATCGTTCGCATTAGAGGAACAATGACGAACTCTTGTAGTATTTTCGTTGATGTCGATTTAATTTGGGATACATATAACGCAGATGATGTTGTATATGAAGATGCAGAGCTTATCGTACAAATGGATTCATTCACGAAAGACTACACTGGTGATACGGTGAAACTTGATTATAAGACGACAGGTTTTAGTGTTACGACTCCGAGTGAGACTTTGGTTTATGGATTGTCGATTAAAAAATAAAAATTGTTTTCATTTGACCACCGAGGTGAAAAAATGGGTAAATATGTTCCGTTAAAATTTTTATTTAATGAAGAATTAGCAGAAAAAATAGCTGATTCTATTTGTAAACACGATCCTTGTTTCTCTAAAAGCATCTTTGTAGATTCTGTAGCTTGTAAAGTTGAAAATTTAGAGTTAAAACAGCGTATTGAAGTAATTGCAGATGAATTACACAATGCTTTACAAAAAGATTTTAATGCCGCAATACATATATTACTGAAAACATTAGGACCAGAAAATACAACAGAAGTAGGCACATTTACAAATGGATATATGTACATGCCTATTGCAAAATACGTTGAAAAATATGGGCTTAACGATTTTAAAATCTCGTTTAATGCAATGTATGAAATAACGAAAAGGAATACTGCTGAATATGCCATTCGGCCCTTTCTTGAAACATACCATGAAGATACACTAAACATATTACAACAGTGGATTCATGACGAAAACAGCCACATTAGGAGATTAGTTTCTGAAGGTACAAGACCAAGGCTTCCTTGGGCTAAAAAAATAGGAGCTCTAAAAGGTGATTTTAAGTACAATTTACAACTTCTTGAACCATTAATGAATGACCCTTCTAAATATGTTCAAAAATCTGTAGCCAATCATATTAACGATATTACGAAAGAAGATAAAGAACTCGTTTTTCAGTGGTTACAGCAATTACGTGATAAACAGCATCCTATTAACTCTTGGATTATAAAGCATGGGTTACGAACGGTGATTAAAAATGGTACTTTACCAAAAGATTTTTGTTTTTGAGTATATTAAATAAAAACGCTATCTTTTCCTATGATTCTAGAAAAAGAATAGCGTTTTTTTACTCGTCCAGCATTTAGTAGGTATAACTTTTTATATTTCAAAAGACTTTTCTCTCTAAAAATATTTTTCATACAAATTTTCACATTCTAAAAAATCTATAAATTTCTTATAATGTGTCACTGTTCTTTCTAAAGCAATCATTAAAACAAAAATAAAATAAATTGCTTGGATTCCATTCATATAATTAAAGAGTGATTCAAATATATATACAATACTTGCAATCATAGAACAAAACCATAAATAAAACTTCATTTTCAGCTTTTTAATTTTTTGCTTAGTTGTCTTACAATACTGGCCATGAACTCTTATAAACAAATAAATTGCTGTATGTAAAATAATAATTGAAAATTGAAAACTTCGATTGTCCTCCGAACTAAATTCAGAAAAATCTATTTCTAATGAATGTAATACTATCCAAATAGAAAATAAAGATAGCAGAAATACATATAAAAAACCAATTAATAATTCAAAAATAAAGAGCCAAGGTTTATTTATGATTGAGTAAAATGGATTTAGATATTTTATGGTTAATAAAAATTTTCTCACTAAATCAGTAATAATAATTGATGTATTAGTTATATTCATATAGAAAAGTAATGTTATTGGAACTAATAACATTATAGTGATGCCCCAAACAGTAATCTTAATGCCTGATAAAAAGAAAACAGCTCCATAAATTATAACTGAAAAAATAAAAGTTGATACTGGAACAAACATTAAAAATGTAAAAGTTCTTATTATGATTAAATCCCCTAAAAAATCTTTTATTATGGAAACGTGTATTTTTTCCTCCTTGTATTTTTTCACAGTATCAACTATTTCTTTCTCAGATAAAAGAAAACACTTCAATCTATTAAACATAAAAAAACCCCTTTATATTAAAAAGATTAAAATATATACCAAACTGTTATTAAAATTTCATAAAAATAATTGTAAATTTTGTATAAGCATTTTTTTCACTTTCAACTGTAATTAAGGCGTGATGTGCCTCTATAATAGCTTTGACAAGTGCCAATCCAATTCCGGTCGATCCGTGCTTTTTAGAACTACTTGATTTATAGAATCGTTCAAAAATATGAGGTAATTCTTCAGCTGAAATTCCCTCTCCAAAGTCTTGGATTACTAGTTCTGTATAGATTGGAGAATTTTTGGCCTGAATCATTATTTTACCACCGGGTTTAGAATGTTCGATTGCATTCTTCAACAGGTTTAACAAAGCTTCCTGCATCCATAATTTGTCGTGAATAACGACTATTTCTCTTGGTGCATTCCAATCAATCAAAATATTTTTATCACTTATCATGCTTTGCAAGCGATTTAGTACTTCCTCAGTCGTATCTACTAAATTCCCTGGCTCTTTATCAAACGAAATCGCTTTTGCATCAATTTTTGCTACTTTTAACAAATTCTGAATTAAGACATTCATTCTAGAAATCTGAATATCATTATTTTGTAGTAATTGAGCTTGTTGCTCTCGGGATAGTTTCTCATTTAACAACATTTCATTATAGATAGAAATAGTTGAAAGCGGCGTTTTTAACTGATGAGATATATCCTGCAACATTTCTCCTAAAAACCGTTTCTCTTCAAGCAAATCATGCATATTTTTTCTAATGATATCCCTCATTGAACGAAATGAAATCGCCAGTTTCGCGAAATCCCCCTCTTTATTTTCATTGATGACAACCGAGTAATCTCCCTCGATTATCTTTTTTGCAGCTCTAGTAAGCTGGCTAATCTTATTGAAAATAATTTTTTGTTGCATGTAGTTTGCAACAAAAAGTAAAAATCCAAAAGCAATCAATCCCCACATCATAAATTGATTGTGATTAATAATTAGATTATTTAAGTGAGGAAAAAATTTTGAATCCAAGTCTTCATATAATCCATATTGCTTTAGGATCTCTGTCCCTTTTTCCTGATATTTACTTGAGTGAGACGAATGACTTGATAAGACTTTCATAATTTCCGCTTCATTTTCTGGATTCTGCTCTACCAACCTAGCTGTAATTTCCCCCCATGTTGCAATAGAGTCTCTTTTCAAATGATCATAAAATAATTGTTGAATAATAAATTGGTAAATCACAAATATAGATAAAAGGACGGCTAGTATCGTCATATAGCTTTTTAACTCGGTATTTTTCATTATCTTGCTCACCCAATCACGTCCTTGCTCCAACGATAACCATATCCTCTTTCGGTAACGATAAACTGTGGTTTTTGAGGATTGTCTTCAACTTTAGCTCTTAAACGCTTTATGTATACAGATAACGTGTTTTCATCAAAAAAAACATTTTCTCCTTCTGTTATTTGTTGTAGGAGTTCATCTCTTTTTAATGCTTTGTGAGAATTCTTCATGAAATTCAATAGCAGCTTGTATTCTAAATTCGTCAATGTAATACTTTCACAATTTTTATAAACCTTGACTAGGTTCGTATCGATTCTTATATTCTCAGATCTTAAAATTTGAGATGGCGTTTCTAGCGACGCTTGTTTACGCAATTGTACTTTCACTCTGGCCATGAGTTCCCTAACCCGAAAAGGTTTGGTTATATAATCATCACCGCCTATATCCAGCCCCATTACCACATTTGCTTCTTCATCTAGTGCAGTTAAGAAAATAATAATCGAATTCTCGTTTTTCTTTTTAAAATACAAACATAAGTCATAACCATTACCATCTGGTAGGCCGATATCAAGGATGGACAAATCAAATGTATTGTGAACAAACTGGTGTTTAGCTTCTTTTACACTGGACGCTCTAATCACCTCATAACCTTCATTTCTCAATGAAAATTCGATGGCTATGCCAAGAGCTTCATCATCTTCAACTAGTAATATTTTTTTATTCAAGTATGCCCTCTCCTTTTTTTCCCCTAGCTTATACTCCAATTACAATAGCCTGGCTATAATCTAGCCAGGCTTATAATATTATTGTTCTCTGATATTATCAATAATATTATCTTGTTGAATTTTTTTCAATGGATTTAAGACTGCTAAATAACTAATTATTAAAGCTGAAACAAACGTAATGATACAAGCCTCATAGGGAATCGTCCATGTCATTTTCAACATATCAGATATAGCTAAATATATAATATAAGACAATATACAGCCAAAAAAGATTCCTTGTAAACTTCCAGAAAAACCGTAAATCAAAGCTTCATAGGTAATCATTTTTTTCAAATCCTTTTGTGACATACCAATGGATTTCAAAGCGGCCAATTCTTTTCGTCTAGTCATGATACTTATAGTTATAGTATTGAGGATATTAACGCTACTAATTAAAGAAATGACTGTGATGAAACCATATGCAAGCACTTGTAAAGTAAGTTTTTCTTCTTTTTTTGTTTTATTTTCTTGATAATTATTTACGATTGTAATGGAATAGCTTTTTCCAATCGTGTTTTCTATTTCCTTTACTGTCGCGGAAGATTGAGTTACATCCTTTAATTTAGTTTCAAAGCTATTCTCCTTTTTTTCGTATACTTTAGATATATTTTCAAGTGATTTCAATTGATACAAAACTTGTTCACCTTCAGCTAAATGAGCTGGATTATTATCCACTATCTTAATTGTAATATCCGATTTAATAGATAACTTATCAACAGATTTAGATGCAAATGCAACACTCATTAAATACGAGAAAGTAATAAATAACACACTACTTATAATAATTGATAAGATTGTAATGGTATAGCGATTTTTATTTCGCTTAACATTTTTCATAGCCATGCTCAAAGGAATAGATAAAGGTTTTTTCACCATGGAATTCTTTTGTTTTTTGATTTGTTCCTTTTTAATTGACAACCTGCTACTAATTGCCAACAAAGGGGAGATTTTCCCTGCAAAATAAGCTGGGTACAAACTTGACGCTATTACAGAAAGCAAGGTAATAATCGAACTTACTAGTAAAATATTCCAATCAACATAAAATATCGAGACCGCTTTACTATTTTCCATTAAAAGTGAAAAAGTGAACTGCAGAGAGGCAAGTGCTATTAGGCTACATATAATTCCAATTGGTATAGCGATAACAGCCAGAAAAGTAGCTTCTCTCAGAACGATTTGTCTAATTTGCTTTCGTGTTGCACCAATGCTTCTCAACAAGCCAAACTGCCTCGTTCGTTCTACGACACTGATTTGAAAAGCGTTGTAAATCACAACAATTGTCGCTATCACAACAATGCTGATTGTAATAATTAGCGTAGCCATAATCGAATTATTGTAACCTGGTTTCTCTAATTGAATTAATTCATTACTTATATTAATATTATTTTCTCCGGAAATGGTCTTGAGTCCCTCTAAAACCTCATTAAAGTTTGCTTTTGAGCTAATTCCAACTAATATTTTTCCTTCACCAGCGCTAAACTTACTCTTATAGGTTAGTAACCGTCCCACCTTATTTTCCTGTGTATATGTACTATCACTTAGAAAACCAACCAATTTGTATTTTTTTTCATTTAATTCGAATGAATCACCTATTTGAATATTTTCTTTTATATAAGGTAATACCCAGGGATCAACAGCAACTTCTTGATCATTAGATGGCAATCTGCCCTTAATAATACTGTATTTTAAAAATTCCAAGGCGTTATCATCAGCAAAATTCATTTTTACAGCAGCCTCTCCAACTTGGACTGTTTCTCCCTGTGACATTAAACCAAATGATTCAATTTGCGGGTTATATTTAATTTTTTTCAATATCGATTCATCGTAATTTAATACAACGGCATGAAAAGAATACCCTTGCCTCTTTTTCGTATTCTCGATTTGAGAAATCTGAGTACCGTTCATAAATAGGCCGATTGTAGAAATTAACGATACAGAGAGTACGATTCCTATCAAAGTTAAAATTGTTCGTTTCTTATTTCCCTTTAAGTATCTCCTGCTTAATTGTTTATAATTACCAATCAAGATTAGTTTCCTCCCGTCTTAGGCTTATTCGTGGATAGCCACTGATCGGAAATGATTTGGCCATCTTCAATTGTAATAATACGGTCAGAAGTTGATGCAATTTTTAAATCGTGAGTAATCAATACAATAGTTTGATTATATTTTTTTGCTGTCAATCTTAATAAATCCATGACTTCTTTTGTGTTTTGAGTATCCAGATTTCCTGTAGGTTCATCAGCTAAGATTAAATGTGGGCGATTTATAAGTGCCCTCCCAATCGAAACCCGTTGTTGCTGACCTCCTGATAATTCAGATGGTAAATGATTTCGTCTTTCATGAAGTCCCAGAATTTCAATAATTTCGTCCATATAAGGATTATCTACAGGTTCATTATCTAGTAAAGTGGGCAAAGCTATATTCTCTTGCACATTCAATACAGGAATTAAATTAAAGAACTGAAATATAAAACCAACTTTTCTTCTTCTAAATATCGAAAGTTCATTATCTGAATAATTATAAATATTGTTCTCTCCAATAAATACTTGTCCTGAACTCGGACGGTCCAACCCTCCCAAAATATGCAACAATGTACTTTTACCTGAGCCAGAAGCTCCTACGATTGAAACAAATTCCCCTTGCTGTATAGAAAGATTTATGCCCTTCAAAGCATCTACCCTACTATTTCCTTCACCATAACTTTTGACTACATTTTCTATTCTTACGATTTCCATTTATATCACCTTATTTTCATTTTAATTTAGTCTTGTACCTCTACAAAGTTTATTTTATTCTGATTATTCGAAGAGAGCTTATCAATCTGTTGTAAAACTTTGTCTACTTCTTGTTTGTTTTTATAATCAAAATTACGTTTTTGAAATTGAATCAATTTCATTATTGACTCTGATTCAGAAATTGTATTATAGTCTTGGTCGTTTAGAATAACAAGGTTCATTGGAACATACCCAATCCAAATTTGCTGTTTAACATACTGGGCAGATACCATCTTACCGTTCAAATTCAACTGGTTATTTTCAAAATTATCAACCATAGAATCCTTAGCCGCATAAGAAAATAATAGATTCTGATCACTAGATACTTTATTTTTATCTTTCACCCTCTCAGAAATAATAGATGCTAAATTTGGATCTTTTCTAGCTCTTAGAAGTCCCTTATTAAATAATTTTACCGCGGTAGAACTATTAATAACTGCATATTCTGTAGTGTTGATTTCAAATTCTTCATTTGTATCATTTTGTTTCTTATCTTCTTCTGATAATGGAATCCTTTTTGTTGTTGTGACGTACTTTACCTTATAGTCTATTGATTGTTTAGTGTCATCTTTAAACTCTTGTTTAACTTTTTCTACGTCAGTTGCAGTACCACTAACTAGAATCCCATCGACTGGTTGTCCTGGACCTTGCACATAACGTTTTACTCCTAATCCTATTCCTATAAAAATAGCAATAACAACCGTATAACTTATAATTTTTTTCATTAGAATACTCCTTTAGTAAATGATTTATATCTGGATTATAGATGAGTTTTTTTCATAAGTTAATGACTTCTATCTAACTATGTGACTTCTAATCTTACAATTTTGTAAGATTAGTATTCCCCATGCTCAACAAGCTAAATTTATATAATAATAATCTTATACGTTATTATTCTCTTTTTTATTGAAACGGGTCGAATCACAGGCAATAACCCGACCTATAATGATTAATGTTACAGATAATAACTTAAGGCCCGTCTTATATATAATCTAAATCTTTAAAATAAACAAAGGATATTACTCCTAATACAGCACCAACTATCCCTAGCATCAAACCCTTATACTTTTGTATAAACATCTTATTCCTCTTTTCGTACAAATAAATTATTCCATATATAACAATACTAAATTATGGAATGTTTCCAAAGAATTAAAACGTTTTTATATTCCGTTTATATGTCTACTTCTTTACTTATCCCATAGATAAGTAAATCCAAAGGGATACAAAAACGTCACTTCTTTTATAAACAGTACGACTTTATTGTTACTTAATAGTAGTGAGAAATATCACATATCTCATAAAAGGGCTGGGCGGAAATTTAAGTTTACTAAATACCTTTTCTAAAGTTTGAGTGCACCCTTTTTCTGTACACTCCATCCAATCTTTCATCAAACAACTACCTTCTCCTATAATTTCAAAGGATTCCCACTCGATTATCCCGAATATATAAATTACTATTCTCACAAGGAGCGAATTTATATGAATCTATTCGAACACGAAACGTAAAACCGTTCCCCTTTCATAAGAGGTCCTCCTTTTTTCTTTTCTCACCATATCATTTACTTACAAAATAGGAGGATACAATTATGAAACGTGATCCATTATTTTTAACTTTATTAGAAAGTGCAAATACACATTTTAGCGGCTGGGATTTTTCTTTCATTTCAGAAGCGGGTCGAATGAAGAGTGAGCCTTTATCGTGGTCGTACGGCAGTACTGCTTTCCAGCTTATGCAACATGCAGAATCAATGCTCGATATGGGTACTGGCGGCGGAGAGTTTTTATCTATGTTACAACCGTTCCCGTCAACTATTTATGCTACTGAGGGCTACACTCCAAACGTGCCAATTTCTCGAAAGAAATTAGAGCCTTTAGGGGTTACTGTTGTAGAGGTGAACGATGATACTGCATTGCCATTTCAAGATGGTCAGTTTAATCTAATCCTAAACCAACATGAATCATATGCTGCTTCTGAAGTAAAAAGAATCCTTTCTCCAAATGGAACATTTCTTACACAACAAGTTGGCGGTCTCGATTGCGCGGAACTTAATGACCAATTTGACACACCACTAAATAGTGAATTTGCAAGTTGGTCGCTTGAAGCGGCATGTAATGAACTACAGGAAAACGGATTTACTATCTTAGAAACAAAAGAAGAATTCCCTTTCCAACGCTTTTATGATATTGGCGCTATCGTCTATTATTTAAAAGCAATTCCGTGGCAAATTCCTGATTTCACTGTCGAAAGGTATTATGAGGAGTTATATCGTATACATGAGATTATCTTGCAAAAAGGATATTTTGATGTGAAGCAACATCGCTTTATCATTAAGGCCATTCGAGGCTGGTAATATAAAATACTAAATACAAAAAGAGTGCTTTTCTTCAAAGCACTCTTCCTAAAAAATTTACCACTCTTTACGTTCATCACAATCACAGTCACGATCATGATTACGTTTACGTCGACATTTATCACAATCGCAATCACGGTCACGTTTACAACGACATTCATCACAGTCTCTATGTCTACATCTACAAAACATTAAATCATCCCAAAATCTATTACAATTTCGGAAATGTCTAAAATTACAATTACACCCCATAACTACCAGACCCTCCTCTTTTTAATAAGACTCATCCTATTCTATGTTTAAATTTCAAATACGGCTTGTTTACTAGTCTATTTTTTCTACCTATCTTTCCTTAACAACAAATAAGACGCTAACCAAATAAAGGTTGCGCCTACAAGCATTAATATTGTTTTAATCAAATTAAAAACATCGCTTTAATTTTGTCCATATATTTGATAATAGCTTGAGTCATAACTTTCCCTTCATAATAATATTCAACTGTATCATCCTTGCCAGTAAACTTAACTAATACTATATTCTTGTTTCCCATTACCTTCACTTTCCTCCAAAATAAAAAGCATCCTCCCTGGATACTATGTAATTACTTATTATATTGTAATTCAAATAAGGTACATGAAATTTCATTTTTCTTTCAGCTACCTAATGTTGTTAAATCTATCTTCATTACATACTTTATTAAATAGTTAGAAGAAGAGCAAAAGCCCTTCTCCGTATACACAACGTGAATTGCAATTGAATGTGAAATTGCAATTCAACTATTCATTCACTCTGCAACCATCGCCATCGGTTATGACGATCCATTTTCAGTTATAAGGAATTGTATGAGCAATGTTTTCTGCCGCCGCTCACAATACAAATATATCACGTTGATTCTAAAACAACTGGCACATTTACTGCCAAAAGGCGGTTACGACTCTGCCAATTATTATAAAATAGCAAGTTCTTTTAGTTAAATTACCTTATTAAAACTAACCCAAAAACGCAATCGCATTTTTCGTTTTTCTCGCAAATGCAATTGGATCTTCTATCGATTCCCAGTGAACATATATTAAATGAGGATTATCATCTAGCCAATGATTGTGAAATGCCGATACTTTAAAGCCAAATCTCAGAAGTTGTGAAATTAGTTGATCAGTCTGATCTTGAGTCGTTGCCGTTTCACCTAAACAAAGTGCAACTTCGGATGGATCGAGGGATTCGAACGAAAAAAGTTGATGCCCCACAAGAGGTGAATTTGCAGGTCTTCCAAAGATAGTCGCTCCAAAATTCACATTCCGCATAACAAAACATACAGGCCCTGGTTCAATTTCACCTTCACCACCTAATGTAGCAGTAAATTCATCACATAATGCTTGAAATTCTGGAGATACTACAGGTGGTGGCAAATCTGGTGGTAATACTGGACCTAAGAAATCAATAGATTCTCTTGATTTTCTCGCAAATGCAATCGGATCATCTATCGATTCCCAGTGAATATAAAATAAACGTGGATTTTCATTTATCCAGTGATTGTGCAAACCTGATACGATAATACCGCGATCACGAAGATTAGTAAGGACTTGTTCAACCTGATTTTCAAAAGCTGCAGTTTCCCCTAAACAAAGTGCATTTCCTGATTCATCAAGAGATTCAAACGAAAAAAATTGATAATTAACCAAAGGTGAATTTGATTTTCTTCCTAATACTGTTTCATCAAATATTCTAGTTCGAGTTACAGTACATACAGGTCCTGGATCAATTGAATGATCAGTACCACCTAGAATATCAAAAAAGCGTTGACATAGATTTTCAAATACTGGATCTACTTGTCGATTTTCTATTTCCATAGTATATTCCTCCTAAAATTTTATAGGATTATCTTCCTAAAATTGCAGAAGACAATATATTCTATGCTAGCAATCTAGTAACTGCTTAGACAATTATGAAAGATTAATAGAGAACCATAGCAAGTTATTCAATGTACATACTATATTTCAAATTATGTTACACGATAAAGTTATAGACATATAATAAGGAGCACTTTAAACATGTCTTTTTCTCAGTTAAATAATGAGAGCAATCAACTTATAAATGTCGATTGCTCTATTAAAATATTCTCTACTAGATTATAAGATTGATTGTTTTCGTATTCTTTCTATTGAGAAACAAGTTGTTTTTCATATCGCTTGTTCGCATCATCTTCTTTCAAACATACAGTTGTGTAATTAATAATATTCCGGTTATCGTACGTGAATATATGTTTTAACTTATTTTCTTCTGTTAATACTGTCGGTAAGTATTTTGGTAAATTGCTAACTACACCTCTATTATCACCATCTAATATCCAATCAATTTCTTTCCATTCTAATAAGCCTTCAGCCGTACGTAATGGTGTATTCATTTGCATTCCATCTGGCAAATCAGCAACGAACACATACATTCCTTCACTAGCCTGGGGCTGATCTTTACCTTTAAAACCAACAGTCCCTTTATACGTTACACTTGAAAGTTCTATGCCCGTTTCCTCAAACGTTTCTCTAATTATTCCTTCGTATGGCGTTTCATTCTCTTCTATTTTTCCTCCAACACCATTCCACATCCCCATATTCGGCTTTTTATTTCTATTTAATAGCAGTATTTTATCGCTTTTTCTAATAAAGCAAATTGTGTATTTGTACATACGATCATTTCCTTTCATTTTCCACATGAGTTATTTGGCTTATTTTCAATTAAAAACACTCGCCTTATAATTCCTTACTACATAATATATAGTACAACTTTCATGCGTAAACACTTTACGTCAAACGAGAGAATCCTTTTTAGAAAGGAGAATTTAAAATCGATAATATAAGTAATGAATTTTTAAACCAATATTACAACGGCATCGTGTGGTTAAACGATACACACTGGTTCGGGGTTCCAATCTGTAAACTTCCCTCTGATCTCTTTTTGTATCAAGAAATTATTTATGAATTAAAGCCCGATTTAATTATTGAATGCGGGACTTTTCACGGTGGTAGTGCACTGTATTTAACTTCTATGTTAGATTTAATTGGAAAAGGTCACGTACTTACTATCGATATAACTCCGCAGCCAAATCGGCCATCACATAATCGGATTACGTATTTAACAGCATCTTCTGTTTCTGTGCAGGCCATCCAAACAATAGTAAGTATGCGCAAACCTGATGATGTGATTTTAGTTATTTTAGATTCTGATCATAGTAAAGAGCATGTTTCCAAAGAACTCTTGCTATATAAATCTATCGTCACTACTGGCAGTTATATAATTGTAGAAGATACCTCCATTAACGGAAATCCGCTTCTTCCCGATTGGGGTCCTGGCCCAATGGAAGCTGTGGAAGAGTTTTTAACTAAAAACAATAACTTCATAATCGACGAGTCTAAACATAAATTTTTCATATCATTTAATCCAAAAGGTTTTTTAAAGAAAATAAAGTGAAACTTTAATAAGTGGGGTTTTGCTCATCCCCCACTTATTCTATCATTTTCATTTTTGAAAAAGGATAATATACGAATTCCACCTTGCCAATTATGTTATCTTCTTCAATATATCCTAAGCCATTGCGACTATCTCTACTTACTTCGCGGTTATCTCCCATTACAAATAACTTATTTGGCGGAATTTTTGTCTTTTGAAAGTTATAAAACACTTGTGTGTTGTTAAATAAATCTTTGTTCGTATATGGTTCTTCTTGCTTTTTATCGTTCACATATACCTTTCCGTTCGTTATGTTAATTACATCACCAGGAAGCCCTATTACACGTTTCACATAATATTTCGATTCATCCTCTTCTTTTATAATGACAATTTCTCCGTGTTGTAAATTAGAAAGACGTACTACCGCTTTATTTACAAATACGTAGTCTTCTTCATATAAAGTCGGCTGCATCGATTCCCCTTCCACCTTACATAAAGTAAAAGAATGGTAGCCTATGACTATCACCAATATAAATAGCATGTACTTTCCCCAGCCTCTCTTAATCTCCTTTTTCATATCCATTCCCACCTTATAAAGCGCTTTTTAACTCAAAAAATATATCACTGCACAATATGTTTCCATGCAGTGATACTATTTTTACTGTGCCTTGTTCGGTTGTTCTACTGGAATTGAATTTGTATTTGATCTATTTGTTTTTAATTCAAAATACGCATCCAAAATCTCTTTACCAATCGCAGAATTAATTCCTGATTTATCATCATTCACCCATGGTACAACAACTGAAAAAGCTACTTCCGGATCCGCATCATATGGTGCATAACCGGCAAGAGTTAAATTATAACATTTTTTTCGGTTGTTGTTCTCATCTCTTCCAATATCACTTTCTCCACCATATACTGTCTCAGCTGTTCCTGTTTTTCCCGCTGGTTTATATGGTAGACCTTTAAATGTTCCGGTTCCGGTTCCGTCAGCTTCTTGAAAAACTCTTCTAAATCCTTCTTTTACATGATTAATGTACGAAGTTTCCATATCCACTCTATTTAATACAACTGGTTCAATCGACCGAACAACTTTTCCTGCATCCTCTGGTCTATTCGGTTGCTCTCTAACTTCTTGTACAATTTGTGGTTTCATTCGGTAACCGCCATTTGCAATGGTTGAAATATATTGCGCAAGCTGAAGCGGCGTATATGTATCATACTGTCCAATCGCGTAATCAAGTAAAAATCCGGGTATGTTATCAGTTCTACCTATTTGACCGATTGATTCATTTGGCAGGTCAATACCAGTGGACACACCTAGGCCAAATTGTCTAAAATAGTAGCGCATTTTATTAAATGTTTCTTGTTTAATATCTAATGGATTGTTTGGAACATAATTAATGCCTGCCATTTTTAAAGCTGTATTAAACATATAAACGTTCGATGACACTTGCAAAGCTCTTAAATCATCAATATCCCCAAATTCTTTCCACGATTTCTTCGGCTTAGAACTTCCTTTAAAATACATTGGCGCATCAAAGAAGTGTGTATACGGCTTAATCGCTTCTGTTTGATATCCAGTTAATAAAGTAGCCCCTTTTACAGTTGACCCTAACTCATAAGAACTTGTCATCGTTCCTAATGCATAATCTTCTATTTGCATACCGCCATCTTTATTTACAATTTTCTTTCCTGCCATTGATAAAATTTGACCGTTTTTCGGATTCATCATTACTACGAACGCACGATCCATCATCGGCTCTGCAGCATGAAAGGCTCGTAAATTCTTTTCAAGGCTTCCCTCTACTCTTTTCTGTAAATCCATATCGACTGTTAACATCAAGTTATTTCCACTTTTTCCTTCAGTCACTTTTTCTGTTCGAACAATCTTCCCTGCTTTATCCATAATATTTTTAGACTGTTCTTTCGTTCCATGTAGTGCATCTTCGTATTGTTTTTCGATGTAACTTTTACCAATACGGTCGTTTCGATTATAATCACGAACTAAATAATAATCTAATTGTTCTCTTGGTAACCCTTCATTTTCATTAGAAACGCTACCTAGTATAGAGCGCAGTATTTTATCATTTGGGTATTCACGTTCCCAATCTACTGTTGTATCTACCCCCGGTAAACTTGCCAACCTTTCACTAACGACAGCATATTCATTTTCACTTACATCTTTTTTTACGATTTGCGGCGTCATTTTATATCCCGCATTCATTTTGCTTTTAATTACTAATACTTCTATATCTTCCTTTGAAAGCTCATTTAATTCTTCTTGTGTAATTCTTTCCCGGCGCAGTTCTTCTACTTTTTTATCTAACTCTTTTCCTTCTATTTCTTGCTTTCTAAATTTACTCTCATCTTCTTTCGTTACTTTCGCTGCTGCCCGCTTTTCATTTAACTGCATCCAAAAATCTTTTTTATCTGTCTCTGTTAACTTATCCATGTCCTCTTGCGACATTTCAATTAGCTTAGCTAAATCTCTTGCTACTTGTAAAACTTCTTTCGAGTCCACTCCTCTCATTTTCGTATATGTAACGGTTCGTAATGGTTTATTATTTACAATAACGTGACCTTGTCGATCAAACATTTTCCCTCTAGGAACGGGAGTACTTACCGTTACATCTTCCTTTTTGTTTACTTCATTTCTATACGTTTCTCCATCAATGATTTGTACTTTACCTAATTGAATTATAATAGCTGAAAATAAAAGAAAGACAATAAAAAATAGTACATTTAACCGAAATGGAATATGAGTCTTTTTCTTTTTCGATTGTTTTTTCTGCTCCTTTTTCTGTCTCATTTCGCTCCCTCGCTTCGTTCTATTAACATTTCTACGCAAAATCATTATGTATCAAATTTATTTATATGATATATATAGAATTTTATATTAATTACTAAAGAAATAAAAGATTTAATTTTCAGTTTTTTAATTTTATAACCTATTTATTACCATTCCCCTTCATACGTCATAACATGAATTTTATTCAAACAAAAAACTGAGGTGTTCTCTATACACCTCAGTTTTTCATAAATATAATAACTTATTTAACCGACGATAACCCTTCAACAAACTCACCAATCTTATTTTGAAAAACAAAATCAAAGTTATATTCCTGTCCTGTTAACTCTTCATTTACTAAAATAGTTGTTGCTCCTACTTCCCTCTTTGCAATTTGCGGGAATGAAGCGACAGGCTGTACTTTTAGTGACGTTCCCATAACGATAAGCACATCTGTTTCATATAAACGTTTGATTGCATTTTGATATTGCGGCAATGTATCTCCGTATAAAACAACGTCTGGATTTAAAATGAAATTACACTTCTGACAGCGCGGCACTTCATTATTAATCATATACTGTAAATCATAGCCTGATTTACATTTTGGACAATGTGCTGTTTGAAGTGTTCCATGTAAATCAATGACATGCTTACTGCCACCTAATTGATGTAAACCGTCAATATTTTGCGTTAAAATCGTAATATCTTTCCCTTGTTCTTCTAGCGCAGCTAAAAAGCGATGTCCACGATTTGGTTTATATTGATGGAACGTATTAATTTGAAAGATTTCTTTATAATGCTTCCAAAATTCTTTCGGACTTCGGTTATAATACCCTCTTGATAAGTACATCTCCACATTCGCATCAGCATACAATCCATTTGCTGAACGAAAATCTGGAATACCACTCTCCGTACTTGCACCAGCGCCTGTTAATACTGTAATTTTCTTCGCTTTTTCTAAAATTGAACGTACTTCTTCAAATTGTTGCACAAAAATCACCTCTATGTATTTTCCTATTCTTATTATACCAGTTGTTTACATGAGGTGTTGTACAATTCATTTTACTTAATGCGTTGCGCCCCCAACCTCTACAATATCTACTTCAACTGTCGTCGTTACCTCAATCGTCAATTCTATCCCCTTACGAATAGTAGAAAGTGACATACTCGGTTGTCCTGGATAATTACTCGCTTGTTCTGGTAAAAACGGAATATGAATGAATCCTCCTTTTATTTTCTTATCATGTTTCTCTAGTTCATGCATAAGTCCATAGAATAAGTGATTACAAACGAATGTACCTGCCGTTTGTGAAATAGATGACGGTATGCCTTCTTCGCGAAGTTTTTTTACAATTGCTTTCATCGGGAGTGTGGACCAATACGCAATCGCTCCTTCTTCTACAACCGGTACATCTACCGGCCGATTCCCTTCATTGTCAGCAATTCTTGCATCATCAATATTAATTGCGACACGTTCTATCGTAATATCTGGTCTGCCCCCAGCTTGTCCAATGCATATAATAATTTCCGGCGCTAGTTCTTCTATATACTCTTTTAATACGCTTATTGATTTATGAAATACAGTTGGTACTTGTTTGCTTATTATCTTGTATTCTCCAATTGTTTTTTCATGCAAACCTTTTGCTACTTCCCAAGCTGGATTGATATTTTCTCCGCCAAACGGATCAAACCCTGTTAATAATACTGTTTTCATAGTTTTATCCTCCTAATTAGAAACGATATACAAGGCCGTACATAATAAACATATTTATGATAAAAATTGAAAGAGCAATTGGTACTTGTGCTTTAATAACCGCATTTTTATCCTTTAGCTCTAAAAGCATCGCAGGTACGATATTAAAGTTTGCTGCCATTGGAGTAAGTAGCGTTCCACAATATCCAGCAAACATACCGAGTGCTGCCATAATTGCTGGGTTTCCGCCGTGCATTTGAACTATTAAAGGTAAGCCAATTCCGCCAGTAATAACAGCAAACGCTGCGAATGCATTTCCCATTACGACTGTAAATAGCATCATGCCTAAACAGTACGCCATAACAGCAACGAACGGATACTCTGTCGGTAGCACTTGTCCAACTAAGTCTGAAACAACTTGTCCAACGCCAGACTTCGCGAATATACCGCCAAGTGCTGCTAACATTTGTGGCAAAATAACAGCCCAGCCGACAGCTTGTAATAGTCTGCTTCCTTCTTGTACAGGCGTTGTTATTTTTGATTTTGTAATACGCATCGCCGCAACGAATGCGAGTAATGCACCAAGCGCTAATGCAACTAATGTTACTTTATCTGGATCAACAAGAGAGACATTTCCCCATTTAATTTTCCCTAACGTCAACGTACCGATAATTGTAAAAATAGGAATTAATAGTGCAGGCATAAAAATTTTATTTTTTAATTTCTCAGCATGTTTCACACGTTCTTGTACTGGAACTTCTTTTTCCTCTGATTTTGTTACTTTATTTAGTGAAGCTAAAACGACCATAGCGAGCACTATACAGCCAACGTAAAACGAAGGAATTACATTTCCGAATAAAAATGTAACTGCAAACAATGCCCAAAATAAACTAGAACCGAATCTGTTTGGATGTTCACGATCGAATGCGATACGAACAGCGATAAAAGCAACGATTATCCCTAATACATAATAGATTGTATCCATTGTGATGATGTTCATATTAAATTGCCTCCTTCTCTTCTTTTCCTTCTGCCTTCATTGTTTTCTCTATATATTTATCAAACTTTCTAAATCTAATCCAGCTTACAATAAGTGCAGATATTGCTGTCGGAATGCCCCAAAGTGCCATATCCCATACTCCGACATGCATACCTACTGAATCGAAGAATCCTTTCATTAATAAAATAGCTCCAGTTGCGATGAAAATATCTTCTCCGAAAAACCAAGCTGTATTTTCAGCAGCTGCTGCGTTTGCTTTAATCTTTTCTCTTAATTTTTCAGGAAGTTTACCATATTTACCTTGCGCGGCCCCTTCTGCCATCGGTGCAACGAGCGGCCTTACTGTTTGCGCATGCCCACCAATATTAAGCCCTAGTGCTGCTGATGATTCTCTTATCGTAAAATATGACATTAATACTCTTCCAGTTGTTGCTCCTTTTGATTTCGTTATAAGTGCTTCTGCTCTTTCTTTTAAACCGTAACGCTCTAAAATTCCGATTACCGGTAAAGTTAATATAATTGGCATAGACATATATCTATTTTCTATGAAAAATTTACCGAACATGCTGATCACATCATAAAAACTTAATCCTGAAACCATACCAGTAACAATACCTGCAACCATAACTACTAAAAGTGTATTTAATCTAAATAAAAAGCCCACTGCAACAAGTAGTATTCCGATTAATTTAATCATCCCAGCACTTCCCCCTATTTTTTATTTCGGTGCACAAATAGAAATATCATTAAGTTTGAATGTTCTGTATATTCTTTCTGCAAATTGCACTGCTTTTTCCCCATCACCGTGTAAACAAATTGTTTGCGCCTGAACTGCTACTTTCTCTCCATTGACCGCATTTACATGGCCTTCTTTCACCATTTGAAGTACTTGCTTTATCGCTTCGTCTTCATCTTTTATAAGCGCATTTTCTTCTGTACGGCTCGTTAATGTACCATCTTGCTTATATGTACGATCCGCAAAAGCCTCTTGTACAAGAGTTACTTTGTATTTTTCTGCAGCCTGTATAAACGCCTCGCTATTTGCTAATCCATAAAGTAATAGACTTGGATTTATATGATAAATTGCCTTTGCAATTGCATCTGCAATTTCCGGATTAGACGCCGCCATATTATATAAGGCACCGTGCGGCTTTACATGCTGCATTTTCCCGCCTGCCGCTTTCACAAATGCGTCTAATGCGCCTGTTTGATATAGAACATAATCGTATACTTCACTTGCTGAAACATTCATGTTTCTTCTACCAAATCCAATTAAATCAGGAAATCCAGGATGCGCCCCTATTGCTACGTTATGCTCCAAAGCTTTTTCAACAGTTTGACGCATAATAGACGGATCACCCGCATGAAAACCGCAAGCAACGTTTATAGAGGAAACGAACGGAAGAATCTCATCATCATTCCCCATTTTATAAGCGCCAAAACTTTCTCCTAAATCACAGTTTAAATCGATTGTAGTCATAATGTATTCCTCCTAATTTCAGCTTCGTAAAGCGATGAATTTCTTTAATAAATTCATATTTACTTCTTGTTCTATGTACAATTGTTCCGCTTCTTCAAGCGTAATTTTCTCAAAAGAAACATAGTCCCCCGGCTTTAGCTGGGCAAGAAGAGGTAAATCTACTGAAATGATATTTCCCATTCTCGGATAGCCACCTGTCGTTTGCCTATCTGCCATTAATATAATCGGCTGTCCACCATTAGGAACTTGAATGGTTCCAAATGTAACAGGACTCGATAAAATCTCTTTTTCTTCATTCCTATTTAAAACTTCTCCCTCAACCCTATAGCCCATACGGTCAGCATAATTAGATACCTTATACTCTTTCGTAAAAAATGCCTTTCTACTTTCTTCTGTAAATTGATTATATTCAAAGTCAGCTATGACACGAAGCTTAGGATGTTTCTTATACTTTGGTAGTACGCTGTTGCTAATTGCCCACTTCGTTTTTATACACTCATCTTTTTGTAAGTCTTGAATGAAACGATTCGCCATTTCTGGTTGTGCACCAATTTGGAAGTAGTCACCCTTTTTCAGCATTCTTCCTTCTATACCACCAATCGCAGCACGTATGTACGTACTTTTGCTTCCCATTGTACGCTCAATATGTATACCACCCGCAAAAGTTACATACGCTCTGCAACCACTTTTCACTTTTCCAAAACAAAGCATACTACCTTCTTCCGCTAAAATGGGACGCCATAACGGGATACGTTCTCCATTCAATAACGGTTCCATATCTGCTCCGCCAATCGCAAGTAAAGTCGTTTTCTTTATTAACAATTTAGGTCCCATAATCGTCATTTCGAGTCCCGCTTCATTCTCCTCATTACCAACTAACATATTGATCATCCGAAGTGCACTTTGATCCATAGTCCCGCCAACTGGTACACCGTATTGTTGATAATGAGATCGCCCTAAATCTTGGACTGTTGTAAACATTCCTGCATGCAAAACCTCTACATCCATTCTTTAGCCCCCTCAAGTGATACGTACTCTTCCTTCGTTATTGGGATAAATCGTAAATACATACCGCTTTGAATAAAGGTTGGTGTTTCTTCTTCCGGATTAAATAAGGAGATTGGTGTTCGACCAATAATATTCCATCCACCCGGTGTTTCAAGTGGATAAATACCTGTTTGATTTCCGCCGATTCCTACCGAACCAGGTGAGATTTGTAACCGCGGTATTTCTTTTCTAGGTGTTTCTAATTCTTTTGATAGTCCTCCTAAATACGGGAACCCTGGTGTAAAACCTAACATATATACAAAATATGTAGTTTCACTATGTATTCGAATCACATCTTCTACTTGTAAACCTTTATAATGTGCAACCTCTTCTAAATCAGGTCCATATTCTCCCCCGTAGCACACTGGTATAGAAATATGTTTCACATCCTGTTTTACTTCTTCTTTATAAGAATCACACAGCTCCTTTATATACTGGCGAACGTAATCATATGACCTTTCACTTCTCTCATTTCTCTTCCATACTTCGTATACATTGTAGTAAACAGCTAATGAAGTAAACGACGGAACGCACTCAATCATTCCTGCAAACGGATGTTGCTGCAGTGCTTGAAATAACCGCTGTACTTTCTCATATATATCCATCTTAATTTCTTCACCAAATGTAACAATAATTGCTTGATTCCCTAACGCAGAAAATTTCATCCTACTCCCTCTTTCTATACCAAAAAGCCGAGTTCTTTCGAAATGCGATGTGCTGTTTCTTTCACCTTAGCGATAAAATATGAAATGTTACTTTCGCTGTACTCAATTGCTAATCCCGAAATACTCATACCTGCTACAACCGTTCCATCACTTGCGTAAATGGGCGCTGCTATTGCGGCTGTATGATTTTCTAACTCAGAATAACTAATTGTGTAGCCTTCCTTTTTTGCCATTTGCAACACTTCTAGCAATTGTTCCTTATCCACAATTGTTCCATCTGCAAACTGTTTTAAATCCACTTCCTCTATGTATCTCCGTTTCTCTTCCTCAGAAAAATACGATAGTAAAATTCTCGGACATGCACCAGCATAAAGCGGTGCTCTTCTTCCAACCGCCGTATACACGCGTACTGGCTGAACACCTTCCATCTTTTCAACATAAATTGCGTCATTACCATCTTGAATTATTAAATTAACTGCCTGTCCTAAACTATCTCTAAGCTCTTTCATATAAGGAATTGCTATATTCCTTACTGATAATCGTTGTGAAACAAGTTGACCGAACCGTAAAAATACGACCCCTAAACGATATTTCCCCTTTTCGTTTTTTTGTAAAAACTCCATCTCTTCTAACGAGCCAATTAAACGATAAACAGATGTTTTCGGCATATTTGTAAGCTGAACCATCTCAGTTAAACTTAACTCTTCATGCGCATAAAACAACTCTAAAATATCCATTGTCTTAACTGCCGTTTTATTTATACTCATTCTATCTCCCTTTCGTTCCGAATTACGGAACTTAAATTCCATTTTTCGAAACAAACATATAATTTAAAATTATAAAATATTCTTTCAATTCTATCAATAGATTTTAAGCAAATAAAAAAGTATGGAAGAATATCTCTCCCATACTTCACCACACTTTATAACGCTCTTACTTGTTTTAACGGCCAGAAAACAGCTTGTCCTTTTCCGACAATTTCATCTTCTGAAATAAAGCCAAACATGCGACCATCCTTAGAAACTTCACGATTATCCCCTAAAACAAATACTTGGCCTTCTGGCACTTTCGTTTTCCCTGTGATTTGTTCTAACGTAAAGTCTGGAGTTAATACACGGCCTACTGCTTTTTCTTTAAACTGTTTTAAATATGGTTCTTCCATCGCTTTTCCGTTTACATATAAAACATCATTTTTATACTCAACTGTATCGCCTGGCAAACCAATTACTCGTTTTACTAAATCGTATCCTTCTTTTCCGTGGAAGACGATAATATCAAAGCGATCTAATCCACTTATACTATAACCAATCTTATTCACGAGAACTCGTTCGTTATTTTCTAAAGTGGGCATCATTGATTCACCTTGTACTAAAGAAGGTGTAAATAAAACACCGCGAATAATAGCAATTAATACAAGGGTAAACCCTATTGTTTTAGCCCAAGAGAATAATTCTTTCTTCGTATTTTCCTTCATCGTTTCTCCTCTTTCTTAAGCACTTATTTTATTATTTCAACTAATTCTTGTACTAAATTAGGATCTATTTCAGAAAAACATGATTTTCCTTCTCTTACCGCTGTACCGACATGCGCCTGCGTGATTCCAGTTTCATCTAGCAATCGCTTTATATTTTCTTTCGTCACGCCAGCTCCAGCTACAAGCTGAATTTGACCATCACTTACCTTTTGCATTTCTGTAAGCACCGGAATATTCTCTACTATATTTCCTTGTCCACCTGAAGTTAAAACGTGAGTCACTTTATGAAACTTCTTTAAAGTGCTCATCGCTTCTACTGGATTTTTTATATCATCTATCGCACGGTGGTACGTTACATTTATTCCATCTACAACAGATAGTAAATCCGCTAATTTCTCTTCATCCACTTCATTTCGTTCGTTTAATACGCCTAATACTACACCAGCTGCTCCTAACTTCTGTGCAACTATAATATCTTCTTTCATCATTTCAATTTCTTCTTCCGTATATGTAAAAGACTTCGCATGCGGACGAATCATAACATGAATTGGTATACTTACCACTTCTACCGCTTTTTTTATAAAAGCATAACTCGGTGTTAAACCACCTTCTGTATAAGATGAAATTAATTCAATCCGCTTCCCGCCAGCACTTTCAATTCGTTTTACATCTTCTAAACATGTTGCAATAACCTCTAGCATGAGATGACCTCTTTTCGTGCTTTTTTCTTATTATAACATTAGTAAAAATAAGAAGCCTAGCTTTCTCCTTTAAAACTTAAAAAAGAAGAATGAAAAGAAAGATTTTTTATTGGCAACGATTATTGGTAACATCCTATTATTCATGTACACTCCTACCATAATGAAAAAAGCCCTTCATTTTGACGGATTTTTCTAATTTCAAGCTTTTCTTTCCTCAGTTTTCAGATCAATGCCTAATTGATCTTCCAATAACTTTACACCTTTCTTTGTAAGATGGACAGCTCGGTTCTTATCCGTTTTCGTAATCCATCCCTGTTCAAAAAGCAGTTTTGCAATTGCAGACCCTAACCAACCAGAAATATGGTAACGCCGTTCACTCCAATCAAGGCAAGGTTTTGCAAATACCCTCCTTTTTGTATCTGCCTCATCAACATTTATTCCAAAATTCAGAAACCATTTCTTACCTTGTTCCGTTACAATGTATTCTCCATCCTCTAAAATTATAAATTGCCTATCTAGTAATTTTTCAGTTATCTCTACACCGAGTTTGCCTGCAAGATGATCATAACAAGTTCGAGCATAACGAATTTGTTTTAGTTGGCTTGATTGTTTTAAAGAGCGAACTTGAACTGTTGGTGCAATTGTCCCTAACTTTTCAAGCACTTCTGCAACTTCTTGATTAGCAAGTCGATAGTAACGATGTCTACCATGTTGTTCAACTGTAAGTAAATTCCCTTCTACTAATTTAGAAAGATGCGAACTAATTGTTGGATGTGACACTTTTGCCATATAAGCCAATTCACTAGCAGGTAGTGCCTGATTATTCATTAGACAATCTAAGATGATTGCTCTTGTAGGTTCAGCAATTAGTTTAGCTATATATGAGATATTCGGATATACATTCATATTTCGATGATACCCTAACTATTAAATTGATACAATTATTTTAAGTTTAATAGTAAAGGAGAATGTATTATGAATGCAATTGATCTTAGTATATTAAATTTAAAAGAAACGAGAGGCGCTCAGAAAAATTATGGAATTCTCTTCCCGATAATTTTCTTAATTGGAAGCCTGATCCTGAGGCTATGTCCTTAGGTGAAATGATTCGTCACGTATGGAGCTCAACTTTTTACTATCATATGATTATAAAAAACAACGGTTCAATAAACGACATACGTACCCCGTATGATGACGAGCCAATTACTTGTGTAAAAAAAGAAATTGAATTGGCACAATCACACTTTACTGACTTCATAGAATATGTTCAATCAATAAGCATAGCCGAGCTAGATTCAAGACTTATTGATAGAAGTGATGTTGGCTATCAACGATATTTAGGTGATATGCTATTACGAATTGCCTATCATGATGCGGTCCATGCGGGTCAATTTTTACAATATTTGCGAATGGTTAACTTGGAAAGACCTTTAATTTGGGATTAAATACGAAAAATGTTTATACAGCCTCCAAACTGGCATTACAATAAGAATTTTTCAACAAGAAACAATCACAACACCATGATAATCATTTATATTAAAAACCTACATCTCCATTAAGTACTTCATACACATAAAAAGCACGGGTTTGATTACTAATCAAACCCGTGCTTTCAAAACAACTATAATATCCATAAACAATAAAATGTAAACTTCAAAAATCACGACCGAAACGCCGCATCCGCCAGCATAGACAATGTTGCATCATCCATCGGTGGATTGTGTAATCCTGCTCTGACATTTAAATAGTAACGATGAAGCGGATTTTTTTCTGATAAACTTTTTGCTCCTACGATGCGCATTGATTTATCCACTATGGATATCGCCGCATTTGTTACGGCGTATTTCACTGCCGCTAATTCTGCTTGCAGTGACAGTTTATCTTCTGCCTCATCGTATTTTTTCGCAATTTGATATAAAAAGACGCGAGCTTGCATAAGCTCGAGTTCTAATTCTCCAACTAATTTTCTAACATTCGGTAATAAACTAATAGAATGGTTTAAACTATTTGGCTTGTATGATCCCGCAAATTGAACTGCATAATTTCTTGCTGATTGTGCGATTCCTAAATAACATGCTGGTATATGTAGCAACCAGCCAATACCCTTTTGTTTCACTTTCCCGCCTTTTACATCCGTAAAAAAGCGGTTGTCTATCTCTACATTTTGTAAGACAAGGTCGTGGCTAGCAGTCCCTCGCATTGCAACGCTATCCCACGTTTCTTCAATAGATACACCGAGTGTATTTCTTGGAATAACAAACTCACCAACTTCTTCTTGGCCTTCCATACTTGCTGAAATAATAAAATAATCAAGTACTGGCGCCATCGTTGTAAAAGTTTTCCTTCCATTTATAACCCACTTCTCGCCTTGTTGAACCGCTATTGTTTCTGGTTTGCCGCCACGCGTCGGACTCCCTGTTTTCGGTTCTGTTGCTGCCCTGTTAAAGAGCGCACCATTGCTTACTTCTTCGCAAAACCATTTGAACATCTCATCATTCCAAGAGCGATTTTCCGCTAGCTCTTTCACAATGCCAAGATGCCAGCCAATCGATAATGCAGTAGCTCCGCAGCCTTCCGCGATTTTCTCTTGAAATAAAACGAAGTCATATAAAGAAATCGCACTACCACCAAATTCCTTCGGTAACGTTAATTTCGTATATCCGATATCTTTCAAATCATTTATATTTTCATACGGAAATGATCCTAATTCACTTAGCTGATGCTCCCTTTCCATGAACTTCGGAATCAATTTATTTATTTTCTCAATAATTAAAGACTGTTCTTCTGTTTCAACAAATGAGAGTGCCATACTATAATCTCCTTTATGCTCGATTCATAAACCGTTCATTTTGTCATTATGATTATATGAAGCTACCTCTCTATTGTTTCACTATTCCGATAAAAATACAATGTTTTTGACTAATAAGAAAAGTTCCTATTTAAGGATAGATCCTTTTCTTATATTAGTCCCCCTTCAATGCTTTTAACGGCAAAGAGGTTACATATCCAATATACGAGAATAATTCTTTAAAGAAGAATGGTATTTCTGTATCTAACGTTTTATATGCTGATGTCGGCGTTGGTGAAGCATACGCTTCAATATTAATATGTTTTGCGATTCTCATTGCGCGTTTCATATGAAGTGGATCACTTACAATCGTGTATGTTTGTATGCCGTTCTCTATTCCAACTTGCTTCGCATTTTTTAAATTTTCTTCAGTGAAAAGGGATTTAGTTTCAATTAAAATATCTTCCTCTTTTACACCTTGTTTCATTGCATATACTCTTGCAGTACGTGCTTCCTCAAGTTCTGCCTCGAACTTTGTACCACCTGTAAAAATAATCTTTTTAATATTTCCGTTCCTATATAAAGAAATCGCATGATTAATTCTTTCTTTAAATACAGGAGATGGTTTTCCGTTCCATGAAGCTGCGCCTAGTACGATACCAGCATCCGTTTTCACGTCATCATTTGCTTTAAAACGATAACTCCAAATATCGTAAGCTGCATAACTTACATATAAAATAGCAGAACAAATCATTAGTAAAAATACTTGAAAGATTCGTCTTTTCTTACTCTTCTTATTTTCTTTCATTTGTAATTGCCTCCGTACATCATCCATACTTCTATAAAAAACATTTATATCAAATCGTTTTGTTTGAGTTTATTTAAAAGAAGGAACTTTACTTGTTATTTATGTATAAAAGGGTTTTCATTTAAAATTGAGGATTATCAATTCATTTTCATTTGCGGTTTTCATTACATTTTTTAAATTCATAAGTTTATTACCATACAACTACATTGTAACGAATTTTTTCTCAGAAGGGAACGATGAAACAAAAGGAATTAAAATAAAGTAGCATTTTGTAAGAAAAAAGGTATATTTTTCATGCCTCACGAACAATATACCTTTCAAAACACGAATTATAACTTTTCTTTATACAACTCTGATTTTTCTAACATTTTCTCTTTTACGCCTGGCCATTCACTCGAGATAATACTGTACACCACCGCATCTCTCACATAACCATTCGGTAATTTTCTTTCATTTCTAAGCACACCCTCTTTTACTGCGCCTAACCTTTCAATTGCTCGTTGTGCTTTTTCATTTCTTGCATCCGTCTTAATTTGCACTCTCAGCATATGCAATTTTTCAAAAGCATACTGAAGAAGCATATACTTACACTCTGTATTTATACTCGTACGTTGCACACTCGGATGATACCACGTTTGCCCTAACTCAACTGTCTTATCTTCTACTGAAATATTATATAAACGTGTACTTCCTACAATCTTATTCGTCTGTTGATCTACGACTACGAAAGGTATTTGAGTACCTCTTCCGTAACCCTTTATCGCTTTTTGAACGTATTGTTGCATATCTTGCACACTATCCATTTTAGAGATTAAATACGCCCAAATATCCCGATTTCCTTCTACAATCGAAAACAAAGTTTCGACATCAGTATTATCCATTAACCGCAACTTTGCTCTTTCGTGAATAATTTCCATTTTTAAGCCCCCTTTGTTGTTACTATAACATATCATTAACATCGTTTTATTAATATATAAAATAAATTCACACCATAAATATATAGTACATCTAAAAATAAAAAATGCGATGCCTTTATTCAAGCATCGCACTTATAATTTCGCACTACCTACGATTTTAAGATAAATATTTATTTACACAAGTTAGTAAACGCCATATATTTAGAACTTACATTATAGTTCAAAGCAACAAATAAGCAATCGGCGTAATGATAAGCAACGTTAAAATCGTTCTCTGCACATACAGAATAATAAGTTCAGATACTTTTAACGGAATATCTGTTGATAATATACAAGGAATGGAAGCGGAGAAAAACAAAATAGATGATACGGAAACAACTGCAATAACAAACTTTGTCACGAGTGGTGCACTTACTACTAATAATGACGGTAAAAACATTTCTGCAATACCAACTGATGCGGCTTTAGCAGCTAAGTCTGCTTCCGGTAATTGTAATAGCCATGTAAATGGATAGAAAATATAACTGATCCAATCAAATATTGGCGTGAACTTCGCTAAGACGATACCAATTAATCCTACTGACATAATGGATGGTAAAATTCCCATCGTCATAATAAATCCATCTTTTAAATTCACTGCAATATTTTTCATAATGCTCGGTGCAGACTTTGATACTTCTAACGCATCTTCCCAAGCACGTTCTAACATTTTCTCTTTATAAACAGGCTCTGGGAACCCTTCTTCTGTTACATATGTATCTGGTTTTCTACTGAGGGGCGGGATTCTTACGGTGATAGCAGTCACGATGAATGTTACAACAAGCGTAGTCCAAAAATAAACATTCCATAAATGCATAATATCTAATGTTTTTGCGATGATGATCATAAATGTAGCGGATACTGTAGAAAATCCTGTAGCGATAATCGCCGCTTCTTTTGTCGTATACTTTCCTTCTTTATACACGCGGTTCGTAATAAGAAGGGCAAGCGAATAACTTCCAACGAAGGACGCAACTGCATCAATCGCCGATCTCCCAGGCGTATTCCATAATGGCCTCATAATCGGACGACAAAATGTACCGATAAATTCAAGCAATCCATATCCGACTAATAACGCTAAAAACGCCGAGCCAATTGGAACGAGCAAACTTACTGATATGACTAGCTTCTCATACAAAAACGGCCCAACATCTGGCGCAAAGAACCAAGCTGGTCCTACTTTTAAACAATATAATATGCCGAAAACAACGCCAACTACTTTTAAAATAGAAAAACAAATGTCTACGATAGATGCATTCCATTTCTTCGTATAAAATGGATAAATCGCACCAATCGCCATAACAAATAATGCATAATAAGGTACTACGCCTGGAACTGAAGCCCTAATCCACGATACGATATGATCAATCATAATAGACGATTCACCGTTTATCGTAACAGGAACGAAAAACATAAACACCCCAACGAGACTAGCAAGTATAAACCGAAGAATAATCCCCTTCTCTCGCCCTGTCTTAATTACATTACTCTTTAATTCAATTTCACTCAAAATTCGACACCTCCTATTATCTAAATATTCTGTATAATAATGTTGTATTCCTTCTTTCCATTTCTACTATTTAATCATATGAAAAAGCCTATTTTAAAATAGGCTTTTCTATTACCCTTTATAATCATCCACAATCACTTGAATGACACGATAAGATTCTTCTGCCACCTTCTCATTACTATCCCTATTCGCGTCATATGTAATTAACGCCTTCCAAAGTGCCCATCCTCTCGCTCTATTCCACGTTTCTTCATCCATGCGTAATACTTCTTTAAATACATTTCTACTATTTTCATCAAAAAACGTCCAAGCCATCGCTGCATCACAAGCAGGATCTCCTACGCCTAAAATACCAAAATCAATTACAGCACAAAGTTTTCCATCTTTAACGAGTAAATTCCCCGGTGCTACATCTCCATGAATCCAAACTGGCTTACGGTCCCATATTGAACTAAGTGCTAAATTCCAAAGGTGCTTTAATAATGCCTCGTCAAAAACATCCTTATTATTTTCAATAGCAACTCTCGCCTCTTCATCATATACCGATATAAGTCCGCCCCGGTAAAAATTATGCGGTCCAGCTAAAGGGCCTTTACTCGCATTAATAGATTGCAATTCTACTAAAAAAGATCCTAAGTCCGCTGCAAATTCATTTAAATCACGAACGTTTTGTTTCGTAACTGTTTCTCCCTCTATCCACTTATTAATAGACCAAGGCAATGGATACGCTTCAGACGGATTTCCTTTCGCAATTGGTGTAGAAATTGGTAAAGAAAGTCCCTTACTTAATATAGGGAGCCAACTATTTTCTTTCTCTACTTGCGGTGCATATGCCACATCACTTGGCAATCTTACACTCATCTCATCCCCTAAGTGAAACGTCCTATTATCATGCCCACTAAACTTTACAGGTTTCACTTCTAAATGGGCCCATTCAGGAAACTGTTCCTGTATTAACTTTTCAACTAAACTTACGTTAATTGGATGCATTCACATTCTCCTTTTCTTTTGAAACTTACTAAGCCCATCCGTACTCCCAACATATTCAAACTCATTTTTCTTATAAAAATCATTCAACGTACGATTATGCCCCACGCAATCTAACTTCAAATACTCTTTGTCATGTTGTACATTCTCTTCTATCCACTGTAAAATCCATTCTCCAATTCCGTTCCCCTTATACTTCCGTTTCACCGCAAATCTATGAATATATAATGAATTAGAAACTTCCTCTTTACCAAAAATATGTTCATCCCATTCATTTTGTTTAGGAGAAACTGTAACCGTACCAACTATTTCATCTTCTTTCAGAACAACATATGTATATTTCTCTCTTATACATTCTAGTATTTCAGCCGTAGCTTCCTCTCCTAAAAGATACTGCCACTGATCCACTTCTTTATATTGTAGCCATTGTGCTACCTCTTTTAATAGAGTTTTAATACTATCACTCTCATTTTCGGTAGCAATTCGAATTGTATATTCTTTACTTAGATTTCTCTCCATATTGCTGTTCCCCTTTCACATTACTACCATACTGACATACGAGTCCTTCCATCATTTTCATCTGTAATATATTCTACATACAATCCTTGATTCCGTGCGTTTTCATACATCATTTCAATCTCTTCTTGGTTTTTCACATAAATTTGTATGTAATCACCATCCGCTACTAATACGACTACTTCACACTTACTCTCCTTAAATTCTTCATATGTTTCAATTTCTCCTAGTACTTCCCCTTTTGGATATGCTTTTAAGTCTACAAATAAAAGATAATATATGTTGTCTTTTATTAGCTTTTTTAAAGCTGAACCTGCCATGATCTCGTTATCTTCTGAAAATAATTCTGGACCTAATTCATTCCCTACTATTATATAAGCTTCCTCCCTTCCCATGGCTTGCCAATCAAATGCAGTAATATCAATTGGCTTTAACACTTTCCAAAGTAAATTATCATATCCATCTAGAATATCTACTGTAATCCCTCTTTTCATATGCTTGCTCCTAACTTCTTCATTTTCATACATTATATATGAAATGTAATTACTATATTTTGTCGATACATATGTACATCATAAAAAACCGCTCCACTACTAGCGAAACGGTTTCCTTTTGCTTACATTTAAATATTTCATTCAATTGTTGGACTACGTTTTAAAATATTTTTTAATATATGCACCACATCATTCGTTCATTCTTAATGCTCACTTCGACTTCACGAAATAATATAAAAACCATACTGCATGATTTTGTTCATCCGCAGCTATTCTCCGTAACAACTCTTTCAGATGTGCATCCGATGTCTCATCTGAAATTTCCAAATAAAAATCTACTGTTTTTTGTTCATCTTGTATAGCGAACTCTAATCCTTGTAAATACGTATTTGGGCAGTCTTCAGTAATTTGTGGTTTTGGCTGCCTACCAGTTAAATTCGTATAAATTTGTACAAAGTTGTGGAAATGCTTTATTTCATCATTACGGATTTCAAGAATTTGTTTTTGTTCTACTTGATTTGGAGCCATATTCGCTAATTTTGCATAGCAGCTTATAGCGCTATACTCTCCATTTATAGCTTTTTCAATATCACTAATCAACTTATCATTCTGCCTATACCAATCATAATAATTCGAATTATACATCGTATCCCTCCATACTTTCGCTTAACATTTTATGCATTTAGAAATAGTAGGAGCCTGTGTATATAACAGGACAGCTTTAGAATGAAAGAAAAGTTTGAGAAAAGGGTCTATTTTGCAAAGGAATTGCTTATTCATAAAGTGAAACTATATTCAGTGGGGATTTTACTACACGACAAATAGCGGATAAAATATCACTATTTTTTTGTACGCTGTGGCTATAAATTCGCGAATGAATCAGGTTTCCAACCAGATGTGGTGTTGAGATGCGAAGCTATTATGAATCCAATCATATAACTAGGAGGTACCACTATGCCATCTTTATTTAAACCTATGGCCTTCCAGCTGAAAACCGAAAGACTTGAGCTTAGTATGTGGGAGGAATCCGATTCAGTTTGGATGAGAAAATTAATTGGCGAACGTGGTGTGGACATGCCAACCCTCGACTCCGTTCGTAGCCGGCTTATTGAGATGCGCAAAAAGGCAGACGAAAATGGCATTTCCCTTCTCACTATTCGGAGGAGAGACGAAGGCGATTTCATCGGATACTGCGGCTTAATTATCGGTCGTTCCACACTTGAAGAGCCGGAGATTGCATACGAGTTGTTTCGCAGCACCCATGGTAAAGGTTATGCAACTGAGGCGGCATCCGTTGTACTGGACGCTGCGATTGCTACTGGGCGCCATAGACTTTGGTCGACTGTAGGCGCTTGGAATATCGCTTCCCTCCGGGTACTAGAAAAGATAGGATTTAAGCGTCATCACAGTACGTGGGATGATGAACGTGGTGAGATTGTTTGGAACGTACGCGATCTTTAAAGATTCCGACTTAATTCTAAACACTACACTTTTCAACAATCAGGCATTTACATTGAGAAAAAATCACAAACAAGCCGTTTCACTAATTAGTGAAACGGCTTGTTTTTAAGCGTTCAATTCTGTTTTATGCCCTTTTACTACACTACGTTTGAATGTAGTTGCTAATATAGTAACCATACTTACTATACCAATCCAAACGAGTACAGTAACAGGTGTATTCCAGCTTAACCCTTTTCCGAAGAAGAAGATTTCTCTTAGGCCTTCAATCATAAATTTCATTGGTAACCATGAGTAAACCCAGTCTTGATAAAACGGAGACAACATCTCAGGTGCTAATGATAATAACGGCGCCCCGAAGAATAGTAATAAAGCGAATAAACCGATTCCTTTTAGCCCAACTAATGAAAGTACCGCAGATATCATTAAGAAGAAACTAAAAGAAGTAATGGATAAGAATAGAGCTGTATCCGTGAAGTTCGAAATATTTAATCCTACCATCCCATCTGCAATCCATGTAAGACCAAATCCAATTACAAGTGCCGCAATAGCTCCTGTTACGATTTGTTTTACTTTCAATATAAAGTTTTCTTTTCGTGAACTTACCGGTATTTTACTAATCGCAATAAAAATAATCGCTGCGCTCGCTAAACCTGCAATCCATAACGGCTGGAACAATGATATTGGTGAATTACCGTTCGCACTATTTTTGCCGACCTCATTCACATTTTTCACGTTCTTTACAATAGGTGTTACTAATTTCTCAGCTTGATCTGTTGTTACAGTAGCTCCTTTTGTTTTCAACCCTTCTAATATTTGTGTACGAACATTATTGTTCATATTATCAAACACGCCATTTAATATTTGTCCTGCCATAGTTGATGCAGCCGTATTCATTCCTTGATTAATATATATTTCTATCTCAGGTGAAGATGGCTGTGGTGTGCGTAACGATGCTTGTTTTGCACTAAATTCTTTCGAAATGACTAACGCTGCATAATACTCTTTATTATTTAACCCTTTTTGAACTGCTTCCTTATTCTTCACTTCTACCCACTTTACCGCAGGTTCTCCATCTGATTCCGATGATTTTTTCACCATATCAACAATTGTTTGCCCCATATTCATTTTCGGTTGATTTGGAATTTCTACACCTTGATCCTCATTTACAATTGCAATTGGCAAGTTTTTCGGCTGCGGTTGAACAGTTGGAAATAACGTTAATGAAAAAATAAAAACAACAAGTAGTGCAATAACTGGTGATAACAATAAAAGTTTATTTTTAAACATCTTCTTTTCTCCTCCTTTAATTTGATTTATAATAATCAACAACGTGTTGTTTATTTATATTTTGAATTATATGTTCGAGTTGAACCTTATACAATAATCAAAAATCGTGAATGTGTCGGTTATAAGACACATTTTCTAAATGTGTTGAGTAAAATTAAGGAGGGACATGCTTTGCGCGATAGTAATTTAGATTTGCGTGTTATTCGTACGAAAACTGCCATACGAAATGCATTGGTGGAGCTAATTGAAGAAAAGGGTTTTGACGCCATTACAGTGAAAGATATTACAACTAAAGCAAACATTAATCGCGGTACTTTCTATGCGCACTATCAAGATAAATTTGATTTAATGACAAAATGCCAAGAAGACATTATGTACGAGTTTTCTAACATTGCTAAACAGAAATTCCCGGAAGTTATTGCTGACCTTGGAACAAATCCTTCCCCAACAATGCCATTTATACTTATCACTTCTATTCTTGAATTTCTAAATGAAAATAGTGATTTTATGAGAGCTGTACTAAGTCCGAAAGGAGATTTATCTTTCCAAACAAAACTGAAAGACTTTATGTGGAAAACATTATTTGAAGATACGAATGGTCCTCTCATTAATAAGGAGAATTTACTTGTTCCAAGCGAATACTTAACTTCTTATATGGCATCTGCACATATAGGTGTCATCCAACAATGGTTAAATAATGGACAAAAAGAAACACCTGAGGAGATTGCTCGCTTTTTATCAACTATTGCAGTTCATGGACCTTTTTATGCAGCTGGTTTAAAAAAATAAGCCAGCTTGCTTAGTAATTTCTATTATTTTATTAATAACTTGAAATTTATGTTTCTGTAAAAAAAACTGTTGAAAGGACTTCCCCTTCAACAGCTTCTACATTATTAACGATATAAACGAACTGCACCTGCAGAATTATCATCTGCTTGTCCAACTACTTCAAATTTCAATCCGAATTTTGGTAATTTACGTCCTGCATCTGGGATTAAATCATTTATATACAATTTAGAGTCATCAAACTTCGTTACACCTGGTAATCCTTTGTAATCATATGTTCCACGTGTTGGAGATACGACTTTCCATGCTGGTGTTTGGTTAAGGGAGAACGCAGCATCTGCGATTTGGAATCGTGTACTATTTTTAACAGTTGGTTTTCCGTTTAGCGTTCCAATAATTGCCTCTGGGTGAGAGTCAACAACTCCTAAGAAACCTTCACCTGGATGTAAACCAACCCAATTATCTGTAAAGCTAGAGTCTGCATACCATACTAGAAGACCTGTATTATACGGTACACCACTGCTATATTTTAACGCTTGATCAGCACCAGCATAGTTTCTCCACTCTAAATAGTAGTTATGCTTTTTCTTATCAAAACCGTCTGCTACAACGAAACCATTTAATTTAAATTTCGTTTCGCCTTCTGCATCATCAGAGAACACAACATTTCCATCTACAGTTAATGTAGCATTATCAAAAGTAAAACCGGTCGGCGCTAAACCACCATCTGTAATGTATTCGAATACTAATTTTACTTTTTGACCTTTGAATTTGCTTAAATCATAAGACTTATCTACCCATTTACCATCTGTTGTGTCTAGACCATTTTTCACATTCTTTTCACCAATTCGATCCACTAACGTTTTCGTGCCATCTTCTTTCACTGCATGTACTTCAAGGAAATCATAATCCGTTTCGATTTCATACATTGATTTGTAATCAAACTTCGCGTTTGTTGCATTTGTTAAATCAAACACTGGCGTTTCTAATGTTGTATGAAGGTTATCACCTTTTGTACTATAGTAGTACTTCTTACCGAATGCAGGCTGAATACCTTTCACCTCTTTATCTGGTAAGTTAACGCGAATCAGTCCAGGACGATTTGATTTCGTTACACTTTGATCTAAATACGTCGCATAGCCAATACCACGATTTAATTTATTATAGTCAACCTCTACAATATTGGCCCAGTTTCCACCTATGTTCTTTTGAAAGAACTCTTTGTTTTGCGGAGAGAAACTCGGTGGCGTTGTTCCTGCAATCTTACCAGCCCAGCTACCGCCACTCATAACAGACCAGGAGTTAATTGGCTCACCTGCTCCTGTGTACTTCGTATCATACTCATCTGGAAGACCTAAATCATGACCAAATTCATGTGCGAATACACCAACCGCTCCGTCTTCTGGCTCAATTGTGTAGTCGTATGCTGCCATCTTACCGCCCCAGTTATCAACTTTTGCTTTTGTTCCTTCAATTGGATATGGTGTTCCAAGGTGCCAACGATGTGACCAAATTGCATCATCACCTAGTCTACCACCACCTCCATCTTGCCCAACTCCAGCGTGAATGACCATTAAGTGATCGATTAGACCATCTGGTTCATTTTTATTGCCATTACCATTATTGTCATATTGATCGTATTCGTCAAATTCAGATAAATCAATACCGCTTTCTACAGCCGCATTTAATGCCTCTTTTACAAAATCACGAGGTCCTTTCGGTCCCAGATTATCATGACCGCCATCTCCTGCATCTGCGCCATAATCTGCCGCATTACCAGGAACTGTCAACCACTTTGTTACTGTGCCATCTACTGTATAACTACCACCAGATTGCTCTTCATAATATTGTTTAAATGTTGGTACTTTTGAACCGTCAAAGAGTGTAAATGGCTCATTACCAAATAACATTTTTTGATAATGTTCTGGATTAAAATCATTTGAATACATATAACCTGGTACTTGATCAATATTGTTATGCTTAAAGTCAGCAAACTCTACTAGCAATACGAGAACTTTATCTTTACGAACATCACCGTTATATTGTTTTTGCTTCGCTGAAGTAGTTGGTACTTTGCCGTTTAATCCCCCTTTAATCGGCTCTTGTCCCGCTACTGGACCACTAGCAGGTTGATCTGCTTTTTCTTTCTCATCTGCTTTTGCATCTTTAACTTTTTTCAAAAAGTCAGCAGCTTCTCTCGTAACACTATCCCCCGCTGCTGGTTCTTTTCCCGCATTTTCTCCTTTTTTCTTCTCTACGTATTTTTCAACAGCTTTTAATGTGTCTTCTTTCGACGTAGATTCACTAATTACACCGCGTTTCTTGAGCGCATCTGCTAAACGCTCCTCTTGAATTAAATTTTCATCAATCGGACTTAAAGTTCCTCCATTAGACGACGTTGCCGCATAAACAGATTGACCCCCATACCCAAATGTGCAACTAAGCACAGCTGCCGCCGCAAGCGTAGACAGCACTTTAAAAGGCTTTTTCTTCATCCCTATTCCTCCCCAATATTAAATACGATACAACGTTTATATATTACGGAAAATTCAGATAATTATCAATGCATTGTCTGAATTTGTAATATTTTTGAAAAAATCCTTTGTTTTAGATGAACATACATTCTGATTCATCAATATTTCAGAAAATATTGATGAAAGTTGATAAAACTATTAAAATCTCTGTATATCATATGCTCCTTTTTATTTCATTCTTCCGTTTCAATTAAAATCATAAAGAAATCGTCCACTATATTTAGTGGACGATTTCTTTATTTATCTAAAATACAACTATAGCACTTCAATATATCCTTCTGTTCCATGTACCCGAATTCGTTGCCCATCTTTTATTAGTTTCGTAGCGTTCTCTACTCCAACAACTGCTGGCAGGCCATACTCACGTGCAATCACTGCTCCGTGCGTCATAAGCCCGCCGACTTCAGTGACTAACCCTTTTATAGAAACAAACAACGGTGTCCAGCCAGGATCAGTAAATGCCGTAACTAATATATCTCCATCTTCCAAATTCGCGTCTTCCATATTTAAAATAACGCGTGCTCTCCCCTCAACCACTCCAGAAGAAACAGGCAAACCTACAATTGCTTCAGCCGGGAGATTTTCACGTTTGTACTTACCTGTAATGATTTCTCCATCAGACGTGATAACACGCGGGGGTGTTAGTTTTCCATATAATTTGTACTCATTTTTTTGTTTATGAATAATCTTGTAATCTAGTTTATTTGTGCGGACGACTTCGTAAAGTTCTTCAAAAGTTAGATAGTATATATCTTCTATTTCATCCAGAACATTATTTTGCTCAAGTTTCTCTGCTTCTTTCAGTAATGCCTGCTTATATATGAAATAACGATGGATCATGCCGTATTTCGGATATTCACGATAACCGATGGAATTGCGGAGGTTACAAATCATTCTCTTCGTCTCTTCTACTTTTTGTTCCCCATCCGGCAAGTGCTGCAATCGCTCTAACAGCTCTGCTTCTTTTTTCAAAGCTTCCTGCAGCCCTTCTTCAAACTTCCGTTTACTAGCACCATATTCAAAGTCCCTTATATGATTTAAAATCATCGGTATAATTGTAGCTGGCTGTTCACTCCAGCGAGTTTTCGTAATGTCGATTTCTCCGCTGCATCTCATTCCATATTTATTTAGAAAGGCATCGATTGCATCCCGAACTTTTTTCCCGCCTTTAAACTGAATTAATTCATCTAAAAAGCTGTCATCTTCTACATGCTGTAAATACATAATGACTTCCGGATACGGCCGGATCACATCTGCCACATCCAATAAAGCTAGCCCCATTTCTGACGTAATATTATGTTGTACAGATTGTGAAAGTACATCTGCTGCATTCTTTTCCCCTAGCCATTGTTCCATCTTTTCATTAATCCATGATGAAGCATTCATACCTGCCATAATAATAGCTATACTTTGCGAGTTAAATAATACTTCCTTTAATTGCTGAATGTCTTCTAAAATAAAATCAAGTACATCCACCCCTGATTTCGTTTGCATGTTTCGTTTTAACTCTTCTATTGATGATTGACTATTCTTTATTAAATTCGTAACGATTTCCGGATCGTTTTCAGGTTGTTGTTGCGAACTTGCAGGTGGCACATTTTTACTAAGATTCTTTTCTTTTTCATCATCCGATAACAATTTAATAAAATTCTCTCGCTCAATTACAGTCGTTAATGCATCTCGTATGAGCGGATCCGATTTACCTAAAGTGTTTATTAAGTAATCTCTGCTAGCAGGTGAAGCTAGTCTTTGCGTAGCATCAACAAATAGTCTTCCTCCAGCTTTACACATAGGTGCACTAGTCGTTAACAGGAAAAAAGATAAACCTAATGGTTTCATCGCATCCGTCATCATTTGCTGGTGACCAACTGATATATACACGTGATTTTCTCCATCATTTACTTCTGGAATTGGATATAAAGTCGTAATCGGCCTACTTTGGACTATATAAAATGTATCATCAACTAAGCACCATTCAATATCTTGTGGACAACCAAAATAAGCTTCGATTTGTCTTCCGATGCGTGCTAGTTGTAAAATTTGTTGTTCAGTAAGTGTTTGAACTTTTTGCTGATTAGGAGCAATTTTCTTTGTCACTGTTCCGCCTTCTTTTCGTCCATAGATGGCTAATTTTTTCGTTGCGATGACCTTTTCGACGATTTCGTCTTCTTTTACCCTATAATTATCGGCAGAAACCAATCCAGATACTAGCGCCTCGCCAAGTCCAAAGCTGGCATCGATTGATAACACCTTCCTATTCGAAGTAATCGGATCCGCAGTAAATAAAATCCCTGAAGCCTCAGGGAAAACCATTTTTTGAACGACAACACATATAGAAACTTGATTATGATCAAAACCATTTTGCATTCGATATATAACCGCTCGATCTGTAAATAAAGAAGCCCAGCATTTTTTAATATGCTGCAAAATGTTTTCTTTTCCAATAATATTTAAATACGTATCTTGTTGACCAGCAAACGAGGCATACGGTAAATCTTCAGCAGTAGCACTCGAACGCACTGCATACGCATGTTCATCGCCAAAGTGCGAAAGATAATGCACTACTGATTCCACTACATCAACTGGAATTTCCACCGCCATAATGACTTCTCTAATCTGCTTACTAATTTCACCAATTTGATCTCGTTCCTCAATTTTTAGCATTGCTAATTGATTCAATAAAATTTGAAACGCTCCATTTTTTCCGATGGCCTGTTCATATCCTACCGTTGTAACACAAAATCCTTCTGGCACTTGTATCCCTTGAATATTGGATAACTCCCCTAAATTCAATCCTTTTCCACCAACGAGAAAAAGCTGCGTTTTTTCTATTTCCTGAAAATTGAGAACAAAAGAACTCATTTGGCACCTCTCCTTACTATTCATGTGTTCTTGATTGTAACAGTAGTAAATGAGAAGAAACAGTCTATTTCGAACGTAAATTACATGATATAATTAAGTTAGGAAGAGATCATCACTTCTATTTCTCCTCTAATTCACTTCAATTACATCACCAAACTTAAACATTCTTTTATTATGAAAAGCAATCATTAGACATAATGGATTTCTATCGACCTTTGTTATTTATTTTTTATATAAACCCACATTTTAATATCCTTATATACCTTTTATTAAGCCATAAATTCGCCTCAAAAAATAGTAGAATCTGTGACTTTAAAAGCAATATTTTTTGTTTGCACTTTATATAAATTGATATGAATCCCTCTTAATTCTAGGACTAAATTATTGTTTTTTAATCCCGCATTACTTCTTTTCTCAAATTCACCAAAATGAATTTTCAAGATTAGGGAACTATAATGTCGTATTAAAATATATTAAGGGGGAGAAGAATTGGACAATGAAATGAATTATGGAAGTGATTACAAGTTTATTCCAGCAACTTCAATTGAAAGTGGTCACGGCATCGAAGTATTACGTGATTTATTTTGTTACACGATTCAAATCGTCAATATATGCTTTGTTGGAAATCCTGAGACCAATGAATTTGTTTTAGTTGATGCTGGAATGCCTAAATGTGCAAATGAAATTATCTCTATCACTGAGGATCGATTTGGTACCAATAGCCGCCCAAAAGCAATCATTTTAACTCACGGCCATTTTGATCATGTTGGGGGAATAATTGAACTCATCAAATATTGGGATGTTCCCGTCTATGCACATCAAATGGAGCTACCGTTCCTGACTGGACAACAAAGCTATCTAGAACCAGACCCTACAGTTGAAGGTGGTATGGTAGCGAAAATGTCTCCTCTGTTCCCAAACGAACCAATTGACTTAGGAAATAACGTAAAAGCGCTACCTACCGATGGAAGTGTTCCCCATATGCCAGAGTTTAGATGGATTCATACACCAGGACATACTCCAGGGCATATTTCATTATTCCGAGAAAAAGACCAAACTTTAATTGCTGGGGACGCTTTTGTTACAGTGAAACAGGAGTATCTGTATAAAGTAATAACTCAAAAACAGGAAATAAGCGGTCCGCCTCGTTATTTAACAACAGACTGGAAAGCCGCTAAAGAGTCAGTTATTAAGCTAGAGAAGTTAAAACCTCTAACCGCTGTTACTGGACATGGGATACCGATGTCGGGTGAATTGCTATCAACAAGCCTCAAAACACTCGTTCAAGAATTTGATAAAATTGCTGTACCTGATTACGGAAAATATATAGATAAAAAGATGCATTAAACGCGGAAATACTTTGTTTATTTTTATATTAATGAATCAAAATATAATGCAAAATCAAAACATCAAAAAATATTAAGTTTAATAAAAAAAACACTGTACTTAGGCAACATCTCTATTATAAGAATGGAACTCCCCTTTATGAATAAAGCTCGGTATTCCACAAATACTATCCATAGTATAAGCCTGCTTCTTACCCAGGTTGTACTTCTTACCGTTAAGGGGTAATTAAAACGGGTTACGCTATATAAAAGCATAATCCGTTTTTAATGAAATATTGTGTTCCATATACGTTTAAACAATGGAGGAAAATGATGAAACATATTGTTGCCTTATTAATTAAATACACAGCAATAACTGCAGTATTGCTAATCATGCTCAGTATCTTTCAAGGCATTTCAATTCCTAGAGTATTACTAATTTCTCTTTTTCTGACAGGAGCTGCCTATTTAATCGGAGACCTCTTCATTTTACCTAAATACGGAAATATGATTGCTACAATGGCAGATTTCGGCTTAAGCTTTTTCGGAACTTGGTTACTAACATCTTTGTTTACTAATTTAGATGCTACTCGTAACATTGGACTTTCTTCATTTATAGCCGCTTTAATTATTGGTGGAACAGAAGTTTTCTTCCATATTTATATGAAGAGGCTAGTGCTACGTAACGAAGATGAATTAACAAATCACAATCATATTCAACATGATAAATATGCTATGGAAATGTCAGATGAATATATAAATTCTTCCACAATAAATAAATCCAAGCTTGAGGATACATCTAAAAAATAAAAAAGTGGCCAACGCCACTTTTTTATTTTTGTTTATTACGCTTGATCAGAATTTCTTACATGTAATGGAGGTGGAACTACCCATCCCTTTTTCTTACTTAAACGTAGCAGAGTTACACCTGCCTGCGCTTTTTTCATATGAAATTGTCCAAATAACATGCCTACATCTTCTCGAAGGCATTTTCCCATTACTTGACTACATGTCACAAGTCCAGCTGCTAGCCCTGCAGAAACAGCAGCAGCAATTTCAGCATCATTAATACGTGCTCCAGGAGGAATGTCTTCGATAGATGCAACTGGTCGTTCTGGAGGAGCAGGCGGTAAAGCGACCCCATTAATCTTTAAAAGAGCTTTTAATTCTTCTATTTCCGAATTTATATCATTTTCAATTAAGCCTTCTAAAAACTTCTTCAAATCTTCATCACCTGTGTGATTCATAAATACTTGATGACTTGCAATTGCACCCTGTGCAGCAAGAAGATAACTCCAAATGTCAAATACTTCTCCGTAATGTAAAGGTTCATTTTGAGGATTTCCACTTAATATACCCATTTTTAAATTCCTACCTTTCGAAAATATCAAAATAAATATTGATTTCAATATTGAAATCAAATTTTTAAGTATGCTTTTTCCTGCAAAGGATTTTCTACTATGCATGGAAAACACCTTTCCAACACTGCGTGTTTATTGTTTAGGAAAGTAGTTTACAAATTAAATACTCAAAGATTATGAAAGAAGATTATCAATAATCTTTGAGTGAGAATCTGTTTAATATAAGGTTTTTTATTTTTATGAATACACAAAAGAAATTGATTTACATATTTGCTATATTTTATGCCAATTTACTTAGCGGTTAGCTCTACCACCAAGTTGTTGTTCTGCCAATGCTACTAAACGTTTTGTAATTTCACCACCAACAGATCCGTTTGAACGAGCTTTTGTATCTGCACCAAGTTGTACACCAAACTCTTGTGCAATTTCATATTTCATTTGATCAAGAGCTTGTTCAGCGCCTCGAACTAATAATTCATTACGACTTCCACTATTATTGTTTGCCATATTGTTTCACCTCCGATGTTGTTAATATGCTACAAATTATGAAAAAACAATTATCCTTTTTCTGGTAATTGTATTGTGAATAAAAATTGATTTTTTTCTTAAAGTAGGGCAAAACATATAAGAAAGAATAACTGATATAACATACTTTCATAACAACACTATGTATACTTTCTAATTCCCTTCAGTAAATAAAAGAAAGATTTCTATTTCACCAAGAGATTAAATAAAATTATGTTTTGAGACATAATTCAAAAGGAGATATGAGATGAAAGCTGTAACCTATCAAGGACCAAACCAAGTACAGGTTAAACAAGTGGATGATGCAAAATTAGAAAAAAAAGATGATATTATAGTAAGAATTACTTCAACCGCTATTTGTGGTTCTGATTTACATTTATATCAAGGCAACATGCCCTTACCTCAAGGATACATTATCGGCCATGAACCAATGGGAATCGTTGAAGAAGTCGGGCCAGATGTCACTAGAGTGAAAAAAGGCGATCGTGTTGTCATCCCCTTCAACGTTTCTTGTGGACATTGTTTCTATTGCCAACATGAAATGGAAAGTCAATGTGATAACTCAAACCCTCATTACGATTCTGGTGGATACTTTGGTTATACAGAGAAATTTGGTAATCATCCAGGAGGACAAGCAGAATATTTAAAAGTTCCATTTGGTAATTTCACTCCATTTGTTATACCGGAATCATGCGAACTTGAAGATGAATCCCTACTATTTTTATCAGATGTTTTACCAACAGCCTATTGGAGTGTAATAAACGCAGGCGTTAAGCCAGGTGATACTGTTATCGTCCTTGGTTGTGGACCTGTTGGATTAATGACACAAAAATTCGCTTGGATGCAAGGTGCTAAACGTGTAATTGCAGTGGATTACTTAGATTATCGGATGAATTATGCAAAAAAGATTAACAATGTTGAGGTATTTGAGTTTACAAAATTCCCCGATATGGGAGAACATTTAAAGGAAATTACACATGGCGGTGCTGATGTAGTTATTGATTGTGTGGGGATGGATGGAAAAAAATCGCCTCTAGAATTTCTGGAACAAAAATTGAAATTACAAGGTGGAACTCTCGGTCCTATTCAAATCGCTACGAAAGCCGTAAGGAAATATGGAACGGTTCAAATGACCGGCGTTTATGGTGGCAATTATAACGCCTTTCCACTTGGGGCATTTTGGGTTAGAAATATTAATCTTAAAATGGGACAAGCACCTGTCATTCATTTTATGCCGGAACTATTTGAAAAAATAACAAATAAAGAATTTGATCCAAAAGAGATTATTACACACAAAATTCCCCTTGAAGAAGCGAGCTACGGTTATCAGATTTTTAATAATCGTGAAGATGATTGTATTAAAGTTATTTTAAAACCTTGAAAATTGTTATGTGACTGAACCTTTTATTTTTCTATGCAGTAGACTGCTAAAAATAAACCTACTGCATAGAAAAGTATTCTAATCAACCTCAATTACATCACCAAACTTTAACATTCTTTGATTATGAAAAGCATCGGTACAAGTAATCGTCTCCATTAATGGATTAATATCCACTACTGTTATGTAATTTTTATATAAATAACCATCTTTATAATATGTAAGTAAAACCTCTTCCTCACCTAAAAATGAAGTTAATAGCTTATTTTCAATCATTTCTTTTGCATCTTGTGTTACAATTGGACGCGAGGCTTTCGTTTGCTCCTTTATCATTTCTTTAATAACTGCGAACTGCTCCGGCATACTGGCAAACGGTTGCCACTTTACCATACCTCTTCCTTTTGGCATATTAGCATTCTTCACGATTTGTGCCCTCCTAATAATGTGTTTCTATATCTTGCTGTTGCGACGCTTGTGTAAGAAATCCCACGTAAAATACTGTTCTTACCAAATCGTGTTCGAATTTCGTCCATAACTTTCGTTAATCGTATTTCTTTTTCTCTTTGTATAATGTTATCGAAAAGCGAAATTTGCTCTTCCCCTTCATTAATAAGGTTTGTTAATGAAACACTTACTGATCGAATCGGCTCTCCTGTATGGCGCTCATATAAAAAATATGTACAAACATTATAAATATCCATCGTTAAGTTTGTTGCTCTATTTAACGTATGTGCCTTTTTTATTCCCCCACCGTATTTCTTGCTATATCCAACTGAAAAATGAATTGTTTGCGCGCATTTCTTTTCTCATCTCAACCTATAACAAACCTCTTCTATATGCTCTAATAAAATAACTATGAACTCTTCTACCGAATAATCACGCAATAATATTTGGCTTTTCGCTATAGATGTTGTCACTGGAACGTATTTTTCTGCTATTCTACTAAAATCAATTCCGTTACTATGTAGATGTAATTCTTCGCCTATTACACCGAATGATTGCTTTAAATATTTCAAAGGATACTGAGCTAATTCTCCAATGGTATGTATATCTTTTCGATTCAATTTCATTTCTGTTTTATACGATATACCCCAAAATTTACTGAGCGGTCTAATACTCCATAACTTCTCGGGTATATCGTCATACGTCCACTGCGCTATTCCATCCCTATTCTTTTTCGCTTCCACATCCATCGCTACTTTACTTAATAATAAATTAGGCCCAATACCAATCGTACTTTCAATCCTTGTACGTTCATATATTTCTCGCTTAAACTTTAATGCGAATTCGCGCGGATTACTGGCAAACAAATGAATACTTGCAGTCATATCCATAAAAAATTCATCGATACTATATTGATGAAAATCTTCCGGTGCGACATATTGCAAAGCCAAACCCGTTATGAAAGTTGAACACTTCATATACGTATGCATAATTGGATTCACAATAATAATATCTGGTCGCTTCGGTATTTCGTACAAACGAGCCATCTTCTTTATTCCTAACGCTTTTAATGGCGGTGTTGCTGCTAATACAATTGATCCGCTCTGATTCACATCCCCTACGACAGCCAATTTTGTATATCTTGGATCAAGTCCTTTTTTAATACATGATACGCTTGCATAAAAGCTACGAAGGTCTACACAAAGAATAATACGATTCGGTAAAAGAGAATAATCATACAAGGTTATCACTCCTAACAAAAAGAACATTTGTTCTTATTATATACGAACTAACGTTCTTTTTAAAGGTATTTCTATGAAAATTTTGGTTAAAATGACCGTTACTAAATTCTAAGAAAACCTTAAAGAATTTCCCTCTGTATTCATAGGAATTGTTTTCTATACCGAAAAATATAAATAGATACAGGGAGAAACAACTAAATTCTTCGTGAATAGGTACGGTATTTTGGAACTCATTTTTTAGTAGTGTTTTTTTATAGAAAATAAAATATTATTGGTTATTTTCTCAACGTTGTTTTTCTAGTTTTATCATTCAAATTTAAATATATATTTATTTAATCTACATAAACTAAAAACATATAAGTGCATACTTTGTGAATTTTTTATAATAACATCTCGAACAGACTATCATAAATCGTAAGTTTAATAACTCGGATACATTAATCAGCTCCAACAAAGTTCCGAATATCCAAGTACTATAGCTTGTATTTCTTTTAAAATAAACATTCAAATCTCCAATTATACAATTTTGTACGAGAAAGGGATTGAATTTATGCACAATCTTAATTTCATTTGTGAACAATTTGCTACAATACTTAAAGGAAAAAGTAAAATAAGTCAAAGTGGTTGTTCGGTGTCTTTTCACCGCGATTTTAGCGTGCTTGTTCAAGGAAAACGGAGTACCAATGTAGTACCCGTCGGAGTAAGTTTTGAATCATTGGATCAAAATGGTAATGCATTAAATTTAGGTGAAATCGCTGTTCTACAAGAAGAGATTCCTGCATTTATGAGATCAATTATACAACAAGGAATTATTGTCAGTGCTTTACATAATCACTGGCTGTACATGGATCCCTTAATTATGTATATTCATATCCAATCTGTAGAGCCCCCATTACATTTTGCACAAAAGTTGGCGAATTCTTTTTTATCCTTAAGTAACTATCCTATTGCTAATAATGAGGGACAATGATTGGTGTTTGGAATAATTACCTTTTCTATATGTATAAACATGATAAAATCATTTCACTTTGTGCCAAAAAGTAAAAAAACTGCCTATCAAATTTTTAGATAGGCAGTTTTTGCATCTATTAAAATAAAGTACCCTACTATTTTATAAAATACTATTCCCTAAACAAAAAATACAGATTTTTAATTCACTGTGGCTTTCTTATCTCATATATTCCTCTAAAGTTAGTTTTTCCTTATATATTTTTTAGCAATATCTCCTACATAGCGAATATGCCAAGGCTCATACGCATAAACAGTCATATTTCTTTATTCTTTTGGATAACAAATGATATATCCTGCACGATGCGTATTTTCTTTCGGCCACTTCCCTTCCTTCGTCTTAGCACACCATAACTCTAATTCATTATTTGCATCTTTAGCATCCATCGTTAAGCCTATTTGATGTTCGCTATTTCCCGTTTTTTCAAAAAAGCCCCCCCTATACGTTCAGGATATCGACTTTTGTTTACTTCACTTTTTTTCGGCACTCTGTATCTATACAGTATATTCATTGACCACGGTAAGATTTATTTCAAAGCCACAAAAAATAGATTACCTGCACATTAAGAAGTATAGCGTACAGGTAATCTATTTGTTTTTGAGATTAATAAAAAACTAATTTATTTTTTGAATTCTTCCATCAATAATAGACTGAATTGGTTCTTTTGATTTTTTTATATAATCTACTAATGCTTCAAAATCAGTTGGTCCTGTTTCAGCATCTTTACCGTTTTTAAAGGATACAAATCCATCTCCACCTGACGCTAGAAATGCGTTCGCAACGACGCTGTAAGTTTTAGAAGGATTAATTTCTTCTCCATTTGTTAGGCGAATACTTGTTACTTTTTCTCCATTAGGCTTGTTCGCATCCCAAGTGTATTGGATCCCTGAAATTTGAAGCATTCTTGTTATATCTTTTTGCCATTGTTGATTTAAAATATCACGAATGTCTTGACCTGTTAAATTTACTTTTATTAATTGATTTCCGAATGGTTGAATACCATATATCTCTCCCCATGTAATATCACCAGCATCTAAGTCATTACGAATACCACCAGGATTCATAAGTGCAATTTGGGATTGCATTGTTGTACGCTGGGCATCAGCAACCAAATTTCCCAGAGTAGATTCACCAGCCGTATTGAGTTTGCGATCTAGTGGAGCAATAGACTTACCTACAACTTCATTAACAAGAGGTGCGATTTTTGCTTGATATTTCTCCATCTTCTTCTTTATTTTTTTATCAGGCTCCATGCCTTCATGGTAAGTTGTAACAATTTCTGCTTTTTTTTCAACAATGTCTTGTGTCTTACGATCAATCTTTACATCAACATCAGCAAAAGCCATACCATATGAATTTGCTTGTACGACAAGTTTATTATTAACAGTTCCATTTACATAGGTGTGGCTATGGCCACCAAAAATAACATCGACTTCTGGATCAGTCTCATTTGCTAATCGGACGATATCACCATTTGTTACGCCGTTCCCATCTGTTATACCTCCGTTATGTGCAAGAACAACGATAGATTTAACGCCTAGTTTTTTTAATTGCTTTACGGATTTGTTAATAGCTTCAACTTCATCTGTAATTTCTACATTCTTTAGCATAGTAGGCATAACAAGGTTAGGAACATCCGTTGTTACGACTCCGATAAATCCAACAGGAACTCCTTGTACCTTTTTTATAGTGAATGGTGGTAAAAATAAACGACCGGTGGATTTATTATAGAAATTTGCAGCAACATATGGGAATTTTGCTCCTTTAAAATTTCCTGTTTTCTCATGGTATCCACCATAAATAAGGCGGTTCATTTCTTCAACACCTTCATCAAATTCATGATTTCCTATCGTTCCAACATCGAATTTCAAATCATTTAGAAATTCAATCGTAGGTTCGTCTTGTAATAATGCTGAAACAGGAGTACTTGCTCCAACAACATCGCCAGCATGTACTTTTAATGTATTCGGATTTTGTTTTTCACGATCACGTAAATAAGCCCCTAAGTACTCAATTCCCCCTGCATCTTTATTGTTAATTTTTTTTACTGTGTCTAGTTGCCCATGAAAATCGTTAATACCGAGCATTTGTACATCTATGTAACGGTTTTGTTCTGTACTTGCTTGGATTGAAGGTGCAGCAAATACACTAGTAAAAGTAACTGTACTTAATGCTAAAGCAACTGGAATGATTTTTTTCAACATAAAATTTCTCTCCCCTAATTAAAATCTGACATAATACGATGTTATTTTAATATATTAAGAGAATTATTTCCACAAAAATTCTACCAATTATAAAAATTAATAAGATTTTATTGTTTTCTGACAAGATATTTCTTCCTCAAAAAAATGTATATTTCTTTGTTTTGAGGATTATTCAAAATATTATCTTGATAGTAATATAACAATACTTCTAAGAAATCTAAAAAACTCTAATCAATATATTTTAGCTGTTAAGAAGAGTATTCAATCCAAAATTAATAGGGATTTATCAACCTAACATCTCAATATCACCATTTAAAAAGATGCTCCTGGATTTATCCAAGAGCATCTTTTATAAAGCTTTATTTTTTACTTGTTTATAATTTATCAATTAACAATTATATAGTTGTAATCAGTCATTTAAAAATAATAGGAGTGCTTCATTAAATTCTTTAGCATGCGTTGCATTTAGCCCATGTGGACCACCCTTTATTAAGGCTACTTTAGAATTAGGAATTGCTTCATGTGTTAATTTCCCACTATATTCATATGGTACAGTTGCATCAGAATCACCGTGAATAATAAGAGTAGGTATATTAAACTTCTCCAAGTCTTTTCTAAAATCTGTCTTACTAAAGGCGGTAATACAATCAAGTGTTCCTTTAGGTGATGCACTGGCTGCAATATCCCAATTATATAAACGGAATGGCTCACTAACTAAATCTGTTCGATTACCAGCCGCGAAAAATCCCTTAGTAAATTCATCAAGAAATGCAAGGCGGTCATTTATCACACCACTTTTGAATGCTTCAATTGTTGCATCATCTAATGCCCCTTCAGGATGATCCTCTGATTTGTATAAATATGGAGGTACTGCTCCAGCAAAAACAGCCTTTTCAATACGATCTGTTCCATACGTACTAATATACCGGGCTACTTCGCCTCCACCCATAGAAAAACCAACAAGTGTGACATTTTGAAGCTCTAAATGTTCTAATAGTTGATGTAAATCAGAAGTAAAGGTATCATATTCATACCCTTCCCACGGCTGAGATGATTGTCCAAATCCTCGACGATCATATGTTATAACTCTGTATCCAGCCTCAACAAGAGCGGGAACTTGGTATTCCCAAGATCGACCACTTAACGGCCAACCATGAATTAGTACAACTGGTTTTCCTGTGCCATAATCCTCATAATATATCTCAATTGGTTCTTGATTTTCGGTTCCTACAGTAATTTTAGCCATGCTTCTACCTCCAAAAAATATTCTAATATGTATCCTTTTCTTCAATAATCCGGATGAATCTCATAACCTATTCATGCACGTTTATGTTGTGAACTCTAAGTATGAAACTCTATTGTTCCAATGCATTCATTTTCTCCTTTTGGAACAATCCCCCCTCTAATACCTTTTTCATCATAAAATAATTACTGAACATTACTCCTATTCAATTGTAATAACAAAAATAGGTGACTATCAATATTGTTCTATCTATAGGATGTATAGGTAAAACCAATCTATTTTATAGTGAAAACAACTATAGTTACGACCTATATGAATTATAGATAATTTAGAATTGATTAACGAATCAGTTTTCAAATACTATAAATTTGTATAGCACTTCATGTTCTGTGAATGCTGCTATAACCAATATTATTGGTCAGCTTAGTTATAAACGAAGAAACTTATGATAGTATTCGACTATTTAAACTTTCTTCGATTACTTAATTTTTAGGAGGAATACATAATGACTGATCTCTATTCTCGTATTAACAAAGATGATGCTGTTGTGCTTTTAGTAGATCATCAAACTGGTCTTATGTCCGGACTAGTACGTGACTATGGTGTTGATGAATTCAAGAACAATGTTTTAGCTCTTGCTCATACTGCTAAGTTTTTTGATTTACCAGTTATTTTAACAACAAGTTTCGAAAACGGGCCTAATGGACCTTTAATGCAAGAATTGGTTGATCTCTTTCCTCATGCACCAAAAATAGCTCGACCTGGACAAATTAACGCATGGGATAATGATGATTTTGTAAAAGCAATCGAAGGAACTGGAAAAAAGCAACTTATCATCGCGGGCGTAGTTACGGACGTTTGTGTTGCTTTCCCTGCACTTTCCGCTTTAAAAGCTGGATATGAAGTATTTGCTGTTACTGATGCTTCAGGAACTTTCAGTAAACAAGTTGCAGATGCTGCAAATACTCGTATGGCACATAGTGGTGTGCAACTTATGAACTGGTTTAGCGTAGCTTGCGAATTACAACGCGATTGGCGCAACGATGTCGAAGGTTTTGGCAATTTGCTTGCTAGCAATCTTCCAGGCTATCAAAATATAATTGGAAGCTATATGGGCGCGCAGCGAGATCTTAGTAAACAAAATGCATAGATGTATCTCAAGGAAATAGCTTTAAATCACCTTTTTTAAAGTAGATAGTATAAATTTAGTGCTGATTAAATCAGCACTAAATTTAAATTAAAAAGTATAGCAGAGCTTTAATTGACAGAAGATACATTACTTTCAATAAACAATTGAAAAAGGAGCGTTTTATTATGAGTAATTTAGAATTGTTAAATCCGGAGAACAGTGCCTTAATTTTAATTGATTTTCAACCTCAAATGACTTTTGGAGTTGCAAGTATTGATAGACAAACATTGATTAATAACGTTATGCTGCTTGCTAAATCAGCAAAAACTTTTAACGTACCTACTATTCTTACTACAGTTGAAACACGCAGCTTTTCTGGTTATTTTTGGCCACAAATTCTTGATATATTCCCAAACCATGAAATTATAGAACGTAGTTCAATGAACTCTTGGGAAGATCCGAAATTTGTTGAGGCAGTTAAAGCAACCGGTAGAAAGAAATTAATATTTGCAGCACTTTGGACTGAAGTTTGCCTTGCATTCCCTGTGCTTGAAGCAATTAAAGCTGGCTATGAGGTATATGCAGTTGATGATGCTTCAGGTGGTACTAGTTTGACAGCACATAACGCTGCTATGCGTCGTGTAGAACAAGCTGGTGCAATTCCAGTGACAGCAATTCAAGTTTTACTTGAATACCAACGTGACTGGGCACACAAGGACACTTATGATGCTGTAATGGAGATTGTAAAGGAACACACTGGTGCTTATGGTCAAGGTGTAGAATACGCATATACTATGGTGCATGGCGCGCTTCCAAGCAGGAAGATATGAAACAAGAAGGAGTAGCTGTCGAAGAGACTTATACAGGGAACACGATGGATGCTGGCAATCCAGTAACAACGATTGTTACATGGGAAATTCAAGAAGGTAGAGAAAAACAGTTTGAAACATGGAGACATGAAATTGAGGCTGCGGCTACTAAATTCCCAGGACATTTAGGTGTAAATCTAATAGTCCCAAGTAACGAATCCAGAGAGTATACTGTTATTTTTCGCTTTGATACGTATGAGCATCTACGTGCTTGGCAAGAATCAGATGTTCGCCGGGATTTGTTAAAAACGGCCGAGCAATTTCAAGCCACTAATCCAACTTATAAAACTGAAAGCAGTTTGGCTTATTGGTTTGTTACTCCGAAAACGCCAGTTCCACCTCCAAAATGGAAAATGTCTATCGTTACCCTTCTGGGTGTATGGCCTCTTAGCATGTTAGTTCCTAAAGTGATAGGACCTATTATAAAACATATGAATCCTATTATGTCAGCTTTTTTTGTTTCTGTATGTATAGTGTCCTTGCTATCATGGGTAGTCATGCCGATTTTCGGTAAATTATTTCATCCATGGTTACAAAATAATAGAAAGTAGACGAGGTGTGAACATGAATTTACCGAATATGATCTTATATAACGGAAAAATTACTACCCTTGACCCTTCTCAGCCTGAGGTATCTGCTATCGCCATAACTGATGGTTTAGTCACTGCAGTAGGTGGAGATGAGATTCTTAATAGTGCCACGGAAAAAACAAAAAAAATAGACCTAAAAAGAAAGAGAGCTATTCCAGGCCTGAATGACTCTCATATACACGTTATTCGTGGTGGTCTGCATTATAATATGGAATTACGTTGGGAAGGCGTGCCATCACTTTTTATTGCTCTAGAAATGCTCAAAGAACAGGCAAGGCGTACACCTGCTCCTCAGTGGGTAAGAGTAGTTGGAGGTTGGTCTGAATTTCAATTTAAAGAGAGACGGATGCCAACATTAGAAGAGATTAATGCTGTTTCTGAAGACACGCCTGTCTTTGTGCTACATCTTTACGATAGAGCACTTGTAAATCGTGCAGGGCTACGTGCATTGGGATACACGAAAGATACCCCAGACCCTCCAGGCTGTTTAATTCAGCGGGATAAAAGAGGTAATCCAACGGGCCTTTTAATTGCTAACCCTAACGCTTCTATTCTTTATTCAAGTTTGGGTAAAGCTCCAGTACTTAATCTTGACGACCAGATTAACTCAACTCGCCATTTTATGCGTGAATTAAATAGATTAGGTATTACAAGCGCCATCGACGCAGGTGGTGGTTTCCAAAATTACCCTGATGACTACAAAGTTGTTGAACATTTAGCCGAGAAGGAACAATTAACTTTGCGTATTGCTTATAATCTATTTACGCAAAATCCTAATCATGAATATGAAGACTTTGCTTCATGGGCAAAAATTGTTTCTCCTGGTCAAGGAAATGATAAGTATAAAATGAATGGTGCCGGAGAAATGTTAGTATTCTCGGCAGCCGATTTTGAAAAATTTCAAATGCCACGGCCCGAACTAGCTACAGTAATGGAAGCCGACTTAAAGAAAGTAATTTCTCTCTTGGTGGAAAACCGTTGGCCATTCCGTTTACATGCAACTTATGACGAGTCAATCACACGTTTCTTAAATGTATTTGAGGAAGTTAACAGAGAAATTCCTTTTAATGGGCTACGCTGGTGGTTTGATCATGCAGAAACAATCTCAGATCGTAGTATGGAACGTGTTAAGGCTTTAAATGGCGGTATTGCCATCCAAGACCGCATGGCTTTTCAAGGTGAATACTTTGTTGACTTATACGGAAAGGAAGCTGCAAAGCATACTCCTCCGATTTATCGTATGTTAGACCTTGGTATACCTGTTGGTGCCGGTAGTGATGCAACCAGGGTTTCCAGCTATAACCCTTGGGTCGCCCTTTACTGGATGGTTGCCGGAAAAACCATTGGTGGGCTTTCCATATACGATGAAAAAAATAAACTTGATAGAAAAGTAGCCCTGGAATTATATTCAAAAGGAAGTGCGTGGTTCTCTGGTGATGAAGGTAAAAAGGGAACCCTGACAGTAGGTCAGTTTGCTGATATTGCTGTATTATCTGCTGACTACTTTACTGTGCCAGAAGAAGAAATCAAAGACCTTGAATCATTACTCACCATTATGGGCGGGCAGGTTGTTTATGGAAATGATGAATTTAAAAACTTATCACCTGAATTGCCGCCAGCATCACCTGATTGGTCACCGACGGGCGTTTATGGTTATGGTGGTGCTAACCTAGCCAACACTATACTTTCTCACGATTCCCATGATAACAAGTTACATAGTTGTAGTAACCCTCTCCATCAACACACTCATACCGTAATAGGAAAAGATGGAACTAAATGGGGGATTGGTTGTACTTGCTTTGCTTTCTAAATCAAAACCACCGGTATAATGCCGGTGGTTTTCTTTCTACAATAAGGATATGTAGATTCAAAATAGCAGTGTATATCCCTACATGGAATCTGTTACTATGCGATAAGACCAAAGAATTGATTGATTAACTTAACTTGTTTTTGATAGCCTTCTCTCCTTGCAAACTCTGTCTTTTTTCCTTAATTAAAAGTCAATGGTATCCCCCTTTTTGATCGACTACACCACACATATAACCCCACTGTCCTTTGACTTTAATATAGATTTTAATTTTTTCAATTGTTACACTAGAATCATTATTATTTCTATTACACTGATACTTTTTGAGAACCATTTAACTTCTGCATAAAGATGCGTGCTGCAAAACTTAAAAATTTATCATCAAAGTGTATAAGATTAATATCTTGACTTGGTGTTGGATCAGTAATACGAACTATGCTCAAAGTATCATTATTAACAAAGTTAACCAGTGAAAGAGGTATTATGGCAACCCCATGTCCATTGTATACAAGGCTCAATAGAGAAATAGAAGATTTTGTTTCTATATTTGCTTCAGATAAAGATAACCCTAAACTCTCACAATATATCTTAATAGATTCACGACAACTACATGAAACCATTACTCTACTGAGCCCCACTAATTCTCGAAAAGAAACAAATGATTTATCATTCAAAGGATGATTTTTTGGAATGACAAGGACGAGCTCTTCACTATACAAAAGGGTGTTTGTTAATGTGTCTGGAATTTGAGCACTACGTGTAATCCCGAAATCAATATTTTTGTCAACGATTTGATTTACAGCAACTTCGGATTCTATGATCTTTACTACAATGTTGGGATAATGTTGTTGAAACTTCATAATATAAGGTGTTAAATAAGTGAGATCCTCTAATAGACCTCCTATAGTAATCACACCTCTTTTTACACCCTTTAATTCAAAAATTTCATTATAAACGTCATCAAATTGTTGCATGATAAATTTTCCTTTATCAAATAGCAGCTTACCCGCTTCTGTCATTTTGATACCTCTTCCAACTCGATGAAACAAGGGTGTATCAAGTTCACCTTCTAAAACTCGTATTTGTTGACTTAAAGTCGGCTGTGAAATACCTAGAACTTCCGCAGCTTTAGTGAAACTATTATTATTACAAACTTGAATAAAATACTCTAAATGACGTAATTCCATTCTTGATACCCACTCTCCGCTTTATGAAAGATTTATAATTTAAAGGACGATATGTATACGTTAACATAACAACTTTATTTCATATTATACCGATTGAAATTACACGCTTTATTCATTTTGTATTATAATAAATTTACTACCATTTATTAATTTTTCCTCCTATTTATTTAAATTATATTTAATTAGGACATTACTAATTCGAGATATATTTCTAAAGATTTATAGTTCTAGTGCATAATACCCTATTTTTTTCAACTTTTCGATTATTATTTTTTTCTCAATATAGTCCAAACCACCAAATATTTGCTGAATCGCCTCTTTATGCTGAGGAAAAATAATATCCATTAGTTCAATACCTTCTGAAGTAATTGACGCATACGTGACACGGCGGTCTTTAGGACATGGTTTTCGTATTAAGAACCTCTTCTTTTCCAACTTATCCACTACATACGTGATACTACTACTTGCAAGTAATATTTTGTCTCCAATTTTTTGTATAGGCTGATCGCCTTTACTATACAGTAGCTCAAGCACTGCAAATTCTGTTGGATTAAGTCCATAACTTTTTATATCCTCTTCAATACGCTTAGTAATTGACTGTATTGCCCTAGATAATATAACAAATAACTTTAAAGATAAGCTCTCATCGTTAATCACGCTCATAATTACCAATCCTTTACAAGTTATCTTGAATTCGAGATTCATTATATTATCGTCAAAATATTATGTCAATCATTCATTTTAGCTTTATCAATCCATTTATAATTTATTTCTCAACATATGACATATGGAATTAGAAGAAAACAATTGTTAATATATAAGTATCTCAATTACGTTATTTCTTTTAAAGAGAGCTTGTTTTTAATCACAAGTTCTCTTTTGCCATATTCTAAATTGAATTCGGACAAATTTCAGATGATGAGTCTGCCCCCCCAAGTATATGATATAGTTTTTTTAACAAAGATTAGAGCCCTCCTACAAGAAGGAGGGCTCTAATCTTTCATATAAATATTCACCATTTTTATCATTGCGAGGACATCAAAACTTTAACTTGATGGGGATATGGTGCTATCTCAATTAACAAATATTACAAACCATATATCTATCATATTTTTTATAAACAGGATTAATTAGATTTAAAAAAAGATTTCTTTTTCTTTACTCGTAATAAGTCACCTGTCCATCCTTTGAATCGCATATACATATACATACCCGCTGTTGTGAAAATAATAAATAAGAGAGCGATTAAATAGCTATATTTCCATTCTAGTTCAGGCATGTATTTAAAATTCATACCCCATAATGCTCCTAAGGCTGTCAAAGGCGTACTTACAGCAGTTAATACAGTAAGAGCTTTCATAATTTCATTCCCACGATGAGAAGAAACAACTTCTTGTAAATGAATTATCGTGTCTAATTCTTCTTGGTACTCTTTAACGAGTTGTAATCCACGCTCTAATTTTACGTGTGTTTGTTTATAACAAAGGGTGTTTGTTAGGTTTTCTAGCCAAGCTTCCTCCAAGCCTTGTAACACTTCTTGTATTAAGCGAAACACATGTGTGTTCATAAATAATTCATGACGAATATGATAAATTCTTTCTAAAACTGCTATGTTATTATGATGATAAAAATCCCATAATACATTTCTGAAATTGTTTTCAAAATAGTCAACCTTTCGTAAATAGTGAGATATAAACATTGATAAGATGGCACATAATCCTTCAGCGGAACTATTACAATTTTTTATACCTATAGGGAAATTATGTAGTAATTTTTGTAAATCCTCTTCCTCTTTTTCCTGGACCGTTATCAGTATTCCATGCGCTACGAAATAATGAAGAAACTTTTGGATTTTGGCGTCCTTTTTATCTTGATCATATAAAAACGAACCATATACACAAGTTTGACTTGGTGAAAACGTATAAACATATAATCCATTTTCACAAGGAGAACTTATTTTTTTTACAAATTGAGAGAAATAAGATGTTACATCAGGAGGGATTATAGAAGAAAGTTTTTCAAGTTCACTAGTTTTCACATGATACCAATTCCATTTCGGCATTTTTATGCATTCCATCTTATTCTTCCTTTCTGAATAGTTTAATGTTTGATCGAATAATATCCGTAATATGAAATTTATATGTAGGTATTCATGTCTTGGAGGAAAAATTTTTAGATCCTCTAAATTACAAACTAAATGGCATAGGAGGTCTTCTTCTATTACAAGGAAGACCCCCTATATATTAGTTATTTGGATTCTAAATTTTAAACATTTCCTCTATACAAGCACTTGTCATCTTTTCTTATTTATATGTGGAAAAGAAGCCACATACTTTGGCAAGTCAATTCAACGAACTTCATTTCGGTCGTTATTATAATTTGGATTCATATGCAGATTGATTGGTGATGTCGTCAAATACTTGACTTCCAATCATATAGTATCCATGAAGTGCAGCCTCTTTCGAAGCGTCTACCATACGGAAAGAAGAAATTTCACCTTGCATTTTTTCAATTCGTTTTTTGTGGATATCTACTATTCCTCCTGTCCAAATAATAGTGTCATACTGGTCTAACTTAAATTGTTCTTGTAATACACGCATAACGTCTTGGAAATGTGTATCCAACTCTTTTTGAATCAAAGTATTAACCTGACTCGTCTGATGATTTTCTTCTTGACCTCCATATCCTTTTTCTAATACTTTTGGTATGTCGTTAATATGCAAGTGATCACTTTCCCCTGCATGATTCTGCAGGATATTTTTAATATTTTTCAAAGGCTTGCTACATCCTAGTTCCGTCTCATAATGATTTAAAATGACATTCTGTTTCATATCTGTCATTTCTAATGTACGAAATCCACCATCAATAATTAAGATACGATCTTGTTCCTGAATGATTCCCTCTTTTAAGAAATAGGCATGTAAAGCGACCGGTTGCTGAAGAATCAAAGTATTTTCCACCGTAATATTAATAAATTTCCCATCAATTTGCACAGAAGTTTCTTTTTTTAGTGCACGTTGTAATTGCTCATGCTGACTACCAAAACAAGTAACGGGAAGCCCGGTAACAACTAAAGGTAACACAACATTTTCTTTATAATCCTTTGCAATGCAACCAAATATTTGTTGTTTAAACTGTTCGCTTTCATAATAATTTTCTATTTCTTCGTCAAATGGAGGAAGAAATGAAGCGTCAGATTGATGTGCTTCATTTCCCATGTAGTATGCAAAGTCTAAGTCTATAAAACTTACCTTTGTTAAATCTTCACTTTCAACATGATTAGGTACAGGGGCTAGTGTGGAAGCTTCACTCTTAATCGTCACCTCAGAATCTACATCCTGTCGATATGCCCGCTTAGTAAAACCAATTCCTACATCAATTGCATACAGAGATTTCATACTTTTTTCCTCACTTTCTATTTTTAGAGTTAAATCTAGGCACTCTCTTCTTTCCCTTCTTTCACATATTTCTTTTCATTTTTCGTTTTTTCCCCGTCTAAGTTCTTACTATTTTCATTTATTTCGTAATCCTTTTCACCTGTTTTCTTTTTATTATTTTCGTTTTCTGTTAAGTCTTTAATGGTAGAAATGACAACTGGTGTGGCTGTAAGCAGTTGTGGTAATGTTTGTTTTGCAACATTAGCTGCAGTTACAGAAAATTGTTTACTTGTCTCAGTTACCTTCTCCAATGTTTCCTTTATGTTTCCTTCTTGTAGTTTTTCTTTTACGCTTTTTCCTTTTGTTTGTATAGCTTTCCGATTTTCTTTTTTTAATAGGGAGACTATGACTCCGGTCGTAATTCCAATCACAGTATATTTAAATATTGTATGTTTCATTTTTCTCATCCTTTTCTATTTTTATTTTCTTCCATGCTACAACCTAAAATAATTACCTTACCTATTTATCAGATATTGCAATCTATTAGAGAGAATGATAGTTTTGCAGCTGCCTATCAGTCGCCGTTGGTGTTTCAGCTGTTACTAGAAGTAAAATTCTCCCTTGATCTAGTTTTTCTTCATATAAATTAGCTTCCGCCTTCGACAACCCCATTTCCTCCATTTGATTTCGGAGCTCGTCCCCTTTTTTGGAGAAAAAGTTGATAATACTTGTTCCTAATCCTTGTTCTTTTACTCCAATCGTATTTATGTTTGTATCATCCGCAATCTTTTTTGTTAGATGTTTTTCATGTGCTAAGACGTAAATGTCATCTTGGTGAATCCCTTGCAATTCTAGCTCTTTTACTTTCATAACTACTTCATGTTCATTTTCATATTCATGAACCACCGGTTTTCTTTCATTCTTATGCATTGTATATTTCCTCCTTTAGATTTTTTATTTTTTTATTTAGTTGTTATGTAATATGTAATACACCTATTTTAAAGATGTTAAACCTAAATTTTCGAAAAATTTCATACAATAGGTTATTAATGTTTTTGAATATCAAAGCGATGTCACGAGAACTTTGCTTTGATAACAGTGTTACAAATAACGATTTGTTCGGAAGGCAAGCCCCTTATTTTATAGAAAATTTCTATTTAGAAAAAGTTACAAAAGGAGTACAAGATACTTTTTTCGTTAATTAAATCAAAAGAAAAATAAAAAAGCACTCCTTTTCAAAGAGTGCTTTTAAAAAACATATAACCTAATAAAGATGTTTCTATTTTGATTACAGAAAGAAAGTCGTTATTAAAACATATGGTTGCTAATTTTATTTCGTTCTTCCTTGCACCCAAGCAGCAATATCATTTATAACATACTCAGGGATATTAGCAGGATTATAATATTCATCCGGTTTACTTATTTCTCCATAACCTTCTGTAAATAAGGGATTTAACTTTGGATATAGTCGATAATCAACGTTATCTCGTTCTTTTAATTGTTCTTTCCAAAGAGGGATTTCGATTTTCGATTGAACTTGATAGTCTCGTTCTCCTTGAATAATAAAAAGCGGTGTCTTTTGTTCTTTTGACATTTCCACTGCTTTAATTTTATGGATAGAATCCTTACTTCACAGGATTTTTTTGCTGTTTTCACTATATCCTTACTATACAAATGAAAATATACAACGATACTAAATATACAAACTTTGCATAAAAAAATGATTTTATAGTATCTTTTTAATATCCATGTCCGCCTTGCCAACCACCATGTCCGCCCGGCCAACCACCATGTCCACCTTGCCAGCCACCATGTCCGCCTTGCCAACCACCATGTCCACCTTGCCAACCACCGTGTCCGCCTTGCCAACCACCGTGTCCACCTTGCCAACCACCGTGTCCACCTTGCCAACCACCGTGTCCGCCCGGCCAACCACCGTGTCCACCTTGCCAACCGCCTTGCCAACCACCGTGTCCACCCGGCCAACCACCGTGTCCGCCTTGCCACCAGCCTGCATAGCCTTGTCTCTGTGAGTTCATTCCTTCGCATCCCTTCTTATTAAAAATTCAAATACTGTAACTGGGTATTCTCTAAATATAATTATGTATCCCAAAAATAAATGTATCCGCAAACATCCCGATTATTGGTAAAGTAATTATCTAATGAAAAAAACATTTATTATTGCAAATCTAAGCTCTATTATTTTTTGCTTTTCCAAAATTTTTTCGCTATTTTATTAGCGTAATACTTTTGAGATTCAATTTCATCATAGTTACTTAGTATTAGAACAGACCAATCATTACTTGCGATCCTTTTTCAACATTACATCAGAATCCATAGTTGGGCTTTAGTTATACAAAGAAAACGATACTTCACTATTGAAGTATCGCAAAAAAACTATTTACTTACATTATTATGACTATAACCCTATCCGGTATTAGTTACTCACCTAAAATTGCAAATGGGCTAAATGATTCATAATGAATCAATTCCTTTTCTATACTGTGTTCTTTTAATACTGGAGCCGTTGACTGCACAATTTGTATTGTTTTCTCGTCAATCATAAATGGTACATCCCTTCGTATACAATGTTTTTATAAAACATTAGCATTATTTGAAATTTACCTTTCATAATTTCATTTTTTACTTTTAACTTCAGAATATCGAATCTTTTTTTATTATGGATCTAAACTGATCCAATAGTGATTCTGACGCAATTGCTCTGAAGTTTTTACACTAGAACCTTCTTATTTACGCATTGAAAAATGTTACCTATAACGGAAAAGCCCAGATAGCGATGTGGCGGCACTATTATTAAAGGCATTTCTCCTTCTAAAACAGACAGTACTTGCAATCTTAGTACGAATCACAGTTGAATTCATGTTACTTAATCGTACCCATTCCGGCAATTTTAATCTTAACCTTGACGTTTACATCGCCTTTTGCTAATTCGTTACCCCAATTTTTTTGTATTTTTTTCCATTTAGGATATGTGTATGTTCTTGCATATCCTCCAAGCCCAATAGGATCAATTTTGGCGGTTTGTATTTTTTGTATTAATTGCTTGAAATCAGCTTCTAGCTTAGTTTCAATCGCCTTTTGTAATTTTGCTGCATCCTTTCTAGTGTTAAACGAAAAAAGTCGTTCTGTAATACCGATTCTCATCTTTACATCTACATTAAATATAAAATGATCATCATATCTTGCCTTTGTCTTTACTTTAATACCATAGGCAGTAAAACTTATCAAATCTTTATCTTGACTATCTGAATTTAACTTAATTGGAACTGTAAATGGTAACTCCCCTGCAGTCCCTTGTTGCAAAATGCGTAAGAGTTTGTTTTCATCAGGTTTCAGTGTTAATTTATACTTTCCTTTTTCATCCAATAAGGCTGTACCTGTCACCCAAATTTTATTCTTTTTTTTCAGTTCAGTAATATTTGCTGTTAGCCCTTTGTCTGCTCTTTGTTCATATAATTCTTGAAGTGTTGTTTTCACCGTGATATTTCTTAAAAAAGCGGTATCAACTAGTTTTGTTAAATATATAGGAAGCCTTGGTTTATCTTTTGGACTATAGAAGATGACGTCTGAAACAGGTCCATCTACAGCGACAACCCTTGCGGTAACAGTATTTTTGGGATCACGGTAAAATGGATCAAGGTAAATTTCCCAGTTTTTTTGTTTCAGTAGCCTTTTTCCAACTAAAATAACCTGTGTTTTACTTCCGGCGGTAAGTGCCATAACCGTAGCATCAAATTGGTCTCTTGCTTTTCGAACCGTAGCAGATTTCACACCAGTAGTTTCTTCTTTTATTTTTGCTTCTTTATTGAAAACAGGGCTTGATATATACACTAATAAATTATCATTAGGATCTAAATCGATACCAAGAATAAGAGTAAGAGAAACATCTTCAACATTTCTTTGATCGAAGCATCCAGTCATCAAGAACACCAATAACAAAATACAACATAGTACTTTTCTTTTCAATGTATTCTCCTCCGGCGAAACTTCTCATATAGACAGCAATACAGCCATAAAATAATAGGTAATATATATGTTACTCCTAATCCAGTATTCGATAATACCTGTTGCCAAATTTCAGATTCATTCCAACTAGGATGAGTCCAAAATGTGAATCCGATAATAAGCAATAAGAGAACAACTACATGAGAGCTGTGATCTTGTTTTCCAAGTAATTGGCTTGAACAAAATACAGAACAGTATAGGGCAGGGATCCATGATGTGGAAACAATGGTTAAGTAAACAGCCAATAAAATCATGTCAAAACGTTCTAAAAAACGAAATTCAATTACTTTCAGTAAATTTATTACCGGTTGATTATATTGCGTAATGCTATCAGGGCTAAAATAGGCAAAGCAAACAATAGTAGCAAATAAATAAAATAACATCGTTAAGGTGTTTGCTATAACCATTCCATGGACTGCATACTGTTTTTTTTGTAAAAATGGATATAAAAAGAAAGCAATATCAAACCCTAAATAAGCATAAACAGTGCTTGGTACAGCGGTTAATATCGGTTTCCACCCTTCTTTTAAAAGCGGAAAGAAAGGCATCCAGCTTCCATTCCCTATAAGAGGGATTAAAAAAAATATCGGAATCCAAAGCGCCATATAAAAAAAAAGTTCGGCGTATCGTCCTAAAATACTAGGACCGTTACGTGCAACAAAATAGGTAGGAATCGAAAACAAAAAGATAACGATATAGTCAGGCGTTTTCGGGAGAAGCCATCCCTTAAGGTAAAGCATAGCGTTTATAAGAACGATACAAGAATAAAAAGCGAAGTATATCATGTAAATAACAACGAATGCTTTCCCTACTATTTTTCCAAACAATCGTATAAGAATATCATAAATCGTATCCTCAGGATATCTCGCAGCTGTTTTCACTATAAACACACCTGATATTGTGGAGAAAATCCAACCAATCAATATAGCTATCCATCCATCTGTTCCAGCCTTTTCTGCAAGCACACGTGGAAGCGATAAAACGCCAGTGCCCACCTGCACTCCATTAATTAAAATAATATACTGCATAAGAGTGATTTCATTATAGGCATACTTTTTCATAATTTCACCTTTTATTACGATTCTTTCCTTGTCGAATAGTTTGATCGGTTCCATTCCCCTTAGGACGCCTTCTTATTGTCCATAAAGGAAAGCGTACAAAAACATCTTTCATATCTGCAAAACGAAAGGGTGCTAATGGTGTTCCGTAAGAAGTACCTAGCGATTTAAGACTACTTAGATGCCCAATTAAAGTCATCCACCCGATAACAAGTCCTACAATTCCAAATAAGGCAGCTGCTAGCATCATTGGAAAGCGTAAAAGTCTTACTGCCGCTCCCATATCATAGTTAGGGATAACAAAAGAAGAGATGGCGGTAACAGCAACAACAATAATCATAATATTGCTTACAATTCCCGCCTGAACAGCCGCCTGGCCGATGACAATACCACCTACAATTCCAACTGTCTGACCAATCGGAGTAGGTATCCGTAAAGCCCCTTCTCTCATCGTTTCCAATGTTATTTCCATAAGTAACGCTTCCATAACTGGGGAAAAGGGTACGCGCGTTCTTGATTCAGCAATAGATAAATATAGCTCTACAGGAATAACTTCAAAATTAAAGGAAATAAACGCAACATAACTCGCAGGCAGAAATAAAGCAACCATAAAGGCGACAAAACGAAGCAACCGAATAGACGAAGCAACTAACCACCTTGTACCGTAGTCATCGACTCCTTGAAAAAAGGAAATAAAATTTGTTGGAGTAATTAACACATTAGGTGAATGATCCATTACAGTTACAAATCTACCCTGTAGAATGTGAGATACAGCCAAATCAGGTCTTTCAGTTAATATAAATTGCGGAAACGGTGAGTAAGGGTGATCTTCAATGAATTCTATAAGTTCGCCATTACTAGCAACAGCGTCGATTGTAATATTTTGAATTCGTGTTTCTAATTCCTTCAGCACATCTTCAGAAGCTACATCTTTCAAATATAAAATAGAAATTTTGGTTTTGCTCCGTACACCAATTATTATTTCTTTTATCGCTAATTCACGATGAGGAATATATCTTCGAATCATTGCGATATTTTGACTTCCAGTTTCTATGAAAGCTTGATGTGCTCCTTTTAGAGCTATTTCGTTATGTGCGTCCTCAACACTTCTTTGTGGCCACCCTTTTGTATCCAATTGATGTGCTGTTGTTCGACTGTGAATTAATAAAACACTATCTCCCCCAAAAATAGCATTTTCAATCTGACTTAATGTATTAATAATCTTAATTTGTCCTAACGGAATTGGAAGTTCTCTATTAGTATCAAAATCAATATTCATCAAAGGACTGAGAACATGATTTTGAATCAATTCTTTATCTGTTAATCCAGATAAGTATACTAAGGCTGCTTCTAATCCACCTACTGTTATTTGAAACTGCCGAATTACTAAATCAGGCGCTTGACGAAATATATTCTGAATATGAGCTATGTTTTTGGATAAATCAGCGTCTAAGAGGGAGTCTTCAATATTTTTTTCCTGAAAATGAGTATTGTCTCGTATTGAACATGACTTAGGGTTGTCTCTATATTTTAAACGCCTCAAAAATTTAGCCATGATTCCCTCACTTTCTATGTACCTTTTATAGTATGTTTAGTATGCATATATTAAGGAAAAATATCCTAATAGTTCCTACAATTACACTTTTAAGACATTAGATACATTTCTTGCTGTCTTTTTTACTCATGTATTCCTTTTTGTTGTTGATGTAACTTTTCAATTGTAACTGACACACATTTGAAACTCTAAACCCTCTCTCTTCCCTAACAACTACTAATTTTAAAATTTCAGAATCTAAATTGTGTAAATTCCCCAATACTCGCTACCCTATAAAGATACATGTTTAACATGTTGATGATAGTTTTTCTTTTCTCTTCTATATGTTCTAGTGACATAATGTTTGGTTAAAATAACCTTTAAACTCTTTTAAGAAAAACTTAAGAAAATCTCCCTTTATTCATAAGAATTTTTTTCTATACTGAAGCATGTAAATGAACAAGAGGAGAAACGATAATGAGAAAATTTGTAATTTGCATATTAGGAATAGGCCTTCCTATATACTTACTACCTTTCATATTACGCGGGGATTTAGACAGATTTAATCCGATTGCTGAAGAAAAAAATGTATATGCCGTTGCGAAAGGATATGGTGTTCCGGATTATCATCAAAAAGGAAAAGCTATGTACTCACTAAAAGCTGTTGATGAATTAAGCAATGAAAAAGAATATAATGTTGGAACGAACACGCCTAATGATTTTATAAGAAAAACTTACTTAAAAATTCATGTAAAAGGAAAGTATGTGTATTCTTACGATATTATTTCTAAAGAGGATATTCCGGAGAAAATAAGGGGACAATTGGAGATAGCAAATAAATAAAAGAGCCAATTCATACGAGTTGGCTCTTTATTCTCTCTTCCATCTACCGCTGGGAGAATTCTTTCGGTAGATTTATTAAATTCGTTATCATTGTTTCAATAACCATTCTTCAATTACTTTCACTGTTTCATCTCGTTGTGCTTTTGGCGTAATTAAACTCGCATTATCACTTTTTTGCTCACCGTACATGCCAAAATTAGCATGATTCCCCCCTTTTATCATGTGCATAGTTGTATTTTTTGACATAAACTTTTTATTGTTCTCTATTTTTTCTACAGTTGCTAAAGCATCTACTTCCCCGTAAATTGATAACATTGGAATCGACTTAGTAGAGAAGTCATCTGCAGGATACGAACCTAAGAAAATAATCCCGTCTACCTTTTCTTCATGTTGAAAGGCATACCTAGAAATCATAGCTCCACCCATTGAATGCCCAGCAACATACCATTTTTGAACTTCAGGATACTGTTCAATTACACTATCTACCTCATTTATTCCAAATATCGCTAAGTTTAATGGTAACTTAGGCATTACTACAAAATGCCCATCTTTTGCAAGTGCTTCTCCTAAGTAACTATAAGCCTCCGCTTCTACTTTAGCTCCTTGATAAAAAATAACTCCTATTTTTGCATCTTTCTCTCCAAAAACTATATAATCTTCATCTTTTTTATCATCTACTAAAGACAAAGCCTCTTTCGTTGGTTTATAAGTAAACTGAGACCAAGTTAAAAAAGTAATACTTCCGATGAGTAAAATACCTAGTAAAGAGTACAGAACAATTTTTATCCATTTCTTCACATATATGACCTCCCTAAGATGTGTATATTCTATACTTTAGATTATCATTAATAAACATAAAAACTCGAGCATTTTCATTGTGCTCAAGTTTTCATTTACGTCTTTAATTTATACTATAAATTGTCCAAGATAAATATGTAGCAAATGTAGCCCATAAAAAATATGGGATTAGCAACCATGCCGATACTTTAGATAAATTGGAAGAAAACATAATGAGAAGTAACGTAGTAATAGCGACTAGTAAACAATCTACTGTTGCTAAAAACAAATTCTTTTGGCTAAATTGAAAGTAGCTGAACGCTTGATTGAATATATAATTTAAAAGGAATAAAAACCAAAATGTTTTTGGCTTGAATCCATAGTTGTTGTAAATAATTGCAACTGATAATGCAATAAGTCCAAATAATACAGCCCATATCATTCCGATTGTCATACCAGGAGGTGTCCAAGACGGCTTTTCTAACGCATCATACCAAGTACGATCAATAGGGAATAAAACACTAGAAACATAAAACAAACCATATGTTAGTAAAAATACTATAATACTAGATTTTTTCATAAACATTCTCCTTTTTACTAGAAGATTATAGAAACTTTATATGATTAGTATGTCCTTGTAATGGATAAAATCCTAATATTTAAATTCCAAATACATATTGTTTAACCTATTTCATACAAATTCTTTCATACTTTTATATGCACAAAGGGCTCTCTCTCGTGCTGCCTTATGATCAACAATCGGATAAGGATATGTATCCCCAAGTTTTATATTGGATTTTTGTAAAATACGCTCAGGTGCTTCCCAAGGTTTATGTATATATTTGTTTGGGATATCTCTTAATTCTGGTACCCATCTTCTTATATACTCTCCATTTTTATCAAACTTTTCTCCTTGTGTGATGGGGTTAAAAATACGAAAGTACGGTGATGCATCTGCTCCGCTTCCAGCAACCCATTGCCATCCCATTGTATTATTTGCAATATCAGCATCTAGTAGTGTATCCATAAACCATTTTGCTCCTTTTTGCCACGGAATTAACAAATGCTTTACAAGAAAAGAGGCTACAGCCATTCTTGCCCGGTTATGCATAAAACCTGTTTGCCATAGTTCTCGCATTCCCGCATCAATAAACGGATAACCCGTTTTCCCCTTTTGCCATACTCTTAATAACTCCTCTTCCTTATCCCACGGGAAATTTTCAAAGCTCTTATTAAGAGGTCTATATACTGTAAATGGATAATGATATAGTAAATAATAAGAAAACTCTCGCCAAATTAATTGACGTATAAAGCTATTAACTTGTTTTTCAAAAAGACTACATTGTCTTTCGGTACTTTTATTTATTAAGTAATGAAACATTAGCTTTACTGATATTTGACCAAATGAAAGATACGGTGCCAACATCGAATGGACATTTTGATCTGGAAAATCTCTTCCTTCACTATAAGAGACTAATTTGCTAGAGAAAAATTTCTTGAATGTTTTATATGCCCCTTCTTCTGTCGGATCCCATATTACTTCCATATGAGATGTCCACGGTATAGTCGGCAACAAGTGTAATTCTGAAACAGATAAGCTTGCTGGTAAAGAGTTTCCCCACTTTATACTCTGCACTCTGCTAATAGGTTTAAGTATTACCTGCTTTTGAAATGCATTGTAAAAAGGCGTAAACACCTTATATTCAGTGTTATCTTTCTTTTTAATAATCCACGGTTCTAATAATAAATGCGAATTAAATTCTTTACAGATAATACCTTTATCCTCTAACATCATTTTCATTTTTTGATTAGATTGTAATCTGTCCGGATCGTAACAAATATTCCAATATACAGCTGTTATATCTAATTGTTCTATGAGAGAAAGTATTTCTTCCTCCGTACGTCCTTTACGAATTATTAAAGTAGAGCCCAATGCCTCAAGTTGCTTCTTTACATCTATTACAGCATGGTGCAACCACCACTTTGCCGCACTTCCTATTGAAAAAGTTTCATCTTGTATATATACAGGAAGAACCTCACCAGACTGAACAGCCTCAAATAGAGCTGGGTTATCATATAAACGAAAATCTTTTTGGAACATAACAATAATTTTATTTTGCATGGCTATCCTTTCTAATTCTTAAAGCACAATTCATTCTTTATTAGAACAAATACTTCTGTTATTTTTAAATGATTATAAGAATCATTTTTTGTAATTGCAAACAAACTCTTCTATCTTTAATGGATTTTTCCAACTCTTAATAAAGATAAAAATATAATGCACTTTGTACTTATCTTAAACTCTTATAAAATAAAAAAGAAAATGGAGAGAAAGATGAAAAAACAATTTTATAAACAATCAAACTTAAATACATCTATAGATTCAACAATCCTATGGACTTTTCAAAACCAAAATGCCATAAATACACTTTTGAATGAAGGTAAGCTTATAGCCGATCCTATTTTTGTTAGTAAAGAAGATTGCACAGCATATAAATACATTGTAAGACACATGAAACAGAAAGGTATTGACTTTATTATAGATTTACCCATTTGGGCATGGCATTCATGCAATGGTTACCAAAAGAAGCCTACTTATGAGACTGCAAGAGAATTACTATCAGATATTCAATTAGAGAAAGAAATATACCTCATCGAATTCACATGTCCTAATTTTTTATTCATGTTAACAAACTATAGCGGATGGTGCGACATTTATTTTAAACTTACTGGCAATCCTAAAGCAAGTGTAACAAATGATGAAGAAAAATACTTATTTAATCTTTACCCTACCATTGAGGAAGAATGGGAATATCATCATATCCAAGCAACTCTACCCTACCTAAAAAAAGAATGGATTATACAAATAACTGAACTTAGTAAAATGAATGGATTTAACAAATAATATTGTTTATGAATGCTTTATTTAAGCATTCATAAACATAACAAATAGTCACATGAAACTAATACATTTAAAATAGCGTTTTTTTATAATGGAACCCTAAATAAGCTCCTTACTACTATGATTTTGTATACATGCAGTTTACTCATTTAGTTTTGGTCTAGTTTGTAAATATAAATTCAAATCTGGACTTGAACCGTTAATAATTATATCTCGAACAATTTTAGAAAGTACCATACTATAAACTAATCCATTATCTCCATACGCATAGATAAAGTGACAATTTGGAAACTCTTCATACATTCCAATTATAGGTAAACCATCATGAGTACCACCATAAAAAGCACTTAAATAAAATTCAGGTTCAACTGTTATATTGGGAAAGAGCTTATTAAATTCATTCACTAATTTCTCTTTTTTATGGATTAATTTTGAATCTCTTTCTTGAGCAATGTTTGTATCTTCATCTAATCCACCTATAATAATCCTATTATCTGCAGTAGTTCTCATATAAATATATGGTCTCGCAGTTTCCCAAATGAGAGTGCGTTTATACCAAGAAGATAAATCTTCCACAGGATTAGTAACAATTGCATATGAGCTAATCAGTGTAGCGTTCTTTTCCTTTTTAAATTCCAATCCTTCATATCCTGCAGCCACAATTACTTTATTGGCAGTAATAGAATTGCCCTCCTTTGTATAAAAGATAGCACATTCTTTCTCTAACTTTTTGCCAACAATCTCTGTATCTTCATAAATGTGAACTCCTTTATTAGAGGCTTGTTCTAATAAACTATGTGTAAATTTATAAGGATTTATTTCACCATCATTATACGTATAAATAGCTGCACGTTTTTTAAATGGATATCTCTTTCCAATTTGTTTTTCTGATAACCAAGCCGCTTTAAAATCATGCTTATGTAAGTAATACAGTTCCTTTTCTAATTTCTTTATATCCTCTTCATAACTTGCATAATATAAGCTGTCACGTCGTTTAAAGTCAGAGCAATAAGGCAAGTTTTGATCAGCATATTCAATATCATTAATAGCTTGTTCACATAATTTCATATGCTTAACTGCATACTCTTCCCCAAATGTATTTACAAGTTCAAAAAACATCTTATCACCTAAATATTGAATAAGTGCTGTATTTGTAAGGTTACTTCCATGTCCTACCTTTCTTTTATCAACGATAACAATATTTAAATCTGATTCACTCAAATAGTATGCTGATTGAGCACCCGAACTTCCTGCTCCTATTATTAGTACGTCACATTTTATATCTTCGTCCAAACGAGGATAAGAAGGTGTATTAGAAAAAGTCGTGTTCCAATATAATTTCCCTTTCTGTAAATCCATTTTAATTGCACCGTCCTAAATAAAATAGTTATATCCCCATCGGTATCTCCAAATCATTCTTACTATATACTTCTTATCAAAATTATCTTGCTATCATGAATAAAGGTTTTCATAAACCTAAAAGCCTTGTCTTAAAAATTTTTTCGAAAAAACGTCAAATAATTTTTTATTTTTATTATAAAAAGAGCAAAAGATCTCTATTTATAGAAGATTTCTTTTACTCTTTTTAAAGGAAATAACTCCAAATATTTAACATATTATAGTATCTACCAAATAAAAGTTGCTTATCTATTGATAACTTACACATAAGAATGCATTTGTTTCACTACTTTATTAACAGAAACTTTAACAACCGTTTCTTTTTCCCCTGTTCTATCAATCTTGAAACCATGAACTTTAACATCAGACGGTACTAGTGGATGATGACAAATCATATCTATACTCTTCTCAATATTTTCACTAACATTTTCTTTTCCACTTAGCCATTCATCAAGGCTACCACTTGAAAATTCAGGCATGCAATTTTCAAAGAGATAGTCTAGTTCCCTGTTATTTTTTATGGAATCACGTTGAATTTGTAGATTAACTACATCAGTTTCTTTATCCTCTATTCCTACAACAAAAATTTCTTCAACATTTTCTTGATAAATAGCAATAATAATAGATCTCATTATATCTCCATAAGGATGTACAATTACAGAATCGTAGCTGTGTATAGTCAACATGTTTTCTTGTTGAATGTTAGTTACTTGTTGGATAATAGGCTCTATTCCATGTTTAATGTCTGTTAACAATAAAACTTTTTTATTCTTTGAATTCATATGGAGCACTCCTTCTTCATTATTGTATTTATGAAACTTTTAAGCTAGTAACAATAGTTGATTATGCATTGCATGATTGTTACCAGTTTTTCCAGCGTCCCTCTGGATTAACACTTGCAAGTCTAACCCATCCATTTTGAACTTTTTCTCGAAATGTGAAATCATTATTTAGCAAACGTTCTATATATTGAATAGGCGCTTGAATTACAATTAGTAAACGAAGTGGTGAATGATACGTCTCACTATCTGACTGCATAACGGATTGCCAAGGTAAGCCTGGCAACAAATCACTTGCATTTCCCTGCATAACACCGAGACCCGCCGTTACGGTTTGGGTTGTTTTGTTTCCACTACCATAATAATGAGGAGCTACAGTTGAAGCGTAGTATTGTAGATTTATCCACTGAGCTACTGTTCCTGGTCCTGCAATAATGTTAGCTAATATATCGCCACTTTCATCCTGTTTCCAATCATAATTATGGAGGAAAGCCCTACCTTCTAAGTCACAATCCTGAGTTAATTCTCGTTGCCCTATAATAAAAGATGCATTACGAGCTAATCCCCATTCTGGACGTATTTCACTCCAATCTTCTGCAAATCGATGTGCCTCTTTACTCGCATTTTTTATTTTCGTTTTAAAATTTGGTAATTGCGTTAAACGCTCTCTATTTGCATGTTGGCTCACATTTGGCATAATCGACTCGATACAATCAAATGCTTCTTGCGCAGTTTCCGAAAGTTCTGGGACGTAAATCCATTCCAATTCATCCACTGTTGTTTTATGTTCAGCTGCTGCAAAAATGGTGTCCTCAGGAATTTTAATACCTTCAGCAAACAACGCCTCTCTCACTTCTGGAAGATTACATAAAGTAGCGAAAACTCTTGCATTAAACCCTCCCGCTGCTCCGCCACACGCACCACACTCAAGCGCTGCAGCATAAGGATTGTTCGTACTTTGACTACTGTGGCCGCACATGACAACTAAAGGAGCGAAACCTTCTGTTAATCCCACCATTTTTAAAGCTTGACGCACATAGTTCACTTTTTCTTCTTTCGTAAAACCGATAGGTATCTCACCCTTTGTGTCATGAACATGATTAAGCGAGAATGTTGTATCAGGTTTTTGTAACATAGTTTTACGAAGGTTACGAATGAAACCACCAACTCCTCTTGGGACAAAACTTCTTGTCACCATCTGTAGACCAAGTAAAGGACCACTTAACTCAGGTAGCGCCATACTTGTCAGTACGTTCTGTTTCATCGTTTTAAATGTATAACGTACCGAACTGCCTACCCTCTTACGTTGCTCATAAGATTTAAGTTCATTTTCATTTGTGAGCTCTTTTATTTGATGTTTCGGTTTGAGTATAACTGGCAAAGAAGGATGGTTGTTATTGCTACCTAGTTCACTAGTTGCAATTGGTAATCCAAAGAAACCAGCTATCCCAAATGTTTCAAACGGACCTAATTTTTCAAGATGGCGACGAAACGGTTCTGAACGTACATCAATACAGAATGCTAATTGAGCTAATACACGCTTTTTATCATCGGTTGCACGTTGTGTAGAAGCAATCTTCTCCCTTAATTGCTCTGCATGCGTTTGTTCCCAAGCTTCCATCCAAAGTTTCCTGCGAATATTTTCATCAAAACGATAAGCGAATACTAATAATTCACTTTGCTCAGCAGCAGGCATTTGTAACCATTCCCGTGTTGAAATATTCCCCCAATAGATCCAAGAAGCTATAAGTGGGACGATCGAAACTTTTTTCTCAACCTTTTGATGTTTTAAAGGTAAATAAGGTTTTGCAATAGCCAGCTCCATAGAAATTCGAACTGCTAAATATTCTATGAGAAGTTCCTGTTCCTGAATTGATTGTTGTGAGCGCCATCGTATCATTCCTGCCCACCCAGGCAAAGAAAGCAAGTGCCCTTCAAGGTAAGATTGTATGTTAGATTCAGAAATTCCTAGTTCAGATAATGCTCTCGCTAAAGCTACTTCGGCATCTTCTGGCCAATCTTTTAAAACTTTACGCTCATTTTTACTGAGCGCTGGATCAAATTTAATAAGGTGTTGCCATGCACGATAAAAACCTTTCTCTCGATTTGGCATCGTCCAACTTGATCCAGAGTCATCAAGATATAATTTACACCATTTAATGATATGATAATTAAGAACATCAGATAGGTTTTCACTATTTTGATTCTCTATAAGCGAACTTATTGGCTGCATAACAGACGCTTTCATACTTGCTGTATTTATATAACTCATTTCTTCTGCCAATTTATTTACTTCTGGCGATGATAATAGACTAGAAGGTAATTTTTCTAACTTTAAAGCTGCTTGGCAAAATCGCTCTGCTTTCTCTCGCGGAATATTAAAAGATTGTGAATCCAGCCAACGAGACAAACTCATTTGTAAAAATGATTCCTCAATCTCACCTTTTGCTTTTGCCGAATGAATCATGGAGGCACTAGGATAAATATCCACATTACGAGCTTCTTTTAACCAATTTGCGACTTGTTCAAATGATTGCTTTTCAAGTCCCATCCAAGGGTGGTGAGCTGCAAACGTCGAGATAGGCCAAAGTGGTGCAATAACTCGGCTAGCAGATGCAACTAAATCATTTATATTATTTTCTTGCATATCAATGTTTGTATCTTTCTTTAATATTGACGGTATGCTCATCACGAATTACCTCCCTTTGATACATAATGTTTCAGATAGCTTGGGTGACTTTCTACTGACTTTCTTCTCGCCTCACCTACTCGAACTAACCAAAGATAAAGTACAGCGAATAAAGCAGAAGATTGATGACGAGTAACGAAAGTACTAATAATACTACTAAATAGTAAAATACATATAACAAAGATAACGGCTGGAGCTGAAGGTTGAACACTTTGATAAATATCAGTATGCAACCATTTATAAAGAGAATTATGAACAGTAAAGTAAATGAGAGAAAATCCAATCAAAACAATTAAGCCAGCAATTCGTCCCATTCTTCCCTCTCCAAAAACAACAAGCTGTTTCCATGAAAAGTATAGTGACCATCCTAAGATTAACGCACTAACTAGTTGATACCCCTCTCCAGAAGTCATAAACCAGAAAGTAATTGCTATAAATGATCCTAAAACACGTCCAACTATACTCCACAAATTGGACATCTTTTCATTAGACTGATTCACTACCCCAAAACGTTGCACGGAAGAACCAGCTTGTAAAAATAGTGTAGCTTTAAACAAACCATGTAAAATTAAATGAATAACAGCTGCTAAATAGGCGCCTAATGCACATTGAATAAGCATAAATCCCATTTGTGCAATAGTTGAACCTACTAGCTGACGTTTATAATCAACTTGGACTAAACTAATTCCTGTACCTATTAAGACAGAAATACTAGAGAAAATTAGTAAAATTATTTGTGCAATATCATCATGAAAAAGAGGTGAAAATCTAGTTAACATGATACCGCCAGCATTTACTAAACCCGCATGCATAATAGCAGAAACAGGAGTTGGAGCAACAGCAGACTCAATTAACCATCTTTGAAAAGGCCATTGTGCTGCTGGAATCATCACAGCTAATATAATTAATAAGTTAATTCCTGTTCTCTCCAATGTTCCATGTAGCGCTACATTTTCATTCGTTAAAACTGATGTTAACTGCCACTGTCCTGTTACTTGAAAAAGCCAAATGATAGCTGATAGTAAGGCAATCCAACTTATTGTAAATAAATAGCCAGAGATTTTAGTTGCTTCACTAACTACTTTCCAACCTTTATTTAGCCCTATGAGTAGAACCAATCCTATAAGCGTTGCTCCCCAACAAATGAGCATTAAACGAAGATCATCACTTAACCATGCAACCGAAGATACACCTGTAGTAAATGTAAAAAGTGCAAAGTATTTTCGATATGAGTGATCCCCCATTAAGTAACGTACAGAGAAACGCTGAATGATTAAACCAATTGTAAGAACAAAGAAAGCCATTAACCAAGCTAAAGTATCTAGATGCCAAGGCCCCACAACTCTATCTCCATTGTTATTAACAAGTGCGAGTAAAGAAACCAATGAAGGTAAAGCAGCGATACCAATATGGATATGAACAAAACGTAAAGGTACCCTTGCATGTAAAAACAATAATCCACTTAGCCAAGAAGCACTAAGCGCCATAAAAAATAAAGTTAACAGTGTTGATGAACTCAGCGAAATTAACATGTTAAATACTCCCTTCTAAGCGAAAATAGCCTATAAAAATTCCTTTTAATTACGATAGTTTTTTAAATTTCAATTTTCATTCACTCTTTTTCGTGCATCGTTTTTTCCCATAAAAAAAACCGACAACTTCCATAATTCAATGATTTTATATCATCATTGAATTATGGAGATTGTCGGTTTCACTTCAACTAACTTCAATAAAGTTTTTTGAAGAGCTCCCATTTTATAGAGGATAGTAATGTATGTATTACTCCTATTAAAAATAACAGTATATCTCTGATCTCCTAGATTATGCAATCAATATATCAATTTATGTTATGCGCTATCTTTCAATTAAGAAACTTTTTCATTTAGTCAATATTACATATTAAAAAAATGCTAAAGCCTTAATTATAGCAAACAGTTAAAATAAGCATCTATTAATTTTTTAAAACAATTATAAGATAAACTATATTAAGCAGTTTGTCAATTTATTTATCAGTTTTTTTGAGCGTTATTCCAATTAAAATTCAGTATACGTAAATAATTTCAAGTTTTTAATTATTATCATGTTAATAAATTTAAATAAAGCGCAAAACTTTTAGGTTTCTTAATTATCTCCCACTAACCCTACGGTGGTTTTAATTTTTAAAATTTTTCCTCAAGATTATGAAACAATTTAAAAATCATTACTCGTTCACCAGTGCGGGAGCTTATATCCGTATGAAAGCTTTTCACTTTTTCTTCAGTTAATTCTAGTATAATCTCTTTCAAATCTTCAATTCCAGATTCAACTAGCTCCGAACGATTTTTCTTTATCGTTAGCATACCGTCTTTCGTTTCGCAAACCGTATATTCAGCCGGCGTTAAAATACCTTGTAAATTTACGATAATCATATCCCGTAATATATCTGTCTTAACGGATATAGACCCGCGTCCTAGGTAGTCCTTTTCCCAGTGAGTAATTGCTTTGCTTATCTCTGATTCAATAGAGCCTTTTGAGTTTTTCATCTTTGTATCCTCCTTCAATAAAATGTAATTACATTTATAATTACAATAACAATATAATAATCTGGATTGATTTTATTTTCAATTATTGAGAAGAATTTATAGGAATCGTTGTCATGTATCCTTTAATATTAAAGTGAATTTTCATATTGTAATATACGTTTTTTACTATCCCAAACAAAATACTCTTACTATAAAAACTCTGTTGCATACATTTCTAAAAAGGACATTCCGAAGAAAATAAAGAAACTCTTGTAACGTAATATACAAACAAAAAATCCTACACTTATGAATAGGATTTTTCTCTTTTTATATTAGTCAAAAAACTAAAAGTATACCTGCCCTCCAAACATATTACCGATTGGGTTTATGCATATTTCCTTCGAATTTTGCCAACCACCAATAACAGTAAAGGAATCCCTAGCTCATAAACGGGAAATGCAATTGGAATTACGAAAAATATGTAGTAATAATGGGTAAACGTTTGGATATTTTTAACTGACACAGCTATGATGAACGAAATAGGAGCAAGAACTAACGCTACTTTTCGCCAATCCTTCAAATGAAATATTTGCGCTGTTCCATAACAAGCGATAAACATGTATAACGCCAATTTCACAAAAATACTAAAAAACCAAATAATAACTATCAAAATATCCACATTTTGAATGAACTCCATGACAGATATGTATCGGCTCAAATCGTAAACCGGATACAAAAAACTTGAAGACAAATTCGGACCGAATGTTAAAATGACCGCTAATGTTCCGATCGTTACCATGAAAACGGCTAATCCTACCCCCAACATCGCCCTTGATGACGCTTGCTCTGGTTTATCCATAAAGAAAACGAACATCATCATCATAACAGCCTCTCCAAAAAATGCGGCTACAGGAGTATAGGAACCTTTAAGGATGGGAAGCCAGCCAGAATCGTGATAAATAGGCCGCATATAATCCCAATTCATATTGCCAACATTCAAAATGATTACAAACGTTATCATTAAAAGTACAATTGGCCCTATGATTTCACTTAAACGTCCAATACCTTCCACCCCTCCTTGGTAAATGATAAAAATGAGCAATAACATCGCAGTAAAGACAATGACCCACAAAGGTGTATTATGAAACAAAGCGATAATAATGAACTCACCAAATTCACGGACGGTTATCCAAATTATCATGTACCACCCAAAGAAGTAAGGAATCATCAGTAGCTTTCCTAGCCATTTACCAAGAATAGTTTGACTAAATTCAATGAGAGTTTGTTTCGGATAAAGCGAACCAAGTGTAGTTGCCAAAAAAGTAAGAGCAACCCCTATCACTCCTGCAATCAAAATCGAGATCCACGCATCTTGTTTGACAGTACGAATCGTCGCTGGAATAACTAGAAGGAGTGATTGTCCCACTTCAAATGTGAACATCATCCAAAAGATTTGCCTGCCAGATATTTTCATCGAATTTCTCACACTCTATATTCCTCCTTATTTTTTCATTTCATTTTTCTTCAACTGCAACGGTGGTCCAGTCAGTCCTACTCGCCGAATAGTGAGCTGTGTATGAACAGAAACCTCCACTTTTCGAAATTGTTTACTCCAATTCTTTTTTAACCCTTTCCATTCGGATGGATATTTTTGATGAATGGCTTCTCCAAATCCAAAGATATCGGTTCCGTATTGTTTTTGAACCTTTTTAATAGTTTGGAGAGCTTCCTTTTCGGACTGTTTTTCCAATACATGTTCTAAAAGAGTAAGATTTTTTGGCTGCGAAAGATCTAAATTCGTATTGTTCTCCTGAATTGTTCCTTCACCAGAAAAAACAATGTCACACTTAATTGTGTCCCCTTGTATAGTAGGTATGATTTTTCTATTGATCTTTGTCATATATAAACTTGCACTACCATTTCCTTTAGAGGCCGTTGCTGTAACTGTCTGTTTACTTAAACGATTCACTATCCAAAGAGTAGTTAACCATTCCTGCATGTTCAAGTATCCTACCAATTTGAAATCGTTGTTAAATATAGCACCGCCTACAATTTGAAACCCTTTGACCACGGTTTTACCTTTTTTATGAGACACATTTAGTTTAATAACGGGCAAAATCGGGGTGATTCCATCACTCGTACCAGCAATAAGAAAATTTAATAAAGACATATCTCCCGCTGCCTCTATTTGCATATGCTCTTTAAGTGCCCCAAGTGCCGGGATAGACTCTAAAGGGATGGATGCTTTCAGAAAATCTTTTGCAGTATTCCCTTTTATGACAAACACACCTGCTCGTAATCGAATATCAGGATCGCGGCTATATGCATCTAAAACTGGAGCAAGACCACTTTTAGCCATTTTTTCTCCAATCAATATTACACGCTGGTGCCCTCGAAAAATTTCTCTCGACATTTTTGTTTGCATCATTTGTATAGCTTCATGTGTATCCCTTCCCGTTCCCGATTCTGTAAAAAACGCTTTTCCTGCATTACTTCTTCCGCTCTGTCCCATTCCCATTTTTGATGGAATAATAAACTGAGCACTAATTTCAATCTTATTATTCTTCGCTTGATCAAGTCCCCATCCTAATTCTATTGCCAAATCATTTAATTCTGTCCGATCCCAACATCCCGTCAAGAAGCATAAAGAAATGACCAGTATCATACAGAGTGCCTTGTGCAGGCTCATTCTGTTTCCCCTCCCCGTTTCTCATCTGGCTTTTGTCCACCTGGAAAACGGACTTTCTCTTCACCAGATACCATTATTGGGCGGTGGGTCATATTCCAACGAGGTGTTCGGAGAAAAACATCCTTTAAATCACGAGGAGTTTGTGGTGCAACTGGACTTAAATAGGGAATGCCAAAAGAACGAATGTTAGTTAAATGAATCAAAATCGCAAGGGTACTTATTGCAACACCGTATAGCCCGAGCATCCCTGCCAATAACAGCATCGGAAAGCGTAACATCCGGTAAGCTGTTCCTAAGTTGTAGCGCGGGAACGCAAATGACGCAATACCAGTCGTCGCCACAACAATGACCAAAGGTGCGGAAATAATACCTGCTTGCACAGCAGCTTGCCCGATAACAAGTGCTCCGACAATACTAACTGCTGATCCAACAGGTTTTGGTAACCGAACCCCCGCTTCCCTCAAGCCTTCAAATAAAAACTCCATCATTAGCGCTTCTATGACAGCCGGGAACGGAATGCCTTCTCGCGCAGCTGCAATACTAATAAGCAAATTTGTCGGAATTAATTTAGGATGAAAGGTTGTAATAGCAACATAGAGAGAAGGAAGAAATAATGAAATATTAATTAATATTAAACGTATCCATCGAACAAAAGTTATGTAGATGGAGCGTTCATAATAATCCTCCGCTGCTTGTAGACCAGTCCAAAATGTCATAGGAACAATCAAAACGAAAGGTGTGTTATCTACTAAAATGGCGACTTTTCCCTCTAATAAACTTGCACAAACCGCATCTGGCCGCTCAGTATTTTGAATTTGTGGAAAGGGCGAAAAGGGTTGGTCCTCAATAAACTCTTCAATGAAAGCTGACTCCAATACTCCATCAATTTGAATTCGCTTTACCCTTTGGCGAACTTCATCCAAAACCGAATCAGGTGCAATTCCCTCAATATAGGCAATTACCACATCTGTCTGTGACAATTCCCCAATCGAATAAGGTTCCATTTTTAGTTTTTGGCTTCGAATTCTTCGGCGAATCAGGCTCGTATTGACCCTTATCGTTTCCGTAAACCCGTCCCGAGGGCCACGAACAGAGATCTCGGCAGCCGGCTCTTCAATGCCTCGTTTTTCAAAACCTTTTAAATCAGCGACTAGAGCTTGACTCTCTCCTTCTGTTAAAATGACGATATTCGCTTTCAATACTGCTTCTATAACCTCACGAACTTTAGAGATTGTCTTTACTTGAGAAACCGCAATTAGCTGATTTTGTATAATTTCTCCTACCGAATCCACACTCTTTACTCCACTAGGCAGACCTTCAAACATCATTGGTTTCAAAACAACTTGTTCCACAACTTTAGTGTCAATTAATCCATCTATATAAATAAAGAGAATTTCATTTTGACTATCTATGATTATTGGACGAAAAACAATATCGGAACAATTTTCAAAAACTTGTCTCAAAACTTCTTCATTCGCAGATACACTCTGCTTGAGTTCGCACTCTTGATCATTTTGGAGCAGCATACTTGCACTCTCAAGTTCCTGAATATCTTTTCTCAAACGCTTTCTACTAAGTTTTTTCATCATACTACCCCATTTATCGAGTGGTTATGTTTTGAACCCAATTGTTAATAATATCTTGACAGAATAGCTTTAAAAAACAGTTCCACTAAATGTTTTTTGTAAGTAATCATTTATCTAGAAAACAACAGGAAAATATCCCCTCTATATCCTTCTTAAAATCTCCTTACACATGAAAATTATTCAATTTTTTCTATAAGTTAGTTATTCTAAAATGAGTTATCCATAAAGTAACTTGTAAATGATGCTTTGTTAAATTGGTAGTAATAAGCTTATAGAAACGAGCAAAAAAAGCATGTCCTGAAGAAAGATAAATCAGAACATGCTCTTAATTTATTTATTTATTTATTTGATACTATAGACGTTGATCTTTCTGGAAGTTTAGTTGAAAATGATCCGCTTCATTGTATACCCCGAATTCATATCCTTTTTCCTTATAAAATTTAATAATTTCCGGAAGCGCTTGTAATGTCTGTGGTTTTTCATGCATTAGAACTACTTCCACATCTTCTGTTGTTGTACGCTTTACATTTTCTATAATTTGCTGTGGGTTACCTTTTAATTTCCAATCATTTGAATCTATCGTCCAATCCCAAACTTTTATTCCTGCTTCTACAATTTTGTTACGAATGTCCTGCCCCTTTAATCCTGGTGCAGATCCGTATGGGGGACGGACTAGTTTAGGAGTTGTACCTGTAATATTATGAATAAGAGCTAACGTTTCTTTCATCTCCGTTACAAATTGTCCTTTTTTGTATAGCTTATCACTATTATGTGTCATACTATGTGCACCAATATAATGTCCTTCTTTTACTGCTCGTTTTACATTTTCCTGAAAACCAGTATTCTGTAAATTGCTACCTTGCATAAAAAATGTCGAAGCAACATGTTGCTCTTTTAGTACATCTAAAAATTTGCCAGTTAATTCGCTAGGACCGTCATCAAATGTTAAATAAACAACCTTTCCTACTGGTTTTCCATCAGCTCTTTTCTGTTTTGCCAGCGATGTGTCCTCTTTCTTTCCTTGTTGTTGCGTATTAGCTAGCTTAATACTTTCATTAGCTACCCCTTTCGCTGGGATAGAGTTCCATTTCCCTATTAAAAAGAACGTGAAAAAGGTCGTTGCTAAAACAATTCCTAGAGATAGTATTGCCTTAGTTACTACACTTGTTTTTTTCTTATTTTGTGATTCTTTCATTATGTTTCGATCCTTTCCCTACTCATTTTCATATTCATTATTTATGCAGCTAAACATTAACTTCAGCTGATATTTACAATAAATAGATTAATAGAGGAAGGTGAAGATAAAATGCAGATAATGTCGAAATTAGTTAAAGAATAGCCTATTACATCCACTCTTTAAAAAAATATTTGTTTCTCTACTACAGTTAAATTTGAAAACTGCATATACATCCAAAATAAAAAATACTACTCTTTCTAAATAACATTTTCACATCAAGATAATAGCATACCGGTATAAAGATAAAATACAGAGATGGCCGTACTATTGAAATTCTATTATAATTTTGTAATTGGAATTCATTTGAACCAAATGAAGAACTAGAAGAAATATTATTATGTGGAGGTACTCCGATGAACCTTGTAATTAGAGAGTTAGAAACAAATGATTTAGATAATCTCCCGGAGATTGATGACAGTTTTATAGTGAATGCTCGGTTAATTCTTTCTCTTTCCAAAGGAAATAGACGCATAGAATATACAGTAGAAGACGTTCCAAGTTATGAAAAAAGTTATTTACAAAATCAAGATGATAATGAAGAACTGGCTTACAATGAATATATAAATAAACCTAATCAAGTCATTTACATAGCTCTGTTACATAACCAAATCATTGGATTAATGGTATTGAAAAAGAATTGGAACCACTATGCTTACATAGAGGATATAACGGTAGATAAAAAATATCGTACAATCGGAGTTGGCAAAAAATTAGTTGATCAAGCAAAGCAGTGGGCAAAAAAAGGAAATATGCCAGGTATCATGCTTGAAACGCAAAATAATAATGTCGCAGCATGTAAATTTTATGAAAAATGTGGATTTGTAATTGGTGGGTTTGATTTTCTTGTTTATAAAGGTTTGGATAAGACAAGTGATGAAGTTGCAATTTATTGGTATATACATTTCAAATGCTAATAGTTTATAACGTAAAAAACTCAAAATAAAACCCCAATTTCTCTATATTAAAATCGAGAAATTGGGGTTAAGTTATTTAAAACAAATAACTAATTAATAATCCTGCTGACAACAAGAAGCCGAAAATCGTATTTGTCATCGCTGTTGATTTCATTGCGATGCGCATATATCCAGGATCCTTTGCCCCTTTTTGGAAACTTTGAATCGCAGAAATTGGCTTTCTCAAACCTAAGAACATAACTAATGCCCAAGGGCTTATATAACCCATTAATACAATTACGGCAATCCATAAATACGCAATGAAAAAGGCTACCGCTAGTGTTACCACAGCTTTTTCTCTCCCAAGGAGGATTACTAATGTCTTTCTTCCACCTTTAATATCTTCTTCGATATCTCGGATGTTATTTGACATATTGATTGCACCTACTAAAATTCCAATTGGAATGGAAATCAATACACTTTCAATCGTTACAGTATTCGTTTGAATAAAGAAAGCAATGAGTACAAAACATGTTCCCATTAACAATCCAGAAACTAATTCTCCAAACGGAGTGTACGCAATTGGTAATGGACCGCCTGTATATAAATAGCCAACTGCCATCCCAATTAAACCAATAACGACTAACCACCAACTACTATTCATACAAATATAAATGCCAATAAAAGCTGCTACGACATATAATAAAAGCGCAACTGCTAACACATTTTTTGGCTTCAATCCATGACGGACAATTCCGCCACCGATGCCAACGGATTCAGCGGTATCTAATCCACGTTTGAAATCATAGTACTCATTAAATAAGTTCGTTGCTATTTGCAGCGCTAAACATGCAAGCATCATCGCAATAAATAAAAGCCAATCAATTTTGGCAACATAAAGTGATGCCACTGTCCCTAAAATTACAGGAGAAAACGTCGCCGTTAATGTATGCGGGCGCGTCATCTTCCATATTAATTTAGCGGAACTAATTTCTTTTTCTGTCCCCATAACTCTGTTCAATCTCCCTACATTTTAAGTATAAATTACTAGCAGTATCTTTCTATCTATTTCCTGCCACGCATCCATTCATTATATCAATAAATGATTATCCTTTCTAACAAATCAACTTTTAATAAAATAAATATTATAAAATGAAACTTTAATCAGTAGGAGTTTTGTCATACCGACCGATTATTAGTACATATGAATTGGGCTTTTATAGGCAGCCCCCTCCCATTTAAAATAGGATAAAAAAGAAAGCAAATTACTTCCAAACAATACCTCGCCTCTCATATTCCATTCTGTATTCAACGGCAGCCGCAATTTTAGGGCTTGCGAATCTTTCCATGATCCAAAGTCCCAAATCAACTCCTGAAGTGACTCCTCTTGCAGTGATAACATCCCCTTGATCCACAATTCTGTAATGAAAAAGCTCTGCCCCGTATTCACTCATTTCATCCTGTGCCAAATAGTGCATCGTGGCCTTTCGACCGTTCAATATACCAGAGGCAGCTAATAGCATACCTCCTGTACACACACCAGCAACGATTGTTCCTGCATTGTGCATCTCGCTAATCATTTTAGTCAAAGTTCCAAGCTCTGCTTGCTTTCGTGCCCCATGCTCTGCTTTATGATTCCAGCCACCACCAGGTACAATTAACAAATCTGGACGGTTATCCATTCGTAAAAAATCATGTAGTTTAACCGTAACTCCAAATGAAGTAGTAACTTCTTGTTTTTGTTCACTTGAAACGAATTCAACCGTAAATGGAGCCCCTTCTTCTATTGCTCTTTTGAGTACCTCAAACGGCGCAAAAGAGACAAGTTCTCCGAATCCATCAAACAATACTATTTGTATTTTCATTTTTAGAACACCTCATATCGTTTCTGTTTTGAACCCCCAATTAAGAGAATAACTGTTATCTACAAATTAACAAGGAAGATAATCTTTCTCCCCTCACTCTATAAACTTCCAAATGTTCTTCTAATTTCCTCTCATCACTTATTACACTTAGCGTTTTCTTCACAAAATTCCAATTCAAACTACCAGATAACCATAATAATGAAGACAGTCTTTTATAATCATTTGAGGTTACAATATTATTAGCCTTATATCCTTCTAAAAATGAACTAGCAACAATTGAACATACTTCATGCGAATGTATTCCTTCTGTTCGAGAATACCACTTTATTAAAAAGGCTAACCCTTCAATGCGGTCAACATAACTAATAGATTCAAAATCCACAATTCCTTTTACCTTTTGACTTGAATCCCATAAAACATTCAAAGGATTTAAATCTGTTTGTACGATAAACTCTAAATTACTCGTATATGCACACGCTATATGATATTTAGCAAGATCTATGTACTCCCGTAATTCCTTACATGCGCTTGCCTTACTTTCTAACATATTAATAAATTCAACATACCCATCCAAATGCGATTTCTTTTGAAAAGTCGAGCTTTGAAATGTACTAGAAATATCATGAATCTTTCTTGCCTTCTTTCCAAACGATTCTGCAATAGCTTCTGTGCAGTGTGTAAGATGCTCTCCTTCAATCCAATTAGACAATACAAATCGGTACTGTTCATCATTACAAGTGACTAATGTAAATGACTCCCCTGACGTATTCTTATTAATTTGCATAAAAGGAATTCCATGCTTGCGTAAATAATACGTAAACCGCACTTGCTCTATCAGTTGTTCGTTTAATAACGTCCCAAAGGCAGGATTGATTGTTCGCTTGCTATTTATAAACCTTGCGGAATATAGTTTTCCATTCAACATAATTTTATAGTGTAAATCTGTATTCCAACTATTATTATGTAATTCTTCTTCCACCATTAGTGTATGGATTTCTTTAAAATAATTTATTAATACGTCTTTTATTATGTGTTTCATCCTTTTTTCCTTTCATCTGAAAATTTTTTATTACACACTACTTTTATGATTACTATCTCGATTACTCTAAAGACCAAAATTTTATTCATTTTTAATGATTAGTATTGTTTTATACATATTTAATAGAGGCATACTACCATTTTAACTATATCATTCTCACATAATATTCTGCATTCGTTGAGATAGTTGTTTTAAGCCAATGCAATAGTGACTATATATAGAAAAAAGAGCCAATCCCCTATGCAATAGAAGATTGGCTCTTTCCCTTATTTACTCCCCTGTTTCAGAAAATCGCTTTATACGTTCACCAATTTCATCACGAACACGTTGAAATTCAGACCACTCTTTTCCTGCTGGATCATCAAATCCCCAGTGAACACGATTCACATGCGGCGGAGTAGATGGACAAACAGAATCCGCATGACTACAAAGTGTAACGACTAAGTCAGCACTATTTAAAATGTTTGCATCAATTATATCTGATGTTTGATTTGTTATATCGATATTCACTTCATTCATTGCTTTAATCGCATTTGGATTCACTCCATGTGCTTCAATACCTGCAGAATACACATTCCACTTATCCCCTAAATATTGTTTGCCCCATGCTTCTGCCATTTGGCTTCGGCATGAATTTCCTGTGCATAAAAAGTAAATTGTCTTTTTGTTTGCCATGTTGTTTTCCACCTTTGTTTTTAAGTTGATTGATCATTAAAATATTTACGTTTAAACCAAAAAGCGACATTTACAAGTGCAATCATGACAGGTACTTCGACTAACGGTCCAATGACAGCTGCGAATGCTGCGCCCGAATGAATACCAAACACACCAACCGCTACCGCAATCGCTAACTCAAAGTTATTACTACCTGCTGTAAATGCTAACGTTGTTGTTACCGGATAGTTTGCACCAATTTTTCTTCCCATAAAGAAAGAAACGAAAAACATTACAATAAAATAGATTAATAACGGAATCGCTATTCTTACTACATCAAGTGGTACACTAACAATCATCTCCCCTTTTAAAGAGAACATAACGATGATCGTAAATAGCAATGCAAGTAATGTAAGTGGACTAATTTTAGGTATAAACACCTTTTCATACCACTGTCTTCCTTTTAACTTAACTAGTACAAAGCGTGTCAACATACCTGCTATAAAAGGAATTCCCAAATAGATAAATACTGATTTTGCTACTTCTATCATTGTAATATCGACAATAGCACCTTCAATCCCTAACCATTCTGGAATTACAGTTACAAATACGTATGCATAAACTGAGAAAAAGAGCATTTGGAATACCGAATTAAAAGCAACTAAACCTGCCGCATACTCTTTATCCCCATCAGCAAGATCGTTCCAAACAATTACCATTGCAATACAACGTGCTAACCCAATCATAATGAGACCAACCATGTATTCTGGTTTATCAGGAAGAAAAATAATTGCTAACACAAACATAAGTACCGGACCAATAATCCAATTTTGTACTAAAGATAGCACTAACACTTTTACATCTTTAAATACTCGGCCCATTTCCTCATAGCGAACTTTCGCTAACGGTGGATACATCATTATAATTAATCCAACAGCAAGCGGAATAGACGTCGTTCCAACCTGTAATGTATTCAGTCCGTCTACTACACTAGGGAACACAAACCCTAAACCAATCCCAACAGCCATCGCTAGAAAGATCCATAGTGTTAAATATCGGTCTAGAAAAGATAAACGTTTCATTTTATTTTCCATCTCCTATTAACAGCAAGAATTTTTAACTATCTCATTTGAAGTCGTGCAACAAGATGGATCTTCTATTTTATGAACATCACTATGTGCTTTTGTATAAAAGAACTCCCACTCATTACCATCGGGATCCGTTACCCAAAACTTATCTTGTACTGCATAGCAACAAGTCGTATCCATCTCATCACGCGCAAAGAAACCTTCTTTTTCTAATCGTTCTTTATGTAATGTAATTTCTTCAGCTGTATCCACTTGGAAACCGAAATGATTTACTTGATTTCCATTCACCTCATCTCGTACGTTCAGCGTAAAATTAAGTTCTGGCGTCTCTAATAAAAATTTTGCATAATCCGTTTTCACTTTAACTGGTGAAACACCAAATACCTTTTCGTAAAATTCAATAGACTTCTCTAAATTCGTAACGTTTATACCGACGTGAACATATCTCATACCTTATTCCTCCTCTTTATATATCATTAATCAAGTTTTTTTGATTAATAAATTAAAATTTTAACAGCAGCTACCTTTTCCTGTTTTTCTAAAGATACAGCACAATTCTTCTGATAATAAATTATTCACTTCCGCATCATTTAAATCATAATAACTCCACGTACCTTTTGTTTCTTTTACAATTAAACCTGCGTCTAATAAAATCTTTAAATGATAGGACAACTTAGATTGTGTCATTTCAAAAACTTCTGTTAAATCACATACACATGTTTGGCCTCGCTGACAAAGTTCATACATGATTTCTAAACGTTTCTGATCCGCCAACGCTTTAAACTTTTTCTCATAGAGCTGAAAATCTTGTACCACTGTAGTTCACTTCCCTTCATCAACTTTTTTTGATATTTATAGTATATACGTTGGTGAGTTCTTTATGCAAACAATTAATCAAGTTTTTTTGATTAATCTAAAAACCTTCCTCGCATCATAACTTTGCTACAACTAAAAAGGACCATCGCCTTTTCAAAAATGAAAAACTACGGTTCTTTTACAACTTAATAGTTGCAATATTTCCGAGTAATGGAGTCTCTGTAACTATTTAAATTTTAATTTGATCATTATAGAGTAGTGCCCCATCACCACCAATCTAAGAAAAACAAATACCCCCAAATGAGAAAAATCGATATAACTCTTCCGCAAATAAAGATAACTCTTGTTTTTGGTACATATTCATAAAAAGCACGTCACCCTTTCTCATTAACATAAGAGAATAGTAACGTGCTTTTAATTTCAAAAATAGTCTAAGATGGTTGTGGGGCGGGACCCCCATAAGAACGTTATCTAAGATTGTATGAGAGGTGTTAGTTCCATTCCAATGGCCTCAGCCGGCGATTAACTCAAATACCGATTTCGGATGACCCCCATGTGATGAAGTTCGTGTCCTGCGACGCCGTACGCGAGGGCGCGCGCCGTAATGCTTAGGTTGTTGGCTGTGCCCTTACGATTCCATGCCTCAGCCGGTAGCCCGCGCAGTAATGTAACCGTTGATTGCCGTACGGCCCGGTAGTCTTCGGCCAATTGCGCGGTTGTCCAGCTTCCGAAAGGAGGTATGAATAATTCCTGATTGAAACCGGTCAGAGGCGTCTGGTCCCCTCTTGCGAACCGGAGCAGGCGGTAGGTCATGACGCGTTCCGCGTCTGTAATGTGGCCCACGACTTCTTTCAGCGTCCATTTTCCTTCCGCATACCGATATGCGGCCTGGCTTTCGGTCAACGATGCCAGGAGCTCGGTCATTCGCTTTTCCTGGGCGAGCAGAATGTCGATGATGTTACCGTCCGGCACCAAACGGATATATTCGCCGGAGCTCCCGGCATATTCTACTTCTGACGGTCTTTGATTCATGCGTAGTCACCTCTTTATGTAGATATAGAAAATTATAGCACTCGTCTATGTCTAATAAATTCGCGAAATGATAGAACTTCCCTTCTAAATAAATGAGGATAAGCAACTATTTAGTCGGTCGCCACACTATCCTGATTCGTTAGCACAATAAACAATGCTAATCAATAATGCATAAAAATTATCTGTTATACAATATTTCGAAGTTATTAATATATATTGAGTTATTCCGAAACATACATAAATACATTTTGTCGAAACTATTAAAAAAGAAGAATTTCTCTAACTGAAGAATTAATAATTGTGTTACCAATATGTAAAAATCTCAATTTAAAACTAAAGGAGAACAAAATGGACAAATAATTGTATCAATGTACCTCTCACTAGATGGTGTCATGGAGGAACCAGCTTGGACTGCTCCATACTTCAATGAAGAAGTAGCAAAGTTTCAATCCGATTTACTGTTTGAAAGTGAAGCGCTTCTACTAGGGCGAGTAACTTATCAAGGTTTTGCAGCTGCTTGGCCTTCTATGATTGATGAAGAGGGTTTTGCTAATAAGATGAACAGCATGCCTAAATTTGTTGCTTCAACAACTTTGGAAAAAACCGAATGGAATGCAAATCTTATCAAGGGCAATATTGTAGAAGAAATATCGAAACTGAAGGAACAGCCCGGTCAGAACCTTTTAATTTATGGTAGTGGTGAACTTATACAAACATTGATGCAACACGACCTCATTGATGAATATCATTTTATGGTCAATCCCGTTATCGTGGGAAGCGGAAAGCATCTCTTTAAAAACGGAAACGATACAAAGGCTTTAAAACTGATCGAAACAAGAACGACCAGTTCAGGTGTCGTTATTCTTTCCTATCAGCCGGAGAAAAAAGAATAATTATTGATAAATTATATAAACAAAAAAACTCATCAGAATAAATCCTGTTGAGTTTTTTTATAAGATAATACATATATTAATTTATAAAAATTAGATGTCATATTAACTAGACATGTATAGAATATACAACCAAAATCAAACAATATATCAATCCTTTTAAAGGGTAAAATAGGGAAAAAGGAGATTCTAAATAATACCTTTAGAAAACTCTATTTATTACATAGGAGTTGCTATTATTTTAGCAATCATCGGTGCAATGTTCGGGGGAATTATACTTATAATTCGAAATATTAACAATCGTAAAAAGCAAGATTCAGTTGAACAAAAATTAGATAAGGTTATTCAACTGTTAGAAGAACAAAACAAAGATTGACTCTTTCGGATCAGGAAAAGTTAAAAGTAACTTCCAATAACGAGAATAATGTAAATAAGCTGTCCATGTAGACAGCTTATTGTTTTTTGGCTTAGCGTACAAAATTCGCGTCTTGTTGGCGGTACCCCATTGCCATCAACTTAAGAACTCAAAATTACCCCAAAACAAAAAAAATGAGTTCAATTCTCATGGACACCCATGAAAATATGAATTTTTCATTTTGGGGTGCTACAAAATCTTTAAGTCGATGGGCATAGGGCTACCATATTATTTCGGGAAAATTGTACGTTTAGACACAAATTAACCGGTACCTTGTACGTTAAGGAACCGGTTATTGACTTACTGCTTAATGGTTGTAATTTAGTTTCTTCCTAATCCCAATTGATATCTCCAGTAGTTATAGCTCCTTTACCTTTACAATAACCCTGACCAATACATTCTAGTATTAGACTATAGTTACCTCGACCTAGTTGTTCGTTTCTTGCAAACATGTCACCTGGTTGCAATATCTTTTCATACTTGACCTCATGATATTTATATAATGTGACCTTAATAGGAACTTTGCTTTCTGAATAATTTGATACATAAAAGAAAGGACTGTAGGTTTTTGTATTTATTTCTCGTGTTTGTTGAAGTCTTGTGTCTATTAAACTTACCATGCTGATACGAGAATCTTTTTGTTTTTCATACTGTTGCAATTGATTCCAAATTGCTTCATGCCCCTCTGGTACATGGGTAGTCAACAAAAACGTGTCAACTTCTTTAAAATTGATTGAATTTTTAACGGCTTGTTTATGAATCTTATCTTGACCAATTGATATTAAACCTTTATTGGTGAGAAAAAGTCCTAGTCCTCCTAATCCCAAAACAATACCTATACCGATAGTGGAAAATCTAAGGGACTTGCGTTTGAATCCATTCATCCCCTATATCCTCCTATTTTTAAGCGACTTCTTCCAGTCAATAGAAGAGGTAAAAGGATAGCCAGACTAATCAAAATAGATACCATGAATAAGACTAGTGCAACAAGTTCTAGTGGAAGTGAGTAAACTATAATCGATATACACAAACCATACAGAAAAGTTCCGATTGCTAAAATATGACGTCTAGCACGAGTTTTATTCATTGCATAACGTTTACGTGTCTCTTTTATTAATAAACTATAAATAATCAACAACATACCTGGAACAGTGAAAAGACAAGAGGTAACCCAAAACAATTGCGATCCAAGTAAATGAGTTGCTATTGAGGATGCGAATATCCCAAAAAGAAATAATAATATTCCACCAATCAATCCTTTTGTTGAAATATGCATTGCTTCTTTAGAGTCAATAGATTGTTTCATTTCATCTTGACCATACAATTGCATTTCTTCCACTAAGTCACTTAAATCCCCGATTGAAATGACTCCTTTTTTAAATGCGTCTTCTTCTGTATAACCCTCTTTAATCATATCTGAAATTCGTTCTTTTAGATTTATAAATAATTCTTCCTTCATATCAAAAAGTTGTTGTGTTCCTTTTACATCTATAAACTGTTTATCGATGTAATCCTGTATTCTTTCATCTAATTTTCTAGTTCTCATTAACATCTGTAATCTCTCCTTTAATTAGACGATCTATAATCTCTTTCGCAATGTTCCACTCTTTTTTACCATTTTTGTAAAAATCTATACCGGATTCTGTTATGTGGTAATATTTTCGTCTTCCCCCTTGAGTTTCGTCTCCCCAATAGGAAGAGATGTGACCTTCTTTCTCTAATCGACGAAAAGCTGTATATAAAGTAGCTTCCTTTAATTCGTATTGATTGTCACTTAATTCAATAATCCTTTTGTATATTTCATATCCATAACTATCACCTTGACGAAGAACATTTAAGATGATCATGTCCGTATGCCCACGGATTAAGTCTGTAGATATAACACTCATTATATATCACCTCTTATAGTATATAATACGAAATATTACTTTGTCTGTCAAAGTAATATTTTACAAATAGTAGAATGTGTTTATAAAGGAGCCATGCCACATCTCTATCAAACTAAAGCGGATTTGTATTCACAAAGTGAAAAAAACGCTATTCTTTTTGTAGAAATATACAGAAAGGATGGCGTTCTTTTATGAATCTATCGATTCAAAATGGGTTTCATTTATTCGCTGAAGAACTACAGCAATACCTATCTCCATATGTTCTTCAACAACTCGCACAGGAGACAGGATTTGTAAAACGTAAAAGTAAGTATGGCGCACGCGATTTGGCTGCTTTATGTATTTGGATTAGTCAACATGTAGCAAGTGATTCTCTCACTCAATTATGTAGTCAGCTTTATGCAAATACAGCTACACTCATAAGTCCAGAAGGACTGAATCAACGCTTTAATCCAGCAGCTGTCGCATTTCTTCGAGAAGTTTTTACTTCTCTTCTCACACAAAAACTCTGTTCAAATCACTCACTTTCTGCACATATAATCTCTACTTTCAATCGTATCCGTATTCTAGATGCAACAGTGTTTCAACTGCCTGATCAATTCGCCACTGACTATCAAGGTTCAGGTGGGAGTAGTAATAAGGCAGGCGTGAAAATCCAATTGGAATATGATTTACTTAATGGCCAATTCCTTAACGTGCAGCTTGGACCAGGAAAAAATAATGATAAAACATATGGTACCATCTGTCTTAAAACCGTAGAAGCAGGCGATTTGTGTTTACGTGATCTTGGTTACTTCGATTTAGGAGACTTACAAGCCATTCATGATAAAGAGGCTTACTATATCTCGCGGTTGAAGTTGAATACACGCATTTATATCAAGAACCCTGAACCAGAATACTTCAATAATGGTACGTTAAAAAAGCAAACAGAATACATCCAGCTTGATATGACACAAATGCTGTCTGGTCTAATCCCTGGTGAAACGATGGAAATCCCCGAGGCATACATTGGCCAAAATCAGAAACTTCCAGCACGTGTCATTATCCATCGTTTAACCGATGATCAAACACAAACACGTCTGAAAAACCAAGCGATACGTGAAAAGAAAAAAGGCATTATCATGAAGGATAAAAGTAAACGTTTAATGTGCATGAATGTATATATCACGAATACGTCACTAGAAGAAGTACCGACGAACTACGTGCATTCATTATATTCACTTCGTTGGCAGATTGAAATTTTGTTTAAAACGTGGAAATCATTCTTTGAAATTAATGAATGTCAAAATATAAAAAGAGAACGCCTAGAGTGCCATTTATATGGACAACTCATCGGCATTCTCCTCTGTTCTTCTACGATGTTTCAAATGCGTCAGTTTCTGTTTGAAAAGAAAAAGCAGGAGCTGAGTGAATACAAAGCGATTTATATGATTAAAGATTACTTTCCATTACTGTTTCAAGCGATAGCCGTTGGCACAGAAGAACTTTTAAAAATTCTGCATCGCCTTTATCAACTGCTCAAAAAGAACGGTCGTAAATGTCATCGGTATAAAAAGATGACCGTCTTTGATATTCTAGGGATTGTGTATAAAACGACAGTGAAGCATAGACAAGCTGCCTAGCGAAAAAATCGCGTTTTAATAGGCTTCTTTAGCATGCCTACTTTTTTATCACTTGCTAGTTTTGAAACAAGGATCAATTCGTACCTAGTAATTTATTTAGTTAGCTTGATGGGCATGTGGCGGTACCCCATATCTATCAAACTAATAATTCGAGAACCCCAAAAAACAAAAAATTTACCTTTTCACAGTTATTTATGAGATTTCATCTCACTTTTTTCGTTTTGGGGAACAATTAATTTCTTAAGTTGATGGGCATGGGGTATCAACAGCATTTCGGAAAAAAACCACGTTAAGTAAAAAATAAGCTGTCCATATGGACAGCTTATTTACATAAAATTCGTTATTGGAAGTTGATTAATATCGGTTCATTTGTTTTTCGAAAGAAGTTATTTTGTTCGTTCAAAGATAATATCAAAGTAATTCGCGTACCCCATAGTTGGTGGCGCAAATAGTTGATTTTATAGGGGGGAACCTGTAACTGAATCCTAATATAGGTGTTTTTGTTTAAATTTTGCTTAATTCTCACCGGTAATTAACTAAAAATTTAGAAATTGTTATATAATGAATTTAATTTAAAATTAGGAGTGTTAGGGGTATTGGAAAGGTGTTAAAACTTCTAATAGAAAGCATATTCGATTAAGAAAGAAGGGATAGTTATGAAAACTAGTGAAGAAACGCATTGGCAAAGGTTTAAACGTAAGAGTAAATCCCCGAAAGAGTGGTTAAAGAAAGTATATGAATTTTTTATTAATGAACACGTATGGGATGCTATCTTTAAAGTGTTCCTTAAACTAGTATGGGCAGTAAAAGGTATGGGAAAAAGCTTGAAACGGGTAATAGAAAACATATTCAATTAAATTAAGAAAGATAGGGTATTGCAATGGAAATGAAACAGATTGGTAGTAAAGGGCAACCAATTGTTCCATTTCACATTAGGGGTAGCACCACATACCCATCAAGCTAAGATTTTATCGTATCCCCTAAACGGGAATTTTGTTTTTTTATAACACCGAAGTTCATTTTTATCGTTTTGGGGGTAAGCTGTTTTGTTAGGTTGATAGGCATGTGGCGGTACCCCTAATCCTTTAACGTACAGGGTGTTCCATATATCATTGTAAAAGATCATGAAAATAACACTCAAAAATCAATTCTTGGATTCAGCACTCAATCATTAGAAGAAGCTATTTTATAATAATCATCCAACACCATGAAAAAGAAACGAACAAAAATATTCGTTTCTTTTTCATGGTGTTTAATGCTCAAGAAAACTTATAACCGCATAAGTATATAGAACGACTAGAGCAAAGGCACATATTCCCATAATTATAATCGCTAGTGTGCTTTTCTCTTGTCTAAACCCTATAATTCCAAGAATAAATGCACTCAACATTGTTACCTTAAGCATTGTAGAAAGGTTGGGGATTGAATATCCACTCAACCAGGTAGAGAAACTTACAATTACGGAAAAAGAGAACAAAGTTAAAACAATAGATAATATATTAATGTGCTTCCCATACTTCAGTTGCATTTCGCTACCCCCTTTTCTTTTCATCAGTGAATAATAGGTAGATGGCCATATTTTCATTTTATTCTAAATTTTCTCGGAAATCTACAACAATAAGAAGAGGTTGTCCCAAAAGTCGCTGCATAGTTACTTTTAGGCAACCTCTTTTCTTTATTTTTTACTTTCCTCTAGTTTAGAGATATTTGCTTCTTTTTCAGGTAACGTATCAACAAAATCCTTTTGAGATTTTAATAGATCAGATTGTTGTATCCAAGCCATAAGATCATCTAAAGATTTACGAGCTTCTTTTACATCGCCAGTAATATCATTCATGTTCAACTTATTAAATGTAGCTAAAAATTCTTGTTGAATCTCACCTTGCAATGCATTGGCTTGCTTTGTTAATTCTTTATTTTCATCACTTTTTGCCTTTTGAATATTATTCATAGCTTTCCCGATTTCATGTTTATCAAAAGCATCTTGCGCTTTCTTTAAATTTTCGGTTTGTTCTAACTTACTTTTAATCTTCTTATCATCCTTCAACTTCAAAGCCTCTTGATAATTCTTTATAGCTTCGCTATATTTTTTATCCTTAATGTTCTTATCAGCTTTTGATGTATAATCTTCAAAGGAATTACTACTACAAGCTGCCAGTAGCAAGATGAATGCTAGAATCAACCCATAAAATTTAACATTTTTCATAGAAACTATGCCTCCTCTTCTATATGCATACACTTATGATATTACAATTTCTGTAAAAAAAGAAAGGGATACATATGTTATCAATTTGATAAATATTCTATTCGAGGCATTATGTATCATTTATTATCTTTTTCGGTAGACTGAATATATTCAAAGAAATCCGGTGGTTCTTTCATTGCTTCTTTTTTTTATTTTTTCAAGTTCTTCACGTTCACGCGGAGACAATCTTTCTAGTAGGGGTACCCCCCATCACCATCAAGCTAAGAAATGCAAATACCTCAAAACGAAAAAATGAGCAATTTGTTACAGGTTAGTACAAAATTCCGTTCTGGGGGGTACTATAAAATTTTAGCTTGATGGGTATGTGGCGGGACCCCATGCCCATCAACTTAAGAATTTTATAACAACCCAAAACAAAAAGTCATGAGCTAACTTTCAGGGGGCACCTCAAACGAGCCCATGACTTTTTATATGCTATATCACAAATAATCTGGGAATACTTTACAGCCCTTTTCTTGCTCCATATCATGTCCAAAGAAAATAATCGGATTTTCTTTCTTAACAACATCTTTTAAACGTTTTATTGAAGATAAAGCTAAATCCGAATCAAATCCAGCAAACGGTACTTCATTTTCAAAGTTTTCTTTCGTATATGATGCATCAATAGTTAGCAACACTGGACCTGATTTTTCCGTCTCAATTAATAATGACTGATGCCCTGGCGTATGTCCCGGTGTATATATTAATTGCACACCTGGCACTACTTCATAATCCCCTTCAATGATTTTATAGTTTAAATTCGGCAATATACATTCTTTCAAATATTCCTCTCTGTGGAGTGCTACCTCATATTCAGCACGCTGTACAATAATTGGTGTATTTGTAAAAACGCCATTTCCTCCTGCATGATCAAAATGCAAGTGAGAACTAATGATATAAAGAAGATCATCTGGCTCATATCCGGCACGCTTTAAAATATTTATGATCCTATCGTTCTCATTCATTTTAGGTAAAACTTGTCCTTCAACAAATGTACCTTTAAAAAGATTCTCATTATTAAGAGCACTTTCTGGCATACCTGTATCTACTAAAATAAGTCCCTCTTCTGTGTCCAAAAGATAGCACCAAACAGGTAAGTTTAGTAGTTTACCCGGTGTAAGTGTACTATTAACTGAAGAATGATCCAACATACAACGACCTGCTGGGAGGAAATAAAGCTTCTTTACTGTCATTATGTATCCACCTTTACAAATAATTTAGGATAAAACATTACAATATAATATTTCGCTTATTAGAAATAAACTCCTTCTCACCTTTCATTATTTCAACCATTATTTTTTCAATTGTTCACAACTTTTCTTTACAAATTCAGTGATACTGGAAAGCCTATGCAGGAATTCAATCCGCCTTTAGGCATAGGATAAAAGTGTCAACTTTCCGTAGAAAAGTAAACGTCAAGTAACTCCAAAATATACAATAAAGGTTGATTTTAGAGTTACTTTTCCACATTGGAATATCTTGTCTTATTCCCCTTTTTCGGTGGATGGGCACAAACACCCTAATTCTAGAAATTCATCAGTTTCCATAAAACCAAACTTTTTATACACTGGTCTACCCATTTTTGAAGCCCCAAGCCATATTTGTGAGATACCTGAAATCTTAACTTCATCAACTAATTTAGTTAACAGCTTTGTTGCGATTCCTTGCCCACGATAATTTTCATTAGTATACATATTTGTGATATAAGCCTTTTTTCCAGTCTTATTGGTGTAACAAGGTGGAAATTCATAAAAAATTACTGCACCACAAGCTATAGTTTCTTCATTATCTTCCACTAGCCATTGAATTAAAGTACCTTCACTTAGTTTATTTTTAAAGAAAGCATATAGTTCTCTACCAATATCTATATTAGGTTCTATCCCCTCATCAACTAATTGCTTTTTTCTTAACTCGACCAATTTATCAATATCATCGATATTTGCTTTGCGATATTTCAACTTTTCACAACTCCTTTATAAAATTACAACTGACCAGCCCCATAGCATAATTAATTCTCATCATTTTACCATTGGTTCTTATTAAACTAAACTGCCATTAAGTTATTCGGGGTATTTGCTCTTCTTTGCTTGATAGCCATATGTGTACTACCACGAATAGAACGATACCTTTTATATATTTTCTTTCGTAATATTAACCCCATATTCCCTATAAAAATCTAAAATTACAGATGCATTCATACCCAAATCTAATAAATTTTCCGGAAAGTAAATTTTAGCATCCGGAACCACAATATCAGATGTTTGTAAAATATTCTCTGCTTGGACAGCTGCTCCTAAAGCAGTAAGATGTGTCTGTCCTAACGGATCTGATATGTTCACACATCGTCTATGCAATACACCATTAGCATCATAACCTTTAAGGTGAATAACTATGTTATGTGCACTTCCACTTCCGGGTTTATAAAGAATATTTTTTCGTAAGTCATTAAATTTTTCTCCACTGATCAGTTTCCAAATTCCTGTATTCACCAGAGAAACCAGTCCATATGTAGATATTTTACTATCAAAAGCAATCCGGAAGTTAGCCGAAACAGCATGAATTGATTCTAGCAGGGTTACGTGATCAGGAGTATCCAAACGATAACATTTGGTTATATAACCGTTTGGAAAGCGGACTTTGATTGGATCAGTCATTGGATAAGCCTGTCGCATTCCCTCTCGAGCTTTGACTTCAAATGGAATCGTTAACCGGTCCATATATGCTGTTGAATTTGGTCCCGCTTTGTCTTGAAGAGAATATAGTGCGTTGATATCAACCGTAACCTCTTGAAGTTCTTTTGAATACATTTTAGCAAAAAGAGCTGCTGTCCCTCCCATCCACCCTGAAGCTAATACAACAGGGGATTGGACCTCAACATTTTTTAATCGATCAATAGAACTCTTAAAACGTTCAGTCCAACGAGTAATGTCAACCAATGGAATTTTTTTTTGAACTGCAGATAGAAGTAGTCTATCTTGCGGGTCATTAACCGCATTAACAACTAATGTGAAATTATCATCCAAATTTCTTAACGGATCATCTAATGTGTTGTCTACAGTGACTATTTTTACTCTATCTGATTCAAAAGGTAACGCTTTCCCTAAAGTTCTTCCTCCTAATCTAATTTCCAAATCAGGATGTCGATCATGTAAAATTTGAGCAATTTGACTACCAACAACACCATACCCACCAACAATTAATACTGTTTTCTTATTCATCTGAAACCTCCATTTTAATTAGTGTGAGATCATATGTTTAAATGATTAAAAACTTAAACCTTTTAACATAATGTCGCTAAAAAAAGGGACAAAAGCTGTCCCTAAACTATAAATGAGTACCTAATTCTTACATTCATCTTCAACTAAAGAAACAAGTTCTTTTAAAAGATTTATTGTTTCATAAAATTCAAGACAATAATACATTTCAGTGCCTTTTTTCTGAACTCGAAGTAACCCTGATTGTTTCAATATTTTCAAATGATGAGATACAGTAGGTCTTGACATGGGAATATGCTCCGCAATTTGTGTCACATTCAAGCTATCTTTATCAATTAAAAGCGATACAATTTGCTGACGAGTTGGATCTCCCAACCCTTGGAAACATGGTCTTAAATTTTCTAAAATATGCATTACTTTATCATTACAGTTCATTTCGCTAACATTACCTTCCGTTTAATAATTTAATCATTTAAACGTATTATAAATTACATTGCTATCTAATGCAATAAAGAAGTAGCACCAACTTTAATTATAAATATTGAAAGTTTCATAAACAGCCATTATCAATTTTCCAGATTTGTAAGAATGTCAGTTCTTTTTTCTGTAACAATTGTCAAATTCATTCCAGCTATAACCAGGACAAACCCACGAAATTTACGAAGCTTATATCGGATTGTATCAAGAGCTTTCAACTCAAGTAATCCTGCTTCGCCTGTTTATCCTCCTACAGAAAAACGGCGAAAGTTCCACTGTTATGAAAAAAAGAAAGTCTTTAATATTTTAGATGTTGCCTATAATTGTACTCTGTGTCACAAGAAAACAGCATAGCAATAAATAAAATGGCCTAACTTCTCATAAATGACTGTTGTAGTGATATAAAATTTTCGTTATGGGGGTAATTTAAAATATTAACTTGATAGCTATGTGGCGGGACCCCAAACAGTAAGATTTTATTTCAAAGACACAACGATCTTACTACACACTTTTTATTTATCCCACACTCTCATCTGCTAATATTACTATTTTTTATTACTAATGTTGCCGTTTCACTCGGATGGCTAAGAGGAAAATGATGGCCATATGGAACAAAATCAACCTTACCAAGATGCGATGGAGCAGAATAGCCTCTGTCATACTCCCCCCAAATAATGTGAAGATTATACTTTGTTACTTCATTGAAATCACCTTGATCATTTTTTAGTAGTAAACTGTTAAGCTGAACCGTAGTATTTAAAATTCTAGGAGAAGTAAAACTTTTTCTTATTTTTTCAATATAATATCCAGGGATGCTCTCCATACTTTCAAACAAACCATTACTTAATAAATATCGCCCTATCAAATTAGTAGTTGCCAGTTTTAATGTCCATTTGTTCATAAATTGAGGAACATTTAGCGATTTAGCATTTTTTTTAACAACAGGTGGCTGAAGTAAAGTGATTGAATACTTCTTATCTATGTACTCTTGTACCAATGCTTCCAGAAGAATAAACGCACCGAATGAATGGCCAATTAGATGTGCACCATTCGTAGCTTTCTCCAATAATTTTTTCACTACATTCAAATAGATATCTAGAAGATTTTTCTCCAGTTTAAAAGGAGAGCGTCCCAAACCTGGAAGATCCAAGATCCATACAGGTTGACCAGTTTTTTCATGAAGCTCTTGTGCTAAAGGAAATAAATCCTCTCCATCACTCAATAAACCATGTAATAATATAAACGGTTTACCCTCTCCTTGTAATTGGTAAAGGGTAGTGTTATCGCATAATGTTCGTTTAAATAATTGATTATGTTGGCCATTTTGATACATCATTCGATAATCCAGATCAGCTACTACGGCAGGGAAAAATTTCATTACATTCGTCTCCTTAAACCAATCTCCTCCCATAATCTTCTTCGCTGAAACATTTGAAAATTTTCGTTTTGTAATAAAATTCAGTCCATCAGAAGGAATTTTTGTTATTTTACTTCCTCCACTATTCATAATTGCTTTCATAAGTGGCATTGGGACAGAGATTTTTGGTGCCCTCATATTCATACTTTCCGACATAATACTTAATAATTCAGCAATGTTCTGATCGTGCTGTTTGTCTTCAACAAGTGTATATGTTTGAATAGTCGGTTGCTCCAATCTGAAAACCTGCACAATAAACTTCGCAAGCTCATCGTTTGAAATAAGTGGTAACCTATATCCCTTACCTCCAGGAATCACTGGCATGAGCCCTCTTCGCATACTCATCACAAGCAAACCTAATCCTGCTATCTGCTCTGTACTCCCTGTTTTACTACTACCGACTACAGTTGGCGGATTAATTACAGAAAGCGGATAACCTACTGCCGCTGCCTGGTGACGGATATAAAGATCTGCTAAAAATTTTGTTCTCTCATATGGATTTTTTATTTTCAAATAATTGTTTCCTTCTTTAAACACATCAATTGCAATCTTGCTATTTTTATCATCAAAGGGACTCATATAACCTACAACATGAATAAATTGTTGCAAGCCCTTCAATTGATGAATACTTTTAGCTAATTCACTAATATGTTTGGCACCATTTAAAAATACGGAAGCTGCCTCTTTACTTGTCGCTTGAATATCCATGGGGCCTCCTGCGTGAATAATCACATCCGTTTTCAATACCCTCTCCTTATCTTCAGCACTTAGACCTAAATCTATTTTCGTCAAATCACCTTCAATAAAGTGCATAACTTCCTTTTTTAAGATGCCTCTTTCTTGAAAAAGGCGTATTGCTTTACTTTTCGACCTCACTAAAAGAAGAATTTTAACATCCTCTTTGGCTAATTCTTTCACTAATTGCTTTCCAATAAAGCCTGTTCCACCAATTAAAAATAGTGTTCTCATATAAGATCTCCTTTTTAGTACTAATCAGTACTAATTTGATGTAAAAAAAATGCTTCTTTTATCGAAGCAATTTTAAAAAATGATCTGCTGTTTTCGTGATTACAGTTGCATCCTTCAATGTTTCTGAAATAAATAACGCTCCTTCAAGATTTGTAATAAAAAGTGATGCAACCTCATCAATATTAATCGTATTTCTAAATTCTCCATTCTCTACCCCTTGTTTAAGTAATAGAGAAACTTTCTTTTGTAATCCTGTAAAAAAAAGACCTATTTTTTCTTTTATTTGCGTGGCCTGTTTAGGACTTTGAATATAAAGAGTAATAAATGGACAGCTCCCCTTATACTCTCTCGACTGAACTCCTTGTGATAATTGCTTTAAAAACAGTTGGATACGATCTTCAACTAAAAATTGGTTCTGAGAAAGTATGTCATCAATTGCAGATTGATACATTTCAATCCAATAATCAACGACCCCTTCTAATAATACTTCCTTATTAGAAAAGTGATAATACACATTAGACTTTGAAACTTTGCTTACACGTACTAATTCATCCATACTTGTATAAGCAAACCCTTTTTCTAAAAATAATGTTGCAGCTACTTCAATCACACGTTTTTGATTCATTAATTTTATCTTTGTCATAACTAGAACTATACAGTACTAATTTAAATATTGCAAGTATTTATGTTAATTTTTAAAAAAGTTTGATTAAAAAAGTTCCACTAACATTAATTTTACTGCAAAAAAATCTTATTTTGAATAAAGTTGAACTGAACCCCGAAATTGTTCATTCACTATCGTCTAATAGAGGTCACCATACCTGCCCATCAACTTAAGAAAAAGAAATGCCTCAAAAACGAAAAAATGAGCGGCTTCTCAGAATAGCTATCTGTAGAGAAAGAAAATTTTAATTTAGGGGAATATGGAAGTATTAGCTTGATGGTGATGCGGCGGTACCCCATATAAAGAAATTTTAAACATCTTAATCTGCCTTGCTTTTATGTAAATATGGGAATAACGAAATTACCCCAAGGATAGCTAAACAAGCTCCAATCCATAGCGGAGATACAAAACCATATCCTTTACTGATCCCAATACCACCTAGTGACGAACCAATAACAATACCTAGCGTAATAAAAGAACTATGAACGGTATTTATCATTATGCCATTACTAGCTGTCTTCATCACCCTCGCAACCATAGCTGGATTCAATGCTACACCAGTTAAACCAATAAAAATCGTAGAAATCACTGCAATGTATTTATTCTCTGCACTTAAAGCAAATAAAGACAACGCTATGATTAATATAATTAATCCACCCGTAAGTATTTTCATTGTAAATTTATCAGCAAACTTGCCAATTATTATATTCCCAATTACCGTCGCACTACCATAGAGAGCAAGTAAATATGGAATACTTGCACTTGAAAACCCTGTAACATTTGTAAAGATAGGAGTGAAATAACTAAATGCTGCAAACGTACCACCAATAATGAACATACTTGTTATATACGCTGCCCAAAGATGAATATTCTTAAATCGCAGAAGTTCGTCTTTCCAATTTAATTGCTCTTTATTTGAAGAGGATGGTAACAACCGTTGAATCATAATCCCTGATACTAGCACAAGAACAGAAACAGCCCCAAAACTAATACGCCAGCCAAAATATTGCGAAATAACGGTCGTTATAGGTAAACCTAATACAGTTGCGAACATTAAACCTGCAAGTACAATTGATGCAGCTTTTCCCCTTGAATCAGAGTGAACCAATGTCGCAGAAAAGGAAATCGCAACTCCAAAAGCTGAAGCTGAAGCAATACCAGTTATAATACGTGAAATCATCATAATATCATAGTTCCAAGCGATAGCTCCGAGCGATTGACCAATTAAAAATATGAACATTAAAAACAATAATGCTTGTTTGCTGCGCATTCGTAAGAGGATTGCAGTTAAAATGGGGCCTCCTATTACCATTGCTCCTGCATAAGCTGAAATTAAATACCCAATAGATGATACAGGAACCTGGAATGCAAGAGCAAGTTCATTCATCATACCTGCAACCATAAATTCTGATGTAGTCATACAAAAGATTGCTAAAGCTAATAAATAAATAATCGATGGCATAAAAACACTCCTTATTCATTATTGTAATGATCGGTACAAAAATAGTGCGAAAAAAGAGCGCACTAAGCGCCACAAATAGACTCTATTGTTCCTTTGATAACTTGTTCAGACAACATCCGATTTTGCATCGATACATTAAGAACACGGAATCCGTAATAACTGCTTAAAAGCAGACTAGCTAATTCCTCAGCTGATTGCTTCTTTGAAATTTCACCTGTTTGCAATCCTTCCTCCATCACTGTTTCAATAGCTTGTTTAAGAAGTTCAACATGCTTCGAGAAAATTTCTTGTACCATTAAATCGTTTTTAGCACGTTCTATACTGGCATTAATCAATAAACATCCTTTTTGATCCATATTCTCAAAGTCTTCTTTCAATGCCCATTCAAAAAAATTACTTAATCGTTCTTTAACTGGAATTGAAGTATGTAACAATTTCCTTTGTTCCCTAATCCCAATTTCATGGTAGCGTTCTAATACTTGTTTATACAGTTCATGTTTACTACCGAAAGTATTGTATAAACTTCCTTTTCCAAGTCCTGTATCACTGCATAAATCTTGTGTAGAACACCCTTCATATCCTCTTAACCAAAATGTTTTCATTGCAACATCTACAATTGAGGAATAATCAAACTCTCGAGGTCTGCCGCGTTTATTCAATCGTATCCTCCTCTCATTTTAAAGATAACATGAATAGAATACCCTTTTTGTACCATGCGGTCAATAATTTTGTTTTATTGTTACTGTAAAATAAAATTTGATTATTTTAGATTACGAATAATGAAAAATAGCCCCCTTATTCAAATTGCCTAGCGAAAAAATCACGTTTTAATAGACTTCTTTATCATCCCTACCTTTCTATAAATTACTAGTTATGAAACAAGGATCGTTTCATAACTAGTAATTTACTTGATTATCTTGATAGGTATGGAGTAGTGCCCCTATAAACAAAACCCACCAGAAACATCTAAAATCTGCCCCGTTACCCAGCGGCTATCAGAAGAAGCAAGGAATGCTACTGCATCTGCAATATCTTCAACTTGCCCTATTCGTCCGAACACAGATGAGTTTGTAGCAAAATTTCGTATTTCTGGATTATCTAGCAATTTTGCATTGATATCTGTCTTCGTATATCCAGGCATAATTGTATTCACTGTTATACCTCTTTCTCCAAGGTGTTTAGCTAGAGGCAGTGTCATCGTATTAAGCGCACCTTTACTTAAGCCGTATGCAATTGAGCCTGTAAAACCAAGCCTTACTTCAGCTGATGAAATGTTAATAATGCGGCCCTCTGCTCGTATTAATGGTAATGTTTGCTGGATTAAAAAGAATGGTGCTTTCATATTTACAGACATAATTTCATCAAAAACTTCTTCTGTCGTATTTTCAATCGTTCCTTGTGTACCTATCCCTGCATTGTTTACTAAAATATCAATCTCTGATGTACCAACTTTTATTTGTAATTCATTCTTTAACTGTTTTACTAGCTTTTTGACACCATCAATTGAATTGAGTTCAGCTTCAATTAAGAACGCTTTTCCTCCATTAGATTCAATCTCACTAATCGTTTCATCTGCAGCTGCCTTATTTCGACCGTAGTGAATCGCAACTAATGCTCCATCTTTCGCCAATCTCATCGCAATCGCACGGCCAATTCCGCGACTCGCTCCTGTTACTAACGCTACTTTTCCATCAAGATTCTTCATTTTTTCCATCCTTCCTAAATTTCCGTTTGATAAAAACCTATACTTATATTTTCATGTAAACACCAATCATTTTAAATATAGATTTATAGGGAATTTAGTCCATTCGCTTATGATATTATAGTTATAATTCGTAATTTACTTTAGAAAACAAAAATAAGGAGGCTACACAATGCAAAACGCCGTAAAACTGGATGAAATCGATCATAAAATTATGAACTTGTTGTATGAAAATGCGAGAATTTCTGTTTCAGAAATAGGACGAATTATATCCATGACGCAACCTGCTGTAAAAGAACGTATTAACAAGCTTGAAGATCAAGGAGTTATAGCGGCTTATCGAACGAAATTTGAGCCTGCAAAAATTAATAAAAACATTCAAGCATTCATCATGTTTAAAACGAGCCAATGCTCTGATTTTATCCAGTATTGTAATGCAGCTCCTGAAGTAACAGATTTATTTCGAATTAGTGGGGAATTTAATTATATGATGAAGGTCATGAGCGATTCGATGGATTCCCTCGCTGCATTTTTAGACTCCTTAATGCAATTTGGCTTGTCATCTCCTTTAATAGTATTAAAGAGTGAATTTGAGGAGAAATTGTCGTTTTGATAAAGGGATACGTATTATCCTCACTAACAGTAAAAGTTTCTCTTTCTTGAGAAAAACCAACAAAATCAATGACTAGTAAACAAAAAAGAACATTGATATTTCAATGTTCTTTTTGTATCTCTACTTATTAATTAGATTACTCTTTGAAAAGAGCACTTTAATCCCCTTACCCTTGATTCCTCTGCGCCTCTCTAAACTCCTCCTTCACCTTCTTTAACAACCCTTCTTCCGTAATTAATCGATACGCCGTATTTGCTAATGCTTTTGCCGATGTAATTAATGCTTTATCTCCAAGTTCTGAACGTGCTGCTTCTCTAAATTCATTCGTATGTGCAATTAAATCATCTGGTCCGATTTTAATGTACGGATGAATTGTCGGTACGACTTGACTTACGTTTCCTGCGTCGGTTGAACCGATCCCTACTCTTTCTTTACGATTTACATCTTCACCTAATAGTTCTAGTTCTTCCGCTACGATATCGTTATATGTTTTTGTTACGAGTAATTCATCGATTTCATTTTGGAATTGATGAATTTTTACTTTTGTACCTGTTGCTAACGCTGCTCCCTCAGCAATGTTTTTTACTTTTTCTGTTACTTCTGCACATCTTTTTCGCGTTGCTGCGCGGATGAAGAATCTTGCTGCGGCATAGTCAGGAATAATATTAGGTGCTTTTCCTCCCTCTGTAATGACGCCATGAATTCTCACGTCTGACGGAAGTTGTTGGCGAAGTGCATTAATACCGTTATAAAGCTGAATAACCGCATCTAATGCGTTAATCCCTTCTTCTGGCGAAGCTGCAGCGTGAGCTGTTTTTCCGTAAAAATGAAAATCAAGTGGATCGACTGCTAGTGAAGGACTCGTTGTCGCTGTTTTTCCGCTCGGATGAATCATAAGCGCCGCATCAATGTCTTTAAATAAACCTGCCTTTACATAACTTGATTTCGCGCTACCATTTGGCCCGCCTTCTTCTGCTGGCGTACCAAACACAACAACTTCCCCGCCAATTTCTTCAAGCGTTTCTGATAATGCAATTGCTGCTGCAACACTAATTGTGCCGATTAAATTGTGACCACACGCATGGCCTAGTCCTGGTAAAGCGTCGTACTCCGCTAAAAATGCGATTGCTGGCCCTTGTTTTCCAGAGCTTTTTCGCGCGATAAATCCCGTTTCATGTCCGGCTATATTGTGCTGCAACTGAAATCCTGCACTGCCTAGCAATAAACTTAACGTTCTAGATGCATAAAACTCTTGGTTACCAATCTCTGGATTCGCATGAATATCATGACTTGTTTCTATGTACTTTTCCTTATTTCTTTCGATACTCTCTTCAATTGTTTTTCTTTGTGACGTTACTCCTGTCGCTCCCATTGTTCTTCCTCCTTTTATTTTCACGTAAAAAAGCCTCTTTCTAAAAGATAGAAAGAGGCTTCTGTATATACAGTCAAAATGAGCTTCTTTCTTATCTTTCAAGTTACCTTGCTGGAATTGGCACAGTATTCATAACGAATCCGCTGCCGAGGTATCATAGGGCCAGTCCCTCCACCTCTCGTGATAAGAATTTTCATAAAATTATATTAAATTATTTTTTATTCTAAGTTCATTCCAAGTAAAAGTCAAGGAATTCCTATCCGAATTTACCGATTATCTAAAAATCCTTTTAATACACCAATTGTTTCTGGTGCTTGCAGTCTTGCACATACGTACGGAAATTCCGTACTACCTTCAAATATCATTTGAGATGTGAGCGGTGCGCCTGCCCAGAAGATTTCATCATCAATTACGATAAACGGGAATGCTTTATTTTGTCTTTGTAACTTTACATTTTTCAGTGGAACTGGTCCATCACTATAAACTGTTATCTGTGCATTTGTACGCATTAACGCTTGCCATACTCGCTTATCCACTTGTTTTGTACTTGGAAGTGAAATAATAATTTTTCGTTTTGCGGCTAGAATATCTTTTAATAGCCCTTTCGGCTCTTCAAGATTCATTTCCATAAACCAGCGTAAACGTTTCGAAATTTTCCGTTCCCACAATTGTCTCGATGTCGTGCGATCATACACATCTCCATGACGTTCTATATGAGCTGTTAATTGCGATAACGCTTGTTTTCTAGAAAGATTTTTACGCATATAATGGCAATCTGATAATTGAATGAACTTCCCTCTCGCCCTTGTCACTGCTACATTGACGAGGCGATGGTTTTTGTGATCAAAGAATAATACGCCAGGTCGTTCCTGCGGATAACTGTCAACTGTATCAAAGATCATCATATCTCTTTCAGAACCTTGGAACTTATGAACTGTCGCCGCTAAAACTGGTATGTTTTGATATTTCGTTCTCTGCAACATTTCTCTAATACACGTCGATAAAAAGCGTGACTGCGCCCTGTAAGGTGTCACAACACCAATCGACTGAACACCGTCTAACAATCCGATTAACATCATTTGCATCGCTACTAAACCAGACATAATGTTAAAACGTGAACCAGAAGCAGCATCTTTTAACGAAAAAGCTCCCATTTGGCTCGTATCAAATAAAACACTCGCTTCATTTGCGAACGGCTGCAATTGCGCAAGTTCTTTACGCTCTGAAACAGACGGATGATCATATACTCTGTTTTTATAAATAAATGAATTCGTAAACTTCGATATATCCGCATGCATACGTCTTTGTTCCTGCAACATAAATAGGTTCGGATGCGCTTCTGATTTATTTACAGAATCAACAATCCCAGCGTGGTAAAACATATCTTCCCCAAGCCATTTGCGAACGAGTTCATGGTTTGCCATCGCAATTGGAGGTAATTGTAAAAAATCACCGCAAACGACGATACGTTTTCCAAGTGAAGCAGCTAATGCGATTTGCGGAACGAACGCCATACTCACTTCATCTACGACAACTAAATCGAATGTACGCTCATAAATAAGTGAATCAATGGCACATTTCGATAAAGTTGCACCAATTACTTTCGCATTTTCAATATACTCTTTTTCTACTTCTTTAATTTTAGCCTTTTGCTTTCGAAGATCACTTTCAATCTCTTGTATACGCTTCTTATCAGCAGATGTTGCTTTATACGATAAGATTTTTTCACGAAGATCTTGGCGTGACTCTTCTAAGTAGAGTCTTTCCTCACCCCATGATCCGTTCGTCGTTTCAACTAACTTAGATGCAAGTAACGTTTCATGATTTCGTATATGTTCATGCTGACTATAACCGTAACGAACAATTTCGCCAGGCGTCCATTTCTTTTTCTTTTCAATTTGCTTCGTTACTTCACTCATTAATACGTCTACTGCCGCGTTACTATGAGCTAACACAAGTACCGATTTTCCTTTTTGATAATGAGCCGAAATAATACGTGATAAATTGTAAGACTTCCCTGTTCCCGGCGGTCCCCATACGTACGTTGTCGGATTATAAAACGAACGATATGCCAGTTCATTTTTTGGATTTTTCATCTTCTCAATATGTTTCGGACTGCTCGTCCCATCAACAAGACGCTTTATACGATTACGTTTCAGCTTATCTTTACGTGCTTCTTTCAATCGCTCTTGCAGTTGCTCTAAAAGTTGCCACGGTTCACTGTATAAAACCGCTTCTCTTATTTCACCTTGTATATAATCATTTAATTTCAGTTCTATTTCTAATCCATGTACAGATAATACTTCTCCTGTCGCTTCCTCACCATCGAACTCAATTCGAATTGGTGAACCTTCAGGTAAGCTTACTTCCGAAATAAGCTGAAATATATACACTGTATTCTCATAATCTGTATATAAAAAACGACCGTTCATGATAGAAATTTTACTACCACCTATCGTTTTCCAATGTTTAATTTCATATGCTAATGCATAATGCCACTCTTTCATCGTTTCTGATAATGAAGGAGTTTGAGTAGTTGTATTCATCGTATAATCTCCTTCCTTCTCCCCAAACATACTTTCTCACTATACCATACAACACGCTAAAATTTGTAAGGTTTTTATCTTGCTTATTTTCTTAATTTTCAATAATATATTGTATATAATTTTCAGAAAGAAGGAATCTACATGCCAGTTAGAAGAATTGAACACGTAGGACTTATGGTTGCAAACTTAGAAGCATCTATCTCATTTTATGAAGAAGTAGTCGGCTTACAGCTCCTTAAACGTATGGGGCACCCGAATCCAGATTTAAAACTCGCTTTTTTAGGTGTGGAAGAATCGAAAGAAACGATACTCGAACTCATTGAAGGCTACAATTCTTCCTTGCCAGCAGAAGGAAAAGTACATCACATTTGCTTTAAGGTAGATTCATTAGAGGATGAAATTGAAAGAATACTAAAACACGGCGTAACCTTTTTACTAGGAGAAGAAATCGAAACATTACCAGATGGAACACGTTACATATTCTTCGCTGGTCCTGATGGGGAGTGGATTGAGTTTTTTGAGACGGAGAGATAAAGGGAAACTTTAGTCAGCCCACAATAAACGGGATAATAACTTTATGATCCACATAAGGAGTAGAAACTGATGAAGACAGTTTTTATTATCGTTTTTTGGTACTTATACTATTGATGTCATGGGGGTATTTTGCAATTCAAAAATGCTGTTTACTTATAGCAGTATCTTTTACGAATGCAAAAATAGCCAAAATACGCAAGCAGTTCCGCATAAAAACTTGCATATTTTAGGCTGTTTAATTGTACTCCTTATTTTGTTAAAGTTACCCGTCAATTCAATTCCAAAGACCTCAGCTGACAATTAACTCAAGTACCGATTTCGGATGACCCTCATGTGATGAAGTTCGTGTTCTGTATCCGCTACACTATCTGTAGCAAAAGTTGCTATCTCATTTTCTTCAACACTTGACAAAGTAACACCTTCTTTTCAAATTCAAAGAAAAGTTTTTATTTTTCAGCATAAAGCATTATAACTCAACTGTTTTCATACAAAATTTTATGAAAAAAAGAAAAGCGAGGATCCCTCATATCCCCGCTATATCAATGATGTATAAAATCCTATATAAGAGATACATAGACAAAAAACAAGAACCCCTGTACATACAAGGATTCTATGAAATTATTTGCTACCGATAATGGGGCGTTGTGTTAACTATATACGAATATCATATTCATCCAAAATTGCCCTTATTGATGGTACAATTAAAGTCTTGGAGGGGGATTATGGGAATTTTTTTATATTTTGCATTTTATTTTGGAGTACTGTTTCTTATAATTGTTACTGCATTAGTTTTATTTATTATGGCTGCATTACCAAAAATCTGGAGTAAAAATCTATCATTCGTAATGATCGGTTTAGGGATAAATATACTTACTATTCCGTTGTCTTTTTTTATAGGTGGGATGGCAACAGATTCTCCTGATAGTACTAGGTTAGATTTTTGGAAAGGATTTTTCTTTATTCAAAAAATACCGCTCTTTTTACTGAGCTTTTTATTATTTTTAACTGTGGTGTTGTGGTTTATTCGTAAGAACAAGAAAAAAGTAAACATATAGAATTTCAAAACGACTTCCAATAACAAGAATTATGTAAATAAGCTGTCCATATGGACAGCTTATTGTTTTTTTGCTTAGCGTGCAAAATTCGAGTCTTGTTGGCGATACCCCATCGCTATCAAGCTAAGCTCATACAACATCAAATTCATTACAGCTCCATGAGTGCCTAATACTATTTTCTGTCCTCGATAGGTGTTTAATAATTCTTTTAAGACTTTTGTCGCACGTTTCTGACAGTCGACATTAGACTCTCCTCACGTTAAAGCAAATTCGGGGTCTAAGTTTGGTTTTTTACTTCCAAAAATATCTTAGCGTATAAGGGGATAGGAGACGATTCCCAGTATTAGGTTAGGGGCCACTCTGGGATTTGATTACAAATAAAAAAGAACTTTATTCAAGTCCCTTTAATCTACGATAAAGATCGACCTAACTTACACATGTAATTTGTCATATTTGTTTAAAAATCAAATATATATTCTCTACACTCCCCAGTTATCAGTAGGTCATGTATTTAAAAATCTAAAAAGGTCCTTTTAGATTTTCTGAAGAGACTTTTTACTTCAATAAAGTATAATAAAAGCCGTAGGAGTTTAATGCCTACAACTTTGTAAAAGGATCTTGATTCACTATAAAATATCCTCTATAGATTTATCCTTAAAATTTACTTTTAACTTGATGTTAATGTGACGTAACCTTAAATATTTAGAAATTCAAAAAGCCCCCTAATATTGTTAAAGGGGCTTTACTCATACGAATGATAATTTTTATAAATAATTGCTAAATAGTGAATTTACATAAATGCTTTTAGAAGCTCTTGAACTAATGGGATTGCTCCACCTATAAATTTTAAAACTGCCATTGCGATTTCCATATTATTTCCTCCTCTTTTGTTAATACTGGGATGTGATTAAACTTTATACCCTTATTATAGTAAACGCTTACATTTGTAACAATACATTTCTGTATGCAATATTGCATATTTATACATTTTGACAATATTTAACCTCTATTAGTCATTCTTTAATGGTACCATAACGAAGTGAGAGTCTTTAAGGGTTCTCCTTAATAGGAGGAAATATGGAAAAAGTTCAAGGTATTTACAGTAATGTAAAATTTAAAAGTTGGTTTAAACAAGTATTAGCTGTAGGAGGAATATTAGGATTCTGCTACTTGGTGTTATATGGTTTTTGTTTTTTAGTTGATATGTAAATATTATACAACGATACTAGTGGAGTCTTGCCTACAGAGGTAAGACTCTTTTATTGTACTTGAGATGAACAAACTACATACAATAGCTTTCAGGTTCTTCAGATTACTCTGTATGGTTCTTTGTTCCTCTATGTTCTAGACCCACTATTTCCTATCATTGAATATAAATGAACTTCCATTTATATTGAAAATACAATTTTATTGATAAAAAATGTCTTTTTACTAGATACATATTAAAAGGAAAAGTATAAGTTGTATTCCATTTCGGTACAATCTTTTTATCTTTGAAAAGGACTTAAATCTTATTAATAGATTTGAGTCTTTTTTGTATACATCAATCTCTATATAACCATATAAATATAATATATTAAAAATAATTTAAATGCAAGAATACTTGTAGAGGAACCGCCAGCACTTCGAAAAAAACAAGCTAAGCCAAAAAATACAATAAGCTGCCCATATGGACAGCTTATTTACATAATTTTCTTTATGGGAAGTACACTTAAGGCCAATTTTAACTTAATAGGAGTCTAATATCTCAAGTTTCTTAGCTAATACCCAGCTATTTAGGCCTAAAGATGCATAAATATTGTAATAAAAATAATTCCCGTTTATCAATGTTTCCTATAATTCTTTAGTATCTTCATAGAACATAGGCCAACCTTGCATTAAGATATTATATATATATTTCTTACTACAAATATGGACGGTATTATCCTTGTTGCAGTTTTAATTTTAATCAAGTCTATTGTAATTACACAGATTGAAATATCTATTCAATTTTAAAAATAGTAAAGGAAATGTATATAAAAAGATCACTTGTCTTAGAAACAAGTGATCTTTTTATTAGATAAACTGCAACTTGCTAACAGCAGGTAATTGTTATCCTATTCATATGTTCAATAGATATCATAATACATTTTTTAGTTATATAGACGGAATTGTTTCTAATGAAATGAGACCAAAAATATTTCAAAAGGTACCATTAATTATTTAATGCTTTAAAAATGCAATTTTGAACCTTTCGAAGCACTAAATTAGATAGATTTTAATAAACTTCGAACTTTGTCTGCATCAAGATCTCACAATTGAGCCTGAGTAATTAATCCTGTCAACATAGCAAAAAGGTCCTGATTGAAACAAACTCTTTTATGAGTTTTACAAGAGTAAACTTTTAAACATATAATTACATTTCTACTATTTATTTTACCACTTGTACAGATGCTGGTTTCCACCCCTGATTCTCTACCCAATCAATATTAACCTTATATTTTTTATTACTTTGTTTATCTCGTACATTACCGTAGGCTTTATTATTACCATTATTTCCAATAAAATCGAAAATCAATTGGCTCTCTGGAACATCAACAGCATAAGAGATTGCTTTTTTCATCTCACTCCAATCTACTGTTCCTTCTTTAAATTTCATATCAGGTTTTGCTCCTTGCTCTGTACCAATTGGCTTCCATGAAGGATTAGTTTGAGGATCCTTTTCTTGAGATACCGTTTTTTCTTCCTCTTTATTTTCAGTTCCGTTCGTTTTTACCGATTTTTCTAATTTTTGTTTCCCTTCTAACTGTGCTGCTTCTTTATCTTCAGTTTTCTTCTCTTCTATCTTTGCTATTTCTTTATCTTCAGTTTTCTTCTCTTCTATCTTTGCTGTTTCTTTATCTTCAGTTTTCTTCTCTTTTATCTTTGCTGTTTCTTTATCTTCAGTTTTCTTCTCTTCTATCTTTGCTGTTTCTTTATCTTTAGTTTTCTTCTCTTCTATCTTTGTTACTTTCTTTTCTTGAGCAATTGCTTTCTTTGATGTATTAGAAGGGGTAAACAACTGGTATGTCACTATACCAACTGTCACTAATACCAAAGTAAATGCAATATTAAAAATTGCCTTTTGACGACGATTCTGTTGTTTTTCTTGAAATCTGCTTACTTGTCCCATTCTTCAAACCTCCGTTTTTACTTTCTCCTCTACTCTTTATGTATTATCCCTAAAATTCTTAATATTTTTATTAAACAATAGAAATAAACTACACTTTCCATACAGGATTTCATATCATAATATAATTTGTGTTTTTTCAAGTATCTGACATATGTTATTCAAAATAGTTTAATACATTAAAAATTGATAAGCTTCTGCACTTAAGAAACCTTCAATTTTATTCAAAGGTGATTCCAATTACGTCCACATTAGATCTCCTGTAGAAAGCTTTTTAACAATTAAGCCTCTTCTTCCCTTATTTATAATTTTTAAATTAAATTTCCCTCTATAGTATAATAAAGATGTTTCGTTTTCTAATGGGGTATGTCGTAAAATCAAAAGAGATTTTATCTCTTTTACCTTCTTTTCAGAGTAAATTTCACCACTAGGAAATTCTATTATTCCTAATGTAATCTTTAATTCGCTCTCATCAAAAGTCCACTCTTTATTAAGTTCTCTTATCTTTTGTATAAAGCTTCTTTTGGTTTGTCCTATATAGAGCAATGTTACATTCTTAGCAAATACTCTAGAGATTGCAAATATCCCCTTCTTAGAAGCTTCTTCCCTATTATAAAAGTCATTTATACTATACATGCCATACCACTTAATATGTACTGTTTCTATGAATCTCACCTCGTTTTTAGACAATATTATAATTTCTGAATGTTCAAATTATTATGGGTACATATGCTTGATTACTTGAATTATAAATTGTGCTTTTCAATAATACATTTTATTATTACTAATTTCAATAATGAAAAAAAATACAATACTATAGTTTAATTACAAAGCTGTATAAAAAACAAAGTGATGTCGTGCCACATATTTTCTTTTTTTACAATATCAAACTATCGTGAACAAAATTTTAAAAGTTATGGAATAAAAATACAATGTGTATGTACATACATTTCTATTAATTGAAGAAACCTTCTTAATTGAGGTCGTACCCCAATTAAGAAGAAAAAGAGTAGAAATTTTATCTCTCTACGCTGTTAAAATTATTCAACTCCCAAAAAACTGTACATCTTCTAGAGATACTAATTTTCTAGTTTTGATGTTTTTATAGTGCTTGAGAGTGATATTATTCAAGCTTTTTCATTGAGAATGCATAAATACAAACAAAACCAGTAATACATCTTTTCTGTACCGTACTGGTTTTGTTTAAGATCATCTTAAATTATAGCTAGTTCACCGAGATTGCAAATTCCGATTTCGGTGCCCCAGCGAATACGATTGTTCCATTCTTCGGAAGTTCCACCTTGTTATTGCCACTCACAATGGTGAAGTTGACGCAAACTCCCTTCTCATCATACACCGCAAATGAACCATTTGATGGCAGCGTCACGGTCATCCTTTTGTCTGTTGCCGCTTGTGGAATTGTAAACCATTTCGCATGCCCATTTGCATCCAACGTAACTTTGGATGATTGGCCTACATCAATTGGTTTTACATTAGATTCACTTACGTATAACAATCCAGCCATCTCCATATATTCATTGCCGCCTTCTGTATAGAAATGCGTTTCCGTTGTATCACGACCATTCATCACGGGTACTTGGATCTGATGCACCGCGGTGTTCGGACCTGTAATTTTTCTGCCATCCCAATAGCCTGCTGGGCCTTCCTTGCGAGTAATTTGAGTACTAAGATGTTTCGACTGAACAAGATATTGAATAGAACTAAATTTCTCGTTTACACGATAAAACTTGACACCTTCCCTCTTTGCCCATGCAGCAGCGGTTTTCTTCGAAAGCACGTTATCTTCTAGTTTCTCAGCTAAATAGTGGGTCATCACACTTTGCCCTAAACCTGGATGAGATTTATATGCGCTCTCCTTCAAATAAGTTCTTCCATTCTTCTCGGTTACGAAGTTGAGCTTGGAAGTACCCCCCTCATTAATAAAGCTTCCATCAGCAGTATATACATATTTTTCTTCTGGATTAGATGGTAAGAATAGTTCACCGTTCTTCGTAATTTCAATCTTGAAATGAGTTTCGCTATTACCATAAAATCCAGCTTTCTTTGCTACGCCTTGAGGCATTTTGACTTTGACCGGCTTACCAAAGGATTTGTTCGGCTTGATTTCCTTAATAATACCTTTTTCTTTAAGCGTAGCGAGCAGCAATTCAGTTGCCATTAGCTGATTTGTAGAGCTCCGTCCACCAGATGTCAATACAGCCGCTGCTATTTTCTGTTCCGGAAGCACGACTAATATAGCATGTTGCAATGCCGTATCGCCGCCCTTAGCCAAAGCTTTGATCCCATATTCACTGAATGGGTATAGTTTCACACTATCCCAGCCAAGACCATAGTTAAAAATATTCTCGCCAGCCCCCGGCCACATTCCTTTTTTATATTCCTCTTGCTCCATTGCCTTAACTACCTTATCAGAGAGGATTCCTTTTCCCTGTCCCATAAATAGTTGTGAGAATCGCACCATATCTTCTGCCGTGGAAGATATACCTCCCGTACCAATAACATTCACCGATTCAATTGGAAGTTGCCCTTGGTACGCCGGGTAATATAGTCCAGCCCGATTTTCATCCCTCCATTTGTCCTGCGGCGTTTTCGTATGATTCATTTTTAAAGGCCCTGTAAAGTTTTGATGTAGAAATTCAGTAAAGCTCATACCACTAACTCTTTCCACCAAAATTTCGGCCAGCGTAAAACCATCGTTACAGTATACCGAGAAAGCACCAGGGTCCGCCTTCAAGTTTTGATTTGACAATTGCTGTAACAAAGTATCATGGGCATAGGTATCATTATCGTTAAATAAAAATGCATTACCTAACGTAGAACCTTGCAATCCAGAGGAGTGATTCAATAACATACGCGGTGTAATACGTTTGTATCGACCGTCTTTCATCTTAAAATCAGGAACATAGCGGACAACAGGAGCATCCAAATCGACTTTCCCTTCATCGACCAATTTCATTACAGCCGCTGTTGCATACATTTTACTAACTGAACCAATCCCATATAAAGTATCTTTGGTTAGCGGCTTTTCCCCTTCCATATCGTTCTTGCCAGCCTGACCCGACAAAATAAGTTTTCCATTATCAATTAGTGCATACTGCACGCTAGCTGCCCCATGGGACTTCGTAAGTAGCTCCGCCTTCTCTGCTGCAATCTTCTTCAGTTCCTGACTAGCTACTTCTTCACCAGTTACAACAGTAGTCTTACTTTCAGAAAATGCTTTCGCTCCTGTTGGTAGAATCATAGTTACCACTAATGCAGTGGCTAACACACCAGTTAGCTTATTTTTCATCACGGATACCTCCTTAAATAATGGATCGTTTTCATCATTAATTTGTTTAACTATGAAACTATGATAAATTTTACCCGTTTTTACTTTTAGACTACTTGCTAAATTCAGCAAGTAAAATATTTTTAAAAGGATCAGGAGTATCAGCTTTAAGGCTGTTCAAATTGATTGCCAATGTATGCTTGCCTCCAAGTGTGCCTCCAGCAAAAGTTAAAAAGCCAGGAATGGTTCCTCCATGCCCCCATATCGATTCACCGTTTGAAAGCTTCATTTTGAAAATTCCAAGCCCGGAATCACCAAGCTCATCTACTCCTGTAGGGACTGTTGTAAGCATTTGCTTTAGTTGCTGTTCTTTCAATAACTTGCCCCCAAGTAAATAAGAAAAGAATTTGTTTAAATCATCAGCTGTAGAAATCATATCTCCGGCCGAGCTCCCCATACTTGGGTTATAATAAGTAACATCTTTTGGCTCACTTGCTCCGTCTAATTGGATATATCCACGGGCATGCTTGGTTCCTGGAATGACGCTTGAATTTCCAGGTAAGAATGTATTCGCTAATTCAAGTGGTTCAATAATTCGATTTTCAATCTCTTCCGCATAGCTGTTCCCAGTTACTTTTTCAATAAGAATTCCTAGTAATACATATCCTGTATTTGAATACGACCAGCTCTTTCCTGGAGCAAAATCTGGAGGCATGGATATTCCCATCTTTACTAATCCTTCAGCAGTATAAGATTTTTTTGTATCCATCATATTAAAATCCTTTGACCTTGTGTAATTAGCGATACCACTTGTGTGATTCAATAATTGCCGGATAGTAATCAGTTTATCATCATATCCATTTCCTTGAATGACACCAGGCAACCATTTTTCAATAGAATCGTCTAGATTTAGGCGGTTTTCTCCTGCTAATTGAAGTACAACTGTTGCAGTGAACGTCTTTGTCACGCTGCCAATCCGAAAACGAAAATCTGTTTTCATTGCTTTCTTGGTACTCAGATTAGCTACACCAGCCGCATAACTCCATGTTTTTCCACCCTCAGAAGTTTTAGCAAGTATCCCTGGATATCCTAGTTTCAATGTATCCCGCATTGCCTCTTTGACGGAATTACGATCTCTTTGGGTGCTTGTTTGTAACGAACTAGATACATTTTGAATGGACTCCGCTTTTACATTTGAGGTTAGAGGTGTATAAAACAGGGAACCTCCAATTATTAATAGAGCTAAGCCTGTACATGTAATTTGACTATGCTTTTTCATCAAAATAATCCTCTCCCCTATTCATATTGTATAAATGGTTATTTGCTGTTTGGAACTAATCACACAGCTTTCTTCTTAACCCACTGCAAAAGGACGACATTGAATTTGTAATGTCTCTTTTCCTCCAAACAAGTCTTATTAATTGATTTGTTTTTTATAGAAATATATAGTATTTTTCTCCTCTCACTCTTCTTTACATTTTCATCTTACACAATGAAAATCTCTTTTTTCTTACCTCTTCCTTACAAATTCCTTACGTTCAAAATCACTTTTATAATTGATTGTTTTTTATGCGAGCCCCCTCACCATCAATTTAAGAATTAAAAAAGAGGGGATTATCCCCCTCCTTTTTACGCTTGCTCCGACTGTCGGAATTATTTAATAAAACCACGATTCAACTTAGTTAACTTTTCATTGATGTTAAAAATTCTTACTCTAATATCTTTAACACCAGCTGCTTCAAGTCTGCTGTTGTGCATTTCCGCGTATTTTTCAGCATCTTGTTTTTCTTCAAATATATAAATGCCTCCAGCTTCTTTTGTTTCTTCATTCTCAGTCCATATTTTCCAGTGGAATCCTTCTTCTTCGTTAATACTATTTGCTAAATCCCAAAATCCTTTTTCCATTTCTTCACCAAAAGGACCTTCAAACGGAAAATCAACTTGTAATAAATATGCCATTTTCACTCACTCCTATTTTTAATATAAAATTCTTGCCATTCTTTTACTGATTATGATCCGAATGATCGTAATGTCTAAATTCGTATTGCTATTATTATTCAAGCACTAATTGGAGAATCCCCCCTATTTGTAACATAATCACAAAACGATAGTAACTTGAACGCATAAAGTGAAAGTTTAATAGTTTTCAGTTATGTTTAAAAAATATGATACAAACTTACCCCTAAACTAAGGACAAACAAAACAAGCGCAGGTATTGCTTTCTTAAAAGGATCTCTCGCTAATACAATTAGAGTTAATGCGGCTGCAAGCATCGTACCGCCTAATAACAATCCTGCCCATAAAGCTACTACTGGAATCCAGATTCCTATCAACATTCCAATCGCTCCTACAATCTCAAAAGCTCCAGTTAAGAAATTAAAAAACGAAGGTAAACCAAATCGTTTGAACTCATCTGCCATTTTCCCGGATATAATTTTCATTCCTGTCATTAAAAAGAACAGAAACAACACTACTTTTACAATATTGATGAAAATTAAAATAGTAATCACACCTTTCTTATTATTTGATAAAAACTCAGTATTGTTCAGGTAGTAGTCACTACCTTTACCCTATTTCCTGAGATCACCCGTATGGAAGTCGCTTCCATTTACATTACCCTTCTCAATATTAAAGGGCCGAAAATTATGTGCTATAGCATATATAATCCAAAAATTTGACTGGTACTAAGCAAAAAAATGAACCTGAATCAGATATGATACAAAATAAAGTTATCTTCCCATTCGTCCAAACGAAAAATATATGCTATAGCATATATAATATCTAAAACAAAGTTTGTTCCTTATGAATAGCATAGCATCAATAAGGAACAAATATTAATAGTGTGTATCATACAATTTGTTTAATAGCGATTGTAATACTTTAATTTCTTCCTCGCTCAAATTACTCGTAACGAAATGGTGAGCGTCTTTCACTACAGGCAAGATTGTTTTCTTTAACTCGTCACCTTTTTCAGTTAAAAAAAGGTTATGTGAACGCCTATCTTGGTCATTCAAAGCCTTCTTTACAATCCCTTTTCTCTCCATTGACTGTATCATTCTAACAACAGTAGTTTGATCTTTATCAATAGCTTCCGCCAACTCTTTTTGAGTAGTGCTCCTTTGGCTACAAAGAACACTAATAATCCCCCACTGCTCTGGCGTAACTCCATAAGGCTTTAATTTCTTCGTAAAATAATTGGTCATTTTCACATCAGTACGATGAACAAGATAGCCTATTAAATCATGTAAGTTCATATATCACCTCTATAAATTAAGATATAAAAGGATATAGCATACCAGTCAATCATTCACAATGAATGTATTTGTTTCACCATATATATGCTATGGCACATATATTAAAGTAGATTATTTTAATTGTCAAATGATTTACCTATTATTTTTCGAAAACAAAATCGCACCCTTAGATTATAGCAGGAATAACTAATCTGACGTATTTCTCTGGCGATTTCTCCCCTGTCGTTTTATGATATTCTAATAAAATTTGATAAAATATGGTATCTACAGACTGTCAAACACCTTTCAAGATACCTCATCCAGTTCTTGCTGTTGCAAGATAAACAGCATATAATCCGTTAACCACCCACATTAGCAACGAAAACATAAAGAAAAGGCATTCCAAATATGAAACACCTTCTTTCGTTTTATAAAACCATCCACTTAAATCTATTTTACAAATATAACATTCAACACGCTGAAATCTTCTATTTAACGTAATCACTCATTTAACTAAAAAACTTAGTTAATTGCACAATGCTCTTCTCACTTTTCTTGCAAAATTTAGTGGATCATCAACGTCTTCGATATTAACGTAAATCAAATTTGGATCATCACATAACCACTCATTGTGTATAGACGAAACAATTATTCCTTGTTTAATAATTGTCGCCACAAATTCAGTGACTTCTTTTTGTAAGAGTGCTACTCGGCCTAGGCATAATGCCCGTCCAGTTTTATTGTCTCGTGATTCGAATGAAAAGGAAGTTGTTACTCTAAAACGTTTTCCTAAGATTGTTGCTCGTATTTCATCTCGGTTTATTGTTGCCACGCATTTCCCACCGGCGAATCCTTCTTGCCCGCCGATAATTCTTGCAAACTGTTGACAAATTAATTCATCATTAAACGCCATACCTTTAATCATCCCCCCTTTTACTGTTAGGTTATGAATGAATACATAGGTCTGAAACGGTAATGAATCTAATCTATAAAAAAATGATGGCAATCTACCGAGAGCTATTAGCTCAATTATTCTTGATCGTATGAATTGTTATCAGAGTTTAAATGGTGCAGAATTTTCATTTTATGTTTAATGGGCATTGGAGACTGAAAGCAAAACTCAGCTATTATATGGTAAGACATTTTTAAAAAGCATAAAAAAGACACCCTAAGGTGCTATCCTCCGACTTGAGAATCGTATCTATGTATGGAGAAATTTTGAAAAGACAAATACAAAAGAGAAGATTCTAACTATAATTTATAGAACTCTTATGCCATGAATTACTTACATATTTCCTTATTTACCAGAAGAAGAATCTCAGTTACATTATTTTCTGAACAGTCTCGTTAAAGCCATCCCAAGAAATCCAATGCCCATTCCTATTAGCCATCCAGTTTGGGCATTACCTAACATAGATCCCACTCCTCCACCAAGAAACATACAGCCAACGAATACTAATCCTCCAATTCCCCAATTTGGCCGTTCCATAATTCAATCACATCCTTTCAATAAAACATATGCGATTAGCTCCCTCAACTTTCTTCTATAGGATAGTTCATTATTTTGCTTAGGTTTAGCGCTATCAGGGAATTCGAAAATTTCTCTTTTTTATATAGACCATTTATTTGCCACATTTCTGTTTACTTATATTTTTTAAAAGAAGGTTTCCATTCTGTTAAATCCTGATAAACAAACGTTATATTGTTACATATTTCCTCTACAACTTCGTACATACGTTTCATATCACTAGTCGTAAATAATATAGATCCTTTGCGTTGAGTGCTATCTACAATAGGTGGTATGATGTCTCCCTCTTTTAGTAATAGATCAATTAATACGACCTCGGATATGTTACTTAACTCCTTATACTTGATTTCTTTTAAGCAACCTGGTTTTGGAATCAAGCTTAAAGACATAGCATGACATTTTGAAGATACACATCTAAATTCATCTATAGTCTCAGTAGCTAACGCATCATAATAGTATCCAAATTGGGATATGCCGGTTGTTAGTTCCACCATCTTCCAGATATTACCACCACCTATTCTAACTTGAGATTCTATAATTATCGGCTTATTTTTTTTGTCTATCTTTACTTCTGTATGAGTAATGCCGTTTTCCATTTGCATGTCGTCCAAAAATAGCATTACTTTTTCCATAATTAATTGTTTTTGAGATTCATCTATAGGTGCTGGCATAATAGTATAGTTTATTATAAACGTACCTTCTTTAAATACTTCAGCTGATATCGCTAGTATAGAATGTTTTTTGTTATAAGAAACGGCTTCGACCGTATAAACTACATCACCTTCAATGTACTCTTCCACTAAAACAGGTAGTTGAATACCATTTTCTTCAAAAAATACCTCTACGTCATCTCCCGTGTCTAGCTTAGATACACCTTTACCACCTGCGCCAATCGGGGGCTTTATTATAAGACTATCTTTTTTGTTCAAAAATTCATTAATATCTTTAATGTTATTGCAAACTGTCGAATCTATCGAAAAGTCTTTACCTGCTAGCATTTCACGCATCATGTCTTTATTGCGGGTTATCATATTAGCATTGTAAGAAGGCCCTTTAACATTAAAAATCTTTGCAATTATGCAAGCCGTATCTAATGCTGTTTCGTTGAAAGATACAACCACATCAAATGGTTTCTCTTTGAATAATTCTTCAGCATAGTATATAGACAAGGGTATATTTGTCGTGTCTAATTCTTTTTTATAGAAACATTTTTCTAAGATAGTCCCATCAAAATATATGTGTTTAGCGTACGATCCTATGTACGAAACAATATAGCCACTGTCTAATGCATCTTGTATAGGCTTTGTCCATCCCCCTATAAATAAAATGTGGGGTTTATTTTCTATGTCAGTTCCTTTTAATACCTTATGCATCACAATCATCTCCTCTAAAATGAACTCGTATATTCAATATCATTTCCTTTTGATACGCCACGTCTTAACAACGCCACTAAACACAATGTTGTTCCGAATCCCCCTATGAATAACGTAGTTTGAAGCCCAAATATAGAAACTAAAAATGCACTAGCAAAACTTCCTAATGCCCAAGCCCCCCAATTCAGCGTACGTTGTACAGCATTTACTCGGCCTAGCATGTGACTTGGTGAGGCAAGTTGTCGTATGGTTGCAGCGTAAGGGCCAAATACACCTTCTCCCATGCCATGTATGATACTTGCAGCTACTATACCGATAATGGTTCCCATATATCCCATTATCGGTATAAAGGCCAAACCAGTAACTGATACAGTAGCGCTATAAATAAGCATTTTTGTATTATTAATTTGTTGACTTTTTTTCATGAGTATCGTGTTACCTATTAAAAATCCCACCGCTGCTGAGCCTACAACAAACCCTATTTCAAGTTCAGATAGACCCATTACCTTATACAGGAATATTACTAAAATACTATTTAGTATGTATTTAAAAAAACCGTAAACAGCGCCACAGGTTACAATTGGTTCTAATACAGGGTGTTTTTTAAAATATACCAAGCCTTCATATATGTTTTGGTATATGGATTTTATATTTACGTCTTTTAAAGAGCCCTCTGTATGCGGTTTAAACTTGGAAATAAATAATACAAATGCAAAACAAACAAAATACGTTACTGCGTCAATAGTAAAAGAGCCTGTTAATCCAAATAGAGTAATGATGATTCCTGCTAGCATAGGACCAATTACTACAGAAAGAGACTCCGAAAGTGCTAGTTGAGCATTTCCTTTTTTTAACTTGTCTTTATCTGTTACTATTTCCGGTAAGAAAGAAGGAACAGCAATGTTATAAAATGTAGTAAATATTCCATTTAAAAACATGATAAACACTAATAAAGGGAACGTTAAAATATTTGTTACAGTCAGTATGAATACTGATAAAAATAATACTCCTTGACATATACTACAAATTAGCAAAACATTTTTCCTATGAAAGATGTCTATCAAAGCACCGGCTACTAACCCGAAAATTAGGTAGGGTACAAATATAATCCCACGAAGCATGGCAGCATTTGCCTCGCTTGTTTGTAGCACCTCTAATGCAAAAAGAGGCAAAGCTACCATTGTAAGCTGGGTACCTAACAAACTTATAGACTGTCCTAGCCAAAGCTTGTGAAAATTAAAACGTTTGCTATCTTTCATAATATCCCCCCACTAAATTCATATTTATAAATTATCAAGTTAACGATATAAATAAGAACAGGAAAAGCCTATCTTTCAACTAATGTCTGTACCACATAAAAATTCGAAGCCTAATATAAAAGCGATTTTAGTTTCAAAATGAAGACTTGATCTTTAAAGCTCTCTTGGCTATTAAAAAGCTCATTTTCCGATTTTATGTCACTTTGAATCACCTCCAGCATCAGTATAACCTTGAAGGCACGCTGTTGTATGCATTTTGGAATGTAACAGCAAGATATCAAAGTTACGATGACAAGTTTTTATGTAATTATACGTAATCAAATCTGCACGATTTGAGGAAAAGAACAATCTGTGAATCTAAGGTATCAAGTTTGAATTCAACTCGTCACAAATATACACTTGGATTGGAACGATACTTTTATAGCGGTGATATATCAAGTTACCCTTTCCTAGGATTCTTCAGAAAGAACAGCGTATTTTTTCATATTAGGTGTTATTTTGTTTTGTTAGTTTAATAGCGATGTAGCACTCCCCTTTCAAAATAGTAAAGTATAAACATGAAAAAACTCCTAACAAATTTTGTTCGGAGTTTTTTCAAATACGCGATATTTATTTAATCTTCATTATTGAGTTCTATTGTACCTGTTCTAGCACTAACTTTTAAAATATTTAACAGATTATCAGGTGTCTTGATTTCCACTTCATATTCAAATTTTGATTGTGCTAAGTTGTCATCTTCTAATTCGAATTCTTTTTTCACATTAATAATTTCTCCATTTGTATGAGCTAAAGAAATTTCACGAACTTGTTTCTCTGTGTAGTTTTCATTCTTTTTTGCATAATTGTAACCCATGCCATAATATCCACCAACAATAGCAATACCACTTACTAAAATAGCAATTACACTTATAATTATTTTCTTTTTATGTTTTAACATTTTCATCCACTCCTTAATGATTAATCATCTATTCCAAATCTTGCTTCAAGTGCATTTTCTGCTTGCTCTAATTGATCTTCCAGTATATCGTGTTCTTTTTCTTGCGTTTGATATTGCTCAACAGTTATCGTTCCAGCGTGATAATCTGCTTCTAGCTGATTATCAGATAGATCTATCTTGTCATCCAATTGGTCAATTTCTTTTTTTGCTGCTAAGTACGTATTTAAGTTATCTTCTTTTGCTCCAACTGGTTTCGTGTTATTTGCCTTTTCTACAATAGATGAGACTTCGTTTTTGAAATCTTGTATTTGTTTCTTATCATTTGTAGCAGCTTGTGTTTTGTTTGGTTCTTGTTGTAGTTGAGCGACTTCTTTTTGTAATTTATCATTTTCCACTTTCAGTTGTTGTACTTCTGTATTGTTATCAACTTGAGTAGAACAAGCTGTTAAAAATAAACAGGACATTGCTCCCATCAGCATCCATTTTCCCATTCTGTTTTCCTCCCTTTACATGTGCACCTTATCCTTGCCTTTATATTACCGAACAAACATTAAAGGAAGATTAATGTACAAAAAAATAAAGTGAAGGCTTTTACAGGCAGTTAATCCCTACCTAACTCCCTCGCATTCACTGAATTTTGAGGGAGTAGTCTTACTGCCCGTTAATGCGGGATAAAATGATATAATTAACTAGTTTCTAATCTTTCTTTAATGTTTTGGAATTATAGTGATACATATTAATAAGAAGAAAAGGAGAATGTTAATGCGAGTTCTTATTGTCGAAGATGAACAAGACTTACAAAATATATTGGTGAAACGATTAAATGCAGAACATTATAGTGTCGATGCATGTGGGAATGGAGAAGATGCCCTGGATTATATAAACATGGCTACCTACGATTTGATTGTCCTTGACATTATGATTCCCGGAATAGATGGTTTACGCGTATTACAAAGATTACGCGCGGACAATAATGCAACTCCTGTCTTGCTTCTTACAGCTAAAGATACAATTGATGATCGTGTAACAGGACTCGACTTAGGTGCGGATGATTATTTAGTAAAGCCGTTTGCTTTTGATGAACTGTTAGCAAGAATTCGAGTGTTAATGCGAAGAAAAACAGGAAATACATCTAATGTGTTTGAAATCGCTGACCTAGTGGTAGATTGCAATATGCATAAAGTAACACGAGGAGACCAAGTTATCACTCTTTCCAGTAAAGAATTTGCTATTTTAGAATATATGATTCGTAATAAAGAAGTTGTGCTGACACGAGATAAAATTGAGCAACATGTGTGGAATTACGACTATGACGGCGGCTCGAATATTATTGATGTTTACGTCCGCTATCTTCGTAAAAAAATTGATAGCCAGTTTGAAACGAAGTTAATTCATACAGTGCGCGGAACTGGTTACGTATTGCGAGTAGAATCATGAAAAGACTATCAATAAAAATGAGAGTGACCCTGTGGTATACGGGGCTAATTGTAATTATTATGGCACTCGTGTTAGCTTTTATTTTAACTTCTTCAGATAAAGTTTTGCTTTTTAATATGAAAGATCAATTAAAGAGCACAGTAAAAGAAAGCATGGAAGATATCGAATATAAGCATGGGCAGTTAAAGATTGACGATGATTTTGAAACCTTAGAAGATGGAGTAAATATAAGCATTTATAGTAAACAAGGTGAGCTGTTGGTAGGACATAGTCCAACAAGCTTTAATAAAAAGATATCGCTTAAATCCGATGAAATACAAACCATTAAAGACGGCAATAAAGAATGGATAGTATATGATTTTCTCCATAATGCAGGCGGCGATGAGCAAGTCTGGGTTCGTGGAATAATGACTATGAACCAATTATCCTCAACGATGAATACGCTTATCGTGGTAACAATCATCTCATTCCCATTACTTATTCTTATTGCGGCATTCGGAGGATATTTTATTACGCAAAGGGCGTTTCGACCTGTGCAACAAATGAGTGATTCAGCCAGTAAAATTGGTGATGGTAAAGACCTTTCGAAGAGAATTAATTTACAAGGTTCACCGAAAGACGAAATGTATCATTTAGCACAAACCTTTGACAAAATGTTTGAGCGATTGGAGACATCATTCGAAAGTGAAAAACAATTTACATCTGACGCATCTCATGAATTAAGAACACCAACATCTGTTATTATTTCGCAATGCGAATACGCTTTATCGCAGAGAAATAATCCGAAAGAAATGGAAGAATCGTTAGAAGTAATTTTAAAACAATCACGTAAAATGTCCGCTCTAATCTCACAACTCTTATTATTAGCACGAGCTGACCAAGGAAACCATAATACTTTCCAATTTGAATGTATCAATATGAGTGAATTAACGGAAATCGTTGTAGAAGAGCTTTCATTAATGGTTCAAGAAGCTTCGATTGATATAACAACTAATATAGAGGAAGACCTATTTATTAAAGCAGATCAAACATTGATGATGCGTTTATTAATGAATTTACTAACGAATGCGATTGCTTATAGTAAAGCGAGCGGAACTGTGCATATGCAACTATTCCGTGATGAAACCAACATAATAGGTAAAGTCTCCGATAATGGCATCGGCATCAGCGAGCAACATATTACTAAAATATGGGACCGCTTCTATCGAGTTGACGCAGCACGAACATCTTCAAACATCGGAAACACAGGTTTAGGATTGTCGATGGTAAAATGGATTGTCGAACTACATGGAGGAGAAATTACGGTTGAAAGTAAATTAGGAGAAGGCAGTACTTTTACATTTAAACTACCAATTGAAAAAAGAGCATAATTTATACGTGTCTGTCGCTTCAGAATAAAGATTGATTCAAAGGCTCTCTACAATCCTTATGTAAAAATAACTGACGCATTTTAAACATCATCGATTTTATCATTTTGGACAACCTATTCTGTTAAATTAATATACATGCGAAAAAACTATCAAAATAAAACCCCAGAAATCCATTGGTCTCTGGGGCTTCATTATATATTTAGCTCTTTTTGCTTTTTGTTTTGTTTATGTCTATACAGTAACTTTCGACTTATTAGAGAAATCACTAATAAGGTCAGAATTAATAAGATAAGTTGCATAAATGATAAATCAAAATATTTAGCACCTGTAACGATTAAAAGTGTAGAAATCGTGCCTTTTACAACGAAAAAAATAATAACCCATAACCCGCCTTTTTTCCAGTTCATTTTATATTACCCTTTCCTACGTTTAAATTCTTAAAATATTTAATGATAGTTCGTAAATATGACAACTTAATAGAAATCTATTATATTAACAAAAAATTCATGTCTAATTAAATGCGACGATTCTATATTAAGTGAAAATGATATTCATTGTCAATTTTATTGATTATTTGAATACTTATTCTTAATCTCTTTCTACTTTGTTTCTTATAAGCAATACACTTTTATATTCAAACAAAAACACCTCCATTACATTTGCACACTTAGTATGCGAATGCAAGAGGTGTTTTTTCATATACCATCAGGTAAGATTTCCTACTTTGTTTATTTCTAGATACGTAGCTATTTTTTAGTACACAATTACTGGATCATACGTGTTCAAACTATCATATACAGTTTTTGCAACATTAGGAAGAAGGTTCACACACCCACCTGATCCTCCTGTTAAATAAGCATTATTTCCCCAGTCTTTTCGCCAGCCGGCATCGTGGAATCCTTGACCGCTATTGGTGAATGGAACCCAGTAATCTACTTTAACTGCATAATCAGCTTTCCCTACTGCGCTACCTCTTAGCGTGTATGGTGTTCGTTTGTATAGGACGTACCACACACCTGGTGATGTATCTTCACCCGTGCTATGTTTACCCGTTACTACATTTGTTGTAACGACTAATTTTCCATCTTTATAAATCCAAATTTGTTGCTCTGCAATTGAAACTTCCGCATACGTGTCTCCGATGCCATTATTCGCTGTTGTTTTATAACCGATACCTTCCTTCTCCCAACCATTTCCGTGAATATTAGAAGCAGAAAGCGCCTTTTCGCCTTTCTCAAAGGCTTGTTGAACTTGTTTAGTTTCTTTTTCAACATCTAGTGCCCAGCCGTAGCCTTGCCCTTTTACTGATATAACTGAACCGGAATGCGTTTTAAATGAGAAATCTTTATTTAATGTTGATTTGGCATTATTAATTTCAGTAATTTTATTCTTAATGTCACTCGCATCAATTGTAACTTTCATATCCTTTGACATAGAGGCATTTTGAATTAAATCTTTCGCTTTTAAAGGATAAACTTCATCCTGCACTTTATACTCAACAGACTGCCCAAGAAGATTCTGTAGTGCTTTCTCCTCTTTTTTGACAATCGGATCGTCTTCTTTAATAGGTTTTATGTATGCAGACTTCAGATGAATTTCGCTTTTATATTTTTGCTTATCGTAATCTTTCAGTAGACTAGTAACGTCATACTGTTTTCCTTCAACACTTTTCGAAATAACAATTTTCCCTTGTTCTAGCTTCGCCATAGCATCTTGAGGCGCTTTTAATTTTTCATTCATAGAGATGAGCGTTTCTTCTACAAGTTTTTTCATCGTTTCACTACGATACTGATCTGCCTTCTCTGGTAGTAATGAATAATTTTCTCCCTTTGAGGAAGGGAAAAATGTCCACTGACTTTTTAATAGTTTCTTAACTTGAGGCAAATCTTTTTCCGTAAGTTCCGTTTTTGTATCTTTTTCATCTAAAATTTGTTGTTGATCAACATAGACTTTGTTTGCTAGTCCAGATGTCTTTAATTTTTGTATTGCCTGATCAGCGCTCAGACCACCAACTTTTGTGTCATTAATTGTAACATTCGAATTGAAGTGAGTTGCCTGATAATAACTCATTCCCCCAATAAGAAGTGCAATTACACCAATACCCGCTGCGATAAACTTCCAATTTGTATAACGTTTTTTTGATCTTACTCGTTTTTGATCAATTTCTTCAACTGATTCATTTGTTGTATTGTTGTTCATCAATCTTTCCCCCGTATGCATTAACGTCAAACGATTTTCAACTAAAATCATAGACTAGTGTACCTTATTTTTCCTAAAATTTCATTATTTCCGACCACATTTTATCGCAATTTAATAATTAAATTTAGATTTTTTAATAGTACGATGCATTGAACAGCCCTTTACAAGTCATAAAGTGAAACTTAAATCAACCGTCACACCAAGAGATTTAGCTTAATATTCTAGGGGGAAATTTTTCTCTTTACGTAAAATACGAATTATATTATCCATTTTTATGAACATCAACCCCTAATTTTGTCAAAAAAATAAACGATAGTCCTTCTACATTTTTGATAAAAGGACTATCGTTTTTACAGTTAGAGTATTTGTATAATCGTTTAACTTTTTATTTCCTGAAGGTCAAACGTGATGAAGATGATGAAATTTCATCTCATAGCCTTTAAATGAAAAACATTATGTTTTTTATGACAATCAAGTTTATTTTTATAAATTAAACCCTTAGCTTGATGTCCCCCATATATCCAGCAGCCTAAGATTAAGTAAGAGTCCGTTCAACTAGATTTTTCTAATATTTTTAGGAGCGTTTTATTTCAGTATCTTCATATTACACTAATGGAATCCAAAACACATCCGTATGCTATTTAGTAAAATTTACGATTCGAGACATAATTATTGCAGTAGCCAAGATAATAATAGCGGTTATCAAACCAGATTCTCCAATCCAAATCTCAGTTTGATCTCCTGTACTTGCACGTGCGAAAGGTCCTTGAATAATGGCATTCCAAGTAGTATGAATGATAACCGAAGGCCAAACGCTACCTGTGATAAGTCGTAAATAAGCTGTAATATAACTGAATGGCACAATACAAAAATAGATGCCAAGTACTGAAAGTAGGGCAGATGTTCCCTCTACATATAGACCAGCAATAACAATTGGAACATGCCACGTTGCCCAAATCAATCCGCTAATAAGGATCGGGCGTGAAAACTCTGCATCGATTAGCCTTGTGAGCATATAACCTCGCCAACCCATTTCTTCCCCCATAACTGGGATTAAGTTAAGCAAGCTTCCTAAAACTCCGCTCAGTACTACTATAAAAATGAAACTTAATGGTATCGGTAGATATTGAAATCCAAGTATATTGTAAATAGGTTCTAGCATACCACCTTGCGGGGGCTGAAACTTCGCAATTCCGCTCAACCAGGCGATAGAATAAGTAATTCCACATATAATCATAGGTATTAACAGAGCAAAACCAATCCCCTTCCATATCTTTAAGTTACCGAGACTAAAAGATACATCTTTAAACCCTTCTTTCAATATTATGCGAGTCAAAATAGAAGAAAATGCTGGGGTAAACATATATACCACAATAAGCGGCATACTTTTAGTAATCATTACTACTACATTTAGAATAATAGAAGTAATGGTTAAGATACTTAGAAAAAGTTGAAGTCCTATTTTAGCACGATGGATTTTATCTTTATTGTGGAATGCTTCTCCGTGTAATAACATTGTAATCCGCCCTTCCCCTTTTATTCATTTGTTTATCAAATTTACTTCCTGTCATTTCAACAGCTACAACTTAGAATAAAAATATTTTGACATACAGATCATTCATCTTTAAAACCCCTCCCAAATTCATAATCTAGTCTTACTTGCGATTCAACAATTTAATTATTATTTATAAACTGTCATAGCCGATAGTACAAAAGTGTAATGATTAACCTATGACTTGTGTCAATTAATCTTATGACAATATGTTACTAGAAAATATGATATGGAATAAATAACAATTAAATTAAGGCAATTGATTCGTGCAAGTACATGAATCAATCTTGTTTATAAAAATAATTCAATTGAGGTGGGCAAAAATGAATAAGAAAAGAATGATTGCAATGGTTAGTACAGCTTTATTAGTCACAGGATGCGCGGAAGTAGGAAACGCTCAAACTGTAGCAGTCGAAAATTCAGGTCAATCAGTCCAAAAAAATATAGTTAAATCAATACAATCACAGGCTAACCCATTAAAAACGATAGAGCCGTCAAAACCATTTGAAGATTTAAAACCACTTAAGAAAATGATTGGGAACGCGCAATATGTAGGATTAGGAGAGAATACTCATGGAAGCTCTGAAATTTTTACTATGAAGTTTCGCCTTGTGAAATATTTGGTTACTGAAATGGGTTTTACGAATTTTGCAATGGAAGAAGATTGGGGAAACGGCTTAAAACTAAATGAATATATCCAAACAGGAAAAGGAAACCCTAGGGAATTTTTAAAATTGTTATATCCTACTGATGAAATTATAGCCATGATTGAGTGGATGAAAGATTATAATGCTGATCCATCCAATAAAAAAAAGATCCAATTTATTGGGCTCGACTTAAAGGCGTTGGACCAAGGTAGCTTTAATAAAGTAATTGATTATGTAAGGCTGCATCGACCAGATTTGCTGGCAGAAGTAGAAGAAAATTATAAAGAATTGTCTTCTTTTACTGGAAGTATACAGGAATATATGAAACTTGCTCCTGAAAGGAAAGAGAAGTTTAAAGCAAACGCTGAGAGAGTAGCCCGATTACTAAAAGATGAGAATGAACAAGCCAACACAGAAATAATTCCATCCGAGTACATCTGGGCGAAAGCAACGGCAAGTGCAATAGAGAAATTTACCACAATGCTACTCCCTAACGACTATCCAAGTATAATAAAACTACATGAACAATACTTGGCCGATCATGCAATGTGGGCACAAGAGACATTTGGTGGTAAAACGATGGTATGGGCACACAATATTCATATAGCTAAAGGAATTATCGATGAGAAATTATACCCTTATGTTGCGGGGCAGTTTTTGAAGGAACGTTTAGACAATAATTATGTCACAATTGGTAGTACAACTACGGAGGGGAATTTTACCTTATACAGCGAATATGATCCTTCCACTGGAGGTAAGATTACAACCGACACTATTCCACAAGATGTAAAAAGTTTCAATTATACTCTCGGAAAAGTGCCATATAAAATGTTTTTATTGGATAACCGTCACCTTAAAGGACAAGCAGAAAAATGGGTTAAAGCAAAAAGACCATTACTAAGTATAGGGGGACAAATCCTCCCGAACAGTTCGGTGTATTTTGATACTTCATTGCTTGAGCAATTTGATATTATTTTTCATATTCGAAAAACAAGTCCATCTCATATTAAATAAAAGTACAAAGCAATCCCGTTCTTGCAGATGTAAGAACGGGATTGCTTTGTGGAGGATTAATAAAGTGAAACTTTAATCAGCAGGTTTTTGTTCATCCCCCACTGATTATTAGCCTTCACCAATCGTGCGTTTACCGGCAGCCCGCCCCCACCTAACGCTGAATTTTGAGGTGGGAGTCTTACTGCCCAGTAAATAGCGGGATAAAAGCATCTTTTTTAACCAGAAGTAAGCTGCTCTCCCCTTTTTAACATCATTTAGAACTGTCATATGACACTTTTACACTAGTGAGAATGACAAAAAAAGCAGTATGATTCGGTTATTACACAGATAGGAGCGATGAACTTTATGAAATCAAGATTCATCCATAATGGTTATTTTTTATTGCTAACTTTCGGTACAGGATTGTTTTATTTTTGTTTTTACCTAATAGCTCTGCTATTTAGTTTAACCCTTTCATTTACTGTTGTTGGGATTCCATTAATTATGCGCGTACTACAGACTACCACACCCTTTATCCAATTCGAGCGCATACAGACGAAAATTTATACAGATATTTCAACAGACTCTTACGATAGAAGTATAACAATGGATACATCGAACTGGTCTCAGGTGAAATTAGTGCTAACAGATCGTCGCACTTGGTGTGCTGTCTATTGGCTAATGCAGAAATTTACGATTGGCATTTTCAGTCTCATTAGTGCAATCATTTTTTACGTAATGCCACTTATGTTCCTGTTGGCACCACTACTGTATCGATACATCGATATGAATATTATATTTATACAAATAGATACTTTTGCCAAGTCACTCTTTGTAATGTTTATGGGTATAGTATTTACCGCCATAAGTATTAGAATAGTCGATGGTTTGACAAAGAAAATTGGGGGCTATACACGTAGTATGATTCGGCAACTAAATCAATAGAAGTTTGCAGTCTGTGAGTAGTATCGTAGTTTTAAATTAAAAAGTATAATAAGGCAGGAAGGATTAAATTATTATATAGGAAGTAAAATGGTAGGCTATTTAGGGGGTAAAGGACTTGTTAGATATGGTTAAGTATTGGTTTTGGTATGATTGGATTATGTTAGGAGTACGCCTACTTGCTAGTGTGTCTATCATTCTAGCTACATTAAATTTTCAGGATGGTTTAACATTACCACTTTGGATTATTATTCTTTGGGAAATTATTGCCTTCTCTGTTCCATGGGTAGCCTTACTATTCAATTATAAATATTATTTGTTCACAGAAATACTGCTGTATGGTGGACTATGTATATATTTAACCTCATTATTTCCAGGGGCTTACAACACATTTCTTATATCAGTGTTTCTAATTGCTGCGAATAGTAAGCATTTGTCCTATTATTGGACAGCTCCAATAACGGTTTTTATAACAACTGGAATTTTCTATGCGGTTGCGCCAAGTAATAGCTATTGGGTTATGGTCACCTATTATGGATTCGCATATGTAATGGGCTTCGCTTTTCATTTATTAATCGTCAATCATAAGCAAAATGAATCAATTCGTAAACAAAACGCGGTACTTGAGCAATATATGTCTCAGATTGAACGCATTACACTGGCGGAAGAACGAAACCGACTGTCAAGTGAGCTTCATGATACAGTTGGTCACGCTTATACTTCTATTATTATGGGGATGGAAACGTTGCGCACCGAACTTGCTACTGAAATGGGTATACAGAGGCTAGATTCTCTGCTTGAAATGGGACGTAAAAGCATCGAGGACGTGAGAGGTTACCTACATCAAATGGAGTCTCCGTGTCAATCGCCTTCCTTAATTCAATCTCTACAAAATCTTGGAGCCGAATTTCAGGAGCACGCTCAGGTTAATGTAAGTTTTCGGGTATACGGAGAGGAATATGAATTGTCTCGGCAAGCGAAGATAGCGTTCATTCGTTGCTTACAAGAGTCCCTTACGAATGCAGTACGTCATGGTCAAGGAACTGAAATTATAGTTTCATTGCAGTTTGAACAACAATATACGAGATTAGAAGTTCAAGATAATGGAAAAGGAAATGTAGAATGGCAAGAAGGCTTTGGTATGAATGCAATGAAAGAACGAGCAATGAATTTGCAAGGCCAATTGTCTGTATATACAAAGCCAGATGAAGGAATGCTTGTTACATGTACCATACCGCGCCAAACTGAAATAAAAGATGGACTTATTCGTTTGTTAATTGTAGACGACCAGCCGTTTGTTCGGGAAAGTTTGAGGACACTACTCGATAGATATGAAGATTTAAATGTAATCGGTTTGGCCGAGGATGGCAATGAAGCCATCGATTTGTGTGGGCGCCTTCAACCCCATGTTATACTTATGGATTTAGATATGCAGCACATGGATGGAGTCGAAGCAACCAAAAAGATTAAGCAACAATGGCCACATATCCGCATATTGATTTTTACCACTTTTCAGGATACCGAACAGGCGTTGGAATCGCTTCGCAACGGTGCGGATGGCTTTTTACTCAAATCCATTGAAACATTGGAGCTAGCTAATACGATCCGACTTATTCACAAAGGTGGGACACTGATTGATCAGGGAATGTCTCACAAAATATTTGAGAAATTTGATGAGCAAAAAGAGACACCACAATCAAAAGCAACCGCTTATGAGCTAACAGCTAGGGAGATAGAAATATTGCAGCTAGTAGCAAAGGGACTTCGATACACTACCATAGCATCAAGGTTATATTTATCGAATGGTACGGTCAGAAATTATGCTTCCACAGCTTATACAAAGCTGGGAGTCCGCAACAAAGAAGAAGCTGTTCAAAAGGCTCTAGAAATTGGAATTATTGAATAAGAAAAATGTTTTTTTGTTTCTCTACAGCAAGGCAAAATGTAGTTACAAGGTACAGTAAAAGATAAAGTGAAACTTTAATCAGTGGGGTTTGTTCATCCCCCACTGATTATGAGCCCTCACCAATCGTGCTGCCCGTTAATGCGGGATAAACAACATCATTACATTAATCTTTTTTAGGGAGTACAATTCCTTTAAATAATTGAACAGTAATCCAGTAATACATCGAGTAAATTACTACAAAAATAACAAGTGGTAACCAAATGCGAGAGTACGGATCGATTACAAGAGGGCTAAACATGTTCATACCAACTAATATATGAGTAATCCCTACAATTGCTGGGAATAAGAATATGAAGAATAACTCTTTATAAATTGATTTTGTTAATAACTCTCGGCGAACACCAATTTTATGAAGCATTTGATAACGTGTTACATCTTTTGATGCTCCCGACAGAACTTTAAACATTAAGCAGCTTGCCATCATTGCTAAAAATGCAATTCCAACGAAGAAACCCATAAACATTAGTCCGCTGGCAAAATCATGACTCATAATATATGTTTGATACTTACTACCCAATTCTTCCGCTTTCACATTTTTATATTTTGCTATCTGTAATTCATCAAGTTTTTTCCATTCTTTTATGTATGATCCAAAATCATCTGTTTTCCCCATAAACACAATACTTTCTTTACCCTTCAATCCATTGTATATGTTATAGTCTACAATTTTCATTTCATAATCAGGATATAAATAATTTGGCTGGATTGTTCTGAAAGCCTGAATCCATTGTTTTGTGTCTGTCTCTCCTTCAGCCCGTTTTATTGAAAATGCACCAATTGGTATTTCCTCTGAAGCTTTCTCTATTTTCATACCTTGCAAGAAAGGGCGATTTTTCTCTACATCTTCTTTAAGATAATAAACATATCTATCATCAACTTTGTAATGATATTCAAGTTTTTCTTGAAATAAGATACTACCCAAAATTGTCTTTTCTTCCGCTGTTGGATTATGAATAACTGAATCGTAAATTTGTATTTGATCTGTAATTTTTAGGATGTTGTTTTTAAATGCCATACCACAAGCAATTCCACCAGCACCAAGAGCCACTAAAATTGCTACTGTTGCAAGCACATTTGTTAGACTATTAATGCGGAAATTTAATTGTGCAAAAGTAAAAGCATTAAGGCCTTTTTCACTACGTTTTTTATTACTCTTTAACTTGTTAATCATAACTGGAAGAAGTGATCCAAATATAAGGTAAGTACCAACGGTTGCTGAGATTAATCCAACAGCCATTAATCCCAAAACAATTAGCGAATTTGCATATGATATATAAATAAGTGATGCATAACCAATACCCAATAAAAGAATACCAAGGAATGCAACTACAACTGTCATTTTTCCTTTTATGGCAACACGTTCTGTTTGTTCATCAGCATGTACAAGTTGCAGTACAGAAATACGAGATAATTTAATACTATTCATAATTGCAGATAATACAAAGAGTGCAAAGAAAAAGATGCAAGTAATAGCTATAGATGGCAGATAAAATGCTTTATAACCTTCGCCAGCAAACTCGAGTTGTTTCATTAATAGCTGACCGATACCTTCTGCAAGTCCTACACCAATTGTAATTCCAATCAAAAGAGAGGTGGCACCTAATATGATTGTTTCAATGAACATAAGTAAGGTAACTTTATGCTTTTTTGCTCCTAACATCATATACATACCAAATTCTTTTTGACGAAGAGCTGATAAGAAAGAGTTTGCATATAAAATATAGAAAAATGTGATAATCGCTAACAAAACGGAACCAATTTTAAAGACAGCCACAATATCCCTAATAGAAGAGTTAGATTCAAGGAACGTTTTATTGGATGCTAGCGTTTGAAACATATAAAAAGTTGAAATAGAGACAATAAGACCAACAAGTAAAACAATGTAATCTTGCAACTTACTTTTTAGGCCTGACATAGAAAGCTTAAATAACATGATTGAACTTCCTTCCTTACGCTTTTTGTGTGCCTAAGTTTGCAAGCACATCTAAAATTTCTTTATAGAATTCTTCACGGGTACTACCGCGATGAATTTCTTTATATAACTCACCATCTTGAATGAATAAAATACGTTGACAGTAACTTGCGCTGTAAGGATCATGCGTAACCATCATAATGGATACACCTTGCTCTTTATTTAAGCTTGTCATGGCATTAAGTAAACTCGTTGCATTTTTAGAATCTAGAGCTCCAGTCGGCTCATCTCCCAAAATAATTGCTGGTTCATGAACTAACGCACGTGCTGCTGCGGAACGTTGCTTTTGTCCACCAGATACTTCAGAAGGATATTTTTGAAGTATCGCTGTAATGCCTAACATATCAGCTACTTTTTCTACTTTCTTTCCAATATTACGAGATGAAACACCTTGAAGTGAAAGTGGGAGTGCGATATTTTCATAGATAGATAAATTCTCCAATAAGTTAAAGTCTTGGAAAATGAATCCTAACTTTTGTGAACGAAAATCAGAAAGTTCACCCTGCTTCATCCTCGTAATATCCGTTCCTGCAATTTCAACAACGCCGCCTGTCGCTTTATCTAACGTTGAAATTACATTTAATAATGTTGTTTTACCAGAACCAGAAGGCCCCATAATACCAACAAACTCTCCCTCTTGAATTGAGAATGATACACCTTTTAATGCGTGTGATTGATTCTCACCTTTTTTACCGTACAATTTTTGAATGTTTTTTACATCTACAACTGGCTTTATCATTTATATCCTCCTACATTTTTTTATTTCATTACAATAAGCTACTAAATTTGTTTACTACTAACAAAATAGACATGTTACCTCCACACTTAAGCTACAATGAAATCTTTCCTTTTATCTTCTTTGCTCACCTCATCACTTTGAATACACCCATGATAAACTATGAAAATTAGGAAACACCCCGTAAAATCCTTAAGATTTCTTAAGTTTTAAAAAAAGCTCATGGAACCTGTAGTTCCATAAGCTTTCTATCTAATTGGATGTTCAACAATAAAAGACATCCAACCATCTTTATATTCTGCATGTATATTACCATGATGAAGTTCAACAATTCTTTTTGCGATAGCAAGTCCAAGTCCATTTCCCTGGTCATCTTTTCTTGCCTTGTCCCCTCTGAAAAACCTTTCAAACAATTTATTTGGATCGCTAACAGGCGGTCTCTCGACTTTATTTGATACTTTCAACATTGCCTTGTTACCTATTAGTTCAAGACATATAGATAATTCGGATGGTTTCATGCTGTACTTTATCGCATTCATAAAAAGATTTTCATAAACACGTACCATTTTTTCTACATCTATGAAGATAGGTATTGTTTCTTGCGTGATTGATTTTTGAACGATTAAGCTTTCCTTTTCAAATATAGGAATGTATTCTCCAACTATTTGCTCCAACAAACCCGATAAATCAACTTCATTAAGATTTAACTTAGCATCTATGCCTGATAAACGAGTATATTCAAACAACTCATCAATTAGATATTTCAATCTCTTTGATTTTAAATAAGTGGTTTCAAGGTATTCCTGTAATTGTATTTTACTGTTGTATTGCCCTCTTTTTAATAAATCTATATAGCCAATAATAGATGTTAACGGTGTGCGTAAGTCATGAGATACATTGGTTATAAGTTCATTTTTTGTACGTTCTAATCGTCTTTCTTGTTCAAATGTATTCTCCAATTCCTTGGACATATAGTTGATATTTTGAGCAAGTTGGGTCAATTCGTCCTTCCCCTTAATCCCAATTGTTAAACCCAGTTTTCCATTTGCAATATCATTCACATTTTCCGAAATGAGCTTCAAATATACTATTTTCTTTCGAACCAATAGCAAAAAGATTACTATAAAGTTTAAGATTGCGAACGTAAATAAGAACAACATTGCGAGTCTCACTTCAAACATGCCAAAATCTTCGTGTTTTATAAAAAATGGATCTATGACGTATTGCACAATGAGGATTGTTAAACCAAATGAAATAAAAAAACTAATTGCAACAGCACCAAGAAGTTTTATAATAATCTTATTTCTGAAACTAACATTCTTCATATTTTATACCCAATTCCCCAAACAGTTTTAATATAAATGGGATGTTTAGAATCTTCTTCAATTTTGTCTCTTATTTTTGTAATATGCACCATGACGGTATTATCTGATTTATAAAAAACCTCTTTCCAAACTGCTTCATATATTTTTGCTACACTCAGGACAATCCCTTTGTTGCGGGCGAGTAGTTCGAGAATAGCAAACTCTTTTGGAGTTAACCTTGTTTCTTTTCCCCTTACCCATACTTGACGAGTATCTGTATTCACGGTTAAGTCACCAATTTCTAGAATACTTTTATTATGTTCTATGGACGTATTGTATTTTTTAAACCTTCTTAATTGGGATTTTACCCTAGCAATTAATTCTAGTGGGTTAAACGGTTTTGATAAATAATCGTCTGCACCAGAGGCTAGGCCCTGAATTTTGTCTATATCCTCAGATTTTGCAGATAGCATAATGATAGGTATATTGCGATCTTCCCTAATTTTCATACATGCTTCAATGCCATCCATATTCGGCATCATAATATCTAAAATAATCAAATCAAAGTCCTTTTCTTCTAACAGTTGTAAAGCTTGTATAGCATCTTCTGCCTTTTGAGTTTTTAGGCCTTCATTTTCCAGATATACCGAGATAAGATTTCTAATCTCTTTATCATCATCAACAATAAGAATTTTCGACTCCATTTTATTCCTCCACATTAAATGCAATAAGTATTCAATAAAGCATATATTTGTTGTTACTTAGTTAATAAACTTAATAGAGATGGTTTCTATCTTCTTTCTTTACTTAAGACGATCTTTTGTAAAATACACAAAAAGACCGTCACAGTATTGTGACGAAAAAACAAGAAAATTTCAATAACTAATACTATTATTATTTATTTTTAGCTTTTAAGACACCCAGCGCTATTTTGGTTGCTTCTGCAATAAGCTTATCATCGTATTTAGCATCCTCTTTATCATGATTAGAAAGTATCGCAAGAACAATTGGCTTTTTATTTGGTGGCCAAATAATTGCGATATCATTTCTGGTTCCATAAGATCCCGAGCCCGTCTTATCAGCTACTTCCCATCCTCCTGGAACTCCAGCACGAATTAAGTTGTCTCCCGTAGTATTCCTTTTCATCCAATCTATTAATAAATCCCGTTTCTCAGTTGAAAGTACATCTCCTAGCGTGAAAGCCTGAAGACTAGTAGCTAATGCCTTTGGGGTACTAGTATCATGTACGTCTCCTGGATGCACTTCGTTTAACTCTGGTTCAAAACGTTCAGGATTTGTAACGGTATCTCCTATTTCTCTCAGTGATTTTTTGAATTCACTAGGTCCACCTAATTGTTTAAGAATAAGATTTTGCGCAGTATTATCACTATATCGAAGGGAAGCATCTGCAAGCTCTTTCAGAGTCATACCCCTATCAACATACTTTTCTGTAATTGGATTGTAATTAACAAGATCTTCACGAGTATACAAAACTCTTTGATTTAGATCTTCTATTGATTTCTTTTGTAAAAGTACTCCCACAGCTAAAGCTTTGTGGGTAGATGCGTATGCAAACCGTTTATCTGATTGATACGTAACAGTTTGATTCGTATCAGTGTCCAATGCATAAATACCGAGTTTAGCATCAAATTCTTTTTCAAGTTTAGCAAAAGAATCATTACCAGTAGTTTCTTGTTTGGTTTGATTTGTTTGTTTTGTTTGTTTAGGTAATTCAGACTGAGTATTGCCATCGGAACAGCCTATAAGCGTTGCACATGAAAGAAATACTACAGGTACCATCTTTTTGTAATGTAAAAAGTTAAAAAACTTGTTTAAGACTATCATACATTTTCAACCTCTTTCAAGAATATATAGTTTTTCTAGGTGTTATACATATCGATACAATTAAAGAGTGTATCGGATATCACTCTTCTTGCATCTCACTTTTCATCAAATGATTGAACTATCATGAACACCTGTTTTATACGTATACTTAATAGACAACCTAAGTAACAAGTTTGTTCCATTTTTATCAGTAGTCGTATCTAGAAACCTAAAAGAATCCATTTAGAAGATTTAAATGGACTCTTTCACTCATATAATACTATCTATAGTTAAACAAATAAGATTAAATACATTTAAATTTTCTTGTTTTATCTACTAAACTGTTTAGGCATTTCTTTAACGTGCTTATCATCATCACGCCAATCATAGGTTTCTTTCTGCGAAACATCTAAAGTTTGATCTCCAATTCTAACAATATTCTTATTTACCCATTCAATATATGGATCGGTATCTGGATAATTCCAATATATATTTTTCTCTGAATCTGTATCAAGGTTAACTAATTCACCCCTAACAGCATCCGCACTTAATGATCCTGCATTATGAAAATAAGTCTTGATGAGATATTTTCCATCTGGAGATTTCACTGTTCGAATTAATTCCCCTTTTGGAACACCTTGCAAACTAAAAAGTTTCCAATATCCAAATCCAATTATAATTACTAACATAGTAAGTATAGTTAGTAATACTTTTCTTTTTGTTTTTTTAATTTCACCTTTTGTATTTATAATACTCATTCAACTCCATTCCATAATATATCAAAAATAAAAATCCTCTGTTAATACGGGATAAACATGAAAATTCCCATTTAGGAAAACTTTAAAAAATCAGACAGTATACTTGAATTGCTCTCCGCAAGAGAATATACTAATAAAGCAGGCTATGACGTTCCTTCCTTCTAACTTCTTTGGCGAAATAGGGATGTTACTTTCCTGCTAAACACATAGGCTATGACAATTCTTCCTTCTTTGTAGAAATTTCAAATTGTTTTAGAGTTGTCAATTTCCTATGAAAATAATTAGACTATAAAACCTCTTTCTTCTTTGGGATTGGATAAACTTTAGTTTATCAACCATTGATGTAGAGGTTTTCTTTTCTTAATTAACAAATTACCACTTAACAACTAAATGTTATACCCCTAATTTTTCACTAAAAAATAGCTTTATACCCTCAGTGCATTTCTCTACAATTAGTGTGTTTATGCATGTAAAAATAAAAATCTACCACTGAAAGGAGGACAGTCAGACTATTCCCCTCTTTTATAAGGAGTGAATAGCTGGCGTTCTCATGAAAAATTCTATTTACATAAGAAGAAGTTTGAAAGTAATTATAAAAAGAGAAGAAAATAAACTACCGAACATGTATTTAGCCACTGTTTTAAAAAACTTGGAAAGTTTAGGATTTACTTTTTCCGAGCCTTTAATAGAAGAGTTGCAAACACTTTCGGTTGATGCATTCACATCGTTTTACAAAGAGTTGGTGAAACATTTAAAAGAAATGGTTGGTGCACATATTCAGTTTACTCCTATGTATCCAAACTTTCCGCAACAAATGATGGATTTAAGTGACGCTGATTTATACATCAATGCCGTTATTCATTATGTGACGTTGCGCCTACCTGTATCAAAAGTAGAAGAACGACTCCCTCTTTTAGATAGCGTTGATTTGAAAGTTATTGACTTAGGAAGTGAAGAAGATTTCAATCAAATGATTTCTCAATTGATTAGTGCAAACAGCTCTATTTCCTCAACTGATAAGACAGATGTAGAATGGGCTATTACACACACTGAAGATGTTTCCTGTTTTCTACCTAATGTAATTCCTCATAAGGAAAATATGTCTTTTATAATTGGGGTTTTATTAATAAACAGAAAAATATCAGCCGATGCTGCTGCAAAGTATTTTAAAACAGCAACTGATGTTCTTCGCCTTGCAGTTGCTTTATCTGAAGGTGATGTGAGTTTAGCATCCTCCGTTCGATTCAAGAAGTTTAACCGAGCCGAAAGACGCTTCCTTTTAGGATTGTTAGAGCAATGCGGAAACATTACCGAAGATATGATTCGATACAAAAAACGTTGGATTCGTTTAGGTGAAATTCTTCATCCAGCAGAATATCATACTCGTTTCCCAAAAACCCACCGAGCATTTGAGATGCTTCGCAACAACATTAAAGTTGAAACATTTAATGGAAAAATAGAAGCAGCTTTGTTGAATCATGATATCATGACAGCGAAAAATCTTTTAAAAACTCGCCCGGGGGAATTTGCCAGACGTTTGGATCATTTAATCCGTTTATGTAGTAATAAGTCAACAGATGTTTTCAATATTCTCGAAGATTTTCTAAGTATAATAGGAAACGTTTCTACTCCTGTATTACTTCAACTCACGGCTCATTTTAAGCATCGAAATGATAAAAATGAATTTCGTACCTTTTTTCCAAAGGGCAATGTAGCAAAAGCTATAGGTATTGAAAATACACTTCCATTTATCTCAGAGGATATTTGTTTAATGATTGTAAAAATGTGTGAAGATACTTTAAAAAATCGCTTCACGGAACTTCCAAGTCTTGGAAAAGTATTTTTGGATGAACAGTTAAAAAATCACTTAGTTCCCTTCTCTCAACGTTCAGCCAGCAAAGCGCTTCGCACATTATCTCGAGGAAGTAAAGTAGATTTGCCGGAAGGAGATACGATTCGTTTTTTCCTATGGTGGAAAGAAGGCTATGTGAATGGACAACATACAGGACGCGTTGACATTGATTTGTCTGCTGCCATGTACGACGAAGATTGGCAATACAAAGAACATGTATCCTTCACGAACTTACGTTCAAAAAATTTCAAAGCCTACCATAGCGGAGATATTACTTCTGCACCAAAGGGAGCATCTGAATTCATTGATTTCGATATTCCGTCTGTGCTGAAATATGGTGGACGCTATGTAGTTATGACTTTGCTTTCTTACACAGACCAACCATATAAAGATTTACCAGAATGCTTTACTGGTTGGATGGTTCGTCAATATCCTGGTTCAGGTGAAGTATTTGAACCTTCTACTGTTCAAGATAAAGTGGATATTACTGCCGACACCCAAATCTCTATTCCAGTTATTTTAGACTTAAAGGAACGAAAATTGATTTGGACAGATTTGTCTCTTACAAGAGATCTAACTTATGATAATACCATCGAAGCTAATCAAAAAGGTATGATACTAGTTGGAAAGGCTTTAACTAATTTAGTTAAACCGAATTTATATGACTTGTTCCGATTACATATTGAAGCTAGAGGTGAACTCGTTCAAGAAATCGAAGAAGCAGAAAGCATTTTTTCTTTGGATAAAGGGATTACTCCTTTCGATATCGAAAAAATAATATCTGATTTTATTGCTGACCCACAAGACTAACTACATTACAAACATTGATAATGTGTGGAAAATATCCATGTATAATGTCTATGTGAAACAGGACCTGATAGATGCATATCAGGTCCTGTTTTTTATTTAGTAGATACTAAATAGTCCGGTTAATCACTATCCATCTAAATACACTATACTAATAAAGTGAAATTTATTCGAAAGAAATTCATTAGTTAATACGTAACTAATTAAGAAACATTCATATACCAGCCCAAACATCTTTTCCATATCGCCCTTCATCTTGCACACGATCCAACCAATTTCTTGCTTCTTGTTCACTGACTTCATGAATTTCTTGATATGCTTGACAAAGGGTATCTTCTACATCCGGAGCCATTTTACTTCCATCACCACATATATAAAGATGAGCTCCAGTATCTAATAACGAAATTAAATTGATTCTATCTTGTTTTATTAAATGCTGTACATATGTTTTTGGATGTCCCTCTAGACGAGAAAAAGCTGTGTGTAAAGAGATTAATCCATCTCTTTCATCATTTTCTAATTCTGTACGATAGAGATAATCTTTTTCAGGATGACGACAACCAAAATATAGATGCGCTTGTCCTAAGTTAATACCTTTTTGCTTTTGAACACGACGCGCTTGCAAGAATCCACGGAATGGTGCAATTCCAGTACCTGGCCCAACCATAATAATTGGTGTTTCTGGATCTTTAGGTAATTCAAAGTTTGATTGTGGCGTTCGAATGAAACAGATAATCTCATCTTTATTATGACGCTGAGCTAAGTAATTAGAAGCGACTCCTTCATATGTCCCTTCCCCACTCCATGCAGGCGCATTAACAACACCGACCGTAATGCTCAGACGATTGTGTGCAACGAGTGGAGAGCTTGAAATAGAATAGTAACGCGGTTTGAGCGCAGGAAGAAGTTCTAAAAAGCGTTCAAATCGGATTTCACAAGCCTCATACTTTTCAAGAAGGTCCAACATTGAAATCCGTTTCTTTAGTATTTGTTCATGGTAAACTCCTTCTTCTAATAATGCTTCCAATTCTTTTTTATGAGGAGGACATGCTGTGAATGTTACCATTTCTCGTATTTGTGCTCGAGTGGCAGCTTCTTGAACTTCAACACTATAACTAAGAAGGTCCAATAAACTAACAGGACTGTCTAAAGGTATGTGATTTATACTTCGTCCACTTGCACTCAGTATAACTTGATCCTTCCCATTTAACCCAAAACGTTTTAAAATTCGGTTGATATTTTTCTCGCTATTAACTGGCAACACTCCAAGGTGGTCTCCTTCTTTATATGTAGCGCCTTCTGGCAAAGATACCTCGATATGTCGTGTACTTCTATCACTGCTGGGTGATTGGAGTTCACGATTTTCTAGTATAGATGCATAAACTGCTTCATATGTTCGTGCAAGAGGAGATCCTCCAAGACGACTGACAAATTGTAGACTCAAAGTACTGCGCTCTTTTTCCATATTTTTGTTGAGTTCCAATCCAAATGCCTTCATCGCATCAGACCACATACTTTGTTTCCATTGCTCAAGCTGTTCCTCGAAATCACCACTTGCATCTGCTTCTCCGCGTTTAGAAAATCTTGTTGCTCCTTTTTGAGCCATCTGCTCATCAATGTATCTTGGAATCCGTTGGTAGGTACTAGCCCAATTATGATCTCCACAACCAAAAACTGCGTATTGAACCCCTTTTAGCTCATCTGGTTTTAGTTCCTCCAACCATTGCACAAACTGCCCTGCATTACTTGGCGGTTTTCCATTATAAGAAGAAGTCACAATAAGTACCGCTCCTTCTTTTGGCAAACTTCCAATTCGATCGTTAAGAGCTCCCACTTCCGTTTGAACTCCTTCTAAACTAGCTGTATCTGCTAATTCTCTTGCAATACCTTCTGCTACACCTGTATCCGAGCCATACAGAACAAGAAGTGAAAGATTATCGGCCCCAATAATAGAAGGTGTCTTCTGGACGTGTTGCTTAATTTCATCGTTTTTCAGCTTGTCCTCTGTAGGTGCAAGAACAGTAGGATGACTAATAGTTTGTTTTCGGGGTAGAATCCTAATCTTAAAATCACCGGGCTTTAGCGTTAATGTTTGTTTTACGTCCAGCTGATAGTTTTGATAATCGATTAATTCAAAATGTTGAAGAAGCATTCCCATTACAAGAGTGGCTTCATGAAGTGCAAATTGCATACCGATACATGCTCTCTGGCCATTTCCAAATGGCTTATAAGCATGATGAGGAACCTTATCCAGCTCTTCAAATCGTTCAGGTTGGAATTCTTCCACATTGTCTCCCCATGCATCTTTATCCCTATGTAGCTGTGGAATAAGAACAGAAATACGATCTTCTCCTTTCTTAATTGGGTATTTCCCGCCAATAACTGTATCTTCTTTTGCATAGAGACTGAATGCTGGAGCGGTAGGCCATAGACGTAGCGATTCATTTAAAATCATCCGTATATACTTCAGTTTCATAACTTGTTGGTATGTTGGAGTAGGATCTGTCAAAACACGGTCTACTTCTTCATAGGCTTTTTTCAACTTATCCGGATTCTTTAATAAAAAGTAAATTGCAAAAGATAACAACCCACTTGTTGTCTCATGCCCAGCTATTAAAAAAGTGATAATTTGGAAACGAATGTTTTCATCATCTAGTTTTTCACCAGTTTCCGGATCTTGTACATTTAACATACGGGAAAGTAAATCATTTTCTTCCTGTTCTCCACTATTTTTACGTTCAGCAATAATATTATCTACTAAAGAAAACATAGATTGGATATCATGCTGAAATTGACGTTTCGTTCTCCACATGAGTTTATCTTCTATATCCAGTCGCTGTAATTGATGCATCGCCTCATCTAGAGCACGGGTCATGCTAGTAATAAAAGGATGAGAAGTCTCACGATAAAAGCTATTAAATCGGTAATTAAAACCACATAGACCAATTGTATCTAACGTAAGACGAGTCATATCCTCCGGAACATCTACGTTTTCATTCGGATTAAGCCGTGCCCATTTTTGAACGAGTTGTACAGCAATATCAACCATCATGGCATGGTAATCTTTCATTGCCCGTTGGCTAAATGTAGGCATCAAAATATTATGAGCTTTTTTCCAGTTAGGCTCGTGAGTCTCGCTAGTAAATAATCCGTCTCCAGCAAAGGCACGAACTTTTGCTAAAGCACCCTCTATACTTTTATCGAACCGTGTTTCGTCACAAACTTCTGCTACCAATTCATGTCCAGAAACGACAATGATGGTATCACTTAAAGTTTGAATTTGAAAAATGGGACCATACTCTTCCGCTATCTTGATAAAGGATAGGGTCGGTTTATCTTTATCGATTAATGGGAGATTACCCAGCGGTCCATATGTTTTCGGCTGAGGAATGGCAGATACTTTTTTTTCCATTTAAAACACCCTTTCAAAAAAGCATGAAATAAAGTGAAACTTTAATCAGTGGGGGTTTTGTTCATCCCCCACTGATTATTAGTTGAACCAATCGGGCTTTTACAGGCAGTTGGTCCCCCACCTAACTTCTTTGCTTCCGCTAAATTTTGAGGTGGGGGTCTTACTGCCCGTTAATTCGGGATAACATATCCCATTTAATAAAGAAGAAATAGCAACTAATCGCCTGGGATAAAGATATGTAATTGATTACCTTATTTTATCTTTTCCCTAACTATTCATGATTATGATATTGCGTATAAGCTTGGCAATTAGATTTATAACTTGTAGAAAAATAATAAATTAAAATGAAGCGAATAAATATAATTGGAGCCTTTTGATGTTGGTGTTAAAAGATAATCTAAACTTGTAATGTTTATGAGAAATTGCAAACGGATCTCATCTCTTGTATTTGTTTATAAAAACGATTATTTTGATTCATTTTCTTCTAAAACACCCCAAAATAGAGAAGTTGACGAGCTTAAGATTGTAGTATTCGAAAAATCAGTAGTTTAGTTAAACCAATACGATAAGCAAGTATACCGTGTTACTAATGAAAGAGGACCTGATATGAACATCAGGTCCTCTTTTACTATATAATTATTTCCCTGCTTCTTTTAGTTCTTTTCCAGCTTTAAATACCGGCACCTTAGCAGCAAAAAACTTGTAGGAATCATTATCAAGCGTTTTATTCTTCTCTACCGATTTAACTTCTCGACAGCTTCCGCACTTGTATCTACACGTTTAACGAAAAAAACTAATAGTAGTGCAACAACATTCATGCCAAGCGCTACATAGAATGAATATTGAATTCCAGATAATAAAGCCTTTTGAGTTACTATTGCCTTCGTAGTTTCTGTAAAGGTTGTTGGATCTATATGAGACATTAAACTTTCAGCTTTTGTTTTTGTTACAGAGTTCATAATCGTAACAAGAATAGCAGTACCAATCGAACCGGACACTTGTTGAGCCGTATTATTAACAGCTGTACCGTGCGGATTTAAGCGAGTTGGTAATTGATTAAGACCATTTGTCATAAGTGGCATCATAACCATCGCCATCCCAAACATCCGCAGTGTGTAGATAAGAATAATATGTGTGTGACTAGAGTCAATTTGCAGACTTGCCAACATATAAGTTGAAACAGCTGTAATGGAAAGCCCCACTATGCCAAGAATCCGAGGACCATATTTATCAAATAGTTTACCTGTAATTGGTGACATAATCCCCATTATAACCGCACCTGGAAGCATCATCAGCCCAGAGCTCAGCGGCGAAATACCACGGACGTTTTGTACATAAGCTGGTGTTAAAATCATACCCGAAAACATGGCTACCGCGTTAACAATTGCAATTACAGACGCAAGTGCAAACATTGGATACTTGTAAACACGTAAATCCAATAACGGCTCATCCATTTTTAATTGACGAATAATGAAAGCAATTAGGGCAATAGCGCCTATGATTAAGGTTGTTAAGACAACTTTATTTGTCCAACCATCGGAGCTTGCAGAACTGAATCCATATAACAAACCGCCAAAACCGACAGAAGATAATAGTAATGAGAGATAATCAAGTTTTGCATTTTTGTTTTGTTTCATGACATTCTCAGATTTCCAAATCCCTAACAGTAAGCTAATGATTGCTAACGGTAAAATCATTTCAAAAAGCAAACGCCAGTCATAATACTCTACAATATAACCTGATAGTGTCGGCCCAATTGCTGGAGCTGTAATCATAACTAGTCCAAAAATCCCCATTGCTGTTCCCCTTTTTTCTCTTGGAAAGCTTACTAGCATAATATTCATTAACAAAGGTCCCATAACTGAAGAGCCTGCCGCTTGAACCATCCGACCAGTAAGTAATAAACCAAAGTTAGGTGCTACAGCCGCTAAGGCAGTACCAAGAATAAAAATCACCATAGATGTAATAAATAGGCTCCTATTCGAGAAACGCGTTATTAAAAATGCTGAGGCCGGAATTAATATACCACTTACAAGCATATACCCTGTAGAAAGCCACTGGATCGTTGAATAATCTTGAATGTTTAAATCTTTCATTATTGATGGCAAGGCTACATTTAAAAGGGAGTTATTTAGAAATGAAACAAATGCCCCAATAAAAAGGATTACAAGCATTACATATGGTGGTTTTCTTTTATGTAATGTTTCACTCATATATTTAATTGCCCCTTCATTATAAATTTCATTGATTCGTTTAAATCGTTTACATATTTGCACAAGAAAACATTACCCTTACAGTATTTTGCCAAACTCTTCGAATGGATATTCTCTTTTTAACAATTCCACTTGCTCAACATACCATTTTAAAATCTTTTTGTTGATGAAACCTTTATAAAAATATTTGTTAACGGAATTTAAATTAGGCTGAAATACAAAAAAGAAGCAACTGAAAATCCCCTTCTAAAATAAAGTGAAACTTTACATCAATGGGAATTTTACAGGCAGCGAGAAAAATCAAAAAGACTACGCACCCATTCCTTTAAATACAGGCTTGTAGATCTAGTTATGTAACCATCCATAAAAAGGAATATTACATAGGCTAAGTCTAACATTACATTTTTAAAGTGAGGAGAATAAGCGTATGGACCAATATTGGTATTTGAATTCAAAGGGAAATGGGCAACAATATAATAACCAAATTTCATTATATTCACAGCCCGAAATAACTACATCTGAGGTAATGAATGATTTGAAGATTCCTGAGAATTGGAGTTACCGAGTCTATCCAGTTAGTTGGGATTCATCAGCCAATTATACGGGGTTCAATCCCCATCCCCCTCTCTTCTCTTGGGGGCAGCCAATTAATTATGCAGGGATAATGCCCCAAGGTCATCCTGCTAATTGGACTCCATTACCAAGTCATGCAGGTTTTAATTTTCAAAAACCTCCCTTCCCCTGGGCGCAACCATTCAATCATACAGGGATGTTCGCACAAGGTCATCTTGCAGCTTTACTATCGCCGCCAGCCAAGCCTTTTCATTTCAATACCAATAACTCGGGTATTTTTGGAAACCCTCCAGGATGGGGTGGTCCGTGGGCCCCAATGGGATGGGGAAATAACGGAGGTAACGGTCAGCTAGGAATGCTTGGAAACTTACTTACAGCAGGAAAAGGCACCATGAGTGGAATAGGAATGATCAGTAGTCTAATCGGGATGGGGAAGTTCTTCTTTTAGTTAATTAAAGTGATAGAATTGGTCCGCAGCTCAGACATTCCAACAAAATATTTCATTTTCCATTGATTTAATGTTTTCAAACATGTACTCCTCAATATATTTATTGTGTGCTTCCAATACTCCATCCAAGTTCGTCTCCTTGTCTTTCAATTTATAAAAAAATCTGTTGCAACTCTTTAGACAACAATTCCAGTTCATAAAAAATTGATAAGTTCATAACAAAAACGCCATCTCTTCCTTTGATTCTAGGGAAAGAATAGCGTTTTTGTTACGTAACAATTAAGTTGTTTCATTCTTATTTATTCAATAATTTCATTGTCATTTCTCTGCATTTTTAGCCTGATAGCGATATGATCATAACCCGTAAAATGCCATTTCTTTTACTTATGCTTTGCTAAAAATTCTGTTATGCGACGATATACATATATTTCATTTTCTTTTTTGGAAAATCCATGCCCTTCATCGTCTAATACTAGGTATTCTACATCTACTCCTTGTTCTTGCAACGCTTGAAAAATTTGATCCGATTCTTCCTTTACAACTCGTGGATCATTTGCCCCTTGGATGATAAGGAGTGGTTTATTCATTTGATTTAAGTAAGTAATTGGTGAATCTTGTATAAGCTTATCTTTATCATTATTAATATCACCTATTAAATTAACTGCGAGCGGTTTCCAATTTTCAGGCATAGATTCGATAAAACTAAATAAATTGCTAGGTCCAAAAATGTCAATGGCTGCACGGAAATACTCTGAATGACGCCCGTGAAGCAATAAGGTCATATATCCTCCATAACTACCGCCCATAACAAATAATTTATCAGGAGTTGATATCCCCTGTTCAAATAACCATTCGATCCCTGCTACACAATCTAAACGCGGCGCTTCTCCCCAATCACCTTCAATCATTTTTGTAAACGTTGAACCATATCTTGTACTACCTCTAAAGTTTGGCGCAAAAATATTATATCCCTGCCTTAATAAATATTGAAATAATGCTCTGAAATCTTTCGTCTCAGCACTTTGTGGACCACCATGAGGCCAAAATATTGTATATCCGTTTTGTACTTCTCCTTTCGCCCGGAATAATAATGCTTCTATGTTTAACCCATCAAAAGAGGCATATGTTATAACATCCGGTTCAACAAAAGAAGATTCAGATAGACCAATAACATAGTTTTTTGTTAATGCTGCCCACTCTGTATCTCTATTCTTCTTGTAATAGATGTTTGCTGTTTTCGTCGCACTTTCACCTAGTAAATATAAATTTTCCGATTTTGTAATTTCAATTTGACTTATCGTATCTACCGGAGAATTCAATAGAATTAACTCTTTTTTATCCCATACAAATTTATATAACCTATCTGTAACACCTTTCGACGAAACAATGTAGCCATTTTTTGTTTCAGCATGCCATTTTATATCGGATATATCTTCCTTCTCTATTTTACAGATTGGTTTGAATTCCTGTTTATTTAAATCAAAAGAAGCTACATAGGAAAACTCTTCTTCATAATTTGTAACGAAAATCACTGTATTTTCATCAATATAAGAAATGGAGCCTACAGTATGTTCTTTCTCACTGGAAGGTACTAAACAAATAAGTTCTTCTCCTTTTTTTACATATCCTACATTATATGTATTACTATATGACTTTAAAACAATGTAACTTGATTCATTCGGACTTACTGCCTCTACATATGTAGGTGTCTCCACACCAGTTAACAACAGCGTATCTTCTTTTGTGCGTATATTATAACAACGAGAGTTTAAGAACATTGGGTTATCTTTACTTGTGACATAGTATAATCGTTCCCCATCCTCTGTTAAATGCACAAAGTAATCCTTTTCTGTCTCTCCTGCTGGAATCAATTCAAGCAATCCACCACCCTCTGGTTTTAATGCATAAATATGATAATTTTCATCCCCATCTTTATCAAATCCAGCTAAAATAAATCGATTTAAAGAATCCATTTTAATAAAATTGCTTGATTGATTACAATATGTTAAGGGATAAGGGGATAAATTAGGTAAATTCATCGCCCATAAATTAGAATGACCATTTAAGTTTGTACTAAAAATTAATTTCCCTTCATCTTCACTAACTGTAAACCTACCAATACTATAGGATCTAAAAAATTGTTCAGCATCTTCCATAGGAAATTGAATCATCTTTCTTCCTCCACTCTACCTTATATCTAAAAATTCAGAACATCTTATATATAAAGATTCTACATTTTCCTATTTATCCCTTTTGGGTTTTATTTAGATTTACTTCTACCTTCTACTTCTTCTTATTAACATTACATAACGATGCGGAGAGTTTTTTAAACAACTCTTCTTTTAGCAGTGAATATATTCTTTACTATTTCACGATTACTTCTCATTCGATATTTCTCACTAATTATCCCTCAAAGCGAAAAATAAGTGGGGAATTAGAGAGCAAAATCTACCATATACTTTTATTCAGCTAACTTCTCACCAGTAACAATCTTCATAAAAGCAGCTGCGTCTTTCTCTGCTAATTGAGCGTACTGATTGTCCCCCGCCATTATTTCTACTTTATCCTTATTAGGACTAATCCACATTTGATATAAAACAGCTTTCGCTTCTATTTTCGGATTTTTAAACTGAAAAACAAACTGATAATCAGCTGAACGAGACATTTCCACCTTTTTATTTTCAAAGTTAGTATCATTTAATATTTTCTTTACTTGCAATACTTTATTCTTGTCTGTAATTACCTTCAAATCCTCATAATGATTATCACCAGCATGTTTTTGCACTTCGATTGTTTGATTATGATTTCCTATATTATTTGAACAGCTGGTTACTACAAATAAACAAATCACGCTGAAGACTAAATACAAATTTCTAATTTGCATAGCGCTCTCCGCCTTTAGTGTATATAATAGTTCACTTCCATTACGCTTTTAAAATGTAAAATAAGAATACACCCCATAAGCCACAAATAAGATTAATAGAATAGAAATGCCGAGTACCGTATATATGATCCATTTTAAATTTGAGTTCATATAATCCTCCTCCTACTTCCCGACAATTCCAGTATATAACAAAAAAGCATTGGTTACCCAATGCTTTTTACACTTACGCAAATAGAGACGTATTCGCATATAAAGCTGGTGAACCACCTGAATGTACGAATAAAATATTGTCTTCCTTATTAAAATTACCTTTTCTAATTAAGTCGATTAATCCCGCTACTGCCTTACCTGTATACACTGGATCAAGTAAAATACCTTCTGTTTTCGCAAGTAACTGAACTGCCTCTACCATTTCTGGCGTTGGTAACGCATAGCCTGGCCCTACATATTCATCAAAGCACGTAACAGCGTCGCGCGGGATAAAGTTTGGAATACCAACGTGTGCTGAAGTTTCATCTACAAGTTTTGCTACTTTCTCTTCTTGCTCAGCTTTTCCTCTACTTACATTAATTCCAATTACAGGAATATGACTTTGCGTTCCAGAAAAACCAGTAATTAAACCAGCATGCATACCGCCGCTACCACTTACACAAATAACTGAACTGAAATCAATTCCTTGCTCAAATGATTGCGCCATAATTTCTTGCGCACAAGCAACGTATCCCATTGCGCCTGTAGGGTTTGATCCACCAACTGGAATTACATATGGTGTATTTCCTTTTTCACTTACTTCTTTTGCTACTTTATGCATTTCTTCCATCAGGTCTGCTCCGTTCGGTACAACAATTACATTTTCAGCACCTAATAAGTGATATAAGAAATAGTTTCCGTTAAAGTCTCTCTTCTCTTCTGGCTCAAGCCCTTCCTCTAATACAAGAATACATTTCATTTTTTCTTTTACCGCAGCAGCAAGTGTCAGGCGGCAATGATTTGACTGAATACCACCAGCTGTAATTAACGTATCTGCACCATTTTCCTGTGCATCTGCAACTAAAAATTCTAATTTTCTCGTCTTATTGCCACCGGCTGTTAAACCAAGTAAATCATCTCGTTTAAAATAAATAGTCGGACCACCAAGTGCTTCAGAAAAATTGTTTAACTTTTCAATTGGTGTATATGATTCTGTATATTTTTTTCTCGGGAATTTAGCTAAATTCATTGTAACGCTCCTTTTGTACTTCTTTCGCAATATATGTAACGTTACTATTATTACACGTAAAAATGGTGAAGTCATCTTTCTCGGTTAAAAATGTATTAGAATTTCATTTTGATAAGTAAAACCGTATTAATGATTTTAACTTAATTACGGTACATGAAATTTATATCAACGATTTTTTAAATATATCGTTCATTACTTACAATATATCAACGATTTTTCAAATATATCGATCGTAACTTGCAGTATATCAACGATTTTCTTAATATATCGATCTATCGACAAAAAACGACAGACAGGCAACCCCTTTCTCATCAACAAAAAAAGAGCCCACACATTCAAATGCAGACTCCCTCCAATCACTTATTTACCGAAAAACGAAGTAACTGCGTTAATCCCGGCTCTAAATTCATTTCACCTTTATGGCGTACGTATACGACTTTATCTCCATCAAATTTCGGAGGATTTGCTTGACTATACGTATGCCACTCATTGGTTCCTTCTATAGAATACTCCATATATTCATTTGCACCGACAATTATATTTTTACTATCATCTGCCGTTACATTTGGTGCCATCTGCGCAATTTTTGAATCACTAATTAATAACTTCTTTATATCCTTATCACGTTTGTAATCGTAAGCTGTCACAATTACATCGTTACCATATGCTTTCACTTGTAACCCTTGTTTAAATGAATAGCCATCTGGAGCAGTTTTCTCTCCTCCATTTGGTCCTGCTGACATCCAACCTGTTTCAATCCCGCCCGTATTTACAACAGTGAAACCTTTTTCATCTCCGCCTTTAATTTTCTTTTTACCAGCCCAGTCAGGTAAGTTTAAATCCCAATGCGTATGACTCGTGAAGAAAACAACTTGCGGATAGTCTTTTAATATATCGTACAATTTATCCACGTTTAAATAATCTTGTAAGTACGGCGATTGCCTTGATCCAGATACTGTATCAGGTAAAACGTGATGAGAGAAAATAAAGATTGGCTTATTTTTATCTTTTTGACTGTACTCTTCTAAATTTTGTTTTAACCAACCTAATTGCTCATCACTCATATATACTTCGTCCCACATTTTTGAATCGTGGTATTTCATATATTTTTCAGTTCCTAAAAATAGAAGCGGATAACCGTCTAATTCTTTTTTATGATATACCTTTTCTTGTCCACTAAATTTCAGATAGCGGTTAAATAAAGTTTCCTCATTTACACCATTTGGCCATGTACTTTGAGAGAGTTTCCCATCCGCTGTCCATTTACCAGCATAAAACTCATGATTCCCAACAGTAGACCATACATTTTCTGGATGCTTATTTTTATTTAACACACGCTTTACATCATCATATTGTGACTGTTGTCCAGTTGGAGTTATATCTCCATTCATAATAAGCGCTCTAGAAAGTGGCGTCACTTTGTTCATATCTTTTAGCACATGATCAAAATCCCCTAAATCCCCTTGAATATCACTAATAACGTTAAAAGTTGTAGCTGATTTTCGGACTTGCTCTTTCCCTTCCGCATGCACTGAAAACGTCGGTAATAATGCAGTCATAACTGCTAACGAAGCAACCGTCTTTTTCATACAAATTCTCCCCCTAATAATAGAATGTACAAACTGACATGTTCTGCTTTCTCTTAGGTGCTTGTCCAATTCACATTATAGGGGGCGATTGTAAAGATTAATGGAATAAAAAATTAAGTGTTTTTTAAGAGATTTTGTCTTTTTTTCACACTCCACAATTAGTAATTCGCGCCAATCTAGCTTTCTAGTCTTTAACATTACATAAATGTAAATGAATATGATGAATCTCTTCGTTTGATATGTTGTCTTTTTAATCTTTGTTATATAACCGCCACAAAATACGCTCTCTTTTCAAGTTCTCTTCATTTAATAAACGTTACTCCTCTTTTAATTAGCCTTAAAATTATAAATCGGCTTAATAATATGTTTAATATCAATTGTGTCCTTTGTATTCTCAACAATCTCATCCATTGGCTTATATACCATTGGTGCTTCATCTAAAGTACTTTCTGCAACAGATGTAGTCCAAACCTCTGTCATTGTATTTTGAAAATCCTCTAAGTTAAGTACTTCTTTCGCCTTCTTACGGCTCATAATACGTCCTGCTCCATGAGGGCCAGAAAAGTTCCAATCTGGATTTCCTTTACCAAATGCAATGATAGAACCGTCTCTCATATTAATTGGAATGATTACTCGTTCATCTTTCTGAGCTGAAATAGCACCTTTTCTTAGAATCATATTGTCCATATCGATGTAGTTATGGATTGTAGTGAATTGATCTGTTACTTTCCAATCCATTTTAGTGACGATTTCATCAATCATTGCTTTACGATTTAACTCCGCATATTTTTGAGCAATTTTCATATCATTCATGTAATCTTTAAATCCTTGTCCTTCTAAATAAGCTAATTCTTTGCGAATCACCGGTTTCTTAATTTCACGTAAAGCTTCATGTATCTCTTGTTGTCTACCTTCTTTCGTTAAACGTTCAATGATTTCTTCTTTAATAGATTTAACGTTTATAAGTTGCTCGTAAGCAAAGTTTTGATAATACTCTGCTACCTGTTTCCCTAAATTACGCGAACCACTATGAATGACAATGTATACATTTCCTTTATCATCCTCATTCAGTTCGACAAAATGATTGCCCCCGCCAAGTGTACCAATACTTTTTTGAGCACGTTGCAATGCAAACGGGGCTCTTACACTATCAAAATCAATCATTTTTGAAAATCTATGTTCCTTATCTCGAATACGAAAACCACTTGGGACAAATTTGCGTATCGTTTCGTCTAAGTGATCGAAGTTGATTTCCTCTTTTTTCTTATTAATCATAACAACTTCCATGCCACAACCAATATCGTACTTACCTCTCAGTTTCCTGAAAGAGTGGACTATACCTTCTCTACATTCATCGAGATATGCAGTCTCTACTGTAGGCTCACCGTATTAATTATTCCTCTTCAATTCAAAATGGATGAGGAATAATTCTGTACCTTAGTCTGCTAACATAGTACAAGTCTCTGAACCATTCGATTATGTCACCATAACCACTGGCTGCTGATTGCCCTCGCCTTTTATCGTTAGGGTTTCCAGTCAATTGAGTGAGTAGTTTAAAGTCTGAGCCGATTAGTTAACCCCGACTAAATTAGGAACAATCTTATCTTGAATTGTCATTGTTGTCCCAATTGTACAACCTGCGCCCGCATGTGTATCTGGCATAATACGGATCTTGCTATCCTTTACGAATTGTTGGTTACAAAGATCAATAATTTGACCTGCTGCAGTTTTTTCTACATTCGTAGTAAACACTTTTGCTTCATTGTATTTCCCTTGTAATTTCAACATCTTCTATTTCCCCTTTCCTTTAGTTTCTACAAAACATTAATTTATAGATATTATATATTTATAATTATATTTTCCACCACTACAGCTCATTTCCTTTTTTATAAAAAAAGACACAGAGATTCCTCCCTATGCCTACTAATTTCCTACCTTTTCACCGCATGTACATAATGCACTGTCTCAAAAGCTTCTAAATAATCGTTTCGTCCTTCAAAATATAATACATCAATATCCTCTGGTGATAAATGCTCATAAATGAGTAAGCCCGCCTTCTCTAACAGTGCTTCCATTTCAGCATAAGAATAACATGATTTCATCGGTTCTCCGCCTACCGCAGCCATTTTCACCATATTTTCAACTCGATTGGACAGTCCCTTTTCTGTAAACAAGTTTTCATCCGGATAATCGAAAACGATAGAACTCCCTTCTGGAACCATCTCAAACAAGCACTCTATTAAACTAGCAAGTTCCTCTTTCGTTAAATAGTACGTAACACCTAAAAGGCTAAAGAAAGTCTTTTTATGTTCAAATCCTTCATTGCGTAACTGTTCATAGGAAAATCCTTTCGTAAAATCCATTGAAACAAAATGAAGGTTATTTGGAACTTCAAGTTCTACTTCTTTTATTCTTTCCTTCTTAAACGCCTGTGTAGAAGGATGATCCACTTCAAATATTTCTATTTTATTTTCTAATTCTCGGTGTCTAAAACTGAACGTATCTAAGCCTGCACCGAGTATGGCGTATTGTTTTGCTCCTAATGTAATTTCATGTAGTAATACTCTTTCACAATATGCGGCACGTGCTAAAGGTGTTGGTGATAACTGAACTTGCGTAATCCATTTTAATATTTCTTTTGGATTGTCTTGAAACTGCTCTGCAATTTCTTTATTGAAAAAGTGAATCCCTTGAACCATGTTCGTTTCAATATTGTTACGTTCTTTTTGTGAAATGAAATCTTTAGCTACATAATCATCAAAGATTTTAGGATTATCAAATTCACTAGTAAATGTATTATTAACCCCAAAAAAGAGTCTTCATTATGAAGACTCTTTTTCTTTTATTTAAATGATCCCCAATAATCTACACGCTTTCCGTTTGCGCTCTTACCAGTTGCCATGTAACCATATGTTCCGTTTGCTCGTGGTTGTCTAATCCAAACGTGACCATCTTGCTCAATGCCATAGCCATCATATGAAACTGATTGACCCTTTGAAAGAGTCGCGATTAATGGCGCGTTACTGAATGGAGCTGTACGTAAATTGATAGTTGTATTCAAGGTGAATGCTCCGCGCTCTCTAGCAAACCAACTAGAATCATATTGTCCAGAAGGTAATTGTGGTTGAGGTTGTGGTGTTGGTTCAGGTGGTACATAATCGCCAGAAACTAACTGTTGTTTAAACCACTCCACACGACCCTCAGCCAACATACGATGAGGACAATATTTTCCGTTTCGTTCCTGGTGTGTTTTAACGCGGTCGATTGGAATATTGAACTGATCCATTAACTGTCTAATGACAATGATCGCGTTTTTTACAGCCTGTTCATAGCGTGAGCCACCAGATTTAGAATAACATATCTCAACTCCAATAGAATGGCGGTTACCACGTCCGTTTGCGCCGTCTCCAGCGTGCCACGCGTTGCGATTGAATGGAATTAATTGAATTGCTTCTTTATCGTCTACAGCAATGTGAAAACTTGTTCCGGTTGAGTTGTTAGCGACATTGTTTCGCTCATTAATTGCTGGGGCGTCATTATAAGTATTATGGAAAGTAATTTCCGTTGGCGTCATAGGATTAGGACATAAAGTAGGGTAACGGCTTTCTGGTACTAACATTTGTTTGATTTGCATGTAATCAACCTCTCTAATTTTGTTTAATAGAATTGGATTTAAGTGCGCTGATATTAAATCAATGCACTTCGTCCACTTCTTTTTCTTTCGTTTTAATTTGTAATATATGTTTAATCTCGCCAATATCTCGAATTGATTCAGCTTGTTGTTTCATAATGTCTTGATTGTCTCTAATGACTGTTACATATTCTTTTTCTCGTTCGACACCTCTTTCGATAGTGTTTTCTAGCTTCTCTTCCCTTATCTCGTTACGCTTTAAGACATAACGGAAAAGCCAAGCAAACCCACCGATACATAAACCGACAACGCCGCCACTTGCAAGTTGCTCCATGATGAAATTTTCCATTTTAGTTTCTCATTCCTTTCCTAATAATTCTAACACCTGGTTTAACTTTGTTTCTAGAGTGGAAATTGTATCACTTTGATTTTTCATAGTAATTTCTAAATCTTTCATTCTAGTTTCTTGATCATTTAAACGTTTGTCTTTATCTTGTATATCTTTGTGATTCTCCTGTATTCCTTTCCAACCTAGTGAAATCATCGCGTAAAGATCGACAGCAGAACCATCTTCATTAGCAATTAATTTTGGCGCGAATTCGGAAATAACACCTACACGAACAGGGCCGTATGCTTCGCCGATTTCTTGATCTGATTCAATCACATTCCCTTCCACATCAACAAACTGGGCTGACTCAATGTTCTTGTAACGGTAAGTCATGATGTCAGTTTCTAGAATTATTTCTAATGCTGATCCTTCAAAGTTGCTAATGTCTTTTTTCCAAACTAGTGAAGACGCGTTTTGGAATGATCCCGCCGTAGCGTTAGACCAACCGCCGTCGTCACCTGTACGGAATTCAAAACGTCTTGCATTATTTTGCCATTTGAAAATGGCGTGTGTTCCAAATTGTTGCATCCAGTTAGCGCCTTGAATCCACATTGCACAAAGGCGTGTTCCGTTGTGGTTAAACGCATGACCGCCACCATATGAAGAGTATTCCGTTGTTTGCGATGATCCGACACCGACGCCCGTTATATATTTAAGTCTACCTTGTGCGTCTTTGATAGACCATGTAGACCAATCCTTTGCATATTTACCGCCTACGATATTTCCGAATCCATCAAAGTAAATGGCTTCTGGAGGGTTGAATTGGATTGTTGGACGCGTTGATCCTTGCGTTGCTTGTACCATGATTCCCTCTGGAGCAGTTAAACGCAACCCGTAACCATCAGTTGCAAGCGGTACTTCACCTAATGCGATTGTTGCCAGGTTATTCGGGGCCCAGATTCTAAACTCACTAGGCTCTATAGCTGAAGACCAGCGATCACTAGTAACATTTAAACGGCCCGGCAATGCTTCAACATGCTTCCCGCCATAAGGTGAACCGTTCGGCGCTACTTCGTAAACCTGTAGGCCACCTTCTTTTAACTCGGCATAGTTTTGAGCGTTTCTAGATTTGTCCAACGGGCCAAAACTTTTAATGATACTGTTGAATATTTCAACTCTGTTTGTTGCGTCTTTAGCGTTATGACTTTCATATTTAACACCCTTGATAGTGTTAGCCTGGAAATGTTGGGCCGTAATTGCACCGATAAGGTTTATCTTACTTGCCTGGATCGTTGCTGTTTCTTTTGTCAAGTTAATACTTGCGATTAGGTTGTTTTCTTTTACTGATAGATTGATATTTTTTTCGTTAACCTGGATTCTACCCTCTAACGTTTTTACATGTGCGTCCTTCGCAAAAGTTCCGTCAGCTTGTACCCTTGTGTAAACTTCTGTTTTCGTTGCCCTTAGATCAATGCCGTCTTTATTTGCTTTGATTGATCTTTCTAACTCTGTGACCTTCTGGTTGTATTGTTCTGTTGCGATACGTTTTGCAAGTTCTTCACGCAGATAGTCAACGTCGGTAATGTCTTTTGGGTTTTCCATAAACTCACTTGCAACTTTACCACGTTGCAACATAGGGCACGCCATCCAAAAACGGCCGTTACGCTCATTGTAAACACGGAATCTTATGAAGCCTGTATTAGCTGGCGCTTTCGTTGTTATTTCGAACCTTCTCCAAATGTGATTAGTAAGCTCAACCCTAGTTCTATTTGTCGCTATTCTAGTTTTCTTGTCAGCGCTCCACCATTCTATTTCAATAAAACAACCTGTTCCAGCGTCGAAAGCTGGTGGTTTTCCGTCAGTAATGAAATATGCAGAAGAAACAAAGTCTTCGCCAGATTGACAAGGTATAAACTCACCAGTAATGCCGAACCACCTGTTTTGTGTTAGCCCTGTAGAAGTGAATAAGAACGACGCATTCCCTTTGTATGTTAGATTTTTATCTATACTAGATGTTGCGCCTTCTGTTTTATTGAATATCCAATACTTTTCGTTTTGTGAAAATGATGCATTTCGCAATTCGTTTGTAGAGCCAACGCCCGCAACGTAGTCTTCAACCTGTTTAGATGTCATTTTTGCGCTCAATTCATCTGACAATTGTTTCATTTGAGTTTCTGAACTTGTGATCTGTTGACCCTGTTTCGTTGTTAGTTCAGTCAAGTTTTTCACGTTCGTTTTGATCCCGTCAGCGTCCTTCGTGATCTCCGTTACTTTTTCGTTGAACAATGTCTCTTTCACTCCGTCTTCTGGTGAGGGCGCGAACGTTTTCGGCATTGATCCTTTTAATACAGATACATTTTTGAAATAGCACTCACTACCATCATTTGAACGATCACCGTAAACATATAAATTAAACGCCTTCGACATGTCTGTTCTGGCTTCTAATTTTCCTGTAAAATGAATTCTAACCCACTTTTTAACAGGGTTAATCATTAGTTCTGGACAACCACTGTAGAAACTTTGTGTGTTATTTCCAGTAATAAAGTGATGGAAGCCTATTGCCAGTTTATTGTTTGCTGTTTCTGTCCATACATCTACAGCGATTGTAAATGTATCACCTGGCTGGAAATCGTTGACGAAACTTTTTGGCATGCCTTGAGATAACCCAAGCCACCTTTTACCGCCTACGATCGGGCCATTCTTATTAATTACAGCAACTACAGGATAACCAAACTTTTTATCATTTACGTGCATGTGATAACCCTTTGTAGGGTCTGTAGTACCGTTGTTATAACCTGTAGACCAGTTTCCAGAGCGCAAATTGCCGTTTAGGGCTTTGTCCCAACCTAAATCATTGTCAGCCCAATAGTGCGTGAAATCCCCGTTTCGTACATAGTTACGATCACCAGCGTCATTAACGACAGACTCTGTTTTTGTTATACGCTCTGTTACACCGTCAACACTTTGTTCTAACTCATAAGTTGACTTACTAAAGTCCGTCGGTACTGATCCCTTTTCCAGTTTAGGACGTTTAAAGCCGAACTTCTTACCTTTAGACGCTTCTGATCTCGCAAACCTTAAACGCATACCCCAACCCGTGGCGCGTCCGTCTATCTGGAATGTAAATGATCTTCTTGACCAACCGCCAGCAGGGAAGCCAGTTTGAAGGTTTTCTGTCCATGATCCATTGATAAATTGGAATACAAGAAAATCAACATGAACATCATTCTGTAGATCGACACTAAATGTCATATCTTTCCCTTTTTCATAGTCTCCCATTTTCGTATTATCTAAATGGAATTGATAGAAAGAGTCGGTTTGATCTGTACATTCGACAATCATGTAATCCTCGTGGAACGAGTGGCCAGCCTTATTAAGCATTGCACCGCCGACCATTCCGATTGTTTGTGGTCTTTGATTTCGACCTGTATTAATAATCCAGTTTTCACCGCCGACCGTGCGCGCTTCAACTTTTTCTAACTTTGTAGAAATTCTTCCCGCTTCTTCTTTGATCTCTGTTGTAACGCTTGTGAATTTCCCCTCACTTACTGTATCTTCTGGCGCTTGTCTCCACGGGTACGCCTTTTTAGTTACTGATAACATAGGACTAGACTGTTGATAAACCCACCCTTTAGCGTGCGAACTTTCCCAGGCTTCAACACGAATAACATTATCTTTAGAGTCAAGGTGTTTTTGTTCAATCTTAAATGATCCACTAACCTGTTTCCATTGGTTTGTGGCGCTCTCTACCTCTGGGCCGAAACCTAAACCATCATACATGCTTTGTTGCATTCTCTCGCCATCTTTAGCGCCTTTTATCCTAACCCAAACGGAATATGTTACCGTGTCGCCTAAATTCAATTTACCTTCATTTTTAAGGATTGTGAAGTGATAGGCCAGGCCGTGCCATGCTCCCAAAATATCGACTACAGCATTATCATTAAAACGATCTTTAGAAAGGGCAACTGATTCACCTTTAAAATAAGTTGGTGGTATTAATTCCTTTGTACCTCTCATAAGGTTAATTACATCAGTGTCCATGTTCTTGACGTCTGTTTCAACTTTCTGGATCAACTTTTTATTTCCGTCAACTGTACTTTCTAGCGTGTTTATTTTTTGCGACTGACCACTAATGTTTTTGTTAACTTCAACAATAGAATTAGAAATACCCTTGATCGACTGTTCTTGTTTTACGGTGATTTCTTTTAGTTCTCCGTCAGTTTTCTTTAACTGGCTGATCTCATTTGTGAACCCGTTTAAAGATTGCTGGTGTTTAACTAACGTTTCGTTAATTTCTCCATCTTTCTTTTTTAACTGGCTGATCTCATTTGTAAAACCATTTAAAGATTGTTGCTGTTTAACTAATGTTTCATTGATCGTTTTATCAGTGGTTTCTAGTTTCTGAATAGACTGACTAAAGCCGCTTATTGTTTGTTGCTGTTCCGCTACTGTTTTGCTAGTCGTTTCCGCGTCTTTCTTAATCTGACTAATAGAAGTGTTGAAACCTTCTAAAGACTTTCCGATCTGTACAATTGTTTGATCAACTTTTTGGCCGTTAACCTTCAATTCCTTCAATGTTTCTTGTGTACCGCGTTCCGTTTCTTTTATCTCTTTTGTGATCTGATCTAAAGACTGTACACCACCCTTTAAACCTTCTATTTCTTTGTTTAGATCGTTAGCTTTAGTTTCTAATGATTCAGCTTTCTTTTCGACTTCTCCAGCGCGTTTTTCCATATCTGATACACTTTTGTTTAATTGATTTGTCTTTTCTTGCACATCTTTTGCAACCTGGTCACGGATTTCCTTCTCCAGTCCAGAAAAATCTTCTGTTACATCTTCCCACTTACCACCACGCCAGATTTTCAGAATGCCAGGTTTTCCGTTTGAAGTGTCCAACCATAATGATTTCCCTTCTTTTAATCCTTCTGTTGGCGCGTTTGGGCCGTCGTGGATCGTAACTGAATTATTTGTAACCATTTCATTTAACTTCTCTGTAATCTCTGTTACACGCTTGTTAGTTTCAATAACTTCATTCATTTTGCTTTCTTGTTCCTGGACAAGTTTGTTGAGCTGATCCAGCATAGGTTTACCAGCTTTATTTTCAAGTAATCCTTGAACACGGTTATACATTCTTCTCATTTCCGCGTCATAATCAACGATTTCATGATATTCACCGAAAGTATATTTGTTTCTATCTGGATTAGTATTAGACTCTTTCCCACCGATCGCTCGCGCTTCTAAATACAAGGCAGGTGTAAACGCCGTGTCTTTAATTCCGATCGTATCACCTTTCATGATCAATTCATGACGTAGGCCGAACACTTCAGCAATATCTAACGCGTCCACCTCATAACCGACTGAAGAATTCTTTCTTTTCTCCATTTCAGTTTTCATAAGAGTCATTAAACGTTTTGCGTCAATTTCTCCTTCTGTTTCTGGTTGATAGAAACCGTATTTATGTTGGCCGTTCTCACTCCAGCGCTGAAATGCTTCATTATCAACAATGTAAGGTGATCCGTTGTTGATCTTTTCTATTGTGATAACTTCATTATCCTCACCACGCGCGAAACCAAGCAGGGCCGTACAAATATTTTTAGTGTGTTCAATACGTGTTACATTGATCAAGTCTTTTCCTAGTTCGATTTCTTTTCGTGTAACGCGTCCAATCTTTTCGACTAGATCAACGAACCAACCTGTTATAGTGTTTCCGTCTACTTCTACACGATAATTCAATTCTAAGTTAAATAAAGTTGCTGTTTTCTTTAATAGAGTTAGAGGGTCTGTGAATTCGTCTAGTGTCATTGTTCTAAAGGAAGCATAAGCAATATTCCCTGGTTGCCACTTAGTACCAGCAGTTGCAAGCGCTACATATTGATGTGCTGTTAACCCTTCTAACTTTTGTGGACGAATAAAGTTGGCCTTTCTTAATCCTGTCCATGATCCGACCGCCCTAACTGTAATAGAACGATCACTTGCCGTTTTTTCAACTTCGTCTTCAATAGTGTATGGAATTACATTTCCTTCACGATCCTGGCGCAACACTAAGTTTTGTTGCTGTAATGCTATAGCCTGGCGCGTTCCGTCAAAGACTTTGAATTCTAGAATGTCAACATTGTTTTTTAATTCCCACTCACGCATATCATCCCAATAATCTTGATCCTGGAATGTTGCCACGATTGATTGTGTTTTAAAATCTATTATGTGAAGTTCGGTATTTTGCATTTATTATCTGTACCTCTCTCTATATGTTACTTTTGCCTTTATATCTGGTGGCATAATTGAAAGTCTGTTCTCCCCTCTTATGATCTTAGGGAATGAACTAAAAATATCTTTAGCGGAAATAGCGTCCTTTCCATTGATCGTAACAAGCGAACGCTCTGTATCTATTATAATTTTGTCGCCAGTGTCTAGCAAATAAGGCTTGCCACCTGTTCCGACCTTATTAACCTTCCAAATTTTCAGATCATCAATTCTCATATCATTGACAAACCTGTGATCTTGCCAGCGTTGAATACCAATAGCGATTTGGGCCACTCTTCGGCCTGTTACCGTCATAGGGTTGTTTTCATCGTCTGTAAAGAATTGCACCGCGCTTGCGTCGTCTATTTCCGTTCCTGTTCTAAACCTAGCAAAATATACAGACCACGTTTTCCCGCGTCTAGCTAAAGAGATACGGCCATAAAAGTTATTGAATGCTGTATTTCCACCACCAGCAGAATCATACATTTTTCTAGTGTTGTTCGGTTGCATACTATTTCCGATCCTTGCATATCCGTGCGCGCGTTCTACAGTCCAATAAAGATCATTCATGTTAATATCGGCCACTAAATCACCTTGTTCATCCAATAAGAATAGTGATACACGGCCCATTTCTCCAGGGTCTTTACATTTTAGGGTTACGTATGCTTCAACTTTAAAGTCTGTTAACGGCCCGCCTGGAATTGATCGTTTTAAAATAGGGCCTGTGAACGCTCCCTGTTTAGGCGTCCCAAAATCTTCAACTTCAAATGCATATCTACCAGAATTAACTCTAAATTTACCCGTACTTTCCATTCCTGGTACTGTCTTCCCCGCGTCAGTCCATCCGACCAGGTTGTTCATTTCGTCCCACAATACGCGTTCATTCTCCTGGACAGGTTTGTCATTGATCGACATAGGTTGACCGATACGGAAATACTGGCGTTCTTGTGGATATTTACCAAACCATACATCAAGATTTGTCGCGGGCTTAGTCATTTCTAATTCGATAATAGGCTTAGCTTCTATTGTACCTTTATTGCGAAAATATGCGTTTTGTTCCGTCGTCCAGTCCTGTTTAAAATCAATGGTTTGTACAGCGCCTAATTTATAAGGCATAGGACATATGAACTTCAACGTACCTTGTCCAATATCGACTAATTGATCTGGATCAAGTTCATCGTCAATAACAGCTAAATAAGTACGATCTTTTTCGTCATCGAAAATTAATTCGGCTGGCTGATCCGTATAAAGCCAATCGGCCAATTCTTCTTTTAACTTTTCACCTTGTTCCGATGTTTCATACATAAATGCTACTGGTATTAAAATTTCTCTCATTTTCGTTTCTGTACGCAATAAGCGCCCGCCAGGATAATGTGGTACTTCTAAGAACGATCGTTCAATAGGCGCCCATGCAGGACGTTTAACGCCCTGTAATGGAATCACCTTATCATTTCTTTTTCCATTAAAACTAAAGAATGCTAATTTATCAAAACACTTCATTCTTTCACCTCTTAAAATAGTTTTCTAGTTTCTTTCTTTCTAGTGTTTACACGTTCTACAGTGTCGGCCACCAATTCACCTACAGCCTTTCCATCCATTTCTACAGTTGCTCGCAAATGAATTTCCTTGTCTTTGTCGCTAACACCGCCTAACGATTCCGCTACACCGTTTCCGATCTTCTGGAATACATCGTCATTTAATGGCATGATCGCTTCATCGTAGCCTTTAGCGTCACCGATTTTAACCATACGTTCCATACCTGGTTTAAATACACCACCGTTTGCGAAACCGCCAACACTAGCGGATACAGCCATACTACGGCCACCACCAGATGCAGGAGCAGGAGCAGAAAAACCTAGAGCGCCAGCGACAGCACCGCCAACAGCCTTTGCAGAATCTGCTATACCACTTATGAAACCTTTCACTTTATCTACAGCTTTTCCAATCCATCCGACAACTTTATCAACAATCTTCCAAGCGTCTTCAAATGGCCCGCCTATAGCTTTTGTTACAACTTTGAACACTGTACCTATTGTGTTAACAGTACCCTGAAAAAATGATAACAGGCCGTTTAAAACACCGTCAGCAACATTCACTATCGTATCCCATGTTTGTTGGAAGAATGTAACTATTGAATTCCAGACACCTTCCCAATTTCCAGTGATCAAGTTTAAAACAAGTGATATTACTAATTGTATCGCGTTCATTACCGTTTCGATAATACCACGAACTACAGGAAAAACAGTTGTTATAATGCCCAGGATAACGTTTAGTGCTGTTTGGAATACTACCGAAATTACACCCCAAATAACTTCAGTTATCTGTTTTATTGCCTGGTTGTTATTATCCCAGAATGATTTCACACGGCCGATTACCGATGTTACAACAGAATTCACCTGGTTTACTATAGTTGTTACATATGGAGAAATGGCACCCCAAACAGCATTAGTAACCTGTAAAATGCCATCCCAGCACATAGATATGAACGATCCAATAGGGCCGATAAGAGACATTACACCGCTAGCTAAGTTTGTTACAATACTGATAACGCCTGTTACAACGTCAGCTATTGTTTGTTGAGTTTGTGGCGTTAGTCCGATCTTTTCCGCTATCTTGCTAGCTTCTCCCCAATCACCCGTAACCAGGGCCATGATCAAATCAACACCCTGTTTAACACCTTCAATAACAGCCATTGCCATTTCTTGCGCTTCTGGAGATAGCCCCATTTGTGTGAAAATCTCTTTTGCACTATTCGGGACACCTTCACCAGACTTTGCATTCCATAAATCAACAAAGGCAGTACCTAAAGTTTGTAAAGGCCCCATGATTCCCTCAATTACAGCGGACCATTGTGCTTCCTTTTCCTGGGCTAAACGTACAGCTTCGGCGCGTTGTTCCATGACAACTTTCGCTTCTCGCATTTGTGCGTCATATTGCTCTTGTGTGATCAATCCCGCATCAAGTTGTTGAGCCAATTCTTGTTCTTTAGTCGCTAACATACCTTTTGCAGTTAGGTTTTCTTCCATAACTTGTTTCGCTTGTCTCTTTTTCTCCGTGTATTGATCTTCGTTTATAATCCCTTGTTTCAGTTCATTCTGTAAAATCAATTCTTCCATTGCTAACTGGTTTTTCGTACCCGCCAGCAATTGCGTTGCTTCTACAGCTTGTCCAGTTGGATCAAGATAGTTCGTGATGCCTTCTATAAGCCCAGTTGTTCCATTTGTTGCACTCATTAAGGCTGGTGTCATTTTGTCGTATAAAACCAACCCCAGGTTTGACGCACTTGACATCATGTTTTTAGTTGCCCCATCAAGGTTGTTAGACATGACTTTGGCCATCATATCAGCAGACCCGCTCGACATATCCATGTAGCGTTTTAATCTATCAAATTCCGCTGTACCGCCTTTAATAACTGGCAACCATGCAGAAAAGGCTTCTTGTCCAAAAATAGCTTTTGCGGAAACAATTTGTTGTTCTTGTGATAAATTACTGAAACCTTTTGATAAATCGCCGACAATATCGCGTATATTTCTCATTGATCCATCAGTGTTAGTTGTCGAAACTCCCAACGCGTCAAGGGCTTTACTCGCTTCTTTAGGTGGCCCAGCTAAACGAGATAGACCAGCACGCAAAGCAGTACCCGCCATTGATCCTTTTGTACCAGCATTTGCGAATTCACCCAGGATAACGTTTGTGTCTGATAAGTTCATACCAAACGAGTTTGCAACTGGCGCAACATATTTCATTGCTTCCCCTAATTGATCAATACTTGTATTTGTTTTTGACTGTGTAACCGCGAATAAATCAGACGCTTTTCCAGCTTCATTCGCTTGCATCCCAAAACCAGTCATCGTATCGGTTACAATGTCGGTTGCCCGTCCTAAGTCCATATTACCAGCTGTGGCCATACTTAATAGCGGGCCAATCGCGCTAATTTGCTGGCTAGCATTCCAACCAGCTAAAGACATAAATTCGAAACCTTCAGCAACTTCAGTGGAACTATAGCGGGTTGACTTACCTAATTCACGAGCTTTTGCGGTTAATTCTCCCATTTCATGGCCAGATGATCCGCTAATAGACTGTACTTTACTCATTTGTTTTTCAAATGACATACCTTCTTTTACAGCGCCGACCAATCCAGTTGCTAAACCTAAAGAAGCGCCAGCAACTCCAGCAAGGCCAATCCCCATTGCTACAGTGCTAGCGCCTACCATGCCAAATGTTTTATTAACAGGATTAAAGCCATTAGAGATAGATTGAGAGGCTTTTCGCCCCTCGTTCTCACTCCTTCTTAGGCCGTTCCTGTATTCAGTATCTTTTAAACCTAGTGTTCCAAATATCTTGAATACTTCCAACCTTATTCCCTCCTAAACTGTTTACTTAACTCACGCGCGTTTTTCATGACTTGTTCAACAGGGATTGTTTCTTTTTTGTATTTGTTACCCCTATCGCGGTAACCTGTTTCAATTAAGTAATCACTAAATGACTTATCACGGAAAGGATTATTTATATAAGCGTCCCAGCGCATATCGTATTCAATAGCCTTGTCCGTTACAGTCATATATAAATCTATTAAGAAACTCCAGGGAAGTTCTAACACATCTTTTAACGATCCGTAACGTTTGGCCATGCGATCAATAATAGTACCTATTACATGCTTAGGTTCGTCACGGATTTCATAAAAGCCGAAATACCACCAACACGCTTAAATGCATTGAATACAATGTCAAAATCTGATCCACATAACTCTTTCATTTCACCTTTAGGAAGGTCTGACATACCCGCCATAAGGTTGAACATTGCTTCAGCATCTTCACCCATCATCATCAGAATTTTGTTGTTTAACAGCATTGCAAAGTTGAACATACTTGAATTCTCTTTATCAGTTAGCTTTTTCCCTTCAGCTTGCTTTCGCGCACTTTTAAAGAAGTTATCAACGTCACTCGCAGGTACGTCACCTAATAATTGATGTTTACCAGCTAAACCAGCAATAACCATACGTTGCATTGCGTTAGGCTCTTTCATATTGTATTTATTACCGTTTAATAGTTCGAATTGTACTGATTCCATTTATATAACACCCTTCTGAGATAAGTATTTTAATATTTAGAAAGAGGGCCTAAACCCTCTGTTATTTATTCTTCGATCTTTTCAGCGTCTATAAATACGCGCGCATGATTTTTTTCAAAGTCTGGCCCGCACTTACCGTCTGGCTCAAAGATTTCAATTTCAAATGGTGGTGTCATTGGATCGTTTGGATCGTTATGTCCTGTGAATTCCACCTCTGGAGCAACTTCAGCTTCACTGAATACAGCTTCAAAACCAGATGTAGGTAACGCGTTAAACATCGTGATTCGATAAACATTACCGTCATTACTTCGACCAATTACAGTAATGTCATCAATGTAAACATCATCCCCACAAGCGTTCATAAGGTTTTCATTTCCACGAATGATTACGCCTTTACCTTTTACTTTTCCTGGCCCCGTTCCATCTTGTGTGTACTCTTGAATTTGGGCATTTAACAAGAAGTGTTTGATTAAATCTTTTCTGATCCACTCCAGGAAGCCCGCTTTCATTTTTGTTTCTGATTCAGATACATATTGTAGGCCTTTCACCTTACCGCGCACACCGCGTGCTTTAATAGCTTCTAAAGAAGGTGCGTAAGTAAATGACAAGTCACCTTGTGTAGCGCCTACGTCGATCATTTTTTCTTCGCCTTGTTTCCAGTTAAAGAAAATGCCTGTACCAGATCCCAATACAATGTTTTCTGGCGTGAATTTATTAAATTGTGCAATCATGCTTTGTCACCTCGTGAGTTATTTTGTGTCGTGTCCCGACGTTCTATATTTAACTAGGCTGAATCTAACTTCTTTACACCTCATTTCGAGATCATCGACAGGAAGATTCATTCTAGATATAAAATCAGTTTGGATCGTTAGCGATTTACATGCATTGATCAATGTACGATTTACAACCGCGTCATAGATTTCCTGGCTCGCAACGTCCAGTTTGTTGAAGTGTTCTGAAACACCCCATATATTTACGGTTACCGTAAACTTTTCACTGTACTTACTCATAGTAGCGTCACTTTGCAGATCAAATACCATGTAAGGTAGTTGTATATTTTCGTCTACAGCTTCCTCATAATGCACATCAATTCCGAGTGGATCAGCAATGTCCCACAACAATTCATTGACGTACTCAACAACCTGGATCATTTATCCATACCACCCTTCATTGTTTGCGCAATAATTTGTTTTACTTGGCCTTTTGAACTCTCTCCAGCTTTACGCATGGCCCGTGTTCCTTTTTTACCGCGTGTAACGTACCATTTACCTGTGGTTTTATCCTTGTACTTCCACGGTGTTTTTCGGCCATTTTTTTCGGAATAAATACCCGTTCCGAATTCTTCGTATATTAAATTGTCATCGTTCCCGCCCACAATCGCCTGTAAGTTTTGACCTTCACCAGTTACTTTGCTTGTAATTGTTCTGGCTGTTGCGCCACTCTTTTTCCTGGTGTTTATCTTCGCTTGCGCTTCAATATGTTTGATCGCTCTTTGAAGGGCCACTTTTTGCAATTGCGCCGTTCTTCTTTCACATTCAGCGCGCCTTGATATGAATTCGCCCATTATGACCACACATCCAGCGCGACCTCTATATGATCGTTAGAGTTATAAGGGTTTGACGCTTTAGTTGCACGGTACTCTTTCCCATCTTGTATAACTTTATCGCCAGCCCTTACATCAATAACGGAACAATACATAATAGCGTCAGTTGAGTTAACAATGCGATCCTGTTTAAAGCCCGCTGGTGATCCTGTTACCAATTCATCAACAATGGCTACAACCTCATTAATCTTCTTAAATTCGCCTTTGTCATACGGGTTTTTCTTGTCCCGTTCGCCTTTACGCTGTATTTCCGTAGGTTTGCCGTGTTTGGCCAGTAATCCCGCGATACGCATTTGTTACCTTCCTTCTGGCCTACGTCCGCGAATACGCACACTTGGTGTTCTCATTCGCCTTGATAGCCCTGTTAATAATGTTTTGGGATAAATCCCTTCTGGCCCATATTGAACGCGATACGATCCCATTTGTTCACTTACAACGTCAGCACCTTCGCCAGATAAGTGATAAGTTATTAATCTAAACGCTACAACCTCATAAGATTTAGGGAATTCACGCCCTTCAGCTTCAAAATCAACGCCAGTATAACCAACGATAAACTCTGTCACTACAGGGATAAGAATGTCTTCAATGTATTCCTTTTGCATGGCCGTATACTCTTTTTGAGTAGATTTAGCGTAACGATCAAAAGTAGTTATCATTTTCATGTGTTAATCTCTAAAAAAGGGAGAGCCAAAACCCTCTTAATTTTTAGCAGTAGCCTTTTCAACTTTTCCAGCGTGTGCATAGATTGCGTTTTTCTTCATGTCTAACACGAATGCATCATAGTAGAAACGGCCCTCTACTAACGTTCCAGAAATTCCTGGTGGATCAAGGTGTACTTTTGTTTCAGCCAATTTAACAGGCGCAACAGTTGCCGACTTATGAGTGATAATGAATTCTTGACCATTCATAAATGACTTTGGTGTTTTGATGATAGCAACGCCGTCAACCTCACCGACTTGACCTTTTAAAAGGATTGTTCCTTGTGCTAAATCACTAGCTTTCGTGTAGTTATCGTCTAGCTTTAATTTATTGATATATGCAGGTGTTGCATGACACACGCGGTTTTCTGGTACAAAGTGATCATCCAACGTTTCTTGGCCAGCTAGGAAGGATTCATAAGCATTTGTCTTAGTGATAGCACCGTCTACTTTTGTTCCAGCACCTTCAGACATAACTTTTAAGCGGTATGTTTCAATTTCTGGAATAACAACTTCACGCATTTGACGCGCGATCGCTGGTGCAACCTTTACTTCACTTTCTTCTTCGTTCATTTTGTCCATTGTGAATGTGAATGAGCGGTCTTTTTTCATGATTTCTTCCTGTAGATCGTTGCCTAATTCATCAGCTTGACCGTATCGACCTTGACCAGAACGCTTATAATCATTCATTTCTACAGTTTGAACAGATGTAATTTTGATTCCTTTTGCTCCAGTGAATTCATAATCCTGGTTTGTTGAAGCAGTTGTAACAGCAGACGGCGCGAAACGCTCATCTACTAAAGGTGAAAACTTATGTGTTAGATTTAATGTAGTCATTCTATAAATCCTCTCTCTTTGTTTAATAGTTTTGGAATAGCTTTTATAGTGACGTCAATTCCGTTGGTCATGATCCTTATTGCCACTCTTTCATGAAAGCGTCACGAATCGGATCACTACCGCCTTTGTCACCAGCGCCTTTTGATTCACCTGGTGTTTTATCAGCTAAACTCGTTTTAACACGCTTAGTTAATTCACTGTCAAGATTTGCTTTGAATGCTTCTACATTCTTTGCAATCTCTTCTTCAGTGTCGCCGATCACGTTCATAGCAAAGCCAGCACCAAAACCAGCTCCTGCTAACTTAGCAACGGCAACGTCTTTCATTTTAAGATTGTGGGCCGTTTGCTTCTCCTGGTCACGCTCTGTTTTGATCTGGCGCATTTCGTCCATTAATGTTTCCACTTCTGTTTTATTCTTTTCACCGAATTCCTTTTCGGCACTTTCGCGGGCTTTTCGTTGTTCCTCTTTTCGGATTTTACCCGCAACGCGATTTACTTCAGCTTGAATTTGCGCTTCCACTTGCTCTTTAGTAAATGTTTCTGGTGTTCCTCCACCATCTCCAGCAGGGTCATCACCTTCGCCACCTTCAGAAAAGAATTGTAGGCTGTTCTTAAGATCAGATAATCGAATTGCAGGTTTTACAATCCCCGTACTAACTAAAAATTTTTTCATGATATTACCTCCACATTTTAAGTCGGTGTGTGACTATGTTTGCCTCGGTTTTTCGCGTCCGTTTCCACACTTATTATATAAAAATTATATAGTTATAGACTTTCTAATAAGTTAGTCGTAACTTTTTTAATAGTTTCTCTACGTTGTTTCGGTGTTGTTTCGTCTGTCATTTCGTTTAACACAACAACTTTGTCATTAAATAAATCTTGATCAATTTCTTCCTGGTGTTTTCCTAGCACTCCTAAAAGTACACTAATCAATGCCACCTTCTCTTTTTGATCTAAGTTTTTCATGTTATCACCCCTTTTTTCGGCTGGAATAACTTGTCATATTGCTGATAAGTCATTTCCACATCGTTTGTTTCGACGCTCTTTCCGTTCTTATCTCGTACCATACGTATATTTGCGTATCGTATGCCCTCAAGGTATGGAATAGCTAGCGTTCGACAGCGTGCATGTAATGGAGGGTAGTTGCTTCCTGGGCTTGCATCAGCCGTTATATAAATCTTTCCAGTGTCTAACGATCTACAGCGGGTAGAAGTCCTAGCATCGAATATTACATGTAGTTTGTATTTATCAATGTCAGCTTCTTCATAACTGTCTAACGTGGCCTTTCCGTAGAAATAGGCTTGTTCTGTATAGATCATAGTAATGGCATTACGCAACGGCGCTTTCATCTTCTCCGCAAACCGTACAGCTATTTCATCAGCGTGTAGGCCCTGTAAAACACCTTGTGTCATTTCGCCTCGTAAATGGAATAATAGTGTTCTCTTATTCTCCCATAAACGATCACTGAATTGGTTACCACTCCAAGGGTGACTTAACACATTTTCAATCATCTTGTCATTAATTTCATAGACCTTACTTTGTATACCATGTCTGTAAAAGTCGTATTTATTACTGATCAAAGTGTCCTTAAACGTTGTTGTAAATAGGCTGCAAAGGCTTTTTTCTTCTGTCAACGCTCTTTTTCCTAACTTGATTAGCATTTCACTTTGTACGGCTTCTAATCTACTAAGTTTTTTCATGTCCAGATGGGCTTTCACATCCTGGGCAATGTTCGGCGCTATGATCTGATCACTATTCTGTAATTCATTCAGAAACTCTACTAAACTAATACGCCTGTCATGTTTCTCACGCTTATTAAGAGCCTTGACCAATTCGCTATAGTCAAAACCCTTTCGCGATAGATAGGCCCTCATTTCGGCCGTTACTTCCTTTTCAGCGCGTGCGAATGATTGACGCATACGCTTTTCTAGTTTCTCGGCTTCAATGTATCCTTTCGCTTCCTGGGCTTCAGCACGTTTGGCCCAATATGCTTCACTGTTCATAGGCCACCAGCACCAGCAAGGGCAATAATAGAATCAATCTCTTTTTCTGTAGGTTCGTAGCCTAAACTATTTCTGATTGATCTTTTTACTGTCTCCCTGTCCTTTTCCTGGCGTTTGATATTTGTCACCGTCAGATAGTTGTCGCTCTTGTGTAGCATCGTTCTTTCCTTGTTCTTCCACGTTATCATTTTCCCCACTGAAAGCATCTTTGTACGAGTCATACTCTTCTTCCTCCTGTTCTTTCTTCATTTCTATTAAGTGTTCAATGTCTTGTACAGCAGATAGATATTGATAGATAAACTTATCTGGCAGTCCAGCTTGACGCAATTTCACAACAAGATCAGCTTCTTCTAAATAGTTAGCTGGTAAGTTAGGTGTAAATTGGATTTTAACGTCTTTTAATCCAAACTCTTTTGATCCTGGTAATTTATCAAGGTATCCTTTGATGATCCCTAATTGATCTGTTAGCGCACGATTAAACATACGCTCTTTTTGCCCGCGTACTTGCTCCAGGGCCAACAATTTATATTTAATAGCGATCCCAGACAGGTTACCGCCGAATTCCTTGTCATTCATGTTCGGAACGAATGTATATTTGTGTATATCGTTTTCTACACGGGTTTTCATGTTTTCGTTGAACGTGTCATTGATCTGTTTTACAAGCCATTCAGCATCCCCATTTTCATCTAACAGCATTACTTTATCTTCTTTTAGGCTGTTTATATCATCCTGGTTTGTTTCGTTCATGTTAACTAACTTTAGGATCGCGTCAGTGAAGTCAGATAAGTCTTCCATTGATCCAGATTGCAGATCATTATACGCGTCAATAATCGGAAGAATATCTTCATAGTCTCCTAATTCAAACTTATTGTTCTGTATCTTAATAACTGGAATACGTGGGTTTCCGTCTTCATCTACAATGTTGTGTGCCTGTTCTTCTTCTTGGCTCATGTTCTCAATGGAAATGTCCAGGATTTCGTTTAATGGTTGTCCTAAAATCTTTCCTTCATACACAAACGAGTATTTAATGTATTGCACTTTGTCATAGATCGTCATTTCTACCTTGATTTCATTATCTTTCGTTACTGTCTCACTAAAACGAATAACGTCTGTAATCTTAGGTTTGATAGAGTCATCATAGACAGCAATCGTATGACGCGGATCAATGTCTTTATAATTCAATTCGCCTTCTTCATCGTGATAGAACAAGCGGAATGCACGGCCATAAATAGACATATCAAGGGCATTATCATAATCTACTGTCTGTCCGTCGTTTTCATCCATTATGTCAAGCGCTGGCTCTAACGCTTCAGTTTCCGTTGTATTATACGTTACAGGCATTCCCATGAAATAACCCGTGCTGATCGTTGCTGTGTACTTAGGGAAGTTGTGAACGATCCTAAACGTCTTGTTACCGTTCTTCCTATCCTTCTTATTCTTTATTTCATGATGTCCCATGTAGTATTTGTATAGTTTTTGCAGGGCCAAATACCCCTTACTATTCCCAACTCCTTCTTTGATACGAAAATCAAAGTAAAATTCTTTTGCTTCTTCAAATGTAAGCATCTTATCTTCCTTTCTAGAATCCTAATTGTAATCTGGACATACTTCTTACTTTTCCTTGTTTCTTCATGTCCTTTTCCATTGCATAACGCACCATATCAATTGTGTGATTATCTTTATCTTGTAATCGTGGTCGCGGGTTTCCGTCTTTGTCCGTTTCCCAATCAGCATTTTCAAACTCTTTTAACGTGTTAGGGCAACGTTTCGGATCAATAACGATTGCGTATAGATCGCCTAGCCATTCTGTGCCGTACTCAACGCTATCTGGCCCTTTTTTAGCGCCTTTAACCTTTCGTATGTCATGTTCATTCTTTAACTCGGCTATAGACTTCGGCTCGGCGCTATCACATGTTATTTCAATTTCCTGGTATCCCTTTTTCTTGATCCATTCAGCCAGCTTTCTATTAGATATTTGAACGCCGTATAATTCATCGAATATGTATAACGTGTTCTTCTTTTTATCAAAGTGCATACGGCCAAAAGCTAGCGGATCGGTTGCATAACCAAAATCGACACCTTGACGAATGTTATCAAACTGACTAATCTGTTCGTCTGTTATTTCAGCGCTAACAATATTATCGAATGGTACAACGCCAGACCCTATTGCTTCACCGAGATATTCCCAGCGATATTTTAGCGGGTTCATTTCCTTTTCAATTTCAGCTTCTTCATAGAATGCCTTTGTTAAATGCTTGTTATCTAAATACGTTGAATGATTTACGTGTGTGTTATCTGGTATGAAAGAACTGTTATATTTCTTGTTCAGCCAGTGCGCACGGCGTTTAGGTGGGTTGTAGCTGTAGAAGAATGTATATTCATAGTTTGGTAACTCTGGTCTATGCTCTGGATTGATTTCGAATTCACCACGTAGCACCGACTTTTCAATGATAGATATTTCTTCTTCCGTTCTAAACTCGCCAATTTCTTCCACCCATAAGCCCATGATAGGGAATTTAGCGTCTTTAATAGACTTGATCCTTTCTGGTTCTTCACATCCGAGAAAATATATCTTATTTCCTCTGGGCTTGTATTCGATCACCAGGCGTGACGGAATGCAACGGAATAGATGACTAATGTTTAATATCTCCATTGCTTCTTTTAGCTGTTCAAATACCGATCTAACAACTGTATTCTGTACTTTACGTAATACCAGCCAACTAATCGGATATTCCATAATGTCCATCAATATGCGGAATGGTATGAAGTAACTCTTACCTGAAGCACGACCACCTTTCAATACATACCGCAGGTGTTTCTTCATTTCTGATAGATAATAGACTTTCTTGAAACGCGGTGAAATAACGTTTCTCATGTCAATATGATCAACGTTTTCGTTCATGCTCTTCCCGCGCTTTCTTTTCGTATTTGTCTATTAGCGCCATCGGTACAGTTACTATCAATAACGCAGAGAGAGTTAGTAGCAAGCCTTGATAGTTTTCAATCATTAGCATTCACACTCTTCATAATGTTTTCCGCACTCTTCGCACGTATTACCAATAGAACCGTTGATAATAACTTGTGCAACACCTTCAATTTCGTGTTTTTCAGTCCATAGTCGATAACGTTTACCCAATTGGACAGCAGCATCTTTCCGTTCTCCAATTGACGGCTCTATATCACTGATAACTTGTTCACCCATGCCCACACCCCGTAACGTCTTTCCTGTTGCTTCTCCGCGCATTACCGATGTAAGAAACTCTAAAACTTCATTTGCATCAGCAATACGTTTAGAATCCACGCCAGCCATGTGAGAATCAATATATACTGAAACATTAACATTCGCTAACAGACGAGAAGAACCAGCGGTAATAACCTTTTTATTATCGCTCTTGTATCCCGCCCGCATGTAAGCTTCTGAAGCGTTCCCTGTTTCAATGTAATAATCCGCGAAACGTTTTTGACGTTCGTTTAATTCATGCATGTTACCACCTCTCAATATTTAGTTATACGTTCTTCTTTTCAATATAACTCATATCGTTTAATAAAATTGAATATTTTCCATCATTGTTAAATAGATTTAAAATAGGTTACACATTAAGTGCAACCTATTTCTTTTTATATCCTCCTTCTGATAAAGAAAAGAAACAGAAATGGCGAAATCTCTGCTTCTCAACTTGTAACTATAAAAGATAAAAGCCCACGACTGGAATCGAACCAGTATAACTATAATCATTGACGCTTCCCAGACATTGCCCCAGGTGTTTAATTATTCGCGTTACCAAGTTGCGTACATAGGCACGATAAAGGGTAATTAGCCCCTTCAATCGGTTTATAGTCCGTAGACTCGCAATTCATACCGTTATCGTACTTCATGCAATTTAAGTGATGTTATATTCGCTTAGTTATCATATTTTGCAGCTTCATTGCTGCTCTTTTATGATATTTAACTACCAATTGTTTGATAATAACCTTTGATAGTTATTTCACTTTTAAGGGAAGTGATTACCCGTTTTGTGTTTATAAGTCAGTAATCAGGTATCTGAAAACAGCTTAAAAGGCTTCCACGCCTCATTAAACGCATAAGAGAAAAAGGAGGACGGCTCTATGCCCAAAGCCGCTGTTCACCGTTCCGCACAGCAAACATAAAAAACTCTTATACGCTTAATGAGAAGAAGAAGAACTTCTCATATATGTGTTGGATTCAATAAATGCAGAAACTCTACATCAAGTAATAAAAACTACCTTTACTAACTTTTACAAGTAGATATTCAATAGTTTTATTTGAAGTTATTCACTTCTTTGAAAGTAGGAAGGATTTTAACCTTCTATGCATTGCAATGCTCATTTTTATTCTACTCTCAAAGAAGGGAAGAACCCTTCTCACAATTTAAAGGAGTTTTTACAATGTTTAAAACAAGTATTGAAGTAAGCAAGTTTATCAAAACAGATAGATTGGAAAGGTGTTATAATCCCCCTGGAAGGTACAAGTACGGTTATGTGTGAGCAAAGTAGGTACTTGAAAGATTAACGTTCTTTTGGAGGTGAACAAGTTTTCAGTACGCCTTATACCTTCCAGGCAGCTTACAGACTGCCTTTTTTGTCAGTTCATTCAATCAGCGTGTCCACTGCTCAAACTAATGACGACCCATTGTGATAAAGACCTGTTAGTTAAAACAAGAAATCAAGACTATTTACATAAACTTAGAACATTTCAGAACAAAGGATAATTTATGTATCTACACTAGTAAGAATGTGAGTAATTACCATGTATCAATAAGAGCAAGGAACCACGTTTATAAAGAAATAGAATAATTTGTATGATACAAAATTTATTTTTATTTACGCGTTTTCCGACGCTTGTAAGATATCCTCATGTCTTACAGTTACTATTGTATAACGTTCCAAATCTATTTAACAAAGATTGTCTAATGATATCTATTGCGTTTTTCAGAATAGGTTGAAAAGCTTTTTGAAAATAAAAAAGAGTCCTCAGACTCCCCCGTTGCTTTCGCCTTCTTTATATTCAGTATAAGTAGGTAAATGAAAATATAGGATAGACTCTATTCTCGCTATATCTTCATTATACTTTTTGCAATAAGCCATCATTATTTTCATCATATCGAACTCACTTAATTTATCTTCATAAATGTAAACATTATATGTATGTTGCAATTGTTTAAAATCTTTTTTTTGTCCATTATTTTCTCCTTTTCCTCTTAAACCTTGATATCATGCATTTGTTCACTGTTTTTAATTGTTTTCTTAAAAGAATAGAGTTGTCCTTAAACCGTTAAAATATATGATGGTTTCACCTCGTTCTAAAAAACTTAAAACATTTAAGGTCAAAAGAACGAGGAAAGCACAATATTAAGACTTTCCTCTAAACCATTATACATAAGAATCTAGGAACTCATTTACTATTTTGTATCGTTGAAAATAGACAACATTTGTTAAATAGAATTGGATTGCGTAAAATTATACATCTTATTTTAATAAGTTAGCCCATAAAGTCTATTTCCACAATGAACATCACAAAAGCCATACTTCACTTGATACCCGTTTCTCGATCCCATTCGTTCCCTGCATTGCTCACAAAATATAGGTATCTTAGTAAACATATAACGTTTGTTTTTATATTGGCTCCAATCACTATCACTCATAATCATTTTTTTACCCATTCTCTCATTTCCTTGATATCTTTCATACTAGGTTTATTTGTTCTTTTCGGCAACTCTACTTTAATTTATCTCATTAAAAACACCCCTCATGCACTTCAAATATAGAATAAATACTAATCTCTTTATCTCGTTTATCTAGTGGTTTCCCACACTCTAAACAAGGATATTGTTTACCTTTCGTGAAATAACGTTTAATTCTCGTTCTTCTATTCATCCTATCTCCTCCATATAGCCTTTTGTGCTAACTCACGTTGTTTAGCTGTTGTTTTTTTATCTAATCCACCATGATAAACATAACGGAACATTACGAACGTTTTAGTTAGGTCCCAGTCTTCTATTTCTTCACGGCGCTCCCATCCTAATTTATCTGTTAAATAGACTTTCATGTGATACATATACCTTTCATCCTGATAACTCAATGGAATTTCCACCCTTCCTTTTTATCAGGTGTAACAATAACTAACTGTATTCCGTATTTAGATTCAAATAAGTGCCTTCTTAATGACAGGTCACGCGGTATAGATTTGATAGAACCTTTAACTTCAAATGCAATTTCTTCACCTGCCATTAAACATACGAAATCAGGCGTATAACGTTTTTCTCTGACTTTCCTAACACCTTTCTTATTAACGATGCTAGGTATTTCATAACCGTCTAACAGGTGGTATCTGTTATGAATTTCTATGCGCTCGGCTAATTTATTGTTTTGTAGATAGATATAAAAATCACGTTCTGTAATAGAATCAAATTCTTTTCCGTCATACTCTACTTTTGTAGACATTACACGCCTACGTGGTAACTTTTTAATCTTAAATTGACCTTCTATATCAAAATGCTTCTTTAACTCTTTCCGCGCCTGTTCCTTGCTTGTGAAACCATCCACAACGCTGTTCTCATTACCGTTTGCCGCTATAATAACCGCATACTCGTAATGTAAAACGTTTTTATCCCTCCTTTCCCTTATCTCGAATGTTAATTGACCTGTAGCATTGGTCCACGTTTTATTCAGTTTCAATTTTCATTCTCTCCCCTATAAATCTAGCTACGTCCACAGTTAGACCATTCCCAGCCTGTTTGTATAATTGATTGCTAGATGTAACTTTTTTCGCTCGATTGAAATACTCATCAGGTATCCCTTGTAATCTCCACGACTCTCTTTCTGTGAGCCACCTCATACGCCCGTCCTGGATTACGATTTGCTCACGAGAAGTAAGTAATGTTTGTGCTACCCCTTTCTCTACATGCCCACGCCGTGTCTTCGATTTAGGGTTTGATACGTTTATTGCATCACCTTCACGTCCGATATCCCATCATTCATTGTTTTGTAGCCTGTCTGACTTTCACTTCTTTTCCATTAAACTCAAGAATGCAATCGTGACCGCTTGTTCGAGTCCGATTCGCATCATGCCTACACCTCCAAAGAAATCCATAAACCTCATTTGATTTTTCCCTCGCATCTAAACACTGTTACAAATGGATCGTATTGCATAAATTTAGCCCAGGCATTAAACATATCTAATGCTTCTTTACCTGTTGGTGCATTTACCTTTACTGTTTTAAATTCGCTGCTTGCATCATTTTTGTTTACTCTAAAATTAATATGCCAATTCTTCATTTTTTTCACCTTAGTTAAATAGATTTGGATATATGTCTAAAATTTTATCTCGTCTTTTTTTAAGAACCCTAACTTCTCTAAGTTCGCGTTCAGTTTGTTCTTTGTAGAACTTATGCGCTCTATCATGTTTTATAATCTTATCAGTTAACTGATTTACTTCAACTTGTAACTGTACCTTTGTTTCTTCCTTCATGCTGCAATACCTCTCTTTCTCATTTCATTTATTATAATCCTGTTCCATTTCTCTTTATTTGTACTCATATAGAACATTAAAAGCCCCGAATCATCTTTCCACTTTATCTTTCCATGCTGTAATAGTAAGTCTATGATAACGATTAAAGACATAAGTTTATCTTCCTTCGCGCTCATATAGACTTCTTTAACCGTCACCACAAATGTTTTACTCCTTATCTATAAATATATTTGTCACGGTGTCAAACGTTTGAATAAATGTTCCAGCGCGTCCGTTTCTGTACTTATCAACGATTATCTCCATTTCTTGGTATCGTTCACCTTTTGTTTCGTTGTCGTAATAGTTCTCTCTGTGTGGCATTATAATCATGTCAGCAACCTGTTCAATTTCTCCACACGCTCTTATGTCTGCCATTGTCGGGCGCTTGTCTTCTCTGTTTGTATTCGCTCTGCTCAACTGCACTAGTAGAATGATAGGCACTCCTAATTGTACCGCTGTATGCTTCAACTCGCGTACGATGTGAGCGAACTTGATAATATCCTCTTTCACTCCATCTACGTTAATATGCGAAATATGGTCAATCATAAATACGTGTTTCTTGTCAGGATTATTTTTTACTTCTTTTCTCATATCCGCTTTTATCATGCGTAAATCTTTTTCTTCACTAATATCTAAAGGCATTTGACTTAAATTACCTACAGCCATTTGATACTTAGCAAAAGCCGTTCCTGGTTCGCTGTTCGTATTCTTATCGAATATTGGTAGAAATCTATTAGGATTCTTCATACAAGCTACAGGAAGTTGCGACTGTCCCGCTATCCACCTATCAATACACTGACCTTCAGGCATTTCGGCGGAATAATATTTCCCTTTGTAAATACCTTTTTGGTCCCGTTCGGCGGCTCTGCGCATACTATCCAGGGTCCACGCTGTTTTACCCATACCAGGACGACCGCCAACTATAATCAAGTCGCCTTCTTGCCAGCCATCTGTAAAGTTGTTGAATTTATCCCACCCTGTATCGACTCCTGACAAACCATCTACTTTCATTTGCGCATGTTTGTCTACACGTATAGACAGCTTTTCCATGAACGTTTCCTTACTTACTACCTTTTCTTCACTCGTTTTCATAACACTGTTTATAAAGCGTTCTGAAGCTTCTAAAACATTTCTTTCTTCAGTGTCGCTCAAAAATGTTGCTGCCAGCTTTCTAATCTCTTCTATTTCGATGAAATCAAACATTTTTCGTTGGTAAAATTCAAAGTTAGAAGTCAGAGAGCCATTTGACATAACCCTCATAACATCTTTAATTTCTAATTCACTATGACTTATAATCATTTGCGGGTTGATATCAATCTCTTTATCATTTAATTCGCAAATTGTTTTATAAAGTTCTTTGTTCTTACTGTCCAGGAAATGCTTTTGATTCAAACGACATTCGTCAATCAAAGTATTATCCTCTAGCATTGCTTCCAGGACGCTTATTTCCATTTCCTCATGATTTGAGTATTTAGTTGCGATCATTCCATCACACCTTTCATCATTCTAGCTTGTTGGATTGCTCTGAAGTTCGCCGCGTCTACATCATTGTTAATACTAAATATATCAATGAATAGCCCTATAAAAAAACAGTTAGCTGTAAATAATTTTGTAATCGCGCTAATAAAGTTCCCTGTATAGAACTTGTACGCTCCGAACACTCCTAAGAATAACCATAATAACCAAGCTGTACTTTTTTGTTTCAATGTAATTCCCTCGGATGTATGTAACAGTCATCGGCTTATAGGTTAACGATTGCCCAACTTAATGCATAACCTGCCGCCCATAAAACTGCTAACATACCTGAACTGACAAATAAAGCTTCTTTAAAGTCTTCTTTAATCATTATCAATTACCTCTTGCATATCTATCGTTCTCTCGTAATCACATTCTATAAGTTCGCATTCAAAATGTGCTTCTTCTCCATCAAAATGAATGTATAAGCTGTTGCTACATTTAGGACAAGATAAAGCTGTTGGTTCCCACATAATCAATTCCCCTTTCCGTTCACAATGCTGTATTCTATTTTGAATCCACGGTCAAAATCTATTGATTTACACCAGACAATAAAGTCATTCATTGACTCGACACTTTCGTTTTCTTGTGTATCATAGTATTGAATCTTTCCGCTTTCTAAATCGACTTGTTTAATAAATTGCGCCATTATGCTAACCACCAATCAGTGTTTAAATCTTCAATAATGTCAAACAACGTATTCTTGCACACACGATTGTTAGCCCTTTCAAAATCTTTAGAAAATACATCTTCTGCAAGAGCTACAGCCTTACGCGGCTGCACCCCAACTCTTATTCCAGCGCCCATTAATACCTGAATAAATTGCGCCCTAGTTTCCACTACTTCACTAACTGCTTTACGGATAGCTTTTATAATTTCGTGTTTTCTCATTGTATATTTCTCCTTTTAAGTTAAATAGAATTAGATTTATTCGGTTAACTTGCTATGTATCATTTCTAAACGCGGCTGATCAGTGCCGCCGATACTTCTAAAACGCCTTGCATACTTTCCTGAAACCGAATAAATCTCAAAGTGTAGTTTCTTTTATTACTTCGTTAACTCACTTCTGTGATACGCCATAAAATACCGCTATATCTTTCACACTTACCATCATATCCACTCGAAACCAATCAGGTTGTAATTCCATTACGTTCGGTCCTTCAAGTTCAATATAGTTAAATAGATTTGGTTATTCAGCCAATTCAAGTTGATCAGGTTCAAATGGAGCCTTTTCTTTTTCCTTGATTTCCTTGTGTGGACCCCCAGCCTTTTGTAGAACATCTACTTTCCAATAGTCCTGTTCAATTGTTGTAATGTGTTTAAAGCCTTCATTACCTAACTTTAAAACCAATGAACCGCGTTCTTCTCTATGTTTACAATCATACATGTTGTATTTAATCGTTGTTACCGTTGTTAATTCATCTATATGTTTTGTTTGCACTTCTACCTTCATTTTCGTTTCCTTCCAATTAAGTGAGTGGCTTTTCTTGTCCATAACCACCCAGGCATTTAATTACCTTGTCCTTTTGACAAGATTTATCTTACACCACTTTTTTAAACATGTAAACCAATATATTAAACTTCTTACCCAATTAGTTAAATAAATTTGGAATTGACTGTATCTTAGCCTAATCCGAAATCTATTATATTTTATTTAAAACAAACTAGGACGCCACGCCTTAGCGTAATTAATGGCTTCTTCAAAGTCTTTTGCTGCAATATCTCTGTAACTAGAAACAGCGAATGCGTTCTTTAAATCTTTACCAAACTTAGCATACATTTTCCTTTTTGTATCATAGACACGAATCCCTCCGAACTCTTCCCACATCTTTTCAACTCGTTGCATTTTAATATTGTTTAAAACTTGCTGCTGTCCATAATCAATAGTCATAGTGTTCCGTAATATTGCAACGTTACTTTCTACAGTAGATAGACGTTCTTCAGTATCTAGTGAGTTCGCCATTAATAATTTAATCTGATCAATTGGTTTTAGTTGTTGTGGTTGTTTAATGTGTTCTTCCATACGGTTAAACTCTTCTATATAAGCCATTTTAAATTGAAGTGCTTCTTTGCCATTGAATCCCATAACAAGCAAAGTGAAGCCGTCTTTTGTTAAGTCGTATTTCAGTTGCTCTCTATTGAAACTATCTTTGTAAGAGGTCGGCTGAAAAATCAGCTTACCTTTTTCTCCTAACTCGGAATGTAAATTATGTATTGATTGGATAACATTTTTATGCTGTTTTCCGAATACTTCAGCCACCATTAAAGAGTCTGTTACCGCTTCATTGTTGTTGTTTAAGAATACTAAGTTTGTCATTTTGCTTACCGCCTTTTTATTTATTTTTATTTTAATTTCGTTTAATAAATTTGGATTTGTAGAGACTACTCATCCATTGAATAACCTACCATAATGTTATTTCAGCTCCTTGTTTAGCTTCTGCTACTTTTTGTTTCACTTCGTCCATACGTTTATATTCTAAGTATCTTTCATCATTTAGGAAGCCTTCTAACATCTTTATATACTGCATATCTTTATTCGTGCATTCTTCAGCGTATTTAGTTACACCATATAGAATTACCTCATGACTATGATGTTTTGCTCTAACTTCATTATATCTCTGATAAGCTTTAGGTTTGTTTCTTTTTTTAGGATATACAGACCATACTTCTTCAAATTCAGGAGAATAAGTTTTCTTGTTTCTTTTCGTTTTAACATCTTTAACGTTTATATTAGAAGTAGTTTCTGTTATTCTCTGTGTAGTCTCTGGTAATGGTTTAATCATATTGAGCATATCCAATTGTTCATTTTGATTAGTTGCCATTTTATCATTTTGATTAGATGGATTACTCAATCTTTTATAGTCGATAGAATACCATTTTGTACGGTCGATTTTTAATTTATTATAGTTTCCCACCAGCAATAGCCCACTGTTTTCTAACTTTGTGAATGTGCGTCTTATAGTTGCGATTCCCCAAAAAGGAAATTGTTTCTTCCATTCTTCTGCTGAATTGTAAATCCATTTACGCCCATCATATTCATGATTAGATTTCTGAAGCCAGTAATGTATTTGCTGCACTATAATAGCTTCATTTAATCCAATCTCCACCGCTAAAGACGGTAATACAATTAATGGATGTTCATTTAATAAGTTGCTCATTGTGATTCTCCTTACTTGCTTTTAATCTCTTTGTAAACTTTGTACCCTACCTGGTCTTTGTAAACTACGCCTTTGTTACTTCCCATTTCAAAGGTTAAATAACCGTCACTAACTAACGCGCTTAAAGCTTTTCTTACACCCTGTTCCGAAATAATATCCTGGGATTCTTCTATTAAAATTCTAACTAAAGCCGCTTCGTGTAGTTCTATTTCTTTAGGGTAAAGATCACACAAAAGATTATGAACGTAATTACGTTTAATCCCCTTATTAGAAAGGTATTCAACATGAATGTTATTGTCAGGATTCACACGCTCTTTTGTGAGTTTGAAAGAAGGTTTCCTATGTTGACCTGCTCCTTTTTTTAAAACTCCATATCCAGTGTCATGAAGCTTCTCAACAGTATTCTTAAAATGTATTCTGTTGTCCATGTATTCAGGTATTCCAGGTAGAATACTTTCTTTGTAATCAATCACGATTTCAGGACCTTCAACCTTCGAACGTTCATGAAACCTTTCTAATAATATTGCTGCATGTACAGAAAGTGTTTCCTGTGCTACTACTGAACTGAACCATATATATTTACTCATGCTGTTACCTCTGCAATTTTGAACTCAATTCTTTTACCACTTATTCCACTTCCCTTTTTCATTTTTGTTGCATCACGTTTTAACAACTCGCCTTTTCTAAACATGCTGTTTAGTGCCGCATTAGCTGCGTCTTTTGTAAAAATACCTTCAGATGCATCGCCTACTTCAACAGAATTCATCCAACCACCATGTTCATGAAGGATTGTCAGTATCAGCATTCTTTTGGGTGAAAATTGACACTTTAAAGGAAACTTCAACAAATTATTATCAGCTTGAGGAGTTTTTTTGCACATTCTAAAACAGAACTGATTTTTATTAGGATGTGAAGAATATGTAAACAAGCCCGTGTCCCTAACTTTTCTCAATGCCCTTTCAGTTGCTAGTGGTTTAATCCCCATTGCTTCCTCAAATTCTGCACCGGTAATTGTTACCTTCTTTTTCCCTTCTAACTCACAAATATCCCTAATGTATTCCGCTAATAAAGCCGTTGTTAAACTCGCTTCTTTTGCTAATTCAGTGTTAAAATATAGTTCATTCATTGTATTTCCTCCTTTTTAGTTGAATAGAATTGGATTAATTAACTTTAATCATCATGCATTCATAATACATAAGTTCTTTTAACATTCTTGTTCTTATTCCAACATCGCTATTATGTCTAGAAGACTGGTTAAAACGTCTTCTATTTAAACCAACGTTTTCGTTACGTCTAGTTTCAATAACTTGATAGAATTGTGTTTTAAAATCATACCCGCGTTCTAGAAGTGCATTAGTTTTCTTAATCAGTTCCGGAACTGTCGCACCCGTTACAGCAAACGGCAAACCTTTATCATTCGCTGGATTCGATTTACCTCTATTAGAATAGTTTCTTACAACTGTCTTCATTGTTTACACTCCCCAGGATTGTAATAAGTCTTTAGCTTGCTGTAATAATGAAGGGTCTTTAGTATACGGAACCCAACCTACAATATTTTGTGCTAATACTTCATTAACTTCTGTTTCTGTTTTTCCGTGTTTCTGTTCTAATGCTTTTCGTTTTGCATAAACTATTTTCCCTAACTTCTCCTTATCATCATTACGAGAACCTACATTAGCCTTTTCGCTAATAGTCTTTTTGCCGCCTTCTGTATCTTCAGGTAAGTCTTCGCCCGCGTATATATAAAGACCTAAACCGTGTAACGCGATAGCTTTAACCAGGCAACGTTTCTGATTTTTATTTAGTTCAAACGCGTTAGGATTTGCAATAGGTTTATTTCTGTGATCAAGTACAGGTAACATTTCTGTTTCTGTATGTCCATGAATAGTAACCGATACTTGAACAAAATAACCATTAGGCGTTTTAAGATAAGGTACTTGAATATCATGATTTCCTTCATACGGGAACCAGTGAATTTTTTGTACTGCAAACTGATCAATTTTTTTGGTTTCAGCCCATGCCCACGCCCATGAAAGATAAGTTAAATTTTGTTTCTTTTCTACTACATCATTTACATTGATTCCAAACATTCTTTTGAAGCTATAAAGTTCTTCATCTGTTACCCCCACTTCATCAGGTTTGACTTCTTCAACCGCATTTTTTTCTTTAGTCATTTTCATTTCCTCCAATTATTTAATTTGTAATGTTTTAGTTCGTTTTGTTGTTACACCTTCTATTTGAATACCTTTTTTAACCGCATCTAGCAATTGCTTTCTATCTAATGAGGGTTCAACTGACTTGTAATACATTTGCGGTATTTGAGCACCTTCAGCTATGTCTAATGACGGTGCGTTAGTTCTGAATTTAAGTGTGAGAGTTTCGTTTTTCACTTCATCCATTTCAGCCGCTTTTAATGATTGTTCTAAGAATGAATGTAAGTTTTTCGCATTATTTTCTAAAGTTCTTCTTCTTGCCGCTAAACGTTTTTCTTCTATTTTAATAGTTTCTACGTTTCCCTCAATAGATTTGATGATGTAAGCCGTGTTTAAAGCCTTTTGTTCAATAGCTTCTTCAACCGCTTCTAATGTATCTTGAATCACTTCAGGGTCTACTCCGTCAGTAATCATGTTTTGAATGTTTAAAAATTGACCAGTTAAATTATATAAGTTCATTTTATTTCCTCCTAGAATTCAATATATTTGTTTGGTTTACCAGTGATAGTTGATAGAAGTAAATGTAGTTGCACTGCTTCAGCCTTAACTTGAAAGTTACTTCCGAATAACTTTTCGTTTTTAGCTATTGTTTCAAGACGTATATTTATTTGACGTTCAGCTAAATCAAGACGTGCTTGCATGCATTCTTTTTCGAAATTTTTCATTACCTAATCAAATCCTTTTTGTAATTTTCAGATGATACAACTAACTTTTTAGCTCCCATACCGCCACTATGTAGCACTATGTCACCTGTTCTATGACCTTGCACAGCGACACAATCAACAAACCACGTTATTTCCCTGTTTCTATATTCAACCGCTAGGTGATCACAACCCACATCCCAAGCTTCTTGTAATGTGGGTTGTTTATGAATTTCAATTACCTTTTCAACTACTTTAACTTCAGGTTGTTTAGTGCAGTGACGTTTCTTCTTAGCCATTAATAACACGCTCCATTTTTCTTAATTGTAATGTTACTTGCTTCAACTCTTCATTGACTTCTCTTTCTTTGTCCAGCCAGTGAAGCATTGATTTAGCATAACCTCGCGTAACCTCTAAAGGTTCGTTTCTCGCCTTCCTTGCTTGCATTTGCACTAAACGTTGATTAGCAATGTAACTGTTTTTAGCTTGCTTTAACTCTATTACTCGTTCCCTTAATCTTTCGACTCCCATCGTCTTCTCCACCTTCGTTAAATAAATTTGGATTATCTTGTATGAACTTTATGATCGGTTTCAAAAATTGTTGCTGCTGTTCGGTTGTTAAAATTAATTTTTTCATTCAGTGTACCTAACTCCTTACATAACTTTTAGTTTGGTAGAATAATTGTGATTAGTATATAAATTATTATATCCTAATTTGTTAAATAAAAATGGATTTCAAACTAACATAAGTTGTCGCACACTAACAGCAAGTGCAAGTGTTACCTTGCTAAAAACTCGCTTTTCACTTGTTTTATGTAATCTTCCTCTTTGCCATAATAAAGCTTGAATGGATCAATATAATAAATGTCAGCCAGCTTCTTAGCAATTTCCATTTTAATTTTAGAAGTATCGCCTTCTAACTTTTGTAAGGTATTATAGCCAATACCAGCCGCTTTTGCTGCTTCTCTTAATGATAAACCTACGCGCTGACGCGCCAATCTAAAAGTTAACTCCATGGAACTTCCCCCACTATTCTATTATTTTTGTAACATAGTGATGTTCAAATATCCCAATATCAGATATGCAAACAGACCTCGCTCGATACGAACACTTGTTCACCTCTGCTACATGAGTAATCTTACCATGCAAAAAAATCAAATGCAATACTTTTTTGTCCAAATTTATTTAATTTTTTGGGTAAAAAGTTCATTTTTATGAGTGAAAAGTATAGATTTTATTGTTCTTTCTATTATATAATGAATTAAGTAATACTGAGGTAATAACAATAGATGCCAAAAGGAGAAATTTACTATGCCTAGAAATTTCAAGACCGCCAATGATGATATGATGGCTAAAAAAATGAGTGAAAACATTAAAACCTTAATGAAAAGGAAAGGTTTAAGACAAATTGACTTATCTGATAAGACTGGTATAAAACGTTCTACTATAAGTAATTATGTTAATGGAAAAACAATAATACCGATGGTTGCCCTACAACGTATAGCAAATGCATTAGGAGTTACTAAGTCTGAAATCGTTGAATTAGATGAATCCAAAACTATTGAAGTAATTGGGATTAAAAAGGTTCCTGTATATGATGCTATAAAGAGTGAATTTGGATCCACTTCATTTAGTGACCCTATTGAATATATTGATACTCCTTTCAGTTGGATTAGTGAAGGTGACTTCTTCTATATAAATGTAAAAGATAATTCTATGCCTGGTATATTTGAAGGTCATAAAGTTTTAGTAATGCAAACATCAAGTTTAGAAAATGGGGATATGGCTCTTGTTTCTGTAAATAATGAAATTATAATAAGAAGAATTTATAAAGATGGTAATTCAATAACATTAGATTCAATTTATAAAAAAGATATTATAGATGATAGGAAAACACTATTTTCGATAATTGGACGTGTAAAGAAAGTTATTGGTGATTTCTAATGAGATGCGCTATATATAGAAGGGTCTCTACAGATGAACAAGCGGAAAAAGGATTCTCTTTAGAGAATCAGAAATTAAGACTTGAATCCTTTGCAACTTCTCAAGGTTGGGAAGTTGTTGAGGATTATGTTGATGATGGTTTTAGCGGAAAAGATACAAATCGACCTGCATTACAAAGAATGTTCAGTAATGTTGATAAATTCGATGTAATACTTGTATACAAATTAGATAGATTTACTAGATCAGTTAAAGATTTAAACGAGATGTTAGAAACAATAAAAAAAAATGAAATAGCTTTCAAAAGCGCTACAGAATCTATAGATACCACTACCGCAACAGGACGAATGATATTGAATATGATGGGAACAACCGCACAATGGGAACGTGAGACGATTTCAGAAAGAATAAAAGATGTATTTGGAAAGTTGAGAGAAAACGGCATTTTTTCAACAGGTCATCCACCATACGGTTATAGATGCAGTGGTAATAAATCAATTGAAATAGTTGAAGAACAAGCGGAAATGGTACGCTATATATATGAGCTATCCAAGACCATGGGACTATTTAAGATTTCCGTGGAATTAAACAGGAAAGGTATTAAAACAAGGCGGAATAATAAGTTTGGGCAGTCGGCGGTAAAAAGAATACTGCACAACCCTTTCTATTGCGGATATATGGAGGTTGATAACAAATGGGTTCCGATTAAGAATGAAGGTTACACGCCTATAATAAGTGAAGAAGAATTTAAGACGACTCAAAAAATATTAACGAAACGTACTAAGGCACAGACAAGATCGAGAAGCGTTTCTTATTATCCGTTTAGTGGAATTGTACTTTGTCCTGAATGTCAACGGGCAATGAGGGGCGATAGAGCTAAATACGGCGATTATTATTATCGTTACTATCGCTGTGTATACGGACGAGAAAATATTAATTGCACTAACAGAAAGCGAATTAGAGCCGAACAAGTTGACAAAGCTTTTGCTGAATACATTTCAAGGTCTTTTGAGAATACTACAATAAAACTAGATTCCAGAGATATTAAAAGCGATATAGAGTATGAACTGAAACACTTAGATAGTAAGATAGAAAGATTGAGTGATATCTATATAGAAGGAGATATCACTAAAAGTAAATACAATGAAAAAATGAACTCCCTTCTAAATGAAAAAGAGAAATTAAAAAAAGATTTGACATCATGTAAGGAACATGTTGACGCCGAATTTGTTCGGAATCAAATAAACAAACTGGAAATTATTTGGAACTTAATAGACGATAAAACCAAATCCGAATCTATAAGAAGTATTTTTGATACTATAAAAATAAAACAAGACAAGAATACGGTGACTATTATGGATCATACCCTACTTTAATTTTAGGTTAATGGTCCATTTCCTCTATGATACGCCCTTCCGAAAGCTGATACTAACGACGTTACACTTGCTTCACCTTGTTTCACGCACATACACTCTCCTTCATGTTCACAACAAAAATAGGGTTCCCCTGGCCAGGAGAACCCTATTATACACCTTATTTTTACATTGGTAAATTATAGCATAAATAAGTTTTTTTGTCAAGTTTTCAGCCTACTACGCTCCAACAATTTGTGTAATCTCTAGCAGGAAGATTTCGATCTACACCGAATATTCCAGTTCATAACAATACAAATGGAGGGCGTCATGAAAAGATTAGTCATCATTACAGTAGGAAAAACACACAGTGGAAAAACTACATTTGCAAAAGAGCTAGAAAAAGAGTTACCTAATTCTTTTATTATGGACCAAGACAACCAAGCTGAATTTATTAACACACATTATGAAAAATTACAGCCGACAGAAGGATCAAATACACTAAAGCACAGTCTTTCAAAATTCATTGTTGATTATGCGAAAGAACATACAAATTTACACCTTATTATTTGTAACTCCAATCGCAGTAAAAACGGAAGGTTCTATTTACTAAACGAATTATTTCCACAGAATGAATATGTACGCATATTAGTTCACTTTGACATCCCAGATGATGTACTTTACGAAAGAGTGGCTAGAAGCACGCGAAGTACGAATATTTTTAGAGGTGGATATTCTAGTTTCAAAGAAGTACTTGATCGACAACAAACTGAATCACTTCACGATGATGTGGTAGATCCTATAGAAAACGAGGCTGATTATTTGTTTGTTATTCGTAACAGTAAGGATGTAAACTCTACTATATTAAAAATTGTCCATCTTGCTAAAGAGTTCTCCCCTACTCCAAAATAAGAGACTATAAAAATTACATAATCATAGATTATTATGCAAATACTTCCTCTAGACGGCGCAGATGGTATATAATGATGGAAGAATCTACTTCTATATGCTCAATTTTACACAAAACAGCTCATGCATATGAAAGAAAAGAGGTACAAAAATATGAAAACAAAACAAACAATTGCTGCGTCTACACTAGCTTTAGCAATGATTGCTGGCGCGAACTCTGCTCATGCAGAAGTAAATGATGCTACTCCTCAGCAAAGTACGGGAGATCGATTAGCTGAAATTAAGCAACATAAACAAGAGTTAGATGCGAAATTACAGCAACACAAAGAAAACGTGGATCAAACATTAAATGAACTTAACAAAGTTAAGGAAAATGTTGATACTAAGGTGAATGAACTACATGAACGTAAACAAGTTGCTGATGAAAAAATTAACGAGGTTAAACAGCATAAACAAGAACTAGATGCAAAACTTCAGCAAGACAAACAAATCGCCGAAGATAAAATCGCTGAAATTAAAGAGCATAAAAAACAAGTAGATGATAAAGTTGCTGAAGTAAAAGAGCATAAGCAAAATATCGATAACAAAGTGAATGAGATTAAAGAACATAAACAAACTGTCGATGAAAAAGTGAATGAAATCAAGCAACATAAAGAGAACATTGATCAAAAGGTTAATGAACTTAAGGAAGTTAAAAAACAAGTAGATGAAAAATTAACTGAGTTAAAAAAAGCGAAACAAACTGCTGAGGACAAACTCGCTGAACTAAAAGAAAACAAGCCGAATACTGGTAACACGTTAGAGGAACTTAAGAAAATTAAAGGCAATTTAGACAGTCTTTCCGCTAACTTAGAACTAGCTAAACAAGATGTAAAAAACAAACTAGCTGAATTACAAAAGGCTAGAGAAGATTTACTAAATAAAATTAACGAAATTAAACAATCGAAACAAACTGTTTCAGACGATTTAACAAAGAAAAAACAAGACTTAGATATTAAAATCAACGACTTTAAGCATACTGAGAAAAAAATTGACGACAAATTAGCTGAGTTACATACAACGAAGCAAAATGTTGATAACAAGATTAATGAAGTATCACAGTCTAAACAAACGCAAGCAGATAATGGTACTAAAAACAATAACGCTAAAGAACTTCCTAACGCTGGTAGCGAGCAATCAAACAATATGGCTCTAGGAATGCTATCTGTATTAGGCGGGATTTTATTACTTACTCGTAATAAAATTAAAACGTTATTCTCTAAATAAATCCATTAAAAAAAGGAAAACCGCACATACATGTACGGTTTTCCTTTTTTTATATTAACTGTCCATCTCTCAGCGTCAATATACGATCACATACATCAAGCATTCTTTCATCATGTGTAATCATAATCGCTGCTTTTTGGCTCTCTTTCACTTCACGTTTCATCATTTCAACAACTTCACGTGCGCGTTTTGAGTCTAAGCTCGCCGTTGGCTCATCCGCTAATATTAAATCCGGATTGTTCATGAACGCACGAGCGATTGCTACCCTTTGTTTTTCCCCACCAGATAGTTGATTTGGATAATGATTTTTTCTTTCTCCTAATCCAAATGCTGCTAGTAAATGATCCGCACGCTTTTCCGATTCTTGTTTGTTTTCTTTTTTAAGCTTTGCAATATAAAGCAATTGTTCTTTCACATTTAAATATGGAACAAGATTTGCGAACTGGAAAATGAAGCCGATTTTTTTCAAACGAATGTCTGTCATTTCCTTTTCTGATAGCTTCGTAATATTTTGCTCACGAATGTAAATATCCCCTTTTGACGGTGATAATAGTGCACCCGCGATTGATAATAATGTACTTTTCCCTGATCCAGAAGGACCGACGATGCCGATAAACTCTCCAGCTTTCACATCAAGCGACATCGGATGAAGGGCTGTTACTTCCGTATTCCCTTCTCCGTACACTTTACTTACTTTGTCTAATTTCAATAATGAAGTCATTACATCCCGCCTCCAATTGCTTCTAATGCATCAACTTTTAATACTTGGTATAACGAAATAAGTGTTCCTAAAATACTAATTACGATAAAGATTGCTGCATATTGTGCAATCATCGGTGTTGTTAATAAGAACGGCATACCTGCTGGTAAAATTTGTTCTAACCCTTGTACAAGAACGATACTGATTACCATCGCAACGACTGATAAGAATAACGCTTGCACGACTAAGCTATTTGCTAAATACGAGTTCTTCGTACCAATTGCTTTTAATACACCTAGTTGCTGTGTTTTTTGCAGTGTAATGACGTAGAAGAATACACCAATTAGTAATGCAGCGATTACAAGTAAGAACGCAATAATCATCGTTAACGTTCCTTGCTCTTCTTTAAATCCTGGAATACTTTGCAGCACTTCTTTTTTGTCAATTACGTGTGCATTTTTTACTTCTTTATCTGTATTAAGTGCGATTGCACTATAATCTTTTTGGTTTGGTTGTGAAATAGCGCCCCATACGTCTTCATTTACATAAACGACTGGTGTATGGCTAAACATTTGATCTTTCGTAAATCCGACGATTTTAAATTCTTTCTTTGAAACAGGATCGATAATTGTATCCCCAATATCGATTCCTTTTTCTTTAATTGATTCATCAGCAACCATTTCGTTGTTTGCTGTACCTAACTTCTCACCTTTTACAATGTTCGGTTCTAAAAATGTATCGCGTTCACTTGAGAAAATAGCGATATCAACCTTTTTCGAACTATCTTTCTTTTCATACGTTGAAACTTTCACCCGAAATGGAACTGCCTCTTTCTCGCCCACTTGATTTACTACGTTATCTACATCGTCTTTCTTAATTTGTGAACGAAGTAATTTATTTTCCGCATCATCTGCTAAAACGAACTTATTTGCCTCCATATTTTGAATCGATGAAGCATTATCATATGATAATCCATTTGCTAATCCTGAAATAACAAGGACTAAAAATGATAGTAACACCATAATGAGTCCGATTAATCCGTATCTTAATTTTGATTGTTTTAATTCACGCAGAGCTAAAAACATTTCGCTCGCTCCTTCCTCTTTCTTTCTATGCACTAATCATAAAAAAGAAATATGAACGGAATATGAACAGAAGATTACAGAGTAAAAAAATAAATTTTCTGAAAGTATTGAAAATAAATAGAATCCTTGATACAATTCAGTCAAATAATATTGACCGAGTAATTTAATTCAAGGAGTTGATCATGTTGAAGCCCGTATTAACACTAACTACTTATAGCCAACTAAAAGCATTAAGCGATCCACTACGTGCCGAAATGATGATACGTCTATGCGAACGTCCTTATACTGGACAATTACTATCTGAGAAATTCGGCATTTCAAGGGCGAAAATTCATTATCATTTAAAAGAATTAGAAAAGAATGGTCTTATAGAGATCGTTTATACAGAAGAAAAGAATGGGATTATTCAAAAGTTTTATCAATCTGTCGCGAAAGGCTTCACCCCTGCTGCAGATCTATTACCTCATTTAGAAATATTAAGCGAATCAGGTCGCCAAATCTTTTTACAAATGATAGAAAGAACGAAAAGCCAAATTCTCGCTGCACCAGAAGAAGCTTTTACATTACGAAATGCAAGTGAAGATCCAGCTAAGTGGAATTACGTTTCATCCTGCTGGGAATTTGATGCTACGCCAGAACAATTTCAAGTGTGGGTAAAAAAGTTTTATGAATTAATGGCTGAATTAAACGAAATCACAAAAGGTGCAGATAAAGATCCGAATAGTAAACCTTATTATATTTCTACTACTGCACTTCAAATCGCTGAGAGAACAATGCAGCAATTTATTAAAAAAGAAGAAAAATCGTAATACGATTTTTTTTACATAAACGGTCAAATTTATTTTACCGAATAAATTTATTATAAAGGAGTAGATAAAGTGGACATATTAAAAAACCGGAATTTCCTCTTATTATTTTTAGGAAGAATTTTCACCAACATAGGAGATAGTTTGTATTATGTAGCCGCGATGTGGCTCGTATACAAATTAAGTGGTAATCCTTTTTATTCTGGATTGGCTGGTTCCCTTACGTTATTACCTTCTGCATTACAATTTCTTACTGGTCCATTCGTTGATAGATGGTCAATAAAAAACACCCTCGTCATCACACAAGTTTTGCAATGCATTCTTATTTTAATCATTCCTATTACACACTACTTCGACCTACTAACAGTCCACCTACTACTCATCATCATGCCAATCGTAGCCTTTATTGAACAATTCGCCTATCCCGCACAATCAAAAGCTTTACCACTTCTACTGCATAAAACACAATTATTAAAAGGAAATTCACTCTTCTTATTTGCATATCAAGGCATTGATTTAATTTGTACGACTCTTTCTGGAATATTAGTAGCACTATTTGGCGCCATTACTTTATATGTAATCGACTCCTTTACATTCGCGATTACTGCCCTTTTGTTCTTTTCATTAAAAATGCCAAAACAAACTGAACCAGACACAACACTTTCAACTAAACAATATTTTACTGATTTAAAAGAAGGGTTTTCAATCGTATTTCGTTCCTTAATGGGCGTCTTCTTAATTGGTTCCGTTGTCGCTAATTTTTCAATCGGTATGACGATGGCAATACTCCCTTCTTTCGCTGATTCTTTAGGCGGTGTAAAATTATATGGTTTCTTTTTAGCCGCTATATCCGCCGGTTGTTTAATTGGAGCACTATTCAGTTCATGGGTTGGTAAACATAATGTTGGCCGTGTCTCCATTATTAGCTTTGCGACTGGCGCTTTCTTTTGGTTTCTCTCAACGGTTGTACCGTTTCAATGGCTATCCATTTTTTTATTCGGCTTAGCTTGGATACCAATTGGTGCGACCAACATATTATTTGCGACTATTGGTCAAATTGTAATTCCAAACCAATATCTTGGGCGTATCAATTCAGTCACACGAAGCATGGGCACAATTGCTATGCCGCTCGGCTCTTTAATTGGCGGATACACTGCGAATGTATATAGTAGCCAACTCATTTTCGCGCTTGCTAGCATTGGGATTTTATTCATTTCCCTCGTATGGCTACTTCATCCGAAATTACGGGCTTTTCCAAAAGCTGATGAAATTACAGCGGATACTTTTGAGCTTCGGTTTAAGGAAGAACGCGGGAAAGGTGCGGCTTTATAGCAACCAAACATAACCCCGTTCTAAATTGGGGACGGGGTTAAAAATATAGTTATTTCATTTTGGATGTAAAATACTTCACTAAAAATATAACAATAAAGTCGTTTGAATATCTAAAATTTATTCAACAATAGCACCAACTAAAAGGTTCCGTTAACGCTTTGATGGCCATGCCCTCTGCATTTTCCTTAATTGAATAATTTGGCCTGTATGATAAGCATCATGAAGCATGATGTCCAGTAATTTACCTTCAAGTGAATTTTGTTCAAGCTCTCTTTCAGAAATTGCACTTAACACCTGTCTTAAATTACGCTGAGCATTTTCAGAGCGTTCAACGACTTCCTTCCATTCCGTATCATTATTAGATTGCTTAGTAAGATAAAAGGTGTCATTACCGTCAAGATTATGTGTCCATTCACGTCCTTCCAAGTTTGCAGTAAGTCTTTCTTTGTAATAAGTGAGATGATTAACATTCTCCCAAATGGTATTTGTTGTCTCTCCAGCTGGTTTCCACATAGCCTGTTCAGCTGTAAGTCCTTCTATAGCATGTTTAAACGGTGCATACCAACTCTCTTTATCGAATGTTGAATCTAGTACGTTTAATAACAAGTCAATTCGTTTCAAAGTAATTTCCTCCCTAAATAGCTAAATTTTCAATAAAATCCTTATAACTCTGTAGAGATTCTACATTTTCAAATAAACTTCCTCCTAATCTTATTCTACAAACAAGTCCAATTATGGATTAGGATTACTCACATCTTTAAAACAACTCTTTTCACTTTACACATAGACTAACGAACAAAAAAGAGGCCGTTCCGAAACAGCCTCTTTCATCTATTTAGGAAGCTCCACCCGAACAGTCGTCCCTTCCCCTTTCGTGCTATATACCAAAACGGTCCCTTTATGTAGTTCAACAATCTTCTGCACAATCGACAATCCTAAACCGCTACCTTCTACGTTTCTTGCCCTTGCTGTATCCACCTTGTAAAAACGATCAAAAATACGATCCATTTCTTCTTGCTCCATACCGATTCCGTTGTCTGATATAGAAATTATAACGTTAGACTCTAACTCTTCCACGAAAAACTCAATCGTTCCACCATCGTTCGAAAACTTAATGCTATTCGTGAAAATGTTACTCCATACTTGATGAAGTAAGTTTTCATCACCTTTTATAGTGATATCTGGCACATCAAATTCAACGGCGATATCTTTTTCCCGCCATTTCCATTCAAGCATAAAAATGACGTCTTTAATTTGTTTTTGTAAGGAAAAGTCTTTTATTTGTAAAACCTTTTCCTCCTTATCTAATGAAGCGAGTGTAAGTAACTGTTTACATAAACTAGACATTCGCTTACTTTCGCCTTCAATAATTTGTAAGTAATGATTTCTTTCTTCCTCACTCATCTTTTCTGTTTGCAACGTCTTTGAAAAACCTTGTATAGAAGAAAGCGGCGACTGAAATTCATGTGAAACGTTCGAAACGAATTCTTGTCTCATTTCATCTAGTTCTTTTATACTTTTCGTCATCTTTTGGAAGCTTGTAGATAACGTTCCTATTTCATCTTTTCGTTTTACATCTAATTCAATTTCATATTCCCCACTCGCAATTTTTTGCGTAGCCTTCGTAAATTTACGGATTGGGCGAACGATATAACCTGCTGCAATCGCTATAAAGATAATGCTTAATAGTACGATAAACCCAAGTAATACCGCTAAGAAAATTCGCATTTCGCCAAATTGGTTCTGAATGTCGGGGCGAATAAATAATGCGTACTGTTTATCACCGTGCTTTACCGGTACACCAACACTATTTATTAATTCATTATCGAAAAATCCTGTAATAAAAAGACGCGTTGGATACGTAGAAACACCATTAAACGTTTCTCCTTGCAATACTTTATGAACAGTAGCATCGCTAATAGACGTCTTACGAAACGCATTGCCGATACGCTTTCCATTCTTTTGATCATCGACAATATAAATTTCATACCCTAACTTTGCGATAGAATGTAAGTACGCCTCTTGATTTTCTTCACTTTGCTTTTCATATAACGATTTAACTTCTTCAGCATACTTTAAAATCTTTTCACTGTTATACGGTTTTAACTTCACTTGATAATATACGTTCGTTAATAAAAAGCCGATAATACTACTAAGTAGCATAATGCCGACCGTCATAAATACAAATCTAGAATATAGTGATTTCATCTTATTTCAACTCCAACTTATACCCAAGGCCGCGCACTGTCGTAATTTGAAAATCATCCGTTCGTTTTGAGAAACGATCTCTCAGCCGCTTCACATGAACGTCAACCGTTCGTTCGTCCCCTTCAAAATCCATTCCCCATACTAATTCAATTAGCTCTTCTCTTGAAAATGTTCTTCCAGGATAACTAGCAAGTTGTGATAATAGCTCAAATTCCTTTAAAGGAAGCAAAATTGTTTGACCGTTACACTTTACTTCCACACCTTTTCGATCAATTGTCGTTCCGTGCAACGTAATAATATCTGCACTCAGCATTTGATAACGACGTAATAAAGCTTTCATACGGAAAATCACTTCAGCTGGTTCAAATGGTTTCACAATATAATCGTCTGTACCAGAAATGAAGCCTTTTTCTTTATCCACTAACTGGTCTTTCGCAGTTAATAAAATAACAGGAATATCATGATACTTCCGTATTTCTTCACATAACGTATAGCCATCAACAAATGGCATCATAATGTCTACGATCGCAAGATGAATATTTTCCTTCTCTAATACGTCTTGCGCTACCTTTCCATCTTCCGCCTCAAAAACTTGAAATCCCTCTTTTTGTAAATGATAATGCAACAACTCTCTAATATGTTTATCGTCATCAGCTAATAAAATATGTATCATCTTCATTAAACCCTCTCTCGTTCATCCTTCTACATCACTACATTAAGAAACAATTAGATTTTTTGCAAGAAAAAGAAAAAGAATCTATTTTGAAAAAAGATTATTCAAAATAGATTCTCACGTTTTAGTATTAAGATTATTTTAATCAAAAACAATTTTTAAGCCTTCGAAATATCAACAAATCCTTCTCCGAACACATCACGAACATCGTGTATAGCGATGAACGCCGCCGGATCCGTAGTTTGAACAATCCGCTTTAGCTTCACTACTTCTTGCTTATTAATAACAACATAAAGAATTTCCTTCGGAGTTTTCGTGTAATAGCCATGACCTGAGTACACAGTAACCCCTCTGCCCATTAAGGTAGTTACCTTCCCGGCAATTTCATTGGGATTATCAGAAATAATCGTAATGGCTTTCTTCGGATTTAAACCTTCAATTACAAACTCCATCACTTTCGTTGCTACATATAACATAATAATTGTTATCATCAGTTTTTCTGCACCAATGATGAAATAAGATGAAAACGCAACGATTAAATCGAAGAACAGTAGACCGTAGCTAATGCTCCATCCTAAATATTTATGTGTCATCCTTGCTAAGATGGTAGTACCTGCAGTTGTTCCGCCAACGCGAATAATTAGACCAATCCCGCATCCAATAAATATTCCTCCGAAAATGGCATTTACGAGCATTTCATCCGAAGCGATCGTCCAACCTTCTGTCAAATGAAGAAATAGTGAGTTTGTAACTACAGCAATGATTGTATAAATTGTTGTAATCTTATTTAAAAATTTATAACCGGCTATTAACAAAATCGCATTTAAAATTAAGTTAACTAAACCCGGTGACCATTCAAATAAATAGTACGTAATAATCGTGATACCTGTTACTCCACCCTCACCAAACTCGTTCGGGATAACAAATAAATTGACACCTAACGCAAAAAGAAATGCACCGATAATAATAAAAATAATGTCTGTCGTTCTTTTTTTCATACAGTACCTCACTTCTTATGTAAATATTTATTCTGTCATAAACTCTCACCATTATATCGTGGAATATTCAAATCGAACAGTGGTTTATTTTTATTTTAATATAGGATGATAAGTCAACTTTATCCTATATCCACTTGTAATTAAGAAAGTAAAATAACTGTATTTATTATGTACTACAACTAAAGTTTTGATTTCACATGCAATTCAGCCTAAAAAATGAATATAAACACTCTCACTCGCACAAATTTCAAATACAAAGCAAATAAGCGAAGCTATAGAATAGACTTCGCATCAAGCGTGTGATCATAGAAATTCATATGGGATTTTATATTCATACGTTTCAGAAATAAATTCACTTATCTTTCTCCATATATTCTTTAATCTTTCGTTCTTCCCACTCTTTCCCAAATATCCCAACTGGAAAAGTTGTCAAACCGTGTATAACGATACCTATCCCCCAGCCTGCAAGTGGATATAAAAACCATAATTTACTTGAATCAGAACTTATATTTATAATAAAAAGCATTAAGTTCACTAGTATATAAACCGTTAAATGAATGTAAAAAGCTTTTAAATTCTCTACCCTTTTTTTAGCTCGTAAATAAACCTCATCTTGTTCCACCCTTAAACACCTCTTTCAATCTTGTATTTTTTCACCTTCGCTCTAGTGTTAACATCATATTCTTATTGGAAATCCGTTATTCTCAAAAAAACACAAAACAAAAAGTACCCATCAAATTGTTATACACATAATAATTTGATGGGTACTGCATGATACATTTAGTTTTTACATGTATTGTTTGGAGAAAATTGCAAATAACGACTTATACTCGCCTTATTAAGACCAAATCCATACATCATCATTATTTTCAGCGTTCGTCTTTGCTTCATGAACTTTTTCAATATGATCAACTGTGTTCCAATTAATAGAAATACCCCCCCAGCCCACATACTCCATATCAATTTTCACTTTCTCACCCACATTAAATACTTGTCCCTTTGTTAAGAAAACATCAATAATATCTTTCTTCCCATTTAGCGATGGATACTCAACTACAACATATTTAGTAGCACCGTCTCCCTCACCTTCCATCGTTCCTACTTTTGATACTTCTCCAATTACATAATTAGGTGAGCCATCTTCTTTCATGTGCATACCTAACTTGTTTGTTGTATTTTCAACTGCAGTTGCAACCATATATTCTGTAAAATTACGCATCATAGATCCAGTAGCTTTTACTTCATCTCCTACTTTCACGTTTGAAAGTGAATCAATATACACACTAACAGGTTCCTCATATTGCTTAGATTTTACAACAATCACACCGTTATCTACTTCTACTACTCGTCCTTCTAACGTCGAGAAATTCGATTCAATAGAAGCTGCACTCGCTTTTGTTAGTTCTAATCCTGGTACATTTGTTCCTGATAATGCTGCGATCCCTAAAGCACCTGCTAAAATTATTTTTTTCATACCCATATGTAACATCTCCATTCATGATGATTTTATTTTTTTGATTGGTATCGACCAACCTGTAATCATTATAGTTACAGTTTATAAAAATAACAACCGTTTTCCTCATGCAATGATGCATACTGTGATTTTCAAATATAAATTTTAGCAAAAATATTTGTAGATTATTCCTATATTCAGCACTAATACTAAATTCTCAAATTACAGCAGGTGAACTTATTGAAGACGGAGAAACTAATGTCATGTACAATGTTCTTCAACTCTACGGTTTGTATAGCCGTAGTTCATTAAATTATATAGGAGCGGGATTCATATGTTAATAAAGCCAAAGAGATTACAGCCAGGAGATATCGTAGCGACAGTAAGTGCTTCATGGGGAGGAGCGGGTGATTCTGAAATAAGATGGCGATATGACAGGGCTCAAATAAATAAAAACACTCCTATAAGATATGACTGTGAATTAGTACTTTTCAAATGATAAAGGGGGATTTACGTGTATGGAAGTAACATTTACAGTAAGTAAGTGGGATGAAAAACCAATCGATGATAATAAAAAAGATTTCCCTATTAATATTGCTCATGTCGAATATGATATTGATGGGGAATTAAAAGGAAAGGCTTTTATTGAATACTTATTATATTATTTAGACTCAAATATAAATGATGGTCACTTAGCTACTGCTAAAATTTCTGGATTTTTACACTTTGAAGGGATTTATAAGGGGCAACAAGGAACATTTACAGCTCTAGAGCAAGGAATATTTGATAAAGGAAATTTAGATTCCCCAGGAACAATTATTAAAGCTACCGGTAACTTAGAAAACCTGAGAGGATCCTATAATTATCAGTTTACAGGTCAAACTAGTAAACTAATTTTAGAGTTTGAATTTCAGCAAAACACCTTATAATTTAGTGGAAAGGACATTTCTTGTAATACTAGGAATGTCCTTTTTGTTGACGAGTTTATTCAAGTTAAAAATGAACAGAGTATATTATCAGTATTCAGCAATGCATAAAATTTTCTTCATGGGGGAATTAAAAATCTACGCCCTAGAGACATCATGCCCCCACCTATTCATTTCTTTTTTTACTAATTAAAGAATAATCCCCGAAAAACTCCCCTTCATAACTTCCTTTTCAAGTTGATTCCTACATATAAACGTCGCAATAATTTTTGTACGATTTTTTTCATCAGGCTCAAATTGTTCAATAGTTACGTCACAACGAATCGTATCGCCGCTAAAAACAGGACGTAAAAATTCAAAATCCATTTTGCGAGCTAATACGTTATAATCACCGCCAATTTTTGTAGGCAATGTTGATGTTAATAGCCCTTGTACAACAAATCTTCCCTGCTCATCTGGTGTAACATGATGAACGCCTTCATCTTTCGATACTTCTGTAAATAACGCAACATCCTCTTTCGTAAAAGTTCGTTCAAAGGTGATTTTTTCGCCTACTTGCAATTTCATTCATACCCCTCCTCAAAAACACTTGTAAAATAAGAAAAACCGAAACTAAAAATCATTTCGGTTTTTCTAACTAAAGAAGTCTATTTATTTTAAAGAATGAACAAACAACCCACTACGCAGTTTCGGTTCAAACCACGTTGATTTCGGTGGCATGACTTCTCCGGCATCTGCGATTGCTAATAAATCTTCCATAGATGTCGGATATAATGCGAATGCTGCTTTGTATTCGCCGCTGTTCACAAGGCGTTCTAATTCTTCTAGCCCCCGTATTCCGCCAACAAAATCAATGCGTGAATCAGAACGCGGATCATGTATTTCAAGCACTTGGCTTAATAAATGGTCTTGCAGAATAGATACATCTAAACCTCTAACAAGATCATTCGCATCAAACGTTTCCTCTTTCACTGTGAGCTTATACCACTTCTCATTTACATACATACCAAATGTTTTTGGCTCATTTGGTTTATACGGAGAAACAAGTGCTTCTTCTACATAAAAGTACTGCGTAATTTGATTTAAAAACTGTTCCTCTGATAAGCCATTTAAATCTTTCACAACTCGGTTATAGTCCCAAATCGATAATTCATCATGAGGGAATAGAACGGATAAGAAGAAATTAAATTCCTCTTCTCCTGTGTAATTTGGATATTGTTCTCTTCGCATAAGTCCTACTTTTGCAGCTGATGCAGAACGGTGATGCCCATCTGCAATATAAAGATTAGGAATATCTTCAAATGCGTTTACTAAAGTCGTAATTACATCTTCATCTGCAATCTTCCACGCAACATGCTTAACACCATCTTCTGCTGTAAATGTATAAATTGGCGCATGTTCTTCTTTCCAGCTCCTAATTAAATGCTTTACTTCACCTTTTGTACGGTACGTTAAAAAGATCGGACCTGTATTTGCGTCACACACATCTACGTGGCGAATACGATCTAGCTCTTTTTCATGACGTGTTCTTTCATGTTTTTTAATTGTATCATCTTCGTATTCATCAATAGATGTACAAACGACAAGGCCTGACTGCGTTCTTCCTTGCATCGTCAGTTCATAAATATATAGCGCTGGCTCTTCATCTTGTATGAACACTTCTTCTCGTATAAATTGCTTTAAATTGTCGCCCGCTTTTTCATACACCCGATCATCATACGGTGACAGTTCAGGATCTAAATCAATTTCTGCTTTATCAACATGCAAGAAAGAATATGGATTCCCTTTTACAACTTCCCTTGCCTCTTCACTATTTAATACGTCATACGGTAAAGCTGCAACTTGTGCTGCTTTTTCCTCTACTGGACGAATGGCCCGAAACGGTCGTATTTTTGCCACATTCCTCTCTCCTTTACACAATCATTCGAACGGCTACAACACCTGTAATTTTGCTTATATTTTCTACAATATTCTCTTTTATTATATCATCAATTCCGTTATCGATATCAATCATTGTGTATGCCCAAGAATGTTTACTACGATTAATCATATCAGCAATATTTATATGATGTTCTGCTAAACATCCTGTAATTTGTCCTACCATGTTTGGAACGTTTTGATGCATAATTGTAATACGTTTCTTTCCGATATACGGAAGCTCGACGTTTGGATAGTTTACTGAATTACGAATATTTCCTGTCTCTAAATATTCACGTAATTGACGTGCTGCCATTACTGCACAATTTTCTTCTGATTCAGACGTAGATGCACCAAGGTGAGGCGTCGCTGTTACATTTTTCATCTTTATTACATTTTCATTCGGGAAGTCCGTTACGTAATGTGTAATAATATCTTCTTCTAATGCTTTTTGAAGAACCTTTTCATCTACAAGTTCTCCTCTAGAGAAATTAAATAGACGCATCCCTCTTTTCATCTTCTCTACAGCATGTTCCCCAATAATCCCCTTCGTTTGATTCGTAAGAGGAATATGCAGTGTAATATAATCACACGTTGCAAAAATTTCATCAAGGCTAAACGCTCTTTGCACATGTGTAGAAAGACGCCAAGCTGTTTCAACTGAAATATAAGGATCATATCCGATAACATCCATCCCTAACGCTAACGCATCGTTCGCAACTAAAGCACCGATTGCGCCAAGTCCGATAACACCTAGACGTTTCCCTGCAATTTCTGATCCAACAAATTGTTTTTTTCCTGATTCAACAAGCTGTGGTACTTCTTCACCTTCTAAGTTTTTCGTCCAACTTACACCATTAATAATGTTACGTGAAGACATAATAAGACTGGCAATAATGAGTTCCTTTACGGCGTTTGCATTTGCCCCCGGCGTGTTAAATACTACAATTCCTTTTTCTGTACATCGCTCGACAGGAATATTATTTACACCAGCGCCAGCTCTTGCAATCGCCTTTAAGTCTTTTGAAAACTCTTCTTGATGTAAAGAGTAGCTACGAAGCAAAATCCCATCTGGGTGATTGATTTTATCCCCTACTTCATAACGTTCTTCAGTAAAAACTTGTAAACCTTTTTCTGCAATTTGATTTAACGTTTGAACACGAAACATATTCCCATCTCCCTATCTATTCTCAAGCTCAAATTCCTTCATATAATCTACTAATTGTTTTACACCTTCCACTGGCATCGCATTGTAAATACTTGCACGCATACCGCCGACTGAGCGATGTCCTTTTAGCGTAACGAAACCGCGTTCCTTCGCCTTTTGTAAAAACTCATTGTTAAGTTCTTCTGACGGTGTTGTAAATGGAATGTTCATAAGTGATCGATACGCAGGATCAACTGGTGAAGTAAACAATTTAGATTCATCTAAAAAATGATAAAGAAGTGAAGATTTCATTCTATTTTGTTCTTCAATCGCAGATACTCCGCCTTGCTCTTTCAACCACTCTAGTACAAGTTTTGTTACGTAAATACTAAAGGATGGCGGTGTATTATATAAGGAGTTATTTTTACTGTAAGTTTCATAATTTAACATTGTCGGACAAGAGCGATCTGCTCCCCCAATTAAATCTCTTTTTATAATAGCAATCGTTAAGCCCGCAGGTCCTAAATTCTTTTGCGCCCCCGCATATATAAGACCAAACTTCGAAACATCATATCTCTCTGATAAAATATTTGAGGACATATCCGCAACGAGCGGCACTCTTTCTACATGTGGAATTTCCACATATTTTGTCCCTTCAATTGTATTATTCGTTGTAATATGTACATAATCTAGTTTTTCATCACTTAATAAACCGTCCAGTTTAGGAATCGTAGTAAACTTCTCTTGCTCGGAAGAAGCAATCACTTGTACTTCCCCAACTTTTTCGGCTTCTTGTAGTGCCTTTTTAGACCATGAGCCAGTTAGTACGTATCCAGCTTTTTTATACGTATTCATTAAGTTCAGTGGTATCATAGAGAATTGTAATGACGCACCGCCTTGTAAAAATAAAACTTCATACTCATCAGGGATGCTCATTAATTCACGAATTAAGTTACTCGCTTCCTCTATAATACTTTGAAAATAAGAAGATCGATGACTCATTTCCATAATAGACATGCCTGTCCCGTTATAATTTAAAAGCTCCTTTTGCACTTTCTCTAAAACTGGCAAAGGGAGTATTGATGGTCCTGCTGAAAAATTATAGACTCTCTCCATTACCCTCATAACCTCCCTATTTCTCATTTGATTTTTTTAAACTTTCTGAATTATAACCTAAAATATAATATACGGTCAATTTGTTTTCTATTATTACGGCGCAAGACGCGATGGAATCGCTTGCAAGTGCAGACTTTTTTATGGACATATAAAAAAGTGTTAAGTACATAATCGTACTTAACACTCTAATAATGAAAGAATAATAGCTAGTCGTTCGTAAAGAACCGATCAAAAATTTGATAAATAGCAGAAAGACCAATGAGCCAATAAATAGTGTCCACAAGCGCCGGCATAGAACCAAACCATTTCTCAACTACATTGTAATCTAACGCTACCAATAACCAATTCAAACCGCCAAGAATCACCAAAATTACTGTAAGGTAAGACAAAAATTTCATTATGATTGCCCCCTAGGTGATAAGATGGTGAAAGGCCTTTCACTAGAAATATATGTAGTAAACTTTAAAACTTACCTATTTTATAAAAATTATTTTCGGTACCACCCGCTAATAACTGCCTCTGCTTCTTTACTATGTATTTGATACGCATGTGTACTATCATTAGAGCCAATAAACCAAATTGAAAAACCTTTAAAATATGGTTTCGGTTCTAATACATCTCGGTAAGCACGCCATCCATTTAATTGTACATCTTTCGAAAACACATTTGAAACATCTGGATTCCATGGATTTTGTAATCCAAGTTCACGCGCTGGAACGTTAAATCCACCGAAGTAAACTGGCTTTCCTGTTGCATTATGTAATTGTTCCAATTGCTGAACAACATTTTGCCCACGATTATATACTGTTGTCGCAAATAAACTTTGTTTCACTTCTTCATATGTTGGATTCCTTTTTCCTGAAACTTCAAACCAACTATCAATACTAACAATATCCACCTTTTTTAAATACGGGCGATTGATTTTTTCTTTAAACTTAGCTTCATAAGAAGGGTCCCAGCTTGCTGTTAACCACCAGTTCATTTGATACAAAACATTTCCTTTATACTGATTACGAACAAAATCAATTGTATCGCTCCAGTATCCTTCTGCATACTCCATATTCACGAAATTAGAAGCAATCTTCAGTCCATACACATTGTATTTACTTGTAATGGAATTAAAAATATCTTGCAGAATAACCGTCTTCCAATTCCAGAAGAAATCATTAATGTTACTTGGGTTCCATTCTGTCTCTCCAACATTCCCCTGCTGAATATACGGGAACGGTTCCACTATAACTTGAATATTACGCTTTAATAATTCTTGAATTAAAATAATAGCTTGTTGCTTTTGCGCTTGATTAATTACCATGTTAGTAGAAGTCACATTTGGGATATCTACTTGAATCGGTACATTTACTGTATTTAAATTTAAGCGCTCCACATCCGCTAATACTTTCGCTACATTTCCAACTTCCCATACTGTTACGTTTCCTGATTTGATTTTTCCAGATTGAACAGTATTTACATCTGCCTGTACATTTCCTTGAAAACAAAAAGAAAACAACATAATAAACACTCCTAAAAAACTTATTAAACTCTTATTTTTCTTCACAACTTTCCCCCTATAATTTTTGGCTTTCTTGATTATTTTATACAACGTTTCATATATATTCCACAAAAAATCCAATAAATTTTTATTGATAAAAATTCTATTCATCCTTTATTCACATCTTACTCATACTAAGCTCCTAAAAATAGTAAGATAAATAAAAAAGGAACGGATTTCCGCTCCTTTTTTATCTTTTTACGATTATCAATCCATTTCCCTTTTAGGCTCTACCAACATGATGTGGGATTCCTTTTCAGTGAAAGGTTTATGCTCAACGCCTCTCGGGACAATAAACATCTCGCCCTTAGAAATTTTCACCTGTCCATCACGGAAATCGATGAACATCTCCCCTTCAAGCACAATAAATAGCTTATCCGTATTAGGATGCTCATGCCATATAAAATCTCCATTAGCTTTAAAAAGCTGAATTTGATCATCATTCATTTCACCAATCACTCGTGGATACCAATAATCGTTAATTTTAGATAACTCGTCATTTAGTTTAATAGGTTGGTAATGGATAATAATCCCTCCTCATCTTTAACTTCCACTATATTACAATAATCTAAGTAAAAAAGTCGTCATTACGCTTAAAAAGAAAATGCTCCGGCCAGAACTTTTCATTCAGATAGTACAAAGGAGTGATTTCAATGAAAGTTCTTTCAATCCAATGTTTCCTTTAACTCTCCATAAGTATAGAACAGTGATTTTCAAATAAGAATGGACCCCTGTTGACATTAGTATGGATTATTGATGAACTTCTCGCGATATTTAGTAGGCGAAATGCCAACTCGCTTCTTGAAAACTCTACTAAAATAAAAAAGGTCTGCGATTCCAACAGCCTGCGCAATTTGTTGTACAGGCACACCACTTGTACATAACATTTTTTGAGCCATCTTTATACGATAGTTCAATAAATATTCTGCTGGCCCCATACCTGCATACTTTCTAAACACGTAAGAAAGACGATTTCGATTAACATTATTTTGTTCTGTAAGCATATGTATTGTAATATCTTTATAATAGCATTTGCGAACGTAACTAGATATTCGTTCGAATAAAGTATGCGACTCATAGTTGTTTTCTCTATTGACAACACTTAATAAAGCTTCATTCAACGCTTCGCGAAACAGCATTTCGGTCTGAAGCATCGAAATGCCTCCACGCTGATTATACACATCCCAAAGACGCATAAGTAATTCGACAAGACGAGGAGATTGTCCTGTTAATAATTCAAAATGCTGATGAGTAAAGCAAGAGTCTTCTCGTTCTGAATTGCTTATCTGATATAAAACAAGAATATATTCCCAGTTTATTTCACCAAGCATTTTATGGGCTAATGTCATTTTTGCACCCCCATGTATAACTTTTCCTGGGGAAAGGATATACGGCGTACCATTAAATTGAAATTGCGTCTTCCCTGTAAGTGGAAATACAAATCCTGGGAAAGAATCTGTAGACTCAGCACAAGGCACACCTGGATTTTTAGCATAACGATATACTCCTTCTACTCGGAAAGGATTATTGGCAAGATACTCTGCTAACTCATTCACGTCCAACTTCACAATGCACGCCTCATTTCAATAATAGTTTTCTTGTAATTCGCGAGATTAATTGGTGTACATTCTGGGCAACGCTAAACTAAAAATAGTACATACGACTTAACAAGATCTGGTTATTAACCTATAAATATATTGTTTTTCATTTATTGACAAAAGTATCCTCCCTATATTATTGATAATGATTTTCATTGTAGTTTGATAAAAAAACATTTGTCAAGTTGGATGGCGTAGAAAAATGACGAAACAAGGGGTACAGAGGGACCGTTCTGTTGCAAATAATACCTGGTCTTTGTTAACTAATTCCCCTCAAAACTGGAATAATCATGTTAATAGTTGTAATGGCTTTATTTGTTACAGCACTTGCAGCATGTGGAAATAATCGTAATCCTGAAGAAGTTGCTACAGCGTATTTCGAAGATGGAAACAGCCTACTATCAAATTAAATGATAGTAGGCTGGCTGTTAAAATTATTTAAGCACTGGGTTATGTTCTAAATGATAAGCTTTCATTATCAAAAAGATTATTACTAGTCCCTCCACAAACAAAAACACCCTATCACTTCGGTTCTAAATTTAGCACCTTCCCCTCTATTCCCTCCGTATTCAATGTAGTCGTATGATACGTTCCACTTACCCAATCATCTATTTGATCATGATACCAATCGCTTCTAAAATGTCCCGATTGTCCTGGCCCTACGATATGATAACCGTTTGACATATCTTTCGTATCAATAACAAATCGCCAAGAAGCCCCGTGATTTACAATGCCGTTATCGCCGTAACTCGCTGCTTGAACGGTAACTTGACTTCCGCCAATTGGAACTGGTTTCTCACGATTAAAAGCGAGTAACGCTAACATACTAGATGATTTCGAAATTGGATGTGTAAAAGCGAGTTGATGATAATCGCCCCACTTCCAGGCCCCAACATCGGGTCCATATTCCTTCTGCAATTTCTTCATTACATTCTCGTACGATGTATGCACAACTTTTGTGAAACCTCCGTACTTAGAAAACCATGCACTATTTTCTCCTGCTACTTGTTTCCGGATTAATTCATCCACAACTTGTGACTTCCCTTTAAATAACTCCATTACATCTTTCGGTATTTCTTTTGAAAATAACGTATTTGAAATCTCTTTCATTAATAAATGGAATATTAATGGTGCCGCTTCATCTTTACTATCGTAAAAATTCCACTTTGTTAATTGGTTTACACCTTCTTTCTCTACCTCATTTAAAGATGCTTTATTTAACTCTTTTAAAAATATAGGAGTAAACTCTTTCCCGTATAAATTCTTTTGATCCATCTGTAACTCTTCTAAATCTTTCACCGTATACTTTTCCTTCTCTTGCAAAAATTCTTGAATACGCATTTGCCTATATGGCTGTGCCCACGTATTGCTAATATGGTACGGATAATCATCATCAACAATTTTATTATTCGCAGTTGAAATAAAACCTTCTTTCGGATTTATAACTTTCGGCAGCTGATCAAATGGAATATATCCTTCCCATTCATATTCATCTGTCCATCCTGGAACAGGCAAGCTACCATCGCCTTTTTTACGCACTGGTATATTTCCATTCGCTTTATAAGCAATCGTGCCATCGTTTGATGCAAACACAAAGTTTTGCGTTGGTGTATGGAAATCTTGAAGAGCGGTTTCAAACTCCGTCCAGTCTTTTGCTTTGTTCATATTTAATACAGCTTTTAGCTCAGCTGACGGTTCTAAAGCAGTCCACTTTAAAGAGAAGACGGTTTTCGTTTTCTCCTTCCCCTTATCCGCAAACTCTGAAATTACTGGCCCATGCCTCGTAATCGTAACGTTATAAGGAATTGTCTTCCCGCCTTTTACTTTAATCGATTCATCAACTACCGTAGCTTTCTCCCATTTATCGTTATACAGAAATTCATTTTCATTATTAGGATTTCTCTTCTCAATATATAAATCTTGCACATCAGGCCCCGTATTCGTAACGCCCCACGCTATTTTGTCATTGTGGCCTAATATAACACCTGGTACTCCAGCGAAAATAACGCCACTCACATTTAAACCTTTCATTTCAAGTCTCGTTTGATACCAAATAGAAGGCGTCGCAAGAGATAAATGAGGATCATCTGCTAAAATTGGCTTACCTGACGCACTCTTCTCACCGCTCACAACCCAGTTATTACTACCGTTAAACTCCGGCGGAATTATCGTTTTTGAAAAACTTTGTGCTACGTCCACATTTGTATTTTTCAGTTCAGCTAGCAATCTAGGAGCATCTTTCGGATATGCAGGAAATAGCTCATTCGCTTGCTCTTTCGGAAGATTTTTCAGCGCCCAATATCGAAATGCCTGTCCGTGCCAATGTCCTCCTAAGTCAAACGCCATATACTTCCCAATCGTTAAAGTATCAACAATTGACCACTCAGCAGGTTCATAACCTAATATAGTAAACTCAACTGGTAATTTCTTTTCCTTTTTCGCCTCACGTATAAAAGCGTTCACCCCATCAGCAAATGACTGCAGGGCATCTTTCGCTTCTCCATTATATTGACTAACTGAAGCTTCGGCCGCTCGCCGTAAACCGAGTGTTCGAAACAATTTATCTCGGTCAACAGCTGCTTCCCCAACAACTTCACTTAACATACCAGAAGCTTGTCTTCTACTTAAATCCATTTGAAACAACCGATCTTGCGCTTGTACATATCCTTGTGAAAAATATAAATCATGTGCATTTTCCGATTTAATATGCGGGACACCTTTACTATCCCGCTTCACCGTAACAGCGTGTTGTAAATCCTCTAGCTTTATCGTTCCATCTATCTTTGGCATAGATTTCAGCGTATATATGTTCAAAAAAATCGCAGCGGAAATAACTAACAAAAGAACGATACTACTAGCCCAAATAAAAATTCTTTTTCCCCTTTTTCGTTTCTTCTTTATAACGACTTCCATATAACCACCCCTTTCTCACACTATTCGCTTCTTTTTGAGAAAGAACCTTTTAAAGACATTGAAAAACCCCCTTCATTTTCCTACCAATGAAGGGGGTTTTTCTTATCGTTCGCTACGCCAACTTTCATTATGCCCAAGATTTGAATCTGTCGCTACTTGGACATCATATAACATTTCACTAAAGAAGCGTTTATCTACTTCTTTTGGTACAATGCGTCTTTCATCATCAATCTCATCGTATTCATATGAACCACGCTTCACTGTACCTGCTTTATAAAATTGAATGTCAAATACACATACATCTTCTTCATCTTCATAACCAATCGGCGCTCCGCTAAATGAAAGCTCTGCCCCTAATCCAGTACGAGTATCTTCTTTATAAAACGTATAATACACACCGCCATCTTGAACAGATCCACGGATCCATCCAAGCTTCGTCATCTTACCGAATAACGAACGACCATTTAGTAAAATACCACCAAATCTCTCAATAGCACTCTCATCATTCTCTTCTACTACAAACACTGGACGCTCAATTTGTAGGAACGGCTGAACAATTCCCGCACTTTCTAATTGCTCTTTCCATAATTCCTTCTCCGCCCCAGACAATTCTAACGGATGAACGAAACCAATAACAGTGCCAAATGAAAGTTCATAACTCTTCCCGTCAATTGTACAGAACACGCCACCTTCTGCATAACGGAATGCGTTCAGCAACTTCCCTTCCTTATACTCACCCCAAATGAGTGAAATAGAAAATTGCTTCATAATTGGATTATCCATAAATACAGACTTCCATGCATTATGTGACCAATAACGCTTTAACGAAAGTGCCGCTTCTAATCGTTGTTTTTGCATTGAAAGAGTAGTTCGGAGTTCCTTCTTTAAAGAGGCTAATTCTTTTTTAGCCTCTTCAGCCTTTTCTACATCATCTTTTGCATTCGGCTTTGGAAGTGACTTCATACGTTTTCCTTCCTCTGTCTCTAATTCAATTTTTGACTCTGTAGTTAAAATGACAGTAAAACTTCGATTCCCGAAATCAATTATCTTTTCACCATGTATAGTAAAGCCAAGGTCTGGCACCAATTGATCTTCCAGCTCTTCCTCTGTTATACCACGTGTTTTCGCAGCAAGACTTAGCGCTTCTTTTGCTGCATTACGTACTTGCTTATGTTTATATTTAAATGCTATTGCATGAATAGACATAAGTGCAAACTTAGATGAAGACAAACCTAAAGCACGAACGGCATCCGCTGCTATCTTTCCTCTCATTTGAAGCACCCATTCATCAATTTGCTTTATAAGTATGTCGACCATTTGGTCGTCACTATACATTCCGTATAACGAAAGAATTCCACGCTTCTTCACATCTGCGTCTTGAGAAATCCATATTTGATATATCGTTTGCACATATTCTTTTAAGTCCTCTTCATTTAAAGCTCTACCAATTACTTCTGCCGTTTCTTTCTTCTCAATAACAGCATCTGAGATATACTGTTGTAAATAGGCTAACGGAATTGCAGCATCAGCAATTTCATTAGAGTCACGTAAACGGATTTGTGGCTCATCCCCAATCAATTGCAGAAGTGAATTTCTGGTTTGTTCCGTTAAAATACGTGCGCATATTTCTTCGAGCTTTTCTTCCTCCGTTTGAAATAAAAACGAGAATTTTCCTGCGAAAGATTCATTTTTACTTTCTTGCAAAGCTTCCTGTACAAGTTTCGTATATTTTTCAAGCTTATACTCTATTAGTATTTTCATCACATTTTCACGAACAATCTTCTTTTTATTATGAAGTTCAACTGCTACATCTGCTGCAGCTTCTACATCTTTTGAAAGCAGTTTAACTACAGACTCACGCATTTTTTTAGATGAATCTCCTAAGCTTTTAATTAAAATCGGACGCATTTTAACCATGTTATCCTTTGCTAACTCTTCTAAAATATATGCTTTTGCCATAGCAGAATACTCATCAAACCGTTCAATTATATATGCTTGTTCTTTTACAATTACACAAACAAGCGCTTCCTTCGCCTTATTTCTCTCTTCACTGTAGCATGCAGCTTCTTCAACTGCATAAGCGATAAGTTTTTCCTTACTTAACCCATACGAAAGCAGATCTTCTAATACTTGTTTCGGCTCTACTCCTCTGACAGAACATTCGTAAAGAAGTTCGTATAAATTAACACTATCATCATCTCCAAACTGTAGTGTAAGTACAGCTTCCCTTTTCGCTACATCATCTATATCCCAAAGAAGCGCAACCTCTAACACCGGCATACCCCAATACATACTTCTATATTTCTGATTTTTAAGTATTTGCTTTATATCCTCAAGTGACAACTTCCCTAGTAAATAATCACAATATGTATCCCGCAATGTAGACAATTTAATTTGCAAAGCAGCAACAAAAAATTCTTCTCGCATTTTCCCTCTATTTAGCTCATATCCTTTTTCGGCTAGCGTTCGTGCGATGATGAGATAATTCATTTTACTTACATATTGCAAAGTTTGTTGAATAAATTCAGGATTTTCCTCCAACATAAAGCATAGCAATTCATATTCATACGTCTTACAAAAATCCTCACTATTCAAATCATGTTGCCTTAGACGATGCGCAAAAAATCTTTCCTTAGAAATCCAAAACTGTGTACAAAAACTTTGAATTTCTTCATACGTTTCTCTATTTACACTACCAGTTTTTTTGTGGTTTTGAGACTGACCAAGAGTGTGACACATATAACGTGTTGCATAGTTTATAAAACCCCAAACATTTTTCTTCGCCAATATTTCAATATATCGCCTCGCAACATTCGAATGTTTATGAACACAAAATAATAGCCGCCAAATATGTTCCGGTAAATTCCCACCTATAAATACTTCACTATCATCTTCACCTTTTAAATACCGTTTAACTGCTTCAACCTTTTCCTTTTCCCCTAGCAGTTTCAATATAAATTCTGTATGTTCTTCTAACCTCTCATTCAATAAAGAACTATATGTACGAAACTTTTCATACTCTACATCAAACATTACGAGAAGTAATGTTAATTGCTGTTTAGTTGGTAAAGTATGTAATTGTTCCTCTATATAGTTCGGTTTCTCTTTTGTTAACTCTCTAAGAAAAACATCTGCTTCATTGACGTAACTTGAAATACTAGATAAATACCTACATGCAATTGCTACAAGTTTGTCCAAAGGTAGTGCACTTTTTTCTAAATAAACCTTCATTTTAGAAAAACTGACATGCGCAAAACGGACTACAAGAACATTTAATAATTGCTCCTCGAGTATATGATAAAATAACCGAAAGAAACCCGGATCTTGTTTATGTACTTTCCTAAAATCGTTTATAAATCGCTCCGCAAAATCGCTTCTTTTTTGATCACGAATCGTCGTTAGTTCAATATCTTTTAAAATCTCTTCTTCTTTTGTCTGTAAATATCGTAGTGATAATTGTTCCTGTTCTTCTGTCATATTAATATATTGAAACAACTCAGATGTACTAGTAGTCAAACTTTGTACCCCCCGCATCTTTTTATCTATTATAAAAATACCCTTATTTAATGGTAGTATAGCATAAAACCCACAAAAACGAACGTATATTCTACATTAAATTAATGTAAATTAAAATACACTACTCAACATACATTTCCTTCTCTCTAAACTTCCCATTACACACTTCTCCCCACTAAAATCCTTTAACTTTTTGCTACACCAATTCCTCAAAATCCCCTTCACATAAGCTAACGTTTTCTTATTATTTTCAAACGCAATTTTAAGTGCCTCTAACACTTTCTCTCCAGAAAGTCTTTGTATCCAATTCTTCAATTCTTTCACAATATATGGGGATAAACTACTAATATTTTGTTCATAAAACTTATAAACTTCACTATTTGGAACGTCCTCTTCTATACGTTCTACCTCTTCCGCTTCTTCTTTCTCTTCAATAACTACTTGTGAACTACTATTATCCTCTTCTTTTGGCATACCAAAATGCTGCAATAATAATGGAATCGTGTATTCTTCTTCAAGGCATTTACGTAAAAAGATATGTATGAACTCATTACTTTTTACAGTCTTTAACTCACGTAATACGCACTTTTCTACATTCGTATTTGAAATAGGGTTATAGTGTAACCAGTTTATTATGAATACCTCTTTCGTTTCCGTATCATATAAAATCTTTCCATACTCAACAAACCTGTTTAGCAACTTCTCAACAGTCTCCATACTATAACCTGTTTCAAGCTCTGCCACACGCTTCGGTAATATGTAAATACCACATTGCTTCGTTTTCGTACCAGTTAACAAATATATGTAAAAATAACGCTCCTCTGGCGTTAAATCTAATATGAATTCATCTTGCCAAAAGTTCACCTGCACATTACGGTATACCGCCATATGTTTCCCTCCACTCTTTGCTAGTAAATAAGAAGATTTTAATCCTTCATTATAAAAATAGGAATGCGGGAATGGTTTTGGCATTCGAATTACAATTTTTTTTACTACTACAACGCCGGTTTCATTTTTTCGTGCTTGTTTTGTTCTTGTAGTTGTTTTTGTGTTTGTTTTTGTTTTTTCTGAGTGATTTATTACTTGGTAGGGGCTTATGAGGGGCTTGGAAGGGCATTCTGCATTACAATCTATGAAATACAATTTGTTCTTCCTACTAAATAGGAGCTATTCCAAATTATTATTTTGGATAGCTCCTTTCAAATTCTTCTTATTTTTTACTTCTACCAATGTCAGCTTCTACATACAATTTATTCTGCTATTTGCAGGCAGTAAAACTCTCATTTCAAAATTCGGTGAATAAACTGCTCGATTGCAACGCGAGTGGCCCCACTGATTAAAGTTTTATTTTATTTTTGCATTGAATCTAACATCTTCACAATAAAGGCAGCTGCCTGTCCACGAGTTGCTGTGCCTCGAGGATCAAACTCATTATTTCCAATACCATTAACTACCTTTAGACTGTATAATCGTTGAACCGATTCTTTGTATGTTATTAAATGCTTATCTGTAAATGGTAATGCTACTAACTCACCTGTAATTCCTTTGTATCGTAATGCTTTGTCAATCATAATAGATACTTCTTCACGAGTAATTGGTGAGTTAGGATCAAAAATCCCTTCACCACGACCATTAATAATTCCTGCACTTGCACAACGTTTAATACCGTCATGAAGTGATGGATGTGCCTCATTAATATCTACAAATGATTTATTTCCCTCTGGTAGTTTAAGAGCATTCGAGATTAATTTCGCAAACTCGGCTCTCGTTACATTTCGATATGGCGCAAATACACCATTGCCTTCGCCTTGCATAATACCTAGACTGTTTAATTTACGAATATGCCCTTCAAACCAGCCACCTGTAATATCATCTTTTGGTTTTTGTACTTCTTCCTTAGGTTTTTGTACTTCTTCCTTAGGCTTTTGTACTTCTTCCTTAGGTACATTGTAGTTAATTTTAATCCAACTTGGGTCATAGAAAATCCATTCTCCATTACCTACTTTATACCAACCATTTTTAACCGCTAATACTTTGTAACGATCTCCGTTTGAAGCTTTACGTACAACACGATGTTCAATACCCGCATCACTACGTACATTGATGCCACTACCATTTACCACTAGTTCCATGCTAGGTTCAGCTGGATTATTTTCATTTGGATCAAATGATTCATTTTTATCTTGTAAAGGCGTATCAATCTGCGCATTTATATTTGCATACCATTGAATTCCTTGTACGAAACCAGCCCAATTACCACGTGAAATTAAAATGTCAGGACATTTTTTCCCGCTCCATTGTTGATGCTTGTAAATATGATCTGCACCAATTCCTTCTTTGTTCATTAAATAACCTGCAAGTCGTTTTGCGTTTTCTAAAGCTTTATTGTAATCACCGTCTTGGTTAACCGCAATCTCGATACCGATAGACTCCCTGTTTCCTGATCCATCTCCATCTCCTGCATGCCAACCGTTTTCATTTGTTGGTAAGTGCTGATAGATTTGTTTATCGTCTACTGTAAAATGCCATGAAGCTGTTCGGAACGTCCCCTCTGTTGCTTGTTTATACAAATATTTCGCATGATTTTCAGCATTAGCACCAGCGGCCGTATTTGCCGTCTCATGGATTGTAATGTAACGTGCTTTCATCGGATTTGCAGGACGAATATCAGAGTTTCCTGCTGGAACAATCCACTCTACAAATGGAACTCCTGCAAGTGTTCCATATTTCTTCGTACTCGGTGCACTATATTGAATACCTCTTGGCTTTGCAACAGGTTTCATTTGACGATCAGATCCATCATTTCGACCATCTACAGATTCAAATGCCTTTTCAATATTTGAAATAGCTTCCTTTTCTGCTACTTGCCCCTTCTTTGCATCTTTCATTTTGTTTAATTCTTCTGTTTCATCATGTTTATGCTTATATTCTTCTAAAAGCATTTTTTCATTTTCAGATACTTCTGCTTCGTTAACTTGTACATGATCAGGAACTTCCAACTTGAAATTAGAATAATTTAATCCGCTCGTTCCATGTTCTCCTTGGGCAATATTTAGTTGATCAGTTTGAGATTTGTTTATCTCTTCTGCTGATGCTGATAAAGGTACACTCCCTAAAATCACTAGACTTGTTGATAGTGCGATTACTTGTTGTTTGATTGTCTTATTCATTATTATAAATAGATATACACACATTTTCGCCGTGTATATATCTCAACCTCCTTTTGTTGTCATATTAATTTTAAAAATACGAATCTACTATGTACTCCTAATATATTTTCTTTTTATTTATATATTTAAATTATATTATTTTATGCCCATTAAGAAAATATTTATATGTCATCCCTACAAATGAATTTCATCTAACATACTTTTTACAAAATCCGTCAACAAAAATTATTTTACAACTAATTACCAATACCGTCAAAAGCATTTTCAACGATCCACACTTTAATAGCTATAGTAAATGCTATTTCTTTCACATTATATACTATTACAAATTACCTTTAACTTGTCCGACAATTTCGTTTATCGTATTTCGATCAAACTTATCACTAATTTCGTATGGCTCACGATCTCCTACGAATTGCACGCCTACAATATCATTGCGATCCTTACCGTATTGCACTTCAATAATAGATCCACGCTCTATTTGTTTCCAAATGAGACCTACTTCATCTTTATTATCTAAAATAATGCAGTCTTCAATATTTTCATCAATCCCAATTAACTTGTTATCATCTATATATCCAATCTCGTATTGTTGCCGTTCTTTCGCTTTTCCGCTTACTAGTATACCTTTGCTACCATATGAGTAATCCGTATAGTCCTTTTTCTCCTTTTGTACCCCTTTCGGCTTTTGTGCTTCAGTTTTTTCAGCAGCTCCACAACCTGTAATAAGACTGATTGGCATAACCATAGTTAATACTACTCTAGTAAATTTCTTTATCATTTATAACTAACCTCACATACTTAATTTAAAATGCTATTTATTTCCTTATTATAAAATAACATGATAATACAGAGAAAGAGCCAAAGATAAAATATTATTTACATCCGTATTGTCCCTCCCTTTACATTAATATAGTATCCTCATAAGTATGAATAGCTAGGCTTTCAAAATTAATACGGGAATATTATAGAAAGTAGACATCCTACTCACATACGATTAGTATTAGAATTGAAAATATATACACTAGATGATTACTTATATTAAGGAAGGAAGTGCACAGCTATGGATTTTAAAACAGTCATGCAAGAGCTTGAAGCCCTTGGTAAGGAAAGAACGAAAAAAACATACATCTCTAACGGTGCACACGAGCCGGTTTTTGGCGTAGCTACAGGTGCTATGAAACCAATCGCTAAGAAAATAAAAGTAAATCAAGAGTTAGCTGAGGAACTTTATGCTACAGGTAACTACGATGCTATGTACTTTGCAGGCATTATTGCAGATCCAAAAGCTATGAATGAGTCTGATTTTGATCGCTGGATGGACGGGGCATATTTTTATATGCTATCTGATTATGTGGTAGCAGTAACTTTATCGGAGTCAACTATCGCCCAAGACGTTGCGGATAAATGGATTGCAAGTGGGGATGAGCTACGAATGTCAGCGGGCTGGAGTTGCTACTGCTGGCTTTTAGGAAATCGCAAAGACAATGAATTTGCCGAAAGCAAAATTTCCGATATGCTTGAAATTGTAAAAAATACAATTCATGCTGCGCCAGAACGAACAAAATCTGCTATGAATAATTTTATAAATACTGTAGCAATTTCATATGTGCCACTACACGAAAAAGCAGTCGAGACTGCAAAAGAAGTTGGTATAGTTGAAGTAAAACGTGATAATAAAAAAAGCAGTTTGTTAAATGCTTCCGAAAGTATTCAGAAAGAAGTCAATAGAGGAAGAGTTGGTTTCAAACGTAAATACGTTAGATGTTAGATTATTAAAAAAGGTGTCAATCAAGAAAGATTGGCACCTTTTTTAATGTAGAAGTAGAAAATGAACTACCTCCCTAAAAATCATTCATTTCCCTCTTTACAACTTATATGTTAGAAATTTCTTCTTTCACTTTATACACCCTATCTCTTTTCTCATCGTTTTTAACAAAAGTAAGCTTTCCTTCTGTAACAAAACCTTCCAATGCTAAGCATACTTGTCCATATGCTTTTGGCTTATTCGTTGTAAATCTTTCATCTGATATTTTACCAGATCGTATTAATTGTTCGCATAACTCCAGTGCACTTATTTCTTCAGAATCCATTAATTCCAATATATCTTTTTGCAATGCTGATAAAGGTGCAGGTATTTCGGCTACCTCTACCTTTTCTTTTTTATCTTCTTTTTCGTCTTCAAATAAATCTTCAAATGAAATTTGATTCATTACATCTTTTCCTTTCTCATAACGAATTTGCTTAACATGAACTGAACCCTATATGTACTAGAACTTTTACATTTAGTTATTGTTATGTAGTCCTTACCTCTTTACATAGATTTTATAACTCATGTACATTATTTTAAGTAGTATATTTCCATTATACCAAATATACGTTCTGTCATCTATTGTAGAATTCGTTATTACTGAACTGAAATCAATAGTGAATATCCGGTGCACAAATCATGCAAACAAAAAAATGCTAATCGCATTGTTTGAACTACTTCCACATGTCTATCAAGCTAAGAAAAACGAACATCCAAAATAAAAAAGCGAGGTTACTATTGTAGTACCTGAAAAGCAGGCAGTCTTTAAGGCTTAGTTAAGTAAGTATTCTATGTTGTGAATGAAAAAGGATCTGATATGAATATCAGATCCTTTTTCATTGCTTCTTTTATAAATGTAACTTTTTTATACATACATCGTTTCACACGATAACTGGTTCATACGTGCTTACATTATCATACACTGTTTTCGCAATTCTAGGAGGAAGATTAACACACCCTCCAAATCTGACTTTTTAATAGAATCAAAGTGTATTTTTACTTACCAGACTTAATTTTTTCGTTATATTCTTCTAAAGTTAACCCTTTTTCTTTTAGATAAACAGCAACTTCTTTCCCTACATAACGATAGTGCCATGGCTCATACTTAATGCCAGTAATATTCTCTTTATCTTTTGGATAGCGGAGAGTAAATCCATACTCTGCAGCATTCTTATCTAACCATTTGAATGCATCGGTAGTTTCAAATTTTGCATTTAAATCTTCTACAGTATTCTGCCATTCAACTGAAATAATGTCTAACGCTAATCCAGTATGATGTTCACTTGCACCAGGATACTGAAGATATTCCAATGCTTTAGCACTAGCTTCTTTGTCCGACAAACCTTGAGATTTATAGCTTTTAACTGAAGCATCATAATACGTTTGTTGTAATTTTATAGCTCGATAACCTGATCTTAAATAAAGATTGATTCCCTCTTTTTTTGCAGCTGCTACCATATCCTGATAGGAAGTTGCAATTCTACTATCTATTTTCATATTCGGCTTAGCATTTTGGGTAATACTTGTTAATTCAATTCCTAGTTCCTTTGATAACATATGCTCTCTATTTACAAGAATAATTCTCCAATCATTAGGATCAGAGATAGGTAAAACATCTTTTTTATTCGCATGTATCTCTTTTTTATTTTTATCGTTATTATTAGTAGTTTCCTGAGATGTTTGCTTTCCACTACAAGCAGCAAGACTCCATCCCATTGCCAATACCAATGCTAAAATTATAAATTTTTTAATTGTATCTCATTCCCTTTTTGTTTATTAGTCTTTATACCAATTTCCCAACACGTCTCTAGGAATCTCCTTGAAATCCTTCAAAGAAACGGGGCCGACAAATTTTTTAATTCCATGTTTTTTAGAACCTTCATCCGAATAATCTTTTAAAAATTGAATTTTAAATTGTTTCTTACCATCAGCGTAGTCAGTTACTGTCGGTACGATTGCCGCTTGTCGTATACCAAAAGTTTTATCTTCATACTTAACAAATTGTACATAAGATAATCCTCCAACCAATGTTTCTAATTTTTCTTGCGCAGAGATAAGATTTCCAAGAGAATAATAGATTAGCGTTTCATGTCCATCTTTATTTTGTTTCCACTCAATTGGTTGAATTACATGTGGATGATTTCCAATTACTACATCTACACCTAAATCTGTTAAATATTGAGCAACTTCTTTTTGTTGCTTTGAAGGTGTAGATGTATATTCTACTCCCCAATGCACCATAACAATCACCATATCAGAGCTACTCTTTGCCTTTTCCACATCATTTTGTATCGCTTTTTTATCAATTAAATTTAAAGCCCAAGACTTATCAGCCGGAATTTTAATTCCATTCGTACCATATGTATAATTTAGTAACGCAAAGCGAATACCATTTTTTGTAATCGTTTTTATTTCATTACGCTCGTTTTGACTCTCATTAATGCCTACTGGGATAACATCCGGATATTTCTTCCAGTATTCTCTTGTATTCGCAACACCTTTAATACCCATATCCATAGCATGATTTGTCGCTTGAGTCACTATATTGAATCCAGTGTCCACTAAAGATTGGCCTACTTCTTCAGGTGTATTGAAAGTCGGATATCCCTGTACTTTTAGATTATTTCCTGCAATTGGAGTCTCCTGGTTCACGATAGCAAGATCACTTGATTTAACAGCTTTTTTGATATTTTCATAAATATAGTTATAATCATATGAACCGTCTTTTTGTTTGCCATCTTTAATTACTGCGTCATGATATAAATTATCACCCGTTGCTATTAAATTCACAACCGATTTTACTTTTTTATCTTCCGTAAAATTAGGAGACTGTTGGATAGGACTCTTCTCTACCCAATTTGGTGCTTTTAATGATGTATCTATATTAGATTCAGCCGGTGGTAATGAAGCTTTAGATGTCTTAACATCTGTATTACCACAAGCAGTTAAAAGCACTAAAAAAATAAGACATAATAAAAAAAACTTTTTACTTCTCTGTAAAGTATCTAACATGTGATCCTCTTTTCTGTTTTATTACTTATAACCAGTTCTAACAAATCATTCTTTAAAACAACGTATTTTGGTTTTACCCTTAATTATGGACGGACACTCTGTTACATCTGCTTCGGAATATACAGATAATCATTTTCCATTCTCTAGCAATCTATCAATTCCATCAGAATTGATAGATTGCTAGAAAAACATGATCCATCAGGATGTCGACTAGTTTCATATACCTGTTCCAATTGCAGTAACTCGTTTAATCTAAACAAGATAGAAGAATAGTTCATATAGCCTCTTCTCTTGCTTTACGTTTGTGAGTGGCTCCAAAAAGAGGGAATCGTTGCTGTACCCCCTTTAAATATTATGGAATCTTTGTAACTAATTTCTTTACGTTAAGCGACAAACATTATACCGATAACAATAAGTAAGACCCAAGAACTTATTTTACCAATATACGAAAAAAGTAGCAATCTTTTGACCCATATAAAGAAGCCAATTAGGAGAAATGAAAGGGAGATTCATTTTAATTAATTCCTTCATTGATTAATAAAAAAACAAGCCACCCAGCTATTGGATGGCTCTATACGATAAAGAGAATTTGTTATTGGATTACTTCAATTTCCCTTCAAAAACAATCTTCCTACCGCACGGCTCAACTACTGTTTTGCCGTCTTTCTTTACTTCATGAAAGATCGGCTCTTCCATACGACGAGACGGAGCGTAGCCTTCTTGTTCCATACGTGCTAAGCAGTCTGTAATTGTTTCATTTTCAAGTACTTCAAATTTCTTTTTATTAGGTTGTTTTGTCATGCCCTAACCTACTTTCTATTTTTCTTGATGCGAATTGATTCTTCATGTAGACCATGTATAACATTGCTAGAATTCCCATTATAATCATAACCGCAATAAAAAAGCTTGTATACTGTATTTTTTCTATAAATACGCCGCCTAATACAGGCCCCATAATACTTCCTAAACTAAAAGCGATTCCGGATAATATATTACCTGCCGGTAGTAAGTGTCTCGGTAATAAATCAGTCATAAATCCAAGCCCTAAAGAGAAACACGATCCAATAACCATACCCGCTAAAAGCATGCAGGCAAAGACGATCCAGTAATATTGATCAAATACGGCGGCAAGTAGAAAAATGCCCGTACTTATGCTAAACGTCCACGTTAATATACGATCCCTTCCGTATTTATCACTCAATATACCGAGTGGAATCTGTGTAATAATACCCCCAACTGCAAATGCTGGTAATAAGAAGGATACATCTGAAACAGACCACCCTTTACGAAGTGCGTATACTGGTAAGTTACTATTTAACATGGCCTCAAGTACACCGTATGCAAGTGGTCCTAGTAACGCAATCCACCCTAATCCAACAACTTGTTTATAACGAGAAAATGATGATTCACTCTTCACTTCTCTTTCATCTTGCGCTGGGAATGCATTTTTTGTTGGAAGTAGTAAAAGCCAACCTATTAAACAAAGTATAGTAGATATAATAAATGGTGTTGCAAGACCGTACTGCACAGTGCTTGCTAAATACGGACCAACAGCAAAACCAATTCCGAAGAATACACCGTATATCGATACTTGTCTCCCTATTTTACTTGGATCTGATGTTGTCGTGATCCACGTTTGTGTTCCGACATGAAGCATATGATCTCCAACTCCAACTAGAAATCTAAGGATAAACCATACCCAAAACGAAAATGTTTGTGTAAAAAAGAATAATGAAATAATAACGAGAAAACCACCTATAACAATAATTGGCTTCATTCCAAACCTTTGCATCGGTTTTTCAAGAAACGGCGAAATAACTAATATCCCGATGTACAATGCCGTCGCATGAATACCGTTAATACTTGAACTAACCCCTTCTTGTTCAAAAATCATTGCAATGGCAGGTAAGAGCATTCCTTGTGATAAACCAGAAATTGCTACAATCCCAACCATAATCCAAAATGTAAAACGCATTGACATCCTTTGTCCCTCTCCTTCTCACGCTTCCACTTTTCATTATAAACTGTTTTTTCAAATGCGTGTACGAATATTCACAATAAAAAAGAAGCTAAAAGAATGAACCTTTTAGCTTCCTACCCTTCCCAAACTTGCGCTTTCACATTGTTATGAAATTGCTTGAAATACGGATTCTTATAAAATGCAGTTCCATATAAGTATTGCTGTGCGTTAGCGATTGGTGGCTGCGGATATTGCATTTGTAAAGGAACTACAGCTGGCGAAACTTGCATATACAGCGGGTTTATCATCATTTTTGTATATGCGTAATGATTATATGGCGCATAAGCGATGAAAAATGGTTGATGCATTGATAATCTCCCCTTTAACATACAAATGTTATAGTATATGCAATACTGTTCATTTCGGGGATTATTTCTATTCTAACCAATCCTCTACATGTTTTATAAATACATCTAAACAATCAATAAACGGCGAGTGACCGCAATCTTCTAATACCTTCAACTCTGCATTTGGCAAATGTTTCGCTAATTCCTCACCGACTACTTGCGGTACGACATAATCTCTATCACCTTGTATGACGAGTGTCGGCGCTTTAATACGATGAATTTGTTTACTTCCCTCTACAACCCCATTATGTTCATCTGAAATATTAAATGTAATGAGCGCATAATTCACATCTACGAAATTACGTTGCGTTAACATATCATCTAAATACTTTTCATAACGGTCCGGTTCAGGTTGATTATGTGTATATATTAATAGATTCCATACTGTACGGTAATATAGTTTGTTCATATTTTTTATCGCATCTAATACTGGAGCGATTTGTACTGGATCTTGCGCAATTTCTTCTTTCGTCTTTACTAAACTTGATACAATCGGCTGCCCATTCGTATCTTTTTTAAAAATTGGGTATCCTTTCATTCCTACTGATTCTACTAAAATTAACTTTTCTACAAAAGTTGGGTGATTCGCTGTAAATTGCATCGCAACGCCACCGCCCATTGACCAGCCCATTAATGAGAATTTCTCTAGCTTTAACTCGTCGATAAATAATTTTACATCGTCTGCAAAGTCTTGTAATGAATCTATGGACTGATTATACGTTGATTGTCCAAACCCTCTTAAATCAAGAGCGTAAATATGGTATTGATCTTGCAACTTTTCAATAACTAAATCCCAGTGTTGTGACGATGTCATGTTCCCGTGAATGAGTACAAGAATATCTGTATTTCGCCTTCCAACTTCCTGATATGCAATCGTTTCTCCGTTCGATAGTGAAACAAACTCCATTGTTGCAGGCTTAATCATCACAAGTTCCCCCATTCTATTTAATAGAAAGAAAATTCTTTACTTAATTAAAGAATAGCACGTAGAATATACGTTCGCAACATAAAACCTATAAGAATTTTTTACATAAATCAACATGTCTATTACTAGACAATTATTATAAAAAAGTATATAGTTAGCTAGGTAACTAATTTGAAAGGATCAAAATACATGGACGAAAAACAACATTTTTTTCATATCGTCAGCCAGACTTCTCGAAAGTTTACGAAGAAATTTAATGAACGTGTATCTCCAACTGGGTTATTTAGTGCGCAGTGGGCTGTTATTTTCCGCATTAATCAAACTGGTTCTTGTACGCAAACAGAATTATGCCAATATTTAAATGTTGAATCACCAACGATGACTCGTACGTTAACACGTATGGAAACGATGGGATGGATTATTCGTACAGAAGGTAAAGATCGCCGCGAGAAGCTCATTTCTTTATCCGAAACAGCGATAAAGATGATTCCAGTATGGCAAGAAGAAGTTGATACTTTCGAAGAAAAAACGCTAGAAGGTATTAATGAAGATGATTTACATCAAGCATTTCAAGTGTTACAACAAATTATTAAAAATTTAGATTAAATTGGAGGGATGACGATGCAAAGTGAGAAACTTTGGACGAAGGATTTCCTCGGAACTTGTTTTAGTAGTCTATTTCTCTTCTTAACATTTTACATGCTTATGACTACTCTGCCTGTCTATGTAATAGACGGCCTAAAAGGAAAACCTGAGGAAATTGGTTTAGTTGCAACTGTGTTTCTTATTTCTTCTGTTTTATGTAGACCATTCACAGGAAAATGGCTCGATGATTTAGGAAGAAAGAAAATATTATTTATTTCACTTTCATTATTTTTAGCCGCTACTGTTATGTATTTCGGTGCGCAAAGTTTATTCTTATTACTTGCCCTTCGCTTCTTACACGGTATTGGGTTCGGGATGGCAACGACAGCTACTGGTACGATTGTAACTGATGTTGCGCCAGCTCATAGACGAGGCGAAGCACTTGCATATTTCGGCGTATTTATGAGTCTGCCGATGGTAATTGGTCCTTTTTTAGGTTTAACAATTATTTCTCATTTTTCGTTTACTGTGTTATTTATCGTTTGTTCCGTATTTTCATTACTTGCATTTTTATTAGGACTACTTGTAAATATTCCGCATGAAGCACCTGTGAGCAAACAAAAACGTGAAAAAATGAAATGGAAAGACTTAATCGAACCATCTTCTATTCCGATTGCACTTACAGGATTTGTTTTAGCCTTTTCTTATAGTGGTATTTTATCCTTTATTCCTATTTATGCGAAAGAACTCGGGTTAAGTGAAATTGCAAGTTATTTCTTCATTGTATATGCACTTGTCGTTGTCATTTCTCGTCCATTTACAGGAAAGATTTTTGATCGCTTCGGTGAAAATGTACTTGTTTACCCTGCTATCATTATTTTCACAATCGGAATGTTCATATTAAGCCAAGCACAAACTTCATTTTGGTTCCTTGGCGCAGGTATGCTAATCGGTTTAGGTTACGGAACATTAATTCCGAGTTTCCAAACGATTGCGATTTCTGCTGCTCCAAACCATAGACGTGGTTCTGCGACAGCTACGTATTTCTCATTCTTTGATAGTGGTATTGGCTTTGGTTCTTTCATTTTAGGTATTGTCGCAGCGAAATCTAGTTATCATAATATGTATTTTATCGCAGCTATTATCGTTGCTTTCACTTTACTTTTATATTATGGATTACACGGACGAAAACAAAAATTCAAAAAACAACCTACAGACGGAAAAATTTCCGCTTAACGTTAATAAGGAAAGTAAACTTCCCCGTTTACTTTCCTTATTTTGTATTTCCTTCAAGACGAGCGTATACTTATAGTAGAAATAAAAAGGAGGGCCATATATGAAACTAAAAAAATCTCCCCTACTCTTACTTTTACTAACATTCATATTTGTAATTACAGGGCTTGGGTTTACTTACTTCAAACAAAATAAAACGACCCCATCAAAACATAATGTGACAAAAGAAAACTGGTTAAATGACCCTTACTTACGTTGGTCGTATACACATATGAAAGAATTCACTTTAGTTAATAACGTAAAAAACAATCCTGACCAAATTGCTCACTTCCCTTCCGCATTGCAAAACTTAGACGATTTTGCTGTAGAGCGTAGATTCGGAAATACAACTCCTCTAAAAAAACTTTTAGACGATAACAAAACGGATGCTTTTGTCGTTGTACATAATGGACAACTTGTTTATGAACGATATTTCAATGGGTATAAACAGAATGAACCTCATGGTATGGCATCATTAGCAAAAGTCTTTACCGGGGCAATTATACAATCTCTTGCTGAAGAAAATCGTATCGATTTAGAGAAAACAGCTGACACTTACATAAAAGAATTAAAAAACACACCGTTCGGAAAAGCGACACTTCAGCAATTAATGGACATGCAAGTTTCAGCAGAATACCCGACCCACGGATATGAGCAGCCTGGGCTAGAAAATCAAGATGCACAATTATATTTAGCTAGCAATATTTTACCCCGCGGCAAAAATTACGACGGTCCGATGAAAATTTATGATATGTTACAAGAAGCAGAAGAAACTGCACCGCCTGGTTCTGCCTTTTCTTACAATAACGGATCAACAGAAACGCTCGCTTGGGTTATTCGAACTATTACTGGTAAATCATTAGCTGAAAATGTTAGCGAACGAATTTGGTCTCAAATTGGTATGGAAGAAAACGCGTATTACGTTACAGATGAAACGAAAATAGAACAAGCAAGCGCTGGCTTAAATGCAACTGCTAGAGATATGGCGAGATTCGGGCAATTACTATTAAACAACGGGGAATATAACGGAAAACAAATTCTCCCTTCTTCTATTACTGAAGATATAAAAAATGTCCAAGAAGGTGAACTTGCAATTAGCCCTGGAGCTTCCATTTCTTATCATAATCAATGGTGGATTCCCCACAATGAACAGGGTGCTTTTGAAGTGTTAGGTAGTTACGGACAAACACTTTACATCGATCCGAAAGCAAATATGGTAATTGTCCACTTCTCTTCTAACGCTACGCCAAGTAATGAAATACATTCAGTTTACTCAAATATGTATATTGATATTTCACATCATTTAGAAAAGCTTCCACAGTAGTGGAAGCTTTTTCTTATTTCGGTGTTATATTTGAATCCATTATATTATTCCAGGTTTAAAAGCATTCGTAAATCTACTATCCTCATCATGGTTATTCATAATTAAACTTTTTATTAGCAATCCAATAAAAAGTTACGAAGAGTGTCAATAAAATCCAAATAATCGTTAGTAACACATTGGCTATTATGTTTGAATTTACTAATCACGTAATGAATGTTTCCATCATAAAAGAGTTTGATTATTTTTGTGACCTCTCCTCCATTAAAGCGCTCATTTGCTACAGTTTAATTTTCATTATGCTGTTTTGCCGAGTCCAATGCTTTTTTTAGTTCGTCCGGTTTTTGAGTACCTATTACAACTGAATTATATATCAACTTTAACTCTATGCCTTTCTTTCCATTCATGTTATAGACTTTTTCACCATTAAAATTAAAACGAATTCCCCATCCTCCAAATCTTTTTAACGGACTGTAAGTAATACTTTCATAGTGACGTATATCTTTGAGGAGATACTCCCTATATTGAAAATGAAAAGGTACAAAACGAACATAAAGACCTTTTCCACGAACCTCAATGATTAGCTTCAATACCCCAAGCATTAATATAGGAGAAGCAATCCCAAAAACTAACCACAAGACAATTAATGCACCATTAGGAGCTGGTTTATCTCCAAACGGAATATCAAAGATAATTTGTTGAATAAATCCATACCACATCAGTATGGCGATCCCTAATATGAGTATCCATATCCAAATTTGTTGTGGCCGCTGAACCTCACGAAAGATAACTTGTTCTTGTTGTTTCATTAGCAATTCCACCTCCTAAGTGGCTTATTTATTTGATTTCAACACATTTTATTCAACAATCTGGACTGATTGCTAAACAACAAAAAAATTGTACAAAAATTCCGTTCTGGGGTTGGTATAAGGTTTTAACTTGATAGGCATGGAGATACTACCATTACTTCAACAATTCGAGTATCCAAAATTCAAATTAAATCTGAATTAACTAAAGCCGACAGCAATTGGATAATATTCATACTCTCACTGGCTGTCGGCTTTCATTTTAAAATTTAATTTAAAAATTTTTTCTTATTATTTTTGATGTAGTGTACGACTATTACAAAGTAAATAACAGCTATGAGATTAATTATGCTTAATGTTAGACCGGATAAATTGGACCAAGGCAGTACAAAAAGCCAAAATACTACTAAAATTGAACTCACTACATATAACCATTTGAATTGATCTGTCATTTTTAATTCCCCCATTTTTCCTTCTTTAATGATTTTGTCTTTCAAGAAATCATCTCCTTTAATTAATTCGTCAATGCTAATATTGAATAAATCACTTAATGCAATAAGTGTTTCAATATTTGGATAGCCTTTTTCAAGCTCCCATTTAGAAATTGATTGTCTGCTAATGTTTAATTTAAGAGCTAGTTCTTCTTGTGATAAGTTATGCTTTAAACGTTCTTCTTTTAGCTTTTTATAGAACTCCATAATTTCAACTCCTATAACTTTATTTTTACTATAGATTATAAAAATCCGTAAGAATCGAGAAGTAGCATGATGTAACTTAAGAGTAGCAATGTTTGAAACAGATGGTTGCACTATACTTCAACACACAATGAAATAACGGTTCAACAAATAAAAACAACCGGAATAAATATCTGAATTTTCTATATATTAAAGGGTATTATTCAAACAACCTCGAATAATTGTAATACATATACATAAGGAGGTTGATCTATTTTGTTTCGTTCCTTTACAAATGGTTGCGTCGCCTTAGTGCAGCGCTTCTTGCCAGAACCGTTTATTTTATCATGTTTACTAACTGTTTTCGTTATCTTCTTTGGTATGTTTGCGACTCACCAAACACCTGTAGAAATGATTAATCACTGGGGTAATGGAATTTGGGGACTCCTCGCCTTTTCTATGCAAATGGCACTTGTACTCGTGACTGGATCTGCTTTAGCAAATGCTCCTCTTATTAAAAAAGGATTAACGAAAGCTGCCAGACTACCGAAAACGAATGGACAAGGTATTATTGCCATTTCCATTGTAAGTTTACTTGGTGCATACATAAACTGGGGCTTTGGAATTGTTGTATCTGTTTTATACGCAAAAGAAGTAGCAAGACAATTAGAAGGATTAGATTATAGACTAGCAATTGCCTCTTCTTACTCTGGATTTCTCATTTGGCATGCCGGTCTTTCTGCCTCTATTCCTCTTACGTTAGCAACAGGCGGCGAAACGTTAATTAAAACGACTGCTGGAAGTATTAAAGAGGCGATTCCGATAACAGAAACGTTATTCTCACCATACGCTCTCGTTCCAGTTATTATTTTTCTCGTTACGATGCCTCTCATTAATAAAGCGATGCATCCAGATGAAAAACATACGATAACTGTAGATCCTAGCGTGTTCCATGAAGAAGCTGCTGCTCAAGAAGTAGAAAAAAATACATTCGCTGAAAAAATGGAAAATAGCATCATTATTACACTTTGTGTTGGATTGTTAGGTCTCATTTATATTTTCAATTACTTTTATACGAAAGGATTTAATCTTACTCTCGATATCGTGATTTTTATGTTATTAATTGCTGGACTTATTTTCCACCGCACTCCGATTCAGTATATTCGCGCTTTTTCAGACTCTACGAAAAGTGCTTCTGGCATTTTACTTCAATTTCCGTTTTACGCAGGAATTATGGGCATGATGATTGGAGCAAATAGTGAAGGACTTTCACTTGGAGGAGCTATTTCTAATTTCTTTATTAGCATTTCAAACGAATCAACTTTCCCGCTCTTTACTTTTTTAAGTGCTGGCATCGTTAATATTTTCGTTCCATCTGGTGGCGGTCAATGGGCCGTGCAAGCACCAATTATGATTCCAGCTGGCGCTGAACTTGGTGTACCTGCTGCAAAAACTGCAATGGCCATTGCGTGGGGCGATGCTTGGACGAATTTAATTCAACCTTTCTGGGCATTACCAGCATTAGCGATAGCTGGTTTAGGTGCTCGTGACATTATGGGATTTTGTGTTGTGAACTTACTATATGCGGGTTTTATCATTAGTCTATGCTTCTTATTTATTTAAACGAAAAGCTAGTTTTATACTAGCTTTTTTACATAATAAATCATTTATTTCCCATGCAATTTATAACTGTCTTCCACTCTATGTCCGTAAGGTGTAATGACTCAAATGCAAAAAAATCTTCGCAAATTTTTCCGATCAAGTGTGGATGTTCCCTCAAAAAATTCCACTGTAACGCTTTAGGAAGAAAATATGTTTCATATTCTTTACTTCCCCTTACTACCTCATCTACTTCTCTTTCACAAATTCCTCTTATTAAATAATCATTTCTTAACTCTATTTGAATTTGTTGAAATGTATCGCTGCATTTTTTCAATTGAAGTAAACACGTAATATACTTTCGAAAAAGTTCGTTATCATACTGACAACAGTTTATAATACGATCGACTTCATTCATAATGTACGAGCCTTTTCTTCTATTTGTAATAACCATTTTTCGCGCTTTGATACTTTACTCCTTTTCACAGATTGAAACACTGACCGTTTTATATCACGAATGCCACAAAAACGTAAAACACCTCTCTTCATCACAATCCAATCTGCTGATCGATATAACAATGCGACGTACCATAGAGGCGAGTCTAACGTATTAATAACCCACGCTTTTTTCCCTTGCAATAATCCTTTCGGCAGAGCCCCTTCATATTTATAAGCAAATCCAGCTACGAAAATACGGTCAATAAAACCTTTTAAAATAGCTGGCATCCCCCACCACCATATTGGATAGATGAATAGAATTGTATCTGCTTCTTCTACTAACGTTCTGTATCGAGCTGTTTCTTCTTCATTTACTAAATCACGTCTTTTCTTCTCATCATTAAATACGAGGACTGGATCAAATTGTTCTTTGTATAAATCAAGTACGGTAACTGAATGATTTGTTTCCTGTAGTCCTTTTTGCACATGATTTAAAATCGCCGCATTAAAACTTGAAGGACTAGGATGAGCGTATACAATTAGTACGTTCACTACATAACAACTCCCTCTATAAGTTAAAGTTTCCCCTTCTTTAACATCTTCTCTACAATTTGCATGTTTTTCGAACTTTGTAATAAACGATTTAATACAGTAAGTAACTCTTCCTTTTCTAAACCTTTCAGTTTCTCTTTCACCTTACTCTCACCAGCACCTTGAATATCATAAACAACTGCCGCCATATGTTTACAATAATTTTCATACGGACATTCGCAACTACTTTTTGAAAAATCTTCGAGATCGATAACTACTTCATAATTCCCTGCATTTCCAGTAACGAAAGCAAACACTTTGTTATCTTGTATTTCAACATCTTCTACATGTCCATCTTCATAATATTCATTTCCCTTATCTACAACGTACTTTGGGATCCATTTCGTTATATCTTTTAATAAGTAAGCGTACATAATTGTACCCCTTCCTTTAATTCCCTTTTGACTTCCAAAACCCTGCATGTTATTCTAAGAACTGTTAAATAGCAAGTCTATTTTGCAAAACGACTGACACCTATTCGGCGAAGGTGTCTCTTTTCATTTGCAGCCGATACGAATTGCCTCTTTCAGGCACATTCAATTTTTGACACTACACACTCAACACCATTCCCTGTATCAGGCTGCTTAAGCAGTCTTTTACTCTACATACTCCGTTATTTTAAAAAAAAGAGAGCTTAGCTCCCTTTTCTCGCCTTATAAAATACCCCTTTTTCAGTATAGAGATATTCATCAGCTAATGTAATTTTCCCATCCAGTTTCAGTTCATCTAATAGTCTTGATAAATAAAATTGATGTAACATCTTTTTCGTGAATTTTCCTTCATGATGCGAAACGATATGTTCTTGAATATCTAACAATGATATTGGCTTATCTTGCTCTATCATATATTCATAAACTGTACTACGCAGTTTTACGTATTTTTCGAGTGTCACAGCAATGCGCAACCCCTTTCTTCTTAATATAAATTTTCGTAATCGGTTTTTTTGCAACAAAAAAACCTCTCCGATAAGAAGAAGTTACGTATATATCTTCGTCTTATCTCCCAGAACAAATATGTTCTGCTGGAATTAGCACCTGCATCGCGGTTGCTGGGTTTCATCGGGCCAGTCCCTCCACCTCTCTGGATAAGAAAATATTCACTTAATTCTTACTATACGTAATTTCATTTTAATTGTCAAACAAATATAACAAATAATATTTTCTTCTTTACTGTTCATACTATACATATATGAATATGCAAGGAGGATTATGAAATGCATCAAAATGCTCGCGGATATGTACAAGATTCTTTTCAATCATTACAAGAAGCAAAACATTGTTTAGAAGAAGCACTACAGACTGTTGAAAAAGATTTTAATCGCGCTCGTATTGAGCAATCCCTTTATGCGATCGAACAAGCTATTCAACGCTGCGATTACACCGTTCACATTTTAGAACAAGATTGAAAAAACTTCCCATCATAAGGTGGGAAGTTTTTTCAAATGGCATACTTCATAATTATTGCCGTTATGATTAAAAAATATACAGAATTCACAATTTCTAAAACCCCTACTTTTATAATAGAAATTTTTTTGCCATACAATATAATGGCTCGAATGACACTTGGTATAAAAATAAGTGAGCACCACTGATTAATTGCAAATACAATGATTGTTAATAGAATATGATAACCCCAAGATATAAAACGATACTTCGGATTATTTTTCTCACGTATCATCGTTTTCACATAAAACGTACTACCTAAAAAGTATAAGAATGAAATAAGTGCAATGAATAATGCTGTATGATCGATTTGTTTCATTGAAAAATAATAACTAATTAACCCACCAACACAAAACACAATGATCGCACAAATATCATTTAATAGTGCCCTTTCATTTTTTTGACGAGCATAATGCATATTTACTATAAATAGTGGAATCATGACTATTACGAATAAAAGAATGCGCCATTCATATAATAGAGAAATCATCCCAAATACGAACGCAATAATAAAATATACAATTGAAGCATGTAAATACTCTTTTTTTCGTTTTTGTTTTATGTACATAAGGAATGGATACGTAGCTAAATAGATAAAGAACCAAGCTATAAACAATGGAATGTGATATATAGTAGGTTTTCCAAGTATGACACTTAATAGAAATGGTATAGCAAGCATCGCCCATGCACCATGTTGCTTCGGAATAACTAACTTCATTAACTATACACCTCCCTTTTGAAAATAGTTCTCACCTATTATTATACGAATAATTTTATATAGTAACGGATATATATTGGACTATTTTTTGACAATAAAAAATGCTCCTTACAATATGTAAGAAGCATGAAAGAGGCAAACGAATATGTAAGTCGCGACCCTACCTTATATGAGTATGCTTTTCTATGCTATGTTATGCTTATCTAATATACCGTATTTCTTTTTAAATCTTGTGAGAATCGTAATCCAAGAAGTACTAAATAATAGTAAGAAGACAACATTCGAAATTGCATGGCTCAAATCGAAATAAAAACTTGCGATGTAATACGAAATGACTGTTTCCCACGTTGCCTCTCGTATAAAACCGAGAAGTCCCCAGAAATTCATAATCCAGCCAAATAAAAATCCAACAAACAATCCGTACAGGAGTCTTCCCCATAGCTTTTTCATTAAAAATGTATTACGCAATAATCCAGCTATAAAACCAATCATACCCCATGAAAACATTTGCCACGGCGTCCACGGACCTTGCCCTAAAAAGATGTTAGACACAATCGCTGCTGTTGCACCGATCATAAAACCCGCTTCACTTCCAAACACAATTGCAGAAACGATAATAACAAAAGAAGTTGGTTGTACACTCGGTAAAATAGAAAATGGTACGCGGCTAACTGCTGCAATTGCCGCTAATACAGCAACGAGAACAATTTCACGTGAAACAAACGCCTTCCTTTCAAAACGGATATAGAAAGGTAACATAATAACAACTAATAAAAACAAACTACTTAACATGTAATAACCGTCCATAATAAGTGTAGTAAAGAGTAATGTGCCTATTATTACTGCAAAAATACATATTATGAATGCAACATATCGTTTGGACACGCTTCGTACACATCCTCCCACGTTAATGCATATGGCAATTCTTTTCGAATGAATCGGTTAATAGATGTTGTATAAAAGAAGTTACCACTAAAAAATTCTTTCGGTGCATCATTCATAATGACTGCTCCATCAAATAACATCATACATCGATCCACGTATTTCGCTGCAAACTCAATGTCATGCGTTGCCATTACAATTGTTGTACCTTCTTTTTGCAGCTCCCTAAATAGTTCTCCTACTCTTTCTTTCTTCCATGGATCTAACCCCTTTGTCGGTTCATCAAGTAATAATAGCGTTGGCTTTGATAATAACGTTGTACATAATGCAAGAAGTTGTTGCTCTCCTCCGCTACAATCATGCGGATGGCGTTCTTTAAGCGAATACAACCAAAACTGTTTTAGCGTATCTTCTGCTATTTCTTTTCCTTGTTCTCCATATAATTCACGTGCACGTTCATACACCTCATCCCACACTGTATCAAATGTAAAATGATAATATGGATGCTGCGATACATACCCAATACTTTTAAACCGTTCTTTCGAATCAATTTTATGTATCACTTTTCCGTTCCACTTTACTTTCCCTCTTCTCGCTTTTTGTAATCCTGCTAAAATCGTTAACAGTGTAGACTTACCTGTACCGTTCTTCCCAACGAGCGCTACCCATTTTCCTTTTTCAATCGAAACTGATAAATCACGTAAAATAAGCGGACTATTTTTTTCGTACTGGAACGAAATATGCCCTGCGCTTAAAATTACCTCTTGCTTTTCACTTTGTGCTATTGGCTCATTTACATATGATATCGCTGAAAAATTATTCATTTTCATTTGCGCCTCTCGCACCGTAAACGGAATATCTCTCACATTCCACTCTAAAAATAGCCTTGGAATTTGCGGAATAAATGGACGGAATGTTTCTACTCCCCACATATTCGTAATAACAGTTTTAGGACTACCATCATACATAATACAGCCATTATCCATACAAACAACGCGTGTTGCAAGCGGGATAACTTCATCTAAACGATGTTCACTTAAAATAATCGTAATTCCAAGTTCTTCATTAATCCGTTTTAATAATCCTAAAAACTCTTTTGCAGCAATTGGATCTAACTGCGCTGTCGGTTCATCTAATAATAGCAATTTCGGCTGCATAACTAATACCGCAGCTAAATTAACAAGTTGCTTTTGCCCACCAGATAACGTGTGAACAGATTGATGCAATAAATCTTGAAATCCTAAAAAGCTAATAAGCTCTGCTATTCGTTTTTGAATAATATGTGATGGTAACCCAATATTTTCTAAAGAAAATGCTAATTCTTGAATAACTGTATCCATTACGAGTTGATTTTCTGGATTTTGAAATACCATACCAATTTCTTGAGCAGATAACAAATCAGGTACATTTTCTAATAAAGTACCATCATAATATGTATCCCCAGTACGCTTACCAATTGGAAGTAATTCTTTTTTAAAATGTTTTAATAAAGTCGTCTTCCCGGATCCTGATCCGCCGGCAAGTGCAATAAACTCTCCTTTTTGAACAGAAAGAGAAATATGCTGTAACGCTTTTTCGTTTTCATCAGCATATACAAATGATAAATTGTTTATTTCTGCATGCGCCACCATAACCATTCCCTTCCTTCCATTATAATTGGTAAACTAATAAACATCGTAAATACGATAAACATCATCCCATCGTATTGCTGAAATAAAATAGATTCGACTTTCGGATAAATGATTAACTTTCCTCCGCCATACGTACTACATATGATAGCAATTATAAATAGAATACTTAAATAACTGAGCGTATACCAATCTCGTTTTTCCATTCTATAGCGAATATATGTCGTACGTTTCGTTACACCAAATCCACGAGCTTGCATAGAATCTGCCGTTTGCAGTGCATCTTCCAATGAACAAATTAATAATACTTGCAGCAATTGCATACCATTTTTGACGCGTTCAATTATCGAACCTGAATCTACCTGCACACCTTTCGTCTTTTGAATGAGTGTGATTTTCTTTAATCGCCTTATAAACAAAGGAACAAATCTCACTGTAATCATCGTTAACAATGCAACTTTCGGTGAAATTCTTGAAAACAGATATAAAAATTTATGACTGGAAATAATATCATTGTATGACGCAAACGTAAACATAACTGCAACTAGTAATAACCCCATTACTATTCCAAACATAATCGCCTCAAGCTTAATACGGCTATCACCTAACCAAAACAACGTAGTTCGACCTCTATGCGTTAATAACGAATTAAATAAAATTACCATAAAAAAGAAAACAATTGTGCTCGGTAGCATCTTTCTTATCTTTTCGCTATTTCCTTGCATCACATTTAACATAATAATTAATACTATTGCTCCAATTAAAAAAAGAGGATGAAGACACATCGTACATAGTATCATCACCCCGATATAATAGAAAAAATTCACAAAAGGATGTAAAGAAGAAAAACTTATTTTCATAGCCCTTTACCGAATGCCTTTCTTATTGTAATACGTATACCCACTCAATTGTATCTCCTGGTTTTACCGTAGCTACACCAGCACTATGGTTTGGAAAAGCACCGTTCACACGATATTTCCATCCACTAGTATCCGCAATATCTTTTTCATATAAATCATTAATACCTTTTACATAAATACTATCTCTAGATCCGCTTGCATCAACATCTAATCCTGTACGTTGTAATACTTTATACACAGTATCGCCATCTTGTACATCCATCTTTTTCGCACCCATTATATATCCGTTATTTCCTTTTACCGAGATTGTTACTTGTTTTGCTTGTGGTTTCGGTACTGATACTGGATCTGTTTTTGGTTTTGGTGGTTCAGGTTTTGGTACTGCCGGAGTCGGTATCATTTTCTCCGCTTTATTCGGATCAACTTTTTGCTCCTGCTTCGGTGTTTCTTTCGGCTGATTCACAACCTTTGCTTCTTCTTTTACTTCTGGTGCTTTCGGTTGTTGTTTCTCTTCTTGTGCTTGTTGCTGCTCTGGTTGCTTATTTACAGCCGGCTGTTCTTTCGGTTGTTCCTGTTGTTTCTCTTCTTTCTTTACCTCTGGTTGTGCCTGCGGCTTTTCCTCTTTCGGCTTCTCATCTACTTTTTGTTCTTGTTTCTCTTTCTGCTCTTCTTGCTGCTTTTGCTCTGATTCAGCTTGCTTTTCTTCTGTTTTTTCTTCCGGCTTCGCTTCATCTTTTTGTTCTTCTTGTTTCGCTACCTCTTCTTGCTTCGGTTCTACCTTCTTCTCAGGCTTTACAGCTGCCTCTTCACATCCGGCAAGTAGCCCAAGCGAAAGCAGTAAAGAAATGAACCATTTCACCTTACTCATCCTATCTCTCACCTTTCATACGAAAATTAGGAGCAAATAATTGCTCCTAATTTTTTGTTAAGCTGCTTTACGTCTCCATAATACATATGCAGAAGCAATACATAATACACCCATACCTACTTCTGTTGCTGCACTATGAGAAGATGCTCCTGTTTTTGGTAGACTGTTACCGTTTCCGATTTTTTTCTTCTTAACCGGTTCGTTATCTACAACTACTTTTAGATTTTCATCTTTTGTTTCTTGTTGTACTTGGTTTTGTTCTTTCGGTTCTTCAGTAACTTCTTTTTCTACTACATTATTTTCTGGTTCAACGACCTTTTCTGGCTCTTCAATCGGTTTTGGCTTAATTACATCACCAGCGTCTACATTAGACCAATCATAAATAGATTTTCCCATTTCCTTAAATTGAAGTAATGCTAAAAGAGCCTGTTCTGTAGCCATTCCGTTACCATTTTGATCACTTGGTAACCATTTAAATTCACCATTTGAAAGTTGATATGATAATAGGTTTTGCATTGCCTTATGAAGACGATTTTGATCTACATCTTTAACAAGTGATAATCCAATAATTGCTTGCGCAGTACTATTTGAATTTTCTTGTCCATCAGCTGAAAAACCGCCATTTTGCAGCTGTTCGTTATATAAATACGCAACAGCTTTTTGTATAGCTGGTTTCACATCTGATCGCTCTTGATAAGGAGCTAATGCTGATAAAACCATACCTGTTACATCAACGCTACTAGCACTATCTTTACTACCTGAACTATTATAAGTCCATCCACCGTCTGTATGCTGATTATTTAACAGTGCTTCCACTAGAGCAACTCTGTTCCATTTTGATTCAACTGGAATCTCATACTTCTTCGTATCAAATGCAAGTAAAGCAAATGCATAACCTGTAACAGAATTCACTTTATCTGACTCATACAATTTTTGAACTAAATTATGTCCACCTACATTTTTAGGGTCTGCACTCATTGCATTCATCATTATAATTGTTCTAGCTAAATCTGTCGCTGAAAAACGATTAATGCGCTTTTCTACTTTTTCAGTTACTGACTTAACATAATTTAATTTTGCGTCAATTGGCACATTCTTTCCAGAACGAGAAAGCGCTACAGCTACCCAATCACTTTCGATTCCATCTTGTAACATCTTGTCAGATGTTTTTGAGATTGCTTCCTCTAATTGCTTCGCTGGAATTTGAACATTCTCTTGCTTTGGTTGTTCTGGTTTTTTCCCATCTGGCGTTTTACCGTCTTGATCACCTTGGTTTTTCTCATCTGGCGTTTTACTGTCTTGATCACCTTGGTTTTTCCCATCTGGTTTTTCACCGTCTTGATCACCTTGGTTTTTCCCATCTGGTTTTTCACCGTCTTGATTACCTTGGTTTTTCCCATCTGGCGTTTTACCGTCTTGGTCACCTTGATTTTTCCCATCTGGTGTTTTACCGTCTTGACCTTCTGGTTTTAGTTCTTCTGTTTTACACGTTCCGAACTTATCTAACGTTTCTTTCAATGTTTCCTGACTCATATTGCTCCAGTCTGAAACAAAGCGAAAGACAACAACATCTCCAGATTTTAATTTATAACTATCTGCTCCGACTTCTGCAGACTTATCATTTACATCATACAGCCAAGCACTTGTAGCCCCGGCCATTAAACCATCGATTCCTTTTACATATGTTCCAAACGACATCGTTTCAGATTCTACTTTGTCCCCCATGACCTTTTGCAGCAAACTTAAAGCTGTTTCCCCATCTTTAATTTGCTCTTCTTTCGGACATAACATAATGCCTTTTTGTGATTCCCCAATAATTGCAAGTTTTGCTGTATTTCCTTCAGCAAACGTAATATGTACTGTATTCGCAAAAGAAACAAATACAAGTGTCACTGCCATTAAAGACGTAAGCAGCCATTTTTTCAACATTGCCATCCCAAAATTTCCTCCCTTACTACCATTTACACAAAAAAAGGCCCTTCAAGGGCGTGCGATTGACACTCTCTTTTTGTAAGTGTCGAACAAAAATGTACAACACCTCCTACCCGCATTATTCGCGGCTATATTTGTATAGGAAAAATAATTTTGTTTATGAACGTATCATTGTGATAACATTCACTTTTCTTGGCACAACTTACTTCCATTTAAGTTATCGTAAAACGATAAACCTATACATTCTGTAAATTTTAAATTTCTGTATTATTTTACTATTGACAAAGAATTTTGTCCATGCTTTATCGGATTTATTTTCTAAGAATAATAACTTATTAACTCTTAACTATGTAAACTCTTTTCACTAATAATGACGCCATCTTCATCCGCATAGACATATTCATTTGGATTCCATTCTACTTGTCCAAAGTGCAATGAAATATTTCGTTCTCCTTTTCCTTCTTTCACACTTCTATTTGGCATCGTTCCTAATGCTAAAATACCAATATTAATATTCTTTAGTTCACTAGAATCACGAACATACCCATTCACAATAATTCCTGCTAGCTTTCTTTCTTCCGCAATAGCTGCCAAATTATCACCGAGTAACGCACAATTCGTAGACGCTCCGCCATCAACAACTAATACTGTTCCTTCTGGTAATGTTTGCAATCCTTCCTTCACTAGTACATTATCATCTTTCACTTTTACAGTTGCAATTTTTCCGTAGAATTGTTCTTTCTTCCCAAAAGACCGAAAAGACTGTCGACATATTTGTAATTCCTTTTCAAATTCATCACATAAATCAGTAGTTTTCCACATCTTGTTCCCTCTTTTCCTTTTTCTTTCTACATAACATATTCTTGGCTTATTATCGTTTCCCTGTCTAATATTGTAATAATTTGTATGTGCGGGAAAAGGATACAAAAAATATTGCCTTAAGAAGCTACCTTTATTATAATCTATTTCACAGATTAAATTCAGAATATTAAAAATTAATCAAGTGAAGAAGGAGGGATTTTATGCAAATACAAACTGAGGCAAAAAAACAACCTAGTAAACAAAAGTTTAAAATGCCTGATGCGTACGTACTACTATTTTTTATTGCCTTACTTTGCGCCATTGCTACGTACTTCGTTCCTGCTGGAGAATTTAAAAGGGTTACAAACGGAACCGTTACAACGACAATACCAGGTAGCTACCATTCTGTTCCGCAATCACCCGTAGGATTTGTTTCTTTTTTTACCGCTATTGAAAAAGGAATGACACTTGCTGCTCCTATTATCTTTCTAATTTTATTTACAGGTGGAGCTATTGCAATTCTTGAAAAAACAGGTGCTCTTGACGGTTTAATCTATCATGTTATTAACAAATTTCGGAATCAGCAATTACTTTTCATTTGTATAGTTGCTGCGCTCTTTTCTATTCTTGGAACGACTGGTATTATCGTTAACTCAGTTATCGGTTTTATCCCCATCGGTATCATCGTTGCACGCACGTTAAAATGGGACGCTATCGTCGGTGTAGCAATTATTTATTTAGGCACTTATGCTGGTTTTAATGCTACTATTTTATCTCCCTCACCTTTAGGCATTTCACAAAAGATCGCAGAACTTCCGATGTTTTCCGGGATTGGTTTACGCACCGCAATCTATATATCTTTTTTACTTGCCACTATCCTTTATATTAATTGGTATGTAAAGCGCTTGAAAAAATCGAATAAAGGAAGCATTCTTGGCGACAACTGGTTTCCAAGTAACGCTCTTTCAAGCGAAAAAGAAGCGGAGAAAAAAGAAGTTCCTTGGACGATACGTCATAAATTAATTTTACTCGTTTCAGCTTTATCGTTAATTGTATTTTTAATAGGCGCTTTTCGTCTACATTGGACGGACGCAGAAATGACCGCTACTTTTATTTTCATAGCAATTACAGCCGGAATAATAGGTGGTATGAAAGCAAACGATATCGCATCTACTTTTCTAACTGGCTGCCAAAATCTTATCTACGGTGCTCTAATCGTTGGAATGGCTCGTTGTATTTCAGTCATTTTAGAACAAGGCAAATTACTTGATACAATCGTTAACCAACTCGCACAAGCTCTTGAAGGACAAAGCCCTGTATTTGGCGTTATCGGTATGTACGTAAGTAGTGCCGCATTACATTTCCTTATTTCATCCGGGACAGGAGAATCGGTTATTTTTATTCCGATATTAGCTCCATTAGCTGATTTCATGCACATTACACGCCAAGTTACAGTACAGGCTGTTATGCTTGGGGAAGGTGTAGTAAACTGCTTAAATCCAACTTCTGGTGTTTTAATGGGCGTTCTCGCAGCGAGCGGGATTTCTTATGGAAAATGGATTCGTTTCATGGCTCCACTTGCACTCATTTGGTTTATCATTGGACTTGTTTTTCTTATTGTTGGGGTGAATATTGAGTGGGGACCGTACTAAAATACCCATATATAATTAACTTGATAAAATATCTATCCTATTCTCCTCTTCAATCCTATAAAAATCATTTATTCTAGTAAAAATATAAGAAGGGATTGATCATAATGATCAATCCCTTCTATCAAAATATAATACCTTTAAAAATCTTAGTTCCAAATTTTATTTACCCATTCAGGATGATCAATAAAAGGATTGCGGTTATGTTGATATTTTGTAAAAATCACTTCATTACGCTTTCGCTCTAAATCATCGACCGGGTCTTGTTCATTCCATTTTAATAAAACCGATAGTTTCCCCATGTATGGATCTTTATTGTTATTCACTTTTTCATTTAGTTCTAAATCTATTTCGCCGTTGTCCCCCTCATAACGAACAGCCATATAAAACAGCATTCTAGCAATATCTCCTTTTACACTATCACGAGGTTCCCAAGAATCACTATCATATTTACATTCTGTCGCTTCAGAATGATTCACACCACCATTATCAAAATCTAAATTTCCACGTGAACTATTTACAGATACATCCGTCGCTCTTAAATGATGTAGATCTGTTCCAGGTCCTGCAGTCGTTCCAAAGTCACCGTGAGATTTTGCCCAAACATGCTCACGGTTCCAGTTATTTACTCCTGATCCATTCGTAAGCTTCCCTTGCGAACGACCAGTATATAAGAGTATCACATTATTTTTATTATTTGGATCTTCATCAGTATCTCTTAGTGCTTCCCAAACCGCACTGTATGATAACTTTGTATGATTATCAATAATATTATGCAGTTCCTTCTTTAATTCTAAGCCCGTTTTTCCTATTGCGTTATTATAATATGTATCGTCATAACTTTTTACAATAATCTCTTGTGCTGATGCAGGAGCTACTTCACCGTGTATAGTATCTGTGAATGATAGAGATGCAGAACCTAAAATAAAAAATGAAGATAGCGTAATCATAGCAATCTTTGTATTTCGAAACTTCATATACCCATTCCCCTTTAAAATATAATTTGAAGCTACTAACTAAAAAATGCTTTCTCCCCCCAAAACTTTTAGAAACCCATACCCACCCTTTTCTTTTTATTTAATACAAAACTCTATTGAGTTTATATCATTTCCAAACTTTTTGTTTATCTACTTTCCAAACAATTTTACTTTTCACAAGAAATATCCTTCTCCCGTAAAGATTATTAAAATATTCTTTACAATTAAAAAGTAGTTTAATATTAACTTATAAATTTAAATTTATTTATGCAATAATGCATATTTGATAAATACTTAAAAAAACAGTTTGAATAAAAAGCATTCAAAGAAAACCGTGCCACAAAATAGATACGGTCTAAGACAGAAATAATAAAAATCTAGATGATAGCTCGACTTTTCCTTTTTCCATAACTGTCTTTATTTTTGTGTAAAACCTTTCTTTCTCTGAATAATACGTACAAAAATAGATTGGATACCATGTAGGCACCAATCTATTTTAATTAAAGAAACTGTGTCAATTCTGAGTTCACAATACGTTGTGCAGTAATGATAACACTGTCAGCTGTTAGTCCATAAACACTATATAGTCCACCAGGTTGATTAGGAACAATTTGAACTTCATATTCAAATGCTTGTCCAAGAGCAGGATGAACTAAACTTAGAGTTGCAAAAGTAGAAGCATTAGAATTTACATTGAAGTTTACCTGTTCAATTAATACTAATGAACCGTCAAGTCTAAAAACTCTAGCTACTCCAGTAAGCGGGCCCGCAGTACGGTTAAGGATTTTTACCCTAACTCTATTTGCATTAGCAGGTTGATTTCCTACGTTTTCAATTGGTCCTGTAGTAAGAGCCATATAACATCACCTCCATTATATTATTATGATATTCAACGATACACATTGATGTTATAGTTTAATTATCCAATTTATTTAAAATAAAAAAATGTTCGTTTTTATCGCGTTAATTAATAAAAACGAACATTTTATAATGAATGAATTCGCAAAAAAATAAATTCATATACTAAACTAAATCAACCTACAACAGCCGTTTTTTTTTACAGACAATTACTCTCCCTTCCGACTTCCTCACTTTCGCCTAATATTGAACCGGAAATCTTTCTACCCGCATGTTGCGAGATAAAATGCGCATCCATCCAATTCACAATTATTTCTTCCAACTCTGGATGAAGTGGCTTTCCTGCCCCTTCTTCATAATTCTTTTTAAACTCTAATGCTTTAAATTCACCTTCAAAACTTTTTAAACTATGATCCATATTTTTTACTACACGTACTTCAGAATCACCCTTCACATACTCACCGATCCGCTTCGCTCTTTCAGGGTCAGCCTGAATATCTTTATCACCAGCAATAGCTAGTACTGGACATGTTACTTGTTGTAAGTCTTTATAGATGTCATGCTGAAAATGCTCTCTAAACCACTTTGCATTCATCGGTTTAAAACCAACTTTAATCGTATCTTTTTCTGTGTTCATCATTTTCTCTTTTATTTTTTCCATCTGTTTTTCTCCGCGTTTCTCTACATTAAGAAGACGCATTAGTTTTCCTTTTATTCCTTTCTGCTCTTTTAGTTCTTTATAAGCAATTTCTCTTTGTCTTTTTGTAGCTTCTTCTAATGATTCTGCAGCTCCTGTAATAAGTATGAGTCCATTAACTGGTGTTCTTGCGTTTACTACAGTGGCTAACATACACCCTTCACTATGACCAGCTAAAATGATATTTTCTGGATCAACAAATGGTTGTTCTTTTAAATACGTTATCATGGCCTCTATATCACTAACTAAATCCCACATTCCAGTCTTCAGAATTTCTCCGTTACTCTTTCCTACTCCGCGCTTATCGAAACGGAGCGTCACTACTCCAAGTTGCGCCATTACATGTGCTAAATCTTTATATATGTTCGACTCAAGCTTTAGCGGTACTATCGTTCCATCACGATCAACTTCTCCAGATCCAGCGATAATTACAACAGCAGCATACTTCCCACCAGGTTTTGGCTTTGTAATCGTACCTTGCAAAGTTAATTCACTTTTTACCGCTACTTCATATTCATCAAAGATCATTATATTAATCCTCCTTCTATTCCGTTATATCTAATTTGAATTTCAAACTCGCTATTATATTTTTGTACTCTCTTACATCTTTCATCGGAACGAAAACCGGGTTCTCTGCAATGCTTTGTAGCATGCTTCGCTTTATAATCTCTTCATTTCTAACTGTTTTAGCACCAAGTGGAAATTCTGCAAACCATCCATCAATCGCATCAAAATAGGAATCGCCGTGTAAATGCAGGCTATTTACTGTGAAGCTATTCGTACAAACCGCTGCATATTTCCGTAGCATTTCTAATGAACCTTCAAAATTCCCTTGCATGCAATATACTTGTGCAGCAGCATAGTATACTTTTAAAGTCATATTGGGATGTAACGTTTCTAATTCATATATATCTATTAACATAAAAGCTCTATTTAAAATTACCTCTACTTTTTCAGCGCTTGAAGCATTTACTACTACATAATTCGGTATTGTCCCAACGAGTTGTATTAAATGTTGATACATACTAATTTGCATCACTTCATTTGCCTTCTCAGCATTTCCAAGCATTTGATACGCCTGTGCGATTAGATCTTCCTCTGGAAAGTTAGGACGTATCGTTTCGCCAAGTAATTGAAGCACCTCATTTGGTCTATTGAGTATAAGATAGCAAGTTGCTTGAAACGATGCCGCCTCTTTCACAAGAGAAACATCGTCACTTTCTTCCTGCACTCTGCTAAAGAGATTCATTGCCTCTTCTAAAATTTCAATTCCTCTATCCGTGTCCTCTGTTAACATGTGATGATTAATAAAAAGTATTCCTATTTGAATTAATAACGGAAAACAAGAATAATATTTTTTGATTATTCCCCTGCACTCCATCATTACTTCATCAAACGGTTCTTCACTAAAAGCTTCGGCTAGTCGATGATATAAATTTTTAATATCTTCCTGCTCCATTTGTGGTGTATAACTAATTAGTTCATCAATACTTATGTTAAAGTACGATGCTAATAGTGGTAAAAATGTAATATCCGGATAACTCTGCCCCGTCTCCCATTTGGAAACAGATGCCTTCGTAATACCGATATACGCCGCTAACTCTTCCTGCGTAATTCCCTTTTCTTTTCTCTTATTCGCAATGATTTTATGAATATGAATCTCTCTCACTGTATCACCTCATACTTTTATTATATGTTTTATATTTCACACAAAATATGGATTTAAATTCGACTTTCATTTACAAAATCAACTGTTAGGAAACATCTGTCTAAAATCAAAGGCAGGAACATATTTGATATGTTCCTGCCTTTTTAATGTCGGTACCGATACATAGCCATCTAGCTAAGATTTTGAAGTGCTTCAAAATCAAACATTTCATCTCATCACAGTTTTCTATGGGAATCCAGTGAACAACTTATTTACATAATTTTCGATATTGGAAGTAAATTTAAGTTGTTTTTAAAGTAGGTATACCTAGTAGAAATTGTTGAATTGTGCCCGTTTGTTAAAGTTTAATTTTCATTATACTTTTTGTACTGAGTCCAGTGCTTTTTTTAATTCATCTGATTTTTGAGTGCCGATTACTACTGTGTTATATTGCAACTTTAACTCTATACCTTTATTTCCATTCATGTTATAGGCCTTTTCATTCTTAAGGTTAAAACGAATTCCCCATCCTCCAAATCGTTTTATTGGACTGTAAGTAATGCATTCATAATGGTGTATATCTTTGAAAAGGTACTGCTTATATTGAAAATGAAAAGGAACAAAGCGGACATAAAGACCTTTTTCACGGACCTCAATGATCAGTTTCAATACTCCAAGCATTAATACAGGAAAGGCAATCCCGAACAACAACCACATAACAATTAAGACACCATTAGAAGCTGGTTTATCTCCAAACGGGATATCAAGAATAATTTGTTGAATAAATCCATACCACATCAGCATGGAGATCCCTAATATGAGTATCCATACCCAAATTGGGGATCGCTGAACCTCACGAAAGATTACTTGTTCTTGTTGTTTCATTAATGATTATAACCTCCTAAAAGGTTTATTTTTTCTCACTCATTTTAAGCCGTTTTGCACTTCCAAAAAATGCGCTCCCAATTATGAATATAACGGAAGAAAGATACATTGTTATCCCTGAGTATTTATTATCAAAAATTGTGAAATTAAGTAAATTAATGAACATCATCAATATAAGTGCTATGTACAATCCATTAATATATTTCATTTATCCCCCCCTTTACTTTTTTGAAAACCCCTATGTGATAAATAGTGGTTTCTAAAGGTATTATTCAGAATGCCCTTTTCCCTATTTTACCATTTTATAGAGTTGATATGTTGTTTGTTTTCGGTTGAATATTGTATACACACTCGGTTAACATAACGTCTCATGATCAGTAGCAAGAAAAAAGGATAATCCGTCCTCATAATGGACTAATTATCCTATAAATCTTTATCTAAATTTAATAAAACAAGAACTTCTTTTCCTATGTATATTTACTTCGTTACCTCTCCAAACTGCGCTCTCGTCACTTTCGCCAAGTCATCTACTTTAAGCTCAATTTGTATACCAATTTTCCCGCCACTTACTATCATCGTTTCAAGTGATTGGGCACTTTCATCAATACATGTAGAAAATAACTTCTTCATTCCGACTGGTGAACAACCACCACGAATATATCCTGACACTTTCGTAATATCTTTCACAGCAATCATTTCAATCTTCTTTTCACTTACTGCTTTTGCGGCAGCTTTTAAATTTAGTTCCTCATCTACCGGAATAATAAACACATGATAATTTTTACTATTCCCTTGAGCGATTAACGTTTTATATACTTCTCTCACTTCTCGTCCAATTTTCTCGGCTACTGATACGCCATCAATTTTCCCATCGTCTGGATCATATGACATCATCGAATATTCAATTTTTTCTTTGTCTAATATTCGCATCGCATTTGTTTTATCTTTTTTCATAACGTTCTCCTTAAAAGGTTATTTCATATTATTAAGTTTTATTATACACCCTTTTCCATTTCTCCTACATAACTTCACGTATATTTCAAAACTAAAAATATTGATAATTCAAAAATCATCTGATATAATTTGGAAAAACTTATGTTAAGGAGAGATTTGTAATGCGAAATTTTAATACTTCTTTCCAACTTCATCATCATACGTAACGCCGTGTATCCGAAGAAAAATTTTTCTTCGTGGGTACAGGGCTTTTCCTGTTGACCCACGAAGCGTTCATAAAGCTATGTGGGTATTTTTATACCCGCATAGCTTTTTTTAATTTTAAAATAGGAGTGATTACAATGGAAATGAAAAATGTAAAAGGCACAAAAGACTATTTACCAGAGGAGCAAGTGCTGCGAAATAAAATTAAAAGGGCTTGTGAAGATACGTTTGAACGATACGGATGCAAACCGTTAGAGACACCAACGTTAAATATGTATGAGCTTATGTCTTACAAGTACGGCGGTGGCGATGAAATATTAAAAGAAATATATACGCTAAAGGATCAAGGAAAACGCGACCTTGCCTTACGATACGATTTAACCATTCCATTCGCAAAAGTCGTGGCGATGAATCCGAATATTCGCCTCCCTTTTAAACGTTATGAAATTGGGAAAGTATTTCGAGATGGGCCAATTAAACAAGGGAGATTCCGTGAATTTATACAATGCGACGTTGATATAGTCGGTGTAGAATCCGTCATGGCAGAAGCTGATCTTATGAGCATGGCGTTTGAACTATTCCGAACGTTAAACTTAGAAGTAACGATTCAATATAATAACCGAAAATTATTAAACGGTATTCTCGAGTCCATTAACATCCCTACTGAACTAACGAGTGACGTCATTTTATCATTAGACAAAATCGAAAAGATTGGGATTGATGGTGTACGAAAAGATGTATTAGAGCGCGGAATTTCTGAAGAAATGGCTGATACAATATGTAATACTGTATTATCTTGTCTAAAGCTTACAATTGCTGACTTTAAAGAATCTTTCAATAACCAACTCGTTGCCGATGGCGTAAACGAATTACAACAATTACAGCAATATTTAATCGCTCTCGGAATAAATGAAAATACGATATTCAATCCGTTTTTAGCAAGAGGACTCACAATGTATACAGGGACTGTATATGAAATCTTCCTAAAAGATGGCTCAATTACATCTAGCATAGGTAGTGGCGGCCGTTACGATAACATTATCGGAGCATTCCGTGGTGATAATATGAACTATCCAACAGTCGGTATTTCATTCGGTTTAGACGTTATTTATACAGCACTATCGCAGAAAGAAACAATCTCATCTACAGCGGATCTATTTATCATCCCACTCGGGACAGAATTACAATGCTTACAAATTGCCCAGCAATTACGTTCTACCACTTCCTTAAAAGTTGAACTTGAACTAGCAGGACGCAAATTAAAACGTGCCCTTAATTATGCCAATAAAGAGAATATCCCTTATGTGCTTATCATTGGTGAAGACGAACTTAGTACAGAAACCGTTATGCTGCGAAATATGAAGGAAGGTAGTGAGGTGAAGGTCTCCCTTTCTTCTTTAAGTAGTTATTTATAATACGAACCACCCTCGTTTGGGTGGTTTTTCTATTTTATAGAACAAGAAACAATTAGTTAACATAAAAAGATTATATTCAACTAAAAACCACAAGTATTTAATATCCAATCACCTATTATTTTTGGTAATATATAGATATGGATTATTTTAGGAGGGTTCACTTTGAAAACTTACATACAAGCACTAAAGTGGATCACAGGAATCTATCATCTTTTATTAATTCCTTGTTATTATTTATTTCCAAGTCTTGTTAACCTAGATGGATTACCTTTACTACTATTGATTGCTTTACATATCACTACTATTTTATTAGCTAAAAAAGCAGGGATGAATACGTACGCTCATTATATAGGTATTATCGTTACTCTAGTTGCCTTCTTTCCTTATATAGAAATCCTTCTACATATTATAGCGGCCATTTTTCTTTTATTAGATGCTGTTTCTATGAATGCAAAAGAAGTGTATGATTCATAGATGGATAAAATGAAACTTTAATCCATAGAGTTTTGAGATAGGTCGGCAAAAAGGATTTACTTTTTAAGTAAACCTTTTTTTCATTTTTAATTACTTTCCTTACTCAAGACTAATAAAAGAATATTCTGTTTAATTTTTATAAATTTCTAAATATTTATAATACATTCGAATTAACATACATTTTAGTTATGTAAAAAATCTAAGTTTTAAGGAGATGAATCCATGCTTAAAAAGTTGGTAGCAGGTGCATTATTAACTGTTTCGTCGTTAACTGGAGGAATGGGATTAGTATCAGCTAGTACCGAAAAAGATTATACGATTTCCTCTTTCGAATATGTAACTGTAGATGAAAAGAATGTTGATTCATTTAACAAATTGAGTGCTCCATTAAAGGAAGACGTAAAAATAACGTTAGTTCTACCGAAACAAAATCAAAATGGTGACTGGTTATCTTATGGATTTTCGAGCAAAGAAAGTTTAGAGGCTTTTATTGAAAAAGATAAACAAAGGTTGAATAATTCAATCACTCCCCTTGGTGTTGGAGGAAGCGGACCTGGTAGTACAGACTTCTATAAACGCACAAATCAAGGTAGCGAGTATTTTTCTGTAAGTAGCGGTTATAAAAACTTGTCTGCTAGTTGGCAAAATCAAATTGTTTCTGTACGTACAGCATCCCCTACCGCTAGCTATTCAACAACACTATGGGAACGTACTTCAACTGAAGGATATGGAAAAGGTGTTGTTTTTAAACATGCTGATTGGTATGGTCAAATTGCAAACTTAAATAACTTTCCAACTTCAGCAGTTGAAGTTAAAAAGTAAAAATATAGAAATAAAAGGTGTTTTCACGTATGGAAACACCTTTTATTTCTACAACTATTTCACATATCTCATCTATACCAATTTCAACTCTTAATTATTATCTTTCGTATTCCTACTCTCCAAAACCTTCTCCATATTATGAGTTGCCCACTCCATCATTAATAAAATCATTGGACGAAGAGATTCACCAAGCTCAGTTAATGAATATTCTACTTTTGGCGGCACTTCACGGTATACTTCGCGATGTATGATGCCATCTGCTTCAAGTTCTCTCAGCTGCAGTGTTAACATTCTTTGTGTGATATTTGGTTTTAATCTTTTTAATTCATTAAACCGCTTTGTACCATCTAATAAATGATACAAAATTACCCCTTTCCATTTCCCTCCAATCACCTCAACCATAGCTTCAACTGGACAAGAATATTTATTTAAAAATGGGTAATTTATATTATTTTCGTTTGGACAATCCATAATAAATCCCTTCCCTTATCAATAGTATCTTTTTTGATACTATACCACATAAATGTGCGTACTTGTATCTGTGTTACTTTAAAAATATAATTTACTTACAAAAATAAATTCATGAAAAGAGGAACTTTTATGACAAATACAAATGAAATTACAAAAGAAAAGATTATGGAGGCTTTTCATTTCAGACATGCATGTAAAGAATTCGATCCTATGCACAAAATTTCAGAAGAGGATTTTAAATTTATTTTAGAAACAGGCAGATTATCTCCTTCTTCTTTTGGATATGAGCCTTGGAAATTTATTGTCGTACAAAATAAAGAATTAAGAGAAAAACTACAACCGTATTCATGGGGCGCTGGTGGGCAACTTGCAACAGCTAGTCATTTTGTTATTGTTCTTTCAAGAAACATTAAAGATATGCATTATGATGCAGAGTATATTAAATATATGATGAACGATATTATTGGATTGCCTGAAGACACTCAAAAAATTAGATATGAATTCTTCAAAAAGTTCCAGGAAACAGATTTTAACTTATTACAATCCGATCGTGCTGTATTTGATTGGGCATCCAAGCAATCTTATATCGCTTTAGGTAATATGATGACGAGCGCAGCTCAAATCGGTATTGATTCTTGTCCAATAGAAGGATTTGATAAAGAGGAAGTAGATTCTTTACTTCGTCAAGAAGGCATTATACAAGGCGATAATCTTGAAGTATCAGTTATGGTTGCCTTTGGTTACCGTAAAGAAGAGCCAAAGCGTGATAAAACAAGACAGACTATGGATACAATTGTTGAATGGATTAAGTAATATAGCACAGACAAATAATGCTCCTAATAGCTGTATACTCATACTAAAGAAGAATGAATTGTTTTCTTACGTATGAATTTGGTTTTTCATGGAAAGATATGTTAGTATGTATACAGTTTGAGTGCTCTATTTTTTAGAGTCGAACAGGAGGAGAATGAATATGTCTGATATTGAAGTTGGCGAAGTGTTTACTCTTAGTGATGAGAATAACGAAGAGCAAGAAGTAGAAGTACTTGGAGCGATGGATGTCGAAGGTGCAGAATATATTGCAGTTGCCTTTGTTGAAGATATCCAAACAGAAACTGAGGAAGACATTGATATTTTCTTTTTAAAAGTAGAAGAAGATAATGAGTTTTCATACATTGAAAATGATGAAGAGTTTGATAAAGTATCTGCTGCTTTTGATAAGATTTTAGATGAACAAGAACAAGAGTAAACACGAGGGGGGATGCATATCCACCCTCTTTTTTTATTCATCACTCATTCAGTGATTTATGCAGTAACTCCAGTACATCTTTCATCGCAAAAGGTCCATCTTTTTTAACATGCTCTGCAAATTCTGAAACGAGACGTAATGTTCTCACACTTTCGATTGGATGTTCTCCTGATGCACTTTCAGCTGAAAGCATAACTGCATTCGTCCCGTCCAGTACAGCTTGAAACACATCAGTCGCCTCTGCTCTTGTTGGAATAGAATGATCTACCATAGATTGAAGCATTTGTGTTGCTGTAATGACATATGTATTCGTTCGATTACATTCCTGAATCATCATTTTCTGTAAAAGCGGAATGCATTGATACGGTAACTCTACTCCTAAATCACCCCTTGCAATCATAATTCCATCTGCTTCTTTACATATATCTTGAAAATTCTCGATTGCTTCCATCGTTTCTATTTTTGCAATTACATTAGGTGACGTTTCTTTATACTGTTGTATAAAATCTCGTATTTCTTTTATATGACTAGGTTTTCTTACGAAAGAACACGCGATAAAATCAACATTCTCTTCTAAAAGAAACTGAATATCTTTTTTATCTTTCTCTGTAATAGCTGGTAAACGAACAGCCGCATCTGGTAAATTAACTCCTTTATGAGATGAGATATTGCCACCTGTTTTTACCTTCGTTTCTATTTTATCCGTACTTATCTTTTCAACAATTAATTCAACTTCTCCATCATTAATTAAAATTCTACTGCCTACTTTCACATCATTCGCAATTCCTTCATAATCAACGCTTGCTTCTGTATTACTCCCTGTAACTGGTTGTGTATGTAAAATAAAAGAATCTCCTGCCTGAAGTGTAATTTGCTCTCCCTTCACTTCACCTAATCTTATTTTAGGACCTTGTACATCACCCAAAAATTTAATAGAGTCATCTAATGATTTCACTAAACGAATGATGTCTTTATGACTTTCATGCGTGCCATGCGATAAATTCAGTCGAACAATTTTCATACCATTCTTTATTAACTGTGCTAACGTTTCTTTATTATTACTTGCGGGTCCAATTGTACAAATTCGATCGATTGTCATTTTTGTCACCATCCTTTTTTTAATAAGTTTCCCATATGAACTTAAAAATAACAGAGATTCTGACATGAATAGATTTAAATTTACATGAATTTCATAAAATTAAACCTGTATCCCTTGCTGGCTAAGCATTAGAAGATATATTCGCTTTTTTGCAAATGAAGACATGTTGAATCGAAAGTAAAAGAAAAGTTAAGTATGGAATAAACCATTGAGAGTTTCGAAATTTTCATATATTGTATGAATTGAGTTCGAACTCAAAAATTTAAAAAGGTGGGAAAATTAGTGAATATGAAAAAATCTTTATCGGTGACAACTTTAGGGTTAGCGGTTTTAGGTTTTGGTATTACTAATAACGCAAGTGCTTCAGAGGTCGATACTGTAGACAAGCAGCCCGTTTTAGTTGACTTTGATACAATTCAATCAACAAAAACATCTAGTGTTCCTAGTTTGACTGTTGCAGCTGCACCTAAGAATGACTCTAACATTAGCGTATATACTCCCTTTTTTGGTAACCCATATGCAGTTGCGAAATCGAAATCAACTACGACCGAAGACTATGTTTATGCAAAAGCAAGAACTTTCAATGGCGATGGCTCATTAGTAAATACGAAAAGTAATAGTGCAAAAAAATCATCCTTTGTAAGTGCTACAGCGACCAACACAAGCATTTATTATGGAGATGATTACGCTATCGGTAATCATACCTATAAATTAAGTGGTTATAATGATGTGAATCACGAAACAAAAGCCTTCTGGTAAGAAAGAGAAAAAAGATATGCATCTTGCATATCTTTTTTCTCTAATACTTTACATATATTGAGGTGCTATTTATGAAACAAATATATATTATTATCGGTGTTTTACTCATTTCATTACTTACAATTTATATTTTGTTCAATACTTCAATCATACAACCTCATCCACCTTCTAAAGAAAATAAGAGAGAGCAACAAACCAATACTATTTCTTACGGATTGAAGGATAATCAAGGCCAACATATTAACAACGGTAGCACAATTACTAGTGAGGATAATAAAATTAATGTATCATTATCATTCGTACATACTATTAACGAAAACCGAAAATATGGATTGATTGTTCTAGAAGATTACGAACAAAAACCTTTTAAAATAGAAGATACTACTAATGAAATATCACACTATTTTTTTGATATGAAGCCCAACAGTTCAATGACTACGAAAATCTCTTTACACACTTCTCCTAATGCAAGTGAATTAACCTTTTTAATAATTAAAAAACCTGAATACAAATTAAAAGATAATAACTTAAATAAAGCAGCCATTTTAGAAGATATTCTAAGTATGCGATACTCAATGCATCCTCCTCAGAAAGAAAGCGAAAAAATAAAACTCTCCCATATAGATCCAGATGCTATTTTAAAAGATGGTCTTTACGAACCATTATTTGTTACGAACCGTGAAGAGAACTTACAAACTGTCTTCTTTGAAAAGGAAGGCAAGCAATTAACCTTATCAAACGGTAATGAAACGAATGATGAAATGACTTACGCAATCGTGGCTTTTAAAGATTGGAAACAAGTTGAAATATTTAACAATAGAAAAGTCGTTTATACTAAAGTTGCACCTGAAACGAGGCAAATCTTTAATTTCATATTGCCTTCAGTGGATCAGGAAAGTAATTTTCAACTCGTCGCTTTTCCATTTCCTTTTAAAGTTAGCGAAGAAGATTATGTCAGTCAACAAGCATTCAGTTCTTTTCGCATCGTAATTGAAAATGAAAATAAATAAGTTATACTATGCACAGTATAACAACCAAAAAAGGCCTACTCACACGAGTAGGCTTTTGAAACTACGAAAGTTTCGTCAATAACTGATTTAAATCTTTTTTCGTTTTCGTCGTTAAAGATTTCATTTTATTAATATCGATTTTTTCTTTCTCCGCTCCTACAATTAACGGATACATACTTTGACCGATTGTTTTAGAATCTGTCGGATGTGATGCCTCTAGCTCTTTTTCAATTACATCCCACTTTTCATTAATTTGTTTGCCAAGCTTATTCACTGTTTCCAATTTCGGATTAGCAGCTAACTGCTTGTCCAAGCTATCAATTAATGCTACAACTTCTTTAACATTCGTTTTCACAGCAACACTTTTCTTCGGATCTTTCGTTGTCTTTCCATTATTGTTTGTACTTGTGCTTGTATCTGTTGTTTTCCCGCTAGTCGTTTGATCATTCGTTTTTCCTGTCGTCTCTTTTTCTTTTGTTTTTACATTCTCGTTTTGAGTTGACGTTTTGCCATTACTTTCTGTTCCTGATGATTCTTTCGTATTTTTTGCATCCTTATCTGTTTTTTCATTTGAAGAAGTATTTGTTTCTTTTTCAGTATCTTTCGTTGTTTTTGACGCTTCATCTGCACTTGTCGTTTTTGCTTCTCCATCATTTTGCGCAGTTACTTGCTCTTTCTTTTCCGTTTCTTTATCTGCTGAAGGACTACAAGCTGCCATAGTAAGCATTGTACCAATTGTTATCGATGCGATAGCGACCTTTTTCATTTTCATATAAATCCCCCTATGTTTTACATAATTTATCCTCCCCTTTACGATTCGATTCCCCCTTAAAAAATCCCTTTTCATACGAATTATCATCTTTCCGACAGTAATCTTCATAATAATACGTACAAAAACTGATAAACTCATTTTAATATTCGAGTTTCTTCTACTTCATTTTTCTACTTGCAAGTAAAAGAAAAAGAGTATATTGTCACATTAAGAATTACTATCTTCATATGACGATATACTCTTCTATCAAATTTTTATCTTTCTTGACATTTTATTTATACAAAAAAATAAAATTTTCTTTCGTTTTTTGTTTCTCAACATTTGTTAACATAATATTTTTATGAATAACCACCATTCGAGTGAATGACTTGCCCAGTAACCCATTTCGCTTCTTCACTTACTAAAAAAGAAATTAAGCGCGCAGCATCCACCGGTTCTCCTACTTTACCTTGCGGGAACTTCCATACTAAATGACGCTTCAGCTCCTCTGTAATCCATCCTGTATTCGTCGGTCCTGGATCTACAGCATTCACTGTAATCCCCTTCTCCATCGCAACTGGTGCTACTGACTTTGTAAATGCTTCAATTGCCCCTTTCGTTGCTGCATATGCTAGTTCATCTGGCATTGGACCTACTGACTGTCCTGAAGTAAGATTAATAATACTCCCGCCCGTTTTAAGTGAATAATGTTTTATAAACAATGAACTTAATAGCATAGTAGCCCGAACATTAACTGTATAATGTTTATCCAACTGCTCTACATCTAATTCCTCAATTCTCGTATGAGTAGAATATACTGCATTATTAACTAGAATAGATGGATCACCTAACCGTTCTGATACCATATAAAACAAACGATTTGGCGAATAAGACTGCGATAAATTGATTTCTGCCATTTCACATCGAACATCGTAACTTTCAATTTCCTTTTTCAGCAAAAAGGGTTCTTGATCACTCATTCCCCATGGCATCGCTTTATCATACTTTGGCCAGTACGTGAAAAAAATGTCTATCCCCTTTTGAGCAAGCACCTTGCATACAGCTGCACCAATTCCATTCAGACGAGTTGCCCCTGTTACAATTGCTATTTTCTTCACCTTTTTCTCCTCCATCTATACACAGATCCCCTGCATGAATACAGAGGATCTATCTTCTTATTGAATATTTGACAGTATACGTTCAGCACCTAATTTTAACATTTTAATAAAGATATAATTTACAATCGTAAACATTACAAATAAAACGATAAACATAACCCACAGTCCGACATGAAGGAAGAAGTATAATACACTTACTCCCCCCACAATAATTAAAGCTATTAAAATATTAGCTAAAAAATTCCATAAAGTTGTATATCGACTTTTAAATAATTTCTGCTCTGTATCCCAATGAATATCTGCAGTTTGTGCGTCCCAGCGTGTTCCGATTAAATTAATTAACAGTAACCCATTCGCACTTAGTAAAAACCACAGTATCATGAAGACTGGAGAAATCCCAGCTACAACTGCCATCGTAATACCGAATACTGCTAAAATGATTACATTAATTAACCAAGCAGTGATTGCTTTCGCAAAAAAGATATCCGAAGCCTTTACTGGTAAATAACGATTCACAAACCAAGAGCTTCCATCTCGCGAAAATGACGTTGTTGCAATGACGTTACTACCCATTAAAAATAACGATGCACAAAGACCAACACCAATTGCAAATCCTGTTGTCTCTGGATTGTTAATATACTCTGTAATAAACTTTAAGTTTCCATCTTGCACAAATAAAATAAAGAACAACATAATTGGCATAACGAAAGTTTGTACAATGCAATTTAAGAAAAATTGTGGTGTACGGAATAACGTTTTAAATTCTTTTTTCACATACGCTTTTAAATGCGAACTTTGTACTGTTGATTTCTGTAAACCTTCCGCCGAAATAACTTGTTTCTTTGCTGTACTCGTTGAAAGTCCAATAACCCCTTTTAAATATGTACGCTCTGCTATGTAATAAAACAACACAAAGAAGACAAATGAAATAACTGCAAAGATTATTACATATAAAGGTCCCTTCCAATTTGCATTTTCTACTAATGCCACTGCTCCAAAATATGTAGTTGGAAAATAATTTGTCATTTGTACTAAAAGAGAAGATTGATTATTTACAAGGTATTCCGCAGCCCCATCTCCAGAAAACGCACTTTTATTTCTCCACTGCATAAATACGTTAATTCCTACAATAAATAATATACTTACGATTCCAATAAATATATTTCCTCGATCTTTATTTTTCGCTATATTTGTATACCTCATAATAATTGTCATCAGTAACGAAGCTAATACTAACGGCACGATTGGGAAGAGTAAGTAAATAAAAATCATATATATGTAATATGTAATAAATGCGCCACTTTTTAAACCGTACGTAATGAAGATTGGTAATAAAATAAATGAACTCATTACGTATTGTGTAATTAATACCGTTAAAAATTTTGCCGAAATAATTTGCGCTGGTTTTAATGGTAACGGCAGTAACATTTCAATATCATTGCTGTAGTAAAATACAGTTAAAATGTTCGTTATACTCATTAAAAATACCCATATACTCGCAATCGCAAGTCCCATTGCAATAATCATTCCCGGCCCTTGCCCTAATTGTTTCAGACCTTCATACATTCCGTGCGTCATCGAACCAAATATTAAAAATCCAACAAATAAAATAGCTGCAAATGAAAATAAATACGCCCATCGCTTCTTCTTATCTGCTATAAAATCTGCGTAATTTAACTTTAATAGTACCTTCGTTAACGTCCAAATTTTACTCATTGCCCGTCATCTCCAAGAACATTTTTTCAAGTGATTCATTGGATTTAAAATGATCTCTCATTTCATCTAAATTTCCTTTAAACTGCAAATTCCCCTTATTAATAATAGCAACCCGGTCACATATTTTTTCCGCTACTTCTAATACGTGTGTAGAGAAAAATACAATCTTTCCTTTATCCGCATGTTCTCTCATCATTTCTTTTAAAATATATGCAGATTTCGGATCAAGCCCTGTTAACGGTTCATCTAAAATCCATACATCTGGCTCATGCACGAGCACACCAATAATAACGATTTTTTGTCTCATACCGTGCGAATAACTTTGAATTTGATCAGATAATGCATTATAAAGATCAAACTTCTTCGCTAAAGACTCTATTCGTTCTTGTCTTACTTCTTTCGGCACTTCATACATATCAGCCATAAAGTTTAAATATTCAATTCCTTTTAAACGTAAAAACATATCTGGGCTATCCGGCACATAACCAAACGTCTTCTTCGCTTCCATCGGCTCTTCCATAATATTTTTTCCGTTAATCGTAATAGTCCCTTTGTCCACCCCGTGAATGCCAGTAATCATCTTAATTGTCGTGGATTTACCCGCACCATTCGGTCCTAAAAATCCAAAGATTTCGCCGCTAGGTACAGATAAACTTAAATCTTTTACTGCATAGGTAGACCCATTATAACTTTTTGACACATTCTTAATTTCAATCATTCCATCCAATCCTTTCCTTAATTACCAAATAACTATATTGATATTATAGCATACTTCTATTTTAAGATTTTTACATTTTTCAGTTTATTTAACCTTTAAAATAAATATACACCCCTAATCCAACAACTAAAACGACAGCTAGTATAATATAAATCATTGTTAATCGTTTAATATTCCCCTTTGTCGCTTTGCTATAATTTGCATCACCATTCCGCCCAATTAACACCGTCGCAATGACAGTAATCACTACAAGTAATACAACGATCATGATCCAAGTTAGCATTTCTTCCTCCCCCTCCTTACAATCATTTTACAATATTATCCTCTTTATTTCGCAGCATATTTCCTCTTTTTACTATTATTATGAAGCAAACTGGAAAACTATTATTACCATTCCTATCCAATTGTGATATATTTGTAACATAACGTGACTTATTTCTAACAACGTAAGGAGGACCTATCATGAAAACAACTTGGATAAAATATTTAGGATTTCTCGGTTTCTTCGGTTTCCTCGGATTTTTTTATGAAAAAGGATTGTTTACTATGTTCTGTTTCTTCTCCTTTTTCACATCGTATAGAACAGTTCAACACGATGAACTGTTTGAACAAATTGTCAATAAATCGTGTCGCAATGCATTTATCGTTACATTACTAACTACCGCTATCATTATATTTATTGAAATGTTATTTCCAAACCCGGCGCTACAAGAAATTGATATCGCTCTTATTTTCGGCACACTCATTCTTACGTTCGGTTTTTCTATGTTCTTTTATGATAAACCTGTTGATGAAATGGAAGATGCACCATGGCGTTCGTAACGAGGATAAAAGAATACCGCGCCAAATTGAACATGACACAAGAAGATTTAGCAAAGAGCGTTGGTGTGCGACGTGAAACAATTAGTCATCTCGAAAAAGGTAAATACAATCCTTCCTTACAACTTGCTCACGATATAGCGAAGGCACTACATAGTACGATTGATGAGATTTTTATTTTCGAGGATTAATTAAAGGCGTCTAGTCACAAGAATCACATAAAAAAATACCGTCATTCTTTCCAAGAAGAATGACGGTATTTCTCATTGATTATCCATATAAAACCGCATGAAATACGCCTAATAGTAAGTATTGATCCTGCATGTAATCATCATCATATACATTCATCTCAATGTAATACATATCTTCCTCAAGACGAATATTCCAATCTGCAATTACATAGCCCTTTCGTAATAACTTTCCCATTCCAAATGAAGTTTTATGAACAACATATTCTTCTGCCTTATATGTAAAGGTAAATAAGAAATTTGCATCCAATAACTTTCCGTCACATACAAGTATTTCATGCTCTGCATCATTATTATCGATGTACGTTACTAAAATCTTTCTTTGGCGCTGCCTACTTACATCCTTTGCAATGACGCGAATATTGCCCTTACTATCCTTTATTTCATAAATGATATTACTACCAATTTTCGGAATGAAGTCCAGCACTCTCATCAACGTATTTTTATAATAACCCCGTACTACGCCTACTTGCTCACTTCCATTATAAAACTCTATCGGCGTCGTATCTGCTTTGCTATCACACGGTCGTTTGTAAGAGAGCTGCATCATTCGCTCTCCTCTTAAGTACTGATCAAACGTCACAAGATATTCTATCACGCGCAGTTCCTTATTTAACTCATATAAATAGCGTTGAACGCTCTCTATTAATGTTGTAGTAGCTATACGCTCTTGAAGTTCAAATTCTTGCCAGCTGGAAAAAACATTCCATTGATTATGATCCTCTTCATAGAAGAAACCAAGAATTACCTCTTCACGGTCAGCCGTTTCATATTTCATAGGCACGTTCTGCCCATGTTGCACTTGTTCCATCCACTGTCCTAAATAAATCCCCAGCTCTGCAACCTTCATACATGATTTTTGAAAAAATACGCTGTCACTCGCGCAAATCGTTACATCTCCTTCGATAAAGCCCTTTGAATAAGCATCATACCGTGGCTCATCCTTCTGCGGGAGATTCTTGTCTAACTCAAATAAAAACTTTAACATTCTTTATTCACCTCTAGTTGTTACACTAATCATACATGACATCGCATCACGCTAGGAAACTATTTATATACGCATATTTAATTCACGCATTATAACACGTGAATGACCTTGTATAGTAGCTCTATTTTTTTGTTCTATATCTTAGTATATGAATTTATATGAGCGATTTTTCAAATATATCTATCGCAACTTACAATATATCAACGATTTTTCAAATATATCTATCACAACTTACAATATATCAACGATTTTTTCAATATATCTATCACAACTTACAATATATCAACGATTTTTTCAATATATCGATTTTTCGACAAATATCAGCATGATTAAAATGAAGCTACCTTTTCTTCCGCCACTTCTACAATTTCTAAAATTTGTAGCAGACTCTCCACTTCATAAGTCGGGTTAACATCTGTCCCGTTTTCTTTCAAACTCGGATTATACCAACACGTATCAATGCCGTAATCTTCTCCGCCTTTCATATCAGAAGTTAACGAATCTCCAACCATTAGTACGCTTGATTTATCAGTAATCCCAAACTTCTCAAGCGCATAATCAAAAATCTCACGTGCTGGTTTTTGATGACCAACTTCTTCAGAAATAATAATGTGATCAAAGAAATTACATAAAGGCGAATTTCCGATTCTTGATTGTTGCACCTTCGTATATCCATTCGTAATAATACCTAACTTGCAATCTTGTAGATTTTCACATAATTGTACTGCGCCTTCTATAAGATGTACTTCCTTCCCTAAATTTTCAAGGTATACATCACTAAATTGCTGCGCATCTACGTCTATATTATGAATTGCAAATAATTGTCTAAATCGCTCTACGGCTAATTCACTTAGCGTAATCATTTTATTTTCTAAATCTCTCCATAATCCATTACTAATCTCTTTATAACTTGCAAGATAATCATTATACCCTGTAGACATACCAAACTGTACAAACGCATTATGTAATGCGTGTCTTTCCGTTTTTGGGAAATCTAATAATGTATCATCTACGTCGAATAATATAACTTTGTATTTCATGATGTTTTTCTCAACTCCTATATTCTCATAGCTTAATTATAACAACAATAAGAAAGGGAGGCTAATTAAAACCAGCCTCCCTTCTTTTTACTTTTCTTCCAGCAATAACACTTTCATTTCCTCTAACGACTCTTTCGTAAAGCCAAGGGCCCTTTCAGCGTATGCTTCAACTGATCCGTATTGCTTTTGAATTTCACCAATCGCAGCTTGCAAGTATTCAGCACGTGCTTCAAACATCGCACCTAATATCGCTCTACTCTCATCGTTTTGTAGTTTTGCACCTAAAAAGGCCATCATTTTCTCGTTTAACTTTTCACGGAAACCGTTACTTAATAAGTAATCTTCCATTACTGTTTTTTCCGGTACACCTAGTAAAAGTAATAATAATGCTGATCCAAATCCAGTACGGTCTTTTCCAGCTGTGCAGTGGTTTACTAATGGTAAGTTTTCCGGGTTTTGCGCTAAGTTTAAGAAGCTCACGAATGCCTCGTTACCACTTACGAAATCTTGATTCATTTTCACAAGATACTCACCTGGTTTTCCTAACATAGAAAGGTCACCAACTTGGAAAAACTCATTTATATTTAAGTCTTTCGCTAAGTCTTGCATAACTGGTAAGCACACTTGACGAGCACCTGTAATTTCTGGATTCGGCTTATGCTTCACTTCAAAGTCTGTACGGTAATCACAAATTAACTTTAAGCCAGACTTTTGTAAATACGCAATATCCCATTCTGTTAGTCCTGCTAATTCTTCAGAACGGTATAATTTGCCCCATTTCACTTTACGGCCTTCTGTCGTTTCATATCCTCCCATATCACGGAAGTTAAACGCGCCTTGTAATGGCAGTCTACGCTCAGCTACTGTTACTGCTTGTCCATTACTTCCTACTAATCTAAAATATGGACGTTCATTTTCACTCGGGTTTTCAATTGTATATGATAATTCTCCATTTACCGTTGCAAGTAATTCTCCAGTTTCTTCAACATGTTCTGGTGAAGTACTCCAATAAATACGAACTTCTTCTGTATTATTTTCCCATTTTATTTGTAACGTATTATCTTCATTTCTCTCTACAGTTGCTTGTAGCCAATTTCTTTGCTGCTCCATTCTTTCACCAACGCTTTCTCTTATAGTCAAATCTTACTCTATTGTATTATAGGAATAACTACTTTGTCGTTCTCATTTTTCTTTTTATCTTACAAACAGGCGAAAAGTTCTTTTACTTGTTCAAAATTTGTACACGGGTTCCCACTAGATGTGTCCCAGGGTATATCTTAAAACTCCCTCACATACCGCTCAGTACAACTCAGCAGCTGACATCCATTCTTTTCAAAAACATCCTTCATCCACTCATTTTGCATATTTGTCTCACCAATATAATAAGATGCACCTATTTCCTTTAAGACAAACATCGCACCTGCAAATAGTGCAGCTTCATATCCCTTGTTACGCATATTTGGAGTAACTGCGAAGTACATAAGTTTCCCTTCTTCTAACGTACCTCTTTCAATATGCGGGATAACAATTCCTATCGGCTCTTCATCGACACTCGCTGTTAAGCAATGTTCTTTCCATTGCTCACCAATTTCTTGTAGCATCATATGCACAAATTGATCATGAGCGACTGGTTCTCCCGTCGCTTCATTCCACAGTGAATAAAAAGCCTCTTCCCCTACTTCTTCAATTAACTTAAAATCAACTTCACTTTCTACATCTTCTACTTCGTATATATCTTTAAATACAATCATGTTTTCAGTAATATATTCAAATGCATACGTTTCAAAACATTTTTTATACACATCATAATTTGGACTTTTTGAAGAGATTTCAAAATGTAGTTTTTCTAATCCATCTTTTTCAGCTTCAGCAACGCAATATTGCAACATCTCTTCTAATTGCTCTTCTGTAAAAACCTCTGCATTATTTTCTTTTATCATAATAGAAGAAGCACTTCTTCTTATTTTAAAATGTTTTTCTAACTGTTCTATCGTCGTCATATTCTTCCCTCATCTATATCATACTCGAATTTCTAATCGTTCTCCTTGCATGAGCAGGATTGTCCTTGAATATATAGAATACTAGAAAAGATCGCATCTTTAAAGTGCGGAGGAGGTTCTCCATTGGATATTACAGCATTGCAACAACAGTTAGAGCTTATACAACAAAATGACTATACGCAACTGCAACATATAGACGTAAATGAGTTAACTTTGAACATGCTTCAGTATATCGGAACGACTGATAGCTACGTTCGTTACCAACTTATATATAAATGTTTTGCGCATTTCATTCATCATGAATTCCTTATGGACGATCAGCTGAAATTACTTCTGCAAACTTGTTTAAGTGATGAGTATTTATATTGTGACATTTACTCCCCACATACAGATGGGGTTTTCACACGTTCTTACACTGTTTCGTTAATTGCGTTAATACTCCAATTCGCTAATTCGCACTACTTTTGTACAGAGGAGGATATCGAAGAAATAAAAAATAAACTCATTACATACACAAACTTAGAAACGGATTTTCGGGGCTATATCGAAAATAAAGGATGGGCTCATTGTCTTGCTCACATATCTGATGCTTTTACCGAAATTGTTCATAATACGTATACGACCTTTGAGTGGTACGAAGAATTAATTCATTGTTTATTAAATAAAATCTTTATTCCATCTGACCTTTTTCATAATAACGAAGATGAACGCATTGTTACTCCATTACTAGCAATGCTGTATCATGATTTTCCTCAAAACGAGTTAATTTCTATTATTCATAAAAAAATAAAAAGGCTTCCTCAAATTAGAAAACGCCTTTCGCTTAATGAGTATTGTATTTTATGTGCCAACATTAAAACCTTTTTACGCACATTATTTTTCAGAACGAAAGATGATCATAACTTAGCCTTTACAGCACGTAAAACAGAAAGAATGTTAAAAGAACTTCCTAATTACTATTAAAAACAAGGAGTCAAAACATGGGTTATATTGAAGACATGAGAAATTTAGTAGGAAATCATCCACTTATTTTAATAGGTTCGCACGCCATTATAGTAAATGAAAAAGGTGAAGTATTACTGCAGCTCCGTACAGACTTTAACCGCTGGGGCATTATTGGCGGCGCTTTAGAATATAACGAAACATTAGAAGACGCTTTAAAGCGAGAAGTATATGAAGAAACTGGACTTATTATTAAAAATCCAGAACTATTCCGTACATACTCAGGGCCAGATTTCTTTCAAATCTATCCAAATGGCGATCAAGTACACGGTGTACTCGTTGTTTATATTTGCCGAGAATTTTATGGGGAGCTTGTATGTGATAAAACTGAGTCAAAAGAATTACGTTTCTTTCCGCTTGATGAGTTACCTAGTACTCTTCATCCAGTCATTGAGAAGATTCTTCGCGATTTTCATCACTCCAATAAAAAATAGAAATCAAACAACCTCATTTCCCGTCATTACAACGTGAAATGAGGTTGTTATCGTTCACCGTAAATCCCTATTTTCCCAAAATGATATTAACGCTCTCTTTTTACAACTTTATATCCCTTTATAAAAAGGATAGTTATATAAGAAACAATAAATGAAAGAATAGTATAAATGCCCACCCAAAAGAAAAATGCTGGATCGTGCACTGTAACATTTAACATAAGAAAAATAAGAAATGTTACTATTGGCATCACATAAAATGTACCTACTTTATATGCTCCAGCTATTGAAACAATACAAACAAGCAATGGATATATACAGAAAATAAAAATGATTTCACTCAACATTATGTCCCCCTTTCTGCAGAAATAATAGGTTTCTCGTACACATTTTGGGGAACAACAATATTTTATTTTTTATCAATTATTAGTAAATATAATGTTAGATTGTTATCTCAATCTGATTTCCTTCAGGATCACTTACTACACTTTCATAATAACCATCCCCTGTAGTACGCGGCCCGTTTAACACTGAGTATCCTGCTTCTCTTAAAGTATTAGTTAATTCGTTCACTTTTTCTTTACTATCTACTGAAAAAGCAATATGCGCATATCCTATTGTTTGTGTTTGTACTTTCTCGTCTATCCCTACCTGCTTCATAAGTTCTAGACGCGCACCGCCTTCAAAAGTTATGAAATAAGATTCAAACTGCTTTTTCGGATTGTGATATAAGCTATTTTCTTCACCACCGAAGTACTGTTTATAAAAATCACGCATTCTTTCTAAATCATTCACCCAAATTGCTACATGTTCAATTTTCATAATCGACACCTTTTCTTTTATGTTATTCAACTGGCAATTGGATGCTTCATTGCCAGTACATTTAATTTTCTTTATTTGTTCTCGTAATCATAAGATCAAGTCCAAGGCTTTTTAACCCATATAAATAATCTTCTTTCCAGTTGCTCACTGTTATTTTCGGAATATGTTCTGCCGGAATGTACTGCGGACAACTTTTTACAATCTGATCTATTACAATTTGGTTCACTTCATCATCACAGAAGATGAATCCATGAGGGTTAATAATAGCTATACATGTAGCTATTAAACGAGTAATAGCATCTATATTATATTCCTCTGGATTATTCGAATCTTCACTTCTCAAAGCTTGCAAGAAATTTTTATTATCGTACTGCGGGACGAAAGATATCTCTCCTGAGAAAAATGTGCTTCCGCGTACGACATCTCCATTTACCATAATCCCCGCACCTGGGCCATTTTGACCTGAATACAAATATACAAGAGAGGAATTTTCATTGTTTCCAGTATTTTTATGATAGCCGAGTACTGCAGCATTCATATCGTTTTCTATTACTACTGGTATAGAAAACAGTTCCTCCAAGTGACTTTTCAAATTAAAATTTTGGAACTTTTCATATCCAGGAATATAGAAAATACGCCCATTATCGACAGCACCAGGAACACCAATTGAGATTGAACTTATCTTTGGAAACGTAGCTATAAGACTTTCTATATGTTCTGTCAATACACTTAGACCCGTATCGATTAATGCACTTGAAGTACTGCCTTGTTCTTTTACTTCCCCTAAACAGTTAAAAATTGTATAGTTCGTCTCATTTTTTTCTAAAAATATCGCTAAACCTAACATATATTCTGGATTATATTCATATCGTTTTGCTCTTCTTCCACCACTTGAATCATCTAAACCGGCTAAAGTGACTTCACCGTCTTGTTTCATTTTTTCTATAAATTTACTTATCGTTGGAAAACTGATTTCTAATGTATTACTAAGTTCAACTTTCGTTGCACTACCTCGCTCTAGAAGAGCTGTACGAATGCCGCGAAGGATCGTCTCTTTAATCGATTTTTGAGTAACAAATTGTTCACTCAAATCGCTCACCACCTTAATCAACATACTTATTAAACACTTTTAATAAGTTGCGTTGACAATATATCATACATCATTTTCTAAAGCAATGAACACTCCCCCACTTAGCAAAGCTTGAAGTGGGGGTTTCTAACGTTTCGACCTAACGGACGATTAACGTCAGGGGAGTTAACACATTAGCGAGCTGTTTCACGCTTAACCCCTCTATCCCATTTGTCCATGCATTTGGGATTACTTTTCGTAAAATGTTAGCCGCAGCATTTACATCTGCATGAATTAAAGTTTTATTTGCTGAACGATATATGCCGCGCTTTATTCGTTTTCCTGAAAAAGTTGTATTTTGGTCATTTTCTCCATACGTTGGAATGAAGTCGTTATCCAGAAAACTTGCTTTCGATGTATATGATTCTTCAGTTACAACAACTTGAATGCCTACAGCATTTGCTTTGTATGTAATCATTTGAATCAGTAAATTATGCGGGATATGACAAAACGATTGGTTATTTCTTTTTCCCATATTCGTTTCTTGTTTCCAACTTTTGTTTTGACCAATAACGATTTTACAAACTTCTTCTTGAGCTAGTTTTACGATATGGTGACTAACTTTATGGAAGACGTCTTTTATTTTCAAGTAACGTTTTTGATGAAGTTTTTCTATCCTTTTAGAAGTAAAAGGTCCTTCATTCGTTTGTTTTCTATTTCTAAGAATGCTTGTAAAATGACTCTTCATTTTGTTGTAATATTGATTTATGCTTTTGATATGTTTGCCCTTAACAAGGACAGGTTTCATACCTGTGTTTGTTACGATGGTTGCAAGGTTATCAATCCCTAAATCAATACTCATATAACGAGCATTCTCTTCAATCATTTGTTGTTCAGAAGGAACATCAATTACCAATTCCACTACATATTCATTGTATTTTGGAATCACACGAACTTGTTTCAGTTTACCCTCAGTGAAACCTAGTTTCCCAATATTTAATTGCAATTTCGTCTTTGGAAACTTTAAAAATCTACCGTTTTTAATGATGCAATCTTGGTTTGTATACAGAATCTCTTTTTCAGAAGAACGAATATACTTTGGAATCCTAGGCGTTCCAGCATATTTGTTTGGATTCTTTTTATAGTCTTTTAAACTAGCAAAAAAAGATTTCCAATTTTGGAACAAACCCTTCATGATTGACTGGCTACATTGCGTAGGCAAAGCTCGATAATCATTTTGAATCATAGCCTTAAATAGTGCATCTAGAAAGTTGTAATCTACATAAGGTTTTTCAAAATTAGGTTCTGAAAACAAATTACATGTAATCTCTTTCTGTTCTTCTTTAGGCTTTAATTTCTCTTTTTCCAATTTCTTCTGATAGGCAAGAAGTTGTGTGTCATTCATCTTATCAATATTTTTATGAATATTATCCAAAACTTCTTTTTGCAAAGGCTGCAACTCTTTTTCTTGTGTTAATCCAGTGTACACCTGGCGTATATAAAAGTTTGTGGTGTTGTACATGTTCTTAGCGTTATGACAACATTCTTGAAAATAAGAATACATACGATGCCCTTTTTTAATCCAAATTTGAAGAGTTTTATAGTTTGACGGATTTTCCTTTGTCATTTTATTCACCTCCTTGTTAAGGATATTACAGCAAAACAGAACGTATGTTTCTATTGTTTTCTTGAAAATAAAATATTTCTTTCGATTCACCTCACCACCTTCACTTACGTTTAGAGGTGGGAGTCCTCTCGAAAGGCATGATAGAAACTTACAGCAAACGAGAAAACCGGCAAAACAAATACGAAAAAGAGCGTTTCAAGAAGTAAGTAATGTCTTCGTACGATTTTCCGTACTATTTTTCTTTATATGAAACATCTTTCACCTTTTCTATACGATACGACATCTGTTTATTCATGCACTCATAAAAAACGATTTCTATAAGTCTATCGTTTTAATAACTTTAGCTGGGTTTCCACCAACAACTACATTATTAGGTACATCTTTTGTCACAACTGCCCCTGAAGCAATTACAACATTATCTCCAATTGAAATACCAGGGTTAATAATAGCGCCTCCGCCAACCCAGACATTGTTACCTATCTTTACCGGTTTTCCATATTCTTTGCCAGAGTTTCGTTCCACCGGATGTAATGGATGAGTAGCAGTATAAATGTGAACACCAGGTGCAAACATACAATTATCACCGATTCGAACTTCACAAACGTCCAAAATCACACAATTGAAATTTGCGAAAAAGCTCTTTCCAACATGAATATTGTAGCCGTAATCACAACGAAAATCAGGATTAATTTGTGCTTTCCCATCAGTTGAAGAACCTAAAAGCTGATTTAATAACGTAAAACGCCTCTCATCTCCTGTCTCCATCGCCTCGTTATAAAGGCGTGTTAAACGTTTTGCCTCCACCCTATCAGCCACCAATTCTTCGTCATCCGCAATATACATTTCTCCTGCCACCATCTTTTCTTTCTCCGTTTTCATACATTCATCTCCTTTTTTATTGAATGAGATTCACTTATTAAACACCTTTAATAAGTGCCTTTAATTAAACTTATTAAACAAGTTTAATAAGTAACCTTATATTAGCATACTTTTTCATATATGCAACTAATAAGTTCGGAAAAGAAGTGCGAACTCCTTGCTCTATGTATCGATATGAAGAATAATTGATATCGAAAAACGAGGGAACGCTCAGCGCCCCCTCTTAAATCCAATCCGTTTTTTAATTTCCACTAAATTTATCTTCGCGATTTTTCTTGCTCGCTCAGCACCTTTTTCTAAAGCTTCGTATAATAAATTCGGCTCATTCATATACATAGTATATTTCTCCCGAGGTCCAGCTAACTCACGATCTACAACGCGAAATAACTCTTTTTTCACATCGCCCCATCCGATTCCAGTCTCATACTTTTCACGCATCGACTGTATTTCATCTTCCATCGCAAACTCTTTATATATCATAAATAATGTTTCTAATTCTTTCGGTTCATTTGGAAGTGAAGAATCTGTTTTGATTTTAAATATTAACTTTCGTAGTTTTTCTTTCTCTGCAAATAATGGGATCACATTCCCGTAACTTTTACTCATCTTTCTTCCATCAAGTCCTGGTAATATTGCTCCTTCTTCTTGCACTACATACTCCGGAAGTGTAAATGTCGTGCCTAATGTATGATTAAAATACGTCGCAATATCACGTACAATTTCAATATGCTGAATTTGATCTTTCCCAACTGGTACATGAGTAGCTTGAAATAGTAATATATCCGCCGCCATTAAAATCGGATACGTATATAATCCCATATTCACTCCTGCATCTACCTCTAAACCCGCTTCTTTATTTTGCTCCACCTTCGCTTTATACGCATGAGCACGGTTCATAAGACCTTTCGGAGTTAGGCAAGCTAAAATCCAAGCTAATTCTAGAATCTCCGATACTTCTGTTTGCCGATAAAAAACAACATCTTCCCCAAGTCCAAGCGATAACCAAGTAGCTGCTACCTCTTTCGTATAACTGCTGAACTTCTCTGGATCATGAACAGCATTTAATGCATGATAATCAGCTATAAAGTACAATGCTTTTCCTTCATTATTCTTTGACATTTGTAATGCAGGTTTAATCGCACCAATATAATTTCCTAAATGCGGATAACCTGTCGGCTTAATTCCTGTTAACATTATTTTTTCACTCACACTAACTCCTCCTTTCTCAAAATAAAAAGAGCCTCTCATCCTTAAAAAGGACGAGAGGCTCCCGCGGTACCACCTTAATTAGCTATCATTAGCTCACTTCATACTTCAATAACGTGAAGTAACCGTCTTTACCTACTCATTTCAGTTAGCAGCTCCAGAGCCCATTCCATATTCATCCCTTACTGATTTCCACCACACATCAGCTCTCTAAAAAGTTTCGAATATGTACTCTTCTCTTTCATTGCTTTTTCGTTATTTTTTACAGTTTATCACATTTCACTTCCAAACAAACCCTAATTTTCTATTTTATATAGCAGGAATTTCCACTTCAATTGTCTAATGTTATATAGGTTTGCAGAAATATTCGAAACAACTTTGGAGGTTTTTTCATGGTAAAATATATATCAATTTTAGGTTCAACAGGATCCATCGGCACATCTGCATTAGATGTCGTTTCAGCTCATCCTGAACATTTTAAAATCGTCGGTTTAACCGCAAATTATAATATCGATCTTCTTGAGCAACAAATCAAAACGTTTCAACCTCGTATTGTAAGCGTTGCGACAAAAGACTTAGCAGACAAGCTTCGTACGCGTATTTCAGCAAATACAAAAATCACACACGGGACTGATGGCTTAATTGCAGTAGCTACTCACCCTGATTCAAATCTTGTATTAAGCTCTGTTGTAGGTGTTTCAGGATTACTCCCAACAATTGAGGCATTAAAAGCGAAGAAAGATATCGCTATTGCTAATAAAGAAACTTTGGTTGCAGCTGGACATATCGTAACTGAACTAGCGCAACAAAACGGATGTCGCTTAATTCCAGTAGATAGTGAGCATTCAGCTATTTTCCAATGTTTAAACGGCGAAAATAATAAAGAGATTGAGAAGTTAATTGTAACAGCTTCCGGTGGTGCTTTTCGTGATAAAACACGTGAAGAAATGCAAACATTACAAGCTAAGGACGCTTTAAAACATCCAAACTGGTTAATGGGTGCAAAACTAACGATTGATTCTGCCACATTAATGAATAAAGGCTTTGAAGTAATGGAAGCGAGATGGCTATTTGATATTCCGTATGAAAAAATTGATGTAATGATTCATAAAGAAAGTATCATTCATTCTTTAGTAGAATTTATTGATGGATCAGTTATGGCACAGCTCGGTGCTCCTGATATGAGAATGCCGATTCAATATGCGTTTCACTATCCTACTCGGCTACCTTCTTCCTATGAAAAATTAAATTTATTAGAAATCGGTAGTTTACATTTTGAAAAACCAGATTTAGAGAAGTTCCCTTGTCTACAATACGCATATGAATGTGGCAAAATCGGTGGTACTACTCCCGCTGTATTAAATGCAGCAAATGAAATTGCGAATGCACTATACTTAAAAAATGAAATTGCCTTTTTCGATATTGAAAAAACAATTTACAAAACAGTTGAAGCTCATCATAATGTAAAAGATCCTTCACTTGATGCTATATTGGAAGCGGATCAATGGGCGCGCCAATATGCAAATGAATTGTTAATAAAAAAGAGCTAAAACAGTTCCCACTGTTTTAGCTCTTTTTTTCATGTATTCAACTTAACAAATCTATAACCGTGTGTAACTAACACTTTTAATATCGCATATCCTGGAATGGCTAAAATAATGCCCATAATCCCGAATAAGTTTCCGGCAGTTAAAATGATAAATATGATTGTAATTGGGTGAATATCTAACTTCTTACCCATAACTTGCGGAGAAATAAATTTACCTTCTGCTAATTGTACAACCATCATTACAATAATTACCTTTAAAACCATCCCTGGCGAATCAATAAACGCAATAATTAACGCTGGTGTAATTGCGATAATTGGTCCTACGTACGGAACGATATTTACAATCATCGCTAAAATAGCGAGTAGTACTGCATATTTAATACCGATAATAAGGTAACCGATTAATAGCATAATACCGATAAACAAGCTAACTATAATTTGCCCTCTAATGTACGAACTAATCGCATAATGCATATCATCTAATATTCTCATTGCTGCTGGTTGTCTTTGCTCTGAAATAAACTTTAAAAAGTGATTCGGCAATTGCTCACCATCTTTTAAAAGATAGAACAATATAAATGGAACCATTACAAATGTTAAAACAACCTCTGTAACAGTACTCAAAAATCCAGTTACATTCCCAGTTACTGATGATAATGACTTTGTAAAATCAACTGTGTAGTCTTTTACCATATTCGCAACATTAATATTTAAATTCTCCTGAATTTTACCGAGTAAATTACTTTCCCCGAATCTACGTGCTGCTTGTTCAATCTCATGGCCAAAATACGGTAAGTTATCAATTAATGCATCAATTTGATCTTTAATAATAGGGATAACCGTTACAACTAAAAATACAAATAACCCTAGTACGATTAAATATATGGAAGCTATCGATACGATTCTTGAAACACCTTTCTTTTCTAAAAGCGAAACGAATGGATGCAAAATATAAAATAGCACGCCTGCTAATAGTACTGGGAAGAAAATTGTTTTTAAAAATACGATAAACGGTGTAAAAACAAATGATATTTTTGTTAGCAATAAAATATTAATGAACAATAACGCAAATCCAAGTAATACCGCCAAATAATTTTGTTCTCTAAAAAACTTTCTTAACTTATCTCTTTTTCTTATATTTATTTTCTCCAATGAAACCACCTCTTCGAATGATGAAAAGCCCTTATTCAGGGCTCTTCATCATAATCTATATCTCTATTTCCTTGCAGCTTTCACTACAAATGATACAATAATAATTAACACGATTGCACCTAATAATGCCGGCACGACATGAATCCCACCAAATGATGGCCCAAAGGATCCAAATAATCTACCACCTAACGAAGCACCTAATAAACCTGCGATAATATTTCCGAACATACCACCTGGGAAATTTTTACCCGTTATAGAACTAGCAATTGCACCTATAATAGCACCAACTATTAATGTGATAATCCATCCCATTTTTAGTCCTCCATTTCTATTATAGTTTGTATGATTCAATACAAACATATGTATTTATCATTGCTAATCATATTTCACTATAGAAATATATTTACTACTATTTTACATATGGAGATACATATATTATATGCAAAAAAGAAAAATATTGTCAAACTCACCCATAAAGCAATTATATTCATATACCATATTTAAAGGAGGCTTCATTATCTATGATTCTTAAGTTAAATTCCACTTCTTTTGAAGTAGCAACATCCATTTTACAGGTTCAAATTCCAGCTTATAAAGTTGAAGCAGACTATTTAAATAGTACTGCCATACCTCGTTTATATGATACTGTAAACGATATTCAAAGTTGTGTTGAAACATTCTATGGATATTTTTCTGAAAATAAACTTGTCGGTTTTATTTCTTTTGTACAAGAAGAAAAATTAATCGATATCCACAGGTTAGTTGTATCGCCCGATTTTTTCCAAAAAGGAATCGCAACGAAACTCCTAATTTATATATTTAACATGTTCCCTTCTTCTATGACATATATTGTACAAACGGGTAAAGCGAATACCCCTGCTATTACTTTATATAAAAAACACGGATTCATTACAGTATCAGATACAATACTTCCTGACGGTATGATTCTTACGCAATTAAAAAAGACAGAATACACAAAATAATTTGACTTGTTCGCTCCTTTATGTTATTTTTTACTTTATAAAACCTTTTGCTGAGTCCAAATTTTGGAGCGGGGGAACCATTTTTGTAGCTATGCTACTTGGGGCGAATCTTTTTTAAGTAGGGAAACTCTCACTTCCCGAGTCCGACAGCTAACCTCGTAAGCGTAATGGGAGAGGAAGGTGCTTTTTGCCTATGTTACACATTTTGCCTCCTTAATTATAAATATGGGATCGATATCAAATAGTCACCTATATTTATAGAAAAGGAGAATGTATTATGTTACGTTTATCTGATCACGCAATAAAAATGATGGAGCAAAGACTCCGAATTGAAAAACAACGCACATATCAAGCAAATAAAGTTGTAGATAACTTACATCACAAATACTTCTTTCAGCATATTTTTCAACCGAAAAGATGAAGAAAATGTTTATTTAATATTAAAAAACACAAGGTGTGTCTTACAAAGACATTCCTTGTGTTTTTTATATTCTTTATAAAATTCTCACTACATTTAAGCTTGCTGTAATCGCACCTGCTATAGTAGTCACATGCCCTACACCTAACGGGCCATTTTGTAATATTAATGTTGAATTGGCACTCGTCACATTCACAAGAAGTGTATTTGAAATGGCTGGTTCGATTACTACAGTTGATGTCGTTACGTTTTGTATAAAACTCCCTGTTAGTTGCGTTCCATTTAATAGCAATCTAACAGATACTGTCTCATTCCCCCCATTTGCATCCCCTTGAAAATAGTAGCTTACTAAATATATTCCTGGCGTCGCTACTGTGACTGTCGTAGCACTAGTTAAAGATACACCAGTGCCATATACAGTGGACCCTGAATTAATTGGAATGTTGGCATTTGCAGCAATTGTACTTGTTGATGTAGAAAAGAAATATCCGCCACCTGTCGATATAGCAGATGATCCGGTTGCTCCTGTCAAGCCAGTTGGACCCGTGGCACCTGTTGGACCCGTTTCCCCCGTTCCCCCTGTTGCTCCAGTTATTCCTTGTATGCCTTGTATTCCGGTCGGTCCAGTTGCACCAGTCACTCCCGTCTGACCTGTTGCTCCCGCCTGACCCGTTACACCTTGTGGACCTTGGATTCCCTGTGGACCTTGTGGACCAGTTGCTCCAGTCGGGCCGGTTGCTCCAGTCGGACCCGTTATCCCCTGTGGACCTTGGATTCCTTGTGGACCTTGTGAGCCCGTTGCTCCTGTCTCTCCAGTTGCTCCCGTCTGCCCTGTTACTCCTTGTGGTCCTTGAATTCCTTGGGGACCTTGAGGACCCGTTACTCCAGTTGGACCTGTTGCTCCAGTTGCTCCGGTTGGTCCCGTCGAACCGGTTACCCCTTGAATTCCTTGCGGTCCAGTTGGGCCGGTTGGACCTATAGGCCCTTGGATTCCTTGGATTCCTTGAATGCCTTGTGGACCGGTTGGGCCTTGTAGACCTTGTATGCCTTGAATTCCTTGTGGTCCTGTTGCCCCTGTTGGACCAGTTGGCCCCTCTGGACCTTGCACTCCTTGAATTCCAGTCGAACCGGTTGGACCTATATTTCCTTGAGGTCCCTGTATGCCTTGAATTCCTTGTGGACCGGTTGGGCCTGTTATGCCGCTCAGCCCTTGTACTCCTTGGATTCCTTGGGGTCCAGTTGGTCCCTGTATGCCTTGAATCCCTTGTAACCCCTGTAAACCAGTTGGACCCGTTGCTCCCCTTACGCCTTGCTCACCTTGTATGCCTTGAATTCCTTGTGGGCCGGTTGGACCGATTGGCCCCTGTACCCCTTGCACACCTTGCGGACCGGTTGGGCCTGTTGCCCCTACCGGTCCCTGTATCCCTTGTAAACCTTGTAGACCGGTTGGGCCTGTTACTCCCATTACACCTTGAGGTCCTTGAATACCTTGATCACCCGTTGGACCAGTTGCCCCAATTGGTCCCTGCACTCCTTGCAAACCTGTTAAACCTGTTGCTCCAGTTGGTCCCTGTACTCCTTGCACTCCTTGAATTCCAGTCGCTCCCGTTGCTCCGGTCGCCCCTGTTGCCCCTGTTGCTCCCGTCGGACCTGTTGGGCCTCCTGGTGATCCTGCTGGACCTGTTGGACCTGTCGGGCCTCCCGGTGGCCCCGTTGGACCTGTTGCTCCCGTCGGACCTGTTGCAGAACCAGTCGGACCAGTTATCCCAGTTGCTCCTGTCGGGCCTGTTGGACCGGGATCACCTTGTAAACCAGTTGGGCCTGTTGGACCGATTTCACCTTGCACTCCTTGAATTCCTTGAGATCCTGTTGGACCGACCTGCCCCATCTCACCTTGTGGACCTTGTAAACCTTGGACCCCAGTTACCCCTGTTGGTCCCATTGGACCTTGTTCTCCTTGAATTCCTTGAGATCCTGTTGGACCTGTCGGGCCAATTGGTCCCTGAATACCTTGTATACCTATTACCCCTTGTAAACCACTACTCCCTAAATTCCCTTGAACACCTTGTATACCCGTATTTCCAGTTGGTCCCGTTGGACCGATTTCACCTTGTACTCCTTGTATACCTTGTATTCCTGTTGGACCTGTTAACCCGATTTCACCTTGCATTCCTTGTATACCTTGTATTCCTGTTGGGCCTGTTGGACCTATTGGGCCAGGAATTCCTTGTATCCCTTGAATACCAGTTGGACCAGTCGGACCTCTTTCACCTTGAATTCCTTGAACACCTTGTATTCCCTGTGGCCCTCGTTCTCCCATAGGTCCTTGATTACCTTGAGAACCTTGTGGTCCAGTTAAACCCGTTGGGCCTGTTGGACCATTTTCTCCCTGCACCCCTTGCACTCCTTGTATTCCTTGAGGACCAGTTGGACCGATTGGACCTTGTACGCCTTGTATTCCTTGTGGTCCAGTCGGTCCACCTAAAGCACCGGTTGGACCGGTTGGTCCAGTGGGCCCCGTAATACCTGGCGGTGGAAAAGGAATAGGTGCTTGAAACTTACTACACTTATCTTGATTCTTCACAAGCATCTCCTCCCGTTTGTAACGCATCAAACTATTTGTAATATGTTTAAGCTAGCTGTTATTACTCCTGCTAATGTCGTTACATGCCCAATAGCTAATGGACCATTTTGTAATGACAAGGTGGAATTTGAAGAAGTAACTTGAATTATCATCGTATTAGAAATCGCTGGTTCCAATAAAAAACCTGCTGTAACATAAAAAATAAAACTCCCTGCGACTTGTGTTCCGTTTAACGTCAGCCTTACTGAAATCGTTTCATTCCCACTAGTTGGATCACCTTGAAAATAATAACTTACTAAATATATTCCCGGCGTACTCAACGTTACAGTTGTTGCACTTGTTAAACTAATTCCTGATCCAAAAATTGTAGAACCAGAATTGATTGGTATTAGCGCATTCGCTGCAATTGCACTCGTTGCAGTGGAAAAGAAATAACCGCCCCCACTAGGTAAACCAGTCGCTCCAGTCGCTCCTACTATTCCCGAGAAGCCTATTGCTCCTACGCTACCAGTTGCACCTGTAGGTCCAACCGCTCCGTTTTGCCCCTGACTACCTTGCGCTCCAACTGGTCCTATACTACCACTAGCACCTGTCACTCCACTTGCTCCAGTTGGGCCTTGCAAACCTTGAACTCCTTGTATACCTTGTATTCCTTGCGGACCCGTTGCACCTGTATTGCCTGTCGTTCCCGTTATTCCTTGTATTCCCGTAATCCCTTGCTCTCCTTGCACTCCTTGTGGTCCAGTTGCCCCGGTTGCTCCAGTAGCCCCAGTTTCACCCGTTGCACCTGTAATTCCAACATTTCCTTGTGGACCTTGGGGCCCTTGACTACCTTGTGCCCCTTGGACTCCTTGAAGTCCTGTTATACCAATTTCCCCTGTATTTCCTTGGGGGCCTCTAATTCCTTGTGCTCCTGTTGGACCGATAATTCCTTGCACACCTTGTATTCCTTGCACTCCTTGAGCTCCTGTTGGACCCGTTATTCCTTGTATTCCTTGAGGACCTTGCAAACCAATAGCTCCAGTCGGTCCTATTATTCCTTGCACTCCTTGAGAACCTTGGGCACCTTGTGTACCTGTCAATCCGGTAGTCCCTTGTATTCCTTGAACCCCTTGAGGACCTTGTGTTCCAGCTGCTCCTGTCTCCCCTTGAATTCCTTGAACTCCTTGTATACCTTGTGCTCCTGCAGGACCGGTTACTCCTCGGATTCCTTGTGCACCTTGAGTTCCTTCCACTCCTGTAACACCAACTGGACCGGATACGCCTTGTATTCCCACCATTCCTTGTGCTCCTGTTGGACCTATTACACCTTGAATACCTTGAATACCTTTAGGACCTTCTGCACCTGTTGGACCAGTTACTCCCAGCGGACCTTGTATTCCTTGAGAACCTTCTGCACCTGTTGGACCTGTTATACCTTGGTTACCTTGAGGACCTTGTGCACCTTGTACTCCAACTGCTCCAACTACACCTTGGGAACCTTGCGCTCCCCTTACACCTTGATGACCTGTTGGACCGGTTATACCTTGCACTCCTTGCGCTCCAATTGGTCCTATCTCTCCGCTTACACCTGTTGAACCAGTCGCTCCCGTTGGACCTGGTGGACCTCCTGGTGGACCTGGTGGACCTGATGGACCAGTCACTCCACTAGATGGACCAATTGGACCGGTTGTTCCCGTCGGACCGCCCGGTGGTCCTTCTAAGCCTTGAATACCAATACTACCCGTCGCTCCCGTTATACCTCTTATTCCCTTTATCCCTTGAAAGCCTGTTGCTCCCGTTATACCTTGTATTCCTTGCACACCTTGTGGGCCTTGTAAACCTATTGCACCTGTTATCCCCTTTATTCCACTTATCCCTTGAGCACCTTGTATTCCAGTAGAACCAGTTGGACCCACTTCACCTTGTATTCCTTGAGCTCCTTGTGGCCCTTCCTCTCCAGTAATTCCTTGTATCCCTTGGAGGCCGTCTTCTCCTTGTATACCAATAGCCCCTTGCTCTCCTTGTATTCCTTGAACACCTTGAGGACCTTGTGGACCAGTTACACCCGAGACTCCAGTTATGCCTCTCTCTCCCTGCATTCCTTGTGCTCCCGTTTGTCCTCGCTCACCTATTTCCCCTTGTATTCCTTGTGTGCCTTGTATACCTTGACTACCAGCAGGACCCGTAGCTCCTTGTATTCCTTCTAATCCTTGTACTCCAATATCACCAATTAAACCTTGGTTTCCAATTAATCCTTGAGCACCTTGGAGACCAGTTGGGCCAGTTATACCTTGCTCTCCTGTATCACCAATAGCTCCTTGTATTCCTTGTGCTCCTGTTGTCCCTCGGGGACCTTGTATCCCCCTGATACCTTGAGGACCTTGGGGCCCAGTTGCTCCCGTCGGTCCAGTCACCCCTGTAGGACCAACAGGACCTTCATGCCCTCCAGTTGGACCGATTGGACCACTATTACCTGTCGGACCAGTTGCTCCTATAAGTGGAAGAGGCAGTGCCACTCCGAATTTTTTGCAATTTCTATGATGACGCACAACAATCCCCCTCCCCAAAAATAATTACACTTTTTATATGAAATGCATTTTTATAACAAAAGTACACATTTAACCTCAATTTTATTAAAATAAAGAAGCCTATCATTTGTTTGAAATGATAGGCTTCTTTTATAAAAACAGTTTACTTTCTAGCTTTCATAATAAAAGTAGTTGGCACCATCCTAGCTTTATATAAAGAATAATATTTCGTAGACAGCTCAGTTAGTTCTTCATCAAACGAGCTCGATGGTTCAGGCTCTTCTATTAATAAAAAGATTCGACCATCATATGTGACAGTCGAATCTTTTTATTTTTCATATTCAAGGTGATTATGTCTTTTACAACCAAATAAATAGCAAGCCCCTATATAATCAGTTTCAAACTCTAATCCTGGAACGTATCCAGATTTGATACGTTCTACCATTGTTTTATAACAATTATTCTCTTCTGTATATTCCTCAATTAACTCTTTCTTATCATTTTCTGTCCAGTTTTCTTCTACTTCTTCATTCTGAACATCTTCTATTTCTGCTGTTTTCGCTTCGATAGATTCCCGTATAACTTCATTTATATGGGAGAAATTATTCGTTTTATATAGAGCATACACAAACCTACCAATCCAATTAGGACTTTTCCAGCATTCTTTATATCCCTTTTCGAACCATTCAATTGCTTCTTTATAGCAATTCAACTCAACATATAAATCTGCTACATTAATTTCCCCTAAAAAATTATCAGATTCCCTGTTAAAAGTATCTAACTTCTCTTTTGCTTCTGTCGTTCGTTCTAAATCAATTAAACATTTTACATAGCTATACATGATATAGTCCGAATCCCCTGCAACTCGCAAGAAAAATTCTGAAGCTTTTTCCAACTCTCCAAGGTTATAATGCGCTACAGCTACATTATGATATGCTTCATCTGATGGTTGAATCGAAATAGACTTTTGTAATGCTTCTTTCGCTTCTGTCCATTTTTCTTGTTTCATGTAAATGTCCCCTAAGATGTTATAAGGAAAGTATGAAGAAGGATTCAACTTAACAACTTCTCTTATTAATTCAAGAGCTTTATCATCATTCTCTTCCTCATAAAAGTACATCCAGGCAAGATTATTGAGAGATTGTACGTCTCTAGATTCATGTACTGCTTGTTGAAACAGTTCCATTGCTTCCTCATATTTATTTTGTTCAAACATTTCAATTGCCTTCTCATTAATGTTCAAATAACTACCTCCGAAGTAAATGAATTCATCTATTCCCTATCATTATAGTAAAATGTAAAAATTATAATTTCTATAAAAAAATTTCTTTTTCTCGTCTACATTTCGATTGAAATAGCAGCTAAAACACACGAATTTACAATAATAAGTAAACTTTCAATCTCCCTTAAATTGGATATACAGCCTGTATCATTTTACATATTATGGTACAATCGAAAGGGATGCTCACTAAACGTTTACATAAAACACTAGCAGTCTAACAATACCAAAATCAAAAATCACATAGAATCGGAGGGTATGTCATGAAAAAGAAATTACTTGTTCTTCTATTCACTGGAATCATATTATCAGGATGCTCAACTATAGCAGAGAATTCTTTAGAAAGCGGGAAAGGCAGTATGGAATTATTAACACCAACGATCACAGCAAAAGACAATGAATTAGAAATTAAAACTAAAGGCATTGATGAAAATAAAGTAACTTTTATTTATGTTGCTAATAAAAAAGTGTTGGAACAAAAACTAAAAAATGGTGAATCCTACAAACTTAACATTAAAGATATCGAACACGCTCATAGGACGGACTACAAACCAAAAGTTCAACTTTTACAAACGAAAGACGATGATGATGATGGAGAAATAGTAACCTTCAAACAAGTTAGATATACAGTTAAAAACTGATTTTAAAGTTGTTTCATTATAAATGTAACAAAAGAAAATATACTTTTAACAGTAGATAAATGTAGGGGTGCTAACATGAAAAAACGATGGATTTCTTGGTGGATTGGTAACATATTTTGGATTATCGTTTTTGGAATATGGGCCGCTATTATTTGGCTACGAGATGTTGATGGTGCTGGTGTTATTCAAACACCTGAAATTAAATCAATATCACTTATCGTTTTATTAATCACGTTTATCATACCGGTATTTTTTCAAATTATATGGCTAATCATTAATTTGAGAATGAGTAAAAAACATAATTATACGATTTAGTTTTTTTGAATTAACAGATGAATATTTTTCATAAAAAAAGAGAGGAATCTACATCAAAATAGATTCCTCTCTTTTACATTTAGACTTATACTGCGCTTTTAATGCAGCACTACTCCTCTTTTTTACGATGCATGTTCATCTTTCTTCTTCATTAACGCTCTTTTCTTCATCGCCTTCGTTAAATATCCACCTTTAAACGAACGAATTTCATACGAAGACATAAACGCTTTCGGTGCAATTTCATTAATGATTTCTAAAAGCTCTTTCTCTCTAGAACGCTTTGCGACGATATCTAAGCGATAACGTATAGAATTAATACCTTCGCCTTCAAATACTGTAACGCCAAATCCAGAGTGACGTAACTCATCTACTAATTCATTACAACGGTCTAGTAAACTAACTTGATACGTAATATAACCAATTGCTAATTTATTCTCTATATAACCGCCTAATAACAGTCCCGCACTAAAGCCAATGACATAGGCAACGATGTTCATCCAATTTGATAAATCTTGAAACACAATACCTAAACTGACAATGTAAATAGCTCCTTCTAACAATCCAACACCAGCAGCGGATCTTGTTTGATTCTTTACAAGCAAAATCGTACGGATTGTTAAAATTGGAACGTAAATAATTTGAAGCACAAAAATAAGTAGCGCTTGTAACATTGGTATCCACCTCTTTCAAAAAGTCTTTTGTCATAATAACATACATAACCTTTAGAAATCGATGGGTTTTTTAAAATTTTTTTATTATTTTTCATACTATTGAAAAACGAAAAAAAGAAGCGTATTATATTTGTCGTTAATTTGATTACTTGTATATTATCGCTAAACTAAAAAAGGAACCCGATTAGGTCCCTTTCATCATAGCTCTATATTTTTCGAAGCATGTTCCCTTTGCTTCTCTTCTTCTTTCACTAATTGCATATTTGCATAAGCTAAATTTGCAATCATTAAAAAGTGACCACCTAAAATACCTGTACCGAATGCCCACATTTCCATTTCATGCTCAATTTCATACATGATGATAGCTCCTAAAATAGCAGCTGCAAATCGGTTTAAAACTCCTAATCCAGGAGCCTTTTCCTTCATTACGATACTTTTCCCGAGTTCCTCCACTCTGCGAGCTAATAACCAAAGACAATAGGCGCTTACTGCTAATCCAATACCGAACCCTGTCACTTGTTTTCCAAACGGAGTAATCGTCCACATAAGTAGTAAACCACTAAAGATCACATACAATTGTAATCGATATACACGTAAGGCTTCTTGAATCAAAATATCCGCTCCTAAGTTCTCATTTTTGTACTTTAGAAGAAAAGCAGCAACTTACACAGTTGCTGCTTTCTCTTCTTCTTGTTCTTGTTCCATCTTACGAATTTCAACACGTTTAATTTGGTAAGCGTCTTTTTCTAACACTTTAAATTCATAACCTTCTGCCTCAACGTGTTGTCCTTCTTCGATTTCATGATTTTGCATCATAATCCATCCACCGATTGTATCCACATCATCTTCTTCGATGTGTAATCCAAATAAATCTTTCACTTCTGAGATAAGCACTTTTCCATCAACAATGATATGTTGCTCGTTCACATGTTGAATTGGCGGTGCTTCATCTTCATCATATTCGTCACGAATTTCGCCGACGATTTCCTCCAAGATATCTTCAAGCGTTACAATTCCGGCTGTTCCTCCGTACTCATCATATAAAACAGCCATCGGAATTCGCTTCTTCTGCATTTGAAGTAATAAATCGTGAATTGGAGTCGTTTCCATCACTTCAATAATCGGACGCATATACGAGCGAATAGATGATAAATCTTTTTGATCCTCGGTCATATATCGAATAAAGAAATCTTTTACGTTGACCATACCGATAATATCATCTTTATCTTCTCCAAAAATCGGATAACGTGTGTATCGCTCATTTTGGATTACTTTCATGTGTTCTTCTACTGAATCTTCCAGGTAGAAACCAACGATTTCTGTTCGCGGTACCATAATCTCTTTTGCAATACGATTATCAAATTCAAAAATGTTATTTACATACTTGTATTCAGCTTGATTAATTTCGCCACTTTCATAGCTATCTGAAAGGATAAGACGTAATTCTTCTTCTGTATGAGCTACTTCATGTTCTGAAGCTGGCTTTAAACCAAATAAACCAGTTATCACACGAGCTGAACCGTTCAATACCCAAATAAATGGATACATTACTTTATAGAACATCATTAATGGGCCTGCCAATAATAACGTTACCCTTTCAGCCTTTTGAATTGCCATCGTTTTTGGAGCTAATTCTCCTACTACAACGTGTAAATACGTCATAATCATAAAAGCAAGACCAAATGTTAATACTGATGAAATGGAAGGATTTAAGTTCCATTTCTCAAATAACGGGTGTAATAACTTTTCAATTGTCGGTTCACCTAACCAACCTAATCCCATAGCTGTAACTGTAATACCTAATTGACAAGCAGATAAATATTCATCTAAATTTGTTGTTACCTTTTTCGCTGCTAAAGCACCGCGTTTTCCTTCCGCAACAAGCTGGTCGATACGACTTGAACGTATCTTTACAATCGCAAACTCTGCTGCTACGAAAAATCCAGTAAATGCGATTAAAATCGCAACCATGACTAAATTAAATATTTCCAATGAATCCCCTTAGTTAAAAAACTAAGGTGTCCACCTCCTGTATACTATAATGTTTTCTTATTTGTTTGTTAGAAAACATAGCCCGATACAAAAATTAAAGAGGTCGGATTTCACTTATTCTATAATAATAGAGCAAGTGTCTGTATTAAAGCTGTCGTTTGACCTGATAAAGATTTCGATATTTTTTCACGTTGTGAATCAGTCAATTCATCTAAAAGCGGTTTTAACTCAGTAAGCTCCACTTCTAATCGATGAATATGGTCTGTCACTTCATTCACTTGTTTCGAAACGTGTTCATTGATACCGAGCAGCTTCTTCTTCTCCTCGATTTTCTCTTTAATCTCACAAAGCGGCATATGCATTTCTTTGCACTTCTCAATAAATTGTAATGTCTCAAATGCTGTTTCGTCGTAATAGCGATAATTAGATTGAGATCGCTCCGCTTTTAAGATACCTAGATTCGTATAATAATCAATCGTTCGTTTCGACACGTGAGCCATGAGAGCCAACTGTCCGATTCGATACACCTTCCCAACGATCTTCCCCCCTTGTTTATATTACTTACATCATACAACACATAAACTGTACAGTCAAACGTGACGGTTTATTATTCACAATTTATACAAAATTTCAATCTCATCCTATGATTATTCAATACGAGTAATCTACACTTATGCAATAAAATCACTAAACTATTACCTAATCACTACATTGTCTGCCCTTTTTAACCTTTCTTATTTAAAAGCATATCCTACTAATAACGATTGCTTGTATAGGAGGGAATTAACATGAAAAAGACAATCATTTCTCATTTTTATAATGAAGAATACCTACTTCCATGGTGGCTTATGCATCACACGAAAATATTCGATCACGGCATTTTAATTAATAGAGGGTCTACAGATCGTTCCGTAGAGATTTGTAAACTATTAGCACCCCACTGGGAAGTACGAAATTCAAGATTTCTTGAGTTTGATCCAACTAATACTGATATTGAAGTGATGGAAATTGAAAGAGAAGTTTCAGGTTGGAAAATCGTTTTAAATACTACTGAATTCTTTTGTTGTAATAATACTGAAGAATTTTTTTCATCTCTTCATACACTAGGCCAAAACATGTATGCGATTAGAATGATTTTAATGATAGATAATCATAATTATAATTATTCAAAGCCTAGATATTCTATCCCCTTAGTAGAACAGCGATACCACGGTGTCTTCCCTTATAACCCAAATCTAGGATGTGCTTGGAGATTTATTCACAATCATCTAGACGGTGCATATTTACCTGGTAGACATCATTCGCGGCACGGATATATAATTTATGACTATCCTTCATTTATTTTAAAATTCTATTTTAGCCCTTGGAATGAACAATCAAAAGCAAGAAAATTACAAATTACACCTACCCTTTCAAAAAGGGGTATTCAAATGGGGCTTCAAACACATTACGGTCAATCTCCTGAAGTACTGGACATACGTTTTTTAGAGCTTAGTAACCTAACACAAGACCTCCGTCATAACCCTGAATATCAAGAATTATTCCCAAAATTCAAACCGTAATATTTTCTGCATCGTCATCACCTCAAACATTTTCATTCGCTTAATCAAAAACAATCTCATTTGCATAAAACATGAATACTGTATAAATAATAAATTTTTATTTTAGGAGGAAAAAATGAAAGCTGTTATTCTTGCTGGTGGGTACGGTACAAGAATTGGGGAAGAAACACATTTAAAACCGAAACCTATGATTGAAATTGGAACAAAACCCATTCTATGGCACATTATGAGTTTGTATAGTCATTACGGGATTACTGAGTTTATTATTTGCTTAGGCTATAAAGGATATGCAATTAAAGAGTTCTTTCTAAATTACAACTTACACATGTCTGATTTCACAATACAGTTAAACGATAATACAATTACTAGCCATTCTCATCGTGTAGAGCCATGGAAAGTTACACTAATCGATACTGGTGTAAATACCGAAACGGGTGGCCGAGTGAAAAAGATTCAAAATTATGTCGGAGACGAACCTTTCTGCCTCACTTATGGTGATGGATTAAGTAATGTAAATATAAAAGAACTTATTACATTCCATAAAAAACATGGGAAAATGGCTACTGTTACTGCCGTACAACCTCCTGGTAGATTTGGTTCTCTCATATTAGATAAACAGTCTGTAACATCTTTTCAAGAAAAACCATTAGGTGATGGCGGATGGGTTAACGGTGGATTTTTCGTTTTAAATCCTGAAGTTTTCAATTACATTAGTGGAGATAAGTCTGTTTTTGAAACAGACACTTTAGTTCAGTTAGTAAACAAAAATGAATTGGCCGCATATCAACATTCTGGTTTTTGGCATCCGATGGATACATTGCGCGATAAAAATAAATTAGTCGAGCTATGGGAAAGTAATAACGCTCCATGGAAGGTTTGGTAATATGGCTTCATCATCTTTTTGGAATAAGAAAAAAGTATTTATTACGGGACATACTGGATTTAAAGGCTCATGGCTCACCCTTTTCTTAACTTCTTTAGGTGCAGAAGTAGTAGGCTTTTCTTCTCATCCCCCATCCATTCCTAACCTTTTTGAACAAGGTAACGTAGCAAAAGAGTGCACGACAATGAAAGGCGATATTACAGATTACCATTCTTTATTTCATGCCATGAAACAGCATAAACCTGACATAATATTTCATTTAGCAGCTCAGCCAATCGTAACCGCTTCATACAAAAATCCTATCGATACATTCAAAACGAATGTTTTAGGTACTGTTCACGTATTAGAAGCGGCAAAACATATAGAAAGTATACGTGGCATCATTAATGTTACAAGTGATAAATGTTATGAAAATGACGGAAGCGGTAACCGGGCATTCGTGGAAAGTGACCGGCTAGGAGGTTTCGACCCTTATAGTGCTAGTAAGGCTTGCACTGAAATAGTGGCAACATCCTATCAAAAATCATTCTTCCGCACTAATACTCAGAAACTCGCCTCAGTAAGAGCAGGTAACGTCATCGGCGGTGGTGATTGGGCAGAAGACCGATTATTCCCAGATATCATTCGTGCATATTTACAAGATGGTACATTAACTATTAGAAACAAAAACGCTATTCGCCCGTGGCAACACGTATTAGACCCTTTACACGGCTATATTCTTTTAGCTGAAAATCTTTGGCAAGACGCCGAATATGCAACAGCGTGGAATTTCGGCCCGTTGAACGAACCTAACAGAACAGTTTATGATGTCATTCAATCTGTAATAAAATTATGGAATAAACAACTAACAATCCTTTTCCCCTCTACAAATACTCCTTATGAATCACCTATCTTAACACTGGACAGTACAAAAGCAGTAAACAAACTCGACTGGACTCCTAAGTTATCAACAGATGATTCTATCGCTTGGACTGTTGATTGGTATAAAAAATATGCATCCGGTGAAAATATAGAATCTTTCACGCGACAACAAATCGATGCATTCAAAAATTTATAAGGGGGCTATAAAATGGAACAGAAAAAATGCCGTTTTTGCCACTCATTACTAACCAACACTTTTTTAGATTTGGGCGTTTCCCCTCTTGCTAATTCATTTGTAGCTCCTGAAACTTCATATAAAATGGAACCTTTTTATCCGCTGCACACATTTATTTGTCACTCTTGTTTACTCGTACAGCTAGATGAATTTGAATCCCCGCAAAATATTTTCCATAACTATTTATACTTCAGCTCTTACTCCTCAAGTTGGCTACTACACGCTAAACAATACGTAGAAATGGCGATTAAGCGTTTCAACTTAACGAAACATTCAAAAGTAATTGAAATTGCAAGTAACGATGGGTACTTATTACAATACTTTCAAAAAGAAAATATCGAGACATTAGGAATTGAACCCGCAAAAAACGTAGCAGAAATTGCTGTCCAAAAAGGAATTCCTACTGAAGTAAATTTTTTCAGTAATGACTTAGCAAAAAAATTGCCACAAGCTGATTTAATCGTCGCAAATAACGTATTAGCACATGTTCCGAACTTGCATGATTTTGTCGCTGGTTTAAAAACACTATTAAAACGTGATGGCACGATAACGATTGAATTCCCGCACTTATTAAACCTTATATCCTTTAACCAATTTGATACGATCTACCATGAGCACTTCTCCTATTTCTCACTTATAAGCCTACAAAAAATTTTAGCTCATCATCATTTACAAATTGTTGATGTAGAAGAACTTTCAACGCATGGTGGTTCAATACGTATTTTTGTAAACCATCTAAGTGCCCAATCAACTATCCATTCCAATGTTACAAAATTAATTCAAAAAGAAGTCGACCACGGGTTAGATACTTTAGATTGCTATCTCCTTTTTTCTAAACGCATCGAACAATTGAAAATAAATATTTTAAAGTTTTTTATTGAAGCGAAAGCTTTAAACAAACAAATTATCGGTTACGGTGCTCCAGCTAAAGGAAACACCCTTTTGAATTATTGCGGGATAGGTAAAGAATTTCTAGCTTATACAGTAGATAAAAATCCTCACAAACAAAATCTCCTTTTACCAGGAACTCGTATTCCAATAAAATCTCCAGCAGAAATTAAACGTACAAAACCGGATTACATTTTCATACTTCCTTGGAATTTGAAAGACGAAATTATGAAAGAATGCTCTTTCATTCGTGAATGGGGCGGTAAATTTTTAGTGACGGTTCCAGAAGTTGAGGTGATCGAGCCATGAAGAAAGTTGTTGTAACAGGTGGTAGTGGCTGGATAGGTAAATATGTTGTACATTCACTTATACAAAAGGGATATGAAGTGCACGCCACGTATAATAAAAATAAACCCTCTCACCTCCCTTGCCATTGGCATAAAGTAAACTTGCTTCGCGATGACGAAGTAAAACAATTCATTTCCGACGTTCAGCCTAGCCATCTCATCCACCTTGCTTGGGAAGCAGTGCCACCAGCATGCTATGTATCTATTAATAATTACTATTGGCTAAATTCTAGTATTTCATTGATTCAACACTTCACAACATGCGGCGGAAAGCGTGTTGTCGTTGCAGGTACTGGCGCAGAATACGAATGGTTTAACGGCGTATTATTTGAAGATTCGCCGCTTCTTTCTTATAAAACCCCGTATTCATTATGTAAAAACGCACTGCACTCCTGGTTAGCAACGTATGCACAACAAACAGGCCTCAGCATGTGTTGGGGCCGCATTTTTCATATGTATGGACCTTACGAACAAGGGAATCGGCTCGTTTCTAACATTATCACTTCCTTATTAAAAAATGAGGAAGCACTATGTACACATGGAAAACAATCGAGAGATTTCCTCCATGTGAGTGACGTCGCTGACGCTCTCGTAACAATATTAGAACATGGCGTTACAGGCACCATTAATATCGCTTCAGGTCAATCTGTACAAATTAAAGAACTAGCTTCTATCATCTCTAAAAAAATAGGAAAAGAACATTTAATTAAACTAGACGCGATTCCTTTCTCTAAGGATGAACCTTTATTCGTCGGCGTTAGTGTAGAACGTTTAAAAACTGAAGTAAACTGGAAACCAACATACGATTTAAATACAGGAATTGAAGAAACAATTTTATGGTGGAAATCATTTATACAAAAACATAACGATATGCATCATTAAAACGTAAATCCTTCGTTCCTCTCGCTAATTCCTTATACCATTCTTCTAATCTTTCCGGCGTAACAATATGATGCGTACCCATTCCCCCATGCTTACTAGCTTCAGAAAGAGTCGGACCAATTTGTAACTTTCTCTTTCTCATCGCATCGTTCCACGGACTAAACCCAAACCATAATATACAGGCAAGAGGTGGATAAATCATCGATTCATGCGCAGATAAATGTCTTCCAACCGTATAACTTCCATGCTCATGATTATGAATAAATCTGCCCCTTCTCCATAGTCTCCACTCCTCTGGTAAATAACCATGAAATCGCTGTTTCATTAAAGGTATTCCAAAGTTAAGTCCCGGATAATTATAGTTAGGATCATCAACCATAATAAGCCCTTCCAGCCAATACATCCTCCCCCCCAATTCATTTAGCGATTTCCAAAACTGATTTTTATCTTGCACACAAAGAAACTCAGTCGTATTTAAAATCATTTTCCATCCTTGTACTTCTTGTTCTATTCTCATCACTTCATGATCTGTCGCATATGCATCAAACTCTGGATTTACAGAATCTCGCACCTCCCAATGCGGTGCGAATTTTTTACAAATCTCAACGGAACGATCTGTTGAACCTTTATTAATTAAAATACCATGATCAAAAAGTTTTGTATGATGCATAAGCCACCATGGCAATAAATACTCTTCATTGTAAAAATGCGAAATAACGGTTGTAGTTATAATAATCTCCTCCTCTTTCTCTATTAATCTACTTTTTATCCTACAACCAATATACTCATAAGCAAAAATATGTTTCCTAATTATTGATCAAATATTATTATTAATATTTTTGTAAGTTTTCCTTTGGTGTCCAGCCCTTCTCATCATCTGTTCCTTCTCACCAAACCCATCCTTTCCAGTTATACTTCTCTTCGTGATAAAACATCCAGTTTTCCCAGTCTTCTGGACCAACGTAACTCTCTATCATTTTCACTACACCCCTCTCTTCTAAGCGAATTGGATTAGGATAATTGCTAACATGTGATTTTATAACGATATATTTCATAAGAACCTCCAATAAACTGAAAATTAAGTTATAATATCATTATAAAATTATGAAGGAGGAATGCACTCATGTACTACAACACTTCATTCGAAAACGATCAACCTGTAGGCCGTCTATAAACTAAGACGGGCATTCATTTAGCACATACACTATGCCTCGTCTTAGGGAGCTCATATTACCCTAAAAATAGACGGAGGTATTTCAAATGAAACAAACAATTTTAGGAGCTATATACTTATCACTAGCAGCAAGTATATGGGGCGGTATGTATGTTGTTAGCAAATACGTACTCGATTTTATCCCACCACTAACACTCGTTTGGCTACGCTTTATTATCGCTTTTGTTGTTTTATATGGCATTTTGAAACTAGCTGAGAAAAAACAAAAGAAAAAAGTAACCATTCGCAAAAAAGATTGGCTCCTATTCGCTTGGATTGGATTTATCGGCTATTTCATTTCGATCACATGCCAATTTATCGGAACAAAATTATCCGACGCTCATACAGGCTCGTTAGTTACATCAGCTACACCTGCATTTATGGTTATATTTGCAGCGCTCATTTTGAAAGAAAAACTAACTGCTCGTAGACTTTTATCTACTATAATAGCGACAATCGGTGTCATTATCGTAATCGGATGGGATATTGAAATTGGCTCCTATTTTATCGGAACAATCATTTTAGTTGGAGCCGCTATCACGTGGGCTTTACTATCTATTTATGTAAAAATCGCTTCAATCCAATTTTCATCCTTAGTTATTACAACGTACGCAATTTTCTTTTCACTCTTTTTTATTACACCTTTTATGATATGGGAGCTACAAGCGGCCTCTATCGGAACAGTAAATACGTACGTAATATTAGGCGTATTATACTTAGGAATCGTCTCAACAGCAGGTGCCTTTTTCCTTTGGAATAAAGGATTAGAATTACTGGATGCAAGCATAGGTTCCTTATTTTTCTTCTTCCAACCTATCGTTGGATCGTTACTTGGTTGGTTGCTCTTAAATGAAACATTAAATAGTAACTTTTTTATTGGTGGTATTCTTATTATATGTAGCGTTTTAATTACTACTTTTGAAAAGAAATAAAAAGCAGGCAGAGATTCTTAGTCTCTGCCTGTTCGCATTATTGGATCTTGATCGTGAAAACCAATACAAATCGGTATATTATTTTGCACTTCACTACGTACACTTATAAAACTACACAGCGTTTTAGCAATTAAATATAAAGTGATACCGATTGCTTTTTCACTTGTGTCAAAGCCATTTTCATTATACATATCCGCTAATTCTACAGACCCCGGTCCCTCAACATCATATGTCCATTCAGAAGCCCAATCATCATCCTCTTCTTCAAGTGGAGCATACTCCTCACAAATATAAAACTGACTAGTCCACTCGTTATCAAGGTCATACTCAAAATAAATCGCTTTTGCTTCTTCATTAGTAGCCATTTCTACAGCTGCATCCAAACCTACTCGAATACTTTCCTTATATGACTCTACATCAATTACTTTAATTCGTTCTGCATATTCTGTAGACGCCAACATGCAACAAATATCATAATACTTCGCTTCTATTTGCTCTACTGCTAACGAAAAGACATCCTCTTGCATCTCTTCTAAATACTGAAATATATCCACACTAAATACTCCTCACTCTTTACGCACTCCAATGCGATGGACGAGACAATAATTTCGGTAATTTCGTATGTTTGTCCCCTCTAGCAGCATTAACTTGAACTTGCGTCAGAAAAATACTATTAGTAAAATCAGCCCCGCGAATATCTGCATCTCGCAAATCTGCTCCGATGAGATCTGCTCCTCTTAAATCTGCACCATTTAAGTTAGCCGCAATTAAGTAAGCTCCTCTTAAATTTGCACCTTGTAAATTTTTCTTTTTCAGATTCGCTCCCATAAGGTCTGCTCCGCGGTGTATGATTCGTTTCTTACGCGCAGTATTCATTTCCTTCCATACTAATTCGCTCGTTTCTAAAAGAAGAATGTTCACCTCTGCCCTATGCATTGGAACATTTATTTTCATTAACTCATCTGGATTTAAATTCGAAAGTCGCTCTGTCTCCTCAATTGCGGTCTCCAGCTCTTTATGAATTGGCTGTGTTGCCTTTAAAATAATCGCCTCATTCAAATACCAAAGCATTTCATGAAGCTGATGCATAATTGGAAAAGCATCATACATTTTTCTCGCATGCTTAGCATCTTTCCGCCAATCAATTCCTTTAAACGTAACTTGAGAGATTTTCTGCCCAGCACCGAAACATTCAAATACTGTACAACCTTTATAACCTTTTCCTCTAAGATTTTTATGTATACTACATTTATAATCTGATTGTAAGTTAGAACATGGCTTCCCACCATCTTTATTCACCGCAAAATCTACCGATGCTGCGAACGGTAATGCAACGCAACATAGACCGAAGCATGTTTCGCAGTTTGCTTTTAAATGATCGTTATGATTAGTCAAAATCTATACCCCCTGTTGTCTTTTGACTATTTCATAATATTCCAACTGTAATAAATAATCAATTTTAAAATAAACCAGCATCTTTCATTTCAATTCATAACTTTATCATTCGATTTCCTTTCAATTGAAAAGGACTATTTCTATTCAATGAATTATAATTAAATTATAAATTTTCAAACTTAAAGGAGACTTATTATGGCACTAGAAATGAAAACAAACTGTCAAATTTGCGATCAATCGCTCGAACAAGATTCTGAAGCATACATTTGTGTATATGAATGTACATTTTGCGCACCATGTACAGAAGAAAGACATAACGTTTGTCCAAACTGCGGCGGCGAATTAGTACGTAGACCGAAAAAGAAATAATAAAAAGCAAAGCGATATCGCTTTGCTTTTTATTATTTTCTAAGTTTATGAAATTATATCGAACACAACTTAAACATTTACAAACTTCACACAAACAGGCTCTGGCACAGCAACATCAGATTGTAAAAGTGTTAACTTACCTGTAGATTCATCTCTTGAAAATAACACAAGATTATGTGACTTTTCATTTGTAGCAACAAGGAACTTTTCAGTAGGATCTAATACAAAGTCTCTTGGCCAATTTCCTTCTGTAGATATGTGTTCAACAAATGTAAGCTGACCTGAATTTTGATCTACGCTATAAACAGCGATACTATTATGACCACGATTACCTGCATATACAAAACGGCCGTCAGAAGAAATATGAATCGCACTTCCTTGACTATTTTCATCAAATTGTTCTGGAAGAGTAGAAATATACTGTTCTTCTGTAAAGGATCCTTCTTGCGAGTTATATGTTAACACAATAACCTCTGAACTCAGCTCAGTCATCACATAAGCGTATTTTCCATTCGGATGAAAAGTAATGTGTCTTGGACCACTTCCTGGTTTTACAGATAAACGATTCACTTCTGTTAATGTACTATCTTTTACTTCATACGTAATTATTTTATCTATTCCTAAATCAACGCCCACTACATATTTTTCATCAGGAGTGTACCCCGCGTAATGTGCATGTGGTTTTTCTTGTCTTTCTTTATTCGGACCTGAACCTTCATGTGCCATAATAGATGAAGCAGGATTTACAGTTCCATTTTCTTCATTTATTTCAAAAGACTCAATCGTTCCTTTATGGTAATTCGCTGTAACTACTGTATGATTTCCACTATCAACACTAATATGACAAGGAGAAGCACCTTCTACTACTTGTCTATTTTTCGCTTTTAGTTCTCCAGTATGACTATCAATGGAATAAGCAGCTACACCGCCAGATTCGCCTTCCTTAACAACGGAATAGAGATATTCATTATTTCGGTTAATCGTTACATATGTAGGGTTATCCAGCTTAGCGGCAAGTGTTACATTACTAATTTTTTTTGCTTCTACATCTAGCGTAAATTTATATATTCCTTCGCTATTTTCTTTCGTGTAAGTTCCAACATATCCAATAAACTCTTTGTTATCCTTCATTTTCATAACCCTCTCTCCCTATATTTTTCGTTCATCATGCTTCTTAAAATATTTTATGTTGAAAGAGTATCCTAAAAAATCGGAGTACCTCTTTATACGTTACCATATTTTCTTGGTAAATAGCTTTTAAACCCACTTTTTTTGATACGCTGCTATACTTTCATATTCTTCTTCCAATTGACGGGACAGACGGATATAGATTGGCGTTAAATCTTTATATTTTTCCACACTTTCCATGTTTGGCTCATGATGGAAATCTGCACCTACCATTTCAGAAACTACAGATAATGTATCTATTTCACCTAAACTATATAAACCGAGGATTGCAGCTCCTAAGCAAGAGCTTTCGAAACTTTCCGGAACATATACGTCTTGATGGAAGATGTCCGCCATCATCTGTCTCCAAAGTTCCGACCTTGCAAAGCCGCCTGTCGCTTGAATTTTTTTCGGTTCGCCAATTAACTCTTTTAAAGCGAGAAGAACCGTATATAAATTATAAATTACTCCTTCTAAAACAGCACGGATAAGATGTTCTTTCTTATGATGCAATCCGAGTCCAAAGAAAGATCCTCGTGCATTTGCATTCCATAAAGGAGCTCTTTCCCCTGCTAAATACGGGTGAAATAATAAACCGTCAGATCCAGGATTCACTTTTGCTGCTATTTCAGTAAGTACTTCATATGGATCTTTTCCTAAACGCTTCGCAAGTTCAATCTCTGAAGTACCCAATTGGTCACGAGCCCATCTGAAAATCATACCACCGTTATTCACTGGTCCACCAATTACCCAATGGTCTTCAGTTAACGCATAACAAAAAATTCTACCTTTTGGATCTGTTACAGGACGATCTGTTACAGCACGTATCGCACCGCTTGTACCAATTGTAACAGCCACAACGCCAGGATCTATTGCATTTACACCTAAATTAGATAGTACTCCATCACTCGCTCCTACTACAAAAGGCGTAGAAACAAGTACATTCATCTCTTTGGCAAGCTCTTCATCTAATCCTGTTAAACTGTGCGTTGTTGGAACAAGCTTTGAAAGCTTTTCATCTGTAATTCCCGCAACATGTAAAGCCTCTTCATCCCATTTTAAAGATTTTAAATTAAACATCCCTGTTGCTGACGCTATAGAATAATCAATTACATACTCTTTATAAAACTTGTAAAAAACATATTCTTTAATAGAAATGAATTTATAACTTTTTGCGAATAACTCTGCCTGCTCATTCTGTAGCCAAACTAATTTCGAAAGTGGTGACATCGGATGAATTGGTGTCCCAGTACGAAGGTAAATTTCATGACCATTCATATCATTCTTTATTTTCTCCGCCCAGCTTGCACTTCTATTATCTGCCCAAGTGATACATCTCGTTAACGGCTCTCCCTTTTCATCTACGGCAATGATACTATGCATTGCCGAGCTAAAAGAGACACAAAGAATATCACTTGGCTGTACACTACTTGATTGTATAGTTTCTTTAATCGTATTTATTACTGCACGAAAAATTTCTTCTGGGTCTTGTTCTGCTGTTTCAGGCGTAGGAGAATATAAAGGATATTCAATTCCATGACTAGCAATAACAGATCCATCAGTAGAAAATAGAACTGATTTTGTACTAGTTGTCCCAATGTCTACACCAATCATATATTTTGAGCTCACCATTTCTTCCTCCTAACAAAAAATCCCTACAGTATCCTAATAATATAAGAACCATAAAAATACATTTATTTTATCTATTCATAACGTTATGTGCTAAAGTTATCTCTCTACATTCATATAAAAATATCCTTATTTTAAACAAACATATCGAGTATTAAAACTCCTCCAAAAGCGATAAATGAAAGTAACGTTTCTAATACAGTCCATGTTTTAAATGTTTCTTTCACTGTTAACCCTAGGTATTCTTTTACCATCCAAAAACCAGCATCGTTTACGTGTGAAAACATTAATGCTCCTGCACCTGTTGCAATAACGAGTAACTCTAAGTTCACACCTGTTGTATTTTCAACGATTGGCGAAACGATACCCGCTGCTGTTGTTAAAGCAACTGTCGCTGACCCTGTCGCAATTCGAATTAATCCTGCTACTATAAATGCTAATACAATTGGGGATAGAGCTAAATGCTCAGACATTTGAGCAATAGCATTGCCTACACCACTATCGATAAGAATTTGCTTAAATCCCCCGCCGGCACCAATAATCGCAACAATTGAACCGATTGGTAATAAGCTATCTTCTGTTATCTTCTTAATAGCTTTTTTATCGATACCTTGACGAAATCCAAGAAAATAGAACGCCGCAAAACATGCAATCAATAGTGCAATTATAGGACTACCGATTAATGTGACAATCTTCATCAAAGTATTAGAAAGAGGCACATAAGGAGCTGCTGCAGCTAAAACCATTAACATAACAGGTAACAAAATAACTAAAAATGAAACTCCTATTCCTGGTAATTTCGTTGATTTTGTATTTACACGAATCAATTCTGGCTCATTTTCAGGAATTACACGTTTGTGAATCCATTTCGCAAATATAGGACCTGCAATAATCGCTGCAAAAAATGTAATAATGAGTGAATACAATAGTACCTTCCCAAGATTCGCTTTATAAATACCAATTGCTACAATTGCCCCTGGATGCGGAGGAACAAGGCCGTGTACGACAGATAGCCCAGCAATTGCTGGTAATGCTATCAATAAAATATTTTGTTTCGTTGTTTTATGAATTGAAATTACTAACGGCAGTAATATTAAAATACCTACTTCAAAAAACACCGGAATTCCAATAATAAAACCTGCAATTAACATAGCCCATGGTAAGTTTTTTATCCCAAAGGATTTAATAAAGAACTCTGCCACTTGCATTCCAGCACCTGACTCTGCCATCATTTTCCCTAAAATTGTACCTAATACTAAAATACCTACTAAATGCCCGAGAACACTTCCGACTCCCGTTTCATAAGCACTCACTATTTTATCCATTGGCATTCCAGACATAATTGCTAAAAACAAACTTGCAACCGTTAAACTAATAAACGCATGCCATCTCCACCACGATACCCCTAAAATAACAATTACGATTGATAATAATGTAATCATTAAAAGGTACATATTCATACTCAGTTCCACCCCTTTATGTAAACCCTTTCAAAATTACTATACAATTAAGAGAACCTATATAGTTCTTTCTGGAGTAAGAGATATTTTCACATAATAATGATTTATATAAAAAGAATCTCCCTTATCAGAGACATACGTTAACTACTCTCTCTGATAAGGGGATTTCTCTTTAATAATTATAATGTTATTGTAATACATGCTTCATGCGAGCGAATTTTCCTTCTTTAAAAGTGAATGACACTTTCTTCTCTTACTGTTTTCACGTAGTAGGACTACAAACTCGGGATCCAGTTTAAACGATGAAGTTACTTAAGATCTGTCCTCTCATGAAAAGCAATTTTCAGAAAGCCTCCTTCACTTTCATTCATTATAATTTAGGTGCTTTCGCCCAATCCGCAGCAAACTTTTCAATCCCTTGGTCTGTTAATGGATGCATAGCAAGTTGTTCAATTACTTTATAAGGAATTGTTGCAATGTGAGCACCTGCCATCGCTACACGAGTTACATGATCTGGGTGTCTGACAGAAGCCGCAATAATTTGTGTATCTAATTGATGAATCTCGAATAATTCAGCAATTTTAGCAACTAATAGTACACCATCTTCAGAAATATCATCTAAACGTCCTAAAAATGGAGAAACGTATGTTGCGCCTGCTCGGGCTGCTAAAAGAGCTTGGTTTACAGTGAAAATAAGTGTAACGTTCGTTTTCACACCTTTTTCAGTAAGATAGCGACAAGCTTCTAATCCTGCTAACGTCATCGGAAGTTTTATCGTAACGTTTTTATCGCCACCGTTAATTTTAATTAACTCTTCTGCTTGAGCAATCATTTCTTCAGCTGTAACAGCATCTGGCGTTACCTCTGCCGAAACAGACTCAACTTTAGGTACTGCCTGACAAATTTCTGCGATACGGTCTTCAAACTTAACGCCCTCTTTTGCTACTAAAGAAGGATTCGTTGTAACACCAGCTAAAACTCCAAGTTTATATGCTTTTTTTATGTCCTCAAGATTTGCAGTATCAATAAAAAATTTCATGATTAATTCCCTCCAGTTTTTAAACGTTGATGAGTTACATGTTTAGGATGCTTATCCCGCTATTTGCCGGGCAGTAAGACCCCCACCCAAAAATTCAGCGAAGCAAAGAAATTAGATTGGGATCGGGCTTCCCGTAAAATCCGATTGGTAAAGGCTAATAATCAGCGGGGGATGAAGAACCCCCATTGATTAAAGTTTCACGTTATTTCTTTTCTACTGCATGTCCGCCAAATTCATTGCGCAGAGCTGCTACAACTTTTCCTGTAAATGTATCATTGTCTAATGAGCGGTAGCGCATTAATAGAGACATTGCGATAACAGGAGTTGCTGTTTGAAGGTCTAATGCTGTTTCTACTGTCCATTTTCCTTCACCAGAAGAATGCATAACACCCTTAATTTCATCCAGTTTTGCATCTTTAGAAAATGCATTTTCTGTTAATTCCATTAACCAAGAACGAATGACTGAACCGTTGTTCCATACTCTTGATACTTTTTCATAATCGTAGTCAAATTCACTTTTCTCTAGAATCTCAAATCCTTCACCAATAGCAGCCATCATACCGTATTCAATTCCGTTATGAACCATTTTTAAGAAGTGACCACTACCAGCTTTTCCAGCATATAAGAATCCATTTTCTACAGCAGTATCGCGGAAGATAGGTTCAACGATGTCCCAAGCTTCTTGATCTCCTCCGATCATGTAACAAGCACCATTACGAGCGCCTTCCATTCCGCCAGAAGTTCCTGCATCCATAAAGTGAATGCCATCTTTCTTTAATTGCTCATATCGGCGGATAGACTCTTTATAATGTGAATTACCAGCTTCAATTAAAATATCTCCTTTTGATAAAAGTGGTGTAACCTCATCAATAACAGAATCAACAACAGCGTGTGGTACCATTACCCAAAGAATTCTTGGTGATTGTAATGACTGAACAAGTTCACTTAAACTAGATGTACCCGTTGCCCCGTACTCTTTCATTTCTTCTACTGCGCTCGTATTTAAATCAAATGCTGCTACTTCATGTTTATGATCCATTAAATTTTTCCCTAAATTTAATCCCATTTTACCTAACCCAATTAATCCTACTTGCATAATATAATTCCTCCTCAAATTATCTTTTATTAAAAATTCATATCACTACAATCTGGAATACCTTTCAGCACTGATATGTTAGTATGTACAGAAAGGTATTCACAGTCATAGCTTAAGAATTCAACACATTTTTTGTAATTTGAACAACATTTTCTGTCGTAAATCCAAATAGATTCATGACTTCAGCTCCAGTGCCTGAAGCTCCAAATGTTTCAATTGATAGTACTTTTCCTTCTTGTCCTACATAACGCTCCCACCCGAGAGATACACCCATCTCAAGAGATACTCGTTTCGTTACAGAAGACGGAAGAACGGATTCTTTATATTCATTCGATTGACGATCGAATAACTCCCAGCTTGGCATTGCAACGATACGAACAGAAACTTGATCTTCTTCTAATTTCGCTTTTGCACTAGCAGCTAAGGATACTTCAGAACCTGTCGCAATTAAAATTACATCCGGATTTTCATTTGTTTGTGTTAATACGTAAGCTCCTTTAGAGAGATTCTCTATGTTCGCTTTCGTTTCATTAAACACCGGTAAATTTTGACGGCTCAGTACTAAAACGACTGGACCATCCGTTTGCTGTAAAGCATACGCCCAAGCACTTGCTGTTTCATTTGCATCTGACGGACGGATAACTGTTAAACCAGGAATTGCTCGAAGCGCTGCCAATTGTTCAATTGGTTCATGCGTTGGACCATCTTCTCCTACAGCAATCGAATCATGTGTAAATACGTAAGTAACAGGTAACTTTTGCAGTGCAGCCAGTCGAATCGATGGACGAAGGTAATCATTAAATACAAAGAATGTACTTACGAAAGGTTTTACTCCTCCGTGGAGAGCCAGTCCATTCGCTGCCGCGCCCATTGCATGTTCACGTACACCGAAGTATATATTTCGTCCAGCATATGATTCTACTGCATATACTGCTTCACCTTTTATATCTGTCATAGTGGAATGAGAAAGATCTGCACTTCCACCGAAAATAGAAGGAATCGATTTCACATAATGATTAATAGCTTCCCCACTTGCAACACGAGTGGAAATCGTTTTTTCAATATCAAAGGATAGAATGTCTTTCGCTTCAATTAAAACATCACCTGTAATCGCTTTTTCTAATTCATCTGCTAGTGCAGGGTTCGACTCTCTGTATGAATTGAACTGCTCATTCCAGTCATTTTCTTTTTCAATACCTTTTTGTTTCAGTTCATTAAAATGAGCTTTTACTTCTTCAGGTACAAAGAAATCTTCCTCATAACCCCAACCATACACTTGTTTTGTCGCTGTTGCCTCTTCTACTCCAAGCGGATTACCATGTGCTTTGTTCGTTCCAGCAACTTTTGGACTTCCATAACCTATAATAGTTCTAATTTCTATAAGAGTAGGTTGATCCGTATTTTCTTTCGCTGATTGAATAGCTTTTGTAATAGCATCGACATCGTTTCCATCTTCAACTCTTACATATTGCCAATGTACAGATTCTGCCCTTTTCTGAATATCTTCAGAGAAAGCAATGCCTAATTCACCATCAAGTGAAATTTCATTTGAATCATACAGTACAATTAACTTGCCAAGTTTCATATGTCCTGCCATTGACATCGCTTCATAAGCGACACCCTCCATTAAGTCACCATCTCCGACTAAAGCGTACGTATTGTGATCTATAATAGAGTGACCATCCTTATTGAACTTCGCTGCTAAATGCGCTTCTGCCATTGCCATTCCGACAGCATTGGCAATTCCTTGTCCTAACGGGCCTGTCGTCGCTTCGACTCCAGAAGTATGACCAAACTCAGGATGTCCTGGTGTTTTACTATTTAACTTTCTGAAGTTTTTCAAGTCATCAATTGAAACATCATATCCAGCTAAATGAAGCAGGCTATATAACAGACTAGATCCATGTCCCGCCGATAAAACGAAACGATCACGGTTAAACCATTCTGGGTGATTAGGATTGTAATTTAAATGATTCGCCCATAATGCATAAGCCATTGGTGCTGCTCCCATCGGAAGACCTGGATGACCTGAGTTTGCCGCATTAATAGCATCAATCGATAACGTACGAAGTGTATTCACTGCTAATTGATTTATGTTTTGTGTCATAGTAATCGTCCCCCTAAATGCTTTCATGAAAGAAAGTACTTATTTTTCCATCTCTTGATCTAACCACCATTTAAATCCACTTTCTTGCAACAGTTCATTAGACGCTTCTGGACCATATGAACCAGACTCATATTCATGAAGCGGTAATAAGTTTTCCTCGAACGCTTCAAGAATTGGTTGTACCCATTCCCATGACAATTCAACTTCTCTCCAATGTGCAAAGAATGTAGCGTCTCCACTCACAGCATCATGAATGAGTCTTTCATACGCTTCAGGTACTCCCACATCCGCTTGCTCACAAGTAAAGTTAATACGCATCGGTTCAATTTCTCCATTTTTCAATGGATTTTTACTATTTAACTGTAATGAAACGTTCTCACCTGGGCTAATTTCAATTATTAATAAGTTAGGTTCTGCATTTGGATTATTATCTTGATATTGCTGTTTTAACGTATTTTTAAATTCGATTACAATACGAGTAGACTTTTCTTTCATTCGTTTTCCTGTTCGTATATAAAATGGAACGCCAGTCCAAAACGGATTATCGATCCACAAGCGAGCAGCAACAAATGTGTCTATGTTAGAAGAAGGATTTACTCCTGGTTCCTCTTTATATGCTACAACTTGCCCACCTTTTATCTCTCCTGAAGCGTATTGACCGCGAACGATATGGTTTTGAACGTCTTCTTTTTTCACTTTACGAAGCGTCTCCATTACCTTTCGTTTTTCCTCTCGAATTTCACACGCATTAACCTTTTCCGGCAGATTCATAGCAGTCATCATTAATATTTGTAACATATGATTTTGAACCATATCTCGAATGGCTCCTGCCTGGTCATAATATCCAGCCCTTTCTTCAACCCCAACTGTTTCACTAGCTGTAATTTGTACATTCGCTATATGTTCTTTATTCCAAATCGACTGGAGAACAGGATTTGCAAATTCTAGCGCTTCAAGATTTTGAATCATCGGTTTACCTAAATAATGATCGATACGGTATATCTCGTCTTCTTCAAACGTGCGACTAAGCTTATCATTCAGCTCACGAGCAGATGTAAGGTCGTGCCCAAACGGTTTCTCAATCATCAGGCGTTTCCATCCATCCGTTTTATCAAGTCCGCTTTCCTTAATATTTAAAGCAATCGTCTCGAAAAATTCAGGAGCAACTGAAAGATAGAACATTCTATTACCTTTTATATGTAGTTCTTCTTCCCTTTCACGAACGACTTGTAATAATCTCTCATAGTCTTCCGGCTTACTCACATCTAATGGACAATAGCGAAAATTATCTAAAAAACCTTCCAGTTCCGGAGTACCTTCTTCCCTCTGACGAGAAAACGTCTCTATTGATTCTTTTATTCTTTCTTGAAAATCTTCATGAGATACTTGACGTCTTCCAAGCCCGATAACAGATATTTGCTTTGGAAGCTTTTGATCTCTATATAAGTTATATAGCGCGGGGTAAATTTTGCGTTTCGCTAAGTCCCCTGTCGCTCCAAATAAAACAAAGGTCATTGATTCCAAGTTCAGTCCCCCTCTTGTTGTATAATCCTCTTCAATATACTAAAAATGAATTGTACAGAAGCTCATACTCTTATACTTCTTGTTTTTATAAAAAACAAAGAGTTATCTAATTCCAATTCTTTTTATACCTTTCGCTCTCTCATTGTCCCCAATATTAATAGTGGCAATTCAAAGCATTTCTACTGCAACTTACTTATTTATAGAGCTTAACGAAATATTTTATATCTAATTACTTTTAGTAATTAAGTAATCCTATGTCTAGTATATTAACCACATAAATTATTATCGTCAATAAAAATGTCTTGAATTAAATACTATTTATTTTGTAATACTTTTCTAAGTGTATTCCTAGTTACCATTCATTTTCAAAGATAATGATCAATATAATAAATATCAGTTTCGTCAAAATCTTCAATTAATTTTCGGTTAAACTCGCGAGCAGACGTTACATTATAATCAAAAGGCTTCTCTATAATAAGACGGTTTAATCCTTTTGTAGTCCACAATCCACTCTCTTTAATATTTAAAGCAATCACATCAAATACTTCTGGTACAACAGATAGATAAAACATACGGTTTTCAGAAATATTTAATTCTGTTTCACGCTTTTTTACAAGGCTCAGTAAATCTTGATAGCCCACTATATTCGCTGTATCTAATTGACAATAACGAAATGTGCTAATAAATTCTTCTACTCCTGATTCGTCATCAGAAGATATTCTAGAAAATGTAGCAAGGGATTGTTCTATCTTTGTTTGAAATTCCACATCTGACATTGCCCTTCTGCCAATACCGATAATCGAAATAGATTGTGGTATATTTTGATTACTAAATAGTTTATATAAAGCAGGGTAAATTTTGCGTTTCGCTAAATCCCCTGTCGCTCCGAATAAAAGAAATGTCATTGAATCCATTTGTTCTCTCCCTTTTAAAACAATTGCTAGAATAGAATATATAAGCTCATTCGCTACTTAGCAAAATATTGTCTCTAAAACCTCATACTTTACTAATGTTTCTTCAATACAATTTTGCCAAGAGCACGTTCTGACTCACTTATGTGGTGTGCTTTTTTTACGCCTTCTACATGTAAAGGCAACACATGTGTTACAACAGGTTTAATCTTCCCGCCCTCAATTAATTCTGTAATAAGAGAAAGTTCATATCCGTTAGGTTCAGTAAATATATGGTCACTCTGAATATGTTTCTCTCTTGCTATTTCAGTTTGCGGAATTTCCATACCTTTCGGACCATAGATAGACGCTAACTTTCCATTTGGTGCAAGTACTTTATAACTATCCTTTAGTACATCCTCGCCTAACACATCAAATACAATATTGTAATTATGCAAAAGCAAAGAAAAATCTTCTGTTTTGTAATCAATGACAGTATCAGCGCCTAAATCCTTTACAAACTGTATGTTTTTCGTACTAGTCGTAGTTGCAACATGTGCACCGAAGCTTTTTGCTAGCTGAATAGCAAACGTACCAATCCCGCCAGATCCAGCATGAATTAAAACCTTATTACCCTTTTGAACATTAGCGAATTTCACTAAACTTTGCCAACTTGTCAAACCTACTAGAGGGATTGATGCTGCTTCCTCAAAAGATAGATTTCTCGGTTTTTTCGCTACATACTTCTCATCTACAGCCACGTACTCTGCATAAGTACCATTTCGTTCAATATCTGGACGACTATATACTTCATCCCCCACTTTAAATGCTGTTACGTTTTTTCCTATAGCAGCAACTACACCTGCAACATCCCATCCTAAAACGAGCGGGAAGTCATAGGAAATTACGTCTTGAAGTAAACCCTCACGTATTTTCCAATCCACAGGATTTACACCAGCTGCATATACTTCAATCAGTATATCGTTGTCTCCCAATAGCGGTTTCTGCATTTCAATCTCTTGTAGTACACTTTTATCTCCATATTGCATAAGTCCTATTGCTTTCATTCTTTACACTCCTTTACAATGCTGGGAAATGAGGTAGTACTTCTTCTCCTAGCTCATCCAATACTTCGTCAGCTGGACGTTGACCATCAAATAGAGCAAGGAATAAATGATTCACACCAATATTTATATATATATCAAGTAATTCAATTAGTGCCTTACGCCCTGTACGGTAACCTAAACGGATCGGTGTAGGACGTTCATTTGGATCTTCAGATAAATCTAAATGCATCGGTTGTATAAATGGTTTGAATACATCTGGATGATAATCCTCTACTAGTTCTCTCCATTGTCCAATTGCTCCCGCTTGATGTACTGGACTACGTGGATAATACATCCATCCATCTCCATGTTCAGCGAACCAGTCCATATTTTGCTGACTAAAACCTGTAATAAAGGTTGGAATATGCTTAGACGGTTTTGGAACTAAATTCGCACCATGAACTTCTCCTAGTGTCGACTGGATAGACGGGAAGTTTTTATACAAAATTTCTTCCAAGTAAGCAAACGCTTCTCTAAACTTTTCACCTCGTGTTTCATGACTAACACCTAACGCCTTGAAATCAGCACGTCTGTCACCGGATGAAATGCCAAGCATAATTCTTTCTGGAAATAGTTGATCCAATGTAGCAATTTCTTTCGCCACACGCAATGGATGACGAAGTGACAATACAGTTGCCGACGTTCCAAATGCGATTTTCTCTGTTTTGCTTGCTAAATACGTCAAATAAATCATCATATCGTAAATTTGACCTGTTGCAGGATCACCAAAATCAGGGTCTTGCAGCAATACATCGCGAAGCCATACACCTGTAAAACCGTATTGTTCCGCTTTTTGTACTAACTCTACTTGTTTTTCCATCGTTGGAGCATGAAACTGATAATTTTCAATCGGAATGTGAACTCCTAATGTAAGTTGATCTTTCGCAAACATACGATTATATCCAAAATGATTCGCAAACTTTTCCATGTGTTTCACTCACTTTCCTTCATTCATATAAATCTATACTTTTCATATTTCTTCTCAAAATTCATAAGCAACACTGCAACACCACATTGTTGCCGATTGTAATCGTTATAACTTTCTTTGTGCTACGAGTGTTATTATAAATCGGCCATAACATGAATAACAGTACGTACTTTAAAGTGATGTAGGCACTTTAAAGTACCTATACTAAGTGAGTAATAATAAATCATGCTGCAAAAATAACATCTATCCTTTCTTCAAAAAGCTGTACCGTTGCTTTTGCAAGTACGTTACATTATTTCACGTACTTTCCCCTTCTTTATGTAAAATTCTCACTAACCAAATTCAAAATATTATACTTATTTTTCGCACTTTGCTATGCTATAACCACAAACAGGAGGTATAAACTATGAAAGCACAAATTATCCATTCTTTTGGGGATTCATCTGTATTTCAATTAGAAGAAGTTTCAAAACCAAAACTTTTACCAGGTCATGTTCTAATCGATGTAAAAGCAACAAGTGTAAATCCAATCGATACAAAAATGCGTAGTGGTGCCGTTTCAGCAGTCGCTCCTGAGTTTCCAGCTATATTACACGGCGATGTAGCTGGTATTGTTATTGAAGTAGGAGAAGGTGTTTCGAAATTCAAATCAGGGGATGAAGTATACGGATGTGCCGGAGGTTTTAAAGAAACTGGAGGTGCACTTGCAGAATTTATGCTTGCTGATGCGCGATTAATTGCTCACAAACCTAAAAATTTAACAATGGAAGAAGCAGCTGCTCTACCATTAGTTGCAATTACAGCTTGGGAATCTTTATTTGATCGTGCAAATATTAAACCTGGTCAAAATGTTCTCATTCATGGAGCTACTGGTGGCGTAGGACACGTAGCCATTCAACTAGCTAAATGGGCAGGCGCTAAAGTTTTTACAACCGCTTCTCAGCAAAGCAAAATAGACATCGCCCATCGTCTAGGAGCCGACATAGCTATTAATTATAAAGAAGAATCTGTTCAAGAATATGTAAAAAAACATACGAACGGAAACGGATTTGAAGTTATATTTGATACAGTAGGCGGCAAGAATCTCGATCATTCTTTTGAAGCTGCTGCGGTCAATGGAACCGTCGTAACAATCGCTGCTCGTTCAACCCATGACCTCTCTCCTTTACACGCAAAAGGACTCTCTCTGCACGTTACTTTTATGGCGTTAAAAATATTACATACAGATAAACGTGACGCTTGCGGGGAAATTTTAACTAAACTAACGCAAATAGTAGAAGAAGGACACCTTCGACCATTGCTAGATTCTAAACCTTTTACGTTTGATGAAGTTGCTCAAGCACATGAATATTTGGAGTCAAATAAAGCAATTGGGAAAATAGTGTTGAAAAATGTTTGGTAACTTTCACTAAGTAATACAAATAACAAATGTTTGTTGTTGGAAAATAACAGCGGGATCGCTTCGTCTTATCTTTTTCTTAAGAGATGCCACAACGCTAAATGCTCTCACTCCTTTACAACAAGTAAAAAAATAACAGCCGAATTTTTCTTATAGTAGAAAATTCGGCTGTTTGCATGTCGCAATTTGCTTTTTGTATATTTCCATTAATAGATAAAATACAACTCATTTGCCTTACCATCTTTACCTTCAACAGAATATTATTTTGTTTTTAATTTTTTAAAACACACTACGTACTAATCCCCCGTCTATTCGCAGCGCGGAACCATTAATTGCTGAAGAAAGTGGGCTGCTTAAGAAAGTGACAAGATTGGCAATTTCTTCTGGTCGAATAAGTCTTTGAATAATAGAGGTTGGTCGATTCTCTTTCATAAATCGCTTCTCAGCTTCTTCTATTGTCAATTGCTCATTAGGATAAAGACTATTTAACATAGTCTCCACTCCTTCCGTTAAAGTCGAACCAGGCATTATAGTATTAACAGTCACATTCGTTCCTGTCGTCAGCTCAGCTAAACTGCGAGAAAGTGAGAGTTGCATCGTTTTAGTCGCACTATAGTGAGCCATTTCTTGAGATGGCATAATAGCTGCTTCGCTAGCAATAAAGATGACTCTTCCTTCTTTTCTTTCAATCATTTGTTTTAAATACGAGCGAGTAAGTCGAACACCACTCATAATATTGACTTCAAACAATTTAAACCAATCTTCATCAGGAATATCAAAATATTCTACAGGTTCAAAAATTCCTAAGTTATTAATAAGAATGTCTACTTCAGGGTACTTTTCAATCACATTTTGGCACCCTTTTTCTGTTCCTAAATCAGCTACTACGGGTTGAAGGATAGCATCCGGATACTGCGCTTGAATTTCGTTTATCGTTTGATTAACATTTTCTTCACGGCGTCCATTAATAAGTACAGTAGCTCCTTCCGCTACTAATGAAGTGGCAATTGCTTTTCCAATCCCTGCCGTAGATCCAGTAACCAGTGCTGTTTTTCCTTTTAATTGCATATGCATATAGATCCCTCCAAATTCATGTGCTAAATGATTGACTTACGTTGGAATAAATAATTACGTTTATATTGTGGTTCACTTCTCTTATCTTTAACAGAAAATAAGCAGATCCACCCTTTTTTCGAAAGAGTATAAAGTGAAACTTTAATCAGTGGGGGTCTTACTGCCCGGCAAATAGCGGGATAAACGAAAATTATGTAGCTACTGGACTCTGTACTGAATTAAAAATCGAAATTATCATCATTTAGATCTACTCGATAATTCTGATTCTAATCATTGTAATGTTAAAAAATCACATCAACAACAGAGTAACGCTAAAACCAACTAATAAATACCATTATGATATATATTAACGATAAAGAAAATTACGCACTTTAAAGTTCCATAGGAACAAAAAAGTAACCCATAAACCATAATTTCTAACCCTTTACATTTACTAACGTAGTATCCTTTTCTATCATAGAAAAGGTTGTAAAATCACACATTCTTACATACAGTTATAAGATTATTTTTATTCTAATTAACTAAAAACCATTATACTCCTTTATCACTTTCAAAAATGAATCAAAAAAACACGAAGACTTAAATGTCTTCGTGTTTTTTTAATGTATATCGTTACACTTGTGATTGAATTCATAACTAGAATCTTTTTACTCATTCCTTATGAATAATGTTTATTATTTATGAAACTTCACACGCTCTTCAAGTGGTTGGAATTCTTTTTCTCCTGGTGCAGCCGTTGGATTACCAAATGGCATTTGCGCAATCAGTTTCCAATTAGCAGGAACATTCCATTCTGTTTTTACTTCATCATCAATTAATGGATTATAATGTTGTAAAGATGCCCCTAATCCCTCTGCTTCTAAACCTGTCCACACGACTAATTGGTGCATACCTGATGCTTGGTGTGACCAAATTGGGAAGTTTTCAGCATATGCAGCAAATTTTTCTTGAAGCGATTTAACGATAGCCTCATCTTCAAAGAATAGTACTGTTCCATAACCAGCTTTAAAAGAATCCATTTTTTGTTGCGTTCCTGAGAAATCTCCATCTCCAACTACTTTTCTTAATGTTTCAGTTGTAATATCCCATAATTTATTATGAGCTTCACCAAATAATACAACTAATCGCGCAGTTTGAGAATTGAAAGCTGATGGAGTATATTTCACAGCAAACTCCACGATTTCTTTAATTTTTTCATCTGATACTTGTACCTCTTTATTAATTCCGTAGTAAGTACGTCTTTCTTTCAGTGCAGTATAGAAATCTTTTGTCATAATTCATTTCCTCCTAAGTTTTAATATTCTTCAAAATGATACATTGCGAAGAGAATATGAGTTGAAATGAGTTCATTTTTGAACCATCGAACACCATAACACCAATTGCTAGTCATTCTGAATCTAAACCACTGCTTCTTGCTTCAGTTTACCTAAAAAAACTCTTATAGCATCATTGATACAATCTAGTGATCATTCGGTATTATTTTACCCATTCTCTATTCATGTATCCTGCTTGTTTCATATTTACACAAATATGAAATGTAGCTACTTTAATCACCAAATTTCACATTAATTTAGAGCAGGTTCAATTACAGCAATTTCGCTTACTCGAACAAAACGATGCAATTCAAAGAACAGTGCACAATTAAGTACTACCTGTAAAAGAATCCCCTTAGCCTCACTATAAGAAAAAATAATAAAAAGCCAAAAACGAACAATAATATGTTCATTTTTGGCTTTACTTAACCATCACATTTACTTTTACTATTGCTTCAAATGATTTTTAACTGCTCTTACTACCAATTCGTGATCTTCTTCTGGTGGTAATCCTGAAACTGTTATCATTCCAATAACCCCTACGTTTTTTATCCTGATAGGAAAGCATCCACCAAACGCAGCATATTCCGAAGTATCTAAAAGATATTTTTCATTATATGAAATTCCAGTTATTTCACTTTGTATCTGCATATAATACGAGCTACGATCATGCAGGGAAACGACTCGTTTTTTACGCTCAATCCATTTCGTATTTTCCGCATTTGTCCCTGTCATCTTGAAATGAAATAATTGCACACCATTTTTCGTTATATCAACAGCAATCAATTTCCCCTCTCGCTTTGCTGTTTCAACGATAAATAAACCTAGTTGCAAGGCATCTTCATTTGTAAAAGAGGAAAATTGAAGCGTTTCCTCCTCTTTTAAAATTTGTTTACTTATTTCATTCAAATTTGAAGTACTCATATCTTTAACCTCCATAATTGTTTTATGCCACACCGACATTTTCCCGAAATTATTAGGCCATATAGTACAACCTTTCAATCAATCTGACTCTAAATAAACTGCTGTAACATCGTTGGTAACTAGTACCGTAAATCTTGTTTTCTTCTTACTGGTGTTATTATGAATGATATTCAAAGTTATAAAAAGTACGCACTTTAAAGTGCTATAGGTACTTTAAAGTACTATTCTACTTATCCCTATCTTACAGAGACTATTATGAAATATATTTAACATCTTAAAAATGTATGTACTAAAGAATAATATTTTTAATCACTAACTTTTTTGCTCAATGGTTGTAATTCATCAGATACAGAAATAGACATACAAAAACGCCATCCTTTCCTATAATTCTACAGAAAGAATAGCGTATTTTTCAAAAATGAGTTCTTTTATTGAGAAACTTTGATTCTATATCATACATAAAAGGGCAACCAGTGCTAAAACAGCTGGAAGTCCTTGTTTCACAATAATTGATTTATTAGATGTGAAACCTCCGAAAATAGCTGCTACCACCACACAAATCACGAAAAATAATTGGACCATATAACCAATTGGATTGAGTCCAAGTACAAGTCCCCAAATGAGACCAGCCGCTAAAAATCCATTATATAAACCTTGGTTTGCAAACATAATGGCTACGTTTCGATCTCCTTCTAAATGCTTCGGTAATTTGAAAGCACGTTTCGCTACTTTTGAATCAATAAAAAACATTTCAAGGATCATGATAAACAAATGTTCTAATGCTACGATCCCGACTAAAATAGCTGCGATTATTTCCACACTATTCTGCCCCCTACACTCTCTATTCTTTAATATTCTCTACATTTTTTTGCATCTGTAATAGAACATGAATAAGTATTTTGCGTTCTTCTCCACTGATATTTACGAACATTTCCTTCATAAAATGTTCCTTTTCTTTCTTGTCAAAATATTAATTGATATATCAATTATTGATACATCAATTAATATACATCTCTCTTTTTATTTTTGCAAGTTTTTTTGCTCAATTGGTTTTATTTTGTTCTAGCAACTTTAAACCAATTCAAAACATCAGTTCGCATTTCTAGAAATCATAATTACTTTAAGTTCATTCTGACAATCATATTTAACTAAATATATAAAAGAATTGAGTTATATCTCCATCAATTTATAAAAATTAATTTTTTCTAAAAACAGATACTTTACGTTTTTTATAGTAATAAAAATCATTTTTTTGTTTCAGAGGCAATCCATTTTGTTAGCCTGATGGGCATAAGATAGCACCCATATGGAGAACCAATTATCTTTCAAGAAAACGGCTTGAAATCTGGATTTGGTACAGGAGTTGCCTACTTCCGTAATCCAGATGGTACTAATTTAGAGCTAATTGCTCCAAAAGGGCCATTTAGACGTGACTAATTAAAATATATTAATACTGAAAAACCACCTTTATGAGAGGTGGTTTTTGTTACTAATGGTCAAGATTAATATTGAGCTCTGATTGACACCTATTCCTTTTCCATATCTTTCATCATACCATCGAAAGAATAGTCTTATAGCTATTTCAAATATTTCGGCTGTACTATATTGCTAGCCAGCTAAAATTTCATGGTACTCCCCAAAAAAATCTGCTGAATCATAACCAAAAGTTCATTTTATCATTTCAAGGTAATTCGAAATTCTTAAGTTGTTGGGCACGGGGTACAGCTGAAAAACAGTGTATATTCATTAACTTCAAACTAATTTTGATGTAACAAAATTGTATTTATACCTTTTTAACAAATTCAGATTTTAATTTCATAGCTCCAAAACCATCAATTTTACAATCAATATCATGATCTCCATCAACTAATCGGATACTCTTTACTTTTGTACCAATTTTTACAACTGATGAAGTTCCTTTTACTTTAAGATCTTTAATTACTGTTACAGAATCACCATCGTTTAAAATATTTCCATTTGCATCTTTAATTACTTTTGTATCTTCACTATTTTCAGCTTCTAATTCTAAAGTCCACTCATGAGCACATTCTGGACAAACAAAAAGATTCCCATCTTCGTAAGTGTATTCTGAATTACATTTTGGACAATTTGGTAAATTAGACATATTTTTATTTCCTCCACTCGTTTTCGTGTATTCTATTAAATAAATATTATTTTTAATTTCCCTTTTCCGTTTAAATATACGGAAAATATTCTCTTCTTACTGTTTGATACTTATTTGTTGAATGTATAAAAAAACTACTTGTTCACACCTTGTAAAAAATCTTCTCCACATTCTCCAAAGCAAACTTTCTTCTTCTCTATTTTTTAATAAAATGATGAAAAAGTAGATTAAATCAAACAAACTTTGTATGTGAAGTGAAATTTTTAAAAATCTAATGCATTTACTTTATTCTTTATTGTATTGATTTCCTGCGATTGCTGAGAAAGCCCTGTACACTCATGAAAAGCAAAATGCTTACACCCTATACATTTTTTTGTATTCAGATGTCCTAAAGCACAATTAATTGCTTCCCCTGTATGATCAAAAAAGTTTTCTTTCCCAATCTCAGCGTACAATCCATTCTTATCTAGATTGGCTTTTAGCTCTGATTGAATTCCAGAAATAAGAAGTACGCCACCTTGTTTTTTGAAGTGCTGAACAATATTCCTAAAGTAAGACTCTCCTGTGGTATCAATAAAAGGAACTTTTCCCATACGTAAAATTAAAACTTTAGGTTTATAATGAATAGTCGCTAAAATATTTTGTTCAAATGTTTGAGCAGCCCCAAAGAATAATGGGCCTTCTATTGTATAAATACTAATTTGTGGACAATCATGAGCTTTATTTACCACATGCGATAACAATTTTTCATTCTTTTTTGTATGATCAGGAAGCACTTTAGATATAACAAGCATATTACTCATACGTTTTGTAAACAAAATAACAGCTAAAATAAGACCGATCTCCACAGCTGTTGTTAAACTAGTAAATACAGTAAGTAAAAATGTTACTAGTAATACAAGGGAATCTCCTGTCTTCATTTTGAGTATGTGATAAAAATGTTTTTGTTCGCTCATATTCCAAGCTACCACCATTAAAATGGGAGCCATACTAGCAAGAGGAATATGTGAAGCATATGGAGCTAACAGTAAAAGTGTCAATAACACAAATCCCCCATGAATAATACCCGACATCGGAGATACAGCCCCACTCTTAATATTAGTCGCTGTACGAGCAATTGCTCCAGTCGCTGGAATTCCGCCAAATAACGGGGTAACAATATTTGCAATCCCCTGACCGACAAGCTCTTTGTTACTGTTGTGTTTACTATTTGTCATACCATCTGCCACGACAGCGGATAAAAGCGACTCAATTCCACCGAGCATCGCAATAACAAATGCAGGACCAATTAACTGTTTTATACGTTCTAATGTGATTTCTGGTATATCAAACTGAGGAAGTGTATTTGTAATCGTGCCATATGCTGTACCAATAGTAGGTACATGACCTGAGAAAAATACAGTTGCAATTACAGTTGAAATAACAACACCTACTAATGAACCAGGTACTTTTGGTAAAATCTTTGGTGTTATGAGTATAACAAAAAAGCAAATCAAAGCAGTTATAACACTATAAAAATTGGTAGTACTGATATGAGTGAAGAGTTCCTTCAAATTTGCTAGAAATTCCTCATGCTTTTTTATACCTGTTAAACCTAAAAAACTAGCAATTTGTCCCGTAAAGATAATAACAGCAATACCTGAAGTAAAACCAATTGTTACAGGACGTGGAATAAACTTAATTAAAGAGCCTAGTTTGAAGATTCCCATAAGACATAAAATAATTCCAGCTAACAAACCCGCGAGTAGTAAATTTTCGTATCCATAGGTAATTACAACTCCTAAAAGAATCGGAACAAAAGCACCTGTAGGTCCTCCAATTTGATACTTCGAACCACCAAACAGTGAAATGAGTATTCCAGCAATACAGGTTGTATAAATCCCATACTCTGGCTTAACACCAGAGGCTATAGCAAAAGACATAGCAAGTGGAATCGCAACAACTCCAACAATCATTCCTGAAAGAAGATCCTTTTGAAAATGTGCTAATGAATATCCTTCAAACCTTCCTGTAAATAACTTTCTCATTACAAACCCTTCTTTTCTATTTTTAATAGATCTGGATTACAAATGTATTTCTCGGTCCCTTATACAGAAAATTGTCCTTTTCACAAAAATAAAAAACACCCTAATATTTACTATATGTTTTACTTAAATGACACTCCAATTCACCTATATCTCCACCTTGTTGTACATAGGATTTCAATCTTTCTGCTAGACGTTCTCCGGCTCGACTATCTAGCTTCTTTGTATCAATAAACGATCTAATCCTTACCTTATCTGGAGTAATATCTCTACGAAACATTTGTCCTGGAATTTCATTCCAAAAACGATTCCATTCATCCAGTAATCCTATTTGATCAAATAAAAAACCTTGAATTCCACATAACCAAGCTGTACAAGCAGTATTTCTTTTTTGACATCCAACTCCATCTTGTAAATGTTGGCATGAAAAACAACAAGAATTTCCACTTTTTATACAAACTTCACAAACGTAATGAGCTCCTAATGAGCGAAATGTTTCAATCCCATGTTGGATGATATCTTCTTTCTTAACCTCAATACTCAACCTATCCCTCCTTGGACATCATTTCACTTTCTGCTTCATCTAGCTCTTCTAACATTGAAATCGTATCGATTAAATGGTTGTTAAAAATCTTCCGTGCAACCACCAATAAATCCACAATAATAGGGTCTCGTAAAGAATATAAAACTCTTTTTCCATCTTTTCTACCAACAACAATGTTTTTTGAACGTAGTACACTTAATTGCTGAGAAACAGCTGAACCTTCCTTATTTAGAATATCTTGAATTTCGTTTACGCTTTTTTCACCTTCTGACAATAATTCTAAGATACCTATTCGCAAAGGATGTGCTAAGGCTTTAAAGAAATCTGCTTTAAATTGTTGCATTTCGTTTCCCATTGAAATCCCTCCGTTACTTTTCCTCAATTTCAAAAAGTATCATATACATCTTCAAATGTTTGAATATGTATATAATACTTTTAAAACCTCGAATTTTCAATACAAATTTTACAATATTAAATAAGTATCAAATAGAGAAATATACTATTCAAATTTAGGTTCAAAATTTATTATCCAAAATAAAAGCGCCTAACATATTAGGGATATATAATACGTTAGGCGCTTGATATTTAAAATTTTTCGATTTAGGTCTTGATAATATTGGATGAGTATATGACCAAAACGCTAGATGACTAATATGAATAAACTTATTTGTAAAATTAATTCCTTAGAATATTTTAAGAGCAAGTTTTGAAAAAAACTATTCAAAACTTGCTCCTTATTTTCTCAGATCCAATTATTTTGATACTAAAACCAACAGTAGTGAATTAGAATAATGACTTAATACTTGCTAAAACTGTGAGTACACCTACAATAATAACAAATACGTTACTCATTTTCCCTTTGTATTTAGCTAGTACTGGTACTTTTTGAATCGCATACATCGGTAATAGACATAAGATAGCAGCAACTAAAGGACCGCTTAGAGAATCAATAAGTCCAAGAATACTTGGATTTGTATAAGCAACAAACCAGCATGATAATACAACAAAAGTAAGGATTATTGTCTTAATTGTTTTTTCTTCAATATCTTTTCCACGTGATTTACCGAACTTAATAATCATGTCACGCATTACTTCAAATGCTCCTATATAATGGCCAAGGAAAGACTTTGTAATAGCCACAAAAGCAATAATTGGAGCTGCAATAGTGATTACAGGCGAATTAAGCTCATTAGCAAGATATGAAAGAATTGATAAGTTTTGTTCTTTTGCCATTTTTATATCATCTGGAGTCAAGCTCAATGCGCTACTCCAAACGAAGAACATAACAACAGCGAATGTCATGATATAACAAACCTTTTGTATTTGCGCACATTTAGCATCAGTGGCTTCGATTCCATACGTAGCTCTCTGTTTCACAACAAATGATGAAATCATAGGTGAATGATTAAATGAGAATACGATAATTGGTAGAATCATCAATATCGTCCCAAAATAGCCTGTTCCTGTTGAAGCAGTTGAAACAGCTGAAAAACTAAGCATTGACGTATTCCACTGTGGAATTAAAGATATTGCGATAAAAAGTAGAGAAACTATGAAAGGATACACTAACATACTCATTACCTTTACAGTAATATCTTGACCAAAATTTAGTATAGCGATAAGACCAAGAACTAATACAAGTGATAAAATAGCCCTTGGAGGTTCTGCCATGTGCAATTGATGCACGATAAAACTACTTGCAGTATTTGTAAGCGCAACCGAATACATTAGTACGATTGTATAAATTGAACCGAAATATACGATGTTAAAAATGATACTCGCTTTATTTCCGAAATACTCTCTAATTGTACCTGTGATCCCCTCATCAGCAGAATTAGAAGCGTATATCATTTTAGCAAGTGCCCTATGTGAGTAGTACATAACTGGATATGCAAGCAATGTAATTAGTAGTAAAGATAATAAACCACCTGAACCTGCATTAATCGGTAAAAAGAGCACCCCTGCTCCAATTGCAGTTCCAAATAGACTGAGTGCCCATGTAGTATCCTGCTTATGCCACTTTTTCGGATCTGCATATTGCTCATTTTTTAGTGCGGTATTTTCAGCTTGAACTTCTATTTTCTTTGCAGTATTCCCGTTCATATAATAACTCCCCCTTGTATCTATTCCTACATCTCTCTTTGCATCTAACAAATATTCCCTTTTCGGAAAATGAATTCCTTACAAGTTGCCCCACATTGTATGTCCTTCATCATAATGAATCCAAATTGAAACATTCGCTAGTTAGCGTCCTAATATAATTGTTAGCGTTCACAAAAAAGTTTACTCAAAGTATCCGCTCTTTATATAAAGACCCCTTAAGAGAACAATATAGAATAGACTTCATAAATACGTTGCAACATTTCTAATAACAGTGTATTACTTTAATGGTTTCTCTTTTTTACTTTTAACAGTAATTTTAGCTAAACCGGCCTCTCTTCATTTGCGAGGCATTTCTTTCTCAATTCTATACATTACTTTCATAACTTCGGTAGCACTGATGATATTGCTTACACAAGCCACTGAAGCACATTACATACATTTCGCCTCTAATCACACACCTTTCTTACTAAGAATCGCATTTTTTATATTTTCTCCAGAGATAATAAAATTTCTCTCGACGCCCTCATTATAACGTGTATATTTATAAAATTAATATTTTTATATTTTCAGAAATATTAAAGCAGAATAATTTTATATGGATAATATTTTACAGTTAGCATGTAGCCATTGTTTTTATCGCGTAAAGCTGAATTAGTTAGTAAAAATATACAATTATATATTGTCCTTCTAGGTGACTCATTCTAAAAATACTTATATCCCCTTTTATCAAAAAAAATTATTTTAAACACAAAAGATATTCTAATAAATAATTAATGTAGACAAAAAGAAGAGATTCACAAAATACAAAAACCAATTTTTAGGATATATATTATCAATATTGAATTCATATACATTTTTTTAAAAATACACTGAGCAAAAAACAAAAAAACTGCCCCATATGGACAGCTCATTTACATAATTATCGTTATCAAGGATTCACAAACAAATCACTTCAATGTCATTTTAATTCTAGTTTGTTCGACTCTTCTTCAGAGATATCTCTATGTTTGTAATGAATCGTTTTTAGATCATTTCCTTTTATGCGAAAAGTAATTGTGTCCTCTCCATAAGGCGGATTGTGTGCACCCTCAAAAGTTTGAATTTGAACAGTTACATAAAAAGTATAGTTTGTTGTATCTTTTCTTATTTCAAGTATTTTTTCAGAACCTCGATACCAAAGTTTTGGTTCCTTATAATAGTTTTCAACCTCTTTGCTTATCGGCTCCAATAAGAGCTCAATTACTACTTCTTTTAAAAGTTTTTTGGGTACAGGTATTCTGTTGATTTTCTTTCTTTTTACATCTATAATCCTCCAAAAATCCCCGCTCTTTTCAACGGTATAAAGAACATTCGTACCGTCCGCTTTCAAAAGATGAAAATAACCTTTATTTCCCTTAATATATAATCGTGGTTCATTAATCCACTCACCTTCTGTTTGCACTATCCCTAAAAACAACTGAGTAAGTGGCGTTATCTTATAATCTAATTGGTTAAAGTCTCCAAACGAATAAAGTTCATAACCGGTTAAATCTATGCCAAAATTTCTGTTTATATCATTTTCCTTTTCTACAATTGCTTGAGCAGAAATGCATGGTAATAAAAAACTAAACAGACATATGATGCTAACCATTGTTAATCTTATTTTCATAACATCAATCCTCTTTTTTATTAAGATGCAACAAAAGAGAGGATATTATTGATTAGGGCATAAGCTAAAAAATTAAACTCCCCCATTAACTAGCTCGTTTATCGAGTTTAATTTTGAAGAAAGCTCGATAAACCATTCTTCATCCCCTGTTAATAATGCAAGATCTATAAGATAAAGGATTTGTTCCTTATTTATTACCTTTGATTCAGGGAGTTTGTTAACGTGTTTACTAAAGAGTAAAATCGCTTCGTTTATTGTGTACTGGCCGTCACGTTTCACAATACTAACTGTAACTATATCCTCTACATCATCAAGTGATACAATATAACCAACTATTAATTCACCTTCATTTGATATTCCACGAACCCAATCTCCTACTTTTAAAACATGATTATTATTTGACATCATACCGTTTCACCTTCCTATAAATATTTTTTGTGACGATAAAAAAGATATAAAAACAAATTATACTGTAATATTTTTCATTACATTTAAGTATTAAGAACTCACGGCTATATAATAATTAAGCCGCTTAACGCTCTTGATTGATAAGGTCAACAACTTCTTTCATTGTATAATTCTTTAAGTATTCACCTAGATGTTCTTCAGCACCTAAGAAAATAGCGAAAAGAACTTTTCGCATGTTCGAACCTACAACACACTGATTGTTTGATTCCGGACACTTCGGCTGCAAAGCACCTTCAGAGGTTATCTGATAAATATGCCAAAGATTAATTTCATCTAAATCGCGAGCGAAAATAAAACCGCCACCAGTCCCCTCCTTCGATTGTATAAACTTATGTTTTTTTAACAAACTTAGTACTTTGCGAATGCGTACTGGATGAACACCTGCACTTTCTGAAATAGCATTACTTGTTGACATCCGGTCTGGCTGTAAAGCTAAATAAGTTAAACTGTGAATGGCCAAGGTAAAGTCGCTGTTCATGATTTTCCTCCTACGATTAAAAATATTGTTTCTCATATATTAACATACTGTAGCCATAAATATTACAGATTGGTTAGAACGTTAAAACATGTGGAATGCTTCTTGCCATAAAAAATTAATTCCCTTATATTCTATCCCGTCCCACCTATATCTGATAACTTCATTTAGCTTTTTAAGTTAAAAAGAAAATTAAACACTCCACTGTTTCTTCACTTGTTCTTCTGCCAACTGTTCAATTTTTTTCCAAATCGTATCTTTACTCACAATAACATTTGTTTGATAATTTCTATCATTATAATTAACTGTAACACATACTTCAATCATCTTCTGCTTCCTCCTTTCAAGAAAATTTCTTATTTATATTTAATACCTGAAAAATTTTGAATTTAGTTATAATCTCTAGCATATAACTTCATTTGTTTAAATAATTAAGTTTAAAAACCCCACTGTTTCTTCACTTGTTCTTCTGCCAACTGTTCAATTTTTGTCCAAATCGTATCTTTGTTCACAATGACATTTGTTTGATAGTTTCTGTCTTTATAATTAACTGTAACGCATACTTCTATCACCTTCAGTTTCCTCCTTTCAAAAAATTTCTCTTTCATACTATTACTTATTAATTAGCCAACTTTTGCAGTTCAATGTTTAAAAATGTTCGGACACTACGTGGTAAAAATTTGCGAATTTCTTCTTCGTTAAAACCAATTTGCAATCTTTTTTCATCCAGCATAATCGGGCGACGCAACATTAGTGGATGCTCAATTATTAATGTATAAAATTCATTTAGCGAGAGCTCATCAATATTTATATTTAAGTCCTGAAAAGTTTTGGATCTAGTTGAAATAATTTCAGTAGCCCCCTCTTCAGTTAAACGAAGAATCGATTTAAGCTCATCAACTGTCATAGAATTTGATACGATGTTTTTTTCAATATAATCAATTTGATGCTCTTCAAGCCATGCTTTCGCTTTTCGGCATGAAGCACAGCTTGCTGTTGTATATAGAATTACCATATTTAACTCACTCCTTTAATGTTATTAAACGTACATTTTAAATATCGCTTATTGAAATGTATTAAAAAAAATTACAGTTTAGAATCAAATTCACATAATGTTAATTATTCAGCAATGTTTCATTTATCTCTATTATTCATGCCACATTTTACAGACGTTAACAACTCACTTTTAAAAATCTTACTGTAATTTTAAACTTTACAGTTCAATTAATCAACTGTTAAGTCTTGGATTAATTTTAATAACACAACAAATTATTCTCATGTAAAATTCCCCATAGCATGATGGCTCCTTCAAAGCACATTTCACGCATTTCTTGCTTACAAGTGCTATTATGGATTATATTCATCCTAATAAAAAGTACGTACTTTAAAGTGTTATAGGTACTAAAAAGTAACATATGCATTTTCAAGTGCCATTCTGCTTATTTCTCTCTTACATCGGTTATTATGACCGATATTTAGCACAATAAATAGTACACACTTTAAAGTGTTATAGGTACTAAAAAGAAATAATTTTAGTATTGCAACGGATGTAGGCTCACAACTGTAATCTAAATTCATCAAAGGAGTTTTTTTATGAAGACATACAATATTCCTGTAGAAGCGACTTTAGAAGTTATTGGCGGAAAGTGGAAAGTTGTTATCCTTTGTCACTTAAAAAAAGGAACAAAAAGAACGAGTGAATTAAAACGTTTAATGCCTGGTATTACGCAAAAAATGTTAACCCAACAATTACGGGAACTAGAAGAAGATGGTGTAATCCAAAGGAAAGTATATGACCAAGTACCACCAAAAGTAGAGTACTCTTTAACGGATTACGGTTCGTCTTTAGGAGCTATACTCGATTCCCTCTGTTCCTGGGGAGAAGTTCATCTTGAAAAAACCGGGAACACATCCATGCTGATTACAGCAGATGAATAATAACTGTAGAAGACATAAAATAGGTTGAGACAATACTTGCCTCAACCAGTTTTTATGTCTCTTTATAATTTTTTGCCGTAATGACTGTTTCAAACTCAAAGGTTTCCGGTAGATGATCTGCATAAGAATATTCAAAAGTTCGTCCATCCGTTAAGTAAGCTACTTGTTCAACTCGCATGAGGAAATCCTGATTTGTTAAGTTCATAAACTGCTTTTCCCTATCATCTGGGCGAATTCCTTTAACCCTGACAACAGATGTCCCTACTTCAAGACCAAGTTTATTTTGAATATGTGAGTATATCGACTCCTCTAAAACAGAAGCCTTAACACCTGGGATAACCGAAATTGGCATCCATGTATGCTCCATAATCGTCGGAATGCTGTGAATGATGCGGAGGCGAATGATTTTATAGACGAAATCACCGATTGAAACTCCCAATTTCTCAGCAACTACTTCATCAGCACCAACAATCGCAAACTCGATAATTTTACTTTCTACCTCACTGCCGTAAACAGCTTTCGTACCTGTTAAAGTTTGAATCATTCGTGCCTTTTCCTGCTGACGCCAATCTTGCACCACTGTTCCACTTCCGCGCCGGCGGATGATGTAGCCGTCTCTTACTAACAGATCCAGCGCTTTTTTAATAGTAAGTGCTGAAACATCAAATTCTTCAGCAAGGACGGGGCTACTCGGAATTTTTTCATTGATTTTATATTCACCGTCTAAAATTTGCTGTTTAATCTTTTGATAAATGCCGAGGTATTTTACTTGTGTTGATCCGCTTGCCATTTCCATACCTCCTTTATACTGCATACTCGCTTCTATTCATTCAAATGTAAAGCCTCAAGTTTGTAGACTGAAGGTGATGGGGCAGCAAATCCGTTTTCCAAGATTTCAATATTCGTTACCGCTTCTTCGTCTTTCACAAGTTTTGGTGCACCATTTACAATTGTGTCATAAGCTGCATCATAGAAACGACCATAATCACCAAGCGGTGTTTTAATTTGTTTTTCAATCCAGTCACCATTTGCATTACGATACTTAGCAACTCCATAGTACATCGGTGAATCTTCACCAAACCCTGCACTCTCAGGCATAATCCCCGCTTTCAAATCATTTTCTTGCTGATCTTCACCGTATTTAATAAATGATCCATTTGTTCCATGAACGATAAAGCGTGGATAATCTTTCGCTACGATATGGTTCGTTTTCAGCTTAATCTTCAACTGATTTCCATAATGTAGACCAACATCGAAATAGTTATCAACCGCACCTTCCACTTCATTATTACGAATATCGTATGTCACTGTATTTGGACGGCCGAATAGTGAAATCATGCGGTCCATCGTATGAATACCTAAACTGTAAAATGAACCTTCTTCTTTTGGAGCTTCATGAGTGATTGAACCAGGACGGAAATAATCAATATGTGATTCAATCTCAATAATATCACCAAGGAATCCTTGTTCAACTACTTGCTTTACAGCTAAAAAATCACCATCAAAACGACGGTTTTGATAAGGCATAACGACTACACCTTTCTCTCGTCCTAAAGCTAATAATTCTTTCGCATGTTCTACTGTATCGCAAAATGGTTTTTCAACGATAACTGATTTTCCGGCTAGTATAACTTTTTTTGCTAATTCATAATGCGTATGTGCTGGCGTACAGATCGTCACGACTTGAATTTCTTTGTCATTCAACAATTCGTCCAAATCAGTAGTGAAGTAAACACCTCTTTCCTCATATGGAGCCGCTAATTCTTCATTTATTTGACGTACAAAAATCGTTTTTACTTTTATATTATTACGTGTCTTTAGATAAGGTAGGTGATAACGGTTAGCTGATTTTCCAAATCCAATAAAGCCCATTGTTAATGTCATGTTCTTCAACTTCCTTGCTCATAAATTTTCGTTTCTACATTTATTATATATTTTTATCTTTAAAAGTATATAGTTTTGATTTTAAAATTATATATTAAAAAATCGAGATAGAAATCCTTTTCTGATCCCCATCTCGACTTTACGTTATAGACTTATGTCCTATCATCATTTTATTTATACTCAATGACTTGAGAGCTACTTAGTTATATACTCTTATTCATACATATACGAACGTGTCATCGGAATTGTATCATTAATCCCTTTTGTAAATACAAATTGATGTAAATCAATATTACCTGTAAAGAACGAAGCTGCACATGCATTTAAATATAAACGCCACATGCGGATAAATCGCTCATCTTTCGTTTTGCGAACTTCCTCTAGTACGTTTTCAAAATTTCGAGCCCAATGTTGTAATGTATTCCCGTAATGTCTACGTAAGCTTTCCACATCAACAATGAAAAATTGTTCGTTTGTCATGTTCGTGATTAATTCGTTAACAGCAGGAACATACCCACCAGGGAATATATATTTTTCAATCCAACCATTCGTAGCACCACCATTAGCCGGAGAAGTAATGCAATGCAGCAGAGAAATCCCGCCATCATTTAGTAGTTTGTTAACTGTTTCAAAGTATTGCGTAATGTTGTCTTTTCCTACATGTTCGATCATACCTACACTAACAATTTTATCAAATTTACGATTCTTAATATCGCGGTAATCAAGTAAAGATACTTCAACTAAATCCGTAAGTCCCTCTTGTTTAATTCGCTCGGAAGTCTTTGCAAATTGTTCCTCACTTAACGTTACTCCCATCGCTTTCACACCGTACTGCTTAGCGGCAGCTGTAATGAGCTCACCCCACCCGCAACCGATGTCTAATAGCGTATCACCTTTTTGAAGGTTCAACTTTTTCAAAATATGATTTACTTTATTATGTTGAGCTGTCGTTAAAGAATCTTGCTCATTTTGGAAATATGCACAAGAATATGTCATTGTTTCATCAAGCCATAATTTATAGAAATCGTTCCCAATATCATAATGATGAGCAATATCATCTTTATTTTTTTGTTTTGAGAAATTCCATTTACTTTTGAAATATTGCAACTTACTATCACCTAAAAAGCTATCCTGCCTTTTATAAATAGATTGAATTGCTTTTTCAAGGTTACCCTCTATTTCAAGGTCTCCATTCATATATGCTTCACCGAATGCAATAGAAGGATCCTTAGCAATTTCTTTTTTTGAGAGCGGCTTATGGAATGTTATATGAAATTGAGGTTCCCCTTCGCCATATTGTATTGTTTCTCCATTCCAAAGTGTAATTTGAACTGGATCTGAAAACAGATTTTTAAGTATTTTTTTATAAAAAAGTTCTTCAACCATAAAAACATCTCCTACTAAAAAATTGAACAAAAAACTATACTAGTTAATAAGTCTTTTTGAACATAGCTTAAAATCTTTATGACTTCTTGCTACGAGTGTCATTATAAAACGGTTATATTATGAAGAATAGTACGTACTTTAAAGTGATGTAGGCACTTTTAAGTACCCATGACTGAAACAGGTCCTCAAAAATTTTACTTTTCATCATAACAACTTTCTAAAGTTTTAAAACGAAAAACACCACCTCTTCATTAGGTGGTGTTTTCAATATTACATATAGAGATTTCACTTAACTTCTGTGTTTTTTCTATCTATGCATCGTTCTCCCCATGCGGTTAATTGATTTAATACATTTTGTAAAGACCACCCATAATCGGTTAGGGAGTATTCTACTCGAGGGGGAATTTCTTTGTAAATTTCACGTGTAATCACACCATCTTCTTCCAGCTCACGTAGTTGCTGCGTTAACATTCTCACAGAAATTTCAGGAATTAGACGTTGCAACTCACTCGTTCTCTTCGTCCCTTTCGTTAAGTGACATAAAATGACGACCTTCCACTTTCCACCGATAATTTCTAAAGTTGCTTCTATAGGTATATTATATTGTTTCACGCGATCTCCTCTCCTTTTTTATAAATTCCTTATCTATTGTTACGTAAAAATAAATAATTTTCTATACGGCACATTTTAGTTCCTACAGCACAAAAAAGTACCTATATTACAAAAAAGTAATTATGCTGCTTAAAAATCTCCCTCTATACAAAAAGAAAAAACGAACGTATTCTCGTTCGTTTTTTCTTTCTTTATTCAGCTGCGGTTATAAGCATAGACGTGTTACCATTCTTTTCAAGATGATTTTCTCCCCAGTTACAAAGAGTATCGAGTATAGAATCTAAAGAATGACCGTAATCAGTTAAAGAGTATTCTACTTTTGGTGGCACTTGGTTATACACTTTTCTCTCGATTACACCATCTTCTTCTAATTCACGTAATTGTTGCGTTAACATCTTTTGTGTAATACCAGACATTAATTGTTTTAATTCGCACGTTCTCTTTTTGTCTTTCTTTAAATGACAAAGGATAACTACTTTCCACTTTCCACCGATAACCTCTAAAGTTGCCTCTACAGGAATATTGTATGTTTTCATATAAAAATCTCCTTTAATAATTTTATAAGACAAATAAGCTAAAATATTTAAATATTACTTTTAAGTATCTATAGCACCTTAAAGTACGTACTTTTTATTGTGTTAAACATGTTTCATAATAGCATACGTAAACAGCAGATGAGTAGTACGGCACCAAAAAGTACCTGTATTACTTTTTAGTATCTATATCACTTTAAAGTACGTACTTTTCATTATGTAAAATACATTTCATAATAGCATTTGTAAGAGTTGAGTGAGTCATGCAGTGTTAGAAATTACCTGTTAGTACCTGTACTTTAAAGTGAGTATTTTTATCATACATTTTGTCAGACGATGAAATGACATGTTTTCATTTTCACATCCATTCACAATGAATAAATAATTTTCAAATACATTTTAGGAGGATATCTATAATGAGTAAATTACTAAAAGAAAAAATCGGGTTTGGTACAGCACCACTAGGAAATATGTACCGTAATATCCCAGAGGAAGAAGCAATCGCTACAGTGGATGCTGCTTGGGAGAATGGCGTTCGTTACTTTGATACAGCTCCACTTTATGGATCTGGATTAGCGGAAATCCGTCTTGGTGAAGCACTGTCAAAAAGAAATCGTGATGATTACTTTTTAAGCACCAAAGTAGGTCGAACGATTTCAGATGAACTAGAAGATCCATCTGCACGTGATTTAGGTGAAAAAGGCGGACTTTTCGAATTTGGTCGCAAAAATAAAATGATCAATGACTATAGCGCAGATGCAACACTTCGTTCTATCGAGCAAAGTTTGAAACGTTTAAAAACAGATCGTCTAGACTTTGTTTTCATTCATGATTTAGCACAAGACTTTTATGGTGATGAGTGGATTTCACAATTTGAAACAGCTCGAACAGGAGCATTCCGTGCGCTAACACGTTTACGTGAAGAAGGAGTTATTAAGGGCTGGGGGCTTGGAGTAAACAAAGTAGAATCAATTGAACTTATGCTTGATTTAGAAGAAGCGAAACCAAATATATCCTTACTAGCTGGTCGCTATTCATTATTAGACCACGAACGTGCATTACAACGAGTAATGCCTGCAGCTGTAAAGCATAATATGGATATTGTTGTTGGTGGCCCATATAGCTCAGGTATTCTTGCTGGAGGCGCTCACTTCGAATATCAAAAAGCATCGCCAGAAATTATTGCAAAGGTTGAGAAAATCAAAGCTCTTGCAGATCGTCACGACATCAGCATCAAAGCTGCTGCATTACAATTTTCACTAGCAAATCCAGCAGTTGCTGCCGTTGTTCCTGGTGCAAGTAAACCGGAACGAATTGTAGAAGACCAAAACGCCTTAAATACAGTAATTCCAGCAGCATTCTGGGAAGAAATGCGCGAACAAAAACTAGTAGCACCTAATGCACCACTACCAATCAACGTAAAATAATAATGAAACTTTAATCAGTGGGAGCATCCCCCACTGATTATTTACCCGTAAATACCGGGATGAAAAGGAGCGTAATGAATATGGCACATACTACTACATCTATGGAAATTTTCGGTTCACCTGAACAAGTATGGCAATTAATCGGAGGTTTCAACTCCCTTCCAGACTGGTTACCTTATATACCTAGCAGTAAATTAACGGAAGGCGGTCGTGTACGTCATCTAGCTAATCCAGATGGTGATACAATTATAGAACGCTTAGAAATATTCAATGCTAAAGAACGCTACTACACGTATTCAATCATGAATGCACCGTTCCCAGTCACTAATTATTTATCTACAATCCAGGTGAAAGAAGGTACTGAAAGTAATACATCGTTAGTAGAGTGGTCTGGTACATTCACTCCTGTTGAGGTTAGTGATGAAGAGGCAATAAATCTGTTTCATGGTATTTACAGCGATGGACTGAAAGCATTACAGCAAGCATTTCTAGATTAATTCATGTAATTGATTGAGACGAAAAAGTAAATTAACAGTCAAATATTCGATTTTTTTAGTTAAATTCATTATGAAAGATAAACAAATACAAATTTCATGCCTGCTTGTTATTGACAAGAAATAAAAAATACTACCTCCAAATGGAAGGTAGTATTTTTTTATTAATCAGGAAAAACAATTAATCCCTCTTCTTTTTCCTCCTGTTTTAAATCTTCTTCTGGAAAGGTTACAGTTGAATTTTTATCACCTGTTCTTTTTGTTTCTTCACCTGGAAATACGAAAGTTGAATTTTCTTTTCCTTCATTTTTTTCTACGTTATCTGGAAATACCATAGGATCATTGGTAGTCAAATCATTATGAAATCCAAGGTTAGACAAAATCGCTTTTAAATCTGGTAAAACCCCTATTTTATCAGATGATGGGTTATTAGTCTTTGTGCCTGTATTAGGATTACTTAAAATTGCTCTCAATTCTTTTGGTGTATATGCCTTACCTAAATGTTCTTTAGCAATCCCTTGAATCGATACAGCAGCCCCAGCAATTATAGGCGAAGCGCTAGAAGTACCACGAAAATTAGAAGTATAACGATTAATTATGTTCTGATCTGTAACTTTTTGTCCTTTACTATTTTGATTTTGATATGTATCTAATGTATCAACATATTCTCCCCAACCATATACATCAATTCTACTACCATAGTTAGAGAAAGCTAAACGTTTATGAGGAACTCTTGCAGTAGATGCTCCAACTATAATAGCTCCTGAATCTTTAAAGTCTCGACTATTTCGATTTAAAATCTGCTTACCATTACGGTCTTTAAATTCATCTAAATCAATCCCACCATTACCAGCTGCTTCTACAATAATAATGCCTTTATCTGTACCTTTGCGAATTGCGTTAAATATACTCGGGTATACTTCTACTGGTAAAGGGTCATCTCCATATCCATCATATTTAAAGGATTCTTCTATTAATAAAACATCTCCAGCCTGTAAAGAATCTACGGCACTTAAAATAGCATCTCTTACATCGATTCTCCCATTATCTCGGATCACTGAAATTACTTTTGCCTTTGCTTTTGGTGCAATCCCAATGTTCCCAATCCCATTGTCAGCTGCAGAAACAACACCTAGAACTGAAGTACCGTGAGAAAGATCATTACTCATTTTTCCAGACATAAATTCAATATTTTGACCGACTAAATCTTCATGATTTAATAACCAACCTTCTTCCAAATCTACAAAAGTTGCTCCCTGGCCATTTCCTCCTTTAATTCCCCAAGCATAAGGAGCATTAATTCCTAAAGGTGCCTCTTCAAGATATCCCTGTCTTGAAAATCTAGGTTCATCATAAGGATTGACTGATAATACAGGCAATCTCGAGCCAGTTGTTGTGTTTATACTCTTATTAGAACGAACTTGTATTTTACTAGAATCGTCATTAGCAGCATGTACTGTATTTGTTACAAATGTCGTACCTACCCCAGCAAAAGCTGTAATTGCAAGTGATGATATTAACATACCTTTAAAATTTTTCATTTTTCCACCTCTAGTTTTCTATTAGAAATAACATATTTAATAATGTGTATGAACCAAAAGCATTTTATCTTATTATAAAAATTAATGGATTTTATAGCTTTTTGATTTACATAAAAACTCCCTTCATTCTTGTAATTCAATATGTACATCTCAAAACAACAAACTTACTGTAACTATTATAGTTACACCTTTATTAATTTTCAACTACGAAATATAAATTTTTAAAAATAAATTTATATTACTTTAAAACAGCACTAACCTTTTACCCACATAAAGTGAAACTTTAATCAGTGGTTTTTTTGCTCATCCCCCACTGATTATTAGCCCTCACCAATCGGGCATTTACGGGCAGTTAATGCGGGATAAAAATGCAAAATATCTATCCAAATTACAGCAATCAATAAGTTTATGGACTACGAAAGAAATACGAAAAAGCAAAGCACTAAGTGCTTTGCTCCTTATAAAATCCCTTTTAACTTTTCACCAATTAACTTCGCTACATACTCATAACCTTCTGGCCCAAAGTGTAATCCATCTTTTTCATCATTTTCTACAAATCTTTTATAATCCCGTTCTTGAATCATTTCAGCGAATACGTTTAGAAAATAACTTCCTGTTTCCCTCGCCACTTTCTCCACCACGTCTGCATACTGACTAAGCACTCTATTTGTTCTATTATGCTGTCTTTCTTCATCAACTGGTGCAGGACTAATCAGTAGTACTTTATCTGATGAAACTTGGTTCACAATCTTCTCTAAGTTTTCTTTATATGCTTGTAATGACACTTGAGAAAAAGAAACTGCATCATTCGTACCAAGAAAAACTGTTACGAAATCTGGTTTATATGATATTACATCTTCTTCAATCCTATTTAACGCATCGAATGTATTATCACCTGGAACACCTGCATTCACTACTTTCCAGTTCGGAAACATCTCTTGCAAACGTGGTGTTAATCTCGGCATTCCATCAAAAAATGTTTCATCAGCTGTAATACTATCTCCAAAACATACTAACGTTTTCATTAAGCTACTCTCCTTTTACGTATGAAACAACTTTCCTTCTATTGCTTTTATATATCTGTCAGCAGAACGTTCAACTGCCTCATTTGCATTTTCTTTTACTACTCGATGAAAAGCGTTGTATAAACGATTAAACTGTAACGGCTTCACTCGATTCACCATTTCTTCCACTTTTCTCGCTGGTAGTGGAATTAAGTTTGGATAGCTGTACATGAAGCTTACCCACCGCTCATCTGCTACAACTTGAATAATATCACCTGTTAACAAAATTCCTTTTCCGTCATTACCTTCTTCCCAATGTAAGACAGATCCACCTTTAAAATGTCCCCCTAAACGATGAATGACTAATCCATCAGCTAATTGTAAAGACTCACCAGACCAATAAATAATACGACTACTCGGACGCATCACCCACTCTTTATCATCTTCGTGTATATAAATTGGTACATCAAATGTCTCTGCCCATTCTACTTGCGTTGAATAATAATGAGGATGAGACAATGCAATCGCATCTAATCCGCCAAGCTCTTTTATTTTCGTAATTGTCGTTTCATCTAAATACGTAATACAGTCCCACAGTAAACGATATGACTCTGTTTTCACTACAAATGCCGTTTGACCGATCGCAAATCCTGGTTTTGTCGTAATACTATAAAGTCCATTTTCCTCTTTAATTATTTCATTTTTATATGTATCATCTGTTTGCAAATTTTCTAAAGTCGTCCAAGACTGCCCTTTCGGATTCACATACTGCCTTTCTTCATCACAAATATGACAACTCACTGGTTCTTCTACACTCGCTGCATACTGCACGCCACACGTTGTACAAACGAAATTTTTCATCATAATTTCCCCTATCCCTATATTTTTATTAAGCTGACTTTTGTTGATAATGATCTGCTTTTTTATTTTCAATTATTAAACTTATAAAAGTAAGTAAATAGACAACTGTAACCGATAATGGAATTACAGTAAATCCTTTTTCTGCAAAAAGAATCCCGCAAACTGACGTTACAAATACAGTCCCTACTGATAATAAACCATAACTTTTACTTTCATAAATCCATACGTACGGAATAAAATGAACACCTATTAACATCGCTACTACAAAAGGTAACCATTCTGGAAATTGAAAATAGGCAAGTAATACAAGTGGAATATTCAATACATTTATTCCACCAATTAAGCCTGCCAAAACCCCTAACGGATTTCCTTTCGCAAACATATCAATCTTCAATATAGCAGCTATCATTAAGCCAAAAGGAAACACACAGCCCATACCGATTAAATATACCCACACCACTTGTTTTTCAGAAAGAACAAATCCCGTTATACTCATAACTACCCAAAATAAAACGCCGGCTAATATAATCGGTAAGCCTCTCTTCGTTTTTATTGCTAAATCCTTTTTCGCTTCTGCAACATTCATCTCACTATCTCCCCAAAAATATTTGTACTATAAAGTCACCTCAACCTCACCCATCCAATAACGCCAAGCTTCTAAATAATCTTCTAAATCTTTCGGGTGGTGCCGTAAACATGTATCTATACGCAAATATAATCCTATGACTATTTCTTCATATAAATCACGGTCATTTTTATGAAATACACATTGTTTCATCGCATAACCAATCGTTTCTTTTGTTAAATCTTCCGGAGTTGAACAGAACGCATAAATTAAATCATATATAGGATCTCCTAACACTGGTAAAGGATCAATTACACCGTGCAGCTCATTCTCTTTAAATATAAAGTTATGAAATCCAAGATCACCATGCAATAAAAACGGCTGATTTATTCCAGCGTCCCTATTCGCTAACTTAAGAACCGTTCTATACCCTTCTTCACTTATGTAACGCCTTACATTTTCATGAGCTTCTATCACATTTGTTGTTAAAAATCCACTCCAAGATTGAACCGGATTTTCTTTCCATCCCCAGCCATCAACCTCTGTAGCTACTTCATACTCATTGATAACTTCTTTTACAAGTTTACAAAGAACACTCCGTTTATAGCCTAGTTTGCAAGAATTTGTGCCCTCAAGGAATGAGTAAACAATATAGCGATTTAAAGGTTCCTTATATAAAAGCTTTGGAAATAATTCGTCCTTTTTATAAAACTGAAGAAAATAAGCTTCTTCACGTATGACATCCGATTCATTCAACTTTACAACGTATTGTTCATCTAACAAATATATAGTACTTGTCGTACCCCCGTTTAATGCTTTTACGCTATTTGGATAATGTGAAATAACTTTTTCCTTAACTAGTTGTGCAGTGATTATTGAAATGTCCATTCTCTCACCCTTTAACTCCGAATATTCCCTCAATTCAAAAGGCAGCTTTACTATTATTTGACAAACGCAAGGGAAATCCTCTCATCCATCCTAATATAACAAACAATAATTTTATTTTATTACAATGGCTTTCTTCAATATTCCATTTATGGTAATGTGATTTTATCACTCTAAATGCTCTTCATATACTCTAATAATTTCTATTGCAGGGTCTCTGTCTTGTAATTTATGAGCCAAACTTTCTACACCAAACACTTCTGTAAACGTATGACTGCCTACAATTAAATTAATCCCTTTAAATTTCGCATGTTGAACTGTATATAATGTTTTTTCACCTGTTATGTACGTGTCACACCCTTTTTCTAATGCACGTTCAATCAAATTTGTATTGTTTCCTGCACCGGTTAAAATCGCAATCCGTTTTACTGGTTTATCGTGATTTTTCCAGCTCTTCACTTTCTCTTCCATTTTTTCTTCAAGTTTTCCAACTAAGTTTGAAAAAGGAATCGCTTCTTTATATTCTCCTATTCCCGGTAGTTCTTCTTCCTCATACGTGGAATATTCCAGTATTGTATCTATCCCAATTCCGTTAAATAACGATGTACATGTGCCAAACTTTACAAAATCTAACGGCAAATGAACCCAAAAATGATTCATTTCATATTGCTTCAATTTCTCAATACAAGCCTCTTCCATACCAAATAAAAAACTCCACGGCGCATGATGTGTAACTATCATATCGACTCCATTTCTATACGCTTCTTCAATAGTTTCTAACGTTAAATTTGTTGTGTAACCGATTTTGTGAAATTCATCTTTACTTATATGAGTAAAACCATATTCATCATCGCCGTATTTATGAAGATGCTCTCCAAATAATGATGTTATATGTTCGTTAAACTGCTTTATATTCATTTTATTTCTCCTTTCATTTACTTTTATATTTCAAAAATAAGGAAATACTAACAACAACGTTACATACATATAGGAGGACAATATGAAACCTGAATTTTTAAAAGCTGTACATGATGCCATCGGAAATGTCGAACACATTCATATAGAAGAAAGCGGTGCTGACAGCTTACTTATCCATCATGATGATGCACAGCAATTACAACAAGTCGCTAAAACGCTAGAAAATAACAATTTTCGCTCTGCTTTAAGAACAACTGGAAATGCTTCGTATATTGAAGTATTGAACAGATAGTGAAAGTCCGGATGTATGCCGGGCTTTCTTTTTTTATATTAAAACTTCAAACTCTTTCACATATACCGCTGTTCCAGCAATATCTATTTGTAACTTCTCGTTTTCTATCCCTTTCGTTACATAAACAGTTACACGACCATCTTTATTTATTTCCTGTCCTTGCTCAACGATTAAATCCAATTCATGTTCAAAATCTTTCTCTAAATACTCCGCATAATACGCTCCCATTACACCTGAAGCTGTTCCTGTCACTGGATCTTCAATCGTTCCAGCGTAAGCTGATGAAAAATGACGGCCGTGCATTTGTGCTAGTTCATCATAAGTTTCTAGACAAATTGGGTGAATGGAAGCATTAGGTATTTCTTTTAATACTGACGGAAATGCATCAGTATTAGGTTTCATTCTCTCACACGCATCAAGATTTTTAATCGGTACAATTACAGTCCAATTCCCCGTACTTCCATATACAATCGGTAAACTTTCATCTAAATCATTTACTTCTAAACCAATACTATGAGCTAATTCTTCTTTTGAACCTGCAAAATCTTTAAACTGGGGTGCTGTCTGCCTCATTTTAATAAAGGTTTCTCCCTTTTCATTTACACCTATTTGTATTGGTAAAATCCCTGCCTTCGTTTCAATCGTAAGGTTACTTTTCTCTTCTAATAAACCTTTTTCGCGCAAGGCATATATCGTCCCTACTGTCCCATGACCACATAAATCCATTTCAAAACCAGGTGTAAAATAGCGCATTCTTATATCTCCTACTTCTGAGGAAAGAACAAAAGTTGTTTCGTTATATCCAACTTTTTCAGCAATAATTTGCATTTCCTCTTCCGTTAATCCATCTGCTTCTAATACAATACCTGCTGGATTTCCCTTATTTGGTTTATTCGTAAATGCGTCGTAATGAAATACGTTTATAGTCTTCATTTTCTTTTCTCCTAATCTACTTTAAAAATTTTATAATAAAGCTCTGTCTCCGTTTTCACCGAACAATAATTTCTCCAAAATATCTTCTGCATCTTTTCATTTGAAGTATGTGTACTTCCGATGTAATAAGTAGCCCCCATTTCCTTTAACATATGCAACGATTGAAGATGCATATGAGAAGCAATTCCTCTCCCGCGATAATAAGGCATTACTCCAAAGTAAAATAATCGTCCTTCACTTTCTGTTCCAGTTTCTATATGCGGTATGGACATACCAATTGGCTCAGTTTTATCATAAAAAACAATACATGACTTTTCCCAACCCTTACCTAACTCTGTTTGCACGGAATAAAAATGCTCATCGATAGTTAAAATTGAAGTTTGATTTCCTGAGTTCAACATACATTGCTCCCAAATGTATTTAAATTCTTTTTCCGATAACGTTCCTTCTGCTATTGATCGATATGTATATTGTCTTTCAAGCTCTTCTACATTGTTCAATTCTCTACATACTTCTATCTTTGCGGCATACAAAGAAAAACCGACATCAAGTAACACTTTCACACTTGAGTTATAACTACTAAACCTTTTGTTTAATACAATACTTGCTCTTTTTAACTCCCAATTAAAACAAACCTCTTCAAATCTACTTATCTTTTCTTTATATGTTTGTACGTTATACAAAACATCTTCTTCTATTTCTTCAATCGTTACTGCATTTGGTAAGCCATTTAATACTTTTTTAGAAGGGCCAAATAGATTCTGAATGATTGCAAGATCGTATATCACCACTTCAATTCCCCTACACCAGGCTCAATAAACTTCCCTGAAATATCCTCATTTGAATCTATTACCCAATCATATATATTTTTTGCTCCTTCAGCCGGAGTCATATTCGCATCAAAGGCACCAATATCAGTTTTTAATTTTCCTGGGTGAATGGCAGTTACACGAATTCTTTTATTCTCAAACTCTTGTTGTAAGCAGAGTGTTAACATATTTTGTGCAGCTTTAGCAATTCGATATGAATATGAGAACTGACCTTGCGGAAACTCTTTGTTCGCCATTTTATGTAATGATCCTAATCGAGAGGACACATTTATTATTCTCGGATGATCCGATTTAGCTAACGCCACATATGTACCTTTTACAGCCCGAATTACACCTAAGCAATGAATATTAAATAAGTCTGTTAATTCTTCTGAATTTGTATGTAAAATCTCAGTCTCCTTCCCAGTAATGCCAGCGTTATTTATAACTAGATCAACATATTCTGTATATTCCTCAAGCTGCTTCTTAATTTGCTCCGTACTCTCATCAGCCGATAAGTCTGCCAATATAGGAAAACATCTACCACTAAACATTTGCTTCAATTGCGTTACCGCAACCTCAGTTCTAACTAACGGATAAACGATATGCCCCTTTTCATGAAATACTTTTACTAACTGTAACCCTAATCCCCGATTTCCACCTGTAATAACCACTCTCATATACTCATCTCCTTATTTTTAAAATAAATAAGAAAATCCATCCACTTACCATTCTCTAATGAAAATGCCTCTCTCTTGCATTCAAATGAAAAGCCTGCGCTTTCCGCAAGACGCACTGATGGCTCATTATCAACATGTATATGTAATTCGATTCTATGAAAATTAAGGCTATTAAAAAATAACGATAACGTAGCGTTTACACTTTCTACCCCATATCCATTTTTCCAATATTGATTATGAATAGAGTAGCCCATCATTGCCCACTGATAATCCATACGTAAAATTTTTATTAGCTCTAGCTTTCCAATATTAGCTCCGTCTTCTTTACGAAAAATACCTAATACATACATCTCATCTCGATGTGCTGCTTCATCAAAGCCTCTTATCCATTCCGTGAACCATTCTTTTGTTGACGATGCCATAACTTGATAGCCATCGTCATATTTATACTGCGATGGCAGTCTCTTATTAAATCCATCTAACCAACTTTCGTAATCATCTTTTTGAAATGGACGGATAATGAGTCTATCCGTCTCTACTTCTAATAACGGTAGCTTCATTTAATTTCATCCCTCGAATTATTAATTGAATATTCTTTATTATCTTACACAAAATACAAAATCTAGTAAATTATTATGTTTTTGATACATAAAAACCCAGTCATGCTTTATACATAACTGGGTTCTCCATCGTTTCATAATTTTCTATTTCACAAGAACTACATCTCGTAATTCCCTCTTCAACACTTTTCCTAAAGCATTTTTCGGTAACTCATCTATGAATACCACTTCTGGTATTTTGTAACTGGCTAATTTCTGTTTACAATACTGAGTAATACTTTCTTCTGTTAATATTGTTTCGCTATCCTTCACAATGAAAGCTCTTGGAACCTCTCCCCAAAAGTCATCTAGAACTCCAACTACTGCAACTTCTAAAACACCATGTATTTCATGAATAACATCTTCTACTTGATCTGGATATACATTGTCACCACCGCGTATAATAACGTCTTTATATCTTCCCATAATATGCAGGAATCCATCGTCATCTATCATGCCAGCATCACCCATGTTAAACCAGTTATCTTTTACTACCTTCTTTGTCGCCTTTTCATTATTCCAATACCCTTTAAACATGTATGGACTTTTCACATGAATCTCTCCAACTTCATTTGTTGTTAGTTCATGTCCTGTTTCCGGATGAACAATTTTCACCTCTACATTTTTCAAGGTTTTTCCTACAGAAGACATCTTTTCTTTTCCCATCATTGGATGCCATGAGGTTACAACCCAACCTTCTGTACTACCATAACCTTGCACCATATATATTCCTTTTTCCATATATTTTTGAATGAGTGTTTCTGGCACTTTTGTACCACCGCTTTGTGCTACTTTAAAGGTTGAAATATTACGTTCTTTTTTATTTAATTCATCAAGCATGTAACTATAAACAGCAGGGAACGCAAGCATCGTAGTAATTTTCTCTTCTTCAATCTTATCCCAAATAAGAGTAGGATTCGAATCAGCTAAGAAAATCATCGTAACGCCATGATAAATACAATTTAAAATAGAAAGCACGCCACTCATATGGAACAATGGATGCACAGATAAAAAGCGTTCACCTGCTGGGATTTCTCTTTGTCCCGCAATTTCAGCAAAATAGTGATGTAAGTTTTTATGTCCAATTACACATGCTTTCGCCTGTCCAGTCGTTCCTGAAGTAAATAAGTAAATGGCGTCGTCTTCTTCATGAACTTCTACGTTCGGTTCTGTCGTTGGCTGTTTTTGCAGCTCTAATTCAAATGAACCAAAACCTTCTTTTATCGTTTGAATTACATAAGGAATTTCTTTAACAGCATCAACATTTAATAACACTTCACTAAATTCTTCATCAATAACTAACACTTTTAATTTCGCTTCTTTTACAATCGTTTCTAATTCATATACAGTAAGCTGATGATTTAGCGGAATAAATACCGCTCCAATTTTTAAACTTGCCATCATAACACTTGGAAATGGGTGATTATTTTTGCATAGTATTCCTATACGATCTCCTCTTTGCACACCATTATGTAACAAATAATGTGCAAGCTGATTTACTCGTTCATTATATTGCTGAAACGAATATCTTTTCTTCCCTCCTACAAGCGCTTCCAAATTTGGTGACTGCATTGCTCTCTTTTGTAATAATTGTCGCATCGTTCTCAAGTAAAACTCCCCTTTATATATGTTAGGTTTTTTATTTTACCAGATTAACTATTAATTTACTAAAGATTACACTTAGTGAATATAAGAAGAATATAAAATAGCCATTTACTTCACAAGTAAATGGCTATTTTTCATTATATATTAGAATACTTCTTGTTCATTACATATTGCACATACTCAGGTGCACTTTTATCAATCTCTTCATCACTTAGTTTATATTCTGCACCATATAAATAAAAGGAAGGTATAAATTCCATACCTGTATATAGGCATGTAGCTTGGAATGGTTTCGTCAACTCATCCATTGTAATCCCACTATTTTCATAGTCTTTTTCTAATCCACCTATAGAAATAGCTACACCAAATTCTTTCCCCTTCACTTTATCTCCTTGTGATCCGTACGCAAATCCATATGTTAATACATCATCGAACCATTTTTTTAATAATGGTGGTGTGCTGTACCAGTAAAGCGGAAATTGAAATATATATCTGTCATGTTCTACTAATAACTTTTGCTCTTGTTCAATATTAAACTCCCAATTTGGTGCCACCTTATATAATTCATGCACCGTAATTTCATCTGAATGTTTCTCAAGTTCTTCTATCCATCTTTTATTAATTTTTGATTTTTCAATATGAGGGTGTGCTACAATTACAAGTGTTCTCATCATTTTCCAGCCCCTTTATAAATTAATCAATCCTTTACGTATTAGTATGAATGAGTTACATATAATTGAAAAGTACGTACTTTCAGGTACTATAGGAACCTTGAAGTACCTTTGGAGGTGTTATATGAATCAAAATGATGATTGCCCAATTGCAACAACACTCGATGTAATCGGTGGAAAATGGAAAGTTCATATTTTATGTATTTTGTCGGATGGAAAAATGCGAACAAATGAAATTAAACGAGAAATCCCAAACATTACACAAAAGGTTCTTACACAACAACTTCGGCAACTTGAAGCTGATGGGATTATCTATCGTACCGTATATCAAGAAGTACCACCAAAGGTTGAGTACACCATAAGTGAATACGGAAAATCTTTAATGCAAATAATGAATGATCTGTTTGAATGGGGAAAAGATCATCAGATTAAAAGATTACATGACTAAAAAAGCACTATATACTTTGTTTAATCCTCTACGTTCATATTTTTTATTTCTATAAAGTTTATTTTCATCATTTTTTAGCTAACTTGTTTTCTTAGATTGATGGACGTGACCCCACATCCATCAATCTAAAAAGATACAATTAGAAAAATGAGATTTCTATAAAGTTTCGCATATAAACACTACTTCCGCCTCATTAAACGCTCGCTCTACTTTTTCTAATCTCAATTGTACGTAAGCTATAAAGAAGCACCCCTAAACCGAGAATTTTTTCATTATTAGACGCATTAGAACCTAAGGTAATAGTAGGTACATTTAAACCCATAAACCTTCCACTCCATTCTATAGGCATATAAAAAGATACTCCTTAAAAATAAAAAACGCTATTCTCTCTTTAAAATCATAGAAAAGAATAGCGTTTTTTATTTTGAAATAGAAGTCTGTATTTAAACTAAACATGCTAATATTGATTTTGTACGATTGTCAGTTACTTCATAATAAATTTCTAATCCTTTCCGAGTACCTGTAACCATTTTAGCAGCTTTTAATTTAGATAAATGTTGACTAATTGTACTTTGAGGCATTTGTAAATCCCCATACATTGTTGTTACATTAGTAGGACCTTTTGCAAGCATTATTTTTACTAAAGATAGACGAACTGGATGCGCCAATACCTTTAACACCTCAGCGATTTCTTGAAACATTTCTTTTTTTTCTTTCATCCTATTTCTCCCCTTTTATATACATATTTATGTTATCCATATATATAATTCGAAGGTATATGCGTTTTTGTGTCCGTCATTTTAAAAAAATATAAAAAAACTTTAATCCGAAACTAAAGGATTAGCTTAACATAATGTCTCACTATTCATAATGAATAGGAATCTCGTTATAGAAGCAGTAGTTTTTATGCTACAACTCTACATTCAACTAACTAAAATCAATGAAAAAAAGAGCAGATAGTCCGCTCTTTTATGATGCCTCCTTATGTTCCGTGGAATGTTTAACACTCCCCAGTCTCTTTAGTTTATTCCACCCTACCGCTACTCCTCGAAGCGATGAGAATATAGATTTAATGACAACATAAGTCATAAATTGACGATAAATAAAACGTTGTAAAATTAACCATACTAATGGTTTCGGATTTTCTTCCTCTAATTTAAATGCGAACAGAGAAGCGAGAAGATCCATTAAAAAGAATACAAAATAAAATCCTAAAACTTTTAGCGGATTACTACTAAATAGTCCTATAATCATTAATATATCTGCAAAAGGAGCAATGAATTGCAGAACATATTGGAATAACCACATGTTAGGCAGTGCAATAAACCCTAACGTTTTATGTTTTGAATTACACAACGCTTTTCGATGTTTCCAAAGACATTGAAGTGTACCATATGACCAACGATATCGCTGTTTAATGAGACTTTTCACATCCTCAGGTGATTCCGTAAAAGCATGCGCTTTTTCTTCATATACAATTCTATGCCCTTGACGTAAAAATGTAATAGTAAGATCGGTATCTTCTGCTAATGTATCTTCGCTTAAATATCCAGATTCAACTACATTCTTTTTGCGCCACGCCCCAATAGCTCCTGGAACTACTGTAATACAATTTAACTCATCAAAAGCTCTACGTTCTAAATTAAACCCTGTAATGTACTCAACATGTTGCCAAGTAGTTAACAAATTCCGTCTATTCCCCACTTTGACATTACCTGAAACTGCAGCTACATTCTGATCTTCAAAGTGTCTAACCATTAGAGAAATGGCGTCTTGCGCAATAATAGTATCCGCATCTAAAGTGACAATGATTTCTCCTCGCGATTGTTGAAACCCTAGGTTCATTGCCGATGATTTCCCGCCGTTTTCTTTCTGAATGAAACGAACTTTAGGGTGTTTATAAAATGTTTCTTTCATTACTTTTGACGTAGCATCTGTCGATCCGTCATCCACAACAATAACTTCAAATTCTCTATAATTACTATCCAAAATTGAGTGAATTGTCTTGGCTATCACCTTTTCTTCATTATATGCTGCTATGACAACACTAACAAAAGGTTGATAGGACGAATTAATATAGCGAGATAACGTTTTTCTTTTCTGCTTCCATGCAAAATAAATTAAGAATAAAAATCGAAAAATCCCTAATCCAATAGCAATATAAAAAATAGTAGTTAATATATGCTTAAAATATCCAGCTCCTGAAAAGACAGCTTTATTGTAAAGTAAATATTGCTTCCCCTCAGAAGAAACAGGAGGCATAATTTCATCTCGTTCTTTATTCATTAAATCTGAAATTGTTACAAAACTATATCCATGCTTTTTTAGGTCTTTAATAATGATCGGGAGTGCCTCTACTGTATGGGTACGATTCCCTCCCGCATCATGGAGAAGAATAATATTTCCCTCTCCCTTATAAATGGGATTAAGAGCACGTCTTACTAATTCATTTGTTGATGGTGTTGCCCAGTCTTCGGGATCAACTTTTTCCGCTACCATTGTATAGTTCATATTTTGTGCACGTAAAATAGGCAATATTTCATTTGATGAATCCGGGTTAGCATCCGCTTCATATGGCGGTCTAAATAAAACCGTAGAATGTCCAGTTACTTCCTGAATTAAACGTTGCGTCGTATTAAGTTCTACTTTCGTTCGTAATAAAGACGTATCAGCTATGTTAGGATGCTTGAAAGTATGATTGCCAATTTCATGCCCCTCATCGTATATTCTTTTTACAATACTAGTATTTAGTTGCGCGTTTTCACCAAGTACAAAAAAAGCAGCTTTTATTTGATTCTCTTTTAATATATCTAAAATTTCTGGCGTATATTTCGGGTCTGGTCCATCATCAAATGTTAATACTACTTGTTTCCCATTTGGTTTTCCATATCGTTGCACTTCATATGCAGATGGTAAGGATTGATATACTTCATCTGTAAGGTAACCATCTTTGCCTACTTTAAAATCTCTCAATCCATTTTTTCTTTCATTCTCAATCTGTAAAATTTCACCTTGTCCAGAATAATTTACTTCATCTAAACTATTGATTTTATGTAATACATTAGGATTTTTTTTTACCTCAATAGGATTTTTTAAAACTTTCCATATTGTAGGATCTTCTGCTCCTAGTCTCCATAATGCAAAGCCCTTTGCATTGTTCTCCATTGCGATTTTCACTTGATTATAGAGAGTAACACCGTCTAAGAACCAAGCAGTATGTTCTTTCTCTCCTGTTTTATATCTAAAATAAGGGTTTCCACTCATCTTATCCCATTGAATTTTCATATTTGAATCATGAGCCATTGCCATAACTTCTGAGAAAGTTAAAGACTTCGCAGCTTCTTTACTATTCACTTCCCAATCATATCCATAGTTACCGAAAGCAACTATAAGCTTATTAGACGGAATATTCAGTTCTTTCAATGTATGTTGGAACCATTCATTTGAAGCAATTGGTCCTGGTTCCCCGGCTCCATAGTGCTCATCGTACATCATTACAATCATTCGATCTATTATTTTTGCTAACGCACTATAATCAAAAGCCTTATCATTAGCTGGAACATCTTGTGTAACGAGCAAATCATGTTCATGAAATTCCGTAGTAAGTTCTTTCATAAAATTTGTTAAGTTTTCTCTATCACTTTCAGGTACGGCCTCAAAGTCAATATTAATACCTGAAAACTGATTCTTTTTAACTTGGCTTACTAAATCATTAATAAACTTTGTCTTTACATCATTTGAGGAATTCAGTAACTTATGAATTAGCCCATTATCAGGACCAGAAGCTTCCTCAGTATAGTTAGTAAGCAAAGGCATAATCTTCACTTGATTTTTTTCTGCCAACTTTACTATCTCAGGTTTGATCTCACTTCTAATCGTTAAATCTGCTTTTAAATGATACCACTCTGGTACTAACGTAGTTAAGGAATCGATATTTTCTTTTAAAGAAGCGGTACTATTTTCATCCCAGTTTACATAAAAACCATACACTTCTTTACGTTGTTTACTATCCTTCGGCGAATTCACCAAATTTTTATTATCCTTCGTTTCGGTATTTGGGTTAAATTCTTCCTTCTTTAACTGCTGATCACTAAGTTTTTGATTAATTGGTACAAGTTTAGTATCTTGTTGTACAGCGGTATTCATATTTGGAATTTCTGGTGTTGAAAAAATACTTTGAAAGAAAAAATAAAATACAACACTTACACTAACTATTGAGATACATAGAAACCAAATAAAGGCTATGTTTCTCCTTCCTTTCGGATCATAAAAAACAGGTTTTTCTTTATCTTTCTCTTGTTGAATGTTTTTCTCCATTATATTTTTCACATACTCCTTCTTAATAGAACTATAAAATAATAAAGTGCAACTTTAATCCGTGAGGGCTTTGTTCATCCCCCACGGATTATCAGCCCGACCCCCACCTAACTTCTTTGCTTCCGCTGAATTTTGAGATGGAGGTCTTACTGCCCGACAAATAGCGGGATACATCCTTTTAGCTTTGAAATGAATCTCTCACTTCCATATTCTATTGATTCTTCTTTTCATTCCCTTGCTGGTGGCCTCTATTTTCTTGTTGAGACCCCCTACCATTGTTCCCTTGCTCGTTTCCGTCATTTTCTTTCTGGGATCCTCTTCCATTGTTCCCTTGCTGATTCCCATTATTTCCTTTTTGAGATTCTCTATCGTTGTTCTCTTGCTGATTCCCATTATTCCCTTGTTGAGACCCTCTTCCGTTGTTCCCTTGCTCGTTCCCATTATTTCCTTGTTGTGATCCTCTTCCGTTGTTCCCTTGCCCATTTCCATTATTCCCTTGTTGTGATCCTCTTCCGTTGTTCCCTTGCCCATTTCCATTATTTCCTTGTTGTGATCCTCTTCCGTTGCTTCCTTGCCCATTTCCATTATTCCCTTGTTGTGATCCTCTTCCGTTGTTCCCTTGCTGATTCCCATTATTTCCTTTTTGAGATTCTCTACTTTTATTCTCCTGTTGATTCCCTCTATTTTCTTGCTGAGATCCTCTTCCATTGTTTTCTTTTATTTGCTTCGATGGCTGTTCCTCTGTTTTCTTTTGTTCTTTCTGCTCTTGCTTTTCATATTTTTTTTCGTCTACAGGAGATAAATCCATTGATGCATCAGGAGATGACTCCGGCTGTGATTGCACCTCTTCTTCATTTTCCACCGGATTAGGCGGCGTGGCAGGAGGAGTAAGCGATTTGTTTTTCTCATTCTCTTGCTTTATATAGACACCTGTGCCAATTCCAGCTTTTCTAGCATTCTCTCGTACTTGCATCGTGCTACTTTGATATTCAACTGTAATATGTTTTAACTCATATTCTTTCTTCAATTCTTTCATTGCCTTTTCTAACTGTGGTTCTAGCGCCTTGTCCTTTGCAACTGCTGTTAGCATAACTTGCTTATCATTCGTTAAATACTTATCCTCTTGACTTTGCTTTATAATAGTACGTATTACTTCTTGTAATTGTTTATTTTCCCATTGCTTCAATTCTTTTAAAATACGCCTTCCATCATCATTACAAGCCTGTAAATCTATAACACGAAAATCCTTTGTTACGCTCACCTCTAAACTTGGATTTATATCAACTGAGACGTAAGCAAATACTTTTTCTTCTGGTTGGTTGTAGAAAAACAGCACTGCAAATAGAAAACAAGCAACAAGTATTGATGCAGGTTTTAAAAAGGAAGGGATCGAAAAATGCGATGCTTTTTGTTCTTGCTCATCAAATGAGATTTCCTCCCCGATCATGCAAGAATCCCCTTTTCTTTTACACTTAATAAACTCTCCATTTGGTGTTAAAACAACTACGCTATGCTTTTTTATATCCATCACAATTCCTTTATTCATCATGCTTTTCCCCTCTTATGTAATCCAGAATATATGTATAGTTGTTTGCAAAAATAATACACATTGCAATAATGTATTTTCTATGTCGTTCCAACGTTTTACGACTTACCCTAACACGCGGTTCAATATGTTTAAGCGGTAACTTTTTCTTTCGGAACAGCTCTTCCATCATTTCCTCTTCTTTTATAATAATTTTTACAATTTCTATTAAGTGCTCACGCGTATCACGATGCTTAGGAGATTCTTTAGCAAGCTCTGAGAATGTGATTTTAAACTCAGCTAGCACACTTTGAAAATGAAGAATTTCCTCCTTACGGTTACTATTTTCCATCTCTTTCATATACTCCGTAAGCGACACTTGCATTTCTAACATTTCCTCTTGCTCATCTTCTTTTAAAAAGACAAAGTTATGTTTAGACTCCTTACGTATATAGTCAATTACATCTCTTTTTATAAGAAGATCAGCAAACGCTAAAAAGGATTTTCCTTTTGTATAGGAATACTGTTCAATTGCTTCGTTAAACGCAAACAATCCAATGCTATATTCATCATCCTGTTCTGTAATATATCGGCGGCAGACTGATGAAATTGATTTTCTAATAAAAGGCTGATACTGTACGATAAACGCTTCTTTATCTTCTTCGTTGTTTTGTATGTTACATACGATATCTTCTATTTTCGGTTTTCTTAAGATCTTCATTACTAAACTCAACACTTGTAATCTCCCAGCCTCCTTCAAATAGCAAAATGGCCACTACACAAGTGACCATTTAACCAGATTTTCTTGGTACTTTTCTTCGGTCTTGTTTTCTTGCTGTTAGTTATATTTTTAGAGTCCAACGTTTTCTTAATGATTTTCCTTTTCTCTCGGCACTACAGTTAAGTTTGTATTTTTATCTACTTTCTTATTTTCTACCGTTCGTTTTGCTTATTCTTTTTCTATTTTATCTGCAATCCTTGAATAACTCTCCTCTATACCATTGGTAATTTCATCCTTTTATTTTGGATGCCCACCTAATCTAGTAATTTTATTAATGCTTCTATATTCTTTCATAGTCATTTTTCTTCTATTTATTTTCTTCACTATACATATTCGGAGGAATACATAGTTTTATGGGGGTCAAAAAATATTTTTATAAAAAAATACATATTTATTTCAAAAATAAAAACCACCAATTTGAAAAAGGATAATCAAATTGGTGGTTTTCTTATAATATCTATTAAATTAAGTTGGATTCTCATTATATCTAAAAAAGTACTAGCTATCCTCTTCTGATTTTCTCCATTTTTATCTTTCTTGGTTATCATAATATGTCTTATCTGCGTATTTTCTATCATTTCCTTTTAGATAAGCTAAAATTACTTTTGGATTTTTAAGTAAAGTCCAGTCTCCATATGTATCAAATCTTCTGCATGAAGTTATCATTCCATTTTTAATAGTACCGAATTTCTTATTATTTTTCTTTCCCCACTCTTTTAAACGTTTAGCGAAATCTGCATCTTCTGCCATAAGCATGTTTTCATTAAATCCGTTGATTGCCATAAAGTCTTTTCTATAGCACCAAAAAATCCCTACAGATATAGCTCCGTACTTAAAAAGTAAGGGGATTATGATTAACATTGCGGAGAGAAATATTCCTAAAGATATTCTTTCAAACTTACCATTCACCCCACCACCAATGTATGTACCTGAAGCTAAATATTTATCCACATTAAACAACATAGACTCTGTCATTATGGTATCAGCGTCTATAGTAACGATTATTTCTCCACTAGCTATTTTAGCCCCTGCATTTCGAATTTTAGATAAGTTTTTATCGTTATTTTTCAATGTAATACAATTATAAGATTTTGCTATTTCCTCTGTTTTATCTGTACAACGATTTAAAACAACTATAACTTCCGTTTGCTCTTTATATGCCTCTGATGCCTTTGCAATTGAATCTAAACATTTTCTAATGTACTTTTCTTCATTGTGTGCAGGAATTATAATAGAAAACTTCACATCTTTTTTCAAATTAACTCCTGAAGATTCGTTTGTCTCAGTCATAATATTCCCCCCTTATTTTATAAGGTAAATATCTACTATACATAAATTATATTAATATTTATTAGGTTATATTATAGAAACTGACGGTAAAGAAGCTCTTACTGTCGACGTTCAAAAGCAAGACGTACAGCAAGCCCCGTTAAAACACTTGCCATAAGCCAACGCTGTACTCGTAGCCACGTCGGGCGTGTGCCAAACCATTTTGCAATTTTACTTGCTGTACATACAATTACAAGGTTAACTATAAAGCTAACAGTGATTTGCGTAAGCCCCAAAACTGCACCTTGAAAAAGCAACGATCCCTTCTCTGGATCTTCAAATTGAGGTAGAAGTGATACATACAAAATAGCAATCTTTGGATTCAGAAGATTCGTCATGAGTCCCATCAGAAATAATTTCCTTGGTGGCTCATTAGAAATCATACGAGGTTCCATAATAGATGTAGCACCCGGTTTAATCGAATTCCAGGCGAGCCAGAGCAAGTAAGCAGCACCTGCCCACTTTACTGCTTCATATACAGCGGGAACAGCAACGAATAGAACTGTAAGTCCAAACATAGTTGCGATTATATAGATTACAAATCCGAGCATGATGCCCAATAAAGAAATAAATCCCGCCATACGTCCTTGCGTAATGGAACGGGAAATGAGGTAAATCATATTAGGCCCAGGTGAACAAACCATGCTAAGCGAAACAATTGCAAAAGCTACCAATGTACTCAAGCTGACCATAAACCTTCCCCCTTTATTTTACATAAAATTTCCTATTGTACATTTTATCATAATTGAGGAGAGAAAAGATTAATATAAAACGATGCAGCTAAGTAATATTATCGGATCGAATGTATTGTAATCACATACTTCTCATTCTCTTAAGTAAGGATCTAAGAGTACCCTATCCATAGAGCTACTAAAACCACTACAAATAAAGCTAAACAACATGTGATATTTCGAATCCACTTTTGTATATCACCAAAATACCTTTCTATATATAGCGTTGATAGTAAGCATAAGAAATAAAACAAAGAAAGGCAGCGAGGTATAGGTCCATTTTTATCTTCATGGCTGGAATTATACCCCTTACCAAACTTCTAAATAAAATGTATAGCTGAGTAGTTACCTTATTTTTCAAAAAAAATTCTAATTATTTCTTTTTCACTTCTTCTACAAATTCCCATGTCTCTCCGTTATCTTTTGATTGATAAAGTGCACTACTATCGCCATTGTAGTCTCCATCTGCCCCTTGTCCAACTAACATATTAAAAACCCCATCTTTCTCATATGGCATACTAGGTGAATCAAAAGGACTTATTGTGGACTGTGTATGATCTAATTTCACTTCATGCGGCGGATATTCTACCTTTTTAAAAGATACTCCCCCATCATCTGTGCGATATAACTCTCCTTCATTACCAGAAGGCCTAATTGCTCCTAAAAACCCAAGTTTATCATTTATAAAAGTGATTCCTGATACACTACCAATCCCCCCATTAAATGGGTCTGGATTGATAACCTCCCATGTTTTCCCTTCATCACTAGTCTTGCTTAATGAATAAAAGGCGCTCCCTAATGCTTTATCTGTCATATTTAGTTTATAACCAACTTCTTTCGATAGGAAAAACTGTTCTTTTTCATTCTTTAAATCTTGTTGTTTCTTCTCTTTAAGCATATCTTCTTTTGGAGGCGTCTTTGATTTACTCCAACTTGCGTCACTTATTAAATTATATCTAGCAGGGACTAGCTCTTGCTCTTTTCCAGGGACAAATATAGATACAGTATATCCAATGATATCAGAAGCTGCTTTTTTAAGACTCTGCCCCTTACCATCCTCAGTAATATTAATAATTCCCTCTGTATTGGATCCCCAATTCCTTTTTCCATAATAAATCAACCCATACTTACTTTCATTCCATTTTTTGACCGTTTGCTTAACTGGGATCGCCTTAACCGTTTTAATTAAAGGTTCTACTAATTTATCATCATTATAATCAGGCTTTGCATATCCATCTCGTATTATAGTAATATCTTCTGATTTCTTCTTATTATAAGAGATTAAATAAGTTTCTTCTTTCCCATCATCATTTTTCCCATAAACAAATGTATCAAACGCTGTGATTGTTCCATCTGAATGAAATGTAAGATCAAAATCAGTTGCCAAATACAATTTCTTTGGCAAAGGATATTTTTTATTTATATCTTCAAAAATACCTTCTACTCCAGATTTATATATATTATTATGTTTAAGTTTAACTGACCTTTCATGTTTTAATTTTTCTATAAACCATGCCAATTTACCATTGTAATTTATTGCACTTTTATAAATCTGCATCCCATAAAATGATGTAATTACAACAATAATGATAATAGAAATGGATCTCCATACTATTGAATTAGTTAATTTTTTAGATTCATATTCTCTATTTTTTATCACCCGTATTGTAGTAAATGTAGTTATGGATATAAAAAGTACTATACATAATAACAAAATGTAAATATTATAATTCATTCTTCCGTACTTACAGTATAAGGCCAACTCATAACAAAAAATCCCGTATACAATTATTAGTATTGGATTCGTTACTAATGACAGAAGTATCCTTTTTGTATTTTCTCTAAATATAGAAACCACCCCTAATTACATGAATTACTGATATTAAGTATATTTTATTGTAAAGTAACAAAAAAGCTATTTAATCTTGCCGCAAAAAATACAATAGACATCTTTCTATTAAAGCCGTTTACAAATCTAGTTGTTTCATAAACAACGGATTTTTGAGTGAATACTAAAGTTGCTTCATTTATATGAATTACAAATCCAAGCATGATGCTTAATAAAAAAATAAATCCTGCCATACGCCCCTGTGTAATGGAACGAGAAATAAGATAAATCAAAATAGGCCCAGGTGAACAAACCATACTAAGTAAAACAAGCGCAAAAGCTAGCAAAGTACTCAGGCTCACCATAAACCTTCCTTCTTTATCTTACATAAAATTTCCTATTGTACATTTTATCATGATTGAGGAGAGAAAAAATTAATATAAACTGATGCAGCTAAGTAATAGTATCGGATCGAATGTAGTGTAATCACATATTTCTCATTCTCTTAAGTAAGGACTAAAAATAACCTATCCATAGAGCTAATAAAACCACTACGAATAAAGCAAAGCAACATGTAATATTTCGAATCCACTTTTGTATATCATCAAAATACTTTTCTATAAATGCAGTGTAAATAGAAAGCATAAGAAGTAGCACAATGAAAGTAAAAGATCCCAATTTATCGTTAAATTTTTCATTAGTAAATGTACTTACATGAAGGAATAGAAAAACAAACGTTACTATGAATAGCTCAAATAATCTTTTTTTATTCAATCTGCCACCACCTTACAACAATTCCCTTTTATTCCATTTTATCAGAACATACTGTGTAGCAGTATATGAATATTATATTCATTTCAAAAAGGCCAACAATACAAGATCGTTAGCCTCTAATTTCCATATTCGCACCTTTTATCACTTTACTTCCTAACAACCGGAATCCACATTTCACCAAATACTAAGCCATTTCTCTGCCCCATCTCAACCGTTGTATTCGGTCCACCAACATAGGCAAAATCCTTTGCTTCTGGTAAAGCTTGACCGAAGGCGATGCCAGTAAGCTTATTACTTAGCTCTTCAGCCGTTTGGTCTTCCCCTTTCACTACTAAGTATTCTCCCCTCGGAAACTGAATCACTCTAGATTCTTCTTCTATTTGTGCTTCTGTCATGACCCCCGCATAATACATCATTTTGTTATTCACCGCTTCGCTCACGGAAAAAATGTATTCATTTGTAGCTAAAGCTTTTAAAGTGTCCAGCCTTCCATCTTCTTTAACAGCCGACCAAAAGTCTTCCTTTTCTTTATTTATTCCAGCAAAGTCTGTGTATTCACTCTTAATTTCAGTTCCAATACCTAACACAATAAAGCTATCTTTTTCTTCTATAGTATAATTTTTCATGTTCAAAACCTGCCTCTTTTTTTATTAATCAAACGATTTATCTTTTCATCTGATACGTTTATAATACCTTTAAACCATGTCAAAAAATGATACTGTTTAGGAGACTAAAATGAAAAAAGTTGAACGGATTAATACAATTATGCGGTATATCAACAACCGCTCTCACTTTACAATTTCTGAAATTATACAAGAATTTAACATATCACGGTCGACAGCTATTAGAGACATTAGAGAAATTGAAGCTATGGGAATGCCACTTGTCACTGAAGTTGGGAGGACTGGGGGATATTTTGTTATGCACAACTCTATCCTGCCCGTTGTTCGCTTTACTGATAATGAAGTGAAAGCTCTTTTTATTGCCTTTATGGCTACGAGGAATCAACAACTTCCCTACCTAAAGAGTCGTCAATCTTTAGCCGAAAAACTACTAGGACTCATCTCAGAAACCCAGCAAGATGATCTCGTTCTTTTAAATCAACTCTTGCTTTTCCAAGGGACTAACCCTCATAATCCCGATCTACTTGAGCTTTCTGATCTCCCCCATCCTATGTTAGAAAAACTCATTCAAATCCTTCTTTTGGATAACCATTTATTGATTACTATGAAAGAAGATGAAGAAATCAAGTCTTATCCAATTTATCTATTGCACCTTTATCAAGAAAAAAGCCATTGGATCATTGAAGGATTTGACTTAAAAAAAGAAAAGAAGATGATGTTTCCTGTCGATGATCTCATTAATATTGAACCATACACGACGAACAAAAGGCTAAATAAGAAAAAGATTTTAGAAAAACTAAGTAAGAAGGACGAAATAATCAACTTGGTACTTGAACTTGGACCAAAAGCAATTGCCCAGTTCAAAAAATACCATCCTTTAAAAATTTCAATATCTTATACTAATCCTTACCAATCTACAGCCATTTTAAAAACTTTTATCAATGTTAACAATCCCGATGAAGTGACGGAAATAATAAATTGGCTGCTTTTTCTAGGGAAGGATATTAAAATCAAAGAAATACCCGATGAAGTATTAGCAGATTTACAAAAACGAGTGTGCTTATACATTCCATAAGCAGTGAGCCTCAAATATTAAGCTTTATCACTGGATAATTATCCTATTTTTAAATACCATTTCATTTACTACAATGAGAGCATGATAAATAATAAAAGCACGGAAAATCTCCCGTGCTTTTCTAAATATATATTATTCCTGAAGGTTTCGTTTATCACGTTTCTTACCCTAACTGACGTTTAAATGCTTTACTGGCGAAAAAGTAAGAGATGACCATTATACCTACGCACCAAGCGAGCGCAATCCAAATATCGTTACCAACAGTTCCTTCATATAAAAGAGCACGAATCGCATTCACGATTGAAGTTACAGGCTGATTCTCCGCAAACACACGAACAATTTTTGGCATCGTTTCGGTAGGCACAAAGGCCGAACTAATAAATGGAAGAAAAACTAGCGGGTACGAGTAAGCAGTCGCCCCTTCCATAGACCTCGCTTTCAATCCTGGAATGATAGCTAGCCATGTTAGCGCCAGCGTAAACATCCCTAGTATCCCAGCTACTGCAAGCCAATCTAGAATATTAGCGCTGGAACGAAAGCCCATTAAGAGTGCAACAAGAATAACCACCACGATAGTAAGTACATTAGCAACAAGAGAGGTTAAAACGTGAGCCCACAATATCGATGAGCGCTTAATAGGCATCGTAATGAAACGTGCCATCAGCCCACTCTTTACATCCGTAAAGAGTCGCACGGAAGTGTAAGCTACACCGGATGCGATAGCCATTAGCAAAATTCCCGGCAATAAATAATTGACGTAATTTTCCGTTCCAGTTTTTATTGCGCCGCCAAACACGTAGACAAATAATAGCATCATCATAATCGGTGTAATCGCTACTGTAATAATTGTATCCGGACTGCGCATAATGTTACGCATTAAACGACCTAGTAATACACCTGTTTTACTTTTCATTTACATCTCCTCCTTTTTGCCAATGATCGCAAGGAATATTTCTTCCAATGTCGGTTGCTTCTCGATATACTCCACTTTTGCTGGCGGGAACATCTCTTTTAGTTCAGCAAGAGTACCTGTCGTAATAATTTTTCCGCCATGCAAAATAGCGATACGGTCTGCCAGTTGTTCTGCTTCCTCCAAGTACTGAGTCGTAAGCAAAATAGTTGTACCGCTACCAGCAAGTTCCTTGACTGTATCCCACATTTCGCTTCGCGCTTCAGGATCAAGTCCAGTCGTTGGTTCGTCAAGAAAAATAACTGCTGGCGCCCCAATCAAACTCATCGCGATATCAAGCCGGCGCTTCATCCCGCCTGAATACTGATCTGCCCTTTGGTTTGCCGCATCAGTCAGGCTAAATCTTGCAAGTAGATTGTCAGCAACTTGAGCGGGATTGGAAACACCACGTAATTTGGCGATCATTATCAAGTTTTCCCTCCCTGTCAGCATACCGTCTAAAGCTGCGAACTGCCCTGTCAAACTGATACTTTGATGAACATGGTCTGGTTGACGCTGTACATCAAATCCGCAAATACTTACTTCACCGTTATCTTGCTTCATTAGCGTCGAAAGGATGTTAACTGTTGTCGTCTTTCCAGCTCCATTTGAGCCTAGCAGCGCGAAAATTTCTCCACGCTGCACCTCAAAATCTACCCCTTTTAAAACTTCCTTGTCTTTAAAGGATTTTTTCAAGCCTTTTACAGAAATCGCTGCATGACTCATACTTTTTTCCTCCCTATAAAAATGTTTTGCGAAGACTATTTATTTACCTCTATCTATTTAGTATCACTGATATTCTGTATTACTTAGTACCGAGTTAAAAATATAACTGAATAGCTATGATGGCAATTCATATGTGTAACCAGCTAATCAGTCGGTACTACTTATTCCATTTATTTTTTTCTCAATTTCTTCATAATACTTTCATTCAAATCTTCACGATACTTGGAGACGTAAGTTTTAGCATTTGCCACTAGTTCGTCAGCAAAGGAAGCCACGTCATCCCCAGTAATGTCAAGCACTTGTCTTCCTTCCGCTGCACCCGCTTCGAACAAATCGATTAATTCATACTGTATGTGTAACATATCCATCCCGTTACCCGCTGAAAAATTCCACATGTAGTTTTGAATTTTCTTAAATACAAATTGGTAGTCCTCTGGCAGAGCCTCAACTCGTGCCATCATCATTTTGTACTCTTTTTTATCACCAATTAACTTTTTGAACATTTCTAACATCTTATTTTCCTCCTTTTTTATAAAACCGAACAAGAAATTCTCAAAATATCGGCCGGAACATTTTATCTTATGAACCTATTTTGACTTCAAGACGTTAATTTTTGACGATACAAAATCCCATTTTTTCCAAAACAATTCAAGCTCCTGGCGGCCTTCTTCATTTAATGAATAAAACTTACGAGGCGGTCCCATATCTGATGGTTTCTTTTCAATATTCACAAGCTTTTTCTTCTCTAATCGTACGAGGATGGTATACACCGTACCTTCCACAACTTCGGTAAACCCAAGATCATTCAGGTGGCGGGTAATCTCATAGCCATACGTTTCACGGCGACTAATGATTTCCAGTACACACCCTTCCAGTGAACCTTTCAGCATTTCAGTTAAATTTTCCATGTCCTGATCCTCCTTTACCCCCTATTCTGTCTGACTTATATTCAGTATCACAGAGTACTAAGGCGAATTTTTTACTGAACAGTTTTTGTGAATCCGAACTATTCAGTATCACTTATTACATCTACATTGTATGACTAAGTAGCGATGGATGTCAACTGATTTTCAAATTTTTTCTATAATCCGCTATTACCTATTGTCTACTGAAAATATTTTGAGAAACAACACTACTCAGTATTGCTTATTACAACTACATTGTATGACTAAGTAGCGATGAATGTCAACTCGATTTTATATTTTTTTCTAAAATCAACTATTACCTATTCGATACAGCCTGTTTTCTTTTTTTAAATTTCCCCATACCTATCCCACTAAGAAAAGAAACTACCCCAAAATAAAAATTCTACATTTTTGTTTTGGGGCACTATACTATACCAAAGTTAATGAATATGGCTAGCTCTTCTTATTAATAAGACAGATCATTTTTTTGTTACGATAACATCATACCTATGTCTTCTGCTGCATTTGTAATTAGTTTTAAACCAAATGTTTCTTGTAATACATCAAGCACGCCAGGTGAAATAAATTCAGGAGCCTTTGGACCGATGCGAATATCTTGAATCCCAAGACTAAATAGCCCTAGTAAAATGGCAACCGCTTTTTGTTCAAACCATGATAGTACAATACTTACTGGCAATTCATTCACTTCACATTGAAAAGCATCAGCTAAAGCAGCCGCTATTTTCACTGTAGAAATTGAATTATTGCACTGTCCTAAATCAATGTAACGCGGAATTTCCGTACCAGGTACAACACCGTAATCCACATCATTAAAGCGGAATTTCCCGCAAGAAGTTGTTAAAATAACCGTTTCTGGCGGAAGCGACGTTGCTAATTCACGATAATATTCTCCGCCTTTTCCCGGTGCATCACAACCGGCGATAACAAAGAAACGCTTTATCTTCCCCTCTTTTACTGCATTAATAATTTCCGGAGCTAATGATAATACTGTATTATGATGAAACCCTGTTACTAACTGTTCATCCGACTCCATATGTACTTCTGAAAGTTCTAGTGCTTTTTGAATCAATGGTGTAAAATCATCATTTTCAATTTTTTGTACACCCTCTAAACCTGCAATGTCATATGAAAAGAATCGATCAGAGTATGATCCTTTAATTGGCATAACACAGTTCGTTGTAGCTAATATGGCACCAGTAAATTTTTCAAAAAGGCGTCTTTGATCATACCATGCCTTACCGATGTTTCCTTTTAAATGTTTATATTTTTTCAGTTGCGGGTATCCGTGTGCTGGTAGCATTTCAGAATGCGTATAAATATTAATGTCTTTTCCTTCTGTTTGCTTTAATAGTTCTTCTAATGCAAATAAATTATGGCCCGTAACTACAATTGCTTTACCTTCTACACGATTTTGTGTAATTTGTACAGGTTCTGGCACACCAAAATGATTCGTATGTGCCTCATCTAATAATTCCATCACCCGTAAAGCTGATTTCCCCACTTTCATAGCCATATCAATATGCTCTTGTTCGTTAAAATTAGAATTTGTTAATGTCATATATAAAGCTTCTTGTGTTGTAGCATCTACAAATGCATCCGTATACCCTAGCTGAGCAGCATGTGTGCGATAAGCTGCAATTCCTTTTAGCCCAAACACAATCGTATCTTGTAAACTCGCAATCGTTTCATTCTTGCCACAAACACCCATTACTTTACATCCGCCTGTTGGCGTTTGTTCACATTGATAACAAAACATATCATCCCACCCTCTCCCAATCATTCATTACACCTTAAGCATAATACCCATTGAAAAAAAGTGATGTGATATCAATCACAATAATATATAAATATTTGTGACAGTTCATATTGTTGACATAATACTTTTATTGACATCCAAAAAATATACATTAGTGTGCACACATCTTTCGATACTTTTAAATAGCTAAATAATTAATTTGGAGAAATATATACAACGAAAAAATTTTTTTGAATCCCTTATACAAATAATTGCAATTCATCTCATATGAAAATAGCGTATTTTTTATTTTAAGGAACTATCATTTTTTTATTAAAGCCTTCATTGTAAACCTCTTTATTTACAATACATTTACACTATCTTAACATTACTTACATTATTTATATGATATATTTATATAGAAGCTATTTAAGAAATTTCATATACATTTTATCTTTATGATCTCTAATCTAATCAATAAAAAGATCATGTTATATTTTTATAACAGGGGTGAATTACGATGACTGAAACTTTAAAAACACTTATAATGCTTGATGCTACTTACGTTGTTATTGCAATTATGACAGTACTAGTATTTGTATACTTGGAATTAAAATCTCAGTAATATATGCTGACGTAATCGACAAATTCAGCATTTAAATATAGTTAGAAGAAAGAGAGGAGAAAATTATTTCTCCTTTCTTTTGTATTTCTACAATTTCTTATTTTAATAAATCCAATGTATGTAAAAGTAATCCCTTTTCTCCTACTTCTCCATGACCAGGTACTACCGAATTTATATTTCCATATCGCTTCAGCACATTCTCAATCGATGTAGACCATTCATTTACATACGCATCCGCAACATTTCCTAAATCTTTAGCTTCCGCAGATTTTACTAAACAGCCTCCAGCTAAAATTTGATATTGTGGCAACCAAACAACAATATTATCTTCTGTATGTCCTTTCCCTGGATAGAACGTTTCTACTTTTGTATTGCCAAACTTCAAACTCGTAATTGTTTGTAAATCTCCAAGCGGCTCTTCATATCCACTGTTCTTTGCTAGTTCTGCGGTTAATGCTGTACTATGCGCTTTAATGCCTCTTTCTTTCAACGTTTTTATTCCGCCAATTCGATCAGCGTGCGCATGTGTAATAACGACATCTGTTACGCGCTTCTGAAATTTCTTTTCTACCATTTCTATTAGTTCCTTCGTTAATTTATCATCCCAAGAAGAATCAACAAGTACTAACCCTTTAGAAGTATTAAGAACTAGACCGTTCGAAGGAACTGCTTCTCCATTAAAATAACCTAACTCCGTATGAACCCATACATTCTTGTTTAACTGAGATATTGAAATGGTTCCCGTCTCATTTTTAATTACTGTTTGCTCTACCTTTTGTGATGCTTGTGCAGAAGAAATCGTGCTAACAAATTGAGTTGTTCCTAGTAAACTTACACATAATCCTACTTTTAACAACGTATTCTTTTTCATGTTATCAACCCTTTCTTTCAAGCTAAATAGTTATTACCTATATTAGACAATTCATCTCAAATGTTTGTTCCATCTTCATTTGCATACTTTTATGTAATTAACAAAAAAGCGTACACAATTTTGTACGCTTTAAAACTTAATCTTCCATTCCATAATTCTCAAACTCTTCCTCATTCCCATAAAATACATTCAAATCAATATACTTTTCTTTTCCATTATAACCGCTTAATCTCCCGCGGTTCGTGTATTGCCAAAACGTCCATTTTCTCTCATCAGATAAACTCGGTTTTGTAAGAACACTACGAATCCATATATTACATTTTGGATACGCATCCTTTATATATAAATCATACGCCTCTTGCGTTGCATACAATATTACTTTCTTATCGTAATGTTTTTCTAGCATTTCAATCATGACCGCCAACTTTTTCGTAACATCTTCACGCTTAGGCGGATTATCTTTTTTGTTAGCGTAAAACTCAACATCAATCACGGGTGGCAGTGCTTGTTTATATTTTGGAACAGTTCGTATAAATTGCTTTGCTTGTGTTTCACCCTTACTATCGAAACTAAAAAAATGGTACGCTCCGATGCGCATATCTGTCTTATTCGCATTCGTCCAATTTTTTGAAAAGTACTTATCTACAAACGAGCTTCCTTCAGTAGCCTTTATAAACGCAAACTTCATATTTTGCTTTTCCAACTCTCTCCAATCTATATCTCCTTGATACGATGCGACATCTACACCTTTTATTTCATACTTATCAGCACTTATTTGATTCGGAATGAATATGCCTTGAAAAATTAAGTAAACGATAACACTTATTACACTAATTAAAGTAAAGATTCCTCCTATAATAAGCTTCTTTTTCATTCATATCACCCATCTTTACAAATTAAAATTCTACTTACCATTCGCGCTTTTTATTAATTTTCATTTTTTCTTCAAACGCCTTCTCTAAATCAATATTTAATTTATTTGCTAAATCACATACATTCCAAATTACATCAAACATTTCTAAACCGATTTCTCTTTTCGCATCTTGTATTGTATCACGCTTTAATATGACTTCCGCTAATTCACCTAATTCCGCCATCGTATATATCGTACGCTCTTCAATTGTTGTATCTTGAAATCCTTTTTCTTTACTGAAATTTGATACATACCTCTGAAACTCCACAATATTCATACTTAATCTCCCCTCATTACCAATACTCCATTTTTCTATTACACTTAAAACTAAAATTATATTTTGTTAAATTATAACATTCGGACTATAATTTATTTATAGCCCATTAACGGAGGTGTTTGCAATGACTCTCTTCGCTTCACCAACATTATTTATAGTAGCAATCATTTCATTTGCACTAGCTTATTTCATCGGAGTAAAGCAGTACACTTGGCTCTTATCAGGATTCAACGAACGCCGCGTGCCTGATAAAGTGAAACTATCAAAAATAGTAGGTCTTTATAATTTAATTGCTGGTGTCATTGCGACAATCGGTAGTGTCTTCACTACGCCTAATGTCACAATCGTTATTCCTATCACTCTAATTGGACACTTTATAATCGCGGCTTATGTAAATACACGCATGGTGCAGTAAAAAAGATCACCCAAATGGATGATCTTTTTTATAATCTATCAACATATTGCTTCGCTTCTAGTAAGGAAAAACCAAAAGCTTCTCTTACTCTCTTAACTGCTGTAATTTTTTTGCCTTCTTCTACAAGCTGGCGTAGTTCTTTATTAATTTCAGGTTCTCTTTCTATAATTCCCATTTCTTTCGTAATTAATTGTAATCTATCTTCAATTCTCTTTAAACGCGCATCATTTTTCTTTTCAATTGTAGTTAATTTTTCAGCGATATAAATGAAACCAACAGCTACTATCAGTATAACCATCCAGAATTCCATGAATGTTCCCCCTTACTAACTTTCATTTGTTTTATTTCACTAACTTATGTAAATTTTACCACATCAAACATTTAATGTATAATACTACTATATCAAACTGTTAAAACCTATTATTTTAGGGGGACACTTTATGAAAAGATTTTTAAATACATTACTTCAATTTGTAGTTCTTTCAATCGTGCTACATTTATTATTTGATATAGTTGGTTGGCTTGTTTTCAATGCACCAATTAAAAACAAACAAATCATTATTTCTTTAATAACAATCTCATGGGTTATGTACATGTACCGAGACAAATTTTTTCAAAAGTTCACTTCAAACTAACTAAAAAAGAAAACACTTCATTGGTGAATGACGAAGTGTTTTCTTTTTTTTACTACTGTATAATAAAAATAATATTCTGTCTTTAAAGAAAGGAGTCACCATGAACTTAAAAAGTAGCAATATATACGAGAAAATGAACCAATATTCCGTTGCAGGTTTAAGCCTCGCTGTTATATGTAATGGCAAACTAGATGAAGCGACTGCCTTTGGAACACTTGAAGCTGGAACAACTAGAGCTGTTACTACAAATTCTCTCTTTAATTCTTGTTCTATCAGCAAATTCATCACTACAATGCTCGTACTAATGTTATCAGATCAAGAAATCTTGCATTTAGACGAAGACGTAAATGATAAACTCACATCTTGGAACATTCCTACTAATCTATTTACTTCACAAAAAAGCATCACTTTGAGAAACTTATTAAGCCATCAATCTGGACTCATTGATCCACCTAATAGTTTTGAACATTATACACCTGCAAAAGGCTTACCTAATATGTCTGAGCTCCTTTCCGGTAAAACACTATATTGCCCCGTACCTATAGAGGTAACTTATAAACCAGAAAGTGAATTTCACTACTCAGACGCAAACTTTTGTATAATCGAACTACTACTAGAAGATATTACAGGAAGATCATTTAGTCAGTTATTAGAAGAACACATCTTCCAGCCATTACAAATGAAAAATAGTACACTTTTTTCTCCAAAAGACATAGATAAAACCGATGTTTTTGCTTGCGGACATAATAAAGATAGAACTGTAACAAATGAGAAGTATCCATTTTATCCATTCGCAGCTGCTTCAGGTATTTGGACAACACCAACTGACTTATCAGCTTTAGTTATTGAAATCATTCATTCCTTACAAGGAAAGGGCAAACTAAAAATTTCTCAAAAATTAGTAATAGACATGATTTCTCCTCAAGGTTGCTCAAAATGGACTGGATTAGGTGTTTTTCTAGATGATTCTAATGAAGAATTACAGATTTATTCACTCGGATGGGGCGTTGGATTTCAATGTATGATGGTTTGTTATCCATACTGCGGGAATGGTGCTGTTATTATGACCAATTCCGATTTAGGTGTTCATCAAATGGAAGGGATCATTGGTGAGGTTGTAAAAACGTTACCCTTATAATGAAAATAAAGAAGCTGTTCCTTCCAGCTTCTTTATCTATATAACATTTTTCGCAACAATTTTTATATGTTCTGGTGCGATAATCTCCGTTATACTTTCTTGGAAATCTTCCCGCAACATTTCTTCCAAATGTTCTAACTGCACTTCAACATGAGTGCATTCTAAATTATGTATATTTAACAGTGCATAATGATCTTTCTTCTTAATTACTAAATATTGATTTTCCTCTGTCACAAGTACAGAACCTAATCGGACTCCTAGTAAGCGTTGATCATCAAACTTCATAATTACTTCTCCTTTCTGCTTTAAAAATGTAATGACTACAAAAACCAATTTAAGGAAATAAATCCTATATTGACTATATCACACTTTAGTAAAATATAAATATCATATTTCCTTTTACTAAAAACCCCCTATTCTTTCATATATTTCGATACAAAAAACTTTCTCAACATTAAATTTGAATTTTCAGTTTTTAATTCTATGAAAATCTATTATAATAAAGTTAATAAATGTTTGACCTCTCCTAATTCATGTACATATGGATGATCAGTAGTTATTGCTACTGATCTATTTTTTTGATTTCAGAAAGTACATACTCTGCATCCTTTCCTACACCACAAATAAGTGCGGAACCCCTTTGAGATTGCCATGGTAAACCGATATAATACAATCCTTTTACTGGACTGATTCCCTTTATATGATTAGGAAATCCTTTCTCATTCACTGCCTGTTCAATTTCAATCCAATTATAATTTTGAACAAAACCAGTTGACCATATAATGCTTTCTGCACTATAAGTATCACCATTCTGAAACATAATGTTATTTCCTGATGCACTTACTACTTTTTCTTGCAGTTTGATTGCTCCATTACGAATAAGTTTCTTACCTTCAAAACCGAAAATAGGGTCCTTTCTCTTCTGAAACCATCTTCCCCTCTTTGTATTTATTTCAGCGTACAATAAACCCACTTTTTCTAGCAGATTAAAAATACTTTTTCCAAAAAGTTGTAACGGTAAAAACGTTAAAGGATGACTAATAGACACCGTAACTTCATGAGTCTTTGCCAGTTCTACTGCAATTTGCATTCCTGAATTCCCACCACCTACTACTAGTACTTTTCCCTTAGGAATTTGTGATGGTGATTTATATTGTGATGAATGTATTTGAAAAATATGTGATGATAGATTTGCTGAAACTGAGGGAATAAACGGTTGCTGAAAAGCACCTGATGCGATAATAACTTTTTTCGTTTGTAAAATTTCTGTAGGAGTATGTAATTCAACTATTTCTTTTTCTTTCTTTATTTTTAGAACTTCCGTTTGTAATTGTACCGGTAATTGAAAATGTCTTGCATATTCTTCTAAATAAGTTGCAATTTCATCTTTATATGGAAATTCATTTTTTTCACCTATTAACGCCATACCCAGCAAGCTACTGTAGGACCTTGGGGTAAAAAGCTGCAAAGAATCATATCGATTTCTCCATGAATCACCAACTCGTTTTCCTGCCTCAAGTAATAAAAAATTATACCCTTCTTGCTTCAAGTAATATCCCATTGTTAATCCAGCTTGACCCGCCCCAATAATAATTAGATCTTTCATTCTAATCCCTCCTCTTCTTAAACGTATGAATACTTGTTCATATATTCATACGTTTCCATAATCATAACATTTTCTTTTTATATGATTCAATATCTACTCAAAATAAAAAAGAGCAGTTCACTGCTCTATGAACTACTCTTCATTCCATTTCTACAATTTTTCCTCGTATAGTGTAATTCTATTTGAAAACGGATCAATCACAGTTAATTCAATTGTACCCCAAGATGTTTTTTCTATATTTGGTTTCGAATAAGCATATTCTTGACTTAATAATACAGAATGATAATCCTTTACATCATCTATTTTGATCCGAATCGCACCACCTGGTGAGGCATCACCATGATGTTCTGATAAATGTATCACAGCATCCTGTAACGAAATTTGCAAATATAATGGCATATTTTCCTCATACCGATGTTCCCAATCCAGTTTAAATCCTAAAAAACCTAAGTAAAATAGTTTTGCTTTTTCAATATCAAAAATTCTAAATATAGGTGTTATCATTTATACTCTCCTCCTATTTATAAACATCTGCTGCCAATTCTCTCAAAACATCCACGTTTACTACTTCATAGCATCCATCGTTCTTCTTTATTATCTCTTTATCACAAAAAATATTTAATGTTCGCAACAAATGCCGATAGCTCGTTCCTAACAATTCCGCTATTTCCGTTAAATTCCCACTAAATACAATTCTATTTTCATGCTGAACTGCTCGTTCCCCTGCTGCTAACATGTAACTCGCCAGTCTATTTTCAAGTGGATACAATAAATTAATTGTACTGTTTTTGGAAAGTCGGTTTAATTTATGTGCTAATGATCCGCAAATACATCTTAAAAATTTCGCATCATGAAATAGCTTATTTCTCACTTTTCCTAAAGGTAACCCCACACAATACGAATCTGCCATCACTTGTACGTTTGAAGTGATTCTTTGAGAATGAATTAACTCCACATCTCCAAGTAACTGCAAACTATCGTAAAAACATAATAATACCGATTTTCCGTTACTTAATGTGTTAAACGCTTTCGCTTTTCCTTCAACAAAGAAATATAAATAATCTATCTCTTCATTTTCTCTACAAATAAACTCATTCTTTTTAAAAAATATAAGCTCCATATATGGTTTCATATTATTAGTAAAAAATGAATCAATGTTATTTTGCTTTATATACTCTGCTAATTTAATTGAATTACATATTTTCTTCATAGTCCCCCACCTTTACAACTCATCCCCATTGTAATCAAAATTTTCTTCTTCCACTATGACATATGTCATAACAATACACAATTTCAGCATGATACAGTCATTACAAATATGAATTACAAAGGGGATATTACATTGTATAACTTTCTTTCTGTCTTTATTGGTGTGCTCATCGCCGTTATGCTTCCACTGAATGGGATTTTATCTGAGTTAATTGGCAAGTACACAGCAAGCGTGGTCATTCACCTTGTCGGTTTAATTGCAGTTATCTTCATTTTAATCATAAACAAAAACAAAATTCGTTTCGATAAAAGTATTCCACTTTTTTTATATAGCGCTGGAGCGATTGGAGTATTCACTGTTCTTTTTAACAATATAAGTTTCTCCGTCCTTGGTGCTTCTATTACGATCGCATTAAGTTTACTCGGTCAATCCATTGCTTCCATAGTTATTGATCATTTCGGTTTATTAGGAATGAAAGTTGCAAAGTTTGAAAAGAAAAAACTAGTTGGATTAGCATTCATCTCTTCTGGGATTATTATCATGACAATATATTAATGGGGGCAAAAATATGTTATATATTACGATCGCTATTTTAGCTGGTGTTTCTATCGTCGTTGCTAGAATTATTAACGCGAATTTAGCAAAGGAAATTGGAAACTGGGAAGGCACGTTTTTCAATTATATTACTGGATTATTTTTCTCTATGTTATTTTTAATTTTCAGTTCAGATTCATTGTATATCCCTATTCATAAGTTGCAATCTATTCCTATCGCCGTATACTTAGGCGGATTAGTAGGCGTTATCGTTATTTCATTATCCAACTATATTACTCCTAAAATATCAGCCTTTTATTTAACATTACTCATCTTTATCGGACAATTATTTGCGGGGACTATTATTGATTTCTTCCTGACAAATGAACTCTCAATTGGTAAAGTTATCGGTGGCATTTTCGTATTAATTGGGCTCACTTACAATTTACTCATAGATCGCCCGATAAAAACTGTGAAGCATAACCAAGTTCAACTATAATACTTTACGCTTACCTATCATATATTAATAGAAAAGCTCTTCACACGAAGTAATAGAGAGGAGAAAATCCTATTAAAAAAATTATTTTATTGCTAGGTAGCGTATTAATTATTTCTGGAATTGCATGGTTTATAAACTCGGGAAAATCTATTCAAGATCTCTATACTGCAAATAAACCGAAAAAGAAAGCTACTATTATTTCAAGCTCGCGAGATCCAAATGAGCCCCCTGTTTTTTTAGGAAAACAGGAAATAAAAGATATACATGTAGAATCAATTAAAACAAAACAGGATATCTTTCTCACAAAAACAGATGAATTAAAAACGTTTATTAACAGTATGAATACCGCAAAAAAAGGTAAATTAACATTAGATGAAGAAGGATCAGACTTAATAGATTGTGATATGTGGATTACTTTCGAGGATGGAACTTATAAAAAATATTTCATATGGGTAGTTGATCATCACAGCAGCGAAGTGATGATTGCTCAGCAAGATACTCCTGATGATGTAAACCTCAAGTACTATCAATTAAATGAAGATAGCTCAAAAAAGGTTTATAACTTATTCAAAAAAATTATTTAAACGAAAAAGTCATGAGCACGTAAGCTCATGACTTTTTGCATTATATATATTCAGGGAACACTTTACATCCCTTTTCCTGTTCTATATCATGACCAAAGAAAATAATTGGCTTCTCTTTCATCACAACTTCTTTTAAACGTTTAATTGAAGATAAAGCTAATTCCGAATCAAATCCCGCGAACGGCACTTCATCTTCAAAATTTTCTTTCGTGTACGATGCATCAATTGTTAATAAAACTGAACCGGATTGCTCCGTCTCAATGAATAACGACTGATGGCCTGGAGAATGACCTGGCGTATACAATAATTGAACACCTGGTACCACTTCATAATCCCCTTCAATAATTTTGTAGTTCAAATGCGGTAATATACATTCTTTCATATATTCTTCTCTATGAAGTGCTGCCTCATATTCCTTTCGCTGCACAATAATCGGTGTATTTGTAAAAACACCGTTTCCTCCTGCATGATCAAAATGTAAGTGAGAACTAATAATATATAAAAGGTCGTCCGGCTCATACCCTACACGCTTTAATATATTCACGATTCTATCTTCTTCAGTCATTTTCGGTAAAATCTGTCCTTCAACAAATGTACCGTTAAAAAGCCCTTCATTATTAACTGCACTTTCTGGCATACCTGTGTCTACTAAAATAGGACCTTCTTCCGTCTCCAAAAGATAACACCAAACCGGCAAGTCTAATAGTTTCCCTGGAGTTAAAGTACTGTTAACAGACGAATGATCCAACATACAACGACCTGCTGGGATGAAATAAAGTTTCTTTACTGTCATTATGTATCCACCTTTACATTTAGTTTTGGATAAAGTAATACAGTAAAAAATTCTTCTTTTTAGAAATAAACTCCTTCTAGACTATCAGTACAGCTTACATAAAAATGAAACATTAACACCGATTAACGCTGAAAACTTAAAGAAAGCACATGCACTACTTGAAAGCGGGCACACCATTGGAAAAATCGTATTAGAGAAATTTTAATCATGATAGTGACAGATAGTATGTAAAATTATATTAACGATTTTTCGAATATATCTATCATAACGTACAATATATCAACGATTTTTCAAATATATCTATCACAAATCAAATTATATCAACGATTCGACAAGGTATATTGATTTATCGACAAATAACAACAATAAGAAAAGGCTGTTCCAGATGAACAGCCTTTTCTTTATTTACTTGAAATCTCTTTATTATTTTGAACGTCTAACGGAGCTCGCTTTCCTATTCCAAAAGCATAGAAACTAATTGTAACGATAGCTAAGAAAATAATACCTACAACTAATGAAATACGAGTATCATCGTTAAACCACATTCCGATTAATACCATAATTAAAAAGGCAATCGTTAAATAGTTTGTTACAGGAGCAAATGGCATTTTGAACGGATGATCTTTCATCTCTGCTCCCTTTTCTTTTCTAAAATTAATTTGACTAATTAAAATGACAAACCATGGTACCATACCAGGGAGTACACTCGCGCTATATACATATACGAATAAATTTTTCGGTGCGATGTAACTTAAAACAACACCAATCGCCAGACCGATAATTACGCCAACTGTACCGAATAAAGGTACACCATTTCCAGAAAGTTTCGTGAAATATTTCGGTGCTTGTCCATTTACACCTAACGTATAAAGCATACGTCCAGCACTATAAATACCACTATTACAACCAGACATTGCCGCTGTAATTACAACGAAGTTAATAAGTCCAGCTGCTGCCGTAATACCAACTTTCGCAAAAGTCGCTACGAACGGGCTACCAATTGTACTTAATTGATCCCACGGATATACAGTTACAATAACAAAAATAGCACCAATATAGAATATTAAAATACGCCAAATTGTACTTTGAATCGCTCTTGTAAGTGTCTTCTTCGGATTTTTCGCTTCGCCAGCAGTAATTCCGATTAATTCCACACCTTGATACGCTCCAACTACAAGTGATAATGCAAAGAAGAATCCTGAAAAACCACCTGTAAAGAAACCGCCATTTGACCAAAGATTAGATATGCCAATCGCTTCTCCGCCGTTACCAATTCCGAAGCAAATAAGACCAAATCCCGCAATAATCATTAATAGAATCGTAACGATTTTAATCATCGCAAACCAAAATTCAAATTCACCAAATGACTTAACAGAAATTAAGTTAGCTGCGCCAAGAATGACCATTGCGATTATACCTGGTATCCAAGCTGGTAAGTCCGGGAACCAATATTGCATATACGCTCCAACCGCGATAATTTCTGACATCCCAACGATAACCCACTGGAACCAGTTACTCCAAGCTGTCATATAACCAGCTAGCGGATGAATATACTTATGACCGAACGTCGCAAATGAGCCTGTACTTGGCTCCATATACAACATTTCTCCCATGGCACGCATGATGAAGAAGATGAAAATACCTGCAATGGCATAAGCAAGCATTACTGACGGACCTGTCCATTTAATTGTGCTGGCTGACCCCATAAACAAACCAACACCAATCGTTCCGCCTAAAGCAATCATTTGAATATGACGTGCTTCTAAACCTCTTTTCAATTCTTTGTTTGCCACTTCACTTCCCCCTCTTAGATGATTCATAGCCGCATTTTAAAACAAGATGCTTTCCCCTAATTCCTTTCGGCTCTGAAAATGATGAAGCAAACGTCATTTTACACTAGCTTTAAAGCTATCCTAAAATCGTTTTGTGCTCCTAATAAAATTCTCAAAACCTTTCATCTTCCAATATTCTATAAATCTTAAAATTACTTACCTTATATTAATTCATTAATCTGAAAAATTCAATTATTTTTTCAATAAATTATTATACATAAGTCTGATTAATTTTTAACTAAATTAACAATAAAATACATCTATTCAATATGATTCCGGCATGTATATTATTACAATATACATAACAGAGGAGAGCATTTCTTCCTCGGCTTCATATGTCAAATACTTCAACCTTTATAGTTGATAACGTAATTTCCCACACATTCGATTTATATACCAATGAGAAATTTAATATATTAATAAACTACTAACTTCTTTACCCCAGCCAAAATATAAAAGAGTCTCATTTAAAAATGAGACTCTTTTACGATTTCATATTTAAACCGATTTCAAAGTTTGCTTACCAAATATAAACACCCTAGTAAACACTGCCATTATAACTACAATAACTAGAAAATAAAGTGGCATCACTAGTAACGAGCCCGTATGCAGTTGACTCATTCCCCAAATTGTCATCGTTACAATTACATAGTACCCTAAGCTAAACAACGCTCCAGCTGTACCAATGACATCTTGAAAATCTACTAATGCTAAACTTAAACAATTAGGTAACGCTACTCCAATCCCTAATAACAATATAAACATCGCTATTAAAAATCCAATCATATATATTATGTTTTGGTTTGATCCCAATGCTGTAATAACAGTTAAAAGGATAGCTCCCACTGTCATTACAAGACAACCAATATATATAATTTTCTCTGGTCTATACGTGGCAAGCAATCGTTTTGAAACTTTCGCCCCAATAATAGAAGCAGACGCAACAACAATTCCTAAAAACCCGTACATACTAGGCGATAACTGAAAGTATTCAATAAAGATAAACGGGGCTTCTGCATAATAGCTAAATAAAACACCATTTGCTCCTCCAATTAATAGCCCATACGTTACTACTTTCGGATTTGTAATTAACTTCTTAAAGACTGAAAACACATTTATTTTATTCGTTACTGAGTCCGTCTTTGTTTCAGGAAGAGAAACAAACGTATACAGAAAAATACCGATACTCATAACTACTAAACTTAAAAATACTATTTTAAATCCAAACATTTGATCAAGAAAGCCACCAATTAACGGTCCTATCGCTGGTGTAAAAGCAATGACTGCCGAGATTTGAGCAAACATAACATGCCTCTTATGCCCTTCTACACTTTCACGAAGAATCGTTTGTGTAACCACGGATCCTGCACTTGCTCCAAACGCTTGAATAAAACGACTTACCAATAAAACTTCAATGGAATTTGCAATAAAGCATAAGAAACTCCCAGCGCCATATATTACAATTCCAAATAACATTGCTGGGCGACGGCCAATTATATCTGATAGCCATCCAATAAAAAATACACCTAAAGCAAATCCAGCAAAATACACACTAAGCGTTAACTGCACCTCATTATTACTTACATGTAACGCCTTTGAAATGTCCGGTAAAGACGGTGTGTAAATCGTTTCACTAATTTGCGGAAATGCGACAAGAACAATCATTAACAAAAGTGATGGTACTGAGACTTTTTTCATTTTTCATACCCTCCTATAACTTTGAAAATCCCAGAAATAAAAAGACTTTCCTTAGCTACGGAACAGGAGGGGCCATTATAGAAATCCGGTCATAAAACAACAAAGAAAACACCTCAATTACGTATGTTAATACTTATAGGAGGGTAATATTAACATCGATTTTTAAATATACTTTTTCAATTATATTACATATTACTTTTATTTTTCTAGTATTAACGTTCAAATGTTCTTTTTATATTAGTGAACAACTAATACACGCCATAGAAGATAACTACTTGATATAACCACCTTATTATGGAATAATTAGAAATAGTTTGAATCTATAAACCTAATTATAAAATGATATACTCATATATTCCTAATGTCATAAAGCTGAACAAGTAGGAGGACTTTCGTAATGATTGAAATTTTAAGGACAGTAGTAAACTTTCTAATTTCTCTATTCTCAGGAGAATTACCATTTGTATATTATGTATGGATTATTACCCTATTCCTAATTCAAATAACCCAATCTACTCTAAACTATAAACTCTTTAACAAGAAAGACAATTTCAGCACTTATATATTGGAAGGATTACTTGCTTTTATTATTTTATTGTTTGGAGGAATATTAGTATCTAAGTTACTTGCTTACATAATAGACGATCCTACTATTAATATGACGAATTTAACACATTATTTTGTTTCTCTTATCATATTAACTATATTTGTCGTAATAACCTGTGTTAAAGACTTTATAGAGACATCTATAAAGAATAAAAATATATCCCTTTTGAGCTTTTTAGTAATTTCCTTCATAACAAGTATACTTTCATTCAAGTTTTTATCACCTTTAATTGAAGGTTCTTTTTCTCTTTCTAAATCTTTTATCACCACTTTAATCATTCTTGTAACTATATCAATCCCTCTATTAATTTCCTTAGAGGATAAGTATGCAGACGAAAAGGAAACGGAAAATTTATAGTTTCTCATTTACATAAAAGAAAGAGGGAGCTCCCCTCTTTCTTTTAAATCATCCCTTTTAATATCAATCCTAAAACTGACATTATTATCGCACTAATAATAATTCGCAAAATCCAAGTAGTGTTTGTACTTATTTTTTCTAATTGCTTATTGATTGTTGCTATATCTTTCTCATTAATAGTAGTACGCGTTTCTAAATTTCGAATGTCTCTCATCATTTCTTTTTGCTCCGCCTTGAGACTGTCAATTTTAGCGTAAACATCTTCCATATATTCACACCCTCTGTTCATCTTAATAGAAAAATCTATATATATTATGAGACAACCCTCTTACCTGTGAATACATTGCGTATATCCGCGTACCAAATTTTTTGTACAATCTAATTGAATTACTCACATGTTTCCATTCTTCTATTTATAAATTAGCGTTAAGATAGATTAAAATTTAAAAAGGGACCCCTTGCTTATTTAACAACAAACAAAGTGCAATCCAACATTCGGGAGCACATACGATAATTTCTATTGTTTTCATCACCATTTTCATATTTACAACGCAATATAAATCCACTTTTTGAACTGTTTAAAGTATACTAATATGAATATGAAATAGCTGTATTGATAAACTCTCTAGAACAATAAATATACTGGCTGAAACAGATCTATATCCGATATTTTTTCCAGTAACATGTATGGTTATTTCTGATAAATGCGTTTGTACATCATTGTTTTCAAAAATTTCATCCTCAACCTTTACAATATCTGCTTCACAATCTACTTCTTTAAAAGTTTTCAATAATTTTGTTTCCAATAAACTACAATCAAAATTCTCATCTTTTATTACGGCAAATTTAACCTTCATATCGATTTCCCCATTTTTAACAAACTAAAATCATTAAATCAATATAAATATATATTATTCTATTAAATAATTCAAAATATACGCTTCTCATATACATTATTAAAAATCAGTTCTAAAGAATTAAATGCAAAAAGAAATTACATATACAAATCCCCTATTTCAACTTAACTTTGTGTAATAATGCATATTTCAAATACATTATTTCCTTTCACTCATACTTTTATCATTGAGTTTTTATTCACAAATTCGTAACACATATATATGAGTTATTATGCTAAAATTAGTTTATTCACAAGAAGAAGTTATTCTTAATAAATCAATCATTTTTAATACCCTGTTTAAAGCCTTGCCCCCCTGCAAGGCTTTTTCCTATTTAACTAGAGTAGTAGTTTTCGGTATGCATCTCTCCCCTTTGTTCCTTACCCTACAAATAATACTGAATGTTTATTTTACTTTTTCAACATCCTTACTCGCTCTGTTCCAGAGCTCTTTACCAAATATTCAATCTAATGATAAAATTGACCAAATTAATATTTTCGTCCATAACTGTATCAAAAAGTACACTAAAGAAAAAATAGCACTCTCACGATTAAGTAAACGCGAGCTTTTTTCTTCTATCTACTTACTATTTAAGGTTAATAGTTTAGTAACAAGATTTAAAAATTCGACTTAAATTCATTAATGAATGGAGAGGTTTATATGAAATTAAAAGACAAAGTAGCAATCATAACTGGTGGTGCAAGTGGAATTGGCGAATCTACTGTTCGTCTTTTTATCGAAGAAGGTGCAAAAGTAGTTATTGCTGACTTTTCTGAACGTGGAAAAGAACTATCAGATGAATTGAATGCACATGGATATAATACGTTATTTATTAAAACCGATGTAACAAAAGAGGCAGATATTAAACAGCTAATTCATGAGACAGTAAGTACATACGGTAAATTAGATATTATGTATGCCAATGCCGGCGTTGCTGATGATGCACCGGCAAACGAATTATCCTATGAAAAGTGGAAAAGAACTATTGATATTAATTTGTCTGGGGTATTCCTTTCTGATAAATATTCGATTGAACAATTTCTTAAACAAGGTACAGGTGGTGTCATCGTTAACGCTGGTTCGATTCATAGTTTTGTTTCATTACCTACACCAACAGCATACTCCTCTGCAAAAGGTGGTGTGAAACTATTAACTCAAAATTTATGTACTGCCTACGCTAAATATGGAATACGTATTAACGCGGTGTGCCCTGGTTATATTGACACCCCTTTACTAGGTAGTGTTAATCCTCAACAGAAAGAATATTTAGCTTCACTTCATCCACAAGGCAGACTTGGAACACCAGAAGAAGTCGCTAAAGCTGTCTTATTTTTAGCAAGTGATGATGCTAGTTTTGTTAACGGCACAACACTTCTTGTTGATGGAGGCTATACTGCACGTTAATTTAAAAATTTTGAAGCACCCTAAAAAATATATAGTCTTCAACAAGAAAAAGCGCCATCACAAGTGACGGCGCTTTTTCTATGTAAGAGCAACTAGAAGATATCCTTCTAGCCTACTCCCATTTATAAGTCCAAAACTGTTCAAGTTGCAGCCATTTTAATGTTGCTGCATCTTTGTTTTTTATTTTTGCATGCGTGTCTTCAAGCATTGCTTCTGTTTGTGAACGGTGCGCACCTAATGCAGTTAATTTATGATCAAATACTTCACTAATGTTATTTACAACATCCGGTTCTCCTAATACTGCTTCACGATTTTTCGTAATCGCAACAGCATGAATAACTGGGCGCTCTTCTTTTGGCATACGTGATACAGCGCGAACGACAGCGCGGCCAAATGCATTATGATCTGGATGTACACCGTGCTCTGGATAAAATGTAATAATTCGAGATGGATTTACTTCTTGAATGATTGCTTCAATTTTGTCAGCAACGAAATCAACATCTTCAAATTCTAACGTTTTATCATGGAAGCCAAGCATTCTTAAATCTTTAATACCCATCGCTTCACAAGCATCTTTCAATTCTTTCTTACGGATATGTGGAATCGTTTCACGGTTAGCGAATACGTTCTTACCCATGTTACGTCCCATTTGTCCTAGAGTACCACATGCATATGTTACAGGTACTCCTTGATCTGTTAATAAGCGAATTGTCCCTCCCGCAGCATATGCTTCATCATCTGGATGCGGAAATACAACAAGTACATGTCTCTCCATAAGTTTCCCTCCTTCTTACTTAAATGGTGTTAAGCTTAACTCAAGTGCAACTGCTAGACGACCTAAATTATCATGTCCAGCTAATAATAAACGCTCTTGATCGTCTACTTCCCAGTGCGTAATACCTTCAGCATATACCCAACCGTGATCCATTTTCAGACCAACTCGGTATGGATTTGTTCCAGTTATCTTCCCGCGTTCAAAACGGATAATCGCATTTCGAATGAAAGCACCAACTGTCATCATCTTTTCATTTATGTGTGATGCATACGCTCCGTTTGTCGTTTCTAAATGAATATATACATCTTTATTTACAAAACGTTCAATTTCATTTTGAATAAGAGAACTATCTTTTACTATTTCCATCGGAATTCACCTCTTTAAACCATTTTACGCAAAAATAATGTAAATTGCTATCTCTATATTAGAGGACAACGCTCACTTTTCCTAATAATTTGCACTGTGTTTTTTATATTTTTTATATGATATGTAAAAAATACATTTTTTCCTTCACTTTGTTAAATAGTTTTCTTTCTTTTTTGAATTTGCTACAATATATTTTATCCCGTATTATTGTAGCGAGATACATTTCGACAATTGAATACATAATTTAAAGAAGGTGACATGATTGGAACAGTCAGCACATGAAGTAGCAAATTGGCAATATTATTTTGCAATTGCCGTATTTTTAATCACGTACGGATTTATTATTTCTGAGAAATTGAATCGTGCTGTAATCGCACTATTCGGTGCTGCTATTATGATTATTTTTGGAGTTGTAGATTTACATACTGCTTTCACATCACATATTCAATGGGAAACGATTACCCTTTTAATTGGGATGATGATTCTCGTACATATTACGAGTCAATCAGGCGTCTTTGAATTTGTGGCCATTAAAGCGGCAAAAGCAGCTGGCGGAAAACCGATTCGCATTTTATTATTACTATCCCTATTAACTGCTGTCGGATCAGCATTTTTGGACAATGTAACGACTGTTTTATTAATCGTTCCTGTTACATTATCCATTACACGTATTTTAAAAGTAAATCCTGTGCCTTATTTGATTTCAGAAGTGCTGTTTTCAAATATAGGCGGAACAGCAACATTAATCGGTGATCCACCTAATATTATGATTGGATCAGCAAACAAGCATTTAGACTTTAACGCCTTTTTACTTAACTTAGCTCCAATCGTAATTATTATTTCTATTGTGACACTTGGCATTATTTACTTCATGTACCGTAACAAACTAAAAACAACACCTGAACAAATCGAAAAACTAATGGCATTAAATGAAAAAGATTATATTAAGGATCAAAGCCTCCTTTTAAAATCTATTTCGATTTTAGGACTAACTATTTTATGCTTCGTACTTCATTCGATTATTCATGTAGACGCTGCCGTTATAGCGATGACAGGCGCTACACTTCTTATGTTAATCGGCGTGAAAGAACATGATATTGAAGATGTATTTGCCCACGTTGAATGGGTAACCATTTTCTTCTTCGCCGGACTATTCGTTCTCGTTGGCGGGTTAATTGATATCGGACTTATCTCTTCACTTGCAAAAGAAGTAATCGGCGTAACAAATGGTGACATCGGATTCGCAGCTATACTTATTTTATGGGTATCTGGCATCGCATCTGCGACAATCGACAACATCCCTTTTGTCGCTACGATGATTCCTCTTATTCAAGACTTAGCTACAGGACTCGGACTATCTGTCGATTCTCCGCAAATCGAAGTACTATGGTGGGCGTTATCTCTTGGAGCTTGCTTAGGAGGAAATGGAACGCTAATCGGAGCATCTGCAAACGTAGTCGTTGCTGGTATTGCAAAACGTGAAGGACATGCTTTCTCTTATATGGACTTCTTAAAAATTGGTTTACCATTAACTATTGTTGCACTCTTGTTATCACATGCTTATATATATTTACGTTATTTAATGTAAAAGTTGTATTGCATGAAATTATATCGTCAAATCCAAAAGGTTTGCAGCATCGTGCTGCAAACCTTTTTTCATCACCAAAATATACCGATAATTGCTAACCCACCTAAAATCATACCACCAATTTGTCCGACAATTGTTGGTGATAATTGAACACCTTTTCTCACTTCAACAACTGGTCTTTCGTGCCTTAGTTGCTGCACTTCGCTTTGCAGTTGATGTACACTTCCGTGTAACTCTTTAATTAGTTCCTTTAATTCAGCGACCTCTTCATTTACTGGTTTTGCTTTTTCTAAATTCATTTTACATAACTCCTTATAAATTCAATCAGTTCACTGTAAATTTTCGCCAATTATCATTATTTCTCCTGCATACTACATATATAATATTGAATGTATTCGCTAATCTTGCAACCCTATCCATTCATCCCGCAATATCCCCATAATGATACGATCAAAACACTTCCCATCTCTTTGAACCGCTTCTCTCATACACCCTTCCATCTAAAAACCTATCTTTTTATACAACGCAATGGCTGCTTTATTATAAGAAATCACATCCAGACCGACGCGGTGTAAATTCAATTCATAGAAAGCATACTTTAAAATAAGATGTATTGCTTCTTTCCCATATCCTTTTCCTCTATCATTCGCATCTCCTATACCAATGGCTAATAAACCTGTTCTGTTATTCCACTCTATACCATGAATCGCCACAAAACCAATTAAGCGATCTTCTTGAACTGTCCTTACCATGAAAGAAACACTATTCGATCTTCGTCCTTTTAATAACCCATCACTTGCTATTTCATTTAAAGATTGCGGGAATGCTACATCTGTATCAACATTTCTTAAATACTCACTATCTTCTTGCCACATAGCCATTACTTCAGCATCTGTTTCTCTCATAGCTGATAATTTAATCGTTTTATTTCGAAAAAGATTCATTGTCATTTCAAACTCCCCCTTTATTAAATAACGGGGATAATTATTCAAGCCTATTTACCCCCTCGTTTCATAAACTGTTTCATAAACGGGATACTTACAATAAGCGCTGACATTGGCACATCTCCTCCATATCGAATTAACTTCATTGTATAATTTTTCGTTTATTCAAACAATAATAAAAAGCCCTCCAAATTTAGAGGGCCTTTCCTAATAGCGAAACTATATTATTTCGTAAACATTTTCTCCGCTTCATCCATTGCCATTTTGTTACCTAAAGCAGAATAGTCAAGCCATGGTTGGTCATTAATAATGTATACGTGCTTACCTTTAACAGCTTTTAAGTCTTTCCAAATTGGTGTTTCTTGAAGTTGTTTAAATGCAGCTTTCGCTTTATCATCTCTGTTAACGACAACGAAAATAGCATCTGCATCAAAGTCAGGTAATACTTCTTGTGAAATGACTTCGAAAGGACGGTTTCCATCAATTTTCTCTACACCATTTGCAGGCTGTAACCCTAAGTCTTGGAATAAAATTGGTCCCATCGGTCTTTTTGTACTAAATACACGTAATTCTTTTGCAGTAACGCGAATTGCCATTACTTTTTCGTTATTACCTAATTCTTTATCTATTAAACTTTTTACTCGTTTTGATTGCTCTTCGTAATCTTGAATATATTTATCCGCTTCTTTCTCACGGTTTACAAGTTTACCAACTTGTTGTAACTGATCTCTCCACGTGCCTTCATCTAAGTTGAAAGAATGTGTTTTTGCAATTTTTTCGTATTTCGCTAAATCTTTACCAGCATATTTTTCATCAACATAAATGTCCGTTGGCTTTAATTGAAGTAACGCTTCCATATTCGGATCTGTTACAACACCAAGCTTCTTCGTATCTTTCAACTTCTCTTTAGCGTGCGGTAAGAAATCTTTTAAATCTCCACCAATAACAGAACCTACTGGTGTAATTCCTAATGCAAGTAAATCATTCGTTAAATGAATAGACATTGAAGCAATTTTTGGGTCATTATTTTTTTCCGTTTTTTTCGTTGCCTCTTCATTAGCTTTCGTTTGACCACATGCTGCTAATACTAAAATACACATCATGCTAAATAAAATAGTAAGTTTCTTTTTCATATGTTCTCCTCTTTGAAGTATTTATTTTGTTTTTGTAAGTAAATAAAGAAAATACGGTGCTCCTAATGCCGCCACTACTACACCAGCTGGAATAGAGTTTGGCTCAAATATAGAACGACCTATCGTATCTGCTAGCACTAAAATAATCATTCCGATAATGCCAGCTAAAGGAAGAAAGTGTTGATATGTAGTACCTACTAACTTTCTTGCGATATGCGGAGCAACTAAACCGATAAAACCAATTCCTCCTGCCATCGATACACTCGCGCAAGATAATCCAACCGCTGTAGCTAAAAGTAGTAACCGTTCTTTTTGAACAGAAACACCAAGCCCTGCTGCCACACTATCACCTAGTGACAATGCATTTAACGTTTTAGATTTTATCCATGTATACGGGATTAGTATGAAAATCCAAGGTAATAATGCAAGGACATGAATCCAATCCCTTCCCCACACGTTACCAACTAACCATCTAGAAGCGAATGTATACGTCTCATCATTTAACTTGAGAGAGAAAAATAACGAAATCGCACTAAATCCAGCTGAAACAGCAATACCAACGAGAATAAGTCTAATAGGAAGTAAACCTTTTGACCGATCACTCGCCAGTATAATAATTAAAAATGCAGCTAGTACTCCCCCGCCAAATGTAAATAACGGTATTAAAATCGATGCATTCTCATTAATAGAATGAAAGAAAGTAACGAATATAATTAGCCCGAAAGATGCACCTGCATGTAATCCTAAAATACCAGGGTCTGCAAGTGCATTACGTGATAACCCTTGCAAAATCGCACCGGAAATCCCAAGGCCAATACCAGCTAACATTGTGATTATAATTCTTGGCATACGATAATCGTATAGCACGGTCTCGCTCTCAAAATCACCATAACCAAAAAGTGTTTCAATTACTTTAAGTGGCTCTATACTCAGTGTCCCTGTATTTAGACTAATTAAAATTACAGCGATACTTACACATCCAAATATTGTAGTTACAGTAATAGCTCTCTTTTTATCCGTGTTAAAAAGATCTTTCACTTATAGCTCCCTCCCAACTTTACGTGCTATATAGAGGAAAAACGGAACTCCAACAAGAGCTACCATAATCCCTATCGCAAGTTCCTTAGGAGGATTTACTGTTCTTGCCCCTAAGTCAGCTAAAACTAATAACATAGCTCCTAAAAATGCTGACATAGGAATAATGAGTCGATAATTCACACCAACTAATTTTCTAGCAATATGCGGGATAACTAGTCCTACAAACCCAATAGAGCCAACAGCTGAAACAGATACACCTGCAAGAATGACTACTATAATCATCCCTAGTATTCTCGTTCGGTTCGTTTTTACTCCTAAATTCGTAGCAACATCATCCCCCATTGATATGAGTGAAATAGATCGCCCTAACACTATTGCAAAAATAATCGTTATAAGAATAATAGGGACTAAAAATTTCAAGTGTTCCCACTTAACCCCTGCAACACCACCAGCATACCAAAACGCTAAATCCTGGCTTAAATCATAATAAATCGCAACACCTGAACTTAATGAATGTAAAAGCGCTGCCATAACCGCTCCAGCAATCGTTAACCTCATTGGTGTTAACCCGCCTGATGTTGCTGATCCAATAACAAAAATAAGTACTGTACTTAAGACTGCTCCAATAAAGGAAACAATCATTAAATAGGAATACAGCATATGCGGAAAAAAAGCAAAACTAAGTGCTACTACAAACATCGCTCCTGCATTTATGCCAAGTACACCTGCATCAGCTAAAGGATTTCGTGTTACACCTTGCATAACAGCACCAGCAACCGCAAAAGCTGCCCCTACAACTGCTGCTCCAATTACTCTCGGGAGCCTTAATTCATAAATAATTTGGTGCTGTGTTAATTTCGGATCGTAATCCAAAACCGCTGCCCACACCGTTTGTAAATGAATATCTTTTGCACCAAATGAAATGGCTAAAAATATAGATCCAATTAAACATAAAATTGTTAAGCTCATGAAACATATGAACTTAATATGTATCCAGCGGTTATTACCAGCATGTACAGTAGACTTATGTAACATGTTTCATTTCATCCTTTATATTCAGTTGTTTTTTATAATTATTTTTTATTTGTAATTATTATTGATAATAATTATCATTTTCATTTAGATATTATATCCCCACTTTTTTTAAATAGCAAACTATTTTTTTACTTTTCTACAATATTAAAATACTCATTACAATTCCCTTCTAAAACTTACAAATACATGCAAAATAGACTACTGGATTATTTTTTAAATTGTAGTATAATTATTGGATTATTTTGATTTTTCCGATAAAAAATATCGAAGGTGACACAATGTTCTATATAAAACAACTACTACATTTCACTTACGAACAAGCATTATCTTGCTTATTCCCAGTCATTATTTTCTTAACACTAGCCCTTTCAAAAATTGTTTCAATCCCAGAGTTATACCGCTATGATTTCATACTCATCGTATGCCTTCTTATGCAGTGGATTATGTACAAGACTGGTCTTGAAACAAAAGACGAACTAAAAGTAATTACCATCTTTCACCTCATCGGCCTTTTACTAGAAATATATAAAGTACATTTCGGTTCATGGAGTTATCCCGAAGAGGGATATTCGAAGGTTTTTGGAGTTCCGCTTTACAGCGGTTTTATGTACGCAAGTGTCGCGAGTTACATATGTCAAGCGTGGAGAAGGTTGCATTTAAAAATGCATCATTGGCCGAAAGCCATTTTTGCCGTGCCGTTAGGAGCTATGATTTACTTCAATTTTTTCACGCATCATTTTCTATACGATTTTAGATGGATATTAACTTTACTACTATTCATCGTTTTCTTTCGGACATTTGTGGAATTTTCATTACGAGGCGTTCCATATAAAATGCCACTCGTTCTCTCCTTTTTCCTTATCGGTTTCTTCATTTGGGTTGCAGAGAACATCGCAACATTTTTCGGAGCATGGCAATATCCAAATCAACGGGAAGCATGGAGTCTCGTTCACTTAAGCAAAATTAGTTCATGGTTTTTACTCGTTGTTATTAGCATTATGATTGTCACACAGCTCAAACATTTGAAGGAATCAAAAAGATAATGCTGATTATGTAAAAACAGTTAGCCCATCACTCATTAGAGAGTGATGGGCTAACTGTTTTTAGTAATATTTTTTAAACCTTCCTTATCAAGGGAGTTATAATTTACAAGAGTATAAGCAATTAAACATTATGAACTGCTACTAGCAGAAGATGTTGCTGCAGATGAAGCGGCAATCGTTGCCATCATGGCTGCCTGTTGTGCTTGTATGAGGACTTCTATCATTGTTTGTAAACCTGTGTTAGTAGCTTTACTTTCCTCACCTTTCTGACTTACGAACAGTTGAATAGCAATAAGAATATTTGTATCTGTATGCCAACGGAACAATTTATCCCCCTGCAATTTTTCAATAAATGCTCGAATAGAATGAATCTCTTTTTCTCCGTCCTCGAGTAACGCTAGTAGCCCGATAGCTGGGTAATGCATCTGTTTTACTTTTACCTTTTCTTGCTTTAACAAATTCCATATATTTGTACATTTTGCAACTAATAGTTCTTCCCTGACATCCTTCTTTAGTGAAAGAATATGACTCAAAAATTGAAGATCATTCCCTTTACGCAAACCAGCTGTCGCTAGTTTCTGATAAAGACGTTCCACTCGATCCATAAGTGTTTCTACATGCTCTGATTGTCCTGCTAATAAAACTGCGAGCGGATAATCATTTGTACTTGTAAGAAAGAGGTGATCCTTTTTCATGCGTTTATATACTTGCATCGAACGCTGAATATGTGTGCCATGCTGTTCATTTTCTTCTGTTAAAAGCACAGCTGCTGCGAGATAAGTAAATATACTCCGGCTAAAGCCACCAGTGACCAATTGTTCATATAAATCTAAAAACGTCCGAAAAGCTTCCTTGTAATCTGTAAAGTGAATATCTAATGTTGCGGCCACTACAAAACGATGATAAGACTTTAAGTATGAAAACATCCCTACCTGATTCTTAATATAACTACTAATTTCTAAAAAACGTCCGAGATCAAACAATTTATCACTACCTGCATACATAGCAGCAATCATCATTCCTGTTCGAGAATCACTCGTTTTCCATTTTAGTTCTCCCTTTAACTGTACATATGTATGTTTATATTGCTCCAACTTTTGTTCTAATGTAATCATAGTATTCACCCCTATTTCTAGTTCTTCTCTATTATTATACGTATATTCCATATTTAGGAATACTATAATTAATAATCACACCATAAAAATTATAAAATTCTCTTATCCTTCTTCATCAGCACCACGATGATAATCCCTAATCCTTCAAGAAGTTATACAAAAAAGGTAGATAATAATTTATCTACCTTTTTTGTATATATTATTTAACATTACAACTGTATTGCTTGTTATATGCAATTAAGACTAAAGAGCTTTAATAATACGTTCCATCGCTTTCATTTGCCCAATATGATCAGCTTCATGATAAAGCATCATACCGTAAAGCTCCCCTACTGTTTCCAATCCTAGGAATGGCTCTGGCAGTTTATTTTCAAATGCTTCTGCTGGAATTTCGTTAATACGTTTTGCTTGTTCTTTTAATTGAGCCGTTAACACTTCTAACGATGGTCCTTCTGTTTTCCATTTAGATGGTCGTGATCCATACCCAAACATACCTGGATATTCAGTTGGTAATTGTTTAAATTCTTTTCCAAACATGAAAACTTCTGCTGCTGTTAACACGTGACCGATATGCCAACGAATTGTATTGTTAAAACCCTCTGGCTGCGTATCTGCAGTTTTATCATCTAACGTTTCCATAAATTTAAGTAACGCCCCGCGCGTTATTTCAAATTGTTTTAAACCCACTAGTCTATTCATTTTATCGTTCCCCTTCTTGATGTACAATTTATTATGAACTAAGAATGTTCAACTTATTAAAGTTTCACCTTGTTTAATCTATCAGAAACAAATAAGAAATACATCTAATATGCTTATTAAAAATAATAAAAAGGTTCACTCCTCGTAAATATAGAATTACTTACTATGTAAATAAAAGAGGAGTGTACTTGCATGTTACATATTTTAAAACAGCAATATAATCTTATTAGCTCTACAAGAGAAACTCTATTCACATTTTTAGAAGAAATCCCATTAGAAAAATTACATAGCACTGTTCCGAATTTCGGGAGCGGTAGCATTATAAAGACACATATTCATGTAGCCGATTGCTATCGATACTGGCTTGAATCATTCGCATTCAAGCAAAAAAGAGCAGATTTTTCATTTGCTAGCGATTACGAAATTGAGCATGCAGATGTCGCGAAAGTCCGTGCTAGATTTAAATTAGTAGATGAGACTGTACAAAGTTTTTTAGATGAATACAATGATCGTTGGCTTGAAAACATAGCAAATGAAGTGAAATGGCAAAAAGAACCTTGGAGCACAACTCCGCTATGGCTTTTAACTCATACAGAGACTCATGAGTTTCATCATAAAGGACAAATTGTATCAATGGCTCGTCACCTTGGATACAATCCTCCTGATACAGACCTTAGTTAATTCAATGGTCCATGATTACCGAAAAAATTAGAATGAATACAAAACAAGCATGTTTTGAAATCCAATCAAAACATGCTCTTAAAATATTCTATCTTACAATCTCCATATCCTCATCAATACCAAATAGTCTCCGCATAATTATAAGCATCACTATTTGGTATTGCATGTTTTCCCTGCGCTTGCGCTTTTCTTGGATCTAAATCATATACCATTGGCGTATAGCATGATGTTTGACCTTTATTTACAACACCATTTCCTCCAGCACTTCCGCAAGTGTATGCCTTTCCATCTGTTTTTCTAACAATCCTTGCATCAGCTTCATTATTATAAACTGCCAGGCGAGTTACAGTAACTTTTGCCCATGCTGTCTTACACGTCGTGCTAAATTTTAATTCCACATAAGAATTTGAATCAATCCACTTCTTTTCTTTCGTTACTGCGGATTGATCACAGCTATTATAATAAGGACTTTTCCCATCATATGAATGGTCTTCCGCGTATGCTTTATCATTATTGGTCGTACTAAACACACTAGTTACGATGAGCAATGCCAGACAAAGACATGCGCTTACCTTTTTAAAAAACTTCATAGAATTCCACTCCTTTATTAATAACGTGCTGTTTTCCCGTAACCATTATTAATCGTCACCGCTTCGGCATCAGCTGTATAACCAAAATCAGCAGTTAAATCAAACACCATTCCTGTATACGTACTCGTTTGTCCTGTTTTAATTGCCCCATTGCCACTATTAGAGTCTACTGATTTTTGGAATACACCATTTTTATATTTATTAATAACAGCGTAAGCATATACCCCTCCAGAAACAGAAGGAGCTGGTTGATCTAAAACAAGCTTAGACCACGCTGCATGACATTTATTACTGTAACGTAAATACACTGTCCCTACTTTTTTACTACCTTCATAAACTGCTGTAGACTTTGCATTAAATCCATCTGCATCACACGTTGTACTTCCCCCGTATACTTTCGTTGTTGCTGGATTTTTCCCGTCATAATAACTACTTAAATCAGTAGCTGCAAATGTACTTCCTTGAAAACTAAATAATACACCTATACTTGCCGCACTTAACACGCATACTTTCATTAACTTTTTAAACATTTTAAATTCCTCCTCACAATAAGTACGTATACTAAAGACAAGCTATACTGCTATGTAAGTCCTCCTTTCACGCTTCCTAGAGGCATCTTACAGAAACGAATAAACGTTGTAAATTCCCTTATGATTATTGGAATATACGAAGAATTTTACTTATCCTTGTAAGAAAAAAAGTTGAGAAATACACATTTTATAGCATTCTATATTTAAAACATAAAAGAACCAATACTTGTTATATTCAAGCATCGGTTCTTTATACAAAATTGCCATTTTTTCTTTTATATAAAATAAATATTTCTCCACTTAATCCGTTACAAAAAACTCCCTCGTTACATCAATAAATTGTCGCAGTGGCACTGTCATCCATTTGTCTTTATGCCAAGCGATTTGTGTATAAATTGGAGATATTGTTTCGTTTAACATTAACTCCTTTAACGTCCCTTCCCGTATATCTTTTTCTACTACTATCGCTGGTAAAACGGCTATACCTAAATCTGCAATAACACATTGTTTAATTGCTTCAACACTAACAAATTCAATTTTATTTGCTGGATATACATCTTCCCAGCGAAATAGCTCTTCAAATAAAGTCCGATACGAGCAGCCTAATTCTGTTAGTAAAAGTGTTTCACTCTCTAAATCTTTTATAGAAACTGAAGGTTGTTCAAGTAAACGATGCATAGGAGCAGCTACTACTTTTAATTCTTCTTTCATAAGTGGTTCCACATGTAAAACATCTTCTGTTTTACATTCGTCCAAAATAAATGCAAGATCTACTTTCCCCTCCATCAATTGTTCCTTCGCATCTTTATTGGAGTGTGCTGGTTTAAATATAAGTTTTATTTGAGGAAATTGTGCTTTAAACTTCTTTAATATAGAAGGCAGTCTGTATGTACATTGACTTTCTTGTGCACCAATTATTAACGTACCTGCTATTTCTTCATCATCTTTCACAGCCATTTTCGCTTCGTTACTGAGTGCAATCATCTTGTCGGCATATAGTTGAAACTTCCTACCTGCTTCAGTTAAGAAAAGACGTTTCCCTAATCTCTCAAATAGTGGTGTACCGAGCTCAGCCTCTAATGTTTTAATTTGTGCTGTAACGCTCGATTGGGCAAAGTTTAATTTCTTCGCAGTTTGTGTAAAGTTCAAAGTATGTGCCGCTACTTTAAATGTAATTAACTGTTTTATTTCCATTTATCATCCCTCTTTTCAATCGATATTTTCGATTGATTCCATCGAAATAATCCTCTTTGTCTATTGATATTTGTATTGTATGATAAAGAACATCTATAAACAATATAAATGGAGGTATTCCATATGAAAGCACTTTGTTTCGAAACATTCGGAGACGCTAATGTTCTACACTATAAAGAAATACACGATCCAATCATAAGTCCAAATGAAATTCTTGTCCGCACGAAAGCAATCGGATTAAACTTCGCTGATATTTATAGACGCCGCGGCGATTATCATCTTGCTGGCAATCCGCCTTATGTATTAGGTTATGAAGGAGCTGGAATTGTTGAAAAAGTAGGGGCTGACGTTACTACTATCAACCTAGGAGACCGTATTGCATTTGCGGACGTCCCATTTGCAAATGCAGAACTAGTTGCCGTTCCATCTGAAAAAGTAATCCCACTACCAGATTCTATTTCTTTTGAAACAGCCGCTTCTGTCTTATTACAAGGATTAACTGCACATTATTTAACGCACGATAGCTATCAACTAAAACAAGGTGATATAGCTTTAGTACACGCTGCAGCTGGTGGCGTCGGTCAACTTCTTATTCAAATGATTAAACTACAGGGCGGAACAGTAATTGGTCTTACATCATCAAAAGAAAAAGCAAAGATAGCTACATTAGCTGGTGCCGATCACGTATTTTTATATAACGAAGAATGGCATACGAAAGTACTTGAAATGACTAATGGAACTGGAGTAAATCTTGTATATGAATCAGTAGGTTCTACATTAGAGGAAAGTTTTAACGCTACTAAAATTGGCGGTACTGTCGTATTTTACGGAATGGCTGGTGGTAATCCTGCTCCAGTTGATCCACGTATGCTTATGGATACTTCAAAAACTTTAACTGGCGGAGACCTTTGGAACGTTCTTACCACTTATGAAGAACGTAAAAAACGATCTACTCAATTATTCGATTGGATCGCAACTGGAAAATTAAACATTTCAAATCCTACTACATTCTCTTTACAAGACGGTGCTCTTGCTCATGAATTATTAGAGAGCAGAAAAAGTACAGGAAAGATTTTATTAATTCCATAATCACTCCAATTAAAAAAGAAGCTTTATCAAGACCTAAATTGAAAAAAATTGATAAATGAAAGGAGATAACATATTTTATATGACTAATATGTTATCTCCTTTCTTCTTCAAATAACGGGCCAGTATAGCTTTTGAATAAATTTTGATAATTTTTGAGCTCCTTGCGCAATTAAACCGCCCTTTAATTGAATATGGATTTTTTTATTTGTACATTGCTAGGAAATTATCATTTCATTTTTGAGTAAGACTACGTACGGATTTATGCTAAAAACTAGAATTCGATCCTATAACGACTGTAGCGTCTAGTTCCTCGTCTCTAGCCACTCTCGCAGTAAGCCCAGCATCAGCAAAGATTTCAACGGTCTGAGTTGCCTGCATTTCACTAGTCTCTATTAAAAGACGCCCTCCCGGTGCGAGCCAGAGAAATGCTTCTTTTGCTACTCTTCGCTGAATGTCGAGTCCATCCTCTCCTCCGTCTAGCGCTATTTTCGGTTCATGTAGGCGGGCTTCCTGTGGAAGCAGCTTTATTGCCTCGGTAGGAACATAAGGTACGTTTGCAACTAGGGTGTTCACATGGCCTTTAAGTGTGTGAGGCAAAGCTTTATACAAGTCACCTTCAAAAACATGGCCACCGAAATTTGTTACGTTGCGGCTAGCACATCGTACTGCGACAGGATCAATGTCAACCGAATACAATTCAACTCTTCCTAAAGCTGCCGCCAGAGCTACACCCACAGCACCTGAACCGCAACATAGATCAACGACGATATCACCAAAGCATAACAGAGCTTCTGCTTGGTGAACAAGAAACTCGGTACGTTGACGAGGTACGAAAACACCCCGGTCCACTTCTATCCGCAACCCACAAAATTCTGCGTATCCAATAACATATTCAAGTGGCAAACCATCGGCTCGCATTTCCACCATTCTCTTGAGGTCCTCTGGAGTTCGGGCTGCTGAAATAAGTAACCGGGTCTCTTCTTCTGCAAAAACACAACCCGAGCTCTGAAGCCTGTTAATTATACATTTTTCTGTTTTATTGTCCAAAAAGGAATTACATTCTTTTCCTATTTACCTCACCACTTTTTCTTATTTATAACCCTGTATTCGCTAAAAATTGGATGTATCCTTTTTAACAAAGTGGTCCTATTCAAAAAAATACGCCCTTATTCAATTAAATGACCCAATTGTTGAACAAAGAAACATTCTACACAATAGAAAAAATCATCATAATATCCCATATAACCTTATAAATGATGCACTAAAAAATAAAAAGGAAGCTAGATTTTACTAACTTCCTTTTCTTATATCTATTTGAGATAGTATTATATTTCAACACTTTCTTTCCCTTTTGCAACATAACTCATATCTCCAACCGACTCGACTGTATATGTTCCATCTTGGTATACAATCTTCGTCACACTAGCATTTTCCACCCCAAGTTTTGTTTTGCTACTGTCTAACATTTCTATTAAGGTAGTAATCAAAAGCCCATGAACGACAACTAAAACGTTACCGCCACCATTTCCAGCAGCTTCTTCACTAATTTTATCTATCTCAGCTTTTATACGAGTAGAAAATAATTCCCAATCTTCCGCCTGTTTTGTAGGATCTGCTACTCTAATAAGATTAATCACTTCTTGAATAGAAAACTTCATAAGTTCTTCTGGTGATGCAACGCCTGCAGCTTTTCCAACCACATCCCACATATTCTCAAGTTTTTCACCTTCAAAAATACCGAAATTTAATTCTCGCAAATCTTTTCTTTGCTCAAGTTTTAATTTTGATTGCTCACTATATTTTAATACTAAATTAGCAGTTTCAATCGCTCGGCCGCTATCACTACTATACGCATTCATAAAATGAATATCTTTTAATCCTGTTCCTAAATTTGTGGCAACTTCAACACCTTTTTCTACTAATGGAGAATCAGCCCAACCTTGCGCGCGATGATTCGTATTTAATATTGTTTTACCGTGTCTTGTAACATATAACGTAACTGCATTCTCATTGCTATCTGTTTCTCGCTTATTCATTTCATTCTCTCCCTTTACGTTTCTATATCAATTTTACCACCTCAATTATTCATTGAGCAAAATATACGTCAGTAGATCCGCTTAATAAAAAAAAGCTATCTTTCTGTATATCCATACAAAAAGATAGCATCTTTTATGATTACATTTCTTAACCGTTACTCCTACTCAGCAAAAGCACTCGAATATTGTACAATTCCTTCTACACCTCGAAGAGAATTTTCTGTTAATTCCATTATCATAAATACCTCTTCAGGCACTTCAAACGGTGCTTTTATATTCCACTCACTTGCTTTCTTAAAACCAAATTTCGGGTAGTACTCTGGATGTCCCAATACTACAACTGATCCGTATCCAAGTTCTTTCGCTTTTTCTAATGCAGCTACAATCAGTTTTCCACCAATTCCTTTTTTCTGATGACCCCTAGCAACTGAAACTGGTGCAAGTGCTAACGATTCTACAGAAGTTCCATCTTGTTCTATTGTAATTTTCGATAACATAATGTGACCAACTATATCTTCATCTACCGCAACAATTGATAACTCTGGAACAAACGCGTCACATTCTCTAATACGTTTTACAAGTTCATGTTCTGTTTTATCACTAAATTCTTCCTTTAAAAATGCTTCTTTTACGACTTCTTCTGTTTTTCTATAATCATTTTTTTGTTCTTGTCTAATCGTTACCATTTTAACTTATCCTCTATTCTTTCTTATTTCTTTTTGAATTTTACTCAGTGCTTTTTTCGATCCGCGCTCAATATCGTGTTGCATTTTTCTTTCTTTATAATCAACAAATAGTGTATTTAAATCGTATTCTTCTGGATATAACTCCTTCGCTGCTACTTCTAAAGTAATACGTTTTACATTTACTTCAACGAATTCACCGTTATAATATACAACAACGTTATAAGAATTATCTTTTTCCTTATAGATGATACCAAAATCATCATGATCCAATAAATTAACACGATCGCCTATTTTGTACTCATAATGAGATTCTCTTTTTTCTTGTACAAATTTCGGTTTTCTAATTTTACTTTCATTCACTTTTTCTAAAGCGTACTCTTTATTTCCCATATACTCTTTCGCTCTTTTCAGTACATGTTCTTTTACGCTCATTTTATTCGCAATCCAAAGTGCATTACTTTCTCCTGATTTTCCGATAACTAATTTATAAAGCGGCTCTAGCGTTTCACTATTAAACTGCATCGCTGCATTCATAAAGTCATCATGCATTTCTGAGAATCGTTTAATTTCTCCGTAATGCGTACTCGCAACGGTAATACATCCCGCAAAGTACAACTCTTCTAAAATAGAAATTGCAAGTGCTGCACCTTCATTTGGTTCTGTACCGCTCCCTATTTCATCAAATAAAAGTAACGTATTATTATTTGACATCCTCATAATCTCAGAAAGATTTTTCATATGAGACGAAAATGTACTTAGTGCATTTTCAATACTTTGATTATCACCAATATCTACGAATACATTTTCGAAAATAGCGATTTCTGTACCTTTATCTCCTGCAATATGAAGACCTGACATTGTAGCTAATGTTAACAATCCAATCGTTTTTAACACAATTGTCTTTCCGCCCGCATTCGGCCCTGTAATAATTAAACTACGATACTCTTGACCAATTTTAAAATGTAACGGTACAACTTGCCCTGTTAAAAGCGGATGCTTACAATTCACTAAATGAATGTAGCCATGATCGTTTAACTTCGGTTCTATTCCATCAATCGATTTACTAAACTTCGCTTTCGCAAATACCATATCATACTGACTAATTAGCTCCATGTTAATCTTTATACTATAAATGTTTTCTAACACCATTCCTGATAAAGTTGCTAAAATCTGATACTCTTCAACCGCTTCTTCTGCTTTCAAACCTGCTAATTCTGCATTCAATTTCGTAACCGTATGTGGTTCTATAAATACAGTAGAACCTTTTGCCGAGGCTTCAATAATACTTCCAGCAACTTGATTTTTATAGGAAGATTTAATTGGAATCGTATAACGGTCATCCTTTTTACTAATAAAGAATTCCTGAATGAATTTCTTATTTGCACTACTATTTAAAAACTTCGTTAAACGTTCTTTTATTTTCCCATCTACAGAATCGATATTATTTCGAATTCGCTTTAGCTCTTTACTTGCAGCTACATCAATACTATTTCCTTTAATTGAAAAGTTAATTTCCTCTTCAATACTTTTATATTCAGTCATTGAATTTGCATAAGAAGCTAATACTGGTGCAAAAAATTCTTTATCTAACATAAACTTTTTAATCTTTCTACACCCACGTAAAAAGTCTGAAACACTTACTAATTCTTCTGGGTCTAAAATCATCCCTTTTTCTAATTTTTGAATTGTACTAGCAATATTAGAAATGCCGAAGAAAGGAACATGCCCCTCTGCATCTAATATAGCTCGTGCTTCCGTCGTTTCATTCAAGCGATTTCTCACTACTTTTAGACTCGTACTCGGCTCTAATTTGTTTAATAATTCCTTACCTAATCCACTTACACAATAAGATTTCACTATATCCTTTAATTCGTTATATTGTAACTTTTCAAAAGTCATCGTATTCATTTTGTTTCTCCTCACTATGATTGATTTTTATCATAAATGAAGATACCTACTCATTAGATTCCAATGAGCTCTACATTATTCAATTACCATTTTTATACATTAAAAATATATACAAAAAAGCTGCGGGGATACCGCAGCTTTTACATTTACAAGGCATGTGCAATAACATATGAGGAAATAAACCATAAAAAACGGATGGCAATCCCCTTATTACACGCTTTATAAAGTGTTGTAGGTATCTTCATAGGTATCGAAATAAATCCATGACAAATTTAGGGGTATGATACACATAAAAATCCCCTGATTTTATCCGATTTATTTCATTAAATTTTTCCTATTTAGTACCTACCGCACTCACAAAAAAGCACCTCTCATTAATTTATATTATAGTCATTGAAATCTAATTTACTGAAATCATCATACTATATGTTAAGTGAGAAGTAAAGGTGTCATACCTTTATAACTATGCAGCATGTAAAAAAGAAGGGGGAAACCTACCGCTGAACATATATGGAAACTGATCCTCCACTTACTTGGAACTGTCCCCAACCATCCTTATTAATTGTTACAGTATTTGTTTGATTACCCGTAATATCGTACCATACTTCCCCTGCGTTATTCTTCCCAACATCCATCCACTTTGACCCTCCTGGTCCATCAGAGATTAATGTTGCTAAACCAGAATTAGCATGTACACTATCACCTTCTCTTGTCCAGCCAATCACATCTGGATGATCAAAATAATCACGCTGCGTACCGTATGCAAAGTTTTTTCGTGCCGTCAAAATCGGATCAATTTTGTCCTTTAACGCTGGAATTTCATAATTACTATTTCCTTTTGTACCATAGTAATCACCATAGAAAACAGAAGGATATCCCTCTGCACGCGTTAAAATAAATGCATATGCCAACGGTTTGAACCAAGGGCTCACTACAGATTCCAATGACTGACCAGGCTGTGAATCATGATTTTCAACTAGAGTAACCGCAAGTGTAGGATGATTCGCAACTACCGTTCCTTTTAAAATATTTCTCATATCATAATTCCCATTTCCTGTTGAAGCATAATGAAAATTATAATGCAGTGGTGCATCGAACACAGATTGATTATAATTGACCTTCGCTAAATAATTATTTAAAGTCTGGATATCATTTTGCCAATATTCAGCTACTGTAAACATTTCTTTCCCCGTTTGCTGTCTAACATGATTTACCCAATCGCGCAAATATTCATGATCAATATGTTTAACAGCATCTAAACGAAAGCCATCTAAATTTAATTCCTTCGCATACCACGTTCCCCATTTTTTCATTTCATTCGCAACATCTGGATGATCAAAATCAAGATCCGCGTACATCAAATAATCATAATTCCCATTCTCGCTAGACACTTCCCAGTCCCACGCTTTACCTATGCCCCTAAATTTATAAATTCGGTTTAATTTCTTTCCTTCATCCCAATCTGTTCCGTCAAAATGATACCATTTCCATTTGAAATTAGAATAAGAATCTCCACGCCCTGGAAAGTTAAATCCTGTCCAAGCACTAATTTCATAATCACCTGATACTTCAACATTTCGATTGCTTGGGTCTACCTCAACTGCTGTGACAGTTTCTGTATAATCAGCCCCACCTTTATGATTCATAACTACATCACCGTATACATCGATGTTTTTCTTATGTAAAGCGTCAATTGCAGACTTCAATTGTGCTTTCGTCCCATATTTCGTCCGCACTGTTCCCTTTTGATTGAATTCCCCCAAATCATATAAATCATATGCTCCATATCCTACGTCATTTTGCGTAGTTCCTTTATATGCAGGTGGTATCCAAACAGATGTAATTCCCTTTTGCGCTAAATTTTCAGCATCAGTACGCAAACGATTCCAATGATTCCCATCATTCGGAGCATACCACTCAAAATACTGCATTAACGTTCCATTGTTAACTGTATCTGCATATGCTTTACTCCCCTCATATATACTAGGTAAAAACAAAACAACTGACAATCCGACTATTGTTATTCTTTTAAACATCTGTACACCATCCCCTTCTAAGAAAGCGTTTGCATGGTTTATCAGAATTATTATAATATTCGTCCCACCGTTAGTAAAGTAGCAATCTCTCACTCTCCCACATTATTTTTAATCTCACTTCAAATATTCAACGTAGTTTTAATTTCACATCCTATTCAAGATTGTTTACAATTTACCTATAAAAACATAACGGAGGGATTTCTATGACAGACTTTCAAAAACAATTTTTCGCACGATTACATGTAGAAGAAAAAGACACAGTTTCATTTGAAGATTTATCTAACATTATGTACGCAATGGCACAAACTGTTCCTTTTGAAAACTTAAATATTCTCGAAAAGAATTTTAAAGAAATATCAAAAGAAAATTTGAAAGAGAAAATTTTAGTAAATAACCGTGGCGGTCTTTGTTATGAACTCAATCCTACTATGTATTACTTCCTGAAAGATTTTGGATTCGATGTTCATCTCGTTTCAGGAACAGTTTATAACGCTGCAAACTCCATATGGGCTGTTGATTCTGGCCATATCGCAACCGTTTTAACACATCATAATGAACTTTATTTAATTGAAGTAGGATTCGGATCATACTTACCTCTTGCCCCTGTCCCTTTCTCAGGTGAAGTCATTCACTCTGTTACAGGAGATTATCGTATTCGTAAAGAAATGACCGAAAAGGGAAACTACATTTTAGAGATGCGGAAAAACAATGAGTTCTTGGATCAATCTTCTGCTGATGATTGGACGTTAGGCTATGCATTTTATATAGAAGAAGTGGATGAAGAAAAAGCAAATACAGCACAAAAAATTATCGTTGAACATGAAGGGTCACCCTTTAATAAACTACCTCTTATTGTAAAACTAACTGAAGATGGACATGCCTCTTTAACGAAAGATAGCCTTACAGTAGCGAAAAATGGTAAAAAAACGAAAGAAACCGTTACAGACATGCAATTTACAAACCTTTTACATTCAAAATTTGGAATTACACTATAAGTATGTAAGCCTTGTTATTTTAGCAAAGCTTTTCAATTTTCAGCAGGGATTTTTTGCAATTTGTTGTATTTCATAGTTATATAGAAATATAACTACATGTTTAGAAAGGAAATGATTATGACAGAACTTAAAGATCGATTACAAGTAGCTGATATAGAAAAATGGGATTTAACAGACATTTACCATACAATTGAAGATTGGGAAAGTGATTTTCATAAAATTGAAGTATTAACGAAGGAATTACACGAGTTTAATGGCAATATTCACGATGGCAATAGTTTATTAGCTTATTTAACGAAGAGTGAAGAAATTTCTAGCATAATATCTTTAATGTTCGCTTATGCACGATTACAATCTGACCTTGATACACGCGATACTGACGCGCAATCTCTTGTCGATAAAGTATCACAATTACACGTGAAAGTAAGTGCAGCTAAATCTTTCTTTTCCCCCTTCTTACTTAGCATAGACGAAAGCACATTACATTCTTACATAGAAGAAACAGAAGGCTTACAATATTATAAAGAAGACTTATTTGAATTATACCGTTATAAAAAACACGTATTGAATAAGGACCAAGAAGAAATTTTATCACAGATGGGTGAAGCTCTTTCTTCTCCACAGCACACATTTGGTATGTTAAACAATGCAGATATATTATTTGGTGAAGTGACGACTGACGATGGAGAAAAAGTGAACTTAACACGCGGAATGTATGCAAAGTTAATAGAAGATACGAATCGTGAAAAGCGTAAAGAAGCTTATAAAGCATATTACAAACCATATGTTCAGTTAAAGAATTCCATCGCATCTACTTTATCCGCTGCTATTAAAAATAATGTTACCGTTTCGAAGCTAAGAAACTATCCATCAGCGCTAGAGAAATCATTATTTGGCGATATGGTTCCGAAAGAAGTATATGAAAACCTTATTGATACAACGAAAAAAAACATTCAAACATTACATACATACAATGAAATTCGAAAAGAAAAATTAAACGTAGATGAACTAAGACAATACGACTTAGGCGTCGATTTAGTAGAAGGTGCAAAACAAGACATTCCATATAGTGAAGCATTTGACATTATGATTGCATCACTAGCTCCTTTAGGAGAAGAATATATTGAAACATTAAAAAGTTTTAAAGATAAACGATATATAGACGTAAGAGAAACACCAGGAAAACGTTCTGGTGCTTATAACTTTGGTGTATATGGTGTTCATCCTTTCATTCTTTTAAATCATCACGATGATTTAAATAGCCTGTTCACTCTTACTCATGAATGCGGGCACGGTATGCATACGCACTATTCACATGGATACCAACCAAGAATTTCTGCACATTATTCTATCTTTGTGGCAGAAGTCGCTTCTACAGTAAATGAAGTGTTATTAATTCACTATTTATTAAAAGAAGCAAAAGAAACGAACGTGCGTAACCATTTAGTTAACCATTTTATTGAAAAATTCAAAGGTACTTTCTTTACACAAATTATGTTTGCAGAATTTGAAAAAATCACACATGAAATGGCGGAACAAGGTAAACCATTAAATGCACAAGTCTTCAGTGAAATTTATGAAAAACTATTTAAAGAATATAACGGTGATTCACTTGTATTTGATGAAGAAGTAAAATACGGATGGGCTAGAATCCCTCATTTCTACCGCCCGTTTTACGTATACAAATATGCAACTGGATTCGCATCTGCCATTCAAATCGCTGATAAACTATTAAGCGGTGATCCGAATGCTCAGAAAAATTATATTGAATTCCTGAAAGGTGGAAGTTCTGATTATCCACTAAACCTATTGAAAAAAGCTGGTGTTGATTTAACTACGCCAGAACCGATTGAAAGTGCATTGAAACAATTCACTCAACTTGTTGAGGAGTTTTCAGCATTATAAAAAGCATGCAGAGTATATGCTCTGCATGCTTTTTCATTTGAATTACTCTATTCTATATGCTGCTGCGTCACACAGTGAATCATACCACCATACGCATACAATTCATTCACATAAATACCGACAATTCTTCTTCCTGGAAACTGCCCTTCAATAATTTGCAGCCCTAACTTGTCATGTTCATCACCATATACAGGAACTAATACAACTTCATTACCAATATAAAAATTCAAATATGAACCCTTACAGTCTGCTTCTTTTACCACTTTTCTTGTTACTGGTACTGGAATGAGCTGAAATGGCTTTCCATCTATATTTTTCGCTTGTCGTAATTCTTGATAATGCTTTTCGTACGCCTCCAAAAGGTATGGCTCTCCTTCACCGAAAGGATCATATTCATACAGTATCGTATTTTCATTTACAAACCGTGCCGCGCCATCAATATGATAATCCGTATCTTCATCATAATTATCTTCTCCGCGTATACCAGTTATCCATATAAAATTCGTTACTCCTAAATATTTCGTTAATTCCATTTCAATTTCTTTCTGACTTAGTGTGGGATTTCGATTTTCATTTATAATAGACGTTTTCGCCGCCATTAAGGTCCCGTTTCCGTTTATCTCAATTCCCCCGCCCTCTAGACAGACACTAGATTCAACTTTTGGAATGCGATACATTTCACTTATTTTATTCGGAATATTAGCGTCTTTTTCGTACGGATATTTATTTCCCCAACCATTAAATATCCAGTGTGTTAGGCAGCGATTCCCTTCCTTATCCGTTACAAAGATTGGTCCGTTATCTCTTATCCAAATATCATCAGTTTCTTGAATTAAGAAATCAATTTTATCCATATTTACATTAGCTTCCATTAACTTCGATTGGACATGTATTTTCTCTTCTTCATCACATACAACAATATGGACATTTTCTCCATAGTGAAGCTCCTTTGCCATCGATATCCAAATATCATCTAACTTAGCTCTATAACCTTCACCTCTATGTGCTTTATCATGTGGCCATTGGAGCCATGTACCTTCATGTTTCTCCCATTCCGCAGGCATATAAAACAAACTATTTTCTATATTTCTCATACGTGTTCACCCCTTATATGAATGTACGTACAGTCTATACTTTGACATCGTGTTAAGGTCAACAGGAATATCTTCATTTACTTGTAGCAACTTTATAAGGTGACTCTTTATTTCACCTTTTTATTATGATAAATTGCTTTCGTACATAGAATAAGGATTGACATAATGTTAATGTCAATCCTTATTCTCATTCTATTTTCGTAACTAAAAAACAAATTTGTGTCACATACTCTTCTGCTAAACAATCACATTCAGGTCCCTTTATATAAACCTCATATGGCGAATTAACTATTACATACCCATTTTTTTCAACCCATTCTTCTAACGCTATATAAGCGTAACCTATATAGTCGTAACTTCCATAATGCATAGTAGTAACGATTTGATGTGGACTTAGTTTTTTCATTTCATATTCTTGTACTACATCTTCATCATTCCCCTGCATAACCGGGATTCTTAATTCAATATCACTGTTACTTGGAATATATTCTTCATCATAAAAGACTGCAGATGGCGAACCGACTATTTGAAAGTTATTTTTTTGTACCTCTTCATATAAGTCATAAAAATAATCATCTATATCATCTATATCTATTTTTACTCTTTGAGTAATTATCGTTACTTCGTTCCTCATTCCCATTAATATATCGTAACTTCTATGGCGAGCAATATTTAGACTACTATTCACCATTACCATTTCATTCATTTCTGAAATAACCTGTAAATTTTGCTTCACTTCATGAGACAACTCGATAATTTGTGATTGTATATGTTGAACAAACGAATCTTGATCCGATGACTGCAAAACAATTTTAATTTTTGGAAGAGGAAATTTATACTCCCTTAGCTTTTTTATTTTCAATGCTACTTCCAGCTGCTCTTGTTCATAATACCTATACCCATTAACCGGATTCACATATGCCGGTTTTAATATCTCCTCTTTGTCATAATGTCTTAACATCCGCGTACTCATTTTACAAATCCGAGAAAACTCAGCGATGGTATACATATCAATACTCCTTGAATATATTTTCTTTTCATTACTTATTTATTAAAACCAATCAAAAATCTTCTTCATTGAAAAATCTTCATTCTGATTTTTCAATCTTCTCATTTTCGAAGGTAACAAATGGCTTGGACAATACCACGTTAAACAATTCATTGCGCCTCCCATTGTTGATATTTCTCCTACATGAATTTGAATAACTTGCTTCTCCGTATACTGTTGAATATATCGTAAAACTTCCTCATCTTTGGCTAGTCCAAACTTAGGAACATAAAGAGCATCACATGATTCTAACATATTTATATACAACCCTTTTGCTGATGCTATCTCTTGATCATATTGTCCTTTCTCTGTATATGATGAAGGAACAACTATAAATTCAGCTTCTGGCATTTGTTCTTGAATAATCTCTTGAACACTATATCTAAATTCATGATCTCCTAAAAAATCACTAATAAACATTGTATGTTCATCAATAAATTTAACCATTCCGTCTGCGTGTGCTAGTACATCCCCTTCTTCAGCAGGAATAATAATAACTCGACTCACATCTAAATCCCATTCTAACTGCTCAATAATTTCCTCTTCTGTCCAATCATCGTTATCATCAAATATACGTTCTGTTAATATTACGGTATCTTTTTTATTCCAAATAAGATTACCACCATCTAATATTAATGGGGATTTCACATATTCAAAGTCATTCTTTTTCAACCATTTATTAAACTGTTGATCTAAATATCGCCCTTGATCATCTGGCAAATAATTTGGTCGATATTTAAATTTAACTAGATGATTTGTGACAACCGGTGCAACATCTCTTAGCCAAATATCATCATACTCAAAACAGCTCGTATGAAAGTCTTGTTCTTCAACAGATAAAGATATAAGTTGATCCGCAATTGATTTCTTTTCATTTAAACATTCATTAAAGTAAATCAAGTCTTCATAAAATGGTTGATAATATTCATTCGATTCGTCTGGTATTGCAGTAAAAATAATCCCATTATGTTTTTGTTCCATATTATTTACCTCGCTTTTTAATAGTAGTTACATAACTGATTTCACAAAGCCAACTATTCCTCAATTCATTTCTCTTTTCATTACAACTCATGAACCGCGTATATTTCATGAATGGATTATAGCATGGAGAAATATTATATATTTATATAAAAAATATAAAGCTGACGTTAAGCCTTAAATTGACTCTTGACAAGTTTTTTAAATAACCTATTTTAAAACAACAATAAATGATTAAATGATTTTTGTATCAAGATTCAAACCCATTACTTCTAATAGATCGTTTTGATTATATAAATTCACTAAATGCGCTTCTACTCCTATACAAATTCCTTCTAGCGGAAGATCATTTGGATCCTGACCAAAGGGATCTTCAATTTCAACCCCTATTGCTTCAATACCTATGAATGCAAAACTTATAAACGTAGTCGCAAGTACTGTAAACCATCCGAGACTATCAACAAGACCAATCGGTAAAGTCGCACAAAATATAATCAATAAAATTTTTATATGAGCAAAATATGCAAAAGGAATAGGTGTTGTTTTGATACGATCACATCCACCCACAGATGTAAGTAACGTATTCAAATCCATTTCCATACTAATTATCGCATTTGGATGAATTTGCCCCGTTTTCAAACCTTTTGATAGTATAGTTTTCAACATAAAAACTATACTAATCGGTAAATGATTGGACTCAACCAAAAGTGCTTTTTCCTTCTCAGAACAGACAGCGAGCAATGATTTCACTTCAGATAGATTTTTTTCCTCTCTCAAGTGTCCTTTCGCTAACTTTGGAAATGCAATTAATAAATGTAAAAATTTTATTTTTTCCTGCTCCATACTCTTCCCTTTAGAATCCCAATGACATAAAAAACTAATTGCTAAATTTCTAGTACAAGCACCAATCGTGCCAAAGAGCTTTCTACCTTCCCAGTACCGATCATAGGCAGTATTCGTACGAAACACTAATAGTAATCCTAAAGCTCCTCCTACGATTACCCAAGGAGTCTGATTTATATTTATTTCTGCATAGTAATAATTAATTACAGCTACTATAGTTGAAATACACGTATATAATACGATTTGCGGGAAAATATCTCTTATAATTGTCCCTTTTAATGTAAATATTTGATGTAAACTATTTTGATTATTGTACTGAACCATATTTACAAAAACCTCTTTCTCTATTAACCTTTTATTCTTTTAAATTATGAAAGTATACAATTAAATAATAGAATCATAAACCCTATCATTATGAGGCTGGTTAAGATTATTTCTTTCAATACCGTTACTCCTTTTTTCAAAAAGATAAAATATCTTATTTAATTCAACAACAAATGTTCACTATTCTAAATCACGACGCATCATTTTAGAATTCGCAATGAACAACGCACTAATTAATACAAAGATTGCACAGGCATATAACAATAAATCTAACGGACTATCGTGATCTATAATAATAAGACGAACAATAGCTGTTATACCTATATATATAAAATATCGTAATGGAAAATGAAAATTCATTTGAAAATACTTTATAATCATTACGATGAATTCAAAGTACAAAAAGAATACGACGATACTATCAATTAAATGATAACTAGATTCATTACCATCCAATTTCAGTTCTTGTATAAACTGAATGACTTCTTTCATAAGAAACACACTTAGAACAACCCCTAAGCAAATTAAAGCTACATTTAAAATGTACTGTAAAACGATAGGGAAATACGAAAACACTATTTTAAAATTCTTTAACACAAACATTTTTCTCCTTTACCATATAAAACGAAAAGCGAACATACACTACAATTCAATTATCATTATATTTAAATTTTATTTTTACAAATAATAAGGAACGACAAAATAGGTAAAGATAAGATTTCACCTATTTTGTCTATATAAGCAGCACAACGAAATTACAATCAATTACTTCAATGCAATTGGTTGTTGTTGTGTCACACAATGAATCATACCACCGTTTTTATACAACTCTCTCACATCAATACCGACTACTTTACGATCTGGGTATAACTTCTGAATCGTATCGTTTGCGATTTTATCATTCGGATCATTATAATTAGGCACTAATACAACTGTATTCCCAATATAATAATTGATATACGATCCCTTATAATCGAGAGTTTTTCCATTCTCTAAAGCAACCTTTTCTTTACTAAGCGGCAAGTATTCATACTTATATTTCTGTCCTGAAGCATTTTTGGCATCTAACAATGTATCCATATCTTTATTAGATAAACCCCATTCAGCTAGGTCATCTTCTTTCATCGTTACAATGGTAGATTTATTATGGAATTTAGCAAATCCATCAATATGAAAGTCCGTAATATCTAAATTAGGTACTCCGTCTAACCAAATAAAGTTTGATACCCCAAGGTCACTTATATATTTTTCAATTTCCTTTTCTGATAAATCAGGATTTCTATTTTTATTCGTTACCGCACTTCGAGTTAATAAAGCAGTCCCATTGCTGTCTAATTCAATTGCGCCGCCTTCAAGGACAAATTTCCCCCAATCAATTCTTTCAATTCCTGATTGTTTACTAACATTCTTACGTATTTGAGCATCATTTTTATAAGGTGTCTTCTTCCCCCAACCATTAAATGCTGGATCTAATATTTTGAGATTTTTGTTGCTGTCATAAACAAAAATTGGTCCACTATCCCTTGCCCATACATCATCAGTAGGCGCGATAAAGAAATCAATCTTCTCCATATTTAACCCTTCATCTGTTAAAAGCTTATTGATTCTCTCCTTTTCTTCCTGGTCATATGCAACAATGTGAACTTTCTCACCCTCAGTTAAAGCACTTGCCATCTTAACCCAAATAGGTTCAACTTCCTGCTTATACTCTTCACCATATGTGTATTCATGTGGCCATTGCAGCCATGTACCTTCATGTTTATCTTTTTCATCTGGCATCGTATATTTCCCAGCGTTTTTCTGTACCTCTACTTTTTCTCCTTCTTTCCCTTTAACATTTTCATTGTTACCCTCAAAAGAGCATCCACTAATAATCGTTGTAGATAATGTAGCTATTAAACAAAACTTTATTGCTTTTTTCATTTTTCCAACCTCCTGTTCTTGTCTCCAATACTGTAAAGCTTCACATAGTGTGAAGCTCAAGCTTTTTTATCAATGTAAAAATTACCAATTGTTCTTTGCATTACTTATCATTTAACTACCTATTTAGATTTATTCAAATGCCAATCACCTTTTTTACCTATTTATCCCGCCATTTGTGGGCAGTAAGACCCCCACCTCAAAATTCAGCGAAAGCAAAGAAGTTAGGTGGGGCCCTGCTGATTAAAGTTTCACTTTATTCAGTAAGTAAAACTTTACAAAATAAAAAAATCGGTATTGATAATTACATATCAATACCGATTTTTTTATAATTACTTTCCTTCTATTAAATCATTCGCCATTTTCCTAAATTCTTGATTAAATGCATCATTCATACCATTTTGGACGTTAGAAAATAATATGACAAACGTTCGTTTATCCCAGTTAAAATTATTAAAAGTGTTCCAGCCAGCTAATACACCGTGGTTATGATAATAATCTGGGTAAATATAGAAACTAAATCCATATTTTCTTGCAGGTGATGCAGAAAACATATCTGATACACTTTGTTTGGAAAGTAGTTTACCATCCATAATAGCTTCATCTAACTTTTTCATATCTTCAACAGTCGTATACATTTCACCACAACCATACAGCCAGTTCATTTTTAAGCGAGGCGTGGCTATTAACTTATTATCTTTTTTCGTATACCCTTCTGCTAAGAAAATATCTTCTGGGAGTGTTGCGCCCATTCCAGATTCATTCATTTCAACAGGAGTCAAAATATTTTCTTTCACATATTCAGCAAGTGGTTTATTCGATATTTTTTCTACAATATATGCAAGCACCATATAATTATAATCTGTATATTTCCATCCTGTCCCTGCTGGAAATTGTAACGTTTGTGCCCCAATCCACGTTACTAATTTTAACCGTGATGCTGCGTCAACACTACCTTGTCCCTGTTCTGGTAATCCAGACGTATGTGTTAACAAGTTTCGTAACGTAATGTTTTTATCTGCCGGAAACGATGGGATATATTTATTTACATTGTCTTCAATGTTCAACTTCCCTTTTTCTTTTAGTTGCATAATAGATATTGCAACTACTGTTTTCGTAATAGACCCAATGCGATATTTCGTTCTTGGCGTTGTTAATACTTGATCTTTCACATTCGCATAACCGTAGCCTTTTCGTAAAATGACATGATCTTTACTTGCTACAAGAACACTCCCATTAAATCCTTTATCTTTTAAGTACTGATCTAGTTTTCCAGCTGCAATTTCATAACGCTTTTTCTCATTCGCATCAACTTCCTGCTTAACATCTTTTTGCTTACTATTTACATTAGAAAATGCCTTTGTATCATATTTTTTTCCTTTATTTGCATGTATTAGTGTAACAACACTTCCACAAAAAACAGCAAAAATAAAGAAAACGATTAACCATTTCTTTAACATACTAGGAACCCTCTTTTATCTAGTTTCACTTAACGTACATCCATTCTATTTTATATCTTTTAATTATCAAGTATATTATAATATTATTTAATATTCACTCTGTTAAAACTAGATTCCTTTTTCTCATTTTCAATTTTTACTACTCTCTATTGTATTTCTTTCTTGCAAAATTTCCAACATACAATCGGATGCATTAAACTATAATTTCAAATTCTTTTGTAACATTTGTTACATACTAAAAAGAATGGAGATGTAATATGAAAAATACCGATAAACGCAATCGTTTAGATGATAAGATGTTTCATTATCGGATAATAAAAAACAACATGGAATTAATTGAATATTACGGAAAACGAATTAAAATATTAAAAGGGAATGATGCTGAAAAATTTTTAAATAAAATAAATCATGCAAATAACGATAAAGAAAAACAGCTAATTATAGCTAAAATTACAGGTAATTTCAAAAGAGGTAATGAACGAAATTGAAAACGAATCTCATTTACATTTTGATTATACAACAAATAAAAAAAGAAATGTCGCTCATTCAACATTTCTTTAGACTTTCTTCATAAAAAATTCACATTGCTAACATTCCTTCATTTTCTATACTTCCTATATAAGCTAACCGCTGAAATAGTTAGTAATACAACTATGCATAACCACGCGTACGTATATCCCTTCTTATCTACAATATAACCAAATAAAGCAGGCGCAACAATAATAGCAATTTGATTTAATGTAAGTGCAAAACTCACTGTCATCCCTACCGATTCTTCACTTGCTGATTCCGTAACTTCAGTTATAAAAAGACTAAACCATCCAATTGAAAAGAACCCTAACAATGCACTTACGCCATACAATACATTCGTTATTGTATGTATGCTCATTACTAATATTAGAATGAAGAAAATAGAAATACAAACAGTTATAAATAAGGGGGTACGCCTATTCCCCTTATAAAATAAATCACTAGTAGCTGCTAATATAACCCTACCAACCATTCCAGAAAAGAACATAACGGAAAATACTTTTCCAGCTAAAATTGGCGTGATTGATTGTTCCAATACTAAAAATTTTATAAAGTGTGCAACTAACACCATTTGCAATGAAATCATACAAATGCCAGTTATATAAATTGCATACAACTCTTTTTTACACATCACTTCTTTTAACTGCATCCAAAAAGAAAGTTTACTACGTTCTTGTTTAACTTTCTCTTGAATATATGGTTCCTTATAAAATATAAAAAATAAAAACCCTCCAATTATACAAATGCATGCAATGCTATTTACCGCATAGGCCATATTATATTTTATTGTAAGAAACGGGATCAATACTCCCGCTAATGTACCACCAATCGGTATACCGGCTTGTCTAATCCCCATCGCTAACCCGCGATTTTCTTTTGAGAACCACTTCATTATCACCTTACTTCCTCCTGGCTGCGAAACACTATAAAACGTTCCTACTAATAAAAGTACAAAGAGTAACCCATTAAATCCATTGACCATATTAGTCAGTAAAAACGAACCCCCTAGTAAAAATGAACTTATCGAAATTAACAACTTTTCATTGTATTGATCAAGTAGCCGCCCGACAAAAAGCATACAAAATAGCGGTCCTATATTTACAACACTTACTAACAATCCAATCTCCGTATTCGTAAGTGCATATTCTTCTTTCCAAAATAAAGCAAATGCTCCAACACCATACGTTATAAGTGTCGCTGTTGTTTGAGCAACTGTCGCAAAAATTAACATAACCCACTTATAAGTACCATTCATCCTTTCTTCCATTAACACAATAATCCCTCCATCCCCTTCCATTGTATGAAAGTTCTGATATCATATAAAATAAAGATTTATCATGTAATCCATCAAAAAAAATGATACCTTTTATGGAGGGATGATACTTGGATATAAAAGATTTAACTGTATTTTACGAAGTTGCGAAAGAAAAAAACATATCTCACGCAGCTAAAAATTTAAACTATGTACAGTCTGGCGTAACAATGCGTATGAAACAACTAGAAAACGAACTAGGTGTACCTTTATTTTACCGAAACGGAAAAGGTGTAACTTTAACTTCTAACGGTGAGATTTTATTAACATACGCTAAACAAATTATCCACTTAATGGATCAATCTATTAAAGCAGTTCAAAGTAATGGGATCGAACCAAGGGGCACTTTAAAAATTGGATGTACAGAATCTACAACCGCTGTAAGACTTCCATCTATATTAACGGCCTATTATGAGGAATACCCAAAAGTCGAATTGATTTTAGAATCAAATACGACGGAACAATTGATTAGACTTGTATTAGAACGAAAACTAGACGGGGCGTTTATCGCTGGAACCACTCAGCATGCTGAACTTCATACAAATATATTTCATGAAGAAGAATTAGTTCTCATTAGCAAAAAGCCTTTATCTTCCTTTAAAGACATAGGAGACATGAATTTACTTGCATTTAGTCACGGGTGCTATTATAGAAATTTATTAGAAGATTGGCTTCAAGAAGAAGGAATTTCACCTAAACGAGTATTAGAGTTTGGAACAATTGAAGCGATACTCGCATGTGTAAAATCAGGTATGGGCGTAGCAATTATGATGAAGTCTATTTTAAATGGTCATAAACATGACATATCATTCAATCCTTTGCCAAATAGCTTCAAAAAAGTTCCTACTACTTTTATTACTAGAAAAGATATATATCACTCTGCTGCATTACAAAAATTTATGGAGATGACTCTCAATGCGTGAAAAGAAAATACGTGGTATGAAACGAAAAACAAACACTATGATAAAGCGAATTGAGGAACATACAAAAACATTCCCTTCTACTTTCTATAACGATAAATATTGGAATATGCTATTGCCAGTTTCGCAAGCTTTTATTGCCTCTCGTAAAACACCTAGAAAAGTAAAACGATTGTGTATTCAAACCTTATTAAATCAAGCAAATCATTTAATAAATATGAAACCGAGCGATACACATACATATCGAGTTGTTGTTTTGATTTCTATAAATAATTTGTGGGATTCGCAAATCATTATATTTAAAAATGAGGACTATTTTCATAATTTCTTTAATAGAAATAGTGAATGTCAAAAATGGATCCTTCTTTCAAATGAAATTGATTTTTGGGAGACATGGGAAATTTCAGTTTATCATTCCTTCCAAACACTTCGCTTTCAAGAAATTATTTATGATGAAGATGAATGCTATGAAAAAGAGATTCTGTTTATCGGGGAGTTAAATTAAAAAGGGTATACCTAAAACACTGGTATACCCTTTTCCACTTATTTTTCCTTCAATACACTATGTAATCGATCCGGATAATTTGTAAACATTCCTGTAGCACCCCATTTGATTAACAGTCTCATATCAGGTTTCTCGTTAATTGTATAAGGGTGAATTAACAGTCCATTTTTCCTAGCCATTTTCATATATGACTCATCAATAATTAGTTCTCCGTTATCATTACGTAAGTTTGGTCCAATACCAGCTGCATACTTTTTAATTTCTTGAAAATCATCATTCGTTACACTTTTCGGTTCATGTGTAATGCCAGACCATTCGACAATTTCATTGTTTTCATTTGGATAATACCAAAGCAATTGAACTAACGGAATATTTTCATTCATACTATGAATCTTTTTCAAACTATCTTTACTAAATGATTGAATCATAACACGGCTAGAAGACATGTTTTGACCTACTAAATTATATTTTTGTAACAACGCCAACAATTTCTCTTCCATTCCTGGGTACACATCTGGTGATTTTGTTTCAATATAATACTTCATACTTCTTCCATACTTTTGAAAAATTTCTTCAAGAGTTGGAACTTTTTGCCCAACATACTCTTGCTTAGCCTTTTCTGGATACGCTTTATTAAACCATGATCCTGCATCTAAACTCTTTATTTCGCTTAACGTTTTATCACGTACTTCGCCTGTTCCATTTGTAGTGCGATCAACTGCTGTATCATGCATTGCAATTAATTGGCCATCCTTTGTTAATTGAATATCTAACTCTAAATAATCCGCTTTCATTTTTTTCACTAGATCATAAGAAGCAAAAGTATGTTCAGGTGCATGTCCACTTGCTCCGCGATGTGCAATATTTAAAAACTTATTCGTATTCCATTCATGCTTTCCTTCTGCTTTCGCATGAACAGCTCCCCCAGCAAAGATGCTCCCCGTCATAAAGAAAATAACTAAAACGCTAATAATCTTTCTCATCCTTCTAACCCTTCCTACGTTGCAAATTTCAACAAGCTAATGAGATTTACACGAAATAGAAGACACACTTTCAATATTTTTATAAACCTATATTAAAATTCCAATCTTACAAATATACTTTCTCTATATTATTAATATAGAAAACTAGTATTATCCTATTTAATTCCTATAGCCCTCCTTTTCACATGTAACTCCCTATTTTGTACGGTTCATTCAATAAAAAAAGCCATAAATTATTTAGGCTACACTCCTGTATCCCTAAATAAATTTATGGCTTTTCTCAAATATCTCCGGCCTCTATTAACTTGTCGAATTTAATCATATCAAACCTATTGAAATTTGTGAATATTTTTTTCAGTACAGTGAAGCACATAAAACAATATTTCTGTAGTTACTTAAAAATCACATAATAAATTTCTCATTACCTCTTCCAATACTATATCTGGATTTACTACTGTTTTTTCCGAACGCCATCCGATAAAGCCATCTGGTCTAATTAATACAGCACCTCCATTCTCTATACCATATAATTTGCTAAAAATATCTTCTGGAGCAACAAAGTCTCCACTTAAGCCAACACGATACCCTTTTATATTTATTCCTAATTTAGCTGAAACAGCATGTGCTGCCTCAGCCCAAGAACTATTTTCTACTCTTGTAAGTAATACAAAACTGTTACCGAATAAGTCTAATATAGAAACTTCCTTTCCTTCATACGTTCCCCATAAATGTGGCGCTCGCGTTCCAGGTCTTCCGTTCAACTCTATGCTATCCATTCTATGTGGAGTGACTGAATTATCTATAATCGCCTCTGAACAATACTGATATCCAACTGTAACAGCTAAACCATCCATATTATTCAAACTGCCTTCCTCTCTCTTCGCAGCACGAAACAGTAAACTACTTGCATAAGCTGTCGTTAATTTTGCAACAGAGTGTCTCTCTTCATGATATGTTTCTAACAATTTTGGTTTTGCCTTCCCTTTTATAACAGCCGCTAATTTCCAAGCTAAGTTATGCGCATCTTGTATTCCTGTATTTGAACCAAATCCTCCTGTTGGCGGCATAATATGTGCTGAATCTCCAACTAAAAAAATTCGATTTTCTTGAAATTTCACCGCTGTACTTTCGGCCGCTTCCCACGGTAAAACACTTAATATTTTTGATTCAACATTTGTACTTCCAATTGCTATTTGAATAATTTGTTTACAACGTTCTATAGTGAAGTCCTCTAGCCCCTCTCCTTTTAATGGATCGTAGGCTACATGATAAATCCATTTTTTTACGTTATCAACCGGGATAAGTGCACCAAGAACCTCCGGATGAAGTACCATCGAAAAACCGAATGCGTCTCCTTGTATAAGCTCTCTTAAATCAGCTTCAAAATAAATATTCATATAATAGCCACCAATGGTTCCACGACCCTCAGTTTTAATCCCTAACTGCTCACGTATTTTACTTTTCGCTCCATCCGCTGCAATTACATAGTCACAATGTATGACACTTTCTTTTTCTGTTTCACGATTTCGAATCGTTGCTTTTACCCCGTTTTCATTTTGTTCAAATGAAACTAATTCATGATAAAAAGATAGTTGCCCGCCTAATATTTTCGCTTCTTGTAACATCATCTCTTCTAAAATAATTTGATAACACGCAGTTTGTTTTGATGGACTAATCTTTTCTATTTTTTGAAGTAACTCTTCATCGTTTCCGTATTGCGTCGCTCTCATTTGTTCCAATTCTTCTTTATTCGCCTCAGCTATTGTATGAACCGCTATTCTTCCTCTGCAGTTCTCTAATGCTTTACCTGCCAATTTAATTCTTTTTTCCAAGCCTAATTCTCGAAATAACTCCATTGTACGTAAAGTAAGACCGCCTGCTTTCGGATGAATGGCAGTAGACGGATGCCTTTCAATAAGTAAGTACTCAATGTTATGTTTTGCAAGAAATAACGCAGACGCTAACCCAGATAATCCCCCTCCAACAATTAAAACTGGTACATAATTGGATTTCATATATTTACCCTCCACATCATTGTTCTGAGCTCAGTGACATAAATATAATCAAAAAAAACATTAAAATATAGACTTATATTTCATTTTGAATTATCATATGGATAGATTATGCCCCAAAATTCCTTTTACCTTTTCATACATCTATAATCCACCTGAATTGTGTCTGTATGAAAGTGTAAAACAAAAGAATGTACTTTACGTTGAACCATGTTCTATCGTAAAAATCAAAAATAATACAAACATTATAAGCGGTCGTAACCTTATGGATTATACAAGGTTACGACCGCTTATTTTATTGTTACATCATTTTTTGTTTTTAAAACTTCATCTATTGTGTTATGTAATCCTTCCAATCCCTTTTCTATCTCCCTATAATTTTCAACAATAAAAAATTCATTCGTCTCGATTTTCTTTCTCAATATTGCACCTCGTACAACAATCATGTAGCATTACCGTATCGAAGTAATGGTTCATCATCTTAAACCTTTCGACTAATTACCTGGAGGCAAAGTGATTGAAATGAATAAACAAGAACAATTAAATATTATAAAAAAAGATTTTATTGATTCTCAAAAAGTATTATTGGCAATTGGTGATGAAACACGTCAAGCTATTTTATTAGTGCTAATGGAAACAGAATGTCAAACAGGATTACGTGTAGGAGAAATTACGAAGCAAACACACCTTTCCCGTCCAGCAGTATCACATCACCTTAAGATTTTACGAGAAGCTGGCATTATTTTAATGAGAAAAGAAGGTACAAAGAATTTTTATTATATTGATATACGTACAAAATTAGGTTTATTAAAAAATCTTGTATTAGATATTGAGAAGCTATTGCAAAACTTTTATTAAAACTTGGAGGTATAAGAAATGAAAGCAATGATAATTGATAAGTACGGAAAAGTCCCAATGCGTATGGCAGAGGTACCTACTCCTGAAATTAATGAGTATGAAGTGCTCGCAGAAATTCATGCAGCTAGTATTAATCCAATTGATTTTAAAATACGCGATGGAAAAGTGAAGATGTTGCTTAAATATGAGATGCCCCTAATCCTTGGTAATGACTTTTCCGGTGTCATCGTAAAGGTTGGGGCAAAAGTGACTAACTTTAAAGTCGGTGATGAAATATATGCTCGTCCAAGAAAAAATAAGATTGGTACTTTCGCGGAGTATATAGCCATTCATGAAGATGATATTGCTTTAAAACCGAAAAATTTAAGTTTTGAGGAAGCGGCTTCGATTCCACTCGTTGGCTTAACATCATATCAAGCATTACATGACATCATGCAATTACAAAAAGGACAAAAGATTTTAATTCACGCTGGATCCGGTGGTGTTGGTACTTTCGCTATTCAGCTAGCAAAAATAATGGGTGCCATTGTTACAACGACTGCTAGTGAAGCTGGTGCGAATTTAGTAACGTCTCTTGGCGCAGATGAAATTATTAATTACAAAACAGAGAAATTTGAAGATATACTAAAAAATTATGATGCCGTATTTGATACAATCGGCGGTGCAACACTTGAAAAATCATTCAATATTATAAAAAGCGGAGGAAACATTGTTTCCGTTTCAGGCATGCCGAACGCTCGCTTCGGTAAAGAATTTGGTTCAGGATTCTTTAAAACTCTCTTATTTTCATTAGCCAGCAAAAAACTTACTGCACTTGAAAAAAAGCATAATGCTCAATATTCATTTTTATTTATGAAGCCAAGCGGGGATCAATTACGTACTATTGCAAACTATATTGAAGCTGGACAAATCAAACCTGTAATCGATCGAGTTTTTCCTTTTGAAGATGCGCAAAAAGCAATGGAATATTCAGAGTCTGGAAGAGCAAAAGGCAAAATAATTGTAAAAATTAAATAATAATAAAACCTCCATTTTAAAAAATGGAGGTTTTAAATTTGCTGTTAAATAGACATAGTGCAATGAAGTCCTTACAATAGATTGCAAGGGGAAATATTATATTATACTTTTAGTTAACTTTACAAAGAATATATACGTACAAATACATAATTTAAAATACAAAAAGGAGGAGATACAATGACTAAAAATAATGAAACAGGTTGGAATTTAGATAATAGTTATACGACTTTACCACAATCATTTTATACAGAAATCCCCCCTACTCCCGTAAGTTCACCGGAGTTAGTTAAACTAAACCATTCATTAGCGATATCTCTTGGCTTAACCCCTGAAGAACTGAAAAAGGAAGCTGAAATTGCCATTTTCGCTGGCAATGGACTTCCAGAAGGAGCTCATCCATTAGCTCAAGCATATGCTGGTCATCAATTCGGACATTTTAATATGTTAGGCGACGGTCGTGCTCTTTTAATTGGCGAACAAATTACTCCTTCAGGTGAGCGTTTCGATATTCAACTGAAAGGTTCTGGCCCTACTCCCTATTCACGCCGAGGAGATGGCCGTGCTGCACTCGGTCCGATGCTACGTGAATATATTATTAGTGAAGCAATGTATGCACTTGATATTCCGACTACTCGCAGTTTAGCAGTTGTTACAACCGGGGAACCAACATATCGTGAAACAAAATTACCTGGAGCAATTTTAACTAGAGTCGCTAGTAGTCATATACGGGTTGGTACATTTCAATATGCTGCAGCTCGTGGTTCAATAGAGGACCTTAAATCGCTAGCTGACTATACGATAAAAAGACATTACCCAGAAAGTGAATCCCATGAAAACCGATATACTGCATTACTACAAGAAGTCATTAAAAAACAAGCAAGTCTTATCGCAAAATGGCAACTTGTTGGATTTATTCACGGCGTAATGAACACTGACAATATAACGATCAGTGGCGAAACAATTGATTACGGTCCTTGTGCATTTATGGACAATTACGACCAAGGAACCGTATTTAGCTCTATTGACACACAAGGCCGTTATGCATATGGAAATCAACCATATATGGCCGCATGGGACCTCGCCCGATTAGCAGAATCTTTAATACCAATTCTGCACGAAGATGAAGAAGAAGCACTAAAAATCGCCCAAGACGAAATCTCGAAATTTAGCGTACAGTATGAAAACCATTGGTTCCTTGGAATGAAAAAGAAATTAGGACTATTTAGCAACGAAGAACAAGATCAATCACTTATTGAGCAACTTTTAAAAATGATGGAGAAATATAAAGCGGATTACACAAATACATTCCGTTCATTAACTCTTGATGCTATCGAAAATACAGCTCTATTTGAAAGTCCTGAATTTAAAGAATGGTACAAACTGTGGCAATCTCGATTAGACAGACAAGAACAATCGAAAGAAAACGCCTACGAGATGATGAAAAATAATAACCCATCAATCATCCCGAGGAACCACCGTGTAGAAGAAGCACTAGAAGCAGCTGTTACAAATGACGACTATAGCGTAATGGAGAAACTTCTTGAAGCTTTATCAAACCCTTATGCGTATTCTACAGATCAAGAAGAATACTGCATTCCACCTGCACCGACGAATCGCCCTTATCGTACTTTTTGTGGGACTTGATTGTTTAATATGTAAAAAGATGCGTTCATATAAATTGTGTGAACGCACCTTTTTTATATCCCCCCCACTCAACTAAAACTTTAAAATGCACATCCCCCGATGCCATTTCTTTAGTTCAAAACAAATTCCACACTATTCCCATATACTTACTCGGAAGCTTGTTAAACAAATATTGAGAAATATAAAACATCATTTCTAAATATTTTTATTTTTGATACTATATTTTATAAGAATATTCAAAAAGTGAGGGGATTTCATGAACGTTCAACTACAAGGTAATGAACAAATTACAAAATTATTTAATGACTGGTATAGAGCTATGTTACAACATCAAACTACCCATGCAACAAAAATAAAAAAAGATATTGAAAATATCATCTCTAATTCAGAAGAAGATACAAACCTACAATTGTATTATTCACTTTTTAATTTCAGATACAAAATTTTAACAGATGGTTTAAATATTAATAAAGATGATTTTAATAAAATTGATTCTTTCCCACTTCCAGAGAATGGGCTATTTTCTTATTATTATCATTTTTTTAAGGCTATTCACAATACAATTATTGGAAACTACAATACAGCAAAACACCTTTTCGAGAACGCTAAAAAGCTGCTAATACACGTATCTGACGAACTAGAGAATGCTGAATTTAACTACCGCTTAGCTTCCTATTATTATCAAACATATCAACCACTAGTAGCAATCCAATCTGCAAATGAAGCTAAAGCGATTTTTTCAAAACATATAAACTGCGAAATTAATGTTGCTTTGTGTGATAACATCTTTGGTTTATCTTGTATTGATTTAAAACAGTTTGAACAAGCTGAAATTAGACTTGATTCAGCATTAAATATTCTACAGAAGTATTCAGAGGAGACTTTATCATTAAGAGTACGACATAATTTAGCTTGGCTATATGCAAGTCAAAACCTTTCAGAGTTAGCAATGCGTCATATTTCAGAGGTTACAACTAAGCAACCAAATCACTTTAAAGCACTTTTTGTTGAAGCACGTGAATACTACAAGCTTGGAGAATATACCCAGGCTAAAGAACTTATAAAAAAAGGATTAAACATCTCAAATAAACTAGAAAACAAAGAGTTTCAATATCGTTTCATGATTTTAAGAGAACTAAATAATAAAACTTCTATAAATGATTTAGAAATGATAATTTTGGAAGGAATTTCTTACTTTAAAACAGAAAACCTTTGGGAATGTATACAAGAGTACACTGATGTTCTAGCAAATATGTTTTATGAAAAAGAAGACCATATAAAAGCTAGTCAATACTTTTACATGGCCAATCAAGCAAGAAAAAAACATGAAGAAAAGGGAGCTTTGATATAATGAAAAAGATTAAATTGAGCATCATTGGCTTAGCTGTTATTAGCATCACAACTCTTGGATTAAGCTTCACCTCAGAAACACCGAAAACACAGTTAGGATATGTAGCATTAAACATTGGGGACACCCCTGCACCACAAAGACCTGACCTTGTTCAATCCGTTGACGTAAGTAAAGACTACAACTCAACAACAACTGAAAAAGCACTTTAAAAAATGAAAGACCTTCAATTAAGAAGGTCTTTTTAAATACGCTTATTTAGAATAAACTCTATTTTCTCATGAACCCTGCAATCCCTCTACTCCCCTCACTACCAACTTTCTCAAGTTTCTCCACAACTAAATTCTGTCTCTTTACAGAATGATTTTGACTTAACTTCGCTTTTCCTTCTATTTTATTTATCTTTATTTTGAATCCAACTATCCCCTTACCTAATCCTCCCATATAATTCGGATCTACATCATTAAGTGAGTAGGTGCTCTCTGGATCTTCATATTTACTTACTAAATCTTGAAGAGAATCTACTAATTTCTTCTCATCTTCAACAATTTCTAATTCACCATATACATGCACTGCAACGTAATTCCATGTTGGTACTGCATTGTTTGTTTCATACCATGACGGAGAGATGTAACTATGTGGTCCTTGAAATATAGCTAGTACTTGCTGAGTCCCAATATCTTTCCACTGTTCATTCGGCCGTGCGAAGTGACCATGTAAAGTAAGGGTCTCCCTATTTAATAACAACGGCAAGTGCGTTGCATATGGTTCTCCGTTATGTTGAGAAAATAATGTCGCAAAGCTATTTTGTTCCATTATTTCGTACTTCATCTCTTCATCTTGTATTGCGAAATATTTTGGTATGTACATAAGCTCCCTCTTTTCCGCTCTTTTCTATTTTGTTTCCTATTATATTTAGTAACCGCATCAATCAACAGGGCCAGTTTGTATTTGTTTTATAATGGCAGCTTTCTATTTCAAAACAATAGGCAGCATGTATTCCATGCTGCTTTAGTTTATTTTTTCTAATATATTTGTAATAAATACGGTCTTACCCTCAATATAACTAGATCGATTTTTCGACTCTCTTGCTAACTCTTCCTTCAAGTTTCCATACTCATTAGCTACTTCAGTATGTTCACGAAGGTAATCTCGAAACACTATATGCCTTCTCAACTCTTCACTATTTTTATCACACACATATAAATGATGTTCCATCCAAACTGTATTTCCCTCGTTCCATGGAACGAACGTATCCTTTCTTCCAAACGCCTCTCTTCCTTTAAAGCTCCATTCTAACTGATGATAGTACCCTATCTTCTCAAGTTTTTTTACTACCTCATGAAAAATTTCGTACTCTTCTATTACAATATCGATATCTAGTATTGGTTTTGATGCAAGCCCTTTAACAGATGTACTCCCAACATGTTCAATGGATAAAATGCTGTCTTCCATCACATCGTTAATGAGAGTTTGTAGCTTATTAAATTCACTTTCCCATTTGATGTTATATTCTTCGATAGTAATTCTCTGTTTCAACGTATCCCTCTCCTCAAAAGCAATTATAATCTTTGAATATGGGTATCCTTAAAATCCGTCTCATATTTCAACCCATATCCAAACATTCGATCCATTCCAATATGTGCTGTCCATATTAAGCCAATCACTATAACGGTATCTATCTTAAAATAGACACCTATTAGAACAATTAATATGGATATAATATATGTGTGACATACGTTATATATTTTCGCACCAACGTGATTATTGATCCCATACGCTAACATGGATAAATCCGGCGCTAAAAGGAATACAAAAAATATAATCCAATTAAACTCATATATTGAATACATATAAATCGTGGCTAAAAATACAACCATTCCTTCAAAATGTACAATACGTTTTTGCATTATTTATCATTCCTATTTTTCTATATTTATTAATACATTTTCATCGCTGAAAGTATTCTTTGCATTTTTTGACCAGATGGTTGCTAATATTGGCCCTGCAATGTTATGCCATACTGCCGCTAATACACTTGGGAGTGCAGCAGCCGGTCCAAAATGCAAAATACTTTCCAGCTATATTACTTATCGCTTCTAGTACTTTCATCCACTCAGCCCCTATCTTTTAATTGAAACACCTTATTCGGATTCAAAATATTTTGCGGATCAAGAGCTTTCTTTATTTTCTCCATTACAAATAATGCCGCCCCATGTTCTTCTTCTTGATACTTTCGTTTTCCGATTCCAACGCCATGTTCTCCTGTACACGTTCCTCCTAGTTTAAGAGCATACAAAACGATACTTTCGTTTATTTCGTCTGCCTTCTTCACTTCCTCTTTATCATTTGCGTCAATCATTAAGAGTACATGGAAATTCCCATCCCCAACATGACCGAGAATACCACCAATAAGGCCTACTTTATCTAATACCTCTTTCGCATGTTGAATTGCGCCAGCTAATTCCGAAATTGGCACACATACGTCTGTACTCATTAGCTTTTTACCAGGATAACTATGCACGTAAGAGTACGCTAAGTTATGTCTTGCATCCCACAGTTTATTTCTCGCTGCTGTTTCCGTCTCAAATGCAATTTCTATACATTTATGATCAAGAACGATTTCTTTCGTAAATTCAATATCTTGCTTTAACCCTGCTTCATTGCCGTGAAACTCTAAAAACAGTGTCGGTTCTTCTCTGTAACTTGTTTCATTGTAATGATTTACTTGTTTCATAGATAATTCATCAACGAGTTCAATTCTCGCGATTGGAATACCTGCTTGTAATATGTTAATTACAGCTTCTACTGCATCATTTATAGTTGGAAACGATGCCCTCGCAGCCATAACATGTTCTGGTATACCGTATACTTTTAAAGTTAACTCCGTGAAACATCCAAGTGTTCCTTCTGAGCCTACGAAAATACCATTTAAATGATAACCTGATGATGACTTCGCCGCTAAATTCCCGGTATGTATTACTCCTCCATCAGCAAGAACGACTTTTAAATCTCGAACTTGATCACGCATTACCCCATACTTTACCGCTGTCGTTCCGCTCGCATTTGTAGCAGCCATTCCTCCTAACGTTGCATCAGCTCCTGGGTCTACACTAAAAAATAATCCATACTTTTTCAATTCTTTATTAAGCTGAGAGCGCGTCACCCCTGGCTGTACTCTCACAAGAAAATCCTTTTCTCTTATTTCAAGTATTTTATTCATAAGAGAAAAGTCCATTGTAATTCCTTTTTCGTAAGGAATTACATGTCCCTCTAAACTGGACCCTACTCCAAATGGAACGACAGCTGTCCCATGCTGACTCGCTATTTTCATTATCGCGCTAACTTCTTCGGTCGTTTTTGGAAAAACAACTACATCAGGTAAACTACTAACATGGTAAGATTCATCTTTACTATGTAACTCTCTTACTGTCATATTTATTACTACTCGATCTTCAGGAAGTATGCCTTTTAATTCATTTACTACATGTTCAATTGTTATTTCCATAATCAACTCTCCTTTTTAAGTTTAAAATTAGTATACCATTTTTATACAAAATAATTAGAAAAATAAGATTATTTAGCGTGAACATAGAAAAAAGAACCTGCAGCACACGCTACAAGTTCTTTTTCACTACATTTTAAACGATTTCTTTATTAACAACATAAACCAAATTAAAGTAACTGCCATCAACGAATGAGAAAACCCTACAATATAAGTTAACCCTTTAAAGTCAGCTCCATTTAACTGAAGAAGCCCTCTCGCTGCTAGCGAACCTAACATTAATGTTAATGCAATGTTATGTAAAACAAACCACTTATTAAACCCTTTCACTTCATGAAACGCGAATACTTTTGCTAATCCTAAAGCAATTAAAAAGAAGAAAAAGCCAAGTACAAGTGTATGTGTATGCAAAAGATTTAACAAAGTAGATCCTAAAATCCCTTTATACTTACCATACTCCCTAGCGAAAATCCCTGATAATAAACCGATAATCAAATACGTAAACGATGCATTATATAATTTCTTCATTATGTACCTCCTTGAGTAGAATGTGTAGTGTGTCATATTTAGTAATAATGATAGTTATATAGTAAAAACTCCTAGTCACCTAGGAGTCATTGTATAAGCATCTCACTCTTTACAATCAATCTTAATTATAAAATATCTCTCTATACAAAACAAACGAACTTTATGTGAACAAACAAAGCCCCACTAAAATATGTTGCACTTTTGTTTTACACAATCCATACTAATTGTTATAACTTTTTAAAGGTGGTGTAATCATTGATAGTTCTTGAAACCGAACGTCTTAACCTTCGTTGGCTTGATATAAAAGACGCTCCTTTTATTCTTGAGTTAGTAAACGATTCTGCATGGATTCAGTTTATCGGTGACAAAGGAGTTAGAAACTTAGAAGATGCAAAAAATTATATTGTAAACGGTCCCATCGATATGTATAACAAACTCGGATTTGGCCTTTACTTAGTAGAATGCAAAGAAGATCTCACTCCACTTGGTATGTGTGGCCTTATTAAAAGAGATTCATTAGAAGACGTTGATATCGGATTTGCCTTTTTAGAAACATTCCGTTCAAAAGGATATGGCTACGAGTCAGCTTCTGCGATAATCGAATACGGTGTACAAAAGCTCGGCATGAAACGAATTGTAGCAATTACTTCTATAGATAACATCGCCTCAGGAAAGCTTTTAGAAAAAGTAGGATTACGATTTGAGAAAATCATTTCAGATTCAGGAGAAGATTTAAAATTATTTGGGTATAACGCATAGTAAAGAAGGTCGCCTTGAATGGCGACCTTCTTTACTACTTTACTGATCTCGTAATAATACTTTTAGTTACATTATAGTTTTGCAGTAATTCTTGTGATTACCACTATTCCTTTCATATCACATTTTTGGAAATTTACAGAAATAAAACTTTCACTTCTAAAGAAAATATATTAATATATTAAATAAAGGAAGTGAAAATAAATGGAACAACCGCTATTTTTATTAGTTCTTCAATTCATTGCATTTATATTAATTATTTGTATCGTATATGGAATCTTGTACAATACCGTATTGAAATTAAATATGCCTAAATGGACTGCACATATAGTAGCTACGGTATTTTCACTTGGTATCGCCTATCAAGCTTTTATAAATTTCATTTGAATAACCTTTGTAGCAATTACTTCTATTGTTGATGCAGTAAAGCTTTTAGAAAAGCAGAATTGCAATTTAAGAGGATTATTTCAAAATCAGGAAACGTAGCCATTTTTTATAAAGTCTGTCCTGCGCAAAATAGTAAAGAAGTTAGTTTCGCTGAAAATGTGTTTGCATAACAAGAAATGAATTTAATTGATCCTGCAAAAATTTTATTTTAATTCTAGTTCTATTGTTTGAAATCGTTCTAGGGTACCATTTGTGTGGACTTTAAAATTTTTCATTTGCGCACCAAAATGTTGCGTTAAGTAAAATGTATCACCAGTTATTAAATTTCCAATCTTCCAATGAGGTTGATATGTACTTTCCATGGAACTTTCTAAATTCCTATTCATTACTAAATTGATATATAATGATGATAAACTATTCGACATTTTCGTTAAAGATAGTCTCTAACTACCTAATGAACTCAAGTAAACGCATCTTCAGTCATTTTAAGAGATACAAAAGGCACCCTTTCGGGTGCTTTTTGTATAAAAACCCCATTTTATATTCGATACCAACCACGAAACTTTTTAGAATAATAGTATCATTATGTCTCCTTTTTAGAGATTATTTTTAATTACCTTGAATTTTTTGCACCAGAACCGGAAAATCCCTAACTACTCGAAATATCAACTATCAAGTGCTAATATTCAATAACGCGTACTGAAAATGATTAAACATTTTTATAAACCAGTGGAACATTTAAGAAATCAATTTTTCTCTTATCGAAATTTAATTAGCTTACAGTAATACAGTGGTCATATATTTTTAAGAATAACGGAAGAATATATAGAAATTGCTACAGAAATGTGAAGTTTAATTAATTTAGGAGGAACAAACTTGTTTAATCAGCTTGTAAAAATTATACCGAATTTATTTACGATTGGAAATTTATTGTGCGGTGTTTTCTCAATTACCTTGAATATGAGTGAATATTTAGGAACAGCCTCCATTCTCATTTTCTTTTCAGCTGTTTTAGATTTTCTTGATGGAAGAATTGCGAGAAAATTAAAAGTGAACAGTGAGTTTGGCGTAGAATTGGATTCCTTAGCTGATATTGTTAGTTTCGGCGTCGCTCCTGCGCTTTTATTTCATACGATAGCAACACCTTCTATTTTAACTTCTTTGGCATTTATCCTATTCCCAACAATGGGTGCTTTAAGATTAGCTAAATTTAGTATTAAACCAACTATTGGATATTTTAAGGGATTACCTATTCCAGCTGCAGGATTATCATTGGCTGGTATGGCATTGTTTTCATATAGTAATGCATGGATTACTTTAATCCTCGCCCTCTTAATGGTAAGTCCCATTAGGTTTAAAAAATTTTAATTAAGGTCACGCCCAACGCCATTAAGGAGCATCTCAAATAGATTTAACGCGTCAATAAGTATAAAAAAGCGGGACAATAATATTAAATTAGGTGCCCTTCGTAAAAATTAAAACCTTGTATTTATGGCTATTGGGTTAATCCATCGATATGTTATTGTGAAACGTCAATCCACTTTTAACAGGAGCTCCCTTTATCAAGAGAGCTCCTGTTCTTATTTCTTCTTCTTTTCTGTCGGTTGGCTTTGTTTAGCAAAATTAGATGAATCATCAAAATTCGGTTGCTTTTTACCAGCATTATTACTTCTACCTTTTCCCATATGTAATGCACCTCCCCTCCCCCTTACTATTCCCAATAAAAAAATTCTCTTGCATCCAAGAGAATTTTAAATTGGGTTCTTATTGATAATACCTAAGTACTTCCAACACTGCCATTCCATAAAAGATGGATCCAATGTTAAATTATTTAATGCTAAAACAAATATTACATTTTCATATTTAACTGGATAATCAATTAATAATCCTAATGTATTTCCTGAAGCTGCAACAATTATGATTTCCTTGTCTAACACGTCATCTATAACTTCTTTTAATTATCCTTACCTATCATATAATATTTTCCTACACATTGAGATTGCATGTTGTATAAGGAAGCCCTTCTTTTTTCCATGCAAGAAATCCTCCCTTTAAATTCACTACTTCCTTTATACCAGCTCTTTGTAAAATACTAGCTGCTATAGCGGAACGTAGTCCGGTTCGACATTGCAAAACTATTGGACAATCTTTCGGTATATAATCTATCTGTTCAATTAGATTACCTAAAGTGATATGTATTGCATCATGAAGGTGTCCTTCCTCCCACTCTTTTTTACTACGCACATCGATAACCTTAACGCTTTCACCTTTTATATGCGGATATAATTCAATCGATGTTTTTTCTTTATAACTTTCAAATCTATCAAGTCTTTGTATTACTTTTAAGGGTGCAAAAGCAATAATATTATCTAACCCAATGGATTCAAATTCTCTAATAACTGCCTCCACTTTAACTTTTTCTTCATCTAGAATTATTAAAGTTTCTTTTTTATAATCTAATAACCATCCACACCAAGTTGTGAATGAATTGTTATAAGGTATGTTAATTGATTTCTCAATATGACCTGCAGCAAAACTCTCTACATCCCTTATATCAACTATTTGATGAACGCTCCTCAAAATTTCTTGAAGTTCTTCTACTGTATTAATAGCAGTACCTTTTCTCTTCTTACGAATTGGCGGACCATACTTATTTAAATTCTTCATTAATGAAAAATACTTTGGAGGCTCTGGCTGTCCCGTCAATAAAGTCGATACAAAATCACTTTCTTCAGTACACTGAAATGCCCAATTGAACATCTTTTCATAACCTAATGTAGAAGTTGGAATTGCTCCTAATGCTTTTCCACATGCGCTTCCTGCACCATGTGAAGGCCATATTTGCAAATAATCAGGGAGTATTTTTATTTTTTGTATAGAATCAAATAATTGTTTCGCTCCTATTTTTGCAGTATCTTTCATGCCGACAGCAGTTTCTAATAAATCCGGTCTTCCTATATCCCCTACAAATATAAAATCACCTGTGAATATTCCTATCGGCTTATCATTGGTATAGTTATTTTGACTTGTATCAGTTACTAAAAAAGAAATACTTTCAGGCGTATGCCCTGGGGTGTGAATTACATTAAATTTTATATGGCCTACTTTAAACTCTGTGCCCTCTCTAACCAATTTGTATCGACCTTCGTTAAGATATTGATATTTCCAATCACAATCTCCTTCATCAGATACATATAAATTTGCATGATAAAGATTAGAAAGTTCTCTAGATCCAGAAAGAAAATCTGCATGAATGTGAGTCTCAGCTGCAGCAATTACTTCCATCCCCTCTTTCTTAGCAAACTCTATATATTGTTCTATATAGCGACCTGGATCAATTACAATTGCTACACCTTCCTTCTGACAACCGACTAAATAGGAAGCATGTGCTAATTTTTCATCATAAAAATATTTTAAAAGCATAGTTATTCCCTCCAAATAGTTATTTCAAATTGTTTTTCAATTTTTATAACCACTTTTTATCTTCTCCTATAAGGTCCCTTTCAACATTAAATTCCAATACATATAGGGCAACATATATCTTTTAAGTAAAAACATACTATACCGTTCTTTCGCTTGATTAAATGGAAACGTTTCTTGGGGCTCATGTTCATAATTAAATTCAGCGAGTATAAGACTTTTATATCCTGTAACAATCGGACAGGATGTATATCCATCATATTTAGCATGCAAGTCTCTTCCGTTAATTACGTCCATAATATTTTGTTTTAAGACAGGTATTTGTTTTCGAATTGCCGCTCCAGTTTTAGAGGTGGGTAAATTGGTACAATCTCCAAGTCCAAAAATATTCTTATACTGTATATGCTGTAAAGTATAAGGGCTTATATCTACCCACCCCTGAGAATCACTTATCTCACTCTCTTTAATAAAATTAGGTGGCCCCATTGGTGGAACAACATGGATCATACTGTATGGTACAGTTTCTCTTTTCAGTGTTTGCGTATCTTCAAAAATTGCTTCTTTCTTTTCGGCAATAATTTCTACTAAGTTTTTATTATAATTTGTTATAATTTGCTTTCTTTCTAGCACTTGTTCTAAAGTATTTGCATAACGTGGAACCTGAAATATGTTAGCGTTCGCAGTATAAAACATTACTTCACTTTTGTTTCTTACACCGCTATTAGAAAAATACTCTTCTGCTAAATACATAATCTTTTGTGGAGCACCACCGCATTTAATAGGAGTATTGGGGTGGGTAAAAACCGCATTTCCTCCTTTAAATTTTTCAATTTCTCTCCAAGTTGAATCAACATATTTATAAGAGTAATTACTACAAACCCCATTATTCCCAATAGACTCTTTTAAGCCTTTAATACCTTCCCAATTTATTTGTATTCCGGCTGCTACAATAAGAATTTCATACTCAAGCAACAGTCCATCATCTAAAAGTATCTTATTTTCAGATGGACATAACTTAACAACACTTTTAGGGATCCACGTTGCCCCTTTTGGAATAAGTGATTCTTGATCACGCATCGTACTTTCCTTTGAAACAATTCCTCCCCCCACTAAACTCCATAGTGGCTGAAAATAATGTTTTTTTGACGGATCAATAATCGCTATACTTTCTTTCAATAGGGGGACATTTCGTAATAAATGTGCAGTAGAAGATAGTCCTGCAGTCCCGGCACCAATGACAATAATTTTATAACTATCTCTAGTCTTCATTATCCTCTTCCTATCTAAAATTGATTTTTAAATTAACTAATTAGTAGCCATATTTTCATCGTAGTAACATTATTATAAGTTAAAAACACCATAGTTTTATCATATTTAAGTGAAAATTCCGTTAATTACACCATTACCATTACTATATGCGTAAATCCCCTATGTTACTTCCATATTTTATTTTAAATAACAAAACCATATATTGTTACATCGAATAAAACTAATATCTTAAAATACTTTTCATGAATCCGGATAAGTAATGTTTAAAAAAAACAAGATCTAATATCTTAGCTGTTACAATAAGTAGATTCACATAATTCACAACTAAGACAAGCATTAAATATCACTTAAGTTTCTTTACCTTTTTCTGTATATAATGATAAAAAATTGTGAAATTTTATCGCATTATACAAGACATTTAATATCAAATATATTACTTTTACTATGAACTAAATGTGTTTATAGGACTTTTTTAAATAAACAAGGTGCTAAATTAATTCTCAAGAAGTCATTACTATTACATTTATCTAAAAATTGAAAAAATATGTGTAGATGGATATCATCTTAAATACATATATGATTTTTAATTTTCTGACACGATTTCACATAATTCTTAAACTGATTTTTTGCGTACATTATGAAAAAAAATGCACCGTGTCAGTCTTTAAAAGATTATATATCAAAACTTTTAGAGAGGAAGAAAAACTATGAAGATGAAAAGGAAAATCATGATGACAACAGCACTTGCAGCTACGTTAGCTACAGGTGCACTACCTACTACCTCAGTGTTTGCTGCAGAAAAGGAGGCTCCCATTCAACCAAAAGAGGCACAATTAAGTATTCAACCTTTTGCACAAAACAATTTGGAAACAGCCGTTCAAGCTGCCTTAAATGGTCCAGAAGTCAAAAAAATCAAAGTATTTGAACATGAATTTAATGTAAAAGAAATAGAAGTAGTAAATCTAGGTGCAGGAAAAAAATATGTTAAGGGGCAAATCTCTCATCATTTAAGTTTTCGTCCAGATGATCAATTTTATTATGAGTTTACAGTACAAGATGGAAAGGTACTAGATAAACCTGTATTTAATATTGATAGAGGTGGTTGGACACCATTTGCTGCTCCACTTTTATCAATTCTTGCTGCGTATAATGGAATTCCAGTTAATCCAAATGATTTAAATGCACTTGGTCAGCAGATTGGTAAAGTTATAGATGGAAGCTGGGAACATGCAGCCCAATCAATTGCAACTGTAGTTAGTCTCAGTTTTAATGAGTAGAATTTTTCAATTTTTATTAGCAGTGTAGAGATCTGCTTTTTGTAATCAGCCTTGTTATAAGAGATTCTAAAACAGCTATTAATAAATTTTTACCACTCAATCACATTATCTTGACTTGTTTACCACCTTATCATTCATTATATGTCACAAAATAGAAGTCTTTTTTAGGACTTCTGTTTTGTTTGTATTCAATACGATAAACAGTTGTTTTTTGGAGGCTATACTTCGAGTTTTCAAGAATCTGTTTAGCTATTAGGGACAATTTATAATAAAAAATTATTAAAGTCTCAAATAACTTACTCCCCCTATTGTTAATTATTTTTAAATACAAAAATTTATTATCTTAAGAATGAAAAACAATAAATATAGTAAAAAATCATCTAACAATTGTTTAAAGGTCAGGAGAGAAAAAATGAACAAAATAAAAATGAGAAATTTCTTTAAAATTAGCATCCTTACTTGTATTACACTAGCAAGTTTAAGTACACCATCTACTATTTTAGCTGATAGTCATCCAGGTTACTCCTACGAATCCAATATAGGGTATCAAAATCCATCGTGGATGTCGAAAATAGAAGGTTCAACAAAAATAAGTGAAATATCTATTCCAGGGACTCACGGTACGATGGCTTTACATGGAGCGAGTTTTCTTGATGAAAATTTGACAAGAAATCAAACTATGAGTTTATCCCAACAATTAAATTCCGGAATTCGATATGTAGATATGCGTGTTAAACGTGTAAAAGATTCTTTTGCAATGTATCATGGCGTTGTAAATCAAAAAGCTGTGTTTGAAGATGTATTAAAAGAGACCATTCAATTTTTAAAAGATCACCCAACAGAAACAATATTAATGCGCTTAAAAGAAGAAACTACTCCTGAAAGTGGATCTCTATCATTTGAGGAGATATTTTTAAAATATAAAAACGTTAATGCTTCATATTTTTGGGATCCTAATTCCGTACCAACTTCAGATAGAAATAACCCTACTTTAGGAGATACCCGCGGGAAAATTGTAATCTTACAAAACTTTACATCCACTCAATTGTACGGGATTGATTACGAAGGTTTGAATATACAAGATAAATTTGAAATTGGAAGCGGACCAGACGAAATATATACAAAATGGATTGCGATAAAAAACCATCTACAAAATACAAATACTAATTTTAATAATGGAAAAATTTATCTCAACCATTTTAGTGGTACGGGGGGCGCAGCCGCATTTTTAAATAATGTATATCCTTGGTTTGTTGCAAGCGGAAAAGAGAGCAGAAATACTGACAGTAGTCCTAAATTGATTCAAACGAATTCCACTAATGCGTGGAGTGATTTCCCTCGCGATAGAAACGGACAAGTATACTATGGGGGGATGAATACACTTGGGACCGAACTCTTACAACAAGGCGCAATTAAACATTCTGGTATCATCGCAGCTGATTTTCCCGGTCCAGGTTTAATTAATAGTATCATTAAATTAAATGGTATACATTCAAATGAAAAGGAAATATTAATTTCACAAATATCATCTGAATCTAGTCCTTTATCAGGGCAACAAAATCGATCCAGCCAAAACTTTAAAATTGATAGTTTACCTGTAGGTACCAAAGAATTAAAATGGGTTATTGTGCCTTCAGAAAAAGATTATCCTTCTACTATTTCTTTCAATGTAATGATTGATGTTTCCCTAGGAATAGATTCCACTCGTTGGAAAAATATTTCACATGAATCTAGGACTGAAGCTTACACAAATACTAAATATTATATTGCAAGTCCAATTGGTGCCACTAGCAAATTCACAGTGAAAATATACGCTATTACAAATTAGAAAAAAAGAATCCCAATGGAATTCCATTGGGATTCTTTTTTAATTTCATTTCGTAAACATTAGGATGGCGTTTAAATTTTATCCCGCATTAACGGGCGCCCGTAAAAGCCCGATTGGTGAGGGATGATAATCAGTGGGGGATGAACAAAACCTTCACTGATTAAAGTTTCACTTTATTAACATATCATTTAATCCATTAGATAATTATATTTGAAACAGCCCTTAATTTTTAAAGAGCAATCCAAAATTGTTAACTACCTTTTTCAGCTTATCATTTATTCAAAACTGGCTTCCAAAGCGATAAAGCAAAAATCCAATTTGAGTCGCCATTTCCTTGATGATTTTGAACTGCTTCATACACTTTCCCCTCATGTACTACTCTATCACCTTTAGTATATGCTTTTCTTGCATCCCATTTTTCATATACGGAATCCTCTGACTTTGTTGTTACATTCAAAACATCACTTCTACTAGATTCATTTCCAGCTAAATCAACCGCCGTCACTACATATTTATACGATGTATTAGCCTTCAAATCTTTATCCATAAAGGATGAATTAGCCGCGGTCCCAATTTTATTCATAACCCCAGCGCTTTCTCTATATACAATATAATGGTCAACACCTACATTATCTTCTGACGGACTCCACATCAAATCAACAGTTGTCGCTGTTGTACCCATAATATGTAATCCTTTTGGTTGACTTGGAGCCTCTATATCTGGGATTGCATGTGTTGTCTTAACCTTTAGTTTTTCGCTTTCTTTTGATATGTTTCCAGCAGAGTCTAATGCCTTTATTGTATAGGTATATTCCGTATCTGCTTTTAACTTTTTATCAATAAAAGTTGTACCTGGTACCGTATCAATTACTTCTCCATTACGTAACACTTGATATTCTTTTACACCTATATTATCAGTAGAAGCCTTCCATGTTATTTCAACACTATTGGCAGAAACTTTAGAGGCATTTAATTCAGTTGGTTGACTTGGAGCTACTGTATCAGGTGTTTCATTATTTACTAAATTTACATCAATTACATTATAAAAGGCATTTGACGTATCTGCTACATCCCATACAGCTAAAATAACATGATAACCATTACGATCAGTTGGTACATTAATTGTATGTGTTAAATTATTTGATGCAGCCGAACCGTCATGTTTCACAGTACCAATTGGTTCTAATTCAGCACGTGTTAACGGTTTGTTAGGATCCCATCCCTTTTTTGTAATGTAATAATGCCATTTACTTGTAGAATGTGCTGCTGTATATTTCCATGTAAATGTATTTTCTCCACCCTTAATTGTGTTTTTGAACCAACGATTTGTTGTTTGTTGGTCAAGAGTTCCTCCAAATAATCCTCCTGCCGAAGCGATTTTCCCATCAATCGGTCCACCATCTGGAAACCCTTTAGGTGCTTCTAGACTTTGAGGTTCATACATTACATTTCCACAATTTAAATTTAATGCCCCATAATTCTGACTACATAAAGCAGCACGACTACTCGGTTTTTCAACAAACCCATGTGCATACGCACTTTGAGGAATCATTGTAATTGCCGTCACCCCTGCAGCCAGAACACAAGCACCAATTCCTTTTTTACTTTTTCTTAATCTTTCCAATTTAGATGTTAATTTCAAATTCATTCTTGTCCCCCCAATATATTGTTCTCGCTAATATAATAGCAATATAGGGATAAACGAACAAATCACCAATTAATATATTAATATCTCTCATAAATTGGTACATTTATTATTATTTTTAATCTCCTATAAAAATAAAGTAAATACAATTACGCTATTTTGTAACATTATGTATTTAAAGAAGACTAAAAACTCCGTTTGATTTCACAAAAAATTCAAATATTAAAACAGATAATTAAATCATGTAGGAAAAATAAATTTTTTATATTACAAAAAAAGCAAAAAAAGTCTGGAAGAAACCGATTATATCCGTTTCTTCCAGACTTTCACTTCTTTTATACCACCACAAATCCTTTAACCTTAAACATATACACTTGAGGTTAAAACCCACATAACTAATATTATCTATATATTGACTAGCTTCTAGATGTTAAAATTCATAAATTAATAGTAACAAATCAAATAAAACAAGCCTTTTAACAAACACATATAATACTCCTACTAATTCAAACTAACGCTTAATTACTCATAAAATAACTTAAGGTATCTAGCTTAACTATATTTTCTTTATTAATAGCCATTTTCTATCCTGTATTTCCTTACTTTAAACAGATTATCAAGAGATTATTAATGTCCAAGAAAAGAGAAATGATTTAAAAATCTAATTTTAATTATCGTATTTTAATAATTTGTTGTGTTATTTTTATCTAATAAGGTACAGAAACAAAGGATGAACTTCAGTGTGCTTGAGAAACGTTCTTAGGGTGGAACGTTTAAAGGGTACTTTAGTACTGAGTTTTTATTAAATGTTCCTGTACCTAATATTTAAATTAACGTATGTCAAAATATTTTACAATACGAGTATTAAACGTTACATATTTTTATATAAAATGATACATTTCATCAACAGGCCTCTTCTAATCTTTATGATAAATATAGAAAATTCAGCTCTTTAGGATTTAATTTTAGAATTCTCATAAAAGTATATAATAGATTAGGCACATAATTGTCACAAATTAATAGTTTATCTACTTTTTGATTAGCTATGAAAACTTTATTACCACTTCAATATTTACCGCTAAACTAAAGCACCTCTGTACCTACAATTTCTTAAAATTCTTTTAAATAATCTTTCAAAAGAGTCAATAGTTTTATATTTTTTATTTTTTTATTGTACATTTGTACATTTGATGTTAGGATTATGCCTATTAAAATTGAATCCTAACGATTCTTCTTTATAATTTCCATGTTTTAATTGTTAAATAAAAATATTGATTCTGATATATATTTAAAATCAGAATGAAAATGTCGTTATTTTACAATGATGTCGTGGCATACCTTTAGAATGGAAAGATATATGCAACAACGTGTTAAGGGGTTACAGGGGGAACAAAAATGAGAGACTTTTTTGATGATAAGTATAAAAATATTGAATTGAAAAGGAGGTTAATAAATTTAATAAGTGAAATTAGCGAATTCAAAGGAAAATTAGCTGCTTATCAGGAACAAAACCCGGACATATTTAATAGCTTAGAAAAAACTATACCACTACATTACATAAAAAATTTCACAACTATTTACGAGGATATAAAAGTTCCTAATAAAAGATTAAAAGAACTTATTTTAGATGATATCGTACCTCAAAATATTTCGGAAGATGCTATTTTTTGCTATTATCAAACACTTTCTTTTGTACATAAAAACTCCTGTACTTTATTAATCAATCCAGCAACTATACAGGAATTACATTTTCAACTAATACATTACATTACCTCTGACAGTGCCAAATGGCGTGAAAAACCTTTTATTATTCCAGGAATTCCAGAACATGGAATGCACTTGAATAGTTACCGCATTCTTCCGCATGAACTTATTCCACAGTTTATGGAGCAATTATGTGATCAATACAACTCATTAAATACTAGTAAGGGGCTTCATTCACTTTTATTAATAGCTCGTTTTATATTAAATTTTTATTGCATAGTCCCTTTCAATCAAGGTAATAACAGGTTGGCATTTATGTTAATGCAATTGCTGTTAATTAGGAGTGGACACACATTTGTAAAATATGTATGTTTGGATAAATATATTAAGAAACATGAATCTGATTATTACAATTCGATTTATAAATCTTCGGTGAATTGGTACTGCGAGGAACATAATAATAGCTTTTGGTTAAAAACGTTTTTAACAATTATATTAGAGGCTTACAAAGATCTTCATAACACAGTTCTAGATTCTATATGTAAACATACTAAAGTTGAGAGAATTCAGAATTTTATACTTAAACAAAAACAACCCTTTACTAAGGAAAGTATTCGTAACACTTATCCAGACATTGCAGAGAGCACAATCAGTAAGGCTTTAAATTCCTTGCAACTGTTTGGCCATATTAAGCTAGTTACAAAAGGAAGAAACGCAAAGTGGATTAAAATTTGACCATACTTTCAAGATACCTGAGGTTCACAAATTCAATAATAACTTTATCATTGAATTTCATTTTCCTTTTAAGCTATTATTACTTTTTTAGTTATTTCTAATTCCAACAAAACAGTTTATAGGAAAAGGTCCGCTTCCCTCCGCCTTTTCCTATAATAAAATTAAATATAAACATAGAATAATTGTCGAAAAAAGTCGTATTTTAATATTTTTTCTTTATTTTCTGGTTGTAAACGTTTCACTTTCATGTTACCATCTTAATCAAACAATAGATGGTAATAAAAATGAAAGTATTTCTTTCCCTTAGAAACATATAAACGTACGGTAATATCAAGAAAATAAGGCCAAAGAAATATTTGATACCTACCAAAATAATGAATAGGAATTTTGTTGCGCTGTTTTTTCTGATAATTAAGAAAATGCATTTTGTCCCTAAACAAAATTTGTTGGTGCGCAAAATTCAAATACACTAGAACATCCAAATAAATGAAATATCCTTTTTCATTGAGTATTAAGGTATGAAAAAAGAATTCTTCCTACAAAATTTAGCTGATTAACATAAAGACATCTAAATTACTACCTTTATCGCCATCTATTGTTGACAACATATTTACCAAATAAAAAGAACCTATCGAGGGTTCTTTTTATTATAATCATTCAAATTTCAATTCTATCTTAATACTTACATTTCCACACAAATTACATCTACTTTTTGCTCTCAATTATTGAATTAATAATATAGCACATCAAATTTATTAATTCTTATCTTCAATTAGTTTAAATTAGTGAATAAAATTCAATCATATAAAAATAATAAATACAACTAATCGTTATATATTAAAGAGGTGTCAATTTTGTCCTTAAATGAAGAGACCTTAGAAACTAAGACAGATAAAACCATTGAAAAGATCCAAACAAGTAACTTAAAACAACTTAAAAATACACTAGATAATATCTTTGATATTAGTGCAGATTTAATTGAACATCCTTTGCAATTAAAAACAAACACGAATATTTTACTATATTATTTTGAAGGCCTTACAGATGGTGTTGCATTAAAAACCAATGTTGTTACACCATTATTACAAGAAGTAAATGAAGACAGTCAAATATTTAATTCTAATATTATTGCTACTCATACCAAAATAGTATATACATGGAATGAAATTAAAGAAGGATTACTTGAGGGGCAATGTGTACTGTTTATGGAGAAAGAAAAGCGGTCACTTCTAATAAATACAAAAGGCTGGGCAGAGAGAGCAATTCAAGAGCCAATTTCAGAAGTTACTATTAAAGGATCCCATGATGGATTTATTGAAAATGCCACAAAAAATATAGGTCTTATCCGTCGATATATTCCTTCTACAGAGTTAAAAATCAAAAAGCTGACGATTGGAGAACGAGCCACTTCTTTAGTCTATTTAATTTACTTAGGTGATGTAGCAAACGCAGATGTAGTCCAAGAAATTGAAACTAGAATCTGTAAAATCAAAACAGATGCGGTATTAAGTATTGGAGAGCTATCTAATTATACAAAAGATCAAAATTGGACTCCTTTTCCACAGGCTTATTTAAGCGAGCGCCCAGACGCCATTTCAAATCATATACTTGATGGGAAAGTAGCAGTATTAATGGATAGATCTCCTGGTGCAATGGTTGTTCCTATGAATTTGATTGGATTTTTTCAAACCCCAGATGACTATAATATTCATTGGCTCATCGCATCATTTTTTCGCTTATTACGATTTGCAGGATTTATTATAGCTATTTTTTTACCCGCATTTTATATTGCTATAGTCTCTTTTCACTTTGAAATTATTCCTATAGACTTATACACTTCTATTGCAACATCAAGAGTCAAAGTCCCTTTCTCCCCCTTATTGGAAGCTTTTATAATGGAAATTACACTAGAAATGCTACGTGAAGCTGGTATTCGCTTACCACAACCAATTGGACAAACTATTGGGATCGTTGGAGGGATTGTAATTGGGCAGGCAGCTGTTCAAGCTGGTCTTGTTAGTAACGTTATGGTTATTATCGTATCTATTACAGCCATTGCTTCATTTATTGTTTCTAATTATGATTTATCAAGTTCTATACGCCTTATCCGTTTTCCAATGATGTTATTGGCCTACTTTTATGGGATTGTCGGTATTGTTAGTGGATTAATGCTCTTATTTGCTCATTTTGTTTCACTAACTTCCTATGGTTCACCATACGGCATGCCAATCGCACCATTTCGTCTCCAAGAGCTAAAAGATTCTTTTGTAAGATTTCCTATTTCGATGATTACCACCCGCTCGAGTACAGGACAGCCGAAACAAAGAAAGAAAAAAGAAGGTGGTTAACATGGGGTATCTTAAGTTCCCAAAAGTAACTTTATTCGAATTTATTATTTTCATTCATTCGCTGCAACTTGCATCTGGTATGTTAATTATGCCAAGCCCACTTGCTACTACTGCTGGTACAGATGGCTGGATTTCGATCATTCTCGGATGGATAGTTACTTCTATAATCGGTGTATTTATTATATTAATGTTACAAAAAAATCCTAACAAAAATTTCTCACAAATCTTAAAAACATACTTTGGTAAATGGATAGGGACAATTCTTTTTCTTGCATATGCCTTTTATCTATTTTTTGCTGGATTTAATACTTTATTAAAGGCAACTGATATTGTAAAAGTGTGGATATTCCCTTCCACTCCTGCTTATCAAATCACCATATTATTACTATTACCTTTCATTATTTTAGCCCTGAGTGGGTTAAGGGCTCTTACTAGTTATTCTATGCTTGTTTTCTTCTTCACGACTTGGATGCCACTATTTCTTCTTTTTTCACTAAAGACTAACTACAATCCTTTACACCTACTACCTATATTTAAAGAAGGATTATACCCTATTGTAAAAGCAACAAAAGAAACCATTACTCCTTATGCTGGGCTAGAAATTGCATATTATATATACCCATTCTTACAAAAAAAACAAAAAGCCATAAAAGGACTACTAATAGCGAATACTGGAACCATGTTTTTCTATCTATATGTTACTATTCTTTCTTATATATACTTTAGTCCAGAGGGGATAAAAGACGTAATCTGGCCAGTATTTCATCTGTTAAAAGGGGTTCGTTTTTCTTTCATGGAACGATTAGAAATTATATATATCGCTTACTATTTAATTGTATTTTCCACTACGATATATCCGTATTTATTTTTCAGTTTTGAATCTGTGACCATTTCACTTCAAAAAAACGCCCGCAATTGGGTGCTGCTTGCTTTTATGTTATTTATAGTTGGCCTATTTATTTTCCTAAATCCTGATGTGGATCAATATTTGTTTATATATTCTCTTATGGATATCTTAAATGTCGTTTTCTTTATTCTATTACCAATCTTATTTTTCACTTACAGTATTCTTTTTACTTGGATTACTAGGAGGAAACAACTTTGATTCGAAAATGGATATGGATTGTAATTTGTTGTGTATATATAATTGGTTGTAGTCAGAGAATTCCTCTTGAGAAGGTTTCATTAATCCTGTTAATTGGCTTGGATAGAACCCCTAATGGAGATATAAAAGTTGGAACAAGCATACCACTCTTTCATCATAAACAGCAAAAAAGTACTATAGAACATTGGACACAAGCATCAACTGTATATACTGGATTCAGTAAGATAGATACGAAGTTAACGGGCTTTATGACAGCTTCCAAAGCTGAAATCATTTTAATTGGGAAAAAATTAGCGCAAGAAGCAAATTGGTTGCAGGAGCTTGATTCTTCTTACCGTGATCCTTACGCTACCATTAATGCTAAAGTAGTACTTGTAGATGGACCTGCAGAAGAAATTTTTAAAATTCATAAGCCTAGTAAACCATCACTTTCATCTTATATAAATGGTGTAATTGAATCGTCAATTCAAAATAACCAATCCGTCTCTTCTACAATTCAACAATTAATGAGAGAACAAAATGAAGAAGGAATGACGCAAGCTGTTCCAATTATCAAAAAAACAAAGAATGAAATCGACACAGTAGGAATTGCATTTTTAAATCGAAAAGGGAAATATTTAACTCATATCCCTAAAAAAGATGTTAAATTTTTCAATCTTATAAATAAGCAAAAAAGTAGCGGGCGAATGATACTACACCTTGCGCTTCCTCCTAAAAAGTCGAACAAAAAAACAAACACTTCTATCTTCGTGCAGAACGCGACAAGGAAGGTAGTTGTTAATTTTCAAAACGGAAAGTTTGTATTTAATCTCGATATATATGCTAATGTAGCTTTAATAGAAAAAACCAATGCGAATTTAATTAAGGGACACTATGATAATAAAAAAAATATAAATAATTTAAAAAGGGCTATTCAAAAAGAAATTAATAATAATTTACAAAATATGTTGTATGAAATACAGCAGAATAAAATTGATCCAATCGGATTATCCCTATATGCTAGAGCATTTCAATATAAAGAGTGGAAAAAAGTAAAAGGTGATTGGTTGCAAGCGTTAGCAGAGGCTAAAATAAATGTAAAGACGCACGTCAAAATAAAAGATACTGGGACCATTAGAAATTAGACTGGGATTTAATAGCATTACTCAGTAGTATTTTTTCTCTTAAATAATTATTATGTAAAAAATGCTAACGTAAAAAATCTTTCCGTTCTTTTAAAAGAGAAATAATTCAACTACGGTAATCAAACACCAGTTTCTAATTTAGTGAGCTGAAGAAATTATAACTCTGTTGTAGTAGATATGCCCGATTCCATTCCGATTGTAATCCATGACATAGCGTCAAAGCCTAAATTCCTAAATTAAGGAATTTAGGAATTTAGGAATTTAGGCTTTTTGAGTTCGCAAGAATATCTTGGTTTTAGTTCTATGTACCTTACTACAATAATTACAGGGTCTTTGTTTATTTTATTTGCTTTTAGATAATACACACCCAATTTCAGTTAAAATTGTTTAAATGTTAATTAATTTTTAAAATGATATATCTATAAGCTCTTTTAGCAAATATAATATATGTATAATATAATATTATACATATATAACCAACTTGGGGACTATTATTAGTTTTCTAAATACAGACTTAATTAACACTATACAAATAGTGTTAATTATCTTAATTGAATATTAGTAATAGTAAGTATAAACATTATCAATTTACTATATATTACATTTATGTAAAAATAGATGTATGTTAAGCTTATTCAAAATCTTTCCCCTAATAAAGATTTGAAGTAGCATTTCATGATTCTCCTTACTGTTAATATGCCTTGAAAAAGAACCCTATAGGGTTCTTTTTCTTTTCATTATAACCTCAGTAAGTCCTTATTTAACATGTAAAAAGGACTGCTAATTACTTGCAGCCCTTTTACACGTTAATATACACTTGTATTAAATACTTAATACTTTATTGTATTAAGGCGTTTATAAAAACTAAACATGCCATTATCATTTAAATATATAACACTTCAAAGTTTAGAAGTATACAATAACAAATCTTTCCCAGCTTCCAGCTACATAACTAGTAGCTGTTAATTCTCTACCACCATTTGCTGATATATATCTACCATTACTTAATGCTTGTAATACATATATCCTATTGTCTCCACCATTATATAAGATAAACTTTTCCCATGCCCCAATTGATGTACGATCTGCTACTACTCTACCATTTGGCTCAAACGAAACATACTTCCCATTACTTTTAGCTTTTAAAGCGTACGTATATAATTCCCCAGTCGGAATTAATTCGAATTTCTCCCATTCATTAACTGCATTACGATTTGCTATTACATTTCCAAAAGGCTCAGCGGAAACATATTGTAAATTTGCTGCCTGGATAGCAACTGTCCAACTTCCATTAAATAAATTCACGCCTTTTAGTGAACCTGCTTTTGATAGGTTGGCTGCCGATACATCATTCGATGGGGTAATCATCAATATCATTAAAACCATCGACAACACCATTAAAACTAACTTTTTTGAGATTGCACTACCACTTGCACGTGTTATGAACCTTTTCATTCCCATTCCTCCCTTAATATACAGAACTCATATACATCATACTAAATATGTAAAATATTGTAATATAAAAGTTGATTTATCAACAAATACCTTACTATTCTGTTTCTTTTTTCTCAAATCTATAGCACTTAAACATGTATCAATTCTCAAGCACATTTTTTAAATTATTTTCTCCTGATAAAAGAATGTAGCAGTTGATAGCAACGAGAGTATATATAAAAGAGAGAATATTTTCATTTCACTTCTCTTTAAATAAAAGCCAAATAGCCGTTCATAATGAACGACTATTTGCATCTAACTAATAATTAGAATGTTTTTCATGTTACTCTATTTTGTTTAATCCCGTTGAAGTTACTTGATAGGTTCTTTTTTTGCCCATATATTCTTGTTTATTATTCTCAAGATTAATAAGTATAGCGCGTGTTTTTTCTTTTACTGCTTCCCCTTCTATATGGGTAAACTCAATGTAATCCCCCACTTTTACGGGTACGGTTTGGCTTTCAGCAGTTTGCTGTCTATTTCCCACTATTCCCTTATTGTACAAAATACTACCGGTTGAATTCTTTACTGTAATACTTGCATACGTATTATTAAAGTAAGAATGTGGTACGCCCGCTTCTAAATTCACCTGCATTTTCTCTGTTGTCTTATTATAATCTACTTTTGCGATTTCTCTATCACTATATCCTTTTAAAGACCACCCAAAATGATTTCCATCTAAAACCGTTGTTTCTGGCATTTTTTCTACTTTCTTCAAGCCTTCTTTTGTAACTTGATATCTTGCTGTTTTTCCAATGGTTTCATTTTTGTTATTTTCAAGGTTAATTAAAGTTGCTCGCGTTTTTTCCTTTGTTGCTTCTCCTTCTATATGGGTAAATTCAATGTAATCCCCTACCTTGACGGGCACAGTTTGGCTTTCGGCATTTCGTTGTTTATTTCCCACGATTTCCTTATTGTACAGAACGTTACCAGAAGAATTCTGGACCTTAATACTCGCATACGTACTAGCAAAATAGGAATGTGGTACACCTGCTTCTAGTTTTACCTTCATCTCTTCTACCGTTTTATCATAATCTACTTTTGCAATTTCTCTATCACTATATCCTTTTAATGACCAGGCAAACTTGTTTCCTTCTAAAATTGTTGCTTCTGGCATTTTTTCTACTTTCTTCAGACCCTCCTTTGTAACTTCGTATATGGCTTTTTTTCCAAAGCTCTCTTGTTTACTATTATCTACATTTGTAAGAGTAGCTCTATGTACACCTTCTAGATGTGTTAACTCTATATAATCGCCTACTTTGACTGGAACTTTTTGCGATTCAGCATTTTGCTGCTTGTTTCCATAAATCTCTTTGTTATAGACCACTTTACCTGATGTGTTTTGCACTTTAATACTTGCATATGTACTATCAAAGTAGTCATGTGGTACACCTGCTTTTAGATCAATTTGCATTTCTTCTGTTGATTTATTTAAATTTACTTTCGCAAATTCAAAATCTCCAATCCCTTTCAGCGACCATGCAAATTCATTACCTTCAAAAATGTTTGGAGACTCATTTTTGATTTGTACCTTTTTCTCAACAGTTTGATCAAATATATCCGTTAATACAATCTTTGCATAAGCATTTGTTGGTAATGATATAGATTGACTGATTACATTTTGATAGGATTTAATATCATTAATTACGTTAATAGGTTGGCCCGTCATATTTTCATTGTTATAAATTTCAATTTTCCCCTTAAATTGCGGTGTACTATTTTCTTTTAGTTTCCAAGATACATTTAATTTTTCATTTTCATAATATATAGATTGGATATCAAAATCTAGTTTTCCTATTTCAGGTTGAGTAGGTTGATTTAGCGTGAATATTTTTCCTGCCCCAATAGTAGACTGCGTATTACCTCCTGCTTTGACCCATACATATTCTGAAGTAGATCCTCCATCATATTGATAAGTATTATCATGCGTTCCAGAAATACTTTGATTATTCCAAGAACTCCATTGTTTATCAACTAATTTTCGGCTATAACCATTTTTTAGGCGCGCTTCTCGAACATTCTGTCCACTATCAGCCCAGTCTTCTTGAAACATTCCTAATCCATGATTAAATGCAACATTAGCAACCGGAAAGTCCATAATTGCAATTTGATGCCATTTATTCTTTGTTACATCTTTCATCCATTGTCCAAATTTAGTATGACCATTTTCTTGCCATGAACGCATTGTCATTGTGTACCAATTGTAGTCTTTCCAACCATAAGTTGTTTGAACCTTCATTCCTGTTCCTTCTCCTCCAAAGGGTCCAGCTTGCGAATTCGGAGATAAGTATTCGGCCTTTATTGCTTCTTTAGAGGAAATTGGATCCCATAAGGCAAAATGTAAAGTACGTTTTCCATTTTCATCAAACCCACTTTGTTGTTGAAAACCAGCATATCCTCCAGCTTCACCACCTGCATTCCAGTTGTGTACAGCCCAGTACGTATAAGGTGGAGTCTGAACTGGTGACCAGTCTATACTAATAATATCTGAGGCAGGTATATTTTGGGGACTCACATAAACTGCTGGAGCAGCTGAATGTGTTGCAGCTTTAGTGTGCCAAATAGACGTTCCAAACATAGAAAACATGCTACATGTTGCGGTCATTATAATAACTTTATTAAATCTTTTCTTCGTTTTCTGACTAATCACTAATCTACATCCTTTTCTAATTTTTATTATTGAATAATAACTTAGTAGAGAAATCTATCAAAATTCAAACAACATCCAGTAAATCTTTAAAATACTGCCCCAATTTTATGTTGTTCTATCTTCACATCTGATTCTTACATGTTATTTGATTGTAAGTGGTTTCCATAAAGATAACGCAAATATCCAATTCGGGTCACCATTTCCTTGATGATTTTGAACCGCTTCATACACTATCCCTTGATGTTCTACTTTATCGCCCTTTGTATATGCCTTCTTTGGATCCCATTTTTCATAAGATACATTTTGATCTTTGGTTTTTACCGGAAGAATTTCACTTTGAATTGATGTATTTCCAGCTGCATCTACAGCCTTCACTGCATATTTATATTCCTTATTAGCTGTTAAGTTTTGATCAATAAATGTCGTTCCTTGTACGGTTTGAATCAATTGTCCATCACGTAATACCTGATATTCTTTTACACCTATATTATCTGTAGAAGGATTCCATTTTAGCTCTACACTGTTAGAAGTAAGATTGTTTGCATATAATCCTTGTGGCTGTGTGGGAGCTTCTGTATCTGGTTTCGGATTAACAATTTGATTTACTTTTTTCAGGCCATCCTTTGTAACTTCATACATTACTTTTTTATCAAGACTTTCACGTTTATTATTATCTAAATTTATTAATGTTGCCCTCTCTCCGCCTTCTAAATGTGTAAGCTCAATAAAATCGCCGGTCTTTACTGAAACTTTTTGTGTTCCAGCATTTTGCTGTTTATTCCCATAAAACTCCTTGTTATATACTACTTTACCTGATGTGTTTTGCACTTTAATACTTGCATATGTACTATTAAAGTAGTTATGTGGTACACCTGCTTTTAGATCAATTTGCATTTCTTCTGTTGATTTATTTAAATTTACTTTTGCGAATTCAAAATCTCCAATCCCTTTCAGCGACCATGCAAACTGGTTTCCTTCTAATATATTATTTACATTAGGCATATCTGGTTTAATTGGATTAGCATCCGTACCCTTCCAAATCTCTGCTGTTAAAATTGGATATCCTAATGCAGCTACTTTTTGAATGGTATCGTTATTTGGACGTAATCCCCACTTCTCAAAGAAAGGAATCAAATTTTGTTTGGCTACTTTTGATGCTGAAATCATAAATAATTGTTTTTTATTTTCATCAGTTTGTGGAAGTTCACTTGAAGGCATGTCTCTATACAATTGATGCAATTTAGGATAGAAATCCTCTCCATACGCTAACTGTAGTTGCCAAAGCATAACAAGCTTTACAAAAACATCGCTAATTTCATCATAATTTTTATTCACTTGCTCTAGATATTGAAATGCTTTTGGATAAATTCCACTTTTCTCTAAGTTGGATGGTTGATTAAATGCTTTTTCTACAGAAAGGCTGTATATATTATTTTGTACTTCTGTCATATTATAAAACTTCCAGGGCGATTGTTGTCTCAAATGTCCTGCCTCATGCCAAGGGCCCCAGCCATCTGTTATAAATTTATTAATATCTAACACGTATTGGATTGCATCTCCTACATATGCTGTTCGATAAGAAGTTGCATACATATAATAATCAGGAGAATGATTTTCTTCTACGTAATGAACATAATGTTTATCTACTTGTTCTTCAGATAATCCAGCTACTTTGTCTTGAATTCGAGTAGCTTCATCCATCTTTTTTAAGAGTTGTACAGGATCTGTATTAGAACCCAACAAATATTTCTTAACACGTGCAGGGCTGGCCGTAATTAATACACGTTCTCCTTTTAACTCCACTGCATGTGCATTAGGATACTGGTCCAGCATGTTTATTAAATCTTGTTTCGTATGCTTTCCTAGTTCAAAGAAAGGCGTAGTCGTTCCACCTGTTGTAATTGTTGTTCGAATGCTATCTCCTTGTTGTTTATTATAAAAATAAATCATCCCCCCATTTGGAGATTGGATTGTGTTTATACCAGGTTTTAATGTAAATGATTTTATCTTAGAATCTTCTCTCCAAGAAGCATCATACGAATACGTTCCAATATATACCTGAATATCTTGATTACCTTCTACATTAATCGTTATTTGTTCATTTGGCTTTGCATATAAACCAGTTGGTTCATACGGACTAAATGCCATACTTTTTCTTTCCTGTTGTTTTAATACCTCAACATCCCCTTTTCCTGGGACTGTAAATGTTCTATTTTCTGATTTAACTGACTTTTCACTTTGCAGTGATGTCGATAATTTTTTTTGCTGCTCCTTTTTCTCTGCAAAGACATCTGATGAAGACATCATTCCAGTCGCAAGCATAGTTACTGTAGCAGTAGCTGCAAGTATTTTTCTAGTTTTGTGTTTTGAATTATTCCCCATATTATCTCCTCATTTTTCCTTAATACTTTTAAGAATTTTTTTATTTTCTTCTTCATGTTTTTACACTCTAAACTATTCATACTATTTAAGTTGTGTCTATTACTCTATATTTTTTCATAAATATCTCCTTTTCTTTATTTATTATTGTATATAAATGTTATTTGATGACACATTAAATAACAACTTTACGATAAACTCATCGATAACAGCTTATTATGTTTTGATTCTGTATTCTAAACTTCCATCCGATTGGAGAAATATACCCAATTGGAGAAATAAGTAAATAATTTTCAGCATATAAGGATTGAAATCTCACGAAAAATTCATAAAACTTTTTTACTTTAAAGGTTAATACAATTGCAACCACATTTGTTTAAGTCTCCACCTTTTTTGAAAAAAAAGCATCTAATTCCATTTGAATTAGATGCTTACTTTTAGTCCTTAGGACAAATATTCTAAACTATTTATGTGCTTGTAAATCGTTTTTTATTACTTCCCAGAGTGAATTATCTTGAGGCATCGGTTTACCCTCTTCATCCCATTTTATTTTTCCGGTTCCCAATTCATAATTCATCCCTGTCCATGTGTCTTCACGGAATGCATAGAATGATTTATGCCAACCTTTTTGGTTGAAGATAGAAATAAGATCTTGCATGTATTGGGTAGCTCCTGGAACAGTACGGTTAATTCCAAACTCCTCTGCAATAATTCGATTAGATGATACATGATTTTTCTTAGACCATTGTTGGATTGGCTTCAAAAATTTCTCTAATCCCTGCTTATTCCACATTACAGGTTTCTCTAAATCTCCTACTTTTACTAATCCTGGATATTGATACTCCTTGTTTTGTTTTTCACCTTGACTCGTTAATTCATATGGTTCATACATATGAAATGCATATAGTGTTTTTTTATCATTTACTGGTTTTAAATATTTAAAGGCCCATGGAGTAGCATATAAACCTGAATCTAAAATAATCGGCGTTTCCTGGTCTACTTCACGAATGGAATTGATCACTTTTTGATACAATCTGTTTAAATCGGCTGTCGTTCCCTTCACTTTTGAATACCATTTCTCATAATCTTCCGTCCAAAAATCATTATATCTATTATTTTTAGCTGTTTCTGGATGTGGTTCATTTATAATATTATAACCAACCACCGCAGGGTGATCTTTTAATTCCAGAGCAAGATCCTTCCAAAATTGACTTGCTTGTTCTTGATACTTCTCTTCTTCCCATATTCTGTCGTCATTCTTGTTATTATTAAATTGGCGCCATCGATCACCAGGTAAGGATAACATTGTAAGAACAACTTTCATTCCTTGTGATTGTGCGGCATCTAAATCCGCCTTTAATTTTTCTAAATCCTCCTTTACTAATCCCTGATAGTTATCTGCATTACCTATCAGAAAATCCTTTCCATAAGTATCTGGTTTATCCTCAAATAGAAAACCTTTATCTTTTGCCCATTTATCAGGTGCTAAACGTACATATTCAATATTAGCTTCTTTTGCACTTTTATAGTTTTCAGGTAATGACGTACTATTCATGAAATTAGTACCCTTTCTTTTCGAATCCCAAAAACTAATTTTTGAATCGCCCTTGTGGTATGTATCAGCTCTTACATTCATTTCCTGTACTCCAAAACTCATCATGCCTAATAACGCAACAATTGGCAAAAATTTTTTCACAACTTTTCCTTCTTTCTCTTTATATTTAACACACATAACATACCTTTGTTTTGTTACAGGAATATGGCAATTCCCCAAAAATTCCTTTTTAGTTTATAAGATCGCAGCGCATTCATAAAAATGAAAGAGATAATTAGAACATTGCTTCATTTTCAAAGAAACAAAAAAGGAATCCTTTACGGATTCCTTTTTGCAATTCACTCTTTTTCAAATGGTACATTTTGCACCTATTTTTAGTATACCTTATAATTCCTATAAAATAAATAAGATTAAATGAAATTCACTTCAAATTGTGATAGAAAACATAATTAAGAAGCGCAGATAACTAAATATTATCCCTTTTATTAAATAAAAAAGATTAAATAATTCTCCCTCCAAACTAGGACCCCTTTACACTTTTTACAAATATTGTTATAATTAGATAAACCAGAGCATTACCCCATTAACAAAGGGACTCCATAATTGGAGTCCCTTTGTTAATTAGCTATTAAAAATGATAGCATGTGATTATTGTATAATTTCTTCCTTTTTTAGATCTGCATATTCTTCTACGAAATCCCCTAAACCTTGCTTTTCGAAGTAAGAAATACTTTTTTCACTTCTTCTAAGAGTTTAATTGCTTCATCTTCATTAAGAGAACGTAAAATATTGAAATGATATACATACTCTTCATTTCCTAATTCCATACAAACTGCTAATCCTTTTTCAAATTGCTTTAAGAATATACAAGCTGTCCCTAATGAGTTTTCACAAGAAGCAATTTTCACCTCATATCCCATTAGCCCAAAATACCAGGAATATAGATACTTATTTTACTTTCAAAGGCTGAAACCTTGCTGCATAACTACTGAAAATAAACATAAGAAAGACGTTCAAATCCATATGGATAGAACGTCTTTTCACTTTACTTTATACAGATACTGATTTTTCACTTATTCATTTTGCATTGTACTTAAAAAATCGATAAATTCATCTTCATTTACAGGTTTACTGTAGTAATAGCCTTGAATTAGATAACATGCATTACGTTGCAACACTGTTAATTGTTCTTTCGTTTCTACCCCTTCTGCTATCACTTTCATGTTTAAAGTATGAGCAAGTGAAATAATGGTTTGTATAATTTCATCTCCATCAGTAAAAGTTCCGATCCTATTAACAAATTCTTTTGGAATTTTCAAAGTATCAATTGGATAAAGAGGCAAATACGCTAGTGAAGAATAACCTGTACCAAAATCGTCAATTGATAAATGTACACCATATGATTTTAATACTTTTAACTTCGATAAGGTTTCTTTTTCATCTACCATTGCTATTCGCTCTGTTAATTCCAAATCAATTGAATTAGCAGGTACTCCTATCTCTTCTATGGTAGATATCATTGTTTGAACAAAATCTTTCTGTTCAAACTCTATAGCTGATAAATTTATCCCCATCTTTAGATTTGAATAGCCCGCAGAATACCATTCTTTCAGTTGTCGACACGCTTTCTGTAACGTCCACTTCCCAATTGAAATAATCTGCGCCGTTTCTTCTGCGATAGGTATAAACTCAAAAGGAGAAATCAGCCCAAGCTCTGGATGTTGCCAGCGTATTAAAGCCTCTGCACCAATAACCTTACCTGCCTTACTATCAATTTGTGGTTGATACAATAAAAACAACTCATTATTTTCAATTGCATTTGGTAAATCCTGTTCTAATCGTAATCGACGAGTTACTTTTTGTGATAATGTCTCGTCATACATACAAACAGCATTGTTACCTTTTTCCTTTGCGCTATACATAGCGATATCAGCGTGTTGTAAAAGTGTAGTAGTATTTATTCCTCCAAATGGATACACTGCTATTCCTATACTAAGAGATAAGTAAAAACTATGCTGATTTACTACAAATGGTTCTTCAGTTATACGAAATAGAGTTTTACACAAATCCAATAGCTGTTGCTCCGTTTGGTTATGGACAATGATTGCAAACTCATCTCCACCTATTCTTGCTAGAGGAATAGTCGGTGACAGACATGTCCTAAAACGTTTGGCAACTTCTTTTAAAACTCTGTCACCAATCGAATGACCCAATGTATCATTAATGGTCTTAAAGCGATTTAAATCAATATACAGGAGCCCGAACTTATCCTGTGTTTTTTGTGCACGCTTAATGGATCTATCTAATTCTTGTTGGAAGAATATACGATTTCCAATCTCCGTCACCGTATCATGGAATGCAAGATAATTTATCTCATCCTGTTGTTGTTTCATCCTCGTTATGTCTTTTACCATTACATAACTCCCAAAGGTTTGTCCTTCTATCATAATAGGAACTATAGTGACATACCAAAAGAGGATATCCTTCTCATTGTTATTTTTCACACGTAACTGTAACGAAGATGAACTACATCGTTTCCCTTTCTTTATAGCCGATTCCAATTCAGATTTATCTTCATCTAAAAAAATAGAGAAGCACTCTTTCCCTATTAATGCAGCACTTTCTTTTCCTAATAACATACTTCCAGCCTGGTTTATATTTAATACGATACCATTTGAATCAATCGTTAAAATAGGATCTGGATGATACTCATATAAAGACTTAAATCTCTCTTGATTTTTTACCAAATCATTAGATTTGTTTATTAAATCCCGTGTTCTTTGAGTTACTGTTCGTTCTAATTGATTATTAAACACTTTTAAGGCCTCGGTTAAATCCTTGTTTTGCATTCGTACAATTGTATGACGAATCAGTACAAATACAAAAGCAATACAATTTCCCGTAATCAATGTAGCTGAAGAAGTTTGTTCTTTCAAAGTAAAGCCAATTAAGACTGCAACTGCAAGATAAGGAAATATGACAAGAAGTTTCTCTCCAAATGTTGGATTGACAATAAAATAATTTCTTTTAGAAGAAGTATTCTTTGGAATTGTAGCAGCAATAGCGATAAATAATAGGAAAACTCTATACAAACACCTTAATAATATAACTGAACGATCTGACAAATCATCTTGTAAGTAAAAATATAAGTAGTCCGTAATAGCCAATCCAGTTAATACTAGGATAAAAATAAACAATTTACTTTTTGCATTGAAAATAGCAGGTCGAAAGATTAGTGTAACTCCAAGTAATAGAAGCAATAAATCTATAATCGGAAAAATAAATGAAAGAAAAACATCTCCAATTGAAAAGAATAAGATATTTGCAGAAGGTTTATTAAATAGGTACCACTCTAATGTAAAAATAGCAGTAACAACAATGCATAAATCACAAAGTAAATACGCTTTCTCCCATTTGTTACATTCCATCATAATTTTATAAAAAAACGCAAAGAGAAAGAAAAATAAGAAAAACAACAAAAATACATCAGAGATACTAAAATTTTGTATTGGTAATTCTACATTAAGTACTTGAAAAGCAGATATGAAATTTCCTATCAGGAAACACCCTATCGCAATAATTATGCAAATCCAGAATACTCCTAACTTAATTTTTCTGGATAATATAGAATACAGTAATGAAATAAATACAGTAGTTTCAACAACTAAAGATGATAGCCGGATATTAAAATCTGATACGAAATAATGATTCGGAAGAACAAATAAAAATATACAGCAAAAGCTTATATAAGCTATTAAAGCCAATATCAATACATAAAATTGCACATATGCATGTTTACGCAATGGACTCACCTTCTTGAGTTTTTTCTATACTTTTATTAAGAAATGTCTTGATAGTGGCACAACTCCTACTAATTAAAATGTGTGCTACCTATTATCCATATTATGACCTTTTTAAAAGATTTTTTTCTACATACAACAGTCTTATTAACTTTTTGTAGATTTTTACAATTTCCAATACTGAGGATTCCAAAAAGGATCAGTTAAAAAATGTAGTTTTTCAAGTATTTGTGCATCGTAAATTTGGATTGTACAACTTATCTACTCTTTAAATATGAGATAAAATCTAATCCTCTATTGAATTATAGTTAGTTGCTAACTGTCACACTTAAAAAGGAATGAAAATATACTATCTTTAACATAGAAATTCGAATTAGTTTTCGAAACTAACTGTAACAATTATAGTTACAACTTAGATTGATGTCAATTTCATCTTTCCTCCTTACTCAAAGAATTATAAATAATCTAGGATTAGGTGAAGCTGAAGCTGATATTGCATCTCTCTAAAAAGAATGTTACTCTAAAAATAGAATTATGAAAGGAATGATGGATGAATAATGATTAACTAATTTATATTTTAAGTTGAATTTTATAACTTCAAACTACAAAATATAGGGTTAGTCTATCCATTTTTAAAATTCAGTTCATACTTTATTTGTCATGATTCAAATGATTAATAAGTACTTATTAAGTATAGACGAAAGACTAATCCTTCCGATTACAATTGGGGGATTTTTTTATTCCCGTTTATGTTAGTTGGAACTTATTAATTGTTAAATGTACCTAACAAATAAAGGAGCGAGAAAAATGAGTACTTCAGACACTATTGTTACACATGTAATGCTCTATATAAGTCGTTAATATCCATCAAACTTATATAGAGCAATTAAAAAATGGATGGATGTTCCGACTTTATACGAAACGTTTCGATATATAAAGGAGGAATTATTATGTCAATGATAAAAGTCCAAGATTTAACTTTTTCATACCCAGGTAGCTTTGATAATATTTTTGAAAGTGTAAACTTCCAAATAGATACGGATTGGAAGCTAGGATTTATCGGTAGAAACGGACGAGGTAAAACGACATTCTTTAATTTATTGTTAGGGAATTATGAGTATGGTGGGAAAATCCTTGCTTCGGTAGAATTCAATTACTTCCCCTACTCTGTTGCAGATAAGAACAAATTCACTCATGAAATCCTTGAAGAAATTTGTCCCCAAGCAGAAGATTGGGAATTTCTGCGTGAGATATCCTATTTAAATGTTGATGCTGAGGTCATATACAGACCATTTAAAACATTATCAAATGGGGAACAAACAAAGGTGTTGCTTGCTGCACTGTTTTTAAATGAGGGCCAATTCCTATTAATTGATGAACCAACAAATCATTTAGATACTGATGCACGAAAGATAGTCTCTGATTATCTAAGGAAGAAAAAAGGATTTATTTTAATTTCACATGACAGAATCTTTTTAGATGGGTGCGTTGACCATATCCTATCTATAAATAGAGCAAATATTGAAGTTCAGAGTGGTAACTATTCTTCTTGGAAGTTAAATTTTGATAGACAGCAAGAGCACGAAGAGGCTACAAATGAGCGTCTACAAAAAGACATAGGGAGATTAAAACAGTCTTCCAAGCGTTCAGCAAGTTGGTCTCATGATGTGGAAGCTTCAAAAAATGGAACGAGGAATTCAGGCTCTAAGTTGGATAAGGGGTTTGTAGGTCATAAAGCAGCCAAGATGATGAAAAGAGCAAAAAACCTTGAATCAAGACAACAAAAAGCTATTGAAGAAAAGTCAAAATTACTAAAAAATGTGGAGAAAACTGAGTCCTTAAAATTGGAACAATTACAATTTAAATCAAATGAATTGATTACTTTGGTTGATGTTTCCGTTAAGTACGATGATCAAATTGTGAATGATCCGATTAGCTTCATAGTTGAACAAGGTGACCGAATTGTACTTGATGGAACGAATGGGAGCGGAAAAAGTAGTATCCTAAAACTAATTTTAGGACATCCGATACAGCATACAGGCTTAGTTATTTTAGGTACAGGACTCATCATTTCCTATGTCCAACAAGATACTTCTCATTTAAGGGGATCGCTATCAGACTTTATTGAACAGCACAAGATTGATGAGACCTTATTTAAATCCATCCTACGTAAGATGGACTTTGACCGAATTCAATTTGAGAAAGATATATCTCATTATTCTGGTGGACAAAAGAAAAAACTGCTTATCGCTAAAAGCTTATGTGAAAAAGCTCATATATATATATGGGATGAACCACTAAATTTTATAGATATCTATTCCCGTATGCAAATCGAAGAGCTTATTCAACAATTTAATCCCACAATGGTTATTGTTGAGCATGATAAAGCATTTCAACAAACAGTTGCAACAAAAACTATATCTATGTAGCTCAAAACGAATACTTGAAAATATAATCAGCAAATTGAGTCATTGAATTATAAATATTTTAATGACGTGTTGAAAAAAGCCTAATTTCTCTACAATACATTGAGAAATTAGGCTTTAAATAGTAATAATAGAATTCATATACACTGAATAATTTACACGTTAGGTTTATCTGTTAATGCAGTAACAATTCTGTCCACTAAGTCTTCTGGCATCCATTCATGATTTGTATCATTCGTTTCATTTGGCCCTAAAGAATCAATAAACTTTTTAAACTTTGGAAATAAAACAATAGAAGTGATCCAATGTATCGTATGATTTATGGAGAAGAAATGAAAAACTTCTTGCTTTTCACCCTCCTGTAATATTTCTTTTAACTGTTCAAAATTACCTATGAAATACGGTTTAATCTTTTCTAATCGTGCACTTTCCTTAATAATCTCCTCATATGCCAACGATCCAATTTCAGGGTTCTCTTTTATATGTATAGTAAAAACCGTTAAATATTCTCTAAGGGCATCGATAGGATCAAATTGATTCTTCTCAAGAAAATTGGGTAGCTCATTAGCAAGGCCATATTTCTTAAATACCTCATAATATAGGTTTTCTTTCCCATTAAAATAGTAAGAAGCCATAGCAACATTCACTTTCGCTTCTTTTGCAATTTCTTGTATGCTCGTACCTTCGTAGCCACGCTCTCCAAATTTTTTCTTAGCAGCCTTTAAGATATTTTCCATCGTCTGCTCTCGAGATTTCCCCATTTCACACACCTCAAATAGTATATATTTCACTTCAAAAACCCAATAAGGACTTTGAATAGAGTATCTTTTTAATGAAATTTAATTATATATTTAAAGTGATAACTTAACAACCGATGAGGTTCTGATTACTTTAAACAATATCCCCTTGCGTAGCATCAATAGCTTTCAACTACTTTACGCTCTTTTCTAATTGAGTAAAAGAATAGACAAAAAACATCTAATTTCATCTTAATTTCGTGCGCGAATAAAAACATAATAAGGACCAAAGTTTATTTATTTTATAGATAAACTTTGGTCCTTTCGTTACATTATACAGATTTAAAATAAAGTGAAACTTTAATCAGTGGGGGTTTTGTTCATCCACCACTGATTATTAGGTGAACCAATCGGGCTGCCCGTTAATGCGGGATAAACTAGTATACTCGTATCTTGATGAGATAATTATCCATCAATCGTCCATCATTTTCTGACTAAATCTGTTTAATCTCGATATAAGGTCCTTTAATGTTTAATTTGTTAATATCATTAGATATATTGCCTACAGTTGATTTTTCATTAAAAGTATAGACCTTTTCACCATTTACAAAGATACCCCAATTTTTATCTTCGTAACTGATACCATAACCAGCATTGCTAGACGTAGCTTTGAGTTGATTTCCATTCATTGAAAGAGATAATTTCCCTTTTCCTTTGTTAAGTTTATCATTCACGCTGTTGATACTATTCATTTGTTCTTCAAGGGCTTTTTGATTATCAAGAGTAACTTGATGATTTTTCCAGTCTAATTTATAGTGGTTCGTAAAGAATTCATTATATGTATCTTTATTATTTGTTCCCCACCATTTTGAACTTACCCATTCGATATTGTACTGATCTGAAATTCTACGATTTGTTATTTTTAAATCTGATGTAGTTTCTGTTTTATCAGCAGTAATAACCGCTACTACGTTTGGAGAAAAACCATATCCTGTTAAAGCTGGTACTGTATCTTTTGAAACAAAATTATTCGTTCCTTCATTATAACTACGTGATTTCATAAATAGTTGATTACCATAGAAAGTATTGAATGAATCACGATTATAAATTCCCCACTCTGGGAAATTAAATGATTGGAATCCTACTTTCCAATTTAATTTTTTATCTGTGTGAGTCTCTAATACCGTTTTATAATCTACTTGATCATAAGATACACTTTCTTTCCAAGCAAAGCTACCTGTGATACTTGCATCGGCATTTGGCCCTTTATCATTTACTCCTACTTTAACACTTCCACCAAGTGTATACCCTACCTCAGAAGTGACCTTTGCTGAAGTCATTGTATTAACTGGGGCAGCTTTATGGAATTGAGCACTATCACCACTTGTTATTTCTGCTTCAGTATGATAGGCTGATGGCCATTTTAAACCTGCGTTATAGTATCCGCTATTAATTGTATATTTAGCATCTATATTACTACCATCAGTGGTAACAATTGCAATCTTTTTATCTGCGTAAGGATCCTCAATAAAAGAAACTTTTATTGAATTTTTGATATTCTGCTTCATGTCATAAGTAGTTTTAAAACTATTATAGACCTTCCCACCATTTTGAAGATTTTCCACAGTTCCTTTAGAATCTGCAAATGCAGATGTTGCTTGTAAACCAAATGATCCAGACATAATAACGGACACTACCGCAACGCATTTAGCTATTTCTTTTGCTTTTTTCATACAGACAGCCACTCCTTCTTAAACATTTAAAAGATATAAATATATTATTTCTAGTTCACAAAAATAGAGATAGATTCATAGCCATACAATATAGAAATTCATTAACTTTTATGACACTAACTAAAAACACATGTTTCACTAATCTTCCTCTCACTATTATTGAGAACTATTATCAACATTATTAAAACATAAAATAACGATTTAAACAACAATTTTAAATACAAATTTAAAATTGTTGTTTAAAAAACTGCAAAAAAATTATAGAATTCTTCATTTCGAGAATTACTATATTTTCAATTACTTATTACAGCCTATATTCAGATACATTATTTCCTTTCCATTCATAATAATCTAAAATTCCTTCATAAATGGCTTCTGCTGCAATTTTTCTGCCATTTTCCGTAGATAATTTACTGTAATCAATACCATTATCTATAAACGCCAGTTCCGTCAACACAGCTGGCATGTCATTTTCTCTTATAACATGAAGGTCTCCATGTTTAACTCCTCTATCTCGTGTTTGAAGTGCCTCTACTAAACGTGTTTGAATTTTTTCCGCTAAAACACGACTTTCTTCCACATGAGGATTTGTTTTTTCGGATTTAGAAGATTTATAGTAATATGTTTCTGTCCCTTTTGCATTACCATTAAAAGCATTTGCATGTACGCTTATAAAGATATCACCCTGATTTTTCTTAGCAAATTTAACACGTTCCTGTAAAGAACTTTTTTGATCATGTCCTGGTCTATTATCAGATTGACGAGTTAATAAAACTGTAAATGGTGTATGCTTTTCAAGTAATTGTTGTAGACGTAAAGAAGTGTCTAGTACAATCTTACTTTCAGGTAATCCCTTTGTGGATTTCCCAGGATCTTCGCCACCATGTCCAGGATCAATAATGATTATTTTGCTTTCTAATGGGTTTTTTGGACGATGTTGCATCATATCTGTTTTTGCAGTAAGTTGAGCAGCTTCAGCACGTGTTATAAATCTATTTGGTTGCCAACCGTTCTCAGTACCATTAGAAATTTTCAAACCGATTAAAATATTGGCATATTTTTCTCCCCAATGGCCTTTTAAATCTTCAAATTTAACCTGCTCGTTATGATTTGGTGTGCTTTGTAGTTTATATGCATTTACTAGCATCGTAGCCATAGCAGCGCGAGTTACTTTTCCGGATGGATTGAAGATTCCATTACCCTCACCTTTAACAATACCAGCTTTTTCAGCAGCAGCAATATACGGAGTAGCCCAGTGGTTTTGTGAATCTGTAAATGATGGTTTTGCATTAGAGTCAATTTGTATACCTAAAACTTTTGTCATAATTTTTGTAGCTGAAGCTCTGTCTAATGAGTCATTTGAACCGAAAGTTCCGTCTGGATAGCCATTCAATACCTGTTTATCAACTAAATAATTAACGGATTTGTCCGCCCATGCAGGAACATCTGGGAACTTATGAGTATTTGCAAATGTATTAGATGAGTAGGATAATAAACTTCCAGCAAGAATTCCTGTAGCAATTAATTTGTATTTCAAAATGAACACCTCTATCAAGTTATTACAATTTGGTAAATATATCATTTATAATTAATCTTTAAATAATACGACCTTGAATAAAGAATAGATTAATCCGTTTATATTAACATATAACGGATAATGAATTTAAAATCGAACTATTACTCTAAAAATAATCCTCGGACATACACTTATAGATAGAGATTATTAAATATACTCACCAACATCGTGTAACCAGTATAGTTACTTATACATACGAGTGTCAATTAAAATAACCTTACATTTTTGTAAGATAACCACCTTAATAGTAAATCAAGTAATTATTAAATATTATAAATAGTTACTAGATATAATAAAATAACAATCTTAAATTTTGAACAAAGACTAATTATTTTAATAGGAAAATAACTTATAACAACCGCATTTTCAACAATGCTTTTGAATCCTACTTTACTCTATAATTCTCTGTTATATCCCAACGTGAATGCTCCTATAATATAGGCGATTGCTGCAATGAATACTAGTATTTCCTCAAAAAACATCTCTAGAAGCCACCTAAAGTAGCCTTTATTAATACACTCACACAATCCATCTTTTCACTCCCTTAAGACATCCTCAAATTTTACAAGGACTGAAAAAAGAAGAGGGATACCTTCCCTCTTCACCAAAAAAATTAAAAAACACCTTAATTTATATCCCCTGCCTTTTACAATCTCACGTCTATTGATAGCCAGTTTAATTCTTCAATTCTATTTTCATAGATTCATGTATTCTTCTAAAGTCTGCTTTTGTTTATATATATTTTCAGCAATATCTCCTACATAGCGAATATGCCAAGGTTCATATGCATAACCTGTAATACTTTCCTTTCCCTTAGGATAACGAATGATAAACCCTGCGCGATGCGCGTTTTCTTTCAGCCATTTTCCTTCCTTCGTATTAGCAAAGGATAACTCTAGTTCATTGTTCGCACTTTTAGAAGAAACGTCCATTGTTAGCCCTGTTTGATGTTCGCTATGTCCTGGTTTTGCCGAGAAGCGATCCGTATGCTCTTGTCCTTTTCTTTTCACATTGTTTGCATACAGTCGTTGTTGATAGTCATAGGAACGAAATCCCGAAACAGCATTTAACTGAATCCCCTCCTGCTTTGCTAAATCAAATAACTTTTCCAGTGCTTCTGCCGCCTCTTTACGGAGGTGGCTCTTTTCTACCGTTCCACTAAATGAGAATGGTACATTTGGTACAACTAAATCCTCTGGTTTATAGTCTTCGGGTAATCCATATTCCTTATTAACTACAGCCTGTATACTAGCAAAAGAACTTTCATTGTATTTTGATTGCCCTTTTCCTCTACTATCTTTCTCTTTATTTATGGAGTTTTCACGAGATTCATAGTTCGTCTTATCTGGTTCTTTACCAATAGATTGATTGGTGTAAATTATAAAGATACCTAACATCATAATTACACAAATGAAAATCCCTATTAATTTAAGTCTCATTATTCATTTCCTTCCTGCAACTCTTACTATTTCTCGTTCATAATATCTCAACCATATCAAATTCATACTAATTTGAAGTGAACTTTTGTTCTTACCATATTTCTTAATAGAAAGACTGTATATCCTTCTATTTGTTTGACATCATTAAGATGCTCGCAAATATAAATAAATTCTATTCCTACATATAGATAAAAAATCTAAAAATTTATATAATAAGATTAGAAGTGTAGCGTATTATTATTGAAGGGTCTTGGTATAATGCTAGGCATTAATGTAAAAAAAACAAATGAAGAGTTAATTATTTCATGGCAATTGGCGGAGATTACAATTCCATTACGTGATGTGATTGAGATTACCGAAGATGCTACCTATGCTGGTGTTGAAGAAGTAGATGTCATACGTATTGGAACAGCTTATGGGACAACAGACCGTATTTTAATTAAAACAGTAAAACAAAATTATGTATTATTTACTACAAATAAATTTGCTATTTTAAATGCCATTCACGCTTAAATATAGGAGTCTTCTTGGCTAAAATGATAAAAATAAGCACATCTTGTTATAAAAACAGATGTGCTTATTTTTTAATTTCTATGCATTTTTACGTTTTAAGAAAATCACTCCACCAACAATTAACAGTAATGCGCCTGCAGCCATAGAGATCCAACTTGTAAGATTAGTACCTGTTTGCGGTAACCATCCAATTTTAGATTGAATTTCTTGCTTAGGTTGTGGTTGTTCTTTTACTTGCTCGTTAGGCTGCTCTGGTGTTGGAGTATTTTTATCTGAATTTGGCTGTTCTGGTTTAGGTTGTTCCGGCTTTACCTCTTTAAATTTCACTGTTTGTCCCTTATCTTCAATTTCAGCGTGAATAGCTACTAATATATTATCTTGATACAGTTCTTCAAACACTACTACTTCTTTATCTTGTAATGCAGAAGCATTAAATGTGAAATCTAGTGTGATAGAACCATTCTTCTCTTTAGCAATAAACTTAGATTCTACTGTTACTTCTTTACCATCAACTAATAATGGCTTGTTTGTTGCTTTATCCATCAGTTTACCTTTTACAACATACTCTTTACCCACGACTAAGTCTTTGTATTCCACTTTATCTTGGATTGTTACAGATTTAGAAGCGTCTAACTCTTTAGAACCATCAGCTTTGTTTATAGCTGTCGTTTTAATAGAAGGTTCTACAAATCGAACTGTTTGACCTACATCGTTAATGTCAGCATGTGTTGCAATTACTTGACCTTCATGTAATAAGTCTTCAAACACGACTACTTCTCTTCCTTGCTGTTCAGCACCAACAAAAGTAAAGTCTAGTGTTACAAGACCGTTCTTTTCTTTTGCAGTAAACTTCGTTTCAGCTGTTACTTCTTTTCCATCAATTAATAATGGTTTGTTAATAGCTTTGTTCATTAGTTTACCTTTTACAGTGTACTCTTTACCTACAACTAAGTTAGTATACTCCACTTTGTCTTGAATAGTGATAGAATCCTTTGAATGAATCTCTTTTCCACCATCAGCTTTGTTTGTTGCTGTCGTTTTTACTGATGGCTTAACGAACTTAACTGTTTGACCTTTATCATTGATATCAGCATGTGTTGTAACAATTTTTCCTTCTTTCAATAACTCTTCGAATACTACTACCTCTTTTTCTTCTAAACCAGTTGCATCAAATGTGAAGTCTAATGTAATAGAGCCATTTGCTTCTTTTGGTGTAAACTTCGTTTCAGCTGTTACTTCTTTACCATTTACAACTAATGGTTTATTAGTCTCTTTATTCATTAATTTACCTTTTAAAGTGTATTCTTTACCTACTTGTAGGTCTTTGTATTCCACTTTATCTTGGATTGTTACAGACTTAGACGTGTGCATTTCTTTTGTACCATCTGTTTTATCAGTAGCTGTTGTTTTTATTGAAGGAATCTTTTCATCTTTGACAATGTGTTTAATGATTTGACCATTCTCTTTAATTTCAAAAGAGAACGTTTCTTCATTTAATACATAACCTTTTGGTGCAACAGTTTCTTTATATGTGTATTTTCCAAATGGTAATTTTTCAAATTTAGCGATTCCTTTATCGTCTGTTTTTCCTTTTACTACTTCTTTTCCTGCTTCGTTATAAATCGTAAATTCTGCATTTGGAAGCTTGTTATTTCCATCAGCTACATCTACCTTTGTAATTTCTAGATCACCTTTGATAAGATGATTAACTGCCAATAACTCAATAATCTTCCCATGTTCCTTTATTTCGAACATAATTTGTTCTTTAACAAGAACGTAACCATGTGGAGAAGCCTTTTCTACAAATGAATATTTACCATACGCTAAATCTTTGACGTTAATCTCGCCATTTTTATCTGTCTTATATTCCCCAACTACTTTTCCACTCTCATCTTTCAATTCAAATACTGCACCTTCTAATTTTTTGCTAATATCTTCATTATCTACTTTTAGTAATTTTACACTACCTTTCACTTCGGTATTTTCCACTGTAAAAGTAAGTGTTTTATTGTGCTCTTTAATTTCAAAAGGATACTTTGTTTTATTTCCAATATATCCATTAGGTGTTTTTGTCTCTAAGAAATAATACTTACCATACGTAAGACCTTCAACGTTTGCAATTCCATTTTCTTTTGTTACTACTTTTTGCACTTCTTTTCCATCTTCAGTAAAGACTGTGAATTCAACATTTGGTAAAACCTTTCCTGAATCACTGAGCTTTTTAATTTCGATGTTACCTTTTACTTTGTTATTTACTATTTGGACAGCTCCTGTTTCTCCTGTCTTAACTTCAATAGTTTGTGGTTTATCATCTGAAACGTAGCCTGTTGGTGCTTTAATTTCTTTTAATGTGTAAGTACCAATTGGTAAGTTGTTTAATTCTGCCATACCATCAGCACCAGTCGTGATTTTTCCAACTGATTCATTATTTGCATTAAAGACCTCAAATACTGCGCCAGCTAAAACTTCTCCATTTTCTCCAACCTTTTTAATTTTTAAAGAACCAGCTGCTTCCCAATTTACTGCAAGATCACTACTAAGCTTTTCTTCATTTCTTTCTAATAGTACTGTAGCATTCTGAACAGTATCCGTACCACGGTAAGCAATTGCTTGAACTTTAGTTAAATTAGCAGCAACACTTAAATTAAATTCACCCGTTTTTGTATTCTTAGGAATTTGGATACGAAATTTTTCTCCAACTGAAAGCTGATCTTTCACTTCTCCATTTTCACTTACAATTCTAACTCCATTAGGTGCATTTTTCGCTACTACCTTATAAGAACCACTCTTAGCATTTGTTTGTACTGAATATAGATTTGTTTCGAAGAATTCACCCTTTAATTCTGCTTTTTGCTTTTCAGCAGGAATCACATTCATAAAAACATCTTGAGTCTCTTCACTATTATTAGCATTACTAATAATAGCCTTAGCTGCTTTTTCAACATTTTTATTCTCATGTTTTAATTCATTTACATCGAGTTGACCTAATGCATTCCAAACCGCAAGTTGCGTTGCATAATGCGCTTCATTCTTATTAGCTACTCCCAGCTGTTCAGCACTTTTTTGCGGGAAACCATTTAATAAGACTCTATATACTACATTATCTGTTTTCCCCATTTCAGGAAGATCTTCACCATTTGGTGATTTTAATCCAAGGGTTAAGCAATAAGCAATTTGACCACTTGAATTTTTAATCATTTCAGTGCGAATGTACTTACCTAGACTATTACTATAACTCCAGTCCATTGAATATTTCTCATGCGTCATAACCTCTGCACTAGCCCTAGGTAAAAATACATTAAGGAATAATGCCAGTACTGATAATAATGTAAAAACTCTTATAATGACTCTCTTACCCAATTTTGTAACCTCCCTAGAATAAATTAATCCGAGTATATATCGCAATATCTAAAACATTCACGACCGACCCGATTATCATTATAAAACAATAAATTACAAATATTAAATAATTTTAATGAAATAGTCAAAAAATTTACACATTTTATTATTTATCAAGTTTTTTAACGAATTTACTATATACAAATTCTAAAATGCGCCTACAATTTAAAAAACAAATATGTATGTTAAATATATAAATAGCAATTCCTTTACTCCAGTTATTAAGCTTTCCCCCTATTAAAAATATCCTCTACATTTTCTTGTTAACCTGAGTAACTTATACACCTCTTTTAATCTATTAATTCTCTATTACGCTCCTTCATTGAGATATAAGGGTGACTTCTCATTTAAAGAATAAAGTAAAACTTTATTCAGCTCGATCCCCATCTAACTTCTTTGCTTTCATTGAATTTGTGGGCGTGATTCTTACTGCCCACAAATAGCGGGATACATTATGCAATATTGCATTTGATAATCATTTTCAATGTAACTATAATGATTACAGGGTTACTGTTAATCCAATATTCTACATGGAGGTTTTATTATGTTTAAAAAAATTATTGTATCTTCTATGGCGCTTACTATGTTCGGTGGAGCTGCAACTATGCTAGAGGTACCTACTGCTCAAGCAGCTTCTTATAACTCAACATCATCCTCTTACTTTGACGTTACTCCTGAAGAGGCCGTGGCTTTCTATCAATCTCAAGACTATAAAAAATTAAAAGTATTTTTGGATGACTTTGAAGCTAGAAACCCTTATACTCCTGGTGGAGGCTACGCTCAAGGTAGTGTACGTATGCAAAAATTCAACGATGCTCTTAGAGATGCCAAATTAACAAATGTCTACCAAGAATTTATTAGAATCTCATACTACAATCATTATCCAGAACCAAAATAATAACAACGGATTAAATGTTTATTATTTCTATAACTTAGCCTAATTTTAAATGTATAACCTAAAAATAATTACTAAAACCACTCATATAAGGGTGGTTTTTCTATTTCCCCATATAATTTAGCGGAATGTTACATCACCTTTATTTTAATATATTTTATAGTAGACATTCTCTAGTTGACACAATCTAGTAGGTTAGCAATGGGAATATCAAAATATATTTATAATTATTTTCTGTTTAATAGCAAAAAACGAACACCCTCTCCCAATTAGATAAGGTGCTCGTTTTCATTTTTATCGGTAATTCTCAATTCAATTTAGCTTCTTTCCAATAAGTAAAGATTAAATTAACTTAAAAGCAAAGCGTTTTAAATTTAATTCATAGATCTTACTGAAACTTGGAATTGCCCCTTAGAACCATCATCATTTGAAACGTAAATTTTATATGTTCCATTCGGTAATGGAGATAAAGCATTCCGTACATTTGTAACATTAATTTGTTGTTCTCCAGGTTTTATATAACCACCAACAATTAGCTCTGTATTTGGACCTTTTACACTATATCCCATTGTATTTTGACCATTATTTTTCATAGAGAAGCTTAAGTCAGTACTCCCATCATATACGAAAGAAGTTTCAGCCTCGCCACTATAATCCATTGTTTGGGTTAATAATAAGTCTGCAGAAACATGTTCAACTACATGAATTGGATCATTCGTTTTGTGTACTTCTTCAGCATAAGTATTATTCCCTAACACACCAAGTGTTAATGCTGAAACTACTCCACAACTAAGCACTAGTTTATTTAACTTCATTTTAAGTTCCCCCTTGATGTTTGTATTCTATTACCATCATACATCCTTTTCCAAGTGCGTTTTTATGTAATAATTCATATCTATAAACCTATATATCTTAACTCTTCACCTTAATAGTTATTGAGAAACCCACATAGATAAAGTTACAATATTACGCTTCATAAAAAACATTTAAATTTTGAAGTCTTTTTCTAACAAAGTTTTATACGAGTAAGTACCAAAATACTCAAATAAATAGCATTTCTATTTCAGATAAAATGTACTAATAAAATTTTTCTAAAATTTCACTTTGTAATTTGATATATTCCATGTTAATATAACGAAGGCTACAAACAGGAGTCACCACGCATATCATTTTCACAGAATATTCATACTTAAAAACCTTATTTTATCAGTAACTTAATCCAAATTTTACCTATACAAAAGTTAGTTTATAATTTCATATGTACATAAATTTAAATAGATTTTTTCTATTTTCCTTATCAATTTTAATACGAGTAATATAACAGCACTTTTCAAGTACCCTTCCTTTTTTGATAAAAAGTCTACTAATACTAAACATCTTTGTCCAACTCATACATAATTCTACTTACAAACTATTGGAGATGCAAAACTATGGGAATTTCTACTCTTTTATTAAATACCTTTATTATAATAATTTGTATCCTTAGCTATCACGTATTCTGGCTAGAGTTTAAAGAAAAAATAACATGTAATAATATGTTATTTTCTATCCTTTCCTCCATTGCTATTATTTTTTGTATGACTTTTCCTTTTCATTTACATGTGGGATTTATTTATGATTTACGTTTTATTCCTATAATATTAGTTTTTCTATATGGAAATACAAAAAACATTGTTTTTATAGGAATTTTATATCTTTCTTATCGGTTTTACTTAGGCGGAAATGGCGTTCTTCCATCATTTATTATCTTCACTATTATTTTTGGTATAACAATGCTCTTTCGTTACTTATTACCTATGTATGTTAAAGAAAAAAAAGTATTATTAAGCTTACTCCTTATTTTAGTATGTACAACTTCACTTTCTATTTGCGGTATTATAACTCAAATACATACAGGAGGGAAAATAGACTCTACTCTCATAGAATTTTTATTAAATTACATAATCATTAATATTTTCACAGTATTATTATCAGTTTATTTAATAGAGGGAATGATCGAGAAATATAAAATGAAAGAAAAGCTACAACGGGCTGAAAAATTTTATATAGCTAGCGAACTAGCAGCGTCAATTGCACACGAAATCCACAATCCACTAACCACGGTACATGGATTCACTCAATTATTAAATGAAAAACATGCCTCTAAGCTATCTCAGGATCAATACTTAGAAATCATGTTAATTGAAATGCAGCAAATACAATCTACTATTAATAACTATTTATCTTTAACCAAACCACAGAACACCCTAAAAGAGAAAATAGATATTAATCACATTTTAAATCAGGTGAAAGATACTATTTCACCACTCGCTCTATCATACAAAATTGAAATCAAACAAAATAGTACAGATTCCTTTTATATAAATGGGGACCCCGAAAAATTCAAACTCTGTCTAAACAACATCATCCAAAACGGAATTGAGGCTATGAAAAATGGTGGATTATTACAAATAAATATACAAAAAGTAAAAGGAAATATCATAATTGATATTATTGATTCAGGAATTGGGATGTCATCTCAACAAATAAAACGAATTGCTTTGCCATTCTATTCAACAACAGAAAAAGGAACTGGGCTTGGTACTATGATTGCTTATAGTATTATTAGAGAATTAAACGGAGATATAGAGATAGAGAGTGAATTGGGTAAAGGGACACGCTTTTCTATTAGTATCCCTTGCTAATGTGATACAAATTTTCTGTTTAGTTAATTACATAAGCACATTTTAAGAATCCTGCTAGCTAACTTACTTATTAATTATCTTAAATTTATGTGCGTTAATTAAAAACAATAAGGATCAGAGCTTATCTATTGTTACAGATACACTCTAATCCTTTAGTTTAATTACATTAAACGCACTTAATATTTATAACTATTCTTACATCGTGATGAAAGAATAGTTCATCGACTTTATCTCATTTACTGATTAGATTTGTTTAATGTAAATATAACATCTCTCGGCACTTAATTTGTTATTATCATTATAGACATTTCCTACAATTGTTTTTCCATTAAAGTACAGACCTTGTGCCATTCATTGAAAAAGACAACTCCCTTTTTACTACTTTACTTCCACCGTATAATTCCCTGTTCCACCACTATACTGATACACATGTAAATAATACTTCCCTGGATACGTGTAGTAACTACCTACTAGTTTATTCCCTTGTTGCTGAGCATACGTAACATAATTATTTAAATCTGCTTCAGAATAAAGTACCCAGTTCATTCCGATATTATTTTCATTCGTTACGTTAATTTGAAGGTTTTTAGCAGTCTCCACATTAATTTCAAAGAAATCACTTGTATCGCCATCTCCTAAACTAGCACGTAAGACTTGATTTAACTGCAGTTTGTTTGCTGTTTGGAATGAGTTATTCGGTTCTTTTTCTACACTGTTATCTTCTTTCTTTTGAACAGTTACAGTCGCTATAGCAGTATTAGTTGCTCCTTTATCGTCTGTTACCGTTAATTTCGTTGTATACGTTCCTTCTTTTGTATATACGTGAGTTGGATTTTGCTCATTACTTACTGCTCCATCACCAAACTCCCATTTATACGAAGTAATTTTCCCGTCTTCATCTTTTGATCCGTCGCTTTTAAATGAAATTGCTTCATTTACATTTCCACTATACGGACCGTTTATAACTGCAACTGGTGCTTTATTCTCTGCACCTTCTTCTGTATTAATACCGTGGAACACAACATCATATTCAAATTGTCCTGATGCATTCACGCGATAATTTACGAAGTATGCTGTTACTGTTTTATAGCCTGTCCATTCCTTTGCACTTAAACGTTTTAACGTATCATTAACGTTTTGTGTAATTGTTTTCCAATCTTCATATTCTCCTTTTGCTGCGGTTCCTGTATATGTTCCTTGTAGTGTGAATGTATTAAAGAACTGTGATTTATTTTTCTTCACTGATACATTTTTCAATTTTGCTTCCGCTGTAATTTCTGCCGCAATATCTGAAACTGGCTTTGATGCATGATTCGCTAAATAATCGTCTGATACTAATGGCACATTATATTTCTCACGATTATCAACTAGCATTTGCATATAGTCTTGATATTCTTTATTTAAATTCACATCTTTACTTAATGTAGAGCGATATGCATCATATGCTGTTACATCATTTTTCCTAATAAGATCATGTATTTTATCGAACATATCATATCTCTTATTGTACATATAAGATTGTAAAGCAAAGGAATAATTATAGAAATCCCACGTTCCATACTTTGCATTTAACGTTCGCTCTGCCGTATAACGCTCCGCTGGGTTTGAAGATAATCCTCCTATAATACTCTTTCTCGGTACAACATTATCCGTTCTCGTTGCCCCTGCAAAAAATTCAGCATTCCCTTCTTCAAACCAAGATAATCTTTCATTTTCATATATTTTCCCTTGTCCCCATAACCCTGGTACTTCATATCTACCTTGTAAATAATGCGTGAACTCGTGTCTGAATAATTCTTCTAAACTATAAATACTTTCTTCTGGCGTACGCTCATAAGTAAAGAACGTACCTGTTCCTTCTATATAAAGACCACCGTTATTCGTTTCATAACCGTACAATTGACGATTAAATTGATATTCTGCTGGGCTATTATAAATAACCATCGTTAGTACATCATCAGGATTTCCTTTTTCTAAAGGTTGATCACTTTCAACCGTACGATGGAATTGTGCCTTGACTTCTTTTGCCGCCCAATATAAACGTTTTACTTTTTCTTCTGTCACTTTATCTCCAGCTTTTAAAACAATTGCCCCATCATCAAACGTATACGTTTTTGGCAAATATTTTTTCTTTCCATCTTCTCTTATTTGATCTAAATTCACCACTTTACCATTTGCATCTTTTCCGCCATAATTCGTTGCGATTTGCTCAGCAGCTACGAAATATTGCTCCCCTAAATACGGATAAATTTTCATCGCATCTGTTACAACTTGTAACCCTTTCGTTCCTGTACTATGGAACGTACCGAGTCTACCTGTATAATAAATGCCATTATTAATAAGCCAACCGTTTTTTGCTGTAATCGTTCCCATTAATGCAAAACGACTTAGTTCATTAATATAACTATCTATTTTCTGATACCATACTGTATCTTTCGGTGCTTTCCTCGTATCGTACAAATACGATTGAATGTCGTAATCAACACCTTGCATAATATCGTAAATAGCATTTCCAGCTGAAAGATTATCTACTAATGTAGAAAAATTATCATTATATTGTTTAAAAATTTTTGCAGCTGATGTTATCGTTTCCACATCACTCGAAGCGTTTCCTATTAACTTTCCGTATGATGATACCACTCTATTTTGCTCTAATGTACCCAGCTTGAAATTTGAATTGTTAGCTATCGCTTTTAATGCAGGTAAGCATTTATCATGATAACTCCGTTCATTTAATTTACTAAGTTCCGAATTATAAAATCCTAAATAAAATCCTGAACGTAATACCTCCACTAATGTCTCAATCCCTTTTGAATCATCCTTCGTATAGGCTTGTCCTTGCTGCTTCAATTTATCAATAATCGCCTGCATCCTACTATCATTTTGATAGAATGCTAGACTGTCTGTATTAAACTGAAATAGCCCCGTAATTTGCTCCCAATCAATTGTTACAAGTAAATCTACTAACTGCTGATTGCTTAATTGATTTAATTCAGCAATTGTATAAGTTTTCGCTACAGCTAATTGCTTACTTTCTTTTTTCACCTCAGGTGGTCTTTGTGATAAATCGGCAAATTGTAGCCTCTTCTCAAAAGACTTGCTTTCGAGCACTTTCGATGAATGAGCTAATTCTTGTACTGGTAGTTGTACACCGACTGGCTCCATTTTGAGCACATTTCGATAAGAAACTTGCTCTCCCTTAGTATCTTCTGCCAAACTGCCCCCTTGAAAACTCCCTAACATTAAACTAGCAAAACTTACCCCTACTAACATTTTCTTTGAATAGCCTTTCATACTCTCCCCTACCTTACATTTTTAGTGTCCCGCTCCATTATTTTACTATTTTTACTTTTTGTCCTGTATTGAGAAAAAATAAGGTAACGTTCACACATATATTCATTTCATGTAAAATTAACGCTTGACTTTCCGTGCATTTTAGATCAAAAAAGATAGATAATAGCAAAATTCCTGCTACATCTATCCTCGTTTTCAACACTATGATTTTAACTTTATAAACGTAACTTCCGGTAATGTTTGCATATGCTGAATAAACTCATTCTTTTCTTCTGACGATATATTTTTCAGTTGCATCCCTACCTTATAAACAGTTTCTGTACCTTGCTGTGAAGCTTCCACCTCATATGAGAGTATTGGGATGCCTTTCACTTGTAGTGTTTCTAATATTTGTTGTATCGCTTCATGTTTATTTACAAACATTTGCACTGTTATATTTTGTGGAAATAAAAATTGCACCTTAAAAATACGACTTACAATTTCTAAACCAATTAAAACGAGAATCGTCGCTCCAATGCCTACTACATACATTCCCGCTCCAATCGCTAATCCTATGCCGGCAGTAGCCCATAAACCAGCCGCGGTCGTTAATCCTTTCACCGCCTGTTTTTGAATAATAATTGTGCCTGCACCTAAAAAGCCAACTCCACTAACGACTTGTGCTGCAATACGACTTGGGTCTAGAGACATATGCTCTTCAAACACAATATCTGAAAAGGCATATTTCGAAACAACCATTATTAACGCACTTCCTACCGCTACGAGGAAATGAGTCTTTAATCCAGCTTCTTTCGATCGAATTTCTCTTTCAATACCAATCATTGCTCCTAACAAGCCAGCAACACCGATTCGTATAATAAAATCAAAATCTACACTCACGGGCACTTCCTCCTTTCATTCATTATAGATAGATAAAACAAAAATTATCACAAACATCCATTTATCGATACGAAAGAATACCACTAAAATAAACTTAATACTCCGACCGTTTTATGTTAATATTTTAAATATTAACATAAAATAAATAACTTCTAATTTTAAACCTCCACTAATTTTCTAAAAAAACAAAGGTGAATTACATGAAATTAGGTTGAGAAATTTTTAGAAAACGCTTTCATTTTGTGTCATAATTTTTTATAAAAACTACATAACTAAAGGAGCTTACTAACAATGAACGTCTCGTTACTTACACCTACTACTGATTAACAAGAAGAATACTTAGATTTCTATAACGAATGGAAAGATAGCGATGAAACAATGATCCCGTGGGTTATCTCAAAAAATCCTGCCAACTTCCCAGCTATGGTTCAAGAACTTCTCGATGCGCATAACGGAATAAATATCCCTGAAACTTGGGTACCAGATTCTACATATTGGCTCGTTACAGATAATAATAGAATTGTCGGAGCTGTTAATATACGTCATCGTTTAACTGAACATCTATTTAACGCTGGCGGTCATATTGGTTATGGCATTCGCCCTTCTGAAAGAAGAAAAGGTTATGCTACGAAATTACTAGCATTATCATTAGAAAAAACGAAGGAATTAAACATCACGAAAGTACTTGTCGTTTGCGACGCAGTGAATACCGCTTCTGAAAAAACGATTTTACATAACGGCGGGCTTCGTGATGATGATTTCACTGAGGAAGATGGGATTATAGTAAGAAGATATTGGATTGAGCTATGAATGATCATAAAGAAGCGAGAAAGTGATTATACACTTTCTCGCTTCTTTTACACTGTTTCTATTTCAAACTGCACTGTAATACCACTTGGATCTACCACCGCAAACCCATTTGTAGTTTCATTTATTTCATGTTGTTTTTCTATTAATCTTTCTTTCACTTCATCTAACGCTTCTTTATGCGGTAGTACAATCGCATATACCTTTAGTCCAGTTGCATGTACTGGTGGGTGTGGATTTTTTACTCCGTTCCACGTATTTGCACCAATATGGTGATGATATCCCCCTGCTGAAATAAATAAGCAATCCTCTTCACGCTGTTGTACTTCAAAACCTACTGTTTCCACATAAAATTCATGTGATTTCTCTACATCAGCTATTCGTAAATGTACGTGCCCAACGACAGTATTAGCAGGCAAACCAGCAAACTCATAATCAACGAGTGTTGCCAATTCTTTTAAATCAAGTGGTGCACTTCCTCCTGGCCCTTCTCCCCATTGATCGCGCGGACGGTCTGCATAAATTTCAATACCATTCCCCTCTAAATCTTGCAAATAAAAAGCTTCGCTATATGTATGATCACTTGCACTATTAAACCTTGAAATTGGTAAAATTTCATTTGAATATGTATAACGCCCTTCTTGCTCAGCCGGGCTGTCAATTACATTCTTATTACGAAGAACCCCAAATAGCGCAGAAGCAAAAGCTTCACGAGTCGGAACTAAAAAGGCTACATGATATATACCAGTCGTACGCGGTTCTTGCAGTACCCCGTCCTCTAATTTTTCAAGAACAAGTAACGCGTTCTTTCCACCTTTTCCAGATAAATATGCTTTATTTCCCTCTTGCTTAATTACCTCTAAGCCTACAACATTTTCATAAAAAGCAATTTGACGCTCTAAATCTTTCACTTTAAATTCAACATGACCAATACGTGTTTTCCGATGAATTTGTACCATGAATAACTTCCTCTCTAGTTTCCTTTAATTTTTTATATCAGTTGATAGGCGATAACTCCATTCAACGAATACACCTTAATTTTGTTTTTTCGTAGCATCAACTTTTAGCCATTTTTTTGATATATCACTTAATGTGCCATCTTGCTCTAATTCTTTCAACGCTTTATTTATATCTTCTAACTTTTCACTCTTTTTTGCAAATGGAAATGCAATCTCTCCCCATTCAAGTGGACCAAATCCTATTTTGACGTTGTCCAATTTCGCCTTTGTTATAGTTGTTTCTACTTGAACTTTATCATTATAATAGGCATCGACGCGTCCAAGTCCTACTTCATTCAATTCCGCTGTCGGATCCTCTGAGAACGTTTTAATTGTAAAAGCATTATTTTTATTTAATGCTTTTAATTCTTGCTCTCCAGCTGTACCAAGCCCGACACCTACAGTCTTACCTTTTAAATCTTCTAGCGATTTAATGGTATGATTATCTTTCTTCACCGCGAATACAGAACCAGAATACACGTACGGAATTGAAAAATCATATTTCTTTTTTCTTTCCGGAGAAACTGATAGTTCATTTGCAATTGTATCAATTCGTCCTGAATCTAATAAGCCAAATAATCCCTCAAAATCAGAAACATTCCATTCTACTTTATACCCAGCCTTTTTAGCAGCCGCTTCAATAATTTCAGCATCAAAGCCTTTTACTTTCTCACCCTCTTTAAAAATAAATGGACTACGACCTGCAGATGTCCCAACTTTTACTACTTTTTCATTTGTTGTTTCGCTTGCTGTATTTGAACCACAAGCTGATAAAACTCCAACTGATACTGTTAATGCTAATGTTAGTAATAATGATGATTTCCTCACAATTCTTCCTCCTAAATAACGAAATGATTGCCTTCTTCTGAAGCATTCAATTGTCGTAAAAACTTTTTCGTACGTTCATTTTGTGGGTTTCGGAAAATTTCTTCTGGTGTTCCCTGCTCTACAATAATGCCATCAGCCATAAATATAACGCGATCCGCCACCTCTTTTGCAAAATTCATTTCATGTGTAACAACAACCATCGTTATGTGCTGTCTTGCCAAGTCTTTAATAACTTGCAATACCTCATTCACCAATTCTGGATCAAGTGCGGAAGTCGGTTCATCAAACAATAATACTGCGGGATTTAAAGCCATTGCCCTAGCAATCCCTATCCTTTGCTGTTGCCCTCCTGATAACATTGTTGGATAAAAATCTTCTTTATCAGCTAAGCCTACTTGTTTTAATATTTTTCTCGATATTCCCTTTCCCTCTTCTTCACTTTTTTTCTGTACAACCGTTAATGCCGTTGTAATATTTTGCAATGCTGTTTTATTTTTAAATAAATTATAATTTTGAAAAACCATTGCCGTTTTTTGACGCAATTGTATTATTTCTTTTTTATAAAGTCTCTTCGCATGAATCTCTAAATCTTCAATTCTAATACTGCCATCATTCGGTTGTTCTAATAAGTTTAAACACCTTAATAATGTCGATTTACCCGAACCAGAAGGTCCAATAATGACTACTACTTCTCCCTTATTTACAGTAAGTGAAATCCCTTTTAGTACTTCATTATGTTTGTAAGACTTATACAAATCTCTTATCTCAATCATATATATCACCTCATTTCTGTTACAAATATGGTGCATCAAGTTTCTTTTCTAACTTTTTCTGTCCCCAGCTAATTACGATTGTAATAATCCAATATACTATCGCTACCGCTAAATAACTTTCCATATAACGATATGATTGTGCCGCTAGCATTTTCGCTTGTGCTAAAATTTCAGCCACCCCAAGTGCAAAAGATAACGAAGATTCTTTTAACAATCCAACAAAATTATTTCCAAGTGACGGTACTGCGACACGAATAGCTTGCGGAAAAATAATTTGTCGCATCGCTTGCGCCTTTGTCATTCCAACTGATAAACAGGCATCCATTTGCCCTGATTCCACAGCATTTAATGAACCTCGAATAATCTCTGATAAATAAGCAGCATTATTTAAACTTAGGCCAATTAAAGTTGCTTGCATAGCTGTAAGCACTGTAAATGTCGGAAAGATTTGTGGTAATCCGAAATATAAAACAAACAATTGAACTAATAACGGGGTTCCTCTAAAGAAAGAGATATACACTCTTGCAATTGAATATAAATATTTCGTTTTATTTTTCGTTATGATCGCCAAGCCGATCCCTATAACGAAGGAAATAATCATTGAAACTACAGTAATCCCTAAAGTTATGTATACATATTTAAATAATTGCGGAAAACTTTCTAAAAAATACGTTACATCAAACTTCACTCTATCCCCCCTCTCTAAACAAAAAACTCTTCTTACGCATATAAGAAGAGTTAAATGTGAATCCATTTCTCCTCATCTTTCAAACGCCTATTGCGTTCGCTGGAGTTAGCACAGTACTTTGATACAGCCTGTTGCTGAGATTTCATCGGGCCAGTCCCTCCATCTCTCTTGATAAGAAAACCAATAAATTTTTCCATTTATTTAGTTGTTATTATGAAGAATACACCCCATTACTAATAATGTCAATAAGAAAACTATGAATTAAATTTAATGCTTTTTTAGACTGTCTTACTCCTATTAAATTTCCTCCTGTTCATTATATCTTGAGGTGTAATATTGATTGCACAAAAAAGCCATTAATTCTATCAAACTTAGAAATAATGGCTTTTTTATAAAGGTATTATACTTATCTCATTTTATGTACTTCAGCAACTAGCTTTCCACCCTGAATGCCCATATAAAGCTTCACAGGTGCATCATTCGTATTTTCAAATACTAAATCTAAATATGGATATGCAATTGTAGCATCTCTTCCTTGTGGAACATAACCTACCGTTTTAGAATGTGTAGTTCTCTCCACCATTTTCAGGCCAGCTTGATCTGCTGCATTGTATAAAGTTGAAGATGTTTGACAAACACCACCGCCATATCCATCTACTAATTTACCATCAACTATTTCTTTCCCTAATTGATATCCTTTATCTGGTGTTGTATCACCGATTAATGAATTAAAAGAGAAACGGTCTCCTTTTGCTAACACAACTCCATTTATGCTCGCTGCTGACAAACGAATATTCTCAATACGGCCACCTGTTGAACCACCTAAGTTCGTTTCATATCTACCAATTACCGTACCATTTCCTTGCGCATCACTTAATGTTGCGACTGGTTTTTTCTCCACGATCGGCAACTGATACGTAGCATCCCACATACCAACATTTAACAATTTATCTACTAATTCTTTTTCCATTAATTCATAAGAAGGTTTTCCTTCTTGCCAACTTCCATCAGGTGCTATACGTGAAGGAACCATTTTTTTGTCGACGCTTTTTCCAACCTCACCAACAACCTTTGTTACAGACTTTTTAAATTTCGCTTCATCTTCAAAATAGCCTAAACCAGATAAATCTAATTTTTTCACTTCAGTACCAGTTCGACCATCAACTAAACTAATAGTATCTTGCACTTCTGCTTTAGCCTCTACAGTGTGCCCACCAATATCACTTACCAATGCAACATCACTTACTTTTGCACCACAGCCACTCACTACAGCTACACATAACACCCCAACTAATATACCCTTTACTTTACGGAACAATATACTCTCTCCCTTTCCCCAACATCACTATTATGTATTTATTTCATTTTTATGTATGTTTTGTTACAATCATTTTACAATATGTTTATAAAATGTTACAAGTTATTTTTCACTCTATATAAATTACTCTTTTCTTTTATAAATGTCTATACATATTTACATAAAAGTTTGAGTTTGATAGAATTGTAACTTTTATGTAAACTCTCTCTTTTATCCAGTATATACCATCAGGCAAAAGAAATACAAATCAAAAACCCTCAAGCTATTTTTTATAAAGTGAAACTTTAATCAGTGGGGTCTTACTGCCCGTTAATGCGGGATAAAGAAAAATCCCGTCAACATAAATAGGTATTTGCCGTGCCACCGCTCCGCTTTTGCACATACATTATGGTGAATTCAACCTATTTTAAAGAAATGGAGGATGTTATTATGTATCCCTACAATCCATATGATCCATATAATCAATATGCGTACCAACAACCACAGTATGACTTACAAGCACAATATCAATCTTATATAGATCAAGCAGAGCAAACGAATCCATATGACCAAAATAGACAATTCCAACTTCCAATCTCTTTTCCTGGCACTGGAAATCGTCAATTAGAAAGACGCGTAAATGAGCTTGAACAAAGAGTACGTCAACTAGAAAATACAGTTGAGCGCCATACACGTAGACTAAACCGCTTAAACCAACGTTTACGTACAGTAGAAAACAGACTAAACATTCCATTCGCAGCATTAGAAGACGGATTTTAATCGAGAAAATAAAAATTATATAAGGAAGGGGCTCCCCCTTCCTTATATAAATTGACGAAAGTTTTTTCCATCTCTATACTGATAAGAGTTAATGAAATGAAACAAGGTGATAAATATGGATTTTGAAATAAATTATCTTTCCTTTTATGTTGTACAAGTAGAAGGAAAAGGTGAAGCAGTTGATAAACGCTACAAACATTTTCAAACTTTAGACGCTGAAGAATATGAAGATAGCTCCTTAAAAGAATTTTTGAATGGTGAATTATTAAAAATATCGAAGCGAAAAGTAGAACGTCATGCAAAAACAGAACAAGCCCCAACAAAAATTGGTCGCTTTATTGTAGAGGAAGGGCACGAACTTGATTCAAACCCTCATTACAACCTTTTTAATCGTATTCGCTTTGCAGAAACAAAGGACAACTTTAAAGATATGAGCGAACCTCTCGTTTATACATATCTTGACACAAGCGCTGTACGCGGTGGTGTATTTTTAATTGCTCAGGCAAAACTACGCAAATACTTTGATGACCCATTCGTATTCGTAATGAAATGCGACTTCGAACCAAAGGTTGCTTCTATTTCTGATGAATCCACACTGATTCGTAACGTTGAAATGGCCATCACAACAAAGAATATGAAATCTATCCAATACCCATACATGCCTGAAGAAGGTATGGTTGAAGTAGGCGAACTAAAAATACACCAAGCATCACATGCCCGCTACTTTGAAGACTTCTTAAAATTCGTCGAATATGAACGCTCTATGCCTGAAATTATGAAAACACAAGTAATGGACATGGTATACGACCAAATTGAAGATGTATTTGAAGAAGGTACGGAAGAACGCGAACAATTCGACCAAGCGATGGAAGTATGGGCTGCCAGTCCGAAACGCGAAATTATGGAACAATTTTCAACCGAAGAAGTAATGGAAGCTACCGCTCAAATCGTCGAGCACGCTCCTGAAGTGGAATTAAAACTAAAAGCAGATCATATCTCTGTGAAGGCTTTGCTTGCTGATTTCGGGGATCAAATACATATTGCGAAGGTAAATGATCGATACGTATTAATGATTGAGGCTGATACACTTACATTTGAGAAGGGCTTCTCTCCAATTGAGTTTCTGAAGCCAGATGAGCTGCAAGATGTGATTGAGCGGATTGAGAATAAGCAACAGTATTCGTATGATCCGAGCGGTATTGAATAAATACTTCCATATAATTATTTTTTACTGAGCGCTTTTAACAAGCGCTCTTTTATTTTGAGCTTAGTTGATGTTTATATTAAAAAACGATTCTTAATAGAATCGTTTTTCCTGATTTATAACAAAAATATGCTTATTTTTAAAAATTATTATTGATCCAAGATATCAATTGTCGCAGAATCAAGTAAATTCCTTCCTTGTTGTACAAGCGTATTTCCATTAGAGTAGTCACTATGTATGTTGGTAAAATGAAAACTTCACTTCACTACCTCAAATTTATTATACTCGTAAAAAGATAATTGAAAACGATATTCCGGATGCTCTCTCACCCAATCGTAGGCTTCTTCTAAAATTTCTATTTTGTTTTGTAGGTCATTAAGTTCACTACATTTGTCCTTTTTCTGTTTGCACAGAGGGCAGAATCCATTTAATATGTCGGCACTTGTCGCCCTAATAGTTTTACTTTTTAAGTCAACTACTAAACGAAGAAGAAGAGAATGCTCAGCTTTTGTAGTCACCGTCATTTCAGCAACCCCATCCTCATTCCAAAAGACACCGTTTAATTCCATCTGTACGGTGACGTCTTTAATATCCAAGTCTATCACTATCACACCTCCCTTGTATAAAACTCATATTTTACTCTTCGATTTTAATCTTTAATACACCACGCTTTAAAGATATATTAAGCTTTTTCCAATTCTTATTCTTTGCTATGAAAGGAAGTATAATTACTGCTGATAGCGTGGCAAATATTATCCCCAAAACTAAAACTGTTACAATGTTAAAGATTGCTTCCATTTAACTCTACCCTCTTTCATTTCTATGGGCTCTAATTTTATGAATGTATTTAAAAATTCTTACCACCCCTTAATTTTCAAAGCAATTATAATGGCCCAATCACAACAAATCAATTCCTATTTAATATAAATACTTTATTCATCCATCAGTATAATGATGTTAAATTTATGTAGCTAGAAATAGAGGAGAATATCATTTAACCTCTACATTCTCCTCCATCTCAGCCAAATACCTAATCTGTCGTTCCGCTTTTCTCACTGCTGTACGAAAATGTTTTTTCAGGAGTTCTACTGTATTTTCACTTATATAATATCTTTCCGTTATACTTTCCCACGTGTCACTACTTTCAAATGTACTCCATTCAAAAGGGCGTTCCGTATCTTTCTTTAGTTCTTTAAACACCCATTTTCGCATCTTTTTTTTCGCTTTTTCCGTTAGTTTCCCGTTCTTTACAAGTTCAAGTTCACCATGTCTTTTGTATCGCTTATTAATATCTCTCTCGCTATACACTTTAAGAAGTATATTTGCTGTATTTTCGGCATCTGCTAAAGCACGGTGCTGTTTCCCTTCCCACGTTAAAGCGAGCTGTTCTACCGCAAATTGCAAACTTGGCGTATGTTCAAACAATTCCTCATATGCTTGGAAAACAAATTTTTGCAAATCAATTCTACTTTCTTTTTCTATAATGGGGCATTCAACACCATGTAATGTACAATCATGAGATAGAAAGCGATAATCTTCTTTTCCCCATGAAACAAATATAGAATCTTCTCCGATAAACTGAATAAATTTCTCTATAATTTGAGGGAATTTTTCTACATCCATTAAATCTTTCTTCGTAATACCGGTTAATTTTGTTGTATGACGAGTTAATCGTGCACTTGGTTTTACTAACTCCGAAAATTCTTCAATTATCTTCATTGTACCTATTTCTATTTTTACAGCTCCGATATCAACTATTTCTGACGGATCTTCTGATTTATACGGTCTGAAATTCCTCTCAATGTCAAACACAATGAAATGTGTAGCGTTTTTCAATTTATTTACCTCTTTCTAAATTCCTTTTCACACAAACACTTTATTTTCAGTATTTATTTATTCATGTACTTTATACAAAAATACTACGAATAAATAAATGAAAATTTAGTCTTGTTATGATATGTAAGTAGGAGGATATCTATAAAAATGCAAAAAAAAAGAAGGGCGAGCCCTTCTTTTTTCAAAAATTACTTCTTGTTTACGTTAGTAGCTTGAGGTCCACGGTTACCTTGTTCTACTTCGAAAGTAACTTCTTGACCTTCTTCTAAAGTTTTGAAGCCTTCGCCTTGGATAGCTGAGAAATGAACGAATACGTCTTCTCCGCCTTCAACTTCGATGAAACCGAAACCTTTTTCTGAGTTAAACCATTTTACTTTACCGTTTTGCATGAAAAAAATCCTCCTACAATGTACCTATATGTACATATTCATTTTCAACCACCTTACAATAATAAGCCAGATATTAAAAAACTGCAACCCCTGAGGAGATTTAACATTGCTATCCTCCTCGGAAGTTACAGCTCATTTAAATCTCTATATTATTAAAAGTAAAATGGTTTAAACAAACTATATCATATCAATATAATAAAAGTAAAGTTTTTTCTTAAATTATTTTTTGTTCCCACTGCATTGCTTTTAATTCACCTGATCCAGCTACTACATAACCATCTTTTTGATTAACAATGCGCCATCCGTGCCCTTTAACTGAATCACATACTGTAACAATACCTTCGTCAAGAAGTACACGGCACACACTACTAATACCCGCCTTATTTTGTGTTGAAGTTGTATATAAGACATGTTGGTCTACACTTAAGTCTAAATAACTACTTGCTTTCTGCTCACTTTGACATGTATGCCAATATATTTTTTCACTCGCAATACTGTCATCTATTTTACAATAAGAAATATTCCCGCTAACTCCCTTGCACGATCCACTTGCCGCTACTAAATAAGAATTGTGTAAAGTCAACGCAGAAATCATTTGATTCATCGTAATTTTAATCCTCTTTAATTTACGTGTCTTCAAATCAAAGAGCCAAACACCACCATACTTAGCATGTATTTTCATACCAATAAATAAGTAATGTTTATATAAAAATAATGATCGAATAGACGGCGCCGCACTGCCATACTCAAGAAACGGATGAATAGTCTCCCATGTCGAACCGAAATTATTAGAAAGATACAGCGTTTTTTCTCCATGAGCAACAACAGTTCCTTGTACATTGCTACATACATTCCAACTTGTTGCTTTTGTTGGAAAACGCTGAATTGTCCAGTTCTCTCCACCATTCATACTACGAATAAAAATCCCTTCGTCACCTACACCATAAACTACATTATCTTCGCTATGTAAATCCCTAATTCGTTTTTGAAAACCATTTAAAATTCGTTTCCATTCTCCGTCTTGTTCAACAAATAAGCCATTATATGTAGTAGCTAACAACAGTTTTCCATCTCTTAACTTTGTAATAGCAGTTGCACTTAACATCGTCTCCACGTTGACACTCCCATTCTTAGAACTTCTCAGCAAATGCAATTGCAAAATTACTGCATTTTTCAACATCCTCTTGATCTTCTGGAGCTAATTCAATTTTCAGCCCTTCTTGTACAAGCTCTGCACCTCGTTCTACAAGGCGTTCTTCAAATATCGTTACCGCTTCACAAAACAGTTCATACGCCGTATCACCTGATCCGAATACCGCTACCTTTTTCCCAGCTAAATCTATATTTTCTAAGTCCTCATGAAAATCTTCCGCTTCAAATGGTAATTCACCATCGCCCCACGTATAAGATCCTAAAATGATTCCATCATAAGCTAATAATTCTTCAGCATCCATGCCTTCCATCTCTTGCAATACTACTTCATGATCAAAAGCATCTAAACTAACTTTAATTAAATCAGCAATACTCTCTGTATTTCCTGACATACTTGCATAAGCTATTAAAATTTTTGCCACTTTGGCATCCCCCTCTAACAATAAATGATTCTCATTCTCATTATATTAATAATGAGAATCAATTTCAATTGATTTTTTTTCTACTTTTATTTACATTTCACATTACTTATTTCAAATAAAGTGAAACTTTAATGAGTCCTCACCAATCAGGATTTTTCAGACAGCCCACAAATAGAGGAATAAAAAAAGCACAGATGACTATACAATCATCTGTGCTTTTTTATTACTTTTTAAAAATACCAAAAGGCTTTCCTACTGGTAAAACAACTTTTCCGAAGTGTGTGTTTAACACTGCTGCTGCTGAACCATAGAAAGATAATAATGAAATAAGAAGTTCAGAATATGCTGCTAAATTATGCATTGCGTGCGGCATAACACCTAAAGTACTTAATGAAAGACCAATAAATAAGAAATCAATAAGGACGAAGATCATAAATAATACTTTATGTGTTTCCATTGCACCAATCGTCATAAAGATTGTGAAAATCAAATATCCGATAAAGGCTACACCAAGCTGTTTTGAATCTGCAGCTTGTGCTAATTTTTCGCCAAATACTCCAAGTTGAATTAACCAAGTCATTCCAACACCTAACCAAAATAGGCCGTACGCACCAAATGCTGTCGTACCGAATGTATTGTTATGCTTTGCATCGTGAATGCAAGCAAAGATTTGTGCAAATCCTCCTAAAAAGATTGCCCATGGTAATACAAGTGAAACGCCATCTGTTAAGCCTAACTTTTGAGATGATGCTACAAGTGTTACCATCGCTAATCCAAATAGACCAATTCCAGATGGATCCGCTGTTGTCATTTTCACATGATGTGTAGTAGTTTGATTGCTCATATAAACCTCCTGATTATAAACATACTCGAATACAATACTTAAATCAGAAGCCTATGTCAATGGTTTTTTTTGTATGTTGTCAGACGTTATATTTTATAATAATTAAATATATTTCCGACCACTTCATAAGGTTTTATATTCACTTTTTCCAACTCGTTTATCGGTAGCCATAACGGAATATAACTTCCTCTACCTTCCCGCTGAAATTCCTCACCTGTTCCGCTTCCGAACACTCCGCCTGTAATATAGGCGCCATAATAATATTCATTTCCTTTATATTTTAACTTTGCAATAAAGTGCTCCACTTGTATATATACCCCTAATTCTTCGTATACCTCTCTTTTCGTTGCTTCTTCAGGCGTTTCACCTTCCTCAATCCCTCCGCCAGGAAAAACATAATATGTTTCCTCTTCTCGAATACGTTTTATAAGAGCGATTTTTCCTTCCTGTACAATGATGGCCGCCCCGCGATTTCTTATCATTTTATTACCTCAATACGAATCGCAACTGTTCCCCACTCTTTTTCTTGTTCTTTCGTATATATTTTGTATGTACTTTCTAACATTTCCTCTAAACTATCATTTTCACAATCCAATAATTTTTTATCAATTTGTTCATACATAGATTTAAAGCTCTCGTATCGCTTTATTTCCGTTACTTTTACCGTCATCATTTCTGTTGTCGTAAGATTCGTAAATACGATTTCATCGTCTTTGTTTATTGGTTGACGTTTTTTATCGTATAGGCGTACTTCATATACTTTTTTCCCTGATTGAATTGACTGAAACGGTTTATTATATAAACCCATTTCGTATTGCATACATCCCACTCCCTTTTGTTCATTTCACCTATTAATACAGTTCACATTACTACATCTTGCATATAATATTCCATACGTATCGCTTAATTGAGAAAGGAGGCTGAAGAAGCATGTTATATTTAAATCAAAAACCTGAATATAATAAATATGATATTGGTGATTATACTTATAGTAAAGTAGGGCCAACCATTTTTTCTTGGAACGATGAAACAAAATTAAAAATAGGTAAGTTTTGTTCATTAGCAGAAGAAGTCGTTTTCATACTTGGCGGTGAACATCGTGCAGACTGGATAACAACTTATCCATTTAATGCACTTTTTGATGAAGGAGCACATATTACTGGTCACCCTTCTTCAAAAGGTGATATCGTAGTCGGCAATGATGTATGGATTGGTTATCAATCCTGTATTTTATCTGGTGTTACAATTGGTAACGGGGCCATTATCGGCGCCAGGAGCGTTGTTACAAAAGACGTACCCCCGTATGCAATTGTAGCTGGTAATCCTACAAAATTTGTTCGATATCGTTTCCCACAAGAAACGATTGACAAACTAGAGAATCTCGCATGGTGGGACTGGGACATTTCTGTTATAAAAGGAGCCATTCCATTACTACTCTCCGACAAAATCGACGAATTTTTCACCTCGCCCGAAAATGAATCTATATGATTAAAACAGAAAGAGCATCCAATTATTTTTCAGGATGCTCTTTCTGTTTTTATTTTTTATGTCCATGCAAATGATTACACGGAGAACATTGAAATGGAATCTTATCTAAGCAATTAAAGTTTGTTTCGCAAATTTGTTCAATCGTTGGAACAAATGGAATGACAACTATGTTACTTTCTACTATTTGTGTAACAGGTGGCAATACTGTGCCTACTTGATGTTCAAAACGAATACTCGCTTGATTTATATAATTTCCTGAACCATTTGGCGCGCTCTGTACTGCTACTTGGAACGAAACTGTCCTTGCTTCACCAGGATTTAAACTTCCGATAAGAAACCCTACTGCCGGGCTTACATTCGGCACTGGCGTATTATCAACCGTTACACTTCCAGAAACAAATCGAACACTACTATCTAACATATCTTGAAAACGAATATTTTGCATTACAGTATCACCCGTATTTGTGATGACTGTCGTAAACGTAATGACATCTCCAATTGTTGCTACCTGTAAATCTGCCGTTTTTACGACTGTCGTTGAGACATTTTGAGGAATAAAGGGGATAACAACTGTATTACTATCACCTTCAACTACTACTGGCGGCTCATTCGGATTTACAGTTGCAAGCCCATTCGCTGTAGCAGTATTTGTAACTAAATTATTTACTTGCCCTCCTATTATTACAACTTGGAAATTAATAATTGCTGCATCATTTGGCTGAAAATCACCTAACGGAATACCAGTATTCGGATTAGCAAATGGAAGAGGTACATCATTTACCGTTACCGTACCATTTATAAATAGCGTATTCGGATCAATGATATCTGTTAACACAATATTGGTCACAGGAACTGTACTATCATTTATAACAGCGATTCCGTAAGTGACAACATCCCCTATCATTGCTACTTCAAAGTTTGCTCCTTTTGCAACAAATAAGATTGCAGTATTTACCGTCACTATAACTGTATTGCTTGTATCCATCACTGTAACTGGCGGCTCCCCTGGTACTAAAATATATTCTGCTAACGCCCCAGCAACGTTCACTACTGTACCACCATCCGGAAAACTTGTAATCGTAGCTTCATATGTTACAAGTGCCGTCTCACCAACTGGTATATCAGGTATCGTAAATCCAATCTGCGGATTTAACCCCGGTTGCGGAACCCCATTTATCGTTACACTATTTGGAACGAAATCAGCTTCCTGAGATAGCACATCGATAAATTGAACATTCATTGCATCAGCAGTACCAGTATTTAATATACGAACAGTATACGTTACCGTTTCTCCTACACCAACAACTGAATGGTCTACTTCTTTTAGCATATCTAAGCTGCCTCTATTTACCGGCGTAACCGTCGTATTACTTGAATTTGTAATTGTAGACGGAGGTTCTCCTGGAATCAATTCGAAATCACCCGTTACTCTTGCTGTATTCATAATGCTACTAGAAGGCGGAACTGCGATTACATTTACTTCAAATGTAATTAATACGCTATCCCCTACTGTAAGATCAGGCAATGTAAAGCCTACAAATGGATCTAAACCTACTTGCGGAACCCCATTTATTTGTACACTTCCAGGAACGAATTCTAAACTTGGTGATGGCAAATCGATAAATTGAACATTCGTTGCTGTTACCGTTCCCGTATTTGTAACTTGCACACTATACGTTAACGTATCTCCTAATCGTGTCGCTTCTTTATTTACAGATTTTATAACGCTGAAGCGCCCTCTATTCACTCTAGTTATCGTCGTATTACTCGGCTCTGTTACTACAACTGGTGGTTCTCCTGGCACTAAAGTAAAGCTTCCTGTTATATTTGCAACGTTCGTAATTGTTCCTGATGACGGGATGTTTGTAACTGTCGCTTGAAACGTCACTATAACGGTTTCACCAACTGGGATATCTCCAACTCCAAATCCAGTAATCGGATTTAAGTTTGGTTGCGGGGCTCCATTTATCGTTACACTATTTGGTACAAATGACGCACCTGTTGAAATGGTATCAATAAACTGAACATTATTAGCTGTTACTGTTCCTGTATTCGTTATTTGCACTGTATACGTCAATACATCTCCAACTAGAGTAGCAGCTCTATTTACTTGTTTAATAACATTAAAGCGTCCTCTATTTACAGTTGTAAGTGTTGTATTACTTGGCTGATTTACTATAACTGGTGGTTCTCCTGGTACTAAAATAAAGCTTCCAGTAACATTTGCCGTATTGGCAATTGTTCCGTTTGACGGAACGCTAACAACTGTTACTTGGAATGTGACTTCTACACTTTCACCTGAAGTTATATCCGGAAGAGAGAAGCCAGTATTAGGGTCTAATCCAGGCTGTAACACACCGTTTATCGTTACACTATTCGGTACGAATGTTATAGAGGATGGTAATACATCACTATATTGAACATTTGTCGCTATCACTGTTCCCGTATTTTGAACTACTGTTGTATATGTGATTGTATCGCCTACTGCAACAACCGGCTGACTCACTGATTTTAAAACATTCAAACCAGGCTCATTGATTTCTGTTAATGTCGTATTACTTGTCGTTGTTTCCGTAATAGGGGGTTCTGTTTCACTTACAGCAAATGTAGCTGTAACGTCTACAAAATTAACAATCGTTCCACCTTCTGGTATGCTTGTAACCACTTCCTGATATGTGACAAGTACAAAATCATCGACAGGTATATCTGGAACTGTAAAACCAATGAAAGGATCTAGTCCTGGTGCTGGTACCCCGTTTATGCTCACACTTCCTGGTACAAATGCTACACCCGCGGAAGTAGTATCGATAAATTGAACATTCGTCGCTGGCACTGTTCCGAAATTAAAAATCAATACATCATACGTTAATATTTCTCCTACCGTCGCTACTTCTTTATCTACTAGTTTCAATGGAAAAATAAACGCTATATTAATTGTCGTAACGACTAAATTTGTTAATATCGTTTCCGTAATCGGTGGTTCCTGCGGATTTGGTTGTGAAGTAAATGTAACATCTGCATCATTTAATATGACGTCATTATCTGGAATTTCTGTAATCGTCACTTGGAATGTGACCTCAATACTTCCACCAGCGATTAATAATGGAGTAACTGTAAATCCTATTTCTGGATTTAAACCAAGTTGCTGCACTCCACCTATCGTTACACTATTGTCAACAAACGTCGTTCCTTCTGGTATGACATCTTGGAAGAACACATCTGTAACAGGGATAATTCCTACGTTTGAAATGAGCACAGTATACGTTAATACATCCCCAACGGCCCCAGTTGCAACATCAACTGTTTTTGTTGCAGTTACTTCACCAGGAGGAGGTAACGGTATTGTAACTACCGTTGTATTACTTGAATTCGTTGTTGTTACAGGTGGCTGTAAAGGATTTAATAAGAAAGTGGCTGTAGCAGATGCTGTATTTAATACTGCTCCACGTGTAGACGGTGCAACTACCGTAACTTGGAACGTTACTGTCAATGATGTTCCAGCTGCAATATTAGGAAGCGGGAAACCAACATTTGGGTCAAATCCAGGTTGTGGCGTTCCATTTATCGTTACACTATTTGCTACAAAAGTTGTTTCTAAAGCAATTGGATCAAGGAAAGAGACATTCGTTGCTGTTACTGTACCGTTATTTCGAATGACAACAGAATACGTGTAAGTTTCTCCAAGTGCTGCTTGTTGTACAGATGAAGATTTTTGTATATTTAACTGTGCTGTGTTTACTTGCGTCACTACAAAATTACTATTTGTAACAGTCGTTACAGGAGGTCCTGCCGGATTTATAAGGAAACTTGCAGTAACATTCGATTGATTTCTTATATTTCCACCAGTAGGAACGCTTGTCACCGTCACTTGGAACGTAATTGTAGCAGTTTGCCCAACTGGAATATTTGTAACAGGAAAACCTACTATAGGATTCGCACCTTGCTGAACGACTCCATTAATCGTTACACTATTCCCTACAAATGTAGCTCCAGATGGGATTGGATCTTGAAAAATAATATTCGTTGCGGGGACAGTTCCTGTATTTTGAATAAGAATCGTATACGTTAACGTATCTCCTACACCTGCTTGTGGTGTATTTACACTTTTTATTACATTAATTGATCCTACATTCACTCGTGTCACAACGATATTACTAATTGTTACAATTGTAATTGGTGGCTGCAACGGGCTTACTTGAAAATCAGCAGTGACATTTGCATTATTCGGAAGCGCCCTATTTGGTGGTACACTCGTGATTGTCACTTGAAAAGTGACCGTCACCATACCTCCTACTGGAATATTAGCAAGTGGAAATCCAGTTGTCGGGTTTAAACCTGGTTGAGGTGTCCCGTTTATCGTTACACTATTCGCTACAAAAGTGGTTCCAACTGGAATCGGATCAAGGAATGATACATTTGTCGCTACTACCGTTCCACTATTTTGTATAGCAACTGTATATGTTAGTGTATCTCCTACACCTGCTTCAGTAGCGCTTACACTCTTCATTACATTTAACCCTGAGGAATTCACAACTGTCATAACAGTATTACTTGGAACCGTCACAGTAATTGGTGGCTCTGTTGGATTTACAAGAAAATCTCCAGTTACATTCGCGTTATTTACAACATTATTCCCTGGCGGAATTTCATCAATTAATACCTCAAATGAAATAATTACACTCGCGCCAGTAGGTAAATCATTTAATGGGAATCCTAGTCCTGGATCTGCCCCCTCTTGTAAAACACCATTAACCAATACACTATTTTCAATAAATAATGTCCCTTGTGGAATTGAATCTTGGAAAAATACATTTGTAGCTGGTACACTACCTGCATTTATGATTTCGATTGTATATACTAAAACATCCCCTACGGTTGCAACATTCGTATTCACTGCTTTCACAACTTCAAAGTTCCCTGATTGTACTGTCGTATTCACAACGTTACTCGGAACATTGATTGTTACTGGTGGTTCACTTGGATTCACTTGAAAGCTTGCTGTTACATTTGCTTGATTTAAAATGTCTTCATTTTCTGGATCCTGTACAATTACTACGTCAAATGTGACTACAACTGTTTGAGCTGCAGGAATATTCGGAAGAGAAAACCCTGCATTCGGATTCAATCCACTTTGGGATACTCCATTAATTGTTACAGAATTTGCAACAAATGAAACAGCAGAAGAAATAGAGTCTTGGAAAAATACATTTGTTAACGGAACGTTTCCTGTATTTTGGACGGCAATTGTGTATGTTAAAGTATCCCCTACCGCCGCTTGCGTTGTATTTACTTCTTTTATTACATTTAAACCGCCTGTATTAACTTGTGTCACAACTGTATTCGTTTGTCTATTAATTGTTATCGGTGGCTGATTCGGAATAACGACGAAATTAGCAGATACATTTCCGCGATTCGCAATCGTACCTCCCGATGGTGTAGATGTTACTCGTACTTGAAATGTAACAGTCCTACTTCCGCCAGGAGATATATTAGCTACTGTAAACCCAGTCGCTGGATTTACCCCAGGTTGTGAAACCCCATCCACAGTCACACTATTTGCGATAAATGTCGTTCCAATTGGGATTGGATCTTGAAAAATAACGTTCGTTGCAAGTACATTTCCTGTATTTTGAATTGTTACCGTGTACGTAAGAACGTCGTTAACCGTTGCAAAAGCTTTATCCACTGTTTTTCTCGTTGTTATATCAGCTATATTAATTGTCGTAACTACAGTATTACTTGTCGCTTGCCCTGAAACTGGTTGTTGACCAGGCACTGGAGTAAAGTTAAATGTTACACTCGCACGGTTTGGAATTGGATTGACAAGAGGGTTCGATGTCACTCGAACTTGAAAGCGCACTACAGTCGTTTGCGATGCATTAATACTTCCAAGATTAATACTACTTGCTGGATTCGCCCCTGGACGTGCTACCCCGTTTACCGTAACGCTATTTGCGACAAATGTTGTTCCAGCAGGGATACTATCAACAAAAATAACATTGTTCGCAGTAACGTTTCCATTATTTGTAACATTAACCGTGTACGTTAATACATCATTAAGCGTTGCCGTCTGTAAATCTACAGATTTTTGCATACTTATAGTTGCTTGATTCACTATCGTTTGTACTGTATTTGAAGTAGATGTACTTGTAACGAGTGGACTTCCTACAAAAGGACGGAATTGATAAGATACCATTGCACGATTTGGAATAGGATTTGGGTTCGGAAACGATGTTATTCGTACTTGAAATGTAACAACTCTTTGCGTGTTATTTGGAATTGTGCCTAAATTAATTCCATTAGCAGGGTTTGCACTCGGCTGTGTTACTCCACCTACTGTTACACTACCTGCTATAAACGTCGTTCCGTTCGGAATACTATCTCGTAATACAACGTTTTCTGCACTCCCTGTTCCTGTATTTGGGACCGTAATCGTATAAGTGAGAGTATCCCCTACCCCTGCGACTGTTCTATTAACCGATTTAACAGGATTAATAATTGGACCTGTTGCATCAATTTGAACACCAAAACCAGCTGCAGCGTATCCATCTCCATTTGTAACGAAGCGAACAGTTGCTGACGTCTGATTGTTTACTAAAGATGAGGAGGCATCTACATTCGTAATATCCCAACCTTGTCTTCGGATCGCTAAAGCAATTCCTAACGGCTGATTCAGATTTCCAAATGTGCCGCTCGTATCTAAATTTCCATTGTCATTACAAATTTGTGACTGAAAGAAATTATTCGCAGGGTTTCTCGGTCCGAATAACGCAACTGTAGCATTTGCATTCGGTCCAAATCGAAGTTGATCTCCAACAATGTTAGAATCACCTTCTTGGGCAGTTACAAGTACTCTTCCTGTAACAATTCCCGTAGACGGCGTTGCAAAACCTGAAATAATAGCATCAACTGGCGGGGATGAAGCCTCAATAATTTCTTGTCCTGCATACACTGATAAATTCCTTAGTGGTAAACTCGCATTTTGATAAACTACCTCAAGCGTCCAGCCAACTGAACGACTAATTGTTGAATCAGCTGATGTTCTTGCAGCTGGCACAGCACCTGTTGTATATGTGCCGGCCCCAGCCGCACTAACAAGGTTCGTTACATTAGCAGAGCGACTATAATAAAACTGCTTCCCTACTGAACCTTGCTGCGCAGTTGCTGGGTCAGGTGCAACAGAAAATGTTCCCACTGGTGTTGTAAAGGTGATATCATCATTTAAAAACGCAGTAACATCCTCAGTATCAGTCCGGTACGTGCCAGCCCACACAAGTTCTGCGTATAAGACGCTACTCCCTGCTGGAAGGTTTAAAATTGCACTCGAAGAATTTAATGGCCAATCATTCGTCGTTCCTGCTGGGAATCCAGGTACTTGAAGTGATGTATTCACCGTTGTGAATACATCAATCGTACCAAAATTATTACCTGGTGCAGGTGATGTCGGACTTAGTCCTAACGTGTTCCCAGTGAACGTGACGGCACCAGTTACTGTTGTAGTAAAGCGATTCATAAAAGGCACACAATCATCTCATTTCATTTATAGTAAAAAGTGCTCTATACTATAAAATGTAGACAAACTATATAATGTACGTTGTCCAACAAAATTCCACATATATGGAGAGGGGTTTATTACACTATGCGCTACGTTATCATAACAGGAACTTCACAAGGCTTAGGTGAGGCAATCGCTACGCAATTGTTAGAAGAAAATACAACTGTCATCTCTATTTCTAGAAGAGAAAATAAAGAGCTTACTAAACTTGCAGAACAATATAATAGCAATTGCATTTTTCATTCCCTAGATCTTCAAGATGTACATAACTTAGAAACTAACTTCAAAGAGATCATTTCATCTATTAAAAAAGACAATGTATCCTCTATTCATTTAATTAATAATGCGGGTACAGTTGCACCTATGAAGCCAATTGAAAAAGCTGAAAGCGAACAATTCATTACGAACGTTCACATTAATTTACTTGCACCTATGATTCTTACATCTACATTTATGAAACATACGAAAGACTGGAAAGTAGATAAACGCGTTATTAACATTTCATCTGGTGCAGGAAAAAATCCTTACTTTGGCTGGGGCGCTTATTGTACAACAAAAGCTGGTGTAAATATGTTTACACAGTGCGTAGCAACTGAAGAAGTAGAAAAAGAATATCCAGTAAAAATCGTCGCTTTTGCACCTGGTGTTGTTGATACTAATATGCAATCACAAATTCGTGAAACAAATAAAGAAGATTTCATAAATTTGGACCGCTTCATTGCATTAAAAGAAGAAGGAAAACTATTATCACCTGAATATGTTGCGAAATCTATTCGTAACTTACTAGAAACTGAGGACTTCCCTCAAGGCGAGATTATTAGAATTGATGAATAACAAAAAGGTGTGCTAAAATTGCACACCTTTTTGTTTTACTTCTCTAAAAATATAAGCACAGACTCCGCAATTTGCTCATAACCAATTTCTTGATAAATTTTATTCGATATCGGATTCGCTAAATCAGTATATAACGTAGTCGTCTTGTACCCTTCATCTAACATACGTTGACTAAGTGCCGCTACACAATTAGATGCGTATCCCTTTTTCCTTGCTTCTTTCGGCGTGTATACGAAATTAACTGTTATATTATTTTTCGTTGGTCTCGTTTTTGCAGCTACAGAAACAAGTTTCCTATCTACTTCCAAACCAAACAGTCGATTTGTAGTTATTAATGTATGCGCAGTTTGTTTTGCTTCTTCTTTCGTAGTAGGAAGCTTTACGTCTTCACAAAATTGATATATCCACTGTTCTATTAATGGTAATTCATCATTATTTACCGCCCGGAAAAGTCCGTTCGCATTACACTTCTTCTTTACTCTGTTCAGCTCATACACACCTTGCTCCATTGCAACATTCATTTTCTTATTTTCTAATACCGCAATCTCTTCCGCTAATTTCTGTACAATTTTCTTATTACCGATCAATCCAGGAATATCCGGATATACTTTCGTTAACTCTTTTGCAAGTTCCTCAATAGCTACTCCCGAAATTTTAGAAGTTGCAACAATGATTTGTTTCTTCTCTTCTGTTTGCAGAAATACAACCGCAATGTCTTCTCCTTGTTTCGCTATCCCCATAAATATCGGTTCTTGAACCATTTGTAATACACCTAATATGAGATTGTTTTCCTGCTCATTCTTTTCTAGAAATGGTGTAACATCTTCTTTAAAATGAAAAATCTCTTCATATACATGTAATTGAATCATCGACAATCTCTTCTCTCTATTTATATTTTAATTAAGTATTGGCGATTAATTCATTAAATCCCTCTTTTACGATTCAATAATATTCAAAGCTAATGTATTCAAGGCATTTTCAGCTTGTAAAATTCTCTGTTTTTCCTTTTCAAATACATCTTCTTCTTTTCGAAAGGACTCTTTTCGATTTTTAATCATACGCTTCATTTCTTTTTTACTCGGTCCACCGTATACATTTCTTTTTTGAATAAAAGCTTCTGGCGATATAATTTCTTTCCACTCTTTTTCTAATAAATTTATTTTAAAATGTTCTTGCAAATACATATTTACATCTTTGAAGTGTAATTCATGTAGTTCTTTTTTCTGCTCCAATGACATATTTGCAATAGCACTTGCTGTATGATGAGCATGCCGAAATGGAATTTCATAGTTTTTTGTTAAAACATCGGCGAAATCCGTTATCGTTATTGCATGTTTATAGGAACGACTTTTTAACGTTTCTTCTTCTACTTTCATCGTTCGGATCACTGCATTCATCATACAAAAAACACGAATTGCCTTTTCAATTCCTTTATATAAATATGGCTGCAAGTCATCTTCCGTATCGACAATATCACCAAATGGTGTATTATGAATCATTTGAAATACTGTAAATGATTCTCCTAAAGCACTACTCGTAATTGCACGAGCGTGTTCAATTGAAACCGGATTTCGTTTTTGCGGCATTATACTACTGATTTGTACATATGGCTTTGCAACAGTAATACCGTCATATTCTTTCGTTGCTAACAACAAAAAGTCATGAATCCATCTACTCGTATTCGTCATCATTACCATAAGTAGCGAGCTAACTTCTAATAAATAATCCGCTCCGGCAACAGCATCATATGAGTTCTCAATTACAGTTGTAAATCCAAGTAGATGAGCAACTCGTTCTCGTTTAATCGGGAAACTTGTTGTAGAGAGTGCAGCTGCCCCCATTGGAGACTGATTTAAAAGCTGGTACGTTTTTTTCATTCGTTCTAAATCTCTTTGCATCGTATCATAAATTGCTAAAGTATAATGACCAAATGTTGTTGGCTGTGCCGGTTGTGTATGTGTATAAGCTGGCATGATCGTTTCCTTATGATCATCAGCAAGTTGCAGTACACTTTCTTGCAATAGCAAATAATGTTCCATTAATCGTAATATATACCGCCTTAAACTCATGCGATACATCGTTACACCCATATCATTTCTACTTCTACCAATATGCATATTACTTACAAAATCGCATTTCGCTTCTTGAGAAATTAAATGTTCGATTAAAAAAAAGAGGTCTTCATGCTGCTCTGTATATACCAATTTATCTTTTGGTATTCGCTCTACTTTTCTAAGTGCGTTTAATATAACTTTAGCTTCTTCTATTTTCATTAAACTTTCTTCAGTCAGCATCGTAATATGTGCTTTATGCACTTGAAACATATCTTTCAATAAGTAATTTCGTTGAAAATCAAATACATGTTGTAATACACAATCCACATATGTTTTTCCAGGGAAATCAGCGCCTTCACTCTTTATAAACTCTTCCTTACTCTGTTTCATCACCTTTTCCCCTCTCACCTAAGTATTACTACCCATCATACCCATTGATAGAAAAAAAGTGCCTGTACATAAAAATAAACTCGGTGCTCTCTGCACCGAGTTTATTTAATAAAAGTCGCATCATACTTATCACTTTGCAACACTTGGAAATGTAAGTTTGCTAAATGTTTCCGTATTTCTGCACTATCGTCTTCATTTAAATTATTCGCCAAAAACACAATTTCTGTACAGTTTCCACGTTTATCCATAGCGTAAACCGCTTTTGTAACCGTCCATGGTGTGTAACCATTCTTTTGTCCAGCATGTCTAAATGTTTTACGGTATTTCTTAGCACTCATGTCTGTTTCAACGATATTTGCCCACACTTTTTCTTCAGCTTCTGTCAAGCCACCTTTATGGTTTGCCTTTTGAAGTAATACCATATAATCATTTGCAGAAGCTGCTGGTAATCTATCTGACCATATTTTGTCGTAACGTTCCTCTAAATAAAGCGGAATTTCCTTCTGTAATAATGGTCCCTTCTTCTTTAAGCGTTCATGAATAATCATCGAATATTCACGATATTGCTCTTGAGACATTTCTTTTAACTTTTTCTCTATTTTATATTTTGGAACATGTAATTCTTTATGCAAATATCCCGGGATATACAAAGATGAAACGATTGGAAATAGTGGTTGATGTGCAGGAAGTGATAAACTTTGTAAATTTCGATTGATGTTATCTAATCCTAACAATTCCATTAAGTATTCAGCATTTGCATTCGAACTAAACTTAACCATTCCTTTTGCCACTTCTTCTAAAGAAACCGCTCCTTCAGTTATCTTGCCCGTCTTCTCCAAATACTTTTGCCATCTATCTTGTGCACCACCATCTGTATTCGGCACATAATAGCGATTCACATCGTTAATCGACACGAAACTAGACGAATCAATTTTCCCTTCAGTAACTTGTTTCGTATATTCAAGCGCCACAATTAATTTCATCGTACTAGCAACTGGCAATACAACATTTGGGTTTACAGAATAAACAACTTTATCATTTCTCTTTACTAGAAGCGCACTATTTTTTTCATCTTTATGTTCTTCAATAAAAGATGCAATATACTGTGCATCATCATTATTTGAACTCCACACTTTTTTCACTAAAAAGTTACCCGATATTAGCAAAACAAAAATACCCACAATTACTGCGCATACTATAGTTTTTTTCAAGTAAAATTCCTCTCCTATTGTGTAACTCTTCTCTATTTATCATTAAAAAACAGAATAATGGAGATGGTCATTTAAATAACCATCTCCATTATTTTAACTTGTATGCTCCTATTATGTCTACGTCATAAATTTCACAAAATCCTCAAGAAACTTTTTATAATGTAACGACCAACCAATTCGCACCCAATTTTTTAATGCTTTTGCATCAGGTTGAGGCCGAAAATCAGCAATACTCTCTCCTTTTGCAATTCCAGCTGTATCTACATCGACACGACGATATACATAGTCTAAAAGGGATGGATTTGCCGCAACCATCATTGTAACGACGTCATGTACTGGGCTTCCTTTTATTTTCGGATTTAACTTTCTATAAGCTTTATAATAATACGTAAATATCGGCTCGATTAACTTATTAAAACTCGTTTTAGAGTGTTTCGTAATATATTTTACCATTTCCGGCGTAATAATTGCTTCAGATGTAACGTTAAGTGGTACTAATGTCACATTTTTAGCATTTTGCATAACTAATTGCGACGCAATCGGATCACCATGAAAATTCGCCTCTGCGACTGGTGTTACATTGCCAGGCATTAAGAAAGCACCGCCCATTATATAATATTCTTTCACATACTTCATCATCGGCTTTTCTAAAATAAATGCCGTCGCTAGTGTTGTTGATCTACCAGCATCGACTATTATTAATTCCCCTTTATATTTTTCAAGAAGATCAAAAAATGCACAAAAAGGCTTTATATTTGGCGAAAAAGTTTTTGGAGGTTTAATTGGCCCTAAACCGTCTGCCCCATGAATTTCTGGATAATACGTTGTAACATCTCCGGATAAAGGAATTTTCGCACCATTAATAACAGGTATATCTTCCCGTCCTGCCATTTGCAATAAATATGCGGCATTACTTGTCGCCTTTTCTTGTGTCACATTTCCATATCCCGTTACTACCCCAACAATATCAATATCAGGATGCAACAATCCATACATAATTGCTAAAGAGTCATCAATGCCTGGGTCTCCTAAAAATAACACTTTTTTCATCGACCTCAACTCCATCCCCTCAGTTGTTATTAATTTATGAATAAACGTGGATATACAGAATAAAAAAGAACAAATTCATACGAAAAAACGCAGTCTTATAAGGACTACGTTCTTCAGCTAACCTATACTGTTTTTTTTACAGCACTCATACTTCCAATAACATAAGCGATAAACGCAAAACAAATTGGGAAGACAACTGTATGTATACCGAACGGATTTGGATAGAAAAGATGAATACACATATATGAACCTACTCCAACGAAAATGGAAGCAAGCGCTCCTGTAGCATTTCCTTTTCTCCAATATAACCCTAATACGATTGGCCAAATGAATGCTGCTTCTAATCCACCGAAAGAAAATAAATTTAGCCATATTAAAAAATCTGGTGGTTTAATCGCCGCTGCATAAACGAGTAGCCCTACAATACCAGTAATCCACAAACTTCCTTTTTTTATCGTACTGTCTGCTGCATCTTTATTTATGTAATTTACGTATATATCTTTAATAATTGACGAGCTTACAAGTAATAATAAAGAGTTTACTGTAGACATAATCGCCGCCATTGGTGCAGCTAAGAAAACTCCAGCTAACCAAGGTGGCAACACTTCCATCGCGAGTAGCGGCATTACTTTATCTGGTACCGTTATACCTGGAAGTACTACTCTTGCAAATACACCTGTTAAATGCATACCAATCATAATTGTACCAACGACAACTGTTCCAATTATTAAAGCTTGGTGCATAGCTTTTGAATTTTTATAAGACATGGCACGCACACTAATTTGCGGTAAACCTACAACGCCAATTCCAATTAAAATCCAAAATGATGTAACATATGATTTCGTTAAACTGCCATCTGCTCCGAATGGTGTAATTAAATTTGGATTAATTTGAACAAGTTCCTGCATAATCTTTTCAATTCCACCACCAGCAATGACAGTAGCAATTAAAATGATTGTCGTTCCAACTAACATAATGATTCCTAATAATGTATCTGATAGCGCGACTGCACGAAATCCACCAATTAATACGTACACAAGTACAGAAAAAGTAAATAAAAATAGTGCTGTTGTATACGATAGACCCGTTAGTGACTCGATTAATCGTCCACCGCCGACCCACTGGGCTACTGTCGCTGAAAATAAAAAGATAATAATACATAATGCAGAGAGTATAACAACTGCTTTATTATTGTATCTCCCTTTTAAATAATCGATAAGAGTAATTGCTTCCATCTTCCTAGCAATAATTGCAAACTTTTTACCGATAACCGTTAAAACGATATATCCTGTTACAACTTGAATCGCAGATAATAGTACCCATCCAAGCCCCATATTGTAAGCAATACCGGGACCACCAATAAAGCTACTTGCACTACCGTACGTAGCAATCATTGTCATCGCTAATAATAAACCGCCTAACTCACGCCCACCAAGAAAATATTCTTGTAAAAATTTATTATGTGCTGTTGCTTGCACGCGTCTTGAAGCATATACACCAATTAAAAATACAACGATAAACGAAATTATCATTGGAATGATTACATACCAATTCATCTATTATTCCTCACTTTTTTCTTCCTCATCGAGTGAAATATCTTGAAATACAAAACGAACAACTAAACTAAGTAAAATAACCATAACGATAAATCCAACGATACAGCTATAAAAAAACCATGCGGGAAAACCTAATACATATGTATATTCACTCGGATCTTTACTACCAAGCCCATAAGCAAATCCGTACCATATTATAAAATTAATAATAGCAAGTCCAAGACCAATTAACGCTTCTCTATGGGCTATTCGAAAGCGTGGATCATCATGATAATCTTTCATTTTTCCCCCTCCTCTCACGATGTATTATTGTACCATTGTTCTTCTAGTTTTTCCTACTAGAAAGCAAAAACAAGCAGGATTTTTTATAATCATATAGAAGCTTCTCTTACATTACATATTTTTTACAATTGTAACATAAATGAAATTTGAATTTTCAGTATTTATTAATTATGATTTTAATTAGAGGCTTTCCATCTAGTTTCCACATCCTTGATTTCGGAATAAGCGCCGTCTCGTACTGCGTTTACATTATATTTTCAAGGGGGTTATACAATGAGTCAACTAGCTGTAAATCTTCATGAAAAGGTAGAAAAGTTTCTTCAAGGTACAAAAAAGTTATATGTGAATGGATCTTTCATTGAAAGCGCTTCCGGTAAAACATTTAAAACACCTAACCCAGCAACTGGTGAAACACTTGCCGTCGTTTCTGAAGCTGGTCGCGAAGATATTCATAAAGCAGTAGTCGCAGCTCGTATGGCTTTTGACGAAGGTCCTTGGTCTCGTATGAGCACTGCTGAGCGAAGCCGTCTCATGTACAAGTTAGCTGATCTAATGGAAGAACATAAAGAAGAGCTTGCACAGCTCGAAACATTAGATAACGGAAAACCAATCCGTGAAACAATGGCAGCAGACATACCACTTGCAATTGAGCATATGCGCTATTACGCTGGATGGGCTACGAAAATCGTTGGTCAAACAATTCCTGTTTCCGGTGATTACTTTAACTATACACGCCATGAAGCTGTTGGTGTCGTTGGTCAAATTATCCCTTGGAACTTCCCGCTTCTTATGGCAATGTGGAAAATGGGAGCAGCGCTTGCTACAGGATGTACAATCGTTTTAAAACCTGCAGAACAAACTCCACTATCTGCTCTATACTTAGCTGAATTAATTGAAGAAGCTGGATTCCCGAAAGGTGTTATTAATATCGTACCTGGATTCGGTGAATCAGCTGGACAAGCTCTCGTTAATCATCCACTCGTTGATAAAATTGCATTTACCGGTTCTACTCCTGTCGGTAAACAAATTATGCGACAAGCATCCGAATCATTAAAACGCGTTACACTTGAATTAGGCGGTAAATCACCAAATATCATCTTGCCAGATGCTGATTTATCTCGCGCGATTCCTGGTGCACTTTCTGGTGTTATGTTTAACCAAGGACAAGTATGCTCTGCTGGGTCACGCTTATTTGTTCCGAAGAAAATGTATGATAATGTCATGGCTGATCTCGTCCTCTATTCTAAAAAACTAAATCAAGGTGTCGGTCTTAACCCTGAAACAACAATTGGTCCTCTCGTTTCTGAAGAACAACAAAAACGTGTAATGGGCTACATTGAAAAAGGGATTGAAGAAGGAGCTGAAGTACTATGCGGAGGAAGTAATCCATTCGATCAAGGCTACTTCGTTTCTCCTACAGTATTCGCTGACGTAAATGATGAAATGACGATCGCAAAAGAAGAAATTTTCGGTCCAGTTATTTCTGCAATACCGTTTAACGATATTGATGAAGTAATTGAACGTGCAAATAAATCACAATTCGGCTTAGCGGCTGGTGTGTGGACAGAAAATGTTAAAACAGCACACTATGTTGCAAGTAAAGTACGTGCAGGTACAGTATGGGTAAACTGTTATAACGTCTTTGATGCAGCATCTCCATTTGGAGGATTTAAACAATCTGGTCTTGGCCGTGAAATGGGATCTTACGCATTAAATAACTATACAGAAGTAAAGAGCGTTTGGCTTAACTTAAATTAATGAGAAAGAACCTGACCTACCTGGTCAGGTTCTTTTCATTATGTATTCCTTTAAACTTGCAGTCCTCCGCTCACATTTAATACTTCACCTGTAATATAAGATGCGTATTCTGATGCTAAAAAAGCTGCTGCATTCGCAATATCTTCTGGCGTTCCAATTCTACCAACTGGAATAGCACCAACCATCTTTTCTTTCACTTTATCTGGTATCGTTTTTGTCATATCTGTATCCATAAAACCCGGACAAATCGCATTACAAGTAATACCGAAGCTTCCAACTTCTTTTGCTGCTGTTTTCGTTAAACCGACAACTCCTGCCTTTGTAGCCGCATAATTTGCTTGACCTATGTTTCCTTCTCTACTAATTGAAGATATATTAATAATGCGTCCATACCCTTGTTGTCTCATGTAAAGAAGCGCTGGTTGCATACAATAAAAAACTCCAGTTAAGTTCACTTGTAATACTTGTTCCCAAGCAGACTTCTCCATTTTATGTAACATTGCGTCTCTTGTAATTCCAGCATTATTCACCAAAATATGTAATGTACCAAATTTTTGAACCGCATATTCAATTAATGACTTTGCTTCATTTTGATTACTCACATCACATCGATATGAGCACACTTCATATCCTTCATCTGATAACTCACGTGTCGTTTTTTGTAGATTCTCTTCATTTACATCGCTAATTAATACTTTCGCCCCTAGTTTTGCATAAACCCTTGCAATCTCTTTTCCAATTCCCTGTGCAGCTCCTGTTACAACAGCTGTTTTCCCATTTAAAAACTCCATTCCTATCCCCCATTTCTATTACTTATACTGTATATTTCGGCTTTTTGCTTTCCAATTCCTCTTTGTATAAAAAAGTCTATTTGTGTCAAACTAACTTTGCAACGTCGCATAAAGTGCAAGGAGATTGTGTCGAATGAACAAAAAGAATTTCAAACAAAGCAAAGCAACTGATGGCATTGATGTTGAGTTCTCTCGCGAACTCGCTGACCACAATGACTTAGAAGCAAACGCACGTGCAAATGCCGCTGATGCACGTCAAAAACGCCCATCAACCGAAAAATAAGGTACATCACAACCTTATTCTTTTCAAAAGGGACCTACTACCCAACAAAATAAACCGAGAGACATCTCTCGGTTTATTTTCTATATTTTTTTGCATAATGAGCCAAAGTAAGCAACGGATATATATGAGCATAACTATGATAACGAATATAAAACCCACCTGGTAAACCTGTTCCAGTAGGATATTTTTCATTTACATAAGGGTTGGAGAGCAAATATGAAATACCTTTGCGAATGACTGGCGTTTCTTTATCATAGTAAGAAATGAGGGCATCTAACGCCCATGCTGTTTGGGATGGTGTACTAAATGGCAAAGTAACAAATCTTTTTTCCACACTACTTTGGCAAGATTCTCCCCAGCCACCATCTTCATGCTGTATATGTTCAAGCCATAAAGCTGCTCGTTTCAATGATGGATCGCTAGATGGTATTCCGAGTGACCGTAAACCCGTCAACACTGCCCACGTACCATATATATAACAAATTCCCCATTTCCCATACCACGATCCATTTTCCTCTTGTACATTCATTAACCAATTTATCGCACTTTGTTTTTGTTTCTCGGGCAATTCATTTTGCGTATACGTCCCGAAAAATTCTAACACTCTTCCTGTAATATCTGGTGTAGAAGGATCTGTAATCATATCACTTGCATTTTCGATTGGTAACTTTGCTAATATACGGCTCGTTACCCCTTTTTCAAAAGCCCCCCAACCACCATCATTATTTTGCAATCCTTTAACCCAATTAACCGCTCGCTTCCAAGCATTGTCTACATTTTCGTTCCCTCTACTTCGCGCCAATGCTCTTAACGCAGCAGTTGTATCATCAATATCTGGAATCGTCGTATTCACATCCGAAAAGCCCCAACCACCTGGGAAGAGATCCGGTGCATGTACACTCCAATCTACTTTCTTCGTTTGCTGTTTTCTTAGTATATACGCTGATGCATTTTGAATCACTTTACTTGCTTTCGGAACTTGAGCTTCTTGCAAAGCATAACTGAGTAAAGCTGTATCCCATACAGTTGACGGAGAGTTTTGCAAATGGCTCCCTCTCTCCATCTTCCATATATAAGATGTGATTCCCGTTATAGCCTTCTGAATAATTGGTGATTGAATAGAATGTCCTAATGCAAGTAAAGCATAAATCATATAAAACGAGGCAGTTGCGTAACTATATAATGTTCCATTTTCATCAATACGCTCTTTCATAAAACGTTCTACTTCCTCATATCCTTTATGATGCAAAGAAAGTGGATACGTTATAATTTTCTTCACGTCACTTAATAAGGTTTGAAAAACCGGAGATCGGTCCTCCCGAAACCATCCTCCGCCCCCGCCTGCAATATGATTTAAATTTGGCAATAACTTTTTCTCTACTCGAAATCTTTTATTTAAACACAACATCATCGGAATTAAATGAATACGTGCTGAGCTACTCAATTCAAATATACTGAGAGGGGAATCATTCTGCAGAAACATAATTGGTGTTGGCAAATGAAAGAGAGAAGGGTATTCATATTCTCCATGAATTGCTAATAAAAACTTCGTCATAAAATGAGCACGCGCTACCCCCCCGCGCTCATTTATAAACATTTCCGCTCGCTTCATATTCGCATCTTCTTTTGTATATTTTTCCGATGCAAGTAAGGCAGCATAAGATTGAATTGTAGCAGATAAATTACCACCCACTTCATCTTCATGCAATTTCCATATTCCTTCATTTGTTTGAAGTGATGCTAACCTTTTTACAAACGGTTCTATCTCTTTATCTCTACCTAATAATTTTAATAAAAAAATCATATGACAATCTGTTAGTGGCGCTCCTTCAAAACAAAACTGCCACGTACCATCTTGCCGTTGCATTGTTTGAAGTGCAGTTGTTCTTCTCGCTATTTCTTCATGCACTTTTTCATATAATAACAAGTTACTCACCCACCCTTTCGAAATCCGTATAACGATATTCAAAAAGGTAGCTGAATATGTATAAAAACAAAGAAAAGCAGAACATATAAAATGTTCCGCTCATAAACAATATCCTACTCCGACAATAATCCCTAATAAAGCACCAACTACTACTTCATACGGTGTATGCCCAACAAGTTCATTTAACTTCTTATATTCTGTTTGTCTACCATGAAAAAACTCATTCAATATTTTTGCTTGTTTACTTACTGCAAGCCTTACTCCTGAAGCATCATACATAACAATAATGGCAAAAATAGTAGCAACCGCAAACATCGAGCTTTCCACACCTTCTACTACCCCAACTCCTGTAGCAAGTGCTGTAACAGTTGAAGCATGAGAACTCGGCATCCCACCTGAAGCGAAAAACTTTGCAAAATCAAATTCACCCGTTTTGACTAATTTAAAGACTACTTTCGTTAATTGTGCTAAAAACCATGAAATTACAGCGGCCATAAGCGGATCATTATGTAAAATTGTTTCCACGTTCTCAGCTCCCTACTAGCTATGATGGAAATCCTATATAGTATCAGTATAAAGAAAAATGCGTAGAAAATACTACGCATTATGATACTTTTGCTGATTTATTTTTTATAAATTTCGGTTGTTTCTGCACTAAGAACTTTGTCTTCGCTACCGAGAATACAAATAAAGCAACCCATATACAGAAAAATGCAATCATATGTGTGGATGTGAAATGTTCACCAAATACAAATACACCTAAAATTAAGCTAATTGTTGGCGCAATATATTGTAAAAATCCCACCATATAAAGCGGAATAAGTTGTGCTCCTTTTGCAAAATAAAATAGTGGTAATGCTGTTACAATACCTGCTCCTATTAAAAGTAACGTTGATAACATTGAAATAGATCCAAATGAGCCGAAACCATGTGCTCCTGTCATAACAAGATAAATGATCGCAAACGGCGTCACTAACATGGTTTCCATCGTAAGTCCAATTGTAGCATCATAATTTAATAGTTTTTTCGTTAATCCGTATAATCCAAATGAAAAGGCAAGTGAAAGAGAAACCCACGGAATAGATCCGAAACGTACTGTTAAAATGACAACCCCTACTCCTGCTAAACCAACTGCAACATATTGCCAAAAGTTTAACTTTTCCTTTAAAACGACTGTACCAAGTAAAATACTAATAAGCGGATTAATATAATAGCCAAGACTCGCTTCAATAACATGATTATGATTAACGGCCCATATGTAAACAAACCAGTTTCCACTAATCAAGACTGAAGCTATTGTTAATGACATTAATAATTTAGGTCGTTTAAAAAGATTTACAAATTCCCCAATAAACTGGCGAAACCTCTTCGTAACACCTAATACGAGTAACATAAAAACAAACGCCCAAACGATGCGGTGTGCTAATATTTCATCTGCTGGAACTTCCTCAACCCATTTCCAATAAATCGGTAGAATTCCCCACATCGTGTAAGCACCAGCCGCATATAGTATCCCTTTTTTTTGCTCTGCTGATTGACTCCCCATCTTCCTTTTTCTCCTCTTCTCATTTTTTCTCCATTATACGGTCTCACATGCTCACTTTACCAATAATCAATCTGCATTTCTTTCGACATTTCTCATACAACGAATAATAAACATACCGTTATTACAACAAGTAACGGTATGCCGAAAACAAATTTTTTTTTATGAGTTTTATGATGAAACATATACATGCCAATCCAAGCTCCAACTGCTCCCCCAGCTGCCGCTGATAAAAACAACGTACTTTCTGGCGTTCTCCACTGTTTCTTCTTCGCTTTTCGTTTATCAAGCCCCATAAGGCTAAAAGCTATAATGTTAATAATAAGAAAATAAATCCATTTCATCGCTTTCTCTCCTTATGAAAAATTCGCTTAATGGTAACACGAAAAAACGACGGAAACAACTGAAGAACTCTTTTTATCCAACTAGTTTCATTCCTTTTTCTTAATTAGTTACCTTCATATTTACATAACCAACTAAAATCGCAGTTAAAGCATTTAATATAGAAAAATGTTATGAGCAGAATCCTATATTTCATTACATTCATCCACTACCATATCATCAAAAAAACTGCTCTCAATCACTTTCTCCTCAAAATGAAGAACTACAATTAGCCCTACATATAAAGAAACCAAATTTAGAAACCATTCCCCATTCTCATCTTTCTTAGCTAAGCATTTAAATATCTCTTGAAATTGCATACGCTCGTCTGCAGCAACAATCGGACGCACACCAAAATATTTCAATACGAGATTCAGCTTCAACTGCACGGATAATGATAAAATATATTTTAATAGCTTCGTATACTCTGTACTATCTTTTTGACTATACAACTTCACAAGCTTTGGATGTAAATTCGAAATCGATAATTCCTCTTCAGTCACTCTAGTTACTTCTATCGTTTCAATCATCTTTTTCATATCCATCACATTCACCCCTTCTGAAAAAATTCTAAAGCCAAAGAGTACTTAATTCAAAATGTGCAATAATTGTGCGTTTCTCGTCTCTCGTTCTTCCTCACTGACTAAATCATACTTTTTTAGAAGGTGAAAAATATCATTTAATAATTTCTGCGAATGATTACCTTGTAAAAAACTCTTTAACCCTTTAAAGATCCCTTCAGGTAAAGAATTCTTTTGACTTTCGAGCTTATTCATCACATCTTCAATAGAATGATCAATGTTACACGCCATACTAAACTTCCCCCTCTATCCTCTATAAATAATATCCTCAGCTAACGATGTAAACACTTCTCCAACAAGAGAATCTTCATCATATACAGATGAACCGCTATTTTCTTCACGTTTTGCAAAAGGTATCTTGGCAATTACTTCTGCTTGCAATTGTTCTGCAAGCATTTCGCTGCCGCCTTTTCCGAAGAGATAATTTTTCGATCCATCTTGCTCTTCATAATAAGCCATATTTTCCACAATACCTAAAATCTCATGCTTCGTATGTTTTGCCATTACACCGACTCTTGAAGCAACGAATGAAGCTACATTGTGCGGAGTTGTAACAATTATTTCTTTCGCTTGCGGAATCATCGCTGCAACATCAATCGCAACATCTCCTGTACCTGGTGGTAAATCAAGTAATAAATAATCTAATTCTCCCCAGTGCGTATTCGCAAGGAAATTTTGAATCCATTTATTTAGCATCGGTCCGCGCCACATAACTGGGTTATTTCCTTCTGTAAAAAATCCCATCGACATGATTTTAACACCGTGACTAATGACTGGAATTGCCGTTTGATCAATCATCGTTGGTTTCGTATTCGTTTCCATCATAGCTGGAATACTAAAACCATATATATCCGCATCTAATATCCCCACTTTCTTGCCCATACGAGCTAGTGCAGTTGCAAGATTAATTGTCACCGTTGATTTTCCAACTCCGCCTTTTCCGCTCGTTACAGTAATAAAACGTACTCCTGAATCCGGGCGAAGCATGCTCGGCATACCAGTTTCTGTTCTAGTATTTTTCTTTAACTTCTCTGTTAAAGCTGCACGTTCTTCTTGTGTCATAGAACCAAATGTTACATCCACTTTAGAAGCACCAATTGCGTGAAGTGACTCTTCAATATCTTGTTGAATTTTTGCTTTTAACGGACAACCTTGGATTGTTAGTACTACTTCAAGTTTAACCTCTGTTCCGTTCATTTGTACATTTCTAACCATATTTAATTCTACAACACTTTTGTGTAACTCTGGATCCTCTACATGTTTTAATGCATTCATTATTTGTTCTTGAGTAAGCATGGAACTCATCCCTTCTCTTATTCTAATTTATATACAACATCTTCTTGGCGCTTCATCTGGTGAAAAAGCTTATCATCCACCGCTAACGGGCGGGATTAATGCGACTATATCTCCAGCCTCTATCATCTCTTCATTCATTACAAACTCCTCATTAACAGCCACCATCACTTTATCCAGCGATTGTAAACAATAGCTGACTTTGAGCCATTCTTTTAATTGCTGCACTGTCATTTCTTGCTTTTCTGAAATTACTAATCGATCCGATCCAACTTCCTCACGCAGATTTGCAAATAATAAAATTGTAATCATTTTCTCATTCTTCCTTCTTTGGTTTTCCTTCTGGATATGGTGTGTTTTCAAGTTGATCTCCAATCCACATCGTTCCATCTTCCCAAAATTCTTTTTTCCAAATTGGAACAATTCGTTTTATACGTTCAATCGCGTACTCATTCGCTTCATAAGCTACTTTACGATGCGGTGATGAAACTGCAATGACTACCGCAATATCCATTATTTCTAGCCGCCCTACACGGTGTGTAATTGCTACTTTTGCATCCGGCCATCTTTCACTAATCTCTTCACCAATTCTCATAAGTTGTTTTACTGCCATCGGTTTATATGCTTCATACTCTAAATGTAGCGTTCGTTTTCCTTTTGTTAATTCTCTCACCGTACCAATAAATGTTGTAATCGCACCTGCTTCCCTTCTTGCGACTTTATTCGTTACTTCTTCAACTAAAATCGGATTATCTACAATTTCAAATAGCGCTTGTCTCATTAGAACCACCTCTCACTTTATGAAATGTCCAAGGCCATTCACTACCTTCGTTATCTTCTAATAAAAGAACATCAACAAACATATCTTTTTTATATCCTCTTGTCCCGCCCGGCAATACGATAAACGCATTTGATTCTGCCAATGAAGAAACTGAGCTAGATTTATCAAACCCTGATGGATAAGCGATTAATTTCCCCTCATCATATTGCAATTTTGCTCGTACAAATCTTGTAAATGGATTCGGTTTTAGAAAATCTTCTCCTAATAACGCTTTTTCTCTTTTTAAATGTACTTTTTCACTAAACATATACGTCCGAATACACGGTCTTACGAATAATTCAAACCCTACGTAACAAGCGGATGGATTTCCTGATAAACCAAATAATAACTTGCCATTTAATTGTGCTACGGTCGTAACACTTCCTGGTCGCATTGCAACTTTATTAAAAAGAACAGATGCACCTAACTTTTCGTAAATAGCTGGTAAATAATCATAATCTCCTACAGATACACCGCCCGTTGTAATTAACATATCTACTTGGCCAAGCGCTTCTTTCACAGCTGTAAAACACGTATTAAAATCATCACTAAACTTCCCAAAATATTTTACTCTGCCACCCGCTCTTCGAATTTGAGACAATATCATGTACGTATTACTGTTTCGGATTTTCCCTGGCTGTAATGAATCATCGACATCCAGTAATTCACTCCCAGTCGCTAACAGTCCAATTACAGGCTTTCTCGCAACTGGTACTTCACTATAACCGAATGTAGCAAGAAGAGCTGAAATACCTGGATTAATGTACGATCCTTTCTTTGCAAGAACCGTTCCTTTACGAGCATCTTCACCTTGAAAAGAAATATTGTCGCCCGTTTTGAATGATCGCTTCACTTCCATATAATTGTTGCCATTCTTCTCATATTGACGAGTCAGCTCTAACATAACAACCGCATCACACTCATTCGGAATTTGTGCTCCCGTCATAATTCGAACTGCTTGAAACGGACCCACTTTCTCATGGAATAGCGATCCTGCACCAATTTCACCCACTACTTCAAATACAATTGGCGTTTCATAACTTGCTAAATTAGTATCTTCTGCTCGAATAGCAAATCCGTCATACGGCGAACGATTAAATGACGGGACATCATGGTCAGCTACTAAATCCTCTGCTAATATACGTCCATAAGCTAATTCAATTGGTAATAGCTCCTTTAAGCCTTTATCAGCAAATCCCATCACTTTACGAACAGCTTCTTCAACCGTAATTGGCACTCTTCTTTCCATTTTTGACACCCTCTCTATTAACCGAATACGCGATAATATAGTTGTTTCGCTTTCGAAATATCATTTGTACCATGAATAAAAACACGACCATCTCGAAAAACAACCACGCGGTAATCATCGAATTGGCAAGATAGTAAATACGGATTCCGATCTACTTTCCCCAGTGTTTGTAATACTTTTTCTATATCATCAAAATTGTATTTCTTATTGTCTACTGTTCTAATTTGAACTGTATTTCTTCCGCATAAAACAGCTGCTTTCGTTTGGTTTTCGTATGATAAATAAGGATAAGTTCGATTTGAACCGCATGAGAGACAAGTGTCTGTTTTTATTTTCCCTAATTTTATAAAATGATTTTGATTACTCCATATATCAAACATGAAAAATGTTTTTCTAATTGCTGAGAAATCTTCCACTAAAATTTTGAGTGCTTCTGCCACTTGATATGCTGCGACGATTTGAACAGTAGGGCTAATAATTCCAGCGGTATCACATGTCACACCTGTAACAGGAATATTTTTAAGCATACAATGTAAACACGGTGTCTCTTGTGGAATAATTGTATAACTCATACCATACGATCCAACGCAAGAACCATATACCCACGGAATATTATGTTTTTGTGATAAATCATTTATTACAAATCGAATATCAAAATTATCTGTTGCATCAATGATTACATCTACATTTTTTAATAGACCTTCCATATTTTCTGAAGTTGCATCCATTACGAAAGCATGTATTTGTACTTCCGAATTAATTTGTTCTAACCGATTTTTTGCAGCAATTGCTTTCGGCATTTTCTCTCTCGCATTTTGTTCAGAGTACAATTGTTGCCTTTGTAAATTACTCCATTCAACGTAGTCACGATCAATAATCGTCAACTTGCCAACACCTGCACGTACGAAACTTTCGGCACTTGCACTTCCTAATGCGCCTGCCCCTACAATTAACACATGTTTATTTCGAATTTTTTCTTGTCCTTTACTCCCAATTGGTTTGAACAACTGTTGTCGTGAATACCGATCAGCCATTACATACCCTTCCTCTCAAGAACTCTATTTCATATTAGAATGTTGTTTCTGATAACAAGCAAAGTAAGCAAAACCAACAAACCCAGCTCCTCCAATTACATTTCCGATAAAAACAGGAACAAAATTTTTAGCCAGATCCATCCACGTTAGATGACCAGCAAAAATAACAGCGGAAATGACAAACATATTTGCTACTACTTGCTGAAATCCAATCACTACAAATGCCATAATTGGAATCCAAATTCCGATGATTTTTCCGACAAAATCACTCGTCCCGTAAGCGAGCCAAAGAGCAAGACAAACGAGCCAATTACAACCAATTGCTAAAATTAAAGTTCTCCCAAATGATTCATGTAACTTCCCTTCCGCTATCGCTACCGTTTTATTTAAATACTCTCCCTCTGTTAATCCGCCAAGATGCCCAAAGCAATACGCAACGAAAATTGCCCCAATAAAATTCATGAGAGTAATCCAAACCCAGTTATTCAGTACGCTTATCAATGTAATTTTCTTTGCATAAAGCGCCATAGACAGTGACATCATATTTCCCGTAATTAATTCTCCTCCTGCTAATACTACGAGCATGAGTCCAACAGGAAATACTGCTCCTCCTAAAACATTCACTAGACTTCCCCAGCGCTCAGGTAAATTCCCTAAAACTCGAATGTTAAGTAAAAAACCTATCGCAATAAACGCTCCTCCTAAAAAACCGAGAATAAGCATCGCTGGCAATGTCTGTCTTACTTTTTGAACACCGGCCTCAATGACAAGCTCAGCAATTTGTTCCGGCTTATGAAATGCCATTACCCATTCCTCCATTTTCTCCAAATAAAAAAGCAGCTTCAAAAAACCTCCTCAAAATAAAGGTTTTTGAATGCTGCTTAATTTCTCTGCACATCTTTTACAGAGATATCAATCATCACTTTTACTATAAAATAGAAAATCCACAACTCTTGTAAATTTTCCATTTTTCACTATGAAGCTAGCTTTATATATTAACCACCGATATGTGACATTTCAATTTTAGGTATTGTTTTCTTATTTGTATGATTTAAGCGTTCATCTGAATAACGATCTTCCCTATTATTCCATATATCGCGTACTACATCTGTAATGTCCTCATCTGTATGTTCAGAACGAAGCAATTCCCTTAAATCATTTCCTTTAGAAGCAAATAAGCAAGTATATAATTTTCCTTCTGCAGAAATACGAGCTCTCGTACATGATGAGCAAAAAGAATCTGTTACTGATGAAATAATACCTATTTCCTCATCGCTTCCTATATAACGATACCTAGTAGCCACTTCACCAGAATAATTTGCTTCTATCCGTTCTAACGGCATAACTTGATGAATCGTATCTGCTATTTCTTGTTTAGAGACGACCTCTTTTAAATCCCAACCATTATAATTTCCAACATCCATATACTCAATAAAACGAAGAATATGCTTATTTTCCTTAAAATATTGCGCCATCTGCAAAATGTCCTGTTCGTTTTTTCCCTTTTGAACGACCATGTTTATTTTAATTTTCATTCCAACTTCAGCTGCAGCCTGTATTCCTTCCAGAACCCTTTGCACTTTGCTCCTATTACCATTTAAATAGAAAAACCGCTCTTCTTCTAAGGAATCTAAGCTAACTGTTACACGTGATAGTCCCGCCTTATATAAATCAGGAGCAAACTTTTTAAGTAACGATCCATTGGTTGTTAAACCGATATCTTCTACACCATCAATTTTATTAAGGCGCTCAATAAGCTTTGGAAGCCCTCTTCGAAGTAACGGTTCTCCGCCCGTAATCCGTAATTTTCTCACACCTAAAGAAACGAAAATACGTGTTATCCTTTCAATTTCATCAAAAGATAAAATTTTATCATTAGACAAAAACGAGTAATCAGGACCAAATATTTCTTCTGGCATACAATATCGACAGCGAAAATTACAGCGATCAGTAACTGAAATACGTAAATCCTTTAACGGACGTTGCAACTTGTCTAATGTAGCTGATTTCATCTTCATTGCCTCACTTTTATTTTATATTTAAAACACGTTCTGGATGGGTATATACATTTAAGGAGTGATTACGAATAAATCCTATTGTCGTAATACCTAAATCTTCCGCTAGTTGCAAAGCTAACTCAGTTGGAGCTGATTTTGATAGTATAATTTCACAACCGATTTTTGCAACTTTCAATAATATTTCCGAAGAAATACGACCACTAAAAACAATGATTTTATCTTTTATAGAAATATCGTTTCTTAAACAATAACCGTAAATTTTGTCTAATGCATTATGCCTACCAATATCCATTCGACTTAAAATAATACCATTCACATCACATAAAGCTGCATTATGAACCCCACCAGTATGATGAAACGTATCCGCAGATTGCTGCATTTCTTTCATTAACCGAAAACAATCCTCTGCAGCAACCTGTACATGGACACCCTTCATTTTTTTTGCACTTAGTGCATCATTTGCAAAAACAAACCCTTGCCTACTCATACCACAACAAGACGTAATATAGCGTTTATTTTGCATTTGTTCATAATACGGATTTACTTTTGTCGTTGTTACATGCACAAATCCTTCTTTCTCCTGCACCCATACACTATCAATATCTTCATACTTCCGAATGATTCCTTCAGACGCTAAGAAGCCTATTACCATATCTTCTATATATTCTGGAGTACTAACCATTGTAACAAACTCCTGTCCGTTCATTTTAATGGTGACAGGAAACTCTGTTACAATGCTGTCCTCTATATGTTTAAATGCTCCTTGTTCATAACGAAAGATTTCTCTTTCTACCTGTATCGGTTTCACGATCAGTATCCTTCTCTCACGTTATATTTTTATCAAAAACAAATACAGAAACTGCAATATCTTCTTCTACTTTCATATCTGAAAACAAATTCACTAATTTCGCTCCAACAAGTTCCTCCAAATGTTCACGGGAATTCGCAGCATACACCTCTTGAATCATTTTCGTTCTAGCCATATGAACCATTTCCGCACCGTCCATCGTACTTGAAATAAATTTTTCAGTAGGTGTTAAGTTTCCATAAAGAGTCGCTATAGCCATATTTTCCGCAAAAACAGTATGAATTCGTTCTGGTCCTTTTCCGAAAAGTTCCTTTCGAAGTTTTCGTATCATATCATTAAATTCATGTACTTTTTTTGACATACAATTATACCTCCCAAAAGCCTCATTTTACTTTATTATATATTTTACCAAAATGAGCTTTCCGCCCAAACTATTTCGTACAAATATTTAGGCGGAAAGGTTCACTTCATGAAGTTTATTCGTCTTTTAACCCTTTCCCCATACCTTTTAAGAAATGAAGCCCAAACCCGATAGCACGGTTAATATCTGGGTCTTTCAATACTTTCATAAGATCGAATACCCCTACTTTTTTATTACTTTCTAGATGTTCATTACCTTCTTCTAGCCCGACTAATAAACTACCCATAAGCTTTTTCGTAAGTTCTGGGTCAAGTTCAGTTAACGCACCTGCAGCGCCCATCATATTATTAATTAAATTTGTAACAGGCTCACGAGTTACTTGACCTAGAACAATCTTTGCAATTGGTTCTTTCGCTTTCAGCATAGAATTTGCAGCTTCTAGCATTCCAATGTCATTTAATTCCCCTACTATATTAAACATCTGATTTAGAGCTTCTTCATTATTTGTTAAAAGCTCCTTTAAATCATCTAATTTTTGCTGTTTTATTTCTTCCTCAGTTAATTCTTGTTTTTGAATCATTTTTATAGGTGCAGCCATAGTTTTCTCCTCCTACTTATCCGTTAAATGCACATACCCTGGACGTGCCCACTTACGATGTACCTCAATTCCAGCTTGAGGGTGACGTTTTTTATTGCGTGGGTTCGCTTTTGGCATCGGATTTTCGCCATCAACTTCTAACACTTCCATACGCACTTTCGTTTGTTTATACGCAGGTGTATTCGTACGTACATCCACAGCAGGACCTGTTAAGAAATTAATTGCCGTTTCGTTATCTGTAGAGTTCATCGGTAAATATAACTCATTCGCTTTTACACGATCTGTAACGAGTGCACGTAATTTTAATGCTCCAAAAGGAGAGACAAGACGAACTAACGAACCTGTTTTTACGCCACGTTCTTTTGCAAGGTCTGGAGAGACTTCAACGAAAACACCAGGTACTTTCGTTTGAATACCTGTTGATTTATTTGTCATATTCCCTTCATGGAAATGCTCAAGCATACGACCGTTGTTAATGTGAAGGTCGAACTCCGCTGGAAATTCAGCTGGACGTACCCAGTCAGCAATCGCAAAACGAGCTTTTTTATCTGGGAAGTTAAATCCATCTTGGAACAGAAGTGGTGTATTTGTTCCATCAAAACTTCCCCAATGGAAACTGTTCCATCCTTCAAGCACTTCATAGTTCGCTTGCGAGAATAATGGTGATAAACTTGCCATTTCAGCAAAGATTTCACTTGGGTGGCTATAATTCCAGTTTGCCCCTAGTTTATTCGCAACCTCCTGGACGATCCACCAGTCTGGTTTCGCATCTCCTAGCGTAGGAAGAACTTGATATAATCTTTGGACACGGCGCTCTGTATTTGTGAAAGTACCTTCTTTCTCAAGAGATGGCGCTGCTGGTAATACAACATCTGCATATTGAGCAGTTTTAGAAAGGAAAACATCTTGCACAACGAAGAAATCAAGGCTCGACAACACTTCATGTACATGATTTGCATTAGAATCTACAAGAGCCATATCTTCTCCGACAAGATACATTGCTTTCATTTTTCCTTCGTCAATTGCGTGAAGCATTTCAATATTATTAAGACCTGGTTCACTATCAATTTTCACTCCGTAAGCAGTTTCAAATTTCGCACGTTCCATTTCGTTAGTAACGTGCTGATATCCTGGAAGCCATCCTGGTAAAGTACCCATATCACAAGCACCTTGTACGTTATTGTGACCTCGAAGTGGGTATGCACCTGCTCCTGGACGACGATAGTTCCCTGTTGCAAGAAGTAAGTTTGAAATTGCAGCGGAAGTATCAGAACCACCTGTATTTTGCGTTACCCCCATACCCCAAAGGATACATGTACCATCTGCATCACGAATCATTTCAGCCATTTGAATAAGTGTTTCTTTTGAAATACCTGTTACTTCTTCTGCATATGCAAGTGTATATTCTTCTAGACTTTCTTTGAAATCTTCAAAGAAGTTTACATTCTCATTAATAAATTCCTGATCATGCCAACCTCGATCAATCATATATTTTGTAACAGCCATTAACCAAACTTGATCTGTTCCTTGTTTTGGACTAATAAAGACATCTGATCGCTCTGCCATTTCTGTTTTACGAAGATCAGCTACAATTAACTTTTGTCCGTGTAATTTATGTGCACGTTTAATACGTGTAGCTAAAACAGGATGACCTTCTGTCGGATTACATCCTACAATAATAACAAGACCAGATTGCGCAATATCTTTAATCGTTCCTGCATCACCGCCCATACCAATTGTACGGAACAAACCATCCGTTGCTGGTGATTGGCAATAACGTGAGCAGTTATCAATATTATTCGTTCCAAATACTTGTCGAGCTAATTTTTGAATTACATAATTATCTTCATTTGTAATTTTAGAGGAAGAAATAAATCCGATAGAACCTTTACCGTACTCTTCTTTAATAGTACCTAATTTATTTGCAACTACATTCAGTGCTTCTTCCCATGTAGATTCAACAAACGTTCCATTTTTACGAATTAAAGGTTTTGTAATTCGTTCTTTAGAATTTACGAAATCCCAACCAAATTTCCCTTTTACACAAGTGGAAATTGCGTTAACTGGTGCATCTGAAGATGGCTGTACTTTAAGGATTTTACGCCCCTTCGTCCACACTTCAAACGAACAACCTACACCACAAAATGTACATACTGTTTTCGTTTTCTTCGTACGAGTATCACGCATGGCCGCTTCCACTTCTGATACCGCAAAAATACCGCTATATCCAGGCTCAACTTCTTTAATTAAATCTACCATCGGTTCAAGAATATCTGGTTTTAATCCCGTCATAAATCCAGCTTCACCGAGCATCGTTTTCTCCATTAAAGCGTTACAAGGGCAAATCGTTACACATTGACCACAGCTAACGCATGAAGAATCATTAATATTTACTCCTTCATCCCAAATAACTCGTGGGCGTTCCGCTTCCCAGTCTATCGATAACGTTTCATTTACTTGTAAGTTTTGACACACCTCAACGCATTGACCGCATGCAATACATTGATTAGGGTCATAGCGATAAAACGGATGCGTCATATCAACTTCACTTACATCTACTTTCGGTTCATAAGGATATTTTTGATGTTCAATTTCCATTAATTCTGCTGTATTATGCAGTTTACAGTTCCCATTGTTGTTGTCACATACTGTACAGTATAATAAATGATTTTCTAGTAACCGATCCATCGCCTCTGTTTGTGCTTCTTTTGCGCGAACAGAAGCACGTTCAATGTCCATACCTTCCGTTGCTATCGTCGAACAAGAACGCATTAACTTTCCGTCAACTTCTACAATACAAGTGTCACATGTTTGAATAGGATCTACTTCTGGCACGTAACAAATTTGCGGATGTTCAATCCCGTTCTCATTAATAACACCCAATATCGTTGAACCAGGCTCCGCTGTATACTTTTTTCCGTCAATTGTAATATGAACCATGTTGTCATTCATGGTCTCTCCCCCTTTTTGAGAATAAAAAAACTCCACCACGAAAATATACGCACCACATTTTGGGCACGCTATCATCATGGTGGAGTAGTTTATTAGCACATCTTGCTAAAATACCAATCCATTTATTCATAAATAAAACGATAGATTCATAACAGGTCATATCACGATTCCATCTTTAACACTATAATTATAGCGTTAAATGTACAAATATACAATATAAATTTTAAACTGCGCATATGTCTGTATGTAACTATCCATAATAACCCATATAAAGTTCAACGAGGAATAAGGTGAATATATGGGATCTTTTCGAAAATGGATAAGGGGCGAAAAATCTTTCTCTACTCATGAGCAATCTGAAACTGTATTAAATAAAGAAATTTCTTCCTCCATGCCGCTTAATCTTAAACACTTATCCAAATTATTTAGTGGTATTCCAGAATTAATTACACGCACTTTCCCGTTAAAAAACGGAAAAGAAGCTGCTCTTATATATATGGAAGGACTTGTAGATAAAACTGTTATTAATGTAGATATTCTTCGTCCTCTCTTATTTAAAGAATGGAATGAAGATGATTTTTGGGAATCTTCTGTTTCTATAGGGAATATTAAAAAAGTTCAGAAGTGGATAGACATTGAGCAATCTCTCTTACATGGCAAAAGTATTTTATTTATAAACGGGCAATTATCAGCTTTAGAACTAGATACGCAAGCGGCGCCAAAAAGGAGTATTGAAGAACCTACAACAGAGACTTCCATAAAAAGCTCACACGAAGGATTTAATGAAGTGGCAAGTGATAGTATCGCACTTATTCGTCGCTATATTCCAAATCGCGAATTAAAAGTGAAGGAATTCACTGTTGGCGAACGAGCAACCTCTAAAGTTTTTTTACTTTATCTTGCAGATGTTACAAACGAAGATGTTGTACAAGATATGGCATGCCGCATTGAATCAATCAAAGTAGATGCTATTCTTACTACCGGTGAATTAGAAGGATTTGTTGAAGATAATTCCTATACTCTCTTCCCACAATTGTCTATCACTGAACGTCCTGACACAACGGCACATCATATTTTAAATGGGCGAATTGCTGTTGTTGTAGATCGCTCACCAGGCGTATTAATAGGACCTATGACCTTTTCATCCTTCTTTCAGACGATAGATGATTACAGCTTCAGACCTATGATTCCATCTTTTATACGACTCCTTCGTTTCACTGGGCTATTTATTGCAATATTTGCTCCTGCTCTTTATATTGCTATGATTTCCTTCCATTATGAAGTGATTCCGCTCAAATTGTTGTTAACGATTGGAGAATCTCGAGCCAAAATTCCTTTTCCTCCCATATTAGAAGCTTTATTAATGGAATTAGTTCTCGAAATGCTCCGAGAAGCAGCGATTCGGCTTCCTGGGCCTGTTGGACAAACAATCGGCGTCGTAGGAGGAATTGTAATTGGACAAGCTGCGGTTCAAGCTGGGATTGTGAGTAACGTTATGGTTATCGTCGTATCAATTACTGCGGTTGCCTCCTTCATTATTCCTAACTTAGAAATGTCAGCAGGAATTCGGCTTCTTCGATTCCCAATGATGATAGCCGCCTCTTTATTTGGCGTCATTGGAATTATGGTTGGAATGGCAATCATTATCATCCATATTCTTTCTATGGAATCACTTGGTGTACCATATGGTAGTCCTTTTTCTCCGTCATATGCTTCGGATTTAAAAGATACCCTTATACGTTTCCCATGGAAAATTATGAAGAAACGGCCACTATCTCTACAATTAAAACAAGATAACCGGCAAAGAGATGTTGAAGAAAAGGAGGAGAATTAGTGACAAAACGTGCAAAGAGGGAGATCACTTTATTTCAATACATTTTAACTATTAGTGGTGTTCAAGTCGGATTCGGCGTACTTACACTTCCGCGTGAAGTTGCACAAGGAGCGAATACAGATGGCTGGATGTCTATTATTATCGGATGTGTCATTACTACTTTAGTCAGTCTATGTATTGTAAAAATCATGGAAAAACATCCAGGATATACTTTACTTGATGTGCTGATACGCTATCTTGGAAAATGGCTAGGAAGAGTAGTAATGATTTTTTGGATTTTATATGCTGTACTCGCAGCTGTTTCCTTAATTTTTTCCCTCTTATACGTTATTCATATTTGGATTTTACCTAGATCTCCTATGTCTTTAATTATGATTTTGCTATCTATTCCAATGCTTATGCTTGCATGTAAAGGAGCACTTATTATTAGTCGTTTTGCTGTTTTCACTGTCATCTTTACACTTTGGATGCCATTATTATTATTTATTCCTCTTAAAGATGGGCATTTTATATATCTTCTTCCTCTTATCAAGGAAGGATGGCTACCAATTATAAACACCGTAAAATCAACTATCATTGCGTTTCTCGGATTCGAGTTTGCGTTTGTCCTTTATCCTTATTTAACTAACAAAGCATCTGCAAAAAAAGGAATTGTTATTGCAAATTTGATTACGTTATTTATTTATCTTCAAATCACGTTCGTTTCTTTTATTTATTTTAGTCCAGATGGTATAACAAAGTTTTTATGGCCAACTCTTTCTCTTGTTACACCGTTTCATTTCTCATTTCTTGAGCGGTTTGAAATTATCTTTTTGTCATTTTATCTCTTTATTATTTTTGATTCCTGTATTCCTTATATTTTTACTGCTTCAGATGGTATTAATCAATTACTTAACAAAAAAGGCAGTTCATTACCTATTTATTTTTTATTATTCGGGTGTATTTTCATCTTATTCTTTTATATCCCTTCTTCTTATCAGATAAGTTCGTTGCGAGAATTTTGGGGAACTGCTAGTTATTTTATCGTTTTTCTATTCCCAGTTGTATTTCTCTTATACATGACACTTTATCAGCATTGGAAAAGGAGAAAAGTTTAAATGAGACGCTTTATTCATTTTATTATATTTTGTTTTCTCATAATTTTTTTAGCAGGCTGTGAAGATCGGCTTGATTTAGAAAAACAATCCATCTCATTAATTTACGGTTTTGACGCAAAAGCAAAAGGAAAATTAATTGTGTATCACGTAAATCCTATTTTCAATGAAGATGTAGAGAAAAAGTACGAAATTCATGAAGCGAAAGTACATACACCCCGAGAAGCAAAAGATACGTTTAACAGTTCAAGCAGCGGTTTAGTGTCCACAGAAAAGTTACAGCTTATATTGTTTAGCACGAATTTTTTAAAACAAGAAGGAGCTATGCCTTATCTGGATGTTTGGTATCGCGACCCTAAAAATACAGGGAATATGCGCATGGTTGCAGTAGATGGCCCCATTTCTTCTGTTATATATAATAATTTCAAAGATAAGCCTGCTCTTCCTGAATATTTAACAGATTTAATTAATACGAACAAACTATACAATCGGACCGTGTTTACGACATTCCATGAATTTCATAGACAAACTTTTAATAAAGGCGTAACTCCTGCTATTTCAGAAATAAAAAAAGGGAAGAAAGATGTTATTGTTACCGGTTCGGCACTATTAACCTCTCGTGGAACTTATAAGATGTCTTTAAATCGCTACGAAAGTGCCCTTCTTCTTATGGTGCAAAAGAAAGCTAATATACCCGTTTCACTTACAATGAAAATCCCCTCTAATTTAGTTGAAAGTAATAGCCATCTAAAAGATACAAAAGGCGACGATTTTATAACAATAAATGTTCTTAGTATGAATCATGATATCGGTACAGACTATAGCGATAACCGCTTCAAATTTAATATTAAAATGGATTTAAAAATTGCCGTATCTGAACTTACATTCAACATGGATATAGAAAATGATAGAAAAAAATTAACTTCTCTTATTACAAAACAACTAAACAATGATTTAAACGATTTAATCCACAAAATTCAAAAACAGCAACTTGATCCATTCGGATTTGGTGATTATGCGAGAGCGTTTCAATATAAAGAATGGAAACAAGTTGAAGATGATTGGCCAAGTGCCTTTTCAAAAGCTAATGTGAAAGTGGCACCAACTATTAAAATTTTAGAAAATGGGATTATTAAATAGAAAAAATACGCTACTTGTTCTTATATGAATAAGTAGCGTGTTTTCATTTCCATTACAAGTATTATTTCAATGGACTATACTCTATTTCCATTTCTAACATTACTATGTTTTTTAGCATATACAAAATATATGAAAACGCCTATTATAATCCATGCCACAAAACTAATTAAAGTAAGCTTAGAAAGGTTCAAAGCCAAATATATACAACTTACTATTGAAACGATAGGTAAAAAAGGTACTAGAGGGGCACGGAATGGCCTCTTCATATCAGGATGTGTCTTTCTTAATACAATGACAGCTATAGATACAAACACAAATGCTGTTATCGTTCCCATATTCACTAAATTAGCTAATAAATTCAAATCCACTAATCCCGCTAATAAAGCTGCTAGTATACCTGTAACCCACGTATTAAAAAATGGAGTTTGTAAACCTTTATGGACACTTGAAAGTCTTTTTGGTAACAGTCCATCTCGACTCATCGAATAAGATACACGAACAAATGCAAACATAGCTACTAACAGAACTGTTGTTAGCCCTGCTATCGCTCCCACCGATAACAACCCAGCAATTCTATCTTCTCCTACAGTGCGCAACGCATATGCAACCGGATCAGCAACATTTAATTCCGTAAACGGAACCATTCCAGTTAGCACGAATGAAACACCTACATATAGAACGGTACAAATGAACAAGGAAACAAGTAGCCCAATTGGCACGTTACGTTGTGGACGCTTCACTTCCTCTGCGGCTGTTGCAACTGCATCAAATCCTAAAAAAGCAAAAAATACAGTAGCAGCGCCCCCTACCACACCGTGAAAACCAAACGGTAGAAATGGTTGCCAATTCTCTGGTCTTACATATTGTGTCCCTACAACAATAAATCCTACAATAACAGCCAGTTTAATAATAACCATTATATTATTAATTCGTGCACTTTCTTTTGCACCACGGCTTAATAAAAATGTAACAACTAAAATAATAAGAACTGCTGGTAAATCAATGATTCCACCCTTCCCCATTCCTGGTGCCGAAGCAAAAACCGTAGGAATGTGAATATTAAAACCTAGTAGCAGTGACTGAAAATATGCTGACCAGCCTGCTGCAACCGCAGAAGTCGCTAATAAATACTCCAGCATAACACACCAGCCAACTATAAATGCAAAAATCTCACCTAGTGTCATATATGTATATGAATATACACTTCCCGAAACTGGAACTGTAGATGCAAATTCAGCATAACAGAAAGCTACACATGCACATATAATTGCCGCTAATACAAAAGATAATACAATCGCCGGACCAGCATGTTTCGCTGCTACAATACCAGTTAATACGAAAATACCTGTACCAATAATTGCTCCAATACCTAAAAGAGTTAAATCAATCGCTCCTAAAGTTTGATTCAATACTTTTTTCTTTTCTTCATCCATTGCTTTCTTTATGAAAAGACTCATTCTTTGAAACCTCTTTTTCAAGTTTATCTCTTACTTGTTACATTCTTTATTACTGTTCTATTTTAAAAATAAAAATATACATAGTTCACTTCCCCTATAGACTTAGTAACCCGTCTCAAAAAACAGAAAATTCAATCTCTTTATACCGTATTGAATTTTCAAAATATTAATCATACCAAAAAACCATTAAGAATGCTGATTGAATTTATCATACAATTAATTATATTGTCAATAATAAATCACTCAAAAATAATCGGTTGATTATGTATAAAGTGTTATTTTTATACATAATTATTTTCTTAAAAACATTGTTGTTTTCCACCTTAATATTCATATGCATTTTATTACATTGATTTTCATACAATTTTCATTACATACAATGTAATGAAAATTGTATGTAATGAAAATGAATTATTATTTAAAAATAATAATTCATTTGAGGTTATTTCACCATTTTAATACTAACAAAAAAGTGCAGATTTTCATCTGCACTTTTTTTATTCTTCCACTTCAGCTTCTGCACTACTATTTTCAAGATGCTCCTTCTGAGCTTCCTCTTGCAACTCTGCTGAAATCATCCCATAATAAAGTTCCGGATATAACCCAAATATTTGATATACACTTCCTAAAAACGGCATCAGAATCCCTCTTTTCTAAAGTTGTATTGCCACTTTTAAGGATTCCCTTTTCATTCACTATACATTCGTTTTTGGCGTTTCTTCTTCATCTTGAACACTTAATAAATTTTGCCATTTTTTATACGGAGCGCTATTTGGATCTACATATCCTTTCGCATGCGAGCGATCCCACAATTGTTTAATAAACATTTCTTTCTCTTTCTTTGCAACCATATCAGCACCTGTACCGTAATAGTTCTGGAAATACAACTCGATTTCATCAAGGAATAGTCTTAATAATTCATCTGATGTTTCTTCTAACGTCGGATCATACTTCGCTTCACGGTCATACATTAAAATCATGTCTAAAAGATTGTGGACATGTTCTTTTCTAAGCCATCTTACATCTTGGGCTCCTAATACGAACGGATGTGTATATAAATGTCCACCTTGTATCATCGCCTTTTCTTGCTCTTCTTCAAATCGTGACAAGATGTTTTCATAAATAAACGGATTATGAAGCAATGCTCTGTGTAATTTATAACTTTCGCTTGAAATATTTTTCCCCATCGACTGAATTAAAAAGCTACGTCCTACACCGTTATATTGATACACAAACTGTCCATCAACAGCAACTAAACTAATCCAGCGATACATATATGCGTATAGTAAGGCACGATTACATTTATCATAATCTAATTTTGTTTGAGTCGCATTCAAATCTGGCATAAAGGCTGGTAAGTGCCAATACTTATCTAAATGCGGCGTTAAACTAGATTTTTTACTATTTAATTTGTTTACACGGCGATAATACGATTGGAAATAGTCCCCTTTATCATTCATAAATCCGTTTGAAATATGTCCTGATGATAATTTAGGAAAATCTTGCAGCGATAAGCCATAATGTGCTCGATAACAGATCACTTCAAATGGCGAAAAGGCTTCGTGTACTGTATCTTTTTCTTTAAACATTTCTTGAATCAATTCCTCTTGTAGCTCTTTCTTTAAAGAAGGATGTATACCCCAATATTGTAATTCCCTATGATGAGCAACTTTCGGAATGAATGGACTTGCTAAATGGAACAGGTCTTCAATTTTTTCACGCACGTATTCATCGCGATCACGTTTCTTATAATCTGCTTCTTTTCGCAACGCTTCAATAATATTCAATTCTAATTTATCACGATAGCGTACTTGCAGTTCGTCATAACAATAGCTCAGTATATGTTCGCGATAGAAATCCTCTACCTTTTTCGACTGAATCTCTTCTGTTTTCGCATCACGACAATATTCCCCATACAAACTCATATAAATTTCCGCTGATATATCTTTCGGTAGTACCCCTAAATTTAAATGTTGCTGCATATCTTGCCATATCTTTTCTTGCAGCTGTTCCTCTGCTAATACATAAACATTCGTCGGGTTTGTTTTCCCTTCAAATTCCTTACTGCGCTTTTGGATTTCAAACAATAAATTTTCACGTGTTTCATGTAAATTATCAAAAAATCTTTCCCAATATTGAATCATTTTATTAACTGCCTGATATAGCGATTGATATACAAGTTCTAATAGCATTTCTTTTCGATATTCATTTAATTTGTGTACATATTGCGTTACGATGTCTTCAAATTCTCTTTTGAATAAACGTTGCTGATTATTAATCATTTTTCCGAACCAGCCTTGTTGTTGAGCAATTTCTACTCGGCGTACAGCCGTTACCGTGCCATCGATATTACCTACATTAAATTTTTTATCGTAGTTTTGAATTACATTACGCTTTTGTTCATTATTTTCATGTAATCGATTCATTTTTTCTACTAACTGTTTTCGAATTTCATATAACATAAAACGTGCTGCTACTGGGTGAACTGGATCTGTTTTCTTTAAAAACCATGTATTTAATTGATAGGACTGCCCTTCAGAACCACTTGGTGAAAAGCGGTCTGATTCAATCATGTCATATAAAAGTGTCGTTACATGTTCATGTACACGGCTCGGAATCGCATATGCATATAAGCGAACCGCGTGATCCACTCTTGCTACTTCACCTTTCATTTGTTCCATCATTTTCAGTTTCGCAGCTGAAATTTTACACTCATGTTGCAGACGATTTAATTCCTCATCTTTTTGCACCGTGCGTTGTACATAACTTTCTACAGCTTCTAAAAACAGTTTTGATTTCGCAACTCCGAGCTTACCACCCTCTGCTCCTTCACGTGTTTCATTGTACATTTGTCTATAGAAAATATGAGCTTGCTCTGGACGGGTAGCAAGATGTTCCAAGTCCTCTAAATAACTTTTACCTCTCTCCGGCTTTTCGCGCTGCATCCCACGTTTTACATCTTGGTCATATCTTTGCTTCTTCTCTTGAAACAGTTGATCTAAATGAAGCCACGATTCATCTAAACCTTGCACAGCCCATTTTAAAGCACAATATTTTAACACATGCTCATACGGATAAATGAGTTTTGCCGTTCCTGCCCCGCAATATCGTCCTTTTCCGCTTGATTCTGCTAATTGCTGAATTTGATTGTCTTCTTGTGCAAAATGACTTGTGGACATCGGGCTAAATAACTGTAAATAAATTGTATTTGCCATCTGTTCCATATAATCTGATAAATTGTGTAAATGGTGTCCATGTAGGTTTTCATAATCGTATAAGAAACAATAATTGTACGGTAAATGATGTTGTTTAATTGTATGATTTGTTCTTCCGTCTTCATCTACTTGATCAGGGCGATACTCTAATTCAATTGTTACACCGCCGCGTTTTGATAATTCTCCAGTAGAACCGAGTGTAATAGCATGTAATTCTTTTAACGATGCATAGCCGTTCGCTTGCACCGTTTCAAACTCTTTCGCACTAACTGTTCTCGTCTTTACTAAAACATCCGGCATTAAAAACGCACCGCGTATTAAAATGTTATGATGCTGCAATTTCTTCCGAAGCATTTCACGTAAATATAATGCAATTTGCAGAAACATCCCCGAACCTGTTCCGCCTGCTAGTGATGTTACTATAATGACACGCACACCATATTCCGTTTGATCACTTGTAACCGGAAAAATTTTCTCAATTTCTTGCCAAAAGGACGTTAATTTATCTTCTTTCATCGCAGCACGTAACGCTAAACGTGAAATGACGCGTAACTGTCCTGCTCCTTCTGTTAATGGCTTATCAAGTATAGTCGGATCCATCGGAAACCACTCTGGGATCGTTGGATCTCCCGCAATATACTCCCTAGGCGTTTTACTAGAACTTGTTTGTGTCTTAAACTTTCGAATATGATCAAATTTACTTAATGTATTCACATCTGTATCAAATACGTGCATTGCTACCTTTTTCCGGCGCTCTTCAGGCAATTTTTCATATATTTGATGCGTCACAGTACTACCGATTCCACCTAAACCAATTAATATTGTTGGAACTTGTAATGTCATGTGAACCACCTTCCTATTCTTGCTTGTTTGAAAAAAGGGAAAGAGAATCAATACTCCATCCCCTTCTTTTCCCTATCTACTATTCACATTCGTACTTGTAAATCTCCTTACCATATCCTCTATCAATTAGTAAAAGTTCATTTGGATATAGTGTCTTATGTTCCATTCCTACTTCATCCTCTGTTATAAACATCCCATCAATAATCATTCCAACTACTTGTGATTCTTTCGCTACAAAGACAGATTTCGAACCTTTCTTCGCTATAAACGTAACGGATTGCACTGTTTTTCTTTCTGCTCTAAATGGGATACCAAAATAATGGTTCCACCATTTATTTCGAAGTAATTCTGGTTCAGATTGATATAGCCAATCTTTCGCTACCTCTTGATCCCATTCATAATACAGTAGTGCTTTCCGGTGAAATCTTGGCCGAACAATCCATCCTAAAACAATGATTCCTACTACTAGTAGTAATAAAGTGATAGGAATGACAAACTTAAAAATAAGCGCATATTTTTCATAAAACGGAGCATCTTGAATATGGAATCTTATGTTTTTCTTTACTTCTTGTAATTTTGAATCCTGCATTACGATGGTAGCTTCTACGGTGCCAGTATCTGTAAAATTAAATGTGTCGGAGTAATAGGGACGAGGATAAACATAGATCTGATTTCCATGTTGCTTTATTTCATAATTGATTGATTGTTTAGATGTGATACCAGTAGATTTTAATAGTTTTTTTACAGCTTCTTCTGTCATCGGCTTACCATCTAACTGTGGCTGCAAAACAAATGGTTTACTATTCTCTAAATTTGTCACTTTTTCTTCATAATCTTTTGTAACAGTTTGAAGTGATAATTTTGGTTTCTCAGCTGTTTCAATTTTAAATTCTTTCGTCTGTCTATAAAACCCCTTTATATTCATATGAACTTTCCCGCGTACTAACCCTTTACCAAGCTTAGTTTCGTAATAAAACACATGCCTCTTATCGTCCCACTTCATCGGATATTGTTTTCCGTCTATTTCTACTTCTGCCTGAAAGTAAGAAGACTGAACTGGCAACTCCGTAGGCTTTGCTTCAATAACAGCAGTAACACCTTCGTACATTTCCTCTACATTTTTTTGACTACTATCATCTTTGTCATAAGTAGAAACCGTATAATTAAGCGCTGGTTCAACTAGTACTTGTAGTCCTTCTTTCTCAATGTCCTGGTCCACTTCTATCGTATAAGTTCCTGGTTTAATAACTTCCTGATTTTCCGTACTTATATGAACTATATTTCCGAACAATTTTGCTTCTCCTGGTGCATGTATGGAAAAAGAAGATTGTAATTGTAATGGTTTAGAAATTTGTGTGACCTGATAATCGGGCAGAGAAGGCGATTGTCGTACAAGCGTCATACGCTTTAATGGAAACGGTGTTGTAATCTCTACTCTTTTCCCCACTACTTTCGTTTTTACAATCGATTCAACAGAGGAGAATGGATCACGATTTGCAACTAATGCTGCCACTTGATTTACACTTTTTACAATGCCATCTTCTCCGCTTGACGGCATAGTAACACCATTTATCTCTTTCTTCCATATTTCTTTGAACGTGTTTAATTGTTCTTTTTCTTGTTGTCCTAAATCTTCTTCCATCGTAATTAAGACTGGGTGTAACGATATCTTTTTTGCATCCATTTCTTTCTTAAACTGGGCTAATTTCTGCAAAATTTGTTCTTTTCCGCCAACCTTATCTTTCTCTAAATCATTAAATGCCCCGTCAGTTAATACAATAAGCCAAAATTCACGTTTTCCATCTATATCTGCTTCCTTTTTTATAGATTGCATCGCCGTTTCTACCGCGCTAAATGGAGTATTTAAATACGTTTTCCACGCTCCAATCCCCTCAATTTCTGTTTGCCTTTTATCCTTCGTTAACGAAATGTTTAATGGATCATTCGGCTTACTCATTGGAACGTAAGAAAATTTATCTTTTTCATCTAATAGCGCAACTAAACTTTGCAAAGCATAATTGGCATATTTCCAGCGATCGTTATTTCTCATGCTGCCCGAATCGTCATATACAAGTGAAACGACCCTTTCCTTTGCCTCCTCTCCTTTTGCAAAAGCTGATAAAGGTAAACATATAAATAGAAACAACATGAACGTGGCACAAATTCGGATTTTCATGATGAGGCTTCGCCACCTTTGTAGACAAATTCCTATGTTTAAATCTATGAGAGGAAACAAGATATATGACTTGTATTTTAGGACAACTAACCCACCATAACTTTATTATGTAAACAGATTATACACTTGGTAATATTCCTTCTAGCATTCTCTATCCAATTATATAAGTAAAAAAGCCTGTTTAAGCTCCACGCTTAAAACAGACTTTTCCTACTTTTTATTTTAAAAACACATAACAAAAAGTTTGATTTTTAACTTAACACATCACTTCTATTGTAAATCCACCAGGTGCTTCAACGTAAAACGTATACGCATGGACATGCTTGGGAGGCTCCACCAAAAATCCATCTTCCTTCAATCTTTGATTTATCTTATCTACTTGTTCTTCACTTTCTTGTGGAAATCCTACATGAAATGTTTTTGGATACTGAACTTCTTTTCCTTTCATTAAAGTTAGTATAAATCCATCATTATCACGCATAACTGCAAAGGCATTCCCCCTTGTTCCACTACAAATTAAACCAAAATACCTCTCTAAAAACGCTCTAGATGCTGTTACATCTGTAACTGTTAAATTAAGATGTTTAATTCCCAATCCCCCACCTCATTTCTCAATTTTCTAACATTTTATCATACAAATAAAAAACACGCTTTTCACAGCGTGTTTCATTGCTTTACATACACTTCAACAATCGGATTCTCTTTATTATCCGCATGCAAGCGTATATTCGCTTCACTTGTATTATAAATACTAGCTAATAACATTATCGTTAACACATTAGGTATCTTCGCATCACTTCCATATTTTCTCTCAAGCCCTTCCTTATATTCAAAATCTAAATCCCCCTGCACATATGTATACACTTCAAAACCATCTTCTAAATTGCAAACTACTGTATCAATAATATCTGCCCCTACTTGCTTCTTCATTTCCTCTCGCAACACTTCAATAAATTCTTCCCACGGTACTTCGTATGTCTGAAACTGATCTGTAGATTTCATGCCTTTTCCTCCTTATATATCCTCTTCTTATATTTCCCCTTTCCTATAAAATTATGATAGATAGGACATTCGTACAAGCCGCACTTGTCCCCCTTACATATCGTATTACTGTAATGCGGAAGGAGGAAAGAACATGCATAGACAAAAATGTTATGATACATGCCGACGTTATTTCGGAAAAGTTGTTCGGATTGAAGACCGTGATGGCCGTATACATTTAGGTAAAATAATTGATTTGACACAAAACTCTGTATGGATCGAACCGGTGCAACAGCGCTCATCTTTTGATTCAGGATTCGGATACTATGATGCTTATGCAAACGGTGGTTGTGACCTTTGCGGCGGCCTTAGCAGATGTGATAGTTGCGGATTCGGATGCGGTGGTGGATTCAGCAGTTGCGGATGTGGTGGCCGTGGTTGCGGTAGTTGTGGTGGCGGCGGCTGGGGTGGCGGCGGTTGTGGCTGGGGTGTTGAACTCGGATTTGGTTTCATCTTCGGAATTACATTAGCTGCATTATTTTTCATTTAACATAGTAAAGAGTTGACTACCTTTAGCCAACTCTTTCTCTTTATTTTTCACATATAAAAATACGATGCCCTAAAATGTGTTGGTACATAAGCCGTACATTTTCATGCTGTACCCACGCCTCATATAACTCATTCGGAATATGTGAGGATACATTCCACTCTGGCTCTTCTACATAGCCAGAGATTGTTTCTGCAATCGTGCCACCGCCAGCAATTGTAATTCTTTTAAAATTTGCTTTCTGAAATAATTGTACCCACTCATTCTCAGTTAATAGTTCTTTCATGCCATATAATTGGGCGATTTTTTCTTCCTCACCCTTATCAATGTGCCTATCAATAATCATTTCAATGACAACAAGCTTACCGTCCTGCTGTAATACACGGTAACACTCCGAGATAACCCTTTCTTTCTCTGTAAAAGCGATGATTGATTCTCCAAGTACGAACTCAAATGAGTTATTCAAACAAGGTAATTGCTCTACACTTCCTTCAATTAATTGTATATCTAACCCTTCAAACAACCATCTATCTTTTGCCTTTTGAATCATAATTTCATTCTTTTCAACAGTTGTTACTTTATAACCAAATTCCCTTGTCATATATGCCGCTGTTTTTCCCGTACCGCAACCTATTTCAAGGACATTCGCTCCATATTTAAAAGGCAGTTGTGCTAACAATTGTTTTGTTAACGTAAAACCACCAGGATGAGCACTTCCTATTCCGTAATAAGCTAGGAAATCGATGTATGTGTTTCGCTTCATAGGACTCTCCTTCAAGTTTTCTATAATACATATATTCATCCTCAAAAAAATAGTGCACAGAAAAAAAGCATTTTCAAGTGCAATGTTACAACTTGAAAACGCTTTTTTCTTTTACTATTTCTCTTCTACATACGCCCATTTGAAACTATATTCCGGACTAATATTATGTTTTACAATTCCCTTTACATTTGGTTTCATAACATACGATCTACCACTTTGATATAAAGGTACGAGCGCTACATCTTCTTCAAGTAACAGTTTTTCTGCTTTCCCTAGCTCTGTCCAACGTTTTTTTGCATCAGCCATCCATTCCGTCTTACTTTTATTAATAATGTCATCATATTTTGAATTTGAATAGCTCATCTGATTCTGTGAATTTTTCGTTTCAAACATATCAAGATATGTCATTGGATCCGCATAATCTGGATTCCAGCCGCCATATGAGAAATCATAATCTTGGTCTGATTCTAATTTTAGTTTTTGCTTAAATGGTTGCAGTTTAATATTTACTGTTACACCCTTTAAATTCTTTTCAATTTGATCTTTTACATACTCCCCAACCTTTTTCGCATTACCAGTATCATAATTTAATAGCTCTATTGTCACTTGATCTTTTCCAAGTTCTTTTTTCGCAGCTTCCCAGGCTGCTGCTGCCTTTTTAGAGTCTTGTTTTAAACCATTTTTAAACGTTTCTGCGAAATCTTTACCATCTGGTCCAGCTGCTAAACCTTTTGGTACTAAATAATCCACTGGTTTTGAACCATCATTTAAAATGACATTCGTTAAAGCTTTCTTATCGATTGATAATGCAATTGCTTCACGTAATTTTTTACTCTTTAACGGTGTATCTTGCCCACCACGTTTTTGATTTAGACGCAAGTAAAACGTACTTGTTTCTGAATATGCACCAAACTCTTCTTTATTATTTCTATACTTATCAACAAATTCACCTGATAAAAGTGTAAAATCAATCGCACCTGTATCATATAAATTTACTCTTGTAGCTGGTTCTTTTACTACACTATAGTTGATTTCTTCTAGTTTTACAGTCTTTTTATCCCAATACTGATCATTTCTCTTTAATTTCCAACCTTGTTCATGCTTCCAATCAGTAAGTACAAACGGTCCATTATAAACTGTCGTATCAGACTCTAAACCGTATTTATCTCCTTTTTCTTTTACGAACTTTTCATTTAATGGATAGTATGACGCGAATGCCATTAAATTTAAGAAATATGGTACTGGTCTCTCTAGTTCAACTTCCAGCGTATAATCATCTACCGCTTTTACACCTAATGTAGAAACTTCTGCTTTCCCTTGATTTATTGCCTCTGCATTTTTAAGATAGTAAGCAATAAACGCATACTCAGCAGCTGTTTTTGGATCTACTAGACGTTGCCATGCAAATACGAAATCTTTCGCTGTTACAGGATCACCGTTTGACCATTTTGCATCTTTTCGTAATTTGAATGTATATTTTTTGCCATCCTCGCTTTTCGTACTAGATTCTGCCGCCGCTGGAATTGGCTTGTTATCTTTATCTAGACGATATAACCCTTCCATCGTGTTTCCTAAAATTTGAGAACCTAACGTATCTGTATTTTTAGAAGTATCCATAGTCGGAATTTCATTCGTTTCTGTACGATTCATTACTTGCTGTGCTGCATATTTAATATCGGATTTTTTCTCTTCCCCGCCACTATTAGACGTCGTAGTCGTTTTCTTCTCCCCACCAGAAGATCCAGAACATGCTGTTAACGCCACACTCATTGCTAAAACTGGTGCTACAACCGCCGTGAACTTTTTCATCTTTTTCTTCATTCTTGTACCCTCCCCAATTATATGTACGAAATTAACTTTGAGAGACTTTCTTTTAAAATATATTATTAGAAAATTCTTACTAATTATTATTCTACTATTTTTTCTTGATTTGTAAAGTTTTTTATGAATATTCTAAATAATTAATTTATTATTTTTATAATACCTATCTATTACTACTATACGAATTCTCCCACATCTACTATATGTAAGTACCACTTTTCTTATTCGTCTCTACTTATTTAAATTTAATTAAATAGTAAAAGAGCGTTTTAAAAATAAATAATCTACTTTTAAAACGCTTTTTTTATTATTTTCCTTCCGTTACATAAGCCCACTTAAAGCTATATTCTGGACTAATATTGTGTTTCACAATTCCTTTAACATTCGGTTTCATTACATACGCTCTTCCTGTTTGATATAAAGGAACTAGCCCAGCATCTTCTTCAAGGAATAGTTTTTCAGCTTTTCCTAACGTTTCCCAACGCTTCTTCGCATCACCCATTAATTCATTACCTGCTTTTTCTACCATATCATCATATTTTGCATTTGAGTAACTCATTTGGTTATACGGGCTCTTCGACTCGAACATATCGATAAACGTCATTGGATCCGCGTAGTCTGGACTCCAACCTGCATAAGAGATTTCATAATCTTGTGCAGTCTCTAATTTTAATTTTTGTTTAAACGGCTGAATCTTTGTATTAATCGTTACACCTTTTAAGTTTTTCTCAATTTGATCTTTAACATAATCAGCAATCTTTTTCGCAGTTCCATCATCATAACTTAGTAATTCAATTGTCACTTGATCTTTTCCAAGTTCTTTTTTCGCTGCTTCCCAAGCTGCTGCACCTTTTTTCGGATCATATTTCAAACCATTTTTAAATGTATCTTGGTAATCTTTACCGTCTGGTCCTGTCGCAAGTCCTTTTGGCACCAATTGATCCGTTGCTTTTGATCCATTATTTAAAATTACATTTGCCAATCCTTTTTTATCAACTGATAACGCAATTGCTTCACGAAGCTTTTTGCTCTTTAACGGTGTATCTTGTCCGTTACGCTTTTGATTTAAACGTAAGAAGAATGTACTTGCTTCTGAATACTCACCGTACTCATCTTTGTTCGATTTATATTTATCTACAAATTCTCCTGATAGTAATGTAAAGTCAATTGATCCTGTATCATATAAGTTTACTTTCGTCGCAACTTCTTTTACTACACTATAATTAATTTCTTCTAATTTCACAGTCTTGTTATCCCAATATTTATCATTTTTCTTTAGCTGCCATCCTTGTTCATGTTTCCATGAAGCCATAACAAATGGACCGTTATACACTGTCGTGTCAGCTTCTAAACCGTATTTATCTCCTTTTTCTTTTACGAATTTTTCATTTAGCGGATAGTATGACGGGAATGCTAATAAGTTTAAGAAGTACGGTACTGGTTTCTCTAGTTCTACTTCTAGTGTATAATCGTCTACCGCTTTTGCTCCTAATTCTGTTACAGGTTTTTCACCTTTATTAATCGCCTCTGCATTTTTAATATAGTAGGCAATAAACGCATATTCTGCCGCTGTATTTTTATCAAGTAAGCGCTGCCATGCAAATACAAAATCTTTCGCTGTTACTGGATCACCATTCGACCATTTTGCGTCTTTACGCAGTTTAAATGTATATTTTTTGCCATCCTCGCTTTTCGTACTAGATTCTGCCGCAGCCGGGATTGGCTTATTATCTTTATCAAGACGATATAATCCTTCCATCGTGTTTCCTAAAATTTGTGCCCCTAACGTATCAGTAGACTTAGAAGTATCCATTGTCGGAATTTCTTGATTCTCTGTACGATTTAACACTTGCTTCGCTGCATATTTAATATCAGACTTTTTATCTTCCCCACCACTAGACGTCGTAGTCGTTTTCTTCTCCCCACCTGATCCAGAACATGCTGTTAACGCCATACTCATTGCTAATACCGGCGCTACAACCGCCGTGAACTTTTTCATCTTTTTCTTCATTTTTGTACCCTCCCCAATTATATGTACGAAACTAAATTTGAGTAATTTCCTAATAACTAGTTATCAGAAAATTCTTATTAATTAATATTCTACTATTTTTTCTAGTTTTGTAAAGTTATTTTTAAAATATTCTAAAAATTATTTTTTCATAATAGAAACCTTATATCCATTGTTTTTTTACATTTAATCTCATAATAAAAAGCATTCCAAAAGTAAAGAATCTACCTTTGGAATGCTCTATTATTTTATCCTTCTATTGTGGACAGTGAGATTCTCAATGCAAGAATAAGATAAGGAACTTCATATATCCACTTAAAGATAAAACCACTATTTAAAAATTATTTTCCATCTTTTTCAGTCATATATGCCCACTTGAAGCTATACTCTGGGCTAATGTTATGGTGAACGATGCCTTTTGCATTTGGTTTTTGAACATATGCATCACCACGTTGGTATAAAGGTACAAGTGCTACATCTTTCTCAAGAAGTAATTTTTCAGCTTTTCCTAGCTCTTCCCAACGTTTCTTCGCGTCACCCATTAATTCTCCACCAGCTTTTTTAATCATATCATCATACTTAGAATCAGCGAAGCTCATTTGGTTATGAGAATGATTAGACTGGAACATATCTAAGAATGTCATTGGGTCAGCGTAGTCAGGTCCCCAACCAGCAAATGATAAATCATAATCTTGCTCTGTTTCTAATTTTAACTTTTGTTTGAATGGCTGAAGTTTAATATTAACTGTTACACCTTTTAAGTTTTTCTCGATCTGGTCTTTTACATATTCTCCAACTTTTTTCGCATTACCAGTATCATAGTTTAATAGCTCAATTGTAACTTGGTCTTTTCCAAGTTCTTTTTTCGCTTCATTCCATGCAGCTGCTGCTTTTTTCGCATCTGGCTTAATACCATTTTTAAATGTTTCTTGGAAATCTTTACCATCCGGTCCGGTTGCTAATCCTTTTGGTACTAAGAAGTCCGCAGGTTTAGATCCATCATTTAAAATTACATTTGATAGATTTTTCTTATCAATAGAAAGCGCGATTGCTTCACGTAATTTTTGGCTCTTTAACGGTGTATCTTGTCCGCCACGTTTTTGGTTCAGACGTAAGAAGTATGTGCTTACTTGTGAATATGTGCCAAACTCTTCTTTATTATTTCTATACTTATCAACGAATTCACCTGATAGAAGTGCAAAATCAATTGCATTTGTATCATATAAATTTACTCTTGTAGCTACTTCTTTTACTACACTATAGTTAATTTCATCTAGTTTTACAGTCTTTTTATCCCAATATTGGTCGTTTTTCTTTAATTTCCAACCTTGCTCATGCTTCCAATCAGTAAGAACGAACGGTCCGTTATATACTGTTGTATCAGACTCTAAACCATATTTATCTCCTTTTTCCTTCACGAACTTCTCATTTAATGGATAGTACGATGGGAACGCTACTAAGTTTAAGAAGTATGGTACTGCTTGTTCTAACTCAACTTCAAGCGTATAGTCATCTACCGCTTTTACTCCTAGCTCTGCTACAGGTTTTTCACCTTTATTCACCGCTTCCGCATTTTTAATTGGAAATGCAATAAATGCATACTCAGCAGCTGTTTTTGGATCTAATAGGCGTTGCCATGCGTATACGAAATCTTTCGCTGTTACAGGATCACCATTTGACCATTTTGCATCTTTACGTAATTTGAATGTATATTTTTTACCATCCTCACTCTTTGTGCTTGATTCTGCCGCAGCTGGGATTGGTTTGTTATCTTTATCTAATCGATATAAACCTTCCATTGTGTTCCCTAAAATTTGAGAACCTAATACATCTGTATTTTTTGAAGTATCCATCGTTGGAATCTCATTTGTTTCTGTACGATTTAGTACTTGTTTCGCTGCTAATTTTTCTTCTGATTTGCTATCTCCGCCAGAGCTAGAATTTGTGTTTGTCTTCTTATCTCCGCCTGATGTAGAACATGCTGTCAATGCCATACTCATTGCTAAAACTGGTGCTACAACTGCTGTTAATTTTTTGATTTTTTTCTTTTTCACTTTCTGTACCCTCCCTAATTCTTAACGCTCTCATTTAAGAATTTTCTGATAATTCTGTTTTTCTTTATATATTTATCAGAAGATTCTTATTAACTATTATTCTACTAATTTTTTGAGTTTTGTAAAGTGTTATTATTGAAAATTTTTAAAAAATTATTTTTTTACAGTAATATTCATAAAAATTCCTTAACCTTTCGAAACACTATACCTCATGGAATTCTATGTATTGATTTAATAGTCTTTATATCCCTTCACTATAAAAAAACTTGTAAATTATTGTTAATAAATAATGTATATCGTAACAAACCTCTTTTCTACCAAAATAAAAAAGCAGACATTTCGTCTGCTTTAATTCTCCTCAATTTGCTTTTCACTTAACCCTAGATGTGTTCTAAGAGTATTACTCAAACTCTGTAGATCTTTTTTATTAGGGTTATAATAATATACACGTTGCCCGTTTGGGCCATTAGGTAAGTATAAATCATCACCAGCTAATTGTATTTTTTCAACTGAACCGTTTAAACCGTATTTATAAAAAGATAAAATATCATCCATTACTAAATTTGTTTTAAAATCACTATCAACCGCCTCAACTATTTTTTCTAGCTTCGTAATCGATCCTACACTTTTTAATTTACTTAAAATCGCTTCAATAACAAGTTGTTGGCGCTGTCCTCTCATTGCATCACTATCAATATGGCGCGTTCTTGCTAGTGCAAGTGCTTCTTCGCCATTTAATTTTTGTAATCCTTTTTTCAAATGAATCGCATCAGGTTCATCTTTACTATTTTGCTCCGTAAATTCAACCGGGACATCCACTTCAATACCATCTAACCCATCAACAATTTTAGTAAAGGAACCAAAATTAAATTTCACAAAATAATCAACGGGCACCTGTAACAATTTTTCTACCGCTTCCACAGAAGCTTGCGGTCCTCCATCTGTACCATTTTTAACAAAACCACTTCCATATGCATGGGTTATTTTATCTTTTTTCTTTTCAACTGGAACATATGTATATGTATCACGCGGTATGCTCGTTAATTTCACTGTTTTATCGTCTTTATTAAAAGTCGCTAACAATAATGCATCTGTATGAAATGCACCATTATATTCCTTTTGTCGTTCTTGATTTTCATCAATTCCCATAATTAAAAGTGAAACATGATTTGCAATTGGCTTTACAGATTTCTCACGTAAATTGGATTTTTCACCTCGTGCTAAATTCAAATTAGATTTTTGTACGAGACTAGAAGTTTTCATATATACATAGGCTCCATAGCCAATTCCACCAAATAGTAATACCGCCAGTAGTAAACTTATTATCGTTTTCTTTTTATATTTTTGCTTATTTTTCTCTTCTCTTAAAGATGAATGATTCTCCATTTACTCTCCTCCTGTTTCTATTCATCCAATATGTTTTTCATTCTTTCATATTTAGCGCTATCCTTTTGAAACATACTTTCTTTCAATCCCTTATCTATTTGTATCCATTCAGTCGTAACTGAATATTGAATCAAGCCTTCTTGAAAACTAAGAAATTTCAACATAATCCCTGTATTTTTCTCCACAACCATTTCGAATTTCCCTCTTAAATCTTCAGAGGTGCTAACAGGCATCTCTATGTTGATGACTCCTTCAATTTTGTAACAATCTAATCCAAGATATTTCGTTTCTTTATAATTCCAATCTTTATATCGAATTAATAAATCTGCGAATTCTGATTGAATACTATATTTAGCTAGCCCTACATATTCATCATCATATCTCTTTTTCTCATCTGATTTTCTCACTAACCTTTCCGTAGGATTTAATTTTAATAGTTCATTGTTTCTTTCTTTCGGGTTCCATTTTGTCTCTTTATAGGTATACTTCTCATCATTAAACTCTTTTTTCTTCCCCTCGTTATATATAATTGTTCGTTTTTTGGCTAGTTTATCTTCTTTCGAAGAGATACCTCTTTGTTTCTCCGTATCAATCGCATACTTATATGTTGTAGCAATTCTTGATGAGCTAGAATATTCCTCAAATTGTCCTGAAATATTTTTAAAATAATCAATAGAATCTAGCATTTTTTGATGAATCTTTTCTTTATCTGGATAATGTACATTCGATTTTATTTCTTCTTCATTTTCATAATCAGAAAACGCTTTTTTCTTTACATATTCAAATACTCCACCATTTTGCGCAAAACTTTGTATAGAAAACTCAGACATAGATACCACTGAAAGTATACAAACCGCTGCACTAATTATCATCATATGAATTTTGTAACTCTTCTTTTTTACCTTAAGATTATGTAGCGTGCCGTTAATCTTTTCATTTAACTCTGGAGGTACTATAACATTTTCATCTTTTATTCTCTTTTTTAATTTCTCATCAAATAATTTTTCATTATCCATCCTTTACACCCCCTATTCCATCTTTAATCGTTTTTGTAGTTGTTCCCTCGCACGTGATAATCTTGATTTCACTGTTCCTTTCGGTATTTCTAACAGCTTTGCTATACTCTCTTGATTCATATCTTCATAATAATAAAGCACCGTAACAGCTCTTAATTCTTCATGTAACGATTGAATCGCATTACACAAATCTATATCTTCATACTGATCACACGCACTCATATTGTAATCATTCTCTTCTGTCACAATTACATTTTTATACGCTCTAATAATATTGTTACACTCATTTATTAGTATTCGAATTAACCAAGTTTGAAAAAATTCTTCTTTTTTTAATTTTTTTATATTTTCATAGGCCTTTAAAATTGTTGTCTGTATCGCATCCTCTATATTTGTCTCATCACGTAACATCGCCTTTGCTATTCGATACATCTTCACTTTTTCTGTATGCATAAGCGCTATAAAGGCTTCATGATTACCTTTTTTCGCTAAAGAAACATCCGTTTCTTCTTTTATAATCATTTTATATAAAGGGATTACTTTCACAATTGCTCCTCCTGTTTCATCCTCACTTCATCACTTCCAATTTAACTTTACATGTATTAGACGTATGAACCTAGAAAAAGGTTCATTTTTTTGAATATTTCCTTAATTAAAAAGATAAATATCCTTTATAAGTGTTATGCGATAAACATACTAGTTTTAATTTACAAATAAAAAAAGCCCACTTTCTAGTGGACTTTCTACTTTATAACGGTAAATCCCTCTTCTTAAACACTACAATTGCTACTATGAAAATACAAAGTGCTCCGGCAGTTAACCCTATACTTACAGGCCATATATTATACGTTCCTTCAGCAATTTCTTTCGGACGAAATAGCGTAAATAATGATATATTTCTCATCCACTCTAACTTATCACTTAACTTCCCTACCATATCCAATACGAAAAATAAGATAGTTAAACTCGCTGAATAACTTAGTGCTTTTCTTTCGTCATTACATATACAAGAAAAGAAAAATGAATACGCACTAACGACTAAAAATATGAGCCCTCCGACTACATTTATCTTCAAAAATAATTCTTTATTTAAGTTATTATCTTGTAAAAACCATTCTGCACCTACTAACCCAGCTACATACGTAACAGATACAATAATCAGAAGTCCCAATATTAGAACAGCAGCTTGTGTAATAGCAATTTGCACTCTAGATACAGGTGTTGCTAGCAAGTATGCCATTGCTCCTTTATCTACATGACGAGCAATTAAATGTGTCGCAACTGTTACGCAAAAAATTGTTAAAATGATAATAAACAATAGACTATAGTATTCGCCCGCTAGAAAATCCATTACGTTTTGAATCGGACTTTCCATACCAACGATTTTTTTCACACTATCAGGCATGGCAGCTATTAATTCATTTAGCCCTTTCGCTGATACCATTGACGGGAATATCCAAATTAATAACCACAAATATAAAGCCGCACCACACGCATAACTCAAAATACTTTTTTGTGTTTCTTTCAAACTAGCTAAAAACAATTGCTTATTCATGCGTTACCCCTTCTTTCTTATCGTAATAATGCATAAATAAATGTTCTAAATCCATCGCTCTCGTTTGAAGTGCCGTTACATTATAGTTTGAAAGTGTTTGTAAAACAGCTTGATAGTTTCCTTGTACAATGATAGATGCCTCTCTACCTTTTACCGCTTCAAATTGCAAATTACACTTTATAAGGGACTCAATCTCTTCTTGTGATGATACTGTTACATCTATCACCTGTCTTCTCATACTTTGTAAATCGTGAATATTTTCAACCGTTACGAGTCGACCATCTTTAATAATAGCTACTCTGTCACAAGTTCTCTCAATTTCAGTAAAAATATGTGATGACATTAGGATTGTTTTTCCTCTTTGCTTTTCCTCTAATATTAAATCTATAAACACTTGTTGCATAAGTGGATCAAGTCCAGATGTTGGTTCATCTAAAATTAACACCTCTGGATCGTGCATAAATGCAGCGACTATCCCTACTTTTTGCTTCATTCCTTTAGACATTTTGCGAATCGGTGTTTTCACATCAAATTGCAGACGCTCTATCAGTTCATCTCGTCTTTTCGTATCCTTTAATCCACGCATTCCCTGCATTAATTTTAAAAACTCTAATCCGTTCATTCCTTCAATAAAAGAAATTTCACCCGGTAGATAACCAACTTCCCTTTGAATTTGCGCTGCTTCATTCCAACAATCTAATCCAAAAATTGTCGCTTTACCAGCTGTCGGTTTTATAAATCCCATTAAATTACGAATCGTCGTTGATTTTCCGGCACCATTCGGTCCTAAATAACCAAATACTTCTCCCTCTTTTACATCAAATGTAATATGAAACAAACCTTTTCCATTCGAAAACTGTTTTGTGACATCTTGAACTGAAATCATAATTCCACCTCATTTTTTGAAATATTGAATATGTGATATTTCAAAATCATTGTACTCCTCATCTTCCATATTCGCAACAACTTTTTGAAATATTTATTAGTCCATATTTCAAAATTATTGTTTTCCATTATTTTTTCTTGTATATTTTAAGTGAGGTGATTGCATTGAACGGCTTTGAAAGAGTAAAAGAAAAGAAAAAGCGTGCCATTAAAGAAGCAGCATTCGTATTATTTTCAGAACGTGGATTTAATGAAGTGAAAATAGAACATATCGCAAAAGAAGCAAACGTTTCTCAAGTTACAATTTATAATCATTTCGGAAGTAAAGATGCGTTATTTAGGGAGCTTATACAAGAATTTATCATATCTGAATTTCAATATTATAAAGAGCTTGCAGAAGAAAAATTACCTTTTCATGATATGATGCAAAAAATGATTGTAAGAAAAATGAATACTGGCGGGTTATTTCAACCTGATATGTTACTACAAATGATGCAAAGGGACGAAGAACTCCGTAAGTTTATTTATAGTTATCAAAATGAAAAAATCCTGCCCTGGTATTTAGAAATATTAGAACAAGCTCAGCGTAAAAACGAAATTAATCCACACCTTACTAAAGAAATGATGTTACTTTACATTCAAATGTTTACTAAATTAGGTGATGATTTTGGGGCACAACTTCTTGAAGGAGATCGCGAAAAACATATACAAGATATCGTCACGATGTTCTTTTATGGACTGTCCGTCCCAGAAAAATAATTGTTTCTAAAAAACAAATACAATCACCAAAAAGCCCTTTGGATATTTAAATCTCAAGGGCTTTCTCATATCAAATAAATAGCTAAAACTAACTTTATCTTAAAGAAGTTAAATGCTGCTTTATAGATAACACCTTATTATAGATTAACTCTTTTAGCATAACAGGCTGAATTGAGATAATCGTTTCACCGAAATTCAGAAAGTAATTTGAAATAAAATCAAATTCTTGCTCGTTAAAATAGCCTGTTATAATGTAATTTTCATTTTCCTTTTGCATCCTCATGGAAGGATAATTCTCTTTATCAAAAATATCCTTTCCTTTTTGATTAACAATGATGCTAAAATCAATTGCATCAGGCTTTCTGTGAAAAGTAGTAAGATAACTTAATAATTCTTCAAGATTTTTTGGATTAATATTGCTCGTTTCCACAATAGAAAGAATTTTATCACATCTAATTATTTGAACATTATTTGTCTCAAAATTAAAGATTTTAGCATACCACTGGCCAAATTTAGATTCTAATCGAATAAATTGGGCAACCAATGCTTGCTCCTCACCTTTTTTTAAATATGTTAAATGATAAACTCGCTCAGCAAAAATTCCCTGTAAAATTTCTTTTAAGAATGGACTAAAATTACTATGATTTGTTACTTCAAAGGAAAGCGTTCGTTCCATGATTGAAATATTTTTACTCACATTATCAGGTAATACATGTTTAAATTTATTTTCAAGTGCAATACTTTCTACATTAAATGGTTTTGTCTTGTATCCATTTAGCGTAAGAATTGAAAAGTATAGCGCATACATTTCATCCACACTAAAATAAATTGGCGATAACACACTATTTTCTATAATTTTATAACTTCCATTTCTACCTAGTTCAGAATATATGGGTACACCTATTTCTTCCAATGATTGAATATCTCGCAACGCGGTACTTTTAGAAATATCATATCTAGCCATTAAATCTTTTAAATTAAAATATCTTTTATTCTTTAAGAAAATAAGCATATCATTTATTCGTTCCGTTTTTTTCATATTTCCCTCCCAAAAAGGTGTCATGTATTGAAACCTTTTTAATCTATATTATAATTATCAACTAATAAAGGAGTTATATATTTATGACATTAGAAATAGCTATTTTTCTTTCAATGAATGGGCAAGCAAAGGAGGCGATTAATTTTTATATACGTAATTTAGAAGCCAAAAAGTTAATGATTGTTACGTATGAAGAACTGGCGAAAAGAGATAGTTCTTTTAAAATTACAAGTGAAAATAAAGATCATATTGCTCACTCTGTTTTACAAATTGGGAATACAAAGCTAATGATAGCAGAAGATACAATGAATACTAATGAACGTTATAACGTTGGAAATAACATGTCACTTTGCATTCAAAGCGCTAATTTAGAAGAAATACAAAGGTTTTATAATAATTTAATTTCCGATAAGCATGTGAAAATAATCTCTCAGCTAGAAAAAAATATATTTAGTGAAGCATATGGTATTATTGAAGATCCTTATGGCATACAAATCCAATTAATGTATGATAAACGACTAAACTAATTAATTAATCATATTCACATATTCCTAATAAAAAAGACACGAAATTCGTGTCTTTTTATTTTATAGAAATGACTCTACCCTTTTCACTGCTTTCAATCGCTAATTGAATCAGTTTAATAACATCTAAACCTTCTTTTGCTGTTACAGGTAGTTCCTCACCATTTAATATACTATCTCGTACACCTTTATAATAATTGTCATAACAACCGACTTCTGTTGGAATACGCTCTAAGCTTTCTTCTGTTTCTAAAGTAGCAAAATTCTCTTCATCGTCTACCCCATAACCGTTATTGCCTGGCTTCATTCCACTTTTTAATTGCTCTTCCTGCGAATCCATACCGTACTTCACGATAGAACCTTTCTCTCCATGCACTATAAAATGCGGTCCAGCTTTTTTCACATAACTGCTGCTACGTAAAATGACACGTTTAACTCCGTAATGCAGTACTATGTGGAAATAATCATCCACCTCTGCACCTGGTCGTTGTTTTATTACATCTGCACTTATCGCATCTGGTTTCCCGAATATTGATAACGCTTGGTCAATTAAATGCGATCCTAAATCGTATAATATACCGGAACCTGGTATATTTTTTTCTCTCCATCGATCACGTACATGTGGACGGAAACGATCAAAATTTGATTCATATGCGTATACATTCCCTACTCTGTTTTCTCCTAACAATTTCTTAATTGTTAAGAAATCATTATCAAAACGACGATTATGATATACGCTTAACATTACATTATGCTGCTCTGCTAATGTAATAAGCTCTTCCCCTTCTTCAATTGAAACAACAAATGGTTTTTCTACAACAACATGCTTACCGTTTAAAATTGCTTCTTTTACATATGGAAAATGAGTTGTATTAGGTGATGTAATAACAACTAAGTCAACATCAGCTCGCTTCACCAATTCATCAATTGTACTAACAACATTAGCGTTTGGTAATGTTTCTTTTACTACCTCTTCTTTTGAGGATAATACAGCTCGAATATCATATTCTTCTATTGTTTGTAATAGTGGGATATGAAATGTCGTACTAGAAAAACCAAATCCTACAATCCCTACACCTATTTTTTTCATGTTGCCCCTCCATTTGTGCCGCTTTAACGGGCAGTAAGATTCCTAACCCCAAATTCAGTGAAAGCTAAGGAATTAGGTGAGGAATCAACTGCTTGTTAAAGCCCGATTAGTTCAACTAATAATCAGTGAGGATGAAGAAAATCCCCATTGATTAAAGTTTCACTTTATGAGAACGATTTCATTCAGTTATTATAACAAGATTATTATTATTTACATAATAAATTGCCTAGAAAAAAGCATCTTGCTATTATTCATAGCAAGATGCTTTTTTTACTCCGGTCGTTTTTTCGTCCACGTTTCTACTACTTCACCAGTATCATTTACATCTAGCACTAGGCTACCATTACTATACCGGTCTTTATTTCGATACGCTTTCGGATCAATCTCTTCTACAATGTTTTTCTCTGTCTTCATGTAAACTAATTCATCGTCCCGAACAATTTCAATACCGACAATGCGGTACGGATTACGTTTTAACTCTTTGAAAATAACAAGACCTCGCTTCGCCCTCGTTGATTTTTCAATTTCTGATGCTTTTAGACGTTTTACAGCACCACGCTGCGTTACGAGAATAAGTTGATCTTTATCACCATTTAACGGTTTACCAGAAGCGACATAGTCATCTTCTTTTAAATTAATTGCTTTCACACCAGCAGCTCTTACACCGACTGGACTTACTTCATCTTCATGGAAAATAAGTGCATATGCACCATGTGTAGCAAGAACGATATCACTCGTTCCATCTGTCGCAAATATATCGACAACTTCATCATCTTTTTTCAAGTTTACAGCAACGAATGCCCTTGAATAACGCTGAACTTTATATTGATTTAATTCTGTTTTCTTTATCATACCATTTCGTGTTACAAATACGATAAATCGTTTTTCTTCCTCAAAGTTCGGTACAACCGTTGCCCAAATGATTGTTTCATCTCGGTCGAGTGAAACGATATTTGCAACGTGCTGACCTAAATCTTTCCAACGAATATCTGGCATTTCGTATACTGGAAGATATATATAGTTCCCTTTACTTGTGAATAAAAGAACTGTTTCAGTCGTATTCGTATCGAATCGTTCAAGTAAGATGTCACCCTCTTTCATACCGAAGTCTTTGCCGTTTGATGCATTATGTGAGCGCCATCCAGTACGTTTCACATATCCTTCTTTCGTTACAGTAACGATGACATCTTCTTGTGGAATCATCACTTCTACGTCTATTTTAATTTCTTCAATTTGTTCTTCAATAATAGCACGGCGATCATCACTATATGTTTTCTTAACTCTCTTCAAATCAGTTTTAATGACTTGAAGTAATCTTTTTTCACTTTGTAAAATTGACTGTAGCTCTAGAATTTTCTTATTAAGCTCATCTGCTTCTTCTTGTAACGCCGTAATGTCTGTATTCGTTAAGCGATATAATTGCAAGGAAACAATTGCTTCTGCCTGTGCTTCTGTAAAGCCAAATTTTGCACTTAAATTATCTTTTGCATTACGTTTATCTTTTGAAGCTCGAATTGTCTCGATTACTTGATCTAAAATCGATAATGCTTTCTTTAAACCTTCTACAATATGTTGACGATTTTCTGCTTTTCTTAATTCATATTGCGAACGTCTCGTAATAACCTCTTTTTGATGTCCAATATAAGCATCCAAAATTTTTGGTAATGTCATAAGTGTTGGACGACGATTATTAATCGCTACCATATTAAAGTTATATGGAATTTGTAAATCTGTATTTTTATATAAATAATTTAAAATACCTTCGGCGTTTGCTTCTTTCTTTAATTCAACAACAATTCGTAAACCAGTACGATCTGTCTCATCACGCACTTCAGCAATACCATCTAACTTTTTATCTAGACGTAATTCATCCATTTTCTTTACAAGGTTTGCCTTATTCACTTCGTAAGGAATTTCAGTGATTACAATTTGTTGTTTCCCACCGCGCACTGTTTCAACTTCTGCTTTTCCGCGAATAATAATTTTACCTTTACCTGTTTCATACGCCTTTTTAATACCATCAATCCCTTGAATAATACCGCCTGTTGGGAAATCTGGTCCTTTCATAACTGTTAATAAATCATCAACAGTACTATTTGGCTTATCAATACGCATCATTGTAGCATCAATAACTTCTCCAAGATGATGCGGAGGAATTTCTGTTGCATAACCAGCGGAAATCCCTGTAGATCCGTTCACTAATAAATTTGGGAACGCTGCTGGTAATACAACTGGTTCTTCACTCGTATCATCAAAGTTTGACACGAATTCAACTGTTTCTTTATCAAGATCACGTAATAATTCAGATGCGATTGGTGATAAACGAGCTTCCGTATAACGCATTGCTGCCGCTGGGTCCCCATCAACACTACCGTTATTACCATGCATTTCAACTAAAACATTACGTACTTTCCAAGTTTGGCTTAAGCGTACCATTGCTTCATATACAGAGGAATCTCCATGTGGATGATAATTACCGATAACATTACCTACTGTTTTAGCTGATTTACGAAACGCTTTATCATGTACATTACCTTCTACATACATAGAATATAAAATACGTCTTTGTACTGGCTTTAAGCCATCACGTGCATCTGGAAGTGCACGATCTTGAATAATATATTTACTATAACGTGCAAAGCGATCACCTAACACGTCTTCAAGCGGGAGGTCATGAAACTTCTCTGCTTGCATGTTATTCCACCTCCGTCTCCATAATCATTTCATTTTCTAAAATATTTCCTTCTTCTTGCATACCAAACTGTACATTACGTTCAATCCATTTACGGCGCGGTTCTACTTTATCGCCCATTAACGTTGTAACGCGGCGCTCTGCTCTTGCTGCATCATCAATTTTCACGCGAATTAATGTACGCGTTTCAGGATTCATTGTTGTTTCCCATAATTGATCCGCATTCATTTCACCAAGCCCTTTATAACGTTGTAACATATAGCCTTTTCCAACTTTTTTCGTTACACCGTCTAATTCCTCATCTGACCAAGCGTATTCAATTACTTCACTCTTACCTTTTCCTTTACTTACTTTGTATAAAGGAGGGAGTGCGATAAACACTTTACCCGCTTCGATAAGTGGCTTCATATATCTGTAGAAGAACGTTAATAACAATACTTGAATATGAGCTCCATCCGTATCGGCATCGGTCATAATTACAACTTTATCGTAGTTAATATCTTCAACATCAAATTCATTTCCTACACCGCCGCCAATCGCATAAATGATTGTATTAATCTCTTCATTTTTAAAGATATCAGCAAGCTTTGCTTTCTCTGTATTAATTACTTTACCACGTAATGGTAATACGGCCTGGAAACGACGGTCTCGTCCTTGTTTCGCTGAACCACCAGCAGAGTCACCCTCTACTAAATACAATTCGTTTTTCTGAGGATTACGTGATTGTGCAGGTGTTAACTTCCCGCTTAACGTACCTTCTGATTTTTTCTTCTTCTTACCACTACGTGCTTCTTCTCTCGCTTTACGAGCAGCCTCACGTGCTTGCGCTGCTTTAACTGCCTTTCTCACAAGAAGTGTAGCTACATCCGGGTTTTCCTCTAAAAAGTAAGCTAAATGCTCTGATACAATGGCATCAATAGAAGAACGAGCTTCACTTGTACCAAGTTTCCCTTTCGTTTGTCCTTCAAACTGAAGTACTTCTTCTGGTACACGTACAGAAACGATAGCCGCTACACCTTCACGAATATCTGTACCTTCTAAATTTTTATCTTTTTCTTTTAATAATGAAACTTTACGAGCATACTCATTGAACACACGCGTCATTGCTGTTTTAAATCCAGCTTCGTGTGTTCCACCATCTTTTGTACGTACGTTATTTACAAACGAAAGAATATTTTCTGAGTAACCATCATTAAACTGGAATGCTAGTTCTGCTTCAATCCCGTTTTGTTCACCAGTGAAATATACAACCGGGTGAATTGAATCTTTTTCTTCGTTTAAATATGAAACGAAAGCTTCGATTCCTGTTTCATAATGAAATATATCTTCTAAATCATTACGTTCGTCTTTTATCGAGATTTTCATTCCTTTTAATAAGAATGCAGATTCACGTAATCTCTCACATAATGTTTCATAATTGTAATTTGTCGTGCTGAAAATCGTTGTATCTGGTTTGAAGTGCATTGTCGTACCAGACTCTTTTGTTTTCCCGATTTTCTCTAACGTCGTTGCAGGAACGCCACCATTTTCAAAGCGTTGTTCATAAATGTTACCATCACGTTTAATTGTTACTACTAACCATTCTGACAAAGCGTTTACAACTGATGCCCCAACACCGTGTAAACCACCACTCGTTTTATAGCCACCTTGACCAAACTTACCACCTGCATGAAGTACAGTTAAAATAACTTCAGGTGTAGGTTTCCCAAGTTTATGCATTCCCGTAGGCATTCCTCGCCCTTTATCTATAACGCTAATACTATTATCTTTATGTATTACGACTGAAATTTCGTCGCCAAATCCCGCTAACGCTTCGTCAACGGAGTTATCTACTATTTCATATACTAAATGATGCAATCCACGGCTATCCGTACTCCCGATATACATACCCGGGCGTTTTCGAACGGCTTCAAGTCCTTCTAACACTTGAATCGCATCTTCATTATATTGGAACTGATGCTTCGCCAAACTCCTTGCCCCTTTCCTAATCCAAAATCAGAACATATGTTTCTATTATAGAATAACGCCTCGACTATAGTTTTGGCAAGTTATCTTATCTCTTTTATATACCATCTTCAATAGAAAAATCCTTGTTTTCTCACAAGGATTCCTCTAGGCTACTATTTCAGAAAAATAATCGTTTGTCAACGAGAAATGGATATGTATTCCAAGATTACACATTCCAAACCTTTATTATGATCCAAATGATCAAGATCCAAAATGGGATTACAAATAACAATCCCCAAAAACAGCCTTTAAAAAATCTCATGATGAACACCTCGTTCATCGGCCCTACTTATCTATAATGAGGGCTGAATCAATCTTTCTACTTTTAAATCTATACTATTTTGTCATCGCATGTTCTACTTTAATACAACGATCCATTATTACAGTATAGTCTTTTTCTTTTAAAAGTTTATATGTATCTTCATCTTGTACTCCTAATTGTGCCCAAAAAACATCTGCATCAATCTCTACAAATTCTTTTGCAACATCCATTAAAAACTCTGAGCGACGAAATACATTTACTATGTCAACGTGTTCCTTAATATCCTTTAGTGAAGAAACTGCCTTTTCTCCAAGCACCTCATCTACTGTTGGATTAACTGGAATAATACGGTATCCAGCATCTTGCATTGCTTTTGAAACCATATACGATGTACGTTCTGGTTTATCTGATAATCCAACAACCGCAATTGTTTTGCTTTTCTTTAACACTTCACCAATTTCCGTACGAGTTGGGTTTTCAATTGTCATAATTAATCCCTCCTATTCCTTTAGTATAGCCGATAAAGAAAGTCTCTTTCAATATGAAAGAGACTTTCTTTTATTTCGATTATTGATTCTTTGTAGCTGAATTATCTGCTAAAGTAGCCGATTTCGTCATTTTTTGACCGTTACGGTAGAATGTAACTTCTACTTTCTCGCCTACTTTTTTCTTTTCATATAAATATTTACGGAATTGAAGTGAGTTTTCTACTTTTTGATCATCTAATGCTACTACAATATCATATTGCTCTAAACCAGCTTTTTCTGCCGGTGATATTGGGTAAATTTTACCTAATACAACACCATTCGTTACTTCTTTCGGTACTTTCAATTGATTGACTGCATAAGCTTGCACATCTTCTAACGAAACGACACCTACTCCAAGAGCTGGACGTTTTACTACTCCGTCTTTTTCAAGTGATTCAATAACTGGCTTTGCGATATTAATTGGAATAGCAAATCCAATTCCTTCAACTTCTTGCTGTGCAATTTTACTTGAATTAATCCCAATTATTTCACCATTTTGGTTAAATAATGCACCACCACTATTACCAGGGTTAATCGCTGCATCTGTTTGAATAACTTGTGCTTGCCAATCTGGTCGTTTATCGCCATCAATATCAACTGGAATTTCACGTTCTTTACTACTAATAATGCCTTCCGTTACACTTCCATCAAATCCTAGTGGGTTACCGATTGCAATTGCTTTTTCACCCGCACGGATTTTACTTGAGTCACCTAAAGTTGCAACTTTATTCACATTAGAGCCGTCAATTTCAACAACAGCTAAATCTAACCAAGGATCTTTCCCTACTAACTTTGCATCTACCTTTTTACCATCACTTAGTTTTACAGCAAGTTTATTTGCACCATCTACTACGTGGTTGTTTGTTACAATATATGCTTTATTTCCTGCTTTTTTATAAATAACACCTGATCCTGAACCAGCTTGTTGTTCTTGACCTGTCGGTTGCATTGCAAATGGATCAACACTTTGCTGCATATTAATAACACCTACAACAACGTCTTTCGCTCCTTCAATCATACCAGGTAAATCAGTTTCATTTTTCGCTTTATTTACAACAGGAACTACAGTACCTTCTACTTTTGAATCCGAACTAAATGATGATACTGGTGCTCCATTATTTTGAGCCCATGGCATATATGGTGCTGCAAAACTAATCGAAACCGCTCCGACTACAGCTCCCACTAAACCTGTGAAGAAATAGCCTTTTTTACTACCTGATTTTCTCACTTCTCTCGTTTCACTATGCTCTTCATTTAAATTTGGTCCGTCGTAATATCCCATGTTTTATTTCCCCTCTCTGGTGAATTCGTATTTTCAGTATAGTCACGTTTTGTGTCCTTCTTGTGAACTCATCGTGAAATCCAATTAAAAAAATACACTTATCTAACATTGTAGACAAGAAAAGTATTTTTTGTACATTCTACCTTCAAAAGAGAGTATAAAATCGCCATTTTCCTAGGCTAAATTACACAAATCGTTCTAGATTATTCTTCAAATTTATAACCAACTCGAATAACAGTACCGATATGCTTCGCTTTATCTCCTAGCTTATTTCGAAGTTTTTTAATATGGGTATCAACCGTTCGGTCATCACCGTAATAGTCATATCCCCATAACTGGTCTAATAAATGTTGACGTGATAACACAATTCCTTTGTTCTCCATTAAATACACAAGAAGTTCAAATTCTTTATGTGTCAATATAATTTCTTCTCCATCTACTAAAACAGTTCTAGATAGACGATTCACTTCTATTCCAGCTAAAGACATAGCATTTTCTTCCGCTACTCCTACCGCACCATCCGCACGTTTCAATAACGTCTTTGCACGAGCTACTAATACTTTCGGGCTAAATGGTTTCGTTACATACTCGTCTGCACCTAATTCGAAACCTAGCAATGTATCATCCTCATCCGAACGTGCTGTCAACATAATAATTGGTACTGCTGATTCTTTTCTAATTCTTCTACAAACAGACCATCCATCTATTTCCGGTAACATAATATCTAACATAATTAAATCAATTTCATGCTCTGCAAATAACTCTAACGCTTTTTTTCCATCTTCTGCTTCGATTACTTCAAAGCCTTCATTACGAAAATAATCACTAACAATTTCACGTAATCTTCTTTCATCTTCAACAAGCAATACTGTTTTGTTCATATAATCTATCCCGCCTTTTTACTCTTTCAATCGAATAATACGTTGATTGGAGCTTCCGCGAAATGGAAGTGTTAAATCTTTTTCCTCAATTTCAAACCTTCCATCGACTAAAACATCCCCATAATGTAACAACTCTATCATATCATTATTTTGAGAACTCTGTATCTCTTCTAACGTATAACCTGTATACATCCATAGGTTTTTTTTCAAATCTTTCACGATTTTTGCTACCTTTTTCACTTCAGCAGCTTGAAAAAATGGATCTCCACCTGAAAATGTTACATCAGTTAATGGATTACTTGCAATCTCTTTCACAATTTCTTCTACTGTCATTTCCATTCCGTTGCAAATATTCCACGATTTCGGATTGTGGCAACCAACGCAACGATGCGGACAGCCCGCAAAAAACACGACTGTCCGCAATCCTTCTCCATCTACTACACTATCATGAATAATATTCATCACTTTCATTTATGTTTCACCCGATCTATCTCTTCACTACGTTTCGCACTATTCCACTTTGACATATCTCCTACAAGATAGCCTGTTATACGGCGAATTCTTTCTATATTAGCCTCATCTTCATTCCCGCAACTTGGACATTCATTCCCAATAACCCCGTGATAACTACAGCACTTACAACGGTCAACAGGATGATTAATTGAACCGTATCCAACGCCATGTTCTGCCATGGCTTGTACAATTTGTTTTAATGCCTTTTTGTTATGCATTGCTGCTCCGTCTAGTTCAATATACGTAATGTGTCCCCCGTTACATAGAGCATGGAACGGACCTTCTAAACGGATTTTATTTATCGCTTGAATGTTATAATAAACTGGAATATGGAATGAATTCGTATAGTAATTATGGTTCGTTATACCGCTAATCACGCCAAATTCTTCTCTATCTTTTTTCACAAACTTCCCTGATAATCCTTCTGCTGGAGTTGCAATTACTGAGAAATTCAGTTGATGTTCTTCTGTCGCTTTATCCATTCTATCTCTCATAAAGGAAATAATTTCATACCCAAGTTTCCATGATTCTTCATCTTCCCCATGATGCTTTCCTGTTAAAGCTACTAAACATTCCGCAAGACCGATAAAACCAATACTTAACGTCCCTTGTTTTAAAATCGAGGCTACGGAGTCTTCAGGATGCAATGTTTCTCCACCACGCCATACACCTTGTGAATATAAAAACTGAAAATCTCTTGCTCGCTTCGTACATTGATACGCAAATCTTTCTAATAGCTGCTTAATTCCTAAATCTAAATAGTAGTTTAGCGCTTCAAAAAATGCTTCTTTTGAACCACTAATTAACGCTAATTTCACTAAATTGATAGACGTAAATGATAAATTCCCTCTACCAATCGCTGTTTCTTCTCCATGTATATTAGACATAACACGGGTACGACATCCCATGTAACATACTTCACTTTCTGGTCTTCCATCATAATGCACTGCATTAAACGGAGCATCTAAAAATGAAAAGTTAGGGAATAATCGCTCTGCAGTTGTCTCTAATGCTAATTCAAATAAATCGTAATTCGGATCACTTTCTTCAAAATTCACACCTTTTTTCATCTTGAAAATTTGAATCGGAAAAATTGGTGTCTCTCCTTTACCAAGTCCAGCTTGTGTTGCTTTTAATAGTTGTTTAATTAACATTCTTCCTTCTTTTGATGTATCTGTTCCGTAATTAATAGAAATAAACGGTACTTGTCCTCCGCCCCTACTATGCATACTATTCGAATTATGAACGAAAGCCTCACACGCTTGATACGTATCATTTTCCGTTTCTTTCCATGCAAATTCTTCTATTTGTTCTTTCGTAAGCGGATATGATTGTAATCGTTTTTTATGTCTCTCAATTGTTTTTCGTACATAAGGTGCTAAATCAATATCAAAGAGTGCAAACGATTGACCGCCATGCTGCATATTTTGATTCGCTTGAAAAATAATAGACGAAAGAGCCAATGCACTTTTAATGTCTTGTGGTTGTCTCATATGTCCATGTCCAGTATGAAAACCGTTAGCAAGCATTTGCGCTAACGGAATTTGCGAACAAGTCGTCGTTCCTGTCGCATAAAAATCTAAATCATGTGGATATAATATATTTTCATTTATCGCTTTTTTCACTTGATCTGACAATAAACTCTCAACAGCATAATATTTTGCACTCTCAGATGCGAACGTTCCCATTACACCCATTGGAGAGCGGCCGTCTACATTTGCATTTTCTTGCATTAAATCTTGTTCATTGCCGTGGACTATCGTCTCGAACACTTTCATTAATTCTTCTCCACGTGTATTATTTTGTAACATTTATAACCCTCCACCAATATGTTGTTGTCTTTTGATTAAAATGTTACTACATATAGTCTTGCTGTTTCTGTGAGAAATGTAACATTACTGTGAAATTTTTTTCACGAAATAATGAATTTTTCATTTACAAAAAAGAAATGTGCTCTTTACAAATGTATGGTACAATATACGGGAAAAACTCTTTTTACCCTTTATCAACACATTTGAATAAAGGAGACTGAACTTATGGTTACTACATATCTTTTATTTATCGTTGCCTACTTGCTTGGCTCGATTCCATTTGCACTAGTTGTTGGAAAAATTGGCTACGGAATCGATATTCGTGAGCACGGGAGCGGTAATCTAGGCGGAACAAACACATTCCGTACATTAGGGAAAAAAGCAGGTTTTACCGTTACAATTGCTGACATTTTAAAAGGGACATTAGCAACAAGTCTACCAATGATTTTCGGATTAGATATTCACCCACTATGGTTCGGGTTAGCGGCTGTTCTTGGACATGTCTACCCGATCTTCGCGAAATTCCGTGGTGGTAAAGCAGTTGCAACTTCTGCTGGGGTGCTATTATGCTATTCACCAGTTGTTTTTGCAATATTGGCTGTTGTATTTTTCACCCTTTTATTTACAACAAGATACGTATCACTTTCTTCTATGGTAACAGCAGTTGTTGCTGTTATTGCATCCATTGTTAGCGGGGATAAAATCTTCATTATTGCGATGTGTTTATTAGCAGGTATGGTTATTTATAAACACCGTGCAAATATCGGACGAATTATAAATAAAACTGAACCAAAAGCAAACTTTTCAAAAAAGCAAAAATAAGATCGTAACCCACATAACGCAAAAAGAAAACGTGAAGCATATTAATAGCGTCTTTTTGCGTTATTTTTTATACTAAAGAAAAGCAACATAATTTGGAGGAACTATACATGAATCTTTCCGTAACAAAAGAAGCAGCACAATGGTATAAAAATGAATTAAACTTACAATCAAATGAAACACTACGCTTTTTCGTACAATACGGTGGTTGCAGTACTGTGCAAAAAGGACTTTCTTTAGGTATTCGTAAAGATGATCCTGCACATCCTGCTGTTCAAATTCAAGAAGAAGGTATTAACTTCTTTATTGAAGGCGATGATGAATGGTTCTTCGATGGACATAATTTATCTGTTACACTTAACGAAGGTGACGACTTCCCACAATTTAATTATGAAAAATAAAAAAACGTGGCTTCTGCCACGCTTTTTTATTTTTTCTTAATTTCCTCATATTTCGCATACCACTCAGGATATAACTTTTTAAATGATACAGGGCGGAACCCTTCTTTTTTCGCACAAATATTCGTCGTACTTGCAGTAATACAAAGTTCACCATCACCATTATATATTTCATATCCATATACAACGCGAAGTGGGCTCACAGTATCTACCCATGTTTTTACGATTGCTTTTTCTCCGTAACGCATCGCTTTACGGTATGAAATTTGTAAATCTAACACAGGAGAAATAATTCCTTCTTTCTCCATTTCAACATATGAAAAACCTAAATCTTGTATAAGTTTCGTGCGACCTAACTCAAGCCACACTAAGTAGTTTGAATGGTAAACAACACCCATTTGATCTGTTTCCGCATAACGGATTTCAACTTCATGTTCTGCTACAAACATATGTATATTCGCCTTCTTTCACTTCTGCTACCTTGCATACATTTAATCATAATACAGTGACATCAAAAATAAAATAAAAATAGTGAATCTTTTCCCGAAAGGAGCCAGCATATGATTCAAATTGTAACTGTTCGTAGTGGTGATAGCGTATATAGCTTGGCATCAAAATATGGATCAACACCTGACGAAATAGTAAAAGACAATGGATTAAATCCAGCTGAAACACTCGTTGTTGGTCAGGCACTTATCGTTAATACGAAAGGGAATAATTATTATGTACAGCCCGGTGACAGCCTATATCGAATTTCTCAAACATATAATGTCCCCCTCGCTAGTTTAGCTAAAGTTAATAATTTATCTTTAAAATCTATTCTCCATGTCGGACAACAATTATACGTACCAAAAGGCACAAAACGAGCTGTAGAATCCATCGCTTATTTACAACCTTCAACTATACCTATTAAAGAGAGTTTAGTTAATGCTACACGTGCCATTAATCCATTTTTAACATACTTAGCTTATTTTAGTTTTGAGGCAAAAAGAGATGGCACATTAAAAGAACCTACTGAAACAGCTAAAATCGCTAATATTGCAACGCAAGGTAAAACAATCCCTATGCTCGTTATTACAAATATTGAAAATGGTAATTTCAGTGCCGATCTAACATCGGTTATTTTACGCGACGCAACGATTCAAAACAAATTTATTACTAACATTTTGCAAACAGCTGAAAAATATGGCATGCGAGACATTCATTTCGATTTCGAAAGTGTAGCACCTGAAGACCGCGAGGCGTATAATCGCTTTTTACGAAATGTAAAAACACGCTTACCTAGTGGGTACACATTGAGCACAACTCTCGTACCGAAAACAAGTTCCAATCAAAAGGGCAAATTTTTCGAAGCTCATGATTATAAAGCGCAAGGGCAAATTGTTGATTTCGTCGTCATTATGACCTATGACTGGGGATGGCAGGGCGGGCCACCGATGGCGATTTCTCCTATCGGTCCAGTGAAAGAAGTACTTCAATATGCAAAATCTCAAATGCCTCCACAAAAAATTATGATGGGGCAAAATTTATACGGGTTTGATTGGAAGCTTCCATTTAAACAAGGAAATCCACCTGCAAAAGCAATTAGCTCCGTCGCAGCTGTTGCACTAGCTCGTAAATATAATGTTCCTATTCGTTATGATTTCACAGCCCAAGCTCCTCATTTTAATTATTTTGATGAAAACGGTGTACAACACGAAGTTTGGTTTGAAGATTCACGGTCTGTTCAAAGTAAATTCAATTTAATGAAAGAACAAGGTATAGGTGGTATTAGTTACTGGAAAATCGGTTTACCATTCCCGCAAAATTGGCGTTTACTCGTTGAAAATTTTACGATTACGAAAAAGGGCTGACAAAAGTCAGCCCTTTTTTTCATATTACTGCTAAAAACTCATCTTTCATTTCCTCACAAAAAAGAAGAATGATAACATTCTCCTTTTTAACCGTTATCAACAATCGGTTGTTTACCTGTTTGATCTTGCATTTGTTTCCCTTTATTTCCACCAGCTTTTTTCGATTGTGTTCCAATATGATTTGGTGCAAAGTCTTTTGAATTTTTTTTCGGATTACCCATTACTATCGCCTCCTTAACACTAGTATCGTACTAGTGTTAAGAATTATTCAGCTTGCTTAAAAAGTTTCATTTCATAACGTTTTTCGATGCGCTCTTCAATGCGATCAATTGCATCACGATCGCTTAATAATTGTTGTTTATTTTCATTTACAAGTTCTTCAAACGATTTACGGCGACTTCTTCTCATGTTGTTCACCCTCTCCTTCGCTTTCTTATTACATAGTATGAGCAAACGAAAAACTCTTTAATCAGATTTGTAAGAAAATTTTATGTTTTAGTACTCCTAAAAAAACTCCGTGTACAATATATTGCAACACTTACGAAATCTAGACACATATCAAAACACCTAAAGCATCCGCTGCAATTCACTTAGTACTTTTTACATATTTCAACAATCCGTTACCATTTCATCCATATCTTAATTCGAAAAATATTTTGACTTCCGAGCAAATATCCCTCGATTACTATTGGCTTTAGTTGTAATATCCTTACCGTATGCAATCCATCCTTTTTCATATATTAATTTAGTTCGTGCATTACGTATTGCTTCTTCAGTACGAGCTATACGTAAATTAATGTATGCTTTTTCTAATTTTTCCCTTCTAATTTTTTTAGACATATTTTTATAAAGTGTTCAAAATACAACAGATCGACTATTTCTGTTTATTGAACACATGAAATATACAAACTATAATAACAAATATAAATAACCAACACTATGTTGGTTAAAAAATAGGAGGTACAAAAATGAAAAACCAAGTATCAATAGTAGTTGAACATGAATTGAATAACGTAACACCAGAAATGATTGACTGGTGGTGGGATAATATCGATAACTCTGAACGATATAAACTATGGCACCCAGAAGAACATGTTGATTTTAAATGGTTAGTTGATCCTAAAGTGCATGGGCATGTAGGAGCCATATCAGCTTCAATTGAATCTGCTGGGGATGGACTAGAATTCCCGCTAAGAATTAGATGGGAAGACCCTAAAGATTGTCCTATAAATACACATTACAGTCATGTTTTAATGGGTTCATGTTTAGATGATCATGACGATGTAATTTCACAAGTAATACATCAATATGAAAAATTCGAGAACGGTACAGTAATGACTTCTACATTCATTTTCCCGAAAGGGTTACCACCATTTATTAATCTAAGTGGTTTATATAAACACAATGTAGAAGAAATGAGTGAGTTCAGTAATTTTTTACCAGAACTATTCAAAGAAAATTTGTAAGGTAACTAAACAAATTTTCTTTGAATAAGTGACTAACTAGAAAACAAATTAGCCCCCATCATTTTAGATATGACTAAAATGATGGGGGCTTTCAATATCAAACCAACCACATTACTTATGCTCAGTAATGTACTCTGCTCTTAAAATGAAAAACATCTCCGTCAAATTTACATACTTAGTATGCGAATTCAGAAGATGTTTTTTCCTGTACCACAATTCGGGTTCACTTCAAAATAGCACACGGAGTTTTTATACCATAACGTTTAAATACTCTTTCAACTTTTCATCTGCATTCATTTCATTTTCTTTATAATCATGAAGCGCCTGTAATACAAAATCATACTGTTCTAAAATATAACTTTCTAATTTCATAACATCCTCTAAGCTATTCAGCATAATTCTCGTATTACCAGCTTCACTATTTAACGCTGGTTCACATGTTAAGCTTGTACATATTTCTTTCACATCATCTTCTAATATCTCTGTTAATACATATTTCTTTCGCCCTTTTACCTTTAATCTCATAACTGGATAAAAAGCTTTTATATCTAAATAACTTCCTACATGCATACAACGTAGCCATTTTACATTACGTTTATTACGTTCAAGCATTTCTTTCACCGCTTCGTATACTACGGTTTCATCGAGTAAGACCTTATTTACTTTTCTCTGTCCTTCTTCTTCAATAGCTGCACACTTTTGATAAACAGCAGCACATGTAATACAATCGTCAAATGCATTATGGGAGCTTAAACGAATTCCAAGCATTCTTTTTAACGTTTCAAGTTTATGATTAGGCGCATGCTTCATGTATTTCTTTGCTAAAAATACAGTATCAATTACTTTATTTGTAGGTTCGGGCAGCCCAAGCATATTTACATTACTTTTCAAAAAGCGCATATCAAAAGAAGCGTTATGGGCGACAATAACATTTGTATGTAAAAATGCTAAAAATAAAGGTAACACTTCTTCAATCGTCGGCGCATCTGAAACACGATAATTAGTAATACCCGTTAAACTCGTTATTCGGTCCGGAATTGGACGTTCTGGATTCACATAGGAAACAAATTGATCTACTAGTTCATGATTACGATATTTCACTGCTGCAACTTGAATAATTTTATCATTATAAGGGTTAAATCCTGTTGTTTCAAAATCAATTACAACATAATCTAACGGTAAGGATATATTCCCCACTCCATACACTCCTTTATCTCTTAACAATTATATTTCTTTTATCATATCATGAAGCTTTCACTACTTGAAAAAGAAAAGGCAGAAATGGCTACTTTCCATCTCTACCTTTTCACCATTACTTTAATTTCGCAATCCTTTTTTCCATCTCTTTTTGCGTCATCGGCCCAATAAACTTATCTTGAATGACACCTTTTGTATCTATAAAGTACGAAGTTGGGATCGTAATTACTTTATACGCTGTCGTTACATCAATGTTCTTGTCCAATAAAACAGGAAAAGTAATTCCTTTTTCTTTAGCAAAATTACTTACCTTTTCTTCCCCCCCACCTTTTTCTGAAGGCGTATAGTTGATTGCTAAAATTTCTACGTTTTCTTTATGTTCTTTATAGAAAGCCTCCATATCAGGCATTTCTTGCTGACATGGTCCACACCACGTAGCCCAAAAGTTTAAAATTACTTTCTTTCCTTTTAAATCCGATAACTTTACATTTGTCCCATCTAACTTAGTTAACTCAAAGTCTGGTGCACTCTTCCCTATCTCAATACCATTCCTTGCGATAATCTCTTTCATCGCAGCTTCACTTTTTTCTTGCTTTCCTTGTACCGCCTGCTCTTTATTACCAAACTGTTCATAAGCTGCATATCCCGCTAAACAAAGTAACACTACAATAATCGTAAGCTTCCGCCACATTTTATATCACCCTAACGTATTTATCTTCTTTTAACACATTCATCAAAATGCTATATACCTTATTTTAGCTTATACGGACAAGCTTGGAAATATTCAGAGTCGAAATAATTAGAATATTCTTATTCAATGTGTGATTTTTTCCTTTTTATCATATAATTAGAAAAACAGATGAAATGTTGTTTATCTTCTTATGGGCCCATTCACCTTTTTACTTTCGTACTTATATAAACTTCAACAAAAGGGGGATTTTTTATGAATTCATTCGAAAAAATAACATTATATATTCTTAGTTTTCTTTTATATCCAATCGGTATTATTACATGGATCATTTCACTCTTTAGTAACGATCTTGAAAAAAAGAAAGTAGGACGTATTTGTCTCTACATTTCTCTAGTCTCATTCGCCCTTTTCTTAATTCTTGGAATTGCCACTTTCCTTATGACTGCTACTTTTAACGTAGATCTAAATCATTCAGAATCTATCCAATATCAAATAAATGATGTTGAATAAAGATAAGGTCACTGCTCTTATCTTTATTCACATCTCTTTCAAAATGAATGACTATTTATTAATTTTTCAGGACTTCCACATGCAACAATACTTCCTTCTCTCATTATGACAACACGATCCGCTAGTATCACTTTCTCTACATCATGTGTTGCCACAATTCTCGTTACATCTCTTCCTAGTCCTTCAATCATATTCCAAACAGTTTCTTGATTACTCGGATCTAACCCCGCAGTCGGTTCATCTAAAATAATAAGATTCGGATTTGAACCAATTGCTCGTAATAATGCAAGACGTTTTCTTTCGCCTCCTGAAAACTCTTCACCGCTTTTATGTAGCACAGTTTGACTCCCTTCAGGTAACCCTCTAATAATCGGCGTTGCATTTATAAGTTCACTATTTTTTTCTAACTGATTTTCTAAACCCTCTTCCCCGAAATACATATTCTCTGTTACCGTCGTTCGGAAAAAACGTGGTTCTTGCCACACTGTAGTCATTCGAGCCTTTTGACCATAATAAACAACACTACCGTTAGATGGTTTATACAAACCTGTCATTAATTTTAAAAGCGTTGTTTTTCCTGCACCACTTTCTCCGACAATGATAACGAATTCACCAGGATTAATTTGCAAATCAATATTATTAATTCTACATTTCTCTTCTTCACTCTCCTGAAATGAAACATTTGTTATTATCATCCCCATCGCTCTTTCTACATTACTATCTGCCACTCTTTTATCTAAAAAGGAAAAAACTCTATTTGCCGAAGCGACTGCAACTTGTGTCGTCATTAATAAATCGCCCACGTAACGGACTGGGAAAAAGAGCATTTCAATTGTAGCTAACACTGCAACAAGTGAACCAACTTCCATTTCCCCTTTCATTATTTTTTGTGCACCTACAATGAGAACAACGATATATGCTCCTGTTTCAATCACTGTTTCAACTACTCCAATGCAATGTTGCATCATCGTCTTCTTTACTTCCGATTTATAAGATTGTGCCGTTACTCCTTTAAATAAGCGAATGGCCCATTTTTCTTTTTGTAAACTACGTAAATCTTGTATACCCTTTACAAACTGTGACACCATCTCTACAACACTCGATTGATTTTTTTGAGCAATGCTTGCAATATCCCTTACCTTTCCTCCCATCAGTATTGGAACAATTGCACTTAAAAATAAAAACGGAGTTACCCACAATATAAACTGCAAATCTATATGTTGTAGTGCTATGAAAGCTCCAATAAATTGGGCAATAGCGTGTATATACTCTATTAATATAGAGCCATATAATCTGACCCAGTTCGGAATATCAGATACGACCAAAGTTTCTAACTCCCCTTGCTTAATCTTCTCACTCTCTTCAAACGATAATGAGAAATAGTGACGCAATAATTCTATACGTTTCGTTTGTAATATACGTTGACTGGCTTTTGAGCTTATATAATCAAATAAAAGATTGTTCGTCCACATTAAAAAGCGAATACCCGCAAACAAAGCTATATATAAATACGCACCTTTTAGCTCCCTTTGAATAAGATTGTCTACAATTAATCCCATGAAAATTGGGCGTGATAAATTTAAAATGGCAGCAATTATCCCACTACATACAGATGCCATTACTAATATTTTCTCTTTTCGTAACGGCAACAATATTCTTTTATATTCTTTCATGACGTTCCCTCCACTTTTCGTAGTAAAAAGAAAGGGATGAAACCATATGGTTTCATCCCTTTCCATAAAATAAGGAAGCTAACTATTGTTAGCTTCCTTATTTTTCATTTCAATTATTTAGTTCGACACTTTTGACTCTTCGATTTTCTCACGAAGAACCATTTGCAGAATACCACCGTGACGGTAGTAGTCAATTTCTACTTCACTATCGAAACGAGCTACTACTTCAAATTGTTTTTCGTTGCCATCTAAATCAGTTGCAACTACTTTTACAAGATCGCGTGGTCTAACTGATTTGTCGATTTGAATTTCAAATGACTCGTTACCAACAAGGCCTAATGTTTCAGCACTTTCGCCATCTTTAAATTGAAGTGGTAATACACCCATTAACACTAAGTTACTGCGGTGAATACGTTCGAAGCTTTCTGCGATTACTGCTTTAATACCTAATAAGTTAGTACCTTTCGCAGCCCAGTCACGTGAACTTCCCATACCGTAATCTTTACCAGCAACAACTAGAAGACCTGTTCCATCTTCTTTATATTTCATAGCAGCATCATAGATTGATGTTACTTCACCAGTTGGCCAATATGTTGTATATCCGCCCTCTGTTCCTGGTGCGATTTGGTTTTTAATACGGATGTTTGCAAATGTACCACGCATCATAACTTCATGGTTACCACGACGAGAACCGTAAGAGTTAAAGTCAACTGGTTGTACGCCGTTTTCTAATAAGTAGCGTCCAGCTGGTGTGTGCTTACCAATTGAACCTGCTGGTGAAATGTGGTCTGTCGTTACAGAATCACCAAATTTACCAACTATGCGTAAACCTGATAACGTTTCAACTTCACCTGGCTCTTTAGATAACCCTTCAAAGAATGGTGGGTTTTGAATGTATGTTGAATCATTATCCCAAGTATATAAAGCTTCGTTTGAAGTTTGGATTTCATTCCAACGCTCATTGCTATTAAATACTTGTGCATATTCTTTCTTGAATAGTTCAGATGTAACAACGCTTTGAACTACATCTTCAATTTCTTTAGCTGATGGCCAAATATCGTTGAAGTAAACAGCATTGCCATTTGCATCTTTACCGATTTCATCATTTTTCAGGTCAATATCAACAGTACCTGCAAGTGCATATGCCACAACAAGTGGTGGTGATGCTAAGTAGTTTGCTTTTACAAGTGGATGAATACGACCTTCAAAGTTACGGTTACCAGATAAAACAGATGTTACTAATAAGTCGTTTGCTGCGATTGCTTCTTCTAATTCTGGCGCTAATGGACCAGAGTTACCGATACAAGTCGTACAGCCGTAACCAACTGTTTGGAAACCTAATTGATCTAAATATGTTGTTAAACCAGACTTATCTAAGTACTCTGTAACAACTTTAGATCCTGGTGCTAATGATGTTTTTACGTACTCAGGTACTACAAGTCCTTTTTCAATTGCTTTCTTCGCAACTAGACCTGCCCCAATTAATACATATGGGTTTGATGTATTTGTACAGCTTGTAATTGCAGCGATTGCAATTGCACCTGTTTTCATCGTTACTTCTTTATCTTCTAATGTAACCTTCACTTCTTTATCGAACTCTTGCTCATTAAATCCAAGTCCTTGTGTTCCAACTGGTGCTACAACAGCTTTGTGGAACGCATCTTTCATATCTGAAAGTGGAATTAAATCTTGTGGGCGTTTCGGTCCAGAAAGGTTAGATTCAATTGTATTTAAATCAATTTCAACCAGATCAGTGTAGATTGGATCTTTACTGTCTGCTGTATAGAATAAACCGTTCGCTTTACAGTATTCTTCAACAATACGAATTTGCTCTTCATCTCTACCTGTTAAACGTAAGTATTCTAATGAAATATCATCGATTGGGAAGAATCCACAAGTTGCGCCGTATTCTGGTGCCATATTTGAAATTGTTGCACGGTCAGCTAAAGGCATGCTCTTTAGTCCATTACCGAAGAACTCAACAAATTTACCAACTACACCTTTTTGACGTAATACTTGTGTTACTTTTAATGCAACGTCTGTTGCTGTAGTACCACTTGGAAGTGTGCCAGTTAATTTCACACCGATTACTTCAGGTACTGGGAAGTATGAAGGCTGTCCAAGCATTCCTGCTTCTGCTTCAATACCACCAACGCCCCATCCAAGAACGCCAATACCGTTAATCATTGTTGTATGTGAGTCTGTTCCAACTAATGAATCTGGGTATGCAACTAAGTCACCTTCAGCATTTTTCACAGCATGAACAACTGGTGCTAAATATTCAAGGTTTACTTGGTGTACAATGCCTGTAGCTGGTGGAACTGCACGGTAGTTATCAAATGATTTTTGTGCCCAGCTTAAAAATTTATAACGTTCTTCATTACGTTTAAACTCTAAGTCCATGTTGAATGCAAGCGCGTCTGCCGTACCCGCTCTATCAACCTGTACAGAGTGGTCAATTACAAGGTCTACAGTAATTTCAGGATTAATTTTGTCAGGATCCCCACCCATGTCTGCCATTGCTTTACGAAGCGAAGCCAAATCAACAACAGCTGGAACACCAGTGAAATCTTGTAAAATTACACGAGATGGTTTAAATGGAACATCGATATCTTGCACATCTTTCGTTCCCCATTTCGCTAAATTTGTAACATGCTCTTCTGTGATTACACGTCCGTCTACTTGACGAAGTACTGATTCAAGTAAAACTTTCACGGAATATGGTAATTGAGATACGTTGCCAACCCCTGCATTTTCAAGCGCTTTCAAATCATAATAATGATACGTTTTTCCATCTACTTCAAAAGTTGCACGTGATTGAAATGGATTATGTTTGACCATTATGTTTCCCCCCTGTTAAACGTGACTGAGTTGTCTGAATATAAAATGTAGACAAACTTTTCAATACCTTACGATAATATCTTATTACAACTTTCTAAATAAGTAAATAATAAGAAACTTATAGATTATCATAAGTTTTCTTTATGTTTCTAAATTTGAATAGCTTTCATGCTCCTTATGAATACTATTATCATAAAGTAAAGTGCTCTATCAGCGGTTTACTTACAGTTCATACATACTATGAACTGCTCATCATTCAACATACAAAAAATGTTATAGAGGTGAAATAAAATGGGTAAAAGAAAAGCAAATCATACTATTTCAGGAATGAATGCTGCATCTGCACAAGGACAAGGAACTGGTTACAATGAAGAATTTGCAAACGAGCCTTTAACTCCAGCAGAGCGACAAAATAATAAGAAACGTAAAAAGAACCAGTAAAGAAAAATCCCAAAAGGTCTATTTTCCTTTTGGGATTTCTTCTAATGTTTATAACGTAGTAATTCCGAAACCGTTACAAATCGATAGCCCTGTTTTTTCAGCTCAGGTAAAATTTTTGCTAGCGCTGCTACCGTTTGACTACGATCATTCCCTCCATCATGTAACAATACAATATCGCCACTTTTAGCATTTTTCACTACATGATTTACAATGGATTCAACCCCTGGATTTGCCCAATCACGCGGGTCTTGATGCCACGACCATAGAACGGTTTGATAACCGGCTTCTTTCGCTGTTTTAAATACAGCATCGTTAATATATCCGCCAGGAGGACGGAATAGCAAAGGTTCTTTCACCCATTTTTCAAAAAATTTCTTTCCATCCAGAATGTCATTTTTCAATTTTTCATCTGATGAGTTATTTGCATACAAATGATTCATCGTATGATTTCCAATTTCATGCCCATCTTTTAAAACTTGCTTTACTAAGTATGGATTACGCTGAACTCGAAATCCAATCATAAAAAATGTCGCTTCCGCCTTATATTGACGTAATAAATCTAAAACTTGTGGTGTATACGTTGGATCTGGCCCATCATCAAATGTAATTGCAATAATTTTTTCATTATTAGGTACTTCCCATGTTACATAACCAGTTGGTTCTAACTCTTTTCTGAGCAACATTTTCGCTTCCACTTTTTCCACTTGAAATATATGTACTGCACATAGCAAAGAAAAAACTAATAGAAAAATTTTCTGTTTTAGCATAACGTTTACTAAAGCAGCAAGGTTGTCGAATAGACAACAACCTCATTTACTTTTCTAATTGATCTACATTTCGCATTATATTTTGGAGATTCTTTTCATATTGCTCAAGTTGTGGACGTTGTGTTTCTGAAGCTACCTCTAGTGCATTTTGAATTTGTTCATATGCTTCCTGAACCTCTTGGCGTAACTCTTTTAAATCATGACCGTAGTTAGGGTCATTTTTCACAATATTATTAAATGCATTTTCTGCTTGTGTAACTCCTTGCTGTGCCGCTTGAAAGGCTTGTTGCTTATCTTTATGATATGGCATTATATAATCCCCTTTCTATAATTGTTAGTCCCCTTTATCTTTACCTTTTTTTCTAAAAACATTCTCGTATAAAATCGCCAACTTCTCTCATTCTAAAAAGAAAGAGGAGGTGTCATATACAATGGGTAAAAACAACCGTGAATCAAAAGAAAAACAAGGACAACCTGAACCATTAAGCGGATCTCATAAAGTAAAAAACCGTAACCATTCACGCCAAAAAAAACATTCACATCATGATATGTAATAAAAACATTCACATACCGTGCACATTCAACATAAAATGTTTGTATTTCATCATTTATTCTTCACCTCTGTTTCATTCATGCATAACATGATATGAATTGATATTTTACGGAGGGTGTCTTACATGGGCAAGAAAAAGAAGAATTGTCTTTTTCATGTTGATGGTTTCGAAGAATGGATGGATCAATTTTGTTCCGATTCTTATAGTAACTTTAGCTTTCCAAATCAAATTCACATCGATCTTTGCGAAACCGAAGAAGAATATATTTTGGAAACAGATGTACAAAATGTCACGGAACAAAATGTACTCATTAAAAAGTTAGAGACAGGCCTAGCTATATGCATACTTCATAAAAACATTTCCTTACAACGAACAATCCCTTTACCTACTACTATCATTTATAAAAAGATGCTAGCCTGCTTAGAAAACGGATTTTTAGCCATTCATATTTCCAAAAATGAAGTTGCTGATAAGCATGAAAAAAAAGTTCTTTTTTCAAATTAAGAGTTAATATAATTCAAACTAAGCCCCAGTTGGTTACTGGGGCTTATGTTATTTCGCATGCATTTCTATATTAGAATTTCTATCATATCTTTTTTTCGATAAACCTTTTGTAACTAAAAGCACAGGAAATGCCACAGTTGAAAATATAGCTAATGCTGAAAATACCGCAAACCCATTTTGGTACCCGTAGTAATCGAGAAGTACTCCTCCGAACCACGGACCTATTACTGCTCCAATTCCCGAAAAGCCCATCGCACCGAAGTATGTTCCTTTTAGATGCGCAACAGCAATATCATCAATAAATACATCCGTCATCGAAAACATTAAGACTTCTCCAATTGTAAAAATAATTGTACAAACGGCAGCACCTAGCATAGATTCTACTATTCCAAAGCCAAATAATCCCCCGCTCACAAATAAAGTCCCAACCATAATTGATGTTAACGGTGTATACTTTTTGCACATTTGAATAACAGGGTATTGGATCATCACTACAACAATTGCATTTAAAGCGAGCATATATGAGAATAGCTTCACCCCATCCTCAAATATATGTGCATTTGCAAAATATTGAGATACTGTCGTCGTTAAATGTGAAAAACCGCAATTACTCAAAATAATACCGACTAAAGCAACTAAAAATACTATATCTTTTCGCAATATACGTATTGCATTTAGCATTGTAACAGGTTTTTCTGTACTCAATTTCTTTTTTTCCATTGGATACTTCTTAAATTGGAACGCTAATATAGCTGTATATAGAATATATACCCCAGCTGCTACTAAAAAAGGAATTGTTGATTTTGCACTTCCAATCTGTAATCCAACAATTGGTCCAATTGCAACTCCAACATTTATTGCACCGTATCGTAAATTATAGACGAGTAACCGATACTCAGGCTTTGTTAAATCTGATAATAATGCTCTTGATGTTGGCTCAAAAAACGACCTACATAATCCATTTAAAGCGTTTAATAAAAAGAAACTTAAAACATGATCCGCAAGTGAAAAACCTATAAACACAAAAATCCAAACGATCATGGACCAGAGCATAATCGTTTTCCGGCCAAATCGATCTGATAAATTCCCTCCGATAAAACTAGCAAAAACACCAACAAGTGCACTCGTTCCGATAATAGCACCAGTCATTCCAGCTGATACACCTTTAACAGTCGTTAAATAAATCGCTAAAAAAGGGATACTCATTGAAGTTGCAAACCTAGCAAACAATGTCCCTAAAATAATACTCATTCCAAGCGGATGAATATGCTGTAACTTCCCCTTCATCGTTAAACCTACTCTCTCTATTTTCACAAAAAAAAGAAAGCAAAGGATCTGCTTTCTTTTCCTTTTTCTATACTTGAGCTGTTGATACCCGAGTTGTTCTCGTTATGTCCATATCAATTCCATATGTGAACTGTAATTCTTTACACACATCTTTAATTAAGATTGCGACATTATACTTTTCATTAAATTGTAAAACTATGTTTTCTACTTCTTCATATGTATACTTATATTCCCCTGTAATGACACTTTTTAGATCAAAGCATTCGTTAATACAAAGTTGTACAAGTAGCTGGTCATATTTCTCTATTACATCTTCTTTCTTCCAAAGTAACTCTTTTACATATAATCGATCAAACTTCACACTTTCTCGATTACAATCCGTTAAAATCCGGGTCATTTCGTTTAATTCTCGATATAATTCGGAAATATTTCTACTTAAACTAAGCAGTTTATCTACGCCGTTTTCATATAACATATTTATTCCACCCCCGCATTTTCTTCCCCTTATTATAGCAAGAAAATTCTAAAAATAGTTTCTTTCTTCTGAAATATTAGGAAACTAATTTTAATTGCATTACAATGAAACTAGTTAATGCGAGAGGAGAAAGAAAATTGGAGCACAAATTATATTACACTGACGCTTATAAGCAAGACTTTACTACTAAAATTATAAAGCAAGATTATGATAAAGACGGTAACTTATACGTTGTTTTGAATGAAACAGCATTTTATCCGACAGGTGGCGGACAACCATATGATACTGGTACATTAAATGATATCAATGTAATCAATGTAGAAGAGATAAACGGAGAAATTCGTCACTACATTGCAGAACAATTACATACAGAAGACGTAGAAGGTAAAATCAATTGGGAGCGCCGTTTTGATCATATGCAACAACATGCAGCTCAGCACATTTTATCTGCTGCTTTTTGGGACCATTTTAACATACCTACAATTGGATTCCATCTTGGTAAAGAAACAGTAACAATTGATTTAGAAACAGAAAATCTTCATGCAGAAACGGTTGAAAAAGCAATACAAATTGCAAACAAAATTGTTTTTGAAAACCATCCAATCAGCATCCAGTGGATGGACTTAGAAGAAGCGAAAACGTTGCCCCTTCGTAAAGAACCGACTATGACAGAAAATATACGGGTTGTTATTATCGAAAACTTTGACTACAACGGCTGTGGTGGAACGCATCCGAAACGAACTGGTGAAGTTGGTCCTATTCAAGTACTAGGATGGGAGCGCAATAAAGGTGGTATACGCTTAACGTTTATCGCTGGTTGGCGTACACTTAAATTAATGGGACAACAGCAACAAATTATGAAAGATGTTTCTAAACAATTAAACAGTAGCGAAACTGATATTCCAGCAAAAGTGGCGCAACTGCTTACTTCTCAAAAAGAAAACGAAAAAGCAATACAAACAATGAATGAAAAATTATTATTTGCAGAGGCAAATGAACTACTTCTACAGCCTATAAAAATTCATGCTGACATACTTATTTCTAAAGTATTTACAAATCGTTCTATGCAAGAAATCGCAAAGCTTTCCGCTATTATTACAGAACAACAAGAGCATGCAATTACGTATTTCGTCATCGAAAATGATGACAAACTACAATGTATTCTCGCTTGCGGAAAATCAGTATCACTCGATATGAATGCTCTTTTAAAAGACGCTCTTCCTACAATCGAAGGAAAAGGTGGCGGAAATAAGAAGAGTGCTCGCGGTGGCGGGAAAGCAATTATGAGCGGAGATGAATTTTTAAATCAGCTTGTTTCTTCTTTACAGTCAGCAGTTTAAAACATGTTATGAAGGATAGCGAACGGCTATCCTTCCCCTATATTTACAGACCTATATTTTGTTTCAAACCTTGATAACTCCCTGCATTTACAAAACCTTCACTTATAAGATTGATAAAAGTTTCCGAAAAACCATAATGACTTAAATCTTTAATCGGCACCATTTGCACATCATGAATTGGATTATGATCAAACTCGTTAGAAGGTAGCATAATTTCACCTTCAATCCTTTTAAGCAAAAACGTTATATGTAATAAAGATGGACTGGCATCCGGTTTATCACAAACATAGAGTAGCTTCTTAATTTTAACTTCTAATCCCGTTTCTTCTCTCATTTCTCTAATCATCGCCTCTTCTAACATTTCACCATTCTCCACTCTTCCTCCAGGTAAAGACCAATTCCTATTAGCAACTTTTTGCTTTACTAGCAATAATTTTTCACCTTCAATTAAAATTCCCGTAACACGAACTTGCATTACATTTTCCATATGTAATCTCCTCTTCCCATTATATTTACAAATTAACCCTTCCATAAAAAGAACATACGTTTTATAATTGAAGAAAATTATGGAAGAAAGTAGTTGTTACATTCATGCGTCCAACTTTAACAAAGTCTATATCACTTGAAGATTTCCAAAACTATTATTGGTTAAAAGCAGAACTCCAAACATTTTGTCGTGAGAATGGGTTGCCAGCTAGTGGCTCTAAGATCGAAATAACCGAGCGTATCTCACATTATTTAACTACTGGTAAAATATTAAAAAACATCTCTGTTCAAAAGGTGAGTAAAGCTTCCCTATCCTATAAAGACCTTTCTCTTCAAACGATTATTACTAACAATCACCGCTGTAGCGAAGATGTTCGTGCTTTTTTCAAAGAAAAAATCGGAACAAACTTCCGCTTTACAGTAGCTCTTCAAAAATTTTTCAAAGAGAATGTTGGAAAAACATATGAAGACGCAATAACGTTTTGGTATGAAGAAAACGAACGAAAAAAAGATCCTACTTATAAAACAACTATCAGCTCTCAGTTTGAATACAATCGTTTCACTCGCGACTTTTTCGAAGATCCAAATAACAAAGGGAAATCAAAAGCTGATGCGATCGCTGCTTGGAACGAAATAAAAGCAAAACCTGGTAGCAATGCTTATGTTCCTCAAAAAGTAGAAAACTAATTACCTCGCTAGTCTTCTACTTTCTCAAATAATAGCGCAATCCCTATCCCGCCTCCAATTCCTAATGTAGCAATTCCATATTTCATAGACTCTCTTTGTGCCTGATAAAACAAACGTGTTACAAGCATAGCACCAGATGCACCGTACGGATGACCGAGCGCAATTGCTCCACCATTTACATTTACTTTTTCGTACGGAATTTGTAACTCTTTTGCACAAGCAACAACCTTTGAAGCAAATGCTTCATTTATTTCAAAATAATCGATGTCCTCTATTTTCATATTCATTTCGTTTAATAATTTGTTCACCGCAAATATCGGACCAGTCCCCGGAAGATTTGGATCTACTCCCACTACAGCACTACGAACGAAACGAAGTACAGGCTTGTATCCTAATTTTCGGGCTTGCCCCTCTTCCATTACAAGAACGGCACATGCTCCATCATTTACACCACATGAATTCCCCGCCGTTACTGTACCATTTTGTAAAAATGCAGGTTTTGTTCTTTTAATCATTCGTTCATAATTCATTTCTAGCTTTATAGATTCATCTAATACTCCATTAAAAGACAATATTTCATCATATATAAATCCTTTTTCTAATGCTTGCAGTGTTCGTCTGTAACTGAGGCAAGCATACTCGTCTTGCATTTCTCTCGTGATGTTATAACGTTCTGCAACATATTCAGCCGCTACTCCCATGTCAGGATCACCAATTGTTTCAGGTGAAAATCGTGCTCTTTTTTGAAAAGGTGACGTACTTGTACTCTCTACTCCCCCGGCGATATAACACTTACCTGCCCCGCCTTGAATGAGATAACACGCAGTTCGAATTGCTTCTAAACCAGCACCACATTGCCGATCAATCGTTACACCAGGAATATGATAGCCAAGTCCCGCCTCTAAAGCAGATAGTCTCGCAATATTCCCTCCTGGCCCAACAACATTACCTAATATGACATCATCTATTTCCCTCTCAATCCCTTTACTTAAAAACGTAAGAAGCGGCGTTGCTAATTGCTGAACTTCATACTCTTTTAACATCCCATTCTTCTTACCAATAGGTGTTCTTTTCGCCTCTACAATAACTGCTCTATTCATATATTTTCTCCCGGTTTTCAATCATACTTTTCGCTTCCATACGAGCGATCTTCCCACTATTTGTATAAGGTATTCCATCTACAAAATGCCATTCTTTCGGTATTTTAAAAGAGGATAATCTCTGTAAGCAAAAACTCTTTAATTGTTGTTTCGTAGCACTTCCTTTTACGATCGCGACGGGCTTTTCACCCCAGTAACTATCTTTCACACCAATTACAACTATTTCATCAACAGCTGGGTGTTCATGTAATACACTTTCTATTTCTTCTGGATAAATATTGATTCCTCCAAATAAAATCATATTCTTCTCTCTACCAACAATATATATAAAGCCTTCTTCATCTTCATAGCCTACATCTCGCACTGTCATCCAACCTTCTGCATTCAACTCCCGTGTTAAACCCCCATCTATTATGTATCCCATAAAAAACTGATCACTTTTCACATAAACAGTTCCTATTTCACCTTTTTGTACTTCTTCGCCTGCTTCATTACATATTCGAACTTGCACATTATGACAAGGTTTTCCTACTGAATTTGGCCTTCTTTCGCTTTCTGCATCGACTAGTGCTGTTACAAAACTTAACTCTGATGCACCATAAAATTCATATCTTTTCGCATAAGGAAATATATTCTTTATTTTTTCTTTCGCTTCAGCTTCCCATTTCGCTCCTGACGAAATAATTTTCACTTTATTTTCTATTAATCTACTTTTTTTATATAAAGATTCAAGCATTGTCGGAACTGTATACATAACTGATATATTTTCAGTTTCTAACTTATCTAATACTTGATTTGGAAAGAACTTTCTCATAATGTGCACTGTTTGTCCTACATATAATGCACTTATTGCCCCGTATAAGAAAAGAGAATGAACGAGCGTCCCAGCTATTAAAATCGAATCCTCCCTTTTCATATGAAAGTCATGTACATTACAATCAAAACTATGAACCCACGATTGTTGTGCACGTAAAAATGCTTTTGCTGTTCCTGTTGATCCTGATGTAAATCCCATATAAAAAGGAGCATGTTGTACACTTTCTACAGTGGAATATGTAGGAAGATATTTCTCTATCATTCTTTTCCACTCATCAATTTCAATTACTCTTCCTTCTTCATCCAATAGATCATTCACCTTATATCGTTCTGTCACAATCATATCCGAATTACTAATTTCAATTCTTTCTCTGAGCTCATCTTGTTTCCACTTTATATCTAACGGAACACAAACCCACCCGGCCATAGCGGCACCAGAAAATAGTTGTAAAAACTCTATACGATTTTCTAATAGGATTGCTATCGTTTTATTCTTCGATTTTTTTTCATTTAACCAGCTTGCTACTTTACAAACTGATTCAAACCACTCTTTATATGTTAAAACTCTATCATTTTCCTTTATCGCTATTTTATTTGGTTGTAAAGAGGCATGCTTTTTATATTCTTTTGTAATCCCCATATGAGACGTCCTTTCTTTACAATAATAATAAAAAGAAACACGCAATTAACGTGTTTCTTCCCTTTATCATCCCGCATTTGTATATTTTCCATTCTTTAAAGCGGGCGTAATAATATGTTTCAATGAACGATGTAATTTTGTTACGAGAACTGCCGCAATAATTGCTTTTATACAATCCCCTGGTAAAAACACAGCACTCACTTTCATTGTCTCCCATACAGAAACATCCATTAAGAACGCTTGTACAGTAATACCAAATACATAAACTACGAAAATACCACCAATTATATTAATACATAATACTTTTATAATAGAAACTTCACGTAAACGCTCAATTAAATAACCAATAACAAACGCCCCAATGATGTAACCAAGTAAATATCCTGCACTTGGTCCAACAAATACACCAAGGCCACCGCGTCCACCAGCAAGCAATGGTGCTCCAACTCCTACAATAAGTAAGAAAATAAGCTGACTTAACGCACCTAGACGTGATCCTAACAACCCACCCGCAAGCATAACACCGAGTGATTGCAATGTAATTGGAACTGGTGTAATAGAAAGAGCAATCGGAGGTATTAACCCTAACACTCCCATAATAGAACTAAATAAAGCGACAAAAACTAAGTTTTTTGTATTCATATTTGCTTCTCCTATTTGTAAACTTAAAATTTATTTTAGATAACATATCACAAAAATTATATTATCTTTCCACTCCTCTTTTGTCAACCATTAATGTATTAGAGTTTACAAATAGAAGTTCACTTATTTCTCTCTATGCAAATGCTCCAGTTCTTTCCGAAGCGCCTGTTTTAAAAACTTCCCAACAGATGTTTTCGGTATTTCTTCCATAAAGACAATATCGTCTGGCAACCACCACTTCGCAAACTGTGGTTTTAAAAACTCATATATTTCTTCTTTTGTAACCGTACTATTTTTCTTTTGAACAACGCAGGCAATTGGTCGCTCTTGCCACTGAGGGTGAGGAACTGCAACGACAGCCGCTTCAAATATAGCATCATGTGCCATTAAAGCATTTTCAAGATCGACCGAAGAAATCCATTCTCCCCCGCTTTTAATAACATCCTTCGTACGGTCAACAATTTTCACGCAACCTTCCTCATCCACTGTGACAACATCACCAGTATATAACCATCCATCGCGAAAACCTTCGACAGTACGATCATCGTTATAATAGCTTTCAGCGATCCAAGGTGCTCGTAAACATAGTTCTCCCATCTCCGTACCGTCCCACTTCACTTCACCATTTGTACCGACTACTTTCATCTCTACACCAGGGACAAGATACCCTTGCTTTGATCTAATTTCTAATTGCTCTTCATACGATAATTCTGTTTCATAACTTTTTAAACGTGCAAGTGTTACGAGTGGGCTTGTTTCGGTCATACCATATGCATGGATGAAAGGAACATTGTGTTTCTGTTCAAATGCTTTAATAACACTTTTCGGTGCGGCTGCACCACCACATAGTATTCTCGTCATACTAGATAAATCATAACTATTATTTTCTAACTCTTGTAATACACCGAGCCAAATTGTCGGCACACCGGCAGCTAACGTCACTTTTTCAGATTGGATCATTTCTAATAAAATTTTCGGCGTAAACATCGGTCCTGGAAGAACTTGTTTTGATCCAAACCAAGTAGCAGCGAAAGGAAGCCCCCAAGCATTCACATGGAACATCGGTACAATTGCCATCGCCGCGTCACTTTCCGATAAAGCAGCTGTATCCGCTAAACCGAGTGCCATGCAATGCAGTACAGTACTACGATGCGTATATACAACACCTTTCGGATTTCCTGTAGTCGCTGACGTATAACACATACCAGCAGGTGTATTTTCATCAATATCTTTTACAAATTGGAAAGTTGGATCGCCTTCTTCTAATAGCTTTTCATAATGATATACAGGCTTCAGCGTAGTATTTGGGAGTTCATCTTTATCAGTCATAATAATGTAAGCTTGTACAGTTGATAATTGTGATTGAATATTTTCAACAAGCGGTATGAGATCTTCATCTATAAGTAGAATTCGGTCTTCTGCGTGCTGAATAATGTATGAAATATGTTGAGGAGATAAACGAATGTTAATTGTGTGCAAAACAGAAGCAATACCTGGAATAGCAAAATACGCTTCCACATGCCGATGATGGTTCCACGCTAATGTTCCTACACGTTCACCTTCTTTAATTCCAAGCTTTTTCAACGCACTGGAAAGTCTTCTCGTCCTTTCCCCTAACTGCTTATACGTTAACGTTGTAACTGTATCATGCGTCCGTGAAACAATTTCTTTCTTCGAAAACAGTTTCTCTGCTCTTTCCATCATAGAACTAATTGTTAGCGGTACATTCATCATCATATTGGTTATATCCCCCTTTAAAACGTTTTCATTTTCCGTTTATTATAACAGACTTCTACAAATGATTACGATATTTTTCTGTATTTTCTGAATTATTTCTTTGGAAATAATTCAGAACGATAAAAAACATGTTTTGAATACATTGATTCGAAACATGTTTTTTATTTTTTATAAACTATCTACCTTTTTCCTTACTTTCTTTTTCAATTTAAAAATAAAACGATTACTGTATTCCTTATTTTCTACTAAAATCCGATACGTCTCTAACACCCCTAACACACGAACAAAAAGATAAACTCCGATAGCAATAAGTACAACACAATAAGGATAATACTGTACGAGCTCTCCTGAAGTAATTCGTTTTTTCTCAAATAAAAACGGTATCGCTCCTGCGGCAATAAAACAAAATCCAACAATCACCACTGCGGCATACTTCTTCTTAATAATCGCATATCTTTTGGTCAATTCTTTTAGAAAGTTTTGATCAAATAGTAGTTCTTCCTTTTTCAATACATTGTATCGACTCTCTTCTATCGTTACAGGTGCCATCATTGCTCCGATCCCAAGCACTACAATGATAATGACAAGAAACGTAGACATTGTTGCATTTTCTTTAAATAATAAGTACGGTATTGTAGATAAAATAAGCAAGCTAAATCCTAATGCAATATATTTAGAAATTTTTTGTCCATACACTATATACCCTTCTGCCATTTCCTTACTTACATAATAACCATTTTCCTTTTCGTTACTTTGCTCAGCAGTTTCTTTTAATAAATAGTCAAGTGATACTTCAAATACATTTCCAATCATTATTAACTTTTCAGTTTCAGGAAAACCTTGACCGTTTTCCCATTTACTAACCGCTTGCCTTGTTGTGTTTAATTTCTCGGCTAATGCTTCTTGAGAAAGACCCTTTTCTTTTCTTAATTTAAAAAGCTTCTCACCAAATCCCATATGTGTGTCCCCCCTCGTTTTCTTAACTAAATTGTATGTAAACATTGCTCTTACTTCTATCTTCCTGCGGTTGCACTTTGTCAACTTACGGTTGCGATTGTGTTATATAGTGGTTTTGTATACGATTTAGCTATTATTCTTCTATGATTATGGCGTTAATAAACCACCCTCTCCTAATAACCAATTATAACAATTAAAGGTAATTATTGTTATAAAAAATCAAAAAACTCCTTTATTCATTTAAAGGAGTTTTAAATATGAAATATTCCAAGAGGAGCTGTTTTTTCTTCCTCCTACTACCTCACAATTTCTTCTATATATTTTTATGTGTCATATAACGAACTATGTACAGTATATGTTTTCATCTCTTTATCTGAGGCATACTCATATATATGTAAAATATTACTCTTATTAACTACCCTAATAAAACCACTACTCAATAATCATAACGGCTTCTGCTTAAACTTTTCATAATGTCGTACTTTTAATGAAAGGATATTTCCGCAGTCTGTACAAATATAAGCATCCACCGGTGAAGATGTGAACATCGTTTCCTTTTTCCGTATTTGTGCATATCCGACAAACTCACCTTCTCCTATCTTTTGAGAACCACAATTAGAGCATGTCTGCACGGCTTTTTGTTTCATGAGAGCACCACCTTTAATCTGTTTCTACTCCCTTCGACAGTTCAATTCCATTTCCCTTCCAAAAAACTTCTTATTCTCCTACATTACAACAGGAATCTCAAAACAAAAATCGTATATATACTATGAAATATATTTATTAACGGAGGAATTTTATGACTACTGTTATGACACTCGATATAGCAACAGAAATTGAAAATGCAGAAATTGATATGCTCTCTTCTAGATTAGAGGGACTACAAGCAATGAGTGGAAATCCAATGCAAGTGCAAATGAAAAAGTTCGGTAGTGCCACTGCCTTTTCATCAAAAATAATTGCCGGTCCTGCTTTTAATACGATAAAAGGTATTACAAATGCAGATGCGATTGATGCAATCATTTCTTATTATGAATCACTACAAATTCCTTGCCGTTTTGAAATTACACCAGCGCAAGGCACAACTGAACTATTTCAATACTTATCTCAAAAAGGTTTTTACCAATCTAGCTTCCATACTGCTTTGTATAGTATACCGAGAGAGAGTTCATCACTTCTTCCTTCTAATATTACAGTACGAAAACTGAAAGAAAATGAATTTGATATTTTTGCAGACATATATGTACGTGGATTTAATATGCCATCCTTTACAAAAGATGGTGTTCGCCAAAATAACGAAATTCTTTACAATGAACCAGGATGGCATTTTTTCATAGCAGAAATTCAAAATAGCCCTGCTGGTATTGGTGTCCTATATATAAATAAAGGTGTCGCATCATTAGCTGCTTCTGCTACTTTACCGGAATTTCAGCGTAAAGGCTGTCACACTGCATTAATCCAAAAACGAATTAAGACAGCTATTGAATCCAATTGTACTTTAATAGTTGGACAAGCAAGGTTCGGTAGTGGCAGTCAAAATAATATGGAACGTGCCCATATGAAAATTGCTTATACGAAATCAATATGGACTGCAAAAGACATATAATTTACTTTCTTTCTCCTTCCGTTACATTTTTAAACATTTTATGACAATTCCTTTTCTATCCCTTTAATCATTTGAATATTCAAACTAAATTTGTTACGCTATTACTAGATACATCATTCAACTTGCAATATGAAAAGAAAATTCTAATCAAACTACAAGGAGGAGAAATGTATGACTAAGCACGAACACGGTTTAAAAGAAAAAGTAGAAGGTGCCATCGATAAGGTAAAGGGCGAAGTAAAAGAAGTTGTCGGGAAAGTAACTGACAATAAGAAGTTACAAGCTGAAGGAAAATGGGATAAGGTGAAAGGCACTGCTAAAGATACAGTCGGTAATGTGAAAGAAAAAGTACATGAATATAAGGAACATAAATAACAAAAAACACGTTAGATGCATTTTCATCTAACGTGTTTTTTATTTTACTTTATATATAATGAACCAAATAACATACGATATTTTTTTATTTCTCTATACTCTTTGTAAGTGGTTCTTTAAAGACATTTCTATTCCATACAGCAAAAATAATAAGAGAAATAATAAAGAATAAAACAAGACATATACCCAGATAATCAAAATTAACTACCTGTATGAGATTCCAAAACGGTCCCTGTAAATTATAGCTTTCAATAAGCAAAGATAATAGTTGATACCCCCCTATTAAAAAAGCCGTTATAACAGATATTGAGGTAATTAATACATTATATGAATTTCTTATTCGACTATTTTCCATTGCCCACTTATAATTCGTATTCATGAATGTACTATCTAATGTATCCATCAATGACATTCCTGCAGCAAACAAAATGGGAAAAGCAAATATACTGACAAGTGGAATAGATTGACTTGTTGCAGTTACTGTAGAAAGAGCAATTAATCCAATTTCACTCGCTGTATCAAAACCAAGCCCAAATAAAAAACCGATCATATACAATTGCTTCTGACTATCAATAAACGTAAATAAGCGCTGCGTGAAACGGTATATAAATCCCAGGTTTTCTGGCTGTTTGTCCTCTTGACTTCGTAACACTTTAATAAGGTACAACAGATTGGTAAGACCGATAATGATAAGGAATGTACTAGAAACGATTGTACCAATAATACCGCCTATAGTTGAGAAGCTCTCCATTCCATGTTTTGCAGTTTTTCCAATTAAAGCAATTAATACAATCATCACAAATACTACCGTAGAGTGTCCTAATGAGAAGTAAAATCCCACCCCCTGTGAGTTTTTACCTTTTTCAATTAATTTCCGAACAGTATTATCAATTGCGACAATATGATCACTATCAAACGCATGACGCAATCCTAAAGAATATGCAATAATAGCCATTCCGATTATGCTATTACCTTTATACAGTGCTGGTAATAATAAGAGAATTCCAAGCACATGAAGAAATATAATAATAACAAAAAAGTTAGTTGCCTTTTTCAGTTCACTTTTCCACATAGTTACTAGCCCTTTCTACTTTAAATTGAATACTTTTGAAAAAGAAAAGTGCCATAATAAAAACTACAATCGTTATAATAGTCACTAAAATAATTACAAAATTATTTAACACGTCTGTATGATTTGTAAGTGTTAACAGAGCTGGTACTGTTGCAGTAATCCAGGATTCAACGAAGCAAACAATACCTACATAAATATGAATCTTCTTTTTCAATCCATCTTGTAGGAAAAATAAAAACCAAAGGAATGCCCAAAAGAACCAAATTATTGTACTTTGCAGACTTCCACTCTCATGTAATTGATTCACTATTCCCATAACCGTTGCAATGATAGCAACCCAAAGAGAATAGTAACCTACACCTGAAGAATCAAGTTTTAATATATTCGTAAGACCAACATATAAATAAGTAAAACCAAATAAAAAAATAGTTCCATTAGATAGGATAGTCCACTCATCGGATTGACTTCCTGTAAATAATAAATATAATGGTGTCAAAGTTTGTAATGCCCCTACAAATAAATTAAAGTATCCTACACTTTTGCTATCAATGAGTTTAAAAGCTGCTAGTGAATTCATAAATAGAACTGCACCGACAAACAATAATCCCACATTAGTCATAGTATCCCTTCCCTTACTTAATATTTTCGATAGGATGTTAGTTCTTCATGTAGACAATTCTCTCTAACAAAACGATGACACTGAAAAAATATAGACTCGATATCCTCTGTATTATGGCTAAGTATGCGTATGACAAAGCCTTTACATGGTGTAGAAGATATTCCAATTTTCATATTGTTAGTGTTAGATAGTGATGTTTTCAATGCTGCAATTAAATCATTTGTAATGTTCTCATTAATAACTATGAAAGTACCATAATGGGAATATTGATTTAATATTCCCATTTGATCTAACGACTCTTTGAAAGGGTTTAACAATAGATGATCGTATACTACAAGTTTATTTTCCATATATATTTTTGTTAACGAATCAAAATATTGGTATGTGAACTTCTCCATATTTGGCGACCAACCAGGCGTAACTGAATCGCATAAAATCAATGTAGAATTATTTTGCATATATATATTTGTTTTTTGCTTATATGCTGCATCCTTGTACATAATTAACGGGTCTGGTAGATATTCCATAACAGCATTCTCACCAATATAAAAATTCAATTCTTGCAAAGCATAACTATTTGGAGTCTTGTACACTTTCGTTGCCGATTGGCTTGTTATATATGTTTTCGCATCTTTACCAACATTTATATTTATAGAATAGAAATCTCCTTTTAAATAGCCTCCACCAGAATTCATAATATAGTAATATGCTCTACCATACTCGTCCAAATATATTGGCTGCGTTACTTTTAAGGCATCTTTATGATAAACCTTAATAGGTACGGTTTTATGTCTCTTTTCCATCACATCAATATTTAAGACACCTGTAGGGGATTTCATTTTTTCAATCCTTCTAACATAATGTTTTGTCGCATCCAATTTATTAATTCTTGTAAACCTTCCTCATCCTTCAAATTTGTAAAAAAGTATGGTTTATTATGTCGGTAATTTTTCGTATCCTGCTCCATAACTCCAAGATCAGCCCCTACATAAGGTGCCAAATCCGTTTTATTAATCACAAATACATCAGATTTGATCATTCCTTGTCCACCTTTACGCGGAATCTTTTCTCCCTGTGCCACATCAATAATATAAATTGAAAAATCCACTAGCTCCGGACTAAATGTGGCAGCTAAATTATCACCCCCACTTTCAATAAAAATAATATCTAAATTATTATGTCTCATCATAAGTTCTTCAATTGCTTCAAAATTCATAGAGGCGTCCTCTCGAATTGCTGTATGCGGGCACCCTCCTGTCTCTACACCAATAATTCTATCTTCTGGTAAAACACCTGTTTTCAATAAAATTTTTGCATCTTCTTTCGTATAAATATCGTTTGTAATTGCTGCAATTTCATAATCTGTATTTAGATGTTTTGTTAACTTTTCAACTAACATTGTTTTCCCAGCACCTACTGGGCCACCGATACCAATTCTAATAGGCTTTATCATTTTATTTTTTCCTCCCTATGACATGAAGACCCTTACATTTACATCTTCATGTTGCATTTGATTTATTTCGAATTCAGGATCATTCAATCCAAAATCCTCTAATGAAAGTATTTGAATTCTATCAATAGATTCACAGATTAATTCATGGCATTCTTGTAATAGTTTTTGACCATCTGTTTGTCCAAGAGGAATGGCTCTCACACCGTTTTGAATTATACTTCCAACACTTGAGTATAAGAAAACTAAGAGCGTTTCTTCTATTGTCATTTTCAATTCCGCCCCTAATATTCCGTATACGATACTCGGATGACCTTGTAATTTATTACCCATAATATTTTCTTTATATATATTTAAATTTACAAATGAGAACAATTCACACAATAATTTAGAAGTACTTTTACTAATCATTCTATTTGCTTTTCTACATTCAAAAGGCAGTGTTTGTGCTGTTATTAAATCATCTAAAAATGTAATTTGTTCTCTCTCATTAGTCTTAATTGCTTCGTAAGTATATTTGCAAATTAAGCCATCCGTGTATGTTAATTGGACTTTTATATATCGATTAACCCATTTGAAAAATTCGGCTTTATTTGTAACTTGTCCCTCTTGAATAAATGTTTCTAATCCAAAAGAGTGACTAAAACTTCCTGTTGGGAAGTTCGAATCACTAATTTGGAGTAGGTTAAGTAGGTTAAATATGTTTGTGCGAAGCATGCTTGAACGGTTTTGGTAATACTCTATTTTCTTTTTGATAAGGAACACCTTCCTTTTTAAGTAAATCTTCTACTAAGTAGTCGTTCGCCAAAATCATGCACCCTTCATCGAATTGTGCTGGTAAATGTCTATTCCCTAAGTTATGAGCAATAATCCCCATTTCTTTTATTGATTTTGGAGTAATTACAATTACCTCTTCTGGTAATACTTCAATATACACAATTCGATTTTCATCTTCATATAAAATATCACCGTTCTTTAATGTTTCTCCACTATCTAAAGACACCCCAATTTCAAAACCAGATTCTGAATATAATTTCTGAACTCTCTTCAGTAAAAGCTCACTAGAAATTAATATCTTATCAAGATGCTTTTTTGTGTTTGAGAAATCATTCATATTGCATACGTTGTTATTAATTTTTTCAATAATCATTTTATCTCCCCCGTTATATCAAAATAAAAAATATCTTTGAGCCATAGGTAGTACATCTACTGCTTCACACGTGATTACTTGTCCATCAACTTTAACTTCATATGTCTGCGGATCTACTTCAATTTCTGGTGTTGCATTATTTAGCTTCATATCTTGCTTCGAAATCTCTCTCGTATTTTTAACAGGTAATACAACTTTATTTAAACCTAATTTTTCTTTAATATTATTCTCATAAGCTACTTTCGATACAAATGTAATCGAACTTGACTGTACTGCTTTTCCATATGCACCAAACATCTTTTTTTCGTAATATGGTTGTGGGGTAGGAATTGAAGCATTCTCGTCTCCCATTAATGCCATCACTACCATTCCGTTTTTCAAAACCATATCTGGCTTAACACCGAAAAATTGTGGATCCCATATTACAAGGTCTGCATACTTTCCTATTTCAATAGAGCCCACGTATTCTGAAATCCCATGTGTAATAGCTGGATTAATTGTATACTTAGCTATATAACGTTGAATTCTATTATTATCGTTATATTCTTTATCTCCCTCTAAACTACCAATCTGCTTTTTCATTTTATCGGCGGTTTGCCAATTGCGAATAATAACCTCGCCAACCCTTCCCATCGCCTGTGAGTCAGAGCTAATCATGCTGAAAACCCCTAGATCTTGCAAAATATCCTCTGCCGCGATTGTTTCTTTTCGAATCCTTGAATCTGCAAACATTACATCTTCTGGAATATTCGCTTTTAAATGATGACATACCATGAGCATATCTAAATGTTCATCCAGCGTATTCACTGTATATGGCAAGGTCGGGTTCGTTGATGATGGTAAAATATTATTCAGCGCAGCAATCTTTATAATATCTGGTGCATGCCCACCTCCAGCTCCTTCAGTGTGGTACGTATGAATAACACGATTATCAATAGCTTTTATCGTTTCTTCCACAAAACCACATTCATTTAAAGTATCCGTATGAATAGCGACTTGAATATCATATTTATCAGCAATCTGTAACGAGTGATTAATTGCTGATGAAGTTGCTCCCCAATCTTCATGGATTTTCAATCCGATAGCCCCTGCAAATATTTGTTCTTCCAGGGCAGGTAGACTTGAACTATTTCCTTTCCCTAAAAACCCAAGGTTTACAGGAAAAGCTTCTGCTGCTTCTAGCATTTTTCTTAAGTTCCAAGATCCAGGTGTTATTGTAGTTGCCTTAGTCCCTTCTGCCGGTCCTGTTCCCCCACCAATTAAAGTTGTTATACCTGAAGCTAATGCTGTATCAATTTGTTGTGGGGATATGAAATGCACATGTGTATCAATACCTCCAGCTGTAACGATTTTCCGCTCACCAGAAATTACTTCCGTTGATGTTCCAATGATGATATCAATGTTATCCATAACTGAAGGATTACCACTCTTACCTATTGCTGAAATCTTTCCATCTTTTATACCAACATCCGCTTTATATATTCCTGTATAATCAATAATAATTGCATTCGTAATAACAACATCCACAACCCCCTGTTCTCTTGTAAGTTGTGAATTTTGTCCCATACCATCCCTAATTGATTTTCCTCCACCAAAGACAGCTTCATCACCATATACAGTGGCATTTCGATCAACATGTGCGAACAATTGTGTATCCGCTAAACGAATAGAATCTCCTGTAGTTGGACCATATAAATCAGCATATTGTTTACGTGACATCTTAAAACTCATGCTATCTCCCTCTTTTTGTGTAAGATTGAATATCGCCATCCACTTTATTTTTAAATCCATATACTTCTTGTTCCCCTGAATATGGAACTAATTCAATCGTTTTTTCATCTCCAGGCTCAAATCTTACCGCTGTACCCGCTGGAATATTTAAATGTCGTCCAATTGCTACACTTCGATTGAATTTTAACGCCTCATTCACTTCATAAAAGTGGTAATGAGATCCAATTTGAATAGGTCTATCTCCCTGATTTAGCACTTTGACTTTCGTTGCTTTTTTATTTCCATTACATACTATGTCTTCTTTCGCAAGGATATATTGCCCTGGAATCATAACATTCACTTCCTTTAATGAATTGGTTGATGAATAGTTACTAATTTTGTTCCATCAGGAAAAGTTGCCTCAACTTGAATATCTGATATCATGTCTGCAATACCATCCATAACATCTTCAGCACTTAAAATGGTTTTTCCAAGCTCCATTAATTCCGCTACATTTTTACCATCTCTTGCTCCTTCCAAAATTTCATACGTAATAATAGCGATACTTTCTGGATAGTTTAACTTAAGCCCCCTCTCCTTTCGTCGATAAGCTAAATCAGCCGCAACAACTACTAGCAGTTTATCAATTTCTCTTGGCGTTAATCTCATTACAATCTTCCTTTCTGAAGTATTTTAAAACTAAGAATATTCTAAAAATAAAAGGTGTATTTTCAATGTCCTTTCCGTGTTTTCTCCATGTTTTTTTGCTATCAATCAAATAAAAAAAAGAGCCCATCGGCTCTTTTTTTATTTTCCTTCATTCTTCTCTAACACGTATAAATCTTCTTCGATATTCGTTAATTTCTCACTTACAAGCTTTCTTGCATCTCCAATTGCTTGATTATATGCAAACGGTCCAACTAATTTAATCATTTCTTCTATTAAACGCTCTGCTTGGAAACGTCCAATTTCATCTAAATCTTCTTCCATAAAAAACTGCTGAATTTGTGCTACAAGTTCTTCTTTTTTATCATTTGGTATTTTTATATTCATCATCGTTGTTACTCCTCTATATTTAAGATAGTATCTTCCTTAACTCTACCATAGAAAAACGATTACCAGGACAGCTTTTTGTAACTCCTTCTAACTCTCTATGACCGAGTATATTTTCTTTCTTTATAGCAAATTGCTTCATAAACAGTTTACATAAAGAATATAATGCATTCACTTGTGCAGGAGTTGGATCGTATTTATCGAAATTTCCCGTCATACATATTCCAATTGTATGGCGGTTATGGTCTTTCGCGTGCGCTCCAATATGTAAACCTCGTCCTTCCACTACAGTTCCATCCTTTTCGATAAAATAGTTGTAACCAATTCCGCTCCACCCCCTTACAGTTTGATGAAATTCATGCGTTTTATACACGTCCCATCCATCTTCAGCTGTATGGTGAATAATCAGTTTGTTTACTTTTTCTAAAGGAACTAATTCATCTTGAAATGTTAGATTGACACGTTTAATTTCCATTTGAACTGCCTCCTCTTAAAAATCAATCATAATAATCGTTTTATCATCTGGCCTTATTCTCTTTTCCGCTTCTAGCTCTTCAATAATTGCTATATATTCGTTTATACCATTCTTTCTTATATATGCAACAGTTTGTTCTAATGACCAATCTGGGTGAAATAACCCGTCTGAACAAATAAAAATCCCACTCACTTCATCTGTATGTAATTCACCATGTTGTAAATAATGTATCGCTTCTTTCATTCCATTTGCAACTGAATAACCATTTGGCATATTTGCAAGATAACGATTGTATTTTAACTGTTCTCGAACATCTTGAAAAACATATTCTTCTGGTACAGATAACCCTTTTTTACGATCTTCTTCTCTCTTCTTTTTTGCTCGTTTACTAATTCCTTCAACTGTGTCTTTCGTTAATACTTGCATCGTTCCATTTTGAAAAGTTGCGACAATCATACAGTCCCCAAGCTGCGCATATTCAATTTTCTCACCAACTATTTGGACTGCCGCGATACATGTGCACCACAAATGCTCTTTTTTTCTCGTGTCTACTTCATATTCTAACATTTCGCTTTGCAATGCTTCATTTGCTTTGGCAACTGCAAATTGTAAACTATGATTCTCTCGTAATGCAGTAAAATAACTTGCAAATAAATGCGAAGCGATGTATGCTCCATTATGTCCCTTTTCATCACGAAACGGGACAAGTGGTGTTGCACCGTCACATACACCATAAATCTTTTTTTCTTTATTACAAAAATAAGAATCCTCACATTCTTGCTTCAACGGGCTTTTCTGTTGATATGTTTTTATCTTCACAACTGTATCCCCTTTCAAATGATAAAATACTCAAATTCTTTTGATTAATCTAATTTACCTAAATAAACTGTTTTTACCCAAAACTTTCAATATCATATATAATCTTGAAATAATATGAATTTTTCAGTGAAGGACGGGAAAGAAATGGTCAGATTCCTTGGTGTTATTATCGGTTCTATTATTATTGCGGTTGCCTTTAATCTTTTCCTTATCCCCCACAAAATTTTAAGTAGTGGAATTGGCGGAATTGCTATTATTTTAGGGATTGTAACCCCTGTAAACACAGGCATTATTAACTTTGTATTAAACTTACCTATCCTTATTTTAGGGTACATAGGTCTTGGAAAAAAAGTAATTTTTAACACAGTTGTCTCTGTAGTTGTATTATCTGTTGCATTATATTACGTTCCAGTAAAAGTCGTAGCAACAGATCCATTGTTATCTTCTATCTTCGGAGGTGTCATCGCCGGAGCTGGTATTGGTCTTGTTTTTAACTGTAATGGATCCACTGGTGGATTTGATATTATCGGTATGCTTTTATCCCGCAAGCGAGACATTAAACTTGGCGGATTCCTTATTGTTCTAAATACAGTCGTTGTAATAATCGCAGGATTCTTCTTCACCTGGGATGTTGCACTTACAAGCTTACTTTCAATTTATGTAACTGGTAAAGTAATTGATGCTGTTCATACAAAACATCGTAAAGTTACACTTATGATTGTAACAAATGAAGCAGAAAAAATGAAAAAACAACTTCTTTCAACTGTTGTACGTGGAATAACGTTACTTGATGGCGAAGGTGCTTATTCAAGCGAGAAAAAGCGTGTACTTATGACGGTCGTTTCTCGTGAAGAATTAGCAAGTATGAAACTAACAATTTCTGAAATCGACCCGAATGCATTCGTTAATATTACAGAAACTGTAGAAGTGTTAGGACTTTTCAGAAGAAGTTAAAGACTAGGTGGGAATCCACCTAGTCTTTATTTTGCATAAATTCAATTCGGTTTCCAAATGGATCTGACACGTAAAATCGAATTACATCTGGCCGTGCATAATCATCAATCACTTTAACACCTTGCTCTATAAGTGTTTGCTTAAATTCATTAATTTCATTCACATAAAAAGCTGGATGAGCCTTTTTAGCTGGTGTAAAGTTCCGCTCGACACCAATATGGATTTCTTGATTTCCGCATTTAAACCAACATCCACCTCGTTTTTTCAACTCTTCTGGCTTTGGAATTTCTTCCATACCAATCGTATTCCCATAAAAATCACGCGCCTCTTCTTCACACCCTACAGGTGCAGCTACTTGCACGTGATCAATCCCTTGAATATAATTTTTCATTTTCTCTCCCCCTCCTCTACCCTAATGTTATACGGAAAACAGCCGTCTGTAACTTACAAAAGGTTTATAAAACAATATAAGCTCCCCTTATTACCATCCTGCATTCACCTTGCAAAAAATAAAAAAAAACAAAATTTATTCTATAACTTCCATTTTTTATAGAAATACACATTACATCTATATTATAGTTATGAATAGACAAATCTTTTTAGATGCTATTTGTACGGAGGAACTATTATGAGTCGTAAAAAATATTCACCAACTCAAAAAAAACGTCATCCGAACATTTCTAGACGTTTGCGAAACCATATACAAGATCGTTCATTAACAGAAATGTACGCATCTCTGTTCGAACACAATCCTGATAGTATTATTTCATTAAATTTAGAAGGAGTTATTCTACATATAAATCCTTCTGCCGAAAGAATATTAGGTTACACTTCTTTAGAATTAGAACAGAAAAATATTACCTCTATTTTAGAAGCCCATATTTCTGAGCAAGTATTACAAAATATAAAGAATACTGAAGCGGATAATCAACAAGAGTATATCTTATCTATTTATCATAAAAATGGATTCTTATTAGATGTTGTGACAAAACTAGTTCCTATTTTTGTTCAAAATCGTCTTACTGGCGTATACGCTATTATGAAGCCGCTTGAAAAATCAGAAAGAATTGAGAATATGCTAAAAGAAAGTGAGAAGAGATTACGTACATTAGTAAACTCTATGCCTGCGTTTGTTATATTTAAAGATCATGAAGGGCGCTGGCTTGAGGCAAATGATTACGCACTTTCTTGCTTCAATTTCCATCATGTACCTTACCACGGGAAAAAAGATAGCGAACTCATTCAATATAATGAAGCATACCGAGAAGCTTTTTTACATTGTGAAGAAATCGATGAACTAGCATGGCAACAAAGACAAATTCTTCATGGCGAGGAATTTATTATACATAGAGATGATTTCGATCTAATCTTAAGTATATCAAAAGTTCCGCTTTATCATCCTGATGGTTCTCGCAAAGGTCTTATCGTGATGGGGAGAGATGTTACTGAGCTAAAAGAAACTGAAAAGTTACTACGAAAATCAGAGAAGCTCGCAGTAGTCGGACAACTGACAGCTGGAATTGCCCATGAAATTCGAAATCCACTCACTTCTCTAAAAGGTTTTCTAACGTTGCTCCTCCCTGAAATAAGTGAAGAGCAGAAATGGTATATCGATGTTATGTTAAGTGAGATTTCACAAATGGAATCCATCACGAGTCAATTTATGGCGATGTCTAAGCCACAAGTATTATCTATCCAAACTTGTAACATACAAACTTTAATTGAAGAGGTAGTTACATTTATTTTACCGACTGCAATTATGCATAGCGTTCATATCATCATGGATCATTTTGATTACGTATATGATATTCAATGTGACGGTAACCAATTAAAACAAGTGTTTATAAACATATTAAAAAATGCAATAGAAGCAATGCCAAATGGCGGAAATATTTTCATCCAAACAAAACCATTAGAGGATAATTTCATCTTAATACGAATTATCGATGAAGGTTGCGGCATTCCTGAAGATCGTATCTCCCGTCTAGGCGAACCTTTTTATAGTTTAAAAGAAAAAGGCACAGGACTAGGATTAATGATGTGTTACAAAATAATTGAAGAACATCATGGTAGATTACACATTTCAAGCGAATTAAATAAAGGTACGATTGTTGATATTGAGCTACCACTTTCTTCATCTCATCTTGCAATCCAGTCTTAAATAAAAAAGAAGCATCTGCTAATTGTTAACAGATGCTTCTTTTTTTAAAATGCTTTGTCATACCACTCTTTTGCTTTTTCTACTTCACCCATTGTTAATTGATGCCCTCGATTTTCCCAATGCATCGTTACATTCGCGTTTGCATTTTCTAATAGTACCTTCAATTCCTCTGACTCTGCTGATGAACAAATTGGGTCATTTGTCCCAGCAGCAATAAACACAGATTTTCCTGCTAAATTTGCTAATTGCATTCCTCTTCTAGGTACCATTGGGTGATGAAGCACAGCACCTTTGAATGCATTCTCGTAATGGAATAATAAGCTTGCTGCGATATTTGCTCCATTCGAATAACCGATAGCTACAATGTTATTTCTATCGAATTTATATTCTTTAGCCGCTTCATCTAAAAATTCATTTAATTCCTTCGTACGGAAAATTAAATCCTCTTCATCAAAAATGCCCTCTGCTAATCGGCGGAAGAAACGCGGCATCCCATTCTCTAACACATTTCCCCTAACGCTTAATACCGACGCTTCCGGATCAATTATTTCTGCAAGTGGTAGTAAATCTAATTCATTACCACCTGTGCCATGAAGTAATAACAACACTGGTTTTGACGTATCTTTTCCTTTTTGAAAAACATGTTTCATCATAATCCTGTTCCCCCTTCAATCACTTTAATCTAAATTTCTCACTTCAAATGGTAAAAGCGTTTGTTCAATCTGTTTTCTATGTTGTTCATATTGTTCCGGTAACTTTAATTCCTCACCCATCGTCTCTAACGATTCATCATGAGCGAAACCAGGAGGATCTGTTGCAATTTCAAATAAGATTTCACCATGTTCTCTAAAATAAATCGCGTTAAAATAATTTCGATCTTGTACAGGAGTTACGTGATATCCCAAACGCGACACATGCTCTTTCCAGTCTAGCTGATCAGCATCGTCAATCGCTCTCCAAGCTATATGATGAACTGTACCAACGCCCATTTGGCCACGACCGATTGTTGATAATTTCAAATCAATAATATTTCCAATATCAGCAGAAGAACGGAATCGAACAAATTCACCCTCTTCTCCAATTTTCTCAAGACCCATAATATGCTCTAACAATTCAGCTGTTTTTTGAGGCTGTGCAGATAAAAGAACAGCACCTCCAAACCCTTTAATTGCTACTTCTGGTGTAACTTCTCCAAAACTCCAATTATTTAATTCGCCTGCTTCTCTTTCAACTAATTCTATATGCAAACCATGCGGATCATCAAATTCTAAATACTGCTCTCCAAAACGAGTCATTTTCGTATACGAAACATCGAATTTTTCTAATCTATTTTCCCAAAACTCCATTGCACCTTTTGGTACAACGTAAGACGTAATTCCTACTTGACCATCCCCAATAATACCTTGACGAGCACCTGCCCATGGGAAAAACGTAATAATTGTTCCAGGTTTTCCTCCTTCATTTCCAAAATAAAGATGGTACGTACCTGGATCATCAAAATTCACTGTTTGTTTCACTAAACGTAACCCTAATACACCAGCATAAAAGTCTACATTTTCTTGTGGATGCCCTACAATCGCTGTAATGTGATGGATTCCCATTGTTTTCTTTTCCATTTCTTCCACTCCTTTTTTATTTCATTATAAAAATTCTTTTACATTTAAATTCATTATTCATTTTGTCCATGCTACAAAGTAAAATCCGTCATTATAATTTTATCTCGAATTCGAGATATCGATTATAAAATTACACATTAACTTCCAGCTTGTCAATTCATCTCAAATTCGAGATAATTTTTAAAAAATATTTACTCCATTTGAAAGCTTTATTCAAAGTAAAAATTAACTTGAACTCAAATTTATTATAAGTTACTTACTTTTAGTTGTCAATAAGTTCCTTATTTTCATTTTAAATAAAAAGAGAGTAAACTCCAGTTTCGTTTACTCTCTTCGCTAATCATTTCGTTTCTTTTTCCAATATTGCTTCCATCTCATTAAATTCACGATGAACTGCCTTAACGGGTTCTTTCGTTAATAAACTTACAACGATAACAGTTAATAAACTACAGAAGAATCCAGGTACCATTTCATACATAATTGCTTTTAAACTTGGAATTTGTACCCATGCTATAACAACTACTGCACCAACAATCATACCTGCAAGAACGCCCCATTTATTCGTCCTTTTCCAATATAAACTTAATAAAATGGCTGGTCCGAATGCTGAACCAAATCCAGCCCAAGCATAACCTACAAGTGTTAAAATTGTATCACTTGGATGATACGCTAAAACAACTGCGATCATAGCTACTACTAATACTGACAATCTACCGATAAATACAAGTTCTTTGTCACTTGCATTACGACGGAAAAATGTTTTATAGAAGTCTTCCGTTACTGCACTTGAAATAACAAGTAATTGTGAGGAAATACTACTCATAATCGAAGCCAAAATAGCTGATAATAAAAATCCTGTAATGTACGGATGGAATAAAATATTTGAGAATGTTACAAAGACCATTTCTGGGTCTTGTAATGTCGCATTATTTTTAGCATAATAAGCGATACCAATTAGACCAGTAAGCATTGCACCTATAAGTGAAATCGTCATCCAGCCGATACCGATTCTACGAGAAGTCTTTAAATCTTTAATAGAGGTGATTGCCATAAAACGGACAATAATATGCGGTTGACCAAAATACCCAAGTCCCCATGCTAAAAATGAAATAATGCCAAGTATTGTGGTCCCTTTAAACATATCTAAATGCGATGCATCGACTTGTTTAATCGTATTAAATGTTTCTGTTACACCACCGACATCCGTAAAAGCAACAATTGGCACTAGTACAAGCGCAATAAACATAATACAACCTTGTACAAAGTCCGTCCAGCTTACGGCTAGAAAGCCACCGAATAGTGTATACGCAACAACGACACCCACTGTTACAAATAAACCAATTTTATAATCCAGGTTGAAAGAATTTTCAAACAAACGTCCACCTGAAACTAAACCAGCCGACGCATAAAATGTGAAAAATACTAAAATGACGATAGCGGAGACAAAACGAAGTATTTTCGTACGATCTTTAAACCGATTCTCTAAAAAGTCTGGAATCGTAATTGAATCATTTGCCACTTCTGTATACGTTCGTAAACGTGGGGCAATGATTAAATAGTTTGCATAAGCACCTATTAATAAACCTATCGCAATCCATACACTTGATAATCCTGTTGCATACATCGCACCAGGTAATCCCATTAGCATCCAACCACTCATGTCAGAAGCACCAGCTGATAAAGCTGTAACTGCTGGACCGAGTCCTCTTCCGCCTAACATATAATCTGATAAATCGGATGTCTTCTTATAAGACCAATATCCGATATACAACATACCTGCCATATAAATAGCAAGCGAAACCATAATTTCAATCTTCACCAAATCTCTCCCTTATTCCATAAGCCATTCAAAATTTCGAAAAATGACTTTTTCTATTTTCTTGTTTTCGCTTATGGTTCCCTACCTTAACAAACATTTTTTGTTCTTTCAAGTGAACGAGCACTTTTCATTACATGTGAAAACCTTTATAAACGCCTTTATCCCAATGGATTACAATGATTTTTTAAGAAATTAAAGTAATAACATTCAGAAAATTAAACAGTGTTTTTTCACACCTTATTTTTATTCGTTTACCCGATAAATTTTAAAAGAAAAAGCCATACAAATGTATGACTTTTAGCTTATTGACGTCTCAATTTTCGCTTTTTCTACATATACTTTACGAAATTTCATATAGCATCCAATACGCCAAGGTACTATATAACAAACCGCAAGAGTATAGAAAAGAATGCCGATTGACTTTGGATCTAAACCTTGTAAATGTCTTCTAAAATAAGCACGTAAAAGAACGATAACTAAAAATGTAGCAATAAAAGCGATACTTTTTTTTGCATAAATTTGACCATCTTCTCTGACTTCATACCCACTTAAAATAATAAGTGGAATTGACAATAACAGTCCGATCCCAGCAGCTATACCAATTTGCCAATCAGCAAGTTGTATCGGTGCAGCATATAAAGAAAAACCTGGTAATAAGAAAAATAATGGCAATAGTAGTCGTCTTCCTTTATTATTAATTGGTCGATTCATAGAGCGCATGCGTCTAAATATAACGAGCCCTATGACGAGTAAAAAAATTGTAATACTGTAAGAACCTTGCTGCAAGTGAATCTCTCCCTAAAAATAGTCATTTTTAAAAATACTTCCCTATTATACTCCTAATTTTTCCAAAAATATGATTATTCCTTTAAAAAATCTTACATATCAAATATACTTTTAGGTTTGATTTACTATAGGAAACAATTCCGAAAGAGGAACTACTCTCCCCACCTCGTCTTTAAACACAATATGCTCTCTAGTTAAATGGCGCGGGCTCTTCACTCCCGCTGCCGCTGCTAATGAAAATAAACTATATCTCATACTAATAATATAATTCATGACTCGCCACTTCTTCTCATACGGATCTAACGCTTTTTGATAATGCGGATTCGTCGTGGCTACACCAGATGGACATTGGCCAGAATTACATTGAAGGGCCATAATACAGCCGCTTGCCATCATAAATCCGCGGGCTGAACTTACAGCATCCGCCCCAATCGCTAAAGCAATCGCCACTTTATCTGGTGTGATTAATTTACCCGATGCAAATACTTTAAACTTGTTACGGACACCATAATGGTTTGCTGTATCGATAAATGTAAGTAATGCTGGAATAAGCGGCAGTCCCATACAATCTGCCATCGATTTATACGTTGCCCCTGATCCGCCTTCTGAACCGTCTATTGTAATAAAATCTGGGTAAATATTTAGTTCTTTCATTGTTTTTATTAAATCTTCCAAAGGCTCCTGCTGACCAATTACAATTTTCATTCCAACTGGTTTACCGCCGCTTTCTTGCAACTGTTGAATAAAACAAAGTGTATCCACTGCATTCTTTAAAAATGAAAATCGATTCGGTGAATTAATCGTCTCTCCCTTTCGGACGTTGCGAACAAAAGCAATTTTCTCATTTACTTTTTGTCCCTCTAGATGACCACCACGTATTTTAGCACCTTGCCCAAATTTCAATTCGAATGCTCTAATATTACTTTCTTTCGCTTTCTCCATGAATTTTCCCATTGAAAAATTACCGTCCTCATCACGGTATCCAAATAACCCTGGACCAATTTGCGCAACGATATTCGCTCCTGTATGTAAATGTTCTGGAATAACGCCACCTTCACCAGTATTAATCCACGATCCGCCTGCCATTTTTGCTCCAAAACCACTCGCTAAAATATAATTTTCTCCAATCGCGCCGTAAGAAGTCGCAGATGCTCCAAACATGCCATGTAGTTTCCACGGATATTTACGGTTTTCACCGACTATAATTGCATCATCTTCTTCGTACAGCCAAAGATTCGTTGTATCCGCTGTCAATTTTTCTCTTCTTGAAAATAATCCTTCTTTATGAATCATGTACTTTTTACCTTCCCGCTCTTGCGAAAGATTCACACTTAATTCCTCAGTTAATATCGGAAATAATGTATTAGCAATATAATAGCCAGAAGCTTCAAAATCTCGTTTTGATCCAAAACCAAGTATTTCAGAGCGATATTTCGCTAAAAACATAACACTTTGAAAATCATAACGTGAGAAAGGCTTTCCATCCGTATCATGATCAAACCAATATTGTCGAAATTCAGGCCCTATCTTTTCCAGTAAGTAGCGCATTCTTCCTAAGTACGGATGTAACTTTAAAATAGAATGATGTGTTCGTTTTTTTATAAAAAATGTAATGATAAAAAAGATGATTAAAAGCAACATTAAAAATAGTAATATACTAATAATAACGAGTAGCGTTTCACTCATCCCGCTTCCCCCTATGAAATCCCATAATAAAAGGAGAACACTCGGTGTGCTCTCCTTTTATCTTTATTCATACTAACGTAGCAAGATGCTCTTTCGCGTCATATTCAACTAAACTTTCAGCATGTTTAATTCGATGAACAAAGTCTGGATTAGCAATTAACGGTCTGCCGAATGCCACTACATCAATTGTTCCTTCTTGCAACGCTTCTTCGGCCTCTTTCGGATTTAAATTACCAACCCCAACAATCGTACCATCCCAATATTTTCTTACTAGTTGATGAAAATTCTTTCCGTCAGCAATCTCTTGCGTATAATTCATCGTTGAAGGATGGATCATCGTTAATCCAACTTCTTTGAACATATTTACGAACGTTTCAATTGCAAGCTCAGGGTTTTCCCACATATAAGTAGGATTATCGCCTTTGAAAGCAGAGAAGCGAAGAAGTGTTTTATTAGCTCCAACAGCTTCTATTACAGCCGACGTTACTTCTTTCATAAACGTTAACCTTTGTTTTAAATTACCGCCATATTTATCTGTTCGCTTATTCGCAAACTCATACGTAAATTGATCGATTAAATATCCGTGTGCACCGTGAATTTCTACTCCATCAAATCCAGCTTCGATCGCATTTTTCGCAGCTTGTGCGTATTGACCGATCACTTTTTGTATTTCTTCTAACGTCATTGCTTCTGGCGTATCAAACGGTTTACGAAAGCGTGGAACATTTCCCTCTGCAGCGATAGCCGACGGTGCTTGTGGCATTTGACCACCAATTATTTCATGATGACTCATACGCCCAACATGCCATATTTGAGCAATAATCGTCCCGCCTTCTTTATGTACTGCCTCTGTAACAGGTTTCCAAGAATCGATTTGTTCTTGTGTATAAATACCTGGTACTCCTGGGTTTCCTTTTGCTCTCGGACTAATGACAATTCCTTCTGTAATAATTAGTCCAATTCCATCCGCAGCACGTTTTCTGTAGTACTCCACTACATCAGCACCAACTACTCCAGTTTCATTATCTGCAAAGCATCTTGTCATCGGTGCCATCGCTATACGATTACGAAGAGACCAAGCTCCAATTTGAATTGGATCAAACAACTTTGTCTCTTCAACGTTTTCAAAAGATCCACCAGCGTTTACATTTGTTCCTTCATAAATATTCGCTGCTTTATTACTTGAACTTGTCATTTTTCTTCCCCCTAAAAAATCTTACTATAATCGCATCATACTTACTTTTAGATAGTAACGTCAATTTTTACGACTTTACAATAAAAAATTCGAATATCAAAAAAATAAAATACTATAAATAATATTAAAAAGGTTTCCTTAGAAGGAAACCTTTTTTGTTGACCATATATGGCTGTCAATTCGTTTATCTCTTTAATATAAAAAATACCTTATCAATAGAAGTGAATATGGTTCAGTATTCTTCTAAAAATAATAACTTATATACCTAAAACAATGAAAGCCCTACCTCTCTTTCATCCTTACGGCTCCTCGTCCGTGCCAGTGTGAATCAGGATTGCAAAAATCAAGTAACTATTTTATCGAAGTATTCAATTAAACTTCGAACATTCATAAATGAAATTAAAAAATAAAAATGGATTTGATTGTAGTAATAACAATAGAGGTAATGCTCTAAAAGTGGTTTGAAAGAGTTGAATGTCTTTGAAATGATAAATTTTCTATAATTATGTTCCCAAAAAATTCAAGATCTTTTTTGGGATATAATACATTATTTGTAATGAACCTTAACAAAAGCTTTTTATCTGATTTTCTGTGATACCTTCAATTAATCCCAGTTCACTAATCAAAAATTCATATGCGTTATCTAACATCTTCTTTTCGCTTGCATTAAGTGCTTTTTCTTTCTGTATACGCATTAAATCGCGCACGACTTCAGCACCTTCTTGCATTTTACCCGTCTTTATTTTATCAGTGTTCAATTTATACCTTTGTTTCCACGTAAGTAATCTATCTGATTCCCCATGTTGAAAAATATCCATTATGTGTGCTAATGCGGTTATATCCGTCACTGGTCGTATATTCGAATTCAATATTCTCCCTGCTGGAATCATTAGTTCCATATTACTAGCCGACATTTTTATAACATAATACTGTTGTTTTTCTCCTGAGACTTCCTTCTCTTCTATGGCTTTAATTATACCTGCTCCCTGCATTGGATAAACAATGTTATCGCCAATTTGAAACAAATAATCCACCTCCATATATGGTAACCTTCTCAAGCTTAACACACTTTTAGTTTTTTAGCAAAATTTTTATTTTATCATAAAATTATTTTACACGTCAATACTTCAAAAGCAAGAAATTAAATTTACATAACACACTATAAAAACCCGCAATTTTATTAACGGTTGCACCCACATTCATTCTCTTTTAACATAAAAACACATTACTACATTTGAGTAGTAATGTGTTTTTGATAAGGCATAGATAAAGATCTACTTTTCCGTCTATATACTAACCTGCTTACTAACTATTTCCCTCGCTAAAAGAAAACTCATAATCACTTGCGCTGCTACTCTACTCGTCATATCCCTGAAATCAAGAGTTGGATCAATCTCTACTATATCCATCCCTTGAACGAGCGGTTCTTTACCAAGGAATTCAATCGCATCTAGTAAAGTCGTACTATCCATTCCACCTGGCCCAATTGCTGGACAACCTGGTGCAAACGCTTGGTCTAGTACATCCATATCAAGAGAAATATAAATAGAAGTCACACCTTGTTTTCTTAACACTTCAATACTTTCCGTGATAATATCTTTTATTTCTCGCTCTCGTACGTCTTTCATTGTATACACTGTTACGCCATGCTCTATTGCATATTCATGGTACGTACGTGCGTTAGAAAAATTACGAATTCCAATTTGAACAAGTTGTTTCCCTGTAATGACATCATTTTCTAGTAAACTACGGAATGGTGTACCATTTGACGGGCCTCCATCATCTAAATTACGTAAATCATGATGAGCATCAAATTGAATAATCCCGACCTTTCCTTTACTGTTTGCAAAGCCTGTTATACTCGGAAAACTAATCGAGTGGTCACCACCAAGAACGATTGGTATCATGTTCGGATTTACTTTCGTTACATGACCAACTGTTTTCGCAATTCGGTTATGACTTTCTTTTATATCCGTCACATGCATCGTAATATCGCCGCAATCATATAAGACACTTTCTTTCATATCGTGTTCTTCTGTAATTGCATATGTGCTGTATGCATCTAACATCGCACGAATTGTTTTTGGAGCAAAACTTGCTCCTGAATGACTAATAGATGGTTTAGAAAGGGGTGCTCCAATTAAAGCAGCACCGAATATTTCTACGCCTTCCTCCCAATCTTTAATCATCTCACTCCATTTTGTCACTTCACGATCAATAAACTTTGCATTTTTCTTTAAATAGTGGCCGTGCTCCACGATTGTTCACCTCTTGTATATGCAATATTACCATTCTTCCATACTGTATTCACATGACTTACGCCGTAATGATACGGTACGTAAGCATAATTGTAAGCATCCCATAAAACTAAATCTGCCTTACGACCAACTCTAATTTTCCCAGCTACATCACCACGGTTAATGGCATATGATGAGTTAACCGTTACAGCATTCCAAACTTCTTCTGGTGTCATTTTCAGTTTTAGCATCGCAATGCTCATAATAAGCTGAATATTTTCAGTTGGACAGCTACCTGGGTTAAAGTCTGTAGCTAACGCAACTGCAACACCTTCATCAATCATTTTACGACCGCGAGCAAAACTTTCTTTATTTAAATAGAAAGTTGTTCCTGGTAATAAAGTGGCTACTGTATTAGAGTTTGCAAGCATTTCAATTCCTTTATCAGAAGCGCCAACTAAATGGTCTGCTGATGCTGCACCGATTTCTGCCGCTGCTTCCGCACCACCAAGAGGGTCGATTTCATCTGCATGAATTTTCACATCAAAGCCAAGCTCTTTCGCTTTTAATAAAAACTCTTTTGACTCTTCGACAGAGAACACACCTGTTTCACAGAAAATATCAACGAATTCCGCTAATTGCTTCTCTTTCATTTCTGGTAGTAGTTCTAACATCCATTGTAAAAATTCTTTCGATCTACCTTTATATTCTTTCGGAACTGCATGAGCACCTAAAAATGTGGAAACTAAATCGATCGGATGCTCTTTTTGTAATTGTGCAGTTGCCTCTAATTGTTTCCATTCCGTCTCATCATCTAATCCGTAACCACTCTTCGCTTCTACAGTTGTAACTCCGAAAGATAACATACGGTCTAAATGGAATTTCGCTTTTTGAACAAGTTCTTCTTTCGATGCTTGTTTCGTTGCATTTACAGTCGAAAGAATGCCTCCGCCTTGTTCTAAAATTTCTAAGTACGGAACTCCTTGTAATTTTAGTGCGATTTCATTTTCACGAGATCCACCAAATACAAGATGAGTATGCGGGTCAACAAGACCAGGAGAAACCATTTTCCCGCCGCAATCAATAACTTCTTTCGCTTGTAATCCTTTCGCTTCTTCCGCTGTTCCAACGAAAGTAATTACATCGTTTTCAATTCCAACCGCACCGTTTTCGATAACAGGAAGCGTGTTCATCGCTTCCCGTCTTAACAAGCCATCTTCTTGATCCATTGTTAGTAATTGACCAATATTTATTAGTAAAGTGTCCAGCATGTTTTCTCCTCCTTATTTCATCATTGGAATGTTAACGCCTTTTTCTTTCGCAGTTTCCACAGCTAAGTCATATCCAGCATCCACGTGACGAACAACACCCATACCAGGGTCAGAAGTTAATACGCGCTCAATACGTTTTGCTGCTGCTTCTGTTCCATCTGCAACGATAACCATTCCAGCGTGAAGTGAATAACCCATACCAACGCCGCCACCGTGGTGAACAGATACCCAGCTTGCACCGTTTACACTGTTAATTAATGCATTTAAAATTGGCCAGTCTGCTACTGCATCACTACCATCTTTCATCGCTTCTGTTTCACGGTTTGGAGATGCTACTGATCCGCAATCTAAATGGTCACGACCAATTACGATTGGTGCTGATAATTCACCATTTGCCACCATTTCATTAATAATGCGACCAAATTTCGCGCGCTCACCGTAACCTAACCAACAAATACGTGATGGAAGACCTTGGAATTCAACTTGCTGACGAGCCATACGAATCCAGTTACATAAATGCTCATTATCAGCGAACTCGCGTAAAATTACTTCGTCTGTTTTATAAATATCTTCTGGATCACCAGAAAGTGCTACCCAGCGGAACGGTCCTTTTCCTTCACAGAATAATGGACGGATAAATGCTGGAACGAATCCTGGGAAATCGAAAGCATTTTTCAAACCTTCATCGAAAGCAACTTGGCGAATGTTATTTCCATAATCAAATGTAATTGCGCCTTTTTCTTGCATTGCAAGCATTGCTTCTACATGTTTTGTCATACTTTCTTTTGATAATTGTACGTAACGTTCTGGATCTTCTTCACGAAGTTTCGCTGCTTCTTCTAACGTATAACCTACTGGAATATAACCGTTTAATGGATCATGAGCTGAAGTTTGATCCGTAACTAAGTCAGGGATAATATTACGATTTACTAACTCAGGTAAAATTTCTGCTGCATTACCTAATAATCCAATTGAAATAGGCTCTTTCTTCTCTTTATACTCGTTTGCAATAGCCAATGCTTCTTCTAATGATTCTGTATACTTATCACAATATCTCTTTTCAATACGACGATCGATACTACGCTTATCTACATCAATCGCAATGACAACACCGCCATTCATCGTTACAGCAAGAGGTTGTGCACCACCCATACCACCTAAACCAGCAGTAAGTGTTAATGTACCTTTTAATGAACCATCGAAATGTTGACGAGCTGCTTCGCCAAATGTTTCATATGTTCCTTGTAAAATTCCTTGTGTTCCAATGTAAATCCAGCTACCTGCTGTCATTTGTCCGTACATCATAAGACCTTTTTTCTCTAGTTCACGGAAGTGATCCCAGTTCGCCCATTTTGGTACTAAGTTTGAGTTCGCTAACAGTACGCGAGGCGCATCTTCATGTGATTTGAAAATTGCAACTGGTTTTCCTGATTGAACAAGTAACGTTTCATCACTTTCCAACGTTTTTAATGAATCTACAATCGCCTGATAGCTTTCCCAGTTACGAGCTGCACGGCCAATTCCACCATATACAACTAATTCTTCTGGTTTTTCAGCAACTTCAGGATCTAAATTGTTCATTAACATTCGAAGTGCAGCCTCTTGAACCCACCCTTTCGTTTGTAACTCAGTACCTCTTGGCGCACGAATTGTTTGTTTTACTTTTTCCATTTCAATCTCTCCCTTTTCTCGTTTTATAGTGCTGCGTTTACATCCAATCTTTCTTCTATCGAATAATTCGTTTTTAACCAATGTGCAATATTTTCAATATCCGTTGAGAAGATGCGATCATTTGTAATAGATGGTACTTGCTGACGCCCTTGATGGTAGAAGCTCTTCGTCACTGTACTCATGTTTTCAATCCCGCGATATTCTGCCGCTTGCATCGCACAAATCATCTCAATTGAAAGAACACGTCTTGCATTTTGAATAATTTGATGTGCATGGCGTGAAGCAATTGTTCCCATACTTACGTGATCTTCTTGGTTAGCTGACGACGGGATTGAATCTACACTCGCTGGATGTGCTAATGTTTTATTTTCAGAAACAAGTGATGCTGCTGCATACTGCATAATCATCGCACCAGACTGTAGTCCTGGTTCTGGACTTAAAAATGGTGGTAAATCATTTAATTGCGGGTTTACTAAGCGCTCAATACGGCGCTCCGAAATATTTGCAAGTTCCGCCATTCCTACTTTTAAGAAGTCCATCGCAAACGCAATCGGTTGACCGTGGAAGTTACCACCTGAAATTACTTTTTCCCCGCCATCAAAGATTAGCGGATTATCTGTTGCGGCATTCATTTCAATTTCTAATTTTTCTTTCACATAATTCAAAACTTGCCAAGAAGCACCGTGTACTTGCGGGATACAACGAAGTGAATAGGCATCCTGTACACGTAGTTCTCCTTGTTTTGTTGTTAACTTACTATCATGAAGAATGTCACGAATTCTGCTTGCTACATCCACTTGCTCTTTATAACCACGTGCTTTATGAACATTTTCATCAAATGCATCAATAATGCCTTGTAACCCTTCAATTGTCATCGAAGCAATTAGTTCAGCTTGATACGCCGTTGCTTCTGCTTCTATATAAGAAAGAACTCCTTGCGCTGTCATCGCCTGCGTACCATTAATTAATGCAAGACCTTCTTTCGCTTCAAGTTCAATTGGCTCAAGCCCTTCTTCTGTAAGAGCAACCATTGCATGAACGCGTTTCCCCTTATAGAACACTTCACCTTCGCCTAATAATACGAGCGCAAGATGAGATAAAGGTGCCAAATCTCCACTCGCACCAAGTGAACCTTGTTGCGGAACGACTGGGTGAATCTTACGGTTTACAAACTCAAGAAGCATATTTACAACGAGCGGTCTAACACCAGATACTCCTTTAAGCATCGTGTTCGCTCGTAAAATTAACATACCGCGTGATACTTCTTCTGGGAATGGATCGCCTATCCCACATGCATGTGACTGAATTAAATTATGCTGAAGTGCCTTCACATCATCTTTTTGGATAAGCACATCACTAAATTTTCCAAATCCAGTTGTAATACCGTAAACGACTTTTCCGTCTTCTACGATTTTCTCAACTACTTCGCGGCATTCTGCTACCTTTTGCATACTAGTTGGACAAGCTGTTACACCTTCTCCTTCAAGTAATAACCTCTTCATTTCTTCAACTGTCAATGTATGTCCTGTTAACGTAATCATCATTTTTCCTCCTTAAAAAGGCAAAAGGGGACCTTATCTTTTTAAGACAGACTTCTGTCCTAAAAAAGTAAGGCCCCCTTCTAACTAATAGACTATGGGCAAATCATATGTGATTAATTCCTAAACCAATCGCCTCATGCTCAGATCCTTTTACAGGTGCACCAATCGTTCCATAAAGCGCAACAGCAACCCATTCGCCTTCTTTTTTTCCGTCGTATGGTGTACCGCGCACAATCGCAAACCGAAGTCCTACTGTACGAAGAACGTCTGCTAACTGAATTTGACCTCTCGTCACTCCGTACAAAGCTTCCATAATTGCATGATAAAGTGCATGTGTTTCTCTGTAAACGTCTGTTTCAATAACCTGGTTGCTCTTAGCCGCTGTTTCCATTGCTGCGACAACCTTTTGCGAATTCATCGAACCCACTTTCCCCGTACAATACTTCCAACCTTTTGGAATGGATAATACAGGACTTTCATTTTCATCCGCAAGTGCCAACAGCATGGCCATACGACCAATTCGATGTGTTCCTTGAAGAAGCATGTGACTCTCTCATTTCTTTTGAATTATTTGAATATTACTTAATTTAAGAATATATGAAAACGGTTAAATCGTCAATAGTTTAAACTCACATTCAAACATTTTTTTCATCCCCTCCATTTGTGTACACAAATTATTTACACAATTTTTCCAAGCATGCTATAGTCTCACTAACAGATGCAAAGGGGCGAGATTTCAATGACGAAGCGAAAAGATATTCATTTTCGAATTGAAGAAAAATTACTTGCAAGGTTTGAAGCTGCACTCCATTACGAAGGTTTAAAGAAAACGGATGTATTAACACATGCGATCCAACAATTTTGTACGAAAGTGGAATATGAAAAAATGAATGATGTAAAAAGGCAATATAGCGTCAGTAACAATTTACAAACACGTATCGATACGCATAAACATTACGAAGAAAAACAAGTGAATTTAGATGAAATCGTTATTGAACATTTACAACTTCAAGGGGAAGAAAGCATATTAGAGGTTGGGTGCGCTAGCGGAAAATTCCTTTCCCTTTTACAAACAAATGGTCATAAAGGCCTATTAACCGGGTTGGATCAATCCGAAGCTATGCTTGCTGAAGCTGCTAAGACGAATAACTTAATAGAATGGAAACGAGGGGATGCTAGTAAACTCCCTTTCAAAACAAATTATTATGACCTAATAATCGCAAGACATATGTTATATCACATGAAAGATGTTGAAAAAACAATTCAAGGATTCCATAAAGTAATTCGTCCCGGCGGCTCACTTTTAGCTACAACAAATTCTAGCGTTACACTACCTCGTATAGTTGAAATGTGTAACCGCATGTTAGACGCATTTGATTTACCGAAAACAACATCATCAGTCACTCCATTTTGTTTAGAAAACGGTAAAGAGATATTACAATCCGTTTTTCCAACTGTTAAAGAAACAGTTATTCATAATGCGCTCGTTTTTCATCATGCTACTCCAATAGTAAACTATATTTCTAGCATGTTTCCATCGCTAAATATACCTGATAATACATATCTTCACGCGGAAATGAAGGAATGGCTAAAAGAAGAAGTAGAAAATGAATTATCACTTCATAACAGTATATGGCGCGATCCGAAAACGTTAGCAATTTATCGATGTCAAAAAGAAAAAAGCTAGCATTTGCTAGCTTTTACACGTTTTCTCGTAAAAGTTTTTCCATTACTACATTGCCTTTACCACCATAAAAATTGGTATTATGTTCGTCTGCCACTCCAAAATAAGAGGCAATTGCTATTCCGAATGGTACAAATGCATGCCCTTGTGCTGTAATGATATTTGAGTGTTGCACAACTTCTTTATACACGAAATTTTCTATTGGAAAACAATCGAACTTTTGATAATCTATAGTCGCAGTATAAGAAATTCCCTTAAATAAGCCCGCTTTTGCTAGCGCATACGGTCCAGCGCAAATTGCCGCCACTAATTTTTCTTGTTCATGAAATTGACGAATGATTGAAAAAAGAGATTTTGCATCTTCCAACTGTACTTCTTCTCCACCTGGAATAAGTATCCCCTCATACTCATCTACACGTACTTTACTTACTTCTATATGTGGCTGTACTTGCAACCCAGTTTCACTTATAATCAATTCTTTTGTTAAGCCCGCTGTTATGATTTCATACTTCGTTTTCAGCAATGCCGTTGCTACTGTTATTTCAAACTCTGCAAATGTTGGGTATACAAATAAAAGTATTTTTTTCATAGCCCTCTCTCCTTTAACCAGTACATAAAATATACCTCTAGATCGTCCACTGTTAATCTATTCGTATCCAAATAAGTTACAGGAAATTGTTTATACCAATCTTTTTCCGTTTCTACTAATTTAAATTGCTCCTCAAATGTACTTCGTTTTCTTGTCCTATCGTTATTTTTTCTATCATATACATTCTTTTTCGTCACATCTAAATAAAAAATGGCATCTGAACGACATTCTCTTAATTTATATAATTCACCTTTCAATTCAGCTTCTATATCCCACTCTTCCCCTATAATCGTTGGATAAAAGAGTGTAAAAAACTCAATGTCTTCTGGTCCGCGATCAAAAATTACGACTGAACCTTTCACATTTTGAAACTCCTTAATTTTTGCTTCGATAAACATTTTTTGATTTATGATAAACCCTTCTTTTGAATTCATATCCAAATTTAATTGCTTTCGCTTTTCTACAATTGGATAAGGATTTTCATATATAACCGAAAGCCCACATCTCTCTAACCTTTTAGCCAATGTTGTTTTTCCGCTAGCCATCGGCCCTTGCAGTGAAATTACGTATACCATACCTCTCATTCCCTTACACTTTAGTACACCTATAATATACAGAATTTTTAAAACTCTCAACATTATATATATCATCTTGTTTCTTATTCCTATCTAACTTATAATAAAAAATAGAGATTATGACGGACGCATCAATAATGTAAGCTTGGAAATCCAAGCTTACATTATTTTTTGCTTTCCCTTTTCGAATAAAAAGAGTATACTAGATTAGAACGTATGTTCTTAATGATTACATACAGTAAGGAGATAGAACAATGGTATACGACACAAAAGCAATTTCTTGGAATGAGTCTTTAAAACAACTTCAACGCCGCTATACAAACAAACAAGTTGACCGAAAAGAATTTGAGGATATTGAACTGATGGAATTCTTCCGCGATAACGACTACATTTCTTTACCTACACATATAAGCGGCCTATCAAAAACACGTTTTACTTCTTACTCTATTTTCACAACTGAAGATAAAGATCGTAAAGTTGGCACACTTATTATTGAGTATGTTGAAGACGATAATAATAATTTATGTGTTGAACAACTATACTTCGTTTAAACTATAACGCTTGGTCAAAATGACCAAGCGTTCTTGCTTTCTATGAATCTCACTGTATATAATATGAATAAAAGAAAACCGCTATCATTAAGGGGGGATATGCTTGCTCGAAGGATGGTTCAGTTGGTTCATTGTATTATGGACGGTTATTTTATTAGGGCTTATGTCTATCGGTGGATACTTTATGTTCAGAAAATTTTTAAAACGATTACCAAAAGAAGACGGCATGTCCATTTTGGATTGGGAAGAACACTACATAAATAAAACGAGACATTTATGGGCTGACGAACAAAAACAATTGTTAGAAGAGCTTGTAAGTCCTGTTCCAGAACTATTTCGCGATGTTGCAAAATCAAAGATCGCTGGAAAAATCGGGGAACTTGCATTACAAGAAAATGCCTCTCGAATTACACAAGACTTAATTATTAAAGGATATATCATTGCCACACCAAAGCGTGATCATAAATTTTTAATTAAAAAACTACAAGAAAAAAAGATTGATTATTCTAACTATCAATCTTTACTCGCAAAGTAACTCCATATTATTTTCGATAAAAAAGACAGCGCCTTTAACGCTGTCTTTTTATTTAGTACATATACAGTTTTTAAGTTAGCTTCATATCTTTTTCATTATAAAAACCATCTTCTTTTTCCATTTCCTTCTGTAATTTCGTAAAGGAACGATACATTGCAATTCTCCATGACACAATCATCGCAAACGCAAGTAAGAAGAACATGCCACTAAGTTGTCCTAAATCAAGAGATTGGCTTAAGTATGTTTTAAATACAATCCGCACGACAAGTAATCCAATTAATATAAAAACAAAGGCTTTTGAACGCTTCAAATAAATCTCTTGTCCTCTAATTTCAAATTTAGATGTTTTAATAAGAAAAATAGAGAAAATCAAACCGACACCAATCGCTTCTAACATTTCTGCTGGAGTTAATCGAAATTCAGGAAAAACATACATCAATGCGCCCGTACTCATAAAAAATGGCGGAAGTATAATTTTTTTCAATGTTGCAGGTTTCTTAGCTGCTTTTAAACGAATAAACATCGCACCGACAGCCATACAAACAGCAACGATACTGGATAAAACAACTATGTTCATATTTTCTCATCCTTTTTTGTGGCTATATGCAAAATATACTTTCATTATATGCTTTTCCGTTAGTATTTCCAACATTTTCGCAGAATAATACTAAAAACCGGTAAAACCACCAAATAAACTTGAGAAATATACGATAATTTTCGTCATCCAGTTAAAGTATAGGAAGACACCCATAACAATCATAATGTATCCTCCGACTTTCATGAAGGCCATACTATTTCTTTTAATCCAAGACATTTTCGTAATAAAAAATGACAGTACGAAAAACGGGATAGCAAATCCAAGTATGTAAGCAATCATGTAAATCATTGCTGATTCTGGGTTTGTTGCTGCTAATCCAATTACGGACACTAGAATTGGTCCGGTACATGGCGTCCACCCTGCTGCAAAGGCTAATCCAATTAGTACTGATCCAAAATAGCCACTTGGACGATTTTTAAATGTAAATTTACGGTCTTGCATTAAAAATTTCGGCTTAAACACCCCGACAATAATTAAACCGAACACGATGATAAAGATACCACCTAACTGTCTGATTAAATCTTTATAGTCAGTAAAGATTCCTCCAATAAAACTTGTACCAAATCCAATTGCAATAAATATAATTGAAAATCCAAGTAAGAAAAACGCTGTATGTATCATACTTCTTTTGCGAAGCATTGCATTTTCTTCTTTCAATTCAGAAACCGACATACCTGTTATGTACGATAAAAATGCCGGATAAAGCGGTAAGCAACATGGGGAAATAAATGATAAGAACCCGGCGCCAAACGCTAAAAAAATACTAATATCTTGCATCATTCCACTCCTCTCCCTAAATATTGTAACAAAAACACATAAAAATACTATGAACAATTCGTGAAATCACTTTTACAACGTGGCAATAAAAAAAAACATATTTCCTCACAGTTTCTAATAAAACGTTTTCATTTCCTTCTATTATATAGAAAAAACTCAAATGCATTATGAAACTCCTTTAATTGTTATTAACATAACAAAGGTAACATAGTTTCTCAAATAATTAGCACGCTACTAGTACGCCTATTTACATATTTGTTTAAAAAATATTTTTTTCAAATGCTGTCTCTATACAATGCAAAGTTGATTTTATAATACTTCTACTATTAATAATTTCAAGATTATGCATAAATATCATACTTTTATTATTATTCTATAAAATGTCATACTTTTCTTTCATTTGACCCTTTATTTCTAATTTTGTATACTTCCCTCTAGTTATATATTTTCGATACGGAACAACTTCATATAGATGGGAGGAATTTTTCATGCTTCGTTATTCTCTTTTAGTTTTATTAGGAGCGTGTAGTTATGGAATTTTAGCTATTTTTGTTAAGCTTGCATATGCAGAAGGATTTTCACTTGGAGAGGTAATTGGCAGCCAATATTTGTTCGGTTGGATTATTTTGCTTGCTATTACACTTCTATTTTCTAGACATCGCGTTCCTTTAAAGCAAGCATTACTTTTATTCGTTGCAGGAACATCTGCAAGTTTTACCGGAATTTTTTATTATGCCTCATTAAAAACTGTACCAGCTTCTATTGCAATTATTCTTTTATTCCAATTCGTTTGGGTCGGAATTATCATTGAAGCAGTCGCAACAAAAACATTACCTTCAAGAGAAAAAGTTATTTCTGTTATTTTCTTACTTGTAGGGACATTTTTATCAAGTGGTTTACTAGAACAATCAGCAGGTGCTTTCGATACGACTGGAATCATTTTAGGTTTATTATCTGCTGTTACATTCGCAACATACATTTTCGTGAGCGGAAAAGTTGCTGTTGAAGTACCTTCATTACCGCGCGGTGTTCTCTTAATGACTGGTGCTTTAACTTTAGTCATGATTGTATTCCCACCAACATTTATTTTTAATGGTGCCATTTCTCAAGGTCTTTGGAAATACGGTTTAGGATTAGGAACATTTAGTATCGTCATTCCATCTATTGCCTTTACAATCGGGATTCCAAAAATCGGTTCTGGCTTAGCGACTATTCTTGGTGCAGCGGAACTACCAGTTACAACAATTATGTCCGTATTCGTTTTAAAAGAGGCTGTACTATCTTCACAATGGTTCGGTGTATCACTTATATTAATTGGGATTGCAATCCCGCAAATTGCATACGCAATGCGTGGACGTTATCGTAAACATCCTACGCATAAAAAAGTCGCAGCATAAAGTGAAACTTTAATTAGTTGAACCAATCGGGCTTTTATGGGATAAACGAGAGAGGATTTTCATTTGAGAATCCTCTCTTTTATTGTTGTATACTTATGATAACTATTTTGCTGAAGAAAGAAGGCATACTACATGGTATCTATTTCAAATCAACTAAAAGAAAAACTTATTTCCATCCGTCGACATTTACATGAGTATCCAGAACTATCATATGAAGAGTTCGAAACAACAAAAGCAATAAAAAATTGGTTAGAAGAAAAAAATATTACTATCATTGATTCCAATTTAGAAACAGGAATTATCGCTGAAGTGTCTGGTAATAAAAACGGACCAATTGTAGCAGTTCGTGCTGATATTGATGCCCTTCCTATTCAAGAAGAAACACATTTGTCCTATGCATCTAAAGTACGAGGGAAAATGCATGCTTGTGGACACGATTTTCATACAGCTGCTATTTTAGGTACTGCTTTCTTATTAAAAGAAAGAGAATCTTCCCTAAATGGAACGGTTCGCTTCATATTCCAACCAGCTGAAGAAAGTAGTAATGGCGCTTGCAAAGTTATTGATGCTGGACATTTACGTAATGTGCAAGCGATTTTCGGCATGCATAATAAACCTGATTTACCAGTAGGTACAATTGGCATTAAAGATGGTCCACTGATGGCTGGAGTTGATCGATTTGAAATTGAAATTCACGGAGTTGGTACACACGCGGCTGTACCAGATGCTGGCGTAGATCCTATTGTCGCATCCTCTCAAATTGTGATGGCACTGCAAACAATTGTAAGCCGAAATATAAGTTCATCTCATAATGCGGTTGTTAGTGTTACAAATATTCATGCAGGAAATACGTGGAACGTGATTCCTGAAAAAGCTACGTTAGAAGGAACGATTCGCACGTTCCAAGCTGAAACACGTGAAAAGATTCCAGCACTCATGGAGCGTATTATTAAAGGTGTATCTGATGCATTAGGTGTAAAAACGAAATTCCGTTTTTATTCAGGTCCTCCTGCTGTTCACAACGATAAAGCTCTTACAGACTTATCTACTCAAGTTGCCACAAAGATGAATCTTAATATCATCTCGCCTAGTCCGTCAATGGCTGGAGAAGATTTCTCATTTTACCAACAGGAAATACCAGGTTCATTTGTCTTTATGGGAACGAGCGGTACACATGAATGGCATCATCCTGCTTTTACAATTAATGAAGAGGCACTGCCTATAAGTGCAGAATACTTTGCTTTACTAGCCGAAAGAGCACTTAAACAATTCTCATAAAAAAAGCCGTTCAAAGTGCATCTCAGCACCCTGAACGGCTTTTCTTATTAAGTTAAATCACGTTTTAAAAACACAGTATATGAAATACATAAAAATACGAACAAATAAAGTAGCAACATACATGATGCAAACGGGAATGTTACTCCATCAATAAAACTTCCATTCTTTGAAATACTATATAAATCTGTGTTTGCTGGCAATAAATATTTCGCCCAGTTATATCTAGTGGCTGCTAATAACGCAATATTGCCTGATAAAGCAAGGAATAGTGAAATACCAATTGCACCTCCACTAGATCTCGTTAACACAGAAATCATAAATGCAAATGATGCGTACACAACCGTTGGTAACCACGATAAAACATAATATTTACTTGCTTCTACAAAAATGTTTTGTTTTATTATATTTCCATCTTGGAAAATAAACTCACTCCATGCAGGCTGTTGGAATTTATAAATAACAAGTCCATATAAAGCAGAGAAGAACATATTAAATATAAATAATAAAGCTGCAAATATAACGATTGCTAAAAATTTTGCTGTTAAAATTTTAAAGCGACTCGCTGGTCGTATCGTTAAAAATTTATATGTTCCCCAGCTATATTCATTCGCAAAAATTGTACTTGCATACACGAGGATAAATGGGAGCAAAATTGGAAATACGATAAAACCTGTATCTCTCATGAAAGAAAGTGGAGAACTGCTTGCCGGTGCTGTATCTGTATCTAAATGCTTCATCTTAAGCTGGTATTCTTTTACAAGCTCATCCCCTGATTTTTCTGCTAAAATAGCTTCTTTTTTCATGCCAAGCTTTTTCTCAATTTCTACAGTACGTTCTGTATAATCTACTTTCCATCCTTTTGTTTCCGGTTCAAAATACTTTACCGTAACCCACCCTAATCCGATTATTAATACTGCAATAACCGCAAATGGAATAATCGTTCGCTTCCGCTTAAATATTTTATACAGTTCGTTATATACTAAATTAAACAATATCTTTTCCCCCTGTTAATTCTAAAAATTGCTCTTCTAACGTTTTTCTTTCTTCATATACACGATACACTTGAATATTTTTCTCAAGCAATGTACGAATAACATTTGGGATTTCTTCATCTTTTACGTTAATAATTAATTCATTATCCTTTACTATAACATCATGCCCTAACATTTCCGCTGCTTTATTCGCATCATCTACACGTATACGGATCGTCTCCATCTCTTCACTTTGACTATGCTGAATATTTTGCGTAGCCACATATTCCCCGTGCTGAATAATGATAACTCTGTCACACATTAATTCAACTTCTGAAAGTAAGTGACTCGATACAAGTACAGCTTTCCCTTGTTCGTGTGCAATTTTTTTTATGTACATTCTCATTTCATGTATTCCACTAGGGTCTAATCCATTCGTCGGTTCATCTAGTACCAACACATCCGGATCGTGAATAAGCGCCTGAGCGATTCCTAAACGTTGTCTCATGCCGAGTGAATATGCCTTTACTTTACGATTAATTACTTGTCCCATTCCTAACAATTTCACTACTTCATCGATACGCTCTTCGGTCACATTACCATTCATTCGTCCGAAATATGTTAAATTTTCATACCCGCTCAAAAAAGGATAAAATTCGGGTGTCTCAATTACCGCCCCAATTTTCGCAGCGGTTTTTTCAAATTGCTGTTTCACAGATTGACCATCAATCCATACTTCACCTTCTGTCATACGGATCATACCAACCATCATTCTCATTAAAGTCGTTTTTCCAGCACCGTTTGGTCCGAGTAAACCGACAACCTCGCCTTTTTTCACTTCAAAACTAATATTTTGTACAAGTGTCTTTGAGCCGATTCGCTTCGTTAACCGATCGACTTTTACAATTGATTGTTCATTTGTCATTCTATACAACCTTTCCTTCCCATTCTTTGTCAGGTCTTTTCACTGTAACATGATTATTTTTACGTGTAAAATAGAAAAAAGCATGATTTCTCATGCCCTTTCTTTAAACCGCAACGAATTTTCATCTTTTAAACTTCGAACAAATCGATAACATTGCATCATCGATATTAAAACGACAGTCATCATAATTACACTAATAATTACAACTGCATATATTGTAATTGGCGCACTATTTACTCCTTGTATCCCTGCGATTTTCATAAAGATAACCGTAAATAATTTTAAAAATAACATCCCATTAACTAATCCAAAAACAAACGCTGCTCCATAAATGAATAATTGCTCCTGACATAATAAACATAGTACTTCTTTTCTTTTTATATTTTCTGCTACATAAGATGTAAACTCCTCTCTCCTCACTAGCAAAAGGGAGTACATCATTTTATATGTAGTAAAAATACATATGAAAATTAGTACAATAAACAGTGTGTAAAAATACATTTGAAATACAAATGCATCCCCTACTTTCAAAATAGCTCCTTCATTAAATTGTAACGATATCATAAAAAACAAAATCATAGTACTCATAGCAATCCACATAAATTGCTTCATCCTTTTGGTAGCAAATGTTCTAATATTTTTTCTCGCTAACCGACATAAAGACATAAAATTCTTCCCCTACCTTATTACATACGCATTCTATACTACTAGTGTATAAAAATATGACATTTTAAACATCGCACTACAATCGGAATTTCTTCTAAGTCTTTAGTCCTATAAAACGAAATGATAAAAAATCACATTTAGAATATAATTGTAAAAAGGAGGAGATTGCATGCGTATAAAATTACTATCAATCTTGTGTTTATTATTACTCACAAGTTGTAGCCAAATAAAAAACAATGAAGTTGCCATTGTTGAGCCATACAAATTAACAAAAGAGCAAGCTTCTATTTTACAAATGACTCCTTTTCAAGAAGGAAATAGCATATTTTATAACGTTACTCTTAAAAATGATAAAGATGAAATAAATGCTACAATTGATTATTATAACAATGGTAAAAAAACAAAAGAAATTGCTAATATAGCTACCTCACATTTTTCAAAAAAGAAAGTAAAGCTTTCTTTTTTACCGCCACATTTCCAATTCGATAAAGATATACAAGAAAAAAGGCAGTGGTATCTGAATATTGAAGGTGGTTCAACACTTGTTCCTGAAGAAGCGCCACCAAGCGTAAATAGCTCTGCAACTACTACAATCCAATCTATAAAAAATTTAAAATACAATCAAAAAACAACCTTAGCTGCTGTAATCCAAAGCAGTAAAAAAACTGTAAGCATTCCTACCATTGATGAAGAAACAGGTATTGATCTACTCTTAAAAGAAAATGAACACGTTTATCTATTTAGTATCGAGCTAAAAAAAGAACAATAAAGCGGAAATGCAACTTAAGTTGCATTTCCGCTTTATTGTTTAATAAGGTGTACTTTTATGGATTTGAATTAAATCCATATTCTGTTACTACTATTGCTCATCTTCTACTTCTATTCTTTTCTTCTCTCTTGCAATTTTTAAAAACTCTAGCAGCTCTGGATTACTATTCATTTTTTTGTAAGCCACTGACATTTCTGCAACAAAATTAGAATCATATAACTCTTTATATACAACTTCTGTTTTATATAACTTATTTGCCGACACGGGTATTACTGTAATTCCAATCCCTGCTGCTACAAGCCCCATAACTGTTTGATACTCTGTTGCTTCTTGTACAATACGCGGACTAAATCCAACTTCTCTGCAAAGAGATAAAATTGTATCATACAAAGCTGGCCATACTGGTCTCGTAATAAATACAAACGGCTCATCTCGTAAATCTTCTATATGTATTTCATCTTTCTCTGCAAGTGGATGTGCCTTTGGTAAACATAAGGTGCAAGATAACCTTTGAATTGGCTCTAATTCTAATAATTGTGTTGGAATTGGTGGACGTAAAAAGCCAATATCGATACGGTTATCATGAAGTGCATGAACTTGATCTGGTGTTGACAATTCATGTAATGCAACAGACACTCTCGGAAATTTTTTTCTATATTCCCTAACAATTGATGGTAAAATATCATATATCGCCGCACCTACAAAACCAATTGAAAGTGATCCTACTTCTCCCCTTTGCGCACTTTGTGCAACTTCTACTGCTTTTTCAATTTGTTCAAACGCCTTTTTTACTTCTTTTAAAAACATTTCTCCTGCTTCTGTTAGTTCAACCTTTCTTTTCGTTCTTGAAAATAATGTAACTCCCATTTCTTTTTCTAATTGCTGTATTTGTTGACTAAGTGGTGGTTGTGTCATTTGTAAACGAGCAGCCGCCCGTCCAAAGTGTAACTCTTCTGCCACAACAACAAAATATTGCAAATGCCGTAATTCCATTTTTGGACACCCTTTTCACTTTCGATTAATATGTCTAATATATTAATAACATATAATTTATATATTAGACAAATATTTTGAATGAACGTATAGTAGAAATTGTTAATTCTTTTTTACAATTTTTATGTAAAAAAAGAAAGAGGTGGTTACTGTATGAAATGGTGGAAGTTAAGCGGACAAATTTTATTACTATTTTGTTTCGCTTGGACAGGTGAATGGATTGCAAAACAGGCACACCTCCCAGTTCCAGGAAGTATAATCGGTATTTTTTTATTATTAATTTCATTAAAATTTAACCTAGTTAAAAAAGAATGGATACAGGACGGAGCAGATTTTTTATTAAAAGAACTTATTTTATTTTTCATCCCTTCTGCAGTCGCTGTCATACGTTACAGAGATACACTAACACAATATGGAATCGATCTCATTTTAATTATTATGATTAGCACTCTTTGCGTTACCTTAGTTACAGGACTTTTAACAGAATTGCTACTAAAGCGGAAAGGATCAACGCAATGATCGGATTTCTTTGTTTACTATTAACACTATTCACATATTGGCTATCAAAAAAAATGTATCAACGATGGAATTGGAGTCTACTTTCTCCTCTTCTCGTCTGTCCCATTATTTTAATTGCTTTATTGCTCGGATTAGATACACCTTATGAAACATATGAATCTGGTGGTCACTGGTTAACTGAATTATTAAAACCCGCAACAGTTGCTTTTGCATGGCCAATCTATAAATACTTTGATTTATTAAAGAAACATGGAATGGCTATCTTACTTAATGTCATTGTCGGTTCGTTTTTATCAGTCATTACTTCAGCACTACTAGCAAATTATTTTCAAATTGATTCATCACTAGAACATAGTTTAGCGCCACATATCGTAACAACACCAATCGCAATGGCTATTTCAGAAATGATTGGTGGTATGTCACAATTAACTGCTGTATTTGTCGTTTTAACTGCCTTAACAGGAGCATTGCTCGGTCCTTCTCTCATACGTATTTGCCGTATTAAAACAGCAATCGCAAAAGGTATTATGTTAGGAACGAGCGCAAATGGAACCGGTACATCAAAAGCATTCGAAATCGGTCCTGTGGAAGGAACAATTGCAAGTTTATCCATGCTTTTAACAGCAGGCGCTAGTTTAGTTATCGTTCCGCTTTTCTTGTCTTGGATACATTAAAGAAGCAAGTATTTACATACTTGCTTCTTTATTTATATATTGGTACAGCAATTCATAATCCTCTGGAAAAGCTAAACACAATTGTTCAACTTCATGTATCCCTTTCCAAGCAATTTCATGTATTAACTCATCAGGATCTTGTATTTTCATATTACCGCCTATTTGTTTAACAAAATAATAATGGACATACACTGGAACACCGTATGTAATACCCTCTTTTTCATATATTTTATTTACAACTTCCACATTGTAACCTGTTTCTTCCCAAACTTCCCTGATACAACATTCTTCTAGTGTCTCTCCCTTTTCAAGTCCTCCACTTGGGACAGACCACCTTTTTTCTTCTCCCTCTTTTCCCTGCAGTACCATTAAAACTTCATTTTTTTCATTTACACATACCGCTGCACTACCTATCCATCTCTCCATAAACATCCCTCCCCTACTAAAATTCGCCTTCTTTATTATTTTCCCCTTGAAAAAAAGAGGAAAATAATAAAACAATGACGAAAAGTTACATCAACTTCATAGACAATCCCTTCTTAGAAGTTAAAAATGGAAGGATGAAAATATGATTTCTAATTATGTTGTGGAATGTGTCTTTTGTGAAGAAAATCGAAAACCTCGCCAAGCTATTGTCACAGTTCCCGCCACTACTCAGCTACTAGCCCTTGAAAAAGTGCGCGCGGAATGCAAACGTCGCTTCGGAAAAACTGTATTATTGCAAACAGAAATTAAAGAAGAAATAATTTTCGAACAAAAAGAAAGCTGACCATAAATTGGGCAGCTTTCATATCCGATCATATTTTCACATGAAGATTAGGGGCATCCTCTTTAAGGATCGGGATTTTCCCATTATGTACGTTCCATAATGGTCATCGAACAATATATTTCTATGCAATTAACTATTGAATAGAATAGGGCAAAACTTGTTCGCATTTTTAGAAAAGGGATAGGGATATAATTCAAGTAGTACTTCGAATACTCGAACTTTACACTCATAATATTAAAACAAATCCTTTTATATGGGAAATATGAATTACCTATATAATTCATTCGTAAAATATATTAATAGTTTGCTATATTAATTTTATCCCGCTATTTGTAAGCAGTAACCCCCTACTGATTATAATTTCACTTTATTCCATCAATAGCATACACCCAGCTAAAACCGGTGTCATAATCATCGAAAACCTCAAAAGCGTTCGCGGTGCATAATTTGTAAACTTCGCGCCAATGTATGCCCCTAACATGGTCCCAATCAATACTTGCAATAACAATATATAATCTAAATATCCTTCCGAACTATATCCTATCCCGCCTCCAATTGCAATCGGTAATATAACAAGCATTGTTGTCCCTACAGATTGCTGAATCGTAAGTCCCAATAGAACCATTAATCCAAGTTGAATAAACGGTGCAGAACCAATCCCAAATGAACCAGCCATCATTCCAGTAACTAATCCAAGGCATACACATTTCAACAAGTAGTTCACGGAAAACTCTTTATGTTTATATAAAGACGACTTTTCTTTGTTTTGGAACATAATTAATTTAATAAACATAAAAATTGCCGATAAAAATAACATCCCAGCTGTAAACCAATGAAGAAGATGTGCTGGTATAAGTGAACCAAATTTAGAACCAATATAAGAGCCAATTGCGCCAAATCCCCCAACAATCCCACCTATAATAAGTGCAACATTGCCTTCACGGTAATGACTTACAACACCTGATAATGTCGTAAATGCCATTGCAGTTAAAGATGTTGCAAGAGCAACATGAATAGGAATTTGGAATACTAAAGTGAGTATCGCGATAATAAACCCAGCTCCTCCCGCTCCAACAAATCCTAATAAAATACCCATTACTAACATTGTTATAATTATTGCCACAGACTTTCCCTCCAGTAACACAATTATCCATCATATTTATGCTTACATACAAATAAAAAGCATCCTAGATGGATGCTTTTTATTTCAATGATATGTACTTAATCTTGATTAATCAAAATAACTGCTGGACCAGCGACCACCACTCCAGCTACTTCTATCTTTTCAAATTCCTTTACTGTAATAGAGATAACTCCTTCTCTTTCCATCAATTCTTTACTCAGGACATCAGTCGGGATTGCTTTCACCGTCTTACCTCCTTTTCATTTATACAATACGATAAAGTGAAACTTTAATGAGTGGGGTTTTTGTCCGTACTTATTAATTATTACCCCTCACCAATCGGACTAATAATCACCCAATGCATCTATATATATGCATCACCTCCGCTTTCATTCCTTATTCCACTCAAAAACCTTCTCCCCCTTCCGTGACATATTGAAAAATAAAAAAGAAGCTATAACATATAGCTTCCCTCTACGTTTCTTTAATCTTTATGCACCGTATATTCCATGACTTTTCCATCTCTATCAAATTGGAAAACAAGCTGTTCGCTATCTATTGGAATAAAGCCACGTTCAGTCCCAAGATAATACAAAGTGGTAACTCCTTCTTCCCCACTTCTCGTTTCCGTTGGAGCTCCTAACAATTGGATAATTTCTTCATTTGATTTCCCTATTAATTTATATTTTTGTAATAGATCATCTACCATATGTACCCGCTTATCTGCATGATTTAACCATCTATTTTGATTAAACTTTGATGTATATTCATTTACACTTAGTTGTACAGTGCACACTATTAATGGTATGAGTGCTACTATTAAAACCCCCAACATTTGCTTCTTTTCTTCATTACGATTTTTAGAAACATATAAAATAGCCCTTTGAATCATGACTAATAAAACAAATGGTATGAATACTACAAAAATGCTCCTTACACTTAAGGGTATATGGACCATATCAATGACGAATATAAATACAATGTACATTACTATATACAAACAAAAATATACATACAAAATGCCACGTAGCATAGCGTTCAGAAAGATCTCCCCTTTTAACTCACTATATAATTCATCCGGCTAATCATTTCTCGAATCTGTTCTAATTCTTGCACTGTATATACTACTTTCCCTGCTAAGATTTCATTTCTGAAGAACGTTACAATTTGCTCCCGATCTTTTAATCTAGGTGTTTCCTCACTAGAAAGATCTATTATTTCTTTTCCATTTTCATTATAAAAATATACAACTGGTTTTACCTTTTCTTTTATACTATTAGCCTGCATTTCTTTCAAACAATTGTATAAAATTTGAGATAGTTTCTTCGCCTTATATACTGGATTTCCTTCATTTTTCACTTGTATAGTTGACGAATCTTTACCTACTATATATTCAAATGTCTCTTCTTTTTCAACTTCTTGTTGATACTTACCCATTTCATCAATCATAAATGAATATATACCAGCATTTTCTTTCGTTAAACCATGAATTAATTTCTCTTCCCATTCTTTCGTCTCAAGTAGATAAATACCAGTTTTGCACAAGATGAGATGATGGATTCGATTATCGTTTATTTCACTATTATTTTTAATAAAAACATTCGGCATGATTTCAATTTCAGCATCTAATATGATGCCTTGCTCTATGAATCCTCGCTTCATATAATGTAATGTTTCGTACGTATTCATTTCAGCGCCGTTTTTAGTATATTCTCGTAAATTTGCAATTAATTTTTGAAACATATGTATTTCGTTATTATGTTTATTTTGTATTTCACTACGTTCTTTACTATGTTGCATAGCTAATTGATTTTTCATCATACGCATATTTTCAATTTCTCTATTTGCACTTACTTGTAAATCATTGTATTTTTTCTGTTCCATATTTTTTAAATTATTTTGTTGTTCTTTATGCTCTATCACCGTAGCTGCAATTTCGTTTTCATACGTTTCAATTGCTTGTTTCTTTTCAAATTCTACTTGCTGACTCTCTGATTCTAACTGTTTATTTTTATAAAACAGCACAAATACTACAGCTAATAATATTAAAACCGCACCTATTAGCACATAATTCATATTTTTACCCCTTTATTTCATTTTCTATTATTTTTTTAAAATATATCTACTATAGTATACTATGGTTTCGATATAGACTTTGTAAAAGTTGTATATTTTTAATAAAGTGAAACTTTAATCAGTGGGGGTTTTGTTCCTTCCCCACTGATTATTAGTTGAACCAATCGGGCGTTTACTGGCAATTGATCCCCCCTAACTTCTTTGCTTCCGCTGAATTTTGAGGTGGGAGTCTTACCGCCAGTTAATGCGGGATAAAAGGCACCTCTGACGGGGCACCTTTTATTTTCACTCTATTGTACACCATACTGAATATAACTTGGATCGTAGTATATCCATTGATTTGTCCCTAAGCAAAGCCATCCATCTTGCTTACTCCATACTCGATACGATTCACCATGATGTAACTGTCTTATAACATTTCCTTTTAATGATGGAGCGTCACGTAAATTTACATTATCACCAGTAATAGTCGTCACATAATGTTTATACTGAATATAACTCGGATCATTATATACCCACTGATTTGTCCCTAAACAAAGCCATCCATCTTGTTCTCCCCAAACTTCATATGTTTCGCCACGATTCAATTGGCGAATTACACTAGACTGCAAAGATGGTCCACTTCTCAAATTCACATTATCTCCATTAATTATAGCAACCCCGTACACTGGAGTTGCATTATTAGGCGGAGAAACATTCCCTCCACCACTTGCTCCATTCCCTTGTAAAGCTTCTAGTGAAACTGCAGCTGATACATCACAATTTCCTACACCTGAAATTTGTCCAGAATCTGTGTACTGCCATGCTGTCCACGCTGTCCATCCACCAGCATCAGCAGGCGGTGTACTCGAGTATTTAGCAATCCAAAGTGGAATATCACTTAATCCGCTAATTCCGAACTCATTAATATACCAAACTCCTGTATATAACATTACATCTTTTCCAGTAGCCTGTTTCACATAATTTATGAAGCTTCTTGCCCAATTCGATATAGCGCTACCAGTTAAATTACTATTACTCGGATCTTTTGGTGATTCTAAATCCAGAACTGGCATTAAGTCTGTCTGGTTACTTTGTAATATACTCACAAAATATTTCGCCTCTGAAATTGCATCATTTTGTTCTGGACGTGCAAAATGGTATGCACCAATTAATACATTCGCACTTCGGGCTGCTTGTACATTTTTAGTAAAAGTAGGATCAATGTAATTTACACCTTCTGTCGCTTTTGCATACGCTGCTGGAATTCCAGATGCCTTCACTGCATTCCAATCAATATTCCCTTCCCAATGAGACACATCAATAAACGTAACATTTGAACTCGATCTGTTTTGCATATAAAATCTCCTATCAATTTTTTTACTTCGTATACATACAATATGTACAAGTTTCATAAGAGGACACGACATTTATGCTATAGAAACAAAGAGTAAATATATTTTGTATACAAAATAAAAAAGACCTTGTATTTACAAGGCCTTTTGCAAACTCCCTTTATTTTGTAACAAGTACATATTATAATACAAACCTTGCTCACTTAGTAATTCTTGATGTGTTCCTCTTTCTACTATCTCTCCATCATGCATCACAAAAATTTGATCTGCATCTTGAATTGTAGATAACCTATGCGCAATGGCTATCGTCGTTCTACCTTTTCGCATTTGTTGCAACGCTGTTTGAATAGCCTCTTCTGTTTCTGTATCGATATTAGCTGTTGCTTCATCTAATACTAATACTTTCGGATTCGTTGCTATCGTTCTAGCAAAAGCAATTAATTGTCGTTGACCGCTTGAAAATGCTGCACCTCTTTCTACTACTTCTGTTTCATACTGCTCTGGTAACTTTTCAATAAACGTATTCGCTTGCACAAATCGAGCAGCTTCTTTTACTTCTTCATCCGTAATTTCTTCATTATACATACGAATATTTTGCTTTACATTTCCAGCAAATAAAAATGCATCTTGCAATACGAGTCCTATTTTCTTTCTAATTTCTCGTTCTTCAAATTTTTCTAAATCTACACCGTCTATTACAATATTTCCTGACTTAAGATTATAAAATCGCATTAACAAATTCATAATCGTACTTTTTCCGCTACCAGTATGCCCAACAAAAGCAACCGTTTGCCCTTGTTTCACGTGAAATGATACATTTTTTAAAACGTCACGCTTTCCATCATACGAAAAAGTAACATTTTTAAATTCAATATCTCCATCCACAACTTGAGGATTCTCATTGCCTTTTTGAACCGGTGCTAAATCTTTCTCGTCCATTAAATGAAATACACGTGATGACGAAACAAGTGCCTGTTGGAAAAAGGACAATTTCATCATCATCTCATTTACAGGTTGGAAGAAACGATGTATATAGTTAACAAAAGCATATAAAACTCCTACTTCAACAGGGCTCTTTAAAGCATCAATCCCAAATAAACCTAGTACTAAAGCAATAGCTACAATATGTACTAAATCCGTAGCTGGTCGTAAAAGTAATGCGTCTAACTTCAATGTACGTCGCCCTGCACTATAATGTTTATTATTCACTTCTTCAAACTCTTTTCTCATACGTTTTTCTTGTCTGAACACTTGAACAATATTCATTCCTTGTATGGACTCGTTCAATTTTGCATTTAACACGCTTAGTTGATTACGTACTTCTAAATAAAAAGCTGCACTTTTCCGGCGATATAATACCATAATCGCGAACATTATCGGAATTAATACGAGAGAAAATAACGCTAATTTTACATCTAATAAAAACATCGCTATTAAAATACCTACTAAAAAGACTACATTTTTCACAAATGTTGATAATACACTGACATAAAAATCTTTAATCGCTTCCGTATCATTCGTTATACGAGATACGAGCGTACCAATTGGCGTACGATCAAAGAAACTTAATGATAGCTTTTGAACATGTTCATATACTTCAACTCGCATATCTTGAACAATCTTAAAAGCAATGTTCTGAAAGTACAATAGATTTAAATACGTAAATAATACTTTTAATAAATGAGCAACTATGTAAATTACAAATAAAGTAACGAGTGCTGATCGTTCAAAATCCCGCGGTACTAGGTGTTCATCGAGGAATTGTTTAATTAAAAAAGGCCCCATCATTTCCGTTACTGTCGCACCAACTAAAAAGATAAATGCTAAAGATAGCAACCCTTTATATGGCTTCATATAAGAAAGCAATCTACTTAAATCACTTCGCTTCTTCTCTACCATCATACGCCTCCTTTCTCAACTAAAGCTTCTAATTGCTGACTTTCATACATTTCTTTATACCAGCCGTTTTCCTTCATTAATTCCTCATGTGTACCTCTTTGTACAATTCTACCTTCATCAACAACAAGAATAAGATTGGCATGCTGAATTGCACTTAATCGGTGTGCAGTAATAATCGTCGTTTTCCCTGCTCTTTCCCTCTTTAAGGCACTTAAAATTGTCTCTTCTGTTTTTGCATCTACCGCTGATAAACAATCATCCAAAATTAAAATTTCAGCATTTGTTAATAAAGCACGAGCAATAGAGATTCGCTGTTTTTGACCACCAGATAACGAAACGCCTCTTTCCCCTACTACTGTTTCATATCCTTCTGAAAATTGGAGGATATCATTATGAATACAAGCAATATCTGCAGCTTGGGTAATTTCATTATATGTAGCATCCGCCTTTCCAAAGGCGATATTCTCACCAATACTTGCTGAAAATAAAAAATGATCTTGTGGCACATATGAAATAGCAGAACGGACACCATGAAGTGTTAAATCTCGAATATCTCGCTCCCCAACTTTTAATTCACCATTAAAATGATCATACTCACGGATTAAACATTTTAATAAAGTCGTTTTCCCTGCACCTGTACGTCCTACAACTCCTAGCGTTTCGCCCTTCTTCAAATCAAAGTGAATATCGTTTAAATGTAACAGTTCATTTTTCTTATACGAAAATGAATCAACGGCAAACGAAACATTACCGCTCGCTATCGTATGTACAGCATTTTCTCTATTTACTACATCTGATTTTTGTGAAAGAATTTTTTCTACACGGTCATATGAAGCACGCCCACGCTCCATAATATTGAACAACCATCCAAACGCTAACATTGGCCAAACGAGGGTACCTAAATATGTCGTAAATGTAACGAGATCACCTACTGTTAATTCACCTCTTACAACTAATACCGATCCGTAACATACTGCAATTAAAAAAGAAAATCCAACGATAAGAGCGATTGTCGGATCAAATAACGAATCAATACGTGCAACTAACACATTTTTATGCACAACATCTTCTGATTTTTTTCGAAACGCCTGCAAATCTTCTTTCTCTTGTCCAAGCGATCGAATCACTTTCATTCCACTCATACTCTCTTGCACTTTATCATTAATTTCCGAAAACGATTGCTGTGCTTTATGAAACCTTTTATGTAATAACGTTCCATAATAATTTGTCGAAATGGCTACAATCGGCATCGGAATTAAACTTAACAATGTTAACTTCCAACTAATTGTAAAACCCATCGCTACGAGTACACATCCCCCAACAGCTAATGAATCAACAAGCGTTAAAACACCCGCTCCAGCAGTTTGCTGGATTGCTTGAATATCATTGGTCGCATGTGCCATTAAATCACCTGTTCGATTTGACTGATAGAAAGATGGACTCATCTTTGTAAAATGTTCATATAAATTTTTTCGTAATTGGCGAGCTAATTTTAACGAAGACCCGAAAATCATAATACGCCATATGTAACGTAATATGTACATCGTAATACCTACAATTACTAATAGTACAACCCAATTTAGTAACTTATTGGTCGTCAATGTTCCATCATTAATTTCATCTACAACGATTCCAATTACTTTTGGTGCTACAAGTTCTAAAAGTGCAACGCCAAATAATAAAATAATTCCGGTTATGTATGCTCGTTTTTCTTGTTTAAAAAACCACGCTAAATTCATAAACACTTTCATTTTTTTCCTCCTCCCTTAAAATGAGCGATGTTTTCAGTTTATCAAAAATACAGAATTTTTAAAAGTTTTAAAAACTGTAACTAACAAAAAGAAAGACACTCTTAGCGAGTGTCTTTTAGCGCTTATTTCATTTGTTGCTTGTTCATTGCGCTCATCATTTGATTGATTTTCTTTTGGGAAGGTTTTTGTCCCATTTGCATCATCATCATTTTTAACATTTGTTCGTTAATTGGTGGATTTTTTTGTAAGTAATTCATCATGTATTTGCGGGCAATGAAAAATCCTAACGCCACGCCTGCTACTAGTGCTACTACGCCCACTAGAATACCTAACCAAATTGGCATATATTTTCCTCCTTCATGTTGTCTACCTTACAGTGTACTAAAACCTTTTCAATAAGACAAGATACAATTCGACATTTTTTACACATATGTTCGTACTTGTTTTAGAGGATTCAGCCATCCGTACTTTGTATTTTCATAATCCATAGCTAAAAATGTTAATTCACACTTTCTTAACACCTCAAAGAAAGTCGTTTCCATAGAGACATTTCCAGAGGTATTCATACGAATATAGTGCGGTTTCACCATTATTTCACCGTACTCCACTCCCGTATAAAGTGTATGTGTATGATGTGTTCTATCATATTTACCAAGAACGCGCAAAGCTTGTTCTAATTTATGATGAATTTTCATTACTTGCAATGGTTTTGTTATATACATCATTTGTTTATATAACACTTTTTTCTCCGAAAGGGACCCAGATTCTGAAAATCGAGCAAATAAATCAAAAAACAAATATTCACGACCAAAATAAGATTTCGCAATATCCTCTTGAATTAAATACAATTCATACGTTTTCATTTTTCCCCTCCCAATCTGGACAACCTTTTCTCTTCATTATATATAAGAAAATTTGCAATGATTGTCTGACTGCGGAGAGATAAAAAACTTTTTCTGTCGAAAAAACTCATTTACATAGAAAAATCTCTCCATGCCGGAGAGATTTTTCTGAAATCATTAAAGCATTTCTTTTACTTTACGAACAACGTTCTCTACAGTAAATCCATACTCTTCCATAATCTTCTCACCAGGAGCAGAAGCACCGAATGTATCGATACCTAACACATCTCCTTCAAGACCTACGTAACGGTGCCATCCGAATGTAGCACCCATTTCGATTGCGAAACGTTTTGTTACTGCTTTTGGTAATACAGATTCTTTGTACTCTGCAGTTTGAGCTTCAAAACGATCCATAGATGGCATGCTGACAACAGCTGCGTCAACACCGTCTGCTGCTAATGCTTTTTGAGCTTCAACAGCTAGGCTTACTTCAGATCCAGTTGCAAGTAAGATAACATCAGCCGTTTCTTTCTTGCTTGCAGAAACTACATATGCACCTTTTGCTACTTTTTCATACGTATCATCTTTTGCACCTTCTAATGTTGGAAGGTCTTGACGAGTTAATACTAAAGCAGTTGGTTTGTTTGTAGATTCTAAAGCCAGTCTCCAAGCTGCAACAGATTCGTTACCATCAGCTGGACGGATAACAGAAACGTTCGGCATTGCACGAAGCGCTGCTAATTGCTCGACTGGTTCATGTGTTGGACCATCTTCACCAACAGCGATACTGTCATGTGTGAATACATACGTTACTGGCAATTGCATTAATGCTGCAAGGCGAATTGCTGGACGTAAGTAATCAGAGAATACGAAGAACGTACCACCGTAAGTTTTTAAACCGCCATGTAATGCAATACCGTTCATTGCTGCACCCATTGCGAACTCACGTACACCGTACCAAATGTTTTTACCGCTGTAATCATCTCTTGTAAAGTCTTTTTCGTTATTCATGTATGTTTTGTTAGAACCAGCAAGGTCAGCAGATCCACCGAAGAATGATGGTACAGACTCTGCAATTGCATTAATTACAGCACCAGAAGAATTACGAGTTGCTGCTTTTGATCCTAATTCATAAGTTGGTAAGTTTCGCTCCCAACCTTCTGGAAGTTGACCGTTCATTGCTGCTTGGAATTCGTTTGCTAATTCTGGGTATGCTTGTGCATATTCACCTAGCATAGTGTTCCACTCAGCTTGCGTAGTTTCACCAACATCTTGTACTGTTTTACGGAAGTTGTCGTATACCTCTTCTGCTACGTGGAAATCTTGCTCAGCAGTCCAAGCATATGCTTCTTTCGTTAATTTTGTTTCTTCTACACCAAGTGGAGAACCATGTGAAGCTGATTTTCCTGATTTGTTTGGAGAACCGAAACCAATTGTCGTTCTTACTTCAATTAGCGTTGGGCGTTTTTCGTCAGCTTTCGCTTCTTCAATTGCTTTCGCGATTGCTTCAATATCGTTTCCATCCTCAACACGGATTACTTGCCATCCGTATGCTTTGTAACGATCTTCTACACTTTCAGAGAATGAACGATTTAAATCGCCATCTAATGAAATATCGTTTGAATCATAAAGCACAACAAGGCGACCTAATTGTAAATGAGCAGCTAATGAAGATGCTTCAGCAGAAACGCCTTCCATTAAATCTCCATCACCACAAATAGCGTATGTATAATGATCTACTACATTATACGCATCACGGTTATATTTAGCAGCTAAATGTCTTTCAGCCATTGCCATACCTACAGCAGTTGCAATACCTTGTCCAAGTGGACCAGTCGTTGCATCTACACCAGCTGTATGACCGTACTCAGGATGTCCTGGAGTTTTGCTTCCCCATTGACGGAAGTTCTTTAAGTCATCCATTGTTACATCATAACCAGATAAGTGAAGTAGGCTGTATAATAACATTGAACCATGACCTGCAGATAATACGAAACGATCACGGTTAAACCACGTTGGGTTATTTGGATTGTGTTTCATAAATTGAGTCCATAATGTATAAGCCATTGGTGCTGCACCCATTGGCATTCCTGGGTGACCAGAGTTTGCTTTTTCAATCGCATCGATGGATAATGTGCGAATCGTGTTGATAGAAAGTTGTTCGATTGAATGTGACATGCTATTCTTCCCTTCGCTTATATTAGTAAACGTTTTATACATTTATATGATAGCTTCCCACGCAAGATTATACAACATGTATCGACAAATATGTTGATATTTTTTTGATTTTTTATAAAAAAATCAATGTTTCCGGGAATGTATAGGCATTCAATATGACATACTTTTTCATTATTTTTATTTTAGAAAGAAAGAGAATTATCTGTATATTTATACGATTTTCTTCTATTCTTACTTTTTTAAATACGTTTTTAAAAACATAAAAAAGCATCTAACTTCGATGCTTTTCAAATAAGTTAAACAATCCGTTTCCGAATCGAACTTGAAATCAAATCAATTATAATTACCATTAAAATAATACCTAATAAAATAATCCCAACACGAGACCAATTCCGTGAACTCAGCGCAAAAATTAAAGGTGTACCAATCCCTCCCGCTCCAATAACCCCTAAAATCGCAGCGGATCGTACATTAATTTCAAATCTGTATAACGTATACGATAGAAAATCTGGTAACACTTGTGGTAACACTGCATACCAAAGTATTTGAAAACGGTTTGCTCCTGTTGCTAGCAACGCTTCCGTCGGTCCTTTATCTATGTTTTCAATTCCTTCTGAATATAGTTTCCCTAACATTCCAATAGAATGTAATCCTAAAGCTAATACTCCTGCAAAAGAGCCTGGACCAACAGCTTTTATAAATAAAAGAGCCATAACTAATTCAGGAAACGTACGAACAAAACTAAGTACAAATTTCCCAGATCCTGAAGTTAATTTTCCACTACTCATATTCGTTGCCGCCCAAAAGGCAAACGGAACAGATAAAAATGCAGAAATAAATGTACCTAATATCGCAATTGCCAACGTATCAATTAATCCATGCAATAAATCTTCACCATCTGGCAAAGATACATACGACCAGTCTGGATTTAATATCCCTGTCATAATTGCTTTCGTGATTTCACCTGCTGTGTCCTTTATCCCTTCTAATGGTACTCCTGAAAAGGCCCATACATATACAACTGTAAGTGCTATTAAAATAATCCAGCGATATATACTCGGTTTCTTCGGTTTTGGCACAATCATCGTCGTTCTATTCATTATAGTTTCTCCCGCAACAATGTACTAATGTAGTCAATTAACAAAACAACAATAAGGGTATAGATAATTATAGAAGCAGTTTGTTGATATTGTAAAAATCCAAGTGTACGATCATAATATAGTCCAATACCACCTGCTCCTACTAAACCTAGGACAGCCGCTGCACGTACATTCACCTCAAATGTATATAGTACATAGGAAACAAAGTGTGTTTTTACTTGTGGAATGACTCCATAAACAATCCATTGTACCTTAGTAGCCCCTACAGCTGTCATCGCTTCTAGTGGGCCAGGGTCAATTGATTCAATTGATTCATACAACAATTTCGCTACAAGTCCAATTGAAAAAAAAGTAAGAGCCAAAATACCTGGAAGTGGCCCAATTCCAAAAATCGCTACGAAAATAGCCGCCAATAATAAATCTGGTATTGTTCGTATAAAATTTAAAATCATTCGAGCTAGACTGTATAAAAATGTGTTAGTAAACACATTACTTGCTGCAAACAATGCAAGTGGAATAGCTAAAATCGCTCCTAAGGTCGTCCCGATAATCGCCATACGTATTGTATCTAACATCGCTGTTGTAATAACTTGAAAATAACTCCAATCAGGTGGCACCATTTCTTTCAATAGATCTACCATATTTGGAAAACCGTCTACCAGTTTTGAAAATGATGCATCTACTTGTACACTACTACTCCACAGCATTAAAATAACTAAAATAAACGTTAACATATGTTTCAAATTACTCGGTGGCTTCGGTATTTCATTTGAATATATCGTCACGTCTTTCATTTTACTGCCACCTCTAATAATTCGCTTTTCTGAGCAACGTCCCCATAAATTTCAGCAAATTTTTCATCCGTCGCTTCTTCTACTAAACCGTCAAAAACAATTTCTCCTGCATGTAATCCGATAATGCGTGTCGCATATTGTCTAGCCAAATCAATAGAATGTAAATTTACAATTGTCGTGATTCCAAAATCTTCATTAATTTTTTTCAAATCATCTAGCACTTGCTTTGTCGTAAGTGGATCTAACGATGCAACAGGCTCATCTGCCAATATGATTTTTGCTTCTTGTGCCAATGCTCTAGCTATCGATACACGTTGCTGTTGTCCTCCTGATAATTCATCAGCACGTGCATATGCTTTTTCTAAAATATTCACTCTTTTTAATGCTTGAAATGCGAGCTCCACATCTTCTTTCGGAAACAAACCTAACGTTGTACGTAATGTGGAATGATATCCAACACGACCAGCTAATACATTTTTCAATACTGTTGATCGCTTTACAAGGTTAAAACTTTGGAAGATCATACCGATATCCCGGCGCATACGCCTTAATCCTTTTCCTTTCGCAGAAGTAATAGACTCACCTTCAATAAAGATTTCTCCTTCGGTAATCTCATGAAGACGATTTACGGATCTGAGAAGTGTAGATTTTCCAGCTCCGGATAATCCGACCATTACAATAAACTCACCTTTTTGAATCTTTAAATTTATATTATTCAATCCCTTTGTGCCATTCGGATACATTTTGGAAACATTTCGAAACTCTATCACACATCTTACCTACTTTCAATGTATTATCAATAACTAAAAAACGGCAAACTAACTGAAATCTCACACCTTCCAGCTAGCCGCCATTTCACTATGTATTATTGCGTCTTCACTGTCTTTCCATATTCACGAACAATATCAAATTTACTATCATCAGATTTAATATATCCTTCATGAGAATATACTTCTTTAATGATTTTACGGCCTTCCTCATTTTTTCCAATTTCAATGAAAGCATCTTGTAATTTCTTGCTCCACTCTGCATCTAAATCCGAGCGTACAGAAATTGTATCGTTCGGAATTTTCTCAGTAAATTTCACTATTTTCGTTTGATCAAATATATTCGGATAATCCTTTTTTACAATATTACGAGCATCTTGGAATACAACAGCTGCATCTACATCACCATTTAAAAGAGCAATAAGTGACTGATCATGCCCTTTTAATGTAACAGGTTTCACATCCTTTAGCGGATCAATTCCCTCTTTTAATAGAACAGCTGCAGGCCATACATATCCTGCTGATGATGTTACATCTTGATAACCAATTTTTTTACCTTTTAAATCTTTTACACTATTTATATTAGAGTCTTTTTTAACAACAAACTCAGATTTATAATAATCTACTAAATCTTTTGTAGGAGCTCCTGTTTCATCCTCTACTCCAAAACGTTGTGCTTGCAAAATTACATTTGCAGCCTTCTTTTCATGTGCTAATACGTACGCTGTTGGCGGTAAAAATCCTACATCTACTTGTTTAGATGCCATCGCTTCTACAATTGTATTGTAGTTAGTTGAAATACTAACTTTTACCGGAATATTTAATTTATCGCTTAATAGCTTTTCCAATGGTTTTGCCTTTGCCTCTAACGTATCCGCATTTTGAGAAGGAACAAATTGAACATTTAAGGTCTTTGGTACATAACCTTTTTTCGTATCTTCATTTTTACTTGCACTGGACTCTTTCGTCCCGCAGCCACTTAATAATCCGGCCGCTAGTACAACTGTTGTGCTCATTGCAAAAACTTTTTTCAACATATTAATGCCTCCATTTTTCTTGTTATAAAATAACCTTCCGTAAACATGAAGAAATATATCACATATTTTGATACACAATTGGTTATTTACAGAATCTTTACACATTCTATACATTCACATCAAAATTCACTTCACATATTTGATATGATTAATTGGAAGATAACAATAGAAAAGGTGAGTCATATTGGAACAAAATCAAACTGTAACTTTAAACATCTTATTAACAAGCGATATACATGGCACTGTTTATCCTATTCACTACCAAGATAACTCCCCAGCAGAACTTGGTTTAGCTAAAATTTCTACTCTTATAAAAAAAGAACGTTCCCAAAATACAAACGTTCTTTTAATTGATAATGGCGACTTTATTCAAGGAACGCCATTTACTTATCATTACGTTACATACGAAAAAAACAAAAAAAATCCAATGTCCTTATTAGCGAATTACTTACAGTATGACGCTGCAATTATCGGCAATCATGAATTTAATTACGGGATGAATATATTAAATAATGCTGTGACTACTGCGAACTTCCCGTACCTATCAGCAAATATTTTAGATAAAAACATAAAAAAACCCTATTTCGGAAAACCTTATATAATCAAACAGATTGAATCCAATATAAAAATTGCTATTTTAGGGGTAACAACACATTACATCCCAAATTGGGAACAGGCCCATCACATTAAAGATTTACTATTTGAAGATGCATTAAAGACTACAAAAAAATGGGTTTCTTATATTCACGAACATGAGAAACCAGATTTATTAGTCGTAGCCTATCACGGTGGATTCGAAAGAGATTTACAAACTGGGGAACCGACTGAAGTGTTAACAGGTGAAAACCAAGGATATGCAATGTGCCATGAAATTGAAGGCATAGATCTTTTACTAACAGGTCATCAACACAGAGAAATTTCTCACACAATAGCTAACGGTGTAACAATTTTACAGCCCGGATGCAATGGACACTCAGTCGGAAAAGTAAAAGTAACATTCGAAAAAACGAAACATAAATGGGTGAAAAAAGAGAGCTCTTCTGAATTATTATCTGTACAAGGAATTGAAGCGGACCAAGATGTACTTTCATTGGTAGCCGATTACGAAGAGAAAACACAAAAGTGGCTTGATCAACCTATTGGAATCATTCAGGGGGACATGCAAATTTCAGATGCTATGCAAACTCGTTTGCACGATCATCCTTTTATCGAATTCATAAATAAAATACAGATGGATATAGCTAAGGTATCAATTTCTTGTACAAGTTTGTTCCATAATACATCTCCAGGTTTCCCGGAACATGTAACAATGCGTGACATCGTTTCTAATTATATTTATCCAAACACATTAAAAGTAATTAGAATAACTGGAGCTGATATAAAAGCCGCTCTTGAACTCTCTGCTTCTTATTTCACATTAAAAACAGATGGATCCATCATCGTAAGTCCTACCTACATAGAACCAAAACCACAACATTATAATTATGATATGTGGGAAGGGATTTCATATGTATTAAACATTTCAAAACCAATTGGTGAAAGAGTAGAATCTTTACAGCATAACAGTGCTCCTCTTAATATGAATGAAGAATATGAAGTTGTAATGAATAATTATCGTGCAAGTGGCGGGGGAAATTTCTTTATGTTTCAAAACAAACCGGTAGTAAAAGATATACCCACAGATATGTCTGAACTTATCGCTAATTATATATTGGAACATAAAACGATAGAAGCAACAGTTAATAACAACTGGAAAGTTATTAAATAACGATTTTTTACAAATAAAAAAAGATGGGCTTCGCCCATCTTTTAATTTAATTTTGCATTATCTTGCTTTTTTAAAGCTTTTAATTTCGTCGGTGTAACATCTGTACCTTCTTCATTAACAACTTTAATTCCTTTAAGTTCGTTTAACATATTTTGACGAAATCCTTTTAAATATTGTTCACGTAGCGATTGACGCTCACGTTGCTCTTCTTCAGTTAAACCTTCAGCTTTTGCTTTTTTCGCTAAGAAGTTAATGCGTTCAACGAGTTCGTGATTAATCATCTCGAATCCCCCTTCTAATCAAAACTGATTATTATCATACAATAGTTACTCTTCTTTATCAAGCAATTGCTTCGTATACTCTACATATCTACGATGTACAGTCGCCTTTGAAACATTATGACCAAATCCACGTAATGTTGCTGCAATTTCTTCAAACGTGAGTTCACTTTTTCGCAAACGTACAATTTCCTCAATTGGCACTTCTTTTTTCTCTCTTCCTACACTTAAATGACGATTTTTCAAATTATTTTCTGGACGATAACCTTTTTCTACTGCACGTTGCATACCTCGTTTAATTTTCAAATTATGAATCTTTCTTTGATATTCTTCAACAATACCAATAATATCTAATACCATCGAATCAGAATCCGACAATTGTAATTTACCATTATGTGTATGCGTATATACTTTTATACCTTCTTTATGTAAACAATGCATTAATGCGATCTTCGCATTTCCTCTACCAAGGCGCGTTTCATCTTGTATAAGTAACACATCAATTTGTTCGTCTCGAATTGCATCCAACACCTCTAATATACCGTCACGTTCAATTGTATATCCACTAGCCTGCTCTTCAATCACCTTAGTAACATTCATTTGATAGCGCTCAGCTAAATGCAATAATTCATCTTTTTGACGTAATAATGATGTTTCTTGCGCTTCTTTCGTTGTACTCACACGTGCATAAATAATTGCATTCATTTTGAACCCCTCTTTCTCACTATTATTTCCCTATAGTGTAACATAAATCCGCCATTTGTTCGAACTTATGTTTGTAGAATGTTTTTTCACATGTTATACTTATTAATAAGAAAAATGAAAGAAAACGAGGTGTTAGAAAACATGGAAAAGTTAACGAAACGCCAGCAAGACATTCTCGACTTTATTAAGCTAAAAGTACAAGAAAAAGGATATCCACCTTCCGTACGTGAAATTGGTCAAGCAGTCGGCCTCGCTTCTAGTTCTACAGTGCACGGACATTTATCACGATTAGAAGAAAAAGGATACATTCGACGCGATCCAACAAAACCACGTGCCATTGAAATTTTAGGTGAAGACCGAATGGATACGGAAACACAATCTGTTATTCAAGTTCCAATTGTCGGAAAAGTTACTGCCGGTTTACCAATTACAGCGGTTGAAAGCGTAGAGGAACATTTCCCACTTCCAGCTAGTATTGTTGCTGGAGCAGACCAAGTGTTCATGTTACGTATTTCTGGAGATAGTATGATTGAAGCTGGTATTTTCGATGGAGATTTAGTTGTTGTTCGCCAACAACAGTCTGCATATAATGGTGAAATTGTAGTCGCTTTAACAGAAGATAACGAAGCAACTGTTAAACGTTTCTATAAAGAAAAAGACCATTTCCGTCTACAACCAGAAAACTCTTCATTAGAACCTATCATTTTAAAACAAGTGTCAGTTATCGGGAAAGTAATTGGCGTATATCGTGATTTACATTAAAAGTAATAAAAAGAAGATAATTACCTTATTAATATACGGTAATTATCTTCTTTTTTTTGTATTTTGATAGATTTCCATACATTCTATTTCTTATTAACGAGTTTCAATCGTCACATCTCCCGCAGCCGTTTTACCGCTAATCTTTTTACTACCATTTCCAATTGTTACGTTATTATTTTCTTCATTAAAAATTGTTACATCTCCGGCAGCACTTTGCCCAGTAATTACCGCATCTTGTGGTTTTTCCGATAAAGTAATATCTATATCTCCCGCAGTTGAACTTGCTTCTAGATTATACTTGGAATCATGATCTTGAATATTTATTTCCCCACTTGTTGTTTTTGCGGTCACTTTCCCTAATACCTTCTTAAAGTTCACCTCACCAGCTTTTGTCGATCCCTCCACATTCTTAGCCGTTACTTGTTTCAACTCTACTTCTCCAGCAAGTGTTCTAACACTTACGCTATCACTTTTCACATCACTCATTTCGATTTGTCCAGCAGATGAATTTACTTTTACATCTTGATAAGAGCGTTCGGGCACAAGGAGAGTCAATTTAGACGTTTGAAACCTAAAATCATAAAAAGAAAAATCAAATGAAGCACCTTTTTCTCTTTCCCCAATAATTTTTAATGTGTCACCATCTTCTGCAATACGAATCTCTTGTTTACGTACATCTCCTGATTGCTTTACATAAAAAGAAGAATCAGGAGATTTTTGGATAACAATATCTCCGGCATCTAACTTAACTTCTATATTTTTTAATGTTTCGTTTTTAATTACATCTTCTTTATCGCCTTTTTCAGCAGTTTGTACTGCTTTTTCATATGTTTGGGAAATTCCTATTACTCCAATAATGATACAAGCGATAGCGATTAAAAATAGTTTTTTCATCATTTACTCTCCTTTTATCATTTTGAAGTTCCATATTACATATCGTACACACAATCTCTTAAACCACTTTGTACTATAAAAAGCGATAATACATAACAATAAACCTACTCCAACAAACGTTATACTAACGAAAAGATCCAACCATATAAAAGTACCCATAAATACTTTTCCAATAACGAAAAATGGTGTTACTACACTAGCAATACCACCAATCCAAAAAGAAAATATAAAAGCAATAATTGCGACTAACGGGCCTAACACAATAATAAAATTAAACAAACTAAGTCCAATCGCTGCCATAACAGCTCTTGTCACATTTGAAGTCGATGGATTTTTTTTCATTTCATCGAAGCGATACATCGCAAGTAACTCTTTTGCGATTACTTTCGGAGAACCAAGGCCCTGAATTATTTCTGATTCAGTTTTCCCCTCTTCTAGTCCAAACTGAAAGTGCTCTTCATAATCCAATAAAATATCTTGCCTCTCTTCCTCTGGTAACTTTCTAAGATAACTTGATAATTCTTTAAGAAACCCTTCTTTACTCATCCCATTCCACCCCTTCAATAATTTCTTGTACCCCTTTCGCAAAATCACGCCATTCTGTTACTAACAAATGAAATTGCGTCTCCCCTTGCTCTGTTAATTGATAATATTTACGAGGTGGCCCTTCTGTAGATTCCTTTAAATACGTTTGAAAATACCCTTCTTTCGTCAAACGACGTAACAAAGGATATACTGACCCTTCCGATATTAAAAATTTATTAGAAATTTGCTGAACAAGTTCATAACCGTAACTATCTTTACGTTTTACAAGTGCTAATACACAAAGTTCAAGCACACCTTTTTTAAACTGAACGTTCAAGTGTTATCCTCCTTTCCTATCTTAGTACTGTTCAATACACGGTACCTGTTTTATCCATAATATACCACTTAGTATTATTTATTGCAAGGTACTAAGCTATATTTATTCCCTAAATTTAGAAAATGAACTAACGAAATTCTGAATAAGACTGTGTTATAACTGAGCATCATTACGTTAATATCATTGAGTAATAATCTGATTCACAAGCCACAAACTTATAGCCTTGCAGATGAGGACATAAAAATCATTGCTCGCGTTGTACAAGGCAGTAAAGAATTATTAAGTTTTAGCACAAGTGATTAAAAAAGATAAGATCAATTCTTTTGAAAAGATTTTCTTAGTAACATGATTCAAAATAACCAAAAACAATCCATTATCTAGTAGTTAACATATCCAATAACTTCACTAAAAAAGCCCTGATACCGTAGTATCAAGGCTTTTTCATTTCACAAATTATATAAAACTTACATTTATCTGATAATGTTTTTCTATGATATCACTACTTGTTATTAATTATTGGCTTTTATGTGGCTGTTTTTCATTTTGCAACCATATAAAATTGTAATAATAGGGAATTAAAAAACCCTTGATACGAGTTGTATCAAGGGTTCAAGCCTCTTAGTAAAGAGACATATATTGATCGCGTTCCCATTGGTGAACTTGTGTTCTAAAGATATCCCACTCAATCTCTTTCGCTTCGATGAAGTGCTCAAGTAAGTGTTCTCCTAGTGCACCGCATACTACTTCATTAGATTGTAATGTAACTAACGCTTGCGCTAATGTTGCTGGTAAGTCAACGATACCTGCTTCTTCGCGCTCTTCTTTTGTCATTACATAGATGTTACGGTCTACTGCAGCTGGTGGAGTTAATTTGTTTTTAATTCCATCAAGACCTGCAGCTAATAATGTAGCCATTACTAAATATGGGTTTGCAGCTGGGTCAACACTACGTACTTCTACGCGTGTACTAATACCACGAGATGCAGGGATACGTACTAACGGGCTACGGTTTTGTGCAGACCATGCTACGTAACAAGGCGCTTCATATCCAGGTACTAGACGTTTATATGAGTTTACAGTTGGATTTGCTATCGCTGTAAATGCTGGTGCATGTTTTAAAATACCTGCGATGAAGTGACGAGCATCATCACTTAGTTGTAAGTCACCGTTTGCATCAAAGAATACGTTCTCACCATTTTTAAATAATGATAAGTTACAGTGCATACCTGAACCGTTCACACCGTATAGTGGTTTCGGCATAAATGTTGCGTGTAAACCATGTTTACGAGCAATTGTTTTTACAACAAGTTTGAATGTTTGAATGTCATCACATGAGCGAATTGCATTTGCATATTTAAAGTCAATTTCATGCTGCCCTGGAGCAACCTCATGGTGAGATGCTTCAATTTCAAATCCCATTTCTTCAAGTTCAAGAACGATATCACGACGACAGTTTTCCCCTAGATCCATCGGCGCAAGGTCGAAGTATCCACCGTTATCGTTTAATTCTAATGTTGGATTTCCTTTTTCATCAACCTTAAATAGGAAGAATTCTGGCTCTGGTCCAAGATTGAAGTCTGAAAATCCTAAAGCTTCCATTTCTTTTAACACACGTTTTAAGTTGTTACGTGGGTCTCCATCAAATGGAGTGCCATCTGCATTGTAAATATCACAGATTAGTCGAGCTACTTTACCTTTTTCAGCTGTCCAAGGGAAAATTACCCAAGTGTCTAAATCAGGATATAAATACATATCAGATTCTTCAATACGTACGAAACCTTCAATCGAAGATCCATCAAACATCATTTTGTTATCAAGAGCTTTCGTTAATTGTCTCACTGGAATCTCTACGTTTTTAATTACCCCTAAAAGGTCCGTAAATTGTAAACGGATATACTTTACATTCTCTTCTTTCGCCAAACGGAAAATATCTTCTTTTGTGTATCTAGACATTATAAATTCCTCCTTAGTCCCTCTAATCGCCTTCAGAATCAGTTATCTTTAGTGAAAAAATCTTGAAATGTCACCTTGTCGCAATGAAGTTCGATTGAATCTACCTGTATGTTGTAGTTCATCTCGAAGTATTTTGCGAAGCTCAGTTTTTGAAATTTCTTTCGTTTCTTCTTTTACTTTCACTGCTTCTGTTTGATTTTCTTTCATTAGTAACACTTGCTTAATACCAGCCATATTCAAGCCTTGATCTAACAAATCTTTAATCTCTAACAACTTATCTACATCGTTAAATGAAAATAATCTACGATTCCCCTTTGTACGGGTTGGAGAAACAAGATTATGCTCTTCATAGTAGCGAATTTGACGTGCAGACAATTGTGTTAAATCCATAACAATACCAATTGGAAACAGCGGGGCAGAACGTCTATCTTCTTTCATTTTTCAGTTCCTCCTTCGCCTTAACTGCTTCTCATTTTATAACATGTTATGTTTAGTGTCAATAGATGTTAGCTTTTCTTACATGATTTTTTATAAATTTTTTCATTCTTTTTTCTAATCGCATAAATCGTTACTTTTATACGAAAAAAGCTGCCGATATCGACAGCTCCCCTTTAAGAAATTGTTAATAAATTCTTTTCAATCAATTCATCAATCGCAGAACAAATCGCAATTTTAACATGCGAATACGTTAATCCACCTTGCACATATGCAACATACGGTGGTCTAATCGGACCATCAGCAGACAATTCAATACTTGCACCTTGAATAAATGTTCCCGCCGCCATAATTACATCATCTTCATAACCTGGCATATAGTTTGCATACGGAGTAAAATGCGAATTAATTGGAGATGCATATTGAATCGCTTGACAGAAGGCAACCATACGGTCTTTATCATCAAATTGAACAGATTGAATTAAGTCTGTTCTTGGTGCATTCCACGCTGGTGACGTGTTCATTCCTAACTTTTCTAAAAACGCAGCTGTAAAAATTGCACCTTTCAGCGCTTGTCCTGCAACATGTGGCGCTAAGAAGAACCCTTGATACATTTCTTGCAGACTGTATAAAGACGCTCCAGCTTCCGCACCAATTCCCGGAGATGTTAAACGATATGCACACGCTTCAACATACTGTTCTTTACCGACAATGTAACCACCAGTTTTTACAATTCCCCCGCCTGGGTTTTTAATAAGCGAACCCGCCATTAAATCTGCACCAACATGACACGGCTCTTGCTCTTCAATAAACTCCCCATAACAATTATCTACAAACACAACAACATCAGGTTTAATTTCTTTAACAAACGCGATCATCTCTTTAATTTGAGAAATAGTAAACGATGGACGAGTAGCATAACCTTTCGAGCGCTGAATACCGATCATTTTCGTATTACTATGAATCGCTGCTGCAACAGCTTCAAAATCAACAAGCCCACCTTCAGTTAGCGGAACTGCATTGTAACCAATATTATATTCTTTAAATGAACCTACACCTTTCCCACGCACACCAACGATTTCCTCTAACGTATCATACGGTTTCCCAGTAATGTACAATAACTCATCTCCTGGACGTAAAATACCGAATAACGCTGTAGAAATAGCGTGAGTACCTGAAATAATTTGCGGACGAACAAGTCCAGCTTCCGCCCCAAATACATCAGCATACACTTTTTCTAACGTATCACGGCCAATATCATCATAACCATAACCTGTCGTCGGGATAAAATGCGAGTCACTAATTTTATGTTTACGAAAACTTTCTAATACACGAAACTGATTACTTTCAATTACTTCATCCGCACGTTTATGTACTTCTGTAATCTGATTCTCTACTTCTTTTACGATTGGAGCAATTTTTTCTCCATTTTTCAAACGATCAAACATTTTTATTTTCTCCTTCTTCCACTAAAAATCTCTTTAATTGCACATTAAGCGATGAATGCGTAAAAATATACCCTGCACAATCATATACAAATTTATCTTCCAGAAACTCCATCTTTGCTAATAGCGTTTCCGTCTTTAAAAGCGTTAATAACTTACCTTCACTCGGAGGGATTTCTACTCGATAACGATCCATTTCTTTCTTCATTTTCATTTCTATCGCTTCTTTTATACGCAATAAATCACTTTCTTCAAAAGCACTAGTCATTAAGAAATCACTTTTCGGAAACGGAATAAAGTTTTGATGTAATTCATCTTTTTTATTATATAACGTAATAATAGGAATATGATTAATTTCAAGTTCTGATAATAATCGTTTTACTGTTTTTTCATGCCCTATGTAGTTAGGATCCGCAGAATCAACTACATGTAAAATAACATCTGCTTCCCCCGCTTCTTCCAGTGTTGAACGAAAAGCAGCAATTAATGAAGTGGGTAAATCTTGTATAAAACCAACAGTATCAGTTAGTAATACTGTATAACCAGAAGGTAAGAGCATCTTCCTCGTCGTTGGGTCTAGTGTTGCAAACAGAAGGTTTTCTTCAAACGTATTAGCTTCCGTTAATCTATTAAACAGTGTCGATTTCCCTGCATTTGTATAGCCTATTAATGAAATTTGAAATACTTTATTGTCTTTTCTTCTCTCACGATATCTTTTTCGGTGTTCCACAACAACTGCAAGTTGTTTCTTTATTTCATCAATACGCGATCGAATATGACGACGATCCGTCTCAAGTTTCGTCTCACCCGGTCCTCTCGTTCCAATACCACCACCAAGACGTGATAAGGACAACCCTTGCCCCATAAGACGTGGCATTGTATATTGCAACTGAGCTAATTCTACTTGAAGCTTACCTTCCCTCGACTTCGCACGTTGCGCAAAAATATCTAGTATTAGTTGCGTTCGATCAATTACTCTCGCATCTAATACTGAGGATAAATTCCGAATTTGACTCGGCGTTAATTCATTATTAAATATAATAACATCCGGCTCTAATTCTTCAGTTAGCATTGTAAGCTCTTCTAATTTCCCTTTACCTATGTAAGTTGCCGGATGAAACTTTGGTCGTTTTTGCGTTGTTGAAACTAACACTTCCGCTCTCGCAGTCTTAGCTAGTGATGCAAGCTCTTTCATGGAATGCATAAATTTTTCATCATCATCTTGCGGCAATTGACAGCCTACTAATATGACTTTTTCTTTTTCTTCCATCAAATATGTTCACTCATCCTTTTCGAAATTTAAACCTTCTAATATAATAGCAGAGGAAGCACATTTCATCTAGTTAGCGGGGGAGAAAATTCATGGCATGGGAGATTTTTAGCATCATAGGCACAATCGCTTTCGCACTAAGCGGAGCCATTGTTGCAATGGAAGAGGATTATGATATTTTCGGGGTGTATATTTTAGGAATGGCAACCGCATTTGGGGGAGGTGCCCTTCGTAATTTATTAATCGGTTATCCGATTGTCGCGTTTTGGCAACAAGACATGTTATTCCAAATCGCACTTTTATCAATGACTATTATTTTTCTTTTTCCAAATAAGTTAATTAGACATTGGAAAAAGTGGGAAAATATCACTGACGCTATCGGCTTATCAGCATTTGCTGTACAAGGAGCATTATATGCTCAAAAATTAAATTTACCAATTAGCGCCACAATCGTGGCAGCTGTTTTAACTGGTATCGGCGGCGGTATCATTCGCGACCTTTTAGCCCGCAGAAAACCTCTCGTTCTTCGAGCTGAAGTATATGCCTTTTGGACAATTTTAGCAGGTTTCTTAATTGGCGCTCAAATTATTGTTAGCGATTGGGCCCTTTACATTTTATTCATTTTAATTGTTTGCTTCCGCATGGTTTCTATTCATTACAAATGGCATTTACCGCACAGACGTATCGAAACGAAAGAACGTTCAATGCATAAATAGCAATCTAACCTCTTTACATATCGTAAAGAGGTTTTTCTTTTCTAACGATTTTTTCTTTATATAATGTTTATACTAATTTTTAAAGTGAGGTGAATACAAATGACAAACCACGTTAATAAAGGAGCTCAAAAAAGTTCAGTAAACCAATTTGGACACGACCCTAATTCAGCACACGAAAAGAGCGCTAAAATGGAACGCTTCCATAAAGCGCACCAAGAAAAAGCAAAAAAAGAGTAAACGAACTTATACACAAAAATAGACGCACAGTTTATGTACTGTGCGTCTCCTCTTCGAGCATCAAATCCATACTCGATATTCCAATTAAATCATTTTTATCATACGTATCTTCTTGCAACAACCGCATCGCCTGTGTACGAATTGATTTTTCAACAATATTCCGTACATACCGCCCATTACTAAACGATGTAATTTGCGACGAATACTTCACCGCATGTAAATGATCCCTAAATTTCCATTCAGCTTCTTTTGATAACTGATATTCACGATCTTCATACATTCTCTTTCCAATTTCCAATAGCTGATTTACCGAGTAATCCGCAAATTCAATAATAAATGGAAAACGAGATTGCAGCCCTGGATTTAATGAAAGAAAGTGATTCATCTCTCTTGAATATCCAGCTAAAATCAATACAAAACCATGTTGTTTATCTTCCATATGTTTTACAAGCGTATCAATTGCTTCTTTTCCAAAGTCCTTCTCTCCTCCTCGAGCTAAAGAATACGCCTCATCAATAAACAAAATACCTCCCATTGCTTTTTTTATTAAGTCTCTTGTTTTTTGAGCTGTATGGCCGATGTACTCTCCTACAAGATCAGCACGTTCAGCTTCAACCAAGTGGCCTTTCGATAGAATATTCATCTCAAACAGCAATTTTCCTATCATTCTAGCAACAGTCGTCTTCCCTGTACCCGGATTCCCTTTAAACAGCATATGAAGCACTTGCTTCTCAGACTTCAATCCCTTCTCTTGTCTTTTTTTATTCACATAAATCCAAGCATATATTTCTTTTATTATCTTTTTTATATCATCCATCCCAACAAGCTTCCCCATCTCTTCTTCAATTCTCTGCAGCATTTCATGTTTAATTGTAGTTTCATTTGAAATTACCGTTTTATTTTCTGCGGCTGGCAAAGAAATTTTCTTTCGATGGTTTAACACAATATTAATTTGATTGTTGTTTTTCTTTCGCATCGATTGTTCCATACAATCACCTCATTTTATCCCGCTATTTGCGAGCAGTAAGACTCCCACCTCGACATTCAGCAAACGTTTGGTATTTAAGCGGGAGATAACCGCCCGTAAATGCCCGATTGGTTCAACTAATAATCGCAGAGGATGAACAAAATCCCCACTGATTATAGTTTCACTTTATCCACTCACCAAATATTATTATTCCTGTCCCCCTTGTAAATGCCTATTTTCAGAAAAGTTTGCTATAATATAAGAAATAATTAAGGTGGTGGGACTATGGAGACAACGGAATTCCATGATACAATACAAGCCTTTTCTATTTTTTTATTGAATAAAGGCCGAAAACCCTCAACTATTAAACGTTATGTTTATGACGTTGAAGACTTCGGACATTGGTTAGAAAAAAACAAAAAGCTCCCTTCCAGTAATATATGGGCTACACTTTGTACAAAAGACTACGAAGATTACTTTTCCGATTTAAAAACGAATCGACATTACTCAGAAAAAACGATGCATCGTGTATTTACTGTATTAAATAGAATGCATCACTTTCTAAACATTCCCAATCCATTGAAGAATATGGAAATATCTATTCAACCAGACCGTACACTTCGTAACGAAGATTTCATTTCACCTGATGAAGAAAAAAGATTAAAGTATATAGTCACTTCATTAGAAGGACTTTCAGAAAAACAACTTCCTGTGCGCCCTTTATTAATGGATCGCAATATTGCTATTTTAAATCTATTGATCGACTACGGTTTATCCTTACAGGAACTTACAGCATTAACAATGCATCACGTTCACTTTGAAACTAACACATTGTCAATCCCAGCAACCGCAGGTGTAGAAAGAACAATTACATTAGCAAAAGAAGACAAAAAACAACTATATAATTATTACAAAAGTATCCCAGAACCAGTTCGTCCTAAGTATCATAGTGATGATTCATTGTTTGTCGCATTTGATTTTAACCGCGGAACATACAGGTGGGTATATGAAAATGATGCACCAAAGGCATTAACGGAAATTGCTATACAAAAAATGATTCGCCTCGAAGTGGCTAGAGCCAATTTACGTAAAGGAATTTCAGGACAACATTTTCGTAACACCTATATTTTAAACTTAATAAAAAAAGAAACTCCTGAATCAGAAATTATAAAACTCGCTGGATTCAAATCAAAAATTTCATTAAAGCGATATTATCAATACGCAGAAAATAGAAAAAACGCCTTATTATAAGGCGTTTTTTCTATTTTTTCTTTAAACAAACGATTTTACTATGACCATTTAACTAATTTCTGCATCTACTATGATGAGTTTCGTTCACATTTTCGTGAGAAAGGAGAGATTTAATGTCTCGTTATAACGACAATCAAAACAAATTCTCCAAACCATGCTTTCCAAGTAGCGCTGGACGAATCCCAAATACTCCATCAATCCCAATTACTAAAGCTCAACTTAGAACATTTCGCGCGATTATTATTGATTTAACAAAAATAATCCCAACACTTTTTGCAAATCCATCTCCCCAAAATATTGAAGATCTAATCGATACATTGAACCTACTAAGTAAATTTATTTGTTCACTAGACGCTACTTCCTCCCTGAAAGCACAAGGGTTAGCTATTATTAAAAACTTAATAACTATATTAAGAAATCCAACCTTTGTAGCAAGCGCTGTATTTATTGAGCTTCAAAATCTCATTAACTATTTACTATACATTACAAAATTATTCCGAATTGACCCTTGCACACTTCAAGAGCTTCTTAAATTAATAGCAGCATTACAAACTGCTCTAGTTAATTCTGCTTCGTTCATTCAAGGACCTACCGGACCTACTGGACCAGCAGGCGCTACTGGTGCTACCGGACCTCAAGGTAACACGGGCGCTACTGGCGCTACCGGTGCCACTGGACCTCGAGGTAACACGGGCGCTACTGGCGCTACCGGACCTCAAGGTAACACGGGCGCTACTGGCGCTACCGGTGCCACTGGACCTCGAGGTAACACGGGCGCTACTGGCGCTACCGGACCTCAAGGTAACACGGGCGCTACTGGCGCTACCGGTGCCACTGGACCTCGAGGTAACACGGGCGCTACTGGCGCTACCGGACCTCAAGGTAACACGGGCGCTACTGGCGCTACCGGTGCCACTGGACCTCGAGGTAACACGGGCGCTACTGGCGCTACCGGACCTCAAGGTAACACGGGCGCTACTGGCGCTACCGGTGCCACTGGACCTCGAGGTAACACGGGCGCTACTGGCGCTACCGGACCTCAAGGTAACACGGGCGCTACTGGCGCTACCGGTGCCACTGGACCTCGAGGTAACACGGGCGCTACTGGCGCTACCGGACCTCAAGGTAACACGGGCGCTACTGGCGCTACCGGTGCCACTGGACCTCGAGGTAACACGGGCGCTACTGGCGCTACCGGACCTCAAGGTAACACGGGCGCTACTGGCGCTACCGGTGCCACTGGACCTCGAGGTAACACGGGCGCTACTGGCGCTACCGGACCTCAAGGTAACACGGGCGCTACTGGCGCTACCGGTGCCACTGGACCTCGAGGTAACACGGGCGCTACTGGCGCTACCGGACCTCAAGGTAACACGGGCGCTACTGGCGCTACCGGTGCCACTGGACCTCGAGGTAACACGGGCGCTACTGGCGCTACCGGACCTCAAGGTAACACGGGCGCTACTGGCGCTACCGGTGCCACTGGACCTCGAGGTAACACGGGCGCTACTGGCGCTACCGGACCTCAAGGTAACACGGGCGCTACTGGCGCTACTGGCGCTACCGGTGCCACTGGACCTCGAGGTAACACGGGCGCTACTGGCGCTACCGGACCTCAAGGTAACACGGGTGCTACTGGCGCTACCGGACCTCAAGGTAACACGGGTGCTACTGGCGCTACCGGTGCTACTGGTGCTACTGGACCTCGAGGTAACACGGGCGCTACTGGCGCTACCGGACCTCAAGGTAACACGGGCGCTACCGGTGCCACTGGACCTCAAGGTAACACGGGCGCTACCGGTGCCACTGGACCTCAAGGTAACACAGGTGCTACTGGTGCCACTGGACCTCAAGGTGCTCAAGGTAACACGGGTGCTACTGGCGCTACCGGTGCCACTGGACCTCAAGGTGCTCAAGGTAACACAGGTGCTACCGGCGCTACTGGTACTACTGGACCTCAAGGTGTTCAAGGTAACACAGGTGCTACCGGTGCCACTGGCGCTACTGGTATAGGAGTTACCGGACCTACCGGACCTTCTGGCGGGCCTCCTGGACCTACTGGACCTCAAGGTAACACAGGTGCTACCGGCGCTACTGGACCTCAGGGTGTTCAAGGTAACACAGGTGCTACTGGACCTCAAGGTGTTCAAGGTAACACAGGTGCTACTGGTGCCACTGGACCTCAAGGTGCTCAAGGTAACACAGGTGCTACTGGTGCCACTGGACCTCAAGGCGTTCAAGGTAACACAGGTGCTACTGGTGCTACCGGCGCTACTGGACCTCAAGGTGTTCAAGGTAACACAGGTGCTACTGGTGCCACTGGACCTCAAGGTGCTCAAGGTAACACAGGTGCTACTGGTGCCACTGGACCTCAAGGCGTTCAAGGTAACACAGGTGCTACTGGTGCTACCGGCGCTACTGGACCTCAAGGCGTTCAAGGTAACACAGGTGCTACTGGTGCCACTGGACCTCAAGGTGCTCAAGGTAACACGGGTGCCACTGGACCTCAAGGCGTTCAAGGTAACACAGGTGCTACTGGTGCTACCGGCGCTACTGGACCTCAAGGTGCTCAAGGTAACACGGGTGCCACTGGACCTCAAGGTGTTCAAGGTAACACAGGTGCTACCGGTGCCACTGGACCTCAAGGTGTTCAAGGTAACACGGGTGCTACTGGACCTCAAGGTGTTCAAGGTAACACAGGTGCTACTGGTGCTACCGGCGCTACTGGACCTCAAGGCGTTCAAGGTAACACGGGTGCTACTGGACCTCAAGGTGTTCAAGGTAACACAGGTGCTACCGGTGCTACTGGACCTCAGGGTGCTCAAGGTAACACAGGTGCTACTGGACCTCAAGGTGTTCAAGGTAACACAGGTGCTACCGGTGCTACTGGACCTCAGGGTGTTCAAGGTAACACGGGCGCTACTGGACCTCAAGGTGTTCAAGGTAACACAGGTGCTACTGGTGCTACCGGCGCTACTGGTATAGGAGTTACTGGACCTACTGGACCTTCTGGTGGACCTACCGGACCTACTGGGCCAACTGGACCTAGCTTCCCTATAGCAACAATTGTTGTAACAAACAATATTCAGCAAACAGTACTGCAATTTAATAACTTTATTTTTAGTACTGCAATTAACGTAAACAATATTATCTTCAACGGCACAGATACAGTTACTGTTATTAACGGTGGTATTTATGTAATTAGCGTATCCATTTCTACAACTGCGCCAGGATGCGCTCCACTCGGAGTAGGAATTTCAATTAATGGAGCAGTCGCAACTGATAATTTCTCTTCAAATTTAATAGGCGACTCACTTTCATTTACTACAATCGAAACATTAGCAGCTGGTGCAAGAATTTCTGTTCAATCTACTCTTAATGAGATTACGATCCCTGCGACAGGAAATACTAACATCCGCCTTACTGTATTTAGAATCGCTTAAATTTCATCATATATTGTTTATGACAAATAAAAAAAGAGCGAGGAAACTCGCTCTTTTTTTGTTATGTACAATAATTCATTACTATTCTAATTCAATTGAAACATTTTTTTGTGGTACAAATGTAGAAATTGCATGTTTATAAATAAGCTGTTGCTTACCTTCTGTTTCCAGCAGGACTGTAAAATTATCAAATCCTTTAATTAGTCCACGAAGCTGGAAACCATTTAATAAGTACAGCGTAACAAACGTATTTTCTTTACGGAGTTGATTTAAAAACTGATCTTGAATATTGATTGATTGCTTCATGTCGAATCCTCCTCTTTTTCTCTACTTACTATTATTCGACTTTACTTGTAACTTTCCTTCTATGTATCGTAAAATTTCTGACGTTTTTTCACCGTCTGTAACATCAAACCACGTGACATCCATTTTATTACGGAACCACGTTAATTGACGCTTTGCATAACGACGCGAATTCGTCTTTAATTGTGATACCGCATCTTCTAAAGGGGCTCGATTCTCAAAATAATCATAGATTTCTTTATATCCAATCGCTTGAATAGATTGACAATCTCGTATCCCTCTATTATACAGACCTTCTACTTCCTCTAATAGGCCTTGTTCCATCATCAAATCCACTCGTAAGTTAATGCGATCGTATAGCATTTCTCGATCCATTGTCAAGCCAATTAATGAAACATCATAGAGTAACTCTTTTTCTTGTTTCTCAATTTGGTCACTCATTTTTTCACCCGTCGTGTGGAAAATTTCTAACGCCCGAATAACACGTCGTACATTATTTGCATGAATACGCTCCGCACTTTCCGGATCTACTTCTTGCAATTTTTTATGTACATATTCCACACCGCGTTCTAAAGCTAACTTTTCCATTTGCTCTCGGTATATCACATCACCAGCATCATCTGTAAACTGATAATCGAATAAAACAGATTGTATATAAAGACCGGTCCCACCAACTATAATTGGTAATTTACCACGTTCTGTAATTTCTCGAATATGTTTGCGAACACGTTCTTGAAATTCCGCGACAGAAAATGAATCTTCCGGATTTTTTATATCGACCATATAATGTGGAATTCCGTCCATCTCTGCTTGTGTTACCTTTGCAGTTCCAATATCCATCGTTCGATAGATTTGCATGGAATCACCACTAATAATTTCACCGTTCAACGCTTTGGCAAGATCGATACTTAACTTCGTCTTTCCAACAGCTGTTGGTCCAATGATGACAGCAACTTTTTCACGTTGCACTTCTCCCATAGCATTCAACTCTCTTTATGTAATATACTCCATCTATTGATTATACCCAATCTTACCAATTTTAACGGCATGATTGCAAGTTCTTTCATTTCGGTACATGAAATTACATATAAAAAAGAACATAGTTTGTCCAATTCTGCATATACATGATAAAAATAGTTTCGAGAGGATGAGTTAACTATGAAACAATCCACCATCAATTTTTCATCTTTGACAAAAGACCTCATTTTAGCTACTTCTACAAAAGAACAAAATTGTTCACAAGAGGAATTATACTTCGCCCTAAATTGTTTACTACGGGCTTTTCATTCTACTCTCCATGAAACAACATCACATCCAGAAAATAAAAATACAGAATATATACAAACACAATTTTGCAGTGCATATAAAATTATTACAGGTAAAACTATTTATCCCTTTCAATAATCCATAAAAAGCGGCTGCTTACATAATTTCAAGCAACCGCTTTTTATATTAATATCGATAACCTATTGTATAACTTTCACTTTTACAGATTTGCGCCCCCAGCTATTAGCACTACCATCTGAACCGACTAATACATCAATACGATTTCCTTTAATCGCACCACCAGTGTCTCCAGCAATCGCTTCTCCATATCCTTCTACCCATACTTTTGATCCAAGCGGAATTACTTTCGGATCAACAGCAATTACTTTCATATTTGGATTTGCTGTTAAATCATGCCCCATTGCAGTTAATACACGACCACCATACGAACCATTCTCACTCGGATCTGCTGTATATGCCGTCGCTTCTACTGTAATTTCACGACCACCAGTAGGCGCAATTGTTTCAGTAGATTTCGCAACTGGTTTTGCAGCCGGCTTTTCTTTTACCACAGGTTTACTTGATTCTACATTCTTAATAGAATCGTTACTCTTAACAGACTCTTTATTCTTAACTGCTGTATTATTTTTAACCGGCGCTTCTTCTTGAGCTACAACTTCTTTCTTTTCAATTACAGGTGCCGTTCCTGTTAAAAATGGCACGTGAACATATCCGACTTTTCCATTGTAGTCGAATTGTAACCATTCATTTTGAACTTGATTCGTCGTTTCAATCACATCATCTTTATTAAGTTTACCTAAAATTTCAGAATCAGTATTCGCTCCAGCACGAACATTTAATACGCCCGCCGTTACATAATATGTGCTCTTTGTAAAATCAGCACTTACAAACGCTTCCTTACCGTTTAACTTAATTTTTGTCCATCCATTTTCTGTATTTATAACATCTAGTGTATTCCCACTTAACACTTTACCTACAAGCTTTGACTCTACATTTGGGTTTTCTCTAACATTTAATACGTCTGTTGTTACAATTGTTTCCGCTTTAGCAGAACCCGCAAAAATCCCAAGACCAAAAACTGCTGCTGTTGCTATACTTAATAATTTTTTCATGAATAGCCTCCATTTGCTTTGTTTTCGTATTTTCATTATAGCAACAGATTTTTAGAATTTTTAGAAATCACACAATTACAAAGCATTCGTAATATACAATTAACGAGTTGTAACATAAATTTCCATATTAATAAAATGTATTTCTCATACAATCTCCAGTGGTTTTCATATATTTTTCATATACGAGCACAAGAACTTTTTTCCAGAAAAAATTACAGTGTTACTTTTTTGTTACAAAAAATTCACAATTCGTTACATCTTTTACCAAAAAACATCAATATTCCATTGTTAACTTATTTTTTTGTAATAAAAAGAGAGCAGCTACTAAAAGCTACTCTCTTTTTATTTGTTATTGAACTTTCTTTTTCCAAACACCTAGCATAATAGCCGAGACAATTGTTCCAATTAATATAGAGAAAATATATAGTAACGGTTTATTTACTAACGCTATTACAAATAATCCACCATGCGGTGCCGGTAATGTAATTTGGAATAACATAGATAACGCACCTGCAATACTTGAACCAACAACACAACTTACGATTACTCGAACCGGATCTGCAGCTGCAAACGGAATCGCACCTTCTGTAATGAACGATGCTCCCATAATATAATTTGTTAAACCAGATTTACGTTCCGCTTCTGTAAACTTTGATTTAAAGAATGTAGTTGCAAATGCAATCGCAAGTGGCGGTACCATACCACCAGCCATAACTGCTGAGTGCACTCCAAAATTTTGTGCTTCTATTGCAGCAATACCAAACGTAAATGCCGCTTTATTAATTGGACCACCCATATCAATCGCCATCATACCACCTAAAATAAGACCTAGTAATATAGCATTCGTACCATTTAAACCATTTAACCACCCTGTCAACATTTCATTTAATGCTACTACAGGCGGAATTACTACTTTTTGCATTACAACTCCTGTAATCAATAATCCAAAGACTGGATATAACAAAACAGGTTTAATTCCTTCTAATTGTACTGGTAGTCCTGAAAATAATCTTTTCAACCCTAAAACAACGTATCCAGCTAAGAAACCAGCAATTAATCCACCTAAAAATCCAGCATTCGCATTCGCCGCTAAAAATCCACCTACAACACCAGGCATAAAACCAGGACGATCAGCAATAGAGCTTGCAATAAATCCAGCTAAAATTGGTACAAGGAATAAAAATGCACCTGTTTTTCCTCCACCAATTGACATGAACAATTCAGCTAAAGGACCTTCCGCCTTTATACCACCAAACGAAAATGCTAGCGCTATTAAAATCCCGCCACCAACAACGAATGGAAGCATATTACTTACACCGCTCATTAAATGCTTATAAATTCCTAATCCTTTTTCTCTCTCAATACTTTCTGTTTTTCCATCCTCTTTTACACCTTTAAAGATTGGTGCATCTTGTTTGACAGCTCGTTTAAGCAGATTTTCCGTTTTTCTAATCCCATCAGCAACTGGCACTTGAATGACATGTTTACCAGCAAAACGATTCATTTCTACTTGTTTATCTGCCGCAACAATAATAGCTGTTGCACGTTCAATATCCTCTTTCGTTAAACCGTTTTTAATACCTGTTGATCCGTTTGTTTCAACTTTAATCGCTATCCCTAACTCTGCCGCTTTTGCTTTTAAGCTATCCGCCGCCATATATGTGTGAGCGATTCCAGTTGGGCAAGCTGTAACAGCAAGTACGTATGGTTCATTTCCTTCTGGTTTTGCAACTTCAATCTCTTCTTCTTTTTCATTCTCTTTTTCATCAAATAGTTGAAGAAGCTCACTTTCATCCTTCGCTTCTAATAGTTGCTTGCGAAATCCTTCATCCATTAATAATGTCGATAAACGAGACAACGTTTCTAAATGAGTATTATTCGCTCCTTCACTTGCAGCAATCATAAAGAATAAGTGTGCCGGTTGTCCATCAAGCGACTCATAATTGATACCGCTTACACTTCTACCAAAACAAATCGATGGTTGTTTAACAGCCTTTGTCTTCGCATGAGGTATTGCAATACCTTCCCCTATTCCAGTCGTACTTTGGGACTCCCGCTTTAAAATAGCTTCTTTAAATTCCGTTTTACTATTTAAACGATTTGCCCCGTTTAATTTCTCAACTAATTCATCTATGACAGCTTCTTTATTTGAAGCTGTCAAATCCATAATGACTGTATCCCTTTTTAATAGTTCTGTAATTTTCATATGTTGCTTCCCCCTATCGCTTAGCTACAATTACTTGCGACAATAATTCTTCTACTTTTTCCTTCTTACATAAATCAGCTGAAAATGCTGTTGCACTCCCTGTTGCAACGCCGTATTGAAATGCCTTTTCAATATCTTTTGTCTGTTCATATTTGCCTACAAACCCTGCAACAAGAGAATCTCCGGCCCCAACTGAATTAATTACAATACCTTTTGGAACAGTCGCTTCATATATACCTTCTGCCGTAAATAATAAAGCTCCCTCTCCAGCCATCGATACGATAACGTGTTTTACACCTTGTTCAATTAATTTTCTTCCATAAGGTAAAACGTCCTCTACTGTTGAAAGCTCCACTCCAAACAACTCACCAAGTTCATGATGGTTTGGCTTAATTAAAAATGGCTTATTTTTAATTACATGTTGCAGTGCACTTCCACTTGCATCTACTACTACACGAATACCTTTTTCAGCTCCAAACGCAGCAATTGATTCGTAAAAAGTACTTGGAATAGAGATCGGTACACTCCCAGCGAGTACAACACAATCTCCAGGTTGCATACTCTCAATTTTTTTCATTAACTGTTCGAACTGCTCTTTTGTTACAATAGGACCTTGCCCATTTAATTCTGTTTCTTCTTTCCCTTTTATTTTCACATTAATGCGAGTATCTTCATCTACTTGGACGAAGTTTGTTGTTACACCTTCCGTCTGTAATACCTCTTTAATAAATTGACCAGTAAATCCACCAGTAAATCCAAGTGCTATATTTTTAACACCTAAACGTTGAAGAACACGAGAAACATTAATTCCTTTTCCTCCAGGAAACTTCATATCTTTCTCCGCTCGATTTATTGTTCCTAAATCAAAAGAAGGAACTTGCACTACATAATCAATAGATGGGTTTAAAGTAACTGTATAGATCATTGTTTATCAGCCTCAATTACATTCGTTTGTTTTTTATATTTTTCTAAATCAATTTCTAAATGGTTTGTAATAATATTTGCATCTTCAACATTTGCAATTTTCGCAAACGCAACTTCTGAAAACTTACTTTCATCAATTAAGAAATATCCTTCGTTTGCTAATGTTAATGCCATTTGTTTTAGGAGCGCTTCTTCTGGATCTGGCGTTGTAAAGCCAAGCTGTTCATGTACACCATTTGCACCTAAAAAACATTTATCAAAGCGATACTTCTGCATACTTTCCTGTGCCATAGCACCGATTAAAGCTTTCGTCCTACTCTTCATCATTCCGCCTAGTAAATACGCACGAATATTATTTTCAACTAAAGCTTCAATATGCATAAGTCCATTCGTAACGACAGTAACATCTTTATTGATTAAAAATGGAATCATTTCAAATGTTGTACTCCCTGCATCTAAATAAATACAATCACCTTGTTCAACAACGCTAGCCGCATAATTAGCAATTTGTTGTTTTATTTGAATGTTTTTGGATGATTTTTCAACCATCGTTGGTTCTTGCCCTTTTCCTGTTAAAACAGCGGCACCACCATGAACTCTTTTTAATAACCTTTGCTTTTCCAATTGTGCTAAATCACGGCGAATTGTCGACTCAGAGCTTTCTGTTCTTTCAACTAATTGCTGTAATTTTACAACTTTCTGTTCTTTTACAAGTTGCAATATCATTTGATGACGTTCAGGAGTTAACATTTTATTCACCTCTTCTTTGATTACAGTATAATGAAAACGGTCACAAAAATCAACCATAAACAATCAAAAATAATCACAAACATTCATAAACGATTATACAAAGCAAAAAAAGAAACCTATTCGATCAAACAATCAAATAGGTTTCTTTTCTAAATTCACTTATAAAGAAGCTTTATATATACTTAGAACATCATCTTTATTTAATTTTTTAAAGTTACCAAATTCACCATACGCCATCGCTTTATTAGCCATTATATCAATTTCATTTTCTCCAATACCGTAATCAGCTAATGTTGCTGGCGCTTCAATTGAAGTCCAAAATTGACGCAGTGCCTCAATTCCTTCTAACGCCACTTCTTTATCTGTTTTTCCATCTGTTTCTATTTCAAATACACGAATAGCGAACTGTTTAAAACGACTTACATTTTCCTCTACAACATGTTTCATCCAGTTAGGGAATAGAATTGCTAAGCCGCCTCCATGCGGTATATCATGAACCGCAGAAACTGCATGCTCAATATTATGAGTTGCCCAGTCACCTCTTACTCCCATCGCTAAAATGCCGTTTAACGCCATAGTACCACAATATAAAATAGTTTCTCTATGCTCATAATTTTCTAAATCACTTAAAAGCTTGGGAGCTGTCTCAATTACTGTTTTTAAAACAGATTCACAATAACGATCTTGTAGTTCTGTATTCGTTCCATGATGGAAATATTGTTCTAATACATGTGACATAATATCTACCATACCATAAATCGTTTGATCTCTCGGCACAGATGCAGTATGAACTGGATCTAAAATTGAAAACTGCGGGAATGTAACTGGGCTTCCCCATCCATACTTTTCATTCGTTTCCCAATTTGTAATTACCGAGCCTGCATTCATTTCAGAACCTGTCGCAGCAAGAGTAAGTACAGTACCAAATGGTAATGCCTCACTAGCAAATGCTTTTTTCGTTACAATATCCCATACATCTCCATCATATTTGCTACCAGCAGCAATCGCTTTCGTACAGTCGATTACACTTCCTCCACCAACTGCTAAAATAAATTCGACTCCATTATCTTTACAAATTTGAATCCCTTTCTTTACAGTTGATACACGAGGATTCGGTTCAACACCCGTCAATTCAAATACTTCTGCATTAATATCCTTTAAAATAGAAATCACATTATCATAAATACCGTTTCTTTTAATACTGCCTCCTCCATATACGAGAAGAACCTTCTTACCAAACTGTGGAATTTCAGTTTTTAACTGTTCTAATTGATCTTTACCGAAAATAAGTTTCGTTGGATTACGAAATACAAAATTTTGCATATTTCTTTACCATCCCTTCTATATGAAAAGCAACTATACTTTTGTATACCATATTTTTTTCATTTCACAAAAAGATTTGCTTAATAAAAAAATCCCAGCCTACAGGCTGAGATTTTTTTATTGATAATAAGGTGAGATCATTAAGTAAACAATAACACCAGATAAACTTACATATAACCAAATCGGCATCGTCCAACGTACAATTTTACGGTGACGTGTTAATTGATTTGTAAAACCAAATACAAGCGCAAACAATGCAAGTGGTACGATAATTGCTGCTAGGATAATATGTGTAATTAAAATGATGAAATACACATATTTAATGAATCCTTCTCCGCCAAAATGTGTTGCCGGTGCTAAGTAATGATACGATAAATACGACACACAAAATAGTAAAGTTGTCGTAAATGCTGCAAGGATGAAACCACGATGCATTTTCACATTCTTTTTAATAATAGAGAATAACGCTGCTAATAAAAATACGAACGTAAAGCTATTAAAAATCGCGTTTAACATTGGTAAAATCGTTACATCAAAATGTACTTCTCCTTCATAGCCAACAGGTCCAAAGAACAAAAATAAAATAATCGCATTTACAATTACAGAAAGCGTTATCACAATAGGAGCATAGCTTTTCTGATTTGTTGATTGATCCACCAAAATGGTCACTCCCTCTTCCTTCAAGTATGTATACATAACCTCACTATTTTAACATATTATTCACAGTGTAAATGTGACAATAGTTTGACACAGCAAGACAAAACAAAGAAAAAAATCCTTCTTAATAAAACTTCTTAAGAAGGATTTTATCGCTTTATTATTCAAATAGCAACGCGATTAATTTTTGTTAAAAAATGTATCGCTATATGCTTGAAAAATTTCAGACACTTGATATCCCATTAATGAAATTGCTGTTAATGAAAAGAAACCAATCATAAGAAATCGAAACCACATATAAATCTCCTCCTTGTATTTAGCTTAAAAAACGTTAGCTACCTTACAAGTTGCGTGGCACTCTTCATCATCACTTTCCTTCTTCTTTACAATTGCTGTTATAAATCGAATCATAAAGAAAACTACAAAAGGAAATTGTTCGTAATTCACATTGGCATAGTTTAGCAACGGCTCGCGCTGCACATCGAACGGAGATGAGAAGGAATAGAACATACCTTGCTCTTCCATATATACAATTACAATTTTCATGCAAAATACTATTCCTAGAAACGAAACAATATCTTGCCATTCTGTCGTATATAACAGGTTATACAGCTCTAATACGTACTCTTCCATCATCATCCCCCCTTCCTTTTTTACCATTTTGCTCGCCTTCGTATAAAAAGTCAAGAAAAAAGTTTATATCCACTATGACAATAGTAATTACTTGTTTCTATGATTATATATGATTCTTTTATAGCAATGACTGGGTGTAACTCTCTTCGAAAATAAGAAAATTAGAATCGAACAGATTCCTCATTCTTACTTTTAGGATTCAAAACTGTGCTATTTTTATTTCTATTAAAAATAAAATAAGAAAGTATGATAAGAACTGTAACAAACATTGTTAAAAGTGCTTGTGAACGTAAAGTATCAATTGCGAACATCGCAACTAAAACTGCTATAATAGCAGCAATTGTAACATACGTAACATACGGAAAAAGCCACATTTTCACTTTCAAATTTTGTTGTTCTACTTTCCCCATTTTTTTACGCATCTTTAAATGAGAAACTGCAATAACGAGATAAACTAGTAACGCAATCCCGCCAGATGCATTCACTAAAAACAAAAAGACTTTATCTGGAGAAATATAACTAAACACAACTCCAATATAAGCGAAGAAAGTTCCAAATAAAACGGCTCGAACAGGAACACCACTACTGTTCAATTTTAAAAATGACTTTGGCGCATCTCCTCTTTCTGCCATTGAAAAAAGCATTCTTGAATTTGTATATAATCCTGAATTTAAGCAAGAAAGTACAGCTGTTAAAACGATAAAATTCATAATTTGTGCTGCCGCTGGTATTCCTATATGTTCAAGTACAGCTACAAATGGACTTTTTAATATGTTTGCTGAATTCCATGGCAGTAGTGTAACAACTACCGCTATAGACCCAATAAAAAATACAAGAATACGCCAAATCACACTGTTTGTTGCTGTTTTTACTGCTTTTACAGGTTCTGCAGATTCACCAGCCGCTACTGCTACAATCTCTGATCCCATAAATGAAAATATAACAACAGTAATTCCAAGCAATACCGAACTTATACCGTTTGGCATAAATCCACCTTGTCCAATTAAATTCGAAGTGCCGGGTGCTTCTGTTCCTGGAACAAATCCTAAAATAACAGCAAGACCTAAGCAAAGGAACAAAACAATACTTATTACTTTAATAAAAGAAAACCAATATTCAAACTCTCCAAATGATTTCACCGAAAAAACGTTCGTCAGCGTTAATAAAATTGTTAATATTAAACTTAATAACCAAAGCGGTATTTGTGGAATCCAATATTGGATAATACCAGCACCTGCTGTGGCTTCTATTGCAATAACAATTACCCAGAAAAACCAGTATAACCAGCCTATTGTATAACCCGCCCATGGACCAATTGCTTCTCTTGCATACGTTGCAAATGAACCACTTGTCGGATTTACAGCTGCCATTTCTCCTAGCATTCTCATGACGAAAATGACTAGAAGTCCTGCTAATGCATATGAAACGATAGAACCAGGTCCTGCCGAATGTACAACGGCACCACTTCCAACAAACAAACCAGCCCCTATTACGCCGCCAATTGAGATCATTGTAATGTGGCGTATTTTGAGATCTTTCTTTAGATTTTTATCCAACTCTTGTACATCCCCTTCCAAACTAAATTTTGAAATTTATGTAAGAGTACTGTGCGAAAGATTTTGTCCTATACTTTAAAATATATCAAAATATTCTGAATTTAACAATTACAATTCAATCTCCTTCAAAGATTATTACATTAGGTTTAATACTTTCCCATACACAATTGTTGAGAAAATTATAGTCCTCTTACAAAAGAAAGAATTTTCAGATATTATTAAATAAACAAGATTATACATCTAGACAACTTTTTGTATAGGAGTGTTGATATGTTAAACAAGTTCAAATTTTTTTGTTGTATTTTAGTACTGTTCTTACTACTACCGCTATCCCCTTTCCAAACACAAGCAGCAAACAATTTAGGTTCAAAATTACTCGTTGGATACTGGCATAACTTTGATAACGGTACTGGCATTATTAAATTAAAAGACGTTTCACCAAAATGGGATGTAATCAATGTATCTTTTGGTGAAACTGGTGGTGATCGTTCCACTGTTGAATTTTCTCCTGTGTATGGTACAGATGCAGACTTCAAATCAGATATTTCTTATTTAAAAAGTAAAGGAAAGAAAGTAGTTCTTTCAATAGGAGGACAAAATGGAGTCGTTTTACTTCCTGACAATGCCGCTAAGCAACGTTTTATTAATTCCATACAATCTCTAATCGATAAATACGGTTTTGATGGAATAGATATTGACCTTGAATCAGGTATTTACTTAAACGGAAATGACATTAATTTCAAAAACCCAACTACTCCCCAAATCGTAAATCTTATATCAGCTATTCGAACAATCTCAGATCATTATGGTCCAGATTTTCTATTAAGCATGGCTCCTGAAACAGCTTATGTTCAAGGCGGTTATAGCGCATACGGAAGTATCTGGGGTGCATATTTACCAATTATTTACGGAGTGAAAGATAAACTAACATACATTCACGTTCAACACTACAACGCTGGCAGCGGGGTTGGAATGGACGGTAATAACTACAATCAAGGTACTGCAGACTACGAAGTCGCTATGGCAGATATGCTCTTACATGGTTTTCCTGTAGGTGGTAATCCAAATAACATTTTCCCAGCTCTTCGCTCAGATCAAGTTATGATTGGGCTTCCAGCAGCACCAGCGGCCGCTCCAAGTGGTGGATACATTTCGCCAACTGAAATGAAAAAAGCTTTAAATTATATCATTAAAGGAGTTCCGTTCGGAGGAAAGTATAAACTTTCTAACCAGAGTGGCTATCCTGCATTCCGCGGCCTAATGTCTTGGTCTATTAATTGGGATGCAAAAAACAACTTTGAATTCTCTAACAATTACAGAACATATTTTGATACTCTTCCCTTGCAAAAATAATAAAAAACAACAATAGGTTATAGGTCCTATTGTTGTTTTTTATTTATGAAAATTACTTTGTCACATCTAAAGTTTTAAGAAACTGTTTTCCATCGACCTACATCGCACGTTCCTTGGAATCATATTGTTAAATATTCTAGTTACTATTTTGCTTCAACACAAAAACTGAAAGTTCAGGTACACTCCAAAATCTAACAGGCATCCTAGTAGTCCCAATGCCACGATTTACATATAAATATAACTGCTTACTCTTCCCCTCTACTTCATACATACCTTCAACATAGCTCTCAGCTAGTTTGGTAGTAATTAATGGACCTACAAAAGGAATTTGTACTTGCCCTCCGTGACTATGTCCTGATAGTTGAAAATCAACTGGGTAACGATTTATTTTGGTTACAACATCCGGCTCATGTACTAATAACATGTTGAAATCATTTTGTTTCAAGTTTTTTAAAGTTGAATCTATTTGTGGCTTCCCTAATAGAAAATCATCCAAACCTGATATTGTAATATATTTGCCGTTTTCCACTTTAATTTTCTGCACTTCATTTACTAATACAGAAAAACCAGCTTCCTCCATATATTTTTTGTAAAATAAACTACCTCCCCCGCCCCTATCATGATTCCCAAACACAGCATATTTCCCTAAGGGCGCGTAAATTTTCTGCAAAATAGCCTTTGCTTCTTCTCTTTCCCCACTATAAGACCCAAATTTATCTATTAAATCTCCAGTAAAAACTACTATATCTGGATGTAATTCATTCATCTTCTCCACCAAGTGTTCAAGTTGCTTCAATGTAAACTCTGGCCCTAAATGTACATCCGAAAACTGTAATACTTTTTTATTATTAAACTCTTTAGGAATTGTAGAAGCTTCTATTTCATTCCACGTAACTGTTACTAGTTTTCGTTCTATTTCTGTCGCATAATAATACAAACTTACTGGTATCATTAATATACTTATAAAACTAATAATAAATATCTTTATGATTGATTTTTTTCGTTCTTTTTTTACATGATTCGTATTCATGTTTTCACCTCTAGAAACACTTTAAATCCTTATTGTTACATTAATGTGACAACATGAACAATGTTCTTAATATGTAATTCCCTCCCTATTCACTTTGACAATTTTATACAGAAGTCATAACATGTTTTTATAATACGTAGATTTTTGAATTTTTTCTATTCATTCCATCATTTTATTACGGAGGGGTTATTCATGTCTGTATTTACACCAGAAGAAATTACGGAACTTGCTGCGAATTCCGGAAGGAAAAAAGCTCATTTATCATTACTCCCTATGCTAATTCTCGGTTTTTTTGGCGGTGCTTTTATCGCATTAGGGTATTTACTCGATATTCATGTTATTGGAACAATGCCAAAATATTGGGGATCATTTACTAGTTTTCTAGGCGCTGCTGTATTCCCTATTGGTCTTATTCTCGTTATTCTTGCAGGCGGTGAACTAGTAACCGGTAACATGATGACAGTTTCTATGGCCTGGCTCCAAAAGAAAATTACTTTATTTTATTTCATACGAAATTTAGTTATTGTTACATGTAGCAATTTCATAGGGGCTGTATTTGTAGCCTACTTTTTCGGTCATATCGTTGGCTTAACTGAAGGAGCTTTTTTAGCGAAAACTATTTCTATCGCTCAAGCGAAACTACAAGATACACCATTGCAAGCATTTATTTCTGCAATCGGATGTAATTGGCTCGTTTGTTTAGCTGTTTGGCTCAGTATGGGAAGTAAAGAATTTATCGGAAAGATTATCGGTATTTGGTTCCCGGTTATGACTTTTGTTGCGATTGGATTTCAACACGTTGTAGCCAATATGTTTGTCATCCCAGCCGCGATTTTTGCCGGTCATTTCACTTGGGCTGAATATTTTCCAAACTTTATTTTTGTTTTCTTTGGAAATTTAGTAGGAGGTATGTTATTTGTAGCACTACCTTACTTCATATCTTATAATAAGAAACTACCTTCTTATCAAGAGAAGACTGAAATGAAGAACAAATCTCTGTCCGCTTAAATGGAATGTCTATAAAGTGCCCTAAAAAATATTACAAATTTCATTTTTTTTGCGAATATATGTACGTACACTTGTTCTCGAATGTTTTATACGTTATAATAACAACTTAAATAGCATTATTTACATATGAGGTGAAAAACATGAACAAAACAGAATTAATTAAAAACGTAGCACAAAATGCTGAGATTTCTCAAAAAGAAGCTACTGTAGTTGTACAAACTGTAGTAGAATCAATCACTAACACTTTAGCTGCTGGTGAAAAAGTACAACTTATCGGATTCGGTACATTCGAAGTTCGTGAAAGAGCTGCTCGTACAGGCCGTAACCCACAAACTGGTGAAGAAATGCAAATCGCAGCTTCTAAAGTACCTGCTTTCAAAGCTGGTAAAGAACTAAAAGAAGCTGTAAAATAATGAAAAATATCCTTCTCATTTATGAGAAGGATATTTTTTTCATAACATAATTAATAAAAATCTGACCATTATGCTGTTTCTTCTGTTCCTTTATGCAAATAAAACCTTTACTTTCAAAGAAAGGTTTTGCTGTAATACTCGCTTCTGTATAGATTTCCCTATGCCCTAGGTTCACTGCTTCTTTTTCTAACTTCTGTAATATCGATGAGGCTATCCTTTTCCCTTGATAATATTTATGTGTAAATAAACGATCTACGTAATGATCCTCATTATAATCTCCAAATCCGACTATCACACCGTTATGATCCGCTACATAACTAATATTCTTTTCTAAAGACTTTAACCAGCTTTCTCTATCTAGTCGATCTGGTGCCCATGCCTGTAGCTGTAACTCATTATAATCTTTTGCATTAACCGTATGAACTGTTTCATAGAACAATTGTAATACTTGCTTTAAATCTTCTTTCTGAAATGTTCTAATTATAATATCTTTTAACATATATAAGTCTCCTTACCAAACTACCTCTTAACTTTTCTACTACATACGATTCAATAATTCTTCTTTATTATATCGTTTTAATTTCTATACGAACAAAAAAACAATACTTATTCAAAGTATTGTTTTTTAATTCTATTCAATTACTTAATGTAGCTTTTTAAGATTTTAATTTAACTCTTTGTAATCGTAATGCATTTAATACAACGGATACAGAACTAAATGCCATCGCTGCTCCAGCAACCCAAGGGGCTAAGAAACCTAATGCCGCAATTGGAATTCCTAACGCGTTATAAGCTAATGCCCAAAATAAATTTTGTTTAATATTTCTTATCGTCATTTTACTCATAAAGATCGCATCAGCAATACTGTTTAAATCACCGCGGATTAACGTTATATCCGCTGCTTCCATCGCTACATCCGTTCCCGTTCCAATTGCCATACCAATGTTCGCTGTAGCAAGAGCAGGAGCATCATTTATCCCGTCTCCAACCATCGCTACTTTCTTACCATTTGCTTGCAGTTTTTTCACTTCTTCTGCTTTTCCTTCTGGCAATACTTCTGCAATTACGTGATCAATACCAACTTGCTTTGCAATTGCCTGAGCAGTTTGTGTATTATCCCCTGTAATCATCACAACGTCTAGACCCATTTTTTTCAGTCTTGCGATAGCTGCTTTTGAAGTATCTTTCACAGTATCTGCAACGGCAACTATACCAGCATATTCTTTATCGATTGCAATAAGCATTGCTGTTTTTCCTTCTCGTTCTAGCGCTTCCATTGATTTTGAAACTTCTTCAATATTAATATTGAATTTCTTCATTAATCGACGTGTGCCAATTAGTAATTGTTTTCCTTCTACAACTGATTCGATACCGAATCCAGGAATCGCTTCAAACGTTTCTGAACTTGGAATATCAATTTTCTTTTCTTTAATTCCTTCTACAATCGCTTCTGCAAGTGGGTGTTCAGAATTTTTTTCTGCCGCACCTACTAAACGTAGTATTTCTTCTTCATGGAATCCATCTGCTACAATTATATCTGTTAACACAGGCTTTCCGTTTGTCACAGTACCTGTTTTATCTAGAATAACTGTATCTAATCGGTGCGTTGCTTCTAAATGCTCTCCACCTTTAAATAAAATACCATACTCAGCCGATCTTCCTGATCCTGCCATAATAGATGTAGGCGTTGCAAGACCTAATGCACATGGACAAGCGATAACAAGTACTGCTATCATTTTCTCAAGTGCTCCGCCAAAATCACCAGGTGTAACAAATATCATCCATACTGCAAATGTGATAATCGCAATCACAACTACAACCGGTACGAAAATACCTGAAATTTGATCTGCTACCCTTTGAATAGGAGCTTTTGAACCTTGAGCCTCTTCTACTACTTTAATGATTTGAGCTAATGCAGTATCTCTGCCTACTTTAGTTGCTTTCACTTTTAAAAAACCATTTTTATTTATTGTCGAACCTATTACTACATCCCCAATTGACTTATCAACAGGAATACTTTCACCCGTTAACATCGATTCATCAATCGCTGATTTTCCTTCTACAATCTCACCATCTACTGGTATTTTTTCACCAGGCTTTACATAGACGATATCACCAGCTACTACTTCTTCAATCAAAATTTTTATTTCTGTTCCATCTCGCACAACTGTAGCTGTCTTCGCTTGTAAACCCATCAATTTTTTAATTGCTTCTGATGAGCGCCCTTTTGCTTTCGCTTCAAATAATTTACCTAAAATAATTAATGTAATAAGTACCGCACTCGTTTCAAAATATAAATCTGTCATATGTTCCGAAGAACCAATAGATTGAATACTTAAATATACACTATAGAAATACGCGGCCGACGTTCCAAGCGCTACGAGAACATCCATATTCGCACTTTTATTACGTAACGCTTTATAAGCTCCAACATAAAACTGTCCACCAATGATAAATTGAACAGGAGTTGCAAGTGCTAGTTGCACCCAAGGGTTCATTAACATATCCGGTAAATAAATAAATGACGTAAATGAGAAATGACTAACCATTGCCCACAATAATGGGAAAGATAAAATAAACGAAATAATAAACTTCTTCTTTTGTCTTTCAATTTCTTGTAATCGATGATCAGTTGATGCATCTTGATCATCTAGTTTCACTTCTAATTTATATCCTAACTTCGTAATCGCACTCTTCATTTCATTTACATTAACTTCATCAGGATTAAAGTCTACTGTAGCTGATTCTAAAGCAAAATTTACTGTCGCTTTGTTTACACCATCTAACTTATTTAAACGCTTTTCAACTCTATTTGCACATGCTGCACATGTCATTCCTGAAACAGTAAATTCAGCTTTATCACTTACAATTCCATATCCTAACGATTCAACTTTTTCTTTAAACTGTCTTGGATTTGTTTTAGTTGGATCGTACATTATTTTTGTTTTTTCAAGCGCAAAATTTACATTTGCCTCATGAACACCTTCTACTTTTTTTAGACCTTTTTCAATTCTATTTGCACATGCCGCACATGTCATTCCTGATATTTGAAGATTAGCCTCTTTTTTTTCATTCATGTCTCTCACCTCTATATACCCTTATGAGGTATAATTATTAGCAAAATAAATCGTACTTCATTTAAAGTACGATTTATTTCCATATCTAAAAATAATTATTGAACATCGTATCCTTGGTCTTCGATTACAGCAACGATATCTTTTAATGTTACGGCAGACGAGTCGATAGTAACTTCAACAGTTCCTTCTGCTAATTGAACCTTCACTTGTTCAACACCGTTTAGCTCTTTCACACTGCTTTCGATAGCATTTACACAATGTCCACAAGACATACCTTCAACTTGTAATGTTAACTGTTCCATTTAAAATCCTCCTCTTGTTTCTTCATTATTTGTTAATCACAATTACATCTTACCATACCCCCCTAAGGTAATCAATGGTTTTATATCATGATTTTTCAATTATTTTCTAAAAGTTTATTTTACACACACTTTTTCACATCAATACCCCGAGATCTTATTATGAAGGTAAACAAAAAAACAAGCCAGTGACATACTAGCTTGTTTTTACGCTTTTGAAAAACGTTCAAATACAGTCATTAATTCTTCAATTGCTTCGTCACCATTGCCATCTTTAATAGCACCTGAAACACAATGACTTGTATGGTTTTTCAATACACCCATTCCTACTTTTTTCATTGCTGCATTAATCGCTGAAATTTGCACTAAAATATCTACGCAATAACGATCATTTTCAATCATGTTTTGAATACCGCGGACCTGTCCTTCAATTCTCTTTAATCTATTTATAATCTGTTCTTTTTCTTTTTCTGATCTATGTGTTACTGCTTCATGCTCTTTATGATCCATATTATCACCTTCTTAAAGTTTCTCTTCACCCAATAAAACAATTGTTTTTTATGAGTATATCAATTATAGCATTAAATATCTACGCATGATACCCCATAAGAGTATATTTACGCTTTATGATTATTCTTAACAACGCATTAGCTTCTTAATCTCAATTTTCAGTATACCCTTTCTTTTTGTCAAAAAAATCATTATATCTCTCATCAAAATTCAATAAAATAAAACAAGAATAAGCGGGGATTACCCGCCCCCGCTTATTCTTTGTCTATAATATTAAAAACTTAATTTTCAGCTATTTAATCCAAGAATTTTTTCTTTCCATATATAATTATTGCTGATCGCATACTTTTGTATCATTCACTACTGAAGTTCCTTCAATGGTTACCGTATGAAAACAGTCATTTACTCGAACTGTTACAACATTATCTTGCCGATCAATGATATGATATTCATTAAAATTTTTATTCAGAGCACTGCGAATTTGTTCTCCTTCATAAATTGGGATGCCATGCGATAGAACCCAAATAAGTCCAGCGATAGCAAGAATAGTTTTCATACGATCTACCTCCTTGGGAATATAGTGAACTTTTAATCCATACTTTTTCAGCTCTACAAATCATGATTGAAATAAACCAAGCCTTTTTGGAAATAAGTTCATTTCGTCTATTTTATGTTTATGCTAATTGTGACCGTTTTGTGACAACTTTTTGTCTCTTTAGACGAAAAGTTGAAACAAAACTTTCGAAAAGGACAATTCTACATATTAAAAAAGGTTATGGAATGTTTTATCCATAACCTTTTTTCCTATACGTAACTAATAAACCTCAATCCTTTACTTAAAGACGTCGGCACAACAGATGCATGATTCTCCCCTTCAGCTTCATAAAACTTAAATTTAAGTTTATCGTGGTTTACTTGGAGAAGGCGCTCTGATAATTCATTTGCACCTACAACCATATGCTCTCGTTCAAGTGATCCAACTGTAAGGAACACTCCTGTTTCAAACTTAGCATTGTTTAATTCAATTATAAGGTTCTCTTCTTTTTCAAGAACGGATTTATTATTCCACCATATAGATGGACTACTAATAAAATAATTTTGAAAAGCATTCAAGTTTGTAAATAGTATATGCAAAGCGAATAGGCCACCTAAAGAATGCCCAAATAAAGTTTGCTTACCTTTATCAATCTCAAAATTCTTTTCAATTTGTGGTTTCAGTTCTTCTTCAATAAAAGTAAAGAAATTATGTGCTCCTCCTGTTTTAGGCCACGGTTTACCGTCTGGTTTTAAAGGGGCATCTTTTGAAATTACGCTAGGCGTAAAATCATAGCACCTTTCTTCCCCTGAAAATGCGCCTTCAATTGGATAACCCACTCCTACTATAATAGCTGGTGAAACACCGGTTTTTTCCGCTCTTACTGATTGTATTTTAACTGCTTCATGAAATGTTTGAAAAAAGGCATTGCCATCTAATACGTAAATGACAGGATATCCTGAATCCGGTGCTGGTTGCCTCGGCTTTGAAATATGAATTTGATATTCCTTACCTTCTAATTTTGAATACATTTTCCACTGCTCTGTATTAGATGTTATAATCTGCTGTTTTTCAACTGTAGTATTCACCCTATCCCCCCCTTTTTAACTTGTTACATATATTTCGATTTTTTCTTCTTGAGATACAACGCTATCATAACCGAAACAAACAGGAGCCCCGTTATACGGATCAATCATGACACGTGCATCAATATGAAATACTTCTTTTAACACTTCATTTGTAATGATTTCTTCCGGGCTACCAGTTGTAACAATTTCTCCTTCCTTCATTGCAATAATTTCATCTGAAAATCTTGCTGCATGGTTAATATCATGTAATACCATAACAACCGTACAATTATGTTCTTTATTTAACTTCTCCACAATTTGTAATACATCTAATTGATGAGACATATCAAGGTATGTAGTTGGCTCATCTAATAGCAACACTTCTGTCTCTTGTGCTAATGCCATCGCTAGCCATACCTTTTGTCTTTGACCACCTGATAAATTTGCAATTTGTCTCGTTCGAAATTCAGAAGTTTTCGTTATATCTAATGCCCAATCAATCATTTCTTTATCTTTTGTCGTTAACTTATTTACGTTATTTCGATGTGGATAGCGTCCATAAGAAATTAATTCTTCCACTTTAAGCTCACCTGGTGCAATTGGAGTTTGCGGGAGTAAAGCTAACTGCTTCGCAATTTCTTTCGTTGGAATTGTATGTAAATCCTGTCCTTGCAAATATACTTTACCGCTTTTTTGTTTTAAAATTCTTCCCATTGTTTTTAACAATGTCGATTTACCGCAACCGTTTGGACCTATAATTGTCGTTACTTTTCCTTCTTGTATTTCCACATTTAAATCGCGAAACACTGTAAGCTTTTCATAACTTGTTTCTAAATTTTTTGCACTTAAAATACTCACTTTTATTCCTCCTCTTACGCTTTCGCCTTATAAAGTAAATATAAGAAATATGGTACACCGACAATAGAAATAACGATTCCAACTGGTAGCTCTACAGGTGTGAAAACTGTTTTCGCAATAAAGTCTGAAGCAATTACAAGAAACATTCCGATTACGCCGCACGTAGGAATTATATACTTATGTTGAATACCGACAAGCCTTTTCGCTATATGCGGTGCCATTAAGCCAATAAAACCGATACTCCCTGAAACAGCAACACATGCGCTCACAAGCCCGATACTACTTAATAGTAAAATCGATTTCTCTCTTTCTACTGAAACACCTAAACTTGTAATACTCGTTTCTTCCAATTGAAATAAATCTAATAAATAAGCTTTCTTTTGTATAAGCGGAATTAAGATAATAAGCCATGGTAACATAGCCACAATATACTTCCAGTTCGCACTATATATGCTTCCAGACACCCACACTGCGGCCATTTCAAAATCAGTTGACTTCATTTTGAGTGATAAATACATAGAAAAGGCTCCAAATCCTGATCCAATTGCAATTCCTGTTAATAAAAGTCGCTGCGAATCTAATTTACCGTTTTTCCAAGAAAACAGATAAATGATGATAGCTGCACCTAATCCGCCTACTAAACCAAACATTGGCATCATCATAATAGAAACCCAGTCTGTGCTTTTTAATTGTCCTTGAAAGAAAAATATAAAAATGACGATCGCTGTTCCTGCTCCGGCATTTACTCCTAAAATACCTGGGTCCGCCAATCCATTTCTCGTAATCCCTTGAATAACAGCACCCGCAACACCAAGACCTAATCCTACTAATCCAGCAATTACGATACGCGGAAGACGAAACTCAAAAATAACTAAATCATGTTCTGGTACTGGATCAATTCTAAACAGTGTTTTAAATACATCTGTAATCGTAATATCGAACGTACCATTTGTTAAACTAATATAAATAGCACATAGTATTAAAAATATAATAATCCCCATCGTCATTCCGAAACGTTGACTTGAACTTTTAGGCATGTCGCTCTCCTCCTCTAGTACGGATTAAATAAAGGAAGAAAGGAATTCCAATTAAAGAGGTAACGACTCCAATAGGTGTTTCAAATGGATAGTTTACAAATCTACTCAAAACGTCACATAACGCTAAGAAAACGCCACCAATAACACCTGCACATGGCAAAATCCACTTATAATCTACCCCAATTATAAAGCGGGTAATGTGCGGAATAATTAAACCTACAAAACCAACTTTCCCCACTAAAGCAACTGCTGTTCCTGTTAAGAAAATTACCGATAAAATTGCCATCGCTTTAACTAGTTTTGTACGTTGCCCTAAATTAATAGAAACCTCTTCGCCTAATGAAAGAATGGTAATAGATTTTGATATTAACAGTGCTAAAATTATTCCAATTATCCCAAACGGTATCGTGATTTTAATGATATTAGGATCTACTTGATCTAACTTTGCATTAAACCAAAAACTAACATTTTGAGAAATTTGGAAATACGAAGCCATTGCAGCCGATACACTACTTAAAAATGTTCCAATAACTGTTCCTATAATCGCTAACCTAACTGGTGATAAGCCATTTTGAAGGAGCGAACCAAAACCAAACACGATACCGGCTCCTAGTGCAGAACCAATCATTGAACATAAAACCATACCAATTGATGACATTCCCGGAAGAAAAATCATGCTAAGTGTAATAACAAAGGCAGCGCCATCCGTCACACCCATAATAGAAGGGGATGCAAGATAGTTTCTTGTCATCCCCTGCATAAGTGCTCCTGATATGGCTAGAAATGCTCCGACTAAAAGAGCTGCAACTACCCTTGGTAAACGTGAAGTAATAATAATATTATGATTTACATCGCTTGAATCAAAATGAAATAATGCGTTCCACACTGTTTCAGCGTCAATACTTTTTGCCCCATACAAAATCGAAAGTATAACTGTAAATAAGATGAGTATGGGTGCTATACATAATATAGTTACTGGTACTGCATTTGTTTTCTGCATATCATTCAACGCACCTTACTTATTGTATTATTTAGATAAATTTTTCACTGCTTCTTTTAAGAATGCTGTTTTACTCCAAGCTGTACCACCTTGTGCCATTGGGTCTACAACATTTACAAATACTTTCTTTTCTTTCGCAGCGTTCATACTTTGCCAAATTGGATTATTTTCAATATCTTCTAGCACTTTCGGTTTATTATTTTCACTTGCTTCGTATTGCAAGAAGATATAATCAGGATTAACTTCAGCTAATTTTTCTAAAGAAATTTTTTCTTGTGCTTTTACCGTTTTAAGTTGTTCTGGAGCAGTTAGTCCAAGATCTTTATAAATTACAGGGTTAAAGTATACTCCTTCTGGGTATAGGAATAAGTCATTTGCTCTTAGTCTAATGACAAGTACTTTTTTATCTTTTAACTTATCTCCTAGTTTTGCTTTTGCTTTTTCAGCGTCCGAATTGTAGTCTTTAATAATTTTTTCTGCTTTATCTTTTTTACCAGTTAATTCTCCCATTAACTTTAAGTTATCTTCCCAATTTGTTGAAACGTGTGATACCGGGAATGTAGGAGCTACTTTCGTAAACTTTTCAGCTGTTTCTGCTGGGAATTTCGTACTTGATGTAATAACGTCTGGTTTTAATTGAAGTAATGTTTCGAAATTTGGTTCCATTTTCTCACCAACAGATTTCGCACCTTCTAAATCTTTCTCAAGATACTTCGGTAATTTACCACCAACAGTAATGGCACCAACTGGTTTAATTCCAAGTACTGCCGCATCTTCCATTGACTCTAAACTAGCTGTCGCAATTTTATCTACTTTTGCTGGCACTGTATATTCTTTACCTAAATATGTAATTTTACGTTTTTCATCTTTTTTCGTTTCCGTAGCTTTTGTCTGTTGTTTTTGCTCGCCTGAAGTTTTATCCGCACTATTACATGCCGCTAAACCTACACTTAAAACTGTAACCATCCCTAATGTAAATAACTTCTTATTCATCTTTATATATCTCCTCTCGAATTTTCCAAACTATATTCTCAATAAAATTTAACTATATGAAACTTGTCTTACATATATATTTCATTAGATTAATAATTCTATCCAGAACTCATTCTCGTTCACTTCCCCTAAGCTATAATTCTTTTATACCTCATCCATTGATAATATTTTTCATTGATAATGATTATCGTTACTAAGTATATATTTAATATGCAATTATTTCAAGAAAGATTTGAAAAATTTTAACAAACTGAATTAAAAAAGAAGTATCCGCCTAATGTTAGATGGATACTTCTTTTTTTAGAAATTTATATGTAATTCAACTGGACAATGGTCAGATCCCATTACTTCACTATTAATTTTCGCTTCTGTTATTTGGTCTTTCATTCTTTCCGAAACAACAAAATAATCTAAACGCCATCCGATATTTTTCGCTCTCGCGCCCATACGATACGACCACCACGAATATGCACCTTCTTGATTAGGATAAAGATAACGATACGTATCAACAAATCCTTCTTCTAAAATACATGTAAATTTCTCTCGTTCCTCATCAGAGAATCCAGGGTTTTTACGATTACTTTTTGGATTTTTTAAATCGATTTCTTTATGAGCAACATTTAAGTCTCCACAAAAAATTACTGGTTTTTTCTCATCTAATCGTTTGATATAGGACCTGAAATCATCTTCCCATTTCATTCTGTAATCTAATCGTTCTAATCCACGTTTTGAATTTGGTGTATATAACGTTATCATGTAAAAATCTTCGAATTCTAAAGTAATAAGTCGCCCTTCTTGGTCATGCTCTTCAATGCCTAAACCATATGTAACTGAAAGCGGTTCTTTTTTCGAAAAAATAGCTGTTCCTGAATATCCTTTTTTCACAGCATAATTCCAGTATGTATAATATCCCTCTAGATTTAAATCAATTTGCCCTTCTTGTAATTTAATCTCTTGTAGACAAAATATATCAGCACTTGATTCCTCAAGATATTCCAAAAATCCACCTTTTGCGATAACAGCTCGCAAACCATTTACATTCCATGAAATTAACTTCATTTATAGTCCTCCTCTTGATGTTTATTTCCAAATTTCATGCTATCACAAAATAGAAAACAATCATATTTTCACCTTTGTAATCTTGCTCTTACATTTATGAATACATACATACGCACTTTATTCAGGTTATACTAATTTCAGAGGTGATGTTCTATGCACAATGGAGGAGTTACATTAACAAATGAGTATTGGCAAGCAATTATTCATAATGATTCTTCCTATGATAGCAAATTCTTTTATGCTGTGAAATCAACTGGAATCTTTTGCAGACCATCATGCAAATCAAGAATACCGAATAGAAACAATGTACGAATTTTTCATCATGCAGAGCAAGCATTAAGTGAGAACTTTCGCCCGTGCAAACGTTGTAAGCCAAATGGGATCACTTTACCTAATGAAGAGTGGGTAGAACAAATTAAAGACTATATCGAAAAGCATTATGACGAATCCTTAACTCTCGACATGCTTGCGGAAATGTGTCACGGTAGCCCTTTTCATTTACAACGTACTTTCAAAAGAATAATAGGGTTAACTCCTATAGAATATATACAACAATTCAGGGTTCTTAAAGCAACCGAATACCTTTTACACACAAATCAATCTATTAAAGAAATTAGTACTGCTGTCGGGATAGAAAACCCAGAGTATTTCGCAACTTTATTTAAAAAGAAAACCGGATTTACTCCTACTGAATATCGAAAAAAGAACGAAATGAAAGAGGGATACGATAATGAATTCCTACAAAAATAATTATATATATTGGACGCTACTTACACATAAAAATTGGCGATTTCATATTGCTGCAACTGAAAATGGACTATGTTTCATTGGATCACAAGACGAAAACTTTGAAGAATTAAATATATGGGCTAGAAAAAAACTGCCCCAACATATATTGACCCATAGTCCAGATTACTTGCAAATATATACGCAAGAAGTTATCGAGTATTTAGAAAACAAGCGAGAAACTTTCACATTTCCTATCGATGCTTATGGAACTAATTTTCAATTATCTGTTTGGAATACGGTACGTGAAATTCCTTATGGAAAGACATATTCTTATACAGAAATTGCTGAAAGAATTCAAAAACCTAAAGCTGTGCGCGCCGTTGCTTCTGCTATTGCTGCTAACCCTCTTCTTATTACCATTCCTTGTCACCGCGTTATTGGGAAGAATGGGAAACTAACCGGATTTAGGGGCGGATTAGAAATGAAGAAAAAATTGCTTACATTAGAAAAGTTGCAGGTGGAATTCATATGACAACAGAATATAACAGCGCATTATCTATAGCAGTTCCAAAAGAATTTTGTTTCCAAGAAAATTTACGTTATCTATCACGTTCTAACAATGAATGTATGTTCCATATTGAAGATAACAAAATTTATAAAGTTATCCCTGTTCAAGATGTAAATCCTTTAGTTGAAATTAGTGTGAATACAGATGGAAATATTCAAATACGTTGTTTAGAAGAACCATATACATCTGAAAAATCGATACGTGAAGCTGTAGTTAACTATGTAAAAGAATGGTTTGATTTAACTACTGATTTAGCCCCATTTTATACATTAGCTAAACATGATTTACTCCTTCAAGGACCAATTGAACAATATTATGGCCTTCGTACTTTAGGCATTCCAGACTTATTTGAGGCACTTTCCTGGGGAATTATCGGTCAACAAATTAACCTAACATATGCTTATACGCTAAAAAGGAGATTAGTTGAGCAATTTGGAAGTTATGTAGAATGGGACGGTAGAAAACATTGGATATTCCCATCACCTGAAACAATTGCAAATCTACATGTAGAAGATCTCCAACAATTAAAAATGACGACTAGAAAATGTGAATATTTAATCGGTATTGCGAAGCTTATTACAGAGAGAAAACTATCAAAAGAGGATTTACTGCAAACACAAGATGTAAAGGTTGCTGAGAAACAATTAACCGCCATCCATGGTATAGGCCCCTGGACTGCCAACTATGTTTTAATGCGTTGTTTAAGATTTCCTTCAGCTTTTCCAATTGATGATGTCGGTCTCCATAATGCAATTAAATTTATAACAGGTTCCGAAAATAAACCGAATAAAAATGAAATAAAAGATTTCGCGGCAAACTGGGCTAATTGGGAGTCTTATGCGACTTTTTATTTGTGGCGAGTACTATATTAAAAGAACCAAGTAGCACATTTGTACTACTTGGTTCTTTTTTACGCTTGCTCCTCAAAACGTCTTGCAATTTCCACAATAACTTGAACGGCTTTTTCCATAGTATCTACCGAAACATACTCAAATTTACCGTGATAGTTTTCACCACCAGTGAAAATATTCGGCGTCGGTAATCCCATATATGATAATTGTGATCCATCTGTGCCTCCGCGAATCGGATGAATATTTGGTTCAATGTCTAAACTTTTCATTGCTTCATATGCAATATCAACAATTTCTCTTACCGGTTCAATTTTTTCAAGCATGTTATAGTATTGATCATTCATTTCTAAAACGACTGCATCTTTCCCATACTTCTCTTGCATTTGTTTCACAATATTTTCAATGGTATTTTTACGTGTTTCAAAATTTTCACGATCAAAGTCTCGAACAATATAATACGCTTTACTTTGCTCAACATCACCATTTAAAGAGAGTAAATGATAGAACCCTTCGTATCCTTCAGTATACTCTGGTGCCTCTTCTACTGGTAAATGCCCGTTAAACTCCATAGCCAGTTTAGTTGCATTGCGCATTTTATTTTTCGCTGTTCCAGGATGTGTATTCGTTCCGTTAAACGTTAACTTAGCACCTGCAGCATTAAAACTTTCATACTCTAAACCACCTAATGGACCTCCATCCATCGTATAAGCGAATGATGCACCAAACGCTTCTACATCAAAATGCGCTGGCCCACGACCAATTTCTTCATCCGGTGTAAATGCTACTCTTATTTTCCCGTGCTTAATTTGCGGATTATGTATTAAATGGTTCATTGCAACCATAATTTCTGTAAGACCAGCTTTATCATCTGCTCCTAGCAGTGTTGTACCATCAGTTGTAATAATGGTATGTCCTTTATATGATGGTAATTCCGGGAACTGCTCTGGTGTTAACACAACATTTAGCTCTTCATTTAACGTAATTGCATTACCATCAAAATTTTCATGAATTTGTGGTTTGACGTTTTTCCCTGTAAAGTCTGTTGCCGTATCTAAATGAGCTAAAAATCCGATTACAGGAACATCCTTGTCCGTATTAGCTGGAAGTGTTGCCATTACATAGCCATTATTATCCATCGTTACTTCTGTTAACCCAATCTCTTTTAGCTCTTCCACTAATAACTTACCAAACTCAATTTGTCCTGGTGTTGTTGGTACTGTATGGCTTTCTTCATTCGATTGCGTATCAATTTTTACATATCTCGTAAATCTTTCAATAAGTTCTTGCTTCAAGTTCATTCACTCCCTTTTATGTTTCTCTCTCCATTATAATCCTTAAAACGAAATATTTTAACTTTTTTGACTGTGAAGATGTATATTTCATTTACATTGTTAACATTTTTAAACGAATGATAAAAAGACATAATATTTGTACATTAAAACCGTAACAGGTAACATACATAATTATAAAATATGGGAGGTTGTAAAGATGAGGCTAACTCTCTTTCGCTATTTTCTTTTTTTCTTAGGATTAATTTTCTTTGGCCTTGGAAACGCTCTTGCAGTCAAAGTTAAATTTCTCGGCTTGCACCCTTGGGAAGTTTTAAATATGGCTCTCTACCAAAAGTTTGGATGGACCATCGGTACGTGGAGTGTCATATGTGGGTTATGTCTCGTTCTAATATCTTTACTAGTAGATCGAAAATATATAAATGTGGGGACATTTTTGAATGCACTACTTATCGGTCCCATTATGGACTTTTTCTTACAATCAAACATGCTTCCAGACGCTAGTAATTATTTATGGATAAACTTACTCATTTTATTTTCTGGTATTGCCATTACAGGTATCGGGGGAGGTATGTACGTTGCGGCTGGGATTGGCGCTGGACCCCGTGATGGATTCATGCTTACTATTTCAGACAAAACAGGACTTTCTATTAGCCGTGCTAGAATCATAGTAGAATGTATTGTACTAGTTATTGGATTTATGCTAGGAGGTCCTGTTTTCATCGTAACTTTTCTGTACACCTTTATTCAAAGTCCAATCTTTCAGCAATCATTTAAGATGTTTCAAACACTTTTACATACTTTACATGGCAAAAAGAAAATTAGTGAGCATATTTAAAGTACAGCTTAATACAAATAAATTCACCCTATTTACGACTCTCATCGCAAATAGGGTGTTTCTGTTTTTATCTCGCAATTTAAGAATATATACTACTCATTCACAATAAAAGTATATACATCATCATGAATACAGCCATTTACTTTAATCACATACTTCCCAGGTTTATTAAAACTAATTGTGTATTTATTTAACTGAATTGCTTCTTTATCTCCAGAAAGAATATCAATGCTTCTGCCACTTAATACATACAATTCATTTAGATTCATCAATACATCAATTGTATTGAAATTTTCCACTTTCACTTGCTGTGCTTCCGCAATGCTTACACTTGGTTCTAAAAACAGTAGTCCACTTAATCCAATCGTCCCCGCTAAAGCAACTCCCGCAAACTTTTTAATCTGTTTCATTACAATGACCTCCTTATAGATTTTGCGTAAAGGTAATGTCCTCCCTTACACCACAAAGCCTATATGTAATGAAATGAAAAGTAAACGGGGACTGTAAGACAAAATTCTACATCTTTTTCTCCTATTGAATATAAATCCAACGTTTGGAGTTTTGACACATTTAAAATTGTTTCCCTAAACCAATTCCCCAATAATTTATTCAAATACTGAATAATTACTTATTGATTTAACATTCTAAAAATAGTTGATAAAGATGCTTTCTATTCAAAAATAGACTTTGCTATAAAAGTAACTTTTACAACAAAATCCATGCAACTAATTTTATTCCGCTTTCCATAATCTCTTTACATTCATTAATTGTTCTTCTTTAAACTCCATCTTATATATATCCGGTTTTGACGTATTCATTAAAAATTCAAAACCATATTGTTTATCAAAATAGTTCATCATTAATGTCATGACAAGCCCATGTGTACCAATTACAATTTTGCATCCTCGAAAATCCATTAAGATTTCTTTTAATACTTTCACTACTCTTCTCTGGCAATCTGTATATGACTCTCCTTCCGTTCGTGCAAAGTCCGGATTAGAGAACATCTTCTGTACAAGTGGATACACCTCTTTGTCTGATATAACCTGATCCTCACTTGAAAACATACACTCTTTAAGATTTTCATATACTACTATTTCTTTTTCATGGAAATTAGCTGACTCCTCTATCGTTAGCATAGCCCGATTATAAGGACTGGAAATAAAAGTATCAATCCTCTCCGCTTTTAATATGTCAGTTACTCCACGGGCATCCATATGTCCCCTCTCAGTTAATCCACGCATTCTTTCATTTCCTTCTAGTTTTGGTGATTCACCATGTCTAACCATATAAATATATGTGCTCATAATTTCTCCTTAAAATTTTTTATAAAGTGAAACTTTAATCAGCCCTCACTAATCGGGCTGCCCGGCAAATAGCGAGATAAGTTAATAAATCACGTTCATTTATCCCATTTCAACACTTAGGGGTAATACTAAAATACTTTATAAACTGTGCTGATTTGTTCGTCTAATCCATTCTCCTACTAAACTCTCAAATAATTCAGGCTGCTCAATTTGTAAATTATGCCCTGCCATATCTAACACTGCTAATGTTGCCCTTGGATATTCTTCAATAATTTCTATAATATTTTGATAACCTACTGATATATCTTGTCTTCCAGTCAGTAAAAGAACGGGATTTTCATATTTTTCATGCTGAAAATCCATAGTAAGAGAGTAATTCTTTTGCAACCTTTCAATAAATTCATAATTAGCAACATCTAACCCAGGCTTAATTTCTTCTTTAAATCGCTTATATGTATATTCATTTGCTATTACAGCTAACTCACAAAACTCCTCTCTTTCTGTGGAAGTGAGCGTATTTAAAAATTCCTCATCTTGTACAATTATCTGTTTATCTGGAAGAATCCTTTTTTCTGGCTCCGCTACAACAACAGGACATACTAATAGTAATCCGCTAACTCTCTCAAACATCTTTGCAAGTATACCTTTGGCTAAATAGCCTCCATATGATTCTCCTACCAATAAAAATTTTTCAGTACAAATGATTTCCTCAATAAATGTGATAAGCACATCTACTATACGATCTGAACTATTTATCCAATTTGGAGCATTCGATTTTCCCATTCCAGGTAAATCAATATATATTCGCTTATAACCTTCATATTTCTGAAATACTGATTCCATACATTTCATCATTAACCTATGGTCAGGAGCGCAGCCATGTATGATAATGACCGGTTTACCCTCCCCCACAATTTCATAGTATATTTCTGCATCTTTAATTCGATATATCATAAAAAAACCTCCCTATTTAGTGGCAATACTATTCCACTCTGTAAGAATACACGTTCTTATTTTATATCTTTTCCTAACATTTCTACAAATATTAATTTTCAGACTAAAAATAAAAATCCCCATCATTTTATATGCAATTTTGCATCTCCACTTACAAATCACTAAAAAAACTTTACAATTCAAAGGATGACTAAATATACAATTTCTATTTAAAGTCTTGATACCGTCTATACTATCCACCGCAATATTTTTTCAACTTTGAGAATACTTATACTCTTTAACACTTTCCTTATAAACATGATTTTTATAAGGAAATCTGATACAATTCTTAAATAATATTATTATGTATAGATATAACGAACATAGTGCATAATTAAAGAAGGTGATTTCATTGAAATTAAATAAAAATTTACAATTATGTATATTAATCGGGACATTAATATGCTATTCAATCTATTTTATGTTTTTCTATCTGTTCCCTACTCATTTTTCAAATTCAGATGTACGCTTCGCTTCACTTATCGTCGAAGCCATTACATTTGTATCACTGATTTACTCTATATATTCTAAAAAAGTCAGTTCAAATCCATTTTGGATATGTATTACAATAGCAATTGGTAGTTTTTTATTAGGGAAAATAGTATATACATATCAAGATAGCTTCTTCGAAATTCCAATACATCGTTTTACTATTTCTGATGTATTTTACATGGTTTTTCTACTTTTCTGTCTTATCGCTTTCTCCTATAAAATCTTAAAGGAATGCAATAAATGGGAAAAAGCGTTCTTTATTTGTGATATATGCATAGTGCTTACTTCCATATTTACATTAGAATGGTATTTATTTAATCAACCAAATTTAAATATATTCGCTCTTTCACTAGGAGATGTTTTCCTTTCATTTTTATATCCAATTGCAGATTTATTATTTCTACTGCTAGGTGTTAGTCTCTTTTTCCGTCCAACAATTTTTAATTCCAAACGGAAAATTTATATATTTATTTTTGTATTAATAAGTTCTGCAACTTTTAACTATATTTATTTTTACTTAAATAACCACTTATCAACAGAAACGATAACATTATTACGTCTTTTATATAGAATACCTATATTACTTATTGCAATAGCTGGCTCTATTTCAGAAGATCATAATAGCCATAAAAATTATTTCATTGTAAACCCTATAATAGGAAAAAAAGCTTTAGTTGTATTTCCCTATCTTGCTGTTGCAATACTAATCGGGTTTACATTAAAAGAACAAACATCATCTTCAACTCTCATTACAGGGAATTGTATTACTTTTATTTTCGTACTCATTCGTCATTCTATCGTACGTATGCAAAACAATTCCTTAACAAAACGTTTACAGGCATTTAATGCCCAACTAGAAGAAAAAGTTACTGTACGGACGTCTGATTTAGTTCATAAATCAGAGGCTCTTTCTCAAAAACAACAAAAGTTTAAATCATTATATGAATATCATCCTGACCCTATTTTCACCATTGATTTAAATGGAACATTCTTAAATGTAAATAAGGCTGGGAGTGTACTACTTGGGGCACCAACGGATGAGTTACTAGGCGAAACTTGTTTTTCGATCATTTTAGATGAAGATAAGCATAAGCTAGCATTGGCATTAGAAAAAGTGAAACAACAAGAATCGGCATTCTTACAACTTAGTTCTCAATATAAAGATGGCTTTACTTATTTTTTATACGTTACAATCATTCCTATTATAATAGACGGACAAATTTCAGGAAGCTATATTATGGTGAAAGATATTACTGCACTAAAAAAACAGCAAGAAGAAATAAAATATTTAGCATTCCATGACACTGTAACGAAAATTGGGAACCGTGCCTTTTTCCATAAGAAATTAAAGAGAGTTATAAAAAATGCTAAAATAACAGAAAGCGAGTTTGCATTATTATATTTAGATTTAGATCGCTTTAAAGCAATTAACGATACACTTGGACATTCGTCAGGAGATTACATATTAGAAGAAGTAGCAAAGCGATTCCAATCATGTCTTCCATCACATACTCATCTTTCAAGAATCGGTGGCGATGAATTTACAATCATAATTGAAAACTATACTGACGAAGATTACTTATTCCAATTATGTAACCAATTATTTGAATGCATGAAAAAATCATTTATCATACATGAGCATAAATTAACTTTATCACTGAGTATCGGTATCGCTATTTATCCACATTCCGGAATCGATACCGCTACACTTCTGAAAAACGCTAATGTTGCAATGTATGATGCAAAAGCAAAAGAGCTTAATTCTGTCTCTATTTATGACGATGTAATCGCTAAAAAAATTGAAAGACGATTACGATTAGAAAAAGATTTACCAAACGCACTACAAAATGAAGAATTGTTCCTTTTGTATCAACCTCAAGTTGATAGTGAATCTAATAAAATTATCGGTGCAGAAGCTTTAATTAGGTGGAATCATCCTGAATTAGGTATTATTTCTCCATACGAGTTTATTCCGATTGCAGAAGAAACACTACAAATTATTTCAATAGGAAAATGGACATTAGAGCAGGCTTGTAAGCAAATGAAACGTTGGCACGCACTCGGATATTCACATTTAAAAATAGGTGTAAATTTATCTGCTAAAGAATTTGAACAAGAGGATTTTGTAAAATCTATTTCTTCTACTTTAACAAATACAGGTTTACCAGCAAGCTCTCTTGATCTTGAATTAACAGAGCGAATTGCAATGATGGATGAGCGAGAAACATTGATAAAACTGCGTACACTAAAAAGTTTAGGGATTCACATCTCAATCGACGACTTTGGTACAGGTTATTCTTCGCTAGCCTACTTACCTTTATATCCAATTGATACGTTAAAAATCCCGAGAGAATTTATTACAATGTCTGAAACATGTGATGATGGAATGGAAATTATTAAAACGATCATCACATTAGCAAATACATTAGGAATGTCTGTCATTGCTGAAGGTGTAGAAACAAAAGAGCACGTAAATTTCCTTCAAAAAAATAAATGTCAGTTTATTCAAGGTTATTATTACAGTAAACCTATTCATATTCATGCATTTACTGAGCTATTAGAAAACGGCATTCACCGATAGTACATAACTAATTAGAATAAATAATAATGAATTTGAACAAATATAGTAAAAAGGAAAGAAGATACCTTCTTTCCTTTTGTTTTTCTATTTACATTTCTATTACTTCACCACTTCATTTATTATATCTATTATTTGATGAATTCCCTCATCATTTGTTTTCTTATATCCATTCATGTTTTGAATATATTTCTCCTTATTTGTATACAACTTATTTACTGCATGTATAAATGTATTCGTACTTACTCTGTCTTGGAGTATAACTTCAGCATATCCTTGCCGTGAAAAATATTCAGCATTTAAAACTTGATCTCCCCTACTGGAACTGTTAGTTAACGGGATAAGCAACATCGGTTTCTTCAAAAATAACAATTCAGAAATAGCAGTAGAACCCGCTCTGGAAACTACAACACTTGCCATATTTAGTATATGCGGCAACTCGTCGCCTATATATTCAAATTGCATATACCCCTCCATGCCAATAGATGGGTCTACCTTTCCTTTACCACATATATGAATAATATTAAAGTTTAATAGTATTGTATCTAAACATTCCCTTACCATATCATTTATCCACTTAGCACCTTGACTCCCACCCATAATTAATAATACTGGTTTATCTTGCTGAAATTCACAATATCTTCTTCCTCGTAATACGTTACCCTTCTCAATTTCTTCCCTTACAATTGGTCCTACATAAACCTTCTTCTCATTACTTACATTTTCTCCTGTCTGAGGAAATGTTGTGCATAGCTTTGTAGCAAAAGGTAATGCTATTTTATTGGCAAGTCCTAATGTGCTATCTGGTTCACGTATAATTATAGGCACACGATTTAACCATGCTCCTATAGCTACAGGAACTGAAACAAATCCTCCTGCTGAAAAGATAACGTCAGGCTTTGTTTTCTTAATTAATTTATAACTTTGTAAACAACCTCGTATAATTTTAAAAGGATCTTTAAAATTTTCCCAATCCCAATATCTCCTAAGCTTGCCCGTTGAAACACTATTGTATTTAACATTTTGCACTAATGATTTTTCAATTCCATTTTTTGATCCAATATACTCGACTCTCCAGCCTTTCTCTATAAATTTAGGAATTAATACAATATTAATCATAACGTGTCCGGCTGTACCGCCCCCAGTAAAAAGAATCGTTTTGCTCATAACTTATACCCACCTTTATTATTAAAAATCTAGCTTTCTCTTTACCTTTTAAATGTAAATAAACTTATTATTTTTTATATAAATCTTTAACTCCACCTCTATATCTTGTAAAAGATCGTTAATGAGTTCATAAAAATCATTTCCATACTCACTACACTCGTATTGAGCAAAGATTTGAATCACATATCTAGTTTCCGTCTCTAATGCTGACTTTATTTGATTAACCCTTTTTTCTTCTACATACGCTTGATATTTATGTATTGCCTCATAAAGATGCAATACATGCGCTTCTTCATCTCTCCAATCCAACGTATCAACAATTGAAAGAAATAGCGTATTTTGATTATCTATTATTTCATAATCATTCATATATTTCTTACACCCTTTTTTGTTTTTCATTGCATGCAGATGTCACTACACTTCGCATACTCAAGTACATCTTTTAATGATTGATGAAATTCAATTTCTGGGATCCAACCTAACCTTTTTATTTCCTCTATTGCTAAACTCTCATTTGATTCGCTCCCATTTTTCTCTGTTTCCTCTATAAAAAAATTTAGCTGTGTTAATTCTTTATATTGTTCTAGTACATTTAATAAAGATCGTTTTACTCCTGATCCGATATTATATTGTTTTCCATTTATTCCATCTCGTAATAACACATGATACGCTTTAATCGCATCACGTACATCTAGAAAATCTCTACTATCTTTCAAACTGTTTACTTCAATAATGGATTTACTTCTACCTGATTCTATATCTAACATTTTCTTTGCGAGAATCGAACAAATGCCATTCGATTCCCCTGGACCAATTAAGTTTGAGGGCTTTGCAATGATAATATTTGAATCCATTAATCCTCCCCAAGCCTCTGCAATAATGACTTGCATCGTTTTACTTAAACTATATGGATTTGAAATTTTTATTTCGTTCATACTATCTGCTTGCAAAGCAGATCCTATAACTAATGTTCTACAATGCGAGGCTTCTTGCTTAATTGCTTCTAATAAATATAACGTTCCTATTACATTAATCTCTATATACTCAAGAGCAGCTGTCCAAGATTCTATAACCGAATTCCTTCCTGCTAAATGCAATACGTAGTCTGGCTTTATTTGTTTCATTACCTTCATTACTTCGCTCTTATTAGTTAAATTACAAGTAATACCATTTCTAATTTTTTCTCTATGTGCACGATTTTGAAACATAGGAATTACATGAAAGCCCTGCTCTAAAAAATATTGGCAAGCATGGCGTCCTGTGAAACCATTTGCACCAGTTATTAAAAGGCTCGCATTTTTTTTCATCGCAAAAACCCTCCTTTTAATAGCATTTGCTTCACCTCATGTTTTGCAAGCAAGTCTTGTTGAGAACTAAAACTCTTCACATCCACTAGCGGATAGCTAGAATAATATTCTTGAAGTCCTTCTATAGTAATAGTCGGTAGTACCACAAAATAATTTTGATCAAAACTTATACTTGTTTTACTCTCTACCTCAGATAGAAGCATTTCACTTAATTTTTCACCCGGTCTTATCCCTACCTCTTTTACCTTAACATTTTCTTTTCCTGAATATTCAATTAACACTTCTGCTAAATCTGTTATTTTACATGCCGGCATTTTCATAACAAAGATTTCCCCGCCTCTACCTTGAGATACGGCTTTAAATAACAACCCAACAGCATCTTCAACTGTTAAGAAAAATCTAGTCATATTCGCATCGGTAATCCCTACTTGTGAAGATCTTTTAATTTGTTGTTTAAAAAGCGGTACTACACTTCCACTCGTTCCTAAAACATTTCCACCACGAACACAAATGAATTTTGTTTTCTTCGTTTGTATATTCGCATGAACCATTAATTTTTCACCAATTGCTTTTGTCATCCCATACGTATTTGATGGATCAGCTGCTTTATCCGTTGAAACATAGATAACTTTTTCAACTTGCATCTGTATAGAGGCTTCAATTACATTTTGCGTACCATGTATATTGGTTTTTATAGCTTCATAAGGATAATACTCACATACTGGAACATGTTTTAAAGCTGCAAGATGGAACACATAATGTACACCTTGGCAAGCATAGACTAGTTGATCTTTATCACGAATATCTCCAATAATAAATTTTAACCTATCATCATTTATAAACTGTTGCTGCATTTCAAACTGGACCGTTTCATTTCTTGAAAAAACTCTAATTTCTTTCGGTGATTTTTCTAATAGTTGTTTTATAAGTTCATGCCCCCACGAACCTGTACCACCAGTAATTAAAATTATTTTATTTAACATTCCTTTTCCTCCTACGAAACATCTCAATTTAAATAATATTTATTGAATTATTTTCAATTGATTCAAATCATAATCGTCGTTTGTTACATTTAATTGACAAAATAAAAAAACAGAAACTATTAAACTTAGTTTCTGTTTTTCATTTCACCTCACAACAGTAAGATTTTTTATACTGTTTGCATGATAAATAAATTCCTTGTAAAAAAACACCGCTCATTTATTTCTTATACTCGTAATAAAATAAATAGAATGATTCATAGCCAATAATCATGTTTAAATTTATGAAAAAGGGAGGTAACGGAATGGACCGAAACAATTCATATCATACATATAACGGACCTTCCAAAGCACTGCCTCTCTCCCTATTCGATGTAAAAAATGAATTGAAACAAAAAAGCAAACTTATTCCTTCTGATACCATGTATAAATTAACGAAAGAAGAGCAACTCATCATCAACAAAATAAAAATACAAACAGAACAGCTAAATAAAAATAATGTTACAAGAACACGCGCATACTACCAATTTTACATTCAATATCCAGAAATACATTGGGCACTGCTTGGGCATATGGTATCACGTAACGGCGGTTGGAATATGACTGATTTAAAGGGCGATTTATATACGAGAATTTTATCAGAGAAAGATCAATTCATATTTTTTTCTTTTTTAGAAAGAGGCAATTGGCTTATTTTCCAAGATGTATACCCTCAATTTTTACTTTACGAACAAAGTGTAAAGAGATCACAAAAGTTATTTCACCTTCTCCCTCACCTAAATGTTTCTACATTTATGGAAACGATGTGGAACGATTTTTGGAAAACAGGCAACAAAAAAACATTAGCGATTGCAACTATTGTTAATGAACAAAACTACTTAGAAAAAAGAGTGATTCAAAATGTACAATTTAAAAAGACTGTACTAAATAGTATTGGATTTAAACTCTTTGATTTCTTTCAGTTTAATCATATCCTTTTCCCATTCTACGAAAATGATAAAAAACAAAAAGTATTACTATTTGGTGATACAATGAAACATTTCACTTCCTTACATGAACGAATATTAATTGGAAAAAGATTGTATTCATTATTATTTCGAGATACACATGTTTTATCTCAAATAATAAGCTGGGCCCAACATCATCCGCATACAGGATCAAGGAAAGATTACTGGCCCCATTTATTTTCAAGTGTAAATGAATCTTTTTCCCGTGAGTTTTATAAGCGCCGAATAAAGAAATGCCAGTTGCGAATTGGCGCTTATCGTATATACAGTCCTTCACTCATCTATGCATGGCGAGATATGAAGCATGAAGAAGTTGACAGTGAAGATTGGTTTACCGATTGGCAAGTTGTAAATCACTTAGTTGATAAGGAGGAAAATATAAATGGACAAATTACAGAAGACTACTGCAAAACACTCGAAAAAATTGAACTCGCAATTCTCGCAAAGAAAAATGTCCTCCTCCGAGAAGAAGAATGAGTTTCTAGCATTAGTAGTTACAATCTTTCTCTCTTCTATTATTGGAACTTGTTTAGATGCTTTTTTTGTTCATAAACAAATATATTCCTTTCCAGCTAGACCCTTCTCATCCACATTTTCAGTTAATATAGCTTTTACATTGTTCGTACTGCCGATTTTAACAGTTATCTTTATACACATTTCAAAAAAATTATCTAAAGTTTCTAGAATTCTATTTATTATTTCGATCGGTATTTGCGCTAGCCTTTTTGAACAGATTGCTGAAAGTTTAGGTTTATTTGTACATAGTGCGAATTGGAACCATACATATTCTTTATTTGGTTATATGATTTTTTATTCTTTTATTTGGAACGTATATAATTGGATAAAAAAATAAAGAGACCATTATAGGTCCCTTCTTAAGCATACTCTTCCATTATTGCTAATGGTGCCAGTGTTTGAAGGCTTTTAGAGCGTAAACGATAGGCAACGACTTTCTTCTTATATTGCTTAATGACATCAACATGTTCCTCATAGCTATATAGAGAAAACCTAATCTCTTTATTCCCTTTCTTCGTATCAATGACTATTGGTGTCCCTTCTCCGTGCGGCGGGAAATAATGTTTATCTAAAAACAAAGCCTCATTAAATTCATGAATAACTTGTAGTTTCATTTCTCCCTCTATATTTTTTCCATCTATCGATATAGAAGTATTTTCCGCCTCAAGCTTTTGATGCAATTCAAATTTACTAATAATTGATTCTACAACAGAAGTGGGCATGCTAGAAACTAATACTTTAATAGCTCCAAAAACAAATAATGTAACTATAAACCATGTTGTCATTGTTATCATCTCCATTACATTTAAAAAATAAATTTCGTTCCATACGGTATTAGTATACTAATGAGTATTCCAGTTACAATCATCGTTACCGAACCGATAGTCGCTTCTTTCTCGCCTTCCTTCACTAAACGGCTCACACCGATAATATGTGATGCACAGCCCATTCCAACTCCTTTTCCAATCGTACTTGTTATACTGAAAAGCTTAAGTACTGTTGGTCCGATAATAGCACCTGTTATTCCTGCAACAACTACAAAACTAGAAGTCATAGATGGAATACCACCAATTTGATCCGCTAATGATAGGGCAATAGGCATCGTTGCTAACTGTGGTAAAGTAGTTAATATAAGTTCCTTATCTATATTTAAAATTCCGCCAATCACTACATTCATACTCGTTACAGCTACTATACCTATCACTACTCCAATAAGTATCGATAAAAAATTTTTCATAAGTATCTTTCGCTCTTTAAATAGAGGTATGGCTAATGCTACAATTGCAGGGCTCAATAAGCTTGAAAGAATGTCTCCTCCATTTTCCCTATACTCATGATGAGAAATATCAAAAATGAAAAATAAACAAATCATAATTGCCGTAACTGTTAACACCGGTAACGTAAATGCAAACGTAAATTTTTTATATAGCTTTGTCGCCAAGAAATAAATTGCTACAGTAATAATAATTAAGACCATTTGAATCGTGCACCTTGTCGATTTTATTTTTTTGTTGTTATTAATAATTGACTTATATACCCTGAAACAATCAAAGTTACTACAGTACTTGCAACTACTAAAAGGAATATAATACTCCCCTTACTTAAAAGAAAAGACCCGTATTCCATCAGCCCTGTTGTCGAAGGGATTAAAAATAACGGTAAAAATACGATTAACTTTTCCGCACCTAACTCAAACCATTTTAACGGTAAAATGCGAGTGGAAAGGAGCAGGAACAGCATTAACATCCCTATTAAACTTCCCGGTATTGATAGATGGAATATTTCCTGAATCCACGTACCCACTAAGCTAAATATATATAGCACGCCTACTTGAAGTAAAAGCATCACGTACTTCATTTCTTTCCCTCATTTCACTATCACACATCCATATTATGAAATTTCATTTAGCGTGTCGGCAAACCGTTTAATTCCAAGTTGAATTTGTTCTATATTCGCTCTACCAAACGTAAATCGTATATATTCATTTTTCGAACCTAAAACACTGCCCGGAACAAATGCGACACCATTCCGTATAGATTCACCTAATAAGTGATATTCATCAAACTTTCCTTTCACTTTACACCATACATGTATTCCACCCTCTGGCACGAAACATTCAACTCGGTCTCCCAATGTTCCTTCAAGCTCTGCAATTAATTCATCTCTTCTTTGCTTCAATTGTCCACGAAGTATCGTAATATGTGTATGAAAATCCTTTGATTCTAAAAATTGATTTGCTACCCACTGCGTAAATACACTATGGCCAAAATCAACTTGTTGCTTTGCATCTGCTAAACGCTCAATTACGCGTGTAGGACCAATTATCCATCCAATACGTAATCCTGATGCAACAATTTTTGATAATGAACTTATATAAAGAACATTTCCATTTTGGTCCATTGATTTTAATGTCGGGTTCACTTCTCCATTAAAAGAAATTAAACTATACGGATCATCTTCTACAATTGGTATACCGAACTCAGAAGACAGTTCTAAAATCTTTTTACGTCTCGCTAATGAAAGCACAGTACCTGTTGGATTTTGATAATCTGGATTCAAAAATACCATACGAATGCGATGCTTTTTGTGCAAATCGATTAAGTCATCTGGATTCATTCCATGCTCATCAACAGGTAAATGAAATATGTTTAAACCGGCCGATTTAAACATTGGAAGCGAAAAACAATATGACGGATCTTCAATCGCAATCGCATCGCCAGGTTTTAATAAACATTGAACGATAAGATTAAGCGCCTGTTGTGCTCCAGACGTAATAAGAATAGAGCTTGAATCTGCTTCAATTTGTTTATATTGCTGAACATGTGCTGCAATTGTTTTTCTCAACATCTCATTTCCAAGTGGATGGTCATAGCCGAGATTTTCCATAAATGTTTTCTCCGCCAAAATTGTTCGAAATCTATCACTCGGAATTAATTCTGGTGACAGTTCACCACTCGCTAAATTAATTAAATCATCTTTTTGTGTTTCCGTTCGAATTTGTTGAACGAGTGGTACGTTAGGTAAGAACGATCCATCCTCCACGTACCTACCCCAGTTCGGTATTCGTTTATGTGAGACACCCCATATGTCTGTATTAACCCGTGTTCCGCTTCCCTTTTGCCGTTCTACTACTCCAAGTGATTTTAATTCTTCATACGCAGCTACTATTGTACTCCGGTTCACCTGTAATTCCTTTGCCAATATACGCTCAGAAGGTAACTTACTATCAGAAGGAAATTCACCTGAAGAAATGCCTCTTTCAATATAATCAGCAATTTGTTTATATACAGGTGTCTTATCTGCACGATTTGGTTTCCATTCCATCTAGTTCCCTCCTTTCAAAACGAACTATCCTCATTTTTTACTAACAGTATTCACCGTAAAAATAGTATTAATTAGTCACATTTTCTTATCCGTAAATGGCTATATCCAAAATGGTTCTCTTTCTGATTACTCAATAGCTTCTGAAATTCCAACTTCATACTCTCATTTCCAGTTCTTTTACAAACTATCAAATCATTACCGCATACCATGTTACCCCGGCCAGTAGAACAAAAAGAAGAAGAATATAGATTGCAGATAAGTTTTTCACATTTCTTTTTGTAGACTTACCGTAATTCTCCTCCACGTTTCTTGCAACTAGTACAGTCCCAAATAGCGATACAATTACAATAATAACGACTAGTGAAATTGCAAAACTCATTGTCTTTTCACCTCTCTAAGACCCATCTATTTTAATTAAAGAACTTACATAAAAACCTTCCTCTTTAAAACGTTGATAACATACTACCTTTCTTCTCTTATCATAATAGATGTTTGCAAAAAGCGGACCAACCACTTTCGTGTTTTTTTGCTCATCCACTTAAAAAATAAAAAGCAACTGATCACTTAGGACCAGTTGCTTTTTTCACACGATAATTTTTCATTTAAAATTAATTCGATTTAAAAGTTTCGCCTTTTCATAATGAAACATCGACTGAGATAACTCAAAAATTGTTCCATTTACAAGATACACTGTATTTTCAATAAGAAGCGCCGGATGACCTTCATTTAATTCTAAAAGCTGTGCATTTTCTTTATTTACTTTTTCACAACTAATAACTTTATCAGCAAAACCAATATTTAATCGTAAATCTTCAATGAAATAACTGTATACAGAGCTTAATGCTATTTCTTCGTTCAAATATGGAATAATACCCTTTTTGAAATAACTTACTTCAATAGAGAATGGTTTAGCATCTACAATTCTTAAGCGCTTCAAAAAATACAACCTAGTTCCAGCTTCGCATTGCATCCGCTTTGCTATCTCTTCGTCCGCATCTATTACTTCCAGCTCTAACACTTTCGTTTCAATATTTTGTGAAACAAGATTTTTCGTTAATCCACGTAAACTTCCTAAATTAATGTAATCTGTTACAGAAGTTTCGCGTAAAAACATGCCACTACCTTGCACTTGAAAAATATAACCTCTATTCACAAGCTGACTAATTACTTTACGTATCGTATTACGGCTTACTTCAAATCGATTCATCAACGCTTCTTCTGTAGGTAGTTTTTTCGTTTCATTAAAAAGCCCATCTCGAATGTTTTGCTCTAACACATCTGCAATTTGTTTATACTTTGCACTCATACACTTTCTCCTAAAATACTCTTTTATCTGTTATAACTCTTCCCCTCTCGTTTCGATCACACGTTTATACCAATGAAACGAAAGTTTCTTCTTACGTTTTAAGTTATCATTATGATCGACAAAAATAAAGCCATATTGCTTTTTATATCCATTTAACCAACTTAAAAGATCAATCACTGACCATGCATAATAACCTTTTAAGTTAATTCCCTCTTCAATTGCACGCTTCATTACTTTTAAATGCGCTTCAATAAATTTAATTCTCGGAACATCTACAATTTCTCCGTCAATGATTGGATCTTCATCACCAAGTCCATTTTCCGTTACATACATCTTTATGTCACCGTAACGCGCTTTCAACATATGCAATCCCTCTAAGAAACCTTCGGGAGATATTTCCCATCCCCATTTTGTATATGTTTTATCATCCATTTTAACTGTTCGATAAAAACCATCAAAAGAAGGGTTACCTGGAGCAAGCGTTGAGTTTTCTCGAGAATGTTCCTCACTCTTTATATCCATATCGTATCTTTCTACTCGTATTGGTTGATAATAATTCAAGCCAATAAAATCATTTTCTTCTGCATTTTGTTTAATGATTTCTAATTCTTCAACCGTCCAATTAGGAGTCCATCCTTTTTCCTTTAATTGTTGTACAACATAAGACGGATACTCGCCCTTTAAAATTGGATCATAATACCAATACGTTTCATATTCATTCGCATGATTTGCTGCTAGTATATTTTCTTTTTGATCATCCACACTATAAGCAGGTAAGAAAACATGTGTAATCCCAATCTCACCATATTGTTTCAGCTGCTTGTACACCGCAACTGTTTTCGCATGTGCATAAAATACATAATGAGTCGCTTGAAAATACTTTGGAACATCATTTTGGATTCCTGGTGGATGTGCACCTTTTAAATAACCTAATCCACAAAACATTACTGTCTCATTAAAAGTAATCCAATGCTTAACTCTGTCACCAAATGCCTTAAAACAAGTTTCTGCATATTTTACGAAAGCCTCTGCTGTTCTTTTATTCGTCCATCCACCATCTTTTTCTAACGGTAATGGTAAATCCCAATGATATAAAGTGACAAACGGCACAATCCCGTATTTTAAACATTCATCAATTAAGTTGTTATAAAATTCAATCCCTTTTTCATTTACCTTTCCATCTCCAGTCGGCAATATTCTCGCCCAAGAAATAGAAAAACGATACGATTCTAATCCCATCTCAGCCATTAAGCGAACATCTTCCTTATATCGATGATAATGATCAACAGCTACATCACCATTTGTTCCATTGTATGTTTTGCCAGGAATTTTTGAAAACTCGTCCCAATTCGTAACACCTTTTCCATCTTCATTCCATGCACCTTCTACTTGATAAGAAGCTGAAGCAGCTCCGAATAAAAAATCATGTGGAAACTTCATAGTATATACCTCCATTTCATTACAACAAATCAAATTCATTCACATATATAAAATTTATAGGTACAAATTTTATATGTATGATTATATCTTATGTTTTTATTTTTTTCTATTATAAAAGTACAATTTCTATTGTTGGTTATTGGAAAAGAAATAAGAAGCGATATATTTTATCGCTTCTTACTCTCATCATCTTTATTCTTTTATTAATGACTTATTCGCTCTTATAACTTCTTGATACAATAATGGTGACCACTTTTCATTTATGTAGTCTTGAATTACCCAGCCCACTCTCAAAGGATTCTTTTGTTTTATATAGTTTGCAATTTCAGGATTTATATAAGAGGCATAGTAATACGGACTATTCCATGCTGTACCACCAGAAGACAAGCTTGTAAAATTAATATATAGATGATTTAAATCCTCGCTATTGTTCATCGTTTCATCCATCGTATCTTTAATAGATTTTACTTTCTCATCATAATTCACTTTATATTTATCTTGTACTGTTACATTTACATTTTGGTTTACAGTTGTGGTAAACGTCTCATTATCTGGCCAATAAAAATTATTATATCCTCCAGATTCATTACTACCACTATATCTTTTTAGTAGTACAATTTTCCCACGAGCATCTCCAAGTTTTATATTTCCTTCTGTTTTTAAAAAGATAGGATCAACAAAATAATTTTTTTCAAACGTACTACTAAATGAACCTTCTGCCCCTTTCATATCCTCATACTCTTTTTTTAAAGACATAATAATTGTTTCACTCGGGTTATCTTTTAAAAATTGTTTCGCTTCATTTATGAATTCATGCAGTGTTACGTAAAGATATAATGGCCCATGATGAAGAACTATCGTATTATCATCTGTTAAACGTCCTCTTATATCAAAAATGCGAGCTCCATGGTCCATTTGATAGCGAAAATCATATTCTTGCGTCATTCCCCACACTTGCTTAATCGGATTTTGCAACTTGAACGTCCCACTATCGTGTGTTCCTGGAATTGAAATTCGTGCTAACGGGATATTATCAGGTATAGGTTGCATCCATTTTGACCAATTTTCAAGCTCATTAACAGAGCTAGCTGCAACTACTCTCTTATCATGTAAAGCAAATACAAATGTGATAAATATTGTACTACATATGAATAATTTCAAAATTAACTTCTTATTGCTCATTATTATCCCTCACTTTTTCTGTTTTTACATCAAACTTATTGAATATAATATAAGCTAGTTCATAAAAAATAAATAACATTTCATCAATATGAAATATTGCATAGAAGTAAAGTTAAAAAATCATTCACATATACTAAATTAGAAAAATTTAAAGGAACTTCATCTGAAGTTCCTTTTGCTTATTTTATGTTCAATACATATGAACCATCTTTATTCTCATATTTATAGACGTATAAATAATATTTCCCTGGCTTTGCATTATAAGTTCCTTTAACTACATTTCCTTCATTTTCACCATATGCTACATAGTTATTTAAATCTGATTCATGATGAAGTACCCATGTCATTCCGATATTTTGTTCATTTAGTAGAGAAATATTAATATTTTCCGGTGAGTCAATTTGGAAAGTAAATACATCTACTCTATCACTATTATGTAGCGTTCCTTTCACCGGTGTATGAAAGTTAACTTTATTTGCCTGTCTAGGCTCATTGTTTGGTTCATTTTCTGTTACTTGTAACTCATTCCCACCGTTTGGTTTTCTTTGTTCATAACCTAAGTTTACTAGTATAGACTTCAAATCTGGTAAAACACCAATTTTATCTGCATATGGATCTTTAGATTTTGTTCCTGTGCTCTGGTTGCTTAATATTGCTCTTAGTTCACTTGGTCTATATGGTTGTCCTAAATTTTCTTTAGCAATGCTTTGTACTAAAGTCGCTGCCCCAGCAATAATTGGCGAGGCACTAGATGTTCCGCTAAAGCTTGAAGTATAAAGATTTACAGCACTTCTACTTTGCTCGGCTGTAGTTGTATCTACATTTTCTCCCCATCCGTACACATCAATACGGCTTCCATAATTCGAAAACCACATACGTTCATGAGGAAAAGATGAAGAGCCAGCTCCTACCATAATTGCACCCGAATCTTTAAAATCTTTACTATTACGATTTAAGACTTGCTTACCTTTTCTATCTTTGAACTGATCTAAATCATTCCACCCATTTGCTCCAGCCTCTATAATTACAATTCCCTTATCTGTACCAGCACGAATTGCATCAAAAATATCTGGTTGTACTTCAACAGGTAAATATTTATCACCATATCCATCAAAGGATGCTTGCGCCTCTAATAATAAAACATCCCCAGCTTCTAACTGATTTACAGCGCTTAATATTGCATCAGCCGTATTATACTGTCCATTATCTCTTATTTGAGAGATAACCTTTGCTTTCGCTTTTGGCGCAATCCCAATATTCCCGACTTCATTGTCCTCAGAGGATACAATTCCTAGTACAGACGTCCCATGACCGACATGCTGATTTATATTTCTTCCAGACATTAATTCAATATTTTGATGTAATAAATCCTCATGATTTAATAGCCATCCGTATTCCATATCAACAAAAGTAATACCATTTCCATTACCGCCTTGAATTCCCCAGGCGAAAGGCGCATTAATACCGTATGGGGCTGCTTCAAGATAACCTTGTTTTTTAAATCTAGGATTGTTATTAGGATTAAGAGCTACACTTGATGATTGCACTTCAGGTGGCATTATTTTCTCTTGTTTCTTCATATACGCATCTTCTATTAAAGAAGATGCCTTTAACTTATCTACTATTTCTTCTTCATACCCACTATTTTGATTTTGAAGAATATAGTAGTTTAATAGACTTGTAGATACATGATTAGGTGCTTTCACTTCAAGGTTTTGTATTTGTTCCGGGCTTACAGATGTGAATAAACGAGTAAATGTTACATCTGGATATTCTGTCAAAAGATCTTTTATTACTTTATCATTCGTTTGAGATTGTATTTGTTTTTCAATACCATCTTCATATGGCAAATCCAAATCCGCTTTAAATTTTACAATGATTTGCTTATCTGTTTCTTGTTCTATCCCTAATTTACTCTGCTGTTCTATAGAATCAGCATATACACTATTGATAGTGCCTCCTGTTCCTAAAAGTGTTGTAATGATTACAGTTGACGCACACATTTTTTGAAATATTTTCATTACATCAATCCTCCTATTAATAATTATTAATCATTATATTAATCTATAATGATTAATTCTATAACGTATTCCCTTTCTACTAAATAGATTATAGTAATCAGAAATATGAACTTCAATGTATTTTCATATGCAATATTTCATATTCTGACTCTACACTAAACGAATATGAAACTTATAGTGATTATTTATTTTATATGTGCTAATATACTTACATTAATATATTACGCATATACACATTTCAAACTACATTACTTAATCGTTTCACCTTAATTTTTTCTTAGGAGGATTTACAATGAAATTACTAAAAATAAAACATATAATTCCTTTATCTGCGGCCGCAATTACATTCGTATGTAGTCAAAGTACAGCTGAAGCTTCTACCATTCATACAGTAAAAAAGAACGATACACTTTGGGGCATTAGTAAACAATACGGAGTTTCAATACAATCCATTAAACAGGCTAATAATAAAGGAAACAATAAAACCTTTATTGGCGAACAGTTACATATTCCAGGGTCCGTGAAATCAAATGAAATCACTGTTCCTCAAAACGCCAAGCCTGCGAACATTTCTGAACAAATTATTTATCAAGTACAACCGGGAGATTCATTAGAAACGATAGCAAAGCGTTACAATGTCACTGTCCAATCTATAAAACAAATTAACAATACAGTCGGAAACAAGCTTTATACAGGACAACATTTAAAAATCAACTCAAGTATTTCACAAAAAGAAAAAGACTTAATGGCACGCTTAGTTACCGCTGAAGCAGGTGGCGAATCCTATAAAGGAAAAGTAGCAGTAGCCAAAGTTATACTAAATCGTGTAAATGCAAAAGGTTTTCCAAATACAATAACAGGCGTTATTTATGAACCTATTAAATACGGATATGCATTTACTCCTGTTACAGATGGAAGAATTAATCAACCTGCAAGTGCAGAAGCAAAAATGGCTGTAGAAGAGGCTATCTCCACAAATGGAGTAGATTCAGACTGGATTTATTTCTACAATCCAAAAACATCAACGGACAAGTGGATTACGACACGTCAAACAGTAGCAGTAATTGGTAATCATGTGTTTGCTAAATAAGATTTAAAATCATTAACAGACCTCTTCACTTAAAAGGTCTGTTTTTTTCTATGTAAGATGTTATTAATCATATGACATAGTTATTTTTTAAACTGTTTCTTCTTTCAAATAAAAATTTTTGTATTTACTCCACCACTCGTAGAAATTAATAAAGCATCAAGTTCAAAAACTCCCACTTTATTAATAAAAGCTATTTCTTACCTTCATAAAATTGTTATACACTAGAAAAATAAAAAACAAACTATTCGTTAGCAGGTGGAAGAATATGTATGATGTTACGATTATCGGCGCTGGAGTAAGTAGCATTTTTATGGCTTATTCACTAGCTAAAAGTAACAAAAAAGTTTTAATTCTTGATAAAGGTAAAGCGCTAGAAGATCGCCATTGTCCTTTAGACGAAGGAAAAGTGTGTAATTGTACTACATGTGATAAATATTTCGGGTTTGGTGGTTTAGGCAAATCTGAAGGGAAATTTAATTATACAAACGGATTTGGCGGAGAACTTGAGAAAAAAGTCGGTAAAGAGGGTTTTATACAACTCATGGCTGAAGTAGATGAAATTCTATGTCAGTTTGGTGGAAGTTCGGTTTCAAAATATTCTACTGAAAATTCAAGTCTCACTAAGAGAGCTGAAGCGTGTGGTTTACAAATGCTAACAACAGAAGTAAGACATCTTGGTACTACACTTTCCAGTAACATTTTTCAGCAGCTCTATGAATTTTTACTGACGAAAATAAAGATCCAATTTCATATAGATGTACAACATATTCTGAAACAGGAAGATCATTTTACAATAGATACAAATCAAGGAACAGTTCAAACTAAGCAACTAGTATTTGCAACTGGGCGCTCTGGGGCCGATTGGTTAAAAGAAATGTGCAGTTCCCTAAATATTTCTCAGGAGCAAACACGTGTAGATTTAGGAATTAGAGTAGAAATGAAAGAACATCAATTACGTTCTATATTAAAAGATACTTTTGAAACAAAACTTTCTTATCAAGGTGAGCATTTCACAGCAACTACTTACTGTATGAATCCAAAAGGACGCATCATTCGAAAGTACGAAGAAGGTTTAGTTATGCCTGACGGTCAAAATTTTCGAGAGCAAGGAACTGGCACTTCTAATTTAAATTTCACTTTATTTATTCCTCGCTATTTTCCAACTCTCAAAGAAGCAAATGTATACGCAAGTTCAATTATTAAAGGCATTAACCAAGGACGAGATCGGATTGTTATACAGCGCTTAGAGGACTTACTAAAGAAACAACCTACGGCGGAAAACAGCATGGAACATAGCCGTATACAGCCTACACTACAGGGGGATTATGGAGATTTGAATCAAGAAATTCCTCAATTATATATTGAAGGGCTCAAAGAATTTTTATTACGTTTAGAACAATTTATACAAGAACCTATTGATCAACATACTTTACTATATGGAATTGATGGAAAGTTCTATGCTCCTACGATAAAAATTAATAATCATTTTGAAACTAGTATACATGGGCTATTTTTAATTGGAGATTGTTCAGGCGTTACGCACTCATTATCTCAAGCAGCTGCAAGTGGTCTGTATGTTGGAAAGTACTTATCTGACATTTAATTTCTATTATTAAGATGTCAGTCAAATATATTCAATTTCAAAATACTTTACTTATATAGAGTAAAAGTATATTAATAAATCCCCTATTCTTCCCGGCTAATAATTAACCGACAAAAAGTCGAGATTTTACAAGATACATATGTAATATAACTGTATATTTAAAACGATTGACATTCAATTCTAATAAATTGAATGTCAACAGTTTTAAAAGTCTCTATCCATTTTCACTTTCATTTGTTCGATATTTTGTAACATCATCATAGTGTTTAATATGGTAGGATGTCTATAAGTCAATTTCACTACAACTATGACTTGTTCTGCCCGTTTCTCAAAAAGAGTTATATTTATGCTACTACGCTTTAAAAATCCCCATTGTATGTATATGAATACTTCAAATTATTCCCTTTAGAAAATAGAGTCTAAATGGTTCATTATACTCTAATAGTTATAAAAACATAATATATAACTTCAGTTAAATAAATTGTATAAAGAAGGTGTAAAAATGAAGAATAAAATAAATTTACAAATGCAAAATATAAGCTTTGTTATAATAATGGCTTTAGCAGTATGGTTAAAAACATATCTTATTACGCGATTCAGTTTTGATTTAAAAATCGAGTCTTCAACGCAAGAGCTTATTTTGTTTATTAGTCCTCTAGCCGCATCATTAGCATTTGTTGGATTAGCATTATTTGCAACTGGTGAAAAGCGAAATTATATAGCGCTATGTATTAATTTCTTATTAACAATCGTACTCGTTGGAAATGTAATGTTCTATGATTTTTATAGTGATTTCGTTACATTACCAGTACTTGGACAAACCTCAAACTTTGGACAATTAGGCGGCAGTATTATAGAAATATTAAACTACAAAATTATACTCGCATTCGTAGACATTGTTTTCTTCTTTATTTTATTAAAAAAGAAATCATTGGTCTTTAAAACAGAACGTGTAACTCATTCTACACGCTTGTTATACTTTCTTTTAACAATTGGTGTATTCTTTGCGAATCTACATCTTGCAGAAAAAGAGCGCCCTGAATTATTAACGAGATCATTCGACCGAGTAATGCTTGTCAAAAATTTAGGCCTATATACTCACCAAGTATATGACTTAACACTGCAAGTAAAAGCCGGTTCACAAAAAGCGCTTGCTGATAGTAGTAAATTACAAGAAACTGAAAACTACGTAAAAGCAAACCAAAGCGAGCCAAACCCTAATATGTTTGGTACAGCGAAAGGAAAAAATGTAATTGTCGTCACTCTTGAATCCTTGCAAACCTTCTTAATAGGCGCATCAGTCAATGGGCAAGAAGTTACACCATTCCTAAATGAATTCATAAATGAAAGTTATTACTTTGATAACTTTTTCCATCAAACTGGTCAAGGGAAAACATCCGATTCTGAATTTCTAATCGATACGTCGTTGTATCCATTAAATCGAGGGGCTGTATTCTTCACACACGGTAACAATGATTATACTGCGACTCCAGAAATCTTACGTCAGCAAGGTTATTTCACTTCTGTATTCCATGCGAATAACGCAACATTTTGGAATCGTAATATCATGTACTCTGCTCTTGGTTATGATCGTTACTATAATGAGCTTGATTACAAAATTACACCAGAAACAAATTTAAATTGGGGATTAAAAGATATCGAATACTTTGATCAATCAGTAGATATATTAAAAACTGTTAATCAACCATTCTATGCTCGTTTCCTTACTTTAACAAACCATTATCCATTTACGTATGATGAAGATACAAAATTCATTGAACCATACAACTCTGGTAATGGCGTATTTGATCGTTACATCGTAACAGCACGTTACTTAGACGAATCAATTAAGAAATTTATTGAACGTCTAAAGGCCGAGGGGCTTTACGATGATTCTATTATTGTGTTATACGGTGATCATTATGGTATTTCCGAAAAACATAATCGTGCAATGGCACAGTTTTTAGAAAAAGATCAAATAACAGAATTTGATACTTTAAATTTACAACGTACACCTTTATATATTCATATTCCTGGACAAACAGAAGGTCAAACTATTTCAAAGCCTACTGGACAAATCGATATGAAACCTACTATTCTAAATTTATTAGGTGTTGATTCTACGAATGATATTCGTTTTGGCCATGATATGTTTTCAGATGAATATACTGGCTTTGTTGTTTTACGTGATGGTAGCTTCATTACAGATAAGTATGCATACAAAAACAACACTTTCTACGACCGTATAACAGGTGAAATTGTAGATTTACCAAAAAAAGAAGCTCAAGCCCTCATTAAACGTGCCCAAAATGAATTACGAATGTCTGACAAAATTATTGAAGGCGATTTATTACGCTTCTCAGAAAGCAATAAAATTAAAACTGGCGAAGTACAAACTAAAATTAAAGAAACAGAAAAATAATCTATATATGAAAAAGGAGCAACTTATTACAGTTGCTCCCTTTTACTTTTATTCTACGCTTGTTTCTAAAGCTACATCCGTATAGGTATTATCATTACCTATATTTAAAATTACTTCACATTGACGCAATCTCAATTCAAAGAGCATGATAGAATCATGATAGATTTCAGGATTTGATTTCATCTTATGTAATATCTCTTGTTTTTCTTGTATTTCTAAATGCGTGTTTTCTACAGCTTGCTTTAAGGAGTTAAATGGATTCCTAAAGAATATATTAATATCTCGCTCTTGTGTGTTTTCAAACAGCTCAAATTGCAAGAAAAATTTCTTCATAATAGAAGCCGTTACCTCAGTATAATCTTCATTTTCTACATACTGTTTGTATTTGTTATATAGCATAGATTTATTTTTAGGAAGAACTCCAAATAATTTACCGGCACTTTTCAGTAAAAATTGTGCTGGCGTAAATCGACGTAAAATATTTACTTCATCCATTTGTATTCTAGTCGTCATCCTGTCAGTATCTCTGCGCCAGTCATCAAGCACTTTAAAGTCACATTCTAACTGTATTCTATTTTCTCCAAATAGTGAATTAAGCCCTTCACTAAGTTCTTCTAAATACGTTTGGCTTTGAAGAAGCTCATTATTAGAAGTTGCAATCCAATTTTGCATAGAAAGAGCAAGATTAGGTAGTACAGTTTGTTCTAAATATTTATGCACTCTTTCATTCATTGCTTTATTTAGTTCCGTATCCATGTGCCCGAAATCACTTTCTTCACTAATTATATTAGAACAACTCTTTAATATCTTCGGGATATTTTCAGTAAGATCATTCGTAATTTCAGTCTTCATTGAACGATATGATTGTGTAATGAAATGAATTTTTTCCCTCTCAAATGCAGTAAGGTTATTAATGCTACCGTTTAGTTTCACTAGCATATCTTCATTCCAATTAATAGCATCCACTAGATTGTTTTCTTTCTCAACACGTTTATCCAAAAGATATGTAATTGTTTTTCGAATGAAATATAATAACTTTTCAGTACGTTCTGCATCGATATGTTTATGATTAAAGTTAAAATGAATAAACTCAGTTAAATCATTTAATTGTTGACTACTTGTATATAACGAAGAATAAGGGAAAATTCTCGCATGTGGGAAATATGTGTTTATTCTCGCTGCCGTATCATGTAATACCCTTTTTACTTCTGCTTCACTGTAAATGTTATCGATTTTATTTAATAAGAAATGAATTTGTAAATTTGGCGTATGTTCTTGAATACTTAATAGAATGTCACGTTCTTTATCAGTAAAAGGTGAATCCGCATTCAATACGAACAGTAATTCGTCTACAGAATTTAAATATTCGAATATCTCATCTCTAGTGTCGTTATTCCTATTAAAGCCAGGTGTCACTACAAATGTAAGTTTATTTTCATTTAAAAATCTGCATGGTAATTTAAATTCAACACATGCTCTATCTCTATATGTTTGATGGTGCTGGGACATCATATTATGGTAATCAGAGACATCTTCCGTTGTTGTAATTGCTGAGTCTGTTATGGCGTTTATTTCTATATGAGCATCATTTTTTAAAACTACTACATTTGAAATTGATTTTTCTAATATATTTTCTCCTAATATAGAGTTAATAAATGTAGTTTTTCCGTTTCCTGAAGTTCCCGTTACTAAAATACGATTTGTTCTTAAATCTGCGAGCTCGTCAACTAGCCATTTAAACCGGTGACCTATTTCTATATTGTGCTTTTGTGCCCATTGTGTAATAGATTCAAAAAGGTGTAAGCTGTACTCTAAGCCATTTACATGATTAATAGAATGTGACAGTAAGTTTTCCGCATGTTCTATATTTGCTGAATCTATTTTGGAAGGGAAAATCTCATCCCATGCCAATACAGCTGCAGATGGAAATACAGCATAAGATGGATTGACTACCTTTAACCAATTTGCTAACAGATTTGGTATGATATCGTTTAATTGTCTAAGCGTATATTGACCTTGAATTAATGCAAAGTACGTTTCTTCGTAAAGAGCAGAAACTTTGTTCCATATATCGGACGAATGTATTTCAATATGTAAGAAAAATTCATTTATTGTGTTAAGCCACAATAAGTAATTTTTTTCATTTTTATAACTGTTCCAGAGTGATGAAACCATTTGCGTAAATTGTACTTGATCTACATTATTTAATGTAGCTAATGCATCATAAAAATAGTCTGGTGAAATATGTTTAGTAAACCCTTTATCGATATATCCTTTTAACACCTCAAACCAAGGATACGATTCTATGCGAATTAACTCATTCACAGCAAGCTCTACTGCACTATCAAAATCTTGCTGTTCCTCATAAAAGGAACGGGCAATTTTTGTGACATTCGGATAATCAGGATTTAAAGAAACTGCTTCTTTAATAACACCGAAAGCTGAGTCAAAATTATTTTGCTCAATGTAAAGAGAAAGTAATTGTAGTCTAATTTCGGTCATCAATATTTTATTATCAGTGGTAATAGAAGTATAAATATTTTCAGCAAATGATAACTGATTAAGTTCGAAATAAGCATCCGCAATATTTTTTTGTGCCCATGGTGCTAATTCATTACTAACCTTCTCCCATTTAAAAATAGCTGCTTCAAAATCTTGATGACGATAATAAAATTCACCTTGTGCAAAACGAATATAAGACCCATCAGAAATCTCATTTTTTTCTTCGTTTACATAAGCTTGTCCAAGTACGTCAAGAGTTGGTTTTGTTTCATTCTCCATTAGGAATGTTTCATAATACATCTTTTTTATTAATTGTTTTTCTAATCTCATCTTTTCCCCCACTATATCTTGAAAATACATTTTTAAGATATATCAATACTTTTTGTATGTATGCTTTTTATCTTAACAAAGAATATCTTTTGGAAAATTTCATTTTCCTTTCATTTTTCAAGTTAGATTGAATTTTTATGAGAAAAGTTTCAGTTTTTTTTCAATTCCCTTTCAGTTATGAAACAGCATTAAATGTTCCTAATAACCTAATAACACTATAATATTCCACATTATATTATCAGGAAAATCCCATATAAACCATATTATAAAAACAATCTATATTGAATTTATATACATAATTCACTGTGCTGTCAAACAAAAAAAACAATAAGAGCCAACAGCTATTCATACCATTTCTTTCTCAAATTGTTTTCCTTTAAAATGTTTCAGTAGTTATGTAATTAAATTCCATTAACCTATATAAATAACTAGTCCAAAAAATATCTATATGCATATCATGTTATAGTAAAGAATTTAGGAGATCCTAAAAGGAGGCATTTTCATGTTTGAAGATAAATCTAAAATAAATTACCCATATGAATTTACTGAAACTACAACAGTTCCTCTAAAGAACCCCATTGACAAAAAATTCAAGAACGGGACAGGTACACATAACTTTCCAATTAAGAAGCACTATAAAGAGCAAGTTCTATACACTGAAAAAATCAATAATAATAAAAATAAATAATTGTATAGATCCTTATAACAATTAGCCAAATAAGAAGCAACATTTGGCCATGCATAGTTATTTGGTTAGTAATGTAGAAATCTTTATTATACAATTCATGCACCTTTTAAAAAGTGCTGTATACAGCGCTTTTTTATACATAGATAAATTTAAGCTAACGCAACCAAGAAATAAACTGCAAAATTACTCCACCTTATTTTCGTTTAACAATTAAATCTACATATTAAAAGGGAGCAACAGTAAATGTTGCTCCCTTTTGAAAAGTAATTTTATTCACTCTACATAACCCTCTTAAACATCTTTTCCAACTCATAAGTAGAATGATGCACAAGAATCGGTCTTCCGTGTGGGCATGTGTATGGGTTTGTTGTTGTACGTAATTCTTCCAGTAAGGCAAATATTTGATCGTTCGTTAAATATTGATTCGCTTTAATGGACGCTTTACAGCTCATCATGATGGCTGCTTCTTCACGTAACTTTTTAATATCAACTTTTTTTAGTTTAACAACTTGCTCCATCATTTCATCGATAATTTCTGTTTCTTGTCCTTTCGGGAACCATGTTGGATGCGAGCGGACGATAAAGGATTGATGGCCGAATTGTTCTAAAAATAGCCCGACTTTTTTTAGTTCTTCTAACTGTTCTTCGACACGTAAAAATTCAGTAAGAGATAGATCAATACGGTACGGTACAAGTAACTCTTGTACTTCTTGCGCTACCCTTCCTACTTTATCACGGAAGTATTCATAATTAATACGTTCCTGCGCGGCATGCTGGTCAATCATATATAAGCCTTTATCATTTTGAGCGAAAATATATGTTCCATGCATTTGTCCAATTGGATAAAGTGGTGGTAAGTCATTCCCGTTCATTTCAATCTCTTTTATTTCCCGAACTTCTTCTTCTAATTCCTCTAGTTCAAAGTCCTCTTCATTACTGTCCCACGATTTCTCTTCTTGAATTGGTTCTTCGATTATCGGTTTAGTGGATGGTTGCCAACTTTGCTCTTCTCTTATGAGCGACTGTGGTGGTTGCCATTCTTGTTTCGGCGGTTGCCAAAGCTGCGCTGGCTGTTTCACAGCCTGCGGTTCTTCTTGTTTTGCATCCATGCCAGTTGGTAAAACAATGTCCGGCATAGATGGTTCTTTCGGCTTCGCATGCTCAAACTGGAACTGTTCTTGCACACTTTCGTCTTTTTCTTTTTTCTTCGTTGTTACGCCTGCATCTGGAATAAGCTGTATTTTTTTAAATGCAGCTTGCAATGTTTCTTCGATCAGCTTTAGCAATTCTTGTTCTTTACTAAAACGAACCTCTAACTTCGCTGGATGTACGTTAACGTCAACTAGCATTGGATCCATTTCAATCGATAAGAAGCCAATTGGATACCGGCCGACTGGCAGTAATGTATGGTATCCTTGCTGAATCGCTTTCATTAGTACAAAGTTTCGAACGTAACGACCATTTACGATCGTTGACATATAATTACGAGATGCTCTCGTTACTTCTGGTAATGTTACATAGCCTTTAATTGTAAAGTCTAAAGATTCAGCTTCAATTGGAACAAGCTTCTTCGCAACTTGAATACTGTAAATCGATGCAAGTACTTGTCTTACATCACCGTTACCTGATGTATGAAGCAATTTCTTTTCATTATGAAACAGTTTTAACGATACTTCTGGATGTGACATTGCAATACGATACACGATATCTGTAATATTCCCGAGCTCCGTATGAATGGTTTTCATATATTTAAGACGCGCTGGTGTATTAAAGAATAAGTTTTGTACTGTAATATCTGTTCCTTTTCGGCTCGCAGTTTTCTCTTGTTTTATAATGTCTCCACCTTTAATTATGAGGTGTGTACCAGGCGCATCACCTGTGCTAGTAATTAATTCTAATTCACTAACAGAGGCAATACTCGGCAATGCCTCACCGCGGAAACCGAGTGTTCTTATGCGAAACAGATCGTTTTCATCTTTAATTTTACTCGTCGCATGGCGTTCAAAAGCGACGATACAGTCTTCTTCTGCAATACCATCACCGTTATCAATGATACGAATTTTCAATAACCCAGCTTCTTCTAAGTGGATTTCAATAGATGTACTATTCGCATCGATAGAATTTTCCACAAGTTCTTTTACGACTGAAGCAGGGCGCTCTACTACTTCCCCTGCCGCAATTAAGTTAGAGAGTTGGTCATCGAGTTTGCGAATTTTCCCCATCTACTTACTCATCCTTTCTTTAACTTCTTCTGTAAGCGATACAATTCGTTCATCGCTTCTAAAGGTGTCATATCAAGTAAATCAATTTTTTTAATTTGCGCAAGTACTGCGCTTTCTTTTTGATCAAGCACAGGCTTGTCTTGTTTTTTTGAAGATTGGTCTCCTCCAAAGAAAGATAGTTGTGACTCTTCTTCAGTCTCTTCTTTCTTTTCTTGTATTTCTGCCGTTTCTTCTTTTACAACTACAGGTTCTGGAACAACTACAGGTTCTGGAACAACTTCTTGTACCTTTACTTCTACACGCTTTGGAATAATAATTTCTTCCTGTCCTTCTAGTTGTGCTAACACTTCTTTCGCGCGGGCGATTAAGCTATCTGGAAGCTCTGCAAGTTGCGCAACGTGAATTCCGTAACTTTTATCAGCTGCTCCATCTTGAATTTTATGAAGGAATACTACTTTTCCATTCTCTTCAATTGCTGAAACGTGTACATTTTTCAGTTGATCTAAACTCTCTTCTAACACAGTCAATTCGTGATAATGCGTAGAGAATAACGTTTTTGCACCAATTTGGTCATGAATATGTTCAATAATTGCTTGTGCAAGTGCCATACCATCATACGTAGATGTACCTCGTCCAATTTCATCGAATAAAATTAAACTTCTTTCTGATGCGTTTGCAATTGCATTTTTCGCTTCTAACATTTCGACCATAAATGTACTTTGACCTGATATTAAATCATCCGCTGCACCAATTCTCGTAAAGATTTGATCAAATACAGGTAATACTGCTTCTGTTGCTGGTACGAAACAACCGATTTGCGACATAACAGTTACAAGTGCTAATTGTCTCATATACGTACTTTTACCAGACATGTTCGGTCCTGTAATTAAAAAGACATCCATCTTCTCTGGCATAATACAATCATTCGGTACATACAATTTCCCGTTCAATACTTTTTCAACGACAGGATGACGACCATCTTTAATAAAGATTTCACGCTTCGTTGTTAGTACAGGTTTTACAAACTGTTCTTCTTCACTAACTGTCGCAAAACTTTGCAGTACGTCTAATTCACTAATTACTTTTGCTAAATGTTGTAATTTCGGAATAAATACTTTTACTTCTTCACGAAGCGCTGTAAATAAATCGTATTCTAGTTGTACAATTTTTTCTTCTGCTTCTAAAATTAACGTTTCTTTTTCTTTCAGTTCATCTGTAATGAAACGTTCAGCATTAGCAAGCGTTTGTTTTCGTTCGTAGCGGCCTTCTGGAAGTGCTGCAAGATTCGCCTTCGTCACTTCAATGTAGTAGCCGAAAATACGGTTGTACCCGATTTTTAACGATTTAACTCCTGTAATATCACGCTCTCGTTTTTCAAGCTCAGCGATCCACGTTTTTCCGTTTTTACTAACGTAACGATATTGATCAAGCTTGTCATTATAACCGTCTTTAATAATATCTCCATCTTTAATAGAAAGCGGTGGGTTTTCTTGAATACTTCTTCCTAGTAATTCAGTTAAGCTCTCACATGGATCCGCTCCTTGAATTAACCTTGCTGCATAAGCATTATCTAACAAACTAATCGCTTCTAAAATAGCTGGCACTTGAAGTAAAGATCGTCTTAACTGTAATAAGTCCCTTGCATTGACATTACCAAATGCAACTTTTCCTGCTAAACGTTCTAAATCATATACTTCTTTTAATTTTTCTTTTAAATCTTCACGTAAAAAGTAATCATTTACAAATGTTTCAACCATTTCTAAACGCTCTTCAACTTTTTCTTTCTGAATAAGTGGACGTTCCATCCACTGTTTTAACATACGACCACCCATAGCTGTTTTTGTTTTATCCAATAGCCATAATAATGATCCTGTTTTTTCTTTCGTTCGAAGTGTTTCCGTCAGCTCTAAATTTCGCTTTGAATGCACATCAATTTTCATAAATTGATTCGTATAATAAATTTCTACAGGTTGTAAATGATCTAATGAACGTTTTTGCGTTCTTATCACATAGTTAAATAAGCGTCCAATTGCTTTAATTAACTTTGCTTGCGAAACATTTTTCACAAGATGTTCTAATCCTTCAGGAATTGCCGTTGCATCTTCATATGAAATTGTCATTTTTAACGTTTCAGTTAATTTATTTAATTCATCTTTAGAAAATGAAGAATCTACAACAATTTCTTTCGAACCAGTTGCATACACTTCCAATAAAATATCTTCCACTGAACCAGTCAATAACGTTACTGTATTTTGTCCAGTCGTTAAATCATTACAAGCTAAAGCATATGATCCATCTTCAAAATGTGTTAATGCGGCTAAGAAGTTGTTTTCTTTCTCATCAATTGTACGCCCTTCCATCATCGTTCCTGGCGTAATTAGTTGTACTACTTCACGGCGCACTACACCTTTAGCTGTTTTTGGATCTTCCACTTGCTCACAAACAGCAACTTTATATCCTTTTTCAACAAGTTGTTCAATATAGTTTTTAGCTGCATGATGGGGTACACCGCACATCGGTATACGATCACTACTGCCACCATCTCGGCTCGTTAATGTAATCTCAAGCTCATGAGCTGCTTTAACGGCATCTTCAAAGAACATTTCATAAAAATCGCCTAATCGGAAAAATAAAAAGGCATCTTGATAGTCTGCCTTAACCTTTAAATATTGCTGTATCATAGGGGTATATTGCGTCATACTTTTCCTCCATAATTCTTACATAGTAATCAATTTTCATATATGTCACATTTCACGGACATCCATATCTCCTATTTCAGGAGTCTATCTTCATTATAACATATTTCATAAAGAATCATGTTCATTCAGCGCCACTTATGTAAAGTAAAAAGCTAGGAAGAACTTCTCCCTAGCTTTCTATTACTCTTCTTCTGCATCAACGATAAAGTTCGGATCTAATTCTTCAAATTCATCATCAGCAATTTGGAAATCATCATCTGATTCTACGCAGCCTTCAGGATTTACACTTACACAAATTTTCGTTTCTCCAACTACTTCTGTTACAAATTCACGTTCTACAGTTACAACAATTTTATTACCGTTTGGTGATACCAGCGCTTCTAAACAATTTGGTGGCTGAATAACACGAGCAATAATTTCTAAATCGTCACCAGAAAAGTTTTTATCACGATAACCAATGCTGACTTCGTCCGTGTAGTTCACGCGTTCTGTTACAACTTCAGTCTTTGTATTTCCATCAAATGAATACCAAGTGTTCACATCATAGAAACCTTCAATTTCCACATGCTTCCCATTCTTTCTTGCTTCGTACGAGTGGTTAATTACCCAGCACCCTAAAATACTTGTTGGTTCATTATTCGATTCACATGTATGCGTTGACTTTGTATACTTACGTCCTTTTCCAACCACTGCTTTTGTAATAATCTCTCTAAATTCGGACATTCGTAACCCTCCTCAATCACTATTCACTTAATCATATGCGTGACAATAGCGGAATGTGTCATTCTTTTTTTGAGAAGAACTTACGTTTAATCAACTAAAAAAAAGAGATGTCAATATGACATCTCTTTAACAACCACAATTTCCTTTTTTACTTTCTACCGCTGCGCCAGTTTCACCCTTAAGTACATCGCCACCAGTTGAAATTAATATTTCATCTGTTACGTTGTTAGAAATTGTACTAGCAACTAACTGTAATAAGTCATTTACATATGTTTGTGAAGATTTAAATTCTTGTACAACTGGAATACTGTCTAACTTATCTTGCAATGCATCAATTTCAGCTTCTACCTTTTTTAAAGCTTCCCATTTCCCGTAATGTTGCAAGTTTACTGCTTGTTTTTGCAGTGCTTTAATTTCATCGATTGCGCGCTTTACATTTTCATTTTTATGAATTTGCGCCTCTGCTTTCTTAAAAAAATCAACCTCTTCTGTTTCAGAAATCATTTTTGCTAATTCTTTCGCTTGTTCAACAATGTCATCTTTCGAATATACTTTCATCTATTATTTCACCTCAATCGGCTCTTCAACTAATTCCCCGTTAAGAGACCAAGTTTTTGCTTCCGTTACTTTTACTTTCACAAGCTGACCAATTAAAGATTTTGAAGCGACGAAGTTTACAAGTTTATTCGTACGAGTATAACCTGCAAGTACTTCCGGATTATTTTTACTTTCCCCATCAACTAACACTTCTACAATTTGACCTTTATAACGACTATTCTTTTCAATTGCCAACGTATTTACTAGTGTATTTAAGCGTTGAAGACGTTCTTTCTTTACTTCCATCGGTACATTATCTTTCATTTTTGCAGCTGGTGTACCTTCGCGAGGAGAATAAATAAATGTAAAGGCAGTATCAAATCCTACTTCACGATATAACGACATCGTTTCTTCAAATTGCTCATCTGTTTCATTTGGGAAACCAACGATAATATCTGTTGTTAATACTGCATCTGGAATTGCTTCTTTAATTTTTCTTACAAGTTCTAAATAATGCTCACGCGAATATTTACGCGCCATAATTTTCAACATATCTGTACTTCCAGATTGAACTGGTAAATGGATATGTTCTACTAGGTTGCCACCTTTGCCAAGTACTTCAATTAAGTGATCATCGAAATCACGTGGATGGCTCGTTGTAAAACGAATACGGGCTATATCAACTTTACGAAGTTCGTCCATTAAATCACCAAGACCGTATTTTACATCTTCAAAATCTTTACCATATGCATTTACGTTCTGTCCAAGTAATGTAATTTCTTTATAACCATTCGCAGCTAAGTGACGAATCTCTTGGATAATATCTTCTGGACGTCTACTTCGCTCTTTTCCTCGTGTATACGGTACAATACAATACGTACAGAACTTATCACAGCCATACATAATATTTACCCAAGCTTTAATATCACCACGACGTACTTTCGGAAGGTTTTCAATTACGTCCCCTTCTTTTGACCAAACTTCAACTACCGTTTCCTTCGAGAACATTGCATCTTTTAGAATGTACGGTAATCTATGAATATTATGCGTTCCAAACACCATATCTACATGCTGATTTTTTTGCATAATTTTATTTACAACAGATTCTTCTTGAGACATACAACCACATACACCAATTAAAAGGTCCGGATTTCTTCGTTTGAGTGACTTTAAATGGCCTAGTTCACCAAACACTTTATTTTCAGCATTTTCACGAATCGCACAAGTATTTAATAAAACTACATCTGCATCCTCAGTTGAAAAAGTTGGTTCATATCCAAGCGTTGTGAAAATACCTGCCATTACTTCCGTATCATGCTCATTCATTTGACAACCATATGTACGAATATAGAACTTTCTTCCTGTACCAAAATTACGAAACTCTTCAGGTAAGCCAAAATCCCGTTCAATTTTAACTTCTTCTTTCCCTCGCTTTTTCGCATCCTTTAAGGAAGGTGGTTGATATACACTTTCAAAGTATTTACTATAATCTTTCTCTTCTTTTTTCGTAGAGGAATTTGCTTGTTGACTTGCTAATCGTTGTTGCTCGTTCATCGGTAATCTCCTTTCACCCTTAACTATACACACTCTATAGTCCATTTTAATGCGCTTAGACTCACCTCAAAAATGGTTAGATAGCTTGGAGATAACTTGTCCTTTGAAACTTGAGTAATCAATCTAATCATTCATAAGAATGAAGTCTTCCCCACGCAAATAGACATTCCCTTTTTATTATTTCTTGTTGTCCTACCCAAAAGCATATTGCTTTATCCCTATAAACATTACCATAGTATGACGTGTTTCGCCAATTTTAACAATCCAGAGTCCCTTTATTATCTTACATTTCATAAGCAATGAACTTGCCATTTTCATACAACGATTTACATATTATTTTACCATTCTGAATTTTCTAAGTAAATAAAACTACCCTATATTTTTTGCACATAAAAAAGGTTGCCAAATCGGCAACCTCCTCTTCTTACATTACATAAATTCAGCAACAAGCTCATCAAACATTTTCTGATCCATATTTAAATCAGATTTCACTAAAGGCTCTTCACTATAGCCTTTAACAAGTTCTTGATATGATGGTTGCTTAGTATTTTGATAAATCAAACCTGTTACTAAACCGTTATTTTCCATTAACGTTTGCATAGCCATCATGCGATTAGATGGATCATATCCCTCTACTGTGCTTAGTTTCGTTAAGTTCTCTTTAAACCAATCGTAAGTATTTACTTTATTATAAGTAACACATGGACTGAATACGTTAATTAATGAAAATCCTTTATGGTTAATACCAGCTTCAATAATTTGTGTTAATTCTTTTAAATCACTCGAAAAGCTTTGCGCCACAAATGTCGCACCAGCTGTTAAAGCCATTTCCATTACATTTAGTGATGGTTCAATTGAACCTTGTGGTGTGCTTTTCGTTTTAAATCCCGCTTCACTACGTGGTGAAGTTTGCCCTTTTGTTAACCCGTAAATTTGGTTATCCATTACGATGTACGTAATGTCGATATTACGACGAATAGAATGGATTGTATGTCCCATACCAATCGCAAATCCATCACCGTCACCACCTGAAGCGATAACTGTTAAATCACGATTTGCCATTTTCACACCTTGTGCAATTGGAAGGGCACGACCATGAATACTATGCACACCATATGAATTAATATAACCTGAAATACGGCCTGAACAGCCGATACCAGAAATAACAGCAAGTTCATCTGGATTTAAGCCAACGTTAGCTGCTGCACGTTGAATTGCAGCTTGCACTGAGAAGTCTCCGCAACCTGGGCACCAGTTTGGCTTTACACTGTTACGAAAGTCCTTAAATGTTGCCATTTAATACAACCCCTTTTTTGCATTCGTTGTAAATCTCTTTCGGCAAGAATGGGTTTCCATCATATTTTAAAAGACTAGAAATTTTCTCACCATTACCAAGATTCATTTTCATAATGTTAGCAAGTTGACCTGTTGCATTGTTTTCTACTACTACAACACGCTTCGCCTTTTTCACAAGTGGATCGATTTCAGCTGTTGGGAACGGGTGAATTAAACGCACATGAGCATGGTTTACTTTCATACCCTCTTGTTCTAAACGCGTCATTGCCTCTTCGATCGCACCACGAGTTGAGTTAAATCCAACAAGCAATACGTCTGCTTCTTCATGCTTAACATTTTTATAAACAGGGGTATTAAACTTCAAGTTCTCCATTTTACGGAAACGTTTGTCCATTTGATCTTTACGGTTTATTGCTGATTCCGATGGCTTTCCAGTTTCATCATGTTCTACACCTGTAACATGGTGAACACCATTTTTCATACCAGGTAAAACACGCGGCGAAACGCCGTCTTCAGTTACTTCATAACGCTTGAAGTATGCTTTATTTTCACGTTCTGGTAATTCTGCTTCTAAATCAAGCTTACCACGACGGATTTCCACTTTATCTAATTTAAGTGGTTCTACTGTTTGTTTTCCTAACGAAAGCTGTAAATCTGTTAAGAAAATAACAGGAACTTGATATTCTTCAGATAAGTTAAATGCTTCTACAATGTCATAGAAAGCTTCTTCAACTGTACTTGGCGCCATTACGATTTTTGGAATTTCACCATGCGTACCGTAAATCATCGCCATTAAGTCAGACTGTTCTTGTTTCGTTGGTAATCCCGTACTTGGACCACCACGTTGTGTATCAACAATTACTAATGGGGTTTCTGTAATACCTGCTAAACCGATTGCTTCCATCATTAATGACAGACCAGGACCAGCAGATGCAGTTAATGTACGAACACCAGCATAGTTTGCGCCGATTGCCATTGTACAAGCTGCAATTTCATCCTCAGTTTGGATTACTGTTCCGCCGACTTTCGGTAATTTTTTAATTAAGTATTCCATAATTTCTGATGCAGGTGTGATTGGGTATGCTGACATAAAACGAGCACCACCAGCTACCGCACCAAATGCGATTGCATCGTTTCCAATCATAAACATGCGTTTTTTACCATCAGCTTTTTCAAGCTGCATCATGTTTACTTTCTCGCCTAGTAATTCTTTCATATATTGAGAGCCGCGTTTAATTGCGTCCATATTCTTTTGAACGACTTGCTCTCCTTTACGACCAAAGATTTCTTCAACAACATCCAAATAAGCTGTTTCGTCTAATCCTAATACTGCACTTGATGCTCCTACAGCAACCATGTTTTTCATTAATGATGTGCCTAATTCTGAAGCAATATCTGTAAACGGTATCACATATAGATTTACATCTGTATTGTCGGGTATTGTTGGATTAAATTTCGCATCCGCAACTACAATTCCACCTGGACGTAGTTCGTGGAAGTTAAAATCAATTGTTTCTTGGTCAAAAGCAATTAAAATATCTAAATCATCTGAGATCGCGCGTACTTCTGTTGTACTTACACGAATTTTATTATTTGTATGGCCGCCTTTTATACGTGATGAGAAGTGGCGGTAACCGTATAGGTAATATCCTAATCGGTTTAATGCAATACAGAAGATTTCTCCTGTACTTTCAATTCCTTCACCTTGTTGGCCTCCAACTTTCCATGAAAGTTGACTAATCATCTCCTACACCCCTTTTGGCTGCATTCATTGTAGTGTATTTTTTTACAGTAATAGTTTAGCATTTTTTATGCAAATAAACTACAACGGACGCAAATTATGCCTCTTCTGATTTCCCTGAATCTTTAGTATAAAGCTATTTTGTTTTTCATTCTAGTATTAGGTCTTAAAAAAAGCAATAAAATCAAATGAATTAATTTTAATTTTTCTGAATTTTAAACCACAAACTTAAAAACTCATATGTTCAACAAAATTATCATATAAAAATCTTTCTACAGTAGATGCAGCATAGTATTTATAAAGCTCATTCATGACATTTTCATAATCTCCATAGGCAGATACATTGACAACCGTATCTACAATCCCATCAAAATCTGAACCAAACCCTATATTGTTTTCTCCACCTAGCGAGCAAATATATTCGATATGTTTTATGATATCAGTTATATTTGCTTGCCTTTCACTTGTTAGAAACTGCGGTACAAAAGTGACACCGATCATGCCATTTTTCTTTATAAGAGCTTTAAGTTGTTCATCGTTTAAATTACGTGGGTGCTCGCAAAGTTTCATACAATTTGAGTGGGAAGCAATAGGATTTTTTGCAATCTCTATAACATCCCAAAAACTTCTTTCATTTAGATGAGACACATCAGTCCATACATGTAGCGCATTCAGTTCTTGTACAACCTGTTTACCAAAATTCGTTAAACCCGCCCCACGTGTCTCTAGCGCACCATCAGCTAAGAGATTGGCATAATTCCATGTTAGTCCAAAAGAACGTACTCCTAGGCGATACAACAACCGTAATTTCATTGCTTCTTTTCCAATTGCTTCGCATCCTTCTAGTGTTAATATCGCTCCAACCTCGTCCTGTTTTAACATGTTAATATCATCTTTTGTCTGAATAAACTTTACACCTGGTAGGGATAAAATTTCATTATAAAAAATATCTACCATTTGTAATGCTGCTTCAAATCGGTTTTCATATGCCACTGTTTCTGGTACATATATAGCAAAACATTGTATACTTCCTTTTCTTCTCTTTAACTGTTCAAATGTAATATGTAATTGTGAATCATCGTTAAAATTCCTTTTCCCTTGTGCACTCCATAACTGAAGAAGCACGTCACAATGAGCATCAAAAATTTTCATTTTCATTCCTCCATTATAAAAACAACCTGTTTGCATACTGCAAACAGGTTGTTTAAAACTTAACGAGGTTCTACAATTAATTTTATTGCTGTACGCTCTTCGCCATCAATCATAATATCTGTAAACGCTGGGATACAAATCAGGTCCAAACCACTAGGCGCTACAAATCCTCTTGCGATTGCTACTGCCTTTACCGCTTGGTTCAATGCACCTGCACCAATAGCTTGAATTTCTGCTGTTCCGCGTTCGCGAATAACACCTGCAAGTGCACCAGCTACAGAATTAGGGACCGACGTTGCTTTAACTTTTAATATTTCCATTCCGCGTTTCCTCCTCGTTTCTTTAAAAAGTATTAGCAATTATTTCACTTTAACTTATATTCACGAGGAATGGCGCGTATTCCTGCTAAATTTTCGTAATTTTTCTAAAAAATTAAAATATAATAACTTATCTAAAATTTAACGGAAATTTACTCAAAAAATGGTTGATCGTCATTAATTAAAATGCGCTCAATTTTCTTTGCTTTTCCTGTATTTGGATCCACATCAATTAACACTGCACTTAATTGCGTTCTACCACTTGTTACTTCAAATCGTACCGGTAAGTTCGTTAAAAACTTCTTCAATACCGCTTCTCGGTCCATACCTAATATTCCATCATATGGCCCTGTCATCCCAACATCTGTAATATATGCCGTTCCGCTTGGTAAAATACGGTTATCCGCTGTAGGGACATGCGTATGCGTACCTACTACTGCTGTAGCACGTCCATCTACATACCAACCTAGCGCTTGTTTTTCACTTGTAGTCTCCGCATGGAAATCAACAAAGATAATATTCGTACGTTTTTTCGCAATATTAATTAATTCATCCACTTTACGGAATGGACAATCAATCGGAGGAAGGAAAGTACGTCCTTGTAAGTTAATAACTGCAACTTCTGTTCCATTACAGTTCACAAAGATAAGTCCTTTTCCTGGAGTTCCTTCTGGGAAGTTAGCTGGTCTTGCAAGATATTTTGCATCATCGATGAATTCAAATACTTCACGATTATCCCAAGCATGGTTTCCAAGTGTAACTGCTTGCGCCCCACACTCTAAAAAGTTTCGATATATTTTTTCTGTAATCCCACGGCCACCTGCTGCGTTTTCTCCATTAATGATTGTTACTGTAGGTGTATATTTTTTCTTTAATGCCGGTACGTATTGTTGAATCATACCTCTACCAGGAGATCCTACTACATCCCCAACAAATAATATTCTCATATGTCTTACCCTTTCTATGTACTGCATTTTTTATTGCTATAGCATTAAGGAAATTCCTTATAATATGTTTATTATAAGTTTGTTTCACTTTTACGCTATATAACTAACTGTCTTTATTTTATCCAATTCCAACACAAAAAAATAAAGTGGTGTTTCACCACTTTATTTTGCGTATTCCACTGCACGTGTTTCACGAATAACAGTTACTTTAATATGTCCTGGGTAATCCAGTTCATTTTCAATACGTTTTCGGATATCACGAGCTAAACGATGAGCTTCTAAATCATCGATTGTATCTGGTTTTACCAAAATACGAACTTCACGTCCTGCTTGAATTGCAAATGATTTTTCAACGCCTTCATAAGACTCTGAAATCTCTTCTAACTTTTCAAGACGACGAATGTAGTTTTCAAGCGTTTCACTACGAGCTCCCGGTCTTGCAGCTGATAAAGCATCTGCTGCTGCAACTAAAACTGCAATGATAGAAGTTGGTTCTGTGTCACCATGGTGAGATGCGATACTGTTTATAACTACAGGATGCTCTTTATATTTCGTTGCGAGTTCAACACCAATTTCAACGTGGCTACCTTCTACTTCATGGTCAATCGCTTTTCCGATATCATGTAATAGACCAGCACGTCTTGCTAGTTTTTCATCCTCGCCAAGCTCTGCTGCCATAAGTCCAGTTAAATATGCAACTTCCATAGAGTGTTTTAAGACGTTTTGTCCATAACTTGTACGGTATTTTAAACGACCTAAAATTTTAATTAAATCTGGGTGTAATCCATGAACACCCACTTCAAACGTTGTTTGCTCTCCGACTTCGCGAATATACTCGTCCACTTCACGTCTTGATTTTTCGACCATCTCTTCAATACGCGCTGGGTGAATACGTCCGTCCTGTACTAGTTTATCAAGAGCGATACGAGCTGTTTCACGACGAATTGGATCGAATCCAGAAAGGATTACCGCCTCTGGTGTATCATCGATAATTAAGTCAATACCCGTTAACGTTTCTAACGTACGAATATTACGACCTTCACGCCCGATAATACGTCCCTTCATTTCGTCATTTGGAAGATTTACAACCGAAACGGTTGTTTCAGCAACATGATCAGCTGCACATCTTTGCATTGCAAGAGATAAAATCTCTTTTGCTTTCTTATCCGCTTCTTCTTTCGCGCGAACTTCACTTTCTTTTACCATAACAGCGATTTCATGAGAAACTTCATTTTCTACTTTACCAAGAATAATTGCTTTCGCTTGTTCGCGTGTCAGATTGGAAATGCGCTCTAATTCTGTTTGTTGCTTTTGAACTAACTCTCCCACTTTGCTTTCCAACTCTTCAATCTGTTGTTGTCTCGCTACAAGAGAATCCTCTTTCTTCTCTAACTGCTGCTCGCGTTTATCGAGCGTTTCGTCTTTACGATCAAGGTTCTCTTCTTTTTGCATTAAACGATTTTCTTGTTTTTGTAATTCGCTTCTACGGTCACGAATTTCTAATTCAGCTTCTGTACGAAGTGTATGAATTTCATCCTTTGCTTCTAAAAGCGCTTCTTTCTTAAGTGCTTCAGCCTCACGATTCGCTTCGTCTAGAATACGTTTCGCTTCATTAGCCGCACCATTAATCTTCGCTTCAGCAATAGACTTTCGAACAAAAAAGCCAACAACTGCACCGACTGTTGTTGCAAGCAAAATGGAGATGAGTATCCAAACTGTACTACTCATGATTTCACCTCCCCTTGCTATGAATGAAAAAAGACTGTCGGCATGTACATTAAATTACAACATACAGCAAAGACCGTCGTCCCGCTTTTTTAAGGGACTTTCTTCATTTCACAATTAAAATGTCATATTATTATTTCGGTAAGTTTTAAACCTTACTCCGAATATTACTTCTCTTCTTGAGAAGAGTATATCGTATATAAGAAAAAATATACATTCTCATTGTATCTATCGTAATTTTCATTGTCAAGCGTTGTCTACTTTTACTTTCTTTACCTTCAGTCCTGAATGTTATCTGAATTTGAAAAATTGATAGCATATTATCCTGGAAAACCTTAGTAAATACCATTTTATTCCCTTAAAACGCATGAATATTCCTCTTTACACATCCCATTTGAGTCAAAAAAATATTTTAATCACTACGATAGATACCCCTTTAATAGAAGGTAAAAAAATAAAAGACACGGGACCCGTGTCTTTTATTTTTTAATCTTGAAGAGTTGAATCTTCCGTGTCTTCCACACCAGAATCTTCACCAATTCCGTGATGATCACGAACAAAGAAGGCAATTTCCTCTCTTAAGTCCGTATTCTCTTTTAAGAATTGCTTCGAATTTTCACGACCTTGTCCTAAACGTTCTTCATTATAAGAATACCAAGCACCGCTCTTTTGAACGATATCAAGCTCAGAAGCCATATCCAAGATTTCACCTTCTCTTGAAATACCTTCTCCGTACATAATATCAACTTCAGCAACACGGAATGGTGGCGCTACTTTATTTTTCACTACTTTTACTTTTGTTTTATTACCAACGATGTCGTTACCTTGCTTTAATTGCTCCGCACGACGCACTTCAAGACGAACAGTTGAATAGAATTTCAACGCACGACCACCCGGAGTTGTTTCTGGCACTATCTATAGATTTTCCATCTCTATAGTCTGGACTATCTCTTCATCTCTTTACAGAGAGCCTTGCACTTCCAGCAGTAGCCTATCATCTGCCGTACCCTACTCAGTTAACTAAAAGTCCTTTTCGGTAGTCTCTACACCTTCCCCATATCACTATGGAGCTTGGCACGGTATTACCCTAAATAATGGTGGGCTTCACCGTTAGCAACTATATGGATAGTTACACCCTTAGGCAATAAGGTTCACAAGGTTTTTTAACATGCTATCACTAGCAAGGGAAACCCATGGTAAACTCCTTAATCTTTTCGATTAAGCAACTTGTAGTTGATTTCCGAACATAACCCCAACTTTTTCACGAATTTGGTTGATAAAGATTGCAATTGTTTTTGATTTGTTGATTGCTCCTGAAAGCTTACGAAGTGCTTGTGACATTAAACGTGCTTGTAAACCTACGTGTGAGTCACCCATGTCTCCTTCAATCTCTGCTTTCGGTACAAGAGCTGCTACAGAGTCAATTACGATAATGTCAACCGCACCACTTCGTACAAGTGCTTCTGCGATTTCTAATCCTTGCTCCCCTGTATCAGGCTGTGATAATAGTAATTCATCTATGTTAACGCCTAATTTTTGTGCATATACAGGATCCATTGCGTGCTCCGCATCGATGAATGCTGCTTGTCCACCTTGACGTTGTACTTCTGCAATTGCATGTAATGAAACTGTCGTTTTACCTGAACTTTCAGGTCCGTAAATTTCGATAATACGGCCACGTGGGTATCCGCCTACCCCTAGCGCCACATCAAGTGCTAAAGAACCACTTGAAATTGTAGAAATTCTACGTTCCGCTTGTTCTCCTAATTTCATAATTGAACCTTTACCGAATTGCTTCTCTATTTGTTTTAACGCCATATCTAATGCCGCTTGACGATCACTCATTCAAAATTCCTCCTTAACTGAATTGCTAATCTTATTATACCTATTTTCAATTCAATTTGCCAACAAAAATCGAACATTTATTCGATTTTTTATTTTCCATCACACAAATACGGAATTTAACTATAAAAAAAGCTAGAAGAGACTTATATCTCTTCTAGCTTTTTATATAAATGATAAAATCCATATTTTGCTGATCGTTCTCTAATTTGTTGACGACTTCCACTTAAATTAAGAGGAACGACTGCAGTTTGTTCACCTTTAATCGCTAATCCAACAAATACTGTTCCTGGCTCTTTCTGTTCTGAAGCATCTGGCCCTGCTACCCCAGTGAAACTAATTCCGATATCCGCTTTTAATAAATCCTTAACATTTTCAGCAAGATAACGAGCACATTCCTTACTAACTGCACCATCAGTATGCAATACTTCTTCAGGCACACGTAAAACATGTTGCTTCACATCATTATGATAACAAATGACACCGCCCTTAAATACAGAAGAAACACCAGCATTTTCAGTTACTTGATTTCCAAAAAGACCACCTGTTAAACTTTCTGCACATGCTAAAGTTAACCCTTTTCTCTTCAATAACTCGATTGCCTTATAATGCAAAAATTCTTGGTCATATCCGTAGAAAAATTCTCCTACTCTTTCTAAAATCAAATCTTCCACATGTTGAATTAGTTTCTCCGCTTCGCTAACATTTTGATGCTTAGCAGTTAAACGTAATGTCACTTCTCCATCATTTGCTAGCGGGGCAATTGTTGGGTTTGTTTGTCCATCAATTAAATCTTGAACTTTCACCTCTAATTGGGACTCCCCAATACCGAAGAAACGAAGCACACGTGAATAAATGTTTTCTCCTGTTGTAAAATTACGTAAAAAAGGCTCTACGTAACTTACATACATTGGTTTCATTTCTTTTGGCGGCCCTGGTAATAAAATATAAACTTTTCCGTTCTTATTTACCCCCATACCCGGCGCCATACCGTGGTCATTTGCAAATACTGTTGCTCCATTTAAAACGAGCGCTTGCTTTTTATTATTCTCCGTAAATTCACGGCCTGTACGCTTAAAGTAATTACTTATTAAGGCTAATGCCTTTTCATCATACACAAGCTTTTCATCTAAACTAGTCGCTATTGTTTCTTTCGTTAAATCATCTTTTGTCGGTCCCAACCCACCTGTAAAAATAAGGATATCAGCACGTTCTTCCGCAGCTTCAATTGCCTTTTGCAGTCGCTTATTATTATCACCAACAACAGTATGATAGTACACGTTAATTCCAATTGAAGCCAACTTTTCAGATAAAAACTGGGCATTTGTATTTGCAATTTGTCCAAGTAATAATTCAGTTCCAACCGCAATAATCTCAGCATTCATCCCAATTCCCCCATAAACTTCTATTTTGAGTTTACAAATGCAGCTCTATTTTTCCAGAAATAATCCCATCCTGAAATAACAGTAAAGATTAATGCAATCCATATGAAGATATCCGCAACTGGAATATGGATTAAATTTAAAGGTACATCGTGTAATAAATATGCTGCAATCGCAATAATTTGTGTCCATGTCTTAATTTTCCCTAGCTGATTTGCCGCAACTACTTCCCCTGTTCCAGCAAGTACAAGACGTAAACCTGTTACAGCAAACTCACGACTGATAATTACAATAACAATCCAAGCCGGTACATATCGCATCTCTACCAATGTAATAAGTGCTGCTGAAACAAGTAATTTATCAGCTAACGGATCAAGAAACTTTCCTAAGTTCGTTACAAGATTATACTTCCTTGCGTAATGTCCATCAATCCAATCTGTAGCTGAAGCAACGATAAAGATAAGTGCCCCCACTAAATGTTGAATTGGTAAATCAACATCACCAATTGTGTATGAACCCCAATTAAAGGGCGCTAACATAATTACCATGAAAATTGGAATTAAGAAGATTCTAGATATTGTAATTTTATTTGGTAAATTCACAGCTATTCCTCCATCATATCAAAAACATTTGTTCATTGAAAAAAGTCATCGAAGCGATGACTGTTATTGTGCAGGTTGCCCTATCCCTTGGTTTTTTATCACCAATCTTTGGTGAAGTTCTTTTTCTGGGTCCAATGGGAAAGCAACCACTTGGCCATTCAGTTTAACTTCAACATTCGTTGCATTTCCAATATTAAGTCGTACTTCTTTTAATGTTGATACATCACGTTTTTCTGTTTGACCACCTTGTACTGTAGTGTTTAAAATTTCGTTACCCGCATCATCTTTAACATCTACATAGCTTGTACCCTTCGCTATGATTTCCAATTCTAACGTTTTATTATTATGAATTTCCAAAGTAGATACCTTACCAGTTGTTCCAACTACTTTCACTTCTTGCTGTCCCGTTGGTGGTGCTGGTTGCTCTTCTTTCTTTGGTTCTTCTTTCTTTGGTTCCTCTTTTTTTGGCTCTTCCGCTTTCGCTTCATCTTTCTTCGTATCTAACGGAGAATCTTTTGCTTTTTGAACTTCAATTTTCTCACTTTGAGCACTCGGAACTTTTTCATCATCTTTTCCAGTTAACGCTTGAAACACAAACCAGATTACCACTCCAACTGCGATTACTAACAACGCAACTAAGATTTTCGGCATGTGATCTGCAATTGGCCATGATGAAGATTTTTGCATTGTTTCTTGTGTTTTTTGTCCCGTTGATACTTGTGGAACTTCACGCTTTTCAGATTGTGGTATCGTACTCTGATGTTCTACAAGTAGTTCCTCTCCATTTAATCCAACCGCATCTGCGTATTGTTTAATGAATGCACGCGCATAAAAAGCTCCTGGCAATACATCATAATTGCCTTCTTCAATTGCCACTAAATGGCGTTTTTGAATTTTTGTAATCTCATGCAGCTGATCAATAGTCAAGCCTTTCGCTTCTCTTGCTTCTTTCAGCTTTTGTCCCAATTCCGTCACTACTAACACCTCAATATTTCTTTAAAAGTCAAACATAGAGAAATTATTTTGCGTACCTTGCTCAATTTCATCTACTAAATTATATTGAATTTCTTCATCATAATCGTTGCGCAACTCGATAATATAATCAAAATCATCCAATGTGTATTCTGACTGACTCACAAATACATCAGGATGTTCTACAACTTTTGTTGCAGGCAATCTCATAATTTCACGAACGAGCTGCCAATGTCTTTCGTTAGCACGCTTCGTTGACACAATTCCATCTAGGATGAAAATATTGTCATCGCTATACTCATCTTCAATTAATTGACTACGAACAGTTTGCTTAATAAGAGTAGATGATACAAATAACCACCTTTTATTTGCACAAACACTTGCAGCAACAATGGATTCTGTTTTTCCGACACGAGGCATTCCGCGTATCCCAATTAGTTTATGGCCTTCTTTTTTCATAATTTCTGCCATAAAGTCTACAAGTAAGCCTAATTCATCACGCACAAATCGAAATGTTTTCTTATCATCTGCATCTCGTTGTATGTACCTACCATGCCTAACCGCTAGCTTATCTCTTAGCTTGGGCGGACGATATTTCGTTACCGTTATGTTATCCATCGTATTTAAAATTGATTCAAGTCTAGAGATTTGCTCTTGATTATCACACATAAGAAGTAACCCACGTCGTGCATTATCTACACCATTAATTGTGACAATATTAATGCCGAGCATACCGATTAACGAAGAAACGTCACCAAGCAAGCCAGGTCGGTTTTTATGTATTTCATATTCAAAATACCATTCAATCATCCAAGATCACTCCCCTTGCTTACTTTACACCTACGTACTATATTATATGATTTCACCTTAATAGGGAAGCTAAATGTATAATCTATCCTGTGTAATTATTATACAAAAAAAGTAGAGAGGAGAATTTCCTCTCTACTTTTACTTATGTTGTACAAACTTAACCATTAAGTTTGCAATGGTATGTTGCTCCTGTTCATCAGCAACTTTCCAAAGCTCAGCTAATAATTTCTCTTGGTCATTGCGTCCTTCTACTTCATTAGCAAGGTAGTCGCCAACACGAAATGCCATATCTGATACCGCACCGCCGTCTAAACCTTTTCCTTGCGCTTGCTCTAAACGATCTCCTAAAAAGCTCTTCCACTGATCAAAATTATCTAATACTGACATAATTAAGCACCTCACTATTGAGTAATAAAATCATGCTTAATTTGTGCAACTGTTCATTTTTTATGTAAGAAATTTTTAACAGTGCCAACCACCATTCACTCCGATGATTTGTCCAGTTATGTAAGATGCTCCTGGTGATACGAGGAATGCAACTGTTTTTGCTACTTCTTCTGGTAACCCTATTCTACCTAATGGTATATCTTCAGCAATTCCCATTTTATCTTCTTCAGAAAAAACACTTAACATTTCCGTTTCAATTGCTCCTGGTGCTACCGCATTCACACGTAATCCACTTAAAGACACTTCTTTCGCCAAAGCTTTCACATATGAATTTTGCGCCCCTTTTACCATTGAATAAAGCACTTCACAAGAAGCCCCTATTTGTCCCCATATAGATGAAACAATTACAATATTACCACTTCTCCTCCCAATCATAGGCGGAAGTGCCATTGAAAGTAATTTATATACGTTCTTCACTTGAAGTTCTACCATATAATCCAATTCATCGTTTGTTACATCTGTTACTAGTCCAAAAATACTCTTCCCAGCTGCATATACAATAACATCAATAGGATGTTCAATTTGTCTCCACAATTGCTCTGCTCCATCACTAGAAGCCAAATTCGCTTGCACAGGGATAACTTCCCCCCATGCTTTCTGCAATTCCAATACCTTTCCTTCACTGTTATTGTAATGAACATAAACTGTATATCCATCTTGAATTAATTGTTTCGAAATAGCAGAGCCAATCCCTCCGCTCCCTCCAGTTACTAACGCATACTTTTTCATAAATTCCCTCTCTTATCTCTACAAGTTCACTTTTCACACAACTAAATAATACCCTCATCTTACAATTTTTCAATGATAAGATGAGGGTATCTTTAAAATGTTATTTTTTCGGTAACACCTGACAAACACTCATTTTTTCTTCTGATAACAATAATTTTGCTACTTCTTGTAAGTCCTGAACGGTTAGCCCTTCTAATACAGTCAATGCATCAAATAGACTAGATTCATTAAACGCATATCGTGTAAATTGATTTGCAATATATTCTGGTGAATTCAACGAGCGTAAAAAACCACCAATTTTCTTTTTCTTCACTCGTTCTAATGCCGCCGCATCTAATTGATCATAATCTGTTTTTAATAAAATATCTTTTAAACGATCTGCCAATTCATCAGGTTGTTTCGTATCACCGCCAACCATTGCAAAACCGAAGTTATTTTCTTCTGTATAGTCATACGAGAATGAATCATCAATAAGCCCTTCATTATATAAAGCTTCGTAATGAACAGAACTTTTTCCAAATAAATAATCTAAAAGTAACGTAAGCGCAATTTCTTGTTTTAAAAGCGCTTGCCCTTTTTCTTTTAAATTAGTCGCTTTAATACCAACTAAACATTTCGGTGTTTGCACAGGCATTGAAATAATTTTTTTCTTTTCATTTACCTCATTTGGTTCCTCTTCAAATGAACGCACAATTTCTGGCTGGTTTTTATAATCTTTTTTTGCTTGATTTTCACGTACTAAATCCATTGTTTTCTCTGGATCAATTGCACCCACAACAAATAATAACATATTGCTCGGATGATAAAATGTTTCATAACATTCATATAATAAATCTTTCGTAATTTTACTAATAGATTCGATTGTCCCTGCAATATCAATTTTAATTGGGTGTTTTACAAACAAGCTATCAATTAACCCAAAGTACAAACGCCAATCTGGGTTATCTTGATACATTTGAATTTCTTGCCCAATAATCCCCTTCTCTTTTTCAACTGTTTTTTCAGAGAAATAAGGCTCTTGCACAAAGTTTAGTAATGTATTTAAATTTTGTTCTACGTTTGAAGTACATGAAAAAAGGTAAGCTGTTCGTGTGAAGGATGTAAAAGCATTTGCCGATGCTCCTTGTTTACTAAACAATTGGAAGGCATCGTGATCTTCTTTTTCAAATAATTTATGCTCAAGAAAATGTGCAATCCCATCAGGTACACGAATCATTTCTTCTTTCCCTAATGGTACAAATGTATTATCTACTGAACCATATTTCGTCGTAAACGTCGCAAATGTTTTATTAAATCCTTGTTTCGGTAAAACATATACATCTAATCCATTAGGAAGTTTTTCATAATAGAGTGTTTCTTTTAATTGCTCATAAATAATTTTCTCCATTTACTCTCCCTCCGTTCCTTGTAAAAAGTAAATTGTATCTAGTTCAATATTTTTAGCAACTTTTACAATTTCTTCTTTTGTCACACTTTCTATACCTGTAAGCCATTCTTCAACTGGACGTGTACGATCTGAAATAATACCATGATATAGCATTTCTACAAATCCACGCGGTGTATCAATCGCCTCTAATATTTGATTTTGGATGACACTTTTTGTTTGATGTATTTCTTCTTCAGAAAACTCTCCGTTTTGCATCGCAAGCATTTGTTCTTTAATAATCTCAACTGCTTTTTCATAATTTTTCGCTTCAATTCCTGACATAACAAATAATAAACCTTTATGACTTTCAAAGCGCGATGCTGCATAGTACGCTAAACTATTTTTTTCACGCACATTTACGAATAACTTCGAATGAGAAAAACCACCAAACAATCCATTGAACAATTGCAATGCAAAATAATCTTCATCTTTATATGTGACAAATGTACGATAACCGATGTGTAATTTACTTTGTTTTAATTCTTGTTTTTCAACAACTTCTTTTTCTTCATTATTTCGTCTATGAAGGAGTACATTTCTTTCTCTCACTGGACGAGCTGAAATAGAAAAATACTTACTTACAAGATCAACGGCGTTTTCTGAAATATCACCAATAATATATAGATCCATCTCATCTTCCGCTAACACCTTTTGATAATATTGATACAGACTTTCATTTGTAATAGAAGCAACACTCTCTTTTTTTCCATTTGCACTTAAACGATACGGTTCTACTTTGCACATTTCTTCAATTAAACGCTCGTTTGCATAACGCATTTTATCGTCATAAGTAGCTTCAATTCTCTGTAACAGTGCTCTTTTTTCACTTTCTACGATAGAAGGTAGGAAACCGTTCCCCTCCGTCGCTGGATGTAACACAATATCCGACAACATAGAAAGCGCTTTTTCAAATAACGGTGGTGCATCATGTAAATATACTTCATTTGCAATGTCTACATAAATGGAGATAATATGGTCTTCCCCTTTTTTACTTACATCTACTGCTAAAGAAGACCCGTATAATTCTTCTAAATATTGACGAAGACGAATTACAGAAGGTAATTTTTCTGTCGCACTTTGCAATACGTATGGCAATAGGGCACGCTCTGTCACCGTCTCCTCATTTAAAGGCGCTTTAAAACGAAATACAAAGGTATTCGTTTTATATTTATCAGTCGGAATAATATGTAGACGCAAACCACCTAACTCATGTAGTTGTTGTTCCATTAGTTTCATTTATAGCCCTCCTTTACGTATATAGGAATATTCCTCTTCAATATACAGTTTTTAGAAATAAAAAATCAACTTTTCTCCCTTATTATGCTTACATATGATTCTTTCTAAAAACTTTAATATGTAAGGAACATAGTAAAATTCCGTATTAAATATATTCTATGTAAAAAAGCCCACACTAATGTGCGAGCTTTTTTATACTTATAAAATACTTATCGTTTTCCTTTTTCATAAGGAGTTCCTAATGCTTTCGGAGCTTCAGAACGACCTACAAAACCAACAAGCGCTAATATTGTGAATACATATGGTAATATCGTTAATAAAACACTTGGAATTTGATCTAATACAGGAATTGTTCCGCCCGTTACACTAAGAGATTGTGCAAAACCAAAGAATAGAGCTGCACCTAGTGCGCCTAGTGGATTCCACTTTCCAAAAATCATAGCAGCTAAAGCTAAGAAACCTTGTCCTGTAATAGTTGCCCCTGAGAAGTTATTAGAAATTGACATTGCAAAAATCGCTCCACCAATTCCAGCAAACACTCCTGAAATACAGACTCCAATATAGCGCATTTTATATACGTTAATCCCCATCGTATCCGCTGCCATTGGGTGTTCACCAACAGCACGTAGACGAAGACCGAACGGTGTTTTATAAATAACATACCAAACAACGAATGCTAAAATAATGGCAATATACGACGTTATTGGTACGTTCGAGAAAAATATTTTCCCTAAAACCGGAATATCCGAAAGGCCTGGAATATCAATCTTTTCAATACGATACTGAATAAAGTCAGTCTGCCCTTTATCAAAAATCTTCTTAATTGCAAATACCGTTAAACCAAGAGATAAGAAGTTAATTGCTACACCACTTACAACTTGATCTGCTCGGAATGTAATAGAGGCTACCGCATGAAGTAATGCAAATAATCCACTACCAATTGCCGCAAATAATAACGCAATCCACGGAGTCATCGTTCCCCAAGTATCACCCATTAATAAGTTTGTAACAACTCCAATAAATGCACCAAATAGCATTAGTCCTTCTAATCCGATATTTACAACACCCGATCGTTCACTAAATACTCCACCTAGTGCTGTGAAAATGATAGGTGCCGATGTATATAACGTACCCGTCACAAGAATGGCTAATATATCTAAAAAGCTCATTTATTTCCCCTCCTTGCTCATGCGTGTAAGCGCCCATCTTAACACATAACTACATGCAACAAAGAAGATGATACATGCAATAATTACATTAATAAGCTCTGATGGTACATCTGCCTCAAAGTTCATTTGAGGGGAAGCACTTTTCAAACCACCAAATAATAAAGCTGAAAGGATTATCCCAAACGGATTATTCCCTCCAAGTAATGCTACAGCAATCCCATCAAATCCTACTCCTGTAAACGAAGACATCGCTGTCATACTCTGGAATGTTCCTAATCCTTCCATCGCTCCACCAATCCCCGCAAATGCACCAGCAATTGTCATGGAGAATACTACATTACGAGAAACTTTCATACCTGCATATTGAGAAGCATGCTGATTAAATCCTACCGACTTTAATTCGTAGCCTAAAGTTGTTCGATCTAATAAGAACCACATTAAAATAGCGATTAATATTGCTACAATAATTCCCCAGTGAAGACGCGAACCATCAGTAATAGAAGCAAGCCAGTCTGAAGATAGTGACGCACTCTCTTTAATATCATACGTTTTGTCATTACCCGCATGTAAGAAACGCTTAATAATGTCATACGTTACATACAACGCGATATAGTTCATCATAATGGTTACAATAACTTCATTCACTTGAAACTTCCCTTTTAAATATCCCGGAATGAAGCCCCAAATTCCGCCCACCAATGCTGCGAATAAAATAGATAATGGAATATGAAGGAACGCTGGTAGTGAAACTGCATAACCGAACCAAACCGCTGCAAGCCAACCAACTAACAATTGACCCTCCACCCCGATATTAAATAAACCTGTACGAAATGCAAACGCCACTGATAAACCAGCAAGAATAAGCGGTATCATTGTACGAAGCGTTTCACCAATCGCACTTGCGCTACCGAACATGCCCGTCCAAAGTGCACTATAACCAACAATTGGATCATAGCCACTAACTAGCATTACAATCGCTCCGACAAGTAAGCCGAAAATAACGGATAGTACTGGGACTAAAATATTTATCGTTCGCTCTGTTAAAAGTTTTTTAGCCATTGGTACCCACCTGCTCCTTCTTTGTTCCTCCAGCCATTAACAATCCAAGCTGTTGTTCATTCGTTTCTTTCGCATCAACTATTGCTACAATTTTCCCTTCATAAATAACAGCAATTCGATCGCTAACATTTAAGATTTCATCTAACTCTAGTGATAAAAGTAATACACCTTTTCCTTTATCCCTTTGCTCTATTAATCTCTTATGAATAAATTCAATTGCTCCTACATCTAAACCACGTGTTGGCTGTGCTGCGATTAATAAATCTGGATCACGGTCTACTTCACGTGCAATAATTGCTTTTTGTTGATTTCCCCCAGATAGAGCGCGTGCTAACGTTTGCTCACTAGGTGTACGTACATCAAACTGTTCAATAAGAGCCTTTGCTTTTTCTGTAATTTTGCTGAAATTTAAAATCCCTTTCTTTGAAAACGGATTCTTATAGTACGTTTGCAGAACTATATTATCTCTAACAGAAAAATCAAGGACGAGTCCGTGTTTATGACGATCTTCTGGAATATGACCAATTCCTTCTTCTGTTATTCTTCTAACAGGCCAATTTGTTATTTCTTTCCCTTTAATTGCAATAGAACCTGACTCAACTTTTCGTAAACCAGTAATTGCTTCTATTAATTCACTTTGTCCGTTTCCATCAATCCCTGCAATCCCAACAATTTCCCCCGCACGAACAGTTAAGTCAAGGCCTTTTACAGCAGGTAGTTGACGTGCATCGTGAACAACAAGGTTTGCAATTGAAAGTACCTCTTCTTTTGGTTTCGCGTCTATTTTTTCTGTTTTAAAATTCACTTGACGTCCGACCATTAATTCTGCAAGTTTATTTTCATCCGTATTTGCAACGTCAACCGTTCCAATTCCTTTTCCTTTACGAATAATCGTACAACGATCGCAAACTTCCATAATTTCTTTCAACTTATGTGTAATAAGAACAATAGATTTTCCTTCTTGCACAAGCTTTTTCATAATTTGAATTAGCTCATGAATTTCTTGCGGTGTTAACACAGCTGTCGGTTCATCAAATATTAAAATTTCTGCACCGCGGTAAAGAGTTTTCAAAATCTCAACACGCTGTTGCATACCAACTGAAATATCCTGTATTTTCGCATATGGATCTACAGCTAAACCGTATTGTTCAGACAGTTTTTGAATTTCTTTAGCAGCTTCCTCAACAGCAATTTTCCCTTTTTTCTTCGGTTCATTTCCGAGAATAATATTTTCTGTAACTGTAAAATTATGAACAAGCATAAAGTGCTGATGAACCATTCCAATACCAAGGTCATTTGCCACATTCGGATTGGTAATGTTTACAGACTTTCCTTTAATTTTAATTTCACCTTGTTCTGGTTGGTACAAACCAAATAGTACATTCATCAATGTGGATTTCCCTGCACCATTTTCTCCAAGTAAAGCATGTATCTCACCCTGCTTTACTTGCAGCGTAATATCATCATTCGCTACAATGCCTGGGAATACTTTCGTAATGTTATTCATCTCAATTACGTATTCCATTGTGTTCCTCCTTTTAACAGGGAACATTCCCTATTACACTATTAACTTATTAAGCAATTCGGAAGTTTTATACATACAAAGGTTAGTTCTATGAACTAACCTTTGCTATTTCTCTATTTATTTTTTTAGAGAAGCTTCATATTCTTTATACTCTTTATCTGTAGCCGGTACTTTAATTTCACCGTCTGTAATTTTCTTTTCAAATTCTTCTACTTTTGTTAAAATTTCAGGGTTAACTTTTTTCACGTTATCAGTTGTTTTTGAAATACCAATACCGTCATCTTTTAAGCCAAACGCTTCAATTTTTCCACCTTTTAACTTTCCATCTTTTGCTTCTTTAGCTACTTTTTCTACAGCTACATCAACGCGTTTTATCATTGAAGTTAATGTTACATTTTCAGGCATACCTTCTTGATGTTGGTCACGGTCAACACCGATTACCCAAACATTTTCACCTTTTTTCTTACGATTTTTCGCTTCAGTGAACACACCGTTACCTGTACCACCAGCAGCATGATAAATTACATCTACGCCTTGACCGTACATTGCTGAAGCAAGAACTGTACCTTTTTCAGGCTTATCGAATGCTTCTGCATATTCAGATACGATTTCAATGTTTGGATTTACTGCCTTTGCACCAGCTTTAAATCCATTTTCAAATTTACTAATTAAATCACTCTTCATTCCACCAACAAATCCTACTTTATTCGATTTTGTTGACATAGCTGCTACCGCACCTACAAGGAATGATCCTTCATGATCTTTAAATGTAATGCTCGTTACGTTCGGTGCATCTACAACAGTATCTACAATTGCAAATTGTTGTTTTGAAGATTCTTTTGCAACTTCTTTAATTGCACCTTCTAATTTATAACCAATTCCGAAAGTTAAATCATATTTATCTTTTGAGAATTTTTTTAAATTCGGAATATAATCAGCTTCTTTTTCAGACTGAAGGTAACGATAATTTGTCTTTTCTTTTAAACCATTATCTTTACCAAACTTTTGTAACCCTTCCCAAGAAGATTGGTTAAATGATTTATCATCAACGCCCCCAACATCTGTTACGAGACCAACCTTGAAGTCTTTATTGTCTTTCGTGTCTTTCTTGTCACTGCTCGCCTTATCCGAGTTACCACATGCACCTAAAACTGTACTTGCTACTAATGTTAATGATAATAAAAGACCTGCTTTTTTCTTCATACTAGAAACCCCTCCAAAAATGATATATATTTATTTATTCTTTCGCTGCTGTCCCTTACTTCTTGCTGTCACCTCCCTAAAAAGGAACTTACCTACATACGCTTTCTTAATACGTGGAAGCTAAACTTATCAGCTCTAAAGTAATTGATAGAATATAAGATTGGCTCATCATTTTGATCATAGTGCATTTGTTTTAATACAAGCAGTGCTGTTTCAGGCTCACATTCTAAAATCGGTGAGATTTTAGGGTGATAGCCAATTGGCTCAATGTGAGCAACCGCATATGTTATGCGCTTATGCGTGTTATTATGTATCACCGTTAATAATGATTCCTCATTGTAACCCGATAAATCTGGCAATATTTCTTTTGCAAGTTTATCGATACAATATACAACAGGTTCCCCATCTGCTGTACGCACGCGTTCAATCATCACTGCATTAAAACCATCTTCACTATTAAACTTCTCTTTTTCCTCTTCTGTTAAAGTTGTAGTAGATGATGATAAAAAGATCGTTCCTGGTGTTTTCCCCACACTAGAAATCATATCTGTAATACTAGAAAGTTGTTCTATTCCAGAAGAAAATAATGGCTTTGCATTTACAAATGTCCCTACACCATGTCTACGAATGACAACATTTTCTTCTTCTAAAATACGTAACGCTTCCCTTAAAGTCGCTCTACTTACGCCAAGTTCTTTCGCTAAATCAAACTCTGATGGTAACTTTTGTCGTTCTTTATAAGCCCCATCTTTAATTTTTTCTTTGATGTGATCAATCACCCGTAAATATAGGTGACGACTATCGGATTTTACTGACATAAGACTCCCCCGCATTTCAATTATTCGACCTCTGATGTAAGACTTCTTTTCTCTTTTTTCAACTTACAACATAGTACAAATGACTAACCACTAAAAATAAGCACAATTGTCGAATAAATAATAATAATTTTTTAAAATGAAATTTTCACTCTTTACTGTATAAAAAAAACTTTGCACCATAAACATTCCTCATTTCGAGAAAAAGTTCGGCACAAAGATCCTTTACATCCTTTGTTACACACTTTTCCCCTCATAGTCTAGCAATTCATGGTTGCCAGGTAGAAACTTATGGACCTTATCTCCAAGATTATATGAGGCAGTGATTCTTTTCGAAGTAATCTTACCACTTGCTCTCATACGTGTCAACAAAATCCAACATTTTTCTGCATTAAATATCGAACATTTACATAAAACATACTCAAAGTATTCGTATTCTATAGGGCCCCTATAAATGTAAGCCCTTTCTTTATTGCTGAGTATAGTATATAACAAAAACACTATATAAAAAAGCCTAATTGTAAAAACAATTAGGCTTTTTTTAAGAACTTTTTTCTTGTACATCATTAATGAGTACTTCTCTCGGTTTACTACCTTCATATGGACCTACTACACCATTCATTTCCATTGCATCAATTAGACGAGCAGCTCGCGTATAACCTACTCTAAACCTACGTTGCAGCATAGAAACAGATGCTGTTTGCATTTCCACTACAAGTTGAACCGCTTCATCATATAATTCATCTTCTACTTCCTGCTTCGTATCAGGAACATCTTGCGGAATCATATCTTCTTGATATTGTGCTTTTTGCTGTCCAATAACATATTCTACAACTCTCTCAACTTCATCATCTGATAAAAATGCGCCTTGTACACGTACAGGTTTCGATGCACCAATTGGTATAAACAGCATGTCGCCACGACCTAGTAGCTTTTCTGCACCACCACCGTCAAGAATTGTACGAGAATCTGTTTGAGAAGATACAGCGAATGCAATACGCGATGGAATATTTGCTTTAATAACACCCGTAATAACGTCAACTGACGGACGTTGCGTTGCAATAATTAAATGAATACCAGCAGCACGAGCCATTTGCGCTAGACGCATAATCGCATCCTCTACATCAGACGAAGCAACCATCATTAAATCTGCTAACTCGTCCACAATGACTACAATATACGGTAATTCGGGTTGTTTCGCTTCTGATTGACTATTATGTTCTTTTATATAATCATTGTATCCTTCAATGTTACGTGTACCACTATGAGCAAATAATTCATAACGACGTTCCATCTCACTCACAACTTTTTTCAATGCTTGCGATGCTTTTTTCGGATCAGTTACAACTGGCGTTAACAAATGAGGCACACCGTTATATACATTTAACTCTACCATTTTCGGGTCAATCATCATTAATTTTACTTCATGCGGTTTTGCACGCATTAAAATACTAACAATAATACCATTAATACATACACTTTTCCCGCTACCTGTCGCACCAGCTACGAGTAAATGGGGCATTTTATTTAAACGGGCTAATACAGCTTCACCTGTAATATCTCGGCCAAGACCAATTAACAACTTCTCTTCCGGATGATTATTAGCCTTAGAATCAAGAACTTCCCTCAGCGTTACCATCGAAACTTCTGAGTTCGGAACTTCGATCCCTACAGCTGATTTCCCGGGAATTGGCGCCTCAATACGAATGTCCTTTGCAGCTAAAGCAAGGGCTAAATCATCACTTAAACTGACAATTTTGCTTACCTTTACCCCCATATCAGGATACACTTCATATTTTGTAACTGCAGGACCTCTATGCACTTTGGTTACTTTCGCTTTCACTCCGAAACTTTGGAATGTACGTTCTAATTTACGAGCATTCTCATAAATTTCCGCGTTTTCATTTGTAACTTGCTTATTCTTTGGAAATTTTAATATATCAAGTGAAGGAAGCTTGTAATCTTTATTTTCTACATTTGAAAATTGCATAGGAGGTGCTTGCGCTTCACTCTCTAACGATTCAACAATTTTTTCTCCACGCTTTTTCTTTGATTCTTCAATTGGTGGAGTCTCTTCAATAAACGGTGAAGTGATCAAATCTTCTTGCTCTACTTCAATTCGTTTATCCTCTTCTTCATTTACAGGATAATTCTCAGTGAAATTTGAAATAATTGGCGGATCAATTTGGATTTCTTCCATCGGCTCAATAACTTCTTCTTGTTCTGCAGCACGTTTGCTTCTTGTACTTCTTGTTGTTTTTTTCTTTTCTGTTTGTTCAGCCGTTCTTTTGGATTTCCAATCTTTATAATCCCCTTGTATCACTTGAAATTGACTTCTAAGAATTCTACCAACTGGAGCTAACACTTCTCCAATATGTTTATTTGTTATACAGAGTACCCCGAGAATAACTAAAATAATTCCAATGATATAGGCTCCTACTTCGTCGAATAGGAAGTAACATGTCGCGAACATAAGCGCACCAAACATACCACCACCTAAATGAACGCTATCTGGCCCTTTTTTCATTTCAAGAAAGAAGTTATCTTTCGTACTCACAATAACAGAAGTATTTTGCACTGCTCCATCTTTTGTAAGAAGGTTAAATAATGTAATATGACTAAACATTAATATTGCCAATACAATTAAATAAAATCCAATTAACCGTTTATTTAAAAGGTTCGGCCATCCGCGTTTTATAACAAAGGAAACCGATAAAGCTATTACACCTAACACACCAATTATGTACCACTCACCAAAGAAGAAGCGAAAAAATAACACAAACGATTTCCCTACAACGCCTAGCTGTAAAATCGTAATGATTGAAAGTGCAAAAAGAGTTAAACCGACGATTTCATAATACAAAGTTGGCTTTATCGTACGTCTTGCCTTTGCCTTCGTCCCTCTTTGCTTTTGTTTTGCCATTTCTTCACCTCGTGTTCTACATATAAGTAAAGCTCTCCTAAAAACGCTCTATTTATATGTCTGTTTTCTCTATTTTTCAGGTCTTTATATCTTCTATTTTTACACTTCTTGTAAAATGCTAAATAAACAGAAGAAAGCAGCCTACTCATGGCTGCTCAACCGTCTTGTTTTTTATATTATACCATAGCTTCTAAACAAAATCCTTCTTTTTGCTAAAAGGTTATTTTCTGACCTGGCTCAAACTCTAAATAGTGAAGTGGGTCCGTACTTAGCACACGTACAATAGAATAACATCCATGTTCCTCTTCAGAAACCATTAATTCCACACCATTTATATTTACAACTTTTTGACTTTCACATTGTGAATAATCGGCCGGATACACAAGTTGCTCTGGCATAATTGTATATAAAATCATTGTAACATTGTCCCTTCTGCACTACCTTCCGCGCGAACATCGATTAATTCGTTTAATTTTCGAATTGCATTTCCAATACCACCAACATCATCTATAAGACCGTACTTTACTGCATCCCCACCAATTACATTCGTCCCAATATCTCGCGTTAAATTTCCTTTCGCAAACATAAGCTCTTTAAAACGATCTTCTGTTACTTTCGAGTGCTTCGTCACAAAACGAATGACTCTTTCTTGCATCTTATCCAAATACTCAAATGTTTGTGGCACACCTATGACAAGACCTGTTAAACGAATTGGATGAATTGTCATCGTCGCAGTTTCCGCAATAAACGAATAGTCAGTAGAAACAGCAATCGGTACACCAATGGAATGTCCCCCACCTAAAACTAAAGATACTGTTGGCTTTGAAAGTGAAGCTACCATTTCAGAAATTGCTAGTCCAGCTTCAACGTCACCTCCAACCGTATTTAATATTAACAGCAAACCTTCAATTTTTGGATTTTGTTCAATCGCAACAATTTGCGGAATGATATGCTCGTATTTTGTTGTTTTATTTTGCGGCGGTAATTGAACATGACCTTCCACTTGTCCGATAATCGTTAAACAATGAATACGTGATTCATTCATCTGTGGTACATTTGTCTGTCCAAGCTGTTGAATTTTTTCTACTATTGAAGCCTCTTTTCCAGCTTCTTTTGGCTCAGCTTCTTTTTCTTCATTTGTATATCGATCACGTTCTGTCATTTCGCATCCCCTTTCACTCGTATATAACTATTATTTCTTAAGTTATAAATTTCATTCGATAGGGTTAAAAAGAAAAAAAGATCACCCATAAGGGTAATCTTTTTTATACTTCCATAATAATCGGTAAAATCATAGGTTTTCTCTTTGTCTCTTCGTACAAGAACTGTCCTAATAATTCACGAATATTTTGTTTTAACATTGACCATTCAATCGAATACTCTTTAATTGACTGCTCAACAATCATACGTACAATCTCTGTAGATCGTTCAATTAACGCTTCTGATTCACGAACATATACGAAACCACGTGAAATGATTTCTGGACCAGAGATAATTTTCTTTTCATCTTTACCAAGTGTTACAACAACTACTAATATTCCATCTTGAGATAACATCTTTCTATCTCGAAGAACGATATTACCAACGTCACCTACACCTAATCCATCAATTAAAACATTACCAGCTTGTACTTTACCGACTAAGTTCGCTTCATCGTCACCAAAAGCAATTACATCGCCTTTTTCTACGATAAAGATATTTTCTCTTGTAATACCTACATCTTCAGCTAAATACGCATGTGCTTTTTGCATACGAAACTCACCATGTACGGGTACAAAGTACTTCGGTTTCATTAAATTTAACATTAATTTTAATTCTTCTTGGCTACCGTGACCTGAAACGTGAACTTTTCTTTCGCCGTAATAAACAACTTCAGCTCCAGCTCTAAATAACAAATCAATAATTTTTGATACAGATATTTCATTACCCGGAATTGGCGAAGCAGCAATGATAACAGTATCACCTTTACGAATTGAAATTTGTTTATGTGCTTGTTTTGCCATTCTAGATAGAGCAGCCATCGGTTCACCTTGACTACCTGTCGTTAAAATAGCTACCTTTTTCTCTGGGAAGTTGTCTACTTCTTGTAATGAAATAACCATACCTTCTGGAACATCTAAATAACCAAGACGTCTTGCAATGTCTACTACTTTCACCATACTACGTCCTACTACCGCTACTTTTCGCCCTGTTTCGGCAGCTGCATCAAATACTTGTTGAATACGATGTACATTCGATGCAAATGAAGCAACGATAATACGACCTTCTGCGCCGTAGAACACTTTAGAAATTTCTACACCAACTTCTTTTTCTGAACCTGTATACCCTGGACGCTCTGCATTTGTACTATCAGATAATAGGCAAAGTACACCTTCATTTCCGATTTGCGCCATTTTCCCAAGATCTGCTCCACTATTTCCAATTGGAGTTTGATCGAATTTAAAGTCTCCCGTATATACGATTGCACCTTTTGATGTATGGAAACAAACGCCAACAGAATCCGGAATACTATGTGTCGTTCCGAAGAATGACACTGTTGTAGTGTTAAACTCTACTGTTGAATTTGAATCGATTGTTTTTAGGTCTACACGGCCTAACATGCCCGCTTCACCAAGTTTTTCTTGTATAAGTCCTACTGTTAATTTCGTTGCATAGACTGGAATAGATAATTTACGAAGCACATACACAATTCCACCAATATGATCTTCATGACCGTGAGTAATAAATAAACCTTTTACTCGCTCTTGATTTTCCACTAAATATGTAATATCAGGAATAACGATATCAATTCCAAACATTTCATCTCCCGGGAACATTAACCCCGCATCTACGATAAAGATTTCAGAATCAATTTCAACACAGTACATGTTTTTCCCGATTTCACCTACTCCACCAAGAGCAAATACTTTAACAGACTCATTCTCTTTTCTCTTCATGTTGTTGCCTGGTTTAAAAATCTTGCAAACACTGATTTCACTAAAATTGCAGAGACACCAGGGGAAACTCTACAACCACCATATTTTCACCGTCCAAGACGAATGTCCTTACCGTTATGCGATATCATGTCCTTGTTTATTTTTTAAACCAGGTTTCACCTCTCTTTCATTATATAAATCAAATATCTTATTCGATATGATATGAAAATTTAATTAAATTATAATTTTTCCCAATTTTGCTAAGCATACCCGTACTAAGCTACTTAGCCATATTATACCTGATACAAGAAATAGAACACAAGTTAAATCGTGCGAAAGAAAGAGGAAAAGAACGGAATGACAACAAAAGTATCGAACGTATTTCCTTTATATTTACTCCGATTTTATACTCCATATTATTTTGAAGAACTAGCCATACATACGCTAAATTCATTTCATAATAGGGAGTTTCAAGATTTATTTTTCTAGAATCCAACAAAAACACTTACAAAATGGAGTTTTTTTATGAATTACGTCACATTTGAGGGGATTTCTCTAAAAACAGACACCATAGTTTATTACGTTTATGCCATAATATCTATCATTTTTTGACTCAGTTAAAGGGGTACGATTATTTTCTTATACACATAATGAAGAAGCGATTAATATTCTTATAAGAACACATATAAGTAAGAAAAAGAGGAAAAGATTTGCATATAATAAAAAATGACCTAGTCCTACACTAGGTCATTTTTTATTAACGAGGGATAGATTGCATTACAGATTGTAACGTTACTCTTTCTTCTTCTGTTAATGGAAGAAGTGGTAAACGTACAGAACCTACATCTAATCCAACCATTTGTAACGCTGTTTTTACTGGAGTTGGACTTGGCGCCATAAATAATGAATCAGTTACTCTTACAAGTAATTGATGTAATTTTTGTGCCTTTTTAAATTCTCCTGCTTGAAATGCTGTAATCATTTCTTGCATTTCGTTTCCGATAACATGAGAGGCTACCGAAACGATACCTTTCGCTCCAACTGCCATAGCTGGTAACGTTAAACCGTCATCACCGCTGTATACCGCAAAGTCGTCCGCTGTTTTTTCAATGATTTCTGTCATTGTTAACACATCGCCGCCGGCATCTTTAATAGCAACAATGTTTTCTATTTCTGATAAACGAACAACTGTATCAACGGAGATTTGTACAATAGATCGTCCTGGAACGTTATATAGCATAACCGGAAGCGGCGTGCTTTCAGCAATTGCTTTAAAATGCTGATACATTCCTTCTTGACTCGGTTTGTTATAATACGGTGCTACTAGCATTACTGCATCCACACCAACTTCTGTTGCCTTTTTAGTTAAGTCAATAGAAGCATGCGTATTATTGCTACCTGTTCCAGCGATTACGGGCACTCTTTTATCGACAACAGATACGACATGGCGATATAACGCTACTTTCTCTTCTGAAGTTAATGTAGGAGATTCTCCTGTCGTTCCTCCTACCACGATTGCTGTTGTACCGTTATCAATTAAATAATTTACCAATTTCGTTGTCTTTGCAAAATCGATATTCCCGTTTATATCAAACGGTGTTACCATCGCGGTTGCAATTGTCCCAAAATCTATCATGGTCTCACTCCTTATTGTTCCAGTTGCTTTTCTTTTGAAAGCTCAAACGCACTATGTAATGCATTTACAGCCTCCACTAAATCAGTTTCTTTTACAAGAACCCAAATTGTTGTATGACTATCTGCCGATTGCAGGATTTGAATACCTTTTTCCGCTAAAGCTGTAACGATTTTCGCAGTAACCCCTGGGTATCCTGCCATTCCAGCTCCAACGATAGATACTTTCGCACAATGCTCTGTCACAATTGGCTCATATCCAAGGTTCTTTAATAATTTAACTGCATGACTTGATACATTATCACTCACCGTATATGCTACACCAGTAGGTGAAATATTAATTAAATCGACACTTATTCCTTCGTTCGCCATCTCTTTAAACACATGTTGTTGCAAATCATATGCCGTTTCTTTTGCAAGCACTTTAATTTGCGTTACGTTTGATACGTGGGCGATACCTGTAACAGGACGTTCTTCTACATCACGACCTCTTGTAGCACCGTCATATGCTGAAATAAGCGTACCTTCACTATCAGAATACGTAGAACGTACACGAAGTGGCACTTTTGCATGCATCGCAATTTCAACTGCACGTGGATGAACGACTTTCGCACCTTGATAAGCCATGTTACAAATTTCGTTATACGTTACAGTTTGAAGATGACGTGCATCTTTTACAATACGAGGATCCGCAGTCATAACACCTTCTACATCAGTGAATATATCGATGTATTCAGCATGAAGTGCAACACCTAATGCTGAAGCTGAAGTATCACTACCTCCGCGTCCAAGTGTTGTCGTATCACCTTTTTTCGTTTGCCCTTGGAATCCTGTAACGACGATTACATCTACATTTTCTAACTCTTCATGTATACGATCGCAATTCATTTCAATAATCTTTGCATTCGTAAAGTCATCATTCGTTACAAAACCAGCTTGTGCACCATTTAATGCTGCTGCTTTTACACCGTTCTCATTCAACATATTAGAGAAAACAATTGCAGAGATCAACTCTCCGCACGATAATAATAAATCTTGCTCACGTTTAGAAATAGTAGATTCCTCTTGATTTACAAGACTTAATAACGTATCCGTTGCATATGGTTCACCTTTACGACCCATAGCAGATACGACAGTAACTACTTTATAACCAGCAGCTAATGATTTCTTTATATGATGAAGCGCATGCTTACGTCCATTGTCATCACGTACTGATGTGCCACCAAATTTTTGAACAATTATTTTCATATTTTGCACCTTCTCTTAGCCGTTTACACTAATTGTAATTTTACTAAGCGCTCTGCAATTTGAACAGAATTCCATGCAGCGCCTTTTAATAAGTTATCAGATACGACCCAAAGATGGAATCCTTTATCGTTATTTAAATCTTTACGGATTCTTCCAACGAATACTTCGTTTTTACCTACTGCAGTAGCTGGCATTGGATATAACTGCTCTTCTGGATTATCTTGCAGAACAATACCTTCCGCATTTGCAAGTAAGCTCTTTAATTCTGCTACTGTTACGCCTTCTTTTTCTACTTCGATGTAAACAGACTCAGAGTGTCCTGATACAACTGGTAAACGTACACATGTTGCCGCTACTTCTAATTCAGGCATATGCATAATTTTTTTTGTTTCGTTAATCATTTTCATTTCTTCAAATGTAAATCCATTATCTTGGAACTTATCAATCTGTGGAATCGCATTAAAAGCAATTGGGAAATGCTTCTTATCACCTGATACAGGAAGAACATTTGCCTTAACTTCTTCGCCATTTAAGATTGCTTGTGATTGTTCATGAAGTTCTTCAATAGCTGCCGCACCAGCACCTGATACAGCTTGATATGTGGAAACGATTACTCGTTTTAAACCATATTGCTGACGAACTGGCTCAAGAGCTACTACCATTTGAATTGTAGAACAGTTTGGATTTGCAATAATACCATTATGTTCTTTTAAGTCGTTTTCATTTACTTCAGGTACAACAAGTGGCACGTTTTCTGTCATACGGAATGCACTTGTATTATCAACAACAATCGCACCGCGTTTTGCTGCTTCTGGCGCTAATTGTTTCGATACAGATCCACCAGCACTAAATAGTGCGATATCTACTCCTTCAAAGCTTTCAGGAGTTGCCTCTTGAACTGTAAATTCTTCGCCTTTAAATACAAGTTTCTTACCTGCAGATCGTTTAGATGAAAGTAACGTTAATTTCCCGATTGGAAATTCTCGTTTCTCTAAAGTATTTAACATTTGTTCACCAACTGCGCCGGTTGCTCCAACTACAGCGACATGAAAAGTTTTTTGCTTTTCCATCACTATGCCCCTTTCTAGATACCAATCCTTCTATAACTTAGAATCAGAAGGAGTATACAATACCCCTTCTAATCTTAATAACGTTAATTTTATCATATTCTACAGTAAGAATGATGGTTTCATCAAAAATTGTCCGTTTTTTTTCGTTTTTTAATTCATATATCTGAATTTTTCTACGACCACCGGTTGCAATTGCTTTCCTTGCAGCGCTTCTAATACTGTATCTTCCAGTAACTCCATACGAGCTACCATTGAGTTCGGTTTTTTCTCTGGCGCATCTTGACCGAATGGGACGAAATAGATATTTTTTGTGGCCATTAGGCGCATGAGATTTACCCCATTTAATCCTAAAGCATCATTCGTCGAAACTGCCAATACGACAGGCTTGCCATTTCTTAGCGTCGCTTTTGCTGCCATTAGTACTGGAGAATCTGTCATTGCATTTGCAAATTTACTCATAGAATTTCCTGTTAAAGGAGCGATTACCATGCAGTCTAATGGAATTTTAGGTCCAAGTGGCTCTGCTCCAACAATTGAATTAATTGCTTTAAAACCTGTTATTTCTTCAATCTTCTTAATCCACTCTGCTCCTTCTCCAAATCTAGTATTTGTTGATTGAACAGTGTATGAAACAACGGGACGTACTTCTGCCCCTTCAGCAATTAATTTTTCTAAGTGCGGCATAACTTCCTCATACGTACAATGTGAACCCGTAAATCCGAAACCAATTCGTTTCCCCTTCAAACTCATTTCTTTTCCTCCTCCTTTGCAATTGCATCTGCTGCTAATAACTGAGAAAGAACATTTGCTAAAATTTGCCCAGCCGTTTTGGGAGCAACAATACCTGGTAATCCAGGTGCTAGCAACGCTTTGACTCCTCTTTTTTCCGCATATCTAAAGTCAGTACCGCCTGGTTTAGAAGCTAAATCAATCACTAACGTATGAGCTGGCATTTTTGCAATAACATTCGCTGTTACAACGAGGTGCGGAATTGTATTGATTACAATATCGATATTTCCTACTTCTTTCTCTATGTCTTGCATATGAAAAGGAGAAAACATCATTTCTGTAATACGTGCAATATGTTCAGATCGTCTTGCTCCAACTTTGACATGGGCTCCTAATGATTGAAATGCTCTCGCAACACTCATTCCTGTTCTACCAAATCCTAGAACCATTACATTGGACCCATGAATTGTATAGTCGGTATGTTGAATTACCATCATTAATGTACCTTCTACAGTTGGAATAGAATTGTATATTGCCACATCATCACGATCAAATAATTTAACAAGTTTTCGGTTCGTAGTAGATACGAGATTTTCCAAGTAAGGTGTACCAATACCCGAATATATAGTAAAGTGTTCTGGTGTATTTTCAATTTGTTCTTTCGTTATTGAAACTTTTTCATTTGAAAAAATAGTATCTACTTCTCCTTTAGCATTTGTACCTGCAACCGGCAAAATAATTGCGTCTACAGAAGTGAAATCTAAATTTTGTATACTTTCTTTTGCTGCCCCTGTGAAACCATGATCTAACTGATCAAACCCTATCAAAGAAAGTTTCGCATCCAATTCAACTAGCTTACGAATTACTTCTAGCTGCCTTGCATCTCCTCCTATGACAGCAATATGCATCTCAGTCAACATTCCCTAATTCACCTTCTTTTTCTGTCATTTATAAGAAAAGTGCCTACTTTTTCTTTTTCCTCCACATCATATGTAATGTACGAGTTTATGGTGATTGAAAATCCAAATGCACATATGATTTATCAGGTTTCTATGTAGATACAAAAAAAGATGACCAAAATGGCCATCCTTCACTCCGAATTTGAACGATCTATACTATCACAAAGAAGCATATCATGTCCGACTTTCTTTATTTGATTCCATGCCACCCTTACTTCTTGTGGTTCCTTTTTAAAACCTCCCCACTTCCCTACAGGTATTATAAGTGTTTGTATTCGTCCGTCTTTCTCATTAATCTCTAAATCCATATAACCTAAGACTCCCATTTTTTCCGCTTTTTCTATATCTACAACCTCTTTACCACTTAATTCACTTAATCGCATACATACTCCACTCCCCTACTGAATTTTTCATTTGCATTGTCTATAATTAGTACCTATTCTATATGTATAAAAAAAATAACCTTCTCTCATTTAAAAAGAGAGAAGGTTATTATCAGATACATCATAAAAATCGATTATAGTTTTATTCCTTTTGGAAGTTTTCCGTCTGGACTAATAAGTGCCGCAGAGAATTCATCAGTAAACATGTTGCGAATTAATCCGTCCACATTTTCTTTTGTTACAGTGTTTACACTTTCAATAATCTCATCAAGTGAACGATGTTTACGAAGAAGCAATTCATTTTTACCGTTACGACTCATACGGCTATTTGTACTTTCTAAACTTAACATTAAGTTTCCTTTTAATTGCTCTTTACTATTCATAAGCTCTTTTTCTGTAATACCTGTATTTTTCAATGTCTCTAATGTTTCTTGCATTGTTTCATACAGTGTATCTAATTGTTGGCTACCTGTTCCACCGTAAAGTGTTAACATACCTGTATCTTCATAAGAAGAGTGGTAAGAAAATACCGAGTAAGCTAATCCACGTTGCTCACGTACTTCTTGGAATAAACGGCTACTCATGCTACCGCCTAAAACATTATTTAATACAATTAAGTTATAAATATCTTCGTGTCCCATTTGTAAGCCTTTATATCCTAGACATAAATGAGCTTGTTCCGTTTCCTTTTTACGGGCTACCTTATTGAAATGGAAAATTGGGCTATGTACTTGTTCACGGTTTGTTGTTCCTTCATAACTACCGAAATATTGCTCCACTGTTTGTAAAAATGCTTCATCAATATTTCCTGCAACTGATACAACTACATTTTCAGGTGTGTAATGATCTTTTATATATTGACGTAACGTATCACCTGTAAACGTATTAAGCGTTTCTTCTGTTCCTAAAATAGGATATCCAAGTGGATGCGTTTCATATGTTGCTTTCGTTAACATATCATGCACAATATCATCTGGCGCATCTTCGTACATTTTAATTTCTTCACATACGACATTCTTCTCTTTTTTCAGTTCTTCCTCATCAAATGTTGAATTAAAGAACATATCTGCTAAAACATCTAAAGCATATTTAGCATGCTCATCTAATACTTTTGCATAGTAACAAGTATATTCTTTTGAAGTAAATGCATTCACTTGACCACCAATGCTATCAAATGATTCTGCAATCTCTCGTGCACTACGTGTTTCTGTCCCTTTAAAGAACATATGCTCTAAAAAGTGAGAAATCCCATTATTTTTTTCATTTTCATTTCTTGATCCCGCATGGATCCAAATACCAATTGCAACCGATCTTACAGTTGGTATATTCTCCATAACTATTCTTACACCATTTTTACAAGTATATTTTTTAATCAAAAACTTTCCTCCTACTGCCAGTTTCTCTAAATAAAACGCTATTATTTAATGATAACAAGTTTAAGGATGAATGTCATGCAAATGTATTTAATCCACACGTTTTTCATCCAGTAATTCAGTTATATTCCCCACTTTATATCCTTGTTCCTTCAATTTTATAATCATTGTTTCTAAAGCCTCTGCTGTAGACGAAGTAGGATGCATTAATATGATAGCACCTGGATGTATTTTTCTCATTACTCTCTGCAATAGTACATCCGGCTCAGGTCGCTTCCAATCAATCGTATCTACAGTCCACATAATCGTTCCCATTTGAAAATCATCTGCAATCTTTACGACTTCATCTCGAAAGCTTCCACTCGGCGGGGCAAACCATCTTACTTTTTGATTCGTTGCTACTTCTATCATTCGATTTGTTTTTTGTAACTGATCTCGTATTTCATCTGACGATAACGTTTTCATATTAGGGTGTGTGTATGAGTGATTTCCAACTTCTTGTTTTGCATCGACAATCATTTTTGCAAACCGCAAATTTTCTTTCACCCAACGTCCTTCTAAAAAGAAAGTGGCCTTCACATCATGCTTTTTCAAGATTTCTAATATGCGAGGCAAATACTCATTTCCCCATGCCACATTTATTGTTAATCCTACCATCTTTTTATTTGGATGCCCTCTATAAATTGGAGCTGGTGATAAATCTTCCAAATGAACACTCGGTGAGACTTCTTTGAATTCAAGATATTTTTGATCAAATTCCTTTAGCTTCTTCATATTATTATACGATGCTTCAATATCCACTTGTCTTCCATTATATCCAGGTGTTGCCTTCCATATTTTATCGATCATCGCATTTTGAGGTGCAATCTCATACTGTTTTGCATGCTTTTGAATTTCTTTATGCAAGTTATCTTGTGCAAAAACAGAATAAGAGCCTAAACTGACATATAAAGAAAATATACATATGTATGCCAATATACGAACTTTCATATAAACCCTCCCAAATTAACTATATAAAAACATTTTCTTCTTATCTTTGTTAATTTGAGCGTTATAATGAAAACTATACCTATACCGACATAAAAATATATGAACATCATGTTTTTTACATAACAAAAAAAGCCAGTTTAACTGGCTTTTACTTATTGCTGCTCTTGTTTGTTTTCTTCTTTAGCAGCTTCTTTTTCTTGCTCTTCTTTTAGCAATACTTTTCTAGATAGATTTACGCGACCTTGCTTGTCAATCTCGATAACTTTAACTGTAATTACATCACCGATTTTCACAACGTCTTCTACTTTACCTACACGCTCAAGTGCAAGTTCAGAAATATGAACTAATCCATCTTTACCGCTGAATAATTCAACGAAAGCACCAAATTTCTCAACACGCTTCACTTTTCCTTCGTAGATCTCACCTACTTGTACTTCGCGAACGATATCTTCGATAATCTTCTTAGCTTTGTCGTTCATTTCTTGATTTATTGATGAAATGAATACTGTACCATCTTGCTCGATGTCAATTTTAACGCCAGTTTCTTCAATAATTTTATTGATTTGTTTACCGCTTGGTCCAATAACGTCACGGATTTTATCTGGGTTGATTGTCATTGTAATAATCTTTGGAGCGTAAGCTGATAATTCAGTACGTGGCTCTGCAATAACAGATAACATATGATTTAGAATGTGCACACGACCAATTTTCGCTTGTTGTAATGCCTCTTCTAAAATCTCACGTGATAAACCATCGATTTTAATGTCCATTTGCAGCGCAGTTACACCTTGTGCTGTACCTGCTACTTTAAAGTCCATATCACCTAAATGATCTTCCATACCTTGAATATCAGATAAAATTGTGTAATGCTCACCAGATTTAACCAGACCCATTGCAATACCTGCAACTGGAGCTTTAAGTGGAACACCCGCATCCATCATTGCTAAAGTACTACCACAAATACTTGCTTGTGAAGTAGAACCATTTGATTCTAATACTTCAGATACAAGGCGTACTGTGTATGGGAAATCTTTTTCAGATGGAATTACAGGCTCAAGTGCGCGCTCTCCTAGTGCACCGTGACCAATTTCACGACGACCTGGTCCACGCATCGGTCTTGTTTCACCAACACTAAATGATGGGAAATTGTAATGGTGCATAAAGCGTTTTGATTCTTCTACACCAAGACCATCTAAAATTTGCACATCGCCTAATGCACCTAATGTACAAATACTTAATGCTTGTGTTTGTCCACGTGTGAATAAACCAGAACCGTGTGTACGAGATAAAATACCAACCTCTGATGCTAAAGGACGGATTTCGTCACCTTTACGGCCATCTGGGCGAATTTTTTCAACTGTAATAAGACGACGTACTTCTTCTTTTACAATTTTATATAAAATCTCATTTACTTGTCCTAATGTATCAGCGTCAGCTTCCTCAGCTTCGTAATGCTCAATTACACGCTTTTTCACTTCGTTAATTGCATCTTCACGTGCATGTTTCTCATGTACTTGAATTGCAGAATGCATATCCTTCTCAGCCATTTCACGTACAGCTTGATTAAGATCAGCGTCAACTTCATAAAGTTTCACTTCTGATTTCTCTTTACCTACAGCTTGTACAATCTCTTCTTGGAATGCAATTAAACGTTTAATTTCGTCATGCCCAAACATAATTGCTTCTAACATTGTTTCTTCAGGCACTTGATCTGCTCCTGCTTCAACCATGTTAATCGCATCTTTCGTACCAGCTACAACTAAGTGGATATCACTTTGTTCTTGCTGTTCTACTGTTGGATTAATAACGAATTCGCCATTAATACGACCAACTGTCGCACCAGCGATTGGACCTTCAAATGGAATATCTGAAATCGATAACGCTAATGAAGAACCAAGCATAGCTGCCATTTCAGAAGAACAATCTTGATCAACACTCATTACAATGCTGACAACTTGTACTTCGTTACGGAAACCATCTGCGAATAGCGGACGAATTGGACGGTCGATTAAACGACTTGCCAAAATTGCTTTTTCACTTGGACGACCTTCACGCTTAATAAAACCGCCAGGAATTTTTCCGACTGCATATAAACGCTCTTCATAGTTCACTGTAAGTGGGAAAAAATCTACATTTTTAGCTTCTTTTGATGCAGTTGCTGTAGATAGAACCGCTGTATCGCCATATCTTACTAATACTGCTCCGTTCGCTTGTTTGGCAAGCTGACCAGTTTCAACTGTTAGCTGGCGACCAGCTAAATCTATCGAGAAGACTTGCTTTTCTTGACTCATTTAAGTACCCCTCTCAATTTAAAGTATTCAATTCTTCTATGTAAATGGATAGTATATCACAATATTCTACCTCTAGTATTGCCTAAAATTAAGTAAGCTATAAAGCGTAGAAGATATATTTTTACCTAACAAAAAAGCGGGAATATTCCCGCTTCTTTGACTATCGACGTAAGCCAAGCTTTGTGATTAATTCACGGTAACGTGTGATATCGCTATTACGAAGGTAAGTTAGTAAATTACGACGTTTACCAACCATCTTTAATAGACCACGACGTGAATGATGATCTTTCTTGTGAGTACGTAAGTGCTCGTTTAGAGTGTTAATTTGCTCCGTTAGGACAGCAATTTGAACCTCTGGAGAACCAGTATCAGTCTCATGAGTTCTAAATTGTGCAATGATTTCATTTTTACGCTCTTGTGTTAAAGCCATCCTATTTCACCTCCTATTAATTAAACCCCCAATTACCTAGCAAGCGTCGGTGAGTCGCAATGCCAAGCAATGGTTGTCATAAAGTACATAACATAGAATACTACTTTTCATTTGAAAAAGCAAGTATATTCTTTTCGCTCGCAAAATATTCTTGTGCTGTTTTCTTATCTTTTGCGATTTGTTCAACTAACTCATCAATGCCATTGAATTTCTTCTCTTCTCTTATACGCATATGCCACTCTACTGTAACATTTTGATCGTATATATCTTTGTTAAATTCAAATAAGTGCACTTCAATTGATAATTGGCGCCCATCTTCTTTAAAAGTCGGTTTATATCCAATATTACATACACCATCGCACCATTCATCGTGAACTTTTAATCTCACTGCATAAACACCTACAGGTGGCAATAAATACTCATCACTTAAACCTACATTAGCTGTTGGAAAACCAATTTGACGCCCACGTTTGTCGCCGTGTATAACTGTTCCCGTTACAGTATAGGCTCTACCTAAAATAGATGGAATTTGTTCCATTTCGCCATTTCGAATTAACTTTCGTAATGCTGTAGAACTTACTTTCTCTTCTTGAAATTCAACTTTTTCAATCACAGTCTGTGTAAACTCCCCTCTTGCATGAAATGGTAAAGTCTCCATCTTTCCTTTTCCTAAACGTCCATATGAATAATCAAACCCTGCTACTACATGCTTTACATTTAAACCAATAATATAATCATCTACAAATTGTTGTGGTAATAACCCTGCAAATGATTCATCAAATTTAATCACATATAATATATCGATTCCTAAGCTTTCGACTATTTTTTCTTTATCACGCATTGGTGTAATATACTCCACATGCGCATCCTTTTTCCCTAAAACAACAGATGGATGAGGATGAAATGTCATAACTGCACTTTTATATCCTCGGTCGTCCGCTATTTTTTTCGCAGTTCGAATTACACATTGATGTCCTAAATGAATGCCATCAAAAAATCCTAATGCCATTACAGTAGGTGGTAATTCTAATTTATTTTGTTCATGTGGATGAGTTAAATGAATAAGTTTCACGCTTGAATTCACCTTTTTCTGTAATAATCCTTCCAATAATTCATTATAGCTTTAGTTCTTGATTATTCACAAGTACTTTCATTGGCTTTAACATGCCAGGATGTTTCGGATGATGTTCATAAATTGCTAAGCAACGATCATTTTTATCAAACACTGTAATAAATGGTGCTGTTATTTCTAATTCATTCTTTAAGAACATACCATTCTTGATTTTCTCTGCTTGCTTTTCATCTACAACCATTTTTGGAAACTTACTTAATGCTTCATCAATTGAAATGAAGATAGACTCTACTGTTCCATTTTGCACGTTTTCTTCAATTTCTTCAAATGATATGCAATCTTCTAATAAAAATTCACCAGATGCCGTTCTTACAAGGTGAGACATATGTGATGGGAAACCAAGTTTCTCCCCGATCATTACCGCTAACGTTCTTACATATGTTCCTTTACTACACGTTACACGGAAACGGAATGAAATATTTTCTCCTTCAAAAACTTCACGGTCATCAAGTAATACGAATTCATGAATCGTAATTGTACGAACTGGACGTTCCACCTCTTGTCCTGCTCTTGCATATTCATATAATTTTTTCCCGTTTACTTTTACAGCTGAGAACATTGGTGGCATTTGTTCAATCGTGCCTGTTAATTCCGCTAGTACCTCTTCTACTTCTTTACGTGTAATAACACGGTTTACATCTTGTTTCTCCACAACTTCACCAGATGCATCTTCTGTTGTTGTTGAAAACCCTAATGTTACTTCACCTTCATATGTTTTCGTTTCACTTGTTAAAAATTGTGCAATCTTCGTTGCTCTCCCCACACAAAGTGGTAATACTCCCGTTACATCTGGGTCTAATGTTCCCGTATGACCAATTCTCTTTTCTCGCAATATCTTTCTTAATTTAAATACACAATCATGTGATGTCATGCCTTTTGGCTTATGTAATAATACTACACCTTCCATATATGTTCACCTCATCATAATTCTTTCGTAGTAAATATCCAAAACTTATTTTGCATTGAAAAAATGGATAGACAAATGTCTATCCATTATTCTTCACGTTTACCGTCTTTATTAATTTCATGTAAAAGTGTATCAATTCGATGACCATATCCGATAGACTCATCAAACTCAAAGGTAATTTCCGGTGTTTTACGAAGACGAATACGTTGGCCAATTTCTGAACGAATAAAGCCTTTTGCCTTCGCTAAACCTTTTAACGTATTTTCTTTCTGTTCTTCGTCACCTAAAACAGAAATATATACTTTGGCAATTTGCAAATCACCACTCACTTGTACATCTGTTACTGTAACAAATCCGATACGTGGGTCTTTAATTTTACGACTAATGATGTCGCCTAATTCTTTTTTCATTTGCTCGCCTACACGGTTTGCACGTAATTTCATAACTCTTCACCTCATTCAATACCATTCCAATTGTGTTATCGTACGTTCAATTTCAGGAAATGAATCGATGTACTCCAGTACACGATTCATTTCTTTTTCACAGATAACACGATTTGAGGATACGGAAACAACCGCAATTTCTGTACGTTGCCATACATCTTGATGCCCAACTTCAGAAACAGCTACATTATAGCGCTGTTTCACACGAGTTAGCACTCGTTGCAAAATTGCCCGTTTCTCTTTTAAAGAATGCACATCGTAAATCATACACTCGAATGAGAGTGAAGCGACAATCATCGCTTCACTTCTTCCATAACGTATGCTTCAATGATGTCCCCTTCTTTAAGGTCATTATATCTCTCAATTGTAATACCACACTCATAGTTTTGTGCAACTTCTTTTACGTCGTCTTTGAAACGTTTTAACGTATCAAGTTGTCCTTCGAAAATTACGATACCATCGCGGATAATACGAACGCCACTATCGCGTGTAATTTTACCGTCAATTACGTAACAACCTGCGATTGTTCCAACTTTTGTTACCTTGAATGTTTGACGAACTTCCGCTTGACCGATTACTTTTTCTTCGAATTCTGGATCCAGCATACCTTGCATTGCTAATTCAATTTCTTCGATTACTTTGTAGATAATGCGGTGTAAGCGAACATCAACGTTCTCTAATTCAGCTGTACGCTTCGCGTTCACATCCGGACGTACGTTAAATCCAATTACAATTGCATTAGATGCAGAAGCTAAAATGATATCAGATTCTGTAATCGCACCTACACCAGTGTGAATGATTTTAACTTTTACGCCTTCAACATCAATTTTACGAAGTGACGCTGCCATCGCTTCAACAGAACCTTGTACGTCTGCTTTTACGATTAAGTTGATTTCTTTTACATCGCTCTCTTGGATTTGTTGGAATAAATCTTCAAGGCTTAATTTAGATTTCTCACCACGTTGTGCAACTAACGCTTCTTGTGCACGTGATTCACCGATTTGACGAGCTTTCTTCTCATCAGCGAATGCCATGAAACGATCTCCAGCCTGTGGTACTTCATTTAAACCTGTAATTTCAACAGGAGTTGATGGACCAGCAACTTTTACACGACGACCAATATCACTTACCATTGCACGAACACGTCCGAATGAAGTTCCAACAACGATTGGATCTCCAACTCGAAGTGTACCGTTTTGAACTAATAATGTCGCGATAGTTCCTTTACCTTTATCAAGCTGTGCTTCAATTACAGTACCCGTTGCATAACGATTTGGGTTTGCTTTATATTCTTCTACTTCACTTACAAGAAGAATCATCTCTAGCAAGTTGTCAATTCCCTCGCCTTGGATTGCAGAAATTGGTACGAAAATTGTATCTCCGCCCCAAGCTTCTGGAACTAATTCATATTCTGTTAATTCTTGCATTACACGATCAGGATTCGCCGCTGGTTTATCCATTTTATTCACAGCAACAATAATTGGTACTCCAGCTGCTTTTGCATGGCTAATCGCTTCAACTGTTTGAGGCATAACACCGTCATCAGCTGCAACAACAAGGATTGTAATATCAGTTACTTGCGCACCACGAGCACGCATCGTTGTAAATGCCGCGTGACCAGGCGTATCTAAGAATGTAATTTTCTTATCATTTACTTCAACTTGGTATGCACCAATATGCTGAGTAATTCCACCCGCTTCGCCAGCAGTTACTTTTGAATTACGAATTGAGTCAAGTAATGTTGTTTTACCATGGTCAACGTGTCCCATAATCGTAACAACAGCTGGACGCTCTTTTAAGTTTTCTTCATCATCTTGCTCATCAATGAATGTTTCAAACTCAGTTTCACTTACAACTACTTCTTCTTCTACTTCAATACCGTAATCAGTAGCAATTAACTCAATTGTATCTTTATCCAAGTCTTGGTTAATTGTTGCCATAATTCCAAGCATGAAGAGCTTTTTAATAATTTCAGATGGCTCTTTACTTAACTTTTTAGCAAGTTCACCTACTGTAAGGCTTCCAGAGAAAGTAATTTTATCTGGTGTTTCTACTATTTGCGTTTGTTGTCTTCCAGCAAAGTTATCTTGACGTTTGTCTTCATTTCCTTTGCCTTTTTTCTTTTTCTTATTGCTGTTCTTTTTACTGCGAACAACTTTCTCTTCTACTTCAAACTCATCTGCAACAGAAGGTTTTTCCGCTCCAGTGTTATATTCATTATCTAATTTATTTACTACTTCATCTTCTAACATTGTCATATGATTCGAAACCTCGATATTCATCTCTTTAAGTTTTGTCATAAGATCTTTACTTGAGATATTATTTTTTTTTGCATATTCATGTACTCGAATTTTACTCATACCTTCACCCCCGGTAATTTGTATCGAGCATGCTACGTAGCTTTTTCGCAAAGCCTTCATCTAACACAGCTACAACGACTCGCTCGTCTCTCCCAATCGCATGCCCTAATTGTTGTCGATTTTCGACTTTTTTCATTGGTACGTTGTAGTACGTCGTTTTATCAGTGATACGTTTAGTAGTGTTCGCTGACGCATCTTCAGAAAGCAATACGAGCTTTGCTTTACCACTTCGTACTTCTTTTAAAACGAGTTCTTCACCCGAAATGATTTTTCGAGCGCGATTTGCTAGTCCTAAAAACGATTTCCAATCGGACACTTATTTCGACTCCTTCTCAACAAGCTCAAGAAGCTCTTCGTACAGAGAACTGTCGATTTTCGCTTTTAGATGATGTTCCAAAATGTTTTTCTTTTGGGCTTGCATAATGCATTCTTTATCTTTTGACAAATATGCACCTCGTCCTGATTTTTTTCCAGATAAATCAATAGACACTTCGCCCTCTTTGGAACGAACAATGCGAACGAGCTCTCGTTTTGATTTCATCTCTTGCGTCGCGATACATTTTCGTAACGGAACTTTTCGATTGCTCATACTCATCACCTCTATTCGATTTCGTCTTCAACTGAATCGAATCCGAATGCGATTACGCTATCTTCTTCTGTTACAATTCCAAGTTGTTTCGCATCAGACTCACTTTTAATATCAATTTTCCAGCCTGTTAATTTAGCTGCAAGACGCGCATTTTGTCCACGCTTACCGATAGCTAATGATAGCTGGTGGTCTGGAACAACAACAGTTGTTGCTTTTTCATCTTCATCTACAAGTACTTTAACAACTTGTGATGGGCTTAAAGCATTTGCAACATATTCAACTGGATCATTTGACCAGCGAACGATGTCAATCTTTTCACCTTTTAGTTCATCTACAACACGTTGTACACGTTGTCCTTTCGGTCCTACGCAAGAACCAACTGGATCAACATCAATGTTTTCTGCATGCACAGAGATTTTAGAACGATCTCCTGCTTCGCGCGCTACAGAGCGAATTTCTACAGTTCCATCATAAATTTCTGGAACTTCCATTTCGAATAAACGTTTTAAAAGACCAGGATGTGTACGTGATACGTAAATTTGTGGTCCTTTTGTTGTCTTTTCTACTTTTGTAATAAATACGCGAATACGATCATGTGGCTTATATTGCTCATTTGGCATTTGCTCACTTACAGGTAATAAAGCTTCTACTTTACCTAAGCTTACGTAGATGAAACGAGCATCTTGGCGTTGTACAATACCAACCATAATGTCTTCTTCACGATCACTAAATTCTGAGTAAATAACACCACGTTCTGCTTCACGAACTCGTTGTGTTACAACTTGTTTTGCAGTTTGCGCTGCAATACGACCAAAATCTTTTGGCGTTACTTCAATTTCTAGTACGTCGCCATCTTGGTAGTTTGGATTAATTTGTCTTGCCTCTTCTACAGAGATTTCAAGACGTGGATCAAACACATTATCAACAACGTCCTTACGTGCTAAAACTTGAATTGTTCCCACTTCTGGGTTAAAGCTCACACGAACGTTTTGTGCTTGGTTAAAATTGCGTTTATAAGCAGAGATTAACGCTGCTTCAATCGCATCAATAATAATATCTTTACTAATACCTTTTTCTGACTCTAATACGAGCAAAGCATCTAACAACTCAGTGCTCATGAAGATCCCCCTTCTTACTAAAACGTAACAGCAAGTCGCGCATTTGCAACTTTATCCATTGGAATTTGGATTTCTTTTTTACGTGTTTTAATTGTTAATAGTAGTGTAATTGTAGTACCGTCGTAGGAAAGTAACTTTCCTTCAAACATCTTTTCGCCATCAATCGGCTCATATGTTTTAATTGCCACTTGTTTTCCTACCGCTTGCTGGAAGTCTTTCTCTTTCTTTAATGGGCGTTCTGCTCCAGGAGATGATACATCCAAAAAGTAAAGGTGAGGAATTGGATCCTCTTTATCTAAAGCTTCGCTTAAACGTTCACTTACCGCACCGCATTCTTCAATGTCGACTCCCTTTTCAGAATCGATGAATACGCGTAAGAACCAGTCTTGTCCTTCTTTCACATACTCTACATCTACAAGTTCAAGATTTAACTCTTCAACGATTGGCTGCGCAAATGCTTCTACAACTTCTGTGACTTTCTTATCCATAAACAGCCTCCTTCCTGCCGCCATGTACCATTTACAAGAAAAGATCCCGTTCATAAAGACGGTCTATCTTATTCTTTCTCGTTAGCTAACAAAAGCCCCTGCCGTTAAGCAGGGAATATCTGTCTTAGTATTACCAAATTTAAGAAGTAAAACTTGTAACAAAATATGTATATACGACAGAAATGTCTTTACTATCTACATGAATAAAATGTAGATAGTAACACGAAAGAGTGGGTTTCCCCACTCTCTTTTTCACAAAATATACATGACATGGTTATCTCGGTTTATAGTATACCATAGCAAATATTGATTTGCAAAGACTTTTCCTACCTATTAGAACAGTGATAATTGGTTTTGATCCGGCAAATCTCCTAAACAACCTTGGCTATCTAAATACTCAATAATTGTTTTCGAAACCTTACTTCGTTGCTGTAAGTCTTCTTTTGATAAGAAGTCTCCATTTTTGCGCGCTTCCACAATACTTAAGGCTGCGTTCGTACCAAGACCAGGCACTGCATTAAACGGAGGGATTAATGAGTCTCCATCAATAATAAATTCCGTTGCATGCGAACGGTATAAATCAACCTTTTGGAATGAGTATCCACGCTCGCACATTTCAAGCGTCATTTCTAGTACCGTTAATAAACTTTTCTCTTTCGGCGCTGCATCCAATCCTTTTTGAGCTATTTCATCAATTTTCACACGTATGGATGCTGAACCTTTCGCCATCGCCTCTACATCAAAATCATCTGCACGGACTGTAAAATATGCCGCATAGAATAAAAGTGCAAAATGTACTTTAAAGTATGCGATACGCACAGCCATAAGTACGTAAGCAGCCGCATGGGCTTTAGGGAACATATATTTAATCTTCTTACATGAATCAATATACCAACCTGGTACATTATTACCTTTCATGTCATCTTCCCATTCTTCCGGTACACCTTTACCTTTACGAACCGACTCCATGATTTTGAAGGCTAATGATGGATCTAAACCTTGATAGATTAAATATACCATGATGTCATCACGACAACCGATAACTTCACTCAGCGTACATGTACCGTTATAAATTAACTCATTTGCATTACCCAGCCATACGTCAGTACCATGTGACAGCCCAGAAATTTGGACCAATTCTGAGAATGTCGTTGGTTTTGTCTCTTCTAACATCTGTCTTACGAATTTCGTACCGAATTCTGGGATACCAAGTGTACCTGTTTTACAGTTAATTTGTTCTTCCGTTACCCCTAACGTTTCTGGACCAGAGAAAATTTTCATTACCTCTGGATCATCCGTTGGGATTGTTTTCGGATCAATACCACTTAAATCTTGTAACATACGAATAACGGTCGGATCATCGTGTCCTAGTATATCAAGTTTCAATAAATTATCATGAATCGAGTGGAAGTCAAAATGCGTTGTTCTCCACTCAGCACCAATTGAATCAGCAGGAAACTGTATTGGGGAGAAATCAAAGATATCCATGTAATCTGGCACAACGATTATACCACCTGGATGCTGTCCAGTTGTACGTTTTACCCCTGTACATCCCGCTACTAAGCGGTCAATCTCTGCATTCCGAATTGTTAAATTGTGATCATTTGCATAACCTTTTACATATCCATAAGCTGTTTTTTCCGCAACTGTACCAATCGTTCCAGCACGGTATACATAATCTTCACCGAACAGTACTTTCGTATAGTTATGGGCACGTGGTTGGTATTCCCCGGAGAAGTTCAAATCGATATCGGGTACCTTATCTCCTTTGAATCCAAGGAACGTTTCGAATGGGATATCATGTCCATCTTTTACATATGCCACATTACATGTCGGACAATCTTTATCTGGTAAGTCGAAACCAGAGCCTACCGAACCATCATTAAAGAATTCAGATTGCTTGCATTTTGGACAGACATAGTGTGGTGGTAATGGGTTTACTTCTGTAATTTCCATCATCGTTGCAACGAACGATGAACCTACTGAACCACGCGAACCTACTAGATATCCGTCGACTAACGATTTTTTCACAAGCTTATGTGAGATTAAATAAATAACGGCAAATCCATGTCCAATAATACTTTTCAATTCTTTTTCTAAGCGAGCCTCTACAATTTCTGGTAGTTCTTCACCGTATATACTGCGTGCCATTTTATAACTCATATCACGTGTTTCATCATCGGCACCCTCAATTTTTGGTGTATATAGATCATCTTTTACCGGATGAACATCACCAATTAATGACGCAACTTTTTGTGTATTCGTTACAACAACTTCTTTCGCTTTGTCCTCACCTAAAAATGAAAAACACTCTAGCATTTCATCAGTTGTACGGAAATGTACTGGCGGTAATGAATGTCGATTTAACGGATTTGCCCCGCCCTGTGAACTAACTAAAATTTTACGATACATTGCATCTTCTGGATCTAAGTAATGCACGTTCCCTGTAGCGACAACTAGTTTATCTAACGTCTCACCTAGTTTTACTAAGTTAGAGATAATTGTTTTTAATTGTCCTTCATCTCGAACGAGTTCACGCTCTACTAAATGACGCAACACCTCTGGAGGCATTACTTCAATGTAATCATAGAACTGTGCAATTTCTTCTACCTCTTCAGGAGCTTTTTGCATCATTGCCTCAAATACTTCACCTTTATCACAAGCCGTTCCTACTAAAATTCCTTCACGGTATTTTTTTAATAGTGACCTCGGTACTCGTGGTACACGGTAAAAGTAATTAAGGTGAGAATATGAAACAAGTTTATATAAATTTTTCAACCCAACATCTGATGTGGCAAGTAACGTCATATGACTTGGACGGCCACGCTTATACGCATCCCCTTGTCCCATGCTATCATTTAATTGATCGTGATATTCAAATCCCTTTTCAATTACATCTTTCAACATTTTCACAAGTAAATATCCCGTCGCTTCTGTATCATAAATCGCACGGTGATGTTGCGTTAATTCAATATCAAGTTTTTTACACATCGTATTTAATCGATGATTTTTCATTTCTGGGAATAAGAATCGTGCAAGTTCTAACGTATCAATAACGGGGTTATTGGTTTTTTCTAACCCAGCCTTTTTAAAACCTACGTTAATAAAGCCCATATCAAAGCTTGCATTATGGGCAACAAGTGTATGGTCACCCATCCATTCCTCAAACTTTTTAAACACTTCGTCCACTTCTGGTGCATCAGTTAACATATCATCTGTAATACCTGTTAATTCAATAATCGTCGCTGATAATGGTTGATGTGGATTTGCGAAAGATTCAAAGCGATCAATGATTTCGCCACCCTTTACTTTTACGGCAGCCAACTCAATGACTGTGTCGTATACAGCTGATAAACCTGTCGTCTCAACGTCGAAAACAACATACGTTTCCTCTGCAAGTAAACGATGCGCCTCGTTATACGCTATCGGTACACCATCATTAACTAAATTCGCTTCTACACCGTATATAACTTTAACTCCAGCTTTTTTCCCCGCAGAATATGCCTCCGGGAACGACTGAGCCACAGCATGGTCTGTAACCGCAATAGCTTCATGTCCCCATTTACCAGCTTGGGCAACAAGCCTAGAAACAGGAGTAACAGCATCCATTTGGCTCATCGGAGTGTGAAGATGAAGTTCTACACGCTTTTCGCCTTCTGGCGCTTTATCTTTACGAGACGGCCCTGTTATTTCATTAATATCATTTGCAATCATTACTAAATCTCGAACGAATGTATCGTTTTGAACAGAACCACGCGCTTTCACCCACATTCCTTTTTTCAAGGATTGCAGCATTGGAATATCTTCTTTGTCACGCGAGAACATTTTGATCATAATAGAATCCGTATAATCCGTTATTTTTAAAGTTAATAACGTACGCCCACTACGAAGCTCTTTTGTTTCTACATGGAAGACATATCCTTGAACCGTTTTTCTTCTTTCTTCATCTTGAATTTCTCGCATCGGTGTAATCTCTTCATCCGGCTTAATAAGATACCCGAGTGTAATCGGTCCTTCATGCACAACGCTGCTTTCTTCAGCTTGCTTCTTCGCCATTTCTTCCATAGCTTGTATAACACGCTCGCGGTCTTCTTGCTGCGTTTGCTCACGAAACTTTTGCATTTCTTCTGCATTTTGCTGTATATGTGTGTCTAACTGGAAACGCGGGAATCCAAAAGCTTCGTATTGATCCCCCACTGGTTTCGCAACGTTTTTCTTTAAAGCAGTAGACTCCAGCTCATTATTTACATTTATTAACAACTTCACTCCGTTCACCTGCGGAAGTTGCTTCTTTAAGTACGCGAACATGGGTGAAAATGTAATTCGTTCCGTACAAAGTGGCCAATACGCCCTTACTTCTTCTTCTGTAAATTGTTTATTCTCTGTTTCTAATGCAAATGTTGTTCTTGCAATATGAGAAAATGATTGCTTAAGCTTTGTTTCTAGCAATTCATATAATTCTGTAGGCAAAATACGTGGCACTTGTAAATCAAAATGCCAACTTTTATTCGCTTTATCAATAACGAGCCTTTCAATACCACCGCCTTGTAAATATTGATTTATAAGGTCGTCTGGTATTTGCAACTGCTGGAGCAAAATTTGAAATCGCTCTTGTTGTTCATTTGTTAAAGACATAAGCACTCTCCTTCCATTTGCTATTATAAATTGAAACGTACTACAAAGAAAGATTTCTTCCTTCTTCTTTTACAAAATACGTTTACAAAGAAAGAGAAGGTACCCCATTACGAGGTACCTCTTCTTATTTTAAAATATTTGCAATATATGTTTGAAGTTCTTCTACTTTTACTTCTTCAGACTCACCTGTAGCACGTACTTTCACTTCTACAATACCTTCGTCTGCTTTTTTACCAACTGTAACGCGAACTGGAAGACCGAATAAATCTGCATCTGCAAACTTAACACCTGCACGTTCTGCACGATCGTCTAATAACACTTCATAGCCTTGTTCTTGTAATGAGTTGTAGATATTTTCACCCATTTCACGTTGTGCATCAGATTTCATATTTACTGGAATTACATGCACATGGAATGGTGCTACAGCTTTTGGCCAAACTAAGCCGTTCTCATCGTTAAACTGCTCTGCAATTGCTGCCACTGTACGAGATACACCGATACCGTAACAACCCATAATAAGTGGTTGTGTTTTTCCGTTTTCATCTAGGAATGTCGCGTTCATTGTTTCACTATAACGAGTTCCTAATTTGAATACATGACCAACTTCAATTCCGCGTGCGAAAAGAATTGTTCCGTTTCCATCTGGAGATTGGTCTCCTTCTTGAATGAAGCGTAAATCTGTATATTGACTTACTTTAAAGTCACGTTCTGGATTTACATTTACATAATGGAATCCTTCTTCGTTCGCTCCTGAACATCCGTTAACAATTGATGCTACAGCGTGATCAGCAATAATTTCAATATCACCTGTTACACCAATCGGCCCTAATGAACCAATTTCACAATTTAATAATTCTTTTACTTCTTCATGAGAAGCAAGCTCAACAACTGAAGCGCCGTATACATTTTTCACTTTCACATCGTTTACTTCGTGATCACCACGAACAAGTACAACTACTAATTTCTCATCTACTTTAAATACCATAGACTTAATGCACTTGTCAGCTGCAATGTTTAAGAATGCAGATACTTCTTCAATTGCTTTTTGGTCTGGTGTTGCTACTTTTTCAAGAGCTTTTTCTGCTTCGTCACTCTTCGTATACGTATCTACAACAGGAGCCATTTCGATGTTTGCTGCATAATCAGATGTGTCAGAGTATGCAATTGTATCTTCACCAACATCAGATAATACCATAAATTCATGTGTATCTTTTCCGCCCATTGCTCCAGAATCAGCAATAACTGCACGGAAATTCAAGCCACAACGAGCAAAAATGTTAGAGTATGCTTTATATAAGCGATCGTATACTTCATCTAAGCTCTCTTGTGTAGCATGGAAAGAGTATGCATCTTTCATTAGAAACTCTCTTCCACGTAATAAACCGAAACGAGGTCTTTGCTCATCACGGAATTTTGTTTGAATTTGGTATAATGTTAACGGTAATTTTTTATATGATTTCACTTCATCACGCACAAGATCCGTAATTACTTCCTCATGTGTCGCTCCTAATGCGAATTCACGAGCGTTACGATCTTTCATACGCATTAATTCAGATCCGTATGAATACCAACGACCTGATTCTTGCCATAATTCTGCAGCTTGCATAGCTGGCATTAATAATTCTACAGCTCCTGCACGCTCCATTTCTTCTCGAACGATACGTTCTACTTTGTGTAATACTTTTAATCCAAATGGTAGAAAACTATAAATACCAGAAGCATTTTGACGCATAAAACCTGCGCGAAGTAATAATTGATGACTCTTAATTTCAGCATCAGCTGGAACTTCACGTAATGTAGGACTGAATACCATACTTTGTTTCATTTATTTGCACCTCTTCATTTTACTCTTACACGCAGTAAAACCCCTCACCTCGAATTAGGTGAGGGATTTTATTCTACGAGCTCTATTTCATTATTAGTTTCATTCTATTTTACAAGAAAAACTTACGAATGTCATTCCATGTTACAACTAACATTAATAACATTAATAATGCAAAACCAATAAAATGAACCATTCCTTCTTTTTGACGGTCAATTGGTTTCCCTCGTAACGCTTCAATTAAGAAGAAGAATAAACGGCCACCATCTAAAGCAGGAACTGGTAATAAATTAAATAAACCAAGATTAATGCTTAGAACTGCCGCTAAACTTAGTACACGCGTAAATCCATAATCTACAACTTGATCTGTTAGATTATAAATTCCTACTGGACCTGACAACTCATTAATAGAAAATTGACCAGTTACTAATTTCACAAGAGATTCAAAAATTAGTTTCGTCCATTGGTACGTTTGTTCAAATCCTGATTTAATAGAACCCATTACTGTTTTCTCTACAGGAGAATAAACACCAATTCTACCAACTTCGTCTTTTCCTTCTTTATCAAGTGTTGGCGTTACTTTCACATTAAACTGTTCATTATCACGCTTTACTTGTAACGTAATTTCTTTATTCGGGTTTTCACGTACAATAGTAACAACATCTTTCCATGTACTTGTGTTTTTCCCATCAATCGCTTGAATTGTATCATTCTCTTTCAGGCCAGCTTGCTGTGCTGCACTATTATCCATCACTTTTCCGACCATTGGTTTGTCAATAGGAACCCCTTGTACAAATCCAAGAATCACAAAAATAACAAATGCTAAAATGAAGTTCATTGCAGGACCCGCAAAGATTGTTAAAGCGCGTTGACCCAATTTTTTAGAGCCAAATTGCCTGTTATATGGAGCAATTTGAATTTCTTCTCCAGCAGTAATGATGCGAGCCTTTTCATTCACTCGGAATGTTTGAAGCTCTTCCTCATACTCTTCATAGCCTGAAATCGTTAGATTATGCTCTAAATCAGCTTGTTCGACTTCAATAACACGAACATTTGGATATTTTTCATATCCATCAAAAACTAATTTCACAGCTTCGTCTTTTTCATTTAGCACAAGGCCAACCTTTTTCCCTGGCTTTAACTCAACTGTGTCTGCATCCTCGCCAGCCATTCTTACATAGCCACCCAGAGGCAGTAATCGAATCGTATACACCGTTTCATTCTTTTCAAATGAGAATATTTTCGGACCAAAACCAATCGCAAACTCGCGGCATAAAATGCCTGCTCTTTTCGCGAAGTATAGATGCCCTAGCTCATGGAAAAATACGAGTGCACCGAAAATTAATATAAAGGCAATCGCTGTATTCAATTCCATAACCACCTTTGCTAAATTTGTTCCATCACAAACCGTCTTGTGGCTGCATCAATTTCCAGAATTTCCTCTAAGCTCGGACGTGCAATGACATTGTGATGGTTCATTGCTTTTTCAATGAGGTCTTCCACTGTTAAGAAACCAATTCTCTTTTGTAAAAAAGCTTCAACAGCTACTTCATTCGCTGCGTTCATTACAGCTGGCATACTTCCACCTGCTTTTCCAGCTTCATACGCAAAACGTAAACAACGGAATCGTTCTTGATCCATTTTCTCAAAATGCAACGTCCCTATTTCCCATAAGTTTAACTGTTTTGTGTCTGAAAGAGGCAATCTATCAGGATATGTAAGTGCGTATTGAATTGGTACTCGCATATCAGGTGAACCAAGCTGCGCCATTACACTACGATCTTCAAATTCAACCATAGAATGGATAATACTTTCTTTATGTAAAACAACATCGATTTGCTCATAAGGGATACCAAAAAGCCAATGTGCTTCAATTACTTCTAGTCCCTTATTCATCATTGTAGCAGAATCAATTGTAATTTTCGAACCCATTGACCAGTTTGGATGTCGAAGCGCATCTTCTACGGTCACATGATGCAATTCATCTCTCGTTTTATCACGGAAACTTCCACCAGAAGCCGTTATAATAAGACGAGAAATTCTTTTTTCATTTTCACCATTCAAGCATTGAAAAATAGCCGAATGTTCACTATCTACTGGAAGTAACGAAACATTATGTTTTCGCGCTGCTTCCATTACAAGATGTCCTGCAGTTACTAACGTTTCTTTATTTGCAATTCCAATTGTTTTTTTCGCCTCAATCGCACGAAGTGTCGGTAACAAACCTACGCTACCTACAACAGCATTTACTACAATCTCCGCATCTGGATGTAATGCTACTTCTAAAAGTCCTTCACTACCATATACAATTTTTGTATTACCAGAAACAGTTTGTAATTTTAAAACATCTTCCTCTCTTTGCACAGAGACGATTTGCGGAGAAAATTCTTGAATTACCTTTACTGCGTAGTCAATATTTTTCCCTACAGAAAAAGCAACGAGACGGAATTGGTCTGGGTGCGAGCGTAATACATCTAAAGTTTGTGTACCAATTGATCCGCTTGCACCTAATAAACTAATGTTTTTCATGACTCCAACCCCTCGTTCATTTATTAATTGTATTGTAATAAGAAGTAGAGAATTGGTAAAACGAATAACCAACTATCTGTTCGATCTAATATACCACCATGCCCAGGTAAAATTGTACCTGAATCCTTTACGCCATAATGACGTTTAAAAGCAGATTGTACTAAATCACCAATTTGTCCAAAAATAGAAATGATAATTGTCAGCACAATTAAAATTACTACATTCGATTCGACTGGGAAGAACACGTTGTAAACAAGTGCCACAATAATTCCACAAACGATGCCGCCTAATGAACCTTCAATCGTTTTATTTGGACTAATTTCTGGCCACAATTTTCTCTTGCCCAATGCTTTTCCTACGAAATATGCGCCTGAATCAGTAGCCCATATAACAAATAATGCACAAAACACATATTTAATTCCTAATATTCTCGTTTCATTTAAATATAAGAATCCCATTGCCACATATGTCGTTGCCATTAGTAAAAATGAAGCATTATCAAAAGTAAATGTATTCTTAGAAAGGACTGTATATGATAAAAGTAATAAAACAATCACAAATGTGATTTCCAATTTACCTAATCCAATCCATGTAAACAGTTCTGATGCACTACTTGGAATTAAAAGAATCCACAATAATACTGCAGCTAAAACTGTCGGTACTGAAATAAGCGTAAGCTTATTCATACGAATTAATTCATATAAACCTATAGAAGCAAGTGCATACACTAAAACCGTAAAAGGCACGCCACCGTATATTACGATGGGAATGAATAGCGCGGCAGCAACCACTCCAGTAATAATTCTCTGTTTCACTACCAAACCCTCTCTTTCTACACGCCTCCGAATCTGCGCCCTCTATGTTGAAAGTCAGTAATCGCATTTAGCAAATGTTCTTCTTTGAAGTCTGGCCAATACACATCTGTAAACCAAAACTCCGAATATGCAATTTGCCATAACATGAAATTACTAATACGTAGCTCTCCGCTTGTTCGGATTAACAACTCTGGATCGGGTAAAGAACTCGTCATTAAGTAGGAGGAAAGCATTTCTTCACTTACCTCTTCAGAACGAATTTTTCCTTCCTCATTATCTTTCATCATATGTTGCACAGCAGAAACGATTTCATCTCGACTTCCATAGTTTAACGCGAAATTAAGAATTAATCCCGTATTCTCTTTCGTATCTTCCATGGCTTTCTCCATCGCTCTGCGTGTATGCGTAGGAAGACGATCTTTTTGCCCTATTACTCGGACTTGTACGTTTTCTTCAATCAATTCTGGTAAAAATGTACCTAGAAATTCTTCTGGAAGCTTCATTAAATAATCAACTTCCTTTTTCGGTCTTTTCCAGTTCTCAGTTGAAAAAGCATAAAGAGTTAACACTTTCACATTAAGTTTACTTGCAAATTTTGTAATTTTCTTTACAACTTGCATACCTTCATGATGTCCCGCAATACGAGGCATTGCTCTCCTCTTTGCCCATCTTCCATTCCCATCCATAATGATGGCAATATGTTCTGGGATATATCCTTTTTTCACTTCTTCAACGAGATGATCAAACGATGTGTCCTTTTTACCTTTAAAAAAAGGAAAGTTTTTAAACATCATTCATACCCTCCAACAAGCAGACGTATGCCTAAAAGTGTAAAAAGACCCCCTTAAGAAGAGGGTCATATTTGCGAAGTTATCGCTATTACACTTCCATGATTTCTTTTTCTTTGTTTTTTGCGATTTCGTCAACTTTTGCAATATATTTATCTGTTTCTTTTTGGATATCTTCAGTATATCCTCTTAAATCATCTTCTGTAATCTCGCCAGCTTTTTCAAGCTTCTTAAGATCATCATTTCCGTCACGACGTACGTTACGAACAGCTACTTTTGCTTCTTCAGCATATTTTTTCACAACTTTAACAAGATCACGACGACGCTCTTCTGTTAATGCAGGGAATGCAATACGAATTACAGTTCCATCATTAGAAGGGTTTAAGCCTAAATCTGCTTTTAAAATTGCTTTTTCGATATCACCGATAGAAGTTTTATCATAAGGTTGAATTACAAGTAAACGTGCTTCTGGAACTGTAATGTTCGCTAATTGCACAACTGGTGTTGGTGCACCATAGTAATCAACTTGTACCTTATCTAATACAGACGAGCTTGCACGACCAGCGCGAACTGTTGCTAATTCACGAGAATAAGCAGCAACTGCTTTTTCCATTTTTTCATTTGAAGACTTCAATACTTGTTGTCCCATATTTATTTCCCCCTTACAACTGTTCCAATATTTTCGCCTAAAACGGCACGTTTAATATTACCTTTTTCCATAACTGAGAATACAATTAATGGAATATCATTATCCATACATAGAGAAGAAGCTGTAGAATCCATTACACCTAAACCTTCTTTTAATACATCTAAGTAAGTAAGCGTTTCGTATTTCGTAGCTGTTGGGTCAATAGATGGATCTGCGCTATATACGCCATCCACATTATTTTTTGCCATTAAAATAACGTCTGCTTCGATTTCCGCTGCACGTAATGCTGCTGTTGTATCTGTAGAGAAGTATGGATTACCTGTACCTGCTGCAAAGATAACAACACGTTTTTTCTCTAAGTGACGAACTGCTTTACGGCGAATGTAAGGCTCTGCCACTTGACGCATCTCAATTGAAGTTTGTACACGAGTTTGGATTCCAATATTCTCCAAGCTATCTTGAAGAGCTAATGAATTCATAACTGTAGCTAACATGCCCATGTAATCTGCTCCTGCACGATCCATGCCCATTTCACTTCCAATTTTCCCACGCCAAATGTTACCGCCACCAACAACAACAGCAACCTCTACATCAAGTTCTGCAATTTCTTTTACTTGTTCTGCAACTGACTTAATAACAGTTGGATTAATTCCAAATCCTTGCTCTCCAGCTAAAGCTTCTCCACTTAGCTTTAAAACGACACGATTATATTTCGGTTTACTCATAATGAACCTCCAATTGCTTACATCTTTATTTTAAAAAAGGGAACACAATGTGTTCCCTAATCTGTATTAGTTACTACCTTTTACTTGGTTCATTACTTCTTCAGCAAAGTTGTCTTCGCGTTTTTCGATACCTTCACCAACAGCGTAGCGAACGAATCCTTTTAATGTTCCGCCTTTAGACTCAACGAACTGACGAACTTTCATATCAGGGTTTTTAACGAATGCTTGGTCAAGTAAGCAAATCTCTTCGAAGAATTTACCTAGACGGCCTTCAACCATTTTTGCAACGATTTTTTCAGGCTTGCCTTCGTTTAATGCTTGTTGTGTTAATACTTGACGCTCATGCTCAACTTCTTCAGCTGTTACAGCATCGCGGTCGATGTATTTAGGGTTAACTGCAGCGATGTGCATTGCAACATCTTTAGCAGCAGCTTCATCAGTAGAACCTTCAAGAACTGTTAATACACCAATGCGTCCACCCATGTGTAGGTAAGCGCCGAATGCATCTGCATCAGTTTTTGATACGATTTCGAAACGACGAAGTGTAAGTTTTTCACCAATTTTAGCGATTGCTTCGTTGATGTGCTCTTCAACGTTTTTACCGTTTTCCATTGTTTGAGCCATAGCTTCTTCAACGTTAGCTGGTTTGTTAGTTAATAAGTGAGCAGCTAATTCTTTAATTAGTGCTTGGAAACCTTCGTTTTTCGCAACGAAATCAGTTTCAGAGTTTAATTCTAAGATTAAAGCGTCGTTACCGTTTGTTTCGATGAAAGTTAAACCTTCAGCAGCAATGCGGTCTGCTTTTTTAGCAGCTTTCGCAATACCTTTTTCGCGTAAGAAGTCAATTGCCTTCTCCATGTCGCCGTTAGTTTCTGTTAAAGCTTTTTTGCAGTCCATCATACCTGCGCCAGTTTTTTCACGTAATTCTTTTACCATTTGAGCAGTGATTGCCATATTTTTCATCCTCCTAAAATATGTATTTATACCTTTTATAAAGGTGTTTATACCTTAAAAAAGGTGATAAAAGGCCGAACCCCTTATCACCTTTCCAACTTTGTTACGCAGTAACAGTTTCTTCACCTTGTTTTGCTTCAAGGATCGCGTCTGCCATTTTAGATGTAAGAAGTTTTACAGCACGAATTGCATCATCGTTTGCTGGGATAACGTGATCGATTTCGTCTGGATCACAGTTTGTATCAACGATACCGATGATTGGAATGTGTAATTTGCGTGCTTCAGCAACTGCAATACGCTCTTTACGAGGGTCTACTACGAATAATGCACTTGGAAGACCTTTCATATCTTTAATACCGCCTAAGAATTTCTCAAGACGCTCTAACTCTTTTTTAAGTTGAACAACTTCTTTCTTAGGAAGTACTTCGAAAGTACCATCTTCTTGCATTCTTTCGATGTCTTTAAGACGCTTGATACGCTTTTGGATTGTTTGGAAGTTTGTTAAAGTTCCGCCTAACCAACGTTGGTTAACGAAGTACATACCAGCACGAGTTGCTTCTTCTTTAATAGCTTCTTGTGCTTGTTTTTTAGTACCTACGAATAAGATGTCTCCACCTTCAGCAGCGATGTCGCGCATCGTTCTGTAAGCTTCCTCAACTTTTTTCACAGTTTTTTGTAAGTCGATGATGTAGATACCGTTACGCTCTGTGAAAATGTAACGCTTCATTTTTGGGTTCCAACGACGAGTTTGATGTCCGAAATGAACACCAGCTTCAAGCAATTGCTTCATAGAAATTACTGACATAATATAGTTCCTCCTAAATGGTTTTTGATATCCTCCGTTTACTTCATCTCTAAGCGAAACTACAAACGTAGCACCAACACTTAAATCAGTAAACGTGTGTACTTTGTACTGACACCACTGCTTACTATATCATACTGAAATATTACAATCAAGTCGAAAATGCGAACAATGTAAAACTTTCTTTGTTCATACTCGAATTCTAGTATTACCAACCTTCATTTCTTTTAAGCAAAAAAGTAAAACACAATTAATAGTTTTCCCAGAAAACACGCTTATGGCACTTTTCACAAGCGCCATCAATCCAGTGCAAAAAAAACTCTCCTCGATCGAGGAGAGTTTTTTATAAATTAGTTTGTTTTTAATTTAGCAAGTTCCTGTAGAAACTTGTCGTTTAGCACTTTAATGTATGTTCCTTTCATACCTAAAGAGCGAGACTCAATTACACCAGCACTTTCTAATTTACGTAGTGCATTTACGATTACAGAACGAGTAATTCCTACACGATCAGCAATTTTACTTGCAACAAGTAAACCTTCTGTTCCATTTAATTCTTCGAAGATATGCTCAATTGCTTCTAACTCACTGTAAGATAATGAGCTGATCGCCATTTGAACAACAGCTTTACTACGTGCTTCCTCTTCGATTTCTTCTGCTTTTTCACGTAAGATTTCCATGCCTACAACAGTTGAGCTGTACTCAGCAAGGATTAAATCGTCATCTAAGAACTCTTGACCAAGACGAGCTAATACTAATGTACCTAGACGCTCACCACCACCAACGATCGGTACGATTGTAGTTAAACCTTGACCAAATAATTCTCTGTTTTCTACCGGGAATGCTGTGTAAGCACTGTTCACATCTAAGTTTGAAGATGTTTCTGTAATGTTGAATAAGCTTTGTGTATATTCTTCTGGGAATTGACGTTCTGCAAGCATTTGCTTCATGCGTTCGTTTTCGATTTGTTGGTGAATTGCATAACCTAGTAATTTACCACGACGACTAACTACGAATACGTTTGCTTCGATTACTTCACACATTGTGTCAGACATTTCTCTAAAGTTTACAGGCTTCCCTGCTGCGCTCTGTAATAACGCATTTAATTTTCTTGTTTTTGCTAATAATTCCATTTCAAAAGTTCCTCCTACATGTTACTCACATATTTTTTCATCACTTGGAAACTAGGGCGAGTCACCTGATGACACTATTACAAAATAAACTGGCTCACATCTTTATTTTTAGCAATTGTTGCTAATTTCTCCTCAACGTATTGAGGGGTTATCGTTATTTTCTCTAACGTAATTTCAGATGCTTCAAACGATAAATCTTCAAGGAGCTTCTCCATAATCGTATGAAGTCTTCTTGCTCCAATATTATCTGTATCCTGATTAACTTGATAAGCAATCTCAGCAATCTTACGAATAGCTTCGTCTGAAAATTCAATTTCTATACCTTCAGTCGCTAATAATGCCATATATTGTTTAATTAACGCATTGTCAGGCTCGATTAATATTTTAACAAAATCGTCTGTCGATAATTTTGTTAATTCTACTCGAATCGGAAATCTCCCTTGCAATTCCGGAATTAAATCCGACGGTTTAGACATATGGAACGCTCCAGCTGCAACGAATAAAATATAATCCGTTTTTACTGATCCGTATTTTGTCGCAACATTCGACCCTTCTACAATTGGCAAAATGTCACGTTGCACACCTTCACGTGATACATCTACGCTATTCGACTGCTTACCAGCAATTTTGTCAATTTCATCGATAAAAATAATCCCGAGCTGTTCAGCACGATAAACAGCCTCTTGTGTAACTTCATCCATATCAATTAAGCGCTGTGCCTCTTCATTTGTCAAGAGTTTTCTTGCTTCTTTTACAGAAAGTTTACGTTTTTTTGTTTTTTTCGGCATAAAACTCCCTAACGCATCTTGGAAATTCATTCCCATTTGCTCCATGCCAGTTCCTTGTAACATATCAAACATTGACGACTGTTGCTCAGTAACTTCAATCGATACAATCTCTTCTTCAAGAAGCCCTGCAGCAAGCTTTCTCTCCACATCTTGACGTTTCTTTTCGATTTCACCATCTTCTTGTGTATCAGACGTTTGACTCGAATTTTGAGCGCCCCCAAAAAGCATCTCTAATGGGTTTTTAAATCCAGATTGCTTCTCCGGACTCGGTACTAAAATTTCAACAAGACGTTGATTCGCTTGCTCTTCTGCTTTATCTTGAACTTTCACTACCATTTCTTCTTTTACGATACGAACCGATGTTTCCACAAGGTCACGTACCATCGACTCTACATCTCTACCCACATATCCAACTTCTGTGAATTTTGTAGCCTCAACCTTAATAAAAGGTGCTCCAACGAGTTTCGCCATTCGTCGTGCTACCTCTGTTTTCCCAACACCTGTCGGTCCAATCATCAAAATGTTTTTAGGTGCTATTTCATCACGTAAATTTTCAGCTAATTTACTACGACGGTATCGATTTCTCAACGCTACAGCAACCGCTTTCTTTGCGTCTTTTTGACCGATGATATATTGATCTAATTTTTCCACAATTTGGCGCGGAGTAAAATGTAAATGCATATAAAATGCCTCCCTTACGATTCTACAATTCTTCAACAATTATGTTGTGATTCGTATAAACACAAATATCACCAGCAATCTCTAAACTCGCTTTCGCAATTTGTTTCGCTGTTAAGTGTTCACTTGCATATTGCTTTAAAGCACGACCTGCAGAAAGCGCATAATTTCCACCAGATCCAATTGCTAAAATACCATCATCCGGTTCAATCACTTCTCCTGTACCTGAAACAAGAAGCATAGTTGTTTTATCCATGACAATGAGCATCGCTTCTAGTTGACGTAACATTTTATCGCCACGCCATTGTTTTGCCATTTCAACAGCTGCACGCTGCAAGTTGCCATTATACTCTTCTAATTTCCCTTCAAACATTTCAAAAAGAGTAAATGCATCAGCAACTGAACCTGCAAAACCAGCTAAAACTTTACCTTGGAAAAGTCTGCGAACTTTACGAGCTGTATGTTTCATTACAACAGCATTTCCCATTGTCACCTGACCATCTCCAGCCATTGCACATTCTCCATTATGATGAACTGCAAATATCGTTGTAGCGTGGAAATTCCCCATAGAAAAAACTCCTTTATTTGTTTTTATAGCTTTTAAAGCAATTTATGCCCGCGGGTGATGCTTCATGTAAACAGAACGCAATCTTTCTTTAGAGACATGCGTATAAATTTGTGTAGTCGACAAATTCTCATGACCTAATAGCTCCTGTACAGTACGTAAATCTGCCCCTTCATCTAACATGTGTGTAGCAAATGTATGCCTTAACATATGGGGACTTATCCGCATTGTCAGTGACGCCTTTTTAATGAGTTCATTTAAAACATAACGTACTCCACGACTTGTTAGCGGTGTACCTTTCGCATTTAAAAATACCATACGAGAGTCTTCGTCAGTCTTATTAACTAACTGTTTTCTCCCATTCTCTATATAAGTAATTAAAGAATCTTGCGCATAGCTTCCGAACGGAATATACCTTTGTTTTTTTCCTTTTCCCATTACTAAAATTGTTCCCACCGCAAAGTCAATATCGGTAAGTTGTAAATTGACACATTCACTCACACGGATTCCAGTCGCATACATCAACTCTAATAAAGCTTGATTCCTTTGACCTAATGGTGTTCCCGTGTCAGAAACTTCAAATAATTCCTCTAACTCTTCAGCATATAAAAACTTTGGGATTGACAATTCTTTTTTGGGGAGTGACGCAAGTGCAAACGGATTATCTTTTCGATAACCTTCACGCATCAAAAAACGATATAAACTTCGTAAGCTTGATACTTTTCTTGCGACAGATTTACGGGCTAACTTTTCATCGTGCAACGTCGTTAAGTACAAACGAACATCCGCGTATGTAACGTCTAAAAAAGAGGATATGCCTTCTCGCTCCATAAATTGCACAAAATGTTCTAAATCATTTTGATAACTTGCAATTGTATATTTTGAATAATTTCTTTCAATTTGTAAATATCCAACGAATAATTGTAACAATTTCTTCACATTCACACAACTCACCTCAATAAAGGCTACTAAATCGTATCACAACTTAGTAGCCTTTGCAAGAAATTTAACTAAATATTTACAAAATTTTGAATTGTTTCTAAAGCGCGTGTTGCGTATGCTTCATTTCGTTCCGCTTTCTTTTTGATCTTTTTCTCTAACGGTGCAAATAGACCGAAGTTCGCATTCATCGGTTGGAAGTTTTTAGCATTCGTTGCCGTAATGTAATTTGCCATGCTACCCATTGCAGTTACTGACGGTAATACAACTGGCTCTTCACCTTGCACAAGACGTGCAGCATTAATTCCCGCTAATAATCCTGATGCTGCTGATTCAACATATCCCTCTACTCCAGTCATTTGACCAGCGAAGAATAAATCATCACGTTGTTTATATTGATATGTTGGACGAAGCAAATTAGGTGAATTAATAAACGTATTACGATGCATTACACCATAACGTACAATCTCTGCATTTTCCAGTCCCGGAATTAACTGTAGCACTTCTTTTTGTGGTCCCCATTTTAAATGCGTTTGGAAACCTACGATATTGTATAAAGTTCCCGCTGCATCATCTTGACGCAACTGAACAACAGCATATGGCGTTTTTCCTGTTTTTGGATCTTCCAATCCAACAGGTTTCATAGGTCCAAATACTAGCGTCTGTCTCCCTCTACTTGCCATAACTTCTACTGGCATACAACCTTCAAAGAAAATTTCTTTTTCAAACTCTTTTAAAGGCACTGTCTCAGCAGCAATTAAAGCCTCATAAAAACGGTCAAACTCTTCTTCTGTCATTGGGCAATTTAAATATGCAGCTTCACCTTTGTCATAACGCGATTTTAAATATACTTTATTCATGTCAATGCTGTCTTTTTCTACGATTGGTGCTGCCGCATCGTAGAAATAGAAATAATCTTCACCTGTTAGTTCTTTTAATTGTGCAGCAAGATCAGGAGATGTAAGTGGACCTGTTGCAATAATTGTTGGTCCTTCTGGAATTTCAGTAAGCTCTTCGTTCACTACAGTTACATTCGGATGGTTTTTTACGTATTCTGTTACTTTAGCTGCGAACTCATGACGGTCTACAGCTAAAGCACCTCCAGCTGGTACAGAGCACTCGTCTGCCGCACGAATAATTACAGAATCCATTAAACGCATTTCCTCTTTAATAACTCCAACTGCATTTGTTAAAGTGTTTGCACGAAGTGAGTTACTACATACTAATTCAGCAAATTTATCTGTGTGATGAGCTGGTGTTTGCCTTACCGGCCTCATTTCATATAATCTAACTTGGACACCACGTTTTGCAATTTGGTAAGCTGCTTCACTTCCTGCAAGACCTGCGCCAATGACGTTTACTACTTGTGTTGTCATTTATATCACCTTTCCTTTTCTTCCCGAAAAAAATGTGAGCAGTTACGCTCACATTTGTTGTTCTTCTTCATAATCGCACGAAATACATTGTACTTGCACGCCTTTTTTTAACTTTTTCTCTACAAGCATGCCTTCACACTTCGGACATTTACGACCAATTGGCTTATCCCAAGATACAAAGTCACACTCTGGATACGTACCGCATCCATAGAAAAGACGTTTCTTTTTGTTACTGCGACGCTCAATAATTTGTCCTTCTTCACATTTCGGACAAGTTACACCGATTTCTTTCACAATCGCTTTTGTATTACGACAATCAGGGAAATTCGAACAAGCCATAAACTTCCCGTATTTACCCATTTTAAAGACCATTGGATGTCCGCATAATTCACAGTCTTCCCCAGCTGGCTCATCTTTAATTTCCACTTCACGCATTTCTTTTTCCGCTTTTTCTAAGCGCGGTTCAAATCCTACGTAGAAATCATCAACAATTTTCACCCAATTGGCATTTCCTTCTTCTACTTCATCAAGGCTTTGCTCCATATTGGCAGTAAATTCAATGTTAATAATTTCTGGGAAAAACTCTAAAATAAGTTCAATTACTATTTCACCAAGTTCAGTCGGAACGAAGCGTTTATTATCCAAACCTACATATCCACGTTTTTGAATCGTTTCAAGTGTAGGTACATAAGTCGACGGTCTTCCAATTCCAAGTTCTTCAAGTGTTCTTACTAGACGGGCCTCTGTATAGCGCGGAGGAGGTTGTGTAAAATGTTGCTTCGGTTCTAAATCCTTTGAAAATACAGTTTCCCCTACTTCTAAAGGCGGCAACATCTTATCCTTTTCTTCCGCACCATCATCTTTCGACTCTACATACACTTTCATAAATCCTGGGAACTTTACAACCGATCCACTTGCACGGAACTGAACATTGTTATTAATGAGTCTCGCTGTCACAGTATCCATTATAGCAGACGCCATTTGACTTGCAACAAATCGCTCCCAAATCAATTTATATAATCGAAGTTGATCACGACTTAAGAAACTTTTCAGTTCCTCTGGCTTTCTCATTACCGAAGTAGGACGAATTGCCTCATGTGCATCTTGTGCATTTGACTTTTTCGATTCTTTCTTCTTTTCTGTTCCTATGTATTCCGTACCATACGCTTCAGTGATGTAAGTACGTGCCTCTGTTTGAGCTGTTTCTGAGATACGTGTTGAATCAGTTCTCATATACGTAATAAGACCTACAGTTCCTTGTTTTCCAAGATCTATCCCTTCATACAATTGCTGTGCAAGCATCATCGTTTTCTTTGCTCGCATATTTAACTTACGTGCTGCTTCTTGTTGCAAGGAAGATGTTGTAAACGGTAATGCAGGATTACGTTTTCGCTCTTTACGCGTTACATTTTCAACTGAAAACGCATTGTCTTTCATCTGTTCAATTATTTCATTCACTTGCGTTTCATTCGTTAATTGAACTTTTTCACCATCTACACCGTAAAAACTTGCTTCAAATGTGTCTTTTCCTTTTACAAATTCTGTTTTAATTGTCCAGAATTCTTCAGGTTCAAAGCTTTGAATTTCCTTTTCACGTTCGATGATTAAACGAACTGCTACAGATTGTACACGCCCTGCACTTAATCCTTTTTTTACTTTCTTCCATAATAAAGGACTAATATTGTAACCAACAAGACGATCAAGTATGCGTCTTGCTTGTTGTGCATCTACTAAATCCATATTAATTGCGCGAGGATGTTTAAATGATTCTTTGATTGCATCTTTCGTAATCTCATTAAACACAACCCGACAATCTGATTCAACGTCCACATTTAACGTATTCGCTAAATGCCAAGCAATCGCTTCCCCTTCGCGGTCTGGATCGGCCGCGAGATAAACTTTCTTTGCTTTTTTCGCCGCTGATTTTAAATCCTTTAAGACGGGACCTTTACCACGAATGGTAATATACTTCGGGGTGAAGTTGTTCTTTACTTCTATCCCCATTTGACTTTTTGGCAAATCGCGAACATGTCCCATAGACGCGACAACTTTGTATTTTTTCCCTAAATATTTCTCAATGGTCTTCGCCTTAGAAGGCGACTCCACGATTACGAGGTAATCTGACATGCTAGTGCCTCCTTAAGAGGTGGATTCAAGTCTTCATTAATCTTATTGATTTCTCTTGTTTTTGTCAATCAAGAATGAATATACCATACAGTGCCAATCTACCATTTGTCAATAATTGTTTAATAAAAATTTAAAAATATAAGGTTAATTTAAAATCTCCTCCAAGATATCTTCTGCATTTCTTACTAATTTTGCTCCTTGTTGAATAAGATGATTCGTTCCCGATGCCCCCTCTATAAATATAGGTCCAGGAAGCGCAAACACCTCTCTATTTTGCTCTAACGCAAGGTCTGCAGTAATAAGTGTTCCACTTCTCGATTTGGCTTCTACAACTAAAACACCTTTACTTATACCACTAACAATCCGGTTCCTTTTTGGAAAATACCATTTTTTCGGTGCATAGTGCGGAGGATACTCTGTCAATAACAATATATATTCCTTCCACATTTCATATAAATGTCTATTTTCTTTCGGATACATAAACGACAATCCGTGCCCTAATATCGCAATAGTCGGGCAATGATGCCTTACTGTAATCTCATGAGACATTGTATCTATCCCTTTTGCAAACCCACTGACAATAAGCCACTCTCTTTCTAATAAAGGGTGTAAAATAAACTTCAAACTCTCATGACCATATAATGATGGTTCTCTCGTTCCAACAACTGCTAATTTATTTACTTTATTGAGAAAATCTTTCTCTCCTTTTCCATATAAAACGAAGGGAGGGTCTTGTATTTCACGTAATAATTGCGGATAATTTTCATCCCATATCGTTATATAAAAAATACGATTTTTCTCTAAATAAGATATATATTGCGGAAGATTTGAACTTTGAAGAAATTTCACTAGTTCTGAAGATTTTTTCGAGGATATTCCAGTGTAGTATTCCATTTGTTTTTCGTTAAAAGTATATATGTTCTTTAATTCTGGATCGACATATAGTAGCCTCTCCACCGCTTTCCAATAATCTGCTAGCAAGTAATGAAGATGTAATAATCGCTCTCTTTTCATCTCAATTCTCCTTACCCATAATTTTTATTATGTAAACAGAAAAAGTGTAAAAAGACACCCTCAAGTAAGAAGGTGTCTTTCAACAGATTAATAGTTTTTGCAAGTCTCAAATAAACCTTTTTCTTTTAAAACAGAGATTAGCGTTTCTCCCATAACTGCTGGAGTTTCAGCTACTTTAATGCCACAAGCTTCCATTGTTTTAATCTTTTCAGCAGCAGTTCCTTTACCGCCAGAAATGATTGCACCAGCATGGCCCATACGTTTGCCAGCAGGCGCTGTTTGACCACCAATGAAGCCTACAACAGGTTTTGTCATATTAGCTTTTACCCATTCAGCTGCCTCTTCTTCTGCTGTACCGCCGATTTCACCAATCATAATTACAGCATGTGTTTCTTCATCTTCATTAAATGCTTTTAACGCATCAATAAAGTCTGTACCGTTAACAGGGTCCCCGCCGATACCTACAGCAGTAGATTGTCCAATACCTTCTTGTGTTAACTGATGTACAGCTTCATACGTTAAAGTACCAGAGCGCGATACGATACCTACATGACCTTTTTTATGAATGTATCCTGGCATAATACCGATTTTACATTCATCAGGCGTGATAACACCTGGGCAGTTTGGTCCAAGTAAACGTGTATGTTTACCAGCCATATATCTCTTTACGTTTACCATATCTAATACAGGAATTCCTTCAGTAATACATACTACTAAATCAATTTCTGCATCAACTGCTTCCATAATTGCATCAGCCGCAAAAGCGGGTGGAACGTATACAACTGAAGCGTTTGCGCCTGTTGCTTTCACTGCATCTTCTACAGTATCAAATACTGGTACACCTTCAATATCAGTGCCACCTTTACCTGGCGTTACACCACCGACAATTTTCGTACCGTATTCAATCATTTGTTTTGTATGGAATAAACCTTGAGAACCTGTAATACCTTGAACAATAACTTTTGTATCTTTATTAACTAATACGCTCATTTTTCTCCCCCGCTTTCTATTAGCCCACTAGTGAAACAATTTTTTGTGCACCGTCTGCCATAGATTCTGCTGCAACAATATTTAAGCCAGACTCATTTAAAATTTTCTTACCTAGTTCTACGTTTGTACCTTCAAGACGTACAACTAAAGGTAACTCAAGACCTACCTGTTTCGTTGCTTCAATAACACCTTCTGCAATAACATCACACTTCATAATGCCACCAAAAATGTTAACGAAGATACCTTTTACATTTTTGTCAGAAAGGATAATTTTGAATGCTTCTGTAACTTTTTCAGCAGTTGCACCGCCACCAACATCTAAGAAGTTAGCTGGGTCACCGTGGTAATGTTTAATGATATCCATTGTAGCCATCGCTAAACCTGCACCATTAACCATACAACCGATATTTCCATCTAAAGGAATGTAGTTTAAGTCGTATTTTGAAGCTTCAATTTCTTTTGCATCTTCTTCATCAAGATCACGAAGCTCTAAAATGTCTTTATGGCGATATAACGCATTAGAATCAAAGTTTAATTTTGCATCTAGTGCCATAACTTTACCTTCACCTGTTGTAACAAGTGGGTTAATCTCAGCGATAGAGCAATCTTTTTCGATAAACGCACGGTATAAGCCCATCATAAACTTCACAGCTTGTCCTACAAGCTCTTTTGGAATATTGATGTTAAATGCAATTCGGCGCGCTTGGAAACCTTGTAAGCCTACTGCCGGATCAATATATTCTTTAAAGATTTTTTCAGGTGTTTTTTCTGCTACTTCTTCAATTTCTGTTCCGCCTTCTTCAGAAGCCATTAAAACAACTTGAGAAGTTGCACGATCTAAAACTAGACCTACATAATATTCTTTTTTAATATCGCAACCTTCTTCGATAAGTAAGCGTTTTACTTCCTTACCTTCAGGACCTGTTTGATGTGTCACAAGTGTAGTTCCTAAAATGCTTTCTGCATATGTACGAACTTCATCTAAATTTTTTGCAACTTTTACTCCGCCAGCTTTGCCGCGTCCACCAGCGTGAATTTGTGCTTTCACTACACATACATCTGTTCCTAATTCTTTCGCTGCTTCTACAGCTTCTTCTACTGTAAATGCAACCTTCCCGTTCGGAACGCTAACCCCATAGCTTCTAAGGACTGCCTTACCTTGGTACTCATGGATATTCATGGTCCCATCCTCCCCTGTTTTCCTGTTTTACTCGAAAAGTTTTTTAATGTTTAAAAAACATTACATTGCCATTGTATAAGATGATTGGCACGCTGTCTACAATAAAGTGTCAGAAAACTGAAATCGCTTTATTCTTTTTCGGAAATAGTAATGTTTATATGCCAAAATAAAAAATAAGCTGTATATTTACAGCTTATTTTTGAATCATATCTTTAATTGGCGCGAATGACTTTCGGTGTTCCTCTAATACTCCATGCACTTCAATTGCCTCTAAATGTTGCTTTGTGCCATATCCCATATGTTGCTCAAATCCGTATTCAGGATACTTCTCTCCCAGTTCTTTCATCATACGATCTCTCGTTACTTTTGCGATAATGGATGCAGCTGAAATCGAAACACTTTTCGCATCACCTTTAATAATTGAAGTTTGCGGAATTGGTGTGGGAAGCTTCATCGCATCAATTAATAAATGTTGGGGTGTATAAGATAAATTTGCAACAGCATCTAACATCGCTTGTTTCGTTGCTTGGTAAATATTAATTTCATCAATAACTTGCGGTGATATAATTCCAACTCCAATTGCAATCGCTTGTACTTTTATTTCATCATAAAAACGCTCACGTTTCGCTTCACTCAGCTTTTTTGAGTCATTTAACCCTGGAATATAAAAATCCTCAGGAAGAACGACAGCTGCCGTCACAACAGGCCCAGCCAATGGCCCGCGCCCTACTTCATCAATACCTGCGATATATGTGACCCCTTTTTCACGCAAAGCATTTTCATACTTGGACATTTCAAAAAACTTCTCTTTTTCTTTCTGTTCTAACTCTTTTTGTTTATACCACTTCAAAACGAGCTTTTGAACGCCTTTTCGCTCATCTTTCATTAACAGTTGAAAGCGATCATCTTCTTCATTCATAATTTCTTTCAATACATTTTCCGCTTCTTTTATCGTCATTGTTTGCATTTATACAAGCTCCTTTTTAAACGTATCCAAAAAGAAAAGACGCACAAACGCACGTCTTATACTTCTTCTATTTTTTCCACATCTTCTACTTGCTCTGCAAACTCTTCCGGTGTCTCAAACGTCATTTTTCCAAGTTTGCCACCACGAAGCTCACGAAGTACAAGCTCAGATGTCTTATCATAATCAATCATTCCGCCGCCCATTAAGCAGCCTCTATTTTTTCCAATTGCATCGAATAATTCCACAATATCTTCTGGAATCTCATTTAAATTGTAGCGTTCTTTCAAGCGTTCTGGATAATGTTTCTCCATAAAACGTAATGCGTAAACAGCTACATCTTGTAAATTTAAAATTGAATCTTTAATTGCACCCGTCGTCGCTAAGCGAAGACCCACTAATTGATCTTCAAATTTAGGCCACAGAATACCTGGCGTATCTAACAATTCCATTTCCTTCCCAACTTTAATCCATTGTTGAGCTGTTGTCACACCTGGACGATCTCCTGTTTTAGCAATATTTTTCTTTGCCAATTTATTAATTAATGTAGATTTACCAACATTTGGTATACCTACAATTAATGCGCGAATCGCTCTCGGTCTAATACCTTTTGCAACCATTTTATCAAATTTTTCTTTAACAAGCACTTTACAAGCTGCTGCAATTTCTTTCATACCTTGTCCAGCTTGCGCATTAATCGAAATTGCCATATGGCCTTTTTCTTTAAAATATGCGATCCATTGTTTTGTTAAACGATCATCTGCCATATCCGCTTTATTTAAAACAACAAGCCTCGGCTTATGTGTAATGATTTCATCAATCATTGGGTTTCGAGATGATAATGGTAATCGAGCATCTACAAGCTCAATTACAACATCAATTAATTTTAATTTCTCCGTTACTTGGCGTCTAGCCTTCGCCATATGCCCTGGAAACCATTGAATTACCATGTTGCCACCTTCTTTTTCATTTATTTCACAATACGTGCGTCTTCTAACGGCCAATATAACATATTGGCTTTACCAATTACTTGATCCTTTGAAATCGTACCGATTGAACGGCTATCTTTACTAAAACGACGATTATCACCTAAAACAAATAATTGATCTTTTGGAACAGTTTTCTTGCCTGTCATTTCTTCAAGATTAAAATCATATGTAAGCGGTCCGTCAGCAATTTGCTTTTTCTGCTTGTCTAAATACGGCTCCTCATAAGCCTTTCCGTTAACATACAGTTTATCATTACGATACTCTATTTCATCGCCTGGCAGGCCTATAATGCGCTTAATGTAATCTTTATCTTCTGTTGCTCGAAATACGATAATATCAAAGCGTTTTGGATCTCCAATGTGATAACCAATTTTATTCACAATCATTCGATCACGATCATGTAAAGTAGGTGCCATCGATACCCCGTCTACGAGAATTGGAGCAAAGAAAAACTGTCTAATAACACCAGCTAATACAACAGCAATCAAAATTGCTTTAATCCATTCCCAAAGTGAACTCTTCTCTTTTTTCATGCATTTCCCCTCCACGGTTATGTAAGCTGTTCGTATTATACCAAAATTTCATATAGATTGGAAAAAGGGAGCTTGTGCATTTACAAGCTCCCATACATGTCTTATCGAATTTCTTTAATACGTGCTTTTTTACCGCGAAGGTTACGTAAGTAGTATAACTTAGCACGACGTACTTTACCACGGCGAAGTACTTCGATTTTCGCGATTCTTGGCGTGTGAACTGGGAATGTACGCTCAACACCTACACCGTAAGAAATCTTACGAACTGTGAATGTTTCACTAATTCCGCCACCACGACGTTTAATTACAACACCTTCGAAAAGCTGAATTCTTTCACGAGTTCCCTCAACAACTTTTACGTGTACACGTAAAGTGTCACCAGGACGGAATGAAGGAAGGTCAGTTTTTAATTGGCCTTTTGTAATTTCTGCGATTAATTGTTGCATATTAAATTCTCTCCTTTAAACAGATGCTCTTATAAAGTCTTAATAAATTACAGCGGAACATCGTTAATACGGCTACTGATTTCAGTAGCACAAATGTTATAATAGCATATTACTAGGCCTGTTGCAATAGCAAATATATGAAGTTATTACTGCTCTCGCTTTATTTCCTCAAGCCATTTTTTCTCTTGTTTAGATAGATCTCTATCATCTAACAAATCAGGTCTACGCGTATACGTACGGCGCAAAGATTCCTTATGTCGCCATTCGTCAATATTTTTATGATTCCCTGACATTAATACATCCGGTACCTTCATACCACGAAAATCAGCCGGACGTGTATAATGAGGATGCTCTAATAAACCTGTACTAAACGAATCCTCCACTTGTGAAGCATGATTTCCTAGCACGCCTGGCAAGAGACGTACAACACTATCAGTAATAACCATAGAAGCTAATTCTCCGCCCGTTAATACATAGTCACCAATAGAAATCTCATCCGTTACGAGATGCTCACGAATTCGTTCGTCATACCCTTCATAATGCCCACATACAAAGATCAAATGTTCTTCCTCTGCAAGCTCTTCCGCTTTCTTCTGCGTAAATCTTTCGCCCTGCGGACACATTAAGACAACTCTCGGCTTACGCTCTGTCTCTTTCGTCAAATCTTCTACAGCATCAAAAATAGGCTGAGGAGTAAGCACCATACCAGCTCCTCCGCCGTAAGGATAATCGTCTACGCTATTATGCTTACTTGTTGTATAATCACGAAAGTTAACAACACGAAGGTTTACCACTTCTTTTTCTTGCGCCTTCTTTAATATAGAAGATCCAAATACACCGGTAAACATGTCTGGGAACAACGTTAAAATATCAATTTTCATTATAGCAACCCTTCCATTACATGAATGGTTACTAATTTATTTTCAATATTAACTTGAAGTACAACGTCATCAATATAAGGAATTAAAAGATCTTGACCCTTCGGACGTTTAATCACCCAAACATCATTTGCACCAGGAGAGAGAATTTCTTTGATTGTCCCTAGCGCTTCTCCTTCTTCCGTTACAACGCTGCAACCAATAATTTCGTGATAGTAGTATTCACCTTCAGCAAGTTCGCCTAACTGCTCTTCTGGTACTTTTATTAAAGAACCTTTAAACTTCTCTACTTCATCTACATTGTTATATCCTTCAAATGTTAATAAATCGAATGTCTTATGTTGGCGATGAGAAGTTACCTTCACCGGAAGGTAGTCTGTGTCTTTCTCATTCGATATGTATAGTGTGTTTCCTACTTTATATCGCTCTTCTGGAAAATCAGTACGAGAAATAACACGGATTTCTCCTCTTACGCCATGAGTATTTACAATTTTCCCTACGTTAAACCATTTTGTCATAAATAGTATGTCACCCCTGGTTTCTATATAAATTAAGCATCTCCATTTCATAGATGGAACATGCAATCTCTATTTAAATGTTAAAAAAGGGAGAGGAATAACTCCTCGCCCTTTTTACGTTTATTGAATTTCCAGTGTTACTTTTTCATCATTATGATGTCCCACTGAATACAAGAGCATTCGAATCGCTTTCGCAACTCTCCCTTGCTTTCCAATGACTTTTCCAACATCCTCAGGATGTACAGTTAATCGATACTTTATCTCTCCGTTGTAAAGTTCCTGTGTAACTTTTACATCTTCAGGATAATCGACAAGAGGCTTGACAATCGTCTCGACTAACTTCTTCATAGTCATTGCCTCAATTACTTACCTTGTTTAGATAAGTGGAATTTCTCCATGATACCTTGGTTAGAGAATAAGTTACGAACTGTATCAGATGGTTTAGCACCATTTCCTAACCATTTTAATGCTGCTTCTTCGTTGATCTTAACTTCAGCTGGTTGAGCAACTGGATTGTAAGTTCCGATTTCCTCAATGAAACGTCCGTCACGAGGAGAACGAGAATCTGCAACAACTACACGATAGAAAGGAGTTTTTTTAGCTCCCATACGTTTTAAACGAATTTTAACTGCCATTTATAAAGCACCTCCGAATTTATTTCACACAGATAATTATATTAGCAAAAAGACTATTGCTTTGTAAAGTATTTTTTCTTAACAGAGCCATCTTTTTTTCCTTACATGAATGGAAACTTCAATCCACCTAGTCCTTTTTTCTTGCCTTTTTGCATTCCAGTCATCGTCTTCATCATTTTTTTCATGTCATCGAATTGTTTGATTAGACGATTGATTTCTTGTACAGTTGTACCGCTACCTTTGGCAATGCGCTTTTTGCGACTAGCATTGATTATTTCCGGTTGTTCTCGTTCTAATTTAGTCATAGAACGAATAATTGCCTCAATATGCCCAATTTGTTTTTCATCAACTTGCGCATTTTTCAGCCCTTTAATTTTATTTGCACCAGGAAGCATTCCTAACAATTCATCAAGCGGCCCAAGTTGACGCACTTGTCCAAGTTGTTCTAGGAAATCGTCAAGCGTAAACGAAAGCGTACGCATTTTTTGCTCAAGTTCTTTTGCTTTCTCTTCATCAACTGTAGCTTGCGCTTTTTCAATCAATGTTAAGACGTCGCCCATCCCTAAAATACGGGATGCCATACGCTCTGGATGGAACGCTTCAATTGCATCTAGTTTTTCACCCATACCTGCAAATTTAATTGGTGTGTTTGTTACAGCCTTAATAGATAATGCAGCACCACCGCGCGTATCACCATCTAATTTCGTTAATACAACACCTGTTAAACCTAACTGTTCATGGAAACTTTGTGCAACATTTACCGCGTCTTGTCCCGTCATCGCATCGACAACAAGGAAAATTTCATCCGGTTTCGCAACTTCTTTAACTTTCGCTAATTCATCCATTAGTTCTTCATCAATATGCAGGCGACCCGCTGTATCGATTAAAACATAATCATGATGATCTTCTTTTGCTTTTGCAATCGCTTGTTTCGCAATTTCAACAGGACTTACTTGATCTCCTAAAGAAAATACAGGCATGTCCAATTGCTTCCCTAATGTTTCAAGCTGTTTAATTGCTGCTGGACGGTAAATATCAGCTGCAACAAGCATCGGTTTACGATTATGCTTTTTACGAAGCAAATTCGCAAGCTTACCTGTCGTCGTTGTTTTACCCGCACCTTGCAGACCAACCATCATAATAACAGTCGGTGGCTTATTAGCAACAGCAATTTTGCTTTGCTCTCCGCCCATAAGTTCTGTAAGTTCTTCCTGTACAACTTTAATTACTTGTTGTCCAGGTGTCAAACTTTTCATTACATCTTGTCCGACAGCACGTTCAGACACACGCTTCACAAAATCTTTTACTACTTTAAAGTTAACATCTGCTTCTAAAAGAGCTAGACGAACTTCTCTCATCATTTCTTTCACATCGGCTTCAGAAACTTTTCCTTTGCCGCGGATTTTTTGCATTGTCTGTTGAAGTCGGTCGGCTAATCCTTCAAATGCCATATTGCCGCCCTCCTAATCTAATTTTTCGATAGCTTCAACAACTTGTTTCATTTCTTCATTCACATGCTCTTCTTCGCTGATTAGCTGTTTTAGCTTTGCAACAAGTCGCTGTCGCTCTTGAAACTTTTGAAGTAATACTAATTTTTCTTCATATTCTTCAAGCATCGCTTCAGTCCGTTTAATGTTATCATACACGGCTTGGCGACTTACATCAAATTCTTCCGCAATTTCACCAAGAGATAAATCATCTAGATAATAAAGCGACATATAACTTCTTTGTTTTTGCGTTAACAACGATTGATAAAAATCAAATAAATAGTTCATTCTCGTTGTTTTTTCGAGCATGTTGGATCATCCTTTGTTAAGTGATTTCCCTTTACATGAATTAGTTTACATGGAGTCCAAAAGAGTGTCAAGTTTTTTTCTTAACATCATATATTTTTATAGAAAAAGAAGCGGAAATACCGCTTCTTTCGCTTATACTTCTTCTGTTTCTACTAAGTTCGCAAATAAACCATACACATATTGTTCTGGATCAAACTGCTGCAAGTCATCCATTTGCTCTCCTAATCCAACAAACTTCACCGGTACATCCATTTCGTTACGAATCGCTAATACAATACCACCTTTAGCAGTTCCATCTAACTTCGTTAAAACAATACCAGTTACATTCGTTGCCTCCCGGAATGTTTTCGCTTGGCTTAAACCGTTTTGTCCTGTTGTTGCATCAATAACAAGCAATACTTCATGAGGAGCACCTGGTACTTCACGCTCAATTACACGCTTCACCTTCTCTAACTCTTTCATTAAGTTTACTTTATTTTGCAAGCGCCCTGCTGTGTCACATAGTAATACATCTACCTTACGTGCTTTCGCAGCTTGTACAGCGTCATACATAACCGCCGCTGGATCAGATCCAGATCCTTGTTTAATCACTTCTACACCAACACGATCGCCCCATACTTCTAATTGTTCAATCGCCCCAGCACGGAATGTGTCTCCTGCTGCCAATAGGACTGACTTACCTTCTGATTTAAACTTATGCGCCAGTTTACCAATTGTTGTCGTTTTTCCTACACCGTTAACACCAACAAATAAAACAACCGTTAATTGGTCCTCTTGCATATTAATTTCGTTACTAAAATCGCTGTCACCTTTGTAAATTCCCACTAGTTTTTCTGAAATAACAGCTTGTACTTCTTTTGGATCTTGAATGTTACGACGTTGTACTTCTTCTTTCAATTGATCAATTAATTCCATTACCGTCGCAACGCCAACGTCTGCACCAATTAAGATTTCTTCTAACTCTTCGAAGAAATCTTCGTCCACTTTACGGTAACGATACACTAAATCATTCACTTTATCCGCAAATGAATTTCTAGTTTTTTCTAATCCGTGTTTAAATTTCTCTGTAACTGTATCCGTTTGTTTTGAAATTTTTTCTTTTAGTTTTTTAAAAAAACTCATACTTTCCCATCCTTCCTATTCACTTGCAATAAGTTCTTCTCCGGCATCTAAACGAACCGAAACAAGTTTAGATACCCCTGATTCTTGCATTGTTACACCGTACAACACATCAGACTCTTCCATTGTACCTTTTCTATGTGTAATTACAATAAACTGCGTCTCATCACTAAATTTCTTTAAATACTGTGCAAAACGAGCTACATTCGCTTCATCAAGGGCGGCCTCTACCTCATCTAGTACACAGAACGGTACTGGGCGCACTTTTAAAATACCAAATAAAAGCGCAATTGCCGTTAAAGCACGCTCTCCACCTGAAAGTAAACCTAAGTTCTGCAATTTCTTCCCTGGCGGTTGTGCTACAATATCAATACCCGTATTTAGTAAATCCTCTGGATTAGTCATTACTAAATCCGCTCTACCGCCTCCAAATAATTCAGAGAATACCGATTGAAATTCCATTCTAATGCCTTCAAACGTAGTAGAAAAGCGTTTTTTCATTTCTTCATCCATTTCGGTAATAAGCTGGTGCAATGTCGTTTTCGCTTCTTCTAGATCGTCTCTCTGCTCTAGTAAGAATGTATGACGCTCCGCTACACGTTCATATTCATCAATTGCCCCTAGGTTCACTGTACCTAACTCTTCTATGGATAATTTGATTAATTTTACTTTCTTACGCGCATCTTCTGCAGGCATTGTCATTGTATATTTTAGTTTCGCCGCTTCAAATGAAATCGTATATGTTTCACGTAAATGTTGTAATCTATTTTCCAACTCTACATCAAGTCGGTTTATTCTCACTTCTTGATCTTTCAACATTTCAAGAATATATTTATGTTTACCTGTCGTTTCTTTCAAATTGCGTTCTAAATGTTCTACTCTCTCTTGCAACGATACACGTTGTTCACGACGAGAGCGAATTAATTCTGAAGTTTGATTACGATCATACGCTTTCTTCTCAATCATATTCGTAATTTGCTCTTCACCACTTGAATTAGATGTCATTTCTTGTTTTAAGAATGCTAAATCCTCTTTCGTTTTTACAAGTGTCGCATCCGTTTCTTCTTTTTCCTTCGTCAATCGTTCAACTTTTTCTTTTTGATTAGATAAGCGTTGTTGCTTTTCAGCTGCCAGCACTTTTAATTCAGTCATTTCTTTTTGAACTTTTTCTTTCGAAGAATGTTGCTCACTTTTTTGTTTTGTTAAAGCTACAATTTTACTATCTAACTCAGTGATATCAGCTTGAAGATTCGCTAAAATCCCTTCTAACTCCTCTTTACGCCCTTGCATTTTTACTCGATCTTGTAAAAACCCTTCAATCTCTAAATCATAAATAGACAAGCGGTCATTAATACGATGTTCTTCTAATTCTAAACGATTAATCTCTTCTCTTAATTTCTGCTCTTCTACACGATCCACTTCTACAGTTTGCCTTAGTTCGCGTATTTTCACTTCTTTTTCTTGAATCTCTTGTTTTACTGCTTTAACAAAGTTTTCTAACTTTGTTGTTTTTTCTTCCATATCAGTTAACTTGCGAGTCCACTCTTCCAGTTCACGTTGGCGTCCTAATAAAGAAGATTTCGCTTGTTTTACCGCCCCACCAGTCATAGAACCGCCAGGATTCACTACGTCACCTTCAATTGTTACAATGCGATAACGGTATTGCAGTTGTTTCGCCAACTCATTTGCTCCGCGTAAATCTTTCGCAACAATAACAGTACCTAATAAATTTGAAACTACACTTTCATATTTATTGTTGTACTGCACAAGTTCTGCCGCCACACCTACAAACGATGGGTGTTGATTTGCAATGCGTAATTGCTCAAATGATAACGATCTGCTTTTAATAACAGCTTGCGGTAAAAACGTTGCACGTCCATGTTTATTTTGCTTTAAAAATGCAATCGCATTACGAGCATGCTCCTCTGTTTGTACAACAATATGCTGCATCGCTGCACCTAGAGCGATTTCCATTGCAACTTCGTATTCTTTCGGAACCGTTAACAGTTCCGCAACAGCACCCTCGATACCTTGCAACCTATTTTCTCTAGCTTTCAATACTTCACGTACACCTTGATAGAAGCCAGAATAATCTTCTTGCATCTCTTCAAGCATTTCTTTTCGAGAACGTGCCTGTTGCACAAATTGGTATGCTTGGTATAGTTTTGTTTCATTTTCACTATACTGCGTCTTACATTTCCCAAGTGCCGCCTCTGTCTTCTGTATGTTTGAGAGAATGCCCGCTACTTTTTCTTTCGCTTGTTCGTAACTTTCTACAAGTTTCGTCTTTTTCGCTGTAATTTCCATACGCATTTCTACATATTTCGCATTCTCTTCATCTAGACGCTCGTTTTTAGACGTTTGCTGTTTAGATTGTTCTTCAATCATAGATAATTCATTGCGATGACTAGCTTGTTGATTTAAAAGTTCAATATAGTCACCTTTTAAATTCTCAATCTGTTCCTCTAAATTGTCAGCAAAAGTAGCAAGCAATTGCTCATTATCATGCAATTTTTGCTCCAACTCTTTTACTTCATTCACAAATTGCATTAAAGCTTCTGTACTTGACTCAATCTCACCATCGTAAATTTTAGCTTTCTCTGTTAATTCAACAATTAACTGCTCAAGTTGCGCACAATGCGTCGTAGCATTTTGCTTTCTCTCTTTTAACAACTCGCGCTGCCCTTCTAGTTTTTCTAGCTCTTTACTAGAAAGAAGAAGTACCTCTTGCAACGAGTCTACAGACTCATCTACCGCTTGTAATTGTCCTCGTAATTCCTCAAGTTCTTCTTCACTTTTTTGTAAATTCGTTGACATTTTAGCTTCTTCGTTTTTATTATGCCCAAACTGATTTCGAAGTGCTTCCCATTTCTCATGCAATTCTTCAATTTCATGGACAATAAGCGCAGCTTCTACTTTCTCTAATTCTTCTTTATTCTCAAGATAATCTTTCGCAATAGAAGCTTGTCTTTCTAAAGGTTCTACTTGACTACTTAATTCATGAATTATATCTTGTACACGATTTAAGTTTTCTTGTGTTTCTTCTAATTTTCCTTCAGCTTTCTTTTTGCGAAGTTTGTATTTTAGTACGCCTGCCGCTTCTTCAAATACACCTCGACGCTCTTCTGACTTACTACTTAAAATCTCTTCCACTTTCCCCTGGCTAATAATTGAAAAAGCTTCTCTTCCCATACCAGAGTCCATAAATAAATCAATAATATCTTTCAATCTACATGATTGTTTATTAATATAAAAATCACTTTCACCTGAACGAGATACACGACGTGTTACACACACCTCATTGTATTCAATTGGTAAACGTTGATCTTCATTATTTAAAGTTATTGTTACTTCAGCAACATTAACCGCTCTCCTCGTATCACTGCCTGCAAAAATAATATCCTCCATCTTTGCACCACGTAATGATTTTGCAGATTGTTCACCAAGTACCCAGCGAATTGCATCAGTAATATTACTTTTCCCGCTTCCATTAGGTCCTACTACAGAAGTTACACCCGGGACAAAATCAACAGATACACGCTCAGCAAAAGACTTAAACCCTGCTATTTCTAATCTTTTTAAAAACACGAAAGGCCTTCCTCCTATTTTCCGTCGTTATAAATGTTCTCTATACAACAACAAGCTATTATACGGATTTACCTTCTTTTTATTTACAAACAAAAAGAAAGTTTCATTCTATGCACAAGGAATCCCCCTCATTCAAAGGGGGATTCCTTATAGTTGTTCTTTTAATTTTTTCAATGCTTCTGCAGCAGCTTGTTGCTCTGCTTCTTTTTTCGACTTACCACTACCAAGACCTAAAGCTACGTTATTTAACGTAACACGTGACACAAATTCTCGATTGTGAGCTGGTCCTTTTTCTTGCAAAATTTGATACTCAACATTGCCACTACCATCACGCTGAATCAATTCTTGTAACTGACTCTTATAATCCATCACATGAGAAAAAGCACCCTCATTAATTTTCGGATATACAATTTCTTTTAAGAATTCCCAAACTGTTTCTAACCCTTGATCAAGATAAAGGGCACCAATAAACGCTTCAAAGACATCCGCTAATAAAGCTGGTCGTTCACGTCCACCTGTCATTTCTTCACCTTTTCCTAATAAAACAAGGCTACCAAATGACAATTCGTTCGCAAAACGAACAAGAGATGGCTCACATACAATAGCTGCACGTAGTTTTGTTAACTCTCCTTCGCTCATTGTCGGATATTTTTGAAACAGATACTGCGATACAGTAAGTTCCAATACTGCATCTCCAAGAAATTCAAGACGCTCATTATCTTCATGCGGTTTTTTTCGATGCTCATTCACATACGATGAATGCGTAAATGCTTGAATCAATAATTTTTCATCTGTAAACGTAATACCTATCTTTTCTTGAAACACTTTAAATGCTTCACGATATTTTGTTTCGTATTTTTTTTCTCTATATTTTCGGTACGGCATAGGTCCCTCCAGATATAAGCCAGAAAGCCCCGCTAAAAAACGGGACTTCACTTAAGCATTATAGATGACTCTCTATGTAAGTCACAGCATCGCCAACAGTAGCAATCTTTTCAGCATCTTCATCAGAAATTTCCATTTCGAATTCATCTTCTAATTGCATTACAAGTTCTACTACATCTAGGGAGTCTGCTCCTAAATCTTCCTTGAAGCTTGCAGCTGGTACTACCTCAGTCTCTTCTACTCCTAAACGATCAACGATGATTTTTGTTACGCGCTCTAAAACATCTGCCATTCCATTCACCTCCCCTCAAATATTATATTAAATATTGACCAAAAAAACTAGGTGAAATCGATTCTTTTATTACATTACCATACCGCCATCAACATTTAACGTTTGACCTGTAACATATTTGCTTTGATCAGAAGCAAAAAACGTTACAGCATTCGCGATATCTTGCGCTTCACCAAATTGAGCAGCTGGAATAACTTTTAACATTTCGGCTTTAATATTCTCATCTAGTACATCAGTCATATCAGTCGCAATAAAGCCTGGCGCAATTGCATTCACAGTAATATTTCGACTTGCTAACTCTTTTGCAGATGTTTTTGTCAATCCAATAACACCCGCTTTAGCAGCAACATAATTAGCTTGCCCTGGGTTTCCTATAACACCCACAACAGAAGCGATATTTATAATTCTACCGTGACGTTGACGCATCATATAACGAGATACTGCTTTTGTACATAAGAATACACCTTTTAAGTTTGTATTAATAACTGTATCCCATTCTTCTTCTTTCATACGCATTAATAAATTATCTTTTGTTACACCAGCATTATTTACAAGAATATCAACTTGTCCAAATGTATCTACTGTTTGTTTCACCATATTTGTAACATCATCAGCATTTGCAACATCTGCTTTTACCGCAATTGCATCAGAACCTAATTTCTTAATTTCATCTACTACTTCATTTGCTTTTTGTTCATTACCTGCATAATTTACTACTACATTTGCCCCTTGTTTCGCTAAATCAATCGCAATCGCGCGACCAATTCCACGTGAAGCGCCAGTTACTAATGCTACCTTCCCTTTTAACATCAGTTTTCTCCTCTCAAATTTGAAATGGTATCTTTTAATGTCTCTTCATCATATATCGCATATGCTTTCACTGATGAATCAATTGACTTCATAAGTCCAGCAAGTACTTTTCCAGGTCCAATTTCAATAAATGTATCTACTCCCTGCTTCACCATACATTCAATAGACGGGTACCATAATACAGGCGAATAAAGCTGTTCGATTAACTTTTCTTGAATGTCGGCACCACGTGTAATAACATCCGCCGTAACATTTGCAATAACAGGAATATTCGTATCATGAATTGTAATTTCATTCAAAACACTTTGGAACTTCTCAGCTGCCGGCTTCATAAGTGAAGAATGGAATGGCCCACTTACTTTTAGTGGAATTGCTCTCTTTGCACCATTTTCTTTCGCTCTTTGAGAAGCAAGCTCTACGCCTTGCTTCGTTCCAGAAATTACAATTTGCTTCGTACTATTCATATTAGCGATTTGCACTGCATATCCTTCACTTGTTACTTCTTCTGTAACTTGTTTCAGCATATGTGGGTCAGCACCTAATATAGCTGCCATTGCACCTTCCCCGCCCGGAACAGCTTCTTCCATATATTCCCCGCGTTTCCTTACAGCATATACCGCATCTTCAAAAGTTAATGCACCAGCTGCTACAAGAGCGCTATATTCACCTAAACTATGACCAGCGACAAAGTCAGGTGTAATGTCATACTCTTTCAAAGCTGTCAAAATAGCAAAGCTTGTTGTTAATAATGCAGGCTGAGCATTTGTTGTTAATGTAAGCTTTTCCTGCGGTCCTTCAAAAATCACTTCTGAAAGTGAATCTTGTAACACCTCATCTGCTTTTACAAACACTTTTGCAACCTCTTTATTATTCTCTGCTAATTGTTTACCCATTCCAACTGCCTGTGAACCTTGGCCCGGAAAAAGAAATGCTATTTTTCCCATTTCAAATCCTCCTCTTATTGGAGTGACTCTTTCTCCATTACGCTTGAAATTGTAGGAATTACTTCTTTCGCTACCATTTCTCTCGTTTGACGAATCGCACTAAATATCGACTGGTCATTAGAAGAACCGTGAGCCTTAATGACAGGTGCTTTCAATCCAAATAATGCAGCTCCCCCATACTCCGAATAATCCATTTTATCTTTTAATACCATAAGTTTTGGCTTTAATACCGCCGCTGCTAATTTGCTCGTAAACGAACTCATTAGTTGTTCTTTCAACATAGAGAATAGCGCAAGTGCTGTTCCTTCTAATGATTTCAACGCTACATTCCCTGTAAAACCATCACATACAACAACATCTGCTACACCTTGCAATAAATCTCTCGATTCAACGTTCCCAACGAAATTAATTGGCGCATCCTTAAGCATTGCAAATACTTGCTTTGAAAGCTCGTTTCCTTTTCCATCCTCTGTTCCAACGTTTAATAGTCCAACACGAGGATTTTCAATTCCTCTTACCTTCTCAGCATAAACAGATCCCATTACTGCATATTGATATAAATGAATTGGTTTTGCATCAACATTTGCTCCAACATCTAACATAACAAAACCTTTTCCATCTACAGTTGGCATTGTAGGCGATAAAGCTGGTCGCTCAATTCCTTCCATACGACCGACAACAAATAATCCAGCTGCCATTAAAGCTCCTGTACTACCTGCGGATATACAAGCGTCTGCTTCTCCATCCTTTACTTGCTGTGCCGCAAGTACCATTGAAGCTTGTTTTTTTCGACGAACCGCTCTTACTGGTTCCTCCGTCGATTCTATTTTTTCGTCTGTATGAAGAATAGTAATTCGTTCATCACTCGTTAAATATTGACGAATTTCCTCTTCTTTCCCTACTAACGTAATATGTAGATCAGAATATTCCTTAATAGCTTTCATTGCCCCTAATACTACAGCCTTTGGAGCGTGATCTCCGCCCATTGCATCTATTGCGATTTTCATAAGTTGTTACCTTCCTCACTATAATTACTAGATCGATACATTTCAAAAGTGCCTGTAAAAACAAGTTCTTCTCCAACGAAGCTACGCACTTTGACAACCGTCCGTCCCTTATCATTCTCTACGTCTTCAACACGCGCTTTTGCAACAACACGCTCTCCTAATTTTACAGGGCGAATGTATCGAATGGTAGACTTTGCAGTTAAAGCTAATTCTTCATCAATAACCGCAACAGCTAGTGAGTTTGCTTGCGCAAACAGATGATGCCCACGGGCAATTTGATTTCTTTTAAATACATGTTCTACCTTTACTTCAAAGATAGAGATTGCATGTCTATCTAATTCAATATCAATAATTTCTCCGACAACCTCTTCTAACGGTAAAGATTTCACATCTTCTTCATGTTGCTTTGTCGCTACATGTTTAATTCTCTCTCTTAATTCAGGAATAGACAATTCCATACGATCCAGTCGTACTGTTTGTATACTCACTTGAAATTTTTCCGCTAAATCTTCATCCGTAATAAAAGGATTTGATTCGATTGTTTGTTGTAATAATTCTTGTCTTTCTTTTTTACTTCTTCTTTTCTTCATACCGCACCATCCATTTTTATGACTAGGTACTAACAGTAGTATATAATCATTAAAAGTAGAATGCAACAAAAATTTTTGTTGACTCCCTTTAATCGAGCTTCTCTCCTTGGAACACACCTGTCCCATCAAGATACGTACGCAAGGCAGCGTACTGATCATTGTGCCAAAATGCTTCTGAATCTACTAGTATCGCCGCATCTTGCCTTGCTGTTTCTAACGCTCGATAATCGTGTACCATGTCAGCAACCTTAAATTCTGGTAAGCCACTTTGCTTACTCCCAAAGAAATCTCCAGGACCTCGTAATTCTAAATCTTTTTCTGACAATACAAATCCATCATTTGTTTCAGTCATTATGCGCATTCTTTCTTTTCCTGTTTCTGATTTAGGGTCTGCTATTAATAAACAATATGATTGTTCACTACCACGCCCGACACGCCCTCTAAGCTGATGAAGCTGCGATAAACCGAAACGTTCTGCATCATAAATAACCATCACAGTCGCATTCGGTACGTTCACACCCACCTCAACAACTGTTGTCGATACAAGAATTTGCACTTTATTTTCACTAAACTGGCCCATTATCTCTTCTTTTTCCTGAGACGATAATCTCCCATGCATCAATCCAACTTTGCATTTCCCTTGGTAATGATGCGTCAGCATACTATGTAAGTCGATAGCATTTTGCACATCAAGTTTCTCAGATTCTTCAATTAGAGGACAAATAACGTATGCCTGTCTTCCTTTTTTTATTTCCTTCTCAACAAAACCGAGGACGCGATCTAACATATCATGTTTTGCCCAGTATGTTTCAATCACCTTTCTACCTGCTGGCATCTCATCGATTATCGAAACATCCATCTCTCCAAATGCAGTAATTGCAAGCGTACGCGGAATTGGTGTCGCTGTCATAAATAATACATCTGGACTTTCACCTTTCTCCCGTAAAACTCGGCGCTGCGCTACACCAAATCGATGCTGTTCATCTGTAATAACGAGACCCAACCTATGAAATATAACTTCATCTTGAATTAAAGCGTGCGTTCCAACAAGAATATCTATTTCACCTTGTTCTAACTTCGCTAAAATTTCTCGGCGTCTTGCACCTTTAACAGAACTTGTTAGCAGTTCCACCTTCATACCAAAATGCGAAAACGTTTCAGCAAGCGACTGATAATGTTGCTCAGCTAAAATTTCTGTAGGAACCATTAAAGCACCTTGATAATGAGCTAATTTCGATGCATAAAGACCAATCGCAGCAACAACTGTTTTCCCAGAACCAACGTCACCTTGTAATAGTCGGTTCATCCGATAAGGAGATGTCATATCTTTTAAAATTTCATCTACAACTCGGCGCTGCGCACCAGTTAACGGGAACGGCAATGCATCGATAAATTCTTGTAATTCTACTGACGGAATCTCTTTCTTAGTCCCTTTTGAATTTTCCCTCTCCATTTTCCTCAGTGTTTGCATTTTCAGCTGAAATAAGAAAAATTCCTCATATACAAAACGGCGACGCGCTTGCTTTAAATCCTCCTGTCCTACCGGAAAATGCAAAGCCTTAAGTGCTTCATATCTTGGTAATAATTTATACCGGCCTAACAAACCATCCGGTAACACTTCGACTATAGAATCTCCATATTCCTTTAACGCTTGAGCAATAAAACGACGCATCTGTTTTACTGTAAGTTTCCCCTTTACTGAGTAAACAGGCTCCACTTCTTGTTGACGTACAACTGGCCCAAAATGAAGTTCTGATACAGCAATTGTTTGACGATGTTGATCCCATTTACCAGTAATCGTTACCGTTTCATCTAACGTTAATTTTTGCTTATAGTAAGGCCTATTAAAACATACCGCCGTAATTAAATAACGACCGACGAGAACACGAACTGTTAGACGCGATTTCTTCTTACCATAATATTGCAGCAAAGGAGCACTATGAACCTTCCCTTCAACCGTTACACGTTCATCATGCTTTACTTCAGCAAGATCTTTCATCGCATAATCTTCATAACGGTACGGAAAATGTTCTAATAGATGAGAAACTGTATAAATCCCCATCTCATGTAGTAACTCAGATGTTTCTCCTCCGATCCCCTTTACATCCGTAACAGGAACTTGTACAACATCATTCAAGATTCTCACACCCCGTCACATTATTTTCTTTATTGCATTTTATTTGAGTACCAATTAGCATCTGTAATCGCTCTCTTTCACCTTATATATTCTATCATAGGCATTCTAAGAGAAACTACTCAAATCCCTTATATAAAACAAGTAAAAAAGAGCCTCACTATTAGCAGCAAGGCTCTTTTCTCTCTTCAATATGCTAGCCTTTTGAATAAAAACTAGTAATAAACTTCATATTACTACTTCTTATCCATTAGCAAGTAAGTAATCCATTTATTTTCAAAACGAATCTTATCTTATTCTACAGAGAAGATGAAAGAATACACTGGTTGGTTTCCAGCATGCACTTCTACTTCTGCATCTTCAAATTTCTCTTCTACAAATTCAACTAACTCCGCTACTTCTTCGTCAGTTGCATCTTCACCTTGTAGAATCGTTACGATTTCAGAATCTTCATCAATAAGCGCTTCTAGTAATTGCTTCGCAGCTCCTACTTTTTCAGCATTTGTAGATACAATTTTTCCATCTGCAATACACATGAAGTCATCTTTTTGAATTGCTACACCATCAATTTCCGTATCACGTACAGCATACGTAATTTGACCTGTTTTCACATGAGATAAAGCTTCTTGCATGTTTTCTTCATTCTCTTCTAACGTTCCAACTGGGTTAAATGCTAACATCGCTGCCATACCTTGAGGAACTGTTTTCGAACGAACAACAATAACTTCTTGATCTACAACTGATGCCGCTTGTTCTGCTGCCATTACAATATTTCCGTTATTCGGTAAAATAATGATTTTTTCAGCATTTGCTTCTTCAATTGCCTTCACGATATCCTCCGTACTTGGATTCATCGTTTGACCACCTTCGATAACTTTCGTTGCGCCGATGCTCTCAAATAAAGTTTTAATACCAGACCCCATTGCCACAGTTACGATACCATATGGTTGTTTTTCTTTCGATTGAGCTGGTTGTTCAGGAACCATAGCAGGTTCATCTAATAAAGCAGTATGCTGTTCACGCATATTTTCTACTTTAATCTTAATTAAACTACCGTATTTTTGCCCGTAGTTCATAGCGTCTCCAGGATGTTCTGCGTGGATATGAACTTTTACAATTTCATCATCAGACACAACTAGTAGAGAATCACCATATACACTAATATCTTCACGGAATTTTTGTTCAGAGAAATTATGCTCTTTCACCTTTTCAGCCTCTAATTTCACCATGAACTCCGTACAATATCCATACTTAATATCTTCTGTACTCAATTGGCTTTGTACACTACGGTGATGTTCTGCGCGTACCATCTCATTCATAGATGTTTGCGTCGGTGCATCAGAAGAAATCGTTTCTCCTTTTAAGTCAGCTAAAAATCCTTCGTATACTACTACAAGACCTTTACCACCGCTATCTACAACGCCAACTTGTTTTAATACAGGTAATAAATCTGGCGTACGATTTAACGATGCGTTTGCTTCTTTCACAACGTCTTCCATAAACAAAACAAAGTCGCGCTGTTTTTTCGCAACTGTTACTGCATATTTACCCGTTTCTCTTGCAACCGTTAAAATCGTTCCTTCAATCGGTTTCATAACCGCTTTATAAGCCGCCTCTACTCCAGCTTCTAGTGCTGCAGCAAAATCAACTGTTGTTAATTCTTCTTTTTGTTCAATGGATTTAGAGAAACCACGGAACAACTGAGATAGAATAACTCCAGAGTTACCACGAGCTCCCATTAATAATCCTTTGGCTAAACTTACGCCGACTTTACCAGCATGCTGTGAAGGATTTGCTTTCACTTCACGCGCACCTGAAGTCATAGATAAGTTCATGTTTGTACCGGTATCGCCATCTGGAACTGGAAATACGTTTAATGCATCAACAAGCTGAACATTATTTGTTAAATTATTCGCTCCTTGCATGATCATTTGTGATAAACGTTTTCCATCAATTTTTTGAATTGACACAGATTTTCCTCCTTAATGCACATTACAAGTTTATTACTTTAACTCCTTGTACGTAGATGTTTACAGAATCTACTGCTAGTCCTACAGTTTGATCTAATGTATATTTCACTTTCGTCTGCACATTATGTGCCACTTCTGAAATTTTCGTACCATAGCTCACAATAATATACATATCAATATGTACTTCATCTTCATCTTTACGAACAATAACACCTCTAGTGAAGTTTTCTTTTCGTAAAATGTCTGTTAATCCATCTTTTAACTGATTTTTTGATGCCATACCTACGATACCGTAGCAATCTACCGCGGCACCTCCAGCAATTGTTGCAATTACATCTGTACTAATATCAATTTGACCGTACTTCGTTTTAATTTCAATTGACATCTCGTTTCCCCCTTCATAAATGGTGAAAGTGAGCTAGACTACTTTAGTTACTATCATATAATCTTTTTAAAGAAAATTCCATCGTTCTTTCTTTTCACTCTCATATTTTATGTTTTAAATTACACTTTTTTATGATGAGCAAAATAGTCCATTGTTATTATACAACATGTACCACTATAATATGTCAAGCAATTTTTATGGATTTTAACTTTTCTTCATTGACATATAGTGTCAAGTAAATTTTCTTGATTTCTTTTTTCTACGGTGTTGCATTCTCTTTTTAGTTGTGTTAAATTATAGTAGTGTTTTTAGCATCGCATAAAAGACTAACATTGAAAAATTACGTATGGTAAGGTATCAAGGGAGGGAAATATAAATGGCTCGTGTTTGTGCTATTACTGGAAGAAAAGCTCGTTCTGGTAACTCTCGTTCTCACGCAATGAACGCTACAAAACGTAAGTGGGGCGCTAACCTTCAAAAAGTTCGCGTACGCATCGACGGAAAAGTTCAACGTGTTTACGTTTCTGCTAGAGCATTAAAATCTGGCAAAATCGAACGTGTTTAATAATAAAAAAAAGAGCCGATAGGCTCTTTTTTTACTATAACAATGGAAAAAGCACCGGTGATAGGTGCTTTTTTTAATCTTTTTTGAAGGTATTTAACATTGCACGAACAATTCCACCAAGAAATTTAGGTAACTTAATTGTATAAAATCTCATGGTTTCCCTCCTAATCCCCATTACTCCACTTGGTCACTATATGATGTAAGGAGCAAAATTGTTTCTTCAATCAGTGCTTCTTATCAACATTAATATGCCAGAAGTAAATGAAAAAGTACCTTTTTCCTCAACGAGTTCGTTACTAATACAAAGTGTTGATCCCCACTCTATTGTTTTATTAGTAAGAGGGTACTTAAAACCAAACAATGTAATCCCTTCCACTATTTCAGTAACTGGTACAAAAGATACATAAGGAAAATTTTTATTTTCTTCAATTATATGTGTACCCACTTTTTTAACTGTTATTTCATTTTTATTGTCCACAATACACATTTCTATCTCTACTTCTAACCCTTTTAAAAGCATTTGTATATTTGCCAAACCGTGATCAAGTCTTCCACCGGTAGCACCAAAAATACGAATTAGTGCCGGCTTCTGTCCTAATGCCCAGTTGATTGCAATTTCTAAATCCGTTTGATCTTTTTCCCGCGGAACAATATGTAATTCGTTTGTTTGCTGTCCCATCCATACTAATTCTTCTTCAGTAACTGAATCGTAATCTCCAAACGCAACAGCCGGGGTAATCCCTTTCTTTAATAGACGGTATACTCCCCTATCAACCGCAGCCCACACTACTTCCTCATTCTCATATCGAGCAAAATCTGCGCAATATTCCGAAGGTCCTCCTGCCAAAATATGAATAATCATTTTTTCTTCCCCTTCCATTGTAAAAAGGCAATCTGCCATTCGGTAGATTGCCTTTTTACATATTTTTACCCTATCCTATGAATACCTTACTAGGATAAAAGTTCATCACTACCCACGAATTACGCGAATTGCTTCACCGCGGTCTTTTTGATTGTATACTGCTGATCCAGCTACAAGTACATTTGCTCCTGCTTCCACACAAAGTCTTGCTGTTTCAGCATTTACACCACCATCAACTTCAATTTCTACTTCTAGATTGCGCTCTTTCACCATGTCTGCAACTTGTTTAATTTTCGGTAATACAGAATGGATAAACTTCTGTCCACCAAATCCAGGGTTTACTGTCATAAGTAATACCATATCTATATCTTCTAATACATGCTCAATCACTGAAACTGGCGTATGTGGATTTAATACAACGCCCGCTTTAATACCGTGAGATTTAATTAACTGAATTGTACGATGCAGATGCGGACACGCCTCTACGTGAACAGTAATAATATCCGCTCCCGCTTGTGCGAAAGTCGGGATATAGTTATCAGGATTTTCAATCATTAAATGTACATCTAATGGTAATGATGTAATTGGACGGATAGCTTCTACAATTAATGGTCCAATCGTAATATTTGGTACGAAATGTCCATCCATTACGTCAACGTGAATGTAATCCGCTCCGCCCTTTTCTACATCTTTAATCTCTTCCCCTAATTTTGAAAAATCTGCTGATAAAATCGATGGTGCAATTTTAATCATAACTAATACCTCGGCTTTCTCTCTCTAATTTCTTCTACGAATTGTTTATAGTTCTTATAGCGATATTCTGTAATCTTCCCTTCTTCAACCGCAGCTTTCACAGCACATTTCGGTTCAGAAAGATGTGTACACCCTCTAAATTTACAGTATTGGCTCGCTTCTTTCAACTCTGGAAAACAATATGTAAGATCTTCTACTTCTATATCAATGAAATCTAGTGAACTAAAACCCGGTGTATCTGCTACTAGTCCACTCCCAATTGCAATTAATTCTACGTGTCTTGTCGTATGCTTCCCGCGTCCTAAATGGGAGGAAATATCATTTGTTTTCAGCTCTAATTCTGGACGTAGCACATTAAGCATTGAAGATTTCCCAACACCAGATTGACCCGCAACGACAGAAACACAATTTTCTAAGTATGGTTTTAATATATCAATACTTTCTGACGTATTAATAGAAGTAAATAAAACATCATAACCCATCTCACGATAATCATTCGCATAAGCTTCAACAGTTGCTTTCATCTTTTCATCTACTAAATCCATCTTGCTAATACAAATAATTGGCTTAATGTTATGATATTCAATCAGCACTAAAAATCGATCTAACAGTCCAGGATTAAAATCTGGTTCTACTGCAGAGAACACAAGGATCGCTTGATCGACATTAGCAATAGGAGGTCTAACAAGTTCATTTTTTCGATCAAACACTTCAAGCACATAACCTTCAGTTGGATTATCTGCCTGAAAAACAACTTGGTCTCCTACAAGTGGTGTAATTTTATTTTTTCTAAATACACCTCGCCCACGACATTGCGTAACCCCTTCTTCATGCTGCACGTAATAAAACCCACTTAAAGCTTTTATAATTTTTCCTTCTGGCATAGAATTCTCCTTTTTTTGTATAAGGTGATGCTGAATTTAAAAATGAATGGATTTAAATTTTCCAAATAACGATTTCAAAACCTACCATATATACTTTCGCTAATATACATTAAATTTCCCATTAAATGCAAAAAAATATTTACAGCTGCATCACTTTACTAGCTTTTTGAATCATATATTTTTGCCTGCTATACCGTCCACTTTGTAGACAGCATAACAGGCAATAATAATAAGTAGACTTTCACTATTATTGAGTTGGATATGGTACTTCTTTATCAATAATCGTTACTCCATCTCGTACAATTTTATAGTGTCCCTTTGAACCTTCTTGAATTACAAATTCTAAAGAAATAGTCGCTGATTCAGTAATTGTTCTCGTTTCAACCGGTCTATCCATTTTTTGCTGCATGTCTTCTTTATAAATTTCTATTGTTTGCGGCTTTTTTTCACCTGTTACAGCAGGCTCATATGGGATAGAGATATTGTCCACTTTTACCGTTTTAGTCACTTTAGGCTTTTGACCATCAGAGATAATAATAGTTACTTTATCTCCCTCTTTTAATGGTGTACCTGGTTTTGGAAATTGCGAAATTACAAGTCCTTTTTCGACTGAATCTGAATACTCTCGTTTTATATCTGACGTTAGTTTTCTCTCATTCAAATAACCAGTTACACTATTTTCAGTCCATCCCGAAAAGTCACCTGGTCTAATTTGATAAGGACCTTTACTTACCCAGATTTTCAGTTCTTGCTCCGCTTCTATAACCATTTGATCAGGCGTCGGAATTTGCTCTACAATTTCACCTTTCGGCTTATCATTTTCAATATAATTTACTGTAACTTGTTTATATTTTTCTTCTAACTCAGCTTTTACACTCTCAAAGTTTTGCCCTGTGAAATTCGCCATCTTACTTTTCTTTTTTCCACCTGATTGATAGATAGTAATTTTAGCGTTTTCTTTTACGACTCTTCCTGCTACAGGTTCCGTTTTTATTACATCCCCAACTTCAATATCATCTGTATATACAATATTAGGCTCCGTCACCTCAAAGCCCTTTTCTACTAACGTATTTACAGCTGTCGTGTATTTCATACCAGCCACATCAGGAACTTTCACATCTTTCGGAATAAATAATCCTGGAATAACCGTAAGCGCTAATGTTATTCCTATTGCTAAAAATAAAAATGTTGAAATTAAAACTTTAAGCCACTTGTTACTCCGTTTTTTCTTCTTATCTAACTCAGCTGCTTCTGCTCTTATCGGTTCTTCCACTTTACTCCCTTTTAAAACAATCGTTTCATCACTTACATTTTCAAATAATTGTTCTTGTTGAATAATCGGAATCGCTTTCGTCGCTTCCATATCTTCTGGTATGTAAAATGGTTGCTCATTTATCCTCTCTGGATATAGCGCAGTTTCAATATCTCGCTTCATAGCATTGGCAGATTGATATCGATGGAAAGGATCTTTTGCAGTTGCCTTTAATATAATATTTTCAACACTTTGCGGAATATTTTCATTCCATCTTTTTGGTGATGGGATTTCACTTTGTAAATGTTTTAAAGCTATAGCAACAGCAGATTCGCCAGAAAACGGTTGTCTTCCTGTTAACAATTCAAACATAACTATTCCAAGAGAATAAATATCCGATTGTTTATTTGCTATCCCGCCACGTGCCTGTTCTGGTGATAAATAATGGACTGAACCCAGTACTGAATTTGTATGTGTAATTGTTGTTGCACTTGTAGCTGTCGCAATTCCAAAATCTGTTACTTTTATTATTCCATCAGCTCGAATTAAAATATTGTGCGGCTTTATATCACGATGCACAATTTCAAAATGATGGGCGTGTGCCATGGCGGATGTTAACTGCTCCATAATATCAAGAGCTTCTCCTATAGGTAACATACCTCGCTCAATTATGTATTGCTTCAATGTTTGCCCGGGTACATATTCCATGACAAGATAATATATACCATCTTCTTCTCCGACATCATACATATTCACAATATTTGGATGCGACAACGTTGTAACAGACTGCGCTTCTCGATGGAAACGTTTAATAAACTCTTCGTTATTTGAGTAGTCGAGTCTTAATATTTTTACCGCTACATCTCGGCCAAGTATATCATCATGAGCTAAATATACATTGGCCATTCCGCCACCACCAATCATTTTCAGCAGCTTATAACGGTCATTTAAGCGTTTTCCAATCAGCACGTTGCACTTCACCTACTTTCGTTTGTCGAACCCGCATAATCAATAAGAACAAGTGTGATATTATCTTCTCCACCGCGATCATTCGCCAATTGAATGAGACGCTGCCCTTTACCTTCAAGCTGTTCATTTAACTGTAAAATTTGTTGCATATCATCAATAGAAACTTTGTTTGATAACCCATCAGAGCAAAGAAGTAATTGATCATCTTCCTCAAGCACCAACGTTTTAACATCTAATCCCACTTTTTCTTCTGTTCCTAGCGCTCTTAATAACACATTCTTTTTCGGATGATACTCTGCATCTTCCTTTGAAATTTCACCATGTCTCACAAGCTCATTTACAAGCGAATGATCTTCCGTTACAAGCGTCATTTCTCCTTCTGATACCATATAGCAACGACTATCTCCTATATGCCCTATCGTCACAAAACTTGGTGTACAAACAGCTATTATAAGCGTTGTTCCCATACCATTACATTCTACATTTTGCTGAGCGTATTCATATATGCGCTCATTAATAATCCCAACACTAGTATGTAACCATTGTTCTACTTTTTTCGGTTCATTCATATTATGCGTTTGCTTCCAATAATCATGGAATAATTGAATGGCCATCGAGCTAGCTACATCACCAGCTCGATGACCTCCCATTCCATCTGCTACTACCGCTAAAACATTTCCATCTAAATTGTGAAAAACTCCTGCACTATCTTCATTATGTTGACGAACTTTTCCTTTATCCGATAGAAATACGGCTTTCATCTCGTCACCTCGTCTCTTCTTTGCGCTCCTTCGCACGCAACTGACCGCAGGCTGCGTCAATATCATGACCTTGTTCACGGCGAATCGTTACATTCACTCCACGATCTTTTAACGTTTTCTCGAACAAGAAAATTTGCTCACGTGGTGTACGTACATAATCACGTTCAGGTACGTAGTTTACCGGGATTAAGTTTACATGACATTTTACACCTTTTAAGAGCGCAGCAAGCTCTTCAGCGTGCTCAACTTGGTCATTTTCTCCTCCAAATAATCCATATTCAAAAGTAATACGGCGCCCTGTTCTATTTACATAGTATTTAATAGCTTCCATTAAATCCGGTAATTTATAAGCACGGTTAATCGGCATTAATTTTGAACGTAATTCTGAGTTTGGAGCATGCAATGAAATCGCAAAATTAATTTGTAGTTCTTCTTCAGCAAACTTATAAATTTTCGGGATAATTCCACTCGTCGAAACAGTCATATGTCTAGCACCAATATGAAGTCCTTTTTCATGGTTAGTGATTCGTAAGAATCCCATTAAATTATCGTAGTTATCAAATGGTTCTCCAATTCCCATAACAACAAGAGAACTTACACGTTCTTCTGTTTCATCAAGCGCACGCTGAACTTCTACTACTTGCGCTACGATTTCTCCAGCTTCTAGGTTTCGTTTTAGTCCACCAAGTGTCGAAGCACAGAACGTACATCCAATACGACAACCAACTTGCGTTGTTACACAAATGGAATTTCCATATTCATGTCGCATTAATACCGTTTCAATAGAATATCCGTCATATAATTGGAATAAGAATTTAATCGTTCCATCTGAAGACGTTTGTTTTACTAACGTGTTTAAAGTAGTAATATCAAAGGAATTCGACAATTTATCACGCAATCCTTTAGAAAGGTTTGACATATCCTCATAATTTTTTACACGTTTTTTATATAGCCAGTCAAAAATTTGTCCAGCGCGGAACTTCGGTTCTCCTTGTTCCTTTAACCAATCTTGCATTTCATGAAGTTGTAAAGAGTAAATTGATGGTTTCTTCGTTTCTACATTTTTCTTTTGTTTTCTTACAGTTGTTTCCATGATGCTACACCTTCTTCCTTAAACAAGCAATATAAAAGCCATCCGTTGCAAAATAATGCGGTAAAATTTGTACTTGACCTTCATTAATATACGGACTTAATTTTTCTGGCATACGTTCTTTTATCGTAGTATCCCATTCAAATTCAGGATGTTCTTTTAAAAATTTATCTATTACTTGTTCATTTTCTATTTTCTCAATTGTGCACGTACTATAAACAAGACGACCGCCTTGTTTTAATAATGGTGCTATTTTTTCTAGTATCGCAAGTTGAATCGTCGATAATCTTTCACTATCGCCTTTATCTTTTCCTAACTTAATATCAGGCTTACGTCTAATTACACCAAATCCAGAACACGGTGCATCTACCAATATTTTATCAAACGTTTCATTTGCAAAGTGCTCTTGCACTTTTCTAGCATCTAGCGCTTTTGTTTCGACATTTTCTAGACCAAGTCGCTCTGCTTGCTGTTTAATTAAACGTACTTTGTGTGCATGTAAATCAAGGGACATGACCTTACCAGTTCCCTTTAATCGTTCCGCGATATGCGTTGTTTTTCCGCCTGGAGCAGCACAACTATCAAGAACTGCATCTCCCGTATTCGGTTCTAAAGCGCGTGCTACAAGCATAGAACTTTCATCTTGAATAGAAAGAAATCCTTTTTTAAACGCTTCTGTATGCGCTACATTTCCTCTTTCAATCTGAATTGCATCATCTGACAAGTCACCACGTTTTGCTTCTATACCTTCACTTACCAACAACTCAATCGCTTCTTCTACCGTTACCTTATCAACATTCACACGTGCTGTTGGTACAGGTGGTAACATGTTTACTTCGCACATTTTCTCTGCAGTTTCTAAGCCATATGCAGAAGTCCACTCTTGTACAAGCCAAACTGGATGACTCGTCGCAATTGCAAGACGTTCTACTGGATCCTTGATTTCATCTACAGAAGGTACACCTTCTCTCTGAATCGAACGTAATACACCGTTCACCATACCAGCAATTCCTTTATGCCCGCGACGCTTTGCAATCTCAACCGCTTCATGAATAGCCGCTCTTTCTGGCACTCGGTCTAAATAAATCATTTGATATAAAGATAAGCGAAGCAATACCCTTACCCACGCCTCAACCTTCTTTTTTAAAAAAGGCTGTAAATAATAATCTAATGTGTCACGACGTTGAATCGTTCCATATACAATTTCAGTTAATAAACCAATATCTTTTCTATCAATTGCACTTTTTTCAATTAGATTATTTAAAAGTAAGTTGCTATATGCACCACTTTTTTCCACTTGAATTAAACCATCAAGAGCTAATTCACGAACATTTTGTCTCATGCATTTTCTCCTAACTTCGTTCCAATTTCAGGTTTTGTTCCACGTAAAAATTGTGAACAACTCATACGTTTTTTACCAGAAGGTTGCAATTCAGTAATTTTAACACCTGTTTCATTACTAGTTGCTACAACAAAACCATCTTCTTCGATTGCAACAATCGTACCTGCTTCAGCCGGTTCAGTTACAGACACTTTTTCTCCCCACCATACTTTAACAACTTGTCCTGCTAAAGTTGTATAAGCAACTGGCCATGGATTCAATCCGCGAATGTGATTGTATACTTCCTCACCTGTTTTTGTCCAATCAATTTTCTCTTGTTCACGTTTTATATTGTAAGCAAACGTTACTTCTTCTTCGTTTTGTTTAATCGGTTCTAACTTACCTTGAATTAATAAAGGTACTGTTTTAGATAGAAGGTGTGCTCCAGCTTCACTTAATTTATCAAATAATGAGCCTGTCGTTTCACGCTCTTCAATTTCCACTTCCACTTGCGTTAAGATATCACCAGCATCCAATTTTTCTACCATATACATAATTGTAATACCAGTTTTTTCTTTACCTTCCATAATTGCATAATGAATTGGTGCACCACCACGAAGTTCAGGAAGTAAAGAAGCGTGGACATTAATACATCCATACTTCGGTGCTTCTAAAATTTCATTTGGTACAATCTGACCAAATGCAGCTGTTACAATTAAATCTGGCTCTAATGCCAATACTTTTTCATATTCATCTTTTTCACGAATTTTTAACGGCTGTAACACAGGGATACCATGTTTTTGCGCTTCAACTTTAACAGGTGTAGGTGTTAATACTTTTTTTCTACCTACTGGACGATCAGGTTGCGTCACAACACCTACTACCTCATAGCCATCTTCAATAAGACGACGAAGCACCGGCACTGAAAAGTCCGGTGTTCCCATAAACACTACTTTTATCATTTAAAAACCGCTCCTTTTAACACCTATTCTAGTTCGTTTTCTTCATAATATCTTGTCACTTTCGATGTAAATAAAACACCGTGTAAATGATCGATTTCATGTTGAATTGCACGCGCTAAAAATCCTTCCGCTTCTAATAAAAATACTTTCCCACGGCGATTTTGCGCTCTTACTTTAATATAATCGGCACGTTCTACTTCACCATAAAGTCCCGGGAAGCTTAAACAGCCTTCGGGACCTACTTGTTCACCACGTTTTTCTAATATTGATGGATTGATTAACTCGATTTTCCCAGTATCATCATCGACATCAACAACCGCTACTTGCAAGCTTACACCTACTTGAGGCGCAGCTAAACCGACTCCGTCCGCAATTAACATTGTTTCATGCATATTTTTCAACAATTTCACTAACTTTTTATCAAAGTTAATTACTCTTTCGCATGGTGTTTCTAACACTTCATTTGGATGCTTTATTATTTCTAAAACTGCCATATTTCCCTCCGCTACATTAACATTGTTGGATTAAAATCAATTGAGATTTGTAGCTCTTTTTGCATTTCTGCTTGATAATGTTCATTTACCATTTTGAGCACGTTCTTTAAGTTTGGTTCCCGTTTGTATTTTATCATGCATTGATAACGATATCTATCTTTTATCCTTGGAATTGCTGAAGCAACTGGTCCTAACACCATTGTTTGCTGTGAGCAATGCGTTCGCAAATACGAGGCAATTTTTTCCGTCACTTGCACCGCTTTTAATAATTCTGGATGAGATACGGTTATGAGTACAACATAGTAATATGGGGGATATTGTCTTGTTCGCCTCATTTGCATTTCTTGGTCAAAAAACACATCATATTGTTGGTTCTTCGCTAACTCTATACTGTAATGTTCCGGCGTATATGTTTGAATCACAACTTCCCCTGGCAATTCATGTCTACCCGCTCGTCCACTTACTTGAGTCAATAACTGATATGTCTTTTCACTTGCCCGAAAATCAGGTAAGTGAAGCATCGTATCTGCAGTTAAAACCCCAACAAGAGTTACTTTCGGAAAATCTAATCCTTTAGCAATCATTTGTGTTCCAAGTAGTATATCTGCTTTTTCTTCCCCAAACGCCTTTAATAATTTTTCATGCATTCCTTTTCGACTTGTCGTATCTACATCCATTCGAATGACTCGCGCCTCTGGAAATAGTTTTGTAATTTCTTCTTCTACCTTTTGTGTACCTGTACCAAAGAAACGAATGTATGTACTTTGACAAGCAGGACACTCAGTTGGCATATTTTCTTCATAACTACAATAATGACATTTTAAACGATGATTCATTTTATGATATGTCAATGAAATATCACAATGCGGACATTGTACAACATATCCACAATCACGGCACATAACAAATGTAGAATGACCTCTTCTATTTAAAAATAGTACCATCTGTTCTTTCTTTTCTAATCGATCTGCTATTTTTTCATGCAGCGCCTTAGAAAACATTGATCTATTCCCGTCACGAAGTTCTTCTCGCATGTCAACAATCTCTACCGTTGGTAAAGCTTGTTCATTCATACGTTTTTCCATTGTTAGTAGTTCATAAACACCTTTTTTCGCCCTTGCAAACGATTCAAGTGTTGGTGTCGCACTACCAAGAACGATAGGACATTTATGATATTGCCCTCTCCAGATAGCTACATCTCTTGCATGATACCTCGGATTATCTTCTTGTTTGTAACTTGATTCATGCTCTTCATCAATAATAATAATCCCTAAATTCTCAAAAGGCGCAAAAACGGCTGAACGCGCACCAACTACAACTTTCACTTCTTTTCTTAAAATCTTACGCCACTCGTCATACTTTTCTCCAACAGACAACGCACTATGAAGAACTGCAACTTGCGAGCCAAACCTACCTTTAAAACGATCCACCATTTGGGGCGTTAGTGCAATTTCAGGAACAAGAACGATAGCTTCTTTTCCTTTCTCGAGCACTGCTGCTATAGATTGTAAATATACTTCTGTCTTTCCACTTCCTGTAACACCATATAGTAAAAATGGATTATAAGTTTCATTTGTAATTGATGATAAAATCGGTGTAATAACTTGATTTTGTTCCTCCGTAAGTGGAAATGGTTTCGTTTGTTCAAAATCATCATCGTCATACGGATTTCGGTATACTTCCACATACTTTTCTGAAATGAAGCCCTTTTTAACAAGTGCTTTTATTGGAGCATCTGTTATTTGTAACTCTTCTGTAATTATTTTCAATGGTACACTTTTATAATTTTCCACAAAATAATAAAGTACATCTTGTTGTTTTTTACTTTTCAGTTCAAATGCCGCTAATTCCAATTTATCTTCTGGCAACTCCGGCTGAACAACTCTTTGCTTCTTCTTTTGTACTTTATCTTTCACTTGATAAACGACTTCAACCGTACCATTTTTAATTTCTTGTTGAATAGTCCGGTATAAATGTGGCTGCTGCTCGATTACTTCAAAATCAATTGCTTCTTTATCCTGAAATAAATATAGTATTTCAGATGCTATTTCTTCCTGCTTACAAATTTGTAGACGTTTTTTATACGTTGCTTTTATCGCAGTTGGAAGCATCACTTGAAAAGCTGAAATCATGTAGCATAACGTTTCACTTGTAAGCCAATATCCAAGCTTTAATAATTCATCATTTAAAACCGGTGTTACATCTAATATTTCATGGATTGTCTTTAACTTCTTACTTTCTACATCCACCGAATCTTTAATCCCAATAATAAAACCTTGTAATTTCCTTGGCCCAAACGGAACTACTACACGCATTCCTGTCTGTACAATATCTTCCCATTTTTCAGGGATAATGTAATCAAATGGTCGATCTGTCTGACGGGCAGGTACATCAACAATTACACTTGCAAATTTCATAAACGATCATCTTCTAACATCATTTCAATTTGCTTTAATATTTCACGAGCTACCTCTTTTTTCAGTAAAAGTGGTAACTCAATAACTTTTCCATCTTTTCTATACATTGTTACAATATTCGTATCCGTGCCAAATCCAGCTCCTTGCGCTTTTACATCATTCGCGACAATCATATCTGCATTTTTCTCACGTAGTTTTTTCGTTGCATATTCCTCTACATTTGTCGTTTCAGCAGCAAAACCGATAAGTAACTGTTTATCCTTTTTCTGACCTAACGTTTTTAAAATATCCACCGTTCTTTCGAGTTCAATGACAGCATCACCATTTTGCTTTTTCATTTTATTATCATGAACATATTTCGGACGATAATCTGCAACTGCTGCTGTTTTAATGACAACGTCTACGTTTTGATAATGTTGAAGAACTGCTTCTAACATATCTTGTGCAGATTCCACTTGCACTGTCGTTACATGTAACGGTGGATTTAATGCTGTCGGTCCTGAAACGAGTATAACATCAGCGCCTAAATTCGCCGCCACTTCTGCAATCGCATACCCCATTTTTCCAGAAGAAAAATTCGTCATAAAACGAACTGGATCAACTTTTTCACGTGTTGGGCCAGCAGTTATTAATATTCTTTTTCCCTGCAATGGTTTGTGTTCTGAGAAAGCTTCCTCTAACCGTGCAATAATCGCTTCAGGTTCTTCTAGTCGTCCCTTCGCTACATATCCACATGCTAAAAAGCCTTCCCCAGGCTCAATAAATGTATATCCTAGCGTTTTCAATGTCATCATATTTTTTTGAACAATTTTATTTTCATACATATGCACATTCATAGCAGGCGCAATCCATACCGGGGCTGTAGTAGCTAACAGAGTAGTTGTAATCATATCATCTGCAATACCACCAGCTAACTTTCCAATACAATTGGCAGTAGCAGGTGCGACAAGTACAACATCCGCCCAATCTGCTAAATCAATATGAGCAATAACAGCCGAGTCTTTCTCATCAAACGTATCCGTATATACATCATGGCGAGAAAGCGCTTGGAATGTAAGAGGCGTAACAAACTTCATTGCCGACTCACTCATCATTACTTTTACAATCGCGCCAGATTGTGTCAATTTACTCGTTAACGCAGCTGCTTTAAAAACCGCAATGCCTCCTGTTACACATAGAAGTATCTTTTTCCCTTTTAGCATATGACTCGTCCTCTTTCTTTTTCAAACTTATAATACTGAAATAGAATTCCCAGCTCGTCAGTACCAATATTTCATTCCTTTCGTAAAAAAATAACAACCTACTTGTAAATAGGTTGTTACCGTTACATAGAAAATTATAAAGTCTATGTTTTATTTTGTCGAAGGCAAAGGCTTATTCAGCTACTTTATCTTCACTTGGTACGTAGCTTAATGCTTCTGCATCGATTTCTTCTAATGCTTTACCTACACATTTATGAGAAACAGGTTGCTCTACAACACAGTTATTAGCAAGTTGCATTTCACGTGCGCGTTTTGCAGCCACTGTTACTAATGTGTACTTAGAATCGATTTTTTGTAGTAATGAGTCAATTGATGGATTTAACATAATTATAGACCCTCCGTCATTTCTTTATAATATTTTGCTACCCTTTCGCGGCGGCAATGTTCGCCAACCACAATTGCTTTAATTCTATCACAAGCTAATTCAACTTGATCGTTTTCTACTACATAGTCGTAAGCGTCCATCATCTCGATTTCTTCTTTCGCTACAGTTAAACGATTTTCAATAACATCTTCAGTCTCTGTACCACGTCCTACAATACGGCTCTTTAGTTCAGATAAACTTGGAGGTGCTAAGAAAATAAATACACCTTCTGGGAAAGCTTTCTTAACTTGAATTGCTCCTTGCACTTCAATTTCTAAGAATACATCTTTTCCTTCTTGTAATGTTTTTTCAACATAGTCAATTGGTGTTCCGTAATAATTACCTACGAACTCAGCCCACTCAAGTAATCTTTCATTACGAATCATTTCCTCAAATTCTTCTCTTTCTTTAAAGAAATAATCCACACCATCTACTTCACCTTCACGCGGCTTACGTGTCGTTACTGAAATAGAGTACTGAAAACGTGTATCCTCATGGCTAAACAGCTCTTTACGAACCGTTCCTTTTCCAACCCCAGAAGGCCCTGAAAGAACGATGAGCAATCCTCTTCTACTTCTCATAAATATGTAAAACCTACCCTTCCTCACTTAAATCTTCTTTATTATTCAAACGATGTGCAATCGTCTCTGGTTGAATTGGACTTAATACAACATGCCCATCATCCATAACAATAACCGCCCTTGTTTTTCTCCCATACGTAGCATCAAGCAAAGCATTATGTTCGCGTGCTTCTTGTACTGTTCGTTTAATAGGAGCTGACTCCGGACTTACAATAGCAATAATTCGATGAGCAGATACAATATTTCCGTATCCAATATTTAAAAACCGCATGGCCATAGTTTGCGCCTCCTAGTAAGTCTATCCGATTTCTCCACCACGTATAACTTTATATATTTTTTGAAAGCTACTCAATATTTTGTACTTGTTCACGAATTTTTTCAAGGTTATTTTTCATTTCTACAACATATTTTGAAATTGTTAAGTCATTTGCCTTAGAACCAATCGTATTAATTTCTCTATGCATCTCTTGCACGATGAAATCCATTTTCCTTCCAACAGGCTCTTCAATCTGCAATGTTTCACGAAATTGCTCTAAATGACTTTGCAAACGAACTAACTCTTCATGAATATCACAACGCTCTGCAAAGATTGCGACTTCTGTTAGCAATCTTTGTTCATCTAACTCTTGATTATGTAATTCTTTTAAGCGATTTTCTAATCGTTCACGATATTTTTGTGTAACAATTGGTGCATGTGGAATAATTGCATTTACACAATTGCTAATCTCTTGTAAACGATACGCTATATCTTTATGTAATCGTTCTCCTTCGTCATCTCTCATCGTTTTCAACATATGAGCAGCTTGACGAACAGCCTCATATAAACTGTTCTCAAAATGTTCATTTACATTTTCTATTTCTTCAATTGCTGTTACTTCTGGCATTGCCATTAATTGCTCGAGTGTAATAGAATCTTGTAATTGAAACTTTCCTTTTATATCTTCCATCATCGATTGGTACTGCTCAAGAAGTGACCAATTCACACTTAATTTTCTTTCAACAAGTCCTTCACCTGCTATACTAATAGACACTTCAATGCGTCCACGTCGAACTTGCTGTGCAATTATTTTACGAATTTTGTCCTCAAATACCATCATTTGCTTAGGAAGTCGAATACTCATCTCTAAAAAACGGTGGTTCACCGATTTCATTTCTACTGTAATTTGAAAAGTATCACTTTCTACTTTCGATCTTCCAAACCCTGTCATACTAGAAATCATTTTTATCACATCCAAGCCATAAAATAACTCAATGAAAAAGGTAATAGAGACAAGGCTCTACTACCTTCTGTAAATTATATCACATTTTCATAACATTGACTATTTCAAGTTTAATCCCTTCTTATATAACATTGGCTTTTTCTTTTTCGCCTTTTTCCCTGTTAATAAAGAACCTACTAGTAAGAAAGTCGGAATTGATGACAAACCTCCAATTAATAACCAATCTCTTGCTTGTATCGGCATTGTGCTAAAAATCGGTTGTAACGGTGGATAATATATCACCACTAGCATGAGTAGTAATGAAATGATAACCGCCCCTACTAAATACACGTTCCCAAATGGATTACGATGAAAGACAGAATGCTCACTACGACAATCAAATACATGAATAAGCTGAGCAAGTACCAACGTCGCGAACGCTACAGTTTGTGCATATTTCAGTTCATTTGGATGTTGGTTATACGCAATAATAAACGCTACTAACGTCACTGCCCCAATTAAAAAACCTCGACTTATTATTTTCCACGCAAGCCCTCTAGCGAATACCCCTTCTTTCGGGTGGCGCGGCGTTCTCTTCATCACATCTCCTTCAGCCTTATCCAAACCTAATGCCATCGCTGGTAAACCATCAGTAACTAAGTTCACCCATAAAATTTGAATAGGAACCATCGGCAGGGGTAATGCAAGTAACATCGCAAATAACATAACTAAAATTTCTCCAACATTTGATGCTAATAAATATCGGATGAACTTACGTATGTTCTCGTATATATTTCTTCCTTCTTTAATCGCTGACTTAATTGTAGCAAAATTATCGTCTAGTAAAACAAGTGAAGAGGCTTCTTTTGCAACATCTGTCCCTGTAATCCCCATCGCTATCCCAATATCCGCTGTTTTTATAGCTGGAGCATCGTTCACTCCATCACCTGTCATCGCTACTATATGCCCTTGATTTTGCAGTGCCTTAACAATTTTTAATTTATGTTCAGGTGATACACGAGCGAATACATACGTATCTTCTACAACATTTTCTAATTCCTCCACATCCATATTCGCGAGTTCTACTCCTTCAACAACGCGTCCATCTGGTGGCAAAACTCCTAATTGTTCAGCAATCGCCATTGCTGTCACTTTATGATCACCTGTAATCATTACTGTTCGAATACCAGCTTCTTTACACTCTTTTACCGCCTGCGCCACTTCTGGTCTTGGTGGGTCAATCATACCTTGTATCCCAACTAACATAAAATCTTTTTCAACGTCTCTTTCATGTTCAATAGAATCCGTTATTTTTAAAGGTTTAAACGCAACTGCAATTGTTCGAAGCGCTTGACTACCTAAACTATGAATAGCCGCCTGTACTTCTTTTCTATATAGCTCACTTAACGGCTGTTGCTTATCCCCCCATAAAATCGTTTGACTCATTTGTAAAAGAACATCCGGTGCTCCCTTCGTAACAATAAACTTTTTCCCCTCTCGATCTCGTACAATAACACTCATCATTTTTCGAGTTGAATCAAATGGAAATTCACGAATAACTTCAAATTTCCCTTTCAATGCCTCACGTGTTATCCCAGCTTTCATTGCTGCAGCTACAAGCGCTCCCTCTGTTGGATCTCCATCTAATACGTACGCCTTTTTCTTTTGAATAATATTTGCATTGTTACATAGTGAACCAAATGTAAGTAGCTGATAAAGTGCTTTTGTCTTAGCTGGATTCACTTCTTTTTCACCTTTCATAAAAGAGCCATTAGGTTCATATCCTTGCCCTGTCACTTTCCACAATTCTCCGCCTGACCACATATGTGTTACCATCATTTTGTTTTGCGTCATTGTTCCCGTTTTATCAGAACATATAACGGAAGCACAACCTAACGTTTCTACGGCTGGTAACTTTCGTACAATTGCTCTCTTTTTTATCATACGCTGTACACCAAGTGATAAAGCTACTGTAACAATTGCCGGCAACCCTTCTGGAATAGCCGCAACAGCCAGAGACACACCAGCTAAAAACATATGATATACTTCATTCCCTTGATACACACCAGCTAATACAACGAGTGCTGTCAAAATAAGAGCCACAATAATTAATATTTTTCCGAGCTGTTCTAACCTTCTTTGCAGTGGTGTTTCCATTTGCTCTGCATTTTGTAACATATTTGCAATTTTCCCCATCGCTGTATTCATACCAGTTGCTACAACGACTCCTGTACCAGATCCTCGCGTAATCATTGTCCCCATAAAAGCCATATTTTTTTGATCACCAATTGCAACATCTTGCCCTTGCAATGCTTCTACCTTCTTTTGTACAGGTACGGACTCCCCTGTCAAAGCAGACTCTTCAATATATAAACTTGATGCTTCAACAAGACGCACATCAGCCCCAATACGATCACCACTGGAAAACTTAATAATATCACCTAAAACAAGTGCTTTAGATGGTGCTTTTACCCACTTTCCATTCCGCATTACAGTAACTTGTGGAGCGGCTAGTTCCTTTAAAGCTTCCAATGATTTTTCAGCTTTTCTTTCTTGAAAAAATCCGAGAATACCATTGATAATAACAATGGCAACAATAGCAATAGAATCAATGTATTCACCTAAAAACGCAGAAACAATTGTTGCTCCAAACAAAACGAGTACCATGAAATCTTTAAACTGTGCTAAAAATACCATTAGTGCAGAAGGCCTTTTTGCTTCTTCTAATTCATTAGTACCAAATTTCTTTACGCGCCCTTCTGCTTCTTTCTCTGTAAGTCCAACCTTTACATTCGTATTCGTTCTTTCTTCCACTTCATGTGCCCGCATTCCATACCAGTTCATCCTGCCATCGACCTCCTGATTCCAGACATACTCTATTGAAAGCTTATTCAGCCTCGTCCAAAAAAATGCTATAATTAACTTTTAGTTAGAAAGGAGTGTTCATTTATGGCATTCGATGGATTATTTACAAGAGCAATTACACATGAAATTGCAAATTCTCTTTACACAGGAAGAATTTCCAAAATATATCAACCTTCAAAGTATGAGATTTTATTACATATTCGAGCAAACGGAAAGAACCAAAAACTAATTCTTTCGTCTCACCCTACATATGCGCGTCTGCACTTAACGAATCAAAACTACGATTCACCAGCAATACCGCCAATGTTTTGTATGCTTCTTCGTAAACATTTAGAAGGTGGGTTTATTGAAAAAATTGAACAAATTGACTTAGAACGTATTATTCAAATTACAGTTCGCAGTCGGAATGAAATTGGAGACGAATCATTAAAAACATTAGTAATCGAAATAATGGGCCGACATAGTAACATTATCTTAGTAGATACGAAAACAAACGTTATTTTAGATAGCTTAAAACACATATCTTTAGCGGTAAACCGCCATCGTACTGTATACGCTGGAGCTGAATATATTGCACCACCAGCACAACATAAAATTAACCCACTTCAGATTGAAACAAATGATGAATTTATTAGACCATTAGACTTTCTATCTGGAAACATGGATAAACAGCTTGTCGGCACCTTTACGGGAATATCCCCGTTATTCGCAAAAGAAGTAGTGAAAAAAGCTGGTATGGTAAATGAAAAAGCATTAGCGGATGCATTTTTCTCCATACAAAAACCATTATTAACTCATACATATTCACCAGCGATGACTACTTCAAATGGGAAAGAATTCTTTTATCTTTTCCCTCTTGCACACTTGCAAGGAGAAGATAAGACGTTCTCATCTGTTAGTGAATTGCTTGATCGTTTCTTTTTCGGAAAAGCAGAGCGCGATCGTGTAAAACAACAAGCTCATGATTTAGAACGCTTTATGCAAAATGAAAAAAATAAAAACGAGAAAAAACTCATTAAACTCGAAAAAACACTGCAAGATGCTGGAAAAGCAGATAAATATCAACTATTTGGAGAGCTGCTTACAGCTAATATGTACGCTTTGAAAAAAGGCGATAAAGATATTGAGGTCGTTAATTATTACGATGAAAATGGCGGAACTGTAAAAATCACATTAGATCCTTTAAAAACACCATCTGAAAATGCACAACGCTATTTCCAAAAGTATCAAAAAGCAAAAAATTCAGTTGTTGTTGTAGAAGAACAAATCGAAAAAACCAATGAAGAAATTCTTTATTTTGATAGCTTACTTCAACAAATGGAAGCTGCTTCTTCAAAAGATATTGAAGAAATTCGTGAGGAATTAGCTGAAGAAGGTTATGTGCGCAATCGCAAAACGAAAAACGCAAAGAAAAAGCCTACTAAGCCAGTATTAGATAAATATTTAGCAAGTGATGGCACAGAGATTTTCGTTGGTAAAAACAATAAACAAAATGATTATTTAACAACGAAGTTTGCCCGCCGTGATGAAATTTGGTTACATACGAAAGACATACCTGGCTCTCACGTTGTCATTCGTTCTTTAGATCCTGCTGAAGAAACTTTACTAGAAGCTGCCAAAATTGCCGCTTATTACAGTAAAGCGAAAGAGTCTAGCTCTGTACCTGTTGATTTCACTAAAATACGCCATGTGAAAAAACCGAGTGGTGCAAAACTTGGTTTTGTTACGTACGACAATCAGCAAACCGTATATGTAACACCAGATGCTGATATTGTAATGAAATTAAAAGCGTAAATACAAAAATGCGTTGCTTATAAGCAACGCATTTTTTATATTTGTTCACACTAGTTCATATACCCATTTACTAATTCATAACATCTTGCTTTTGTCATCTTATATTTCTCTTCTGAAGCTTCTATACGCCTCATCGTTCCGTTATTTGTATCAGTACCAATTGCTTTAACTTTACTTTCTTTTTCTTTAACCCACGCAATTTGTTTCGTTTTTAACGACTGAAACGCATCAGGTGACATCGTACTTTTTAATGTACTGTAAATTTCATTTAGTTTATTATCCCACAGTTCATAATTTCCTTCTATTTCATTTACTATATCATTGGTTGACATAGCATTCGTATGTTTTTCTTGTTTATCTATAGCAGCTAATTCACTTAAAACATTTGCTCTATCTATCTTTGAAGAAGATTCTTTTTGCGATTGTTTCTCTTCTTTTGAGCCTGTATACGCACTCGAATCCTTTCTCTGTACTTGTTCTGTTTCTTGAATATTTCTTTCTTTCGTTACCTTTTCATACCTATTTTTATCTACATTGTATGAAATAAGAGATGTTTTCGCATTTACAGTAATTAATCCGTTACTATCTTTGAATATGTATTTCTTATCGCCACTATTTTCTTCACTTACAAATGACACATTCTTATCGTCTGGCATTTTTAAAATTCTATTTGCTTCTTCTTTTGTAAGTTTTAAATCTTCAGGAAAAACGAATGACCATTTATCCATTAACCATTCCCCTTCTTTATACACCAAATGAAATTCCCAATCTTGGGCCGCATGACCTATTTCATCTTCTAAACTTAATGTATGTACCGTTAAATTTTCTTTATCTTGTGAAGAAGAAAATCTTATTTCAGTTTGAAAATAATTTGGGAATGGTAACATATCAGTCTCTCTCGATCTATTAAAGTTAGCAAGCAATTCAGGAAGCTGATTCTCTACAAACTTTTCTGAAACCAATCCTTTAACTCCTTTTTTAGCTGTCTCTAAATCCCCAGGATTATTTCGGCTCCATCCATTTTCTTTTTCCATCTCACTAAACGCATTTGCTATTCCATCTACACTCTTTCTTACAATCTTTTTCGCTTCTTTTTCTGTCACTTCTGGCGCTTCATCAAGCTGTTCAATCGTTTCATTTACTTGAACTTTGTGTTCACTTGTTTCACACCCCGTTATAACAAGCATACTAGCGGCCAAACAAAATGACATTACTTTACTTAATTTCTTCATACACTCACATTCCTTAACCCAGTTTTTTTCGTTACATCTCTTTACCTATAAAAAACGTAACAATCCCTTATTATACCAATTAACTTAATTCATTTATACAAAAAATATAATATTTAAATTAAAAAGATTTTCGTTTGCGAGTTTATATTATTGTTCAGTCACATAAAAACTTACTGTAAAAATTTTATATATATTTATTTTACATTCGTCTAGTTTTTTTGACACACAGCTACCCTCTTCTCTTTTATTCTAAATAAATATACTGGCACAATTCTTGCTTTATTAATGTAAAAAGGAGGAATTAAAATGAATGTAAGAATAACTAACATCCAAAAACAACTACATAATTACGGAATCGACGGGTTACTTATTACAAAAAAAGAAAACCGTCAATACGCAACAAACTTTACAGGTAGCGCAGGCGTTGTCTTAATCGCTGCGCATAAAGCTATTTTCATTACTGATTTCCGTTACGTAGATCAAGCAAAAACGGAAATAAAAGCAGCAGAAATTATTATGCATAAAGGAAATTTAGAAGAAGAAGTTGCAAATCAAGTATCAAAATTAAACATTCAAAAACTTGGTATAGAAGACAATAATATGACTTTGCAACAATTTAAGAAACTACAAAAATATATACATACAGAAATGGTTCCAGTGTGTGAGATTATTGAAGATATTCGACTTATTAAAGACACATCTGAAATAGAAACAATGAAAATCGCAGCTACAATCGCTGACGAAGCATTTCACCATATTGTTACATTTCTAAAGCCTGGAATAAGCGAGACTGACGTTCGAGATGAGTTAGAATTTTTCATGCGAAAAAAAGGGGCTACATCTTCTTCATTCCAAATCATTGTAGCCTCAGGCGTTCGTTCTTCACTTCCCCATGGAGTTGCATCAAATAAAATAATCGAACGAGGCGATATCGTTACATTAGACTTCGGTGCACTTTACGACGGATATTGTTCCGATATAACACGTACCGTAGCAATCGGGGAACCATCGGAAGAATTCCAAAAAATATACAATGTTGTACGAGAAGCGTTAAAGCGTGGGACTGAAGCAATTAAGCCTGGAGAAACTGCGAAAAGTATCGATGATATAACGAGGAATTACATTACAGAACATGGATACGGTCAATACTTTGGCCACTCTACCGGGCACGGTCTTGGGTTAGAAATACATGAACCACTTCGCTTATCCCAAGAAAGCAAGGCAACTTTACAAGAAGGTATGGTTGTTACAGTTGAGCCGGGCATTTACATACCGAACTGGGGCGGTTGTAGAATCGAAGATGATATTGTCATCACCAAAGATGGTTATGACGTTATTACAAAATCAAATAGAGAACTAATTATAATCCCTTGTTAATATTATGAAGGTTTAAACAAAACTTTTTTTGCACATAGAATTCCTTCTCTGGAGTATTCATTTAAAGAGGGGGAATTTTAATTGAATTTTGTAATTGATAAATTGGAGGGTTTACATGTAGAATTTTCAAAGCTTGTTTCCATGATGAATTACGCTCGCTATACAACAATGCAAGCAGTGGAAAGTTTAACAATTGAAGAACTTGATTATTTATATGATAAGGAAGCAAATTCAATTGGCATGTTATTGTATCATATGGCTGCTATTGAATTTTACTACCAGATTCATACTTTTGAAGACCGTGAACCAACGGAGGCTGAATTAGAACGCTGGTTACCTGGCATTGAATTAGGCGATCTTGGGCGTGAGAAAATAAAAGGAAACGCTATAGAATTTTACATAAATACATTACAAGAAGTACGTTCCAAAACAATCGAGACTTTTCAATCGTTACCTGATGAATGGTTATTTAAAACGACAGACTTTTGGTATGACAAACCAGCAAATAACTATTTTAAGTGGTTTCACGTTTTTGAAGATGAAATCAATCATCGTGGACAAATTCGTTTAATTAAAAAGATGCAAAAAGCTCATGCAGTAAAATGAGGAAATGCCACCGAATAAGGTGGCATTTTCTTTTATTCATTAACGAATAGCTTTTCGTTTACTATTTTAGTGACTACCACTACCAAAATTAAAATGCATATTAAATATAGCATTTTCGCAATAAACAACCACCCTTGAAACATTACAATTCCATCTATTATCTCATTTCCTTTCCATAACAAAAACGGAATTGTGCTGATTATAATGACAAATTCGATGCTGAAAACCATTTTCTTTTTTCGACTATATGCTTTCCATTCATTCCAGCGATACATAGGAGCAAAAATCAATACTCCTATACATAATATAACTGGTACCCATTCACTGTTAAGAAATTGTCCTGAAATAATTGATAATAGTAAACAAACTAGCACACCATAATATCCTATTTTTTCTCTCATTCGTACTCCCCCATTCTACTTCTCCTTTAATATGTAACTTGCTATACTTATAACAATTTTTAGAAAAATAACAACTATAATTACAAGATAAAGACCGTTTGCAGAAGACATCCATTCTTGAAAAATAGACATTTTCTCCATTTGTTTCTGACCCTCTATTAAAATAACCCCTGCGAACAATGAGCAAACAACGATGATACCTATCATAATTCCGATACTTTTTACTGTATTGTTTCATACCATCCCAGTTATATAAAAGTATAAATACAAACCCGAAAACAGGTATAATACTTATCCATTCATTGTTTGTAAATAGCTTTAAAATGATTAATAGACTACAAGATATGATAAATCCCAAAAATCCAATTTTTTTGTGCATAAGCCCTCCTCGAATTCCATTTTTAGGATTAATTGTATTGTAACATCCATTTTTATCCTTACCATTGCAGTACATGAAATTTTACTTTTTTTTCTGTTTCTTATACTCACATACTTTCCCTACTTTCATACAATAAACTACACGATTGCCTAAGGATGTGAATGTTATGGGAGTTGAATTAACGCTATTACACGCTCTCTATGTTATTTGTTTACTCACTATTATTACCTTTTTTATTCTCCGGAAAGATACTACAATTATTTGTATCGTTTTTATCTTTTTATTAGCATTAACTGCTACAAGTTCTATCCCTCTTGCCGTTAGCGGCATTTTTCAAAGTTTTATTTACGCCATTACTGAGCTATTACCAACTATATTAATCATTTCTATTATTGTATCCATGAGCAATTTACTCGTTCATACCGGTATAAATGATACAATGATTTCACCATTTACAAAGATGATCCGTACCCCTACCCTTGCCTACTGGATTATTGGCCTTTTGATGATGACAATTTCTTTCTTCTTTTGGCCTTCTCCCGCTGTCGCCTTAATGGGAGCTATTTTATTACCGGTTGCTGTACGCGTCGGTCTCCCCCCAATTGGAGTAGCAATTGCTATGAACTTATTCGGTCATGGGATTGCTTTATCCGGCGACTTCGTTATACAAGGCGCACCAAAATTAACCGCAGACGCTGCTGGTCTCCCTGTTTCCAGCGTCGTATCTGCAAGTGTTCCACTCGTTATCGTTATGGGCGTTGTGACAACTTGCGTCGCTTTTTTCTTCTTACGAAAAGAGTTTCATACAGGCTTAGCTATACAAGAATCTATTCTATCAACTGAGTCTTCTAAAACGCTCACTTCATTATCTCCTCGCACAAAGAAATGGCTCGCTATTTGTATCCCTATCGTATATATCATTGATATCCTTTGCATGATTCAATTTCAACTACAAGGAAGCGACGCAACTGCACTTATCGGCGGAACAACTGTTATTATGATTATCATCATTTCTCTCATCGCCTACAAAGGTAATGGACTGAATAAAACGACCGATTATTTCATAGAAGGGCTCCAATTTGGCTTTAAAATTTTCGGACCAGTTATTCCTATCGCAGCACTCTTTTATCTAGGAGATAGTGGCTTTGTGAAAATTATCGGAGACTATTTACCGAAAGGTTCACACGGAATCATTAACGACTTAGGCATCGCTTTATCTCAAACTGTTCCTTTAAATCAATATGTATCGGCAGGGACATTAACCATCGTGGGTGTCATTACCGGCTTAGATGGATCAGGTTTTTCAGGTATATCACTTGCTGGTTCCATTGCCAATCTTTTTGGAACAGCACTTGGCCATGGCACAGCTACATTAACAGCACTCGGGCAAATTGCAGCTATATGGACCGGGGGTGGGACGTTAATTCCTTGGGCACTTATTCCTGCTGCTGCGATTTGTAAAGTCGATCCATTTGAACTTGCACGCCGAAACTTTTTACCGGTTGTTATCGGTTTAATTGTCACCACGATCGTTGCGATGTTTATCCTATAACGTAAGCAAGTGTTCTCTTGCTTACGTTTTTTGCTTGTAAAATTCATCATGAATTATCAGTTTTCAAGAGGGATTCGTTATTACTTAGCGAAATTATATTAGGAGAGTAATTATTTCAAAACGTTTACAAGAAACAGATTACTGCAATTAGAAAAGGGGACATACCTATGAATGAATTGATTTTCGTCTTATTAATTTGTCCATTATTTATCTTTATCGTATCTGTTATTGGAACACGCAAAACGAAAACGTATTACGTAATGCCGATTGTAACGTTTGCTAGTTTTTTAATAATAGGTGTTATCGCCTTTACTCCAAAATTTTTCTTTTGGGTTGGCATGTACAGCATCTTCTCGTTTATCGTTTCTTATATGACGCTATTGTTTGTGAAAGGATATGAGGTTGCTGAAAACGCTAAATAGTTGTTAACAAGGAGACAGCAATATGATTTTCTTTGATATTGATGGAACTTTACTTGATTATGAGGCTGCTGAAAGAAATGGTATTATAGATTTTTTTCAAATATATATTTACTTCTAGTGAACTTGGTATATCGAAACCAGATCCTGAAATTTTTCACAGAACCGTATTACAATCGAACCTTGAAATGAAAGATTGCTATTATATTGGCGATCGATTAGAGACTGATGCGATTAGTAGTACAGCAGCTGGGATGCAAGGGATATGGTTAAATCGAGATAACTCACAACTCAAGTACGATATTCCTACTATCTGTTCTTTACATGAAGTTTTAACAATAATATAAAAAACGACCGCGTTCCCCCGCGGTCGTTTTTTTCATGTTACGCTGTGATCCAAGCTTCGTTAGCTGGATTTTTACGCCACTCTTGTAATTTTTTCGTTTCAGCTTGTCCGATCATACCTTTTTCTGCTGCAACTTCAGTTAATGCACTGTAATCACTTAAAGAATATGATGCTACGTTAGCTGCTTCTAGCTTTTCTTTTCCTGCTTCTAGCTCGTATGTGAAGATTGATACGATTCCTAATACTTCACAGCCAGCTTCGCGAAGTGCTTCTACACATGTAATTGCACTTCCGCCAGTTGAAATTAAGTCTTCTACTACTACAACTTTTTGACCTTTTTCAGCTTTTCCTTCAATTTGATTCCCTTTACCGTGGCCTTTTGCTTTACTACGTACGTAGCACATTGGTAAATCCATACGATCGCTTACCCATGCAGCGTGCGCAATACCAGCAGTTGCTGTTCCTGCAATAACTTCTACAGTTGGGAAGTTCTCTTTAATTAACTCTTCTAATCCAGCTGCAATCGCTTGACGTACTTTTGGATAAGATAAAGTTAAACGGTTATCACAATAAATTGGTGATTTCATACCTGAAGACCATGTGAATGGATCATTCGGTTGTAAAAATACTGCTCCAATTTCTAATAAATGCGATGCGATTTCTTTTTTCATACTGTTACACCTTCCCACTGTTGTTTTACTGTTTTATACGCTTCAAGCGGATTTTCTGCTTTTGTAATACTACGTCCAACTACGATGTAGCTTGAGCCAAGTTCCCTCGCACGTTTCGGTGTTGCTACGCGCACCTGGTCATTTACATCATCGCTTGCAAGACGAATCCCCGGTGTTACTGTTACAAATTCATTCCCGCATACTTCACGTAATTTTGGAACTTCAAGCGTTGAGCAAACAACGCCATCAAGTCCACTTTCTTTCGTTAGTTTTGCATAATGAGCAACCGCTTCTTCTAACGTCTTCTCAATGCCAATCTCTTTTTTCATCATAGCTTCCGAAGTGCTTGTTAGTTGTGTAACTGCAATACAAATCGGTCTCTCTTTTCCTTCTTGCTTACCTTCCTCTAATCCCTCAATCGCAGCTTTCATCATGCTGCTTCCCCCAGCAGCATGAACATTTACCATATCAACATCTAGACTAGCTAGGCTACGCATAGCGCTTTTTACTGTATTCGGAATATCATGAAGTTTTAAATCTAGAAAAATCTTATGTCCTTTTTCTTTTAAGTACGTAATAATTGCAGGGCCTTCTTTGTAAAATAACTCCATACCAACTTTGACAAATAACTCTTCCCCTTCAAAGTGGCGCAAGAATTGTTCTACATCTTGTTTCCCTGGAAAATCTAGTGCAACGATTAACGACTGTGACATGTTTGCTTCCAGCTCCTTCCTTGACATTCCGAAATGTGATCAAATCCTAATTCATCTAGTAATGCTGGTAACTCTTCAATAATTGTCGGACATACGAACGGATCGATAAAGTTCGCTGTACCTACTGCAACTGCGCTTGCGCCAGCGTAGAAGAATTCAATTACATCTTCCGCTGTTTCAATACCACCCATTCCGATAATTGGAATGTTAACCGCTTGGCTTACTTCATGTACCATACGAATTGCTACTGGCTTAATCGCAGGACCTGATAATCCGCCTGTACGGTTTGCTAAAATTGGTTTAGCTGTTTTTAAATCTAAACGCATACCAAGCAATGTATTAATCATCGTTAAACCATCTGCACCTGCATTTTCAATCGCTTTTGCAATTTCCACTATGTTTGCCACGTTTGGTGACAACTTCACGTATACAGGTACTTCAGAAACCTCTTTTACTCGCTTCGTTAAATCAGCAGCAATTTCAGGATTTGTACCAAAGGCGATACCACCTGTTTTTACGTTCGGACAAGAAATATTTAATTCTAGTGCATGGACATTAGGCGCTTTAGAAATTTCCTTTGCAACCGCTACATAATCCTCAGCTTGTGAGCCTGCAACGTTAGCAATGATTGGAAGGTCAAATTGTTCTAACCATGGTAATTCAGAATTCATTACTTTTTCTAACCCTGGGTTTTGAAGTCCGATTGCATTTAACATGCCGCCCGGTGTTTCAGCAACACGAGGCGTTGGATTTCCATAGCGTGGTTGTTCTGTCGTCGCTTTAATCATGATTGATCCTAGTACACTTAAATCGTAAAACTGTGCATATTCACGACCAAATCCAAAGCATCCAGATGCCGGTATAATTGGATTTTTTAATGATAATCCTGGTAATTCAACTTGCAATCTGTTCATAGTACAACCTCCCCGATTGGAAATACTGGTCCGTCGCTACACACCTTCTTGTAAGAATGTCCACTTGGATCTTCTTGTAAGTGGCATACACATGCGAAACAAGCTCCAATACCGCAGCCCATACGTTCTTCTAATGAAATATAGGCTTTTTTCTCTTTGTAACGTCCTTCTAATGCACGAAGCATCGCTAACGGACCACATGAATAAAGAATATCAAAGTCAATTCCGTAATTATCAATTACATCTGTGACAAATCCTTTTGTACCGTGTGTACCATCTACTGTCGCAACGTACGTATCACCAAGTTCTGCAAATTTTTCTTCATAGAAAACTACATCTTTCGTTTGAAAACCTAAGATGTGAATTACACGTACACCTTTTGCAACGAGGCGCTGTGATAGTTCATAAAGTGGTGGTACACCAATCCCCCCGCCTACTAGTAAAGCTGTTTGACCAGCTTCAGCTTCTTCTACAGGAAAACCGTGTCCTAGTGGTCCTAGTACGTCTACCATTTCACCTTGTTTTCTAGTTGCTAATGTTTTTGTCCCTTGTCCTTCCGCACGATATAGCATTGTAAATTCGTTCTTCTCTTGATCTACATTACAAATACTAATCGGGCGGCGCAGAAGGGGCGCAATGCCCTCTGCTACCTTAATGTGTACAAACTGCCCTGGTTCGTTCATTTGCTGTACTAAAGTTCCTTGAAGCACTAACTCGTAAATGTTTTTTGCGATTTCTTTTTGATTAACGACGATCATATTTTGCTTTTGCATCATGCATGTACCACCTCGTGACGCTTTGTTTGCGTAATTTCTTTCATTGAATGAGCTGAGAATGTCATAGATTCTAATACTCGTAAGATTGCTCTTGTTGTATCAAGTGATGTTAAGCAAGCCACACCATTTTCTACTGATTCACGGCGAATGCGGAAACCATCACGCGCTGGTTGTTTACCTTTTGTTAATGTGTTAATTACAAACTGTGCTTTTCCTTGACGGATAATATCTAGTAAGTTGTAGTCTTCAGAATCAATTTTGTTTACAACTTGTACTGGGATATTTTGCTCTTCTAATGATTGTGCTGTTCCAGCTGTTGCTAATAAGTTATAGCCGATTTCGTGGAAACGTTTTGCAATTTCCATCGCCTCTTCTTTATCTTTATCCGCTACAGTAATGATTACTGATCCGTGCGTTGGGATGTTAATTCCTGAAGCAACTAATCCTTTATATAATGCTTTTTCAAGCGTTAAGTCTTTACCCATTACTTCCCCTGTTGATTTCATTTCAGGTCCTAATGTTGTATCAACTGAACGTAGTTTCGCGAATGAGAATACCGGAGCTTTTACATATACTTCTTTCTCTTCTGGGTGATAGCCCGTTCCGTATCCTTGCTCTACTAGGTCTTGCCCTAAAATAACTTTCGTTGCAACATTCGCCATCGGTACGCCTGTAATTTTACTTAAGAACGGTACTGTACGGCTTGCACGTGGGTTTACTTCAATTACGTACACTTGATCTTTGAATACTACAAACTGGATATTTAGTAATCCAACAATGTTTAATCCTTTTCCAAGTGCAATTGTATGTTCAATGATTTGTTCTTTTAGTTTTTCAGATAAACTTTGTGGTGGATATACTCCAATTGAGTCACCAGAGTGAACTCCAGCGCGTTCAATATGTTCCATAATACCTGGAATGAATACATTCTCACCATCTGAAATTGCATCTACTTCAATTTCTTTACCAACCATGTAACGGTCGATTAATACTGGGTGATCTGCATGAACTTTAACTGCATTTTTCATGTAGTGCAGCAGTTCTTCTTGACGATATACGATTTCCATCGCACGTCCACCTAGTACGTAAGATGGTCTTACTAATACTGGATAACCAATTTCTTCTGCGATTGCTACCGCTTGTTCTACAGTCGTTGCTGTTTTACCAACTGGTTGCGGGATACCAAGTTTTGTTAAAGCAGCTTCAAATTTATCACGATCTTCTGCACGGTCTAAGTCTTCAAGTGATGTTCCTAAGATTTTCACACCGTGAGCCTCTAATTTCGCCGCTAAGTTAATTGCCGTTTGTCCACCGAACTGAACAATAACGCCTTCTGGTTTTTCTAAATCAATGATGTGCATTACATCTTCGATTGTTAATGGTTCAAAGTATAATTTGTCAGAAATACTGAAGTCTGTTGAAACTGTTTCTGGATTGTTATTAACAATGATTGCCTCATATCCAGCTTCTTTAATTGCCCATACAGAGTGAACTGTTGCATAGTCAAACTCAACCCCTTGACCGATACGGATTGGACCAGACCCTAGTACAACAACACTCTTACGATCTGTTATCACCGATTCATTCTCATCACCATATGTGCTGTAGTAGTATGGTGTTGCAGATTCAAACTCTGCCGCACAAGTATCTACCATTTTATAAACAGGAGTTATATTGCTTTCTTTACGCATATCGTAAATTTCACGCTCCGTTTTGTTCCAAGCAGCTGCAATGTAGTGATCACTGAAGCCCATTTCTTTCGCAGCTTGTAGTACTTCCATATTTCCTACATTCGCTTTTACTTCGCGTTCCATATTTACGATGTTTTCAATTTTTTGTAAGAAGAAGAAGTCCATTTCACACCATTCGTTGATTTCTTCTTTCGTTACACCTTGACGAATTGCTTCTGCTACAATAAACAGTCGCTCATCGTCTGCTTTAATAATGCGTTTTTTCATTGTTTCTTTATCAAGTTCTTTTAAGTGGTCTAATTCTAAGTGATAAATGCCAAGCTCTAAAGAACGAACCGCTTTTAATAATGATTGCTCTAAGTTACGTCCGATTGACATAACTTCACCAGTTGCCTTCATTTGTGTACCAAGTGTTCTGTTTGCTGATTCAAACTTATCAAATGGCCAGCGTGGAATTTTTGAAACAACATAGTCTAATGCTGGCTCGAAGCAAGCGTAAGTTTTTTGTGTTACTGGGTTTATGATTTCATCTAATGTTAAGCCGACTGCAATTTTCGCTGCTAATTTTGCAATTGGATATCCAGTCGCTTTAGATGCTAGTGCAGATGAACGACTTACACGTGGGTTTACTTCGATTACATAGTATTGGAAGCTATGTGGATCTAGTGCAAGCTGAACGTTACATCCACCTTCAATTCCTAATGCACGAATAATTCGTAATGAAGTGTTTCGTAACATTTGATATTCACGGTCGCTTAATGTTTGGCTTGGTGCTACTACGATAGAATCACCTGTGTGAACCCCAACTGGATCGATGTTTTCCATGTTACATACTACAATCGCGTTATCATTCGAATCACGCATTACTTCATATTCAATTTCCTTACAACCAGCAATGCTCTTTTCTAATAAACATTGTGTTACTGGACTATGTTTTAATCCACCGGATACGATTTCAATTAGTTCTTCTTCATTACTACAAATTCCGCCACCTGTTCCTCCCATTGTAAATGCTGGGCGAACAATAACTGGATAACCAATTTCTTTTACAAATTCATGTGCTTCTTCCAGCGTATGAATGATCGTACTAGATGGAATTGGTTCATTTAAATCCTGCATTAATGTACGGAATAAATCGCGATCCTCCGCTTGCTCGATGGCTGATAATTTCGTTCCTAAAATTTCAACTCCGCATTCTTCAAGTATGCCTGATTTCGCAAGTTCAACAGCCATATTTAACCCTGTTTGACCACCTAATGTTGGTAAGATTGCATCTGGACGTTCTTTACGAATAATACGGCTTACGAATTCTAATGTTAATGGTTCGATATATACTTTATCTGCTGTTGCAGTATCTGTCATAATTGTTGCTGGGTTAGAGTTAACAAGGATTACTTTGTAACCTTCTTCTCTTAGAGATTGACAAGCTTGTGTACCAGAGTAGTCAAACTCCGCTGCTTGCCCAATTACAATTGGTCCTGATCCGATTACTAAAATTGTGTTAATGTCTAGGCGTTTTGGCATAACTCTTCCCCTTCTTTCTTGAAGTTTTCAATCATTGCTAAGAAATCTTCGAATAAATCATTTGCATCTTCAGGTCCTGCTGAAGCTTCTGGATGGTATTGTACTGTAAATGCTGGGAACTTCTTATGACGAAGACCTTCTACTGTTCCATCATTTAAAGCAACATGTGTAATTTCAAGCTCTGTATTTTCAACTGATTCTTCTTCTACTGCGTAACCATGGTTTTGAGATGTAATTGCTACTTTTCCAGTTGCAAGATTTTTTACTGGATGGTTTAAACCACGGTGACCGAATTTCAACTTACTTGTATTTGCACCAGATGCTAGAGCGAACAATTGATGTCCTAGGCAAATTCCGAATAAAGGAACTTTACCGATAATGTCTTTTAACATTTCAATTGCTTCTGGTACATCTTTTGGATCCCCAGGTCCGTTACTTAACATAATTCCATCTGGGCTAAGGCGTAAAATTTCTTCTGCTGTTGTGTTGTAAGGAACTACAATTACATCACAGTCACGCTTATTTAATTCTCGTAAAATACCATGTTTCATTCCGAAGTCTACAAGTACAACTCGGTGTCCGCGTCCTGGACTTGGGTATGGATCTTTCGTTGATACGCGTTTCACGTGATCTGTAAATACTGTCGCTTTTAATTGGCTCACGATGTATTCTACATCTGCATCCATGTTACAAAGGCGTCCGCGTAATGTACCGTATTGACGAATTTTTCTCGTTAATTTTCTCGTATCAATTCCTGCTAATCCCGGGATGTTTCTTTCTTTTAAGTAATCATTTAACGAAATTTCATTACGGAAGTTTGATGGATGATCACAAATTTCGTTTACGATTAAACCATTTACAGATGGGTGAATCGATTCGAAATCGTCACGGTTAATGCCGTAGTTTCCGATTAATGGGTACGTGAATGTTACGATTTGACCGCAATATGATGGATCAGATAATGTTTCTTGATATCCAGTCATTCCTGTTGTAAATACAACCTCACCTGACTTTTCGATTTCTCCTCCGAAACCTTTTCCAATTAATACTGTTCCATCTTCTAAGATAAGTTGTCTTTTCATACTAATGCACTCTCCTTTTGCCATGCGATCTTACCACCAACGATTGTCATTACCGGCCATCCTTGGCATTTCCAACCTGCGAATGGTGTATTTTTTCCTTTTGATAAGAATGTTGTTGGATCAATCTCTTCTTCTTGTTCTAAATCAATGATTGTAATATCAGCTGTTCTACCTTCTTTCAGGCGACCTGCTTCTAAGCCGAATGTATCAGCTGGCTTTTCTGTTAAATATTGAATTAATTGTTCTAGCGTAATAACTCCTTTTTTCACAAGGTTTGTGTATAGAAGCGGGAATGCTGTTTCAAAACCAGTAATTCCGAATGGTGCTCTTTCAATTCCTTGTGCTTTCTCTTCCGCTGTATGCGGTGCATGGTCAGTTGCGATCATATCGATCGTTCCATCTAATAAACCTTCAATTAATGCTGCATGGTCTTCTTTTCCACGAAGCGGTGGGTTCATTTTAAAATTAGGATCAGCTGATGGAATATCATCTTCACATAACACTAGGTGATGTGGTGTTACTTCTGCTGTTACTTTAATTCCAGCGCGTTTCGCATCACGGATTACACGTACTGAACCTTTCGTACTTACGTGACATACGTGATAGTGACAATCTGCTGCTTCCGCAAGCAATATATCCCTTGCAATATGTACAGATTCACATACTGATGGGATACCGTTTAATCCGTGTTTCTCAGAAAACTTCCCTTCATGTACACAACCTTTATTAATAAGCGTATTCTCTTCACAGTGCGCAACTACTGCCATATCTAATTTTGCTGCACGTTTCATAGCCGCTAACATCATGCTCGCATCTTGTACGCCTACGCCGTCATCTGTGAAAGCAAATGCTCCAAGTTCTTTTAATGTTTCGAAATCTGTCATTTCAGAACCAGCTTGACGTACTGTAATTGCTCCGTATGGTAGTACGTTGACATGTGCTTTTTCTCTAATACGATTTTGCAAGTCTTCCATATGTTCTCTGCAATCTGGTACTGGACGTGTATTTGGCATTGCACAAATTGTAGTGAATCCACCTTTTGCCGCTGCTAGTGTACCTGTTTCAATTGTTTCTTTATGTTCACCACCTGGTTCACGAAGATGTACGTGTACATCTACTAATCCAGGTGCGATTAACTTTCCGTTCACATCGATTACTTCAGCATTATCTGCCGTAATATTTTCTGCTACCTTAGCGATTTTACCGTCTTGTACGAGAAGATCTGTTGCTACAATTTTTCCTTCTTCATTCATATAACGACCATTTTTAAACAAGTAATTCATGTTTCATTCCTCCTAATACATTTGGTAAGGCGCGTTTTAGTACAGCCATTCTTACGTAAACTCCATTTTCCATTTGTTTAAATATGCGTGAACGCTCACACTCAACAAGTTCACTTGCAATTTCAACATCACGGTTTACAGGAGCTGGATGCATAATAATGCTTCCTTCTTTCATACGCTTTTCTCTTTCTACTGTTAATCCGTGTTTCTCATGATATTCTTTCATAATGTCTGTTTCATAATGATCATGACGCTCATGTTGTACACGGAGTAACATCATTACATCCACTTCTGGAACAAGTTCATCTAATGGTTTGTATGTTCCAAATGTGTTGTCTTCACCTTTCCACTCTTCTGGACTTGCAAAGTAAATTGTTGCACCAAGCTTCGTTAATGCTTCTGCATTAGAACGTGCTACTCGGCTATGACGAACATCTCCTACTATTGCAATCTTCAAACCTTCAAATCTTCCAAACTCTTGTTTAATTGTAAGAAGGTCGAGTAGGCACTGCGTTGGGTGGTTTCCACATCCATCTCCAGCGTTTAAGATCGGGATATTCACCTGATCTTTTAGTTCATCGAAGTAGCGATCTTGCTCATGGCGGATGACCACTGCTTTTGTTCCGATTGATTCTAGTGTTCTTATCGTATCGTATAAAGTTTCTCCTTTTTGTACGCTAGATGCATCAGCTGAAAAGTTTAAAACATCTAGTCCTAATCTCTTCTCAGCAACTTCAAAGCTAAATCTCGTTCTCGTACTATTCTCAAAGAACAAATTTGCAACAAAAGTTTGCTCTGTCGTTTTGCTCTCTTTTCCATTCGCAAAATCTTCTGCGTCTTTTAGGATTTCTGAAATTTCTACTTCCGATAATTCACTCATCGTTAACAAATGGCTCATCGTCATCCCTCATCTTTCTGATTTTTATGTTACCACTTTTGTATTTTTATAACAACCTTTGCATAAAAATACCCTAGTCATGTAAGACTAGGGTGCAAGGAAGAAGCCACCCTTTTCTGTCTCACAGGACTGAATTAAAAGGTTATTTTTATGAAGCAATCTGCTTAGATTGTTTTGTATGTTTTTCTTGTTTTGTTTCTGGTAGTAGTAGATTTAACAGTACACCTACAATTGCTGCAAGCGCCATTCCTTCGACTTGGAATGAATCCCCTACGTGAAGTACCGCTCCACCAATACCGATTACTAGTATTACTGATGCAATCATTAAGTTTCGTTTGTCACTTAAATCTGTTTTATCATCTACCATCATGCGTAATCCGCTTGATGCGATTACACCGAATAGTAAGATTGATACCCCGCCCATAACTGGTGTTGGGATCGAATGAATCAGTGCAGAAATCTTACCGATAAATCCGAACATGATTGCGAATACTGCTGAACCGATGAATAAGTATACACTGTATGCTCTCGTAATTGCTAGCACACCGATGTTTTCACCATACGTTGTATTCGGTGGCCCACCGATTAGTGATGCAATTAATGTTGCTACTCCGTCACCGAAGATCGAACGGTGTAAACCTGGTTTTTCAATTAAATCTCTTTTAATAACATTTCCAAGTACAATTTGATGTCCGATATGTTCTGATATTGTTACTAGTGCAACTGGTACCATCAAGAGTACAATCTTCCATGAAAACTCTGGTGTGTATGTTACAAATGGTACTGTGAAATCTGGTACAACAAACCATTTTGCCTCAGCTACCGGCTTTAAGTCTACTAGCCCTTGGAAGTAAGCGAAGATATATCCGCCGATAATGCCAAGTAACACTGGTATGATACTGAAAAATCCTCTTCCGAATATCGAGCAAATGATTGTAATTGCTAATGTTACTAATGCTACTGAAAAATGTGTAAAGCTGTATTTGCCATCCGCACCGTTCATCGCCATGTTAACTGCTGTATGTGCTAAAGCTAGACCGATTACCATTACTACTGGACCAACTACGATTGGTGGTAGTAGTTTCATAATCCACTCTGATCCTGATTTCTTAATTCCGAGTGAGATTAAGATGTACACAAGCCCTGCTAGCAAACCACCAAGCATTGCTGCTCCCGGCCCACCTGCCGTTTTCGCTGTTATAATCGGTGCGATAAAGGCGAATGATGATCCTAAATATGCTGGTACTTGACCTTTCGTTATAAGAAGAAACGCTAGCGTTCCTAATCCACTTGATATTAATGCTACTGATGGATTCAATCCTGTTAAAAACGGAACAAGCACTGTTGATCCAAACATCGCGAACAAATGTTGTATACTTAAAAATAACCATTTTCCCGGTTTCGGTACTTCATTAACGTCTAACACTGGCTTTTGTTCCATTGTTACATCCTCCTTCAGTTTAAATCTTTGCAATAAAAAAACTCTTTGTGCCTGTGCACAAAGAGTCCTATACTTTCGTATGCCAAATTTGACATATGAAAGCCAAGACCCTTTGGCAGCCTCACAGGACTACATTTAAAAGGGCTTTACTTATCGTATATGCTTACTCGATCTTGTTGATCTGTCTCTTGCAAATCAACTTCGATACGCTCTTCACTTGATGTTGGAATGTTCTTTCCTACATAATCAGCGCGAATTGGTAATTCACGATGACCTCTATCAACAAGAACCGCCAATTGAATTTGAGATGGTCTACCTAAATCCATAAGAGCATCCATTGCTGCTCGAACTGTTCTTCCTGTATATAATACGTCATCAACGAGGATAACTTTTTTCTTCGTAATATCTACAGGGATATCAGAACCTTTTACAAGTGGTTCTTTATTTTTGGATTGTAGTGTTAAATCATCACGATATAACGTAATGTCTAACTCTCCAACTTCCATTTCTTTTCCTTCAATTTGACCAATTCGTTCTGCCAAACGTTGTGCAATAAAAATTCCACGAGTTTTAATTCCGACAAGAACACAATTATCGACACCTTTATTTCGTTCCACGATTTCATGACTAATTCGTGTTAAAGCGCGGCGAATCATTTGGTCATCTAAAACGACAGCTTTCTCTTGCATGCTCTACACCTCCAAGCTTTTTTTCTTGCGTGAGAGTAATGGTATAAAAAAAGTCCTCTCAGCGTGTGCGAGAGGACTTTTGAAAAAAGGGTACAACATACCCTAAGTATTTCAAACCGTTACCTTCTCAACCTCACGGGGCTGTGTTAAAGGATCATTATTTAACTGTTGTCAGTATCTCAGTTTTCTTATGATTTGTCAATACTATTTTCGTAAAATATTTAATGCGTCTTCAAACACTTCTGGAATCGGTGCCTCAAACTGAATATATTCACCAGTACGAGGATGATCAAAGCCTAAAATACCCGCATGAAGTGCTTGTCCATTCATATCTAATGTTTTCTTCGGACCATACTTCGGATCTCCTGCAAGTGGATAGCCAATATATTTCATATGAACACGAATTTGGTGCGTACGTCCCGTTTCTAAGCGACATTCTACAAGTGTAAAGTCTTTAAAACGTTCTAACACTTGGAAGTGCGTAACAGCGTTCTTACCATTTTCATCAACTGTCATACTTTGACGCTCTTTCTTATCACGACCAATTGGTGCATCAATAGTTCCCTTATCATGCGGAATCACACCGTGTACAATCGCTTTGTAACGTCTCGTTACTGTTTTGGCTACAAGCTGATTTACAAGCGATTCATGTGCCATATCATTTTTAGCAACCATTAATAGTCCAGATGTATCTTTATCAATACGATGCACGATACCTGGACGCATTACACCGTTAATGCCTGATAAGTCTGTACAATGGTGCATAAGGCCGTTTACAAGTGTACCACTTGTATGCCCTGGTGCTGGATGTACAACCATGCCACGTGGCTTATTTACAACAAGCACATCTGCATCTTCATAATAAATTTCTAAATTTAAATCCTCTGGTTGAATATCTAGCGCTTCTGGCTCAGGAATCGTTACTGTAATTTCATCTTCTTCTTTTACTTTATAATTCACTTTTACTGCTTTCCCGTTCACTGTCACAACATCATCTTTAATCCATTGCTGTACTTGTGAACGTGACCATTCGTTATTTATCCCTGTAACGAATTTATCAATTCGCTCGTTTTTTTGCTCTGCTGCAACTGTTACTTGTACTACTTCACTCATTCAATTACTCCTTCGCTTTCTTGCCTTCTAATAATGTTTGAATAATAATTAATACAACACCAATACATAATGCTGAATCAGCTATATTGAATACTGGATAGTTGTACGAGAAAATATACACGTGAATGAAATCCACTACTTCTTGTCTAAATACACGATCAATAAAGTTACCAATTGCCCCGCCCAAAATTAGACCTAACGAAATACCTAGAAGCTTGTCTGTTTTCGCATACTTTTTCATATAAAATACGATAAACACTACAAAAACAACTGTAATAATGTAGAAGAACCACATTTTATTTTCTAAAATACCCCAAGCAGCGCCTCTATTTCGATGTGATGTTATGTATAATACATTGTCGATAATCGGAATACTCGTACCCAATTCCATGTTCTTTACAATTAACCACTTCGATATTTGATCGATAGCAATGACAAATAACGCTATTACATAATATATCATTTTCATTTCCCCCACAAAGACAGTGTACCTCAAAATTTTAGCATAGCTGCTACCTTTTCACAATGAACCTTTATAGAAGAATAAAATAAATTAAAAAAAGGTAATATAATATCGTTGTGCGTATTCATACATTTACCTTTTCATAGAAGAATTCATGAATCGTACGAGCAGTCGGCATTGTCTTCATTTGCTTTGTCGAAATTAATCTCCCCGTCTCTTCACAAATACCGTACATGTCTATTTCCATTTTAAATAATGCGCGTTCTACATCCTTTAAATCCTCTTTTATATCATGTAATAGCAATTTTTTCTTTATCTCTTCCTTAATTTCATATCCAAGCTCTTGGCTGAACTCGACATCATATTTGTGCATTACTTCTTTAGCTAGTCTCTCTTGCAACTCTTTTCTCATCAATTGCAATTCTTCTTTTATTTCCATGTAAATCTCATTCACGTGTACATTCCTCCTAGCTGTAATGTACAGTTAGTGTGTCCGAAATTTATTTGCTTACCTCACACACATTTTTCCTTCACAGGAAAGAGTCTGAAAAGTTTTTTTTGATATGCCATCAACAAAAAAACTGACTGCATGAATAGCAGTCAGTTTTTTATTATTTTACATAGTTTTCTTTAACAACTGTTGCACAACGCTCACATAATGTTTCATGTTCAGCATCTTTACCAATTGTTTCTGAAACTACCCAACAACGTTCACATGTTTCACCAGTTGCTTGAGCAACAACAACCGCTGTATGTTCATACTTCGGTGCATCTGCTGGCGCTTCATCCATCATACCACCAAGTTTATACTCAGAAACGATGAATAATTGCTTTAAGTCTTCGCTAATAGACTCTAACATAGCTTTCATTTCTGCAGTTGGATATAGCGTAATGCTTGCATTTAATGACTTACCGATTACTTTTTCATTACGAGCTACTTCTAGTGCTTTTAACACGTCATCACGTAATGTCATAAATGCATCCCATTTTGTTTTTAACGCTTCCGCGTCATCTAATTGTACAGCTTCTGGCATATCAGTTAATTGTACACTTTCTTCTGTTACGCCTGGAATGTATGGCCATACTTCATCAGCTGTATGCGGTAAGATTGGTGTTACAAGTTTCGTTAACGCAACAAGAACATCATATAATACAGTTTGAATTGCACGACGATCTTCGTGATTTGCACCTTCAATGTATAAAATGTCTTTTGCAAAGTCTAAGTAGAATGAACTTAAATCAATTGTACAGAAGTTATGAATTGCATGATACACAGCAGCGAAGTCGTATGTCTCATATGCTTCTTTAACTTTTGTAATTAAGTCATTTAATTTCACTAACATGTAACGATCTACTTCACGAAGTTCAGCTACAGCTACTGCATTTTCACTTGGCTTAAAGTCGTCTAAGTTTCCTAATAAGAAACGGAATGTGTTACGGATTTTACGATACACTTCTGCTACTTGTTTTAAAATATCATCTGAAATACGTACGTCAGATTGATAGTCAACAGAAGATACCCATAAGCGTAAAATGTCTCCGCCTAATTGATCCATAATTTTCTTCGGTACGACGATGTTTCCAATCGACTTACTCATTTTACGTCCTTCACCATCTAGTACGAAACCGTGACTTAATACGCCTTTATATGGAGCTTTACCTGTTACAGCAACTGCTGTTGATAATGAAGAGTTAAACCAACCACGATACTGGTCAGATCCTTCTAAATATAAATCAGCTGGACGCTGTAAATCTTCGCGCTCTTCTAATACCGCTTGGTGAGAAGAACCTGAATCGAACCATACATCCATGATGTCTGTTTCTTTACGGAATTCGCCATTTGGGCTACCCGGATGTGTAAATCCTTCTGGTAATAGATCTTTCGCTTCACGCTCGAACCATACGTTAGAACCGTGTTCACGGAATAAATCTGCTACATGGTTAATTGTTTCATCCGTAATAATTGGATCACCATTCTCAGCATAGAATACCGGAATTGGCACACCCCATGCACGCTGACGAGAAATACACCAGTCACCACGGTCACGAACCATATTATGAAGACGAGTTTCTCCCCATGCTGGTACCCATTTCGTTTCCGCTACAGCTTCTATTAATTCTTTACGGAATGCTTCAATAGATGCAAACCACTGCGCTGTCGCACGGAAAATAATTGGTTTTTTCGTTCTCCAATCATGTGGGTATGAATGCGTAATGAATGTTAGTTTCAGTAACGCGCCTACTTCTTCTAATTTTTCTGTAATCGGCTTGTTAGCTTTATCATAGAATAAGCCTTCAAATCCAGGTGCTTCATTTGTTAATACACCTTTATCATCGACTGGGCAAAGTACTTCTAATCCATACTTTTTACCAACAACGAAGTCATCTTCCCCGTGTCCTGGTGCTGTATGAACACAACCTGTACCTGCATCTGTTGTTACGTGATCTCCTAGCATAACTAATGAATCACGATCGTAGAATGGATGTTTTGCAACTGTGTACTCAAGTTCGCTACCTTTTACTGTTTTCACAACTTCAGCATTTTCCCACTCTAACGTTTTTGCAACTGTCTCAAACAGCTCAGAAGCAATGATATATTTCTCATCATTTACTTTTACAATACTATATTCAAGCTCTGGGTGAACAGAAATACCTAAGTTTGCAGGTAATGTCCAAGGTGTTGTTGTCCAAATGATGTACTTTTCATCACCTTCTAATACATTCTTTCCATCTTTTACAGGGAATGCTACGTAAATAGATGCTGATTTTTTATCTTGATATTCAATTTCAGCTTCTGCTAAAGCAGATTCACTCGTTGGAGACCAGTAAACTGGTTTTTGACCTTTATAGATATAACCTTTTTTCGCCATGTCACCAAACACTTTAATTTGTTGTGCTTCATAAGCTGGCTCTAAAGTAATATATGGATTATCCCAATCTGCACGTACACCTAAACGCTTAAATTGTTCACGTTGACGTTCTACTTGTTCATATGCATACTCTGCACATAACTTACGGAACTCAGCAACTGTCATTTCTTTACGTTTTACGCCTTTATTTGTTAAAGCTTGTTCAATTGGTAAACCGTGCGTATCCCATCCTGGAACATATGGCGCACTAAAACCAGTCATTGATTTATAACGAACAATAAAGTCTTTTAATACTTTATTTAATGCATGTCCCATATGAATGTCACCATTCGCATATGGAGGTCCATCATGCAATACAAATAAAGGACGACCTTTTGTATGTTCTTGTACTTTTTCGTAAATATTCATTTCAGCCCATTTTTCTTGCATTGCAGGCTCACGTTTTGGTAAGTTCCCACGCATTGGGAACTCTGTTTTCGGCATCAGTAATGTATTTTTGTACTCCATGCTCAATTCCTCCTTACATGTATAAAAGAAATACTTAAAAAACGGAATAAAAAAGAGACTTTCTCATCCCAAAAAGGGACGAGAAAGTCTCCCGCGGTACCACCCTAGTAGATCATATACATATGTATAGAATCCTCTTTATATTCTTAACGCGAATACACGCCTACGCTTACTCTATTTGTTCAGCGCGGAACTCCAGGGTGATATTCCCACTATCTCCTTATCCTGAGCTTACACCATCCTCAGTTCGCTATATAAGGTTTGAAAAGGTACTTATCCCTATCTTCGTTTTTCTTAATAAATATGTTGTTTAAAATTATATGTAATAATGAGAAAAACGTCAAGCTTACACTGTTTCTTCTTTTTTCAACAGTTCATCTACTTCGTCTTCTAACTCAATTAGTTTATCCCAATCATCGTTGTTTAACATTTCAAGCTGTGTTTCTAATAACATACGGAAACGAGTTCGGAATACTTTCGCTTGTTTCTTTAGCTCTTCAATATCAAAAGCAACTTTTCTTGATTTTACTAATGCTTCGTTAATAATACGATCAGCATTCTTTTCAGCTTCACGCACAATTAATTTCGCTTCTTTTTGCGCATTACGTTTTACTTCTTCCGCTGCTTCTTGCGCAACAACGATAGATTTGTTTAACGTATCTTCAATATTAGAGAAATGATCTAACTTCCCTTCTAACTGCGCAACTTTTTCTTCTAAAGCTTTTTTCTCACGAATGACCAATTCATAATCTTTGATAATTTGATCAAGAAACTCATTTACTTGATCTTCATCATAGCCACGGAATCCGCGACCAAATTCTTTGTTATGAATATCTAATGGTGTTAACGGCACAACGCCACCTCCAAGTAGTTATCTAAATTTCCTCTTTCAATTATATCTTTTCTTCGACAAAATAGGAGGATTTCCTTCTAAAAAACCAATCATTTTAGTATACCATACAAAATTCTCCATTTGTCGCGTTTTGTTCTACCTTCTACAGAAAATAATTTACTTCGGCCATATCCTCTAACAGAAAAAACGTCTCCTGGATAACATTCATAAGAAGTTTGCTCCACTGTTTTCCAATTGACTTTTACTAAACCATTTTTTATGAAAGGTTGTACTTTCTGTCTAGATAAATGTAACATTTCAGCTAACATAACATCTAAACGAAGTGAAGAAACCGTTCCAGATTTCTCCCCCCACGTTTCATGTATTTGTAGAATTTGTTCTCCTTGTACTGCTGATAAGGAGACTTTTACTTTTCCTATTGCTTGTAAGTTCATCTCAATGTACGATACGATTTCTTTCGCAACTACAATTTGGGCACGATTTTCTTGCAGCAAAATATCACCACATTTTTCTCTCGTTAAACCAAGAGACATAAATGTACCTAATATTTGCCTATGTTCTAGCGTATAAAACTTGGAAGGATAGTCAATTTCTAATACTTCTACTTGAAATTCTTCTTCATTTAATTCTAGATAGTCTGGATAAATGAGTGCTCTTTTACGCTCTGCATTAGGCGTTGCACCACCAAATTGTACAGCGACATCTCCTTGTCCAATTACCATAGAAACAATTTGTTGCTGTCTTGGATCAAGGAAATCTGTTAATTTCACTTGATGGTACTCCGCTGTTCGCTTCCACTCCAGCACTTTATCTACAAAGACCTCTTCATCAGGCCTAAAATGTTCGTAAATGCTCATGTATTTAACCTCTTACTATAAGAAATAGCTGAACAAACTGAACAAACCACTTTTAGCAAGTTTTAACGCAAAAATCGCAACGAGTGGAGAAATATCAATCATACCAAGCGGCGGAATAAATCTGCGGAATGGTTCTAAATACGGTTCACAAATTCGCGCCAAGAACTCTCCAAAAGATGATTCCTTTGCACCAGGAAACCATGATAGGAGAATGTAAATAATCAGTGCCCACGAGTAAATCTCGATAGCAGAACTTAACACCATTAAAACTGTTGTCATGGCGTATTACCACCTCTTTATATTTGTTTCTTCTTCTTCACCGAATAACTCTGAAATTGCACCAACAATATCAACATTTTCAGGTGTACACATAAATGTTTTCGGTCCTATTTTTTGAATGTCCCCGCCTATAGCGTATACAGTACCACTTAAAAAGTCAACGATACGTACCGCTTGATCAGTAGACATTCTCTGCAAATTAATTACAACAGCTCGTCTACCTTTTAAGTGGTCCGCAATCCCTTGTGCTTCCGAATATGTGCGTGGTTCTAATAAAACAACTTTTGAAGATTGTTTTGCTGTTTCAATACTCACAACATTTTGCTTCGGTTGCGCTTTTGGAAACGTAACATCTTGTTGTTCTGGTGGATCTTGCTGCTTTTTCATGTCTGTTTGCTCCTTTTCATAACCATATTGAGCTGCTTCTTTTTCTTCCGGTGTATCAAAAAAGAAGTATTTTACTTTTGACCAACTCATAATAAGATTCTCCTTCCTTTTACGCTTTTCCTACTAAAATCGTTCCCAAACGAATATATGTAGCCCCTTCTTCAATTGCAATCGTGTAATCGTTGGACATTCCCATTGATAATTCTTTACATGGCGCATGTAATAACTCTAGCTCCTGCACCTTTGTTTGCAACATACGTAATTCCTTAAAACAGCGTCTGATTTCTTCCTCTTCTTCTGTAAATGGAGCCATCGTCATTAGTCCAACCACTTCAATTTTATCGAATTCTTGCAAACTTTGAATAAAAGAAACAACCTCTTCTATTGCTAATCCTTGCTTCGATTCTTCAGATGAGGTTTTCACTTGAATAAAGCATTTCACTTTCTTATCAGCACGTTTCTGAATTTCTTTCGCCAGGGAAAGACGATCTAACGAATGTAAATAATCAATATCATTAATGATTTCTTTTACTTTTCTCGTTTGTAATGAGCCAATAAAGTGCCAATTAACTTTTGAACCGAAATGCTCATATTTCTGTAAGAAACCTTCATTTCTATTTTCACCTAAATCGATAATTCCAGTTTCAATTACTTCGTTTGTTTTTTCAATCCCTACAGTTTTTGTCACTGCAACAAGTTTAATATCTTGCAACGAACGTCCAGCTCGAACGCAAGATTCTTTAATAGCTTCGTTTACAATTACTAAATTTTCTTGTACTGTCACTTGCTTCCTTCCTCCTTAAAACCTATGAAACTCAACATTCTTCCTGTATTACCTTGATCACGACGATGAGAGAAAAATAGTTGCTCTTCACAGCTTGTACAAAGAGATGACATTACAATATGCTCTTCTTTTATGCCTGCTTGTACACATAATATACGATTAATTTCTTTTAAATTAATTGCGTACTGCCCGTCAGAAATTTTTTGATGAGGAACAGCACCGTTAATTACTTTCTGTGCTGCTGTTAATACACGATCATCCACAACATAACAACAAGATCCAATCGACGGTCCAATTGCAACATGAATTTCATCACTTGAAATACCTTCCGCATTCCACTTTTGAATCATTTCCTTTGCAATCTCTTGTACAGTACCTTTCCATCCAGCATGCGCAAGTCCTATCATACCATGTGATGGTGCATAAAAATAGAGCGGAACACAATCCGCGTAACAAGACGTTAACAGAACATCTTCATTACTCGTATAAATGCCATCTGTTTTTGAAATGCCGTCCTCATATGAATAAACGCCACTTCCTTTTTCCTGTTGCCCTACTTTTTCAACATGATGATCATGAACTTGTTCAGAGCAAATCCAGTTTTCTAATGGTTTTTGTAACTTATTTGCTAAAATGCGTCTGTTTTCATGAACGTTCTCCACGATATCATTCACATGTAATCCTAAATTCATCGCATGAAAGGAGCCCGTACTTATCCCACCATCTTTTGTCGTAAATCCAGCAGTAATGTTTCCAAGTTCTTTCCACGCTTGTAAATACAGTATACCGTCCACATATTTAAATGGTTCTCTCATAATAAAGCGGCTCCTTTTAATTAAAATAACAGAAAAAAGCATGGTACTTCCTGTCTATTTTACCATACTTTTATTTTTTCATAATCCTAACAGAAAAAAAAGAGGAATTTGTAATATTCTTTATGAAATTGTCGGTGTTTGTATTGATTCTGTTACAGTATTAACAGGATCTACTCTTACAAGTATGACATCCTCCCCAATTTTCACAATTTCCTTCCAAGGAATTACAATCTCAACATCTTTTCCAAAAATACCTAGCATACGTGTCTGTTTGGAAATAATAACAGAACAAACTTGCCCTGTGTTCATATCAATTTCAATATCTCCAATATTCCCAATCCTTTTTCCATCTGAAATATTTATAACATCCTTCATCTGTAACTCTGAAATTCGTATCACCATTTTTACCCTCTCCCTTATATGACGAATTGGAAGCTGTTTCTCATATTTACAGGAAGCCACCTATACGAAACACCATGCTAGTTTCATTATATGAACACTAATCCCCTACTATGAGCACAAACCATATTACATATAAAAAGGTCTCACCATAATTGGTGAGACCTTATCCTTGAATCGTTTTATTCATTTGTTTAATGGCTGACTTCTCTAAACGTGATACTTGAGCTTGGGAAATCCCAATTTCTTCTGCAACTTCCATCTGTGTCTTTCCTTGGAAGAAACGTTTTCTAATAATCATTTTCTCTCGATCATTTAAACGCTTCATTCCTTCTTTCAATGCTAGTTCTTCAACCCACTGCTCGTCCTTTTGTTTTTCATCACTTAACTGATCCATAACAAAGATAGGATCTCCTCCATCATTATAAATCGGTTCAAATAATGAAACTGGATCTTGAATTGCATCTAAAGCAAATACTATCTCTTCATGAGTTACTTCTAGCACTTTTGCAATATCCATTGCTGTTGGTTCTTTTGAATTTTCTGCAATTAACTTCTCTCTTACTTGCAAAGCTTTATACGCAATATCTCGCAATGAGCGCGATACGCGAATCGGATTATTATCACGCAAATATCTGCGTATTTCCCCAATAATCATCGGCACAGCATACGTTGAAAATTTTACATTTTGGCCTAAATCAAAATTATCAATTGATTTCATAAGTCCGATGCAACCAACTTGGAATAAATCGTCAACATATTCTCCTCTGTTATTAAATCTTTGGATGACGCTCAGTACAAGACGTAAGTTTCCATTCACTAATTTTTCTCTTGCGCTTATCTCTCCACTTTGCATTTCACGAAATAATTTACGCATCTCTTCATTTTTTAATACTGGAAGTTTAGCTGTATCAACACCGCAAATTTCTACTTTGTTTCTCGTCAAAGTGTTCCCTCCTATCGGGAGTTGCTGTACAGTGTAAAGTATTTCCTTTGAAGGGGATTTTATGCATATGGTTTTTTCACGATTTTTCATTTAAATTATCTTTCCTAATACAACTAAATAGAATAGGACCAGCCTACATAACGGCTGGTCCTATTCTTCACACCATTTTATTAAATTCTTTTCGTAATCTTTTTATAATTCTTTTTTCTAAACGCGAAATGTATGACTGTGAAATCCCAAGCATATCCGCCACATCTTTTTGCGTCTTTTCCTCTCCTCCAGCAAGCCCAAACCGAAGTTCCATAATTTGTTTTTCACGATCATTTAATTGGTGTAATGCTTTCATTAAAAGGTGACGATCTACAGTAGCTTCTAAATCTTTTGTAATAATATCATCATCTGTACCTAACACGTCAGACAACAATAGTTCATTCCCATCCCAATCAATGTTTAGCGGTTCATCAAAAGAAACTTCCGAACGATTTTTGTTATTCCTACGTAAATGCATTAAAATTTCATTTTCTATACAACGCGATGCATATGTTGCTAATTTTATTTTCTTTTCTGGATTAAATGTATTTACCGCTTTAATAAGGCCGATTGTTCCTATACTAATTAAATCTTCAATATTTATCCCTGTATTTTCAAACTTTCTTGCTATATATACAACGAGCCTTAAGTTGCGTTCAATAAGTAATGACCTTGCTGCCTGATCTCCTTTTGGCAATTTATTCAAAAGAACTTCCTCTTCTTCTTTCGTTAACGGTGGTGGCAACGCTTCACTTCCACCAATATAATAAATTTCATCGGTCTTAATTCCTAATTTCAGCAATACTTTATACCAAAGGTATACTAAATAAAATTTTAATTTCATCATATTATCCCGCCTCTCATTATTAAGCGATCACCATTTTTTGTGAAATCAACATTTTTGGATGCACAATACATTGATACTCCCCATTAGTAGACAGTTGTTGTGTATTTAATCCAATTAATACTTTGTTTACAACAATAGAACTACCTTCATGATCAACTTGCACACTGTCAGGCTTAATTGCCCACAAAAATTGACTTTCTACTCCTACTGCACGGAAAGGAATTAAACGTAATTTTGTCGCCCAACCAGAATCATTTTCTGGTATTTGAGGAATTTCTGTTTTGGAATAAATTTGTTCTGTTAACCAAGATGGTAAGCAATGTTCTAATGATGAAACATGCATAATCATAACGGGTGTTTTTGTTAATGGGTCGTAAAGTTGGTTCCCACTGTCAATAAGACCTGCCAGTTCTAGTTCTTCTTCGGCTAATTGAATTTTTACTTTCACAATTTGGTCATAGTGTATTTTCGTGACCTCTACGCTTTCAATACGCTTTTTAGAAAAATAATAAATTACCGGAAAACCAAAAATAACAAATAACCAACTAATTGGATCGCCGTAAGAAATTGACTGAGATTGAACCAATCCATTTACCATTTCATTCGTTTGCAAAAAGAAATGAGTTCCAATTAATCCTCCGCCAACCATAAAGGTTACAAAGTAAAAAGTAAAAACAGTTTGTGCATAATTTCTAAATGTTGTAAACCCAAATGCTGTATACACAATAAGTAACGAGTACAGTAGTTTCATAATTGGATGTGTCATCATAGAAGCAAAAGGAGTAAAGGCAAAAATAACAATAGTTGAACCTATAAATGCCCCTAACACAAGCCTCCATCTTTTGATCTTCTTTTTTAACACGGTAGCTGTTAATAAAAGCAAAAGAAAATCAATGCAGGCGTTTAACAACCAAACAACGTCGGCGTAAACAACCAAACAATTCACCTCTTTTTTCAAGTTGAGACTAGTATAATGCATATCCAATAGGAAAGTGTGTCAATTTGCGGAGGTGTTTTTTTGTTATTTTGTGATTTCTAGACATAATCTGTCGGTAAAAAATAAAAGTACAAATTCATAGAATGATATACTCTTATTTTCACCAACAAAATATATTGAAATATACGAAATAAAAAAAGACCTGCTTAGCAGGTCTTTTCCATTTAAAAAACAAAAAAGGAGCATGAAAGCTCCTTTTCTTATCGTCTACGACGGTTACGTAAAAATGCTGGAATATCGATATCATCTGAATCTGAATGACGCTCATGTACAACTGGCTCTTCACGCTTCATTTCACGTTTTACTTCACGTTGTTTTGAAGGTTGAGCTACTGGTTGTTGCTGTTGTTGCGTGTGGTTCGCATTCGGACGAATAATTGGTTTTGGTGGTTGAGTTGCAATGCTATCATCAAAACCAGTTGCAATTACAGTTACAACGATATCATCTTTTAATCCTTCGTTAATAACAGAACCGAAGATCATATTTACTTCTGGATCTGAAGCTGAAGCTACGATATCTGCCGCTTCTTGTACTTCATATAAGCTTAAGTTAGCGCCACCCGTAATGTTCATGATAACACCTTGAGCTCCATCAATAGATGTTTCTAGTAATGGACTAGAAATCGCTTTTTTCGCAGCTTCTGCAGCACGATTTTCCCCGTTACCAGAACCAATACCCATTAAAGCAGAACCTCTATTAGACATAATTGTCTTTACGTCTGCAAAGTCTAAGTTAATTAAACCTGGCGTTGCAATTAAATCCGAAATACCTTGAACACCTTGACGTAATACGTTATCAGCTTCACGGAATGCTTCTAACATTGGCGTATTTTTATCAACAATCTCTAATAAGCGATCGTTTGGAATTACAATAAGAGTATCTACATTTTCTTTAAATGCTGCAATACCAGATGCTGCTTGCGTCGCACGCTTACGTCCTTCAAAAGTAAATGGACGTGTTACAACACCAACTGTTAAAGCACCTAATTCTTTTGCAACTTGAGCAACAACTGGCGCTGCACCAGTTCCAGTCCCACCGCCCATACCGGCAGTTACGAAGACCATATCCGCACCACGAAGTGCTTCTTGGATCTGTTCTTTACTTTCTTCTGCAGCTTTTTTCCCTACTTCAGGGTTTGCGCCTGCACCAAGTCCACGCGTTAATTTTCCACCAATTTGCATTTTCGTTTCAGCTTTTGATAGATTTAATGCTTGTGCATCAGTGTTCACAGCGATAAAGTCTACACCTTGTACACCGTGTTCAATCATACGGTTTACAGCATTGTTTCCGCCACCGCCGACACCGATAACTTTTATATTCGCTAATTGATCTTGAGTAGTATCAAACTCTAACATGTCGAAATCCCCCTAGAACCTCATTTTTCGTGTCCAATTTTAATCCCATAAATAACGGAATACACGTTTTACTTTTGACATCATGCGGTCATCATTTTGATTATTATTGTTTTGATTACGAGTTTTTTGTTTTGCAGGTTGCTGTTGTACCGGCGTTGGTGCTGGTACTGGTTCAAAATGCTCTTGCTTTTCCTGCACATTTTTCCCACGTAATTTAGCTTTTTGATAAGAATGTTTAATTAATCCAACTCCACTTGTATATTGGGGCTCACGCACACCAATATAATCAGGAGTTGCTACACGAACATTTTCATGTAAAATATCATATGCAAGGTCAAGAACACCTGGCATAGAAGCAATTCCACCAGTTAGTACATAACCAGAAGCCACTTGCTTTACTCCTAACTTACGCACTTCATCTTGAACAAACATTAAAATTTCCTCTACACGAGCCTCTATTATATCCGATAATTCCAACTGAGAATATTGTTCTGTTTGATCACTTCCCATAATAGGAACCGTAAACATCTCTTCTTCAGATGCTGTATCATAAAAAGCATGTCCATATTTCAACTTAATTTGATCTGCATTTTCTGTTGAAGTTTTCAACCCAATCGCAATATCCTTCGTTATATGGTCTCCACCTAATGGTAATACGCTCGTCGCTTGTAACTCTCCATCTTTAAAAATAGATAAAGTTGTAGATCCTCCCCCCATATCAACAAGGGCTACTCCTCTATTTTTTTCATCTGAAGATATAGCAACTGTTGCAGCCGCTAAAGGTTGAAGACAAATATCAACAATTTCAAGACCTGCTTTTTCTACACAACGAAGTAGGTTATGTAGTAAAGTTCTCGAGCCTGTAATAAGTGTACCTTCCATTTCTAATCTTACACCGATCATCCCGCGTGGATCGTTAATCTCGTCAAGACCGTCTACGATGAACTGTCGAGGTACCACATCAATAAACTCACGTTCTGGAGCAATTGACACAACTTGTGCTGCATCTAGAACGCGTAAGACATCTTCATTCCCGATTTCACGATCTTCATTTGAAACAGCGACTACTCCGTGACAAGGAAGTAGCTGTACCTGGTTTGCATTGACACCTACTACAACTTGCTCAATGTGGATTCCCACCATGCGCTCAGCTTGTTCAATTGCTTTTTTAATTGATCGAACAGTCTCGTCTATATCAACTATCGATCCCTTCTTTAAACCATTTGATTTTACATTTCCAACACCAATAATGTTTAAGCTGTCATTAACCATTTCACCAATGATGACTTTAACATTGGATGTACCGATGTCAAGACTAACATATATTTCATTGCTGTTCATTCTTTGGCACCTCCTTCTTTATTTATACCATACAACTCAATATATGGAACAACAATCGCAACTTTACTATTTATAAGAAAAATATTCAACGTCTTTATACGTTTCCCTTTTTTAACCCTATATTTTTCTTATTTTTATTTAGCATTCAATTAAGAATATCGCAGTAAACTATGAATAACTGCTTATCTTGAAATAATTCTATTTCGAGTGTAAAGTTTACCGCCAAGTATAAGTCTACACTAAGATGTACTCATAGAAAAGTGAAACTTGTACCAATACTAGTATGAATCTAAGAATTTTTACATATTTTTCATCAAATGAACCATTCTTCTAAATTCGTATACACATAATAGAACATTCGTTTCGTTTTTTCTGCTATAATCAACGAAAACTACCATTCTATTCTTTTTTTTCTTCCGCACCTAATTCTTTCGTATATGCACCTACTTCTAAGTCAATTAATACCTTCTTACCTGGCTCAATTGTTTTTAAAATAAGCGGATAGGCTTCCATACGTTTTGCAAAATTTTGAATCGTAGTGCTCACTTCATAACCTTCATTCATATATAAAGTAAGATGATCTTCATTCGCATTCGTTGGTGAATAGCGAATCTCCGAAATAGATTTTAAAATAGCTGGTGTTAATTTTTCTAGTTCAGCGATTAACTCCTTCATTTTCTCTTCTTTAAAAGGTTCGAAAATCGGTGCTGCAACAGGAAGTTTTCCATTAGGTAGTACATCAAGCGTTTTTCCATTTTCTAATAACGGTTGTAATTTTCCCTCTTTATTTATATAACCAATCGTTAAATATTCTTCGATATGAATATCAATCTTGTTTGGAAAACGTTTTTTTACATTTACTGCTTTAATTTCTTTTCGCTTCGTTAAGTTTTCTTCAGCTTTATGTGCTGTCACTCGGAAATAACTTGTATCATATGTCACGCCTGAATCCTTCATTACTTGCTCATCCGTCATATAGTGATTTCCAAACACACTAATCTTTTTTATATTACTAAGCGGAGACCGAAAATAAATTAAAAAGAGCACTAATAAAAATAAAATTGATATGTATAAAATCAATCGATGATTAACATTTTTTTTGTTTTTTTTCTTTTGATTTTTCAATTTTGGTACACGATCTTGTAGTTTAATCACTTTACTATTATTCATGTACGATCCCCCTATGTAACATAAAGAACGGCATGTTCCTCATGCCGTTCTTATCTTCTTATTATAACATAAATGATAATGAGCGGAACGAATAACCGTTATCTTCCAATGATTTCTACTTCTGTATGCATATCTACATCAAATTTATCCTTAATTGTATGTTTTATTAATTCAATTAAGGACAATACATCTTGCGCTGAAGCTCCCCCGGTATTAACAATAAAATTGCCATGCATTTCAGAAATTTGAGCTCCACCAATCCTATAACCACGAAGCCCTGCTTTTTCTACTAAATCTCCTGCAAAATGTGGGATTGGATTCCGAAATACACTTCCTGCGCACGGGTGATTCCATGGTTGCGTTTCACGGCGGTAATCTTTATTATTTTGCATGCTACGTACAATTTCTTCACGTTTTCCCGCCTGTAATTGAAACTCCGCCTCTAAAACAATACCAGGACGTTTCGTTTGCAATACAGATGCCCGATAAGAAAACTCCAGTTCTTTATTCATTAACCAGTCAATTGTACCGTCTTCAAACAGAATGAGAGCCTTCGATAATACACTCGATATATCCGATTTATGTGCACCTGCATTCATATATACTGCACCACCGACACTTCCTGGAATACCGCTTGCAAACTCCAATCCAGCTAACCCTTGACGACTAAGTAAAGTTGACAATTTAATAAGAGGATATCCACTACCAACTCTTACCTTATGTTTTTCGACCTCTAAGTGATCTAATCCTTCTCCTAAACGAATAACAACACCTTCTATGCCTTGATCAGATACAAGAAGGTTTGAACCGCGCCCAATTACAGTCCACTTCGTTTTGTATTGCTTTACTAACTGTAATGTTTTTTCAATACCGGCTACATGCTTTGGCACAATTAAAATATCCGCTGGTCCACCTATTTTCATAGTTGTATAACGTGCTAACGACTCGTTAACTAAAACACGACCAACGTCTGCTTCTATAAGCTCATTTACTAATTGTTCCATAGACAATCTCCCCCATATTAAGTCTCCTTATGACAATAATATGCAGGGCGTTCACCTAACGTTATCCCTCTATTTACGGGCAGTACAGCTCCTAAATCAAAATTCGGCGGTAACAAAGAAGTTAGGCGAGAATCGGGATGCCAGTAAACATCCGATTAGTGAAAGGTAATAATCAACAAGAAAGAATCACTCCCCACCGATTAAAGCCTCACTTTATTTTTTTACAAGCTTATTCATTACTTCATACAGCTTATTTGCTGCATCTGGAATACCTAGTTGCTTAGCAGCTAGCTTCATATTTTGCAATGTTTGTGCATCCAATAAAATCTCATCAATATCACGAATAAGCGTTTCAGCTGTTAAATCTTTTTCAAGTAACATTTTTGCCGCTCCTTTATCAACAACTGAACGTGCATTCTTTTCCTGATGATTATTTGTTACGTACGGACTCGGTATTAACACACTTGGTTTTCCTAACGCTGTTAATTCTGCAAGTGTTGTTGCCCCAGCCCTTGAAACAACAAGGTCTACACCAGTTAGTACCTCTGGCATATTATGAATGAACGGCTTAATAATAACATTGTTCGGGTTCCCTTTTTGCTTCACGGCTTCCATCACTTTGTCATAATGTACTTCACCTGTTACATATAGTATTTCGTAGCTTTTGTTCCCAAACTGTTCAATTGCTTCAACGAAGGCATCGTTAATCGGTCTAGCTCCACGACTTCCACCAAATATAAGTACAGACTTTTTAGGAAGAGAAAGCCCAACTGAACGTTTCCCTTTCATTCCATTTTGATCCATTACCTCTGATGCTCGCGGATTACCTGTCATTACCACTTTTGACTCTGGAAAATGCTCTGTAGCTGCTTCAAAACAAACAGCAACTTTATCAACATAACGACTTAAAAATTTGTTCGTTACACCTGGTACACTATTTTGTTCATGTACAATAGTTGGAATACCTAATTTGGCTGCAGCGTATACAACTGGTCCACATACATATCCACCCGTTCCAATTACGATATCCGGATTAAAACGACGAATATATCGTTTACTATCCTGTACACCTTTTAGAAAACGCATTACTGTTTTCACATTATCTAATGATATTTTTCGTTTAAATCCACTTATAACAATAGACTGAAATGGTATACCTGCTTTTGGAACGATTGTACTCTCTAGTCCATTTTCCGTACCAATATATAAAAATCTTGCTTCTGGATTTAACTTTTTTATTTCTCTAATTAAAGCAAGAGCTGGATAAATATGACCACCAGTACCCCCACCACTAACTAATACACGCACTACTAACTCCTCCGCTTCTCTTTTCTTATTTCCATTATATTTATTTCTATATACATATTGCATTTTTACACACATACGAAAAACCCTGTCTTATAAACAGGGTTTAGTAGCGAGAATGGCGACTTATATTTAATAATACACCTACTGCCATTAACATTAATGTCAAACTTGATCCACCATAACTTAAAAACGGCAAGGTAATACCCGTAACAGGCATCAGTCCTGTTACAACACCAACATTAATCATTACTTGAATCGCAATCATCGCCACAATACCTACTGCTAAAAACGTACCATATAAATCTGGCGCTCCTAATGCGATACGAATCCCGCGCCATAATAATAGACTAAATAATAATAACACAAATGAACCACCAATAAAACCTAATTCCTCGGATAAGATCGCAAATATAAAGTCAGTTTGTGGTTCAGGTAAATAAAGAAATTTTTGTCTACTTTGTCCAAGTCCAAGCCCAAATAATCCACCAGGTCCAATTGCGAGTAATGATTGGATAATTTGAAATCCACTTCCAAGCGGATCTGACCACGGATCTAAATATGATGTAATGCGTTTCATTCGATACGGTGCTGATGCAATTAATCCTACAAATCCCGCTACACCAATCAAACCAAACATCGCAAAGTGAAAGACCCTCGCTCCTGAAATAAATATCATAATGATACATGTCCCAACCATTACCGTTCCTGTCCCAAGGTCTGGCTGTAACATAATCATCCCAAAAGCAAGAAACACAAAACTAAGAGCCGGTAATAAACCACGTTTAAAAGATGTGATCAATTTTTGCCGTTCCGCTAAAAACTTTGCCAAGAAAATAATCATCGCAAACTTCATAAATTCTGATGGTTGAATCGAAAATGCTCCGATCCCAATCCAACTTCGTGCTCCTCCTCGAACAAGACCTACTCCAGGAATAAGAACGAGAATAAGAAGAATGAAGCAAACTAGCAAAATTACTTTTGAATACGTACGCCACACCCAATAATCAATTTTCATAATAAAAAACATAGCTACTACACCAAGACCCGCAAACAGTAATTGTCTTTTTGCAAAAAAGAATGAGTCCCCCATTTTATAAGAGGCCCAAACTGCACTCGCACTATAAACCATAATCATTCCGATTGTCAACAATGAAAGTGTTACGATGATGAGCATAAAATCAGGCGTTTTCTTCATTACCCACAAACACCACCTCTTTAGGCAGAACCTTTTGCCCTATGTAACAAAACATCAGTAGGTGTTAGCCTACTGATGTTTTGATTTACTTTATATAAGTTTATGCACAGCTTGTATAAAAATGTCTCCTCTTTCTTCAAATGTTTTAAATTGATCCCAGCTTGCACACGCTGGAGAAAGAAGAACAACATCACCTTCTTTAGAATGAGCATAAGCTTTCACCACTGCTTCATCTAAAGTATTGACACTTTCAATTATATCTAATCCCGCTTTTTCTGCCGCTCTTACTAGTTTGAGAGCTGTTTGTCCAAATGTTACAATCGCTTTTACATTTTTGAAATATGGAATTAAATCATCGAATTCATTTCCGCGGTCAAGCCCACCTGCTAGTAACACAATCGGTTGTGTAAACGCAGATAGTGCTTTCTCAGTCGCTAACATATTCGTTGCTTTTGAGTCATTATAAAACTTACGGTTGTTAATCGTTGTTACATATTCTAAACGATGTTTTACACCCGTAAAACGTTTTAACACGACCGTAATTGCTTCATTAGAAGTACCTAATAATTTCGCAATACTCATCGCAGCTAAAATATTTTCTAGATTATGTTGACCAGGTAAAACGATATCGCTTACTTCAACAACTTTTTCACCTTTGAAATAAAGAGCGTTATCTTTTATACACGCGCCATCTTCAATTTCTTTCGTTGTCGAAAACAGGATTTTTTGACCTTTAGTATCCGCAGATAAAGCCATCACATCTGCATCATCCGCGTTTATTACACTATAATCGTTTTCTGTTTGGTTTTTAAAAACATTTGCTTTTGCTAAACCATATTCCTTCTTCGTCCCATGATAATCTAAGTGGGCTTCAAATAAGTTTAAGAACGCTGCAATTTTAGGCTGGAACGATTCTACTCCCATCAATTGGAACGATGAAAGTTCTGTAACTACAACTTCATTTTCTTTTGCATCCTGTGCTACTTCACAAGCTACAGTTCCTATATTCCCTGCAATAACAGGATGCTTTTGTCCTTCTTTTAACATTTCAAATGTCAGCATTGTTGTCGTCGTTTTACCATTAGATCCTGTAATTCCAACAAATGGCGCTTTTGAAATACGATATGCTAATTCAACTTCCGTAACAATTGGAATTTGCTTTTCTTTCGCAGCAATTAATATTGGATTAGAATACGGGATTCCTGGATTTTTAACGACAAGAGAAATATTTCTCTCTAATAATTCTAAAGGATGGCCACCGCATACAACGTCCATTCCTTTTGCTTGTAATTCTGCAGCAAGTACATTGTCTGCTAAAGGCTTTCCGTCATTTACAATGACATTCGCCCCTAACTTTTGTAACAATGTAGCTGCTGCATAACCACTTTTTGCAATGCCTAATACAAGAATATTCTTATTTTGAAATTCAGTTACAGTTTTCAATTACATCCACACCCCGATATAAATTCCTAACACAGCTAATAAAAATCCTGCAGACCAAAACGTCACAACAACACGCCACTCTGACCAACCACATAATTCATAATGATGGTGTAATGGACTCATTTTAAAGACACGTTTTCCTGTTGTTTTAAATGAAATGACCTGAATAATAACCGATAAAGTTTCCATGACGAATACTCCGCCAATAATTACAAGTAGCAATTCTTGTTTTAATAAAATCGCTACAGCTGCAATGGCTCCACCTAAAGCTAATGAACCTGTATCTCCCATAAACACTTTTGCTGGATTCGCATTGAATACTAAAAATCCAAGTACAGCTCCTACCACTGCCATACAGAATATCGCTACTCCAAATTGCTCTTGTGCCACAGCAATAATACTAAATGCTCCAAATGCAATAGCAGCTGTTCCTGATAATAAACCATCTAAACCGTCAGTTAAGTTAACTGCATTTGATCCACCAATAAGCATAAATAGTACAAGTACAAAATACGCCCAACCTAATTCAAACTTAACATCCGTTCCCGGAATCATGATGTATGTGTGGAACGCTTGCCCTTTTCCAATTAAAAAGAATGCAATAGCAATAACAAGCTGCCCTACTAATTTTTGTTTTGATGTTAAACCAAGATTTCTCTTCTTAACTACCTTTATGTAGTCATCTAAAAATCCGATTAATCCGTAACCAAACGTCACTAATAGTAATAACGAAACCTCTGCACCTAAATAATTAAACTTAATCGCCATAATAAGTGAAGTTACCATCATAGATACGTATATGACGATACCACCCATTGTCGGTGTCCCTGATTTTTTTTGATGTGACTTTGGTCCCTCATCACGAATACTCTGTCCGAACTTTAATTTTCTTAAAAATGGAATAAACAATGGCGAAAGGGCAACAGAAATTAAGAATGCTACCCCAGCCGTTACTAATAAACCTTGCTCAAGCACATGTAGTCCTCCTCTCACGTTGTTACTCTTCGTTGTTTAAACGCCCTGTAATTGCTTCTTTCGCAACTTCTCGATCATCAAAATGATAAACTTCTTTACCAATAATTTGATACGTTTCATGACCCTTACCAGCAATAATAATGATATCATCTGCTTTTACTTTAGTGATTGCATGGTGTATCGCTTCTTTTCTATCAATAATCACTTCATAATTATTTCCACTTGCACCATGTACCATATCATCTAAAATAGCCGCTGGATCTTCACTTCTTGGATTATCTGATGTGTAAATTGCATGAGTTGCATATTTTGTTGCAACACTTGCCATTATCGGTCTCTTCGTTCGGTCCCTATCGCCACCACAACCAACGATACAATACACATCACCTTTTGCAAATTGTTTTGCAGTTTTTAATACATTCTCTAAACTATCCGGCGTATGTGCGTAATCAACAATAACTGTATAATTTTGTCCTCCATCAACAACTTCAAAACGCCCTGGAACCCCAGCTAGTTCCTTTATAACAGCAATGATTGTTTCTAATTTCACACCCGAAACAAGTCCTGCTGCTGTTGCTGCAAGTACGTTATATACATTAAATTTACCTATTAATTTCATCGTAACATTTACACTTTCATACGGTGTGACAAGGGTAAATGTAGTTCCGCCACTCGTCATAACGATATTTTTTGCCATAATGTCACTTGTTGTATCAATACCATATGTTACAACAGTTGCTGCAGTACTTCTCATATACTCTTCTGTTACATTATCATCGCTATTCAGCACAGCGTACTTTTCACGATTATGATTATAACTATTGCCAAGCTGTGCAAATAGTAACCCTTTTGCATGTTTATATTCTTCCATCGTTTTATGATAGTCTAAATGATCTTGTGTTAAGTTCGTAAACACCGCTACATCGTAATCACATCCGTGTACACGACCAAGATCTAACGCATGTGACGAAACTTCCATTACCGTGCTGTCCACACCTTGTTCAACCATTTTTGAAAACGTCTGTTGAAGTGTTAGTGCATCTGGTGTTGTATTTTTCACCTCAAATGTTTCATCACCGATTTTCATATTAATCGTTCCAATTAGCCCTGTTTTATGACCATGTGCTCGCATAATCTCATCCATAATATGCGATGTTGTTGTCTTTCCATTTGTACCTGTAATTCCGATTAAATGTAACTTGTGTGTCGGTTGACCATAAAAATAATCAGCTAAAACCGCTAACGAACGAAAAGTATTTTTCACAAGTACAACTGGAACGTCAACATCAATTGGTCTTTCCGCAACAATAGCAGCCGCTCCTTGTGCCGCTGCTTGCTTAGCAAAATCATGGCTATCAACCGTATATCCTTTCATACATACAAATAAGCTTCCTTCTTTCACTTTACGTGAATCAGCTTCTATAGATGTGATTTCTGGATTTTCTTTTGGAACAACTGGAAAATCATGCAAACATGATAAAAGTGTATGCAACTTCATTTCACTAAACCCTCTCTACATTGTTTATTTATCTTTTTTTCAGTAAGCAACACATTACCTCCTATATAAGGAGGTAAGTGCTACTGGCCTATTTATGACTGAGACACTTATTGTCTCAAGTTAAGTAACTGTTCTATAAAGAACTCACTTCCACCAATTGTACCATAAAACGTACTATGTTACCTTTAATTCCCGAAGTAAATTCTAATTTTTGAGCCTTCTTTTACTTTAGCTCCCGCTTCTGGTGATTGCTTAATTACTTTCTCTCCATCTCCACTTATATCAAGCTGCAAATCGACGAGTTGTGTTTGTAAATCTTTCTTTTTCATTCCAATTAAATTCGGAACTTCCACAGTTGGTGTATCGCCCCATTTATATTCTTTTTCAACTTGTTCTTTTCTCGGTTTCACTCCCATAACAGGAAGCGCATCTCGAAGGATATTCCCGACAATTGGAGCTGCTACCACTCCACCAAACTGTGTAACCCCTTTTGGATTATCAACAGCAACGTACACAACAATCTCTGGATCATCCGCTGGAGCAAATCCGATAAAAGATACAATATAATTATTCTCTAAATATTTACCATCTTTCACCTTTTGAGCAGTACCCGTTTTTCCACCTACACGATATCCATCAATATAAGCACCTTTACCAGAACCTTTCGCTACAACATTCTCTAATGCATAACGAACTTTTTCTGAAGTTTCCTTGGAAATAACTTTTCTTTTCTCAACAGGTGTCTTTTTACTAACAACTTGATTATTTTTCGGATCAATAAACTCCTTAGCTATATACGGCTGATACAATGTTCCACCATTTACAGCCGCCGCTACAGCTGCTACTTGTTGAATTGGTGTAACAGAAACCCCTTGGCCGAATGAAGTTGTCGCTTGCTCTACTGGACCAACTTTATCTAAATTAAATAAAATCCCACTGCCTTCACCTTGCAAGTCAATCCCAGTCTTCTGCCCAAAACCAAAATTACGAATGTATTTAAATAATCGGTCTTTACCAAGGCGATCACCAAGTTCAATAAATCCCGGGTTACATGAGTTTTGAACGACTTCTAAAAACGTTTGACTGCCATGACCTCCTGCTTTCCAGCATTTCAATCTAGCTCCACCGACTTCAGCTGCTCCATCATCATAAAACGTATCCTTCTCTAAGTCTACTAAATTTTCATTCAATGCTGCAGCTAGTGTAATGATCTTAAATGTTGAACCAGGCTCATACGTACTCCACACAGGTAGATTTCTGTTATACACTTCTGGAGAGACACTTTGAAAATCCGCTGGATCAAAACTCGGCCGACTAGACATACCTAAAATTTCACCATTTTTAGGATTCATTGCAATTGCAATCATACCGTCTGGATTATAAGTTGACTCCGCAATATTCATTTCTCTTTCCATAATCCTTGTAATACGCGCATCGATTGTTAATCCTAAATTTAAACCGGCTTCTGGCTTTTTGAAATCATCACCAACATTAGGCATCCTTTGTCCTTTCGCATCTGCAAAAAAACGAACATGACCTTTGTCCCCATTTAGCTCTTTATCATAATATTTTTCTAGTCCCATAAGACCTTGGTTATCGCTACCTGCAAAACCTAATACATGTGATAAAAAGTTTCCAAATGGATAGTACCGGATAGAATCCTCTGCGATATACACGCCCTTCAAACTTAATCCTCGTACTTCTTTCGCTTTGTCATGTGATATTTTCCTTCCGCCTTTATCTAACCTTACAATCGATTCTTTTTTTGTAATTCTTTTATAAATCTCATCTTTTTCCACACCTAATACTGCAGCTAACTTCTCTGCAGTCTCTGCTGGTTTTTCAATTTGCCTCGGTACAACAAAGACAGTTGGAGCACTTTTATTCGTGGCAAGTTCCACACCATTTCGGTCTAAAATTTTCCCACGTTCGGGTTCAAAAGTAATATTACGACTCCATGAATCTTTCGCACGATCCGTTAACATATTCCCAAGAAAAAATTGCACATATCCAAGACGAATATCGATAATAGTGAAAATAAGTATACCTGATATAAGTATAAAAATAAGTCGTTTTCTAACTGTTACATTTGATACACGCATATCGGAACAAGCCTCCCTTACGCCTAGCTTGTTCCAATATATGCTTGTACTTATTTAATTAGAACTTCTTCTCTTTTACCATTACGGCTTTTCTGCTTCTTGTTGTGGTTCGAGTGGCGGTACGAGTGTGACACCTAATTCTGTACCAGGTTGTAATAATGTTCCTTCCGCCACACTTTGCTCTGTTACGTATCCTGTACCAGAAGGCTTCAAGTTAAGCTGTAATGTCTTCGCTAAATTCATAACATCACGCAGTGCCCATCCTTGTATATTTGGCATTGTAGGCTTATCTCCTACCAAGAAGACTCGGTCGCCTTTCAATGTTTGTTCAGTCGCTTTTGGTACTTGTTGCTGTACTTTCCCTTCACCTAGTACGATTGGACGAAGTTTTGCTTTATCAATCGCTTTCCCCGCTTCAGCCATCGTTTTACCAGTTACATCTGGAACAGTAGTTTGTTGTTCTTTCAGATGTTTTTTCGGATCTTTCACTTCATTTGGCTTAATCTTTAAATACTCTAAACTATTTTTTGTTACATATTTAAAAATATCAGCTAAAGGTTGTGCGCCGTTCTCATCATCTTTTAATTTCGGCTGTTTAACAGCTACATACACAACAAGTTGTGGATCGTCCATTGGTGCCATACCTAAGAATGAGAATATATAATTCTGTCTTCCTGTCATATAGCCGCCTTTTCCATCCGGAATTTGCGCTGTACCTGTTTTACCACCAACTGAATATCCATCAATTTTATAAGCTGTCCCTGTACCTTTCGGAGATGTAACAACACGTTCTAATAACTGTCTTACTTGCGCTGCTGTTTCCTTTGTAACAGGTTTTCCTACTTCTTCTGGCTTATGTTCTAATTTTACTTTGTCTGTTATCGGATCTACAATTTTATCAATTGCATAAGGTTTCATCATTTTCCCATCATTTGCAATGGCCGTTGCAGCTTGTACAAGCTGAATTGGTGTTACAGTGGAACCTTGTCCAAAAGCTGTTGTCACTTGTTGTATTTGCTGATCAAATAAAATTGTATTCGATCCTTCACCTGATAAATCAATGTTCGTTTTTTCATCTAATCCAAAACTATGAATATATTTTCGGAAACGTTCTGGACCAAGTTTTTGATCTCCTAAAATTGCAAACGCTACGTTTGAAGAACGCTCTACCCCTTCATCAAACGTGATAGAGCCCCAACCAGCACCGCCGTTATGGTCTTTTATTTTCCTATCTCCGACTTGATATGTCCCTGACTGATAATAATCTTGCCCTTTGTACACACCTTCATTAATAGCTGCCGCTAACGTGAAAATTTTCATTGTTGATCCAGGTTCAAATGCATTGGCAATTGCGTCATTGAAGAAATATTTAATTTGACGATCATTAGGGTCATAACTAGGTTTAGTAGACATCGCTAATATTTTTCCGGTTTTCGGATCTGCAACAATCCCTATTAAACTTTCTGGCTCATATTGCTTACTTGCTGCTTTCATCGCGTCTTCTAAATAACTTTGGACACGTTGATCAATTGTTAAATAAACGTTATCTCCATTTTTCGGTGCCTTTACATTAACTTTTCCACCATCAAGGGATACACCTTTACGATCACCTGTATATGCTACTTCTCCATTAGAAGCACTTAAGTATTTATCTAAGCTTTTTTCTATGCCAAATTGACCTACCGAGGTTCCATTCTCATCTGGTTTTGCATGACCTATAACATAAGATGCAAAATCACCATTTGGATACACCCTTGCATTTTCTGTAATAAAAGATATTCCCGGCAACTTCAACGCCTCTATTTGTTCCTTCTTTTCTTTCGTCAAATCCTTGCCTAACGTTCCGAATTCGACTTGACTTCTACCTTCCTTATTTAAAGAAGCTAAAATATCCTCTTCGCCTTTTCCAAGTACTCCTGCAATTTTCTTTGCAGTATCTTCTTTATTCTCAACAGAGTTAGCGCCTTTTAGCGCAGCCACTATTTTATAAGAGTTTGCGTCTTGTGCTAACACATGACCGTTTTGATCATAAATGGTTCCTCGGTTCGCTTCAAGAACTCCTTTTTTACTATGCTTTTGTTTAGCAAGCGCATCTAAATCCTGATTATGAACTGTTCCTGTTGATTGTATGTAAAAAAATCGGGCTAATAACAGCAAAAAGAGCAGGAGGAAAAATATCATAAAATAACCTGCTCCCTTATTGGTATGAAATTTAGTCATATTCTTCTTCATCGTTCCTTCACACCTATTGCCTTATTTGAGGCCTTTCACATTATTCGCATTAATTTCTAGCCCGTGTTTTTTTGCAACTTCAGCGATTCGTTCATAGCGACTTAACTTCTCTACTTCAGCTTGTAATTCTTGATTTTCTTTTTGCTGCTGTACAATTTTTTCTTCTATCGTCGCTGCTTCTACATTAACTTGATAAAGGCCTGCTTTATTTCCAATAAACGCGACACAGGCATACAATAAAAAGCCAATAAACGCTACATACAACAGTTTTTCGATTCTTGTAATTTTCGCTTTAACCTTCGGCTTAGCCATCTGCTGTGGGGGCGTTTGAATTTGCACCTCTTCTTGCGCTTGTTGTTTGTACTTTACAGCTAAATTAGTCATACCTCTCTCTCCCTTTTATCGTTTTTCAGCGATTCTCAACTTCGCAGAACGCGCACGATTATTTTCTTCTAGCTCTATATCAGAAGGTAAAATCGGTTTTCTTGTAATAAGCTTTAATTTCGGCTTAAATTCATCAGGAATAATCGGTAATCCTGGCGGCAATTGTGGCGTTGTACTATTTCGCTTAAACGTTGTTTTACAAATACGATCTTCTAATGAATGGAATGTTATAACACTAACCCTTCCACCTGGCTTAACCATCTCAATAGCAGATTCCAATGCTTCTTCAAATACTTTTAATTCATCATTTACAGCTATACGAATTGCCTGAAACACTCGCTTAGCAGGATGCCCACCAGTTCTACGAGCAGGAGCCGGAATACCTTCTTTAATTAGCTCTACTAATTCTCCTGTCGTTTCAATAGCTTTATTCTCACGATAAGCTTCAATTTTTCTTGCAATTTGTTTTGAAAATTTCTCTTCACCGTATTGGAAGAAAATCCTTACAAGTTGTTCATATGACCAGCTATTTACAACATCATATGCTGTTAATGGGGCATCTTGATCCATCCGCATATCTAACGGTGCATCATGATGATAACTAAAGCCTCGCTCTGGTGTATCTAATTGTGGGGATGAAACACCTAAATCAAATAAAATACCGTCTACTTCTGTTATACCTATTTCTTGCAGTTTTTCAGCTAAATAACGGAAGTTACTCTTTACTGTTATAAACTGTTCACCGTATGAAGAGAACTTTTCTTTCGCGTTTTGAATCGCTATCTCATCTTGATCAAACGCTATTAATTTTCCACCTTCAGTTAATTGGGATAATAAATAAGAACTATGTCCTCCTCCCCCCAGTGTACAATCTACATATGTACCATCTGGCTTTATATCTAAGCCGTCTACTGTTTCCTTTAAAAGCACTGTTACGTGTTTAAACATTGTTGCACCTACTCTTTTTCCAATTAATTATGTTGAATGTATCCCTTCCTCTAAGCACATATTTCACGCTTAGAGAATGAAATAATACGAAAGAACGACTCATTTAACTTACCAACAAAGGCAACATACTATACAAATCGCTATTTTCTTTTATTATATACTAAATTTTATCATCTTTTGCGGGAATTTAAATAAAAAACTGTCGAAAAAGCGAATAATACGTTTACATTTTGTGCTATTTTGTCATATATTTAAGTATCCAACACAATTACCATATCCAACACTTTTTGATTGATAATTCAGAAAAAAATCACTTCACAGTAAATTCAACGGAATAAAAATAAAATCCTGCTCCAAAGAGCAAGATTTTATAGTTTTATAACATGATGTTTTCCGTCCCAAGAAAAAGGGTTTTCCATTACACGATCAACGAAATCCAAACCAAACTGATTTAAATAATAACATACATTCCACACACGTTCTTGCGGCGCACCTAATGGACGAAGTGCGAATTGTATACGGCGGAATTTATTTAGCTGAACCTCATACTTTTTCTCAACATTTCTTTTCAACATTCTTTCCAGCAGTTCAATTTGTTCATTAATTTTCAATTCGTTTTTCCCTGCAAACGCACCTAATCCTGGCTCTATTTTCTTTACAAATTGCTGTAAAGATATATGAATATCGGCAATTTCTTTTTTCGCCTTTTCAAAATGATCATCAATCGGTTCCTCTACTCGATTAGACAACCAGTTTTCACGCAGTTTATCGACATCATTTAAAAACGGATCACTTTCTCTCAATTGCAGATCGAATAAATCTGTCGCTATATCTCTCTCCACATAAGTAATTGTAAGACGAGGAACGACAGGTGGCATTTGAAAACCGACAGTATGGAATACTTGTTGTAATTCACTCCAATAAGCTAATTCCCCTGGACCTCCAATAAATGCGAGCGTAGGAAATACATACTCTTGCATAAGAGGACGCGTTACAACATTATTACTAAAACGTGCCGGATTTCTCTCCATTTCTTCAATCAACTCTTCATATGAAAAGGAATGCGCCCCATCCTTTCCAACAAACTTACCTTGATGCTCTTCAAGCAATACTCGTTCATTATCTATTTCCATGAATATATGCACTGCATGAGACTTCGTTTCAATAATCGGTTTGTATCCTAGTTCTTTAATTACTTCCTGCTGATTACGAAGCCCCTCTTGCACCTCTTTATACTTACCTATAATTCGCTTAAAAAATGGAATTTCTAACTTTCTTAATTCAGGATGATGTGAATCAACAAGGATTAAACCAGAATTAGCAAAGATTTTCGTAATAAGATGAGCAAAGAAATCTACATACGTATTCGATTTTTTCAAAGCATCATCAACAAATTTTAATACATCCTTTGTAAAATTTGTTTCTGGGTATGTTTTAAAAATCTCTTCAATCCAACTTCTACAATCTTCAACAGAAAGTTCAGACTCAGAAGCACTCGCCTTTTTCGGATTACGATCATAAAAAATAGTTTTTTTCATCTTTTTATTTTTCGCTACAAAAGTATGGTTAATCTCATCCATATCATGATCTTCACCCGCAATCCAGAAGACAGGGACAACTTTAACTCCTAAACTTTCTTCCTTTTCCTTTGCAAGCTGTAAAATTGAAATAACTTTATGAATTGTATAAAGCGGTCCAGTTAATAACCCCGCTTGTTGTCCAGCTATAACAACATATGTATTTTCATCTCCAAGCGCTTTTACATTTTGAAGTGTAGATTCTTCCGCTTGTAATTTTGTATTATATTCTAATAAATGCGCTACTAAATCTTGGCGGAAAAACTCCCTTTCACGCAAATCATGTAAACGTTGTTTAAAAGCATCTTCTGTTAACATATAATCAAAACATGACTGTATCTCTTTTTTACCGTTCATATAGTCCGCTACAACACCTTGTTGCGGAACAGAGATTTCTTTTATCTCCATATAATTCTTCCTTTCGTATCCAGTTCTCTCACCAATCCACATTGTAGTCAATGTTTCACTTAAAAGCAAAGAATAACACTTATACTCTTGTTTCTAACCCCTTTATTGCATCGAACAAAAATTGAAGTGTCGGAACTGGTCGTTGCTGTTTCTTAGCCTCTTCTAATACATACCCAACAATCGCATTAATTTCCGTCTGTCTATTCGCTCTTACATCCGCTAACATAGAGGATGTATTACGAGACGTTCCTTCACACACATTTCGTACCATTTGCCATACCATTTCTTTTTCTCCTCTAATAAGAAATGCGACCTCCTGAAACACTTGCTCCATCATTTGATAAAAAAAACGATTCGTGATTAATTCACCATTCTTTACTCCCAATAACGCCGTCAACGGATTGATACATACATTTACTACTAATTTTTTGCGCATAATCTCTTCCCAATCTGTTTCTATTTGAACTGGAAAATAAGCAACAGGAAAAGAATGAAATATTTTTTTAAAATGTATAGATTGGCCACAAACCACTCCAAATCTCGTTACACCTACTCCAGTATGATGAACGATGTGCCCTCCCTCTTTTTTCGCACCATGTTCTACAATACCAACAGCTATATTTTCACTCCCTATTTGCAGCATCTTTGGGAGATGCGACATTCCGTTTTGCAAAAAGATTAATGATGATGCACCTTCCACAAACGGTAGTATGTCATCTATATGATATTGCTTCACAGCAATAAATATATAATCTAAATTTTGCGCTACCATACTTTCTATCGGTAAAACAGGCGGATATACTGTTTCCCATCTTCCATCTCTAATACAAGTTACACCTGTTTCATTTAATTCTTCAGCCTGCTTAGCTGTTCTTGTAAACAACGTAACATCTTGGTTACTTTTTTGTAAATAAAATGTATACAATAGACCAATAGCACCTGGTCCGACAATTCCAATTTTCATTTTCACACAAGGGATTCACATTAAGTGCCCTTGCCTCCCCCCTTTTTCATATCTTTTTAAAGTACATGAGCACGCCCTATAATTTCGTTGTCCTCTGCCAAACAAATACACTCTCATTTTTCACTATGTATATACTGCCTATTAATACACTTATACTCTTAGTTTAGCAAATCCTCAAAAAAATAATAAAAGAAATATACTATCTTCTTCATAAAAATAAAAAAATGAGTTATACTATTATTATAAATATTTTTACTTTTCTGCATTCAACGAGATAAGAAAAGGATGTGATGTAATGGGATTCCCAAAAGTTGAGCGCTTGCTCATCAATTATAAAACGTTAGATGAATTCAAAAAATTTAAAGGGTGCGGAGCCCAGGAACTATCTATGCTGGAAGAATTGCAAGCAAACATTATTGAAAACGACAGTGAATCTCCATTTTACGGTATTTATTATGGCGGATCACTAATCGCACGTATGAGTCTATATATGAAAAGAAACGGCGGAGAACCATTCGAAATTACAGGTCCTTACCTAGAACTTTATAAACTTGAAGTATTACCAACTTTTCAAAAACAAGGATTCGGACAAATGCTTGTAAATCATGCGAAACAACTGCAATTTCCTATTAAAACGATAGCGCGTATTCATTCAGCTGGTTTTTGGGATAAATTAAATTTCAGCCCCGTATCAGTAACTGATGGAGATTTTTATATTTGGCATCCAGAAACAAATTTGAATGCGGTTACAAATGAAGAATCGGCTTAAGAAATAAAAAAACAGCTGTATAACAGCTGTTTTTTTATTTCTTAAGCTTCTCTAACTTCTCAGTCGAGCGAGCATTGTTTCTTTCCGCTACCATTACACTTCTTTTTTGATCGATATAATCAAGCAATGTTCTATACTCTTCCTCATATACTGATAATCGCTCCAGAAGACGCTCTCTTTCTGTTTGTAATGATTCAACTTGTTGTTGCAACACCGTTAAAGAGTTTTCATCTTTATAATTTTGCAAGAAATCAATAACATCATTCAACGTAATTGACGTAGGTTCTAACACTTTTGTCTCTTTCACTTCATAATTTTCTACTTTACGAAGTTGCTTCGCTTCCTCAATACGTTCTTTATATTGCTTTCTTACGTAAGAATTCCATCTAAATCCACATGCTGCTGGTGTACGAGATAAATTTTTCCCCACTTCCTTAAAGGCAGAAAGTTGTGTTCCACCTTCTCGAATATGCCGGAGTACTACTTCTGCCAGAAGCAAATCTTCATCATCAGTCCAAGCATCTTGTCTTGTTGTCGCCATTTCTCTAGTCCTCCCTATGCATTTTTTATTAAGCATATGCAGTTACTAGAAAAGATAGAATACAACAACTAAAGATTAAGACAAAAAAAATAAACGCAGAAGATATCTTCTGCGTTTATTTTCCTGCAATTACTTGCTGATTACTTCTTTACCTTTGTAAGTACCGCATGCTTTACATACACGGTGAGCTAATTTCGCTTCACCACAGCTTGGGCACTCTACCATACCAGGTACTGATAATTTGAAATGCGTACGACGCTTTCTTTTTACTGTTTTAGAAGTTCTTCTAAAAGGTACAGCCATTCTTCCCACCTCCTTAAAAGAAATAGTTATTTTCATATGAAGGCCTGAACCAGTCTTCCGATTATTTGTCAAAAAACTTTGCAAGTCCTGCCAATCTTGGATCAACAGTCTTTTCTTTGTCTTCTTCCGAAATCACTTGCCAGTCTTGACCTTGCGTCGGTGCTCCACCAGAAACATCATCACTGAAAATTTGCATTGGAATCTCCAAAAGTATATTTTCCTTGATTACGGGCAGTAAGTCAAGTACTTCTCCTTCTAAACAATGAATTTCAGCTTCAGTTTCAAATTCTTCTTGTGAAGTTTGGAACACCTCAGTTGTTTTAATGTCAAATGGTAATGTCACATCTACTAAAGAACGAGAACATGGTAAAACCATGCTTCCAGTTATATGTAGATGAAACGTAAACTTACCGGAGCCAAAATCAACTCTTCCCGTTACATGAACAGGATTAATTTCACGAATATCTTTCTCGACCTCTTTTAGCTCACTTACATCTACCATCTCATCCAATGTCAATCCTTTATTTCTCAATTTATTCAATTGATGGATGGACCATTTCATATCATATCACCTCAAGGCAACAAACAAAATTATAGCTAGCCATTTTATATTTGTCAATGTTTTTTCTTTACACTATAATGAAGTCATCATAGTAAATAATATATAGAGTATCACGTTTTTCAAAAAGATGCTACATCGAAAGGAGAGATTACCATAAAAGCTGGTGGTATTGTTGTTGAATATAACCCTTTTCATAACGGTCATCTTTATCATGTGCAAGAGACAAAAAAGTTAACACAATCCGATATAATAATTGCCGTTATGAGTGGTCCTTTTTTACAGCGTGGTGAGCCCGCACTCATTTCCAAATGGTATCGCACTAAAATGGCCTTAGCAAACGGCGTAGACCTTGTTGTAGAGCTTCCATACGTCTTTGCGACACAAAAGGCTGAAACCTTCGCAAATGGTGCTATTTCCATTTTAAATGCCCTACATGTTTCTGAAATTTGTTTCGGTAGTGAGGATGGACAAATCGAAAATTTTTATAATACCATCTCCGTACAAAAAAACGAAGAAGAGACTTTTAACTGCCTTGTAAAACAATTCATGGACGCTGGCAATAGTTATGCAAAAGCAACATCGGATGCTTTTTCACACATTTTAACATCCGAAAAAAACATAGATATGTCACAACCAAATAATATTTTAGGCTTCCAATATATGAAAGCAATTCTGTCACAAAATAGCTCTATACAAGCTCAAACTATAAAAAGATTCGCCTCTCATTATCATGATGAAACATTTAATGACCAACATATTGCAAGCGCGACAAGCATTCGGAAACAACTCTTTAGCGAAGAAGGATCATTTACAACAATTGAACCTTTTCTCCCACAGGCAACCACTTCGCTTTTAGCAAATTACAAACAAAACTACGGGATATTACATAATTGGGAACAATACTTTTCATTTTTTAAATATAAACTCATGACAATGTCTTCAGGAGACTTACGACATATATATGAAATAGAAGAAGGTTTAGAGCATCGTATTTTATCAAAAATACAAAACAGTTCCTCCTTCTATTCATTCATGGAAGCATTAAAAACAAAACGTTATACATGGACTAGACTACAAAGAGCTTGTACACACATTTTAACAAACACAACAAAAGAGGAAATACGTAGCGCAAATATAGAACAACATGCACCATATATCCGCCTGCTAGGCATGTCACAAAAAGGACAAACTTATCTTTCAAAAAACAAGAAAAAAATCGAACTTCCAATCCTTACTCATACAAAAACATTTGACCATGCTGCTTTAGATATAGAGAAAAAAGCAAACTCTGTATATTTCTCCATCATGCACGAACCGTTACGCACGCAACTATTAAAACAGGATATAACACACCATCCTATTCGCTATGATGAAACAACTACAAAATTCCTATAAAAAAACCTCTCTATTTCAGAGAGGTTTTTTCCTTATCCATCTTTTCTAAATATGTTAACGCATCATCCAGCGTATCCACTGGTACAATTTTCATTTTTGTTTTAATGTCCTTTGCAGTCTCAAGTGCATCTTTATAGTTCGATTTCTCCGCTCCTTTTTCATTTGGCGCAAAGAACACCTCAGCCCCAGCATCGCTAGCAGCCACCACTTTTTGATTTATACCACCAATCGGGCCAACTTCTCCTTTTTCATTAATTGTACCTGTTCCAGCTATTTCATGTCCTTTTGTTAAGTCTTCTTCCACAAGTTGATTATATATTTCTAATGTGAACATTAAACCTGCGGATGGTCCACCAATTTCATGAGAATTAATTTTCACTTTCGGATCGACCACTAATTCTCTTTCCGTAACGATAGAAACACCTATACCGACACGTCCATTCCCATTAGGAATCGTCTTTACATTTAAATTTTCTTTCAATTGTTTTCCATTTCTCATGTACTCAATACTTACAGCATCGCTTTCTTTTTTCCCAGTCATATATTCAATAAATTGCTCCGTCTTTTCAAATGTTTTTCCATCAACAGCTATAATAACATCACCAAGCTTAAGCTTTCCTTCTGACGGCATTCCTTTTGCCACACCAGCAACTAATACACCTTTATTTTCAAAAGAAACGGAGCGATTTGCACGTTTATATGCATTATAAATTGCTGCATTTTGTGAATCTTTCATCGCATAATTTTGGCGAAATTGATATTCTTCATTACTCTCACCTTTTTGCAATATTTCTTCCGCTTTTGAAATATGTGTATATTTATTAAACTGTGCCGCTATTAAATTCACCACATTTGCTGGTCCCATTGAAACCGTAACAAGCATAAAATCACCAGATTCTTTCGTTCCACCCTCAACTTGAACGTAAGGCTCTAATTTGGCAGCCATTCCTGGTTTTGTTACATAATACGGTAAACGCACGTAAACAAGTAACATCGCCAATATAACCCCTATTAAGATTGCATATATAAACCGAAAACGCTTAAACATTATGTTTCTCCTTCCACTGCTCAATTAATAAATAAATATTTGAAACATGTTTTTCCGCTTCTACTTCTCCAACTCGAATAATGTCTTCAATGTTTGTAAAAGCACGTGAACTAAATTGCTCTACAGCTGGTCGCATCATTAAATCCGATGCAATTTGCCGATTCATTACAAGCTCATGCTGCATAATTTCTATACTTTGCATGATTACGTCATAAATGGACGTAACATCGCCATTCACCTTAATTGGAGACACATCCACAGCGATAACAATATCGGCCCCTAATTCTTTCACAACCGATACTGGGATACGATCAATAACCCCACCATCCACTAATAATCGTCCATCTATTTTTTCTGGTACAAACACTCCAGGAACAGATATGCTAGCCCTCACCGCATCTGCAACTGGTCCACTTGTAAAAACCACTTTTTCCCCCTTCAATATGTCAGTAGCCACAACAGCCGTCGGGATATCTAACTCTTCTAAATTTTTATTATATGTAAACATTTTAATCATATCTTTGACACGTTTTCCAGCAATAAATCCCATTTTCGGTACCGTGAAATCTAAATAATACTTCCGCTTGAAAACAGATGCCAATTTATACAATCTTTCAACGTTACTACTTGCCGCATAAAACGTACCTATTAGCGCCCCCATACTACTTCCTGCAATCATATGAATAGGGATACCAGCTTCCCTTAAAACCTTTATTACACCAATATGAGCAAACCCTTTCGCTCCTCCAGACCCAAGTGCTAAACCAATCTTTGGTTCTTTCATTTTTCTCACCCTTTAATTTTTTTCATTCCTTTTTCATACTTATGGTCTAAATTCACTACGTATCCACGTATACTGAAATGAACGTTTTTTGGGACAAAGGGGGATTTACTTACATGTATGAAAAATGGAAAACCGCTTTCCTTACCATATCAACGCTTTTTTTAACCTTTTCTCTTGTACTCCACCCCCAAGCCGCTTTACAAGCTTCTATTCGCGGGTTAAATATATGGTGGGAAGTTGTATTCCCTTCACTACTACCGTTTTTCATCATTGCGGAACTTCTAATTAGTATCGGTGTTGTAAAATTTATTGGCGTTATATTAGAACCACTCATGCGCCCACTTTTTCGCGTTCCAGGGATAGGTGGATTCGTTTGGGCAATGGGAATGGCTTCAGGTTTCCCTGCAGGCGCCAAACTAAGCGCTAGACTACGAAAAAGCAACCTTTTAACTCAGATTGAAGCGGAGCGCCTCGTTTCTTTCACAAATTCTTCTAATCCACTTTTTATTTTCGGTGCTGTGTCTATCGGTTTTTTTAATAATCCGAAATTAGGGATTATATTAGCGGCTGCCCATTATTTAAGTAACTTTGCTGTCGGATTAATTATGCGTTTTTACGGCCATAATACCGTTTACAAAAATAATACACACACTACAAAAAAACGCCGCTTTCAAAACCCTTTTTTAATTCTTCACGAGACACGCTTACAAGAAAAAAGACCAATCGGTAAATTACTTGGGGATGCTATCGTTTCTTCTATTCAAACATTACTTATGATTGGCGGATTTATTATTTTATTCTCTGTGTTAAATAAAATGATTACTGTATTCCACATTACAGCAGCTCTTTCTTTTATTATGCAACATATTTTATCATTCTTCCAACTAAGTACAGATTTTAGTATACCTATATTATCAGGTGTTTTCGAAATGACACTCGGAAGCCAAATGATTAGTCAAATAAATGAAACACCCCTCTTACAACAAGCTATGGTAACAAGCTTCATTTTAGCATTTAGCGGTCTTTCTATTCAGGCACAAGTTGCTAGCATATTAGCTGAAACAGACATCCGATTTAAACCCTATTTTTTCGCACGAATTATTCAAAGTATTCTTGCCCCTATTTTTACATTTATATTTTGGACACCATTTTATGAGAAAGTAAGTTCTTTCTCACCTATGCAAAAAGATATTCCTGTATTTTTATCCAAGCATCCTTCTATACTACATGAAATTTGGACATCTTTTATACATTACGGACCAATTTTTACATTATTTTGTCTATATTTATATGTTATTTTATTATTTTTTCGCACGTATAAAGAAAAACCCCGTTCACTTTAACGGGGTTTGAAACTTTTCTTTTAAAGCACGCTCTACAATAGGAGGCACAAGATCCACTACACTTCCTCCATACCTCGCAACTTCTTTCACAATACTCGAGCTTAAAAATGAATATTGGTTGTTTGTCATAATAAAAAATGTTTCAATATTTTCATCTAATTTTCGATTCATAGAAGTAATTTGCATCTCATATTCAAAATCAGAAACTGCTCGTAAACCACGTAATATTGCATTTGCATTACGCATTTTTGCATACTCTACTAACAGCCCACTATGCGAATCTACTTTTACATTCGGGATATCCTTTGTCGCTTCTCGAATTAGTTCTAATCGCTCTTCAACTGAAAAGAATGGTTTTTTAGATGAATTGTTTAAAACGACTACGTACACCTCATCAAATACTTTTGCTCCCCTTTTAATAATATCCAGATGCCCAAGGGTAATTGGATCAAAACTTCCTGAAGAAATAGCTATACTTGTCATTCTGTCCCCTCACCTTCATACTTATAAATCGATATTGCAGTAATCCCATAATTCTCAGCTCGTACTTTTACAAGCTTTCCTATTGAATCAGGTAAAACCACATCATTACCATGCTCTGCCATAATTAATCCATCACTATGTAGCAATCCATGTTGATCCATTACACTAATTAAAGATACAATTTTTTGCTCTTTATATGGTGGGTCTATTAATATAAGATCGAATGACATTTCACGTTTTATAAGCGCCTTTACTGCACGTTCCGCATCATTTCGATATACTTCAGCTTGTTCCTGTATTCTACAACTTTCTAAATTTTGATGAATTACTTTTATCGCTTTACTATCCCTATCAACAAAAATCGCTTTATCGATCCCTCTGCTCAAAGCCTCAATTCCAAGGCCACCACTACCACCAAATAAATCAAGGGCGATACCACCATCAAAATAAGGACCTATCATATTAAAAATAGATTCTTTTACTTTATCTGTCGTTGGACGTGTTGTATTACCAGGAACCGCTTTAAGTGGGTGTCCTTTACATTTTCCTGAAACTACTCTCATCTGTTGTCACTACCTTTATTTCAATCTATCGAGCGATTATAGAAAGCCATTCCCACTTCGGTAACCGTTAACAAATTACATTCACCAAAATATTAGAAAACTCAGCATCAAATAACCACTCATTATTTTTATGTATTCATCTCATCATTCACTAATATGAATCCAATATGTATATTAGTTCCACTTTATCTTTTTTATCCTATCACAAAATAAAAAAAAGAAAAATAAAAAGCCTGACATAAAATTTAATTTCATTATGTATATCTTCATTTAGATTGGACATAAATAATTATAACAACATCACCTTCGATGTTGTTGCCAACCGCGGAGAAGACTTACGTTTCCCCATAAGTTCTTCCTCCGGTTTCTCCTCTCCCTTTGCCTTCTTACTAGTACATGCTAGTATAAGAAGGGCCCTGCTATGCAGGGTTTTTTTTCTTTGTGTGCTTTTCATTTAAAAAGTGAAATGTTACAGTAAAAGAAAGAGGAGGAAAAAATATGATTCAACGCTTTATAGAACTCGGAGAAGGCTACTCTGATTTATATGAATTACTTGAAATTGCCAAAACAAATCAAGAACGTATAGCACATATGTTACAATTTGAAACGATAAAAAACGATAAAAAAGTGTGTTCGCTTGTTGTAATATTAAAACCAACTACTACTGGTGATTTCCAACCATTATACATATGTCGTGAAGGCATTCCTGTATTTGAAAATAAAAAAAGTAAACGTGTCATTTTATTTGAAGAAACGGCAGAGCAACTCGGAAAAAAAGTGGCTACTTTTACTGTAAAGCCATCTACAACTTTCCCAGAAAAAGAACTATTTTTTAATCATTTAATTGGTATTTTACGAATGAACAATTTCATTCCTCCGATGAAATAACACTTTATTTCAATTAAAAAATCCCCCGCTAAATTTAGCAGGGGATTTTTTCTATTAGCTATAATCGTATTCTTTTGCTCGATCAGGACGGGAATTTTCAAATTCCGTTTTTAAATACGGGCGATACGACTGTTCTATCTTTTTCACAAAAGGAAGTTTGTTCAATTTATGCATCATATGCTCAATTTGTTCCATGTCACAATATACTACAGCATATTTTAATCGTTTTGATATGTAATGTATGTTACCATATTTCCTTAAAATCTTGGCATGTTTCAATGAATGTAAATAAACAATCATACTTTGTCGTTGCCCGAACATAATCTTCTCCATCTTCTCCTTTTAAAAACATATATTTTATATTCTATGAAAACCAATCAGAAATTTATAACATTACAGGACAAACTCTGTATACGTTTCCTTCCAACTTCTAAAAAACGGGGTACATCACCCCGTTTTTTTACAACCACAACCTCCGCCAGTACCACAACCTCCACCACAGCCACCAGCATCAAAGAATGGATTCCCTGTTGGCACTTTAATGGAAGAAGACACTTCCGAACCGATCGCTACACTAACTTCATCTAATAACTTCTGCAAAGCAGTTTCTGCTCTTTTAAAAGCTGCAACCTTATCATGTAAGTCCACAGAACGCTTTAATTCTCTCATTTTCATCGATACGGTAGTGTAGTCAGGATGGTATTTTCCAAAACGCTGTACTTCCTCATACCGTTCTTTCATCGCTGTAAATTGCTGAATTAACGTCTGAAGTTCCATATCTTCATGTAATTCTCTATAATACTTACGATAATCTTCTGCTATATCTGAACAGATAATCGCTTTTGCAAGCTGCTCTGCCTTATCTAATATTAATACGCTTTCTAGCGTCGCTACAATCATGAGAGACACCTCCGAGTATCCATCATACCACATTTAGATTAGAACTACTAATTGAAGTGACTTACTCAAAAGAAAGATATAATGAAACTATTTTCACACTATATCCGTACACACTTATACAGTAATATGTTCCGCTATATTATATTTAAGAACATCCCATTTCCCACTATTTTGTTTCACATAACTAATACACGCATTTTTTAATGGTGTCTTAAATGTAATTTCATCTGGTTCAATGGCATGTAAAATTGCTTTTATCGCGTGTGAGTGAGCAACAATAATAATACGTTTGCCAAAATGAGTTGTTGCAACATCTTCTAAAGCAGCAAAGCAACGAGCTACAATCTCTTCATCTTGCTCCATACCTTCTACTTTACCCTCAGCAATCAACTCTCTAACAGTCGCAACTGGCTTCCCTGAAGCTTCTCCAAAATTCCGTTCAACAAATCGATCATCTAATAAAATCGATTGTAATCCAGCCGCCTTTGCGATTTCATTAGCCGTTTCTTGCGCTCTAATTAACGGGCTACTTATAATGATATCCCACGTTTCTTCTTGTAAAGCAGCTGCACTTTGACTCGCTTGCTTCTTACCAACTTCATTAAGCGGAATATCTTCTCGCCCCTGAATAATTTCTTGAAAATTCCAATCAGTTTGTCCATGTCGTACTAAACAAATTTCCGTCATGCTGCAACTCCTTTTTAAATAATCAATCTCTATTGTAACAAAAGTTCTGCATGACGGACATATTTTTCACTTGCAATTAGGTTGCATTTTGTTGCTTCATATACTGAAACATATCAATCATGATCGAAGCAACAGCCAATTGATTTTGAAATTTTTCCACTTTATCTGGTATTGTTTTTTTGAAATGTTGCATCGCCGCTAACTCAAAAGCCTCTTTTTCTTCAGGATTTCGTGTTAATTTTCTATACCAGTACGGTTGCTCTCTAATATAGCGAGATAAATCCTCATCAGCCTTTATAAACTCCATAATTTCTGCTCTCATCATCTTTCCCCCCTAATCCTTTTGAAAGAAAAACGGGTTATTTTCTGAAGTACTTTGTTCTTGTTGCGTACGGTTACCTTGAAATTGCTGAATAACTTGTTGCACGCTCCCAATAGCACTCGTCACATTAGCTAAATGGTTCTGCATTTGTTCCACGTCCAACTTTTTAAAAAAAGAAAGCATTTGCCCCATCACATCAGCAGTTTTTTCCTCTTCAGTTCGATTATCTTTTTCTTTTTTATTTTCTTTTACCGAAGAAAACGCAGGCGCTCCATCCGGTCTATAAGTTGCCCATATTGGATCTTCTTCACCAAGTAAGTACCATTCTTCATAAAATTGTTGCCAAGTTTTGTGACCACTTCTAACCTCATGAACCATTTTAGGGTGATGGTTTACAAATTCTTTAAACTGTTGAACCGATGGATGTAACGGCCCTTTTGTTGTTGGCATAATCCTCACCTCTCCATGTATATCTACTATATAGTAAGAAAAAAAAGGCGCATGGTTCGCCTATTTTTAGACGATTCATGCACCTTTTTTTCTGCTATTTGCATACGGTCAGATTCCCACCTACAATTCAGTGAATACGAAGTAACTAATTAGGTGATGTAACACCCCACCGCTTACAGTTTCGCTTTATTTTCGAATAAAGTTTTGTGTATAAAATTTATCGTATACACCAACACCTAATCCTGTAAATTGTTCATTTAATAAATTCTTTCTATGCCCCTCACTATTTAACCAACCTTGCACTGCCGCAATTCCATCACTATGTTGCGCCGCTATGTTCTCACCAGCAAGTTGAAATCCTACTTTCCCGCGCTGCAAACGATCTCCTAGCGTACCTAATGTAGGTGAGTCATGAGAAAAATAATTATTGTCTTTCATATCTTTACTGTGACCAACAGCAACATCTGCCGTTTCCTGATCCCATGTTAATAATGGTAATTTATGACGACTTCGAATGATATTTGTTAAATCAAAAATTTGTTGCATATTCCCATTTTCTACTTGTTTTATCTTTTCTGGAGTCAATGGTTGTTCTGCTATTAATTCACCTGAATAAACGAGCTGATATGGTCTTTGGCGTAATAAAGTTTCATCATCCATATAACGAACACCCACAAGCTCATGTGTAAATTGATCAAAATACAATTGCGCCCATCCATCTTCTACAGGTATTAACGGTTGTTCCATGACTTCGGTATCAGATAGTTCAAATTGATAACTATTTTTCCCTCTTTTTAATGAAATTTCATGCGAAAGCGGACTTTTTTTATATACTTCTTCATATTTTTCATTTATATAATAAGGTGGAACCTTAACTTGTTCACCAGCAGCGTACGCCGTTATAACTTTACGTTCAGAAACTCCGAATTGAACATACTGAGTTAAATCCTGATTGTATACCCACCATTCATATCCGTATGCAGATGGCTCTATTCGAGAGGGTTCTCCCCACTTCGCTAATAAATTTTCAGAGTCTTCACCAATCATATTTAAAACAGTGTCTGAGGAGTCTTCCTTAATTTGCTTTTTCTTTTTCACAATTTTATTTTCTTGCTTTGATTGAGATGGGGTTAATATATATTGTGAAACGAGTAATTTCCCGTATAAATCAACAGCTAAAATTAAAATTGTAATCATTACGATACGCAATAATTTCTTCAAACGATATACCTCCTGAACAAAACATAAAATTGAGATATACACAAATCCTTTTCTTTCTTTTTGTGTGTACCGTACTCTTTTCACTATATCATATTTTTGTGAAAAAAGTCTGGATTATCCCTTTTCTCTCAATATGAATTGCACTTTCTTATTATTCATACTATTATAAAAATAATGGTGTAACATTAAAAAAGGAGGTATTATATGCAATTTACAAATACGAAATTTAATGGAGCCGTCGTTGAATTAACTCTTTTAACTGAAATCATGGAAAACAACCACTTCGTACTTGCTGGACAGTGGGATTATGAACGGGTTACATACGATTATAAATTTGAAATATTAAAGGATGTTTATTATTTGCGGGTGCAAGGCGTTGCTGTTGAAGGTGACATTGGCAGTAGACACGCTGAAGTAAAACTACTCCCTCCCTTATTAGGAAAACATTATTATCCTCACGGCGTTGAATATGGCGATGATGAGACTTTCCCAACGAATGTACTTCAAAAAAGTGAACAACTCCTACAAAATGTCGAAAAAGAGTTAAAGGAACTTCAAATTATTGATTAACAAAAACAAGCGCATCAATATGATGCGCTTGTTTTTTCCCTCCCCTAAGAATGAATCGTTTTTTTTACTGGATATCCATAAATAGATCCATCCTTTACTTTAATCTCATCTTCCCAAGGAACCTTATATTTACCTTCAGCTAAATCTTTTACAAACGTATATGGATTTTCTTTCACCCCACCAGGAGTTGCTACATATCCTCTTGAACCTAGATTATATATATTATTTTCTAATCCCCATCCTAATCTAGCCTGATCTGCTAGTTCTGGATATACTTCAGCAGTAACAATCTCCCAAGGATTTCGATGCCCCTGTACTAAAGTAGTCCCATCAAAATTACATACTTGTCCTTCACCAAAGTAATAAAATACACCATCATAACCCGCTAAGTTTACCGACAATGTATACATTAAATTCTGCCATGCATTTGAACGATTGGTTAGCATCCATTGTTCACTAACTTGTGTGCTATACCCAGAAATACGAATCAAGACATTTGCACCTTTATAGGCCGCTTCACGAGCTACTTCAGGGAACATGCCATCATGACAAATACAAACAGCTAATTTACTTCCTCCAGGTCCATCACAAACAGGTAAGCCTAAATCTCCAGCTTTCCAAGGCTCGACTGGCACCCAAGGATTTAGCTTACGATACTTCAAAATCATTTCACCTTGTGGATCAATAATAACTGCTGTATTATATGGCTCTCCACCATCAGGGTTTTTTTCCATTATTGAAAAAACACCATATACTTTAGATTCCTTACATGCCTCAGCAAATAAGTCTGTTTCTGGCCCAGGCACTGTACATAAAAATTCTTCTGTAGTCCATTTTTTTGTATTGAGCCCTTGTGTACTATATTCAGGAAATACTATCAATTCTAATCCAGGGTAACCTGATTTGGTCGAATGAATTGTTTTTATGATTTGTTGAATTTGTTTATCAATGTCTGCACGTGACTCTACTACTGGTACTGGATATTGAATTAGCGCTGTCAAAAAACCACTAATCGGCTTTACCATACTTCCACTACTACCCATTTAAATTCCCCCTTAAAATAGTTCGTGTTTATTAAAGATAACAATATATATTTGTAACTCTCTAAAAAACTTGCACTACATATGGAATTATTACGCATGAAAGCTAGTAGTAAATTTTATATCCACTTTTAGTACACGCCTACACTAACTTAACATAAATAATTAGAAAATTCAATCTTTAACGAAAATCTAAAACTAAAAAAGAAAAAGCGTATGGAATCCCATACACTTCTTCTACTTAGTCTGCAAATAAGGTGGTAATTGCTGCAACTGCTCCTTATCCTTTTCACGCTCTCTACGTGCCCATCTAAAGAATACATAGCCTATAATTGTACCGTACACTATTTCCTGGACAATTTTCATTATGATACCACCAGTTTGTTGGTCTTGTACTACTGGCATCCAGTGTAAAAATTCTGGTCCAGTTATATTTAAATCTGATAAAGTGCCCGCCGGTACACATAGTTCCATTGCTTTCATCCAAGCGGCTGGATCCGTATACGTTGCGAATAACGGAGCTGTCGCAAAAATTATTAACGCACAAGCTGGCGTTAATAATATACCGTTAGCAAACATGTAACCAAGTTTCTTTATATCACTTAACGTTTGATATTCTGGTAACGGATTTAGCATCGGCCACCACATCATGATTGCTGTAAAAAACAATATAGTGAGACAAATAGGATGAGCAATTTGACTTTGTTTTACCGTATCAAAAACAACTGGTAAATGATAAAAAGAAAACAGGCCGTTAAATACAAACAATGCAATAAGTGGTTTAGCAAATACCTTTAATATAATTTGAACGAACTTAAAAGAAGTAATGTAACGATATAACCAAATTGGTATACCAAGCAACAGTAACGGTGGAACTGCAATATACATGACTGCCATTTCAAACATATGAGCACTAAATATAATATGGCCAATTAAATCAATAGGCCCTCCCTTTACAAAATACAAAAGAACAATACCAGTCGTAAAATAAATAATTTGCTTCTTACTTACCTTCGTCGCATTTTCAAATCTCATTCTATAAGGCCCAATAATTAAGAAGTACCCAATAAGAATCGAAAGCATAAATAATAAAAAAATTGGACTCCATAAAGCCTGAAAACCAAATATCCATAAGTTACTCATTGTCACACCTACCTTCTTAAGGTTATTCCATAATATGAAGAGGGAGCTGTGACAACACAAGCTCCCTTATTTTTCACTTTTCAAATCCACACAATTGTCATAAAAGCTAAAATTGTAATTAACCCTATTAGCAGGCCAGAGTAAAGAAAGAAACTTGCTGCTTCATGTCCTTTATGGCTCATATGCATAAAATAATACAATTGAAAAATTACTTGTACCACTGCTAATAGTAAAATAAATGGCACAGAGAAAGTCGGACTAAAAGTTTTTGGATACGCCACTGCTACAAATGCAACTAATGTTAAAAAAATCATTAATGCAAACGTAATAACTTGATGCTTCATTTCCTCCGCACTTTTTCTCTTCCGATAAACAAGATCAACTTTAGGATTATTCGTTTGCTTTATCGCCATTGTTTATCCCACCATTCCCATTAAATATACTACAGTGAAAATAAACACCCAAACTACGTCAATAAAGTGCCAATAAATCGATGCAACATAAAACTTCGGTGCATTGTATAAATTTAGACCTCTCTTCGCATTTCTAAAGATTAATGTTAAAATCCAACACAATCCAAACAATACGTGGAGTCCATGTGTACCAACAAGAGCATAAAACGCAGAGCCAAACGCACTACTTCTCATAGTATGCTTAAATTCATGTGTATAATGATAAAACTCATATATCTCAAACCCTAAAAACCCTAAACCTAGCAATACAGTTACTAGTAACCAAAGTTGCATTTTCTTAAAGTTAAAGTTTTTCATATGGTACATCGCATATACACTCGTTAAGCTACTCGTTAATAAAAGCATCGTCATAATGAAAACGAGCGGCATTTGGAACATCTCTTGAGATGTTGGTCCACCATTTGTAGAATTCTTTAATGCTAAATATGTGCCAAACAAGGAAGCGAACAACACTGTTTCGCCTCCAAGAAATAACCAAAAGCCGACAAACTTATTTTTCCCCTCAAGGGTTGCTTTTTCAGGCTCTGCTGGAAATGTTTCATTCGTTAATTTTTCATCTACATGCATTATGCCTTGCCCCCCTTATCCTCTAAATCTTCCTTATGAATATGATATCCATGATCATCGATTACTGAACGTAGGAACATTGTGCCAAATGTAATGATTAAACCAATAATTGCTACTAATAACCAGAACTTATCTTTTCCGCCCTGCATATACATTGCACCAAATGCCGCTATAAACAATCCGAAAGAAATGACAAATGGTGAAAACGAAGGATTTGGCATATGAATATCACCAACTGGTTCCGCTGCTGTCATCTCTTTATTACCTTCACGTTTTTCAATCCAAAACGGATCTAATCCGCGAACAAATGGTAGTTGTTTAAAGTTATATTCTGGTGTCGGTGCTGGCATCGTCCATTCTAATGTACGTGCATCCCACGGATCACGACCAGCTTTTTCTTTTGATACTGTCGTTTTAATTACATTGAATAGAAGAACAATCGTCCCAAGAGCCATAAACACCGCTCCGATAGAACTAATCATATTCCCCATTTCCAACCCTTGCCCTTCAAGATATGTGTAGTAACGGCGTGGCATACCAATCAAGCCAAGGAAATGCTGAATAAAGAACGTTAAATGGAAACCGATAAAGAATAGCCAAAACGTTATCTTTCCTAATGTTTCATTTAATACTTTATTAAACATCAGTGGCCAATAATAATGAGCTCCTGCAAGTAAACCAAATACAACACCGCCAACGATTACATAATGAAAATGTGCTACTACGAAATAGTTATCATGAAATTGATAATCAGCTGGTGCAGATGCTAGCATAACCCCTGTAACTCCACCCATGACGAATGATGGAATGAAAGCTACTGCCCACATCATCGGTGTCGTAAAACGAATATTTCCGCCCCACATTGTAAAGAGCCAGTTGAATATTTTGATACCAGTCGGAACCGCAATCGCCATTGTTGCAACTGAGAAAATAGCATTAGCAACTGGACCAAGTCCAACAGTAAACATATGATGCGCCCATACCATAAATCCTAAAAAACCAATTAATACAGTCGCAAACACCATCGATGAATAACCAAACAATCGTTTTTTCGAAAATGTCGCGAAGATTTCTGAGAATATTCCGAAAGCTGGGAGTATAAGAATGTATACTTCTGGATGACCGAAAATCCAGAATAAATGCTCCCATATAATTGTATTCCCACCCAATGCTGGATTAAAGAAACTTGTTCCAAATAAACGATCTAACATTAAAAGTCCTAATCCTACAGTTAACGGTGGAAAAGCGAATAATATAAGCGAAGATGTTACAAATGTCGTCCATGTAAACATCGGCATACGCATATACGTCATTCCTGGCGCACGCATATTAATAATGGTGACAAGGAAGTTAATCCCTCCAATTAATGTACCAATACCTGAGATTTGCAAACCGAGTACATAGAAATCAACACCATGACCTTTAGAGGCTAAAGCTAAAGATGCATAAGATGTCCATCCTGCATCAGGTGCTCCACCTAAAAACCAACTTAAATTTAAAAATACTCCACCAAAGAAAAATAACCAAAATCCGAGTGAATTCAAAAACGGGAACGCTACATCACGTGCACCAATTTGAAGTGGTACAGCGGCGTTCATAAATGCAAACACGAGTGGCATAGCTGCGAGGAAAATCATTGTTGTACCGTGCATCGTCAATACTTGATTATAAGCATCCCCAACAAGAAAAGCGTTGTTAGGAATCGCTAATTGAAGGCGAATAAATAGAGCTTCTATTCCGCCTATTACAAAAAACAATCCACCTGCAATTAAATAGAGAATGGCAATCTTTTTATGGTCTACTGTCGTTAAATAATCCCATATGACAGCACCCATCCCCTGTTTTTTTGCTACAGAACTCACGTTTTCAACCTCCCCTTCGCGAATAATCCCTCTTTACTTTTCAACTTTTAACGTTTGTAAGTATGCATTTAATGCATCAATTTGATCATCCGTTAAGTTGCCATATTTGCCAGTCATTTTGTTTCCTGGCTTCATATTTTCAGGATCTTTCAGCCATTTTTTTAAGTTTTCTTCATTGTTTTCGGCAATACCGGCAACCATATCGCGATCCGCAAAGTTTGCTAAGTTTGGTGCGATACGAGCGGAAGGTGGTCTACTATCATTAGATCCAACTGCGTGACAACCAATACAGCTTTTATTAAATATTTCTTGGCCCTCTTGCGCCTTTGTTGAAGCTACTTCTTTCTTCCCATCAATCTTCTTCATATCAGCAAGCCAATTTTTGTACTCGCTTTCATCTAAAGCTTTCACTTTAAATTGCATTAAAGAATGTGATGGGCCGCAAAATTCTGTACAAAAACCATTATAAGTGCCCGATTTATCTGCCTTTAACCACATTTTGTTCACATTGTCTGTATTTGTATCCATTTTCCCAGCTAAAGATGGAACCCAAAATGAGTGTTTAATATCGGCACCCTTCAAATTTAAATACACTTTCTTACCTGTGGGGATGACTAAATCTTGCGAAGTTACTATCTTTTCTGATTTATAAGAAAATTCCCACCAATAAAGATTCGCTGTTACATCAACAACGATAGTATCTTTATCAATATTCTTTTTCTCCATCGCACTTACATCAGCAAGTTTGAATGTATATGTAACCGTTGGAACAGCTAAGATTAGTAAAAGAATAATCGGAATAACTGTCCATATAATTTCTAGCTTGTGATTTCCTTCAACTTGCTCTGGAATATAATCTTCCTGACCTTTCTTTTGTCGGAAACGCACAATTACATACAAGAAAATAATAGTAACTACTAGTACTACTCCTACCATGATTGCACTCGCCAGTAGAAGTAAATCATATTGCATTTTTGCTACTTCTCCTTGCGGAATTAAAGTAGATTGAAAGGCTTTACCGCATCCCCCTAACAGTAAAGCCAGCAGTGAAACGAACGAAAGCAGTCGCCACTGTTTCTTCATACAAACAACCCCCACTTTCCTTGTGAATTAGATTGTACTTTATAGTTAAGTAAAGTAAATCTCAACGTAAAGAAATCCAATTATGTCGTTGTCTTAGAAGAATGTAACTACAATCATTGATACAAATAAGATTGTTAAATAATTTAGGGAATAAACAAACATTTGCACGGACCATTTTATGTCATCTTTCTTACGGAATCCATAAAATCCTAAAGCGATCCATCCGATGTTAAGCAGTGTTGCAATTACCATAAATGTTATCCCTAGTCCACTCATATAAAATGGTAGTGGTAATAAACATACTGTCCAAATCATAATTTGGCGTTTCGTAATTTCAAATCCATGAACTACAGGAAGCATTGGAATTCCTGCATTTCGATATTCATCAACACGTTTCATCGCTAATGCAAGGAAATGTGGGATTTGCCAAATAAACATAATTAAAAATAACATCCAAGCAATTGGATGACCTAAAGATGGATCGATTGCTGCCCATCCAATTAAAGGTGGAACTGCACCAGATATACTACCTACAACAGTATTTAGTGTATACTTTCTCTTTGTCCATAAACTATATAGAACAACATATGTGAAAGCACCAATAAATCCCATTAGGACTGCCATTGGTGTTGTTAATAATAAAAATACAAAACCAAGAAGTAATATGACTAGTCCAAATGTAAGTGCAAATCCTGGTTTATACTTTCCAGTAACCGTTGGACGGGTCTTTGTTCTTTCCATTAATGGATCGATGTCTCGATCAATGTAGTTGTTTAAACAACATACCCCTGCCATAACTAATCCAGAACCAACGATTGTAAAGAATAACTTATCCAGATTGTCCATTACACTTAATCCATTAAAGTGTAATGCCAACCAAAATCCTGTAAATACAGTAAGTGTATTTGAGTTTACAATCCCCATTTTAACGAGTGCTTTTAAATCTTGTATCCGAGTTGTTTCCGGTACACTTGTAACAGCGGACTCATCATGCAGCTCACTTGTTGCATGGTTCATCACTCTAACCCCCTCTTAAAACTTTCATCTTTCTTTTTGCGCCTATTTCAAATGAAATAATTCGCTTCTATATAGCAATATTATTACAGTAGAAACATTGTTAACCCATTCTACTACTAATCTACGCCCATACTCCAATATATTAAATCATATTTCCCGAACATTTTGTGAAGAAAACATGAACTTTTTGTGTCGAATATAAAAAACTTCATTCTGACTTGTCCTTATCATAACATGATGTTACCTTCTATAATAAACTATTTTATCCTATTTAACACGTATTCTCCCCATTTCTTTTCAAAATAGCCTATTTTTCGCCTAAATTTTTCCTTAGGAACCCTGTTTTTACACCTATTTTCTCCCCATTTCCTTTCCCCTCCATTTCTTTGCTATTTTATTATTTTTTATATATCATAGGAACTAGCGCGTTTTATTCTATACATAATGGAATGAAAATATTTCGCAATAACTTCATAGCAGAAAGATGGTGAAAGAGATTGCAACGCTTTATTAAATGGTTAGCAGTCATTACAAGCCTTGATTTATTAATAGTTTTATTAGGAGGCGCTTTAGTTACAAAAACAGGTTCTGGTCAAGGTTGTGGTAAATCATGGCCACTTTGTAACGGTGAATTTGTTCCATCTAATTTATCAATGGAAACTATTATTGAACTTAGCCACCGATTAACATCAGGATCAGCCGGAATTCTTGTCACTCTCCTTTGTATTTTGTCCTGGAAATATTATAAACATGTGCGTGAAACAAAAACGTTAGCAATTTTATCCTTCGTATTTTTAGTTGCACAAGCATTAATGGGAGCAGCAGCAGTTGTTTGGGGACAAATGCCAGCTGTACTTGCTATCCATTTCGGTATTTCCTTAATTTCATTTGCTTCTGTCATTTTATTAACGTGTCTTATCTTTGAAATTGACCAAAAATTTGATGCACGTTCTCTTATTATGGACAAAAAAATGAAATTTCATATTTATGGTGTAACAATTTACAGTTATATCGTTGTCTACACAGGTGCTTTAGTACGTCACGAACGAGCTAGCTTAGCCTGTCCAGACTTTCCTTTATGTAGCAAAAACAGACCTATGCCAACTCAACTACATGAATGGGTTCAAATGGGCCATAGAGTTGCAGCAATGTTAATTTTCGCTTGGATACTTTACGCGATGATTCTCGCTATTCGTCATTACAAACAGCAACCTGTAGTATATTGGGGATGGATCATTTCATTTATCCTTGTTACACTTCAAGCTGTAGTAGGGATTTTAGTTGTATTTACAAACGCTAGTTTAGCAATGGCATTGTTACATTCTCTATTCATTTCTTGCTTGTTTGCCGTACTATGCTATTTAGTTATGTTAGGAACAAGAAGTAAAGTGAATGCAAAAGAAGCCGGATCAACTTCTAAACAAACAATATAATTTAAAACTAAAATCCCTTGCCAATTCGGCAAGGGATTTTTTGCAATAAAGAAAAGAGCTGTATTTACACAGCTCTTTTTTTTATTTTAGTGATCTAATTCAATAAGTAAATCACCCGTTTGAATTGCATCACCATCGTTAACATATACTTTTTTCACTTTACCATTGAACGGCGCTTGAACTGTCGTTTCCATTTTCATCGCTTCTGTAATTGCCATAGAATCGCCTTTTTTCACTTCATCGCCTTCTTTTACAACTACTTTAATTACCGTTCCTGGCATTGTTGCACTAATGTGATTTGGATTTTCACGGTTTCCTTTCACACGTTGTGCAACTGTTGCTTTCACACTCTCGTCTTTCACGACAATTTCACGTGGTTGACCATTAAATTCCAAGTAAAGGACACGATTTCCATCCGGCTGTGGTTCTCCAATTGATACAAGTTTAACCATCAATGTCTTACCTTGTTCAATTTCCACATCAATTTCTTCACCTAGTCTCATACCATAGAAGAATGTCGGTGTATCAAGTACAGATACATTTCCATAAAGCTCAGCAACTTTTTCATAGTCCATAAATACTTTTGGATATAATGCATATGCAACTACATCAAAAATTGTTACTTCGCGTCCAAGTTTATGGAATAATTCTTCTTTTAACGCGTCGAAATCTACTGGCTCTAGTAGTTCACCTGGTCTTACTGTTAACGGCTCTTTCCCTTTTAAAATAATCTTTTGCAATTCTTTCGGGAAACCACCGTACGGTTGACCTAAATCACCAGAGAACATTTCAACAACAGATCCAGGGAAGTCCAAAGCATGTCCACGCTCTAAAACATCTTGTTCTGTCAGGTGGTTTTGAACCATAAATAACGCCATATCGCCAACAACTTTTGATGACGGTGTTACTTTTACAATATCTCCAAACATGTCATTCACACGACGGTACATTACTTTCACTTCATCAAAGCGATCTCCTAAACCAACCGCCTTCGCTTGTTGCTGAAGATTACTATACTGTCCACCTGGCATTTCATGCATATATACCTCTGTGTGAGGTGCATTCATACCACTTTCAAACGGTGCATAGTATTTGCGTACATCTTCCCAATAATGAGATAGCTTTTCTAAAGAATCGATATTAACATCTGGTTGTCTTTCATTTCCACCTAGTGCATAGAATAATGTGTTCGCACTCGGTTGTGACGTTTGACCAGCCATAGAACTCACTGCTACATCGACAATATCAACACCTGCTTCAATTGCCTTCGTATACGTTAATATACCATTTCCACTCGTATCGTGCGTATGCAGGTGAATCGGAATTGATACCGTCTCTTTTAATGCTGAAACTAAATCATATGCTGCGTTTGGTTTTAGTAAGCCAGCCATATCTTTAATACCTAAAATGTGAGCTCCCGATGCTTCCAACTCTTTTGCTAAGTTTTTATAATAATTCAAATCATATTTACTACGTAATGGATCATGAATATCTCCTGTATAGCACATTGTTGCTTCTGCAATTTTACCAGTATCTCGTACAGCATCAATTGCAACTCTCATACCTTCTACCCAGTTTAAACTATCAAAAATACGGAACACATCAATGCCTGCTTGAGCAGAACACTCCACAAATTTTTGAATTAAATTATCTGGATAGTTTTTGTAGCCAACTGCGTTTGACGAACGTAGTAACATTTGGAATAAAACGTTCGGCATTTTTTCACGAAGATCTAGTAATCGTTCCCATGGATCTTCTTTTAAGAAACGATACGCGACATCAAACGTTGCACCGCCCCACATTTCAGCTGAGAATAGGTTTGGTAACATTCTTGCTGTTGGCTCTGCAATTTGATGTAAATCTTTTGTACGAATACGAGTTGCAAGTAATGACTGATGTGCATCACGGAATGTTGTATCCGTTAAAAGTACACGGTTTTGATCCTGTACCCATTTTACTAATCCATCTGCTCCACGCTCGTCCAAAATTTGTTTCGTTCCATTTTGGATTGGCTCTGAATGTTTTAAACATGGAATACGAGCATCTGGGAATATTGGCTTTTCTTTTTTCCCTACTCCTGGGAAGCCATTTACTGTTACTGAACCAATATAATTTAACATTTTCGTTCCGCGGTCTTTACGTTTCGGGAACAAGAATAGTTCAGGTGACACATCAATAAACGAAGTATCATATTCTCCTGATAAGAAGTTTTTATGTTTTACTACATTCTCTAGGAATGGAATATTTGTTTTAATACCACGAATACGGAATTCTTTTAAGTTACGTTCCATTTTTGCAGCAGCTTGCTCAAAAGTAAGTGCCCAAGTTGTAACTTTTACAAGTAAAGAATCGTAGTATGGTGTAATAACTGCACCTTGGAAGCTATTTCCTGTATCAAGACGCACACCAAAACCACCGCCTGATCGATACGCCATAATTTTTCCTGTATCCGGCATAAAATTATTTAGTGGGTCTTCAGTTGTTACACGAGATTGGATTGCAAATCCGTGTACAACCACTTCCTCTTGCTTCGGAACACCTACTATTTTACTATGTAATGCATGTCCATCAGCTATTAAAATTTGTGATTGAACGATATCGACTCCTGTGATCATCTCTGTAATCGTATGTTCTACTTGAACACGTGGATTTACTTCAATAAAGTAAAACTCATCATCTTTTACAAGGAATTCTACTGTCCCTGCATTTAAATAGTTTACATTTTTCGTTAACTTCACAGCAGCATCACAAATACGCTGACGCAGATCATCTGAAAGTGATACACTCGGTGCTATTTCTACAACTTTTTGATGACGACGTTGTACAGAACAGTCACGCTCGTATAAATGAACAACATTGCCTTCTTCATCTGCTAAAATTTGTACTTCTATATGTTTAGGTTTTTCAACGAATTTTTCGACGTAAACTTCATCATTACCAAAGGCTGCTTTCGCTTCTGATTTTGCTCGATTATATGATTCTCCTAATTCCTCACTAGTACGCACAATACGCATACCACGACCGCCACCACCAAGGGACGCTTTAATAATAATCGGGTAATCATACTTTTCAGCAAATTTTTCGACTTCTTCTAATGAATCTACTGGACCATCACTACCAGGTATAACTGGAATTTGTGCTAGCTGCGCTTGTGTTCTTGCTTTCACTTTATCTCCAAACATATCTAAATGCTTACTTTTCGGACCGATAAAGATAATTCCTTCTTCTTCGCAACGTTTCGCGAATTGAATATTTTCTGACAAGAAACCATATCCAGGGTGGATTGCATCTACATGATTACTTTTTGCAATCTCAATAATGCTTTCAATATCTAGATAAGCATCAATTGGTTTTTTTCCTTCCCCAACTAAATAGGACTCATCGGCTTTATAGCGATGATAAGAACCACTATCCTCTTTCGAATAGATTGCAACTGTTTTTAATCCAAGTTCCGAACAAGCTCGAAACACACGAATTGCAATCTCTCCACGGTTAGCTACCAATACTTTTTGAATACGTTGCAGCTTTGTCATGATTTTCCCCCTCTACTTTCCTACCACTCTAGAGATAAAATATATACACACCTTAAAAAGCGTGAAGTTCTTCACTTTCCACATTATATTATACTTAGAAAGCTTCACTTTATTTTTATCCATCATACCTTATTTTTTAACAAATGATAAGTTTTCTGTGCAATTTGTTTCACAAAAATAGTATAGCATACCTCTTCCTTTTCTAACAACTTAATTGTATATCACATTTAAACAAATGTGATATATCTTTTAACTGAAAGAGAAATTAATACATCATATTTAAAACTACTTGAAAATAAAAAACACATCCTGCTCTAAAGCACGATGTGTTTTTTATTTTACAACTACAAGATGTGGTCCATTTTGTTCTCTTTCTTTTATTACCTCATTCTGCTGTTTTTCTTCTCGTTTTACATGACTAGCAATATTAAGTAGTATTCCCATCGCAAGTAGATTAGCTAATAAAGAACTACCACCATAGCTGACAAACGGTAATGGTACTCCTGTAAGTGGTATTACTCCAGACATACCACCAACATTAATAAACGTTTGAACTCCAAACAAGCTTGCAATTCCGATAGCTATTAAACTTCCAAATGGATCTGTACATTTTTGTGCAACTCTAAATGACCGAATAATAATAAGTAATAAACAGATTAAAATGATAGCTACACCTATAAAACCAAGTTCTTCAGATATAATTGCCATTATAAAATCCGTTTGTGGTTCTGGTAAATAACCATATTTTTGTACACTATTCCCTAATCCTCTACCATTAAGCCCTCCAGAAGCGATTCCAATAAATGAATTCACTAATTGAAACCCATCCTTTTGAGGATCATTAAACGGATCAAGGAAAACAGAAAAACGCGCCTTTTGATATGGATTTAATGCATAATTACCAAGAAGATATAGTGCCGGAATCCATACTATAGAAGTTAAAGCAATTCGTTTAATCCATAAGTTAACCTGTACTCCCGAACAAAGAAACATAATTCCTACTGTTCCTGCAATTAACAAATCAGTACCTAAATCATTTTGCTTTAATATTAAAAACATGATTATACCAACACCAATAAGTACTGGACCTGACCCTTTGGAAACAGGTGTATTCGTTTCTTGTCTTTTGGCAAAGAAATGAGCTAAGACAAGAATAACTGTTATCTTAACAAATTCTGCAGGCTGTATTCCAAATATCCAGCCGTTTGCACCGTTTACTTTCTTAGTGAAAAAGGCAGCTGCAGCTAATAAGGCAACACTAGCACCGTAACTCCCCAACAAAAAAATTCGTTTTCTCCAAACTTTATATGGGATAGTAGCAATAATTATTAATACTATTGTCCCAACAACTAAAGTAATTAATTGTCTTTTAAAAAAGAAATTTGCTGGTTTATCAAATCTCGAAATCGCAACAATGGAACTAGAACTATATACCATTATTACTCCCAGCACACATAAGATAACAAGAGGAAGTAACAATGAATAATCCATTGATTTCCATACTTTTTTCATTTCATTTCCTCTTTCTGTTTCAATTTAATTATTGTTGTATTCCATATGTACATTGATTCTTCCTGCTTTATTATACAAATAAAAAGCCCAAACTAATTTAGTTTGAGCCCCCTTATTTGAACCCGTTATTGTTGTTTGTTTGTAAACGCTTCATGAAGTGCAGATAACTCACGTTCGAGCTCACCTAACATTGCTTTCCCTTGTTCTTCTGCAATAAGACCAAGGCGAACTGCAAAATCGACCTCGCGGGATAGTCCAAACATTTGTGTGTCTAACACTTCTTCATATAATGGACATTGCGGCATTGTAAGATGGTCCATTTGCACCTTAATAAGTCTTAAAATCTTCTCTGCATCCGCTTGTAGAAGGGCTAGTGCCTTTTCCTGATGATTTGCTACTGTCTCAGACGCCAAATTGATTCCCTCCGTTTCCGTCCTACTCTCCTCTATCCTATCTATTAATATTAGCGATAGTTTTAATAAATTGCAATAGAAACATTTTTTGTGACAACAGTGTCTAATGCTATTATACTGAAAAGTGGGAGTATAACACAAATGGGGGAACAACAATGAGCGAAATTTTATTTATTAACGGAAAAGTACGTTTTCCAATCACTATTGATCCAACTGTTTGGATCTTTGATGATCGAAAAGTAGATTTGACAACTTACTTTGATGAAACTAGAGAAAACACGTCTGAACTAGAAACTTATTTAAAAAACACTTCAGAACATTGGGATCGTGAAATTCGTGATGGTGCTGCCTTCCCGCCGATACAACAAAGTGTAAAGAAATATAAAAAAGAACAGCTAATTACTGGAACATTTGGTATATCATTTCATCCATTCCTTGCTAACGCTGAAATTTTAGAGGACGCTACGCAAGTTGAAATTGAAACTGTAGATCATACAATGACACTTCCATTAGAAACTGTCAAAAATGCTATACTAGGTTTTTCAAAAGAAGGAAAGCCATTAAAAGAAGACGGACCTGTTCATCTCTATTTCAATGATGGATCTAATCGACAAAATCCAATCCGGAACATCCGTAAATTTACAATTATTTAAAGAAAAGGAGTGAGCTTAAGCTCACTCCTTTTTACAATAAATCTGCTGCTAGTTGAGCTAAATTAGATCGCTCCCCTTTAACAAACTTCACATGACCACTAATGCGCTGTTCTTTAAACTTCTCTACAACATACGTTAAGCCATTATTATATTCATCTAAATATGGGTGATCAATTTGCTGAGGATCTCCCATCAATACAATCTTACTCTTTTCCCCTACCCTAGTTAGTATCGTTTTCACTTCATGCTTTGTTAAATTTTGTGCTTCGTCAATGATAATGAACTGATCTGGAATACTTCTCCCGCGTATATAAGTAAGGGCTTCTACTTCAATCGAACCCATTCCAGCTAAAATAGCATCTAACTCTCCTGGCTTTTTCGTATTAAATAAATACTCTAGGTTATCAAAAATTGGTTGCATCCATGGTCTTAACTTTTCTTCTTTTTCTCCTGGTAAATAACCGATATCTTTTCCGACTGGGACAATTGGTCTTGCAACGAGTAATTTTTTATATAACCCTAAGTCTTCTGTTTGCATAAGTCCCGAAGCTAACGCAAGTAACGTTTTTCCTGTGCCGGCTTTCCCCGTTAATGTTACAAGCGGAATATCTTCACGAAGCAACAATTCTAATCCCATAATTTGCTGCACGTTTCGTGGTCGTATCCCCCACACTTGTTCATTGTGAAAAATAAGTTTCTTTACCTTCTTACCTAAGTGATCCACAATGCCAAGCGCAGAACTAGAGCCCCCTAATGCATCTTTCATTACTACAAATTGATTTGGGTAAAAAGGGTGATTCGCAATTTCAGATAGAGGCAATTCACCTTTCTCATAAAAATAATCCAATTGTTCTTTTGATATATATCCTTCTAAAAAGCCAGAATATATATTTTCTACTTCAATTACGCGATCACTTAAATAATCTTCAGCCTTCAAACCAATTGCATCAGCTTTTACCCTTACGAGTACATCTTTACTTACTAAAATAACAGACTTCCCGTCCTCTTTTTCCTGTTCTTCTAAAGATAGATTTTTTGCTACAGCTAAAATTCGATTATCATTTGTTTTTTCTACAAAAATATCTTGTAGTTGCACAAATGAACGATGGTTTAATTCAATACGAAATGTTCCGCCATTTTCTAGCGGGATACTTTCATGCAGCTTTCCTATTTCACGAAATTTATCTATTAACTTAGATACATAACGAGCATTTCGTCCTACTTCATCCATATAACGTTTTTTCGAATCAACCTCTTCTAATACAACTGCTGGAATCACTACTTCATTGGTTTCAAATGAAAAAATAGATAAAGGATCCTGCAAAAGTACATTCGTATCTAACACATAAATTTTATCCAACCTGTTACCCCCTGACTCCACTTTTAAATTTGTAGAACAAGGGTTTCATCCATAAAATATGGACGAACCATTGTTATAATTATATGTACCGTGTAAACGAGGTAGAATCGAAAATCATAGTCATTAAACCTTTTATTTATTCTTTATTCATTTCTATTCAATATATTACTTTTTATTATAATTATTAACGTTAAATCACAATAACCGATTACAAAAGTGAATAAACGAATTTCTTATTTAGCACATTTATAATTCTCTTATTCCTACTAGTACTTCGTTATCCAGCTTTTTGGCCGCCCGAAGATCGTATGTTTTTTCATATGTTGGTTCAATTGCAAGTTTCGCTCCATAAAACATAACATCACGTACTTCTTGCACATTAACTTCTATTACAGTTAATTTCAAAGAAATACCTTCCATTCTATCTGTCAAAATTTCACCTGCACCACTTATGGAAAATACGGATTCATTCGCCATTATAGTCAATACCACACCTGTATTATGACGTATATTTTCCACAATACGTGAACGTTGATCTACTGCAAATCGAATACTAGTTTTGCTCACTGCATACACCCAAGAAATAGCACTTACGTTAGGAACTTGTTTTTCGAAATCTGTCGTTGCTATCATAACAATACACTCTTTACGCAACGTTTGTACTAAACCCTCTGTTAAAGTAGGCTCTACTACATTCGCCATATTTTCACCTCCAAACATACTTGGTATATCCTTATCATAACTTATTTTTTGAATTGCGAAAATATTATTTTTTCCCACTATTATTCAAAAACATTATACTTCCATGATATACTTATACTGATAGAATTCGTATTGAGGTGACGAAATGAGAGTCAAATGTATGATTTGTGATAAAAAAGATATGTTAGATGATGAAAATCCTATGGCAAAAAAACTGCGTAATCGCCCTATTCATACATATATGTGCATGGAATGTTCGGAACGAATTGCAGAGCGTACAATGGAACGTCATGCAAGTGGTAATTTCCGATTATATCGTGATAAAAAAGTCGAAGACGATTGGTAAAATGTAAATAAGTCCTTACTCATATAGATAAGGACTTATTTATATTTTTCAGGCTCACGATTCATTTGATCCAAGAAACAATCAATAGCTTCTAATGGAAACCTTGCAGATTTCCTTTCCCCTTTCATTTCATATGTAATTAAATACATTTCCTCGTTCTTTTTAACTTCCACATTTTTTAATTTATGTTCTTCATATATCATATTTTGAAATAACAAATACGTTTCTTTTGCAGCACTATCATCCGGACGTGCTTCCGCAACTGTTTTAATTGTTAACCAATTATATAGTGCATCTTGTACTGAACGCATAAAACTTCGCCCCCTCACCCTGCTTTTTGTTGTTTCGCTTGACGCAAACGCAATCTATAAATTCCAAGTACAATTGCCGCTACAACAAGTCCTTCTCCAACAGGTAAAAATACAGCAAAAAAGGTTAATACTGTACATCCAATTGCTAATGATATGTATATTACTATATTTTTTAGTACAGACAACTTTCTAGCAAATCCTAAATTATAGACGAGAGCACTTAATATAATAATCGTCCCATAAAGTAACCACATTCCTAACTCTGGATTTTCATCAACTTTACATAATTTCGCAAAAAAAGACATTCTTTCTAACACTATTTATCCCCCCTTCTCATAAAAAACAAAATTTCTTTATGTACTTAATACAAGAGTAACCTGCGAAAAAAATACTGTCCACTAAAAAGAGTAAATATTCTAAAAAATAAACATAAAAAAACAGCTACCTTAAAGGTAGCTGTTTTATTTTTTATGCTTCTACAGATTTCTTTTTCTTAGCAGCTCTTTCACGTTCGCTCTTATCAAGAATCTTTTTACGTAAACGAATTGATTCTGGAGTTACTTCACAGAACTCGTCATCGTTTAAGTACTCTAATGACTCTTCTAGAGTCATTAAGCGTGGTTTTTTCATTGTTGAAGTTTGATCTTTCGTTGCAGAACGAATGTTAGTTTGTTGTTTCATTTTCACAACGTTAACTGTTAAGTCGTTCTCACGAGTATGTTCTCCTACGATCATACCAGCATATACTTCTGTACCTGGTTCAACGAAGATTACACCACGGTCTTCAACTTGCATAATACCATATTGTGATGCTTTTCCTGTTTCAAGTGAAACTAGAACACCTTGGCGACGTCCACCCACTTGTCCAGCATGTACTGGTTGGTAGCAATCGAATGTATGGTTTAAAATACCGTAACCACGAGTTAATGTTAGGAATTCTGTTGTGTAACCAATTAAACCACGTGCCGGAACCATGAAAGTAAGGCGAACTTGACCGTTTCCGTTATTTACCATATCTAACATTTCACCTTTACGTGCACCCATTGATTCCATAATAGAACCAGTGTATTCTTCAGGAACATCGATTTGTACGCGCTCTACAGGTTCACATCTTACGCCATCGATATCTTTAATAATTACTTCAGGCTTAGATACTTGTAGTTCATAACCTTCACGACGCATGTTTTCAATTAAGATAGATAAATGCAATTCCCCGCGTCCAGATACGATCCATGCATCAGGAGAATCTGTATTATCTACACGTAAACTTACATCTGTTTCTAATTGTGAACGAAGACGCTCTTCAATTTTACGAGATGTAATAAATTTACCTTCACGACCTGCAAATGGGCTGTTATTTACAAGGAATGTCATTTGTAGCGTTGGCTCATCAATACGTAATAATGGTAAAGCCTCTTCATGCTCAACCGGACATACCGTTTCACCTACGTTGATGTCTTCCATACCTGAAACAGCTACTAAATCTCCAGCTTTTGCTTCTTCAATTTCTTGACGTTTTAATCCAATGTAACCGAATAATTTCGTTACGCGGAATTGTTTTACACTTCCGTCAACTTTCATTAAAGCAACTTGTTGTCCAACCTTCATTGTACCGCGGAATACGCGTCCAACTCCAATACGTCCAACATAGTCGTTGTAATCAAGAAGTGCTACTTGGAATTGAAGTGGCTCTTCGCTGTTATCAACTGGTGCTGGAATATGTTCGATAATTGTATCGAATAATGATTTCATATTCTCTTCTTGATTTGCCGGATTTGAATCCAAGCTTGCTGTTCCGTTCATTGCTGATGCAAATACAACTGGGAACTCTAATTGATCTTCGTTTGCACCAAGTTCGATAAATAAGTCAACTACTTCATCAACTACTTCATCAGGGCGAGCGAAGTCACGGTCAATTTTGTTTACAACAACGATTGGAGTTAAGTTTTGCTCAAGAGCTTTCTTTAAAACAAATCGTGTTTGTGGCATACAACCTTCATATGCATCAACAACAAGTAGAACACCATCAACCATTTTCATGATACGTTCTACTTCTCCACCGAAGTCAGCGTGACCTGGTGTATCTAAAATGTTAATTCTTTTATCTTCATAGTGAATCGCTGTATTCTTCGCTAAAATTGTAATACCGCGTTCTCTTTCTAGATCATTTGAATCCATTGCGCGTTCTTCAATATGTTCATTCGCACGGAATGTCCCCGCTTGACGTAATAACTGGTCAACAAGTGTTGTTTTACCATGGTCAACGTGGGCAATAATTGCTATATTACGTAAATCTTGTCGTTTTTTCAACATGTCCAACTCCTAATGTCTTTTTAATCCTTCTCTATTATAAGAGCGAAGGGGATACAATAGCAATTAAAATAAAAGCAAGAATGAAAATATAGTTGTATTCTTACTTTTGTGAAAGTAAAATGAGATTGGAGGGTGAAGAAATGGAACACATTCAATATCGCTTTTTATTAACCGCAATTATCGGTGTTATTTTCTTAATCGGTATCGGCATTATGATTGCTGAAAATAGTCCAATCGGTATTATTATTTGCATTATCGGTACATTTGTTGCAGTTGGATACGGTTTTGTAACAAAAAGAAAAATGCGCAAATCACAATAACGCTAAAAAGTAAGAAGCTTATACATAGCCTCTTACTTTTTTTGTGGCTCTGATATAAAAGATAACACTTCTTCATACACTCCTGGTTTTGCAACTAGCACACTGCTCTTCTCTATGATAGAAAGTGGCGCTCCAGAGAATGTCGTTACCTTCCCTCCAACTTCTTCTACAATTATCTGTCCTCCGCCAAAATCCCATGGTGATAATCTCGGCGTTACATATGCATCTATTCTTCCTGTTGCAACGTACACCATCTCTAACGCTGCACAGCCATACGATCTCGTGCCCCTTGCTTTCTTAACAAGTGCCATCATACTTTCCATATTAAGCAATGGATTATCTGTAAGCCATACCGCATTTAAAGCTACAATACCTTGCTCTACAGTTCCTTTTTCCAATGGAGGAATTGATATATCATTACAAAAAGCTCCAGATCCCTTGACTGCATGATATAGTTCATCATGTACTGGATCATAAATAAGTCCAATCTTTCCGATACCGTTCTCATAAATCCCAATTGAAATTGCAAAATTTCTTTTTTGATGAACAAAGTTCATCGTGCCGTCAATTGGATCAATTAACCAAACAACCCCGTCAGAAGACGTTATCTCGTCTCCATAACCTTCTTCTCCTAAAATATTATGATTCGGGAATGTTTCTTTAATTTTCCCAATTAAAAACTGTTCTATCTCTCGGTCCATATTTGTAACTAAGTCAGCTGCATTGGATTTTGTTTCTATAATAGGTGCTTTTTTCATGGATGCCATTAAATGCTCTCCTGCATCCCGAATCCACCGTTTGGCGTGTGCATCGATGTCTTTCCATACTTCTTGCATGTTTAAACACTCCGATCTTTACTGTTCACAGAAAAAACGAACCCTTTATAAGGTTCGCACCAACTAATTTTTTATACATATACTATTATTACGCTTCTAAACGAATCATTTCAAGTCTTAACACTTCTAACTTTTGTACACACTCTTCTTTTTTCTGTTTATCATCTTCCATCATCGCATCATATAAAGTTGCTAATTCATAATCTAGCTCCAAACGTAGCACCGGTATTCTCTTTTCGGCATCTGTTCTCTTTAACGCATTAATCACCTGTCTCATATTATTTGCCTCCTCCCAATATTCGTCTGCCCTCGGACTAGAATTAATTCAATTTTCTGATTTTTTGTTTTATACTATACTATGTTGGATAAATCATCTATGCAACAAAATTATATTTTTTTATTTAAATTTTTTTGTGCTGTTTTTTTTATGAATAGTACAAGCTATGCTAAAATAAAAGCAAAATAGGAGTTGGAGGAACAATCATGACAATACAAACATTCAAGTCAACTGATTTTGATGTCTTTACAGTTGATGGTCTCGAAGAACGAATGAGTGCAATTAAAACGAACATTCATCCTAAGCTAGAAGCTTTAGGGGAACAATTTGCAGAATACTTATCCCAACACACTGATGAGAACTTTTTTTATCATGTTGCAAAACACGCACGTCGCAAAGTCAATCCACCAAACGATACTTGGGTTGCTTTTTCAACAAATAAACGAGGATATAAAATGCTACCGCATTTCCAAATCGGCTTATGGGGTACTCATGCCTTCATATACTTTGGTTTAATCTATGAGTGTCCACAAAAAGTTGAGACGGCTCATGCCTTCTTAGAACATTTAAATGATTTAAAAACAAATATTCCAAATGACTTCGTTTGGTCCATTGACCATACTAAACCAAGTGTGAAATTACATAAAACACTTGAAACCGAAGACTTACAAAAGATGATTGAACGACTAGCTACTGTAAAAAAAGCAGAATTATTAGTTGGTATTCATATATCACCAGAGGAGTTTTCAGCAATGACCAACGAACAATTCCTTGCTAAGATTGAATCTACGATGCAATCACTCCTTCCTTTATATGCACTTTGTAATCGATAGTAGAAAACGGACAATTTATATTGTCCGTTTTTAGTTGTTATCACATTATATCACTTCAGTTTTTATTTTTCAAAATATTTTTTACATTTTTACAAGCTTTTGTTCTTCGACTTCCTTTGCTCTTTGAATAGCACGATATATAGAGTATCCACTTACTTCTTGAAACTCTTTATCAATTTTCTTTTCTTCTGCTTTCGATGGAACAATCTCTTTAAAACGACGATATAAACCCATTAATTCTTCTCTTATAATTCCTTTTTCATAAGCTTTCTCAATTGCTTCATAAAACTTCACAATTATAACCATTTCCTCATTTGACCAATCATAATCTAACGGATATTGATATTCCATTTCGCACCTCATTTATCATTTCTTCTTGTTTCATTATGCTATCTTAAAGAGAATGTTTTATTCTTCATTATAGCCACTCTGCATTATACACTATTTATTCATTTTAATGGAATTGTCTTCCTCCATTCATTAGTTGAGGCTAACTATTAAACATACTCACCTTAAAAATATTTTTTTCTATACATCTATAATTATTGGTGATATAATGCTTTTGTTTTATAGAAAATAAAGTGAAGCTACCATCTCAAAACCGATTTTTTGAATGGCAGAAAAACAAGCCTCATTCTAAAAAAAGGACTTACCTTTTTTAGAGCAGGATTATATAAAACAAATTAAATATTATGAAGAAGAAGGGGTGTATAGATTGTCCCAATACGAAACACCATTGTTTACCGCTTTAGTTGAGCACAGTAAGCGAAATCCAATTCAATTCCATATTCCTGGTCATAAAAAAGGACAAGGCATGGATCCTACATTTCGCGAATTTATTGGGCATAATGCATTAGCAATTGATTTAATTAATATTGCGCCACTCGATGATTTACATCATCCAAAAGGTATGATTAAAGAAGCACAGGATTTAGCAGCCGCTGCATTCGGTGCAGATCATACTTTCTTTTCTATTCAAGGTACAAGTGGCGCTATTATGACAATGGTGATGAGCGTTTGCGGTCCTGGTGACAAAATCCTAGTACCACGAAACGTGCATAAATCAGTAATGTCAGCTATTATTTTCTCAGGTGCAAAACCGATTTTCATGCATCCTGAAATCGATCCGAAACTCGGTATTTCTCATGGAATCACAATTCAATCTGTCAAAAAAGCACTTGAAGAGCACTCAGATGCAAAGGGCTTACTTGTTATTAACCCAACGTACTTTGGATTTGCTGCAGACTTAGAACAGATTGTACAATTAGCACATTCTTATGACATCCCTGTACTAGTCGACGAGGCTCATGGTGTTCATATTCATTTTCACGATGAATTGCCGATGTCAGCGATGCAAGCTGGTGCAGACATGGCAGCAACAAGTGTTCACAAATTAGGAGGCTCTTTAACTCAAAGTTCTATTCTTAATGTGAAAGAAGGCTTGGTGAATGTAAAACATGTCCAATCTATTATTAGCATGCTTACAACTACATCAACTTCTTACATCTTGTTAGCATCACTTGATGTTGCGAGAAAACGTCTTGCTACAGAAGGAACAGCACTCATAGAACAAACAATACAATTAGCTGAACATGTTCGTGATGCTATAAATTCTATTGAGCATCTTTACTGTCCTGGAAAAGAAATGTTAGGTACAGATGCTACCTTTAACTATGATCCTACAAAGATAATTGTATCTGTAAAAGATTTAGGTATTACCGGCCACCAAGCTGAAGTATGGCTTAGAGAGCAATATAACATTGAAGTAGAACTCTCAGATCTATACAACATACTATGTCTTATCACTTTAGGAGACACAGAAAGTGATACAAATACACTTATTGCAGCATTACAAGATTTAGCAGCAACATTTAGAAATAGGGCAGATAAAGGTGTTCAAGTACAAGTAGAGATTCCAGAAATTCCAGTGCTAGCACTTTCTCCTCGAGATGCTTTTTATTCGGAAACAGAAGTCATTCCATTTGAAAATGCAGCGGGTCGTATTATAGCTGATTTTGTTATGGTTTATCCGCCAGGGATTCCAATCTTTACTCCGGGGGAAATTATTACACAAGAAAACTTAGAGTATATTCGTAAAAACTTAGAAGCAGGTTTACCTGTACAAGGTCCTGAAGATATGACATTACAAACATTACGTGTTATTAAAGAGTACAAGCCTATCAGTTGATAGGCTTTTTTTTCACCTTTTTTCCTTTTCTTCATACGATACTAAAGAATGTAACGTATAGGTGGGGATACTATTATGATTGTAATAGGCCGTTCTATTGTACATCCTTATATTACAAATGAATATGAGCCATTTGCAGCAGAGAAACAACAAATTTTATCAATAATGGCAGGAAATCAAGAAGTTTATTCCTTCCGAACAGCTGATGAACTCAGCTTTGATCTCAATTTACGAGTTAATATTATTATCTCTGCACTAGAACTTTTTCAAAGTGGATTTCAGTTTCGCACATTTCAACAATCCTTTTGCAACCCCCAGTATTGGAAAAGAACATCCCTTGGAGGATTCGAGCTTCTTCCAAACATACCACCTTCTATTGCCATACAAGATATTTTCAAAAACGGAAAACTATATGGAACTGAATGCGCAACCGCTATGATCATTATTTTTTATAAAGCTTTATTATCATTGTATGAGGAAGAAACTTTCAATCGTCTATTTGCAAACCTTTTACTTTATACATGGGACTACGATCAAGATCTAAGACTCATAACAAAAAACGGTGGCGATCTTGTTCCAGGTGACCTCGTTTACTTTAAAAATCCACAAGTGAATCCAGCTACAATTGAGTGGCAAGGAGAAAACACAATCTATTTAGGAAATTTCTTTTTTTACGGACATGGCGTAGGTGTAAAAACAAAAGAAGAAATTATTTATTCATTAAATGAACGACGAGTCCCTTACGCTTTTATTTCAGCTTTCTTGACCGATACTATTACCCGTATAGATAGCCGTATAATGAGCCAATACGCTTCTTCTAGTACACCACAGACATCCATAAGCTTTATTCCAATTAGAGATGATGCAATCGTTGCAACAGTTGGCCATACAACTACAATTTATTAAAAAAGCGCCTACACATGTAGGCGCTTTTTCTTATTATTAAGCTTTTGTATGTTCTTTATGGTCACATTCGCAATGAGATCCACATTTCCCGTATAGTACTGTTGATTTTTCATCTTCAAAATGTCCAATTGTTCCTTCACATACTTGGCATACGATTGTTCCCATTTTCATTTCCCCCTGAGTTTTAATAGTAATCTATTTATCTATCATTAAGCTTTCGCATTATCTTTTCTAGCACAGTCACAATTTGTTCCACATTTTCCGTAAAGTACTGTCGTTTTCTCATCTTCAAAATGTCCGATTGTTCCTTCACATACTTGGCATACGATTGTTCCCATTTTTCATTTCCCCCTAAGTTTATGGTCCTAAAAACTTTTAGCTGTCCATTTCCTATCAATTATTGGGCTTTTGTATGCTCTGTGTGATCACATCCGCAAGATCCACATTTCCCGTAAAGTACCGTTACTTTCTCATCTTCGAAGTGTGCAATTGTACCTTCACAATCTTGACATACGATTGTTCCCATTTTTCATTTCCCCCTAAGTTTATAATCCCAAAAACTTTTTTGTAACCGCTTAACTTTCTGTCTTTATTTTAATATGTTATACTTTTTACGTCAATAGGTTTTTAGTATAACACATTAAATATTTTAAATTTTAATTAGTATGCGATATTCAAATAAAAAACAGCCATATTTATAAGTACGACTGTTTCACATTAATTATTCTTCATATTCCGCATGTAAAGAAGTTGACGGAACTAGAAATTTGAAAAACTGAGCTAACTCCTTCGCTTCCTCTTCTGATCCTAATTTAAAAATCTCCTGTATATATTGAACATTCTCTACATCATCTCTTCCGAGTAAAGTAGACCTTCCTGTTTGCATACAAACAATGAGCGGTTTTCCAAAAAACATATTTGTATAAATAACACCAAAATCATAACGTGTATCATGTGTCATAAACCCTAAAAATCGTACCTTCACACTTTCATGCTCATCATACAATTTTTCAAACATTGGTTTCCACCTTTCTACATCACGTTTCATTAATAGTATATTAAACAAAACATGTAATACTCCTTTTAATTGTCAAAAAATTCAGTAGGATGTAGAATGATAGTATTCTACTAAGTTAGGGGGAACTTATATGCAACACGCCTTTATTACGCTTGTACCAAAATCCAAACAACAATCTGTTTCAATAGATGATATAAAACAACTTTTTCATTATTATAAAACAGTTACTTCTAAAACTGGTGCCCAAATTAATTACACGTATACAAATACCGCTTTTCCTTATGAAATTTTAGATACATCTACAACAACATTAAAACTTCAATCCAATCACGACTGGTATGACTCAATTTATATTGGTGTTGGTATAGAAAATGAACAATTTTTCATCCAAGTTTCTTTACCACCTAATGCAACATATGGTGACAAAGGGAAAGCAAATGAATTTTGCCGTTTTTTAGCGAAGAAATTAGAAGGAGAGTTACAATTATTTAATGGAAGAACAATGTATTTTTATAAACGTTAATTTAAAAAATAAATAATACGATTAAAAATAGTATACAATTCGAACATGTAAGAAATAACGCTTGCTTTCTTACGTGTAATACAAAATACGCTATTACATAGGCTAAATACAGGAATACGAAAAAAAGAATAACTTTATAATGAAACTTATCACCATTCGATAATGTTAATACAGTGGAAAAGCCACTCCATAGTAGTAAATGATAAAATATAACATGTAATATTTTCATGGAACCTTCTCCTTTGACATGCTCTATTTTATTAATATATGGGGTTAAGTTTGAATCAATTACATATTATAGGATGATATTTATTACCTTTGAAGTAAGTTACGCCTAAATCATTTGTTAAAGTATTATATATTCATTCGACAAGTACGTTTAAAGACCTTGCAAGTCATTTGATGAAAATAAAAATAGCCCCTCTCTTACAATAAGAGAGGGGCTATTTACATTACTTAAATTATTTTACAATGTGAATTGGCATTCCAAGAGCAACTTCAGCTGCTTCCATTGTGATTTCACCTAATGTTGGGTGAGCATGGATTGTTTGAGCGATATCTTCAGCTGTCATTCCAGCTTCGATAGCTAAACCAATCTCAGAGATAATATCAGAAGCACCTGCACCTGCAACTTGAGCACCTACAAGAAGACCATCTTCTTTACGTGTTACAAGTTGTAGGAAACCGTCAGTGCTGTTTAATGATAATGCACGACCGTTAGCAGCGAATGGGAACTTAGATACAGTTACAGTCATTCCAGCTTCTTCAGCTTGTTTTTTAGTGTAACCAACAGATGCTAATTCTGGATCAGTGAAGCATACTGCAGGAATTCCGATGTAATCGATAGCTGATGCATGGCCACTAATTGCTTCTACAGCTACTTTACCTTCGTAAGAAGCTTTGTGAGCTAATGGTGGTCCAGGAACGATATCACCGATTGCATAGATGTTTGGTACATTTGTACGACATTGCTCATCGATTTCGATGATGCCGCGGTCAGTCATTTTAACTCCAACTTGCTCAAGACCGATTTCTTGAGTGTTTGGACGACGACCTACAGTTACTAATACGTAATCTGCTTCTACAGTTTGGATTTCACCTTTAACTTCAAAGCTAACTTTTACGCCAGTTTCTGTTTCTTCAACGCCTTTAGCCATAGCTTTTGTATGGATATTTACGTTACCTTTTTTCTGTAGAGCACGTTTAACAACAGAGCTCATAGCTTTTTCGAAACCAGCTAAGATTTCGTCGCCAGCTTCTACTACAGTAACTTCTGTACCGAAGTTAGCATATGCAGTACCTAATTCCATACCGATGTAACCGCCGCCGATTACAACAAGTTTTTTAGGAATTTCAGGTAAGCTTAAAGCACCTGTAGAGTTGATAACACGTTTAGAGTATTTGAATCCTGGAATTTCGATTGGTGTAGAACCAGTTGCAAGAACAGCATTTTTAAACGTATAAGTTTGAGCTGCATCTTCAGTCATAACGCGTAATGTATTAGCATCTACGAAGTAAGCTTCACCGCGAATGATTTCAACTTTGTTACCTTTAAGAAGGCCTTCAACACCGCCAGTTAATTTCTTAACTACGCCGTTTTTCCATTCTTGAACTTTTGTAAAGTCAACTTTTACGTTCTCTGCAGTGATACCCATGTCATCAGAATGCATTGCATTCTCATAACGATGACCTGCATTGATTAACGCTTTTGAAGGAATACATCCAACGTTTAAGCATACGCCACCAAGGTTAGCTTTTTCAATGATTGCTACCTTTTGACCTAATTGTGCTGCACGAATTGCCGCAACGTATCCACCAGGACCTGCACCAACAACGACTGTATCTAATTCAATTGGGAAATCTCCTACTACCATTGTTATTACGCCTCCATTACTAATAATTGTGGGTCATTCAATAGACGTTTAATTTGGTTTAACGCTTTTTGAGCAGTTGCGCCGTCAATTAAACGATGGTCAAAGCTTAGAGATAATGCTAATACTGGAGCTGCAACGATCTCACCATTTTTCACAACTGGTTTTTCAGCGATACGGCCGATACCAAGGATTGCTACTTCTGGGTGATTGATAACTGGAGTGAACCATTGTCCACCTGCAGAACCAATGTTTGTAATTGTGCAAGAAGCACCTTTCATTTCAGTTGGAGCTAGACGACCTTCACGTGCTTTACCAGCAAGATCATTGATCTCGTTAGAAATAGTGAAGATAGACTTACGATCTGTATCTTTAACAACTGGTACTAATAGACCTTTGTCTGTATCAGCTGCGATACCGATGTTGAAGTAATGTTTATGAACTACTTCTTGAGATGCATCGTCTAAAGAAGTGTTTAACATTGGGTATTCACGTAATGCAGATGTTAAAGCTTTAACAACGTATGGAAGGTAAGTTAATTTAATACCTTTGTCAGCTGCTACTGCTTTGAACTTCTTACGGTGAGCAACAAGCTCAGTTACATCAACTTCATCCATTAATGTTACGTGAGGAGCTGTATGCTTAGAGTTAACCATTGCTTTCGCAATCGCTTTACGGATACCACTCATTTTCTCACGAGTTTCTGGATATTCACCAGCTGGAATTGGTTGTGCTTTTGGTGCTTCTTCTTTCGCTGCTGCTGGAGTAGCTTCTACTGCTGCTGGAGCCTCAGTTGCTGCTACAGTTTGTCCACCATTTGCAAATGCATCGATGTCAGCTTTTACGATACGGCCGTTCTTACCAGTACCAGCTACTTTATGAATGTCTACACCTTTTTCACGAGCGTATTTACGAACAGATGGCATAGCGATTACGCGCTCATTTACTACTTCTGCAGTTGCTGCTGGAGTAGCTTCCGCTGCTGGAGCTTCTACTGCTGCTTCTTCAGCTTTTGGAGCTTCATCATGATCGTCACCTTTAAATTTAAGGTTTTCGTATCCAGGAGCATCAAATTTAATTAATGTATCTCCTACGATTGCAACTGTTCCTTCTTCTACAAGTACTTCAAGTACTTTACCTTTAACAGGAGAAGGGATTTCTACTACTGCTTTATCATTTTGCACTTCAAGAAGTACATCGTCTTCATTTACTTCATCGCCTGGTTTAATAAACCATTTTACGATTTCACCTTCGTGGATACCTTCACCGATATCTGGTAGTTTAAATTCAAATGCCACGGAATTCAGCCCCCTGATTCATTTCATTATTATGGAATATGTACAAAAGAAACCAGCATGTGCTGATTTCTTTTGCACATGAAAAACTAAAAATTAGAAGTTCATTACTTTGTTTACAGCTTCAACAATATCCTTGTGGTTTGGTAACCATACGCTCTCTGCTTGAGAGAATGGGAATACTGTATCAGCAGCTGCAACACGTACAACTGGAGCTTCTAAGTTTAAGATTGCACGGTCGTTAATTTCCGCTACAACGTTAGCTGCAATACCAGCTTGTTTTTGAGCTTCTTGAACTACAACTACGCGACCTGTTTTTTCAACAGAAGCGATGATTGTTTCGATATCTAATGGTTGAACTGTACGTAAGTCAACAACCTCTAAAGAGATACCTTCTTTTTCAAGTTCTTCAGCAGCTTTTAATGCAGCGTGAACCATAGCACCGTAAGCGATAACAGATACATCTGTACCTTCACGTTTGATATCAGCTTTACCTAAATCAATTGTGTATTCGCCTTCTGGTACATCTTGACGGAATGAACGGTACAATTTCATATGCTCTAAGTAGATAACTGGATCGTTGTCACGAATCGCAGAGATTAAAAGACCTTTAGCATCGTATGGAGTAGATGGAATAACAACTTTTAGACCAGGTTGTTGAGCCACTAATCCTTCTAAGCTATCAGCATGTAGTTCAGGAGTATGAACACCACCACCGAATGGAGAACGAACTGTTACTGGAGCAGTCCAACGTCCACCAGAACGGTAACGCATACGAGCCAATTGACCAGAAATTGAATCCATTACTTCAAAAACGAAACCGAAGAATTGGATTTCTGGAACTGGACGGAATCCTTCAAGTGCAAGACCAACTGCAAGTCCACCAATACCAGACTCTGCAAGTGGAGTATCCATTACACGATCTTCACCAAATTCAGCTTGTAAACCTTCAGTAGCACGGAATACACCACCGTTTACACCAACGTCTTCACCAAATACAAGTACGTTAGGATCATTTTTCATTTCAACGCGTAAAGCATCAGTGATTGCTTGAATCATTGTCATTTGAGCCATGGCTTACTTCGACTCCTTTTCTTTGTAAATTTCATATTGTTCAGCTAAGTTGTAAGGCATTTTTTCGTACATGATTTCCATTAAATCAGTTACTTTTTGTTTTGGAGCTTGGTCAGCCTTAGCAATTGCTTGTTTGATATCTTCTTTTGCTTCTTCGATTACTGTCTCTTCAACTTCTTGAGACCATAGGCCTTTAGCTTCTAAGAACTTACGGAAGCGTACGATTGGGTCTTTTTGTTCCCATTCGTTTTCGATATCTTTTGTACGGTAACGAGTTGGGTCATCACCAGCCATTGTATGTGGACCGTAACGGAATGTTAAAGTCTCGATTAAAGTAGGGCCTTCGCCATTTACTGCGCGCTCACGAGCGAAAGCAGTTGCTGCGTATACAGCTAATGGATCCATACCGTCTACTTGAATTCCGTAAATACCTGCTGCTACTGCTTTTTGTGCTACAGTTTTAGCTGCAGATTGCTTTTCTACTGGAGTAGAAATTGCATAACGGTTGTTTTGAACAACGAAGATTGCTGGAGCTTTGAATGCACCTGCAAAGTTCATACCTTCGTAGAAGTCACCTTGTGAAGCACCACCGTCACCAGTGTAAGTAATTGCAACAGATTTTTTACCACGTAGTTTCATACCTAACGCAACACCAGCAGTTTGGATGATTTGCGCACCGATAATGATTTGTGGAGCTAATGCATTTACATTCTCAGGCATTTGGTTACCCATGAAGTGTCCACGAGAGAATAAGAATGCTTGGTATAATGGTAATCCGTGCCATACTAATTGTGGTACATCACGGTACCCTGGTAAGATGAAGTCTTCTGCTTCAAGTGCGAAATGACTCGCTAATTGAGAAGCTTCTTGTCCAGCTGTAGGTGCGTAGAAACCTAAACGTCCTTGACGGTTTAAAGAAATAGAACGTTGATCTAATACGCGTGTATACACCATACGACGCATTAATTCTTTTAATTGATCATCAGATAATTCAGGCATAGCTGCTTCATTCACAACTTCACCGTTTTCATTTAAAATTTGTAATGTTTCAAATTGAGCTGCGATAGCTTTCATTTGCTCATCAACATTAAATAGGGTCTTTTTTGTTTTAGTACCCATTCCGTTCACCTCTTCCTCTCTTGAACCATATTCTGAAACGCTTTCACTGGCTATTTTCCAGTTTAAAAAGCGCAACGATGTAAACCAACATGTTTGTCTGTCGGTTGAGAATAATTTTGTGTACCTAACAATCTGTACTAATGTTTTTTCAGAAACATATTAATACAATCTTGATCACGTTTTTTAGTTTACAACTATTCTAATTACGATGTCAATTACTTTGAATACGTTTTTTTATAAATAATATGCAGGTTTCTACTACACAAACGTGTTTTTATTTTTTACATCTGTATTAGTAAGCATTGACCTACTGTTATATTATTCCCTTTTTCACTTATTTTTTCTCTTAGAATAATATGTAAACGATTTAATTCTCTTTAGTTTTTCTCTCTTCGTAACAAAAATATACAAACTACTCTTCCTTTTTTAGGTAAATACCTATACATTTCCACCCTCTCTTCCATACATTATAGTAACCGCAGTATTAGCGGGAAATGATAAAGGAGGTCATCTCATGTACGGATACTCATATTGCTATCCAACTTGTTCATATCCTTCCTACGGTTATGGCGGTTCTTGTGGCGGGTCTGGACGCGGCTTCGCCTTAATCGTTGTGTTGTTTATTCTTTTAATTATCGTTGGTGCTGCTTGCATTCGCTAATGTAAAACGAAACAACTATGGAAAGAAAAAGACGGCTTTGCCGTCTTTTTCTGTTTATCACATACATAACTACTCTATAATAGAACGATTTCCAAAATGCCTACCCTTTCTTGCCGATGACTTTTTCCATCTCCTTTGGTAGACTAAAGAGGAAAGGAGAGATTACATATGCTTACAATGAAAGATGTTATTCGCGAAGGAGATCCTATTTTGCGCAACGTTGCAGAAGAGGTGTCATTACCGGCAAGCGAAGAAGATACAACTACCTTAAAAGAAATGATTGAATTCGTAATAAATAGCCAAGATCCTGAAATGGCTGAAAAATATAGTTTACGCCCTGGAATCGGATTAGCGGCTCCGCAAATCGGTGTTTCAAAAAAAATGATTGCAGTTCATGTAACCGATGCGGATGGTACATTATATAGCCATGCATTATTCAATCCAAAAATCATTAGCCATTCTGTTGAACGTACATATTTACAGGGTGGTGAAGGCTGTCTATCTGTAGACCGCGAAGTACCTGGTTATGTTCCTCGTTATACAAGAATTACAGTAAAAGCAACTTCTATTAACGGCGAAGAAGTAAAATTGCGTTTAAAAGGTTTACCAGCAATCGTATTCCAACACGAGATTGACCATTTAAATGGCGTTATGTTCTATGACCATATCAATAAAGAAAATCCTTTTGCCGCTCCTGATGATTCCAAACCTCTAGAGCGATAATAATAAAGAGGCGGAAGTTAATCTTCCGCCTCTTTATTATGAAATGGGTTCCATATTCACTTATAGCAATCCAGCCCACTTTAGTCCATGATATATACCGTCTTCACTAACATCCTTTGTCACATGATTTGCAAGTTTTTTCAAGTCTTCATGGCCATTTCCCATCACAATACCTGTGCCAACGGCTTCGATCATTTCTAAATCATTTAAACCATCTCCAAATGCATACACTTGATCACGATTAAAACCTAATTTTTCAATGTATTTCTCAATTCCTTTTGCCTTAGAACCACCATTCGGAATGATATCCATTGAATATGCATGCCAACGAATAAAATGAAAATCTGGATAATGATTAATAAACTTTTTCTCTTCATTTACTTCACAAAAAAGTAGTGTTTGATAAATATTACGTTCCTCATAAAAATTAGGCTCATATGGTGGATGCTCAAAGTTTAAGCTTCCAAAGCCTTCTTTCACATAATCATGATATTCCACTGATGCTCTCATATCTTGATGGTCAAGATATACAAGTGGATATCCTTCTTGTTTTGCAAACTGAGTAAACTTATGTAAAGCATCTGGATGTAACGGATTATTAAATATTACATCATCTTCAAAGACAACGTATTGTCCATTAAAACTAACATAATTATGTATATCAAGTTCCTTACGAATATCTTCGAACATAAATGGCGCGCGCCCTGTCGCAATTGCTACATGTACACCTTTTTCTTGTAACTGTTTTACTGCATCTCGTGTAGATTGTGGAATTTTTTTATCATGATCTAATAATGTTCCATCAATATCAAAAAAGACAATTTTATCATTCATTTGTCAAAATCCTTTCTGGCACTCTATATTCCTATTTTGAATATCACTTTTCAAATTCTAAAAAAAAGTATAACATATTAAACATCTGTGAAGAAAGCGTTCCCTTTCTGACCTTATTTGTAAACTTTGCATATATATATTAGTAAAACATGTGGATACTTGTTCGGATGAATTTTCTTTTCCATTCTTCCTCATACTATACCTATAACTAACGGCTACTAATCGTTACTATAGAATAACTTTCACTGTATGGGAAAGGACAAGACTCACCATTCACTTTTGTCCTATCTCTTATATCAGAGATAGAATTTTCACTAGTAATATGCATGTTTAAAATAAGGAAAGGAAGGAGTAATCATGCTGAAGAAGCTGAAGAAAAAGCTCAAGCGTTATTTAAACGGTCTAGTCCGTAAAAAGACAATCGCTTAAATTGTGCCCATTTCGGGCTTTTTCTTCATTCTCATTCGAAAAAACATGAAAATCGTGACTGTTTGCTTTATAATAAGTAACAGATAATGCAAAACATAGACAAGGAGAGGTTTTCCAAATGATTTTTAAAGTATTTTATCAAGAAAAATTAACTGAGGTTCCAGTACGTGAAAATACAAAAGTTTTATATTTAGAGGCTACGTCTGAAAAGGATGTTCGTACAAAATTAAATAAGTTCGCATATAATATCGAGTTTGTTCAGTCTGTTACTGGCGCTCATCTTGAATATGAAAAAGAAAACGCTGATTTAACATTAGCGGAAATCGTATAGCGATATGAAATTTCTAAAAAACGACCAAGTTGCTGTATTTGCTCTCGGTGGGCTTGGTGAAATCGGTAAAAATACATACGCTGTTCAATTTCAAGATGAAATTATTATAATTGATGCTGGAATTAAATTTCCAGAGGACGAACTTCTCGGAATCGATTATGTAATACCAGACTACACTTATTTTGTGCGAAACGAAGATAAAATTAAAGGGTTATTCATTACACATGGTCACGAAGATCATATCGGCGGAATCCCTTACCTATTACGTCAAGTGAACATCCCGATTTACGGCGGAAAATTAGCAATTGCACTCATCAAAAACAAATTAGAAGAACACGGCTTACTTCGTAAAGCAAAACTTTACGAAATTCAAGAAGATGACGTTATTAAATTCAAAAAAACGTCTGTATCCTTCTTCCGTACAACTCACAGTATTCCAGATTCGTACGGCGTTGTTGTGAAAACACCTCAAGGTCAAGTTGTTCATACAGGTGATTTCAAATTTGATTTCACACCAGTTGGTGAACCAGCTGATTTAACAAAAATGGCTGAAATCGGTAAAGATGGCGTGCTATGTCTATTATCTGATAGTACGAACAGTGAAGTTCCAAACTTTACTATGTCTGAGCGTCGCGTTGGTGATAGCATTCAAGACATTTTCCGTAAAGTAGACGGACGGATTATATTCGCAACCTTTGCATCAAATATTCACCGCTTACAACAAGTTATTGAAGCTGCTGTTGAAAACAACCGTAAAGTAGCTGTGTTTGGTCGAAGTATGGAAGCAGCGATTGAAATCGGACAAAACCTTGGTTATATTCGTTGCCCGAAAGATACATTCATAGATGCATCTCAACTAAACCGTTTACCAGCTAATAAAGTTGTTATTTTATGTACAGGTAGTCAAGGTGAACCGATGGCAGCACTTTCACGTATTGCAAACGGTACACACCGCCAAATTCAAATTATTCCTGGAGATACAGTTGTTTTCTCTTCTTCACCAATTCCAGGAAATACAATTAGCGTAAGTCGTACAATTAACATGTTGTACCGCGCTGGCGCTGATGTAATTCACGGGAAACTTTCAAATATCCATACAAGTGGACACGGTGGACAAGAAGAACAAAAGTTAATGTTACGTCTAATTAAACCGAAGTACTTCATGCCAATTCATGGTGAATATCGTATGCAGCGTATGCACATGAACATAGCAAATGATTGTGGTATCCCTGAAGAAAATTGCTTCATTATGGATAATGGCGATGTTCTTGCTTTACGTTCGGATGAAGCTAGCGTAGCTGGAAAAATCCCATCTGGTTCGGTCTACATTGATGGAAACGGTATTGGAGATATTGGCAATATCGTATTACGAGATCGTCGTATCCTTTCTGAAGAAGGACTTGTAATTGTAGTTGTAAGCATTGATATGAAAGAATTTAAAGTTGCAGCAGGACCTGATATCATCTCACGCGGTTTCGTTTACATGCGTGAAAGCAGCGATTTAATCAATGATGCACAAACATTAATTACAACTCATTTAGAAAAAGTAATGGAGCGTAAAACAACACAATGGTCTGAAATTAAAAATGAAATTACAGACACATTAGCTCCATTCCTATATGAGAAAACGAAACGCCGTCCAATGATTTTACCAATCATTATGGAAATATAAGAAAAAGGACAATGCTATGAAGGCATTGTCCTTTTCTTTTCTCTTATCTTAAAAAGTGTTTAAATCGATCCACTTCATCGTCATGACCAATGACAATTAATATATCTCCTGCTTGAATATTCTCCGTAGCCCGAGGGGATACGATAACTTCTTTACCTCGTTTAATTGCTACAATATTCAATCCAAACTTCGCACGAATATCTAATTCAATTAAAGAGTGCCCATCAATTTTTTTATTCGCAATAATCTCTACAATACTATGCTCATCTGAAAGCTCAAGGTAGTCTAAAACATTGCTTGATGCAATATTATTAGCAATCCTTTTCCCCATATCACGTTCTGGATGCACAATATGATCTGCACCTATTTTACTTAACACTTTTTCATGATAATCATTTTGAGCTTTTACAGTAATATTTTTTACACCCAACTCTTTCAAAATCAAAGTAGTTAAAATACTTGAATTTAAATTATCTCCAATAGCAACGACTACGTGATCAAAATTTCGAATACCAAGGCTTTTTAATACCATCTCATCTGTTGAATCTGCAATTACAGCATGCGAAGCTATATTTGCAAATTCATTAATTTTATCCTCATCTGAGTCGATTGCCATTACTTCCATACCTAATTGAGCTAGTTCTCGGCAAATACTTCCACCAAAGCGACCAAGTCCAATGACAGCAAATTCTTTTTCTTTCTCACCCACAGGAATTCCTCCAATAACTTCAAGTACTATTTATTTTCAGTGTAACACACTTTATATGCGTCACAAAAACTGTAATTAGCTTTTATTTTTGTTTTTGTATATAAAAATATTGTTGCAAGTAAAAAGCGATACCAACAAGTAACATAGCAAATACAAATATATTTCCAAACGAACTAAATGTTTCAAAAACGAATAATAATGTTTCTTGACCAAAAAAGGCAAATAGAAGCTGTATGAATGCAAATAACAACGCCCATATGTAATGATGTTGATGGAATAAATAATGCGTTGCACCTAAAAAAGCAATAAACGAAAAGATAAAGATCCACCAATTTTCTAAAAATAGTTGCCAACTAGAAAATTGATATCCATTTACCAATATCGCAATAAGCGCGATAACTGCCATCGTCGGCACACTCCAAAATAATGCCCGTCCTCTAAAGAAACGAGTGCCTTTAACATCACCTTTTTCATGTGCAATATATGTTAGTACTACTGTGCTTATATACAAAACAGAAAGAATTGTTAAAACGATAATAAGCCAAAAATGTAATTGATAATATTCATGTTCTATATTTGTCACGATTGCAGCTAACATGCATGGAATTAACATTCCCGTCCAACCATCTACTTTTCTTTCATTCCAAAAGACCGTATTACCAATCCTTATTCCTAACAACATAAAAATAATGATACCCAATACAAATAACGTAGTTTTATTCCCTACTAAACTCGTTGAGAAAGCAATTAATCCAATAAATAAAAAGAGCACAAACCCATTCATAATTTCTAGTACAGGTGATAAATATCTCTTCACCCATTTGTATGTTTCGTCATATTCATTATTATCTACTAAACGATAGGCATAAAAACTTATCCCAAAATAAACCGCCGCAATAATAACATACGCATATAAGACGAAACATAAAATCGCACTGCTAATTTGCACGTAATTCCCCACCCTTTTTTCTATGTTTCACATTGATTTTACACACTTTTCATACTAAAAGTAAACATATATAAGTTAGTCAAATAATTAATAATGAGCAGTGGCTAAAAACCCCCTGCTCATTATTAAAACAGTCCAATTAACTTTATTCTTTCATTTGTATGTAAATGTCTAAAATCACTCTATACGAGCGTTACTTACACCTCATAACAAAAAGTTTTTTGGAACCTTCAATAAAGCGGAAGTTTTATTTTCTATTCCCTTTCCACTTTACATATTGGCTTAAAAATGTAATTGCCTTTTCAATCACTTCTTCGTCTGGTTTTAATTTTGCATGATGTAAACCATATTCTGAATTTACTCCAAGCCAAAACATAAATCCAGGGATTTCTCGAAGCATATAACCAAAATCTTCACCTGTCATTGCCTCAGTACATGTAATAACATTCATATCTGTTTGTTTATGTACAAATTGCATAAACTCTCTTGTTAACTCTTCATGGTTATATACTTGATGATACATTGCTCCGTAATCTATAATCGCCTCACACTGGAAAGAAGCTTCGATACCTGCAACAATTGCCTCAATTCTGCTTTTCACACGCTTCATTGATTCCACTGATAATGTTCGAATCGTTCCTTCTAAACGAGATTTTTCTGCAATAATATTTTGAACCGTACCACCTGTAATTTTCCCGATTGTAATTACTGCACTATCAAGAGGATTTACATTGCGACTAATAACGGATTGAAGCTGTGTAACAAGATGACTCGCTGCAACAATCATATCATTTGCAGTATGCGGATAGGCAGCATGGCCACCTTTCCCTTTTAAATCAATATATAATTCTGAAGTATTAGCAAATAACAGTCCTTCTTTCGTTGCAATTGTCCCTACAGCGTATTCTGGTGCAATATGAAGACCAAGAATTATATTTGGTTTCCATTCTTTTAACTCTTCACTTTCTAACATAGGAAGTGCACCGCCTGGTCCTTCTTCTGCTGGCTGGAATAGAAATACAAGGTCATCATCTATTCTTTCGCTCACAGCTTTCGTTAGAAGGCCTAAACCGATTGTTGTATGTACATCGTGGCCACATGCATGCATCATTCCTTCATGAATAGAAGCAAACTCATATCCAGTTTCCTCTGTAATTGGCAGACCATCTATATCTGCACGATAACCTATTATTTTTTCTGGATTTTTTCCATTTACTTTAACGATTACACCCGTTTTCCATGTCTTCACTTCCACAAATTCATGAGAAAGTGTTCCTATATAATCTAAAATATACTGTTGTGTTTTCCATTCCTTAAATCCGATTTCCGGAATTCTATGTAGATCTCTACGAATTTGGACAAATTTGCTTACTGTCATTTTTGCACCTCTATCTATAAAAAGCGTAAGAGCCCATTTACGCTCTTACGCTTTTTTTACTTTTTATTTCTCTGGGTTTAATTGACGAAGCTCTTGTTTAATTTCTGTTTTTGCTTTTGTCTTCTCATCAATTTCTTTAATTACACGTGCTGGAGTACCTGCAACAACTGTGTATGGAGGCACATCTTCTGTTACAACAGCTCCTGCTGCTACAACTGCACCTTTACCTACTGTAACACCCTCTAAAACAACTACGTTTGCACCGATTACTACATCATCTTCAACGATAACTGGTTTTGCAGAAGGTGGCTCAATAACACCTGCAAGTACAGCACCTGCACCTACGTGACAGTTTTTACCGACTGTTGCACGTCCACCAAGTACTGCGTTCATGTCGATCATAGAACCTTCGCCAATTACAGCACCAATGTTAATTGTTGCATTCATCATAATTACAGCGTTGTCACCAATTTCAACATGGTCACGAATAATAGCACCTGGCTCGATGCGAGCTTTAATACCTTTTAAATCAAGCATTGGAATTGCAGAATTACGACGATCGTTTTCTACAACGTAGTCAACGATGTGCTTATTATTTTCATCAAGAATTGTCTTAATTTCAGACCATTCTCCGAATAATACACCTGATTTTTTATTCACAAATGCTTGTACTGTTTCAGGGAATGTTACTTCTTTTAAATCCCCTTTTATGTATACCTTTACAGGAGTTTTCTTTTCACTTTTTTGAATAAACGAAATAATTTCGTTAGCGTCCATCATTTTCATTCTTGTTGCCTCCTAAATCCATTTATAATGTTACTCTACCAAACGAAAGAGCGAGTAGCAAGATAATAATCTTATTTTTCCCTTTGAATTTCTTCTATAATTTCTAAAAATGCTTGTACTTGCTTCAACTGCCTTGCCGAGTCACTTGTTAACAACCATGTTTCTCTCGTCAGTTGAACAGGTGTTTTATACATATTTTCCTGTACTTCCTTTAAAACAGTAGAAGGTAAAAGGGCGTAACCTATACCATTTAAAACAAGTTGTTTGCATGTTTCAATTTGGTCAACTACAATCGTTCGCTTAGGCGGATTAGAAAATAAACCATACCACCAATTTTGTATTTGTCCATAATAAGTTGAGTCACTTTTAAATTGAATGAACGGTCTATTTGTTTCTTTTAGCATCGAAATATCTTTTATTTCTTTATCAACTAAATACAGTTCATCTTCAAATAATTGTTGCTTTTGACCTTTATATTCTTGTGTTCCCCTCAGTATAGCAACATGAACGTCTCCTTCATAAAACTGCTTTTGCACTTCACTACTCCATCCAGTAAACAGCGATATCTTTACAGAAGGATATTTATGCACAAACTTTTTCAAAACAGGAGGGAGCCAATATTGACCAATAACTGATGCAACAGCTATTTTTAAAGTTCCATGAGTTTCCGTTCTAAAAACAGCTAGCTCACTTTTTATATCCTCTTCCTTTTGCAACATTTCTTTGGCATAATTTGCAACTTTTTCCCCTTCAGGTGTAATTGTCAATCCTTTTTGTGAGCGAATAAAAAACTTCATTCCCCATTGTTTCTCCATAGATTGTAATCGTTGACTCAGCGCAGGTTGTGAAACAAATAAACGTTCCGCCGCTTTTCTCATATTTGATTCCTGAGCTAACACAACCATCATTTGAAAATCATCAATTTGCAACTTTCTCCCTCTTTCCTTAGCTTCCATACACCTTATTCCATTAAGCTTTCATTCAGAAAATACAATTTTTCAGCGCAAACTTCCCTTATGTTTTATGTCTTTTTTAATATAATACATACACAAGTGATATGCACGAAAAAAAAGTGACTTCTTCGTTTCTATGAAGTCACTTTTCTCACGTTATCGATTATGTTGCCTTACTTTCTTATTCAACAATTTTAAAATAGCCCGACGTGTTAAAATCCCCTCAAAATAGCCTTCTTCATTAACAGCGCAAATAAAAGGATGATCAATTGTCATTTCTAAAGCTTTTGCAAATGAATCTTCTAATTTAAGAAAAGGTATATCTTCCTTCATCACCTGCTCTACTTTCATATCATCAAGTCTTTCAAACTCAATACGCTCTAATCCTAACATACCATCTAATATCATGGCCGTACTAATCAAACCATGTAATTTATACATTGGATCTAAGACAGGTATCGCCGAATATCCAGATTTCACAAGAACGAGTAAAGCATGTTCTAAACCATTTCCAATTTGGACATGAGCTACTTTTTCCGATGAAATCATTAAATCCTTCACAAGAATTTGTTGAAATTCGTCTTTCGGAATACTAATCATATTACATCCCCCATTTTCCCTTTTTCCTGCTTATGTTCATAACTCTATTCACATTTTATGACAGCGTTTTCATATTATTATTTTGTCCTAAATTTATTTCAATAAAAATACAATCACACAGCTATTTTAGCATACAGCACAAAAAAAAGACTACCATTCCGGTAGCGCTTAATACCCTTTATTTTTTAATCTGTAAAATAACCTTGTGATTTTTTTATATTGCATCACATCTGTCTGTTTCAAACCATTCTCAATGTCCGTAAGTTCCACAGCTAAAATTTCACTTGCATAATTTTGCTGAAATAAAATATCTAGTAGTAAACTTTCTTCTTCCTTCGTTAAAACAACTTCCCTTTGCATATACCCCTCTCCTTACACTCGCATCGTTACTCACTCTTATTATATAAAAAATTTAACCTATTTAATAGATGTAATATTCAGTTTTTACCAAAAGATATGTAGCAATTATAAACATACAAAAAATCATTTCGTATATCGATTTGCATAACTAAACGCCGCATAAGCATCCGGCTTAATTTTTGCAGTTAATCCCATCGCTCGAATTTTTTCTGTCATATCTAAAATAAATTCTCTTGTTAAACCATCATTCCCAATGTCTAAATGAATTTCCATTATGAATCCAGCCCCATCTTGAGCATAAGGATGCAATAACTCCCATATTGTTTGTATATGAGTAGGCGTAAATAGACATGCAATTTCTTGACTAAACTGCGTTTCTAAATATATTTTCTCACGTAAGGTCGCTGGCTTATCTTTTACTGATCTATGGTGTAAACAACCCCAGGCACCTTTTCCAACACGATGAATATGGATTGCTGTAATAAACCTCGTATCCTTTTGATGCGCTTGCGAGTCTGTCCCAATGGATAATCGATACAAATTTCGCGGATCCTTTTCAATGAAACTACAAATACGGTTAAAGACCATATCAAAATTTAAATGTCTCTCTGAAACATTGTAAAATTTATGTGCACCGTCCACAGAGTCACGTCCTTTCAATTAGACAGACTTTTCGTATTCTCATTGTATGGGACAAAAACTAAAATTATAACTTCCTATCCTTTATTCGTTTCAATATTTCGAATTACAAAGTGACAAACTTGACACGTATAAATTACATTTTGATTAGATTGAGCCGTTAATACATGAATAATCTCAGCAGAACTTTGACAATTAGGACAAATCACAACTGGTAAACGTTCCATACGATAACCTCCTAGTTATATTTCTCCCGCTATTTGCAGAACCCAGCAATTGTGAGAAGTTTAGCTTCACATATTCACCCGGTTGACGGGACTACTTATCCACATGGATAAGCAAACTTGCACGGATTAAATTTTCATTTTAATACCATTGTAGGAAAAATAAAAAACTTCTATACATTACGCTGAAAAGTAATAGAACTAAAAAAGGTACTGCCATATGGCAGTACCTTTTTTATATGTATCAAGAAATGATATCGTAAATCTCAATTGCAACCATGTCGATATTATCGAATTGGTACACTTGAGGTTTTTCACCTTGTTGATACACTTCTAACTCATACATTTCACTTTTATCGAAAAATTTCACGCTACATTTGCGCTCACCGTTCACTTCAAAATAGCGTTGTGCTACTTCACCGCTTTCAGCTTGTTCTTGTAGACTAACAAGTCGAGTTAAAATTCCTTGGAGTAGAGACATGAAATCTCTCCTTTCTCTGATCTTCCTACCAATAGGTTTTACAGCTATACTCATTCTATCCGTCATAACAGAAAAAATGTTCCACACTCTAGGATAAAGGTTATTAGCCAGAAACTCAACTAAAATTTGTCGAAATGCGAAGGAAAAAACAGAAAGAACATATTTCCCCTTCTTTATTGCGGTTTTTATACTGGAAGAATATAATAAAAAACAGAAAAAGGGAGGAATTACAATGAAAAAAATTGAGGTTTATACACAACCTGATTGTCCGCCATGTGTTATTGTGAAAGAATTTTTGAAGCATAATAACGTTGCATATGAAGAATTTGACGTAAAAAAAGACGCTGCTGCTCGCAACCGTCTTTTAAACGACTATGATTCCTATTCAACTCCAACAGTCGTAATTGATGGCGAAGTAGTTGCAGGTTTTCAAATTGAAAAGTTACAACAACTACTCAATATAGAATAGGAATAGGTAAATACCTATTCCTATTCTTATCCCGCTGTTTGTAGGTAGTAAAACTCCCACTAATTAAAAGTTTCACTTTATAATTGTTGCAACCTTTTTATTTCAGTTAAAAGTTCCTGACTTTCATGATATCCTGCTAACTTCCATTTATCTTGATCCCTTTTCAATGTTACAATTTGATATTGTCCACTTTTTGTCCGCTCATATACATATAAATTTTTATGCTCTTGATCATACGACATTTTCGTTTCTGAATTAAAAGAAAACGGCGCTTCTTTTGCCGGAAGTAAATATTCACCACTTTGTTTATCACTTCTGCTATTTTCATCTGTAAATACTTGAAGGAAATTATCTGTAAAATACGGTGATAACGTCTCTATCATCTTATTCATCGGCAAATGCTTCCCACGAATTGAAAACTGGGTTTCATAGCCTTTTTGTATCGTTGTAAATACTTCTTTCCGATCCACTTCCACTTCCTCTTTCCCTAAAACAGTCGTAACACTATAACCAACTAGAAAGGCAACACATACAAATAGAACAAGCCATATTCCATATTTCCTCATTTTTTCACCTTCCTTTTAAAAGAACTTGTCTTTGTAGTATTCATTGTAACAATGATTATGCAAAGAAAGGACAGATTTCGTTCGTAAAATCTTTACAACGATAGACAGCATTTTCATCACCATTTTCACTATTACCAATTTATGATAAAAACAAACAAAAAATGCACGAATCTCTTCGTGCATTAAAATAAAACATCTTCTTCATATAAATATTCATATGATAAATCTATAAATAAAAAGTTGTCATCATCTATTGGGAAAGAAAATGTTCGTACCATTTCGCCCGTTTCGATATCTGCATATAAATCTGAAAGCCTTGCCTTATTCTCAAAACGCATTTTCATGATATTCTCGAGAAAATACGGGCGCCAACTCCAGTTCTTCATATAATAATCCGGCATCACAATCCATTCTCCATCTTTTTTCATAACATTTCCTGATTGTTGGAAACCATCTTCATTACAAATAAATATGCGAAAACTATACTGTGATACACTTTGACTAAATTGTAATAACCAATCATTGATATCTTCATTCTTTTTTTGTTTTGATAAAACATCGCCAATGCGATCGCGTAACATCTCTGTTAAATTATAAATTTTTTGTAACTTCTTCTTTTCATGTTGAATAAACTGATGACATTCATTACCAAGTCGCTCTTTCAAAACATTCGTTTCAATAAAATCAGGTAAACATTCTTTCAAATAATTACCTTGATAATATCTTCCGCCGTTCTTCCAAGCATATTGCAGTTGATAAAAAGCATCTATTTCTTCATATAACAAAGTTGCACCAATTCTTCTAGCAAGTAATGATAAAGAATATAAAATATCTTGATAAGATTGTAAAAGTGCTGTTTGCCTTAAGTTCGTTAAATCTACTTTTAAAATATCAGGTGCTAACACGCTAATACGCTCTAAATTACTTGTGCCCGTTCCGACCTTATTAATCGAAATTTGAATACCATATGTACGATAATACATAAGCAAATGATTAAATTGCTCTATATCTTCTTTACATTCATGCTCTGTAATCTCTAAAACAATTTGTTTTAAATTTAAACCTTGTTCTTCATACCTCAATAAAAGTTGAAGCAAGCTTTCTTCATCATCATTCATTAATACATTAGCATTCCGATGTATAAATAATAATAATTTTTGATCGCTTTCTAAATAACGATTTAAAGCTTTTTCTACTATAATATTATCCGCTTCCAGTTGAAATTCACTTGGAATCGAATCATCGTGAAAGAAAGAAGCTAAACTTTGTATGCCCTCTTCTGTTTGAATACGTCCTACTACTTCATATCCAATTACAGTATGCTCATCAGCACTAAAAATAGCTTGATAATAAGGAAGGACTTTATCCAAGTTACTCATTACATCTAATGCATCTATCAACGTGCTTCCCTCCCTTTACTTTTCAAAAATTATAACATGATATTTACGGAAAAATAATAAAAAATCCCTTCAGTTTTCCTGAAGGGATTAGAGGGGTAAAATGCTAAGGGGAATTAGCAATTCTACTATGAAGAAAAAAGAGGTCTTAAATATAACGTATATATGACCTCTTGTAAACACTTTTCTTTCATATGTCACAATTCCGTCACATTTAACCATAAAAAATGAATCAAACATTCATTTTTTATCCCTTTTAAAATGGATATTGATGTAAATGTTGTCCTCCATCCATTGTCATGCAAGTTCCATTTATGTACGCCGCTTCATCTGAGCATAAATAATAAGCTAGACCAGCGATTTCTTCTGGCGTACCCAGCCTTCCAAGCGGAACACTTTGTATCGTACGCTTAGCCATTTCTTCTGAAATCCATAATTTATCAGCACCGCCCGTACGTTCAATTGGTCCTGGCGCGATAGCGTTAACTCGTATTCCATATTTACGCCCCCACTCAACAGCGAGCGTCTTCGTCATCGCTAATACCCCTGCCTTCGCTGCAGCCGAATGAATCACTCCTGGACCTGCATCCCATGCATACGTTGCTACCATGTTAATGATATTCCCTTTTATACCTTTTTCAATCCAATATTTTCCGACAGCATGACTACAGTAAAACGTACCGTTTAACACAATATTAATGACTGAATTCCAGCCATTCACAGATAAATCTTCTGCTGGACAAATAAAGTTTCCAGCTGCATTATTTATTAAAACATCAATTCTACCAAACTTCTCATCAATCTGTTCAATCATTTTCTGAATGTCATCCGTATTTCTTACATCCATTTGTACAGGTAATACTTGCCCTGGAAATTGTTCAATTTCCAACTTTGTTTCCTCTAGTTTTTCCTTTGTACGTCCGGTAATAACAACTCGTGCCCCTTCTTTTGCAAAACGAGTCGCCATTCCTTTTCCCATTCCACTCGATCCACCTGTTATAATAACTACCTTTTCTTTCACATACATCCCCTCCAAAAAATGAATACACATTCATTTTATCACTTTATTTAATAGAAATCTTTATATTTTTAAACTTTTCTGATATTTTAACGTAAAGAACTTTCTTTTTATTCATTTTTTTTCGTAATCTATACTACTTTTTTATTATGTAAAGTATATTTTAAATAAACTGAAAGGAGATTTGAGTAGCCTATAAATGGAATAAAAACATTGAGGTATACTCATATTTTTATGAAGCACATTACAAGAAGAAATTTTTTAAAAATTGGTATGCGTACTTGTCTCTATTCATTTATAACCAGTAGCATCGGATACTACTATGCTAAATATATAGAGCCCCATTTCATTTCTTTTACACAGCACACATTAAAATCACAACTCATCCCAAAAAGTTTTCATGGTATAAAAATTCTTCAATTCAGCGATTTACATCTCGGATACTATTTCTCGCTTCAACATTTATCTAAAGTTGTTTCTAAAATTAATGCTGTAAATCCAGATATTGTCCTTTTTACCGGAGATCTCATTGATAATTATCAAACGTATACTGACACTCCTTTCGTTGCATCCATTTTAAAAAATATACAAGCCCCCTTCGGTAAATTCGCTATTTATGGTAACCATGATCACGGTGGATATGGAACTGAATACTATGAGCACATCATGCGTGAATCTGGATTTGAACTATTGCTAAATAGTGAAAAAAGAATTCGTTTAATGGATAATAGTGAAATTTCTATTTTCGGTCTCGATGATATACTACTAGGCAGACCAAAAATAGAGAAAACATTAGAGCATGCACGGCAAAGTACTTATAACATTGTTCTTGTTCACGAACCAGATATCGCGCCCAAAGTTTCTAAATATCCAATCAACTTGCAACTTTCTGGTCATAGTCACGGCGGACAAGTACAAATTCCTTTTTTAGGACCTATTATTACACCAGCACTCGCCCAAGACTATATTGAAGGCTTCTATACAATTCAGGATTTAACTCTCTATGTCAATCGAGGCCTCGGAAGAACACGTGTCCCATTCCGTTTTATGTCAAAACCTGAAATTACACTTTTTATACTTCAACATTCGTAATAATTCGCCTATTTTCTTGCATATCCTTTCTTGTACGCGCTCATCCATGTTTCATTTACCATATGATGAAAGTGAGTCCAATAAAGGAGGTATGTTCATGTATCCATATTATCAACCAATCCCAGTCCGTTCAGCACCTATTGGTCCAGTAGGCGACTCACGCTTCTTTCCGTTTTTTGGCGTTCCCTTTCTAGCTGGAATTGCTGGTGGATTGCTCGGCGGAGCATTAGCTTTCGGCCCTCGACCGTTTTATCCACCTTATCCACCACCTTTCCCGCCGCCAGCACCTTATCCTTGTTACGGTGGACCCTGTCAACAACCATACTATTACTAAGTTAAAATAACGATTCTTTCAAATGTTATTCTCTCAACGAACCACCTTATTACACGCTTATAATAAAACTATTGTTTCTACTCATCCTTCCATTTTGGGAGCATATGAGTAGAAAAAAGTAAAAACCTCTTATGGACATAAGAGGTTTTTACTTTTTTCATTATTCAGCGTCTGTATTTTGATATGCCATCTTAAACAACTTCACTTGGCTATCAATTTCTTCTGTACTACCATTAATAACATAATAGTAATCACCATCTTTATTTTGTTCACGTGTTTTCACATTATCAGCTAATGTAAGCTGTAAAATCGCCTTAATTCGTGCCTTCATTTCAATATCTAATATCGGGAAAGATATTTCCACTCGCTTCTCCATATTTCGCGTCATCCAATCAGCTGAAGATAAATATATTTTCTCCTCCCCATTATGATGGAAATAATAAATACGGCTATGTTCTAAATATCTTCCAACAACACTAACTACACGAATATTTTCACTTACATTTGGAATACCAGGTCGTAGGCAACATGTTCCTCGAACAATGAGCTCTACCTTTACTCCAGCTTGTGATGCTTCGTACATTTTTTTAATTAATGGTTTATCTGTTAATGAATTCATCTTAGCGATAATATATCCATTTCCATATTGCCTATGATAACGGATTTCTTCATCTATTAAATCCATAAATTGCTCTCTTATATCAAATGGAGCAACCGATAAATGATGAAAATGTGGCTTTGTTGTATAACCACTTAAATAATTAAAGAAATTGGTTGCATCAACCCCAAAGTCTTTTCTTGATGTAATATATCCAAAATCAGTATATAACTTCGCTGTTGCATCATTATAGTTTCCAGTTCCAAGATGTACGAACCTTTCAATTTTTCCGTTTTTTCTTCTTACAACTAACGTAATTTTACTATGTGTTTTCAAGTGACTTACACCGTAAATAACATGACAGCCTGCCTGTTCCAATTCTTTAGCCCAATGAACATTGTTTTCTTCATCAAACCTTGCTTTTAATTCAACTAATACCGTCACTTGTTTTCCCTTTTCAGCCGCTATCTTTAACGCCTGAATAATCGGTGAATCACCACTTACACGATATAACGTTTGTTTAATCGCAAGTACATTCGGATCGTCTGCCGCATCACGGACAAAATCAACTACCGGCTGAAATGATTCAAAAGGATGATGTAATAAAATATCATGCTCAATTGCTTTTTCAAATACATCTTCTTCATCACCTAAATCTTGAGGCGGTTGCGGAATAAGAGCTGGATATACAAGATGTTCATATAAAGGAGCTAGTTTTTTATATAAAGAAAACAAACATGTTAAATCTAATGGACCATCCATTATATATACATCTTCATCTTTTACTTCCAGAACCTCATATAATAACGCTAATACTCTTTCATCAATGTGTTCTTTCCCAACTTCTAAACGTACAGCAGCCCCCCACTTACGCTTTTTTAATTCTTTTTCAATTACCTTTAATAAATCTCTCGCACCTTCTTCATGAATCGTTAAATCTGCATTGCGTGTAATACGGAAACGAGTAACAGATGATACTGTATATCCCGTAAATAATTTATGAGTAAAGCTACTAATTACGTCTTCTAATAAAATAAATTTATGCTTTTGCCCTTCGCTCGGTAAAATTATGAAGCGCTCAAGTAATGAAGGAACTTGCACAATTCCTAATTTCGTCCTGTTTTCTTCTTCCGCTTGCTTCTCATCATATAAAAGAGTAGCCAAATTCAAACTTTTGTTTAATAACATTGGAAATGGGCGATATGCATCAATAGCTACAGGAGTTAACACCGGAAAAATTTGCTCATCAAAATACTCTTCTATAAATTCTCGCTGCTCTTTCGTCAAATCATTGAATGTTAAACGTTCAATTCCCTCTAACTCAAGCGCTGGTAATACATAATTTTTAAATGTATCATATTGTACTGTCATTAGTGCATGGGCTTTTATCGCAATTTTATTTAATTGCTTTTTTGGTGTTAAGCCAGCTTTATTTTCTGGTTGATTAAATCCAGCACTCACTTGATCCTTTAATCCCGCTACACGCACCATAAAAAATTCATCTAAATTCGAACTAAAAATACTAATAAATTTCAATCTTTCCAAAAGTGGATTATTTGCATCTTGCGCTTCTTGTAAGACACGTTCATTAAATGCTAACCAACTTAACTCTCGATTATTGTAATAAGCTGTATCATTTAAATTTACTGCATTCCCCTTCAATAATTCCATTCTCTTCACACTTCCCCTTGAAACTTTTTTACTATAATTTAGTTACTTTTATTTTAGCAAATTACAATATTATAAAGTGTAAATTTTTTGTAAAGACATCCGTACAACCTAATGTTTTAGTTCAAATAACAAGTTAATATTCGTTTTTAATACTCTTTCTAACTGTTTTTTTTGTTTTTCAGCTTGCACTTTTTCCGCTAATGCTGATTGTTCGCATAAAACTTTAAACGTTAACCCTTCTTCGTTTTCTGTTATAGATATGGTATCAACAAGCGATCGTTGCCTTACATTTAAAGTAGCTGAAAATTGTAAAACAGCTCCTAACAGGCGGATTTTTTTTTGTTCGCTTTTATCAAACCAACCTTCAAATGGTGATAAATGTTGTTTAAATAACATTTTTGATTTATACGATGCAATAAGTGCTAGCCTTACTCGATCTTTATGCATCATGCCATCAATTGTCTTATTCGCTAATAAATAAAACGTATGTAAACGGCTCGCTTCTTCGTCTATATATTTGCCTATATTAAATACTTTCGCTGCTTGATGGAACACTTCCCAGTCTTTTACTGACATAGAAATAAGCCCTATTTCCTCAAGTTGTTTGCAAATTAGTCTTCCATGTTTAATAAGTTGAATAACAAATTCCATATCCATTTCGTATTCATGTGATAGTAAATGCAAACTTTCTTCAACTACGTTCGGATAATATGAAATCCCCAAATCTTTTGTCAACTCTTCATAGAAAACACCTTCTCTTAACCCTTTTCTACTTAATACAAATGCCGGTGCCTCTATAACATGAACAAGTGTATGAAATACTTCAACCGCTGGAATAATCGTATCCGCTCGATCTTTTGCCAATCCTTCCAATTTCTGAAGTTCTATGAACGACAATTTTTCTAATTCATCTTTTACATTTTCAATATCTTCTTCTTTCATCTTGTATAAATGTAATCCTGCTATAGGATAACATATTAAATTTTGATGGATTTTTACTAAGTTCCTCGCACTACCACCAATTGCAATAAGAGGCAATTTCTTATTGCTTAACCATGGTAACGTTCGAAATTGAAACTCTAAATACCGTTGCATTCCTTCTAACTCATCTTTAGTAGGAATATCACCTTTAATAAATTGTTGCTTTAAAGAAAGTGCCCCAAAAGGAAAACTATGGTACTCTAAAATCTCTCTATTTCTAAAGTATGTAACTTCCGTACTTCCCCCACCAATATCTACCGTTATTCCTTCTGAAAACGATGTAGAATTCATAACCGCCAAGTATCCGTAACGCGCTTCCTCATACTCTGATAATACTCTAAGAGTAAAGTCCGTTTGTCCTTCAATAAGCTTTTTAATTTCCTCTTGATTCTCAGACTGTCTAATTGTTGCTGTTGCAACACAAAGTACATGATGCAACTGATGGAACCTTGTACTTTCTTGAAATTGAAATAATGTCTGTAATAATACTTCTATTCCCTCTTCATTCAACACACCATCAATTAAGTAATTTCTTAACCTAGCAACCACTTTCGTATTTTCAATCTCTTTATAAAAACCTCCATTTTGCTTTTCATAAATAACTAAACGCATTGTATTAGATCCAATATCTATAATGGCATACTGTTGTTTTAATATTTCTTTCAAACTTCTCACTCTTTCATTATCAAATTTCAAAAGCATATTCTATTACTATTATACAAAATAGTTGTTTTTTGTAACAATATTGCTTTAATATTGAAAATATATACAATCACTTTTTGCATATAATAAAAACCTCTTTATTTATGGTATAATAATGAAAAATTGAAAGGAGATTCAATATGAAACCTTCACAACCACAATCTCAATTACAAAACCAACATTCTATTAATCGACTAGCTCAATCTATTTTCGTTGTGAATCGTCATGCTAAAGCAGCTACTAATCCTAAATATTTATACTGGTTAAAAAAGACAGCTTTAGAACGTTTGATTGCTGAAAAAAAAGCAATTAAAGAAGGATTACATTTTTCTAGAAACCCACGTTTTAGCCAACAACAATCTGATGTCCTTATACGTTTAGGCGATTATTTTTTCCACATCCCTCCTACGAAAGAAGATTTTCGAATTCTACCGCATCTTGGTCATCTTGAATCCTCCTATCGAAATCCGAAAACAACCTTATCTTTAACAGTAGCAAAAAAAACACTTCAAGATTATATTGGTCCTGAAGCATTGAAACAAGAAAAAAAATTAAGTGAACCTGTTCCATGGTATAGTCGTACTTATACAAAAAAATAAAACAGTTTGGCCAAGTGTAGGCCAAACTGTTTTATTTTTTCTCTTCTTTAATTTTAATATTTGCTTGTTTATAAAAAGCTACTTTTTCTGTATTATAAGACTTTGTGAATTCATTAAATTTATCTTTTTCTGACTCAATATCCTTATAAGATTGATTTACTACTTTTACTTTTTCACTAATATCTTTTAATTTAGTACCTTTATCTTGTAACATTGTGTATAACTCTTTTTCTTGTTTTAAAGATTTATTATAGCTGTCATACATTTTATTAAATGAATCGTGTCGTTTCTCATAGGTGCTTTTCACTTTATCAGCTTGATTTTTCAACTTATTATCTTCAATTTTCTTCACATACTTATCAGCTGACTTCACTTCTTCTTGCGCTTTATTTAAAGCCTCTTTTTCTTTTGTAAGTACTTTTTCTCGTTCAGTTGTATTCTTTGCTGCTTGATTCAATTTTTCTTTAACAGTTTGATTATTATCTTTTCCTTCTTGCACAATCTGGTTATATAATTCTTGTCCTTCTTTCTCTAAAGCCTCAAGTTTTTTTGCATCTTCAAACATTGTTTTTTCTTGTTTAGCAGCGTTTTCAAACGCTACATATAATTCTTCTTCTGGTTTCGGTCCAAAACAACCGGCTAATAAAGTCATTGATAATGCAGTTATAATTGCTAATTTACTATATTTCAACATCTCTTCCTCCTATTTATAAACGACCATCGTGTAATATAAAAAAGTTATAAAATATGTAATTGTTCTATACACTCGCATCTTTTTTACGAAGATCATTAATATTGTTTGTACGAATTATTACTTAATATTACATTATTCTTTTTGAAGTATTTAGCAGTTCCATATCCATCTTTAAGTATAGTTCTTCGTGTTTTTTAAAACCTGTTCACACTATGTATTACCTTAATGGCCACAGAATTTCACCTCAGTCTTAATAAGACTATAATAGTTCACCTGATAAAAGGTGATCGTTCCGCTCTCACGTCTATCATTCCCTTTCCAGCTTTCTATCAAATAATCTCTTTGTTCATTTTACACAGTACAATCGATATCTCGCAACAACTTACAAATATTCTTTTCATTTCCTAAAAAGGAAAAGTGTAGAGCTTGCTTTCCTCTACACTTTTAAAATAAAACACATTGTGCAAATTGCATTGGCACTACCATCATAATTATATGCTTATTTCATATATTTTTAAAGACTTTTATTACAAACGCAACGTTTTTTGTAATAAAAGTCAAAAAAATGTTACAAATAAAACTTCTTCCTATCATATATCTTCAAATCGAAGCTTCACTCATTTTCTTGCAAATTTCTATACTGATACAATTGATTTTGCGACTTTCTCAACAGTTCTTCAAACGTTTTTCCTTCTACTGGATAGCTAGCTGCTCCAAATAAAAGAGTGACACTGAGTAAATCACCTTCTATTTCACTTTCAATATTTTTCATTAATCTGTTTGTTATTGTTGATGTTTCATGACCATTATCAATTGCTACAATAACATACTTATTTTCATCCCACTTTGTAACAACATCTCCCTTCCGAATTGTCTTTACAATGGTACTCTCTAATTTTTGTACTAACACTCCCAATTTTTTTTCTTGCAACGTGTCTTTTAATCCTTCCCATTCTTTTACAGAAAGAATGTAAACTGTAATATTACGGGAATCTCTTTCAGATAAAGCGGCTACTTTCCCAAAAAAATCAACAACAAAATCGTTGCTTGCCATTCCTCCTACTTCCACATTCATACGCTTGTTCGCTCTTTTATCGTACCAATGTCCAAAATAATAACTTAGTATCATTTGCAGTATATAAATAATAAAGACGGTATAAAATGATCGTGAATCCAGTTTTGCAATTACATCCTGAAGTGCAATCCATTCTGTAACTGCCACTGTATTTCCAAGTAATAATCCACTAATTTTCCCTTTATGTTTCATACTTCTCCCCCTTTTATACCAATATATGTTTCTATATCAATAATGTTTTTCTACAAAATAAAAAATGTACATATGCAATGTACATTTCTGCTTAAGCTTGTATACCTTTCCTACTCTATTTCATATATATAATATATAACTTTTATAGAAAGGAGTAATCTATATGCTACAAAAAGAGAATCTATCAGATGCTATGCGTTTACTAGCTGGTTTTCTATTATCATTAAAATTATTATTTACCTCTTTCGGCATACACTTTATTACAAACGATCAAATCGATGCAATTGTAAATGTTGTTTCATTTTTATTTATTCTATACTTTGGCTACAAAAATAACTATGTAGGAAAAAAAGGAATAGAGCAAAAGAAAATACTCAAAAAACACAACCTTCACTAAAAAAGGAACCTTTTGTACAGGTTCCTTTTTATCATTGCCGCACAACAACTTCATTTGTTTGCAGTGGACCATATGATATCTCTTTATCTTGAAATGTATATGTAGCCTGAAAGAATGCTTGTTTAAGAGCTTTATCTTTATTAGCTTTTATTTTGCAACGTAGTTCCACCTTTTCATTTGGTAACAAATCATCAATTCGCCACCTTACAAGCTGGAATAAAAACTCACTTATCCCCTTATCAACTTTTAAAGAATTAGGAATATAAGCAAAGTAATCTCGAATCATATGACTTACAACAACTCTCGAAATCATTTCTACCCCTTTATTTTCCACTTCAATTCGCATAATAAGTATGTCGTTTACATCGTAGGTCAATTCATACGAAAATTGTTCTGTATACATACTACCAATTTGCAATGTAACGGCTACTTGAGGAAATTCATTTTCCTTTTTCGATCCGTCAATCCACAATACTGGTTGTAGCGGTATTGAATACTTTCCTGTATCCGAAATTCGTCCCCATATTTTCATAATATATATTCACCTCATTTCAGATGTACCATACACACAATGAATTCCCCAACTTACTAAAGCTTGCTACAAGTAATGTTTAATATTTCTCTTCCTTTTATCCTATTCGACAATATGAAGAAAAAACCATTTTTCATCTATTAACAGAAGGTGTTCTTTATGAAATTTTTTTACAATTTACTTCATTTCCTTTATAGCAATATTCGTATCGCTCACTCGTTCTCTACTTATATGAAAGAATATTTTGACGGAAGAAAAAATTTGCCTTATAGTCAAATTTGACTATAATATTCTTTATGGCATATTAGTGCACTTATGGAAAAGAAATTAAAATTAACTATACATTTAAATTTTTTATCCACTGCACTCAAAACTTAATATAGTTTACTTATTTCTAAAGGAGGGTTATATTTGGAAACTCAACCATTAAAAAAAGACACCAACAAGACAAAATTTGTTGTTGCTGGTTTGCTACTTGGTATATTAATGGCCGCAATGGATAATACAATCGTTGCAACCGCAATGGCAACAATCGTTGGAGACCTAGGAGGCTTTGATAAGTTTGTTTGGGTCACATCAGCTTATATGGTAGCAACAATGGCAGGGATGCCTATCTTTGGGAAACTTTCTGATATGTACGGGCGGAAACGTTTTTATATTGGGGGCCTCATTCTTTTCTTATTGGGTTCTGCGCTTTGCGGAACAGCTTCAAGTATTGAGCAATTAAGTATTTATAGAGCTATTCAAGGTATCGGTGGTGGTGCCCTTATGCCTATCGCCTTTACAATTATGTATGATATCTTCCCACCAGAAAAACGCGGGAAGATGACAGGGCTATTCGGTGCTGTTTTCGGGACATCTAGTGTATTCGGTCCTTTATTAGGTGCTTATATTACAGACTATATAAGTTGGCATTGGGTCTTCTATATCAATATTCCATTAGGACTTATCTCCTTTTTCTTCATTACTAAATACTACAGTGAGTCTCTAGAATTTAGAAAACAAAAAATTGATTGGGCTGGTGCTATTACACTTGTCATAAGTATCGTTTGCTTAATGTTCGCATTAGAACTTGGTGGTAAGGAATATGCCTGGAATTCCACTGTAATTATTGGCTTATTTACAACAGTAGTTATTGCGCTTATTATTTTCTTCTTTGTAGAAAGAAAAGCAACCGAGCCTATTATTTCGTTCCATCTATTTAAAAAACCTTTATTCGCAGCTAGTCAAGGAGTTGCCTTTTTCTATGGTGCTGCTTTTATTATCTGTACAGTTTATATTCCAATCTTCATTCAAGGCGTTCTTGGAGGTTCGGCCTCTAATGCTGGATTAATTTTAACACCAATGATGGTTGGTTCTGTAATTGGAAGTCAAACAGGAGGACAATTAGCTTCTCGAACAAGCTATCGTAACATTATGATGGTATCTGGTGTCTTCTTCGTTCTTGGTATTTATTCATTAAGTACTTTAACAATGGACACACCTCGTTTACTCGTAACACTATTTATGATTCTCGCTGGGCTTGGTGTTGGCTTCTCATTCTCAGTATTAAGTATGTCTTCTATTCACAAGTTAGAAATGCGAGACCGCGGTTCGGCGACATCAACAAACTCATTCTTCCGATCACTCGGTATGACTCTTGGTGTAACGATTTTCGGTACAATTCAAAATCATATTTTTACAGATAAACTAAACTCTGTGTTCCCCCCTGAACTAGCAAAATTAGCTCCAAAAGGCGGAGACACAAGTTTCTTATTATCACCAGGCGCTACCGCAAAAATTCCTGCTGAAATATTAGCGGGTATTAAAGAAGCTCTCGCTACATCTATTGCGAACACATTCTTCTGGGCACTCATCCCGGCTGTACTAAGTGTTATTTGTATTTTACTAATGGGAAATGAACGCCTCTTTACAGGCCCTAAAAAGAAAGAAAAACAAAAGCAAGTCAGTTAATATAAAAAAGAAGCGGCATATCCCTTTATGAAAAAGGATATGCCGTTTATAATATGTATAAAGTTTTTATATACAGGAGTTGAGACAGCATGAGCATGAAATTAGTCATTCTCGGCTTGCTACTCGAAGGAGATAAACATCCATATGAAGTGCAGCATATTATGAAAGAACGACAAATGGATTGTTATATTAAATATGCTAAAGGATCACTTTATTACGCTTTCGAGCAATTAGAAAAGCAAGGCGCAATTCACATTACAAATGTAATTAGAGACACAAACCGACCTGACAAAACGATTTTTCATATAACAGAAGAAGGCAAAAAACTATTCCACACTTTACTATTAAAACAATTCGAAGCAAAAAACCAAATATATAAACCTATTTATTCAGCCCTATCTTTCGCTCACTTTAGCAATGATCATGAATTAGTTCCTATTTTAGAAAAAAAGAAAAATGATACTCTTCAATATTTACATACTATGCAAACGATATATGATTGTAATAAAGGAAAGGTTCCACGTGCACAACTATATATCTTGCAAAGTGTAATTGAGCATATTACAGTTGAATTACAATGGCTAAACACCCTCCTTAAAGATGCTATAGCAGGCCGACTTTCAGAAGTTGCTATAGATGAAAATTGAGCTATGAAAGAAGACATCCCTACTTCTTTCATAGCTCAATTTCTCTTTTTATACTGTAATATTATTAGTTACTTCAGAATAAAAAGTCAGAATAATAAGAAATAAAAACTTTGGAATTTTCTTATTTTAAAACAGTAGACAAAATTCCAAAAATTGTGTTAGAATTTGTTTCAATATCATATCGCTTGTTAAATTCCTTTCAAAAGGAAAATAGGTACACGAACATTTCGTTTCGTGTTTAAAAGGGAAGCTTGGTGAAACTCCAACACGGTCCCGCCACTGTAAATGCTGAGATTTCTTTTTGGTGCCACTGTGAAAACGGGAAGGTGAAAGAAATTATATGAAGCATAAGTCAGGAGACCTGCCTGTTTTAACAACACTGATAGATTCACGGATGATGATGAGGTGTTAAAACAAAAAGGAAGGCTTATTTTCTATGTCTTTGCACTTTTTGTTATAAGTATTTCCTAGTAAACGGAAATGCTTACTTTCAATTAGGGAGGAATTTAAAATGGCAATTCAAACAAGTAACTTAGGTTATCCACGTATCGGACTACAACGAGAGTGGAAAAAAACATTGGAAGCTTTTTGGTCCAATAAAATTGATGAAGAACAATTTTTAACAACAATGAAAGAAATTCGCCTTCAACACGTAAAAGTACAGCAAGAAAAAGGGATTGAACTCATTCCAATTGGCGACTTTACATATTATGATCACGTTTTGGATACTGCCTATATGCTAGGATTTATCCCATCACGTTTTTCTGAGTTTACATCTTACCTTGATGTATATTTCGCAATGGCGCGTGGCTCTAAAAATCACGTAGCTTCCGAAATGACAAAATGGTTTAACACAAACTATCACTATATCGTTCCTGAATATGAAGAGGGATTACAAATCTCTTTAAAAGATAATCGTCCACTTCGCTTATACGAAGAGGCAAAACAAGAATTAGGAGTAGATGGAAAGCCTGTTATTTTAGGTCCATATACTTTCTTAAAATTAGCTAAAGGCTATACAAAAGAACAATTCCCTTCCATTTTAAAACAGTTAGTTGCACCTTACGTACAACTGCTTTCAGAACTACATGCAGCTGGTGCACAAGCCATTCAAGTTGATGAACCAATTTTCGCTTCTTTAACGAAAGAAGAAGTTCAACAAGCAAAAGAAATTTATGAAGCTATTCGTAAAGAAGTTCCAAATGCGACTCTTCTTTTACAAACGTATTTTGATAGCGTGGAAGAAAACTATGAAGAAATTATTACATTCCCGGTATCCGGTATTGGATTAGATTTCATTCATGGTAAAGAAGGTAATTTAAATGCTATTTCAAAATATGGATTCCCAGCTGATAAAACTTTAGCTGTCGGTTGTATAGATGGCCGTAACATTTGGAGAGCTGACCTTGATGAAGTTCTTGAGTTATTTACAACGTTACAAAAACAAGTCCAAACGAAAGATTTCATCGTTCAGCCTTCTTGTAGCTTATTGCATACACCGATCGATAAAACAGAAGAAACTCACTTATCGACTGAGCTATTTGATGCATTAGCATTTGCAAATCAAAAATTAGAAGAGTTAGTTCTTATTCATTCCGCTCTCACTCAAGGTACAGAAAGCATTAGTAATGAGCTGGAAACATATCGAAACGTACATCATACAATTCGCTCATCTGCTGCACGTAACCGAGAAGATGTCAAAGCAGCACGAACAGCACTAAAAGAAGAAGATTTTTCACGCCCTCTTCCATTTGAAAAACGATACGAATTACAACAAGTTGCCCTGGAGTTACCGCTATTACCAACAACGACCATTGGTAGCTTCCCGCAAACAACTGAAGTTCGTCAAACGCGAAAAGAATGGCGTAACGGTGTTATTTCAAATGAACAATATGAACAATTTATTGAAAAAGAGACAGAAAAATGGATTCGTTACCAAGAAGAAATTGGGCTTGATGTCCTTGTACATGGTGAATTTGAAAGAACTGACATGGTCGAATATTTTGGTGAGCGCCTTGCTGGTTTCTCATTCACTAAAAACGGTTGGGTACAATCATACGGTTCCCGCTGCGTAAAACCACCTGTTATTTATGGTGATGTAGCCTTTATTAACGGCATGACTATTAAGGAAACAGTTTATGCACAAAGCTTAACGGAGAAAGTTGTAAAAGGAATGTTAACTGGACCTGTTACGATTTTAAATTGGTCCTTCGTTCGAAATGACATTCCAAGAAAAGAAGTTTCGTATCAAATTGCACTAGCTCTTCGTCACGAAATTGAACTACTTGAATCTTCCGGAATTAGAGTAATTCAAGTCGATGAGCCAGCACTTCGTGAAGGAATGCCACTAAAAGAAAAAGATTGGGATGCTTATATTACATGGGCAGTACAATCCTTCCTTTTAGCAACTTCTTCTGTAGCAAATGAAACACAAATTCATACTCATATGTGTTACAGTAACTTCGAAGATATTGTTGACGCGATTCGCGCATTAGATGCAGATGTAATTTCTATCGAAACATCAAGAAGTCACGGAGAATTTATTGATACGTTAAAACATACAACATATGAAAAAGGCATCGGTCTAGGTGTATATGATATTCATAGCCCACGTGTACCGAGTAAAGATGAAATGTATAAAATCGTAGAACAATCTTTAGAAGTATGCGATCCTAAATATTTCTGGATTAATCCTGATTGTGGTTTAAAAACGAGAAGAACAGAAGAAGTTATTCCAGCTTTAGAACATATGGTTCAAGCAGCGAAAGATGCTCGTTCCCTTTTAAAAACAAACGCATAACAAAAATGGGTTATCCTTTTCTCAGGATAACCCATTTTTTATTCTTTACTTTCAAAGAAGAATTCGTATTGTATTTTATATAATTCATCATCCGTTGGCTCTTCAAGAGGAATTGCTTGTAAGACAACTGTATACTCACCATTTGGAATAGATATTTGAAATTTGTTTGAAAGAATACTCGTTATAACGATACTTTCATTTTCAACCGTAAAAGGAACCGTAATCGTTCTAACCACTTCTTCTTTTTCAATATGTTTCCCTGGGGTCACTTTCACTTCACAAGTATAATCAGAAAGTGCTTCAAAAATAACAGTTCCCTCTGCCTCAGCATAACCTCTTTCAAAATCTTCATCCGTCCAGTCTACATAAGGCTGCTCACCGTCATAGTTCATCAACATTAATTGCGAATAAGAAATTGTTAACTCCATAGTTCCCCTTCTCCTTCATTATGAAATGTACAAATACTACTTCACTTCAAATTTCACACGCGTACCATCTGGATATTTATCTAACTTATTCCCTACCCAAGAGCCTGCTCCCCGGTTATCCGCCGGACTTATATATTCAATATGTGCTCCTTTTCCGCCTTCCTTGCACATCGCCATTGGCCATTCATCACGATCATACCCTTTTTTTGATGGATACGGTGCTAACGACAATTTCCTTCTATCTGCAGCACCACCACGATCGATTGTACAAACTTCTGAATGCCCTTCTTTTATAGCATCCGTAATATGTTTTCCTGTCTCTGGATAACGTTCTTTCGGAAATTCTAACACTTGATCATACGTATTCATTTTCTTTACACTTGTTTCCTCTGGCACAAGTACTTCATAAACTGCTACTAAAATAGACAGAATTGCAATAATTGAAATGATAATACCTTTTAATTGCTTCATGTATACCTCCATGTTTCTACCAGTTTCTTTTCCTCAGTTATTATAACAAACTTCTCCTGTATATGTTTTCAGACATTATTTTAGTTATTCCTTGCCATTCCGCCAAAAAATTTCATTTTTTCACTAATGCTGTAGAAAACTAATAGCCTTCCGACATTCTTTTTCAAAGGAAGTCCTCATAAAAGATTGAAATGATATATACGATACTTTTTGGGGAGGAAATATCATGGAAGCTACCTATAAAACGAAAGATGTCACGAATAAAACAGGCATCCCAAAACATATAGTCCGCAAATATAGTCAACTGTTAGAGGAACATGGTTATATGATTTCTAAAACAGCTGATGCTCGTATTTATAAACTTGATGATTTAAAACTATTGAAATCTATACATGAAAGAGCTGCCACATTACAAGAAGATATTTCAGAAACGATACCGATTATTTTAAAAGAAAAAGAGGCCCCACCTGTACCAGTTATACAAGATAAGCAAGAGATACAACCGAAAGAAAAAGAAGATGGGCGTAACTTTGAGGAGTTCATGTTGAAACTTGAAATGCTAGCTCAATTAAATGAAGCAATTATTCATCAAAATTCTACTCTAATTACACAAAATCGTTTAAAGGATGAGAAACTAGATGAATTGATGCAACAAGTGTATGTAAAAGAAGGCTCTCAAGAAAAAATGCTTCAAGAGTTAGTCGAGCACGCCGCTCAAACAGATGCATTGCAAAAAGAAAAAATGGACTTATTAATGAATCATATGTATAAACGAGAATCCAAACAAGAAGAAAAAATGAATAAACTTGTTAGTCAAATTTATAACAAGGACAGTAATCGTGATGCACAGCTTATGCAAGTTATTCGAGAAATTCAAGAAACAAAAAGAATGGTCGCTGCCTCAAAAGAGCAAAGCTTCTTTCAATCATTTAAAAGTTTATTTAGCCGAGCAAAACAAGAAAAAACAAATGAATAAACAATATAAAATAAAAAGTTACCTTCCATCGGTAACTTTTATTCCTTATTTTGTACAGCTGGTAATATAATAATTGCTTCAGTGCCTTTTCCACTTTCACTCTTATATTCCAATGTACCATTATGCGCTTGTAAAATACTAAATGTTACCATAAGCCCTAATCCTGTCCCTTTTTCTTTTAAAGAATAATATGGTTGCCCCAGCCTTGCTAACTGTTCTTTCGTCATACCAACACCACTATCTTTAACTCTTATTATGATTGTTTCGTCTTTTTGAATAGCTGTTACTTTTAAATATCCTTTATTTCCTTGAATTGCTTCAATACCATTTTTAACAACATTCATAATAGCTTGCTTCAATTTTGTCTTATCACCAATCGTATAAAGACTTTCTGAAATTTCAACTTGTAAATATACACCTTGCATTGCTGCAAATGACGACATAAGAGTGGTCATTTCTATTAATTGGGCTGATAAACAAATGTGTTCTTTTTTCTCAATTTGCGGCCTTGCTAAATTCAAATAATCTGAAATAATTTGTTCCGCCCGATCCAATTCAGCTAATACGAGACGCATATAATCCTTATTCTTCACATCTTCCGTACTTTCTAGCAATTGGATAAATCCACGAACAACAGTAAGTGGATTTCGAACTTCATGTGCCACACTTGCTGCTAACTCACTTACAATATTAAGCTTTTCTGATTTTTGCATCTCTGTACGTAGCAATGCATTTTCATTTAAATATTCAGTTAAATACACCTGAAATACCATTGTCATGACCATGATAAGCGAAGCAAATATAAATCCGCTATATATTTGCGAAATATACGGTGTAAATCCTGTTTCCAAAAGAACATTAATCATGCCTAATACTAAAGAAACAAGCACATAAAATGATGAAATCATAAATGCTAAAATTAATTTCTTATCTCTTGAAAAAAGAGACCATTTCTTTGATAAAAATAGCGGAACTATCAATAGAAATGTTACTTCTAAAACTGGAAGAAAGCTCATTCCCTTTAGTAACCATTCATATGCAACAAAAATAACCGCTGGGATTAAACCAACAATCCCACCATATAAAAAACCACTGACAATTGGAATTGGGTGAAAGTTATACCCACACACATTGCCAAAACAAATAGAGTATGTCATGGAGAGAACGAGCGTAACGCTAGATAAAAACATAATAAAGTAACGATTTGGCTTCGGAGGCATTTCTTGATAGCGATTTAAACGAATCGCTTCATATAAAAATAGTGGTAAAATTATGATGGCAATTTGAATCAACAAATCACGGATAAGCTCCATAACCTCTCATCCCCTATATGTATTTTGATATGATTATATCATTTTATAGGTTTATTTGTTTTAAAATTTTGATTTTTCTTAACATATTTGTTAATTCTTTGTTAACAACTCATAATAATTGTTACAGATTTTCGAAATGATTGTAAACCCTGTACCAAATTTCCTTCGTGCAGTATACAATGAATACGGATTACAAAGAAAATGTAAAAATACTTTTTTAGACGGACAACTATAGCAAAATACAGCATATAATCCATACTATCTATGTTTACAAATAAGTGATCATTACTTTAGTAGGAGGAAGATAAATATGGCGGGTACTACGCTTGTTTTAAAAGAAGAAAATTTGGTTGTTCTAGAAAATGTTGAAAAATCAGTATATGAAGAGTTACAGCATAAAGCAGGAGATGAAGATTGCACATGTGCTGTGAACGAATCAGTTGTTCACCTTGGCAAGGTATCCTCTGTACTCTGGAATGAAGATGAAATAGATTGGGAATACGGATATTAAAAAGTCGCTTATAGCGGCTTTTTTTTTCTTTTCTCTCTCTTTCTAAATTACATATACAAAGCGCAATCATAGAAAATATGATAAAATGAACTTAATTTTCAAACGGAAGAAAGGGAGATACAATGGAACAATTCATTAACCCTAGAGTGAAGGATATCCAAATTTCTGGAATCCGTCAATTCTCTAACATGATTCAAAACTATGATAATTTGATTTCTTTAACAATCGGACAACCCGATTTCCCTACACCTTCTCTCGTAAAAGAAGCGGCAAAACGGGCTATTACAGAAAACTATACAAGCTATACACATAACGCTGGTTTACTAGAATTACGTAAGGCAGCTTGTAACTTCGTAAAAGATAACTACGATTTACATTACTCACCTGAAAACGAAACCATCGTTACAATTGGTGCTAGCGAAGCAATTGATGTTGCATTCCGAACGATTTTAGAGCCAGGAACAGAAGTAATTTTACCTGCTCCTATTTATCCAGGTTACGAACCTATTATTCGATTATGCGGTGCAACGCCCATTTTTGTAGATGTTCGTGAAACTGGATTCCGTTTAACAGCTGACGCGCTAAAAAATGCTATTACAGAAAAAACAAGATGTATCGTACTACCATATCCTTCTAACCCAACTGGTGTAACTTTATCCATAGAAGAATTAAAAGATATTGTAGATGTTTTAAAAGATAAAAATATTTTCGTCCTTTCAGATGAAATTTATAGCGAGCTTGTGTATGAACAAAAGCATACATCTATCGCTCATTTCCCAGAAATGCGTGAAAAGACAATTGTCATTAACGGTTTATCTAAATCACATTCTATGACTGGCTGGCGTGTTGGACTTTTATTCGCACCAAGCTATTTAGCAGGACACATATTAAAAGTTCATCAATACAATGTAACGTGTGCTACTTCAATCGCTCAATACGCTGCGATTGAAGCATTAACAGCTGCTAAAGACGCACCCAAAATGATGCGCCACCAATATAAAAAACGCCGTGATTACGTATATAATAGACTCACTCAAATGGGATTAGCAGTTGAAAATCCAACAGGTGCATTTTACTTATTCCCATATGTCGGTCATTTGACATCTTCATCATTTGATTTTGCACTTGATCTTGTCAAAGAAGCTGGACTAGCTGTAGTTCCTGGAACAGCATTCTCTGAATACGGTGAAGGCTACCTTCGCTTGTCCTATGCGTATAGTATCGAAACTTTAAAAGAAGGCTGCGACCGATTAGAAGCCTTTCTAATAAAAAAAGCTAAGAGTTAAACTCTTAGCTTTTTTATGCATAATGATCACAAGTTTGACGTTTTAGTAATTTATGAGGAATAATGATACACTTTGCAGTGGATTCTGCATTCTCTACTTTATCAACTAAAGCTTTTGCTGCCTCATATCCTAGCTGATAAATATTCACATCAACTGTCGAAAGTGGAGGGCTCGCAATTTCTGATAATAAAGCATTATTAAAGCTTACAATAGAAACATCCTTCGGTACAACGAATCCTTTTTTAGAAAGAGCACTTAACACACCAAGTCCAATTAAGTCATCCGTTGCCATAATTGCCGTTGGCGGTTGCTGCAGTCCCATTAATTCCTCAACGGCTTGTTGACCACTTTCTCTCGAAAAATCAAAATGTAAAATATATTCTTTTGGTAATACAATGTCTGCTAATTTCAAGGCATCACTCATACCAGCTAAACGATCTCTCGTTACAAGTAAATCTGATCCACCACCAATGAACGCGATTTGCTTATGCCCTAATGAAATTAAATATTCTGCCACTTCTCTTGCAGCTGTATAATTGTCATTATCTACATATGTAATTTCATCTTTTCGATCATATGGTTTTCCTATTAAAACAAACGGGAAATTTTGTTCATGTAAATATTGAATAATCCGATCATTCTCCCTTGAATATAAAAGAATAATACCACCAATTTGACGTCCCTGTACCATCTTTACGACACCATTAAAAATTTCTTCTTCCGTTTCACCTGTCGACATGTAAAGCGCATAACCTTCTACGTGTGCAAATGAACTAATCCCTCTTATAACTTCTGGGAAAAATGGATTTTGAAAAGCTTTACTTGCAGAACTTGGCATAACAAGACCAAGTGTTTTCGTCGTTTGGTTCGCAAGATTTCTCGCATTTAAATTGGGATGATACCCTAATTCACTCATCACTTTCCTAACACGGCGCTTTGTCTTTTCACTTATACTTGGATTATCAGCAATTACACGAGAAACTGTTGATGGTGCAACATTCGCTTGCTTCGCCACATCTTTAATTGTAACTGTCATAAAAATCCCCCTCCTCTCATTTCTCTGCCATTTTTCATATATTTTATCTCGCACTCATTGCAAGTCATAAACTTTCATTTCTTATATCTTGCAAAACTAATCCTATTCTCCCTCTTCATGTATTGTAAGGGATATAGCTATTTTTTCCTATACTATAATATACTATTTATTTCACTTCTTTTCACATGTGATGTCAAATCTCTTTTCATCTCCCTATAAAGTTATTTATAGGGAGATGAAAAGAAAAATGGGACGTAATGTCCCATTTTTCATCCTTTTGTACCTCCAGCTGTTAAACCAGAAATAAAGTATTTTTGTAGTGATAGGAATAAAATTGAAATTGGGATCGCAATTAACACAGAACCCGCTGCAAACGTTGTAAATTCATTACCGAATTTCTTCGCAACCATTTCATATAATCCAACTGCTAAAGTATAATTTTCTGGTGTTCGCAAAATAATACTCGCTAAAATGAAATCTGTAAATGGACCAATGAAAGTAAATAACGCTACAACCGCTACGATTGGCTTTGCAAGTGGCATAATGATTTGCCAAAAAATACGGAAATGTCCTGCTCCATCCATACGAGCTGATTCATCCAGTTCTTTCGGAATCGTATCAAAATACCCTTTCATAAGCCATGTATTCATCGGAATGGCCCCGCCTACATAAATTAAAATTAATGCAAGGTGTGTATCAATTAATCCTGTTAATTGAGCTAATACGTATAGAGCAATTAACGCTGCAAAGTTTGGAATCATTTGCAGGATTAAAAATGTTAATAAACCATTTTTTCTTCCAACAAAACGATATCTCGAAAATGCATAAGCAGTAAAGCTAATTGCTAACACTGAGAAAATCATCGTTAAAACACTTACTTTTAATGTGTTTTTATACCATAGTAAGTAATTACTATTCTCTAGATCTAATAACTTACGATAATGATCTAACGTTGCATTTTGTGGAATAATACTTGATCCAGATAAACTATCACCTGGATTAAACGATGAGCCAATAATCCATAATAACGGATAGAAAATGATGGCACACATTACGAAAATAACTAAATAACTTAATGAGAGACGTAACATCTTCTGTCTTTTAATATTCATTTACATCATATCCTCTTCTTGGAATGATTTTGTTCTCTTAAATTGCCATAACGCAACTGTAATAACGATTAACGATAATATCATTGTAAGAGCTGCTGCTTTTCCGTACTGCGCTGAAGTCATCGTTAACTTATAAATCCATGAAATTAAAATATCCGTTCCACCTGCGTCTTGTCCAGCTACAGCAGGACCTCCACCGTTAAATAGATAGATGATACTAAAGTTATTAAAGTTAAACGTATATTGCGTAATTAATATTGGTGCTGTTGCATATAACACAAGTGGCAATGTAATTTTACGAAACTGTTGCCAAGCTGTCGCTCCATCTACTGTAGCCGCTTCATATAATTCTCCCGGAATCGATTGCAGTATACCTGTTGTCATCGCAAAGATAAACGGGAACCCAAGCCACGTTTGAATCATAATTAAAGCAATCTTCGCCCAAAATGGATCTGTCATCCAAGCAATTTTTTCAATTCCGAATAAAGCTAATACTTGATTGTTAATCGCTCCGAATGTTTCATTAAACATACCAGAGAAAACAAGAATAGATACGAATGCTGGAACCGCCCACGGTAAAATGAAGATTGTTCGAATAATCGCCTTTCCTTTAATACCAGGCTGATTTACGATAATCGCTAAGAAAATACCGAGCGCAACTTGTAATGTTGTTGCAACGAATGTCCAAATGACAGTCCAAGAGAATACACTTACAAATGTCTCTCTCCACATCGGTAAAGTGAAAATATCAATAAAGTTTTTAAAGCCCACCCAATCTACTAATTTAGCTGGAGGAGAATGATATAAATCATAGTTTGTAAATCCAATTAAAATTACGAAGATGATTGGAAATACGACAACAAAGATAAGTAGTAGAAAACCTGGTGAAACCATTAAATAAGGAAAACCTTGATCTAACAAATTACGGTATTGCTCTTTTACAGAATTTAACGGTGTTCCGATATCACGTTTCTTTCCATTTTGGTATGCATCGTATAAGTTAAATGCATATATGCCGAGCCCAAAAACGATAACGATAAGGGCCAAGATTCCTTCTACTAATAGAAAGACAGAATGGTCACGTGGAACTTCTGTACCGAGCGTTACAATACCCCATAATCCCATATTTAATAAATCAGCAAAGGCTACAATAAATGAACCTGTTAATACTAGAAAAATAAGACCTTTTACAAATTGTTTATTATACATTTGGCCCACGCCTGGAATGATTGATAACATGGTTGCCATTTTTCTATGCTTTGAATGGTTTACCCCATTTGCTGGTTCCATAGATGTTTGCATGTTCCTTCCCCCTTTTTTCTTCCTACATGGAAGGGAGAGAATTCGTGCCTCTCATATTAGAGGCACGAATTTCACCTTATTTTTTCTTGTTATGATTTGCCTCAATATTACCTTTAATTTGTTTCACTGCACTATCAAGCGCCGCTTTTGGTGCCTCTTTATCTGTAACAACTAATTGAAGCGCATCTCCAGCTGGTTTCCAAACTTCTTGCATTTCTGGAATGTTTGGCATTGGAATTCCATTTTCAGATTGCGTTGCAACTGCTTTTGCAGCTTCGTTATCTTTAATAATTGGATCTTCCATTACTGATTTTACTGGAGGAATTTCTTTTGTTTTCTCAAATCGAATTTTTGCGTTTTCTTCATTTGTTACCCACTCAGTGAATTTTGTAGCTAAATCATTTTGTTTAGAAAAACTTGTTACATGCCATCCTTTAACCCCAACAAACGTTTTCATCGGTTGACCATTTGGTAATTTCGGCATTGGAGCAACGCCATAATCAATCCCGTTCTTTTCCATTGCTTGGAACGCCCATGGGCCATTCATGATAGATGCTGCTTTTCCTTCATTGAATAGTCCATCAGCAGCAGGCCCACCTGATTCACCGATAATACCTTTCGGGAATAATTTTTCTTTGTACCATTTTTGAAGATATTCAGCACCTTGTACTGCTCCGCTATTATTTAATCCAACATCACTTGCATTTGGCTTTCCATCTTTTTCACCAAATACATAACCGCCCATACCTGCCATGAATGCATTAGCAAAGTAGAAGTTATCTCCTAATGCTAAAAATCCGTACTTGCCATCTTTCGTAAATTCTTTTGAGAAGTTAAACAGCTCGTCCATCGTTTCTGGCGCTTTTGGCATTAGTTTTTTATTATAAATAAAGACTGGTGTCTCAATTGCTTTTGGTAAACCATATAATTTTCCGTTATATGTCTGTGCTTCTATTGATGAATTAGTAAATTTACTCTTTACAGCATCATCTGCTTTCACTTCAGAAAGTAAACCTTCTGTTACTGCATTTCCGATTTGATCATGTGGCAATGTTACAACATCTGGTCCAGTCCCCGCTGGCCCATCAAGGCGTAACTTCTTCACTTGATCTGTCATTTGCATTTCAACAACTTTTACTTTTACTTTATATTTTTCCTCAAAGCTTTTCACTGCTGGTTCTAAACCAACACCTTTTTTATCATCTTCCCAAACAAGAAGATCATAGTCTTTTTTCGCTTTACTTTCCTCTTTTTTCCCTGAATCTTTCGGTCCACATGCAGATAACATACCAATAGATAATGCTGAAACCGTTAATAATGATAATGCTTTCTTCATCCCAAAAACCTCCCTAAATTGTCTATGTACCTCAGTAACTGAAAACGTTTGCATTTAATAGTTTAATTGAAGCGCAAACAATATCTCAAGTCCATGAAAACGTTTGCGCTATTTGTCTATCATTATACATTCTTTTATTCATTTTGCAAATATTAATTTAAAAATTATGTCATTATACTCTTTATACATTGACTTTATATGAAATGAATACTACTCTTATAAGCAATATTAAAGCTATAAGAAAGGCAATCGTTTGCAATATAGGCTTTATTATTACACTTCAGGGAATACTATGTATAGAGATATTGAAGGGGGATTTTCTATATGTTTAAAGAAGCCATTTATCATAGGCCGAAAGATAATTATGCATACGCTTACGATGAACAAACTATTCACATCCGAATACGTACTAAGAGAGATGATGTTCAAAGCGCCGATCTTATTTACGGTGATCCTTACGAATGGAAAGACGGGAAATGGATATCAGCAAGTACACCAATGAAAAAAACGGGTTCTACTGCATTATTTGATTATTGGTCCATTGCAATCGAACCAAAATTTAAGCGCTTACGTTATGGGTTTGAATTAAAATCTGAAACAGACACTCTTATTTATACAGAGCGAGGATTCTTTTCTAACATTCCAAATGATGATGTTGGTAACTTTTTTTGTTTTCCATTTATTCATGCAGATGATGTATTCAAAGCACCATCGTGGATTAAAGACACCATTTGGTATCAGATTTTCCCTGAACGATTCGCTAATGGCGATAGTACGCTGAATCCAGAAAACACCCTTCCTTGGGGAAGTACGAATCCAACTCCAACTAATTTTTTCGGCGGGGATTTTGCTGGTGTTATTCAAAACCTTGATTACCTTGTTAAGCTTGGCATTTCCGGAATATATTTCACACCTATTTTCAAAGCTCATTCAAACCATAAATATGACACAATTGACTATATGGAAATTGATCCACAATTTGGGACGAAAGAAACTTTTAAAGAGCTCATTGAAGAATGTCATAAACACGGTATAAAAGTAATGCTCGATGCTGTGTTTAATCATAGTGGATACTTTTTCGAGAAATTTCAAGACGTTCTAGAGAACGGTGAGAAGTCTGCATATAAAGAGTGGTTCCACATTCATGAATTTCCAATTATAACCGATCCACTTCCCAATTATGATACTTTCGCCTTTACACCGTATATGCCTAAATTAAATACAGCTCATCCAGATGTAAAAGAATACTTACTTGAAGTAGGACGTTATTGGGTACGAGAATTCAATATAGATGGCTGGCGCCTTGATGTCGCAAATGAAGTCGATCACAACTTTTGGAGAGAATTCCGAACTGAAATAAAGACATTAAATCCTGAAGTATATATTTTGGGAGAAATTTGGCACGATGCCCTTCCGTGGCTACAAGGCGATCAATTTGATGCTGTCATGAGCTACCCTGTTACAAACGCTCTACTTTCTTACTTTGCTAACGATTCCATTAAAGCAAGTGAATTTATGAAGCAAATTACAGAATCTCTACATTCCTACTCTATGAATGTAAATGAAGCAGCCTTTCATTTATTAGATAGCCATGATACTCCAAGAATTTTAACAACATGCAATGGAGATAAAAATAAGTTGAAATTGCTCTATGTATTCCATCTTTCTTTCATCGGCTCTCCATGTATTTATTACGGAGATGAAATCGGCATGGATGGTGGTATGGACCCCGATTGCCGTAAATGTATGATTTGGGATACTAAAGAACAAGATCATGCATTATTTACACATATACAAACATTGATTTCATTACGAAAACAACATGCAGCTTTTGGAGGACATGGTACTTTTCAATTCATCGAAGCAAATGATGAACATAATTATATTTCTTATACGAAAACATATGAGGATGAAACTATCTTTTTCGTTTTAAACCCTACTAATAGTGAAGTTACAGTTTCACTCCCTCTTCATGTTACTGGTAAGAAAATAATTAACATTTATACAAATGAAGAATTTTCAGCAGAAGCAAGTGTATTACAAGTTACACTTCCTCCATATGGATTCTCCATATTAAAATGGTAACCCAAAAAATCCTTATGCCAAGGTGGCATAAGGATTTTTCTTATTTCAATTTGAATACCATCGCTTCATACGGACGTAATGTAATGTTATCTATCAATCCGATTTCTACATCGTAATTGTGTATGAATAATTCTGATTCACTATAACTAATATCCTCAGGCATTTCAAATACACTTTCATCCGCAGTAAAGTTTGCAATAACAAGTAGTTTTTCGTCTCCATATGTTCTTACATAAGCAAAAATAGAAGGATTATTCTCTAATATTAAATCATATGATCCATATACAACTATTTCATTATTTTTGCGTAGCTCAATTAATTTCTTATAGTAATAAAAAATTGAACCTTCATCTTGGATTGCTTGTTTCACATTAATCTCTTTATAGTTAGGATTTACAGTAATCCAAGGCTCACCCGTTGTAAATCCAGCGTGATTCTGATCATCCCACTGCATCGGAGTTCTAGCATTATCACGACCCTTTATATAAATAGATTCCATTACTTTTTCTATATCTTCACCATGGTCTATCACTTTTTCTTTATACATATTTAACGTTTCAATATCTCGATATTCATCAATTGATTGGAATCGAACGTTCGTCATTCCGATTTCTTCACCTTGATAAATATATGGCGTTCCCTTCATCATATGAAGAACTGTCGCTAACATTTTCGCAGATTCAATGCGATACATTCCATCGTTACCAAAACGAGATACAACGCGAGGCTGATCATGGTTATTCCAATAAAGGCTATTCCATCCGGTATGCTCTAATGCTTTTTGCCACTTTGTTAAATTCTCTTTTAAAGTAAGAAGTGAGCATGGTTTTACATCCCACTTTCCACCTTCTCCTGAATCTAAATCCATATGTTCAAATTGGAATACCATTTGCAACTCTTTTCGTTCTTCTCCAGTATACAATTTAGCTTCTTCTGTCGTTACACCAGGCATTTCACCAACCGTCATAATATCATAATTCGATAATACTTCCTCATTCATTTCATGCAAATATTTATGAATGTTTGGACCGTTCATAAAATGTTTATGACCTGAAACATAACCATCTTCATCTGTTTCAACTGTTGGTAACCCTTCTTCTTTAGAAATAAAATTGATAACATCCATGCGGAATCCATCAATTCCTTTTTCTAACCAAAACTTCATCATCTCATAAACATCTTGTCTTACCTTTTCATTATCCCAGTTTAAATCCGGTTGTTTTTTAGAAAACAGATGTAAATAATATTCATCCGTCATTTCATCATACTTCCATGCAGATCCACTAAAAGCAGCTCCCCAGTTGTTTGGTTCTTTCCCTTCTTTTCCAGGACGCCATATATAGTAATCTCTATATTTATTATCTTTTGATTTACGTGATTCAATAAACCAATTATGTTCATCAGATGTATGATTAACAACTAAATCCATCATCAATTTCATATTACGTTCATGCATTTCATGTAATAGTTCATCCCAATCTTCCATTGTTCCGAACTCGTTCATAATTTTACAATAATCGCTTATATCATAACCATTATCATCATTTGGAGATTCATAGACTGGTGATAACCAAATCACATCAATCCCTAACTCTTTTAAGTAATCTAGCTTTGAAATAATCCCTTGAAGATCTCCTATACCATCACCATTACTATCCATAAAGCTACGAGGATAAATTTGATATACTACACTTTCTTTCCACCATTGTTTTTCCATTATGCTACCCCATTTCATTCATTTTTCTCTTTTTCAAGGCGCAAACGTTTTCATTAATGAATGATAACAGATTCTATCTCAATTTAAAATAGCGCTTACAATTTTTATTGTTCTTTTTCTAAGAAAACATATGAAAACCACTAATAAATCTCCAATAAATGAAAACGTTTTATTTTTTTATTTATTTTTTGAATCTATTCGTTTATAATGAACTCAAAGAAAACGTTTGCATAATTATTTCTAGGGGGAAATACCATGGCAGAACTTAAATTAGAAAACATTTATAAGATATATGATAATAACGTAACAGCTGTAACTGATTTTAATTTACACATTCAAGATAAAGAATTTATTGTATTTGTCGGTCCTTCTGGATGCGGAAAGTCTACAACGTTACGAATGGTAGCTGGACTCGAAGATATTTCAAAAGGCGAGTTTTCAATTGATGGTAAACTAATGAATGATGTTCCTCCAAAAGATCGAGATATCGCAATGGTATTCCAAAACTACGCTCTTTATCCACATATGAGTGTATATGATAATATGGCATTTGGATTAAAACTTCGAAAAATACCAAAAGATGAAATCGATCGTCGTGTAAAAGATGCAGCAAAAATTTTAGGACTTGAACAATATTTAGATAGAAAACCGAAAGCATTATCAGGTGGACAGCGCCAACGTGTTGCGTTAGGTAGAGCAATCGTTCGAGATGCAAAAGTTTTCTTAATGGACGAGCCATTATCAAACTTAGATGCTAAACTCCGTGTTGCAATGCGCTCAGAAATTTCTAAGCTACATCATCGCCTTGGAACAACAACAATTTATGTAACACATGACCAAACAGAAGCAATGACTATGGCTTCGCGTCTTGTCGTTATGAAGGATGGAAAGATTCAACAAATTGGAACACCAAAAGAAGTATATGAAACACCAGAAAACATTTTCGTGGGTGGATTTATCGGGTCACCAGCGATGAACTTCTTCCGTGGTAAATTGACTGAAACCGATTTCGTTATAGACAATACTATAAAAATCAAAGTATCTGAAGGAAAAATGAAGATGCTACGTGAACAAGGCTATGTAAATAAGGAAATTGTTTTAGGTATTCGCCCGGAGGACATTCATGATGAACTACTATTTTTAGAAGCTTCACAATCTACTACTTTCACAACAAAAATTGAAGTTGCTGAATTGTTAGGTGCTGAATCTATTTTATATATGAAACTTGGAAATCAAGATTTTGCAGCACGTGTTGATGCAAGACATATATTCTCACCTGGAGACCAAATTAAATTGGCATTTGATTTAAATAAAGCGCATTTCTTTGACAGCCAAACAGAACAACGTATTCGCTAAAAAAATTTCCTTCTATATAACATACAAAAAAACCGTCCACATATATTGAGGGCGGTTTTCATTATTATACTAGGGCTTCTACTGTATGAAATGATTGTCCTTTCGTGCCAATAATACCGAAAATCGGTAAATCACTAAGCACCACTTCTTCTTGCTGTTTCATAAAAGATGACGTTAATTGTTTTATCTCTATCCAAACGTCATTAATACAAAGTACATTGGAATCGTTCTCTTGTTGACGAGAAAAAATAGAATCTATTTTATATAAACCAGCATTTTGAAAAAGCATGTCAATGCGACTGAATGCATTCAAAGTAATGCTAATAACGCGTTGCCAATCTCCTTGCTTTTCCATATCATAGAATACAAAAAGGGCTTCTCCGCCTAGATTCGTAATTTCCTCCACTGTTGCTTGTCCACTTTCTTGATCAATGTCCGTCACAATTACTTTTGCGCCTTGTTTAGCCAACAAAAGAGCTGTATTACGTCCAATACCGATGCCACCGCCAGTTACGATAGCAACTTTTCCTGCAAGCTTCATTTTCATTACCCCTTCTATAAGTCTTACCGTCATTCAGTATACTCCTTTATGAGATTATTCTGCAAGCAAGAAAAATTGCTATTCAATTTGTAAACGTTTACTTTTTATCCTTCTTTTTTCTTACTCTTACGCTGATCAAGAACTAGACCGATAAAAATGAGAATGCCCCAAAAAATTATGCTACCTCCTGTCATCTCAACTTCCCCCTTATTATATAAAGTAAAACTTTAATCAGCCCCAAATGGTGAGATAAAGATATTATTTTTAATTATTATACCATTATCTTAATTTTCAATCTATTATAAATAGAAATGACACATTTTAGCTTTTCCTTACTGTAAATATTCACAATATACTTATAAAATAAAAAAAGACCCTTTTATATATAAAAGGGTCTTTTTTTATTTTATTATACAAGACTTATTATTTTCGTCTTTGTAATTAAGTCCTGAAAACCGCAATTGTCTTTGCGGAACAACATCATATATACGTTACATATTAATGGAATTCCTAATAGCAATACGTTCGGTAATAACACTACAAAAAATCTTATAATTAATGTTTGCAACGTTAGCTTTTCACTCTTCAATGAAATTAATTTTATTCTCGTTACCTTTTTGCCAAGTGTAACACCGTTCCAAATAAAGGGTAATACAATAAAATATATCGCCATTAATATGAAAACTACTGCGAAATCATATCTAAAATCACCTAAGCTTATATTAAAGCGCTTAAACATAGCACTATAGTTTCCGGTCATAATAGCTACTACTGCACCATACATAACCGAGATTAAAAACATGTCAATTAGGGAAGCACCTATGCGATTCATTACAAGCGCTGGACGATGCATCTTTAACTTCATTTTATGTCGACTCCTTCATATCCTTCTTTACCCGTCTCATCGTACCACTTCTAAAAAACATTGTAAACTAGCGTTTCTCTTACTTTTCTTGTACAATTTGTTACAATAGCATTATAAAGGAGGTTCCCATATTGAAAAAATGGATAATCCTATTCGTCGCCTTCCTATTAACTGGTTGTGCAGGAAACACAAGTCACTTAACTTATACGGTTAACGATGAATACGAACTCATACGTACTTCTGGAAATGCATTTGAACTTTTCCCCTCGCAAGATGCTGTATATGCCACACAATACATCCCTGCAAAAATTACAGACATTGCTTGGGATGATAAATACATTATTGCAAAACAAACTGAGGAAAAATCAGATCCAAATAACCCTGACGCAGCAATTGCAAATAAAAAAAGTGAACATTATTGGATTATTGACGTAAAGCACAATAAACGTTTCGGTCCCTACAATGAAAAGCAATTTAACGAACAAAAAGATGCGTTTAAAATTAAGGTGCCTTTTCAAAATGTAGATTCATACATAAAAGAAATAAAAAAACAGTCAGCATAATATTTGAGTGCTGACTGTTTTTCTTACATTATTTTAAAAACACCTTACTCCGAAAGTGAGATATTAAACGTTTGTGACTCTTTTACAACATCTTGTGTTTCTGAATCTCCTGCAAGTAAATCATCAGTTGTAAACTGAATATCCTTTACTTTGTCTTTTCCATCGTCAAGTATTAAACCAATAATACCATCTCTTGTTTCACCAGGCTTATAGTCTTCTCTTGACACATTTTTTGTACCAACTAACGTATCTTCATCATATAAAAAGTTTTGAGTCGCTACTTTAAAATGTTGCTTACCATTAATCATAACATCATTCATAGAGAAAAATTGCATATTTTTATTCCCGCTATTCTCCACTTTATATGTAATCTCAACGTAACGAATTGTATTACTAATCTCTGTTCCACTTAGCGATGCATATAATTCTGCATCTTCTTGGCTTACTTTATCCCCTAGTCTACGTTTTACTTCTTCAGGAGTTAGTGCCGTGTATACTTTCAATGTATTTTTTGCTTTTTCACTCATCTGTGATAAAGAGATTACTTTCACATCTTGTACGTGAATTTTCATTGGCGCTACTTCAAATGTTTGATTCACAGAGTGCATCTGCTCTAACTTGAAAGTACCCCATCCTGTTTCTTTCACTTTTTGTCCTACTTTTTTCAGCTCACGCCCACCATATTCTTTCGTTTCAGGAATAGATTCTTTTTTCTTCGGTTCAGCTTTCTTTTCTTCTTGATGGAAGCAACCACTTAACATAAGAAGAAAACTACATAAAACAAAAATACTTTTCAATGCTTTCATCATTTCATTTCTCCTAACACTATCATTCATGAATATAAAATTAGTCCCTTGCTTTGTAAACTATAGAAACAATGAAAAGTCCACAAAATGAACTTGTCAGTCCAGATACTATTATACCTCCAATTTGGAAAATATGAAAATAGGGATCTAGGAACGCATGCACGATAAATATAATAGTTGCCACAACAATTACTGAAATCCAATACTTTCTTTTTTCCGAAGCTAAAATAAGGTCTTTACCCATTTCATTTCTATATTTCCATAAAACGTATACTAATAATAGAAAACCAATACATGTACTTCCATGTTGCATATATTTATAAACAGGGATACCGTACCATTCTCTTTGCAATAATGGTATTTTCATAACAAAATAGCCTGTCTTATGAGTGAATGCATCCCAAACAACATGCGTTAACATACCGAATAATGCTGAATAACAAAATATAAAAAGATCCTTCCATGTATGAATCCTCCACCCCTTATCTACTACATATGTATAATACCCAGCAAATGTTTTAGGTAAATGTGTTATAAAAGGCTTTTTTAAAATGTAATGATATATACATGCTAATAAGAAGACAAGTGGTAAATTTAAATATAAGAACCCAAGCCACGTATGCCCAATAACACCATACGGTCTAAAGTGTAAAAAATATTCAAAGTCAGGCGCCATACTACCTAATATAAGAGCCGTTACTGACATATATTTAGAATGCTTTTTCGCAAAAGGAAGAACTGCTGCTGGATGTGCAAATGTAAACGGCATACTTTAACTCCTTCTCACATTTTCAGTAGAATACCATATATCATAACGAGAGAATGGATCTTCATGCAATATTTATTTTCACATTGGAATATGATAGTTTAAATGATATAATCCACATAAAATATTCAGAAAATAAGGAAGGGATTCAGGTGTCATTAACACTTGTATTTGCTGCTTTTTTAGAATTAAAATCCGTTATGAATTGAGGTTTATATATTGATTGACGTACCCTTTTTACAAAATGTCACATTAAAAAAAGAAAATATCCCTAGTTTTTCCGCATATCCTTACTGCTTACCCGCTATTCGAACATTACAATCACTAGCTTTCCATCCAAATGTAACATTCATTATTGGAGAAAACGGAACAGGTAAATCAACATTACTTGAAGGAATTGCAATTGCGTTAGGTTTTAATGCAGAAGGTGGAACGAAGAACTTCCGTTTTAGCACAAACGATTCCCATTCACCTTTACATGAATACCTTCGAATTTCAAAAAGTTTCAATACACCAAACGACGGTTTCTTTCTTCGCGCTGAATCTTTTTATAACGTTGCTTCTTATATTGATGAAATGGATGCTGATCCAGAAGCACGCGGAAATCCAGTTATTGATTCATATGGTGGTGTCTCACTTCACAAACAATCACACGGTGAATCATTCTTTTCCTTATTTATGAATCGTTTTTCAGGACAAGGTTTATACATTTTAGATGAGCCTGAGGCCGCTCTATCACCAATGAGACAACTTTCCATGCTCATTCGAATGCATGAACTAGCGGAACAAGGTTCACAATTTGTTATTGCGACGCATTCTCCTATTTTAATGGCTTACCCTGAATCTACTATATACTCTTTAACACAAGAGGGGATTCACGAATCCACATTAGAAGAAACCGAGCATTACCAAACAACGAAACTTTTCTTTGAAAATCGTGATCGATTATTTCATCATCTATTTGAGTCATAAAAAAAGAAGCAGCAATAGCTGCTTCTTTTTTATAGTGCTTCTATAAATAAGGCAACCCCGATACCGCCACCGACGCATAAAGAGGCAATTCCTTTTTCTAACCCACGTCTTTTTAATTCGTGAATTAAACTTACCGTAATACGAGCCCCTGTACAACCAATTGGATGCCCAAGTCCTACGCCACTACCGTTTACGTTCACTTTTTCACGGTCTAAACCTAACTCTTTCTCTACAGCTAAATATTGAGCCGCGAAAGCTTCATTAATTTCAAGTAAATCTGCATCTTCTAATGACCAATCCACTTTTTCTAAACCTTTACGAATTGCTGGTGCTGGTCCAATACCCATAATTTTCGGGTCTACTCCAGCTACTGAATATCCAACAATTCTAGCTAACGGTTGTAAGCCTTTTTCTTTTGCTTTTTCTTCGCTCATTAATACTAGAACTGCACTTCCGTCATTCAGGCCAGATGCATTACCTGCAGTTACAGACCCATCTTTACGGAATGCTGGTTTTAACCCTGCTAATTTTTCCGCTGTAATATCTGCACGTGGATGCTCATCCTTCGAAAATACTACTTCTTTTCTACGTTCTTTTATTGTAATAGGAACAATTTGATCGTCAAAGTGTCCAGACTCGATTGCCTTCAGTGCCAATGTATGACTGCGAAGAGCAACTTCATCTTGTTCCTCTCTTGTAATTTCATATTGTTCAACTAAATTTTCCGCTGTTTCACCCATCATAATATGGTGAATCGGATCTTCTAACACTTCCCACACCGTATCACGAATTTCTCCGTGCTGTAGACGTTGTCCCCAGCGGTGCTGTTTCAATGCATAAGGGCTCGAACTCATCGCTTCTACTCCACCTGCAACAACAACATCACTTACACCTAATTGGATTTGCATTGCAGCTGACATAATTGCTTGCATACCTGAAGAACATTGACGTTGGATTGTATATCCCGTAACTGTGTCAGGAAATCCTGCCGCTAATGCAGCTGTTCTCGCCGTATTTGCTTCATCAGTTCTTTGAATACAATGACCTAAAATTACTTCATCAACTTCATGTGGTTCTACCCCGCCTCGTTTTACAGCTTCCTGAAGTACAGGAACAGCTAATTCTACTGGCGTTACATTTTTTAGCGCTCCTCCAAAAGTTCCAATTGGCGAACGAACTGCAGCTGTAATAACAACATTATGCATTTTGTACTTGCCCCTCTCTTATGTACCCTAGTAAGTTTTTAGGTGAAATTCCATAAGATGTATATCTATAACTATCATACTATAAACATACTAAAAAATCAAAATATTTCATATAATAAAAATAGAAGGAATTAACCTTCTATTCTGTCAGTGCATATAAAAACTTTTGCAAAATTTTCTCTGTCGTTTCATTCAATTTTGGCAACTTATCTACTGGAAAATATTGAAGTTTCAACCCTTCATGATCGAGCTTTAATTCCCCGCTCACATGATGTGCCTGATACAGATGAATGACATTGAAAATTTCATCGCCATTCGGATAACGGAAATATACTTCTTTTCCTGATAGAACACCAAGAAATTGCATTATTTTTGCAGTTAATCCCGTTTCCTCAAATAACTCTCTACGTGCCGTTTCTTCTGTCGTTTCACCCAGTTCCATCGCCCCGCCAGGTACACCCCAATCATATGTATCTGAACGATATTGAAGCAATACTTCTTGATTATCATTTAATATAATGATTGCTGATCCTACGAGAATAAGCGGTCTTGTACCAACGACTTTTCGTAACTCTTCAATATACCCCATATGTAAATTCCCCTTTCCCTAACCTCCCTTATCATAACAAAATTTCTCTCTTTTTGTTCATGTAATTTTAAAGAAAAAAAGGAAGCTTTCGCCTCCGTTTTTTCATCTTTATTTCTTAAAACTTTCATATTTTACAGCTTCAAAAGCTTCCTCAATTTCATCATTACGATAATGGACATATGTAAAACGCCCCAATTCTACTAATCTTGCTATTTCCTGTAACGCTTTATGCTGCTCATATGTTTCTTTCAGCTTAATATGTACATAAAACTTCATTAAAGGATGTTCATATAAAGGTTCTCCCACCTCTACATATACATCTTCAACCCCTTGTACAACTCTTACATAACTCGCAAATTGATAAAGTGCTTCTCTGTCTGAAACGATTTTTAATGTATACATATATTCTCCCCCTTTCCTTTACTATATCAAAAAGACGACCATACCATGTTATAGAACTATGAAATTTTTTCGACTTGTCATCTATATATTCAATAAAGAAGGCGTTTATCCATACATGACATCTTTTTCCCACATATATTATAGGAAGAACTTTTTTTCATTTGAGGTGTTCCTTATGGATCCATACGTCAATATATGTATTTGCATTACTCCCGGCGCCGATATTTCTGATGACCGCATCGCAAAAGATTTAGCTGTTGCAGAATCAATTTGGCACCCCATTACATTTCAAATTCAAGAAGTAATTGTATTAAATGAACTTTTCCGTTTTTTTGACCGTGAAATCAGTTATAAAAATTCCATTCAAAGTCAAGAAAAGTTGGCATCCTTTTTCCAAACATGTGTAAATGAAGCTCCTGAATGCGACCTTTATATTTGTTATATTGGCAGTGATTATTTCAAAGAAACAGCAGTAATTGCCTGCGCTTATTCTTTAGCAAAACAACAGCAACTTACTGGCTATATCGTTTTAACAAATTCGGCTGCCCCTATGAAAAATATATATACGCTCGCTCACGAAATCGGTCATATTTTATTTACAAGACGTATTCATGGAAAACTTACTCATGCAGATCCTCATTCTCCAACCGGTTCGGAGCACCACCCTTCTCCAACAAATCTTATGTATCCAATAGTCCCTCGTCCAGAAAACGTTCATATTCATTCCTTATTAACAGCAGAACAAAAAGCGCTCTCTTTACAAAGCTCTTTATTACAAAGAAAAAAACAGTAACCCTCATGTTACTGTTTAAAACAACTTATTCCAATCAACAAACCAAATCCCGGCTGCTAGAAATAAAAATAGACAACTAAATATAAATGTAATCCCTCTAAAAATCCCTATATAATATTTCTTTGGAAATAATTTTTGGTATATCCAGAGCAGCCGCTTTCCTATTAAACCGAAAAACATAATATATCCTGATGTGTAATCTAATATATTAATAAAATAGTCAACATATATCCTTTTTATAAAAGAGTTATTGTTAGGTTAACCTTAAAAAACTACTACTCAATTTACCTATAAATAATACTGTCTCTCTTTTTATTCGTATACTTTCCTTTTTCTAATTTTATATGAATTTTCAAAAGCATATAAATAACAATGAAAAGAATTATTTGTTGTACATACATTCCAATAATACTTGATAAATCTATCATTACGCATACATATTCCAATGCAATTGGAACTAGTAAATACGCCAAAGTAAACCAACCACCAAATTTAATATTTACAATAGCTGCAAATAGAACTACTATTCCAACAAGAATGAAGCTTTCTGTCGCAGTAAATTTAATAAATGTTGTACCATAAAAATTATTTAATAATGCAATACTGAAAATTGATAAAAACCATATCGCACCACTTATATACATAATTAAAAATTCAGTTCTTTTACGCTTAAATGAGGCTGTTCTCATGCCCCATATTAATACACTAATTCCTACAAAAATCATAATTGGATATCCGATTAATTCAATTAAAGAATAAGACAAACGATGGTCGACTTCACTAAAAAATGCACTCTTCATCATCGTGAATGCTAATAAATTTATAATGAAATAAAGCAATAATTTATAATTCCCTTTTTTATCAACTTCCATCTCTTTGGCAAGTTGATTTGCATACTCTTTTGGAGCATGACCGAATATATCATTTACACTCTTCCCTCTCTTTTCTCCTTCTATTAAATGAACTTCCGCATCTTCTATAAAGAAAATAATATCAGCTTCTCTAATGCCCTTTGTTCGTAAATACCCTTGAGTATCATCTAAAAACTTTTGCCCTTCATTCGATAGCACTTTTATCACCCCCTTATTTAACCATTTCTCTTCTATTCGTCTTCATCATAATTTCAAAGAAAATTAAAATAAACAAACTTCCGTATAAACATATAATTTGAAATAACATTGGCATGAGATCTTCAGATGTAAATGTTTTAAACAGTAACATAATAGAAAGTGGAATGATTAAATATAAGTTTTTAAACCATCCTTCAAAATATATATTTATCGCTACTGTGATGATAAAAATCCCACCAGCTACTATATAACTTTGGACTTCGGTGAATGTGAGCATTTTTGTAGGATATATCACATCTAATATCGTAACAGCTCCTAATAAAAACAATGGAGCAATCATAACTAAAGACCACATGGAAAACCATGTTTTTGTAAAGCTTGTGACGAAGGTCATTTTGCGAAGTAGAAAATTAGGACCTATAACAACTAAAATCAATGAAAAACTGTAACCGATACACTGAATAAGTGAAATCTGTAACATTCCATTATTCACTATTAAGATAGAAGCAATAATCCAAAAAGATACGATATTCATTACTGTAAAACCAATTTGCTTCCACGTTTCCTGTCTATCTCTTTCCATCACTTTTACAAGTTCATTTGCATATTCTTTCGGTGAGCTTCCGAAAATATCTTCTACACTCTTCCCCTCACTCTCACCTTCTATTAAATGAAGTTCTGCGTCTTCTAAAAAGTTTTCAATATCACTTTCTTTCACACTCTTTGCCGTCAAAAATAATCTCATATCTAACAAAAACTTTCGTGCTTCACTTGATAACATTATTTTCTCCTTCCCTTCCCTTCAAGTAGACGTTCTACACTACTTTGCATCGCTTCCCAGCGATCCATAAATTCATCAAGTGCTTCCTCGCCTTTTTCTGTTAATGTGTAATATTTTCTCTTTGGACCAGATGGAGATTCCTTCATTACGCTTGTTATTAGTCCTTCTTTTTGCATTCGTATTAATAACGGATAAATACTTCCCTCACTCGCCATTGTAAAACCATACTTTGCTAGCTTCTCACTCATTTCATAACCGTATATTTCGCCTTCAGAAATAATAGCAAGTAAGCATCCTTCTAAGATCCCTTTCAGCATTTGACTTGTCGACATAATTCAAACCCTCCTACTATCTTGTTTTACAAAATAGTATAGCAAAGACTATTTTGCAAAACAAGATAGCTACCGATATTTTTTCCAAATGTTTGCAGGATTTTCATTATAACCTCTCTAAATAGAGCACTATGAAAACTTTATTATGAAGGGATGTTTTTCATCATGGTTACAAATCGAGTTGTCTTTTTAACAGGTGCTGCGAGTGGTATTGGATATGAACTGGGAAGTGCTTTTGCAAAAGAAGGTGCAAAAGTTGTGATTACTGATCGTCTTGAAGAACGTGCGAAAGAAGCTGCTGAGCAATTACAAAGTGAAGGTTTTCAAGCTATCGGTTTAAAATGTGACGTTACATCTGAAGAGGAAATTACAGCATCAATTTCTCAAACAGTTAGTCATTTCGGTTCATTAGATATATTAATTAACAACGCAGGAATGCAACACGTTTCACCCATTGAAGACTTTCCAACGGAAAAGTTTGAGCTACTAATTCAAATTATGCAAATTGCTCCGTTTATCGCAATTAAGCATGCCTTTCCGATTATGAAACAACAAAAATATGGTCGTATTATTAATGTCGCTTCTATTAACGGCCTTGTCGGGTTTGCTGGAAAAGCTGCCTACAATAGTGCAAAACATGGCGTAATTGGATTAACAAAAGTTGCCGCTTTAGAAGGTGCTACGCATGGTATTACTGTTAATGCCCTTTGCCCTGGTTATGTCGATACCCCTCTTGTACGTAATCAACTACAAGACTTAGCTACTACACGAAATGTACCACTTGAAAATGTTTTAGAAGATGTTATTTATCCACTTGTCCCACAAAAGCGCTTATTACAAGTACAAGAAATCGCTGATTATGCTATGTTTTTAGCGAGTGAAAAAGCTAAAGGTATTACTGGTCAAGCTGTCGTTATCGATGGTGGCTATACTGCTCAATAAAAAATAAAGTTTGCTCAAGAAGAGCAAACTTTATTTTTTATTGCGAGGATCTTCGTACTTTAGTAATTGCCGCGGGAGCTTCTCAATTGCAACAATTACCCCCTCTAATTTACTTTCAATACGGTGGAGTAAATATAATGTTACAACAATTGGAAACCCTACATTACCTATCATCTTGATCCACTCTTCCATCCTCTTCTCCTCCTTTCATTATATAAGTAAGAGAAAACAATGCATTTAGGCATAAAAAAACAAGCTATTATGTATTAGCCTGTTTTTCAAATAATGATGCAATTTCTCGTTTATAATCCCCGCTTATAATACCTTTCTCAGTAATAATTCCTGTAATTAATTCGTTCGGTGTTACGTCAAATGCAGGGTTATAAACATTCGTTCCAATTGGTGCTACTTGTTTTCCAAAGATTTTCGTAACTTCTGTTTCATCTCTTTCTTCAATAATTATTTCGGCTCCAGTTTCTTTCCTAACATCAAATGTTGACAGTGGTGCAGCAACATAAAATGGGATATCAAAGTGCTTTGCTAAAATAGCTAAATTCATTGTCCCTATTTTATTTGCCGTATCTCCATTTGCGACAACTCGATCCGCCCCTACAATAATTGCATTTATTTCTTTCGTTTGAATAGCATGAGCTGCAGTATTATCTGTAATAAGGGTCACATCAATATTTGCTTGCTTCAATTCCCAGGTCGTTAAGCGACCACCTTGTAAAACTGGTCTCGTTTCACACGCATATGCATGTAAACGCACACCTTTCTCTTTTCCAATATAAAAGGGAGCTAATGCAGTTCCATATCTGGCAGTTGCGATACTTCCAGCGTTACAGATTGTTAAAATATTATCGCCATCTTTAAAACATGTTAACGCATATTCCCCAATATTTCGGCACACCTCTTCATCTTCCTGCTGAATGCGAAGCGCTTCTTCTTCTAATGTTTTTTGTGCTTCTTTTATTGTAGTAATCTCTCGAATAGATTCTCTCATACGATCAATTGCCCAAAATAAATTTACTGCTGTCGGGCGTGACGTTCCTAAATAATTACAATCTCTATTAAACTTCTTTTGAAATTCTTCAATATGTACAGTTTTATATTTTTTTGATGCAAGCGCCAAGCCAAATGCAGCTACAATTCCAATTGCAGGCGCTCCTCGTACTTCTAACATTACGATGCTTTTCCAAACCTCTTCAATAGTCGTCAATGTTTTGTATTCTGTGCTATGCGGCAATTTCGTTTGATTTAATACCGCAATTGCATCACCTTTCCAGCTTACAGATCTCGGAACAGTAACAATTGTACTCACGCTTTTACGCCCCCTGAAACTGTCTGTTGAAATAATGTTCGAAACAGTTGAATATCAGCACTTTTAGATTCATATTTTATTAGTTCTTTACCTAAGGATAGCGCTTGTTTCTTAGCTTGAATTCTTGTTTCTTTATTTTCTATTTCATCTAAATCTGCTACATGAGCTAAACCAATTGTTCTACGAATCAGTTCACATCCGGCAAATCCAACTGCATCAGTAAAGATATTTTGCAAAATAATTGGTAACCATTGTTTTTCTTTCGTATATGCTTCTACACCTTCTCCAATCCATAACTTTGTAAAAGTTTCTACAAAATAACTCCACGTCTTTTCTATATGGAAAAATAGTACACTTCTTTTCTCTTCTTCTCTAGATAAAGCATTTAATAATAGATTTGCAATAAATTGACCTATGTCAAATCCAAATGGGCCATATGTCGCAAATTCTGGATCAATCACTTTCGTTTCAGAAGGTGACGAAAAAATACTACCAGTATGTAAATCACCATGAATAAGAGTTTCTTTTCTTGTTAAGAACTTATATTTATATTGTGCTACTTTTAGTTTTAAAGTTTTATCACTCCAAAGTTCATCAACCACGAGCTGTAAATCTGGCTCATAATCATTTGTATCATAATGTCCAAACGGATCTGTAAACACTAATTCCTCTGTAATTTTACAAAGGTCCGGATTTACAAAGGTACCTTCTAGTACCCTCTTCTCTTCTGACTGTAAACCAAAATCTGAAGTGTAAAATAAAACATGTGCTAGAAAACGGCCGATATGCTGGGATAAAAGCGGATATTCTTCTCCGTCTATTAATCCTTTTCTTGTAATTGTTAGTCTTGATAAGTCTTCTATTACCGTTATCGCTAACTCTTCATCATGACTGTACACTACTGGAACATAATCCGGTACATACTGCGCAAAAATTTGTAATGCCTTGCTTTCAATCGTTGCTCTTTTTATAGACAATGGCCAGCTTTCACCAACTACTTTCGCATAAGGCAGTGCTTGTTTTATTATAATTGATTTCTCTCCATCATCTAATTTGAACACGTAATTTAAGTTTCCGTCTCCAATTTCATGACAAACGACATTTGCCTTCGCTTCAAAATAGCCATGATCTTTCGCATATTGTACAGCTGTTATTTCTGTTAATGAATAATATCCCATCGTCTTCTCCCCCTTTTTAAATTCAGAGGTTTTTCTAACATAGAAAAACCTCTTTCCACTAAGAAAGAGGTTTGAAGTTTATCTTCTCCCCTCTTATCTGCCAGAAAGTTTTACTTTCTGCTGGAATTAGCACCGTGCCTTTTGGCGTAATAAACGCCCCATTTCACAATGGTATTACGGTCGGTTGCTGGGCTTCATCGGGCCAAATCCCTCCACCTGCTCTTGATAAGAGTTGTATAATTTTTTGAATTTTTAACTTTATGTTGAAGACTATACCAAGAATAAAAATCACTTGTCAACATTTTATTTGTATAATTCTGGACGGCGATCCGCAAAAACTGGAATTCCTTTACGTACTTCTTTAATTTTCTCGAATTCAAGCTCTCCAAATAAAATTGATTCCTCTTCATTCGCCTCTACTACAACTTCACCCCAAGGGTCCACAATTAAAGAATGACCCGCAAATACATTATTTGGATCCTTTCCTGCTCTATTACATGCAACAACATAACACTGATTTTCAACTGCTCTTGCTTGCAATAGCAAACGCCAATGTGCTAAACGAACTAATGGCCATTCAGCTACAACAAATAATACTTTTGCCCCTTTAGCAGTATGGACACGCATCCACTCTGGAAAACGAATATCATAACAAATTGTTCCAGCGCATTCAACATCATCCAGCTTAAATTCGCCCGTACCATTACCGGCTATTAAATATTTATGTTCATCCATAAGCTGAAATAAATGTACTTTACTATATTCGTTGACTAGCTGTCCTTCATTATTTACAACATACATCGTATTTGTAACGCCTTGCTCTGTTTGCTTTGCTATAGAACCACCAACAATATGTACATCATATTGCTTCGCCCATTCTATTAACTTTTCTTTCGTTTCCACTCCATCCCTATCTGCAATTTCAGAAAGTCTCGTTAAATCATATCCTGTTGTCCATAGTTCTGGTAAGACGATAACATCTGGCCTTTCCTTCATAGCTTCGCTTATTTTATTTTTAGCATTCTCAATATTTTTTTCTACATCTCCAAAAACAATATCCATTTGAATACATGCGACTTTCATTTTTTCAGCCCCATTCTTATTTTTTTCTTTACAAAATACTGGAAAGATTATATCATTTGTCACTAGAATTGTAACAACTTTCAAAAGAGGTGGAAAGTATGAAATTATTTCAACCTTCTGAGATAGTAACATCATTGCCAACACAATTTTTCGCTTCACTTGTTGCAAAAGTTAACAAAGTCGTTGCAGCTGGTCACGATGTTATTAATCTAGGTCAAGGTAATCCAGATCAACCAACACCGCAGCATATCGTAAAAGCTTTACAAGATGCTGCCGAAAAGACCATTCATCATAAATATCCGCCATTTCGCGGACATGAAAGCTTAAAGGAAGCCGTGACTACATTCTATAAACGTGAATACGGCGTCGAATTAAACCCAAAAACTGAAGTTGCTATTTTGTTTGGTGGGAAGGCTGGACTAGTAGAATTACCAATTTGTTTTACAAATCCTGGTGATACAATTCTCGTTCCGGATCCAGGCTATCCAGATTATTTATCTGGGGTTGCCTTAGCAAAGGCACACTTTGAAACCATGCCGCTTATTGCAGAAAATCATTTTTTACCGGATTATAAAAAAATTGACGACTCTATCGCTGAACGGGCAAAGTTAATGTTTTTAAACTATCCAAATAACCCTACAGGTGCTACTGCATCAAAAGATTTTTTTGATACAACCATTCATTTTGCTAATAAACATAATATATTAGTTGTTCACGATTTCGCTTACGGTGCTATCGGATTTGATGGTCAAAAACCTGTTAGTTTCTTGCAAGCAGATGGTGCGAAAGATATAGGAATTGAAATTTACACGTTATCAAAAACTTTCAATATGGCTGGCTGGCGTATTGCTTTTGCAGTTGGAAATGAAAGTGTCATCGAAACCATTAACCTATTGCAAGATCATATGTATGTTAGTATTTTTGGTGCAATTCAAGATGCTGCTCGCGAAGCACTATTAAGTTCACAGTCTTGTGTAGTAGATCTTGTAAATAGTTACGAATCTCGGAGAAACGCTCTTATTTCAGCTTGTCACTCAATTGGTTGGAATGTAGACATTCCAACCGGATCATTCTTTGCATGGCTTCCTGTTCCAAAAGGATATACCTCTGAGCAATTTGCTGATATTTTACTAGAAAAAGCACATGTTGCAGTTGCTCCTGGTGTTGGATTTGGTGAACATGGCGAAGGGTATGTCCGTGTTGGTCTCTTGCATACAGAAGATAGATTACGAGAAGCCATTAATCGAATTGATAAATTAAATTTTTTCAAAAAGTAATTGACAACATGAAAAATATCTGACAAAATTCAGTTATCTTAAAAATTTAAACATTTCTAAATACTTCTTATCAAGAGCAGGTGGAGGGACGAGCCCGACGAAACCCGGCAACCGATCTACAATCGTAGACACGGTGCTAATTCTCGCAGCATTATGCTGACAGATAAGGAGCTGGTTGTAAAAAAAACCTCTCCTTAGCTGAGAGGTTTTTTTATTTAACTAGGAGGTTATAACAATGAGCGGAATAATAGCGACGTATTTGATCCATGACGGTTCACATAACTTAGAAAAAAAAGCTGAGCAAATTGCACTTGGTTTAACAATTGGCTCTTGGACTCATTTGCCACACTTATTACAAGAACAATTAAAACAGCATAAAGGCAATGTCATTCATGTTGAGGAATTAGCTGAACATGAACATACGAATTCGTATTTACGTAAAAAAGTAAAACGCGGAATTATTAAAATCGAATATCCGTTATTAAACTTCAGTCCAGATTTACCAGCAATTTTAACGACTACATTTGGAAAGCTATCCCTTGATGGCGAAGTAAAATTAATTGACTTAACTTTTTCAGACGAGTTAAAAAAACATTTTCCTGGTCCAAAATTCGGGATAGATGGTATTCGAAACCTTTTACAAGTGCATGATCGTCCCCTTTTAATGAGTATTTTTAAAGGAATGATTGGACGAAATATTGGGTATTTAAAAACGCAATTACGTGATCAAGCAAGTGGTGGTGTAGATATAGTAAAAGATGATGAAATATTATTTGAAAATGCATTAACACCACTTACGAAACGCATTGTATCTGGAAAAGAAGTTTTACAATCCGTATATGAAACATACGGACATAAAACGTTATATGCCGTAAATTTAACAGGACGAACTTTTGATTTAAAAGAAAATGCGAAACGTGCAGTGCAAGCTGGAGCTGATATTCTATTATTTAACGTATTTGCTTACGGACTAGATGTACTACAATCACTTGCAGAAGATGATGAAATCCCAGTTCCTATTATGGCACACCCTGCTGTAAGTGGTGCTTATTCAGCATCTAAGTTATATGGAATTTCATCTCCATTATTACTCGGAAAGCTACTACGCTATGCTGGGGCTGACTTTTCATTATTCCCATCTCCATACGGAAGTGTTGCGCTAGAAAAAGAGGAAGCTCTTGCTATCTCAAAATATTTAACTGAAGACGATGCATTTTTCAAGAAGAGCTTTTCTGTTCCATCTGCTGGTATTCACCCTGGTTTCGTTCCCTTTATTGTACGAGATTTCGGTAAAGATGTTGTTATTAATGCTGGCGGCGGGATACATGGACATCCAAATGGAGCGCAAGGCGGTGGTAAAGCTTTCCGTACTGCAATTGATGCTACTTTGCAAAATAAACCACTCCATGAAGTAGATGACATAAATTTGCATAGTGCACTACAAATATGGGGAAATCCCTCTCATGAGGTGAAATTATGAGTATTCAAGTATTTTGTGATTTCGATGGCACGATTACAAATAATGATAACATTATGTCCATTATGGAAAAATTCGCACCACCAGAAGCTGAAGAAGTAAAGAATAGAATTTTATCACAAGAGCTATCTATTCAAGAAGGTGTTTCTCAATTATTTCGATTAATACCTACTCATCTGCACGATGAAATTATTCAATTTTTAATAGAAACTGCTGAAATTCGTAATGGTTTTCATGAATTTATACAATTTGTAAATGAAAATAACATTTCTTTTTACGTTATATCAGGTGGAATGGATTTCTTCGTCTATCCACTCTTACAAGGACTCATTCCAAAAGAGCAAATTTACTGTAATGAAACAGATTTTTCAAATGAATACATTACGGTGAATTGGCCTCATCCTTGTGATCATCATTGTCAAAATCATTGCGGATTATGTAAATCATCACTCATCCGAAAATTAAGTGATACGAATGACTTCCATATTGTGATTGGAGATTCAATTACTGATTTACAAGCTGCGAAACAAGCAGATAAAGTATTTGCTCGTGACTTCCTTATTACAAAGTGTGAAGAGAATTATATTGCTTATACACCGTTTGAAACATTCCATGATATTCAAAATGAATTAAAACATTTGTTGGAGGTGAAATCATGAAACAACTTTTTCGTCAATGGTATGACTTAAGCGAGATAAAAAAAGAATTAACAACTCGAAATTGGTTCCCAGCAACAAGTGGTAATATTTCTATAAAAGTTAGTCATGAGCCACTTACTTTTCTCATTACAGCAAGCGGTAAAGATAAAACAAAAACCACTCCAGATGATTTTCTATTAGTAGATCATGTAGGAGTTCCCGTTTTAGAGACTGAATTACGCCCTTCAGCAGAAACAATATTGCATACACATATTTATAACAATACGAATGCCGGGTGCGTACTTCATGTTCATACAACTGATAATAATGTCATCACAAATTTATATAGTGATGCAGTTACCCTTCAAAATCAAGAAATTATTAAAGCTCTCGATATTTGGGAAGAAGGTGCAACAATTCACATTCCTATTATCGAAAACCATGCCCATATCCCAACGCTTGGAGAAAACTTCCGAAAGCATATACAAGGTGATTCGGGAGCGGTATTAATTCGTAACCACGGTATTACCGTATGGGGCCGAGATAGCTTTGATGCAAAGAAGAGATTAGAAGCTTATGAGTTTTTATTCCAATTTCATATAAAACTATTATCAATTCAAGGAGGCGTTTCTAATGGCGCAAATTCGTATTCATGAAGTAAATACTCGTATTGAAAATGAAGTGGAAGTATCTAAATTTCTACAAGAGGAAGGCGTTTTATATGAGAAATGGAATATTTCTAAACTTCCTACTCATTTAAATGAAAATTATTCTTTAACAGATGAAAACAAAGCTGAAATATTAGCTGTTTTCTCAAAAGAAATCGCTGATGTTTCAGCACGTCGAGGTTATAAAGCACATGATGTAATTTCACTTTCAAATAGCACACCTAACCTTGACGAATTATTAATTAATTTCCAAAAAGAACATCATCATACAGACGACGAAGTCCGCTTTATCGTCAGTGGTCATGGCATTTTCGCTATTGAAGGCAAAGATGGGAAATTCTTTGATGTTGAACTTGAGCCAGGCGATCTAATATCTGTTCCAGAAAATGCAAGACATTATTTTACCTTGCAAGATGATCGTCAAGTTGTAGCTATTCGTATTTTTGTGACAACTGAAGGCTGGGTTCCAATCTATTAAGGTAGTTAGTTGAATAAAAGGACTTGGATCCCCTTTTCCAAACTTTTATTCACTCTACATATATACATCCTCCTATGGAACAGGCTTATTTCACTTTTGAAATAAGCCTGATTTTTTATTTACTCAAAAGTACCATTTCATCACAAATTTAACGCCTTGATTTTTCAAGTGTATTTTTTGAACATTTATTGAAATTTTTCTGAAAATTCTGTTTTACATGTGATATACTACAATTAACTAAGAAGGAAAATAATATCGCAAACAGAGGGGGATAATCATGAGCTTACTTATCGCACTTATACTTGGAGTTACATGTGGAGCATTTCCTGTTATTTTAGGAGCTATTATGGAAGAGTTAGAAATTGGTGTTTTAGGATTTGTCGCATCTTGTGTAAGCGCTTTATTATTTGGTTTATTCGGCGCTATTCCTGTTTCAATTCTGTGTGCTTTTTATATAATACGCCATGCTCGTACAAAACAATTTGGTCCTAATCACATCGCACAAATTATCCCATTCCCGGTTGAACGATGTCGCCGCGCTTCTAACTTATAATGACTAAATAAATAAAAGTCCTCAAATGAGGACTTTTATTTATTTTCTTCTAGAAATTGAAACAATTCTTGTAGATGTAGGGCATCTTCACCATAGCTAACAGATACATGAAATATACCGTCAATCTCAGCTTGCATATAAAGATCCACTCCATCACAATCATATTTCAATGCCAAATAAAACTCCATTTCTTCTAACATCTTTTTAGAGGTTCGAATTACATAATGCCCCTTCTCATCTCTTCCATATTCAAAGTCTGGTTCAAAATCATATTTTTGTTTAAAAGCTTCTTTTTGTTTTTCATTAATTTGCATACAAGTAGCTCGCTGTACAGTATCAATCATCTCATCAAACTTTTGAAGGTCCACCTCGTTTACCCCCTTATATATTTTTTATATAATACTTGTGTTCCACTATTTTCTTCGCCATCCTTAATTAACTCTTCATACAATTCTTTCGCCAAACTTAAGCCTGGGACTGGTAATTGTAATTTTTCTGCTTCCTCTAAAGCAATTTTCATATCTTTCATAAAATGCTTTACATAAAATCCTGGCTCAAAGTCTCCTTTTAACATTCGAGGAGCTAAATTACTTAATGACCAACTACCTGCTGCCCCTGTTGAAATACTCTCTAACACTTTATCTGGATTCAATCCAGCCTTCTTCGCGTAAGCAACAGCCTCACATACTCCAATCATATTAGAAGCAATCGCAATTTGATTGCACATTTTTGTATGTTGTCCACTCCCAGCTGATCCTTGTAATTGAATGTTTGTTCCTAACTTTTCAAGTAAAGGTAAGCATCTATCATATATTTCTTTCTCTCCACCTACCATAATTGCGAGTTTTGCTTCTTTCGCACCAACATCTCCTCCTGAGACAGGTGCATCTAACGTATATATATTTTTGCTTTTTGCAACTTCATTAATACGTTTTGCTAAAGTAGGTGTAGATGTCGTAAAGTCAATTGCTATCGTACCTTCTTTTGCATGTTCTATAATTCCTTCTATACCAAAATACACTTCTTCTACATCATGTGGATATCCAACCATTGTCATTACAATATCAACTTGCTTCACTAACTCTTTTGGCGTATCACACCATTGTGCACCATCTTGCACTAAAGAATCTGTTTTTGCTTTCGTTCTATTATATACATATACTTTATGACCATCTTGCATTAAGTGATAAACCATACTTTTTCCCATTACGCCAATACCAATGAAACCTATTGATAAAGTTTTATGTTCCATTTTCTCATCCCCTTTGTTCTAATAAATCATTTACCATCTTTCGGAACTCTTTATTAAAGTCATCATCCATACTATTTTTTACATTTGAAAATAACATAACAAAAATTCCTTTTTCTTTATTAAAATTATTGAAAGTGTTCCAACCAGATAATACACCATGATTATGAAAATAATCTGGATATATATAAAAACTAAATGCATATTTCCGTTCTGCTGAAGGCGAAAACATTGCTTGTATACTTTGTTCAGAAAGAAGTTTTCCATTTATAATTGCTTCGTCTAACTTCTTCATATCTCCAACTGTCGTATACATCTCACCACAACCATATAGCCAATCCATGCCTAACTTCTGCGCTGGTACAAGCTCTTGATTTTTTTTCACATAACCCTTTGTAAAATTTTTATCTCCAGGTACCATATTTCCCATACCGGATTCATGCATATCTGCTTTTACAAATATGTTTTCTTTTATGTAATCTCCTAAAGGTTTTTTCGAGATATGTTCTATTATATAAGCAAGAACCATATAATTATAATCTGTATATCTCCAACCTGTTCCTGCAGGAAATTCTAAATTTTGACGTCCAATCCAATTAATTAACTGTAAACGGGAAGCAGCATTCACATTTCCTTTCGCATGTTCAGGTAAACCAGAGGTATGGGTTAATAAATGATATAGTGTAATATTTTTATTCTCCGGAAATGAAGGAATATATTTATTTACATTATCTTGAATATTCAATTTACCTTGTTCTTGCAACTGTAAAATAGATGTGGCAACAACTGTTTTCGTAATAGAACCAATACGATATTTTGTTTGAGGCGTATTTTCTATTTTATTTTGAACATCAGCATACCCATATCCTTTATTCAATATAACACGCTCTTTATCTGTTACCAAAACTGTTCCATTAAATTGCTTTCCGACTAAATATTGATCTAATTTTTGAGATATGCTAGCATAATCAATTTGTTGCTCTTCTTTTTCTTCTATATTCCCTTGTACTTCTGATTCAATAGTAGGATTCACTTTAGTTGTTAATACAGTGTTTTCCTTTATATTGGGGCTAACAAGAAAATAGTATACTCCGCCGCCAACTATAGCAGACAGTGAAACCATCACCATTACTTTTTTTATCATATTGATCCTCCATAATTCCTTCGCTAAAAATTGTCCCCCTATTCTATTATCAAACAATAAAAAAAAATCGCAACAATTTGTTGCGAAAAATTACATTTTTTCTTTTCTATACACACATACTTGATTCTTCCCATTTTTTTTCGCTTCATATAATGCAATGTCCGCTCGTTGCATTAATTCTTCTCTTGTAGTTCCTTGTTCATATAACGCAACTCCAAAGCTAGCTGTTAGCTTCGAAATTCCAGTGAATTGCTTTGTTTCAATGAAGAATCGTAATGACTCCGCAACTTGAAATGCTTCCTTTTCTACTGTATTTGTCACTAATATAATGAATTCTTCTCCTCCCCATCTTGCAAATACATGTTGTTGCTCCACTTTAGATTTCATAAGCTCTGCAAGTTGTATTAATGCCAAATCACCAAAATCATGACCATATGTGTCATTAACCGTTTTAAAATTATCTATATCAAATAAAATGATAGCTATTTTCTCATCACTACGTATTACCTTTTCCCACTCTACCTCTAGTATTTGTTGAAACTTTAAACGATTATAAATCTCTGTCAATGAATCTACCATAGCAAGTCTTTCTTGCTCTTGATAGATTTCATCTAATTCTGTAATTTCCGTGCACTTTACAATAAATCTTGATAAATCTTCTGGCAATGGTGTCGCACGTAATAAAAAAGTGGATACTACCCCTTCATAATTTAGCATCTTAATTCTTCTACCACTTGATAAAGTATCGTCTAACCATGTTATATCATGCGTCGTCGAATAGTATCCACTTTCTCTAATAAAATGTTCAGCAAATACTAAATGTTGCTCACGATAGGCAAACAGATTTTCATATCCAAAAAAAGCTAAAAAATTTGTATTACAATCAACAATCTCATCATCTTCTACTATAAATAATAGATCATTTTGAAAATCAAACATCGTTTGAAGCAATTCCTGCTGCAAACCGACTTGCCTTACTAAAGAAAGTTGATACAAACTCTTATTCACTTCCTCTAACACTGCTTGCGGAGTTACAGGAGCTATTACAATATTACGTATTCCTAATGCAAGTACATCTGTGAATTCTTTTGTTATTTGTTGATCCCAAATGACAATGAATGTACTGTACGGAGTATACATATTCTTTATATATTTTATTTGAGAATAATCTGTTACATACGTAATGATAATGTGTGGTTTCGTTCTTTGAAATAATAGTTCGCCCTCTTCAAAACTATTTGCTATAAACATACATTTTGGATGGATATTTTCTACCGTTTGTTGATGCTTACATCCATTTTCTATATAAAGGACATTTAACTGCAGATCTTGTAACACATTTTGGAAAACCGTATTCTCTAATAAAAAATGTAGTATGTTCATCACTAGTCTTCACTCACTTCATATATCTTGTTCTACTGAATTCCTCACAAACTTTTTTAAAAGACTGTTCTCCAATAAACTTTAATTTGTGAGAGATACATATTAACAAGCTAATTGAGAATGTTATCTTCGCTTTTCACTCTATAAATTCCTTTTTTAGTGTATGATTGTAGGAATTGTATCGTTTGTATGAATGCCCTAGCTTATTTTTAAAACTTGACAATTAAAATAAAGATATTATATTCTTAAATTCGATAACTTACAAAATGTAAGTAGTGTATATTATTTTTTTGAAAATAATTCGATATACAATTTGGAGGATATACAATGACAAACGACAACTTTTTTAACGTTCTATATGAACGCACATCTACACGTGCATTCAACCCAAATAAAGAAATCTCATCTACAGAATTACATGAGATTTTAAAAGCCGCAGCACAAGCACCTTCCGCTTGGAACTTGCAACATTGGAAATTCCTCGTTTTTCAAGGTGAAGATGTACAAAAACGATTACACCCAATAGCTTATAACCAACAACAAATTCTTGATGCTTCTGCAGTAGTTGCTATTTTAGGTGATTTAGAAGCTTATAAAAATGTTGAGCCAGTATATGGTCCAATTGTAGAACAAGGATTTATGAAAGAAGAAGCAAAAGAACGCTTAGCTAAAAATATTGAATCTGCATATGCTCGTGAACAATTCCCAAGAGATGCTGCCTTTTCAAATGCATCTTTAGCAGCAATGCAACTTATGCTTGCAGCTAAAGCAACTGGTTGGGATACTTGTGCTATTGGTGGCTTCAATCCACAAGCACTGACAGACGAATTTAACGTTTCATCTCGTTACGTTCCAATTATGCTTATTACAATTGGGGAATCAACTTTAAAAGGACACCCTGCACCTCGTATGAGCGTAGAGCAAGTGAGTGAGTGGGCAAAATAATAAAAAACGAAGGTAACTACATTGCCTTCGTTTTTTTATTCCCTGTCATACTTTTGTAATATTACTACAAATCATTCGACATTTATACTTATGGAAAAGTATATTCTATTCCCTCATCATAAATAAACTTGACGTTTTGTGTCGAATTTTGTTTAGGTGTTGAAATATACCCGTGTGTTTTTGTTACAATTGTGATACAATGATAACAAATAGATAACAAGAGAGGGATTTTCATTGAGTTCATACGGAAGCTTTATCGCACTTTTATGTTACATAGTAACTGTACTGCTTCTATATTTTATTGGTGATGCCGCAAACATCTCCATTTTACAATTCCCAAAAGAAGAAGCATTCCAATTAGAATCAGAAAAACATACTGCACGATCCATTGTACCACTACTCCTAGCTCTTCCTGTATATATCATCGTTTTATATAAAAGTAAAAAAGTGTAAAGGCTACCTATTTCATTTATTTCGGTGGTTTTTACATTTTTTTGTTATATTTCCCCTATTTTAAACATCATTCCATACTAAACACCCAGCTAGTCATTTAAAATGAGAAAATCCCCTAGAAAAAATTCCACTCTCTGTCCAGTCACTCACTACCGAACTTACATAGATTATAAGTGTGAAGGGGGTGATGAGGATTATGTTTGGATCATTTGGATGCTGTGATAACTTTAGAGACTGTCATCATCATGAAAGAGAGTGCAGACATCATGAGAAAGAGAAAGAGAGAGAAGTAGTTAGACCACAACAACCAGCTGTATGTAACGTACTTGCTAGCATTTCAGTTGGAACAGAACTTTCTCTTTTAAGCATTAGAGGTAATGGCACTTTCAACAATGTAATTTTTGAAGGTTTCGCTAACGGTGTTGCTCTTTTCTCTGCTTTGGCTCGTAATAACAAAGACAACAAAGATAACAATAAAGACGATAAGAACAATCAAAACCGAAATACTTTTACTGGTATTTTACGTGTATGCCCAACTGATATCGTTGCAATCGCTATCTAATTCTGTTCCTTATCCTCTATAGTAAGAAAATAAGATTTACTTTTCTCATAGAAAAAACCTGAGACCGATTTCAAATCGATTCAGGTTTTTTTATTGGTTATATGCTTTTAACTAGTTCAACAACTTCTTCAGCAGTTGACATCATTAATGCTTTTTCTGCTAATGTTTCCATTTCTGCTTTTGACAACTTGCTTAGTTGTGTTCTTGCAGGAAGAATAGATGTTGCACTCATACTGAACTCATCTAAACCTAATCCTAATAATAATGGGATAGCAAGTGAATCGCCTGCCATCTCACCACACATACCAGCCCATTTGCCTTCTTTATGAGCAGCATCGATAACCATTTTTACAAGACGTAAAATAGATGGGTTATATGGTTGGTATAAGTATGATACTTGTTCGTTCATACGGTCTGCAGCCATTGTGTATTGGATTAAATCATTTGTTCCGATAGAGAAGAAGTCAACTTCTTTCGCGAATTGATCTGCTAATACTGCTGAAGCTGGGATTTCAACCATCATACCAACTTCAATAGAATCAGAAACAGTTGTACCCGCTTCTACAAGTTTCGCTTTCTCTTCTAATAAAATTGCTTTTGCTTGACGGAACTCATCAAGAGTTGCAATCATTGGGAACATAATTTTTAAGTTACCGTATACGCTAGCACGAAGTAATGCACGAAGTTGTGTACGGAACACATCTTGCTCATCAAGACATAAGCGAATTGCACGGTATCCTAAGAATGGGTTCATTTCTTTTGGTAAATGTAAGTATGGAAGCTCTTTATCTCCACCGATGTCAAGTGTACGAACAACGACTGGTTGACCTTCTTTTACACCTTCAAGAACTGCTTTATACGCTTCGAACTGCTCTTCTTCTGTTGGAAGATTGTCACGACCCATGTATAAGAATTCTGTACGGTATAAGCCAACGCCTTCTCCGCCATTATCGATAATACCTTGTACATCATTTGGTGTTCCGATATTTGCAACAAGCTCAACATGATGTCCATCACTTGTTACAGTAGCTTGGTCTTTTAATTTTGCCCATTCAGTTTTTTGCTCTTCAAATTTCGCTTTCTTTTCTTCAAACGAACGAAGAGTTTCTTCTGATGGGTTTACAATTACTTCTCCATCTAAACCGTCAATGATAACGATATCGCCGTTTTGGATTTTCTCCATAACAACTTTCGTACCAACAACAGCTGGAATTTCCATAGAGCGAGCCATAATTGCAGAGTGAGATGTACGTCCACCGATATCAGTAGTGAAACCTTTTGCATACTTACGGTTTAACTGAGCTGTATCAGATGGTGTTAAATCTTCAGCAATAATGATTACCTCTTCAGAAATTGTACCAGGATTTGAGAAATTAATTCCTAGTAAATGTGCAAGAACGCGTTTTGTTACGTCACGAATGTCCGCAGCACGTTCTTTCATATATTCGTTATCCATGTTTTCAAACATAGAAATAAACATTGATGCAACTTCATCCATTGCAAATTCAGCATTTACTTTTTCGCTATTTACTTTATCTTTTACTGGGTTTACTAGTTCTGGATCATTTAACACTAATAAATGTGCTTCAAAGATCGCAGCTTTGTCAGCACCTAGCTCAGCAAATGCGTGGTCCTTAATAGCTTCTAATTCAGTTTTTGCTTTCTCAAGCGCAGCGTCTAAGCGTGCAATTTCTGCAGCTTCGTTTGTAATTGATTTCTTTTCGATGTTAAATTCAGGATTTTCAAGTCTGAAAGCCTTTGCAATAGCAATCCCACTTGATGCAGCGATCCCTTGAATGTTAAGAGTCATTATTCTCCTAATCCTTCGTTTTTCATAGTTTCTTCGATAGCTGCTAGTGCTTGAGCTGCATCATCACCATTTGCAGTGATTTTAATTTCTGCGTTTTGTTGAATGCCTAAAGACATAACGCCCATGATTGATTTTAAGTTAACGTTCTTTCCGTTATACTCTAAGTTAATGTCAGAACCGAATTTGCTTGCAGTGTTTACAAGTAGAGTTGCTGGACGAGCATGAATTCCTGAGTCGCTAGTTACTTTAAAGATTTTTTCCATGATAATTTATCTCCTTTAAATTACAGTTTTTTTTAGTTGTATAGACGTGAGTACTACATCATCTATTGTATATAATAGGCGATGTTCGGTCAACCACATCGCCTATTATAATTATAAACATTTTGCGTCAAATTCCTACTGAATGTCAATAATAGCGGTTTCGCCCTTCTTAACATTTCCATCTTTTTTCAATTCGACTTGTTGCCCTTGTTGTAAGTTTGTAAATACAATTGGTGTAATGATAGATGGTGCATTTCCTTTTACAAATGCAAGATCTACTTTTAATAATGGTTGGCCTTGCTTCACTTTATCACCTTGTGCTACAAGTGCCTCGAATCCTTCACCATTTAATTTTACAGTATCAATACCAAAGTGGATTAAAATTTCTTTTCCACCTTCAGATTGAATACCAATCGCATGTTTTGTAGGGAATACATTGACAATTTCACCGTTAACTGGAGAAACTACTGTTCCTTCAGTTGGCTCAATTGCAAATCCGTCTCCCATCATTTTTCCTGAGAATACTTGGTCAGGCACTTCTGTAATTGGTAAGATTTCCCCTTCAATTGGTGATACAATTGTTTCATTTTCATCAACTTTTTGAGGAGTTTCTTCCACTTTTACAGGTTCTTCTTTTTCAACATGAGGTGTACGACCTGACATTATATCATGAATTTGTGATTTTAATGTGTCAGATTTCGGTCCGAAAATAGCTTGAATATTATTTCCAACTTCAAGTACACCAGCTGCTCCAAGTTCTTTTAAGCGGTCTTTGTTTACATTCTTTTGTTCGTTAACTTGAACACGTAAACGAGTAATACAAGCATCTAAAGAAGCAATGTTTTCTTTACCACCAAGTGCTACTAATACTTCACGAGGAAGTTCGCCTGCTTCTGTTTTTCCTGCACCGTCATTCGCATTTGCCTCTTCACGACCAGGTGTTTTTAGATTCCATTTACGGATTGCAAAGCGGAATCCGAAGTAGTAAATAACTGCTAGTACAAGACCAACAATAATTACCCACCACCATGCTGTACGGCCTGGTAGTACACCGAATAATAAGAAGTCAATTAAACCACCAGAGAATGTCATACCAATTTTAACACCTAAAATTTGCATTGTCATAAATGATAGACCAGCAAATACAGCGTGAATTCCGAATAATACTGGCGCTACGAATAAGAATGAAAATTCAAGTGGCTCTGTAATACCTGTTAAGAAAGATGTTAATGCTGCAGAACCTAAAATACCTGCTGCTAATTTTTTATTTTCTGGACGTGCTTCATGGTACATTGCTAAAGCTGCTGCTGGAAGACCGAACATCATGAACGGATACTTACCAGTTGTAAATGTACCTGCTGTTAATTCTACACCGTCTTTCAACTGTGCCATAAAGATTTTTTGGTCACCACGGATTAATTCGCCAGCTGCATTTGTATACTGACCGAATTCGAACCAGAACGGTGAATAGAAAATGTGATGTAGTCCAAATGGAATTAATGAACGTTCAATTAAACCGAATATAAATGCTGCGATTGTTCTATTTGCATCAATCATTTGATGTGAGAACGTGTTTAAGCCACCTTGAATGTATGGCCAAACGAAGCACATGATAATACCTACTATTAAAGAGAATGTTGCAGTTGCGATCGGTACGAAACGCTTACCTGCAAAGAAACCTAAGTATGATGGTAATTCAATGTTGAAGTATTTATTATAGCAATATGCCGCTACTATACCGACGATAATACCACCAAATACCCCTGTTTGTAGCGTTGGAATACCTAATACGTTTGCATACGCTGGATCTGCAAATCCAATTTTTACTGGGTCTGCTCCAGAACTTGTTACTTTCACTAGCTTATCTACTTCTAAGAACACACTCATCGTTTTGTTCATAATTAAGTAGCCGACGAATGCTGCTAAACCAGCTACTCCATCTCCACCAGCTAAACCAATTGCTACCCCAACTGCGAATAATAATGCAAGGTTAGCGAAAATAATATCACCAGATTGTTCCATAATTTTTGCAACCATTACGAACCAATCTGCTTTTAAAGCAGGAATAACATTTGTTAACTGTGGATTTTGAAATGCATTACCAAATCCAAGTAAAATACCTGCCGCCGGTAAAATCGCTACTGGAAGCATTAACGCTTTTCCGACTTTTTGAAGAACACCAAAGATCTTCTTAAACATGGAAACCCTTCCTCTCTTATCTATATTGATACCTTCCGACAAACGCCAAAAAGACATGAGGAAAAAAAGATAGAACGATAGCTATACAAAGGGTAGTATATCCCTTTCTCTAGCTTACATTCCTTACTTTTCTCCACTCATGCCTGATCGAATCAGTAACACGTGTCAAAAATAGGTTTACGTATAAGTTCACTATAATTAAGGCAAACGTTTTCGTTACTCACCTTAATGTGTTTGTCGAAATTTGTATAACTTTGCAATAGTTATTATACATAACTATTGTAAGCGATTCAATCATTTTTTTTAACGTTTTCATTTTAGACAAAAATATATGACTTATTACACATGCTCTGCCTTTACTAAGCGTTGCAAGTGCATCGTTAAATAAATACTTTCAGCTTCATATACAGGTAGTTGCAACTCTTTTTGCATGACCTTGACTAGCTTCCAAGCTACGTTATAGCAAACTGGATACTCCGCCTTTAGTAAATCAGCAAAACTTTGCGATTCTTCTACTTTTTCTCCTTTTTTCACCCTCTCAATAGCATATTGAAGATGACGAATAAGGCGTAAATAATGAATGCTCTCTTGATCTAATGTAATTTCTAAGTTTGTCTCAATTAAAGATACAAGTTGTGCAATGAGACGGGAGTTTTGATTAACTGAAGATAAATCAGAATTTGTAAGCGAACTGTAAATGTGAAGTGCAATAAAACCAATTTCTCCTTCTGGCAATGTAATTTGCAAACGAGAATTTAAAAGTTCTACAACACCTTCCGCAATTTCATACTCCTCTGGATAGAGCATTTTTGTTTCAACTAAAAAAGGATTATCAATTGTAAGTCCTTGTTTTAACCTTTTAATTGCAAATGAAATATGATCTGTTAACGCAATATGAATATGTTCATTTAGTGGAGATTTCGCTTTTTCTTGAATGTACAGCATAATATCGTTCATCAATTCAATTAATTTTTCACTAACATGCGGCACTAATAATTTATATTGTTCACGATCACGTTCATTTTTTAAGACAAACATTTTTTCGATTTGTTCTTGCTCCAATACATCTTTCGCTTTTTTCCCAAATCCAATTCCTTTACCAATCACTACTACTTCCTCGTGTTCAGGATGGCTAGCAATGATGACATTATTATTTAAAACTTTTTTAATTTCTAGATAATTATTCATATAACACCACCCTCGTACTTAAATAGCCTACTTTTATGTTACAGAATATTCTTCTTTGTCGTCAATGTAAAACATCTGCCATTTAATAAAAATTCATTTTTTAGACATGTTTATATATGATGCGTATAATGTAAGAGCAACTGTACATAGAAAGGAGATAACAGCATGATTAAAATGTTTGTAAGTGATATCGATGGTACAATGATGCAACACGGAGGTCTTATTGATGAACAAGATGTTGCGGCACTACGCAGCCTCGCCGAGCAAAATGTTATTCTTTGCTTCGCTTCCGGAAGACTTGATAATGAAATTGCAGACTTAATGAAAGCTGTAAATACAAATTTTCATCGTATTAGTGTAAATGGTGTTTTTGTATATACACATGAAAATAAACAACTATTATCTGCAACTTTTGATTCCAGCATACTTCCCGATTTGTTAGCTATGACGAATGAAAATCCTTATTTCCGTTATGTAAGTGATGAGCATAATTATTACATTGAAGAGAAAACACCTTTTATTCAAGAACTTGAACAACAAGTAACAATGACTTCTGTTGAAGAACCAAACTTACTACAGAAGATTGATGATACAATTTTCCCAAATAAAATTTCTGTCGGTGGAACAAAGGAGAGCTTACAACTCCTTCAAAAAAAAATTGATGAAAAATTCCACGGGAAAGTTAGTACTTTCATCTCAGCAGAACAATGTTTAGATGTAATGCCACCGAATGTTAGTAAAGGCTCTGCCATTTCTGTTTTATTAAATGAGTTTGAAATAAAACCTGAGGAAATTGCTTGTATAGGGGATTCTTACAATGATATTCCTATGTTTTCTTTAACTCCTCACAGTTTTGCTATGTCGCAAGCAGATGATGCAGTAAAAAAACACGCTCACTATGTAGTAAATCACGTCAAAGATGCTGTTAACCACGTAATTGCTCATAATAAAAATACGACTCATTCCTTATAAGGATGAGTCGTATTTTTATTTCTTTACATGTTATCCATTTTCATTTCGACTGTACTTCACAAACTGAAATATACTATTTGTTACGTGCGATATTCGTAATAAATTTATAACGATCTCCACGATAAATACATTTCACGTACTCTAGCGGTATCTCACCTTCTGAATATGACCATTGACGCATTACAAGTACAGGCGCCTTTTTAGGAATATGCAGATGTTCAGCTTCATTTTCCGTCGCAACAGAAGCTTCAATTGACTGAGTAGCGCTAACAAGTTTAAAGCCCAGTTTTTTCTCTAAATGTTCATATAAAGATTGTTGCAATATCTCTTCGTTAATATCTTTTACAAGAGCTGGCGACAAATATGTCGTCTCAAAAGCAATCGGTTCATCATCAGCTAAGCGGATACGCCTCACTTCATAAACCGATTCCCCCTCCTGTATTCTCAACCGGTCTGCTATTTTAGCAGTAGCTGGAACTAGGCGGAAACTAAGTAATTGACTACTTGGATTCATTCCACGAGAAATCATATCTTCTGTGAATCCCGTCATTCCTTGCAATTTTTGTTCCACTTTCGGAAGTTGGACAAATGTTCCAATTCCACGCTTCCGATATAAATAGCCTTGTTCCACTAAATTATTAATCGCCTGTCTGATTGTCATACGACTCACTTCGAACTTATCACAAAGTTCATTCTCAGATGGGATTTTATCTCCCGGCTTCCATTCGCCGTCCTCAATTAGCTGTTTCACCCACTCTTGAATCTGATAATAGATCGGAAATGGTGAATACTTGTCGATGTTCATCAGCAATCGCCTCACTGCATAAAGATAGAGCTTCTTGATCTGCGATTACGGTTACATTCGGATGACGTTGTAAAACTGTAGCCGGACACTCTTCACTATATTCACCTTGCAATAATTCTTTAACAGCTTCTGCCTTTTTAGAACCCATAGCAACAAGTAGAACTTGTTTCGCTTTCATAATGCTTCCAATTCCCATTGTAATCGCATGAGTTGGCACATCTTCTTCTTTTTCGAAGAAGCGAAGGTTTGCTTGGCGTGTAGATTCTGTTAATTCAACAATGTTCGTTGGAGAATTAAACGGTGTTCCTGGCTCATTAAATCCGATGTGACCGTTTTCACCGATTCCAAGAATCTGTAGGTCAACTGGGTTAGCAGTTAGAATGCCCTCGTAACGTTTGCACTCTTCCTCTAAATCACTTGCCATCCCGTTTGGTACATAAGTTTGTTTAAATGGAAGATGATCAAACAACTGTTCTTGCATGAAATAGTGATAGCTGTTTTTATCTTCATGTGGTAAATTTACGTACTCATCTAAGTTTACAGTGGTTACACGGCTTGTATCAAGTTTATTTTTTCGCATTTCTGCATAAATACCTAATGGAGAGCTTCCTGTAGCCATTCCTAATGTTGGATTTTCTTTTGTTTTTACAACTTCTTCAATTAATTTATAACCTGCTTCTGCTAGTTCTTCTGGAGTTTTTACAACAAGAATATTCATTTAATTACTTCCCTTCCTTCATATGAATTCCTAAACGAACCGTATCATATACATGTAAATCTTCATTCATCACAACAAAGTCTGCATCTTTTCCTACTGCTAATGCACCTTTATTATTTAATCCAAACTCTTCTGCTTGGTTAACTGATGTCATCAGTACTGCATCTTCGATTGAACAACCTGTAAATTCAATTACATTTCGGAAAGCTTGATCCATTTTTAGAATACTACCAGCTAACGTTCCATCTTCTAATCGAGCACTACCATCTTTTACATGTACCGGCTGTCCGCCAAGCTCATATAATCCATCTTCAAGACCTTTTGCGCGCATTGCGTCAGTAATAACACTTACTTTTTTCGGTCCTTTTAACTTATATGCTAATTTCACCATATCAGGGTGAATATGAATACCATCTGTAATTACTTCAACCATTACATCTGGATTTAATAACACATGACCAACAACTCCTGGTTCACGGTGATGTAATCCACGCATTTGATTGTATAAATGTGTCGCATGTGTAATCTTTCTATTTTTTAGTTGCGCATCAATTGCATCTGTATGCCCCATTGTGCCCACTACACCAGTTTCAGCAAGATATTGTTCAAACTCTAATGCTCCCTCTTCTTCTGGTGCATATGTTACTAATTTAATTAAATTCCCACTTGCTTCTTGCCATTGTTTAAATTGCTCAATATTTGCAGGAACGATATGTTCAAGTGGTTGTGCACCTGCACGTTTCTTTGAAACATAAGGTCCTTCTAAGTGAATATATTCGAAATGCGCTCCTTTTTCTTTTGCTTCTTTCGCAGCAGTTAGCGCTGCTTCAATTGCCTCTGGAGCTTGTGTCATTGTTGTCGGGAAGTAAGTTGTAACCCCTTCTTTTAACATTTCTTTACCTAGAGTTACTAACCCATCGCTATTTGCATCCATCGCATCAATATCGTATCCACCATGAATATGAACATCGATCATACCTGGAATTACAATCTTCCCTGTAGCATCAAAAACAGTTTCATTTTCTTGTGGTACATATTGAGCCATCAAACCAATTTCTTTAATGGTTTCTGCGTAACGGATAAATCCGTTTTCCACTATTTCTTGACCTGTGTAAATTTTGGCATTGATGACAATTTGCGTTTTCATTTTCATCGATCCTTTCCCATGAAATACCTACTTGTTATTATTACCTTATTCGCCTAGTTCCATCTTAATATATGCACGAGTAGTTGTCTATACATTCTAATGAAATTTCCTTTTTATTCAACAAAAAAGGAAATTTCTTACGTCCCTTATAATTATAATATATATTATTCATTTTTCCAAAAAGGGACAGTATCCACCCCTAATATAGAAATCACTTCAACAATGGCATTAACCCGCTAGACTCTAACATAACATGTTCACCATCTGTTTCTATTTCTACTGTACGTTTATTCGTTCTATATACCATTATACCGTGCCTTTTTAAGCGTTTTACTACACTTTGATGAGGATGTCCATACGGATTACTACTCCCGTAAGACAGAATAGCAAACTGCGGTTCCACTTTTTTTATAAACGTTTCACTTGTTGAAGTATACGAGCCGTGATGCCCCACTTTTAAAATATCTGCATGTACATCAAATTGTTTTAATATTTCATGTTCTGTCCGTACATCCGCGTCACCCATTAATAAAAAATCCGCTTTTCCATATCGCACCTTTAAAACAATTGAGGATTCATTATTTTCATCTTTTGATTTCCCATTGTTTAATACTTGTATAGAAACATGTGGATCCAGCGGTATATATTGTCCTTCCTTTACTGAAACGAAAGGTATCCCTCTTTTTTTAATATTATTGCGATATGTATGATAAGTAAGAGAACTATATGTTTTTCCGCTATCTAATATAAGCGATACCGGCATTTGCTCTACAATTGGAATTAGCCCCCCTATATGATCCATATCAGGATGGGTACTGACAATTACATCTAAATGATTAATCCCTTTCTCAATTAATTTCTGAATAATAACCTCTCCTGCTTCATAAGGTCCTCCATCAATTAACATTGTTTGTCCGTTTGGCATTATGATAAGTGTTGCATCACCTTGCCCCACTTTTAAAAAGCTCACTTTCATTTTACTAAGATGTTGCCGATGCATATGTAAAGGAGACGTAGTATGAATAGACATCATATACCTTTTAGCTGATGCGCTATTTAAAGAAAAACATAATAAAACAGAAACTAATAATAGAATAATCCGCATACCTCTCATAACTCGTCTCCTTTTTTCATTTAGTATGGCACTGTAAATAATTGATATACAAAAAAAAGCTTAGCAAAATGCTAAGCTTTTATTTCGATATCTCTTGTAGGGAACCGAAGAATAAATCCGCTTCATTCATTTGTTCATTCTCTTCAGAAAGCGGCGGTAAATCATCTAATGTTTTCAATCCAAATGTGTCCAAAAATTCTTTTGTTGTTCCGTATAAAATAGGACGCCCTGGTCCTTCTGCTCTTCCCATTTCTTTTATAAGTAAATGTGAAACCAACGTTTGTAACGCCTTATCGGTTTTAACTCCTCTAATCTCTTCCATTTCAGTCCTTGTGATTGGTTGACGATATGCAACAATCGCTAACGTTTCAAGGGCAGCTTGTGAGAGTGAAGCAGCTGTTGGTGTATCTATTAATTTTTGATAATATGAAGCATGTTCTTTCTTTGTAGCAAAACGATATACTTTTGCATACTGTACAATTTGCAAACCACGGTTTGCACCTTCACATTCTTGTTGCATTTCTTCTAAAATATTAATTACTTCATTCATTTCAATTTCAAGAACTTTCGCTATTTGTTCTGGATAAATCCCTTCATCACCAGAAACAAATAAAAGGCCTTCAATAATTGACTTTTGTTCTTTCCTATCCATTTCACGAGCTCCTTCCTTCTATTTTCCCATAAAAATACACATCAAAAAACCGAATCACAATCAATGCGTTCGGTTCAATATTTCTTCTCTTGTTCCAAACGATACATTAAAACATAGCATGAGATAAAGTGTTTCTATCCCAATTTCATATACTTGCTCTATGCAGATTTATTAGAGCTTGATACGAAAATTTCATCAAAATTATGTTCTTGCTCAATTATGATTTGTTGATTTTTCATAAGTTCCAGAACTGCTAAAAATGTTACAACCATTATTTCACGTTCATCATCAACAAACAAATCATGAAAACTTTGGCGACCACCCTTTATTTTTAACTGCTTTAAAATATCAGTCATTCGCTGTTCAATTGGTATTTCTTGACGAGTAATACGTGTTGTTACAGGTTTTTTTGCCTTTTTACGGCGCATTAATTTTTGAAATGCCGCTAGCATATCATATAACGTAACATCAAGAGGCAAGCTTGTCTCTTCTTCTTGTTGCAACGATGTAAAGTCAATTGGTGGACGTGTATATAGCTGTGCTCTTTCTTGTTCTCTTTCTTTTAACTCAGTAGCAACTTGCTTATATTTCTTATATTCAATTAACCTCTCCATCAATTCTTGACGAGGATCATCTATAAAATCATCACCGTTATCAAGTACATCTTCTTCATGTTTCGGCAACAACATTTTACTTTTAATTTGTAATAACGTTGCGGCCATTACTAAATACTCACTTGCAACATCTAATTGCAGTTCTTTCATCGTATGCACATAAGATAAATATTGCTCTGTAATATCTGCTACAGGAATATTATATATATCAATTTCATAACGATGTATTAAATGTAACAATAGATCTAAAGGCCCTTCAAAAGCCTCTACTTTAAAATTATATTGCACAAAGCATCCCACCACATTTTTTCTATAACAACATAAGTATAGAGCATACTCATGTTCTATCCAACCTTTTTAAGAAATTTAATTAAAAATAGACCGATGCCTATGTCATCATGCCCACCACTTCATATGATAACAGTGTAGTAAGAACAATGTAGGAGGTCAAAAAACTATGGGTCACGTTGATTGTGGTTTTAGCGGTGGGTTCGCATTACTTGTTGTACTGTTTATTTTGCTAATTATTGTAGGAGCAGCTTGCTTCTGCTAATATGAACAATAACGGCTAGGGGGAAATCTCCTAGTCGTTTATTGTTCATATTTCTATGATACACTTATATGTATAACCGTTAGATAGGGGCGAGAAAACATGTATCCTACCGAATACATACAATTTTTAATTCATTTCCAAGGAGATTACGACTATTTTGAATGCCACGAAATACTAGAAGAGTACTGGAAGACAAAACCAAGAGGAAATCGTGATCATTACTTAGTTGGTCTCATTCAAATTGCAGTTTCTTTATACCACCAAAGACGTGCTAACTGGAATGGTTCCACAAAAATGATGAAAAGCGCAATCACAATTTTAGAAAAAAGCGGTGTGTCTTTACAACGTTTAGGAATTAATCAAGTACAACTTCTTTCCTTGCTCAATGAAAGATTGCAATCTATCCATAAAAAAGAACGTTTTGTACCTTTATTTTTACCCTTATCAGATCCATTGTTAGAGAAGCAGTGCATAGAGTTATGCAAAAAACAAAACCTCTCTTGGAAAGACTTGAATGCTATTCCAAGTGAATATATTATACACAAGCACACTTTGCGTGATCGCACAGAGGTCATTACTGAACGAAACGAACAATTACAAAAAAGAAAGCAGAGATAATAAACTACTTATCCCTGCTTTCACGAATGTATATTTTGTTCTAGCCCTTTACATTTTTCGCAAAAACTTGCTGTTTGCTCATTTCCGCAAATTGTAAACTCAAGAAATTTACTCTTTAACTCTTGAACCATCTTCGTTCCAATCCCCACATGACGGTGAGACGGATTTACACTTAAATGCTGAATTTCTAATACTTGATTCTCTTTTTTTACAATCCCCATTATTCCAACAAAATCTTCATTTTCTTTCCACAAATACAATTGCCAATCATCTTTTGCTTCATATTCTTTCATTGTCAATTGTAATGTTTTCAAATCTTTTTCAGTTGGCATAAACGAAAGAAGCCCCATTGCGATTTTTTCATAACTTTTTTTAAAACGAATTAACATAACCCTTATCCCTTCTCACAAAAGTTACAAACTAGTAATCCCCTCAATCACTCTTTTCATATCACATTCATTTTACAATATTTTCAACAGAGTGAGAAGAGTCTAAAACAACTTGATAATCATACAAAGCGAAAAGAAGAAAGTCAAATCTATGTTTCAGCACTATTCCTTTAATAAATAGAGTGAAAAAAAGAAAATTTTATATAGAATGAAAAGAAACATATCATTCAACATCACTTCATTCATAGTTACCCTAAAGCAGCACAATTCTAGCAAAATTAATATAACAAAAAGTATTTGTGGAAACATATAATGTAATGTATTCTATGTAATTTGTTAAAGGTTTGTTCTCACAAGCAATATATTTTAGCAACAATACTACTTGTATGATGCTGTAGAAGAAGTACTCAATCTCATTAAAAATAAAAAAGAGAGCAAAAGCTCTCTTTTCCCTTACCTTATTCTTCCCAAACTTTAACTTCTTTCATTACATCGCCTTGACGCATTTTTAATACTGTTTCAATACCGCTTGTTACTTTACCAAATACAGTATGAACGCCATCTAAATGTGGCTGTGGCTCATGAACAACAAAGAATTGGCTACCGCCTGTGTTACGGCCAGCGTGAGCCATAGAAAGTGATCCTACAAGGTGTCTATGAGGGTTTCCATCAGTTTCACATGGAATAGAGTAACCTGGACCACCAGCACCTGTACCTGTCGGGTCTCCACCTTGGCTTACGAAGCCAGGAATAACACGGTGGAATGTAACACCGTCATAAAATCCTTGCTCTGCTAATTTTTTAAAGTTTTCTACTGTTTTTGGCGCTTCTTCTGGGAAAAATTCCAATTCGATTTTTTCACCGTTTTCCATTAATATGTATCCTAAAGTTTTCATATGTATATGTCTCCTTTCAACTATCTCAGCACTATATTACCACATTCATGACTAGAAACAAAAAGAATCCGACAATCTAGATACTTCTTTTTTGAAATGTGGAAAAAGCTAGGTGACAAATAAGAAATATATACTATAATAACTTTGTTGCCCGAAAATTTTAGAAAGAGAAAGGGAGCGGTTTTTCGTGAAAACGAAATTATTAGCTCTGCTATTAGCTGTAACGGTATTTATAATGCCAACAGCTTCATTTGCAGACATCATCGAGGGAGAATCAATTGTTACACTAGGAGAGAACTTATCCGAACAACAAAAACAAGATCTGTTAAAAGAAATGAAAGCACCGAAAGATGCTACAATTATCACTGTATCTAATGCGGAAGAACATAAATTTCTAGAAGGCATTGTTCCAAAAGCACAAATTGGTACGAGAGCAATTTCTTCTTCTATGATTACATACACAAAACCAGGATCTGGTCTTATTGTACGATCAAAGAACATTAACTGGGTAACAGATGCAATGTACACTAACGCTTTGATTACAGCAGGTGTAAAAGATGCAGAAATTCAAATTACTGCACCTTTTAAAGTTTCAGGAACTGCAGCTTTAACTGGATTAATGAAAGCATATGAAACTGCGTCCAATAAACCAATTCCGGAAGAAGTTAAAAAAGTAGCGAATGAAGAAATGGTACAAACAGCCCAGCTTGGTGATAAAATTGGTGAAGAAAAAGCAGTTCAACTTGTTGCAAAAATTAAAGAAGAAATTGCAAAAGAACAGCCAAAAACAACAGAAGATTTACGTTCATTAATTAAAAAAATTGCTGATCAACTCGGCATTACATTAACAGATGAACAGTTAGATAACCTAGTAGCGTTATTTGATAAAATGAAGAATCTTAATATCGATTGGAATCAAGTTGGTAGTCAATTAAACAAAGCAAAAGAACACGTTTCTGCCTTTTTAGGATCTGAAGAAGGACAAAGTTTTCTAGATAAAGTGAAAGATTTCTTCTCAAGTATCATTGATTTTGTTAAATCTTTATTCAAGTAAAAAAGAAGCCCGCCAGTGACGGGCTTCTTTTTTATACAAGTAACGGTAATTTCATAACAGCCTCTTCAACCGAACGCACTATATGATTTGCTTTCTCCTTTACATATGGATGGGCATGATGAAGAGTAAATGAATGCGGGGTTACTTCAAACATAGAAATATCATTGAAGGAATCTCCAATACAAGCAACTTCATTTGCTTCAATTTGCAAATGGTCCATTAGTCGCTTTAGAGCACTCCCCTTACTCACGCCTCTTGGCATAATATCAACATAGCGTTTACCTGATATAAAAACTTCCGCTTCGCCTTGAAACATATCTCGTAGCTCTTGATCTAACGTCACAATTTTCTCTTCTTCTCCAAAAACAAACAATTTTGCAGGGTGTACAGTCTTACCAAACTCTTCTTCTAACGCTTCAATTTCAGCGATATGCACGCCCATATACGCTTCAAAATTATGGTGATGTTCATTTTTCCTTTTTGTATATCGTTGCTCATTTGCACAAACAATATCCGCTAGTCCTTTTTTATGTATATATCGATATATTTCCTGGGCAACCGTATTTTCAAAACTCGATTCATGAAATAAATTCCCATCTGGAAGTAACATTGTCGCTCCATTTAAGCCAGTTGTGTAATATGGGAATGAAAACCTTTTTACAACTTCATCAATTCTGTGTGTAAAGCGGCCAGAGGCAAAACAAATATTTGTCCCTTTCTCAGCTAACCAACACAGCGCACGTTCATCTTCTTTTTGCATATGATTCACATCGTAAACGAGCGTGTCATCTAAATCACTTACAAATAATTTAATCATGTCCTCTTCCCCTTCCATACACAATATCTACTCTAAGTGTACACAAAAAATGTTTGATTTTTGTTAAAAAACAATAAATTTTTACTAAAAAAAATAAACGGGTGTATAATCCCGTTTATTTTTGTCTTTTTACATTTTGAGGTCTTACAATACTTGGTCGTACTTTTAAACTAGACATCGTTGGACGGAGTAAAATTTTTGTTAACGCGCCCCAATCAAATGGTAAAAACGGCCATAAATAAGGTGTTTGTAAACTTTTTATAGACGTCAAAAATAAAATTAATATCGTCATACCAATTACAAATCCCATCTCATGGAAGAGACCTGTTAAAATAATAACAAACAATTTCCCAACCTTATTCCCTAATCCTAATTCATAACTCGGTGTTGCATATGCACCAATCATCGAAACCGCTACATACAAAATTACTTCTGGCACAAACAAACCTACATCAATTGCAATTTGACCAATTAATATGGCGGAAATCAACCCTGCTGCAGACGATAATGGGGTTGGAGTATGAATAGCAGCCATCCTTAAAAACTCAAGTCCGACCTCTGCCATTAACACCTGTAATAGGATTGGTAAATGCGTCATCTTAGTCGGTCCAATAAAAGCAAGATTTGCTGGTAAAAGAGTTGGATCAAATACAAACACTAACCAAAATGGTAATAAAAATAACGAGAATATAACACCTAAAAAGCGCACCCAGCGTAAAAATGTACCGACAGCTGGATTTTGTCTAAACTCTTCTGCATGCTGTAAATGGTGAAAATATGTTGTCGGTGTAATCATAGCACTTGGCGATGTGTCAACAAGTACTAACACATGTCCTTCTAGTAGATGATTTGCTGCTACATCTGGCCTTTCTGTATATCGAATAAGCGGGAATGGGTTATAGCTTTGCTTTACAACAAATTCTTCTACTGTTTTATCCGCCATCGTAATTCCATCTACATCAATGTTATTTAATTCTTGTTTTATAATCTTTACTAAATCTGGATTTGCAACATCTTGAACGTATGTAATACAAATATCCGTTTGTGATCTATCTCCTACTCGAACCATTTCATTTCGAAGTCGTGGATCTCGAATTCTCCTACGAATTAACGCTGTATTTACAACGATATTTTCAACAAATCCATCCCTCGCACCGCGTACTACCTTTTCGGTATCTGGTTCTGTCGGTGTTCGCCCTGGATAACTACGAACATCAATCGCGAACGCTTCCGTTTCACCTTCCACAAATATCACAATGAGCCCTGATAATACTTGGAGCATTACCTCATCCATCGTTTTCACTTTGCTTACTTGTTGATGGATTAAGCGATTCTCTAAAAGCTTCACTGTATCTTCTTCTACATCCCTTATCTCATTTGTATCCACCGCTTCTTCTAAAATAGGGATAATATAATTTGTATCACAAAGTCCGTTTACAAATAACACACCGATTTCTTTATTCAAAATTTGAAATTTACGAATGCCAACATCGTATGTAACGCCTAGTCCAACTGTCTGCTTTAAATAATTTTCATTATCACTTATGAAAGTTGATATAGGGATATCCACTTTTTTAGGCTTCGTCATAAAAACCACTCCTTTCCAAAATTAATTGAATCGCTTTTCTAGTAATAGGTGATCCCCTCTCCCATTCATCATTCCCGCACATCTTACCAATGTCACCGACTCCAACGATGACAGGAACATTCAAGTCATCTAAACAATAAATTGTATCTCCGCTAATTCTGCCAATTTCACCATCTGGAAGTCCAAATTTATCAACACCGTATTCGGTTAAATTTCCGTTCCGATCTACACTTACATCTACACGTGCCCATTCCCAATGATGCGTATTAGACGCTACCGCTAAAATACCGAGCACATCAATTTGTTTATGGGTAGCTACATATTTTAAAGCCTTTTCACCAGATCCTTCTCCAATAAATCCACTGTCATCAAACATGACAAATACAGGGTCATATGGCGTTTGCATAATAAGCTCAACAACTTTTTTCCCTGTCAATTTGGTTGGATTACTTTGTGATGCTGAAATACACCTTCCCCCAAATTCCTTTGTTAAAAGCTCAATTGTCCGCTTTGCATATTCATCTCCATCTGTGACCAAAACAACCCTTCGTCTCATTTGATTTATCCTTTCGGTTTACATATAAGTGCTATAAAAAACGAAAACAATATCGCTGCGGAAATGCCCGCAGACGTTAAACTAAACATGCCAATACCAATTCCTAAATATCCATGTTTTTCTGCTGCATGCATTGCTCCGTGCAATAGTGAATGTCCAAAACTTGTAATAGGGACTGTTGCTCCAGCACCTGCAAACTTTATTAGTTTATCGTACAATCCAAATCCATCTAAAATTGCTCCGATGACTACAAAAGTTGCCATTAAATGAGCTGGTGTTAACTTTGCGAAATCTAACAATAGTTGCCCAATTACACAAATAGCTCCACCTACAAGAAATGCATATATAAAATCCACAATTCACTCTCCTTTAACTCTCTCAAATACGACACCATGTGCAATTGTTGGAATCGTTTCTTTCTGTTGCATCATTATGGGGCTTAATAATGCGCCAGTGGCAACGACAAAAATTCGTTGTAAATTCCCTTTTTGCATCTCGTGTAATAAATGGCCATATGTGACAACTGCTGAACAAGCGCAACCACTACCACCTGCAAACACTTCTTCTTGACTTGATTCATAAATCATTAATCCGCAATCATTGTATATATGTCCAAGATCGTAACCTTCCTCAAGTAAAAGTTGTTTTGCAATCGGTGTCCCAACAGCTGATAAATCACCCGTAACAATCAAATCATAGTCATCGGCACTTCTTCTTAAATCTTCAAAATGCTGTTGAATTGTATGAGCTGCTGCTGGAGCCATCGCTGCCCCCATATCCAAAGGATTTGTGATTCCTAAATCTTGCACTTTTCCGATTGTAGCCGCCGTAATTTTAATTGCACTTTTTTCATTGCTAATTAATATAGATCCTGCACCAGTCACAGTTGAATTTGCTGTCCCTGGTTTTTGCCCACCGTACTCTGTTGGATAGCGAAATTGTCTTTCAGCCGTTGCATTATGACTACTTACTGTAGCTAAGACACGATTTGCAAATCCACCGTCTATAAAAGCTGAGCCAACTGCTAAAGTTTCCATAGACGTCGCACAGGCGCTAAACATTCCTAAAAAAGGAATGCCCCACTGACGCGCAACATAATTTGCTGTCACTGTTTGATTTAATAAATCTCCCGCTAAAAAGAAATCAATTTGCGATGTTTTTATATTCCCTTTTTGCACTGCTTGTTGAATTGAGTCTGACATTAATCTTCGTTCGGCGAGCTCCCAATTTTCCTCTCCACAATGCAAGTCATCATATGAAATATCAAAATCTTTTCCAAGAGGGCCTTCAGCTTCTTTCGGACCGACAGCAGTACCCGTTGCATTCACATATATGTCGTTTTGAAATACCCACGTTTGTTTTCCGGTCAACCTCATACTAGCCCCTCCTTTAAGACATAAAAATTTTAAAGGTATACCTTATTAACCCAATGATATATGCACCAACAACCCCAAATACAATCACACTTCCTGCCAGTTTAAACATATTTGTCGCAATCCCTAGAACAATCCCTTCACTCTTATGTTCTAAAGCAGCGCTTGCCATAGAATTTGCAAATCCTGTTACCGGTACCGCTGATCCTGCTCCAGCAAATTGACCGATTTTATCATATACACCACACCCTGTTAAAATCGCGGATAATAAAACAAGGGTTGCAACAGTTGGGTTTCCTGCCTCTTGTTCACTGAAGTGAAAATAATGTATATAAAATTTCATCAATACTTCTCCAACTGTGCAAATGAGTCCACCTACAAGAAATGCTTTGATACAATTTAGTAAATAGTTTGGCTTTGGATGATACTCCTTCACTTTATTTATGTAATCATCCTTCAATTTCTGACTTGTCATTTATATACTGCCTCCTACTTTACGAAATAAATCCAGTGAAACAACGATCCTATTACTTTCCCAAGTACAAGAGCAACGAGTAAAACAATAATCTTCCCCTCTACCCCTACTCGTTTCGCTAAAATAGGCAGAACATTTAACACCTCTGTTAATGCCGCAGCAAGCATTCCGATGAATGTGCCACAAAATATCCCTAATATAACGAGCCAATACTGCGACGTTTGAAATGTAATGTTTTTCAAACTGCACCAAGCCCCTGTTAAAGTACCTGCAATGACTGCCCACTCAAAATATTGAATATGCTTTCCACTTCTCGTTAATTGGGCTAAACGGGGGATTATACCAAGTACAGCTAAAAATGCGACATATCCGCTACCTACCGCAATCCCTCCAGCTAAACCAATTAAAATAACAAATCCAGACTCAATCATCGGCAAGTTGTTTCATATTATCCTTGTTTTCATTAACGATTACATACTGATCAAGTGACTGTTGGTATTGAAACATCTCAACTTCTAACGGACTCGGCTCTTCATTAATTCGCTTTTGAAATACATGATTAAAGAATAGAACCATCCCTAAACCAAGACCTACAGAATAAGGAATTTGAAATAAAAGTGGTTGTGCATTAAATTCTCCAGTAATCATGTAATATAACCGTTGATGTACTTGTTGCATACTTACATCCTCATGGAAATAAATGATTGCAAGAGCTGCTCCAATGAAAAGTAAAAGCCATACAAGCCCGAAAAAAATTGGGTGTGCCTTCTTTTTTTCGTATATAATTTCAACAAGAGTTTGTCCGGAACCGAGCAAATTAATTTGTACGTGAGATGCTTTCTGTTGAATAATCTCAATTACTTTCATAACATCAATTACAACATGCGTCTTATCATGCGCTGTTATTTTGTAAACTATCTCATTTTGTAACAACTCAACTACGGAAGAATCTCCGGCAAGTTGAGCAACATCACCCAGCTTTACTTCATAAGTAGGAGAAACTTTTAAACGATTGCGCATTTTAATATAAATCGTTTGTTCCAACTTTCATTCACCTCTTCACTCTTCCTCGTAGTTGTAGTATGGTTATTGAATTTTTTTCTAATACAATTTTTTCATAAAAAAACATCTGCACCATTTTGGTACAGATGTTTTTTACTTATGCCTTTTTCTTAAATAAGTTTGCAATACTTAATGCAAGCCCTCCCCAAATGACTACTATTCCAATAACCATCATCATAATCGCTGATCCACTCATTATGAAACACCTCGATCTTTCCATTCTTTTTCAAGCTTGGCAGAATCCGAATGAATTTGTGCATCCCATTTTTTCAGGCCAATGATTATTGCAACTATGAGGAATGCTGCTGCTATCGACCAACCATACGTTACAACAAACTCAGTCGGATAATCTCCGTAGTTCTTTTTAATATTTTGGATTGTACCATCAATTAGCATATACCCTAACATAAGCGGAGTAATAACGAGTAAACTCACTCTCCAAAACGTTCCTAATTTAATATCAGATACAAAGTTTGCATGATTTTGATAAACTGGTAAACGGCGTAAAATGAGCCCTATCGTAACTACTTCCGCAAGTGCAATTGTAATTAATCCGAAATTATTAGCGAAATAGTCGACAACATCTAAGAACATAAGTCCACCACGTGTTGCAAAAACAAGAGAAACTAACACGAGAAGGGTTCCCATAATTCCAATAGTTTTTTCCCGACTTAAACTGAATTTTTCAGATACAGCGGCAAAGCATACTTCCGCGAGTGAAATAAGTGATGTAATTCCAGCAACCGTTAACGATAAGAAAAATAAAACACCAAACAACGGTGACATCGGCAATTCATTAATAATTTGGGGAAATACTACGAACGCAAGCCCAACGCCAGCACTTGCTACTTTATCAACCGGTACTCCCATATTATTTGCCATAAATCCAAGAGCTGCAAAGACCCCAATACCTGCTAATAATTCAAATCCTGAATTTGCAAATCCAGTAATAAAGGCATTATTTGTTGTATCCGAGTTTTTCGGTAAATAACTAGAATACGTAATCATAATTCCAAATGCTAAAGATAAACTAAAGAATATTTGACCATAAGCTGCAAGCCATACTTTCCCATCAAAAATACGACTCCAATCTGGTTTAAAGAATGCATCTAGTCCTTGCATAGCACCTTCCATCGTCACTGCACGAACGACGATAATAAGGAACATAACAACTAATAAAGGAATAAATATACGATTAACAACTTCGATTCCTTTTTTAACTCCTTTAAATGCAACGCCAAGCACAATAATCCAAACGAGAGCTAACGGAATTAATACTTCCGGTACAAGTCCTCCAAATTGTCCTGGCTTATCTGCAACATGTAAGTACTCTTTAAATAAAAATGATTGCGTGTCTTTTCCCCACGCTCCAGTAATTGCAAAGTATGTATAGGATATAGACCAAGCAATAATTACTGCATAATATGTTGAAACGATAAATGTTACGCACATTTGCCACCATCCAATAAATTCGGCACGCGGGTTAATACGGAAAAATGTAAGTGGTGCTGAACCACGATGACGATGACCAAGGGCAAACTCAAACGCTAACAATGAAATACCAGTCGTTAATAATGCAAATAAGTATGGTAAAAAGAATGCTCCTCCTCCATTTTCATACGCTGTATAAGGAAAACGCCATATGTTTCCTAATCCAACGGCAGATCCGACCGCTGCGAAAATAAATCCAGCTCTCGTTCCCCATTGTTGCCTCGTTTCCATATTTCCTTCCCCCTTTATGACAAGTTCATACTTGGATTATATTTTAAATTGACTAAATTATCAATAAATTCTGTTAATTTTTGCGAAAATTAACATCTCTCTCCTATTAACGGCACAAAAAAATCGAATAGACAATTATTCGTCTATTCGATCTTTCATCTGTTTTAATATTTTCTTTTCAAGTCTTGAAACTTGTACTTGCGAAATGCCTATGCGCTCGGCTACTTCTGACTGTGTTTGATCTTTATAGTAACGCAAGTATACAATTAAGCGCTCTCGTTCATCTAGTTCTCTAATCGCTTCTTTTAAAGCAATTTTATCGAACCATTTCGTTTCAGATTGATCTGCAATTTGATCTAAAATAGTAATTGGATCTCCATCGTTTTCATATACAGTTTCATGTATAGATGAAGGGGCCCGGCTCGCTTCTTGTGCTAGAACAACTTCCTCTGGCGTTAGTTCTAGTGCCTCTGCCACTTCATTAATCGTTGGAGCCCTTCCGAATTCTTTCGAAAGCTCATCTCTCATCTTTCGAATTTTGTTTCCTGTTTCTTTTAAAGACCTACTAACTTTCACTGATCCATCATCGCGTAAGAAACGTTGTATTTCACCAATAATCATTGGAACTGCATATGTTGAAAATTTCACGTCGAAAGATAAATCAAATTTATCTACCGATTTCAAGAGCCCAATACATCCAATTTGAAATAGGTCGTCTGGTTCGTATCCTCGATTAAGAAACCGCTGTACAACCGACCAAACGAGGCGCATATTACTTTGAACGATTGTATCTCTCGCTTGTTGATCTCCATCTTGACTTTTTTGAATTAACGCTTTTAGCTCGTGGTCCTTTAACTGAGGTTTCTTCTTCTCATTTTTGACCTCTATGTCCATAGGCTATTCTCCTTAATTGCATAGAGCGTTACTATTTGATAAGTATTTTGTCAAATGGATTGTTGTCCCGAAAGATTCGTTTGAAATAACTTCTACTTCATCCATAAAATTTTCCATGATAGTAAATCCCATTCCGGAACGCTCTAATTCAGGTTTAGTTGTAAAAAGGGGTTGTCTCGCTTCATCTAAGTTAAAGATTCCAATCCCTTCATCTCGAATCGTGAGTTTCACCATTGCTTCTTCCAAAATTACAGAAATATAAACAATACCTTCTGCATTTCCTTCGTATCCATGAATAATTGCATTTGTAACCGCTTCTGACACAACTGTTTTAATCTCCGTTAATTCTTCCATCGTTGGATCTAGTTGTGCAATGAAAGCCGCCACTGTAACGCGAGCGAATGATTCATTTTGACTTAATGCTGAAAATTGAAGGTTCATTTCATTTCTCATCTATGCCACCCCCAACGTCGCGAGCGCGTGCGCTTCACTTTCTTCTAAGCGAACGATTTTGAATAAGCCCGACATTTCAAATAAACGCTTAACAGGCGGTGAAATTGCACAAACAACCATTTCTCCACCTAATCCCTTTACGTGTTTATATCGGCCTAATATAACACCTAGACCAGAACTATCCATAAACGATAAGTTCTCTAGGCTCAAAACAATATGATGAACACCATGTGTCTCAATCATATCTGTTACTTTCGTTCGCAACTCTTCAGCCGTATGATGATCTAATTCACCCTCTAGTCTCACACATAGGACGTCACGTTTTACTTCTAATTGCATGGAAAGACTCACACGATTTCCTCCTTATGCTCAAACTTTACTTATTCACATACATAAAGATTTTCGTGATATAAAATAAGAATCCTTCCTGCTGACAAAAGAAGAACTATTTCGTCATAAAGTGAAACCTTTCAGCATTATTCACTTACATACGAATAGAAAAGCGGCAAAATATTTGCCGCTATTTTGATGTTGAAAACATCCCAAAACTTCTTTTAAATAACTCCCACCAGCTCGCTGCAGCAACATCTTCTTTTGCTATAATTGTTTGTTTTAATAAAACATCTTTATCTTTTTTTATAACAAGGGTGCCAAGCGCGTCACCTTTTTTAATCGGTGCTTTTACTTTCTTTTCAGCAATTACTTCTTGTTTTACCTTGTCCATATTCTCGCCCTTCTTCATAAGAAGAGAAACATTATCTGACGCAACTAAATCTACTTTTTCTTTTTTCCCTTTTCCTACTTGAACTGTCTTAATTTTTTCGCCGCGCGTATATAATTTCTTTGTCATATATTGTCCAAATGCATAGTCAAGAAGCTTTGTCACTTGGTTGTTCCGTTCTTTTGATGTTGGTGCTCCCATGACAACTGAAATGACACGCATACCATTTTTTTCAGCCGATGCTGTTAAACAATATTTCGCTTCTGTCGTAAAACCTGTTTTTACTCCATCTACGCCAGGATAAAAACGTACTAGTTTATTCGTATTAACGAGCCAAAACTTTTTATCCGTATCTTCACGTAAATAATCTTCGTACTTACCTGTGTATTTACGAATAAGTGGATACTTCATCAATTCTCTCGCCATTATAGCCATATCATTCGCTGTCGAATAATGGTCTTTGGCCGGAAGACCTGTTGGATTTTGAAAATGTGTATTTTTCAGCCCTAAATCTTTCGCCTTTTTGTTCATCATATTTACAAATCCTTCTTCTGAACCTGCGATGTGCTCGGCTACTGCAACAGATGCGTCATTTCCAGATGCAATTGCAATACCCTTTAACATCTCATTTACAGTCATCTCTTCCCCAGGTTCTAAAAAGATTTGCGATCCACCCATTGAAGCTGCATGTTCGCTTGCTCTAACTTTATCGGTCAGTTTTAGTTTTCCTTTTTCAACTTGTTCCATAATTAAAAGCATTGTCATAATCTTTGTCATACTAGCAGGTGGTAATTTTTCATTTGGGTTTTTATCAAATAAAACTTTACCTGTATCTTGCTCAATTACGATTGCTGACGACGCTTGTTCCGCTAACTTCGGCGTTGTTTCTTCTGTTTTCTCCTGCTTCGTTTTTTCAGATTGCGCAAAACTCACTGAAGTTCCAGAAAGCAATAACATGAAACAAACAAGTATTCCAAAAACTCGCTTCATGACTAACCCTCCATTCTATATCAGACCTATTTTTTCCAATTCTCCTTTTTTTAATACCAATTTTTTCTATTATTTTCAGTTGACAAATACATTCGCCCCCTATATTGTATTAAGTGTATTACGCATAGTAGTACACTTAATACATATGAGGAAGGAGACATTGCTCTTGCATATTCAACTTGACCCAAGAAGCAACACTCCGATATGGGAACAAATTGTTCAAAATATAAAAGAACTCGTATTGAAAAACATGTTGGCTCCAAGTGATAAACTTCCTTCTGTACGCGAACTCGCTTCTTTACTCGTTATAAATCCAAATACAGTGAGTAAAGCGTATCAAGAGTTAGAGAGACAAGGAATTATTGAAACGTTACGAGGAAAAGGAACATTTGTATCCCAATCGATTACCCCAACATTAGACGAAAGGAAAATCGCTATGGTTGAAAAGCAATTTCATCAATTACTATTAGAAGCCTCTTATCTTGGTGTTACGAAAGATAAAATTCATGATTGGATAGATTCATACTATAAAGAGATTGGAGGAAATACGGATGCTGAAAGTGACAAGCTTGAAGAAAACAATTGATAATCAAACAATTTTAGACGATGTTTCTTTCACATTACAAAAAGGTAGTATCATCGGGTTACTTGGAAGAAACGGCGCGGGAAAAACAACTTTATTACGAACGATGGTCGGCATTTTAGACCCGGACGAGGGAACTGTTACATATGAGGATATCGACATCCATAAAAATCCTGAAACGAAACAAAAAATCGTATATGTTCCCGATTCTACTAACATACTGAACGGTTATACAGTAAAAGAAATCGTGAAGTTTTATAAATCAGTTTATACAGCATTTGATGAACCATATTTCTATGAACTACTAGAACATTTCAACTTACCAAATAAACGAATTCGTAGTTATTCAAAAGGAATGAAAGCACTGCTTGCCATCATTTTAGCTGTTGCTGCAAAAGCAGAATATATTATTTTAGATGAACCAACAAATGGACTTGATCCTATCGTTAAAAGACAGATTTTACAGTTTCTCGTTGGAGAAGTTGCAGAAAAAGAAATTACCATTTTCATCTCAACCCATCATTTAGATGAAGTGGAACAAATTGCAGATACAATCATTATGTTAAAAGGACATACTGTAGCATCTATTACGTCACTAGACGATGCAAAATCACAATTTGCAAAAATACAAGTAGCTTACGAGCGTGCATTACCTCAAAAACTAGAAAACTTAAGCAATATTAAAATATTAAATCAAACAGGAAAAGTGTATACGATTTTAATTGAGGGAAATGTGGCTACAACACTGGAGAAGTTTTATAAAGAACAACCACTGCTCATTGAGGAATTAGCCATGTCGCTCGAAGATATTTTTATCACAACGTTTGAGGAGGATTCACATGTTTCATAAAGCTTTATGGATAAGGCAATGGAAGCAAGGAAAATATATAATTCTATTATTTTGGTTAATTAGTTTATATCAACTACCTTATAAATATTATCAAGAAGCGCAAATGCAGCTAAAACAATCAAAAATGAAGTTTGATGACTATGCATATTACTACTCCTACTATTTTCACGCATCTGATGGTGCCGTCCTCTTTCAAGGAGTTACTCTTATTGCACTTGCTTGTCTTTTAATTGGGTGGGAACGTAACAATCAATCAACTGATTTTCTCTTCTCGATGCCTTTTAAACGAAAAGATATTTTTTTAACAAAATGGTGGCTTGGTGTTTTGAATATTATTACAGTGCAAATTGTTTGCTGGATTAGCATGTACGGAATAAAGAACATGTCGTTTCACAATGAGTATCAAATCTTTACTCCGTTCTATAGTTACTTTCTATATGCTACCGTTGTACTTATCGCTATTTATACATTCACCTTATTTATCGGAACCATTACTGGACATATATTCTCTCAAAGTAGTTTAACTATCATTCTATTATTTTTACCATACGGTTTTGGATTGTTAATTTCCGGATTCATTTATTCCCATACACAATGGTCTTTAGATGCAATGGGAGAAATAGAGCAACGTACTCATGAGTACTTACAACATATAGATATCATTTCACCATTAGAATCTTTTTCTATTACTTATGATTATCACCCGATAGAAACATTTGATGACTATGGCAATAAACTTTCTAGTGTACCACAGGACAATCCAATGGAGCATACTTCTGTACCTTCTCCTTGGACACTATTAACACCATTTGCTTACATCATTATCTTTTTATCAATGGCAACCTTTCTATACACACGTACACCAAACGAACAAAACGGAAAAATACTATTGTTTCCTAACTTGCAAAAATGGTTCATGATTTGCACTGTTCTATGCTTCGGACTGCTTGGCGGTAGAATATTAGGCGGACGAGATGCACTTCTGTCTTATTATGTTGGATTTTTCCTATTCGCTATCATAAGTTACTTCATTTTTACACGTCTATTAAAATTGAAGTTTGCTTTTGGAGGGAAATAAACATACATTAAGGTAATGAATACATGTTTCAAAAAGCATTATAGATGTGAAACTATAAACACGTAACAATGGCATTAATAGAAGCTGACAAAAAAAGTCATACAATGACAAAAGAAAGATGTTATGAATTATTTAACTCTTATATGAACTAAATAAAAAGGCATTGCACAAGAGCAATGCTTTTTATTATATATCCCTATCTAAATAAAGAGGTTATTTCACATTCTCTCTCCTATCCCCATACACCATCTCTTCTTTCATCCCAAATCCATCACCATTTTGCACAATTTGCTCTGTCGGTGCAACTACACTTTCGGCAATTTTCCATTCCCCACGCTCTTTTACGAATACTTGTAGAAAATAGTTCATGCCATCTAATTGATATGCATTTTCTTTTTTCACATTATAGTGAATCGCAATGTAGTACACTTGAATGTTTTCTTTCCCTATTTTTGATACGTATTGCGATAGTCTCGGTATATAAAGTGCTGCTTTCTGAAAAGATAGTTGCTTCGCTTTAACAAGCGATGAACTTGTTACATTACGTAATGTGTCCCGATTACGAATATTATCGCTATGGTGGAATAATACTGCGTTTTGCATAGAACGAACCCATAATTTCGAATATAAGACTGTATTATCGTTTTCGATGTACTTCACTTCTTTTCGCACCACTTGGATAGGTGTATCTGCGTACGTGAATGTTTGAAAACAGAAAAAACTACCAAATAAAATGGTAAGTGCAGCAATATATTTCATAATCTTTCCTCCGATCTTTTAATTAAAGTATCGGAGTTTCAAAATATTTTTATTCAAAAGAAAAAGGATAGGAATGCTTTCGCTTCCTATCCTCATTTATTATAATACGCGGCCAAATAGTTCTAAGACCATTTCTATTTCTTGGTCGCTCCAACCTTTAAATCTCTCTTTATAATATTCTTTACGCACAGCTTCAAGTTTTTCAGTTACTTCTCTTCCGTGCTCTGTAATTTCTAAGTACACGATTCGACGATCTGAATTAGAACGTTTTCTTTCTACTAATCCTTTTCGTACGAGACGATCTGTAACAGCTGTAATATGACTGGAGGTTACGTTTACTTCACTCGCAATTTGCGAAGCCATCTGTGGACTGTTTAAAAATAACGCACGTAATACAGAAAATTCATTATATGGCATATGTTCTGCAAAACGTGTATTAATATCATTTTGTAATAAACGTATCATTTTTCGAAATGATGCAGATAAATCTAAAATCAGCGTTTCTCTTTTTTCGTTCAATAGCCTCGTCCCTTTTTTATCATATTTACACATATTATAATCTATAAATACCTATGTTGTATATGCTTTCTTTCCTCAACATTCTCATTTATGTAACTTTTTTCATATAAATTTCTTTTTTGTTCACACATATACATATAAAAAGGATGGTGATGGAAAATGCAGGGTGGAATGAATCCTTATTTACACAACGTACGCACTGCTAATACTGGTAAAGAAGCTACTATTACTGTACAAGGAGAAGGTGTTGTAAAAGCAAAACCGAATGTTGTTATATTAACACTCGGCATTCGAACAGATGATAAAAATGTAAAACAGGCTCAAGAAGAAAATGCAGTGCAATCCAAACAATTGCTGGATGCACTTAAACAGCTTGGTATTGCCGATAAAGATATAGAGACGATTTCTTATACAATTACTCCTCAATACGAATATGTAAATGATAAAGCATTGCTACAAGGATACCGTGTAGAGCATTTGTATGAAATTACCGTTTTAAATGTACAAAAAGCTGGGGAAGTATATGATATAGCCGTTTCAAATGGCGCAAATGTAGCAAAAGGTTTACGTTTCCGAGTATCTCATCCAAATAAATATTATGAGCAAGCTCTCATTCAAGCTCTGCACCAGGCAGTAGAAAAAGCTCGTGCTATTGCGAGTACATATAATTTAAATATTAATCCTGTTCCCCTCTCATTCGTTGAAGAATCTGCCCAATTACCAAGGGAGGTTACGTCTTATGCTACTTTACATGCGCAAGCAGCTCCACCTATTCAATCGGGAGAATTAGAAATTATTTCAACAATACGGGCAATTTTTACGTATTTATAAATAATTTCATTTATAAGTAAACGTTATCATTTTCCTTGTTGTAAAAACATGATGTTCTGATATAATAAAGGACGGTGAGCTCTTACCAAAGAGATATCACGGGTGGGAGAGGGATATGAAAAAGAAGGTTTAACATGAAAGGAATACTTGAAAGAACATTTAAATTAGGTTTACACGAAACATCACCAAAACAAGAAGTTTTAGCTGGAGTTACGTCATTTTTCACGATCGTATATATTATGATTGTAAATGCGTCAATTTTATCCGATGCTGGCATTCCTCTTGAAGCTGGAATTTTAGCAACTGTTTTCAGTTCATTTGTCGGATGTCTACTCATGGCATTTTGGGCAAATGCACCTGCTATTCTTGTCCCTGGTATGGGTGTAAATGCATTCTTCACGTACACAGCTGTGCATACGCTTGGACTAACTTGGCAAGAAGCATTAGCTGCTGTCTTTATCTCTGGTATTATTTTTGCAATTGCCGCTTTTACACCAATCGCTCGCGTGCTATCAGTATCAATTCCAAAGTCATTAAAAGAAGCAATTACTGTCGGCATCGGATTATTTTTAGCGTTTATCGGATTGCAAAAAGGTGGTTTAGTCGTTTCGAACCCAAATACTGCTGTTGCAATGGGTAAATTAAGTAACCCTGTCGTTCTTGCGACCGTGCTTACTCTTATCGTTGCACTTGTACTATTTATTCGTAACGTACGTGGAAACTTTTTATGGACGATTGCAATAGGAACTGGTATTGCATGGCTATTTGGCCTTGTTGATACAAGTCAAATCGGAAATAGTTCATTCTCATTCGCTAATTACGGCGATGTGTTTGGAGCTATGTCATTTGGCAAACTTTCTTCCTTACCGTTTTGGATTGCAACATTCTCCTTAAGCATGGTGCTTATTTTTGAGAACATGGGACTTCTGCACGGTTTATTAGAAGATGACCGTAAATTCCCACGTGCTTACCAAGCCAATGCAATTTCAGCAATGACATGTGGTCTATTTGGCACAAGCCCTACCGTATCAACAGTAGAGAGTGCCGCAGGTATTACTGCAGGCGGAAAGACAGGTCTGACGTCTATCGTTACGGGGTTGTTATTCTTTGCATCATTGTTTGCACTTCCGTTTGTCAAACTAATTCCTGATAGTGCCATTGCACCAATCTTAATTATTATTGGCGGCCTGATGATTACAAGCATTCAGCAAATTCCTCTGAACGATTTTTCAGAAGGATTTCCAGCGTTCTTAATTATCGTCATGATCCCGCTCACATATAGTATCGCTGATGGCATTGCGTTCGGATTTATTGCTTACCCTATCTTAAAAGTTGCTCTTGGAAAGCGTAAAGAAGTCGCACCATCTATGTATATCATTACATGCTTATTCTTAGCTATGTTTGTATTACATGCTATTGGTTAAGAAAAAACACCGGGGAAATCCTCGGTGTTTTTTTACTTAAACCATCCTTTTTTATAAAACCAGGCCATCATTCCGCCGCCAATTAATGCCATTAGAAGAAGACAAATAAAATAACTATATTGTCCACCAAGCTCTGGCATATGCGTAAAGTTCATTCCATATACTCCCGCAATAAATGTTAATGGCATGAAAATAGTCGAGAATACAGTTAATGTTTTCATAATGTTATTCATATGATGTGAGTTTAATGAAAAATAACTATCCCGAATATCCGCCGTTAACTCTCGACTTGCCTCAATCATTTCCGTAAGTTTAAGTAAATGATCATGTATATCTTTAAAATAAATCTCATGATCACTTATACCGTAAAAACGAGTGGAATTCAAAATACGATACAATAAATCACGCATTGGAATAATTGTACGTCTTAACTTAGATAAATCTGCCCTAATATCAAATACTTCTTCTAGTACGGCTCCTGCTGTCTCACCTGTTAAATTATCATCAATCGCATTTAAATGATCTTCAATGTAATATACAGGTGCGAAATAATCATCTACAATTTGATCAGTGATCGTATGTGCTACATGTAAAGGTCCTTTCTTAATCCGCCTCTTCTCACCAAGTGTTTTCCATACTCTTTCAATTGCATTATTATGAGAAAAATGGAAAGAAACAATATAGCGATCACTAACAAACAAATCAATTTCATGTGGTTCTAGCCCATCTTCTCCAAACGCATGAAGAACTAAAAAGTTATATCCATCATAAAAATCAACTTTTGGCCTCTGTACATATTCTAGACAGTCTTCAATTGCAAGGGGATGGAACTTAAAATGGTCTTGCAGAATATATGTATACTCTTCTTTCGTTGGCTTATATAAATCTAGCCAATACCATACAATATGGTCTTTCTTTGTTTCTTCTAGAGAAACATCATATAATACTTCATCTGTTTTTGTTACTGCACAAATTCTAATCATAATTTCACCCATTATTATTATAAACAAAAAATAGTAAAAAAAGCCAAGGAGAAATCTCCTCAGCTTTTTTTTATTACTTCGTTACGATACCGTGTACTAAAGTTGGTGCATCTACGTGTTCTTTAGAGATCTTCATGTTCTCATAAATTTTCGCTTTTACATCTTCAACATTTTCGCGGTTTGCGTAAATTGTAACAAGGGATTCACCTTGCTTCACGCCATCGCCTACTTTTTTGCGCAGCATTAGACCAACTGCTAAATCAATTTCAGACTCTTTCGTTGCACGTCCTGCTCCTAAAAGCATTGCTGCTGTTCCGATTTCGTCTGCAACGATTTCTGATACATATCCGTCTTCTTTCGCTTCCACTTCAATTTTAAATTGTGCTTGTGGCAATTTAGAAGGGTCATCAACAACAGATGCGTCGCCGCCTTGCGCTGATAAGAACGTTTTAAATGATTCTAGCGCTTTTCCGTTGTTCATTACTTCAATTAGCTTTTCACGCGCATCTTCTAAAGATGAAGCTTGTCCAGCAAGGTAGACCATTTGACTTCCAAGTGTTAAACATAGCTCTTCTAAATCTTTCGGCCCTTTACCTTGTAATGTATCAATTGCTTCTTGTACTTCTAATGCGTTACCGATAGCTTCACCGAGTGGTTGACTCATATCAGAAATAACTGCCATCGTATTACGACCAACGTTATTACCGATGCGTACCATTGCTTCTGCTAAACGTTTTGCATCTTCATCCGTTTTCATAAATGCACCTGCTCCAGTTTTTACATCAAGAACAATTGCATCTGCACCAGCAGCAATTTTTTTACTCATAATCGAACTTGCAATAAGCGGAATTGAGTTTACTGTTGCTGTTACATCACGAAGTGCATATAACTTTTTATCAGCAGGTGTTAAGTTACCACTTTGGCCGATAACAGCGATTTTGTTTTCATTTACAAGACGCATGAATTCATCGTTTTCAATTTCCACATGGAATCCTGGAACTGCTTCTAATTTATCAATTGTACCACCAGTATGTCCTAAACCGCGTCCAGACATTTTCGCTACTGGTACACCTAAAGCAGCTACTAATGGACCTAATACAAGTGTCGTTGTATCACCAACACCACCTGTCGAATGCTTATCTACTTTTACACCTTCAATAGCTGATAAGTCGATTGTATCACCGCTATTTACCATTGCCATCGTTAAATCAGCACGCTCTTGATCGTTCATATCTTGGAAGAAAATTGCCATTGCAAGTGAACTTACTTGATAATCAGGAATATCACCATTTGTATATCCTTCAACAATAAAGTTAATTTCTTCTGTCGTTAATGCATGTCCGTCACGTTTTTTTGCAATTAGGTCCACCATTCTCATTGTGAAGTCACCCCTTCATTTGTTTTACGATTGCTTTTACTAATGCTAAGAAGTTAGCTTTAACACGTTCTGTCGTTTCAATTACTTCATCGTGGTGAAGTGGTTGATCTAAAATACCAGCTGCCATATTTGAAATACAAGAAATACCTAATACTTTCATACCAGCGTGACGCGCTACAATTACTTCAGGTACTGTTGACATACCAACTGCATCTCCGCCAAGTGTACGAAGCATACGAATTTCAGCAGGTGTTTCATATACAGGACCTGTCATTCCTACGTATACACCTTCTTGTACTTTAATATTTAAGTCTGCTGCAACTTGTTTCGCCATTTCGCGAAGTTCTACTGTATATGATGTAGACATATCAGGGAAACGTACGCCCATTTCAGAATCATTCGGTCCGATTAATGGATTCGTACCCATGAAGTTAATGTGGTCTGAAATTAACATAAGATCGCCTGGCTCAAATGATGTATTTACACCACCAGCTGCGTTTGTTACAACTACTGTTTCTACACCTAGTTCTTTCATAACACGAACTGGGAATGTTACTTTTTGCATGTCGTATCCTTCATAGAAGTGGAAACGTCCTTGCATTGCTACTACTGTTACACCTTGAAGTGTACCAAATACTAGTTGACCTGCATGGCCTTCTACAGTTGATACTGGGAATTCAGGGATTTCACTGTAAGGTACTGTTACTGCATTCTCAATTTCGTCTGCTAATACACCTAGTCCTGATCCAAGGATTAGTCCTACTTGTGGTGTCTCTTGAAATTTCTCTTTTAAGTATGAAGCTGATTTTGTAATAAGTTCACGATTCATTTGTTTATCCCCCTATTTCTTTAGCTCGTTTAAGAAGCTTGTTCCGTATTCTGGCATTTTCACACCGAAGTTTTCTGCTACTGTTGCACCAATATCAGCAAATGTTTGACGAAGTGGTAACTCTTGTCCGCCTTCTTTCATGCTTGGGCTATATGCTAATAATGGTACATATTCACGTGTATGGTCAGTACCAGGGTGAATTGGATCATTACCGTGGTCTGCTGTAATTAATAATAGATCATCTTCTTTTAGTTTTGCGAATACTTCTGGAAGACGTGCATCATATTCTTGCAGAGCTTCTCCGTATCCTTGTGGATCACGGCGGTGGCCGAATAATGCATCAAAGTCAACTAAGTTTAAGAAGCTAAGACCTGTAAAGTCCATATTTAATGTATCTACAAGCTTATCCATTCCATCCATGTTAGACTTCGTACGAAGTGATTCAGTTACCCCTTCACCATCATAAATATCAGAGATTTTACCGATAGCAATTACATCGTAGTCACTATCTTTTAATTCGTTCATTACTGTACGGCCGAATGGTTTTAATGCATAGTCATGACGATTTGGTGTACGTGTAAAGTTTCCAGGTTCACCAACGAATGGACGAGCAATAACACGACCTACCATGTATTTCTCATCTAATGTTAATTCACGTGCAATTTTACAGATTTTATATAACTCATCAAGTGGCACTACTTCTTCGTGTGCTGCAATTTGCAATACGCTATCAGCAGAAGTATAAACGATTAAAGAGCCTGTTTCCATTTGCTCTTGACCAAGTTCATCAAGAATCTCAGTTCCAGAAGCTGGCTTATTACCGATAATTTTACGGCCTGTTTTTTCTTCTAATTCATCAAGTAATTCTTTCGGGAATCCTTCCGGGAACACTTGGAATGGTGTATCAATGTAAAGGCCCATGATTTCCCAGTGACCTGTCATTGTATCTTTACCAGTAGATTTCTCTTGCATTTTTGTGTAATATCCAAGTGGTTTCTCTACTTTAGAGATACCTTTCATTTCTCGAATGTTACCAAGACCTAATTTCACCATGTTAGGCATTTGTAACCCATTCATATGTTCAGCAATGTGACCAATTGTGTCAGATCCTAAATCACCAAATTGCTCAGCATCTGGTGCTTCACCGATTCCCACAGAGTCCATTACGACTAGGAATATACGTTTATATTTATTCATAACTGCGACCTCCTATAAGTTCAGTTTTACTTCTTGTAGTATGTTCAAAACGCTATAAAGTGAAACTGTTATCCAAAAGAATTCTCATTGTCAAACAGTACTTCTTTAAATCATTTTCTAACCTATTTCGTTTACTTGAAACGATTCAAAAACATTTCTAGTTTTTTCTAAGTCAGATGTCAGACATCTGATACTGATATCATAACATGTTTACGCTTTCTTTTTAATACATTTTCGTAGAATTTCTCATTTTCTTCACACTTCTATTGTAATCCATTCTGCAACGAAGTGCTAATTTTTTTATGATTTATTTCTTCATAACAAAAATAAAAAGTAGCTCTAAAGAGCTACTTTTTATTTTACTTCTATTGTTTCTTCTTTATGTTCATGCAATTCGCCTTTTCTTACATGTACTTTCACTTTGTAAGCACCGTTCTCTTTGAAAGTATGTTTCGTTTCATACTCTCCTTTATTTCCTTCTTTCGCCGGAATAAATTCGTGTTTTTCAACACCATCTTTCCAAATCTCTAGTTGTACTTCAGCACCAGTTAATGCTTCTTCTTTTTGCTTTAAATGAACTTTCATTGTAGATTCAGCATTTGCCTTTATGTCTCCAGCCATAAGATGGATCATTGTGTCACTTTTATGATCTCCATGTCCTGCACTGTGGTCACTATTTTCTTTTTTCGCATCTTCTACTTTCGCATTTCCTACAGCAACTTTATGTTCTGGCATAACGTGCATATCACGTGCATTTGTATGAGGAATAATATGATATACTCCGTCAGTTTCAAATGTTTTCTCTACTGCATAAACACCTTTTCCTTTATGCTTACCATCTAACATCTCGTGCTTCTCGTCGCCATCTTTCCAAATTTCAAACTTTACATCATCGGCATCGGTTACTCTTTCTTTTCCTTGTGTAACAAGTGCTTGTACTTCTGTTTTTTCACCAGGTTTAATTTCTTTCGGATTCGTTTGAATTGCTACGTTTACACTTTCAAGTTTCTTTTCTTTTTTCGGTTCTTCTTTGTTTGTATTACAGCCAGCCAACGCTAGCATCGCGATAAATAAAGTTATAATCAGTTTTTTCATCATCATTTCCTCCTTTATACTCTATTTAGTATAGAGGAAATACATTGTAATATTCCAGTCTTCTGCTGAAAACAATATACGAAATGTTTGTGAAGTTTCTGTGAAGCGGTCTTCCCCTCTTAATCTATGAAAAAAAGAGCATAGTAACTATGCTCTCGGATGAAACTGTTTATATACATCTTTTAATCTAGTTTTTGAAACGTGCGTATAGATTTGAGTCGTTGAAATATCTGCATGTCCAAGCATTTCTTGTACAGCACGTAAATCTGCTCCATTTTCTAATAAGTGCGTAGCAAACGAGTGACGCAACGTATGAGGTGTAAGCTCTTTTTCAATATTTGCTTCTTTCGCTAATCGTTTTAATATTTTCCAAAATCCTTGTCTTGATAATCGATTACCATGATGGTTTAAAAAGAGTGCATCTACTACTTTTTTCCCCATTAATTCTCTTCTTCCTTTTTCAATATACTTTTGAATCGCTTCCGTTGCTAAACTTCCTAGTGGAATAATTCTTTCTTTATTCCCTTTCCCTATGCAACGAACAAATCCCATCGTTAAATGTACATCTTCTAAATTGAGTGCAATCAATTCTGAAACACGAAGTCCTGTCGCATACAGTAACTCTAGCATCGCCTTATCACGAATCCCAAAAGCACTTGTCATTTTTGGTGTTTGAAGTAACGCCTCTACTTCATCAACTGATAATACTTTTGGTAATTTCCGTTCCCCTTGCGGCGTTTCAATATGTACGGATGGGTCGTGTTCTACCGCTCGTTCACGAAGTAAAAATTGGTGGAACGAACGAATTGATGCGATATGACGCGCCAATGTTTTCGAAGATTTTCCGTTCTCTTTTAAATACTGCAAAAAGTTAACAATGTGTAAACGGGTCACTTCATGAAAAGTTTTCGTCTGTTCCACATTTTGCAAATACTTTACGTAGCTTTTTAAATCCCGTTCATAAGATACTACTGTATTCTTTGCTAATCCTTTTTCGACAACCATATAATGAATAAAATCTTTTAATTGATCTTCCACTCTACACTACTCCCCATTTTCATAGAAAAACATCATTCTATTTACGAAAGCATCCTTTGCCGGTTCTTCATTCCCTGATACTTTTTCTACAGTCTCTTCTTTAGGTTTTTCATAACGATGATAGCTTTCATATTCTTCATTTATCCATAGTATAGCGAAATAAAACAAAATCGTACAACTTGTAAATAATAAAAATACTTTTATTCCATCAAAAGTTAATTTTAAAGCTCGGCGCATTGTAAATTCCTCCAAAATATAAGTTATTACAACATATGCCAAGCTTTCACCAATTTATACCTTATTCAAATAAAAAACCTCTTCCTAGATAAATAGGAAAAGGTTATTTTTCATCCGTTTCATTTTCTTGACAGTTTTTACAAATCCCATGGAATGTTAAACGATGATCTTTCACCTTAAAGCTCCAGTCTCGTTCTACTTTCCTTTCCACTTCACCAAGTAAATCTTCTTGTATTTCTTGTACAGCACCACATTGTGTACAAATCAAATGATGGTGGAAACGCTGCGCACCTTCTTGGCGTAAGTCATAGCGTGAAACACCGTCTCCGAAGTTAATCTTATCGACAACTTTTAACTCAGATAATAGTTCTAAAGTTCGATAGACGGTTGCTAATCCGATCTCTGGCGACTTTTCTTTTACAAGGAGGTAAACATCTTCTGCGCTTAAATGATCTTCTTCATTTTCTAGCAGCACACGAACTGTTGCTTCACGTTGCGGTGTTAATTTGTAGCTCGCTGCATGTAATTGCTTCTTAATTCGTTCAATTCTTTCTTCCATTCGGTACTACTCCCTCCTCGCCACTCTTACACCATTATATCAGAAGAAGGGCTTCTGTCAAAAGAAAAAACAATAAAAACAAATTGATAATTATTCTCAAAAAGTATTTATTTTTTATTAATAGCCTCAACGACTTCTTTCATTAAAACTGGTGATGCGTAAGCCTCCACACTAGAAGCAAGTGCTAACACCACTCCAATTACGAGAAAGAAGCATGTATAACGGATTAATAATGGTAATAGTGGCTCGGTTATTTTTCTAATAAATTGATGCCTAATCATCCGTAAAGAAAAACTTGCAGCAATAGTTGTCATAACGAGAAAGACTGGAATGATAATTAAATTTTGTGGCAAAACAGATACAAATGCTAATAATAGTCCATTCCATCCATGCTGACTTACTAAAAAACCAACTGTAAATCCAACGACAACTCCTTTTACAAATAATAAAATAAAAATAAGTGGTAATCCAATAATTGAAATCCCTAAAATCCAAATAAATCCGATGTATTTTAATTGCGAAAAGTAACTTTCTCGAAACATTTCGCCCGCAATGGCAAATTCTCCTTTAGAGACTTGTCCAAAAAAACGTTGTAAATAAAATGATAAATCTTGTTTTTGATTGATTTGTAAACTATTCACCAGAATGGCTCCGAATATTACTCCCATCAATAATAAAACGGCGTTAAATATATATAATGAAGAGTTTTCCTGTATGTGAGACATTACACGGTCTTGCCAATTTTTTCGCCACATTTTTCTTCCCTCCGTTCACACTCTTATTAAAAATGTATGAAAGAAAGAAAAAAGTATGACGAATTAACATTGAAATTCCGCTCTACTTTGCTAAACTAAAAAGTAGAGAATAGGAGGGATTTCTCTTGAAACCATTATTATTAGATTTTCCAACATTATTTCAAACTGAACGCTTGCAAGTTCGTAAACCATTTCCAGGTGATGGTGCAGAAGTATATGAAGCAATCCAAGCTTCTCTAGAAGACTTAGTACCGTGGATACCAATTAACGCTGAAACAGAAGAGAGTGCTGAAGAAATTGTTCGCGAAGCTCACGGACAGTTTTTACTTCGGGAAACACTTGATTTTCACTTATACGATAAAGTATCTGGTACATTCATCGGAGCAATTACACTAAAGCCTGAAAACTGGGATATTCCAAAGTTTTCACTTCACTTCTGGCTACATAGTGCCTATACAAAACAAGGCTATATGACCGAAGCTGTTAAAGGTGCAATTCAGTTCGCCTTTGATAAACTAGGCGCTAGAAGGATTGAAATTCGTACTGATGCAACAAATATAAATGCATGTAGCTTAGCAGAACGTCTAGAATTCATTCTAGAAGGTACAATGGAAAATGATTTCCTAGCACCAGATGGTAGCTTACGTGATGCACGTGTATATGCAAAAATCAATTAAAAAACACTCGCCTTTGGCGAGTGTTTATTTTTGTAGTTGTAAATATTGTACTGCAAACATCGTCTTCGCATCATGAATACGAAGATCTTTCATAAGAGTAATCGCTTCTTCTAACGATACTTCCATTAATTCCACAAACTCATCTTCGTCTAACTCAGCTTTATTTTCTTTTCTTGTCAAACCTGTCGCTTTATATACATATAAAATTTCATCTGCGAATCCTGGAGATGTATAGAAAGAAGTAATGAGCTCCATATTTTCACATACATATCCTGTTTCCTCTTCTAATTCACGAACTGCTGTTACCTCAGGTTTTTCACCAGGTTCTAACTTGCCAGCCGGAATTTCTATAATCGCCTTTTCAAGTGCTTTACGATACTGCTCAACAAGCACAATTTTCCCCTCATCAGTAATAGCAATAATAGCAACTGCACCAGGGTGATTTACAATTTCACGTTTACTCATTGCTCCATTTGGTAATACTACATCATCAACACGAACTTTTATAACTCTACCATCAAAAATTGGCTCAGTTTTTACTGTTCTCTCTGCAAGATTACTCATACTACTTCATCTCCCTGTTCTATTTCCTATTCTTTCCTCATACATTTTACCACATTGAAAGGAGCGTGATAGAAATGAAAGTTTATATTTTACCAAATCGCGTCACTTTAGTCGGAAAAGCATGGCAAATTCGCCATAAGCTAAAGCAATATAGCAAAGAGTATACAACTGTACAAGAGTGGATTACAGCAAATAAAGTGAAACATTAATCGTGCTTTTACGGGCAGTTAATGCGAAGCGGAAAGTAAACGTTTGTCAACCTCTTTTCCCTCTCGTACAATAAAGGTAAGGAGGTTGACCTATGAAAAAACGTCAATTAGGAAACTCAGATTTGTTTGTTACAGAAATGGGCCTTGGCTGTATGTCTCTCGGTACATCTGAAACAGAAGCTATGCATATTATCGATGAAGCGATCGATTTAGGAATTAATTTTTTTGATACAGCAGATTTATATGATTACGGATTAAATGAAGAATTTGTTGGAAAAGCCTTGAAGGGAAGAAGAGACCAAATTGTACTTACAACGAAGGTTGGAAATCGTTGGACAGAAGAAAAAAATGGCTGGTCTTGGGATCCTTCTAAAGCTTACATAAAGACTGAAGTAAAGGAAAGTTTACGTAGACTTCAAACTGATTATATTGACCTTTACCAACTTCATGGCGGAACAATTGAAGATCCAATAGATGAAACAATTGAAGCTTTTGAAGAATTGAAAAAGGAAGGTATTATTCGCCATTACGGTATTTCTTCTATACGCCCAAATGTCGTTCGTGAATATGCAAAACGCTCAAACATCGTTAGTGTACTAATGGAATATAACCTTTTAAATCGTCGTCCAGAAGAATGGTTCCCCCTTCTAAATGAACACCAAATTAGCGTCATTGCCCGCGGGCCACTTGCAAAAGGAATTTTAACTGATAATAATGCAAGAAAGATAGAAAGAGTAAAGGGAAAGGATTATCTCTCTTATTCTTACGATGAATTACATGCAACTCTAGCAAGTGTAAAAGAAATGATTGGAGAACGCTCTTTAACAGGAACAGCTATTCAATATTGCTTACATAATAAGACTGTTGCAGCTGTTATACCTGGTGCAAGCTCTCTTCAACAATTACAGGAAAATATACGAGCTAGTCAACAGTTACCTTTAACGAAAGAAGAATATATACAACTTCAAAAGATTGTTAAATATGACACATATGCTTTGCATCGTTAAAAATATCGAATTACCGATAAAACAGAAGACTGTCTCCAGTATTAGGAGACAGTCTTTTTTATAACGTATCATATTTATCAGGATTCGTTCCTACATGTAAATCACGATTCAACGTGTTAATTTGACGTATTTCTTCTTCAGTTAGTGCAAAATCAAAAATAGTAAAGTTTTCTTTAATACGAGATGGTGTAACAGATTTAGGAATTGTAACAATCCCGCTTTGAATATCCCACCTTAATATAACTTGTGCAGGTGTTTTTTCATATTTGTTAGCAATAGCCTGAATGATTGGATGCTGGAATACTTCTCCGCCCCTCATTAACGGACTCCATGCTTCCATTTGAATTTGCTCATCTTGACAATAATTGCACAACTCAAATTGCGTCAACATCGGATGAAGTTCCACTTGGTTTACCATCGGCTTCACTTTGCAATTTGGTAATAATAGTTCTAAATGATGTTTATGAAAATTAGAAACACCAATCGCACGCACTTTACCTTCTTCATACAATTTCTCTAAAGCTCGGTACGTATCAACATACTTCCCTCTTACCGGCCAATGTATTAAATATAAATCTACATAGTCCATTTGTAATTTTTTTAAACTCTTTTCAAACGCCTCGAGTGTCTCCTCATATCCTTGATCGTCGTTCCATACTTTTGTTGTAATAAATAGGTCTTCTCTTGGAATTCCTGATTCACGTATCGCCTCTCCGACACCGCTTTCATTTTCATATACAGTCGCTGTATCAATCGAACGGTATCCAACCTCTAACGCTGTTTTTACTGCTTGTTTTACTTCGTCTCCTTCTTTTGCTTTATATACGCCTAGACCAATCATCGGCATTTTCACGCCATTATGAAGTGTAGTTGTTGGAATATGCACAGTCGTCTCCCTTTCATTGTTACATTATTTATAAGCCACAACTTTATTTCAACAATATTCATCCAAAAAGTCAAAACATACGTACAGTTTACATAACACTTTTATATAGCTAAAAAATAACGTGAACTCATTCATTCACGTTATTTTCTCTCCATTCTTTCGCTTTTTTATCCACATTGCGCACAAACTCATTTTTCCCTTCCGTATATAGCGTGCCATCATATGTATACTTTTCGGCTAATTCTTTCTTTAAGGTTGCATATGCCTCTGCTTCTTCACAATGAGCCATCATATAATCACGAAACGCTAAATGCCTTACTATCTCTGGATTTCCTTTTTCAAACACGTGTAAATGATACGAACGTTTTTCCTCAGTTCCATGAATAAAATATCGGCGTCTTGAAATACCATTTTCCCCTTTTACGATGTAACCAAGCTCTATAAATCGTTCATTCCACCCATCTACTCTTTCGATATTTTCTACTTCCATGATCATATCAATAATAGGTTTAGCTGCCAGTCCGGGCACTGACGTACTTCCAATATGATGCATTTTCACCGTTTCTGGCATCGCTGATTTTAATCTTTCAGCCTCCATTTGAAATTTTTCAATCCAATGGTTTTCATGCGGAACAACGACAATTTTTCTCATTCTAACTCCCCTTTTCTTACAAGCTCGTCAAAAAATGATCAGTGGTATTTCACTGATCATTTTTTTATTATTTAAAGTCTTTCCAAGTAAGGTTACTTTCACTTAGCAGTTCTTCAAATGATTTATTCTTTTCACGTTCTTTTTGTTCTTGGCGCTTTCTTTCCAGTTCAGCTACCTCTTTTTCCTCTTCTCTCACTTGCAACTCTTTCTTCTTACTCTTTAATTGTTGCATGAGTGAATCATTTAATTGATCGCCTAATGTAAGTGTTTCTTTCTTTGGTTGATTCACTTGCGATTGTCTTTGCATTTGTCTTTGTTTCTTTTTCTTCATGCTACTCACCTTTTACTTTTTTCTCCATTATAGTAGATACACGATGAAATCGACAATAAAAAAGGGTCTTTACTCTATTATTCACTTTTTGTAAATATGTTAATTTTTCGAAAAGACTAAATTTTTATGTAGCTATAATCCTATGAATCTATTAAAATTATGTCGTATGATGTCAGATTATAAAAAGAGGAGAATTATATTATGTGGAAAAAAATTATTCCTGCCGTTGCTGTTTTAAGCACTATTACTTTTTCAAGCGTATTTGCCGCTCCCCCATCTCAGAATCCAGCTGAACAAAACCGCTACATAGACGTACAAATGCTTGGTATTAATGATCTCCATGGACAACTAGATACTGTTAAAAAAATCAATAATAAAGAAGCTGGTGGCGCTGATTACTTAGCTACTTATTTAAAAGAACGTAAAAAACAAAACCCTAATACACTTCTCGTACATGCTGGTGATATCGTCGGAGCTAGTCCACCAGTTTCAGCATTATTACAAGATGAACCGACGATTGAATTTTTAAATGATTTAAAATTTGATGTTGGTACAATCGGGAACCATGAATTTGATGAAGGCATTGATGAAATGAAACGCCTCATTTACGGTGGATATCATGAAAAAACAGGGAATTTCAAAGGGGCTAACTTCCCCTATGTAGCTGCTAACTTCTATAACAAATCAACTGGCCGCTTATTTTTACCACCATTTACTGTAAAAATGGTAGATGGTGTTCCTGTTGGATTCATTGGTGTTGTTACAACTGATACACCAAATGTTGTTATGCCTACGATGCTTAAAAATGTACAAATTACTGATGAAGTAGAAGCAATTAATAAATCAACACAACAATTAAAACGCCTCGGCGTTAAATCGATCGTCGTTCTTGCTCATGTCGGTGGAACAACCGATGAGTCTGGGGTAACAAATGGCGATCTTACTCGAATTGCAAATGAAACAGACCCAGAAGTTGATGTTATTTTCGGTGGACATAGTCATACGTATGTAAATGGTACAGTAAATAATAAACTAATTGTCCAAGCAAATTCATACGGAACGGCTTTCTCAGACGTGGATGTAACAATTGATCGTAAAACAAAGGATATTGTAAAGAAAAAAGCTGAAGTTGTTACAACGTATCATGAAGGTGTAGAACCTGATAAACAAGTAAAGAAAAAACTAGATCAATATAAAGAAAAAATCGCACCACTTGTAAATGAAGTGGTCGGAAAATCTACAGCACCTATCGACCGTAAACAAAATGATGCTGGTGAGTCCACTCTTGGAAATTTAGTTGCCGATGCTCAGCGTCAAACGATGCAAACTCAAATCGCCCTCATGAATCCTGGTGGCATTCGTAATGACTTAGATGCTGGTGATATTACGTGGGGTGAGTTATATGGCATTCAACCTTTTGGAAATCAATTGATTAAAGTAGATTTAACAGGTCAAGACATTCGCGATATTTTAAATCAGCAATGGCAAAAAGGAACAACAAGAATGCTTCAAATTTCAGGTATTCAATATACGTGGGATGCAAATAAACCAAACGGTGAAAAAGTTACAAATATACGTTTAACAAACGGAGAAGAATTATCTCCATCTAAAACGTATAGCGTAGTTGCAAATGCCTTCTTAGCTTCTGGCGGTGACGGATTCGTATCATTTAAAAATGGTAAAAATGCAGAAACTGGTCCAAACGACTTTGAAGCGTTAGTCGATTACGTAAAACAATTAAAAGAACCAATTCAGCCAGTTATTGATGGAAGAATTCAAAAAGTAAATTAAGTGTTTCTCTAATAATAAATTTTATTTTTCACGCCATAAAGGATTTGTACTGATCCTCTATTTTATACGTAATATACATCATAAAAAGGATACTCGTTCTTCCAATGAACATAGTATCCTTTTCTTTAGTTATCAAAATGTGATGTTTTGTCAACTTCATATTGCTGTAAAAATTGTTGCAACGCCTCTTCTACAAGTTTAGACTTTTGAATTCCTTTCGATTCTGATATAAGGTCCAATCTTGCTAATATTTCTGTATTAATAGAAAAGGTTCGTCTCTTTTTCTCTGTACTCTTACTCATAATTGGTGCAATTACTTCGCCTCTTTTTCTTAGTAACTCATAAATGCTTTGTAATTGCTCGTAAATTAATAATTGATAATCTGTTTTCTCATATTGAAGGGCGGTCGCTTCTTGGAGTTGTAAGTGACGTGGTTCTTCTCCATCTCCTACAAAAATACGTTTCTTCTGCTCTCCATCATATTCGTATCCAATCAATCTTAATTTCTTCGATAATGTATACGGGCTTATTTCAAGACGTTTTGCTATAATAGCGATGGATTCACGTCTGTTTAAACCATCTATAATTTCTCCAATCGTCACAATTTCCCTCCTCCCGTGTTGAAATGACACTAGTATGGTATGTTACAATGATTTTCTAACAGTATATGCAAAATGAATAGCCTGTGCGATTCATACGATTTCACAAAAGGAGGTTTTCAATATGCTTTTTCGTAGCTACACCCCTCAGTTCTATAACGAAAACAAACAACTCATTCCTAATAGTATCGCTACGATAGAAAGCGTTATGATAAATAATCGAAAACAAACTCTCCTTATGCGTGGACAAAACGTAGAGCAACCTATTTTATTATGCTGTCACGGCGGACCTGGGATGGCACAAATCGGATTTATTCGCCATTTTCAAAAAGAATTAGAGAAGCAATTTATTGTTATTAATTGGGATCAGCGCGGGGCTGGTAAATCCTTTTCAATGAAAGATTTCGGAGCAAATTTCACAATTGAACAATTCGTTTCCGATGCAAAAGAAGTGATTCAATATGTACTTAAAAGGTTCAACAAACAAAAACTATTTCTCGCTGGTCATTCTTGGGGAAGTATTATTGGGCTTAACATAGCACATCAATATCCAAAGTATATCGAGGCTTACATCGGTATTGGGCAAATTGTACATATGAAACAAAATGAAGAATTGCTATATCAACATTTAATTCATTCTGCAAAAAAACATGATCATAAAAAAGCATTAGCTTCCCTTTTAAAATTAGGCAAACCACCATTTTTAGATACGAGACGTCTCATTATTCAAAGAAAGTGGCTTGGCACATTTGGAGGCGCAATCCAAAACGGATCTTCCTTTTCTTTCATACGAAAAGGTTTCTTTTCTCCTGAGTATACGCTATTAGATTGGTTCAAGTTTCTCGCAGGAAATTTAAAATCTGGCGTTTTATGGGAAGAAATGCTGACAATCGATTTCTTTTCTTCTATCTCAAGTTTATCTATTCCAGTTTATTTTTGTTCTGGTCGCTATGATTATCAAACTCCTTATGCACTCGTTCAGGAATATTGCGATCTTATTGAAGCGCCTATAAAAAAGATGATTTGGTTCCCAAATTCAGCACATTCTCCTGATTTAGAAGAACCAGAATTATTCGCTAATTCTTTGCAATCAATTAAACAAGAGCTAGCTTTTCAGCATTAGTAACAAAAGGCTCTTTTACATTTCATAGAAAACATTTTATAATAATATGTCGCAAGTATGTATAAACATCGCAAAATATTTCATATTTACTTGTCTTAACAGAATAAAAATTTAGGGAGATTACATTTATTATGAACGCTGTACTCGTCGCAGTAGCAATTATGCTATTGCTTAGTTTGTTACGTGTCCAGGTCATTGTCGCCATCATTGTTGGAGCTTTAACAGGCGGAATTATCGGCGGACTCGGTATTTCAGAAACGATTAACACTTTTACAACTGGTCTTGGAAACAGTGCTCCAATCGCTTTAAGTTATGCAATGCTTGGTGGTTTCGCTATTTCCCTTTCCAAAACAGGACTTCCAGATGCTATGATTCAAACTGCATTAAAATGGATTGGCAATGAACAAGACACGAAAAAACAAGTTTATTCTAAAATACTTATTTTATTCATTATTTTAACGATGGCTTGTTTCTCACAAAATGTGATTCCTGTTCACATTGCTTTCATCCCCATCTTAATTCCAGCACTTTTAAAAGTATTAAATGAGCTGAAAGTGGATCGCAGACTTGTCACATGTATTATTACATTTGGATTGATTACTCCTTATATGTGGATCCCTGCAGGATTCGGAAAAATTTATCATGACGTATTACAAACCAACGCTGCGCAAAGCGGCCTTACATTTGATGTCACACTTATTCCAAAAGCAATGACTATTCCAGCAATTGGTATGATTATTGGATTATGTGTAGCGGTATTCATTACGTACCGAAAACCTCGTACGTATGAAACAGAACAAATTCATACTACCGAAAATGAAATCGTTCCCTATACAAAACGTAGCATTACTTTCGGGTTATTATCTATCATTGCTACATTAACTGTTCAATTAACAACAGAATCAATGATTTTTGGTGCTTTAGCAGGTATTATCGTCTTATCGGTTAGTGGCAGTCTACCACTTAAAGAAGCAGATGCGATATTAACAAGCGGAATGCGTATGATGTCCTTTATTGGCTTTGTTATGATTGCTGCCGCTGGATTCGGCGCTGTTCTTCGAAAAACAGGACATGTTGAATCTCTGGTGCAAACGAGTGCACATATAATCGGAAATAATAAACCACTCGCTGCATTTCTTATGCTCGTTATTGGACTTCTCGTTACAATGGGAATTGGTTCATCCTTTTCAACGATCCCTATCTTAACAACCATTTTTGTACCTCTTTGCATTCAGCTTGGATTTAGTCCAATGGCCACAATTGCAATTATCGGTACAGCCGGAGCACTAGGTGACGCAGGATCTCCAGCATCGGATAGTACCCTTGGACCAACATCCGGTTTAAATGCTGATGGTCAGCACCATCATATATGGGATACATGTGTACCCACTTTTCTACATTACAATATACCGTTACTTATATTTGGTTTTATTGCCGCAATTACATTATAAAAAGGTGCGTATAAAACGCACCTTTTACTTTTTTATTTTTCCTTTTAATTGTTGAAAAGCTAATTTTCCATTATCTTTGACATAGCTTTCAATTGCCGGTAGTGATGAACCTATCCATTCACACTCTATGCTCCCATTAGGTCCAACAATTTTTAATTTATCTGGTATATGTATATTTAGAAATCTCGCTGACCGAATTAACTCAATAGCAATCTGATCACTTGAGGTTACAATTCCATCTATATACGGATTGTTTTGCAATAATGTAATAAATTGTTTATTTGTATACCCTTGTACACATTCTTCTCGATAAGAGATTCCTTCATCCCAAACAGCGTCTAAAAACCCTGCTATATAATCTTCCATTTCTTCACTTTCTTCTCCCTCACCGAAATATGCAAGAAAGTGACACCCTTTCTCTTTTAATAAAGAAACAGCTCTCTGTCCACTTTCATAATAATTTCCATGTGATTGTTGCTCATCGATCACAACAAACGGAAATGGAATTTCTCCTACACTTTTAAAAACTGCTCTCGTCAAAATAACACCTGCAATGTTATTTTGCTTCAGCATATGTATGTATCTATCTTTATTCTCTATATTACAAATAATGATTTGATAGCCTTCTTTATATGCTATTTCCTCAATACAATGTAGCAAAGTGATGTTTGATTGGTTACATAAATTATCTACAAGTAATGCAATTATCGTTGAATTCTCTTTAAATAGTGGCTTCGCTGCACTGTTTGGCCTATAACGTAATTCTTCAATTGCTTCCTTTACTTGTTTTACTGTGTCCTCATGAACGTATCCTTTTTCATTAATAACTCGTGAAACGGTTGCGACTGAAACACCTGCCAATTTTGCAACATCACGTATAGTTGCCACATCGTCACCCCTTAATATGGTAATAGATTACAATTTTACGGTAACCTAAATTACACTATCCGTCAAGATTAATAACTCATATTTCTGAAAATTGTTACATCATTTCACTAAACGATACTCCAACTGAATTTCATGTAAAATTGGGATATTATCATATCCAATACGTGGAATTTCTTTCTTTATTTTTCGCGCCTCCTCTACCGCATTCACATATAAATTAGTCATTACAAAATTACGTTTTTGGTAAAATCGTAACGCATTCATATTATCATTTGTTGTAATAAGCCAAACCTGTCTGCACCGTTCTTCTTCTGCAACTTGTAATACACAATCCACAAGTTTCGTCCCTATTCCTTTTCTTTCTTCAAAGCTATCTAGCGATACAATTTCGCACATATTTCCGGTCACTTCATACGTTATAATTCCGATTATTCTGTCATCTGAGAGCGCAACAAATCCTGGCAACTCTTCTAACTGATGTCCCTTACCACGTGAAACCATCAATGAACTTCCCCAGTTCTCACACATGAACATTCGGATTGTTTCTTTCATCGCTGGCGTAATTTTTTGTATATGCAGCATTTCCTATTTCTCCCCTTTTATATCATTGTGATACAATATAAGTGTATCACATGTAACGGTATTTGGAGGATGAGGTAAAGTATGAAACGTTTTTTTGCAGCATTGTTTACTATACTAGGTGCAATAACTGCCCTTGGGATTTTCTTTACAAATAAAGTGATGTACTTAAAGAAAAAAACAGAGGAAGAAGTACTCGAAAGAGAAACGAAAAAACATTTTCGTATAGAGGATTTTGATGCTCTTCATAAAGAAGAAATTCATATCCCTTCACAATTCGGATACGACCTTCACGGATATTACATTCCTGCTGGTCATTCCAATAAGTTTATGGTTTTTTGCCACGGTGTAACTGTAAATAAAATAAACTCTGTAAAATATGCAAACTTATTCTTAAAAAGGGGATATAATGTCCTCATTTACGATCATCGTCGTCATGGTAAAACTGGCGGAAAAACAACAAGCTATGGATACTATGAAAAGCATGATTTGAAATCCGTAGTTGACTGGCTAAAAACCCGTTTTGGAACCAATATTACACTTGGTATTCATGGTGAATCTATGGGAGCCGCAACAATTCTTCAATACGCAGGACTTGTAGAAGATGGCGCTGATTTCTATATTGCAGATTGTCCTTTCTCTGATTTTCACGGACAATTACAGCACCGTTTAAAGGTTGAATTCCATTTACCAAAATGGCCTTTATTACCTTTAGCAAACGCATTTTTAAAAGTTCGTGACGGTTATACAATTCGTGAAGTTTCACCAATCGACTGTATAAAAAACATTAACAATCCCGTTCTCTTTATTCATAGTAAAGATGACGACTATATTTTAGCCGATATGACAAAAGCGTTATATGAAGCGAAAGAAAATAATAAGCAACTTTATATTGCAGAACACGGTGCACACGCTTGCTCTTATAACGAAAATAAAGAAGAGTACGAAGCAGCCATCGATCAATTTTTAAACACATATGTGAAAGAAACAAAAAACAGGCTTGCATAAGCCTGTTTTTTTATTGCGCTAAAACGTCTGTAACTTGTTCCATATTTTCAGAAATCCATTGCATTGCATCATCTAACGTTGGAAATTCTGTCGTTTGAAATGTTACTTCATCTTGAAGTAACCAAACATCCTTTACCTCTTGCCCTACACCTGCAATGGACCAATGTAACAAACTATATGGATGATTATCATTCAAAAATGATGCCCACGTGCGCTCATTTGCAATGTTTCGTAATGTATGTAATTGTTTATCCATCTCTCGTCACCTTACTCTAGTCAGTTATGAAAACTATTATAACACTCTCTTCTTTCTCAAACAAAGTGCTCTTTTTTCCCCGCTATTTGCGGGCAGTAAAACTCCCATCTCAAAATTCGGCTGAAACAAAGAAGTTAGGCGGGAGATTAACTGCCCCTAAAAGCCCGATTGGTTCAAATAATAATTAGTGGGGGATGCCTCCCCCACTAATTAAAGTTTCACTTTATATTGCCAAGCACTTCCCTTGATTATATGATGAAATTAAGCGTTTGGGAAGGAGGGATAACGTTGGCAAAAGTACAAATTAAAGTAAATGATAATGGCTCTTTTCGCGTTACAGGGGACGTGGAATTAGTCGACTCACAAGGGAATGTATTCCCAGCAAAACCGGCATTTTCTTTATGCCGTTGTGGTTTATCAAAAAATATGCCTTATTGCGACGCTTCGCATAAAGGTAAATTCGAGTCTGTTGTTAGAGCACCAGAGGCAGAATAATTTTACATGTGACATGCACATTTTTTTGTGCATGTTTTTTCTTTTTAGCAACTCCGTTATATCCCTTCTCCTTACAACATTTCTAATACTTTTATTTCCATTCCAGCCTGCATATATTTTCACACAATTCTTCACATTCGAATATTTTTTACTAGCCTTTTATTTTTTTTGTGCTATAATTTGAGCAAACAGCATCCTTCGGGGTCGGGTGAAATTCCCAACCGGCGGTGATGAAGTGAAAACTTCTAAGTCCGTGACCCGTTTTCAACTCGAAAACGGTGGATCTAGTGAAACTCTAGGGCCGACAGTATAGTCTGGATGGGAGAAGGATATGTTTCTAGTTTTTTATATAGTGAATACACTTTTATTTCAGTATGCATATTTATAAAGATTCATTTTGATTCTTTATATATGTTTAATTTTCTATACTTATTTTTTATACTGAAATAAAAAGAGACAACTAGCGTTTAAAAATTCGATATTTTGCTAGGTTTTTTCCTTATGCAGAAATATCAATTATCGTTAGGTTTCTTTCCTATGCTTTCGTATTCAAACTATATTTCTAGAAATCACGTCTCCCAAACCCCAAGGATATTAAATCCTTGGGGTTTTTTGATTTTTTTAGGAGAGGTGAAGAAAATGACAGATCAAGAATATATGAGGATTGCCCTGCAGTTAGCAGAAGGAACATCAGGACAAACAAGTCCAAATCCTATGGTTGGTGCTGTTGTTGTAAAAGATGGAAACATCGTTGGTATGGGGGCTCATTTACGAGCTGGTGAAGAACACGCAGAAGTTCATGCCCTTCAAATGGCTGGTCAGAACGCCAAAGACGCTACCGTTTATGTAACACTGGAACCGTGTAGCCACTTTGGAAAAACACCACCTTGTTGTGAATTGCTCATCGAAAAAGGAGTTAAGCGTGTTGTAATTGCTACTCTCGATTGTAATCCGCTCGTTTCTGGTAACGGAAAAAGAAGATTAGAGGAAGCTAGAATTGAAGTAACTACCGGTGTTCTTGAAGCAGAAGCAGTTTTATTAAATCGCTACTTTTTTCACTACATGAAAACGAAACGCCCTTTTGTAACAATCAAAACAGCGATGAGCTTAGATGGAAAAACAGCAACTGTAACTGGTGAAAGTAAGTGGATTACAGGTGAAGAAGCACGTGCTGATGTTCACCAATATCGCCATACACATGATGCAATTCTTGTTGGAGTGAATACAGTTATAGCTGATAATCCTCATTTAACAACAAGAATTCCAAATGGTGGGAAACATCCTATTCGCGTTGTTTTAGATACCCACTTACGAACACCACCATCTTCTTATGTTATAACAGATGGTTTAGCACCGACATGGATTATTGTCGGTAAGGATGTAAAGAAAGAGAAGATATCTTCTTATGAATCTAAAAATATAGCTATATTCCAAATGGAAACGAAGCATATAGAAATTGAGGACCTTCTTTCCTTTCTTGGAGAAAAACAAATTCTTTCTCTATTCGTTGAAGGTGGCCAATCGATTCATGCAAGTTTCTTAAAAACAAACAATTTTAATGAAATTGTAACCTATATAAGCCCGAAATTAATTGGTGGGAAAGATGCTCCTACTTTATTTGGAGGAAATGGTTTTTCAAAATTACAAGATGCGCTTTCCTTGAAAATTCAAGAGGTGAAACAAATCGGTGATGATATAAAAATTGTTGCGAATGCCCGAAACGAGGTGAAGGAATGTTTACAGGAATTGTAGACGAATTAGGAACGATAGCAAACATGCAACAAAGCGGAGAAGCGATGAAATTAACGATTCATGCAAAGAAAATTTTATCAGATGTTCACTTAGGTGATAGTATCGCGGTGAACGGTATTTGCTTAACTGTAACAAGCTTTACAACTAATTCATTTACAGTTGATGCAATGCCTGAAACGATGCAGTCGACATCACTTCGCATGCTTAAACCGCACTCTAAAGTAAATTTAGAGCGAGCAATGGCTGCAAACGGACGATTCGGTGGACATTTCGTTTCAGGACATATTGATGGCATCGGAACGATTTTAAATAAAAAACAACATTACAATGCCGTCTATTACAAAATAGCAATTTCTGATGAACTGCTGCGCTATTGTTTGCATAAAGGATCCATTGCTGTTGATGGAACGAGTTTAACGATATTTGATATAGACGAATCTTCCATAACGATTTCACTCATCCCGCACACAGTAAGCGAATCTGTCATTGGAGAAAAAAATGCCGGAGATATCGTAAACATTGAGTGTGACATGATTGGTAAATATATCGAACGCTTTATTACTAAACCTACAAAACGAGTAGGTTCAATGACTGAAAGCTTTTTACAAGAAAACGGATTTCTATAAGGGGGAAGCATAATGTTTCATCGTATTGAAGAAGCTCTAGAAGATTTAAAACAAGGTAAAGTCGTTATCGTATGTGATGATGAAAACCGAGAAAATGAAGGCGATTTTATTGCTTTAGCAGAGTACATTACACCAGAAACAATTAATTTTATGATTACACATGGCCGTGGTCTCGTTTGTGTACCGATTACAGCAGGGTACGCAGAACGTCTACAATTAGAACCAATGGTATCTCATAATACAGATTCACATCATACTGCGTTTACAGTGAGCATTGACCATGTTTCTACAACAACAGGGATTAGCGCTCACGAACGTGCAACTACGATACAAGAATTGTTAAACCCCGCATCAAAAGGCGCTGATTTCAATCGACCTGGACATATCTTTCCATTAATTGCGAAAGAAGGCGGTGTCCTGCGTCGTGCAGGTCATACAGAAGCTGCTGTTGATTTAGCGAAGCTATGCGGTGCCGAACCAGCTGGAGTTATTTGCGAGATTATAAATGAGGACGGCACGATGGCACGTGTACCTGATTTAATAGAATGCGCAAAACAATTTGATATAAAAATGATTACAATAGAAGATTTAATTGCTTACCGCCGCCATCATGAAACACTTGTGACGAGAGAGGTGGAAATTACATTACCTACAGATTTCGGTACTTTCCACGCAATTGGCTATTCTAACTCATTAGATACGAAAGAACATATCGCACTTGTAAAAGGTGATATTTCAATAGATGAACCGGTACTTGTGCGTGTTCATTCTGAATGCTTAACAGGAGATGTATTCGGTTCACATCGCTGCGATTGCGGACCACAACTCCATGCAGCACTTGCTCAAATTGAGCGTGAAGGAAAAGGTGTTCTTCTTTATATGAGACAAGAAGGAAGAGGCATTGGGCTTCTTAATAAGCTTCGTGCTTATAAATTACAAGAAGAAGGATTCGATACTGTAGAAGCAAATGAAAAACTCGGCTTCCCTGCTGATCTTCGTGATTACGGTATCGGAGCACAAATATTAAAAGATTTAGGTTTACAAAGTTTACGATTATTAACGAATAACCCAAGAAAAATTGCTGGCTTACAAGGTTACGATTTAGAAGTAGTCGAGCGTGTACCGTTGCAAATGCCAGCAAAAGAAGAGAATAAATCGTATTTACAAACGAAAGTAAACAAATTAGGACACTTACTAAACTTATAATTAAAGGAGAGATTTATTATGGTATTCGAAGGTCATTTAGTTGGTACAGGATTAAAAGTTGGAGTTGTTGTTGGACGTTTTAACGAATTTATTACAAGTAAGTTACTTGGCGGCGCTTTAGACGGATTAAAGCGTCACGGTGTAGAAGAAAATGATATTGATGTTGCTTGGGTTCCTGGTGCATTTGAAATTCCTTTAATCGCTAAAAAGATGGCTAGTAGCGGAAAGTATGATGCTGTTATTACATTAGGTACTGTAATCCGAGGTGCTACAACTCACTACGATTACGTTTGTAATGAAGTAGCAAAAGGTGTTGCGTCTTTATCACTACAAATGGACATCCCAGTTATTTTCGGCGTATTAACGACAGAAACAATTGAACAAGCGATTGAACGCGCAGGTACGAAAGCTGGTAATAAAGGATATGAATCAGCTGTTGCTGCAATTGAAATGGCTCACTTATCAAAACAATGGGCATAAAAAAAGAGGCTGCGGCCTCTTTTTATTTTTTCACCTTTTTTTGTACATCTTTTATTAATTCATTCATCGTTTTTCCTTCTGTTTTTATATGAAGAGCTTGTGCTGTTCTCCATACATTCTCTCTTTTTTTCGCTTCTTCTATAATAGTAATTTCTTTTCTAACTTCCTTTAAATCTTTTCCTTCCGTTTTCAATCCAAAATGTTCAGCTTTCGTTCGAAAGTGTTGTTCGATTCTTTGTTGCATCTCTTTTTGTTCAGGATTTTCAGCAGCCTTAACTGGATCAGAACTTATTGCTTTTATTAAAATTAAACAAGTCATAATCGCTAATATGTATTTGTACATGTAAAATCCTCCAACCCAATATAAATTACATATTTACTATGTACAACTAGGGCTTGGAAAATTCGTCCACAAAAATTCTTTTTTTCGCTCAAAAACCAATAATATCAAGCGTTCACAACTATTTATTACATTTTATTTACAAAAAAAGCAAACCCTTTTACAAGTTTGCTTTTTCATCTATCTTATAATGCACACTCTTCAATCTCAAATCCTAAATCTGCAATCATACCCCAGTCTGCAGTCGGCTCTTGTCCAGCTGTCGTTAAGTAGTCCCCGACAAAAATAGAATTTGCTGCAAATAAACCGATTGGCTGTACAGAGCGTAAATTGATTTCACGTCCTCCTGAAATACGAATTTCTTTTGTCGGGTTTACAAAACGCATCATTGCCAGTACTTTTAAACATTCTACTGGTGTTAACTCTTTTTGCCCTTCAAGAGGTGTTCCCTTTACAGCAACAAGGAAATTACAAGGGATAGAATCTGCATCTATACGTTGTAATTCAAATGCAATTTCAGCACGCTCTTCAATTGTTTCTCCCATGCCAAAAATCGCTCCAGAGCATGGGGAAATGCCCGCTTGTTTCGCTTTTTGAACTGTATCAACACGATCATCATACGTATGAGTTGAACAAATACTATCGTAATTATTTTCATGTGTATTTAAGTTGTGGTTATAACGATGCACGCCCGCTTCCGCTAAACGCCCTGCTTGATCTTCATTTAAGAAACCTAAACAACAACAAATCTTCAAGTCTGTCGTTTCACGAATTTCCTTAACTGCTCCAATTACGTGATTTACCTCTTTATCCGTCGGACGACGACCAGACGCTACAATACAATATGTACCTGCTTTACGGCGTATTGCTTCATGTGCCCCTTCTACAATCTTCTCCTGCGTTAACCATGCATATTTATCAATCGGTGCTTCTGAAATAATAGACTGTGAGCAATATCCACAATCTTCAGGACATAATCCAGATTTCGTATTAATAATCATATTCAATTTTACTTTCTTACCAAAGTGATGATGGCGAATAATGTAAGCCGCATTCATAATTTCTAAAACTTCTGTATCATCAGCTTCTAATATCGCTATTGCATCTTCTTTCGTAATCATCTTCTCTTCCACTACGTCGTATGCAAGTTTTTTCCAATCCCTTTTTGTTTGTACTTGTTTCATTTCATCTCTTCCCCTCTTTTGTTATATGTATAAATAAAGCATGATACGTTGCCATTATCCCTTCATTTCCCGTGAAGTCTCTTTCGTATATGCGTAGCATCGCACGAAAGAGTGAGGGACTTTGACAATATGATCCTTCATTGCTATTAGTCGCTCCTACTTTTCGAATAGAATGTAGAAATTCCTTAACTTCTGTAAAACTCTCTATGTAACATGTTTCAGAAACATGCACATCCCCTGTTTCTATCTTGCATATATGAAGCAACTGATCTTTCGAATAAAAACGTTGACCAATCGATGTTTCATTTTTTATATTTCTTTCTTCTTTCGCACGTTGGAACGAAGCATGCAATTCTTGAAATGTTTCATGTCCAAACGTTGAAAAGAGTAATATCCCATCTATAGACAAATGTTGAAATAAATTTCTTAACACTTGTTGTAAATTATTTAACCATTGAAATGTAGCATTTGAAATAATGACATCATATGATTCTTCTAATCGTAATCGCTCAATATCTTCACAGTGAAACGTTACATTTTTTACATTTTGTCTAGTTTGCGCAATTGCAATCATACTTTCAGCAAAATCAACTGCTGTAATATGTGCTTTCGGAAATAACTTTGATAATTGCTCTGTTACATACCCCGTCCCGCACCCCAGTTCTAAAATACGTATTGATGCCGTTTCACTATATCGTTCCTTTAAGATTGAAAGTAATGAATGTGCCATCTTTTTTTGTACATTTGCATATCGATCGTAAGATACGGCTGCCCCATTAAACCGTTTTTGTAGTAACGTTTTGTTGATCATGTCGTATCCCCTCTACAAATTGAATTATCTCATTTGCGCAATATTCAAAATTCGTTACACATAACGCATGCCCTGCATCACTTACTACTTTCAGCTCGCTGCTGCTATTCTCCGTCATACTACGTGCCGCAGACAATGGGCATATTACATCCTGTTCTCCGTGAATAAATAGTATAGGTACTTTAATTTCTTTTAGTTCTTCTCTCATATCTGTTTCTATTAAATAATCCAAACCTAGTTGTAAAGACTGAATAGAATCACCTTTAAAACGGTCTACAATGTCTTCAAAGTTTTTATTCTCTTTTAACTCATCTTTCGTAAACATATTTTCATAAAACCGCTTGAGCGTATCTTCTTTCCTTCTCGCCAAATTCCTTTTCAGCCGTTCTACATGCAAAGCATTCCATCCGTTACTGTAATCGCTCGTATTTGTAAATTTAGCAGTACCACCAATTAATACGATGCCTTTTGCCTTAATCTTTTTATAAGCTTCAACTGCTGCTAACGCTCCTAGTGACCAACCAACTAAAATTACGTTGTCGTTATGCGCTACATCTATAATTCGTTCCACAAATTCACTTCGTTCGTTCACATTACGCCAATCTATGCATTGAACAGGATATCCTTTAAAATACGGAATTACTAAATCCCAAATATTCTCTTCCATTCCCCATCCGGGGATAAAAATAATCTTTAGCTCGTTCATACGAAAATCTCCTCTTCTTTCGCAATGTGAATAATTCGGTCAATAGCCCATTTTAAATCAGCTATTGTATGTTGCGATGTAACTGCAAAGCGAATTCGAGAACTATGAACCGGCACAGTTGGCGGACGAATTGCAATAGCCGCAATCCCTGCCTCTTGCAACCTTTTACTAAATCGTAAAGCATGTTCATTTGAACTGACTACAATCGGTACAATATGAGTTGAACTATTCCCAATATCAAAACCAGCATCCCTTAATTTAGTTCTGAAGTATTCTCCGTTTGCTATAAGGTTCTCTCTTCTTTCGTTATCTTCTTTTACAATTTCAATTGCTTTTTGCACTGCTCCTAACGTACTTGGTGGTAAAGCTGTAGTAAAAATAAAGCTTCTCATCATATTTTGTAAATACTCTATATAAATTTCATCACCTGTCAAATACGCACCATAACACCCTAAAGCCTTGCTAAACGTCCCCATATGTATATCAATTTTTTGAGCAAGATTTTTTTCTATATGAGATAACCCAGCTCCGCCGATTCCATATATTCCACTCGCATGTGCTTCATCGACTATAATGATTGCCCCGTATTTCTCTTTCAGCTGTACTAAATCTCTCAAATAAGCAGTATCACCATCCATACTAAAAACGGTATCAGTTACGATTAATTTCCGCTTTTCAGGTGACGCTGTTTTCAACAGCTTCTCTAAATGATCCAAATCATTATGACGATACCTTTTATGCTCTGCCCCGCTTAATATGATTCCATCAACAATACTTGCGTGATTTAACTTATCACTAAAAACAATATCGTGCCGAGAGGCTAAAGAAGATATGGCACCTATATTTGCCGTATACCCACTATTTACAATTAAAGCTCTTTCAGTACCTTTCCAGTCACATATGCTTCTCTCAACCTCTTCATATAATGGATGATTTCCTACAACGAGACGAGAGGCAGTCGCTCCAGTTCCACATCTTTTTGTACAGGCAATAGCAGCTTCTTTTAACCTTTCATCTCCAGCTAACCCTAAATAATTATTTGACGCTAAATTTAACATCCTTTTTTTATCTCGAATAAGCCAAGTCTCTTCTGCCTTCTCTGTTACATATAAATTTCGATACTGCCCTTGCTCATGTAATTGTTGTAATTTAGATTGAAGGTGCGCCCGCCACGTTTGATTCATTTTGGATAAACTCCTCTAATTTTGAAATCATAATATGTTCTTTTGCAGATTCTAATACTTCTTCTTTCGTAAACTCACCTTCAAAGAATGGTAATAATCCTAAAACTGGTACCCCGCTCAGCTCTTCAATCATCTCTTTATTTTCTTGCACTCTTTCCATTTCACATTCTTTGCAACCTGATAAAATGACACCCGCTACGGTTAAGCCATGCGCCTTTGCGTAAGCAATCGTTAACACTGTATGATTTACTGTTCCTAATGTAGGACGAGCTACTACAATAAGAGGCAACTGTAATTCTTTTGCAAAATCAATTACTAAAGCATCTTCTGTATATGGAACAGCAAGCCCACCTGCTCCTTCTACAAATAAGCTATTAAACTCTTTTAATAGTTCATTATAGTAATCAATAATTTCTTTTAACTTTACTACTCTTCCAGCTCTTTTCATGGCAAGTCTCGGAGCAAGTGGTTCTTCAATAGAATAAGGGCAAATTTCATTTTCTGGTGTCGGTACACCTGATAATGCTTTTAACCTTGCCGCATCTCCCTCAGGATTTGATGCAACATGCCCACTTTGCAACGGTTTATACACCCCTACGTTATATCCTAATTCTCTAAATACACCTGCTATAGCACCTGCAACTACTGTTTTTCCAACTTCAGTATCAGTTGCTGTTATGAAAAAACCACTCATTATTCTCCCTCCGTAACATCCGAGATTGCCTTATATAAAATGCGTAACATATCATCAATCTCTTCAAAAGTAGAAGCAAGTGGCGGCATAAATACAATCGTGTTACCTAGCGGTCGTAAAATCATACCCAGCTCTCTTGAGCGTTTACATACTTGAACACCGACTCTCTCTGTCCAGTCAAACGCTTCTTTCGTTTCCTTATTCTTCACAAGCTCAATACCAACCATTAATCCGCACTGACGAATATCACCTACATGTTTATAAGCAAAGAGCTTTTCTAATTGCGCTGCCACATAATCCGTTTTATGTGCCACTTCTTCTATTAAATTTGTTTTTTCATATAGTTCTAGATTCGCGATTGCTACGGCACACCCTAACGGATTACCTGTGTAGCTATGTCCATGGAAAAATGTTTTTTGTTCTTCATATTCTCCTAAGAAGGCATTATATATTTCATCTGTCGTTACCGTAACTGCAATTGGTAAATATCCACCTGTTAAACCTTTCCCAGCAGTTAAAATGTCTGGCGTCACATTTTCATGTTCACACGCAAACATTTTCCCTGTACGCCCAAATCCAGTCGCTACCTCATCTGTAATAAATAATACATTGTACTTTGTACATAAATCGCGCAGTCCTTTTAAATATCCTTTTGGCATTGTAATCATTCCGCCAGCACCTTGCATTAATGGCTCTACAATGATGGCAGCTACTTCTTCATGCTTTTCTTTCAACAATTCTTCCATTTCTTCTAAATGGCTTTTTACAATTTCCTCCTTATTATTTCCGTAAGGAGAACGATATGTATATGGATACGGCATTTTAATCGCATCAAATAAGAGCGAACTATACACTTGGTGAAACAAGTCTATTGCCCCTACTGAAACAGCTCCAATTGTATCACCGTGATATGCTTCTTTTAATGTAACAAATCTTTGTTTCTTTGGTTTCCCTTTATGCTGCCAATATTGGAAAGCCATCTTAATTGCAATTTCAACAGCGGTAGAACCTGAATCAGAATAGAATACCTTCTTCAATCCATCTGGTACAACCTCAATAATTTTTTCTGCTAATAAAATAGATGGAACGTTAGCAAGTCCTAACATAGTAGAATGAGCAATTTTATTTAATTGCTCACGAATTGCTTCATCTAATTCCGGTACTTGATGTCCGTGAACATTTAACCATATAGATGAAACACCATCCCAATATTCATTACCATTTACATCGTATAGTTTTCTTCCCTCTCCACGTTCAATAATGACAGGATCTTCTTCTAAATAATCTTTCATTTGTGTAAATGGGTGCCATACGTAAGCTTTATTTTTCTCTGCTAATTCTTCATATGTATAAGATGATTTTTCAATCGTTCTACTATTTATTGTCACAACTGTCACTCCTAATGTTAACTTGTTTATAAATATAGTTAACATTAAATCCGAATGACTGTCAATTATTTTAAAATCAAATAGTTCTTAAAAAAGAACAACTTATCATACGATAAGTTGTTCTACTTTCCATGCTGTATCTTTCCAATTTCTAAAATAATTTCTTCATCTTTTTTCCCCTCTGTATCAATTCCAAGTTGCTTAGCGTGCTCAATTAATAAATCATGACGCTTCTCAAACCTAGCGGTATTTACTTCTTTCGTAACCTCTTCTTTTGTTTTCCCCTCAGTAGAAACTCCTAGTTTTTCTGCTGCTTTTTCCATTGATTTCTTCTCTTCTATTTCTTTTACTTTCTTCACTTCTGACTGTTGTATTTGCTTTTGTTTCAACTGCTCTGATTCAGCCGCAAAAGCTGTGTAAATTCCAGCACTTCCTCCAATAACTAATAAAGTGGTAAAAAGAATTATTTTTTTCTTCACTCTTTCCTCCCCCTTTCAAATTCATTATAACGTACATTTTTACAGCGTTAAAAACAATTCTCCTTTATTTCCCTAAAAAATATTTAATATTTTTATTGACATGTAAGATGAAAATATGATAAAAATTTAACTAACATCATATGAATCGGCGTTGATAGGATTTAGTAGTATTTCGATTTCTGATTTCAGAGAGCTGGTGGTCGGTGCGAACCAGTACAGAGCGAATTATGAATTACCCCCTGGAGCTTCTTTTACGAAACGTGAGGAGTAGTGAAAGACGGTTATAGACCGTTATGTCTAAAGAGTGGTGAAACGACACTGTTTCACAATTTAGGGTGGTACCGCGAATTTTTCGTCCCTGCATATATTGCAGGGGCGTTTTTTATTTTATAAGCGCATATCATATGACCCTTTATTTTGTGATACATTCATTTCACAAGCTAGGGTGGTACCGCGATTTCTTCGTCCCTGCATAATTATATGCAGGGACGTTTTTTTATCCAATCATTTCCGTATCATATAGAAGGACTAACAATTACCGGTAATTTGTCGCAAAATTCTAAATTTTAGAAGGAAATATACAATATTGGCGAATTTTATATAAAAAAGAGCTATTTTACATTACTTAGGAGGGGAAAACAATGGTTTCAAAAATTGAGTCTGTTCTTTTAACAACTTTTATCTTTTTCTGTATTGGTTTTAGTGTTATTCAATTAGAAGTTTCACCACACATCCCAATTTTATTTGGTATCGTTCTTTTATTAGCATTTGGATCCCTGAAGAGAATCTCTTGGTCTACTATGGAGAAAGGGATGATCAGTAGTATTTCAGCTGGTATTCCATCTATATTTATTTTCTTACTTGTAGGCGTATTAATTAGCGTTTGGATCGCAGCTGGAACTATTCCAACTTTAATGGTATACGGCTTCCAACTTGTATCTCCAAAAATTTTCGTTCCAACTGTTTTTGTTGTTTGTGCAATTGTTGGAACTAGTATCGGTAGTGCATTTACAACTGCTGCAACTGTAGGACTTGCCTTTATGGGAATGGGTACTGCCCTTGGATACGATCCAGCTCTTATTGCTGGTGCAATTATTTCTGGTGCATTCTTCGGAGATAAAATGTCTCCTTTATCTGATACAACAAACTTAGCGCCTGCTGTAACGGGTGTAGATTTATTTGAACATATTCGTAACATGCTTTGGACAACAGTGCCAGCTTTCATTATTGCATTTATCGCATTTTTCATTTTAGGAAGCGGATCTGGTGGAAACGTTGATTTCTCAGCATTTATTAACACATTAGAAAAAAATGCAACGATTTCTATCGTTACACTGATTCCTATTTTATTACTGTTCCTATTCGCATTTAAAAAGGTACCCGCAGTTCCAACATTACTTGCAGGAATTGTGGTAGGGATTATTATTCTCTTTATTTTTAAACCTAGCACTTCTTTAGCTGATTTAATAAAAATTATGCAAGACGGTTACGTTTCTAAAACTGGTATCAAAGACATTGACAGCTTATTATCTCGCGGTGGCCTGCAAAGTATGATGATGTCAATTGCTCTTATTTTCCTAGCTCTTTGTATGGGAGGATTATTACAAGGAATGGGTATTATAGCGCAGCTGATGAATATTATCTCTAGCTTCGTAAAAAATAGCACACGCTTAATTATTTCTACTGCTTCAACTGCAATTGGTGTAAACTTCTTACTTGGTGAGCAGTACTTATCCATCGTTTTAACAGGACAAGCATTTGCTAATAAATACGATGAAGTCGGTTTAGAACGTCGTAATTTATCACGAGTATTAGAAGATGCTGGTACAGTAATTAATCCACTCGTACCATGGGGTGTCAGTGGCGTATTCTTAACAAACGTTCTTAGCGTTCCAACATTCGATTACTTGCCATACGCAATCTTCTGTTTAGCGTGTCCAGTCGTAACCATTATCGTCGGCTTTACTGGATTCGGTCTTTCATGGAAAAAAGAAAAAGCAGTACCAGTTTCATAATATATAAAAAGGATTACCAAATCGGTAATCCTTTTTATATTTCTCGACTATCTATTCGCTTTCTTTCTTCTAAATAACATAAGTAATCCCGCTCCAACAAACGCAAGACCAGCTCCAATTGTAGAAGCAATACTTGCACCTGTTTTCGGTAAATCACGTTCATCTTTTTCAGCTTCTTTATTTTCACTTACAGTTGTTGTTGTTTCTTTTGTATTTTGATCATCTGTTGTAGTTTGTCCAGATCCGATATTATTTCCATCTTGCTTTGGTTCATTACCATTATTACCTTCTTCTGTTGGTGGTGTTGGGTTTTCTCCATTACCTGTTGGCGGTGTCGTCGGATTTTCTCCACCACCTGTTGGCGGTGTCGTTGGATTTCCTTCACCACCTGTTGGCGGTGTCGTTGGATTTCCTTCACCAGTTTCTTTATCATCATTCTTCTTCGTTATATCAATTGCATATTTAGCAAATTCATTTTCAGATGGTCCAACATATGAAACCTTTCCATCTTTCTTTATATACTTTTGTGCATTTGGTGAAGAATCAAATGTTGTATTTAATTTATCTGCAACAATCGGTTTAAATGTCCAATTTTGATCAGCTGCTGGATCAATATCTTTTATTTTTTGCATATACTTCACAATGATTTGACGTGTTTCATCTTGTGATTGGTATACAACTTCCCCTTTACTTACACCTGGGAACGTTTGGCTACTTCCACGATAGTTATTTGTAGCGACGATGAACTCTTGCTTGTCAGCTACTGGCTTACCTTCATATGTCATATTTACAATACGATTAGCATTTGCATTTACAACTTTTCCATCTTTATCGTATTTCGCCGGTTGTGTTACATCAATTTCGTATTTTAAGCCATCTAAAATATCGAAGTTATATGTAGGATAGCCTATATTTACTAACGGCTGTTCTTCTGTTTTCTTTGGATCAATTTGATTAAACTGACCTGCAGACATTTCAAGCCATTCTTTCACTTGTGCCCCATTTACTTTTACAGCATATAACGTATTTGGATACACGTATAAATCTGCAACGTTTTTAATTGCTAACGTTCCAGCTGGAATATCCGTATAATATGTAGCACCGTTTCGGCCACCTGCTTTAAATGGTGCGCCTGCAGATAAAACCGGAATATCTTTAATCTCTTCGTACTCTGGTTTTTTAAGTTCTTGTTCTACATACCATTTTTGCGCATTTGTCACAATTTGTACGGAAGGATCATCTTGTACTAATGAAAAATAACTATTAATTGGTGCTTTCGTTTTACCTACAGGTGTATTTACATAGTCGATTGTCGCTTGATGCTCATCTTTAATTTCATTAACTAATTTTTGATCAGATTCTACTAATGGGGTACCTTTACTATTAGCAATCGGGCGAAGTTGTGGCTTAGATTGATCTTTTTGTACTTCCCATTTTCCGTTTACCTTTTTCAATTGCATATCAATAATACCTAAGTTACTTCCAAAGACACCAGGCATTACAACTGGAACACCATTAAATACATCCTTCACTTCAGTATGTGAATGTCCCATTAATACTGCATCTACGCCAGGAACTTCTGTCGCTAAATAAAACGATGAATTTTCCATTCCTTCGTTGTATCCACTCTTATCAACACCTGAATGCGCTAGTGCAACTATAATATCCGCACCTTGCGCCTTCATTTCCGGAACTAATTTTTTCGCTGTTTGCACAATATCTTTTGCCTTTACTTTTCCTTCTAAATTCGCTTTATCCCAATTCATAATTTGTGGTGGAACAAATCCCATTACACCAATTTTCACTATTTGTTTTTGGCCTGCTTCATCCACTACTTCTTTCTCTAAAATATGATATGGTCTATCAAAGTAATGCTCGTCATTCTCATCATTACCATCATGGTCATCTCTGTAGACATTCGAGTTAATAACCGGAATTTTTGTTTTACTAGTCACTTCCTTTAAATAATCTAAACCATAGTTAAATTCATGATTCCCAAGAGAGATGACGTCATACTTCATTAAATTCATTACACGATATAATGGATGTGTATAACTAGGATCCACACGATTCTTCGGATCTTTTATTTTATTCGCTACGTAATCCCCAAGCGGTGTCCCTTGTAATGCATCCCCATCATCAAATAGGACAGAGTTTTTCACTTCTTCACGTGCTTTATTAACGAGTGTTGCCGTTTGTACAAGACCTACTTTATTATCTGTTTTCGTTTGATAATAATCGTAATTCATTAAGTTAACGTGAATATCTGATGTTTCTAGAATTCGTAAGTTAACTGTACTCTCCCCAGTGTTCTCATCTGCATGAGCTGTTGCTGGCATTACTTGCGGTGCCATTACACCAATCGCAAGAGTTGCTCCAGCTAGCATTTTTTTTGACTTTTTCACAAAAAATCCCCCTTATACAATTACCAGAAATAATGAAATGAATCCCTATCTGTCTCTAACCACATACCTTTTTTCTTCTATTAGAGACACAATTTTCATTTCACCCTGCGCTAACGAGTAGTCCCCTTAAACGCTCGATTGATGAAGACTAACAATTAATAGGAAATAAAGCTCCCACTAATTAAAATTTCACCTTATCTGACATTATCATATATAAAGTTCTTTCCTATCGTCAATATTTTTTGACAAACTTCAACAAATTTTCTGTAAAGTTATTATAAACTTTTCATAAACATATAATATGCCCTTACATTGCTAATACTGCTGAATATGATAAAATTACCAATTACAAGGAGGATGAATTTATGAAAAAAGTCATCTTAACAATTGTTTGTCTCCTCCTTCTGATCATTTCTTATTCTTATTTTGAAAAGAACGACGAGACAAAACAAAATGAACCCGAAGAAAAAACAGAAAAAACATCTACTCCAAGTTGGATTGATAAGCAAACAAACGATTCCTTTTATCATCTCGTACTAGGTGATTCGCTCGCCAAAGGATATGGATCAACACAAGGTGGATTTGCTGAATTAGCCTCTAAACAAATAGAAGCACAAATTCATAAACCAATTACTGTAGAAAACCTTGGGATAAACGGTATTACAACAGATCGTCTCGCTAAAAAAGTTCAATCAGAAGATGTAAAGCAAAAAATTAGAGCAGCAAATATCATTACAATTAATATTGGGGGAAATAATTTATTTCGCTTAAATCGTGATGTCGGTGTTATAGACGGTATTAAAATGTTAAATAAAGAAAAAGCTCATTTTGAAGCGGATGTAAAAAATATTGTAAAGACAGTCCGAGATCAAAATCCGGATGCTTTACTCATTCTTTCTGAACTCTATAACCCGTTACAACTCGATGACTCCATCGCAAGTTATGCAGATATGTTTTTAGACGGCTGGAATGAATCCGTTTATTCCATTGCAAAAGTGAATCAACCATCTATCGTTTTGCCAATTCGTAAATTAATATCGAATGATAAAAAAGAATTGCTCTTTGACCAAGTACACCCAAATGATAAAGGCTATACGATTATTGCCGATTCATTTACAAAAAAAGTATTGGCCTACAAATATTAAAATTCCCATGAAACAATTCTATTTTTATAACATGTCTTTTTTGTTACAATGAGAGTGGAAGGGGGCCTTTATATGGAATCACGCGAGTGGGAACGTATTGTTGATCATCTTCTTTCGCTAGTGCCTCTTTTTTATCGCAAATTTATGCTTCCTGGAGAATTTTCTTCTCAAAGACATATGCCGCCATCACATACACAAGTATTACTGCTTTTGCATGAAAACGGCACATTAGCAGTTTCCGAAATCGGCAAGCGGCTAGCGATTTCACGGCCTAACATGACACCTCTATTAAACAAACTTATTCAAGAAGAACTAATAGAGCGTCATTATAGCGAAAAAGATCGACGGGTCATTTTAATTTCTCTAACAGCTGAAGGGAAATTATTAGTAAATCAGTATCAGCAATTCATTTTAGACAAACTAAAAGAAAATTTCCAAACATTATCTGAGGAAGAGCGCGAAAAGCTCATTCATTCTCTTCAAACCATTCAAAATTTAATTTTGAAAACAAACGTATAAAGCTGCTTCTAAATAGAAGCAGCTTTATGATTCGTAATAATTACCATAGTACACATTGGAATATGGCCATGTTGTTAAATATGGTTTTTTTTCCTGTGTAGGCTGTTGTTGTGGTAATTGTGGTATTTGTGATAATTGCTGTAATTGTTGTTGCCGATATAATTCGTATTGTCTACTCGTATCATAAACCGGATAATAATTTACATATGGATATACTTGAGGTACGTAATAATAATACATTATCCTCTCCTCCTTTTTCTTAAACATATTCAAAGGAGAAAATGAATGTGACATTGTTTATAATTGTACAAGTGGTTCTCTCACTCGTTTCTTCCTTTTCTTCAAGCGTAACTTACGGTTCTTTTCGTATAAATAATGCACAACGAAATATGAAATGAGACCAAACACAACTCCTAAAATCGTCATTCCAATTAATACATACACTTCACTTTGTAATAAGCTCTTTAATATCGTAAAAATGTGACTTGAAAACAAGTCCGATATCGTAAATGGTTCATGATGAATTTTCTGTACATGAAATGGATAAATCATTTTTCCTAGCGCATACGCAAGCGGAAATAAAAATACTGGGAGAAACGATATTTTCCCAATAATATTGCCAATAACTGCCGCAGGAAAAGATCCCTTTGCTAACCTGACGATTGGATAAAATATTACATATACGAGCGATGCCGTATAAATGACTAACATTTCTAAGCCGAATCCTATAGCAAACCCTAACGATACTTTCTTTGCGCCTTCTGGCGATCGAAGCAACTTATAATATTGAAACTTTAATATTCTCCACATCCGCTGAAAAAACGAATATGTTTTCTTAGTTGTTTTCACCCTCATCATCTCTTTAACTATATTTTTATATGTAGTATGTCCTTACACACTCTGAAAAACAAATTTAGTTTTCTCTTTTATTATAAATGATATCGAAATGGTTAACCAAATATACATCCGACATTTTAATATAAAAAAACCTCCCTTTTAGGAAGGCTCTTCTACATTTTTAAATAAACTCACTAATAACGCTTTTTGAGCATGCAATCGATTACCAGCTTGCTCAAATACGATAGACTGTGGTCCATCTATAATTTCGCCTGCTACTTCTTCTTCACGATGGGCAGGTAAACAGTGTAAGAAACGATATGTTTGTTTCGCATGCTTAACAAGTTCATTATTGATTTGGTAAGGTTGAAATAAAGTATATTTCTCTTCTTCTCCCTCTTGCCCCATGCTCATCCAAACGTCAGTATAAATGAAATCTGCTTCATTCACCGCTAATTCAGGATCATGCAAAACTTCAATTTCAGCTCCTGTTTCCTTGGCAATCGCTAACGCTTTTTTTACAATCTCTTCATTCGGTTCATATCCTACAGGCGTTGCAACAGTCATATGCATTCCGACTTTTGCACTCGCTAGCAACAATGAATGACATACATTATTTCCGTCACCTACGTAAGCTAATTTTATTCCTTTAAATGTATTTGTTTCTTCATATATCGTCATGAGGTCTGCCAATGCTTGACAAGGATGATGATCATCCGTTAAACCGTTAATAACAGGAATACTCGATTCTTTTGCAAGCTCTTCTACATCCGCGTGTGAGAATGTACGTATCATGATCCCGTCAATATACTGCGATAATACTTTCGCAGTATCTGAAACGGTTTCTCCTCTTCCCATTTGCATCTCTTTCCCACTTAAAAACATACCATGTCCCCCGAGTTGTACCATTCCCGCTTCAAAAGATACACGAGTACGAGTTGAATGCTTATCAAAAATAAGCCCTAATATTTTGCCTTGTAATAAAGGCTCTTGCTTATTCTTTTTTAAATATATAGCGAACTCAATTAAAGAAATAATTTCTTCTTTCGTTAATTCTTCTAGTGTTAAAAGATCTTTCGTATTTAATTTCGGTACTTGTACAGTTGACATGAAACTTCCCCCTTATATGATTGATACGTTTTTTGTACAAACTACTTTTTTTATTATATATACTGCCTGTTCTAACTCTTCATTCGTGACAATGAGTGGCGGTAATAGTCTTATAACATTAGGGCCTGCTTGTAATACGAGAAGTCCTTCGTTTTCTAGTTGTTCTATAAAACTTGCAACTTCATGCTTACACTCAATCCCAATCATAAGCCCCTTACCACGTATATTTTGAATACATTCGACATGCTGTAATTCCTCTTGCAACTTCTCTAATACGTACTCGCCTTTTTCTTGTACTTCTTTTAAAAACGATGGTTTTTTACTCACTTGCAATACTTCTTTCGCTGCAGCCATCGCGATGTAATTCCCGCCAAAAGTTGAACCGTGTGATCCTGCAGTAAACGACGTTCCGAGCTCTTTCCCGCCAATCATCGCTCCGACAGGAATCCCATTCCCAAGTGCCTTTGCAACGGTAACGATATCAGGCTCTATTCCCACTTGTTCATAAGCGAATAGTGTTCCAGTTCTTCCTATCCCCGTTTGTACTTCGTCTATAATAAATAAGGAACCGAACTTATTACATAATGTTTCAATCTCTTTCAAAAAAGATAGATCAGCAGGTATTACTCCTCCCTCTCCTTGAACAACTTCTACCATTACCGCCGCAACTTCTTCATTCATTACTTCCTCTAATGCTTTAATATCGTTAAAAGGGATATGTAAAAAAGATGGAAGTAATGGACCAAATCCTTCTTTCACCTTATCTTGGCCCGTTGCACTCATCGTTCCAAATGTTCTACCGTGAAAAGACTGCTGGCATGTTACGACGAGAGATTTTCCAGTATGCTTACGTGCTAACTTTAAAGCCGCTTCATTTGCCTCTGCCCCACTATTACAGAAAAACACATAATCTAATGCTCTATTTTCTGTTAATAATGACGCAACTTCTTCTTGTAAGCTGTTTGTAAACAGGTTAGATATATGCCATATATCATCAAGTTGCTCTTGTACACCTTTGAGAACAGTAGGGTGACAATGTCCTAAATTACATACGCCAATTCCTGCTGTAAAATCTAAATATTGCTTACCTTTATTATCAATAACTTTCGTTCCAGTTCCCTTTACAAACTCAATAGTTCTTCTGCCATACGTTTGAAAAAGATGACTCGTCATGCAATACTCACACCTTTCGTTACCGTCGTTCCAATAAACTCTCCCGTAACCTCAGTAAAATCTTTTGTACCATTCACAATACTTATCTTTTGCACTCCCATTTTTAATGATGCTAGTGCCGCCTGTACTTTCGGAATCATCCCACCTGTAATAACACCTGTTTCTATAAAAGTTGCAATTTCAGATTCATCCGTTTCCTTTACCAAATTCCCTTCATGTAATATTCCATCTACATCCGTAATAAAAATAAGCTCTTTTGCCCCTAACGCGGCCGCAATCCCAGCTGCAGCATTGTCCGCATTTATGTTATAAATTTCATTACCATTTACCCCGATTGGAGCAATAACAGGAATATACCCCATATTTATTAATCCTTTTAATAAGGCTGTTTCTACATAACTTACTTCTCCCACATATCCTATCTCCTCGCTGACAGGTTGAACTTGAAGTAAATTACCGTCACACCCCGAACAACCTACAGCAAGTAAATTATGCTTTTGTAAATTCATTACGAGTTTTTTATTCGTACTTCCGCATAGCACCATTTGAACAACATCCATAACTTCTTTTGGTGTTACGCGTAATCCATCTCTTTTTTCTACGTTGATGTTACAATCTTTTAATTTGGCATCAATTTCTGGCCCACCACCATGAACAATCACTACTTTATACTTCTGTTGCAATTTCTTTATACAATCAAAAAACACAGCATTTAATTGATTCAACATACTACCGCCGCATTTCACTACAATATAATCGCTCATCTTCTCTCTCCTTATGTACGATAACAAGCATTTATTTTCACATATTCATAGCTTAAGTCACAGCCCCAAGCTGATCCTGTCTCTTCACCTAAGTGTAAGTACACATTAATGACTATTTCATCTTCTTGTAATCTCTCTTTCATTTCTTCTTCAGAAAATATTTGAGGCTCACTATTTTTTAATACCGATATAGATTGAAGAGTAATGTCAATTGTGTTCGGATTAATAGCTACTTCACTTTGTCCAATACTGCTAATAATTCGCCCCCAGTTTGGGTCTTCACCATGTATTGCTGTTTTCACAAGACTCGAACCGACTATTTGCTTTGCAATTTTTTTTGCCTCTTCATTCGTTTGAGCTCCTAGCACATTTACTTCTATTAACTTCTTAGCTCCTTCACCATCTTGCGCAATTTTTTTCGCTAAATCTTCACATACCTTCTGTAAAGCACATACGAAAGTTTCCCAATCTGTATGTTCCATATTTATCGGTCTTGTTTCTGATAATCCACTTGCCATAACGATGACCATATCATTCGTAGAAGTATCTCCATCTACCGTAATTTGATTAAATGTATGATTCGTAATTTGGGATAACACTGTTTGCAATACGTCATGCTCTATATGAGCATCTGTCGTAATAAAACTAAGCATCGTTGCCATATTCGGATGAATCATCCCTGAACCTTTTGCAACACCCGCAATCGCCACTTTCTTCCCATCAATAATCATTTCATAGCAAGTTTCTTTCGTTATAAGATCCGTCGTTAAAATTGCTTCAGAAAAACAATATGCTTCACTTTCTTCCTTCGTTGGTATAAGAGTTGCAACTCCCTTTCGGATTATATCCATCGGCAGTGGAACACCAATTACACCTGTTGAAGCTACTGCAACGTAATTTTCTTTCATCCCAAAATGTTCCGCCCCTAATGCGCGCATCTCGTATGCGTCTTGTAATCCTTTCATTCCAGTACAAGCATTTGCATTTCCACTATTAACGATAATTGCTTGTAACTTCCCTTCTGCCGTTATACTATCCTTCGTTACTTGCAAAGGAGCTGCTTGTATTTGATTCGTTGTATACACAGCGGCACATGATGCTGGTACATCACAAACGATGGCACCTAAATCCTTTTTCTCCTTTTTTAAACCATTTGCAGTACCAATTGCCGAAAAGCCTTTCGGCGTTACAATTGAACCATTTTCTAATTTTGTAATAGACGCTACTTTAATCATCATGTCCCCCTTATAGATAAAGCGGCATATGTTGTAAACCTGTTGTCTCTTCTAGTCCCGCTATTATGTTTGCATTTTGAATCGCTTGCCCAGCCGCGCCTTTCATCATATTGTCTATAACAGAAACGACCGTAACTCTTTCAGCTCTTTCATCGTAAGCTATGCCAATATCACAATAATTTGAGCCTCTCACTTCTTTTGGACTTGGAAATTTCCCTTGCGTACAAATTCGGATGAAAGGCGATTGTTCATACGTTTCTTCATACAATTTTTGAAGTTGCTTTATTTCCATCTTTTGTTTTACTTTTGCATAAAGTGTAATCATGATTCCTCGTGATATCGGTATTAAATGTGTGCTAAATGTAATTGGCTGTGATTCACTATTCCATTCTGTAAGCATTTGCTCAATCTCTGGAACGTGCTGATGCTCATTCACTTTATAAATGTGCAAGTTATCATATAGCTCAGGAAAATGAGTCATTGTTGTTGGTGTTTTACCTGCTCCTGATACCCCTGATTTCGCATCAATAATAATCGAATCTTCTTCAATCATGCCGCTACGTACTAACGGCGCTATCGCTAGCAATGTGGCTGTAGCAAAACATCCTGGGTTTGCAATTAAATTTGCCTTTTGAATCCCAGTCCTTTTCCATTCACTTAACCCATACACTGCTTTTCTAAGAATTTCTTCTTTCGCTGCTGGCCTTTTATACCACAGTTCATATGACGAAGGATCTATCATACGAAAGTCTCCAGATAGGTCAATTACTTTTAAACCTTCTGCTAATAACTTGGGAGTTAACTCCGCCGATACTCCTGCTGGGGTTGCTAGAAATACGAATTCTGCTTCTTTTCCTATCGTCTCCACATCAATTTCTTGTAACGTATGAAAAAGGACATTTCGAAGATGCGGATATACATTTGTTATACACTCACCAACTTGTGAAAAAGAATGGAGAGATGCTATCGAAAAATATGGATGTTGTTCTAATAAACGAATTAACTCAATGCCCCCATATCCAGTGGCTCCAATAATTGCGACTTTCATAAGTTCCTCCTCATATCGATTCTTTAAATTAAGTATGATTATAATATTGTATATTTATAGAGTCAATTAAATATTTATAAATTTTTAAATCTAAAAAAACTTAATTTTATTAGAAAAATAATATACTCAACCGAATTTTTATACAAAAATAGTGCATAGTAGTTTTTTTATTTCACTTCAAGTACAATAAAACAATACATACGTACATACAGGCGGGGAAAAATATGAACGAAAAATTAATTGAGAAAATGATTATAAAAAGTTTTCAACAATATCAATGCAGTCCAATATCAAAAGAAGATCAGGAAATGCTAGTGAAACATATTCAAACGGTGACTCATTCAAATATTGAAATTGATTTATACGAGGAAATTGAGGATATTGTTTATGATTATGTAACTGGAAAACAATAAAAAATAGGAGATTTCCATATGGAAATCTCCTATTTTTTACTTAATGATTTACCTGCTACACGTTCAAATAAACCTGGGAATAAAGCATAAAGTTTCGGGCCAATTCCCATCCACTTCGGTAAGTTTACTTCACGTTTTTTCGTGTGCATCGACTTTACGATTTGTTCTGCTACGTATGTTGGTTTTAACATGTAACGTCCCATATTCTTTACATATGTACCAGATTGATCCGCTATTTCAAAAAAGTTTGTATCTATCGGACCTGGATTAATTGCTGTAACATAAATATCTGTATTGGCTAATTCCATGCGTAAACTATTCGTAAATCCTAATACGGCATGTTTCGTTGCTGCATAAGCACTCGATTTCGGAGTTGCAATTTTTCCAGCAAGTGAAGCAATATTAATAATATGTCCTTCATTCTTGTTTACCATATAAGGTAGTACCGCTTTCGTACATGCTACTAATCCAAATACATTTACTTGGAACATATCTTTTACTTCACCCATTGACGCATCTTCAAACGTTTTAAAAATACCAAATCCCGCATTGTTTACTAATATATCAATACGTCCCACTTCTTGTAATACCTTTGAAAAAACAGACTGTACTTCCATCTCATCACTTACATCTAATACATAATAATAGCAAGGCGTATTATAAGTTTCTTTAATTTTGTCTACTAACGCTTGTAGTTTCTCTTCTGTTCGAGCCATTAATACTGGAGTCGCTCCCTGTGCTGCAACTTGCATTGCAACTTGCTCACCAATCCCACTAGAAGCACCTGTAATGACGATTACTTTATTTTGTAAACGTCCTGTCATTGCTGTCACCTACTTTGCATAATAAATCAATTGTTGCGATGACTCATCAATCATCACTTGTTGATTATATGCTAAATAGTCCAATTGTCCAACCGTTTCTGAAATAGTAAGTGGTAATTGTTCTTTATATAATACCGGAAATAGTTTTACACATACTTCAAATGCTGTCATTGGTTTTTCCTTTAATAACTCAAGTACTTTAAAAGCACGTGTTTCTTGCTTTTGTAATCTCGTTTCAATAAGTTGTTTCACATTTAGAACGTCTTCCCCATGCCCTGATAAAATGCGTGAAATATTCATTTCGCTTAAACGCTGTAATGTTTGATTATATTGTAGTAATGGGCGTGCCCGTTCTGTTTGCCCTTCATATGGTGGTTCTAGTATTGGATTCGAAGAAATATGACTAATGAGAGCATCTCCACCAATTAATATTCCATCAGATTCTCTATATAAAGAAATATGAGTAGAAGCATGACCTGGTGTTTCAAGCACTGTAAATCCAGGCAAAGAATTAATACGATCTCCTTCTCTCACAGTATGCGTTAACGATCTATTACAAGAATATTTAAGTGTCCTCGTCGTCAATAACGACTCGTCTTTCAAAAATGCTACTGGCACACCAAACTGTAAGGCCGTCTCTCTAAAAAATTCATGATACCGCTTTAAAAACTCTGGATTTTGTGTGATCCAAGGCTCATTCCAAGGATGTCCAATAATATTCGTCTTCTCAGAAAATATATTTAAAAGTCCACAATGATCTGCATGATGATGCGTAATGACTACTGTTTCAATATCTTCTATCGTATGTCCTAATGCACCTAATTGACTTTCTAACGCATTTCTTGCCTCTTCTGTATTCGTCCCTGTATCAATTAATGTTAATGTCTCCCCCTCAACTAAAAACACATTCACAGTTTCCACTGCAAATGGTACAGGAATCTCCATTCGGTGAATCGCCGTCATGCTTAGCCCCCCTGTCTCTTTCCGGTTCAAAAATGAATACTTCTTCAGTTTACAACTTCTATATATATTTGTCATTATTTTCAGATAAAAAGAGGTGTTTCCTATAAAAAAACGAATGTATGTACATTTATAAGAATTTCTAACCAAAATTAAAGGAGGAACATCATGTCTATTCAAAACATTTCCTTTCTCGGTGCAGGCTCTATTGCTGAAGCTATTATTGGTGGCTTGTTACATGCAAATGTTGTTAAATGTGAACAAATTACTGTAAGTAATCGTTCTAACGAGACAAGATTACAAGAGCTACATAAAAAATACGGTGTCAAAGGTACTCATAATAAAAAAGAATTACTTACTGATGCAAATATTCTTTTTCTAGCAATGAAACCAAAGGATGTTGCAGAGGCGCTTATCCCTTTTAAAGAATACATAAATAATAACGTGCTTATTATTTCATTACTAGCAGGTGTTTCTACTCACTCAATTAGAAAACTACTTCAAAAAGACGTTCCAATTATTCGTGCAATGCCAAATACATCCGCAGCCATTTTAAAATCAGCTACCGCTATCTCCCCTTCGAAACATGCAACAGCGGAACATATTCGCACTGCAACATCTTTATTTGAAACGATTGGTCTCGTCTCTGTTGTAGAGGAAGAAGATATGCATGCTGTCACTGCATTATCCGGAAGTGGACCTGCTTATATTTATTACGTAGTGGAAGCTATGGAAGAAGCTGCAAAAAAAATTGGTTTAAAAGAAGATGTTGCAAAATCACTTATTCTTCAAACGATGATTGGTGCTGCTGAAATGCTAAAAGCAAGTGACAAACACCCTTCTATTTTGCGAAAGGAAATTACTTCTCCTGGCGGAACTACCGAAGCAGGTATTGAAGTATTACAAGAACATAAATTTCAACAAGCACTTATTTCTTGTATTACACAGGCAACGGAACGATCACATAATCTTGGAAAAACATTAGAACAACTAACAAAAGAAAAATAAAAAAAGGAGCTCAAGTTTATTTGAGCTCCTTTTTCTATAATTACACTTAGTTATTGTTCTTCCCAAAAATCTCTTCTTGCAGGCGACGACCAGTCGGCGTTGCTGCAAGTCCACCTTCCGCTGTTTCACGAAGTGCTACTGGCATCGTTTGTCCGATTCTAAACATTGCCTCAATTACTTCATCACATGGAATTGTACTCGTTACACCAGCTAATGCTAAATCTGCTGAAATCATCGCATTTGCAGCTCCTGCTGCATTACGTTTTACACAAGGTACTTCTACAAGTCCTGCAACAGGATCACACACTAAACCAAGCATGTTCTTTAATGAAATTGCCATCGCTGTAGCTGCTTGATCTTGTGTTCCACCAGCCATCTCAACTGCAGCTGCAGCCGCCATTCCACTTGCTGAACCAACTTCAGCTTGGCATCCTCCTGCAGCACCAGAAATACAAGCGTTATTCGCAACAACCATACCGAAAGCTCCTGCTGTAAATAAGAATTCAATCATTTCTTCACGTGTAGGCTGCAATTTTTCTCTTAGCGCAAATAGTACACCTGGCACTGTTCCAGCAGACCCTGCTGTTGGTGTTGCACAAATAATTCCCATCGCTGCGTTTACTTCATTTGTTGCAACAGCTTTGCTTACTGCATCCAAAATCGTATCTCCAGATAAGCCTTTTCCACTCTTCATATACGCTTGAACTTTTACAGCATCTCCACCAGTTAAACCAGTTGGTGATTTCACGCCGCGAATACCACGTTCTACTGCTTGTTCCATCACGACTAAGTTCTTTTCCATACCAGCAATTACTTCTTCACGTGAAATACTTCTTGTTTCCATTTCACATTGAATCATAATTTCTGCGATTTTTACATTTTGTTCTTTAGCTTGCGCCACTAGTTCCGCTGCGTTCCGAAACATGGTGTGTCCCCCCTGCAATTAATCCATAATAGTTACTTGACAAATATTTTGTTGCGCTTTTATTTCTTCAATCACTTCATCTGCTAATAATTCATCTGTTTCAATAACCATAAGCGCTCTTCTTCCTTTTTCTTTACGAGAAACACTCATTGTACTAATGTTAATCTCGTTTGTAGCAAGGATTGAAGCTACTGCTGCAATAGCACCAAAGCGATCGTTATTTACAATAAGTAGTGCTGGACTTGTGCCTGATAATTGAAGATCGAATCCGTTTAATTCTACAACTTCAATTTTACCGCCACCAATTGAGCAAGCAACAACTTCAATTTCTTCTTCACCTTTATACAAACGAATTTTCGCTGTATTTGGGTGAGGTGCATTGGCATCTTCTTCAATGAATTCCACTTCAATTCCGCGCTCTTTTGCTATTTCTAGCGCCTCTGGAATACGTAAGTCATCTGTTTCAAATCCTAATATTCCACCGATTAGTGCTACATCCGTACCATGCCCTCGATACGTCTTTGCAAATGATCCATATAACGAAATGCTTACTCTTTCTGGTTCATGACGAAACAGCTGGCGAGCAACTTGCCCCATTCTTGCCGCGCCTGCTGTATGTGAACTTGATGGTCCAATCATAACTGGACCGATAATATCAAATACTGAGCGATACTTCATCATAACTCCCCCTAAACCTCTATGCAAAAATTTATTCTACTATTCTATTAACCTGCTACATCTGTCGCTTTTCCAGTTGTACCACGAATTTGTTCTGCTGTATGAATTGGATAATTTTTAAATAAAAGTAATCCAATATAACCTGAAATAATACCAGTTATAATAATACATAAGAATCTTAGCATTATTTTCATTAAAAAATGATATAAGATAATCCACAATAAAGTCTGGTAGCAATCCAAAGTTTAACACAGAAGTCATTGCAAGGATAGCATAAACAAGCGATATCTTTCCTATTATAATTCTCATGTTACTCTCTCATGGTTTAGTCAACTTCACTTGTTACGATAATAACTAAAAAGCATGTGACTTATCATAAATTATAATCTGCCCTCATTATAGCTTGTTTTTTATAAAACGCTTACTTTTGTTGAATTTTAAAAGTTCTGAATAAAAGTCCATTCCTGCTATTTGTATCACTTGTATGTCATCTGACTTATATAACAGTTTTTCTAAATAATCATTATTTCGTATTTTTATCGTATATATTCAAACCATTCTAATTTTCTGTATCATCCAAGTATAAGTATAAAATAATAACAGTTTTATTTTTAAATTTTTTTAGACATAAAAAAATGGTAACCCACTGTTACCATTTTTTACAAAATTATTATTTTTCTACTGGGAATGATTTCAAATCTGTCGCTATTTCTGTATTAGAAAACAACTCTCTTGCCTCTTTCAATAATTCCTTATATGTATCTCCTTGATAGCGAGAACTAATGTGAGTTAAGATTAATCGCTTCGCATTTGCCTGAAGTGCAATGCTCGCAGCTTGCTTAGATGTGGAATGAAAATAATCATGCGCTTGTTGCTCATCTTCTGCCGCGAAAGTCGCTTCATGGACAAGTACATCTGCATCTTGCGCAAGCTCCCTACTCGCTTCGCAATATCGCGTATCACCTAAGATAGTAATAATTCTTCCTTTTTGAGGTGGGCCGATAAACTCATTTCCATTTAATATCGTGCCATCCTCTAATTCAACTACTTCTCCATCCTTTAAACGTTTAAAGATTGGACCTGGTTTCACACCCATCTCAAGCAACTTATCAACTAAAAGAGCACCTTGTATATCTTTCTCTACAATACGATATCCAAAACATTCTATACCGTGTGACAATCTTTTCGTTTCTACATAAAATTCATTATCTTCAAATACGGTACCTTCTTCTGTTATCTCCACAACTTCAAGTGGATATTTCACATGTGTCGTACTTACCGATAATGCCACTTCAATAAATTGTTTAATTCCTTTCGGTCCATACACCGTTAAAGGCGTAGTTCCTCCTTGAAATGAACGGCTACCTAATAAACCAGGCAATCCAAAAATATGATCGCCATGTAAATGCGTAATAAATATTTTTTCAATGCGGCGCGGACGTACAGATGTATGTAATATTTGATGTTGCGTGGCCTCGCCACAATCAAATAACCAAGTTTGTCCTCGTTCTTCTAACAATTGTAAAGCAATTGCTGAAACGTTCCTTCCTTTTGAAGGAACACCTGCACCAGTTCCTAAAAATACAAATTCCACTTTCTTTCCTCCAGCTCTAAATATACTCTATCTCTCATCTTACGGAATGTTATTTCAAATGGCAAATTGAATTTACATAACCAATCATCTAGACAACTATATAACACGAACGTTATACTTAAAAAATTTAGCAATCGTTCGTGTTTTGTGTTAAAATGATTATACTACATTTTAAGGGAGCGTTTTATTATGAAAGAAGTATTTCGTTTACAAACTGATTTTTCATCTTCATTTGATCGCTGGGTAAGTTCTTTCGTGTCTGATCACCCAGCACAATTAGAATGGACAACTTTAAAGGAATTAATCCATGAATATACAACATCACATACAAATGATACGTTACCAGCATATATTTCTTCAGCTTTAACATATTACGCCCAACGCGTTTCAACTACAAACAGTTCAGAGATTGTTATTTTTGAAAACCCTACAATCTCGTAATCTATAATAAAAAAGCACTGGTTACAGTGCTTTTTTATTTATACTTATTTAGCAAATGATTATATTCCGTCCAAAAGTCTGTATACATACTTTGATCAAACTCATCTAAAATTATCTTTTCACTTGATTTATTGAATAATTCTTTTGCTTGTAGCGCAAAAGAAACAATTTGTTTTCTATATTCATTTTCATTTACTTCTATATGAAGCCCTTCATAGTATATAGCCTTTTGATCAGTAGAAATAACCTTGACAAAATCCTTTAAAACCACATTTTCACCTATATGGTTTATAGTCCAATGAATTAAAATTGGGCATCCTAACATGAGCATAGTGCCACATCCGTGCAAAATAAGCCCCTCTTCATTTTCAATATCACAAATATATTCTTTATCTAAAGTTCGTAACAGAGCTAAAGCTGATTCACTTATTCCCCATTCCTCATCCATACCTGTTTGTGTAATAATCGTTCCATCCACATTTAAATAAATTTCCCCGTGAGAACATAAATCTTCCTGCTCATTAAACAACCACTTTTGATTCTCAATATTTATAATAAAATTTTGTGGTACCATTACAAATTCCCCTTTTATAAAAATATTTATTTTCCACATTATTTATAATTAATATCATGCATTTCATCCCATATATCTATTATAAATCCATTTAATATTTTAAAAACACAGATAAAAAAGATATTGACACTACGATTTTACAGTGCTAACATTCAACATGTAATTGAATATGGTCTCTGTTAGGTGAGGCTCCTGTATAGAGAAACGCTGCTGCCCAAAAATGTCGAGAGACGCCAATGGGTCAACAGGAAAGGTCGGAATGAAGGCCTTTTTTAACGTAGCTGGTTTCAGTACCTATGCTATACAGTGCTAAAACTCAACGAGGGAGAGGTGCATGTATTTTGTCATACACAAAAACTGTTTTTATTTATGTCTACTAGCAGTCTTTGTTGTGGACTCTTTTAACTGCGAATTCAGACCTTTACTCGTTTTGAGTAAAGGTCTTTTTACGTCTATATGCACCTTACTATGAAACAAACATAGCATATTCAGAAACTACTAAATTGTACGGAGGTGAGGAACAGTTGGCAATTGATGATTCGGCCCAGATACCCATACGTTTTACATTCATATTTCATCATGTAGGTAGGAAAGAAACTGTTCCTCACCATTTCAAATAGTTAGGTAACAGATTGTTTCCTCCTTCATGACAGAGGAGGAACTACCGATGTTTAATTTACAAAGACAAGAAACAAAGCATGCTTATGAGCAAGATAGCATGAAAACAAATAACGAATTATTAGTGGAGGTTGCAACACAAGATATAAGCTCTGCGTTAAAACTTTTAGAAACATCTCAAGATGGATTATCTAAACAAGAAGCGTCTCGTAGACTTTCTTTATATGGCCCGAACGAAATAGCTCATAATAAAATGGCACCGTGGTACATTCAGCTTCTGTTAGCATTTAAAAATCCATTTATTTTCGTTTTATTAGCTCTTGGAGCACTCTCCTTTTTCACGGATGATATGCAAGGAACAATTGTCGTATCTGTAATGGTCCTACTTAGTGCAACGATTCGGTTTTCCCAAGAATTTCGTTCTCAAAAAGCTGCCGATAAATTAAAAGCTATGGTTCGAACAACTGCGAGCGTATTTAGAATAAATGGATTTGTACATGAAATAAAAAATGTAACGAATTTAAATCGAAATTACACAACAGAAATTCCAATTGAGGAACTTGTACCTGGCGATATTATTTCCCTTTCAGCAGGTGATATCGTTCCAGCCGATGTGCGTGTTGTATCCGCTAAAGATTTATTTGTTAATCAATCTTCTTTGACAGGGGAAGCACTTCCTATAGAAAAATACGAACACTGCTACCATACAGAAAATAAGCATATCTTACCGAAAAACATGAAAAAAAATTACAATCCACTCGATATGGAAAACCTTTGCTTCATGGGAACAAATATTGTAAGTGGTAGCGCAAAAGCTGTTGTCATCTCAACAAGTACCGATACGTATTTCGGCTCTTTAGCAAATAAGGTAATCGGAAAGCGGGTAGAAACAAGCTTTGATAAAGGTGTAAACAAAGTAAGCTGGCTCTTAATTACATTCATGCTTATTATGGCGCCTATTGTCCTTCTCATTAACGGATTCACAAAAGGAGATTGGCAAGAAGCTTTCTTCTTCGCTATTGCCGTGGCTGTTGGCCTTACACCTGAAATGTTGCCAATGATTGTAACTGCTAATTTAGCTAAAGGTGCCGTTAACATGTCTAAACAAAAAGTAATTGTGAAGCAACTAAATTCTATTCAAAACTTAGGTGCTATGAATATTCTTTGTACAGATAAAACCGGAACTTTAACAGAAGATAACATTATCCTTGTTCGTCACTTAGATCCTAATGGAAATAAATGCAATCGCGTCTTGCAATTTGCCTATTTAAATAGTTTCTATCAAACTGGATTGAAAAACTTAATAGATAAAGCTGTTATTAAGCATACAGAGGAAAACAATACATTTGACCCATCAGCTTTTCAAAAGCTAGATGAAATTCCATTCGATTTCGCCCGCCGGCGTATGTCAGTCATCGTAAAAGATATTTCAGGTGAACATACAATGGTTTGTAAAGGTGCCGTAGAAGAAATTTTATCAATTTGCAACTACACTGAAGTGGATAAAAAAATCGTTACACTCACTGAGGAAATACGCTCAAATGTCAAAAAACTAAGCGAGACATTGAATAGTGAAGGTATGCGGGTTATTGCTGTGGCTTATAAAAAAGATAGAAACATAAATGATAAAGAGTACGCAGTAAAAGACGAAACTGATATGATTCTCGCTGGATATATCGGCTTTTTAGATCCCCCGAAACCATCTGCAGCAGCTGCAATTCAAGCATTACAAAAGCATGGTGTACAAGTGAAAATTTTAACTGGCGATAACGAAATTGTTACACGAAAAGTTTGTAAAGAAGTTGGATTAGATATCGGCGAACCAATCCTCGGTTACGAGATTGATTCTTTACCCGATAAAGCATTAGCAAAACTTGCTGAAGAAACGACTGTATTTGCGAAGCTTAATCCAATGCAAAAATCTCGCATTATACACGCATTACAAGGAAACAGACACACTGTAGGTTACATGGGAGACGGCATTAACGATGCTGTAGCATTACGTGAAGCTGATGTCGGAATATCTGTTGATACTGCTACTGATATTGCGAAAGAAGCTTCTGATATTATTCTACTCGAAAAAAGTTTAACTATATTAGAAGTCGGGATTGTAGAAGGACGTACTACATTCGGAAATATTTTAAAATATATTAAGATGACAGCTAGCTCTAACTTCGGTAATGTGTTTAGCGTGTTAGTAGCAAGTGCTTTCATTCCTTTTTTACCGATGCTTGCCATTCATCTTTTAATTCAAAACTTACTTTATGATATTTCACAACTTTCTATTCCATGGGACAAAATGGATAAAGAGTTTCTAGAAAAACCCCGAAAATGGGATACTGCAAACTTACGAAACTTCATTATTTGTATCGGCCCAATTAGTTCCATATTTGATATTATCACATACGTAGTCATGTGGAATGTATTTGGCGCAAATACACCGAGCGAGCAATCATTATTCCAGTCCGGTTGGTTTGTGGTTGGATTGTTAACACAAACTTTAATTGTTCACATGATACGAACACAGAAGATTCCATTTATTCAAAGCGCTGCATCAACACCCGTCGTTTTATTAACCGCTCTTATTATGGCAATCGGGATTTATATTCCATTCTCACCACTTGGTGTAGCCGTTGGTTTACAAGCATTGCCACTTAGCTACTTCCCTTGGTTAGTAGGAATACTATTAGGCTACGCTTTTTTAACACAATTCCTGAAAAAGCTTTATATTAAAAAGTTTCATAGCTGGTTGTAAAAATAAGAATGAGTGGGTATTCCCCGCTCATTCTAAAAGACATAACACATATTTATATATGGAGGTGACCATGATGGTATGGTACGACATTATATTCAGATTAGTTATAGCAATTATTGTAGGAGCTTGCATCGGAATGGAAAGACAATGGAGACATCGAATGGCTGGGTTACGGACAAATGCTCTCGTATCACTTGGTGCCTGTATATTTGTTTTATTATCCGTCATGCTTGATCATGATGCTAGCCCCTCACGCATTGCTGCTCAAGTCGTTAGTGGCATTGGTTTTTTAGGGGGTGGCGTTATTATCCGCGATGGTTTTAGTATTAGAGGGCTAAATACGGCAGCTACTTTATGGTGTGCAGCTGCTGTCGGTACTCTTACAGGCGCCGGTTTCCTCGTTGCAGCTATATTAGGTGCAGCCGGCGTGTTACTAGCAAATATACTTCTTCGCCCAATTGCTCTTTTTATGAATAAAAAATCAAAAGAAGAATCACCTGAACAAACGAACTACTTACTTTCCCTTACTTGTTCAGAAGAAACTGAAGCACATATTCGTTTTTTACTTATGCATATGGTAAGTACAGAAGGGCTCAGTTTAAAAGAGTTGTATAGTGAAGATGTAGATTCTAATCAAAAAGTTTGTATACAGGCTACATTACATTGCAAGACAAATGCAGCTATCTTAATTGAAAAAATAGTAAGTAGAATGCTATTAGAATCTGGCGTTACTGGAGCTGGATGGAAGACTTCTTTAGATTTAGAAGCGAGTTAAATAGGAAAGGTGTCATGATTTTTACTACTTCATGACACCTTCTACATAAATTTATTTTCTAACTTTTGTTGAAACGACTTCTCTTGCTTACGTAGTAGTTGACTACCTCGTTGTAAAAGTGGTGTTCCATACTTATCATTAATTTGATCAATGACAGCAAGTAGCGGTTCTTTTTTTGCATCCTCTTCAAATGAAAACAAATCTAATTGTTTCACCGATTCTGTCTTCCACTCTATTTCAGTAGCTGTAACACCTAGTAAACGAACGGAATCACCATCCCAATGTTGCTTCCATAAACGGGATGCTGCTTGAAAAATATCGCGTTCTTCCCAAATCGCATTTTTCAATTGCTTACTCCGTGTTACTGTTCGCCTATCATGGTATTTAATCATAATTTGAATATTATAGCTGACAAGGGTTCGCTTTTGTAACCTTTTACTCACTGACTTTGATAAACGTTCTAACATATCAAGTAATTCTTTCTCTTCATCCATATCCTTTGAAAAAGTCATCGAGTTACCGACACTTTTATGCTGTCCCATTTGACTCGGATCCACTTCCCTATCATCCATACCTTTTGCACGCCTTTGCAAATCAACACCGTGCTTGCCAATTTTAGCGCGAATGATATGCTCGTCTCCCTTTGCCAACTGTTCAATTGTCTGTATATGAATATCATTTAATTTTTCAGCTGTTTTCTCACCAATTCCATGCATTGCTCCAACTGGACGTGGCCAAATCAGTTCTGGAATATCGCGTTTTCGAAGCACGGTAATACCAAGTGGTTTTTTCATATCTGAAGCGGTCTTTGCTAGGAAAAGATTTGGAGCGATTCCAATACTACACGGAAGCTGCAACTCTGTTAATAGTGCTTGTTGAATCATCTTTGCTATTTCAAGAGGAGAACCAAGTGCGTAGCAATCTGTAATATCTAAATATCCTTCATCTATTGAGACTGGTTGTATCTTTTCTGTAAAACGGGAAAGGACTTGAAACATTTGAAATGAAGCTTCGCGATATAATGCGAAATTAGGACGCCTTACAACTAATTGCGGGCATAACCTTTTCGCTTCCCAAAGGGGCATCGTCGTACGTATTCCGTATTCTCTCGCCTCATAACTACATGTTATAATAATTCCTTTTCTCTCTTTTTCATTTCCAGCAACCGCTAATGGCTTTCCTTGTAATGATGGATCATGAGCAATTTCAACAGATGCGAAAAAGCAATTCATATCTACATGTAAAATTACACGACCATTTTTCGGATACATTTCTCGCATAGTACTCACCCCCTAATCAGAACGTTCGTTCTTTTATTATATCAAATTTTGCACAATAGTTATAATAATTACTTGTTCTTTTTTATAATCCATATAAAGAGGATACACATGTGAAAGAGGCTGATTATGGTGAAATTAACTATATGTTCCTTGTAGTTATATTAATCATCATAATTAATTATTTACTCCTTCCAATTTTCAACATGAATACGTTTGGATTTTTCTCTCGTCTAATATTATATACTGCTATGATTTTTCTTGTATTGGCTTATACGCCTTGTAAAAACAATCGAATCAAAATAAAAAGCGTGTAAATCACAATTGATTTACACGCTTTTTCTATTCTATTACTTCGCTACTTCTTCAATAATTGCAACAACTAATTCTGCTGTTTTTGCTAACTCTTCAACAGGAATCTTCTCGTTTGTTGTATGAATTTCTTCATAACCAACTGCCAAGTTAACTGTTGGGATACCGTGTCCTGCAATTACGTTTGCATCACTTCCGCCACCACTTTGGTGAAGAGAAGGTGTACGACCAATTTTTTCAGCTGCACGTTTTGCAACTTCTACAACGTGATCGCCATCAGCAAATTTAAATCCTGGGTACATAACGTTTACTTCAACGTCTGCATGACCACCCATTTCTTTTGCAGTTGTTTCAAATGCTTCTTTCATTTTCGCAACTTGTGCTTCCATTTTCTCATTGATTAAAGAACGAGCTTCTGCAAAGATTTGTACATGATCGCAAACGATATTCGTTTGTGTACCACCTTCAAAACGTCCAATGTTTGCAGTCGTTTCAGAGTCAATGCGACCAAGTGGCATCTTCGCAATTGCTTTCGCTGCGATAGTAATTGCAGATACACCTTTCTCCGGTGCTACACCAGCGTGAGCTGTTTTCCCGCGAATAATTGCGTTCACTTTCGCTTGTGTTGGAGCTGCAACAACGATTTCACCAACTTTTCCATCGCTATCTAATGCGTAGCCATACTTCGCTGTAATACGCTCACGATCTAAAGCTTTTGCACCAACAAGACCTGATTCTTCTCCGACTGTAATAATAAATTCAATTTTACCGTGAGAGATATTTTTCTCTTTTAAAACACGGATTGCTTCGAACATTGATGCTAATCCAGCTTTATCATCCGCGCCCAAAATTGTTGTACCATCTGATACGATATATCCATCTTTAATAGAAGGCTTAATTCCATTACCAGGAACTACTGTATCCATATGAGAAGTAAAGTAAATTGTATCAACACCATCTTTTGTTGCTGGTAAAGTACAAATTAAGTTACCTGCACCATGACCAGTTACAGCCATTGTGTCATCTTCAAATACTTCTACACCTAAATCTGTAAATTTCTTCGTTAATACTTTGCAGATTTCTGCTTCAAATTTCGTTTCAGAATCTACTTGTACTAATTCCATAAATTCATTTACTAAACGTTCTTGATTAATCATAAGACTGCGCCTCCTGCACTACCATTATGTATGTAACACTATTAATTATAACAGAATTTCGCAAAAGTTTCGAAATACAAGACAAAAAACAGATGGTTTACATGTCTAGATAACCATCTGCTTTCTATTACTCATTTAACAATACCCAGCGCATATGATCCTCCCACACGCCATTTACCATTAACATCTTCCTAGACACGCCTTCATATTGAAAACCTATCTTCGTCACTACTTGTATAGATGCTAAATTACGAGGCATAATCGGAGCTTCTATACGATGTAACTGAAATCCCTCAAAAGCAACTTGAATTGCTTTTCTAAGCGCTTCTGTCGTATACCCTTTGTTTAACTCTGCTTTATCTAATTTATAACCGAGTACACAAGATTGATAAATGCCACGAACGATTAAATTAAATGAAATACAGCCAATTATTTTCGTATCATCACCCTTTTTAAAAATCCATAGTCTGATGATTTTCCCTTCTTCGAACTCTTTTCTATCCTTTTGCAACTTTTTCTTTTGATAATCTAGCGTAAAAAAATCATCCGGTCTATACTCTTCCCAAGCTTTTAAAAACTCACGATTTCTGTCGTAATATTGAAGAACTGTTTCAGCATACGACTCATCAATTTCCTTTAAATATAAACGATCTGTTTCGTATATTTTCATCATCGTATCTCCATTCTTCAGCTTGCCCAACTAAAAATTAACAATATACCCTTTTACTATATTCTCTACACACACTCAAATTTCCTGTTATATTTTGCAACCCCTTCCCGAATTTTGTCCTTACTCTCCCCTTGTCCATAATTTCATTTCTCGTTACAATGAAATTGTACTGATTTGCAAGGAGGTATAACGATGCATAAAAAAGCTCAAAAAATTATGGTTTATGTGATGCTAATTTCTATGCTTGTAACAACATTACTTGCTGGCGCGAGTATGTTTTGGTAAAAAGGGCGATGTGTTCGTCCTTTTTTTACTTTTTACACATGACAAAATAAACCATCTCGACATCGAGATGGTTTATTTTATATAAAACACAATCGCTACAATACTAAAGGAAAATGACATTACAAGTGCTATTACAAAACTTGTATATTGTTTCTGCTGAAATGCCCCAATAACAAAAGTGAGATTAAGTAATGCCATACATACAATCGCTACAAGATAAGAACATATATTAAAAGTTGCCAATATGAATGTAATAACAAATAGAAATCCCATAAAAAACTGCATATACGAAAGTTTTGGATTCAAGTACATATGAGCAACCCCTTTATCTAATTTTATCTTTCTATACTTTCATTAACGCATGGTTATGTACACATGTCAAGACAACTTATTACAATAGAAAAAGCCAACCTTTTCGTTGGCTTCTTCATATGCAACGGCTCCTTTTTCTTTTGCCAATTGCTGAAATGATTTTTTCGATTTCACAATCCATACTTTCGTTCCAATTGGAATACGATCAAACAAATATTCCACATCGTTTTTCTTCATTCTTATACATCCTTGTGAAATATACTTTCCAATTGAACTCGGTTGGTTTGTTCCATGTATTCCATATTTACTTCCATCAGTTCCTCTTGCATTAAATCCAATCCACCTTGATCCAAGTGGATTTTTTGGCGATCCACCTGGAATATCCTTCGCAATGTAATACGGATCCTTTGCTTTCATTACAACATCAAAAGTTCCTTCTGGAGTTAATTCATTCGTTTTCCCTGTCGCTACTGGAAAAACCTTTTGAATCTTTCCATCGTCAATGTAAGCTAATTTATTCGTTGCTTTATTTACAATAATAAAAGGATCTCCGGCACGTGGATTATCCCCAAGAGGCCAAATCGGTGATAAAGAAAGACATAATATGATAGAGAGAAGATACGGCATAGATAATTCCTACCTTCTATATAAGTTCTTTTATATTATCCTTTCCCTTAAAGCGACTTTTAATGAGTAAATATTGTTCCATTTCATACACAAGTTGAACAAGTTTCGCACGTATCTCAAATTCTTCGCGTGTAGCTGGCAATGGCATGTCTCTAAATAATTCCCTCATTTCTTGAAGCTGCCTTAAGGAAATAACGCCTGTACTCTCAGGGCTAATAGCATTACCAATGTTTTCAACAACATCTGCAATCATGTCAGCTTGTTCATACGTCCACGATAAAGAAGCTGCTAATGGTATCATTCGCTCTAAAATTTCGAATTGTTGCATACGCATATTAAAATAACGATAGTAATAATCATCTTCTCGCATAAATGCATTCTCAAGTTTTTTAAACGATAAATCTCTTGCTTCATTTAACATATTCTCGGTTTCAATGAGTTCTGCTCCACTCCAACTACTTTCTCGATTTCGTAAATACACAACCATTTCAAACAAAATCGTTTTAAAATTACTCTCTATTTTATCCTGATACTCTTTTAGCTTATTTTCACTACTCGGCATATACATATTTACTAATAACGCCACGCTAATTCCTATTGTTAATATAGCAATTTCATTTCCAACTATAAGCCATGTAATTTGCTTCAATGAATATAGATGCATAACAATAACTGAACTCGTGACAATACCTTCTTGAATTTTAAGCATTACTGCAGTCGGAATAAATGTAAGTAACAATATACTAATTGCAAGTGGTGTATAGCCGATCGTTTCAAAAATACAAAACGCGAATACCATTGATAATACACATGCTAGAAAACGATGTAACGACACTTGAAGCGATTTGCGCTTCGTATTTTGTACACATAAAATAACTAAAATACCTGCTGAACTATAAAATTCTAATCCTAATAACTGAGCAATAAAAACTGCCGCGCCTGTCCCTATTGCTGTTTTTACTGTACGGTATCCAATTTTGAACATATCATTGCTCCTATATGTATAAACGTATTTACAGCTAGTATAAAAAAAGGATGACACAATGTCATCCTTTTCTACTTATTATTCACATAACCTTTTCATATTACAATATTTTTTGTAAAAATTGTTGCGCACGTTCACTTTTCGGCGCTGCAAAAAATTCTTCTGGCGCACTATCTTCTACAAGCTTTCCTCCGTCCAAGAAAAGAACACGATCTGCCACTTCTTTTGCAAAGCCCATTTCATGTGTAACAATAGCCATCGTCATTCCTGTCGTAACTAACGATTTCATAACTTCTAACACTTCTTTCACCATCTCTGGATCTAGCGCCGATGTCGGTTCATCAAATAACATAACTTCCGGTTCCATCGCTAACGCTCTTGCAATTGCTACACGTTGCTTTTGTCCTCCCGACAAACGATTCGGATACGTATTTTTTTTATCTACTAATCCAACCTTTTCTAAAAGTTTCTCAGCTTTCTTTTCAGCTTCTTGCTTCGTTACCCCTTTTACATTGATAGGGGCATACGTAATATTTTCTAATACAGTCATATGAGGAAATAAGTGAAAATGCTGAAATACCATACCGACATTTTCACGAACATGCATAACATTCGTTTTCGGATTCGTTACTTCTTCCGTTCCAATCCAAATGTGACCATCCGTTGGTGCTTCTAACATATTCATACAACGTAAAAATGTTGATTTTCCTGATCCAGAAGGTCCTATAATTGCAACTACTTCCCCTTTTTCAATCGTTGTTGTAATTCCTTTTAATACTTCGTTTTTACCAAATGATTTATGAAGGTTTTCAATTTTAATCACTTTTCTTCATTCTCCCTTCAATTGCCTTCCCGACTAATGTAAGAATAATGACTAACATATAATAAATCAGTCCAACAAAAAGTAATGGTTCAAGATATTTAAATGTCTCACCACCTACAATGTAAGCACGACGCATTAAATCAGTCGCGCCTATTACTGTTACTACAGCTGATTCTTTCGTAAGTGTCGCAAATTCGTTCACAAGCGCTGGTAATATATTTTTTAATGCTTGAGGGAAAATAATATTTCTCATCATTTTTCCGTATGGTATCCCTAAAGCCATTGCTGCTTCTGTTTGTCCTTTATCAACTGCTTGAATACCAGCACGAATTACTTCTGACATGTATGCACCTGAATTCAAGCTAAATGCAAGTACAGCTGCTAAGAATGCTGGTATTTCATAACCAATTATTTGCGGGACACCGAAATAAATAATCATTAATTGCAATACAAGTGGTGTACCACGAAAAATTGATGTATAAAAATCTGCTGCTATATTTAATGCTCGTATTCTAGCAATTTTACAAAGTGCTAATAACGTTCCTAAAATAAATCCTGCTAAAGCTGATACCGCTACAATTTTCAAAGTAACTTCTAAACCTTTTAGTATATATGGTATCGAAGGCGTAATCGCCGAAAAATCTAAGTTCATTCTTTTCATTCCCCTCACAGAAAAGTGAAAGGCAGCTTATTTTCCGCTGCCAAACCATTTCTTCACTAATTTATCCATTTCTCCATTTTCTTGCATTTTTTTAATTACTTTATTAAATTCAGCTGTTTTATCACTGTTTTTCGGAAGGGCAATTGCTGCTCCAACTTCTTCTGGCGCTTCTTTAATTTCAATTCCTTGTAAATCTTTCATTTTCTCTAAATAATTTTTAGCAACTGTGTCTTCTATAATTGCAGCGTCAAAACGACCAGCTTTAATTTCTTGTACGATTTCTGGTATACGGTCACGTCCCTCAACTTGGAAATCTACTTGTTTTTTAAATTCTGCCGCTTTCTCTTCTTGAATAGATCCTGTTTGTACCCCTACTTTTTTCCCTTTTAAATCCTCTACAGATTTAATGTTAGAATCCTTTTTAGAAACAACCATATTTTTCGCAACAAAATAAATATCTGTAAAATCAACATTATTTTTACGCTCTGCAGTTGGCGTCATGCCTGCCATTACGAAATCAACTTTTCCTGAACTAAGAGATGCTAATAAACCACCAAAATCCATATCTTTCACTTTCACTTCATACCCAAGTTCTTTTCCGATATATTTAGCAACATCAACATCAAAACCAATAATTTCATCACTTTTTGAAGCTTCCACGTATTCATATGGTTTATAATCTGCTGAAGTCCCCATTACGAGTACTTTCTTATTTCCTTTTGTTTCTTTCGATTCCCCATTACTACAAGCGCTGAATATACTTACAATTAAAATAAGTGCAAACGATATTGATACTAACTTCTTCATCTTTCTTCCCCCTAATAATGTATATTTAAAAGTTTAATAGAATATTTATTCGATGTTTGTATTGTATCAGCACTTTTATTTTTATGCAATATATAAAATAAAAATAAATAACAAAACAATATAAATGCTATTTGTTATGTATAAAATAATGCATAAAATAACATAACTATGCATATCTCTGAAATTTTAATAATAAATAAAAAAGGCGGCACATCCACTTGATTGTGGACGTGCCGCCTTTTCTCTTATTTTTTATAGTTCTTCACAATTCTCTTCAAAATATGATTGTAGTTTCGCAATAACTTGCATCGGTTCATGACCTTCAATTTCATGACGCTCTACCATCGTTACAATTTTTCCATCTTTTAATAAAGCAAATGATGGAGAAGAAGGTGGGTACCCTTCGAAATATTCACGCGCTCTTGCTGTCGCTTCTTTATCTTGACCTGCAAACACCGTTACAAGGTGGTTAGGACGTTTATCATAATGTACGGAATGCGCAGCAGCAGGACGAGCAATACCACCTGCACAACCACATACAGAGTTTACCATTACAAGTGTTGTTCCATTTCTTTTAAACGCTTCTTCTACCGCTTCTGGCGTCGTCAATTCTGTATATCCAGCAGAGACAATCTCTTCACGCGCTTGGCGGACAACATCATTCATAAAAAAGTTAAAATTAATCACTCTTTTCCCTCCTCTAAAACTACCTATTTGTATCTTACCAGTTAATGTTTATGAAATACAAGTAAGTTTACTTGTATTTAAGTATAGAAAAGGTGTTAGAGCAATTGCTCTAACACCTTTTCTTTAATGACCACGATGTTTTTGCTTTGCTTTTTGTACTTTAATTAAACGTCTTCTTTCTTTTTCAGCTTCTCGCTTCTCCTTAGACTGCACTTTCTTTTCTTGTTTATGCAATTCATAAGATAAACTAATCGCCTCTTGCGCCTTAGTAAAACGTTTAACATTTGTTTCTTTTGCTGCTTGTCGTATGATACGCTTTATGTTTTTAGGACGCTGTTTTTCTTTAACTTCTACACCAAATTTTGCAAAATGCTGAAAATGCTCTAAAAGTGAACTATTCACAAACATAAGCACTTCTTCATCTGACGGTTCCGCTCCAAAAATATACCTTGCTCCATACAATTTCCCTTGTTCTTTACATGTAATGATTCCAACAAAAAATTGGCCATCGTGATATACTGTCAACTCCATTGACAGCCCCTCCTTTAAAAAATTAGAAATACGGGACATCCCGGAGGGGAAGGTTACTGACATGAAATCATGCGTCTGGACTACCAACCAGAGCTGTGTTTTTGTATTTCTTTCACTTTTATTATATCTTTTTTTCCATAATCTTCATATATTCAACAATCATTTTTTTATGCGATCCTACAATATAGTCAGGTAGTTCTGTTACTGAAAAGAATTTAAGCTGAACTGCTTCTTCTTTATTCATAACAAAATCCCCTTCGTATTCATCCGTATAATAGGCGGTTGTTACAGATTGAAATTCATCACCGTTTGCTAATTTTGTAAAGTAGTTCGCTCCAGAAAATACATTGATTAGTCGCAAGTTCTTCACTTTTATTCCTGTCTCTTCATATACTTCACGATAAGCTGTTTCTTCTGGTGATTCACTAAGCTCCATTAGCCCGCCAGGTAGCCCCCATTTTCCGTACGGCTCTGTCCGCTGCTGCAATAAAACATAACCATTTTCATCTATAACGAGTACAACAGCACCAACTAAAATTAAAGGGCGATGACCAACTATTTTTCGTAATTCTTCTACATATCCCACCGTATCGCCTCCTTTTTCGTTGTCCACACTATTGTATCATATGTACGAAACGACAAAATGCGTATATTTTTCATTTTTTTAACAAAATATTTATTTTATGTGATTCATCTACTGTAGCTAACATAATGGATTCTACTTCTGAACTCTCCTCTAGAAATTCTCTCGCCCACGCTTCTGTTTTTCCTAATAATGCAAGAACATCTTTCTGAATCCTCCCATCCTTTACTAATATAAAAGAAACTGGAGATTTTCTTCCCGCCACTTTAAGATCAAGCCGCGAAACTGCTTCATATTCTGGATACCGAAATATAGAAACGACACCGTTCGCTTCCCATAATGCTAATTTAATCGTTTGAATATCGCTCACATTTCGCATACGAAGTTCCGAAAACAAATATTCCACGGTAATTCTCGCCTTTTTCAAATTGCTAAAATCAATGGAACCATTATGTATAAGAATGATAGGTGCTGGCTCTAAAAAGCGTCTCCATCTATCCCATTTCAGCATTAAAACTGAGCTTATAATATGAAGTACAACGAGTATGAACGTTGTAATCATCGAGCCCAGTAACCCTACTTTTTCATCAGATAATGCGTTAGAAATATTCCCACCCAGCAATAACACTAATACAACATCTAAAAAACGAAGTTGTGCGATAGACCTTTGCCCCATTGCTTTCGCAACTAATATTAAAAATATGTATGCTATAATAGCCCGAATAACCCATTCACTATTAGAAAGATGCCGTGCTCCTTCAAAAATATGCATATGCATCACTTTGCACTCCTTACCCGTCTCAAACTGCTATCCTGTTTTAGTTTGCAACGTTTATGAGCATATATGTAAAAAAAGCTGGTTCGTTTAAAAACGAACCAGCTTTTTTTACTTAACTGAAAACATATATTTTTTATAAGTTTTCCGTACCGATAGTATGAGCCCCATCATAATCATATTCGAGAATAAGGAACTTCCCCCATACGATAAGAAAGGTAATGCAATACCTTTTACAGGCATTAACCCAACGATCATACCGATGTTTTGGAATATTTGAACTGTTAATATACCGATAGATCCAGCGCATAATAATGTACCAAATAAATTATCAGCGGAATAACCAATAATAATTGTTCGATATAGTAGCAACAGGAACAAGAAGACAACTAACGCTGCTACGATAAATCCACCTTCTTCGGCAATTGTAGCGAAAATAAAGTCAGTATGCTTCTCTGGGATATAGACGCTTCCTCCCCCAAACCCTTTACCTTCCATTCCTCCACTACCTACAGCTAAAATCGATTGTTGCGTTTGATAACCTTGATCTGCATTTTCAAATGGATTTAACCAACCTACAATACGCGACTGTTGGTGAGGTTTTAGTAAAGTAACTAAATTATTATAGAAAAAATCTTGATACTTAAAGAAAATAAATATTAAAGCAGATAATATGGTCAACGGAATAACTGTACATAATGCTATCAATTTCTTTTGAATACCTGACATAAATAAAATACATGCAATAGCAGCAGCATATAAGAACACCATACCTGTATCCGGTTGACTATATACAACCGCCATAGGTGGAAGTGACACTAGCATAATTTTACCTACTAGCTTTAAATCTGTTTGGAATGTCCTTGCCATATACTGTGCATTATGTTTTACTGCTATACTCGCTACTACAAGTAGCAATGCAATTTTGAAAAACTCAGACGGCTGAATTTGTCCAAATACTGGGAAAACAAACCATCTTTTTGCACCTAATTTTTCAGGTGTAAAACCTGATGGTGGTAATACTTTCAAAAGAATAAGTGAAGCAAACCCAGCAATATAAAGCGGCCAAGATAATTTTTGTAACTGATCTAAATCAATGCTTGCAACAAGAAGTAACAATACAACCCCAATTATGTAGTTAACACCTTGTTTCATAGCAAAGTTTGCAGCTCCATACTGTCCCGTTTGCTGACTGCTATATATAGCAGCTATACTCGTCACACATAGTGCACACAAAATTAAAATTAATTTTACATCTAAACTTTTTAGAAACTCGGTACTTCTTTTCATGACATCCTCCTGAAACATTGTTACGGCAAAAATAAAAAACCAGGAGTCAACATTCTTCATGTTTTGACGACTGATTACACATTATCTATAAAACACTTATATAGAATAACTCTCTTTTTCATACAATACAATATATTATACTACAGTTTCATCAGTAAGATTTGCCAAAAAAATTATTCTTTTCTTATTTTATATCCATATACCATATATCAGCAATGTATTTTCGTAAATTCCTAATACATAATCGTTTATTGTAAGATTACTGGGAAAGGTATTTATACATATAGTAGGATGTAGATGGAGAAATAAGATAATAAAAAGCTCGCATAAGCGAGCTTTTTATTAATATACAGATGTATTATTTTCTGACATGTTTTCCAAAATTTCTTTAACACGTCCTAAGAACTTACCACAAATTAAACCATCAAGTACGCGGTGATCAAGTGATAAACATAAGTTAACCATGTCACGAGCACCGAACATACCGTTATCCATAATTACTGGGCGTTTTACAATTGATTCAACTTGTAAAATAGCCGCTTGTGGGTAATTAATAATACCCATAGATTGAACAGAACCGAATGATCCTGTGTTATTAATTGTAAATGTTCCACCTTGCATTTCGTCTGCTTTTAACGATTTCGTGCGTACTTTTCCTGCAAGTTCTGTAATTTCACGAGCGATACCTTTAATTGTTTTCTCGTCCGCTTGCTTAATTACTGGTACAAATAGTTCTTCCTCTGTTGCAACAGCGATAGAAAGGTTAATATCTTTCTTCTGAACAATTTTATCGCCAGCCCACATTGAATTAATTTGAGGATACTCTTTTAACGCTTGTGCCACTGCTTTTACGAAGAAAGCAAAGAACGTTAAGTTAAAGCCTTCACGCTTCTTAAAGTCACCTTTAATTGAGTTACGGTATGACACAAGGTTTGTCACATCTACTTCAATCATCATCCAAGCATGTGGTGCTTCGTGTTTACTACGTAACATGTTTGCTGCGATTGCTTTACGCACACCTGTGACTGGAATTTCGATATCTCCAGGCATTGTAGGTACAGAAACTGGTTTCGCAGCTTCTCCTTTTTGCGCTACTGGTGCTGCTTTTGGTGCTTCTGGGCGAGCTTCTACTACCGCCGCTACAGCTTCATCTTTCTTCGCCGCACCTGCTTGCGGAATATTTCCAGATTCCACTAGCTTTAAAATATCTTTACGAGTGATACGGCCGTTTGCTCCCGTACCCTCTACTAGATCTAAATCAACGTTATGCTCACCCGCAAGTTTTAACACAGCTGGTGAAAAACGTGGTTTTCCATCAGTTGGTTGTTTTACTTTCGGTGCTTTTTCAGGCGTAATTGCTGCTGCCTTTGGTTCTTCTTTCGTTTTTTCCTCAACAGCTGTTGCTGCTACTTCGTCTGCGCCTTCTACTTGAATCACACAAACTACTTCACCTACAGCTAACGTATCACCTTCACCAGCGATTAACTCTTTCACAATACCAGTGAAAGAAGATGGTACTTCAGCATTTACTTTATCAGTCATTACTTCTGCAAGCGGATCATACTTGTTTACGTGATCGCCAACATTAACGAGCCATTTACTAATTGTGCCCTCTGTAACGCTCTCCCCGAGCTGAGGCATTGTAATATTTTCTACAGCCATGTATAGTCCCCCCGATTAAAATTCCGCAAGTTCACGCATTGCTTTTTCAACTTTATCTGGATTTACCATAAAGAATTTTTCCATTGTTGGTGCATATGGCATTGCTGGAACGTCTGGACCTGCAAGACGTGCGATTGGCGCATCTAAATCAAATAGACAGTTTTCAGCAATAATTGCTGCCACTTCACTCATAATGCTTCCTTCTTTATTGTCTTCTGTTACAAGAAGAACTTTACCTGTTTTAGAAGCTGCTTCAATGATTGCTTCTTTATCTAATGGATATACAGTACGTAAATCAAGAATGTGTGCAGAGATGCCATCTTGTGCTAACTTTTCAGCTGCTTGAAGAGCAAAATGAACACATAATCCGTACGTGATAACTGTAATATCATCACCTTCACGTTTTACATCTGCTTTTCCGATTGGTAATACGTAGTCATCCTCCGGCACTTCACCTTTAATTAAACGATATGCACGTTTATGTTCGAAGAATAATACTGGATCTTCATCACGAATGGCTGCTTTTAATAAGCCTTTTGCATCATATGGTGTAGAAGGGATAACGATTTTTAAACCTGGTTGGTTTGCAAACATCGCTTCTACAGATTGTGAATGATACAATGCACCGTGAACACCTCCACCAAATGGTGCACGGATTGTAACTGGACAAGTCCAATCATTATTAGAACGATAACGAATTTTTGCTGCCTCAGAAACAATTTGGTTTACTGCTGGCATGATGAAATCAGCAAACTGCATTTCAGCGATTGGACGCATACCATACATTGCTGCACCAATTGCTACCCCAGCAATTGCAGATTCTGCAAGCGGTGCATCAAGCGCACGATCTTCACCAAATTGATCATACAAACCGTGTGTCGCTTTAAACACGCCACCTTTTTTACCAACATCTTCTCCTAAAACGAATACTTTCTCATCGCGTTCCATTTCTTCGCGCATTGCTAATGTAATAGCATCAATATAAGACATTACAGCCATGAAACGTTCCCCCCTATTCTGCGTATACGTGCTTCAATGCATCTTCAGGTGCTGCATACGGAGCATTTTCTGCATATTCTGTTGCTTCATTTACGATATGCATAATTTCGTCTAACATTTGTTTTTCCGATTCCTCAGTTAACACACCAGCTTCTTTTAAATAAGCCGCGAATGTTATAATTGAATCTTTTTTCTTTGCTTCTTCTACTTCTTCTTTATCACGATAAACACGATCATCATCGTCACTAGAATGTGCTGTTAAACGATATGATACTGTTTCAATTAAAGTTGGGCCTTCACCACGACGACCGCGATCTGCTGCTTCTTTTACAGCTTTATATACTGCAAGCGGATCGTTTCCGTCTATTGTATATCCAGGCATACCATAACCAATTGCACGATCTGATACGTTTTTACATGCTAATTGTTTTTCAACCGGAATAGAGATTGCATATTTGTTATTTTCACACATAAAAATAACAGGTAGTTTGTGTACACCAGCAAAGTTTGCCCCTTCATGGAAGTCACCTTGGTTTGAAGAACCTTCTCCAAATGTAACGAACGTGACTAAATCTTTCTTCTCCATTTTTCCAGCTAGTGCAATACCAACTGCATGTGGTACTTGCGTTGTTACTGGAGATGAACCTGTAACAATACGATTTTTCTTTTGACCGAAGTGACCAGGCATTTGACGACCACCAGAGTTTGGATCTCCAGCTTTCGCGAAAGCAGACAACATAAGCTCTTTAGCTGTCATACCAAATGCTAGTACAACACCCATATCACGATAGTATGGTAATGCATAATCTTTCTCTCTATCAAGAGCGAACGCCGCTCCAACTTGTGCAGCCTCTTGTCCTTGACAAGAAATTACGAATGGAATTTTACCAGCGCGGTTTAATAACCACATACGTTCGTCGATTTTACGTGCAAGTAACATCGTACGGAACATTTCTAATACTTGCTCATCACTTAAGCCAAGCTCTTCATGGCGCTTTTCTTTTACTTCTGCCATTTTTCATAACCTCCTAAATCCACATTTTTATGCGTGTAACGCTCTTCCATCTACAGCAAGTGCTGCTTCACCAATCGCCTCAGATAATGATGGATGCGGATGAATTGTATGTGCTACTTCCCAAGGTGTTGCATCAAGTACTCTTGCAAGACCAGCTTCAGAAATCATATCTGTTACATGTGGTCCAATCATATGAACACCAAGAATGTCATTTGTCTCTTCATCAACTACAAGTTTTACGAAACCATCTGATTCTCCGTATACAAGTGCTTTTCCGATTGCGCGGAATGAGAACTTACCTACTTTTAACTTATAGCCTTTTTCTTTCGCTTCTTGTTCTGTTAAGCCAACAGAAGCAACTTCTGGACTGCTATATACGCATTTTGATACCATAGAGTAATCAATTGGTGTAACTTCTTTCCCTGCAATATGTTCTACTGCAGCAATTCCTTCATGAGAAGCAACGTGAGCAAGTTGCAGGCCACCGATTACATCTCCAATTGCGTAAATATGCGATTCTTTCGTTTGATAAAACTCATTTGTTTGAATGTATCCTTTTTCCACAACGATATCTGTGTTCTCTAAGCCAATATTTTGCGTATTCGCTTGTCTTCCTACAGATACAAGCATTTTTTCTGCTTTAAATTCTTTATTTTCACCGTTGTGTTCAGCTTGGATTGTTACTCCATTATCTTTTACCAATGTTTCTGGTAATACTTTTGCACCAGTTACCACTTTAATACCTTTTTTCTTGAATAGACGTTGCATTTCTTTTGAAACGTCTTGATCTTCTAGTGGTAATATCGTTTTTGCATACTCTAATACTGTAACTTCTACACCGAAGTCAGCAAGCATAGATGCCCACTCAATACCGATTACACCGCCACCAACGATAATAATCGAACTAGGAAGCGTTTCCATTTTTAGGGCATGATCCGAAGACATTACGTATTCTCCATCTAATTCTAAACCTGGTAATGAATTTGGACGAGAACCTGTTGCAACAAGTACATTTTTTGGAATTAACATTTCATTCTCTTCTCCACTTGCAAGTTCAACTGAAATTGTCCCTGGCATAGGAGAGAAAATAGACGGGCCAAGAATACGACCAATACCTTCAAACACATCAATTTTACCTTGTTTCATTAAATGTTGAACGCCTTTATGAAGCTGCGTTACAATCTTCTCTTTACGCTCTTGTACTTTTGCAAAGTTTAGTTCTACATTGCTTGCAATAACTCCGAACTCTTCGCTTTTTTTAGCAGTTGCATATACTTCCGCACTACGTAAAAGAGCTTTACTAGGAATACATCCTTTGTGTAAACAAGTACCACCAAGATTTTCTTTTTCGACTAGTGCTGTTTTTAACCCTAATTGTGATGCACGAATTGCAGCAACATATCCACCAGTACCGCCGCCAACGATGACTAAATCATATTCTTTTGCCATTATCTCAACCCCTAGCTACCGTTTCTTTTTCACGTACAACGTATTCTTTTGGAGCTTCTTCTTCACGTAATACACGAAGTGCTCCTTCTGCTAACGCTTCTAACTCATCTTCGCCTGGATGTACGATAACATCTGCAATCCAGTCCACTCGCTCTTTTATTTCATCGACAAGAATTTTACTGTATGCCAGTCCACCAGTTAATACGATTGCATCGATTTTCCCGTGAAGTACAGCGCTAGCTCCGCCAATCTCTTTTGCAACTTGATATGCCATTGCTTTATAAATAAGAGTTGCTTCAGGATCACCTTTTTCAACCATTTGCTCTACTTTAATCGCATCATTTGTACCGATTAAACTTACAAGTCCACCTTGTCCGACAAGTGTTTTAATCATTTCATCACGGTAATACTCACCAGAGAAACACATTTCTACTAGTTGCCCTACTGGTACTGTACCAGCGCGCTCTGGACTAAATGGTCCTTCTCCGTTTAAACCGTTATTCACATCGATTACTCTTCCTTTTTTATGAGCACCAACTGTAATACCGCCACCCATATGTGTAACTAATAAATTTAAATCCTCGTATTTGTGATTTAACTGTTCAGCTACTTTACGAGCAACTGCTTTTTGATTTAATGCATGGAAGATACTTTTGCGTTCCATACCAGCAATGCCACTTATACGAGCAACCGGCTCCATCTCATCTACAACGACAGGATCTACAATGAATGCAGGAATGTTTAATCCAGAAGCAATTTCATATGCTAAAATGCCTCCAAGGTTTGAAGCGTGATGACCGCTAAAGCCATTTTTCAAATCTTCTAACATCGCATCGTTTACTGTATACGTACCGCCTTCGATTGGACGAAGTAATCCACCACGCCCACAAACAGCGTTTAATTTTGAAATGTTAATACCATGAGAATGTAGAACTTCTAAAATCGTTTCTTTTCGAAACTCATATTGGTCGATAATTCTCTTATATTTTCCAATCTGTTCTACGTCATGACGAATCGTTTCTTCTAGAACGGGTCTTTCATTATCAAAAACACCAATTTTTGTGGATGTACTACCTGGGTTAATAACAAGAATTCGATTTACAGACAATGTTGCTACCTCCACTAATAAATTCAAAAGGAAGTGGAAACCTCATAAGAGGTAACCACACCTTTTGTAAAAGTTATATATGAATGATTAGCGACGGCTAATAATATCGTGACCGTTGCGTAAGTAAGTGCTACGAGAATTCTTCAAGCTTGCAATGCGCTCTTCAGCTAGACGATCTGCCGCTACATAAGTTGCTATGCCATCGCGTTTTGAAATTTCGATTACTTTTGCAATCGTGTCATAAATAGACTCAACACGTTTTAGTGCACGTTCTCTATTGTATCCATATAATTCGTCTGCTACGTTAATTACGCCACCTGCATTAATTACATAATCTGGTGCGTATACAATACCCATTTCATGAATGATGTCACCGTGACGATCTTCTTTTAATTGGTTATTTGCAGAACCTGCGATTACTTTTGCTTTAAGTTGTGGAATAGTTTCATCATTAACTGTTGCGCCTAATGCACATGGTGCGTAAATATCGCATTCCACACCGTAAATTTCATTTGGTTCAACTGCTGATGCACCGAATTCTTCTACAGCACGTTGTACAGCTTCTTTATTAATATCTGTAACGATTAATTTTGCTCCTTCAGCGTGTAAATGTTTGCATAGATGATATGCTACGTTACCAACGCCTTGAACAGCAATTACTTTTCCTTCTAAATTGTCAGTACCGAAAGCTTCTTTTGCAGCTGCTTTCATACCACGATAAACACCGTATGCAGTTACTGGAGATGGGTTACCAGAAGAACCGAATGATGGTGAGATACCTGTTACAAAGTCAGTTTCTTCGTGGATAATATCCATATCATCTACTGTTGTACCAACATCTTCAGCTGTAATGTATCGTCCGTTTAGTCCTTGGATATAACGTCCTAGTGCACGGAACATTGCTTCGCTCTTATCTTTACGAGGATCACCAATAATTACTGTTTTCGCACCACCTAAGTTTAAACCAGCTGCTGCGTTTTTGTATGTCATCCCTTTTGCAAGACGCAATGCATCTTCAATCGCCGCTTCTTCAGAATCATATGTCCACATTCTTGTTCCACCAAGAGCCGGTCCAAGTGTTGTATCATGAATTGCAATAATTGCTTTTAAACCAGATTCTTTATCTTGACAAAATACCACTTGCTCATAATCATATTTTTCTAAGTATTCGAAGATTTCTAATGTCATTGTCGTTTCCCCCTAATGTTTTACCCTTTTTGGTTTATTTTGAAGCAGTCGCAACTGCCAATGCTAATGAATATACTTTTGTTTCTGCTGAATCAGCACGAGATGTTAAAACAATCGGTGCTTTTGCGCCAGCAATCATTGCTCCTACTTTTGCATCCGCAAAGTATACGAGTGATTTATATAGCACATTTCCAGCTTCAATCGTTGGGACGAGTAAAATATCTGCCTTACCTGCTACATCACTTACTATGCCTTTATGCTCTGCTGCAATTTGTGATACTGCATTATCTAAAGCAAGTGGTCCATCAACGATACAATCTTTAATTTGTCCGCGGCGATTCATTTGTGTTAACATCGCTGCATCAATTGTCGCCTGCATCGCTGGATTCACAACTTCTACTGCTGCAATTGGTGCCACTTTTGGCAAGTCGATTCCTATTGCCCGGGCAACTTCTACAGTATTTTGTATAATAGCAGCTTTTTGTGTTACATCAGGTGCGATGTTCATCGCTGCATCTGTAACGAAAATAAGACGATCATAATTTGGAACTTCAAATGCTGCTACATGTGAAAGTACGCTACCTTTACGTAGGCCCCACTCTTTGTTTAATACAGCCTTCAAAATATTCGCTGTTGGGATGTTACCCTTCATAAGCACGTCTGCCTCACCATTTCTCACAGCTTTAACAGAAAGTTCTGCAGCCTCTGCATTAGACATTGCTGCAATCACTTCAACATGTTCTGAAGTTTGTAAACCATGTTCTTGTAGCATCCCCATTATTTTTTCTTGATTTCCATATAGACGAAATTGAGCTAGCTGTAATTTAATTGCTTTCGCTACAGCTTCAATTACTTCATGATCTTCAGCTACTGCTACAGCTACAGTTTTTTTAGGCTGTCCCGCTGCTTGATCAATTAAGTATTCTAACTTCATATTTTGTAATCAACCCTTTCCGTCGTCCCTCGTCTATTTATAAAGCAAATACCGTGCCAACTTTTAAAAGTGGTCTTACCAATAATGAAAACGCATTCAAAATGCAGTAAAATCAATACTTTGGAAAATAACAAAAGATTCTGTCTTATTTTGTCGCTTTTTGTATACCATGCAATAAATTGCACGGTACGCAATTTATTGCATGCTATTTTTTGCATGGTCATACTTTTCTAGCTTATAATATAAATTTCGAACGGAAATTCCTAACGCTTTTGCAGTTTGTGTTTTATTCCCATCAAATCTCTCCAAATATTCATGAATAATATTCCCTTCAAACTCTGTTACTAAATGTTCAAGTGGCTTTTCTTCTAATTCAGGTAATAAATGAGATTGCTTTGACTCCACCTGCTCTTCATTATGTAATGGCGGTAAATGTTGTACATCAATATAGATCTCGTTATAATTCATAAAAATAATCGCTCGTCCTAAAATATTTTCAAGTTCTCTCACATTTCCTGGCCATTCGTATGATTGTAAATATAAAATAGCTGAATCAGTGAGCCCTTCTACATTACGACCATAATCTTGATTAATTTTTTGAATCAACCTGTCCGCAATTTTCGGTATATCTCCTTTACGTTGACGAAGAGATGGAATTTGAATTGGAATTTTATTTAATCGATAATATAAATCCTCCCTAAACTTCCCTTCTAGAATAGCCTTTTCTAAATTCACATGTGTCGCTGCAATTACTCGAACATTAATGGGTATCGCTTTCGTTCCACCAACTTTTACAATTTCTTTTTCCTGCAATACACGAAGGAGTTTCGCTTGTGTATTTGCAGATAACTCCCCTATTTCATCTAAAAAAATACTACCGTTATTCGCTTCCTCAAAGAACCCACGTTTCCCGCCTCTTTTCGCTCCAGAAAACGCCCCTTCCTCATAACCAAATAATTCACTTTCTAACAACGTCTCCGAAATGGCCGCACAGTTTACACGGACGAACTTATTATATTTCCGATTACTTCCATTATGGATTGCATGTGCAAACAATTCTTTACCAGTCCCAGATTCACCGCGTAACAGTACCGTTGCTGGTGTATTCGCTCCTAGCTTCGCCTGTTCGATAGCTGCCGTTGTTTCATCTGAATTTCCGACAATATCATCAAATGAATATTTTGCTTCTAATGTGCGAATAATTTGCCTTGCTCTATTCAATTCATTTGTTAACTTTTGAATTTCCGACACGTCACGGATAACGCCAACGCTTCCTTTCAATATTCCATCCACAATAACTGGCGCTACGTTTACAATTACATCGCGCTTTTTTTGCCCAATCTTCATATGTATTCCGCGCACCGCACGACGCGTTCGAAGTACTTTCATATGCATACTTTCGCCTTCTACAATATCAGTTGTAGCAGGCTTCCCAATAATATCTTCTTCTGTTAGACCCGTTAATTTCGTATATGCCGGGTTAATGACTAAACCTCTTCCTTTTTCATCCACAACCGAAATCGCTTCTTCAGATGAGTTGATAATTGCCTCTAATAGTGTTTGAATTTCTTTTAAGTCTGTAACTTCTTCCGCTAAATCTACAACTTCTGTTATATCTTTAAAAATTGCAAATGCCCCTTGTACCTCTCCGCCTTCTTTTAATATCGGTATACGCGTTGTAATAATTTTCTTTCCATTCTCTAATGTTAGTTCATAATTTACTTCTATTTGTTTCGTACGTATAATGCGAAGTAATTTACTAGTGGGAATGACTTCTAAAATATATTTTCCTATCGCCTCTTCTTTTTTATATCCGATAATACGCTCCGCACTTTTATTAAAAAGACGAACTTGTCCCTCTCGATCAATTACGATCATGCCGTCATGCGTAGAATTTAAAATTAATTCTCCTTGTTGCGTTTGTTCCTCTAACCGCCCAATTAACCCTTCCTTCTCATGCGCTAATCCTGTAACAATTTTTGCAATATCACCTGGTATAAGAAGAGTGTCTTTTTTCTTTTTTTCCAATAAAACTTTATGTACATCATCTTCACCTGTCATATCAAATATTACATCGATATGCATAGAAAGAAATGGAGTTACACTTTCTCCAATTGCAATTCCATATTCCTTAGCAATTTGTAATCCTTTTGCCAACGGATTTATATCAATAATCCCTATAATTTGAAATATATTCGAACTATGTAACAGATTCAGCAGTGCGCTCCCGCCTTCACCTGCACCAACAATTAATACTTTTTGTTTCATATATTACACTTCCTCTCGAAGTAACTCTGCAAATTTTTTCACACCCTTATCTTACTCGTTCAGCACCCTCTTGACAAACCCCCTTTCCGTATAACATCATTAAAATATACGAAATAATCTGAAAAGGAGAGTTATGTATGCAGCGTTACGTTGCTCTACTATTAGCACTCATCCCTATTTCATTAGCTGTGTTTGGTATAAAGTTAATGAGAGATACTGTATTCGGGATTCTATTTCCACCAATCTCTATACTGTGGTTACAATTTTTAATCGGTGCTCTCTGCTTCGGGCTCGGGTTTTATATCTTCGGTGGCTTCGTCTTGCACCGAGACCGTAAACGAAATAAAGTACAGGCTCGCTTTAGAAGATAGGAAGGCCCCACTATTTATAAATAAAAAAATGAGACCGTTACACGCGGTCTCATTTTTTTATTGGCAACAACGTTCTTGCCGTTTCAGGGTAATCAGTAATAATCGCCGATATATTCATATCAAAATATTTACGCATAAGCGTTTCTTCATTAATTGTATAAGGGCGAACCTCTACACCACTTTCCATCGTTAGTTCAGCAATAGCATCTTGAAGGTAACGATAATTCGGATGTACTGCTGTAGCCCCCATTTTTTTCGCGTATGCCCACGGACTATGCAAACCTTCGCGATATAAAATTGCTGTTTGAATATCAGGAGCCATCATATGACACCGTTTCATGCTGTAGTGATTAAACGAAGAAAATATAACACGATCCTCTAAACTAAATTTCCGTACAAGCGTTATAACTTCTTCCTCTAAACCTCTGTATGGAATTTTATTATTTTTAAGTTCAATATTAAGTAGCAAACTCGTTTGTTCAAGCCATTCTAATACCTCTTCTAAAAGTGGTATTTTACAAAACCCTACTTTATCACCAAATTTATAACTTGCATCTAACTTGCATAAATCCTCATATACATAATTCCGAACCGCACCTTTTCCATTTGTTGTTCGGTCCACCGTTTCATCATGAATGACGACAACTTTTCCATCTTTCGTTAATTGAACATCAAGTTCAATTCCATCCGCTCTAAAAGACTCAGCCGCTACAAATGAAATCATTGTATTTTCTGGGTACGTTCCAGCCGCACCACGATGTGCAAATATAAGAGTCATCCTCACTCCCCCAATCTTATGCTATACTATACGAAAAAGGAGGTACTTCTATGAGACCATTACAAATTTCTCCAGATACTGCAGTCCGCTTATCAAAAGCACTAGGTGTTCCACTTGAACAACTCATGCATATGCCGCAGCACATTTTAATTCAAAAGCTAGTTGAATTAGAAAAACAAAATAAAGACGAAGAGTAATACAGTCCTGTTTTGCAGGGCTTTTTATATTTTCTATTATATCACGGATGACTTCCTTGCTAAAATCCCTTACCGGATATACTATGATTCCATTTAATCTTTTCTTCAAACATTTAAATGAAGCCCCCTCTTTTAACAAAAGAGGGGGCTTCTCATTACTCGTTTTAGTTACTCAAATTATGCGTTTTTCTTTTCTTTGTTAAAAATCATAAACACTTTATACAATCCTAAAGAAGCTGGAATATTCATAAATGCAAATGCTTCATACGTATAATGAGGAGCTGTTTCCCATAGTAACAAGAAAGTAAATACCCCTAATGCACTAATCATCGCAATTCGTATAACTTCCGATTCATTTTCATCTTTCTTTTTATAAAGAATAACAGCCGCCAAAACAGCTATATAAACAAATAATTTGATAATATACGAATATATAGTAACGATTTTATACTTCGTTGTACTATAATTCGATACGTAATTAGTTACCATGTCATTCTTCTGTTCAAACCATTGCCCAATACGGTACATGGAGAACTGACTTGATACCCATTCTCTAGTTATTTTTTCATTCAAATGTTGCACATAACCCATTACACCAAGTTCACTGAAACGTTGCACTATAACTTCTTGATTGTGCTCATTCAAATCTTTCGTATTCTTTATGTTTTCATCATCAATATAATCTGCATCTGCCTGATTCCACACACCATACGTATCTTTGTTCAGGCCCATTTTCACCCAATGAGTGAATGGAATTTTTTCAATTTCATTATCGGTACTGAGATTTAGCTTTGTCGTTATACCTTTAAAACTTACAATAAGGATTAAACAAAATAAAACACTACTTAACACCTTTACAGAGTATTCCTTACGAAACTTAAAAATATTTTCAATTAAAATCGCTAACGCTACGGTTAATGCTGTCGGTCTTATAATATAAGTACAAGCTGCGAAAACCCCTAATAAAATCCATAAAATAATCTTCATTCTTTTTGTTTCCGCCGTTTTCAAGCACAAATATGTATACATTGTTGCTGAAATAAAAAATATTACCAATGTATGAGTATAGAAAACTGGTGCCTGCCAATATATAAAAATATTTAGCACAGATAACACAATCGATATGTGAGCAACTTTAAAGTTTGTAATTTTCCTTACAATCAATACATTTAAAATAATACTGCCTGTTATACAAGCTATTGGTAATATTTTTATCGCTAAATCTACGCTCCCTATCAATTTAGCAAAATATCCTCCTATTAATACAACATGTGTATTATATGGATAAAATAAAAGCTGTCCCATTTCTAAAAATTGATTATCTCCATTAAACACAGAGACAATTCCTTGTTTAAGGATAGCATAATCCCCAACAACAGGGTTAAATGCTATGGAAGTAATAATTATTTCCATCGTCAAAACGATTATGATACCTAAAGCAATCATAATATTTGTATACGTTCTTTTCATTTTATTAATAACCAATTTATAATACATAAAGAAGAGCACAAATAAAAGCAACGTCAACGCTATAACAGCAGCGACTTTTTTGGGAGTATACTCCTCAGTCGGATAAGGAAATTCACCCCTCATCAAAATTGTTTTTGGGATAAAAAATTTACTTACTATCATTGAAAATATAGATAAAAACACCGTCATGACAATGATTGGGTACGCTCGATTTACTATTTTTTTTAAAGTCATTCATCCATTCTCCTATATCTCTAACTTTTCCAAATCAATGATACGTTATAGAGATTATGATGTCAAATCCACTTATTTTCTGTACATATCCGTATTTTCACTGCATTTTTCTATATAAATATGTATTCCTTCAAAATCCTTAAATCGAGGTAAATAAAAAACTCATTGATTTTAAATTTACTATCGAGTATAAATTGCAAGAATTATTAAGCTTTACTATAACTTAAATCCCTTACTGTTCCTACTCTCAGCTTATCCGCAACCATTGCGATAAATTCAGAATTCGTAGGTTTGCTTTTGACATGGATACTGTATAACCATCGCTATATCAAGGCATTGTATATTTCATAACTATCATTAAATGATTCTATTTATTGGTGCCCATCCTCAAATTGATAGGTCAACTTAATAAGAGTTCATCATTTTCTTCTATTTAGATGCTTTGCATCGCAATGAAGTAAAAAATTTTCTACATTCATCTGAAAGTTATTCATACAACAAAAAACCTCCTAGCTATTGGAATCAAAATTTCAATCCAATAAATAGAAGGTTTTTAAATTAACCGCCAATTACCTATGTACTTTATTGCCTACATACGTAATTCGTTGGTTATTAAATTTTATTATGAAATACGCTTAACACCTTGATACTACAGCGTTTACGAAGCCTTATGTTCAAGTCTCAGCTTATCCGCAACCATTGCGATAAACTCAGAGTTCGTAGGTTTTGCTTTTGACATGGATACTGTATAACCGAATAAGGACGAAATAGAATCAATATTCCCACGGCTCCAAGCTACTTCAATCGCGTGACGAATTGCTCGCTCCACACGGCTTGCTGTGGTATTATATTTCTTTGCGATATCTGGATACAATACTTTCGTAATCGATCCTAATAATTCGATATCGTTGTATACCATGGAGATTGCTTCTCGTAAATACATATATCCTTTAATATGAGCGGGTACACCAATTTCATGAATGATACTCGTAATACTCGCATCTAAATTTTTCGGTTTTCCATCTACTGTTGTTGCTGATCGGAATGATGGTAGTGGACGTTTAATCATAGCATTTGCTTTACCACTCACTTGACGAATATGACTCGTTAAATTCTCCATATCAAATGGTTTTAATATGAAATATGAGGCACCTAAGTCAACTGCTTTTTTCGTCACATCTTCTTGCCCGAATGCTGTCAACATAATTACGCTAGGCTGTTTTAACCTTTCAATATGTCGCATTTTTTCCAATACAGCTAAACCATCTAAGTGTGGCATAATAATGTCTAAAACGAGTACATCAGGTTGCTTATCTGTTAATAAGTTTAAACACTCTTGACCATTATAAGCAGTACCGATTACTTCCATATCATCTTGAGCAGCTACATAGCTCTCTAACATTGATACTAGTTCTTTATTATCATCCACAAGACATACTTTAATTTTCTCCACAGCTTTTCCTCCCTTACCGAATCGATTCTCCGACATGTGTATCCTTCTAGGCTACATGAATTGTTCGACAATTGTGTGAAAATTCCCTTTTAAAGTTTCTTACTTTCCGATAAAATCACAAAAAAATATGTTTATCGTTCATTTATTCCCTTTCGCAACACATTCCATCATAGAAATACAACGAAACGTTCAACCCTTTTCTTTTATTTTACAACAAAAAACACCTCTTGCGGAGCTTTTACAAAATTTCAACGAATTTTTCAAGAGAAAAAGCGAGCTAATATGTATTAGCTCGCTTTTTTCTCTTGATCATAAATATTAATTCCAGCTTGATGTAACATCCATTCAATATGAACACCATATCCGGATGTTGGATCATTTACAAATACATGTGTAACAGCACCAATTACTTTTCCATTTTGTACAATTGGACTTCCGCTCATTCCTTGTACGATACCGCCCGTTTTCGCTAATAGACGTTTATCTGTTACTTTTATTACCATACCCTTTGTGGCTGGGAATTTTTGCTGCACTGTACTAACGACTTCAATATCAAACGCTTCTACTTTATCTTGATCAATAACTGTTAATATTTTTGCCGGTCCTTCTTTTACTTGATGAGATAATGCGATAGGCATTGCTTTATCCATTATACCGTTTTTCATATTCGTATTTAATTTTCCAAAAATACCATATGGACTATTAATTGTAATATTGCCAATCACTTCACGGTCTGGTGAGAATCTTGCTAATTTCTCCCCTGGATTCCCATGACTACCTCTTTCAATTGATGTAACTGTCGAGCGCATAATTTGTCCATCTTCGACTTGAATCGGCTTTTTCGTATCATTATCAGAAATAACATGACCAAGTGCCCCATATTTCATAGAATCTGGATGAACAAATGTCATCGTTCCAATTCCAGCTGCCGAATCACGGATATACAAGCCAATTCGATAAGACGATTCACCGTTGTCTTTTTGTGGAGTTAGCTTCGTACGAATATATTTTCCATCTCTTAACAATACAAGATTAAGCGGTTCACCTGTTTCTCCACTATTATGAATAAACGGTGCTACATCACTCATTCTTTCAATTGTTTTACCATTAATTTCAGTAATCATATCTCCAATTTGTACACCTGCTGTTTCACCAGGAGATATTTTACCTTTTTCAGTTTGAATTAAATGATGGCCTACAACAAGTACACCTTTTGTATTTAATTTCACACCAATTGATTGTCCACCTGGAATCACTTTAAAATCTTTTAACACTTTCACATTTACTTTTTTCACTGGAAAACCCGCAAGCTGAAATACCATATCAGCTTCACCATTTTGATGAGAATTTACCATAAGTCCTTGTTTTTGTTCATTCGAACTCACTGTAAATACATGACGATTTGTGGATGAAGCTTTGAAAACTGGTAATGATGATATTTCTGATTGTTGTCCTTCAAAAACAACAAGTTGTTTCGGTGATGAAATAAACGTTCGAAGCGGTTTAAAACATCCAATAAAAACTAAAGAAACAAGGAGACAAAGACCTATTATTTTTCGAAATTTTTCTAATTTCAACTTGTTCACTCTCCTCGCTCCTACCCCACATTCAGCCTCTTGGCTTCACTTTTTAATCTCTCCTTGCAATGCTTTATTTATAACCGGAAGAATTAAGAAATCGTCATTTGAGAAAAAAAGCTATCCATTACTGGATAGCCTCTGCTGTCTGTTTAAAATGATGCGCTTGCGTAAGTAATTCTTTCGCATGCTCCGTCGTTAAATCTGTGATTTCCACACCAGAAATCATTCGAGCTATTTCTGTTACTTTATCCTCCATAGTTAAAACAGTAACTGATGTAATTGTCCGATCATTCGCTACTTGTTTTCGAATAAATAAATGCGAATCTGCCATTGAAGCTACTTGAGGTAAGTGCGTAATACAAAGTACTTGCGAGTTTACTGATACTCGATAAATTTTTTCAGCAATAGCCTGTGCGACCCGGCCACTTACACCCGTATCCACTTCATCAAAAATAACAGATGCAACCCCTTGATGCTTAGAAAAAATGCTTTTTAAAGCTAAAATGATACGAGATAACTCTCCGCCAGAAGCAACCTTTGAAAGTGGTTTTAGCGGCTCTCCTGGGTTGGTCGAAATATAAAATTCCACATGATCGTAACCATCTGCCGTAAGTCTTACCGGTGCACCTTCCACAAGGGGCTCTTCTGCATTTCCTTCTCTCTTCATAATTCTCACTTCAAATTTCGTTTTTTCCATATATAATTCTTTTAATTCCTGATGAATTGCATTTGTAAGGTGTTCTGCAAGCTCATGACGCATATTACTTAACAACGTTGCTTCTTTCAGAATAACACTTTCTAATTCCTTCAACTGTTTCTTCGTCGTTTCAATATGAACGTCTTTATTTTCAATTGTAAATATTTCTTGTTCAATTTTATCTGCATACGCTAAAATCTCTTCTACAGTATTTCCATATTTTCTCTTTAGCATACGAATTTCATTCAAACGTGTTTCGATTTCATCTAAACGATTTGGATCATATTCCATCATATCGAGCTTTTCTCTCAGTTGATATGCAACCTCTTCTAATAAGTAATAGCTATTTGCAATTGAATCATGATTCTCTTGATACATTTCATCTAAATGTGTAATACTTTCCATTTGTCCCATTGCGCTTCTTACATTATCTAATCCTTGTCCGTCAGCACTCAATGAACGATATGCATCACCTAATGCTTTATAAATCTTTTCAAAATTAGAAATTTGCAATCGTTCCTCAGTTAATTCATTTTCTTCATCCATCTTTAAATCAGCTTTGCGAATTTCTTCATGCTGAAATTGAATTAAATCTAAGCGATGTGCCATCTGTTGTTCATTTTCACTTAACGATTTCAATTGTTTTTTTAATTTTTCATAGTCAGCGTATACGTTTTGATATATGTCTAGTTGTTTAACGATTCGATCCCCATCAAAGTGATCAAGCATAAACAGATGTCGTTCTTCATTCATTAAATCTTGCGTTTCATGCTGTCCATGAATATCAACAAGTGTTTTCCCAATTTCTTTTAATATGCTAAGTGTAACAAGCTTCCCATTTACACGACATACACTCTTCCCGTTCGCAGCAATATCACGCTTTAAAATAATCATGCCATCTTCTATTTCTATATCTAACTCTTCTGCCTTTTCAATACATGGATGCTTATCATCTTCAACATAAAACAGCCCTTCAATCTCAGCCTTTTCTGTTCCATATCGAACAAATTCTGCTGACCCACGGCCACCTACAAGTAAACTAATCGCATCAATAATAATCGATTTTCCGGCCCCTGTTTCACCGCTTAAAACCGTTAAACCTTTTTGAAAAGAAATATTTAATGCTTCAATAATAGCAAAGTTTCTAATCGATAATTCCGATAACAATGCCCCATTCACCTCGTTATAAAATAATCCCTTACTAAAGGATTTTCTCATTTCTTTATTCAAATAATCATGCTATATATTTGTATGTATATACTCTTCTAACCCGCTTCATTGTACCAAACATTTGTTTTACGGGTCAATCCATCTATTTTCTAACTTTATGCAAACAAAATATTATATTACAATTGAAAAATCATATTTTTGACCAATAAAAATATCTTGTTCACTTCCCACTTTACGATGGAAAGCAAACAAGATTTTTTGTTACAACATATTTAAGAAACGATCAGAGACAACACCTGTATCGTCAGGTGTACGGCAAATAATTAAGCAAGTATCATCACCACAGATGGTTCCGATGATCTCATCCCACTCTAAATGATCAATAAGTGCTCCAAGTGAATGAGCGTTACCAGGCAATGTTTTTAGCACAAGCATATGTCCTGCCGTGTCTAATTTTACAAATGAATCCACTAGATTTCGTTTTAATTTTTGTAACGGGTTAAATCGTTGATCTGCTGGCAAGCTATATTTATAGCGCCCATCATGTAATGGCACCTTCACTAAGTGCAGTTCTTTAATATCGCGCGATACTGTTGCTTGCGTTACATTAAATCCCTCATTACGTAAAATATCAACTAATTCATCTTGTGTTTCAATTTCTTTGTTTGCAATAATTTCCCTGATTTTAATATGGCGCTGACCTTTATTCATACATTTGCACCTCACACTATCTCTTACCATAGTTTAAACATTGGTATACTTCACTTATTTATGTTAACTTATAATTCGTTTCTTGTACACAATTGTTTTTACAATCATTATACAATTACAGCAAAAAGAGGAACAACATATGTTATTCCCCTTTCCCTTTTTGTTTTAGAACGTCATGTGCTTCTGTAACAACTTGCTCTATAGAAATCGGAGAATGATTTTCGCCATTCTCACGTTCACCATGCCATTTCAGATGAATTAAAAATTCAATATTACCATCCCCACCCGTAATTGGTGAGAATGTTAAACCTTCCACATCATAGCCCTCTTTTAAAGCAAAATCGACAATCATTTCTACAACAGCTTCATGTACTTTTCTATCACGAACGATACCTTTTTTCCCAACTTGCTCTCTTCCAGCTTCAAACTGCGGTTTAATTAACGCTGCTACATCTCCGTTAGGCATAAGCATTGTTTTTAAAACTGGCAGTATAAGCTTTAATGATATAAATGAAACATCAATACTTGCAAATTGAGGTAAACCACGTTCTAAGTCTGCTGGTGTCACGTAACGGAAGTTTGTTCGTTCCATTACAACAACACGCTCATCCTGACGTAATTTCCACGCTAGTTGATTGTATCCTACATCTAATGCATAAGATAATTTCGCTCCATTTTGAAGCGCGCAATCTGTAAAGCCACCAGTTGATGAACCAATATCTATCATAACTTTATCTTGTAAATCAAGATGAAATGTCTCTAATGCCTTTTCAAGTTTATAACCACCACGACTTACATACGGCATAACTTGTCCCTTCACCGTAATCTCAGTATCTTGCGAGATTTTCTCTCCTGGCTTATCAAGTCTCATCTCATTTGCATATACGAGTCCGGCCATAATGGCGCGCTTTGCTTTCTCACGCGTTTCTATAAGTCCTCGCTCTACTAATAGTACATCTACTCTTTCTTTTTTTACGCTCATTTGTTACGCCCTTTTTTGTTTTGATGGAATCATTGTATGAATACGGTCTACAACAGCATCTGTCGTTAAACCAATTTCTTCTAATAATTTTGTTACACTTCCGTGCTCTATGAAGCGGTCTGGAATACCCATTCGTTCAACTAATGCACTATGGTAACCATTTTCAGATGCAAATTCAACTACTCCTGTTCCAAAACCACCGATTAAACAAGCTTCTTCAATCGTTAAAATCGGTATATTCTTCCCTAGAAGATCATGTAAATATGCTTCATCCATTGGTTTAATAAAGCGAGCATTCACTACTTTCACTGAAACCCCAGCTTTTTCAAGACGCTCAGCTGCTTCCATTGCCATTGGTATTGTCGTACCAAACGTTAAAATAGCTGCTTGTGTACCCTCTTTTAACGTCTCCCACGTACCGATTGGAATCGCCTTTAATTCTTCATCCATATGAACGCCAAGTCCATTACCACGAGCATAACGCAATGCGATTGGTCCATCTTCATATTGCATCGCCGTATAAACTAAATGTTGCCCTTCATTTTCATCTTTCGGCATCATAAGCACCATATTCGGCAAGTGACGTAAGAATGAGATATCAAATACGCCTTGATGCGTTTCACCATCTGCTCCTACTAATCCCGAGCGATCTATTCCGATGAAAACATTTAAATTTTGGCGGCATATATCATGAACAACTTGGTCATATGCTCTTTGTAAAAATGTCGAATAAATTGCTAAGAATGGCTTCATTCCTTGCGTTGCCATACCTGCTGCCATTGTTGTAGCGTGCTGTTCTGCAATACCTACATCAATCATACGATCTGGGAATTCTTTTTGGAATTTCTCAAGTTTTGATCCAACAGGCATTGCAGGTGTAATTGCTACGATACGCTCATCCGCTCTCGCTAGCTTAAGTACTGTTTCACTAACGACAGCACTCCATGCTGGTGCAACTTCTTTTGGCTTAACGAAGTCACCTGATTCAATTTTATAAGGTCCTGTTCCATGCCAAGTTCCAATAACGTCACTCTCAGCCGGTTTATAACCTTTTCCTTTTTTCGTAATAACGTGAACAAGTACTGGGCCTTTTGTTTTCTTTGCATATTGCAACGTTTCGAATAACTTTTCATAATCATGCCCATCGACTGGACCTAAATATGTAAAGCCTAACTCTTCGAAAAAGACACCAGATACTAGTAAATATTTAAGACTATCTTTTATTTTCTCTGCTGTCGCAGCCACTTTCCCGCCAACTGCTGGGATTTTCTTTAATATATACTCTAACTCATCTTTTACCCAGTGATATTTTCCTGCGGTACGTAAACGACCGAGTACATTATGAAGCGCACCAACGTTTGGTGCAATTGACATTTCATTATCATTCAAAATAACAATCATGTCTGTTTTTTCATGTCCAATATGGTTCAATGCCTCTAAGGCCATTCCACCTGTTAAAGCACCATCTCCAATAATTGGTATAACATATTCTTTCGTTTTCTTTAAATCACGTGCCAGAGCCATTCCCATTGCAGCCGATAACGAAGTCGAGCTATGACCAGTTTCCCATACATCATGCTCACTCTCGCAACGTTTCGGGAAACCACATAGACCTTGATATTGCCTTAATGTACCAAACTCTTTCGCGCGTCCAGTTAAAATTTTATGTACATAGGATTGATGTCCTACATCCCATAAAAATTTATCTTGCGGGCTATCAAATAATTTGTGCAGAGCAATTGTGAGTTCTACTACACCTAAATTAGGTGCAATATGTCCACCTGTTTGAGAGAGCTCTTCAATTAAAAACTTACGAATATCCTCACTCAATCCCTCTAGTTCACTGATAGACATATCTTTCAAAAAACTAGGGTTTTGAATTTGCGTTAGATCCACATGGATCACTCACTTTCATTTCATAATCTGTCAACATGTCAAATATTATAAAAAACATTTACACAAAACAAGAAATTCTCTTTTCTATTTTTCGTCTTGTCCCGCTATTAACCAGTCTATTGCGCCTTAATCCTATTATAAACCATATTTCTTTAGGCGATGAAAAAAATAGCCGCTAACACGAAGTGATAACGGCAATGTAATCTACATATATTTTTGCCAATAACAAGAAAAGAAAAACCTTTTCCTACATTTATATCATAAAATGATGAATGACTCAACAAATGAAAACGCTGTTATATTAGTTATTACGTTTTGCAATCAAATCGCAAATAGATAGTAAATATTCATCTTGTAATTGCAAGGAGCTAATTGTACCTTTTGCTTCTGCAATTGTTTCTTCTAAAATATCCTTTGCTCTATCTACAGTAAACAACGTCGTATATGTGCTCTTTTCATTAGAAAGATCGCTACCAATCGGTTTTCCAATCTCTTCTTCGGTGCCTTCGACATCTAAAATATCGTCTCGAATTTGGAAAGCTAGACCGATATATTTAGCAAACGTAAGCAACTTTTCTTCTTGCTCTTCTGTCGCATCAGAAAGTATCGCACCCGCAAGTACAGCAAATTCAAGCAGTTTTCCGGTCTTATGTTTATGGATGTACTCCAATTCATCAATCGTAAGGCGTTTCCCTTCAGCTTCCATATCTGCCACTTGTCCGCCAACCATTCCTTCTGGTCCTGCTGCTTTTGCAAGTTCAAGTACAAGTCTTACTTTTTTTTCTGCAGAAATTTCTTTTTGCTCATATGCCATAATAACTTGAAAAGCATACGTCAATAAGCCATCTCCTGCTAAAACTGCCATCGCTTCACCAAATACTTTGTGATTTGTGGGCTTTCCTCTTCTTAAATCATCATCATCCATACAAGGTAAATCGTCATGAACTAACGAATATGTATGAATCATTTCAAGAGCACAAGCTGCACCTACTCCAAGATTTCTTTCTTTCCCAAACGCTTGTAATGTTGCAAACAAAAGTAACGGGCGGAGACGTTTTCCACCCGCTTCTAAAGAATATGCCATCGCTTCACGAAGTACATTTGGACATTGTAATTCATTTGCATAGCTTACAAGTTTCTCTTCTACGAAAGTTTTACTTTCCTTCAAAAAAGTATCAAAAGCAATCGTCACTATGCTTCATCTCCTAAAGCAGTAAACGGTTCAAGCTCTCCATCTTCCCCAAGAATAACTGCCATTTGTTCTTGTACATTCTTCAACTTCTCATCACAAAGCTTAGATAATTCCATACCCTCTTTAAAATAAGAAATCGCTTCTTCTAAAGGTACGTCACCTTGTTCTAGCTTAGAAACAAGATGCTCAAGTTGCGAAATTGCCTCTTCAAAGCTTAATTTATTTTCCATTATTCAATTCACGCTCCTCTATGCCTGATACGCTACAATCTAGTATTCCATCTTGTAATTGAACTGAAACAGCATCTCCAAGGCTTACATCTTTCACACTTTTTAACACTTGCTTCTCTTCATCATATACAAGCCCGTACCCTCTCATCATTACTTTAAGCGGACTTAACGCTTCAAGTTTTTGAGCAGCTCTTACAAAGGCAAATTCTTTCGTTTGAAGTAACGTTTGCATTTCACGTTGTAATTGCTTTTGCAAAGTTTCAACAGCTACCTTCGTTTGAATAATTTTTTGAGATGGGTGGTGCTTCTCTAAATAAAATGAAAGTTGCTTTAACTGATTCACCTTTTTATCAATATAGCGCTCTTTCGCTAAAACAAGCTGTTCTAGCGCTCTATCTAATTGCTCTTCCTTTTGCTCATATACTTGTCTTGGATAACGGAACGCATACGATTTTTGCAACACTTGTAGTTTTTCTTCTTTTTTATGTACTAACTCTTTCATTGCTCTTTGCAATCTCAGAGTTCTTTGTAATACCTTTTCTTGTAACTCTATAATATTAGGTGCTGCTAGCTCAGCTGCTGCAGTCGGTGTTGGCGCGCGTAAATCTGCAACAAAATCTGCGATTGTAAAATCCGTTTCATGGCCTACTGCCGAAATAATAGGAATTTCACTCTTAAAGATTGCTCTTGCAACCATTTCCTCATTGAAAGCCCATAATTCCTCAATAGAACCTCCACCACGACCAACGATTAGTACATCTATCTCTCCCATTTCATTCGCTGTACGAATCGCTTGTACAATCGAGGGAGCCGCTGACTCCCCTTGTACAAGTACCGGAAATACAATAACATTCCCAATTGGATAACGACGTTTAATCGTTGTTATAATATCACGAATCGCTGCTCCTGTTGGCGACGTAATCACACCTATTGTTTTAGCGTAAGGAGGAATTGCTTTTTTATAAACTTGAGAAAAAAGTCCTTCTTCTTCTAAGCGAACTTTTAACTGTTCGTACGCTAAATGTAAATTTCCGACTCCGTCAGGCTGCATGTCTTGAATATAAATTTGATAAGAACCACTCGCCTCGTAAACAGAGATTTTCCCTTTCACGAGTACCTTCATCCCATTTTCAGGTTTGAATTTAATATTACGATTATGACCCGCAAACATAACCGCTGCGATTCTTGCATTTTCATCTTTCAATGTAAAATACATGTGGCCACGGCTATGATTTTTAAAGTTGGAAATTTCACCTTTTAACCAAACAGACTGCAAATGCGGATCATATTCTATTTTTGTTTTTATATAGCGTGTTAACGCTGTAACGGTTAAATATTGCTTCTCCATTTCTCTCTCCTCATAGCCGACTCAAATTATTTACAAACGACACCTGCACGTTTGGCAGATTCAACAGTATTATGAAGAAGCATTGTGATTGTCATTGGACCAACACCCTTTGGCACAGGTGTAATGTAACTCGCAACATCTAACACGTTGTCAAAGTCAACATCACCACAAAGTTTTCCTGTTTCTAAACGGTTAACACCAACGTCAATTACAACCGCTCCTTCTTTAATATAATCCGCTGTTATCATTTTAGGTCGTCCAACAGCTACGATTAAAATATCAGCTAACTTCGATAACTCTTTCATATTTTGCGTCTTAGAATGACAATATGTGACAGTTGCATTTTCATTTAAAAACAATTGCCCCACTGGTTTACCGACAATATTACTTCTTCCAATTACTACTACATGTTTTCCAGAAATATCAAGATTTGTTTCTTTTACTAATTCTACAATACCATGCGGTGTACATGGAAGGAATGTATCTTGTCCCGTCATCATACGTCCCACGCTGATTGGGTGAAATCCGTCTACATCCTTTTCTGGTGAAATTCTTTCAATGATAGCTTTTTCTTCAATATGTTTTGGTAAAGGTAATTGCACCAATATGCCATTAATACGGTCATCGCCATTTAAGCGATCGATTTCAGCAAGCAAACGTTCCTCAGTAATTGTTTCAGGAAGTTCAATTAGCTCTGAGTAAATCCCTACTTGTTCACAGCCTTTTTCTTTTCCTTTCACATAAGAACGAGATGCTGGATCTTCTCCAACTAAAATAACTGCTAACCCTGGTACAATACCTTGCTCTTTCAACTTCACAACTTCTTCTGTTAATTGTGCTCGTTTTTTCTCCGCAACTTCATTTCCTTTGATGATTACTGCTACCATTTTAAGATTCCCCCTTAAAGAATTTACAGTGTATCTTTTATATTAGATAAAACGCCGTTAATAAAACGACGAGATTCCTCATCCCCAAATGTTTTAGCAATTTCAATTGCTTCGTTAATTGTTACGTTGTGTGGAATTTCTTCCATGTATTTCATTTCATACACAGCTACACGTAAAATACTGCGATCAACAATGCTAATACGCTCAAGCTTCCACTTTTTTAAGTTTTGACGAATCGCTTCATCGATTGCTTCTTTATTTTCTACAAAACCTACTACAAGTGACTCTAGAAACTCATTTGTTTCTTCGCCTTCATCTAGCGTGTTTTCCACTGCTACTTTCGGTTCTAATTCACCTGTAATATCCATTTGGTATAATGCTTGCATTGCTCTTTCTCTAGCCGTCCTACGTTTCATTGTAACTCTCCTTTATGCTTCAAGTCTTTCCTTATACTTTGTTATATTATTATAATTTATAAGCCGTCAATTCACTTACTCTTACAGTTTTCATTGATTTTCCAACCTTATAATACAATGATAATAACACAATTTATCGTTTCACACACGGGTTACAAGGCTGAAAAATAATAAAAAGATTAACTTCAAGTTCCATATCTTATCACAATGTACGTTTTTTGGAAAAACGACACATTTTCTTGTTTATTTCTTATTTTTTGAAATAGTATAATAATTAGAGGGTTGTAATTTGTGAAGAAATGAAACGATAAAAAAGATGCCTATGTTACTAGGCACCTTTTCATTCTTACACTGGTTCGATTTCTGTTTTTTGTGTTTCGAATGTTACGCCAACGATGTGAACATTCACTTCTTTTGGCTCAAGTCCTGTCATCGTAAAGAGTGCTTGGCGAATATTGTCTTGAATCTTTTGTGCAACAACTGGAATTGCTACACCAAAATACATTACAACATAAAGGTCAACGATAATATCTTCGTTTGCTAATTCAACCTTTACACCTTTACCATGATTTTTCTTACCTAACTTCTCAACAACATCTGTAGCAAAATTACCGCGCATTGCCGCTACACCTTCTACTTCAGCAGCTGCAATACCTGCAATTACTTCAATTACTTCTGGTGCAATTTCTACTTTACCAAGAGTTGTATCTTGACCCATATCTAACATATGTTCAGCCATGAAAAAAACCTCCTTTAATGTATCACTGCGTCACAAGTTCATGCTCTTCCAAAAATTTCGTATTAAACTCACCTTTTACAAAATCAGGATGATCTAGCAATTGCAAATGGAACGGGATTGTTGTATGTACGCCTTCAATGACAAATTCACTAAGTGCGCGCTTCATTTTTGCAATTGCCTCTTCACGTGTTTTTCCGTGAACAATTAATTTAGCAACCATCGAATCATAGAAAGGTGGGATTGAATATCCCGGATATACAGCTGAATCGACGCGAATACCAAATCCTCCTGGTGGTAAGTACATTTCTACTTTACCTGGAGATGGCATAAATTTTTTGGCAGGGTTTTCCGCATTAATTCGACATTCAATTGCCCAACCATTAAATTGTACTTCTTCTTGCTGTAACGATAACTTTTCTCCTGAAGCAACAAGAATTTGTTCTTTAATTAAGTCCATTCCCGTTACCATTTCAGTAACCGGATGCTCAACCTGAATTCTCGTATTCATCTCCATGAAATAAAAGGTTTTCGTTTTATATTCATAAATAAACTCAACCGTACCAGCACCTGTATAATCAACCGCTACCGCCGCTTTAACTGCCGCTTCACCCATCTGCTTGCGAATATCTTCATCAAGTGCAGGTGATGGACTTTCTTCTAATAGTTTTTGCAAACGGCGCTGAATTGTACAATCACGCTCTCCTAAATGAATGGCATTTCCGTGTGTATCTGCCATTATTTGAATCTCAACATGGCGGAAATCTTCAACGTACTTTTCTAAGTATACACCAGGGTTCCCAAAAGCGGTACTAGCTTCTTGCTGTGTAATTTGAATTCCTTTTATAAGCTCTTCTTCATGGCGTGCAACACGAATACCTTTTCCGCCACCACCTGCAGTCGCTTTAATAATAACTGGATATCCAATTTGATTAGCAAGCTCGATCGCTTCTTCGGTATTTTTAATAATCCCTTGTGAACCTGGTACAATCGGAACCCCTGCTTCTTTCATTGTATCACGAGCAACGTCTTTTGTGCCCATCTTTGAAATAGCTTCTGGACTTGGACCGATAAAAATCAAGTTACATTCACGGCATAACTCTGCGAAATCTGCATTCTCTGCTAAAAATCCGTATCCCGGATGAATAGCATCGCAGCCTGTTAACTTCGCAACGCTAATAATGTTCGTCAAATTTAAATAGCTTTCTTTCGAAATCGTTGGTCCTACACAATACGCCTCGTCTGCAATCTGTACGTGAAGTGACTCTTTATCTGCTTCTGAATAAATTGCAACTGTTTCAATATCCATTTCTTTACAAGCACGAATAATTCGTACAGCAATTTCCCCACGATTGGCTATTAATACTTTTTTTATCATCACAAAGACTCCCTTATTACGCTTTTACAAGAAATAGCGGTTGTCCATACTCAACAAGCTGTCCGTTATTAACAAGAATTTCAACAATTTCGCCCTCTACATCAGCATCAATTTCGTTAAATAACTTCATAGCCTCGACAATACATACGATAGAATCTTTCGATACTCTATCCCCAACACTTACATATGGAGGTGTATCAGGTGAAGAAGAAGAATAGAATGTACCTACCATTGGTGAGATGATCTTATGTAGGTTTTCATCTTGAACAGTTTTCTTCTCTTCTTGTTTTGGCGCTTCTGCTTGCGCTGCTGCTACTGTCGTTTCAACTTCAACAGGCGCTACTGGTTGCATAGCTTGTTTTGCTGCAGGTGCTTGCACAGCAACAACTTCATTACCACGCTTTTTCATTTTGATTGTTGTACCGTCTTTTTTGTATTCAAATTCATCAATATTAGAGCTATCAATTAATTTAATTAATTCACGAACTTCTTGAATTTTAAACATGTAAAATCCACTCCCATACTCTTGTTTGTCCCGTTTTTACAGATTCTCGTCACGAAAACTAGATTGACTGTAAAAATACGATGTATTCTATTAGAAAATATATTTCATTAACTAATAGAAATATTTACTATTTCCATCTTACGATAAATTTTTTAAACATTCCAATTTATATTTCTTTATAATAAATCGAAACTCCTGTAAAAATATTATTCCAATAAAAATTTAATACCTAGTAATAATACCAAGTTTCACATGAAATTGGCAAGACCACTTCTTAAAAAACATTCACTACTTTAGCAAAACGTTACACAGCAAACATGCCATTCCCTCTCCACTCTTCACTACACCTATAGTCAATAACATATTTTTACCAAATATTTTTTTTTTGTTTACACGCCGTTCATCATTCCTTCATATAAGAATAGTATGTTCAAAGTGTAGAAAATATATTGTGTCGAGGTGTGGAAATATGATATGGCTCATTCTCTTTTTACCTGCTGTAATCGTTTGGGCATGTGTTCTTTGCATCCACGTCAAATCCGGAAAAAGTAATCATCAGTACCATGAACCATTAATCTTTTACTCGCAACGTGTTTCTCCATTCCGAGTTGAACATAGTAAAAATAACTACAAAGACGAAATAGAAAAAAGCTATCGAAAATGATAGCTTTTTTCTATTCACACATTTACTTACATACTCTATTTTACTATTTGCATACCCTTTGCTTAATAAAAGATAATAATCCGCAGGGAAATCCCTGCGGATTAAAGTTTCACTTATTTCGCTGGTGGATCAAATTTCACACCTACATCTTTTGATCCGCCTTCACTTCTTACAAGTTGAATAATTTTATTTGCTTCTTTCTGTGAATGTTTTGCCGCTTTAACCGTTACTCTAATGTCAGTACCATCAGCTCTTACAAGAGCATCTGGATATCCTCCTTGAGATTTAATTACTGTCTCAAGTAATTCTTGCTTCGTTTCCATTGTCGTAATGGCATCAAAATTTTCTTTTGCTTTATTCTTTTCTGTCGCTGAAGCTTTTGTTGAACTCATCACTTCTTGTAATTTTGCTTTTTGTTCACTACGCTGATCTTCCATTTGCATACGTAAAGCTGTGAAATTCTCATCACTTGATTGAACTGATACATTGCCCTCTTTTTTACTTGTTTCTTTTTTTGCATTTTCTTTTTTGTCTGTTTCTTTATTTGTTGTTTCCTTGCTTGTATTTTCTTTTTTCGGAGTTTCTTTAGGTGCTTCGTTTGTTACTGCTTTATCAGTACCTTGTTTTTCTTGTCCAATCTTTTCACCTGTTGCCGGCGATGCTGTATTCATTTTGTCAGGAGTTGTCACGTAATACACAGATAGTACAACAACTAAACTTAACATCGTTAATAACCAAACTGTTTGTTTTTTTAACACTTTATTTCCTCCCTATCAATTTTTCGGTGAAACTGAAACGCGATGGGCCGGTACATCTAGCAGCCTTATCACAGCTTCTTTTACCATTGCTTTAACTTGTATATTATCCACTCCCTTTGCTACGACAAGAACACCACGTACTTTCGGCTTCTCTGTTCGTAAAACAACAGGAGTTTCTTTATCCCCTTCACGTATAATGACAGTCTTTTCATCAAGAGACTCGTCCTCTACTTCTCTCTTACCGCCTGTTTTATCTGTTTCACCTGTTGTTTGTGAGCGTTTCACTGTATTTTTTTCTAAAATTTTTTCTTCAGATGAATCTAAATTCACTTTAATCGTTACGTCTTTTACTCCTGCTATTTCTTCTAAAGCAGTTTTTAATTCTTGTTCATACGCTTTTTCATATTTTTCTACATTTGACATACTATCATTACTTTTTTGTCCGAAAGTTGGTACGTCTTTTTCTTGATTTTGAGTTTTTTGTTCTTTAAATACAGGTACTTCTTCTTTTTTACTTGAAAAGAGACTACTAGAAAACATAAGCAAAATTCCAAGTATGAGTAGGACAAGTAAAAACTTAGGTGTTACCTTTTTACCCTTCTCGTTGCTTTCTTTTTGATCCCCATTCAATAAGTTTCGAAAAAATGAGAACTTCGAATTTTTATCTTTATTGTCCATTTACTCTACCTGTCCTCCCTTCCATTTGAACTTGGATTTGTTTACCCTCTAGTTGCCACCTGCTTGAAAAGAAATCTTTCATTTCTACATTCGTTTCTTCCACTTTTTTTGGAGGCTCTTTCGTGTTAATTTCAATTGGCTTTACTGTTTCGATTGCATCATTTTTACTACGTTCTTTTTCTTTCAACGTCACAACAACAGATTGAATATCTTTCGCTGACTTTACTTCTTCTGTATTTTCTGCTGCGACTATTTGTATTTCAGAGACAGTCATACCATACTTTTTCTCAAACTCTTTTCCTACTTCTTTTTTCATTTTGGTAGCCATCTCTTCTAAACTATATGCACGTGTTAGAGCTTGTATTTCTTTTTTCTTCGAATCTATTGAATTTTTTACAGATCCTTCTGCTACGTACTTTTCTTCATTAAAATTTGCAATTACTTCATTTACATCTGTCTGCAATAGTTTAAAAAGGGGCGTTAAAATTAATACGACTAACAAAAGACTTACAACGAATTTAACGTATTTTTGCAAATTCGAATTTGGAAGAATAAGATGAAGCATTGTTGCTAAGAGCAAAAAAACGATAATATTTCTGATCCACTCTGTAACAAATTGCATACTCTTCACCTCCTACCGCATCATAAGTGTAATATTCCCCGCAGCAATAATAATTGTAATACTTAAAAAGAACATAAATGATACGATAGCTAAGCAAGCAAATACGTAAATGATGCTTCGTCCAATAATGTCTAAACATTGAATAATTACTCCGCCGCCAACCGGTTGCAATACTGCTGCTGCGAATTTATAAATAAATGCAATACAGAAAATTTGAATCGCTGGAAAAGCAACAATTAAGCATAAAATGACGAGCCCAATAATTCCGACTGTGTTTTTCAATAATCCTGATGCGCTAATAACAGTATCTGCCGCTTCTGTAAACATCCTTCCAACTACTGGAATGAAGTTTCCTGTTACAAATTTAGCAGTTTTCACAGCTATTCCATCAGCAACAGCTGTTGCTGTCCCTTGTACAGATAATACTCCTAAAAAAATTGTTAAAAAGACACCGATAATCCCTACGCTAACGTTTTGCAGAAGCTTGGATAATTTCGTCACTTTATATTGATCACTCATTGTACTTACAATACTTAATATCGTTGCCAGTAATAAAAGTGGTAGAACGATATAATTCATAAGAAGCCCACTCGTATTCATTAAGAAAATGATAACCGGATGAAAAAATGATACAGATACAACCCCGCCCCCAGTTGCTATAAGCGCCAGCAAAATTGGCAATAACGCTAATATGAAATCTACCATTGTTTGTATCGTTTCTCTTGCATATGTCATAACGACATAAAAACTATTTAAAGCAAAAATAATAAGTACCATATACACAACAGCATCAGCAATTTTACTTACGCTACTTTTTGAAAAAGCGGATTGCAGTGATTGCAACAATGCACTAAAGATTGTGAGCATAATAAGTGTGCCAAGCAGTTTTCCATTAGCAGCAAGCTCATGAAATAAATATTTTAATAACCCTATCATCCACTCTTTTAGAGAGAATTCTTTTTCTCCCTTTACAAACTCCATAAAGCTCCCTTTTTGACTCTCTGGCAAATAGCCTCCATATTTTGTAACAAGCCCGTCCCAAAATTGCTTCACATCTTCAATTCCGAGCTTATCCAATTGTTGATCAACGACGTTTGTTTCTACAGGAGAAGCTTGTACAACAACCGGTAAAGAAAAGAAAAGGAAGCAAGCAAATAGCAGCTTAGCTCCAAACCTCCTCAACATTCACTCCCCCTTATCCCGTCGGTAAAAATCCGAGAATAGTTTCAATTACAACCGTCAAAATAGGAATCGCCATAACGAGAATTAAGATTTTCCCAGCAAGTTCAATTTTCGAAGCGATGGCACCTTGACCAGCATCTTTTGTAATTTGGGCTCCAAACTCAGCAATATAAGCAATTCCAATAATCTTTAGTAACGTTTCCACGTAGACGTTACTAACTTTCGCTTCACTTGCTACTCTCTCAATCATTTGTAAAATAGAATGAATTTGATCGATTAAAAAAAGAAACATCACGCTACCTACGAACACAATAAATAAAGATGTAATACTAGATTTATGCTGATTCAAAACAGCAGCTAAAAACGTAGCAACGAGGCCTAATCCGACAATTTGTATAATTTCGATTCGAACCGCCTCCTTTACTGGAAGAGAAAGACACTTTTAATCTTGTCAAATAGCGTGTTAATTAAAAATGCAACATGAAATAAAATGACGACAAAACCGACAAGGATAACCCAATTTGCAATATCCTCCCGCTTTAATTCTTTTAGTACAGTATGAATGAAAGCTAAAACAATGCCGATTCCGGCGATTTGAAATATTAATCCAACATCAATGGACATCGCCTTTCTCCCCCCTATAGCAGTAAAATTACAATAAGTAGCCCTGCTAGTACCCCTAAGCTCTTAATCATTTTTTCGTATTGCAGTTGTAGTGCTTTCGCTTCTCCTTCTTCTCTCTCCAAATGTGTAATACATAAGCGAATATGTTTTTGTTGTGATTCACGATCATGTTGCCCGAGCGTTTCACCAAATTGCTGCAGTATTTCATACTCAGTTTGTTGAAATGCGGTTAACTTCCAGTTCTCTTTCAAACTATCTATCCACGCTTCTCTTACTGTTTGTTCCCCGCTTTGTAGTCTTCTGGCGAAACTTTGAAATATCCAATTTAATGGCTTTGGCATTTGTTTAACTAAACGCTCGGCAGCCTCAGATAAAGGTGTGTGTCCATACATAATTTCTGCTTCTAATGATTGAAGTGCTGATTTTAATAATCTAAGTTGCCTCGGCCTCTCACTATATCTTTTAGCGTATGAAAACCCGAAAAAGGTGCTGACCGCAACGATTAACACTGCACCGAATATTTTCACCATACGCCCTCAGCCTTTCTACTTGATAGCACTGGTTTTCCATATTTATCTTTCACCTGCATAACCGTTCCTGGACCCCTCGCTTTTGACAACTCCACAAACCTATCAAATATACCAAGCTCTAGCACTGCCTTTAGCGATGGACGTCTCACAACATCCTCATAGGAAAATCCGTGTGCACTTATAAAAAGCTGAACACCTGCATGCACTGCCTCCATAATTGCTTCACTATCTTCTTTACGGCCAATTTCATCTACGATCAAAATATCAGGACTCATAGAACGAATCATCATCATCATTCCTTCTGCCTTTGGACACGCGTCTAACACATCGACTCGGGTACCAAAATCATATTGCGGGATCCCTTTCACACAGCCAGCAATTTCTGACCGTTCATCAACGATCCCCACTTTACAAGAAGGAATTTCCGAAGCACTTACTCCTTGACTCATGCAACGAGCTACATCTCTTAAAAGTGTCGTTTTTCCCGTTTGCGGAGGGCCAATTACCATCGTGTTTAACCATCTTTTTTCATACAAATATGGCAAAAGCGGTTCAGCAATCCCTATTTTTTGACGAGCAATACGAATATTAAAGGAAGAGACATCACGAATCATTTTCACTGCGCTTTTTTCTGTAATGACTTTTCCCGCTAATCCGATTCTATGCCCCCCGCGAAGTGTCACATACCCACGTTTTAATTCCTCTTCCATCGTATAAATTGAGAATTGACTTAACTTATTCAGTAAGTAAATAGCATCCTCTGCAGTAGTGATATAGTCATAAAAAAACACCTTTCCGTGTGCAATACACTCTAGCGGTCTTCCAATTCGAACACGAATTTCCTCTAAAGCATCGTATTGCTTACATTCTTCAATTAAATACTTCATCGTTTTTGGTAAAACTTCTAATACCTCTTTCATCGGCTTCTCCTCACTATACTCGACTTACTATTTCAGTAATGCGATAAAAATACAGCAAATTCCAAGCGCTAGAAAAAAGAGCTTCAAGAAAGAAATTTCACTTGCTACACTCGCTATCCCAATTGTCATTGTTAAAATTAATACGGTAGGTCCAACAAACGCTAACATACCATTTATAAACAACGCTTTCTTCGCATCATTCACATAAAGCATAAGCAAAGCAGCAAATATCTCCGCACTACCTGAAAATAATCGAAGTGCTCCCATAACAAGCACGGATGTTTCCATTGCCGCTAGCCACTGTTTCATTCTTCCACCTTCTCCCGTAACAGTTACTAACTTCGTATTCTTAAAAAGAATATATTTGTACAACCATATGCAGAGGTTGTCTATTTCAGAAGTAAAAACATAATTTTTCTCTAAAGCCCGAATTAGAATCTGAATATTCATATTATTTTATGGTATATTATGGTACATTTAGTTTAAAAGGGGTATAAACCATGCAGCACGTTACTTTATTACCACTCGATTTACGCTATACAAATGTGATTTTCGAGCTATCAAGTGATCCACATATAAAAAATGCATTAGGGATAACGGTAGAAAACATCGAAGACACAAAAGCATTTCTTCTTTTCGCAATAGAAGAAGAACATCAAAAGAAATCCTTATCGAGAATGATTGTGAATGAAGAGAATGAAATAATTGGCCTCACCACACTTAAACATATTAATGATGAGAAGAAGCAATCTCACATTGGTAGTTGGCTCGGCTATCCGTACTGGGGAAAAGGCTATAACGAGGCTGCTAAAAAAGAAATCTTTAAAATCGCCTTTTTAGACTTACAACTTTCCTACGTATTTGCTGGTGCTAAAACGAATAATACCCGCTCGTTAAAAGCACAAGAAAAACTACCTTATATTTCATTGCATGTGGAAAACAAGTTTCCAGACGAATACGCTGCACTAGAGAAAGAAGTAAAGTCAACTTGCTCTTTGCATGTCGTGTCACGTGAAAATTTTTTAAACTGGTTGAGATTACAGAATGAGGGGGAAAAATATGAAGACATTGAAAATTAGTTTAACCGTTGTAGTAGAATTAGCTCTTATTTATCTTTTTTCCTTATTGGTCGGTTGGTCATTTATAGAGACATTTTTCCTTGGTAGTTTAGGGATATTCGGTACAATTTGGCTCATTGCTTTAAATATAAACCAAAATGCCAACATTGATCACACTATATATAAAACAGGTGAAGTAAAACCTTTTCATATGACATGGAGCCCTTACACAGTAGGTGCTGCTAGTCTTACAGCTTTCAGTTTTATTGTAACAGCTATTTACTATCTACCCTATTTCCTATAAAAAAAGCACTCGTGAATTATCACGAGTGCTTTTCTACTATGCACGAGAAACGTATTTACCTTCACCAGTGTTGATGATAAGCATTTCGCCTTCGTTAATGAAGATTGGTACTTGTACAACAAGACCAGTTTCTAATGTAGCTGGTTTTGTTACGTTAGAAGCAGTATCACCTTTAATACCAGGCTCTGTTTCTGTAACTTGTAATTCAACTGTGTTTGGAAGTTCAACACCAAGTACTTCGCCTTGGTAAGTCATGATTGCTACTTCCATGTTTTCTTTTAGGAATTTAAGCTCGCGCTCGATTTGTTTTTCACCAAGCTCGATTTGCTCATAAGTTCCGTTATCCATAAATACGTGAGCCTCACCACTTGCGTATAAGTATTGCATACGACGGTTTTCGATGTGTGCTTTTTCTACTTTCTCACCTGCACGGAATGTTTTCTCCTGAACAGATCCTGTGCGAATGTTACGTAGTTTAGAACGAACGAATGCAGCACCTTTACCTGGCTTTACGTGTTGGAAATCAAGTACTTGCCAAAGGGCATTGTCCACTGAAATTGTTAAACCTGTACGAAAATCGTTTACTGAAATCATGTAAAAAAATCCTCCTGTGTATTACAAAATAATAAGTTCTTTTGGTGATTTCGTAATTACTTCATTACCTTCACTTGTCACAATGATATCATCTTCAATACGTACGCCGCCAATACCTGGAATATAAATACCTGGTTCTACTGTTACAGCCATACCTGGTTCAAGTACTGTATCAGAACGGAACGCTAAACCTGGTGCTTCATGGATTTCAAGACCTATTCCATGACCAGTAGAGTGTCCAAAGTATTCACCATATCCTTTTTCCGTTATGTAATCACGCGTTAGCGCATCAGCCTCGCGACCTGTTAAACCAGCTTTAATACCGTTCACACCACGTAGTTGTGCTTCTAAAACGATATTATAAATTTCTTTTAATTTATCAGATGGTTCACCGACTGCAATCGTACGAGTAATATCAGAGCAATATCCTTTGTAATAAGCGCCGAAGTCTAATGTAACGAAATCTCCTGTTTCTATCACTTTTTCAGATGCCACGCCGTGCGGTAATGCCGAACGAAGACCTGAAGCAACGATAATATCAAACGAAGAAGATGTTGCTCCTTGTTTTCTCATGAAAAATTCAAGTTCATTTGACACTTCAATTTCAGATACTCCCGGGCGAATGAATGATAGAATATGCTCAAAGGCAGCATCTGCAATCTGTGCAGCTTCCTTTAATATCTTAATCTCTGAATCAGTCTTTATCAAGCGTAACTTTTCTACAAGTCCAGAAGTTGGGATAAATTCAGCATCAATCGCTTCCTTATGCGCTGAATAAGAACTATATGTAAGAGTATCTTGCTCAAAACCAAGCTTTTGAATTCCAAGCTCTTTCACTTGCTTTGCCACTTCATCAATGATTAATCCTGCGTGCTGTACAATCTCATATCCAACCGCTTGTTTACTTGCCTGCTCGACGTAACGGAAATCTGTAATAAATTGCGCACGATCTTTTGAAATAAGAACTACACCTGCTGTTCCTGTGAAGTTAGCCATATATCTACGACTATGTTCATTTGTTAACAAAATACCGTCAATGCCAGCCTCACCAAATGCACTTCGTAATCTTTCAATTTTCTCCATTACTTTATGCCTCCCTCAATTTCTCCATTAATGCAAATAACGCTAACTTATAGCCATAAAAACCAAATCCAACAATTTGTCCTGCACAAACAGCTGCCGTCACAGATTCGTGACGGAACGATTCACGCTGATGAATGTTAGAAATATGTACTTCAATAACAGGAATCGAAATGCTCGCAATGGCATCACGAATCGCATAGCTATAATGCGTAAATGCTCCCGGGTTTAAAATGATCCCTTCATATATATCTTCCGCTTCATGAATAATGTCGATAATGGCACCTTCATGATTCGATTGGAAACATTCTAACTCCACTCCCATTGTTTCCGCTTCTTGCTTCATATCTGCTTCAAGTGTCGCTAGCGTGCCCTTTCCATATACATTTACCTCACGAACACCGAGGCGATTTAGGTTAGGACCGTTTACGAGGAGTAACTTTTTCATATTCTTAAAACTCCTTAATATTAAATATCTATACAATATTTTAACATAGGAGTTACTTATTTGAATAGTTCGTCTTCTCTCGCCCTTCTTGCTCTACTTTATTGCTATTTACTGCGTAAGAAACAGAATATGCTATAAACACACCATACAATATAAAAATACATATTGTCGTTACAATTGTCTCTTTTGGTAAATGGAGCGCACTTTTAATAACAGGAGCCATTAAACCCATCCCCAAAAACAGTAATGCCCACCAAAATAATCCATAAATAATTCCCGCAATAATCCCTTCAAACTTCGCAAAAAATGCTTTATACAAAAAGGCAATCAAAATTGAAAGAAGTCCCATACAAACTATTCCTGACACATTCCCCCATACACCTTCCTTCCAACTTCCAAACGCAAATGGTAAAAGGAAATAATTCGGTCCCGCCTCCGTGAATGAAAATATATGAAGGAAATACCATATCCCGCCCCAAAAGATTCCACCAAACAAACCGATTTGTACAAAATTCCTTGTTCCTAATTGTTCTTGACTCACATCGACACCTCCGCTCAATAGTATGCCCGAAACTATTTTGAAGCATGTTTAAATCCTGCGAAATTTGTCTATAAAAAGAATAAGAAATGTCCGACTCTCATAACATTTTCCCTTGTCATCTACTTGTATTTGCCGATAAAATAAAGGAAACTCGGTGATTGTCTTATTTCAAAACGACAGAACCCAGTATGACAATTGCCTCTTTTTCTACATAAGAGAGAAACAAATACAGGTTGGTGTTAACATGGCAGAAGAGTCAAAACAAATATATGGCGGGCAAGCGGTCATAGAAGGAGTTATGTTTGGCGGTAGAGAATATACTGTTACAGCGGTTCGTCGTAAAGATAAATCGATTGAATTTTATCGATTACCACGCGTTCGTAATAAAGTATTATCTATCCTAAAAAAAATTCCATTTTTACGAGGTATTGCCGCTATTGTGGATGCAAGTGCGAATGGAGCAAAGCATTTAAACTTCGCTTCAGAACGATTTGACGTCCACCCAGAAGATGATGAACAAATTGCAAATAAAAAAGAAGAACAATCAAAATTAACGATGGTATTAGGAGTTGCAGCTGTTGGCGTTTTATCTTTCATATTCGGTAAAGTCATCTTCACAGCAGTTCCTGCACTATTAGCTGAATTAACGAGACCGATTTTCCCATCTCATACTGGGCAAATCATTGTCGAAAGTGTCATTAAGCTCATGCTATTATTGAGCTATATATACTTTATTTCTTTAACCCCACTTATTAAGCGGGTATTTCAGTATCACGGTGCAGAGCATAAGGTAATCAATGCTTATGAGAATAACCTTCCTCTGACTGTAGAAAACGTTCAAAAGCAAACTCGCCTCCATTATAGATGCGGCAGTAGCTTTATTATATTTACAGTCATTATTGGAATGTTCGTTTATTTCCTAGTCCCTACAGATCCTCTTTGGGCACGAGTTATAAACCGAATTTTATTAATTCCAGTTGTACTTGGTATTTCTTTTGAAGTATTGCAATTTACAAATCGATTAAGAGATATTCCCGTATTACGCGTACTTGGATATCCTGGGTTATGGCTACAACTATTAACAACGAAAGAACCAACAGATGACCAAGTGGAAGTAGCAATTGCATCGTTTGAAGAATTATTACGTTTAGAGAACAAACAATAATTATTTAAAAATGGTGTTCAACTCCTTTCCTCATCGTTAATATACTAATTTTAATATACGTTTTTAGGAGGTGTCCCTTATGAACGGTCGTTCGTTTACTTTCGCTATATTTGTGCTTATTATTGGATTGGCAATATTCGGCCTTGTTTCATCTGTTATTACAAATCCCATGGGTGTATTAAGAAATATCGGGTACATGTTACTTGTTGTCGGTATCTTTTACTTGCTATACAAGATGTTTACAAATTCCAGTGGTTCCGCAAATTCGCAAAGCTCATATAAGCGTGCGGCAAAACAATCGAACCGCAAACATGGGAAACAAAATGTAGCACCCCTAGGCAATTCTTTCTTTAAGTCAAATACTTCTAATGACAAAAGTAAAAAAGGGAATTCTTCCACTTTGAAACGAAAAAGAAAACAGTCTCATTTAACTGTCATTGAAGGAAAAAAAAGTAAAAAGAAAGACCGTGCTTCCTTTTAGGAAATACGGTCTTTTTTTATACTTTGAAGCACTTCTTTTAAACTTTTCTCTCTCATACTTTCAATTCGAAGATGATGATTTTTAAATGGTAAATTCCGTGTCACATCATTAGGTACAACAACGCACGTTAATCCCGCTGCAACTGCTGCTCTCAATCCATTTAATGAATCTTCAAATACAACAGCTTCAGATGGCTTAATTCCTAATTCTTCTATTGCAACTCGATAAAGAGCTGGATCTGGTTTTACCTTCTCAACATCTTCTCTCGTTTTAATTACTTCAAAATATTCTCGAATCTGTAGCTCTTCTAAAAAATGAATAACCCATTCTCTAGACGAACTAGAAGCTAGTGCGATTTTTAATCCCATTTCTTTCGCTTCTTCTAAATATTCTTTTACCCCGTCACGAGCTTCTGGTATTTTCATTTTCTCTTTATGTAAAGTTGCCACTTTTTCTTTTAATACACTTTTGTTAAACTTCTCTTTTAATTGATCATTTAAATATGCATAAAGTACCTCATCTGTTGTTCCAATGCATTTCGCAAATTCCTCTAAAGGTAGTTCCCCACCGTATTCACGAACAGCATCTCTGAAAGAGTGAAACCATATCGTTTCTGTGTCCACAATTAATCCATCAAAATCAAAAATAATTGCTTTCATAATTCTCCCATCCTTTTCGAATTGAAATAAAAAAGGAAACGCCATCCGTTCCCCTTAATTACTTTTCTCTTCATTTGCTTTTTGAACACCACGAAGTGTTTCCACTCGAACCTCATCTTGTTCAAAGTATTGTACTAAATCACCGATACGGTCAATTGATTCCCAACTTAAATGATGTTCAATTCCTTCTACATCATTATAAATTTTACTTTCATCCACACCGATAATGCGCATAAACTGTTCTAACAATTCATGTCGATATACGAGACGTTCCCCGATTTTTTTACCTTTTGATGTTAATACAAGCCCTCTATATTTTTCATAAATTAGATATTCGTCTTTGTCTAATTTTTGTACCATTTTTGTTACAGAGGATGGATGTACACTAAGCGCTTCAGCAATATCAGATACACGGGCATAACCCTTTTCATCAATCAACAAATAAATTTGTTCAATATAATCTTCCATACTAGGGGTAGGCATCGGTTTCCTCCATCCAATTTCATTTTGCTTATTCCGTACGAAGCAATCAATAAAATGATACACCAGAAAGAATAACGTGACAAGGTGGAAACGAGCCTAAATCTGCAAAAGTGAAAAGAACCTGTATTCAAATACAAGTTCCTTTCATGTAAAATATTGAATTTCTGCGTCAGGAAAAAAGTGATGAATATATCCTCGAATCGTTTCCTCCAATACTTCTGCATCATCTTTTTTATATACATATTTCCCAATTCCATATCGTCCCCATTTATACTTTCGCTTCTCTTCATCCATTTCAAGCTTCGTATTTGGATAACGCTCTTGAATAACCTTTTTCGCTGGTTTCGTAAAACGATGCTGAATTAATTCAAACGTTAAATTTGGTATCGTCATATCTTTCAGCGCATTGTACAGTCGCTCAAATAGTTCACGATATCCTTCTTCCCATCCTTCATGCATATAAAGTGGCGCGACTATAAAACCAAGTGGATAACCTGCACCTGCTACTTTACGTGCCGCCTCAATTCGCTCCTCAAATGGCGATGTTCCTGGTTCAAAATTTTTAATTACATATCGTGAATTTATACTAAACCTGAAACGAGTTTTCCCATTATGCTTTGCATCTAATAAATGATCAACGTGCGAATATTTCGTGACGAAACGTAAGCGCCCATATTCACTTTCTCCAATGAATTCAATCGCCCGCTTTAATGCATGTGTTAAATGATCAATCCCAACAATGTCTGATGTACACGCTGCTTCAAATCTTGTTATTTCAGGTGCCCTTTCATCCATATATTGCTTTGCCTTCTCAAATATTTCATCAAGATTCACATACACACGAACGTAAGGCTTACTCCCAAGTGTTGTTTGCAAATAGCAATAATGACAATGTCCCATACACCCTGTTGCGAGCGGAATTGCATATTCAGCTGACGGTTTTGACGTATCAAACTTTAGCGTCTTCCTTACTCCAACGACAAGTGTAGCCTTTGCATTACGATACTTTTGCAAATCATTTTCTCCTGGCAAATTTCTAATTTGATTATGTGATGTCGTTTCACGAATTTCTAATCCCATCTTCGTAAACTTCTCATAAAGCTCTTTTCCAAGCGGATATTCAAGTGCCTTTGGTTCAAAGTAAACGAGTTTTGGCATAAATGGTTTCATGTGCTTCCCTCCCTCTCGTTAGTATGGGAAACGTTAAAAAATTAACACGCATTAAAGTTTTCCACTTCAGTAACTTGCGTTGCAAGTTACTGAATGTTATAATTTGGATAACAGCTACCTTGCAACGCAAGTTACCTGAGTAAAAGGTGGTGAAATCATGCACAGCCAAATGTTAAAAGGTGTACTAGAAGGTTGCATCCTATACATCATTTCACAAGAAGAAGTGTACGGATATGAACTGAGCACAAAATTAAATAAACACGGATTTACATTCGTAAGCGAAGGAAGCATATATCCGTTATTGTTACGTATGCAAAAAGAAAAATTGATTGAAGGAACATTAAAAGCCTCCTCACTCGGTCCAAAACGAAAATATTATCACGTAACCGATAAAGGATTAGAGCAGCTTGAAGAATTTAAACAAAGCTGGGGAATGGTTTCAACTACGGTAAATAACTTATTACAGGGGGAGTGATAGGGATGAATGCACAAGACATGATTGAATTGAATAATAAAAAACGTGAGCTTCTAACTTCCGAAAACGAGGCTGCTTATGGTGATATGTTGGTATATCTTCGAATATCAAACGTACCCGAGCAACAAATGGAGGAACTGTTACTAGAAATATTAGATCACCTCATCGAAGCACAAGCAGAAAATAAAAACGCTTATGACATCTTTGGAGATAATTTACAGTCTTATTGCGATGAACTTATATCAGCTTTACCAACTCAAACAAAGTTAGAAAAAACCTCTTTAATTGGATTTTCTATTAGCTTACTTCTTGCTATACAATTTGGCATAAATGCAATTATTTCATTTTTTATGTTTCTATTTAAAAAAAACAATACATTATCAAGTCCGCCTTTTAGCATCCTTGGAACTACTTTGTCTGTTTCAATAATTATACTAGGTATACTATTTCTTTTATATTTATTAAAGCGTTACTCCTTTGATCAGAAAATGAATTGGAAAAGAAGAATTCTATTTGGATTCGCATTTGCTACTCCATTTTGTTCCGCTGTATTCTTAAATATTTATTTCCAAAAGCAACCTTATCTCATTTATCATCTAAACTTCTGGCAAAATGCTTTAATTGCTATCTTATTTTTTATTTTATATAAATTACTATATAAAAAATCAAATTTTTAACAGCCCTTCAAAAGGCTGTTTTTTCTTCTGTCTAATTTTACAAATTGAAAAATTTCATAAAGAAAATAAGAAAAATGCAAAATAATTAAAGTTAATTGTTGACGTGATGCTTTTATTATCGGTATCATAAATCTTCGTGAGCAATTATTTTTCGTTATACGATTTTTTTATTATTACTGAATTTTTGAGAGGAGAAATTAGATGTCAGTTAAGAAGAAAACGCAAGTACGCACCGGCAAAATGGTACGTGAACTAATGTTAGCAGACGAAGATGTAAATGCTTCGCTAATCATGGTATATAGTGAAAACGGTGTAAACGCAGAAATTAAAATCGAGGGCTTAACGCCGAAATGTAACGAAGAATTATTTTTGAGCGGAAACGTGGATTGGAACAAGAGTGTTATTTATAAAATTGTTGATTTCACTGGGAACGCTGAAGTTGGTAAAGTTACATTAACAGCGATGAACAAAAACAATGTTTCTCTAGAAATCGAACGCGTTATGTGGAGTAAAGAAAATAAAGAAGCTGCGGAGCAAGAAGAAACACAAGTAGAAGCAGCACCAAAAAAAGAAGTAGTTGTAGAAGCTCCAAAAGCAATTATACCTGCTCCTAAGCCTGTTACGCGTGTGGAAACACCTGCTATGGCACCTAAGCCTACTCCGGTACCGACACCGAAGCCAGTAAGCGTAGAAGCAGCTGTAGAACTAGCTACTCCAGCGCCTGTGAAAAAAGCAGTCCCTACTCCAGTTACAAAGCAAGAGTCTGCACCGGTTGCGCCTGCAAAACCGAAGCAATCTGCTTTGACTGAAACAAATACAAAACTACAAGAAAATTATGTGAAACTCGTGAAAAAGACAATTGAAGTTTGTCAAGATTACGAGCTTGGCATCGACATAGATGATTCTATTGAAAGCTTAAAAGAAGAACTACAAAGCCAAGGTATTAGCGTTACATTCGACAAAGAAATTATGGACGTTGTAAACCGCCTTCGTTCTTTACAAGATAAAGGAATCAAAGTAGAAAAAGTACTTAATTTACTATAAAAAAATAAGAGGTGGCAATTGCCATCTCTTATTTTTTATAATTCCACTCATTACTTTCATACTTTTCTTTCGCTAACGTTTGAACTTCATGTAACTGTTCTTCTGTTAATTCATATGGAACAAGTTCTACATCCAATCCTTTTTCAAAGCCAACTTCAAACGCTTTAATTAACTGTTCTATCGTAAATGTACGGTCTGTTAATTCATTAATTGCTACCGCTTTAGAAGAGAACATACTCTTCATACGTTCCTTCACACGTTCATTTGGGAATAAAAATAGATCATATAGTTCATCTAAATCAATTTCTAATGGAATCGATCCATGCTGTAAAATAACACCTTTTTGACGTGTTTGAGCACTACCAGCAATTTTTCTTCCTTCCACTACAATTTCATACCAAGATGGTGCATCAAAACATACACCTGAACGTGGATTTTTCAAATTTTCACGATCTGCTTCTGTTTTTGGAACTGCATAATATGCTTCTAACCCTAATGCCTTAAAACCATCTAATAAGCCTTGCGAAATAACACGATATGCTTCTGTAACTGTTTTCGGCATATTCGGATGATCTTCAGACACAATAACACTATACGTTAACTCTTTGTCATGTAGTACACCCCTGCCGCCTGTTTGACGACGAACGAATCCATATTTTTTTTCGTTAACTACATCCATATTAATATCTTTCTCAACACGTTGAAAATATCCAACTGTTAATGTTGGTACTTCCCATTCATAAAAACGAATTGTTGGTGGCATTTTCTTTTCACTTTGCCAATTTAACAAACATTCATCTAACGCCATATTAAATGCCGGTGAACATTGACCAGAGTTAATATAACACCATTTTTCTTTTCCCATCCTGCACCTCATATAACCAATTATTTTTCACATTCTCTAGTCTACCAAATTCGACAAAATTTGTGAAAGAATACGAAATTTCTTCTTATATGCAAATGAATCTGTTGCATAAATACATATGGGCATTATAATATTGAAAGTAGGATAAGAAAAAAGGGAGCGATAGAATCGTGTCAACAACTTGGATTATTTTATTAGCCGTAATCGTAGCATTTATCGGCTACACTGTATGGATGTACTTCTATCAGAAAAAATTAATTAAAACTCTTACAGAAGAAGAATTTCGCGCTGGCTATCGTAAAGCACAGCTTATCGATATTCGTGAAGCAGACGAATATAACGCAGGGCATATTTTAGGTGCACGTAACATTCCGTTATCACAAATTCGCCTTCGCCATAAAGAACTTCGTCAAGATCAACCTGTTTACTTATATTGCCAAAGCGGATTCCGTACAGGTCGTGCAGCGCAATACTTAAAAAAACAAGGCTACAAAGATTTCTACCAATTACAAGGTGGATTTAAATCTTGGACAGGCAAAATTAAAAAGAAATAATAACATACAAAAAACTAGCTGAATAAATCAGCTAGTTTTTTCATTTCATCTTATTCGCAATGTATAATAAATTCTGCTTGATTACCTTTTCATCGTTCTCTTCTACATTCCGATACAGCAGCTGATATTCAATTCCTTTCTCTTTCCATATAAGCGTAGCAAATTCGTCACCACGTTCATAATCATCTTTATTTTTAAAATAAGCAGACGTTCCATTATTCAGTTTCATTTGTTCTTGAAATCGCTTCTCTTCCATAAGATCCGGAAAACTATAAGGAAAGTTCGCGACATTTAACTCAATATACTCATTTCTACCTGGCTCCTTCTGTTTATATTTAATCGTTAAGACAGCGTTCTTTTTCCCAAGCGTTCTTACTTCACCCTTCACATCACTTGTAATGTCGTACGGTAAAAACGTTGGAACTTTAAACTTCACCGGAAAATATTTTGGAAGTTCCTTTAGCGGAATAGGATCCGTAACACGATCCATAGCTCCTCCTGTTGTTCCCACAAAGTGTTTTTCTTCTTGCATCGTTTGCTGAAACGAACACGAACTAAGTACAAAACTAGAAAACACGAAACAAATGATTCTTTTTTTCAATTTGTTTCCGCCCTTTCATACCGCTCTCTTAACGAACGAAGCGTTGATATGCTCTTCATATTCGCTTTGTCATCAAACTCCACCTTTGAAAACTTTCCACGTTATTCTCACACATTTTGACAACACTTTTTGCAAACAAAAAAGACCCCTATCATTCTTACGCCCAAGTGAAAAGGTTACGCGAATAAAAAGAAGTCTTATTAATACCATAGTTTGTGAAAAGCTTTTCAGGTCAAGATTTTTTCTTTCTTATTATTTTCCCTTTATAATAAGGGAAAGAGGTGATACATATGGCCAATATAAAACAAATTGCTAAAACTGCTGGTGTATCGATATCAACTGTTTCTCGTGTTCTGAATAATCACCCTTACGTAAAAGAAGAAAAGCGTAAGCGTGTTCTAGACGCTGTTGAAGAATTAAACTACGCAAAAAATATAAATGCTGTCCATTTAATAAGAGGGAAAACATATACAATTGGCGTTATGCTTCCTTTCATTAACCTCCCCTACTTCAGTACCATTATTGAAGGAATCGGTAACGAAGCATTATTAGCTGGATATCACATTAATTTATGCCAAACAAATTACGATAGCCTTGAAGAAATTCGTGTTCTTGAAATGATGAAAATGAAACAATTTGATGGGATGATTATTTGCTCCCGAACGAGCTCTTGGGAACAAATCGAACCTTTCGCAAAATTTGCCCCTATTATTTCATGTGAAAAAATGAAGCACCCCCTCATTTCATCCATCTACTTAGATCATTATGAAGGTTTCCGTCTCGGTACTGCCTATTTACTAAGTAAAGGCCATGAAAAAATCGGAATTTGTTTAGCAAGAAAAACAAGTGTAAACTCCATGGAGCGCGAAAAAGCGTTCGCCGATACCCTTCGTAACGAAGGGAAAACGTTGCATCCTGAATGGATTTTCCACCAATGCTATACAATGCAGGACGGAGCACAAATACTCCATCGTATTTTAAATATGAAAAATCGTCCAACTGCTATTTTTACAGCGAACGATCAAGTTGCAGCTGGTTTATTAACAGAGGCTCGAAAACATGGCATTCGAGTACCTGAAGACCTTGCTATCCTTGGATTTGATAATCATGAAATTTCAAAGGCATTAGAAATTTCCACAATTGAACATCCCGGTCTCGCAATGGGCTCACATGCTTTTTCTTTATTCCATAAGCAGATCCAAAGCGAGCAAATTGTCGGCAGTGCAAAAGAACTTTCATTCCATTTAATTGAGCGAGAGACTGTCTAAAAAGAGCGTTACCTATAACGCTCTTTTTCAGCTCTTCACCTATTGACATTATATTTTTTATCTCATATAATGAACCTAACGAACGGTAGGTAGGGGATGAAAATGACAGCAAACCGCATTAAAGCTGTAGCACTTTCTCATTTCGCACGCTACGGCTATGAAGGAACTTCATTGGCAAATATTGCTCAAGAAGTTGGGATTAAAAAACCATCGATTTACGCACACTTTAAAGGAAAAGAAGAGCTATATTTCATATGCTTAGAATCTGCTCTTCAAAAAGATTTGCAGAGCTTCACAGGCGATATTGAAAGCTTTTCCAATTCGTCTACTGAAGAATTGCTTTTAAAATTATTAAAAGGCTATGCAAAACGCTTTGGTGAAAGTGAAGAATCAATGTTTTGGTTACGAACTTCTTATTTTCCGCCTGATGCATTTCGCGAACAAATTATTAATAAAGCAAATGTACACATTGAAAACGTCGGAAAACTTTTATTCCCTGTATTTAAAAGAGCAAGCGAACAAGATGAGCTGCATAACATTGAAGTAAAAGACGCCTTAGAGGCTTTTCTATGCTTACTCGACGGTCTTATGGTTGAACTACTATACGCAGGTTTAAATCGTTTTGAGACACGTTTAGACGCTTCTTGGAAAGTATTTTGGCGCGGACTTTCAAACTGACGGATTGCTCCTTTGCAATGCGTCGTTTTTAAGCCCTTTACCTAACGACTGGTAGGAAGGAGAAATGACATATGGCATGGATTTATGTAATCATCGCTGGTATTATTGAAATCTTTTGGGTGATTGGACTAAAAAAAGCGGAGGCACCACTTGAATGGGCTGGTGTCGCTCTATTAATTACAATTAGTTTCGTCTTATTATTTAGAGCTTATAAAGATTTACCTGTCGGCACTGTATACGCAGTCTTCACAGGAATTGGAGCTGGTGGAATCGTTCTTACAGAGATTTTCATCTTCGGAGAACCTTTCTCTATCGTAAAAGTTTTATTAATCGGTTTAATCTTCTTCGGAGTAATTGGTTTAAAACGAGTAACAGAAGAAAAAGACGCGAAGGAGGCCGCATAAAATGGCTTGGTTATTTTTAATTCTAGCTGGTATTTGTGAAATTATTGGTGTACTCTTTATGAAAGTAGCCACTGAAAAGAAAGGCTGGGCACCAAAAGTTATTTTAATCGCTAACTTCGGCGTAAGCTTCTTCTTCTTATCTCTTGCAATGAACACGTTACCGATGGGGACTGCTTACGCGATTTGGACTGGAATCGGAACTGCTGGAAGTGCACTTCTAGGCATTCTCATTTTCCGAGAATCAGCGGATTGGCGTCGTCTTGCTTTCTTAAGCTGCATTCTATGCGGCGCTGTTGGCTTAAAACTATTAAGCTAACGTGAGGTGAATGTCATGTGGAAAGAAAAAGGAAAGAAAATATTAGCATGGATCACACTTGGTATCGTCATTCTATTACAAATAAGTTTTCATATAATAGAATGGTTGTTTCATAAAGTAGTATCCATTCTTACCTTCCTTCCTAGCATGGCACTTGAAATTGCATCTATTGCTTGGTCAATTATTGCCTCCATTGCAATCATCATTATATGGAGTATCGCCAAGCTATGGAATAAGTTATTTAAAAAGGACAGTACTTCTGAAAAAGAGTAACTGTCCTTTTTCGTATTCATTCAGATTTTCTATAAAAGTTAGATGCAATAAGACAAAGAAGACCAACTATGACAATACTTATACCAATTCCTTTATGCAAATTAGGAAACGGTGACGGTATGTCTAAATAAAAATTTGCTAATATGAGACCGATTGAAATAAAAAGTACCCCTATTCTATATAACCATTTTCTTTTGTTCATCATTCTCCCCTCCTAAAATTTTTCATACACTCCTTTCTTTTGGACATACTACCTAAAAAAGGAGTGGATAATATGCAAAATTCTATACATAAGCAAATTCTATTTTTATTTTTCCTATTTCTTATTCTCATCATCGTTTTCAGCTTTATATTACATACTCCGAAAGATGTACCAAATAGCGTTTCTTTTTATAAACTACTGCTCTCGTATTGTCGTTATTGAAGAAGGTGCCTTTTTTAAGGCACCTTTTAAAATTCTCTTTTTTCATATATTTTTACTGAAACGAAGATAGATGCTATGAACATGCATATTGAACCAATGAATAACAAGCTGTTATATAGCTGAATTTGTTCTAGGTTGATTCCAAAGAAAATAGAAGAAACAGCCATAGGTGCTATTAGTATAAAAATCGCAATAAAAATAGTTTTCTTATACCCTAGCCAAAAGGATAGCGGTAAAACCAAACTTAAATACACTAAAATAAAACTACTACTAGCAACCATTTTCGTTTCAATAAATTCAAATAAGTTAACCCCACTCTTCATTCCCATCGTGAAACAACCAACCGTTACACTTATAAAAAGAATAATAATTGCTACTATATATTTTGCATACACAATTTGTTTTCTCAATATTGGGAAACTATTTACTATGACTTCACTTTCATTTTTACTATCTGCTTCAAATGTTTTTACTGTTGCCCCAATTGTAATAATTACTGACATAATTATGAACAGATTTTCCGTATCCGTTAAGGCCATATAAAAGAAAACAGGATACAGTATGTACCAAATTAAAAATTTCCATTGAATGATGAAATCTTTTAAAATTAGTTGCTTGATCATGTATTACACCTCCTAATATGAAAATGTCACTTCTATAACTCTGCCTCCTGAAACATTTTCATTGAGAGGAACATTGATATGAATATACTTACTAATACTCCGATACCAAGAACACTCATTGCTAGTGTAGCCTCTTGAGAGTGGAGTACTTTTAGCATAATTGTTTTATCACCAAAAATATTACACATAAGGCCAATCATACCTGTTAAAGGCAAAATCATAATAACATTCAAAACAGAAGTCGCTTTATATCCTCCAATGTAATTAGCGGGTATCGTTACAACACAATAGATTAAAGTTGCTACTATTGCTGAAAATACTGCATATCCAGGCATGACTATATCCCTGCCCAATAAAATATTTCCTAATATTAAGACTATAAAAGTTACACTCAAACCAGCCATAATAAATAATGAACTTGCAATATATTTAGCTATAACTATCTCTGTTCTCGTTATAGGCAAGCTCACTAATACTTTTTCCGCTTTACTTTTCTCTTCATAATAAAAAGAAATATATATAATCGTACTACATGTTATAAATAATCCTATTGCAATCCCCATTGGTTCGACGGAATGCTTAAAAATAGATAAAATAGGTATTAAAAAATAGAAAGGAAACATCTTCTTCTGTAAGAAAAACTCCTTCAAAATCAATTGTTGCATATAAATTCTCCTCTCTATAAATCACGCGTTTCATAAATTTTAATTGTAAGAAACATAGAAACGATATAGACACTAGCTAGTGTGATTAATCCAACTATAAATATGCCAAAATGTAATGGATTCATAATCCAATCAATGAATGATGCCGTAGCACTTTCTCCGTCACCAATAAACATTCCAACAATAACACCTATTCCAGCGGCTCCACCTGTAAATATTCCACGTACTACTTTTGATTTTGTCCCATAATAACTCGGGAATAATGCTGTAATATAAACTAAAGAATATACAGCACCTCTGACTACTACATACCAAGGAATTTCAATATACAAATTGGGATGATAAGCTCCAATATCACCAATGACAGCGATACCTCTTATAAGAAAAACAACTAGCGTAGTAGAAATCATGCCACCTACAATAAATATTACACCCGAAATATATCTAGCAATAATGATATCCTTTCGTCCAACAGGTAAACTATTTATAATAACATCACTTTTATTTTTTTCATCCATCGCTATTAGTATCATAGAAGATGATATCGTTATGAGTAAGCAACTCATTGGAAATAACAATTCACCATCTGGATCTAATCCAAAGAAAACAAGAGGCATAATAAAATACACTAACCACATAACCCGAAAAAAGAACAAATCTTTATAGATTAGCTGACGCATAGGCACCTCTCCCTTTCGCAGTGTAAACGATAATGTCATCTAATGTAGGCTTTTCTAGTACAACCTCATTTCCAAACCAATCGATAATTCCTTGTTTATCCTTCGCTAAACCTTCGAAACCGAATTTATTTTTTCGTAATCCAACAAATAGTTCTTTTCCTTCTCGATCTAATAAATCATTGCTTCCCTTAACGATTACGTAGTTCTCCATTAATTCATCTTTTTCACCAGTAAATATAATTTCTCCATCGTTGATAAACGTAATATAATCTGCAATACGTTCTAAATCCGTTGTAATGTGGGTTGAGAATAATACAGATACTTCATCTTCCATTACAATTTCTTGCAACATATCAAGTAATTCACTTCGGACAACTGGATCTAATCCTGCTGTCGGCTCATCCATAATGATAAACTCTGCATGATGTGCAAGTGCGATGGCAATCGCAAACTTCATTTTCATCCCTTTAGATAGCTCTTTAATTTTTTTATACTTTGGAACTTGCAATCTGTGCATATACGATTGGTATTGATTTTCGTCCCACTTTTTATATAACGGTGCAATAATACGTTTCATTTGTTCACACGTTAAATCTTCGTAATAATGATTTTCATCATATACAAAACCAATATTTTGTTTTATGTCCTTTTCAGCTTTCTTATTGTCTTTGCCAAAAATTTTTATATCGCCGCTATCTTTTCTAATTAAATTCATAATCATTTTGATCGTTGTACTTTTCCCAGCACCATTTGGTCCGACAAACCCCATAATATATCCTCGTGGTAATGCAAAACTTATATTTTTCACTGCAAAATCTTCATAACTTTTACAAACGTTTTTTAACTCTAACATCTCTCTCATTCCCCCTTATATAAAAACGCAATCATCTGCTGCAATTCTTCAAGTGAAAGCTGCAACACTTTACTTTCTTTTACGATTTCTTCAGCCTTACTTTCCAATAGACGTAGCCGCTGTTCTTTTAATAGTTCATTATTTTTACGTGAAACATAAGTCCCCTTCCCAGCAACAGTTTCTATATATCCTTCTTTTTCAAGCTCCTCGTACGCACGCTTCGTTGTAATTACACTAATTTGCAATTCCTTCGCTAAGCTACGAATAGACGGTAATTGGTCTCCACCCTTTAAACCACCATTTAAAATAAGCTGGCTTAATTGTTTTCTTATTTGCACATAAATAGGGTCTTGGGAAGAATTCGAAATAATAATATTCATGTTTTCCTCCAGTGTGTATATACTGTATATGCCTTATATATACAGTATATACACAGCATCCTATTTTTGGCAAGAAAAAAAGACCAACATTTTCCTGTTGGTCTTTCGTATATGTATCACTTTTCAAAGCGATCTAACATCTCGTCTCTCATTCCGAAACTTACTACTGCAATTCCTATATACATAAACAGAAGGAATGCCGGATGAACCGTGTTGTACCAGCTGCTGTCAACGATTAAGTAAATCGTTAATGCCACAACAAGAACAAACGCTAAGATAAACATATAAAAGTGTCTTGTACTACCCATGATAAACTCCTCTCTTCTCACTTCACCATTCAACAGTTTATTTTATCGAATAATTCGATATGACTCAAGGTTAACTTTCTGTTATGTAATCAAGTTCCACCTTTACAATGTCCTCACATGCTATTGAAATGATTGTTCCTTGTTTATCAATCGCCGTCACTTCTCTATTATCCATTACACGATTTGCTACTCTTTCTAACACTTTCCCTTGGTCTCGATAGCAAAATTCTTTTACATCTTTAATTGTTTCTCCATTTTCTAAATGGTATACCATTCTATAACATCGATATCCCACACTTTCACCCCCGTCTTGCTCGTTTTTTCACATATACATAAAAATGAGTAATTTTTGCCTCATCACATCTTCTTAATTTCAATAAAATTCTAACAAAAATAAATACTTTTATCAAACCGACTTTTTCAACAAAACTACCTATAAAACTACACCTTTACACCATTAGGAAACAAAAAATATAATTTTTTAACATTTTCTTCACTATTTCTGCATAAAGTGAAACTTTAATCAGTGGGGATTTTTGTTCATCCCCACTGATTATTAGTTGAACCAATCGGGCATTTACGGACAGTTTATCTCCCACCTGGCTTCTTTGCACCAGCTAAGTTTTGAGTTGGGAGTTTACTGTCCGTTAATGCGGGACAAATTCTCCATACAAAAAAAGAACCCGCCGCAGCGAGTTCTCCTTTTGTTATTCTAATCAAACTTGTACAGGAGCTGGCTTTGCATAACGTAAAACTGGTTTACGTGCAGCCATCGTTTCGTCTAAACGTTTAATGACTGTCGTATGCGGTGCTTCTTGTACAACTTCTGGATTTTCTTCTACTTCTTTAGCGATTTGAATCATCTTATCAATGAAACCATCTAATGTTTCTTTTGATTCTGTTTCTGTCGGCTCAATCATAATACATTCTTCCACATTTAATGGGAAGTAAATTGTTGGTGGATGGTAACCGAAATCAAGCAGACGTTTTGCAATATCTAATGTACGTACGCCAAGTTTCTTTTGACGACGACCTGATAATACAAATTCATGCTTACAATGTCTATCGAATGGAAGATCGTAGAATGGCGCTAATCTTCTCATCATATAGTTCGCATTTAATACAGCATACTCAGTTACTGCACGCAAGCCATCTGGACCCATAGAGCGAATATACGTGTATGCACGAACGTTAATTCCGAAGTTACCATAGAATGGCTTCACACGACCAATTGCTTCTGGACGGTCGTAGTTGAAGTGATAACCATTTTCCGTTTTTTCTAAAATCGGTTTTGGTAAGTACGGAATTAAATCAGCTTTCACACCTACTGGACCAGAACCTGGGCCACCACCGCCGTGAGGACCTGTAAATGTTTTATGAAGGTTTAAATGCACAACGTCAAATCCCATATCTCCTGGGCGTGCTTGGCTTAATACCGCATTTAAGTTTGCACCATCATAGTATAACTTACCGCCTGCATTATGGACGATTTCTGCCATTTCTAAAATATTTTCTTCGAATAGACCTAATGTATTAGGATTTGTTAACATAAGTGCTGCTGTTTCTTCGTTTACAACACGTTTTAAGTCTTCTAAGTCAACAAGGCCATTTTCATTTGATTTTACTGTAATTGTTTCAAAACCAGCTACAGTTGCAGATGCCGGGTTCGTTCCGTGAGCAGAGTCAGGTACAATTACTTTCGTACGGTTAAAGTCACCATTCGCTTCATGGTATGCACGAATTAACATTAAACCTGTCCATTCTCCGTGTGCACCAGCTGCTGGTTGTAAAGTAACAGTATCCATACCTGTAATTTCAATTAAATGCTCTTGTAAGTCATACATTAATTCCATTGCACCTTGTACTGTCTTTTCATCTTGCAGTGGATGAATATTTGCAAATCCTGCGAAACGAGCTACACTCTCATTAATTTTCGGATTATATTTCATCGTACAAGATCCAAGTGGATAGAATCCAGAATCAACACCGTGGTTACGGTTTGAAAGTGCTGTATAGTGGCGCATAATATCAAGTTCAGATACTTCTGGTAGCTCTGCATCTTCTACTCGAATATAATCGCTCTCAAACACATCTTCTAGTTTCACTTCTTCTACATCTAATTTGGGTAAGCTATATCCTATGCGTCCTTCTTTACTCACTTCAAAGATAAGTGCTTGGTCTTGGTTCTTCATTGGATAGCCCCCATTTCGTTTACAAGTGTGTCAATTTCCTCTTTTGTACGAAGCTCAGTTACTGCTACAAGCATATGGTTTTCATGCTCTTTATAATCACGGCCTAGATCGTAACCACCGATAATATTCTTTTGTAATAATGCATCGTTTACTTCTTTCACTGGACGTTTGCAATCTACAACAAACTCATTGAAGAATGGTCCAGCAAATGTTACTGTGAAGCCTTTCGCCTCAAATTGACGTTTTGCATACTGTGCTTTAGAAATGTTTTGACGTGCCATTTCTTTCACACCTTGTTTGCCAAGTGCCGTCATTGCAACAGAAGCTGCTAATGCATTTAACGCTTGGTTTGAACAAATATTAGACGTCGCTTTATCACGGCGAATATGCTGTTCACGTGCTTGTAACGTTAATACAAATCCACGTTTACCATCTGAATCTACAGTTTGTCCAACAAGACGTCCTGGAATTTTACGCATAAATGCTTTCGTTGTTGCAAAGTAACCACAGTGCGGTCCACCAAACTGCGTTGGAATACCGAATGGTTGTGCATCACCGATTACAATATCAGCACCAAATTTCCCTGGTGGTGTTAATGCGCCTAATGATAATGGATTTGAAGAAACGATAAATAATGATTTTTGTTGATGAACGATTTTTTCAATATCAGCTAATTTTTCAACTTGTCCGAAGAAGTTTGGATATTGAACGATTACACAAGCAACTGTATCATCTACTTCACTTTGTAATACGTCTAAATCTGTTACACCATCTTTATGATTAATTTCAACAACTTCAAGATTTTGACCTTTTGCATACGTTTCAAGTACTGCTCTTGATTCTGGATGAACCGCGCTAGATACAAGAATTTTCTTTTTGCGAGTATGGCCAGCTGCTAACATTGCCGCTTCAGCTAAAGCTGTACCCCCGTCATACATAGAAGAGTTTGCTACATCCATTCCTGTTAATTCACAAATCATTGTTTGGAATTCAAAGATTGCTTGTAATTCCCCTTGTGAAATTTCCGGTTGGTATGGTGTGTAAGCTGTATAAAATTCTGAGCGAGAAATAACATGATCTACAATTACTGGAGCATAATGATCGTATACGCCTGCTCCTAAGAAAGAAGCGTATTCTTTTAAGTTAGCATTTTTACTAGCCATTTGAGATAGCTCTTTTAAAAGCTCTGGCTCTGATTTTGCTTCTTTAATTTTTAAATCCCCTTTAAAACGAACACTCTCTGGAATATCAGAGAATAATTCATCGATCGTTTGAACGCCGATCGTTTGTAACATTTCTTTTTTGTCTTCTTCTGTCATTGGAAGATAACGATGCAACATGAAATCTACCCCTCTCCCCGTTACTTTGAACGTTTGTAAAATGGTGTTGGAACAACTACTGCTTTGACGCGTTTATTACGAATTTCAATTTCTACTTCTGTATCAACTGCTGCGTATTTTACATCAATTAGTGCTAAACCAATGCTTTTCTTTAACGTTGGAGATTGTGTACCACTCGTTACTTCCCCAATTTTTTCTTCACCAATAAATACAGGGTAATGCGTACGAGGAATTCCACGTTCGATTACTTCGATGCCGACTAATTTACGAGGCGCACCGTTTTCTTTTTGCTCTTTTAACGTTGCTTTTCCAAAGAAGTCTGCTTCTTTATTTGTTTTTACCGCAAAGCCAATTCCAGCCTCAATCGGTGTAATATCTTTTGATAATTCTTGTCCATAAAGTGGTAATGTTGCTTCGAATCGAAGTGTATCACGAGCACCTAAACCACATGCTTTTAAGCCCTCTTCTGCTCCAACTTCAAGAAGTTTCTCCCAAAGTTTTGCAGCATCTTCACTCTTACAGTAAATTTCGAATCCATCTTCACCTGTATAACCTGTACGAGATACAAGTGCTGGAATTCCATCTACAAGAATATCGTTTTTAAATTTAAAGAACTTAATTTCTTTCAAATCTTCTGACACAACTTTTTGTAAAATGCCTTCTGCTTTTGGTCCTTGAATTGCAAGCTGTGCAACTTCACTAGAAATATTGACTACTGTCGCATCGCCAATTACATGACTTGCTAACCATTCGTAATCTTTCTCGATATTTGATGCATTGATTACTAATAAATAGTCTTCTTCACCACGTTTGTAGATTAATAAATCATCTACTGTACCACCATTTTCGTAGCACATAGCTGTATATTGTGCGCCCCCTACCTTTAAGGTAGATACGTCATTTGTAACAACACGTTGTAAAAATGCTAAACTATCTACACCTTTTACTTCAACTTCTCCCATATGAGACACATCGAACAAACCTGCAGCTGTACGTACAGCTTCGTGTTCTTCTTTAATGCTTGAAAATTGAACTGGTAATTCCCAACCACCGAAGTCGATTGTTTTCCCACCATACTTCGCGTATACATCAAATAACGGTGTACGTTGTAATGTAATCATGCTCTCTCCCCCTTATGCTTTGACAAATCAATAAAAGTTGCTTCCCTTTTCTAAACATTTTCATTCTGAAAAGATAGGATATACGGAATCTCATTATATTTTTTTATGAAAGCGTAAATAAAAAATCACTTTCTTGGATAAAATACGAAAGATTCCACACATTTCACACCATTATCCTAACATCATTCGCTATATTTCATCAATATTCTAGCATAAAAAATAATTTAGAATTTTTTATGTTAAAACACAATAAATACAGCTTTTGAGATTTAATACTTTATTATTGTCTATCATATAGCCTTTAATAACGATAATTATGCCTTCTTTTAAGGCAAATCATCATACATTAAAAAATAATTACTTTAGTTTATAAAAGGTGGGAGAGTCGTAATGAATGTCGATATTTCCGTAGATCGGACGTGGCAAAACAATTTTTTAAATAGAATTGATGAAGATGGTCCTTGGACAAACTGGGATTTATATCACTTAGCTTATGAAACAGAAAAATCGTTACTTGTTCCTACTTTTGATGGACTACAAGCACCGAAACATTTATCCCATTTCACACCGCTTCCGCATCAATTAGAAGTCGCTCAAAATGTAATTGAACAAATGAATGGTAAAGCGATTCTAGCAGATGAAGTAGGTCTTGGAAAAACAATCGAAGCTGGACTTATTTTGAAAGAATACATGGTCCGCGGGCTTGTGAAAAAGGTACTTATACTTGTCCCAGCTTCTCTCGTATCACAATGGGCATACGAGCTGAATACAAAGTTTTTCATTCCCGCTGTAGCACAAAAGAAAAGCTACTCGTGGGAACAAGCTGACGTAATCGTATCATCAATTGATACTGCGAAACGTTCACCACATCGCGATATCGTGTTGAACTTAGAATATGACCTTATTATTATCGATGAAGCACATAAACTGAAAAATAATAAAACAAAAAACTATGAATTTGCACAACGATTAAAAAAGAAGTTTTGTTTATTACTAACCGCTACTCCTGTTCAAAATAAGATTGATGAAATTTTTAACCTTGTTTCTTTATTAAAGCCAGGACATCTAGGCAATCAATCCAACTTTGAAGAATATTACGCTTCCAAAAATCGTTCAGCCGAATCAGATGAAGACTTAAAAGCTCTCATTAACAAAGTAATGGTGCGAAATAGACGACATAATACCGGTATCGATTGGCCGAAGAGACATGTACGTACAATTTTTATTGAGTTTAATGAACAAGAACAAGCTCTATATAATGATATCGAAAATTGGCGAGGACAAGACGCCTTCACATCTGCTTTCTCATCGTTAACTTTAAAACGGGAAGCGTGCAGTAGTCGTGAGGCTGTTTACTATTCATTGAAAAAGCATGTAGAAAAAAGACAGAAAGAAAATGAACATTATATAAAAGATCCACATATCGATGTGCTAATGGACAAAATTAATCATATTCCTTTCAACTCGAAAGCAACTAAAGCTCTAGAGCTTATAAAAGAAATTGACGATAAAGTCGTCATTTTCACGGAATACCGAGCATCACAGATGTACTTACAATGGTTTTTACAACAACACGGTATTTCTTCTGTCCCATTCCGCGGCGGATTTAAACGCGGGAAGAAAGATTGGATGAAGGAACTTTTCCAAAATCGTGCCCAAGTGTTAATTGCAACGGAAGCTGGCGGAGAAGGCATTAACTTACAGTTTTGTAGCCATATGATCAATTATGATTTGCCATGGAATCCAATGCGTCTTGAGCAAAGAATCGGACGTATTCACCGTCTCGGTCAAAAGAATGATGTTCATATTTATAACTTAGCTACAAAGCATACTGTTGAAGAACATATTCTGAAACTGTTATATGAAAAAATCAACTTATTCGAGCGTGTTATCGGTGAACTCGATGAAATTTTAACGAGAATTAATATGAAAAACATCGACGCGCACATTCAAGAAATTTTCGCGCAATCAAAAAGCGAAGGTGAAATTAGAATTAAGATGGAAAACTTAACATCTATTATCGACTTTGCGAAACGAAATGAAGCTGAGGTGCAAGGCTATGCAGCAACATGAAATTCATAATTACTTATACAATTTCTTTGAGGCGAATAACTGTGAAATTTTAGAACGTTCTCCTCATTTATTAGATGTACAGTTAACAATTGAGATGGATAAATTATTAATGAATCGCCCTTTTTATTGGCACTATCTTGAGAAAACAGGAGGCGTACCGAATCCGATGCGCCTTACTCTTATTACAAATCCAGAAAATGAAGAAAATGATGGTGAGCTTATTCACTACGGTTCACCACGTCTACATCAAATTTTCCAAACGACAAAAGAATTAGGCTCTTACATACGTTTATATGAGGATGTAAGACATAATGGGGCAACACATACACCGCTCCACCCTTGGCTCGGTATTAATATAAAAGTTTCCTATCAATGTGATCGAAAAAAAGACATCCTTCACTCGATTGGCATTCATCTCATTTCTGGAACAATGATGGCAAACTTTCATGAAACATTAACAAACATTAAACTTACACCAAAAATACCTGATTTTTGTTTTACGCTCTCGCCCATCATTAAACCTCAAAGTGGTTTACAACGCATAGAAGACGCTTTAAAAAATATAATTGCAGAAGATGACCATACGTGGGCAAAAGAAGCAAGAGTGCGTTGGAATCATGATCTAGACCTTTTAAACCGTTTTTATGAAGAAAGTGACGAACTTCCTGAGAGCTATGAAATTGAAAAACAAGCTCTGCAAGAACAGTATGAACCACATATTACAGTGCAAATTATTAACGGTGGCCTTTTTTATGTTACCGCGAATCATTTTCTATCTTGAAGAAGCTCCTTCTGCTTTAGAAGGAGCCTCTTTTGAGCTATTTTCTACCCTACTCGCTATCGCCACTACGCTCTTGCTGTTTTTTCTGTGCCATACGTTTCTGGTGTGCACGATCCTTTGCACTCACATGATTTGCATCAGTTGGAAGATTTTCTTTCGAACGTCCAATTCCATTGCTCATCTTTCCCACTCCTTTTTACGTTTTTCAAAATACATGTTTATTTTCAGCTAGAGTTACAATCCTTATACAAAAAATAAGAGCAGCCATTGGCTACTCTTACTCGCTCACATATTTTTGAAACATATCATGGATGCCTTTATTTACTAGGTTCGAGATCTGCTCGTCAGATTTATTCGGATAACGATCACGCAATCTGATAGATGCCTTCACCATTAAATTTTCTAATACAGAACGGCCACCTTCTCCATAAATAATTTCAGCATATTTAACAAGCCTTCCATCCTCTACTGTTGCTGGATTATGATTGAAGAAAAATTTACTCATTGTCTCCACCTCTCTCTTTTGATAACGTTTACATTTATATAGATTATTTATGTTATTTATTTCACAATATTGTATGCATGTATATTTAATTAGTTTCATTATAAAGCAACATATCGATAGTAAATATGTGATTTTCCGTCCATTTTGTGAACAAACTAAAAATGAAAGCGTTTCCTTTATTATATACTAAAAAAACTTACTACGCTAGGGGCAATTTTTTTCAATCTACTAATCCCTCAAAAATTGATATATTTTTTCTTTTCCCATTAAACCTTATACAATTTTCAGAAATTATATTATAAAATATATGTATGACTTAAGGAGGCTTTGTATGAATCAAAATAAAAAAGCTATATTAGATCTTGTCTTTTATCTTGTAATCCCATTCCTCATTTGGAAATTTGCAAAACCTTATATCGATCCTTATTACGCGATGTTACTTTCCTCTGTTCCGGGGATTATTTATACACTGTATACCTTTAAAAAAGAAAAACAGTTTAACGTGACAGGGTTCTTTATTTTAATTACACTCATTTCTAATACAACGGTAGATCTATTATCTGGGTCAGCTGAACGAATGTTGTGGAATGATGCATATTATCACATCGTACTCGGTATTATCGTCATCTGTACAATTTTCATAAAAAAACCACTCATGTTATATTTCGCTGCGGATATTGCAGCGCTGCAAGGACATGACCGCGATAAAAGTCGTGAACTGTATCGTGATAGTCGTATCTATCCAGCACTACAATACTTAACGTTATTTTTCGGCCTACAATTCATATTAAAAAGCTTCTTAAAAATTTATTTCATCTCTGTTTTTGGTGTAGATGGCTACGGTGAAATGAGAGCGATTATGACCGCTGTCGGCTGGGGCATTTCTATTTGTATCGGAATAGGGTTCGTATGGGTGAACAATAAAATACATGCCGTTACGGAAGAACAAGAATCCGTGCAGTAAATAAAAATCCCCTAGTGTATTACGACACTAGGGGATCTTTATTTTGCTAGACATATGACTAAAATTTAACTTGATTTTTTTCTTTTACTTTTTACATTTCGATAAAACAAAGCAGCACTCAGCGGCATAACACCAAACCACTTATTCATAAATGGCTCTTTTTCAGCACGGCGTTGTTCTTTCTTTTGTTTTCGATCTTCTTTTGGAGCATCCATATACGACACAAACTGCTGCGTCACAAAGCGAACATAATCATTAGTAGACATATTATCATCACCTCTACTTGATTAGTATGTCCACTTTTTTATACATTAATCTTTTCCTTTAATTCATTCATAATTTGCTTTACAGACTTATTTGTCGTATCGATATGAATATGAGCCTCTTCATAATAAGCTCGGCGTAATTCAAATTTCGTTACAAATGCATCTATATCTTTCTTTTGAAATAGTGGACGTGTCTTATCTTCACGAAGCCTCTCTGCAATTACATGCGGATCACAATATAAATACACGACAGTTCCGTTCTCTTTCATCCACTTGCGATTTTCCGCTCGTTCAATAATTCCCCCACCAGTTGTAATAATGACATTATGGACTGGTAGCGAACGTAACATTTCGCTTTCATATTCCCGAAAAGCCGTTTCGCCTTCTTCGGCAAAAATATCACGAATTGCCTTCTCTTGCTTCTCTTCGATTTTTTGATCAGTATCTACAACATCCATTTGAAGTTCTTGACTTAATGCTTTTCCAATTGTTGTTTTCCCTGCTCCCATATAGCCGGTTATGTATATAGATTTCATTTTCTGTCCTCTCAATCGTCATTTATTAATTGTTATTATAACGAAAGATGCTACTTTGTTTAATAAAAAAACGTTTTGTTCTTATACTATGAAGAACAAAACGTAACACTCGCTTTTACTTATAAGTACCTCTTCTCACCCACTGCGTTGCAATCCATTTCTCGCCTTTCGTTACAGGTGCCCCTCCGTGTAACGTAAGCTCATTTAGTGATTGATCTTGATAAAAATACTCAAAGTATACTGCCATTCCCTTTCTAGGGTGTACAGAAAGATTTAATTTCGGGAAGTACGTTTCCCCGCCTTCTTCTACATCATTTAAGTACATTACAAGCGTACTAATACGATTGTTAGCAGCTGATCTACTATGTTCCGCAAAATAATCATAGTGTGCTTTATATTGTTGATCCACTTCATAATTTAAAATGTGCAATCCTTCACCATGCGACGCAGGAACATTCATGATAGATGAAATTCGTTTTTCAATCTTTGAAGTAAGTTCATTGTCTTCCAAAAATGCACCGCTACTTGTTCGAATATCATTTACATCACGTGATGAACCAACTTTAGAACGCTTCATTTTATTTTTAGACATTTCAATCAATTCATCACACTCTTCATCACTTAGTACATTTGCTAATACGACAATAAGAGGTTCTTCGAATTTTGAAATAATGTGTATTTCTCTATCTTCTGTCATAATCGTATTTCCTTTATGATCAAAAATAGTTTGTTCCTTATTTTCACCTATTTGATTGTTGTTTGTCATTTCCCTATTCTCCCTAAAAATAATGATTGGATAGCATGAATATATCACATTCTTTCTACCTTTCTCTTTTTTGAGAAAATTTAAACTTTTAATCATTATATTTATCCATTTCTTCTAAAAAATCAATTCAATTTACAATAGAAATCCCTGGTTTTTCTTCGTATTTTTTACATACTATTCTTCTATCCAATCGACTATTTTTCCATCCTTTTTTCTATACCGAAAGCTCACCGTATAGAAAGCTTCCTGTTTGAGTGTACACTGCAACGCAACGAGAATTAAATCATTTTCAAAGATATAATTTCCACTCACTTCTCCCTTTTCATACTGAAAGAAAAATGCACCTTCTTTTTCTTTTTGCTGTAAGTCTTTTTTTATATCTGTAATAGATCGGTTAAGTAGTTCATCCAGTAAAAACTTTTGTTCTATTTCTATATAAAAATTTTTATCTGTAAACAACATATTTGTTTCGTATATAAAAAAAGAAGTTAATAAAATAAGAAAGATGAGTGTTCCAGGCATTGTAAACCCATTTTGCCCTCTCATACATTCATTTCCATTTCACTATATCGCATAACTACACCTTCATATATTTTTCCGCTAGTATCTTTCACATTTATAATGAGTACATGAGGTGTTAGTTTGTAAGAAACCGTTCCAATATTTTGTAAAACAACTTCCCTCCCGCGCCTATTTACCTTTCTTATAAGACGACTATTCTCTTTTTCATACGATACTTCACTCCCATTACGCGATCGAAATCGTAAAATACTTTCTCCATTTTCAAATGCTAGCTGTTCTCCAGATGATACTTCACGAAACTCCAATTGCATTTGCCCTAAATACACATCCCACTCCCAATCATTTAACCCTTTCGACTGTTTATTTTCCATTTCAATGAAATGTAGGCGGGGAAAGAGCAAAAAAAATATTGATAATAGAAACAGACATACAATCATTTCTATTAATGAAAAACCAAATTCTAATTTATTTTTTCTCCTACATAAAAGCATTGTTCCATCACTCTGTCTTTCACATCTCTCCACATGGTACAAACTTCATTGCCTCCCCAATATGTGTAATACACAATTCCATTCATATTCTTTTCTATTATTCGCTTTTCTTCATTTCCATACATATATATAATTGCTTCCTTTTTTAATAATCCAGATGCCTTATAACGAATTTGTATATTTTTTCTTTCTTGCATAACTAATACTGTTTGCGGTAGTAGTAACGATACAGCCATCATTAAAATACTTAACGATACAATCATTTCAGCCATTATGGATCCTTTTTGACATTTCACGATACGTAAATCTCCCTCTTCCAAGCTGAAATACAATTTCATATTTATAATTTCGATATGAAATTATAATCGTACCACCTCTATTAATATTTCCACTTGGATTATATGTCATCGGATTTGGAAACGTATGCAAATCAATTTGTATATCTTCTTCATACTCCCGCTTGACGATATAATACTTTGTACCTGACTCTTTTATAGCATACATATTTCTATCTTTATGCCAACGTAATGTATAGTGCTTTTGACGATTTATCGCTAATTGCTGCATATACAAAATATCATTTGAAAACTGTCTCAAAAATTGTTCAACTTTTTGTCGCTCGTATAAGGAATGAACACTAAAATACGTAACTACACTTAATACAGAAATAGCAAATAAAACGAGTAACATTTCTAAAAAAGTAAACCCCTGTTGTTTCACAATGCCCTAATTGATACTGAGCCATCATCTGAAATATGAATAGATTCGCCATTCGGGCACTTATCAGTTGTAATATACTTTTCATCTGTCAGTTCTTTTAACGATGGAATTTTATTATGTTGTAATTGATATACTTGTATTTGCGCTTCTATAGATTTCACGTAAGCTGCACACCCTTTTCCTTGGACCGATGAACGCTGTGTAACTACATTCGGAATAATTAATAGTAATAATATAGTTATGACAACCATTACTAATAGCATCTCTAACAGAGTAAATCCTTCCTCATTCTGCATACAAATGCCCCCTAAATAGAATTCATCATTTGAAACATTGGCATAATCATCGCTAAATACATAAGGACAACGATTCCTCCAATACATGTAAATAAAATAGGCTGAATGATAACTAACATATGTTTAATTTTCCGTTCCATCTTTTCCATAATAAGATCGCTATAGTCACCTAATTCAATCGCTAAATTGCCGTTTGCTTGTCCATGCGTAATAACATAAGAAAGTTCTTTCTCGTAATACCCACTTTTAGCAATGATAGATTGTAACTGTTCTCCTCCAATTAATTGTCTTTCAATCCGGCTCGCTTCATATTGAAAGAACGGATGATATCTTTGCTCCATCATTATTGTTAAAGCTTCGCATACTGATAGTCCACCATTTAATAAACCACTCAACTGAGTAGCAAAATAATGTGAATGCTTTAAAATAAGAAATGTTTTGATGAGGGGCATACGAAGCATGATTTTTACCTGGCTAATATGTGGAAGTTTCCTAAAATACAACATATACCAACTACATCCAATAATAACAGTTAAAATAGCGGTTAAAATAATGTAAGGTAGCAGTTTTATTGCACTTAAAATTTGTTCTGTAAGTAGTGGTGTATTAGAACCGAACGAACTATAAACCATTTCAACCTGAGGTAATAAAATGAGGTTGAAAATAAAAAGCATGATTAGTAGAAAAAACATTAAAAACATAGGATACTGCATGATTTTCATCATATCTCTCCTATACTTATCTTTTTTATAAAGAAGTGCACTTCCTTGTTGCAAAGCAAAAGAAATATCACCATGTTGCTCGGCATAAAATAAATAACTTAACATGTCCTGATGAAACTTTAACTGATGAAAAGAATCGTGTAGACTTTTCCCATCTTTTAACCCCTCAATCATGTGCTGCAATTGTACTTTCTTTTCTACAGGTAATTGAAACTGTAAAAATTCTAATGCTTGTAAAAGAGAGTAGCCTTTTTCTAGTAATTCTCCTAAACGTTTCAACAATACTACTTGATCACTTAAACTCCAAGTTTTCTTAAACATAAACATCATCTTCTAAAAAACCTAAAGCATATCCTTTTCTTATTGACGATTCTAAAGTCTCATGTTTGTAAGTAACACATTCTCCATCTGCTTCTTTAAGCGCTTGTTTTAACTCATATCCATATAGCAGCTCATAAATGCTTGCTTGCCTTACTTGCCTCATTGATTTACATAAAGTTGAGCACTTTCCTCTGCAAAACGGACACTTCAATTCGACAAGTCGCTGTGCAGCTACAGCCAATAAAGACTGTTCAATCTCTTGCCTCGTTATACCATAATCCATGAAACGAATGATTGCTCCTTTCGCATCATTCGTATGCAGCGTTGTCATGACTAAATGTCCTGTCAAACTTGCTCTTATAGCTATTTTTGCTGTTTCTTCATCACGGATTTCACCGACTAAAATAATATCTGGATCATGACGTAAAATAGCCTTTAATCCTGTTTCATATGTGAGACCCGCTTTTTCATTTATTTGAATTTGTAATACATCGTCACTTCTTTTTTCAACCGGATCTTCAAGTGTAATGATGCGACGTGTTTTCTTTTTTCTAATTACCTCTAATAATGCATACATTGTCGTTGTCTTCCCAGAACCAGTCGGTCCAGTAAACACGAGTAGCCCCTGTGAATAGCGTAAAAACGAGAGTAGTTTTGCTGCCGTACTTGGAAATAACGAAAGATGTGATAAGGGCTGAACAGATGCTTGTAAATGAAGGCGAATAACGAGACTTTCTTGATATACTGTTGGAAGTGTTGAAAGGCGTAAATACACTTCTTGTCCATCAATTTGCAAATACAACGAACCATTCTGTGGCTTCCGTTTCTCTCCTATGTCCATAGATGCTAAAAATTTAAAATGTGAGACAAGTTTTTCTCCAAACTCCTTTTCAATACAATGTCTCGTCATTAAATCTTTTCCTACACGTAGTTGCACCGCTACATCCTTCTGCCGGGGCACAATATGTAAATCTGACGCTTGTACCCTACACGCTTCTTTTAAAATTGTATTCGCAAAAATTTCAATCCCATTCATCACTTTTCCCTCCTCACTATGTATATAGCATGAAAACATGCACAATAAAAATTTGGAATTTTGTATTTTCACTAGAACAAAAAGGAAAAATATGTTTGTGAAATTATGAACAATTTCTGAATTATTGTCTGAAATTACCTATACTCATGTTTATCTGTATTATAATGTTATTATCTTGGATAAAGTGATAAAGGTGGAGATCCTCATGGAACAAGCTTTAAAAATTACAGGTGTTTTAGCTGACCCAACTCGTTATTACATTTATAAATATATTTCGCAAAAACATAGTTATGTAACTGTACAAGAAATTGCAGATGAATTCGATATTCATCCAAACGTAGCGCGTTTACATTTATCTAAATTAGAAGATGTTCATATGCTTAAATCGGAAACGAAGAAAACTGGAAAAGGCGGAAGACCAAGCAGATTATATGTCTTATCTGAAGATGTTATTCAATTGCAATTTCCATTCCGTGATTATCAATTGTTAGCAAGAATAGCATTTAATTCTTTACTTAACCTTGGCGCTGCTGGTGAAAAAGCGCTATACGAAACAGGAAAACAATTCGGGGCCGAATTAATGCAACAACATATGCAACGTTTAAATGTGAGTGAAGATGCTTTAACAGTAGAGCAAAAAGTTCAAATTGCAAAAGAAGCTTTCTCAACAGCCGGCTTATCACCTGCATTTGAATTAAGTGCAGATGGAACAAAAATTTTCTATGATGTACACAATTGTCCATTTAAAGAAGTTGCTGTTCATCATCCAACTGAAATTTGTAACATGCACGGAGATATGATGAAAGGCATTTTTGAAATCCTATTCCCTAACATGGAATTAACTCGACATGATAGTCTATTAGATGGATGTAAATCTTGTAATTATAAACTAACAATTTAATTTATCATATAAAAAGAAGCCAATAATAATTGGCTTCTTTTTATATGAACGAATATTTACAATAGTAAGAAAAATAAACTATAATGAAAAGAGGTTTTACTTTTTCTAGAAAAGGAGGGAAATAGCATGGATCGCATGTTTCGCGTTCTCGGCTTTTGGACTGGAATTTTCTCGGTTATGTTTTACGTAGGAGATATGCAACAGGCTGCACTACTATTTTTAGGACAAACAGGTTTCTTCGTACTTTTAAGCTATTTAAAATTAACAGAGCGTATGTATATATACGTATTCGGGGCATATTTAACTGTTTTCTTCATAGGATTTACATACTACACGACATTTTTACTTGTCCCTGGGGCTGGACATTAAAAGATGGCATTTTGCCATCTTTTTTTTAATCCCGGAATTTCCTAGTTGACTTATAGGTTTTATTACCTTATATTCTATATAACAGATTGGAATTAGGGGGAATCAACATGAATACACTGCTTGTCGGAATTAACGTTGCAGTCATGCTCATCTTAGTTGGCGTATTATATTATATGCAACGTAAGCATGTATCTTTTAATAAACGTGTATTTACCGCTTTAGGAGTCGGAATTTTATTCGGTCTTATATTACAATTCATTTATGAGCCAACTTCTAAAGTAATTATTGAATCAAATACTTGGTTTGGCTTAATTGGTAACGGTTATGTGAAATTACTTCAAATGATCGTTATGCCACTTATTTTAGTATCTATTATTTCAGCATTTACAAAATTACAGTTAACGAAAAACCTTGGTAAAATTAGTGGTCTTATTATCGGAATTTTAATTCTTACTACAGGAATCGCTGCAGCTGTCGGTATCGCTGCAAGTGCAGGATTTGATGTATCTGCAACAGGCTTGCAACAAGGTGATGCAGAATCTGCTCGTCTGAAACTAGTTGAAGAAAGATTTACTTCTATTGAAAAGACAACAATTCCAGATAAATTATTAGAGCTATTGCCTACAAATCCGTTTCTTGATTTAACAGGCGCTCGTCCAACATCAACAATTTCTGTCGTAATATTTGCAGCCTTTATCGGCATTGCCTTTATAGGTGTAAAACGAAAATATCCAGAACAAGCAGAGCTATTTAAGAAAATGCTTGATGCTGTATATGCAATCGTAATGCGTATGGTAACATTAATTTTACGCCTTACTCCATACGGCGTATTAGCTCTTATGGCAAAAACAGTTGCTGGTAGCGATATAAATGCTATTTTAAAGCTTGGTAACTTCGTATTAGCCTCTTATGTAGCACTTATCGTAATGTTTATCATTCACTTATTATTAATTGCATTGTCTGGTTTAAATCCAATTCAATATTTGAAAAAAGTGTTCCCTGTACTAACTTTTGCATTCACATCTCGCTCTAGTGCTGGTGCGATGCCATTAAATATTGAAGCTCAAAAAGAAAAGCTTGGTATCTCCGAAGGAATTGCAAACTTCGCAGCTTCATTTGGGGTATCTATCGGACAAAACGGTTGCGCAGGCATTTATCCAGCAATGCTTGCAATGATGGTCGCTCCAACTGTAGGAATTGATCCATTACAACCACAATTTATTTTAACTTTAATCGCTGTTGTTGCTATTAGCTCATTCGGTGTTGCCGGAGTTGGTGGCGGTGCAACATTCGCAGCTTTAATCGTACTATCTACAATGAACTTACCAATCGGTATTGTTGCTCTAGTTATCTCGGTTGAGCCATTAATCGATATGGGTCGTACAGCTCTTAACGTAAGTGGTTCTATGACAGCAGGTCTTATTTCAAGTAAATGGCTTGGTGAATTAGATCAAGATACGTACAATCAAGATGATACAAAAACTGGTGAAATTGCTTCATAATGAAAAAAAGACGCTAACATACAATTGTTAGCGTCTTTTTTATTCCGTTCCCTCTTTATAGATCTTATCTTGAGAATTATCACTCCAAGTATTCTTCTAATTGCTCTTTTAACTCTTCCTCAATCTCATAACAAGATTCATCAGCGAGTTCTCCTACTTTCTTACTACCCAAAATGTTTGATTGAATTGGCATTCCTAAAAAGATTCTTTAACATTAATAAATTGGAATATCGTGAAATTTAATCATCTCTTTTTCTTCATCTAATATAGCTATAGCAACTGTTGAATAATAACCCACCTCAAAGGGATTCTCTTTTTCTCTTGCAAATCCCATATCTAATTCCATGTTTTTTTCTATGTATAAATGCGAATACTCTTTATACAATTTAAGTGACATTCGCTCTATTTCCTTCTCCATACATTGAATGTTCTCTTTTAACTCCAACGTAAACTCCTGTTCTTTATATTTCATTTTCGCCTCCTTAAACATAGAAAAAGAGAATACAATAATATATTCTCTTTCCTCAAATATATTTCATTATCTCACAGCCCGTCCTTTTCACAAATAACCATTTTGTTCGCACCATTTATGAAATTGTCCTACGTCTACTCCAACTAACACGATATCCTTTAGCTCTACATCAATAATTTGTTCTCCAATTACAATAGCAAACTGCGATGCTAATTTTGTCTCGTTTTTCTTTACAATTCCAATTCGGTTCCGATGCGGTCCATCTTTTATATATGCTTTTTGTCCTACAATATCAAAGTTCAAGATTCTCACCTCTTTTACTGCGCTCAAATTGGAAATACGATCTCCACCTCGGAAAATTTCCTTTCATTGCACTATTTCTCTATATATATGACGAAACAATAAAAGAGTCCTTCCTTCTTTACAATTATTTTTTCTTTGTTTCATTTTTGTGATTGAAACGTAAAGTTTATAATAAAATACACTTGGAAGCGCTTTCTATGTAATTTTTTATGTTATAATATAAAAGTAGAACTTCGTAAAGAGGGTTAAAAAAATGAATACAAAAATGATTAAAAAAGTAATTGAAGCATTAAAAGTATATGGCTTTCAGGATGTATCATTCTGTGACAAAACGAGGCAATTTTTATTTCATAACGAAACCGATATTATGAGCGGCTATGCAGAAATAACATATAGTAGTCAATTTGAAAAATTCAACGTACAAATTCATCCAATTGAAACACATCACCAAGCAGAGTTACAAGAGGTTGAAAGACATATACAAGCTTGTATAAGAAAAGTGGAATATTTAAACGCACTTCTTACCGGGCAGACAAAACTAGATGATAAAATTATTATTATGTAAAAAAAGAACGTGATTGAATCACGTTCTTTTTTCATTATATGTTCATCTTTTCCTTTAGTTGTAATCCTGTAACAGATTCTAATACATCCATCGATTCTCCAAATGTCATATCAAAAATTGTATTGTTCTCTATGTACGGAAACTGTCTGAAACGCTTTTCTAACACCTTTACAGCATCTGATGTAAAGTTTGCACTATCAATGCCAAATTCTGTTTCAAGAAGAACGATCCAATCTAACACATGAAAACCTAATCCATTGACGAATGCAATAAGTTTTTCTTCTGGGTTTGAAGATAAGAATACTTGGCGTTCCATCTCACTAAAAAGTTCTTCTCCTAAGATTTCAGCTAACTCATCATCATGTTCACGTTCAACAAGTTCTTCGTAGCCGTAATCATCCACAAGCTCTTCTACTTCTTCACTATCCTGACAAAGCAATTGACTAAGAAGTGCCTCTTTCTTAAATTCACTATTTTGTACGACTTCTAAAAAGCTCGTTTCCCATCCATTTTCTAATTTCATATTATGTACTCCTTTATATACGTTTCTTATCATCACTGTACCCAAAAGATCACTTTTATAACCTTTTAGGTAGTTACTATTATTTCACATGATTCATAACATAAGATGCAAACTCAGCTACATCTCCTTCAAAAATATTTATTTCTGGCAAGTGATAGAACGTTGTTTGGAGCGGGTTTCCTGCATCATATACATATATCGTTTTCTCTAGTGCAATCGCCATTCCAAACTCTGTATGGCTCCCGTTTCCGCCATCTAATATAAGTAAAAACACATCCGCTTCTTTTACAGCATTTTTTTCTGCCTGACCAATTTCTCTTAATTGTTCTTGATTCACTGCTCTTTCGTTTTTGGTCCAATCATATGTATGGTGCCATCCTGCATGTTTCAGTTCATTTGCTACGGAACATACAAGATGTTTATTTTGGAAACCTGAGGCGATATAAAAATTCATTTATATACACTCCTTCATTATGTATGGGGAAACTCCTTTTTAGCGTTAATTGTTATAGCTATAATAAAGAACAACTTCAAAAAAAATCCCCATCTTTAAAACTTATTTGCGTTTAAATGATGGGATGCTTCATGGTCTTCTTTTATTTTTTGTTTTTTATAACTTTCATCAGCTAACATTTCTAGTTCAGCTGTTATCTCTGATTTTTCAAGCTCTCTTTCTTGCGAAAATTTCCTTGAAATATAAACAATAACACTACCAACGTACAACACAAAGCATATAATAAGTGCAGTATTTTCATAGAGACTTAGCTCCAACACAGTCACTCCTAATCCATTCGTATTTTCACGCTTCATTAATTGGAATTTCCCTATTAACCCATTTGTTATCCCGCTATTTGAGGGCAGTAAAACCCCCTCCTCAAATTCCAGTGAAAGCAAAGAAGTCAGATGGAGCATGCCCCCAACTGATTAAAGTTTCACTTTATTGTAACATAAAAATATCAATTCTTGGAATCTTTCACCCTACTAAAAGAGGCATGATTGTTTCATCATGCCTCTGAAATATTTTGAATGATTGTTTTAATTGCTTCTTTTCCATTATATTTTTTTAGTGCTGTTTTATACTTCTCATTATTTTGATTCAATTCTTCGACATACTTTATAAGAGATTTTACAGTTACATCTTCTTCATATAATACGGAGGCATACCCTTGCCTTTCAAAGGACTCTGCATTTAATATTTGATCTCCACGGCTTGCAAATTTCGATAATGGAATTAAAACCATCGGCTTTTGTAATGTTAAAAATTCAAAAATTGCGTTGGAGCCCGCGCGTGAAATAACAAAATCTGTTACCGCTAATATATCTGGCAGTTCTCCATGTACATATTCAAATTGTCTATATCCTTCTTTATTTTGTAAACTTTCATCAAGGTTACCTTTTCCGCAAAGGTGAACAATTTGATACTTTTTAAGAAGTTCTGGTAATGCTTCTCGAGCCGTATCATTAATTTTTTTCGCGCCCAAGCTACCTCCCATAATCGTAATAACTGGCTTTTTACGTGAAAAACCTAAAAATGCTAAACCTGTTTCTCGATTTCCCTTCAGCACTTCTTCACGTACAGGAGATCCCGTATATATTACTTTTTCTTTCGGTAAATGTTTCGCCGCTTCTTCAAATGTAACAAATATTTTCGAAGCAAAACGAAGCGCAATTTTATTTGCTAGTCCTGGCGTCATATCAGATTCATGTAATAAAACTGGTACTCTATTTAGCCATCCTCCAATTACGACTGGTACAGATACGAAACCGCCTTTTGAAAAAATCACATCTGGTTTTAGTTTTCGAATTCTTACATACGCATCCATAACCCCCTTCATTACAAGAAAAGGATCTTTTATATTTTTTAAATCAAAATAACGACGTAGCTTTCCACTCGAAATACTATAGTAGGGAATGCCTTCCTTTTCTATAATCGTTTTCTCAATACCTTGATGAGAACCAATATAAGAGATATCCCAGTTGTCTTCCTGTAAATATGGGATAATGGCTAAATTAGGTGTTACATGTCCTGCCGAACCGCCACCTGTAAAGACTATTTTCTTCATACGTCTCCCCCTTCTAGACTATAATACACTAAAATATCTTGCCTCAGGGTGAGAAAATACCATAGCCGTTACGGACGCTTCTGGCTCCATCATGAATCCTTCTGTTAATGAAATACCTATTTCCTCTGGATGAATTAAGCGAAATAGCTTTTCTTGATCTGCAAGTTCTGGACACGCCGGATAACCAAATGACACGCGTATTCCTCTATATTTCGTACGGAAACGTTCTTCCATCGTCAGTTCAGGTGAGTCTGGAATGCCCCAGCGGTCACGAATGAGCATATGTGTTTTTTCAGCAAGTCCTTCTGCTAATTCAAGCGCTAACGATTGAATAGCATGACTACGTAAGTAATCACCTTTCGCCTTCCACTCTTCAGCAATGTCCCGAACTCCTTCCCCAACCGTAACAGATAAGAAAGCAACATAGTCCATCTCATCTCCAATTGGGCGCAAATAATCGCCTAAAGTACGATAGGGAGCCTTTCCTTGTCTAGGGAATGTGAAACGCTCTATAACACGCGTATGATCTTCTGGATCATATATTACAATGTTTTGTCCGTCGCTTTGCGCTGGGAAAAATTGATACACTGCTTTCGGCTTTAACCAAGATTGTCCTTCCTGCAATAATTCATCTATTAAATCATTTAATTCATGTGCTCTCTTATCTCCCTCTTTCAAAAGCTTCTTCACATTTCCTTTTAATCCAAGGTGATGCCCAAGTAGCATTTGTCTATTTAAAAATGGAGCGAGATGAAGAGCCGGAATATCACGTAATACAATTCGTTTTGTTGAATCAGGCACCATAACCTCAGCCTTCGGTAATGGCTCAATTACTGCTGGAATTTCTACTTTCTTCTCCTCTATTTTTACGATATGAAGATGACGTTCTTTTTTATCCTGTTTCATCTTCTCACGCTCTTCTTCTTTTTGAAGCTTATTAATAATATCGAGCCCCGTCATCGCATCACTCGCATAACAAACGAGCCCTTTATATGATGGTGAAATTCGATTATCTGTAAACTTTCTCGTTAACGCTGCACCACCTACAACAATGGGCACATCAATATTTGCTGCTTTTAAATCTTCAGCAGTCGTTACCATTTGTTGCGCTGATTTTACTAATAAACCTGAAAGGCCTATAATGTCCGGCTTCTTTTCTTGTACTTCTTGAACAATTCGATCCGAACGTACATTAATTCCTAAATTAATAATCTCATATCCGTTATTCGCTAAAATAATTTCAACGAGATTTTTCCCAATATCATGCACATCACCTTTTACAGTTGCTAATAATACTTTCCCTTTTTTTGCACTATCGCTAGATTCCATATGTGGCTCTAAATAACTTACAGCAGCTTTCATACTTTCGGCACTTTGCAATACTTCAGCAACAATAAGTTCATTATTATTAAATAGTCGTCCTACCTCATCCATCCCTGTCATAAGCGGACCGTTAATAATATCAAGAGGTTTTCTTCCTTCTTCAAGTGCAAGACTTAAATCCTCGTGTAATCCTTGTTTCGTACCTTCTACAATATAATTTGCTAGTCGTTCATCTAGCGTTAACGTTTCTTGCACAACGACATCTTTCTTTTTAGCGACTCGGTAAAAGTTTGTAAATTCTTCTAACGTCTCTTTCGTCGTTTCAAACAGTAATGCATCTGCAAGGTGTTTTTCTTCCTCTGGAATCGACGCATAGCGTTCTAATTTTTCCGTATTAACAATCGCGTAATCTAATCCAGCCTTCGTAGCATGATATAAAAAGACGGAATTCAATACTTCACGTCCAGCCGGTGGTAAACCAAATGATATGTTACTTACACCTAAAATCGTTAAACACTCTGGTAACGCTTCTTTAATAAGGCGAATGCCCTCTATAGTCGCTGCCGCTGAACCAATATATTCTTCATCACCTGTCCCTACTGGAAACACAAGTGCATCAAAAATAATATCTGACGGGCGTATCCCATATTTCGTCGTTAATAATTCGTAACTTCTTTTTGCAATTTCTAATTTTCTTTCAGCACTTACTGCCATACCATCTTCATCGATTGTACCAACTACAATTGCAGCACCATACTTACGAAGAAGCGGTGTTACCTTTTCAAAACGCTCTTCTCCATCTTCTAAATTAATAGAGTTGATAACAGCTTTTCCTTGAATATAAGTAAGTGCTCTTGCCATAACATTTTCATCCGTTGAATCAATCATAATCGGTACTTTTAACACTTTCGTAACTTCTGTCAAAAATTTCTCCATATCTTCTATTTCATCACGATCAGGATCTGCCATACAAATATCAATAATATGAGCATTTTTCTTCACTTGCGCTCTTGCCACTTCAGCAGCCTCTTCAAATTTCCCTTCTGCTACTAATCGTTTAAATTTACGTGATCCAATAACATTCGTTCTTTCACCTACAAATAACGGTCTCATAGACTCATCATATTGCAGTGCCTCTAATCCACTAATTCCATGTCCTTCTCTCTCATGATGGTCACGAGGCTTAAGAGATGCTAGTGCTTCTTTCATTGCTTTTATATGTTCTGGTGTCGTGCCACAACAACCACCGATAATATTAACCCATCCTTCTTCAGCAAATCGCTTCACCTTTTCAGCGAGAGAAGATGGAGACTCATGGTAATGTCCATCTTCATCAGGAAGACCTGCATTTGGATAACAAGAAATGTAACACTCCGATAAATCAGATAGTGAACGAATATGGTCCCTCATAAACTCCGGACCAGTCGCACAATTTAACCCAACAGATAATGGTTTCATATGTTCTACTGATAAATAAAAAGCTTCAATTGTTTGCCCAGCCAGAGTCGTTCCCATTGGCTCAATCGTTCCTGAAATCATAATAGGAACCGTTTTTTTCAGTTCTTCAAAAGCAACTTGAATTCCAATATAAGCTGCTTTCACGTTACGCATATCTTGACTCGTCTCAACGAGTAATACATCAACTTCTCCTTTTAATAATCCTCGTGCCTGCCTTGTATAAGCCTCAATCAATTCTTCAAAAGTCACACCACCAGTAACACTAATTGCTTTCGTTGTTGGTCCCATCGCTCCCGCAACATATACTTCCTTACCGCTTTCTTTAACAGCTTGCTTCGCCAAAAGTGCTGCCTTTTCATTTAGTTCTTCATCTAAATGAGACAGCTCATAATCACTTAGTACAATATTCGTTGCCCCAAATGTATTTGTTTCAATAATATCCGCTCCAGCTTCAATATAAGCTTTATGAATCTTTAAAATAACGTCTGGTCTTGTTTCTACTAAATATTCATTACAGCCCTCGTACTCTTCTCCTCCGAAATCTTCAGCAGTTAAATCCTCTTGCTGAATCATTGTTCCCATTGCACCATCTAATATTAAAATGCTATTTTGTAATTTTTCTTCTATACACTTCATCAATTAATACCTTCTTTCACTTCTTGCTTTTCTCTTACATATTTAACAAGATGTTCTGTAATTTCATATTTTAAAAATGGTGTAATAAGATAAATACCATTAAAATATTTCATCGCTGCGTCGATCAATTCTTGCGAAATGCGAATCCCTTCCTCAATTGCCGCCTCTTTCGTTTCGTGTCCATCCATTCTCTCTCTTATTTCTTCTGGAAGAGTAATACCCGGTACCTCAAAATGAAGAAAATCTGCATTCCGCTTACTTACTAACGGCATAATTCCAATAAAAATAGGTTGTTCCAAATGCTTTGTCGCTTCATACACTTCTTCAATTAACGCGATATCGTAAATTGGCTGAGTTAAAAAATATTCCGCTCCAGCATCTATTTTTCGTTCCATTCGCTTAACCGCTGCTTTTAAGTGCCTCACGTGAGGATTAAATGCGCCGCCTACAGAAAACCTTGTCGCCGGTCCAATTGATTTCCCTAAAATTGAACGTCCATCGTTCATTTCTTTAATCATTTTAATGAGCTCAATAGAGGACAAATCGTATACAGAAGTTGCACCAGGAAAATCACCAACGCGCGCTGGATCACCAGTTAAAGCTAACACTTCTTCCATCCCTAACGCCGATAAACCTAACAAATGAGATTGTAGTCCAATGACGTTATGATCCCTACACGTTAAATGTGTCAATACCGGGATATCATGCTTCGTTAATAACGCACCCATTGCCATATTAGAAATACGAGGCGATGCTAATGAATTATCTGCTAGAGTAATAGCATCTGCTCCCGCTCTTTTTAAAGCTCTTGCTCCTTCAAAAAACCGCTGTGTATCTAACGTTTTCGGTGGATCTAATTCCACTACAACTGTCGTTTGTTTTTTCGCTTTCTCTGCTAGAGTGACGTGAGCCTTCGAACGTTTCTCATGCGTATGAACAACTTTCGGCCTTTGAATGGTGTCTTTTTCTATTACAGGTGTAACATTCGCAACAGCGTGCTTCATACTTTGAATATGTTCTGGAGTCGTACCACAACAACCACCTAATAACCGAATACCTTGCTCAATAAATCTCGGCGTCATCGCCTCAAAATAAGCTGGGCTTCCCTCATATACGTAACGTCCCTCCACATAATTCGGGAGACCTGCATTTGGGTATGCTGATAAATAGCCATTTTGCGGAATCGATATCATTTTGAAAGCCTCCGTCATATGAAGCGGCCCTAGTTGACAATTTAATCCAACAACATTTGCACCGTAATCTATAAGTTGCTTTAATATTTCATTGACATCATTTCCATTTTGAGTCGTACCTGCTTCATGTAACGCTAATTGAGCAACAATTGGAATGTTCGTTTGCTTACGCAATACTTTAACAGCATGAAGTAATTCAAATTCATCGTAAAAAGTTTCTAATAGTAATCCATCAACCTGTTCTTCTAGTAAAGCCCCTGCCTGTTCAAGTAGCATAAACTCCCTTTCCATATCAGTCGTTGTAACGGCTCCGATATGTTTCATACCACCAATTGTTCCTAAAATTGCATTTTTATCTGTCACAGATGCTTTCGCCAGTTTTACTGCCGCTCTATTAATTTCTGTAACTTGATTTTCTAAGCCGTACATACGTAATTTCGCCTCATTTGCTCCATACGTATTCGTTTGAATTACATCTGCTCCAGCAGCTACATATTGTTTATGAATCGATATAATTAAGTCTGGATCAGATACATTCAATTCTTCAAAGCTACTTTGCAAGCCATGTGAATGCAATAACGTCCCAACCGCACCATCACCTATTACAATTCCTTTTGATAATAAATCTAGTAATTTCACGAATCTCCCTCATTTCTATCAATATAAAAACCCCCTCTTCACTTTGAAGAGGGGGACATAATCGTTCCTCCTCTTATTATGCAAAACATTCGTTTTGCAGGTATTAGCACCGTTTCAAACATTTCGTTTGAAGGTTGCCGGGTTTCACAGGGCCTTTCCCTCCACCGCTCTCAATAAGAGTTGTCTTTATTATTTTATTTATGTAGCTAAAAGGAAATGCGTTCCCCTTTTAACAATGTTTGTTAATTTTTTAATAAATTTAGCATGCACAAAAGTAAAAGTCAATGACACTTGCGGAAAAATAAAAATTTTTCAAAATAAAGTTGCAATTCAATTATCTTTTGTTGTAAAGTTAAAAACATAATAAAAATTTCATACGAACATTCTTATCTAGAGAGGTAGAGGGACTGGCCCTGTGACGCCTCAGCAACCATTAACATTTTGTTAATAAGGTGCTAATTCCAGCAAATTGTGAAAGATTTGACAGATGAGAAGAAGACTCTATTCAAACCGAAAGCCTTCTTCTTAGAAGGCTTTTTTTATTTTATATTCACTTAATGTTTCAATTTAAAAAGGAGGAATTTTCACATGTCAACAATCGAAACAAAACTAGCACAAATCGGCAATCGCAGTGAAACTACAACTGGAACGGTTAATCCACCAGTTTATTTCTCAACCGCTTATCGTCATGAAGGAATTGGTAAATCTACTGGCTTTGACTATTCACGAACTGGCAATCCAACTCGAGGTCTTTTAGAACAGGCAATCGCAGACTTAGAATATGGCGAACAAGGTTATGCCTGTAGTTCAGGGATGGCGGCTGTTCTCCTCGTCCTTTCTCTATTCCGCTCTGGAGACGAACTTATTGTATCTGAAGATTTATACGGTGGAACGTATCGATTATTTTCTGAACATGAAAAAAAGTGGAATGTTCGATGTAGATACGTAAATACACAGTCTATTAAACAAATTGAGCAAGCTATCACAACTGAAACGAAGGCTATTTTCATAGAAACTCCAACTAATCCATTAATGCAAGTTACTGATATTGCTGCAGTCGCAACTGTAGCGAAAAGGCACGGACTACTTCTTATTGTAGACAACACATTCTACACACCTTATATACAGCAACCATTAACAGAAGGTGCTGACATTGTACTTCACAGCGCAACGAAATATTTAGGGGGACATAACGATGTACTAAGCGGACTTGTCGTTGCAAAAGGAAAGGAACTTTGTGAAGAAATCGCTCATTATCATAATGCATCAGGTGCAGTTTTAAGCCCATTTGACTCATGGTTATTAATTCGCGGTATGAAAACGTTAGCGCTTCGCATGAGACAGCATGAAGAAAATGCGAAAGCAGTTGTTGCATATTTAAATGATGAAGACGGGGTGACAGATGTATTTTATCCTGGAAGAGGCGGCATGATTTCATTTCGCCTTAAAGATGAAGCTTGGATTAATCCATTCTTACAATCTTTATCCTTAATTACATTTGCCGAAAGTCTTGGTGGTGTAGAAAGTTTAATGACTTATCCAGCAACGCAAACACATGCTGATATTCCTGAAGAAATTAGAACAGCAAACGGTGTATGTAATCGTCTTCTTCGATTCTCCGTTGGCATTGAAAATAGTAACGATTTAATTCAAGACTTAAAGCAAGCCATTACACTTGTAAAAGAAGGTGTAAGAATATGAGTTATTCTATAGATACACTCTTACTACACAACCAATATAAACATGACTCGCAAACAGGAGCTGTGAACGTTCCTATCTATAACACATCAACTTTTCACCAGTTTGATGTAGATACGTTCGGAAAATATGACTATAGCAGGTCAGGAAATCCAACTCGTGAAGCTCTTGAAGATATCATTGCTTTATTAGAAGGTGGAACAAAGGGATTCGCCTTTGCATCAGGCATTGCAGCGATTTCCACTGCATTCCTCCTTCTTTCACAAGGTGATCACGTACTCATTTCAGAAGATGTATACGGAGGAACTTACCGAGGGATAACTGAGGTACTCTCCCGTTACGGTGTTTCACATACATTTGTTGATATGACCAATTTAGAAGAAATAAAACAAAGCATTAAACCAAATACAAAGCTCTTTTATGTAGAAACACCTTCTAATCCACTTTTAAAGGTGACAGATATTCGCGAGGTTTCTAAACTTGCAAAATCTATTGGGGCTCTTACTTTTGTTGATAATACATTTTTGACACCACTATTCCAAAAACCACTTGAACTTGGAGCTGATGTTGTTCTTCATAGTGCCACAAAATTTATTGCTGGGCATAGTGATGTTACTGCCGGATTAGCAGTAGTAAAAGATGCAGAACTCGCTCAAAAACTTGGATTTTTACAAAATGCATTCGGTGCTATTTTAGGACCTCAAGATTGTTCTCTCGTACTTCGCGGTCTAAAAACATTACATGTACGCCTCGAGCATTCAGCTAAAAATGCCAATAAAATTGCACATTATTTACAAGAGCACGCTAAAGTACAAAATGTCTATTATCCGGGATTACAAACACATCTCGGATTTGATATTCAACAATCTCAAGCAACATCAGCTGGAGCAGTCTTATCATTTACTTTGCAGTCAGAAGATGCACTCCGCCAATTTTTATCAAAAGTAAAATTACCTGTTTTTGCAGTTAGTTTAGGAGCTGTAGAGTCAATTCTTTCTTATCCAGCAAAAATGTCACATGCAGCACTGTCGCAAGAAGCTCGTGATGAAAGAGGAATCTCTAATTCATTACTTCGGTTATCAGTCGGTCTTGAAAATGTTAACGATTTAATATCCGATTTTGAAGATGCCCTTTCTTATGTAGAAGAACCTGTAAATGCATAGAGAAAAAAGAAGATATGAGAATAGGTTTTCATATCTTCTTTTTATGCGATTTAGTTATATTCATTTGAATTTTTTTCTTTTCTTATAGTCCAAAAAATAAAAGTATATCATCTATTTCTAAATAATGGATTAATTGATATATTAAGAAATACAAAGGGGTGAAGATAATGGATACTTGTGCAGATATTTTAATCGTTATCGATTTACAAAATGGCGTATGTTATGGCGGAGAGCATTTATTTGATTTACAGAACTTACTAACAAAAGTAAATAAAAGAATTTCTTCATACAGAAAATTAAATAAACCAATCCTTTTTGTTCAACATTGTGATGATGATTTAGTACCCGAGAAAGAAATTTGGGCTATTCATACCGATCTTGATGTTCAAGAACAAGATTTTTTTGTAAGAAAAACACATGCAAATTCATTTTATAAAACAAACTTAAAAGAAATTTTAGATCAATTATCTGTAAATCCCATTGAATTTTGCGGTGCCCAAACAGAGTACTGTATGGATGCTACGATTAAGTTTGCCCACGGACTGGGATACGAAAACTTTATGGTACAGAAAACAACCTCTACGTTGAATAATCCTTTTATGTCCGCAAAAGAGACAATTGATTTTTACGAGAACATATGGAATCACAGATTTTTAACGTTGCTAAAAGATGCATTTTAGAATAAATGACTAATGACTTGATTATCCTAAGATTTATCAGCCGTAATCAAATATTTCATTATCACCATAAAGAAGCGAATTACATTCAGCTTCTTTTCTTTTAACCTGTTTTATATTCTATATATATCATTATAATTCCTTTGTCATATTATTTTAAAAATTTAGTATATTCATTTGAAAGAATAAGAAAATCATGATAAAATTGTGTTACAAATATATCTATATCTTTCAATTTTTAAAACGCATCGAAATTTTCACCCAAAAATGTCATTTTACAAAAACGTGCTAATTTACCTATTTTATTTACATCATGGTCTCTTTTCTTACAATTTCTTTACTTTAGGACTTTTTTTCTGCAACAACTATTTTCTTTTCTTTAAATTTTTGGTATGTATAGTATGGTATAATAGCTCACACGGAGGTGGAAAAGAACATGTTAGAAACCTTTCAAAAAGAATTAGAACTATATGAAAGTAATGCAGAATTATTAAAAGTGCTGGCTCATCCTGTTCGTTTATGTATCGTAAAAGGATTAATTGAGCGCGGTCCAAGCAACGTTTCTACAATGTACACTGGCTTAAACATGCCACAATCTACAATTTCACAGCATTTAGCAAAATTAAAAAGCGCTAAAATCGTTTCTAGTGAAAGAAAAGGATTGGAAATTTATTACAAAGTAGAGAACGAAACAATAATTCAACTCGTTCGCGTATTATTAGGTTAGGGACTAATAATCGAAGAAAAAGAACGTATTCTATATTTTTTATCTCATATCTTTAATATAAATATATATCATGAGAGGAAATATATAATACTACATAAGTCGTATTAAAAAACAAGACACAGTATATACTGTGTCTTGTTTTTTATATTGTTACATACCGCTCCAAATGTAAATGTTGCATATCTTTTGTATGTATAACAACATCAAACGCACTCCCTACTCCTCCATTCAAAATCATAGAACGAACTGCTCGATTTTGTTTTTGCGTTTCAGAAAAAGGATTCATATCTTGATGGCTCGTAAGCTGTTCTAATATCCCTGCAGCTAACAAGAACTCAGATTGTTTCTTATGCCATACTGCACTCATTCCTTGCATACTAAACATCTCCTTTAGCTCGTCCCAATGAATATGAGTAGTAAGATCCATTTCACCTGGATGCGCTAGTGGGTTACGTATTAGCTTATGCTGATAATAACCTCGCAAACTTCCTTCACGGTGTGCTGGATGCATCCATTCTTCTTTTGTGTATCCGTAATCAACTGTAATACATATACCTTTTTGAAACCATTTCGCGATTTCTTTTATATACTCCTCCATCACAATTGGTACTTCAAAACGTTGCCCTTCAGCAATATGAATATTATATTTCAATAAATATCGACCAATTCTTTTATCTAACGGCCTACATACTTCTGAAAGGTTTCCTTCCTCTGTATATGTAATACGCACTTCATACAACATACCATTTCTTTTCTCAATTATTTCAACAGGAAATGCATCAAACAACTCATTCGAAAAGAGAATTCCCTCGAAAGAATCTCCCATTTCACTATAGGAGGTATAGTACGATACATTAGAAAATGAGCCAAGTTGCTCCTGCTGTAATTTCCTATGAAAAGGGCTCACTTCAATCATTGAATAGTTTAAATCAATAAAGGTTTTTGGAGATAATTGCTTCCATTCTTGTAAAACATCATAGGCAAACTTTCCAGTTCCCCCACCAACCTCACAAATATTCGAAGCAACTTCACCATTTTCAACAAGACGAATAAAAAGTTTAGCAAAAGTTTTTGCAAAAACAGAGGATACATTGCTACTTGTAAAAAAATCCCCTTGTCTTCCAATCTTTTCACGTTCTTTCATATAATATCCATGACCTTCTGTATACAATACAAGGTTCATATACGTACTATATGAAATTGAATAATCCTTTTCTTTCCCCATCCATTCTCTTAAAATGAGCTCCATTCCCATAATGACTCCTTATTGTAAAAACGGATTATTTTCTTTTTCAAAACCAATGCTTGTTTCTGGACCATGTCCACATAACACCGCTGTCTCATCTGGTAATACAAATAATTTCTCTTCAATACTTCCAATTAATTCAGCAAAACTTCCATCAGGCAAATCTGTTCTTCCAATGCTCATTTGGAACAATACATCTCCTGAGAATACAGCATTTGCCTCTTTACTATAATAAGAAATACTTCCTGGAGAATGTCCTGGCGTCTCAAAAATTTCAAAATTAAATGATCCAATTGTTAATGTACCTTCTGCATCAATAATATGATCCGCTGGTTTTGCTGTAATACTGCGGTTCATCATAAAAATTTGAGAGCCGTTTACAGTTGCATCTCCTAACCAATCTGCTTCTTCTTTATGTACGTATACAGGAATATGAAAAGCGTCTCTTACCGCATCAACAGCACCGATATGATCAAAGTGAGCATGCGTTAATAAAACAGCCAATGGTTTTAATTGTTCTTCTTGTAAATATGTAACGAGCTTTTCACCTTCGTGCCCAGGGTCAAAGATAATGCACTCTTTTTGATCGTTCATTAAAATATAAGCATTTGTTTGTAATGGGCCTAACGGCATTTGTATCCATTCCATATGAAAATCTCCTCCAGTTATTAAACTTACTTTTAATGATACAACATTTCTTTCTCTTAGGAAAAGAAAGGATGCTATCTCGACAATCATTTTTAAAACATGTACAATATAAAAGAGTAAATATTCCAAAAACTCATAATAAGAAATGGGTAGACAGAGGAGGATATTGTATGGGCCTTGTTATTATTTTTACACTTGTCACTCTGTTAGCTGTATTTGCTACGCTTAGAACACTTCGTGAAAAAAACTTTTTCGCGAGCGGCTTTGCAATTGCAACTGTACTCGTTTTCGGATGGTTTACGATCATGACTGTTCTATATAACGGGTATCCACCAGCAGCTTAATTCGTTTACACTTTATTCTTCATCGAGATTTCACACAAAAAGAGGAAGGGTTCCCCCTTCCTCTTTTCATATTTCAAAACTTATATCATCTTCGCTTCGTATTTGTGCTTTTTTACAAGCCAAGCTCCTCCGATAACACCTGCATCATTACCAAGTGTTGCAATAGCTAACTTCGTGCTCTTTACAGCACGTGAGAAAGCGTATTGCTCGAAATAGCGTTGAATTGGTTCTAATAGCGCATCTCCAGCTTTAGACACGCCTCCACCAATAACAATTTTCTCTGGGTTCAACGTACTAGATAGGTTCGCTGCAGCTAACCCTAAATAAGAAGCTACCTTTTCTACTACTTCGCCTGCTAATTCATCACCTTGTCCAAGTGCTTCAAAGACATCTTTTGATGTAATACGTCCTTCTTCAGCTAACATAGAACGCAACATGCTTTCTTTATTAGTCTCTTGTATTTTTTGCATAGCAACACGTACAATACCTGTCGCAGATGCTACTGTTTCTAAGCAACCAGACTTCCCGCAATTACATGGGAAAGCATTTTCTGTAACTACTGTAATATGTCCAATCTCACCAGCAGCACCACTCACGCCGTGTACAATCTCACCATTGGCGATTACACCACCACCAACGCCCGTACCAAGTGTCATGCAGATTAAATCTTTTGCACCTTCACCAGCACCTTTCCACATTTCACCAAGCGCTGCTAAGTTTGCATCATTATCAATAACAACAGGTAATCCTGTTTCTACTTCTAATAAATCTTTTAGCGGATAGTTTTTCCACCCTAAATTAACCGCTTCATAAATCATTCCAGATGCCACATGTACAGGGCCAGGAGCTCCCATACCAATACCAATTAACTTGCTCTTCAATTCGCCTAATTCTTCTAGCTTTTTATCAATTGCTTTCGCAACATCAAGTGTAATATGTTTTCCTTGCTCACCTGTATTTGTAGGGATTTCCCACTTATGTAAAATTTCGCCGTATACATTAATAAATGCTAATTTAATCGTTGTACCACCAAGGTCAACACCAACTAACCATTTCTCTTCCATGTTGCTTACCTACCTTTATCTAATTCTTATTTAGCTCTTTTTGAATTTCTTGCTTCAATAAAAATAAAGCTGTTTGATAGTCTTGTGGATCGATTAGCTGTGATTGATTTAATTCACGCAATTCATCTTGCATTAATTGTAAATCTGCAATTCGATCTCCCGTATAAATAATCGTACCAAATTTCTTTAGCAATTGCTGAATATCATAAATAGATACCATTTCATCACCCTCTATGCTCACTTACTATAAAAATTATAATAAGAAAACGTTCACATATTTTATTATAATCAAGAAGAAAAAGTCTCGTCAATTTTTATTTGTCTATACAAGCTCATTTATAAGCATTGTTCCTTTTTCTGTAATAATTTTTTCTATATTTTTATCAAATGGCTCTACCGGAATGTGTTTTACCATTTGAAAATCATATGCTAATGATAGCGTTTTCCCTTTATAATGCACGAGATAACGATCATAATAGCCCCCGCCGTATCCAATCCGTTCTCCTCGCTCTGTATAAGCTACGCCTGGCACAATTTGAAGATCAATGTCATCCGCACTCACTTCTTCCGTAAGTCCCGGAATCGGTTCACGTAAATTCATATACACCGTTTCTAATTGATCAAAATCACTAATTTTCCGGAAGGACATCGTTCTTGTTCCTTTATTACACTTAGGAACCACAACTTTCTTTCCTTCTTCCCAAGCTTTTTCGATAATAGGATATGTATTCACTTCATTTTCCATTGAAAGAGTAATTCCAATTGTTTTAGCTTCAACCCACTCTTTTTGCGCATACAACGAAAATGCAATCTGTTCTGATAAAGTTGTATATTGTTCTTCTGATAAAGAATTCATGTGTTCTATTATTTGTTTACGCAAACGCACTTTCTCTTCTTTCACACATTCTCCTCCTTACAGTGACACTTTACTCTATGATGATAGTGTATCACTTTTAACATAGGAATCGAATAAAAAAAGAAACAGTAGGAAAATATTCCTACTGCTTACTTTGTTTCACGGTGTAACGTAGACTTCTTGTCACGCTTGCAATACTTTTTAAGCTCGATACGCTCAGCGTTGTTACGTTTATTTTTCTTTGAGATATAGTTACGATCTCCGCATTCTGTACATGCTAGAGTAATATTCACACGCATTCTTATTTCCCTCCAGTACTAATAACTTAAATCAGACTATACTATAATACCACTTTTAAAATAAAAATTCTACACCTTTTGATATTGTCTAATTTTTTCTATAAGATTTTTCATATTTTCCCTTGCTATTACTGGGTTTCTAGCATGTGAATACACTAAAAATTTTGGTTGTTTTGTGTCAGAAACGATATAAGACCACTCTTTTTCAGTATATTTGAACTGTACTCCTTCAAATATGCCTTCTCCCTTCCTTTCAATATCATCCAATAATTTCCTCATAATTTCCCCTTTTTCATTCCATGAACATACCACTTCATCATAAAGTAAATAGAGCGGAGGTGATTGCTCTACTATGCTGAGAAACGTTTTTCCTTGCAATGCTATTAGCTCAAATAATTTTCCAATTCGATATAAAATATCTCGCTTCCACCTTACTTGAAACGACTTCCTTTCATCCTGCGTATAAAAAAGAAGATAACATTCTCCTAATTTCAAAGACATTGGGTAAATATTTCCTGTAGATTCGAGTAAGAAATCTGGAATATCTACCTCTTCCAAATCTGTACCTTGGTAAATATTACTATGTTTATCGTATAACTCGAAATGATTTCCTTGCTCAGAAAACATAAGAGCCATATTTGCTTTACTTGATTTCATCAAAGCTTTCACATGATCTTTTTGTTCGCTTGCATAAATCCATGTAACTGTACAACCAAGTCTTTGTAGAAAGAGCATAAGTAAATGTTGCAACGTATCATTTCTCTTATTAATAAGAAGATGAAACTTCTGCATCTGTATTTTCTCGATATCAATATGCCCCAATATAACTTCTATATACTCATTCATAGAAACATGAACCAGCTTATTTCGCCCCATCTCTTTCTCATGCACGTAATAAAACAATTCGGACATATATACTTGTTCTATCTCTTTTTGCTGCTTATGCGTTAACGGCATGCCAGCTTGACCATACAACTTTATAACAATCTCATTCTCATTCTCCACTTGAATGAAAACCCCACCTGCACATTGCAAATGATGAACACTATATTGAAAAAGTGACTCGTTCATTTCTTTGCATTCCATCGTATGAATCCCTATACCATGAATAGCATGTAAAAATAAATTTTTATAAGAGGTTGTTTCTATATTTTCTTGACTTCCAATTAATATACTTTCTCCTTTTGTAAAAAGAGAGCCATACGCCATCGCAATCTTCACGATAAACTGGGGAGTAATTTCAACATTCCCTCTTCCTACAATGCGGCTTTTTTGTAACCACCCTGCACTCATTTCACTCTCTTGAATACCAGCCGCTCCTACTATCGAATGACTATCAATCGCCTTATAAGGCCATAGTTTTCCTTTTTGCTTAATTATCGTACTTCTCCCGATATGACAGTGATCCGCTACAATGCTTTTTTGAAACAGTGTAACGTCATCTTCAACTATTGTACGCTCTCCTATTGTCGTTTCTAATAGTTCACAATACTTTCCAATATGGGCATTTGCAAAAACAATACTTTTTTGAAGATGAGAATAATTTGAAACAATACTATTTTTTCCAATAATAGAATATGGCTCAATTACAGCTCCCGTACCAATCTTTGCTCCTTCTCCAATGAAAGAGGGGCCATGAATTTTTGTCCCTTTCCCAATCGTCACCCCTTCTCCCATCCATACCATCGGTAATACTTCCGTATAAGGAATAGGTACTTGTAACTTTTTCGTTAACAAATCAAATTGTGCTTGTCGATATTGATTAAATGTGCCGATATCTAACCAATAACCTTCTGACAAATATGCGAATAACACATTTTTGTTTGCCAATAACGGAAACACATCATGACTGAAATCAAAAAATTGTCTAGGCGGTATGTAAGAAAAGATTTCTGGCTCCATAATATATATGCCTGTATTCACAACATTAGATACTACCTCATTCCAGCCCGGCTTTTCTATATATCGTGTAACCTCCTGGTCTTTATTCATTACAACCAATCCAAATGAGAGTGGATTTTCTACTTCTTTCACAAACATTGTTACCATTCTTTTCTTTTGTTCATGAAACCTAATTCCTTCTGATAATTGAAAGTCAGTTAATGCATCCCCGCTTATTACAACAAATGTTTCATCTAAAAATTGTTCTGCTTGTTTAATACTCCCTGCTGTACCAAGCGGAGGAGAGTCTTCAAAATAATACAAGTTAACTCCCCATTTACTACCATCACCAAAATATCGCTTAATCGTCGTACTCATATATTGAACAGTAATTGCAATTTCACGAATACCATGCTGGCGTAATAACTCAATATTGTATTCTAAAACTGGTTTTTCTAATAATGGTAACATCGGCTTTGGAGTATTACATGTTAATGGTCTAAGGCGTCTTCCTTTTCCTCCAGCTAAAATAACCCCCTTCATATACTTCAGCCTCCACTTATATAATGTTCAGTAGCTCCATATACCATATGTATATTCTCTATCCCACATGAACTAGCAGCATAAACTTGATTAGTTAAACGAATCATCATTTAAAAGACCCTATAATTAAATTTCCCACCTATAAAAACGTACGTTTCAAACGACAAGAAAGCGCTTACTATTAATTGATAAATAATACTTATTAACGAACAACATATATACTAATTTTCCCATTACATTATGATACATCTTATCATCATAAACTAAAGGAAACAACGAGCTTTTTTTGTCATGTTTTGACTAAAAAAAGCAGGTGATTTCTCATCACCTACTTTCATTCCTACTCATTCAATAAATAATGCTTTCCTTTTACTAAATAAAATACATTTTCAGCAATGTTTGTAATATGGTCTGCTACACGCTCAATATATCTCGCCACAAATGATAATTGTGTAATTTGCGTAATTGCTTCTGGTTGTTCCGGAACTGAAGATATAAACTCACGAATTGCTTTTCCATATATTTCATCAACGGAATCATCCATTTCAGCAATTTGTTTCGCGAAAGTTAAATTTTCTTGCTCATATGCTTCTAACGCTAAATGCAACATCTTATTTGCAACCGCAAACATTTCATCCAGGTTGTGCAAACTAACAGCCACTTCTTTTTCCCCAAGACGAATTGTAGCCTTTGCAATATTAACAGCATGATCTGCAATACGCTCTAAATCTGTCGCTGTTTTAATTGAAATAAAGATCCTTCTTAAGTCACTTGCTACAGGTTGCTGCTTCGTAATGAGCATAAGCGCAAGATCGTTTATTTCCTCTTCTAAATTATCCATACGGTAATCACCATCAATGACCTCTAACGCTTTCTCTACATCCCTTGTATGCAGACCTTCCATAGCAATCAATAAAGCCGCATTTGCTAATTCGCCAAGCTCAATCACCTTTTGCTGTAACACTTTTAAATCACCTTGAAACTGTTCTCTTACCATTTTTTCTTCCCCCTCAATATTATGTGCCATTATATACAAAGTGAAACTTTAATCACTCCTCATCAATCGGGCTTTTACAGGCCGCCCGCCCACCTAACTTCTTTACTTTTGCTGAATTTTGAGGTGAGGTCTTACTGCCCGCAAATAGCGGGATAAATCTCCTACATAACCTCTTACGCTTGTAATAAACCTTAAGATAAAGAGAAGGTATTACTTCCCTATTAAAGTGAGATAAAAATAAGAAATGCCCTCTGTTAAGAGGGCATTTTCTCTTAGCTTTGCAATGATATCAACCAAAGCGACCTGTAATATAATCTTCTGTACGCTTATCTGAAGGCGTCGTAAATAATTTGTTTGTATCTGTATACTCCACAACTTCCCCGCTTAAGAAGAAAGCGGTTTTGTCTGAAATACGCGCTGCTTGTTGCATATTATGCGTTACGATAACAATACTAAAGTCTTTCTTTAACTCTTGAATTAATTCTTCTACTTTTAATGTTGAAATTGGATCTAGTGCCGATGTTGGCTCATCCATTAAAATAACATCTGGCTCAATAGCTAAGCAACGTGCGATGCATAGACGCTGTTGCTGTCCACCAGATAAACCGTATGCATTATCGTGCAAACGATCTTTTAACTCATCCCAAATCGCTGCTCCGCGTAAACTTTTCTCAACAATTTCATCTAATGTCTTTTTGTCACGGATACCATGGATTTTTGGACCGTATGCTACATTCTCATAAATAGATTTTGGAAATGGATTTGGCTTTTGGAACACCATTCCTACGTGCGTTCTTAATTCTTCAACTGGATATGATTTATCAAATATATTGCGTTCTCTATATTCAATTATACCTGTAGTTCGAACGATCGGTACTAACTCTACCATGCGATTTAACGTTTTTAAGTACGTTGATTTACCACAGCCACTTGGACCGATAATTGCTGTAACTTCATTCTCATGAATACTTAAATTAATATCTTTTAAAGCATGGTCTTCCCCATACCATAAATTTAAGTTTTTCGTATCAAATACTACTTTCTTTGGCGCAGTCTCGATTTTCTCTTCGTTTTTCACCTGTACATTTACTACTGTTGCTACCATTTGAATTCCCCTTTCATCCACTTCCAACTTATTTTCGATTTCGTAACCATAAAACAAATATATTGATAAATAGCAACAAACCTAACAAAACAATCATCCCAGCTGCTGCTACATACTGAAATTCTTCTTGTGGCCTACTCATCCAATTAAAAATTTGAATTGGTAAAACTGTAAATCTATCAAACATACTAAATGGAACATAATTTGCAAACGCAAGTGCCCCAATAACTAATAGTGGTGCTGCTTCTCCAATTGCTCTTGATATCGCTAACGTACAGCCCGTTATAATACCCGGGAAAGCATATGGCAATACAATTTGATACATCGTTTGCCACTTCGTAGCACCTAATCCGTAAGAACCCTCTAATAATGCACTTGGTACTGATCGGATTGCTTCTTGACTCGCCACAACAACTGTTGGTAAGACGAGTAAACTCATCGTCAGTGCTGCTGCAACTATACTCTCTCCTAAATGAAGAGCATATACAAAAATAGTTAAACCAAGCAATCCAAATACAACGGATGGTACTCCTGCTAACGTTTGATTATTAATCTCTACTATTTTTTTAAATAGAGATTCCTTCGCATATTGCTCTAAATAAAGGGCTGTTCCAACTCCAAATATAAAAGAAACAGGTATAACAATACTCATAAATAATATTGTCCCTGACAAAGCTGCAGCAATACCAGCTTCTTTCGGATTACGTGAAGCGAAATTTGTAAAGAAATCTATTGAAAGATAACTTATACCTTTTTCAACAATTTGAAACAGTAACACAAACAAAATTACGATTGAAAATAAAATCGCTATATAAAATAACAATTTGTAAATTCGATCTTTTAAAAAGCGTGATACCATGTTTTTTTGTATTTTTTTATGATTCAACATCCGCATATTATGTCATCCTCCTAAAACGGCGCATAATTGACTGCGAAATGATGTTCATAATAAAAGTAAACAAAAATAATGTTGCACCTACAGCATACATGCTGTAATACGTAATCGTTCCATGCGGAGCATCACCTAAACTTACTTGCACAATATAGGCTGTTAACGTTTGAATAGAATGTGTCGGATCAAGCGATACATTTGGTGTGGATCCTGCCGCAATTACAACAATCATCGTTTCACCAATTGCACGCGAAGCCGCTAATATAATTGCTGCCATAATCCCTGTAAAAGCGGACGGAAACACCACTTGTTTTACCATTTCAAACCGCGTCGCTCCGAGTGCTAATGAAGCTTCTTTCGTCCCTTTCGCCACAGCTCTCATCGCGTCTTCAGATAGAGATGCAACTGTAGGCATCATCATAAATCCGATAACGATTCCTGGGCTAATCGCATTAAAAAACTGTAAATCTGGTATAATCCTTTGTAAAAGCGGCGTAACAATTGTTAATGCAAAAAAACCATATACAATTGTCGGGATACCTGCTAATAGCTCTAACATCGGCTTTAATATTTTCCGTGCACTATTTGAAGCATATTCGCTTAAAAATACGGCACACGCTAAACCAATAGGAATTGCTACAAACATAGCGATTGCTGTTACAAGGAAGGTTCCACATATAAGTGGTAATATACCGAATTTAGGATTTTCAAAAAACGGTAACCATTCTTTTTCCGTCAAAAAGGAGTACAATGATATTTTTTGAAAAAACATGATTGTTTCATTAGAGAGCGTAAAAACAATTCCAAGTGTCGTAGCAATAGAAACGCTAGCAATTATTTTTAGTAACAAAGGCATTATTCGATTGATTCGCTGCGTTTTTTTTCTTTGTTTTGTATTTCTTTCAATCAAATGTTGTACAGAAAATGTAATTTGACTTTTGTCATTATGAGCCAAAGATGAAAACCCCTTTCCACCCTGACATTACCTTTTTATTTCTGTTAACATACGCAGCTGTTCATTGTATTTTTCTTTTCGTAATTTTACATACCCGACCTCTTCAGCGAGGTTACCAACATGCTGAATCATAAACTCAACATAGTTTGCTACATTCATTTTATTTCGGATAGATGCATTATTCACATAAGTAAGTAGCGGCCTAGATAACGGCTTATACTTACCTGACTGAATGGTCTCTTTCGTCGGAAATACACCATTCACTTTTATTGCTTTCACCTTATCTCGATTAGCCATATAATAAGCATATCCTACAAAAGCAATGGCATGTTTATCATTCATTACCCCTTGCATAATAACTTGATCATCTTCAGACAAAGAGACCTTTTTTACAATGCGATGATTTTGTAAGATGACATTTTGAAAATAATCATAAGTACCAGAGTCTACGCCTGGTGCATAAAACTTCACTTGTTCACGTGGCCATGTTGAATGAATTTGTGACCATCGCTTCTCTCTTCCATCTTCACTCCACAGTAAACGTAACTCGTCTACTGACATATCGTCTACCCATGTATTGTGCCGATTCACAACGATTGTAAGACCATCGTTAGCGACCTCAAAAGGTGTGAACTGAATAGAGTTTTTCTTCATCTCACTTTTCTCGACTTGTTTCATTACTCTCGAAGCATTATTTATATCTACTTCTCCTTTACTGAAACGATTAAATCCTCCTCCAGTTCCAGAAACACTGATGGAAATTTTCACGTCTGGATGCACCTTTGTATATTCCTCCGCTACTGCTTCTATAATAGGAAAAACCGTTGAGGATCCATCAACTCTCACTTCTCCCATATCATTTAAAGCAAATGCAGTAGACATTTCAAAACAGAGGAACCATATCGATAGTACGAAAATTATAATCGGTGTACGCATCCATTTCACGTGTTCTTCCTCCTAGAAGTAACCGGAAATAACAGGATTACAGATATAAGAATACTGCTAAACTATTAATTCGGTTTTAATTGTTTGTAAAAGTTTTGTAAAGTTCCACATAAATCAACATACGGTACAATTTTAATTCAGTAGTAGCTATTCATTTCCTCTGATGATTTCCCTATAAAATATTTATCCCCTATCCCACCATATACAAGTATCATTTATACGGCCGCGTTTTTTTTCAATGTTGTATACTTGTCCACATTTATTACACGATATGCATAAACCATAAAAAAAAGCACACTATCTTTTCAGATAGTGTGCTTTTTTAAAATTTTTTTATTCATCATCTTGATCTTTATTTTTATTGTTTTTATCATCTTTTGGAGCTTCACCATTTACTTCTTGGTTTTTTAAATCAAAGTAGGCGTCCATAATTTCACGACCAATATATCCATTAATACCAGTCTTATCATCATGTACCCATGGAACAACAACAGAGAATGCTACTTCTGGATCTTCAAGTGGCGCATAACCTACTAATGTTAAGTTATATGTTTCCACACGTTCACCATTTGCCTTTCTACCAATCTCTTTATCTCCGCCATACACAGTTTGCGCGGTACCTGTCTTCCCTGCCGCTTTATATTTTGCACCTGTAAAGTATTTGGTAGCTGTACCACCTGAATCATTATACACTTGTCTAAATCCTTCTTGAACACGTTTAATTTGCGATTCTGGCATATCAACACGATTTAATACTTTCGGTTCCATAGATTGAACAACTTTCCCAACTTCATCTGGTTTCACTGCCGGTTGACGAATTTCTTTTACAACTTGTGGTTGCATACGATATCCACCATTGGCAATCGTCGAAATATATTGCGCTAATTGAAGCGGTGTATACGTATCATACTGTCCAATTGATAAATCTAGTAAGAAACCTGGTTGACTACCTCTCCCCATCTGACCAGCAGATTCATTCGGTAAATCAATTCCTGTTTTTACACCAAGTCCAAACTGTCCGAAATAATAACGCATCGTATCAAATGCTTTTTGAGGTATATCTAACGTACCACCTCTCACATACTGAACACCGGCGATATTCATCGCTGTTTTAAACATATAAACGTTAGAAGACATTTTTAAAGCTGTAAGGTCATTAATATATCCCATCGTTTTCCAAGATGACTTCGTAGGTGTACCTTTTAATTTAATTGGTTCATCCAATTGTACTGAACCTGGTTGAATCGCACCAGTTTGATATCCAGTAAGTACTGTTGCACCTTTTACAGTTGACCCCATCGGATAAGAACTTGTCATGGTACCTAATGCAAAGTCATTTACTTTCGTTTGACCATCTTCGTTAACTAATTGTTTCCCAGCCATAGATAAAACTTCACCATTTTTTGGGTTCATCATTACAACGAATGCGCGATCTAAAAGAGGTTCGCTTCCTTTAAATCTCATTAAATTCTTCGTAAGAATATCCTCCACGCGCTTTTGTAATTCCATATCAATCGTTAAATTCAGGTCATTACCACTTTGTCCTTTTGATACATTAATCGTTTCTAAAATATTACCGTTTTTATCTGTAACATTTCTAACTTCTGCTTTCGTACCGTGCAGACTATCTTCATACTGTTGTTCAAGATAACTTTTTCCTACTCGGTCATTTCGATTATAATCACGAACAAGATAGTAATCTAGTCTTTCTCTTGGTAAACCTTCGTCAGAAGTTGTTACACCACCAAGTACACTTCGGAACAAATCACCATCATATGCATATTTTCGTTCCCAATCAACACTTGTATCTACTCCCGGCAATTGCGCTAAATTTTCACTAATAATCGCATATTCTTCATCTGTTGCATTTTTCTTAAGAACTTGAGGTGTCATTGCATATCCGCCATCCATCTTACTCTTAATCGCTAGTATTTCTAGATCTTTTGCGGATAATTGATTAATCTCTTCTTCTGTTACACGACTGCGCTGACGCTCGTCTAATTCTTTATCATCAATTTTTTTATCTTTAAACTCTTGACGATCTTTATTCGTAATTTTTTCTTTAGCTTCCTCTTTATGCATAGCAAGCCAATAATCTTTTTTATCGCGATCTGTTAATTTATCTGTCGGTACTTCAATCAAATCTGCTAGCTTTTTCGCTGTTTCTAAGCGATCCTCTGCAGTTGATCCTTTCATTTTTGTAAATGTAATAGTACGAATGGCTGCATTATCTACTACAGATCGCCCATAACGGTCAAATATTTTCCCACGCGGTACAGGATTACTTATCGTTGAGTTTTCTTTCTTCTCCACTTCATTCTTATATTCTTCACCGCGAACAATTTGTACATATCCGAGCCTTACAATAACCGCGGAGAACATTAAAAACACGCAGAAAAACAGCACGTTTAACCGAAAAGGAACGTGGGTCTTTTTCTTATTTTGCTTCTGCTTCTTGCTCATACAAACCCCCTCTACCAACAGCTATGTAATGTGAAAGGGACACCTTCATACAGGTGTCCTCACTGCTGTCTTACATCTTTTTCTATTCTAGCATAAAACAAACGAGAAGTTAACCTTCTGGTTCAGTTTGGTTTTGCGCGTTTCCTTGCGTTACAACACTTGTTTTACTCGCATTTCCCTCATCATATTTGACATTTTTAACTGCAAAATAAATAAGAAAATGTCCAGCACCTAAAATACATAATAAGTAAGGTAAACTTTTTTCAGGTGGAAAGAATAGTACAGCACATAAAAAACTTAAAATGGAACAGATTCTTCCGGCGTTTAACCACAGCTCCCGAACAACGACATATTCCACACGCCATTCTCTCGCATTTTTCGCTCTACCAATTACGTCATATGTCATTGATCCATACGGAACAAGTAAAATAGGATATGCAATCGCAATACATGCCGCATAAATAAGTAATTTCGTGTATGTAACATTGAAAATAACTAAAAAGACGACAGCATATAAAATAATGCCTCCAAGTAAAATTGCTTTTTTTCGCCACTCCTTCTTTAACATACGAGCAACTAAGTAATAACATACAAAGGATACAGCAGAGTTCACTAAACTATATTTCCCTAATGCGAACTCACTATTAGTTGCTAAATAAACATATACTGAAATGACAAAAATAAACGTTCCTTCTCTCAATCCTTGGAAAAAATGAGCTCGTGTAATCTTTCCCCAGTTTTTATCAATCCGTCGTTCTTTCAATACTTGCACGATTTCATAACGCCCTTCACATTCTCTTTTAGATAAAAAGAAGCTTAAGACGACAGCAATTGCAAATAGAACTAATGAAAGAAAGAATATAACAGTATAACCACTCCATTTCTCCATACGTGAAATTGTGTATCCTGCTGCTATTGGTCCGATCATCCCAGAGAAGGATGTAAGAAGTCCAAGAAACCCATTAAAGAAATCTCTTGTTTCTGGTTCTGTAATTTCAAATGTCAATAAGTTAAAAGCCAACCAGTAAAAACCGTATCCTACTCCTAAAAGAGCCCCCATTAATAAAATATACTGAGAAGCACTTTTCCCCGCTACTAAGACAACAATAAAAAAAATTGCGAGCGTTCCTACTCCTATTCGTAATAAAATCGAGCGATCGATACGTTTCGCTAATTTTCCCCCTACAAGAAATGTGAGAGGCTGTAATATAACGCTGGCCAAATTATACAAGCCAAGATTCACATAATTTTGTGTTTGTTTCCATAAATAAATATTTACAAACGTATTCGATAAAGAAATTGCGAGCGTGTATAAACCTCCTATAAGGAGCAATAACACTAAATCCCGATTCACTTCAACGTCACCAATTATATGTTTCCACTTCATACACAACTCTCCTTTACTTCATGTTCTAGTCTTCCAAAGACAAGCCCAATTATGTAAAAGGAAAGCATAGAAAAAAGCTAGGGGTTCTCCCCTAGCTTTTTTCTATATTTATTACAATTATTTTGCTTCTTGGTAACGTTTTTCAGCAGCGTTCCAATCTACAACGTTCCAGAATGCACCGATGTAGTCTGGACGACGGTTTTGGTAGTTTAAGTAGTAAGCATGCTCCCAAACATCTAAACCGATAACTGGCGTTTTACCTTCAGTTAAAGGAGAATCTTGGTTTGGAGTGCTTGTTACTTCTAACTCACCATTGTTTACTACTAACCAAGCCCAACCAGAACCGAAGCGAGTTGCGCCAGCTTTTGCGAATTCTTCTTTGAATGCATCGAAGCTACCGAATTTTGCTTCAATTGCAGTTGCAAGTTCACCTACAGGTTGTCCTCCGCCGTTTGGAGATAGGATTGTCCAGAAGAATGTATGGTTAGCATGTCCGCCACCATTGTTACGTACTGCTGTACGGATTGCTTCTGGTACTTCGTTTAAGTTTGCAACTAATTCTTCTACGCTTTTGTCAGCTAATTCTGCATGACCTTCTAAAGCAGCGTTTAAGTTTGTAATGTACGTGTTGTGATGTTTTGTATGATGGATGTTCATTGTTTCTTTGTCAAAGTGAGGCTCTAAAGCATCATACGCATAAGGTAAATTTGGTAATTCGTGTTTTGCCATTGTTATATTCCTCCCAGTTTATGTATTGCCACTTAAGTGACATACAACTTCATTCTACCCTAATTGCCATAGGGTGCAAACAAATAAATCACATTGTCTTGCTATCATTAAAGTAGCAAAATTCCCACTTCTTTTCAATTAAAATGCTCATATATTCCGTAAAAAAAGCTTCCTTCTACAAGGAAGCTTCCTGCTAACATAATAAACATGCGAAATGGATATGGACCCTGTAGGACTCGAACCTACGACCGGACGGTTATGAGCCGTCTGCTCTAACCAGCTGAGCTAAGGGTCCACAATTATGTATGTAACAACATATCAAATAAAGGAATTCCTATCGGATATGCCCTTTAAGAAATGTAAGATAAATTTACCATATAGAAAAGAAAAGTGTCAATTGTATTTTTCTTATTTAAAAGAAGAAAGTTAATAAAAAGAAATTTAGTTATCTCCACTATATGTAAATATAATATATCTTGAGATTCTCTAGATTCCTACGTTACAATGATTTTATACATACATAAAGGAAGTGAATCTATGTCCATATTTACCCAATTCGTAAAAAGCATATACTCGCCTAAAGATATGGCGCTATTCCGTTTTCAAAAAATCGGTAAAACCATTTTGTATATTATGCTACTTTGCTTAATTACTACTATTCCAAGAACTTTTTTGTACGGTAGTTTTATCCAAGATGGTGTAGGCATGGTAAATCAAGTCATCGATAAAGATTTACCTGATTTTAAAATTGAAAATGGCGAACTAAAAGCCGATATTGATCAGCCTATTGAAAAAGAAGAAGGAAATGCACTTTTCGTATTTGATCCAAATTCAACAGACCTAGAAAAATATCAAAATAAAACAGGTTTATTTGTTTTAAAAGATAAAGTAGTCTCTATGGGAAATGGTCAAACACAAACGTATTCTTATAACGATTTGTTAGGTGCATCTCTTGAGAAAAAAGATCTACAAGAATTTATTTCTTTATTCGATAATATTTATCCAATTTTATTATTTGTTATTGGATTCTTAGTGTACCTATTCCAATTATTCATCACTTTTGTAGGCGTGACTTTACTTGCGTTCATCGGTTCTGCTATGAGCGGTCAACGTAAACTATCCTATAAACAAGTTTGGACACTAACTGCATACAGCTACACAATCCCAACCATTTTCTTCATGATTATGGATTTATTCAAAATCGTCGTACCTGGCGCAACATTCATTTATATCGCTGTTGTTTTAATCGTTCTATACTTAACGATTAAAGAGGTACCCCAACCGAAAGAAAAATAAAAAAATGCCTAAATAGGCATTTTTTTTTTGGACAAGCATATATTCCTAGCAAAGGAGTGAAGAATATGAAGAGGTTAGGTATATTCCTATTCGTGCTTGTTCTCGGTTATATATTTTATTACGATATAAAAATCGGTACTTTACCGATGTTAAGTTCATATAAAAAAACAACTGCTGCCCAAACGATTAAAAAAGAAAACACAGACAGCCAACAAAATAAAGAGAATAAAACAGAAAAAGAAACGGATACATCTTATAAAACAATTGAAGTAAAAACTGGCGAGACAGTTCTTTCTATTACAGAACAAATTAACAAGAAAAAAATTCCTTCCATAGAAAAAGTCATTGACGACTTTAAACAATTAAACAAAAGTACATCTGCTACAAAAATACAAATTGGAAAGTCTTATAAATTCCCGTTATATCAATAAGCCATCACTTAATCCTTGTCAATTACATAAAGGCGCTGATACAATAGTAAAAGTGAAACCGAGCACTTCGGTTTCTATAGCCCTATATCACGTATACTATCATTGATATGAGGGACTAAATAAGAAACTTCTTTTATAAGGAGAGCGATCTATTCGTGAATGAAATGACTCATCGTACAAAAACACGTCCAGTTAAAGTCGGTAATTTAACAATTGGCGGTAATAATGAATTAATTATACAAAGTATGACAACAACAAAAACACATGATGTTGAAGCAACAGTTGCTGAAATCAAGCGTTTAGAAGAAGCTGGCTGTCAAGTCGTCCGCGTTGCCGTTCCAGATGAACGCGCAGCTAATGCTATTGCTGATATAAAAAAACAAATCAACATTCCACTTGTTGCTGATATTCATTTTGATTATCGCCTTGCTTTAAAAGCAATTGAAGGTGGCATTGATAAAGTACGTATCAATCCAGGTAATATTGGTCGTCGCCATAAAGTAGAAGCTGTTGTAAATGCAGCAAAAGAGCGCGGTATTCCAATCCGTATTGGTGTAAACGCTGGTTCATTAGAGCGCCACATTTTAGAAAAGTACGGATACCCAACTGCTGATGGTATGGTTGAGAGCGCGCTACATCATATTAAAATTTTAGAGGACTTAGATTTCCACGATATTATCGTATCTATGAAAGCCTCTGATGTTAACTTAGCAATCGAAGCATACGAGAAAGCTGCTCGCGCTTTTGATTACCCATTACATTTAGGTATTACAGAATCTGGAACATTGTTTGCTGGAACTGTAAAAAGTGCCGCTGGTCTTGGAGCAATCTTAAGTAAAGGCATCGGAAATACACTACGTATTTCATTAAGTGCTGATCCAGTTGAAGAAGTAAAAGTTGCTCGTGAATTATTAAAATCATTCGGTCTTGCGTCTAACGCAGCGACACTTATCTCTTGTCCAACTTGTGGTCGTATTGAAATCGATTTAATTAGCATCGCTAACGAAGTGGAAGAATACATCTCTACACTTCAAGTACCAATTAAAGTTGCAGTACTTGGTTGCGCTGTAAATGGTCCTGGTGAAGCTCGTGAAGCTGATATCGGTATTGCTGGTGCACGTGGAGAGGGATTATTATTCCGTAAAGGGCAAGTCGTTCGTAAAGTACCAGAAGAAACAATGGTAGAAGAACTGAAAAAAGAAATCGACGTAATTGCTGCTGAAATGGCTGCTGAACGAGAAAAAGAAAAAGAGACACAAGAACAATAAAAAGAAGGTTGCCACAATATTTGTGAGCAACCTTCTTTTCTACGTAAAAAAGCTCGTCAGTTATATAACCGACGAGCTTTTACTTTGCACATTTTGGACAACGACCATATATTTCAAACTTATGACCCGTTACTTCATAACCAGTAAAGTCTTTATTCATAAAATCCATTGGGCAGGAAGTAATCTCTTTCGTCCCACCACAATCCAAACAAATAAAATGATGATGATGTTCCATAATAGAACAAGTGAAACGAAAATGTTTTTCACCATTTAATTCCGTTTGTTCTAAAACACCAATCTCAGCAAAAACTGTTAAGTTACGATAAATCGTATCAAAACTAAGCCCTGGATAATCGTCTTTCATATGCTCTAAAACGTCTTTCGCAGTTAAATAACGATTATGTGCTGCAAATAATCTGAGCATCTCTTCTCTTTTTCCAGTATGTTTGTATCCTTTTTCCTTCATTAGGCGTAAAGCTTCTGTTAGATTCATACCTATCCCTACTTTATGCAGTTTTTTTCTTCTTCCATAAAATCGCACCGATTAAAATAAGAACTGCTATCATAACAATTGTACCACCTGGTGCTAGATCAAGTTGATACGAAGCAAACATTCCACCAATTACTGCAATTTCACCAAATAAAATGGAAAAGAAAATTGTTTGTTTAAATCCTTTAGCAATACGAATACTTGCTGCAACTGGTAACGTCATTAATGATGATACGAGAAGGACCCCTACTACACGCATTGATACTGCAATGACAAGAGCAACTAATATAATGAAAATAAAGTGAATCCATTTCGCTCTTAAACCAGTTGATACTGCGTATTCCTCATCAAATGATAGTAGAAACAGCTCTTTATATAATAAAATAATTGTCGCAACAACAACAATTGCTACAATCCCAATAATAATTAAATCCGTACTTGTTACAGCACTGACACTACCAAATAAATAACTAAATAAGTCTGTGTTAAATCCATTTGCAAGTGAAATGAAAATAACTCCAACTCCCATCCCTGCCGAAAGGATAATTGGAATTGCTAATTCTTGATAGTGCTTATATACAGTTCTTAACTTTTCGATTAATAGCGCTCCACCAATTGAAAAAACCATCCCCATATATAAGGGGTTTAAAAATCCACCTGTAAAAATGGTTTTTTCAAGTAATAAACTTGCTGCAATACCTGATAACGTCACGTGACTTAATGCATCCGCAATAAGAGATAAACGACGAATAACAACAAACACACCTATTAGCGGTGCAACAAGTCCAATTAAAATACCTGCATATAAAGAATTACGTAAAAAGTCATATTGTAAAAAATCTTGTATCATTATATCCTCCCGTGATGCTCATGTTCGTGTTCTAAACGATGAACATGATGTCCATATAAGACGGACATTTCTGCATCTTCTAACTCTCGGAACTTCTCTACATTTCCATGGAAATGTAGATGTTGGTTTAGACATGCAACATGTGTTACTTTTTCGGTAACAGCTCCCATATCATGAGTAACAAGAATTAATGTGATCCCGAGCCTTTTGTTTAAATCCTCTAATATTTCGTAAAAACTTTCCACATTTTTTACATCGATTCCAACAGTAGGCTCGTCTAAAATAAGCAATTCAGGATCACTAACGAGCGCACGAGCAATAAATACACGCTGTTGCTGTCCACCAGAAAGCTCTCCAATATTACGACCTTGAAACTCACTCATCCCTACATCAGCAATTGCTTTTTCTACCTTTTTCTTATCCTCTTTTGTGAAAAAGCGAAAAAGCCCTTTTTTCGAAACAAGTCCCATTGACACAACTTCAGAAACAGTTGCTGGAAAACCAGAATTGAAACTATTTGCTTTTTGGGATACATAACCAACTTTATTCCATTCCTTAAACTTCTTACTATCAACGCCAAACACACGAATGCTTCCTTCTTTTGGCTTTAAAACGCCTAATAAACACTTAAGTAAAGTTGATTTACCTGAACCATTCGGTCCCACTAAACCTAAAAAAGCTCCCTTCGGAACTTGCAAATTAATATTTTCTAACACATTCCGATCTTCGTATCGGAATGTTAAACCTTCAATCTCTAATATATTATTCATAGCATCTCACCTATTTTAATTCAGAATGATTCCGATTTATATCTATTTGAATTATAGTACAGCTTATTATAGTTGTAAACCAATCTGCCTAAAATATATCTATTTTTTCAAGAAACCTTACTATTATAACAAAAAGCAGAGAAAAATTCTCTGCTTTCGAAAAATATTCCTATATACGTTTAGTGAATAGCCGATTTAAACTTACCACCATTTGTCTCTTGCGTGCTCATAATCGTAACAAACGCATTTTCATCAATTTCATGCACAATTGACTTTAACTTCGTCACTTCTAGACGCGTTACAACTGCATAAATAACTTCTTTTTCTTTATCTGTATAACCACCTTTTGCTACAAGCTTTGTAGTTCCACGACCGAGTCGATGTAAAATCGCATTTGATACTTCCTCATATTGATCAGATACAATTAAAACTGCTTTCGTTTCATCTAGCCCTTGAATTACTGTATCGATTGTTTTAAATGCAATATAGTACGTCATAACAGAATACATCGCTTGTTCCACACCAAACACAAATGCTGCCCATGCAAAAATAAATAAGTTCACAAACATTACGAATTCACCAACAGAGAACGGTAATTTCTTCGTTAATAAAATCCCCATAATTTCAGTTCCATCTAACGATCCACCATGACGAATTACAAGTCCTACACCAAGACCTAAAATAAGACCACCAAACACAGTCGCTAAAATAGGCTCTGTTGTAAACGGTGGCACCGCATGTAACGTTGACTCAATGAATGCTAGTGCTACAATACCAAATGCCGAAGATAACATGAATGTTTTTCCAATTTGCTTATAACCCGAATACATAAATGGGATATTGAGAACAACGACTAAAGTAGAAAAACTTAACCACCAAATATTAGGAGTAAGGTAATCTAATATAAGAGAAATACCAATAATTCCACCATCAATAATTTTATTTGGCATTAAAAATAGTTCAATCGCTACCGCTGCGCATGCTGCCCCAAAAATAATCATAACTAAACGATAAATGAGATGAATAACACTTTCTTTTCGATGTTGCTTTTGCTCCATAGGTCCTCCCTTTACTCTTTTTCTGTAGTTTTGTCCTTATATTATAACATACGCTTCTTTTCCTCATGAAAAAAGAAACTCTATACGAATATGTACAAGCTATATGCTCATATATTTCGATAGAAGAACGCCTGAAGGAGGATAACAAGATGAACCTCATTAAACAAATTGTTAATAAAAAATTAAATCATATTTCTACAAAAGAGTTATTAAAATATAGCAAAGAATATGAAGTTTCTATTACGACTGCACAAGCTGACCAAATCGTTTTACTTATGAAAGGTAAAAATATTAATATTTACGATAACAACGAGCGACTAGAGCTCTTAAAACAGATTGCAAAAGTAACTTCCCCTGCCACTGCCCAACAAGTAAATACATTATTTCAGCAATTACTAAAATAAGGAGGGGAAATCCCCTCCTTATTGCGCTTTAATTTTTTCAAGAAGCCCTTCATCAAAAGTACCGTTTTTCAGCATTTCGATTTCCAATTTGTATGGTGGCTTCTTATCTTTTTTATCTTCCCCTACATACGGTGTTTCAAGAATTTTTGGTACATGCATTAACTGTGGATGATGTACAATGTGATGCAACGCTTTATACCCAATGTGACCAAATCCGATGTTTTCATGACGGTCTTTTCCTGCTCCGCGTACATTTTTACTATCATTAATATGAAGTACTTGTAAACGATCTATACCAACGATCTTATCAAATTCGTTTAATACACCGTCAAAATCATTTACAATATCATATCCTGCATCGTGCGTATGACACGTATCAAAGCATACAGATAGCTTTTCATTATATTTTACGCCATCAATGATCTTTGCAATTTCTTCAAAGCTACGACCACATTCTGTTCCTTTTCCTGCCATCGTCTCTAACGCAATGTTAACCGTCTGTTCTGACGTTAGTACTTCATTAAGCCCTTTAATAATTTGTTGAATACCAGCATCTGCTCCAGCACCAACGTGCGCTCCTGGGTGAAGAACAATTTGTTTCGCTACACCTAATGCCGATGTTCTTTCAATTTCCATACGAAGGAAGTCTACGCCTAATTGGAATGTTTCTGGCTTCGTCGTATTCCCAACATTAATAATATACGGCGCATGGACGATAATTTCCTCAATACCATTCAGCTCCATATGTTTTCTTCCTGCTTCTATGTTCAATTCTTCAATTGGTTTTCTTCGTGTATTTTGCGGTGCACCTGTATAAATCATAAACGTTGTTGCACCGTATGAAACAGCCTCTTCACTTGCTGCTAATAACATGTTCTTACCACTCATGGAAACATGAGATCCAATCTTTAACATACAATCACCTCTTCAATATACAATAGATATAATGATAGCATAATTTGTAGAAATATGTAGTGAATTGTTTGTTCACAAAAGACGCACTACACAAATTTATATGAGTATTTAAACAGACTATACTCTTCATTTAAATTAGCGGGATTAAAAAAAGATAAGGGAAACCCCTTATCTTTTTTTATTGCTATATTTTCTCTTCACTTTGTCACGTTCTGTTGCAAGTTTACGTTTATAGTTTGGTTTTACTTTTTTCGGTTTTTTAATAACTTTCGTTGCCATAACGTCAAGTTCGTCATTTGGTTTTTTACGGCTCTTACGACGACGACGCTCACCTAAATCTGCCCACTCATCTCCGCGTAAATCTACATGTTTAAACTCGATATGACGTTGTTTTTCTAAGCTATCTAATGCTTCTTCGTTTGCTGGATCATAAATCGTCACTGCAATACCAGAATGCCCGGCACGTGCTGTTCTTCCAACGCGGTGAACGAAGAAATCTAAATCTGATGGTAGCTCATAGTTAATAACATGGCTAATTCCTTCAATATCGATACCACGTGCTGCTAAATCAGTCGCAACAATATATTGGAATTCAAGGTCACGAATTTGTTTCATCATTTTTTTACGATCACGTGGTGATAAATCCCCGTGAATTCGTCCAACTTTTAAGCCGCGTTCCATTAATCCATCAGCAACTTGATCTGCCATTTTTTTCGTATTCGTGAAAACAACTGCTAAATACGGTTTAAATTGAAGTAGCATTTTATTCACTAAATCAATTTTATTACGATGTTTAGAAGGCACTAAATAGTGTTCAATGTTTCCAGCTGCAACTTGTTTTGGATTGATATGAATATGCTCTGGATTCTCCATATATTTCTTCAGAAACGGTTTTAGTTTTTGAGGAATTGTTGCAGAGAAAACTAGCATTTGCAAGTTTTTAGGCATGCGTGCTGCAATTTTATCTACATCGTGAATGAATCCCATATCAAGCATTAAGTCAGCTTCATCGACAATAATCGTATTTGCTTTATGAACAAATAATGCTTGTTCTTCTACTAAGTCTTTAATACGTCCTGGTGTCCCGACTACGATATGAGGTTGTTTTTTCAACTTTTCAATTGAACGTTGTTTATCAGTTCCACCAATTAAACAACGCGCTGTAATCATTTGATCTTCCGCACAGAATTTTGTTAATTTCACAATCTCTTCGTAAATTTGTTGTGCTAACTCACGAGTAGGTGCTGTAATAACAAGTTGTACTTCTTCACGGCTTGCATTAATTCTGTTCAATGTAGGAAGTAAGTATGCATGTGTTTTCCCAGAACCTGTTTGGGATTGTCCAATTACACTTACACCTTTTTTCACGACCGGGAAAATTTTCTGCTGAATTCCTGTCGGCTCTGTAAAGCGTAGTTCACGAACTGCATCTATTAAAAATGGTTTAAAATCATACTGTGTAAAAGTTTGTTGTGTCATAAGTTACACCTTCTTTCTAAATTTCTACTGCGCGCACAAATCAGTCAAGTCTACATTATATCGAAATCTACAAGTAAAATCCATCTTTAGTTTAGGTTTTCCCTTCAAAAACTAACCTTCTTCCCCCTTATTGCATATTGTATGTGTATATACCTAACTGAAGAAAGGAGGATTTCTCACATGTTTCCAAAATCCCCTACAAGACAAATGTATCCAAATCAAGGGCAGCAACCTTATACACCATATCCAATTCCACAACTACCACCAATGGCACAAAAAAAGAAAGGGTTCCTTGCTAAACTCTTTAAAAAACACGATCCAACCGAACCTTACATGCAAATGGTTCCGCCTTATCGACAAATGGAAGGACCACCACCAATGATGCACCAGCACCAGCAACCGCCACCTCAATATCGGCAACAATATCAACCCCAATATCAACAGCAATACCCACAGCAGTACTCACAGCAATATCAACCATACATGCAGCAGCATCCAGAGCAAATGATTCCCCCTCAAATGTACGAATCAAACGAAACGCGCGGCGGTGCAACAACTACAGCAGCATCCAGTAGCGGCATCGGCAGTTTTTTTGCGAATTTAATTTCGAATCCAACTAATATGATAAACAATATAGAAAAAGTATCCCAAGTCGTTCAATCTGTAAGCCCTGTCGTCGAACAGTACGGCCCTATTATGCGTAACCTACCAAGCATTGTTAAAATCCTCACCTCTGGAAAAAGTACGGAAGAAGATTCAACTAAAAATCAGGCTGAAGACATAACAGAAAAGGTTGAGGTAGCAACTCCGCCTCCTCCACAAAAAAAAAGAAAAAGAAAAAAAATAGTGATTGAGCCAGTCATAGAAAAAGAATTACGAGAGGAGCCTGTTCAAAAAACAGCAACAAAACCAAAACTATATGTGTAACAATCCTTTGTTTTCTATCCACTCCTCCTTTATAATGTAAAAGACTATGCACAAAAGTATCCCTTGTTTAGAAGGAGAGGATTACTCATATGAAAATTGTTAAAATTTCCCCTCGTGGTTATTGCTACGGTGTTGTCGATGCAATGGTAATTGCACGTAACGCCGCATTAGATAAATCATTGCCGAGACCCATTTATATTTTAGGTATGATTGTTCACAATAAACATGTTACAGACGCTTTTGAAGAAGATGGAATCATCACATTAGACGGTCCAAGTCGCTTAGAAATTTTAGATAAAATTGATTCTGGTACTGTTATTTTCACTGCACACGGTGTTTCTCCAGAAGTTAAACAACGCGCAAAAGAAAAAGGTTTAACAACAATCGATGCCACTTGTCCAGATGTTACCAAGACACATGACCTTATCGAAGCTAAGAAAGCGGAAGGGTATCATGTCATTTATATCGGTAAAAAAAATCATCCAGAGCCAGAAGGCGCAGTTGGTATTGCACCTGACATCGTTCACCTTATCGAAAAAGCCGATGATTTAAAAACATTAGAAATCCCAACAGATAAAATTTTAGTAACGAATCAAACAACGATGAGTCAATGGGATGTTCAACATTTAATGGAGGACATTCAAAAAAAATTCCCAACAGCAGAATTCCATAAAGAAATTTGTTTAGCAACTCAAGTTCGCCAAGAAGCTGTCGCTAAACAAGCTGATGTTGCAGACTTAACAATTGTTGTCGGTGATCCGAAAAGTAACAACTCAAACCGTTTAGCACAAGTGTCACAAGAAATTGCTGGTACCAAAGCATACCGCGTTGCAGACGTAAGTGAGATTAAATTAGAGTGGCTACAAGGTGTAGAAAACGTAGCTGTTACAGCAGGTGCTTCTACTCCAACTCCAATTACAAAAGAAGTTATCGCTTTCTTAGATCAATATGACCCAATGAATCCCGCTACATGGGAGAGAGTTCGAAAAGTACCGTTACAAAAAATATTACCTCGTGTAAAAGTGAAAAAAGAACAATAATAAAAACCGTTGCCTATATGAGCAACGGTTTTTATTTTTCTTATACAAATGTAAATGGATCTGTATGTAATTGCGAAGCATGAATGTGTACATTGAGTTTCTTTGCATCCACTTTTTCTTGTAATTGCTTTTGCACACCTTGCTTCATTACTTTTTCAACGTTATGTCCTGGGTCAACTATATTTAAACCGAGCATCATCGCATCATGAGCAACATGATAATACATGTCACCTGTTACATATACATCTGCTCCTTTAAATTTAGCTTGATTGATGTATTTGTTACCATCACCACCAAGTACAGCTACTTTGCGCACTTTATCATCTAATTTCCCAACAACTCGTGCACCCTTTACATCTAATGATTGCTTTACATGTTCTGCAAACTGTCCAAGTGTCATTTCTTCTTTTAAGTATCCTATTTTCCCAAGCCCTAATGTTTCGCCTTTGTTATCAAGTGGATACACATCATACGCTACTTCTTCATATGGATGTGCCGTTACCATTGCTTTAATCACTTTTCGTTGTAGTGAAACTGGAATAATCGTTTCGATCCGCACTTCTTCTACGCGCTCTAACTGTCCAGTTTCCCCTACATAAGGATTTGTCCCCTCTTGAGGTACAAACGTACCTGTACCCTCGCTACTAAACGTACAGTGGCTATAATTGCCGATATGACCAGCACCTGCGTCTCCTAATGCTTTTCGTACTTCCTCTGCATGAGTTACTGGCACAAACACAACAACTTTTTTCATTTCTTCTGCATATGTCGGTGCCAAAACTTCTGTATTTTGCAACCCTAACGCCTCAGCAAGTAAATCATTTACCCCGCCCTTGGCAACATCCACATTTGTATGCGCTGCATAAATGGCAATATCATTTTTAATACACGTTTCAATAATTCTTCCGTACGCTTTATCTGTATGAATCGCTTTTAACGGATTAAAAATTAAAGGATGATGCGCGATAATGACATTCGCTCCTAATTGAATCGCTTCCTCCACAACTTCCTCCGTTACATCTAATGCAATTAATACGTGTTGTACAGATTTATTAAGCGCTCCAATCTGCAGACCAATTTTATCTCCTTCCATCGCCAGATGCTTCGGATACATACTTTCAAATAAAGAAATAATTTCATGGCCGTTTGGAATTTTACTCATGATAAAATCTCCCCTATCATTTTCATTTTCGCTTCTACTTCTGCACGTTTCGCTTTTGTTTCTTCAGAATTAGCCGCACGTTCTAACTGTTTTAAAATATTTTGGAAGTTTTTCAATTCCCCTTCCCATTTTTCAACGAAAGCTTCACTTTTTTCTTTTATTAAAAATGGCCCCATAAACAATCCCGCTTGTTTATTTTCCGAGTAAGGTGCTTCGACATTTCCTCGCTCTCCTACTAAAATCTCATAAATTTTCCCATCTTCTTTTACGATTTTTTCATGGATAAGCTCCCAACCATTTTCAACAAACCATTCACGAATATGATGTGCTGCAATATTCGGCTGTAAAATTAAACGTGTTACACCTTCTAATTTTTCTTTACCACTTTCTAAAATGTCACGAATTAACGCTCCGCCCATTCCAGCAACCGTAATTACATCTACTTCTCCTGGCGCTATAACAGCTAATCCATTCCCTTTACGCACATCTACTTTATCTTGCAAGCCACTTTCAGCTACAGTTGCTTGTGCAGAGCGAAACGGTCCATCTACAACCTCTCCAGCAACTGCTTTTGTAGCAATATTATTTATAATTGTATAACACGGTAAATACGCATGATCCGATCCAATATCAGCAACTGTAGATCCTACCGGTATTTCACGCACAACTTCTTCTAATCGTTTTGAAAGCTTTACTTCATTCATGTATTTCCATTACTCCTTCTCTTGTCAGTCTGTCTCCATGATAATGAATTTATAGTAGTTGTTGCAAGCCCATAACAACAATTCACTTCTCTATCATTCATCGTATTTTAGAAAATATAGAAAAACAAGCCCTTTGCATAAGCAAAAGACTTGTCATACGGAACTTTATTTTTTCTTCGATAACCAATCAGCTACTTTAGTGGCTTGATCAGCTGGAACTATATTAGCAGGCATATTGCCCTTTCCTTTCGAAAGAATTTCTTTAATTTCATCCTTTGAAAGTTTCCCACCAATTTTTTGTAAGTTAGGTCCTACTGCCCCTTGTAACTGATCACCGTGGCAGCTCGTACAGCTTTGCTTCACAATATCCTCTGGTTTTGATGCTGTTTGTGCTGGCTTCCCGCCATTTTTTGCATCAGCTAACTCTTTAGATTTATTTAGCCCCTGAAATGAAAATACAAACATAACGATAATACCCAATGCTGCAATAAGAGCGAACGGAATCAGCGGATTACGTTTCATATCTCTTCTCCCCCCTCTATACCCCTAAATAGTTAGATGATTCAGTCATTTCCATTGTACTTGAAAACGCTCTATCAGAAAAGAGAAAACTACTACTTGTTAAAAATATTCCATAAATTCAGTTTATTGTTTTTTATTGTCATATAGCTTATTATTTCGATAATTATTAACGTTTCTCATCATATTTTTCGCTTTTCTACATATATTTTTGTATAGAATAAACAAAATTAATCGAAAAATCGAAAAATGAGCATTTGCAAATCAAAAGACAATTCTGTAAAATAAATTACAAGAAATTGTAATCGTTGCCGATAGCTAAATTTTAACAAAAATTAACAAAATAAAAAAGTTTACTTCACAAAGGTGAAGTAAACTTAAAAAATAACCTATTCTAAGAAATCCTTAAGACGCTTACTACGACTTGGATGTCTTAATTTACGAAGTGCTTTTGCTTCAATTTGACGGATACGCTCTCTCGTTACGCCGAATACTTTCCCAACTTCTTCAAGCGTACGAGTTCGTCCATCATCTAAACCGAAACGAAGACGCAGAACATTTTCTTCACGATCTGTTAGTGTATCTAACACATCTTCTAATTGTTCTTTTAGCAATTCATAGGCTGCATGGTCCGCAGGCGATGTTGCTTCTTGGTCTTCAATAAAGTCACCTAAATGGGAGTCATCTTCTTCACCAATTGGTGTTTCAAGAGAAACTGGCTCCTGTGCAATTTTTAAGATTTCACGTACTTTTTCTGGAGCAAGATCCATTTCTTCACCAATCTCTTCAGGAGACGGTTCGCGACCTAAATCTTGTAATAATTGACGTTGTACACGAATTAACTTATTAATCGTTTCAACCATATGAACTGGAATACGAATTGTTCGCGCTTGGTCCGCAATCGCACGTGTAATAGCTTGGCGAATCCACCAAGTTGCATACGTACTAAATTTGAAACCTTTACGATAATCGAACTTTTCAACAGCTTTAATTAGACCCATATTACCTTCTTGAATTAAGTCTAAGAAAAGCATACCACGGCCTACGTAGCGCTTTGCAATACTTACTACAAGACGTAAGTTTGCTTCTGCAAGACGACGTTTCGCTTCTTCATCGCCTTCTTCAATACGCGTTGCAAGTCGAATTTCTTCTTCTGCAGATAGTAAGTCTACACGACCAATTTCTTTTAAATACATACGAACAGGATCGTTGATTTTAACCCCAGGTGGTACACTTAAATCATTGAGGTCAAACTCTTCTTCTGTTTTTGTAATTTGGCGATTATTAGGGCCTTCTTCGTTGTCATTATCACCAACTAAGTCAATGCCTTGTTCACCTAAATATTCATAGTATTCATCCATTTGATCGGATTCAATTTCAAATCCATTCATGCGTTCTGCAATCTCTTCATATGTAAGAACGCCACGTTTTTTTCCGAGCTCAGTGAGTTGTTCTTTCACTTGCTCAAGGGTCATTTCAGTTTCAATTTGTTTAGAACGAGCTGGTTTGTCAGCCATCTGTTCCCCTCCTTACGCGAGATACAAACATTCATTATACTAAAACTTTATCAAAAAAGCTATTTTCTCGCTTTTTGATTTTGTAAATATGCTACATAATATTTAGCAGCCTCTACAGGATCTGTTTTTTCCATTTGTTTCACTTTAAAGATAATCTCCATCTTTTCAAGTTTTTCCTGATGCCGTCTAAGCGTCTCCAAATGGCCTTGCAACACTTCTTCTGTGTATTCTGGATTAATAAATTCATCCGTCGAAATATCAGTGATAATATTTTTCAACTTTTCATCAGAGAGCCAACTTAAAAATGTTCCGACTGAAGGTTCATTTCCCTTTTCATAATATGCGTATAGTTCATATAAAATCCCTTTATGTTCTTCTGTATGAAAATCTTCTATATGGGATTCCATACGAACAGCTACTTCTGCACTTTGCAACATATGGTAAATAATTTCTCTTTCCGCTCTTTCAAAACCTGTTAACTTCGGTTTTGTTTGAACGACTTGAGACGGTTTAGCAACCTGCTTTATTTGTTTTTGCTGTACCTTTTGTTCTTTGCGATATTGGTGCAATTGATTCAAAAGTGTTTCCATTGAATACGAAAATTCTTGCGATAATGACTTCAAATATGACTCTGCCTGCATCGCATCTTGTAACAACGATAACTCTTTTAAAACACTTTTCACATATTCTTCTTTGCCAGACTCATCTTGCAAATTTTTCCCTAAACGCAAATAATTTATTTTAAAACCAACAAAACTCACACTTGATTTCACAAGATTTTCAAAAGCGGTAGTCCCATATTGTTGCACATATTCATCAGGATCAAGCTTATCTGGCAAGGATGTGACTTTCACTTGGCAACCAACTTTCAGCAATAATTGCCCTGCTTTCATCGTCGCTTCTCGCCCTGCTTTATCACCATCATAGCAAAGAACAACAGTTTCAACGTTACGTCGCAGAAGTTTTGCTTGTTCTTCAGTTAAAGCTGTTCCCATTGTCGCAACAGCTTCTTCCACACCACTTTTTACCGCAGCTAGTACATCGGCATATCCTTCAAAAAGAACCACTTGCCCACGCTTTCTAATAAACGGTCTTGCTTGGTGGAAGTTATACAACAATTTACTTTTGTGAAAAATCGGTGTTTCAGGGCTATTTAAATATTTCGGAGTGTCATCCCCTAACGCCCTTCCACTAAACGCTATCACCTTACCTTGTAACGTATAGATCGGGAACATAACTCTTCCACGGAAGCGATCGTAATGACTACCATCCTTCTCACTTCTTATTAGAAGGCCAGCTTGTTCCATACTAGACAGCGATAAACCTCTTTTTTGTAAAATTTTCGTCGCTGCATCCCAAGCAGGTGATGCATAACCAATTTCAAACTTCTCAATCATCTCTTTCGTAATACCACGGTTTAATAAATATGAAAGTGCTTCATTTCCCTCTTCCGTATTTACTAATAAATGATGATAATACTTTTTCAATAATTCATGAGCTTGTTGCATGATGACAGTGTCATCAGATATGTCTTCTTGTTGTCCTTGTCCTGATGTGTACTCTGCAACCGCAATTCCATTTCTTTCGCCTAGCTTTTGAACAGCCTCGGTAAAAGCCAGTCCTTCCATTTTCATTAGAAAGGAAAATACATTTCCACCTTCTCCACATCCGAAGCAATGAAAAATTTGCTTATCAGATGAAACAGAGAATGAAGGAGAATTCTCACCATGAAATGGACAAAGGCCGAAATAGTTACGCCCCTGTTTTCTAAGTTGAACGTATTCACCAATGACTTCTACAATATCGGATGATGTCCGAATCTGTTCAACAACTTCTTCGGGAATTCTGTTCCCCATAACTCCATCTCCGTGTCGTATTTTGTATTCGATATAAATTAAAAAATTCCTTTATAATTCGACAATATTTTTCTAAACTTGTTAGAAAGTGTTGCCGATTACATTGTATAAACGATTTTGAACCTTTCCTATAGGTCCTTTATCTGCATAAATCGCATATACATACTTGCTATATAAAATTGTATACATTTGCTCATCTGTTACAAATGTATCTCTTAGAAACAATACATATACACCTTTTTACAAGAAGAGTAGCAAGCCACATATACTGTTTGATCTTGAGATCTGTAACTTTTTCATGTTGATCCATATAACAATCAACTCCATTTTGTTCAGTATCTACAATGATCCAATTGCCTTGCTATTTCCTTAAAGGATGAGCATATGATGCGACAAACAAAATTCCGACATGAAATTCCGCTCCAACTTGCACAATTTCAGCCTTCACGGGATATACATCTACACCAACTAATATGTTGTTGATGTTTTGCATATTTCTGTATTCTACATCCCTTCTGTGAATCCTTCCATAATGTGCGTTTTCTTGTATAGATTTTGTCGATTTAACGTAATTACATGTCTTTTTCGTAAATCCTATCCCTAGTTTATTCTGAAAAATTAAAGTCTAAACGTAAAATATAGGTTTTTATCACAATTTTTTATTATAATATATTTTCTTCAACTACGCTACATATCCCTTTATTTTTTCAGCTTACATTTCAGGATGACAAACTCACACCTTGAATATACTAAAAGACAAAGGAGTATAAGTATAACCATTACACTACAATCTATTACAAAATCCATAGGTATCATATTTCACACGAGCGAAAAAAGCACATTCACCTTTGGTAAATGTGCTAAAACATTTTTTGGTTTTGCACTGCATTCACAATAATATTTGCTGTTTCTTCAATCGCTTTATTCGATACATCGATTACTTGGCAATTTATTTTACTAATTACTTCCTCAAAGTGATCAATTTCTTCTTGAATACGATTAATATTTGCATATGTTGCTCCATCACTTAATCCAAGTGATTTTAATCGTTCTTTTCGAATATGATTTAACTTATCTGGCGTAATTTTCAAACCGAAACATTTTTCTTTTGCCACTTGATATAGTTCTTCAGGTGGGTCAACTTCTGGCACGAGTGGTACATTCGCAACTTTCAAGCGTTTGTTATGAGCTAAATATTGGGAAAGTGGTGTTTTTGATGTACGCGAAACACCAATCAACACGATATCTGCTTTTAAAATACCTCGTGCATCTCTGCCGTCATCATACTTCACAGCAAACTCAATCGCTTCAATCTTTTTAAAGTATTCTTCATCTAACCTACGGACAACACCTGGCTCATATCTCGGCACTTGCCCCGTAATTTCTTCAATTTGATCAATAAGAGGGCCGATAATATCGTATGCCTCTACCCCTTCTTTTGCAGCCTCTGTTACTAAATACTGGCGCATATCAGGCTTAACTAACGTAAAACATATAAGTGCTTGATTACTCTTAGCAATCGAAATCACTTCTTTTAATGTCCCTGTATCTTCTACATACGGTACACGTCTAATATCAGGAGCAAACGGGAATTGCCCCATTGCTGCTCGAACAACCAAATCAGCCGTTTCCCCTACAGAGTCAGATACGACATATACGATTTTATTATCCATTACATTACCTCACTTTAAACAAATTACACTTATTCGTTATTTACTAAATTTACAAACGCACGTGTAATATTTGTCTTTGTAATTCGCCCAATCACTTCTAAACCTTGTTTCGTATCTTTTACAACTGGCATTGCATCAATCTGTCTTTCTATTAATTCCATCGCAATATCATATAAAGAATCCTCTCTACGACACATCGCAATGTTTGGCATCCTTGTCATGATAATATTAACCGGAAGAGAGGTTAAATCCTGCTTTCCTAAGCTCGCTCTTAATAAATCTTTACGAGACACAACACCAACTAATAGAGTCATCTGATCTACAACGAACAATGTACCAACGTCCTCTAAAAACATCGTACAAATTGCATCGTATACGGAAACATTTTTATCAATTACAACCGGTCTAGATTGATAATCTTGTACTTTAATTTTCTTAACAGCTTCAGATAATAGCTGCCCCCCAGTTTTACCCGTATAAAAATAACCTACGCGTGGACGTGCTTCTAAATAACCAGCCATCGTTAAAATTGCTAAGTCTGGTCTTAGCGTCGCACGTGTTAGACCCAATTGCGCTGCAATTGATTCCCCTGTAATAGGACCGTGATCTTTTACAATCTGAATGATATGTTCTTGCCGTTTATTCAGCTCTATGATAATCACCACCTTTAATGCACAACGAAAAAAGTTATACTATCTCTTAAATATTATATACTAAATATGCTATTCGAAAAAGAAAGTATGTAAAAAGGACCGTATACGGCCCAAAATTATATTTGAAACTTATCAAGTTGTTCTAAAAAACGTCTTGATTTCAAATAAATTCCGCAATATTCATCATAATATGTATTCAATACTAAACGCATTTGTTTTTTTGTGCTATCCTTTACTGATACATTTCCGAGCCTATGTAAATCGAAATGGAAGAAAAGACGTAATAATTTATGAACAGCTTCTCCTACCGGTATACGATATGGGTCTTGCTCTGCATGACGTGAGCACAGAAAACCGCCTTCCCTTACGGAGAAGGCGACAAAGTCTGTTTCTTGATGACAAATCGCACATGTATCAAAGTACGGGCGCATCCCTAATACCGGAAGCATTTTCGTTTGATAAATTAATGATAATACTTCTGGATCAACACCCTCACACATATAATGCAACGTTTGATATAACATTTCAAATAAATACGGATTATGTTTTTTATCTTCTGTTGCTTTATCAGTTAACTCAACAATAAATGATGCATAAGCAGTTAAAAATATATCCTCGCGAATTTCTTTCATAGTTGAAATAATCTCGCCTTGTTGCAATGTTCCAAGCCCAGATCCCATTTGAATAAGAAAATGGCCATGTGTCATTAATTGCGACACAGATGCTAATCGGCTTTTCGGTTTTTTTGCCCCTCTTGCCATTGCACTTACCTTACCAAGTTCTCTTGAGAATATTGTAACAATCTTGTTCGTTTCTCCGTAATCTGTCGTACGGATAACGATGCCCTCAACTTTTTGAAACATGTTCGTCACCATCCAAGGTTTGAACAAAACGGGTCAAGAAATTGGAGAGTCTAGATGCGCTAGCTCCTCTTCATGTTGATCCATCTCATCGTTTACGTCTTTTTCCATTTCTTTCAAAAGCAAGTACGTTTCAATGCTTCCTGTTTTGGAGAAAAACTTCCAGGTAAAATCTAGCATAAGAATCCACCTTTCTCAATAAGCGTAGCCTATAAACCAATTTCCTTTGTTGTTATTAAATTGACCCATTTTGTCCATTTTCATGTGAGAAAAATTTTTCCTAATTTATCAAAGTTCATAAAAACCAATAATCAGTGGATGAACCAACCATCCACTGATTACAACTTTACTCTATTTTAGTACTCATCCTCGCGGAAACCTAGGTCACGAAGCTGAGACATTTTATTACGCCAATCTTTTTGCACTTTTACCCATACTTCTAAAAATACTTTAGAACCAAGTAGCGCTTCAATATCAAAACGAGCTCGCTTACCAACTTCTTTTAACATTTTCCCTTGTTTTCCGATGATGATTCCTTTTTGTGATGCACGTTCAACAACAATCGTTGCATTTATATAAACTGCCCCGCCCTCACGCTTTTGAATCGCATCGATAACAACAGCCACAGAATGCGGCACTTCTTCACGTGTTAAATGTAGTACTTTCTCACGAATAAGCTCTGCAATAATAAATCTCTCCGGATGATCCGTTACTTGATTCTCTGGATAGTATTGTGGTCCTTCTGGTAAATACTTTTTAATTGTTCCAATTAAAGCGTCCACATTATTACCGTCTAACGCAGAAATTGGTACAATCTCTGCAAACTCATGTAGTTTACGATATTGATCAATTAACTCTAGTAATTGCTCTGGATGAAGTTGGTCAATTTTATTAATGACTAAAAATACTGGTTGTTTCGTTTCTTTTAATTTCTCAATGATGAATTCCTCACCACGACCAAATCCTTCAACTGCATTAACCATAAACAGAACAATATCAACTTCTTTTAATGTCGTTTGCGCCATCTTTACCATAAAGTCGCCTAATTTATGTTTAGGTTTATGTATTCCTGGTGTATCAATGAAAATAACTTGTGCATCATTTTCTGTATATACACCTTGAATTTTATTACGAGTCGTTTGTGGCTTATCACTCATAATAGCAATTTTCTGGCCGATAATACGGTTTAAAAATGTAGATTTTCCAACATTCGGTCTGCCAATAATAGAGACAAAACCTGATTTATAACCTTTTCTATTCATGTAAATCCTCCGCTAAAAATGCTCCTGGTAACAATTCTCCGACTGTCGTCTCTTGAACGTCACCATGTAAGTTTGATAAGTATACTTTCGTATCCTGTTTACATAATTCTACCATAACTTGTCGACATGCTCCACAAGGAGGTACTGGGCGCTTTGTATCTGCTACAACCGCAATGGCTACAAATTCTTTATCTCCTTCAGAAATCGCCTTAAATAAAGCTGTTCTTTCAGCACAATTACATAAGCCATATGATGCATTCTCAACATTACATCCACGATATACTTTTCCACCGCGCGTTAATAATGCTGCACCTACTTGAAATTTAGAATATGGTACGTACGCTTGTTTACGCGCTTCGATTGCTTCTAGAATTAATTGTTTACTATTCATATTCCCGCATCCTTCCTGTTCACAGCTATGAAGAGATACACTCTCTCATTAAAGGCCCTTACAGCACTTCCAAAGCTTAATAAAAGCTTCGGAATGCAACTATACCATATACGGTAAAAAGATAATAGCACCAATTATAACAGCTATAATTGCAAACAATAAAACCGCTCCTGCCGCAACATCCTTTGCAATTTTTGCAAACGGATGAATATCGGCAGTCGCTAAATCTACCGTTTTTTCCACAGCCGTATTTACCATCTCTAAACTCATTACACTCCCTATTACAATAAGTAATATCATCCACTCTATTTTCGTAATATGGAAATAAAAGCCGCAGCATATAACAATGACTGCGGCTAAATAATGGATTTTCATATTTCGTTCATGACGAAAACAAAAGAATATACCAGCTATAGCATATCCAAAACTATCTATAAGTTTTCCTTTTTTCATCGTCCTAATCCAAAAGCTTCTAAAATTTCTTTTTGTCTTCCGAACATTTCTTTTTCATCTTCTTCTGTCATGTGATCATAACCAAGTAAATGTAAAAAGCCATGTAACGCCAAAAATCCAAGTTCACGATCGAAAGAATGTCCGTACTCTTCAGCTTGCTCTTTCGCTCTTGGAATAGAGATAATAAGATCCCCTAACATGCGCGGCATCTCTGCACCAACAATCTCCATTTCTCCTTCTCCCATCTCTTCCATGGCAAAGGATATTACATCTGTAGGTTGATCTTTATCTCGGTAATCACGATTAATTTCTCTAATGCGCTCATTATCTACAAATGTCACCGATACCTCCGCACCATCCTCGATATTTTCCATTTGAGCTGCTTTTTCTAACACTTCACGAATTAAACTCATATACTCTTCTTTTACTTCTTCTGTTTCATCAATAAAATCAATTAACAAACTCATTCTTTCTCCTTTTCTTCCGGAGGTTCCGGATATGTAATACGCGAATGGAAAATACCATTTAACGTTTCACACAACGTTTTTCCAACGATTTGTAGTTCCTTAAACGTCAAATCACATTCACTAAATTGACCGTCTTGCAGTCGATCTTTAATAATACTTTGCACCAAATTATTAATTTGTTCTGGCGTTGGGTGATTCATAGAACGTACCGCAGCTTCTACACTATCAGCAATACCAACAATTGCCGATTCTTTCGAAGTTGCTTTTGAACCTGGATAACGGAACATCTCTTCTGTATATTTTTCTTTATCTTCTTTAATAGCTTTATAATAAAAATATTTCAGTAACGTTGTACCGTGATGTTGCCCAGCGATATCAATAATTTCTTGTGGAATATGATATTCTTCGAGCATTCTTACTCCATCCGTTACGTGAGCAATTATAATATCTTTACTCGTTACAGGATCTAATTTATCATGCGGGTTTTTAATTCCCATTTGGTTTTCAATAAAGAATTGCGGTTGTACTGTTTTTCCTACATCATGATAATATGCCCCTACACGCGCTAATACACCATTTGCCCCAACTGCTTCACAAGCAGCCTCAGAAAGATTCGCTACCATTACACTATGATGATATGTCCCTGGCGCTTCTAACAAAATTCTGCGTAAAAGCGGATGATTTGGACTTGATAGTTCCATAAGCTTCATACTTGATACGATTCCAAGTCCACTTTCTAAATATGGTAAAATCCCCATAGCCAAAACGGATGATATAATCCCTGAAAGTGAAGCCATTAATAATTGCGTACCAATTTCAAGAGGCGAAAAATTCCCATTACGTAATAATAAGAGCGCCGCTAATACGACTACATTTAATACAGAAACGAGTATACCAGCTTGTAAAATCATTGTACGACGATTTTTTTCTCGCAAGAAAATACTAACCGATAATGAACTTAACAATACGTAAATCCCTACACTATAATTTAATGTACTCGTTACTCCTTCATTAAACATAATACTTCCGCATACAGAAAAAATCATACTCGTTAAAAAGACAAATCGATCACCAATCATTAGTTTTACAAGTATTGTTCCCATCGCAACTGGGACAACATATGCAATCCCTGCGTATTCAAGTTTTTGAAACAAACTAATGATTTTCATTAAGACGATTGTGATAGACAAAATTGTAATATACGCTAAAACATACGGTCTATCTTCTCTTTTTCTCTTTAAAAATAATTCAAATTGTTTATGCATAAAGTATAGTAATACACCAATGAGTACCGCTAATCCAACATAAGGTTGAAAGCCGTTCCCTTTTTCTAACAAACCAACTAATTTCAACTGATTATACACATCACTTGAAATCGTTTCACCTTCTCTAACAAGAACTTGTCCTTGAAGAATATAAACAGGTGGAACTAAATCTTCCTCTGCTTTTCTCTTCTCTTTCGTTAAGATCGGGTCATAAAAATAGTTCGCTGAAATTGCATATCTTCCTAGCGCCTTAATTGACTCTTTTAAACCATTATCAACATTAACACTATTCATCTCACTTACATATCGTTCTTTCGCATCTTTCAATTCGTCCATTTTAATATGCTCAGTCATGATACTATTAATCGCTGTGACCGCAGCATCTTTCGCTAATACTAATTGGCTCGAATCTGCATTAATCAAATTTAGTAAGTTTGAATCAGATAATTCTTTCGTTAAGTCAGCGGGTAGTTTCTTTTTTAACTTATCCACTTTCTCAGCATCAGTCATCTTTTTTTGATCATCCGGTCCAACAGCTTTAATCTCTTGCACCACTTCATCCACTTTAGCAAAGACGTCATTCACAATATCAACTTTGTTTTGTTTATACTCACTTTTATATGTATATTGATCTTCAACTTTTGTAGCGGCTTCTTTTTTCTTTTTATCCGTTGTAACTTTATCTTCAATTTTTATAGGAGAATGGATTGTCTTTTTCGCAATAGAATACATATTAACATCTAATTGTTCTGGTTTTACATTATTCATAAGCGCAAAAAACAGCACTGCTCCTAACACAACGTAAGAAATCCAACTTAGTTTTTTCGAATGTTGTAAATTACGAAACCACTTAGAAATTTCTTGAGATCTTGACATGATTTCAATACCTTCTCCTCTCCAGAAATAAAGTGAAACTATTTATAGCTTTCATTTCTTCTACCCAACGATACTTTGAGGCAACATTTTACACACCAGTACCTATAGTTTATTTTCCTTATCTTTCATGATAGTAAAAAATATGACATTCGCCAACCTTATCATACAAAAAGAAATGATCCTGACAAATAGGATCATTCCATTTTATCATATGCCTCAATAATACGTTGCACCAATGGATGTCTCACAACGTCCGTTTGTTCTAATGTAATAAATGACAGACCTGATACACCAGATAAAATATTAGCAGCTATAGATAGCCCTGATTTTACCCCTTTTGGCAAGTCTACTTGTGAAGGGTCCCCTGTAATAACCATTTTAGAGCTAAAACCTAATCTTGTTAAAAACATTTTTATTTGAGCACCCGTTGTATTTTGAGCCTCATCTAAAATAACAAATGAATCATCAAGCGTACGCCCCCTCATATAAGCAAGCGGAGCTATTTCAATTACTCCTCGCTCCATCATACGCTGCGTATATTCTTGTCCAAGAATATCATGTAAGGCATCATATAATGGACGTAAGTATGGATCTACCTTCTCTTTCAAATCCCCTGGTAAAAAACCTAAATTTTCTCCAGCTTCTACAGCAGGTCTTGTTAAAATAATTTTCTTTACATATCCTTGTTTTAAAGCTCTCACAGCCATTACTACAGCTAAGTATGTTTTTCCAGTTCCTGCAGGCCCTATCCCAAAGACAATATCATTCTTCTTCATCGCATGAATATATCTTCTTTGCCCCATTGTTTTTACACGAATGGATTTACCTTTTGCAGTCTTGAAAATTTCTTCTTCATATAACTCTTCAAATTGAGCAATTTTCCCTTGTTGCGCGAGCTGAATTGCATACGCAACATCTCTCTCTGAAATTGATATACTTTTACGAATTACAACAAGTAATTGCTGTAAGATTTTTTCTACGAGTGTCACCGTTTCAACTGCTCCAGATACATGAACAGTTTCTCCTCTAGTTACAATCGATACATTCATTTCTCGTTCAATTACTTTTAAATGTGCATCATTGACTCCAAAAAGAGCGATTGCTTCGTTAGTATTTTCCAATTGTTGGTTCATTTCTACTAATTGTTCTGCCATTACTCAGTCTCCTTGAATATCGGATTCGGATATTGGTTGTGGCTCTGCAATATTTTCAACCACAGTATAATGCAATGTGACTTTTAGTTGATCCGCCTCAACCTCTTTACTCAAAATCTTATCACTTACAATCATAGCATGTTCATCCAATTTTTTCTTTAGTTCTTTTTCGGCCATCTCCTTCGCTACTTTCAGCGCTTGCTTTTCTGTATATTCTCGATTCGCTTCTTCCTCTTCTCTCACAACATCTTTTTCATATGCAATCGGCAGTGTAAAACCAAATAATTTCACATCATGCTTTACACTTTCAGTACGAGAGCGTTTATACTTATCATGCTGAAATCCCCATATTTTTATTTTCGTATCCCCGAATTTAAGAAAATGTTCATTGTATACATTACCAGTATACACTTGGAATTGCGTCTTTAGCGGAACATCTACCTTAGATGTATACCACGTTTCGCCATACACAATACCTTTCGCTGAAACAATCGTCGGACTTTCCTCATTACCATATATTCCCGATACGAGAATCTGCCCTTTTTCTACATGATCATTCTTCAGTACAACCGGCTTTCCAACTTCTACAAACGTTTTTGTAATAATCGCTTCTTTTTTTGCTACTAAATTTTGCGGCCTTTGTTCCTTTTCTTTTTTCGGTTCGTTTTTTTCAACAATTTTAAAATGATACGTCGTCCCTCTTACTTCTAGTCCCGCCCAAGTAATGGCATTAATATTATCTGTCAAATGGCGTTGTACATCTTCTACATTCGGCATTTGAAATTGTAGTTTCCCTTTTTTAATACCCATTTTATCCAATTCTTTCATCAATATATATTCTGTTTCGGGTTTTGCTCCTGTAATTTCAATTTTCCAAACCATATTTGACATTGCAATCACGCCAAAAAAGAAAATTAAAAACCCAATTAAAAATCCACTATTTTTAATTAAACGCTTATTCCAAAAAGGAAAACCATAACGTCCAATAAAATATAATTTACATTCATTTTTTCTATAAATTGGTTTTATTTTTTTCACATCGCGTAACAACATACAAAAAACTAACGTTTCATCAGCTATTTTCTTAACATCCCAAACTAACAAATTCCTCCGTACACATTCATTAACAAACCGTTCCGCTCCTCTACCTTCAATCCGCACTTTTACATATCCAAGCCACTTTATAAACCATTTATTTTTCATTTACCACCTTCACTGCCTTTCTAAAAGTAGATATACTACTTTTTATTTGAAGCATTAAAATAGCTCGTACTAAAATGAAACAAATTAAAACTGTAATCGGTCTCTATCAACGAAACTTTTACAGGATAAAGAAGAAAAACTTCACAAATGGAAGTTTCACTTCAATCACCTTTTTTTTCATTTTCTAAAAATGTTACTTGCTCAATTATCCCTTCAAGCAAAAGCTCTTCTGGAAGAATCGTTTTAATAACAAAGGATTGTCCTTTAATTAGTAATTGACCATGTTTTAAAAGCAATCGCACTTCTTTATCTGAAAACACTAATAGCCCCCGATGATTTTCTATATAAATATGTATTTGCCCAACAAGAGTAATCCGAGGCAGATCCATTAATACATCCACTGGTAGGTCTACTTGTTTTGTTAACCAATTTTTCATTTGTTCTAATTTCTTCATCTCGAAAGACCCCCTCCTCATCCCATATATATGTATTTCTTCACAAGTGCCTATCGTGTTATAACGACTTCACTAACATAACTATATTCTGTAAGAGTTCATCTCATGTTAATTAAAACAATCGCTATATGAAATCATATTTATCAGGACAATGATGGATCAGAGAATGTTACCCATAATAATAGAAGTATTAATACAAGAATATGCGCCCTCAGGGGATATCAGTACAAGTTAAATTAAGAAATTGAGCCTAGCAAGAAGTTGGAAACTTGAAAAAACCTGTTACAATTCGTTCTGGACGTGACATACTGACCATAGAATAAGTAGTTGTCATTCATTAGACAAATGAGATAAAATCCGAAAAAGGAAATTGCTCCACTCTGAATTTTGCGGTGTAAGTAAGAATATTTTATAGGTGGTTGTTATATGAATTCCAAAAAAATATTAGGATTCATTAAAAAACAAAAAAATGAATTAATAAGCGAGGAAATACGAAAGGAAATTGGATTTAGTCAAGAAATTTTGAATGTTATAAAACAAGTTACTAACAGCAGCATCCAGCCCTTTTATGCAACTGATTCAAAATCTAAAATAGCCGGAGTCTCTTTCGTTACCTTTGAGGATTCTGCTGAACAGCAAGTTATAAAACTTCAATCTGAGGTTCAGAAACTTGGATACTTAGCTTTTATTTGCGAAAGAAGTTTTAGTCAAGGAAGTAAGAGTGAGTGTACAATTGCAATTACACAAGGAAATGACCAATTTGATATCCTTACAATCCAACAAACAAATGGCGTTAATTACGAAGTTAGCAATATAGATGTTATTTTTAAACTAAGAAAATGGAATGATCGCTATCCTTTTATCATAATCGGTGCAGATCATGACTAGGTTGATGCCATTTTTAGCGCGTTACCTACAGACGAAGAAATGCAATCTTTCGCGCAAGAAATGTATGAATTTTGTCCAGATATAGTGGAACAAGGAACAGAAAGCATTGAGGAGTTAGTCGAAGAAATTAAGAAAACGAAAAAGCTTTTTTTATGGTGGGATTAATCATAACTAAGGCCGTTACCTTTTTTTACATACCAGAGGCGTTTCTATCACTTACAGAAACGCTTTTTAAGCAATATAGCGTTTTTCCTTAATAAGAACAATAAAAAAACGTCTCATACGAAATGAGACGTTTTTTTATGCTAATAGCTGGATAACCAACTTATTCACAAGTGATCCGTCTGTTTTACCTTTTACTTTCGGCATAACAGCAGTCATCACCTTACCCATATCTGCTTTAGAAGTCGCACCAACTTCAGAAATAACGTGCTTGATTACATCAACTAGTTCTTCTTCAGTTAATTGCTCTGGCAAATATGCGCTTAAAATCTGAATTTCACTTTGCAGTTTATTAACAAGGTCTTCACGACCAGCTTTTTTAAATTCAAGGAGGGAGTCCTTATACTGTTTTACTTCACGAGCTAAAACTGTTACTTCCTCTTCTTCAGTAAGAGTATGTTGCAGTTTAATACCTTCATTTTGTAAAGCAGCCTTAACCATACGAATAACGGTTAATTTTTCTTTTTGTTTATTCTTCATCGCTTGTTTCATATCATCGTTTAAACGACCGAGAAGACTCATAACTTACACCCTCTCTTAGAATTTACGCTTTCTTGCCGCTTCAGATTTCTTCTTACGTTTTACACTTGGTTTTTCATAAAACTCGCGCTTTCTTGCTTCAGCAAGTGTACCAGTTTTAGAAACCGATCTTTTAAAACGGCGAAGTGCATCCTCCAAAGACTCGTTTTTACGAACGACTGTTTTTGACATTCTCTTTCCCTCCCTCCGAAACATCACACTTACATACTAACTTCAGCATGCAAAAAGAAACACTTCTTCAGCATGTCTTTTACGATTATAATACATTTTATCACTTCAGGTCAACTATTTGGCAGAATAAAAGAAGAATAGAAGCATTTCCTTTTCAAAAGTTATACAAATAGCTAGTATCCTTCTTTCATGAAGACAACTATATTTTTATCATTTCAACTTTTTTCATACAGAGATGCACGAAACGCCTCTCCACCTTCTAGTACTTAACCGCTTCAAATAAAGAAAGCATGCAAACCGTTTCCGGTTGCACGCTCTTTTTTATGCGCTTGCTGATTCATTTTTCACATCATCTTCAAGAACACGAACAAATTGCGCTTCGTTATATGGATAGCCAGCTTTCGTAATTTTCACTTTCACTAGCTTACCAATTAATTCTTCTGATCCTTCAAATACAATTTTCAAGTAGTTATCTGTATACCCTACATATAACCCTTCACGGTCGCCGTCTTTAAATTGCTCTTCTGGAATGATTTCAAGCACTTCACCTTCAAACGCTGATGCATATTCTTTCGCTAATTGATTAGATAGCTCAATTAAACGATGAACACGATCGTTCTTCACATCTTCAGGAACTTGATCTTCCATGCGTGCTGCAGGTGTTCCTGTACGTTTTGAATAAGGGAACACGTGTAACTCAGAGAAGCGGTTCTCTTTAATGAAATTGTATGTTTCCATGAATTCTTCTTCTGTTTCACCCGGGAAACCAACGATTACGTCAGATGTAATCGCAAGGCCTGGTAACGCTTCTTTCAAACGATCTAAACGCTCTTGGAAGAATTCCATCGTATATTTACGACGCATACGTTTTAATACAGTATTAGAACCAGATTGCAACGGAATATGCAAGTGACGTACAACTACTTCAGATTTATCTAACACTTCAATTACTTCATCTGAAATTTGACTCGCTTCAATAGAAGAAATACGAAGACGTTTTAATCCGCCTACTTCCGCTTCCATATCACGAAGTAATCCAGCTAAGTTATAATCTTTTATATCTTCGCCGTATCCACCTGTATGAATACCCGTTAATACGATTTCTTTATAGCCTGCATCCACTAATTGTTGTGCTTGTTTAATAACCTCTTTTCCATCACGAGAACGCATTAAACCACGCGCCCAAGGAATGATACAGAATGTACAGAAGTTATTGCAACCCTCTTGTATTTTTAAAGACGCACGTGTACGATCCGTGAAATAAGGTACATCAAGTTCTTCGTACACACGTGTTTTCATAATATTGCGGACAGCATTAATTGGTTGACGCTCTTTACGGAATTCTTCGATGTAACCTAACATCTTTTCACGATCCTGTGTACCAACTACAATATCTACACCTGGAATCGCCATAATTTCAGCTGGAGATGTTTGTGCATAACATCCCGTTACGCAAATAACTGCATCTGGGTTTTGACGCACAGCACGTCTGATTACTTGACGGCTTTTTTTGTCCCCAGTATTCGTTACTGTACATGTGTTAATAACATATACATCAGCTTTCTTTTCATATTCTGTTCTTTCATAACCACCTTGTTTAAACAATTGCCAAATGGCTTCTGTTTCATAGTGGTTTACTTTACAACCTAACGTATGGAACGCAACAGTTGACATTGATCATCACCCCATCAATTCAAAATGATACGAAGCAGCACTTAACGCGTATAACGGCGCCGTTTCTGTTCTTAAAATTCTTGGTCCTAAACTACATGGTACAAATTTATGTTCACGAAGCGCTGTAATCTCTTCCTCAGCTAAACCGCCTTCTGGGCCAAATACAATCAATAGCTTTTGACCTGGTTTCATTGTCGTTAAAGCTTTCGCAAAATTAGATTTCTCGCCTTGTTTCGCTTCCTCTTCGTAAGCAACAAGACAAACATCATACTCACCACTCATTGTAAGCAGTTGCTTAAATGATGCCGGAGCATGTACTTCCGGAATTTCACTTCTATGTGATTGTTCCGCAGCTTCTTTCACAATTTTTCTTAAACGCTCAACTTTTTTATCAGCTTTTTTCGCATCCCATTTTACGATAGAGCGAGATGCTTGAAATGGTAAGAATGCAGCTGCCCCAAGCTCAGTTCCTTTTTGAAAAATCAACTCTAGCTTGTCTCCTTTTGGCAGTCCACTTGCAATCGTCACGAAAACAGGAAGTTCACTTGACGCCTCTACCCATTCTACAATAGCCGTATTAATAAATTCACTGGTAATTTCATCAATTGAACATACTGCTGTTTTTCCGTTTACACAGCAATAAATTTGATCGCCAGCTGTCATACGCATTACTCTCGCAATGTGATGTACATCATCACCTACAATGCGAATCTTTGCTTCACTTACATGTTTTTCTTCTACAAAATAACGTTGCATATAATCACCTTAGTAGAGTTTCGTTCCTTTCGTAAGTCAACACTTACGAAAAGAACGAAACATTATCATTTTTCATATAACAAACGGCAAGTCCCTCACCTTATAGTGAGAGACTCCCCTTTTCATTATAGACTAAAATCTATATTACGCATTTCGTGCAATAATTGCTACCCAATCTTCCATTCGTAACACTTCTTCAATTGTAAATCCAGCTTGTTCTAACGCCTCAGAAATTACTTTTTCCTTCGCAGCAATAATGCCCGATGTAATAAATAATCCACCTGACTTCACAACTCTCGCTGCATCTTCAGGGAATAAAAGAATAATTTCTGCTAATAAGTTAGCTACAATTAAATCAACAGGACCTTCAATACCTTCTAAAAGACTATTTTGCCCAACAGACACGATATCATCTGTTTTATTTAAACGCACATTCATTTCTGCACTTTCAACTGCAACCGGATCTAAATCATATGCTTGAACAGAAGACGCACCTAATTTTGCCGCTGCAATACTAAGCACACCAGAACCTGTTCCTACATCAATGATAGTGTCACCTGGCTGTACTGTTTTTTCTAAAGCACGAATACACATCGTTGTTGTTGGATGAGTTCCTGTACCAAACGCCATACCTGGGTCTAATTCAATGATTTTTTCATCAGGAGAAGATGCTGTATATTCTTCCCACGTCGGTACGATTGTGAATGTATCAGAAATTTGTACTGGATGGTAATATTTTTTCCAAGCAGTAGCCCAATCTTCTTCATTGACTTCGTTAACGGTAATATTTCCAGTACCAATTTCAATGTCGTAAGATGGAAGCACATCAATAGATGATTTTACACCTGCAATCGTTTCATGTAAAGAATCCGTTTGCGGGAAATATGCTTTTATTAATACACCTTCCGCCGGATATTCATCTGGATTCAATGCATAAATTTCACCATATTGTTGCTCGCGCTCTTTCGTTAACTCCGCTGGATCCTCAATCGCAACTCCGCTAGCACCAGCTTCATGTAAAATATGAGAGACAGCTTCTACTGCTTCTTCTGTTGTATGAATACTAATTTCTGACCATTTCACAATTTACCAACTCCATTTTTTATTTCCATTATTCCCCTTTGAAAGCACGTTTAAGCTTTCCGAATAAACTATCATCCTGCTCTTCTTGTCCTGCAAATTCACGTAATAAATCTTTTTGCTGTGAAGTCAATTTCGTCGGTACAACAACACGAACGACTACATATTGATCTCCTTGGCCGTATCCACGTACGTTCGGAGCACCTTTTCCTTTTAAGCGGAATTCTGTTCCAGTTTGTGTTCCTGCTGGAATTTTCAGCTTCACTTTACCATGAACAGTAGGAACTTCCACTTCATCACCAAGCGCCATTTGCGCAAATGTTAATGGCATTTCGCAAATAATGTGATCTCCTTCACGCTCGAAGAATTCATGATTTCTTACATGAACGACAACATATAAGTCTCCTGCTGGTCCGCCATTTACGCCGGCTTCACCTTTTCCAGACACACGAATTTGTTGACCATTATCGATACCCGCTGGAATTTTAACATTGATTTTTTTACGCTTACGAACTTTACCTGAACCGTGACATGTCGTACATTTTTCTTTAATAATTTGTCCAGTTCCTGAACAATGACCACAAGCTTGACGGTTTACGATACGACCAAACGGTGTGTTTTGTTCTACACTCACTTGACCAGAGCCTGAACAATGTTTACATGTTTCTTTTGAAGTTCCTGGTTTTGCTCCACTACCTTTACAAGTATCACATGGATCTTCTACTGGAATTTCCACATTTAATTCCTTACCAAAAATAGCTTCTTCAAAATCTAAAGTGACTTGATATTGTAAGTCAGCACCTTGGCGCGGAGCATTTGGATCACGACGTCTGCCGCCGCCACCGCCAAAGAAAGAACTAAATATATCTTCAAAACCGAAGCCACCGCCGAAGTCTCCTCCGCCGCCAAATCCACCGAATCCTTGATTTGCACCAGCATGACCAAATTGATCGTACTGCGCACGCTTTTGATCATCACTTAACACTTCGTATGCTTCTTGTACTTCTTTAAACTTTTCAATTGCATTTTCTTCTTTGCTTACGTCTGGATGGTATTTTTTAGCCAAACGACGATACGCTTTTTTTATTTCATCTGTTGAAGCGCCCTTGCTAAGTCCAAGGACCTCATAATAGTCTCGTTTACTCATAAATTTACAACCCCCGAATCTTTCACATAAACGTAATTTTAACACCGAAAGAAAGTGCTTTGCAACAAAGTTTCCTCACTTACAGTATGCAAAGCGAAAAACTTAAGATCCTCACACATCGCTTCTCATTCGTGAAAAAAGCCAAAGTCAAGGCACGCTTGACTTTGACTTTTTGTCATCTTACTTATTATGTTTACAGTTGAATTACTTGTCTTCTTTTACTTCTTCAAACTCAGCGTCAACTACATTGTCTTTCTTCGTGCCAGCGTCTTGTGCACCTTGCGCACCTTCTGCTTGACCAGCAGCTGCTTGAGCTTGCTCGTATAATTTAACAGTTAATTGTTGTACGATTTCTTGTAAAGCATCTTTTTTCGCACGAATTTCTTCAAGCTCGTTTTTCTCAATTGCAGCTTGTAATGCTTCTTTCGCTTCTGTTGCTTTTGCAACTTCAGCTGCATCTACTTTACCTTCTAAATCTTTTACAACTTTGTCTGTTTGGAATACAAGTTGGTCAGCTTCGTTACGAAGTTCAACTTCTTCCTTACGTTTTTGGTCAGCGTCAGCATTTGCTTCCGCTTCTTGTACCATACGTTCTACTTCTTCATCAGAAAGACCTGAAGAAGATTGGATTGTAATAGCTTGCTCTTTGCTTGTTCCTAAGTCTTTCGCACGTACGTTAACGATACCGTTCGCATCAATATCGAATGTTACTTCGATTTGTGGAATACCACGTGGTGCTGGTGGAAGGTCAGTTAATTGGAAACGACCTAACGTTTTGTTGTCAGCTGACATTGGACGCTCACCTTGTAATACGTGAATGTCTACTGCTGGTTGATTATCAGCAGCTGTCGAGAATACTTGTGACTTACTTGTTGGAATTGTAGTGTTACGCTCGATTAATTTCGTGAACACGCCACCCATAGTTTCAATACCTAAAGAAAGTGGAGTTACGTCTAATAATAGAACGCCTTCTACATCACCAGTAAGTACGCCACCTTGAACTGCAGCACCTAATGCTACAACTTCATCAGGGTTTACACCTTTATATGGCTCTTTACCAGTTTCACGTTTAATAGCTTCTTGTACAGCTGGGATACGAGTAGATCCACCAACAAGAATAACTTTATCTAATTCGCTTGGAGCAAAACCAGCGTCTTTTAATGCACGACGAGTTGGCTCTAATGTTCTTTCAACAAGACCTGCTGAAAGCTCTTCGAATTTCGCTCTTGTTAACGTTAATTCTAGGTGTAATGGACCAGCAGCTCCAGCACTAATGAATGGTAATGAAATTTGAGTTTGTGTTACACCAGAAAGATCTTTTTTCGCTTTTTCAGCTGCATCTTTCAAGCGTTGAAGCGCCATTTTATCTTGGCTTAAATCAATGTTATTTTCTTTTTTGAACTCAGCTACTAAGTGATCGATGATAACTTGGTCAAAGTCATCGCCACCAAGACGGTTGTCACCAGCAGTTGAAATAACTTCGAATGTGCCGTCTGCTAACTCAAGGATAGATACGTCAAATGTACCGCCACCTAAGTCATATACTAAGATTTTTTGTTCTTCGTCTTGTTTTTCTAAACCGTAAGCAAGTGCTGCTGCTGTTGGCTCGTTAATGATACGCTCAACTTCTAAACCAGCGATACGACCAGCATCTTTCGTTGCTTGACGCTCTGCATCGTTGAAGTATGCAGGTACTGTAATAACAGCTTTCGTTACTGTTTCACCTAAGTATGCTTCAGCAGAAGCTTTTAAGTTTTGTAAAATGATTGCAGAAATTTCTTGAGGTGTATAATCTTTACCTTCAACTTCTACTTTGTAGTCTGTACCCATATGACGTTTAACAGACATGATTGTATTTGGGTTTGTAATTGCTTGGCGCTTTGCAACTTCCCCAACTTGACGTTCTTCATTTTTGAAAGCTACAACAGAAGGTGTTGTACGGTTTCCTTCTGGATTTGGGATAACCTTTGGTTCTCCACCTTCCATAACAGCTACACAAGAGTTTGTTGTACCTAAGTCAATACCGATAATTTTACTCATGGCGAATCCTCCTAGTTTTATGTAAATTATTGATTTACTTTTACCATTGATGGGCGAATCACACGGTCTTTTAATTTATAACCTTTTTGGAATTCTTCCACAACCGCGTTTGATTCAAATTCACTATCTTCCACTTGCATAATAGCTTGGTGTTCATTAGGATCAAACTGTTTACCAACAGCTTCAATCACTTCCACACCTTCTTTAGTCAGCGCTTCTAACAATTGACGATGCACCATTTCCATGCCTTGTAACAAGGATTTCGTTTGCTCATCAGTCGCTTCCACTTGCATTGCTCTTTCAAAATTATCAAGAGCTGGCAAGATGTCTGAAACTAGACTTTGTGCTCTATATTTTTCAGCAGCCTGTTTATCCATTTGGACACGGCGCTTATAATTTTCAAAATCAGCTTGTAGACGTAATGTGCGACCTTCCGTTTCCGTTAGTTTCGCTTGTAACTCATCTACTTTTTCTTGTAAAAGAGCAGCCTCACTTTTTTCTTCTACAGTTTCTTCACTGTTTTCTGGCGTGACAGCTTCTTCAACTTGCGCTTCTTTTACTTCTTCTACCACTTGTTCGTTACGCTCTTCCACAATATTCACCTCCTTAAAAGGTATTAGGTATCATGCATAGCATGATTACCTAAGCATTATATATTACACACAGCAATGAAAATTTCATCACTTGAGCGAATGTATTACTCTCATTTACTTTTTAAGTCCATCAGTAAATTGTCTCGTAAATAACTGTAACAAACTAATTACACGAGAATATTGCATTCTCGTAGGACCTAAAATAGCAATTGTTCCAAGTTGCTCTTCGCCGATCGAATATGTTGCAGAAATTAAACTGCAATCCTCCATAGCCGTCGAAGTGTTTTCCCTACCAATTTTCACTTGAATCCCGACTTGTTTATGACGCAAAATGTCATAAAATTCGGCTTCATTATCAATCATGGTAAGCAAAGATCTAACCTTTTGAATGTCATGGAACTCTGGCTGCGAAAGCATATTTGCTTTTCCTCCAAAGTATATCTTTTCCGATAACGGAACTTGAAATGTACCATCTAACATTTTTATTGCACTATCGTAATTATGAACATACCCACGTAAAACTGTAACAATCTCCTTAAAGATTTTATTATGAAGTTCTTCCATCGGTACGCCAGATAGCTTTTCATTTAAAACATTAACCATTTTTTCTAAATCTGATAAATCAACAGATTCCGGAACGGTAATCGTTTTACTTTGTACATGCCCTGTATCAGTTACAATAATAGCGACTGCAGTTTGACGATCAAGCGGCACAATTTGTACATTTTTAAGTTTATTTGTACTTAACTTCGGTCCAAGAACAATGGCCGTATAATTCGTAAGTTCTGATAAAATTTGAGCAGATTGCTGTGCAATTTTTTCCGCTTCAAAAATTCTTTCAGCAAATAAATCTTTAATTTGTACAATTTCAGCGTTCGGTAAGTTTTGCGGCGCTAAAAGATGGTCTACATAAAATCGGTAGCCTTTCTCAGAAGGAACACGTCCAGAAGAACTGTGCGTTTTTTCAATAAAACCTAATTCTTCTAAGTCCGCCATTTCATTTCGAATAGTAGCTGAACTAAATGTAATTTCATCTTTTTTAGCCAACGTTCTAGACCCAACAGGCTGCGCTGATCCAATAAAGTCATCAATAATTGTTTGTAAAATTAAGAGCTGACGTTCCGTAAGCATCTCATCATCACCTCTGTTAGCACTCTTTGTCTTTGAGTGCTAAATCTATTAATAACTTACCAAAATTGACATTCAATTGTCAACGGAAACGTCACGAAATAATGAAACTTTTTCACGCCTATGGAACATTTAATTAGTCAATCAAAAATGATTGGAATACTTCATTCCCTAATAATTTTCCTTTTCGCGTTAAACGCACATGTCCATTTTCCTCTTCAAGTAATCCTTGTTCTTGATTGCTTTGTAACTGCTTCGCGAAAACTTGATCCATCTCCACATTAAATTTATTGCGGAATGCCGTTTTAGAAACACCTTTTGTTTTTCGAAGTCCTAAGAACAGTTCTTCTTCCATTCTTTCTTTCTCCGTCACCTTATGAACATCTAAATACGGAAATCCTGTTTCATCAATTTTATTAAAATATTGCTTCAGCGGACCTACATTTTGAATACGTTCCCCATTCACATAACTATGAGCTCCAGCTCCAAAGCCATAATACTCTTCATTATTCCAGTATGTGAGATTATGTCTACTTTTATTGTCACCTTTTGAGAAATTACTAATTTCATACTGGTTATAACCGTGTTTCTCCATTTCATCCATTACCATTTCATACATTTTAGCTTCATGGTCTTCACCCGGAAGACGCAATTTCCCTTTATTCATTAAGTTATAAAACACTGTTTTAGGTTCCACAATTAATGAATATGCCGAGAAATGTTGTACACCAAGCGTAAAAGCAATGTCTAATGTTTCCTTCACATCTTCTATCGTTTGTCCTGGCAAAGCATAAATAATATCTACATTAATATTTTTAAAGCCTACTTCCTGAGCTTCTCGCATCGCTAGGAATGCATCTTCCCTCGTATGCTTGCGCCCGATTTTCTCAAGCAGTTCATCACGGAACGTTTGCACACCAAAACTAATTCGATTCACTCCACCTTCTAGTAGTACATTCAACTTCTCTTTCGGTAGATCTCCTGGATTCGCTTCAAATGTCAATTCACAATTCGGAGCAAACGGACGCAAATGACGATTAATAATCTCGAGTAATTTTTTTGTCTGTTCCATATTTAACGCTGTCGGAGTTCCACCGCCCACAAAAATCGTTTTCATACTATCAAACGGAACTTTTTGAACCGTATTTATTATTTCCTTCTCTAAATAATCTAAATATTGATCAACCGGTTGGCGTTCAATAAACACTTTATTAAAATCACAATAGTGACAAATGTGCTGACAAAACGGAATATGAATATATGCAGCTTGTACCAAATATAACTCCTACCTTTCTAAAAAGAAAACCTCCGCACTCCGGAGGATTCTCTACTTCTCTAACGTATTACGAATTTGTTCCATTCGCATTTTTCCCCAATCATACATCATTTCAACGATCGGTAAAAGTGACATGCCTAGTTCCGTCATATAATACTCAACACGAGGAGGAATTTCGGGATATACTGTTCGATCAACAATCCCATCTTCCATTAACTCTTTTAATTGGTTCGACAAAACTTTATGAGAAATGCTTGGGAATAACCGTTGTAATTCACTAAAACGATGAGGCCCTTCCACACCAAGATGCCACAGTATCACAACTTTCCACTTTCCACTAATAATAGAAAGCGTCAATTCCTTTTCACAATTAAAATTGCCATTTTGTATTTTATCTTGAATATCTTTTCGAATATTTTCGGACATTAACAATCTCCTAACTCTATATGAACTAAAAAGCTCTCTCATTATTGTAAATGAGAGCTGCTCAGATGTCTAAAAAGTAATTATACAGAAAAAAGAAGCCGCACAAACGACTTCTTTTTTATTTCAAATATTAGTTGTCATCCATTTTCAGTACAGCCATGAATGCCTCTTGTGGCACTTCTACAGAACCAACAGACTTCATACGTTTTTTACCTTCTTTTTGCTTATCAAGAAGTTTACGCTTACGAGAAATATCACCGCCGTAACATTTTGCAAGTACGTTTTTACGCATCGCCTTAATTGTAGAACGTGCTACAACTTTATTTCCGATAGTCGCCTGAATTGGTACTTCGAACTGTTGTCTCGGAATTAATTCTTTTAATTTCTCTACAATTACTTTACCACGGTCATACGCTGAATCACGGTGTACGATAAATGATAAAGCATCCACTTGTTCATTATTTAAAAGAATATCCATTTTCACAAGTTTAGATGGTTTATAACCAATTAACTCGTAGTCAAATGATGCATACCCTTTCGTATTTGATTTCAATTGATCGAAGAAGTCATATACGATTTCTGATAACGGGATTTCATATGTTAATGTAACACGCGTTTCATCTAAATATTGCATATCAATAAACGTTCCACGTTTACCTTGGCAAATTTCCATTACAGCTCCAACATAGTCATTCGGAACCATAATTGAAGCCTTCACAAACGGCTCTTCTACACGATCGATAGACTGTGGATCTGGCATATTAGATGGATTATCAACAATAACATCTTCACCGTTTGTTAAATAAACTTTATAAATAACGCTTGGCGCTGTTGTAATTAAGTCAATCTTAAATTCACGTTCAATACGTTCTTGAATGATTTCCATGTGAAGAAGTCCTAAGAATCCACAACGGAAACCAAATCCTAACGCTTGAGATGTTTCTGGTTCAAACTCAAGAGCAGAATCGTTTAACTCTAATTTTTCTAACGCATCACGTAAATCGTTATAACGAGCAGAATCAATTGGATACAGCCCACAGAATACCATCGGGTTTAATTTACGGTAACCTGGTAACGCCTCTGCAGCTGGACGTTTCGCATGTGTAATCGTATCACCAACACGTGTATCACCTACGTTTTTAATAGATGCTGCTAAGAAACCTACATCACCTACTGTTAACTCGTCACGTTGCGTAGTTTTCGGTGTAAATACACCTACTTCTGTTACTTCAAATTCTTTACCCGTTGCCATCATACGTACTTTATCGCCAACTTTTACCGTTCCATTTACAACACGGATATAAGCAATTACACCACGGTACGGATCATATAAAGAGTCGAAAATCATACATTGTAACGGCTCTTCTGAATCACCTGCCGGAGCTGGTACTTTTTCAACAATTTGTTCTAAAATTTCTTCAATACCAATTCCAGCTTTCGCAGAAGCAAGTACCGCTTCTGATGCATCTAAACCAATTACATCTTCTACCTCTTGACGTACACGTTCTGGATCCGCACTTGGTAAGTCGATTTTATTGATAACTGGTAAAATTTCTAAGTTGTTATCGAGCGCTAAGTATACGTTCGCTAACGTTTGAGCTTCAATACCTTGCGCTGCATCTACTACAAGAATCGCGCCTTCACAAGCCGCTAAACTACGAGATACTTCGTACGTAAAGTCGACGTGTCCTGGTGTATCAATTAAATGAAGAATATACTCTTCACCATCTTTTGCTTTATAGCTTAATTGTACTGCGTTTAATTTGATTGTAATACCACGCTCACGCTCTAAATCCATAGAGTCAAGCAACTGAGCTTTCATTTCGCGTTGTGTTAACGCATTTGTTTTCTCTAAAATACGGTCTGCTAACGTTGATTTTCCGTGGTCAATATGAGCAATAATAGAGAAATTACGAATTTTGGACTGTCTTTTTGCTCTTTCTTCTTTGTTCATCTATGTTCTCAACTCCTAATAGTCTCGCCAATATACACTAGCACTGATTATATCAATAGAGCAACAAAGATTCAATGAAAACTCGTGCTGCTTACGATACAAATCATTCTATCTATATCTTATGCGAATAAACCATAAGAGACAAACCCTTTTCAAATTTTAAAACGGTTGTCTTACAAATCAGTAAAACAACCATCTCCCATGCTACTCTTAGCTAAAAATCCCCTTTATTTTCCCAACAACTATATCCGTTCCGAACTTCGTCATTTCATAAGCTACACTTGCTACCGCCATCCCAATTCCTTCTACAACATTAAAACTTCTTAAACGTTCTAATTGTTGTTGTTTTTCTGAAGCTGAAAACGAACTACCCAAAATTTCTGATTCAGCACCTGTACTCTCTGTCCCTGTCATATGAGCTATTTGTTCATACGACAATTGCCGATAACCTTTCATACTTTTCAAACCATGATTAGCAAGTGACACTCCTGCTATCATCATAAGTAAACATAAAGCTACACTACATATACACAAAAGCGCAAAACGACTCAAACTATTATCATTTTTCTCCCTCAATGTGTATACGCTCCCGTATTATCTTGATCAATTTGATGATGCAGCGCTGCATTTAAACCACTCGCTATTACATTCGCCATATCCTCAATAAAAGTATCTACTTCTTTTGGGGTCACCATTAAGTTATGACCAAGAGGCGATAGCACTTCATAAATCAACCTTCTTTTTTCTTCTTCTTCTAACGTACCAACAGCACCTAAAAACATATTTCGGCTCTTTTCATCTGGCATATCTTCTTCTGTTAATTTTTTCTTTTCTCCAAATGAAAATCCCGCTGGTAACAAAGATCTTGAAGGTTTGTTTCCTTCTTTCATCTCTCGACCAAAATGTTTCAAAATAAAATCAATCGTATCACTTGTAATCGAAACTGCATCGACCACAGTCGGAACACCAATTGCGATAACAGGGATACCTAATGTCTCTTTACTTAGTTCCTTACGTTTATTCCCAACCCCTGATCCAGGATGGATTCCAGTATCAGAAATTTGTATCGTGCTATTTACTCGTTCAATAGAACGGGCAGCTAATGCGTCAATCGCAATTACAAAGTCTGGATTTGTCTTCTCAATAATCCCATAAATAACATCGCTCGTTTCGATGCCTGTAATCCCCATTACCCCCGGCCGAATTGCACTAACAGGCCTGAATCCTTCTTCTACACTTTCAGGCTGCAATTGAAACAAATGTCTCGTTACTAATACATTTTCTACAACTATTGGCCCAAGAGCATCCGGTGTTACATTCCAATTCCCAAGGCCTACAATTAAACAGCTCGCTTCTTTTGTAACACCAACCTCTTCTAAGAAATAAGAAAATTCTTTTGCAAAAATACGCTCCACTTTTTGTTGAAGTTCTGTATCTTGCTGACGTATACCTTGTACTTCAAGCGTTAAATAATTTCCAGGTTTTTTACCCATCGCTTCAGAGGCAGCTTCATCAATTGTTACTTTTGTAATTATAGTACCTTCTTCTTCCCTCTCTTTTACAATTACCCCCTGTACCCCTTTTTGTTCTTCTTGGCTTTCTTGCAACATTTGATGAGCTTCTACAGCAAGGTCAGTTCTAACGCTATATTTACTTAAATCCAATGGTTCTTTCATCGTATCTCCTCCGTAATTCATAGTAAATATCGTTAGATTTCCCAAAGTTATATAAGGTCATTCTTTCCTTTACGTGAAATTTCATGGATATACTATTGCAATTCTCTTCACCGTTTGATAGAATATCACTTGTTCTATGTAAGAATCGAGTCATTCGATTGCACCAGGGAGGTGAAAAGTATGGCAAACATCAAATCTGCTATCAAACGCGCTAAACTTAGCGAAGAGCGTCGTGCACATAACGCTTCTATCAAGTCTGACATGCGTTCTGCTGTTAAAACTGTAGAAGCTTTAGTTACTAATAACGATCTTGAAAATGCTAAAGAAGCTTTCAAAACTGCTTCTAAAAAACTTGACAAAGCAGCTCGTAAAGGTCTTATCCACCAAAACGCTGCATCTCGTCAAAAATCTCGCTTAGCGAAACAAGTAAACGCGTAAGGCGTTTAAAAAACGATCCATTTGGATCGTTTTTTTATATACAAAAAAAGTTCATGCACTAGGTACATGAACTTTTTTTGTGTCATCACATATGATTTAATCGCATTAAGAAAAACTCGAGCACAAGTTTCTTATCCATCTTTCCCGTCTTCATACTATAATCAGCTTCCGCTAATTCTATAATCACTTTTTTTAATTCTTCAAAAGAGAAAAATTTCGTTTGATTCATCGCCAATTTTACACGATACGGATGTACACCAATATGAGATGCAATTTGATTTTGCCCATAACCACGTTGCTGTAACTCTTTCACTTGATACAACAAACGGAATTGACTCACTAATAACGCAAGCAATTTAATCGGTTCTTCCTGCTGCGTAAATAATCCATCCAAAATTTGCATTGCACCTGCAATATCTTTTTTCACCACTTTTTCTGTCAAAGCAAATACATTTTGCTCAACTGATTTTGGCACAAGCTCTGCAACAAGTTTCGTCGTAATCTCTCCGCCCATACCAACGTATAACGTTAACTTGTCCATTTCCTTCGCCAACATCGTTACATTACTTCCCACAAGCTCTAGCAACAAACTAACAGCCGCGTTATCAATGTGCACATGCACTTCATCTGCACGAGCAATAATCCACTTCTGAACATCCTGCACTTGCATCGCATTCGCTTCTACTACATCTGCTGTTTTCTTTAATAGTTTTGTAATTTTTTTTCGCTCATCAAGTTTTTCGTAAGGCGCAACAAAAACAAGAATAGAAAATGGAGAAGGTTCACCAATGTATTCTTCTAAAATTTTTATATTTTGCTCTAACTTTTCTTTTTGCGAAGTCAGAAATAGCGGTGATTTTATTAACAGTACTTTCCGTTCTCCAAAGAAAGGAAGCGTACGCGCATCCTCAACCACATCTTCTAAATATGCTTCTTCCAAATCGTATGTCACAACATTAAACTCTCGATCTTCTTCTTCAAGTGCTTCTGTCGTAATAAGCTTTATCGTTTCATTTATAAAAAAAGCTTCCGTTCCATATAGTAAATATAACGAAGCAAACTGTTTCTTTTTAATTTTTTTATGTATATCACTCATACTTTTTCCTACTCCCTAACTTGGCAATATATATTTATACTAATGCCCTAGCTTTTGTTTTACAAGTACAAAGGAACAGGCTTTATAACCCGTCCCTTTATTTATATTAAACGCCACGCAATAAGCCCCGGGTTTCTTATTGGTGTGCGGTAATCACCTTCCCTTTATTATTCACAATAAAAATTCGAGTATAAGTGCCAACTGTTAACATGCTTGGAAACAAAAAACTCACGTTACTTCATGATCTAAAAGTAGCAAAAAAGCTCATTTTCTCTTCATATGGAAATTGTAGATTTTTTTCTGACAATATTTTATACTAAAGTGGAATGTTGGGGAGGGATTCTAAATGAATGATTTTGAACAAAACGTTCAAAGTAAACGCAATGACGCTATTGATTCAGGGGTAGGATTTATCGTCTCATTTGGTTTTTTCGCAACACTTTTCATCATTGCAACTGTTATTAAATTTATCGGTTCTTAAAGGCTGCCACTTCATGGCAGTCTTCTCTTTTTCACCTATTATATGTCTTATCGTATGTGATTTTACTTTGAAAGGTTCCATTTTCCCCTTTAAAAACATAGGAAATAGCACCTTGCTTGTCCGTGCGCCATATCGCACTCCCCATCTTCTCCAAACGCTCTATCACTTCTTTATGTGGGTGTCCATATCTATTCTGCTTACCAACAGATATAATCGCTACACGGGGCTGTATAACGTTCAAAAAAGACTCTATAGATGACGTGTTACTTCCATGATGAGCAACTTTTAAAACATCTACTCGCAAATCTGGATACGCAGATACTAAAAACTGCTCTCCTTCTTCTTCTAAATCGCCTGTAAATAGCCACGTCAATCCTCCAAATTTTGCCCATATTACAATTGAAGCATTATTTTCACTTTTTTCTTTTCCTTTTGGAGCTAAAACGAAAAATTCAGCTTCATTTACACTCCAACTTTCCCCTTCCCCCACTTCAGTTATTTTCATTTCCTTTTCTAATGCCTGTTTCTTTACTACTTTTTCTAATACTGCATCTTTTCCCTTTCGGCCAAATACAACTTCTTTTACAGGTATATATGATAATAATTCTTGCGCAGCACCTATATGATCTGCATCTCCATGCGTTACGATTAATTTATCAATTGTTTTAATACCTTCTTTTTGTAAATAGGGTATTAAAACATCATTTCCAACAGAAAATTCATGCTTTTTTTGTTGCCACTCTTCCTTATTGACACGAAGCGTTCCACCTGTATCAATAAGATAAACCCCTTTATCATACGGAAGGCGAATTAATATTGCATCACCTTGTCCAACATCAATAAATGTTACACTTCCACTTCCTCTAAAATATGGATATACATAATGACACGTGCTAATAAAAAGAAATATACTCACAACTATACAAACCATTTTTTTCGGCGCTCTCCTTTCCCAAACCATCAATATACTGACAATACTCGCGCAATATACAGCTACAAGATTGAAGGACGTTTTCCCGAAAATAAGCTGGTTAAATGGTAAACTTTCACAATAACTTAGAAAAACATTAGACATACTCAAGCCTATTGATAACACATCCGCAAATCCTTTTGCGAGAAACGGGACAATTGGCATACACAGTAAAATAATAATGCTACATGGTAATACAATGATAGATAAAAACGGAACGTATAAAAGATTGAGGAAAATGCTATATGGAGAAAAATAACCAAAGTGATATAACAAAATCGGAGTACTAACGAGCTGTGAAATGATAGAAATATAAATAGAATTTCGGATTACTCCGTTGCTACTCACTAACAATAACGGAGCAGACAAAAGTAAAGCGAAGCTACCTACAAAAGAAAACTGAAATCCAATATTAAAAACAAGATAAGGGTCATATATAAGCATACATATAGCTGTTACACTTAAAGCATCTAAACTAGATAAACGAATCGAGCACATAAAAGCAATCAACGTCAAAACTCCTGTTATAGAAGCCCTTATAACAGAGGGTGACGCCCCTGCTAAAACCATATACAAAGGAATACAAATGATAAGGCAAATTGTTGCTACCTCCCTCGTCGCACCACTTCTTAGCAAAATAAAATATACTATCACCATTAACAATACAATGTGCGAACCTGAAATTGCTAACAAATGTACAAGACCAAACTGTTGATATTGCTCTTCCACTTCAAACGTCATTTGTTGTCTATCACCAAATAGTAACGCATTCATAAAAGCACCTGATTGCTCTGGAAACATCTCTGTAACTTTCGAGATTACTTGTTGCCTCAAAAGGAGAATCCGTTGCATGAGCGACAGTGATGTTTTATAGCATTCAGAAATATATGCAGCCTCAAATGTGAAATGAATATGTTGCTTGTATAAATAATCACGGTAATTAAAACCATGAAAATTCCGAGCTGTTTGCGGTTCTTTCCTCTCACCCTCGAATACACATGATATCCCTGCGTATAATTGTTGCATTTTTTCCTTTTCCAAGGCTGATTTTATTCTATAACTTAACTGCACTATATTTTTATTGTGATCTTCAAACTGAAAAGATAGGCGATCTCCATTAACAAGCGGTGTGTTTTGTATAACCCCTCTTGTAACTCCATAGGGCTCTCCTAGAGACTTATTCCACCCTTGAACATAGGAAGTGTATACAGCGCCACTAAAGCACGCTACAATGCAAAAAAAGAAGGTTTTACGCGAAGTGCGATATAAACAGAAGAAACCATTTAAAAAGAGGTAAAAAACTATCAATAAAAGTGACGAGGAAAAGGCAATTGCAATCCCTATTATAAACGAGATTGCAACATACCCCCATTGTTCCTGCAACTTATACTCACTCCTTATAGCATCATTTTTGCTTTCGTGAATACATGCTGTAATTCTTCCATTGATAAATTATCTTTTTCTAAAGACGCAAATAATTCTTTTAACTCCGTATAACGTTTTTGCTCCTCTAATGCAGCGATATCATATTCTAGCGGAACGTGCTTCACTGTTACATTCGCTTGTTCAAATAACTCTATGGCGTATGGATGATTTTTATAATCCTGCGCATAATAAACCGCTGTAATACCACTTTGAATAATTGCCTTACAACATTGTAAACAAGGGAAATGCGTAACGTAAATTTCTGCTTCCTCTGTTTTCGCACCAAACTTGGCACATTGTAATAAAGCATTCATTTCGGCATGAATTGTCCGAACACAATGATTATCGATTACGTAACAACCATCATCTATACAATGTACGCCACCTTTAATCGAACCATTATATCCACCAGCAATAATTCGTTTATCGCGAACGATTGTCGCTCCTACCGCAAGCCTTGTACATGTACTACGTAACGATAGTAGATGGCTTTGCGTCATAAAATATTGATCCCATGAAATTCGTTCCATATTTTTCACCTACTTTTTTGTCTACTTGTAGTGTAGCGAAAGAAGAAAAACTTCGTCAATCTTTTACGGAATAATAATTTGATCTTTTATCTTTTCAAGAGACTTCGCACCAATCCCATCAATCTCTAATAAATCTTCTATTTTCTGAAACGGACCATGCTCTTCTCGATATTTCAAAATACTTTCTGCCTTTCGAGAGCCAATCCCTGTAATTTTTTCCAATTGCTCTTTCGCTGCTGTATTTATTCGAATCTTGCCATCTTCCTTAGAAGAAGTAAACATCCCTTGTTCTGGCTCATTTTTACTCGGTATATAAAGAAGCATTTGATCTTGTACAATTTGTGCTAAATTCACTTTTTTCATATCTACTTCTGATAAAAAACCACCAGCCTTTTGAACCGCATCCTTTACGCGATCTCCTTCCTTCATTTCATATACCCCTTCTTTATTAACCGCTCCTTTCACATCAATTATAATTGTTCTTTTCTGTTCCTTTGTATCCGATATTTTCGGTTTACCCTTTTTTTCTATCTCCTTCTCTTGCACATTCATTGTAATAGGCGTTCGTTCTACACTCTGATTCGTTTTCCAAAAAACAAGAAAAAGTAAAGTTCCAATAATAGCTACTAAACCTAACCACTTTTTCGGAAAATCCCACATCATTTTACACCTCTAATCATAAATTTATAACATCATTCATATTGTTTAGGAGAAAGCTGTTACGAAGGAGGGATGAAACTTTGAACATAGGAATTATAGGGACAGGAAACATGGGGAATATACTAATCGATGCATTTTTAGAAACCCGTGCTGTCAAACCTTCGTGCCTTACAATCATTAATCGGACGCCTGCCAAAGCATATCACATAAAAGAAAAATACCCTTCTGTTCATATAGCAAAAACAATCCCGGAAGTAATCGAACAATCACAACTTATTTTTATTTGCGTTAAGCCGATAGATATATACCCTATCCTAAAAAAATACGCTGAACATTTTTCTGATGAAACGTGCTTAGTTTCTATTACAAGTCCAATATCTCCATCACAATTAGAGACTCTCGTACCGTGCCACGTCGCACGTATCATTCCAAGTATCACAAATCGCGCCCTCTCTGGCGCCTCACTATTTACATTTGGAAATAATTGCTCTGAAGAATGGCAACAAAAACTACTTCGTCTATTCAAAAATATTTCTACACCTCTTGTAATAGAAGAAGATATAACACGTGTTTCATCTGATATAGCAAGTTGCGGTCCTGCTTTCTTTAGTTATTTACTACAATGCTTCATTAACGCTGCTGTAGATAAAACAAATATTACACACGAAGAGGCTACTACTTTAGTAAGTGAAATGGTCGTGGGGATGGGGAAATTACTTGAAAAAGAAATCTTCACATTACCTACCTTACAAGAAAAGGTTTGCGTGAAAGGCGGCGTTACCGGGGAAGGCATTCGGGTTTTAGAAGAACACGTTGGAGATATGTTCCATAAGTTAATCGAGCGAACACATGAAAAATTTGATGAAGATTTAGAATGCGTTGATCAGCAATTCAATAAACACACATAATAAATACGTCATTTTCATTCCAAATCCTTTTTATAAATACTTACTTTTTTACAATACATTTTCACTTCAACTACTATTCCCACACTTTACGCATACGATCTTCAGATTATGCTAGAACTAAAAATACATCTTCTTTATAAAACAAAAGCAACCTTCTCGGTTGCTTTTGTTTTATTTGTTTTATTTGTTTTATTTGTTTTTCTTCGCCATGAAGAAAATACGCTCTGTTTGTTCTGTAACTTCAAGTCGCTCAAAATCACCTGTTACACGAAGAACTGTAAAACCTGCTTCTTCAAGCCATTTCGTTAACTCTTCCACTTGATATGCACGTTGCACGTGACATTCATCAAACCGATGGTACACATCTTCTTCCGGATCTTGAACAAAGAATGTCAAATCATGCTCTACACTATTTGATTCTTCACCAGGGAAGCAATTCCAAATAAGAGATATTTCTTCTCCATTCACTGTATACGTTTCATTTTGAAATACATGATGTATTTTATATAAAGAATGTACATCAAATAAAAACAAACCATCTTGACGCAAATGGTGAAACACTCTTCTAAATGTTTCTTGTACTCCATCTTCTTGCAATACATAATTTAATGAATCACAAAAGATAGTGACACAGTCAAACTCACCTGGAACATCAAGCTCTCGCATGTCTTGTTGGTAAAAAGGAATAAAGTATCCCTCTCCTCCTAGTTTTTGCTGAGCGACTGTTAACATTTCTTCTGAAAGATCGACACCTATTAAATCGTAACCCTTTTGCACAAGCGGAAGGGTTACATTACCCGTACCGCATGCTACATCAAGAATTTTTGCCTCTTTCATATCTGCCTGCTGCAGGCTTTCCTCTGTGAATTCTACCCATTTATCATAAGGGACATCATTCATCAGTTCGTCGTACAACAATGCAAATTGTTCGTATTTCATTGGCCTAGCTCTTCTGTTATATCTTCACGTGGCACATCGCCCCATAGACGCTCTAAATTATAGTGATTACGCTCATCTTTATGGAATACATGGGCAACTACATCTCCAAGATCAACTAATACCCAACGTGCTTCGTCAAAACCTTCCATACGTTGTACGTCGATTTGGAACTCATGTGCTTTTGATTTAATTTCACGTGCAATTGCTTGCACTTGTTTATCTGAATTACCGTGACAAATAATGAAATAATCTGCAATTGGTGAAATACCTTGCATATTTAGGACAACCATATCTTCTGCTCTTTTATCATCAGCTGCTTTTGCCGCTAACACTAATAAATCTTTATCGTTCATTTACTCATTTCCTCCTTGATAACTGCATTGTATGTTTGGAATGTTAATGGATAAATCGTCTGATTTTTTTCCATTAAAAATTGAATTGTTCTCTTTAAGGCAAATAATAAAGCTTGATTTATATCCGTATATGCGAGTTTACGAGCCTCTTCCACACCTGGAAACTTTCGCCCTGGCTCAATGTAATCAGCTACATAAATCACTTTATCTAACATCGTCATGTTCTCATGACCACTTGTATGATATGTAATAGCTTGCAATATTTCAGAATCCGTAATGCCTACCTCTTTTTCTACTAAGTATGCCCCAACAGGCGCATGCCACAACTCTTTATTATAGCAAAGTAAATCTTTCGGCAAATCTTCACGTTTAATAATCTCTTCCATCTCTGAAATTGCTCTACATTTCGCATAATCATGGAATATAGCTGCCATCTCTGCTTTTTTCTCGTCCACACCGTATAACTTAGCAAGCTCAATCGCTGTCTCCATTACACCAATTGTGTGTATATAACGTTTTTCATGCATTTGTTGTTTGACAATATGCAGTGCATTCTCACGATTCATACAACCCATTCCTCTCGATATATACCTGTACTTTTTCAGGAAGTAAATATTTACACGTTTTCTTCTCCTTATATCTCTCACGTAATAAGGATGAAGAAACTGCAAATTCCGGAATTTCCACTGTAGTAATCTTATATGGTGTATGCAATGTATACCCAGGTCTTGCAACTCCAACAAATGTTACAAGATTAAGTAAAGCTTCAATGTTATACCACTTCGGTAAATACTCAACCATATCCCCACCGATAATAAAGTGAAACTGCACATCCGGATACTTCTTCGTCAATTGTAACATAGTGTCATACGTATAAGATGGGCCCTTCCTGCTTAGCTCTTCTAAACAAATAGAAAAGTGTTCTTCTGCCTCAGTCGCAAGCTCTAACATATGTAAACGACTTTCTATACTTGTAATATTACGTCCTTGTTTATGTGGCGGAATCTGGTTTGGCAAGAACCATACTTCTTCCAATTCCAAAGCGTGATATACTTCATTTGCAATTAGCAAATGTCCATAGTGAGGCGGATCAAATGTACCGCCAATGATGCCAATTTTCCTCAAAAGAAACGCCCCTTCCTTTTACATACAGCAACTCTCCTTGGTTAGGAACGAAGAGAGCTGCTATTAATAAAAGTTCAATTGGTTTCGCTCTCTACATCATTACGCATCAGCGATAAAAAATAGCGCATGCTAATCTTTTTATCGAGGAAGCTTAATTTGTTTATTTTCTCTTGATTCTTTGTATAAAACGATTGTGCTTCCAATTACTTGAACGATTTCAGCACGTGCACCTTTTGCAAGTTCTTCCGCAACCTCACGGCGATCAAATTCACAGTTTTGTAATACGCTCACTTTAAATAGTTCACGAACTTCTAACGCTTCTCCAATTTGTTTTACCATATTTTCATTTACTCCGCCTTTTCCTACTTGAAAAATTGGTGTTAAATGATGTGCTTGTGCACGTAAAAATCTTTTTTGTTTTCCTGTTAACATATATGTTAGCCTCCAAGCTTTTCTATAACTAATTGTTTCATTCGATTAATATTTGGTACACGTCCTGTCCACATTTCAAATGCAAGTGCTCCTTGATAAACAAACATATCAATACCATTTTGAATGATTGCGCCTTGCTCTTTTGCCTCACATAAAATTTTCGTTTCAAATGGATTATAAATTATATCTGATACAATCGTTCCTTTTTTTAACGAACACATTTGTAATGGCGTATGTTCGACGTGTGGATGCATACCTATCGTTGTCGTCTGAATGATAATATCATAATTTCCTTGTTCTTCTGTCGCTTTTTCTAACGACAAAGCAACAGAATTAACATCGGCCGTACGTGCAGCAATAAGTTCTTTCGCCTTATCTACTGTACGATTGGCTACATCAATCTCTTTTACACCTACATCAGCAAGAGAAAAATAAATAGCTCGGCTAGCACCACCTGCACCAAGTAACAAAATACGTTTCCCTTGAAGTGGTTCATTACTAATTGACTGCAGCGCTCGAACAAAACCAATTCCATCTGTGTTGTAGCCAATTAACCTTCCATTCTTATGAACCACTGTATTTACTGCACCGATTTTCCTTGCCAATGGATCAATCTCATCCAAATACTCCATGATAGCAACCTTGTGCGGAGTTGTTACATTAAATCCTGAAATACCTAATGCTTTTAAACCTCTTACTGCTTCCCCTAGCGCTTCCTCTTCAACAAGGAATGCATGATAATGGGCATCCATATTCAAGTGTTCAAATGCATCGTTATGCATAACGGGTGATAATGAATGTCCAATTGGATTTCCGATTACACCATATAATTGTTTCATAAATCCCTCTCCATATTAAATTAAAGATTTACGTAGTGAAACACTTACTCCTTTTGGTACGTGTGCAACAATTTTTGCGCCTGGTTCGTTCACAGTAACCCATCCTAATCCAGAGAATACAACATCCGTCTTTGGTTCACGAATATTAAATTCGTATTTCACTAACTCAGGCATATTTGCTAATTCTTCTGGCGTTGGCGGGCTTAGTAAATCTCCAGCATGATTTTTATATAATTCATCTGCTTTCTCAAGCTTTGTACGATGGATTGTTAAACGATTCGAGAAGTGACAAGTAAACGCACGACGACCACCACTTACATAATCAAAACGTGCCAATCCACTAAAGAATAACGTTTGTTCTTCATTTAATTGGAATACCATCGGCTTAATTTCTTTTGTTGGTGTAATAAGCTTTAAGCTTTGCTTCCCAACATAATGAGCCATTTGGTGGTGGTTAATAATACCTGGCGTATCATATAAAGAAGATTCTTCGTCTAATGGAATATCAATTAAATCCAGTGTTGTTCCTGGGAAATGAGATGTTGTAATTACATTTTCAGTCTCATCACTAAATTCTTTAATCATACGATTAATAAATGTCGATTTCCCTACATTCGTACATCCAACAACGTAAACATCTTTGCCGCCGCGATAATACTCAATAGCATCTGCTAGTTCAGCAATTCCTTGTCCCTTCGCTGCACTAATTAAAAAGACATCTTCTGGTTTTAATCCTAGCTGCTTTGCACTATAGCGCATCCAATGCTTTACTTTATCATGTTTTACTGACTTTGGAATTAAATCAGCTTTATTTCCAACAAGTAATACTTTATTATTTCCTACGAAACGATGTAAGCCAGGTAACCAGCTACCATTAAAATCAAAAATATCTACAATTTTGACTACTAATGCATCTGATTTTCCAATTCCATTTAAAATGCGTAGGAAGTCATCATCTGTTAACGATACATCTTGAATTTCATTGTAATGCTTCAAGCGAAAACAACGTTGACAAATGACTTGTTCTTTCTCTAAAGATGAGGTAGGAGCATACCCCACTTCGTTTTTATTTTCTGTTTGAATTTCTACACCGCAACCAATACATTTAATTGTTTCAGTCAAACTTTATTCCTCCCAGTTAATTAAACCTTTTTTCTTCATATTTTTCATGATTCTTCGTTCAATTTTTCGATTAAAGCGCGTCACTAATCCGTCCGTTTGTGCTACCGGTACAACTAAAATTGTATGAAGCCCTACTCGGTTTCCACCAAGCACATCAGTCAGTAACTGATCTCCAATTACTACAACTTCCTCTGCCTGCAGATGCATCTCTTGTATCGCACGCTTAAACGCTCGAACAAATGGTTTACGTGCACTATGAATAAATGGAATACCTAATGGATCAGCAAAATCTTTTACACGTTGCTCATTATTATTTGAAACAACCGTTACTTGGATGCCTTGCTCTTTCATTTTTAAGAACCATTCTTCAAGTTGCGGGGTTGCATTTGGACGATCCCATTCAATTAAAGTGTTATCTAAATCAGTAATAACACCTTTAATCCCACGTTTTTTTAAATCTTCTGGTTGAACATGATATACATTTTTCACGTATTCATTTGGTAAAAATAGCTTCAATTTCTTTCACCTCTTTGAGGATTTTTCATAAAATTTTTCGACAACATTTTTCGATATATAACCTGTGGATAAAATTGTACACATTTTCCACATTAATCTTTCAGTTAATTTGGAATTTACTAACAAACTATACACACTTTATCCACCTAGGTATGTGGATAACCACTCGTTTGTGACTGTCATACTTTTTTGGTACATTAAATGCATCAACGAATCAATCCTTATATTATTAGGAGGTGACTCACCTTGAAAACAAAACATATGGAACAGTTATCCACTGAGTTACTCACTGAGTCTTATTATAAAGCAAAAGAACTAAAATTAAATCCCGACTTCATTTTACTTATAAAACAAGAAATCATTAGACGCTCATTAGAGGACAAGCTTGTCAAATCTTCTTGATTACATATAAAGTGAAAGTTTAATCAGCCCGTACCAATCAAACAGTTACAGGATACATTATTGAATGCCCTGTAAAAAGAGCCATCCTACGATGGCTCTCGAATAAACAAGTACTCCCATCTAGGGGATTTCATCATTAAGTATCTTTGCCCATAACTCTTACTTACGGTTATAAAAGCTTTTCTTTATTTATGAGCTAATCGAGTAGCTATTTTTTCACCAAGACGCAGCTCTTGTCCACTCTTTAATTCCTGCACTACTTCTATCATATCTTTTTCAAACAATAACACAACTGTTGAACCAAATGTAAAGTATGCCATTTCTTCACCTTTTTGAACAGTGTCTCTCTCATGCAAAAGCTCAATACTATTAACAAACATGGCCCCTACTTTTACAAGAGCCATATGTTCGCCATCACTGCTTACTTCTGTAACAGAACGATAATTTTTTGACAGCGGTTCTTTCCCGTATTCCATACCAGCTGCATTTACCGGATACGATTTTCTACCGAGTACAAATCTTTCAGTCACAGAACCAGAAAGCGGACTATGAATGCGATGATAGTGACTTGGACTCAAATAAATTACCATATATGTACCGCCTGCATATCGCGTTGCACGTTCTTCATTACCTAGCATATCCACAATTGAATAGCGCTTTCCTTTAATGTCAAATGTTTTTGTATCCTCAATAGGACCATGATCTGCAAAAACACCATCAACAGGACTAACGATACTCGATGCATCTGTATCAATACTACGCTTTCCTTCTTTTAGCTTACGCGTAAATAATTCATGCAATGTTCTATATTCCTTCAAACCCTTTTCCATCTCATCTTGATTAATTTGAAAAACTTTCGCATACGATGGAATAATGATAGAGCTCAAACGAGATTGTGCAAATTTACGTAATATATAAGAAGTAAAGCGACCATTTGTAAGTTCTATCATAAGTCGATATAATGTACGTCGCAAATTGCGAAACCCCCTAATCAGTCTATAACTTTAGTTTTCCCTTATTTTCTTTCTATATCATACGTAAAATTGGTTCTTATTCCCACATATCATATAAAGCAGCCTTATTATACATACAGAAAACTAAGTATGGTATTATTCTTAAATTATTTAGCACCTTCTAATATTACAGATAGAATCCGTCATTTTCAACAGTGAACATGTATTTCTTCTTAGCATAACGCGTTTTCTTTTCTTATTTACAATAAGAAAAGCAGCCTATTTTAAAATATGGCTGCTTCTAATACACTTTACTCTTTCGCTTTTTTCTCTTTCTCTGCCCTTACAAACTCGTGGAACATTTTCATTAAAGCACGCTTTTCGATCCGTGATACGTAACTTCTAGAAATGCCAAGCGCCTTAGCGATTTCCCGCTGTGTTTTCTCCTTATCTAGCCCAAGTCCAAAACGTTTCACAATCACTTCTTTTTCTCTTTCGTCTAAAATATCGATATACTCTTTAATTTTTTCTAACTCCATACTAAGCTGAATCATATCAATTACATCTTCAGACTCTGATTTTAATATATCAATAAGCGATATTTCATTGCCCTCTTTATCTTGCCCGATCGGATCATGAAGTGAAACATCTTTTTTCGTTTTCTTTAGTACACGTAAATGCATCAAAATTTCATTTTCAATACAGCGTGCTGCATACGTCGCAAGCTTCGTTCCCTTTCCTGCAGAATAGCTCTCGATCGCTTTAATGAGCCCGATCGTACCAATTGAAATTAAATCTTCTGCATCTTCTCCTGTGTTCTCAAATTTTTTAACGATATGAGCTACAAGCCGTAAATTATGTTCAATTAAAAGATTTCTCGCTTGAGCATCACCTTGCTCCATTAACTCTAAGTACTTTCTCTCATCATCTGATGATAACGGCTGCGGAAACGCATTATTTTTCACATAAGAAACAAAGACAAACACTTCTCGAACCATATATCCAATTGCGGCGAATAGACTCAAACCTTTCACCTCCGCCAAAATAGTGGTCTTTATTATGTGTATGTGGGCTTGAGGTTGTTTGTGTCTGTACAGTTTATTTATAAAACTCAACACTTCCAACATTTAAAATATTTTATTGTTATATTATAATTATATAAAATTGTTATTTATATATGAATATGCTATTAAAGGGGAAACTATTCATGCTTACATTAGATCGATTATTAAATGTAACAATTTATTTAGGGGTATTTTTACTTTTCATTTCGTTCATTACTTTTGTTATTAAGAGAGGGCCTGATTTATTATTTTTTCAATTTGGAATTTCTTTGTTTTTTGGAGCTCAAATTATAATTGGAATGAAATTTTTTCATAATTATGGTTTCTCCTTTCACTCAAAACTAGAACTACTTATCTTTATTTTCTATGTAATTGGATTTATTACATGTATACTACTGTTCTTTAACTTTCAAAATCCGTATCGAATTTTTTTATTAATTTGTAGTTTTTTATTTTTAACTGGATCCAATTATTACTTTAAAGAAACATTAAATTTTAGTAAAAAAACTCCAAAGCAACATAAAACTTTTTTAAGTACACAAGAAGACTCTTTTCCAAAAGAAGTCCGTAAATTTTCAGAGGATTACAATAACATAATAAGGAATGATTTTTATGAAATACCGATGATTCCTACTGAATTACAGATTACAAGCAAAAAACATTCTTCCCATAGTACATCTTTCTTAGTTGAACTTTATAATAGCGAGAATGAAATTACTGATGACTCTGTACAATTAACTCCATCAGACCGTTTTTATATACTGTTAAATACACAAAAAACAAAAATATCAAAAATAGTATATGAAGGGCAAAATTTTTTCACATTAACAGTCACACTAAAGGCTCTTAATTTACAGCAAGAACCAGAAATTCATAATATGTTTTTAGAAATAGATAAACGTAGAGCGATGAATCTTCTTAATTTTGAAATTAAAGCCCATACTAAAGAATGGAAAGTAACATTTAAAAGTGATAATTCTTCTTCCAATCTTCCTATCACATTTAATTTTGAAAAACGAACAGACAAATTATAAAAATAAAAAGAGTTATTTTCTTTGAAAAATAACTCTTTTTATTTTACTTACTCCAAATCTTTCTCCCAGTTTGGGCATCAATATAACGAATTTCCCGACTACAATCAAAAGGTTCTTTATGTTTTTCATCTGTCGTTTGTTTGTACAGTAGTTTGTATTTCGTTTCCTCTGCATCATGATCCACAAACCATTCTAATTTAACTCGGATAGCCTCTCTGTATATTTCTAACGCTTTTTCTTTTGTTACTTTTGGTGTTGTTTCATATGTAAGTAATTCTTTTATAAAGTTGCCAGACTCTCCAGAGTAGTGCATCACAGCACCATTTTCTGCATTGATGTTGATCATAATATATTTCCGCTCTACATGAATGTCATTTACATAGATTGAAAAGGAAAACCTCTCTATCCCCTCTTCCTCCTCATAATTATCCCAAAGTTGAACATACTTTGTCGCATCTGGGATAATATGCTCTAAAAATTGAAGTGCCTTGCTTAAACATTGCTCTCTTGATAAGATTGTTTTCCTTTTTTTCTCATCCTTCCACATAAAAAAAGAAAGCAATTGATTTGTTTCTTTATCTAGAGTAATTACAACGAATTCATCATGTTTCAACATCGGAAAATGTTTTTTATAAAACTCATCCATTGAATATGAATCCTTCTCTTCTATTTCTTTTTGTAATTCTTCTTTTAATACAAATTTTATCCGGACTTCATCCTCATCTACTGTTTCATCTATTTTGACAAACTTCCCCTTGTCCCAATCAAATAAATCAAACACATCTTTTTTTTGACTACTCTTTAGCGGTTTATCAACAAGTACTGTAGAAGGTAATTTATAGTGTTCTAGCCCATATAAATCTTTACCTGTACTTGCATCAATAAACGCATGACTAGGCTCTGGTTCATATACAAGATGGTACCCTTTTACTTCTTCCCCGTTTTCATACTCACATGAAGAGTATGTTAAATCTACAAATACAAGTCTCATATCTTGTCTAGCTTTCAAATTTTCTAAAACGATATTCTCCCCAACAATTTCACTTGGCCATAACGGTTTTTTCTCTATGGCTTTTTGTCCATTGTAATGAAAATGCACAACATTACCTGAAGGGTGCACTCGCACAACACACCCAGTATTCGGCAATGGATAGCTATTCACTTCTTGCATATAATTTACTTCTTTCCAACCGCGCCTGTCGTCCTTAACCGTTACATATGTATAGAATTCATATTCTTCTTTTGTATATTTTTTTAAGAATGTATTTGCAACCTCTCTTGCTTTATTCTCCTCTATCGCTCCCTTATCACTCGAAAAAGAATTTCCATCATCTATCCTAAATTCGATTAATTTACCAGTATGTCTATTTAATGTAATTTGTATCTGTTTCTCTTCATCATCTTTATGTCCCCACCATAATAGATGATACGGGTCATCAATCCCTTCTTGATCATCTACAACAAGCCTATATTCATCTGGAATTTCAATAATATGAGCTACGTGCTCTTTTCTTTCTTTATCTTTTTGATTCACCATACCCTCTCCTTTGTTACAATTTAAGGTAATTATAACAAAGAAAACCAAAACTTATTAACAAAAAAAGACTAGAGATATCTCTAGTCTTCTACTTCGTCTCACGATGTAACGTTACTCGCTTTAATCGTGGACAATATTTTTTTAGTTCGATGCGTTCTGGATTGTTTCGTTTATTTTTTTTAGAAATATAATTACGATCACCGCACTCCGTACAAGCTAATGTAATATTTACACGCATAGGTAATTCTCCTTTCTTTCAAAGATCGCAAACTAAAACGTAATGATTACGATTTATATATTATAAAACTTCATTCTATTTGTCAATTGCAAAAACAAGAAGATTCCATTTAGAATCCCCTTGTTTTTATAGTTAAATAAATTTTATTAAAACGATTCGTATGTAACAAACTCACTAATTGGCTTTCGATATCCTCTTGGACGAACTTTAGTCGTATCACTTTTCCCTATCGTAATCATTAAAACAGGTATTACATGCTCTGGCATATTTAATTCACTTTGTACTGCTTTTTCATCGAAACCAATCATTGGACATGTATCATAGCCATAATATTTAGCTGCGTACATAAAAGTCATCGCGCTTAACGAAGCATTTCTAATCGCTTCATCCTCCATGAAACGCTCTCCTTTTCCTTCATATAAACCTTTCGTTTGCCTAATTGTATCTTCATATTCGCATTCATCAATCATTTTTAAAACTTTCATACCGAAGTAAATATTTTCAACATTTTGGTATGCTCTTTTATCACCACAAACGAGCACTACCGCTGATGCACTCGATACTTTATATTGACCGAACGCTAATTCTTTTAATCTTTCTTTTCGCTCTTGATCACGAATTACAACATAATGTGTGTGCTGCAAATTATAGCAAGATGGAGAAAGCTTAGTTAACTCAAATATTTTTTTAAAATCCTCATCAGGGATTTCTATACCTTGTATAAATTTCATTGCAGAACGTCTAGCAATTGCTAATTCTTCAAAGTTCACCATATATCCTCCTTAATAACTATAAATTTAAATATACATTAATTTATACAAATAGATAAATCAAATGAAAACACTTTAAATCCGAATAATAATTATGATTAACAGTAAAAAAGACAAAAAGCTGAAACAATTAGTTCATACGAAATTCACACGAATCTATTACTATAGAAATTGTACATAGTGAACTTATTAACAATCACGTTTATTTATATAGAATCTTACTCGAAAGGAGTTGAAAGTATGAAAACTAAATATCGCTTTATGATCTCATCATTTGCCGCTTGTGCTTATATGATTTGGTATTTAGTATAATAACAACCTCACTTGTAAATAGGAAAAGGTGTGTATATAAATGGAATATAATCAATCAACAGTTAACTACTGGAAAGCTTTTGTATTACCATATACATTTGCTTTAGAAGAGTTAAAAACTAAATTTGAAATTATGAACCGGGAAGCTCAATTTTTAGAGGATTACAACCCGTTTGAACATATAAAAACAAGACTAAAACAACCTGAAAGTATTATTAAAAAGCTTGAACGTAAAAATTTATTACCGACAGTTGAAAATGCCCAAACGCATTTACAAGATATTATTGGTATTCGTATTACATGTTGCTTCGTAGAAGATATTTATCATTTAAAAGAAGTCATTCAAAAGCGTGAAGATATGGAAATCATAGAGGTAAAAGATTATATCGCTAATCCAAAGGGAAACGGTTATAAAAGTTTACACATGATTATTAAATATCCTTTATCACTGAATTCTGGTACAAAAGATGTATTTGCAGAAATTCAGTTACGTACACTGGCAATGGACTTTTGGGCAAGTTTAGAACACAAACTTTATTATAAATATGAAGGGAAAATACCGGAGTATTTAAAAGATGAACTACATGATGCAGCAATGAAAGCTGAAGATCTTGATAATAAAATGGCCACAATTCGTCAAGATATTGATGATATTGAGGCATGCTCAAATCAAATTATGCTACCACTATAAAAAAGGTTCTCGCCAATGAGAACCTTTTTTGTACCATTTTTTAGAAGTGCGACTCCCACACTTATTAAAGTTTCACGTTATTTTTTCTCTATCGTGCGAACCTCTTCAATCTTCCATTTCTCATCTTCTTTTCCAAGAGCGTACTGTACTTTCTTTTGAAGAGTGACACTATCGTCTACTTCCTTTTCTTTCGTTTCAACAATAACATACCCTACTTTACTAGCTTTCATATCTATATGTTCCAATTCAATCTTCTTATTTCCCTTTTGAAATGCGGCTTCTTTTTGTGTTTTTAAGTCTTCAGCACTAGGCATCTTCTTTGAAAATAACTCCATATGTTCTGCAAGATTTTTTTCATTCGTCGTTCGCACAAATGTAGTAATAACATCTTGAATAGATTTCTCTTCTTCTTTTGTTATTTGTACCTTTTCCTCAGTTTTTTTAGTAGTAAATTTTTGTTCTACGTTATTCTCTTCTTGTTGACATCCAACTAGTAATACTACAAATACTAGAAGGAATCTTAATTTCCTAAATATTTTTTCCATATTCCCAACTCCTAAAAAGAAAAGTGAGGCATTTCGCCTCACTTTCGCTCTTAATTAACGTCTTCCTTTATTCGGATCGCCACCGCCAACAATATCAAAGACACGTTTCGCTATATTTGTATTCTCTTGAACGCCTGAGAATAAGTATTTACCTGGACCAAATGCATACACGTTCACATCTTCCCCTGTATGTCCACCAGTTGTCCAGCCTGTAACCGAGCGCTTATTGAAAATATCTTCAATTGCATTATCAATCTTTGTTACATCTTTTGACGGAGCTATATCATTTACAGCTTGAATTTCTTCTGGAGTTAATTGTAAATCAATATACTTTTTCAATGTTTCTTCTACATTTGCACCTTTTGCAATCTCATTTGCCATAAAGTCTGGTGTGCGTTTTGCAGCTTTAATTGGATCTACTTTAAAGTTATACTCGCCATTGGCCCCTAAAGATAATCCACCTGTAGCGTGGTCTGCCGTTGCAACAACTAACGTATTTTTATCTTTTTTCGCAAACTCAATCGCTGCTTTGAAAGCTTTTTCGAAGTCTTCCATTTCACTCATTGCACCAACGATATCATTATCATGTCCAGCCCAGTCGATTTGACTTCCTTCCACCATTAAGAAGAAACCATTTTTATTTTTGTTCAAACGCTCAATTGCTGCATTAGTCATTTCTTCTAATGAAGGTGTTTTATCATTACGGTCAATCATTTTATCTAATCCACCTGGTGCAAATAAACCAAGAATTTGATCATTTTTATCATTTAACAATTGATCTCGATCCGTTACATAGCTATAACCAGATTTCTTAAACTCTTCTGTAAGATTACGATCTTTTCTAACAAAGTTCTTTACGCCGCCGCCAAGCATAACATCTACTTTATGCTTCCCTTTAATTTTCTCATCAAAATAATCATTTGCAATTGCGTCCATATTTTTACGGCTAATGTCATGCGCACCGAAAGCAGCTGGTGTTGCATGTGTAATTTCAGAAGTTGCAACAAGTCCCGTTGATTTCCCTTTTTCTTTCGCTTGCTCAAGAACCGTTTTCACTTCCGCTTTATCATTATCAACTGCAATTGCAGCATTATATGTTTTAATCCCTGCTGACATAGCTGTTGCTGCTGATGCAGAGTCTGTAATATTTTCATGCTCATCTTCTGGGTATGTTTTTTGTGTTCCTACAAGATGCTTATCAAATTCTGTAGATTCCATTTCAAAGGTTTTTGGATTATCTTTCATATAACGGTGAGCCGTCATATATGAAGGGCCCATACCATCCCCAATTAATACGATAACATTTTTAATCTTTGCATTGCTTCCGTTCTCATCTGCATTAACCTCACTAGAACGAGTAAAATTCCATGTTGCTACCGAAGTAACTGCTAATGATGCCACAACTGCAAATGGCCATGCTTTTTTCACAAACTTTTTCACTGTCTTGTCCCCCTAATTAGGTTATTCATTTCCCACTATCAAATTTAATGGAAGACTATTAAGAGAAAATTAGCTGTATGTAAATTTTTTGTTAACTTATGTAAATATCAGTTATAATTTGTATAACTTTGTCTCTTCGTATCAGCCATCCTGCCCTTTACAATTTAAATATAAACAGGTTGGATTTCATTTAACGTAAATCTCTTTTTTTTACATTTTGACTCTATTTTTATGAAATTAAATAGAAATGCGGTGAGCCTTTATGAAAATAGTAAAGCTAAATGAGTCTTTTATTTTTGAATTACTTAATCTTTGCAAATCTGTTGGATGGTTACACGATGAAATTTTTATGAAAAAGCAATTCGAAATGTATCTTTCTATCGGCACACTTGTAGGTTATATTCATGAAAACAAACTCATTGCGACTGGAGGAGTATTTCCTTTTACAAGTAACTTCACTTCCATTGGTATGTTAATCGTTCACCCTAATTTTCAAGGACGAGGAATAGGGCGCATGTTGCTAAATCATTGCTTGGAACAAATTCATCCAAAACAACCAATTGCACTTATTGCGACAAAAGCTGGCGAACCTCTATACACATCATGTGGATTTCAAACAGCAACAACAATTCATCGTTTTGAAAAGCAAACTACTAAGACGTATCCTTCTCACTTAAAACAAGTACGAGAAGAAGACCTTATATCTCTTACTTCTCTTGATCAAATTGCAACTGGTGTGGATCGTTCTCTACTTTACTCTTTGCTATTACCAAGGGCCATACACGCTTTTAAAATTGAAAGAAATAACCGTATAGAAGCTTTTTCATTATGCATACAAAAGGGCAATATATTATGTATCCATCCACTTATCGCCAAGCAAGAAGAAGATGCTATTCAATTATTAAAAAAGATATGTGAATGTTGGAATGGTATAGTACGAATTGATGTCCCACACTCACAATTTATATTTCGTAAATTTCTTCAAACAGAAAATTTCCAAGAAACGCTCCTTTCACCTCTTATGATAAAAAATGGTAGCCAACTTCCTGGAAATCGTAATATGCTATTTGCTATGATAGATACAGCGTTATGTTAGAAAGGAGACACCTAATTGAAGCGATTTAGCTATTTTATGGTAGGTTGTCTTACTCTTACACTATTAGTAGGATGTAGTGCAGCAGAAAAGCCAGTAGAACAAGTAAAGCAAGTGAAAAATACAATTACAGCTAAACTAGCTACCGAGGAAAAAATGGTAGAAATAGATGGTCAAACCATTTACTTTAAAAAGATTGGTAATGAAAAACCACCTTTACTTATGATTCATGGCTTTGGAGGGTCATCAGATGGTTTTCAAAAGATTTACTCCGATTTAGCAAAAGATCATACAATTATTTCTGTAGATGCTTTAGGATTCGGGCGCTCATCTAAGCCAATGGATTTTTATTATTCTTTTCCAACTCATGCAAATTTGTATTATAAATTAATGAAAAAACTAGGGTATGATTCATTCGCAATACTGGGGCATTCCATGGGGGGAGAAATTTCTCTAAATTTAACGTATTTATATCCTGAAGCAGTTACTCACCTTATTTTAACTGATGCTACAGGTGGTCCTCATACATTCGTTACTAAACAAGGCTCACCAAAACCACAATTGCCGACTGATTTAAATGCCGTTTCTTCTATTACTGATTATGATGAGAGCAAAGTGAAATTCAAACGTAACGATGAAGAGCATTATAACAAAATGAAACTATGGCCTAGACGTCTTAAAATTAATGCGAATGAAATGAAACAGCCGACTTTAATTATATGGGGCAGAAATGATAGTAGCGTTTCTTGGAAAGAAGGAGAAACGTATCATCAATTCTTAAAAAATAGCACTTTACATATTATTGAAAAAGGTTATCATGCACCATTTCGCCAAGAACCACAAGAATTTGTCGGGTATGTACAAGACTTCTTTAAGAACAATCCGATCAAAGTTGAAAAATAACATAAACGGGTATCTCATTTTGAGATACCCGTTTTCATATATTAAGCAGCTTGCTTTTGGCGTTTTTGAGTTTTTGATCCTAATACTTTCGGGATAACAAAGCCATCCATTCCAAATTTCCCAGCGTTCATACCGGCAACAAGAACAAACATAGATAAGATAACCATCTCAGGGTTCACACCAATTGACCCACTAAACATATAGGAAAAGTTCATTACAAGACCAAAAAAGACCGCTGTTTTTGTTAAACAGCCTACAATTAAACCAATTCCGACTAAAATTTCTCCCCATGTTACAAGCGTATTAAACAAATCTACATTTGGAATTGCAAATTCTTGTAAGAATGATGCCCACCAAGATTGAACAGCCGGTTGTGCACCTTTAGATTTTTCAATTGCGCCTTGCAAATAACCTGTTGCATCGAATCCTTTTCCTTGTAGTTTACCGATTCCAGCCATTAACCATGTGTAACCAAGATATACTCGAATTACTGCTAATACAAAAGAAACTGCTTTGTTTTCTCTTAAAAATTGAATAACCATATCTTCCTCCTAAAGTTGTAATTAAGTTAGTTACAGTTAATATAATAACATTAGTTACTTATTTTTCAAACGTTAATTATGAATAATTCATGACATGTGTATGAAACATTAAAAACTAACGTTTATATAGTAACTTTTATTACCTGTAAAAACTTGAACATATCATACCACAGGTGATAATCATTTTCATTAAAAAAAATGTAAAAAAATTGTGAGTTAAATGTGAAACACGTTTATTCGAATATAGAATAAACGTGTTTCATACTAATTATAGAATCGAAATGTATGTGTCTCCTCATCAATTAAACTCGCTTCTTCTAACGTTTTCCCATGGTTAATAACCCCATAAAATAAGCGTATAGTAAACATAAGTGCTGCATTTCCATCTACATAATCAATCGATCCAATATATGATTTTGCACCACTATGTAAAAAAGATTTTGCAAGTTTTTGCTCCCCTAATGTGCACCCGCTATTTACAATATGTGTATTATGCAATTTTGCATATTTATAAATTTCTGCTTTACCAAAATACCCTCTCGGTTCATCTTGTTCATATACTTCTTCGCCTAACTCTTCCATGACAAACTTCCCTTCTTCACCATGAAAGCAAAAAATAATATAATTAATATCGTTAAATAAGTTCTTTCCAGAAAGAACTTCCACAAAATCTTTCGGTCTACCAATCCAATATGTCACAACCCTTGCACCAAAATACTCAAGAGATGCTCGTATTGATTGCGCCTCTAAATCCGAATTAAAACCAACTACTAATGCAATATTCAACAAACAACCTCCATCCTATAATCAGCCCTTATCAATCAGACTTTTATGGGATAAATCCATTTCATATATACCTGTTTCTTTCAAAAAATCTGATCTAGTTAAAACGACTTTCTGTAAATATTGCCTATATGCTGTAATTGTTCCATCGTGAGATACAATGCAAATTCTTTCCGCACCCAGTTCATAACACCAAAGAAGAAATTCATCTGCTATTTGCTGAAAACTATTCTCTGAAATAGTGTTTATACCTTCCTTCCATAACTGATTATTTGAGCTTTTCTCTATCGAAAAATGCGGAAATAACTTTGTTATCATTCCCTGATCTACTATATAATCGCACGGTAATGTTTTCGCTCCTTCTCGATAAGGAAAAATACGCGGAGATACATATGGATGGACTATTTTTTGACAAGCTACTTTCGCACTCCATATTGTCGCCGTTTGTAAAGTTCTAAGTGTAGGACTAACAATTAATATATCCGCTTCTTGTAATGATACATCACGTTGAAGTAATTTAGCTTGAGCCTTTCCTACTCTCGTCAATGGTGGGTCAAACACTTGTAAACTTTCTGGTAAATCCGTTGTATGTTTACCTTCACCATGCCGAACAAAAACGATTTTCATATTCAGTCTCCTCTTACTATAAAATCCTCACACATATTTCTTCCCTATTGCATTCTTTATTCCTGCTGTATAAAAACCGATATGTAAAAAAGGTTTGACACGAAAGTTTGTAAAATATTACAATATTACATGTAAAATACTTTTTACACCGAAAGGAGAATTACATATATGAAATGGATAATTGTCTTTATTGGAATGATTGTATGGGGATATATAAACGGCTTCTTTAGTAGTGATAAAACTGCTAATCCTTGGATTACAGATGATGAACGTGAAACAAAAATTAAACAAAAAGCAATTACGGCAAGCTGGTCCGGTGTTTTTATGTTTTGTACCATTAGCCTCTTAAATAAATGGTTAGGTTTAAGCACAAATGATAACTCACCGTACTTACCAGACCCTATCGCAGCTATTTTAAAGGCAAATGTAGAGTTACAAGTTTTACTCATGCTATTTGTTATGTATGGAATATTTTACTTACATTATCGAAGAAAATTAAGTGCCTAACTTCTAACTCATGATTATCCTCCTAAATGGTTATAGTAATCATGACAAAATGAAAGGAGAGATATAAACATGAGTAACTCGAATGAATTTTTAGATACACTACATGAAAAACAAGCAAAAGATGAACGAAATAGAAAGCGCCAAGGGAACGGAAACCCAGCGAAAAAAAAGCCAAATAAAACACATAAATAACAGTAAAAAACTGCCTAAAACAATCTTTTAGGCAGTTTTTTATTCTTCTTTCACCGAGATAACATTTTCCCAATTCCATTTCTCATAATGCCACTCTGGTACATCTACATTTTCAATCCACTTCTTTTCATGTTTTCCATCACTATGAGCTATCCATATATCAGCTTTCTTACGATCTGAACGTATCCATATTAATTGATTGCTCTTCTTCATGAAAATTGGATGATAATCGCCTTGCTTATTAGATGACTTTGTAATTTGATATTGTTTATCGCTTGTGCTATTTATCTCATATAAAGATGGGAATGGCCTTTTTTCTGGCAGAGTTTCAAACCCTCCCTCTTTTGCTCGTGAAACGATAATTACATTATTGTTCTTCCATGTAAAATCCCAATCCACATATCCTTTCGGCGTAAATGTTTGCTGCTGGAGTACTGGCAGTTCTTTTATTTTTAAATGTTTATTCTCTAATGCAACTCTCCCGCTTCCTTCAATATAAGCCAATATGTTTTTTGATGGCGCCCATTTGAACCATTCTGTATTTAATAGCATTTGATCTACTATTTCAAACCGACTACCATCTGCTCGAACTAAGCAAAGCGTATTACTATCAGCTGACCATGAAGCTGTCGGTACCGCTAAAAATGAAATCCACTTTTGATCTGGTGACCACTTAAAGCCACTTGCTACTAGCGCTAGAAAATCATCATGTTCATTTGGCAATGCATACAAATGCTTCATTTTGTGAGGATTCATATGTGCATCTTTTTGCACTTCATATAGCTGAGCCCCTGTCCATCCTGTTGGAAGTAAGTGCGCTTCAGAGGATACAAGAAAGTTCTTTCCATCAGGATACCATGCATAATCACCCACACCAGCCGATACATTTTCAAAATCTGCATTCTTTTTTTCTACATCAAATGTATTCAATGTACCTGTAAATATAAATGCAATTATATTTTCTGTTGGTGACCATTGATAATTCGATGCTTCTGAGTGAAACGGCGTAACTTTCTTTCCATCTTTCAGCCGATATAACTCAAGAATATTTTGTTTCTCCCCTTTTACATATGCCAGCCATTCTCCATCATGTGACCACTTTGGCCCTGTTATGTTCTCTCCTTTTGTAAGTTGTTTTTCTTTCCCATCAACTTTAATCCAAAGGTTATGATGACGAATAAAAGCAACTTTCACACTATTATTTTCTGCGCTAGTAATAGCGATAGAACATAAAAACATAAACAACACTACACTACCACTTACTATTAGCCTTTTCATACCATCACTCCATTTCCCTCATAGCATTCCTCACTTTCTTCCTACAATATGTGAAAAATATCGATTCGACATAATCAGAAAAAATTCCCCAAGAAATTTTCAATTCATAGAGGATTGGTATGAATTATGTCGAAAGTATAGTTTAGCCAACATTTATATTTATAAGTTCTAACTAAAATGTAAGATTACATTTCTGAATATTGGCACTTTTATTAGGGGGAGTATCAATGAAAAAAACTACATCTACACTATTAAGCATGGCGCTTGTCTTTTCTAGTTTTGGAGCTTTAAGCGCTCATGCTGAATCACTACAAAAGGAGAAGCAATTTAGTCCACAATTAAAAACAACGATTGAACAGTGGGGAGAACATAAAATTGCTCAAAATGTTGAAACGAAAACAACAAAAGAAATATCAGTAATTGTAGAATTGCAACATGCACCTCTCGCTGCTCAAAGTAATATTCAGCATGCTCCAGATTTACAAAATAGTAATGCGCAGTCTTATCATGCTGAGCTAAAAAAAGCACAAGAAGATACGACTAAGAAAATAAAAGAAAAAGCACCTGGTGCAAAAATTAAAGAAGTGTATAATACGTTATTTTCCGGATTCTCTATTTCAGTTCCTGGAGATCAAATTACCTCTCTTGCCTCTTTACCTGAAGTAAAAGCAGTCTATCCGAACTTAACATATAAATTGCATGAAACATCAAAAAGTACTACTAACGAAGAAGCACCAAATATCGGTGGACCGACAATTGGTGCACCTGAAGCGTGGAATTTAAAAGATCCATCTGGCAAACCGCTTGATGGAAAAGGCATGAAAGTAGCCATTATCGACTCTGGCGTAGACTATACACACCCTGACTTAAAGGCAAATTATATCGGTGGATATGACACGGTTGATGAAGATAGCGATCCAATGGATGGTAACGTACATGGTACTCATGTAGCTGGAATTATTGCGGGTAATGGAAAAATTAAAGGCGTTGCTCCAAACGCTTCTATTCTAGCCTATCGTGTAATGAATGACGGTGGAACTGGTACAACAGATGATATTATCCAAGGGATTGAGCGAGCGATTCAAGATGGTGCGGATGTGTTAAACCTCTCCCTTGGGCAGGATTTAAATGTACCTGATCAGCCTGTAACATTAACGTTAGAACGAGCAGCGAAACTTGGTGTTACTACTGTCGTTTCAAATGGAAATGACGGACCAAAACCTTGGTCTGTTGATGCTCCCGGTAACGCAAGTAGTGTCATTTCTGTTGGAGCATCTACGGTTTCTATCCCGTTTCCAACATTCCAAGTAGCTGGTTCCAGCAAAACATATCAAGGGTTACCGTTATCAAAATCCGATTTTCCAATAGGAAATGATTCCCCTCTTGTATACGTTGGCTATGGCAATCCAAGTGATTATGCAAAACAAGATGTGAAAGGGAAATTCGCACTTATTTTACAAGGTACTTCTAGTACATTAGTAAAAGCAGAACAAGCGAAGCAAGCTGGGGCACTTGGTGTGTTATTAATCTCTAGCGAAAAAGAAATTAATATGATGCCGGAATATTTTTCACGTGAACATCTAGCTGTCCCAGTAATGCAATTATCAAATACAAATGGGGAAGAATTAAAAACTTTAATTACAAAACGAAAGAAAAATATAAAAATTGGACAACCAAAGCAAACAGAACTTATCGGTAACTTTAGTTCAAGAGGACCATCACAAGGAAGTTGGCTAATAAAGCCTGATGTTGTTGCACCTGGAGTACAAATTACTAGTACAGTACCGCGAGGCGGCTATGAATCGCATAACGGAACAAGTATGGCTGCTCCGCAAGTAGCTGGAGCGGTTGCCCTCTTGCGTCAAATGCATCCTGATTGGACGACAGAACAATTGAAAGCGGCTCTTGCTAACAATGCAAAAACATTACATGATGTCAATGAAAATACATACCCTGTTATGGCACAAGGATCAGGTTTAATTAACATTCCGAAAGCAGCTCAAACAAATGTATTAGTAAAACCTAACAATGTCAGCTTTGGTCTTATTAAGCCAAATAGCGGAAAAGTAAAACTGACGCAAAATGTTACATTACAAAACCTTTCTAGTAAAAAGAAAAGTTTTGTAACTCGTGTGGAGTTACTAGATGCAAACACAAACACAAAATTAAAAGCTTCTGTCCCTTCATCGATTAGCATTCAACCGAATAGTAGTACCGAAAAACCATTTACTATCACTGTAGATAGCTCACTACCACAAGGTGTGTATACTGGAAATGTATATGTAAAAGAACAAGGGGCAAAAGAAGAAATTCGAATTCCATTCACATTTAGTATCGATCCTAAAGATTATAAACGTATCGATGGACTTGAAATTATTAATTCTACTTTTAGCCCAAATGGCGACCACGTACTAGATGATAATCTCATCAACTACTATTTAGTTGCGCCTGTGGATGATGTAACATTGCATGCAAATTTAGTTACGAAAGAACGTGTAACGTATCAAGGGATTATCCATCAAGCTAAAAATGCAACTCCTGGATACAAACCTTTCAAATGGAATGGTACAAAAACCGATGGAACTCCTTTAGCTGACGGGCTATATCAAATCGAAGCAGTTGCTTCTAATTCTGGCGGAGAAACAAAACAAACAGCTGCTGTATTTCTTGATCGAACTGCACCTAAGTTAACATACAAAGTTGACCAAGAAAATCTCGTAATTAGAGGAAAAGTTGATGATATTCTACTAGATTGGATGTCAGAATCTGGTTGGATAGCACCTGGTATTCCAGTGAGAATGCAATATGAAATTAACGGAAATGGTGTATGGGACCAGGCATTCCTGAACCCTTGGGAGAAAAGCTATGACATTTATTTCGATCGTACTCAATTACAAGAAGGAAAAAATACTATTCACATTGTAGCAACTGATGCAGCTGGCAATACCTCTAATTTAACTGTTAATTTAGAAGTGAAATAAAGTGAAACTTCAATCAGTAGAGATTTCGTTCATCCCCACTGATTATTACCCTTCACCAATCGGGAGTTACGGGCAGTTAATCTCCCATCTCACTTCTTTGCTCCAACCGAATTTTGAGGTAGGAATTTTACTGCTCATTAACACGGGATAAAAATTTTTGTTGACAATTTTTTTAATATAGTTTTATAATACAAAACATAGTTTAGTTGAACGAATTATATATCGGCTTTGAAGGAATACTAGTAGCGACTTATATCACTGTCTCAGAGAACTGATGGTTGGTGCGAATCAGTACATATACAAGCGTGAATTACAATTCTGGAGCTTCTTTCCCGTAATGCTTTTTATGCATGAAGAGAAAGACGGATCTTTCCGTTATCGTAAAGTGAGTGGTAAACAATTAGTTGTTTACAAATAGGGTGGTACCGCGATTTTTATCGTCCCTATCGGATTTTCCGATAGGGACTTTTTTGCGTCCATCCTCTTACACAATTTCATATATACGCGTTGAAAGAATCGCAGTAGTATCTTATATCCCTGTTACAGAGAGCTAATGGTCGGTGGAAATTAGCACATATATAAGTATGAATTACAATTCTGGAGCTTCTTTTTCGTAGTGCTTTTATGCATGAAGGAAAAGACGGAATTTTTCCGTTATCATTAATTGAGATGTAAGTATATTTTCACTTACAAATAGGGTGGTACCGCGATTCTTTCGCCCCTATCGGATTTTCCGATAGGGGCTTTTTCTATTTCTCACAGAAACAGATGTTAAATAATTCCGAATCTTATGATAAAATTTTATAAGCGCTTACAAATAATGAAGGGAGGTGATACAAGCTATACGAAATCGATATTCAATTTTATAGAAAAAAAGGAGGATGTCTAAATGACAAAGAAAACAGAAATTCCATCGCATTTAAAACCATTCGTATCCACACAACATTATGATCAATACACACCGGTGAATCACGCTGTGTGGCGTTACATTATGAGACAAAATCATAGCTTCTTAAAAGACGTTGCTCATCCAGCCTATGTGAACGGACTACAATCATCTGGTATTAATATAGATGCAATTCCAAAAGTAGAAGAAATGAATGAGTGTTTGGCACCAAGTGGCTGGGGCGCTGTAACGATTGACGGACTTATTCCCGGCGTAGCATTCTTCGATTTTCAAGGACACGGATTACTACCGATCGCAACAGATATTCGGAAAGTAGAAAATATCGAGTACACACCAGCTCCAGATATCGTACACGAAGCCGCAGGACACGCACCGATTTTACTTGATCCTACATATGCAAAATATGTGAAACGTTTTGGGCAAATTGGTGCAAAAGCTTTCTCTACAAAAGAAGAACATGATGCATTTGAAGCTGTTCGTACATTAACGATAGTGAAAGAAAGCCCTACTTCTACTCCTGATGAAGTTAAGGCTGCTGAAAATGCTGTAATTGAAAAACAAAACTTAGTTTCTGGTTTATCAGAAGCTGAACAAATTTCACGTCTTTTCTGGTGGACAGTAGAATATGGATTGATCGGAAATATAGATGATCCAAAGATATATGGTGCTGGTCTCCTTTCTTCTGTTGGCGAAAGCAAACATTGCTTAACAGACGCTGTAGAAAAGGTTCCATTTTCTATCGAAGCATGTATAGGGACAACTTATGACGTAACAAAAATGCAACCACAACTATTTGTTTGTGAATCCTTTGAAGAATTAACAGATGCGCTTGAAACATTTTCTAAAACAATGGCCTTTAAAACAGGTGGAAAAGAAGGTTTAGAAAAAGCAATTCGCTCTGAGAACTATGCAACAGCTGAGCTAAATAGTGGATTACAAATTACAGGTACATTTAGCGAGACAATTGAAAACGATGCAGGTGAATTAATTTACATGCGAACAAATTCGCCAACGGCATTAGCGCTTCATAATAAACAGTTAGCAAATCATTCTACTTCTGTACACAGTGACGGATTTGGAACACCGATTGGATTACTCACTGAAAATATTGCATTAGAAAATTGTACAGACGAACAACTACAATCATTAGGAATTACAATTGGAACTATCGCTGAGTTTACTTTTGCAAGTGGTATTCATGTAAAAGGAACAGTAACAGATATTGTAAAAAACGATAAGAAAATTGCTCTTATTTCCTTTATCGATTGCACAGTTACTTATAACGCCCGCGTTTTATTTGATGCTTCATGGGGCGCATTTGATATGGCTGTTGGCTCACAAATCACTTCAGTATTCCCAGGTGCCGCAGATGCCGCAGCATTTTTCCCAATGGATGAAGAAGTTCACGAAATTCCTGCTCCACTTGTACTGAATGAACTTGAACGTATGTATCAAACAGTTCGAGATATTCGAAGTGAGGGGATTTTACACGACGCGCATATCGATCAATTAGTAGCAATTCAAGAAGTATTAAATAAATTTTATGCGAAAGAATGGTTGCTGCGCCTTGAAGTATTAGAGTTACTTTTAGAGCATAACAAAGGGCATGAAACATCGGCAGCATTACTACATCAACTTTCTACTTTCACAACTGACGAAGCTGTAACACGCCTTATTAACAATGGTCTTGCGTTACTTCCAGTAAAGGATGTGAAAAATGATGCTAAGATTAACTGAAGAAGAAGTTCACGAAGAATTATTGAAGGTAGATAAATGGATGGTAAAAGATGAGAAATGGATTGAACGAAAATATATGTTTTCCGACTACTTAAAAGGAGTCGAATTTGTCTCTGAAGCCGCCAAACTATCAGAAGAACATAATCACCATCCATTTATCCTTATCCAGTATAAAGCAGTTATTATTACTTTGTCATCTTGGAATGCAAAAGGTTTAACGAAACTAGATTTTGAGCTTGCAAAACAATTTGATGAACTATTTTTACAAAACGAAAAAGCAATTATAAGAAAATAAAAGGAGAAGCCTTTTTAGGCTTCTCCTTTTATTTTGAAATGGATACAATGTCCAAATGGATCCTCGACTTGTAATATTCCATCTTTGTACGTAGCAATCTTGCCAATATTTTTTAAGCTTTCACATACTTGCTCTTTTTGTTTTTCATTCGCTAGTACAACTGTGAAATATTTCAAACCAACAGAACCTGGCATTTGCGGTGGTACCCCTTCACCTTGCCATGTATTTAAACCGATATGGTGATGATAACCACCTGCAGATACGAACAATGCTCCATTACGAGATGGAATCGTTACTTCAAAACCAAGACCATCAACATAGAAACGTTTCGCTTCCTCTAAATCAGCTACATGAAAATGAATATGCCCCATCACAGTACCAGCTGGAAAGCCATTCCATGTACTTCCTTGCTGTAATAATTCTTCACCAGCTAACGGGTTACTAACAAATGGGAGTTCTCCATTCTCATCACGCCAAACTTCTTTTTGTCGATCATGATAAATTTCAATCCCGTTTCCATCTGGATCAGCTAAATAAAGAGCTTCACTAAAGTAATGATCGGCTCCGCCATGTAGTGGATATACCATCTCTACAAGATGACGAAGAACATTCGCTAAATCCTGTCTACTTGGTAATAAAATTGCATAATGATATAACCCTGTTCTTCCTCTTTGCTTCGGAAAAGCTTCTTTCTTTTCTTCAATGATAAGAAGTGGTTCATCATTTTCATTCCCAAATGTAACGACTGCTTCTTCTTCTCTTAGCACCTTCATACTTAGTACTTCCGTATAAAACTCTAGTGATTTCTTTACATTAGATACGTATAAATGAACAACATCAAGTGTTGTATCGGGATGAAGTTGAAAACTCATCTTGTTAGCCCCCCCATTTAAATTAGTTCTTTTTTGACATTTTTTCTTTTAAGAAATTATCTACAAAACCATCAGCTTTTGCAACAAATAAGTATGCACCCATTGCTAATAATGCAAGTTCTAATTCGAAACCAGGATTTTTTCCATCTCCCAATAAACCAGCTGACCATTTCACTTTTACGATTGCTCCAACCATAACAAGTGCAAATAATAATCCAATATATCTTACACCTAAACCTAGAATTAATAATAGACCTCCAACTAATTCAAACGTTGCTACACCGTATGCAAGTCCTCCTGGTAAACCAATACTTGTAAACCATCCTGCAATATTGTCAATTCCTGATTGGAATTTTGTTAAACCGTGCATGAAGAATGTTACCCCTAACACGATACGAATAATTAAGTTACCAATATGTTGATTCATTTCATTCTCTCCTTTATAGTTTTCTTATACAAAACTTTTATTCACATTACAAAACATACACTAATTTTTTTTATTCGTCAATTCATTTTCACTGGGAAAAAATATATTTTTTTTGCTATGATACAAATAGTTGTTTACAAAAAGGAGCTTGATTTTATGAATATTGGTTCTGCAATACGTGAAATTCGTCAACGTAGAGGCATAACAATTGCACAAATTTGCGAGGGAACAGGTCTTTCTAAAGGATTTATGAGTCAGGTTGAAAATAATAAAACATCACCATCTATCTCAACTTTAGAAACGATCTCCAATTTTTTAAACGTTCCCCTTCCCTATTTATTGTTAGAGCAAAAAGATCGATTAAAAATTGTCAAAAAAGAAGAACGGAAATACAGTGTATACGGCAAAGATGAGCAAAGAATTGAACATGTTGCGGAGCAAGGGGGCCTTCGCCTATCTTTAGTAGAAATCCCAACTGGATTCCCGAAAGAAAACTCACCAAATGCCCATGAAGGGGAAGAATGTCACCTTGTATTACGCGGAAAACTAGAAGTTCAGCACGGTGAAGATATTGCAATTGTAGAAGAAGGTGATTCTTTCTCATGGAATGCATGCGTTCCTCATATTGTTCGTAATATAGGAGAAGAAACTGCATTATTACTCATCTCTAGTTATGCGGAAAATCGAAAACGTGTTTATTAAATAATAAAAAAAAGAAGCCTGTTAAACAGGCTTCTTTTTTATCCCCTTATAATTCCATAACTTGTCCCAACTAGTACAGTCTTTTCATGCTGATTGCGATAAACTGACTCGATTGAAACTTTTTTATAGCCTTCCATTTGCTCAACATTTGTTAAAGTTAGTTCACAAGTGATCGTATCTCCTGTGAAAACTGGTCTAATAAACTCACTTACTAATTCTCTTGCTATGTAATGTAACTCTTCTCCCACTTTCGTCCCAATGCTAGCAGTCAATAAACCATGAACCATTAATCTTCCATTTTCATCGTATTCCACATGGTGTCTACCTTTATCACCGGTAATATTTGCAAATTCAAAAACTTCTTCCTCAGTAAATCTTCTTTCATATTTAAATACATCCCCAGCTTTTACACTCATTTTTATCCCCCTAATAATAAACAGAATTTTCTTTTATTTTATCATAAAACGAGCCTCAATCCATTCTCTATTATCAAAAGTCTCAAAATTACCTCGCTATACTTTTTTACTTTCCATTCATTTATCGGTGACCATCTCTTTTCGCGACTTGGTATCCATAATACGCACATGTTCCATTTCTCGATAGCTCTCTAACTTCAAACCCACAACTTCTATAAAAATCAAAATTGTTCGCTGATGTATGCGCAAACCAATCACCGTGGGGAAGTTTTTGCAGGCAAAGAGCTACAAGCTTCTTACCTAATCCCTTCCCTCTATATTCACACTTCACAACTAAATTTACTATGTTCGCAATCATAATTCCATCAGAAATGACTCTAACCATCGCAACCATCTCTTCCTCATCCCAAATTGTGAAAGCCCATGTTGAATTTTCGAATGCTATCGTAAATTTTTCAATTTGCCAAGAAGGGATATTATCATTACTCCAACCAGCATCTTCAAACAAAGCTTTAATTGCATATGCTGGTACGCTACTCGTTCCCTCACGAATAATAAGTCCATTATGATAAATGTACATGTAACCCCTCCCTTTATTTTCATATACCATTCTTCAAAAAATGCAATTTACCTTTAAAAAAGTAATTTTTTCATCCAACACGCTTAATAGAATAAACTAGAACATCGATTCCATGAAATGACGTTGTTTTCTCATAGCTGAGCCCGGTTTTTCTAGCAACAAATATTGAGGCGGGATGATTCGGATTAATAAGAGAAATTAATTTATTCATTCGTAATGCTTGGAAACCATAGTCACGAAATGCTGCCGCCGCTTCTTTTGCATACCCTTTTCCCCAATACTGAGGAAGTAACCAATAACCAATTTCAATTTCCTCTTTTCCATCTATCTTCTGCTTTACCAGCCCTGCATGACCAATTCTTGTTCCCGTTTCCTTTTCAATCAATACAAATAAACCGAGACCGTTTTTATAGCTAGGAATCACCCATTCCTCCAGACTTTTTTTACACTGCATATATGTTTTTAACGTCCCATTTCCAATATAACGCATTACCTTCTCGTTCCCCCACAGTGAAGCGTAGAACTGTAAATCATCCATTGTATATTTGCGAATTTGTAAACGTTCTGTATGAAACATGCTGGCACTCCTTTCCACTAATTTTTTCTTCATTTCACGATCACGTTTTGTGTGTATACGAAATGTTACTATTCATTATAAAGTGAAACTTTAATCAGTGGGAAATTTTGTTCATCCCCACTGATTATTAGCCTTCACCAACCAGGCGTTTACGGGCAGTGTATCTCCCGTCTAACTTCTTTGCTTTAGCCGAATTTTTAGGCGGGAGTCTTACTGCCTGGAAAATAGCGGGATAAATGAACCAACAATAAAATACAGAATATTCATTCTTAATAACTAAAAAAAGCAGTAGACAAATATTGTCCACTGCATCCATATCATAACTAGCATAAAGAAAACTACAATTGAGGGGGGTGTAGGATTTTCAAATATACTAGATACTTATCCCGTTCTAACGGGCGGTAAACTTTCCAATTGTTTCAAGTGAAAAGTTTACCGCACATAAGAACTTCCTTCGTTCATTAAGATAGTATTGCTAAATAATCATATACACGCTTAGATTTCTCTCCACCCATTCGTGCATGTTGAAGAAGAGAAATACCATGAGGGCCAGATGCACGCAATGCTTCTGGTTGAGCTACTAAAATAGCTTGTACAACTTCTAATTCACCAAGCATAGCTGCTGCAAAAATATCCATCCGAGCACCCTTTTCTAGTAAATAAAGAGCAATATCTTTACGACCTACATGTGCCGATGCGCCTAACGCACTTTCCCAATCTGATCCACCCCAATTATAAGAGGCGTGAAGTAAGCTTGGCGATTCAGCTAATAGCTCTTGTACTTTCTCTAAATCCCCGTGAGCTGCCATAACAAATTCTCTTACTAATTCAGTGGTAATACGCTCTTCTGTTTGCATCGCTCTTCTCCCCTTCTAGAAATTCGTTTCGGTGTAAAAAACGGTTTGTCATTTCCTTGAAAAATATCTACATCTATGCCAAATACATGTTGAAACATTTCATGGCATAGTACTTCTTCTGGTATACCATCATACTGAATCTTTCCTCGCTTTAATACGAGTAAACGATCGCTATATTGAGCAGCTTGGTTAATGTCATGTAAAACCATTATAATTGTCATTCCAAACTCCTCATTTAATCGTTTCACAAGTTCCATTACTTCCAACTGGTGAACGATATCTAAAAAGGTTGTTGGTTCATCCAATAATAAGACATTTGTACGTTGCGCTAGCGTCATCGCAATCCAAGCACGTTGCCGTTCCCCTCCTGATAAAGAATGTAAAAGACGATATTCATACCCTTCAAGATTTGTAACAGACAATGCCCAATCAACAATTTCTTCATCTTCTTTATTTAAGCGGCTACTCCATGATTTATGTGGACCTCTTCCGAACTCAATTAGTTCTTTCACTGTCAAATCTAATTGATGATCATGCATTTGTGGTAACATCGCTAATTGCTTCGCTACATCAGCACTCTTCATTATATGAATATTTTTCCCATCTAAAATGATGTCCCCTTCGCTTTGTTTCAGTAGCCTTGCTATTAAACGAAGCAAAGTAGATTTTCCCGATCCATTCGGACCAATTAAACTAACGATTTCTCCAGCCTTAATATGTACATTCATATTTTGCATTTGAAATCTTTCAGAGTGTGCATAAAACACTTTGTTAACGGAAATCACGTTGTTTTCCTCCTCTATGAATTAAATATAAGAAGAAAGGACCACCTAAGAAGGACAGTAAAATACCAACAGGCAATTCGATTGGGTCAAACCAACTTCGAGCTATTGCATCTGCAAAAACAAGTAATACCCCGCCGCCAAGGCATGATAAAGGTAGCAAATATCTATAATCATTTCCAACTAATAAACGTAGCATATGTGGTACGACAAGACCGACAAATCCAATAAGACCAGACACACTTACCGCAATTCCAGCTAATAATGTACTTACTACGATTAAATAAAACCGACTTTTTTCCACATTATGTCCTAATAGTTTTGCCATTTCATCTCCAAGCATTAACACTCGAATATGCTTAATACCAAAGAAAGCTAATATAATGGCGAATATTGCATAATAAATAATCATGTTTAAATGTGCCCAACTTACACCACCAATGCCGCCCGCTAGCCACGGTAACACGGATTGTACTTTGTCACTATGTAATAACATTAAAGCTGACGTTGCTGCACCAATTAATGCATTGATTGACACTCCTACTAAGACGATTCTTGAAGGTGGTGCCCCTTTTTGCCATGATAAAGCATAAATAACCATCGCTGTTATGAAAGCTCCTAAAAACGCCCCTAGTGGTAAAAAAGCTAGATGCTGTGGGAATAAAATCATGATGACAATTGCTACAAGGCCTGCTCCAGATGAAACCCCGATAATACCAGGATCTGCAAGAGGGTTTCTCATAACCCCTTGCAGCAGTGTACCAGATGCAGCTAAACATGTTCCTACTATAAACCCAACGAGAACTCTCGGTATGCGAAGATCCCATACAATTCGATGAACTGTCGAATCTTCATCTTGTATACCTGTTAGAATGTCTCGTACAGAAAAAGATAAACTTCCTGCGAAAAGTCCGTAAAAGAGGCCTAGAATTGTTAATACAACTAAAGTAACTGCTATTATCCATCTTTTTTTCGCAAAAGGATGTTCCTTTTCTCTTACTACTTCACTACTTTCCATACGTATCATTTCCTTACATCTTGTATACTTTTATACATAAAGTCCATTGCTTCTGTAACTTTTGTCCCAGGATTAGATCCAAATAAATCAGGTGGCAAAATAACTACGCGGTTTTGTTTTACTGCATCTAAATTTTTCCACGCTTCATTTTTCATCATTTCGCCTTCGAATGCTTTTTTCACACTTTTTGGATCTCCGTGTGTAATTAAATAAATGACATCTGGATTCGCCTCAATAATACGTTCTACACTTAGCTGTGCATATTGCGGATATTCTTTCGTTTCTGGAAAATCAGAAGCAATATTTTTCCCGCCTGTTTTTTCTAAAACATTACCTGATAAAGATGTTGGTAATGCCGCTAAATAAGTACCTGGTGCGCCATACACTAGCAATGCTTTCACATCGCTCTTTTTCTCATATTTCTTCATTTGATCATTGATTTTTTGATTAAGTTCTTTTGCTTTATCTTCTTTCTTCATTACCATTCCATATAATTCAATATTCTTTTGAATATCTTGTACAGAATTCGCAGAAGAAATGATTACTTTCGTTCCCTGTCCTTCAACCGTTGGCACATTCTTTTGGAATCCATTGTTAGCAACAAGTACATCGGGCTTTAAACTAGCAATTTGCTCAAAGTTCGGTTGATGTGCATTCCCGATTACTTTTGCTTTCTTTAACTCCTCTGGAAGAGTTAATTTCGTATCCGGACGACCTACTACTTTTCCACCTAAAGCATGAATAATATCCATGTCTCCCATACTTAATGTTGCAAAACTTTCTGGTACTTTATCGAATGTTACCTTTCTCCCTGACAGGTCGGTAATTTCAATTTTTTCTTTTCCTTTTTCTATTTTGGTTGCAGACGCTTTTTCGTCCCCTTTGGCACTGCAACCTATTAACAAGAAAAAAATAGATAAAATCGCTGTAAATAGCGTAATAGATTTTTTCATTCCTTCACCTCTAATTGATAATGATAATCATTAACTACTATTCTACTTTAATTGATAAGGATTATCATTGTCAACATGAAACGCATACATTTTTCTACAAAAAACAAAAAGCGCGACAAAAAGATTCTTTCTTTTCGCCGCGCTCTAGTTAACAATATTATTCACATTCATTTTCCTCTAACTGGTCACGCATCACTTTCACACGCTGAAAGAAAAAGAACGATAAACTTAAAAATATAACGATGCTCCCCATCATAACAAAAAATTGGATTGTCTCTTTTGCTCCATCCGGAATCAACAAGCCACCCATTAACAATGTACTTACAGCGAGAAGAATTTGTCCAAACCTAGTATAATCTTCTATTTTCCCTTGTAATTCTTTCATTATATTCTCACTCCTCCATTTCACTTTATCATATTCTATGAAACTGAAAGACCAGTAAATACAGCCATTCTGGGAGATGTTTTCCAACAAAAAAAGAGCCGCTTTACTGCGGCTCTTTTTTAATCATTATTCACCTTTATATGCTTCCATATAAATTTCTTTCAGCTCTGAAATAAGCGGTAACTTTGGATTAGCAGTTGTACATTGATCTTCAAAAGCTCTTTCTGCTAATACTCCAACAACCTCTTCAAATTGCTCTTTATCTACCCCTTGTCCGGCAATACTCATATTAATATTTAAGCTTTTTCCAAGCTCAATAATTGCTTTGACGAGTGATTCCACACCTTCTGCTACTGAGCTTGCTGGAAGCCCGAGCATTCTCGCAATATGTGCATAGCGTTCATCTGCTACAAAGTGCTCATATTTTGGGAACAATGCGTGTTTTCTTGGCTTAATAGCATTATAGCGGACTACATGCGGCATAAGAATTGCATTTGCACGTCCGTGCGGAATATGGAATTCTGGACCAATTTTATGTGCTAAGCTGTGATTAATACCTAGAAAAGCATTTGCAAATGCCATCCCTGCAATTGCAGAAGCGTTATGCATTTTTTCCCGTGCTTCTTCATCATTTCCATCTTTATATGCTCTCGGTAAATATTTGAATACGAGATCAATAGCTTTTAATGCTAATCCATCTGTATAGTCATTTGCCATAACAGACACATACGCCTCAATTGCATGTGTTAAAACATCCATACCAGTATCTGCTGTTACATGTGGTGGTACTGTCATTACAAATTGCGGATCAACAATTGCTACATCTGGTGTTAATTCATAATCTGCGAGCGGATACTTTATATTATTTTTCTTATCTGTAATAACCGCAAATGGTGTCACTTCTGATCCTGTTCCTGATGTTGTTGGAATCGCAACAAACTGCGCCTTATTTCCTAATTCCGGATATTTACATGTACGTTTTCTTATATCTAAAAACTTCTGTTTAATGCCATAGAATGTCGTTTCTGGATGCTCATAGAATAACCACATTCCTTTTGCTGCATCCATAGCTGAACCACCACCAAGTGCGATAATTACATCTGGCTTAAAGCTTCTCATCATTTCCGCACCTTTAAAGACAGTTTCATCTGATGGATCTGGTTCGACCTCAAAGAAAACTTCAATTTTCACATCATTTGCATGCTTGTTTAAATAGTGCGTGACTGTATCCACATAGCCATGTTCAACCATTCCAGGATCCGTTACAATAAATGCACGTGAAATGTTAGGCATATTTGCTAAATACGCTGTAGCATGTTTTTCAAAATAAATTTTTGGTGGCAATTTGAACCACTGCATATTCTTTTTTCTATTTGCCAGCCTTTTTATATTTAATAAATGAGTCGCTGTTACATTTTGGGAAACTGAATTTTTTCCGTAAGAACCACAACCAAGTGTAAGTGATGGAATAAATCCGTTATATATATCCCCTATTCCACCTTGTGATGAAGGTGCATTTACAATGAGACGGCAAGCTTTCATACGTAATCCAAATTGCTTTTGCACTTCTTTATTTGTAGAATGAATAACTGCTGAATGTCCTAAACCACCGAGGTTCAACATTTCTTCGCAATATGTAAATCCTTTTTCTAATGAATTCGCCTTCACACAGGCTAATACTGGGCTCAGTTTCTCACGAGATAACGGGTATGCTGCTCCGATACCTTGAATTTCAGCTACAAGCATTTTTGTATGTTCAGGAACAGTAATCCCAACTAATTCGGCAATATACTGTGCTGATTTTCCTACAATATCACTATTTACTGCACATGTATTTTCATTTATAACGAGCTTTTCTAATTTTTTTCTTTCTTCTTCTGTTACAAAGTAACAATTGTTTTCGATCATTTCTGTTTTAACATCATCATAGATTTCTTTATCGACAATGATTGCTTGTTCCGATGCACAAATCATACCGTTATCAAATGTTTTCGATAAAATTAAATCATTAACAGCTCGTTTTACATGTGCTGATTTTTCTATATAACACGGTACATTACCAGGACCTACACCTAGCGCTGGTTTTCCAGTAGAGTAAGCTGATTTCACCATACCAGCGCCTCCAGTTGCTAGAACGAGTGCCACACCCTCATGGTTCATTAATTGTTTCGTCGCTTCGACAGACGGTCTTTCAATCCATTGAATACAATGTTTTGGTGCACCAGCTTTCATTGCTGCATCATATACGGTTTTCGCTGCTGCCACCGAACAATTTTGTGCAGAAGGATGAAATGCGAAAATAATTGGATTTCTCGTTTTTATCGCAATCAACGCTTTAAACATTGTTGTCGACGTTGGATTCGTTACTGGTGTTACCCCAGCTACTACACCGACAGGTTCTGCAATTTCTATTATTTCTTCATGAGGATCTTCGTGAATAATTCCTACCGTTTTATTTTGCTTTATACTATGCCAAATATATTCAGTGGCAAAAATATTTTTAATGCATTTGTCTTCATAGACACCACGGCCTGTTTCTTCAACAGCCAATTTTGCAAGTGGCATATGTTGATCAACACCTGCTAATGCCATTTCATGAACAATGTTGTCAATCTGCTCTTGTGTAAAACTTTCTAATGCTTGTAAAGCTTGTTGACCGTTATTTACTAACATATCAATCATCTCTTTTACCTCTTGCATTTCATTTACAACTTTCTCTTTGACTACCATGCAAATTTCCTCCTATTCTGTTATCACGGTCTTTATAAGTCCCTATAGGTCATAATAAGTCCCGATTAGCGAAAAAAAATAGAGTTACCGTCCTACATGAATCCCATTGTTTGTGAAACATTTCACAAGTTTGCTCGTGAATAACATTTCATGAATTCAATATACATGAAATCATTTCATTTGTGTATGTCTAATTTGTGAAATGTTTCACAAATTAACATAATAAAAATGCACTGCTCCACATTAGCAGTGCATTTTTTATTACGCTAGCGCTTGTGCTAAATCTTCAATTAAATCTTCACCATCTTCAATACCGACAGAAATACGAATTAATGTATCTGTAATTCCTAATTCTTTACGGCGATCTGCTGGGATTGATGCATGTGTCATTTGAGATGGGATAGAAATTAAACTTTCTACTGCTCCTAAGCTTTCAGCAAGTGTAAAGTATTGCAGTTTCTCAAGTACTTTATTTAATGTTTCCTCACTATCTACATCAAACGAAATAATAGCACCAAATCCATTTGCTTGTTCTGTTGCTAATTCGTGGTTTTGATGTGATTCAAGACCTGGGTAATATACTTTATTTACTTTTGGATGATTATTTAAGAATTCAGCAATAGCGCGTGAATTCGTTTCATGTTCTTCCATACGAATTCCTAACGTTTTTAAACCGCGAAGTAGTAAGAAGCTATCTTGTGGTCCAAGAATACCTCCTGTTGAGTTTTGTACAAAGTGAAGGTCTTCTGCTAGTTGTGGGCTATTTACCACTACTAGACCTGCAACTACGTCACTATGACCTCCTAAATATTTCGTTGCACTATGAAGTACAATGTCTGCTCCTAAAGAAATCGGCGACTGCCAATATGGCGTCATGAATGTATTATCAATAATTGTTAATAAATCTTTCTCTTTAGCAAGAGTAGATATTTTCTTAATATCAGTAATTTTTAGTAGTGGGTTCGTTGGTGTTTCCACATAGATCGCTTTCGTATTTGGACGAATTGCTTCTACAACTTCCTCTAAGTTTGTTGTGTCTACAAATGTATGTTCAATACCGAAGCGGTTTAATACTTTCGTAATAACACGATACGTTCCACCATAAACATCATCTGTTAAAATAACGTGGTCACCTTTTGAGAACAACATAATTGTCGCTGTAATAGCAGCCATTCCAGAACCGAATGCAAATCCAGCATGACCATTTTCTAATACGGCGATCATTTCTTCTAAAGCTGCACGTGTTGGGTTGCCTGTACGTGAATATTCATATCCTTGATGCTTACCAACCGCTTCTTGTTTGTACGTACTTGTTTGATAGATCGGTACGTTTACAGATCCAGTTGAAGGTTCTCCTATGCGAATACCATGAATTAACTTTGTCTTTGCTCTCATTTTTTATTCCCATCCTTTGTATATGTCTTTACTTAAATAGCGCTCACTGCTATCAGGAAAAATGGTTACAATATTTGTACCTGGTGCTGCCTTCTCTGCCTCAAGTAAGCTCGCATGAAATGCTGCTCCTGAAGAGCTCCCAACGAGAAGTCCTTCTTTTTGCGCTAATTCTTTCACTCGTAAAAATGCATTCCGATCAGAAATCGTATGAATTTCATCAAAATAAGATGTCTTCAAAAATGGCGGGATAAATTCCAGTCCAATTCCTTCGGTCTCATGTGAACCAGCCTTACCACCATTTAAAATAGATCCTTCTGGCTCTACGATAACTGTTTTAATATCTATATTTTTTTCTTTCAAATAAGATGCAGTCCCCATAAACGTACCGCCAGTTCCTGCTCCAGCAACAAATATGTTAATCTCTCCATTCAGTGCATCCCAAAGTTCAGGACCTAGTGTTTTGAAATAAGCACGCGGGTTTGCTTCATTCGCAAACTGACTTGGAGAGTATGAATTCGGTATTTCATTTACTAATTCTTTTGCTTTTGCAATTGCACCGGTCATTCCTTGCTCAGTCGGTGTATGCACGACCGTTGCACCTAGTGCTTTCATCAATTCTTGTTTTTCAATACTAAATTTCTCTGGTACACAAACGATAACACGTAAATCATGTTCTAATGCTGCAAGTGCCAGTCCAATACCAGTATTCCCAGCAGTCGGTTCAATAATTGTTCCACCTTGGGTAACAAGCCCTTTTTCTAGCGCATCTTCGATTAATTCTCTTCCTAAACGATCCTTAACGCTTCCGCCTGGGTTATAAAATTCAAGCTTTGCAAATAAGCGGACCCCTTTCGGAAGTGAAAAACGAGTAATTTCTACAATTGGTGTATGACCAATTAACTCATGAACTCCACGATATACATTCATCGTGTTCTCCCCCTTGTTTGCCAATAAAGAAAAGGCAACTGTATGTATTTTCTTTATATGAGACAGTTGCCTTTTTGTTACATTACTTTAACTCTTCTAACACTTTTACGATAAAGTTTGTAGAATGAAGAGCTGCTTGATCTAAAAACTGATCAAATGAAACATTTGATTCTTTACCAGCAATATCAGAAAGTGCGCGAATGATAACAAACGGAACTTCATATTGGTGGCATACTTGTGCGACAGCTGCTGCTTCCATTTCTACCGCATAAAGATTTTCAAATTTATCACGGATGGCTGCAACGCGGTTCGGATCACTCATAAATGAATCGCCTGTTGCAATCATGCCTTTTACAACTTGAATATTTTCTTCAGTTTGCATACATTTCTCAGCTAATGCAACTAACGCCTCATCAGCTTTAAATCCAGGCGGCATTCCTGGTACTTGACCATATTCATAGTTAAATGCTGTTACATCTACGTCATGGTGACGAACTTCAGTGGAAATAACTACATCACCAACGTTTAGAGAATGATGGAATCCACCAGCTGAACCAGTATTAATTACTTTTTCAGGCTTATATTTTTCTAATAAAATTGTCGTTGACATCGCTGCGTTTACTTTACCAATACCAGACTTTAACAAGATTACTTCATGTCCTGCTAATAGTCCTTTTGTAAATTCACAACCTGCAACCGTTTCTGTCTCTGCTTGTTCTAATTTGTCACGTAAAATACGTACTTCTTCTTCCATTGCTCCAATTACAGCAATTCTCAATCTAATCCCTCTTTCTATTGCTTAGTTGCCTCCATTACCCAAACGAAATGATTTAATCTCGTAAACGTTACATGGAAGCCATTGTTTTCAAAAATAGTCTGCATAACTGGAATGCGTGTATAGTATTCCGTTTGCAAATCGTTTGCTAACTGGTGAAAACCTCTTTGTTTTGCTGTTTCAACAGTTTTATCATATGCATCTTGATCTGCAAATATCGTATCAGCAAACACTATTTTACCACCTTTGTTTAGCAATTGACTATACTTCGCAACCGCTACATTTTTTTCATCATCTGTTAAATGATGAAATGCATAGGTGCTTACAATGGTATCAATTGAATTTGGGACTTCAAACGAAAGAAAATCACCTTCTGTAATCGAAAATTCTTTTGGCAATTTCTCTTTTGCAATCATACGCATTTCACGCGACGGTTCTATACCGTAAACTGTGCGGCCAGCAAGTAATAATTTATTTGTTAAATTACCTGTACCGACACCAAATTCTAATACATTACCAAATGACTTGTTAACTACATCCTCTAGAATATCCTCATAATGGGCGAAAACTTCTTTATATTGTATATCTTCGCCTTGTACGAATGAGTCGTACGTATGAGCCCACTCATCAAATAAACCATTAAATTCTGTGCCCATAAAAATTCCCCTTTTTCTTATCGGTTTTATCAGTATGATATTCCCTCTTTCTAAAAATGTCAATTGAAATGTACATGGTATTTCCTTCTTTTCTTTGTTACACTATAGTTGATTACATAGGAGAGGGGCCGTCTTCATGTCATTTACCTTTGAAATGCTAGAAGATAAAGTAGAATTTTTTGAAGCGGGAGACTTAGCTTCTTTAGAACGAAAAATTAGTGAACAAATCGATAATAATAAAGCACTTATGCTTGAAGTTCATCACATCTCACATCAAATGGTTATGGATCCTGAAAGCAAAAGACCGTATTATAGCGCGGTTGTTCATTTTAAATTAAAGAAATTGCGTTAACTAAAAAAGAGAAGCTCCTAAGGAGCTTCTCTTTTTTAGTTTAGAGTTTGAACAAGTACTGGTTTCCAGCCCTCATTGTCTACCCAATCAATATTTACGTAATATCTTTTTCCACTTTGCTTATCTTGAACGTCACCATAAGCTTTACTCTTTCCAGTTTTGTCTCTTCCAACAAAATGGAATACTAATTGCTCCTTCGGTACTTCAATACCTGCAGCAATTGCACTTTGCATCTCATTCCAATCTGATGACCCCTGTTTAAACGTCATCGCTGGTGATGAACCTTGCTCTGTTCCTACAGCTTTCCAAGAAGGTTTTGTATAAGCCTCTTTTGCCTTGGATACAGTTTTTTCAGCTGATACTTTCTCGTTAGCTTTCGCTTCTTCTTCAGCTTTTTTCTTTTCTTCCTCAGCCTTTAACTTCTCTTCTTCAGCTTTTTGCTTAGCTTCTGCTTGCTCTTTTTCTTTTTCTTTTTTCTTAGCAGATTCTTTATCTTCTGATTTTCCAGCTTTCTCATTCTTTGTTGTTTGTTGAGAGACTTTCTTATCAGTAGAAGATGCTTGCTCTTTCGTACTAGGAACGAACAATTGATATGCTACAATAGCTACTAATAGTAATACAATAGCGATTGCAATATTTAAAACACCGTTTTGACGACGTTTTTGTTGTTTCTGTTGGAATCTTGATCCTCCTGCCATTCTCCAAACCTCCATGCAGTTTTTCCTAATTGCTATTGTAACATTAAATCTAGAAAGGTTGAACATTTACAATGATATTTTCATGAAATGAAAACAATTCACTATAAATTGCAAGATTACTTTTCATTCTCCAATTGATAGATTGCTCCTACCATATCTTTAAAAATAGGTGTGACTTTATTCACTTTGTTATCAGTCTCTAGATCAACAACAACTAAAGCATATCTTGGATTCTCATACGGAAAATAACCTGCAAACCAGCGATTCACCCTCGTCCCTTTCCCTGTTTGCGCTGTCCCGGATTTTCCAGCGACACTGAGCGGCAACGAGCGGAATGCCGTTCCTGTTCCTTTCTCCCTTGTTACAACGCCTCTTAATAACTCTTGTAATGTTTTCACTGTTTCATACGAAAGCTGTTTTCCATGTAACGTATGGTTCTCAAATGTAAAAAAATCCGCTCCATTTTTATATACTATTTTTTCAACAGCTTTCACTTCCATTTTTTCTCCATTCCTCGCAATCGTCGCCATCATATTAGCAATTGCTAGAGGTGATATACGTACATCTTTCTGTCCAATCGCTGTTTGCTCTACCGCTTTTTTACTATTTTTATTTTCTTCATTCCCCCAAATAGTAGAGCCTTTTTCTTCTGGCATTTGCTCGAAATGAGGTGTATGAAATACAGAACCTTTCCATCCGACCTTTTCATTTGCTCCTAAAGCTGCTACGTATGTTTCTAGCACCGTCCTATCCTTTTGTAATAGCTCGTTACCTAACTCAGAAAATGTCCTGTTACAGCTCCTAGCAAAGCTCTCTTTGAAGTTAAGTGTACCCATCATAACTTGTGGGTCGTTTTCACCATATAAATCTTTATTACAATTAAATGTCCGATTAAACAAATTTACTTTTTGATCAATGACTGCAGCTGCAACTACTGTTTTAAAAACAGAGCCTGGAAAATGCGGCGTTAACATTTGATTTTCAAGTGTAGTCTTATATAAATTCTTATCTCTTACTTGTAAAGACGGCTTACTGACCATCGCTAATATTTCATTTGTCTTTACATCAAGTAATACTAATCCCCCCTTCTTTATTTCATTTGCTTCAATCACTTCTTCTGCTTTTTGCTGCAACCCTTTATGTAAAGTAGTTTGAATCCTAACGGGGTAAAATGGATTTCCTGGTGAAGTATATTTCGCTTGCTTTCCGAAAATCGGTTCTCCTTGCCGATCTACTTGATACAATACTTTTGCCTCTCCATCAGTCAATAAAAATTCATCAAATGATTGCTGTAATCCTGAAATACCTATCGGCGTTTGTTTTGAAATTTTTTTCACTTCTCCATATCGCTTTTGAAATTCTCTTTCGTTCTCCCCTACATCACCAATTAAATGATTTATCTCCCCAGTTTGTTTTAATCGCACTTCAGCTGCTACAATACCTAATACATGTAATTGATTCACCTTCTCCATCTGCTCTCTTGTCACTCGAAATGGAGCAGTTTCCCCTTGCAGTATAAATGCATTTTTTTTATTTTTCATTTGTCTTCTGATCTCTTGTCTCGACACACCAATGATATGCGCGATTTTCTCTAACATGTCATTTTTTATTTGTAAAAATGGAAAAACAATTAAAACAGGATACTTTTCCTCACCTATTTCTTTACCACTACGATCTATAAACTGCCCACGTCCATCGTCTACTGCAATGGATTGCGTACGTTGCGTAACACTTTTTTCAATTAAATTTATTTTGCGATCAGTAAATGATTCTGTATCTATAATTTGAATTTGAATTAAACGACAAAGCAATAAAAACATAATGCCCATAAAACAAATTAAAACAATTGTAATTCTCCGTTTTATTTTCATAAAAAAACACCTCGTCTATTATAGTTTGGACGGAGTGTTTCATCTTTTATACAAATAAAAAAATCACTCGTTTTTACACGAGTGATTTTTTTATTATTTTACAGAGACAATCTCTACTTGCATTTCTCCGCCTGGTGTTTGGATTGTTACTTTCTCACCAATTTGCTTACCTAATAAGCTTTTTGCGATTGGAGAATCGTTAGAAATTCTTCCTTCAAATGGATCAGCTTCCGCACTACCTACGATTGTGTACGCTTCTTCATCTCCATTTGGTAATTCTTTAAATGTTACTGTTTTACCTAATGTAACAACAGTAGATACTTCGCCATTATCTTTAATGATAACTGCGTTACGAATCATATTTTCTAATTGTGTAATACGTCCTTCTACGAATGCTTGCTCATCTTTCGCTGCATCGTACTCAGAGTTCTCAGAAAGGTCCCCGAAGCTACGTGCGATTTTAATACGTTCTACTACTTCTTTACGTCTTACTGTTTTTAATTGCTCAAGTTCGTTCTCTAGTTTTTGCTTACCCTCTTGCGTCATAGGGTATGTTTTTTCTGTTGACATATTTTCCACTCCTTTTATATACCAATCCCCCGAAAAAAAGAGGAGTTCCATATGAAAACTCCTCCGCTTCCATTGTTAGCGGAGGTTTCTAGTACCCTTGCACTAGCGGAGTTGTCACATACAACCCCGTATTTCCAATTCTTCTTTATATAAAGAAGATATGTATGGAAAGTTGATATAAATATGCCCTCACCTATATATAGATGAGGTTGCATGTTTCATTGTATTCGATGGGAAGGGAAAAAATCCCTTCCTACCGTATATCTTTTACTATGCTATTACAAATTTACTTTTTGTTCAAGAATTGTTGCAATTTTTGTCACCATAATATCAATTGCAACATGGTTTTGTCCACCTTCAGGGATAATAATATCCGCAAACTTCTTAGAAGGCTCAATAAATTGATTGTGCATTGGACGTACAACAGTTACGTACTGATCAATAACTGAATCCATCGTACGACCGCGCTCTTTAATATCACGCTGCATGCGGCGCAGAATACGAAGGTCAGCATCTGTATCAACGAATAACTTAATGTCCATCAACTCACAAAGACGTGGGTCTTCTAAAATAAGAATTCCTTCTAAAATAATTACATCTTTCGGCTCAACTGGAATAATTTCTTCTGAACGCGTATGCAATGTATAGTCATATACAGGCTTATCAATTTGCTCATATGCAAGCAACTGCTGCAAATGTTCAATTAACAGATCATTATCAAACGCAAGCGGATGATCATAATTTGTTTTTAAACGCTCTTCCATTGGTAAATGGCTTTGATCTTTGTAATAATAATCTTGCTCCAAGATTAAAATGGAATGACCTTTAAAATGGTCAAAAATCGCTTTCGTTACACTTGTTTTTCCTGATCCTGAACCACCAGCGATTCCAATTACAACAGGCTTATTCGTCCCCATTCGACTACCACTCTTTCTTATTGAAGTATGCTTTTGCGCATCATATTATTCACATACACTGGTTGATCCACTTTGAATTTCACGATTTGCAACGGATGTCTCGCTGCATCTAATTCGTTTCCATCCTCATCCCAAATTTTCTCCACCGTCTGCGTAAAGTTTTCTATTTCTGGTCCAAAGAACTCCACTTCATGTCCTGGTTTGAAATGATTACGTTGCTCAAGCGTTACGATGCCCGTTTCTTCATTATAATCTAACACTAAACCAGCAAAATCATACGTTGTTTTCTTACTATGATTTCCAAACATTTGCTCTTGATGTCCTGGAACCCCTTCAAAGAATGCAGGAGCTGTATCACGATTTGCACATTTATCAAGCTCATCTAACCATTCTTGTTTAAACTCAAAGTTATCCGGATCCGCACAATAAGCATCAATTACTTTACGATATACAGTTGCTACAGTCGCTACATAATGGATTGATTTCATACGTCCTTCTACCTTTAAACTATCGATTCCAATTTCAATCATTTTCGGAATTGATAAAATTAAATTTAAATCTTTTGGACTCATCGCAAAGTGAGCATCTTCTTCTTGGAATAGAGGAAGCTCTTTTGCATCTTTATGTTGTGATACTGTTTGAACTAAATCATAATCCCAGCGGCAAGATTGGCAACAACCGCCACGATTAGAATCACGCGCTGTCATATGGTTACTTAGTGTACATCTTCCTGAATATGCGATACACATTGCACCATGGACGAATGCTTCAATTTCAATATCCACTTTGTCTTTAATTTCTTTCATTTCTTCATAGCTTGCTTCACGAGCTAATACAAGACGATGTAAACCTTCTTCTTTCCAATACTGTGCTGCTTTCCAGTTGGATAGTGATTGCTGTGTGCTTAAATGCACCTCAACAGAAGGCGCTACACGTTTACACGTCTCAATGATAAGCGGATCAGCAACGATAATTCCCGTTACGCCAGCTTTTTCAATCCCTTTTAAATATTCCTCTAGCCCGTCCATATTTTCATTATGTGCGAAAATATTTGTTGTTACATATATTTTCGCTCCATATTTCTTTGCAAATTCAACGCCTTCTGCCATATCTTCCAGCGTAAAGTTACCTGCATTCGAACGAAGACCAAATTCTTGTCCACCTAAATATACAGCATCTGCCCCATAATGGATAGCTACTTTTAATTTTTCTAAGTTACCCGCAGGGATTAACAGTTCAGGTTTCTTCACAATAACGCGCTTGCCATCGATCACTCGTGAAATTTCTTGTACAGTCATTTCCTACACCCTCCTCGTTTAGTAAACCGTTTCTTTAAAGAAGAATCCTGTGTCTAACGGACGATTTACTGGTTGCATTTCTTCTATTTCTTTATATAGAGCATCTTTCACGTCATAATACGCATCACGATCTTCTACGCATAAATCAATCGCTTGACGATATTTCTTCGTTACTTCAATAATGTATTCAGAACTTTTTAGTACACCATCGATTTTTAAGCTGTCAACTTCAGCTTCGATTAGTTCCTCTAATTCATCGATGAAACAAATATCGTTCGGACTCATAATATGAGTACCATTTTCATCTTCATAGATTGGATATTTATTATTACGCTCTGGGTCATATAAGAACATATTTTCTTCATATTTTTTCTTTTCAATGTCAAGATTACGTCCTTGATACTCAAAGTAGTTTCCTACTAATGAACGCTTCGATTGGAACATACAAGTCATACCGTGAATTTGTACTTCTAGTTCCACTTCAGCATTTTCTTTTAAATCAACAATTTCATCTAAGCTCAGCTCACGAGCTAATACAGCACGCTTCGCTCCTCTTTGGCCCCAGTAATTACAAGTGAACCAATTGGTTGCTGTCGTTTCTGTATTCCAGTGCAACTGCATATTTGGCGCTACTTCGCGAACAGCCATTAATACTGCTGGATCTCCGAAAACAATTGCATCTACATTTACTTCATTTAAAAATGAAACGTAATCTGTTAATTCTTCTACTTTATCGTTGTGGAACATAGCGTTCATTGCTACGTATACTTTCACACCATTTTCATGCGCAATCTTCACAGTTTGTTTTACATCTTCACGTGAAAACTCCCCTGCTAAACGTAAACCAAACTTTTGCTCACCGATCATTACCGCATCTGCTCCTGCTTTCGCAAGAAGTTCGATATCCGCCACCGCTCTTGGCGTTACTAACAATTCAGGTTTCTTCATACCTTGGTCACCCTCTCTTTTTACTAACAGCTACTCCATCACCAATTGGGAAAATCGTTGTATCATATCCTTCATGGTTCATAAGCCACTCATTGTACGTCTTAATACGACGGATTAAACCACGTGTACGTCTGTTTTCAATCTTCTCTTTTGTCGTTACAAGACCATGGTACATAACATTATCTGAAATAATTACGCCACCAGGATTTAATAACGGTTCATATAAGTCAAAAAAGCGACGATACTGTCCTTTTGCTGCATCAATAAAAATAACGTCAAATGTCCCGTGTTCTTTTACTTGTTCACCTGTTTCTAACGCATCACCGTAAATAACTGAAATACGATCTGTTACTGGGGAACGTTCTATATATTCAAGTGCTTTTTCATATCGCTCACGATTGCGCTCAACTGTCACAATACGTGAATTTGGAATAGCTTGCATCATACGAATACTAGAATAACCGATTGCTGTTCCAAGTTCTAAAATGCTTTTCGGTCCAATTAAACGTAAAAATTGCAGCATAAATTCCATTCCAAGTCGATCCATAATCGGCACATGATTTTCTGTTGCATATTCTTCCATTTCAAGAATTAATTTATCTTTCGGATCAATAAATGATAATAGGTACTCGTTAACTGCATCCTCCATAAATGGTCCTCCTTATTTACATGGAGAAGTGCCTCTATGACGTCTTTTCCCACATAGAATGCAATAAAAATACAAGCCAGCTTTACCCTTAGCTTGTACGTCCCGTTTTGATATTAAAAACGATTCTTCTGCCAGTTTTTAACCCGATATATTTTACCACAAAAAAGAGGGATGTGCGACTTTTTTCGCTATCCCTCCCCATTTCACTGTTTTTTCGTAATGTATTTTTGCTTTAATGCATTATGCTCTTCTAATGTTTTCGCATAGTACACTTCACCACTTGGTGCAGCTAAGAAATAATAATAATCTGTTTGCGCAGGTTCTAACGCAGCTTCCACTGAATGTTTACCAGAGTTTGCGATCGGCCCTACCGGCAATCCCTTTACAACATACGTATTGTACGGTGAGTTGACCTTTAAGTCTTCGTATAATACACGTTGTTTATGCTTTCCAAGTGCATATAATACCGTTGGATCCGTTTGAAGCGGCATACCTTTTGCTAAACGATTATAAAAGACACTAGCGATCTTTTGACGATCTGTAAAACCAGTTGCCTCTTCTTCAATAAGTGAAGATAATGTTAAAAGCTGATGAACATCCCAGTTCTTCGCTTTCATTTTCGCCTCATTTTGAACAATGATTGCATTTGTTTTCTCAAGCATCGGAATTACAATTTCTTCTAACGTTGTATCTTTCTTATAAAACGAATACGTTGCAGGATATAAATAACCTTCTAATGGGTATTTAATATTACTATCAAAGATTTTATCCGTTAATAACTTCGGATACTTTTGCTGCATTTTTTGAATAAATGCTTTATCGTTTAATTGACGCGTAACATCATCTTTATTCCACTTTAGTTCTGTCGCAATCGTTTCTGCAATTTCAGTTACTTGCGCCCCTTCTTTAATCGTCACTTTATAAAGAGCTGGACGATGCACGTTGCCAGATGACATTTGTTCGATCACATCTTCAGCATTCATTGAAGGGTTTAATAAATATGTACCTGCTTGTAAACTTTTCGATTTAGCCTTTGTATAAAAACTAAAAACTGTACCGTTTTTTACAGCGCCTTTTTCTTCTAAAATTTCTCCAATTTTACTTGTAGATGATCCTTTCGGAATTTCTACTTCAATCTCTTTTTTATTCCCGCTATCAACTGGTCCTAATGCGGATGAAATATACGCATAGACTGAACCACAAACTAAAAGCAGTGCAATAATCGAAAATAAAAAGATGCGTCTACGCTTCTTTTTCACTTGATTCTCTATCAAAACATTTCCTCCTTACTTAATTGTAGACCGTATGTACACCTTTCTATACAGCACGATGTAAAAACGCAACAAATTCACTTATCTTTTTTTAATAGACACTTTATTTTTCTACAATCCGTCTCATTATACTACAAAGACTTACACAGTTTCGACAAAAAATCTTTCATTTTACATATAAATACAAAAAAAGATGGACTGTATGTCGTCCATCTTTTCAGTACCTATTATTCAGCTTCTTGCTCATCAGCAAGAGTGTTGAACATTTCTTGTACCATTTCCCACTCTTCTTCAGATTCGATTGGAAGTAAGCTTCCGCCCTCTTCTTCATTTTGCTCATAAGCCATTGCATCATAAATTGGGTCTCCATCTTCGTCTACTTCACCGATTGGAGAGAAGACTACATATGATTTTTTACCAAATTTTTCAGCATCAAAAGTGAAAATAATTTCACATAAATGTTCGTTACCTTTTTCGTCTACAATTGTAATTTGATTTTCTTCCATTTTGGTCACCTCTTATTTACTATCTAAAAATCCTTGTAAGATTACGACTGCAGCCATCTTATCGATTACTTGTTTTCGCTTCTTACGACTTACATCAGCTGAAATGAGTAGACGTTCCGCTGCCATCGTTGACAAACGCTCGTCCCACATTACAACGTCTAATTGTAACAGCTCTCGTAGGTTTTCTGCAAATTGTTGGCACGCTTCACCACGTGGGCCAATTGTACCATTCATATTTTTAGGTAAACCTACTACTATTTTATCCACATTGTACTGCTTTACTAACTCAGAAATACGATCAAAACCAAAGTGACCTCGTTCTTCGTTAATCTTAATTGTTTCTAATCCTTGTGCTGTCCAGCCCATTTCGTCGCTAATTGCAACTCCGACTGTTTTTGTACCTACATCTAAACCTAATATCCGCATAAACTACTCCTCACGATGATGTTTCAAGTAAGACTTCACAAGCTCTTCAATAATCTCATCACGTTCAAGCTTGCGAACGATGCTACGCGCATCTTTATGGCGAGGTATGTATGCTGGGTCTCCACTTAATAAATAACCGACGATTTGGTTAATCGGATTATAGCCTTTTTCTTGAAGTGCATCATACACAGTTAAAAGTACATCATTTACATGGACACTCTGTTTTTCATCTTGAATGCTAAACTTCATTGTTTTATCAAAACCGTCCATTTCAAGCACCTCACTTATATAGTAAGTATAGGGAGAAGAACTTCTCCTCTCCCTACCATTGTACACTACTATCTCTTTATTTTGAAACAGATTTAACGTACTCTTTTACAAATGCTAAAGCTTCTTCGACTTGAGCTGGGTTTTTACCGCCTGCTTGTGCCATATCAGGACGGCCACCACCGCCACCGCCGCAACGAGAAGCTACTTCTTTCACAAGTTTACCAGCATGGTAACCTTGGCCAATTAAGTCTTTCGTTACACCTGCTAGGATGTTTACTTTATCGTCATTAACAGACGCTAATACAACAACTGCTGACTCTAATTTATTTTTTAGATCATCCATCATCGTACGTAAGTTGTTCATATCTGCAACATTTACTTTCGCTGCTAATACATTCACACCATCAACTGTCATTACAGAATCAGTTAAGTTTCCAGCTTCGATATTGCTTAATTTCGCAGCAAGAGATTCATTTTCTTTTTGCAGTTGTTTTACTTCGGCAAATAGACCATCAACTCTTGTTAAAATATCTTTCGGATTTGTTTTCATTTTTCCTGCTGCGTCTTTTAATAAACCTACTTGATCGTTCATTAATTCGTATGCAGACTTACCAGTTACTGCTTCAATACGACGAGTTCCTGCACCGATACCAGACTCAGCAACGATTTTGAAAATACCGATAGAAGCTGTATTATCAACGTGACAACCACCACAAAGCTCTAAGCTGTAATCGCCAACTTGTACAACGCGTACAACATCACCGTATTTTTCACCGAATAATGCCATTGCGCCCATTTCTTTCGCTTCTTCGATTGCTTTTTGAGAAATCTCAACATCAATACTTTCCCAAATTTTCTCGTTTACCATACGCTCAATTTTTTCTAATTCGTCAGCTTGTACTTGACCGAAGTGAGAGAAGTCAAAGCGTAAACGTTCAGAAGTTACAAGAGAACCTGCTTGGTTAACGTGTGTTCCAAGTACATCTTTTAATGCTTGGTGTAGTAAGTGAGTTGCTGTATGATTTTTCACAACGCTACTACGGTTTTTCGTATCGATAATAGCTTTCACAGCCGCATCTTTCGTTAATGTACCTTCTTCAACAACAACTTTGTGTAAGTTTTGACCATTTGGTGCTTTTTGCACGTCTTTTACAAGAACTTTCACGCCATCAGCAAGAAGGTAACCACGGTCTGCAATTTGTCCACCGCTCTCAGCATAGAATGGTGTTACATCAAGCATTAATTGTCCTTCTTCACCAGCTTGTAAGCTGTCTGTGTATTCGCCGTTTTTCACAAGTGCAACAACGTTACTTTCTGTTGCAACTGTACCGTAACCAACGAACTCACTCGCTACTTTAACTTCTCCAAGTACACCGCCTTGAACTTGCATTGAGTCAACGTCTTGACGAGCAGCACGTGCACGCTCACGTTGTTTTTCCATTTCATTTTCAAAACCTTCATGATCAACTGTCATGCCAGCTTCTTCTGCATATTCTTCTGTTAATTCAATTGGGAAACCGTATGTGTCATATAGACGGAACGCATCTACTCCAGAAATAACAGTTGTTTTTTCTTCTTTTGCTTTTGTAATAACTTCAGCTAAAATTGCTTCACCATCATGAAGTGTTTCATGGAAACGCTCTTCTTCGTTTTTCACAACTTTCGCAATGAAATCTTTCTTTTCAAGTACTTCTGGATAGAAGTCTTTCATTACTTCTCCAACAACCGGTACTAATTCAAACATGAATGGACGGTTAATGTTTAATTTCTTCGAATAACGAACAGCGCGGCGTAATAAACGACGTAATACATAACCACGGCCTTCGTTAGAAGGAAGAGCACCGTCACCAACAGCAAATGTTACTGTACGGATATGGTCAGCAATTACTTTAAACGCCATATCTTTTTCTAAATCGCCATTACGATATTTCTCACCAGAAATTGATTCTGTTGCACCAATCATCGGCATGAATAGATCTGTATCAAAGTTCGTAGGCACATCTTGAACGATAGATGTCATACGTTCTAGACCCATCCCTGTATCAATGTTTTTCTTAGGAAGTGGTGTATATGAACCATCTGGATTATGATTAAATTGAGAGAATACAAGGTTCCATACTTCTAAGTAACGCTCGTTTTCTCCGCCTGGATATAATTCTGGGTCACTAAAGTCATTACCGTAAGCTTCTCCGCGGTCATAGAAAATCTCTGTATTCGGTCCACTTGGTCCTTCACCGATATCCCAGAAGTTTTCTTCTAAGCGGATAATACGCTCTTTTGGAACGCCCATTTTCTCATTCCAAATTGTGAATGCTTCTTCATCTTCTGGATGGATTGTAACTGATAGTAATTCTTTATTGAATCCGATCCATTTGTCGCTCGTTAAGAATTCCCAAGCCCATGTAATTGCTTCTTCTTTGAAGTAATCACCGATTGAGAAGTTTCCTAACATTTCAAAGAATGTATGGTGACGAGCTGTTTTCCCTACGTTTTCAATATCGTTTGTACGAATTGATTTTTGAGCATTTGTAATACGTGGATTTTGTGGGATTACACGTCCATCAAAATATTTTTTCAATGTAGCTACACCACTATTAATCCATAGAAGAGATGGATCTTCATGTGGAACTAGTGATGCACTAGGTTCTACTGCATGTCCTTTTTCTTGGAAAAAGTCTAAAAACATTTGACGAATTTGTGCGCCTGTTAGTTGTTTCATTGTATTTTCCTCCTTAAATATAAAAAACTCCCGTCCCTATAAAAGGGACGAGAGTTAACTCGCGATACCACCCTAATTATGAATTGATTACAATAACAATCAATTCATCACCTCATGGTGCCGTAACGTGGCAAGACGGCAGTGATTAGCTGCTCTCAGGATTAGCTTTCTGTTACCCTTCATTTAAAGCTTCTTTCAGCCATATGGAAGCTTCTCTCTATAAATGGACTGTAACGTACTTGTTCCGTCATTGATTTAATGTATTATATGACTAAATATAATAGAATTCTCTTAAGTTTGTCAATGTAGATAATCATTTATATTGTATTAATCGCTTATTAATCATAGGTATTCTACTATTCATTCTTAACAGCCTTTTCATATATTATGCGTTTATTAATAAATTGGAATCTCCTTACAATAATAATTTATAAAAATTTCTAAATATTACTTTTTTTGCTATAATTAAATTATTGTTAATAAAATAAAGGAGCGATCACAATGACAACCTTACTTAACAAAGCTAAAAACATATTAGCAACTGACGAAACGATATTATTTTACGCAGCATGTTCATTAGACATATTTATTTATCGTTCCGTCGCAAGGCCAGGATTGCTAATTTTAACGAACAAAAGGCTATTCTTTTACGGGCCAGATGTAAGTAAGAATCCAATATTTGAAGAGTACTCTTTTGCAAAAATTTCTAATCTAAAAGAACAAAAGCGTCTTTTCAACAATCAAATTGTATTTATGTATGATAATGAATGGAAAAAAATAAAACATATTCAAACAAATGATGTGAGCTCCCTCGTTCAAAAGATACACGAGCAGCTTTCTAAATAAATATATGATTAGCCCTCTATTTCTTACATAGAGGGCTTCTATACTTACACATTTTCTTTTTTCAAGAGAGGTCTCACATGAACAATGACAGTACGAATAACTGCTAAAATCGGAACCGATATTAGTAATCCTACAATACCAGCTACTTCCCCCCCAACTAGTAATGCAAGCATAATAATAACAGGATGCATACGAAGTGACTTACCAACAATGTAAGGCGATAAAATGTTACTTTCCACAAATTGCAAAATAGCAATCGTAATCCCCGCCTTAATAAGTAAACTCGTTGATACTGTTGCTGCAATCATTAACGTCGGGATCGCTCCTAAAATAGGACCAAAGTACGGGATTATATCCGTTACCCCAATAATAATGCCAAGCAATAATGGATATTTCATACCGATAAACCAAAAAGAAAGAGCTGATACTCCCCCTAATACTAAACAAACAAATAACTGTCCTCGAATATAACTTCCAAGTGACTTATCAATTTCTTTCGCAAGCATTTGCCCCGTACCTCGCCATTTACTTGGGACTAGTTTCCAAAAGATATGATAAAACTCACCATAATCTTTTAATATGTAAAATACAATGAACGGTATTAAGAAAATAATGAGCAATGAATCGAGTACACCACGAGCTGTACTCATCACTTTATTTAAAAGCGCTTGAATCTTCGTTTCCACACCCACAAAAAGTTGTTTCACCTTTTCATGAATGAACGAAGGGAAATTCGCTGTTTGTTCTGTAACGCCATCCATCCACGAATCGTACATCTTTGTAAACTGCGGAAATTGTTCATTAATCTCTTGTAACTGTTTAATAACGACTGGTGTTCCTTTATAAATCCCATAACCAATTCCACCAAAGAAAAGGATATAAATGAGCAAAATGGCAAGTGTACGGGGCATCCCTTCCTTATGAATTTTTTCAATTAAAGGGTGCAATAAATACGCAATAAAACAGGCGATAAGAAACGGCGTAATCGCTACTTTAAATACAAAAATAATCGGTGCCCATAGTGGCTTAATTTTTAAAAAGACGAGCAAACAAAGAAAAACAAGTAACAATAATCCTAAACGATATATCCAAATGATTTTAAGATTCTTCACATGAAAAACCTCCTCCACCTTTATTTTGAAAATAAATGGGTTAGGTTATGTGTGAAACTTTTAAAATCTTTTCATACGGACCATACTGTTTTTTAAAGACGTACATATAAATAACATAACAAGGACAACCACCCCTGAGAATACAGCATGAAATAATGTAATCAGGAGGGCTAATTATGGTTTTGTTTATGCTTGGATTATCAGCACTTTTTATGATTCTTGAATGGATTTGTATCGGCTTTGGTATTTGGAAGGGGTTCTTTATTCGTTCCTCACGTAAAGAAAAAGCGAAGCAATTATGGCAGTATGGAATACTTGGCGTCGGCTGTTACGGTCTATCTTATCTTTTCTCAGAAATTGGACTTTTTTATTTGCATATGAGTGCATAAAAAAACTCCCTTGTCTATAAGGGAGTTTTCACTTTATCGAAATGATTATAAGTAAGACTTAATCATCTTACGTGCTTTTTTCATATTGCGTTTTGAAAATACATCTTGCTTACGAGCATATTGATATGCTGCAGCTCCAACACCTAATGCGATTAATGAATTGCGTAGATTCAAAGTAAATCCCCCTTTTCGTTATCCAATCGTTCTTTCATTCTCATCAAATAAATCATCAAGAGAGCTTAATGAACCATCTTCCTCAACTTGATGCGTATGGATTTTCCCCTTTGAAACCGATAATTCGATATAACAATTCCAGCAATAAAATTGGTTGACACCTATTTTCCCAATGTCTTTCCCTTTGCAATTTGGACAAATGAACATATGGCTTTCATCTCCTTACAGTCTCCCAGATTCTATTCGCCATTATGTCCAAACCGCATTCATTTATACATTGCTGGAGCCTTTCAACGCTATGCGTTTGAAAGTTTCACTATATAATTTCACCTTGTTACATGAAATCATACGGTGAAATGTTTTCCACGTCCATTTCCTCGCCATTAACTGTGACCATCTGTACTTCTCCTTGTGATTCCTGCAAGCGACTAGCTAAAGTTGTTTGACGCATTGCATCATCAAGGCGATTTACACCAGATTGGAAAGCTACTTCTTCCCCGCAAATAATAAGGAACTTCTTACTTCTTGTAATGCCCGTGTAAATTAAATTACGGCGTAACATACGGTTGTAACTTTTCACAATCGGCATAATAACAATCGGAAATTCACTACCTTGTGATTTATGAATCGAACAACAATATGCATGTGTAATTTGATTTAAATCCGGCTTTGTATACGTTACCTCAATTCCATCAAATGAAACGATAATCATATCTTGTTGCTCAACGTTTTCTTTCGCATAAAACACCGAAACAATTTCTCCGATATCCCCATTAAAAACTTGGCTCTCCGGCTGATTAACGAGTTGCAGTACTTTATCGCCTCTTCGGTATACAACATCACCGTACTGGATTTCTTTACTCTTTTCCCTTTTCGGGTTAAATACTTGTTGCAGCGCTTCGTTTAATACATTAATACCAGCAGGCCCGCGGTACATCGGTGCTAATACTTGAACATCCCTTGCACTAAAGCCTTTTGTTTTAGCGTTTTCGCAAACTTTTTTCACAACCTCAACAATTTGAGCCCCTGTACAGCTGATAAACGAACGATCTTTTTTATTTTGCGCTAAATCTGGCGGGAGTGTGCCGTCTTTGATCGCATGGGCAAGTTGAATAACAGATGAGCCTTCTGCTTGACGATAAATTTCAGTAAGCTTCACTGTCGGAACTGCACCTGCATTTAATAAATCTTTTAATACTTGTCCAGGTCCTACAGATGGCAACTGATCTTCATCACCTACAACGATAACTTGAATATTCGTTGGTAGCGACTTAAATAGCTGATTTGCGAGCCAAATATCAACCATTGAAAATTCATCGATAATAAGGAGCTTACCTTGGACAGGATCCGTTTCATTACGCTGGAAAGATCCTTCTGGCGTCCAGCCAAGCAAACGGTGAATTGTGCAAGCTGGAAGTCCTGTCGATTCACTCATCCGCTTCGCTGCTCTTCCTGTTGGAGCTGTTAATAGTATTGGAAATGGATTATCATCACTGTATTCATTCGGATTTAACGATAATCCGTGAAGTGACGCATACATTTCAACAATCCCTTTAATAACGGTTGTTTTTCCTGTTCCTGGTCCACCTGTTAATAACATCATCGGTTTATGAAGTGCCGTTTGAATCGCTTCTTGCTGAAATGGTGCATATTGTACATTCAACTGTTCTTCAATTTCACCTAATGTTTTTAACACTTCTGCTTCAGGAAATGAAGGTGTTTCCTCTTGATTCATCAATCGACGAATAGACTTTACAACACCTTTTTCAGAGTAGAATAAAGTTGCTAAATACACTCGTTCTTCTTCTATGATGACTTTCCCTTCACTTTGCATCGTTTCAATACAACCTATAATATCTTCTTCAGTCACTCTTCCTTCTTGATTGTTTAAAAGTGACATCGTTTCTCTTACAAGTTGATCTTTCCTCATATAAACGTGACCAAGTTGCAATGAGACATTCTCTAATGTGTAAAAACATCCCGCTCGTACACGGTCGTCGTGATTACCCGATATCCCTAACGCACGCCCTATATCATCCGCTCGTCCAAAACCAATCCCGTCCACTTCTTCAATAAGTTGATACGGATTATTACGAATCACTTCTAATGTCATCTCTTTATATTGCTGGTAAATCTTAATAGAAAGTTTCGTTCCAAAACCGTAACCATTTAAAAAGCTCATTACTTTCTCTAATCCTTGATGTTCAACAATTGTCTCATATATTTCCTGAGCCTTTTGTTTGTTAACAACACCATTTAACGCCTCAGGGTCATCCATAATTTTAGAAATAGCATGTTCCCCGAGATGATCCACAATTTTTTCCGCTGTACGCTTTCCTATCCCTTTAAATAAATCACTCGCTAAATATTGCACCATACCTGCTTTTGTTTGCGGCAATTCTTTTTTAAATGTTTCAACCATATATTGTTTTCCATACTTTGGATGGTCCTTAAAGTGACCTGTCAATGTAAACACTTCATCTTCATGCATGCGGGGAAAATGACCGTTTATCATTACTTTCTTTTCGTCATACGTTTCATTCGTTTCAATGACTTTCATACTGACAACGGAATAGAGGTTTTCTTCGTTGTGGAAAATGGTATGAAGAACTTGCGCTTTTATAAATTTTTTCTCTTCCTCAAACAAATCCATTGCATGTTGATTTCCCATCTTTCCTCTCCTTTCCGATATTTTCACTTTAATGAGCAGTACATCCCCCACCTTTTTAGATGAGGGATAACTACCCATTAAACTATATTTTTATCTTATTCAGCTTCTTGCTCTAATAAACGAACGCCATTACCAGCTAAAAAGTGATCTGGCTGAATTTCAGTTGCTTTCTTAAATAAAGCGAGAGCTTTCTCGTTATTTTCTTCAAATACGTAAGCAACACCTAAATTGTAATACGCATCTGCATGCTCTTCATCCATTTCTAATACCTTTTCAAAATAAGGTTTCGCCTCTTGAATATGTTCTAGTCGCGCAAAGCAAAGTCCGCACTGGAATACAGCTTCTACATCGTTTTCATCTAATTCTGTTGCTCTTTGTAAGAATGGTAGTGCAAGACGATCATTTCCAAGCTGTACATGTGTAATACCTAACATAAATGTTACATCAGCTGATTGTAATCCAGCTTGCATTGCTTGTTCGAATACAACTTTCGCCTCAGTAAATTGCTCTTGGCCATAATATACGTTTCCTAAGCCATAATAAGCAGCTGCAGATTTATCATCTAACTCTAATGCACGTTTATAAAATAAAATCGCTCGCTCACTATCTCCTAATACGTCTAATAAATTTGCAAAATTAATGTATCCAAGCGCATCTTTCGGATTTTCTTCAATTGCTTCTGTAAAATTTTTAGCTGCTTCTTCCCAATTTCCTTCTTGCATATATTGAATACCTGTTTCAAGTTTGTTTGACATGTCCTTCACCTCTACAACAAATTATAACAAAGAATGTATTTTCCAAGCGAACGAAAATTCGCTTTATGTAAAAGAAACCTCTAACCGCTAATCGGCAGAGGCTTCTCATTTATCCTAAATAATCCAATTTCTTACCACTACGGTATACTTCATCAATTGTAGCACCGCCTAAGCACTCATCTCCATCATAGAAAACGACTGCTTGTCCTGGTGTAATTGCACGAATTGGCTCATCACAAAGAATACGAACTGTATTTTCATCAACGATTTGAACCGTTACTTTATTGTCTTCTTGACGATAACGGAATTTCGCCGTGCACTTAAATTCTGTTTCTTTTGCTTTGTTACTTACCCATCCTACATTCGTAGCAATAACTTCATCACCATATAGAAGTTCGTTATGGAATCCTTGATCAACATATAAAATGTTTTCTTTCAAGTTTTTCCCAACAGCAAACCACGGATCACCGTTACCACCAATTCCAAGGCCATGACGTTGTCCAATTGTATAGTACATTAAACCGTCATGCTTTCCTTTCACTTCACCAGATAATGTTTGCATTACACCTGGTTGTGCTGGTAAGTAGTTACTTAAGAAATCTTTAAAGTTACGCTCACCAATGAAGCAAATACCTGTACTATCTTTCTTCGCCGCTGTCGCTAAGCCAGCTTCTTTCGCCATTTCACGAATTTGCGGTTTCTTTAATTCACCTAACGGGAACATTGTTTTTGATAATTGCTCTTGGCTTAATTGATTTAAGAAGTATGTTTGATCTTTATTGTCATCAACGCCGCGAAGCATTTTATATTCGCCGTCCATATAAGCAACGCGTGCATAATGACCTGTTGCTACATAATCGGCACCAAGCGCAATTGCATGCTCTAAAAATGCTTTAAATTTAATTTCTTTATTACACATTACATCTGGGTTTGGTGTACGACCAGCTCGGTACTCATCTAAGAAGTACGTAAATACTTTATCCCAGTATTGTTTTTCAAAGTTTACTGCATAATACGGAATACCAATTTGGTTACACACTTCAATTACATCATTGTAATCTTCTGTTGCTGTGCAGACACCATTCTCATCTGTATCATCCCAGTTTTTCATAAAAATTCCGATTACATCATAACCTTGCTCTTTTAATAAAAGTGCTGCTACAGATGAATCGACGCCACCGGACATTCCGATGACAACGCGTGTTTCGTGAGGTAGTTTGTTCATCATGTCACCTCCCATGCTAATTTTGTGTTAATCGCTTCACGATTTTCACTGTTTCGTACGCCGCTTTTTCAATTTGCTCTTTCGTATTTCCAAGTCCAAAACTAAAGCGTACGGATGAACGTATTTGATCGGAGTCTTTTCCAAACATCGCTACTAATACATGTGATGGATCAATCGAACCGGCTGTACAAGCAGAACCACTTGATACTGCAATGCCAGCTAGGTCTAAGTTCACAAGAAACGGTTCAATGTTCATTCCTGTAAAACTTACATTAAGTACATGCGGTAAGCGATGTTCTAAGTTTCCGTTTACCTCGAAAGTAATGCCTTCATTTTTGAAGACAGATACCATTATATCTTTAAACTCTTCATATTGGGCATTTTTTTGCTCACGAGTTTTTTCAGCTATAAGAATTGCATGCTGAAGCCCAGCAATACTAGGCACATTTTCCGTACCAGCACGGCGTTTTCTTTCTTGCTCTCCGCCTATTAATAACGGCTCAAATTTCACATTTGCACCAGCGAATAAGAACCCTACACCTTTTGGCCCATTAATTTTATGAGCTGAAATTGATAATAAATCAATACCAAACTCTTTCACATTAATTTCTACTAAACCGTAAGCTTGTACCGCATCTGTATGGAAATAAGCTTGATGCTCTTTTAGCAGCTTTCCTATTTCCACAATTGGTTGCATTGTCCCTACTTCATTATTCCCAAACATAATAGATACAAGAATCGTCTCTTCTGTTAATGCCTTTTGTATGTCAGAAACTTGAATGCGTCCTGTTTCATCGACAGGTAAATATGTCACTTCAAACCCTTCACGCTCTAACAATTCGCACGTATGCAAAATCGCATGATGTTCAATTTGCGTCGTTATTATGTGGTTACCTTTATGACGGTTCGCACGTGCTACACCTATAAGCGCTAAATTATCAGCTTCTGTACCACCACTCGTAAATATAATTTCATTCGGATTCGCATGAATGCTGCGTGCACACACTCGTCTCGCCCCATCTACTGTGTGACGAGTTTGACGTCCATAAAAGTGAATACTAGACGGGTTCCCGAATATTTCTGTCATATATGGAATCATCTTTTCGACCACTTCTGGGTGAGTCGGAGATGTCGCAGCATGATCTAAGTAAATGCGTTCCATTAAATCTCCTTCTTTCCAAATCGTTTCACAAGGAATTAAATGTAAAACATATAGCCCCCGTGATTTTCTTCCTCATAACGTACTAAATCTTCTAACGTTGTACTATCTAACACTTCTTGCACCGCATCACGAACACGCATCCATAACTGGCGCTGTGCTGGCTCTTCTTCTTCTATCATTTCTACAACACTAATCGGTCCCTCTAATACACGGATTACATCCCCAGCTGTAATGTTAGCCGGTTGATCAGATAATACATATCCGCCATATGCCCCGCGCGTACTCTTTACAAGACGAGCGTTACGAAGTGGTGAAATTAATTGCTCTAAGTAATGCTCGGATAAGTCATGCGCCTGCGCAATTGATTTTAATGAAATCGGACCTTCACCAAACTTTTTTGCAAGATCAATCATAATTGTTAAGCCATAGCGGCCTTTTGTTGAAATCTTCATCTATTTTGCACCTCTTTTCAAATTTTCACTTCTATTGGTTATATCTTATTTATAAAAAGAACACAATTTAAAATCCTATGAAATTATAGCATAATATAGTATTATAAGAAATTTCAACTTGTGTATCAAAATGATAACATAAAATCACATTGAAAAACTCGGAAATTATTACAATTGAAAGAAAAATGAAAATATTCTTCTTCATTTTTCCCATAAAACAGCATCCTATTTCAAATTTCGTAGAAAAAAATGATACGATAGAACGAGATTATATATTAAGGGAGACGGTCTAAATGAAACAACCACTCGCACATCGAATGCGCCCTACAAATATTCAAGAAATTATTGGGCAACAACATTTAGTTGGTGAAGGAAAGATTTTATGGCGAATGGTCCAAGCAAATCATTTTCAATCTATGATTTTATACGGTCCTCCAGGTACAGGAAAAACATCCATTGCCAGTGCAATTGCAGGAAGTACCGGTACCCCGTTTCGTCTATTAAACGCTGTTACTCACAATAAAAAAGATATGGAAGTTGTCGTACAAGAAGCAAAGATGCATCGACACCTCGTTTTAATTCTAGATGAAGTTCACCGTCTAGATAAAGCAAAGCAAGACTTTCTATTACCCCACTTAGAAAGCGGACTTCTTACTTTAATTGGTGCAACGACAAGTAATCCATTCCATGCAATAAACTCCGCTATTCGAAGCAGGTGTCAAATTTTCGAATTACACGCACTAACAGAAGATGATATTTTAATTGGGTTAAAAAGAGCTTTAGAAGATAAAGAAAAAGGCCTTGGAGAATATGCTGTAACGGTAACAGATGAAGCACTACATCATTTTGCAAATGCCTCTGGTGGTGATATGCGTTCCGCTTATAACGCACTTGAACTTGCTGTATTATCTAGCTTTACTACAGACGATCAAGCGGCTGAAATCACACTCGAGATTGCAGAAGAATGCTTACAAAAGAAGAGCTTCGTTCACGACAAAGGCGGCGATGCTCATTATGACGTATTATCAGCATTTCAAAAATCAGTACGCGGAAGTGATGTAAATGCAGCGCTCCATTATTTAGCACGCCTTATTGAAGCAGGTGATTTACAAAGTATTGGCAGACGCCTTCTTATTATGGCTTATGAAGATATTGGACTTGCTAGCCCACAAGCTGGACCGCGTACACTAGCTGCAATTGAATCAGCTGAACGAGTTGGATTCCCAGAAGCACGCATCCCACTTGCAAATGCCGTTATAGAGCTATGCTTATCACCAAAATCAAATTCAGCTTATAAAGCACTTGATGCTGCATTACACGATTTACGCAACGGTCAAACAGGTGACATTCCAAGCCATTTAAAAGATAGTCATTACAAAGGCGCAGAATCACTCGGAAGAGGCATTGGATATTTATATCCACACGACCATCCAAATGGCTGGGTAAGGCAACAATACTTACCTGATAAAATAAAAAACAAGCAATATTATAAACCGAAAACGACAGGGAAATTTGAGCAAGCACTTTCTACTGTTTATGAAAGATTACAAACTTCGAATAAAACGAAAAATAAAGGGTAACATAAACGAAAACGTCACCATTATGGAGGCTTCGCTTATGAAAACACGTCAAGATGCATGGACAAAAGAAGATGATCTCCTTTTAGCAGAAACTGTTTTGCGACATATTCGCAGCGGAAGTACACAAATAAAAGCGTTTGATGAAGTTGGCGACGCTTTAAACCGCACTTCCGCAGCTTGTGGTTTTAGATGGAATGCTGAAGTAAGACCGAATTACGAAGATGCGGTGCAGCTTGCAAAAAAACAACGTAAAGAATTAAAACGTTCTGAAGCTAATATAGAAAAAGATCGGTTCACGAAAACGAAACAACTCGTAATTGACGCCGATTTTTCAGAAGATATTACGCCAAGTAAACAAGATCTTACAATGCAAAATGTCATCTCATTTTTACAAAATTTAGAACATAACAATCCTTCACTTGCAAAGTTGCAAACTGAAAATGATGTATTACAAGCTCAGCTCACTTCTCTGCAAAAAACGAATCATGAACTTGAAACGAAATTAGCGGTACTCACAAAAAAACAACAAGCAATCGAAGAAGATTACGCGATGCTTGTTCGAATTATGGATCGCGCTCGAAAACTTGTTTCGGTTGAAGAACAAGAAGAACATATTGCTCCCATTTTCAAAACAGATCAAAATGGAAATTTAGATATTATATATTCTGCAGAGAATTAAAAACAAGGATGTCACTTTTTTGACTAAGTGACATCCTTGTTTGTTTTCGGTAAACCATATATATACATGTCGGTAAATGAATTTATATCAACGATTTTTCGAATATATCTATCGTAACTTGCAATATATCAACGGTTTTTCGAATATATCTATCACAACTTGCAATATATCAACGATTTTTCAAATATATCTATCACAACTTACAATATATCAACGATTCAATAAAGGAGATCGATTTAATGACAAAGATTTACAATAACATTACTCCCTGTCATACAAGAAAACTCCTAAAACATATTGGATAATTTTCACTAAAATGTTATTATAACCATATACCTTTAAAGGGAGATGGTTGCTATTTCATTAATAATCTTCAAAATAGCTCTTGGCCTTCTCGTCCTGACTTTAGCTCTTTTCACCATTAACAGTCTAAAAAAGACATCCGCCTATAAATCAGATAAATATGATTATTACTTACTAACCTTACTTACATTTGAACTAGTAGTGATGCAAATATCCATATTTCTTTAATACATATAAAAAAGCATATATCCAAAATGGATATATGCTTTTCTTTTATTCTTGCCCTACACGTTTCACTTCTACATTTTTAATACGTTCACGTACAACGTGACTTGCCATAATTAAGCCTGCCACAGATGGTACGAATGCATTTGATGAAGGCGGTAATTTCGCTTTACGAATTTTTGCATTCTCGTCTGGTACGATTTCTTTACGTACTTCTTCACGAATTACGATTGGGTTTTCGTCAGAGAAGACAACTTTTACACCTTTTTTAATACCCTCTTTACGAAGCTTCGTACGAATTACTTTCGCAATTGGATCTGTATGTGTTTTAGAAATGTCCGCAATACGGAAACGAGTTGGGTCCATTTTATTTGCTGCACCCATACATGAGATAATTTTAATTTTACGACGTAAACATTGTTTAATTAAATGGATTTTGAACGTAATCGTATCCGATGCATCCACTACGAAATCTAAACCGTGTTTAAAGAACTCTTCATATGTTTCATCTGTATAAAACATTTCTAATCCAATTACTTCACATTCCGGATTAATGTCTGCAATACGCTCTTTCATTAATTCTACTTTTGAACGTCCTACAGTAGATACTAAAGCGTGAATTTGACGGTTTACGTTTGTAATATCTACAACGTCTTTATCAACTAATACGAGACGTCCTACTCCAGAACGCGCTAACGCTTCAGCTGAAAATGAACCTACGCCGCCAATTCCTAAAATACCGACTGTACTATTTTTTAATATTTCAAGTCCTTCTTTACCGAAGGCTAATTCATTACGTGAAAATTGATGTAACATTCAGCTCTACACTCCTATTACAAAAATGGTCTACCATGTATTCTAGCGTTTTTCCGACTATTTGTATAGAAAAAGTTATAGAATTCCTAAAAATACATATTTCGATAATGAAAACATAGTGTAAACCGGGATTTTGTTTCTTCTTTTAATTATCCATTAAAAAAGTCTAGATGGTTATAGTATAACCATCTAGACCCTATTCTTACTTTTCTTCTTTTAAGCTTAATTTTAAGTTTAACTCTTCAAGCTGTGCTTCTGCAACTGGGCTTGGAGCTTCTGTTAATAAGCAGCTTGCGCTTGCTGTTTTTGGGAATGCAATTGTATCACGAAGGTTCGTACGGCCTGCAAGTAACATAACAAGACGATCTAAACCTAATGCGATTCCGCCGTGTGGTGGTGTACCGTATTCGAATGCTTCTAATAAGAATCCGAATTGCTCTTGCGCTTCTTCTTGTGAGAATCCAAGTGCTTTGAACATTTTTTCTTGTACGTCACGCTCGTAAATACGAAGTGATCCACCACCAAGCTCATAACCGTTTAATACAAGGTCATATGCTTGTGCACGTGCTTTTTCTGGTGCTGTTTCTAGTAGCTCAACGTCTTCACGGAATGGCATTGTGAATGGGTGATGAGCTGCGAAATAACGATCTGCATCTTCATCGTACTCAAGAAGTGGCCAATCAGTTACCCATAGGAAGTTAAATTTACTTTCATCAATTAACTCAAGCTCTTTACCTAGACGTAAACGAAGTGCGCCTAAGCTATCTGCAACAACGCTCTTCTTATCTGCTACGAATAGTAATAAGTCGCCAGCAGTAGCTTCTAATGTACTCATTAACACGTTTGCATCTTCTTCACCGAAGAATTTCGCAATCGGTCCTTTTAAGCCGTCTTCTTCAACTTTAAGCCAAGCTAGACCTTTTGCACCGTATACTTTCACGAATTCAGTTAATGCATCGATGTCTTTACGAGAGTATTTACTTGCAGCACCTTTTGCATTAATTGCTTTTACTTGTCCGCCGCTTTCTACAGCACTTGTAAACACTTTAAAGCCACAACCTGCTGCAAACTCAGATAAGTCTGTTAGTTCCATTTCAAAGCGTGTATCTGGCTTATCAGAACCGTAGCGAGCCATTGCATCAGCATATTTCATACGAGGGAATGGTGCACTAACTTCTACACCTTTTGCATCCTTCATAACTTTCGTCATCATACGCTCCATCATTTCTAAAATCTCATCTTGTGTTAAGAATGAAGCTTCAATATCGATTTGCGTGAATTCTGGTTGACGATCTGCACGTAAATCTTCGTCACGGAAACAACGTGCTACTTGATAGTAACGCTCAAATCCGCCGACCATAAGAAGCTGTTTAAATAACTGTGGTGACTGTGGTAATGCATAGAATTCACCGTCATGTACACGACTTGGTACTAAATAGTCACGAGCTCCTTCTGGCGTACTTTTCGTTAAAATTGGTGTTTCTACTTCTAAGAACTCTTCTGTATCTAAGAAGTTACGAATTGTTTTTGTTACGTCGTGACGCATTTTGAATGTGTTGAACATTACAGGACGACGTAAGTCTAAATAACGATATTTTAAACGCACATCTTCTGATGCATCTGTATCATCAGCAATGATAATTGGTGTTGTTTTCGCTGCATTTAGTACATTTACTTTTGTTGCTTGTACTTCAATACGACCAGTTGCCATATTGTCATTAATTGCGCCTTCACCACGTTCAACAACTGTACCTTCTATGTGTAATACGTATTCGCTACGAATTGTTTCTGCTACTTCTAACGCTTCTTTTGATGTTTCTGGGTTAAATACAACTTGTACGATACCTGTACGGTCACGTAAATCGATAAAGATTAATCCACCTAAGTCACGGCGTTTTTGTACCCAACCTTTTAATTGAACTGTTTGTCCAACAGCTTCTACTGTTACTTTTCCACATGCATGTGTTCTTTCAGCCACTGTAAGTTCCCCCTATATTAATTTCTCTGCTACGTATGAAGCCAATACATCTAAAGCTACTTCTTCTTGTTCACCTGTTGCCATATCTTTTAAGTTAATGATGCCTTTATCTAGCTCATCTTCTCCTAATACAGCTACAAATTTCGCCTTTAGACGATCTGCTGATTTAAATTGTGCTTTCATTTTGCGATCTAAATAATCTTTTTCAACCGACAATCCAGCTTTACGAAGATCGAATGCCACTTTTGCAGCATGGTCTTTCGCTTTTTCACCAAGCGCTACAACGTAACAATCAATGCTATGTTCAAGTGGTAATTCAATGTTTTCAGCTTTTAGCGCCATAATTAAACGTTCAATACTCATTGCAAAACCGATACCTGGCATTTCTGGTCCACCGATTTCTTGTACAAGTCCGTTATAACGGCCACCACCGCTTAATGTAGTGATCGCACCGAAACCTTCTGCCTCACTCATAATTTCAAAAACAGTATGTTGATAGTAGTCTAAACCACGCACTAAGTTCGGATCTTTTTCAAATGGAACATCCATCATCGTTAATAGTTCTTGTACTTTGTCGTAGTATACTGCTGAATCTTCGTTTAAGTATTCTGTAATAGATGGAGCTGTTGCCATTAATTCATGGTTACGGTCCTTCTTACAGTCTAAAATTCGAAGTGGGTTCTTTTCTAAGCGAGATTGACAGTCAGAGCAGAATTCGCCGATACGTGGCTCAAAGTGTGCGATTAATGCATCACGGTGTGCTTGACGACTCGCTGCGTCACCTAAACTGTTTAATACAACTTTAATATTTTTTAAGCCCATGCCGCGGTAAAATTCAACAGCAAGTGCAATTACTTCTGCATCAATTGCAGGGTCATTACTGCCGATTGCTTCGATACCGAATTGTACGAATTGACGATAGCGACCTGCTTGTGGTCTTTCATAACGGAACATTTGACCGATATAGTATAATTTCGTTGGTTGTGTTGCATCACCAAACATTTTATTTTCAACGTAAGAACGTACAACAGGTGCAGTACCTTCTGGACGTAATGTTAAGCTACGCTCTCCACGATCTTGGAATGAGTACATTTCTTTTTGTACGATATCTGTCGTATCACCAACACCGCGTAAAAATAGCTCAGTGTGCTCAAAAATTGGTGTACGAATTTCTTTATAATTGTAACGACGGCAAATTTCGCGTGCTTGCCCTTCGATATACTGCCATAACTCAACAGTGCCTGGAAGAATATCTTGCGTTCCGCGTGGGATTTGAATAGACATATTCAGTTCCTCCTCAAATTGTTTTAATCTTAATAAAAATAAAAAAACTCCCGCCTCTACTGTTTAAAACAGTAGGGACGAGAGTATTATACCCGTGGTGCCACCCTAATTGAAGCACGTATGCTTCCACTTTTTTAATAACGCTTAAATATGCGTTCATCCCTACTAAGCATATATGCCGTTCAAGTTGAAACCTCTAGAGTGTCATTCAATCAGTCATCATGCAGAAATGTTTTCAGCCTAAGACATTCCTTCTCTTTCCATGTGTATCTCATTTACTCTTCTCTATCAACGGTTATATTCATATGTAAATATAAAATTACTATACGTTTGTTAAGTAGGATTGTCAAGTGCTCTAAGAACGTTCAATCTGCTTCTTTAAACGCTTTACATCTTGAAGAGAAATCCCAAACTCGGAAGCAAGCTCCATTGAAGTATTATTTTGCTCTTTTGAAATAAAATCATGAAAATTCACGTTAAACAGTTGATTTGCACCATTTGTAACAGAATGCCCTTTTTCATTCATACGCATACGTATATCCCTCACATTCAATATGGATGTTTTACTTTTTATTGTTCCATATTGATGAGAGAGTTATACATAACCGAAACTGCTATTGATTCCAAATAAACATTAGTATTCGATTTACAACAATAACAATAGCCAGTCCACTTGCGAGCATATGATGCTTCAAATGATATAACGCTGCAACACCTACTCCAAATACGATAATTTCTAATAATACATGTAATATACCTTGTACTTCCCATTCTGCATGTGGAGCTCCAAATAGCCCCCAAATGACAGCAATAACAATTGGAATAATAATAGCAAGTGTAATTTTTATAGCTGTTGTTGTTCCTACTCGATATCCCCAGTATCCAACAATCCCAAGAATACATAACTCTAACATAAAACGTAAAGCTATATTAAATTCTTGAAGCAATTAAACCTACCTCCTACTTTCGATTCCCCTTCTTTCAATAGGAAGTAAAGCATACATTAAACTACTTCTACACACTGATTCAATATACGGACCAACGCCTCTGGATTAGTTTCCATTACCCAATGACCACCAACTTCAATAGAAAAAACTTCCCATTTTCTATCTCTTGCTTTTTTTGCTGATTCTAAAAAGATAGACGTCATTGGCCAATGTTCTGGATTATCCTTTACTTCTACGTATATATGCGGTATACATCGCGCTTTAGAGTTTTTTATTTCAACCGATTGTGTAAAAGCCAACAATGACATCGCTGATTTTTTTTCATCTATTGTATTTCTAGGAAGAACACGCCATCCCTCCCCGTATACTTTTACTTCTTCTATAAAATTTGCGGACATTTCCGGCCCAGAAATATCCATAACAGAATCACCATTTTCCGGAAGCATTGCATCCACGTATACTAGCTCCTTAATAAACTCGGGAATCACTTCTGCCACTCCTGTAATTACCATCCCAGAATAGCTATGTCCTACTAAAATTACATCTTTTAGCCCCTCATATTTAATGGTATTAACAATGTCTTGAATAAATGTTTTCAATCCTATATTAGGTTGCATAAGATGCGTTCGTTCTCCAAGTCCAGTTAAGGTAGGAGTATATACACTATGACCATCTTTCCTTAAAAGTTCAGCTAGTCTTTTCCAAACATAGCCACCATCCCATGCTCCATGAACGAGTACAAATGTTTCCATAAACTTTACCTCCCATAATCCCCCGATTATATCGTTTATTTTCTTAACTATCATAACAACAATTAACAAAATATACCATTAAAAGACACAAAAGAAGAGAGAGGACTCATCCTCTCTCTTCTTAAGCAACACTATTTACTATCAACAATTAAGGTCACCGGACCATCATTGATTAAAGAAACGTCCATCATTGCTCCGAACTTCCCTGTTTCCACATGCAATCCTTGTTTGCGAACTTCTTCATTAAAGAAATCGTATAAACGCTCTGCGTAGTCAGGTTTCGCAGCATCCATAAAGTTTGGACGTCTTCCCTTGCGACAATCTCCGTATAATGTAAATTGCGAAATAGATAGAACTTGTCCTTCTACATCAAGTACAGAATGATTCATCTTTCCGCTCTCATCTTCAAAAATACGTAAGTTTGCAATTTTTTCCGCAATATAAGTTGCATCTTTTTCTGTATCTTCGTGCGTAATGCCAACTAGTAATGTTAAACCGAACGGAATTTGTCCTACGATCTCACCGTCTACTGTGACAGACGCTTTCTTTGATCGTTGTAAAACAACTCTCATCTTTCTACACTCCCTATTAATGCATCATGCGTCGTACTGCATAAATTTCTGGAACGCGTTTAATGCGTTCTACTACTTTTTTCAAGTGTTGTAAGTTACGAATCGAGATTGACATATTAATTGTTGCCATTTTATTACGGTCACTTCTACCAGAAACAGCTGAAATGTACGTTTTCGTCTCTGTAACAGCTTGCAGTACTTCATTTAATAAACCACGGCGATCGTAACCCGAAATTTCAATATCAACGTTATACTCAATTTCTTTTTCAGGGCTACCTTCCCACTCTACTTCTAATAAACGTTCTACAGCTTCTTCTGTATGAACGTTTACACAATCACGGCGGTGAATCGATACACCTCGGCCTTTCGTAATATATCCAACGATATCATCGCCTGGAACTGGGTTACAGCATTTCGATAAACGGATTAATAAATTATCAGCACCGCTTACCTTTACACCAGAATCCCATTTTCGAATTTTCATCGGTTTACGAACTTCTTTAACTTCAACAATTTCTTCTTCTTCGCGTTGTTTGCGGAACTTGTCCGTTAGTCGCGTAACAATTTGCGAAGCTGTAATTCCGCTATATCCAACTGCTGCAAACATATCTTCTTCATTTGCAAAGTTAAATTTCTCAGCGACGCGTTTTAAGTTATCAGGCGCTAATACTTCTTTCATCTCATACTCTAGACCACGTACTTCCTTTTCAACAAGTTCACGGCCTTTTTCAATATTTTCGTCTCTACGTTGTTTCTTAAAGAATTGACGAATTTTATTTTTCGCATGAGATGTTTGAGCAAGTTTTACCCAATCTTGACTTGGGCCATATGAATGTTTCGACGTTAAAATTTCAATGATGTCGCCTGTTTTTAATTTATAATCCAGCGTCACCATTTTCCCGTTTACTTTTGCACCAATTGTTTTATTCCCAATTTCCGAATGGACACGATACGCGAAATCAATCGGAACCGACCCAAGTGGTAATTCCATTACATCGCCTTTCGGTGTAAAGACGAATACCATGTCAGAAAATAAATCAATTTTTAATGACTCCATAAATTCTTCTGCATTAGAAGCTTCATTTTGCCATTCTAGTATTTGACGGAACCATGTGAGTTTCTTCTCTAATGTACCTGTTGTTTCTGCTGTTTTTCCTTCTTTGTACGCCCAGTGTGCCGCGATCCCGAATTCTGCAATTTCGTGCATTTCTTTCGTACGAATTTGCACTTCAAGTGGATCACCTTTTGGTCCAATTACAGTCGTATGAAGAGATTGATATAGATTTGCTTTTGGCATTGCAATATAATCTTTAAAACGACCTGGCATCGGCTTCCAGCACGTATGAATAATTCCAAGCACCGCATAACAATCTTTAATACTATTTACAACGACACGTACAGCTAATAAATCGTAAATTTCATTGAACTGCTTATTTTGCAGTGCCATTTTACGATAAATACTGTAAATATGTTTCGGTCTTCCAGAAATCTCAGGTTGAATTGCAACTTCTTTTAATTTCTCACGAATACCAGTCATTACTTCGTCTAAGTATTCTTCACGCTCTGCACGTTTACGCTTCATTAAATTTACAATACGATAATATTGCTGTGGATTTAAATAGCGAAGTGACGTATCCTCTAGCTCCCATTTAATAGTACTAATTCCGAGTCTATGTGCTAAAGGTGCAAAGATTTCTAACGTTTCATTCGCAATGCGACGCTGCTTCTCTTGAGGCAAATGTTTCAATGTACGCATGTTATGAAGACGATCAGCTAATTTAATTAAAATAACTCGAATGTCTTGAGCCATTGCAATAAACATTTTGCGATGGTTTTCGGCTTGTTGTTGTTCGTGAGATTTATATTTGATCTTCCCAAGCTTTGTAACACCATCAACAAGCATAGCAATTTCTTTGTTAAATTCCCGTTCAATATCTTCTAACGTAATCTCTGTATCTTCCACTACATCATGTAAGAAACCTGCTGATACCGTAGCTGGATCCATGTGTAAATCAACTAAAATACCTGCAACTTGAATCGGATGAATAATATACGGTTCACCCGATTTTCTATATTGTTCGCTATGCGCATCTCGTGCATATTCATAGGCACGTGCCACTAGCTCAATATCTTCATCCGCTAAATATTGACTTGCTTTCTCGAGTACCTGTTCAGCTGTTAGTACCTGCTCATTTGCCATCGAATCACCTTTTATTGAAAATTGACTTTATCTTTATTTAATAGAATAAATTATATTCTATCATTATAACCCAATGATTGTGAATTGTGAAAAGGAAAAGATTTTACTGACATTTCACCATGATTTTTTGTTCAATTATACAAAAGTACCCGCTCCTCTCCAAGAGATTCACGGGTACTTTTTATCACCGTAGTTTTACCTATATAGTGATTAGTATTTTTCTAATACTAATACATCGTAACCATCTAACATTTTACGACCATCTAAGTAAGTAAGCTCTACTAAGAATGCAATCCCTGCTACAACTCCGCCTAGCTCTTCAACTAACTTAATTGTCGCTTCGATTGTTCCACCTGTAGCTAATAGATCATCTGTAATTAATACGCGTTGACCTGGCTTAATTGCATCTTTATGGATTGTTAAAACATCTTTACCATATTCTTTACCGTAGTCAACTGTAATTACTTCACGTGGTAATTTTCCTAATTTACGAACTGGCGCAAATCCTACTTCTAACGCATAAGAAACTGGGCAACCGATAATGAAACCACGAGCTTCTGGTCCTACTACAACATCGATATCTCTTTCTTTTGCGTACTCAACGATTGCATCTGTTGCTGCTTTGTATGCTTTACCGTCATTCATTAAAGGTGTAATGTCTTTAAACACAATACCTTCTTTCGGATAATCCGGTACAATTGCGATATGTTGCTTGAAATCCATATTTCTGAATCCTCCTCAGATCTAAAAGGTTTGTAAATACAAATCCTTTACCCTAACTGTTCTACTTCTTTATGATTACGAATCGTTTCAAACCATGTATATAGTTGCTGATATGTGCTATAAACCAATTCTTTTTCTAATTGTAAGTGGTTCATTTTCTCACGATATGTGTTCGATTCAATTAAATCACGCTTTTGTTTTTTGTCTGCCATAAAAATGACGCCATCTTTTATTGTAACAAATTCTAACTCAAAAAACACCTGTGTCATGAAATTTACTGTATCTTTTGACCAGCCTTTATGGCGACATAGTTGTTCTCCATATTGTCTTAAAGAAAATGGTGTTTTTTGGCTTAAGAAAGAATAGTACCATTTAAAGTGTTCTCTCGTAGGAACTGTACTAAATAGATGGTTATTTTCTTGATAAAACAGCGTATAAATTCGCGCTGGGAATCCTACTTTAAATAACTCACGTAATTCATCTGTTCCGCTTGGCAAATCGAGTAACACGATGTATTGATCATCCAAATGCGTTACTTCTGACGCATGCATAAGCTTTTCTTTATAGTCCTCTAAAGAAAATTTATTCAATACCTCTTCAGAAAAATACACCATTGTTATTTTTTCTTTCGGAAGTTCTGCTAAATTTGCTTCTGCATTACGCATACTACGCCAATCAAATAATTGCCACGCCTCTATAGCAATATCTTGTACCATTAATTGTGGCTTCTTAAAATTGTTCCATTCATTGATGGATGCTTCTCCTATTACAGATACTTTTGCAACTGGAGAGATTTCTTTCGCATATGCACCAAAACCAAATCCAATTGTATCCAGTGTTGCTTGTCCATCACGAAGAGCCATTTTTAAATGAGAGCCATCTGATCCGATTGCGCGAATACTTTCTAACTCTGCATCTTTCACTGCAATACGTGGTTTCGGATTTCCAACACCAAATGGTGCTAACTTCTGCATATCTTCAATTGCCGCTAGTGTTACATCCTCTACTTTGCAAAAAACATCAACTGCTGTAATTGGAATAAAATCTTCTTCTGTTAAAATTGCATCTGCTTGTTCATTTAAGCGGCGACGTAATTCATCTACATCATTCATATGTAGCGTCATTCCCGCTGCCATCGGATGCCCTCCGAAGTGTGGCAATAACTCTCTACAATCTGATAAATTTGCAAACAAATCAAATCCTGCAATACTACGCGCTGAGCCTTTTGCTGTTTCTTTTATAGGATCAATGCATAATACAATAGTCGGACGATAAAAACGTTCAACTAATTTAGAAGCGACAATCCCAATTACACCCGGATTCCAACCTTCTTTTGCAAGTACTAACACTTTGTTTTCTTCTGGCGGGAAGTTATTTTCAACTTCAGCGATAGCCTCTTCTGTAATTTGCTTTACAATATCTTTTCGCAGTTTGTTCAGCTCATCAATTTCTTCGGCTAACTCTTTTGCTTCCTCAGGATCATCTGATAATAAAAGGTGTACAGCCGGCGTTGCATCTTCTAAACGCCCGACCGCATTAATACGCGGTGCAATTGAGAAGCCAATACTCTCTTCTGTAATTTCACTTTGCGAAACGTTAGCAACTTTAAACAATGCCTTTAAACCAATATTTTTCGTCATACGCATATGTTTTAAACCGCGTTTCACTAGCAACCTATTTTCACCATGAAGTGACACTAAATCGGCTACTGTACCGATTACTGCAATCTCTAATAAATGTTCTGGTACACGGCCTAATAGTGCATGCGCAACTTTAAACGCAACACCTACACCAGCTAAATAGTGAAACGGATATACACCGCCATCTAATTTCGGATGTATAATCGCAAGTGCTTCTGGCAATTCTGGCGGTGGCTCATGGTGATCTGTAATAATTAGATCTATTCCAAGCTCTTTCGCTACATTCGCTTCATGTACTGCTGCAATGCCAGTATCGACAGTAATAATCAGTGAGAACCCTGCGCTATGCGCCCAACGAAACGCTTCTTCGTTCGGCCCATACCCTTCTGTAAAACGATTTGGAATATAAAATTCTACTTCTGCACCTAATTCTTGAAGAGCAAGATATAACACAGTTGTACTACTTACTCCGTCTGCATCGTAATCACCAAATATTAATATTTGTTCTCCATTTTGAATCGCCTTATTTACACGTTCTACCGTTCTATCCATTCCTTCTAATAAAAATGGATCATGAAATTCTTGATTTTCTGTATTTAAAAAATCTAAAATCTTATCTTCTGTATCTAGTCCTCTACCGAGGAATAATGAAACGACAAGTGGCGATAACTGTAATTTACTTGCTAATTCACTCACTCGTTCGTCATTATATTTTTTTTCTTTCCAACGCGTCTTCGGTTGTAACACGAAATCACCCCTTAACCTGTTCATTATACAAGACAGATTAAGGGGTGACAATATAATGCAAACTACGATGCAATATCTATATACTAAAATGTTAATGATGTTTAATTTGGAGAATACGGATTTATATGTACGAATACATTTTGTACATTATCTTGTTTCATAAGTATTTCTTTCACATGTTTTCCAATACGGTGTCCTTCTTCTACAGTAATGTATGGATCTACAGACACTTTAATATCGACAATAACATAATGACCATGCTCCCGTGCATATAAAGAACCAATTTTTTTCACACCATCTACTTGAAGAACTGCTTCTCTAAGCGGAATAACATCCTCCTCATGAAGAACATGGTCAAGCGTTGCATGAATTGCTTCCGCTCCAATGCTCCATGCCATTTTTACAACAAGAAGCGAAACAACTAATCCTGCAATCGGATCAGCATATACAAGCCAGTCTATACCAAGCTTACCACCGAGTATAGCTGCACAAATACCGATTAAAGCTGCAATTGAAGAAAATACATCCGAACGGTGCTCATATGCATTTGCAATAATTGCATCACTATTTACCCTTTTCCCTAATCGGAATTTATATTGAAACATTCCTTCTTTCACGACGATTGAAAGAACAACAGCAAAAATCGTAATTCCTTTCGGCGGTTCTAGTTCTTGCGAAAAAGCTTTTATAGATGAAATCGCGATTTCAAGTCCCACAATAAATAATAATACCGCAACAATAATCGCTGAAATCGATTCCGCTTTACCATGACCATACGGATGATCTTCATCAGGTGGCTGCTTTGCCGCTCGCAATCCAAAAAGTACAGCTAGCGAACCAATTACATCTGATGCAGAATGCACCGCATCTGCTAGCAGTGCTTTACTGTTCCCAATATAACCAATTACCGCCTTTACAATTGCTAATATAATATTACCAACGATCCCGACAATAGCACCAAACTCGGCCTGTTTAAAACGTTCATCTTTTTCCATAATTAAAATCCCTTCTTTTCTTAACCTATCTTTTTATTTTAACAAAAACAGCGATAACACCACCACTTTCTTCCATCTTCTTCCCATCAAAAAGTTGCTATCTTATTGTATCCACAAACGAAAAAAGAGATGCCTCATAATAAGGCATCATCTTTTCTATACTTGCGGTTCAGATTCTACTTTCTCAACCTTCTTCTTGTTTTTCCCCTTTTTCAAACGACGGTTTTCAAGCATTAACCAAATTTGAGAGGCAACGAAAACAGAAGAGTACGTACCTACTATTAATCCAACAAGTAACGCAAACGAGAAGTTACGTAGTGACTCACTACCGAAGATAAGTAGTGCAATTACTGGGAGTAACACTGTTAATACGGTGTTAATCGAACGACCAAGCGTTTGGCGAATACTTGCATTTACAATTTCCTCTAGGTCTTTTATATCGCGCACTCGTTTTTTCTGTTTGTATAATTCACGGTTTCTATCAAATGTAACAATCGAGTCATTAATAGAATAACCGATGATTGTTAGTACTGCAGCGATAAACGTTAAGTCTACCTCTAATTGGAAAATACTAAACATAACAACCATAACGAATGCGTCATGTAATAATGCAAGTACTGCAGATAACGCATACGTAAATCGGAATCGAATACTTACGTATAAAATGATAACTGCAGAAGCAATCAGTACAGCGATAAATGCATTTCGTGCAATTTCTTTACCGATTGTCGGTGAAACTGTACTTATGTTTGGATCCGTACCATATTTATCATGGAAGAATGTTTTTGTTTTCGCAATTTCATCTTTTGATAAAACACCTAATGTACGAACTGCGAAACCTTTATTGTCATCCCCAGTCGGTACAATATTTTCTTCCTTCACATCAATGTTCAACTCTTTAAAATCTTTATGAACATCAGCTACAGTAAGTGCTTGTTTTGATTGCAAGTCCATACGTGTACCACTTGCAAAGTCAATACCAAGATTCAATTTGAAAATTGGCAGGATAATTGCACCTGCAATTACAACTACAATTGAGAAGATAAGGAATTTATGACCGATATTCACGAAGTTAATACGATCAAATTTCGTTGGTGGATGTACTACACCTTTTGTTAACGGAATAATATCCTTTTGTTTCACACCAAAATATCCTGGTTTTTTATCGAAGTAACGGCTCTTTACAAGTAAACCTAGTAAGAAACGAGTACCGAATACGTTCGTAATGAAACCGACTAAAATACTTACGATTAAACTTGTTGCAAACCCTTGTACTGAGCTTGTACCATATACAAATAACACACCTGCAGCTGCAAGAGTCGTAACGTTCGCATCTAAAATTGTTGCTAATGAACGATGGTTACCAGCTCGGAATGCTGACATCATGGACTTACCAATTTTCAGCTCTTCTTTCAGTCTCTCGTACGTAATAATATTCGCATCAACTGCGATACCTACCCCGAGCACTAATGCGGCAATACCTGGTAATGTCAGAACCGCATGCATCCAGTTAAAGACAAGTAATGTAACAAAAATGTATAGACCTAACATAATAACCGCTACAAGTCCTGGTAAACGGTAATACACAAGCATAAATAAGAAAATAAGAGCGATACCAATCGCACTAGCGAAAATTGTTTGGTCTAATGCTTGTTGACCAAATTTCGCTCCAACAGATGTTGAATACATTTCTTTTAAATCAACAGGCAGTGCACCTGCATTTAATAAAGATGAAAGTTGTTTCGCACTTTCAACTGTGAAGTTTCCACCTACGATAGATACTTCAGCTTGGTTAAATACTTGGTTTACTGTTGCTGCTGATAAGAACTTTGGATTCGGTTTTGCAGATTCTGCTTTATACGAATCTTTTCCTTCTTCAAAATCAAGCCAAATTACCATTAAATTCGTTGGTGGTGGCATTTTAGAAATTTTTTCAGTTACTTCACGGAATTTTTCAGCGCTTTTTAGTGTAAGACCTACGCTCGCACGGCCTTGCTCATCAAATGTTTGCTTCGCTCCGCCGCCTTTTAAATCCGTTCCATCCATAAGAAGGTTATCATCCACATCACGGAATGTTAATTTCGCTTGTGTTGATAACATTTCACGTGCTTTTTGCTGATCTTGTACACCAGCAAGCTGTACACGAATTCGATCTTGCCCTTCGATTTGAATGTTCGGCTCACTTACACCGAGAACATTGACACGATTTTCAAGAGCACCTACTGTACTTACAAGTACGTCTCGATCGATTTTATCACCTTTTTTGGCTGGTTTTACTTCATACAGAATTTCAAAACCACCGCGAAGGTCTAGTCCTAGACTAATTCCTTTTGCTATGTCTTTTCCTGCCGCACCAATTACTCCACCGATTAATAAGACGATGAGGAAAAAGGCGGCAATTCTCGTACCACGCTTTGCCATATGTACCCTCTTTCTGCTACTAACACTTTCAATAAATCTTTTACGATTCACTGCTATACGTGTGCATACGCCTAGTTAGTAGACTTCCTTTCTATAATTTTTGCTAGCTCATCACTAGCTGTATAGGTAAGCTTTTACACTCCCTACACTTTCATCATTTATTTTCCTCTTCACTACCTCCTTTATATATAATCTTAGACACAATTATTTCCTCTTTATCAATACATATCATTATACTGCAAAAGGAAGAACAAACCAATTGCAGTCGGTTATTTATTTTCGTACTCATCAAATGACCAAAGCGGTGCTTGGTAAGCTTCAACAGTTAAATATGTCATATATTCATTAGTACTTACTGTTAATACGTCATTAACTAATTCATACAATCTAACATCGCTGTCTATCTTCTTCCACTTTTTCACTTTGAGAAACTTCCAAATGTCATCATCTGTTACTCGGTCGTAACCGAACATTTGAAACTCTTCTACTTTACTTTCTAAAACGACTTGTAACTGTCCGCGGTATGATTCTACCAAAGCCTCTCTATCTAACATTTATAACATCTCCTTCTTATTTCAGCACGAAAAAGTCGCTTTAATCCCGCTCTAATGGACAGCAATAACTACTTTCAAGAGCACTATCATACTTCACTCTCTTAAATGCTTGTCATTCTTGTCTCGTACGTGCATATAAATTATTGTAAATCATTCCATTGATTTTGAGAAGGTAGGAGAAGAACATGACGAGACAAAGCTTTTTAAAAGGCGCATTTATTTTAATGATAGCCGGCTTTATTACAAAAATACTTGGCTTTATCAACCGCATAGTAATGGCACGTATTTTAGGAGAAGAAGGCGTTGGTCTTTATATGATGGCCGTTCCTACATTCATTTTAGCAATTACATTGACACAAATTGGTCTTCCTGTCGCAATCGCAAAGTTTGTAGCAGAAGCGGAAGCTGTAAACGATAAACAAAGAGTTAAAAAAATATTAACCGTATCACTAGCTGTTACATCCGTTATTAGTATCATTTTAACAATCGGAATTATGTTCCTCACGCCTATTTTAGCAAAAACATTATTAACCGACGAAAGAACGTACTATCCATTAATGGCCATTTTGCCCGTTGTCCCGGTTATTGCTGTTTCTTCTGTTTTGCGTGGTTACTTTCAAGGGAAACAAAACATGAAACCTAGCGCTTATGCGCAAGTTCTAGAACAAGTCGTCCGCATTACCATTATCGCTATATGCATCCAGTTATTTTTACCTTACGGCATAGAATACGCTGCAGCCGGTGCTATGTTATCAGCTGTTCTCGGTGAAGTTGCATCCTTATTATTTTTACTCACGTTATTTCAGCGAGAAAAACATTTATCAATACGCTCTGGATTTTTCACTACTGTAAAGGAAAGCAAAGGGACATTTTATTCTCTGATGGATATTGCCCTTCCAACTACAGGAAGTCGTTTGATCGGCTCCGTTTCATATTTTTTTGAACCTATTGTCGTTATGCAAAGCTTAGCAATCGCTGGTGTCGCTGCTTCTGTTGCAACCCAGCAATACGGTATATTAAACGGTTATGCATTCCCGCTTCTATCACTACCCGCCTTTATTACATACGCTCTTTCTACAGCGCTCGTCCCTTCTATTAGTGAAGCAATGGCAAAAAGACAACATAAATTAGTGGAGCACCGTTTACAACAAGCACTTCGAATTTCATTAATTACCGGCGGATGGTCTGTCGTTATATTATACGTATTCGCTTCTCCTGTTTTAACTCTTATGTATGGATCAGACAGCGCAACAGCATTCATTCAACTTCTTGCGCCTTGCTTTTTATTTCATTATTTCCAAAGTCCACTTACCTCTGTTTTGCAAGCTTTAAACTTAGCAAGGGCTGCAATGATGAATACATTTATTGGTGCCATCGTGAAATTAATCGTTATTTTTGTACTAGCATCAAGGCCAGAATTTCAAATGATGGGGGTTGCACTTGCTATCGCTGCAAATATTGTAACAGTAACATTTCTTCACTACGCTACTGTTTTAAAAAAGATTACATTTACCATTTACGCAAAAGACTATATTTTCGGCGGACTTGCCATCGGTATCGCAGGCGCCTTCGGTTTTTATCTCCATAAATATATTATTTTCTCTCATTCCCTTGGCATACAAACATTATGGGAAATCACTTTAACAACAATTGTTTATATCGTACTTCTCTTCACTTTCAAACTCATTCGAAAAGAAGAGTTAAGTCGTCTCCCTATCATTCGTAAACTTTCATTTTTGAAATAAGATGAAACTTTAATCAGTGGGGTAATCTCCACTGATTATTAGTTAAACCAATCATTCTTACTCTTTCAAAGGATAAATCTCTAATTTTCTTTTACATCAACAAAAAATTGTCCGTTTTGAAAACTACAGTATAAAATTTGTGTTACATCGTTATAACCTAAGTTTTTTAATTTCTCAATAAGCCATTCATCTGTATGCTCAATCATTTGTAAATGACTAGATTGAATTTCTCCATCAATAATAAGAGGAAGCGTAAACTGTAATGTATCTTGTTTATTTTTTTGTTTTTGAAAGACAGATAACTTCCCAGACGGTTCCAAAATAGCATATTCTACATCCCGAATATCTCCAACTCCTTGTTCCCTTAATTGCATCATTAAATCATCTATATTATACCGTTGCTTTCTCATCTTCTTTTCATCAATCTTCCCCGCGTTTACAAGAATAGCTGGCTCACCTTCTATTAAATGCCGAAAGCGTTGATACTTTAGGGAAATGACTGACAAAATAATTTGGATGCACATAAGAAAAGTCATCGGAACTAATTGATGCCAAAGTGATTTATCGGTATTTTCAATTGCCACTACGGCCATTTCTCCAAGCATAATAAATACGACTAAATCTAATACACTTAGCTCTCCTATCTCACGTTTACCCATAAGACGAAAAATAATTAAGATGATGATATATAAAAGCATTGTCCGTCCAATTATTGATATCCATTCCATTTCTACATCTCCTTTTTTACGTATAGACTCCCCTATAAAAAAGAAACTAGTCTAACTTGGGCAAAAGGAAAATATGCTTGTATTAAAAAGGGGGAATGCATAAATGGATGGAACGAAAAAATTATCAACTGCAATTGGCTTCGGTATTGTTACACTACTAATTCTTGCATCTATTACTAGTATGATTATGGCTCTTTTATTAAAGTTTACAAATATAAATGAAGGGACATTAACCGTTACTATTTTTATACTCGCTCTTTTATCTATGCTTATGTCTGGATTTACTGCCGGCAAAAAGGCTCAAGGAAAAGGTTGGCTAGTAGGTTTCACAACAGGGCTCACATTCACTATACTCGTCTTTCTAGTTAACTATTTAGGCTTTTCTCAAACCTTATCGAACTCACAATTACTTTATCAATTAGCATTAATGGGGGCGAGTACACTCGGTGGTATTTTCGGTGTAAATATGTCAAAGCAAAGTAACTAAAAAAGGCCCTGCACATTTCATGCAGGGCCTTCCACATTAGTTTTTCACAACTTCACGAATCGCATTGCGATCGAAAGTTAAGTGTGAACCACCAGATTTAATAACGATTTTCGTCTCATCTACTGATTCGATTGTACCGTGTAAACCACCGATTGTTACGATAGCATCACCTTTTGCTAACTCACTTTGCATTTGAGCAACTGCTTTTTGACGTTTTTGTTGCGGGCGAATTAATAAGAAATAGAAAATCGCAAACATCGCAACGATCATAACGATATTCATCATACCTGCATTCATCTTTTGTTCCTCCTTTTAAATTATGTATTAGAAGTTTTTAGCATTCGGTTTATTAAAGCCATACTGTTCAAAGAACTCTTCGCGGAAATCGCCAAGACGGTCTTCACGAATAGCTTGTCTCACCTGCTCCATTAAGTTTAACAGAAAATGAAGGTTGTGATAAGACGTTAAACGAATTCCGAACGTTTCATCACATTTCATTAAATGACGAATATACGCACGTGAGTAGTTTTTACATGTGTAGCAATCACAGTTTGGATCAAGCGGACCGAAGTCTCTTGCGAATTTCGCATTTTTTACAACGAGTCGACCTTCACTTGTCATACATGTACCATTTCGAGCGATACGAGTTGGAAGTACACAGTCAAACATATCAATACCACGAATTGCACCATCGATTAATGAGTCAGGAGAACCTACACCCATTAAGTAACGAGGCTTATTATCTGGAAGAAGTGGTGTTGTAAACTCAAGTACACGGTTCATAATATCTTTCGGTTCACCAACAGATAAACCACCTACAGCGTAACCAGGGAAGTCCATTGAAACAAGGTCTTTCGCACTTTGACGACGAAGCTCTTCGTACTCCCCGCCCTGTACAATACCGAATAAACCTTGATCTTGCGGACGTTCATGCGCTTTTAAGCAACGTTCTGCCCAGCGGCTCGTACGCTCTACAGATTTCTTCATATATTCAAAAGTAGCCGGGAATGGCGGACACTCATCAAATGCCATCATAATATCCGAACCTAATGCATTTTGGATTTCCATCGCTTTTTCTGGTGATAAGAATAATTTATCTCCATTTAAGTGATTACGGAAGTGAACGCCTTCCTCTTCAATACGACGGAAGTCACTTAAACTGAATACTTGGAAACCACCAGAGTCTGTTAAGATTGCACGATCCCAGTTCATAAATTTATGCAAGCCGCCTGCTTCACGAATAATTTCATGACCTGGACGTAGCCATAAATGATACGTATTACTTAAAATAATGCCAGAATCCATTGCTTTTAATTCTTCCGGTGACATTGTCTTAACTGTCGCAAGTGTACCAACTGGCATAAATGTTGGTGTATCAAATGAACCGTGCGGTGTATGCACACGACCTAAACGGGCACCCGTTTGTTTACATGTCTTAATAAATTCATAACGAATTGCTGTCATAACTTACTCCTTTTATTTGTTTCTCATTTTAGCGTGAGATGCAACGAACATTGCATCACCGAAGCTAAAGAAACGATATTTTTCTTTTACTGCTTCATTATAAGCATGAAGTACATTATCTCTATTTGCAAATGCACTTACAAGCATGATTAATGTTGATTTCGGCAAGTGGAAGTTTGTAATTAAACCATCAATTGCTTTAAATTCATATCCCGGATACATGAAAATATCTGTCCATCCAGAAGCGGCGCAAAGCTTACCGTCATGATCTGTTGCAATTGTTTCTAACGTACGAGTTGATGTCGTACCTACAGTAATAATACGTCCACCATTCTCTTTTACACGATTTAATAATGCCGCTGTCTCTTCAGACATATGGTAATATTCTGCGTGCATATGGTGTTCTTCAATCGTGTCTGCAGAAACTGGTCTAAATGTTCCAAGCCCTACGTGAAGTGTAATGAATGCCAACTGAACGCCTTTTTGCTTTAACTTCTCAAGTAACTCTTCTGTAAAGTGAAGTCCCGCAGTCGGCGCTGCTGCTGAACCGATTTCTTTCGCATATACTGTTTGATAGCGATCGCGATCTTCTAGCGTCTCTTTAATATATGGAGGAAGTGGCATTTCCCCAAGTTCATCTAAAATTTCATAGAAGATGCCGTCATATGAAAATTCAAGCTGACGTCCACCTTGATCTGCAGTTCCTGTGCAAGTTGCTTTTAATTTCCCTTCGCCAAAAGAGATAACAGTTCCTTCTTTTACACGTTTCGCTGGCTTTACAAGCGTTTCCCACTTATCGCCTTCTTCTTGTTTTAAAAGAAGTACTTCAATGTGCGCGCCTGTATCTTCTTTCACACCGTGCAAACGAGCAGGCATAACTTTCGTTTCATTTAAAACTAAGCAATCCCCCTCATGTAAGTAAGAAAGAATGTCCGTAAAATGTTTATGCTCAATATCACCTGTTTCACGGTCTAACACCATTAATCTTGATGTTTCACGATCTTCTAACGGGACTTGTGCAATAAGTTCTTCTGGTAAATGAAAATCAAACAGATTTATATCCATAGCTATATCCACCTATTTCTTATTTAAATCGATTTATTATATACATAATAAAAGATAGTACAATACTTAACACAATACATGTAATGATAGGAAAATAAAAGGTAACGTTTCCTTTTTTCACAAAAATATCGCCTGGAATCCTGCCAATGAACTTCCAAGCTAATCCAACAACGATGAGTAAGATTCCCGCTGTAATAAGCATTTTGGGCATCTCCATCATACTTTTGGCATCTCCATTCCGAAATGTTCATACGCAAGCGGCGTTACAATTCGGCCCCTTGGCGTTCGTTGTAAAAAGCCAATTTGTAATAAATACGGCTCATACACATCTTCAATCGTATGAGATTCTTCTCCAATTGTTGCTGAAACCGTTTCTAATCCAACTGGACCACCACGGAATTTCTCAATAATACCAAGCAGTAATTTATGATCAATATGATCTAGACCTAATTTATCTACTTGCAGTAGCTCTAATGCCATTTGCGTAATTTCCATCGTAACCGTTCCGTTACCACGAACTTGCGCGAAATCACGTACACGTCTTAAAAGACGATTCGCAATACGAGGTGTACCACGAGCACGTCTTGCAATTTCTAATGCAGCTAACGAATCGATTTCAACTTCAAACACTTCTGCTGTACGTTCAACAATCGCAGAAAGCTGATCTACTGTGTAGTACTCTAACCTTGAAAGTACACCGAAGCGGTCACGAAGCGGTGCCGATAATGCTCCGGCGCGTGTCGTTGCTCCAACTAATGTAAATGGCGGTAAATCTAGGCGTACAGAACGTGCTGAAGGCCCTTTTCCAATTACGATATCAAGGCAAAAGTCTTCCATCGCAGGATACAATACTTCTTCAATTGATCTATGCAAACGATGAATTTCATCAATAAATAATACATCCCCTGGCTGAAGCGCTGTTAATACAGCAGCTAAATCTCCTGGTCTTTCAATCGCGGGACCTGAAGTTGTTCTAACATTAACGCCCATCTCATTTGCAATAATATTCGCAAGCGTCGTTTTACCAAGACCTGGCGGTCCATATAAAAGCACGTGATCTAACGTTTCTTCACGCATTTTCGCTGCTTCAATAAATACTTCTAAATTATGTTTCGCTTTATCTTGGCCAATATACTGACGGAGCGTCTGTGGCCGTAATGAATATTCTAAATCCGCATCTTCATATGCAGATTCCCCTGAAAGGAGACGTTCGTCCATTATACTCACCTCTTACCATTTAGTAAAAGACTAAGTGCCTTTTTAATATACTGATCCGTCGTTAATGATTCTTTTAATAACTCTGGTACAACGCGAGAAACTTCGCGTTCTGCGTATCCAAGTGCGCGCAGAGCTTCCAGTGCCTCATCAAGCTCAGCTGATGAACCTTTCTTCTCATCAAAACGTTCTGTGTCTGAGAATAAATCCACAAATGCATCTGGTACGACATCTGCTAGTTTTCCTTTTAAATCTAAAATCATTTGGCGTGCTGTTTTCTTTCCGACGCCTGGGAATTTCACTAAAAACTTCTCATCTTCATGCTCAATCGCTTGAACGACCTGTCCTGTTTGACCAGAAGCTAAAATTGCAAGAGCGCCTTTTGGCCCAATGCCAGACACGCCTAACAACTTTGTAAATAATAAACGCTCTTCACGTGTTTTAAACCCGTAAAGTGCCATAATATCTTCTCTCACATAATGATATGTATAGACACGGATTTCTTGCTTACTTCTTTGAAATACATACGGATTCGGTGTGAAAATTTGATAACCAATTCCATTATGGTCAATTACGACATATTCCGGCCCTACATACTCCACGTAACCTGTAACATATTCAAACAAAATACGATCTCTCCCTCTTAAATCATGTATTCCATTTTAACATATTTAATGATAGAAAAGCGAGACTGCCCCAACAAATGTTCTCCACTTGAAACTTCTGTTATTTTCCATTGACAGAAAGGTTAAAGCACCTTAATATACAGAGGTCGATAATGATTATCAATACTAATTAAAGGGGTTACATCAGGATGAAACGTAAGCTATTTATTTTATTTACTATTATGCTTGTTGTTCTTTCTATCGTTGGCTGTTCTTCTCAAAAAGAAGAATCAAAAGCAAAAGAACAACCGAAAACAAAAGTTGTAAAACATGCTAAAGGTGAAGCTACAATTCCAGTAAATCCAAAGAGAATTGTTGACTTATCTGGATCAACAGAAGAACTATTACTTCTTGGACACAAACCTGTTGGTACAGCAAATACATATAAAGATAAAATCCAAAATCACTTAACAGACAAATTAGATGGAGTAAAAGCAGTTGGTTGGTACTGGGCACCTAAAGTTGATTTAGAAGCTGTTACTGCTTTAAAACCAGACTTAATTATTTTAAACAACCGTCAATTAAAAATTTATGATCAACTAGAAAAGGTTGCACCTACAGTTGTTCTAGAAACAAACTTAGAAGACTGGCGTGGTAAGTTTAAAGAAGTAGGTAAGCTATTTGACGAAGAGAAGAAAGCAGACAAATGGATTGCAGACTACGATAAGAAAGCAGACTCTTTATCTAAAAAAATTAAAGAGAAAACAAAAGATGAGAACTTTATGTTCGTTGCAGTTACACCACAAAACTTCCGTGTATATGGTAGCTTCGGATACGGTGACATCATCTTTAATGACTTAAAACTTCCAGCAACAAAAGGTACGGATTTAAAACAAACGATGGCGCAAGTATCACTAGAAGGTCTAGTTGCATTCCAGCCTGACCAAATGTTTATTGTAAACTTCGGCGGCGAAGCTGATAAAGTTTACGAAGACTACAAAAACAGTGCCGTTTGGAAAGACAATAAAGCAGTTAAAAATAATCACGTATATGAAGTATCAAATGAAGTCTTCAATACGAAAGCATTCAATCCAATCGGAAAAGATATGCTAATTGATGAAATCGCAAAAGAAATTTTAGCTAAAAACAAATAAGAAAAAAAAGCAGCTCACCATGAGCTGCTTTTTTTCTTATTTTGCACTGCGTATTGTTTCATTTTTTCAATCGTCTTTACAAAACCTTCTTTTGATTTAATCCGAATACCACGCTTCAATTTCGCACGCTCATAACTCTCAAGCTTTTTCATATCAATTTGAAAGAAAGAATGGATCGCATTATCACTTTTTGGCACACCTTTGAAAATTTGTAATATCCCTTCCTCTGAAACACCAAAATACCCGCTCGTTTTCAATAACGGAGAAATATCATCAACTTTCTTTTGTAATACGATTTGTACATCATCACGATCAACAAGTTGCCATTCTTTATATTGCTGTAAAAACTTTTCTAAATCCGCTACTTTTTCTGTAAGTATTTCCTCACTTACTTCTCCATCAACATACATACGCTCTAATAAAATTGTAACCTCAGGTTCTTTTTCCGTTACTTCTGGTACTGGCCCTTCCGCCTTCACATTCGTTTCATAAACGAAACAAAACATCATAACGAAAGCTTGCATCGCAATCAGTATCCATTTCATTTCCGTTCACCTCTTTTAGGCAAGATCATACTTTCATTAGTAGTTTTTCCGGAAATGGTGGTTTTATCCATATTACATTTCTTTCGAAAAATAAAAAATGCAGATAAGGGTTTACCTCATCTGCATGTATCATTTACTTTTATATAAAATGAAAGACGCCTGCAAAGCAGGCGTCTTGATGCGTTTACGGCGAGAGACCAGGCGACCACATTCGCGTGTTTAGCACTTAAGCATATCTCTCGTCTTACGTAAATTAGCTCATCGCTTTGTTAATATAACATTAATAAAGTATAAGTGCAACATGTTTATAAAAATATTTTATTCCCTCTTTTATCCAACTGAATAGTATGTAAATTATAAATTGATAAAAGTAATATATATGTTACAATTAATATAACAGCGAAATCATAATAAACAGGAGATGGATATTGTGAAAAAAATAAAGGATGAACGTCTCATTCTGAAAACATTAAAAAACATACGTATTGCCTTTCTTTTTCAATCGCTTGGTATAATTGGCATTTTAGGCTATATCGGATTCACTGAAGGAATGGATCAAATTACGAAATCTCCATTATGGCTATTATTTATTCTTACAAGTATCGTCCTTAGTTATTTACAGTTAAGTGTTTCAATCGATGTAGAAGAAAGTGAAAAGGAAATAAAATTAACTCCTTATTATAAACTTGTCTTCCGCTCCCTTATTGTAGGAATCGTTATGGCTATTATTTATATTATTTTCAGTCCAGAAAGACCACTGTTTGAAGCTATTTTAACAGGTAGTATTCTTTTCATATGCTTTTTAGTTTCTTACTCCGTTGGTTATTTTATTAAAAAACGTCGTTTACAAGACAACGATGAATAAAGAGGAAGGGCTACCCCTTCCTCTTTTGTTTTGCTATCGTACTGTACCAGTTAAACCGTAACGAATGTCTCGGAACATATTCACTATGTCACGATTAAAATCGTTTGTAACTGTACCGTTACGTAGACGAGTACTCATTGCATCGACACGAGTAAACATATCATTTCTTACAGAAACATATACGTTTCTGTTTCCAACTTCATTTGCAACAGCTTGACGAACTTCATTTGCAAGCGCTGTTTCATTCGATACTGGATTACGTGGTTTTACCGCAATCGCTACATCGTTTCCATATACAACTGTAGACACACGGTCTACGTTATTCATACGTTTCACACGATTTGTAATTCTTTCTGCTGTTTTACCATCATTGTTAATGTATGAATTGTTCATTGTAATATTACGTGTTGGATGTGGATTAGCAATTTGGCCATTATAATTTACATCGCGGTAATAATTATTATATCCTGTATCGTTACGACCATTTCTATATGTTACATAATCTGTATAACGATCATTACGCGTTACATTATCACGATACTGGTGTGTATCATTATAAGATGTACGCTCGTAATTGTAGTTACGTCCATCCATTGCATTGTTATCTTTTGGTGTACCACATGCAGCTAATGCACTGGTAACTAACAAAGAAGCAGCAATCACTTTTACTTTCGTATTCAATACAAAAACCCCCTCTGTTAGAATGAGCTTCTCTACTGAAAAGCTCCCTCTTATGATGAGTAACAGAGAAGGTTTTTACACTGTTAATATTTCACTGGGAATTTTCTAGCACCTCATAAAAAAACTGCATTTTCTTAATTAACACGCATGCAAAAAAGGCGGGAATACTCCCGCCTTTTTAAACTTCTTCTTCGTCCTCTTCTTCTGAAACGGGCTCTCCAAATACATTTGGTGGATCTGGTTGATAATACATCGTTCCTGGCTGTGGTGCATATGCAGACTGAGTTGGTTGATAATATAAAGGATTCGCATATTGCGGACCACCTGGTTGTGGACTATATAGTCTACTTTCTCCTCCGCATCCACAATCTTCCTCACCCTGCACAAGCGGCGGCATATTATTATCCATTGGCATCATATTTGGGTTTGGCATAGACGTATATTGCGGGCCAAACGGCGCTCCTTGCTGATATGGCATTTGATATGGATTTGGTTGTTGATAATACGGATTCGGCGGCATCATGGGCTGCTGATACGGCATTTGATAGGGCATCATATTCGGTGGTTGATTGTTATCCATCATTGGCATCATATTCGGCATTTGATTGTTATCCATTATCGGCATCATATTCGGCATTTGATTGTTATCCATCATTGGCATCATATTCGGTGGTTGGTTGTTATCCATAATTGGCATCATATTCGGCATTTGATTGTTATCCATTATCGGCATCATATTCGGCATTTGATTGTTATCCATCATTGGCATCATATTCGGTGGTTGGTTGTTATCCATAATTGGCATCATATTCGGCATTTGATTGTTATCCATCATTGGCATCATATTCGGCATTTGATTGTTATCCATCATTGGCATCATATTCGGCATTTGATTGTTATCCATTATCGGCATCATATTCGGTGGCTGGTTGTTATCCATAATTGGCATTTGAATATTTGGCATTTGAATATTTGGCGGTATGACTTGTGGAATAACTACATTTTCTTTCGATACATTTGGCGATACTATATTCCCTACGTTTTCTTTCTTCACTTGCGGCGATATTATATTCCCTACATTTTCTTTCTTCACTTGCGGTGACACTATATTCCCTACATTTTCTTTTTTCACTTGCGGTGACACTATATTCCCTACATTTTCTTTCTTCACTTGCGGCGATACTATATTCCCTACATTTTCTTTCTTCACTTGCGGCGATACTATATTTCCTACATTTTCTTTCTTCACTTGCGGCGATACTATATTTCCTACATTTTCTTTCTTCACTTGTGGCGATATTATATTCCCTACATTCTCTTTCTTCACTTGCGGCGATACTATATTATTTTTTTTCGTTTGCGGAGAAATGATATTGTTAGGTTTCATTTTACTAATTTGAGGAGCAATTAACTCGCTTCCTTTTTTTATTACATCTGAAATTTTATATTCTTTTTTCGGTTTTATTGGTGGTTGTGGCGGCTGTGGCAATACATTTACCGAAAACTTCGTGTTTTCTTTTTCCGCCGGTTTTTGTTTTTCTATCACAGGTGGTTTTTGAATAACAGACGGTTTTTCAACTGGTTTCTCTTTTTGAATTGGCTGTTCTTTTTGCACCTCTTTTTGCGGTTTCACCTGTACTTCTTTTTGCGGCTTTACTTGCATCTCCTTCTGCGGTTTTACTTGCACTTCTTTTTGTGTTTGTTGCATAGCTGGCTGCTGTGTAATTGGTGCTGATTGATACGTAACTTCTTCTTCATCTTCTATTCCAAGCGGAGTTGGTGTTGCTGCAAATTCTTTTTGCTGCACTTCTTTTACGTATTGCTTTGGAGGCGCTGAGCCTGCCCCAGCCTGTTGTTTCATGTGAACACTCTTGGATGGCACTTTAATTTTCATACCTGGCATGATTAAATCTGGATTACTAAGTTGTGTATTTGTTTTTTTCAACGTATCAAAATCCACTCCGTACTTTTTCGCAATTTTCCAAAGGGTATCCCCTTTTTGCACGATATGAATTTTCAAATTTTCCCCCTCCTGTATAACTTATCTATAAGTAACAAATCTCATGAAGTAACTCTTTCTAAATAACATTAACTTCTTTTCACTTTTATCACTTCTTCGATTTTCAATATCATTCGAAGTGGAATAAGCATAAAGAACCACAATGATTTCTTCAAAACAATGTATGCCCATTTTGTTCTTGTTATGATTATATGTATGAAAAAAAGCAACGGGAATACCGTTGCTTTACACACGCTCTAACATACGATTTAATGCAAGAACCGCTTCTGCCGTTACTTGTTTATCTACGCTAATAACGTTAATTTCTTCTCCTCTTTCTATCGTTTCAAGTACCCATAATAAGTGAGGCAAATCAATTCGGTTCATCGTTAAGCATGGACACATAAATGGATTAAGTGAAACAATTTCTTTATCTGGATGTTGCTGAATAATTCGGTTCACTAAATTCATTTCTGTACCAATCGCCCATTTGCTACCAGATGGCGCCGATTCAATCATATCAATAATATATTTCGTTGAGCCTGCATAATCTGAAGCAGCTACAACTTCATAGCAACATTCTGGATGTACAATAATATTCATATCAGGATGATTTTTTCGTACGCTCTCAATGTTCTTCACTGTAAAATTTTGATGAACAGAACAATGCCCTTTCCATAAAATCACTTGAATTTCTTCTATCTCCCCATCGTACTCTAATGAATCTGTGTGTGGGTCCCATACTGCCATTTTATCTAACGGGATACCTAAATCGTACGCTGTATTTCTCCCTAAATGTTGGTCTGGTAAAAAGACGAGACGCTCTTTTTGAGTAAACGCCCAAGATACCATTTGCTTTGCATTAGAAGAAGTTACTGTTGCTCCTCCGTTACGACCACAAAACGCTTTAATTGCAGCTGTAGAGTTCACATATGTTAACGGAATCATCGTATCTCCAAATAATTTCTTTAACTCTTTCCACGCTCTTTCTGTTTGTTCAATATCTGCCATATCCGCCATCGAACAACCTGCACGCATATCTGGTAAGATGACAACTTGATCATCTGTCGTTAACATATCTGCTGTTTCCGCCATAAAGTGCACCCCGCAAAACACAATATATTTTGCGTCTTTATTGCTCGCTGCAACTTGCGCAAGCTGAAGTGAATCCCCTGCTGCATCTGAAAATTGTACCACTTCATCTTTTTGATAATGATGCCCTGGAATGAATAACATTTTCCCCATCTTCTCTTTAATTTCACGAACACGCTTTTCCATATCTTCCGTTGACATCGTGTAATAACGCTCTGGTAACATCGTTTCAATTGGCTGTACTTGTTCTAAAATACTCATATACGTTTCTCCCCCTCTAAGCCACTTTCCTTACCCTTCAATATTGAAACTAATATCAAGTGCTTTCACTGAATGTGTTAACGCTCCAAGTGAAATATAATCTACCCCTGTTTTTCCGTATTTCGATAAATCTTCAATTGTGATGCCCCCTGAAGCTTCTGTAACGATAGCGCTTGGTACAATTTTCGAAAACTCCCGGATTTCATCTGGCGTACGATTATCGAACATAATAATATCCGCACCAGCAGCAACAGCCTCTCTCACCTGTTCCTCAGTTTCTGTTTCTACTTCTACTTTCACCATATGTCCTAACTTTTCTTTCACTGATGTAACAGCTTTTGTAATAGAACCAGCAAACACAATATGATTGTCTTTAATCATGACACCATCATATAAACCGAAGCGATGATTAAATCCACCACCACACACGACTGCATACTTATCAAACATACGTAGTCCTGGCATCGTTTTTCGCGTATCACAAATGCGAGTATGGCTACTATCTAAAGCAAGAACCGCTTTACGCGTCATCGTCGCTATTCCGCTCATACGCTGAATAACGTTTAATATAACGCGCTCTGCTGTTAATAACGATGCAATTGGCCCTTGCACAGTTGCAATGATTTCGCCTTTTTCTACAAAATCCCCATCTTTTTTATGAAGCTCTACTTCAATTCTCTCATCAATTAATTTAAATCCTGATTCAATTACTAAACGTCCTGCAAAGACCCCTGTATCCTTCGCAAGAAACGTTCCTTTCGAAAGTAAGTTATCTGGAAAAATAAGCTGAGATGTTACATCTCTTTCTCCTATATCTTCTAAAAAAAATCGATTTAATGCTTCTTTAACTTTTATCGTGTTCATAAAGCCCCTCTTCCCCTCATCACACAAGTTGTAGTTTTCTCTTTACTCGAACAATCTCTTTATTTCCTATATTTCTATCTGGATAATCACTTCGGTAATGCCCGCCAATACTTTCTTCTCTTTGCAGGGCTGAAACAACTATAAGCTCACAAACTGTTAACATATTAATAAGCGTTATCTCTTCATTCGTAAGAACATCATGTTGTAATATCATATTTCGAACACCATACTTACTAAGCCATCTCTTCGCATAAGATAAACTTTGCTCTGTTCGCACAATCCCAACATATTTCATCATGCATTTTTGTATTTCTTCTTTCGTCGGTAAATGATTCAGAACGATAAACTTTGCTTCTTTTTCGGCTAGCATGTTCACATTTTCTTTTGTCTCTCTAGATAAAATGTGCCTTCCGATTCTTCCTCCAAACACAAGACCTTCTAATAATGAATTACTCGCTAATCTATTTGCACCATGAACCCCATTACAAGCTACTTCCCCGACTGCGTATAGGTTCGGAATAGACGTCTCTCCATCACAGTTCGTTTTCACGCCACCCATGTGAAAATGAGTACCGGGCACGACTGGAATAAGGTTTTTATTTATATCGACTCCATTCGTTTTACATATCGATGACACGGTCGGAAAGCGTTGTTCAAAGTTTTGAATCATTTCGATGTTTAAGTACACTTTTTCACCCGCAAGTAGCTGTTCATGAATAGCCCTTGCGACTACATCACGAGGCGCTAAATCCTGTTCGGAATGTATATCCATCATAAAACGCTGCCCCTTGCCATTTATAAGGACAGCTCCTTCTCCGCGAACGGCTTCGGACACGAGGCCGGAACAACGCCCACCCGCGTATAACATCGTCGGATGAAATTGTATAAACTCTAAATCTACAAGCTCTCCGCCTGCACGGTACACCATTGCAAGTCCATCACCTGTAATTGTCTCATCATTAGAAGTAAAGGCGTATAAACCGCCAATACCGCCTGAAGCTAACACCGTATAATCTGCATTGTAACGTTTCAGTTCTCCTTTATTGTTGCGAGTTAAAGCCCCAACACATTTATCTTTTTCTATAATAAAATCAAGCACCATTTCCTGTTCCACTACCGTAACGTATGGAGCTACTTCTTGAATAAGATGCTCTAATAAATTCTTTCCTGTTGCATCGCCACCTGCATGTAAAATACGACGTTTTCGATGCGCTCCTTCTTTTCCAAGATGAGGACCTGTTTCATCTCCATCAAATTTCATTCCTCTTTCAATAAGGTTATTAATTTCTTTCGGTCCTTCCTCGACTAAATAACGGACCACTTCTTCATTGTTATAATGACACCCTGCTACTAACGTATCTTCAAAATGATCATTAGGATTGTCATATGTAGCTACCGCTGCGGCAATTCCACCTTGAGCTAAATGTGTATTATTATTACGTTTCGTCTCCTTTGTGATAATAATCACATTCTTTTCGTGACAAATCTCTTTTGCAACACGAAGTGCCGCAACGCCACTTCCAATAATTAAGACATCTGCACTTGGCATAATTGTTGCCTCCTACTTTACACTTTTCAACTGTCTTGACACCTATATTTACATAGTTTTAAAATAATGACAAGAGTTTTTTTATAATTCTTATTTTCACTACCATTTAAAAAGTAAAAGAAATGTAACTCTTACTAGAGAGAGGAACTTACATGATGATATATCTTGACTATGCAGCTACTACACCTATGAGCGAGGAAGCGTTACAAACATATATGAAAGCAGCTTCGCAATACTTCGGAAATGAACAAAGTTTACATGATATTGGAGGAACGGCTTCTTCTTTATTACAAGTTTGCCGAAAAACATTTGCGGAAATGATTGGAGGCAAAGAACAAGGAGTATTTTTCACAAGCGGTGGATCGGAATCGAACTATCTTGCGATTCAATCACTTCTAAATGCCCGAAATAAGAAGCATATTATTACGACACCTATGGAACATGCATCCATTCGAAGTTATTTTCAATCTCTAAAATCAAAAGGCTATACGATCACTGAAATTCCTGTTGATAAAAGCGGACTCATTTGTTTAGTAGATTTAGAGGCAGCTATTACAGAAGATACTGTGCTAGCAAGTATACAGCATGGAAACTCTGAAATCGGAACCGTTCAAAACATTACAAAAATCGGGGCACTTTTAAAAACATATAATGTTTTATTTCATACGGATTGTGTGCAAACGTTTGGTAAACTGCCTATCCATGTTTTTGAGATGGGGATTGATAGTCTTTCTGTTTCAGCACATAAAATATACGGACCAAAAGGTGTCGGCGCTTGCTACATAAATCCGCAATCTCGCTGGGAACAAGTATTTCCAGGAACTTCTCACGAAAAAGGATTTCGCCCAGGTACAGTAAATGTTCCCGGCATCGCATCTTTTTTAACAGCTGCTGAAAATATATTAAAAACTCAATGGGAAGAAAGTTTACGTTTTAAAGAGTTACGATCCTACTTTTTAGAGCAAATACAAACACTTCCGCTAGAAATTGAAGTAGAAGGTCATTCTACTTCTTGTTTACCACATATTGTTGGGGTTACAATAAAAGGAATAGAAGGTCAATATACTATGCTAGAATGTAATCGTCATGGTATTGCCATTTCCACCGGAAGTGCTTGCCAAGTCGGTAAACAAGAACCTTCGAAAACTATGCTTGCAATTGGAAAAACGTATGAAGAGGCCAAACAATATGTCCGCTTCTCTTTCGGACAACAAACAACGAAAGATCAAATTGATACTACTATTCATGCACTACACACAATTGGAAATCAATTTTATAGAGGTGTTAAATCATAATGAAACAAAATGAACAAAAAAAGATTTTAGGTGAAGAAAGACGACAGCTTATCCTCCAGTGGCTTCTTGCTGCAAATGAACCGTTATCGGGGAATGAACTATCGAAAAAGACGAACGTAAGTAGACAAGTTATCGTGCAAGATATTTCCTTGCTTAAAGCACGAAACGAACCAATTATTGCGACTGCTCAAGGTTATTTATATTTAAAGCCACAAGAGAAGCAACAAACTTTCGAACGCGTAATTGTATGCCAACATAAACCAGCAGAAGTACGTCAGGAACTTACAATGCTTGTTGACCATGGCGTTACGATTAAAGACGTAAAAGTTGAGCATCCTGTATACGGTGACTTAACAGCATCCATTATGGTAAGCAATCGCTTTGATGTAGAGCAATATTTACAAAAAATCGAAAACACAAATGCTTCCTATCTTTCACAACTAACAGATGGTATTCACTTACATACAATCGAGGCAGATTCTAAAGAAAAATTAGATGCTGCTTGTGAGGCACTGGATAAAGCAGGATTTCTCGTTTATTAATGTAAAGCACAGAGTTTTTATCATTCTCTGTGCTTTTTTAATGCTATAATATTGTAATCAATCGTAAAGGAGATCAAATATGGGAATTGAACTCGTTCACTTTAGCATTGGCAAACCGAAACAAATGAAATATGGCGAAGATAAAGAAATGATAACAGGTATATGTAAAGATCCTACAGAAGAGGCCTTTCTCTCAAAAGACGGATTTCGTGGTGATGACGTAGCGGATTTAAAACATCACGGGGGACCTGATCGTGCTGTTTGTGTGTACCCACACGAGCATTACGCACTATGGGAAGAGGAATTTCAAACTACGCTTCCCGCTTCCACATTTGGTGAAAACATTACCGTAACAAATATGTTAGAGCATGACGTATGCATCGGAGATACATATCAACTAGGCGAAGCAATCATTCAAGTAACGCAAGCTCGCGTACCTTGTAGCACAATTTCAAAACGTCTTGGCATCCCTGGCATTTTGCCGCGCATTGTAGCAACTGGATTTACTGGCTACCTATGCCGCGTTCTTCAAGAAGGTACTGTACGTAAAGATTCTAAAATTACATTACTAGAACGTCAACCCGGCAATGTTTCTGTTTTGTTCTCTAACGAAATTTATTTTCATAATAGAAAAGATAAAGATGGCATTGAAAAAATTCTTGCTGTTCCAGAACTAGCTGATATTTGGCGTGGTCAGTTAGAAGATCGTCTTGCGAAGTTAAAATAAAGTGAAACTTTAATCAGCCCTCACCAATCGGGCTGCCCGGCAAATAGCGGGATAAAGAATCCCACCTTTTGCAGGTGGGATTTTATTAATCTATCAAAAAATATACTAGGCAATGAAATGATATGGACGATTAGGCAAATACAAATATTCCATCTACATCTTACAACCAATAAGAAGAATAACTCCCCAGCACAGTAACAGAAAAACCGAGTGCTTCGAGTTCCATCGTTACGCCTGGCAATAATACGTCATCGTATGCTTTATCGACATCGATTAAGAAAAAGTAATTTCCAAGACCTGTTTTCATCGGACGCGATTCGATTTTTGATAAGTTTAATTTTCTCCATGCGAAAGCTGATAACACTTGATATAGGGCACCTGCATAATCTGCAGGTAACGTTATCATAAGCGTCGTTTTCTCTCCGCGGTTTTCTCCGTTATTCGGGAGTATTGCTTTCTTTTTCTTATGAAGTACTAGGAAACGTGTGTGATTATTTTTATGCGTATGAATACTACGTCTTACAATTGTTAATCCGTATTTTTCTGCAGCTGCTTCATTTGCAATAGCGGCAATTTTTTCTTCAGGATGTTCTTTCACATATTGCGCAGCGGCACTTGTGGATGTCATATCTCGAACAGTTACTCCTTTTAATTCTTCATTTAAAAACTTATGGCACTGTGCAATGGCATGCGGATGAGAATGCACCGCATATACTTCATCCCACACTTCTGCATACTGCGGATGTACAAGTAAATGCTGCTGAATTGGTACTGTAATTTCTCCTACAATAGCAAGCGGCTGCTCATGTACAAGATAATCAACCGTTATATTCACTGAACCTTCTATTGCATTTTCTAACGGTACGACTGCGAAGTCTACATTTTCATTTGCAGCTGCATCTATACAATCTGGAATCGTTCGATACGGTACATGATCTGCTTCCGGAAAAAAACGACTCACCGCCATATTTGTAAATGTTGCTTCTGGTCCTAAATATCCTACTCGAATCATCGTCTTTTCCCCTCTTTTTCGTTTTCTTACTGTTATACCATACTTTTTTATATTCTTCTATGTAAATTTCGAATATTAAAAAAAGACTAGCATTTGCTAGTCTAAATGTTTCTTATATTCTCTTTGAGCGAAGAAGAAATAAATGATACATGCTACGATATAAAACAGAATGAACAAACCTACTTTTTTTAATGATCCATCCATAAAAAAAGTATTATGAAACGTATATAACGCAACTGCACTATGCATACTCCCTACTATAATTGGCGCAAAAAATAGCATACATAATTGCCAACGAGAAATTTTCCATACTTCTTCCTTCGTCATTCCAAGTTTAGAGAGTGCACCATACTGCTTTCGGTCCGATGCAATATTATGGAACCATTTAAAATACACGATACTACATGAAGTAAGAAAGAATAATATACTAATAAACGAGCCCACAAATAGAGTAATATCGCCGCCTTCTTTCATACTTACATATAACTCCATATTACTTCGAAATGCATTATTATTATCTTGTTTCATATGTTTCCGTAAATCTTCGTTCAATTTCTTCGTCTTTTCGATATTTGATAATGTGTAGCCTCTATATATCATCTTTTCAGAATCAGGAACCTTATTTGCTATATTGTCAAAGTCTTCATCATTCATAACGAAGAACAGACCATTAATGTACGAAGGGTGATAGTTAAATTGAACCCCTTCTTTCTGACCGTTAAATACGAATTGATATGGTTGATTCATTACTTGCAATTGAATCTCTTTTTGATTATATACATTCGAATTATTGTATTTATTATAATAAACGAGTGTCACTGTACCTTTTTTAGGATGATATGTTTTCTGTTTTTGTTTCCTCGCTTCTTGGTTATAATCACTTTCTTTTATAAGCGGTGCTATTGTTGTTTCTCCTTTATTAGACTGAAAGGATGCATACACTCCAACAAAACTCATATATTGAAAATCATCATACCCATATTGATTCAGTAATTTTTCAACCGCACCTTCTTCAAAGACTTCATAAGTAGAAATACCTTTTTCTATGTACGAAAACGAGTGTACCCCTCCAGTTCGCCACATATCTTGCATGCTAGAAAAATACAAGAACACCGTACCTGTTGCCGTAACTACAAACGTCGTTGCCATAGACATCAGAAAGAAAAAGCGACCATTTTCCTTCATTCGATGTGACAATTGATTCACTATAAACAAATATGGATATGTATACATAATCTTTTTATTTCGCTTTATCATTTCTAACACTTGGGTAGCACCATGCGCGAAAGAAAAATACGTTCCCAAAAAGACAAGTATAGACACAGGGAAAAAGTATATTGCTATCGTAGCCATCGTCACTTGTAGCGCTAACGCATATCCTATCCCTAAACAAATAAAGCCGAATATACAAAGCCACTTTGATGTTTTCTTCTCTTTTTTATCTGTTCGAAATTCTTTCAATAACCGAATGATTTTTATATTCCATATACGTAAAGCACTTATAAAAGATAACAGAATAAAAACGACCATATATGTAATAAATGTTACACCAATCGCACTTACGTCAAATATAACAGGGAGTTCTTTCGGAAGCCCCAGTAACATACTAAACACCATGAAGAAGAGCTTTAAAAAGATCAAGCCCAGCCCTATACCGAAAATATTAGCAAAAATTCCAATTAATATTTGCTCGGTCATAATTACTCCTATTACGTTAGACTTCGTTGCTCCCATTAACATATATAACCCTAATTCTTTCTTACGTGCTTCTATGAAAATAGAAGTAGAGTACAAAATAAATATGACGAAAAAAGAAATAATTATAACATTACATATGATAAGTCCCCAGCGTACGTTTTGATACCACATCGTCTCTTGCATATACGGATGTACAATAACAGACATATATGCAAAAGATGCAAATATTGCAAAACAACTACTTAAGAAAAACACTTTATAATTACGCCAATTTCCTTTTATATTTTGCAGCGCTAGTTGCCGAATGTTCATCTATCGTCCTCCTGTAACTTACTACATAGGCAAAAAGCTAGAGGTTCCCCTAGCTTTTTACGTGTTTTAAATATCCTCTTTGCGCGATCATAAAGTAAATGGCAGAAGCTAAAATGTATGCTCCAATTACAAGCGCACCTGATTTCCACAAATTAATATAAAGCATTTTCCCTAACGTATGAAGAGCAAATCCACTATGAATGGAACCGATTAAAATTGGGATAAAGAAGATAACTCCCATTTGTCGAATCGCAATTTTGCGAATTTCTTTATCTGTCATACCGATTCTCTTTAACGATTTAAATTGAATACGATCTTGTTCTTTATCGTTAAACCATTTAAAGTATGTCATACTACAAGCGAAGAAGAAGAATAGTACCGCCACGAAGAAACCGATGAACATTGTAATCGCTCCACCTTCTCTTATATCCTTATACGCAAACACTGAATTTCTCAATTCTCCTTGCTTTTCTGGTGCAATTTCATTTTTCAAATCTAATACAAGATCTTCTGTACTTTTCCAATCCTCAATATAATAACCGTAATATTTCGTCTTTTCTTCATCTGGTACGAGTTTTGCATACTTCTCAAAATCTTGATCATTTACAACGAGATATTCACTATCATTAAAAACAGAAAATGAAGTTGGGCTATTTAACTGAACAGACTGCTTTTGTCCGTTAATTGTAAATTCATACGGTTTCGTACGGTCTATCTTCATCAGTTCATTTGCCATATCGACCATAACCATCGTTGCACTGCCTGGTGCATTATGAACTTCTGTAACTTGCTCTCTCTTTTGTTCACGCACTTCTGCATTATATTCTTTTTCTGAAATAATCGTCATCGGTACTTCATGTTCACTATTAAACAACGTTATTTTCTGTGTTGCCGGTAGTTTAACGTAGGTTACTTTTCGCGCATCTTCAAACCCGTGTCTCTTCACAAGCTGCTGTACCTTTTCTTCATTAATAAGGTTATGCGTATTTAACCCCTTTTCCTCATATGAAATAGCATGTGGAGTTTTGACTACCGTTTTATAACTCATATCCTCAAAATATACGTAAAGCGTGCCAACTGCCGAGGATACAACCGCCGTAATAATAGAAATTACAAATAGAAAACGAGCATTATCTTTCATTTTATAAATAAGGTTACTAAGGACGAACATATTTGGGTACGTATAAAAAGATTGTTTTCGTTTTTGCAATGCTTTTAATACGACTGTACTACCTTGTGTAAATAGTAAATACGTTCCGCCAATTGTCAGTCCTACCACCGGTAAAAAGAGGATGAGGAAATTCAGAAACGTTACTTGGAAGCTAAGTACATACGCAGCAATAATACATCCTATACCAACTACACATAACCATGTAAATGCAAACGGCTCTACTTTTTGCTTTCTTGCTTCTCTTAATAAATCAATAATTTGCAAGCGCCCGACTGTCCAAACACTAAACAATGATAGGATTAAAAATAGAATAAAGTATACACCAGCTGTAATAAGAATTGCTTTACTATTCCAAACGAGTGGAAGTGTCTTATCTATTTTCAATAATACGCTTAACGCTTGGAAAAATAATTTTGAACAAAGCATTCCAGCCCCAATACCAACTACAATTGCAATACTACCTAACATCAGTTGCTCTAATATAATCATTCGGCCGAGCTGCGATTTCGTTCCGCCAATTAATGTTAGTAGACCAAACTCTTTTTTTCTTGCTCGTAAAAACGTTGAATTTGCATATAAAATAAAGAGTGCCGAGAAGATGACCACAATATAATTCATCGATTCTAACCCTTTTGTGATCATCTTCCTCATACTAATATTACCGCTTACGACATCTGGATGATAAATAAAAGAAGCATACATGAAAAATACGACAATCGATAAACAACTACTTATAAGAAACGCTTTATAGTTACGCCAATTTCCTTTTACATTATTAAGCGCGAGCTGGCGAAAGTTCATGATACTCTCCTCCTAGCATCGCAAGTACGTCCAGAATTTCTTGGAAAAAGGCTTGTTTCGTTCTTCCTTTATGTATTTCCGAGAAAATTTCCCCATCGCGTATGAAAAGGATACGTTCACAATAACTAGCCGCTACTGGATCGTGCGTAACCATTGCAATCGTTACTTTCTTTTGCTCGTGTAAATCTTGCAGAGCGCCCATTAGCGATTTCGCTGACTTCGAGTCTAAGTTTCCAGTTGGCTCATCTGCTAAAATTAACGTCGGTTCATGAATGATTGCTCTCGCTGCTGCTGCACGTTGTTGTTGTCCCCCAGATACTTCGTATACTTTTTTATTTAAAATTTCTTCGATGTTTAAAAACTTCGCAATTTCCAGTACTTTCGCATCGATTTCATTTACAGATTTCTTCGCCATTACAAGCGGTAAAATAATATTTTCTTTAATCGATAACGTATCAAGTAAGTTAAAATCTTGGAAAATGAACCCTAAATGTGTACGGCGAAACTCCGCTAATTTTGCAGCACGCATTTGATTAATTTCTTCACCATTTACAAGCACATGACCTGAAGTTTGCTTATCAATTGTTGCTAATAAATTTAAAAGCGTCGTTTTTCCGCTTCCTGAAGGACCCATAATCCCTACAAATTCGCCTTCTTCTATTTTAAAATTTATATCGTTTAAAGCAGTCGTCGCTACTGAACCTTTTGATTGGTACACCTTCGTTAATCCTTTTACTTCAAGAACACTCATTTCTAATCCCCCTATGTGTTTTCTTCTTACATTTACTATAAGAAAAATAAGAAAAAGAAACGAGTGATTTCCCTTACAAAACATTTTGTTATCTTACAGTTTTGTCATTTTTCTCATTAATGTATGATACTCTTCATCTTTTGCAAATTGGAACGTGAATGTTGTTCCTTCTCCTTCAGCCGATTGAACATATATTCCATGATGTAAATTATCGCAAATTTCCTTCGTAATATATAAGCCCATCCCAGTCGCTTCTCTCGTTTTACGTCCATTTATTCCCGTAAAGAATGGATCAAATATGCGCTTTACGTCTTGCTCTGGAATACCAATTCCATTGTCCTTAATATGTAATAACACCTTTTGATTTTTCTCTTCAATTTGAAATTGAATTTCTTTTTTCTCTGCCGCTGAAATTTTTGTATACTTGATTGCGTTTACAACAATTTGACCTATAGCAATACTCAGCCATTTTCTATCAGATGCAACCATACAAGTATCTTCTTCAAACATCACTTTCGGAAATACAGACGATTGAATGAAGGATTTTCGATTTTCATTAATAATACCTCGCACGACATCTATAACATTTACTACTTCTACTTTATAATCCTTCGCAAACTGCTCTAGCCTTGCCATATGTAACGCTAAATCTAAACCATTTAGTATACGGTTATTTTCTTCACGAATACTTTCAACCGTTGCTCTTGCCTCACGATGCTCCTTGCCAAACTTCTGCAACAATAATTCAATAACAGATACTGGTGTTTTCATTTGGTGAATCCATTGGTTCATAAATATCATTTGCTGTTGCTCTTTCGCATGCTGTTTATGAACTTCATTCATATATTGCTGTCTTAATAACGTAAAAGATTCAACGACCATTTCTTGCTCTAATGTATAAGATTCATCAATAAGTAAAGAGTCATGTAATGTATTTCCGCCAGTAACATACTTTTTGATACTCTTTAAAAACACACTCCGTTTTCGGTAATCGTAAATGAGGTATACAGTAAACACAACTGTTCCTAATAAAAGTCCATATAACCACGTACTCCAATCAATGGATTTCTTTTCTAAAAGACTTTGCAACTGCAAAACAAGCCCAAATAAACAAAGGCTAACAATATAAGAAAGAATTAAAGAAAAGCGGTCCATGAGGTAATTTTTAACCTTCATGCCCTTCGCCCCACTCTGTAAGAAGCGCATAACCATATCCACGTTTCGTTACAATTGCATTTTTAATGCCTAGCTCTTCTAGTTTCTTCCTTACACGTTTTACATTTACGGTTAATGTATTATCATCCACAAATGCTACTTCATCCCATAGAGCTTCTAACAGTTCTTCACGCGTTACATATTGATTCACCTGTTTCATTAAACACTCTAATAAGTAAAACTCATTTTTTGTCAGTTCAGTTTGTTGTCCCTGCCACTCAACGATATGCTGGGACGGGAATAACAACAGTCCATTTACACCTAAACAATCACTCTCAGCAGCAGAGGCATACTCTCCATAGCCACGGCGAAGCGCACTCTTCACCTTTGCCATTACGATATCTAAATGGAATGGCTTCGTAATATAATCATCGCCGCCATTTTCAATCGCCATTACTTGATCCATTTCCCCTGTTCTTGCAGAAACAAAAATAATCGGCGCATTCGATACAGTACGAATTTGACGACACCAATAAAAACCGTCAAAGTACGGTAAATTAATATCAAGTAACACAAGATGAGGATTTATTTTTACAAACTCATCTTTTATATGACGTAAATCACTTGCTCTAAATGATTGATAGCCATACCTTTCTAAATGCTCCTCTAATATTCCCGCAATTTTCTCATCGTCTTCTACAATTAATATTTTATACATGTTCTTTTTCTCCCCATAAAAGAATTCTTCTACATTTACTCCTTTTTCCATTATAAATTGAAAATTTAATTAGTGGGGATTTTTTCCTATATAAATCCGATTTTTACGATATAAAAAAAGACTGCCGTATTTCGGCAGTCTTAATCGATAAATTCAAATTCATATTCAAGAATTTTTACAATATCTCCGTCTTTTGCACCACGTGCACGAAGCGCTTCATCAATACCCATTCCGCGCATTTGACGAGCGAAACGACGTATAGATTCATCACGTGAGAAGTCTGTCATCTTGAATGTTTTCTCGATATCGTAACCAGAGATAACAAACGTGCCATCACTTTCACGTGTAATTTCAAATTTAACACCTTCAGTATCAAATTTGTACATTACACTTGTATCAGACTCATCCGCAACTTCATGTATTGGGAATTCTGGTGTTGTTTCTATTAAGTTTGCTACTTCAAACAGTAAGTCACGAACACCTTGTCTTGTTACAGCTGAGATTGGGAAGATTTTTACTTCGTCTCCCACTTTCTCTTTAAATGCTTGTAAGTTTTCTTCTGCATCTGGCATATCCATTTTGTTTGCAACAACAACTTGTGGACGCTCAGTTAAGCGAAGATTGTATTCTTTCAATTCATTATTAATCGTTACGTAATCTTCATATGGATCACGGCCTTCTAAACCAGACATATCAATAACATGCACGATTACACGTGTACGCTCAATATGACGTAAGAATTGGTGTCCAAGTCCAACGCCAGCATGTGCGCCTTCAATTAGTCCTGGAAGGTCAGCCATAACGAAGCTGCGGTTATCACCAGTTTCAACAACACCAAGATTCGGAACGATTGTTGTGAAGTGATACTCTGCAATTTTCGGACGCGCTGATGATACAACAGATAATAATGTAGATTTACCTACACTTGGGAATCCAACAAGTCCAACGTCTGCTAGTACTTTAAGTTCTAGAATGACATCACGCTCTTGACCTGGTTCCCCGTTCTCAGCGATTTCTGGCGCTGGGTTCGTAGCTGTTGCAAAACGTGAGTTACCACGACCACCACGGCCACCTTTTGCAATTACAGCAGTTTGTCCATGCGTTACTAAATCGGCAAGAATTTGACCAGTTTTTTCATCTTTTACTACTGTTCCTGGCGGAACCTTTACAAGTAAATCTTCAGATTTACGCCCGTGCTGACCTTTACTCATTCCGTGCTGACCGCGATCAGCTTTGAAATGACGTTGGTAGCGGAAGTCCATTAATGTACGTAAGCCTTCCTCAACTACGAAAACAACATCTGCACCTTTACCGCCGTCACCACCTGCTGGGCCACCTTTAGGAACATACTTCTCACGACGATACGCAACCATACCGTTACCACCGTCGCCGCCTTTTACATATATCTTGACCTGATCTACAAACATTATTTCACCACACTTTTTTCAATTGGTTGTAATATAACTGAGACTTCTTCGTCTCGCACTGTATAAGAAATGGAATACCATTTATTGTTTTGGGTCGCAAGCCAATTCTGTAGTTCTTCTACACTCGTTAGCTTACCACGAAAATCAAAAAAGAAACGAGCATTCTCCGCGTCACATTCAATTGTGATACAAACATAATTTTCAACATATACGTCTAAACTATGCTGAAGCATTGAGAAAAATTGATTCGTCCATGTACATACAGTCTCATCTAAGTGAGATAAGTTATGTAATTTCCCTAATACTTCGTACTCCAATAAGCACGGCTGCTGTTTCCAATTATATGTTAAAATCCACTCTGAAAATAAAGGCATTGATAGCCCCATCAGATTGGATTCTTGTCTCGCTTCTTGGACAAAACGATCGATGAGACTATGAATTTCTTCCACTTTTCCAAGTGAAAGGTTTCCTTTCACCATCTGCATACGATTGAGCCAATCATGTCTTGAATGGCGCAATGCATCTATAATTGTCCATTTTTCATTCATTTAGATACCCCTTAATATAGAAAAACTCTAACCTGCACTCAGGTTAGAGTTTTCCGTGAGTTCTTATGCTTCTTGAGCAACAGGATATACGCTCACTTGTTTGCGGTCACGGCCAAGACGCTCAAAGCGTACTACGCCGTCAACTTTCGCGTATAAAGTGTCATCGCCACCACGACCAACGTTAACACCTGGATAAATTTTTGTACCGCGTTGACGGTAAAGAATTGAACCACCTGAAACCGTTTGACCATCTGCGCGTTTAGCACCAAGACGTTTTGACTGAGAGTCACGACCGTTCTTTGTACTACCTACACCTTTCTTAGATGCGAAAAACTGAAGATCTAATCTTAACATACGTTACACCTCCTGCACTTTTTCTATTAAACGGATATACTTTCCGTAATCAAGTTCGATCGTCTTAAGCGAAACAACCAATCCTTCTAAAAGTATCTGTGCTTTTTCTGCTGTATGAACGTCTAAATCATTAGGCAATTCATACGTTAAGAATCCGCCATCACTTCCGAGTTCAATAGTTGCCTGCACATTACAAAGTTCTTCCACTGCATTTATAGAACCAAACACAACCGCTGTAGTTCCAGCACAGACAAGGTCTTGTCCATGTGGCGCATAATCGGCATGTCCAGTCATTTTAAATGATTGGATACTTCCTAATTTCGTGCGACTTATCGTAATTTTAATCATGTTAACCAGAATTAAGCGTTGATAGCTTCAACAACTAGCTTAGTGTAAGGTTGACGATGACCTTGTTTCTTACGATTGTTCTTTTTCGCTTTGTATTTGAAAACGATGATTTTCTTAGCGCGACCTTGTTTTTCAACTTTCGCAGTAACTGTTGCACCTTCTACAACTGGGCTACCAACTTTAACGTTTTCGCCACCAACGAAAAGAACTTTGTCAAAAGTAACAGTTTCACCAGCTTCAACATCTAATTTTTCAATGTAGATTGCTTGACCAGCTTCAACTTTAATTTGTTTTCCACCTGTTTCGATAATTGCGTACATACTTGCACCTCCTCTTAATTACTAAGACTCGCCAAAAACGAGGTAGACATAAATGCCTTTAGGGAACCTGTCTTGTGCGGTTGTAGCATATAGCCGTTTAGGTGCTATAAACTATAACATAAAGATGTTACCATAATTCATTGAGTATTGTCAATGAATCTTCTACTAACTATTTTTTCCGTTCTACAATTTCTTTTTTACTTCCAAAACGGATAATAGCGTACTTTTCGATAATATCACCTTTGAAATAAATTTCAAATGGAATATTTTTTTGTAATTCTTTTTGCAAAAATTGTTTTTGCAGTTCTTTAGGCGCAGCGATTAATACTGCCTCATCCTCTATGTTGCCATATGTGATTAATTCTCTCTCTAGCTCATACGCAATTGTTTCATACGACATTACATAACCCGTCGCTTTGCAAGATACACACTCTTCTAGTAATACGTCACGTAAAGAATGTTTTTTACGTTTTCGTGTCATCTCCAAAATTCCTAACTCAGTAAATCCAAGTACTCTTGTATAAGTACGATCATCTTTCATAGCAGCTATGAGACATTCTCTTACCTTTTCTTTATCTTCTCTTTTTTTCATATTAATAAAATCAATTAATATCATACCACCAATATCACGAAGTCTTAATTGGCGTGCAATTTCTTCAGCTGCCATCTCATTTGTGCGAAGTACTGTATCTTGTAAATTTTGTTTTCCAGTAAACTTGCCCGTATTCACATCAATTACAGTCATCGTCTCCATTTGCTCTACAATTAAATAAGCACCATTTGGAAGCCACACAATTTTTTGGAGTGCTTTCTCAATTTCACGCTCTATTCCAAAATGGTTAAACATCGAAGACTTTTCATTATAAAAAGATACTTTTCCTTTTCCAACTTTGTCTTCTAACTCTTTTACTATACTTCTTGTATCTACAACTACTTTTTCAATTGTTTCAATTGGATTCTCTTGAAATACACGATCTAAAAAGGTCGCCGGTCGATGAAGTAATAACGGCGCCTTTCCTTGATCCTCTTTTCTTTTTAACTCTTCATACAACTGTTGTAACCCTTGCATTTCAGCTTGTATTTCTTCAATTTCCCCTTTTTCAGAAGCAGAGCGGAAAATGTAACCTCCCGTTCCTTCTACTTCAATTTCAAGTAACTGTTGTCTTCTTTTATTATTTTTTATTTTCCGAGAAACAGCTCGCATCTCATCAAACGGCATATAAACGACATATTTCCCGGTAAATTCTATATTCGCTGTCAATTTAGGCCCTTTCGTATCAATTGCCTCTTTCACAACCTGTACGAGTATCGCTTGCCCTTCATGTATACGATAAGAAGGTGGTACATCATCGTATGAAAGATACGCATGTTTTTCTAAACCTATATTTACAAAAGCTGCGTTCATTCCAGCAATTGTTCTTACGATACGTCCAACATAAATATGCCCAACAATCTCTTGCTCTTCATTACGTTTCCATAAAAACTCAACAATCTTTTTCTTCTCTTCAATTGCAACGCGCTTTTCCGAACCAGCGTAATTCACATATAACGTTTTCAAAATTATTTCCTCACTTTATAATCTTCTTTGCTTTTACAATAATAAAAGGTTAGTGCTATCGTCAACACTAACCGATTAATTCTTCAACTGATGAGGTTGTTCGTTTTTCAGTAAAATATGCATAGAGCAATTCATTTTCATCCAATGTGTAATGCTCTTTATATTTTCCACGGACGATAATAGAATGCTTATATCCTCTACGAAATTTTGTGAATATCTTATATAAATGATCTTCTGATTGCACTTCAATAGGTGCAATCTTTTCAATCCCTCTTTTATTTCCATAATAGCGTTCTAATAAAAAACGCATAAATGCATAGCGTCTTTGTTTCCACTCTTGATATAACGACACTGCCAAAAATATGAGTAGTACCCACATCATAATATTGTTACTATTCCAGAGCAACTGCCATCCTAATATTACACCAAAAAAAACACATGACAATTTCATCATCTTTTCATGTGCTTGTAAATAAGGAAAACGATATGATAGTATATTAAACAATACTTTCCCGCCATCTAACGGCCAAATAGGGAGTAAATTAAACGCTAAAATAATTATATTATTCCACATAAAGAAATAATATAAATCTGCATTCAACCAACCGGCTTCAAACAACATATAACCTACCAGCATCATCCAAACATGTTGAATCGGCCCTGCAATTACGACAACAAGTTCCTCTTTCAACGACTTATTACCATGTTCCTCAAGCTCGGCCACGCCACCAAACGGCAAAAGCTGAATTCTTTTTATACGCCAATTATAGTGTGCTGCTGCAATAGCATGCCCAAGTTCATGAATAAGAACGATACAAAATAACAGTAGTAACTCTTTAAAACGTGCAGTAAAAATACCAATGACAATAATAACCCAAAATAATGGATGCACGGAAATTTTCGTCAAAACGTCTCTATATTTAATCAAATGATATCACCTGGATCGGATCAATAAATTTTTCATTCTTTTTTATCGCGAAATAAAACTTTCCATTTTTATCATTTGTATCATTACTCACCGTTCCAATTTTTTGTTTCTTTGAAACGTAATCATATAATTTCACTGACATATCGTTTAAGTTTGCATACCATGACTCCGTACCATCTGCATGTTGAATTTGAACTGTATTTCCAAGTTCCTCTTTCTTACCCGCAAAAACAACTAATCCTTCATTCACTGACTCAACCGTTGCATTTGTAGCTGTTTGGACAAATACACCTTGGCCATTTTTTTGAAACCCTTGCATTACCTTTCCAGAAGCGGGAATTGCATAATCTTTTTGCTGAATACTTCCTTCTTTTTTCTCGTTTGGCGAATAGAATACGAGCGGTTTTCCAAATTGCTTTTCGTACCATTTCGCTACAGTAGCAAACTGAAATTCCTCTTTCATCACTTTTTCTGTAACAGCTTTAGCTCCATTGAATGAAGAAGGAGCATTCTTATATAAAATAGCAACCGAAAGAACTAATATTGCCGATAATAAAACTTTGAAGAAAAAGACTTCCTTTCGAAATAAAGGATGCATTTCCTTTTCTCCATCTTCAATAACTACTGTTTCGCTATCAAAATTCCCTCCGGTAAAATACTGTTCTTCCTCCATCCTTTCTTGCTCGGCCTTCCTTTTTGCAATCCGCTTTTTAATTTCTTCTACGCGTCTATTCTTCATACTGTCTCCTTTCTTTCGTTAAGCTAATTTCAATAGAAACAGTTGTATACAGTTTGTACATATGTATGAGCTAAGAAAGAAAGATATTCGTGTGAAGAAAAAAGAAAGCACCTCGCATATGTGCGAAGTGCTCTTAACGGATTCCAAAGAAGTTTTTCACCTTTGCAAATACCGATACCTTTTCTTGTTCAAATGCTTGTAATGGTACATTCTCACCTAACAAGCGTCTTGCAATATTACGATAAGCCAACGCTGCTTTTCCGCTTGGTTGCAACGCCACAGGTTCACCTGTATTTGTAGCTCGAATAACTTCATCGTCATCTTCGACAACACCAAGAAGCTCAATTGACAATGTACGTACAATTTCATCAACATCTAACATATCCTGTTCATGAAGCATATGACTACGTACACGGTTAATAACAAGTTTCGGTGGTTCAATATCCTCTTTTTCTAAAAGCCCAATAATACGATCCGCATCGCGCATTGAGGATACTTCTGGAGTCGTAACAACGATTGCTTTATCCGCACCAGCTACCGCATTTTTAAATCCCTGCTCAATCCCCGCAGGACAATCGATTAATATGTAATCATAATCTTGACGTAATACTTGTATTAATTCATCCATTTGTTCAGGTGTTACCGCTGATTTATCACTCGTTTGTGCTGCAGGTAATAAATAAAGATCATCAAAACGTTTGTCTTTAATAAGAGCCTGAGGTAAACGGCAACGCCCTTCAACGACATCAACAAGATCAAATACAATACGATTTTCCAGCCCCATTACTACGTCTAAATTTCGAAGACCGATATCTGTGTCAATTAAGCACACTTTCTTTCCAGATAACGCTAGGGCCGTACCAATGTTCGCAGATGTAGTAGTTTTACCTACTCCGCCTTTTCCAGATGTAATTACTATTGCCTCTCCCACAGCTATACAATTCCCCTTTCTAACTTTGTTAAATTAGGTCTAAGATGAGTGAGAAGTTGCAGGCGATCGACAACAATGTGATTGTTCTCATTAATATACGCACATTCTGCCGCCTCCGCTCCGTCTTCTTTCTCTTCCGGAGCCCGCATTGCCACATCACTAATTCGAAGTTGCATCGGGTTCATAACAGATGCAGCGATTACAGCATCTGAATCCCCATAATACCCAGCATGTGCAATTCCTCTTAATGATCCTACGACAAAAATATTCCCCCCAGCGATAACCGTTCCGCCTGGATTAACATCTCCAATTAACAACAAATTTCCTTTTACATGTAAAACTTGTCCAGAGCGAACAATTTTGGAAATAGGGACAATTTCTGTTTCTTCTTTCCAAGCTATTGCTTCTGCTTTAGTGATAACATCACTTTCAATTGAATCCACAACAAGATTCTTTTTATTACGAATTAACGTACGAATCTCTTCTTGTTGGACTTCTGTTAAATAACGATTTCCTACTTTCACATGCACTTCAATTAAAGAGCGCCCATCACCATCGTAGTAATGTGTAGAAAGTTTTTCGTCTAATTCCATCAATAATTCTGAGAATGAACAACAATCATCTAAATGAAGCGTTATCCCATCTTTTGTCCCTTTTATCGTTACATTTTGTTGCTTTTTTTCTTCCACTAAAGTTCACCCCACCGATTCAATTCGACATAAAATTAGAAAATCCTTTTTTCTTTTTCTTCCATCGCTTTTGAAAGACGCACTATATATCGTCTCAGTGGGAAACAAACTATCAATAAGAAAATAGCATTTAACAATAAAGTAGAAAGGAGACGATCTGTGAAAAAGACATGCGCTGGCATATGAGTACGTCCTAACAAAGTTAAGAATCCATACACATAATACTCTAGTGCTACAATGCTAGCTAATATGATAGAAACAACAATAAATAAATTCAATTGTAATACTTTCATCACACTATAAACTAAATAAGCTAAAATCGGATAAGCAAAAATATATATCCCGACAAGTTCTGTGTATACGGTATCAAATAAGAAGCCAAATAATAGTCCGTAATAAATCCCTTGGACCGGACTATAATACACTGTAATAAAACATAAGACGATTATAAAGAAATGCGGTGCTGCTATACTGTCTTTCCAAAACACATCCGTTGGAACAACAGTAGCAAACATATTTTCAAATAGAAACACAAAAAGGAGCAAAAGAGGAAGAGCTGCTCTTTTTAATATCTTCATCATCTCTTCTTCTCCTCCTATTCTAATGGCGCTGAAGGTGTTGCACGTTTAGCAACCGTAATATGCTCTACGTCATTTAAATCAGCGGCAGGTTTTACATAAGCTGTTTTTGTTAAGCCATATGCATCCGGCTGAACATCAACGATTTTTCCAATTACAAGACCTTTCGGGAAAATATCACCAAGTCCAGATGTTACAACTAGTTGATCTTTTTCTACCGGTGCATCAGAGCCAATCTTTGTGAAAAGAAGTAATTGTTTTTCTTTGTCATAACCTTCAATCAAACCAAAGATTTTCTCTTGCCCTTGTACAATAGCAGAAACGCGATTTGTTCGGCTCATAGAACTTAGTAATTCTACTGATGATGTAAACTGAGATACACTTTTCACTCTTCCAACTAACCCTTGTGAAGTTACTACAGCCATATCTTTTTTAATTCCTTGCTGTGCCCCTTTATCAATTCCAATTAAATCGTACCATTTATCTGGATTACGAGAAACAACAGTAGCTGGAATTTCAGTATACCCGCTATTTAACTCTTTTTTACCAGTTAGCTCTTGTAGCTTCTTGTTATCATCTTCTAGTTGTTTTACTTTCCCTGATAGACCTGCATAATTATCTAATTTTGCTTTTAATTCTTTATTCTCTTCATACGTGCGCTTTACATCTTCTACATTTTCGAAGAATCCAGCTACGTATTTCGCTGGCTTTTGGAATACACGTTCTACAACACCGACAGTGTCTTTAACAAACTGCTCTGGCCATGTTAAACTGTTCCGTTCTTTCAATGAGATTCCAATCAATGCCACGAGAAGAATAATACTAACCAACAAAACAATTAATCTTTTGTTTAAGAAAAACTGTGGCACGTTCACACCCTCTTAATTTCACTGATTTTTATTTTGCAATATTATCGAGCAGCAGTTTTGAAAAGATCGATATTGTCTAATGCTTTACCTGTTCCAATTGCTACGCAATCTAATGGATCTTCTGCAACAAGAACTGGCATTTTCGTTTCTTCACTAATTACTTTATCTAAATTACGTAGTAATGCCCCGCCGCCTGTTAATACGATACCGCGGTCCATAATATCAGCCGCTAATTCAGGTGGCGTTTTTTCTAACGTATTTTTAACTGATTCTACAATCGCATCTACTGTATCTTTTAATGCATCTGCAATTTCTTCTGGCTGAATTAGTACTGTTTTTGGTAAACCACTTACTAAATCACGACCGCGAATTTCCATAGGCTCGATACCTTCTGGCTCGCCTGCAGAACCAATTTCTAATTTTAATGCTTCAGCTGTTCTTTCACCAATCATTAAGTTATAGCTTTTCTTAATGTACTGAATGATTGAATCATCCATATCATCACCAGCAACACGAACTGACTGGCTTGTTACAATACCACCTAAAGAAATAATTGCAACTTCTGTTGTACCACCACCGATATCAACAACCATACTACCAGTTGGTTCCCAAACAGGTAAGTTTGCACCAATTGCTGCTGCAAATGGCTCTTCGATAGGATAAGCATCACGAGCACCCGCTTGACGAGTCGCATCGATTACTGCACGTCTTTCTACAGCTGTAATACCAGATGGTACACATACCATTACATACGGCTTACGTGAGAAGAAACCATTTGATTTTTGAGCTTGTTGAATGTAATATTTCATCATTGTTGCAGTTGTTTCATAGTCAGCAATTACACCGTCTTTCATCGGGCGAAGTGCCACAACGTTCCCTGGTGTACGACCAATCATTTGTTTTGCATCGCTACCTACAGCAACGATTTGTTTCGTATCAGTTTGTAACGCAACTACTGAAGGTTCACGTAAAACTACACCTTTTCCTTTTACATATACAAGCGTGTTCGCAGTTCCTAAGTCTATTCCAAGATCGCGAGTAAATCCACCAAATCCAAACATATTATTTATCTTCCTTTCTTGTTTTCACGGACTCATTTTTTCTTACTTTATATTATAAAAACAGTACGTTTTTTATATCTTTATCCTTTTTGTAGATAAATTTCTACAAAAAACTCATAAATCACATTATAAAACAAAATAAGTAAAAAGCATAGTCTTAAATATGACCTTTTTCCTTTAAACTCACGAATTTATGGTCACCTATTATAATATGATCAAGCACTTCAATTCCGATAATCTGACCGCATTCTACTAAGCGTTTTGTTACTTCAATATCTTCACGGCTCGGCGTGGGATCTCCTGAGGGATGGTTATGAAGACATATGATAGAGGCTGCTGCACGACGGAAGGCTTCTTTAAAAACTTCCCTTGGGTGTACAATTGACGTGTTTAAACTTCCAATAAAGATCGTTTGCCTATGTATAACTTGATTTTTTGTATTTAAATATAAACAAACAAAATGCTCTTGTTGTAAAAAGCGCATTTCTTCCATCATGTATTTCGCACAATCTTCTGGACTTCGAATACTATATCTATTTTGATATTCTAAACGTACCATTCTTCTGCCTAGCTCAAAGGCTGCCATAAGTTGCGATGCCTTTGAAATCCCAATCCCATGTATACTAATTAGCTCTTCTAATGTTGCATCTTTCAACATACGTAAGCCATCAAATTGGTGTAAAATTTTATCTGACAACTTTAAAACTGTTTCTTCTTTAGAACCTGTTCTGAGTAACACTGCAAGGAGCTCTCGATTTGATAAACTTCCAGCACCTTCTAACAATAAACGCTCCCGTGGTTGTTCTTCTCTTACAACATCACGAATACCGTTCATCTCTTCACCCCTTTATTTGTTCTCTCAAAGAAAACCCCATGCAATTTTACGCATGGGTTACATCAATATCAAATTGTTTTAATTCTCGAACGAGACGTGCAATTGGTAAGCCAACTACACTATAGTAGTCCCCTTGAATATGTTGAACGAAAATAGACCCTTTACCTTGAATCCCATAACTACCTGCTTTATCAAGAGGTTCTTTCGACGCGACGTATGTATCAATTTCCTCTTCTGTTAATTCCCAAAACGTAACTTCTGTACGCTCATAAAAAGTAACCGTTTTTTCTTTTGATATAATCGCAACACCTGTATACACTTCATGTGTTTTCCCAGATAGTAATTGTAACATCTCTTTCGCCTCATCCTCATTAGAAGGCTTACCAAGGATACGCGACTCATATGTAACAATTGTATCTGCACCTAACACAATGTGATCACTATTATTTTCTGCAACCGCTGATGCTTTTTGCAAGGCAAGCGACATTACAATATCAGAAGGCGATGAATATGCACCAATTGTTTCCTCTACTTCACTTACAACGATTTCAAATGGTACGCTAGCTAACTCAAGCAATTCCTTCCTCCGAGGTGACCCTGAAGCTAAAATTATTTTTTTCATATTTTCTCCTTCCTTTCTCACATGAAGCAGAACAATTTATATCAATCGTATCAAAGGAATAGTTTGCCCACAAATGAAAGAAATATTAATTTCTTTAACTAAAAATAACACTTCTTTATTGCATACGATTATATTCCTGTCATAGAGAAAGCACTTTGCTCTAAATTCAAAAGAAAAGAAAGAAGTACATGTACTTCTTTCTTACTCATTTTATTATCCTATCATTTCACTTTCTACGAAACAATTTTTTCATACGAGAGTAAGCCATCAATAATAACTTGATTTAATTTCGCCAAAGATTCCTTATCCATTTTCCCATCTTTTACTGTTTGTACAGCTACCGACGTATACATATACAGTTTCTTTGCTTCTTCTCGCTTCATACTTTTCCCTTCTTTTTCAATCGCTTTCCATTCTTTTTCAATCACTTCTATATCTTTTGCGCTGCTTTTCCCACCAACTTGTACGCTAGAAGCATATTTTGCTAAATGAGTATATAATGGCTGCACTTTTGTTAAAAATGTTCCTACTTCTTTATCATCTTTCAGCAATGCTTTATCTGTTATATCCCAGTTCTTTTTTAAAACGGAGACACCATCATTTTTATACTTAGTCATTAATTGATTTATAGCCTGTTCATCGCTAGCAATACCAACAACCATTGCATACTTATCCCCGCTCGGTCTCAAAGCACCAATGCCCCCATTGCCTTTCCATTCTTCAAGAGCTGCCTGTCCCTTTTCTTCAGAAGAATAAAGCCCCCCTTGAACAAAGAATAATTTCATCGGATCCAATGACGTTCCTGTCTGCGCCTTTTGTTTTTCTTCTTTCGGTGCTGGTGTTTGTTCTGCCGTTCCACCCACCTTTGATTCTCCATTTCCAGTCGGCCTTGAAGCAGTTACTTCACTTCCTCCTGTTGTTCCTTGTCCAGTAAGTAAATGAAGCATCCCCATTCCAAACGTCGTACCGATAATAATTGCGGTTGCAACGATTGCAATTAATGTATTACTCCACTTCTTTCGGTATTTTTCCACAGACACTGATTTCGCTTTTTGAAACGGAACAACATTTTTAGGTCGTTCACTTTCTACTACCATCCATTCAAATTCATCTTTCTTCTTTTCCTCATACTTCGCTTCTGTTCCATTCACTTTCACTGAGATCGTTCGTGATTGCTTGTCCATACACTCACACCTCACCTCTTATCGTTGTCCGCATCATATCATATTCATTTCACAAAAAAACGAGATATTTGTCAGAGGAATTCGCCAAATAACCCTATATATTTATCTTATATGTATGCATTTGACTTCATTTGTAGAACAAAAAACTAGATAGCAAAGACTATCTAGTTTTTCTCTCGAATATATTTTCGAACTTCAGAAATGAAATAAAGAGAACCTGTTATGATAAAAACATCATTTTCCCCTATCATTTCAACTTTTGTATCAATTGCCTCTTTCCAATTTTCAAAAACTAATTTTGATTCTTTTTGTGAATATGATGCAAGCTTGTCTGCAGAAATAGCACGATCAAAGGCGAATGTTGTAAAAATCATTTCATCTGCAATGGTTTCTAATCGGCCTACCATGTTATGCAATTGTTTATCACCAAGGGCAGTAAATAAAACTATTACATTTTTATCTTTGTAATGCGCTTCTACTGTTTTCACAAGGCTTTCGATACCTTCTGGATTATGAGCACCATCTATAATAATATCCGGGTTACTTTGTAGCTTTTCAAAGCGCCCAATCCAATACGCCTCCCGTAATCCCGTTCTTATTCCCTCTTCCTCAATTAAAAATGATAAATATGTTTTTACATACATTACTGCCATAAGTGCTAGCGCTGCATTTCCTACTTGATGAATACCTTTCATTGAGATTTGCAAATCTTCAAATGCGGTAAAAGGACAAGTAAAATCAAACTGTTCCCCATCTTCGTTAGACTGTTTATGTAACGCTGTAAAATGCTTGCCAAGTTCGTATAAGTTTGCATGGTTTTCCTTTGCAACATTTTGAATGACTTGCAAAGCTTCTTCATCTTTTACACCAGTAATTACCGGCACACCAGACTTAATAATCCCCGCCTTTTCATATGCAATTTCTCCTAGTGTATTCCCTAAAATATGCATATGATCGTGACCGATATTCGTAATAATCGTGAGAACAGGGTGTATAACATTGGTAGAATCAAAACGTCCACCGAGCCCTGTTTCAAATAAAACAACATCACAGAAATTGACTTTACCGAAATAGCAAATTGCCATAACAGTAATAATTTCAAACTCAGTCGCTTCCCCTAAATCCGTTTCATCTAGTTTTTCCACGACTGGTTTTACCATCTTTACGAGTTCAGTAATCTCTTCATCTGCAATTGGTGTTCCATTCACACTAATGCGTTCATTAAATGTTTCGATGTAAGGAGAGGTAAATGTTCCTACCTTATATTTCGCGCCTTCTAACATGTAACGCATATATGTTAACGTTGAACCTTTTCCATTTGTACCAGCAAGATGAATACATTTTATATGACGCTCTGGATTTCCGAGCTCTTCTAGCATCCAATTCATTCTTTCTAATCCTGGTTTAATACCAAATTTCAATCGGCTATGAATCCACCCTATCGCTTCTTCGTATGTATGTATCACGTATGCTTTTCCCCTTTCAAAAGACAACTTTCATAGTTCTATTATACGCAAAGAAAAGAGACTCACCAATACAGTGAGTCTCTAAAAATATTTTTACTTTTCAAGATCTGCTAGACGTTGACGAACTGCTTCGCGTTTTTCTAGGTAATCTTGCTCTTTCGCACGCTCTCCTTCAATAACCGCTGCAGGAGCTTTCGCTACGAAACCTTGGTTAGAAAGTTTCTTCTGTACACGTTCTACTTCTTTATCGAACTTCTCAAGTTCTTTCTCAAGACGAGCTCTCTCTTCATCAAGATTGATAAGATCAGCTAACGGTAAGAATAACTCTGCACCTGATACGATTGCAGTCATTGCTTTTTCTGGCGCTTGTAAGTCCGTTTGAATTGTTAATTCGCTTGGGTTACAGAAACGCTCAATGTAAGAGCTATTTTTCGTAAGTTGAGCAAGTACAGCCTCATCTTTTGCTTTAATTTGCATTTGAACTTTTTTGCTCATTGGCGTATTTACTTCTGCACGAATATTACGAACAGAGCGAATGATATCAACTAGAAGGTGCATTTCTGCCGCAGCTTCCGTATCTTGTAAATCTTCGCGAACTGTTGGCCACGCAGCTACTGTAATAGATTCGCCTTCATGCGGTAAATGTTGCCAAATTTTCTCTGTTACGAATGGCATGAATGGGTGTAATAGACGCATTGTTTGATCTAATACGTAAGCTAAAATAGAACGAGTCGTTTTCTTAGCTGCTTCATCTTCACCGTATAGTGGAAGTTTCGCCATTTCAATGTACCAGTCACAGAAATCATCCCAAATGAAGTTGTATAATGAACGACCAGCTTCACCGAACTCATATTTATCCATGTTACGTGTTACACTCTCGATTGTTTCGTTTAAGCGAGTTAAGATCCACTTATCTGCAACTGATTTTTCACCAGTTAAATCGATTTCTTCATACTTCATATCATCCATGTTCATTAATACGAAACGTGATGCGTTCCAAATTTTATTAATGAAGTTCCAAGTAGATTCTACTTTTTCCATGCTGAAACGTAAATCTTGACCTGGTGCACTTCCTGTTGATAAGAAATAGCGCATTGCATCTGCACCGTACTTCTCGATAACATCCATTGGGTCAATACCGTTACCAAGAGATTTACTCATCTTACGACCTTGCTCATCACGAACTAAACCGTGAATTAATACATCTTTAAATGGACGCTCGCCTGTAAACTCTAAACCTTGGAAAATCATACGAGATACCCAGAAGAAGATGATGTCATAACCCGTTACTAGTGCATCTGTTGAATAGTAACGTTTGAAGTCTGCTGAATCTTCATTTGGCCAACCAAGTGTTGAGAATGGCCATAGCGCTGAACTGAACCATGTATCAAGTACGTCGTTATCTTGATTCCAGTTTTCAATATCTGCTGGTGCTTCTGTACCTACGTATACTTCACCAGTTTCTTTATGGTACCAAGCTGGAATACGGTGTCCCCACCATAATTGACGAGAAATACACCAGTCATGAATATTTTCCATCCATCGTAAATATGTGTTTTCAAAACGCTCTGGTACGAACGTTACTTTTTCTTCTTCTTTTTGTTGAAGCGCTACTGCTTTTTCAGCAAGTGGAGCCATTTTTACGAACCATTGTGTTGATAAGTAAGGCTCAACAACTGCACCGCTACGCTCACTATGACCTACTGAATGCATATGTGGCTCGATTTCTACTAATACGCCAGCTTCTTGTAAGTCTTTCACTAATTCTTTACGGCATTCGAAACGATCCATACCGTTATATTTACCAGCTTTTTCGTTCATCGATCCATCTTCGTTCATTACTAAGATGCGTGGTAAGTCATGACGGTTACCTACTTCAAAGTCGTTCGGGTCATGAGCTGGTGTAATTTTTACAACGCCTGTTCCGAAGTCTTTTTCTACGTACTCATCAGCAATAATCGGAATCTCACGGCCTACGATTGGAAGTGTAACTGTTTTTCCGATTAAATGTTTGTAACGATCATCTTCTGGATGAACTGCTACCGCTGTATCACCAAGCATCGTTTCTGGACGAGTAGTAGCAAGGCGAATGTGACCTGAACCGTCTGTTAACGGATAGTTCATATGGTAGAATGCACCTTGAACTTCTTTATGAATTACTTCAATATCAGAAAGAGCTGTGCGTGTTGCTGGATCCCAGTTGATAATATATTCACCGCGGTAAATTAAGCCTTTTTCGTATAATTGAACGAATACTTTATTAACCGCATCAGATAAACCTTCGTCTAATGTGAAACGTTCGCGAGAATAGTCTAGTCCTAAACCAACTTTCCCCCATTGTTGACGAATGTGAGAAGCGTACTCTTCTTTCCACTCCCAAGCTTTTTCAAGGAATTTCTCACGGCCAAGATCGTAACGTGAAATACCTTCTTCACGAAGTTTTCCTTCTACTTTCGCTTGTGTTGCGATACCAGCATGGTCCATTCCTGGAAGCCATAGCACATCGTAACCTTGCATACGCTTCGTACGAGTTAAAATATCTTGAAGAGTTGTATCCCAAGCATGACCTAAGTGTAACTTACCAGTTACGTTCGGAGGTGGAATTACAATTGTATACGGTTGTTTCTTCTCGTCTCCTGTTGCTTCAAAATATTTGCCTTCAAGCCACCATTGATAAAGGCCTTCTTCAACGGACATATGATCATATTTAGTTGGTAAATTCTTTTCCGTGTTTGACATTATTTTCCCTCCTTAAAATAAAAAATGTCCCTCATCCAAAAAGGACGAGGGACATCGCGGTACCACCTTTATTTACAAACAAATTCATAATTTGCTTATACTCTTAATTTGATAACGGACAAATCCGTCTTTTCCTAATGAGAACTATTCTGTTCAGAAAAGATGCTCCAGGGCTACCTTCTAACATAACTATCTAGAGAATCTCCCAGCTACTGATTCTCCTCTCTGAAGACGTTTCATGTTATACTCTTCCCCTTCAAGGCATTTATATGATTGTTAATTATTATATACAATAGTGTAAAAAACGAAACCTTATTCGTCAAGATAAATTTAAAACTATGACTTTTCGGGTGAATATAAAGAAGACCCCACCTCAAAATTCAGCTGAAGCAAAGAAGTTAGGTTGGAGCCACCCGCTGATTAAAGTTTTACTTTACCCGTTCCCTTGCTGGGCAGCTTGTAATTGTGACAGGAAATATTCTATATTGCTAACGAGCCAATGCGATTGTTGCAAACTCTTTACTCCGCGCAGTTCATTTTCCTCGTTGCGATTATCTCTTCTTTTCTTATAAGACTGGATTTGCCGAATAAATTGCGATGGATACGTCATATACGCAAACATAAGTAGTTGCTCTTCTTTCGTAAAAGGGAAATTTTTTTGATACATTTGAAACCATTCAAACCGATCACTTCTTGCGATTGGATATGTGTTTAAAGACCGTGAATAAAAACCTACTATATCTTGCACAGGCGTTGCAAACTTCGATTTTTCCAAACTAATAAAATAGCCATTTCGCTCATAGTCAAATAAAAAATGATTAAGTGACACGTTACCATGCACAAAAGTAATACGTGTTTTCTCTTTTTCTTTCATCGCATCGTTCCACTCATTTAATTGCTTCGTTGCAAATTCACGCGCTCTCATTACATGATGATAGTACGTACAATATTGTAATTCAAACGGGGACATATACCATTTTGATTCAGATTCTACGAGAAACTCTTCTAACATCTCACCATCATTTTCCCAGCGATCGGATATAGTTGTATAATGTTTTTCTAAATCTTCTTCCGTATATGTTTCTTCCTTCACAGTTTTTTGATGCAACATTCCAAGTGTCTGAAACATTTTATGGTATTGATCATTATCCTCGCCGTTTCCTTCTGCACGTTCTAACCAAGGCATTAAATAATAATTATACGTCCCGTCACTTAAAATATAATTTCCATCCGTCGCGTGGTATATAGGTACATAATTTGAAAAACCTTTCTCCTTCAAATATTGAATATGATGCAGAAAATTATTCCGCTCTAACTTTCTGCCTTCTATTTTCTTGAGTGCATATGGACCTTGATTCGTATAAATTTTCATTACGCTTCCGTGCTCTTCCATATGCTGCGTATCCAATCTATATTGCCTCACGATAGGTTCATAGTGATTCCGTAATTCAATATCCATACGAATAACCCTTTCTATTCAAAACATAGCCTCTAAGAAAAGAAGCGAGTGAAAACACTCACTTCCTTATTTCGCCTTTACCCTTGAAACCGGAATATAAATAATTTGCCCCGTATTTAAAAATATATCTTCTGTTTGATTGACACGGCACACATTTTGCACAGACGTTTCATAACGTTCTGCAATAGATTCAATTGTATCCCCTTCTTGCACGAAATACATTCTTAACTTTGTAAATTCTTCTTCCGGTTCTTTCGTAAATAGTTTTGTTAAATAAAGCGCATTTTCATCTCGCTGTGAGTACTCTTCTTCTTGTTCTTCCTGCTTTTTCGCTTTTTCTTTCTTGAAATCTTTTCGCCCAAACAATTCAAATTGCGGCGTTGTTTCTTGCTCCTCTTCACGCTCCACAAATTCATGTTCCTCTATCTTCTCTTCTTCTAATTCCTGCTCTTTTCTTTCCTCTAATTGGAACGGTTCAAATGCGTAATCTTCCCACTCATCTGATTCCTTATATGCTGGTTCTTCTACATGCGGCGCCGGTCTATTTTCATCCTCTTGCGCTGAATCTTCTTCTAACTCGGCATACACCGTTTCTTCCTCTTCAGCTTCATCCTCGTTTCTCTCTTCATCACACAAACCGGTAATAGATATATCCGCTAATAATTGTAAGCAACCATTTTCCTTTAATTCATAATCAAATTCCTCAATTGATACATATAGCTCTTCAATTACTTTCACTCGATTTCTCGGAATTGATATTTCAAGCGGAAAGGAATGAACAAGTTCATTAACCCCATCTTCCCTTGTTTCTACATAATCAATTGACTTTGCTGGCGATAGTTCTCTTAATGAATACGCCGAATCATCTTTTCGTGCAACATACTCTCCCGTTAAATCTAATTGCCCTCTCACGATTACTTCATGATCAAGCTCTTCTATCTCAACGTCTGGATCTAACGAAATTGACAAAAGTTCATCGACTTCCTGTCCCTTTTGGAACCAAACAGATTCTTTTAATGAAAATCGTAACGAATGATCTGCAGCCACTTCTTTTCCCCCTCCCAAACTATATGTCATTACAGATTTATGTAGGGAAAGCTTACTTTATGAATAAAAAAAATCGCTCCCCTTATGGAGAGCGATTTTTCTCTAATACATTATTTTAATTTTGACATTGCAATTTCAGCTGCTGCAATCGTCGCCTCAATATCTGCGTCACTATGTGCTGTCGATAAGAATAAACCTTCGAATTGAGATGGCGGTAAGAATACACCTTGTTCTACCATTTCACGATAGTAAGCCGCAAAGAATTCTAAGTTTGAAGATTTTGCTGCATCGTAATTAATAACGGGCTCATCTGTAAAGAAAATACCAATCATAGAACCTGCACGGTTAATATGATGTGGAATGCCATGTTTTTCAGCTGCTTTACGTAATCCTGCTTCTAACATTTCAGCTTTACGCTCAAATTCTACATATGATTCTGGCGTTAACTGTACTAACGTTTCATAACCTGCTGCCATTGCAAGTGGATTACCTGATAAAGTACCTGCTTGGTAAATCGGTCCGCTTGGTGCAACTTGGCGCATAATTTCTGCTTTACCACCGTATGCTCCTACTGGTAAACCACCACCGATTACTTTACCTAAGCATGTTAAATCAGGTGTTACGCCATAATAACCTTGGCCACAATTATAAGCTACTCGGAACCCTGTCATTACTTCATCAAAAATAAGCAATGCACCGTTTTGTTCTGTTACTTCACGAAGACCTTCTAAAAATCCAGGCTGCGGAGGAACAACCCCCATATTTCCTGCTACTGGTTCTACAATTACACAAGCAATATCATCACCGAATTGTTCAAACGCGTATTTTACGCTTTCTAAATCGTTATAAGCTACTGTAATCGTATTTTTCGCTACACCTTCTGGTACACCAGGACTATCTGGTAAACCTAAAGTCGCCACACCAGAACCAGCTTTAATTAATAGCGAATCACCATGACCGTGGTAACAACCAATAAATTTCAAGATTTTATTACGACCTGTATAACCACGAGCTAAACGTAGTGCACTCATTGTTGCTTCCGTTCCAGAGTTAACCATACGCACAATCTCAATTGATGGCACGCGCTCAATAACAAGTTTTGCTAATTTATTTTCAATTTCTGTTGGTGCACCGAAGCTTGTACCTCTTTCAGCAACAGATTTTAACGCTTCTACAACACGATCATTTGCATGACCATGAATTAAAGGCCCCCATGATAATACGTAGTCGATGTATTCATTCCCATCAATATCATATACTTTAGAGCCTTTTCCACGCTCCATAAACAACGGATTCATCCCAACAGATTTAAAAGCACGAACCGGGCTATTTACGCCACCAGGCATTAAGTCTTGTGCCTCTTCAAACGCCGCAATCGATTTATCAAACTTTTTCATTATTTAGCGCCTCCTTCTTGTAACCATTTTGCTGCATCTTTCGCATGATACGTAATAATTAAGTCTGCTCCTGCACGTTTCATACTAATTAATTTTTCAAGAACAACTTCTTTTTCATTAATCCAGCCATTTTGCGCTGCCGCTTTAATCATCGAATATTCACCACTTACATTATAAGCGACAACTGGTAAATTAAAGTTATTTTTCACATCACGAACGATATCTAAGTAAGAAAGAGCTGGTTTTACGATTAAGAAATCTGCACCTTCCATTACATCTGATTCTGCTTCACGGAATGCTTCCATACGGTTTGCCGGATCCATTTGATATGTTTTACGGTCACCAAATTGCGGTGCACCGTGCGCGGCATCACGGAATGGTCCATAAAATGCTGATGAATATTTCACAGCGTACGACATAACTGGCACGTGTCCAAAACCATTTTCGTCTAATGCATGGCGAATTGCTGTTACGAAGCCGTCCATCATGTTTGATGGCGCAATAATGTCCGCTCCTGCTTTCGCTTGACTTACAGCTGTTTTCGCAAGAACTGCAAGAGACTCGTCATTTAAAATAATACCATCTTCAATTACACCGCAATGACCATGGCTTGTAAATTGACATAAACATGTGTCTGCGACTACTACTAGCTCAGGGAAATCACCTTTAATTTGCTGAATAGCACGTTGTACAATTCCATGATCACAATATGCTGATGATCCAACTTCATCCTTTTCAGCAGGTAAACCAAATACAATAACAGAACGAATACCTAAATCAACAACTTCTTGCATTTCAGCTTGCAATAAATCTAAAGAAATTTGATATACGCCTGGCATAGAAGGAACTTCCTTACGAACATTTTCACCTTCTAATACAAAAATAGGGTAAATAAAATCTTCCGTATGTAAAAACGTTTCACGCACAAGCGCACGCATGCCCCCGCTTTGTCTTAAACGACGATGACGATTAAATTGTAAAGAGTTCATAGATTTCTATCCCCATTCTTTCATTTTATAGATTCACAAACACATTGTAGTAATGCTTCTACAGTGTACTCTTTCGGCACAATAACAGACGGAAAATAACGACTTGCCTCTTTTTCCGTAATAGGTCCTATACAAGCAATTGTACATTTTTTTGTCCATTCTCTCCAGTTTGCACCCTCAAGTAAACGAACAAAACTAGTAACAGTTGAAGGACTCGTAAATGTAATAATGTCTACTGCTCCTAACTTCAACGCTGCTATAAGCTCTTGCTTTTTTTCTACATTCACTTTCGTACCGTATACGATCAACTCATCTAGAGAAACACCAATTTCACGCAGTTTAACTGGTATTACATCTCTTGCTAAATTGCCTTTTGGAAATAAAATACGTTCGTTTCCATTTAATTCTTTTTGAAACTCTTCGGCAAATGCTTCTGCAACAAATGAAGTCGGGACAAAATGAACTTGATAGCCTCTTTTTTCTAACTCTAATTTTGTTTTCACACCTACCGCAGCGATTTTGATGGTTAGTGGTAGTTTCTTTTTTAAACTATCTAGAAAAAAAGCTACACCATTTCTGCTCGTAAAAATAACCCAGTCGTATGAATGTAGCTGCTCTTCAATATGTTGAATTTGCCTATGAGACATACCTTCCATACGCAAAAGCGGAATTTCCAATGGAATTCCGCTCTTTTCTTTCACTGCTACACTCATTTGTTTCGCTTGATGCTGGGCACGTGTAATCAATACCGTTTTTCCAGCGAGAGCGTTCATATTTATTGTTGCTCCTTATTTGCAGCAAGAATGAGTTCTTTGGCGCCTTGTTTAATTAAACGGTCCGCGGCCTCTAATCCTACTTCTTCAGGATTAGTACCCACTACTGTCTCTTTTAATAAAACAGAGCCATCCATAGAGCCGACAAGAGCTGTTAATTCGATTGCATCGTTTTCTGTAAATGTTGCATATCCAGCGATTGGAACTTGGCATCCACCTTCAAGTTTATGAAGAAATACTCGCTCCGCTGCCACTGTTCTTTCTGTTATCGCATCATTAATATGCGCTAACAATTGCAATAAATCCTTATCATCCTCACGACATTCAATCGCTAATGCACCTTGTCCTACAGCAGGTACACATAACGTTTCATCTAAATGTTCTGTAATAACTTCATCATCCCAGCCCATTCTTTGTAATCCAGCTGTCGCTAAAATAATCGCATCGTAATTCTCTTCTTTTAATTTACGTAAACGTGTATCGATATTCCCGCGAATCCACTTCACTTGTAAATCTGGTCTCGCAGCGAGTAGCTGTGCACTACGTCTTAAACTACTCGTACCTAAAATAGCACCTTCCGCTAACTCTTTAAACGATGCTCCATTTTTTGAGATAAAAGCATCCCGAGGGTCAACACGCTTTGGTGTACAGCCAATCATTAAACCTTCTGGAAGTACGGCCGGCATATCTTTCATACTATGTACAGCCATGTCGATTTCTTTCGTAAGTAACGCATGCTCAATTTCTTTAACGAACAAGCCTTTTCCGCCTACTTTTGAAAGAGTAACATCTAAAATAACATCACCTTTTGTGACAATTTCTTTCACTTCAAATTCATATGGTAGACCTAGCGCTTTTAACTGATCAATAAACCAGTTTGTTTGCGTTAATGCTAGTTTACTCTTTCGTGACCCTACAATAATTTTGCGCATAATTCTCTCTCCTCATTATAAATACCAAAAGTGGAAATTGGATAAACTGCTTAATAGAAAAATGTTTACTAGCATTACGAGAAACGATCCGATATTCCACTGTACAATTTTCTTACCTTGCAACACATCTGCCGCTCGTAAATATAAACCTGTGCAATACACAAATAGAACGACAAAAGATCCGATTACTTTCGTATCATACCAATGGAAATTGTCCAATTTTGTATATCCCCATATACACCCCAATAAAATTGCTAGTAAGAAAAATGGAACAGAAAATAAATTTAATCCGTAAGACGTAGATTCAAGCTTCGGTAAATTCCCTAACCTTCTTAATCTCGCATTCCACTTTTTCTTTTTTAATAGGCGATATTGCAGTAAATACATAATAGAAAAAATAAACGATACCGTAAACGTTGCATAAGAAATAATCGCCATTCCAACATGCACGTATACAAGTTCTGAAACTAATTGCTCTGCAAGTACTGGCGACATCTTTCCGAGCGGTGTAAAAATAGAAAAAGCGCTTACGCCAAATGCAACAACATTTGTAAAGAAGACTAAAAAGTCAACGCGCATAAATCGATTTATGACTAACGACATCGTAATCAATAACCAAACATAAAAATAAATCCCTGATAATAAAGTTAAAATGGGATTCGTTTCTGAATCTGTCGCCCTAAGCAACATAAAAATAGACTGCAATACCCATACAATCGAAAGTAACCAAAAAGCAAATCGGTTCGCCTTTCGGTTACTTTGGAAATAATCTATAAAATATAAACTAATGCTACAAGCATATAAAATAATTGCAATATGATAAATAATACTGTTATTTAAAAAACTCATCCGATCATCCTTCCAAATTATAAAGATGGAACGGATGGTGTCCACACTCTTTTATGTTCTACTTCTTCCGCACGACTCTCTACTTCTTCCGTTTCTAAATCAAAAATCTTTGCAAATAACGCTAGTTTTTCGCTCGCTCCCTCTTCAGCAGCTATTTCTTTTGCTACTAAAATTGGGTCTTTTAATAATTGATTAATAATACTTTTCGTATGCTTACTAATAACTTTTTTCTCACGATCACTAAGGTTTGGTATTTTTCGCTCTAGGCTTACCATCGTTTCACTTTGGATTGCAAGTGCCTTATCACGAAGAGCTGCTATTAACGGAACAACACCAAGTGTACTTAACCACGTTTTAAATAGAACAATTTCCTCTTCAATCATAAATTGAATTTTCTCTGCTTCTTTCAAACGCTCAGCACGGTTTGCCTCCACTACTCCTTGCAGATCATCAATGTCATACAAGAAAGAACCTTCTAGCTCATCAATCGCTGGATCAATATCACGTGGCACTGCAATGTCAACCATAAACAAAGGACGACCAGAGCGCATTTTCTCCACCTTTGTCATCATCTCTTTCGTAATGACATACTCAGATGCACCAGTTGAACTAATTAAAATATCTGCTTCTAATAATGCACATTGTAATTCGCTTAATGATTTTGCATGTCCCATATATTTCTCAGCCATTACTTCTGCTTTCGAAAGCGTCCTATTCATAACTGTTACTTTACGAGCACCACTTCCATATAAGTTTTGTAGTGCAAGTTCGCCCATTTTACCAGCACCAAGAATAAGCACGTGACAATCCGTTAACTCGCCAAATATTTTCTTTCCAAGCTCAACAGCAGCATAACTAACAGACATCGCACTTTCACCAATTGTTGTTTCTGAGTGGGCACGTTTTGCTAATGTAATGACTTGCTTAAACAATTCATTAAAAATTGTGCCTGTTGCTTTAACTTGTTGTGCTTCTAAAAAGCTATCTTTTATTTGGCCTAAAATCTGTGTTTCTCCCACTACCATAGAATCTAAACCGCACGTTACGCGGAATAAATGGTCTATTGCACCATCTTGTTCAAAAATAGTTAAATATGGTGCGACTTCTTCTATTTCAAGCTGAAACCAATCAGCTAAAAATTTCTTAATATAATACCGTCCCGTGTGTAATTGATCGACAACAGCATAAATCTCAGTGCGATTACAAGTTGATACAATGACATTCTCTAACACGCTCTTTTGATTTTGTAATGTAGTCATCGCTCGCTCTAGCTCTGCTGCCTGAAATGTGAGTTTCTCACGAAATTCTACAGGGGCTGTTCGATAATTTACACTAACAACAAGAATATGCACGCAGCATGTCCCCCTTCACCCGTTTTATCACTTTATCTACTATCATAATACAACTTTCCTCTTATGAATCTGACAATCGTGTGAACAACCGATTATTTTTTAATTATTCTCCGTATGTAATAAAGGAGATTCAGCAAACTAATAAAAAAACTTCTACTTTATAATGATTATAAATTAATAACTCTATTTGTACGTTACCAAAAAAAGTCCTCATAATCAAGTGATGGAAACTATTCCATATAAATTATAACATCATCTTTCCTATCTTCTTTCATCATGAAGGAAAATATGTATGATTGTTCCAAAATGTAGCAAACACTTTCTCAATACAATGTATTTGACATTTTATTTCTTTTTCGTTATATTGATTTTACAAAATTAAATTGTGCACAACTTAATAAGAAGGGAGTTATGTATGACAGAGGACTCTTTGCATCTAGATAACCAACTTTGTTTTTCTATTTATGCCTGTTCTAGAGAGGTTACTCGTTTTTATCGACCTTATTTAGAAGAGATGGGTATTACGTATCCCCAGTACATTACTTTACTCGTACTATGGGAGCAAGATGGACTAACAGTAAAAGAAATTGGAGAACGTCTATTTTTAGATTCCGGTACGTTAACACCTATGTTAAAACGAATGGAATCATTAACACTTGTAAAACGTGTTCGTTCCAAAGAAGACGAGCGAAAAGTTTGTATTGAATTAACAGAACAAGGTAAAAATTTAAAGGAAAAGGCTTGTTCATTACCGACAACAATGGCTACAAACCTAGGAATTACAGAGCAAGAATATCGCTCTTTATTAATTCAACTAAATAAACTAATTGAAACAATGAAAACAATTAATGATGGAAAAGGGGAATAAATATGGATAAATTATATACTGCTTCAGTAACAGCAACAGGTGGAAGAAATGGGAAAGTAGTTTCAGATGATGGCATATTAAATCTTGATGTGAAAATGCCGAAAGCACTAGGTGGTGCAGGTGGAGAAGCAACAAATCCAGAACAACTATTTGCAGCTGGTTATGCAGCTTGTTTCGATAGTGCATTACAACTTGTCATTCGTACAAAACGTATGAAAGTAGAAAGTACAGAAGTAACCGCTCACGTTTCTATCGGAAAAGATACAGATGGTGGTTTTGGCCTATCTGCCGTGCTTGATGTACATGTCGCTGGCGTTTCACATAGCGAAGCACAAGAACTTGTAGAAGCGGCTCACGGTGTATGTCCTTACTCTAAAGCAACACGAGGTAATATTGAAGTTACATTAAACGTACGTTAACAGCTTATATAAAGAAAAAAACGCGCGACATTCGTCACGCGTTTTTTGTTTTTGTCATTTTATGAATTGCCTTCCACGCTTCTTCTTTTCCAAGTCCTGTTTCAGAAGAGAATAGAACGATTTCATCGCCAATTTCAACAGCAAGCGTTTCTTTTACAACTTTTAAATGCTTTTGCCATTTCCCTTTCGGGATTTTATCAGCTTTCGTCGCAATAATAATTGTTGGGATTTCATAATGCTTTAAGAAATCATACATCATCACGTCATCACTTGTCGGTTGGTGACGTAAATCAACTACTAATACAGCTGCGTCTAATTGCTTACGCGTTGTAAAGTACGTTTCAATCATTTTCCCCCATGCCGCGCGCTCCGATTTAGACACTTTCGCATATCCATAACCTGGAACGTCAACAAAATGCATCATCTCATTGATCAAGAAAAAGTTCAGCGTTTGCGTTTTTCCTGGTTTAGAAGAAATACGCACTAACTTTTTACGATTTAAAATTTTATTAATAAAGGAAGACTTCCCGACATTTGAACGACCTGCTAATGCAATTTCTGGTAAATCACTGTCTGGATATTGTTCTGGTTTAACAGCACTAATTACAATATCTGCTTTTGTTACTTTCATTGTTTCACTCCTACTAATGCGTGCTCCAATACTTCATCTAAATGAGATGCAAGCACAAACGTAAGGTTTTCTTTTACGCTCTCTGGAATATCATCTAAATCTTTCTCGTTTTCTGCTGGCAAAATAATTTTTGTTAAGCCTGCGCGGTGAGCACTTAATGTTTTTTCTTTTAAGCCACCAATTGGTAATACGCGACCACGAAGTGTAATTTCACCTGTCATACCTACTTCTTTACTTACAGGAATACCTGTTAGTGCAGAAATAAGTGCCGTTGCCATCGTAATACCTGCTGACGGTCCATCTTTCGGAACTGCTCCTTCTGGAACATGAATATGAATATCATTTTTCTCATGGAAATTCGGATCAATCTGAAGCTCTTCTGCACGAGAACGTATATAACTAAACGCAGCTTGTGCGGATTCTTTCATAACATCCCCAAGTTTCCCTGTTAAAATTAGTTTCCCTTTTCCTGGCGCTACAGAAACTTCAATTGCAAGTGTATCGCCGCCTGCTGCTGTGTAAGCTAGACCTGTTGCCATACCAACTTGGTCTGTTTTTTCAGCTTGCCCATAACGGAATATGTGTTTACCAAGTAAATCAACAATCTTTTTCTCTGTCACAACGATACGTTTACGTTCTGCTGTAACGATAATTTTCGCTACTTTACGGCAAACTTTTGCAATTTGGCGTTCTAGCGTACGAACACCAGCCTCACGTGTATAATAACGAATAATTTCAAGAAGCGCTTCATCACGTACTTGTAAATTACCTTTTCGTAAGCCATGCTCTTTTAATTGTTTCGGCAATAAATGCTCACGAGCAATGTGTACTTTTTCAAGTTCTGTATAGCCAGCAATCGAAATGATTTCCATACGGTCAAGTAACGGACCTGGAATACTTGAAAGTGTATTAGCAGTTGCTACAAACATAACTTTCGATAGATCATATGGTTCTTCAATGTAATGATCACTGAAGTTATGGTTTTGTTCTGGATCTAATACTTCAAGTAATGCTGCTGATGGATCTCCACGGAAATCGTTAGACATTTTATCAATCTCATCTAATAAGAAGACTGGATTAACTGTTTTCGCCTTTTTCATACCTTGAATAATGCGTCCTGGCATTGCTCCAACATATGTACGGCGGTGACCACGAATTTCAGATTCATCACGCACACCACCAAGAGATACACGGACAAAGTTACGATTCAATGATGTTGCAATTGAACGCGCTAACGAAGTTTTTCCGACCCCAGGAGGGCCTACTAAACAAAGGATAGGTCCTTTTAGTGAATTCGTTAACTTCTGTACAGCTAAATATTCAAGTACACGCTCTTTCACTTTTTCAAGACCGTAATGATCGTTATTTAAAATCTCTTCCGAATGAGCAAGATCAATTATATCTTCTGTTGCCTCTGTCCACGGAAGCGCTAATAACCAATCAATATAATTGCGAATAACACCACTCTCCGCAGAACTTGCTGGTAACTTTTCATAACGATCTAATTCTTTCAGCGCAGCCTTCATTGTTTCTTCAGGCATTCCTGACTGTTCAATTTTTTCACGAAGTTCTTCTACTTCTCCGCCCTTACCTTCTTTGTCGCCAAGTTCAGTTTGAATCGCCTTCATTTGCTCACGTAAGAAATATTCTTTTTGCGTGCGCTCCATTGAACGTTTCACTTGTTGCCCAATTTTCTTTTCTAGGCTAAGTAACTCTTGTTCATCTTGAATAATTGAAATAAGTGTATGTAATCGTTCTTTTACAGATACAATCTCTAGAATCTCTTGTTTCTGCTTCGTTTTAATCGGCAAGTGAGAAGCAATTAAATCAGCTAATCTCCCTGGTTCCTCTACATCAGCTACCGTTGCAAATGTTTCATTTGAAACTTTTTTCGAAACTTTAATATATTGTTCGAAATGCTCCAGTAACGTACGCATAAGAGCTTTCTCTTCTAAATCATCTTCTACTTCTTCAGTTACCGTTTTAATAGACACTTGTACTACATTTTCTTCTTCGATAAACTCTATTACTTCTGCTCTATGTAAACCTTCCACAAGGACACGAAGCGTACCGTTCGGCAATTTTAGCATTTGCTTTACTTTCGCCACTGTACCTACACTATATATGTCATCTTCTTTCGGATCATCGATATTCATTTCTTTTTGCATTGCTAAAAAGATGATATTTTCATCCATTGCCGCCTGCTCTAGTGCTTGTATCGATTTATCACGTCCTACATCAAGATGCAAAACCATCGTTGGATATACGAGAACGCCTCTTAATGGTAGGAGGGGCACGATTCTTTCGTTCGTATTCATACTAGACATAGCACCTCCATAATAAATTAAACTCCTGTTCAACTATTTTATATTACAATACACCTAGATGCAATTGCTGAGATTCCTCGCAATTGTAAATAGCTTGTTTTTCTACCTCACGAAAAGAAAAAAGACTCCGATTAAGCATACAAACTTAAACGAAGTCTGGCAAATTTTATTATTGTTTATTTTTACATAGATTGTGCATCTGTTTCGTCTACGTTAGTATGTACATCTAGCTCTCTATGCATATTTTCTTGCATAAACGTTAACTCAAATACTTCTTTTAATTTACGGACAGGAATAATTTCGATTCCCTTTATCGTATACAAAAATGGTTGCATATTTTCAGCAGGAATAATGACTTTCTTAGCTCCCGCTTTTTTCGCAGCTTTTATTTTTGCGTACACGCCACCAATAGGCTTTACTTCTCCGTGTATACTTATTTCACCTGTCATCGCTACTTCATTATTTACATATGTGCGATGCACCGCAGAATATACACCTGTTGCCATAGCGATTCCTGCAGAAGGTCCATCAATTGGGATACCACCTGGAAAATTAATATGTATATCGTATCCTTCTGGCAACACATCTAAAGAACGAAGTACTGTTAATACATTATCAACAGAGCCTTTTGCCATACTTTTACGGCGAATCGATTTCGTTTGACTACCAATACTTTCTTCTTCTACAATTCCGGTAACATTTACCGATCCTTTATCTTTCGCCGGAATTGCTGTTACTTCAATTTCTAATAACGCACCTGTATTTGGTCCGTATACAGCAAGACCATTTACAAGACCAATCCTTGGAATCGGATAAATGTGCTTTTCGTATTTCGGCGTAAGCTGACTTGAGTGAACAACCCACTCTATATCTTCATCTTTAATGAAAGAACGTTCTTCATTTATCGCCATACCAGCAGAAATTTGTACGAGATTAATCGCCTCTCGTCCATTTCTTGCATACATCCCAATCATTTCAATACCATTTTCACCTATTTGCATTTCCACTTTTTCCGCGGCGTTTTTCGCTACTTTTTGAATCTCTTCCGTATCTAATTCACGGAAAAATACTTCTAAGCAACGTGACCGAATAGCAGGAGGAATTTCCTCTGGCGAACGTGTCGTTGCTCCAACTAAGCGAAAATCTGCCGGTAAGCCTTTTTGGAAAATATCATGTATATATGTTGGGATCATCGTATTTTCTTCACTATAGTACGCACTTTCTAAAAATACTTTTCGATCTTCTAACACCTTTAACATTTTGTTCATTTGAATCGGATGGAGTTCGCCAATCTCATCAATAAACAAAATACCACCATGCGCATCTGTTACAGCACCTTTTTTCGGTTGCGGAATACCTGCTTGCCCCATCGCCCCAGCACCTTGATAAATCGGATCATGCACCGAACCAATTAAAGGGTCTGCGATACCACGTTCATCAAACCGAGCTGTCGTCGCATCAAGTTCAATAAATGTTGCATTCGTACGAAATGGAGATTTAGGATTTCGTTTCGCTTCTTCTAATACAAGACGTGCTGCCGCTGTTTTCCCAACACCTGGCGGGCCATATATGATTACATGTTGCGGATTCGGACCACAAAGAGCCGCTTTTAAGGACTTAATCCCGTCCTCTTGCCCTACAATATCTAAAAAGGTTGTAGGACGCACCTTTTCTGCTAGCGGCTCTGTTAAAGAAATCTCACGCATTTTACGAAGCTGTTCTAATTCTTTTTTCGATTCTCGATCAATTGAAACTTTTTGTGTTCGTTGATTTCGAAGTAAATGCCAGAAATATAATCCGACAATTACACCAAAAACAAGTTGAACAACTAAAAATATATTTGTCCAGCTCATTATTTATTTCCTCCCGCAATATTTTATCTCTTAGTATTTCCGCGGAGGAACGTAGCTAAACATAAAGAAAAACAGCAATTATAAAAATTGCTGTTTCCCTTTCGCATTATGCAGATGTTTTTGTATCAAGTACAGTACCGTCTTGTAACACCAATTTTGGCGGTTCATTATCAGCTACTGTTTCTTTTGTAAGAATACACTTCTCGATATCTTTACGAGATGGAAGTTCGAACATTACATCAAGCATTAAGCCTTCAATAATAGAACGAAGTCCACGAGCACCCGTTTTACGTTCAATTGCTTTTTTCGCAATTTCGATTAGTGCACCTTCTTCAAACTCTAACTCAACATCGTCAAGCTCCAATAGTTTTTGGAATTGCTTAACAAGTGCATTTTTCGGTTTCGTTAAAATATCAACAAGAGCATCTTCATCAAGTGGCTCTAGGTTCGCAATAACTGGAAGACGACCGATAAACTCTGGAATTAAACCAAATCTTAAAAGATCCTCTGGTAATACGTGAGATAAAACATGCTTCTCATTTACATCAGCATTTTTCTTCTCAGAACCAAATCCAATTACTTTCTCACCAAGGCGACGTTTAATAATCGGCTCAATGCCATCAAACGCTCCACCACAAATGAATAAGATGTTCGTTGTATCAATTTGAATAAACTCTTGGTGCGGATGCTTACGACCACCTTGAGGTGGAACGCTTGCTACAGTACCTTCTAAAATTTTCAGAAGTGCCTGCTGCACACCTTCACCAGATACATCACGTGTAATTGATGGATTTTCGGACTTACGTGCCACTTTATCAATCTCATCAATATAAATGATTCCTTTTTCCGCTTTCTCTACATCATAATCAGCTGCTTGAATTAATTTTAGTAAGATATTTTCTACATCTTCCCCAACATATCCAGCTTCTGTTAAAGATGTTGCGTCCGCGATTGCAAATGGAACATTTAGAATACGCGCTAACGTTTGTGCAAGTAATGTTTTACCACTACCTGTTGGCCCAATAAGTGCGATATTACTCTTCGCTAATTCTACATCATCAATTTTGCTGTTAGAATTAATGCGTTTGTAATGGTTATATACCGCTACCGCTAGTGCTTTTTTCGCGCTATCTTGCCCGATGACATACTCATCTAAGATTTCACGAATTTCTACCGGTTTCGGTACATCTTTGAATTCTACTTCTTCGTCCTTCGCAAGCTCCTCTTGTACAATTTCAGTACAAAGTTCGATACACTCGTCACAAATGTAAACACCTGGACCTGCCACTAACTTTCGAACTTGCGTTTGTGTTTTACCACAGAAAGAACATTTTAATTGCCCTTTTTCATCATTAAATTTAAACATATTTTCACACCCCTTACAAAGTGCTAACCTCTTGCCTTCGTATGTACACGATAAATGTATCGTATGTAAATACATATTATGTCACTACGTGGCGAGAAATACAAATAATATGACTAGTTATGTACAAATAAAAAAAATTTAAAACTTTTGAAATATGTATATTCGACTTGTAAAGGAACTTTTCCTTCTCCATCGAAAAGTTTTATAAATATATTTCTATATTTATAAAACAAGGCACGATTAAAATCGTGCCTTGTTATTTTATTATGCAGCGTTTTCTACTAAGAAGTCTACAGCTTTACGCACTTTAAGATCTTCAGCTAAAGCGTCTACGCTTCCAAGAGCTTGCTTGATAGCGTCTACTGGCATACCGTACATTTCAGCCATTTTTTCAACTTCTGCAGTTACTTCTTCTTCAGTAACTTCGATGTTTTCAGCTTCAATGATAGCTTCAAGAACAAGATTGATTCTTACACGTTTTTGTGCATCTTCTTTCATTTGCTCTTTTAATTTGTCAGCGTCAGTACCTGTGAATTGGTAGTAAAGCTCAAGGTTCATACCTTGTTGGCTTAAACGTTGTTCGAATTCACGAACCATACGATCTAACTCAGTGTTGATCATAGCTTCTGGAATTTCGATTTCAGCGTTAGCAGCAGCTAATTCTACTACTTCGTCACGTACTTTGTGCTCAGCTTCGTGCTTTTTGCCTTCTTCTAAGTTTGTGCGAAGTTTTGCTTTTAATTCATCAAGAGTTGCAACCGCTTCGTCTGCTTCTTTAGCGAACTCGTCGTTTAACTCAGGAAGTTCTTTTGTTTTGATTTCGTGAATTGTTACTTTGAATGTTGCTGGTTTGCCAGCTAATTCAGCAGCATGGTACTCTTCTGGGAATGATACTTCAACGTCTTTAGACTCACCAGATTTAAGACCGATTACTTGCTCTTCGAAACCTGGGATGAATGTACCAGAACCGATTGCTAGAGAGTAGTTTTCGCCTTTTCCGCCTTCAAATGCTTCGCCATCAACGAAACCTTCGAAGTCGATTACAGCTGTATCACCGTTTTCAACAGTTCCTTCTTCTTTAACAACTAGTTCAGCTTGACGCTCTTGTAAAGATTTTAATTCGTTCTCTACATCTTCGTCAGTTACAGTTGTTTCAACTTTTTCTACTGCTAAACCTTTGTACTCACCTAATTTAACTTCAGGTTTCACTGTAACTTTTGCAGTGAAGATAAGGTTAGCATTTTTTTCGAACTTCTCGATGTCGATTTCAGGATGATCAACTGGGAAGATACCAGCTTCTTCGATCGCTTCACCGTATGCTTTTGGTAAAATGATATCTAAAGCATCTTGGTATAAAGATTCAATACCAAAGCGTTGTTCGAATAATGGACGAGGCATTTTTCCTTTACGGAAACCTGGTACGTTAATTGTTTTTACTACTTTTTTGAACGCAGCGTCGATAGAGTTGTTTACTTCTTTAGCATCAACTTCGATTGTTAAAACGCCAACGTTACCTTCTAATTTTTCCCATTTTGTAGACATTTATTCTTTCCCTCCAACTATAATAATGTATGCACATACCTCTATAGATTAAAATCTTCATTATCTCTTTTTTGAAATAACAAATACACAAATAATCCTCTAGCAAAAGCTTTCAGATATAATGTTCCAATCTACTAATTGCCCAGAAGACAACTACGGTATATTTTGTTCGAGAATAATATGAAACATATTAAGTAAGAGAATTACACTTCTCTTCTCTTACAAACAGGCAGATTTCTGCCTTTTGCAACCCTTACATTATAACATAGAATATGCTCGTTTCAAGAACTGAACGATTCTTTTTCATAATTATACGGGCAAATATCCTTCTCTTTCAACACGTAATAACCATTGATAGGCAATATGAAACTCTTCCAATTCGATATTATATGCTGCCATAAGCTCTTCTTCATCTATAGCCAATCCGAAACGCTTTCTTCCAATTCTCTCTAAAACAGCTGACCAAATCTCTTCTTTATCCATTAATAGAGCGAATGGGAAAACGCTAATTTGCAACTCTTTCCAATATGTAACCATTGCTTCAAATATATCGGGATAATTTTGCTCTAATCGGCTTGATAATTTATGTATAATGTTATTGGATTGCTCCTCATTATGACCTGTAAATGCTGGAATTACCTTAATCGTATTTCCAAACTTTTCTACCTCTATTTCTTCTTCTACCTGACTTTCTATCATTTTATACAAAATAGAAGTTTTCAAATAGGGGTGCTGCTCTTCGTCTATTAAAAATTTCTTTAAAACAGGTAATGCAAGATCTAAGTCTTTTAACGAAAGTCGCTGAATCGCTCTTAGCTTCTGTCCAAAGTTTTCTCCAAAAATTTCATTAGTAAACTCATCCAATTCAAAATTTGAATCCACTAGCGATGCGTCTCCCTCATTTAGCATACCTTCTGCAAATAAAGCAAGCTGCGCTAATTTTTCCTTTTGATCAGGCATTATATCTTTCGTTTGTAAAACCTTTTCAACAGTTTCAATAACACCTTCATAATCATTTGTTTGAACTAAAATAGTTACGTACGTTTCAAGAATATCACCAAATAAGACAACTCCTGTTTTAAGCAACTGTTCACATTTGTCTTTCGCTTCTTCCATACGTTTTAATTCGAGTAAACAAATAACTGAAGCTAATTCCGTTTGTTCCGTTTCCGCATTATACTGACGTAATATTTCAAAGCAACGCAATGCATCTTCGAATTCCCGCTCTTTCAGCGCTAAAAAACCTTCATCAATATAGCGCTCTGATAGTTGTGGAAACAATACGACCGTATTTTCTTTTTTATCCATACGTCCGCCTCTTTTTCTTGATTTTAATTATGTTCAAAGTAAATATATCAAATGCGTAATGAGAACACAACATCCCTAAACTATTTGTTTGAAATATGAAAATATTTAATTTTTACATTCCAATACGAATAAATTTCTACTAAAAATTAAAATTATACAAATAAAAATCCCCAGCAACAAGCGCAGAGGATTCATCATTAATGGAAAGCTTTTATAATTGTGGGGTATATTACAAGGGTAATAATTTGGAGAACAATAATTGCCATAACAATCATGCTAAAATAGAAGATTGGTTTACTTCGCTTCATTAAAAACATAATAATAAGCATCGTACAAGCAAACAAACTTAAGAAGAACAAACTTGTTGTCGAACTAAGTATACCACTTGGGACAAAGAACAATAACACTACACTACAAGTACCTATAATTCCAAATAACCATTCCATTCATTCACTCATTCCCTTTCCCTCTCATGGCTGTTTTCTCTAAGCGATCAAATGTTTCACAACATCAACTACATACGTTAATTTCTCATACGCTACAAATCCAAAAGCAACCGTTAAGCCCGTTACAACTAATCCTTTCATCATTTCTGCCTCCTCGTTTTATCGTTGTTATCTTCATTATAAAAGATTAGCAATTTCTTACCATCGAACTACCTTACAGTTACCTTACAGAATTGTAAGATTCCAAAAAGAGATTGAAAAACACCTCATATCGCTTGAGGTGCTTTCACGGAATTTCTCTATAACCACTTGCAAAATTAACTTTTTTCTCTTGGTTATTTTTCGGCGAATCGACTCTTAAACTAATAGATTTACTAAATAATTTAGAATCAAAATAATTATTCGTTACTTTTCTTAACTTACCTTCAGATATTTTCGTATTACAAGAAAACAACGGGTGAAAATCGTGTTAATATATTTTTGTACAATTAAGAATTTAATTTACAAGGGGGATTATATATGTTTAAAAAAATGGCCGCAGATGTATTAGGACTAAGCGATGTAGGTTCTGTCATTACGCCGAAAGACTATGATAAGGTTGATGCTGATGATTATGTGATGCATGAAGATGGGGAGAAAATTTACTTTCTAATTAAATCCAAATCAGATGAATATTGCTTCACAAACAAAGGGTTAATTCACTTAGACGGTACAAGCGCAACAAGTAAAAAACGTACACTACGCCGCTTTAGTTATAGCAAATATCAAATTAAAAACGTAGCACTTGAAACTGCAGGAACGATTGATTTAGATGTAGAAATTAAGTTTCAAATGGGCGATGAACATTACTCAATTGATGTTCATAAAAAACATATTGAAGAATTAAAAGATTTATATAAGGCTTTACTTAAAATCGAAGAAATTTCATACGACAACGATATTACATTACAATATGCACATAAAAGTTTAGATATGGCATCTAATGCCTTTAGCCGCATTTCAAACGCACAAGTAAATTTAGCAGAGCAATTTAAAGAAATGAACGAGATTGCCTTTAACTGGCTTGTTGATACGAAGAAACAATATAATGTGAAAGATTATGGTTTTGTCTTTGACAAGTTTATTAACAACTAATTTAAAATACACAAAAAACCTTGTTATCAAAAGATAACAAGGTTTTTTTAGCGTCCTAGGAGAGATGAGAACTCCCGCTCCGGCCATTTCCGTACTATTTTATATATTTTGATCGCAGTCTTAATATATCTTCGCCCTCGCGAATGCCTGCCGATCCCTTCCTCACATTTTTTACAACAGTCCAATTCGGTTTAGTTTCATCACCGATGTTCTGTACTGTAAAATTGCCATCACCATATTTCCGGTGACCTTCTGCCAATTTCTCCGTTAAATCATTCTCATTTGATCTCGCCATCTTTGCGCCATCTCCCTTTTTTATACGACCTTCTTAAACCCTCTAACCAATCACAGGTCCAGTCAATTGGAGATTCTCGTTTTCCGCTTCTATTAATTGTAACACACTGCCGGGGATAAGTTCCGATAACTGCTGCTCAATCGTACTAGAATGGTAAAAGTTTTAGAACATTCTAAGTAAAAAATTAGGATAATACGGATATGGATTTGAGTTCCATCATAAGCCTATTGATTCTTTAAATTAAATAAGAGGAATAGGGCGCATAAATGGCGCTCTTTTCTTAATGTACTTCCATCCATAATAAATAATAATTATCATATATTGCGTTATATTTTACACTTCTTGCACATACATCAATTTATAGACAAACAAAAAACCTTGTTATCAAAAGATAACAAGGTTTTTTTAGCGTCCCAGGAGAGATTCGAACTCCCGACCGTACGCTTAGAAGGCGTATGCTCTATCCGGCTGAGCTACTGGGACATGGAGCGGGTGAAGAGAATCGAACTCTCGACCAGAGCTTGGAAGGCTCTTGTTTTACCACTAAACTACACCCGCATATGTTATTTTCTTTTCTTCGTTAGCGCCGTTGCCCTATCGACAATATTTATTATATGTATAACCACACATAAAGTCAACACCTTTTTTAAAAGAGGATAAATTTTCTTATCCTCTTTTAAAAACTGCTTGTTCAACTAGTTGTCCGTCTAACGTTTCAAAACGAACTTCCATTTGATTTTCATCCATTTCTAATAAAGCAAATGTCTTTTCTACACGCTGACGTGGTAATAAAATACTGCCTGGATTAATAAATAAAACGCCCTCGATTAATTCCGCACCTAATACGTGAGAATGTCCGAAGCATGCAACTTGCGCTCCCACTTCTTCAGCATGGTACGCTAGCGTTTGTAATGTCATTTTCACATTATGGCGATGTCCATGCACTACTAAGAAGCGAATTCCATCTACATCAGTTACAATTTCATCTTGAAAGTTAGCATAATCACAGTTTCCTTTTACAACATGGAAACCTTGCAGTTCTTCATGAGCAGGCGTTAGCTCTGAATCACCGCAATGAATCATGATATCTACTTTCTCTTCATATTTCTCTTTCAACTGCTGTAATTCCTTCACAGAGCTATGACTATCGCTTACGATTAAAGCTTTCATCATTCTCTCTCCCTTATTCTCCTAAAAACCATTCCGGGATTTTTTCTTCTAACTTACGAAGAGCACGGCCACGATGGCTAATAGCATTTTTTTCATCTGAACTTAATTCCGCCATTGCTTTTTTGTATTCTTCCACATAAAAAATCGGATCGTATCCAAAGCCATTTTCTCCGCGGCGTTGTTCTAAGATAAATCCTTCACATGTCCCATTTACAATGACAGGCTTTTTATCACCTTCAGGGAAAGCAACTGCTAATGCACAATAAAAACGAGCTTTACGCTTTTCAAAGTCAACGCCATTTAATTCTTGTAACACTTTATCGATATTTGCTTGGTCATTTTTCGGTTCACCAGCAAAACGCGCTGAATACACTCCTGGTTTTCCATTTAAAGCATCTACAATAAGACCCGAATCATCCGCAATTACGATAGAATTCAACTGTCTACTCAAACTATCCGCTTTTAAGATCGCATTTTCTTCAAATGTTTCACCAGTTTCTTCGACTTCTTCAATATGAGGAAAATCGTGTAATGATTTCACTTCTAAATCAAATCGCTCAAATAACTCAGCAAACTCACGTACTTTCCCCATATTTTTTGTCGCTACAACAACAACTTGTTTCATACTTTCCACCTCTACTCTATATGAGATACGATGTCACCTAAAGCTTCTTTTTGTATATCAATCAGTTGGAAAATGCCTTTTTCCGCAGCATCAAGTAGTTCATTTAACTGCGCTCTACTAAACGTCGCTTCTTCTCCAGTTCCTTGCACTTCAACAAATTGACCTTTTCCAGTCATAATTACGTTCATATCAACGTCTGCTTTAGAATCTTCTGCATAGTTTAAATCTAAAACAACACCTTGCTCTTCAACAATTCCTACTGACGTTGCTGCTAAATAATCTTTTACTGGAATTTTAGATACTTTTTCTGCTTGTAATAATTTCTCGAAAGCTAATACCATCGCTACATATGCACCTGTAATAGAAGCTGTTCTCGTTCCACCATCTGCTTGGATAACATCACAGTCAATCCAAACTGTTCTCTCGCCAAGCGCTTCTAAATCAACTACCGCACGTAATGCTCGTCCAATTAGACGTTGAATTTCCATTGTACGTCCTGTTACTTTCCCTTTGCTTGACTCCCTAATTGTACGTTGTTCTGTTGCACGCGGAATCATCGCGTATTCAGCTGTTACCCATCCTTTTCCTTCTCCACGCATAAACGGTGGTACACGCTCTTCAATTGTTGCTGAGCAAATCACCTTTGTATCCCCAACTTCAATTAATACAGATCCCTCTGGATGTTTTAAATAATTCGTGTGAATATGTATATGGCGTAATTCTGTTTTCTCTCTACCATCTACTCGCATAAAAATAACCTCCTCTTAATTACTACTCGTTAGTATAGCCAAATTTAAATGTATGATATGTATACAATAAAAGAAGGAGAACCCAAAAAGCAATTCTCCTTTCTTACTTAAGTATATCAAATTATTCAAGATTAAAAACTACCTGTATTCACGTTTTCTGGACGATCTACAGGTTTTATTAACTTTCCGCCCTTTTCATCTATAAGATTTGCTTTTCCATTCACTTCAATAGAAATATTTTTCACACCTTTCTTTTCTGTTAAAGATAAAACTAACGACTTCAATACGTAATTTGAGATCATATTTTTATCTGGGTTTACAAATATATTTTCATTAAAGTTTAATGTAAGATTTCCGTCTTGTAATTTCGGATTCGTAATAAGCTTAACGCCTGGATTAAAATCATTCAGGAGCGATTGATGAATCGGACCTTTTACAAGTTCATCTATAATTGCTGCATAATCATTTTCTTTTCCTTCCGCAACGCGGCGTGTGACTGGTACGTAGTATTGCTGTTTATTATTATTTTGCGCCATGAAATATAGTGTGACTGGTTTTGTATTCGTTACATCTGCTACTTGTTCATCATCGAAGTTAATACCATTTGCACGGCTCACTCCTTCACCAAGCGGTGTACCAGCAACCGGCATCTTCGCCAATTTCTCACCATTTATTTGGAACTGCACTTGTTTTATCTCTGCAAATTGCGTCAACGTCCACGCTATAGATTCAATGATTTGACGCTCTTCTTCTTTCGCATAGTTTTTCATTTCTTTAGAGAAATCAATAACTGCCGTCCCGTCCTTTTTCAAATCTAAAGTCATCGTTGTATTCGCCGGAATGACTGCACGAAACCCATTCGGTAATAAATTCGTTACCGGTCCATCTTTCACAAGGTATTCTAACGTTTGCTTCACAGTCTCATTTGCTTTCGGAGTAGGTATAGCTAACGTTTGTGGTACAACATAACCATTTTTATCAACAAGGTATAGTTCTCTATTTACCATTTGCCCTTGCTTATCTTTTTTAGCTACTTCTTTCTTCCCACCCTCTGTATACGTAACTTGTTTTGGCGGATCAATTTGTTCAGTTGCTTTCTCCTGATTTATAAAGCCACACCCTGTTAGTAAAACAGCGCTCACAGTAGCACCAACAACCCATTTAAAAGTGGATTTAGGCATGCCATTCCCCCCTAAAATCTAAGTTTGTACTATTATGTATACGAGCCGTTTCACATTTTAGAACAAGCTGTGCCTCTTATAAAGTGAAACTTTAATCATTGGAGGGTCTAACTGCCCAGCAAATAGCAAGATAAAACAAAAACTCCTGATTTCTCAGGAGCTCACTTATATAAATTCTACTATTATTCTTTTTCTAAATGAATATGCTTCACATTTTCAATCGGTTGACCGAACCATTTTGATGCAATTTCTTTAAACAAGCCTATTTTTCCTGTTGTTAAGAAGAGATGATCGCTTTGTTCTTCTCCTTCATTCAACATTTTACTATGATATAAGATTGTACTTACTTCACGTGCTGTTTCATCACCAGAACTAATTAGTTGCACTTTATCTCCCATTACTTGTTTAATAACAGGTCCTAAAATCGGATAATGTGTACACCCTAATATAAGTGTATCAATATCGGTACTTTTCAGCGGTTGCAGTGTTTCTCTTACAACTTCATACGCCATTTCACTTTCGAAATTCCCACTCTCTACAAGTTCAACGAAAGGTGGACAAGCTAAACTTTCTACCATAACACGGTTATTAATAGACTTTAACGCCTCTTCGTATGCACCACTTTTCACCGTTCCAATCGTTCCAATAATCCCAACGTGATACGTGTTTGTCACTTTTAAAGCTGTACGTGATCCTGGGTGAATAACTCCTACTACTGGAATTGGTAATTGTTTTTGCATCTCTTCTAATACAACTGCAGTTGCTGTATTACACGCAATAACTAACATTTTAATATTTAAATCTAGTAAATGCTCCGTCATTTCCCACGTAAATTGACGCACTTCTTCTCGAGAACGTGGACCATAAGGACAACGTGCTGTATCTCCTAAATATATGATACGCTCTTTCGGCAACTGACGAATTAATTCCTTCGCTACTGTTAAACCGCCAACTCCTGAATCGATAACACCGATTGCTCTATTCAACTTCATCACCCGTTTTCTCATTCATCATCTTTTATGTTTATCATTATATTTTACACACTTTAAGTTCGCTCACTTCAAATGCTTCTGTATGAAAATTTTCATTTGCCCATGTATAGACTAGGACCTTTTTTATTTTGCTCCTTTTTTTCATAATTTGCAAGATAGAAAAATAACCGACCTTCTATAAGAAAGTCGGTTTCTTCTATATAAAGTGCATATTCATTGATCCATCTTTTTTTGAAAAGAAGACATTCCCATTAATAAGACGAAATGAACAGAAATTAAAATGACGATCAAAATAAAATTCAATCGATAACTATTTGTAGATTCCATAATTTTGCTCGCTACAGCTGGTCCAAATGCCATACCGAAAAAGTTAATTAAATTATATAAACCAAGGCCGACTCCAACTTTAGCTGGATTTAATGTTTTCGGAATAAATGTGTTTAATGATACTTGAATTGCCGAATAACTCATAAATGTTAAAATAACCGCAAATAAAATAAAGAGTAAGTTCCCGTCTGGAATAATCCCTAAAATTAAAAAGCCAATGATCATAACTACAGACGCTACATACATCATCCTCACATTCCCAAACGCAGGAATAATCTTTCCGGTAATAAAACTAGATACAATACCAAAGAGAGATGCAACAAACAATACAATTCCAATAACGAACGGAGACAATCCGTGCCCTCTTCCTAACAGTAATGGTAATAATAATAAACTAGCACATAACGCCACATTAATGATAAATCCGACCGCTATTAAACGCAGGAATGGTTTATTTGTAAACAACTCAATATCAATAAACGGCGACTCTGCTCTCTTCATATGAGCCTTGAATAAAAATAGGAAAGCAACAGATAACACAAAAAACCAATTATTAATATTCACTCCTAATAAAACGGTCGTAATCAATACAAATAATAAAAATGCTCCAATGAAATCAAAGTGGAACACTTCATCGGTATGTTGCACCTCTTCTGGCATAAATTTTACGAGCAAGAAAATACCAACCATTGAAATAACCATAAATAAAAATAAATACGGCCACCCTAACGTATTTGTAATTGCCCCACCAACTAAAGGTCCAATACCAACCGCTAATGCAATAGAAGAACTAATCATTGCTAACGCACCCGGTTTTTTAGCTGGAGCAACTAATTTCGCCACCGCAATCATACTAAGCGCAATAAACGCTGCTCCTCCGCTCGCCTGCACTAACCTTGCGAAAATGATAATCTCATAAGATTGATTCACAAACCCAACAATAGAACCAGCTACAAATATGATAATAGAAATAATTAATAGCCTTTTTACACTGTAACGATCAGCCAGTTTTCCATATATCATCGAACCGATACCGACGACTAAAGAATACCCTACTACAACCCAACTTACTTTCGATTGACTAATTGATAAATCATTAGCAATATCCTCTAGCGCTACATTAAATAACACAGCGTTCATCGGTCCTAACAAAACAATAAAACATAATGTAAAAACAAACCATTTCGAATGGTTACTTATATCTTTCCCCATGTGTAACACTCTCCTGATTGCAATTTTAAAACTGTCAAACTATAGATAAAAAAATGAAGTTATTTAAATGTTGTATCACCACTAAACAACTTCATTAAATGTATAAATGGTGCTAATTTATCGCGCGATAAATTGAATTCGAAACGAAACACGTATGTTGTTCGATATTCATGGAACTATCATAGTTTCAACATTACAGTTTGTCAACGAAAAACATACAAAGTAAACTATTTTAGCCTTTTTGGTTTACTTTGTTCAAAAGTTATTATACACTAATTTCGAAGCTGATATAAGGAGGACTGGCATGATTATTCAAATTTGCATTTTTTAACTTAATAAAATGAAACGAATACAGAACTTTTATATAGAAGAGACATTATAGGAGGATTATGATGAAGAAAAAAATGTTAGTTGTATTAACAAGCGTAGAAAAATACCCAAATTTAAATAGGGCTACCGGACTTTGGCTCGGTGAAGCTGTACATTTCGTAAAAAAAGTAGAAGAAGCGGGTTACGAAGTTGATTACGTCAGTCCACAAGGCGGTTATACACCAATTGATCCACATAGTTTAGCAATGGCGGAGAGCATCGATTGGGAATGGTACCAAAAGAAAGAGTTTATGAATCGCCTCGGTTCTACAATGAAACCAAGTGAAGTGAATCCAGAAGACTACGCTGTTATTTATTACGCAGGTGGTCACGGGGTTATTTGGGACTTCCCAGAAAATAAAGAACTTCAAAATATTAGCCGCAATATTTATGAAAACGGCGGTATTGTTTCTTCCGTTTGTCATGGAGCAGCTGGTTTATTTCATATTACATTAAGTAATGGGGATCGTTTAATTAGCGGTAAGAAGGTAACAGGCTTTTCAAATGAAGAAGAAAAATTAGCTGAATTAGATCAATTCGTTCCATTTTTAACAGAAGATGAACTCATTAAAAATGGAGGACTTTACGAAAAAGCTGCACAGCCTTGGGAAGCTTTTGCTCTAGAAGATAATCGTGTTATCACTGGTCAAAACCCAGCTTCAGGTGGTTCAGTAGCCGAATTAGTATTAAAACAGTTGCAAAAATAATATGTACTAAAAAAGCAGATTTCCCTCTACTAAGGGAGATCTGCTTTTTTACGAAATCATTTGCAAAATAGCAATAACTTCTTTTTCAATTTCAGAATCATCAATTGCTTCTATATACTCTGGTTTAAAAAGTTGATACTTCTTTAATTGATAAAAATCAAATATCGCTTTCTTTAAAGTAATATCGTACTGAATACAAAAAGAATGATCTATAATACGTCGTAACATCACATCATCTTGTACCATAAATAATTGTGCATTCATTTTATTAAAATAACCTTGTTCCATACCCGCTTCAAAAAACATTTGCAAATTATGATTACGATTTTGTTGTGCAGCGACTAATTGATCTGACAAATGCGGATATGCTTCTTTCAAATCTTGCAAAAAAACATCCGAAATATATGTCACACATTTTAAAGAGTGGATAAACGTCTTTTGGAAACGTTCTGCAAAAGACATGCTTTCATCTTGATTGTCCGCATCACCTTCGAGTAGATAATTCATAAAATCCTCTACTACCGCCTCAATAATTTCATCTTTCGAAGAAAAACGTTTATATAAAGTAGCTTTACTAATATCCATATATTTCGCAATTTCATCTATTTTCAATTGGCTAAAACTCGTCTTTCTAATAACGGGCTTTATTTTATTAATATAAGTATTTGCACATGCGACTTTTCTCATTTAAAAGAGCCTCCCCTTTTGTCCATACAAAATAGTATAGCAAATTCACGAATGATTATAAATGAAGTTATTATACTCATTATGCTTTTTTAGTTTATTACATTTTCATATACTATACATAAAGAACTAGAATCCATTATCACCAACTGGACGGTTACAAGCCAATTTTGAGGGGGGAATTTTAGGATAAAAATACCCACTACCTTTGTTAGTAGCGGGTACTTTTTCTATAATTTATTTACAGCCCTTTTTATAGCCTTACCTATTTCCACGCTAGACTGTGGATTTTGCCCTGTAATTAAATGCCCATCTACTACCACATGCGGCGTAAAATTAGGCGCTACATAAAACAAAGCTCCTTCTTCTTTCAACTTACTTTCTAACAAAAACGGAACGCGCTTTTCTAAATGTACAGCTTTTTCTTCATCGTTTGTATAACCTGTTATACGCTTACCGGCAACAAAAAACGAGCCATCCTTATTTTTCACACCGACTAAGGAGCTTACTCCGTGACAAACAGCCGCTACAATCCGGTTATTCTTATACATATTCTCAATCAAATTTGCTACATATGGAGTACCTGGAAAATCTACAATCGCCCCGTGCCCACCACCAAATAAAACCGCATCATAATCCGAAAAATGAACATTTGAAATCGGCCTTGTATTTTGCAATAAAGAAGCTACGTGCTTGAATTCACGAGGTATACCATTCGGAATAGACACTCTATCTATAGGTACTCTCCCGCCTTTTATTGACACAATATCAACATCAAACTTAGCCTTTTTAAATAAATGATAAGGAGCTGCGAGCTCTTCAAGCCACAAACCAGTCGGGTGTCCATTCATATCATGAGCACTTGTTGAAACTAACAGTATCCTTTTCAACATATCCCCTCCTTATTACCTATTTATGTATGGAGTGTTCTTATCATTCATATAGCAAGTGAAGCAAACAAAAAAATAGCCGACTCTTTGTATAAAAGTCGGCTGCTTTCTTATAGTTCGAGCTCTCCCATACGAAGAAGCTCCACAACTGCTTGTGAACGTCCTTTAACCCCTAGCTTTTGCATTGCGTTTGAGATGTGGTTGCGAACTGTCTTTTCACTTATAAAAAGTTCACCTGCAATTTCCTTCGTTGTTTTATCTTGAACCAGTAATTCAAATACTTCTCTTTCTCTCTTTGTGAGTAAAGGTTTAGATTGATACGCTTTTTCCTTCAACTGGTATAACCCTCCTTGCTTAAGCCAGAGCTGTGTATGTGTAAGTTGGGTGTTTATTTAGTCAAGATATTGTATGAACGAAATGTGCAGGTGGTGAATGAAAATGGGCTTTATTTCCTATGTTATTTTAGACTTTTATACAGTGCGTACACTCTTTTTATCCACTTACTTTCCAACGCGCCATATTTGTTCTAGCAATATACTTACAACCGTACCTACAAATAAACCATTACCGAATATATATTGCATAACAGACGGCAAGGATTGGAGTGCTCCAGACGGTAAAAACATAACGCCGCTGCCAAATAATACTGCAACGCCTAAAATCGTTACATTCCTTTCACTCATCGGCACTTGTTTTATATTATTAAATCCAATTCCAATTAACTGTACGAACGAAGCCATTAAAACAGCCGATGCGACAGCAGATGGTAAAGATGCTAAGTAACGAATAATACTTGGAAAAAGAGACATTACGACTAGTAACGCACATGCCATTAAGAACGATCGTATATACTTTTGTTTTGTTAAACGTATAAACCCTGCCGTTGCTGGTAACGGAACGACACCTACAGTTGAAAATACAGAAGAGATGATATGTGAAATCCCCCCAACCCATGTTCCATCTTTCAACTGTTTTTGTTCAATAGTCGCTTTATGAATAGTTGCTTGATTAATTGCTATAATAGCTGCCACCGTATTCGAAACTAAAATACATACCATAACGAAACTTGATACAGCCATACCTGTATTCCATTTTGGAAGTCCCCAAGCAAATATATGTGGAAGTTGCACAAAATGAGTTACTTGAGATGGGATTGTCACTTTTCCTGCAATAAGAAAAATAATCCACCCACTAATTAATCCTATTAAAACTGCATAACTTTTGACAAAGCCTTTTCCGAAATTAGATAGTATAATAACGAACAAAAATATACTAAACGCGATCATTGCTGTAAATCCGTCGATTTGAGAAATAGTAGCTGTAATTCCTAACATTCCTTTTAAAAATACACCACTTAATTGTAAACATAATAAAAGTAAAAACGTCCCTGTCACAAGCGGCGTAAATAAAAATAAAATACGTCCTATAAAACCAGTTACTCCTAATCCTATTAAAATAACACCGGAGATTATCATTCCTAATTCTAAAATTTGCAGTGTACTATGTAATTGATCCTGTCCGGCCGTTGCGTAAGCAAGTACGGTAAATACACCAACCCAAGATCCAGCCGGCCCATCCGCAATTGGCAGTCTATGCCCAAGCCAGCCTTGTAAAAAAGAAGATATACCAACTACAAAAAACGTACGCTGCATTAAATAAAATATTTCTTCCGTCGTAAGATGAAATAATCCGCCAACGACAATTGGTAGTGCGATTGAATTTGCTAATAAAAATATAAACCATTGCAAAGTTCCCATAATATGATTTTGGTTATGTTGATTGTCCAAAATTTTCATCCCTTCTAGCTTTCCTATAAAAAATATATTGTAAGAATAAAAAAGAAGAGTTCTAGACTTACCATTAGAACCCCCCTCAAAATATTTAAACGATTCTTCTACACAAGATTATTTAATTCCACCTCATTTAAACTTCCAACAACAATATTTCCTTTATACACGACTAAACGTTTTTCTGTTTGACGCGCTACTGCTTCAGCAGCGCATGTCGCATTTGTCAAAACAAAACTCGCTTCATCCCCTACATTCGGCCATACTCGCTTCCCTTCATTATTTAACGTTTCTTTTCCTCCTGTAATAAAGCGAAGTGCTTTTCCTAAAGACCTTTCGTCACTCCACCCAAAACGCTCTGCTAATCGATTCGCCTTTTGAAGCATATCACCTGTTCCAAACGGTGACCAATGATCTGTAATACTATCATTTCCTAATGAAACCTTAACACCTTTTTTATCTAATAACGGAATTGGGATTACTTGTTTACCAATTGGTACCGTTGAAGTAATATCAATATTTACATTTGCGAGTCTTTCTGCCACTTCTTCAGCCTCTTTATCAGTAACACCACCAAGTCCAAGTGCATGACTAATTGTTACACGACCTTGCCATCCTGCTTCTTCTGTTAAACTTGCCAATCTCTTCATCGTAAATGTTCCAAGATTATTCGCATCATGCAAATGAATATCAACATCCGCATTAAATTCTACTGCGATATCCATAATTGTATGTAATGATTTTTCAATGTCATTATCCACTGTAGCTGGATCTACGCCTCCGACTAGATGAGCACCCATACGCATCGCATCTTTCACGAGTTGCACAGAATTACTGCGCAATAATCCATGTTGCGGAAACGCAACAATTCTACTAGACACTCGATTTTTATATGTTTCTAATGCCGCTAACGTCGCCTCCAAATTACCAAGCCCAATAATTTGATCAACATTACAATGCGTTCTAATATTCGTTGCACCATTTTGCAGTAGTAACTCTAGCATATTTTCCGCTCTATTTTGGGCAGTCGCTAATTGCTTTGGTAAAATTTTTTCTTCTTCATTAAAACGTGTAAAAATACTTTCTGCTGGCATACAAGCTTTCCAAGGACCACTATAATATGTCTTATCAATGTGAATATGCATCTCTTTGAAAGTGGGCAAAATTAATAAACGATTAGCATCAAGAATGAGTACCCCTTCCTCTTGAACAGTCCCTGCTATAATTTTTTTAATTCGTCCCTCTTCAATAAGTAAACTACATAACTCTGTTTCTGTTTTTGAAATTCTCCCCTCTTCATATGTATACCCCGATTCAAGCGTTACATTAGTCAACCAATATACCGTCATCTCTATTTCCCCACCCTTTATTAAAAGTTACCTCTTACTATAATTTTAATATCAACTGAAAATTAAGACAATTAATATGACTGTTCCCTAAAAAAATGTCATACAACCTCATAGTCTCCTCATAGATTTCCATATAGAATAGAAGTATAGAGTTTGCTATAAAAAGGAGTGTATTGGAAGATGTCAAAAAGATTATGTAAATCCGAAACTGATAAAATGCTATTTGGTATATGCGGTGGTTTAGGAGAATATTTTGATATTAGCTCTACTCTCATTCGCATACTTTGGGTCATTGCAGTTTTATGTTTTGGGACGGGGTTTTTAGTTTATTTTATTTGTTTATTACTTATGCCACGCTCTTACTAATAACATTCTTTCATATATTTGAGCATAGTGTATACAAAATCCCCTATAGATTTTTCTATAGGGGATTTTTTCATGAAGAATATTTCATCGTTAAATGTAATACCGCCACTTCTTCTTCTTCATTTTTATAAATATGCTTCTTATTCGCTTCAAATTGAATGGAATCAAACTCATTTAATTCATATACATCATTCTCCACTTGAATAGACACTTTCCCTTTCATTACCGTTACAAGCTCAATCGCACCTTCATGATGAGCTTCTGGTTCATATATACTATTTGATCGTAAACAAGCACGGTGCATTTCCATCCCTGTTTCTTTCGTATAACGGAACATCGTTTCTAAATGCCATGCTTGTCCTACATCTACTGCAAATCCTTCTCCACAGCGCGCAACGGCTACTGGTTCTCCAAAAACCATTAATCTAGATAAAGGAATTGATAACCCTTTCGTTATTTTCCAAATGACAGCTAGCGTCGGATTTGTTTCCCCTCTTTCGATCTTTCCTAATGTTAATTTACTAACTCCTGTTTTATGAGCTAATTCTTCTAAACTTAATTTCTGTTCATTTCGAATTTGTCTCAATAACTGTCCAACTTGTTGAATGACTTCTTTCGTTTGCATATCTTCATTTTCTTTCATATATAAAACCACCTCAAAGTATAAAATAGTTTACTTTTATTAAATTAAAGTATATCATACTATACATAATTATTTATTTTCGAAAGGAGTGCTATACTTCATGCGCGCAATTTTATTAGGTCTTTTATCATCGGCCTTTTTTTCTGCAACCTTTATTATTAATAGAGCAATGAATGTATCTGGAACGAGCTGGGCTTGGACAGCTTCCTTCCGTTTTTTATTTGCTCTCCCTATTTTATTCCTTATCGTTTTATTTCGCAAAAACTTTAGGGGATTATGGAAAGAGTTAAAAAAATATCCATTAGCGTGGATCGGATGGGGTTCTGTTGCCGGTATTGGTTTTTATTCTTTATTAAGTTTCGCAGCTGTCTTTTCTCCAGCTTGGCTCGTTGCTGGAACTTGGCAAGTTACGATTTTAGCTGGTTTACTACTATCACCACTATTTTTTGTGAAAATAGAAACAAAATCAGGTACGAAACTTGTACGTGGAAAAATTCCACTTCGTAGCTTATATGTTGCTTTATTTATTTTACTTGGTGTAATTTGTATGCAAGCAACTGCCGCAGGCCATATTACAATGACTCAGTTCATTTCAGGTTTTTTACCTGTCGTATTAGCCGCTTTCTTATATCCGTTCGGTAACCGAAAAATGATGGAGCTTGTTGGCGGACGCCTTGATACGTTCCAACGTGTATTAGGAATGGCAATTGGAAGTCTTCCTATAACAATTTTGCTTGGTGTATACGGATTTTCTACTACGGGTATTCCAACATCTAGCCAAATGCTTCAAGGATTTTTGTTAGCATTATGTTCCGGCGTTATTGCAACGATGACATTTTTCTTTGCTACTGACTTAGCAAAAGATAACCTGGCTTTACTTGGAGCTGTTGAAGCAACACAAGCTGGAACAATGGTCTTTACCGTACTTGGAGAAATTGTTTTCTTGAATGGTTCGTTTCCTGGCGGGCTTTCCCTACTTGGAATGATTATTATTATGTTAGGAATGGTTGCAAATAGTATTTTAAACCGATCTATTCCAGCCGTTAAACAGAAAAAATCAGCATAAAAAAAGAGTATGGTTCTATAGAGATGAACCATACTCTTTTTTATTGTCCCCCTATTTTGCCTTATCAGAATAGTATTTCATTGGCTGTTTATACTAAAACGTATGTTATAATACGTTTCATGCGCATTAATAGGAGGTAAATTATGTTAAAAAAAGCAATCGCTGAATTTATTGGTACCTTTGTACTTGTATTATTCGGAACTGGAGTAGCTGTCACTGGCGGCGGAATCGAAGGAATTGGAACATTAGGAATCGCTATGGCTTTCGGCTTATCTATTGTAGCTATGGCATATAGCATCGGAACAATTTCTGGATGTCACATTAACCCAGCAGTATCAGTAGCTATGTTCATCAACAAACGCATGAACGCTATGGAACTTTGTTATTATGTATTAGCTCAAATTTTAGGTGGTTTATTAGGAACTGCAACGTTAGTAACAATTTTAAAATCTGCTAAAACACCTTTAGATAATTTAGGACAAAATGGTTTCGGAACTCTTAGTTTATCTGGAGCATTTTTAGTTGAGTTCATTTTAACTTTCGTATTTATTTTAGTTATCGTCGCTGTAACAGGTAAAAAAGGAAGTTCTTCTTTAGCTGGACTAGTAATTGGTTTCACATTAGTTTTAATCCACTTATTAGGAATTCCGTTAACTGGAACATCTGTTAACCCAGCTCGTAGTATCGCACCAGCTTTATTTGTTGGTGGAGAAGCACTTTCTCAACTATGGGTATTCATCGTAGCACCAATTCTTGGTGGTATCTTCGCAGCTATCGTAGGTAAATTCATTTTAAATACTGAAAAATAGAATTTTCAATATTTCTGAATAAAAAAAAGCGAGCCCTCATTATGAGGAAGCTCGCTTTTTTATTCTTTCATTTTAGACTTTAAATTTGTAACTAATTGATCTACCGTTACATTTGCAAGCACGTTTTCCATCGCTTCTTGCGCTTGCATTAAAATAATTTCTAATACTGATTGAATATTAGCTCCTACTGGACATTCAATGTTGGGATTTTCATGGAAGGAAAATAGCTGTCCTTCTTCTACAACTTCCACTGCTTTATATACATCAAGTAATGTAATTTCTTCTAAATCTCGAGCAAGTGTCGTACCACCTTTACCAGCTTGTACATCAACAAGTCCTGCTCTCTTCAACATTCCTGTAATGCGACGAATCACAACTGGATTTGTATTCACACTACCGGCAATCCATTCAGAGGTACAGCGAGAGTTTCGATCTATCGCAAGTAATGTCAGCATATGAACACCTACTGTAAAACGACTACTAATCCCCATCTGCACACCCTCCTTTTTATTCATTCTATTAAAAGACGACTCTTATTATTATATACTATTTTTAATTTATACATAAAGAAAAAGCATGATTTCAATAGGAAATCATGCTTTTCTCTCATTATTGACGCTTTATAAATTTCGCTAAATCTTTAAATTTCACTTTATCTGAGTAATTCATTACGCCATTTACGTAAATGCGGCTTGTAACAGCATTTAATATCGCAATTGTCGCCAATAAGACTGCTAATGTTATCGTAATTTCTAGCATACCTGCTTCACCAGCTACAATACGTGAGAAGGTAACCATCGGTGTAAAAAATGGAACGTAAGAACTTACAACAACGATAGTACTATTCGGATCACTTAATGATTTAATACTAATGAAGAATGCAGCCATAATTAAAATCATTATCGGGAAAGATACAGCTTGTAAATCCTCCGTCTTAGACACGACAGCTCCAGCAGCAGCATACATCATTGCATAAAGTAAATATCCCGTAATGAAATAAACAAGAAACATGCTTACAACCTTTGCATCTAATTTCGTAAAGTCAATTGGAATACCCAATAGTGAGGCACTTTCTAAATCGACCCAACCTAACAAATATGGAATAAGATAACCACACGCCAATATGACAAGTTGCAATAAAGCCGTTGAAACAACCGCTAAAATTTTCGCATACATCATCGTAAGAGGTTTCACTTTCGGAAGCATTACTTCCATTACACGTGACGCCTTCTCAGATGCAATATTCATTGCGATTGTATTTCCGAACGCTACAATAAACATATATAAAGCAAATGTAAAGAAATAGGCAATTCCGAAAGAAGATGTACGATCTTTTATCGCTTCTTGCTTTACTTGAATTTCTGTTTGTAATTGCTGTGCAATTTCTGGTGAAACATTATTTTTGGCAATTGTCACCATCGTATATTGTTGCTTTAAATATCCTGCCATAATTGCAGAAGTTGCTTGGCTTGGAAATCCATTATACATATATGTAATCGATGGAGCCCCACCCTTTTCCGTCACATGGAATAGACCATCTAAATCGCCTTCTTCTACTTGCTTATGCAGTTTATCAAAATCATCCTTTGAACCAAGTGTTATTTTTGCTGATGGCAATAGCTTATTTAGCTCATCTTTTTGTACTTTATATGTGGAACTCTCTACTACAACTGCAATTTTATCTTTATCCTTATTTTTATCATCGCCTGAAGTAAAATGATTAAATGCAAAAATCCCAAACACAACTAAAAATAAAATGGCACTCGTAATTAATGATTTTTTAGATAAAAATGCTTCCCTAAAATAAAATGAAAATACGTGAGAAAATTTACGCATCGTTATTTCGCCCTCTCTACAAAGATTTCATTTAACGTCGGCTCTAACATTTTGAATTGTCGTAAGCTAACACCTTGCTCTTGCAACTGTTGCAAAATCTTGAGAGCTTCCGCATCGTCTTGTACTTTCACATAAAGAAGGCCTTGTTGTTTTTCATACGATACATGTATAGCCTCTAATCCCTTTTCATTCTCTACTGTATCTTCAATCGTTAAATTACGGAAACCGTATTCTTTCTTAATATCACTTAGCTGTCCTTTTACGACTGCTTCACCTTTTTTCAAAATACATACATGTTGGCAAAAAGCCTCTACTTGTTCCATACGATGACTTGATAAAATAATCGTCTTTCCGCTCTGTACTTGTTCTTCAATAATACTAGCTAACATCCCGGCGTTAACTGGATCAAGGCCGCTGAATGGTTCATCTAAAATGAGAAGTTCCGGATTATGAAGAAGAGCAGCAATTAATTGGATTTTTTGCTGATTCCCTTTTGAAAGCTCTCCAGCCGTTTTAAATTTATATTCTGGTATCGCTAAACGCTCTAACCAATGATCAATAGCTTGATCTACTTCTTTCTTCGACATTCCTTCTAATCTACCAAAATATCGCAACTGATCTATTACTCTACTTTTTGTATATAAACCTCTTTCTTCTGGTAAATACCCAATTGTTACGCCACTATCCCCAAATGCTTTTCCATCCCACGTAATCGTACCTTCATTAGGCGTTAATAATCCGAGAAGCATTTTGATTGTTGTTGTTTTCCCTGCACCATTTCGTCCAAGTAATCCTAGTACTTCACCTTTTGGTAACGAAATTTGCAAACCGTTAACTGCTTTTGATTCCCCAAATTGTTTCGTTAAGTTTTGAATTTGTAAACTCAAAGTATAAAGCCTCCCCTTTAGTATCATTCGTACTCTCTTTCAAAGACTATGTTTATTCAAGAAAAAATATAGCACTACACTTCATCCTCTTATATGTAAACACCGTCATTAATCCATCATTTGTTCTATTTAGTTAAAATTGTAAATAATAAAACTCTTTTTGTCAATTATAATTGTCATTACGACAATAAAACTTGTCAAAATAACTATTATTATTTTGCTCATCTTTCTAATATAGGACATACTACTATATATACAAAAGACAATATGCAAATGTTCATATAAAAATATTATATTTTAATATATAATATAAAATGATTTTCTAACATCAAGGAGGGTACATATGAAGATGAAGAGGGGCATTACCACTCTATTATCTGTAGCGGTTCTATCTACATCACTTGTAGCATGTTCAGGAACACCAGAGAAAACAGTGGCGAAAGAAGAGAAAGTAAAATTAACAGAACAGCAATTAATGGCTAATTTATGGTATCAAACAGCTGGCGAAACGAAAGCACTTTACTACCAAGGGTACAATATCGGTCAATTAAAGCTTGATGCAGTTCTTGCAAAAGGGACAGAGAAAAAACCTGCTATCGTACTTGATTTAGACGAAACTGTTTTAGATAACAGTCCTCATCAAGCAATGAGCGTAAAAACAGGCAAAGGCTATCCTTACAAATGGGATGATTGGATTAATAAAGCTGAGGCTGAAGCCCTTCCAGGCGCAATTGATTTCTTAAAATATACAGAGTCTAAAGGTGTAGATATTTACTACATCTCAAATCGTAAAACGAACCAATTAGATGCAACAATTAAAAATCTTGAGCGTGTAGGTGCTCCTCAAGCAACGAAAGAACATATATTACTACAAGATCCGAAAGAAAAAGGAAAAGAAAAACGCCGTGAACTCGTTTCTCAAACCCATGATATTGTCTTATTCTTCGGTGATAACTTATCTGATTTCACAGGTTTTGATGGAAAATCTGTAAAAGATCGTAACCAAACAGTAGAAGATTCAAAAGCACAATTTGGTGAGAAATTCATTATTTTCCCGAATCCAATGTATGGCGATTGGGAAGGCGCTTTATATGATTATGATTTCAAAAAATCAGATGCAGAAAAAGATAAAATCCGTCGCGACAACTTAAAATCATTTGAAGTAAAATAAAGAGGATGGCATTCGCCATCCTCTTTATTTTACTTTCTCTGTTAAAGGCAAGATAAACACTTCCACACGTCTATTCTTTGCCTTTCCTTCTTGTGTATCGTTTGGAGCAATTGAACGGTATTCTCCGTATCCAATCGCGCTAAATTTTTCTGGTTGTAATTCTTTATTTTGCAGTAATACTTGCATAAAATTAACTGCCCGCTGCGTACTTAACTCCCAATTCGACGCAAACTGCGCATTGGCAATAGGGACATTATCCGTATGACCCGATACTGTAATTTCACGAGGTGACGCTGAAACAAGTAAGCTAGACATCTCTTTCGCAATCCCTAAAGATTCTAATTTCACATCTGCTTTCCCCGAATCAAACAGTATATTTTCTAATATTGTCACCATTAATCCCTTTTCAGTTAATTTAGTTTGAAAAGAAGAGGATAATTGTTTTTCATTAATATATTGATCAATCTTTTTTTGTAATGCTTTCAATTCATCCATCTCTTTTTTTTCTTTAGCTCTAGCTTCTTCTTGTTTTTTTGCTTGTTCTGCCTCAAGGCTACTTGCTGATAATTCTTTTTCCTCATTTGGCTTTTGATCACTTAAAAATTCTTTGTTACCTGTTCCCCCAGCTAATTCACTTCGAAAAGCAACTGCCATCTGTTTAAACTTCGCAGCATCTATACTACTCATTGCGAATAAAACGATAAACAATGCAAATAACAACGTTAACATATCAGAATATGGAATTAACCACGTTTCATCGATATGCTCATCATGTTTTTTCTTTTTGCCTCTTCTATTTTTCTTACTCCGCATTTTTTTCTGCTCCTTTTTCTAGCTTTTTACGCTCAGTTGCAGAAAGTGCACCTAAAATGCGGTTCTTCATAATAAACGGATATGTACCTTCTTGTAACATTAATAAACAATCAATGATTAAACGTTTTTTCTCAATTTCAGCTGAAGATTTTTGCTTTAACTTATTTGCAAATGGATGCCATAATACATAACCTGAAAAAATACCAAAAATCGTTGCAATAAACGCACCCGAAATAGCATGACCTAACTTTTCAATATCAGTTAAGTTACCAAGCGCAGCTACAAGACCGATAACAGCACCTAAAACTCCTAATGTCGGTGCATACGTACCAGCTTGTGAAAAAATAGCAGCTCCCTTTGCATGTCTTTCTTCAATTGCCTCTAATTCAGATTCCAAAATCTGCTCTAAATCTTCTGCGGATACGCCATCAATCACAAATTTCATACCGCGCAAAAGAAATTCATCTTGAATTTTGTCTAATTGTTGCTCTAAAGACAAAATACCGTATTTTCTACTTTCAGATGTCCAATGAACAAATAATTCTAGCAACTGTTCATAACTTAAATCCTTTTTATTTGAACCAAAAAGAACTTTAAATAGTTTTGGAACCCTTTTTAGTTGATTCATCGGAAATGCAATACATACTGCAGCAAATGTACCGATAAAAATAATTAATGCTGCGGCAGGATTTAATAAGGCTGTTACGTCAGCGCCCTTGACGACCATCCCTACTACCACTGCTAAAAATCCTAAAACAAGTCCAATAATTGTTGCAAAATCCATTCCCATTCACTCCTAGTCTATACAAGAAGTTCTTTATTCTCGATAATCGCTACATCTTCTTATGTATATATATTACATAAAAAATGCAATTCATGAAAGATAAGAAATGAATTATATAAAAAAATACTACAAATTCACACATTTTCTGACATTTTCTTTGCATTTCTATTACGTTATGACTCTTATATTCCTTTTCCAACAAACTAGACTTATAATAAAAAAACGATACACATTTTATTAAGAAGGGACTGTGATTACAAGGCATTATGAAAAAGATAATAATTATTTCTGCCACTACTATTGTAATCGGTATCACATCTTTCACTTACTTTGGTTCTAAATCACCACTACATAATGAAGCGAAAGCTGTCGAAAGTCAAAAACATACTAACCACCCAAAAGAAGAGATTCCTGCTTTTCCAAAAGCTGATCATAATGCAAAGAAAATAGACAATGACTTTTCAGTTGTAACAAATCCAAAATCTAATCTTGTCTTAATTAATAAACATCGAAAACTACCAGATGGATACATTCCTGAAGACTTAACGAGACCAAACGTACCATTTGCTAGTCCAAAAGATAAAGAAAAAACATTGCTACGCAAAGATGCTGCGGAGGCACTTGAAAACATGTTCAAAGCTGCGAAAAAAGAAGGGCTTGATCTTACAGCTGTATCTGGTTATCGTTCATACAAACGCCAAAAATCGTTGCATGATACATACGTTAGGCGTCAAGGAAAAGCTGAGGCTAATTCAGTAAGCGCAATTCCTGGTACGAGTGAACACCAAACGGGTTTAGCAATGGATATTAGTTCAAAAACAGCTAAATTTCAATTAGAGCCTATTTTCGGGGAGACAGCAGAAGGAAAATGGGTCGCGGAACACGCTCATGAATTCGGCTTTGTCATTCGTTACTTAGAAGATAAAACAGATACAACAGAATATGCATATGAACCATGGCACTTACGCTACGTTGGTAATCCATACGCTACATACCTATATAAACATCACTTAACATTAGAAGAAGCGATGGAAGGCAAAAAATAAGAGAGCAAATTGCTCTCTTATTTTTCTTTCACTCTATCATTGTAGTAATTTCTTCTTCCATTCTTCAGGCCATGGTTCGCCTCTTCCTGTTTTTTTCGACGCTTGAACCATCATTCCACGACCTACTAAACAAACCTCTCCTTCTGCATTCTTCACCATATAATGTAGATCTAAAGAAGAGTTCCCAACCGATCCTGCCTTTACATACACCTTCAACTGTTCATCAAAATATATTTGCTTAATAAAATTACATTGTAAATCCGCAACAACGATCATCGTTTCTGATGATGCATGTGTCCACTCTTGCATAAATCCAAGTTCTTTAAACAACGCGATACGAGCTTCTTCAAAATAAGTAAAAGCAACGACATTATTTACATGTCCAAACATATCTACTTCACCAAAACGAACCTTTACAGGATTGTAAAATGAAAAACCACTTTCCCATTTCTCGAAGTCTTCAATATAAGAAAGTCTCTTCAACGCTATCTCCCCTTCCTACCAAAAAAAACAGAATAAACTGAAAAATACAGTTATAAATATTGCCCCTTCAAGATGAAGAGGCAATATTTATTAATAGTTATTATCGCTACCAAAGAAATCTTTGAACGATTGAATTGTTGTATCACGGTTTAATGCCGCAATTGAAGTTGTTAAAGGAATACCCTTCGGACATGATTGCACACAGTTTTGAGAGTTACCACAGTTTGCTAGTCCTCCATCTCCCATAATTGCACGTAAGCGATCTGCTTTATGCATTTCACCCGTTGGATGTGAGTTGAATAAACGAGCTTGTGATAACGGCGCTGGTCCAATAAAGTCAGACTTACTGTTTACGTTTGGACATGATTCTAAGCAAACACCACATGTCATACATTTTGAAAGCTCATAAGCCCATTGACGCTTTTTCTCAGGCATTCTTGGTCCTGGACCTAAGTCATACGTACCATCAATTGGAATCCAAGCTTTAACGCGTTTTAGAGCATTAAACATGCGACTGCGGTCAACTTGTAAATCACGTACAACTGGGAATGTCTTCATCGGCTTTAAGCGAATTGGCTGTTCTAATTGGTCAATAAGAGCCGTACATGATTGACGTGGCTTTCCGTTAATAACCATCGAACATGCACCGCATACTTCCTCTAAGCAGTTCATATCCCATGCGATCGGAGTTGTTTGGTTTCCTTTTGAATCAACAGGATTACGACGAATTTCCATAAGCGCCGAAATAATATTCATATTAGGACGATATGGAATTTCAAACTCTTGGTCAAACTCTTGTGCATCTGGTCCATCTTGTCTCGTAATGATGAGGCGGATTGTTTTCTCAGACATGTTGTTTATCCCCCTTCTCTTCACCCTTAGCAGCTACATCATGTTTTGAAGAATAATCACGTTTACGTGGTTTAATTAATGAAACATCAACGTCTTCGTAATGGAATGCTGGTGCATTTCCTTCTCCTTCAAATTTTGCCATAGTAGTTTTTAAGAAGTTTGCATCATCACGATTTGGGAATTCAGGTTTGTAATGCGCCCCGCGGCTCTCATTACGGTTATATGCGCCAATTGTAATAACACGTGCTAACTCAAACATATTTGCAAGTTGACGTGTAAATGAAGCACCTTGGTTACTCCATCTCGCTGTATCGTTAATGTTAATACGTTTGTAACGATCCATTAACTCTTCAATTTTCGCATCTGTTTCTAATAACTTTTTATTTTCACGAACTACTGTAACGTTATCTGTCATCCATTCTCCAAGCTCTTTATGAAGAACATATGCATTTTCATTACCATCCATCGTTAAAATATTGTTAAATTTCTCTGTTTCGATTAATTCATTTTGCTCATATACAGTAGATGAAACAGCATCTGATGATTTAGAAAGACCTTTCATATATTCAATTGCGTTTGGCCCTGCTACCATACCACCGTAAATTGCTGATAATAGTGAGTTTGCACCAAGGCGGTTACCACCGTGCATAGAATAATCACACTCACCTGCTGCAAATAAACCTGGAATACTCGTCATTTGCTTATAGTCAACCCATAGTCCACCCATTGAATAGTGAACAGCTGGGAAGATTTTCATTGGTAGTTTACGAGGATCATCCCCTGTAAATTTCTCATAGATTTCAATAATTCCACCAAGTTTAATATCTAGTTCTTTCGGATCTTTATGAGAAAGATCTAAGTACACCATGTTTTCACCGTTAATACCTAGTTTTTGCTCTACGCAAACATCAAAGATTTCACGCGTTGCGATATCACGAGGTACAAGGTTTCCGTAAGCCGGATATTTTTCTTCTAAGAAGTACCATGGTTTACCATCTTTATATGTCCAAACACGTCCACCTTCACCACGTGCAGATTCACTCATAAGACGTAATTTATCGTCTCCAGGAATTGCCGTTGGGTGAATTTGAATGAACTCACCATTTGCATAATATGCACCTTGTTGATATACAGCAGAAGCTGCTGTACCTGTATTAATAATGGAGTTTGTTGATTTTCCGAAAATGATACCAGGGCCCCCTGTTGCCATAATCACGGCATCAGCTCCGAAACTTTTAATCTCCATAGTTTGTAAGTCTTGTGCAACGATTCCTCGGCACACACCTTCATCATCAACAACAGCTCGTAAGAAATCCCAGCCTTCATATTTCGTTACAAGTCCTGCTACTTCGTGACGACGTACTTGCTCATCTAATGCGTAAAGTAATTGCTGTCCAGTTGTTGCACCAGCAAATGCTGTACGGTGATGTTGCGTTCCACCAAATCGACGGAAATCAAGAAGTCCTTCTTCCGTACGGTTGAACATAACACCCATACGGTCCATTAAATGAATGATACCAGGTGCTGCTTCACACATTGCTTTAACTGGTGGTTGGTTCGCTAAGAAGTCCCCACCATAAATTGTATCGTCAAAGTGGATCCATGGAGAATCCCCTTCACCTTTCGTATTTACGGCACCGTTAATTCCGCCCTGAGCACATACAGAATGTGAACGTTTTACTGGTACTAAAGAAAACAGTTCAACATTTACTCCTGCTTCTGCCGCTTTAATCGTTGCCATTAAGCCAGCCAAGCCACCGCCGACTACTATAAGTTTCCCTTTCATGCTCTCCCACTCCTTACTGATTTGCTAGCTGTGGATCGATGAACGCTAATAATGCACTCACACCTACATAAGATAGACCTAAGAAAATAGCTAATGTTACATAAGTAGAGATTCTTTGTGAACGTGGAGATACTGTAATTCCCCAGCTGATGCAGAATGTCCATAGTCCATTTGCAAAGTGGAAAATTGTTGAAACAACACCAACTAAGTAGAATGCAAACATAGCTGGATTGTTTAAAATATCTGCCATCATATCATAGTTTACCTCTTTACCTAACATTGCTTGAATACGAGTTTCCCAGACGTGCCAAGAAATGAAAATCAGCGTAACGATACCTGAAATTCTTTGGAAAACGAACATCCAGTTACGGAAATAACCGTAAGAAACCGCATTGTTCTTAGCTGTAAATGCAATATATAAGCCATATATAGCATGGTACAGTATCGGTAAAAAGATGATGAAAATTTCTAGCGCATACCGGAATGGAAGGAGCTCCATAAAGCCTGCAGCTTTGTTAAAAGCCTCTGCTCCTCTTGTTGCAAAGTTGTTTACAATTAGATGTTGCGTCAAAAAGACACCAACCGGGATGACCCCCATTAATGAGTGCCACTTACGAAACGTATACTCGCGGCCTTTCATGTCCCCATTACCCCCTTGAATGTTTGACTGCTGTTTTCAGATTAATTTATAACAATAATGTTTTTTCACTATTGGCATAAGAAAAACTGAAAAAATTATTCGAAATATTTCAGCATAATTTGATAACAAGTTCATTTTACCCCTATTTTTGTCGAAGCGTCAAGAAAACGTATACATAATTTGCATATAATTTGGCAATTCTTTTTTTCTTCTTAGATATTCAGATTTCCCTAAAGAAAAATCTGTTTTTATAAATGAAAAATGTTATATAATAATCCCTATAGAAAGAGGGGAATATTGTGAGTAAAAATACAATCGATATAACATCTTTAGAAGATGTTTCATTGAACGCCTTCGCTTATGAATTGCTACGTGAAGAATTACTACCTGATTTAATCGGCAACGATTTAGATGGTATTTTATACTGGTCTGGTAGAAACCTTGCAAGAAAATATCCGCTAGAAACAATTGAAGAAGTCATTCAGTTCTTTGAAAAAGCTGGCTGGGGCACTTTAAGCATTATTGAACATAAGCGTCGTGAAATGCAGTTCCAACTTAAAGGCACACTCATTGCAGAACGTCAAAAACAAAAACGACATTCTTCTTATCAACTAGAAGCTGGATTCATCGCTGAACAAATTCAAAAGCAACGGAACGTCGTTGCAGAGTCATACGAAGAAAAGAAAAAACGTTCTGACTCTATTACATTTCTTGTAAAATGGGATATAAAAGATCTCATTGAAGTGTAAGCATTACCTACAGTCAACTAGACATATCAGTTTAGTTGACTTTTTTGTATTTTCATTCAGATGCATTTATTTTAAATCTTCAGAAATTATACCAAAAAACAGAAGACGTTGTAAACTACAACGTCTTCTTATCTGTTAAATACGTATAAATCGTCTCCGCGACATTTTTCGGCATACCCGCTTCGACAAATTCCTCTATAGAAGCTTCTTTCATCTTCTTTAATGAACCAAAATGTTTTAACAATACCTTTTTCCGTTTATCACCTATTCCTGGAATGTCATCCAATGCTGATTGAATGACAGATTTCCCATGTAATTGACGATGGAATGTAATCGCAAATCGATGCACCTCATCTTGAATACGCTGCAATAAATAAAATTCTTGGCTATTTCTCTCAAGCATCACAGGTTCCGGTGGGTCCCCAATAATTAAATGGGAGGTTTTATGTTTATCATCTTTCACAAGACCTGCCATCGGAATATATAATCCGAGCTCATTCTCTAGAATATCACTTGCAGCCGCTAGATGGCCTTTTCCTCCATCAATAATAATCAAATCAGGTAAAGGTGAATTTTCTTTAAGGGCCCTTGTATAACGGCGCCTCACAACTTCTCTCATAGACTCATAATCGTCTGGTCCTTGAACCGTTTTAATTTTATATTTTCGATACTCTTTCTTCGCCGGTTTCCCATCGATAAAAGCAATCATTGCAGAAACAGGATTTGTTCCTTGAATATTTGAGTTATCAAACGCTTCAATACGATACGGCGTTTCAATCCCAAGCTGCTTCCCTAAATGATCTACTGCTTTAATCGTTCGTTCTTCATCACGTTCAATTAAGTAAAACTTCTCTTCAAGAGCAATTTTCGCGTTTTTATTTGCTAATTCTACAAGGTCTTTTTTCTTACCACGTTTCGGCTGTGTCGCTTCTACTTCTAAAAAGCGCTCTACTAATTCCGAGTCTATACTTCCTGGAACGACAATTTCCTTAGGCTTAAAATGACTACTGTTTTCATAAAATTGGCCGATAAACGTTAAAAAGCCCTCTTCTGGTTCATCGTAAATTGGAAACATAGAAACATCACGTTCAATTAGCTTTCCTTTTCGAACGAAGAAAACTTGAACACACATCCATCCTTTATCCACTGCATATCCAAACACATCACGATCGACTAAGTCACTCATAATCATCTTTTGTTTTTCCATAATCGCATCAATATGAGCAATTTGATCACGCAACTCTTTTGCACGTTCAAACTCTAGTTTCTCTGAGGCCTCATACATTTTTACTTCTAATTCTGAACGAACTTCTTTATGTCCACCATTTAAAAACTTAATAATTTCATCTACAATTTCTTTATTTTGTTCTTCCGTCACTTCTTTCACACACGGCGCTAAGCATTGACCCATATGATAATACAAACAAACTTTATCTGGCATATTCGTACATTTCCGCAGTGGATACATACGATCTAGCAATTTTTTCGTTTCATGAGCAGATTGTGCATTTGGATAAGGACCAAAATACTTTCCTTTATCCTTTTTTACATTTCGAGTAATGAGTAAGCGCGGTTGCTTCTCCGCCGTAATTTTAATAAAAGGATATGTTTTATCATCTTTTAATTGAATATTATATTTCGGATCATATTTTTTAATTAGATTTAACTCTAAAATAAGTGCTTCTAAATTCGAAGAGGTTACAATATATTCAAAATCAACAATTTCTCCTACAAGCCGCAGTGTTTTCCCATCATGTGAACCAGTAAAGTACGAGCGCACACGATTTTTAAGCACTTTTGCCTTTCCAACATATATAACCGTTCCTTGCTTATCTTTCATCAAATAACAACCAGGTTGATCTGGTAAAATAGCCAACTTCTCTTTCAAATGTTCGTGCACTCGTCTCCCTCCATTTCTACATACTTAGCATTTTTATTTTCCCTTGAAAACATACTATGCTCAAACACCCAACATACGTTCTTTTATTGTAACGGAAAGACTGTAAAAAAGAAAATAAAAAAAGCTACCAACTGGTAGCTTTTTTTATTTTAGAAATGTTTAGAAACTAATTCTACTAACGCTTCTTTCGGTTTGTAACCTAACGTTTGATCAACTACTTTACCGTCTTTTAATACGAAAAGAGCTGGAATGCTCATTACTTCGAATTGACGAGCAGTTTCTTGGTTCTCATCAACATCTACTTTTACTACTTTTACTTTTTCGCCTAGTTCTGCATCGATCTCCTCTAATACAGGAGCGATCATTTTACAAGGTCCACACCAAGGTGCCCAGAAATCTAATAATACAACACCTTCGCTAGTTTCAGCTGCGAAGCTTTGGTCATTTGCGTTTACAATTGCCATTTTATTTCCTCCTTCAAGTATATTCTACCAAGAGTATATCATTAACTTATATACGTGGCGAATAATATGTATCGTTATGTATTGTAACAAAAAAATGTTCCTTTATACTATATAAAAATATGGATTAAATACTAAAAAGATGAGAGACAGGGGATCTCTCACCTTTTTCTATATATAGGGGTACTTCACTTGGAACTCAAGGGTACTTAAATCATGAATGTACTTTTAACTTTTTAAACTCTTCTGTTAAAAGAGGTACAACTTCGAACAAGTCACCAACAATACCGTAGTCAGCTACTTTGAAGATACTTGCTTCTGGATCTTTATTAATCGCAACGATTATTTTTGAGTTAGACATACCTGCTAAATGCTGAATCGCACCAGAAATACCACATGCAATGTATAAGTCTGGCGTAACAACTTTACCAGTTTGACCAATTTGTAATGAGTACTCACAGTATTCAGCGTCACAAGCACCACGAGATGCCCCAACAGCGCCGCCTAGTACGTCAGCTAACTCTTTTAATGGTTTAAATCCTTCTTCACTCTTCACACCGCGTCCGCCAGCGATAATAACTTTCGCTTCAGAAAGATCCACACCTTCTGCTGTTTTACGGACAACATCTTGAATAATTGTACGTAAATCTTTCACATCAACTGTAATAGAAGATACGTCACCGCTGCGAGACTCATCTTTTTCCAGAGTTGCAATGTTATTTGGACGCACTGTCGCAAATAAGATGCCGTCTGTTACAATCTTCTTCTCGAATGCTTTACCAGAGTAAATTGGACGAGTGAAGATAACATTTCCACCTTCAACCTCTAAAGCAGTTACGTCAGAAACTAAACCAGCTTCAAGCTTCGCTGCTAATTTTGGTGATAAATCTTTACCAAGTGCCGTATGTCCAAAGACAATACCTTCTGGATTTTCTTCAGCATGTACAGCTAAAAACGCTTGTGCATAACCATCAGATGTATATGATTTTAATTTATCATTTTCAACTGTCACAACGCGATCTGCACCGTAATGAATCAATTCATTTGCAAAAGAGGCAACGCTGTCTCCAATTAGAAGACCTACTACTTCACCGCCTTCTGCAATTGTTTTTGCTGCTGCTACCGCTTCAAACGAAACGTTACGTAGCGATCCATCACGAACTTCACCCATTACTAATACTTTACGAGCCATAGATTTTCCCTCCTGCATATATAATTTCGTATTTTATTAGATTACTTTCGCTTCTGTATGGAGCAACGATACAAGTTCTTTTACTTGATCTTGCAGCTCGCCTTGTAACACTTTTCCTGCATCTTTCTTAGGAGGCAAATAGATTTCAATTGTTTTTGTCTTTGCTTCCACATCATCTTCTTCTAAATCTAAATCATCTAATTCTAATTCTTCTAGTGGCTTTTTCTTCGCTTTCATAATACCTGGAAGCGATGGGTAACGAGGTTCATTTAAACCTTGCTGTGCTGTTACTAAAACTGGTAATGAAGTTGCAATCACTTCTGTATCACCTTCAACATCACGCTCAATCTTCACATTTGTACCGTCAATTTCAAGTTTTGTAATTGTCGTTACATATGGAATATTTAACGCTTCAGCTACGCGTGGCCCTACTTGTCCAGATGCACCATCAATTGCAACGTTTCCGCCTAAAATTAAATCTGCATCTTTATCTTTTAAATACTCAGCAAGTACTTTTGCTGTCGTGAACTGGTCACCATTTTCTACATCATCTTCAATATTAATTAATACCGCTTTATCACAGCCCATTGCTAATGCAGTACGAAGTTCTTTCTCACTATCTTCGCCACCGACTGTTACAACTGTAACTTCTCCACCTTGTGCGTCTCTTACTTGAATTGCTTCTTCAATTGCATATTCATCGTAAGGGTTGATGATGAATTCCGCTTCGCCATCGTAAATTGCACCGTTTTTAATTACGATTTTTTCTTCTGTATCAAATGTTCGTTTCATGAGTACGTAGATGTTCATTCCATTTACCCCCTTGTTTTTCAGAAAGATTCTATCAATTTTAATTTTCTGTTAATTTATATTAAAAAAATAATTGAACTACCTGCCACTAAATGAAGGTTTACGCTTTTCTAAAAATGCGGCTACACCTTCTCTTCCATCTTCACTCGTAAATACTTCACCAAAAATTTGTGATTCACGTTGTACACCTTCATAGTAATGAGACGATTTTGTCGTTTGCAATAACTCTAGTACAGCACGAGTTGTTGCTGGACTTTTTCCAGCAATTTGTTTTGCAACTTTAAGCGTATCATCTAAAAATGATTCTTCAGAGAACAATCCGTTAACAAGTCCCCACTTTAATGCTTCTGCACCAGTAATTGGTGTACTTGTTAACATCATTTCACAAGCTTTCGCTTTCCCAACATAACGTGGTAAGCGCTGTGTACCTGCAAAGCCAGGAATTAATCCAAGTGTTAATTCAGGTAAACCAAGTTTTGCACTTTCAGTTGCAAAGCGCATGTGGCAAGACATAGCAAACTCAAGGCCGCCGCCCAGTGCCGCTCCATGAATTGCCGCAATAACTGGTTTTGAACATTTTTCAACACGCTCAAACGTAACTTGTCCAAGCTGTGCTAATTCTGTTGCTTGCTTCGCTTCAGTAACAGATGTAAATTCTTTAATATCTGCTCCTGCTGAGAAGAAACGTCCTTCACCGTGAATAACAACAACACGAATGTTATCATCCTTTTCCACTTGATCAATTAATTCAGTAACGTCATGCATAACTTGTGAAGACATCGCATTCGCTGGTGCGTGATTTAACGTCGCCACCGCGATATGATCTTCAACTCTTACAGATAGGAATTTCAACATGATCCCTCCCATTATTGACGATAACCACAAGCTGCAATAAGTAGCCCGTGTACCGTTTTTGAAAGTGCGACCAGATCATACTTATGATCGCTCATTACCCAATTGGTCACAACTTCATCTACTGTTCCAAAAATCATTTGTCTTGCCACGCGAACATTTAAATCTGCTTGAAATTCACCTTGTTTTATACCAGTCTCTAAAATCTCATCCATAACTTGTAAGTAGCCTTTTAATACTTCATTTATTTTAAGGCGCAAGTCTTGATTGGACTGCCTTAGCTCTAATTGCGTAACGATAGCAAGCGGATCATTTTGCGACAACAGCAAGAAGTGCGTTTCTACCAACATGAATAACTTCGATACAGCGCTTTCAATTCCTGCTGTTTTTTGACGAATTGTTTCGACAAATTCTCCCATCTTCTCTTGGAATAAGGATATTAATATATCTTCTTTATTTTTAAAATATAAATAAATCGTGCCATCAGCTACCCCAGCTTGCTTTGCGATTTTAGAAACTTGCGCTTGGTGGTACCCATTCTCCGCAATCACAATGACTGCCGCATCAATAATTTGATTGTATTTCGGTCTATTTTTCTTCACTTTACTGTCCCCTTCAAGAAGATGACTGAATGAATAGTCATTCATATTCTTATAATACTGACTATTTAGAAAAGTGTCAATCCTATTTTTTCAAAAAGAAAGGGCCTTAGCCCGTTTGCTCATCCTCATTCTTTCTCTTCTCTTCATCTATTAGAACACGGCGCAAAATTTTCCCTACTGTCGTTTTCGGCAATTCATCTCTAAACTCATATACTTTCGGAACTTTATAAGCCGCTAAATATTTACGTGCAAACTGATTTAATTCTTCCTCAGAGCATTCCGTACCTTCTTTTAACACAACAAATGCTTTAACTGTCTCTCCTCGGTACGGATCTGGAACTCCAATTGTCACTACTTCTTGCACTTTTTCATGCTCATATAATACTTCTTCAACTTCACGAGGATACACATTAAATCCACTCGCGACAATCATATCTTTCTTGCGATCTTTTACATAGAAGAATCCATCTTCATCCATGTAGCCAACATCACCTGTATGGAGCCAGCCATCTTGCAATACAGCCGCTGTTTCCTCTGGCTTATTCCAATATCCTTTCATAATTTGAGGGCCTTTCACTACAATTTCACCTATTTCTCCTGGCGGTAATGCCTCACCAGTTTCAAGCGACATAATGATTGCTTCTGTATCTGGCCACGGAACTCCGATGCTACCTGGCACTCGCTTTTCCCATAAAAAATTACTATGTGTAACCGGAGAGGATTCTGTTAAACCATATCCCTCTACTAGTTTACCACCTGTAACTTTTTCGAACTTTTCCTGTACTTCTACTGGCAGTGGTGCTGATCCACTAATACAAGCACGAATAGAAGAAATATCGTATTCTTTTAAAAGCGGACTATTTAAAAGAGCGATATAAATAGTTGGTGCCCCTGGAAACAATGTCACTTTATGCTTCTTAATCGCTTCAAAAACCATTTTCATATCAAACTTTGGAATAAGGACCATTTTGTATCCTTGCATAATACTTAAATTCATAACAGCTGTCATACCATAAACATGGAAAAATGGAAGAACCCCAAGAACAACTTCTTCTCCTTCTTTGCAATTATATAACCATTGAACTCCCATTAACGTGTTAGAGACGAGGTTTTTATGCGTTAACATAACTCCTTTCGGAAATCCGGTTGTTCCTCCTGTGTACTGTAAAAGAGCTAGATCATTTTCAGGATCACAAGGCACCTCAACATTCGTATTCACTTCTTTTTCTACTGAATTCCAAAGATGAATCGTTTCACTCTCTGATACTTTCACAACTAAATTCGACTGTTTTTTCTGCACAAATGGATACAATAGATTTTTAGGGAATGGTAAAAAGTCTGCAATACGAGTTACGATAATATGCTCAATTTTTGTAGCAGATTGAACATTCGTTACTCTTGGAAACACTAAATCGAGACAAAGAATTACTTTTGCTCCCGAGTCATGGAGCTGATATTCTAATTCCCTTTCTGTATACAGTGGATTGGTTTGTACTACGATACCTCCCGCAAGTAATGTACCGTAATAACCAATTACAGCTTGCGGACAATTCGGCAACATAATAGCAACTCGATCACCCTTTTCCACACCGAGCTTTTGAAGATAATTTGCAAACCGCTTCACCTTATCATGGAAGTCCGAAAACGTAATATCCTTCCCTAAAAAGTGAAGCGCTTTCTTTTCTGGGTAGCGAGAAGCCATCTGTTCTACATATCTATGAAGCGGCTGAATATCATAAGAAATCGTACTCGGAATTTCCTCTGGATAACTTTTCAACCATGGTTTTTCCACCTTCATTCCCCCTTCAAATACATAAAAAATAAATGAATGTTCATTCATGATGGTTATTTTCATTATATTACAGTCACCATAGCGTTACAATCATAATATTCTGACTTTTGTATAACTATGCTTTACTTCATTAACTTCTTATTATATGTAGAAACTCTCTTAATCTTAAAAGAGTAAGAGAGTTTGTCATTAACTTAATCTTATAATTGTTAATACCGCTCCTGGGGTAGTTGTTGATAATGTCGCAACAGCTAACAAACCAAATAATTGCAAGCTAATAGCATCTCCTGCTGCAAGAGTTGTAATAATTGTTGCACTAAATGATGTGGTTGCTACCGCAGGAGCATTGATCGTCCCAGCAAGTGCCCCTCCATTAATTGTAATCCGTGAACTGACTAATAATGAAGCCGTTATATTAATTGTATATGAAATATAATAATTACCAGCATTTGCAACCGTAAATACTGTGTTTCCACCAGAAACAGTAATTCCTGGACCGATGTTTTGATTATTTGGAAGCGGGACATTCGTTCCACCAAGAACTACCGATATCGCTGTTCCCGACGTATTATTTGCAAATGCATATGTCGCCGTGATACTTGTACCTGTAGCCCCGGTTGCCCCCGTTGAGCCTGTTGCTCCTGTCAGACCTGTTGAACCCGTCGTTCCCGTTGGACCTGTTGAGCCTGTTGCTCCCGTTGGGCCTGTCACTCCTGTTGGACCCGTTGCTCCTGTTATTCCTGTCGCTCCCGTTGGACCTGTTGAACCCGTCGCTCCCGTTGGACCTGTTGGGCCTGTTGCTCCCGTTGGACCTGTTGAACCCGTCGCTCCCGTCGGACCTGTTGAACCTGTTGCTCCCGTTGGACCCGTTGCTCCTGTTATTCCTGTCGCTCCCGTTGGACCTGTTGAACCCGTTGCTCCCGTCGGACCTGTTGAGCCCGTTATTCCTGTCGCTCCCGTTGGACCTGTTGAGCCTGTCGCTCCTGTTGGGCCTGTTGAGCCTGTCGCTCCCGTTGAGCCCGTCGGACCTGTTGAACCTGTCGCTCCTGTTGAACCTGTCGCTCCTGTTGAACCTGTCGCTCCTGTTGCTCCCGTCGCCCCCGTTGGACCTGTTGAACCTGTTATTCCTGTTGCTCCCGTCGGACCTGTTGAACCCGTTGATCCTGTTGAACCCGTTGAGCCCGTCGGACCTGTTGAACCCGTTGATCCTGTTGAACCCGTTGCTCCCGTCGGACCTGTTGAGCCCGTCGGACCTGTTGCTCCCGTCGCCCCCGTTGGACCTGTTGAACCCGTTGATCCTGTTGAACCCGTTGAGCCCGTCGGACCTGTTGAACCCGTTGATCCTGTTGAACCCGTTGCTCCCGTCGGACCTGTTGAGCCTGTTGAACCTGTCGCTCCCGTTGGACCTGTTGAACCTGTCGCTCCCGTTGAACCTGTTGCTCCCGTTGAACCTGTTGCTCCCGTCGCTCCCGTTGGGCCTGTTGCTCCCGTCGGACCTGTTGAGCCTGTTGAACCTGTCGCTCCCGTCGGACCTGTTGGACCAAGCTTAGGAACTGTCCCATCACAACTAAAACAACACGAATCAACATGTACACCATTTCGATTATTACAACTACAATATCCATTTGTATTATTGAGCCATGAAGACATGTTGATCCCTTCCTTCAAATTCAATCTTATAAGTACAAGTAAGAAATTAAAAAACATTTATCAAATTAGACCGAAAGCTCTATTCAGTGGAGATAAATATAGATTTATCCCATACATTCTAATAATTATTACATGCGATACTATCTCCTTTTGCTTGTACTTTCGCCTCTCTGGTTAAATGAAATTCCTTTTCTAAATTCTTCATACACATATGGATTTTAATCTTACATAAAAACATCCGTATAATTCGTTATTTTTCATCAAAATTTTAAAAATATAATTACGAATAAAAAACTTATTTTGGGACAGAAGATGAAGAAAATTCTTAGTATTTTCATGGTTGTTCTTCGATTCCCTGTTGAATGTGGACAGCAAAAAGAGGAGAAAATGGTAACTACGACAGACGATAAAAAGCAAGCTATAACAATTAAACATACTGAATGGGAAATAAAATTAAATAAACCAGCGAAAAAGTTGCTGTACTTGGAGCGCCTTATTTCTTATGGTTGATAAGGAAGAGTAGGAAGAAAGTTAATTAAAAGACGGCTTCATATATGTGAAGCCGTCTTTTCCTATTATGGCATAAAATTAACATAGGCTTTGTACATAATATATATAACAAGTGAATACATGATTATATTGAACACACTTCGTTTTAAAGTTAACTTTCTCTTTAATTTCCTATCTTGTAATCTCAATTCTATTCCATTCGCTATTTTCAACCTACCTACTATTTGAAATAACTCTCTGTAATCATCAGCATTTCCCAATAATACGTATTCGTTATCATTTTTATACTTTATATGCAGAAACTCACTTCCACCTTTACGGTCTAATATTGTTTTCATATAAGCTACTTCATTCAATACACATACTTTTAAATCAACTTCATTATAATAACGATCCATAAAAAACACATACAACCGTTTATTTGTAACGATTAACACATTATTAATACCGAAGTTCATTGCAAGAACGCCTATCCCTAATGTCATGGCTGTGCCTGTCTGCCAATTTTTCACACGATGATTTTCGGCAAGCATACTATATAAAATCTCTTCGCTTCCCTGTAACTCTTCTTGTACAACCTCATAACAACGTTTCATTAAAATTGTTTTTGTTACAACTTCTTTTGTACGATCTATTTTCTTTTTATCTATTTTCTCATCATTTCTATAATCATCTACACAATTATCGCTATACTGTAAGTTATTTAATTCCTGAAGTAACTTTTCTTTATTCATTCCTTTTCCCCCCCAGCAGCTTCTTCAATTTCTTTCTCCCTCTTGAAAGCCTACTATATACCGTATCTCGTGTCATACCGAATTCAAGCGCTATTTCTTGTACGCTATATTCATCTAAATACCTTTTTATAAAAATTTTCTTATCTTCTTCATTCAATTCTTTAATTAAAACGTAAAAATTATAATCTCGCTCTTCTTTTGTTAAATTGACATTTTTTCTATCTTCATATATTTCTTGCTGAAACTCTTGTAATTGATAAGACTTATTACTTTTTCGTTTATAATCAATGGCCTTAAACCTAGCGACAGATATAAGCCAGTTTCTAAACTTCCCACGATTTTCATCATAACTACTAATGTTGTACCAAACGATTAATAAAATATCGTCAACACATTCATCCACTAACACCTTACTCTGTGCAGTATCTAAAATACTATGAACTACCTTATAAATTAAATCTCCATATCGATCAATTGCTGTATGTAATGCTAACATATCTTGTTTCCGAAGACCTTCTACTATTTCTATATCCTTCACCCTTATCACCACTCTTTATCCTATTCTTTATTCATTATATATACGAATGAGCACATTCGTTTCCTGACACTTTTACAAATATTTTCTAATTGTTTTCATATTGTAGCAATGCTTAATTAATTATTTCTTGTGGAACAGGGATTATATTATCTCTCACGAATTTAATCTATGAACAAAAATAGGAGGGATAACTATGTACCAAACTATTGACGGCTTCTTGCAATCATGGACATACGAAGCAGAGTCTACTCAGAAAATGCTTGACTCATTAACCGATGCATCTTTATCACAGGAAATTGCACCTGAACATTGGACGTTAGGTAGAGTTGCTTGGCACATCGTGACGGCAATTCCTGTTATACTATCTGGCACAGGGCTAAAGTTTGAAGGAGAATCGAAAGATTATCCTGTTCCAACTTCTGCAAAAACAATTGCAGATGAATACCGTAAAGTAAACGCGGCTTTTGTTGAAACACTTCAAAGTAAATGGACTGATAAAGACTTAGCTACTATTAATGACTTCTTTGGTCGCCCTATGCCGAATTCTATATTTTTAATGACACTCATTAATCATCAAAATCACCACCGCGGACAAATGACGGTTTTAATGCGACAAGCTGGCTTAACAGTTCCTGGCGTATATGGCCCCGCAAAAGAAGAATGGGCTGCGGCTGGAATGGAAGCTCCTAAAATGTAACGACAAAAAAGACAAGATGTTTACATATCTTGTCTTTTTCTGTAACTTGTTTCATGTGAAACTATTTTTTCTTAATGGTTGTTTTATGGAAAAGATAGGTTAAAATGAATACATATTACGAAGAGGAGTAACCAAATTGAATACAAAAAATAAAAAAATAGTTATTGGAACTATTTTACTAACTTCTATTATTGGAGTTATTAGTGTATCTCTTTATTTCACCTATTATGGTACCCCTTGGGGAAAACAAGCAGCAATTACGGAATCAAAAGAATATATTACAAAATATTTTAATCTAGATGCAGAAGTCAAAAACACTTCTTACGATGCTAAAATGAATAGCTATGCAATCTCCTTTGAAACAAGTACCGACGGCGAGTTTACTATCGAATATAAAAGTCCTAATAACTTTAACATTTCTCCAGAAGTGCAAAAGTATTTAAGCACACACTCTAAATTTACAGAGTAGTAACGAAGCGTACATATACAAAAAAGAGTTGGTGTAACGCCAACTCTTTTTTGTATATTCTTATCATACAGTTATATCTTCCTTCTCTATATTTTTAATGCCGTAATATGCAATCACAACTCCAATTGCTGCAAGTGCTATTTGAAGGGGAAGAAAAGTTGCTGTAGAAAACGCTGGGTTGGTATTCATTGCAATTGATACAACGATAAGAGACGAAACAATTGTAGCTGGCACTGAACGTTTACGCATTCCGAAATATATTGGGATTAAACTTATTCCCGCAGTGGCAATGGCTAAAGGAACCAGTTTTATTCCTTCTTGCGTCAATTGCTCTACTGTAAATGGATTAGGAAGAATTGAAAAATAGCTATCTATCCCAAAGAAAATTCCTACTATTAAAATGTTAGATACAATAACTGTTATACATGTTAATGTTGCTGTAATAACCAACTTACTAATCATCATTTTCTTCCGATTAATAGGATAAGAAAACATAAGTAGTATTGTTTTGTTTTTATATTCACTAATTATTAACCTTGCGATTAACACGCTACCAAAAATAATAAATGTTGCTCTTACTAATGTACTAGCCGTTAACAACATCATCTGTGGATCCCTTATTTCCGGATCCCCTTCTACTTGAGCAACGATGCTCGTAAAGATCATTAATGCCAGTATAGCGATATTTGCAATAATCGCTCTCCTTACATACCATCCAAGCTTAAACTTCTTCATTTCTAGCTTCATTAAACGTAACATGATAGTCCTCCCTCCTCCTAAGACTTAATCAATATAAATGACCCCTGTTTTACTTAAAATCTTCACTTCGTTTTTTGCATCACCAATAGTTCCTTCTTTTATTTTTTCTGTACTTTTATCTTTCTTAAATCCTTTTAAATCCACTATTACGTCAGCCGAATTACTTTTAGCCATAAGCTTCAATGATGCCGGGACACCTTTATACCGTACGCCAATATCCCCTGATTTTGTTTCTACAAATAATGATTTTCCTTCTGTCATATCTTTCAGTAATACTTCCCCAGATGTTGAAGTGATGTTCATATTTTCTTTTTTTACATTTTTTACATAATTATCACCAGTAGTGGAAGTTATATTTACTTCTTGTAATGAACTATCTTTTAACATTAAATCTCCACTTTCGGATGTAAATTCACCCTTCTCTGCCAATAGTCCTGTAATCATTCCATCTCCAGATTTTCCTCTTGTCACGATGCTTTTTACTACTATATCGTTTATTTTCACATCACCCGATTTATTATTTAATACAATTTTATCTATTTCTTTCTTCGGAATAGCTATACATATACTATTTTTCTTCCTAAACGTAAAACCATAAAAAAATCTGTTCACCTTTTGTTTTTGCTTAATCACAAGTTTATTTTCATCATTTTCTATTTTGACGGGATCTATCTCTTTATCTGCTTGTTCACCTTGAGCGGAAATTACTATTTTATTAGCGTCTGTACTTTTAAATTCAAGATTCCAGTTTTCAATGTCTACTTCTATTGCTTTTATATTATTTATCTCAAAAGACTTTTCTTTCTTAAAATCTTTCCCCTGAAATACCTTAATACCAAAAACTACACTAGCAATTGTAATGAATAATATTGCAATTACTATTATTTTTTTCACCATTCATACCCCAGTTCGTTTTTTGTTTTAAGCTTGCTTCACGCCACATCGATCTTGTCGATTTTACGAAACGATAGATAACTAATGAAAATTCCTAATAAACAGAGCACGATTGGGATAGCTATAAAATCAAACATACTTACTTGACCGTTTCCAGGACCAAAGTTACCACTAATCAGCATACCAATTATTACTGCCGAAGTAATCGTTGTCGGTGTCGATTTCTTTCTCATTCCAAAAAACAAAGGAATTAAACTTATACCAGATATCATAAATGCACTTATAATAGTACCTGGAACGATAGCTATTATTTCACCTATCGTAGCAGGTGTTTCAATCAGTCCCATCATTGGACTCACAAAATATACGAGCAAACTAATAATGAAAGTCGCGATAATGGTACTCACAAAACAAAAACAAAAAACAATTGTTAATTTCGCACTCATTAGCATTTTCCTTTGAAGCGGATACATAAATGATAGTTGTATCGTTTTATTCTTATACTCATCAATTACTAAACGTGATAAAATGACCGAACTAAAAATAATGAATGTTATCCTAATAAAAATATTTACTAAAGCCATATTCTGTGTGAAGTCAGAGAAGAGCATGTCTTCCTCGGCTTTCATTCCCAATGCCATAAGGCTTACTGCAGCGAAAATTGCTATAATACAAATTGCTAAACTTTTAAAGTAACTAGATAATTTATGTTTCTTCCATTCGAGCTTCATTAATTTAAACATATAAATTACGCCTCCATTCTTTATATACCTGTCTCTACGCTGCTAACATTCTAATTCCAGCAGTAACGAAGCTTAACATTCCTATCACTAGTACACTGAACAACCATTTCCGCTCTGGTTTTCTATAATATAAAATTCCACTTATTAGCATTACGATAAATCCACTTACCAGGTTCAGCCACAGTCCATTAAGCATGAATACCTTCTCCATCCATTACATTTAAGAAATATTCTTCTAAGGAACTATGTTTCTTATTAATACTTTCAATTTCCACATCGTTCATAATAAGTGCTTTTGAAATGGCCTGCTGAGACGCTGACGTATCATACACACGAATCATGGTTCCACTCATTATTTTGTAGTTTTTTATACCAAGTTTATCTTCTAAAATATAAACTGCACGTTTCACATCAGGAACAGTGATTTCAATGTACTCTGTTTGTTTTCCGTTAATACTCTTCATTGAAACTTCTTTTATTAGTTTTCCATTTTGAATAACACCAATTGTATCCGCCATTAGTTCCATCTCACCTAAAATATGACTAGAAACTAATAATGTAATACCGTATTCTTTGCAGAGCATTTTAAATAAGTCTCGTAACTCTTTAATACCAATTGGATCTAAACCGTTAATTGGTTCATCTAAAATGAGCAATTCTGGCTTTGTCACGATTGCCCTTGCAATACCGAGTCGTTGTTTCATTCCTAATGAAAAATCTTTTACTTTTTTATTATCTATCCCTTGTAGTTTCACTAAATGTAAAGCATGGTCAATTGCATTTTTATCGTAGTAGCCCATATATTCACAATGCAGGTCTAAGTTTTCTTTCGCCGTTAATTTATCATAAAAAATTGGGTATTCAATAATTGTCCCCATTCTTTTTAATACTTCATAAGATGTATCTGTTAATTTCTCACCGAAGATTTCAATATCACCACTCGTCGGTTTTATTAAATTTGTAATCATTTTCATAATCGTTGTTTTACCAGCACCGTTTGGTCCTAAAAAACCGTAAATTTCTCCTTTTTTCACATGCATGTTAACACCGGAAATAACTTCTTTCCCTTTAAACACTTTCGTTAACTGGTTTGTTTTTAATATATATGTCATGTTACTTTCCCCTTTCGCAATACTCTATATTTCTATAATAGACAACGGAAATCTCTTTTTTCTTACCCGTTTCTTACAAATTCCTTACGCTGAAAAAAAGCTTGTAGAATCTACTGCTCTACAAGCTAAAATTGCATCTTTGTTAATACAATTGTAAAAATTGTTTTTTCATACGGTTTACTAGAGAGGTGAATTTTTCCGTCCATCGCTTCCACAAGCCGTTTCGTAATCGTTAATCCTAGACCGCTTCCTTGGTACAATCTATTTCTTGAATCTTCAAGTGTGTACATACGCTCAAATACTTTATCAATATGAGATTCATCAATCCCTTTTCCTTTATCCCATACGTCTATATACACACTCGTTTCATCATCTCTTAACGTCATACCAAGTGCCTTTCCATCGTCTCCATATGTAATCGCATTTGATATTAAATTATTCAATACCCTACCTAATACTTCTACATTTCCAAGTGCGTATATATTTCTTTCTGGTATATCAATATGAACCTGAAAACCTTTCGTCGTCACTAAATCATAAAAAGATAAAATCTTCTCGCGGCAAACTTCATTCATATTTACTTTTGTCATTTCAATTGCTTTGTCACCAGATTCTAATTTTGCCAAGTCAAAAAACTTATGAATTAACTCCATCACTTCTAGTGTTTTCGTATGCACTTTTTCAAGTAATATTTGTTGTTCTTCTTTATTTATCGTTTTATCCTTATTTAACATTTCTGTATATCCAAGAATAACTGTTAGTGGTGTTTTCAAGTCATGCGAAATATTTGAAAGCATTTTTCTCATCGAAATTTCTACTTTTGCATGATCTGCATTCGTTTTCTGTTTTGCATCTAATAATTGATTAATTGCCACTAATAATTTTTGCAATTCTAGATCATCTGTCATAACGAGTAACGTCTCGCCTGTTTTGTCATTTACAATACTTTCTAACTTTTCATATGTGTATCGTAAATTTTCACTACTATTTTTTCTCATTCTATATTGCATATAAATAACACATAACAATATAAAAATAATACCTATTAACAAATTGACCATATTACATCACTTCCAACTTATAGCCGATGCCCCATAACGTTTTAATATATTCTGGATTAGATGGATCACTTTCGATTTTCTCACGCAATCTTCTCATATGAACATTAATAACGTTATCGTCACCGTAATACTCTTCATTCCAAACTAATGTATATATTTGCGCTTTCGTAAATACACGATTTTGGTTCTTTACGAATAGCTTTAAAATCTCAAATTCTTTTAAAGTAAGTTTGAGAGACTTCCCGTTTTTTTCAACTGTAAAATTAATTGGATCAATTGTTAAATCACCAATTTGAATCATCTTTTCTGTTGTTTCTGTAGCCGAATATTTCGTAGACCTCCGAATACCCGCTTTTACACGTGCAGCTAATTCAATCATAGAAAACGGCTTACAAATGTAATCATCTGCTCCAAGTCCTAATCCAACAGCTTTATCAACATCTGTATCTTTTGCCGACATCATTAAAATCGGAACAGCACTTTTTTCTCGAATGATTCGTACAACTTCTAAGCCATCTAGCTTTGGCATCATAATGTCAAGGATAATCAAATCAAATGAACCTTTTAAATATGTGTTCACGCCTTCCTCTCCATCAGACGCAATTGTTACTTGAAAACCCTCTTTTATTAAATACTTTTCCACCATCTCTTGAATTGAGATATCATCTTCAACTAATAAAATATGATGTGACATATGTCTATCCCCTTTTTACAAACGTTAACAATCCAATTGTATCGTAACTACTACAGACTGGAAACAATTATATGAATTTTCAAACCAACTTCCCTTCCTTCCTTAACAATGATATGATGAAATTCACTACGATTGTTCATAATTAACTTTATATAAAGGAGACTTATCATGTCAGAAAACAAAAAAGTAAGCTTAGCTGATTTAATGCGCGAACAACTTGCTAAGAAAAAGCAAGGAAATGGAAATGGTCAAAATGCAAAAAATCAAAGCCAAGAAACGAAAAAATTACAAAACCAACAAACAAAGAAAACAAACAACCAACGTAGACGTACAGGTGTGTAAATGAACGGACAAAAACGTTCTAATATCGCGCCCGGTCTTGAAGTTGATATTGTATTAAAACAAGATCAACGAACAGGCAAATTAACACGTGGAATTGTAAAAGATATTTTAACAAACTCCCCTTCCCATCCGCATGGCATTAAAGTGCGATTGCAGGACGGACAAGTCGGTAGAGTACAAAATATCGTTCAATAAGAAAAGGAGCTCAAGTAAACTCGAGCTCCTTTTCTTTATTAACCTTTAATTTTCTCGATGAAAACTACTTTTAAGTAGTCTCCTTCTTTAAATTGATCAATGGTACGGAAATCTTCTGGTAAAGAATGTTCTTCTAATATTTTATATTTGCCATTCATTTCTTTAAAGGCTGTATCGATAAAGCCTTTAAACTTTTTCATATCGAATGCGCTACAATTTGTAGAAGCAACGATAATACCGTTATTTTCTGTAATAGCAATTGTTTCTTTTAATAAATTTTTATAATCTTTTGCTGCACTAAATGTATATTTTTTTGAGCGGGCGAAGCTTGGAGGATCAAGTACGACCATATCAAATTTCATCTTTTTCTTAGCTGCATATTTGAAGTAAAGAAATACATCTTCTACAATAATATCTTGTGCTTCATAATCAACTTCATTTACACTAAACTGCTCAATCGTTTTACTTAAACTACGATTTGCAAGGTCAACACTCGTCGTTTTACTTGCTCCGCCAAGCGCTGCAAATACAGAGAAAGCACCTGTATAAGAGAACATATTTAACACTGTTCTTCCCTTTGCATATTTATCACGAATTTGTTTTCGAACGTTACGTTGATCTAAAAATACACCAACCATTGCCCCATCATTTAAATAAACCGCAAAGTTCACACCGTTCTCTTTTACGATAAGCGGGAACTCACCGCGCTCTCCTGCTACGAAATCATCACCTTCAATGTATTTCCCTTTCGTATCAAAACGCTTTTTCTCATAAATGCCTTTAAAGTTTGCTACTTTTTGAAGAGCTGCTATAATCTCATCTCTGAAAGTGTAAATCCCTTCACTATACCAACTTACTACATAGTAGCCGTCATAGTAATCGATAATTAATCCACCAAGACCATCACCTTCACCATTCACCACACGGAATGCTGTCGTATCACTTGATTTATAAAATTGTTTTCGTTTATGTAAGGCAGATTTGATTTTACTTTCAAAGAAAGATTGATTAATTTGTTCACTCTCTTTTCTCGTTAAAATCCAGCCGTATCCTTTATTTTGCTTTCCATAATAACCTTTTCCGACAAAGTTGTTCTTCTCATCTACTACTTTGATGATTGTTCCTTCTTCACGAACATCATTTAAATTTTGAATCGCATCTTTTAAAATAAGCGGATATCCACTTTTAATTTCTTTTATAAATTTCGGTTTTATTTTTACAGTTACTTCTAATCGCATATAATAACTTCCTTTCCATTTGCATGCTTTCTCTACAGGAAGCATTTGAAAAACGAGACTGAAAAAACAGCCTCGTTTCACTATACCATATTATTGCTTTGCTAGTACAACTAGCTCATTCTCGCACTTAACCGCCACATATTTACTACGTTTTGAAATGAAAATCTCACTGTCCAAAATAATAGAAAAAAACTTATATATTTCACATTTACCATTGACAATGATAATGATTTTCATTATCATTTGATGTATATGAGTTCTTGAAAATATAGCTACATTTATAGGAGGAATAAACATGATTATTGTTACAAATACAGCTAAAATTACAAAGGGAAATGGGCATAAATTAATTGAGCGTTTTAATAAAGTAGGTAAAGTTGAAACGATGCCAGGCTTTTTAGGTCTAGAAGTTCTTTTAACACAAAATACAGTTGATTATGATGAAGTAACAATTAGCACTCGCTGGAATGCAAAAGAAGATTTCCAAGGTTGGACAAAGAGCGCTGCATTTAAAGATGCTCACTCACATCAAGGCGGAATGCCAGAATATATTCTTGATAATAAAATTGCTTACTATGATGTAAAAGTTGTACGTATGCCAATGGCTGCAGCACAGTAAGAACAGTCCTTTTTTAAAGTATAGAATATGAGAAGCGTTATCTATCACTTCTCATATTCTATACTTTTTTCTTTAATTTCTTTTTACTAATTTTGCGTGTACAACTAGCCTTCCAGCCTCTGGATCAAGCGCATAATCACAAGTAGAAAGTGTTACGATTTCATCATTAGCCGTCAATTCCGTATCCGTTTTGTACAGTGATTCTTCTTGAATTTCCTTTAAGAACGATGTATATGCTGCATCATTTTCAAAATCCGTTTCAATGTAATAAAAGTCCGTTGTTGTCGTGTATACTGAAAAAACTTCAACGTCGTATCCTTCAAATAATGTATCGTAATATAATTTATGATGGGACATGAAAAAGTCTTCGTCCAACATCTTTTTTAAACTACCAAACATAGAACCGTCTTTCATACGATGACCATATAAAATCGTATTGCGATTTCGAGATTTCACATCATTACGATGATCCATAAAAATGCTGCCCGCTCTCATATCTTCACCTTTATAATTACGAAATAAATAGTACTCATTATCTTTTGCTTGAACGATTGGATAATTAATTTGTGTATCATCCATCGTAATCCATCCGACTATCTCTGGATTAATTTTCTGGAGATCCTGAAACTGTTTACGTACCTCTCCGTCTTCCGATTTTTCTTCCATTGGACTTCTTTTATAAATATGTTGTGCCTCAGCCATTACTTTACGATTTTCATAATAATCCATGAAAATCCCGCCCAACTCATACATTGAATAGAAAAAGATTCCTAAAAAAGCAATTGTAAGTATGCGTTGAAAAAAAGAATTCTTTTTCCGTCCTTTCTTGCTATTCAAATTATCACCTCAAAACGGATTATGCTCAGCCTTTAGATTCCCATAGGTACCATGTACAATCCGGTATCTTCATCCTGCTTTACAATGACATCTACACCATATATTGCTTTAACCATTTCTTCTGTTATTACATCATTAGGATTACCTTTCGTAATGATCTCTCCATCTTTCATAACGATAATATGGTCGCTATAACGAATGGCTTGATTAATATCATGTAATACCATTACAATCGTTAACCCATACACTTCATTTAACTCTTTCACTAACTCTAATATTTCTAGCTGATAGTAAATATCTAAATATGTTGTCGGTTCATCTAAGAAAAGCATTGGTGTATTTTGAGCTAATGTCATTGCGATCCAAACTCGCTGCCTCTCTCCACCAGATAAAGCATAGATTGGCTTATCACGCTTACTTTGTAAATTCGTACATACTAGTGCGCGCTCTATCGCTTCTCTATCTTCATCTGTTTGCGGAGAGAAAATATTTTTATATGGCATACGCCCAAAGCTTATTAGCTTTTCCACTGTAATATCTGCTGGAGCCTCATTTTGTTGATGGACAACTGCTAGCTTTCTAGCAAACTCTTTCGGTTTATATTCACTAATCGCTTTCCCATCAAGTATTACTTCTCCACTGCTAGGAACGTGATTTCTAGACATGACACTAAGTAATGTTGATTTCCCGCATCCATTCGGGCCAATGATTGTTGTAATTTTCCCAATTTCTATTTCACTACTAACAGACTTTAAACGATTTGTTATGTTATCGTATGAAAAGGTTACATTTTTAATTTCCATGAACTTTATCACTCTTTCTAAGCAAGAATATTAAGAATGGACCACCAATAACCGCCATAATTGTTGCTGCTGGAATTTCGTTAGGTGGCACAATTAACCTTCCAATCGTATCCGCCGTCAAAATTAATAACGCGCCTGCAAGAGCAGAAAATGGAATTAATACTTTATGGTCTGAACCGACTAATTGTCTTGAAATATGCGGAACTAGTAATCCTACAAAAGCAATAACACCTGCAATCGCTGTTGATACTGCCGCTAAGAGTACTGCAATGGCAGAAATAATAAGACGAACTCTCGTCACGTGCAAGCCTAAGTTTTTCGCAGTCTTATCTTGTAGCGATAATAAGTTACACCAAGCTCCTACGAACAGAGCAAGAATAAGACCAATCATTCCATAAGTCACCATTATTTCTACATCGCCCCACGTCTTCATTGTTATGTTAGAAGTCGTCGTTTGCTTAATACTCTTAATAAAATACCCACAAATCGTAACGAATGATTCATTTAATCCAGTAAACATCGCGTTAATGGCAATACCAATTAAAATAATGCGAAGCGGGCTTAACCCTGACTTCCATGAAAACGAATAAACGAGATAACACGCAAACGCACCACCTAAAAAGGCGAATACGGGTGTCCAGAAAAAGAATTGCGGGAACAATGTAATAATAACGAGTGTCATAAAACTAGCTCCTGAAGATATACCGATTACCCCAGCATCAGCGAGTGGATTCTTCATAACAGCTTGAAAAAGCACCCCTGAAACAGCAAGAGCCGCTCCAGTGAACAGCGCAATAATAATACGCGGGAAACGTAAATCTTTAATGACTTCAACATCTTCATTCCCACCTGTAAATATCCCTTGCACAAGTTCAACAATACCTACTTCTAAACTCCCTTTCATCGCTGACAATGATGTCATAACAATGAGCAATGCAGTAACAATGAGGAAACTCCAAGTTTTTTTATTCATTCTGCTCTTCCTTTATATTAAAATGCATCACGGATACATCATTTTTTTCAATTCATCTAACGCTTCAATTGCTGCTAAATTGCCTGTCGTTCCAAATAAACGCTCTTCTAAATCGTAAACACGGTTATTTTTAACCGCAGCAAAGTGTTTCCAAATGTCATTTGTTTTAAATTCTTTATCAAACATTTTTACAACTTCATCAGGCATACCATGAGCTGCTCGTAAAATAATATCTGGATCAGCTTTCTTTAAATACTCTGTATTAGAAGCTAAATATTCTACTTGTTCACCTTGCACAATATTTTTACCACCTAGTTGTTTCACTAAATCTCCAATATAAGAATGCTCTGTTGCTACTAAATAACTGCCCGGCACACCTAATAAAATAAGCACTGTCGGTTCTTTCTTTCCTTTTACTTCCTTTTGAATGCTAGCAACCTTTTTATCTAACTTAGTTACTACTGCTTCAGCCTGCTTTTCACGTCCATATTTCTTACCTAAATCGCTAATAGAACTTTGCATATTTTTTAAACTCGTTAAATCTAAAAAGTTTGCTTTCATACCCACACCATCAAAAACTGGCTTTAATTCATATTCAAGTGTTGTCACAGATAACACTTCTGAAGGCTTTAATGACTTTACCTTTTCCATATCTGGACTCATTGGATTCCCAACTTCAGGTAAACCTTTATATCGCTTCGGTAAAGTTTTAGAACTTGTTGGAACGCCGACTAAATCTACTTCTAACGCATCCATAATTTCAGTAACAGCCACTGTTGTTGCAACAACGCGCTCCTTACTCTCACTCTTTACCTGCTTTGCTGTTTCTTTTTTTGGTGATGAGCATCCAGCTATACTCATTAACAAAATGATAGCCATTAGTACACTTACGATTTTCTTCACTCTCAATCACCACTCCCTTCCATACAATATGAAACAAGTCTTGATGCACGCGAACATGCATCAAGACTCCAAAAATTACAATCTACCTGCTCTATATTTACGAACTAGTAAAGCAAGTGAACCTAGCAGTAACACCATGTATAAACCAAGTTGTGCTGTATCTGCAGTTTTTGAGTTTTTCTCTTTTTTCGAATCATTTTTTGTATCTTCTTTTTTCTTCTGACCATCTGCATTTCGGTTAAAATCAGGAGTACCTACTGTTTTTACATTATCTACTTTCGGTGTAGTCACTGGATTTTTCGGTTCATTTTTCGGTTCCTCTTTAATAGTTCCTAACGCGCCGATATTATTTGTATCAAATTGAATTTGTACATCGTAGAAATGATGGTAGTTCATCTCATCGATGTCTACCTTTACTTTTGCGTTTAATTTTTTAAATAGATCTTCTACTTCAAACTGTACTACTCGCGTATTTGCATTTTTATCTTCGCTTACTACTTTCGCATCAGCGAATAGTTCCTTGTTTTCCGTTTGGAATTTCGTAATCCACGCACTATTTTTCAGCGTCATCTCAATGTATTTTTTACCATCTTTTACGATTAATTTCGCTGGATTTACAACATAGTCATTCATCTTTGAAATCTCATCTGTTTTATCTTTTAATACTTTAAATGTAATATCATATTGGCCATCTACTAAATTTTTCGGATCAACTATTACTTTCGGGTTATTATTTCCACCTTGGTTTCCATTCCCGCCTTGGTTGTCGTTTCCTCCTTGGTTGTCGTTTCCTCCTTGGTTGTTATTTCCGCCTTGGTTGTCGTTTCCTCCTTGGTTGTCGTTTCCTCCTTGGTTGTCGTTTCCTCCTTGGTTGTCGTTTCCTCCTTGGTTGTTATTTCCGCCTTGGTTGTTATTTCCGCCTTGGTTGTCGTTTCCTCCTTGGTTATCTAACGGCTTAATGCTACCTTTATCAAATGCAAATTGAATATCGTAAAAATGGTGATAATTCATTGAATCGATATCTACTTTTACTTTTGCATTTAACTTTTTCGATAAATCTGGTACTTCTACTTCCACTACGCGTGTATCAGCTTTTTTATCTTCACTTATTACATTTGCATCAACAAACGAACCATTTTTCTCAAATTCAAATTTTGTAATCCAAGAACTGTTCGTTAACGTAAATGATACATACTTCTTACCATCTTTTACTTTTAGCACACCTGGACTTTTTGTATATGTGTTCATCATTGAAATTTCGTCTGTTTGATCTTTTAATGCTTTAAAATTGATGCTGTATTCACCATCTTTAATTGTTTCAGCATCTGGTTTTTCTGCTTCTGGTTTTTCTACTTCCGGTTTTTCTACTTCTGGTTTTTCTACTTCTGGTTTTTCTACTTCTGGTTTTTCTGCTTCCGGTTTTTCTACTTCTGGTTTTTCTGCTTCCGGTTTTTCTACTTCTGGTTGTTTCTCTTCATTTTTAATTTGTTCAAGTTTATCTTGTTCAAATAAAAGTTGTACATCATGCGTTTGCTTATAATTTCTTGATGCCATTTCGATAAATACTTTTGTATTTAGTTTTTTAGATAAATCGTTTACTTCAAACTCTACTACTCTTGTATCTTTTTCCTTATCCTCACTCACTACTTTTGCATCAACAAATGCGCCATCTTTTTCCGTTTGGAAATTTTTAATTAATGAGCTACTTTTTAGTGTTACAATTGCTTTTTTCTTACCGTTTTCTACTTTTAATACTCCTGGATTTACCATGTAAGTATTCATCTTAGATTCTTCATCTGTTTGATCTTTTAACACTTTAAATGGAATGCTGTACGCACCATCTGTAATTGTGTTAGAATTTGGTTGTTGATCTGGGTCAGGCTTTTGGTCGGGCTTCTGACCTGGATCGGTAGTTTCATTTGGATCTGGCTTATTAGCTGGGTCCTCTTTTTCATTTGGTTTTTCTACATGAATTGGTGTAATGCTATTTTGATCAAATGCAATACGAACGTCGTACTCATGATGATAATTTAAAAAATCAATATCTACTTTTACTTTTGCATTTAATACCTTCTCTACATCTTCTACATCAAATTCTACTACTCTTGTGTCTTTTTCTTTATCTTCACTAATTACATTTGTCGCAACTAGCTTACCTGCTTTTTCTGTTTCAAACTTCGTAATCCATGAACTATTCGTTAATGTAAAGGATACTTTCTTTTTCCCATCCTTCACTTTTAAAGTTCCCGGGCTTACTGAATATTGATTCATCATCGATTCTTCATCTGATGTATCTTTTAAAACTTTGAAGCCAATTGAATATTCACCGTCAGCCAACTTGGTAGCTGCTTGAACTGCAAGTGGTTGTAATGTTGATACGAATGTAAATATCATTAAAAACATAGCAACAATAATTTTTGTATACCTGTTCAATGGAACGACTCTCCCTTTTGAAAATTATTTAATACTGTTCCCATCAAATACAAAGCGAATATCATACGAAGCATTATAATTAATAATTGGAATATTAATTTTCACCTTGCCATTTAGTTTTTTTGACAAGTCAGCAACTTCAAATTCTACAACTCTAGTATTATCTTTTTTGTTTTCACTTAACACGGTTGTTTCTAAAAATTGACCATCTTTTTCTACTTGGAAACTTTTAATAGAAGCACTATCTTTCACTTTAAATGAAACATATTGTTTTCCATTTTTAACTGTTAATGTTGCTGGGCTTTCAAAATAACTATTCATTCTAGACGATTCATCTTTATCGCCTTTCCATACAGTAAAAGCAATATTATATTTTCCATCAGCTAGTTTTGTAGCAGCCTTTGCATCTTGTAAACCTAGTGTTGCGATAAACGTAAATAAAACGGCAAATACGGCAATAATCATTTTAAATTGTTTAAACATATATTCATCACCCTTCAAAAGATTTATTTACTCAATTTCACTTTACGAATTAAGAAAGCACCTGAAATAAGAATTAACGCTGTAAACAATCCAATACGTGCTTCATCGCCTGTTTTTGGGTTATCTGTTTTTTCAGCTTTTCCATTTTCATTTTTTGTTTCTTTGTTCGCTTCTTTAGCTGTTTCCTTACTCTCTACTTTTGTTTTCTCTTCTTTTACTTGTGTATCTGTTTTCGCTTGATCATTATTTTTTGTTGTAGCAGCTACGCCGTTATCGCCACCTACAGCTTTTACATTTGCATCAAAAGCAAAACGAATTGTGTAGTGGTGGTCATAGTTTGCATTTGGTACAACAACATGAATTTTTACAGCTGCTGGTTTGGATAAATCATCTACTTTAAACTCTACTGTTCTTTTATCTGCCGATTCATCTTTACTAACAACTTTCGCATCAACAAAATTCCCGTTCTCTGGTGCTTTAAATTCTGTAATCCAAGCACTATGATTCATCGGAACTTGTACTCTCATCTCACCGTTTTTCACTATTAATTTTGCTGGCTTTTCAAAATAGTCATTTGCCATTGAAGCTGAATCATTTTCCGCTTTTTGAATTACGTAATTAATATCGTAAGTACCATCAGCTAGTTTTGCTGAAGCATTCCCGTATGGCATTACAAGAAAAGCTAGCATACATACGAACGTTATAATAAAAGCGGGTAATACAGAAACCTTTTTCATTTTTCTTGTTTCCTCCTTTGTTATCTTTCACTTCACTTTTTGAAAATGATAATTATTCTCAATTTATAAGAAAAAAATAATCTCTTCTACCTATTATTTAATTAGCATTCTTTTATGTAATATAAGCATTATTGATTATCATTCTCATTGAATGTTAAAAATAATATCTCACCCTATTCCTTATATGAAGGCATAGAAACTGAGAAAAAATTTCAAAACTTATTTATTGATTATCATTCTCAATATAAATCAAAAAAAATAAACTATCTCTTCTCCTCTTCTTTCACCTCTTCCCCCTAACAACACTTTAGTTATAGAAAACCCTTTTCCCTCACTTCCCTTCCAATATTTCCACAACTAAGTCAATCTTAGCCTACTCATAAATTTTTTGTCAACTATATTACGTATAAAATTTTTAATATCTGAATTTCTCTATATGTGGCTTTTTCTACAAAAAAAGAGACTTTCTATTATAGAAAGCCTCTTTTCTCTATTTTTCTACAGCAATTTCCTGCTTTTGAAACTTAGAAATTATATAACCAAATCCTATACCGATTATGCCTGGAACTAACCAACCAATTCCTACACTATATAATGGAATCTTATCTAAAATAGGTGCTAGCGCTGCAATTTGAAGGTTTGCATTGTGTAACCCATCAAAGAAACTTATTGCAAATGCTCCTACAATCCCGCCCACATACATCGCTAATGGAAGACGAACGTAGTTTTCAACAAGTGATAATACGATAAGTACGATTCCAATTGGATAAATGGCGATTAAGATTGGTAATGCTAATGCATTTAACTGAGTTAACCCAAGGTTTGCTACCATAAATGCTAATACACAGAAAATGAAAACGACTTTTTGATAAGAAAGCTTTGGTAATAAGGAAGAGAAGTAATCACCACAAGCTGCAACAATACCTACAGAAGTTGTTAAACATGCTGCTGTAATTGCGATCCCTAGTAATAAAGTTCCGTAGCTACCAAATAAATGATTCACGACATTTGTTAAAATAATTCCTCCGTTTGCGCCCATTCCAAGCGATACACTAGAAGCTCCAAGATACGCAAGCGCTAAATATACAAGTAGTAAACCAAGTGCTGCAATAAATCCTGCAAAGATTGTTACTTTTGCAATACTATTTTTATTTGTAATGCCTTTTTCTTTTAACGCATGAATTACAACATTTCCGAAAACAAGTGCTGCAAGTCCATCTAAAGTTAAATATCCATCAATAAATCCTTTGAAGAGAGGAGCACTATACGCTTCTGTCGGTGCACCAAATTCTCCAATTGGTGTAATAAGTGCTTTACCTACGATAATTGCAATAACTGCTAATAATATTGGAGTTAGTACTTTACCAATACGCCCCACTAATTTCGAAGGATTTAAAGCTAAATAGAAAGTGACTGCAAAGAAAATAAGTGTAAAGATAACAAGTGGATATGACTGACCAGCTATCTCACTTGGTAAAAACGGTGCAACACTCATCTCATAAGCTACTGTTCCTGTACGCGGCACACTTACGAATACGCCTAAACATAAATAAATTGCAGTGATAAAAACAAGTGCGAATATAGGATGTACACGTCCTGCTAGCTCATTAATATCTCCCTTTAAAGCTATAACAATTACTCCTAATAAAGGTAGTCCAACCCCTGTTACGATAAAACCAAACAGCGCGATCCATACGTCCGTTCCAGCACCTTGCCCTAACGCTGGTGGAAAAATCATATTGCCTGCACCAAAAAACAGTGCAAATAACATTAAACTTATTGCAAACATCTCTGAAAACTTTAAAGATGATTTCATTTCTACTAACCTCCTAAAATAATTAATTGACAAAATATTCTGAATTAAAATCCGTCACATATCCTCTTTCAAGCATACTTCCCCGTAAAAGAACGCAAAAAACACCCGTCCCTAACAAAGGGACGAGTGTTGAAATCGTGGTTCCACCCTTATTCTAATAAAATGAATTTATAGCAAAATAAGCTCATTTTATAGCTCGTGTAAATTGATAACGGTTTTATCCGTCAAGAATTACAATGCATCATGCATGCAGTTCACTCTTGAAGTTTAGAGGTGGTAAGCTTGTCTTTTCGTATTAGGAAGCTCACAGCCTAAGGCTCCCCTCTCTGAGAATCGTAAAATACAACTCATGTCCTCATCATTACTTTTATAAAATATCTTGTCGAAACTTGTTGTTTTTTATTATATGGGCTATTTTTTAAAAAATCAATAGTTTTATTTTTTCTGACAAAAAAATATAGGGAGAAAATTTTTCCTCCCTATAACTGCCTTTTTAATATCTCTAATTCCTCAGTTGCAATGTTCCGCCATTTTCCTACTCCAAGCTCATTTAGCTCTATATTCATAATGCGCACTCGCTTTAGCTTTATTACAGTAAATCCGAAAGCACGACTCATTCTACGAATTTGCCTGTTCATTCCTTGCGTTAAAACGATACGAAATGTTGATTGATCGACTCTCGTCACTTTGCACGGCTTCGTCATACCATCTTTAATCTTTACACCGCTGGACATCTCATCAATAAACCAGTCCGTAAAAGGTTTATCGACTGTGACAACATATTCTTTCTCGTGTTCGTGATCACCGTGTAAAATTTGATTGGCAATCGCGCCATCATTCGTTAATAAAATAAGTCCTTCTGATGCTTTATCTAATCGCCCAACTGGAAAGATTCGCTCTGGGTAATTGATATAATCAATAATATTATCTTCAATATGATCAGCTGCTGTACAAGTAATTCCGACTGGTTTATGAAATGCGATATACACCTTTTCTTTCTCTTCTTTCGCAATACCCTGTCCATCAATCGTTACAACATCACCATCGCTCACAAGTGCACCGTGCGTACATATTTCGCCATTAATAGCCACGCGTCCACCTTTAATAAGGCGGTCTGTTTCACGTCTTGAGCATGATTTTGCTTCGCTTATGTATTGGTTGATTTTCATGTTTTGTTCCTTTTCATATATAATAAAAACGTCAATCTATGGCAATATCATTATGCCACGATTGACGCTTTTTCACTTCGCAAAAACAACTAAATAAATAACCCCAATCACCAAAAATATTCCACAACAAGCTAACAATACTTTTGCAAGTTTGTCCATAAACATATAATGGTTTCCCCTTTGTTTCGTTGTTTGCTATTTTAATTCGACAACTGTTACGCCTAGGCCTCCCTCGCCCATGTCACCGTAACGGTAATTCTTCACGCCGCGGTGCTTCTTCAAGTAATCTTGTACACCTTGGCGAAGCGCTCCTGTTCCTTTACCGTGAATGATTGATACACGAGGATAACTTGCAAGCTGGGCATCGTCTAAATATTTTTCAACGCGCATCATTGCATCTTCATAACGTTCACCGCGAAGATCAAGTTCCAATGAAACGTGGTAATCTCTACCCTTCACACTTGCGACTGCTTTTTTCTCTGTTTGCTTCGGTGTGTTAATGTATTCCATGTTAGATTCTTTTACTTTCATCTTCAGAATACCGATTTGTACGCTCCACTCTGTATCACTTACTTTTTCAAGTAATTGACCCTTTTGACCGAACGTTAATACTTTTACTTCATCACCTGCGCGTAACTGTTGTTTCGGCGCAGTGTTTTTCACGTTTACTTTTTGTTTCTTCACAAGCTCTGGCGCTGTTCCTTCTAGACGGCTCTTCGCTTCAATAAGCTCATGGTCTTTCACATTTACAAGCTGTGCTTTACGCAATTGACGAAGTTCTTGAATAATACCTTCTGCTTCTTTCTTCGCAGCTTCGACTTTTTCTTCCCCTTCTTTTTGCGCTTTTAATAATTTTTCATCACGCTCATCGTTAAACTCAATAATTTGACGTTGCAACTCACGATGAAGTTTCTCAGATTGTTTGCGAAGTGCCTCTGCTTCGTTCCAGTCACGCTCTGCGTTCTTCTGGCTTTCTTCTAACTTCGCAATCATATTTTCAATTTTATTTGTATCTGTACTAATGTGGTTACGTGCTTGATCAATAACGCGATCAGATAATCCAAGGCGCTTCGAAATTTCAAAGGCGTTACTGCGACCTGGTACACCGATTAATAACTTATAAGTTGGACTTAATGTATTTACATCAAACTCAACACTCGCATTAATAACTTGCTCACGGTTGTATCCGTATGCTTTTAATTCTGGGTAATGCGTCGTAGCAACAACGCGAGCACCGCGGTTACATACTTCATCTAAAATCGAAATTGCTAGTGCAGCACCTTCTTGCGGGTCTGTTCCAGCACCTAATTCATCAAATAAAACTAAGCTTTCAAAATCAGCTTTTTCTAAAATATCTACAATGTTCACCATATGTGAGGAGAACGTACTTAAGCTTTGTTCAATCGACTGCTCATCACCGATATCAGCAAAGATATTTTTAAATACACAAATCTCTGACTCATCCATTACTGGAATGTGAAGACCAGATTGCGCCATTAATACACAAATACCAACTGTTTTCAGCGTAACTGTTTTACCACCTGTATTCGGTCCTGTAATAACAATTGTTGTGAAATCTTTACCTAGCATAATGTTATTTGGCACAATAATTTCTGGATCGATTAGCGGGTGACGAGCTTGTCTTAAATCCATATAACGCTCGTTATTTACAATTGGTTTCGTTGCTTTAATTCGTTTCGCATAAAAAGCTTTCGCAAAGATGAAATCAAGATTTGCAACTACTTCTACGTTTGATAAAACGATATCGGCTTCTACTGCCACTTCTTCTGTTAACATTAATAAGATGCGTTCAATTTCTTGTTTTTCTTTCACTCGTGCTTCTTGTAGTGCATTATTTAATTCTACAATTACTTGTGGTTCAATAAATAACGTTTGTCCAGAAGCAGATTGATCGTGAACAATACCGCCATATACGCCGCGGTATTCTTGCTTTACTGGGATTACGTAACGTTCGTTACGAATCGTTACAATCGAGTCAGACAGCATCTTTTGTGCGTTTGAAGAACGCGTCATATTTTCTAACTTTTCACGAATACGGCTTTCCGCAGTACGAATTTGAGTACGAATACCACGCAGTTTATCACTCGCGCTATCGACTACTTCACCGCCATCACCGATGCAATTTGTAATTTTCTTTTCTAAATCATATAAAGATACAATTTGAGCGACGTGAGTTTCTAAAATCGGAAGCTCGACACCGTTATCAGCCATATCTTCAATGAAACGTTTCATATTACGACTACCATACATCGTATTCGCAATATCAAGTAGTTCATTAGGGCTTAACATACTTCCAATCTTTGCACGCTTCACATTTGAGCGAATATCCGTAATGCCACCTAATGGTGCACTACCTTTTAAACGAATGACTTTCGCTGCTTCATCCGTTGTATCTTGCATTTCTACAATTTCTTCAAAATCAGTGCTCGGCACTAAATTCTTCACTTTATCACGGCCAAGTGAAGAGGCTGTATGTTCAAGTAATTGTTCTTTTACTTTATTGTATTCTAATACACGCAACGTTCTTTCTAACATGTTGCAGGTCCCCCTTGTGTTACTTATTACGTTTAATATAGTCTAATAAACGTTCAATATCCCATGTGTTAATCACGTTATCTTTTTGAATCCAACCTTTACGTGCTGCAGCTACACCTGTTTCCATATCTTCTAACATTTCAAGTGTATGAGCATCCGTATTAATCGCTACTTTTACACCAGCGTCTTGTGCTTGTTTTAATAATTTCGCGCTTAAATCTAGACGGTTCGGATTCGCATTTAATTCTAAAACTGTATTTGTCTCTTTTGCGAGTTCAATTAATAAATCTGTATCTACATCATAACCCTCACGGCGCCCGAGAAGACGTCCTGTCGGATGGGCAATCATTGTGACATGTTTATTCTCAAGTGCAGTACGCAGACGTTTCATAATCGTTTCACGGTCTTGTGAGAAGCTAGAGTGAATCGCTCCAATGACATAGTCTAATTCTTCTAATACTTCATCATCAAAATCAAGCGAGGCATCTGGTAAAATGTCCATTTCAATTCCGCGTAAAATTGTAATGTCTGGATACTTTTCATTCATACGTTCAATTTCTTTCGCTTGCTCACGAAGACGCTCTTTCGTTAAACCATTCGCTACTTTCAAGTATTGCGAGTGATCAGTAATCGCCATAAACTTGTATCCACGAGCACGGCACGCTTGTACCATTTCTTCAATAGAAAAAGCACCGTCACTCCAAGTTGTATGCATATGTAAATCACCTTGTATATCGGAAAACTGAATTAAGTTTGGATACTCTTTAATTAATTCAATTTCTTTTCCATCTTCACGCACTTCTGGCGGAATAAATGGCAGACCGAAATGAGCGAAGAAGTCTTCTTCAGTCTCAAATGTTTTCACTTCACCTGTTTCCAAGTTCTCTACACCGTACTCACTAATTTTCTCGCCTTTATCTTTTGCGATTTGACGCATTTTTACGTTATGGTCCTTTGATCCTGTGAAATGGTGAAGAGTTGTAATAAACTCTTCTGGTTTTACTAAACGAAAATCGATTGAAATATCATATTCATATTGAAGACGGACAGAAACTTTCGTATCTCCACTCGCGATTACTTCAATCATGTTATCGAATTGTAGTAAATGCTCACGTACCGCTGCTGGTTCTGTCGTTGCAATGATAAAATCTAAATCTTTCACTGTCTCACGAACACGGCGTAAGCTACCAGCGCGAGAGAAACGAATTACTTCAGCAATATTCGACAATTTCTCCTCTATTTCCCCGGCAATAGGCAATACCATCGCAATTGGTAAACGCTCTGGACGAGAGCCTACTTGATCGATTGCTTCTAATATTTTCTCTTCTGTCTTCTTACCGAAACCTGCTAAAGCCTGTACTTTATTTTCCTCACAAACAGCTTTTAGCGATTCCATATCAACAACACCAAGTTCTTTATATAACTTAGCCACCTTTTTACCACCAAGTCCTGGTAGTTTTAATAACGGCAATAAGCTACTTGGTACTTCTTTCTCAAGTTCTTGCAATACTTCAGATGTTCCCGATTCTATATATTCTTGAATAACAGCTGCTGTTCCTTTTCCGATTCCTGGAATCTTTGTGAAATCTTCAATTTCAGAAAGACTACGATCGTCACTTTCTAATGCTGCTGCCGCTTTACGAAATGCAGATATTTTAAATGGATTCGCACCCTTTAGTTCCATAAAAAGCCCGATTGTCTCTAATAATTTGATAACTTGTTTTTTATTTACTTTCATCATTGCCCCGCCTTTCTTTCATAGAAAAAAACTTCTCTTTCCGAAAAAAGAGAAGTTATACTCTGCTACCTGTCTGCCATAGTTCCTTCACCTTTTCAGATAGAATCGGTGTATCGTCTACAATTATTTTGCTAATTAATGATTTTTGTAATGGTGTTTGTACCTGTTCAATCGGAAGAATATTTCCAATGATAATTAAGACAAACAAAATAATATATACTTCTAAAAATCCGAGGATTGCCCCCGCAAACGCATTTACTTGCTTTAAAACCGGTATTTCTGCAAACATATTTAACAAATTACCAAGTAATGAAAGTGCAATTTTAGTGATAATAAACAATATGATAAACGCAAGCGCTTGATAAAATACTGTCTCAATATTATTTGCATTAATCCATTCTGGAACAGATACGTTTTTATCAAATGGATACGGAATAAATTTCGCAAGTGCTGGCGCTAAATCTTTACAGTACCAGTATGCAACAAGGTATGCGATAATAAAGCTTGTTAACTTTACAAGTTGCAGAATAAACCCTCTGCGTAAGCCGAGGAAAAATCCCATAACAAGCAGTAAAATGATAATAATATCAATCATGTTATTCCATTCCTTTTTTTGTCATACTTTCTTTCAATTTCTCATGTTCTTCTTTTAATTTTATGTAATCGTGTATGACGTTTACCGCCGTCAATACCGCTAGTCTACTCGTGTCAAGCGAAGGATTCTTGGCATTGAGTTCGCGCATTTTATCATCCACAATCGCTGCTACCATGCGGATATGACTTGTACTTTCATCGCCAACAACTGAATATTGCTGACCATAGATTTCTACATTAATTCGACTTTTCTTTCCCTTTTGTTGTGACAACTCACCGGCCTCCAATCACGTACAGAATCCTAAAGTTTATCATACCATGAACCTTCATAATATGGAAACAGAAAGAACAATCCGATATGATAAAAATAACAATATAAAAAAAGGGGCGACCATTATGTCAAATTCTATCGTAATTCAAACAAATTCTACAGTAATTGAAGACATGAAACAACAATATAAACATTCGCTTAGTCCAAAAATTCCACAAGGCGGAATCTTCATGGCAAAGGTACCATCTTGCACAATTACAGCGTATAAATCTGGAAAAGTAATGTTCCAAGGAGGCCGCGCTGAAGCAGAAGCTTCTCGTTGGCAAACTGTCTCTCAAACACCGAAAACAGCTGTAAAAAAATCTGTCGATTCCCATCGTTATGCGCCGCCCGCTTCCATCGGTACAATGTCTATTGTAGGGTCTGATGAAGTTGGTACGGGAGATTTCTTTGGACCGATGACAGTCGTTGCTGTATATGTGGATGCAAAGCAAATTCCACTGCTAAAAGAACTTGGTATAAAAGACTCTAAAAACTTAAATGACGATCAAATTACTGCCATTGCGAAACAACTTCTACACGTTGTTCCTTACAGCTCCCTTGTCCTTCATAATGAAAAATATAACGAGCTATTTGACAAAGGAAACAACCAAGGTAAGTTAAAAGCTTTACTACACAATAAAGCTATTACAAACTTATTAGCTAAAATGGCACCTACAAAACCTGAAGGCGTCTTAATCGATCAATTCACACAACCTGATACATACTATAAATATTTAGCAAAACAAAAACAGGTACAGCGTGAAAATGTTTACTTCGCAACGAAAGGCGAAAGTGTCCATTTAGCAGTAGCCGCTGCTTCTATTTTAGCTCGCTACTCATTCGTAAAACAGTTTGACGAACTAAGTAAAAAAGCTGGTATGCCACTTCCAAAAGGTGCTGGTAAACAAGTTGATATCGCCGCAGCTAAATTAATTCAAAAGCTTGGTAAAGAACGATTACCCGAGTTTGTGAAACTGCATTTCGCTAATACGGAGAAGGCGTTTCGCTTATTAAAATAGTATCGACAAAAACAGGAGCCTACAAACTCCTGTTTTTTGTTTCACCCTACTATTGTCCTTGTAATTATGTCACAACATAAATATACATATTATTAAAATTAAAGAAGATAATTCCTATTACTATTTCTATAAATGATTCTAAACATCTTACTAGGTAATCCCATGAAAGACAATTCAAAATTAGGGAGAATATCCAACTATTAAGTGAGCAACAGGAGTTCCAAAATTTAATCGAAAGATATGGTAGATCATTCCTATTAAATTTTCGGATTCGAAAATTTATCGTGAAACACGATGCACAACAAGCTACAACACTTCTGTGAGGAATTTGAATTCATGATTAGAAGAAAAGGATTGTTTACATAAGGAGGGAATTCATATGGACGCTGTGAAAGTTAAAAAATTATTATATGTTTTCATACACCTCGTAGGTCCACTTTCTTACTTCATTATTTCTACTGTTTGGGGCACTTTCTTCACTACTAAATCCACATTCGAAAACATATCTGATAGCCTTAGCGTTATGGCCATCTATTACGTGTTCATAAGTTTACTGTGGTTTTTCTATTTCGATCGATTAGACAAAGACATAAATAAGATTACAAAAGAAATTAACGATAATATGATGTAACACATAACAAAGGAGAGCCCTTAAGACTCTCCTTTGTTATATTAGCTTCGTTTCTGCTTCTTATTAGATGAAGGTACTTTATGAGAACCTGTTTCATGTGTCGTCGTTCCTTGTCCTTCTACTTCTGGAGAACCTAGGCCCGATCTTGAATGATCTTTTTTTACTTTTTTACTCATTTATATTCACCCCTTCGCGTTACTTTTTGCTACGGGGTCATAAACTATGCAAACAAAAAAGCGAGAGGAAATCCTCTCGCTTTTTTCATATTTTAGAACTCAGAAGAACCTGGAGTTCTTGGGAATGGAATTACGTCACGGATGTTAGCCATACCAGTGATGTACATTAGGAAGCGCTCGAAACCTAGACCGAATCCAGCGTGTTTTGTACCACCGTATTTTCTAAGTTCTAAGTACCACCAGTAGTCCTCTTCGTTCATACCTAATTCTTTAATTCTGTCTACTAAAACGTCCATTCTTTCTTCACGTTGACTTCCGCCGATTAATTCGCCGATGCCAGGAACTAGAAGGTCAGTAGCAGCTACTGTTTTTCCATCTTCATTCATACGCATGTAGAACGCTTTAATGTCTTTCGGGTAGTCAGTTACGAATACAGGGCGTTTGAAGATTTCTTCTGATAAGTATCTTTCATGCTCTGTTTGTAAGTCAATACCCCATTCTACTGGGTATTTGAAGTCAGCACCTGATTCTTGAAGTACTTTAATTGCTTCTGTATATGTGATGCGACCGAAGTCAGAGTTAATCACGTTGTTCATACGCTCTAGAACTGTTTTATCAACGAAGCTGTTGAAGAAGTCCATTTCTTCTGGTGCATGCTCTAATACATATTTCATTGCATATTTCAGCATATCTTCTGTAAGATCCATTACATCGCCTAACTCAGCGAATGCAATCTCAGGCTCAACCATCCAGAACTCAGCAGCGTGGCGAGTTGTGTTTGAGTTTTCCGCACGGAATGTAGGTCCGAATGTATATACATCACGGAATGCTAATGCATACGCTTCAGCGTTCAGCTGTCCACTTACTGTTAAGTTTGTTTCTTTACCGAAGAAGTCTTTTGATTCATCAACTTGTCCGTCTTCACCTTTTGGTACGTTGTTTAAATCTTGTGTTGTTACGCGGAACATTTCGCCAGCACCTTCTGTATCACTACCAGTGATGATTGGTGTGTGAACATGTACAAATCCACGCTCTTGGAAGAACTGGTGAATCGCAAATGCTGCGATAGAACGTACGCGGAACGTTGCAGAGAATGCATTTGTTCTTGGACGTAAGTGAGCGATTGTACGTAAGTATTCAAACGTATGACGCTTCTTTTGAAGTGGGTAATCAGAATCTGATAAGCCCTCGATATCAATTTTTTCTGCTTTAATTTCAAATGGTTGCTTCGCTCCAGGCGTTGCAATTACTTTACCTTCTACTTTCACTGAAGAGCTAAGTGGAAGCTTTGCAATTTCTTTAAAGTTCTCTAATTCTGTATCGAAAACGATTTGAACGCTTTTGAAGAAGCTACCGTCGTTTAATTCGATGAAACCAAATGCTTTTGAATCACGTAAGTTACGAATCCACCCTGATACTTGTACTGTTTGACCTGCATACTTTTCTGTATCTCTATACAGACTTTTTACTAATGTGTTTTCCATAGTGAAATTCTCCTTTGCTGATATATTTAAATACAAAAAAACCTTTCATCCATAAAGGGACGAAAGGTTAAACTTCGCGGTACCACCCAATTTGTCATAAAGACCAACTTTAACTCGTATGTAATACATACTTCCCGGTTTGTAACAGGCCGGATTCCCGTCTAAGTCTACTCTTGAATACAAGATTCAATTTCGGTTAGCAACTCCAAGGTGTTCTTCACATATACCGCCTCATCAGGCTCTCACCGCCCCTGACTCGCTTTGGATTATAGTATATACTACTTTTCCTTATCATCGTCTTTCATTTTGTTAAACTAAAATTAATGTACTACATTCGAGAGAAAGATGCAAGATGCCAGAAAATATATAAGCGATTTTTGTAATATATCGACTTACCGACATCTTTCGACGATTGTGCAATAAAAAAAATTGCCGGAATGAATCCGGCAATTTTCTAATTACTTACGTAACTCCGCACCAAATTTCTCTTCTACCGTTGTTAATACACGGTTATGCGCTTCTGTTACTTCTTCATCTGTTAACGTACGTTCTGCATCGAAGTAAGTCATAGAAAATGCAAGTGATTTCTTGCCTTCTTCCATTTTTTCACCTTCGTATAAGTCGAATAGTGTTACGTCTTTCAGAAGTTCTCCGCCAGCTTCAGCAATGACTTGCTTCATTTCACCAGCTTTTGTTTCTTTTGTTACCACAACAGCCATGTCACGTGTCATAGATGGGAAACGCGGAATTGCTGAGTAGTAAGTTTCTTCAGCGTCTGCACCGAATACTTTTACAAGAGATAGTTCAAATACGAATGTATTTTTCACATCTAATTGTTTTTCTGCTTCTGGGTGCAATTGACCGATGAAGCCAATTACTTCGCCATCTAATACGATGTCAGCTGTACGGCCTGGGTGCATACCTTCACGTTTTGCTGGTGCATATGTGATTTGGTTTGAAACGCCAAGTACGTCAAATAGTCCTTCTAGTACACCTTTCATAACGAAGAAGTCTACTACTTTCTTCTCACCTTGCCATGCATGGTGAAGAGCAAGACCTGTCATAACACCTGCAAGGTGTTGTTCTTCTTTCGGAAGTTCTCCTTCTTCTGTTGGTAAGAAGATAGAACCTACTTCGTATAAAGCAACGCTGTCGTTTTTACGAGCAACATTGTATGAAACTGCTTCTAGCAATTGTGGCACTAAGCTTAAACGAAGTTGGCTACGCTCTTCGCTCATTGAAAGCGCAAGGTTTACAGGTGCTTTTTCGTTTGTCTCAACCATGTATTGTTTCGCTTTGTCAGCGCTTGTTAATGAATACGTGATTGCTTCATATAAACCAGCACCCTCTAAGAAGCGACGTACTTTACGACGTTTCGTTTGTGCTGATGTTAATTTACCACGAGTCATCGTTCCAGAAGGTAATGTAACTGGAATGTGGTCATAACCGTATAGACGGCCCACTTCTTCTACTAAGTCTTCTGAAATTGCAATATCAGGACGACGTGCTGGTACATTTACATGGAATGTTCCTTCTACTTCTGTGAATGGGAATTTCAAGTTTGTAAACATTGTACCCATTTCACTCGCAGAAATATTTGTACCTAATACACGGTTTACTTTTTCAGCAGTAACAGATACTGTACGCTCTTGTACTTGTAAGTTGTCAGCTTCTACTACACCTTCAAGCGCTTCACCGCCAGCATATTTCGCCATTAAAGCAGCTGCGTGTTGAATTGCTTCAAATGTACGTGTTGGGTCGATTCCTTTTTCGAAACGTGCACTTGATTCACTACGAAGACCTAAGTCTTTTGATGTACGACGCACTGTTTGACCTGCAAAGTATGCAGACTCAATTAGAACGTTTACTGTCTCATTTGTAACTTCAGAATCCGCTCCGCCCATTACACCAGCAACAGCTAAAGCTTTTGTTCCGTTTGTAATTACAAGGTGGTGGCTTTGTAATGTACGCTCTTGATCATCTAACGTTTCAATTTTTTCGCCTTCTTTTGCAAGACGAACAACGATTTCTTTTGAACCTAATTTATCGTAATCGAATGCATGTAACGGTTGACCGTATTCCATTAAAATGTAGTTTGTAATATCAACTACGTTGCTAATTGGACGAATGCCAGCTGCCATAAGGCGAGTTTGCATCCACATTGGTGATGGACCAATCTTTACGTTTTTAACCATTTTTGCAATGTATAATGGGTTTTCTTCTTTCGCTTCTACACTTACAGAAATATAATCAGAAGTTTTTTCTGCTGTTTCTTGTAATTCGATAGCTGGAAGTTTTACTTCTCGCCCGTAAATAGCAGCCACTTCATATGCAACACCTAACATGTTTAAGCAATCTGCACGGTTTGGTGTTAAACCAAGCTCAAGTACTTCATCGTGTAAGTTTAAAATTTCAAGTGCATCTGCACCAACTTCAGCGTCACTTGGGAAGATGAAGATACCATCTGCATATTCTTTTGAAACTAACTTTCCATCAATGCCAAGCTCTTGAAGAGCACAAACCATACCGTGAGAAGCTTCACCACGTAGTTTTGCTTTTTTAATTTTGAAGTTACCAGGAAGTACAGCACCAACTTTTGCAACTGGTACTTTTAAACCTTTTGCAATGTTAGCAGCTCCACAAATAATTTGAACTGGCTCTTCTTCACCGATATCGATTAAGCATTTGCTTAATTTATCAGCTTCTGGGTGTTTTTCACATTCTAATACGTGACCAACTACAACACCTTTTACACCTTTATTTAATACTTCAACGCCTTCTACTTCAATACCACTTTTCGTGATTTTGTCTGCTAGTTCTTGTGCTGTTACATCTTTAATATCTACATACTCTTGTAACCAACGATATGATACGAACATATTTATCCTCTCCTTCCCTTACGCTCGTTTGAATTGTTGTAAGAAACGTACATCATTTGTATAGAAATGACGAATGTCATCTACGCCGTATTTCAACATTGCGATACGCTCTGCGCCCATACCGAATGCGAAACCTTGATATTCTTTTGAATCATAACCAGCCATTTCAAGTACGTTCGGGTGAACCATACCTGCGCCTAAAATTTCAATCCAGCCAGTTCCTTTACAAGTGCCGCAACCTTTGCCATGACACATCATACAAGAAATATCCATCTCTACAGATGGCTCTGTGAATGGGAAGAAACTTGGACGAAGACGGATTTCACGATCTTCACCGAACATCTTTTTCACGAATACTTGCAGTGTACCTTTTAAGTCACTCATACGAATGTTTTTATCAATTACAAGACCTTCAATTTGCATGAACTGATGTGAATGCGTCGCATCATCATCATCGCGGCGATACACTTTACCAGGACAGATAATTTTGATTGGGCCTTTTTCTTTATTATTTTCCATCGTACGTGCTTGCACAGAAGATGTATGTGTACGTAGTAACGTTTCTTCTGTAATGTAGAATGTATCTTGCATGTCACGTGCTGGGTGATCTTTCGGTAAGTTTAGTGCTTCGAAGTTGTAGTAGTCTTTTTCTACTTCTGTTCCTTCAGCTACTTCATAACCCATACCGATGAATACATCTTCAATTTGTTCAACAACAGCTGTTAACGGATGGTGACAACCTGTTTCAACAGGACGACCTGGTAATGTAACATCAATTGTTTCCGTAGCTAATTTCGCTTCAATTACTGCTTTTTCTAAGTTACCAATTTTGTCTTCTAGACGCGTTTGAATCGCTTCACGTACTTCATTTACTAATGCTCCCATACGTGGACGCTCTTCTGCTGATAATTTTCCCATGCCGCGTAATACTTCTGTAATTGGACCTTTTTTTCCTAAATACGCTACGCGTACGTCGTTTAAGCCCTTTAGCTCTTTCGCTTCTTCAATAAGCTCTAACGCTTTTTGCTTTAGCTCTTTTAAACGTGCTTCCATTTTGGAACCCTCCTAATTTTAAAAATAAAAAAACCTCGCTCCCAAAAAGGGACGAGGTAAATTCGCGGTACCACCCTAAATTGACAGAACAAGTCTGCCCACTCATTAGTTATAACGATCAATTCTGACCGGAACGCCTTTACATATATATGGTCCTGGCGTCAACTCCAGAGGTGAATTCACTTCCGTCTACCATAAGAATGCTTTCAGTCTACGGCATTCTCTCCCTATATGGCGATTTTGTAAGCTACTCTTCTCTATCAACGTTTTTCGTTATTTAACTTTTAATATAATGTACTTCAACTTATTATAAGAAGTTTTTTATTTGTTCGCAACCGGGCTTTGCAAATAATACGTTAAAATCCCTGCTGCAACCGCAACATTTAATGATTCTGCCCCACCGTAAATCGGAATATACAAGTTTTGATCCGTTTTTGCAAGAATTTCTTGGCGTACGCCATTTCCTTCATTTCCAACAATTAATGCAAAACTTCCAGCCGGAGTTACTTCACCATACGGAACTCCATTTTCAAGAGCTGTTCCATATACAGGAACGTTATTTTCTTTTAACTTGTCTACCCATTCTTCTAAGTTCCCTTTTACAATTGGTAAGTGGAAAATAGAGCCTTGTGTAGAGCGGAGTACTTTACTATTGTAAACATCAACACAACCTTCTCCAAGCACAACGGCGTGAATACCAGCTGCATCAGCTGTACGAATAATTGTTCCTAAATTACCTGGGTCTTGCAGGCCATCTAATAAAAGGAATTTCCCATCAGTAAGAGCTACTTCTTTCTCATGCTTCTCACAAACAGCAAATACACCTTGCGTCGTTTCTGTTTCACGAAGTATTTTTACAATCGCCTCAGGCACGATATACATTTCCACATCATTAACTGTCCAATCTTTCGGAAGGTCTGTCTGATCTGAAACGATAAGTTCTGTTACAATTCCTGCCTTCAGAGCTTCCTCGACTAAGTGAAATCCTTCTACAAAAAATAAACCTTTTTTATCGCGTTCTTTTTTCGTTTGCAGCTTTTTCCACTGCTTTACACGCGGATTTTGTACTGAATCAATGTTTTTCATAATATGTATTTCCCTCTCTTCTTGTCTTATCATTATAGCCTATTTTTCATACATATTTACATAAAAAAGAACAAAAACTAACGTCAGTTTCAATTCTGAAGAAGAGGTGAAAGCAATGAGTTTTAATTTACGCGGTGCCGTATTAGCGAATGTATCTGGTAATTCACAAGATCAATTACAAGAAACAATTGTCGATGCAATTCAAAGCGGTGAAGAAAAAATGCTTCCAGGTCTTGGTGTTTTATTTGAAGTCATTTGGAAAAACGCTGATGAAAATGAAAAGCACGAAATGTTAGAAACACTAGAGCAAGGATTAAAAAAATAAGCAATTTGAAAATCACCTTCGCATAAGCTAAGGTGATTTTTTTACGAAAAAAATTTTTCTTCTCCTAAACATTTCTACTTTACTAACGAACTATGATGGAGTACAATGTTCAAAATACATTTAAACCGATCGATTTTTCTTCGTATACATCATTAGATAAAAGGAGTGAATGTTTTATGCACCGTATTACGCTTGAACAAGTTTTTAAACATCACATTACACAAAAATACGTAAACCGTTCTGGAATGGTCCACGCGATCGCTGTCGCTTACCATGCGTTTCACCTAGCCAAAAAGCATCACGCCTCAGTCGATGCTGCGACAAAAGCCGGTTTCCTTCATGATATCGGACATCATACGTGGTACACAGGCGGCGAATGGGACTATGACTTATATAAAAAGAATGATATCCATGCAATTAAAGGTGCTGAAAGAGCACATAAATTGCTTATTAGATTAGGAGAACATCCAAAACTAGCAAAAGAAATTTCTATCGCAATTCTTCTGCATACAGATTCTTTCTTAGTGGAACAAGAAATTGAAAGAACATCTCTTCAAAACATTATTAAATGGGCAGACGAAGCAGATGAAGAACCAGGCGGAGCTCATCATTATAGAACGATTTCTTATGAAAAAGCACTTAAAGCTATTCAGCAATTAGATCGATTGGTAGAGCGTGAATTGCAAATAGAGCAAGCAAAATTGAATAACAAGGCAGAACATAGTTATCAATGAGAAAGAGGCATCACTACAGGGTGATACCTCTTTTATTATTTTATGGAAAATAAACCTTTATCCCGCATTAACGGGCAGTAAGACCCCCACCTCGAAATTCAGCAAAGACGAGGAAGTTAGGTGGGGAATCAACTGCCCGTAAAAGCCCGATTGGTGAGGGCTGATAATCAGTGGGGGATGAACCTCCCCAATGATTAAAGTTTCACTTTATATGTAATATTTAAATATTACATTCAAAAACATTTTACTTTATAATTAAATATACAAATATAAAAGAGGTGATTTTACAAATGCAACCCGCTACACAGCTTTCTAATGAACAAAAACACTCGATGTCATGGGGACAATTTATTAGCTCTGTTTTATTCGCCTTTTTTGGGACTGGACTTATTACTGTGTTCCTCGCAATGCCATTAACAATTTATACAGCAGGTCTTACAGATAAAAAACAAGTTGCCCTGTATGAATCTATTGCAAATACTGCAAGTACCGTATTACAACTAGCTGTATTGTTATTCTTCATTTTTAAATTCGAACCCGCAAAAAAATTACTACTAAAATCTTTTAACTTTAAAACACTGAAAGAATGGCGCACATACGTATACTTACTTCTTTTCTTCGTTATCAACATCATACTCAATTACATCTTGTTAAATTATGTGTTCCAAGACGCAACAAAGCAGCAATCTTCCGCACTAAGCTTAGACGTCTTTAAGCAATATCAAATATTATTACTTCTCAGCTTTGCAATACTCACACCCATTTTTGAAGAACTTATTTTCCGTGGTTTTATACTTCGCTTCTTCTCAGAACGCTTTCCATTTTGGATTGCAGCCATCATAACAAGTTTCTTCTTCGGTATCGCTCATACATACTCACTTGGGGTAATGGTAATTACTTTCTTTATGGGATTATTAATGGCCATTTTATGTAAAAAAACAAAGTCCATTATTCCAGCTATGTTATTTCATATTATGAATAACATGTTGGCATTCTTGAGTTAAAAAGAGGTATCATCGCGATACCTCTCTTTACTCTTTTATCATAACTTCAAACTCTTCTGCGGTTAGCGTTTTTGATAATCCGTATCGTTATTACCCATTCCCTTCAATTTATATATACTCATTAATAATATCCAAAATAAACCTCATGTAGTAAAATATAACTTAATTCACATAAAGGAGTTTACATATGTTCAGTATTATTTGGATGCTTTTCACGCCACTTCTCTTACTATGCGGGATTGCTGGTGGTATTTTTTTAATAGTAACGGGGATTAAATATCGGAAATTACTCGTTGGTTTAATGGGGCTACTTAGCCTATCCTTTGTCACACTACCTTTTGTTCTTTTAAGTGTAGGGATTCATATCGATACAATTTTCCCGATTCCAACTGCTCTTTACTGGACCCTATTTTCTTTAACTGGATTATTAGCAGGGGTAAGTGGAGTACAAGCCAAAATTAAAAGTATACGTAATACGGGATTCATTATTTTTACCATTGGAATATTAGGGGTTATTTTCTGGGTACTCATGTCTGTAGGTGATTCATTCTATATATAACATTTTTTGAAACCCACAAATCGGAGGTAATACAGAAGTGTTTGGAATATTAACTTGGATGATTTTGGCTCTTACTTTAATGTTATGCGAATTCATCGTCGGCATTTTTTTAATTATTGCTGGCATGAAACATCGTAAATTACTTACCATTATAGCTGGTTTCACTAGCATATTACTCATCGTTGTTCCTATTGTTTGTATAGGTTCTGGAATAGATTTAGAGGGGATGGTTCCAATTTCGGGAACTTTATATTGGTGCTTCTTCTCTTTAGCTGGACTATTAGCTATTATAAGCGGTAGGCAAATATCGAGTATTTGTTCTATGGGGACAATTTTGTTTATAACAGGGCTGTGCTCCGCAACTGGTTATCATTTTTTATATCTCACTCTTTAAAAAGGCAAAAAAGCAGGGAAATTAATTCCCTGCTTTTCTATTTGGTTTATTACCTGATGGTAAGAAGAACGATAACACCCAAGCAATCCCTGCAAGTATCGTTGCAATTAAGAAGGCATCGTTAATACCGTTAATTGCAGATAGCTTTGAAATTTGTCCATATAATAGTTGTGTGCTCATCGCGTCTCCTGCTTGAGCTGATCCAGCTAAGGCCGCTAAGCTTTGACCCATGCCGTGTACTTTATCAACTAAAATTGGGTTTGATGTTGTTAACATGTTGCCGTAATCTGCTACGTGAGCAGTCGTTTGTTGCGTCATAAGTGTGATTAAAATCGCTGTTCCGATTGAACCAGCTACTTGTCTTGACGTATTTTGCGTTGCTGTACCGTGAGAAATTAATTTCATCGGTAGCGCGTTCATACCAGCTGTCATAATTGGCATCATAATGAATGACATACCAATTGAACGTATAATATAATCCGTCATAATAACGCTATACGGTGTATCCATCGATAATTTTGTAAATTCATATGTCGCATACGTCGTAATTGCCAATCCAATTATCGCTAATGGACGAATGCCATATTTATCGAATAATTTACCCGCTACTGGTCCCATGATCCCCATAATTAATGATCCTGGAAGAAGTAGTAAACCAGATTCAATTGGCGTAAAGCCACGAATGTTTTGCAGATATACTGGAAGCAATAACATACCTCCGAATAATGCCATCGTAACGATTGCGTTAATTACTAAAGTAAAAGTAAATACTGGATATTTAAATACTTGTAAATCAAGCATTTTATTGTCCGTTGTTAACTCTCTCCAAATAAATAACGCTAAACCAATTACACCGATAACAAGTGAAATAATGACTTCTGCACTAGTCCAACTATTATTTCCAGCTTCACTAAACCCGTACAATAAGCTTCCTAGTCCAATACTTGAACTAACCACACCGAATATATCTAATTTCGTTTTAGACACTGGCTGAGCTAGTGTAAAGAATTTTAAAGATAGGAACGTAATAATTAAACCAATAATAAACATCGCATAGAACATTAAGTTCCAGCTATAGTTTTCAATCACCCAACCTGTTACAGTTGGTCCGATAGCTGGCGCTAAAATCATCGCTACACCTAGTAATCCCATCGCCGCTCCGCGTTTATGAGGCGGGAATAACGTCATAAAGATATTCATACCAACCGGCATTAAAATACCCGCACCAACTGCTTGAATTACGCGACCTGTCATCATCATTGTAAAGTTTCCTGAAGTAGCACAAATGATAGATCCTACCGTGAAGAATAACATTGCTGCTACGAATAATTTACGATACGTAAATCGTGAAACTAAAAAGGCACTAATCGGTACTAAAATACCATTTACAAGCATGAAGCCTGTAATTAACCATTGTGCTGTTGAAGTTGATACATTAAATTCATTCATTAACGGAGGTAATGCAACGTTAATGATTGTTTGGTTTAAAATAGAAACGAACATGCCGAGAATTAATACAGCTACAACTGCTTTTACGTTCACATTCTCTACAGGCATAGACATTTGTTTTTTCGGCACTTCTTTTTCTTGTTTTACTTCTTCTTGCTTTCCTGTTTCTAACTCAACTACATTAGAAATTTCCGATTCTTGCTTTCGTTCAATTTCTTTCTCTTCTGTTTCAACTTTACTTACTTCTATTTTACTTACGGCTGGGACTTGTTCTTCTCCCATTTTCGTTTTTTTCTTTCGTAAAAGACGATTTACAAGGAAGAAGACGATTATACAAAATAGTGCATATCCTGCAATTACAATTGAGGACATCTCATCTCCCCCTTACTTATGAATACGAACTGTCACATTCATGCCAGGAACAATATTTACTGATTTGCTATGATCTAAAGAAATTTTAACTGGTACTACTTGTGTTACTTTCGTATAGTTCGCTGTTGCGTTGCTTGATGGCAACATAGAGAATGTATTCGCTGTTGTTAGGCCAACTTGTTCTACTTTTCCTGTTAACGTTGTATCTGGGTATGCATCTACATACACATCTACATCTTGACCTTTTTGAACATCATCAACATCTGTTTCTTCAATGTTTGCTGTTACCCATAAATTGTTCATATCAAATGCATAAGCAATCGGGCTACCTGCTCCAACGAAAGCATTTGTTGTTGCGTTTGATTGTACAACTGTTGCATTTTGTGGAATTGTTACATCTACTGTTTGTTCTCCATTAGCTGCCGCTACAGTAACAGTACCTAATTTATCGTTCTCATTATAATTTTTTCCTACTTCAGCTTTCCAGTCAGTTAGTTTACCTGCTACTGGTGAAGCAACCGGAATTACCTTTCCATCAATCTTTGCATTGTCTGTTTTTAAGTAATTTTCCGTTTGATTGTAATAGTAATAACCGCCAATACCGCCGCCAACTAGTACAATTAATGTGATAATGTTGATAATTACCATTCTTCGAAACTGATTCATTGCATTCCTCTCCTTATATCGCATATAATTTTTTTCTAAACTATTTATGTCCTTATTGTTTAGATTGTTTAATTGTTAATTATATTAACCTTTTAACAAAAAAATCACACCATCTGCAGCGTAAATCGAAATTTATCTACCTGCGAGCGGTGCTGATTTCTGAAGGACTATCGTTTATAATTATAAATAATTATTTTGAATCTACAACCGACAATTTACGTATGAAATGTCGTTTAAACAACAATATAATACCAATATGTTGTTTAAGTACAGAAAATTAAACGAGGGGAAATAAAAATGTCTATTAAAAATACAAATGATCCACGTGTAAAACGGACGAGACAACTCATACAGGATGCTTTTGTCGCTTTAGTAGGCGAAAAAGGTTTTGAAAATGTTACTGTTCAACATATTGCAGAACGCGCTCCTGTAAACCGCGCTACATTTTATAGCCATTACCACGATAAATATGACTTACTAGACAAAAGCATTGAAGAAATGTTAGAAAAGCTAACTGAAGTAATTAAACCGAGAAATAGAAATAAAGAAGATTTCCAACTAACATTTGATTCGCCACATCCAAGTTTTTTGGCCTTGTTCGAACATATTGCAGAAAACACTAACTTCTATAACGTCATGCTTGGTGATAAAGCTGCCGGAAACTATACGTATAAGATGATGAAAGCAATTCAAACGCATTTAACATTAAGCCTCTCTATTTCACAACCTAACGATGAAAAACTAATGGTTCCACGCGATATTCTCATTAGTTATGTTACTGGTGCCCATCTAGGGATGATTATGTCATGGCTTAAAAGAGGAATGATATATACCCCGCATTTTATGGCGATGCAATTAACTCGTTTAATTATTTTAGGCGCTCATACTGCAGCGGGATTAGAACGGCCTTTTTAAAACATAAAAAAGCGAAGGAGAATCTCCTTCGCTTTTTCTATTAATTAAATGTAATGTTATGTACAGCCTCTTTATCAAGACGTTTAATAACTTCTACAATTAACTTCACTGCATTTTCATAATCATCACGATGTAACATTGCCGCATGAGAATGGATATAGCGCGTTGCAATTGTAATTGCCATAGAAGGAATACCATTTACAGCAATGTGAATCGCACCCGCATCCGTTCCTCCGCCCGCTACTGAATCATATTGATACGGGATTTGTAATTCATCAGCAACATCAACTACGAAATCACGTAAACCTGTATGTCCAATAACAGAAGCATCATATAAAATGATTTGTGGTCCATCGCCCATTTTACTTTGCGCTTCTTTTGACGTTACACCCGGTGTATCTCCAGCGATACCAACATCTACTGCGAACGCGATATCTGGTTTAATATAATTCGCAGATGTTTTTGCACCACGAAGACCAACTTCTTCTTGTACAGTTCCAACGCCGTATACAACGTTTGGATGCTTTTCATCTTTTAGTTGTTTTAATACGTCAATTGCAATTGCACAACCGATTCGGTTATCCCACGCTTTTGCAAGTAACATTTTTTCATTCTTCATCACTTGGAATTCAAAGTACGGTACAACTTGATCTCCTGGTCGTACGCCCCACTCCATCGCTTCTTCTTGGCTAGAAGCACCGATATCGATGAACATGTCTTTAATTTCAACTGGCTTTTTACGAGCTTCTGGAGGTAAAATGTGCGGTGGTTTTGAACCAATTACACCTGTTACATCTCCTTTACGCGTTACAATCGTCACGCGCTGTGCAAGCATAACTTGTGACCACCAGCCACCAACCGTTTGGAAGCGAAGGAAACCTTTGTCATCGATTTGTGTAATCATAAATCCAACTTCATCTAAATGACCTGCAACCATAATTTTCGGACCGTTTTCTTCCCCTACTTTTTTCGCAACTAAACTCCCTAAATTATCAGTAGAAAGTTCGTCCGCAAACGGCTCGATATATTTCTTCATTACTTCACGTGGTTCACGTTCGTTACCAGCAATACCACGTGCATCCGTTAATTCTTTTAGCATTGTCAATGTCGCGTCTAATTTTGTCATTGCCAACACCCTCCTTTTTCTTCAGTCAATTCATTATACAATAATTAAATTGAAATATTCAAAAATTAAATTAGTATCCTTGTGTTTGACGCTGATGATTTACCTCATTTTTATCTAAATATGCTTTTTCAATCTCTTCTTGCTCAAATTCAAGTGCTTGTCCAAGTCGAAGATAGCTCGTAAATAATTCAATATAGTTTGTAATAGATGGTTGATCTGTAAAACGAATTACTTTCGCATATGTGTCTAAGAAAATTTCCACTTGTGTTTTATTCGTTTGTGCACATTTATAGAATAAGAAGTTTTTATCAATACCTAAATCAATTCCGATTGATAAAATAAAATGCAAACCATCTACGTATTCTTCTAATATTACTTCACGTTCCGAAGCTGGTTTGTTGCTCCAATATTTAAAACAACGTGTTTCATTTGCAAGTTCACCAATTTCTACAAGAAGAGCTAACATTTTTTCTTTTAACAATTTTTTCGGTTGTAAGTCATGTTCTTTTGCAATACGGTCATCTAATTCTTTTTGTAATTTAAATAGTTGTAGTAAGTCCATTCTATTGTCCTCCTCCAACATCGCATTTTACGCAACAATGTTGTTTCATCTCAAAGTTCATTATTATGTTTCAGTTCTTATGAATAAGTCAGCTATCTACCTCTTTATAAAATAGCTTGTCCTTAATTTGCAAATACGTTTCAGTCATCACTCTTAAATTGTTCATCTGATGAAAGTTCCATATCATCTTTCCATTATAGCAGTGTCGTTTCGGCTAGGAAAGATACTCTTCTTTCCAAACGTGCATAATTAAAAAAAGCCAGGAGGATTCTCCTGACTTCATATATATATTCTTCTATATCACTATAGTTTTTATGTTGATTTTGTCATATCGATAACAACACATCCGTTAATCTTTAGAACTTCAAACTTCTCTCTGAACACAAACAAAAAAACCTTAGAAGAAAATTCTTCTAAGGTTTCAACTAATTAATTAGTTAATGTTGTTTTTTGCAACTGTTGCTAATTCAGCGAAAGCTTTTTCGTCATGAACAGCTAAGTCAGCAAGCATCTTGCGGTTAACTTCGATGCCAGCATTTTTAAGACCGTGCATTAAGCGGCTGTAAGAAAGACCATTCATACGAGCTGCTGCGTTGATACGTGTAATCCATAATTTACGGAAGTCACGTTTCTTTTGACGGCGGTCACGGAATGCATACATTAGAGATTTCATAACCTGTTGGTTAGCAACCTTGAATAATGTATTTTTTGAACCGTAGTAACCTTTTGCTAATTTAATTACTTTTTTACGACGTTGACGAGTAACTGTACCACCTTTTACTCTTGGCATAATATTACCTCCTAATTGTTCTATATATCAGCCGAACTTATTTTAAGTTGTCAAGCATTTGACGAATGCGTTTGAAGTCACCAGCGCTTACTACACCAGCTTTACGTAGTTTACGTTTAGCTTTTGTAGATTTGTTAGCGAATAAATGGCTTGTGTAAGCGTGAGAACGTTTCAGTTTACCTGATCCAGTCTTTTTGAAACGCTTTGCAGCGCCGCGATGAGTTTTTTGTTTAGGCATAGGTATTTCCTCCTCTATCTATTACTTATCGTTTTTCGGTGCTAAAACTAAGAACATACTGCGTCCTTCCATTTTAGGCTTAGATTCAACTGTACTAACTTCAGCACAAGCTTCTGAGAAGCGATCTAAAACACGTTGACCGATTTCTTTATGAGTAATGGCACGTCCTTTAAAGCGAATTGACGCTTTAACCTTGTCGCCTTTCTCTAAAAACTTGATAGCATTACGAAGTTTTGTGTTAAAGTCGTGTTCATCAATTGTTGGACTTAAACGAACTTCTTTCATGCTAATTACTTTTTGATTTTTGCGCTGCTCTTTTTCTTTCTTCTGTTGCTCAAAGCGGAATTTACCGTAGTCCATAATGCGGCATACTGGCGGTTTCGCATTTGGAGCAACTAATACTAAATCAAGATTAAGATTTGCAGCTAAGTCTAAAGCGTCATTACGAGACTTGATTCCAAGTTGATCGCCATTTGCGCCAACTAAACGTACTTCACGTGCACGAATTTGCTCGTTAATCATCATATCCTTGCTAATAGTAAGCCACCTCCAAGGTTTTCTCAGAACATATTTTGTAGTCATAGAACCCGACAAAAAAAGTGCGGGCATACGACACCCACACTTGTAAAATCTTAAGTAAGAAATACATTTACCTGCTAACTGCGAATGCGTCCATCAGGTGAGAAGCGGGTGCTTCTACTTGTTCCACAAAACAATATTCTATTATCCTTGATGAGTTTATCATAGGACATGACGTCTGTCAAGAAGACGCGATGTGTTTTACTAACAACAAGAAATATTGTAACAAACAACTAACATACTTGCAATACTTTTTTATGATAAGTGTTACATGGTTATTTTTTCTAGTTTTTCTCTTTTATATTACAAAGAAAAGCCGCGGTATACCGCGGCTTTTTCTTATCGTTTTCCTTCTACTTTAATCATATCAACAAAAGCATCTAATGCGATTGTTTCTGATTTTTGTTCACCATATTTACGTACGTTTACGCCGTTTTCAGTTACTTCATTGTCACCTACTACAAGCATGTACGGAATTTTTTGCATTTGTGCTTCACGGATTTTGTAACCGATCTTCTCTTCACGAGTGTCTAATTCAACACGGATACCAGCACGACGCAATTCGTCTTGTACTTTCTTCGCATAGTCTAAATGTACTTGCGGAGAAACTGGAATTACTTGTACTTGAACTGGAGCTAACCAAGTTGGGAATGCACCTTTGTATTCTTCAATTAAGAAGGCTACGAAGCGTTCCATAGTTGATACAACACCACGGTGAATTACAACTGGACGATGTTGCTTACCGTCTTCGCCAACATAAGTTAATTCAAAGCGTTCTGGAAGTAAGAAGTCTAATTGTACAGTTGAAAGTGTTTCGTCTTTTCCAAGAGCAGTACGAACTTGAACATCAAGTTTTGGACCGTAGAATGCTGCTTCACCTTCAGCTTCATAGTAATCAAGACCCATTTCATCCATAGCTTCTTTTAACATACCTTGTGCTTTTTCCCACATCTCATCATCCGCATAATACTTTTTAGTATCTGCTGGATCACGATAAGATAGACGGAATGAGTAGTTCTCTAAACCGAAATCTTTGTACACTTCTAGAGTTAAGTTTACAACACGTTTTAACTCTTCTTTAATTTGATCTGGACGAACGAAAATGTGCGCATCGTTTAAAGTCATTCCGCGTACACGTTGTAACCCAGATAACGCACCTGACATTTCATAACGGTGCATTGTTCCAAGTTCCGCAATACGGATTGGTAATTCACGGTAGCTGTGAATATCATTTTTATAAACCATCATATGGTGAGGACAGTTCATTGGACGAAGAACTAATTCTTCACTATCCATTTCCATTGATGGGAACATGCCATCACGGTAGTGATTCCAGTGACCAGAAGTTTCATATAACTCTCTACTTCCTAATACTGGAGTGTATACGTGATCATAGCCTAAGCTTGCTTCTTTATCAACGATGTAACGCTCGATAATACGACGAATTGTTGCACCCTTTGGTAACCAAAGTGGTAAACCTTGTCCTACTTTTTGGCTATTAGTAAATAGTTTTAATTCTTTACCTAATTTACGGTGATCGCGCTCTTTCGCTTCTTCAAGCATACGTAAGTGCTCATCTAATTCTGCTTTCTTAACGAATGCAGTACCGTAAATACGTTGTAACATTTTATTATTGCTATCGCCGCGCCAGTAAGCACCTGCAACGCTTAATAATTTAAACACTTTAATTTTCCCTGTAGATGGAAGGTGAACACCACGGCAAAGGTCGAAGAATTCGCCTTGCTCATAGATTGAAATAACTGCATCCTCTGGAAGATCGTTAATTAAATCTAATTTTAACTCATCACCAATTTCTTCAAAGCGACGAAGTGCTTCTGCACGTGGTACTTCATGACGAACGATTTCTAAGTTTTCGTTCACGATTTTTTGCATTTCTTTTTCGATTTTCTTGAAGTCTTCAACTGTAATAGCTTCTTCCATATCGATATCGTAATAGAAGCCATTTTCAATTACTGGACCAATGCCAAGCTCAAGCTTAACATCTTTATATAAACGTTTTAACGCTTGTGCTAAAAGGTGGGCTGTTGAATGGCGTAAAATATATAAGCCATCTTCAGAATCTAATGTAATAATAGAAACTGCACCATCTTCTTCGATTGGTGTAACAAGATCGATCATCTCATCGTTTAATTTTCCAGCTACAGCTTTTTTCTTTAAGCCTGGGCTAATAGAAGCTGCGATTTCTTCAGTTGTTACGCCTTTTGGAAACTCCTTCACAGCTCCATCAGGGAAAGTAATTTTAACTACATCTGCCATCACTGGTCACTCCTCTTTTTCTCAAAATAAAAAACACTCATCCCGTAAAAAGGGACGAGTGTTGAATTCGTGGTTCCACCCTTGTTCCAATTAACATAATTGTTAATTGCTCAAGTTCAACATAACGGTGTTGTCCGTTAGCAATTACTAGAAAAACCGTTCACTGCTAAAGTTTAGAGGTGGTAAGTAATAATCCCGTACTAGGAAGCTCACACCCTAAGGCTTCCCTCTCTGAAAATCGTAGAAAACTACTCATGTCCTCATCATAACATTTCGATATATTTCATTTATGTAGGTAATTATATGCTCAAAAACTTAGAAAATCAAGGGCGTTACCTTTATTTTTTAAATTTTTCACATTGCGCTCAAAATCATGTAATCCATGTAATTGGACCCGTTCTTGAAACACATTTCGCAAAGTAATAATCATATTATGGTCTTGTTCTTTCGTATATAAATAAATCTTTTTGGGCGAAATAGAAAGAAGCGGCGCAATTACTTTCGTATCAATATATACATCATTTTGCTTTAACAATTCCTCATCTATATATTGGACCAACTTCTCCTGTTTTAAACGTCTACCTTTATCATCATAAAAGATAAAGCTTTCATCAAAAATAAGATGCACGCAGGACAAGCGTGATTTACGGCTACTTACTTGTTGCCGAAGCGTCTCAATGAACATTTGGTATTCTTGCTCCATCTTATATTCATCAATTGCCACTTCCGCAAGTTTAGCCACCATTTCCCTATATGTACGAAGACGAAAACGGATATATGATGAAAACGAGAATGAGAGCGGATCACAAAGCCAATTATTTAAAGAAGACTTAATATATGACTCAAATGCGTTACGCGTTAAATCCTGAGCTACACCTTTTCTTCTTCCCTTTAAAATCTCATGTGCCATGTGCAATATTTGATGACACTCTTCTTGTTCTTCATAAAAAAACTTTTCTTTTAAGATCGTATAAATCCACTCATTTTGTTTCACATTCACAATAAAATACACCATTACCGGCAATAAGATCTTTTCAATATAATTTGATTCACGTACTGGTATGTGAATCACCACTTTTTGTTCCTGTAAATACACACTCGTTTCCTTATATAATACTTCCGCTCTTTTCAGCAATTGTCTATATACGTGCATAGCATCATTTTTTTCTTCGAAGCAAATTTCAATCACTTTTGTCCCCCCTTTTATCCCTGCTCTAAAGGACTGTATCTATACGTTACAAATCCTATAAGAGTCCGTCCCGCGTGAAGTTCACTCTTAGTAGAATTACATTTCCTATCGTTAGAAAATCCACTCAATATGGCTTGCTAATTTTATATATATTAAGGGAGGGAGAAAAAAATGATACAAGCTACTATGAATTTTTTTATTGTATACTTTACTTATTACTAAAGGGAGGCATCTGAATGTTTGAATATAAATTCGTAAAAGTCGAATTTCATTGGGGGCTCACTCGCTCAAAACTAGCTGAAGACTACCAAGAAATTATTCAAGAACATGCTAGAGATGACTGGAGGTTCGTACAGATTGTTGCCCCTACGATTGGCAGTTCTGGACAACCTGAATATTTCGATCTCATATTTGAAAAGAAAATATCACTATAATACAAAAGAGCAAGCTTCTCAGCTTGCTCTTTTACTTATGACGACGGTTTTTCCCACCAATTGGAATTGGTTTCGCTAAATATTTAATTCGTTCCATAATACGTGCTGCCTTCATTTCTTCAGCCTCACCACGTTGTGTATACGTTAAATGATGTTCCAATTGTTTAAAATCAAAATTAGACGTAAAGAACGTCGGTAAGTTTTCTAACATACGGAATTGCAAGATTGCACCAAGCACATCGTCACGCACAAAGCTCGACATCGCTTCTGCCCCGATATCATCTAACATTAAAACTTGCACGCGTTTAACCGCATCAATCTTTTCGCCAATCGAATTATCTTGAATCGAACTTTTAATTTCACGTAAAAATTCCGGGAAGTATACGAGCATCGAACTTATTTTCTTTCGAGCAAGCTCGTTCGCAATTGCTCCTAAAAGGTACGTTTTTCCTACACCAAATTTACCGTACAAATATAAACCTTGTGCTTTTTTACCTGGTTCATATGTACTTAAAAATTCATTCGCTGCGCCAATTGCATCGATACGTGCATTTAAGTCAGAAGGGTCTAAGTTTTCCATAGTTGCCTGTAAAATATCCGTTGGCATATATACACTTTGAACGAGTTTTTCATATTTCTTTCTCTCGTCATATGCTACTTTTCTAACGCAACGATCGTATTGAATATCAATCATCTTCCCTTGAATAACAAGCTTTGGCTCGTATCCTTGCAGCATATTTTTACATGCACCTAAATCCGGACAATCCACGCAACCTACACTTTGTCCAATATATTCATATAACTTTACAAGACTGCGCTCAATCATAGAAGTCGTTACTTCACCTTTATGTTCGTCTATAAATTCTTTTACACGCGGGTGCGCCATTACTTCTGCCTTTAATACTTCATATCTATTTTTAAAATTTTCATTTTCCATTAATTTTGTAAATGAATTTTGAATATGCTCCATTTTCTCACCTCAAAGAGCGTTCATTCTCTTCTATTAATCACGCTTATATTTTTTTAACACTTCTTCTAATCGTTTTCGTTCATCTTCTAGCGTACTTGCATCTTTTTCTACACTTACATCTTTCTTCGCCGTTTCTTTCTCTTGTTCTTTCGGCTCTTCTTCCTTAAGCCAATCTGGCACCATTTCTTTTCGTACCGTTTTCTTCGCCGTACGGCCTTTTTTCTTCGTCTCAGCCCACTCTTGATATTGACGGTTCTCTTCTTTCGCTAACGCCATCGCGTCCGCTACTGTACCGACCTTTTTACGTGCCCAATGCCCAGCAATCTTCTCGACATACGTTTTCGCAAGTTTCATATCTGAGCGTAGCATAACGTAATAAATAAGTACATTCACAACTCCTGGTGTCAATTTTTGATTAATCATGACATCTTCAACGATTTGCAAGTCCGCTTTCGTTGCCTCTGCACCACCAGAAATCTCTTTCAATAGTTGTTTTGGCGAGATTTCCTCTAGCTGCTTTATTAACATCTCCTCTTGTGATGAAGGCTCTTTCTCTTTCATCGTACGTGCAGCATGAGGCTGTACTCTTTCACTTAGTACCGGTAATGCTTGACCATTTTCAAATTGATACCAATCTCGCGCTCCTTTTCTAAGCCTTTCCATATCAATTGTTTGCATCTCTGTCACCGCACCAAGAACGATATTTTGCATCGATAACACATCTACACCATACACGTAAGCAAGTGTTATAACGCAGTCTCTTACTTGATCTGTAATCGCCTTTTTAGGAACAAGAGCGGACAATCCATCTACAAATAAAGAGAAATCAAAGAAATCATTCCAAACTTTCGGAGCGTCTCCCTTCTCGTTACTTGGCATAGTTGTCGTTTTTGGAATACGAAGGTCTTCTTGCGCATGCTCAAGCTGTCCTGGATTAAACGAACCAAACACATCATTGAAAGAGCGCGTAACATTTTCATAAGAAGCAAAATCAAATTCTTCTTCTAAGAAATATTGCTTTACTTGATTATATTTTGTCCGACTCAATCGATTGTATAAAAAGATACTTAAAACAATATCATCAAAAAACTGCTTCGGAGATAAAGGTGGTTGCAACTCATATATGAACATTCGAATATCTTTTTCTTTCTTAATATATACCTTCAAAAGCCCAATTGCCTCTAACTTTACTCGTTCCTCATATATTTCAGGAAGTTGCATTTGCATAGTCACCATAAGGGAATGATGTGTATTCTCTTTTCCAAATACACGATCTTGCTCTAACTCCCCCCATAGTGTCATGTATAAGCTAAAAGCTCTACTACCTATTAACGGCTGATACAACATCGTCAATACTTTTCGGTCGTAATTATGCAGTAGCCCTTTCGCACTTACTTTATAACGATCAATCGGCAATAGCTCCATCCATGACTGTTTTTCCATTCTTGCTTTTCCTTTCTCTCATCCAATCTATCCTCTACTTCATTCCTTCTATCTTCATTATATAAATTCTTAGTGAAAAAGAGCTATTAGCTTTCGCTTCTAGCTCTCTTATCCTATTACTTACGGTATGTAAAGAGAATAAAATACAACTTCTACTCTCTTTCTTTTTGCAGTATATCTTTTAATTCTTCAATAAATACATTTAAATCTTTAAATTGACGATATACAGAAGCAAAACGTACATAAGCAACATCATCAATATCGCGAAGTTCTTCCATAACAATTTCACCAATCATATCACTTTTCACTTCTGATATACCTAAATTACGCAGTTCACGTTCCACGCTTTGTGTTACTTCTTCTAATTGTCTTAAAGATACTGGTCTTTTTTCACACGCTTTAATTAAACCACGTAAAATCTTTTCTTTATTAAACTCTTCTCGTGTGCCTTCTTTTTTAACAACGATAAGAGGTGACTCTTCTACCCTTTCAAAGGTCGTAAAGCGACTTAAACAACTTTCACACTCTCTTCTTCTTCGAATAGAGCGCCCCTCGTCTACCGGACGCGAATCTAACACTCTTGTACCATTATGAGAACAGGATGGACAACGCAATTCATTCACTCCTTTACACTATACTCTTTATTTTTCTCTACTCAATTCACCTAAAATATATATACAATATTATATAACTCATTCTAACTCTCTTACCACTTTAAGTTTCAGCGCATCACTTTATCATCTCATACTTAAAAATAAGATGGTATATAGGGCACTACCTCATTTGCAAGAGTCCAATGTATTCAACTAACGAGTACGTTATATTTTTCCTTTTTTATAAACTAAAAAAGAGGTGCATTATACACCTCTTTACATTTTAAATCAATTATGTTCTTTTTTAAAGAGCTTTTGTTTCTCTCTGCTTAATTTCGAAGCTACCAGTGCCTCGAGGAAGCTCGATGCTCTCACGCGTTTTCGCGTTTAAACCTTCTGCAATATATTCTGCAGCAACATTTGGATCAATACGATCCCCACAAGTATAAACATCAATACTTGCGTAACCGTGCTCCGGAAAGCTATGAATTGTTAAATGTGATTCTGAGATAATTACTACTCCACTTACACCTTGTGGTGCAAATTTATGGAAAGCAACCTCACGCACTTCAGCACCAGCTCTTAGTGCTGCATCCACAAATAATTGTTCAATATACGGCATGTCATTAAGCTTGTCGAAATCGCAATCCCAAAGTTCAGCAATCACGTGACGACCCATCGTATCCATAGTATCCATTCTACAGTTCCCCCTTGTAAATTTATTCTAACTGTTCGAATTGAAAACTAATTTGCAATTTGGCTTGCTCCACTACCACGGGGGAAAGTTAGTCCAGAGAGGTCCTAACCCTTTAAGTAGTGACTACGTACCTCAGCTCTTAAGTTTACGAGTGTTAGTATACTTTGTTTATTTTCATTTTGCAACAACAGTTTTTTCGATTTTCTGTCATATTTTCCTCTTTACTTTTCCCTAAAAAAAATAAACGATTCACAAATGCAGTAATCACAACGTTTCGTGGTATGTCCACTTTTTAAAATATACTTATATAATTTTTTTCCTTTTCAGAAAAAAATAAAAAAAGAGGGCAAATATTGCCTTGCCCTCTCCTCCCTTATTCACTTAAATGTGTTGCACATTTTCTTGTTTCGCTAACTCTTCAACAACTAACGTTACAAGATCTACAACACGACGAGAGTAGCCCCACTCGTTATCATACCAAGCAAGTACTTTCACTTTACGATCACCCATTACCATTGTAGATAAACCATCGATAATAGCTGAATGTGTATTTGTATTAAAGTCGATAGATACTAAAGGCTCTTCGCTGAATTCTACAATACCTTTTAACGCACCGTTTGCAACAGTTTTGAATGCATCGTTAATAGCTTCAACTGTCACATCGCGTTTTACATCTACTACTAAGTCAACAAGAGACACGTTTGGTGTTGGTACACGAAGTGCCATACCATGAAGTTTTCCGTTTAAGTGCGGAAGAACTTTTGCTAGCGCTTTCGCAGCACCTGTCGTTGTCGGAATGATTGATTGTCCGCAAGCACGTGCTCTTCTTAAATCTTTATGTGGGTTATCAATATTTTTTTGGTCATTTGTATAAGCGTGAACTGTCGTCATTAAACCGTTTTCAATTCCAAACTGCTCATCTAACACCTTCACAACAGGCGCTAAACAGTTTGTTGTACAAGATGCATTTGAAATAACAGTATGTTTTGTAATATCTAATTGGTCTTCGTTCACACCAACTACAATTGTTACATCTTCATTTTTACCAGGCGCTGTTAAAATAACTTTTTTCGCTCCAGCTTCAACGTGAAGAATTGCTTTTTCTTTTGAATTAAATTTACCAGTTGCTTCAATTACAACTTCAACACCTAAATCTGTCCAAGGCAATTCCTTTGGATCGCGGTTGTTTAAAAGGCGAATCATTTTTCCATCAACTAATAAGTGATCTTCAAATGCTTCTACTGTTCCGTCAAACTTGCCATGAACTGTATCATATTTAATTAAGTGTGCTAACGTTTCAGATGGATAGCTTGCATTGATTGCTACAATTTCGAATGCGCTTTCTTTTATTGCTTGACGAAATACCATTCTCCCAATACGTCCAAATCCATTAATTGCCACACGAGTCATAATATGTTATCCCCCTTGAATGCGTTATACTATTTATCTCCAATCCCAATAATAGTATAACACAAAAAGGAGATATGTCACTAAGCATTTTCATTAATTTCACAATTTTTTAGTCAATAATGTTCCACTTCTTTAAAATTACCTGCAATTGTGTTTTCGTTCCCATAATTGTGCCATCATTATTTATCACTTCATCTGCATTTTTCACTTTTTCTTCTAACGGCATTTGAGATTGAATACGAGCTGTTGCTTCTTCTTCTGAAAAGTTATTTCGTTTCATTAAACGCTCTAATTGCGTATGCGGCTTAACTGCTACAACTAAAACGCGGTCAACAAGACTTGTTAATTTGCTTTCAAATAAGAGAGGAATATCTAACACAACCGCTTGCATATCTTCTTTTATGTACATTTCCTTTTGCCTATTCATTTCCTCACGCACTGCAGGATGAACAATTTTATTTAACTGCAATCGTTTTTCTTCATTATAGAAAACGACACTTCCCAGTTTTGGACGATCTAGTTCTCCATCTTCTTGTAACACTTCCGTTCCAAATACTTCTACTATTTTGTTATATGCTGGTTTTCCTTGCTCTACAACTTCTCGTGCAATAATATCTGCATCAATAACCGGTATGCTCAGTTCACGAAACATTTGAGATACTGTACTTTTTCCACTTGCAATGCCTCCTGTTAATCCAATTACTACTGTCATAATAAGCCTCCTCATAATAAAAGGCGCGAAACTAATGTTCCACGCCCATACTTACATTTTCCAAATTCCAATAATGATGAGTAATACTCCAGGCAGGAATGTAAATTTTTGTAACCACTTCATATTCGATAAAACCGTTCCAAGTTTCATTCCAATAAATAAAAACAAAGAACTCATAATTGCAACTAATATCGCCATCATAGCGGGTGCATACCCTAATAAAGATGCACCAATTCCGGCACCAAATGAGTCTACAGAAAGAGCGATACCAAGAAGCAATGCCTCTCCTGCAGAAATGGTGCCTGATTTATCAAAATCTGCTACAGTCGGTTTCCGTAAAATTTGAATCACTAGCCCTAGCGAGGCAATCTCTAATTTCCAGACCTTCTCCTCTTGCTTCGGTTCTTCTTTTTTCTCACTTCGAAAAAATTGATACAATACCCAAATCCCTATTCCAATAAGAACAAGCCCACCGATACGCGTTGCGATAACAGGTGAAAATACTTTCGCGATCATATGTCCAATTCCCATTGAAACAAGCATAACAGCCGCTGAACACATTCCGATAATTATAATTGATCTTAGTGGAATTCTTACGCTTCTTAAACCATATGTTAGCCCTACACTACAGCTATCTAAGCTTAATGTAAAAGCTAATAAAATAAGAGATAAATAAAGGTACATCGGTAAGCTCCTCCCTTATACATAGCTCTGCTGTATGTATATGACAAATGCCTATCCGATGTTATCTCTTTTCTATATTCTTGGCTGACAAATTGGGCAGTAATGCGTTCCTCGCCCGCCAACAACTGTTTTTTCTAATATCGTACCGCAAGTTACACACGGTTCTCCTTTTTTTCCGTATACATTTAGGAGTTCTTGGAACGAACCAATTTGCCCTTGTGAGTTGATATACGTTCGAATTGTACTTCCGCCACGCTTCACTGCTTCTCCTAGCGTTGTAACCGTAGCCTCATAAATTCGCTCAATTTCTTCTTTTGTCAAAGACGACGCTTCTCGTTCCGGATGAATTTGAGAACGGAATAAAACTTCATCCACATATATATTTCCAAGCCCTACTAAAAGACGCTGATCCAATAGCACAACTTTTATTTTACGATTTATCTTTTGCAATCTTTCTTGTAAATACTGTGGTGTCAATTCAGCATCAAACGGCTCCGGCCCTAAGTCAGCAAGAGGCATTTGGTTCATCTCTTCACCTTTCTTAAAGAGATGCATCGTACCAAACTTTCTCACATCTTTATAATGTAATTCAGTTCCATCTGTAAATAAGAAACGGACGTGCGTATGTTTATCAATCGGCTCATCCTCTTGATGTAGTAAAAACTTACCTTCCATACGCAAATGTGAAACAATAACATAATTTGTTACATATAGAAGCAAAAACTTTCCTCTTCGCTTTATATTTTCAATCTTCTCGCCTTTTAGCATTTCTTTAAAGATTTCTGCATCATCTGGTCGTTTCACTATTTTTGGATAAGTAACAATAACATCTTCAATCGTTTTTCCTGTTACAAGATTTTCAAGTGTCCGTCTGACGTTTTCAACCTCTGGTAATTCAGGCATTTCATCACTTCCTTATTTTGCGTCGTACCAAGTTGGACCGTAAGAATAATCAACTTTCAGCGGAACTGCGAGTTCAATCGCATGCTCCATTACTTCAGGTACAAGCTGCTCTAATTTTTCAATTTCTTCTTTTGGTGCTTCAAATATTAATTCATCGTGTACTTGCAGAAGAAGACGCGCTTGTAATCCTTCTTCTTCTAAACGATCTGCCATAATAATCATCGCTTTTTTAATAATATCTGCTGCAGTACCTTGAATTGGTGTATTCATCGCTGTACGCTCAGCAAAGCTACGTAAATTGAAATTACGACTCGTAATTTCTGGAATATAACGACGACGATTTAATAATGTAGCCACATATCCTTTTTGTTTCGCATCTTTTACGATGTCCTCCATGTATTCTTGTACACCAGGGAAACTTTCTAAATACTTTTCAATAAATTCCGCTGCTGCTTTTCTTGTAATTCCTAAGTTTTGTGAAAGACCATAATCACTAATACCATACACAATTCCGAAGTTAACAGCTTTCGCTTGTCGTCTCATATTTGAAGTTACTTCATCTTTTTCAACGCCAAATACATCCATAGCTGTTTTCGTATGAATATCCATGTCATGCTGGAATGCTTCAACTAGCCCTTTATCATTTGCAATATGAGCTAATACACGTAGTTCGATTTGTGAATAATCAGCCGCATACATAATCCAACCTTCTTCTGATGGAACAAATGCCTGACGAATCTTTCTTCCTTCTTCTAATCGAATCGGGATATTTTGCAAGTTCGGATCCGTTGAACTTAATCGACCTGTTTGCGTTAACACTTGATTGAAACGAGTATGGATTTTAGATGAATCTTCATGTACAACTTTCAGTAAACCTTCAATATAAGTTGAATTTAGTTTCCCTAATTGACGATAATGTAAAATATTTGGAATAATTTCATGGCGATCCATAAGCTTGTCTAATACATCAGCTGACGTAGAATAACCTGTTTTCGTCTTTTTAATAACCGGTAAGTTTAAGTTCTCAAACAGAATTACACCAAGCTGCTTCGGTGAATTAATATTAAATTCTGTTCCCGCAAGCTTATAAATTTCCTGTTCCATTTCCTTTAATCTACCTGCAAGTTCTTCTCCCATATTACGAAGACGCTCCGTATCAACTTTTACACCTTTTACTTCCATATCAGCTAATACACGCGCAAGTGGCAATTCTAACTCTGTAAACAGTTCATATTGCTCATTCTTCTTTAACTCTTCAACGAATGTTTGCTTTACATCATATAATACATGCACTTTACGGGCCACATGCTCCGCTACTACTTCTAACTCTGGAACAGCACGCTTCGCACCTTTTCCGTAAACTTCTTCATCTGATTTCACAGCATGCGTTTCTTTCATTTTCGCTACAGTACGAAAATCTTTATCTGTATCAGCCGGGTCAAGTAAATAAGCAGCGATTAATAGATCAAAGTCAATCCCTTGCATATCTATCCCATTCCATTTCAGTGCAACGATTGCTCGCTTCGCATCAAATGTATGCTTTCTCATTTCTCCATTTGCAAGCCATGCTTTAAATGCATCCGATGCAAGAGCAATATCCTTCTGAATAAAGTAGCAACCATTTTCATTTTGAATACCAAAGCCTTGAATGTCCGCCTTATGATAATTATCTTCTTGCACTTCTACGATAAGCGCACTATCTTGCTGAAGCATTTCTTCTGTAACTTCTTCCACAATATCAAATGTAATATCATCTAATTCAGCTGGAGCTGTTTCTTCTGGTGTAACGCCTAATTTATTTAAAAGAGATGTAAATCCTAAACTCTCGAACATTGGAATCACATCACTTGCTTCATATCCTTTATACGCCATATCATCCACATGAACTGTAATCGGCGCATCTGTAATAATAGTCGCAAGATCTTTACTCATAAGAGCTTGTTCTTTATTTTCTTCCAGTTTTTCTTTTAATTTCTTCCCGCTTACTTGATCTAGATTTTCATACACTTCTTCAACCGTTCCAAACTGTGTTAACAATTTAATCGCCGTTTTTTCACCAACTCCTGGTACACCCGGAATATTATCTGATTGGTCTCCCATTAAACCTTTCATATCGATAATTTGCTTTGGTGATAAGCTATATTTTTCAAATAAAGATTCTTTCGTATATTCATCTACTTCCGTAATCCCTTTTCGCGGAATACATACAAGCGTGTTATCAGAAACAAGTTGAAGTAAATCTTTATCTCCTGAAATAACTTTTACACTTGCTCCTTGTTCACTCGCTTCTTTTGCTAGCGTTCCCATAATATCATCCGCTTCATAATTTTCTAATTCATAACGCGGTACATTGAACGCATCCAGCATCTCACGAATAAACGGGAACTGCTCTGATAATTCAGGTGGAGTCTTTTGACGTCCTCCTTTATACTCACTATACGTTTTATGACGGAAGGTTGTTTTGCCTGCATCAAACGCCACTAACATATGAGTTGGCTTTTCTTCCTCTAATATTCTCATTAACATCATTGTAAAACCGTAAATTGCGTTCGTATGTATACCTTTGTCGTTATTTAAAAGCGGTAGTGCAAAGAAAGCACGATACGCGATATTATTACCATCTACTAATACGACCTTTTTTTCCAAAATTGAAACCTCCCCATACAAATTTGAAATGATTTTTTTCACAGAAAAAAACCGTTCCTTTCCTCTCTCTATATTAACATGACTAATAGAGAGAAGAAAAATAACGGTTATTTTCTTTCATATATAAAACAGACTTATATTGGCATAAAGGGAAGTGACGAGAACAGCTTAACTATTCTCGTCCAAAATTACTCCTTGGATGAAGGGGTTTTCATGTATTATATTAACAGAGCTTTATTAATATTTAATTAAGCCATTGTTAATATATTGTAAACATCCTTCATCCTATTTTTCAGTTGCTGATTTTGGTAAAACAACTGTAAATGTTGTCCCTTCCCCAACTTCACTATCCACTGTAATTGTACCGTGATGCGCCTCTACTAAATGCTTTACAATTGATAATCCGAGGCCTGTACCACCAGTATTTCTACTTCTCGCTTTATCCACTCGGTAAAAGCGTTCAAAAATACGTGGAATTTCCTCTTTACTAATACCAATTCCAGTATCCGATACTTTTATATAAGCATTATACTTATCTTCCGCTAACTCTACTGAAACAACGCCTCCAGCCGGTGTATATACGATCGCGTTATTTATTAAATTAATAAAGATTTGTTTCAAACGACTTGGATCTCCAATAACAGAAGCACGTTTTAATACATTCACTTGTAAAGAGATTTCTTTTTCTCCTGCTTTATTATCAAGCACCATATGAATATCTTCAAGCAGCCCCTTCATGTCAACGGTTCCCATATTTAATTTAAATCCTTGTTGTTCGATCTTTGACAAATCTAATAAATCTTCAATTAATCCTTGCATGCGCTCACTTTCTTTTAAAATAATGTGCAAGAAATGTTCGCAGAATTTTTTATTATCCATCGCTCCGTCTAAGAGTGTTTCTGAAAAACCTTTAATAGAAGTAATCGGTGTCTTTAATTCATGAGAAACATTCGCTAAAAAGTCTTTTCTCATTTGTTCTAATTTCTTTAACTCTGTTATGTCATGGAATACGAGAACAATCCCTTTCCATTCATGGTTTGTCCCGATAATCGGCGCTCCATATACTTCGAAATGCTTCCGCTCAATTCCAAGTGGCAATAACATTTGTTTACGCACTTTCACTTCTGTCATAAAGATTTCTTCTACAAGCTCAATAATTTCTGTATGATGAAACGATTCATAATATAAGCGATCTAAATATTCTTCATCTGTTACGTGGAAAGTTTCCTTATAAGAGCGGTTTACAAGGTTTATATACCCGCGGCTATCAATTAAAATCATTCCGCTTCCCATATTTTCAATTAACGTATGCAGACGATCTTGCTGCATTTCTTGTTCAAGTGTCATCTCTTGTAAGTTACGAGCTAAAATATTAATTGCTTTACTCAGCATTCCTGTTTCATCCGAATGACTTTCGTATGCACGTGCTTTATAATTACCCTTTGCCAATTCAATTGCAACTTTTGTAACCGATTCAATCGGCCTAATATATTGCCCTGTAATTTTCATACCTAAAAATACAACTACGAGACAAGCAATAACAAATCCGATAATTAATAATCCCCACGTTTTTTGATGTACGTCTTTTAAAGGATCGATTGTACTTTTCACCAAAACGTATCCTTGTTTTCCTTCTACATCTTGAACGAACACCGCATGATAAAATTCATTCTTTCGATCTGTCTCTTTCGTAATCACTTTACTTCGTTGTTTTGCCACTTCCGAAGAAAGTTCTTTAATCGTTTCTGGACTAAATGCCAATTCTTGTCCTTTTCTATATTGAACTTTCTTTTTTTCATCCACAAATACGATAGAAGCTGGTATTTTTTCTTCTAACTTTTCAAATACGTATGGATTTTTTAAGACATTATCAAAACCTTGCTCTTCTGCTAACGCCGCGACATACTCCGTCTCTTTTACCATTCTCTCTTTAGCATGATCTATATAGTAGTTTTCAAACACAGTTTCTAGCAATAAACCTAGTCCAACTAAAATAAATACAATAAGAGAAACAAATGTAAAAAGAAGCCTGGAACGAAATTTATTCATTCCCTTTTGGCTCCTCTAATTTATATCCTAAACCACGTATCGTTTTAATGTACGTCGGTTTTTTCGTATTTTGTTCAATTTTATCGCGCAAATGGCTAATATGAACATCAACAATTCGTGTATCACCAGCAAAATCGTAATTCCATACAGCACTTAATAATTGATCACGCGTCAACACGCGACTTTTATTTTTCGCAAGATACACAAGTAGTTCAAATTCTTTTGGTGTTAATTCAAGCTTTCTTCCTTGGAAATAAGCCTCATAAAACTCCGGTAAAATTTTAAGTTCTGCAATTGTGATGCTATCTTCATCTGGCGCTTCTGCAACTTGTTCTTCTTGTTGTAATTTCGTGCGGCGCAAAATCGCCTTCACACGAGCAACAACTTCCCTTGGACTAAATGGCTTCGTCATATAATCATCTGCCCCAAGTTCAAGGCCTAGCACCTTATCAAACTCATCATCTTTTGCCGTTAACATTAAAATCGGCGTCATAACGCGCTGCAATCGTAATTCTTTACACACTTCCATACCATCCATTTTCGGAAGCATTAAATCTAATATAATTAAATCTGGGCGTTCTGTTGTCGCTTTTTGAAGCGCCATTTCTCCATCCATCGCTGTTATAACTTCAAACCCAGCTTGTTGTAAATTAAATTCGATTAAAGTTAAGATAAATTCCTCATCATCAACTACTAAAATACGATTGTTCATTCTTTTCCTCCAAGTTATAGACTTGAAACCTTCTTCATCCTAGTATTTTCCCCGTTATTCTCATCATACTAGAAAACAAGGTCCCTCTCAATATAATTGTCTATTCATGGAGATCGTTTGTGTAGAATTGAGAAAATAGAAGTAATTACGATTCACCTGCAACTACACAGGATTTTGCCAAACTTTATAGATTACTCTCTCTTCTTTAAAGCTCACTTCCGTATGAACTATAAAATCTTGATTTTGTGCTAGGAAAAACGAAAGAGCATACGCTATTTTATAATCCGGTGTTTCATATCCATCAAATACTCTCCCGTACATTTCATTCGCAACCCCGTCTGCCCACACTTCAGCTTCTCTTACCGTTTCAAAGATAACGTTTTCTCCTTTCCACCTCACCTTAAAGAATCACTCCTTCCATTGACTTAAATTATCAAATTATAATATAGTAAATATTGTTAATCCGATAATCCGAATATAAAAAGAGGTCTATTATGCGACTATTACTACCTATTTTAACTTTAGTAGTAACATGTTTCCTTACTTTTAACGTACCGAGCTGGGATACGATTAAAACGGGATGCTCAGAATTTGCTGAAGGGTTCAAAGAAGGATTTTTCAACTAAAAATAGCGCTAGCATCCTTATTCAAGGGATGCTAGCGCTATTCATATTTTCATCTTTTAAAAATTATCTAATGCTTTTTCCATAATGGAAACAGATTTAAAAGGCGGCGTGACTGTTAATGAACCTTTTACAACAGTTTCTCCTTTTTCATCATGAGCAGATACAAGCATATCAATTGTATGTTCCTCCTCAGAAACAGCCACAACTTCAAAGTGGATTTGTAACGTTTCATAATGGTGAACATGCTTCACGAACGTAAGGTCCTTCCTAGTAATATGACTTCCTGGACCCGGTAAATATTTCGTAACTGCCGTTGTAATCATTCCCGTTAGCATAATGCTTGGTACAATCGGCTTTTCATACGGAGTTTGGGATGCGTAATCATGCTGAATATATAATGGATTGGCATCATTCGTTAACCCTAAGTACAATAACAAATCTTTATCCTCAATTTTTTCAGTGATAGATAATTTCTCTCCTACTGTAATTTCATCCATTTTACGACCAATTTGAACTTTTTTCTTTAACATGTTACAACCCCCTCCGATTTTTTCACCTTATTATCCTACTAAAAGCGATACCTTATCCGAAATTTACTATGATGAGGGCAATGTATAGTATAAATCTATAGTTTCATTATAGGATACTACAAATGATAGCGTTTTCATATTATTTCAAAAAAACAATTCGGTAAATAGTAGAAAAAGATTCGGAATCCCGAATCTTTTTCACTACTATTCAATTATTAAACAAGAACTTTCATTACGTTACGTACAGATTCTACAGAGCGATCTAACGCTTCTTTTTCATCTGCAAGAAGTTCTAATTCAATAATTTTTTCAATTCCGTTACCACCTAGAATTACTGGTACCCCTAAGTAAAGGTCACTATAACCATACTCACCTTCAAGGTACGCAATAGCTGGTAATACACGGCGTTGATCTTTTAAGATTGCTTCTGTCATTTCAACTAAAGAAGCTGCTGGTGCGTAATATGCACTACCGTTTCCTAATAAGCCTACAATCTCACCGCCACCTTTACGTGTACGTTCTACGATTGCTTCTAAACGCTCTTTCGGAATTAACGTTTCTAACGGAATACCGCCTGCATAAGAATAACGCACAAGAGGTACCATGTCGTCACCGTGTCCACCAAGAACAAATCCTGTAATGTCTTTCACAGAAAGATTTAATTCTTGTGCGATGAATGTACGGAAACGAGCTGTATCTAATACGCCCGATTGGCCAATTACACGCTCTTTCGGGAATCCTGCTTCTTTAAATACAGAATATGTCATTGCATCAACTGGATTTGTTAACACAACAATAATTGCATTTGGTGAATGTTTTGCAATGTCGCGCGTAATACTTTTCATAATTTTAGAGTTCGTTGCTACTAAGTCATCACGGCTCATACCAGGCTTACGTGCAATACCTGCTGTAATAACGACAACGTCAGAATCAGCAGTATCTGCGTAATCAGATGTTCCAATAATGTTAGCATCAAAACCTTGTACTGGGCTCGCTTCTAACATATCTAACGCTTTCCCTTTTGTTGGATTTTCCAGTTGTGGAATGTCCACTAATACAACATCTGCAAGTTCTTTTTGTGCTAATAAGAATGCCGTTGTTGCTCCTGTAAATCCTGCACCGATGACTGAAACTTTCTTGCGTTTGATTGTCATAATTTACCCCCCGCTTTAATTATGCGTTTTTGATTATCGCTACATCCATGTTTTTAATAAGCTCATTAGCAAACTCAGAACACTTCACTTCTGTTGCGCCTTCCATTAGGCGAGCGAAGTCATATGTTACTACTTTTGATGCAATTGTTTTCTCAACTGAATCTGTTACTAATTTCGCTGCTTCATTCCATCCTAAGTGTTCTAATAATAATACACCTGAAAGAAGAACTGAAGATGGGTTTACTTTATCTAAACCTGCATATTTTGGAGCTGTACCGTGTGTAGCTTCAAAGATAGCATGTCCAGTCACATAGTTAATGTTTGCACCAGGTGCAATACCAATTCCACCTACTTGTGCAGCAAGTGCATCAGAGATATAGTCACCATTTAAGTTCATTGTTGCAACAACATCGAACTCACGTGGACGAGTTAAAATTTGTTGTAAGAAGATGTCTGCAATAGAATCTTTTACGATGATTTTTCCAGCCACTTCAGCGTCTGCCATCGCTTTATTTGCTGCATCTTTACCATCTTTTTCAACAATGCGATCATATTCAGCCCAAGTAAATACTTTGTCGCCGAATTCTTGTTCCGCTACTTCGTAACCCCAGTTTTTGAAAGCACCTTCTGTAAATTTCATAATGTTTCCTTTATGAACTAATGTAACAGAAGAGCGTTTTTCATTAATTGCATATTGAATTGCAGCACGAACAAGACGCTTTGTCCCTTCTTCTGAGATTGGTTTAATACCAATACCAGATGTTTCTGGGAAGCGGATTTTATTAACACCCATTGCTTCTTTTAAGAAAGCAAGAACTTTTTCTGCTTCTGGAGATCCTTGTGCATATTCAATTCCAGCATAAATGTCTTCTGTATTTTCACGGAAAATAACCATATCAGTATCTTCCGGACGTTTTACAGGTGAAGGAACACCTTCAAAATAACGAACTGGACGTAGACATACATATAGATCTAATTCTTGACGAAGTGCTACGTTTAGAGAACGAATACCACCGCCAACTGGAGTTGTAAGTGGACCCTTAATTGCGATTAAATATTCGCGAATTAAATTTAAAGTTTCTTCTGGTAACCACTCGCCTGTTTGGTTGAATGCTTTTTCCCCTGCAAGCACTTCTTTCCAAACGATTTTCTTCTCACCATCATAAGCTTTTTCAACTGCTGCTTCTATTACGCGAGATGCAGCTGCCCAAATATCAGGACCAATTCCATCTCCTTCAATAAATGGAATAATCGGATTGTTTGGTACATTCATAACACCATTAGTTACAGTAATTTTTTCACCTGTCGTCAATGTGATAACCCCCATGTTTGAAATTTCATATGTATGAAACTGAGGGAATAACCCCTCAGTTCAAACCGTTAGTCAAATTAAAATATTCTAATCATTACATCTTTCCGAAAAAATCAGACTTTTGAAAGCGTATTTTCACTATCGAAATAGTGTTTTTCGCTTATCTTTGTGCGATTGGAACATACACTTGATGCGTTGGTCCATTATAATCAGCACGCGGACGGATTAAACGGTTGTTTTCATATTGTTCTAGAATATGAGCTAACCAGCCTGACATACGGCTAATTGCAAAAATAGGTGTAAATAAGTCATGGTCAATTCCTAAACAATGGTATACAGAAGCTGAATAGAAATCGACATTTGGTGGAAGACCTTTTTCTTTTGTTACAATGTCTTCAATTTTGATAGACATATTATACCATTTGTCTTCTCCTAAAAGCACGCATAATCTCTTAGACATTTCACGTAAGTGTTTTGCACGTGGATCACCTTGCTCATACACACGGTGGCCAAAGCCCATGATTTTCACTTTATTTTGAAGAGCATTATGAATATATGACTCTACATTTTCTTCTTCGCCAATTTCAGTTAACATCTTCATTACATTTTCATTTGCCCCACCGTGAAGAGGACCTTTTAATGCACCGATTGCTGCTGTAATACCAGAATATACATCTGACAGTGTAGCTACACAAACACGTGCAGTAAATGTAGAAGCGTTTAACTCATGATCTGCATGAAGTACAAGTGCCTTATCAAAAGCTTCAATTTCAACTTCATTTGGCTCGCGATCATTTAACATGTACAAGAAGTTTGCAGCTAATGATAAATCTTTTCTTGGCTCAACAATATCTAAACCTTTACGGATTCTCGCGTAAGCAGCAACTAAAGTTCCCACTTGAGCCTGTAATTTAACCGCTTTCAAATAATTGGACTTTTCATCCATAATTTCAGCGCTCTCATCGTATAATGATAGCATGGAAATTGCAGTTCGTAAAACAGACATCGGATGTGCAATTTTTAAATCTACTTGTTTCAAATATGTTAAAATCTCACCTGGAACTTTATAGTATTCAGATACAATTTCATTAAATTCCGCTAGTTCTTTTTCATTAGGAAGCTTGCGGTGCCATAATAAGTACACTACTTCTTCAAACGTAGCATTCTCAGCTAAATCATCAATATTATACCCAACATAAGTTAATGTATCATCAATAATAGAGCTCACAGATGATGTTGTTGCTACTACCCCTTCTAAACCTCGAATAACAGTCATGACATTCTCTCCTTTTCCTGAAAATTCTCCCAACCTTGCTCCTTATATCTATTTGCTCCCCTTATGAATTATGAACGCCCGTTCACTCTTTAGGCAAGCAAAATGCACGATCATGCAAATTTGTTGCGATGTTCCCCTCTTATTGTCCACTGTTTACATGGAAAGCATGAGCGTGAATGTCTCCCCGAATCCTCACGCTCAAAACAACAAGTTAGTGAGGAAAATACATTCCGAAGAGTTTTATGATAAAAACAACATAAAACAATATCATTATAAAATTGTTTTATGTTGTTTTTATTTTATCTGGTGTAAAGTCTCTGCTGTTATGTAACTTTTCAAAGTTTCTAATCCTATTATAAACAATTATCTGACTTTTGTGAACAGAAAGAATTCAAAAATTTTATATTACTATAAAATTCCTTATTTAAACATTTGTATAATACTCATAACCGCATAGGCAATTCCAGCCCCAATTAACGGACCAACAGCAACCCCATTAAATAGCGCAACCGCTATAATTGTCCCAAAAACAAGCGCAGTTGTAATGTGAGGATCCGTTGTCAACAATTGTACGCCGCCTTTCGCTAACAAAGCGACCGCTACACCTGAAGCTAAAGCAATCCACGCATAATAAGATTTTGCCGCTTCTCCAAGTTGTTTAAAACCTATTTCCCCCGTCGCAATCGGTACGAGCACCGCTATTGTAATGACCGTTACACCTAGGTTAATTCCTTTCGTTTGTAGATAAGGAAAGACCTTATCTCCTAAAAACGTAAACTTCAATAAAAATAACACACCAATAGCCACAGTAAGCGATTGGTTTTTCGCAATAAGTCCTATAATAAGTAGTATGAATAAAAATAACGTCGACTGACTAATCATGTTTGCACTTCCTTTCTGAAAATAATGAACTCATTTCCAAACAAAAATACCTTTAAACCTATCGTTATACATGATATATCGATGCCTATTCAACATGAATCACTTCATTTTTTATGTATTTTAAAATGATAAATTGAGACTTTCACCATAAAAATTTAAGCATGTATACATTTTAAAAAACAGGCGTCTCTTCTTTCTTTTCTAATTAGAAACAGGTAAAATAAAAAGAAGAGAAAATGAAGTTTTTACCATATAGTAGAAGCATCAACACCAAGCTTTCACAGTCACTCACATACTGAAAAAGCAGGAAAAATCCATCATTCCACTATAACATAAAGTGAAACTTTAATCAGTGGGGCATTTTCCACTGATTATTAGTTGAACCAATCGGGCTTTTACGGGCAGTTTATCTCCATCTAACTCCTTTGATCCAGCCGCACTTCGGGTAGGAGATTTACTGCCCGTTAATGCGGGGTAAAGTGAAACTTTAATCAGTGGGGCACACTCGTTATAAGTTGAACGAATTAGGATAATCCAAATTGGAATGGGAGGTATACATCTTTGAACCGAAACTTACTATATATGATATTGCGACTCATATTTGTCATTGTAGCAACGGTAGCTGGGTTCTATGTATTACTATACATGTCAGGGCTTATCTATCCTTTTATTATCGCTTTTGCATTTGCTTATTTGATTAATCCTGTCGTCAATTTCCTTAATCAAAAACTACAATTTCCTCGCGCACTAGCAGTACTCGTTAGCTTAATTCTCGTATTTGGAGCTATCGTTGGACTTGTTACATATCTTGTGACTGAAGCAATATCTGCCACAACATACTTACTACAACTTGTTACAGTAAAGTTTCCAGATATCGTTACATTCGCTCAGCAATTTGCACTTAATCATATTATGCCTCTCTACGATGATTTAATCTCTAAATTTAATCATCTTGGAGAACCACAGCGCTATACAATTACACAAAACATTCAAAACTTAGGAACAGAGGCAACAACACAAATGAAAGAACTTTTAACCGCCATTATAAGCGGGTTAACGAATTTCATTAGTGCACTGCCAACAACTTTAACTGTCCTTGTATTCATTTTATTAGCCACTTTCTTCATTAGTTACGATTGGCACCGTCTTGCTCAAAAAGCAAGAAAATTACTACCAAATCGTGTACATGGCTACGGAAAAACTATTTTTGTCGACTTAAAAAAAGCTTTATTCGGTTTTGTGAAAGCACAACTTACACTCGTATCTATGACAACCGTTATTGTACTGATCGGACTTTTAATATTACGCGTACCATACGCCATTACTATTGCGATTATTACAGGAGTTGTAGATTTACTACCATATTTAGGAACAGGCGCAGTCTTCGTTCCATGGGTTATATACGTATTTTTCACTGGCGATACCGCATTCGCCATTGGTCTTCTCATTTTATACATCGTCGTGATTGTCCAAAGACAAATTATGGAACCGAAAGTACTTTCATCTAACATCGGTCTCGATCCACTAGCAACACTCGTCGCTCTATTTGTCGGCTTTAAACTTTTTGGCTTTTTAGGATTAATCATCGGTCCAGTCACCTTAGTACTACTTAATACATTACACAAAGCTAATGTCTTCCATGACTTGTGGAAATATATTAAAGGTTCACCTTCAAAATAACAGTTTCTAATTCATACAAAAAATCAAGCTATAATCAGTGGGAAATTCCTACTGATTATTCCTTTTACCTATTTTTCACACTACTCACACGCAACAAGAGCATTACCCAGAAACAGGATAATCCTCTTGTTTTTTTGTATAAAAAAACACATATTCTAGCTAAAAATACATTTTTATTCTATTTTCTCTATAATTATTACTTACATTTATTACTTTTTATGTAAATGAATAAATATACAAAATAGCATAAAATAAGGCTTCAAGTAACAATCACCACCTTTTATATGAATTCTTTACACCAATCGCTCCTTTATATGCAAAAGCAAAACTTTAATTTGGCTGCATTTCGCACCATCTTATTCATCCAAATTAATAGCACTAAAAAATCACACGTTTAATCGAAGCACAACAAGAGTTCAAACGAAAATTATATAGCAAATATAATAAGCGGACGTTTTGTTCATCCCCACTCATCATTCGCCCCCCACAAATAGCGCGGTAAAGCAAAGCCTCAATCAGAAAGCTCCCCTCCTCTTACAAGACAAAAAAATAGCACTTAGATCGTTATAATCTAAGTGCTACTTCTGAATGATAATAGTAGAATTCTTTCTAAATTTCCATTCCATCCACTTCATAATAAGTGGCTTCAATAAAGCTCTCGTAATAGGGATCACGCAGATAAACCCTAGCACATCCGTCACATACCCAGGAAGCACCAAGAGAATACCTCCTACAAATACAAAAATGCCATCTAGTACTGCCTCACCTGGCATTTCCCCTCTATTCAACTTAGATTGAATCTCTCCAAGCACTTTAAATCCTTGTCTTTTCGCCAAATACACACCTACTACACCTGTAAATACAATCATAGCGAACGTAGACCATAAACCTATTACATGACTTGATCCGATTAAGACCGTAATCTCAATCGCCGGTATTAAAATAAACAAGAATAGTAACCACTTCATAGTTCTACACCTCTCTCTCAACTCACTTTTAACGCCCTCACAACGCCTATATACATCATATGCAATATAAATACCCTTTCATATTAAAACCCATAACAAACAGCTTTTAAAAGCAATTCTAGGCGTTTTAAGCTAATTCCATCTCGTTTTTGTGTAAAAAAAAGAGAAGGACTCCGATCCTTCTCTCCGTATTACTTATAGCACTTCCGCATGTCCATTATAAACAATTCCGCGTGCTGCATCAACTGTTACTTCTTGGCCATTTTTTAAAGTTGCTGTTACGCCGTTTACACCAACGATAACAGGAATACCGATTGATACGCCTACAACAGCTGCATGGCTTGTTAAGCCACCTTCTTCTACAACTAAAGCAGCAGCTTTTTCGATTGCAGGAATCATATCTTTATCAGTGCTTGTTGTAACAAGGATATCACCTTCGTTTACGTTCGCTACAGCTTCAGCAGCTGTTTTTGCTACAACTACTTTACCTTTTGCAGCTTTACGACCGATCCCTTGTCCTTTAGCAACTTCTTCACCAACAACGTGGATTTTCATTAAGTTTGTTGTACCAGTTTCAGCAACTGGTACACCAGCAGTAATTACTACAGTATCTCCAAGGCCGATTAGACCTGCATCCATACCTGTTTGAATTGCTGTATCTAACATTTCGTCAGTTGAAGCTGCGCGCTTCTCAGCCATAAATGCTTGTACACCCCAAACAAGTGCAAGACGACGTCCTACTTGCTCGTCAGATGTTACAGCTACGATTGGAGATTTTGGACGGTATTTAGAGATCATTTTCGCAGTATGTCCACTTTCTGTTGGAGCTACGATTGCAGCTACATCAAGAGCAAGTGCTGTATGCGCAACAGATTGGCTAATTGCATCTGTAATTGTTGGAGTGAACTCTTTAATACGTTTTTTGAACATATCTTCGTATTGTAATGATTTTTCAACACGTACTGCAATGTTAGCCATCATTGTTACTGCTTCTACCGGATATTGACCAGCAGCTGTTTCACCTGAAAGCATGATTGCATCTGTACCATCGAAGATTGCGTTAGCTACGTCACTTGCTTCCGCACGAGTTGGACGTGGGTTACGTTGCATAGAGTCTAACATTTGTGTCGCAGTAATAACTGGTTTACCTAACACGTTACATTTTTTGATTAGACGTTTTTGTACTAATGGTACTTCTTCTGGTGGAATTTCTACACCCATATCACCACGAGCTACCATTAAACCGTCAGAAACTTCTAAGATTGAATCGATGTTGTCGATACCTTCTTGGTTTTCGATTTTCGGTACGATTTGGATGTATTGAGCGCCATGCTCTTCTAATAATTCACGGATTTCTAATACGTCAGACGCTTTACGTACAAATGAAGCTGCGATGAAATCAACTTTTTGCTCGATACCGAAGATGATATCTTTTACGTCTTTTTCAGTGATACCAGGAAGCTTAATGCTTACGTTTGGTACGTTAACACCTTTTTTATTTTTTACAGTTCCGCTGTTAAGAACTTTTGTACGGATGTTTCCATCAGCTTTTTCGATTACTTCTAGTTCGATAAGACCGTCATCGATTAGAATGCGAGAACCTGGGTCTACATCGTCATAAAGACCAGCATAAGATACAGAGAACTTCTCTGCAGTACCTAATACTTGCTCAGTAGAAAGAACTACTTCTGCACCTGTTACAAGCTCAGCTTGTCCGTCTACGAAGTCGTGAGTACGGATTTCTGGACCTTTTGTATCAAGTAAGATACCAACTGTTTTACCAGTTTTCTTTGAAGCTTCACGAATGTTTTTAATACGAGCTCCGTGCTCTTCATGGCTACCATGAGAGAAGTTTAAACGAGCAACGTTCATACCTGCTTCGATTAATTGCTCTAATTTTTCAATACTTTCACTAGCAGGACCTATAGTACATACAATTTTAGTTTTACGCATATTGCACCTCCGAAAATTATGAAACCGTTCCCAAATATCTGACATTACGCCGATTAGATGGATAATTCTTTAGATAATTGATACATATCTTTATCGATTGTATGCTTTTGAGCTAACGCTTCGATAATATCATGATCAACAAGTTTGTTATCTTGAATACCTACACAACGTCCACCTCTACCAGCAATTAATAATTCAACTGCTCTTGCGCCAAGACGACTTGCTAATACACGGTCTTGTGCACTTGGTGATCCGCCACGTTGTACGTGACCTAATACAGTTACACGAGTATCAAAGTTTGTTGCTTCTTCAATGTGCTTACCGATGTCAATTGCACTTCCAACACCTTCAGCTACAACGATAATACTGTGTTTTTTACCACGTTCACTACCGCGCTTCAGACGAGCGATAACATCATCCATGTCATACTCTTCTTCTGGAATTAAGATTGTTTCTGCACCATCAGCTAAACCAGCCCATAATGCGATATCACCAGCGTGACGTCCCATTACTTCGATAACATATGTACGTTCATGAGATGTAGCTGTGTCACGGATTTTATCAATTGCATCAATAACAGTGTTTAAAGCTGTATCGAAACCAATTGTGAAGTCTGTTCCAGGGATATCATTGTCGATTGTACCTGGTACACCAACACATGGGAATCCTTGTTCAGTTAATTTTTTAGCGCCTTGGTAAGAACCATCTCCACCAATAACAACAAGTCCTTCGATACCATGTTTCTTTAATTGCTCGATACCTTTTAGTCGTACTTCTGGGTCTTTAAACTCAGGACATCTTGCTGTATATAATTTCGTACCACCGCGGTGGATAATATCGCCAACAGAACCAAGTTCTAATTTTTCAATGTGACCAGAAATTAATCCAGCGTATCCATGGTAAATACCATATACTTCAATATCATGGAAAATCGCTTTACGAACAACTGCACGAATGGCAGCATTCATACCAGGTGAATCTCCACCACTTGTTAATACACCAATACGTTTCATTTGTACTCACCTCATAAAGATTATTTGCCTTATAATAAAATAACACGAAAAAATATAAAAACACAATGGAGAAGATGTGTCTTTTCATAATAAAAACGTGCATTCGCGAAGAGGAACGCACGCTTTTCTTATTTTATCCCAATGGAAGCGTTTGAAAACGAAACTTGCCCAATTTTCATATATTTTTCATAACGTTTTTCGATTAATTCATCTTTCGAAATTCCGTTTAATTGTTCAAAAGTTTTTCTAATCATTAAGTCTATATTTTCTGACTGTTTTAAAAGATTACGGTGAGCTCCACCTTTTGCCTCTGGAATAATTTCATCAATTACACCTAATTCTTTCAAATCTGCTGCTGTAATTTTCATTGCTTCTGCAGCTTCCTTTGCTTTTCCTGCATCTTTCCAAAGAATTGCCGCTGCACCCTCTGGTGTAATAACAGAATAAGTGGAATTTTCTAGCATATGAATGTAATCTCCTACTCCAAGACCTAGCGCACCACCACTACCGCCTTCACCGATAACGATACAAATAACTGGTACCGTTAAACCTGCCATCTCAAATAGGTTGCGGGCAATAGCTTCACTTTGTCCACGTTCTTCAGCTGCTTTACCAGGATAAGCTCCCTTCGTATCGATGAAACAAATAATAGGACGATTAAACTTTTCCGCTTGTTTCATGAGACGCAGTGCTTTTCGATATCCTTCTGGATGAGGCATTCCAAAGTTACGGCGAATATTTTCTTTCGTATCTTTTCCGCGCTGATGCCCAATTACAGTTACAGGCATCCCTTTATATTTCGCAATGCCGCCGACAATCGCTGCATCATCGCCAAATAGACGATCTCCATGACATTCGAAAAAATCAGTAAATAAGTGCTCAATATAATCGAGCGTTGTCGGTCGTTCTGCATGACGAGCAATTTGAACACGGTCCCATACTTTTAGATTGCCGTATATATCTTCCTCTAAATTTTCTAGCTTTTCTTCCAAAATACGAATCTCCTCACTGAAGTCCATCTGGCTGTTTTTCGTATAGTCTTTCAGTTCACGAATCTTATTTCTTAGCTCAACAACTGGTTTTTCAAATTCTAGCTCTGCCATACAGCCATTTCCCCTCCTTGATGAACTTCTAAAATCTTGCGAAGCGATTCTCTCATATCATCACGATGCACCACCGCATCTAATTGACCATGATCTAGTAAGAATTCTGCCGTTTGGAAATCTTCCGGTAGTTTCTCACGCACCGTTTGTTCAATTACACGTCTACCAGCAAATCCGATAAGTGCACCTGGTTCTGCAAGATTATAATCACCAAGTGAAGCGAAACTCGCTGAAACCCCGCCCGTCGTTGGGTGAGTCATAACAGAAATAAATAACCCTCCTGCATTACTATGCTTTTTCAAAGCTACGCTTGTTTTTGCCATTTGCATTAAACTTAATATCCCTTCTTGCATACGGGCACCACCCGAAGCAGTAAAGATAATAAATGGAACTTGTAAGTCGTACGCCTTTTCAACCGCACGGGCGATTTTTTCTCCTACTACAGAGCCCATGCTCCCCATTCGAAAACGAGAATCCATTACTGCAACAACAACAAGCATGTCATCAATTGTTCCTTCACCAGTTACAACCGCTTCGTTCAATTCAGTCTTCTTACGATCGCTCTCTAGTTTCTCTTCATAACCTGGAAACTCGAGTGGATTTAATGAAACCATTTCTTTGTCATACTCACGGAATGACCCTTCGTCCAATATACTATCAAGACGTTCCCATGCATTCATAGGATGATGATATCCACAATTCACACATACTTTTAAATTTTTTAGAAGTTCTTTCGTATACATGATTTTTTTACATTCCGGACATTTTGTCATAACGCCATCTGGCACATCTTTTCGTACTTGTTCTGAAGGTATTGCAGCGTACTTTTTCTTTTTCACGAATAAATCTCTTAGCACAATTTGACCCCCTTCGTTGAGAGCTAAGGTTAGCGTAAGAAGAAAATGGGGCTAACACCAAAGTTTGATGTTAGCCTTATCTTCTCAATCTGTCTAATAACCTCACTCTTTACGTTTAACTTTAACCGCTATGCGGTAGAATGTTTGTCATAACGTGTCATGGTCATTTCGACAAATTTTATACATTACGAGTGAAACTGTATATTCTCTACTAATTCATCGTAAATTTTTAGTGCATCATTTTCTTGTTTTTCTTCCAAAGTAGCATAAAGCTTTCTATACATATCGATAGAATCTCTTGAAACTTTACAAGAAAGAGTTGCTACGTAATCATTTACGATCATCCAAATGCGATATAGTAAATAATTATCGACTTGTTCAATAAGTGTTTTAAAGAACGTTTGATGAAGCGTTGGGATTGAGCTTTCATTTTCTTCAAGTACTTGGTGTAATCTACTTAGTACTTTAGAAAACGTTTCTTTCGGTAAATTACATACAATTCGAATCATATCTTTCTCAAGCAATCGTTTTGTTTGTAATAAATCACGAATTGTTTTCTCATCTTGCAGTAAGAACGGAGCAATTAATTGTACAAGACCGTTATCATAAAAGTTTCGAATAAACGTCCCTTCACCACGTCTCGTTTCAATCAATCCTACCAGTTCTAAAGCACGCAATGCTTCTCTTACAGAGGAACGTCCTACGTTTAAACGTGAACTTAACTCGCGCTCAGACGGCAAACGATCCCCCGCTACCAATCCATCCTCTTCCATAATGGAACGAATTTTTTTTACAATTTCGAGATATACTTTTGTATTTGATGATGTCAATGGAAATTCCTCGCTTATTCTTTACCAATCAGCGCTAATTGTTTTGTTTTTTCAGCGATCTCATTTGGATCTACTTGACGGCGAGCTACTCCTGTCTCCATTGCTGCTTTTGCAACGTAAGCCGCTACTTGAGGCGCTACACGCGCGTCAAATGGTGCCGGAATGATATAGTCTGCATTTAACTCGTCTTCTGCTACAAGCTCAGCAATAGCCTGTACAGCTGCCATCTTCATTTCTTCGTTAATTTGTGTCGCATGTACGTCAAGTGCACCGCGGAAAATACCAGGGAACGCCAGTACATTATTTACTTGGTTCGGGAAGTCAGAACGACCTGTTCCAACAACAGCTGCGCCCGCTGCTTTTGCCAATTCTGGCATAATTTCTGGAACTGGATTTGCCATTGCAAAAATAATCGCATTGTCATTCATTGTACGAACCATCTCTTCCGTTAATGCACCTTCTGCAGATACACCAATGAATACGTCCGCACCTTGTACAACATCAGCTAAAGAACCTTCTATACGATTCTTATTTGTATATTTTGCAACTTCATCCTTCACCGGATTCATACCTGTAGGACGACCATCATAGATTGCCCCTTTACGGTCACACATAATAATGTCGCGTACACCATAGCGATATAAAAGTTTAATAATTGCAATACCTGCTGCACCTGCGCCATTTGCGACAACTTTAATGTCAGACATTTTCTTTCCAACTAATTTCAGTGCATTTACAAGACCTGCTACTGTTACGATAGCTGTTCCGTGTTGATCATCATGGAAGATAGGAATATTTGTTTCTTTTTTCAAACGCTCTTCAATAATGAAGCAGTTTGGTGCTGCGATATCTTCTAAGTTAACGCCGCCAAAAGTTGGCTCCATTAATTTTACAGTTTCAACAATTTTATCTACATCGTTTGTATTTAAGGCAATCGGGAATGCATCTACACCAGCAAAGCTCTTGAATAATACAGCTTTACCTTCCATTACTGGAAGAGATGCTTCAGGTCCAATGTTACCAAGACCAAGTACAGCTGTTCCGTCTGTCACAACTGCTACCATATTTCCCTTCATCGTATATTCATATACCTTACTTTTATCGTCATAAATTTCTTTACAAGGTTCTGCAACCCCTGGAGAATATGCAAGACTTAAATCTTTTGCATTTTCTACTTTTACTTTTGATACAGTTTCTAATTTTCCTTGATGCACTTTATGCATGTGAAGTGCTTCTTCACGAAGTGTTGACAAACTATCCACTCTCCTCAAATTATTCTTGCTGATATCAATTTCTCCAAGTGGTCTGACCACGAACACTACTACTATAATAATCGAAGTGTAGGGAAATTGTCCATTATATTTTCACAACTACATTTTCTTCCCCGACAATTTCACGAAGTGCTCCTAAACATTCTTCACTTGGATGAATCGATAAACTTCGAGATAATTGTACCATTTTATGTTCCTTTTCATAATAAATTAGTACTTTCGCAAAACCTGAATAGTCGAACAATATTTTCGTAACCTGATTTAAAAGCTTTTTCTCATACTGAGACGGCAATTTCACGTAAACAGATGCGTCTTTCTTTTCTTTATAAACATCCATTTCCTCTAGCGGATATAGTCCATTTACAATCCATTGCAGCTTATGATTTCTTAGCTCAATCATGCCGTCAACTAAAACAATTGCTCCTTCTTGTAACTTATCCGAGAAATGTATATATGTTTCCGGGAAGAGGACCGCTTCCATTTCATCATTTTGATCACAAAATGTAATAAATGCCATCTTTTGAAACTTTTTCGTACGAATCACTCTCACACTTGTTATATACACAATAGCTCTTTGTACTTTTTTCTTGTGTCGCATCGCCTGAGCGAGAGATGGAATTTCTAATTCTTTTGCTAACTTTACATACTGCGCAGTCGGATAACTTGATAAATAAAAGCCAAGTGCTTCTTTCTCTTTATTTAGTTGTTCAATAAAAGATAGCTCTTCTCCTTGTACGTATTTTGATTTTGGAACAGCATCTCCTAAATCACGCGCGAGATTTGCGTACTCCAACGCCCCTTTAAGACTTTTCCATAAATTTGTTCTCGAAACACCAAAATCATCAAAACATCCCGACCAGACGAAAGCTTCTAAATTGCGCTCTGTTACAAACTTGGACGGCATACGGAGACAAAATTCAAATAAATCTTCGAACATTTTTTTCTCTCGTTCTTCTAATAATGCCGTCACTGTAGCCATTCCAATATTTCGAATCGAAAGTAAACTGTAACGTATCGCATTCCCCTCTATTTGGAAGTTGTAACCACTTTTTTGAAGAGACGGCGGCAAAACATGAAAACCCTTTCGCTTCGTTTCTCGTATATACTGTACAATTTTATCTTCATTTCCAATTGCACTTGATAATAGTGCCGTCATAAATTCCAGCGTATAGTTCGCTTTTAAGTAGGCAAGCTGATATCCGATCATACTGTAAGCTACAGCGTGACTTCGGTTAAAACCGTAATTCGCAAATCTTACAATTAAATCATAAATTTTCTCAGCAGACGTCTCATCGTAACCGTTTTGCAAACAACCTTGGACAAAATGCTTACGTTCCTGATCTAAAATATCACGATTCTTTTTACTCACTGCACGGCGCAATAAATCTGCTTCACCAAGCGAAAACCCTGCTAACTTCGATGCAATTTGCATAATTTGTTCTTGGTATACAATGACGCCGTATGTTCTTTCTAAAATTGGCTTTAAATCCGGATGTAAATATGCAATTTTTCTTTTTCCATGTTTCGATTCAATAAAGGTCGGTATCTGTTCCATCGGTCCCGGTCTGTATAATGAGTTAACAGCTACGATATCTTCAAACTCATTCGGTTTTAACCCGCGAAGTACATTTCGCATACCACCTGACTCAAGCTGGAATACACCTGTTGTATCCCCTCTCCCTAATAATTGGAACGTCTTTTCATCTTGAAGAGGTAAGTTTCTTATATCGATTTCTTTCCCTGTTTTGTTCGCGATAAATTTTATAATATTTTCAAGTAACGTTAAATTACGTAATCCTAAAAAGTCCATCTTAAGCAACCCAAGTTCTTCTAGCGCATCGGCTGGATATTGCGTAACATAAACATCGTTATGTCCTTCTTGAATTGCTACACTGCCTGTTAGCGGTTCTTGACTCATAATAACGCCAGCCGCATGAATAGACGTATGACGTGGTAAACCTTCTACACGTTTTGCGATTTCAAACACACGCTCATGCAGAAGATTCCCTTGTATAAACTCACGAAGTGATTGTGATTCTTCATATGCATCTTTTAACGTTATACCAAGCTTTGATGGGATAAGTTTTGAAAATATATCAATATCTCGCGGCGGAAGCCCCATTACGCGGGCAATGTCTCTAATTGCCGCTTTTGCTGCAAGCGTACCAAACGTTACAATTTGCGCAACACGGAGCTGACCGTATTTATCTTTCACATAGCGAATCATCTCATCACGTCTTACGTCTGGAAAATCAATATCAATATCGGGAAGCGTCACACGTTCAGGATTTAAAAACCTTTCAAATAATAGATCGTATTCAATCGGATCAATATCTGTAATTTCTAATACGTATGAGACGAGTGAACCAGCTGCCGATCCACGACCTGGTCCTGTTAAAATATGATTTTCATGTGCATACTTCATAAAATCCCATACGATGAGGAAATAATCACTAAATCCCATACGAGAAATAACATTTAATTCATGATTTAAACGCTTTATATGCACTTCTTTCGGCGCACCATATCGTTTCCGCAAACCTTCTTCACAAACACGACGCAAGTATATATCACTCGTTTCATTAGACGAAACAGGAAACTTCGGAAGTTGATTTACATGGAACGGTATTTCTACTTGGCAACGCTCTGCAATTTTCATTGTATTTTGGATTGCTTCCGGCGCATGGGAAAATAGTGCTTCCATTTCATCCGATGACTTTAAATAATATTGATCTGTTTTCAGCCTCGGCCTATCTGGATCAGTCATTTTCGTTCCACTTTCAACAGATAGTAAACATTCGTGAACAAGTGCGTCACTTTGATTGATATAGCGCACATCGTTTGTTGCAACGACTGGAATATTAACCCTACTAATAAATTCAGGTAGTTTCTCTTGTAAAAGCAACTCATCTTGAATCGCATGATGCTGCAAACTCATATAAAAATGGCCGAACATATTTTGATATGTGCGAGCTACTTCTTCAGCCTGACTCTCATTGTCTTCTAGTAATAATTGCTCAATTTCGCCATCTTTACCTGGTGAAATAGCAATTAATCCTTTCGCATAATGCGCAAGCCACTTCTTAGGAATACCTTCTTTGGATTTTGTCATAATACTGCTAGAAATCTTTAATAAATTTTGGTAGCCTATTTCATTCTCAGCAAGTAATACAAGCGGATAAGACCTTTCTTCTTCTTCACTAAAAATAGAAGCGGTTAATCCAATAACAGGCTGTATACCATGTTTCTTACATGCTTTATAAAACGGAATAACGCCATACATAACATTTTCATCCGTAATAGCCAGCGATGAAAAACCAAGTTCTTTCGCCCTGACTACAAGCTCATCAATTTTACAAGCACTTTTTAATAAACTAAAAACGGTTTGACATTGTAAATGCACAAACTTCACTGTTGTACCCTCTCTTTACCTATTTGACTACTTTTATTATAGGTGATGAGGAAAGCGGAAATCAAAACATACTTCTTATACTTTGTCCATATATATGAAGAAGAAAGGGGAATGACGATGGATGTAAGAGAACATACTTTTTTCTCTCTGCTTATTATTAGTTATTTTATTGCCTTTGGGGTTATACTTGGCGGTTCATTAATTGGTGGATTTGGTGCGTTTCTTATCGGAAAACCAGCTCTAACTTACATTAATCAATTCGCCCAAAATTTAAGAATTTGGGCACTCGTTGCAGCAATCGGTGGAACATTCGATACCTTTTATAGCTTTGAAAGAAGTTTCTTTGGCGGAGATATGAAAGATATCGTAAAACAAATTCTCCTTATTTTTTTCGCAACTGGTGGTATGCAAACAGGTCTCATTATTATTAAATGGCTAACGCAGGAACATGTATGAGAGTACCAAGTGCCAATACAGCAAAAAGATGGTACTTAGTATTAGCTGGTGCTGCTGTTGGAGGCGTGTTGAGCTGGTTTATTTTTTTGTACATATACGGTGTTTTTCAAGAAGAACAAGCTAGTAAAATAGCAGAACAAAGAGAAATTATAGAAAAACAAGAAGCAAAACTCCACGTCCTTCTCGAAGATCAAGAAAAATTGAACACTGAAAATAAACGGCTCTTAACCATTCAAGAGATTAAAATAAAACTTATCAATCGAGAAAAATACGATTTAGACAATCTTACACTCGAAAATATGACTACATCTATCCATAATGATCTCCAGCATCTTTTAACGAAAAACATTCAAAGTATCGCAAAAAATAAAGACCTACTCAAAAAGGTAATCGAAAACAAAACGTACAAACATTACGATCGACTATACCGTTTTAAAGTCGATACAATATCTTTTGATACAGTGCTTGAAATTAGCATTACTATAGAAAAGGAAAAATAAAGAAGGAGGGCTTTAGCGCCGCTCCTTCTTTTCGTTCTAACATATAGTCCCTTATTTACAAATCTCACGTAAATCAGCAAAAAGACGATCCGCTTCTTCCCAAGAAGATGCCTTGGCACCAGAAGCCATCGGATGTCCTCCGCCGTTATATTGCATTGCCAATTTGTTTATAACTGGTCCTTTTGAACGAAGACGAACACGAATTACGTCGTCTTCCTCTAAAAATAGAACCCACGCCTTTAATCCATCAATATTGCCAAGCGCTCCAACAACACCAGATGCTTCAGAAGGAAGTACATCAAATTCTTCTAATACTTCTTTCGTTAATTTAATGTAAGCTGCTCCTTCTTCTACCATTGTAAAGTTTTGTAAAATATAACCGTTTAAACGAGCAATTTTTTCTTTTGTCTTATACATTTCATTGTATAAATCTGTGAATTTCACACCCATGTCAACAAGCTCACTTACGTAACGAAGTGTTTTTGCTGTCGTATTTGGGAATAAGAAACGACCTGTATCTCCAACAATTCCTGCTAAAATAAGGCGAGCTGCTTCTTTTGTTATTTTTAATCCTTTATCTTTTCCATAGTTATAAAACTCATAAATCATTTCACTTGTCGAACTCGCTGTCGTATCTACCCACGTAATATCTCCATATGGATCTTCATTTGGATGATGATCAATTTTAATTAACATCTTCCCTTTTGTATAGCGTTGATCATCAACACGTTCTTGATTCGCAGTATCACAAACAATAACAAGCGCATTTTCGTATACACTATCTTCAATATCATCCATTACTCGTAAGTATGCTAACGACGGTTCATTGTACCCAACCGTATAAATATTTTTCTCTGGAAATGATTCTTTTAGAATTGTACCAAGGCCACCCTGTGAACCTAATGCATCTGGATCCGGACGCACGTGGCGATGAATAATAATTGTATCAAACTCTTTAATTGCTCCTAAAATTTGCTCATGCATATGTATAATCTCCTTTTTAATCAACTTCTTCACTTTATCTCTCATTATAACGGAAAGTATTTCATACATGCGAACAATTGCTTTATAATAAAAGTTAGAAAGTTTAGATATTTCTTTTTTCTCCACTATTTTTTTCATAAAACGATGGGAGTGTTCATTATGCCAGTATTAGTCTTCTGTATTATCGTCTCATTTATGTTGTATCTCTTCTACAAAACAAAATACTTTCGTACAAACCGCCCAATGGAGAAAGGTTGGCTCTCTGGAAAATCCGCAATGGCACTCGGTTCATTCGTCTTATTCTTCGGGATAAACCAATTCTTTTTAGAACTTTCAACCGCTCGTATTATCGTTGGTATCTTATTCGTTCTATTTGGTAGTGCAAGTGTATTTAATGGATTTCGCCAATACAAACATTTCTTACCATTAGCAGTTAAAGAAGCAGAAGTCTATGAAACAACGTAAAAAAGCATCAAAATTGTGATGCTTTTTTACGTCCTCTAACTTTTAAAATCATATATGCGACAAACGCAGATGGTATATTAAATGGGTTACCTTGTACGTGAAAATGTAATTGTTCTTCTCCAAAAGACATTTTTTCATATAGCTCTCGCTGAGATAATCCTGTCTTTTCCTTTTTTTCATGTAAACCTTGTAAATATAAATATTGGATCGGTATCATTACAAGAAAGTAAAATAGTGCGATACTACCAAAAAAGAGTACGGCTGACGACATAATGTATACCACCTTCCATAAATCCATTTTCTTACAATATAATCATAACACAATATACAACCAAATTGAATTACTATTCTGTCTTTTCTTGCGTTACTTTTCCACTCCACCCCATACATATTTCACTAAAACTCTCATCTAAAATCATGCCTTTCAAATTTAAAACAACAAAAAAGATGGAACAAATCAAAACGATTTGTTCCATCTTTTTATTTATCGATTAACTGCACCATAAGTAATGCTTTTCCAACAACATTACCTTCATGATGCACTTCTACATCAACCTTACCAAATTTACGTCCAATTTCTAATACTTTCGGATGAACGGATACAACATTATCAATTTGAACTGGTTTTACGAAATAAATCGTTAAGTTTTCAACAATTAAATCGCTTTTCTTTTGCGCACGAATGACGCGATTTGTCGCTTCTGTTACAATTGTTGCAAATACACCGTACGATAACGTTCCGATTGAGTTCGTCATTTGCGGCGTCACTGAAAATTGATATAGATGCTCATTTTTCGCTTCTTTTGGCGTCATAAATTGATTCGTTACAATATCATCAATTGTTTCTCCAACTTGTGGCTGACGTTGAATCATTTGCAGTGCCTGAAGTACATCTTGACGGCTAATGATACCTTGCAGTTTATTTCCTTCCTCAACGACAGGAAGTAATTCAATTCCTTCCCACACCATCATACGTGCCGCAGCTGCGACAGACATTTTACCATTCACTGTAATTGGGTGTTTTGTCATTACTTTATCAATTGGTGTTTCTTTCGCTACACCGATCATATCTTTTGAAGTTACGATTCCTAGCACTTTTTTATTTTCATCGACAATTGGATATCTTCCGTGCATTGTCTCTTCATTATATGCATGCCATTGCTGTACTGTATCATGTGGCTTTAAATATAACGTTTCTTCAATTGGTGTTAAAATATCCTCAACAAGTACAATTTCTTTCTTAATCAGTTGATCATAAATTGCACGGTTAATTAACGTTGCGACCGTAAATGTATCGTAGCTACTTGAAATAATCGGCAGCTTTAATTCGTCTGCTAATTTCTTCACATGATCTTCCGTATCAAATCCACCCGTAATTAATACAGCGGCTCCAGTTTCTAGCGCTAATTGATGTGCATTCGTACGGTTACCAATAATGAGTAAATTCCCAGCTTCTGTATAGCGCATCATCGCTTCTAATTTCATAGCTCCGATTACGAATTTATTTAATGTTTTATGTAGTCCTTCTCTGCCCCCAAGTACTTGACCGTCGACAATGTTAACGACTTCTGCATATGTCAGTTTTTCGATATTCTCTTTCTTCTTTTGTTCAATTCGAATTGTTCCGACACGTTCAATTGTACTAACATATCCTTTATTTTCTGCATCTTTAATTGCACGGTAAGCTGTCCCTTCACTTACACTCAAATCTTTCGCAATTTGTCTTACAGAAATTTTATGGCCTACTGGCAGGCTATTAATATGTTCTAAAATTTGGTTATGCTTGGTAGCCAAATGGTTTCACCATACTTTCTTTTCCCTAAATTCTTCATGTGTTGTACTTTCAGTATACTATATTTTCAAAACTGTTACACTCTCTCTTTGCATACCTGTACTATTTTTTTTATAACAAAATGACTCTTACATTCCACCAGTCATTCTATGACAACAATGTAATGCTTTTGTCATCTCATTCGATAGTTCGCCCACTTGATTCCCTATACAATGAAGACAAGAAATAAAACAAAGGAGCGAACACATGATGAAAAAACTTTTAGAGGTTGTAGGTGCTGTATTTTTAGCTTTCGTAGATGGGAAAAAAGTTGCAATGGAATTGAATGAAACACCTGAACAACCACGTACCAAAAGAAAAGAATCACCAAAACAAATACAAGCATTAAAAGCTGTCCTACACACGTAAAAACCCTTCACTTTTCTTTTCAAATGAAGGGTTTCTTTTCTATAGTGTAATACTTTCTCCAGCTTCTAATACTTTCCCTGTACAATTTTGTAGCTTTTCTACAAATTGATATGGATCTTGTTCAATAACTGGGAACGTATTGTAATGCATCGGTACAACAGTTTTCGCATTAATCCATTTTGCCGCTAGTACAGCATCTTCTGGTCCCATTGTGAAATTATCACCAATTGGTAAAAATGCTAGATCAACTTTATTTAATTCCCCAATTAACTTCATATCAGAGAATAGTGCAGTATCTCCTGCGTGGTACACTGTTTTCTCTTCTGCTGTAAATAAAATACCTGCTGGCATACCTGTATATGTAATCGTCTTATTTGCTTCATCAATATAACTAGAGCCGTGGAATGCTTGTGTAAACTTCACTTTTCCGAAGTCAAATTCATGTGAACCACCAATATGCATCGGATGTGTATTTACACCTTGCCAACTTAAAAATGTTGCTAGTTCAAATGGCGCTACAACAACTGCATTATTTTTCTTCGCAAGTTCTACTGTATCTCCAACATGATCACCGTGTCCATGCGATAAAAGGATTGCATCCACTTTTACATCTTCAGCTTTTAAATCTGTTTTCGGATTACCTGTTAAAAACGGGTCAATTAAAATAACTTTTCCATTCGCCTCAATTTTCACAACTGAATGTCCATGATAAGATACTTTCATTATTACATTCCTCCCCTATTCACATTCTCACTTTTTATTCTACATGATTTTTCAATTCCCTGTCTTTTCTAACATCTATTTACTTGTCATAACGCTTTCTTCCGAGTTAAAGTTATATTTGTAATTAAATATCTCGGGGGTGCCAATCGATGAATGCTAGATTAGAAAATTTAATGCAATGGCTAAAAGAAAAAAACGTAGAAGCTGCGTTCTTAACTTCTACACCGAACGTCTTCTACATGACGAACTTCCACTGTGAACCGCATGAAAGATTACTTGGTATGTTTGTATTCCAAGAAAAAGAACCTATTTTAATTTGTCCTAAAATGGAAGAAGGTCAAGCACGTAACGCTGGCTGGGCACATGAAATTATCGGATTTACTGATACTGACAGACCATGGGATATGATTGCAAAAGCAATTAAAGACCGCGGCATCAATGCAAATGCAGTTGCAATTGAAAAAGAACATTTAAACGTAGAGCGCTACGAAGAATTAACGAAATTATTCCCAAATGCAGCTTTCAAATCAGCTGAGGAGAAAGTTCGCGAACTTCGTTTAATTAAAGATGAAAAAGAACTTTCTATTTTACGCGAAGCAGCTAAAATGGCGGACTACGCTGTTGAAGTTGGTGTAAATGCAATTAAAGAAAACCGTAGCGAGCTAGAAGTATTAGCAATTATTGAACACGAATTAAAAACAAAAGGCATACATAAGATGTCATTTGATACGATGGTATTAGCGGGTGCAAACTCTGCTCTTCCACACGGTATTCCTGGCGCAAACAAAATGAAGCGCGGTGATTTCGTACTATTTGATTTAGGTGTAATCATTGAAGGTTATTGCTCTGATATTACACGTACAGTAGCATTCGGTGAGATTTCTGAAGAGCAAACTCACATTTACAACACTGTACTTGCTGGACAACTACAAGCAGTTGAAGCATGTAAACCAGGTGTTACACTTGGCGCAATCGATAACGCTGCTCGTTCTGTTATCGCAGATGCAGGTTACGGAGACTTCTTCCCGCACCGACTTGGTCATGGACTTGGAATTAGCGTACACGAATATCCAGATGTAAAAGCTGGTAACGAGTCTCCATTAAAAGAAGGTATGGTCTTCACAATCGAACCTGGTATTTACGTACCAAACGTAGGTGGCGTTCGTATTGAAGATGATATTTACATTACAAAAGACGGATCAGAAATTTTAACGAAATTCCCGAAAGAATTACAATTTGTAAAATAATAAAAAGGCAGCGTGAATGCTGCCTTTTTTTATTCCTCTACTATTTCAAATTTCTCTACAATCATTCTTGCTGGATAGCTTTCAAGTATTTGAGAAAACCATACTTTTATTTTATCCCCTGTTTTTAACTGTTTACATGCGTCTTTGTCCTTAAAGCTCAAGACTATATGTGATGGATGCTCTTTATTCATTTGTTGTTCTATATAATTTTGCAACTCTACTTTTGTTTCAAACGTTTTATCATCGGCAAAAAATACCGTGTCATTTCTTAATATGATATACCCTTCTTTAGGGACTTCTTTTACCGTTACCTGCTCTACTTGTTTTGTAGTACAAGCTGATAATATGACTAGAAATACACTTAAAAACATAACAATTTTCACATGCCTATTCATTTTTAACTCCTTACTTTAGGCTATTTCAAATTTAACACCATCTTCTCCTCATACTTATCATCCCATTTAATTACAACTTCTATCGGTTCATCTTTAGATAGAGGTGCACAACTTACACAAGAAGATTTTATTTCAACCCTTGCTCCTTTATGAACTTCTGACGTTTGTGTCATTGTACTAAAGGCTCCATTAATAGCAATCTCTAAGTTTTTAAATTCTGTCTTTCCATCCCCACCCTTATATTGAAACGTAAACATTCCATCTTCACTGTCATCCTTAATATGCCCTTTATATTGTCCAGTCCAACTTTTGCTCTCGCTAGAAAAATTAACATACGAAATGGAACAGCTTCCTAAAAAGAAAATACTAATAAAAAAGAATAATGCTCTCTTCATAATGCCCTCTCCATTCAAATGCACTTATTTATTGTCTATTTCTTCCTCTTATTATATTATAAAAATACAGAATTTTCTAAAACAGGAGGTTTATATGTTACAACAACAGTTAGAAAAAATTCGTAATAATAATTACATCATAGATAACACACTTCATATTGATTCTTTAAGTTCCAGTATGCTTGAACATATCGGTGTTACTGATAACTACTTAAGGGACAAACTCATCTACTCTACTTTTTATCATCTCATCAAAAATCGCTATCTTTCACACACACAATTACAGAAACTATTATTAGAAAGCATCGGTGAAAAATATTTATTGTATAAGATTCATTCAGATGATGAAGATGCTGTATTTACTCGTGCATTTACAACCTTATTAATTGCGCTCATTATAGATGCAGATACAACTCATAATTTCTTATCACAGAATGATATTTTAACTGTAAAAGATCAATTAATTCTATATATGAACAATGAACATGATTTCCGCGGATATGTGCAAGACCACGGATGGGCACATAGTATCGCACATGCTTCCGATACATTTGAGGCGCTTGTTCATAGTCCTAAACTAGAAACTTTACATTACGAAGAGATATTAAAAACTTTGTTAAACAAAGTTTTTGTCCATTCTATTTACTATAAATACGAAGAAGACGAGCGTCTCGTTTATCCGATTGTCGCAATGCTGCAAAATGGTCTGAAAGAAGAAATACTCATATTAGCCCTTCGTGACTTAGTAGCTCAATTACCGGTCCAAAAACAAGCACTACCTATTGAATCGTACGAGTTTTTATATGGAAATACAAAATCTTTCTTACGTAGCTTATTTTTCAGACTACGCACACTTTCTATATGTGAAGAAACCGAATTCGAAATTGAAAAATTGCTACAAGAGCTTCCAAAATATTATTAAAAAAGAAGGCCACTCAAAAAGTGCCTTCTTCTATTTCACTAATATTTAATTGAAATTTCACGATCCAAACTGAGAAAAGGTGGACAAGAAGCGCAAACGTCATACATGCTCCACTTAAAAAAGTTAGTATAGGATGCGAATACACGTGCCCCAACCCATAGGATATCGCCACGAAAAACATTGTTATGTAAATATAAATTGCTCCATGTATTTGCCTCATATAAACCTCCTTTTCCCATATTATAACATAAATTTTCTGATTATTCACATTAATTACTTGTAATCAATATTTCTCAACTGTTACACCTCTTACAGCAGCCTTAATATACGGTGACCCTTGTAAACTTTGTAAATCCTCTGTTTTTCCTGTTACGACTATACCGTATATTGGTAGGTCTTTTGGTTTGGTGTTTTTTATTTCTTTATAATATTGTTCAAAATAATCACTTGGTATACCTTCACTATTTTTTGTTAAATACTTCATTTGGTACAGAAACTCTTTTGAGTTTATTGTTAAATCGTTTTTCACATCTTCTTTTACTTTTGCATAACTTCCTTCAAATCCAAAAACATTTCTAGCCATTTCCGCATTTAATACTGCGCCATTTTTAGGATCTTTTAACCCTACATAAGAATCACTTTTCTTTTCATTATATGTATCTACCCAAAACCAAACTGGCTGTACACTTTTCGGAAGCATCTCAATAATTTGTTCAGCTGTATAAGATTTATCAAAAGATAGGGCTACTTCTGCAACTTTATTTTGCAAATCTCCAATATTTTTCAGGTCATCCACATAATTTTTATAAGTAACGAAAGGTAAATAAAACCTCATTTCCCTCTGCATTGTTTGCACATTATAATCTGGTATCGTAACAGCCTCTTCACCCCTTTTTTCCTCATCTAGACTAACAAGTTCACCATTGTAATGCTTCATACTATAACTCCATATACCAGATTCGTATATATCATTTACCCATTTCACTGGTTGACCAGCTATATTTTTATAAGAGTTATATATTACTGTACTTCCTGTCATACCAAGACTTAAATACATGCTTCCGCTGAAACGGATATTAGGCCCTTGAACCATATGTAGTGCATTCATTTCTCTTTCCATTTTTCTAAATGTTTGCTGAGAAAAGTAAGTTGCACCCAAAAACAAAGTTACTATAACCATAATGGACGCACAAATAGAAATAAGCCAGTTTCTCCAAAACTGCTTCCTCTTCGCTCTCTTCATCAAAGTCTTCATCTGCTTATCATTCATATTCAAATCAAAGTCCTTCCGACTCATCATTTCTCCTCCTATACAGTTTCTTAAATTGATTTCTTGCACGGTACAAGCTTGTTTTTACTGTATCTTCTTTCATACTTAATAAAATGGCAATTTCCTTATAAGATAGTTCATACTCATATTTCAACAGTAAAATATGACGATAATCCTCCGTCATCGTCTCCAATATTTCTTGTACTTCTCCTTGTAACTCCCTTGTTAAAAGCACTTCATCTAATGACTTTTGCCCAATAAGAACGACTGATTCAATTGCGATTGGATTTAGTCTTTTTTCTTTCCGGTGCAAATCTCGGTGCTGGTTGATTGCAACTCTAAATAGCCACGGTGCTAAATGTCCTAACGGTATTTCCTCCATAAGCAATAAAGCTTTATACAACGTATCTTGCACAATATCTTCTGCTTCTTTTCTATCTGCTCCAATCTTAATCAAGTATCCAAAGACAGCTTTTGATTTCTCTACTAATAACGATTCAAACGTATCATGACTCATTCGGCTCTCCTCTCTATATACTCAACGTTTGAGAGCGTAAAATGTATACAGCTTTTCTAAAAAAAAATTCCATAATAAAAAGCACATCCATTTTGATGCGCTTCTCTGAAATACTATTCTATTATTTCATCGCTTCCTTCACAACATCTTGAATCATAACAACTTCTGTTTTCATATCAATAGACGGTGCTTCTTCATCGATACATTCATACCAAAATGCTAAGTGCTTTTTATCAATTTCATGATGCGAATTTTCGACAAAAATACCACCTTCTCCTTGCACAGAATACCAATATAAGTACTCTTCTCCATCTCTTATTTCCCGGAAAATTGTCTCAACGTACATTTTTTCGTCGTTTAATGTCAAAAGCACTTCTTTCAAATTGTCATTAAGAAGCTGCATCCATTCATCTACTCGATGACTCTTACCAGGCTTAACTTTAAATCTTGTTAATTCTACATTCATTTTTATTCCCCCATTTTCTTACGTACAAACAAACTATATTCTATTGGATGATAAAAACTTAATTTACTAGCTAATTTTCGCGAAGGAATATTGTCTACATAACAATCCCAGCTCGGTATAATGTCATTTTGCATGCAATGTTCAATGAACCTTGTTGCAACAGCTTGAGCTAATCCTTTCCCTTGATGCGCTTCATGTGTTGCAATATCTATTTCAGCAAAACCATTCCCGCTAAATATTGAGACACATTCAGCTACAATTATCCCATCTTGTTCTATACAAAATCCAAAACCACTGTTCAAAAACGTTTCTTTTGATCCCCAATACTCTTTGTAGTACTCCTCTTTAAATTCACTGCTGCGCTCTATATCTCTTCTATCAATACGCTTCACTTCATATGTATTTTTGTTAAAATCTCGTTGACTCTCTTCAAAGGTTACGCTTTGAAATTTCATTCGCGGAATGTCCCGAAGTACATTACTAAAACGCTCTTCTATCATCATTTCCCACTCTTCACTCGAAGTGAACAGTGTAAATCTCTTCTCTGTTTTTTCAATAGCCGTTTTTAAATATGAAAATAACTCTTCGTTATAATTTTGATCATCCGTATCACCAAATAAATAATAGATACCGTTAGCTGTAATAATTAATCCTGCTGTTAATTGCCCGTTTATAAAAACCTCGCCATCTATCATTTGATCACATACCGCATAAGCAAACGTCGTCGTTCTTGTATTACCTTCTAAAACCGGAAGAACTTTTCTATAATCGGCTACAGATATTTTTTTCATAATTGCTCCACTTTAATCGTATCAGCCTCTATATGTTCAAAACAAAGATTTACCGTTCTCTTTAATGCTCTCGTTCTATGAATCGTACATGCTGGAATTAAAATAGAATCATTTGGCTTTAAAACCGCTGTTTCTCCATCTTCAAAATCAATAAGTAATTCTCCCTCTAGCACAATAAATAATTCATCCGAATTAGAATGATAGTGCCAATCATATTCACCAGTAAATACAGCGATTCGTAAACAATGACTGTTTATATTTGAAACGACGAAGTTTTTATGTTGATCTTGAATGTCTTTTGTTAATTCTATTAAGTTCACAGTTTCCATATTTCATCCCATCCTTTCGTTAGTCGTTCTTCTGAAAAATTAACTTAATCTCCACCACCTCCGCAATCTCCTCCACCATCACTTGAGCTACTACAATCACTGCTACTGTAGTGACCGAATCCACTTGATGAGCTTGAAGCGTATGAAGATTTTTTGCTTCTTTTTCTATCTTTTTTACTTTCATGACTAGGCCATACTGTAGCAAAGAGTATAACGAATAAGGCTAATTCTATTACAACAAGTATAAATTCTAGAATGCTCTCAATAATATTGGGAGTTATCCCAAAACTGTAAAACACTCCAAATGAATACATACACAAAATTACATACAGAGCCATACAAATATACCGGAATGTTTTTTCTATCATAATGACTACTTTTTGTGAAAAAGGTATGTTCTGTTCCTGTTTTTTCTTTATGTACTTTTGTCTTTTAGCTTGCTTTTGCTTCCTTTTTTTACTCCCCATTGAATCCCCTCTTTTATTATATAATTCTAAATTATCATAATAAAAATCGATTTACACCAATAAATAACAATTATTCACATATTATTTCCCCATATAAAAAAGACCCTCCTTATGAAAAGGAAGGTCTCAAATGTATTTCTATTATGATAAAGCAGGAGCTTTTTCAAGTAGCTCTTTCGCATCAGCGTATTGTAAGCCGTGAGCTTCTGCAACTGCTTCGAATGTTACATATCCATCTAGTGTGTTAATACCTTTTAATAATGCAGAGTTGCCTAGGCAAGCATCTTTATAGCCTTTGTTAGCAATTTGTACTGCATATGGTACTGTTACGTTTGTTAATGCAAGAGTTGACGTACGTGGAACCGCACCTGGCATATTAGCAACTGCATAATGAACAACGCCATGTTTTTCGTAAGTTGGGTTGTCATGAGTTGTAATACGATCAGTTGTTTCGAAAATACCACCTTGGTCAATCGCAATATCTACAACGACAGAACCTGGTTCCATTGATTGAATCATTTCTTCAGTTACAAGTTTTGGCGCTTTTGCACCTGGAATTAATACTGCTCCAATAACAAGGTCAGATTCTTTAACAGCTTCTGCAATGTTGTATGGATTAGACATTAATGTTTTTACTTGGTTACCGAAAATATCATCTAATTGACGAAGACGTTCTGCACTTAAGTCAATGATTGTTACATCTGCACCTAAACCTACTGCAATCTTAGCTGCGTTTGTACCAGCTTGACCACCGCCGATGATTGTTACTTTGCCGCGTTTTACCCCTGGAACGCCTGCAAGTAAAATACCTTTACCGCCTTTGTTTTTCTCAAGGAATTGTGCACCGATTTGTGCAGACATACGACCAGCTACTTCACTCATAGGTGCAAGTAATGGTAAAGAACGATTGTCTAATTGTACTGTTTCGTATGCAATTGATGCAACTTTGTTATCGATTAATGCTTTCGTTAATTCTGGTTCTGGAGCTAAGTGTAAGTATGTGAATAAAATTAAACCTTCACGGAAATAGCCGTATTCACTTGCTACTGGCTCTTTTACCTTCATAACCATATCTTGATTCCATGCTTCTTCAGCAGTTTCTACAAGTTTCGCACCAGCTTGTACGTATTCTTCATCCGTAAAACCAGATCCTAAACCTGCTCCTTTTTGAACAAAAACTTCATGACCATTTTGTACTAAATGTACTGCTCCCGCTGGCGTCATTGCCACACGGTTTTCATTGTTTTTAATTTCTGTTGGAATACCGATACGCATGATTAGTTCCCCCTTGAGTTATGAAATGACCCCTGAATCATTTTTTAAAGCGCTTTCTACGCTCTTATATTTTAACATAATATCTCAATATTTGACAAAAAATAATACAAGTTTTCCGATAGATTTAATTTTATATTAAAAGACAGTATTATCCGCACCTCTCAGCACAATGGATAAACTGTCCAATTATTTGAAACTTCATCTTATTTTATTCTATCGATGTCTATGAATAACATCCACTGCACCAGTCACTTCAATAATTGTACCGGTAATCATATCGGAATCGTCCTCACATAAAAACGAAATGGTTCTTGCAATATCTTCACCTGTTCCAGATCTACCAATCGGTGTGTTATGCTCTTTTAGCTGACGTGCTTCTTGAATAGTCGCCTCTTTCATATCGCCAATAATATCACCAGGACATACCATGTTCGCAGTAATACCATACTCCGCTTCTTCATAAGCAACTGTTTTCGTTAATGAAACAAGTCCTACTTTCGCCGCTGCAAAAGCTGAACGATAAATCCATCCCGGTGCACTATCCGCCCCTTGAAATCCGTAATTAATAATACGGCCAAAGTTCTGTTTTCTCATGACCGGAACAACAAGTTTTAATAAATGAAATACCGCTGTTAAATTTCCCTGAATCATTTCATTCCATTCATCTTCTTCATAATCAACTAACTTTTTTCGTTCAAATACATATGGACCAGCATTATTAATTAAAAAGTCAATTTTGCCAAAACGGCTCATCGCTTCTTCTACTATTTTATGTAAATCTTCCTTCTTCGTGACATCTGCTTGCACGAATTGTAGACGCTCTTCCACATCTTTATATGTTTCTTTCATCGTTTCCATAGCCGTGATATCGCTATGGTACGTTACTGTTACTGAATAGCCTTTAGCCAATAACTTTTCTGTTACTTGCTTTCCTAAACCTTTCGTACCGGCTGTAATGAGCGCATGTCTCACAAAACTGCCCCCTTTTAAATTGCTATACTTCATATGTAACAAGTTCTCGCTCCAATTACAACTAAAATGAATTGAAACAGAGTTTTCAAAATTCTGTAACGTTTCTGGCAAGCACGTTACCAAAATTTGTTTTATAATTAAGTTGTAAACAGTTATAAAACAGATTGGGAGGAATTGACTATGAATAATACATATACAAATATTTTAATCGCGGTGGATGGTTCTAAAGAAGCAGAAAAAGCCTTTAAAAAAGCAATTCAAGTCGCAAAGCGCAACAATGCAACATTAACAATCGCTCATATCGTTGATGTAAAAGCATACTCAGCAGTAGAGGCTTATAGCCGTGCAATTGCTGAACGTGCAAATCTATTTGCAGAAGACTTATTAGAAGACTACAAAAAAACTGCGCTTGAAGCTGGTCTTGAAAAAATTGAAACTGTATTAGAATTTGGTAATCCTAAATCTAAAATTTCAAAAGAAATCGCTCCAAACCATAAAGTAGATTTAATTATGTGTGGTGCGACTGGTTTAAATGCTGTTGAACGCTTCCTAATCGGTAGCGTCTCTGAACATATTATTCGCTATGCGAAATGCGATGTCCTTGTTGTTCGTGGTGATGAGGAGCAAGGTGATCTTTAATTTATAGATAAAACACCAAGTCCACATATTTTACCGAAGGATAAGGAAAATTAAGTTCGAGGCTCGAATGAACAATAAACACATATTGTTAAACAATGATAATAAACTAAAAAAGGGGTGGGAAATCCACTCCTTTTTTCACGACATGCCTTTATTTTTATTCATAGGAATAAATCTTCTCTGTTTTTCTCTACTCTTGTATGGATTTTAAAATATCAATCCACTCCACAAAATCAAAGAACACTTCAAAATCCCCATTTTCCAATTGATTATTTAATAAACTTTAAACTGTATTCTACTTAATTCTTTGAGCGATTGGATGGTCATCTTTTAATTGTAACAAATCCCATAAATTCCCGTATAAATCTTTGAATACTGCAACTGTTCCATATTCTTGCTCTTGCGGTTCTCTCACAAATTCTATTCCTCTTGAGATCATTTCATTATAATCTCTCCAAAAATCGTCAGTATTTAAGAAAAGAAAAACTCTACCGCCTGATTGGTTACCGATAAAAGAATCTTGCTCAGGTTTAGATGCTCTAGCCAGTAGTATTGTCGTGCCGACTGAACCAGGAGGAGATACCACTACCCATCTTTTATTTTGCTCTGGCTGATATATATCTTGGACCAATGTAAAATTTAGTTTCTTTGTATAAAACTCTATTGCCTCATCGTAGTCTTTTACTACTAATGCGATATGAACTATTGATTGAACCATTATTATTCCTCCTATTATTACTAAACAAATTATAGTATAACATTTCTTACTTTAATCTATCTGTTAGTTTAATAACACTGGCCCTTGTTTTTCTTCTTATAACAATACATGAAAGACTGTATTCAGTAGCATGTAGTTATTAAATAGGTTATTCCTTTCTTAAATCATTACAGAAACGACTTTATTGTTACTTTGATGAATGTAGTGATAAAAAACAAGCGTATCAAACTAAGTGTTTCTACACTTTAAAACTACATTGTTAAACAACATGTGTCGTCGTGTAGTATATCTTATATATTTTTAACTATTTTAAATTCAGTGTTACATATTAGACTTCGTGTTTTCATTTTATAAACTTCACTATAAACACAAGACATGCTACGACAACAACGGTAATTGCCAATACATAAGGCGGCAGAAACTTCAAAGACCATAATGCCATCATGATTGTCGCAACTGTTAAATACGTTTGCTTTGCATCTTCTGTCATTTTTTTACGAAGTAAGAAGACGTACAAATAGCCAATTGGCGGCGTAATGAAACAAAGAACATATATGATTTTTGATTTTAAATACCATTTTTGTTCTCCAAGTTTCTTTATATCCCCTTCTATTCTCTTATGCTCTTGTTCTCTCGCTTCTTCTACAAGTGGGTCTTCCTCTTCTCCTCGCTTTTCTTTCATATAAGGAAGAAAGTGCATAAAAAAATAGTATGCGAATACGAACGCTCCAAATCCAATATTTAATCTTTCTAATGGAATATGCTCACTAAAAAAAGCAGCAGTAAGCACTAAAGACAAACAGTACGTCATCATCCAAAATGAACGTTTTCTCTTTTTCCGTTCCATTTCTTTTTTACCTTGTATATCTTTTCTTTTCGAAAGCCATATAGAAATAAAGCAATCTACTACAAATAGAGAAAAGATAAATATCGCAACATGTACTGTTTCTACATTTCCAAATGAAAATACGTTTGGGAATGCAACATGCAATACAATTAGCGTGTACAAAATTAGCCCTATAAAATAAATACGTCTCATTTTTCATCCCTTTCTTATTTCCTAACATTACGTTAACATACATTTTTTAGAAATAGACGGACAAAATATATATGTGTAAAAAAGGAGGATGCTATATGGATGATTCTGAACGCATTATTTTAGACGTGAACGGAAAAGAAATTGAAATGCTAGATACGATTCGCACTCATTTTAAAGAGAAACATGGCGTTGAACTAAGTAATGGTGCATTGCTTCGTGATTTGATGGATATTGAGTATATTCGAATTACAGAAGATCGACATAAGTATGATTAATTTTGGGCTATAAAAAAAAGAAGGTAAGCTTCTCTCCATCAAGATTAGCGTACCTTCTTCCCTATAAAATCAATCAACTTCTAACAAACTCTCCAACTAACCCCTTCGCCTTCTCCAAAGCGTTTTTAATTTGTTCAAACCCTGTCCCACCAGCACTGTTACGACGCTTTACAGCCGCATATGGTGAAAGAACTTCATACAAATCTTCTTCAAATAAAGAGCTCATTTCTTGATATGTTTCAAGCGGGACATCTAATAAATAAATTCCTTTTTGTGTGCAATGTAGCACTAACTTCCCAACAATTTCATGAGCTTGACGGAATGGTAGTCCTTTGTTTGCTAAGTAGTCGGCAATTTCTGTTGCGTTGGAGAAATCTTGCGTCACAGCTTGCCCCATTTTTTCTTTGTTTACAGTCATCGTTTCAAGCATGCCCGCCATAATATGAAGGCATCCTTCTACTGTTTTGACTGTATCAAACATTCCTTCTTTATCTTCTTGTAAGTCTTTATTGTAAGCGAGTGGTAATCCTTTCATTACTGTAAGTAAACTGAATAAATTACCGTATACTCTGCCTGTTTTACCACGGATTAGTTCCGCCATATCCGGATTTTTCTTTTGCGGCATAATGCTGCTTCCTGTCGCGTATTGATCGCTCATTTCAATAAATTGAAACTCTTGGCTACTCCATAAAATAAGTTCTTCACAAAAGCGTGATAAGTGCATCATAAGCATAGATGAGTTACTTAAAAACTCCAGTATGAAATCACGATCACTTACTGCATCTAAACTATTTTCATAGATTCCATTAAACCTAAGAAGTTCCGCACTATATTCTCGGTCGATCGGGAATGTCGTCCCAGCTAGCGCTCCTGCTCCTAATGGGGAGATATTAATACGCTTTAATGAATCTTCATAACGATTCACATCACGCTCTAACATCCAAAAGTAAGCAAGAATATGATGAGCAAATGAAATCGGCTGGGCACGCTGTAAATGCGTATAGCCAGGCATAATTGTCTCAATGTTATTTTCTGCTTGATGTACAAGAACAGTTTGCAATTGTTTTGTAGCTTTTATAATATGTTCTACCTTTTCTTTTAAATACAAATGCATATCTGTCGCCACTTGATCGTTACGACTTCGGCCTGTATGAAGTTTCCCTCCTACTTCACCGATTTTTTCAATTAACATCTTTTCAATATTTAAATGAATATCTTCAGCTTCAACCGAAAAATGCAATTTATTTTGTTTCGCTTCTTCTAATAAATATTGAAGACCTATCTTTATTTTCTCTGCCTCTTCTTTCGTAACGATGCCTTGCTTTGCTAGCATCGTTACGTGCGCAATACTTCCTTTTATATCTTGATTTACTAATTGTTGATCGAAGGAGATGGATGCTCCGAACTCTTCAACCCATGCTTCCGCTTCTTCTGTAAAACGTCCGCCCCAAAGTTTGCTCACGCTTCCACCTTCTTTTGATTCACTTGGCTGTATACTTTCGTCGGTAAACCGAATAATGAAATGAATCCAACTGCTGCATCATGATTAAATTCATCTTGAGCAGTATATGTTGCTAATTTTTCATCGTATAAAGAGTATTCAGATTTACGTCCTTCTACAATCGCATGACCTTTAAATAATTTCACACGCACTGTACCTGTTACATTCTTTTGCGTTTCTTTTAAAAATGCATGAAGCGCTTGTTTTAAAGGCGAGAACCATAAACCATTATAAATAAGTTCTGTTATTTTCTGTTCAATCACTGGTTTAAAATGTGCTACTTCTTTTACGTGTGTTAAATCTTCCAACTCTTTATGCGCAGTGATTAACGTCATTGCTGCTGGGCATTCGTATACTTCACGAGATTTAATACCGACAAGACGATTTTCTACGTGATCAATACGTCCAACGCCGTGTTTTCCAGCAAGCGCATTTAACGTTTTAATTAATTCTGCAAGTGAATATGCAGTGCCATTTAAAGTAGTCGGTACTCCTGCTTCAAATCCGATTTCTACAAACTCTGGTTTATTCGGTGTATCTTCTAATGCCAATGTCATCTCATATGCATCTTCTGGCGGCGCTGCCCATGGATCTTCTAAAATTCCACATTCGTTGCTGCGTCCCCATAAGTTTTGATCGATTGAAAACGGGCTATCTAAATTAATCGGAATTGGTACATCGTTTTCTTTTGCATATGCAATTTCTTCTTCACGTGACCATTTCCATTCACGTACAGGCGCAATCACTTCTAAGTAAGGATTTAATGCTTGGATAGAAACTTCAAAACGAACTTGGTCATTTCCTTTCCCTGTACATCCGTGTGCAACTGCAGTTGCGCCTTCTTGTTCTGCGATTTCTACTAATTTCTTCGCAATAAGCGGACGAGATAATGCAGAGACAAGAGGGTATTTCCCTTCGTATAATGTGTGTGCTTGCATCGCCATCAATGCATATTCATTCGCGAATTCTTCTTGAACATCAATCATATATGATTTAATTGCACCTACTGAAAGTGCCTTTTCTTTTACAAATGCTAAGTCTTTACCTTCCCCTAAGTCTAAACAAAGCGCGATAATATCATAATTCTTCTCTTGTAACCATTTAATTGCAACGGAAGTATCAAGACCTCCGGAATATGCTAATACAACTTTTTTCTTCTCCATTTTGCATCCCCCTAAAGAATAAATATTCATTTTCTTTTATAATAATTCACACTTTACCACCTTTCACAAAATGTATCAAGAGTCATTTTCAAATTTTTTCAAACAATTTCGTCGAACTTCTTTCTGTTTTTCTGTACAATATAAGCAGGACAACGGGGGTGAACTTATGGAAAAGTATTTCTTATACGATGATCATCTAGGAATTGAAATTCCTCATTTACAAGAAGATTGGGAAGATATCCCCGAAAAAATGCAGCATGCTATTTTACTAAAATGGGAACAAGTTCGCGGAAAGATTCCTGATCGAATAAAAGAACTCGAGCACTCTATTAATGCAAAACAGCATCATTTAAATAACGAAGAAGACTTCGAAATTTCTTGCAAATTGAATTCAGAAATTGCCGATCTCGCTTCCATCATTAATGACCTTTGGCTTTGGTATCGACTCACTCAAAATGTATCTGAGGGGAAAGCACACCAATGAAAAAAGCATGCCCCTCAATTACTTTGGGTCATGCTTTTTTGTCGTAACATGATTTACAATATATTTCTTGTGCTGTTTTCGCCAAACATACATCGAATGGACCAACTAATATACTTCTTTCTTCCGGCAACTTTACAAAAGCAACAAGCTCTTCTTCATATTGAATTTTTTTCTGACATGAAATGCATATTAATTCTTTTCTTTTGAACATGTCTTTTAGCATACCTTCACTCTCCCCTTCATCTATCTATATTAATATACTCTCATAATAGTTAAGACTTGTAAAAAAATGACACATTCTGAATCGAATGATTCATATACTATGTAAAAAAGGAGGTTTAAAGCTTATGCGTGCTTTCGTTATTATCGCTTTAACTTTTTTAAGTGTGATTAGTTGGGATGCGTTTTTTAAAGATAAAAGTGATGAAAAGAACACAACGGAATAAAACCTTTTTTTCTTACTTATTGGACAAACCGTTATAAACTGTCCAATCCTCTGAAATAACTTAGGCTTTTCTACAAAAATATTTAAACATAACATTTTTTGTAGATTCCCTCCGTTTATTGTCGGTTTCCATCCGCATACATTTTTTAAAAGTATGATATAATAGTATAAATCTTGAAGGAAGGGATTTTGATATCATGATCGCTCGAAGGAGCATGTGGCATCGTATTGACGAATCATACACGTAGCGTATTTTTCAGCTCAGATACTTTAGTCTAGCGAAAAAAATACGAGAGTGGGGAAATTATGATTGCCCGAAGGATAATTTGGCAAAAAAAAGACTCTTCTTACACATAGCGTTTTGTTTAGGACTTAATTGTTACTAACTAAACAAAACAAAGAAGAGCAGGATTGCTAAATGAAGAATCCTACTCCACGTTTTGTTTAGTCGTTTTAAGACTTAAACTAAAACGAAGGTAGGGAGAATTGATGGACGAGAGGATTATTCGTTATTTCTTCAGCGACATATAGCGTAGTTAGTTTTTTCGTAAACTAACTGAAAGCTACATGTGAGCTCGTAGTTAGTTTACAACACAAAAAGGACTACTAACTACGGAAAGAAGGAATAACGATGAGGAACATCCAAAGTCGGCAAATTATTAAAGAAATTTTTATGGTTTTAATCGGTTCATTTATTTTAGCAGCAGCGCTATATCACATTCACTTCCAAAACCACTTAACAGAAGGTGGCTTTGTAGGAATTGCACTATTCATTCAAAACTTTTATGATATTTCACCATCTATTTCAACTGTATTAATGGATATCCCAATTATTTTACTGTGTGCTTCATTTTTAGGTAGAAAAATGGTTGGCTATTCATTCCTAGGTTCAATTTCATTCGGAGTATTTTATTCCTTTATGGAAAATTATTCTCCATTTACGGTAGATTTATCAAATAACTTATTTATAGCTGCAGTAGTTGGCGGTGCGTTAGCTGGTATTGGACTCGGTTTTATATTGCGATTTGGCGGTGCAACCGGTGGAGACGATATTTTAACAATTGTATTAAGTAAACGAACTCGTTTTACAATTGGGCAAATTTTCTTCGTCTTTGACGCGATTGTTCTTGCGCTTTCATTATATTATTTAAATTGGACAGAAATTGCTTTTACTATTCTTTCGATTGCCGTACAGGCAAAAACATTGGATTTAATTTATTATCCAAAAACAGAAAAAACAGCAGAAAAGCAGCCAGTATCTGTTCCAATGTCCAAAAAACATGCAACAAATTAAAAAAGCGAAAGGCTTCGGCCTCTCGCTTTTTTTATGCTCTTTTTTCTTTCTCGACTATATGGCGCACTTGATAAAATCTATTTGCAAATTCAGTAACGTTTCTTGTTAAACGATAATTCACTGTAGATCCAATTGCCATTCCAATTACCGGTATACCTTGGAATAATTTACGACGAAGAGCATAAATCGAAAATGTCTTCAAAATTTGTTTTAACACAACCTCAGTAGAAGCTGTTTGTAGCACCGCTTCGTCTCCTTCGTAGAAGAACGAATCTTCTTGCTCCAGCTCTTGCAATAAATTGTACCATGCGTATTGCTGAAGTCGTCCTGGTAGTAATGACGCATGAAACACCTTTAACGCAAGCATCATTTCATACGGCTTGTTCACATCATGTCCAAATGATGTTGCAATAAGTTGGACTGCCTTCACATTTAATGCGATCATAACCGGAAAATCCGCCGTTAATAATAATAAACCTCCAGCACCTGTTGCCCCGCCTTGTACAAATGAATATAGACGATGACGTGCTGTTTGCTGCTCTGCTATGTATGTTAATTGATCAATAGATAATGCTTTCAAATCTTCAAGCTGTTCAATCGATTCATCAAATAATCTTGATGTTCCTAAAATCCGATTACGTGCATCTAACTGTGCTTGTGAACTTTGAATAAATGCATGCAAATGAAAGAGCCATCCATCTGCTTTCGTGAAGAATTCTTTTCGCTTTTTCTCAGGTAATTTCGCAACTGTAGTATGTAACCATTTATCAAACACTTTTTGAAAATCGGTCGCTTCTTGCTCAACTAATTGCGCTTCCCATTCTTTTATATTGTCTAAAATGGCTTGTTCTCGCTTCGATCGCATCGTAACAACCACCTCGTTCGATTTTTTTCTATTGTAACATATTTCTGCTTATTCTTTGCAAATATGCTTGTCTATCTTTATTCACATACCATTTTCGAATGGCATAAAATATTAACAAAAAGGATGAGATAAATCACATGAATCTATCCGATATAAAAAAAGAATATAATGCGGTATTCAGCTTAGGACAAAACTGCTGGCCTGCTTGGGCATTATATCAATTAGAATTATCACCATTTTTTGGCGTTATTGATTTTATGCTAAGCCCCTCATTAGAAAAAGTGAATGTATTATTACAAAATCGATTTGACCGCTTTTTAAATTTCGAAAATTTATCCTTCATCTCATTTTGGGATGATGTTGCAAAATTAAGATTAAGGGACAACCTTTATGAAATTGACTCCTGTCATGACTTTAAAACAGATGTAAACACACCAACTTCTTGGCCTTCTTATACAGAAATTAAGTTAAATTATGAACATCGTATTAATCGTTTTCTAGCTACAATTGAAACGGCAGAATCCATATTATTTATTCGAACTGGAGGAACATATGAAGAAGCATGTTCCCTAGAACAAATTTTATCTCAAATCGTTACACATACATTCTCTGTCCTGTTACTAATTCCTGCCGATATACCAACTATCACCCAAGAAGATTGGGGATTACAACGTGTTTGCGTTATGAAATGTCCTATTATGGATGTATACCAATACAATGAAGCATTTTGGAAAGACTTATTTGATGGAATTACGATTAGACCATATTCTTAAATACATGACACCTTTACTACAAAACATATTATAATCTTCCTTATACAAAAAAATAAGGAGTGATTGTATATGTATCCACGTGCAAAGGCTTTTGGCATTGCTATACATCACGGGCGTCTTCTCGTACAAGAATATCATTCAGCCGATGAAACATTTTACCGACCTCTTGGTGGTTCAATTGAACTTGGTGAACAATCAGCACATACCGTTATTCGTGAATTTAGGGAAGAGCTTCATACAGAAGTGGAAATCACCAATTATTTAGGTTGTTTAGAAAATGTCTTTCATCTAGATGGAGACATTGGTCATGAAATTATTCAACTATATTCTTTGCGTTTATTAGACACGTCACTATATGAAATGAAAATATTAAATATACAAGATGAGGAAACAGTAGCATATGCGAAATGGATTCCTATTACGGCATTCATTCAGAAAGAAAAAATATTATATCCGGATGGAGTTTTAAAATACATCCAAAAGAAAAAAGACGAAATCCTATAGGATCTCGTCTTTTTTTTCATATATTAACCAATATCTCCAAGACGTAGTACGTCACGAGCAATCATAACTTCTTCGTCAGTTGGAATTACGATAATTTTTACTGGAGAGTGTGGGAAGCTGATGAATGCTTCTTCACCGAATACGTTATTACGTTTTGCATCGAAGTATACGCCCATGTACTCAAGGCCTTCTAATACACGCTCACGAATAATCGCACTGTTTTCACCTACACCAGCTGTGAAGATGATTGCGTCTACACCTTTCATACGAGCTGTGTAAGAACCGATGTATTTGTGGATACGGCTTACGAATACATCAAGTGCTACTTTCGCACGGTGGTCGCCTTCTTCTTCTTTCGCAATGATGTCACGTAGGTCACTAGAGTAACCAGTAAGACCTAACATACCACTCTTCTTGTTTAATACGTTAACTACTTCTTCTACTGTTTGGCCTGTTTTTTCCATGATGTATGGAATTAACGCAGGGTCAAGGTTACCAGAACGTGTACCCATTGTTACACCAGCAAGTGGAGTGAAGCCCATAGAAGTATCGATAGATTTACCGCCTTCTACTGCTGCGATACTTGCACCGTTACCTAAGTGACAAGAAAGTAAGCTTAAGCTTTCAATTGGACGACCTAATAATTCAGCCGCACGCTCAGTTACATATTTATGAGAAGTTCCGTGGAAACCGTATTTACGGATGCCGAATTTTTCATAGTACTCATATGGTAAGCTGTATAGGAATGCAGATTCTGGCATTGTTTGGTGGAATGCTGTATCGAATACTGCTACTGCTGGTACGTTTGGTAATACTTCTTGGAATGCTTTAATACCAACAACGTTTGCTGGGTTATGAAGTGGTGCTAAATCGCTTAATTCTTCGATATCAGCTAATACTTCATCAGTAATTAAAACAGAGTCAGCAAATTTTTCGCCGCCGTGAACAACACGGTGACCGATACCGCCAATCTCATCTAGAGATTTAACGATTCCGTTTTCAGTTAATTTTTTAAGAAGCATATTAACTGCTACTGCGTGATCTGGAATGTTTGTAATTTCTTTTTGTTTTTCGCCATCTACAGTAATAGTGAAGATACTATCTTCTAAACCGATACGTTCTACTAAACCTTTTGTTAATACTGTTTCACTTGGCATTTCAAATAATTGGAATTTTAAGGAAGAGCTTCCTGCGTTAATCGCGATGATTTTTGACATCTAGTCTTTCGCCCCTTTTTCTCTTGGTAGTTGTGTGGATGTTTCCACAAACCGCTCGATTTTATCTAATCAAATTTACTAAATATGAAAACGTTTCATCATTAGCAAATTTTATACTCACGATTTTAATTTAAACATCGTCCGACATATATTTCAAGTGAAAAAATTGTAACACCAAGAAAAAATATATATTACAGATTTCAAAAAAATTCAGTTAAATCTAGTATATATTTAAAAATATGACATATTATATAAAACTGTACTACATGAATCACTAACTCTGTTACATATACCCAGCTTTATTTATGTGTTGCAAACCAAGTATTTAATTGATCCATAATGTTCTCCATCGCCTTCATGTTAGAGAATTTAGGCAACTCCACTAATAACGCCTGTTTTGGCATTGTTACATTAGAGCCTTTCTTTTGGAGAACAAATATACTTTTTGCATTTTTCTCGTTTTTAAACATGGAAACAGGTAGCTGTAATAACCCTTGAATAAAGCATGTTTCTTTAATAAATGCATGTAATTTTGGTGCCTGTTCACTTTCAAAAATAAAGTTTGGTACTAAGAAGAATAAGTACCCGCCCTCTTTCGTATGTTTCACACTTTGTTCAATAAATAAGTGATGAGCATACGACATTCCTTCATCTGCTTTTAATTTATATTCACTGGCACCGATTTCGTTTGGATAGTAACCAATCGGTAAGTCTGAAACGACTGCATCAACTGGATCGATATAAAGTGGTGCTAGTCCATCTTGATGGAAGAATTCGATTGCATGCTTTTGTAAATTTGCATTTACTAAAGCAAGTTTAATTAGCACTTCATCCACTTCTACACCAAATCCACTCATTGTTAGTCCTTCTTTGGCGCTATTAAACACTGTAGTCATTAAATTTCCTGTTCCAATTGCAGGATCTAAAACTGTAATTTCGTTTTGACCTTGCATAAATTTATGGAATAAGTAACTCATGAACATCCCAACTGCATCAGGCGTCATTTCATGATTCGCTTGTACGCCTTCTTTCATTCCTTTTAAGATGGCTAACTGAAATGCTTTACGAATTTCTTCACCTTTATATGTTTCTTCATTAAACGTACTATATTCACGATTCAGCCTTTCAATTGCTGATTCGGATAATTCCTCTTGTAAAATCGCTCCCTCAAACAAGTTATCACCTGTTTCTACAAGCGCCTCTAAATATGTCACATCTAATTCTTTACGTAAAACTACCGCAGAAGAATCAAAAATAGAAAATAATGTTTCCACTGTCTGACTCACGTACATTCCTCCTTCTCTCTTTTACACATAACTTATATCATACCACAAAGTGATTTTTTCCAAAAAGAAAAAGCGACCTCCTGTAAAGAGCTCCCTCTCAAGTTATATATGATATAACGTTTTTTCTCATATATCGGCACCGTGACGCAGCGGTATATGAGAAAAAACGACCTCTTTATAAGAGGTCATTTCCTTCACATTACTTTGCAGATTTAGCTGCTTCTAATGCTGCTTCATAGTTTGGATGGCTTGTACCTTCGCCTACGTATTCTACGTAAACTACTTTGTCGTTGCTATCTACTACGAATACTGCACGAGCAAGTAAACGAAGTTCTTTCATTACTAAGCCGTAAGCTTCACCGAATGAAAGGTCACGGTGGTCAGAAAGTGTTACAACATTTTCTAAACCGTTTGCTGCACACCAGCGTTTTTGAGCGAATGGTAAATCAGCGCTAATTGTTAATACTTTTGCGTTTTCAATACCTGCTGCATCTTGGTTAAAACGACGTGTTTGTGCATCACACACACCTGTGTCGATTGAAGGTACAACACTAATTAATTTTACTTCGCCTTTGTATGTTTCTAAACTTACTGGAGATAAGTCGTTTGCTAATACTTGGAAGTTTGGCGCTTGATCGCCAACTTTAACTTCTGTTCCAACTAAAGTCATTGGATTACCTTTAAAAGTTACGTTTGCCACTTGAAAATCCTCCCTTATTTAAACAAAATATGTACAATGTAAATGATAGTTTGTCCCTATCGATAATGCAAATAAAATCGCTTTATTTACAAAAAAATAAAAGAAGCTAACCTATTGATTAGCTTCTTTATTCGTTAAATTTGAAATTCAGGATCATCTTCTTTTCGTTTATCCATCATTTCTTTCACTTTATCAACAGCTTGTGGCGCTAATTCAATTATTTTATCGATGACATGCGTTTGCTTATCTAAATGTAATACTTTCACACCATCTCCATTTATAACAAGAAAGGCAACAGGATTAATAGAAACTCCTCCTCCACTTCCTCCGCCAAATGGATGACGGCCTGAATGTTCTACCCTACCAAATTCACTTCCACCAGCAGCAAATCCGAAACTTACTTTCGAAACAGTAAGAATTACACTTCCATCTGCCGCTTTAATTGGGTCACCAACAATTGTATTTACATCAGTCATTTGTTTTAAATGCTGCATTGCGGTTGTCATTAAACCTTGAATTGGATGGTCCATTCTATATCCCCCCTATGCTTGAACAGATTTTTCTGTCATACCAGATTTTTGCTGCCTCATAAATATGAGCAATTTCACCGCTGTTTTTATAGTACGAAATATACGAAAAGATGCTGTTAACTCGCATCTCGATGCAAATCCTTTCCCTTGAAAAACAGGAGTAATTTCAAATTCTGGTACATCGACAATATGCATATATTGTCCGACAACTCCAGCAGCCATTCCTTTTGTCCCCCATGCATATCCAGTGACAATTCCAGTACTAGCTGCGTCGCCTGCTCCAATTTGCGTATGCCATTTCCAACCATTGATTTTCACTCGTTTGAGAAAATCTTTAACGATAGTATGAACTTTTTGAAGCCTTTTTATCAGTTCCCCAATACTGTCAAGTTGCGCCATAATTTTATTATCTAGTCCGCCGTCCTCTTCAGCTTTTTCGATTTTCTGTCCTGTTTTTTTCTGCTGTTTTTCAATTCTTTCCAATACATCAAATGTATATCGAATCATCCATATTTTCACTTGAAATAAACATTGCTTTTCCATTTCTGAATATAAAAATGTCACCTTAAGCGATATTTTCGACAATAGTATAAGCAAAATAAAAAGGAGAAGAATTATTATTCCAATTACGAGCCACTTCATACGTATCATCCTTTCACTCCGTACCCATTATCGACAAGTTTATTCATCATTAAACAGAGTTCCATAAGATTGAATATAAAAATTTTTCTAAAAATAAAAAGGTATTTTGACAATTTGTATCGAAATATATTATTTGAACATATCATCAGGGAACGGACTCTAATGATATGTAGCACGAAAAACAGAAAATTTAACTGCAGTGGAGGGATACATAATGGCAGATCGTCGCAATTTATTTTTCTTTTATGGTGATGACAAAGCAACGCTCGTTGAAAAAATGAAACCAATCTATCGTATTTTAGAAGAGAATGGATTTACCATATTAGATCATCCAAAAAATGCAAACGCTATCGTCAGTGTTGGAGATGATGCAACCTTCTTACAAGCCGTTCGTAAAACTGGTTTTAGAGAAGATTGCTTATACGCAGGGATTTCTACGAAAGATGAAACTTCGTTCTACTGCGATTTCCACATTGATCACGTTGATACAGCCCTTCAAGAAATTACAAAAAATGAAATTGAAGTGCGAAAATATCCAACAATTCAGGTAGATGTAGATCACAGTACATCTTTCCATTGTTTAAATGAGTTCTCATTACGTTCTAGCATTATTAAAACATTCGTTGTAGATGTTCACGTTGATGATTTATATTTCGAAACATTTAGAGGAGACGGTTTAGTAGTTTCTACCCCAACAGGAAGTACTGCTTACAATAAATCATTGCATGGTGCAGTTGTTGACCCACTTATTCCATGTTTCCAAGTAAGCGAACTAGCATCTTTAAACAACAACACTTACCGTACGCTCGGTTCACCGTTCATTTTAAATCACGAACGTACATTAACTTTAAAACTAAGACCAGACGGTAACGATTATCCTGTTATTGGCATGGATAACGAAGCGCTTAGCATTAAACAAGTGGAAAAAGCTGTTGTACGCTTAAGCGATAAACAAATTAAAACAGTTAAATTAAAAAATAATTCGTTCTGGGAAAAAGTACAGAGAACGTTTTTATAGGATTAAAATAACCGCAGAATTATGGAATTCCATAATTCTGCGGTTATTTATTTACCCCGATTGACGCGAACAATAATCTCTTACTATCCGGCCGTTATTCTTGTCAGTTTTTGTCGGTAAGTCGATATATTCCGAAAATCGCTGATATATTTTTACACATCTTTTCTATAGACAACTCGGCCATCTATTACAGTCATTTCTGCTTGTACTTCTTTTATTTCTTCTGCCTCAATTTCAAAAATATTGCGGTCTAATATTGTAAAGTCTGCTTCATATCCTTTTGTAATTTGCCCTCGTTTCGCTTCTTTTCCGATTGCATAGGCACTTCCTGTTGTAAATAAAGAAACAGCCTCATATACCGTTAATCTTTCCTCAGGCATATAGCATACACCGTCAATAAAACTTCTACGTGTAACAGCGCTATATATGCCTAGAAACGGATTTACTTGTTCAATAGGAGCATCTGAACCACCATTACAATGTAGTCCTGCTTCCAGTAATGTCTTCCAAGCATACGCATAACGAAGACGGTGTTCTCCCAGTTTTTCAATGACTGATGGAAAATCTGATGAAAGAAAGACTGGCTGTATATCGATAATGGCTTGCAAGTTTTTCATTCTTTCTATCAACTCTTCACGAGCAAGCTGACAATGAATAATACGGTCACGTAACCCTTCTGCTGGTGGATATAATTCGAGTGCATCAATAACATATTCAAGCGACAAGTCACCGATAGTATGAATCGCAACTGGCATATGTAAGTCTCGTGCTTTCTTCACTAATTCTGCAAGTTCTTCACGCGTGAAAATTGCAACCCCATTCGTTTTCTTTGCATCTTCATACGGTTCACTTAATAATGCTGTTCTTCCTCCAAAAGAACCGTCAGAAAAAATTTTCATTGCCCCAAATTCAATATAATGTTCATTTTCATATTCTTTTCGTTCATGTGCTACTTCATGGTGAACGAGCAAATGTGCTTTAAATGGCATTTCTTTTATAACGTGAGAAAACGCATTATATGTTTTTCTAAAACCACCGTAGTAATTTAAATCTTCCGTATGCCCGCCTACAAGTCCGTATTTCCAGCAATCTTTAATCGCTGTTTGCAAAGCTCTTTGTAAATACGCTTCATCAATTTCAGGCTGAACATGTTTAATTAATTCTTGTCCTTGTTCATATAAAAGTCCTGTTAACTTATTTGATGAATCCCTACCGATTTTCCCGCCTTTTGGATTTTGCGTCGCTTCTGTTATGTTCGCTTCTTGCAATATGTATGAATTCACCCATGTAACGTGACGACAAACTCGCTTTAATAAAATGGGGTGTTCTTTCGAAATTTCATCTAAATCACGCGCGTGAACATCTTTCGTATCTGTAAAGTTATTTTCATTCCATCCTTCTCCAATAATCCAAGAGCCCTTTGGAGCTTCTTTCACTCGCTTCTGAACAAGAGTAAGCACTTCACCATAAGATGTACAATTTGATAAATCTAGACGGAGTAATCTCTCTCCATGCCCAATAAGATGCATATGGCTATCAACGAGGCCTGGGATCATTGTTTTGCCTTTTAAATCGTGCAATGTAACCGCGGCATATTGGTTTTCTAACTCTTCTTTACTTCCAAAATCAACGATCGTACCGTTTTCAACGTAAACAGCGTCCACTTTTTCATTTTCTTCTCTCATTGTGTAAATGGTACCGCCATACCAAATTTCTCCCATATATCCCATCTCCTTTATTTTTTATTGTATAAAAAAAAGCACCATTTCAAAACATGGTGCTTTTCTAAAAATTACTTTTGTTCAGTAGTAGACGTTGTAACTTGCCATTCAATATTAAATTTATCTTTTACTTGTCCGTATGCTGGGCTCCAGAATGTTTCTTGAAGTGGCATGATAACTTCTCCACCTTCTTGTAACTTATCGAATACTTCTTTTGCTTTTTCTGCATTACTAATTTGAATTGCGATTGTTACTTGAGATCCGATTGCATGCCCTTGACCTGGGAATGTATCAGAAATCATAAGATCCGTATTACCAACTTTTAAAGTAGCGTGTAAAACGCGCTCTTTCGCTTCAGCTGGAATCGGGTATTCTGGATTTTCAGGCATGTCACCAAAAGTTTGCATGACTTCTACTTTTGCATCTAAAGCCTCTTTATAAAACTGTACAGCTTCTTGCCCACTACCATCTAAAACTAAGTACGGATTAATACCTAAAATCATACGGACACCTCTTTTTTAAATTTATAAAATCGAACTTGTGTTCGTTTTTATATTATCATTGTTTTGCATTTCATTCAACTATTTACTTCACTGTTTTCAAAATTATTTTGACGGAATCTCCATCTCTTGTTTTCTAAGTTCAATACGGCGAATTTTTCCAGAAATCGTTTTTGGTAGTTCATCTACAAATTCAATTTTGCGAGGGTATTTATATGGTGCAGTGAGTTCTTTGACGTGTTGTTGGAGTGTTGGAATTAATATTTCTTCGTTCTTTTCTATATTCTCTCTTAATACGATAAACGCCTTCACGACACTTCCGCGAATTTCATCAGGACTTGCAACAACCGCACATTCTCTTACGTAAGGATGTTTTACAAGCGCATCCTCTACTTCAAACGGCCCGATTGTATAACCAGAGCTAATAATGATATCATCACCGCGCCCTTCAAACCAGAAGTAGCCGTCTTCATCTTTCTTCGCTTTATCACCTGTAATATAATAATCACCGCGGAATTGCATCGCTGTACGTTCATCGTCTTTATAATATTGTTTAAAGAGTGCTGGCGTTTCAATGTGAACTGCAATATCACCAACTTCGCCTACTTTAACTGGAATACCTTCCTCATTTACGATATCGACGTGGTTACCTGGCGTTGGTTTCCCCATTGATCCTGGTCTAATATCCATCCCTTTCATTACACCAACAAGTAGTGTATTTTCCGTTTGCCCATAGCCGTCTCTTACTGTAATATCAAAGTGCTTTTGGAATGTTCCAATGACTTCTCTATTTAACGGCTCACCTGCGGATACAGCGCTATGTAACGCCTCTAAATTGTACTCGCTTAAATCTTCTACCTTTGCCATTAATCTATACTCAGTCGGTGTACAACAAAGCACATTCACCTTATTATCGCCTAATAAATTTAAATACGTTTTCGGTTCAAACTTACCGTTGTATACAAATCCTGTTGCCCCTGAACCGAGAGTTGCTAAAAACGGGCTCCAAATCCACTTTTGCCACCCTGGACTAGCCGTTGCCCATACAACATCATTCTCTTCAATTCCGAGCCAATTTGGGGCGCTTGTACGTAAATGAGCGTATGCCCACGCGTGCGTATGAACGACACCTTTCGGGTTTCCTGTCGTCCCTGACGTGTAAGATAAAAAGACCATATCTTCTTTATCTGTTTTCGCCATTTCTAACATGTCACTTTCTGTTTCTAATGCTGTTTTTAAATTGATCCATCCGTCTACTGACTGCTCGCTCAGGACGAATTTTTGAAGAGATTCCATTGCTTCTATATCATCAAACTGTCCAATGTACGGCTCATAGCTTACTATCGCTTTTACTTCGCCATGTCCAATTCGATATTCGATATCTTTTTTACGCAACATTTCCGAACTCGGAATTACAACAAATCCTGCTTTAATCGCAGCGATATACGTCATGTACGCTTCAATTAAGCGCGGCATCATAATAAGGAGCTTGTCCCCTTTTTGTAAGCCACTTTTTATAAAAGCGTTTCCAATTTTATTTGCACCTTGCATTAATTCAAAATATGTAACTTCTCGTCTATTCCCTTTATCATCTTGCCAAATTAAAGCAAGCTTCTCTTTATCGTCTGTATATTTCTCTATTTCTGAAACTAAATTATAAGATGGTGGTGCCAACAATTCCTCTCTCTTCATAAACATCCTCCTTTTTCTTTATGCCTCCCTTATATAATAAAGAATTTTCAGTAAATTTTGAACCCTCTTCTTTTGACAATTTTTTTATGCTTTTGTCGAAATGAATTTATACTAATTTGAACAACAAAAAGAAAGAGCGGGAAAACCCGCTCTTTCTAAGCCATCGTATATGGGATTATTTTTGGAAACCGCCTAATTGTTGCTCAGCTAGTGAAACTAGACGTTTTGTAATTTCGCCACCAACAGAACCGTTAGCGCGAGATGTTGCATCCGCTCCAAGTTGAACACCAAACTCTTGAGCGATTTCGTATTTCATTTGGTCTAATGCTGATTCAGCACCAGGAACCGCTAATTTATTTGTGCTACGTGCCATGTTATATCACCTCCTTGTGAGTATAGAGTGTGATAAATAACATGACTTCATACACATTTTAGATATGGTAATTTATGGTTTTAGAAAAGTTCTTCGAATTTTTCTTCTTCCGCCACTACTTCAACTGTTTGTAATACCATTGTTTCTTTGTTCGCTACAGCTTGTTCGATTAACGGTGTGAAATCGTATTTCGCTTCAAATCGATTTGCTTTTTCACGCTTCGGCTTCGTCGCCGGGCTAGCTGGTGTGAATACTGTACAGCAATCTTCGTATGGACGAATTGAAATATCATACGTGCCGATTTCTTCAGCAATTTTAATAATTTCTAATTTATCCATCGTAATAAGCGGACGAATAACTGGGTAGTTTGTTACTTCGTTAATCGTATGCATGCTATCTAATGTTTGGCTTGCCACTTGTCCAAGACTTTCACCAGTTGTGATTGCAAGTGCATTACGCTCCTCAGCAATCTGTTCTGTAATACGCATCATCATACGGCGCATAACCGTCATTGAATAGCTAGATGGGATTTCTTTATTAATCGTTTTTTGCACTTCTGTAAACGGAATAAGGTGAAGCGTTACACGTTTACAGTATTTCGTTAACTCTTGTGCTAAATCGATTACTTTTTGTTTTGCACGCTCACTTGTGAAAGGTGGGCTATGGAAGTGAACTGCTTCCACAGATACGCCGCGTTTCATCGTTAAGTACGCTGCTACTGGGCTATCAATACCACCAGAAAGAAGTACCATTACTTTTCCGCCAACGCCAACTGGTAAACCGCCAGCTCCCATATGCTCACCACACATAATATAGCTGTAACCACTGCGAATTTCTACACGTACATTCACATCTGGATTATGGACGTCTACTGTGATATCCTCTGTATTTTCTAAAATGTGCCCACCGATTTCTGGAAGTAACTCCATCGTCTTCATTGGGAAGCGCTTATCAGAACGGTGCACTGTAATTTTAAATGTTTTCACATCATCTTTTACTTGTAAGAAAGCTGCTAATGCACCTTTTTTAATATCTTCTAATTCTGATGGTACTTTCATCGCTAAGTTAAACTTATGAATACCAAATACGTCTTTCAATCTTTCCGAGATTGCTTCATGATCTTCACCATTTAACTGGATGTACATACGGTCATGCGTTGCATCAATTTTAATATTTGGGAACTTTTTCAGTTTGAACTTCACGTTATCTTTTAATGTGCTTACAAATTTAGAACGGTTTTTACCTTTTGTCGTCATTTCTCCGTAACGCACTAAAATATATTCATATGTCATCATATTTCTTTACCTCATCACTTCATATAATTTTGGCATCGTCTCTTTTACAATACCTTCAAATTGTTTTACTTCTTCCATCGTGTTGTCTGGTGCCAAACTAATACGAATAGCACTTGCAGCTGCTGCATGCGGCACTCCCATCGACACTAACACTCTGCTCACTTCATTTGCTTTTGAAGAACAAGCAGACTTCGTCGATACATATACACCGTGCTCTTCTAAAGCATGAACGACTACTTCTGGTTTTAAACCAACAAATGATACATTTAAAATGTGCGGTGCTGCATATGCAAGCGATGTATTAATTGTCACATCTTCCATCTCTTTAAAGAAGCTGACAAGCTCTGCTTGTAAACTTTGCAAATGAGCTACCTTTTCTTTCACTTGTTCCATTGTCATGCGAAGTGCTTTCACCATCGCTACAATGCCAGGTAAATTCTCTGTACCAGAGCGATACTTAAGCTCTTGTTGACCACCTGATAAAATCGGATCTAATCTTACACCATCGCGTACATATAGAAGACCCGTTCCTTTTACACTGTGGAATTTATGTCCAGATATTGAGCAAAGATCAATATGAGAAGCATATAAATCAAGCGGTACTTTTCCTATCCCTTGTACATGATCTACATGGAATCTTATTTTCGGATGATTCGATAATAACGTTCCAATTTCAGCAACGGGCTGAATTGCTCCAGTTTCGTTGTTCACATGAATAATTGATACAAGAATCGTATCTTCACGAAGTGCTCGTTTTACATCCTCTACCGATACAACACCATGCTCGTTAACCGGTAAATATGTTACATCAAATCCGAGTTCTTCTAATTGCTTATATGCCTCAAACACAGACGCGTGTTCAATATTTGTTGTAATGATATGTTTGCCGCGCGAACGATTCCTCATCGCTATCCCTTTAATCGCAAGGTTGTTCCCTTCCGTTCCACCTGATGTGAAAATAATTTCAGAAGGTTTAACGTGAAGAAGCTGCGCTGCAATCGTTCTTGATTGTGTTAATAGACGCTCTGCCTCTCCTCCAAGCGAATGAATAGAAGAAGGATTACCAAAATATTTCCCAGCAACCGTCACGTACGATTGAAGAGCTTCTGGATATGGCTTCGTCGTCGCACTATTATCAAAATAGATCATCGTTCTTCCCCTTTCAGCGCTATCACATCATATAATCATATCATAAATACGTGTCATTACGCTAAGACTACACAAAGGTTCCGTTTTATCCCGATTAGTGAATAATAATAATTAGTGAGATACCCCCACTGATTACAGTTCCACTTTATTTTGAAACGAATAACCTTACTGTATTCCGCTATTCATTATAGCAACATCGCCTGCAAAATTACACAAAAAAACAAACCCTTTTATGAAAGGGTTTGTTCATTGTCTACATATTCAGCTATTTTTTGAACAACACCAGGTTCAAGTTGCTCTAGTACAGAAGCGGCTTGTTCTAAAGCTGCATCGTATTGATATTCACGGAATAATTTCTCCGCATAATTTAAGCTTTCTGCAAGGCTTTCATCATGACTGCGGTAACGGTTACCGTATTGAATTAATTTTTCAACTAAATACGCTTGTCCAATTAACTCTTCTGTCATTTCAGCTACACCGTTCACAGTTGTGTATGCTTCTTCTAAACTACTATTTACAGCGTTCATATTTAACGGCTTCACTTCTAATTGTTCATATACAGCTTGCATTGCCATTTGCCCTCTTTTTAAATCTTCCACAATACTCTCTGGAAGACCTGGCAAATTAGACTTTTGCATAAAGCGTTTCGTTTCGAAAATAGTATTTCGCATTTCTTGTAACTTCTCACGTGCTTCAAATTCTTCTTTACGCATCGTTTGCAGCATTTCTTTATATTCTGCATGAAGTACTTTTAACGTTTCACATTGCTCATAAACCTCTTCAAGTTCCTCACGAATAATAGAGAAGGCAATATCTTGTTCAGCAACGCGTAATTGTAGCATTTCAAAACGTTTCGTTAAAATGTGCATTTGCTTTTCAATTACTTTTTGAGATTCAATATCCTTATCTTGCAATTGATAGCTTTGTTTCACAAGTTGTGTTTCTGTTTTCGTTTCAATCGTTTCGATACGTATTTCTTCTAAGTCTTCATAAACAGAAAGTGTTTTTTGCTCCACATAATGTCTCGCATGCACCTCTTGCTCAAGTTGATCATAGAAACCATCTAAACGAGTTTTTAAGTCTTCCACTTTTTCAGCCGCTTCTGTTATATGAAGCTCCTGTATATCTATTAAACATGTGTTTAGTTGTGTCGTCATATCACGAACTTCTTTAGGGATTTCCAAATACTCTAATACATAACCTTGTCTTACCATATCATTATGACCCTGTAATAAATCTTCCAGTTGAACTGGTAGCGTCGCTTGACACTCTACTAATAAATCTGGAATTTGGTGAATAATGATTTCTAAACTTGCTAAACCTTCTTCTAAACTAATAACAATTTCTCTCGCTTTTAAGTAGTCACCATTATCTGTTGCTTCTTCAAAGCTTTTAAATTTATTAGATTCAGCGTCTAGCATCTCTTCGATTTTCTGCTCTGCTGCTCCATACATATGTCTATGAGCAAGAACACTCTTTTTCATACTACGATATGTATCACGTAACCCTTCAATTTCCGAGCTATTTTTCTCATGGCTTTCTAACAATTGCTGTAATTCATTTAAAACACCTGTAATACGATTATCAGCGTCATCTAAACCACTTATGGATTCGTTCATCGCATGCTTTGCTTTTCGGAAGGAGAATTGCGAGGCGAATTTTCGCGCTTGCGCTAAATCTTTGTCAGCTTTCGGAAGGGTTGTTGATACAATTTCATCCCATTCTTCACGCCATTTACCAAACAGTTCTTCTGTTTGACCCGTCATGTTTAAATCTTTTACCCGTTTTAGTTCATCTGCCACAGGTTTATCTTTTATCTCTTGTTTCCACTGCTCCAGTGCTTCAATATCTTTATATGAACGATTTCTTATCACAAGCTCTATCATGAGCAGCACTAGAATAGAGCTTACTACAATGATAACGATCGTCAGGATAGAATCCATGCAAAAAAGCCTCCTAGTTATATCTCTTTTTTTGTCCGTTCCGTTTATGAAATGGAAGGCATTATGTATAAAAAGGGAATTCCCCTATATTTAACAACTAACAATGTACTAATCATACCATGTAATGGCTTGTTTTTGACCTAGTTTTTTTTAAAATTTCATGTTTCTTTCAATGCAATTGTAATCTTTCTCAATATTCCGCCTACCTCACTACCTATCCTCAAATGATTGTAATACCAAACAATCTTTCGTATGAGATACGAAATAAATTTTCCGCATGAGTGGTGGTTCAACAGAAATTCCATGTACATTTCCCTGCCTTACAGACTGCTCTACTGCCCTTTCTGGAAGTAAAGTGATGCCAAGGCCAGCTTTTACCATTGCAAGCATCGGTTCTGCGTAAGATGTTTCCACAGCTATAGTTGGTTTTACATCTATCTCATGAAACATGTTCATAATCATTTTCCTTACATCGCATATTTCTGGATATACAATTAATTTTTCATTTTGCAGCTCTTCTATTTGAATGACTTTCTTCTCTTTATACGGATGATTATTTGAAACGGCACAAACAATTTTCTCTTGTTGCACTTCTTTTATATACGTAGCACCTTCTACTACTGAATCGATGAACATCGCTTCAATCTCCCGCGCTTTAAATAAATCTCTTAATACTTCCGTATGTCCGATTTGCCACTCTACTTCGAACTCATCACCTAATACATCTTTACATTCTAATATGTAATGCTCTGCTAAACTCGGTAGTATACCAATTGAAAACTTTCGGTTCTCTTGATACCCCCTCATTTCTGTTTTCACTTCATTTATTTGTTCCAAAATCGGTAGCATTCTTTTTATAAATAACTCTCCTGCCTCCGTTAACTCCACTCCTTGCGCAGAACGCTTAAGTAAAGTAACCCCTAAATCCGCTTCTAACTTTTGAATTTGCTTACTAAGCGCTGGTTGAGATATATGTAAAATCTTACTTGCCTTTGATAAACTTCGCGTATGCTTCACTTCGATAAACGATCGTACTGCCTCCAAATCCATCGTACACACCTCTAACAAAAAGTTATAACCGTTATAAGAAATCGATATTTCCTCCTATAAACAATTACTCTTTATACTTATTTCATCAACTTACTATAACGAAATGTAAAGGGGAAAGATACTCTTGAACAAAAAACAAATGCTACTCGGATCCTTTCTATGCTTACTCGCCGTAACTGCCTGGGGATTTATGTTTCCTGTAATGGCAAATGCCCTGCAATTTATCGATCCGTTCTTCTTCACAACGATTCGCTATGGATCAGCAGCTATTATTTTTCTTATTTTGCTATTAATTACTGAAGGGAAGACTTCACTCCGCTTAGAAAAAAAAACACTTTCTCTGTTCTTTTACGGGACATTCGGTTTCGCAGGATATGGTTTTCTCGTTTTCTACGGACAACAACTTGCCGGGCCTTCTGGAGCAATTCATGCAGCTATGATTCAGTCCCTTATGCCTCTAATCGCCTTATCACTGCAATGGATAACGAAAAATCGTCGCCCTCAAAACTACACATTTCTTTGTATGTTCGTTGCATTACTCGGTGTTATGCTTGTCATTTCAAAAGGAAATATTCACTTATTATTTGGAGCTGCAAGTCACTTATCGACAAATATATTAATGCTATGCGGTGTTACTTGCTGGGTCATTTATACAAACGGGGGTGCTCGTTTTCAATCTTGGTCACCACTTCGATATACGACATTAACTTGTTTATTTGGCTCCATTTCACTCATCGTTATTGTTACTTTCTTAACGTACACAAATATAGTTACTATGCCGTCACTGCGTACAGTTGTGAGCGTTCGTTTTGAGCTCCTTTATATGTCGATTATCGCAGGAGTTATCGCTGTATTTTGCTGGAATATGGGAAATCGCTATATTTCATCTATTAACGGCATATTATTTATGAATTTAGTCCCTATCCTTGCACTGATTGGTTCTATCTTTCGAGGTTATACAGTCGATAAAATCGAAATTGCTGGAGCTGCATTAACAATTATCGCGCTATTATGTAACAATTTATGGCAAAGAAAAGTAAACATAAAAATCCCCACCTCAGTTCGTTAGGTGGGGATTCTTCACATATGAACAGCTCTTGGCCATTCATGGTACATATTTGCTTTACATAATGCTTGTTCCATCCATTGCTCAATCTCTTTCGTATACATTTCTATGAAAAATGTCTCAGACGGGAAAGAATGCAGTACTTCTGATATATATTGTGGATATAAAAACGGCATATTTATCATACCTTTTAATTGCGTCATAAACATTGTAAATGATACTTTCTGAAATTCTTGTTTCATTTGTCCTTGTCTAATAATTTGCTCTATATAATATCTTTCTTTAGAAAAATAAACGGTCATTACTTCACGAATTAATGTCGTATCAAGCGAAAGCTCTCGGTAGAAGAAACGTGTTAGTTCTCTATTTTCAAATTGATATCGTAACATCCCACGCACCATTTGCACCATCACATCTTTAGCCGACAAATACTCTCTCTGTTCAAACGAAATTTCAATCACATGAATATACCCTTCTAAAAAATCAGTAATAAGCTGTTCTAATAAACCTTGCTTCCCAGCAAAATAATATGAAATATTCGCTACATTCACATCCGCTCGCTTTGCAATGTCTCGCACCGACGTTCCATCATAACCTTTCGTATTAAACAACGATATTGCCGCATCAATTACTTTTTGTTTCGTCTGCTTCATGCGCTCACTTCCTCTCAATGAACAGCTATAGTTTAAATTTCTTGACTTTTAAGACAAATTCCTTTAATTTTCTATCGACAAAGTCATGTGAAATACATCGTATTTTGCTAATATTTTACACATCTCGATAAAAAAGGAGCTGTTTCCATGTTTACTAAAGAAAGTTATGCAGGATCTCGTGTGCAGCAATATGAGACAGTAATTAAACAACTGGATGCGTTATTAACTGGCGAATCAAACGTAGTCGCAAACTTATCAAATGCGTCCGCATTATTAAACCAATTTTTAGATCGCGTTAATTGGGTTGGCTTTTACGTAACAGAAGGAAATCAGCTTGTCCTTGGACCGTTCCAAGGAATGCCTGCTTGCGTACGCATTCCATTTGGACGAGGCGTTTGCGGCGTAGCAGCTGAAACGAAAACAACGCAGCTTGTAGCGGACGTTCACCAATTCCCAGGTCACATCGCTTGCGATAGTGCTTCTAATTCAGAAATCGTTGTACCGATTGTGAAAGAAGGAGCTGTCATTGGTGTACTTGACATTGATAGTCCTGAAAAGAATCGTTTTGATGAAGTAGATCAGTGCTATTTAGAAAAGTTTGTGGAAACACTCCTAAAACATATGTAAAAAGAAAAGAGCGAGTTATCGATTTAGTACGTCCTGTACAAAACCGATAGCTCACTCTTTTTTTATTGATTAACAGTAGATATTTTCTTTAATGCTTGCTCTAAATCAGAAACGATATCCTCCCAAGATTCTAAACCAACCGATAAGCGTATTAAATTATCGAAAATGCCCATTTCTTTTCTTAGTTCAGCTGGAATCGCAGCGTGCGTCATCGTTGCTGGATGCTGAATTAACGTTTCTGTATCTCCTAAACTCACCGCAATTGTAATAAAGTGGAGGTCATTAATAAATGCTTGCGTCTCTTCTTTTCCGCCTTTTACTGAAAAAGAAATAACACCGCCCCCGCGCTTCATTTGACGAGATGCTAATTCCCCTTCTGGATACCAAACACCTTCTACCGCATCATGTTTTCTTAAGAACGATACAATTTTTTCTGCATTATCACAATGACGATCCATTCTTACCGCTAACGTCTTTAACCCGCGTAATAATAACCACGCATCAAACGGCGCCATAATGCCGCCGATATCTTTTCGCATCGGGCGAATCTTTTCAGCTAACGCTTTCGTTTTACAAATTGTTACACCCGCTACAACGTCACCATGGCCACCAATATATTTTGTCGCACTATGCACAACAGCGTCACAGCCAAGCTCAAGCGGTCTTTGTAAATAAGGTGAACAAAACGTATTATCAACAATGACAAGTAAACCATTTTGCTTCGCAACCTGAATAACTTGTTTTAAATCGATTAATTTCATTGTCGGATTAATCGGTGTTTCAACGAAAATAAGCTTTGTATTTGGACGAATTTTATTTTCAATATCAACCTCTGTCTCCATCTCACAAAACGAATGCGTAATCATAAATTTTTCTTCTAACACTTCTAAAAAACCGTACGTACACCCATATAATCCATTTGAACAAATAATATGATCTCCAGCCTTTAAAAAACCGATTAAAGTTGCTGAAATAGCTGCCATACCAGATCCGAAGGCAAGTGCTTCTTCTCCTCCTTCTAACACCGCCATACGTTCTTCAAATAATTTCACAGTCGGATTTCCAAGCCTTGAGTAAATATAAGATGGATCCACTCCCGCAAAACTCGCCTCTCCTTGCTGCGCAGTCTCAAATGTAAACGTAGAGGTTTGAAATAAAGGTGGTGTTAAACTTCCTTTATGTTCCTCAGGTGTATAACCGTGATGAATTAACGCTGTCTCCATATGCTTCTTTTTCATAAAAACATCCCCTTTATGTTTTTATTACCGCATATTCACCAGTAAAAAACTGATGAACGTTTTTACTACATTTTATGTAAGCGTTTTATTTGTGTTTCTATCTCTTCTTTTATATTGTTTTAAATTCCTTCTTATATTAATTTCCAAAATTTATATGCATAAAACAAAAACGTACTCGCTTGACGAAACTCTGGGTAAAAGATATAATAGCGTTTGTGTAAAATAAAAAGGCAGCCTTGTAATGTGAGTTTATCGTTTGTATTTTGTTCCTCTACGGAGGTGTATCTCGTAACTCCCTGCTGCTGGAGCGAAGGTACATGAAAACAAAATGCCCGTAAATATCGATTACGTCTGTTTTTATTTTACGTAAATAAAAACATTTTTAAAGGAGGAGTCAACTATGGCTCGTTATACAGGTCCAGCTTGGAAACTGTCTCGTCGTCTTGGAATCTCTCTAAGCGGCACAGGAAAAGAATTAGAAAAACGCCCTTACGCACCAGGTCCTCACGGTCCTAACCAACGTAAGAAACTTTCAGAATACGGTTTACAATTACAAGAGAAACAAAAACTTCGTCACATGTACGGCATGACTGAGCGTCAATTCCGTCGCACATTTGACCAAGCAGGTAAAATGCCTGGTAAGCACGGCGAAAACTTCATGATCCTTCTTGAAGCTCGTCTTGACAACTTAGTTTACCGTATGGGCTTAGCTCGCACTCGTCGTGCAGCTCGCCAATTAGTAAACCACGGTCACATCATGGTTGATGGCGCTCGCGTAGATATCCCATCTTACCGTGTAAAACCTGGTCAAACTATCAGCGTTCGCGAAAAATCTAACAGCCTTGTTGTTGTTAAAGAAGCGATCGAAGTTAACAACTTCGTACCAGAATACTTAACTTTCGATGCTGACAAATTAGAAGCTACTTACACTCGTCACGCTGAGCGTGCTGAGTTACCAGCTGAAATCAACGAAGCATTAATCGTAGAGTTCTACTCTCGTTAATCTCGGTACTCTGAAAAGAGTCGTATTAAAAGCCTTAGGAACCTTGTTTATCAAGGGGCCTGGGCTTTTTTTATTTTATACAACGCATATAATTAAAGCTAAAATAAAAAAGCTGGTACGTGTATAGAAATGGTTCGGTGTAAACAGAATAAGAAAATGAATAAATTAATTACTATACTTTAATTACCTATATTATTCATGCCCTTCCCTTCTCAATATAAAGTTTTGTTTATGTAGGAATTTTATTAAAGCTTTCCTCACATCAAAAATACAATAAAAGCCACACTCCTTTGAATGTGACTACATTAATCCTTCTATTAATATATTTTCTTCCTCAATGTATTTATCAATTAGCACCCATATATATTTTTTATTTTGCTCAGAAGCTCTCTGATAATGCATTTTTTTCTCTTCATCCGATGTACTTAAAAAATCAGCACACCAAGTAATATATCCATTACAGTTTTCTTTTAAATCTTTTGTAAATTTATTTTGTCTATCTAAGTTAATCCAAATAAATATTTTGTGATCTAACAATTCAAATTTCATTTTTTGCTTTTCTTTTTCATCAGTTTCCACGCTACATCTTCTACCCAAATCAAGAACTTTTGTAATGTGTTCGAATAAATCATTTTGCATTCTTCTTTTCTCAGATAATTCTACACCTATCCTACGATCTTTTTCCTTGTTTTCATTTAAGGTTCTAGCGTTATAAATCGATACAATTAGTGTAACTAACGAAATAATTGATGTAATAATTAATGCTATATTCACTTTGTTTCCCCCTTATGTTGTAAATAAATCTTACCATATAAGATTATTACTATATAAGAACTATTTCTTATTTTTCCCCTTTTGCATCATGCCCATCTAATTCACTTACTTCCGCTCTTCACTAGGTGAATTATCTCGCAACGCTCTTTCTTTAGACTCTTTACTCACCATCCTCAAAAACAACCTTTCTATCATGTTCCTCTAGGATTTTCTCACGACTGATCTTTTCTACTGGATCTCCAGCATCTAAAATAAATTAAAAATTTCAAAAATAAGAAATTGGTAATTCATAACTATCTAAGGATATTTTAGTGCCTTCAATACCTTTATAAAATAATACGTTACATAAATAGCTTATTGGAGAAATATATTATTAAATTTTGATATAATGGTTAAGTTGGAATATTAAACCTAAATTCTTAAAGGAGGATATATAAGTTATATGTCATTTACTGAAATTGCTGATATAGCTAAAATTACAGGTGCAGCTGTAGGGGTGTGGGGACTTATCAAGGGATTCGGTTCATTCTATATGGAATCTTCCACTACCAATGAATTCGATCAATTATTTATGAACAAAACTAAACGTAAACAGATGGATATTTTTATGTTTTGGCAAGATATAGTCATTGCTGCAATATGTGTATTTATTCTTCCTGCACTTTATTTTAAATTTTTTATACCTAGTGTACCAATTGACTATTCTTTCATTTTAAAAACATTATATCAAGTGAGTACGCTCTTATTTTCTTTGTTATTTTTAATACTTTTAATAATAACAACCACCCTCCCCTTCATTAAACCTAATAAAAATAGTTTATTCTGTAGAATCACTAGATATGTTGGCCTACTTAACATGATTAATTTTATGTTCATTTATTGGGCCCTCTTTAATATCAAAATTGATGGTAATCTCTTTCAAACTTCAAAAAATACTTTTGTATTAATCGCTATCTTTATCCCTTTATTTATGAGCTTCTTTTATAAATATTTAAATCAGCAACTGAGAGATAGACATAAAACACAATATCTTGTAGAAAACTTAAACGAAGAAAAAATAAAAGAGTTACAATTAATACACAATTTTATTATCGATGATAAAAGAAGTGTATTCTATGAAAAATATAAAGAGGAAGACGGAACCTTTTACGTATGCGACTTTTCATCAAAGGTATATTTAAAATACTCAAAAATGAAAACAAGAAACAACCCTTCAAAATAAAATTAACATATCTGAAAGAGCATCCATTGTGGGTGCTTTTCCTTTATTCGAAGTGACGATGATTTAATTCATACTACCTATGTAATTTCCGCATAATAAAAAGCACTCCATAAGGAATGCTTTAAGTTTCACTTATTCATAAATATGATCAATAATATTAAAGGTAAACAAAACACAATAAATCTTTGAAACCTTTCTCGCCACACATATCTTCTTATTTCATCTTTATATTTCTTTTCATGATCTGGTTTGCATGTCATGTAATCAATACTAATATGATTTTCTTTTTCCAAAATTAACTTTTCATAATCTCGGTGAAGTTCCTTTAATTTCAGTTGATTAATTGAACTCGGATCATCCTCTAACCGTTGTAGTTTATTTAATAACACATTTAATTGTTGATAGTTATTTTCAAAATTACTAGCACGTTCTTTGTAACTCTTAACCCCTAAAAACATAGTAAAGAATGTTAATGATCATTGATTATTAGAAATACTACAAGTATCTTCACGAACTTTTAAAACATAGCTTAAAAATAATTTTTCTATGTCTCCAATTAACCAATTGTTTTATATTTATGATAGTAAGACTAAGCATTACTTTTATTGATAATTGCCTAAATAAGAAACTGATTATCTGATTCATGACCTTCATTGTATTTCAATAAAAAAACTGTTTGAATTAACTAAACAGTTTTTCAAACAGCCTTTTATTTATATATAAAATAAAGTTATTTATTTTCCTCTTTTTGAACATATACATAAGCATCTTTCTGCTCTTTATGTATATCAACCTTCGAATTCTCTGCAAGTTGACCCGCATTTAGCAAAGAAAAAATAATCAACGCTTCTAGTGACATTTCGTTTTACCACTCCTTTCTAATTGTTATACGTTTATCATACCGCTTACATGTGATTTCCGTATGAACTCGAAAAGGAGATTAAAACAAAAAAGCTTTGAGGAAATTCCTCAAAGCTTTTTATTTATTAGTAACGAATTAAGAAATATTTCTTCTTACCGCGGCGAATGATTGTGAATTTACCTTCGATGCGGTCGTTTTCTGTTACAACGTAGTCTAATGCTTGTGTACGCTCACCGTTTACGTAGATTGCGCCGTTCGTTACATCTTCACGTGCTTGACGTTTTGATGGAGAGATTTTGCTTTCTACAAGTAGGTCGATTAATACTGTATCTTCTGCAGTACGTTCTACAGATGGTACGTCTTTGAATCCTTGCTCGATTTCGCTTGCAGTTAGTTCTGCTACAGAACCGCTGAATAATGCAGCTGAGATTTTAATCGCTTGCTCTAATGCTTCTTCGCCGTGAACAAGTTTTGTCATTTCAGAACCTAATGCTTTTTGTGCTGCACGTTTTTCTGGCGCTTCAGCTACTTGCTTTTCAAGCTCAAGAATTTCTTCATGAGATAAGAATGTGAAGTATTTTAAGTATTTAACAACATCGCGGTCATCTGTGTTAATCCAGAATTGGTAGAACTCGTAAGGAGTTGTTTTCTCTGGGTCTAACCAAATTGCTCCGCCTTCTGTTTTACCAAACTTCGTACCGTCAGATTTAGTAACAAGTGGAATTGTTAAACCGAATGCTTTCGCATCTTCCTCTGATTTACGGATTAATTCAAGACCAGCTGTAATGTTACCCCATTGGTCACTACCACCGATTTGTAGGCGACAATTATGTTGTTGGTATAAGTTTAAGAAGTCATATGATTGTAAAATCATGTAACTGAACTCAGTGAATGAAATACCAGTTTCTAAACGAGATGCTACTGTATCTTTTGCTAACATATAGTTTAAACCGAAGTTTTTACCGATATCGCGTAAGAATGAAATTACATCTAAGTTACCAAGCCAGTCATAGTTGTTAGCCATCGTTGCTGGGTTGTCCACGTTTTCGAACTCTAAGAAGTTTGAAAGTTGGTTTTTAATGCTTTCTGTGTAGTAAGCAACTGTATCTTTCGTATTTAATGTACGCTCTGCTTTTTTACCACTTGGGTCACCGATCATACCAGTACCACCGCCAACAAGTGCGATTGGTTGGTGACCAGCTAATTGGAAACGACGTAACATTAATACTGGTAACATATGACCGATGTGTAAGCTATCTGCTGTCGGATCGAAACCACAGTATAATTTAACGCTTTCTTTTTCTAATAATTGCTCAAGGCCCTCAGCATCTGTTTGCTGATTAATTAGACCGCGAAATTCAAGATCTTGTAAAATACCCATATCCTACATACTCTCCTTTAAGTTCATTACTGGCGTGAAGGTTGAAAACATAAAAAAATCGCCCCTTCAAATAAGGGACGATTTTGATTATCGCGTTACCACCCTAGTTGCAGGCAAAAAAGCCTACCACCTTATTTACATAACGGCTTAGCACCGTCTTTTCCCTTTTGAATACAATTCAATCGAAAAAAGATGCTCTAGGGGCGTAATTCGCGATCATCTATGTGCTGATTTTCACCGACCATCAGCTCTCTAAAACAGGGAAATGATCACTACTTCTCCCTTTCCACGCTCAATTATTCATATACTTTTCTTTATACCATCATTTATATAGGCGTGTCAAATAGAGGTGGAATTTCTCTTCTTTCCAATCCTTTACAACGCCATAAAGAGTATCGTAATAAGAGAAAGAATTGGAACCCCAACTAACAACGATACATGAAATACAACCGATAAATCATTTCCAATGGTCGCCTCCACAGGATCTTTCGCCGGGGAACCAAGAAACCCGATTAATCGATCGAATCGACTTACCGTTTTTGGAAAGTCTGGTATTTCTACATGATCACTATCTAAATGTTGCTTTAACTTATATTCACTCTTAAAGGGATTTTCGCTCAATTTCATCCACCTCCAGCAATTGTTTCAATTTCTTTATTCCATTATGAAGTCTCGATTTCACTGTTCCAATCGGAATGTTTAATATTTCTGCAATTTCTTTTTGCTGCATATCATGATAATAAGAAAGGATTAGGACCGCTCTTTGCTCTTCTGGAACTTTCAAAATTGCTTCTCTTACTGTGAGCCGATCTTCGTGAGAAAATTCTTTTTCCGGAATCGGCACTAAAAATGGCAAAAGCGTACGCCACTTTTTTCTCCTATTCAATTTATTAATCATAAGACGATAACCAATTTGAAATAAATACGTTTTTATTTTACCTTTTTCAATTTCATACATATGTTTCTTACGCTCTAGCGTCAAAAACGTATCTTGCACAAGATCGATACTTAATTGTTCATCTCGGTTAAATCGATATAAAAATGTGTATAGCGCTGGTTTGATTAAAATATATAGTCTTTCTCCCGCTTGTTTATCTCCACTTTGATAAGCAAGCATGAGCTCCTCCTCAATCCCAATCTGCGCCATGATTTTTGATCTCCTTTATTCCTTTTAACGTTAATGAAATACGGGAAATTAAATATGCAATCGCAATAAAAATCCACAATTGTGATTGATTTGTAAAAAATTGCACATATGGGTTTTGAATCGTAAATCCCATTGCAACTAAAATATTTAACGCTTGCACACATATGCATGCATACAACGCAAGGCAGACAGAAATAGTATCAAATACATTCCAGCGAAAATACACTTTTGTTTTTGTAAAATCAATTTTATATCCATTTTTCCGTACTATATGTTTTCTATCAAATGGAATAATTATTGAAAACAGAACACCCATTATAGCTCCAGCTGTAAGCATTGATACTCTATATCCAATTGGTATCGGTAAGAAAAGACCACAAGAAAATACAACTATAATTCCAATTAAAGCAAAAGCAAGAAGTAATTTATTAGACATAAAAAAGCCTCCCTCATCTATTCTTTCACAAATGTATACAGACGAGGAAGACACTTCGTTCAAATATTATTTTAATTTTTTTATAATCTTTGCGGGATTCCCGCCAACTACTACATTATTAGGTACATCTCTCGTTACGACAGCACCAGATGCGATCACCGCATTGTCTCCAATTGTTACACCTGGATTAATAATTGCTCTTCCGCCAATCCATACGTTATCGCCAATTGTAACTGGTTTTCCGTATTCTGATCCGCTTATGCGCTCTACTGGATCAAGCGGGTGTGTTGCTGTATAAATGTGAACACCTGGAGCTAACATACAGTTCACTCCGATTGTTACCGGGCATACGTCTAAAATCGTACAGTCAAAGTTCGCGTAAAAATTTTCGCCAACGTGAATGTTATAACCGTAATCACATCTAAAAGAAGATTCAAGATGAATATTATCTCCTGTCGTTCCAAATAATTCTTTTACGATTTCGCTACGCTCTTTCAATTGCTCTTCTGGCGTATCATTTAATTTTCTCGTTAATATACGTGCTTGCTCTCTTTCTTGTACTAAAACTGGATCAGCCGGTATGTACATTTCTCCTAGTATCATCTTTTCTTTTTCTGTTTTCATCATACTCCCCCCCTTTAACTTATATATATAAGTTAATAATAACATAAAAAAAGGCCTGAACATTTTTCGTTCAGACCTTCCTCTCTTAATCTTCCATCGTTGATAAGTCACCTGTTGGTAAATTTAACTCCCACGCTTTTAATACGCGGCGCATAATTTTACCACTTCTCGTTTTCGGTAATTTATCTCTAAATTCAATTTGCCTTGGCGCTGCATGAGCTGCTAGGCCTTTCTTTACAAATTGACGAATTTCTTCTTTTAATTCATCAGATGGTTCGTATCCTGCTCGAAGTGCGATAAATGCTTTAATAATTTCGCCGCGCACTGGATCAGGAATACCAATTACACCTGCTTCTGCAACAGCAGCATGCTCGATTAATTTACTTTCTACTTCAAACGGACCAACGCGCTCACCTGAAGTCATAATTACATCGTCAATACGTCCTTGGAACCAGAAGTATCCATCTTCATCCATATAGGCAGAGTCACCTGATACGTACCAATCTCCCGGCATGAAATAAGATTCATACTTTTGCTGGTTATTCCAGATTGCACGCATCATAGATGGCCAACCTTTCGCAATTGCTAAGTTACCCATTGTGTATGGAGGAACTTCATTTCCTTCATTATCAACAATCGCTGCTTTCACACCTGGAATTGGTTTACCCATTGAGCCTGGGCGAATTTCCATACAAGGGTAGTTACAAATAACTTGTCCACCTGTTTCTGTCATCCACCACGTATCATGAATACGAAGTCCAAATGCATTCATACCCCAGCGAATTACTTCTGGATTTAACGGCTCACCAACGCTTAATACGTGACGAACTTGTGATAAGTCGTATTTTTTAATTGCGTCTTGTCCAGCTCCCATTAACATACGGAACGCTGTTGGTGCGCTGTACCAAACCGTCACACCGTAATCTTGCAGTGCTTCATACCAAGCTTCTGGACTAAAGCGTCCACCTAAAATAACATTTGACGCTCCAACTAACCACGGTGCGAAAATACCGTAAGCAGTTCCCGTTACCCAGCCCGGGTCAGCTGTGCACCAATATACGTCATCTTCTTTTAAATCTAATACCCATTTCGCCGTTTGATAGTGCTGAACCATTGCATTTTGCGCATGAAGCACACCCTTTGGCTTACCAGTAGAACCAGACGTATAGTGAAGAATTAAACCATCTTCACGGCCTAACCATTCAATATGTAATTCTTTTGAAGCTTGTTCAAATAAAGGATTGAACGCTACCGTTTTACCGCCTTCTTCTACATTATCTCCAACAAGGAAAACTGTTTTTAAAGCAGGTAAATCATTTAATGGTACACGCTCTAATAACTCAGGCGTTGTAATTAACACCTTCGCTTCACTATCTTCTAAACGATCGCGAACCGCACCTTCCATAAATGCTTCAAATAACGGTCCAACAATTGCTCCTAATTTCACTGCACCTAAAAGTGCGAAATATAACTCTGGAGAACGTGGCATAAAAATAAAAACGCGATCGCCTTTTTCTACATCGCCATAATTTTTCAGGACATTCCCTGCTTTATTAGAAAAATCCTTCATTTCCTTAAATGTATATTTCTCTTTTCGCGATCCATCTTGATAATAAAGAGCTACTTTATTCTTTCGATCGGATTTCGCATGCTTATCAATTGCCTCATACGCCATATTTACTCGGCCTGTTTCATTCCAAGTAAAGTTTTTATTAACCTCTTCCCAGTTAAAATTCGCGTATGCCTCATCATAATTCGGCAAATTATTTTCTCCTTTAATGACAGGAAGCGTTTCTACTTTCATACTTTACATCCCCCTCCTATGTATTCTATTATCTATTATAATGATATTATTTAAAATTTTCAGTATATTTGTTGATTTTTAGACAAATTTTTAATGACAAAATTCGATTCACATCGCATATATTATAAAGTACGATATTAATAGATTCACAAACCCTCAAGGTGGTGAGCAATACATTGATTCATAAAAAAATATACAATGCTAGAAACTTAAAAACAGCGAAAGGCACTTTAATTATTGAAGGTCCTGTCTCTACACATAATCTTGAAATGTATGAATTTCATCCAGATTTAGTTGCATTTCGTCCTGCTGAACAGCAATATAAAGCAATTGTCGAAATTTCTAAATTACCAGAAGCTCGACTCATTATTGCTAGACATGACCAAATGATTGTTGGATATGTTACATATTTATATCCTGATCCACTTGAACGATGGTCAGAAGGAAAAATGGAAAACTTAATTGAGCTTGGGGCAATAGAAGTAGTCCCAGCCTTCCGCGGGAGTTCTGTCGGAAAGAACTTACTAGAGGTTTCTATGATGGACGATTATATGGAAGATTACATTATATTGACGACTGAATATTATTGGCACTGGGATTTGAAACAAACAGGATTGAATGTGTGGGAATACCGAAAAGTAATGGAAAAGATGATGAATGCCGGCGGGTTACAATGGATGGCTACAGACGATCCTGAAATTTGTTCACATCCCGCCAACTGTTTAATGGTCCGCATCGGTAAACGCGTTGATACGGATTCTATTCAAGCTTTTGATCGTCTACGTTTTCACAATCGTTTTATGTATTAATAAAGGGGGCAACTGGAATGATTGTAGAAGAAATTATGAATCAAAATGTAGTTACACTACATCCAAACGATACAATCGAAACAGCAATCCGAACGATTCGCACGAAAGGCATTCGGCACATTCCAATTGTCGATCAAAATAATCACGTCGTAGGCATTATTTCTGATCGGGATGTAAGAGATGCAAGTCCGTCTATTCTAGATGAACAAGTTTCACTCGATATGCTACAGCAACCGCTTGAACTTATTATGAAACATCCTGTAATGACTTGCCACCCTCTCGATTTCGTTGAGGAAATTGCTACTTTATTTTTTGAAAATAAAATTGGCTGCCTTCCTGTTACAAAGGCCGGGAAGTTAGTTGGAATCATTTCTGAATCTACAGTATTACACACGTTAGTAAAATTAACAGGAGCACATCAACCGAGTTCGCAAATTGAAATTCAAGTAAAAAACGAACCTGGTATTCTTGGAAAAGTCGTTGCTATTTTTAGTGATTTACAAATAAATATCGTGAGCGTTCTCGTCTATCCAGCAAAAGACGAGAATGATAAAGTACTCGTTTTCCGCATTCAAACGATGAATCCTCTAAAAGTGATTGATGCACTTGAAGCAGAAGGCTACCGCGTATTATGGCCAAACATCATGGGGATGCAAGCATGAGTAGCGCGTTTATTTATTCGGATGACTTTCGGGGCTATTCATTTAGCCCTGATCATCCTTTTAACCAACTGCGCGTCACACTTACGTATGATTTATTACAAAAGGGCGGTTTCATCTCTCCCTCTCAAATCATCTCACCACGGATGGCTACAGATGAAGAGATTGCCTACGTTCATACAGAGGAGTACATAAATGCGGTAAAACGTGCTGGAGAAGGAAATTTAGAAAAATCAATTGCGATGACATATGGACTTGGAACAGAAGATACACCGATGTTTCCAAATATGCACGAAGCAAGCGCATTGCTCGTTGGTGGCACATTAACAGCTGTCGATGCTGTTCTTTCCGGAAAAGTAAAACACGCGCTTAACTTAGGAGGCGGCTTACATCATGGCTTCCGTGGTAAAGCATCTGGCTTTTGTATTTATAACGACAGTTCTATCGCAATGAAGTATATTCAGAAGAAATACGGTTTACGCGTCCTATATATTGATACAGACGCTCATCACGGTGATGGTGTACAGTGGTCATTTTATGATGACCCTAACGTATGCACCATTTCATTACATGAAACTGGTCGCTATTTATTCCCTGGAACTGGTGCTGTAAACGAACGTGGACAAGGTAATGGTTATAGTTATTCTTTTAACGTTCCACTCGATGCTTTTACAGAAGATGAATCGTTCTTAGAATCATATCGAACTGTTGTAAAAGAAGTTGCAGCGTACTTTAAACCGGATATTATTTTAACGCAAAATGGTGCTGATGCACATTACTACGACCCACTTACACACCTTTGTGCGACCATGAATATTTACCGCGAAATACCGAAACTCGCTCGTGAAATTGCTAATGAATATTGCGACGGTCGCTGGATCGCTGTCGGCGGTGGTGGCTATGACCATTGGCGCGTCGTTCCAAGAGCTTGGGCACTCATTTGGCTCGAAATGAACAACATCCAAAACATCTCAGGTTATCTCCCTCCAGAATGGATTGAAGCTTGGAAAGGACAAGCAGAAACAGAACTTCCCCTCACATGGGAAGATCCAGACAACATGTATAAACCTATCCCCCGTAAACCAGAAATTGAAGAAAAAAACGCATTAACTGTAGCGAAATCCCTTGAAATTATTCGGAATAATATGACAAAATCTTTGTACTAAACGAAAAGGAGGCTCGTTTTTGAATAGCCTCCTTTTATTTATTGTCGGTTTCTGTCGGTAAGTCGATATATTTTAATAATCGCTGATATATTTCGAAATGCGCCGATATATTTTCATTTCATAACAGCCTGGCCCAACTTTTATGAGAAAAGGTAGTGATATTATGTGGAAACGACAAATGATCCACACGAAACGTGGTACATTTGAACTCTTTACAAAAGGAGATGGCGAATCGCTTTGTATTACACATCACTATTCACAATTTAATGAAACTGGTGATTACTTTGCGGATGTTTTTACTGCTACGCATCGTGTATTTCTCATTAATTTACGAGATACTGGTAGCTCTGTAACCGCCCAGTCAGAAAACGAATTAAGCATGATTGAAACAATCCACGACTTGGAAGCCATACGAGAAGCATTACAACTTCCAACATGGCATTTCGCTGGCCATTCAACAGGTGGTATGCTTGGACTTTTATATACGATTACATATCCAAATTCCTTACAATCATTAGCCGTAGTAGGAGCTGCAGCAAGTAACTATACCGAAACACCATTTTGCATTTATCATCCCGAACATTCACAATTTCATTATATGCAAGAGCTCATCGAAAACTTAAAAAGCCCTCACCTTACAAGTGAAGAACGGAAAGAACTATCTACTAAGAGAACAAAATTATCATTGTATAAACCAGAAAACTACAACTCTTATTTTTGTAAACCAATCAAAAAAACAATGTCCGTTAGCCGGATGAATGCTTTCGTCAATGAATATCCTTCATTTGATTTAAGAGAGTATTTACCTTCCATCCAAACAAAGACACTTATTATATGCGGAAGATATGATGTACAGTGCCCAATTCAGTATTCTATCAAGATGCATGATGGGATACGTAATTCTATCTTCATTCCATTTGAAAACAGCAACCATTATCCTTTTTTAGAAGAAGCTACTCAGTTTACTTCTACTACTCAAACATTTTATAAATCGTTAGTACCGTTATTATTAAGAAAACCTAAACACTGACAAAAAGCTCACAGCCTCTATAAGACTATGAGCTTTTTTCAAAAGAAATATTTCACACTAAAAACAACTAAAAAAATACAAGAAATAACAACTAAACCCACATCAAGTAATACCGACTTTTTATCTCTATCTTTTAAACTTACCTTAGAGCTAGAAATGCTTTTAATTACCCAAAAGATCGCAAAAAAGAACCAACCAAAATGATCATTCGTAGAATCTTCGTCATAAAACATTTGTATTGCACCAATAATCAATAAGATAAGTACGATATTAGTTCCAATCTTTAAAGCCTTGTTTGATTTATTATCTTTTAATATATCCCCCAACATATAGCACGCTCCCCATGCTCTCCTCTGTTTTGTTTCTCTTTATATTTTAACATAAATTACCTATTCCTTCCTTTTCATTCGAATAACATACAAAAAACCTGCCAATTACTCGGCAGGTTCCCTACACATTAAAACGATAACCAGCTCCCCATACTGTTTCAATATATTGCGGGTGGGCAGGATCTCTTTCAATTTTTTCACGTAGCTTTCTAATGTGGACGACAACAGTGGCTAAATCACCAGCGGAATCTAATCCCCAAATGCGTTCAAATAACTGTTCTTTATTTAATACTTGGTTTGGATGTGTTACAAAGAATGTTAATAAATCAAATTCCTTCGTTGTAAATGCCACTTCTTCATTGTTTATAAAAACTTTCCTCGCTCGTTGATCGATAGAAATTCCGTGAATATATAACGTATCACGTTGCTTACTTACATTTCCTGATAATCTTTCATAACGGGCAATATGTGCTTTTACTCTTGCAACTAATTCGCTTGGACTAAACGGTTTCGTTATATAGTCATCCGCTCCTAATCCGAGTCCGCGAATTTTATCTATATCTTCTTTTTTTGCTGAAACAAGTAGAATCGGAATATCTTTTACAGCACGTATTTGTTTACAAATTTCGAATCCGTTCATTTTCGGGAGCATAATATCTAAAATAATTAAATCATATTCTTCTTGCAGGGCTATTTGTAAACCTGTTTCTCCTGAATGCTCTACATCAACTTGGAAATCATTAATTTCTAAATAATCTCGCTGTAATTCTGCAATACTTACTTCATCTTCTATTAGTAAAATTCTTTTCAATTTACTCACCACATTCCTCTACTTTTTCCAATGAGAAGAAAATGCTTGTGCCTTTACCAAGCTCGCTTTCCGCCCAAATTTCCCCGCCATGTTCTTCAACAATTTGCTTCGCTATTGCTAAACCAAGTCCACTTCCACCTGTGCTAGAATTTCGCGATTGTTCTGCACGATAAAAACGTTCAAAGATATACGGTAGCGTATCAGATTCTATACCTGATCCATTGTCCATCACTTTCACAATAACTTTATTGTTATCACTCGATACTGTTACAGTAATTTTCTTCTCTTCTTTATCCATGTACTTCACACTATTATGAATTAAATTTGATATAACTCTATTTATCTTTTCGCAATCAGCCGTTACATATAATGGCGATGAATGTAATTGTAAGTTAACTTCTATACCTTCTTCACTTAAATCCATCTGCATCTCTTCTATTAATTCTTGCATAAACGTATTTAATTCAACTGTCTCAAATTGGAATGGAACTCGATTCAAATCGAGCTTTGAAAACAAAAAGAGTTCATCAATGAGTGTGTCCATATGTTTTGCCTTCGTGTGAATTGTCGTTAAATACTTATCCATTTTTTCTGGCGTATTTGCTACCCCGTCCTTTATTCCCTCTACATATCCGATAATAGATGTAATCGGTGTTTTTAAATCATGCGATATGTTTGAAATAAGTTCTTTTCGATTTTCTTCATACTGCGTTTGTACTTCAATCGATTCTTTTAACTTCTTCCTCATTTCCTCAAATCCTTGATTTAATTGACCTATTTCATCGTGCGATGTAACTGGCATTTGAAAATCTAAATTTCCTTCTTTAATTTTCTCTGTTGCGCCTTTCAATACAAAAATTGGTTTTATTACACTTCTTGAAACGAGATAACTTAATAACCCAATAAGTAAAATAGCTAATAGTAAAAGCGATACGAATAAGATTGGAAATAATTTTTGTGTAAGATCTACAAATGAACTTTGCTTTTTTAGTACAAATATACTCCCTTCTTCTTTCTCTGCAAAATAAAAATCAAATTTTACATATCGATAAAATGTATCACCTAGTTCCGTTGTACCACGACTATTAATATTTGCTGCTTCAAATTTCGGAAGGGCTTCTGTTAAAGTCGAACTTTCAAAACCCTTTGTAGCATAAGAAATGTTTTCTCCCTTTCTTACAATTATTTTCACGCCTTCTTTTTCAATTGATGAAACGAACGATTCATCTAATAATTGAGATTGATGTTGCTTTGCCGCTAATTTTAATTCAAGATAGGCATTCTCTTCTTCTGGTGTAAGCGGCTTTTGAATGTAAGAACTTTTATAGAAATTTTTCACTGCTTCCAAGTCACCTGTTATCGAAAAAACAATTAAAAATCCCGCGACTAATATGAGCGTAATAGAAACGAGAATTACAGCAATATAAGAAAATAAAAACCTTGTTTTAATAGACATCATTTACATCCTCACTTTACCCATCCTTCATATTCATAAGCATAAAAATATATGTTCAAATACTCAAGCGATTTTATAGTAATTTTAGCGTCAGTTTATAAAAATTTAATGTTCCTATTTTACAGTTGAAATTAGGAGGTTGAAATTCCATGTTCAAAAAAACATTCAGTATGATATGTTGCGTAATTTTTTTACAAGGATGCTCGCAAGAACAAGAAGTAAAAAAGGAGATGACAAACATGGAGACTGCACTACTAGCAGCTACTGAAAAAAATGAAACGAATACTGTTATATCTTTACTAAAACAAGGCGCAAATATAAATGCGACGGATAATCAAGGACGCACTCCGCTTATGATTGCTACATACAAAAATGATGTAAAAACCGCAAAAGCGCTTATCGAATCTGGTGCTGATGTAAATATCCAAGATGACATGAAAAACAATCCCTTTCTATACGCCAGTGCGGAAGGTTACTTAGACATTTTAAAGCTAACAATTGATGCTGGTGCAGATCCTATGATTACAAATCGTTACGGTGGAACAGCTCTTATCCCAGCCTCAGAACATGGCTATATTGAAGTTATAAAAGAACTCCTCACTCGAACAAATATTGATGTAAATCATGTAAATAACCTCGGATGGACAGCTTTAATGGAAGCCATCGTACTAAATAACGGAAACGAAACACAGCAACAAGTCATTCGCCTTCTTATTGAGCACGGTGCAGATGTAAATATTCCAGACCATGATGGTGTTACCCCGTTAGAGCATGCTCGCGCTCATAACTTTGAAGAGATAGAGAAGATTTTGTTAGAAGGACGTAAGTAAAAAGCTAATTTTTGCCTTCCTCCCCTACCCTATGCTACATTTAAGCCGTTACATTAATATTAATAGGGTGGGAATAAAAATGAACAAACCTAAAATTGGGATGATTGGACTTGGAAGTATTGCGCAAAAGGCCTATCTTCCAACACTTACAAAAGAAACAGATTGGAATTTTGTAGGGGCGTTTACACCTAACGAGGAGAAAAGAAAACAAGTTTGCCAGCAATACCGGATTCAAGACTTTCATTCTATTGAAATGTTAGCTTCGGAATGCGATGCAATCTTCGTGCATAGTTCAACTGCATCACATTATGAAATCGTTTCTGAACTTCTGAAAAAAGGGATCGACGTTTATGTTGATAAGCCGCTAGCAGCTACAGTGGAACAAGCTGAGCAACTAGTCGAGTTGAGCGAGAAATATAACCGAAAATTAATGGTCGGATTTAATCGCAGATTCGTTCCTATGTATGTCGCTGCCAAAGAACAGGCTAATGATATTTCATGGATTCGAATTGAAAAGCATCGCACAAATAAAGTCGGGCCATATACGTACGATTTCACTATGTTAGATGATTATTTACACATTGTAGATACAGCTCGCTGGTTAGCTAATAATGACCTTAACGTCGTTCACAATATGATGCAAATCAATGAAAAGAATGAACTTCTTTACGGACATCATACATATACAACTCCAAGTGGACTGTTACTTTCTACTGCAATGCATCGCCATGCCGGTACAAATTTAGAACAAATTGAACTTGTAACGCCAGGGAAAATCATTCGCGTAAAAAATATGAACACATTTGAAATTGAACAGGAAAACTCAGTTTCACAAAGCGGTTCCCCATCATGGGATACAACGTTAAAACAACGTGGTTTTGAAGATGCTGTTCATCATTTTATTGAATGTGTACACGGAGATACAAAGCCTGTTGTAGATGGATTAGAAGGATTAAAAACGCAGCAAATGCTACAATCTTTACTAGATGATGTAAACAAAAATTAAAACGGATACATTTTTCAGAATTTACTTTCATTCCCATTTCCTCTTTATTTCTCTCGTAAATTTCTATAGAATATGTTGATAGGAATTATAAATTTCATAATGAATCGTGGAAAGGATGGGATTAACACATGTGGAACGAGTTTAAAAAATTCGCATTCAAAGGTAATGTAATCGATTTAGCTGTCGGGGTTGTAATCGGTGCTGCATTCGGTAAAATCGTTAGTTCTTTAGTAAAAGATATCATCACACCATTACTTGGTATGGTATTAGGTGGCGTTGACTTTACAGATTTAAAAATTACATTCGGTAAATCATCTATTATGTATGGTAACTTCATCCAAACTATTTTTGATTTCTTAATTATTGCAGCTGCTATCTTTATGTTTGTTAAAGTTTTCAACAAACTAACATCTAAAAGAGAAGAAGAAAAAGAGGAAGAACTTCCAGAACCAACAAAAGAAGAAGAACTCCTTGGCGAAATTCGCGACTTACTAAAACAGCAAAACTCTTCTAAAGATAGAGCATAATTGAACGGATAAAAAGGCATGTCCCTCGGGACATGCCTTTTCTATATGCTATAACGTTTCCGAATTCATATGAATAAATAAAATAATACCAGCAACCATAAGTACCATAATGCTACCTGCAAATAGTGTAATACCAATAAACATTAAACTTGTGCTCATATCTACTGATACACTTTCAATAAAAATAGAAATTACATACGTGATAAGGGCAATTCCTGCAAGAATACTTCCTGGAACAAATCGCTTTAAGCCATTTTGTTTTAACGTCATATATGCAAAAATAGCAGTCATACAAAGCGTAATTATCCAAAGAACGATCATCTCTTCTCCCCCCTCACAAGCCTTTTCTTTCTATTATACATGACATTGCCCTATAATAGGTAAATTTGCACTTATGTGACATATAACAAGGAATCATACAATTTATAGAGAAATCTTCTAAATAAGCTATAAACTAGGGAGAATTTCAATTGGAAGATGATATTGTAGGATATTTTGAACAAGTAGAGCGATTCGATTAAATTACAATTGACTTAGACAAAGATGAAACCATTATTACTGGCCATGTGAAACAATATGATCCTTCTAGATTTGAACAGTTAATACAAAGTTTTAAAACGCACTGCCCAAACATGCCTTGAACATAATTTACGAAGCGCTGAAGAACTTTTTGCATTTTGGAAAAGAAATTGACCACTAGGAAAATATGGATATTTTTCATATAAATTGATATAATTACCATATACAAATATTCTTTGTAAGGGAGTGTTCATAATGATTTGGATTTCACTAATCGTATTAGCTTATTTCATCATTCTCGTCCCAATACAGTACAACTACATTAAAATGCTCAAAGAAAAACAGAAAAAAATGAATGTCTCACAAAACGAACTATATGACAACATGTCTTATGAAGAATCCCAAGTACATTACCATTATCAAAGTAACGTATTTACAATACCTGCTTCGCTTGTCGCAAGTATTATTTATAAAGTGAAACATGCAGCATAATGTGTACGCTGTAAGATTATTGTTTGAGTCTGTTCATACTGGTGAGCCTGATCCTACGAAAATTGATGAGCATTATGAAGAGAATCACGATACACTTTTTGAAGAAAGTATTATTCTTGTTAAGGCAAACAGTTTAGAAGAAGCTCATGAACTAGGTGAAAAGATAGCTATACAATCGGAGCACACATACGATAATATGTATGATGAGCAAATCACATGGACGTTCCGAAAAGTGTTACATGTGTTTGAATTAGACGATACGCCATTTGAAACTGGAAAAGAATTGTACGCAAGATTTTTACACGTTAAGAAAAATGAAACTGTAGATACAGTAATTGAAAAATATTATCCTGAATATGAATAAAAGCTCACAGCAATCGCTGTGAGCTTTTTTATACTTACTTCGTTGAATCTCTAAATTGGATACGGTGAGGTAAGATAACAGTGTGATCTTCCACTTTTTCTTTGTTCATATACTTTGTTAATAGACGCATTGCTACTGCACCGATATCATACATCGGTTGTACAACTGTTGAAAGTTGCGGACGAACCATTAATGCAAGGCGTGTATTATCGAAACCAAGTACTTCTACGTCAGTTGGTACGTTTAATCCAGCGTCTTGTGCTGCGTGGATTACACCTAGTGCCATTTCATCAGACGATACGAAGATTGCTGTTGGCTTTTCATCATTGCTCCAAAGCTTTTCGAATGCTTCGATACCTGAGTCATATGTGTAATCTCCATCGATTACAAGATTTTCATCATATGAAATACCTTCTTCTTCTAAAGCTTTTTTATAACCTTGTAACTTCTTCGCGCTTCCCGCTTTATCAATGAATGGACCAGAGACGAAACCGATACGCTTATGTCCTTGCTCAATAAAGTGCTTCATTGCATCGTAAGCTGCTTGTGTATAATCAATATTTACTGATGGCGTTTCATTTTGCTCATCGAATGACGCTGCTAATACAATTGGTACTGGAGATTTTTTAAATTCTTCAATGTGAATGTCTGTAATATCTTCACCCATGAAAACAATTCCGTCCACTTGCTTTCCAAGCATCGTATTTAATAAATGGAACTCTTTCTCTTTGTTTTGGTCAGAGTTACTTAAAATGATGTTATATTTGTACATTGTTGCGATATCTTCAATTCCACGTGCAAGTTCTGCATAAAACGTATTTGAGATATCAGGAATAATAACACCTACTGTAGTTGTCTTCTTACTTGCTAGTCCACGTGCTACCGCATTTGGGCGGTACCCTAAACGATCAATTGCTTCTAATACTTTCTTTCTTGTTGTAGGCTTTACATTTGGGTTACCGTTCACAACGCGTGATACGGTAGCCATTGAAACGTTCGCTTCGCGCGCTACATCATAGATTGTTACGTTCATCTCATCGCACACTCCTTCTATTTTTGTTATCTATTTTTATGTATCGGTTACTTGAATGAAAAAAAGACATCAACTCTATTTGCAGATGCCACCAATCGTCCCGAGTTCTTCCTTTTACTAATGATACGATAAAAACGCAGGCTCATACAATATTTTCCCGCAAAAGTTTCGAAAAAATTCGCTTCTTTTCTCGTATTTTCGTATTTTTTATGAAAAAAGAGCATTTTTTGTAAAAAAATAGATGTTTCCTAAGTAGAAATCTTATTTTAAGCAGTACGATAGTAAATGAAATTTATATCGACGATTTTTCGAATATATGAACCGTAACTCGAAATATATCAGCGATTTTCCAAATATATCTACCACAACTCTAATTATATCAGCGATTTTTTAAATATATCAACTTACCAACAAAAATCGACAATGACAGTCTCTATACAGATGCCCCAAAACGCCTTATTGGAACAGCTCATTAAAATTTTTTATCATTTACTTCCAAATGATTTTAATTCATTCATAAAATCATTGAACTGCGGAATATTCATTTGCTGCGCCTCATCTGATAAAGCTACAGCGGGATTTGGATGTACTTCAGCCATAATTGCGTCTGCACCAATTGCCATCGCTGCTTTTGCAGTTGATAAGAGAAGGTCACGTCGCCCTGTAGAATGCGTTACATCGACAACAACAGGTAAATGTGTTTCTTTCTTTAAAATCGGTACAGCGGAAATATCAAGCGTCTTACGCGTCACTCTTTCATACGTGCGAATACCTCGTTCACATAAAATAATGTTCCCATTTCCCTTTGCCATCATATATTCTGCCGCATTAATGAATTCTTCAATCGTTGCTGATAGACCACGTTTTAATAATACTGGTTTATTTACAGCACCAGCTGCCCTTAGCAAATCAAAGTTTTGCATATTGTGAGTGCCAATTTGAATAACATCAACGTAATCTAATGACACCTCAATATCATTTGGATTTAAAATTTCACTAATAACAGCCAAATCATATTTATCTGCTACTTGGCGTAAAATTTGTAATCCTGCTAATCCAAGACCTTGAAAATCATACGGTGAAGTATGTGGCTTGAAAGCACCACCACGCATTAATTTCAACAATCGTATCTTCTATTTTTTCTTACAAGACACAAGTAGTGCTTTACGATGATCCTCTTCTTGTAACTCTAAACCAACTTGAAAAATTTGTTTGAAAATATGTTGTAAAGTCGAAGTTTCAAATGGACCATTATTATTCTCTACAATTAAATCCAGCATATTTCTTTCACGTACAGGATCAAAACGTTTCACACCTTATACTTCTTTTAAAGTACCAACTTCTTGTACGAGACGACCTCTTTCGTTTAATAACTCTAATATTTGTAAATTAAGTTGATCAATTTCAGAACGTAAACGACCTAATTGTTGTGATGCCATAAAAAAGCCACATCTTTCAAATTCCTATATATTACTTTTTTAAGATAACTTATTATAGTTGATACATATACGATTGTCACACGATATACAGCAATGAATTATCATCAAAAAACATTGTATATTTTCATTTAAAATAAAAAAAAAGACAGTTTACATACTGTCTTTTTTACAAGAAGGAAACAAACGGTTTATCACTGTTTTTCTCTTTTATAATAACGGCCTCAATTTTACTCTCGGACTTGATCTGTAATTGTACTTTCGCATCTTTAGGCAATTTGTCCAACATACCTTGCGCAGCCAATTGGGTAAGAGCCATTAATTCTGTTTTACCGTTATATTTAATAACAATATTCATATTTAATGTATCCATTTGATCTTTCTTATAAGAAACTTTTGCGTTGACTGGAATAAAATCTCCAGTAGAAAAACCTTTTATTTCCTTAGCAAAGTTAGTTATTTTTGTATTATCTTCTCCATGTGCTTGTGTAAATTCATCAGAAGGATATGAATACGACTTTTCATCAATTGTACTCCAATTTCCAAGGTTCGTATCATTCTTTTGAACAGTAGCACTAGCAATATACGTACCATTTTTTAAAGAACTTGTACTTTCTTGCTTAAAGATAGCAAACGTAATTGGAGATTTGTTATATTTATCATTTTTGTTAATAGCTTCAATAAGTTGTTTAGCAACTTCAGACCCTTTAGACATAGCTTCTTCATTCGATACACTTGAAGACATAGCTAAGCCAATCATAACACCAGATAAACTTAATTCATTTGAATTCTGTTTTCCGAAATAGTCTTGTTCTATAATATTCGTCAAAACTGGCGCTTCTACTTTCGCAACTAGTTCATCAACTAGTTTCTCTGGAATATACTGATTTAATTGCAGTACGTGGCTCTCTGTATCAAATTGCTGCGTTGCAATATTTATTAAACCATTTTCATACTCTGCTAAATCTAATTTAGAATTTGTTTTTATATTAGCTGTATTAATAACCTTTTGTTCTTTTAAAGGAATAACAGTTCTATAATAATCTTTAGAAACAGCAGTTCTCGGAATCATACTTTTTTCTTTTGTATCTTTTTGTATAACTTCATCCTTCTTACTAATCGTATTACTATTGTTACTACAAGCTCCCAGTAATAAACTTACGACCGCGAAGGATAATGCCATTTTCTTCATTACTTAAAACCTACTTTCAACAATCTAGTTATTTAGTTTGAACTATTAATAGTGTACCATTAAATATATTTCAACAAAAACAAAAAAAAGAAGCAAGCACCTTTAGCTTGCTTCTTTTTACTTTATATTCTCTTCTAAAGCATCTTTTTTAATATTCCAATGAGATGTATTCCATACTACCATCCCATCTTTTATGTATAGCACTTGCGGTGATTCATGTCTAATACTGTATTGTTCTGCAACACGATTTGACACATCTCTTGCATCTTGTACGTATAAGTAATACGCTGGCACTTCTCTTTCTTCACTGCAATACGCTTGAAATTCTGTGTATGCACCGTGACTAATCGGGCATGTCGTACTATGTTTAAAAAGAACATACGGCTCATTCTTTTCTACTAAGACTTCAAGCTCTTCAATTGTTTCAAGCTTTGTCATATTCATCACGATTCACCTCTCATACGAAATCTAGAGCGCTTCTCTTTCTTTTCAGCGTTTTTCTCAATTCTTTCTAATTTACGCTCTTCTTTTTCAACCTTCTTCTCTTGTCTCGACGCACGGTAATGATTGTATACTTCAATCGCCGCACTGCTCCACTGTACAACTTGCGCTACTTTATCAGCGTTATTTTCAATTTCGTCCGTTACAGAGTCTGATACATTACGAAGCTTCGTATTTAAAGATTGGATTGTCGTTCCAATCCCATCTACACCCGCTACCACTTTATTTAATGACTGTGACTTCTGTTGAATATCATCAGCTAACGCATTCGTTTTATGTAATAATTGCTCTGTCTCTACGCTAATTCCTTGCATTTGTTTTTCTAAACCTTCTAACGTGCTTGCAACGTTTTCTAACGTCTTCTGAACCGATAACAACGTTCTGCATACATACACTACTAATACTGCGAAAGCAACCGCGATAATAGCCGCACTTACATATAAAAGAACTTGCATTTCATCACTTCCTTTATCTTTTTCATACTTTCCCCTATTATACAATCATTTTCCGTTTCATTCTAATCCCTATCTCATCATTAGAATTTTCATACTTATTCGTTAACTGTAACATAAATCATTCAACAAATTCCACTAAGTAGGTTACAATAGGAGAGGATACATAATTAGTAGGGAGGCTTTACATATGAAAGATCCACGTATTGAAAAGTTAGCATACAATTTAATTAACTACTCTATCCGCTTACAAAAAGGTGAAAAAGTATTAATTGAAAACTTTGGCTTACAAAAAGAACTTGTAACTGCACTTGTAAAAGAAGCATATGCAGCTGGTGGTTTCCCATTCGTCTCTTTAAAAGATCATCAAGTAGATCGCTCTTTATTAATGGGTGCTACTGAAGAACATTTCGAACAAATCGCTGCATATGAAGCAAGCGTAATGAAAGACATGGACGCTTATATCGGTCTTCGCTCTGGCGATAATATTAATGAACAAGCTGACGTTCCAAGTGAGCGTATGAAAGTTCATGGCCAAACAGTTGGCAAAAAAGTTCATAGAGACATTCGCGTTCCAAAAACACGCTGGGTTGTTCTTCGCTACCCAAATGCTTCTATGGCACAGCTTGCTAAAATGAGTACAGAAGCTTTCGAAGACTTCTACTTTGAAGTATGTAACTTAGACTACGGTAAAATGGATAAGGCGATGGATAGCCTTGTTACATTAATGAATAAAACAGATAAAGTTCGTTTAACTGGTCCTGGAACTGACTTAACATTCTCTATTAAAGACATTCCAGCAATTAAATGCTCAGGTCATTTAAACATTCCAGATGGTGAAGTATACTCTGCACCAGTTCGTGACTCTGTTAACGGTACAGTTTCTTACAACACACCATCTCCTTACAACGGTTATACATTTGAAAATGTACAACTTAAGTTCGAGAACGGCCAAATCGTTGAAGCAACTGCAAACGATTCAGAACGCATTAATAAAATCTTCGATACAGACGAAGGCGCACGCTACGTTGGTGAATTCGCAATCGGCGTAAATCCATACATCTTACATCCAATGGGAGACATCCTATTCGATGAAAAAATCGATGGCAGCTTCCACTTCACTCCTGGACAAGCTTACGACGATGCATGGAATGGTAACAACTCAAACATCCATTGGGACTTAGTATGCATCCAACGCCCTGAATACGGCGGCGGTGAAATTTACTTCGACGACGTACTAATCCGTAAAGACGGACGCTTCGTTGTACCTGAATTAGAAGCTTTAAACCCCGAGAACTTAAAATAATAAAAAATGCTCGGAATTATATCCGAGCGTTTTTTTATTATCCTCACTCTATATCGAGCTACTGTTCTTACTTTTTGTTTGCTGAAAATGAAAATAATATAAAAGTGCCACTGCGATAGTACCGATTGATATCGGAACATATAAAGGAAGATCCCATTTCATATATACTCTAGTGCAACCAACAAGCACAAATAATATTTCTAAACAAAGGTTTTACATATTTCATTTCTTTCCTACCATTTCTATTTTCACATGTGGATTTTCTTTCTCTATAAGCGCCAAGAATTCATCCATATTTTGCGGCATCGCAACCATATGTACTTTATATGCATTCGTCGTAATTTCAAGAGACTTTCCGACCTGACGTATAATTCTCACATCTTTTAATACAATATCATCATTTAAAATACCGTACTTTAATACGCCATTTTCTACTTTATGTTTTTTAATAAATACTTCCCAAACGAGTGGTACATTTACAATGAAGCATAAACCCATCCCAATCAACGCTGACATCCAATGCGCTTTATTAGTGAAAAGCATGACAATTGGATATATAAACATAAAAACTAACGTAAGGCAAACGAAAATGACTACTGACTTACTTCTTTGAATTGGAAAGTTCATACCTACACCCCCTAATCCAAATTATACCACTATTTCCATTTTGGTTCATAGAAAAAGGCCATTTCTAAATGACCTTTTACACAATGTACCTATAAAATTTCTTATCTACCTGTAGCACCGGAAAGTTTTTCGGCAACTCGTCTATACTCACACTTTGAAAACCATTCTTTTCATAAAAACGATGTGCCGCTAAAAATTTTACTGTTGTTCCTAAGTAAATATCTTTCAATTTTTTATCCTCAGCCCATGAAATTGCTGTTTGAAGCAACATATGTGATGCGCCCCATTCTTTTCCGCGAAACTCTTTTTGTACGAACATTTTTCTTAGCGCTACTTGATGATTCTCAATATCTAATAAAGCTACTGTTCCAACTACTTTACCATCATAAATTGCTACCCAAAAGTTTCCGTGATCCTTTTGATAGAATGTTTCTATTTCAAGTAAATCAGGTTGCTCTTCTTTCGTAATGGGAACATTATACTCTTTTTGCTGAATATGAACGATAAGATCTACTACTTCCTCTTGAAACGTACTTTCATACGGAACAATACGAATTTTCTCGTTCATCGAATTTCTTTCCATTCTGAAGCTAGTAAACTATATACAGCGATATCATGAAAATGATCATATAGCCATTCTTCATCTCGTAAAATACCATCTAACTTAAACCCTAAACGCTCTGGAATAGCGCGACTTTTCACATTTTCAACACCGCACCGAATTTCAATTTTATTCAGCTTTAAATTTTCAAATGCATAGTGAAGTACAGCCTTTACGCTACGCGTCATAATACCTTTCCCGCCAGCATCTTCTGCAAGATAATACCCAAGACTCGTCGCTTTCTTCCCCCAGCTCACTGGATGAATGCCTACCATCCCAACGAGCTTTCCTTTGTAACGTATACCACTTTCAAAACCGTCTCCCTCTGCAAACTTCTTTAACCACATCGGAAAAATTTCATCATAAGCATCAGCAGATTTTGTCCCATCTACCCAAGGGAGCCATTTCCGTAAATGATTACGGTTTTGATCTAATAATTGATATAATTCCTCTTTATGATGTTTTTCTAGTAATTGTAGTTCGATTTCGTCATCTACTCGGAGTGTGAACATGTTTTTTAGTCCCCTTTTTAGTTTTCTTATTATTCTAACATTTATATTTCAAAACGCGTAACAATATATCAACGATTTTTGAAATATATCGAACACAACTCCATATATATCGACGTTTCAACATTAAAGCACAACCACGACAACATAAAAAAGACGCACAGCCAAGCTATGCGTCTTTTCTATTATTTCTCTGCAACTTGAACTTCTTTTACGTAAGCTGCTTCGAATTTTTGGATGTCACCTGCGCCCATGAAAATTAAAACGCCGTTTTTATGTTTCTTTAATACATCCGTTGTTGTATCTGTAATTAATTCTGCACCGTCAATACGCTTTTGCAGATCTTCGATTGTTAATTCACCTTTGTTTTCACGTGCTGATCCGAAAATATCACATAAGTATACTTGGTCAGCTTTGCTTAAGCTTTCTGCGAACTCATCTAAGAACTTTTCTGTACGTGAGAATGTATGTGGCTGGAATACAGCGACAACTTCACGCTCTGGATGTTTTTGACGAGCAGCTTCAATCGTTGCATTAATTTCTGTCGGATGGTGTGCGTAGTCATCGATGATTACTTGCTCTCCCATCGGCTTTTCATTAAAGCGACGTTTTACGCCTTCAAAAGTTGTTAATTGATGTTTTACTGCTTCTACATCAACGTTTTCATAATGACAAAGCGCGATTACTGCTAACGCATTTAATACGCTATGGTTGCCGTATCCTGTAATTTTGAACGTGTCATAGTACGTATTACGAACGAATACATCGAATATCGTGCCATCTGTTCTCTTTTGAATGTTACGTGCTTGGAAATCATTATCTTCTCCAAATCCATAGAAAATAACAGGTACTTTCGCTTGAATTTTTTGAAGTTCTTCATCATCTCCACATGCAATAATGCCTTTTTTCACTTGCAATGCCATCTCTTGGAATGCACTGAATACATCATTGATGTCTGCAAAATAATCTGGATGATCAAAATCAATATTCGTCATAATTGCATAGTCTGGATTGTAAGACAAGAAATGACGACGATACTCACAAGCTTCAAATACAAAATACTTACTATTTTCTACCCCATGCCCTGTTCCATCTCCAATAAGGTAAGATGTCGGGTGTGCACCTTGCATTACATGGGCTAACAAACCTGTTGTTGATGTTTTTCCGTGTGCACCAGTTACAGCAACACTTGTGTATTGGCTCATCAGGTCACCTAAGAAGTGATGGTAACGATGGACTGGGATGTTTAATTCTTTTGCTGCTACGATTTCTTCATGCGTATCAGGAAATGCATTTCCTGCAATAATCACTTGTCCTTCTTCTACATTATTCTTATCAAAAGGAAGGATCGAGATACTACGCTTTTCCAACGCTGTTTGTGTAAAGAAACGCTTTTCATAATCAGACCCTTGAACAGTATGCTTCATATCATGAAGAATTTGCGCTAATGAACTCATTCCTGTTCCTTTAATTCCTACAAAATGGTAAACTGTCATCTTAAAGAACCTCCAACATTTCGAACTAATACAACGGCCTATCTATAAGACAGTATATGAATCTTTTCTTATTTTGGTAATCATCATACATTTTTGATGTAGTGAAGTTATTCTTTCCCTTCACTTATCAGGATAAACTCGTACGTACTTCTTTATATGTCCATAACAAGTCCATTATAGCAAAAAAGAAGCCGCTATACTATGATAACAGAAAAACTGATAGGGTCAATCACCTATCAGTTTTTCTCTCTTTTACATATCTTCTCTTTTTTCTAATTGAACACGCTCTAAACGTGGGTTTGGACGATATTTACGACCAGCTTTTGCTTCTGGTTTCCCATTTAATTCTACATTATCACCAGTAAAGCCAATATTCATTTTTAACAAGCTACTTCCTACCCCGTATATGTCAACAGGTACCTTTTGAGCTTCAAATTCACGAATACGTTTTTCATCAAATCCACCAGTTACAACGATGTCTACATGCTGGAATCCTTCTTCATCAAGCGCCTTGCGAAGTGCAAATACGAGCGATGGGTTTACACCACGTGGATCGAATGTTCCAAGTACTTCTGGATGGCGAATAAAGTATTGATCAATCATTGTGCGAGACGTATCTACACGCACACCTTTTAATGTTGATCCAAACTCACGCGCTACACGAAGTGCATCTGTAATAACATCATTATTGTAATCAATTAGTACAACTAATTCATCTTCTGGGAATTTCTTATGATATGCTTTTGCCGCTTCTACAACATCACCATTAAACATTTGAATTAATGCGTGAGGCATTGTTCCCATACCACTTCTGCCCCACCATTCATTCATTGCATGCGTCGCTTGTGCGCTCATACCTCCGATGTATGCTGCATAACCGTCACCAGCTTGTTGTGTATAATGATCGTCACGATCTCCCATGAAAATAACTGGTTTTTCTTTATCTACACTACGTGCAGCTTGGACAACATTATATACGTTTGTTGCAACCGATGTACGACGAGCTAAAATCCCATCAATAACACCTTCTAAAAATCCGAAATTCTCATAAGGACCATGAATTGTTAACACTGTTTCAAATGGACTAATTTTATCGCCATCTTTTAAAGAGTTAATTTCAAGTTCCTCAGGATTTTTAGCGAATGTTTGCAGCAATGCAATTACTTCATCTGTTCCGCAAAGAACTGCATTTTCTTTTTGGAAAAATTGCATCGTTACAACACTTTTTGGGCGAAATTCTTCAATAATTTCTCTAGTTTTTAAAAAGTAAACGGCGGAGAACCAACCTTCCCCAACGCGTTCGTCAAATTTAAATGTTTTATTTGTTAGTCGATTTATTTCACCTTTTAATTTTAATTCAATTTCTTTCATGTCGCTTTACTCCCTACTTTACTATCCAACATTTTCTATTAGTATACAGCAAAACCGTGGACTATACATTCGTTTCCTGCATAGCAGCAAATTCATCCTCAGAAATAAGGACATCTCTCGGCTTAGTTCCTCTCGCTTCAGAAATAATCCCTTGCGATTCCATCTCTTCAATGAGACGTGCTGCGCGATTATAACCAATACGGAATTTTCGCTGTACAGAAGATGTGGACGCTCCCCCTTGTTCTACAACAAATTGACATGCATCAAAGAACAGCTCATCTTCCGACTCAGCCTGTTCTGTTTTCGCTAATAAATCCTCTTGCTTAAATAAGTAATTCGGCTTCATTTGCTTTCTCACATGATCAACTGTTTTTTCAATCTCATCATCCGATACATATACACCTTGTACACGAACTGGCTTAGATGTACCGTTCCCTAAAAATAACATATCACCACGGCCAAGTAATTTTTCCGCGCCCCCAATATCGATAATCGTACGTGAATCAACTTGAGATGATACAGTAAACGCAATACGCGTTGGAATATTTGATTTAATTAACCCTGTAATAACATCTACAGATGGACGCTGCGTCGCAACTAATAAATGAATACCACAAGCACGTGCTTTTTGCGCAATACGACAAATTGCTTCCTCAACATCACCTGGTGCTACCATCATTAAATCGGCTAACTCATCAATAACGATAACGATATAAGGTAATGTCTCACCTGGAATATCTCGCTCACTTACAATTGTATTATAGCGAGTTAAATCACGAGCACCAGCATGCGCAAACAATTCATAACGACGCTCCATCTCATCAACTGCCCACTTTAACGCAGCTGTCGCTGCTTTTACATCCGTAATAACAGGTGCTACAAGATGCGGAACAGAATTGTATGGTGCAAGCTCAACCATCTTCGGATCAATTAACATTAACTTCACTTCATGTGGTTTCGCTTTATATAAAATACTCGTTAAAATCGCGTTAATACACACACTTTTACCTGAACCCGTTGCACCCGCAATGAGTCCGTGCGGCATTTTTCGAATATCCGTTACAATTGGATCCCCTGAAATATCAAGTCCAAGCGCAACAGTAAGCGGTGATTCACTCTTTGTGAATACAGGACTTCTTAAAATCTCGCGAAGAAATACTGGCTTACTTTCTTTATTTGGAACTTCAATTCCAATTGCACTCTTTCCTGGAATCGGCGCTTCAATACGAATATCTTTCGCAGCTAAACTTAACTTAATATCATCACTTAAATTTGTAATTTTATTTACTTTCACGCCTGGGTCTGGTTGCACTTCAAAACGAGTTACTGCTGGCCCTTGCGAGACATTAATAACATGTGCTCCAACATGAAAATTATTAAACGTTGTATCTAATAATTCTTTTTGCTCATCTAACCATTCTGTATTATCTAGCGCTGATTGCTGTGGAATTGACAACAACGCTAATGGCGGAACAGTATATGTCGGTGGTGTGTGCAATACATTTCGCATATCGTTCTCTCTTTGATTTACAACATATGCTTTCTCTTTTGGTTCTGTACTTGAAATTGACTTTTGTACTTGCTCTACCACTACTTGTTGCATTGGTTGTTCTTCCACTTGTGGTTCTGCTACTACTTGCTGCACTGGGCTTTCTTCCACTTGTGATTCTACTACCACCTGCTGCATTGGTTGTTCTTCCACTTGTGGTTCTGCTACTACTTGCTGCACTGGGCTTTCTTCCACTTGTGATTCTACTACCACCTGCTGCATTGGTTGCTCTTCCACTTGTGGTTCTGCTACTACTTGCTGCATTGGTTGTTCTTCCACTTGTGGTTCTACTACTACCTGTTGCTCTAGGCGTTCTTCCACTTGTGGTTCTGCCACTACTTGCTGCACTGGGCTTTCTTCCACTTGTGGTTCTGCTACCTCTTGTTGTACTGGCTTATTCTCTACTCGTACATTAGCAGAAGGCTGCATTGCATTTGCTCTAACTGCATGTCTTTCCATTAATCGTGTTCTATCTTGTTTCAACATAACAACATTAAATGGTACATGACGCTTTTTCTCACGTTTTGGTTCTTCTTTTTTTACAACGGGTTGTTCTTCTACGACCGGCACTTCTTCTTCAACTGATTGCTCTTCTACGACCGGTGCTTCTTCTTCAACTCGTTTATTTTCTTCTGTTTCTGCAATTAAAACATTCGCAAAGCTTTGAACATCGTTCTTTGTCTGTTCATCAGCCTCAGCTACATGTATGAATTCACTGTTTTGTTCAATTTCTTCATCTTCTTGCTGAATTTCCTCAAGTGCTACAAATGTCTCTACTACAGGCGCTTTTGTTTCTGCGATCACTTCTACTTCTTCTAGCTCTTCTGTTTCCGCAATTACTTCCACTTCTTCTAGCTCTTCTGTTTCCGCAATTACTTCTACTTCTTCTAGCTCTTCCGTTTCCGCAATTACTTCTACTTCTTCTAGCTCTTCTGTTTCCGCAATTACTTCCACTTCTTCTAGCTCTTCTGTTTCCGCAATCACTTCTACTTCTTCTAGCTCTTCTGTTTCCGCAATTACTTCCACTTCTTCTGACTCTTCTGCTTCTGCGATTACTTCTACTTCTTCTGACTCTTCCGTTTCTGCAATTACTTCCACTTCTTCTGATTCTTCTGTTTCTGCAATTACTTCCACTTCTTCTGATTCTTCTGTTTCTGCGATTACTTCCACTTCTTCTGATTCTTCTGTTTCTGCAATCACTTCTACTTCTTCTAGCTCTTCTGTTTCTGCAATCACTTCTACTTCTTCTAGCTCTTCTGTTTCTGCAATCACTTCTACTTCTTCTAGCTCTTCTGTTTCTGCAATCACTTCTACTTCTTCTAGCTCTTCTGTTTCCGCAATTACTTCCACTTCTTCTGACTCTTCTGCTTCTGCGATTACTTCTACTTCTTCTAGCTCTTCTGTTTCTGCAATTACTTCCACTTCTTCTAGCTCTTCTGGTATTTCCACAATGATTGTTTCTTCAAGTTTTTCTTCTGCTTTGACAATCACTGATTCTTCTGGAGCTTGCTTTTCTACTTCAATAGTAGGTTGTTTTATTTCTGTATTACGTTTAATTTCTTCTGATAATATTGTATCCTCATGCTCTACTTTAGAAGCCACTAATTCTCCTTGTAGATTTTTTTCGTTTAACACCACTACATCTTTTTCTAGCTTAGCACTTTCCATCTGCTCAGCTACTGTTTTATGAAGTAATTCATCCGCTGAAACTTCCTGCGGTGTACTCATTTCTTTAATCACTTCTTTTTCTTCTACTAAAGGCACTTGGCGTTCAATTTCATAACCGTTTTTCTCTAGCCATTGATCAACAACTGATTTTTCTTCTTTTTTGCCCTGTTGGCCTTTCTGTTCAACTACTTCACCTGGAGCAGAAGACGTTGCTTGTCCTTCTGAGAAATCAGATAATTTATATCCTTTTTTCTCTAACCATGCATCAACAACTGCTTTTCCCTCTACAGATATTTCAAGATCTTCTCTTTCTTTTACTTCCTCCTGCTTTTCAACCTTTTTCTCTACTGAAGGACGATTATATCCATAAATTGGCGAAATCATTTCTGTTGGACGAAATGGTCTACGGTTACTCTCTTGCGAAGGTGCAGATGCCTTTTTAACGACAGACTCCCGCACCGGTTCATATTGCACTTCCGGCTCTTCATATGTAGAAACTACCTTTTCCACATACGGTCGTCTGCTTCTTTCCACCTTTATTCCTCTTTGGGCAGTCGGTTCTTCATATGCTACTCCTTGAACAGGTTGTTCTTCAAAGTGATTTACTTCGCTTTCATCCTCTTCATCGAACCCATTATCCGGTACTAAAGGAAAACGGCATTTACCTGCATTCCTACTTGCCATTTGTGCTTCTCTTGCTTCAGTGTAGTGGTTTACACGAGGAATTTTCGGCTGACTTTCAATTTGCTTTGGTACTTCTTTATTCATCGCTGTTTGTTCTTCCTCTTTGTTAAACAGCTTTTTCATCCAATCTAACATGCTTACCACTCTTTCTACTAAATAGTAACATCCTTTATTGTATCAGCATTCGGCAAAAAGTGCAGGTAAAATTAAGCATGTCATATTTATCCACAATATTCTAATTTACGAGTGTTTTCATATGGAAAAACGCAGCCTTTCATGTAAGACTGCGCTTAAGCTTTACTCTTCCGATATGCATCTACACTATCCGTTACACTTTGCAATAAAGAATTTACATACTGCGGGTCAGATAATTTTTTATCTTCTTCATAGTTTGACATAAACCCAAGTTCTAATAGTACGCCAGGTACTTTGGACCAATTGAATCCAGAAAGGTCATCCCTAAATTTAATTCCATTTACTTTCACTTGCTGATTTTCTCTCATTTTATTTACTATCGTTTGAGAGATTTGAAGACTTTCCGCATAAATCTCTTTCGTATACGGACTTCCTTCTGCCGGCGTCAATACAGCAAATCCACTTTGGTTTGGATTTTCAGAACCATCTGCATGAAGACGTAAAAATAAATTAGCCTTATGATTATTTGCGAATGTCGCCCGTTCTTTATTACTTATATCAACGTCTTGTGATATTCTCGTCATTAACACTTGTATCCCTTTTGCTTCAAGCTTTTCTTTTAATAAAAAAGCCATTTCTAATACAAGTACAGCCTCTCTCTTTTTCGTCACAACACCTGTTGTACCGTCTGTCACTTTATATTTTTGCGTTGTTGCCCCTGGTCCAATCGGCTCTAAATTTAAATTCGCTTTTTGTTGATGCCCTGGATCAATAACGACGAGAAACTTTCCTTGCTTTTCATTACTCTCTACTTTTTGTTCATTATTTTGCACTGGTTGCTCAATTGGCTGCACCGTTGTAGTTTCTTCTTTCTTTACCTCGGCTGATACTTCCTCTTGCCTATGTTCTACTTGCGATTCTTCGTTCTTTTCTTGTTCTTGCTGCTTTTCTACCGGTGCGTCTTCTTTGGTATCTTTGTTTTTCTCTTGTATAGAAGATGTAGTTTCTTTTTTCGGCTGCTCTTGTGAACAACCGGCCATATATATTCCAATGAATGCAATCATGCTCATTATTTTTATATACTTCATACTTCTCTCCCATCACTTTGCACCGGATTCAAAGTTTTTCTTATAATTGCCCTATAATCTCATCCATATTTCCAATATAAACTGGCTGCCATGTTTCTGTACCACGTTCTGCAGTATAAACTGGATAAGCGTCATCATCTATATTTACGAAAACTGGATCGCCCATATCCGTTTCATATCCAATTACAATCCATCCTTCTTGCCACTTTCCGTTTTCTTCACTTATTAATGACTTTTTATGTTTATCATATCGGTAACCGATTTGTCCTTTTTCTAATTCACTTTCACTAAACACATATATTTCATAAGTACCTAGCTCAACATCTTGCTGTTTTGAAGTTTCAATTCGTTTTAGAAGTTCTGCGATTTTTGGTTGTTGTTTCATACGTCTATCCCCTTCTATTTTTCTAAATTTTAACTAGTTTGTTTATAAAATACAATATAGATTTTAAGACAAAAGGTGACACCTTTATCATATTTACGATTTTTTGAGTATATCTATCACAACTCTCAATATATTAACGATTCAACACGAAATTTCGACTTACCAACAAAAATGACAAAAAAGAGAGGCTGCCCAAAAGGACAACCTCTCTTTTCTTATATCAATTAAAATTTAAATTCTTGTCCAACTTCAAAACTATCTTCTAATACAAGAATACCTTTTTCTTGTGGAGCGTCTGGAAGCTCTAATTCACGTGCAGAGCAGATCATTCCAGAAGAAGGAACACCGCGAAGCTCAGCTGGTTTGATTAACATACCGCTTGGCATTACAGCACCGATTTTTGCAACGACAACTTTTTGTCCTGCATCAACGTTTGGTGCGCCACATACGATTTGTAATGTTTCTGTACCGATTTCTACTTTACAGATGTTTAACTTATCAGCATTTGGATGCTTTTCTTTTTCAGCTACATAACCTACAACAAATTTCGGAGAAAGATCTGCTTCTACTGTTTCTTCAAAGCCGTTCTTCGCTAAAATTTCGTTGATTTTCTCAACAAGCTCTTTCGTTAATGTAAGGTTACCTGTTTCTGTTACTTCTAAATAAGAAGATGCATTAAAGATGTTGAATCCTCCCGTTACGTTGCTTTCACGATCATAAACGCGAGCAACATCTCCTTTGCGATCAAAAGTACGGTTCTCTAAAGTAATATCTTGTAAGGCAACAATTAAAGTGTCACCAATTCCTTCAAGGTTGTAAAAAACGTTCACTTCGTTCATCCTTTCTCTTTTCCATCTGTCTTCTTCCGATTCTTCGCTAAAATAAAGATTGGTTCAAAGTCTCCATCTTCATATACGAATGAAAGTGATGTAATCGGAACATGCCCTTCGGCAAAAAATTTCATTGTCATTTGTGCAATAATATCATAACCGATTTCGTTAACGATATCAGCAATAATTAATACATCTTGGTGAGGAACAGCAACAACCATGTCACCAGAAATCTTTTCACGCATCGATTGTAGTAACGATTCGTTTAAAATACGCGTCGCGTCATATCCATCATTTGTGTTTAAAAAGTAGAATGTATTACCCGCTACTGTGTCTTGTTTAAATTCATAACCTAATGAACGAGCATTGAATAATGCCATTTCACGTACTTGCTGTTCTGTAAGTTCTAATTTTTGTAACAGACGCTCATCGATTAGTCGATACGTTTTATTCGAATCTAACGCATAGTAAATACGTGTTTCCGCCGTATGATCCGTCATAATAAACGGATTTCCTTCTTCTGCTTGTTTCGGGAAAGAAGTAGAGCGAATAACAGGTAAAATTTTCGCTCCGCTATTTTCTTCTTTATGCATCGCAATTAGCGCTTCTTGTACATAATAAGCAACCTCTTCAATTGCTTTTTCTTTATTCACTTCCCATTTTGCCACAACTCCTGGAAGCGATACGTTAATACCTTTTTTAGAGTCTTTCTGTTCAATACGTAGAACTTCTTTCTCGCTATCATACTGAAAGTCCCATTCTGGGCGAGATAATTTCTTCATTAACTCGTCTTTCATCTTTTTACTTGTCATCTTCATCTCTTTTTCCTCCCTTCCAAAAAAATAACCTCCCCCGCGAAGGTAGAGGTTGTTTTACAATTCAATTGGCAAATTGCCTTATTTTAAACCTTCAATAAACTCTTCGATTTGTTCTTGTGTTTTACGATCTTTGTTTACATAGCGACCAGTTTCTTCACCCTTATTGTACGCTACAAAGCTCGGAATGCCAAATACGTCTAATTTTACACATAGATCAATAAACTCATCACGATCTACATAGTAAAATGAGAAATCACTATATTTCTCTTCTACTTCTGGCATAAATGGGTCTACAAAACGGCAGTCTGGGCACCATTCTGCTGAGAACATAAAGACTACATTCTCTTCATTTTTTAATTGTTGGAATTGCTCCATGCTTTCTAATGACTTCATCTATATTTCCTCCTCTAACGAGTGCATGTTTTCATGTTATAATCTTTCTTTTATACTACCATACATCACGCATGGTGCAAGGTTTATGCTTGCTTTTCGTCATACTTATATTGCCCAACAAGTAACTTAACAACGTGTACAAATAATTCCGTGCGATCAACATAATCATCTGTAAAAATACCGATTGCACCTTCGTGACTACGAATATCTTTTCTATGTACAAACTCTTCCATCACTTCACTTAACTCCTTGCCCTCTTCAAGAGGTGCTAAAAAATCATCCGGTAATGTAATACGTGCCCCGCCGGCAACAAATATTTTACCATCACTTGTTGCTAGCGCGCCCCAATTACACATAAATAAACCGTACTCCGTTTTCATTACGCCGCCTTCTAGCCCAATACCAATTTGAGCTCCTCCTTCCTCTAGCGCTCGCTTCGCTCTATTAATCGCTCCTTGCATCGTCTCTTCATCTGAAAACGGCTGATTTGCTACTCCTGAAGGAACAGAAAGAGATGTAATTTCAGCATCTTTCCAAACCTTCTCCACAGCGCCAACCTTCGTTTTATTCTTCGATCCAACTACTACCTTCATTTCGTTCACCTCTATAAAAATTCATCATTCTATTCTAATATCCGCATCAGATACGAATTAAGTATCAACCACTACCACATATCACCAAGTCATCTATTCAGCCTAAAAAAGAAGGTTTTTTCTAGCAACATTACCGTCTTCAAAAACAAAAACAGCCTTCCTCTCTTTTCCTATCCAGGGTCTTAATACAACATTCGAGCACCAATTAGGCACTGACCGCTCCCACTCATGGATGGGCCATCTCTTCAATCTAAAAAAAGAAGGGTTTTTCGCCCTTCTTCTCTACGCGTTATTCTTAATTGTCTCTAACGTCGTTTTATCTGTTGTTCTTACAAGCTTCGTAATTAATTCTTTCGCCGCTGCATAATCATCAACATGTAAAATTGAAGCATGTGTATGAATGTAGCGTGCGCAAACACCAATTACTGCTGATGGGATACCAGAGTTACTTGTATGTACACGGCCAGCATCTGTACCACCTTGTGAAATAAAGTATTGGTACGGAATGTTGTTTGTTTCTGCTGTATCTAAAATGAATTCGCGCATTCCTCTATGTGTTACCATCGTGCAATCGTAAATACGAAGAAGGGCACCTTTTCCTAATTGACCGAACTGCGTTTTGTCACCAGATGCATCGTTTGCTGGACTTGCATCAAGCGCATAGAAAATGTCTGGTTGAATCATATTTGCAGCGGTTTGCGCTCCGCGAAGGCCTACTTCTTCTTGTACAGTAGCACCAGAATATAATGTGTTTGGTAATGTTTCATCTTTTAATTCTTTTAACAATTCGATTGCAAGACCACATCCGTAACGGTTGTCCCAAGCTTTCGCCATAATTTTCTTCTCATTTGCCATCGGTGTGAATGGGCAAATCGGCACGATTTGTTGTCCCGGTTTTACACCAATTTCAATCGCATCTTCATAACTATCTGCACCTATATCAATTAACATATTTTTTATATCCATCGGTTTTGCACGTTGCGCGTCACTTAATAAATGAGGAGGAATAGAACCAACAACCCCAATAACAGGACCATTCTTCGTCATAACTTGTACACGCTGTGCTAATAAAACTTGGCTCCACCAGCCGCCTAACGTTTGAAAACGAAGCATTCCGTTTTTCGTAATTTGCGTAACCATGAAACCTACTTCATCCATATGACCTGCTACAAGAACACGCGGGCCAGTTTCGTCCCCTTTTTTCAGACCAAATACGCTACCTAAACCGTCTTGTACAATTTCATCCGCATATTTGCTTAATTCTTGTTTCATAAAACGGCGTACATCATGTTCAAAACCTGATGCACCTTGTAATTCTGTTAACGTACGAAATAATTGTAATGTCTCTTTATTCACGAAGTCCCCTTCTTTCAAACCTTAGTAGAATACCTCTTTTATTGTAACGAAATTTTCGAAATGTTTCTAGTTTCTTCTTTTTTAGCTGTATTTGCTTTATAATTATTATTGGTACACTATTTTTATTTTATAGAATTGAGGTGAATATATGAGCTGGAAAGGTTTAGTAGCAGGTCTTGGCGTTGGGTTCGCAGCTGGTTATCTCGTTGCAAACAAAGTACAAGAACAATCCCATATTTCTTCAGAAAAAGCATTGAAAATGGTGAAACAAGCATTAAGTCATAAAGGTGAAATTACTGGCTCTTGGGTACATATGGTTCCAGAGACATTTGAAAAATATGATGTCGCATATGAAGTTTATCGCGGCGGTCTTACAACAATGTTAGATGATATACAAGAACGATTTGAATTTTTAGTTGATGCTAAAACAGGTACTGTTTTAGAGGTTATAGCAGCATAAAACGGAGGGTTCCCATTAGGTGAACCTCTTATTTTTTTATTGCAAAAGAAATAAAAGGAGTTTCGATGATAGATGATATTAGAAACCGAATACTTATACCTAAAGGCAATGAGACAAGATGATTTTAATGATTTAAAAATGATGTTGCAAGATCAAGATGTAATGTATGCTTATGAACATAATTTTTCTGATGCTGATGTTCAATCCTGGTTAGATAGAAATATAAAACGATATAAAGATTTTGGCTTTGGCTTATGGGGGATGTATCTAAAAGAAACTGATGAGTTTATAGGAAACGCCGGTTTAAGCATGCAGGATACTGATGTTGAACAGGTCATAGAAATTGGATATTTGCTAAAAAAAGAATTTTGGTACAAAGGTTACGCAAGTGAAATTACTAAAGGCATTAAAAAATATGCTTTTAATGAATTAGGACTATCAAAAGTCTATTCAATTATTAAACATGACAATATTGCTTCACAAAAAGTTGCTAAGAAGCTTGGTATGATTAAAGAAAAAGAATTCACGACTAAATATTATAATGGAGATATGCTTCATTATTTATATAGCATATCTAAATAGGAGGCTGCTCTAACAGATATTCTGGAGCAACCTCCTATTTTTATGCTTCTATACTCGTTTTCCGTTCTATTTTTTCTACGATATGCCCTTCCTCATTCCACTTCACAGCACGATAATATGCATCATGATAAAACGTAAACCACGCCTCTTTGTCAGCACCATACTTCATCCACTTTTGTTTATTTTCAATCGAGGTCATCGGATAATCATCGTATGCCATTACCCATAATACATTTTGATGCGCGTGCGTCGGCAAGAGATCTGCTAAATGTAGCATCGTTTCCCCTTGACTCTCCAAAGCGATAACTGCATGTCCATCACTATGACCACCCGTATGCGCCATCTTAATTTCATCTGTAATTTCTATTTCTTGCTGGAACGTAACAACTTGATCTACAATCGGTTCCCAATTTTCCTTCCAATATGTATTACGGGATCTAATATTTGGGTTCCTCATTTCATTCCACTCTGTTTCACTTACGTAAACTTTCGCATTTGGAAACGCTGGTACAAGGTGATCCCCATCCCATTTTGTTAGGCCAGATGCATGATCAAAATGAAGGTGTGTCATTAAAACATATTGAATATCTTCTGGCTTTAATCCCTGTTTTTCTAACGATTCATAAACCGATGATTCTTCTGTTACACCTTGATTTCGTTTCATCTTCTCATCCAACTTACCGTTTCCTATTCCTGAATCAATGAGCATATTTCCATCTTTCGTTTGTAAAAGTAACGGATCTGTTCGTAAGTAAATATGATTTGTGTCATTATGTTTATATTTACGTGACCAAAGTACTTTCGGCACAACACCAAACATTGCCCCTCCATCTAAATGTGTATTTCCGCCTTTTAACCACGTTACTTTTATATCTCCAATTTGTAACTGTTCCATTACACATCCCCCTTTCAATTAATCTTAACATAAAATTCTGATTATTTTAGATATAAAAAAACCTATGCATTACTGCATAGGCTCTGTACGATATTTTGCTTCAACTCGGTAAATACGATGACCTTTACTAGAGAATTTCTCTTCGTATTCAGTCATGATGTTACCTTCAAAGTCGCTGTTATGAAGATCTAAGCTTAAGTAAGTTAGTAACATACCATACTCAGCCATACTCATAAGAGAATATTCAAATAAACCTTGGTTATCTGTTTTGAAATGAATTTCTCCGCCTTCTACTAACACTTCTTCATAATTGCGTAAAAACGTTTTATACGTTAAACGACGCTTCGTATGACGCTTCTTTGGCCATGGATCTGAGAAGTTTAAATAAACGCGATCAATCTCACCTTTTGCAAAGAAAACTGTTAAATCTTCAGCATCTTTATTAATTAACTTTAAGTTCGGCACTTCTTCTTCAATTAATTTATCAAGTGCATCTACAACAACACTTGTGAATTTTTCAATTCCAATATAATTAATATGTGGATTCGCTTTTGCCATATCATACATAAAGCGGCCACGACCTGTACCTACTTCAATATGAATTGGTTGTTCATTTCCAAATACTTCTTTCCAGTTACCAGCGCGCTCCTCTGGGTTTCCGATTACGATATGTGAATACTCATTAATTCGATCCATTGCATATGGTTTATGTCTTAAACGCATAGATGTCTCCCTCTCTTTACAAAACTATTTTAAAGGAATAATTCCTTCTTTCTGTTTTTTAATCAATCTACCAAACAAAAAACCAAGTACGTACGAGCACTCGGTCCGTTTCTTTCAAGTATAAGATGTACCATTTTGATAAAAACTACATACAGCATTAAACATTCCATGACGAAACAGCTTTTTCTCTTACATTTGAAGAGAAAAACAATCGAAAGGATGATCCGTTCATGCCAATTAATCAACAACATCAATTAGAAGTGCTGAAAGATATTTTAGTCAACCACCAAAGTGATTGCTGCGGGACAGTTTCAGAATGCGAGCAATTAGAGCGCCTCATTCAATCGTTACTCGCAAACGATAATATAAGTAGTGACGCTAAAACAATGCTAAACGATGTATATTCTTATAGTCAATCGGGTAAATCTTCCTCTAATTTGGACAACCATATTTCCAATAATCAAGAACAACTTACTCAGTGGATTGCTGGAATGGACAATTTTTCTTAAGTATTATTCTGAAGCAAGTAGTTGCTGTAAATATTGATGCCAATATTCAGCTTCTGCTTGCTGTTTTTTTGTTGTATGCCATTGAATAGACAAAATCGTTTGTGCTATCACATACCATCTCATGCGCCTAAGCAGCGATTCATCCATTTCAATATCATAAAAACCGAGCCACTCACTCCACTCCTGGCGCGGAATGTACCAATATAATAACATACCAAGGTCTAGAGCTGGGTCAGCAATTACAGCTCCATCCCAATCAATTAAAAACAACTCATCTTCATCCGACAATATCCAGTTGTTATGGTTTACATCACAATGGCATACAACGAATTCATTGTATTCAATAGCTTTTAATGAATCCATTAAATATTGAAGGCCTTGCTGAATTGTTTCATCATCCCTTATATCTCCTCTTAAAACGAGTTGCAGTTGTTGTAATAACTCTTGTGCGTGAAGCGGTTGCTTCCCAAGTCTTTGAATCATCTGTACAAGCGCTTTAGAGGAGTGAATTTTCTTCAAAAGTTTCGCAACACGTTCTAGTTTCATATCCTCTGGCTCTAACTTCTGTCCCGGAAGCCATTTTTGAGCAGAAATTACATCACCGTTCGTTACCCTTCTTGTCCAAAGTAATTTTGGAACAATTCCTTCTGCTGACAATACCGCTAAAAAGGGCGATGTATTCCGCTTTAAAAATAACTTCTGTTGTCCGTTTTGCGCAATATATGCATCGCCCGTTACTCCACCAGCCGGTACAAGACTCCACTCTTTTCCTAATAATTGTTCCAACCATTCCATATTCATTACCCGTTAACAAATCCTTATCTTTTATAGTTATGAAAAGAAAAACCGCAACATTTCTACACATGTTGTGGATTCATATATTTTACTGTAAATGAAAAGAAAAATTAGCCTCAGCCAAAAATTCTCTATTTTATTTTACAAAACCTGTCATAGAATGACAACTTATCAAAATCGTCACCTTTGTCAATTCTACATTTATTACATTCTCATCGTCAAGTAGCGATTTGTCACATTATCGTCAATATATAGGTGCTAATTGGAGCGAGCCTAAGTTCCTTTCCTCTAAATGAAGAAATTGGCTCTATTTTCGCTTGCTTTTCGTCTACTATCACATGCCACGTTTCTTCTTTCGGAAGTTGCACAGTTTTAGCTTCTAAACCGCTATTAAATAAAACGACAATCTCTTTCCACGGCCCAAACGATTCTGCATGCTCTAGGTGATACGCAAGTACTTCTGTAGATGTTTGTAAAAAAGTCATATGTTTTTTTATAAGGCCTGCGTTTTGTAATCGGAATGCCCCATGCTCTTTACGAATCGCAATTAAACCTTTTATATAGTTAACGGTCTCTATTTCTTTCTCTTTTTGATCCCAATCTAATTGATTGATCTCATCATTTGCATTATAGCTATTTTCATTTCCTTTCTTCGTACGATAAAACTCTTGTCCTGCATGTAAGAAAGGAATACCTTGTGAAAGAATAACCATTGCGCTCGCTAGCAGGTGACGTTTTTTCAAAATCGCTTCTGATTCTTCATTACTGCGCACTAGTTTATCCCACATCGTCATATTATCATGACATTCTACATAGTTAATGCTTTGCGCCGGCTCTAGAAACAGCCCTGTTTCTTTCATACTTAAAAGACTTCCTGCTGCAATATACTGCAAATGATTACAGTCTACATGCCCACCAAATGCAAAACCACGCTTATTTATATGAAATGTACTCCCTTTTATCCCATCACGAAATTGATCATTAAACTGCGCCATATGTGGCATTTTCTTCGCATTATTTAACGTTGCTTTTTCCTCACGAGGAAGCGGTGTTTGTAAATCCCATCCTTCTCCTAATAACAAAGCATCTTGTTTTATGTTTCGCACTTCTTTTTCTATCATATTCATTGTATCAACATCTAAAATTCCCATTAAGTCGAATCGGAATCCATCGACATTGTATTCAGTAAGCCAATATAAAATAGACTCTACAATGAATTTCCTCATCATTTTCCGTTCAGATGCTATATCATTTCCGACTCCCGTCCCATTAGAAGGCATACCATCTTCACCATGACGAAAATAGTATCCTGGAACAAGCTTTTCAAATGATGATAGCTCTCTTTCATAAACATGATTATATACAACATCTATAATTACCCTAATGCCATGCTCATGAAATGTCTCGATTAACTGTTTACACTCTACTATCCTGTTATACGGATCAAAGGGATTTGTAGCATAAAATCCTGTTGGTGCATTGTAATATAATGGATTATACCCCCAATTATAGGCAGACGAAGGATTCGCCTCATCTACACCACCGAAACAATATAACGGTAATAGTTCAACATGTGTAACACCTAAATCTTTTATATGAGACAACCCTGTTAAAGTCCCATTCCGTCCTGTTGTTCCCTCTTCCATCAATCCTTTATATGTTCCCTTTTGAATCACTCCACTATTTTGATGTATAGTCGCATCACGAATATGCAGTTCATACAATATGGCATCTGTCATTGATTGTAATGGTGGTAATCCTTCTCTTCTTGTTACATTCGTTTTTTCTAAATCGATAACAACACCGTGTTTTCCGTTTACCGTCACCGACTTTGCATAAGGATCTACAGCTTCGTTCCATATTAAATTAATACAAACGAGAAATGTATAGCGTGCTCCGTCTAAATCACCTTGTAATGTTTGAATCCAAACTCCGTTTTCTCCCCTGTACATTTCATGATCGGCATATTCTTTATCGCTCTTATAAATTCTTACTTTCGCAAGCCTTGCAGTTGGGGCCCATACTTTAAATGTCGTTTCTTCTTTTTGATACACAGCACCTAAATCTGTACCTTCGTAATAATACTTTTCATCGAAAATTGTTGTTCGAATAACAGCACCTATTTGTAAATCCGTTTCTTCATTCCGTTCATCTCGTACTGTATAATACTTTCCCACATCTAGCGGCTCTTCTATAAAGCACTCATACTTCGTTGCATCTGGAAGCGCAATCGTATGAGCAATCGGTAAATCTTTCACATTACTTCCTTCTTGCAAACGAAATGTCCGACTTGTTCCATACGCATGTGGGAGCAAAATTGTAATTTTATTCATTTCATCTAAATAGGCATCAAATGGACGTTTTACTTTCAACATAAAAAAATCACCATCATTCTCAAAGTTAAAATAAAGTGAAACTTTAATGAGCGAGATAAAATGAGCTGCAAATGATAAGGCTTTTCTTATCAACAAGACTCTATACAGTAACTCCATTCTTCTCTATATTATATTCACCTGCATAAAAAACGTTTTCACCATTCTATTTTTGTAATTTTATTTCAGCAATCGATTTATACTTCGGGGTTTCTTTCACGTGGGATTCGTATAAAGTAATTGTATCTGCTTGAAATGATATTTCAGGTACTTCTTTTATACTTTCTAAATGAAACTTTTCTTCTCCTATCCATTTACGAGCAACAGTAATATGTGGATGATACGGGCGTGTTTCTAGAGAAAATCCATTTTCTTCACAAATGACATGTACTTGCTTTTGCAACTGAAACAAATCGTGATTCTCACTTACCTTCGCCCAAAAAATACGGGGCTGATCTTCTCTACCAAACGTTGAAAAACCTTGTAACGTGAACGATAGTTCTTTTGTTTTTGTAAGTGTTTGTAATCCATTCTTTATACCTTTTAACTGTTCTTCTGTCGCACCTCCTAAAAAGGAAAGGGTAATATGATAATCTTCCTTATGTACCCACGAGCGAAATGGTAATTCCTCATTCGTATCCTCTTTATAGTTAGACAGCACTTCTTTTATATGATTTGGTAACGTAATTGCGACAAAATAATGCCTATCCATGTACACCGTCTCCTTCTTTCTATTGTTTCTTTTCTTTCTTATCTCATTCAATTAAAAAGAAGCCGCCCTCTAAAGTAGAGAGCGGTCATTATTCATATATCGGCGATTAAAGTTTCACTTTACTTCGCTAGTTCATGAATTGCTTGCGCATAAATTGCTGTTGCTTTTAATAAGTCTTCAATTTCAATGTACTCATCTTTTTGATGCGCAAGTTCTTCTTTTCCAGGGAATAGCGGTCCAAATGCCACACCAGCTTTTAATGAGCGAGCATAAGTACCTCCGCCGATTGCTAACAATTCAGCTTTTTCACCTGTTTGTTCCTCATATACACGTTGCAACGTACGAATTAACTCGTGATTTTTATCAACGTGATGCGGACGAGAGTTAGAGTAGTCTGCTACTGCAAATCCATACGTACCTACATATTCTTTTAACTTTGCAATCATTTCTTCAAAGTTAGTCGTAACTGGGTAACGTACGTTTAATCCTAAATTACCACCATTCTCTTTCGTATAAGAAAGGCGACCAACATTCACTGTTAATGGACCGCTAATTTCATCTTTATAAGCAATAGTAGCTTTTTCACCAAAAATATCACCAGTAAATGTTTCTGTTGCAAATATCGCAAATGCAGTTGCTTTTCCATCAAGTGAAACTGTAGTTAAGAAGTTTGCTAATAATAAACCTGCATTTTCTCCTTTTTCAGGAGTAGATCCGTGCGCTGAAATTCCTTCTATTTGCAACGTCACTGTATTGCCTTCTATAGTCGATTTCCCTATTTTTTTAGCAGTTTGTAAATACTCTTCATATGCTACTGTAAGTGCATTTACATCTTCTCCTGTAATAACCGCTTCTGCAAAATCAGGAACCATATTTAAACGGCGGCCTGAATCAAATGAAACAAGTTCATATGTACCTTTTTTCTCTTCACTACCATTTTGCACAACTTGTATATCAGAAATTCCTTTTTCTGCATTAATAATTGGAAAGTCTGCATCTGGTGCAAAACCGATTGTTGGCATTTCTTCGTTTTTAAAGTAGTGATCTACACATTTCCAATTGCTTTCCTCATCTGTTCCTATAATCATACGCACACGTTTTGAAAGAGGTAAGCCTAATTCTTTCACAATTTTCATCGCATAATATGCTGCCATCGTTGGGCCTTTATCGTCAATTGCACCACGTGCAAAAATCTTTCCGTCGCGAATATCCGCACTATACGCAGGAGTCGTCCAGCCATCTCCTTCTGGTACAACATCAACGTGACAAAGAATACCTACTAACTCTTCTCCTTGTCCCATTTCAAGATGACCTGCATATCCTTCTAAATTTTTAGAAGCAAAACCTTCAGCTTCTCCTTTATGTAACATGAAAGATAGCGCTTTTTCTACACCTTCACCGAATGGTGCGCCTTCTTTCGCGGATTCTTCTTCCCATACACTTTTAATTTGTAAAAATTGTTGTGTATCACGAATTAAATCATCTTTTCGTTTTGCAACTTCTTCAGTCCAATTAATCGCTGACATCACGCATCCATCCTTCACTATATTATCTCTTTCATCATAGCAAACCGAAATCCCTTATGCCATACACGAAAACTAAATACCGAACAATTGTAATATTTCAGACATTTCTTATTAGTTTTTCTTTTATTTTTTCAAAAAATTTGCAGGAATTTGGCGTTTTACGTAGAATTTTATGTGTTAGTTGACTGACCATATATACAATGTCAACTACCAATATTTTTCTATATAAATATTTGTTAAACTTTTGTAAAATTTAAGTAGATTAAAGCATGAATTTTATCATGTAGAGTACAATGGTAGTAACGACCTTCTTTCCTGAATGGGGTCAAAAAAACTAGTAGAGGAGTGGTTTTCTCTTGAAACCTACAACTACTCGTATGCTAACACGCATTAAATCAATTTATATGTACATCAATGAAAACGGAACGGTAACGACGAAAGACCTTGTAGATGAGTTCGGGATCACACCGCGAACGATACAACGTGATCTAAATGTGTTGCAGTTTAATGAACTCGTGTATAGCCCTTGCCGCGGTAAGTGGACAACAACAGGAAAGAAAGTGAGAATGACCTCATAACGAAAAATAATTGTATGTAAATAAATACATACCCCTTTCTAACTATTAGAAAGGGGTTTTTTCTGCACCTATAAAGGTACTACTTTTCAGTATCTACTTGATATGTTCTTAACATTTCTACTTCTTCATCTGTTAGCTCTCGGTATTGTCCAAGTTCTAGTTCTTCATCTAATACTAACGGACCCATCTCCGTTCTTTTTAGGTAGACTACTTTTTTCCCTACCGCTTCAAACATACGCTTCACTTGATGGAATTTTCCTTCCGTAATCACAAGCTCAATTTCAGAAATATCATCGCTTTTCAATATTGTAAGCGCACCTGGCTTTGTTTCATAGCCATCGTCTAAAATAACACCTTTAGCAAACTCTTTTACATCCTCTTCTGTTACTACTCCTGCAACGTGTGCATAATATTTTTTCGGCACATGCTTTTTCGGAGATAATAATTGATGTGATAACTTCCCATCATTTGTTATCAATAAGAAACCTTCCGTATCGATATCAAGTCGTCCAACTGGGAACGGATCAAAGATTGCATCTTCTAATTCTAATAAATCTATTACTGTTTCATGATTATCATCTTCCGTCGCTGAAATAACACCTTGTGGTTTATGCATCATTAAGTAAACAAACTCTTTGTATTCCACAACTTCGCCGTGAATCATAACTTCTTGCTCTTCTACATTTACATGAACTTTCGCATCTTTTACTGGCGTTCCATCAATTTTCACAACGCCATCTTTCAATAATTTCTTTACTTCTTTTCTACTTCCATATCCCATATTCGCTAATAATTTATCTAATCTCACGTTTTTCACCTTCTTTATTTATCATAGAAAAGGGGACGTAATTACGCCCCTCTTGATTTCAACTTTATTTTAAATCTACTACCAAGTTTACGTTGAATTTTATCTAATGCTTCTCCGCCAAATACTCTTTCAAGTACTCCTGTGCGAATTGCTAACAATCCGTAAACAAGACCGCCAATACCTGCACAAATCGCAACTGTTATAAGAGCACCAATACGGCCATCAGGCGAAATCATGAAGGATAGAAGCCATTGTGATAGTTTTACAGCAACGACCATTATAAGTGTCAGTACTGCAATTTGGAATGTTCTTTTATATACAACACCGAATGAATAGTGTGCGTATTTTTTAATTTGTCGATTTGTATACCAAACAGAAGCTAAGAAACCAACTGCGGTTGCTAGAATTGCTCCTACTGTACCGAAATAACGAATAAAGATTACGTTACATACAAATTTCAAAATAACACCCATAATAAGCGCGACAATCGCATGCTTTTGCTGATTAATCCCTTGAAGAATTGCCGCTGTTACTGTAAATAAAGCAAATAACAATGCAACTGGTGCATACCACATTAATACTTGTCCACCTAATGGATCTGAGTCATAGAAAGCAGTGTAAATTGGATATGCAAGTGTTGAAATACCGATAACTGCTGGCAATGTTAAAAACATATTTGCTTGGAATGTTTGTGTAATTTGTAATTTCAAATAGCGGTATTGTTTTTCAGTAAATGATTTTGTAATTGCTGGTACAAGCGTTAAACTAAACGCTGTTGCAAGTGATACAGGAATCATAATTAACTTATGCGTCCACATTGTGAAAATACCAAGCGCTCGCTCTGCGATATCACCTTGACCAATCGCCTGCATAATTGAGTTAAATGTCAATGTATCAATTTGTTGATATAAAGGAATTGTTAACCCAATTACAACGTAAGGAATTGCATATGCGAATAACTCTTTAAACAATTGAACAGTACTTACTGTTGATTCTGGTACAGTTTGTTCAATTAAATATTGATCCAAATATTTTTTACGTTTTAACCAGTACCAAATTAACACACCGAGTGCTCCAACCGCTGAAACAAACGCAGCAAACGTCGCTACTCCAACTGCTGTTGCAACTGTACCGCCAAGTACTTTAATAACGATAAAACTACCAGCTAATAAAAAGACGATACGAATAATTTGTTCAATAATTTGTGAAACGGTAGTTGGTCCCATAGACTGGTGACCTTGGAAATAACCACGAATTAAACTCGCTGCTGGTACAACAATAAGTGCGAAACTTACAAGACGAATGATCGTCGTAACTTCTCCTACATTATTGTGTATACTTTGTTTACCAAGCATCGCTTCTGCAAACAATGGCGCCGTCATGTACAGTACTAGGAACGAAAGAACTCCTGTTACTATCATCATAACCATTCCCGAGCGGAACATTCTCCGGCTCGTTTTATAATCGCCAAGCGCATTATATTTGGAAACAAATTTTGAAACAGCAAGCGGCACACCTGCCGTTGCGATACTTAAAAAGATCGTATATGGAATGTATCCATATGTATAGAGCGTTCCGCCTTCTGTGCCTACTAATGCATGAAACGGAAAGACGTAAATCATGCCTAAGAACTTTACTAAAAATGTCCCTAGCGTAACAATAAGCGTTCCGCGCAGAAATTTCGAATCGGACATACAAAAATCCTCCTACATCTACATAAAGTGAAACTATAATTAGTTGGAGACTTCTCTCCTACTCCTTATTAGTTGAACCATTCGAGCATTTACAGGCTAACAGACTCCCTATTTACTTCTCCTAAATCTTGAGGTTTTAGTCTTATCGCCTACAAATAGCAGGATAGTGCTTAACTCTAACTTTTGTATTGTACCACAATTCTCTCATTAAGCAGTACTTCACTCTATTTTTCTTTTAAGGGAAAACATGCTATTCTTTTAGGCAGGAAATGTAGAAAATGAGGTCGATATATTATGCATTATGATGTTATTGTCATCGGCGGCGGTCCTTCTGGACTAATGGCTGCAATTGGTGCTGCAGAAGAAGGCGCAAATGTCTTACTTCTTGATAAAGGAAATAAACTTGGGCGTAAACTTGCAATTTCTGGTGGCGGACGCTGTAACGTAACAAACCGTCTACCACTTGATGAAATTGTTAAACATATACCAGGAAACGGTCGCTTCTTATACAGCGCTTTTTCTATTTTTAATAATGAAGATATTATTACATTCTTCGAAAATCTCGGTGTTAAATTGAAAGAAGAAGACCACGGTCGCATGTTCCCTGTGTCAAACAAAGCACAATCTGTTGTAGACGCACTTTTAACACGATTAAAAGACTTAGGTGTAAAAATTCGTACAAATACGCCTGTTGAAACGATTGAATATGAAAATGGTCAAACAAAAGCAGTTATACTGCAAACAGGCGAAGTGTTAGAAACAAATCACGTCGTTATCGCTGTTGGCGGAAAATCAGTTCCTCAAACTGGATCTACTGGAGACGGATACGCTTGGGCTGAAAAAGCAGGTCATACAATTACAGAATTATTCCCAACAGAAGTACCTATCCTGTCAAACGAGCCGTTTATACGTGATCGCTCATTACAAGGTCTTGCTTTACGTGATATAAACTTAAGCGTATTAAACCCGAAAGGAAAAGCTATCATTTCTCACAAAATGGACATGCTCTTCACTCATTTTGGCCTATCTGGTCCTGCTGCTCTTCGCTGTAGTCAATTCGTCGTGAAAGCACTGAAAAAGTTTAAAACGAACACAATACAAATGAGTATTGATGCATTGCCAGAGGAAAATAGTGAGCAATTATTTCAGCGCATGCTGAAACAAATGAAAGAAGATCCGAAAAAAGGAATTAAAAACGTTTTAAAAGGTTATGTCCCTGAACGTTACTTCCTATTCTTATTAGAAAAAAACGAAATTGACGGTAGTGAACAAGCTGGACAAGTTTCTCACGAAAAGATTCGTGCACTTGTGAAAGACTTTAAAGAATTTACTGTGAATGTAAATGGTACGCAGTCAATTGAAAAAGCATTCGTTACTGGCGGAGGTGTATCCGTGAAAGAAATTAATCCGAAAGAAATGTCTTCTAAATTTACGAACGGCTTATATTTCTGCGGAGAAGTTCTTGATATCCACGGTTATACTGGTGGCTATAATATTACATCAGCCCTTGTTACTGGTAGAATTGCCGGAACGACAGCTGGAGAAAACGCGAAAATGCAGTATTAAAAAAAGAAACAGGGATTCCTGTTTCTTTTTTTATAGGTACATGAAATTATATGAGCGATTCCACAAATTTATCAGCGATTCTGCAACTTATATCGGCGATTTCCAAAATATATCGACTTACCGACAAGAAGCGACAAACATCTGCTCCATGTAACTTTCCATTGCTTTTTTGTTGCTTTATATACCTTAGTACCTTTATATTTTATATTGTTGAATATTTAAAAAGGGTAAGGGGAAAACAAATGAGAAAAAAAGTCATGATGTCTTTAATGTTAATGACGTTTCTTTCTGCGGTAGAAGGAACGATTGTTAGTACAGCAATCCCTCGTATAACGAGTGATTTGTCAGGCGTCGAACTTGTTAGTTGGGTATATGCAATTTATATGCTTGCAACAGCTGTTTCGACTCCAATATACGGAAAGCTCGCTGATTTATTCGGTCGTAAAAAGGTTTTACTGATCGGGGCTACAATCTTTTTAGTCGGTTCTGCACTTTGCGGAGTCGTTACATCGATGGAACAATTAATTTTCTTCCGCGCGCTTCAAGGTATCGGTGCTGGTGCTGTTATGCCAATCACAATGACGATTATTGGAGACTTATATAGCGAAGCGAAAGACCGCGCGAAAGCACAAGGTTGGATGAGTGCCGTTTGGGGTGTATCCGGTGTTATCGGACCGTTAGTAGGTGGATTTTTAGTTGATTCTCTTTCTTGGCGTTATATTTTCTTCTTAAACGTCCCATTCGGAATTATCGCTTGCTTAATGATTGTAATTTACTACAAAGAATCTATTAAACCTGCTAAACATCATATCGATTATCTTGGTGCAACAGTTTTTTCATTAAGTACAATCGCTCTACTATATGCATTATTAACAGGTAGCAGTAAGCAAAACTGGGGAGACATGACAATTATCGGCCTATTAATCTTTGCCGCTATTTCATTCATTATTTTCTTGTTCATCGAGAAAAAATCTCAGGAACCATTAATTCCGCTAGCACTTTTCTCTAACCGTACATTATCTACGATAAATATATTAACTCTTATTGCTGGCGCAATGATTATTAGTATTACAATGTACCTTCCAATTTGGAGTCAAGGTGTATTAGGGAAAAATGCAACAGAAGCTGGACTTATTTTAATGCCAATTCCTGTTATGTGGACATTTGGCGCTATTTTCTCTGGTAACTTAGTAGGCAAATTAAAAACGAAACAAATCATTTTACTTGGAGCTAGCATTTTATCAGTCGCTACGTTCTTATTATTTACACTATCAACAAATTCACCATCGTTCCTTATTTATGTAGCAGTCGGATTATTCGGCTTAGGCATGGGGCTTGTGACACCGATTTACATGGTAACAATTCAAGCAGCCGTACCAGCTCATACACGCGGAACAGCTGTTGGTTTAAACACATTTATTAATACATTTAGTCAAACGTTAGGTGCTGCAATATTCGGTACAATCTTCAATACGATGATTCACGCACGTGGTATTAAAAACCTTGATCTTGTATCTGGCGGACACGGCGGTACTACAGCAAACGTAGTAACCGAATCACAATCCGCATTAGCATCAAGCGTACACGTCATTTATATGAGCACTTTCGTATTAGCAGTATGTACATTAATTATCGCTTGGCTCTTATTAAAGCCAGCTACACAAACAAGTGAGCAACAATAAAAAGGATGACCATTTTGGTCACCCTTTTTTTATTCTTCATTCTCCACAATATGTTTCAGCATGGATAATTTATTATCCCAAAAACGTTCATAATACGAGAGCCACTGTTGTAATTCTTCTAATGGTTCTGGATGCAAACGATATATCTTCTCTCTTCCGCTTTTTCTTCCACTTACTAAATTCGCTTCCGAAAGAATATGAAGGTGCTTTACAATCGCAGTACGACTCATCGGAAAATGATCCGTTATTTTGGAAATCGGTAACTCTTTGTCACTTAATAACCGTATTACTTCTCGGCGGGTTGGATCAGCAATTGCTTGAAATACATCATATTTCGCTGCTGACGAGGACACTTAGCCTTCGACAACCTTTTTCAGTTTTTCATTTACAATCGCTACCCAACCACCGCTCATTCTATCGCGAATAATAGAGCTCTTCGCATTCGCTTTCGGAAGAATTTCATCAGGATGTTTCCAGCCGCCGTGAATTAACGTAAATTCTGTTTTGTTATCTCCTAAGTCTTTCAAATTAAATGAAACAACCCAGCCATCTGTATCCCATGAGAAAGATAAATGGTTTGGCTCATCAATTTCTAACACTTTACATGGTGATGGCCCAAATGGCGATTGCACATGAAATTCATGTCCTACCTCTAATACAAAATCATTTGGCATAAACCATGACGCAATCCCTTCTGCAGTTGATACTACACTCCATACCTTTTGAATAGACGCGTTAAAAACGATTGTTTGTTTAATATCATTTAATGTATTTTGTTGTTCCATGTTCATTCTCCTTTACTCGGCGTTATAACATAACACCTTTTGGTTACACTTCGATAATATAACACCTTTTAGTTTCATGTCAATGCTAATTCTTTTACTGTTGAGAAATTCTCAACATTTTTTCAACAGGACAAACACCCTCTTAGCATTTCCTCATAATATACTCACAAAGGCAATACAAAATAAAAACTTCTCTCAACATGAAACTCCATCATTCATATTGAAAGAAGCGCCTTACTTATATCATGCGTACTTCGTCTCTCCTCCTTCCCTCAGGGACAATACGCGAGATATGACAAATCAGAAGGAATATGCCCACCATTTGAGTAGGTAGTTATTTCTCTTCTCCTCAACATTTCCTTAGGAGCGAAATGACTACCGACTCACTTTTTTCAAACAAAATAAAAAGGGGTTGAACGCTATGTTCTATTGCATTAACTGCTCTGATATTCACCATGAAAAACATCCGAATGATAAAGTATTTAAAAACGGTTTTTATATTGATCCATTTTTAGGTGATCGTTATCACCTTGGTATGTGTAAAGATGCCCAAAATCATGAAACAGGGGAGCCTCTTTTAACGACAAAGAAATTAGGCACACCCCAATCTATTATGAACGTATTACCGACACATGTTGTCCCAACATAAAGCATAAAAAAGAGCTGGCTCACCCAGCTCTTTTTTATGCTTTATAAACGATCATTGCTGAAAAACAATAAATTTGGTTTTCATCGTCGTTAATGGAAACACCAACTTGATATTTAATATCTACAAAGTTGCTATCATCAATCTTTTTCAAAAAAACATTTACAGCATCTTCTAAGTCTTTTTCGTGACTTTCATCAAATACTTTCACACGAATCATGTTAACACCGTCCTAGATCGCAGCCCTCCGCCGCTTGATTATTGCCACGGTGCGTATCTATGATGCGATAAAACCTTCCATTCTCATATATATATCCGTCTTCTAACACATATTCTTTATCTTCAGTATAGACATAAAACTTACCTATCATAAATTTACTCGTATATAATTCCAAATAATTTTGTCTAAATTTAGCTACAACTTTATTTGTAATATCAATTTTTATTGTGCGCCCCACCTTCTCTCCCTCCTTTGCAAAGAACGGATTTAGGTATATTGTATTAGCGCTTTTACATTTTATGCTTAAAAATAAGTGGATATGCCTTCTTTCTTCACCTGTACTATTTTTCTAAAAAAATCACGATACATAAGGTCCCCAAAAAAAACATAAAAAAGCACTTTATCTTATTGACTCGAATATAAATATTATGTTATTATATAAAATTTGACATTTTTACATGCGTATGCTATCATTAAAAGTGGTTACCACATATGGAGGTGGATGATTTGTTTCAAATTGGTGATAAAATCGTTTATCCAATGCACGGTGCAGGAATCATTGAAGCAATTGAAGAGAAAGAAATATTAGGTACTTCACGTCAATATTGTGTGATACGCATCATTAGTAAAGATATGCAAGTAATGCTTCCTATGGATCAATTAAAAAAATCGGGTATTCGTTATATCGTTGATCGAGGTACGTTAGATGATATACTTCTTGAATTTCAAAACGGGGAGTCAGACCCATCACTATCATGGAAACAAAGATATACAATGAATATGGAAAAAATGAAAAATGGCAATTTACAAGATAGCGCAGAAGTTGTTCGGGATTTACTTCGCCGCAATAAAGAGAGAGCATTAAATGCGAGCGAAAAACAAATGCTAGATAATGCACGAAAAATGATGATTAGCGAAGTCGCGCTCGTACAAAATGTTACTGAACATCAAGCAACAGAATTTCTTCAAGATACAATTAATCACTAAATTTAAAATAGCTGGCCGCTATTTTTTTTGTAAAAAAAGGACGAAGAGTTTTATCTCTTCGTCCTTTTATATTACCCACGCCCAGCTTGAAACGATGGATATAACGTCATTCCACCATCTGCAAATAGCGTAATGCCCGTTACATAACTCGCCTCTGAAGAAGCGAGCCAAGTTGCTACTGCTGCAATTTCTTCAGGGTTTCCAATATAGCCCATCGGTATCATACTTTCTACGTCAGCACGTTTTTTAGGATCAGCAAACTTTTCTGCATTAATCGGCGTATTAATTGCACCTGGTCCAATATTATTTACTCGAATACCTTTTGGCGCATATTCTAGCGCTAACGTTTCTGTCATCAGTTTAATACCACCCTTACTCGCTGCATAGTGCACGAATAGTGGCCACGGAATTTTCTCATGAACACTAGACATATTAATGACAGACCCTTTAATATCATGTTCTACAAAATATTTAATCGCTTCACGACTTCCTAAAAAAGCACCTGTTAAATTTGTATTAATTACCTTATTCCAATCTTCAAGTGGCATTTCATGCGACGGTACCGCGTTTTCTATCCCTGCATTATTAATCATAACGTCAAGCGTACCAAATTCTTTCACAGCAGATTGAATGAGATTCACAACATCTGATTCGACCGTGACATCACCTTTTACAGCAATCGCTTCTCCGCCTACCTTTTTAATTTCTTCTAACACATCATTTGCTTCTGATTCTCGTGAGCGATAATTAATAACCACTTTCGCTTTTTCCTTAGCAAACCTTACTCCCATCGCCCTACCAAGACCAGTTGCTGATCCTGTAATAACGACCACTTTTCCTTCTAAATCACTATACATTTCAATACCTCCTTTAACTTTTTGCTATACCTAACATAATTCCGGCTGCAATAATAAAAACGATACCGACAACGATACCCGTTAATTGGCGTTTCGTTTTCTTTTCACCTAATATAAGGATCCCACCAAGCGTGGAAATAATAATCCCCATTTGCGATAGCGAGAAACTTGTTGCGACTCCAACACGCGGCTGCGAAATGAATAAAAACATATTTCCAGCTGCCCAAATTAATCCTGGAATAATATTTCGGATTGCATATTTATTGAATGGATGATGTTTAAAGGTAAGCAAAATCCCTCCTAATACCATACCAACTGCTTGTGGTAATAAAGCTGACCAACCATCTACGTTAAATAGTCTAATCACTACTACGTAAACTAAATAACCGACTGTTGAAATTAATAAAATTATGATACCTCTTTTAAAATTTGCTGCTTGCTCTGCATTCTTTTCTTCTTCACTTTGAAGTGATGTTAAAATAACACCGACAATAATACAAACGAGCGCTAAAATCCCAAGGACGACCGATATTGTCGTGGACCATTCATGAAATACGATAACGCCAAATAAAGTCGTCGCAACTAATTGAAGTCCTGTTGAAATTGGCATCGTCCTCGAAACGCCCATTAAATCAATACTTTTCAATTGATTCGCCTGACCAAGCGCCCAAAATAAACCTGACACAACTCCAACCCCAATCACAGTAGGTGTTAATACTGGCTTCATAAAAATATAAACAACAATTGAGAAAATAAGTGCTCCAAACGTTGTTCCAAGCGTTTGACTATACGGTCCCCCGCCCAGTTTTACGTTAAATAACACAATACTCCCCCAAAATATAGCTGGTAAAATTGCTAAAAATATATCCATCGCCCATTACCTTTCTCTGTAAAATGTCATAAATTGAAACTTTAATCATCCCGCAAATAGCGGAATAAGTTACCGCTCTCAATCATTAGAATGAGCTTTCATTTTTTCTTTTTTGCGAGTACAAATCTTTTCTACAACATCATTAGAAACATTTTTTTCTCGCTCCACATTTTTTACCTTTATATGATCTAAATAATCCTCCAAAGTAAGTGTAACTTTGTCATTTGGCGGATTATGCGCCCCTTGAAATGTAAGAAATTGTAGCGTCACTTCAAATCTAGGAACAAATTCATCTTTCCTGCCGAGACGCTTTATATTTATAACTGCATCACATTCATATTGATCTTCTGTCACTTGTCTAATAACCGAATAGTACCTATTCAATAACGCACTCTCTAAAAGCTGTTCTCTTGATTCTTTCGCGAAAGAATCGCTTGGAGAAGAGAAAAAGATAGAACATATCGCTGTAATAATTACACATATTTTTTTCATAACGTCCTCCTTATCCTATAAGTTAGTGTTCTCAAAAACGCCATAAAAAAACGACTTCCCCTACTTAGGAAAGTCGTTTTAATGAATCCAATATTAACCACCACTCACTGGTGGTATAAGTGCAACCACATCACCATCTTGGACCCTGTCATCTTCATTTGCGTATTCTTCATTAATCGCAACCATAATTGGCTCTGAAACTGGTACATTATATTCTTTCGCAACAACATCTTTTAACTCTGCAACCGTAATATTTTCTTTCTCTATTTGTAATTCACTTGTTCCTGCCTCTTCTTGCAAGTGCGCAAATAACAATACTCGAATCATACTTATAGCTCCTTCCCAGGCTCTCCCGCCGGATATGGTGTTTTTTCTAATTGATCACCAATCCATGAGTCACCATCTTCCCAAAACTCCTTTTTCCAAATCGGAACAATTTGTTTTATGCGTTCCATAATATATTCGTTTGCTTCATAAGCCGCTTTACGGTGTGGTGTTGAAACAGCAACAACAACCGCTATATCAGAAATTTGCAACGTACCGATGCGATGTGTAATCGCAACATATGTACCCGGCCATTTCTCTTTCACTTCCAGACCAATTTTCTCTAGCATCTTTTCTGCCATCGTCTTATAAGCAACATACTCTAAGTATAATGTACGACGCCCTTTCGTAAACTCTCTAACCGTTCCAATAAATGTTGTAACAGCACCGCATTCACGTCGAATCACTTTCTTCGTTACCTCTTCAATCGAGATTTCTGTATCAATTACTTCATAATATGTATTTGTCATTTCGCACTCCTAACCGTTTGTAAAAACCAGTCTATGTACAACTCTTCTTCTGTTATATGAAATACTTTATATTCTTCTCGTATATTTGCCGGGACATCATACCACGTAATAATCGCCACTATATTTTCTACTTTATGTAAAAGTTCAACGTCTTCCGCAGAACGAAGTAACACTACTTTCGGGTAGTTCTCTTTTTTATAGCCCTCTATTAAAATTGTATCCACTTCAAAAAACTCATATAAGCGAATAATTTCTTGCAAGGACCATTTCTTTCTTAGTGAAGAAAGTGAAAGCAATCCAGCACCTTCTACACTACTTACGACAGCACCAGCTTTACGGTGTCTTTCGCTATCTTTTTGCGCTACTTCTGGAAAACCTCCGTGCCCGTGATGTTTAATTGTAGCAACTTTTATTTCACTTTCAGCTAACACATGCACAATTTTCTCTACAAGTGTCGTTTTTCCGCTATTTTGATATCCTACTATTTGTAAGATTGAAGGGGCTTTGCCCATGGCCAATCACATCCCTCAGAGTGCTCTAACAATAATACGGATACTTTCATCCCAGTCTCAAATCCTCTCGTTCCTCCAGGTAACACGATAAAAGCATTCGCATCTGCAAGTGAAGATACCGCACTCGATTTATCTAAACCAACCGGCATCGCTTGTAACGCCCCGTCCACAATCGTTACGTTTGCTCTTACGAAACGAGTAAATGGATTTGGCTTTGAAAAATCTTTTTGTAAAATAGCATCCGCTCTATATACGTGAGGTTCCTTCGCATACAAATACGTTTTTATAATTGGATGCACAAATAATTCAAAGCCTACATAACAAGCAGACGGATTTCCTGATAAACCGAAGAGTAACTTTCCATCTACTTCAGCTACTGTCGTTACACTTCCGGGCCTCATGGCTATCTTATTAAAGAGTACATTCGCCTGTAACCTTTCATAAATAGCTGGTAAGTAGTCATAATCTCCTACTGATACACCACCTGTTGTAATTAAAATGTCGACCTCACCCATCGCTGATTGAACAGCTGTAAAACATGCATCTAACTCATCCGCGAGTTGACCATAATAACGAACTTTCCCGCCAGCTTTCATAATTTGAGCTGCGATCATATACGAGTTACTATTTCTAATCTTCCCCGGTTCTAAAGGCTCATGTACTTCTAATAATTCACTTCCTGTCGTTACAATACCGACAACAGGCTGTTTTACAACTTTCACAGTGCTATATCCAAACGTTGCTAGTAGGGCTGCAACCCCTGGGTTAATTGCAACACCTTTCTTAACGAGAACTTGATTTTGTTTTATATCTTCTCCTTTAAACGACACATTGTCACCGTTATTAAAAGGGCGTTTTAACTTCATATATGTTTTCCCGTTCTTCTCAAACCCTTCCGTCAGCTCGAGCATTACGACTGCATTACATTCTTCTGGAATAGCTGCTCCTGTCATAATGCGAATCGCTTTAAAAGCTCCTACTTCTTCTAAAAAAACAGACCCCGCCCCGATTTCTCCTATTACTTCAAATTCAATTGGATTTTCTTGGGTTGCTCCTTTCGTATCTTCTGCTCGAATGGCGAAACCGTCGTAAGGGGAACGATCAAAATGAGGAACGTCATGATCTGAGACAACATCTTCCCCGAGAATTCTCCCATAACTTTCCGTAATAGAAATTTCTTCTACTTCACCATACTTCGCATATTTCATTACCCGTTCTACTGCCTCAGCAACTTGAATTGGAATTCGTTTTTCTACCATCGTTTCTCACCTCATATTTGCAATTTTTTTTATCTCGATTAAACTTTATGTATTCAATAGAAATTACTTCAAGGAGGAATTCCATGTCTTCATTTACACATTTTAATGACCAAGGACGCGCAAAAATGGTTGATATAAGCGATAAAAAAACAACCGTTCGAACAGCAATTGCGTGCTCTAGCATTGTCGTTACGAAAGAAATTTACGATAAAATCTCTCACAATGAAATTGGGAAAGGTGACGTATTAGCAGTTGCGCAAATCGCAGGCATTATGGCTGCGAAACGTACTTCTGATATTATCCCAATGTGCCATCCTTTATTATTAAAAGGTGTTGACGTTTCTTTCGATTGGAAACAATCAGAAGAACAATATCGTTTACTCATTGAAGTAAAAGTTAAAACAGAAGGTAGCACCGGTGTTGAAATGGAAGCTTTAACAGCTGCTTCCGCTACCGCTCTTACTGTGTATGATATGTGTAAAGCTGTCGATAAAGGTATGATTATCGGCGAAACGTACTTACTTGAAAAAACAGGTGGAAAAAGTGGAGATTATACGAGAAATTCATAATCCTCTCTCCGTTGAACCTAAAGGGTTTCCTTTAGGTTCAACCTATATACCTTGCATATAAACTTTTCGCTACATTCATATCATTCGTCCCATGAATAAACGCCCTGCCATCTGTAAATAAAACAAAACGATATTCTTCTACCGGAAATGATAATAAATAAGGTGTCGCCTTTATCTCTACGCTTCTTTGTAAACGCTTTTTAATTTCTTCTAAATTAAAATTCTTCCGCACACCCGGGCGAATTTGTACTGTATTTCGCCCACATAACACTTCTGTTTTTGTTTGTGCTTCAAATGTTAAGCTCGGATATGTACGTAACCTTCCGCAAGATAAACAAGTATCTTTTTTCTGCCTATTCACTTTAAATGCCATCTGTTGATTATTCCAAAGATCAAACGATAACATCGTTTCACGAAGCGCCCCAAAGTCTTCTACTAATATTTTCAGCGCTTCCGTAATTTGATGCGCAACTACTAATTGTACTGCCGGTTGTATAATACCAGCTGTGTCACATGTTGCTCCGCTCGCCGGATGCTCCATTAAACAGCGAAAACACGGTGTTTTCCCTGGTAAAATTGTATACGTTACTCCGTAACTCCCGACGCAACCACCATATATCCATGGAATATTATACTTTTGTGAAATATCATTAATGAGAAGACGCGTTTCAAAATTATCTGTCGCATCTAATATTAAATCTACATCACGCACTAACTCTTCCATTTCTTGCACCGTTACATCCGTCACAACCGGATTTATTTCCACCTCAGAATTAATTGCTTGTAAATGTTCTGCAGCCGCTATCGCCTTCGGTTTATACTGCTTTGCATCTTCTTCCGTATATAGTTGTTGTCTTTGTAAATTACTCCATTCTACATAATCCCGATCAGCAAGCGTTACTTTTCCAACCCCTGCTCTAACAATCGCTTCTGCATTGGCCGCACCGAGAGCACCAGCACCTATAATAAGCACATGCTTCTCTCTTATTTTTCTCTGTCCTTCTTCTCCAACACCAGAAAATAATATTTGTCTTGAATATCGCTCCTGCATGCGATAGCCCCCTTTCTTATCCTCCTATATAAGACATTTCGATTTTCGGACGATTTTTTGCACTTTCTTCTGTCCGTTCATCCGAATACCTATCTTTTCTATTCATCCATACATCTTGTATAACACTTAATAACTCCTCATCCGACAGATTCCCTCTAAGAAGTTCTCTTACATTCAAACCCTCTGTCGCAAATAAGCACGTATAAAACTTTCCATCTGCCGAAATTCTCGCCCTCGTACAAGAGGCACAAAATGACTCAGAAACAGATGTAATAAAACCAACTTCAACATTTGTTCCAACATACCGATATCGCTTCGCAACTTCACCAAAGTAATGGGTTTCAGCTGGCTCAAGCGGATACACCTTATGAATCATCTCAATCAATTCTCGCTTTGTAACGACTTGATCAAAATTCCACCCATTTGTACTACCAACATCCATAAACTCAATAAACCGAAGCGTGATTCCTTGCTCTTTAAAATACGTAGCCATCGGAAGTACCTGATGATCGTTCATCCCTTTTTTCACAACCATATTTACCTTCACTTCCAGCCCCGCCTCTTTAGCTGCTATAATTCCCTTAATTACCGGTTTCGTATTAATATTTCGACCATTAATATTCTTAAATATGTCATCATCTATCGCATCTAAACTAACATTCACTCTATGTAATCCAGCTTCTTTTAATGCCTTCGCTTGTTTCGTTAAATGAATAGCATTTGTCGTTAACCCTATATCTATTAGCCCATCAATTTTCACAAGACGTGCAATAAGTTTTGTTAAATCTTTACGAAGTAGTGGCTCACCACCAGTAATTCTAATTTTTCGTACACCGATGTTAACAAATAATTTTGCCAAACGCTCAATTTCATCAAAAGTTAGTAAAAACTCATCTTTCAAAAAAGCATAATCTGGCCCAAATATTTCCGCTGGCATACAATATGTACATCTAAAATTGCAACGATCAATGACAGATATACGTAAATCTTGAAGTGGGCGTCCAAAAAAATCTTTAACCATCTCCTGCATCGCCACCCTCCCTTTCTGCCAAATTTCTTTCTTTTCATTCTATTATAATATATTTTCGAACTACGATGTTTTTGCTCAAGGGAATAAAGTGAAACTTGAAATAATTAGAGGGGATCCACTCCCCCTGGTTAACGAGGTTTACTTACAAATACAAAGATAAAAAAACCTTGAAACATAAAAGTTTCAAGGTTTTTTGCTTATTAACTTAATCTAATAATAGTTAGGGTAGCCCCTGGCGTTGCTGTAGATAATGTAGCTACTGCAACTACTCCAAATAACTGTAAGCTAACAGCAGCTCCAGCAGGCAAGTTAGCGATTATTGTTGCACTAAATGAACCAGTAGCGACTGTCGGAGCGTTTATCGTTCCCGCAAGCGGACTGCCATTTACAGTTATACGAGAACTTACAACTAATCCTGCCGTTAAATTAATTGTATAAGCTATATAATAATTTCCTGCATTCGCAACTGTAAATACAGTATTTCCACCACTAACGGTTATTCCTGGACCAATATTTTGATTGTTCGGTAATGGTACATTCGTACCACCTAATAAAACGGAAATAGCGGTTCCTGATGTATTATTCGCAAATGCATACGTTGCAGTTGTACTAACTCCAGTCGCCCCGGTCGCTCCAGTGGCTCCAGCTCCGGTTGGACCTGTATCTCCAGTTGGACCTTGGATTCCTTGCGGGCCTTGAATTCCTTGGGGACCGGTCGCTCCTGTTGCTCCTGTTGCTCCCGTTGGACCTTGAATTCCTTGCGGGCCTTGAATTCCTTGTGGGCCTTGAATTCCTTGGGGACCGGTCGCACCGGTCGCTCCTGTTGCCCCCGTTGGACCTTGAATTCCTTGCGGGCCTTGAATTCCTTGCGGGCCTTGAATTCCTTGGGGACCGGTCGCTCCTGTTGCTCCTGTTGCTCCCGTTGGACCTTGAATTCCTTGCGGGCCTTGAATTCCTTGTGGGCCTTGAATTCCTTGGGGACCGGTCGCACCGGTCGCTCCTGTTGCTCCCGTTGGACCTTGAATTCCTTGCGGGCCTTGAATTCCTTGTGGGCCTTGTGGGCCGGTCGGACCTATGTCACCTTGCGGACCTTGGATTCCCTGCGGGCCTTGTGCTCCGGTTGCCCCCGTCGCTCCTTGGATTCCTTGAGGACCTTGTGGACCTTGAATTCCTTGTGGGCCGGTTGGACCTATATCGCCTTGTGGGCCTTGAATTCCTTGGGGACCTTGTGCTCCGGTTGCCCCCGTTACTCCTTGGATTCCTTGCGGACCTTGAATACCCTGTGGACCGGTTGGACCTATATCGCCTTGAACACCTTGGATTCCTTGCGGCCCCTGTAAACCCGTCACTCCGGTTGCTCCCGTTTCTCCTGTCGCTCCTGTCACTCCAGTTGAGCCTGTCGCCCCGGTATCTCCTGTTACTCCTGTCGCACCTGTTGCTCCTGTCGGGCCAGGTGGTCCACCTGATGGACCTGTCACTCCCGCCGGACCTGATGGCCCCGTTGGGCCGGTCGGTCCTGCAGGCCCTCCTGACGGGCCAGTCACCCCTGTTGGACCGGTTACTCCTGTTGGACCGGTAGTTCCTTCTCCCGTCGCTCCGGTTGCTCCCGTTTCTCCTGTTGCTCCCGTCGGACCTTGCACTCCTTGAATTCCTTGTGGTCCCTGCACTCCTTGTGCTCCTGTTGCTCCTTGAATCCCTTGTATACCTTGCACTCCTTGTGCACCCATCGGACCTGTTGGACCAATCGCCCCTTGTATACCTTGCACTCCTTGGGGCCCCTCTGGACCTGTTGCTCCTATTTCCCCTTGTATACCTTGAATTCCAGTTGCTCCTTGTGCTCCAGTTACTCCCGTTATCCCTTGCACACCTTGAATTCCCTGTATTCCTTGTGGACCTTGTGGGCCTGTTGCTCCTACCGGTCCTTGAATGCCTTGTATCCCTTGAGGACCCTCTGGACCCGTTGCTCCAACTGGCCCTGGCACACCTTGGATTCCTTGCGGGCCCTGAAGTCCCTCTGGGCCTTCTGAACCTGTTGGACCTATCTCTCCTTGTATCCCTTGGATTCCAGTTGGACCTTGTGGCCCAATCGGACCTATGTCACCTTGCGGACCTTGGATTCCCTGTGGGCCTTGTGCTCCTGTTCCCCCTGTCGCTCCTTGGATTCCTTGAGAACCTTGTGGGCCTTGAATTCCTTGTGGGCCTGTTGGACCTATGTCGCCTTGTGGGCCTTGAATCCCTTGCGGACCTTGATCTCCAGTGGCCCCCGTTACTCCTTGAATTCCTTGGGGACCTTGAACACCTTGGGGACCCGTCGGACCTATCTCTCCCTGAACACCTTGGATTCCTTGCGGACCTTGTAAACCCGTCACTCCGGTTGCTCCCGTTTCTCCTGTCGCTCCTGTCACTCCAGTTGAGCCCGTCGCCCCGGTATCCCCTGTTACTCCTGTCGCACCTGTTGCTCCTGTCGGGCCAGGTGGTCCACCCGATGGACCAGTCACTCCCGCCGGACCTGATGGCCCCGTTGGGCCGGTCGGTCCTGCTGGTCCTCCAGATGGGCCTGTTACCCCTGTCGGACCAGTTACTCCTGTTGGGCCTGTAGTGCCTTCCCCTGTCGCCCCAGTTGCTCCCGTATCTCCTGTTGCACCCGTCGGACCTTGAATTCCTTGTATTCCTTGAGCACCTTGCACTCCTTGTGCACCTGTTGGGCCTTGAATCCCTTGTATTCCTTGCACTCCTTGTGCGCCCATTGGACCTGTTGGACCAATCGCCCCTTGAGCACCTTGCACTCCTTGGGGACCCTCTGGGCCCGTTGCTCCTATTTCTCCTTGTATACCTTGAATTCCAGTTGCTCCTTGTACTCCTGTTGCTCCCGTTATCCCTTGCGCACCTTGAATTCCCTGAATTCCTTGGGGACCTTGTGAGCCTGTTGCTCCTACCGGTCCTTGAATGCCTTGTATCCCCTGTGGCCCCTCTGGACCCGTTGCTCCAGCTGGCCCCGGTACTCCTTGTATTCCTTGCGGGCCCTGAAGTCCCTCTGGGCCTTCTGGACCTGTTGGTCCTATATCGCCCATTGGACCTTGTATCCCTTGAACTCCTTGTAGTCCTGTTGCTCCTGATGGCCCTGGTACTCCTTGAATTCCTTGTGGACCTTGATCTCCTGTTGCTCCTGTGGCCCCTTGAGGACCTATAGCCCCCTGTATACCTTGTGGACCTTGATCTCCTGTTGCTCCCGTTCCCCCTTGAATACCCTGAACTCCTTGGATTCCTTGTTCACCAGTTATTCCTGTCGGACCAGGAATACCTTGAATCCCCTGCGGTCCTTCTGGACCTGTTGGGCCAATTGGCCCTTGAATTCCTTGTATTCCTTGCAAGCCCTGTGCTCCCGTACTTCCAGTCGGACCTGTAGTTCCCGTTGCTCCTGTTCCCCCTGTACTTCCTGTAGCCCCAGTACTTCCCGTTGCTCCAGTCGCACCTGTACTTCCACTCGGTCCGCCACCCGGACCTGTCGCACCAGTTGGCCCCGTCGGACCAGGAGGTCCTCCAGATGGTCCAGTTATCCCTGTTGGGCCTGTTATTCCAGTCGGACCTGTTAGCCCCTGACCCGTTGCTCCGGTTGCACCTGTATTTCCACTCGGTCCTTGTGTTCCTTGTATCCCTTGTGCTCCTTGTATTCCTTGTGGACCAGTTGCACCCGGTAACCCTTGGACGCCTTGAATTCCTTGAGGTCCCTCAGGTCCCGTCGCTCCAATTGGCCCCTGTAATCCCTGTATTCCTTGTATACCTTGTGCCCCAGTCGCTCCCGTTGGACCAATCGGACCTTGTAACCCTTGCACCCCTTGAGGTCCTGTCGTTCCAGTTTCTCCTTGTGGTCCTCTCAATCCTTGTGGCCCCTGCTGTCCTTCTGGTCCCGTTGCGCCTATTGGTCCAACTGGCCCTTGAATCCCTTGCACACCTTGAGGTCCAGTCGGACCCATCTCCCCCATTGGACCTTGAAATCCTCTCGGTCCTTGCGGTCCAGTCGGACCTTGTGGACCTGTTGGACCAGTAATCCCTATACCTGTAAATCCAGTTGGAACAGGGGGGAAAGTAGGTCCAATAAGTTCGGGTGGAATTCTAAAATTAGAGCTTAACGAATTTTGCTTCCGATTATTATCACGATTCTTCACACTTTCACCACCTACAAACCGTCTTTTTCATAATAAATAAACCTCTTCTTAATCTATTTACAAAAATAATCTCCAAGACTATTTTTATTTCAAATAAATAAAAACTCCCTTAATTCCTTAAGGGAGTCCTGCAATTGAATCCATATTATCTGTATTAGGGACAGCTTGCGCTATACCCGATGCATTTACACTTTGCCCCATATTTGTTCCTGTTACAGTACCAGCAGGAGTGCCTCTTGTATATGTTGTCGTCACCGAATCACCCGGCTGTAAACAAAGCTTCGTCTCCGTCCCTATTACTGTAACAACATCAATCCAAGTGCACCCCATTGAACCACTATATGATTTCGAAGCAGTAAATGAAGTATCACTCAAATTATCACCTGTAAATATATTCCCAGTATTATTAACAATAACAAATTCTTTTATATGCGCAGGCATAATTACACTCTACCTTTCCTTTATGAACCTAACGTACGTGTACTTGTTGCCAAAGGCGGAAGAAATACCGATGTTCTAATCACCGCTTCTGGCTGCCTTTTTCCATTTAAAAAAATAGCCGCACTCGATCCTCCAGCACCTGCATATACTTTCGCCACAGCTAAAGGCGAGATATCATAACAGTCACCGACATTAACAGCGCCTGTATTATTAATAATTTTCACTTTACGCAAATTAATTCCCATTTCCCCCTCCTCCTTTTTTATACTGTATGCAAAAGAAAAAAACTTGAAACAGACTCGCTTCAAGTTTTTAACTATTAACTATTTCGTTTCACCTTCATATTGAAGCATACCGCCAACCATGTTCACTGTTTTAAACCCTTGCTCATTTAAATAATGACATACATTTTCACTGCGCATTCCCGAACGACAAATAAAGATATATTCATTCTCTTTATTAAAGAAATCTACTTTATGTGGGATATCGCCCATTTTAATATGTACAGCTTCTGGAATCTTTCCTGCCGCTACTTCTTCATCTTCTCTTACGTCTACTAGAAATAACGTTTCTCCATTTTCTAAACGCTCTTGTACCTCTTCTGTAGTAATTGTATTAACTTCTGTCATATGTAGTTCCTCCTTATATACAATAAAACCTTTAGTTTCTTTTTCACAAACATTCTCTACCAATTTTAGCACGCAAAAGAAAGAACGCAAAGAATCGAAAAACTATTTCTCAATTTTCTCTAAAAATTTATTCTTTACAAACATAACTAGCACATTGTATCCTCAATATACTTGTTTTATGAAAGGAGTCGATTAAAATGACGCTTTTTCTTTTCATTATGGGCATTGTGTTCTTACTCGCTGCAATTATTGCTCTTAGTATGAAAAATAATAGAAAAATAAACTCCCCACAAGAAATGTCATTCTTATTTCTATTGCTCAGCATAGCGTTTTTCGGTATAGCAATCGCTACATATATTTTCCGTCTACAAATTATGTAAAAAAAGGTGCCTACTACAAACATTGCACCTTTTCCCCATCATTTGTCTTTTACACAAAACTAGATACTTTCCGATTCAAAAATTCATAAACCTTTTTTTCAAATAAATGAATATCAAATGCTCCTGCCATATGCCCATTTATACTTTCAATCTCATACACTTCCGCATATTTTCCTTGTTTTTGCAAAATATCTACCATTTTATAATTATAACGAGACGGCTGAAGCAAATCTTGTTTACACGGAATCATAAGTACATTCGCTTCTATGTTAGAAAGAGATTCTTCTAGTGAAGAAAACCCATGTGCAATATCATGCAATAAAACTGCCTTCGCAGTATACATCCATGAATTTGCATCTACTAACTTTATACTTCTATATGTCGCTGTATTTATCTCTTTTTCAAATGATGTTAATGTAGAAAACTTTTCATAAGGTTCTATCTCGATACTATTACGAGGAAATGCCATTTCATAAAAATGCTCATCAAACGCATTCATAAACATCATTCTACTCGCTAAATGAAGCCCCTTTATAGGCTGCTCTTCTCCATATTTTCCATCTTTCCAACTTGGATCCAGTTGAATTGCCTCAATCGCATTTTTTGCTACGTTTACAGACGTAATAATTGGATTTTGTGGGTTCGTAATAACGCCAATCATCCGCTCTACCATATGTGGATAGTGAACCGCCCATTGTTGTGCAATCATTCCCCCCGCCGACGGTCCGATTACAGCGTGTAACCTTGAAATTCCCATACCTTTTATTAACTCATATTGCATACGAGCTACATCAAGAAATGTAAAAACCGGAAAATCCATAGCATATTCTTCTCCAGTTTCTAGATTAATCGATTTCGGTCCTGTTGTAATCACATATGGATTCCTCGCCTGCACATTACAAAGGTTATCCGTACATATAACAAAATACTTATTTGTATCAATTGCTTTCCCAGGTCCAATGAGCCCATCCCACCAACCAGACTCCTCATCATGCACTGTATATTTTCCTGCCGCATGACTTGTTGCACTAAAATAATGACAAACCAAAATCACATTTGACCTTTCTCTATTTAACGTACCATATGTCTCGTATCCCATTTGAACAGGAATTTCTCTGCCATTTTCAAACGCAAACTCTTTTAAAACAAATTTCTCTTTTTTTACAATTTGCACAGACTCTCCCTCTCCCCGTTATAGTATGAACTGCTTACTAAAGACTTTTTTCTGTGCAAACTAATCTCCTTCTTCTTTTCATAAATAAATGAATAATATACAAAATTAGCCACAAAATAGCACTATATTACAAGATTAAAGAGGGCGTACATATGATTTGGAATTGGTTACGTAAGAAAAAAAAATCAAATACACCAGAAGCAAACGAAACAGATAACTGGGAGCAGCATTCTAACAATCAAGAGGGTGATAACGAAGAACAGACTAGAAGTATGAAACATAATAAGGGTAAAAATAACGAGCAAAAAGATTCCTCTCAGGATAAGCAACAAAGTGCTAAACAAGAGGATTCTTCTCAGAATAAACAACAAAGCTCTAAACAAAAGGATTCCTCTCAGGATAAGCAACAAAGTGCTAAACAAGAGGATTCTTCTCAGAATAAACAACAAAGCTCTAAACAAAAGGATTCCTCTCAAGGTAAGCAACAAAGTGCTAAACAAGAGGATTCTTCTCAGAATAAACAACAAAGCTCTAAACAAAAGGATTCCTCTCAGGATAAGCAACAAAGTGCTAAACAAGAGGATTCTTCTCAGAATAAACAACAAAGCTCTAAACAAAAGGATTCCTCTCAAGGTAAGCAACAAAGTGCTAAACAAGAGGATTCCTCTCAGGATAAGCAACAAAGTGCTAAACAAGAGGACTCCTCTCAGGATAAGCAACAAAGCGCTAAGCAAGGTGATTCTTCTCAAGATAAAAAACAAAATACTAAGCAAGATGAACCTTCTCAAAGTAAGCAACAAAGCTCTGGAGGTAATAGTATTTATGACTTTACAAAACCAGAAAAAGACCGTATTCATTCCCTACAAGATTTAATAGAGAAACTTAAAAAGTCTAGTGATTTTATTAATTACCATACATCTGACGATGAAACGATGCCTTATTGGATTTCTTACTATCGCCCTTCACTTGATGGAGAGAAATTACAGAAATATTTAATGCCTACTCTTTTAGAGAAACCTTGTGCTTCTCTAGAACAACTAAAAGAACATATTCCGATGAGCGGCATTACAATTACGAACGATTTACAAAAAATTGAGGATATGGTTTTAAAGGGGCATGCGATCATTCAATTAAATCAGCAAGATCAAAAATGTATGCTTGCAAACATTGCAATTGATAATTATCGTGCGCCAACCCCTCCTTTAAACGAATCAACTGTTATTGGTCCGCAAGAAGGTTTCGTAGAGGATATTGATACAAACATTAATTTAGTTCGAAAACGTCTTCCTGTTTTGGATTTACAAACAAAAGAAATGATTATCGGCGAGTTTTCCAAAACAAAAGTTGTCATGATGTATTTAGACAACCTCGCTGAAAAAGATAATGTAGATTTTCTAGAAGAATCATTACGCGCTCTTGAGTATGATCAAATTAATGATAGTGCTTATATACAAGAATTGATGGGTGAAAAATCAATCTTCCCTCTCTATATCAATACAGAACGCACTGATAGAGTTACAAAAGCACTAATTGATGGAAAAATCGCTATTTTCGTTGATGGTTCTCCAAGTGTTTTACTAACACCTGTATCCTATTTCGATTTTTTCATTTCACCAGAAGACTATAACGTCTCCTGGATGTACGCTACATTTTCAAGGATTTTAAGATTAATTGCCGTTCTATTTTCAATTTGCGCTACACCGTTATACGTTGCAGTTTTAAATTATCATTATGAACTTATTCCAAGTGATTTACTTGAAACTTTGATTTTATCAAGGGCACAAGTACCATTCCCACCTTTAATTGAAGCGCTCTTTTTAGAACTTGCAATTGATTTATTAAGAGAAGCCGGCGCAAGGTTACCAATGAAAGTTGGTCAAACGCTCGGTATTGTAGGCGGTATCGTAATCGGGCAAGCATCTGTACAAGCTGGTTTAACGAGCAATATTTTATTAATTATCGTTGCCTTATCAGCACTTGCTTCCTTTATTACACCTATTTATAAAATGGGTAACGCTGTTCGATTACTACGCTTTCCTTTTCTTATGTTTGCAGAAATAGGCGGATTGTTCGGGATTTCTCTTGGATTTATCTTCTTATTTACTCATCTATTCAGGCTTACTTCTTTACGCAAGCCGTACGCTTTGTTTTACCCAACAAGACAACAATCTGTTAAAGATTCTTGGATTCGTTTTCCTTTAACAATGATTGATACAAGAGATGTACAAGCAAGGCCACAACATGTAAAAAAAGCAGCGAAAGGAATTTCAACAAAACATAGATCAGACTTTGATGATTAAGAAATGAGGTGCATTCGATGAGTAAAGTTCAAGAAAAATATCAAATATCTCCTGTCTTTGTTTTCTTCTTAATTCACGGTGCACAGTTCGGTGCTGGAGTTCTCGGATTCGCTCGAATTATCGCAAAAGCCGCTGGATACGACGGCTGGATGGGAGTTATAATCACAGGAATTTTCATCCATATTATCATATGGATGATGTATGTCTTATTAAAAGAAACAAATGGGAATTTAGTTGATTTACATCGGCAAACATTTGGAAAATGGCTAGGAAATGGCATTAGCATCATCTTTATGGCTTATTTTTTAATCGTTAGTATTTCAGTCATCCGAACATATGTTGAAATTATTCAAGTATGGATGTTTCCTACCGCTTCCACCTTTATGTTAACAATCTTTTTATGCTTAGTTAGCTATTACATTATCTCTTCTGGATTTCGTGTCATTACCGGTATTTGCGTCATCTCTGTTGGTGGTACATTAGGATATTTATTTCTAAGCTTATTCGTTTTGAAATATTCACATTGGGATAATTTACTACCTATATTCACACATTCTTTTTCAGACATTTTAAAATCCGCTCAACTGTCAATCTACAGTATGACCGGTTTTGAGATTTACCTCATGGTGTATCCATTTGTGAAAAAGCCTATGCAATCTCATAAATACGCTCAGCTTGGAGCACTATTTTCAAATCTTCTATATCTATTTAGTACCCTTTTAGCCTTTGCATTTTTTAGTGAGAAGCAATTGTTAAAAACAATATGGGCACAACTTTCTATGACCCAAGTCATTCAATTACCATTTATAGAAAGACTCGAATATATTGCAATTTCAGGCTATGCACTCGTTATTATTTCAAGTTTTATCCTCCCTTTATGGGCGTCAATGAGAGGAACTCATGAAATATTCCGTGTAAAACAAAGGGGTGTTTTAATTGCTTTTATCTTTATCACTCTCATTGTTTCGCAACTTTTAACAAACAGACACGATATTAATAACTTTATTAGTAATGTATCAAAAGTTAGTTTTTGGCTCATTTACGTATACATTCCAATCCTATTTATTATTGTGTGGGTGAAAAGAAAATGGAAAAAATCAAAAGTAAATTAATACTTATTTCTTGTATAGCACTCTTCAGTTTAACTGGATGTTTACAAAAAAATATTATCGATGATGTACAGCTTATTCAAGGAACCGTTTTTGATGTAGCAAAAGATAATAAAGTAAAAGTGACATTCGTTTGTCCCATTCAGAAAAAAGGAAATAAAGTTCAAGTTTTTGAAGGCAGCGCAAATGCAGTAAAACAAGTAAAAGCAGACACATCTTTAGAGTCTTCTCAACCATTTGCTAGCGGACAAATGCGTGTCGCTCTATATACGATAAGACTTGCCAAAACAGGAATGTCTACTTCATTCGATACATTACTTCGAGATGTGAATATAGGGAACGCTTTATATGTTGGTTTATTAGAGGGGAATGGTACTGAACTTTTAAAAGGGAAATATACGACTTCATACAACGTTGCAATTTATATAAAAAAGTTGTTAGAACATAATATGGAGACTGGTCCTTTACCAACGGATAATCTACATGTAGGAGCATTCCGTTATTATCAAGAAGGGCAAGACTACTATATTCCAATTCTAAAGAAACATGGTGATAAAATAAAAATTAACGGAATTGGTCTTTTTAAAAAGGATAAGTATATCGGTAAAATCGCGGAAAAAGATATGTTCATATTTAAAGGACTATTAGAGAAACATAAATTAGATTCACACGAATTTAAAACAGATTCTGCGTATGTAATGATTAATAATATTCGTTCTGTTCCAACTTACGATATAAAAATTAAAAACGGGAAGCCTTCCTTTTTCATTCACGTTCATCTTGATGCACGTATTCAAGAACTATCGAAACAAATTAACTTAGAAAATAACAAGAACACAAAAAAGATTGAAAAAAATGTCCAAAAACAATTGGATGTACAAGCTACCAAGTTAATCAAGCAGTTTAAATCTTTAAACGTCGATCCTCTCGGGCTAGGTGCAAAGTATAAGCAACATTATCGCCCATTCAAATTAGAAGAATGGAGACAAATGTATAAAGATGTTCCGGTTCATATAAAATACACCGTGAATATTACAAATTCTGGTGTAATTGAATGAGAAATGATTGAACTCCTCTCTCCAGCATGATACAACGGAGAGAGGAGTTTTTTATTATTAAATAGAGAGAGAAGATATTTATGGGGGAGCTTATGTCTAAAAAATTAGTAAAGCCTATTTTAAATGGTATTTTATTTCTCGGCGTCTTTTTATTTGCTCATACATACTTAAAAAATGTTTCCTTCACACGTTACTTGCTTGTCGTTATACCAATGTTACTGGTCGGTATTTTTGGCATCGATCTTATTTCATCCCTTTTAATAAAAAAAGAAGAATAACGAGCGAACATCTTATTTCGATAAGATGTTCTTTTCATTCCATAATCACCTTATGTTACAATAAACTTCGGCATAACGTAAGAAAGGATGAAACAACATGACAAACGAAAAAGGTTTAGATAAAGGGTACGAACTTGTTGCGAAAATGCACGAAGTATTCGGACATCCTGTGACACATACTCCAACCAAATTAGCTGAAGAGCGCGCAAAAATTCGTGCGAGTTTTATGCAAGAAGAGCTAGAAGAATTTCTAGAAGCAACAACTGTTGAAGATCAATACGATGCACTGATTGACCTTATTTACTTTGCATTCGGAACGTTTACAGAAATGGGCGTACGTCCAGATAAAGGATTCGAAATTGTAAATAATGCAAACATGGCAAAATTATTCCCTGATGGAAAACCTCGATTCCGTGAAGGTGATGGCAAAATTCTAAAACCAGAAGGCTGGCAAGCACCAGAGCCGCAACTTCGTGCTGAAATTGAACGTCAGCGTCAAGAAGCTGAAAAAAACTGCTAGGATTTCCTAGCAGTTTTTTATTATGTCTTTTTCTCTGCAACTCATTAATGACCCACGTGCCCCGCGTGTCCTGCTGCCCCACTAATACTAGCTGCTCCTCCTGTTCCCATTCCACCTGTCCAAGGAGAAGATTGTTGCTGTTGTTGATATTGCTGATATTGTTGGTGCTGTTGGTGCTGTTGACCGTGGTGACCTTGGTGGCCATGTTGACCTTGATGACCTTGATGACCTTGATGACCTTGATGACCTTGATGACCTTGATGACCTTGATGACCGTGTTGACCTTGATGATGGTGTTGGCCTTGATGACCATGTTGGCCTTGATGATGGTGTTGGCCTTGATGACCGTGTTGGCCTTGATGATGATGGTGTCCATGATGACCATGTTGACCTTGATGATGGTGATGCCCTTGGTGCGTTTGATAAAGAACAGCCTGTGGATGTATATGCTGGTGTCCGTGGTGATGTACTTGTTGTTGATGACCATGTTGGCCTTGGTGATGATGGTGTCCATGATGACCGTGTTGGCCTTGGTGATGATGGTGTACATGATGGCCGTGTTGACCTTGATGGTGGTGGTGTCCATGTTGGCCGTGTTGACCTTGATGGTGGTGATGTCCATGATGACCGTGTTGGCCTTGGTGGTGATGGTGTACATGGTGACCGTGTTGGCCTTGATGATGGTGATGTACATGGTGACCGTGAATACCTTGCGGATAACCACCTACTCCGCCTGCTACAACACCTACTCCTGGTACCGGAAATCCTGTCTGCACTCCTCCAACAAAAGAAGGAAATGTAGTTGGTACTCCTACTGGAATTCCTGTCTGTACGCCAGCTACTGATGTCGGAAATCCGCCTGTTACTGTAGGCATTCCAGCCCCTGATGTCGAAAAACCTCCCATTAATGTAGGCATTCCAGTTTGCATGCCAGCTACCGATGTTGGAAATCCTCCTGCTGCTCCACCCATCCAGCTCGGAATTCCACCGTACCCTTGTTGGCCAGCCCCTCCCATTAACATCATTTGTGTATAACTGTCCGATTCGCCCCCGAAGAAGCCATGTGGTGCATTATTGTCCATCCCTTTCATTCCTTTCACCTCTTCTACTCAATTTAGCCTACCTTTTTTATCATATTTCCTATAGAAAAATAGGTGTTTGTCTGTATTGGAATTCCGCTCTTTTATTTGTACGTAGTGGAATAATTGAAAATTTAGATGAAGGTGACCCTGAGATTATTTTCTACACAAAAAAGCTCAGAGCATAAACGCTCTGAGCTTTTTTAAATGATTTAATTTGCAACAACGTTAACAAGTTTTCCAGGAACAACAATTACTTTACGAACTGTTTTCCCTTCAATTTGGTCTTGAATTGCTTCAAGTGCGAGTTTTTCCATCTCGTCTTTTGATGCATCTTTACTCATTGTTAGTTTCGCGCGAACTTTACCCATAACTTGAACAACGATTTCAACTTCATCTTCTACAAGTTTAGCCTCATCAAATGTTGGCCAGCTTGCATATGTGATTGTTTCATTGTATCCAAGTTTGCTCCATAGTTCTTCCCCGATGTGAGGTGCAACTGGTGCAATCATTTTTACGAAACCTTCTACATATTCTTTCGGAAGTGTTTCAGCTTTGTATGCATCATTGATGAATACCATCATTTGAGAAATCGCTGTATTGAAGCGAAGCTCTGCATAGTCTTCTGTTACTTTCTTCACTGTTTGGTGGTAAGCTTTTTCAAGTTCTTTATTTGGTGCATCAGTAATTTTCTCACTTAATTCACCGCTATCTTGAATGAATAGACGCCATACGCGGTCTAGGAAACGACGAGCTCCGTCAAGACCATTTTCAGACCAAGCGATTGAAGCATCTAATGGTCCCATGAACATTTCGTATAGACGAAGTGTATCTGCACCGTGGCTTGCTACGATATCATCAGGGTTTACAACGTTACCTTTTGATTTACTCATTTTCTCGTTGTTTTCACCTAGAATCATACCTTGGTTGAATAATTGTTGGAACGGCTCTTTTGTTGGAACTACACCGATATCGTATAATACTTTATGCCAGAAACGAGCATATAGTAAGTGAAGTACAGCGTGCTCTGCCCCGCCAATATAAATATCAACTGGAAGCCATTGTTTTACTTTTTCAGGATCTACAAGTGCTTCGCTATTGTTTGGATCGATGTAACGTAGGTAGTACCAGCAGCTACCAGCCCATTGCGGCATTGTGTTCGTTTCACGACGACCTTTTTTACCAGTCTCAGGATCAACAACATTTACCCACTCGTCAATGTTAGCAAGTGGTGATTCACCTGTACCTGAAGGACGGATGTTTTCTGTTTTCGGAAGAACTAATGGTAATTCCTCTTCTTTCACAGCTGTCATTGTACCATCTTCCCAGTGAATTACTGGAATTGGTTCACCCCAGTAACGTTGACGGCTGAATAACCAGTCACGTAGACGGTACGTTACTTTTTGATTTCCTGCGCTCGTTGCTTCAAGCCATTCAATCATTTTTGCGATTGCTTCTTCTTTATTTAATCCATCAAGGAATGCTGAGTTTACGTGTGCACCATCACCTGTGTACACTTCTTTCGTAATATCTCCGCCTTTTACAACTTCCTTCATTGGAAGATTAAATACTGATGCGAATTCATAGTCACGCTCATCGTGAGCTGGAACTGCCATTACAGCACCTGTTCCGTAAGTTGCAAGAACATAGTCAGCGATCCAGATTGGTAATTTCTCACCGTTTACTGGGTTAACTGCGTAAGCACCAGTGAATACACCAGTTTTCTCTTTCGCAAGTTCTGTACGCTCTAGGTCACTCTTCATTTTTACAGCGTTAATGTAAGCTTCTACCGCTTCTTTTTGTTCTGCTGTTGTAATTTCTGCAACAAGTGCATGTTCCGGAGCAAGTACACAATATGTTGCACCAAATAGTGTATCAGGGCGCGTTGTGAACACCGTAAACTTCTCGTCTGTACCGTCGATGTTGAAGTGTACTTCTGCACCTTCAGAACGACCGATCCAGTTACGTTGCATATCTTTTAAGCTTTCAGGCCAATCAAGCTCATCTAGATCTTCTAATAGACGATCTCCGTAAGCTGTAATTTTTAACATCCACTGTCTCATCGGACGACGCTCAACTGGATGTCCACCACGCTCACTCTTACCGTCAATGATTTCTTCGTTTGCAAGTACTGTACCAAGTGCTGGGCACCAGTTTACAGGTACTTCATCAACGTAAGCTAAACCTTTTTCAAATAATTTCAGGAAGATCCATTGTGTCCACTTATAGTAGTTTGGATCTGTTGTATTTACTTCACGGTCCCAATCGTAAGAGAAACCTAATGATTTAATTTGATTACGGAATGTATTAATATTATGCTCTGTAAATTCTGCTGGGCTGTTTCCAGTATCAAGTGCATATTGCTCTGCTGGAAGACCAAATGCATCCCATCCCATTGGATGAAGAACGTTATACCCTTGCATACGCTTCATACGAGATAAAATATCTGTCGCTGTATAACCTTCTGGATGTCCTACGTGTAAGCCTGCACCTGATGGATATGGGAACATATCTAGTGCATAAAATTTTGGTTTTTCTGTCTCATCTGGCGTACGGAATGTTTTATTCTCTTCCCAGTACCCTTGCCACTTCTTCTCAATTTCTTGATGATTAAAGCTCATGAGATACCCTCCTTGAAATTCTGTTTATTTTCACCGCCCAAAATACAAAAAACCTCTCATCCCTAGAAAGGGACGAGAGGTTATAGATTCCCGCGGTACCACCCTAAATTAATGTAAAAATATACATTCGCTTAGATCCGTAACGTGGATTAACGGCAATTGCTACTATTAGTTTCACAACTGCAACTCAAAGGCGAGTTCATAACGAAACGTGGATTGACTTGCACCGACCGTCAACTCTCTAAACCAGCTTCTATTACTACTACTCCTTCTCACTGTTATTACACATATAAGTTAAGTGAACTATCCTTCACCTAGTATCTCTTAAGGGCTTACTTAAAGCGAGGACTTCTCGGTTAATCGTTACTCTTAATAACTAACGAATTCATCTTAAGACAGCCGAGCTATCTCCCTTGTTCTAAAGGTTGTTTTATTTAAATATATTCTAAAACATGTGAACATGTTCCGTCAAACTAAACTGCAATTTTTTCTTCAACTGTTTCTTCTACTTTTACTCGTTTATCATAAATACTCGTTGCTATAAGCGCTACTACAAGCATTACCATGATTGCTATAAACAATACTTCCATATTGTATAAATCCACAATTGCTCCGCCAACGACCGGCCCGAACATTTTCCCTACAGTCGCCGCACTATTTACGACCCCTTGATAAAACCCTAATTTATCTTTTGGTGCAAGTATATTTGCAATCGTTGGAACCGCAGGCCATACAAATAACTCACCAATTGTTAATGTTACCATCGCAACGAGGAACATCGTAAATTGCTGCGCTTGACTTAACACAATGAATGACGCCGCAAAAATGAAGATTCCAATCATAATTTGCTGTTTTAAAGAACGCTTCATCCAACGAATTAGCATACTAACAAGTGGCTGCGCACAAACAATCATCGCTCCGTTTATCGTCCATAATAAACTATAGTGACGAAGGCTAATATTCAATTCTTGCATATGTGTTGCAATCGCTCCTTGCCACTGTACGTATGTAACCCAGCATAAAGCATATGCTACACACACGATAAGAAGTGCTTTAAATCCAGGTGTAAGTGACCACCCTTTTTTCGTTTCGACTTCTTTTTGCACTCCTGGCTCTTTCTTGTCTTCCATACCACGGAATCCGATAAAAGCAATTAAGAAGAAAACAAAGTATAAAATAAAGTTCGCTAAGAAAATATAATCAAAACGATATGAAGCAACTAAACCACCGCACGCTGTTCCAATCGCAATACCAACGTTTTGTCCAACATACATCGCATTAAACGCTCGTCTTCCGCCCTCTGGCCAAACCGTACCAACCATCGCGTACATCGATGGGAAGACCATCCCAGAACCGAAGCCGATTAACGCTAGCCACACAACATATAACGGCCAACCGTGGAAGAATACAAGACCTAAAATCGATACAAGTGTAATGACAATCCCTACTAAAATTGATTTATAACCGCCCCATTTATCAAATAAAACACCGCCGAGCAAGTTTCCGATTACACCAGTAAGCGAGTTGATCATTAATACCATTCCGGCCACAGATAAAGATTTGCCTAGGTGATCATGCAAATAAATTGTATTAAAAGGCCATAAAAAAGAAGCACCCGTGACATTAATAATCATCCCAGCTACTAATAGCCATACTTTCCTTGGCATAGTTTCCCCTCCTATTCTATTTTTTTCGTTCATATATATAACAGTAAAATTGTAGTCGTTTTTAAATAGGAAGGCAACTGATTAATAGTTGATGAAATTCAGATAATGGTTCGACGGTAAATGAAATTATATTTATCCCTGCTTGAAAATATATCAGCGATTATTAAAATATATCAACTTACCGACAAAAAACGACAACAGTAACAATATATAAAAGGGTAGACTGCATGAAAATTTCATGCAGTCTACCCTTATTTATACTATCCAACTTCTTTTTCTCGCTTCGCACTTTCTTTAGCGCTCCATTTAAATATTTTATCTAATAAGGAATATATTCTCCCAGATTCTTTCGTTAACAAAGGTCCTAACGATGCTAATATTAAAACATACAAAGCTGAGAATGGTTTAATCGTTGCCATTAAGCCGCCCGCAATTCCAATATTCGCGACGATAATGGAAAATTCTCCGCGTGATACAAGTGTTAAACCGATATTCGTAGAAGCCTTATGCGATAACCCAGCTTTACGCCCCGCTACCATTCCAGCAGTAAAATTACCGATAAGAGTAATGAAAACTGCTCCTAATGCCAACCACACTGCTCCCCCAAGCGAAAATGGGTCTATACTTAAACCGAAGCTGAAAAAGAATATAGCTCCAAAGAAATCACGAAATGGAACAACGAGCTGTTCAATTCGATCACTATGCTCTGTTTCAGAAAAGACGAGCCCCAATAATAATGCTCCAATTGCCTCCGCGACATGAATCGTTTCTGAAAATCCTGCTACAAAGAATAAAATAGCGAATATTACGATAATGAAAATTTCATTGGACGAAATATCTAACATTTTATTTAAGAATCGTGTAGCTTTTCTAGCAACTACAAAGAATAGTAGCATATACCCTACTGCGATTAAAATAGATGTAAGAGCACCTACAAATGACGTTGCCCCTCCGAGTACTAATCCTGAAACGACTGATAAATATACTGCTAAAAAGATATCATCAAACATAATGATTCCTAAAATTAGCTCCGTCTCTTTATTACCAGATCTTCTTAAATCAACAATTACTTTCGCAACAATTGCACTCGATGAAATTGTTATGATCCCAGCAATAATTAATGTTTCTAATAAGGGGAAACCCATTATATATCCGTAAAGTAAACCTAATATAAAATTAAGCGATATATGAACAGTTCCCCCAAAAGCAATTGATTTTCCTGATTTAATTAATTTTTTAATTGAGAATTCTAAGCCTAAATAGAATAAGAGGAATATAACGCCAACACGGCCGAGGAAGGAAATAACTTCTCCGCTTTCAATAAATCTTAAATCGATAAGCCCTAAATCTGGCGCATGTGGCCCCACTAGCATACCGAGTATAATGAGAAACGGAATAATCGAGAACTTTAACTTTGCAGCGAGAATAGCTGCAAAAGCGACTAATACTAACGCAGTCCCAACTTCAAAGATTAAAGTATCCATCGATTATGAATCCCCTCCTACTGAAAGCAACTCATTAATAATTCTTTTTACTTCATGTCTTTCGCCTGATAATACAAGCATATCGCCAGCTTCAATGATAGAATCTGGACCTGGATTAAAGAACTTCTTCATATTCTTTTTCAAAATGGCAATGATCGTTACATTATATGTGTTTCGGACATGTAAACTACCAATTGTTTTTTGTACGACTGGTGCATTATTTTCCACCTTAAACCACTCAATTGATAATCCTTCAAAGGCCATTTCAATCGTATCTAAAGCTTGTGGCCTATATACCATTCCGCCCAATATAGCTGCAATTTGTCTCGCTTCGGAATCACGAAGAGAGACGCTTGAAATACTCTCCTCATGATCAGCATCAAAATGGTACATTTCTCTTCGGCCATCATCATGAATAACGATAACCATCTTTTCATTACCTTTTGTAATCACTTCAAACTTACATCCAATACCCGGCAGTTCACTCTCTCTAATATTCATATTTTCCGCCTCCTAATTTTTTTAGTTACGGCTTTTATAAATCGACATCAATCTCCGTTTTAAAGGTCTCATCCTTTGAGATGCCTAAATACTTTAGCGTCTCTGATGGAGTCGCGTGATGGAAATGTTTTTGCAATAACGCAATCGCTATCCCTCTTTTGTACGCATGAAATCCAAACGTTTTTCGCATTGAATTTGTTCCGATCTTACCAACAACTCCAACTGCTTCTGCAGCATTATGAATTACACGATACGCTTGTTGGCGCGTAATTGAATTTGGCGTTTTATTAGATTGAAATACGTAATTTTCTCTTTTAACGCCAATAGATTGTACGTAATCTAAAAGCGCTTCTTTTACTTTTGTATTTAAATAAATATCTTGTTTAAATTTTTCATCTTTCACAGGAAGAGTATAAAACTCTTTAACAGTCCCGTCTTCATTTAATACATCTTCAAATTTCATACTAAGTAGTTCTGTAATTTTTAATCCTGTGTTAATTCCAATAACAAATAAAAGATAATCTCGCTGGGAGTGCTCTTTTAAATATTTTTTCATAGCTTCAATTTGGCTTATATCTTTTAATGCCTCTACAACTTCCATACATGTATTCTCCTCATCTTATGAACGGTAATTTTCTCATCATGTTGTCCATTTTACCTTATCATGCTATGAGATTTCCATGTATTATCCATTATTTTCACAATATACTTTTGTGATTCAAGCAATTCTCAATTTGGAAATTTACGATTGTACAAATACGTTGTGGTTTGAAAAGAAATAGGGGATAAAAGTTCAGCTTCTTTCTATAGATTGGATTCCTCCTTTCCTTATCCAGCTGCTTCTACTTTTATGTTACGTTACTTATTTACATTATATTATATATTTCAGTAACATTAAAGTGTTTTTTCTGAAAATAATAAAAACCGAGCAATTTCGCTCGGTTTTTTATTAATCTTCTTTCGGAAGAACAATTCCTTTATACAATTGAACGGTAATGAAGTAATAAATTGCATAAATAATTACGAAGATAACAATCGGTACCCAAATACGGAAGTACGGATCAAGTAAAATAAATCCGAAAATATTCATACCAACTAATACGTGAGCAATACCTACAATTGCTGGGAATAAGAATACTAAGAATAACTCTTTATAAATTGATTTTGTTAATAATTCACGGCGTACCCCGATTTTACGAAGCATTTGATAACGCGTAATATCTTTTGAGGCACCAGAAAGAATTTTGAACATTAAACAACTTGCCATCATTGCTAAGAAAGCAATTCCAAGGAAGAAGCCCATAAACACTGTTCCGCTCGCAAGACCGTAGAACATGTCATATACTTGATATTTACTACTCATTTGCTCAGCTTTTATATTTTTATATTTAGCTAGCTGCAACTCGTCAAGTTTTTTCCATTCTTTTGTGTGTGCTACGAAATCGCCTGTTTTTCCAGTAAATACGATTCCTTCTTTACCATTTACAGTATCGTACATTTTTTGATCTACAATTTTAATGGCACGATCTTGGTATATATAATATGGTTGGATTGTTCTAAATGCCTCATCCCATTCTTCAGGCATTGCTTTTTCATTTTGAGTTTGTTCTGAGCTCACTCCTGCTACTGTACCTACTGGAGCCTCTCCTGAAATTTCTTTATATTTACCGAAATTCTCTTTACCTACACCATTTCGAATAAATGGCTTATGTTTCTCTAAATCTTCTTTTACATAATAAATATATTTGTCGTCTACTTTATAACGATACTCAGCTTTACTTTTAAATGATATGCCCTCTAAAATTTTCTTCTCTTCAGCTGTAGGATTATGAATAACTGAATCATAAATTTCAAATCCATCAACCGTTTTTATAACGTTATTTTTAAACGCCATACCACCTGAAATTGCACCAGCTCCAAGAGCAACTAACATCGCTACTGTTGCAAGTACTTTCGTTAAGCTATTAATACGGAAATTTAATTGTGCAAATGTAAAAGCATTAAGTCCTTTTTCACTACGCTTTTTATTACTTTTTAACTTTTTAATAATGACTGGAAGAAGTGATCCAAATAGCATGTAAGTACCAGCTGTTGTTGTAATTAATGCAATAAGGATTCCCATCTCTCTTAATTTTTCCATATAAATCATTGATGCATAGCCAATTCCTAATAAAATAACCGCTAGGAATGCAACTAAACCTGTCATTTTTCCTTTTACTGCAACACGTTCTGTTTGTGCATCTGCATGTACAAGTTGCAATACAGAAATACGTGATAACTTAATACTGTTCATAATTGCTGATAGTACAAATAATGCAAAGAAGAAAATACAAGTAACAGTCATTGATGGCAGGTAAAATGCTTTATAGCCTTCACCAGCAAATTCTAATTGTTTCATTAATAATTGACCGATACCTTCTGCAAGTCCTACACCAACTGTAATACCGATCGCAAGAGACGCGGCGCCTAATACAATTGTCTCAATAAACATAAGTAATGTAACTTTATGCTTTTTTGCTCCTAACATCATATACATACCAAACTCTTTTTGACGAAGAGATAGTAAGAAAGAGTTCGCATATAAAATATAGAAGAACGTTATGATTGCTAATAAAAATGAACCTGCTTGGAATACAAATCCGATTGATTTAATCACTGAATTAGATTCAAGAAATGATTCATTTAGTGCTAACGTTTGAAACATATAAAAAATTGAAATCGACATGACAAGACCGACAAGTAAGACGATATAATCTTTTAGCTTACTCTTTAGCCCTGACATGGAAAGTTTGAATAACATGCTCTAGAACCTCCTTTCTTACGCTTTTTGTGTGCCTAAGTCCGCAAGCACATCTAAAATTTCTTTATAAAACTCTTCACGTGTACCGTCGCGGTGAATTTCTTTATATAGTTCACCATCTTGAATGAATAAAATACGCTGACAGTAACTTGCACTGTACGGATCATGTGTAACCATCATAATAGATACGCCTTGATCTTTATTTAAGTTTGTCATCGCATCAAGTAAACTCGTTGCATTTTTAGAATCAAGCGCTCCTGTTGGCTCGTCCCCTAAAATAATTGCAGGCTCATGTACTAAAGCACGCGCTGCTGCTGAACGTTGTTTCTGTCCACCAGATACTTCAGATGGATACTTTTGAAGAATTTCTGTAATCCCTAACATATCCGCTACTTTCTCTACTTTCGGTCCAATATTACGTGACGCGACACCTTGAAGAGATAATGGAAGTGCGATGTTTTCATAAATAGATAAGTTCTCTAATAGGTTAAAGTCTTGGAAAATGAATCCTAATTTTTGTGAACGGAAATCAGAAAGTTCACCTTGCTTCATTTTCGTAATATCCGTACCCGCAATTTCAACAACGCCGCCCGTTGCTTTATCAAGTGTTGAAATTACGTTTAATAATGTCGTTTTACCAGAACCAGATGGTCCCATAATCCCTACAAACTCACCCTCTTGAATTGAGAATGAAACACCTTTTAACGCATGTGATTGGTTCTCACCTTTTTTACCGTACACTTTTTGGACGTTTTTCACGTCTACAACTGGTTTCGTCATATATATCCTCCTACGCTTGTTTTTCCATTACCTATTTTGCGCTTTTTAGAGGCGAACTGCTATTTGTTAACATTACATTTACCTTACACTTTTGTAATATAAAAAAGATAAGTGTGTAATGTTCGTTGATAAATGAAATTTTATTAGCGATTTCTCAAATATATCGGCGATTCGCGAACGAATATCGACTTACCGAAAAAGATGACAATAAAAATGGGCTGTTCCACAAAAGGGACAGCCCACTTCTCTCTTTATTTCTTTAAAGGTGTTACCGTCCAATACGTAACAACTCGCCAAATCCATTCTAATGGACCCATTTTAAAGATTTTCATCCAAATCACACTAAACACAATTTGAATTGCATAAATTGCAATACATACATATAACGTCTGCATGTAAGTTAAGTTTTCTGCAAAGTTAAATACACTTCCTGCGATTAAAATCATTGCAGTTTGTCCAATATAATTCGTTAAAGCCATTCGGCCATAATATTTCAGTGGTGCTAACAATGTTTGAACTAGTTTTAATTGAAGTAATAAAATTAATGCTCCAACATAGAAAGCTGAAATAATCGGTCCAACTGTAACACCAATTTTTAAAAATTGGCTTGCAGCATTCATTGTTCCATCCTCATTCTCAAGTATCATATTTATAAATGGTTCAGCAGGAACGTGCCCATATTGATACCATACAGCTATGACACTTAAAACAAACATAATACCTGTAAAAATAGCGACTTTCTTTATATTTTGCGCGAGATTTTCAAATACACGATATTGTCCTGCAGCAAGCCCTAATAAAATTAAGCCAAGTGGTAATAGTTCTTTAACTCCCATTACACTGAAGGCAATTGTCAAAATAAGTCCTAGTACTAGGTTCACTTCTTTTTTCGCTTTATAAAACGGTAAAACGATTAACCCGCAAATTGCGTATAACGCTAGTGCTTCTCCAGGCTGAAACATTTGATGAATTAAACCAAAAATAAATAATGCAACTAAGCGACGTAAAAATAAAACATAGCCATTTTTCCCTTTCGCAATCGCTCTTGAAATAAAGATATAAAATCCTACTCCAAATAAGAATGAGAAGATTGAGAAGAAACGACCTTCTACAAATAAGTATAGAAACCTTTGATAGCTCGCATCCACTGTATTAGGATCTGGGATTTTAATATGAAGTAGTGCGAGAATATTTACTAAAATAATCCCTAGTAGTGCAAAGCCACGAATGTAATCTAACTCATCAATTCGCTTGTTTGTAATATTGTTCCCCATAAAGCAACTCCTTGTATAAAACTTAATCCTTTCTTACTCTACTGGAGAAAGCTGCTCACAACTATCGACAAACCTTACAGGAATCTTACATTATTGTCATATAGCAAAATAAAACCAGGTCATATTGCGACCTGGTCTACTCTGATTGTTTCGATTTTTGAGGTTGTCCTTTTTTACTATTACGCTGTTTTACTTGAACAATCGGATCAAGTTCATTCGAAAACTCAGCGTTATGTCCATTTTGCGTTTTTTGTTCTGGGTTATTTTGATCTGAACGTTTCGCCATTACATTCACTCCTTATTAGTGCGGTGTAATAATCATTTGATGTTGCAATTGGCGAATTGCCATACGTGCTCTATTTAATTGCTCACGTTGCTCATCATTCGCATGTTGTTGCATCGTTTGTAAATCGTTATATGCTTGTTCTAATTGCAACTGCGCATCCGAATACTCCATCGTATTATAATGCTCTTGTCTCATACCTTGATCTAATTGTTCTTTCGCATATTCCACCGCTTGTTCCGCTTGTGTAATATACGATTCAAGTGATTGACGCTCTGCCATAATTGTCCCTCCTTGCTTCAATTCCCCTTTAGTGTGTCCCTTCCTTATGAACCTTATGAGTATGTTATAATGGATTTTGTGTTATTTTGACTCGGCTTAGGAGGGAAAGTAATGAAGGTTCAAAACCCTTTTCCATATACAAACGACAATAAACGTTATCATACATGGAATTATCATTTACGAAATGAATTTGGTGAAAAAATCTTTAAAGTTTCATTAGATGCTGGCTTCGATTGCCCGAACCGTGACGGTACAGTTGCTTATGGCGGTTGTACATTTTGCAGTGCTGCTGGATCTGGTGACTTCGCTGGCGATCGCCGCGATGATGTTATAACGCAATATCATGAAATGAAAGAAAAAATGCGCTCAAAGTGGAAAGACGGAAAATGTATCGCTTATTTCCAGGCGTACACAAATACACATGCACCACTTGAAGTGTTAAAAGAAAAATTCGAACCGCTTCTAGCAGAAAAAGACGTTGTCGGTCTTTCTATTGCGACTCGTCCAGATTGTTTACCGGACGATGTTGTTGAATATTTAGCGGACTTAAATAAACGCACTTACCTTTGGGTTGAACTCGGACTACAGACTGTTCATGAACGTACTGCAAATCTTATTAATCGCGCTCACGATTATCCGTCTTATGTGGAAGGTGTAAATAAATTACGTAAGCACGGCATTCGAGTTTGTTCTCATATTATTAACGGCCTTCCACTTGAAGATTACGACATGATGATGGAAACAGCTCGTGAAGTAGCGAAGCTTGACGTACAAGGAATTAAAATCCACTTACTTCACTTATTAAAAGGAACGCCAATGGTGAAGCAATATGAAAAAGGACAACTCGAGTTCCTTTCTCTTGAGGATTACGTAAGTCTCGTTGTTGACCAACTTGAAATTATTCCAGAAGACGTAATTGTGCACCGCATCACAGGTGACGGTCCACCTGATTTAATGATTGGCCCAATGTGGAGCTTAAATAAATGGGAAGTATTAAATTCCATCGATGCAGAATTTGTACGCCGCGGAAGCTGGCAAGGAAAATATGCAAATGAGGAGAAACAAAAATGAAATTAGAACGTGTATTACCGTTTGCTCGCACTCTCTTGCAAACAGCAGTAAAAGAAGGCGATTACGCTGTAGATGCAACTTTAGGAAACGGCCATGACACTTGCTTCCTAGCTGAAATCGTTGGAGATAACGGAAAAGTATTTGGATTTGATATTCAAAAAGAGGCAATTGAAAGCTCAACAACTCGTCTAAAAGAAAAAGAACTTTTCGAACGTACTGTTTTAGTTCACGATAGTCACGATACACTTCTATCCGTATTACCAGAAGATGCAAAAGGAAAAGTAACAGGCGCAATTTTCAACTTAGGTTACCTTCCAGGCGGAGACAAGCATATCGTTACAAAACCGAACTCAACAATCTCAGCGATCGAACAATTATTAGAAGTAATGGCACCTGAAGGTATCATCGTCCTTGTTATTTACCACGGACACCCAGAAGGACAAGTAGAACGCGACGCTGTACTTACATTTGCCGAAGAACTAGACCAAAAACAAGCACACGTACTGCGATACGGCTTCATTAACCAGCAAAATAACCCGCCATTTATTGTGGCGATTGAGAAGCAATAAAGTGAAACTTTAATCAGTGGGGGCATCCCCACTGATTATTAGTTGAACCAATCGGGCATTTATGGGCAGTTTATCTCCCACCTAACCTCTTTGCTCCAGGCGAATTTTAAGGTGGGAGTTTTACTGCCCGTTAATGCGGGGTAATATATCAACGATTTTTCAATTATATCTATCGTAACTCAGGATATATCAACGATTTTTTCGATATATCTATCATAACTTACAATATATCAACGATTTCTCGGATATATCGATTGTTCGACAAAACATAACAAAAAAAGACGTGCACTCATTGCACGTCTTTTTTTATTCTCCTATATAATAGATATATACACTATTTAAAGAAAGAAGGATAGAACTTTGCTAGTAGAACTACGGGGAATTCAAAAGAAGTACGGCAAATCACTTATACTAGACAACATTGATTTATCCATTTCAGAAGGAGAAGCACTCGCCATTGTTGGCGGAAACGGGACTGGAAAAAGTACTCTACTCAAAATAATTGCAGGCTTTATTTCACCTACGGCAGGGGCACTTCAAAGAAAAGAACATATACAAATTGGCTATGTACCTGAACATTTTCCTGAAGGGATTCGTTTTACATTAGAGGATTATTTATATCATCTCGGCCACATTCACGGTTTATCAACAAAATATGTAAAAGATAAAATTCCGATGCTCCTTGAATCTTTTCACCTACATCATGCAAGACATTCCGTTGTACGAAACTTTTCAAAAGGTATGAAACAAAAAACCGGTATTATGCAAGCATTACTTACAGACGTCCATTTATTAATTTTAGACGAACCGCTTTCTGGGCTCGATCCTAACTCCCAGCAAGAATTAGAACATATTTTACTCTCATTAAAACAACACGGCATATCCATACTCTTCACATGTCATGAAAAACAACTATTAGAAAACTTCGCCGATAGAATTGTGACGTTAGCAAATCATACAATCACAGAAGATATTTTTGTACAAAAAGGAGCAGAACAAGTCTATATTGAAGCAATCGTTCACGAAACATTTTCAGCAATAGAACTAAAAAAGCAATCCGGTTTTATACACGTTGCACACAATGCAAATCAAAACCTTATTCAATTACAAATCGAAAAAGAATATACAAACGAAATGCTTCAGTTTTTATTACATAAAAAAGCATCTATCACACTGCTACAACCTAACTTTTAAATCGAAAGAAGGTTTATTATGTTCGCGCTTATTCGTTACCATTTTCTCGACTATACAAAATCGTATAAGTACGTCCCTCCTATTGCGATGTACTTTGTGAGCTTACTTTTTGTATATACATATAAACCGACTCCTATTGTACCGACATATTTAGAAACAGCACTTGCGCTTTATTTATTATCTGCCTGGATTACAATCACAATTTTTCATACGGAAGACCCTATACAAGAGCAAATTACTATTTCTCACACAAATAATATTTCCGCACTATATGTTGGTAAATATATTACAGCTCTTCTCATTTGTACTGTGTTATCTTTTATATCCGTAATCTATCCCATTATTTTGCAAATGTTTAATGAAAAAATAACAGTTTCTTTATTTCTAGTCGGATTTCTCGCTCACATGTCTTTCTCTATACTAGGAATTTCAATCGCAACATTATTTACTAGAAATATAATTCAAAAAGCAGGCACTGCTTGGCTTAGCCTTACATTCATATTGCTTATAACGATTGCTTCTATCCAATTTAAAAAAGAGTTACTATGGTTTTTACCACCTGTCGAAAGCTTTCTCATGCTTGGACAATACAACTATAATATACTGACTCACACACTATGGCTCACAGCTTGGGCTATCGTATATTCATTTTTATTATTTACCTTATTTCTTTTTATCGTTCGCAAAAAACGTTTTTAATTACATATTAAAGGAGACGAAATAATGATCGGAATACTAGCAGGAATGGGACCAAAATCAACTGGGCCATTCGTCGATACAGTTGTAGCAAAGTGCCAAACAATATACGGAGCAAAGCATGATATGGACTTTCCTCATATGATGATTTACTCGTGCCCAACACCTTTTTACATGGATCGCCCTATTAATCACGAAGCGATGAAAAAAGCGATTATTGAAGGAGCACAAAAACTTGAAAGTACTGGCGTAAGCTTTATCGCTATGCCGTGCAATACGGCGCATCTTTATTTTGAAGAATTACAGCGTTCGCTTTCTATCCCGATTTTAAATATAGTCGATGAAACGTTACAAGCAATTCCTGAAAATACAAAAAGAGTCGCTCTTCTCGCAACAGAAGCAACTGTTCAAGCCGGTATTTATCAAGACGGGATTGCAAAACGGAATATAGAATACATTCATCATGAAAGGTGGCAGGAAATGATTAATCAAATCATTACTTATATTAAATCTGGGGAGGTTGAAGAAGCTCGCGAATTATGGAATGCGCTCGTTTTACAGTTGGAAGATGAAGTAGATACTGCAATTATCGCATGTACCGATTTGAATGTAGTGGCAAATGAGGATTTTGTTGATTCCTCTCAATGTCTTGCTGAAGCGGTTGTTGAAATGTATTTATCAAATAAGTAGAAACATTTATAAACGTTGAAAACCCTAAAAACTTTTAACTTTCTTCACAATTCTTTCAAAGTAATCACACTTAATCTCGCTATATTAAATAAGTAGTTATTCATATAGGGAAGGTTAGGGGAACTGAAAGTATGAAAGTAAATCGTTCGCTTCATTACATTTTTTGGCGTTGGCATTTTTATGCTGGGCTTTTTATTACGCCGCTTCTTATTACGTTGTCACTGAGCGGAATTGGGTATTTATTTCGGGAGGAAGTTGAAGATTTCATCTATAAAGATTTATATTTTGGGAAGAGTGCTCAAACAGAATCTATTTCGATGTCTGATTCTATTTCCTTAACAGAGAAAAAATATCCACATTATAGCGTGGCGAAAATTAGTGAGTTTAATGGGGATTATAATACGAGACTTACAATTGCAAATGAGTATACTGGGCAACAAAAATATGTGTATTTAGATAGTAATAATCAAATTGTTGGGGATCAAAACGCAAGTGAAACGTTTGCCAATATAATGAGAGAATTACATAGTTCTCTTTTAGTTGGTGGCACTGTCGTCAACTATACTGTAGAACTTGCAGCATGCTGGACAATCTTTTTAATCGTAACCGGATTGTACATGAGTATACGCCAATTCAAAAACACACCCTCATCCAATAAGCGAGAAAAAGCAAAAAGACGTCATTCTATTATCGGTATTATATTTACAATTCCTCTCTTTCTGCTAATCGCATCTGGATTGCCATGGTCAGGATTTATGGGGAACCAAATTTATAAAATTGCATCTTCTAATGAATCACTCGGATATCCAAAATTGTACATGGCACCGCCTGAATCAAAGGTAAAAGAATTGCCGTGGGCAACAAGAAAAGAAGCTCCTCCTGAATCGAATTCAAATGAACCGAAAGCAATTTCTGTCGATGAATTACAAAAAGGAATTGAAATAAAGAAGCCATATGTTATTTCACTACCAGCTGATCCGAAAGGTGTATTCACTGTTTCAAAATCGAGCGGTTCTGGTATTACAGGGATGCATGTTGCACCAAGTGAAGAGATAACAGCTTACTTTGATCAATATAGCGGGGAACTCATTTCAAAAACGGACTACCGTGATTATGGATTACTTGCACAATGGTTCACTTACGGTATCCCGCTTCATGAAGGACATTTATTCGGATGGCCAAATAAAATATTATGCTTACTAACGACATTATCTCTATTACTTCTTATTTATTACGGAGTAAAAATGTGGTTAGCAAGAAAGCCAAAAGGAAAATTAGCAGCACCTCCAAAGCAAAGAGATAAGAAAAGTATATTCGTTTTCTTTATCATGATGGTTATATTAGGCGCTGTCATGCCTTTATTCGGACTATCTGTTTTAGTTATTTTTGCAATTGAACTTCTTATATATGTATTTTCAAAAATACGATCATAATAAAAAGCATTTGTACTCTCGTGTACAAATGCTTTTTTATTTACTATTTTCTTTTTTTTCTACCACTTATTAAAAAGACAATATCTACTATAATAATTGCGCCAATTATTACTTGTGGCACGTAATCCATCACAGTAGGACCACTTGGTCTATTCATCATCATATACATTCCAGTTACAAATGAAATGGAAAGTAGCACAAGTAATGTTACTTCAATATTGTCATATAGCTTTTGAAACAATGGCTTCATTTCCACCACCTTTACCATATTATAACAAAGAAAACCACTCTACATGAGTGGTTTTCTTCATCACTGCGCCATTTTCTTTCGGTACATCTTCCCGTTCCAATAGAAGAATCGTGAAGTGAGGCCTCCGTACTTTACAATGCGCCGTGCCATTTTGTGCATATTCTTTTGTGCTGATACTTTTTGATCTGATAAATAAATACCAAGTAACCCTCGGCTTATAAGGCGATGAAACTTCGCATGAGGCAAATCACCAATGCTCTTCTCTGCTTCTTCTACAAAGTGTTTCATACGATCTAATATAGCTTGCTCGTTTTCATAATAACTACAGAAATTCAAATCCCCGCCTATGCGGTCTTCTTCTTGATCGATGAAATAATCAAGTAAGATATGAAGTCCTTGTACGTAAGGAAAGTATCCTTGTCTAATTTTCGCAATATCTTCATCATATAATTCATCATGAAATGCATATGCTACAAGGCAGAAGATTCCAAGTGTAGAACCGGCACATGCTGAAAATTCAAACCAGCTCATCTCAGGTAAGTTTTCTTTATGTGCTTCAAACCAATTTTTCAGGCGCGGTTCTCTTTCTTCTAACTTCACGTGTTTATGAATTTGTAAATCACAATAATAACAAGCAAGTTCATGAAGAACAGGAGCAATTTTGTCATAGTGCTTCGTTTTCTTTAAAACATCTTGGCACGTTTCAACAAGTTCATCTAAATAACCACCATCATCTTGATCATCACGGTAACGATAATAATTACCGCCACCTTCCACTTCAGGTGATAGTGCCATTAACATTGATTCATGTAGCGCGGCAAAATCATTCGGATCAAGTGATGTACTGCGATCACATAAATTATCTAAATAGTCACTGATTGTTTGATACGCTACGATAAAACGAATACATTCCTCTCGGTGTTCATTTGCTAGCAGCGATAAAATGCCACCACCCTCACAATGAAACGTTTTATGCTCAATACTTGCGATTGCCTGACTATGAAGCTCATCATTCGGAATATGGTAGGCACGCTCTTTCCACATCGCTAGCTCATGGTGTACAACCGGAAACACATCACGGTATACTTTCGCCATGAGCGTTATGGGATTACTCGGTACGTTCACTTCTTCCTTCATCTCCTCTATTAAATGTACAAATAATGATTTATTTGTTTGTTTTTACTATATTATTGACATGCATTTCAGTAAATGACTGAATATAACTCAAAATTTCATCACGCTCATACTCATTTAATAACTCGTGATAACAATTCGGCCATTCTTTAAAAGCCTTATCACTTATTTTAACATTATCAAACCAAGTACGGACACGTGTTTTATCTACAAGTTTATCCTCACAAGCTTGCATTAGCAAGAGCGGAACATCTGGAAAATCATCTATTTTTTTATGAGCAATTTCGATAGACTTAATCAATTCACTATACCAACGTACTGATACTTTGCGCAAGAACAAAGAATCATTCTCCATTGCATCTCTCACTTCATGGTTACGTGTTGACATTTCCACCGTAAGATTCGTTGCAAATTGCAATTTTGGAGCCACAACATTTAATATTTTTGAAGCAAATTGAAGCGGAGCAGAGGGTCCAGTCACTACCCCTAAACAAGGCGAACTCAAAATAATACCCTCGACATCTTCTCTCTTCGTTTCTTGCATCATACGAATGACAATAAGACCACCCATACTATGACCAAATAGAAAAATAGGTAATCTATACTTTCTTGCTTCTTTCACCCATAATTTAACTTCCTCTATGTATTCATCAAATGAATCAATATGTCCTCTATTTCTTGAAGTCGTTCCATGTGACGGAAGGTCCCCCATCACGACGTGGTAGCCGATATGATTCCACATTTCCGCAACGGCTTCGTAACGTCCGTGATATTCCATTGCGCCGTGCACAATAACAATGACAGCTTTCGCTTCCTCTGCTTCATAATTCCACATACGGACCTCCTCCATTTCACTCTTTCTCATAATTTGATACACTAAAACTAGTCTCTAGGAAAGGAAGACTTTACATGATATATCCTTACAAAGAAAAAAATCCGAAAATTGCGAGTAGTGCTTTTATCGCTGACTATGTTACGATTACAGGCGATGTTTCCGTTGGAGAGGAATCAAGTATTTGGTTTAATACGGTCATCCGTGGTGATGTGTCACCAACAATCATTGGAGACCGAGTAAATGTACAAGACCAATGTACCCTCCACCAAAGCCCTCAGTATCCTCTTATTTTAGAAGATGATGTTACAGTTGGACATCAAGTTATTTTACATAGCTGTCATATTAAAAAGGATGCTTTAATTGGAATGGGATCCATTATATTAGATGGTGCTGAAATTGGCGAAGGAGCTTTTATCGGCGCTGGAAGCCTCGTTTCACAAGGAAAGAAAATTCCACCAAACACGTTAGCTTTCGGTCGCCCCGCGAAAGTCATTCGTGAATTAACAGAAGAAGACCGTAAAGATATGGAGCGTATTCGTACGCAGTATGTTGAAAAAGGTCAATATTATAAATCACTACAAAAATGATTTTACTGCTGCCATAATACTGGCAGCTTTTTTTATATAAAAACTAACTTTTTCTTTACAAAACATTATTACTCCCTCAACAAAATCTTATTAAAATAAAAGCTAATATCTCCATATATATGTAAACGAGGGAGGAGAATTTTCATGAAGGTCAGTGGATTATATAAAATAGAATGTTACATTTTTAAAGGAATTAATCGCTACTTTGATCAAAAAACGTTAAATATCTTTTTCAGCAATATTACCCATATCGGTGGTGCTACTTTCTCCATTGCACTTACACTTTTCTTTTTAATTTTTGCAAAAGGGACTTTACACCAAGCGGCAATCGCTGCTGCTATTTCTTTAGCAATTAGCCATATTCCTGTACAAATATTAAAAAGGTGGTATCCACGAAAACGTCCGTATTTAACAATTCAGGATGCGAAATATCCAGTCCATCCATTAAAAGACCACTCTTTCCCGTCTGGTCATACAACAGCCGTTTTCTCTGTCTTCATTCCATTTATTTGCTATAATCCAAGCTTACTTGCTTTCCTATTACCGTTAGCATTATGCGTCGGTATTTCTCGTATTTATTTAGGGCTTCACTATCCGTCAGATGTATTCGTGGGCATGTGCCTTGGCACTTGCTCTGGCATCATCTCTTTTTATCAATTCATCCCACTTTTCACATAAAGGAGTGATATGATGAGAGTCGCCATTTTTACCGATACTTTTACGCCACAAGTTAACGGGGTTGCGAAAACGTTAGAACGATTAACAAGTTACTTTCAAAAAGAACAGATCGCCTATTCTGTTTTCGCCCCCCAACATACAGCTGAAGATAATTTCGTGGCTAATGTGAACAAGATGAGAAGTATCCCGTTAACAATATTATATCCAGAATGTCGCTTTTCTTTTCCTACTCCGCGTATTAAACGGGAACTTCATTCCTTTAAACCTGACATTATTCACATTGCCACACCTTTCAACATGGGACTTTGTGGACTGTATTACGCCAAAAAATTAAACATCCCAGTTGTCGGTTCTTATCATACTGATTTCGATGCGTATTTACGCTATTACAAAATTGAATTTCTCTCCAATATGCTTTGGAACTATTTAAAATGGTTTCATAGTCATATGCAAAAAAATTTCGTTCCCTCCCCTGAAACATTACATCAATTAAAAAATAAAGGCTTTCAGGCCCTCTCCATTTGGGGACGTGGTGTAGATTGCACACTCTTTCATCCAGCTTACAATACAGACCTATTCCGAAAAAAATATAATATTACAGCGAAGTATGTTCTTTCCTATGTAGGACGAATTGCTCCTGAAAAAGATATTGATACGTTGCAAAACCTTATCGTTAAAACATCGCATACTCGAAACGACATTCATTGGCTCATCGCAGGAGACGGCCCTCTAGCAACAAATTTGCGTGAAGCTGTTCCGCAAACAAATGTCACTTTTACTGGCTATTTACAAAGTGCAGATTTAGCTGAAGCATATGCTTGTTCTAACATAATGGTATTTCCATCAGCTACTGAAACATTCGGAAATGTCGTACTTGAATCACTCGCATGTGGCACACCTGTTATTGGTGCAAATAGTGGCGGGGTTAAAAATATTATTACAGATGGAAAAACGGGAATTCTTTGTCCCCCTAAAAATGTGGATGCATTTCTATCATCCATTTATTCTTTATTGCAAAATGAAGAAAAACTTGAGCAAATGGGAATAGCAGCTTCATCTTTTGCGAAATCAAAAAGCTGGGATGAGATCTTTCGCGGCTTACTTAACCAGTATGAAGAAGTCCTTCAGCATACCGCATCAGAGTTACTTGCTTGAACAGAAAAACTCCCTTCAAAAACGAAGGGAGTTTATTACACACTTGTAAATTTTAGTTGAATGAATGATACATAAGGTGAAATATCATTTATTTCCATATTCATTATATCAAAAATAAACATAACTAAACAGACTTGTAATAAAAACCCATAAAAATTAATATATGGTTATACAGTATTTTAACTGTATAATGATTTTAAGAATTCCCCTTAAAATCAACTTACTCACATACCTTTATACAGCAATTGTTCCCCAATTCTGTATATCAAAAAAACCTTTCATTCATTTGAAAGGTCTTTTTGAGCCTGCCCATATTCTTCTTTCGTATTTACATTTATAAACCAATCCGAATTCGCTTGTACATCTTCTCCAGAAACATACTTCACATTACATTGTGATAAAAGCTGCCCCATACTTCTTTTTTCTTCCTGAAGTAAAGCATAAATCTTTTCTTTCACGCGGTTATGATACGCCGCAAGTAGCGGTTGTTTTCTTCCATTAATAATAGGTACAACCGCATCATATTCATTGTTCGTTTGCTCCAGTAAAATGGTAAACCATTCATGCGAAACATTTGGCGCATCGCAAGGCATAATAGCATACCAATCTGCTTCTATGTATTCCATACCTGATACAATGCCGGCAAGCGGTCCATTTCCTTTATAGTGCGGAATGTCTTCTATAACAGGTACTTGTACGAATTGCTCTACTCGCTCTTTTATATCAGAATGACTGATGACTACAACTTCTTGGAGCACACTCGTCATCTCTTTCAAAATATGCTCAATAAAAGTACTATCTTGCCAGCTCGCTAACGCTTTTGGCTCACCGAATCTACTCGACATACCGCCCGCTAATACAATTCCAACCCACTTACTCATTGGCGATGCAGCTCAAATGTAATATGGCCTAATTCCGGTAAAATTAATTTATTCATCGCAAGACGAACCGCTCCGCTCGACCCTGGCATCGAGAAAACTACTTTGCGTCCAATTGTACCGCCAATCGCTCTACTTAACATTGCGCTGCTTCCGATATCTTCTAAATAACTAATCATGCGGAACAGCTCACCAAACCCGACAATCTCTTTATCTAATAGAGCTGACACTGCTTCAATTGTTACATCACGCTTCGTAATACCAGTACCGCCATTTGTTAATACAACATCTACATCTTCCTTATGATAACCAGCTAACACAGCTTGCTGAATACTTTCTTTATCATCTTTTACAATTTCATAAGAGGTTACTGTATGGCCCGCTTCTTTTAACAATTCATGTAATAGTTGTCCGCTCTTATCCGTTTCTTCCGTACGTGTATCGGAAATCGTAACAATCTTGCAACGCACTTCTTTTGGAGCTTGTTTTTTATGTTCAGTTACACTCATTTTTTATCTTTCCTTTCTTAAAGACTTTTCTTCATTTTATCATACATATCTTTACACAATTATGTATGAAGCCAATAATGCGCCATGATACAATATAAGTATACTAACCCACAAAAAGGAAAGTGCCCTTTCTTATACTCCTAGAATACACATCTTTAGCTACTCTTTATATTTTCTACATAATAGAATTCAATTTTAAAACTTGTACTAAAAAATAAATTGGAGGTCTACATAGTATGGAACTTTATAAAAAATTAACAACAACATTCATCCTCTTATTCATCGCTTCAATCACTGTCGGCTTTTCCTTAAAAGGTGCAATTCCATACGCTACATTAGTAAGCATTATATTCGCGACACTATTTTTACTAAGTAGTGCCTTTTGCGCAGGTAAAGTACGTCAAATGAAAGGTTGATTGCATATGTTCCAGAAGAAACCCACCCTTTGTAAATCATGTAAAAAGGAAATACAAACGTATGAAAAGGCATGGATTCATATGCCATTTCCAGCAAGTGGCATGACTAATATGAAAAAGTATATTGAGCTAGAAGGCGAAGTATATTGCAAATCATGCATTCAAATTGTAAGTAAAACGAAATAAAAAAAGCTTTGCGCTCACCGCGCAAAGCTTTTTTTCATATATTATAGACCAGCTTGCTCTTTTAAAGCTGCAGCTTTGTCTGTACGTTCCCATGAAAGATCTACATCAGTACGTCCGAAGTGGCCGTAAGCTGCTGTTTGTTTGTAAATTGGGCGACGTAAGTCTAGCATTTTAATAATACCAGCTGGGCGAAGATCGAAGTTGTTACGAACTAGTTCTACTAGTACGTCTTCAGATACTTTACCTGTGCCGAATGTATCAACTGAAATTGATACCGGTTGTGCTACACCGATTGCGTATGCAAGTTGTACTTCTGCTTTGTCAGCAAGACCAGCTGCTACGATGTTTTTCGCAACATAACGAGCTGCATATGCTGCAGAACGGTCAACTTTTGTTGCATCTTTACCAGAGAATGCACCGCCACCGTGGCGAGCGTATCCACCGTAAGTATCAACGATGATTTTACGTCCTGTTAAACCAGCATCACCTTGTGGTCCACCAATTACGAAGCGGCCAGTTGGATTAATGAAGAATTTCGTTTCTCCATCCATTAATTCTGCTGGTACTACAGCTTTAATTACGTGCTCTTTTAAGTCGCGATCGATTTCTTCCCATGTAACATCTGGGTGATGTTGTGTAGAAATTACGATAGTATCAACACGTACTGGTTTACCATTTTCATCATACTCAACTGTAACTTGCGTTTTTCCATCTGGACGTAAGTATGATAATGTATCATCTTTACGTACTTCAGTTAAACGGCGAGCTAATTTGTGAGCAAGCGAGATTGGAAGTGGCATTAACTCTTGTGTTTCATTACATGCGAAACCAAACATTAAACCTTGGTCTCCTGCACCAATTGCCTCAATCTCAGCGTCAGTCATTTGACCTTCGCGTGCTTCTAGCGCTTGGTCAACACCCATAGCGATGTCAGCAGACTGCTCATCGATAGATGTTAAAACAGCACAAGTTTCTGCATCGAATCCGTATTTTGCGCGTGTGTAACCAATGCCTTGAATTGTTTCACGAACGATTTTTGGAATATCTACGTAAGTAGAAGTCGTAATTTCCCCCGCTACCAATACTAAACCAGTTGTTACAGTTGTTTCACAAGCTACACGTGCATTTGCGTCTTTTGATAAGATCGCATCTAAAATTGAATCAGAAATTTGGTCACAAATTTTATCTGGATGTCCTTCAGTTACAGACTCAGATGTGAACAGATGACGTTTTTTTGTCATGTGGTAAACCTCCCTACAGTAATTGTATATATTGTACGGAACTCATCCTTAATTTGCCACAAACTGCGACATACATTTATTCTCCCACACAAGCATACAGAAAAACCTTTCCTACTTTACATAGAGGAAAGGTTTAATTTGCTACTTGCATACTGCTTTTTGCCCTTCGCTCTTATCGTTCGAGACCTGTAGCCTCGCACAGGTTTTAGCACCTATTCACCTGCATTTATCAATACAAGTGAGGTTGCTGGGCTTCATCGGGCCTGTCCCTCCGCCAGCTCGGGATAAGAGAGTATCCGTCCCAACCTATACTAAAGAAATGATATTCATTTGTCAATTAATATTCACATTTTCCTGAAAGTTTTTCTCAATACGCCTGAAATGAAATATTAATAGGGAAATAATGCATTCACACAAACAAAAAGAAATAAATAGTATACATTATTTATATAATTGTGTTATACTCTTGTTGGGGATTACGAGAAATATTTCATTAAATGAAAAGGATGGTATATAAATATGAGTACTGTGAATGTCCAAATTGGTTTACACGAATTATTGAACGGAAGCAATGCACAGATTCAACTAAGTGTTCCGCAATTAGTGGAAAAAGTATTAATGCGAAATGAAGGGAAATTAACTTCGACTGGTGCCGTTTCTGCTTCAACTGGAAAATATACAGGACGTTCTCCTAAAGATAAATTTATTGTGAAAGAAGCATCGGTTGCTGACAAAATTGCTTGGGGAGCTGTGAACCAACCGATTTCTGAAGAACATTTTAATAAATTATATACTAAAGTTTTAGAATACTTAAAAGAAAAAGAAGAGTTATTCGTCTTCAAAGGATTTGCAGGCGCTGACCGCAATTACCGCCTACCAATTCAAGTTATTAACGAATATGCATGGCACAATTTATTTGTACATCAATTATTCATTCGTCCAACTGAAGAAGAATTAACAACTCATGAATCAGAGTTCACAATTGTTTCTGCACCGAATTTCAAAGCTGATCCAGCTGTTGACGGTACAAACTCTGAAGCATTCATTATGGTTTCATTCGAAAAACGTATCGTACTAATTGGTGGTACAGAATACGCTGGAGAAATGAAAAAATCAATCTTCTCTATTATGAACTTCTTATTACCTGAACAAGATATCCTTTCTATGCATTGCTCTGCAAACGTAGGTGAAGAAGGCGACGTAGCACTATTCTTCGGTTTATCTGGAACAGGTAAAACAACATTATCTGCTGATCCAAACCGTAAATTAATCGGTGATGATGAGCACGGTTGGTCTGATAACGGTGTATTCAATATTGAAGGCGGTTGCTATGCAAAATGTGTAAACCTTTCTCACGAGAAAGAACCACAAATTTTCGATGCAATCAAATTTGGATCTGTTTTAGAAAACGTTATCATTAATGACCAAACGCGTATCGCCGACTACAACGATACTACTTTAACAGAAAATACTCGTGCTGCATACCCTATGCATGCGATCGACAATATCGTACTGCCAAGTGTTGCTGGACACCCAAATACAATTATTTTCTTAACTGCTGATGCATCTGGCGTATTGCCTCCAATCAGTAAGTTATCAAAAGAGCAAGCTATGTATCATTTCTTAAGTGGTTACACTAGTAAACTAGCAGGAACAGAGCGCGGCGTTACATCTCCGCAAGCTACATTCTCAACTTGCTTCGGTTCACCATTCTTACCACTTGATGCATCTCGCTACGCTGAAATGCTTGGTGAAAAAATCGAGAAACACGATGCGAAAGTATTCCTAGTAAACACTGGCTGGACTGGCGGCGAGTACGGAGTTGGTAAACGTATGAACTTAGGTTATACTCGTGCAATGATTCAAGCAGCATTAAGCGGCGAACTTGCAAAAACTGAAACAGCTAAACATGACATCTTCGGTCTTGAAGTTCCACTTCACGTACCAGGTGTACCTGACGAAGTGTTAATGCCTGAACAAACTTGGGCTGATAAAGCTGCTTACAAAGCAAAAGCAATCGAGCTTGCAAATGAATTCAAAGCTAACTTCAAAAAGTTCGAAAGCGTTTCTGAAGATATTATTAACTTAGGCGGTCCAATCGCTTAAATTAAAACTTTCTGTTGGAATAACCCTTTACTCATATGAATAAGTGTCGTGTAACCGTAAAGTTTCGCGTACTCACCGACAAAACCCAATGCGGCTTAACGGTTACACACACTTACATAAAAAAGAAGCTTACGTGAAAACGTAAGCTTCTTTCTATATCTTATATAAAGTGAAATGCTAATCTCTTCATCTGTGACCTAGATTATAAAATTACAGCTTCGAATATATACATTATATCCCTACTCGCTACATCTCTCGGGTTTCACATCGTATGGGGTTAAAAAAGGCCCTGACCGCTTCTATTCGTGGCTGGATCATCTATTCCATCTAAAAAGAAGTCTTTTATCTTTTTATCTCTTTTATCTTTTTATCTCTTTTATCTTTTTATCTCTTTTATCTTTTTATCTCTTTTAGCTCTTTGTTAGTTCTTTCTCATCTTTCATGCTATAGTATCCTAAATTCACAACGATTAAGAAATAACCACCCATAATCCCTACTGCAAATGCCCACATAACCATGTGGTGCTCAATTTCGTACATAATAATAGCACCCAAAATGGCAGCTGCAAAACGGTTAAACATACCGAGTGTCGGTGCTTTCGTCTTCTTTACAATACTATCTCCAAGCTTCTCAATTCTTCTCCCTAAAAGCCAAACGCAATACATACTTACAATAAGCCCAATTCCAGCGCCTAAAAAGTGTGCTGAAAACGGTGTTAACATCCAACCTAGTAACAAAATACCTAGTATATAATACGATTGGATTTTAAATGATCTTAGTGACATACTAATCATGCTGTACCTCTCTTCATTCGTTCTTATCTATCCGACAAAAAATTTCTTTCAAATTCATATTCTTTACATCCATTTCACTCAAATTAAAAACAACATAAACAGTATGTTTATGTTGTTTAAATGTTTTTAGAAAATAATATTATACAAGATTTCAAACATTATATTCTCATATTTTGTGACGGTTTTTCAAACTTTTTTCGTCCATTTATGAAAAAAATGATATCAATCTATGAACATACGGATATGATGTAATAAGCACACAAATAAAGGGGGCGTCTAATGATTTATTTTTTAATGGCTCTCATTCACCTCATTATCCCTGCACTTATCGGACTTTCATTGTATTGGTACACGAAAAACCATAGCATTTTTTACGCTGTCCTCGGTGTTCTTCTTCCAGGTATTATTCTTATTACACTCTTCCGTATTCCATTTTTAAACTTAATCCCACTTATTACTGCTATCTTATTTCTCATCTTCTTACCAAAAATAAAAAAATAGGAAAGCAGATCATAGGTGATCTGTTTTCCTATTTTGATATAGGTTCCCCTGCAATAGAATGAACTTTTACTTTCTCCGATTTCACAAACCATAGACCGACAAAAATGATAATTCCACCGATGATCTGTTGAAACGATACATATTCATTTGCCCAGACAGCTGCAAATAAAACAGCTACAAGCGGCGTTATATACATATATACCATCGTATGTGACGCCCCAATTTTTTGAACACCAACATACCACATTACTAGACCAAATACTGTTACAAAGAAAATAGAATATAGTAAAGCGAATAGTGTCATTCCGTGAGTAATGTGAAATGGCATGACAAACACATGCGGACCACTTAACAATAATAGCGGAATCGCACCCACTAATGCAGACCATGCTGTAACACGTAATGCTGAATATTTTTTAATTAATGGTCCTGCTAAAACAGGATAAAGCCCCCAGCATATTGATGTAATAAGTCCAATTCCATTGCCATAAAAAGAACTAGTAAGTGAATGTCCTGCTACTAAAACTAATGCTGCACCAACAAAAGCAATCATAGAACCGATTAACTTTCGAGAAGAAAAATTTTCTTGTTTCAGAAAAATCGCAAATACAGTTGTAAAAATAGGTGAAATAGAAATGAGTAAAGAGGCATTTGTAGCGGATGTATATTTGACAGTTTCCATAAATAACGTTTGATACAGTACAATACCTACAACGCTAACGATGATTAGTCTAGGTATATCCTTTCGCTCCATATAAACCGACTTTTCAATAAAAAAGGTAAGAAGTAACAGGAGCGGTGCCGCCGCCATCATACGAAGTGCAGTAAATTCAATTGCTGTAAATTCTAAAAATCCATACTTTGCAATCGTATAGTTAATCCCCCAAATAATAACAACACTTAAAATTAATAACTCAATTCCCCATCTTCTCATGCGTATCCCCTCCGCAAATAAGATTATACAGAAAATTCAATCACATGTACATTTCATTATGTGAAAAAACCTTTTTACTATTGGGACGTTTTGGTAAATGAAATTATATCGGCGATTCCACAAATATATCAGCGCAACTCCATTTATATCAGCGATTTTTTCAATATATCGACAATAATAGCGACTTATAAAATAAAAAAATGTGAGTCCAAAATACATTTTGGACTCACATTTCCTTTACTATACTCGAACGTGTAATTTCATATTTGGATTATAAAACTGGCTTGGGCTCTTCAACTGAAAAGTTCCTCCACCTTCATGCCAATCAACCGTTAACTTATCGTCCATAAATACAAGCTTTGTACGATCAGCGATAAAATTCATTGTGCTTGATTCAATATCCACATCGCGCTCATCTTTCTCTGCTACAGCTACTAAATCGATGATTCCGCTCATAACACAACCGCAACCCTCATTATCGTAAAATAACTTTATATATTTCGCTTCACTTGGAATCGTATCCATAATCTTTTTATATGCTGCTTCTGTTACAGTAACGTACATATGTTAATCTTCATCCTCTCTTCTCTTATCATTCATATATTGTATCACCATTTTTCTTAAAAGTTATATACAGAAAATTAAGACTAATATACAATGTATGTGATAAAGTTTCAGCAATCGAGCTTTTATGAGTAGTTCATGCAGGAGAAAGGATGTTTACTATCTGTGTTCAAACTACAACGCTATCCTATGTTATTAGGTCTATTTAGTATTTTCTTCATTTCTAGCGGAATGCTATTACAGCATGTACTTCCCTATTCTCCTTCTATTAGCTGGATTCTAGGTTTTATTTGTTTCCTATCCGCTTCTTATTTTGCTACGAAGAATATAAACAACTCATAAAGCAAGAATCATCTTAAGGAGGATTTTTAAACATGCCAGCCTTAAAAAAAATAGAGCAATCACTCGATCACTTATTTCAAATTGAAAAATACGGAAAAGATAGCGCCTTTAGTCGATTTATCCCAGCCGTATATGATCCTATCAAATTTCCTTGGCAACAATTTTTCGAAGCAAATTTTGTAGATTTATTTAACGGCCTTATGATGCACGGATCTGAAAATGTAAACAAAGTATTTTTAGCTGTATTCCCTACAGATGACGTTCTTGAAACATTCATTTCACAATCCACACCCGGTGATTTACTCTTTATGCACCATCCCCTTGTAATGGAGTGCGGTGATCCAATTGGAAGATCAGGCCGCGGTTTCATACCAATTCCTGAAAAATATTTGCAAGGAATAAAAGAAAAACAACTTTCTATATATACATGTCACGTACCAATGGATTTTCATCAAACACATGGAACGAGTATTTCAATTGCAAAAGCATTAAACGCTACTGTAGTGGACGACTTTGCATATGGAGGTCCAGAACAAGAACCAATTGGCCTTATTTGTGAAATAGATGAAACATCAACAGAAGCACTCCAAAAACATCTAAAACAACTCTTCCAGATTCCTTACACAGACTTCGAAGGTAAACGACATGATTCCATCAAAAAAATCGCAATTATCGCTGGATGTGGCGATGTTGTATCTTTAATGAAGGAAGCAGAAGAAAAAGGTGCTGAAGCATATATTACAGGAGAAATCCATTGCCATATCGACAATGATTACGGCCGACATAAATACTCTCTCATTATGGATTATGTAAAAGAAACGAATATGTCTCTAATTGGGGTATCACACTCTGCCTCTGAATATTTAGTGAAAGAGACATTGATGTATGATTGGTTTAAAGAGAATTTTGATGTGGATGTTATTTTGCTTCCGCAGGAGAAATGGTGGCTCTAACACTATCATTTTTTTAATTTATATACACAATACAACCGACCACAAAAAAATAGATAAATGAGAAAGCACATGTACCTACGTAAATGCTTTCGTTGTGCCGAAAAATGAACCTACTAGTAGCACCGACTTTACTGGTGCTACCAGTATTACAGCTGGAAACCTATTTTTGTGAGAGGATACAACCGCTCTTTATATTCATACTGCAAGTGCTGTATATTCTGTTTTTCTAATTACTAACATATAGCAATTCATTTCATAAAAAAAGACCCGAGATTCGGGTCAACAAATAGAAATATAAATGAACTACAACAAATAACAGACAAAGCCATTATATATTTTTCGTAGTAAAACATCCATTAATTTCTTTTTACACTATCAATATATTATTTTTCGTTATCGTCCTCTTTTTTAGAACGTCTACCTAAGAAGAATACAAGAACTAATAATATAATTAACAGTAGTACTCCGCCGATAATGTAATATAGTGTGTAGTCTTTTTTCGCTTCTACTGCTGTATCATTTAACTTATCAGCTGTCTTTCCTTCAATTGTAAATTTCTTCGTCCATTCCCATTTTTGATCGCCATCAGTGGCTTTCACTTCTACTCGGTACGTTCCTGGATCAAATGCTTTGTTTTCCCAGCTAATAGCGTAATCAAAGTTTGAGTTTGGCGCCATTCTTAACTTTTCTTTTTTCGCTTCAAATAAAATGTCTGTACCTTTTTCTTTATATACCTTTGCATCAACACTTAAATTTTTTAACATTGCTGGCTTTACGTTTTGTAAATTTGTAGTAACAACGTTACGCCCGTTAATTTGTGTTGGCTTTACTTCGTTTAATTTCATGTCTGGTTTTACTTCAGCATCTGTTTCTTTTAAAACAACACCAATTGCGTATGCATATTTATTTTCAATTTGCACACCTTCATCTTTTTTCTTTGCATTCTCATCTTCTTTTTCTTTAAAGTATAAACCACCTAAAATAACACCATCAAACGACTCATTTGGCATTTCTAGGTTTATATCAACTGTCACTATGCTGTTAGCTGGGACTTTCGTTTCTTTTGGCATTTTAGCAATTTTAGAAAACGGATATTTCAAAGTAGAATCCGTTTTTGGTTCTACTGTACTATAATCTGTAATACCATTGCTATTCGTAATTGCTGTATTAGCAAACGATTCTACCACAACTTCTTTATTCGTATCATTTTTCATTTGGACTTGAATTGTTTGCTTTTGTCCAGGTTGCATTTTCAAATCAAAATACGTTTGATTTTTATCAATTTGATTTTCTGGTATAACTGCTGTCACAGCGAATTTCATTTCAGCTGCATATACTGAAAAAGCGTTTACCATGAAGAATGTAATTAATAGTAAGCTAGTAAATAGTTTTTTTACCATCTCTTATGTAATCCCCTTCATATCCATTTTATAGACAAGAAAGAGACAAGGTTAAAGCCATTCCCTTATCTCTTCTCATTTTCCTCTTTTATCTTAAAATTCCTCTTACTTACATAGGAGCGTCTGTTAGTTCCCAAGTTAGTGAAGTTGTGTATTGTGTTTGTTCTTTTTTCGTTTTACCTGGTACAGATAACTCTACGCTTTGTTTCGCTTCTGTTGCATCTTTACCAAACGTATTTACCCATGTACCCATACCTTGGTTTTCTTTTGCATCGATTAAATCAGATGCTGCACCACTTGGATTTAATGTGATAGATTGTTCTGCTGTTGGTGCGTCGCTACCTGCATTTGATTTCAAAGCTGAATTTTTTAATGTTAATGCCGCGCCATCCAATGCTTTATCATCTGCAGTTTTGAATTGACCATTTTGTTTTACTGTTAAATGCCATCCAGCATTTGTACCACGATTATCTGTTACTTGAACGTAGTTCGGCACGTCAATTACAGAACCGTCTACTTTTTTCTTTACTTTATCTAATTCTGCAAAGTAGATTTCGTTATTCCCTGATGCTTTTTGTGTTTTAAAGTTGAAGTTAGATACATAATCAATACTTAGTGGACCATCTGTACCTTTTTTATCTGGATCAACTGGATCTACAGTTTCATCTGGATTCTCTGGATTAACAACATCAATTTTATCTGTATTTTTCTCGAATTTAATGAATGCTTTTGAGTCTAATTTCCCGCCATCTTTCTCAGCTGCAAATGCAGACGTTCCTACTGATACTGATGATAATGTTACCGCTCCAATTAATGCTATTTTTGCTAATTTCATAGTTTTATACCCCTTTATGATCATTTTTAAAATTCAGTCATTCTTAATTTTCAATCTTGTATAAGCTTAGTTTGGTGTATCTTCTAAAGTCCAAGTTAACTCAGCTGAATATTTCGCACCTTTTTCTTTCGCTGTCGTACCTGGTACGAATAAGCTCACACTCTTTTTACCTTGTTCTGTTCCTTTACCGAATGCAGTCGTCCAATCACCCATACCTTTATTCTTTGCGGCAGTAGTAATTTCCACCGCATCTCCACCTGGAGCTAGCGTTACTTTATTTTTAAATGTTGTAGGTGCATATTGTGCATCAGTTACAGAATTTACAGCTGGGTTACTTAAGCTTAAAGCTGCATTTGTTAACTCACTATTACCACTTTTAAATTGTGCATTTTGCTTTACTTTCAATTTCCATCCTGCATTTGTACCACGGTTATCTGTTACAGATACGAAGTTAGGTACTTCAACTGTTTTGCTCCCTTGTTTCACTTTATCCAATTTTGCAAAGTACGTTTGATCATTACCAGAGATAACTTGCTCGCCGAAGTGTAAGTTAGAAACGTAGTTAATACTTAATGGACCTTTTGTTCCTATTTCATGGTCACCAGGGTTCTCTGGTGTAACTTTTTCATTTGGATTTTCTGGATTGTTTGGATCTGTTGTGCTTGTATCTTCAATAAACGTTACATCTGTTTTTGATTTCATATTTGCTTTCTCTTCCGCAAATGCTGAAGTTCCTACTGCTGCAACTGATGTTAATGATACTGCACCGATTAATGCTAATTTTGCTAGTTTCATATGTACCTTCCCCTTTTCTCTGTTTTCATCTATTTTTTATTTTGAATACACTTGCTTTCCCCTAATTCTTTTGAATACATATAGAGATAAAACAATTGAAAACAATCCTATATATTGTTTGAAGTCCCGTGTCTGGCCTCCTGTTTTCGGTAAATATTTATCTCCATTTTTATTTTTATCAACTGTCTCTTTTTTTGTATTTATCTTTGTCGGATCAGTTGATGTATTTGGTGTATAGCTATTCGAAAATGTAATACCCGCTTTTGAATTCGTACTTGTAGCCGTTACTACATTTGCCATAAGAAACGGCACACATATAACTGTGGAAACGATAATACCAACTATTTTTTTCATTACTCTCTCCTTTCTAAAATTTATATATTTCATATATTTTTAGAGAGGAGCATCGGTTAATGTCCATTCTAGCTGTCCAGCATATTTAGTATTTGCTTTGACATTCGGCCCTGGTTTTACTTGTAAATGAATTCCTTCGTTTTCCTTCCAATTTAGTAAAACCTCCTCGTCGTTTTTAGAAGTATACGAGAATGCTTCTATACTAGAAGTACTTAAAGGTGTATCCTTTCCATTTCGTTTGTAAATCAATGCTCCTGTCAATGTGTCATTTTGTGCTGAAGTTAATGGTGTGATTTCCTTTACATATACACTCCATTTTTGCTTTTTAACACGATCATCGGTTACCTTTAAAGGATTTGAAATCGTCTTCGGTGCGTATGTCGTTGTTTTCGATGGAATTGTTAAATCTCCAAATGTAATTTCTTTTGGTACGTCTACTAACTTTAAAGTCCCATCAACGACAGTAACCGGCACTTGAATCTCCGCTTGTACACCTTGCTTCGTTTCAATTACAACCGTTACAGTATGATTCCCTATTGTTTTGGTATCTGGAATATTGATTAACTTCACTAATGATATTGGTTTATCTACATCCAAATTTGTATCTACAGATAAATCTGTCACAAATTTAGAAATATCCATTTTTGTTAAATCTGTTCCTTGCACTACTTTTTGTGGGACTGGTTTCCCAGTTGGAATACCTTTATACCTTATTTTTGCGATTCCATCTCGATTACTATCTTGTCCATTCTTATCGCCATCTAAATAATTTTTAGCTGACACCGGTATTTCAAGATAACCATCTTTGTAATATTTCATTACATTAGCACCTTTTACAGGAGAACCTGTAATTGTCATTTCATAAATTTTCCCGTTGAATTCTTCTGTTTTTAGCGCATTTACTTTCGCAACCGCAGTGACTTTATTGTTTGTCCTGCTAATATCAAAGAAGCTACTTACATCATCTCCACTCTCCACATCTTGAATGGAAACATCATTCACAGTAAAATCCTTATTCACTTCACTTTCTAATACAAAAGATTTCGCATAGTGAATCTCTTTCGATTGAGCAGGCATATTTTGATATACCTTATAAGAAAGTTGACGGGAATTATCTTCCACAATATCTCCTATTACACTTGGAGCTGGAATTTCAATTTGTGCAATCGCTAATTGGTCGTATGATACATTAACACCTGAAGCATTTAATCTAACTTCTAGCGGTAATTCTGTTAAATTATCAAATGTAATTGTCATATCTGCTTCTGGAGTAGCTACTGGACCTGCTGTGCCAGAAAACTCGATTTTATTATTCCCTTTGTCTTGATACCTAATTGAACTCGTATCATACACGTATAAATTCGTTAAATGACTACCATCATTACGTAACGTTACATTTTTATAACTATTTATCCTTTTGAAATTCCACATTGCCGTTAATGGTACTTTTTTACTTGTTCCGTGTTCATAAAATTCAAAGGAAGCATTATAAGTTTGTCCTGACCTTCCGTTCCCATATAATTGTAAAAAGTTTTTTGCATCACCTTTAGTTATTGGTGTTTTAACATCTACAGATGAAGCTGTCATAGAGTGAATATTAATACGGACATCAATCCATTTCCCTTGATATTCACCAGCTTTTTTTACTAATACGTACTGTTCTCTATTTGAATTTCTAAATGTATATTGACTTTGACCAGTTCTGTCATTGCTACTACCCTTTACCTCATATGTTACTTGTGGGCTCCAAACAAATCTAAAAGCATATTTACCCGAGATAGAAGGCCCTTCACCTGTTCTATTATTTATTACCTTTACATTTGGATATTTAAGAATACTTGTAACAGGACTAGCAGCTAGTAGAGATTGGCTCTTTAATACCTTCTCAGCTTGAATAGCAGGTAATTCCTGATTATTTTCGTTTATCCTATTGCTCTCTTTTAATTCATTTTCCTTTGGTACGAGTTCTTCATTAACCTTTTCTTTCGCTAAAGTCTTCGTTTCTTTTGGAACTTCAGCATTAGTAGAATTTATTTCTTGTTTTTTATTTTCTTCCGATACTTTCACTTTTTCACTTATTTCTTTTTTCATAACTTCCTCTGAAGCCTTTGGATTTTCATCAGAAATGGCTACATTTAAAACCTCTTTTTTCTCTACAACATGTAGAGAAGGAGATTCAATTTTCTTTTCATTCCCTTCAAACTTCACTATCGGTTCAAATTTGTACTCTCCAGCTTTTTTCATTTGAATGACTACATATACGTCACCGATAAAATTACTTTGTTCATTCTTTTCAATTTTTACAATGTGATCTTCTGTTACTGAAATGTTTTGAATCGCTTTATTGTTTTCGTTCATTTTTTTCGTTTCTGCTTCATTGAACAGCTGTTCATTAGATAATTTCAGCTCGATATTAGCATCTTGTTTATTTGTATTTGTAATCTTTAATACTACATTTTCATCAACTTTTATTTCTTGTTTATCCATATGAACGATAAAACGTCCTTGCTCGTCGTTTGTAACCGCATAAACTTTCGTTGCAGAGTAATCTAGCACACCAACTTGCGTAAATAATATTCCTCCAGCGAGAAGTATACGCCCAAATTTACCTATTTGATTTTGCAATGTACTTCCCTCCCTCATTTCTTATGAACTGAATATTTCTAACATTAAATTTATTGTTCAGCTAAATTTACAATCATAATGTGTATTCCTAGAAAATAAAAAGCCTGGTTGCCTTTTCGATTTTCATACATCACAACATGTGTGAAAATCCAAACTGCAACCAGACTATCATAGTAATTTTCATTACCTTAGACTCTTAGCTTTGCGACCTATCCTTTCGAACAGTGTGCCCATTTATTTTTTCTTTTTGAGACAATAAAAAATCTGGTTGCCTCTTCGATTTTCATACATACAACTATGTGTAAAAATCCAAACTGCAACCAGACTATCATAGTAATTTTCATTACCTTAGACTCTTAGCTTTGCGACCTATCCTTTCGAATAGTGTGCCCATTTATTTTTTCTTTTTGAGACAATAAAAAATCCGGTTGCCTCTTCGATTTTCATACATACAACTATGTGTGAAAATCCAAACTGCAACCAGACTATCATAGTAATTTTCATTACTTTAGACTCTTAGCTTTGCGACCTATCCTTTCGAATAGTGTGCCAAAAATAGGTATTTATTTATCGTGTTTTGAATATACCATTAAAACCCAAAAAAGAAAATAGTTTTTTTAGAAAAAAACAATTAATTTTTATAGTCTAAATTTTTTACTTGAAAATCCATAATAAAAACTAAAAAAACATTTTGATCTTAGAAATACATCATACATTCTTTATCGATAAAATGAGATTTTTACTATCCACAAATAGCAAGATAAAATAGAAAAAACATCACTTATTTGGAAGTGATGTTTTTTCTATTTAATGCAGTGGTAACATAACCTCAACCGTCGTTCCAACCCCAACTTCACTTTCAAAACTCATTTTACCGTTGTGGTCTTTAATAATTTTTTCTGTAACTACTAAACCTAGACCAGTTCCTGTTTCTTTCGTTGTATAAAAGGCTTCATTTAACTTTGGAATTTTATCTTTCGGAATGCCGCATCCCTCATCTTTCACTTGAATGATGATTCCATCTTTTACAGTAACTTTAATCGTAATTGTTCCGCCAACTGACATTGCTTCAATTGCATTTTTAATTAAATTAAAAAAGACCTGTTTTAATCGTTTTTCATCACATGTAATCGATGGTAAGTCTTTACTGTAAATACCTTGTATGTAGACTCCTTGTTTTAAAGCAGGCTTTTCCATAACTCGAATAACATAAGAGATAATTTCTTGTATGTTATGAGTTTCTGATTCTAGTGATTTAGATTTCTCAAATCCACTAAGTTCTGTAGCAATTATATGAATCCGATCTACTTCTTGTTTCATAATATCACTATAAATTTTATCCTCTGGATGCTTGTCTGCTTGTTTATTCACAAGTTTTTTTAAGTTTGCTAAAGGTCTTCTAATCTTATAACCAATAACCGTTGCCATCTTTCCAACAGCTGCTAGTTTTTCTGTCTGTTTTATTTCTTTGTCCATCATCTCAAGCGTCCGAACATAAGACTGAACCCTCAAAAATATAATCCAACATATGATAGTAAATACGCTATATAATGCCATTGGGATTAAAACGAGAGAAGATTGAATAATGATTCCTGTAAGAGCATACTTTCCGACAAGTATCGCTGGAATTAACCAGAAATATCTTTTATTCACAAAGATTGGTGCAAACAAAATAAAAAATCCTTCTACTATATTTCCACCGTCAAATTCTGCATCGCTACCATAATAAATCATAATGTTATGGATAAAATCTAATACATTATAGCCAATTAGAATAATATACTTTACCGCAAAAGCATTCTTCCATTTCATAAAGTATATCCCAACGCAAAACAATACCACCATCAAAAAGTAAAGCCATAAACCTAAACCATCTTCAAACTCTCCTACCCCTTCTTGCTCTCCACCGATTAACGGTACGATAAATTCATAAGCAAGATCATATACAAAAAATATAATGAAAAATAAACTTAAAAATGCTTTCAGCGCCTTTATTTCTTCGTTTTTAAATATATAGCCTTTATTCATATGGTAACTCCTAGCTTTTCTTCCACTTGGATTTCAGTATTTCCACACTTCTTTGGGAGAATGATGTCTATTCTCGTTCCAGTATCTCTTTCACTTGAAATATGCAGCTCACCAAGGTGCTCGGCGACAATTCGATTCGCTACCGTAAGTCCCAGACCAATTTTATCTTGTTTCGTTGTATAAAAGGCCTCTGTAACACGAATTAAGTTTTCTTGCTTAATACCATGACCATTATCAATCACGCTGATCATTACATACTCTTTCCCTTTATTTTCTAATCTTACATGTAATATGCCATCTTGTTCCATTGCCTCTAAAGCATTTTTTATCGTATATAAAAAGACTCCTCTTATTTTTCGTTCATCACATTCAACTTCTATTGTTTTTTCTTCCACATTAGAAATAAACTGTACGTTTAATTCATTCATTTTTTCGCGAAGACTTGTTATTACTTGTAATACAATTTTTCCTACATCATGTTTCTTATAAATAGAAGGTTTGCATGTAGCAACTTCCATTAACTCGCTTATCATATTATTCATATTTTCTATTTCAAAAATCATACGTTTATAAATAGGATCCTCTTCATGCTTCTCTCGTTGTAATTGCGTAAATCCTTTTAATGAAGCGAGTGGATTTTTAATTTCATGTCCAACCGTCGCTGCCATTTTTCCGATTACTGCTAATTTCTGTGATTCGCTAGCAATCGCAATACTTTCCTTTACAGCTGAAAGATATTGTAAAAATCGGTTTAAAATGATATACGCCGCAATTAGCATAAGTGTATACATAATAAGATACATAAATGCTTTTACTTCCTCTAATACAAATAAATAAATTAAATATTTTCCTACAATAGAAGAAAGTAAAATCACATAAAATTTTTTATTTAAAAATATGGGTACAAAGAAAATGAGAATAATTTCTATTATATTTGTCGCATCAAACGCCGCCTTATTATAAAAAATATATGAAAATATATTAGCGATTTCTATCCCTATGTATGCAAATATCCATGCATATTTAACAAGGTTTGCCTTCTCTTTTTTCATTAAATATATATTCACGCACAGTATTGCTACTCCGCAAATAACTTGCCATACTATGTTGTATCCCTTATCCATTATTGATTTATCGTCTAATACGATTGCATAGAAAATTTGATATACAATAACAATGACATATAACACCCATAAAAGGATTTTTGCATTCTTTTCTTCTTCTTTATATGATAGAAAACTTTCTTTCACTTCAACACCCCTTCAAAATAATATCTCGAAGAATACCATTTATTATAATAAATGATTTTCATAGACAAACAAAGATAAATCGAACATTTGAGGAAAATCATCCCAACGACGCAACATCTTCATGCTATATACAAGCATAAAAAACACAAAAAATAATACGTATATTATGGGAGGTGTTTTTTATGGACGGCAAAAAAAATAAAAAGACAGAACAACTCCAATCTTTCACGCGTGAAAATGAAGGAAAGGAGATGACAACAAATACAGGTGTTAAAATTTCAAATGATGAAAACTCTTTAACTGCCAGTGATCGTGGCCCTACCCTTCTAGAAGATTTCCTTATGCGAGAAAAACTTTCTCACTTTGACCGTGAACGAATTCCAGAACGAGTCGTTCACGCACGAGGATACGGAGCACATGGCATTTTTGAGTTATATGAATCTTTAGAAGAGCTAACAATGGCCCACTTTCTACAAGACCCTTCAAAAAAAACACCGCTTTTTATTCGTTTCTCTGAAGTAGCTGGATCAAAAGGAGCAAATGAAACGAATCGAGATGTAAGAGGATTCGCCGTTAAATTTTATACAGAAGAAGGAAATTTTGATTTAGTAGGAAATAATATTCCCATTTTCTTTATTCAAGATGGCATTAAATTTCCTGATCTTATTCACGCCCTTAAACCAGAGCCACATAATGAAATTCCACAGGGTCAAACAGCACATGATACTTTTTGGGACTTCATCGCCAACAATCAAGAATCAGCTGCAATGATGATGTGGATTATGTCCGATCGTGCAATTCCAAGAAGCTTTCGAATGATGCAAGGATTTGGCGTTCATACATTTCGTCTAGTTAATAAAAATGGAAAGTCACGATTCGTGAAATTCCACTGGAAGCCAAAGCTTGGCGTTCATTCGTTAATTTGGGATGAAGCACAAAAACTAGGTGGTGCTGACCCAGATTACCATCGCCGTGATTTGTGGGAAAATATTAATGCTGGAAACTATCCTGAGTACGAACTTGGCATTCAAATTTTAGAAGAAGAGGACGAATTTAAATACGACTTCGATATATTAGATGCAACGAAAATTTGGCCTGAAGAAGATTTTCCCGTTAAAATCATTGGGAAAATGACCTTAAATCGCAATGTAGATAATGTATTTGCTGAAACTGAACAAGTGGCACTACACCCTGGAAGTATCGTCCGTGGTATTGACTTTACCAATGACCCTCTCTTACAAGGTAGACTCTTTTCTTATACAGACACACAATTAGCACGCGTTGGTACAAATTATCAAGAACTACCGATTAACCGTCCAATATGCCCATTTCATAACAACCAAAGAGATGGTGCGTCTAAATATATAATCGACAAAGGAAAAGTTGCCTACCATAACAATTCCTTAGCAAATAATTCTCCTTATACTGTACCTGGAACAAAGGGGGGATTCGTTACATATCCTTCTACTGTATCTGGTCATAAAACAAGGGAAACTGCTGCTAGCTTCAAAGACCACTTCTCTCAAGCTCGTTTATTTTGGAATAGTATGAGTCACTTCGAAAAAATCCATATTATGCAGGCTTTCTCCTTTGAATTAGGAAAAGTCAAAAGTAAATCTGTCCGCCAACAAGTCGTGGATATGATTGGACATATTAGTACAGAATTGGCTACTTTAGTTGCAGAAGCTCTCGGAGCAAAAGTCCCAAATGTGCAAGAATCCAACGTTACAAAATCATCTCCAGCACTAAGTATGGCAAATACAACCTTTAGTCCTAATACATTACGAGTAGGTGTCATTGTTGCAAATGGATATGATGGACCAAGCGCACACTATATAATAAATCAGTTCAAACAAGTAGGTCTTCAACCAGTGATCGTTTCCGAACGATTAGGCATAGTGCAGGGAACGCCAAATGGACAGTGGGAAGTAAATGATACTTTCTTAACAGGCTCACCACTCCTTTATGATGGATTACTTCTTATTGGCGGAAAGATGGATGATCATTTTCTTAACAAAGCAAGTTCATTTGTCGTAGAATCATATAATCACTTTAAGCCGATTGGCTCCTTCCAAAACAGCTCTTCTATTATTCAATCTTTAAATATCGAAGGAAAGCCTGGTGTTTTAATAGAACAAGACCCTACGCGACTAGCAAATGAATTTATTAAAGCTATGACAAAACAACGCTTTTGGGATAGAGCATATTCATAAAATAGGGGGAAATTTATGTTTGTTACTGTCGAGAAAGATGTGCATATTTTTGTGCAAGACGTTAATCCTGGTCCAGGTAGTAAGACTGTTTTCTTCGTTCACGGATGGCCTTTAAATCATCAAATGTATCAATATCAACTCAATGTTTTACCAGAGCATGGCTTTCGCTGTATCGCCATGGATATACGAGGGAATGGACAATCTGATAAGCCATGGACTGGTTACACGTATGATCGATTAGCCGATGATATCGCAATTGTTCTAGAAGCACTCCAAGTAGAGAACGCTACATTAGTCGGTTTCTCAGTTGGTGGTGCTCTTTCTATTCGCTATATGTCTCGCTATAATGGGCGCCGCATTTCTAAGCTCGCATTAATTGACGCTGTCTCCCCCTCTTTCGTTAAAAATCAAGAGTCCCCTTACGGTGTACCGAAAGAACAAGCAGATGCTCTCATTAATCAAATGTATGCTAATTTACCAAAATTTTTAAATGATGTATCTTTATCCTTTTTCAATAGAAACTTAGGAGCTGCAACCCTTGAATGGTTTTCTTATCTCGGTATGCAGTCCGCTTCTTATGCCCTTATCAAAATTTTACAAGCAGCTGCAAATGAAGATGTAACGAAAGATTTAAATAAAATTAACGTCCCAACAAAAATCTTCCACGGCGTTCACGACCAACTAATTCCTTACAAAAGTGCTGAACTTACGCAACAACGAATTAAAAATTCTCAGTTACATGCTCTTACAAATAGTGGTCATGGTTCACCAATCGATCAAGCGGATGAATTAAATAAAGAACTGATAAAATTTTTACAGACATAACAACTGCAATACAAGAACGAAAGTTAATATAATCGTTTTTATAAAACATAAAATTCACACATTTCTCACAAATACACAAATAAAACGATTATATTTTCATATATACTAAATGTACAAGTAATACTCCCTAAACCCAGCTTGTCTGGTTACCCCGTTAAATACTATGAAAAAAGAACTTGTATCGTTATACAAGTTCTTTTTGTTTCTTTTATTTAAAGAGGATATCTTTACTATATTGATTTCCAACGAGTAAATCATATTGAAGCATTTTATATTGCTCTAACATTTCTTTTTGTTTCTTTGTTAAATCATTGATTACTTCTCCATTTTTATCAACTTTTAATTCATCTCTAAGCACTGGTATTTCCTTGTAAAGTTCCGATAAAAATTGATAAAATAAGGATTTATTTAATCCTGCATAATCAAAAATAAGATTAGAAAAATGAATTGGGCTTACTAAACCTAAATTATCATTTGGCATATCAAAGTTTGCATACATTAATAACGGAGTTTGCGCCATCGCTAAACGTTCGCTCGGTGTTTTTTCATTCGTTATATACCCATTTTCTTTATAAAAAGATTTATTTGTTCCTAATGATGGAAGATGATCTCCAAAGAATACTAATAATGTAGGTCTATCTAAATTATCTAGTTGCTCTATTAAATATTGAAGAGCCTCATCTGAACGTCTTAATCCCTCTGTATACGTCTCTAATTCTCCCTTTGATTCTTCATTTTCTAGACCGGTAATTTCTATTAGGTTTTCACCAAATCGGCCCTCTGTAAATGGAAAATGATTTTGCATCGTAACTGCATGAATAAATGTAGGTTGTTTTTGTTTCTCTAACTCAGCAATTATCTCTTTACTCATCGCTAAATCACTAATATAATCTCCATCAATATCCACATTTTTCATCGTGTCATCTGCATTAAACTTATCAAACCCTAACACCTTATATACATCGTCACGTTTAAAGAATGTGCGACCAAATGAATGAATTGCACTTGTGTAATAACCTTCTTTCTTCAACGCCGTAGGGATTGATGGAATTTCTTTCTTATTTGTAATGACCTGCTGATATGGTATAGAACCTGGCTTTAACAAACTCATCGAATAACTCGTTAATGCCTCAAATTCAACGTTCGCCGTATTTCCCCCAAATGTAGGAGAAATAGTTTGTCCACCAGGAAAGTTTTCTATATAATGATGTAAATTTGGTACAGGATCTTCACTAAAAGAAAGGTTAGTTACTTTCGTCGGATCCCAAAACGATTCACTCATTACAAAAATAATATTCGGTTTCTCTTTTTTCTTTTCATTCCCTATATTTCCACTATATTGTTTTTTTATATCGTTTGCTATTTGAAGCATATTTTCTTTAGAATAATTTTTTGGTTTTTCCATAACTGTTGTATCTAAATTGCTAATAAACCCTAGTACAAAACCATTTGAAGCATAGTTCTCATTTTGATTCCACAAAACAAAATCTACACCTGATTTTTGAAATACTTTATTCATAAATGTATTCGCAAAATTACCGTACGCATATAAAACAAAAATAGATCCTACTACTAATAAGGCTCTAATTCCTAGATGAATCTTTACATTTTGAATATAGCTTCTCATATATATCCCTGCAACAATACAAGCTACGATACTTAAGATAATGACAAAAATATAGCTCCAGCTAAAATAGTCCATCACCATCGGTATAACAGATTGCATATGCGTAATTTGTGTGAAATCAGAAGGATATAACGGATCGCCTCTGAAAATAAGCTTTAAATAATTCACAATACCTAAAATGACTAACGTACAGCTCGTTAAAACCATACTTAGAAAAACCTTACCTATTAAATTATATACAAGAATATATATTGCATAAATTACTACAAAACTTAATATAAACTGCATATTATAAAAGTAAATCCAATTCATTGCCTCTATGAAAATCATATTAACTTGCATGACAATATAAAATAACGCTACTGTATGAGCTAGTAAAAGTAATATAAAATGCACTCGCAGGGATGCTCTAAGTATAGACATCTCTTTTTTATTGAAATGCGTAATATAAAACGTTATGCCCCATATGAAAATCATCATAACACTTAAAACAAGCTTTTGATTTAAATGATCTTTCATCATATCTAAATTAAAAACCTTTAAAATCATAAACAGCATAGTTATTACTAATAAAGTCACCATACTACTTATAATGCTAGAAATTAATATATTTCTTTTTGGAAGATGAAAAAGTGTAGAACCATACTTCAATTCATTCCCTCGTTTCTATGTCTTAATTTCCCTCGCATCGAAAGAACTATTTCTATTAAAATAACATATATTACATATTTCGTCTGCATACTTGTTTCTATCATAAATGTATTGTCTTAATATTCCCTTAATCAACAGTTAAATTGTGGCATACAAATTACTCATTCTTGAAAAACTTAATTTCAGCATTCCACTTTATGATACAATAACTATTTTTTAGAAGTCCTGCTATTAAAGATTTAACATGAAAATACGAAAGAATTAATAAAAAGGCGTTGCACGTTTTTAACAACTATTACTATAACGAAAAGAACCTGCCACAAGACAGGTTCTTTTCGTTATTTTATGATAAAAGAGAAAATGATTAGTATGTGTATTATATAAAGGGAAGCAGCCATATTTTCCATACGATACATACGAGTACTATAATTACAAAATCAAAAAAATCTAATCTCGGACCTTTTTTCATATTCATATGTAGCCACATATGAAACCACTTTATTTTTGTATATTTATGGATGTTTTTCTTTGCAAATCGGTAAATAAGCATTTGCATGATAAAAAATCCGGCCACAAAAATAAATAATAAGATGAGAAATCCAATCACAAAATTCCTCCTATTTTTGTAGCGTTTTTTCTACTATCCGATTTTTCAACACCCACTCTTCAAACTGGGCACTTCCAAATTCCCAGCTAAGATCGCGAGCATGTACAGAAAAAACGTAATGACCAGCATATTCGTCCATAAATCTCCCTAACTCTACATCGTCTTTCTGAATACCGTATACTCCAAAATTAAAATACACATCCCATACGTCTTCATTCTTTCTCTTATAAGCAATCGATTCCATATCACATTCTGTCCCGAAATAATCAAGATGTAAATGTACGCTATCATCGTATTCGTACTCCATTTTATCACCCCTTATATTTGTACTTCTTTACCACCAAAAAAATTCCTGCTATCTACACTCACATATGGGCGATTACCTACATATCATGCTTGTAGAGTGACTTCTAGGAGGTGTTATATAGTGAAAAAATTAATCGCGATTTTTTGCATCATGTTACTAGCTGTTTTTACTTTTGCTGCTTGTAGTAGTAAAAAAGAAGGTACGAAAAAACAAACTCAAAACATTCGCGTCGGCGAAGTTACCCATTCTCTCTTCTATGCCCCATTATATGTTGGGATTGAAAAAGGATTTTTTAAAGATGAAGGACTAAATATTGACCTACAAACAACAGCTGGTGGCGATAAAACGATGACCGCCCTATTATCTGGCGGAATTGATATTGCTCTCGTCGGTTCTGAAACGTCTATTTACGTTCATCAACAAGGAGCGAAAGACCCTGTCATTAACTTTGCACAGCTTACACAAACAGATGGGACATTTTTAGTTTCACGTAAAAAACTAGACTCTTTTAATTGGAATGACGTAAAAGGTGTTACATTTTTAGGACAGCGTAAAGGCGGCATGCCGCAAATGGTTGGAGAATACGTTTTAAAGAAAAATGGCATTGACCCTCATAAAGATACAAACTTAATTCAAAATATCGAGTTTGCTAATATTGCAAATGCCTTCGCATCTGGTACTGGAGAGTTTGTACAGCTCTTTGAACCGACTGCAAGTATACTTGAGAAAGAAGGTAAAGGTTATATCGTCGCTTCATTCGGAAATGAATCTGGTACTGTTCCTTATACAACGTTCATGGCAAAAGAAAGTTTCTTAAAGAAAGATAAAGCTGCTGCTGAAAAGTTCACACGTGCTCTCTATAAAGCACAGCAATGGGTTGATACACATAGTCCAGAAGAGATTGCTGATACTGTTTCCCCGCTATTTAAAGACACTTCAAAAGACATTACAGTAAAAGTAATTGAACGGTACAAAAAGCAACATTCTTATGCGACAAATCCACTATTAGATGCGGAAGAATGGAAACAGCTCCAAACTATTATGAAAGACGCTGGCGAATTACAAAAAGAAGTCCCACATGAAGCGCTCGTCAATACAAAAATTGCCGAAAGCGTTATTAAGAAATAGAGGCGAAGGGTATGAGTTTTTTACAAATACGTAACGTTTCTCACTGTTTTTTTGCAAAAGAGAATGCCAAACTTATTCTCGAAGATATGAGCTTACAAGTGGAAGAAGGCGAATTTATTTCTATACTCGGTCCAAGTGGTTGCGGTAAAACAACGCTCCTCTCAATCATTGCTGGATTACTTGATCCAATTGACGGTATCGTCTTTTTAGATGGTGAACCGATTACAACGAAAACATCATCTATGGGATATATGTTGCAACAAGATTACTTATTCCCTTGGAAAACGATTGAAGAAAATATTATGCTTGGACTTCATATTCGAAAGATTTATGATGAGCAGATGAAAGAACATACTTTAAATCTTTTAAAACAAGTCGGTCTTCATGGTGTAGAAGAACAATATCCTCGTGAACTATCCGGCGGTATGCGTCAACGTGCCGCTCTCGTTCGAACATTAGCGACTGATCCGAAAATTTTATTACTAGATGAACCATTCTCCGCACTCGATTATCAAACGAAATTAAAACTAGAAGAACTCGTTTTCAACTTACTAAATAAATATAAGAAAACATCACTACTTGTTACTCATGATATTGAAGAAGCGATCGCGATGAGTGATCGTATTTATTTACTGCAAGCGAATCCCGGAAAAATCGCAAAAACCTTTATCGTCCCGGAAAGTATCCGTTCTTTATCACCGTTAGAAGCACGCCATCACTACGATTTCCCAGCCCTCTTTCAAGATATATGGAAGGAGCTGGAACGACTTGGATAATATAAAACAACTACATGAACAATTTCGAAAGAACGAACGCAGACGCGCTTGGATTGCTCGCTCGCTACAACTTTTACTACTTATTCTTTTCTTTGCACTATGGGAAATAGCTAGTAAAAAAGAATGGATTGATCCTTTACTCTTTAGCTCTCCTTCGAGTATTTGGGATCTCTTCTTAACGAAATGGATCGACGGTTCACTTTGGGCCCACATATGGACGACATTACTGGAAACAGGAGTAGGCTTCATTCTCGGAACAGTACTTGGTGCTATTATTGCCACGTTCCTTTGGTGGATGCCACTTCTAGCCCGCGTACTTGATCCTTATCTCGTCGTCCTAAATGCAATGCCAAAAGTTGCACTCGGTCCAATCATCATCGTTATTTTCGGTCCAAACATTTCATCTTCTATCGCAATGGGAGTAATCATTTCCATCATCATTACCATTCTCGTTATTTACAGTGCATTTCAAGAAGTCGATTCTAACTATATAAAAGTGATGGACACATTTGGTGCAAATAAATGGCAATGTTATAAGCAAGTCGTTCTCCCTGCATCCTTTCCAGCAATTATCTCAACGTTAAAAGTAAACGTTGGTTTATCCTGGGTCGGTGTTATTTTCGGAGAACTTCTCGTTTCCAAACAAGGACTTGGCTACTTAATTAGCTACGGATTCCAAGTCTTTAACTTCACACTCGTCTTACTTAGCGTACTACTCACATGTGTTCTTGCAACTCTTATGTATGTATTTGTTGAGGCATTTGAAAAAATTCTAATTGGAAAAAGAAAAAGAAGCTGACTCAAAACAGTACGCTATAGTCAGCTTCTTTCTTTTACCTTTTATCACACATTTTCGTTTCATTTGTAATGTTTCCATCCGCAACCGTAACTGTATGGAAACAGTCTTTCACACGTACTGTAACGACATTATCTTTTCGATCTATCACATGATAATCATTAAACTTTTCATTCAAAGCACTACGAATTTGCTCCCCTTCAAAAATCGGAAAACCGTGAGACATTACCCAAATGAGACCAGCAACAGCAAGAATCGTTTTCATACGTTTCATTACCTCCTCGAGAGTAAACTTATAGTCCCTACAACACGCGCATTATAATTGTGTCTAAATTGTGACATTTTTATACTAATTCTATTTTATACCTCCAGTTCCTTCTTCTTTTAAAGAAAAATACAGAATTTTCAATTTTATCAACATAAAAAAACGCAAAGAATTAAAAATTCTTCACGCTTTACTTTAACGAAACTATATCGAACACATAACTTACATTAGTCTCCACTTTGTTGTTCTATCGTTTTCGAAACATCATATAATCCTGACAGCACTTCCGCTCTCATTTTTACAAGCTCAGGGAACTGATAGAAGAAAGCAATTTTCTTATATTTTAACTCTGTTCCCTCTTTCACTTTTTTTGAATCTTGTAAAATGAACGCTGTAAATGTATCTGCGATATCTTCTGCTACATTTGTCGTTCCATACTGTGAGACAAACTCATCTTGCTTTTCTTTAAAAAACTCAATTTGAGTTTCTTCACTTTCTTCTACTTTCTTTTCTGTCCACTCTTGCTCAATAGGCTTCCAGAAAGAGTTATAAAATTGATTAATATAAGATTTTCCCTTCGCACATCCCTCTTGTAAGAAAAGATTTCCACATTTATTTCGGTACGTTGAAATATCTTTATCTTCTTCAAAAGCCTTTACATAGTTTTCATCTACTGGTATTTGCTTATGCCCGAGCGTCAACACGTGAGCCGTCTCATGAATTAATGTTTTCATCACTTCATCGATATTTACCGCAGAATCAAGCGTATCTAGGCTAAGAGTCCAGTCTTTCGGATTCTCCATACTCGGCATAACATGGGCAACAACACCGTCATAACCATCTGTTATTAAATCAAATTCTGTTATATTCCCACGATATTTAGCTGGAATGAGTGTACGATACATATCCCATAAGTCTTCATGATACCCTCTATCTTGACGTTGTTGTAGCACCTCTTCTTTCGCTTCTTTATCTTCAGCGAATACTTTATTTAAACGTTTCCGTTCTATTTTTTCAAAATAAGGATCTACAATTTCATCACCATCGATATAATAAGAAGCTAAAAAGAAATAACTTTCATCATCATCCTCATCATCTTTTTTCTGCTCTGCCTCTTTCATATCCGCACTTTCATGCTCTTCTATTTCATAATCTTCTACTGCTTCAAGCTCAGATAATCCATCTATTTTTTCATATACTTTTTGAAGTTTCTTATCTCCTATTTCCACACATTCTTCGTCTGTTTTACACACTTCTTTTTCTTTCACACTCTTCATAGAACTTTCGCATCCTGCTAGTAAGCCGATTGCAACGATACCCCCTACTAACTTGCCATACAGTCTCTTCATACAGTCCTCCATCAATACATTCTACAAAAATATAATAATCATTTTTTAACGAATATGCGATAATTAATTATAAAAACTGCAAGGAGGCTTCTCATGATTCGTGCAATCTTATTCGACTTAGATGGAACACTATTAGATCGGCGCCAATCTTTAGAACAATTTATTTGTGAGCAATATAATCGCTTCTCCTCACATTTGATGAGTATAGAGAAATCAGAGTATTGTTCTCGATTTCTTGAACTCGATAATAATGGTTATACGTGGAAGGATAAAGTATATGCTACTCTCCTTTCCGAATACAACATTACTACTTTAACGCAAGAGCAACTGCTACACGACTATATTACAAACTTCCAACATCATTGTATTCCTTTCAAAAACACGCATGAACTACTTCAACAGTTAAAACAGCGAAACATTAAAATTGGTATTATCACAAATGGTTTTACTGAATTTCAGATGAGCAACCTTCGAGCACTACATATACATACGTATACAAACACCATTCTCGTTTCAGAAGCTGAAGGAATTAAAAAACCTCACCCTGAAATTTTCGAACGTGCTTTGCAAAGACTAGATGTTAAGGCAGAAGAATGTCTTTATGTTGGAGATCATCCAGAAAACGATGTGCTTGGTTCTGAACAAGTAGGAATTCTTGGTGTTTGGAAAAAAGATTCGTTTTGGGGTGATTTTAAGCATTCACGTATCGTAGATGATTTGTTGGAGGTGCTTTTGTTTTTAGAGGTGGAGATAAAAACACAATAATAGTAATTAAATTATATCAACAATTTTCACGATATCTTGATTCACCGACAAAAAATAATAAGAGGAGGCAGTTGTTCAAAAACGCCTCCTCTTCCTTTATTATTCATATACTGTAAACTGCGGTTTACTCGGATGATCTATCACTTGCGCATCATCTGGAAATTTTGAAACTTTTTGATATAAGGCAATGTCGCCGATACAACCTGCTGTTAGTAGAATTCCTAAAAATGAGAGTGGCTCCAGATTCATAGCTAATCCCAATACAATTGGCAAAATTCCAGTTGGTAAAAACGGAAGCATTAACACTTTCTTCATTTGCTTTACTGTAACCGCCTGTTTAGAATGAGCATATGCAACACCTAATTTCCAATTAACGCCCCATTTTAGTTCACTCCACGGAACACCTCCGATATAGCGAAAGCCAATTAAATGTATCGCTTCATGAATACAAACGAGAACAATCATTGCGATAATAAAAAGAAACACAGTTGGTAACGTAATTTCAACTTGAACCCCGCCTGAAAGAAGTGCATGTAAAAAACTAATTCCAAATGCCAAAACAAATATTATAAGAAATGCATAGACATTTAATTTAACCATAGACACAGCAACAGTCGTTCCTTTTCTTTTATCCATCTTCCCCCTCCTAAAATGTAAATATATCTTTACAAAATTGTATAATATACCCAAAATAATGTAAAGATATATTTACATTTATTCTTACATACAAAAAAAGAAACCGGCCACTTTACTTCGTAAAACAGCCGATTTCTTCTATATGTTTCATCGTACGCGCTAATACGTCATCGCGCATTATAAAGCTAAATTTTCTATTCGTTTTAATGTTGTCAGGAATGTCTTTTAATAAAACAGACCCTTTCGTTTCTTCGTAATGCGTATGTTCTTCTACCGCACTAATTGTTGCAAAATAAATGTTTTTAATGATTATTTTGTCTTTTCCAGATACTTTGTATTGTCCTAAGTAAGTTAAATCAGAAACTATGCCGCCGGTTTCTTCATGAACCTCTCGAACTGCCGCTTCTTCCGGTGTTTCCCCTATTTCTACTTTACCACCTGGAAATTCAAGACCGCGACGTAAATGATGTGTTAATAACCATTGATCCCCGTACCGGCATACAACCCAAACATGCTTTGGCTCAGGAGAAAATGGATAACGTTCAAACGATAATTGTACAGTGTTGTGGTAATAATCTTTAAATTTGTACATGCCATTACTCCCCTATTGATGGTTACAAGTTTTTCCTACCACAAATTGTAGCATATTCTCGCTTTTCTGCATAATATTATCCAATTACAATCCATTGATTATTCCCATTTGCGCGACTAATTCTTTCGTCTCATGATTTCCTAAATCGTAAATCATTTTATATGCTTTTTGTAGTTGTTCATCATATCGGTCATTATTTGAATCGTGATGATACTCAACAAATGGAACGTGGGAGCGTACAAATGACCCTAAATCTTCTACATATGCTTGATCAAAGTGCTCTCTTAATTCCGTAATTTCCTCATCATTTGCGGAAATCTCAAAATTATACGTATCCGCCGTCTTCACTTGTGAAATTTGACCATTTCCTATTGATATATAATATGTTTTTTTCGTCTCCATGTAACACCCTTCTTTCATCCTTTTATTTTCTATTGTTTTCATCAATTACAAAATTATGTAAAATAAAGAAAAGGAGGGATTTTATGTTCAAAATATTAATTATCGGTATTATCATCGTCCTAATCATCCTCGTACTCTCCATCATGACAATTAATAAAGGCTATGCTTATAAACATTCCGTCGATAAACTAGAAGACAATCCTTATACAAAAAAGAATAAGGAGAATTCCTAATATGCTTCGTATACTTCGCATCATAGTAGCACTCACTGTGATCGTTATGTCGGCAATTGGATTATATACAGGTCAAAATAATTTTTTACCTCTTTCACAATTTCTATTAGGGGCTTTAATGTTTCTCATCGCATTTGAACAAATAAAGAAAAAGGAATCAGCAACTGGATTTATTTGTATTATTGCCGGTGCTTTCATTTGGATTGTTCTCATCATTAGTTATATCAAATAAAAGGAGGTACATGCATGCTAAAAGGAGTACGGATTACTTTATCACTTATTGCTTTATCTATAGCAATCTATGGATTTTTTACTAGTAATAGAGAAATAATGCCGTATATGTTTATCTCTTTAGGAGTTATGGCCCTCACCATAAGTTTAGAGGAAATATTAAAACAGCAAACAGGAGGTAGTGTGCTCGCTCTACTAACAGGAGCCGCTGCTTTATTTATTGGTTTCACAGAAATATTCCGATAAATGGTCTAAAGGAGGCTATACAATGCTAACTCTAACTATATTACGGAGTTTTTTAGCATTTCTCATGCTTCTCTTACTCATTCTAAGCACTTATATCCATGTTACCGATAATTTTTCACTTCTCCCATACGTACAATTTATTCTCATTTGTTTCTTTATTCTTCTAGGAATTAATGAATTGAAATCCGGACGAAAATCAATGAGTATCCCGTATTTTTTCGTTTCCAGTCTCATATTCTTCTTTTTAATATCAAACTACTTTCGTTATATGTAGAATGAAATTTTGACCAATTTAGCATTTATAATTATTTTCTCTCAGTAACTATTTCTTTCTACTTAAGGGGGATTCCATGTTAAAAAACATTCAAATTATAATCGCCACTATCGCTCTTTCTCTCGCCCTATTTAGCTTCTTTGCAAACTTCACTATTCTTTTACCTTACGTGTTTATCCTTTTAAGTATTATGTGTATCCTTTTTGGAATCGATGAAATAAAGAAGCAGCAAAAAATGAAAGCATTTGTTTATTTTCTCTGTTCTGCCTTTGTTTTATATGTTGGAGTATGTAATATATTTTCATAAAAAAGAAGAGTATGGTTGCTCTTAGCACAATAAAAAAACTGCCCTTTCACAGGCAGTTTTTCTTCTTATCCAAACACTTTCTCAAGTTCATCTTTATCTTGGCTTAACCAGAAGTTCATTAAGCGTTGTGCTCCTTCTAAGTCGTGAAGCTTCGCTTGACCACATTGTGTTTCATTTGCAGCTGGAATTTCTGTAATTTGAACCGCATCTTTTAATGTTAATTCTAATAAATCAATGATTTCTCGTACTGTCGGTGTTCCGCTTACTACAAGATAATATCCTGTTTGGCAGCCCATCGGTGAAATATCGATAATATCAAAATGCGGATAACGATCAATATATTTACGTAAATTAAATGCTAATAAATGTTCTAACGTATGAATAACATCTGGTTTCATTGCTTGTTTATTCGGTTGGCAAAAACGAATATCAAATTTATTTACAATACCGTCACTACCTACATTGTGAACTCCGCAATGTCTTACATAAGGTGCCTTTACAATCGTATGATCTAATTCAAAGCTTTCTACTGATGGCATACAACATCTCTCCCGCTTTTAATTTAATTCCGTTATATCCAATATGATATAACGGAAATGCACATTAGTAAAGTATTATGTACAGTCGTGCTATAATACTTTAAGACTATGCTGAAAAGGAGATCATTATGAAACAGATTTTTATTGGGATTATACGCTTTTATCAAAAGTTCATTTCTCCGATGACACCACCAACTTGCCGCTTTTATCCGACTTGTTCTCATTACGGATTAGAGGCGTTTCAAAAACATGGTGCCCTCAAAGGCTTTTGGCTTACTTGTAAGCGTATATTAAAATGTCACCCTTTCCACCCGGGAGGATTTGATCCTGTCCCAGATAAAAAGGATGACAAAGTAAATTCTTAATTGTCGTAACCATTCACAACTAAATCTAATTTTCCTGTATCAGGATCTATAACAAGACCGTGAACAGGTACTTCTTCTGGAAGTAATGGATGGTTGCGAAGTATCGATACGCTATGTTCTACACTTTCTTCTACACTAGAGAACCCTTGTAGGAATCTTTCTAAATCGATTCCAGAATAACGGAGTGTATCTAATTTCTCATTTGTTATACCCCGCTCTTTCATCTTCTCAATTGTACTGCTTGCTTGAATTTTTGCCATACCGCAATCGTGGTGACCAACTACACAAACTTCATCAGCACCAAGTTCATATACAGCAACTAAAATACTACGCATAATACTTCCGAATGGATGTGAGATAACAGCTCCTGCTACTTTAATAATTTTCACATCACCGTTACGCATATTCATTGCTTTTGGTAATAATTCAACAAGACGAGTATCCATACAAGAGATAATTACCATTTTTTTATTCGGGAATTTTCCCGTTTCATACTCTTCGTATCTTTTCTCTTCAACAAATTTTTCATTGTATTGTAAAATCTCTTCTAATGACTTCATAGTAAAAAAACCTCTTTTCTCTCATTTACATTACTTATATAGTGTACCAAAATATGAAAAACTCAAAAAGGATATCGCTTTATAGTAAAAATAAGATATTTTCAGATAATCGACATAATTCTTTCAAAATATACACACAGCTTTGTAACAAGTCTCACATACTTTAAACGTATTTTCACTATAAACTGATTGTAGATAATGTAAAAAAGGAGTGAATATTTATTATGTCCGACGTTCTGTTACTGAGTCGTTTTCAATTTGCAATTACTATTTTTTATCACTTTTTATTTGTACCTTTGACAATCGGACTTGTCATTTTAGTAGCATGTATGGAAACTCAATACGCCCGCACATTGAATCCAACATACCGTAAAATGGCAAATTTCTGGGGTAAATTATTTACAATTAACTTCGTAATGGGGATTATAACTGGGATTACGATGGAATTCCAATTTGGAACGAACTGGTCTGAGTACTCCAAATATATGGGAGATATTTTCGGATCACCTCTCGCAATCGAAGCACTCGTTGCCTTCTTCTTAGAATCTACTTTCATGGGAATATGGTTATTCGGTAAAGACAAAATTTCACCAAAGTTCCGTGCCTTCTGTATGTGGATGGTTGCACTTGGAACAAACATTTCCGCACTTTGGATTATTACAGCAAACGGATTTATGCAAAACCCTGTTGGCTACGTAGTACGTAATGGCCGCGCTGAATTAAATGATTTCTGGGCACTCGTTACGAATCCATACGCTTGGAATATGTTCTTCCATACTGTCATTGGTTGTTATATCGTAGGTGCTTTCTTCGTTATGGCAATTAGTGCCTATCACTTATTACGTAAAAATGAAGTGGAATTCTTCAAAAAATCATTTAAGTTTGGTTTAATGTTAGGCTTATTCGCCGCAACAATTACACCGTTTATGGGACATCAATCTGGTGTATCAGCAGCTAAATATCAACCAGCAAAAGGAGCTGCGATGGAAGCAGTTTGGGAAACTGGAAAAGGACAAGGCTTCTCAATTGTTCAAATTCCTGATGTAAAAAATGAGAAAAACTTTGAATTCCTTACGATTCCAAAACTCGGAAGCTTCTTCTATACAAACTCATTTGATGGCGAAATCGTTGGCTTAAAAGATATTCCGAAAGATGAACGTCCAAATGTTAACCTCGTGTATTATAGCTTCCGCTTAATGGTTGCACTTGGTATGTTCTTTATGGCATTAACTTGGTATGGCTTCTATTTAAACCGAAAAGGAAAACTAGAAAACTCAAAACGTTATTTAAAAATTACAATATGGTCTGTCTTACTTCCTTATATCGCGATTAACGCAGGATGGATTGTCGCTGAAGTAGGTCGCCAACCTTGGACAGTATATAAACTAATGCGTACAGCAGAATCTGTATCACCTATATCTGTCCCGCAAATTTGGTTCTCATTAATTAGTTTAATTTTGTTCTACACTTTACTTTTAATCGCAGACGTATACTTAATGCTGAAGTTCGCGAAAAAAGGACCTGCAGCATTAGAAGAACCTGCTACTGAGGGAGGTGTGGCCCATGTCTCATGATATGCTTGCAATCATCTGGTTCGGTTTATGGGGCGTGATTTGGACAGTTTACTTCATCCTTGACGGGTATGCACTTGGTAACGGAATGATCTTTCCTTTCGTTACGAAAGATCGACAAGAACGAAATCAATTACAAGAAGCAATTGGCCCATTCTGGGGCGGTAATGAAGTGTGGTTAATTACAGCTGGTGGCGCAACATTTGCTGCCTTCCCAGTCACATATGCAAATATGTTTAGTTATCTATATACACCGTTATTCTTAGTATTACTTGCACTGTTTGCGCGTGCCGCTGGACTGGAATTCATGCATAAAGATGATTCACCGATTTGGCAAAAAACTTGTAAATGGGCATTTGCAATTGGCAGTTTCCTAATCGCCTTCTTATTCGGTGTTACATTCGCTAACTTGTATTACGGACTACAAATCGGAAAAAATGGCTATGAAGGAAATTTACTTAGCTTACTAAACCATTACGGTATTTTAGGAGGGTTGTTCTTCACTGCTATATTTGTCGTATCCGGTGCCCTTTGGGTCATGATTAAAACGACTGGTGAAGTATCCGACCGTGCTTATAAAATCGCAAGACCATTTTCAATGGCAGCAGCTATTATTTTAGCTATCTTCTATGTAGCGACTGCTAATCGGACAAACTTATTCCAAAACTTTACGGAATATCCGGTACTATTCATTCTTCCAGTACTTGCAATGCTAATGAGTGTACTCGCACTTATTATGGTGTACAAACATAAAATCGGCCTTGCATTCACATTCGTTTGCCTAACAATCGCAATGTTTATGACAACTGGCTTTGCAGGTATGTTCCCAAGAATGTTACCATCCCGTATTAACGATGCATACAGTACAACGTTATACAACGCAGCTGGTAGTCAATTAAACTTAAAAATTATGTTCTTCGTAGCAATGGTCATGGTACCAATCGTTATTGGATATCAGCTTTGGAGCTACAGTATTTTTAAAAATAAAATTCATAAAGACTCTGCTAAAGGATATCACTAAAATAAAAAAGACACTTCGTTTGAAGTGTCTTTTTCATGTATGATTTTCGATAAAGTGAAACTTTAATCCGTGGGGGCACCCCTACGGATTATTAGTTGAACCAATCGGGCATTTACGGGCAGTTAATCTTCCTCTTAACCTCTTTACTACAGCTGACTCTTGAAGTGGGAGTCTTACTGTCCGTTAATGCGGGATAAGATGTTATATTTCCAATCTAACAACTATAATACAGAAGAATCATTAACAGCTCACAGCTAAAGTGTAACATACAACAAACATGTTACTTTATGCAATTTTGCATTTTAAAATTATAACGTTGATTGAATAACTTGATCATACACATCATTATCCCATACATCAGCTGTACTAATCCCGCTAAACGTTTGTACTTTCATTCCTGTATTTGATGATCCCGATCCATTATAAGCCTTCGTCTTTTCAATCGGCTGTACGTTATATTTGTCACCTACATTAATTGTTCCATTGCAGTTTTCAATAATAACACCTTCCACAACTGCCGGCATTTTGTCACCCACTTTCATTTCTTTACTTTTATTTTATGAAAATCGCCTAGAAAAATAGCATGTTTCAATAAGAAAAAGCACTCAAATTGAGTGCTTTTTCTTTAAGCATAAAGACAAGTTTGGAGACAGTTGACTTCTTCAAAATTTTATTAGGGGTAATATTTTGAAAAAGAAAGCCTTTCATATGTAGGTTAACACCACTGGAATATATAGTAAATTGATAATATTTATACGGAAGATTGCTAATGTTTAGTATAGATAGTTTACACTATGCTAACAGTGAAAACTATCTATACTAATAAAAAAAAGGTGCCTTCAAAGAAGCCACCTTTCAAAAACAGACACTATAAAACAGAATTATTTATTGTTATACGATTGTTAGATACAAAAAGTAGAGGGAAATGTTTGTATGAAATTCTGCTTTATAAAGTCTGTCTACAACTTATATTGTAATCCTCTTCATTTGAAAAAAAATATAATATGCACAATTGCATACAAAAAGAAAAAGCACTCTACTGAGTGCCTTTTCAACCATTCTACTTTTAATATATCGCTTTGAATATATTGTAACATACGTATCTATATATTTTATTGAGAAAATTCAAAATCATTTTTTCTTTCATTTTTACTTATAAAATCATGTAATATAAAAGGTATGTCAAATTCTTATACAAATTGAGGTGTACTATATTTATGATGTATTTCGGAATTATTCCTCTTATACTATTTATTATTTTTCTTATTTCCTATTTAAAAGATCCGCGAAAAATAATAAACGGCTTTTTATTTAATGCCTTTATCTGTTCATTTCTATTATTTTGCGCTATAGCCTCATTTGAGTCTGGTAATAACGATTTACATTTTATCGTTATCATCCCCATGTTAGCACTACTTGTAATGATTCCTTTTGCTATAGTCGCTTTAATGTTTGGACTCTTTCTTAATGCAAAAATTTTAATGCAACGTGAAGGAAGACGCTTCACAAACTCTTTAACTTTAATTGCTGCTTTAGGGATTTTATTCTTTATAATGCTCCCTATCATAAATCCAGCAAATTTATTCTCAGAGCATTTTCAATTTATCTTTGCTGCTATCTCTCTTATAACTATGTATTTCTTTGTGCATTTATCTAACTTCTTAAGCGCATATTTTTTATACCAATTCAACAGACCAAGACGTAATCAAGATTTCATTATCGTTCTCGGTAGCGGCTTAATTAATGATAAAGTACCACCTTTACTTGCAAGCCGAATTAATAAAGCTATCGACTTTTATTGGAAACAAGCTGCTGTGAATACACCACCAACAATTATTTTCTCTGGCGGTCAAGGTCCAGATGAAGGACTTCCTGAAGCAGAAGCAATGCAAAATTACGCTGTTGAAAAAGGCATTCCGATTGAACATACAGTGCAAGAAAATCGCTCTGTAAACACATATCAAAATATGTCATTCTCTAAAGAAATTATGGATTCTTTAAAGCCTGAAGGTAAATATAAAAGTATTTTTACTACAAATAATTTTCACCTTTTCCGCGCTGGTATATATGCAAGACAAGCTGGTCTTAACAGCCAAGGAATCGGATCAAAAACTGCATTTTATTACTGGCCTAACGCAATGATCCGTGAATATGTTGCGATTGTCGTAATGGGACGTAAGCGCCATATGAAAATATGTGGAACTATTTTAGGTTTCGCTTTATTCCTAACAGCCCTTAGTTTTATTGTTTCTTAATAGCTATTAAATAAAAGGTCCCCTGAATGCTTTATACAAGGGGGGCCTTTTTTATATCTTTCAGTTCATTAGATTTAAATAAGTAACATAACAGCATACAACACATTAATTATTCCAGAAACCAATCCAACAATAGCAAATGTTTTACTCGTACCTGTCACTTTTTTGTTTAAACCCAATATAGAAAATACGATAGCTACACTACCAATAAGCCCCCATAAGTTTATAAACCAAGATATTAATCCAGTGATGAAACCAACTAAAGAAAAAACTTCTATACTACTATTAGAACTGCTATTTGGAAAACTTCCCTCTACCGTTTTATAGCTAAGACTCTCCCCGCACTGTCCGCAAAATTTATTGCCTTCGTTCGTTTCATTTCCACATTTCGTACAGTATCCCACAGAATCCCCTCCCTAAGGTTAGTGCCCAAAATGTATATGTCCATACTATTCATTCTACTTTTTTATATCAAAATTATGACCACCATCTAACCTTCTACAGTTGTATTTAAAATAATAATATGGTCATAATATTCCCTGCATACATCCATTAAAGGAGAAATTTTTCAAATTAAATGTTAAAATGGAATTTAGGTGTGAATTACGTAACAAATAAGAAACTAGTTTGAAACGAGGAAATTACATGGAGAAAATTATCAAAAACAAGCCCAATAAGCTAAAAATTGCTTCTAAAGCTTTGATGATTATTATTGGGGCATTTATCACAGCGTACGGATTAGAAGCAGTATTAATTCCAAATAACGTATCAGACGGTGGTGTAACTGGTTTAAGTATCGTTAGTTCAAGATTATTTGGATTGCCATTAGGAGCTCTAATCGCAGTTATTAACATTCCTTTCGTTTGGTTAGGGTATAAGCAAATCGGTAAAAGCTTTGCTATTTATTCCATTATCGGGATTGCTTCATTAGCAATAGGTACCGTTGTCATGCACGGAATACCAGCTATTATTGAAGGCGATACATTATTAGTTACAGTTGTTGGTGGTATTATCATCGGTTTTGGTATGGGACTAGCATTGCGTAACGGTGGAGCATTAGATGGAATCGATATGCTTGCTGTATTGCTTTCTCGTAAGTTACCATTTGGAACGAGTGACCTTATTTTATTCTTAAACATGTTCGTATTTATTTTCGTATCAACCGTATTCGGTCTTCAAGGAGCTATCCTTTCGGCAATTGCTTACTTTATTGCTTCGAAAGTGATTCATATCGTTGAAGTTGGTTTAAGTGGTTCGAAAGCATTTAAAATCATTACAAAAGAGCCTGAATTGATGGTAGAAACAATTCGTGATCGTTTAGGCCGAAGTGCAACATATAACGAAGTATACGGTGGTTATTCAAGAGAGAAATTCAAAGAAATTTCTTGCGTAATTAACCGTTTAGAAGAAAGTAAAATGAAAGAACTTATTAATGAAATCGATCCTAATGCCTTTATTACCGTTTATGATGTAGCAGAAGTAAAAGGCGGTAATTTCAAGAAACGTGATATTCATTAATCATTATGAAAAAAGAGGGTGTGCTAACATTTTGGCACACCCTCTTCTTATTATTAAGTTGCTATCGTTGTCAGTTTTTTTCAGTAAGTAGATATATTTTTACTCGCCCCACCGACTCCCACGTTTAATCCACGCTACATACTTTTGAAAAGCCGTCACTTCATGTTGAAAACGCAGCGGGATATACAACAATAAAGTGCATGTACACAGTATCCATAGAATACCTACTACAAAATGAAATTTCATTGTCGTGCTAATAAACAAGCTGAGGAATAATACAAGGAACATAATTACACTAAATCTTTTATACGTAGTCATACTATCCCCTCCTTATACTTCAATTGTACCAGTTATAAGGAATTAATTTCCACAAAAAGACCAAAAAGCAACTTACACTTTTCGGTCTCTCTACTATCTTCTCTTCGTAATTTTCCCTGAACCACCGACCCTCGTTTTCGGAGGAGATGTATTTCTTGGCGGCGTTTTAATAGATGATTTCGGCTTCACATCTGATCCACTTGAACCACCTGGTGTTTTTGTAATTTTACCCTTGCTTCCAGTAGAAGGTGGGGGCGTCGTATTACTTCCTTTTTCAGTAATACTTCCCTTATCACCTACTGATGGTTTCGAATCTACATTATCGCCTCGCTTAATGATAGACCCTTTCCCTTCCTTCGTAATTGGAGGTGGGGTTTTCTTTTCTTCTTTCGTAGGTGGTCTCTCTGGAATAACTGGTTTATGATTTTGTCTGTCATTATATCCTCGATAATCACCATATGATGATTTTCGTGAACCGAATATATCGTTTAATATGCTACCCATAATATATCCTTGCAAGAAGGACGGTTGGTAGTTTTGACGGACAAATTCTTCATTACTTACTTCAATTAACGTATCAGATGGTTTCTCTTTATCCTTTTGAAGGTTATACATTTTATCCGAATAAACGAGAAACATTTGATTTTCGTCTTCTTTAGATGCTTGTTTCGGTTTCCTTTCGGCTATAAGTTCCTTCGCGACTTCAGGAACTGACCGATTGGCGGCCCTATACACGTAAGATTCTTGTTTACCTTCCTTTGCGACAGACTCAAGCGGATAACGGTCTTGAATCGACTTTGTCTGCCCGCCTTGACAACCTGATAAGGCATAACCAGCAACAACAAGTAATGTAACGATAGCAAGTATAGGGATCACAAACGATTTAATCATGGTAAACAATCGGTTTGACATGATTACGCCCCCTTACGTTGCTCTTATAATTTGTACATCAGCAGGAATGATTGCTTCTCCCTCATACATCATTGTACGACCATTTTGCCATTCAATACGCAATAATTTTCGATTATCTGATTGGAATTCCCAGACGTACTGTTCCTCTGAAGCTGAGAATGGTGTTTTCCCCATCACAACAACACGTCCGTTATATTGTTCTTCCATATGGTACTCTGTATCATCCATTTCAATTGTCGTCGGAATTTCCTCAATTGAATCTAAGCGACCATCAATTGGTGTATATAATTTGTAATACGTATTTTCACGATCTTCAATTTTTAAATAACGAATGTCTTTCCCGTCTTGCAGTGTTAAAACAATTTCCTTGCGAGAATGCATACTCGTTTTCCCAGTTAATTCGTACATGACTAATGAAACTTCAATCATATCACCAGGAGCTAACGTTAAAAGACTCTTTTCCGGCTTCGGTGGCTCTGGGCTTTTCATTATATTTTTAATTCGTTTAAATAAACTCATGATCTACCCCTCCTTTTCTCTTTATAAACAAGCACCTAAAATAAGTGCACCAACAATATGTAATGATCCGGCTAACATCGCATGTGCAACGCTACCTTCTTTCGTACCTTCTTCTAAATCAAGACCAGACATTTTCTTTAATACGAATTCGATAAACATTTCTACCACTAATAAAATAACGAAAGAAACTGCTGATGCAAGAAGTGCTTGCCATAAATCATTTGCTTTCGTTATCGATTGAGATAAAATGTACCCTTGTGCAAATAATTTCATAATAAAACGAGTTGTTACAGCTGTATTTCCATTTTTGATTTCTTTTAAATCATTGTATTTTGTAAAAATCGAATCAACCCACATAATTGCAAATAAAAGTACTGCACTCGCTCCAGTCCATACAAGCATGGCAACTACATTCATCCATGTCATTGCAAAACCTCCTCAAAAATATAATAGAAAACCGACATGAATTTGTTTAGACATGTCGGTTCATTTGTCTCTATTCTATATTATTTCTCATACTGCTTCATAATACGAGCTAATTCATCGTCAACAGCAGAATTTTTGTTTAAGCTTGCGAATTCATCATCTAATGACTTTTCTTTCTTATAAACTTCACCGCTTGCTTCCGCTTCAGCCTCTAATTGAAGAGCTTTCTCCTCCATACGGCTTAAACCAGCCTTTGCTGAATTTGAATCAAATCCAGACATCGCCTGATTAATATTCTTCTGTGCTTTCGCTGCATTTACACGTGCTACAAGTGTTTCACGTTTATTTTTCAGCTCTGTTAATTGCTTGCGCATTTCTTCTAACTTAAGACGAAGATTATCAGCAGCAGCTTTATTTTGCTCGTAGCTTGCTTTATACTCATTCATCTTTTGCTCTGCATTTTGTTTTTCTTCTAATGCACGACGCGCAAGATCTAAGTTATTAGCTTGAACAGCCATATGAGCTTGCTCTTCACGTTTTTTCACAAGTGCTTCTTGCTCTTCAAATAATATTTTGAATTTCTTCTCAAGTGCGATTTGAGCTGCTACACTTTTCTCAGCTTCTTGTACATCCGCTTGCATATCGCGTAAATATTGATCCGTCATCTTAACTGGATCTTCCGCTTTTTCAATTAACGAGTACACATTCGACATTGTTAAATCTCTTAATCGTTTAAATACAGACATCTAAATTCCTCCTATGATATACCTCATATTTCAAATTCACTACTTGGAAAACTGAAAAATCTCCCTTTACAGTAAAGAATATTCATTTTTACAGCCTATGTGTTTATTATAACAAAACTAATATGTCCTTACATGTTATTTCCAAAATACATCCATTATAATATGACATTCTATATACAATATTGCATTTCTAATATATTCTCATTATCCCTCTTTGAAATTAACTTACTTTTGTGCAATTTCACTAAATTACATAAGTGTAATGTTACTGTAAGCTAACTCGATAGTTGCATTCCGATATTTCTTATACACTAATACCAGAAGCAACAAACAAGCTTCTTCACATGTAAGCACTAATACAAAAATTGTATTTACTATAAAACATATAAAAGGAGAAATCATCATGAAAAAATTAGTAGGAATCGGATTAGCAGCAGCAATTTCATTTGGAGCATTATCAGGTTGTTCTTTATTAGGAGAGAAAGCGAACGGTTTTGTACTGTACGGCTCAGAAGAACAAGTTCAACAAATTACAGATAAAAACAAAAAAGAAGTGAAAGAAAAAGACTTCTATAAAATGAAAATGACAACATTAGATGGTAAAAAAGTTCTTGTAATGGATAAGAAAACTGGTGAAGAACTAGTGAAAAAAGAGTTACTTAGCAAAGTTGATGAAAAAGACAACACGAAACCACTTGATAAATTACCAGCTGTAACAACAGAACAAGGTGTATTATTCGCAAAAGAGAAAGTAGAAAATGCTACACTTGATGGAGCGAAATTAAAATATGAAGGCAACACAATTATCGGAAGTGGCCGTGCATATACAGATATGTATGCGATTGTTGATGACGCAACTTACAGCAATGTAAAAGGTGATGAAAAATCTGTAGGTGTATTAAAATTTGATAAAGACCCGAGTAAAGAATTCCCTGGTTACAAAGGCGTAGAAGCTTCTCAACTTGTAAAAATTAAAAAGTAAAAAGTAAAACAAAAAAGCTTTGCGAAATTTCGCAAAGCTTTTTTCTATTTATTATGAGCAATTTGCTCCATATCCGGGCTACAAGTTTGCGACTGACATGACTTATTTAAAGAACATGCCGCGCATTTTCCTTTTTTACTTCTCTTTACAAAATTAACTAACGTATATGCTGCATAACCAAAAATGATAGCTCCAATTATAATATTGACCATCATCACAATACATCTCCTTCTAGAATCCGAGTAGGGATCCAACTTGGTATATAATGAGCGTTAATACATAAGCAACTACGAGTGGATACACGACTGAGAAAATCGTCCATTTCGCTGATCCTGTTTCACGTTTAATAACAGCTACGGTCGCTAAACACGGAACATATAATAAAATAAAGAACATAAATGCATAAGCTGATAATGCTGTATAATGTGCTCCCATTACATTTCCAAGCACATCTTCTTTAACCGCATAAATAATTGCCATTGTAGAAACGACAACTTCTTTCGCTAAAAATCCTGTTAAAAGGGATGCCGCAGCTTGCCACGTTCCAAAGCCGAGCGGTGCAAATAATGGTGCGATAAATCCACCAATCATCGCTAAGTAGCTATCTCCCATATCAACGCCAAATCCTGATGGACCTGCATAATTTAATAACCAAATAACAACCGAACCACCAAAGATGAATGTACCAGCTTTACGAACAAATCCCTTTCCTTTCTCCCACGTGCTCAGCCATAACGTTTTCGCTTGTGGCACACGATAAGGCGGTAGTTCAATTACGAAAATAGATTTTTCTGCTTTCAAAATCGTAAGAGACATAATTTTTGTAACTAATAACGCAAGAACAATACCTGCGACATATAAAGAAAATACAACAGTCGCCTGACTATTAGGGAAGAATACGCCCGCAAATAATGCATATACAGGTAATCGTGCTGAACAAGACATAAACGGTGTTACTAAAATTGTAAGTAAGCGCTCTTTCTCCTGTTCAATCGTTCTCGCTGCCATAATACCCGGAACGTTACATCCAAAACCGATAATCATCGGAATAAAAGCTTTACCGTTTAAGCCAAAGAACTCCATAATTCTATCCATAACAACTGCAATTCGCGCCATATATCCTGAGTCTTCTAATAATGAAATGAAAAAGAATAGTGCAAAGATTTGTGGTACGAATACTAATACAGCACCAACACCGGCAATAATACCTTCTGTAACGAGTGCTTGAATAAAATCAGAAGCTCCAATACTTGTAAGTCCAGCCGTCACCCAATCCGTAAGCTGACCACCAAAAAACTCATCTAACATATCCGATAAAGGTGTACCAATCCACGTAAACGTAACCTGAAAAATAAAAAACATAACTGCTAAAAAGATTGGAAGTCCTAAAATTTTATGTGTAATTAATCTATCAATTTTTTCTGAAAAAGGAATTTTTCCTTCTTTCTCATGCTTCATAACATTTGTTTTTAACTTTTCAATATACGCTTCACGAGTTTTGTAAATGTGCTCTTCTAACGTACAATCAAGTTTTCCTTCTAAGCGAGATCGAATGGCTATGAGTTCCTTATAAATTGGTAATGCTTTCATTTCTTTTTCTACTACTTCGTTATTGCTTAAAAATTGAAGTGCTAACCATCTCGGATGCTCATAATTCGCTGTCTCTAAAAGAGCAATTACTTCTCCAATTCCTTCATCCATTTGTACACCATATGAAATAAGGAATGGCTTTTTCTCCTTTTTGTCATTTTCTTTAAGAGTCGCAAGTAGTTCTTCACAACCTTTTCCACTTCTTGCAACGACAGGAACGACTGTTACACCTAATAGTTCTGATAATCGTTTTACATCAATGACAATTCCTCTTTGCTTCGCCACATCAACCATATTTAAACCAATTGAGACCGGCTTACCAAATTCAAGTAATTGCAACGTTAAATGCATATTTCTCTCAAACTGCGAAGAATCTACAATATTTAACATATGATTAAATTCTTCTGTTAATAGAAAGTTTGTTACAACACCTTCATCACGTGAAACTGGATTTAAATCATACACACCTGGTAAATCAATTAATGTTCCTTGTCTATCTTTTAATTTACCAACCTTTTTTTCTACTGTTACACCGCTCCAGTTTCCTACGTATTCATAAGAACCAGTAAGTGCATTAAATAATGATGTCTTCCCTGTATTCGGATTCCCTAGCAAAGCTACCTTATTCACGCTAATTCCACCTTTATCATTTTCGCGTCACAATGACGAATACTAATTAACTGTCCACGACACTCCAATGTACAAGGACCTTTGAACATCGCTTTCTGTTTCAAGCGAAGTTCGCTTCCTTCCGCAAGACCGAAAGCAGCTAGTCTACGCTTTAATAGCTGATCTAAAGACTGAATACTTTTTACTAACACTTTCTCTCCAATTTTAATATCTACTAAGCTCATAACCTTCCCCCTCAGAAGAGAATGATAATTATTTTCAAAAAAATTATACCACACCCAATTTCTCTTGTACTATACCCTTTTGCTTCATATTTATTAACATTTCGCTACAATTCTATTTCAATTATTGTCATACAGCATTTGTTTGCCATTCTCATCCATTTCGCTTACAATAAACAATAGCAAATAAAGAATCTCGTTATCACTGGGGGAGCCATGCCGCTGAGAGGGAACACTTCGTTCCGACCCTTCGAACCTGTTAGTTAATGCTAACGCAGGGATTGTGCAAACGCCCGAAATACATACCTCATTTTTATTTACGTATTTCGTATCCTCCTATGATATCTATTCTTTTTTGTACAACTTGGATTTAGGGGGAGACAACATGCGTAACACCAATTTACAAGCGATGATCGAATCTGCTATTCTTGCAGCCTTCGCCTTGGTCATCGACATTTTACCACTTTCAATCAAAATATCAGCAACAGGCGGTTCCATTTCATTTGCTATGATTCCTATTTTTATTATCGCATACCGCTGGGGCTTCAAAATGGCTTTCTTAGGAGGCTTAATTTGGGGATTATTACAAATTGTCGTAGGCGATGCCATTATCGTCACACCAATTCAAGTATTAATTGAATACTTTGTTGCTTTCGCATTCATTGGATTTGCTGGTTTATTCTATCGTCCAATTCAAAAGGCGCTTTTAGCGTCAAATGAAAATAGCGAAGAACAATCAAATTTAGGTAGCCGTAAAGACAAACCTTCATCAAAACCAAACCAAGGAAAGAAAGTAATTGGATACATTATCGTCGCTACTTTTATCGGTAGTCTAGCTCGTTACTTCTGTCACTTTATCGCTGGTATCATTTTCTGGGGACAATATGCACCAAAAGGCCAATCGGCTTTCCTATATTCTTTAATATTTAACGGTAGTACAATGATTGGTTCCTATATTCTATGTACCGTTTTACTTATATTTTTATTTATCACTTCACCACGCTTATTCAAAAGCATCAGTGCTTATCAAATGAATACACAAAAAAAGGGCGCTTAATGAGCGCTCTTTTTTCATATCGTAATATTAATTAAAAATACAATAAATGCGCAAAAGAAAATAAATACCATTATACTTAGCCAATTGCTATGCACGGTTCATCGACTCCTTACATAACCTCATATTCTAAACAAATTATACTGATTAAAAATAAAGATTAGGTAAAGATAATATGAAAATAATTTAAAAAAACGTAGATTATATTTTCTACGCTTTTTTCGGTAAATAGAAATAAAATAACACACCATCTTCTGTATTTCCTGCCCCATATTCAGTATCATGTAGTTCTAAAATATTCTTTGAAATGGCAAGCCCAAGCCCCGTCCCACCTTGTGAACGCTGACGAGCTGTATCCACTCGATAAAAACGATCCCAAATTTTATCTAATTGTTCTTCTTCAATGTGAGTACCTTTATTTTCAATGCACACTTTTATACGATCCTTCTCATCTATTGTAGAAATAATAATATCTTCTTTATTTGGTGTATAACGTATGGCATTCGTAATGAAATTCACGATGACTTGTTCAATCCGGCCTTGATTTGCAATCACTTCAAATGAACATATATTTTTATGAACACGAAGCTCTTTTTTCTCTATTTCCACAGATAGATGTTCACATATGTCTTCAATTACTGTATCAATATAAAACGAATCCTTTTTCATTTTATATGTACCAGATTCAAATTTAGCTAACTCAAGCATATCCAAAATTAACGTATCCATTTTGTCTACTTCTCTCTCCATCGCCTGAAAATAATAATCCTTTTTATGCTCAGCTACCCCGTCTTTTAAAATAGAAATACAGCTTTTCATAATACTTAGCGGTGTTTTTAATTCATGTGAAACACCAGAAATGAATTCTTTTCGCGTCTTTTCTAACTTTCTTTCCTTTTCAATATCTTCTTCTAACTGCCCAATATGCGAATGGAGTTTATTTGATAGCACATTAATATTTTTCGATAAATCTCCAATTTCATCTTTTGAAGTAATCGGTATTTTTTCTGTAAAATCTAATTGTGCTATTTTCTTCGTCGTATCATTTATTTTTAATAATGGTTTTGCAATTTGTTTTGAATAATAAAACGAAGCTAAAAAAATAAGAACGACTACAAATGCAATGATATAGATGTAATAATCTTGCACCATTTGTACAGCTTCATCTACGGGCTGTAAAGAAGCCATCGCATAAATATATGTTACTGATCCATCTTTTTCTTTTATTGGTTTCATTAATAATTTATATTTTATATCATTCTTTTCATAGTCCATTGTCTTTGTTGAATACTCTATTTGATTACTCTCTTTTAGTAATACATCCGTTTGAAATTCTTTTATACTATCCAAAAATAAAGTATTTTTATAAATTGGATTTACGGGGCCTTTTACATCTGGAAACTGTACTTTCGTAACACGCCCTCCTATGTAAACATCTGGTTCTGGGGCAGCTTGCTCCTGAACGGCTGGCCTCTTCTCCTTAACAACTTGTTCCCCGGTTGCTTTCTTTTTCTCCTCATATAATTTTCTCATTTTCTCATTAAATGCTTTTTCTAGCGGTTTATTAGATCCACTTAAATTCTGTTTAGATAAAGAAAAAGAGAATGGAATAAAACTATCTTCTTTTCTCACTCCAGAAAAATAAATTTCTTGCCCTAAAAAATGCTCTGATAATTTATTATCAATCTCCTCTATATTGACGAGATTACCTAAGGGAATTTTGAATATTTGTTGTCCAAAGCTCTTTTGTTGCCTACGATCTATCGTTACTTCAAAATAAAAATCATCTGCATGTTTTAAATTCCCGTTCTTATCTAATGTCGTAATCCACGTATTATTTTCTCTTAAAAAGTCTTGCTCTAGTTTCTGAATTTCTTCTGCATTTCCTGCATGATTTAAATAGTTCTTCCCAAAGGAATTTAAATTCACTTTAATATCTTCCACTTTTCGATTCGCATAATATTGTTTAAAAAATATCGTTTGTCCAATAAATATCGTCGCTAAAATCAACATGCACAATGCTGTTGTAAGAGTAAATAATTTTAGTACAATTCCATTCCTCATACATTGCCCTCAAATTTATAACCTGTGCGTACTACAGTTGTAATGTACTTTGCTTTCTCTCCTAATTTATTTCTTAAATTACGAATATGACTATTAACCGTTCGATCATCACCAGCAAATTCATATCCCCAAATTCTTGAAATGAGTTGCTCTCGCGTTAAAACGATTCCTTGATTTTTCATGAAATACGCTAATATTTCAAATTCTGTATGCGTTAAATTAATATCAGTTCGATTTACCGTAACAGTGCGTGACGGAAAATGAACGTGAATATCGTGGATTGATAATGTATCATCTTCATTCTCTAAAAGTTGCTTTGTCACTTTTCTGCTTTCTAACAACCTTTTCGCTCTTGCTAATAAAATTGGCGGACTATACGGCTTCGTCACATAGTCATTTGCCCCAAGTTCAAAACCAAGTAGCGTATCGTCTTCATCTACGCGCGCCGTTAGCATAATAATAGGCACCTCGGACGTCTTTCGAATCCTTCGGCAAACAGACCATCCATCGAGTTCTGGCAACATAATATCTAAAATAACTAAATCAACCTCTTCTTCTTCAAATACAACTAAAGCCTCTTTCCCGTCCCTCGCTTCAAACACTACATATTGCTCACTTAAAAAATAATCTTTTAATATTTCACGTAATATGTCTTCATCTTCAACAATTAAAATGTTTTTTGACATAACTGATATATCCCCCTCCCGTTTTCAGAAACTATAATTTCACTTTGAATAACTGCCAGTTAACGTCGCCTCGATAATATATCTATCTGGTGCATCCCCTATATAATCAAATGGGTAACAAGTTGTCAGTGTTAATATCGGTTCTTCTTTTTTTATAATAACAGTACGATCATCCGCATGAGTAATCCATGTCTTTTGAATTTCATATGTGTACGTTTTATTATCATACTCTAAAACAAGAGTATCCTTTTCTTTCAACTCTCCTAAATCTGTAAATACAGTATCTCGGTGTCCACTCAGTACAGTATGTCCTCCTCCAGATGGGGTTGTCGTTAAATCACTAACAAACATACCAACTCCTTTTTTCAAAGTCGTATCATCCGCTCCCCAATATATAGAAAACTTCTTCTTTATTTTCGGTATGTTTAACATCGCTACCTTTTCACCTTCTTTATGTTCTGTTTGAGAAGAAGGCACTTGAGAAGTTACAGGTGTTTCATGAGAAAGTTGAGTATCTTGTATATTTTTAAGGCTCTTTATTTCTTCTTTCGTTAATTCTTGAGCAGAGCTTTTTCCTTTATACCATTCCACAGCGTAATAGGATCCCATGAATAGCCCAATAGCCATCAATATGATACCGATATAATTGAGTAACTTCATTCTTCATCCCTCCATGCAAAAAATGGTAGGAGTAACCTACCATTTTTAATATATGAAATTATTCCATTCTTTATAGGAAAATATTTTATTTACACTTTAATCTTATTGCGACGATTCAAACCAAATAATGTACCTATCGCTACAAGACATGCACTTAATCCCATCATTGCTACATTATTTGATGCTGTATTTGGTAATTTTTCACCTTGTACAACTGGCTTTACTACTTCTTTTTTAGCTACTTCATTCTTTTGCTCGACTTTTATCGCTGCTTCTTTTTTTGCCATATCATTTTTTAACTGTTCTTGCGCTATTCTCTTTTTCTCTTCTTCACTCTTTTTCTCAGCTTTTATTGCTTCCTCTTTTTTAGCCATATCATTTTTTTCTTGTACTTGGGCCGCTTGTTTTTTCTCTACTTCATTTTTTTGCTGTTCCTTAATTGCTTCTTCTTTTTTAGCTTTATCTTGTTGCACTTGCGCTTCTTCTTCCTTTGTTACTGTTCCAGTATCCGCACTCGCTACTGAAGAATATCCTACTGTTAAAAGTGCCATTGCACAAATTGGTAATAGTCTCTTTTTCATCTTCATTCTCTCCTTATATTTTATTCACATCAACTCGCACCGGATGTATTACTAGAATAAGCAAGAGATATAAATATAAGATGCAGATGAAATATATTTCATTTAAAGATTTCATTGTAGAAAAAGAAAAAAACATCGTAATATGTACGATGTTTTTTCGGGTGTGTGTCTCAATATTTACATGTTACTTTCGCGTGATTTGGAAGTAGAACGGGCCGGAGCGATAACTAATTGTCTCGGCTCAGTTTTCTTGAAGTGATTTTTGACGTTACACTTACGACGTTGAACAACCCACGCTTTAATAGGGTTTGTTAAAATAATCTTTTGCTCTTCGTTAGGGGCCTCTTCTTCAAACCTACAACTTTCGCTCCATTTATTCCATTTCATTGTAAATTTAGAAGAAGAATGATCATCTTCACGATCAAACAAGTGCAAAAAATCCATTTTTCCATCTAGCATTACGGTGTTACTAGTCGCTAAAAAAGAAAAGGTCGTCCAACGTTTCTCCATGCCCTCCTACTCCTTTTTCACATATAGAGTGCCTAAAACTTAATTTACCTAAAATATGCTTGCCTTTTACCTTACACCCATAGTTTATCCAAAATGCTATTATGCAACTATCGATTTGCCTTACAACTACCTTACATTTTTGTAAGAAACAAAAAAACCTTCACTCTATATAATGAAGGTTTCTTACTTGTTATCTATATGATCTCTCATATCATCAAGTCCAGCTTCTTTTAGCTGCGACATCATACCGTGCGAAATTGCTCCTAACACTAAAGTCATTCCAATTAATGAAATACGAATCGCAGGTACATCAATTACGTAAGCCAACAGGCCAAGAACAATTGTTAAAAGTAATGCTTTTATAAATGTTACACTTGTGTACTGTTTCTTCTTCATCATATTCACCCTTTATGGAAGCGTTTTCTTAATATACTTAGTATATCATATCATCAGATGATTTTGTCGTTGTCTTTGTAAAAAATTACTATCTTCTTTGACTTTTTCTATTCTATCCTTTACAGTCGAAATGTTCGCAAGTTTTACACTGTAGGAGGATTACAATGAATATTGAAATAAAAGACACTTTAATTTCTGAAGAACAATTACAAGCAAAAGTGAAAGAATTAGCACTTCAAATCGAACGTGACTTTGAAGGAGAAGAAATCGTAGTTATCGCCGTATTAAAAGGTTCATTCGTATTTGCTGCTGATTTAATTCGTCACATTAAAAACGATGTAACAATTGACTTCATTTCTGCATCTAGTTATGGAAATCAAACAGAAACGACAGGAAAAGTGAAACTACTAAAAGATATCGACGTAAACATTACTGGAAAAAACGTAATTGTTGTAGAAGATATTATCGATTCTGGTTTAACACTTCATTTCTTAAAAGACCACTTCTTTATGCATAAACCAAAGGCACTCAAGTTCTGTACATTACTTGATAAACCAGAACGCCGTAAAGTGGACTTAAAAGCTGAATATGTTGGCTTCCAAATTCCAGACGAATTTATCGTTGGCTACGGTATCGACTGTGCTGAGAAATATCGTAACTTACCATTTATCGCTTCAGTTGTAACGGAGTAATATAATAAAATAAGCTTCCATCAATTACTGATGGAAGTTTATTTTCTATCACGATTCGTAAAAGACAAAGGGAGAGAATAAAAATGACAAAGACAAAATTTGAAAAAGTACTCCTCATCGTAAATCCGAAAGCTGGTCAAGGTGACTTACATACAAATTTAACAAAAATCGTACCACCTCTTGCCGCAGCTTTTCCTGATCTACATATCCTTCATACGAAAAAACAAGGTGATGCAACAAAATATTGCCAAGAGTTTGCTAGTAAAGTAGATTTAATTATCGTCTTTGGTGGGGATGGAACAGTATTTGAATGCACAAATGGCTTAGCACCTCTCGAAACTAGACCTACACTTGCAATTATTCCAGGTGGAACTTGCAACGACTTCTCTCGCACACTTGGTGTTCCGCAAAACATTGCAGAAGCGGCAAAACTTATTACAAAAGAACATATAAAACCAGTTGACGTTGCAAAAGCAAATGGACAACATTTCTTAAACTTCTGGGGGATTGGTCTCGTATCTGAAGTATCAAACAATATCGATGCAGAAGAAAAAGCAAAGCTTGGTAAAATCGGTTACTATTTAAGCACAATTCGAACTGTAAAAAATGCTGAAACATTCCCAGTAAAAATTACTTATGACGGACAAGTATATGAAGACGAAGCTGTCCTTGTCATGGTTGGAAATGGTGAATATCTTGGTGGTATTCCATCCTTTATTCCGAACGTAAAATGTGATGACGGAACACTTGATATTTTCGTAGTCAAATCAACAGGTATTCAAGCATTTAAAGATTACATCGGAAAGAAACTGTTTGAAGACTCAAATGAAAATGACATCTTCCACGTAAAAGCGAAATCCATTCATATTGAAACGAAAGAAGAAAAAGAAGTAGATACAGATGGAGAAAGTTCGCTTCATACACCTTGTCACATTGAATTATTACCAGGACACTTTACGATGATTTATAATCCTGCGGTTGTGTAAAGAAAAAAACGAGTGCTAGCACTCGTTTTTTCTCTTCTAATCTAGCTATGTCGTTGAATCATTTCTTGTATTTCTTTAACTCTCTCTAAAGTAATTCCATTTCTTTGTTCGATTGCTAAAGGATGCTCGGTTGGCTCTAATTCAACATACGGTGCCGTTCCAACTTCTCTTATATGTACATTTGTTTTTAAATTTAATGTTTCTGGATAAACTGGTATTTCTACAGATAACCACCCAAAATAAGGATCACTATTTTCTCGGCCTCTCTCATCCCACTTTTCTAATACTTCATCATAACTTTCTTTACTAAGTGATACCCAAACAGTCCATATGAAGTTTTCGTGGTAGTCAATGATAGGAATCTCTAAACATCCTCTAATAAAGTAATGCTCATCGTCCATTACGCAAATTTCTGATGTTAAATGGAAGCGTTCCTCTCTTTCATGGGGCGCTACCTCGTAATAATAATATGGTGCTTCACTTCCGTAGCATAGAGGTAGTGCAAAACGATGCATTTGTACTTTTTCTCCGGATTTTCTTCTTCTTTTCATTTATTATTCTTTCTCCTATCCTTTTCAGTCACAATCAAACGCTACCCAATTTCTCCAATGCGTGTTAGAATCCTTCTTCACAATAATACGTGGATCTTTCTTCTCTATTGCAGCGGCTACTGATTGGAAGAATTCATTTTCACTTACTTTTTCGTCTTCAACATGTTTCCATTCTTCCGTTTCATACGCTAGTTCCCAATTACCTTCTAAACCGAACTCTTCTAAAATCTCTTCTTTACTCCACCATAATAATGTTCTAACTTCTTCATTAGTAGCAAGCATACGCATAAAGTATGTTGGATAATGCTCTGTCGTTTGTACTTCTATTCCATTATTTATATAATCTTCTTCTGTAAATTCATATTCAAAATGATGCTCGCGAATTTTTAAACTGCCGTTATAAATATTCGGTATAAATTCACCTTCATCATCAAACAACTCATAATCGCCATTATTTAATTGTAAAATGCAATCATCACCCATTGAATGAGTAATTCTATCGCCATATACTTGAATATCATTACATACACCTAATGAACCTACACCCACAATTTGAAACACCATTAGCCAATCCTTAGTATCTTTCAAGAAAAGAGAGAATTTCACTTGTGAAATATCCATATATTCATTATCAAAGGCAGGAAATTCATAGTTACTTTGCTTTTTATCTAATAGTTTTAAAATATCTTTTTGCATATGTATCATCTTCACCCCGATATAAACAAAAATATTTTTTTAATTTCACTAGAGTATAACATAACCATACTTACCTGTGACATTCTAATAAAACTACTAAAAAATAGAAGAATGGCTTGTTTGCATACTCTAGTTCTTTTTATGTACAATGAAGGAAAGAAGTACCTTCATATAAGGGAGAGGACAAACTTTGTTCAACCAACAGTTAGTTAATTTACGCATTGATTTTGCATTTAAACAATTGTTTGGTACGAATGGTAGCGAAGATATTCTAATTGCATTTTTAAATGCTATGTTACAAGAGTCTTTAGGGTCGCCCATTGCTTCTCTACAACTAGAAGATCCACATTTACACAGGGAATATGAAGAGGATAAGTTATCTATTTTAGACATTTCAGCGACATTAGACACAGGAACAAAAGTTAATGTAGAAATACAACTCAATAATAATCACGATATGGTTAAACGCAGTTTATATTATTGGGGAAGACTATACACATCTCAACTACAAAAAGGGATGCCCTACAGTGCACTTCACAAAACCATCACCATAAACTTACTAAACTTCGTAATGTTTTCGGAACACCCAGCCTTCCATACAACGAGCATATTATGGAATACACAACAACAAAAACTCCTGAGTGAAGACATAGAAATTCCAAAGTTAACTGAACAATGGCATGAAGAAAAAGTAAATCCGTGGAAAGATCCATTTGTTCGTTGGCTTTTATTGCTTTCAGCAAATGAGGATGAGCACTTAACTAAACTATTGGAGGATATTGCTATGAACGAAGATCCTATTTTACAAAAAGCGATAAATAAATGGGAACGTATGAGTCAAGATTCTTCTTTCCGGCAAGCCTATGACGCAAGGGAGAAAGTTTTAATGGATGAAGCAGCAAAATTCGCCCATGCAGAGACAGAAGGAATAAAAAGAGGAATGGAACAAGGAATTAAAAAAGGGCTTGAAAAAGGCATTGAACAAGGCATTGAACAAGGTATTGAACAAGGCATTGAACAAGGCATTGAACAAGGCATTGAACAAGGTCGAAAAGAAGGAGTTCAACAGGGGAAAATTCAAATGATTAAAAATATGTATGATCTTGGTATACCACTTGAAACGATTGCTAAGGCAAGTAAATTAAGTTTGCATGAGATTGAGCATATTTTAGGACATAAATAGTGATAAAAAAAGAGCTTGAATAGTTTCAAGCTCTTTTTTATCAACTCTCCTCGATATCATCCAATTGAGTCTTATAACATTTATCACACTCTGGACTCGTAGGAAGAATCCCTCTTTCATCAGGTAATAAAACCCTCAAAACTTCTCGATCCATCTCTGCGAAAGACTTCATAATAATGGGATATCTTTCTCTAAAAAGGTTAACATCCATACAGTTTTTCCTTTATCGTTCATCAGCAGCACTTTATGGTTTAACTTCCAAGCCACTTCACTAACATGATCAAACATCTTTATTAATACGCCTTAATCAATTTCAAGCCAACCCATTCCCATAGAAAGAAATAACAACAGTCCGATTACAAAAAAGAGACCCCCAGTTAAAAAATAGAACGGCACTCCATGCAATGGATCACTAAATAACTCTATCAAATTTCCAGCTACTACTTTCCATTTCTCTTTCTTTGAATTTTTTTCTTTTAATTCTTTTATAAATCGATAATTACTTATACTAATCAAAATAATTCCTATTAATAGGCATCCTACTATGATTAAAATCTCCAAATATAGCACTCCATATGTACATCTATATTTATTTTCGTTTACATACTATTGTTATTCATATTCCATTTTAGCTAATAAACAAACGAAAAAGAACTAGGTGGATTAATGTTTACTTAAAAAGAAAAAGTCCGAAACCATATAAAGTGATTTCGGACTTTTTCTTTTTAAAATATTAAATTACATTTCGAACAAAAAGGAGCTGAATTTCCTCTTCTAATTTTCGTATCACATTTTGGACAATATACATATCGTTCCTCTACCTTTTGTCGTTCTATCATGTGTAAGGATACTATTTTCATACTGCACATAATTCCAATTAAGATAAGGCTAAAAATAAGTAGCACAACGCTCTTCCTTCCTTAACTACTTACCTATATTTTACCATTAAATAAAGATAATTTTATACTTATAATCCTATCTTGTCCTTCATACTGGAAGAAACTTTCTTTACTTCTATTTACTCATCAGTGTGATTCTTTTTTGTCTATATAAATAAAGAATACCTGTAACTATAAAAACAATCACGCCAAAATACACGCCATATTCTATCGCGATCGCTACAATACTTTCAATATGTTGTCCAAATAAAGCACCGAGCACAAAGTAAACGAGTGTCCAAACAAATCCTGTCGTATAAGAATACAAAGCATACGTCTTAAATGACATGTTATTCATTCCAACTAAATACGGCACGATATGTCTTACAACTGGTATGAAATAGCTTGTAACTAACGCGTACTGTCCGTATTTATCAACCATTTCTTGTGATTTTATTAAATACTTTGCTTTTTTCTTTTTCATCAATTTATGGAGTACCTTCGTGCCAAATACCTTCCCTAATATATATCCTAAAGAAAGCCCTGATACAACACCTAAATATGTTAATACAAATGAAGGAACAACACTTAATATACCTACTGAAGATACGAAACCACCACTCATAACAATCATTTCATCTGGAATTGGCATACCGATAATACCTAACCATAAACAGAAAAATAATGCCCAATAACCGTACTGCTCGATATAGGATAATAATTCATGTAATTCCATTATGCATACGCTCTCCTTAGTTCTTTTTTGCAACTAAAGACGTAGGCTGGCGGGAAATTGAGCCATACTTTTTCTAGTGTAATTTCAGGGAAGAAATGCTGTATAAATCCTTTTTTCACAAGTGAATATTGAAATGTAATGAACTCACCATTCTCATGTATCGCTTCCATCGCATTGTTTAAAATGCGCTTTGAAACTTCTTCTGGTAAAGAAGTGAAAGGCAATCCTGATAAAATGTAATCAATACATTCTATATCGAGCTCCTCCATATACTTCTTTATATTTTCAGCTGAACCGTGTACAACAATAACTTTCTGCTCATCTTTAAACTTTCTTTTTAATTCTTTGAAAAATACTTCATTAATTTCAATAAGAAGAAATATTGTTTCCTTCTTTTTTCTCTTCATAATCTCTTTCGTAAAAACCCCTGTGCCAGGCCCTAACTCTACAATACATTTCGCTTTATTAAAATCAATTACATCGACCATTTTCTTTGCTAATATTTTTGAACTTGGCGCAATTGCACCAGTATGTTTTGGATGCTTTATAAATTCATGTAAAAATGTAATGAGCTGCATGTAAACCTCTCCTCATTCGTTCGATAGTTTTTAACTTGTGTCTAAGTATAACTATCGTTTCTTAATAAAAATTGAGGAAGTTTCTTAAGATTTTATGAAGAATAAAAAAACAGCTATCGCGTGTAGCGATAGCTGCCCCTTATTACTTCGCACTCACGATCTTATAATAAGAACGAACCGTTAAGAAGTAATATCCAATATAGATGACACCGTATACTCCAATACTAATGAGAAGCGGAATCATAATTTCAAATGGTAATATATTTGATAAACCTTTTAGTGCAAATAAACTGTGTAAAATACCGATTACTAACGGAATAGCGAAGATAAAACTTACTTGTTTTGCGATAGCTTTCTTCATTTCTTGCTTCGTTACACCAACTTTATGAAGGACAATGTAACGATCACGGTCAGCACTTGCTTCTGTTAATTGTTTAAAGTAAATGATTGAGCCTGTTGCTAATAGGAATACTAATCCTAAGAATAACCCAATAAACATCATTAAGCCTGTCGTTTCAAGCCCCATTTGGAATCCTGTATAGAAATCGTTAAATGGTTTTAAAACTTCTGATTCTCCAGCTGGCATAATGCTTGCTAATTTTGCTGTTAACTCTTTACTATTTCGCTCACCTTTTACATCAATATTTTTTACAGTACGCGTTTCGTTTACTTGTTTCACTTGCTCATATGTTTTATCAGGAACGATTACAAATAGTTCATTTAAATTTGTAAGGCTTCTATTATTTACACCTTTAATTTTTAATTCTTTTGACTCATTTCCAACAGGGAATACAGCTGTATTTCCTGTATAAAGAGGACCAAAATCAAGTTTCTCAATATATAAGCTATCATATACGAAAGCTTCATTCGCACTTAAATTTACAGGTTCTACATCTAAATGTTTCACATGTTTATTAAAGCTTGATTGAGAAATAAGCTGGTACTGATTCGTAACATTATAGTGTGTGTTCAGAACTTGATCAGCTCTTTCACCTTTAAATGTTCCTTTCACAGGAATCATTTCAACTTCTGATTCATATGTGACTGGGTGATTATTCTTCTCTCCAGCAAGTATTTCATTTACTTTTTTATCTAATGCTGCATCTTTTTTCTCATAGGAATAACTATACGGCGCAGCAACTTTTGATTGCGTAAATGTGTTGTAATACATCGTAACTGACGTACCAACCGCTGTTAATGTAACTGCACTTAAAATAGCGATTGTCGCTAATGATTTCGCATTTCCTTTAATACGATATAGTAACTGCGATGTCGTTACCATATTCATACCATTATAAAATGCTGACTTATTATTTCTTGCACGTTTCAATACAAATACTGTGAAGAACATGAACAGTAAATAAGTCCCTGCTACTGTCGCTAATAAAATATATAATGCAACGACCATAAAGTCTGCATACATAACTGCTTTCATGTACATTAGCGCTAAAAAATAACCTGAACCGATTAAGAAAACTGAAATTAATGCCATGATGACAGATCCTTTTGGCATTGCTTCTCCTTCACGTTCTGCACGGAAAAGTTCAATTAACTTAAAGCGATAAATTAAACGATATCCTTGAAGTGATGTATATAAAATAATCACAAAGAAAATAATTGCTGTATCAATAATGGCAGCCATCGGTACTTCAAAATGAACGTTTAAATTTAATCCCATCATATTTACTAATAACTCAAGGAATAATTTCGAAAGGACACTACCGATCGCAATCCCGATTACTAATGACATTAATCCCATTAACATATTTTCATAAAAGAGCATTTTACCAATTTGTCTTTTACGAATACCTAATAACGAATATAAGCCAACTTCTTTTTTACGTTTACGTGTAAAGAATCCGTTCGAATATATAATGAACACTGCTACGAAAATGATAAGCATCACACTGGAAACTTGGAACGCTCCGCTAATTTTTTTTGAAGCTTCTGCTGCTTTTTCCATTTGTGAATTATATTGCAGTGCTTTAAATGTAAAATAAATAACAATACTAAAAATCATAGATGCGAAATATACAAAGTAGTCTTTAAAGTTCCGCTGTATGTTGCGGAGGGCAATGCTAGATAAGGTCATCAGCCATACCTCCAGAAATAGAAGACATTACGTCAACGACTTTTTGGAAGAACTGTTTACGCGTTGATTCACCACGGTGCAATTCTTTATATAGTTCACCATCTTTAATGAAAATAACTCGTTTACAATAACTTGCTGCAAATGCATCATGCGTTACCATTAAAATTGTTGAGTTATCATATTCATTTAATGACTTCATACTTTCAAGTAAATCTGTTGCAGATTTAGAATCAAGCGCTCCAGTTGGCTCGTCCCCGAAAATCATACTTGGATTCGTAACGATTGCACGTGATGCTGCGCAGCGCTGCTTCTGTCCACCAGATACTTGATATGGGAACTGACTTAAAATATGATCAATACCAAATTTCTTTGAGATTTCAAGAACGCGGCGATCAATCTCACTCGCTTTCACCTTTGATAACGCAAGTGGTAAAGCGATATTCTCTTTCACTGTTAACGTATCTAATAAGTTATAATCTTGGAAAATGAAACCTAAATGATCGCGGCGGAATAACGCTAACTTATCATCATTCATTTTCACAATATCTTTTCCATCAATTAAAATTTCACCGTTCGTCGCATTATCAATTGTAGAAAGAACATTTAGTAAAGTCGTCTTACCAGAACCAGAAGGTCCCATAATTCCAACGAACTCACCTTCTTTTACTTGTAAGTTAATACCTTTTAACGCTGCAAATTTATTACCACCCGTGTCATATACTTTTTCAATATTTTTTGCTTCTAATACTGTTTTCATCTCGACATCCCTCATTTCTTCTATTCTCTATTTTCAACTATATACACTCTCTACTCTTGCCACTATCGATGTTTCTTACACAAACATGACAGTTATGTAAGGCACATAAGTAAAGAAATCAAAAAGTTAACGTAATGAATTAAAGTACTTTGTTACTATAACATTGGGATATCATACCATCCATTCATTCTCCTTACAGGAACATTACAATTTTGTAAGGTAAAAAATGCACCTACAAAGTTGTGCACGAAATGTCGGATGGAGCTATTCCGTTCCTGCTATTCTATGTACAGAGGAGGTCATAATATGGATTCACTTAAAAATATGAATGCTGCAATGCAGTATATCGAAAACAACCTTACACATGAAATTGATTTTAAAGAAGTCGCAAAAATAGCTTACTGCTCCGAATATCATTTCAAGAGAATGTTTTCTTTTTTAGCTGGCATATCACTATCAGAATATATTCGCTGTAGACGTCTTACTCTCGCTGCCTTTGAACTAAAAAACAACAATGTAAAAGTCATTGATATCGCTATAAAATATGGATACAACTCACCAGATTCATTCGCTCGTGCATTTCAAAACTTGCACGGTATAACACCTTCAGAGGCCCGAAATAGTAGCCATTCTTTGAAGGCTTATTCACCAATGACCTTCCAATTATCCATTCAAGGAGGAAATGAAATGAACTATCGAATTGAAGAAAAAGAGCCCTTTCGAATTATAGGTATTACAAAACGAGTACCAATCGTTTTTAACGGTGTAAATGAAGAAATTGCTTCTATGTGGAAAAGTTTAAACCCAGAGTCTATTCAAACATTAAAGTCCCTTTCAAACATTGAACCTACTGGAATTATTAGTGCTTCTACTAATTTTTCTGAAGGAAGAATGGAGGAAAAAGGAGAACTTGATCACTATATTGGAGTAGCCACAACAAAGGATTGTCCAGAGCAATTCGCGCAACTTGAAGTCGCAGCTTCAACATGGGCTATATTTGAAGCTGTCGGTCCATTTCCTGATGCACTACAAAATGTATGGGGGCGTATTTATTCTGAATGGTTCCCTTCTTCGAACTATGAACTAGCGGAAGGACCGGAAGTATTGTGGAATGAACAGAAACACATATCTTCTCCAAACTTTAAAAGTGAAATTTGGATACCGGTTTTGAAGAAGTGATAAAAAAACAAAGCTGCTCTTCCCTAAAAGGAAAAGCAGCTTTATTTACATTTTCAACTCTTCTTTATAAATACTATATGACTTTATTGTTGATACGATAATACATATTAATATGATTCCAATCCCCATAAAAATATTAAATGGATCTGGAAGCAAAGCCCCGGCATATATACAAAGTGAACCTATTACAAATACCCTCGAAGCAAATCTATGTGTTTTTCTCCAAACTACAGGATTTTCTAATGTCCAGTCCATTCGAATGCCTACTAACCCGTTCGGCTTCGTTTGTTGCATGTAATTACCTAGTACAAGAAACAATGTTCCAAGTCCAAAATTAAATGCAATTGAGCCCGATGCAATATAATTAGACGCTGCTAATAGTGCAAATATGTTACATCCAAATCCGATAAAGAGAATGGCATAATTAATCGCTGAAAGAACTTTGGATTGCTGTGTAGACTTATCTTTTATGAATCCAAAAACTAGCCATATCATATAGAGCACTACCATACTACCTATCGAGAATGAACTTGCTTCTATTTTAGAAAAATATCCATCTACTACTCCTGCTGCATTATAATGGCGTGGAATTTGTTCTGGTAAATATGGCCATACAATATACCATCCAATTGCAATGCCAATAATTAAACTCCATGGTAATACGTGTCTTTTCATCCTCTCTCCCCCATAATTTTTTATTAGGCCCCTATTTCTTTTTTATAAGCAATATATGAATATCCCATCGTTAATCCTACTGCACCAATAATAATTCCAACCATTACGAAAGATTTCCACGTTACTGGTGCAAAAACACTTAAAATCATAATGATCCCCAATGCAACAAACACCTTTCCGCTAAAACGGTGTGTCTTTCTCCATACTTCTTCGCTACTTAACGTCCACGGCGTTTTTATACCTACAAAATAGTTTGGTTTACATTGTGGTAAATAGTTTCCGATGACTATAAATAAAATACCCACTAATAATTCCGGCACGCGATTAATGAATAAATTGTATCCTAATCCACTTGTAATAATATCTATATTCCCTACAAATAGTAGCAGTAATATCCCGTTATTCATCATCATAAAAGCTTTAGAAAACTTCTCGTAGTTCGCTTTCTTTGGATCAATCTTTGGTAACACATTTAGAAAAATATATAAAACAATCATAATTCCAACCATAGAAAGCATTCCATACAATTTAGAAGAATATCCATCTACTTTACCGCCGCTCCAATGCGTTGCAATTGTATCCGGTAAATGTGGCCAAGCAAACGCCCAAGCTAAACAAGTTATAACAATTAATAAGATTGCAAAAAGATGCTTCCTCATTTCCCCTCTTCCCCCTTATTCGTAAATGTAAACACCCAAGTCAACAAATCTTGAAAGACCGTTGTGTTTAAAGAGTACACAACGAATTGCCCTTTCTTTTCATCTTGAATAAGTTCAGCATTTTTAAGTGCGCTTAAGTGGTGTGAAATACTTGGTTTTGTCATATTGAAATGTTCAGCAATCTCACCAGCGGTTAGATCACCTTCTTTTAATAAGTCTAAAATTTTTCGCCTTGTTGGATCTGCTAATGCTTTGAATGCTTGATTCAATGTCTTTCTTCCTTTCGATAATTAGACATTTAGATATTTATCTAAATGTTAAACCGATTACCGTTATTTGTCAATTCCATCCAGCGCCCTTTTTACTTTTCTCACTTTTAACCTATACTGTTTACTAGCTTATCTTTCAACATAATGAAAAGACTTGAAACACATGATACACTATAGCTACAATTGTTTTTTTGAGGAGGAATATACATATGTATAAAATTTTAATCGTTGAAGACGATCCAAATATTTCATCATTACTGCAATCTCACATTCAGAAGTACGGTTATGAGGCTGTGGTAGCAGAGAATTTCGATGATATTATGGAATCGTTTAACGCTGTGAAACCACATCTTGTTTTACTTGATGTAAACTTACCGAAATTCGATGGTTTCTACTGGTGCCGTCAAATTCGTCATGAATCTACTTGTCCAATTATTTTCATTTCAGCTCGTGCTGGTGAGATGGAACAAATTATGGCAATTGAAAGCGGTGCGGATGATTACATTACAAAACCGTTCCACTACGATGTTGTAATGGCGAAAATTAAAGGACAATTACGTCGTATTTACGGTGATTATGCACCGAATATTTCTGAACGTATCGTTGAAGTAGAAGGTTTAAAACTATTCCCAGAACGTCCTGAAATTCACTTCGGATCTGAACAAGTTCTTTTAACGAAGAAAGAAGCTATTTTAGCTGAAATGTTATTATCTAAATTCCCTCGTACAGCGAGCCGTGAAGATTTATTAGCTGCGCTTTGGGATGACGAGAGCTTCGTTGAAGAAAATACATTAAACGTAAACATTACGCGTCTTCGTAAAAAGTTTAATGAGCTTGGCATTGAGAACTCTATTGAAACAGTACGTGGACTTGGATATCGCTTTAACGCAACTTGGAGTGAATAAGCATGAAGCTATTTTTACGTGATCATTTTGCATTTTTCCTACTGTACGTATTAAACTTCGGTATCATTTTCGTTCTTTATGATGCAGTAGATGGATTTCAAAACAATAAATTTTACTTCGTCGTTTTAAGTTTATATTTATTCATTTGTTTCCTCGCTTATCGTTACGTTCGCAATCGTAGAATGTACCATAGATTAAGTGAGCAACCAGAAAAAATGGAAGATGCGTTTATTGAAAGAGCGACTGCTCCGATGCCTCACGGTGTCAATGAACTCGTGCGTACGCAGTACCGCCTCTTCCAAAAAGAACTGCAATCGTATGAAGTAAAACAACAAGAACATCAATTATTCATTAACCATTGGGTACATCAAATGAAAACACCTGTTTCTGTTATGCAGCTTATGGTGCTAGAAATGGAAGACGAGCATTTAATTCCAAAGTTTAAAAAAGAATTAGAGCGTCTAAACCAAGGACTTGATATGGCTTTATACATGGCTAGGTTAAATAACTTCCATGAAGATTTCCATGTCGAGACGATTTCATTAAAAGATACGGTAACAAAAAATATTAACGGATTAAAAGAATTATTCATTCGTAATGGTGTCTTCCCTGTTTTAGAAGTCCATTCTGATTTAAAAGTTGCTTCTGATGCGAAATGGCTAAAATTTATCATCTATCAGTTAATGACAAATGCTGTTCGTTACTCTGGTGAGCGCGGAAAGAAAGTTTTCTTATCTGCTTACCGAAACGGAAAAGATATTATTTTAGAAGTTCGTGATGAAGGTGTTGGTATTCCGCAAGAAGATATTCGAAGAGTATTTGAACCGTTTTACACTGGGAAAAACGGTCGCGCATTCGGAGAATCTACTGGTATGGGCCTTTATATTGTAAGTAAAATTTGTGATTATTTAGGTCACTCGGTCAAACTAGATTCTGAAGTTGGTAAAGGAACGACGATTAAAATCATCTTCCACAACGCTGCAAATAATCAGGCAGAACATACGGAGAAGGTGACCGAAGTATGATCGTAACATATGCAAGCAAAATGTATGAGAACTCACTCTCATACATTTTTTGCAATACAACTACTTCTATATCTTCTAGCCGGAGGTATAATCTATGAAATTTTGGCAATTTGCATTTAAAAACGTCACGCGCAACTCGAGAGCTTATTTTGCTTACTTTGTAAGTAGTTCCTTTTCCATTGCTGTGTTCTTTTCGTTTGCTGTTTACTTATTCCATCCGAAATTACAAAACTTTGACATGACCTCTGAAATTTCAGGATTAATGATATTTTCAGAAGTAGTAATTGTATTTTTCTCTTTCTTCTTTTTACTATATTCCATTGGTACTTTTTTAAAAGTTAGAAAAAAACAATTTGGTATTTTGACCATTTTAGGAATATCGAGAAAACAATTACATCGTCTTGTTTTTATGGAGAATATGTTAATCGGGATTTTATCTATCTTTTTCGGCATGCAGTTTGGAGTTGTTTTTTCTCAATTTTTCTTATTAGTAACAGCCAAACTTACGCATGTTCCAGGAATATATTTATACGGTCCGACTAACGCGTTTATTTTAACAACCATTGTTTTCCTTAGTCTTTTTATCATTGTATCCGCATTCACACCAATGCTTATTCGTACAAAAAAAGCAGTACACCTTTTAAAAACAAATGGTGGAAAACAAAAAGAAAGAAAACCATCCATACTTGTTTCATTATTTGGTGCGATTTGTTTATTTGGTGGTTATGCGTTAGCTGGAAATCCTAAATATTTCGTATCAGTAAGCCCGCAAATCGGTGTTATATATATGGTCTCAAGTATTTTCGTTATCCCAACGCTTGTTACAATCGGAACATATTTTTTCTTTTCTCAAATTAGCTTCTTACTCATTTATATTCTAAAGAAAAGAAGAAAATTTTATATGAAACGGATTAATATGCTTTGGGTTTCGGATTTAGCAAGCCGTATTCGAACGAATATTAATATGCTTTTTATTGTAGCGATGCTATCTACTATCGCTTTCACAATGATTACGTTTCTATATGGATTCGGGAAATTTATTAAGCTAGAAGTTAATAGAACTTCTCCTTTCCCAATTTCTTATTTTTCTTATGATGCGAACCCTTTTGTTACAGAGCATTTAAATTGGCTTGAGCAACAATTACAAAAAGAGCATTTCTCTTATCAAAAAATAAAAGCTGATATATATGAAACACCACTAAAAGAAGATAAAGATGTAGCCATTTTTAATGATGTCTACGCAATTAAGCAAAGTGACTATAACAAACTTGCAGATTCTTTACGAATGAAACAACTATTTATGGATGATAACGAAGCATATGTGCTAACAGGGACATCTTATATCACCATATTCAACGAATTTGAGCAAAGCTACAAAAGAGATTACATTACACTCTCTAGTACAAATACGAAATTACGAGTAAAAGGCTATGAGTATGTGAATGCAATTCCAGCTGGCTTTTCATATCAAACGATAGTTTTGCCTGATGTTATCGTAAATAACTTACCTAGCACCGTAAAGCATATATCAGCATACAATTACAAAATTCAAAACTGGGAACAGACATATGAAATTGCTGATAATTTTATAGAAAAAGTGCAAAAAGATCGAAATAAATCCCAGTATGAAGGACCTCTTATTCGCTCCTTTGAATCAGCAGGATCGTTATACAAAATAACATCAGGCAGTGCTGCATTTTTCCTAATTGGGACATTTTTAGGAGTTATTTTCTTCATTGGAGCTGGTAGCGTTCTTTACTTTAGAATGTATACGGATTTGACGAACGAACAAGAGAAATATATAACGATTTCTAAAATCGGTGTAACAGATACAGAGATGAAACGATCTGCAACCATTCAACTTAGTATTTTATTTTTCATTCCGTACATTATGGCATCCATTCATACAATGTTTGCAACAAAAATGTTACAAGATGTAATTGGTTTATCTCTGTTCAAAGAGGTTTCAGCCGTTCTTATTATTTTTGGATTCGTTGAAATCGTATTTTTCGTATTCATTCGTTCACTTTATATGCAAAAATTATCACAATACACGAGTGGACAAAATATTTAAAACAAACTTGATGAAAAGAGTATTTCCTATGCTCTTCTCATCTTCACCCTATCAGGAGGTTCAGGTGAATGACATTTTGGCAGTTTGCATTTAAAAACGTGACGCGGAACGCCAGAGCTTATTTCGCCTATTTTGTAAGCAGTGCGTTCTCCATCGCAATCTTTTTCTCATTTGCAGTTTATTTATTTCATCCTAAATTGCATATGACAGACGTGAATTATTCTCTGAACATATTAATGACAATTTCAGAAGTTGTCATTGTGTTCTTTTCATTTTTCTTTTTACTGTATTCAATCGGGACGTTTTTAAAAGTACGAAAAAAACAGTTCGGGATTTTAACAGTACTTGGCATATCTCAAAAACAATTAAAGCGACTCATATTTATAGAAAATATGTTAATTGGTGCTCTTTCTATATTTTTTGGCATTCAACTTGGAGTTGTCTTTTCACAGTTCTTTTTATTAGTTACCGCCAAAATTACACACGTACCTGGTTTATATTTATATCCGCCTACAAGTGCTATCGTTTTAACTATCATCATCTTTCTTGGGCTCTTCATTCTCGTATCATCTTTTACACCGATGCTCATTCGTACGAGAAAAGCCGTACGTCTTTTAAAAGAAGGAACACAACAAAAAGAAAGAAAAGCATCCGTGCTCATCTCTCTATTTGGTGCGGCATGTTTAATAACTGGATATGTATTAGAATCCAATCCATTATATTTTATGTCGTTAGGCGATACCATTGGGCTTTTATATGCCGTCTCTAGTATATTTGTTATTCCATCGCTTATTGCAGCTGGAACATACTTTTTCTTTTCACAAATTAGTTTTTTACTTATTCGTATTTTAAAAATGCGAAGAACGTTTTATATGAAACGAATTAATATGCTTTGGATTTCGGATTTAGCAGCGCGCATTCGGACAAACATTAACATGCTCTTTATTGTAGCGATGCTATCAACACTCGCTTTTACAATGATTACATTCTTATACGGTTTTGGGAAATTTACAAAGTTTGATGCAATTAGACAAAACCCTTTCCCGTTTACGTATTTATCACATACTGAAAATACATTAGCTGATGAACATTTAAACTGGTTAGAGCAGAAATTTAATGAAGAGCATTTTACTTATACGAAATTTAAAACGGATATATATGAAGTATCTTCAGCTGAAGATAACACGCAGCTCTATTACGCAATTAAACAAAGTGACTATAATGTACTTGCTAAAGCATTAAATTGGGAAAAACTCACGGTAAATAAGAATGAATCTTATATTCTTATGAAAGACTTAGATGATCAAGTTATTGGAACACTTCACAATGAAGAAAAGAAAAATACTCTTACACTTACTCAAAACAATTTACAACTACAAGTGAAAGAATATAAAAGTTATAGCCCATTCCCAAACAGCTTAATATACCAATTACTCATACTATCTGATGAAACTGTAGAATCCTTATCCACAGTTTCCAAACAAATGAGTGTATATAACTTCAAAGTTACAGATTGGGAAAAAGCACATAATATCGGTTCATCGTTTATCACAAAAATCAATAACGACAATGCAGCAATTCAAGCAGAGCATCCACCGTTCCATGCAAGTGAAGCGAGCGATTCTCTATACACAACAAAACTAAATGTCGCTTCGTTCTTCTTAATTGGTACTTTCTTAGGTGTTATTTTCTTTATCGGTGCTGGTAGTGTTCTTTACTTCCGAATGTATACAGATTTAACAAATGAGCAAGAAAAATATATAACGATTACGAAAATTGGCTTAACTGAAACTGAAATGAAACGTTCATCGACAATTCAGCTTGCGATTCTTTTCTTCGTGCCTTACATTATGGCATCAATCCATACGATGTTTGCGACAAAGATGCTACAAGAAGTTTTACATCTCTCGTTCTTCGCTGAGATTACAGTCGTACTGTTGATTTTTGGAACAGTTGAAATTTTATTTTTCCTTTTAATTCGTTCCTTTTATATGCAAAAATTATCACAACATATTAAGTTTTAAAAGTAGAAAGGTGATTACTATGGAAGAAGTATTACACATAAAAAACGTCTCAAAAGTATATGAGGGAAAAGTCCCTCATACTGCTTTAAAAAATATAAATTTACACGTAGATAAAGGGGAATTCGTTGCCATTATGGGGCCATCTGGTAGCGGGAAATCTACATTTTTAAACGTTATTTCTACAATTGATTCTCCTACTTCTGGTGACGTCGTTATTAACGGAAAAAAACCACACACATTTCGTAGAGAGAAGTTAGCTATTTTCCGCCGCCAAGAGTTAGGATTTGTTTTCCAAAACTTTAACCTACTAGATACACTAACAATCGGTGAAAATATCGTACTACCTTTAACATTAGATAATGTTCCATTAAAAGAAATGGATGAAAAGCTTGATAACATTTCAAAAAAGCTTGGGATTGATCATATTTTAGACAAACGTATTTTTGAAGTTTCTGGAGGACAAGCACAGCGTACTGCAGTAGCACGTGCTGTTATTCATCACCCTTCTCTCTTACTAGCTGATGAACCGACAGGGAACTTAGATTCGAAAGCCGCTATTGATGTAATGGAGTTATTTACGAAATTAAACAAAGAAGAAGATGCAACGATTTTAATGGTTACGCACGATCCGTTTGCAGCAAGTTATTGTAACCGTGTTATTTTCATTAAAGATGGAGAGCTTTACAATGAACTGCACCGCGGATTATATCGCGAGAAGTTTTATCAAGAAATATTAGATGTTCTAGCCTTATTAGGAGGAAGACGTGGATGACGTTTTGGCAATTCGCATTTAAAAATGTCTCACGTAATTCAAAAGCATATTTCGCCTACTTTGTAAGTAGTGCGTTTTCTATCATGGTTTTCTTTTCATTTACTGTATACGCGTATCATCCACGCTTACAGAGTGTACAAAGCTTTCAAGAACGTGATCCTCTAATGAATTTAGCTAGTACAGCACAGCTTGTGATTGTTATGTTCTCGTTCTTCTTTCTCTTATATTCAATTGGAACATTTTTAAATGTGCGGAAGCAGCAATTCGGGATACTCACTATTCTTGGTATCTCACAGAGACAATTAAAAAGATTGTTATTTACCGAAAACATGATAATTGGGATATTATCCATCTTTATCGGCATTCAAGGTGGACTTGTATTTTCTAACTTTTTCTTATTAGTCACTTCGAAATTAACAAACGCGAAAGGTCTCTATTTATATTGGCCAACAGAAGCGATTATCGTTACAACCGTAACGTTTATCATCTTATTTTTAATCGTTTCTACATTTACACCAATGTTTATTCGTACTCGAAAAACAACGAAGCTTATTAAGGGCGTTAACAAAGAGAAGAGCGAAAAAAAACCATCTATACTGATTTCACTATTTGCTTTAACTTGTTTAGGACTATGCTATTATATTGCTGGTTATCCGCAAGGCTACATAACGGAAAAAAATGCACAAAATGGATCTGTATTCTTAATTATGCTATCTATTTTACCGCTTGTAGTAGTTGGGACGTATTTATTTTTTTCACAAACATTTCTTCTCTTTATCTATATTTTAAAGAAACGAAGAAAGTTTTATTTAAAACAAATAAATATGTTATGGATTTCAGATTTAGTTTCTCGTACACGCAGTAATATTAATGTACTCTTTATTGTTTCTATGCTATCTGCACTTGCATTTACAATTATTATCGGGTTATTTGCTGCAAACAATAATACGAAAGCACCCATACTAGAACGATATCCAATACCATTCACCTATACATCAGAAGGTGTTAATGCATTTGAACAAAAGCATATTACTACGATTGAAACTGAACTTACAAATGCTAATTTTCAATATGACAAATATAAATTTACCGTTTTAAAAGATACAGCTTCAAAAGAATCAATTGCCATTATGAAAATGAGTGATTATAACGCAATAGCACAGCAATTAAACAGACCAAAAATCACTCTCGATTCTTCACAAGTTTATAATATTTCTCGCTATTCACCAGTGTTATTAAATCTCGTGTCTAACCCATTTGCGAAGCAGAACACGATTACACTTGGCTCTAATAAAAAGGAATTTCAAATTAAAGGTTTTATTAATAGAGGAATTGAGCCTCCCTTTGCATTACCTCACTTAATTGTGATGCAAGATGAAGTAATTGAAAATATGATTCCTCATATTGAAACAATTACAGTCTATAACTACTTCGTGGAAAATTGGGAAAATGCAATTGTCCCAACAAAAAATATATTAAAAAGCTTAAATCATGATGCAGAAACCTTGTATGAAGCACATAAAAATGAAGAAGATTTCATTAAACCATTTTATATTTATACAGCTACGGATGAACTCGTTCATAGTAAAGGAAATGCAGTCGCTCAATTCTTTATTTGGGCATTTCTCGGCTTTATTTTCTTTATCGGAGCAGCTAGTGTTTTATATTTCCGTATGTATAATGACTTAACAACTGAAAGACAAAAGTATATTACGATTACAAAGCTTGGCTTAACTGAATCAGAAATGTTTCGCTCTGCAACGATTCAATTAGGAATTTTATTTTTCGTTCCTTACATCGTTGCTGGTGTTCACACATTATTTGCGGTTAAGTTTTTACAAAGTATGTTTTCTTTCTCCTTACTAAAAGAGACATGTATCGTACTCACCTTTTTCGGGATTATCGAGATTATTTTCTTCTTCTTAATCCGTTCTCTGTACATTAATAAATTATCACAGCATATAAAAATATGAATAAAATGGCCTTGTGCAATACGCACAAGGCCATTTTCAATAGTTTTTAATAATTAGCAGCAATATCCACCATAGCCCCCTGCGTAACCGCCGTAACCACCATAGCCACAACCGCCGAAGCAGCTAGCACCGATGATAATTAATAAAATAAACAATACGATTAGAAGCGCAAAACCGCCTCCGCATCCACGTCTACGATCGCAATCATCATGTCTGTGTTCACACTTTTCGCTCATTACCCTATTCCTCCTTTAGTATCATTCATAACAAGTTCCTCTTGTTCTAAATGAGGGGATTCCATTTATATTATGTTTTCAGGGCGAATAGGAAGCTTGGCTTACCTAAAAACGGGCTTGTTTTAGGAATTGGGCTTTATTAAAAAGCGAATGAGCCTTATCCAGATGTAAGCATAAAACATTTGACATGCTCTTAATTTCTTACTAATATTTAATTGAACGACCAATCAATTTTTTGATTATACATTTAAATCATATAAATTAGGAGTTGAATAGCGTGACTGATTCTTTTATTGCAGAGGCTAGGCGTGAACAAATTATTCTTGCATGTATTGATACATTAGAAGAGGTTGGATATAACAACTTAAGCTTAACGAAGGTAGCAAAAAAAGCTAAGATTAGCACCGGACTTATTTCTTATCATTTTAACGATAAGCTTTACCTTATGAATCGCACATTACAATTTTTAGTTACCAAACAACATGAATTTATTAGTAATCGAGTACTATTAGCTCAATCTGAAATAAATAAACTAGAGGCTTTTATTGAAGCACACTTGGCTTATCAAGAAACTCATTACAAAAATAATATTGCCTTAATTGAGATTGTCTTTAATGCAAGAAATGAAGAGAACGTTCCTTATTACAGAATCGAAGACGACGAAGAGGAGGATGCTCTTAGAACGATGTTATTAGATATTTTGAAGACTGGTCAACAAAATGGCGTGTTTTCCGATTCTTTCCAAACCGACACATTAGCTTCATTTATTTTAGGAGCAATCGAAGAAAGAATGCTGAAGGCAAATTCATCTATATCCATAGAAAATTACTCAGATGAGCTCATAAAAATGGTGAAGAAACTCACTGTTTAAATATGCCTTGATTAAAAAAATATATATGAAAGGATGAACTACACATGAAAAAGGCATCTGTCATTGGATTAGGTTTTTTAGAAAAATTACTTGCTATAGTAAGCCCAATCCTTTTAGGCATTATTGGATATTTTTCACCTAAATTAATAGAGATTATAAAAAGGATTCCTCTCTTTTCTGATTCAAAAATTATAGAACTTTTAAATTTTATTAACCCCTTCTGGCTTCCTATTATCCTCATGCTAATTGGTGTTTTTGCAGGAATTTTATTTTCTTTAATTATTTATAGTGACGCTTTAAAGATGAACATTACTTCTGAAAGCATTCACGTGAATAAGGACGATCAAAAGAAACAAATCACTAGATCAAATGTAAAAGCCGTTTTTGTAGATAAGCGTCAAGTGGTTATCATTGATCAAGAAGACCGAGAATGGTTACGTGAAACATCTGACATTAACCCAAGCAAAATTAAAGATACTTTCTTAATGCAAGACTTCCCCTGGGTGGAACAAGATCCTTATAAACATGAGTATAGCTTATGGAAATTAGAGGATGAGCGATTTAATAAAAGCATAAATACTATTTTATATGAAAGACGAAATGCCCTTCGAGAAGGAAACTCGAAAAAAAAGAAGCATTTACGCAAAGATTTGAATGAGCTAGGAGTCTTTGTCAAAGACGATGGAGAAGATCAGTATGTCCGTTCCATTAAGTAATAGAAAGCACAAAAAACGAATAAAACCTACAGAGAAATTACATTTCCTCTGTAGGTTTTATTCGTTTAAATCTGATCTCCTCTCCTAAAGAAACATATTCAACAAAAGAGCAAAACCAAATGCAATAAATGATAACAATGTCTCGAGTACCGTCCACGTTTTAAATGTTTCCTTCACCGTCAAACCTAAATACTCTTTTACAAGCCAGAACCCTGCATCATTTACGTGAGAAAACATTAATGATCCTGCACCGGTCGCAATAACGAGAAGCTCTAAATTCACACCAGACATGTGCTGAATAACTGGTGAAACAATCCCTGCTGCTGTCGTTAATGCTACTGTAGCTGAACCTGTTGCAATTCGAATTAAACCAGCTACCATGAAAGCTAATACGATTGGTGATAACGAAATATGTTCTGCCATTTGTGCAATAGCTGTTCCAACGCCGCTTTCAATTAATATTTGTTTAAATCCACCGCCTGCACCGATAATTAAAATAATGGAACCGACCGGTAATAAACTTTCGTCTGTTAATTTTTTAATCATCTTTTTATTAATACCTTGTTTGATACCAAGTAAATAAAATGCTGCGAAACATGAAATAAGTAAGGCGATTACTGGACTTCCTATAAAAACGAAAAATTCAGTCAATTTTTTCGGTAATGAAATATATGGTGCAACTACTGATAAAATCATCAATACAACTGGTAATAAAATAATAAAGAATGAAACTTTACGACTTGGCAAATCAGTTGATACTGTCGTAACTCGAACAAGCTCTGGTTCATTTTCAGGTATAACCGATACGATAAACTTAACTAAATCTATACAATTCAATCAAATTTACACAAGTTAGTGCTTCATCGTGTTCTCGCAGCCCCAAAGGGACGAGGGGTATAACACTCCACACGAGGCAGTATCGTTACCTCCTATTATCAAGCATTTATTTTACCCATCTTGATAAATTTATCGACGCATTTACATCCCTATCGTGATGGCTATTGCATGAAGCACAACGCCACTCACGAATTTTTAAACTCCACTGTCCTTCTGGTTGAACTGAATGGTCGTATTTTACTCCGCAACATGAACAAATCTTGCTTGAAGCGAACCATTTATCAGCTTTTACATACGCAATGCCATACTTCTCGCACTTGTATGATAAACATTGAAAGAAGAAGTGTAATTTTTGAAATGAAAATGCTTTCGATAGTTTTTTGTTTTTTAACAGGTTTGAGATAGGTAAGTCTTCCACAACAATCCTCATTGGTTTGGTTTTCACCAATTTAGCTGTTGCTTGATGGATATGGTTATTTCGGATATTCGTAATTTTCCTAGATAACCGCAGGTGCTCAGCTTTCGCTTTTTCATACCCGGCAGATTGAATTTTCACACCTTTTTTAAATCTCCTAGACATATCTCTTTGCGCTGACTTTTTCCTTTTCAAAAGTTTTTTAACCTTGGCATCTTTGTTTATATTTCGTTCTTTCATACCATTAGAAGCTACAAAAAGTTCTTTTAAACCAACATCCACACCAATCGATTCATTCGTTAGTTCTTGTGATTCAAAGTCTTCTTGGAATCCTGCACTCATCCACCAGTGACGACCATCAAAGGTAACTCTTGGATTGGATGGTTTTTTGTTTCTTGGTAGTTGTTGGCTTGTTTTCACTTCTCCAATAGACTGAATATGAACGACTTTTTTTCCTATAATCAGTCTTTCATAATTGGCATAAAATCCTTGGATTACATCTTTTTTAGATTTATAAGAAGTGTGATAACCATTTTTGTACTTTTTGAACGAATGCTTCCTTGCCTTATCAAAATCTTTTGAAGCCTGTTTGGGAACTTGTGCGTTGATGTCTTTTAACCACTCATACCTCTTTCGCTTCTTGATCTTTGTAAATCGTTTCTGTAAAGCTAACTGTGAAACAGATTTTCCAAATAGCTTATAGTATCTATCACTCATTCTTTTACAATAGTTATAAGCGAATCTTGCAGCACCAGCATGGTTTCTAAGTACTTTTTCTTGTTCAGGCGTTGGAATCAGTCTAACTTTCTTCGCCAATATCATCAGAATGTAACTCCTTTAATGAAAGATTTGTTCTTCTGAATCGTAGCGTGTTCCACCAGCATTCTCCTGAGACTACTCGGATGCAAACCTGTTAATTCTGATACTTAACTAACTCGTAAAAATCCCATTATTATTCTTACCTCATTGAATCTAACATAGCACGTATGTTCTGCATTTTCAAGGAAGTTTGATAGATTTAATTAAGTTTATCTCGTTCAACTAAGGGCTCAATTCCTTAGCCAGTTCTCTTATGAACTTCTCATATTTTCACATGAGCGCAGACTATATGTTTATCTCTTTAATTTTTCCAGCACCATAGGCTTGTGATGTACTCTCGTCAGTTATACGAGATAGTCGTTGAACGTTCATCTTATCTATTTTGACTTAGATGATTCGAGGCGGAAGACCCATTGTTCTAGTGTTTAGGATTTAACCTTGCACAATCTGATTGATTTTTTCTGCTTTCGCAACATTCACGCTCGCCATTTCTAGCCACGTTGTAGTTCAATCAGCTTTAGGGATTGCCCGCAGTTAAACCCTCACTACTAGCCAATCACTTGACTAGCAGGGCTTACTGATATATTTAATTAACTTTCGTTATAATTGGTTAAATAAATCGTAACAGTTAGTTACCCCTTACTTTATAAAAAAAGAGGGAACATCCCCTCTTTTTTATACGTCATAATTCACTACATAATGCTGCATTTCTGTATTGTAGTAGCCTTCGCTATATTCAATTACTTCGCCAACTTCATCATAAGAATAGCGCATACGTTTTAATAGCGCTGTTCCCTCTTTTTCACCTAGCGCTTCTGCAACGAAATTAGGTGCAAGCCCAACCGCGAATTCATCTCTGAAGTTTTCTAAATGTATACCTCGGTCTTCAACTAAATCATAAAGCGATTGTAAATCAAAGTCCGATAAATCTGTACTTGCCATTCGAGCTGAGAAATAGTGCGTATAATGAATGTACGGCGTATCATTTAACATATATAGGCGCTCGATACGAAAACTCTCTTTACCGAATAATCGAAACGGCACTGTTCCTTCTTCATTATGAACGATTTCTGCTTTTAATAATTTCTTCTGTACTTTATATCCTTCTTCCACTAACACTTCTGTAAATTTCTTACCCTTTGACAGTTTTGTCGCAGAAGTATTACGAATCACTTTCGTTCCTTTGCCGCTCTTCTTTTCCAAATATCCTTCTTGAGCGAGTTCTTTAATCGCATTACGCACTGTAATCTTACTAACTTTGAACTCTTCTTCTAATTGCGGTTCTGAAGGAATATTCGTATGAATCGCATATACGCCATGCAATATTCGATCACGAATAATATTTTTTATTTGTAAATATAATGGTCCTTTTTTCCTCGTTACGTTCACTGTTACACCCACTACCTTTCTACATCACCTACTGATGCCGTCATCGCCCGAAGTATATCTTTCTCTGATGACATTGGCGTATCACCGACGATTGTATGTGCTAGCATTCCAGCTGCTGACGCAAATGAAACAGCTTTCTCTGGTGCAAACTCTTTTATCTCGCCATGAATAATTCCGCTCGTATAAGCATCTCCAGCACCTATTCTATCATATACAGAAAACGTAAGTGTTTTTGCAAAAGTTAACGAACCATCTTTACATATAAACCCGCGAAGCGAATGTGTATTATCACTGTTAATAGAGCGATGAGTACCAGCGATTGTAGCGATATGATACGTTTCAGCTACCTTTGGAATGAGATCCAGCAGCTGCGCCTCACGCTCCGTCTCTTCTGTTTTCATCCCAAGAACGAACATCGCATCTTTTTCATTCATCATAACGATATTAGCAAGTCCTAGCATTTCTTCATAATGCGGTTTTGCCTGTTCATATCCGTCTTCTCCCCAAAGTGAGGGACGATAATTACAATCAAAAACGACGGTTCCTCCGTTTTCTTTAACTGCTCTCGCTAAAGATTTCATATGATGACGCACTGTATCATTCATCGCAAGTGTAATACCGCAAAAATGAACGATATCAATTTCCTTTGCGATTTCTTCAAATTTATACATTTCTTCACATGCCGTATTGAAGCTACTTTCTAATCGATTCGAATATGTAACGCGGCTTGCACGTGCTCCAAATCCATTTTCTAAAAAATACATACCGACATATTTACCGCCTCTTGAAACACGCGAGGTTTGCACACCTAACTTTTGAAGGTAAGATAAAGCTGCATCTCCAACCGAATTTTCCGGTAAAGTTGAAATAAGAAGCCCTTCATGCCCTAAGTGAGAAAGTGCCGCTGCAACGTTCACACCTGTACCTGAAAATGAGTAATTTAACGTGTTAGCTTGCGACAACAATTCATATCCAGGTACTTGCAGGCGCATCATTACTTCGCCGAACGCTGCAATTTTCTTACGCATATTGATCAACTAACTTCTTCACTACCGCTAATAATTCACGAACATCTTCTACTTTCGTATTACCAGTTTCTTTATCAATAATAGAAGAGTATACGTGCGGGATAACTTGCTCTACATTTGCCTCAAGCGCAATACGTACAATTGTTTCGAAGTTTTCTTTATCAATTCCGCCTGTTGGCTCTAATGCGAATCCTTCTTCCGCACAAGCTTTCGCAACTGCGCGATATTCTTCTTCATGAGCTAGCCCTTTCATCGGGAAGTACTTCAATGAATTTCCCCCCATATCACGTACAAGTGCGATTGCTGTTTTAATTGGAACGATTGCTTTTTCTTCTCCAGCCGCACTAATTGGGCCAGTAGAAATATTTACGTAACCTTCTTTTCCTGTTGGTGATACTAAACTATTAATCCAGCTATCTTTTTCGCCAAGATTTGCACGCGTTGCTCCAACTGAAGGGAACACTTGGTTAATATGGCTACCAGGATAATGCTTCGCAATTTCAGCCACTACTGCCGCTTGGCGATTATCTCCTGCGCCTAGTCCGATTGATACAGCGTCATCAATTTCTTTTCCGTATGCTTTCATCGCTGTAACAGCTTCTTCTACTGTTGAATAGTCTTTTGATAACACTCCCACTACTACATAACCTTCTGCTGCTTCAAAAATATCTTTCGCATTTTCTATATTGTTTGCTAATACATTTAATGCTACGCGGCCTTTATAAAAACGTTTTTGAATGTTTGTCATTTTAGTTTCCCCCTACAATTTCTCTCATTTTTTCTTCAATCACATGTATATCATCACCTTGAAGTGGACGTGGATCGATATCAAAGAATCCTTGTCTTACTCCATAATCACGTGTATAAATTGCGATTTCCCCTTCGCGTAATGCAGTCACAACATCTCTTGCTGATTTGTTTAACTCTTTCTCGTTAATATGAATACGAGCTCTAAAGATTGCTCTTCCAGCTTCATCTTGAACGATCGTTACATTTACACCATTTAATTCTTTTAGCGGCATAAGTACTTGTAGCAATTCTTTTTCTTGCTCGCTCTTATCTTCTTTTACTCCGTACTCATCAAGCGCTTGAAGTAAGCCAAATGTTGTTTCTTTCCCAACCTTCATACTTCTTCCAATGCAATGTAATTGCACTTTCAGCCACTCAATATATTTTCGTTTCCCGCCAACAATACCAGAAGTAGGTCCTTCAATTGCCTTTGAACCGCTATAAATGGCAAGGTCTGAATACTTCACATATTTTTGAATGTCTTCTTCAGCTGCCGCATCAACGATAAGTGGTACGTTATTTCGCTGCGCTACTTCCCATGCTTCTTCAACAGAAATCATATTTTTTTGCACTGCATGATGTGATTTCACATAAAGAATTGCTGCTGTATTTTCGCCAATCGCATCTTCAATATGTTCTGCTTTCCCTTCATTTGCGTAGCCAACTTCAACGAGTTTTCCTCCACCTAAGTAAATCATCGTTTCAACAGGAGCACCGTATTGAACGTTATGGCCTTTTAACATAATCACTTCGTTTTTCGCGATTACTTCTTGATGAAGTCTTTCACTTTTACGGCGATTTCCTTCTGTAACGATACCAGCGATAGAAAGCGCAATTCCGCTCGATGCTGAATTCACAACGACCGCTGCCTCTGAATCTAGAATTCTCGCAATATGGTCTCCTGCTTTATCTACTAAATCAGCAATTTCTACATAATTTTGTCCACCATGTTTCATCGCATCCATTACCGTATCTGTAGGAGCAGATACACCTAAAATACTCATTCTACCGCTCGCATTAATTACTCTTTTTAATCCGTACTTAGCATTCAATGAATGACCCATTAATTACAACCCCTTTCGTATCAATTCTTTTTTCAGCAATGCGCTGATCCCCTTCTGAATCAATTAACGTAACCTTCTCATCTTTAACCGTAAATAAAGTTAAGTTTGCAATATCTCCTTCTTGAATGCGGCCAAGCTCTGGTTTCTTAAGCCACTCTGCCGCATTTTTCGTAACCGCATCAATCACTTCTTCTAGCGGATAACCTAAGTAAAGGAATTTCGAAAGAACGTGAGCCATACTATACACTGGACCATGTATACGATTCTTCCGGTAAATATCCGTACTAATTGTATTAAAGGCAATATCGTGACGCTTCGCCGCTTCTGCTACTTTAAAAGAAAAGCTAGCATTACCGTGACCAACATCTAAATGCACGCCGCGATTCACCGCATCTAGTAACACAGGTAGCGGTTTTCCTTCTTCATCAAATAAATTATTTTCTTTCCCGTTTAAATAATGTGTAATGACATCATCTTTTTCTAAAAGAGGTACAACTTCCTCTATACGAGGAGGCGCTGAACCGATATGTACCATAATCGGTAATGATGTTTCATGGGATAAAGCGCGCGCTACATGCAGCGGTTCAATTCCACTATCACAAACGACACTTTTACTCATTCTCGCCTTTAACCCAACGATTACATCTTTATACTTTTCTACTGCTTCTATCGCTTCCTCTTTATCTATCCATTCCATATTGGATAATTCATCAATTCGTTTCAAACCGATGCGAGAAATATTTAAAAAGGCAAATAAATTTGTCTTTGCCTGCTCTCTACTTTTTACTAAATCTGCAATGCGATCAGCACCGCAACTACCCGCATCAACAATTGTCGTTACCCCTTGCTTAACGCCAATTTCATCTACCTCATCGCCATACGGATCAAACTCTGGAAAAGCGTGAACGTGCAAATCAATCCAGCCACTCGATACGTAAGTACCAGAGTAATCAAGAACCTTTCCACCCTCGCCAGCACCAGCTTTCGTCACCTGTGCGATTTTGTTATTTTCAATTACAATGTCAATCTCTTCCCCGTTCACACGTTTCACATTACGTAGTACGAATCGTTCTGTCATTGTATTTCCACCCTTTTCTATAAGAAGCCGTAAGAATACGCTTACATTAAAGTTTCATTTTATATCTCTTTCACACGTTTAGCGTAACACAAAAAAAGGGAGAAGTAAATATAACGTTATAATGTTTAAAAATACATAAAAAGATGTTCCTCCAAAATGCTAATAGTATAGGAAATTATATCAACGATTTTTTGAATATATCTATCATAACTTACAATATATCAACGATTTTTCAATTATATCTATCATAACTTATAATATATTAACGATTCGACAAAGAATATCGATTTACCGACAAAAAACGTCACTTCCTTTCTATATAAGAAAAGGCTGTCCCAAATGGCACAGCCTTTTTCTCTATTCCTGAACCGTCACAATAACCCCATCCATATTGTTCCCGGAAATTTCATACTGCTTGTTTGCTGGAACGTTCACTTTCGTATTCTCAGAAACTTTATAATAAGAAACAGTATATTTCTTACCTTCTACTTCAGTTGAAACCTCTTTTTCCTCTTTTAAAAACTCTAAATATTCCTCTAGTGTAAAATTCTTTTTTTGCATAATTGCACTATGAGGTAGGCCGACATAACGGATATGCCATGGCTCATATTGAATTCCAGTAATGTTACTTTTATTTTTCGGATAACGTAATACAAAGCCATGCTTCCATACGTTCTCTTCAATCCATTTTCCTTCAGGCGCTTTCTCCATTTTCTTTTGAGTAGACCCAATGTCCAGTGATAATCCTAAATTATGTTCACTGTATCCTGCTGGAAGTGCATAATCAGATCCCATTTTTTCATATAGCTGTTTTTGCTCTTGGAAATCTCTATAACCACTACTAATCAAAAAATGGTTAACACTTTCTTTTCCAGCCGCATCGACAACGTTCAAAAACTTTTTCACAACATCCTTTGATAAACGAAGATTTCTATCAAATATTACATAACCTCTTACTAATTCACTATTATGATTTACATTTATAATATCAGACCTAATACTATCTTTTTTTACTGGATAATCCCTGTTAACTAATAATAAATCGCCCTTATAAATTTGTTCCTTCGTAATCTCTTTCCCCTCGGCGTTTGCCGCCTTTACTAGCTCATCTTTCCCGACAATTTTAACATCGATTTCCTTTTGAAGTAACGGTGATATATAAACGCCTACACATACTGTGCATGCTATAAAAAAAGAAATAAATACCCACTTTTTCATTTTTAGTTCCTCCTTAACGTAACTTACGTATAGAATAGAAAAAACTATTAAAATAAAAAGTGGGGTAAAGTTTAAATTTTTATTAAATTATTACGTTCTCGTCTTTTGGCAATCGCACTTCAAACATTGTTCTAACTACATTGCTCTCAGCAGAAATCGTACCGTTATGTTGCTCGACAATATTTTTCGCAATGAATAGTCCTAGGCCAGTCCCGCCACGGTTCTCAGTTCTCGCTTTATCACCTGTATAGAACATATCAAAAAGATACGGTAAATCTTCTTCCGGAATGCTATCTCCGTAATTCATAATTTGTACGACAACTTCTCCATTATCAACATATCCATTCATATCAACAAATTGCCCATCATACCCGTAACGAACGGCATTTGTTAACAAGTTTTCAAATACTCTAGCTAACAATTTTCCATCACCGTGCATCGGTAAATGAGGAGCCACGTTCAATCTAGCTTCTAAATGATGTTTTTCTAATAACGGATACAATTCCTCCTCTAACTGTATAAGCAACTCACTTATATCAATCGGCTTTTTATCCAGCTTTAGCATGCCATAATTCATACGTGTAATTTCAAATAGCTCATCAATTAAACTTTCCAGTCTTTGCGATTTTGTATATGCAATTGTGGAGAAATGTTTAATTTGTTCTTTTGTTAAATTTTCATCTTTAAGAATTAAATCTAAATATCCTAACACGGATGTTAACGGTGTTCTTAAATCATGTGCTAAATTCACAACGAGCTGATCTTTACTACTTTCTGCAAAATCTCCTCTTTCAACAGCTTCTTTTAACTTTTCACTTGCAACATTTATTTCACGCGCGATATTTCCAAACTCATCATTTGATGAAACTTGAACTTTATTCGTAAAGTTACCGTTCGCAAGATGATGAATCCCATTAGAAATTTCATCAAAGTATTTTAAATACGGTTTTGTCAAAAAGAAGAAAAAGATTATAGATAACGGAATAAAGAAAATTAAAAAGAAGTTAATGTCTCCAAATTCCCTTACGATTGACCTAAATTGTGCTAAAGGCTCTTCGTAGCGAACCATTGTTTTATAATACAGCTGCAATCCTTTATAAATTATATAAGTTACAGTTGCTGCAAGCACCATACTTAACGCAAATAAGGCAATCATTTTAAATCGAAAGCTTTTCATCATATTAGCCATTGAAAGTATAACCTACTCCCCACACTGTTTTTATTAATTTATCCTTTCTTTTATCTTCTCCAAGTTTCTTCCGCAAAGTACGAATATGTACCATTACTGTATTTCCACCTTCATAATAATCATCTGCCCATACGTGCTGAAAAATATTTTCCACATTGTATACTTTCTTCGGATGACTTGCTAATAAATATAAAATATCGAACTCTTTCGGCGTTAATTCAATTTGCTCACCATACACATCAACCGTCCTGCGCTCAGGATTAATTACGACTCCGCCTATTTCTAAAGCAGATTTACTCTCCGCTACTTTCGGGTGATTTAACGTAAAAAACCTACGCAGTTGTGCATTTACACGTGCAACTAATTCTATTGGTGTGAAAGGCTTCGTCATATAATCATCCGCACCTAGTACAAGACCTGTCACCTTATCAAAGTCCGAAGTTTTCGCGCTTAAAAAAATAATCGGCATATGATGTTTCGCGCGAATTTGACGCGTCACCTCATAACCATCCATTTTCGGCATCATAATATCTAAAACTACCAAGTCGATTGGCTTCGTTTCAATAATATGAACTGCCTCTTCCCCATCCGCTGCTTTCACAACATGGTACCCTTCTTTTTCTAAATGTATCTCAATTAAGTCAGCAATTTCTGCCTCATCATCAGCTATTAAAATTGAAATGCGCTTCATTTTACTCCCCCTTTTTCATTCCATTTTTATACGCTCGATTGTAAACTAGTCTATCCAATTTGTACAATACGAAAAGGCTACTCGTTAAAGTAACCTTTGTAAATAAAATTATATCAGCGATTTTCCAATTATATCGAACACAACTTGAATTATATCAGCGATTATTGAAATATATCGACTTACCGACAATGAACGATAAAATCCTCTCGCTATTTGCGGGCATCCTAACGCAACTTCCATTTACCGTTCAAAAACAATCCGCTGCTTCGTGATTTCCGCCAGCCTTCCGCGATCTACTTCATACTCAGCATCAACGCTTTGTGGTACAATCACTTTCCCGCTCTCAAGCATCACTTCCGGCGAAATAATATCCTTCTCCCAATGTCTGCTAGAAGCGGATATATCGCCTGGAATCGTAAAGTTCGGCAATGAAGCAAGAGCAACATTTTGCGCTCGTGAAATCCCCATCTCCACCATACCACCGCACCAAACGGGTATGTTATGTTCCATACAATAATTATGAATTTGAACCGACTCTGTTAATCCGCCCACTCGCCCTGGCTTAATGTTAACGATGCGGCAACTACCAAGCGTAATCGCAATGCGTGCGTCTTCTAAACCATGAATACTTTCATCTAAACAAATCGGCGTTTCAATTTTCTTTTGCAAATCCGCGTGATCAAGAAAATCGTAATCCGCTAACGGTTGTTCAATCATCATTAATTGGAATTCATCTAGTCGTTTCAGCCTCTCCGTATCCGCTAATGTATATGCTGAATTTGCATCAGCCATTAACGGGATATGCGGAAACTCTTTTCGAATTTCTTTTAATAACTCATAATCATGTTCTGGCTTTATTTTCACTTTAAAACGCTCGTATCCTTCTTCGGCGTACTTCTCGATTTGTTTTAACATAACCGGAATTGTATTGATCCCAATTACAACGCCGACTTCAATTTCATGACTAGTTCCGCCAAGTACTGTCGCTAGCGATTTCTTTTGACGCTTCGCATATAAATCCCAAACAGCCCCCTCTATTCCGGCTTTTGCCATTCGGTTTCTTTTTATATGCTGGAACAAACTCGGCACTTCATTCGGATGAGAAATTTCAGCCTTTAATAAATCAGGTATTAAAAAGTCTTGCAGTACATGCAGCGCTGTCTTCACCGTTTCTTCCGTATACCACGGTTCAGAGAATGCAACGACTTCCCCAAATCCGATGTACCCGTCCGTATCCTCTAATTCAATAACGATACTCTCACGCTTTTCGTAAGTCCCGTAGCTTGCAGCAAACGGGATTACGAGTGGCATTTCCGTTATATACAGTGTCGCTTTTTTTATTTCCACCTACATCTCCTCCACTAATTGTCTTAACTCTCGTCTTAACAATTTTTTCGAAGCGTTACGTGGTAATTCCTCTAAGAAACATGCTTTCTTCGGCACTTTATATTTCGCTAATTTCTCCTCGCAAAAATGAAGAATTTCTTCTTCTGTTACCGCCCCGCTTTTCACAACAAAAGCAGCTGGTACTTGTCCCCATTTATCGTCAGCCATGCCGACAACACCAGCTTCCGCTACTGCCGGATGAGAAAGCAACACTTCTTCAATTTGAGCTGGATATATATTCTCTCCGCCAGAAATAATTAAATCACTGCGGCGATCTAATACGTATAAAAACCCTTCTTCGTCTAAATAACCGAGGTCGCCAGTATGAAGCCATCCGTTTTGAATAGTCTCTCGCGTCGCATCTTCACGGTTAAAGTAACCACCTGTTACGTTCGGTCCTTTTACTACAATCTCACCTTCCGCAAATGGTGGCACTACTACGCCCTCTTTTTCAATACGAAGTTGGCACTGAAATAGTGGTTTTCCAGCTGATCCTACTTTCGTTAACATGTAATCTGCGGATAACGTACAAATTTGCGAAGATGTTTCTGTCATACCGTACGTTTGATACACTGGGATTCCTTTTTCCACACATGTTTCTAATAACGGTTTCGGCGCTGGTCCTCCGCCAAGTAACATACATCGTAAAGAAGCAGGGTATGTCCCTTCTCCAAGTCTCTCTAATAAATCTGTTAACATTTTGGATACGACAGAAATGATCGTTACGCCTCTCGTTTGAAGTGCTTTATGAATAAAATCAGCATCATATTTCGGAACAAGTAAAATACGCATGCCGTACATAATGTTTTTCATTAAAAGAGATAGCCCGCCAACATGGAACATCGGCATGCAGGCTAACCAACAATCATCATCACGAAGTCCTAAATTAAGCGACGAACCGACTGCGCTTGCCCAATGATTGCCGTACGTTAAAATAACGCCTTTCGGTTTGCCTGTCGTCCCAGACGTATAAATAATTGTCATCGCTTCTTCTAAAGAAAATTCCTCTTGTATAAATGCTTCCGCCCTCGGTCCATTCATCACTTCAGCAAATGAATAGACAGGAACATTATTCGCATCAAACTGTTGATCCGTCACTAAACAAATAACTTCAGCATCATCCATTTGCCAAAGTAGCTCTTCTCTTGAAAGACGCGTATTTAAAAGCACAGCTACTGCACCTACATAAGATAGGGCGTGAATAACTGTAATCATCTCCATACCATTTTTCATCAGAACAGCCACCTTTTGCCCTCGCTCCACTCCAACATACGTGAGGTGTTCACAAACAGATACTACTTTTTCATGTAGCTCCATAAAAGTAACTTTCTCTTCCTCTATTTCAATTGCAGTGCGATCTGGTGTTAAAAATGCACGTTGCATTAACCAATTTGGCATCGTCTCCATCATTCATTCTCCTTTCATGAAAGAAAGAGACTTGATATGATATCAAGTCTCTTAGTTGTTTTGTTTCCGGTTTAATCTCATCTAGCTACGCCTCCTAGACCCTTCCGTCTAAGAACCTTCCGCACGAGGAGAACGTAAAAAACACTTTCTGTGCGAAAGAACCTTAGCCAACGGGGCTAAACAGTCGGCTCCGCTTTCATCACGGGAAACGAGGGAATTGACCGAAGTCCGGACTGCGTTTTTCTTTGAATGCGTCGCGACCTTCTTTTGCTTCGTCAGTTGTGTAGTACAATAACGTTGCATCTCCAGCTAGTTGTTGAATACCAGCTAGACCGTCTGTGTCTGCGTTGAATGCAGCTTTTAGGAAACGAAGTGCCATTGGGCTGTTTGCTAAAATTTCTTGTGCCCATTGTACTGTTTCTGCTTCAAGCTCTTCTAATGGTACTACTGTGTTTACTAAGCCCATATCAAGCGCTTCTTGTGCATTGTATTGACGGCATAGGTACCAAATTTCACGAGCTTTCTTGTGGCCTACCATACGAGCTAAGTAACCAGCTCCGTATCCACCGTCAAAGCTTCCTACTTTAGGACCTGTTTGTCCGAATACAGCGTTGTCTGCAGCGATTGTTAAGTCACATACGATATGAAGTACGTGTCCACCACCGATTGCATAACCTGCTACCATTGCGATAACTGGTTTAGGAATTGCGCGAATTAGACGTTGTAAGTCTAATACGTTTAAACGAGGGATTTGGTCGTCACCTACATATCCACCATGACCGCGAACTTTTTGGTCGCCGCCAGAACAGAATGCACGTCCACCTTCACCTGTTAAAATGATAACGCCAACATTTGCATCATCACGAGCTTGTGCAAAAGCATCGATTAACTCCATTACCGTTTTTGGACGGAATGCGTTATGTACTTCAGGACGGTTAATCGAAATCTTTGCGATACCATTGTATGTTGAATAAATAATATCTTCGTAATTGCCTTCTTTTACCCATTCAATAGCCATTACAACTACCTCCTTGTATATTTCTGATTTCACCTATAAGTGTGGCTTCCTTCTTGCTGAAAAAAGTATCACTGCATAGTTTTTAGAAATCCCTTTACTATTGTATCAAACTTTTCCGGTTGTTCCACATGAATTGCATGGCCAGCGCCATGAATTTTGACAAATTTCGCATCAGACACGCATTTTTCGATGTTTTTTAATATGCGGAAGAACTTTTCATCATATTCTCCGTTCATTAAAAGAACAGGTATTTTTAAGTTTTTCAGCTCATCCCACCATGAAGGCTGAGCCCCAGTTCCCATGCCGCGCAAGCTATTTGCGAGCCCTTTTGGGTTGTTAGCAAGCCTCTCTTTTTGTACCGCTTCTTGTACGTTTTTTGCTAAACGTTTTTGCGTTTCAAAAAGTGGAATATCTTCCCATATGGATACAAAACTTTCTATGCCTTCTCGCTCAATTTTATCGGCAAGTCGATCATCTTTTTCACGACGTTCTTTTCTATCCTCTTCGTTTTCGAGCCCAGCTGTACAGTTTTCTAATAAAAGAGAGTGTACATAATCTGGATATAGACATGCCATCGTAATCGCCAATCTACCGCCCATTGAATAGCCAAGTATATGTACTTTTGCAATATGAAGGTAATCTAATAGTTCTTTCATTTGCAATGCCACATTTCGGATGTCATAATGCGTCACATCTTCAGGGCTTTCCGTTTTTCCGTGCCCAACAATATCTACTAAAATGACTTGAAACTGCTCGCTCCAAGAAGGAACGAAGGAACGCCACGTTTCCATGCTTCCCGTAAAACCATGAAGAAGTAGAAGTGGTTCCCCGCTTCCAACTACTTCATATTCATACGATACACCTTGCAGTGTTACGTTCATTTTGATTCACCTTGCAACGATGTAGTAATTACGTCCTGTGTTTTTGCCCATAACGTACGGTGCAATGTTAAGTTTTCATCCCGGTTCGTACAAATTTCCACAACGTGTAAACCTTTTGTCGTTGCTCCCTTTTGTACTTCTTCACGGAATTGCTCCCAACCATTTACACGGCTAAATGAACCACCGTACATTTTGACAACGTGCTCATAATCAAGTCCAATTGGTGTTCCAAATAATGATTCAAAATGTTCCTTTTTCTCATATTGTGGTAAGAATGAGAAAATACCCCCGCCATCATTATTTACAACGACAATTGTTATATTTAATTCATGTAATTTCGCTGCTAATAGCCCATTTAAATCGTGATAAAATGATAAATCACCAATCACTAATACAAGTGGATCGCAAATAATGCTCGCTCCTAAAGCTGTCGAAATGATTCCATCAATACCATTTACGCCACGGTTTGCCATCACATGGATGTTTTTATCCGATGTGAAGAAGAATGAGTCTGTATCACGAATTGGCATACTATTGCTCGCAAATAACGTTGCGTCTTCTGGTAATACGCGCACAATATCTGTAATAACCTTTCCTTCAAATGCAGTTTCATATGTTTCCATTTCACGAAGCGTTTCCTTCGTTTTTTCGTTTATATGTTGCCACATTACGAACCAATCATTCTTCTTCATAACTGGCATTTTTTCTATTACTGCCTTGCAGAATTCAATGTCACTTGCTTGCACAACTTCTGTCGCAACAAGAGCTGGATCTCTCCATTGTCCTGATTCATCGACAACGATATGAACTGCTTTCGTTTGTTTTTTTATGAACTGCGTTAATGATTTAGAAACAGGCATACCACCAAAGCGAATTAACACGTCCGGTTTCCATTTTTCTTTTAACTGCTCATTTCGTAAAAATGTATCATAACAGTCAATTACCATCGTTTTATCGTGGTGTCCGCTACGAATATTAGAAAGTGGGTCTGCTAATATAGGATAGCCAGTTTTTTCAGCTAGTTGCGTTGCAAACATTGCAATTTCTGAATGACTATCATCTCCACAAATAATAAGCCCCTTTTCCATATGTGAAAGGCGCCCTACAAGAGAATCTACATATTCACTCGGCATCGTCACGTTTCCTTGCTGAACTACTCCTGTATATTCACTACGTCCTTTATCCCATAAGCTTTCTAGTGAGAAATCAGGGATAAGTGGCTCGCGAACTGGAAAATTAAGATGAACAGGACCCTGCGGCGCTAAACAAGCATTTGCTACTATGCGCTGCGTCGTCATACGAGCGTAATGATACATCGCTTCACTCGCTTCTGGCAGTGCCATCTCTGTAAATTGTTTCACAAAAGTACCGTATAAATTAAATTGATTCATTGCTTGTGGTGCACCCACATCTCTTAATTCATGCGGTCTATCCGCTGTTAAGACGATAAGCGGGACCCTTGAATGAAAAGCTTCACATACAGCTGGATAGTAATTAGCTGCTGCTGTTCCTGACGTACATAATAATGCTACTGGGCGTTTTTTCGCTTTCGCAATACCGAGCGCGAAAAATCCAGCTGATCTTTCATCTACATGTAAATATGTGTTCATTCCTTCGTGTTGTTCCATTAGTAAAGCAATCGGCGTTGACCGTGAGCCTGGACTAATGACAACATCACATACATCTAGACGCGTCAGTTCATCCACGAACGCGCCTAAATAATATGATAATGCTTCTATATGATTGTTCATTTCATTAATTCCTCCAAAGCACCAAGCATCGGTCTAAACTTCAAACTTGTTTCTTCATATTCAAGCTGCGGGATTGAATCAATTACAATACCACAACCGGCAAATAAGGATGCTTTCTCGCCGTTTAATAATCCGCAGCGCAGCGCAACCGCAAATTCACCATTTCCTTCATCATCTATCCAGCCAATCGGTGCACCATACAACCCTCTGTCTAACAATTCAACATCACGGATCAGTTTCATCGCTTCCAAACGAGGTGTCCCGCCAAGAGCTGGTGTTGGATGTAATTCTTCTACCATTGTTAAAAGACTCGCATCGCCTTTTGCTTCTACAGGCGTATATAAGTGAATTAAGTTTTTCGTTGTTAATAAACCTGGGCTTTCCGGAATATTAACGTATTCGCAATGTTCATTTAGTACCGAGCGGATCATGTTAACAACATAACCATGTTCAGCTAAATTCTTTTCATCATGAAGAAGCGCATTACTATTTCGTTCACTTTCTTCTATAGAATGACCATGACCGATTGAACCAGCAAGACACATCGATGTAAATTTCTCATCTTCTTTGCGAATTAATCTCTCAGGCGTCGCTCCTAAGAAGCATGCTCCTTTATAATCAAAAGAAAATACGTAACAATCCGGTTGACCAATGCGAAGTGCTTCTAAAACAAGAGCAGAATCAATCGAATGGTTCATCTCTACTTTTAGTTCCCTCGCCAATACAACCTTCTGCACGTTACCCTGCTTCATCTCATCTTGTACTTTTTCAATTGCTTTCATCCAGCCTTTCGGATCCACTTCTACTTTAGAAATAACAGTTAATTTCGATCCGTTTAGCGCACATTTACTCTCCTCAAAAATTTTCTCTTCTAAAGAAATCATTTCATTATAAAGAGTTTCTGCACAATCTGTTGCTGCAACAAATGTATTCATCGTTAACCATGCTTTTTCATTTTTTACAGTTAATAAAAATGCTGGTAGTGAAAATGTCGTATCTTTAAATTCTTTCCATAGGTCCGTTTTCTCTTTTTCTGGATCAAATGAAAAACCACCAAATAAAAGCGGACCCGTTCCAAATTCATATTCATCTCTTTGGACAAATGCATTCTCTTTTACTTTCTCCCACTCGTCACGAGCGGTTTGAAAGCGCTTATGAGAAGAATTTGCTATAGTGAAAACAGAGCCAATTCCTGCAAATATTACATGCTGAGCCGGGTCTGCAAAATAACATCTATTTTCGAATGAAATCCTTTTTCCTGCTGCATAGAACAGAAGCGGATCCACCCAGTCTATTTGTTTTACAAAACTAACCAATATTTTTTCGTTAGTTGCACGCTTGATAGCTGCAATAAGAACTTCTTGCAAGCCTTTTTGTTTCGTTTGAATCACAATTGTCTCCCCCCTATGGGCGAAAAATAGTCATAATTACGCTTGATTTTAAGATACACCTCAAACGAAAGGCCTGTCAACGTTTAGCATTTCTGAGAAATTCACCTTCTCTTCCTAGAAAATAAACGTTGACACTAAATGATGCTTTTTCTACACTTAGTTGTGTACAATATGTGACTAAAGGAGGATTCAACATGGAAATGAACGTCAAAACGAATTCCTCTCCTACGGCGCCAAAGCCAAGTAAGCAAACAGGCTGGCGCATCTGGTGGAGTTTACTACGTCCCCATACATTAACAGCCGCTTTCGTACCTGTTTTCATCGGAACAGCATATTCGATGCAGGTCGGAGGTATAAATCAAATACATCTTCCTCTTTTCCTTATGATGCTTCTTGCTTGTCTTCTCATTCAAGCAGCAACAAACATGTTTAATGAATACTTTGATTATAAAAGAGGACTTGATCACGAAGGTTCAGTTGGTATCGGCGGCGCTATCGTTCGCGATGGCATTCAGCCAAAAACAGTGCTTAACTTAGCATTTGGATTTTTCGGCATCGCAATACTATTAGGTGTTTATATTTGTATGAATTCTAGCTGGTGGCTTGCTGCAATCGGTCTTGTTTGTATGGCCGTTGCTTACCTTTATACAGGTGGCCCACTTCCAATTGCATATACACCATTTGGAGAGTTGACAGCCGGATTATTTATGGGTGTCATTATTATTGGGATTTCATTCTTTATTCAAACTGGCACTGTAACATCAGAAGTCATTTTACTATCTATTCCAAGCTCCATTTTAATTGGTGCCATTTTACTAGCTAATAATATTCGCGACTTGGATGGCGATAAAGAAAACGGTCGTAAAACGTTAGCAATTCTCGTTGGACGTGAAAGAGCTGTTGGTGTACTTGCTTCGATGTTCATCGTTTCCTACATTTGGACAATTGCTTTAATTATCGTGGGCATCGTATCACCATGGATGCTTATCGTATTTTTAAGTGCACCGCAAGCATTTAAAGCGACGAAAGGCTTTATCGGCAAAAGCATTCCAATGGAAATGGTACCTGCGATGATTGCAACAGCAAAAACAAATACAATCTTCGGTTTCCTAATGGGAATCGGATTATTACTTGGATACTTTCTATAAAAGGAGCTGCTTATGCGGCTCCTTTTTCATATCTGAAATTCATCTCATAATTCCTACTCTCAACGCTCATACTATGTAAAGAAACTGAATTGTAGGAAGGTGGACGACTATGTTAACTCCACAACAAGTAGGTCAATTTAAATCCATTTTAGAAAAACAAAAACAAGAACTGGAACAAACGATACAAACTCATGAAAATACAGATCGTGCTTCTGAACGCGATTCAGTAGGAGAACTGTCTAGCTATGACAACCATCCAGGTGATATGGCTACAGAGCTATATGAACGGGAAAAAGACTTCGGGCTTATTGAACTTTGGCATAAACAGCTTGAGGAGACGAAACATGCCCTACAAAAAATAGAAGCAGGTACGTACGGCATTTGCGAAGTGTCTGGCGAAGAAATTCCATTTGAAAGATTGGAAGCAATGCCGACTGCTACAACATGCATACAGCACGCGACAAATAAGTTAAATATGAATACACGACCAGTTGAAGAAGAAGTGTTGTCTCCTTCTTTCCACAAGCATGATGAGGACCATTCTGTTGAGTACGATGCGGAAGATGCGTGGCAAGATGTCGCAAATTACGGAACATCTGAAACGCCGTCTGATTTAGAAAGACAAGATTCAAAAAACTATAATGGCATGTATGTAAATAGTGAAGAAAACGTAGGCTACGTGGAGGATTTTGAAAACTTTATCGGTACGGATATGTACGGGAAAAACCCACAAGTTTTCGCTACAGAAGAGCATGAAGAATATGAACAAATGCTTGATGACTTTGAAGAGCGTACCTTTAAGGGCGAATTATCTTCAAATGAATCTAGTTCCAAAGAATAAAAAAAAGCATTCCGAAAATCGGAATGCTTTTTATCGCTAGCTAATTAGTTTTTTGTAACGTTAGCTGCTTGTGGTCCGCGGTTTCCTTCAACGATTTCGAAAGAAACTTCTTGACCTTCTTCTAAAGTTTTGAAGCCGTCGCCTTGGATAGCTGAGAAATGTACGAATACGTCTTCTCCGCCTTCAACTTCGATGAAGCCAAAACCTTTTTCGCCGTTAAACCATTTAACTTTACCTGTTTGCATGTCATGTACCTCCTAAATAAAAATGAAACTATGAATCCACATGAAAAGGTGGATATAAAGGACATGAATGTATAACAAGCTTACAGCCTTTAATACAACGTGCTTTATTTCCGTACCACATTATGTAGCTCAATAGTGCTTTCACTATATCATGCTATATCGAAAACGTCAAATGAGAACACTTTCATTCCATCATTTTTTATAATCCTAGTATAACCTTAAATTTTCATTCTATTTTTATTCAAAAATTAACAAAAATACAGTACTCTAATTCTTTTAACTTCTGTACAATATAATTACTACATATTTATGAGGTGAAAAAATGCAAGCACATGAAATCGAGTATAAGCTATATGGCGATGATATGCAGTTTGTTGAAATTGAATTAGATCCAAAAGAAAGCGTTATCGCAGAAGCTGGCGCAATGATGATGATGGAAGATTACATTGAAATGGAAACAATCTTTGGTGACGGTTCTGGCCCATCTAACGGTTTATTCGGCAAATTAATGGGCGCTGGTAAACGTCTCGTTACAGGCGAAAGTATGTTTATGACTGTATTTACAAATACAGGTCACGGCAAACGCCACGTCTCATTTGCTGCTCCTTATCCTGGTAAAATTATTCCTGTAGATTTAACAGAATATCAAGGAAAAGTAGTTTGTCAAAAAGATGCCTTTCTTTGTGCCGCAAAAGGTGTTTCTATCGGAATTGAATTTACGAAAAAAATAGGAACTGGTTTCTTCGGTGGTGAAGGGTTTATCATGCAGAAACTTGAAGGTGACGGCCTTGCTTTCATGCACGCAGGTGGAACTGTATATAAACGTGAATTAAAACCTGGTGAGAAACTTCGCATTGATACAGGTTGTCTCGTTGCCATGACAAAAGATATTAACTATGATATCGAATTCGTTGGTAAAGTAAAAACAGCTCTATTTGGCGGCGAGGGTTTATTCTTCGCAACATTAGAAGGTCCTGGAACAGTTTGGATTCAGTCCTTAACACTTAGCCGATTAGCAGCACGCCTTACAAGCCCAGCAGCGCAAAGTACTGGCGAAGGTAGTGTATTAGGTGGCCTTGGTCGTTTATTGGATGGGAAAGAGTAAAAAGGGCCCTTATGCAGGCTTGTCCATCGACTAATATAATACTAAAATTAAACACCCTTGCTTGCAGTAATGCAGTGAAAGGGTGTTTTAATTTACGTCTACAAACGAGAAAAAGCAGATGAAATAAAGTAATAAGGTTTACTTCAGTAAAATAAGGTATATTATATTTGTTGAATAGATTCTCTTTCAAGACAAGAAAAGTAGGTGAACAAAGTGGGAAAATATCAATTGGATTCCAAAAGTCAGGTAGCTGTGGCAAAGTTTCATGAAAAACAGAAGCCTGCCAAATTTGATAAAAAGCAAAAACTTGAACAATTACGTGCGGAGTATTTGAAAAAAAAGCAAAAACAAACAGATAAATAATATGTTTTGTTTCCCGAAATTTTCGGTATATAGTGCGAACAGACACAAGTAAATAGGTAATCATCGTTCAAATATATACAGGCTATTTTTTCAAACCTCTTACAAGACCAGCATTATAAAGTACTGGTGAAAGTAGTATATTAGGTGGCCTTGTTCACCTTTTAGATGGAAAAGAGTAAAAAATGCCTCCAATGCGAAAAAACATCGGAGGCATTTCTCTAAAGTTTATGACTATGGCACTTTATTTTTACTGCGGAGGGCTATACATACCATTTCGAATCATATAATACTCCATCGCTTCATTAAGCCATGCCTCTTCTTCTTCTTCCGTGTAAGGAGATGGCATCATATTATTATATTGTTCTTCTACATTCTCTAATTTACCTAAAGAATACATTGTCTCTTCACCAACATACTTAAGAGTCGCCTTCATATGTTCATCAGCCAATTTTTGCACTTCTGAATCCTCAATTTGTCTTCCAAATAACCTTTTCACTTCTTTTGCTAAACGCACAAACTCTTTATCAAGTGCTATGCCCTCTTCTTCCGACTTATTATATAACCCATCAGCAAAGTCTTTTGATACATATCCTTCAAGCCATAAACGTTGTTCGTTTTCTTTTTGAATGCTGTTAATTAGACTCATTAATATGTCACTATCCAACTCTTCATCTTCCTCAAGACATACCATTGTTCGTTCAAGCGCCTTTATCGAAACTTCAATGTGTCTTCTCTTTTCTTCAAAGGCTTTTCTTTGTTGTTCCAACGTTTCTTTTAAATTTACATTTAAACTTGGCATTTTCAGCATAACGCGTATTTCTTCTAAACTATATCCTAATACTTTAAGACTCACTATTTTCTGTAGTTCTAATATATCTTTTCCTTTGTACAAACGGTGACCAGAGCTAACATTCTTTCCAGGTTTAAGTAGTCCAATTTCATCGTAATATTGTAGTGTCCGTATTGATGTGCCTGTCCTCTTTGCAAACTCACCAATTGAACAGCCTTCCCTTTTGCTCATCTTACACTCCTCCTAACAATATGTTTACAAAAATCATACTCCCTCACGTAACTGTAGGTTCAAGTCTTTTTTCCAAAAGCATGAATCAAGTTCCTCACCGCATATATTAAACTATACCTTTTCTTAAGGAGGGCTTCCTTAATGCGTACTCCTTTATCCTTTGATAAAGACACTGCCATACTGTTAGCTTCTTGTTGTGAGTTAACGTATGAACAATATAAACAAAATGGTATTTTCGAAATACCAGATGGTTTTCAATATGTACAAGGGTTTCAAGGAAAAGCCATTCAAACAACAGAATGGTTCGGGTTTATATTAGAATCTGAGGATACAATTATCGTTGCCTTCAGGGGCACTCAAACAGACCCTGATTGGATTATTGACTCTCTCGTCAATCAAAAACCTTATCCTTATGCTTTAAATAGCGGAAATGTCCATAACGGCTTTCTCTCTATTTATGAGTCTTGTCGTGATTCTATTATGGATATGCTCGTATCATTGCCAGCACATAAAAAACTGCTAGCCACTGGGCATAGTCTAGGTGGTGCGCTTGCCACATTACACATATTAGATGCACGTATAAATACTGCCTTCGCACAGTATGGACTTTATACATTCGCTTCTCCAAAAGTAGGAGATATCGCTTTTCGAAATTATTATAAACTACAAGTAGCTAGTAGCTTTCGTTTCGTCAACTTGTTCGATGTCGTTCCACTTCTCCCTCCCCGAAACATAAATTTTAATGATCATGATTGGGAGTATGCACACGTCCATCACAATATGACATTTACAAAAAATACAAAATCCATTACAAATAATCATTCCATTACAACATACAAAACATGTCTGACTTCTCATTTTTAACCAGTAAACAATTGGAAATAAAATATTCGTATACTATAATACTCTATGAAGTTATTTTTGGATGAGGGGACCTTACATGTTAAAATTTATCTTCACACTTTTTCTTATTGTAATTTTTACGGTCACAGGTTTCTTTACATTTTCATACTTTGCGACAGGAGAGTATGATGGGGCAGGTATCATATATACCACTGTTCCATTTCTTTCTTAAGCAAAATAAATAAAACGAGCTTAATTTTATTAAGCCCGTTTTATTTATTAATATCCATTTTTATTGGTAAATCGATAATATATCTCCCAATATAGCAACTTCTTTAAAACTGTTTAACTGCATTACCAATACCCCAAATTTCATTGCTGTACTGCAAAATCGTTCGATCACTCGCAAAATGACCAGACTGTGCAATATTTAAAATCGACATTTCTAGCCACTTTGTTCGGTTCTCATAAGCTCTACCGACAGCTTCTTGTTTTTCAGCATATGGGCCAAAATCTCGCAGAACGAAATATTCATCATTTTGAATAACGAGAGAATCATAAATCGCTTCAAATTCTGCTCCCGATTGTGCAAAGAAACCATTTGTTAATTGATCAACTACTTTTTTAATGTGCCTATTGTGGTGATAATAATCACTTGCACGATATCCACCATTTTGATAGTAATGAAGAACCTCTTCCGCTGTTAAGCCGAAAATGAAACAGTTATCATCACCGACCCGGTCTTTTATTTCAATGTTAGCTCCGTCTAACGTTCCGAGTGTAATCGCACCATTCATCATAAATTTCATATTACCTGTTCCCGATGCTTCTTTACTCGCCGTTGAAATTTGTTCACTTACATCCGCCGCTGGGAATATATCTTCCGCTAAAGAAACTCGATAGTTTTCTAGAAAGATAACTTTCATATATTGACTGACATACGGGTCATTATTTACTTTTCTTGCGAGTTCATTTATTAATTTAATAATTTTTTTCGCATAATAATATCCAGGTGATGCTTTCGCTCCAAAAATAAAAGTACGCGGATAAAATGTAAAACTAGCATCCTCTTTCAAACGGTTATACAAATATAAAATATGAAGAACATTTAATAATTGTCGTTTGTAAGCATGTAATCTTTTCACTTGCACATCAAAAATAGAATTTGGATCAATCGTAATCCCCATTGTATTATGAATGCGCTCTGCTAAAATCTCTTTACGTTCTTGTTTTACTTCTGCAAATTTCTCTTGGAAACTAGCATCATATTGAACTGTTTGCAACGATTGAAGCTTAATCGGTTCTTTCTTCCACTCTGTTCCAATCTCCTCTGAAATGAGATTTGTTAACTGTGGATTTGCTTTCATAAGCCAACGCCTATGAGCAATTCCATTCGTCTTATTATTAAACTTATCTGGATAAAATTCATAAAACAATCGCATTTCCCGCTGCTTTAATATTTCCGTATGAATTTTTGCTACACCGTTTACGCTATGGCTACCGACAATTGCTAAATGAGCCATTTTCACAAGATCATGCGCAATAATTGCCATGTCTTCAATGCGATGCCATTCATAAGGATAACGTTCCCAAAGTTCATGACAGAAACGTTCATTAATCTCTTCAATAATCATATAAATTCTCGGTAATAACGGTTTAAAAATGTGAATTGGCCACTTTTCGAGCGCTTCTGATAACGTCGTATGATTCGTATAAGAAATCGTCTGCGTCGTTATGTGCCAAGCTTCTTCCCATGTTAACTTTTCTTCGTCTAGTAAAATACGCATCAGTTCTGGAATTGCTAAAACCGGATGTGTATCGTTAATATGAATCGCAATTTTTTCATGTAGTTGACGAAGGTCACCATATCTTTCTCTATGCATTCGAACGATATTTTGTAAACTTGCTGATACGAGGAAATACTGTTGTTTTAAACGAAGTATTTTCCCCTCATCATGCGTATCATCTGGATATAAAAACTCCGATACAGCCTCTGTTTCGCGCTTATATTTCAAAATATCTTTGCAGTTTTGCGGGAACGGAACTGGTTCAGCATTCCAAAGTCTAAGTGTGTTTACAGTACTCGTCTCATAGCCTACTACCGGCACATCATATGGGACTGCCATAATGACTTCTGCATTTGTATGCCTAAACTCTAAACGCCCGTCAATTTCTAGCGGTTCAACACTGCCGAAATAACTTACTTCTACAGCTTGATCATGCCTTCTTACTTCCCATACATTTTCATGAAGAAGCCATTGTTCTGGAAACTCAACTTGATAACCATCAACAATTTTCTGATCAAACAAGCCATGTTTGTAACGAATCCCACAGCCGTGTCCTGGCAAGTTTAAAGATGCAAGTGAATCGAGAAAACAGGCTGCTAAGCGTCCAAGCCCACCATTACCAAGGCCTGCATCTGCTTCCACTTCTTCTAACTCTTGCAACGAAATCCCTAGTTCAGATAACCCCTGCTCGCATACATCTCTAATACCTAAATTCAAGATGTTACTTCCAAGCAAACGTCCAAGCAAAAACTCAATAGACAAGTAATACATTTGCTTTTGCTCTCCGGATCGATAACTCTCATTCGTTGCAATCCATTGACTATTCATATACTCACGTACCATATGGCCGAGCGTATTATATTGATCACGAGTTGTAGAATCTTTGAAACTTTTCCCATACATCGTCTCTAACTTTTCTAGAAAAGTTGATTTAAAACTTTCAACATGAGTAAACATTTTTTCACCACCTACATGTTATTCCATGAGACTTTTATACAATTCCTTATAAGCAAGAGCCGATTGCTCCCAGCTATAATCTTCAGTCATCGCTTGTTTTACAAGCTGCTCCCACACTGGTTTATCGTGATAAAATTCAATTGCACGATGAATCGTATGCAGCATGTCATGTGCATTAAAATTCGTGAAACTGAAACCATTTCCTTCTCCAGTTTCTTCATCATAAGAATGTACCGTATCGTTTAATCCACCTGTTTCTCTTACAATTGGAATCGTACCGTACGCTAATGCGATAAGTTGTCCAAGTCCACACGGTTCAAACAGCGATGGCATTAAAAACAAATCGCTTCCCGCATACACTTGGTGCGCTAATTCTTCATTAAATCCGATATAAACTTTTACCTTCTCCGGATACTCATATGCCATCCACTCAAAGAATTGCTCATATTCCGAATCACCTGAACCTAAAATAATACATTGTACATCTTCTTCCATTATTTCGCGGAATACAGTGCGTACTAAATCAAGACCTTTTTGCTTCGTTAATCTCGTTACCATTGAAATAATTGGTGTATCCTCTTTTTCTGGCAAACCAAAATAACGCTGCAAGGCGCGTTTATTTTCACTCTTTTCATATAATGACTCTGCATCATACTGAGCCTTAATATACGAATCCGTTTCTGGATTATATACGCTCGTATCAATACCATTTACAATGCCGCTAAGCTTATCATTATATTTTCGCAGTAATCCATCTAGCTTCTCACCGAAAAATTCATATTGAATTTCTTCTTTATACGTCGGGCTCACCGCTGTAATTTGATCCGAAGCGATAATACCGCCTTTCATAAAGTTTATGTTTCCATAAAACTCTAGCTGCTCACTATGAAAATATTCATCACCAAGCTCTAACAAGTCGTACATCACTTCAGGAGGAAATACTCCTTGGAACTGCAAGTTATGAATCGTATATACCGTTTTAATACGCTCATATAACGGGTTATCTTGATACTTTTCACGAAGTAAGAAATTAACCATAGCCGTATGCCAATCGTGGCTATGAAGAACATCCACTTCAAAATCAAGGTGCGGAATACACTCTAACACTGCTTTTGAGAAATAAGAAAAACGCTCCCCGTCATCATAATGACCATACAGAGAATCTCTCTTAAAATAATATTCATTATCTATTAAGTAATACGTAATTCCGTCTTGCTCACCTTTTAAAATTCCACAATATTGATTTCTCCACCCGAGCGGGACGTTAATTACTTTATGTAACGTACACCCATCTCTTAACTTTTTCGGAATGAGGCTATAATTCGGAAGTATAATACGAACGTCCACTCCTAATTTTTTCAGCTCTTTTGGGAGCGCACCCGCTACATCAGCTAATCCTCCCGATTTCACAAACGGTACACATTCTGATACTGCAAATAAAATATTCACTTGTTGTCCCACTGCGCGAAAAGTTTTTATTACTCCTCTTGCAGCTTCCTCCCTTCGAGTTTTCATTTAAATTAAAACTTTAATCAGTGGAGGAAAAAGCCCCCACTGATTCTTTAGGAATAACTATTAATCGTACTGTTTTGTACGCTTCCTTTTTCTACAACATACGGCTCATCGATATTTCCTTTTAATACGACACCGTCGCCAATTTTCACGTCTTTATCAATAATAACACCGTCTATTATACAGTTATCTCCAATTTGGCTCTTTTGCATAATAATACTGTTACGAATAATTGATCCTTTTCCAATTTTAACTGAACGGGAAACAACACTGTTTTCTACTTCCCCTTCAATAATACTGCCATTTGCAATCATTGTATTTTTCACAACTGCACCCTTTAGATAACGAGTTGGTGGCTCATCTTTTACTTTCGTAAAAATCGGTGCTTCTTTCTTAAATAATTGCTTCCAAATAGCTGGTTGCAAAATTTCTAAGCTATGTTTATAGTAACTTTCGATCGAGTCAATAATTGCTACATATCCAGTATGTTCATATGTAGCAATGTGTAATGATTTCCCGCGTTTCTCTCTCACTACATCAAATAAACTGTATTGCTCCACATCTTTATATGTCTCAAATAAATCTAATAATAATTGTTTCTTTAACACGTATGTTTGAAGCGAAACCCCTTCATGGCAAACTTCCGTAATATCAGCTGCCGTATGTATATGTCGCTCTAACACCGCTTGAAAATTTAATGCTGTTACGAGATGGCTATTCGTAATAACAACGTACTCTTCTCTGCTTCTTAGAAAATAATCAATATGTCTTCTAAAGTGTGCAAAAGACCCAAATTCATCTTGGTCACATTGGCAGTTTGGCGGGAATAAAAATAGTCCGTCTCGTTTTCTATCTAAATCCCACTGTTTTCCTGAACCAACATGGTCCATTAACGAACGATTTTTATGGCTTGTAAAAACTGCCACACTATGAATACTAGAATTCACCATATTTGAAAGCATGAAATCAATGAGTCGATAACGGCCCCCAAACGGTAACGCCGCTAGTGAACGATGCCCTGTTACTTTCTTTAAGGAAGGAAAACTTCCCGTTGCATTAATAATTCCTAACATTTTTTCTCCCATTCATTTCATCCCCCTTTTCTATTTCCCTTCAGCAATTAATACTACATCGTCAACATTCTTTTCTGGACGAATGATTGTTCCATCTTCGATAACCATTTCTGATCCAACAATCGCTCTTTCAATCACAACATTTTTACCAATCTTAGCCCCTGGCATAACAACAGAATCAATCACCATACTTCCTTCTTCCACCGTCACTCCTTGGAATAACACAGAATGCTTCACGTCCCCTTCAATGACGCATCCTTCGTTAATAAGCGATTCTTCTACTTTCGCCTTTTCAGCAATATATTGAGGCGGTTCGTTTGGATTGACAGAGTAAATACGCCAATTACGATCGTTTAAATTCAGTGATGTTTCATCGCGAAGCAAATCCATATTCGCTTCCCATAAGCTCTTCACCGTTCCAACATCTTTCCAATATCCTTCAAACGGATACGCCATTAACTTCTTCCCTTCATCCAATAAAAGCGGAAGTACGTCTTTTCCGAAATCGTTACTAGATTCAGGGTTTCTTGCATCCATCTCTAAATACTCTTTCAAAATTGACCAATTAAAAATATAGATTCCCATTGATGCAAGATTACTTCTTGGAAATTGTGGTTTCTCTTCAAACTCAACAATCTCCATTTCTTCATTTGTATTCATAATGCCAAAGCGACTCGCTTCATCCCAAGGTACTTCAATAACAGAAATGGATACGTCCGATTCTTTCTCAATATGGTAATCTAGCATCTTACTGTAATCCATTTTATAAATATGGTCGCCTGATAAAATAAGAACATACTCTGGTTCATATTGACTTAAATAGTTTAAGTTTTGATAAATGGCACTTGCCGTACCTGTGTACCACTTCACACCTGAAGACTCCGCATAAGGAGGTAATACTGTGACTCCACCGCTTACTCGGTCTAAATCCCATGCATTGCCGATTCCGATATAATTATGAAGTTCTAGTGGTTGATATTGTGTTAAAATCCCAACCGTTTCAATACCAGAATTTGCGCAGTTACTTAGCGTAAAATCAATAATGCGATATTTACCACCAAATGGAACAGCTGGCTTGGCTAAATTTTTTGTTAATGCACTTAAACGACTACCTTTTCCCCCTGCTAGTAACATTGCTACGCACTTTTGTTTTTGAGCCATCTTGTTTTTTGCTCCCCTTTCTCGTCTTCACTGGTCGTAATATGGATACGCCGAATGGTGGAATTGTAATCTCTACATGTGCCGCTTGATTATGGTACGGTTCTAGAATTGTCTTAAGACGTTTCTTATTCACTTGCCCCGAACCGCCATATTGCTGTGCATCACTGTTTAAAATCTCGTTATAATACTCGAAATCTGGTACACCTACTTTATAGTTATCATATGTAGCTTTCGTAAAATTACATACGACAACTAACGCATCTTCTTGTTTATCCCCTTGGCGAATAAAAGAGAAAATACTTTGCTCATTATTATTAGCATCAATCCACTGAAAACCTTCAGGTGAATGGTCAAGTTGCCAAAGTGGTTTTGAGCGCTTATACAATGCTATGAGCTCATTAAAGTAATCATGCATATAACGATGCATTTCAAAATCATGTAAATTCCAATCTAAATCTTCAAGGTCTTTCCACTCATCAAACTGTCCGAATTCTCCTCCCATGAAAAGTAACTTCTTTCCTGGGTGAGTAAAGAAATATCCATATAATAAACGAAGTTGAGCAAACTTATCCCAGTAATCACCTGGCATTTTATTTAATAACGACTTTTTCCCATGAACGACTTCATCATGAGAAAGCGGTAATATGAAGTTTTCAGAGTACGCATATAGTAAAGAAAACGTCATTTTCTCATGAATGTGTTTCCTATATTCAGGCGCACACTCCATATATTTCAGCACGTCATTCATCCAGCCCATGTTCCATTTGTAATTGAATCCAAGCCCACCTTCATACGTTGGAGTTGTTACAAGTGGCCAAGCTGTTGAATCTTCTGCCGTCATAAGAAAATCTTCATCCTCTGCAAACACTGCTTCATTTAACTCCCTTAAAAATGAAACAGCATGCTCATTACTTTGCTCTTGTCCTTCTTTATTCCAGTACAACATGTTCGCAACTGCATCAACTCTGAAACCATCAATATGGAAATATCTCATCCAAAATAACGCATTTGAAATTAAGAAATTACGTACCTCTCTCTTTCCTAAATCAAAATTGACAGTTCCCCATACTGGATTTTCTTGTACATCTTTATCTTTATATTCATAGGTCGGTGTACCATCAAACAAATATAAACCGTGAGCATCTTTACAAAAATGCCCCGGCACCCAATCTAAAATGACACCGATTCCATATTTATGACATTCGTCGACAAAATGCATTAAATCATGCGGCGTACCAAATCTACTCGTCGCTGCATAATATCCCGTTCCTTGGTATCCCCAAGAACGATCATATGGATGCTCAACAAGCGGCATAATTTCAATATGTGTAAATTGATGTTCCACCACATACGGGATGAGCTCTTCAACCATTTCCCTGTAAGAGTACAGCGTTCCATCTTCTTTCTTTTTCCAAGAACCAAAATGTAATTCATAAACTGTCATCGCTTCTTTATAAATCAATTTTTTCTTTTTCTTACGATTCCAGTTTTTATCATTCCATTCATATCCTTTTATATCAAAAACTACAGATGCCGTATTCGGTCTTACTTCTGCATATACAGCATACGGATCTGCCTTTAAAATGACGTCACCAGCCAACGTTTCGATCGCATATTTATATATTTCTCCTTCTTCAATATGCGGTATAAATAAGGACCAAATGCCTTCTTCTGTCACTTGTAGCATCTTATGTTGCTCATAATCCCACTCATTAAAATCCCCAACAACACTCATTGCTTTCGCATGAGGAGCCCACACTGTAAATCGTACCCCTTGAATCTCATCTTCCGTCACAACATGCGCGCCAAAGATGTTATAACTTTCATAGTACTTTTCTGTATGAAACTCATCTCGTTTCACTTCTTCACAATTTATTACATTCAATATGCTCACCTCACTTAGATGACAGAATTTTTTATACTTTAACTATTTCTGCGAAAAACTGCAATATCCTTGTTAATTTATAAAAAACATTCGTTTTTTTCTTAAAAATGTTAGTTTTTCTTCACATTTCCGTGTAAAATATCGAATTTTGACGAATATTCATTGTAAACGCTTCATTCTACTTCTATATTTCCTCCTATTATTTTTTTCTCAACCTTTATTTTATTAGGTTTATACTATTTTTCATGCTATTTTCCACTCAAAATCAAAACAAAATAATCTGTAATAAAAAAATGTTTCTCAACATTTTTTGTCATATTTTTATTGAAACGCGAAATTCATAAGCATATACTTGTTCTCAATAAAGAACTATGATCTTTCGTAACTATAATTCATAGCGGACTACTATGTTTACTTATTTATCCTTGTTGCGAACGGTTGCTATACAAATTTAACTAGGAGGCTTTCTTATGTCATTAAAACAAAAAGTAGGAATGGGAATTATCACCGCTTCACTTGGCTTATCCCTTACATTCGGCGGTGTATTCGCCTATTTCAGTGATTCAGAAACATCAAGTAACTCATTTCAAGCTGGAACACTAGATCTTTCTATTAATCCAAGTGTAATCGTTAATGTGAAAGATTTAAAACCAGGTGATTTTATTGAAAGGAACTTCAAGCTTGAAAATAAAGGTACATTGGATATCGCAAAAGTAGCACTTGAAACATCATATGAAGTTACAGATGCAAAGCAAAATAATGACGGTGAAGATTTAGGTGATCACATTATCGTCAAGTTTCTAGTAAATGATGGACAGCCATCTAATCCAAACGATGATCATGAGATTGTGTGGGAAACAAAACTATCACAATTAAAAACTATGAAACCTGAAGATGTCGCTACGTCTCTAGAACGTCATAACTTAATAGATGGTATTAAATCTGGTGAAACAGATTACTTACACGTCCTCTTCTCATTTGAAGATAACGACCAAGATCAAAATAAATTTCAAGGTGATTCCCTGCAGCTAAACTGGACATTCCATGCTGAGCAAACAGCTGGCGTGGAGAAATAATTTTTAAAAATATAAATTACCGGAGGCCTATAAATGAAAAAGAAAAATCGTTTTGTTACCGGAATTGTAACAGCTGGCGTTTTGTTTTCAACTGCTATTCCGTTCAATGTACTTGCTGAAAGTCCTATTAACCAAATTGAAGCTTCAAATGCTCATTCTATATTATCTAAGCTTTCTAAAGAACAACGCCTAGCATTACAAACGGTAGATGCCAATCCTGGTTTTACAATTTCACCAGATATTAATACGAGTAGTTCTGAGCCTGTAAATATCATCGTAGAATTTCAAACTGCTCCAGTAAAGATTAATGAATTAAAACAAAAAGAAAAAGGATTACAGTCTGCTCCTGAAAATATAAAAGCACGTATTGATCAAGAACATGAAGAATTCGAAAAAGGACTAAAACGTCTTTATCAATTCAGCCCATCAGTAAAATCAGGAAACTTCCAGTCTGTACAAATTAAACGTTCTTATAAGCATGCGATAAATGGTGTTGCGATGACATTACCAGCAAATACAGTTGAAGAGTTGTTACGAATTGGTGTTGTAAAACGCATTTGGAAAGATTACGAAGTGAAATTAAATTTACCAAAACAAGCTGAGCAAAAAGCACCCCAAAAACTAACAGACAGCATCCCTCAAATCGGGGTAGATAAGTTACATAGTGAGGGTATTACCGGAAAAGGAATTAAAGTTGGTGTATTAGATACAGGTATTGATTACAATCACCCTGACTTAAAAGACGTATATAAAGGCTATCGCGCAAAACCTGGTGAGGACTCTAGCAAAGTAGATCCAAATTCAGTAAAGGGTTGGGACTTTATTAATAATGATGCAGATCCAATGGAAACTACTTATTCAGAATGGCAACAATCTGGTGCTCCTGAATTTGATAACCGTGGTTCTTCCTTCTACACAGCCCACGGCACTCACGTAGCAGGTATCGTTTCTGCTCAAAAGAAGAACCAATCTGATTCAGCAGTAAAAGGTGTTGCACCTGACATTGAACTGTATAACTATCGTGTACTCGGTCCATACGGAAGTGGAGATAGTTCAGGTATTATCGCTGCAATTGATAAATCTATTTCTGACGGTATGAACGTTATTAACTTATCGTTAGGTGATGATAGCAACAATCCTCTTGATCCAACATCTATCGCTGTTAATAACGCGATGCTTTCAGGCGTTGTTACAGTCGTTGCTGCTGGTAACTCTGGACCGAATCCATCAACACTCGGATCACCAGGTGCTTCGCCATTTGCTATTACGGTTGGAGCCAGTGATAGCTCTATTTCCTTACCGAAACTATCAGGTCATGCTGGACAATTACAATTCCCTAACCTAATTTTGTTCGGCAAAAACTTCACTGATAAAATAGAAGATTTCAAGGGACAAATTTTACCTATTGAATCTGTAGGAATCGGTACGCCTGACGAGTTTAGTAAAAAAGATGTGAAAGGAAAAATCGCTCTCGTTGCACGTGGTACAACCTCATTTGATGAAAAAATTGCTAACGCAAAACAAGCAGGTGCAAAGGCCGTTATTATTTATAACAACGTGGATGGAGAAATTCCTTTCTACGTTGGTGAAAGCACAAAATACATTCCAGCATTCCGCCTAACGAAAGAAGACGGTGAAAAACTAAAAGCTCAAATTGAACAAGGTAGCACATCCTTAACTTTCGATGAAATTAATTACATTCAAACAGAAGGCGATCATCTTGCAGACTTTAGCTCACGCGGTCCTGTTACAGCAAATGATGATATTAAGCCTGATATTACAGCGCCTGGTGTCGCTGTCCTTTCAACAGTTCCTGAATATATTAACGACCCGCAAGAGGGTGAAAACTACGCTGTTTCCTATGAGCGTATGCAAGGAACATCTATGGCTTCCCCTCATATTGCTGGCGTTGCTGCTCTAATTTTACAAGAACACCCAGACTACTCTCCGTTCGATGTAAAAGCGTCTCTTATGAACACAGCTGATGATTTAAAAGAAAAATATTCGGTGTATGAAGTTGGAGCTGGGCGAGTAGATGCTTACAACGCCGTTCGTACAGAAACAAGCTTTAAAGTATTAGATACGACACAAACTGTTGTAAATGATGAAGTAATTGAAGTGCCCGAAGAAACTGGATCTATTGCATTCGGTAAGTTTTATCAAAAAGACGGTGAAGCTCTTGAACAAAAACGAAATATAAAAGTAACTAATCATAATAAACAAGAGAAAAAAGAATTTAAAACAGAAATTTCTTATACACCAGCTTCGTCTACTATTAACGATGCTGTCGCAAACGGTGTAAAAATCTCTGCTCCAGAAACAATTACTCTTGATGCTGGCAAAGCAGGTGAAATTGAAGCAAAAATTAATGTTCCAGCCGGTGTAAAACAAGGCCGATATGAAGGATATATTCATATTACGAACACGAAAAATAAAGAAGAAACATATCAAATCCCATTCTCTATTCGTGTATCAGAGCCTGGTATTGAAAATGCAATACTATCAAGAAAAGCAATTTCAACTGATACATCTAAATTTAATCCATACGGTGAATCGTATGTTCACGGGGCATTCCAATTAAACAGCGAACTTGAAACGTTAGATCTTATCGTAAAAGATTCCAAAACAGATAAAGCTCTGGGCTTCATTGGGACATTAAACACAAGTGGACTAAAAACTGATGTGTATTACTACTTAGACTCATTCTTTAATGGAAAAGTGTATCCTTTTACAAATGATCCTGCAAAACCAATTGGTGATGAGAAAATCAACTTACCAGAAGGAGACTACACAATTGAGTTTGTCGGTTATGATAAGGCTGGGAAAGCACGTGTAAAAGGTGATTATGTTGTAATTGATAATACCCCACCAGAAGTGAAACTAACTGGATTAAAACCTGGTATTTACGAGTTAAATGAAGAAAATTATACAGTAGAAGATGGCAAAAAAGCACTATGGATTAAAGGAAATGTATACGATTCAAACGTTGACTACTTAAAAGGAAAAGGATTAAACATTACGCAAGAAGCGAATGGCGTTATGTACTATGACTATTCTCCATACTTGCATAAGTTTTTACCGATTAATGCAAATGGCGACTTTAAAGTTGGCATTACACCTGACTCCTTCAGAACGGAAGGTCCAATGAACACAGGCGTATATATTTTCGATTATGCAACTGCAGGAGCTGACTATCCAAGCGGTGTAAATAACTACTGGTTTATCCCACATGGTGCTCAATATGCGAAAGCTAGTTACGATAAAAAAGAATTATATAAAAATGACGAGTTCACAGTAACACTAAACGCAAAACACGTAAAACAATTTGTTGCTGGGCAATTTAATGTAAACTTCCTAGAGAAGAACTTCAAATTTGCAAATGCAAAATTTAATCCTGCTTTTGAAAAGCTACTTTCCGAAAAAGGAGTAACCGCAAAAGTAAATGAACCGAAACTAGAGGCAGGTTCGGTTACAGTTGGCGGCACTATCGATGACAAAAACTTTGCTGGATTAGATGGTGATTTCCCGTTCATTGATGTAACTTTCAAAGTAGAAAATGATGAATTTTATGAAGCAAACGCTCAATTAGAGTCACCAATTTTTGTTTACTGGAAACAAGGTGAATCAGAACCAAATAGAATGCGTGTACTTCAAGATCAAACATTCTCAGTTATGTCCTTAAATTCACTAGTAGAAGGAAATATTAAACCTGGTGCATTCTTAAATGAACGTGGATATTTAGATGAAAAGTTTGATTATGCAAAGCTTGGCGTAAAAGTATACGCAACTGATTCTTACCGTCATAAGTTTGAAGGTTCACTAGATAAATATGGGTACTTCAAACTAAATGGACTTCCAGTTAATAAACGCGACTATAACCTATATGTAGAAGTGCCAGGACATTTAACAAGCCGCCTAACAACGAAACTTGGTACTGAAAAAGACGGTAAGCTGCTTGGCCAATATTATTATGCAAGACCTGACGAAAACCTTGCCGGCGATGTAAATGCTGATAAAGTAATCGATATTAAAGATGCTGAAATTATCGCTAGCAACTATGGTAAAAAAGGACTAACTGTAAAAGACGGAGACCTTAATAAAGATGGGATTGTCGACGAAAAAGATATTCGCTTCGTTGAAAAGAACTTCTTGAAAAAAGGGCCAGATGCATCTAAATCACAAACACCTGTAGAAAAATCAAAAAGCGGTACACTGACAGATATTTTAAAGAAATTGGGATTAACGCCTAAAAAATGATAAAGTGAAACTTTAATCAGTGGGGGGTGTTCATCCCTCACTGATTATCAGCCCTCACCAATCGGGCTTTTACGGGCAGTTGATCACCAAACTAACTTCTTTGCTTTCGCTGCATTTTGAGGTGGGGATCTTACTGCCCGTTAATGCGGGATAATAAAGAGCACTCTACGTAAAGTAGAGTGCTCTTTTCTATAAACGACCCTTATCCAGCAAAAGGGGTATATTGGGGATATACAAGGGAAACCGGAAAAGGAATTTATATTAAATTATATAAGTTCAGAGGTAAGAAGCAGTTTCCCACCTCTGAATTATTTAGCAATTATTATAGTACTGGTGCCATTGTTTCTTTTAATACTTTTACAGAATGAGCGAATTTCGCTTTTTCATCTTCATTTAGCTCAAGTTCTACGATTTCACGTACACCTTCGCGGTTAATTACAGCTGGAACACCTACGTAAGCATCTTTCTCTCCGTATTGACCTTCAAGGTATGCAGATACAGTTAATACGCTGTTCTCGTTGTTTAAGATTGCTTTAGTTACACGAAGTAGTGACATACCGATTCCGTAGTAAGTTGCACCTTTACGCTCGATAATATGGTAAGCTGCATCACGTACGTTTTCGAAGATTTTATCTAAGTCTTCTTGATTGTACTGTTCGTTGTTAGCTAAGATTGTTTCTAGTTTTTGTACACCGATAGTAGCGTGGCTCCATACTGGAAGTTCAGTGTCACCGTGTTCACCAACGATGTAAGCATGAACGTTACGTGGATCTACATCTAAGTAGTCACCTAACATGTAACGGAAACGAGCAGAGTCTAAAGTAGTACCAGAACCGATTACGCGCTCTTTTGGTAAGCCAGATTCTTTCCAAGTTACGTAAGTTAAAATGTCAACTGGGTTAGTTGCGATTAAGAAGATTCCATCGAATCCACTATCCATAATACCGCGAACGATTTGTTTAAAGATCTTTGTATTTTTCTCAACTAAGTCTAAACGAGTTTCACCTGGCTTTTGTGGTAATCCAGCAGTGATAACTACTAAATCTGCATCTTTACAATCTGCATAGCTACCGCTCCAAACTTTTGTTGGTGATGGAGAGAATGGTACCGCATGGCTTAAGTCCATTGCTTCCCCTTCTGCTTTTGCTTCATTAACATCTACTAATACGAACTCTTCAGCTACACCTTGGTTGATCATTGAGTAAGCGTAACTACAACCTACAGCTCCTGTTCCTACTAATACTACACGATTGATACCTTTTTTCATGGTAATTTCCCCTCTCTATTGTTCACATCTATTTTTTATGATTGTTTAAGTAATTAATTAAAATACTAATTTAATGTTGTTTAACTTCTTTACATTCATATTGTAGCACGTATTATTGTGAATTACTTCACAAATTATGACCTATTTGTGAACTTTTTCACATAGAGTGTAAAGTTATTAGAATAGGTGTGGAATCAATTTCAATGGAGGCGTTTTCTTTAGATTGTGAATAAAAAGAATGTGATTTGATTATTCCCTATAACTAAATTCAATTTCTATAATCAAACTAACACATTATCTCCTTATACGCTGGACGTCAGTTGGCCTATATAGACTACGGTGACATAAATGAATTAGCATATACTTTACCACCTCCCTTTTAACTATTACCGTATATTAATAAAAAGATATTATTCAAAATCATGCATTCTTTTCTAATAATAAACCATTCAATATAAGTGATAGGCTATGCAAAGCTTTAGACAAATGTGCTTCTGCATCTTCAGAATTCGCAATCCAACAAGCAAGGTCCACTAGTCCACCATTTATGAATCTTGCTAAAGCTTCGCAGTCCGTCTTTTCAATAATACAGTCTTTCATTAATTGCTGAAGCATCTCCGCCATCGTCGTTAAACATTGCGAATGCGATGATTGATAATAACTATTTCCTAATACTGCTGGTGCATCACGAAGTACAATTCGCTGAATTTCTGGATTAAGTGCCATCGTTAAATACGCACGACAACGTCCAACAAACCCTTCCCATTTTCCTTCCGCTTCATCTGATACTTTCCCTAATTTATTATCCATTTCGATATCAATTTCTTTTACAACTGCTTCTAACAATCCTTTTTTATCACCAAAATGATGATAAATTGCACCACGTGTTAAACCGACAGATGCTGTAAAATCATCCATAGACGTATTTACATATCCAACTGTACCAAAGGCCTCTCTTGCTGCACTCAGCAATTTAGCACGTGTTTCAGTAATCATTTCTGCTCTCGTTTTTTTAATCATCTTTTCCTCCTACTTCTATTCATTCTCTTTATTCAAAATGAATTGCACTATAGTATCGTTCTCTATATAAAAGAATAACTCCTTTAAACATCGGCTCTCTATCCAGAGATAAAACATTTCAATTGACATACGCACCGTATGTTAATATGATATTGACATACGGTGCGTATGTCAATTATTTCTAGCTTACAAGATAATATAACTTCTTACCTATATCCTACATTGACTCACTGTCCCTTTTTATAGAAGGTATTAATGAAACAGAGGAGGATTTAAAAGAATGAAGAATGTATATGCAAACGTCAAATACTTTGGTGATTATTATGTTTAATTCCTACCGTGAGATTTTCAGTGCTCCTGGTACAAAAGGATTCTCTTTAGCAGGGTTTATAGCTCGGATGCCCATATCAATGATGGGCATTGGTATTGTTACAATGTTATCTCAGTTACGTGGTGACTATTGGCTTGCTGGAGCTGTTGCAGCCACCTTTACATTATCATCTGCTTTACTAGCTCCTCATATTTCTCGGATGGCCGATCAATTAGGGCAATCTCGCATACTTCTTCCGACTACAGGTATCAGTGTTTTCTTTACGATCCTCTTACTTCTATGTACGAAATATGAAGCTCCTTATTGGACGCTATTTCTATCCGCCTTATGTGCAGGTTGTATGCCAAATATGTCAGCTATGGTACGTGCACGTTGGACTAAACTATACCGTGGATCCCATAAATTGCATACAGCATTTTCCTTTGAATCGGTCGTCGACGAAATTTGCTTCATAATTGGTCCTGTATTATCTGTCAGTTTAAGTGTTATGTTCTTCCCAGAAGCAGGGCCACTTTTATCATCTGTTTTTCTTACAATTGGGGTATGCCTATTCATCCTACAAAAAAGCACAGAACCACCTGTACACCCTGGCGACATTACAAACAAAGGAACAGTATTTAAAATTGGTTCTTTGCGAGTACTAGTATTCACACTCATTGCTATAGGTACTATCTTTGGCACAATAGATGTCGTTAGTGTAGCTTTTGCTGAACATCAAGGAAACGCAGTAACTGCTAGCTTTGTACTTTCTGTCTATGCAATCGGTTCATGCCTGGCAGGCCTTATTTTCGGTACTCTTAAACTCAATGCTCCACCCTATAATCAATTTTTAATAGCAGTCACACTTTCCATGATAACAATGCTGCCACTATTTTTCGTAAATACTATTGCTTGGCTAATAGTTATTGTCTTCTTTGCAGGACTATCTGTCGCTCCTACTATGATTATTACTATGGGGCTTGTGGAAAGAATCGTACCTGAATCAAAAATAACAGAAGGAATGACTTGGGCAATTACAGGACTTGGAATTGGAGTCTCCCTAGGATCAGCGATAGCTGGTTTAGTTATTGATAATTTTGGAGCTCGAGCAGGATTTAGTGTGGCTATTATAGCAGGAGGCCTTGCCTTCACTATTGCACTTTTAGGATACAAAACTCTTCACTTCGCATATAATCATGCTGTTATTAAACAAGATGGACATTCAATAGAGAGTTAAAACATGTTCAAAAAATAGGATTATCTCTTCTTATGCATGAGAAAAGGTAATCCTATTTTAAACTTATTATTTATAATCTGTCATAGCTTCTTCTATATCTATACACAACAAAAAAGAGATAGCAGTTTATGCTATCTCTTTTAGTATGACCCGTACGGGATTCGAACCCGTGTTACCGCCGTGAAAGGGCGGTGTCTTAACCACTTGACCAACGGGCCAATTACTGGCAGAGAAGAAGGGATTCGAACCCTCGCACCGCGTTCGCGATCTACTCCCTTAGCAGGGGAGCCCCTTGAGCCACTTGGGTACTTCTCTATAAATATGGCTCCGCAGGTAGGACTCGAACCTACGACCGATCGGTTAACAGCCGATAGCTCTACCACTGAGCTACTGCGGAACAATTATGGTGGGCCTAAATGGACTCGAACCATCGACCTCACGCTTATCAGGCGTGCGCTCTAACCAGCTGAGCTATAGGCCCATAATTGAAAAGCGGGTGAAGAGAATCGAACTCTCGACCAGAGCTTGGAAGGCTCTTGTTTTACCACTAAACTACACCCGCATTAAATTGAAAATGGTGAGCCATGAAGGATTCGAACCTTCGACCCTCTGATTAAAAGTCAGATGCTCTACCAACTGAGCTAATGGCTCATTTTGAAAGTGGTGCCGGCTAGAGGACTTGAACCCCCAACCTACTGATTACAAGTCAGTTGCTCTACCAATTGAGCTAAGCCGGCTTGCGACTTCAAAATGGTGGCTCGGGACGGAATCGAACCGCCGACACGAGGATTTTCAGTCCTCTGCTCTACCGACTGAGCTACCGAGCCTTATTAAAATGGCGGTCCCGACCGGGGTCGAACCGGCGATCTCCTGCGTGACAGGCAGGCATGTTAACCACTACACCACGGGACCATTTGGTTGCGGGGACAGGATTTGAACCTGCGACCTTCGGGTTATGAGCCCGACGAGCTACCGTACTGCTCCACCCCGCGATGATATAATATGTAATTTAAGAAAAAATGGAGGAGGTAGAGGGATTCGAACCCCCGCGCGACTCTCGCCGCCTGTCGGTTTTCAAGACCGATCCCTTCAGCCGAACTTGGGTATACCTCCGAGATATAAACCTTTAGTGGTGGACCTTGTAGGACTCGAACCTACGACCGGACGGTTATGAGCCGTCTGCTCTAACCAGCTGAGCTAAAGGTCCTTTATGGTAGCGGCGGAGGGGATCGAACCCCCGACCTCACGGGTATGAACCGTACGCTCTAGCCAGCTGAGCTACACCGCCATAAATGATATTAAAATAAGTGGAGCCTAGCGGGATCGAACCGCTGACCTCCTGCGTGCAAGGCAGGCGCTCTCCCAGCTGAGCTAAGGCCCCATGTTTTTGGGAATATCGGGAAGACAGGATTTGAACCTGCGACCCCCTGGTCCCAAACCAGGTGCTCTACCAAGCTGAGCCACTTCCCGTTAATAAAAGCGCGCCCGAGAGGAGTCGAACCCCTAACCTCTTGATCCGTAGTCAAACGCTCTATCCAATTGAGCTACGGGCGCATATGGTGCCGAGGGCGGGGGTCGAACCCGCACGGTGGTCACCCACCGCAGGATTTTAAGTCCTGTGCGTCTGCCTGTTCCGCCACCCCGGCATGTCATATTGAAAATTGGAGCGGAAGACGGGATTCGAACCCGCGACCCCAACCTTGGCAAGGTTGTATTCTACCACTGAACTACTTCCGCAAGACATGTTTGAGATATTTTATTAAAAGTGCGGGTGAAGGGAGTCGAACCCCCACGCCAAAGGCGCTAGATCCTAAGTCTAGTGCGTCTGCCAATTCCGCCACACCCGCATATTTCATTAAAATGGTGAGCCATGAAGGATTCGAACCTTCGACCCTCTGATTAAAAGTCAGATGCTCTACCAACTGAGCTAATGGCTCTCAAAATTAAAACTGGTGCCGACTAGAGGACTTGAACCCCCAACCTACTGATTACAAGTCAGTTGCTCTACCAATTGAGCTAAGTCGGCTAAATGGTGGAGGATGACGGGATCGAACCGCCGACCCCCTGCTTGTAAGGCAGGTGCTCTCCCAGCTGAGCTAATCCTCCGTTTGCCTGGCAACGTCCTACTCTCACAGGGACAAGGTCCCAACTACCATCGGCGCTAGAGAGCTTAACTTCCGTGTTCGGTATGGGAACGGGTGTGACCTCTCTGCCATCATTACCAGACTGTATTCATTTAAGACAAGAATTATTGTAACTCATTTAACTTCTAAAGTCAACAAGTTTTTTATATTCTTTCAAAACTAGATAACATTGCTTCATATTATATGGTTAAGTCCTCGATCTATTAGTATTCGTCAGCTCCACATGTCACCATGCTTCCACCTCGAACCTATCAACCTGATCATCTTTCAGGGATCTTACTAGCTTACGCTATGGGAAATCTCATCTTGAGGGGGGCTTCATGCTTAGATGCTTTCAGCACTTATCCCTTCCGCACATAGCTACCCAGCTATGCCCTTGGCAGAACAACTGGTACACCAGCGGTGCGTCCATCCCGGTCCTCTCGTACTAAGGACAGCTCCTCTCAAATTTCCTACGCCCACGACGGATAGGGACCGAACTGTCTCACGACGTTCTGAACCCAGCTCGCGTACCGCTTTAATGGGCGAACAGCCCAACCCTTGGGACCGACTACAGCCCCAGGATGCGATGAGCCGACATCGAGGTGCCAAACCTCCCCGTCGATGTGGACTCTTGGGGGAGATAAGCCTGTTATCCCCGGGGTAGCTTTTATCCGTTGAGCGATGGCCCTTCCATGCGGAACCACCGGATCACTAAGCCCGACTTTCGTCCCTGCTCGACTTGTAGGTCTCGCAGTCAAGCTCCCTTATGCCTTTGCACTCTACGAATGATTTCCAACCATTCTGAGGGAACCTTTGGGCGCCTCCGTTACACTTTAGGAGGCGACCGCCCCAGTCAAACTGCCCACCTGACACTGTCTCCCGGGTCGATAAGACCCGTAGGTTAGAATTTCAATACAGTCAGGGCGGTATCCCACCAGCGCCTCCACCGAAGCTAGCGCTCCGGTTTCAATGGCTCCCGCCTATCCTGTACAAACTGTACCAAAATTCAATATCAGGCTACAGTAAAGCTCCACGGGGTCTTTCCGTCCTGTCGCGGGTAACCTGCATCTTCACAGGTACTATAATTTCACCGAGTCTCTGGTTGAGACAGTGCCCAAATCGTTACACCTTTCGTGCGGGTCGGAACTTACCCGACAAGGAATTTCGCTACCTTAGGACCGTTATAGTTACGGCCGCCGTTTACTGGGGCTTCAGTTCAGAGCTTCGCTTACGCTAACCCCTCTCCTTAACCTTCCAGCACCGGGCAGGTGTCACCCCCTATACTTCGCCTTACGGCTTCGCAGAGAGCTGTGTTTTTGCTAAACAGTCGCTTGGGCCTATTCACTGCGGCTTTCCGTTAAGAAAGCACCCCTTCTCCCGAAGTTACGGGGTCATTTTGCCGAGTTCCTTAACCAGAGTTCTCTCGCACACCTTAGGATTCTCTCCTCGCCTACCTGTGTCGGTTTGCGGTACAGGCACCTTTTATCTCGCTAGAAGCTTTTCTTGGCAGCGGGGAATCAAAGACTTCGCTCCATAAGGAGCTTCCCCATCACAGCTCAGCCTTCACGATAAGCGGATTTGCCTACTTATCAGCCTAACTGCTTGGACGTGCACAACCAATCGCACGCTTCTTCTATCCTTCTGCGTCCCTCCATTGCTCAAACGATAAAGAGGTGGTACAGGAATATCAACCTGTTGTCCATCGCCTACGCCTGTCGGCCTCGGCTTAGGTCCTGACTAACCCTGAGCGGACGAGCCTTCCTCAGGAAACCTTAGGCATTCGGTGGACGGGATTCTCACCCGTCTTTCGCTACTCATACCGGCATTCTCACTTCTAAGCGCTCCACCAGTCCTTCCGGTCTGACTTCACTGCACTTAGAACGCTCCCCTACCACTGATACCATTGGTATCAATTCGCAGCTTCGGTGGTGTATTTAGCCCCGGTACATTTTCGGCGCAGAGTCACTCGACTAGTGAGCTATTACGCACTCTTTAAATGGTGGCTGCTTCTAAGCCAACATCCTAGTTGTCTAAGCAACTCCACATCCTTTTCCACTTAATACACACTTTGGGACCTTAGCTGGCGATCTGGGCTGTTTCCCTCTTGACTACGGATCTTATCACTCGCAGTCTGACTCCTAAGGATAAGTCATTGGCATTCGGAGTTTGACTGAATTCGGTAATCCGATGAGGACCCCTAGTTCAATCAGTGCTCTACCTCCAAGACTCTTACACTTAAGGCTAGCCCTAAAGCTATTTCGGGGAGAACCAGCTATCTCCAGGTTCGATTGGAATTTCTCCGCTACCCACACCTCATCCCCGCACTTTTCAACGTGCGTGGGTTCGGGCCTCCATTCAGTGTTACCTGAACTTCACCCTGGACATGGGTAGATCACCTGGTTTCGGGTCTACGACCACGTACTAAACGCCCTATTCAGACTCGCTTTCGCTGCGGCTCCGCCTCTTCAGCTTAACCTTGCACGGGATCGTAACTCGCCGGTTCATTCTACAAAAGGCACGCCATCACCCATTAACGGGCTCTGACTATTTGTAGGCACACGGTTTCAGGATCTCTTTCACTCCCCTTCCGGGGTGCTTTTCACCTTTCCCTCACGGTACTGGTTCACTATCGATCACTAGGGAGTATTTAGCCTTGGGAGATGGTCCTCCCAGATTCCGACGGAATTTCACGTGTTCCGCCGTACTCAGGATACATTCAAGAGAGAACGAAGTTTCGACTACGGGGTTGTTACCCTCTACGACGGACCTTTCCAGGTCGCTTCGTCTACCTCGTTCCTTTGTAACTCCGTATAGAATGTCCTACAACCCCAAGAGGCAAGCCTCTTGGTTTGGGCTATGTTCCGTTTCGCTCGCCGCTACTCAGGAAATCGCATTTGCTTTCTCTTCCTCCAGGTACTTAGATGTTTCAGTTCCCTGGGTCTGTCTTCCATACCCTATGTATTCAGGTAAGGATACCATACCATTACGTATAGTGGGTTTCCCCATTCGGAAATCTTCGGATCAAAGCTTACTTACAGCTCCCCGAAGCATATCGGCGTTAGTCCCGTCCTTCATCGACTCCTAGTGTCAAGGCATCCACCGTGCGCCCTTTCTAACTTAACCAAACTAAAAATTAAAAAATATGAGCTACACTGTTATCTAGTTTTCAAAGAACATACATTTATATATGAGAGATAGTTCTCTCAAAACTGAACAAAACGAAACACGGAAACTTATATTGATGAACAGCGTTCATCAATTCTCCATAGAAAGGAGGTGATCCAGCCGCACCTTCCGATACGGCTACCTTGTTACGACTTCACCCCAATCATCTGTCCCACCTTAGGCGGCTGGCTCCATAAAGGTTACCCCACCGACTTCGGGTGTTACAAACTCTCGTGGTGTGACGGGCGGTGTGTACAAGGCCCGGGAACGTATTCACCGCGGCATGCTGATCCGCGATTACTAGCGATTCCAGCTTCATGTAGGCGAGTTGCAGCCTACAATCCGAACTGAGAACGGTTTTATGAGATTAGCTCCACCTCGCGGTCTTGCAGCTCTTTGTACCGTCCATTGTAGCACGTGTGTAGCCCAGGTCATAAGGGGCATGATGATTTGACGTCATCCCCACCTTCCTCCGGTTTGTCACCGGCAGTCACCTTAGAGTGCCCAACTTAATGATGGCAACTAAGATCAAGGGTTGCGCTCGTTGCGGGACTTAACCCAACATCTCACGACACGAGCTGACGACAACCATGCACCACCTGTCACTCTGCTCCCGAAGGAGAAGCCCTATCTCTAGGGTTTTCAGAGGATGTCAAGACCTGGTAAGGTTCTTCGCGTTGCTTCGAATTAAACCACATGCTCCACCGCTTGTGCGGGCCCCCGTCAATTCCTTTGAGTTTCAGCCTTGCGGCCGTACTCCCCAGGCGGAGTGCTTAATGCGTTAACTTCAGCACTAAAGGGCGGAAACCCTCTAACACTTAGCACTCATCGTTTACGGCGTGGACTACCAGGGTATCTAATCCTGTTTGCTCCCCACGCTTTCGCGCCTCAGTGTCAGTTACAGACCAGAAAGTCGCCTTCGCCACTGGTGTTCCTCCATATCTCTACGCATTTCACCGCTACACATGGAATTCCACTTTCCTCTTCTGCACTCAAGTCTCCCAGTTTCCAATGACCCTCCACGGTTGAGCCGTGGGCTTTCACATCAGACTTAAGAAACCACCTGCGCGCGCTTTACGCCCAATAATTCCGGATAACGCTTGCCACCTACGTATTACCGCGGCTGCTGGCACGTAGTTAGCCGTGGCTTTCTGGTTAGGTACCGTCAAGGTGCCAGCTTATTCAACTAGCACTTGTTCTTCCCTAACAACAGAGTTTTACGACCCGAAAGCCTTCATCACTCACGCGGCGTTGCTCCGTCAGACTTTCGTCCATTGCGGAAGATTCCCTACTGCTGCCTCCCGTAGGAGTCTGGGCCGTGTCTCAGTCCCAGTGTGGCCGATCACCCTCTCAGGTCGGCTACGCATCGTTGCCTTGGTGAGCCGTTACCTCACCAACTAGCTAATGCGACGCGGGTCCATCCATAAGTGACAGCCGAAGCCGCCTTTCAATTTCGAACCATGCAGTTCAAAATGTTATCCGGTATTAGCCCCGGTTTCCCGGAGTTATCCCAGTCTTATGGGCAGGTTACCCACGTGTTACTCACCCGTCCGCCGCTAACTTCTCGAGAGCAAGCTCTCAATCCATTCGCTCGACTTGCATGTATTAGGCACGCCGCCAGCGTTCATCCTGAGCCAGGATCAAACTCTCCAATAAAGTTAGTTTGTCTAGCATCTAAAAATAAAAATTGACGTTTCACGTTGTTTGTTTCGTTCAGTTTTCAAAGAACTACTTGGTCGCTCATTTGCGACTTCCTTATGTTAACATCTTCGTTTTTCGATGTCAACTAAGTTTTTCAATTTCTTTTTTGTCGTTTTCTGCGTTTCTGCATCAGCGACGGTTATTAATATATCATGGTGAAAAATGAAATGCAACACCTTTTATAAACTTTTTTTAAAACTGCCCACATTTCTTTTTTAATATCATATACTTAAACGAAATATCTCTTTCATGTATGAGTAATTCCTACATATATTTTATATAAAGTTACTCTATCAAAAAACGTTTCTTTCTATACTAAGCGTTTTATTCATATACCATATCATACAAGGAGGAATATATATGGACTATACCGATTTATTAATCAAACTAGGTCTCTCGGCGATTTTAGGGTTTGCCATTGGTTTAGAACGCGAATTAAAACGGAAACCACTTGGTTTAAAAACGTGTTTAGTTATTTCTATTATTAGTTGCCTCCTAACGATTGTTTCTATTAAAGCAGCTTATAACTTACCACATACCGATCATATGAATATGGATCCACTTCGACTTGCCGCTCAAATTGTATCAGGAATTGGTTTTTTAGGTGCTGGCGTAATTTTAAGAAGAGGCAACGATAGCATTGCAGGGCTCACGACCGCCGCTATGATCTGGGGTGCTTCTGGTATTGGTATTGCCGTTGGAGCTGGTTTCTATATCGAGGCGATTTTCGGAATGTGTTTCCTTATGATTAGTGTCGAACTTATACCACTCGCGATGAAATATGTAGGCCCTAGGTCATTTCGTCAACGTGATATCGCTGTGAAACTTGTTGTACGAAATATGGACAATATCCCAATCGTAATTGAAGAAATAAAGGAAATGGATATAAAAGTTAAGAATATGAAGCTTAAAACATTAGAAAACGGTTCTCACTATTTACATCTTAAACTGTCCATTGATCAAAAAAGACCTACTGCTGATGTTTACTATGCTCTTCAACATCTTGAAAGTGTCCAACAAACTGAAGTGGAAAGTATGTAGCATAAAACAAACTCTCTTTAATTAGAGAGTTTTTCTTTTTTCTATAATGGTAACAATGAATGTAGTCCTGCAAAACAAGGAGGAATTTACTATTGAAATCCCGTCCGAATTTAGTAGATACATTTCGTGATTCCATTATTTTTCGTTTAATTTGTTTTATTATTGTATTCACTGCTTTTTCTGGTTTTCTTATACATAGATTAGAACCCTCTCATTTCACTACATGGTTTGACGGAATTTGGTGGTCAATCGTTACCATTTTTACAGTTGGATATGGCGACTTTGCTCCCCATACAACGATAGGAAAACTAATAGGTATAAGTATTATTTTATTAGGAACTGGCTTTTGTTCTTATTATATGGTTCTATTCGCTACTGAGATGATCAGTAAACAATATATGAAAATTAAAGGTGAAGAAGCCGCTACCTCTAACGGTCATATGATTATCGTTGGCTGGAATGAGCGTGCAAAACATGTTGTAAAGCAAATGCATGTATTACAACCAAACCTTGATATCGTTTTAATTGATGAAACACTTTCTTTACTCCCAAAACCATTTCATCATTTAGAATTTATAAAAGGTTGTCCGCACCACGATCAAACTTTATTAAAAGCTAATATTAAAACGGCACACACCATATTAATAACAGCGGATAAAGAAAAGAACGAAAGCTTAGCAGATACACAATCCATTTTAAATATTTTAACTGCAAAAGGACTCAATCCAAACATTCACTGCATCGCAGAACTACTTACTACTGAACAAATTCAAAATGCAACGAGAGCTGGCGCGTCAGAAATTATAGAAGGAAATAAATTAACGAGTTATGTATTTACCGCTTCTCTTTTATTCCCTTCTATTTCAGGTGTACTATTCTCACTTTACGATGAAATCTCTGATAATAAATTACAACTGATGGAGCTTTCTCCGTCCTGCACCGGACAAACCTTTGCAAATTGTAGCTATACCCTTTTAAAACAAAACATTCTCTTACTAGGTATAAAGCGCGACGATCAATATATGATTAACCCAGTCCATACCTTCATTCTTATCGAAAGCGACGTACTCATTGTTATTCACCATTAAGAAAATGTTTTTCTAGTTCCCGCATGAGCACTTTTCCAATATTGATATATTTTCTTTTCACTTCTGCATCTGGATCTTTCGGTTCAGCAAATTGATCCATCCCACTCGTTCCCGCGGTTAAAGTATTCACATTATCATCTAGTTCGTCTTGATATACGTGCGAAAGAATATACGGCGTTTCAAGACGGACTACTACACCAGGTACATCTAGTTCACCATCTACTGCTGTAAACGGCACTCGTAAAAATTGATACCCATCTTCTTCATCGATTTTGTAATCGAAGCATCCTTTATCATAATCCCAATTACCACCAATACTATATCCAAGTGGTTTCATAACCTCTTCTAATTTATATAACGCATATGTACGTCCTTCTAAATTTGATTGAATCGGAATCAAGCCCATCCCTCCAAGACTTTTCCTTTAGCATACCCACTCTAGTTTGAATATACTGATGGACTTTTCGATAAAATAATAAAAAGCGACCGGAATCCGATCGCTTTTTATTATTTTAAACGCTCTTCTAATTCTGCTTTTAATTCTTCAAATCCTGGTTTACCAAGTAAAGCAAACATGTTTTTCTTGTATGCTTCTACGCCAGGTTGGTCAAATGGATTTACGCCTAATAAGTAGCCGCTCATCGCACATGCTTTTTCGAAGAAGTATACAAGGTAACCGAATGTGTACTCATTTAATTCAGGAATATTTACGATTAAATTTGGTACTCCCCCGTCGCTATGTGCAAGTAATGTACCTTCGTATGCTTTTGTGTTTACGAAGTCTACAGTTTCACCAGCAAGGTAGTTTAATCCGTCTAAATCGTTGTCTTCTAATTCGATTGTTAGTTCATGTGTAGATTTACCTACTTTAAGAACTGTTTCAAATAAGTCACGACGACCTTCTTGAACGTATTGACCTAATGAGTGTAAGTCAGTTGAGAAGTTTGCTGAAGATGGGAAAATACCTTTTTGATCTTTTCCTTCACTTTCACCAAATAACTGTTTCCACCACTCAGCGAAGTATTGAAGTGCTGGCTCATAGTTAACAAGCATTTCAATTGTTTTTCCTTTATTGTATAAAGCGTTACGAACTACTGCGTATTGGTAAGCTGGGTTTTCTTCTAGTTCTGATGTTCCGAAGTCATCATGACCAGCAGCTGCACCTTTCATCATCTCTTCAATATTTAAGCCACTTACTGCGATTGGTAATAAACCAACTGGCGTTAATACAGAGAAACGTCCTCCAACATCATCTGGAATAACGAATGTTTCGTAACCTTCGTTATCAGCTAATGTTTTTAATGCACCACGTGCTTTATCTGTAGTTGCATAAATACGTTTGCGAGCTTCTTCTTTTCCATACTTCTCTTCTAATAACTTACGGAAAATACGGAATGCTAGTGCTGGCTCTGTTGTTGTACCTGATTTGGAAATAACGTTAATAGAGAAGTCTTTACCTTCTAATACGTCCATTAAATCTTTCATGTAAGTGGAGCTAATGTTTTGTCCAACAAATAGCACTTGTGGAGTTTTACGTTGTTCTTTAGATAGCGTGTTGTAGAAAGAATGACTTAACATTTCGATTGCTGCGCGTGCTCCTAGGTAAGAACCACCAATACCTACAACAAGTAAAATGTCAGAGTCGTTTTTAATTTTTTCTGCGCATTTTTGAATGCGAGCGAATTCTTCTTTGTCATATTGAAGCGGAAGGTCTACCCACCCAAGGAAATCGTTCCCAGCTCCAGTTTTTTCGTGGATTGCGTGATGTGTTACTTTCACTGCATCACGTAAATAAGTGATTTCATGTTCACCGATGAAGGATAACGCTTTAGAATAGTCGAACGTTACATGTGTACTCATCTTTTTCCCTCCAATTATGGATATGTATTTCTGTATTCACTTTAGCGAAACTGAAGTTGTAAATCAAGCGATTCAACCATTGTAAACGTAACCAATATATATTTTTTAGAAAAAGTTCATTTTTTGCATAAAAATTCGCATTTTTCGGTATAGATGTATATACATCCTCTTTCGAACATTTTTTATGTATAAAAACAACATAACTACCCCATTCTATAAAAGAGTTAATTAACTCATCGCTTGCTCATGCTTCACAATTAAGGGGGGCTTTTTCATGAGTACTTTGCAACGTATCGCATTAGTCTTTACTGTAATTGGCGCTGTGAACTGGGGACTAATCGGATTTTTCCAGTTTGACTTAGTAGCAGCCATTTTCGGCGGACAAAATTCAGCTCTTGCACGTATTATTTACGGCATCGTTGGTATATCTGGGCTTATCAACCTTGGTTTACTGTTTAAACCATCTGAAAATCTTGGTACGCACCCAGAAACAAACGAAATTCGATAATCAGTATGTCCTTTCACCTCCGACATACGAATATGATTGCATGCAATCATATTTGCAAATATATATCATAAGATAAAGTAAAAGAGGAACGCTCATATGCGTTCCTCTTTTACTTTGTTAACTCGGACTCTTCAATCCATTCTGCCAACTTTTCTCGCAGCGTATTAAATCCGTTTTCAGATGGGTTCGGTATAAGAATCCTTCCTTGTTTTCTTTTCGCCGCTTTTAACGATAAACTCATTTTTCTGTGCTCTTCATCAATTGAAAGTACCTTTACTTCTACTGTATCGCCGACTTTTAAAAAGTCATGAATATCCTTTACATATCCATTTGTAATTTCAGATATATGCACAAGTCCTTGTGTTTCTGCATCTAACGCTACAAATGCACCGTAATCTTGAATTCCAGTCACTTTCCCTGTTACAACCACTCCTGTTGTATATTGTTCTGACATATGAAACACTCCCATACGTTTACCATTCTCTCTACAATTATAGAGAGCAAAGCAGATATATTTATTTTAAATATCCGATTGGTTAGTACGCATTCTAGATAATGATATCTAGAATGCGTATACCTTATATTAGTAAATTATACCACTATGACAGAACTCATTCAAAATTCATGAAAAATTTCCCTTAAAGAAGTATAATTCTCCAATATTGGGATAGACTACTAACACATGGCTTTCTAGTATTCCCCCCCTTTTATGGACAAAGCGTATTACGTTTTGTCCTTTTTTTATTTTCTACAAATCGTTCCATTCTCTTCATCGCTTCCATAAGTTGTTCAAGCGACGTCGCATATGAACAACGAATAAATCCTTCACCACTTTCGCCAAATACGCTACCAGGGACAACGGCCACTTTTTCTTCCAACAATAACTGTTCTGCAAATTCCGCTGAAGATAATCCGGTTGAAGATATAGAAGGAAAAACATAAAATGCTCCGCCCGGCACATGACACGTTAAGCCCATTTCATTGAAAGATGTCGTCATGAAGTTACGACGCTTCTTATAGCTATCTCTCATTCGAATTACTTCATCGTTCCCTGCGCGTAACGCCTCAAGTGCTGCAAACTGAGACATCGTCGGTGCACACATCATTGAATACTGATGGATTTTGAGCATTAATTCTGAAAATTGAACAGGAGCTGCAATCATACCGAGGCGCCATCCTGTCATCGCAAATCCTTTTGAAAATCCTGAAATTAAAATCGTATGCTCACGCATATTTTTAATACTCGCGAAACTTGTATATACTTCGTCGTATACAAGTTCTGCATAAATTTCATCAGATAATACGATTAAATTGTACTTCTCAACAATCACTGCTATTTCTTCAAGCTCGGATTTATTTAGCATTGCACCTGTCGGGTTATTTGGTGAACAAAGCAAAATTGCCTTTGTTTTCGCTGTAATAGCTGCTTCAATTTGTTCTGGTTGTACTTTAAACTCGTTTTCTAACGTAGTCGCCACAGGAACCGGAACTCCTCCAGCTAATGTCACAAGTGGTGCATAAGAAACGAAGCTCGGTTCAATAATGAGCACTTCATCATCAGGATTTATAATGGCGCGCATCGCTACATCTAACGCCTGGCTCGCTCCAACTGTAACAATGATTTCATCACTTGGATCATAAGATACTGCAAATTGTTTTTTTAGATACTTTGCTATTTCTTGACGGAGCTCCAATAATCCTGCATTTGCTGTATATGACGTATACCCTTGTTCCAAAGAACGAATACATGCTTGCCTTACATTCCAAGGTGTAACAAAATCCGGCTCTCCTACCCCGAGGGAAATAACACCTTTCATATTTGCTGCTAAATCAAAAAATTTTCGAATACCAGATGGTTTTAAAGATTCTGCTGATCTAGATAGTTCAAATTGCTTCATGGTGTCACCACAATTCGCTTATCATCATCGTCTTTTTCATAAATAACACCCTCATGTTTATACTTCTTCAAAATGAAATGAGTAGTTGTAGAAACAACAGATTCAATTGTTGCTAATTTCTCAGAAACAAACATCGCTACTTCTCCCATCGTTTTCCCTTCTAATGTAATAGAAAGATCATATGTCCCTGACATTAAATAAACGGATTTCACTTCTGAATAACGATAAATTTGTTCAGCAACCGCATCAAACCCAACGCCATGCTTTGGCGTAACTTTCACATCGATCATTGCCGTTAAACCTGTATGTTCTTTCACCTTCGTCCAATCAATATGTGTTACATAATCCACAATAATCTTTTCATTTTCTAACCTCGCAACCATCTTCTTTACTTCTTCTACCTCTATATTTAACAGCTTCGCTAATGTATCTACAGATAATCGACTACTCTTTTCAAGACAAGCTAATAATTCTAATTCTTTTTCTGTCACCATATAAATCATCCTTCCTTTTCGTTTGTGTTTAAATTATACAAATACCCTTTCCAGTTTGAAAAGAAGATTTTTCTATTGAATTATGTCAAAATAAAGTGAAACTTTAATCAGCGGAAAAATGCGTGATAAAGCGAAAGGGGATGGAACCGTGAAACCAAAAGTTTATATTGCTGAACCAGTTCCAACATTTGTAGAAAACTATTTATCAGAACACTGTGATTATGAAAAATGGGATCAGAATGAGAAAGTACCTCGTGATGTTCTATTAGAGAAAATACAAGATAAAGATGGGTTATTAAATTTCGGATCTGCTATTAATGAAGAATTACTGACAGTTGCTCCTAACTTAAAAGTAGTGAGCAACATTTCTGTCGGTTACGATAATTTTGATTTACAAGCGATGAAAAACCGAAATGTTATCGGAACGAATACACCATACGTATTAGATGATACAGTAGCTGATCTCGTTTTCGCCCTTATGCTATCAGCTGGGCGCCGCGTTTGCGAACTCGATTCTTACGTGAAAAATGGTGAATGGAACGCTGAAATCGGAAAAGAACACTTCGGACTAGATGTACACCATAGCACAATTGGTATTATCGGTATGGGCCGAATTGGAGAAGCCGTTGCAAAACGAGCAAAATTCGGATTTGATATGAATGTTCTTTACTATAACCGCCGTCGTAAAGAAGAAGCTGAACAAAAATTCGATGCTACATATTGTGATTTACAAACGCTACTGAAGCAGTCTGACTTTATTGTTCTTCTTACTCCATTAACAGATGAAACATATCACCTTATTGGAGAAAAGGAATTTTCATTAATGAAAGAAACAGCAATCTTCATTAATGCTTCTCGCGGGAAAACAGTAGATGAAGAAGCGTTAATCCATGCTTTAACAGAAAAGAAAATCTTTGCAGCAGGTATCGATACATTTACACAAGAGCCGATTCAAAAAGATAATCCACTCTTATCATTACAAAATGTTGTAACTTTACCACACATCGGATCTGCAACATTAAAAACTAGGCAGCAAATGGCTATGACCGCCGCTGAAAATTTAGTTGCAGGATTACAAGGAAAAACACCGCCTAATATTGTTCGCGGGTAATACTGAATAAACGAAAGGCAAGATGACGTCGTCATCTTGCCTTTTTTTGTTAACATATTTTCTTCTTCCTTGGAGATGATATGAACAAAAATCAATGGAGTGACAAAAAATGAATCACGAATATACTTGTCCTTATTTCACTTTTTCCACTCGCGGCACTACTATTCATTACGAATTGTATGAACACGATAACAAAACAGAACGTCCTACTTTCGTACTCGTTCACGGCTTTTTATCTTCCTCATTCAGTTACCGTCGTCTCATTCCCTTACTATCGAAAGCAGGAACAGTGATTGCTCTTGATTTACCACCGTTCGGAAAAAGTGATAAGTCTCATCTGTTTAAGTATTCTTATCACAATTTAGCAACGATTATTATTGATTTAATTGAACATTTATCTCTCTCAAACATTGTATTAGTTGGGCACTCTATGGGTGGGCAAATTTCTCTCTATGTAAACCGTATACGTCCTGAACTCATTTCAAAAACGATTTTACTATGCAGCTCTAGCTATTTAGCACGCGCAACCTTACCTTTACTATACTCTTCTTATTTACCGTTCTTTCATTTATACGTAAAGAACTGGATTATTAGACGCGGTATTGTTCATAACTTAATGAATGTCGTTCATGATCACTCATTAATTGACGATGAAATGAAAAAAGGTTACTCCGCTCCTTTTTATGACGACCGTATATTTCCCGCTTTAACTCGCATGATACGAGACCGTGAAGGTGACTTATCTTCAACTGAATTACAAAAAATCGAAACACCTACACTACTCATTTGGGGTGAAAAAGACCGCGTCGTCCCTGTACATGTAGGTCATCGTCTACACAAAGATTTACCGAATTCAAAATTTATTTCTTACGAAAATACAGGACATTTACTACCTGAAGAAAAGCCTGAACATGTTTATGAAGAAATTATCGCTTTTTCTGCGCAATAAAGTGAAACTTTAATTAGCCCCCACCTAACTTCTTTGCTTCTGCTGAATTTTGAGGTGGGGGTCTTACTGCCCGGCAAATAGCGGGATAATATAAAAAAGGCCGTCGGAAATTCCGACAGCCTATAATGAACAGCTTCCGCCTTCTTTTATTACAAGTAATTCCACAGCTAATTTCTCACATTTTTCAAGCGCAGGTACTTCCTCAAAAGACATAAAGTATATATGTTGAATCTTCTTTGCGATGTATTTTGGATCATCAAACACACTTATGACGTTCACAACATCGCTCGCTTCTGTTTCATAAAACTCCGGTCCCATTTGAAACGGATCCCAATTCTTCACAACCTCTATCATCTTTTCATATGTACCCATTCGCTTCCCGCCTTTTCACTTTTTAATACTTTTCTTTATCCTATCACATCAGCTATTCTATAAGAAGAGAGAGAACTTTCATAACTTATTGGTTTTACAGAAGAAGGGGGCAAACGTATGCAACTATTTCATAAAGCAATCAATCGACGTGGAACGCATAGTATAAAATGGGATACATATAAAAACGAAGAACTTATCCATGCTTGGATTGCTGATATGGATTTTGAAGTACCAACACAAATTCAAACTGCTTTAAAGAAACGTATTGAGCATCCTATTTTCGGCTATACACTTCCTCCCGAAAATATTGGAGATATTATTTGTAACTGGACAAAAAAACAATATAACTGGGACATTCAAAAAGAATGGATTGTTTTTAGCGCGGGGATCGTTCCAGCTCTTAGTACGAGCATACAGGCTTTCACAAAAGAAAACGAATCCGTTCTCGTACAACCACCTATTTATCCTCCATTTTTCGAAATGGTCACAACAAACAACAGGCAGTTATGCGTGAGTCCATTACAGAAACAAAATGATACATATGTGATAGACTTCGAGCATTTAGAAAAGCAGTTTCAGCAAGGTGTCAAACTCATGCTTCTTTGTAGCCCTCATAACCCAATCGGACGCGTTTGGACGAAAGAGGAACTTGTGCAGCTCGGATTGTTATGTACTAAATATGACGTTATCGTTGTCGCGGATGAAATTCATTCCGATATCATTTATGCAGACCATACACATACGCCGTTCGCTTCCTTATCTGAAGAATTAGCAGAGCGCACTATCACTTGTATGGCTCCAAGTAAAACATTTAATATCGCTGGATTACAAGCTTCGATTATTATCATTCCAAACGAAAAACTCCGTCACGCCTTTACAGCTATCCAATATAGACAAGGCTTCCACGGGTTAAATATCTTTGCCTACACAGCGATGCAAAGTGCCTATACAGAATGTAATGATTGGTTAAACGAAATTCGATTATATATAGAAGATAATGCTCAATTTGCTTGTGAATATATTAAAACTCACATACCTGCTCTTTCCGTAACGAAGCCAGAAGGTAGCTTTTTATTATGGATTGATTGTTCTCGTCTAAAGCTTTCTCAAAACGAGCGTACTGCATTACTTGAGGAAAAAGGAAAAATCATCGTTGAACCTGGTGAGAAATACGGGTTAGGTGGCGAAGAACATATTCGAATTAACATCGGCTGTCCACGATCTGTTTTAGAAGAAATTTTGAACAGACTGCGTCATACGTTTTCATAATAATAGAGTAGTCTGTCCCCTAATCATTCTTGGACAGACTCCTTTGTCATATTTTGTCGGTAAGTTGATATATTTCAAGTTACGGTCAATATATTCTAATAATCGCCGATATAATTTGAGTTACAATCGATATATTCCAATAATCGCTGATATATTTTCACTTATACTACACAAAAAAAGCTACCAGCACGGTAGCTTTTACTTTTTCTTCATATCCGCTGCTTTTTTTACAATTACACCACAAGCAATTCGATCGCCTGATTTACCTGTCGGTTGTGTCATACCATCATCAGGGTTTTCTGTAATAATAATAGACGCTCCATCTTTTCTATGAATCGTCGTTTTTCCTTCTTCAAGTGTGATGTGAGGTGCATCGATTTCCGCTTTAATCTTCCCAGAACCATCTGCAACTACGTTCGGTAAATCACCGTTTTCTGCACCCTTCGGATTAAGAAGACCATGTTTTTTATCATCAGGATTAAAATGATTCCCGGATGATTCAAAACGAGGTGCCTTACACTCTCCGATTTCATGTACATGTAGTCCGTGTGGTCCTGGCGTGAAACCTTCTCCTTTAATCGTAATTTTCACGCCACTTGTTTGCTGCACTACTTTCGCAGTCCCTACTTCATCTCCTGAAGCATTATGTAATTTCACTTCAATTTCTTTCGGCTTTCCTTGGTCACAACCTGCCATCAGAAATAATAAACAACAACTGAAAAAAAGCCGTTTCTTCATTCCATTCCCTCCAAAATATATTCTGCCCTTAGATTGTCCGAGCATAGAGGGAAACATACAAAAATGCGTTACTGTTTCTTTTCAGCTAATAGTTTTTCTTCAACTTTCTGTAATCGCTCTGCTTCGCGTTTTGATACACGAATGAACATACGCCACGTAGCAACGGCACCAATTATAAATAGCACGCAAACAATCCCTGGAATAATATATTCTGTTTTATCTTCCGGAAAATATAAAGGCATCATATAGAACACTCCTTATTATAGGATTTGTAAAACATCAGAATTTTCTGTTATATAACTTTAAATTATAGTGGAACCTATCCATATTCTCAAGGGGGCGTTCCGAAAGCGAATGATTTCTTTGACTCCTTCTCCTACTTTCCTTACTATAAACTTGAGGTGAAAAATATGAGAGAAACATTTGAAATTGGTGAAATCGTTACTGGCATTTATAAAACTGGCAAATACATCGGCGAAGTTACAAATAGCCGCCCTGGCAGTTACGTCGTAAAAGTATTAGCTGTTTTAAAACATCCGGTGCAAGGTGACTTACATAACGTAAAACAAGCTGACGTACCATTTTTCCATGAAAGACGCGCTTTAGCTTTCCGTGAACAGACGAACATTCCAGAGCAAATGGTGAAAAAATATGAAGGAGAAATTCCGGATTATACCGAGTCACTAAAATTAGCATTAGAAACCCAAATGAATTCATTTTCTGAAGATGATTCACCTTTTGCAGAGCGTAGTCTAGAAACATTAGAACAGTTAAAGAAAGACTACAAACTTTAAAAAACAAAACGACCAAATTACATAATGTGCAATTTGGTCGTTACTGTGTGCTCACTTTCTTTAACACTTTTGAAAAATCAACGAGTTCTCCTAATGTTGGAGGTGCTGGTTTTACTAAATACTCTTTATCTTTTTCTACTAGTTTAAAAATATTGTACGTCGTCATCGCATCATCAAGCGCACAATGATGCTTCCCTGTCCCTACTTTTCCGTACGCCTCAATCGCTTTCCATAATCCTGTTTGATTTCTTTCTCCAAAAAACTTCTTATACTCAAGCGATAAATCACGACACTGTCCGAAGAATGGAAAAGCTATCCCTGCCATTTCACAATTATGCTTCAGCACTTTCATATCCATATTTCCCCACGTTACAATTGTCGGTTTACATTTTGTTTCGTATTCCGCAAGCTTCTTAACGAGTTCAGGAAATGAAATCCCTTTATCCACGACTTCTTGTTTTATTCCTAAAAACTTCTTACATCGATCCGTTAAAGAGGGAAATGTTTTCGGCCTGACATGTGATGAATACGTATCTTCCACCTTACGGCCAGCAACTGAAACGAGTCCTACCTCAATAATTTCCGGAAAAAATCCTTTCGGTTTCTTTCTATGCTGGGGCATCGTAAACTCAAAGTCTAAAAATAAAAATCGTTGTTCATCCATACGATCCCTTCCTTATCATTTTTATCATTCCTTTCTATTTGACACTCCTACACGAACAAGCTCGAATGCTAATTCCATTTTAAATATTCAGATTGGATGTATCTTATATATATGTCAAATGCCCACAAATATTTTAAAAAATAAGAAAAAATGACCTATGCAGAAAATATGACAAAATCCCTCCTTTCATTTACATCCGCAGTTTTTCTACTTTATAATGACGTTATGTGTGTTTCATCTAGTTAATATTTGACACACTAAGAAAAATGAATGAAAGGAGATGAGATTTTTGCACGAAACAACGCAAGAACTCGCTAACTGGCAGTATTATTTTGCTATCGCAGTCTTTTTAATTACATATGCCATTATTATTTCTGAAAAAATTAATCGCGCTGTCATCGCACTTCTTGGTGCAGCATTCATGGTAATTGTGGGGGTCGTCGATTTACATAACGCCTTTACGAAACATATTGAATGGGGAACGATTACGCTACTCATCGGTATGATGATTTTGGTGAACATTACGAGTAAATCAGGTGTTTTCCAATACGTTGCCATTAAAGCAGCAAAAGGGGCACAAGGAAATCCAATTAAAATTTTAATTTCCCTTTCCCTACTTACCGCGCTTGGCTCCGCATTTTTAGATAACGTTACAACTGTACTTCTTGTTGTTCCAGTTACTTTATCTATTACGCGCATACTGCAAGTAAATCCTGTTCCATATTTACTTTCTGAAATTATTTTTTCAAACATTGGGGGAACGGCAACATTAATTGGTGATCCACCTAACATTATGATTGGTTCTGCCAATAAGCATTTAGACTTCAATGCTTTCCTATTGAACCTAGCACCAATCGTAATTATTATTATTGGAGTTACAGCAACAATACTTTACTTCATGTACCGTAAACAATTAATTGCCGATCCTGTACAGGTTAAAAAATTAATGAGCTTAGATGAAAAACAATACATTAAAGATCCAGTATTAATGAAAAAATCTTTAACGGTGCTTGGACTTACGATTGTAGGTTTCATGACTCATTCTATTTTCCATATTGATGCGGCTATCATTGCCTTAACTGGTGCTACTGTACTTATGTTAATTGGTGTGAAAGAGCATGAAATTGAAGAAGTATTTGCAAGCGTAGAGTGGGTAACAATCTTCTTCTTCGCAGGGCTATTCGTACTTGTTGGAGGACTTATCGATATCGGTCTTATCAAAATGTTGGCTCAAAAAGTAATTGGTATAACAGGCGGAGATATTTCTTACGCATCCATCCTTATTTTATGGGTATCTGGTATCGCCTCTGCAACAATTGATAACATCCCATTCGTCGCAACAATGATTCCACTTATTAACGATATGGCAGTCGGGCTAGGCTTATCACCATCTGACGCACAAATCGATGTATTATGGTGGGCATTAGCACTAGGTGCTTGTCTCGGTGGAAACGGAACATTAATCGGAGCTTCTGCTAACGTAATCGTTGCAGGTATTGCGAGCCGCGAAGGACATAAATTTAGTTACATGGAATTCCTAAAAGTCGGTTTCCCAATTATGATCGTTTCATTAATCATTTCTCACATTTATATTTATTTACGCTATCTTATGTAGTAAAAAGAGCGCTCTGATAATCAGGGCGCTTTTTTACTTATATCTAAAATATATCGACTTATCAACAAAACGAAAAATCTACTCTTTATATCTCACCGGTTCATTTCGAATAATAAATAAATGAATCGGTAAGAACACCGAAAATGTGATTACATGAATAATCGTAAATAATATAGAGTTCGTTCCATATCTGTCTAAAATAGCGTAGATAAGATAAATAGACAATACAATCGATACAGCTGTTGCTAGTAAACTTATAATTGGTACGAAATTAAAAATGAAACATGCAACATATATACCGAATACTTTCCACCCTGCTTCTTCTTTCAAAAAATCTGGTAATTTATCTTTCGCTATGTCACCCCACGTCTTACTATTCAAAAACGGAATAAACGCAAGCACCCCGTCCGTTGCACCATCATTTTTCGCCATCGAATAAAGTGCAAAAGCCGTTAACAAATATGAAATAATTGCCCAAATCAATATAACAAGAATAAACGCAAAACTAAGAGCAAAGAAACCTGCTAGTACGCCTTGATCCTCCATCTTATCCTCTCCTCTCTACTTTCAACATATTTCATTACATTGCAAGTTATGTTTTAAAATTTATCCAAACTCTTTGTATAATAAGAGAAGAAAGAGAATAAGAGAGGAGAAACACTTATGCATCCATTTGTAAAAGCATTACAAGAGCATTTCACAGCTCATAAAAATCCTGAAAAAGCAGAACCTATGGCTCGTTATATGAAAAATCACTTCCCATTTCTAGGTATTCAAACACCGGAAAGACGCCAATTATTAAAAGACGTCATTCAAATACATACTCTCCCAGATAAAAAAGACTTCCAAATTATCGTACGTGAGCTTTGGGACTTACCAGAACGTGAATTCCAAGCGGCCGCACTTGATATTATGCAAAAATATAAAAAGCATATAAACGAAACTCATATCCCCTTCTTAGAAGAACTTATTGTCACAAAATCTTGGTGGGACTCTGTCGATAGCATCGTCCCTACATTCTTAGGTACTATCTTTTTAAAACACCCAGAATTGATTTCTGCTTATATTCCAAAATGGATTGCATCAGATAGCATATGGTTACAACGCGCCGCTATTTTATTCCAACTGAAATATAAACAAAAGATGGATGAGGAACTTCTTTTCTGGATTATTGGACAACTACATTCTTCAAAAGAATTTTTCATTCAAAAAGCGATTGGCTGGGTCCTTCGTGAATATGCAAAAACAAATCCGGATGTAGTTTGGGAATACGTGCAAAACAACGAGCTCGCTCCATTAAGTAAGCGTGAAGCAATTAAGCATATTAAAGAAAATTACGGAATAAATAATGAAAAAATAGGCGAGACTCTATCATAGATAGACGCGTTCCTCTATTGAGATTTAAAAAAGAACGTGTTAGAATATGTTCATTATTACTAATATAAGTAGCGATGACGGACTTATAAGTACTTGCATAAAAAGCGATTCAGGGATAGTGAAAGCCTGAAGCCGCAAGGAAACGGCAGTCCCGAGCAATACATGATAAAGTGGATGCACCTTTGTGTATCAACTAGGGTGGAACCGCGGGCAAACGCTCGTCCCTAGGCAAATAAGCCTTGGGATGAGCGTTTTTTTATGTTCTTTTTAGCTATACTGCTCGTTTCCAAAGTATCAGAGTATGTCATCGCCAATACGTTAACTTTCAAAAGGAGGATTTTCTTATGTATTCAATGGAACAAGTTGTAAACTTAGCGAAACATCGCGGTTTTGTTTTCCCTGGTTCTGAAATTTACGGTGGTCTTGCAAACACTTGGGATTACGGTCCACTTGGAATCGAATTAAAAAATAACGTTAAAAAAGCTTGGTGGAAAAAATTCATTCAAGAATCTCCATACAACGTTGGTTTAGACGCAGCTATTTTAATGAACCCTAAAACTTGGATCGCTTCTGGTCACGTTGGTAACTTCAACGATCCAATGATCGACTGTAAAAAATGTAAAGCTCGTCACCGTGCTGACAAATTAATTGAGGATGCTTTAGATGCAAAAGGCATCGAAATGGTTGTTGATGGTCTTACTTTCGACCAAATGGCTGACTTAATGAAAGAACATGAAGTAAAATGTCCTGATTGCGGTAGTGAAGAATTCACTGAAATCCGTCAGTTCAACTTAATGTTCAAAACATTCCAAGGTGTTACAGAGTCTAGCACAAACGAAATCTTCCTTCGTCCTGAAACAGCACAAGGTATTTTCGTAAACTTCAAAAACGTTCAACGCTCTATGCGTAAAAAGCTTCCATTTGGTATTGGCCAAATCGGTAAGAGTTTCCGTAACGAAATCACGCCTGGTAACTTCACATTCCGTACACGTGAATTCGAACAAATGGAACTTGAATTCTTCTGTAAGCCTGGTGAAGATTTAGAGTGGTTCGCATTCTGGCGTGAAACTTGTAAAAACTGGTTACTTTCACTTGGTATGACTGAAGAGAGCATGCGTCTTCGTGACCACGGTGAAGAAGAGTTATCTCACTATAGTAATGCAACAACTGACATTGAATTCAAATTCCCATTCGGTTGGGGCGAACTTTGGGGCGTTGCATCTCGTACAGACTTCGACTTAAAACGTCACATGGAACACTCAAACGAAGACTTTAATTATATCGATCCACAAACGAATGAGCGTTACGTACCATACTGCATCGAGCCATCTTTAGGCGCAGACCGTGTAACATTAGCATTCTTATGTGATGCATATGAAGAAGAGCAATTAGAAAACGATTCTCGTACAGTTCTTCGTTTCCACCCTGCTTTAGCACCATACAAAGCAGCTATCTTACCATTATCTAAAAAGCTATCTGAAGGTGCTACTGAAGTATTCGCAGAATTAGCTAAAGACTTCATGGTAGACTTTGATGAAACTGGTTCTATCGGTAAACGTTACCGTCGTCAAGACGAAATCGGTACACCATTCTGTATCACATACGACTTCGACTCAGTTGAAGACAAAGCTGTTACAGTACGTGACCGTGATACAATGGAACAAGTTCGTATGCCAATTAGCGAACTAAAAGGTTTCTTAGAGAAGAAAATCCAGTTCTAATTATAAGAAAAAGAGGCTGCTCATAAGAGCGCCTCTTTTTTACTTTTCACGTTTTTCTTTAATTGCTACTGTACATCTTGATATACATAGTAAATCATCATTTTCATCAATAATACGAACATCCCAAACCATTGTCGATTGTCCTCTATGTATCGGTGTTCCGATCGCTGTTACAATTCCATCTTTCTTTGAGCGAATGTGGTTTGCATTAATTTCTAATCCGAAACAAATACATTTTTCTTGATCAATTAAATTGTATGAACCAACACTTGCCACTGTTTCTGCCAATGCAACCGATGCACCGCCATGTAAAAATCCAAATGGCTGATGCGTACGCTCATCAACAGGCATCGTAGCAACCACCTTATCTTCTGTCATCTCTAACAACTCAATTCCAAGTGAATCCATTAAAGTTTTTGCCATATCGCTTCCTCCTTCTCTTGCTTTAATTAAATGTATAATTTTACCTATTTATTTTCAAACTACTTATAACACTTATATAAGGAGGCTTCACCTAAATGAAACAGAAATTTTGTATATTACTGCTTATGTTCTCCTTGCTGACTATTGTACCAAATTGTGCAATAACAGCCAAAGCATCTAACCTGACAATCGATGTTAAGACTGTAACGCAAAAAGGTAAGAAACCTTATATAGAATATCAAATAAATAGGCCTTCTTTTCACAACTTTTCTGACTCTACATTTCAAAATAAGCTCAATTTATACTACAAAAAGTCCACTGACAAATTTAAAAACAAATTAGAAAAAGAAGCAAAAAAATACTATAAAGAGACAGAAGGATCTAGTACACCATTTCATCCGTACGTAGCAAATGTTGATTATAAAGTCTCTTTAAACAAACCACCTTTTCTTAGCCTATATGTGAATTACTATCAATATACTGGCGGAGCACACGGTCTTTATACGTGGAAGGCAAATACATTTGATTTAAAAGAAAAAAAGCTACTGCACTTAGACGATTTATTTCAACAAAAAGATAAATATAAAGATGTAATCCGTGCAGAGATTGTAAGACAAATTAAACAAAATGAAAGTATTTATTTTCCTGATGCAACTGAAAAGGTAATGAGTATGAAAAAGTTTCACTTCTTTTTAGAGCCAGACAATCTCGTCATTTATTTCCCTTTATATGAGATTGCTCCGTATTCAAGTGGAATTCCGCAATTTCGTATTCCATATACGTTGCTAAGAGACTATTTAAAGCCTTCTTATCAAAATATTTTGATTGACAACAAGTAAATATTTTAGCTACGATAATGTTAACCTAAAAACAACAGGAGGTTAACATTATGAGAAGATTACATGTTTTAGATTTAGCATTAGCTGCCATGTTCGTTGCTCTTATGGCCATCGGTGCAAATATTGTATCTTGGGCACCATTCCTTCAAGTAGCAGGTATCCCATTATCTATGCAACCATTTTTCGCAATTTTAGCAGGTCTTCTTCTTGGAAGTAGACTTGGTGCTTTATCCATGACTGTTTATATGCTCGTTGGCGTAGCCGGCGCACCAATCTTCGCTAACTTCAAGGCTGGATTTGGAGCACTTTTAGATCCTACTGGTGGTTTTATTATCGCATTTATTATCGTTGCTTACGTATCGGGGAAACTAGTAGAACAAAAAGAAAGACCAACATTCATTACATTTGCGATTGCCTCTTTCACAGGAATTATTTTAACTTATATAATCGGTACTACTTACATGTACGGGGCAGTCAATTTCTTTATGGGTGGTAATATGAGCTATAAAGCTGCTTGGATGATTATGATGTGGTTTGCAGTAAAAGATATTGTATTTACAATTATCGGTGCTATTATCGCCCCTCGCATATACTATGCTGTGCGTCGTTCTGCTTATCAGCATTCTCATTCGACGATTTCATAATAAAAAAGAGTTATTGCAGCTTGCTGCAATAACTCTTTTTTTATATTAAGACTCTTGATTCACTTGTTCTTCTAAAATTTTCTTCATCATTACAACCATGTCATCACGTAATTCTGGGTGTTGCAGGGCCATTTCGATTGTCGTTTGAACAAATCCTAGCTTTTCACCTACGTCGTAGCGCTTTCCTTCGAAATCGTAAGCAAATACACGTTGGATTTCATTTAAGCTTTGGATTGCATCTGTTAACTGAATTTCACCACCAGCACCGACATGTTGCTGCTCTAAGAACATAAAGATTTCAGGCGTTAAGATGTAACGGCCCATAATCGCTAAGTTTGAAGGTGCTGTACCTTGTGCTGGTTTCTCAACGAAATTGCGAACTTGGTAACGACGACCTTCTTGTTCTAATGGATCAATAATTCCGTAGCGGTGTGTTTCATTTTCTGGAACCGTTTGTACACCAATAACAGAAGAAAGCGTTTTATCATATTCTTCGATTAATTGACGTAAGCATGGTTTTTCAGCTTGAACGATATCATCGCCTAATAAAACAGCAAATGGCTCATCACCGATGAATTTACGTGCACACCAAACAGCGTGTCCTAATCCTCTTGGTTCTTTTTGACGAATATAATGAATATCTACCATTTTTGAAGAAGCCTGTACTTTTTCAAGTAACTCATACTTTTTCTTTTCTAATAAGTTTTGCTCTAACTCAAATGCATTATCAAAATGATCTTCAATAGAGCGCTTTGTTTTACCAGTAACGATAATAATATCTTCGATTCCTGATTGTATTGCTTCTTCTACGATGTATTGGATAGTTGGTTTATCTACTATCGGCAACATTTCTTTCGGCATTGCTTTTGTTGCTGGTAAAAAACGTGTTCCCAATCCAGCTGCTGGGATTATGGCTTTTCTTACTTTTTTCATCACAAAATACCCTCTCTTCTGTCAGAATCAATAACGATCATTTCCTTACATAAAACAAAAGGGAGATTTCGCTCCCTTTTGTTCCCTACTACTTAAAATTACTTTATATTATAAACGATTCATAATATCTTCTTTAATAGTAAGTAACTTTTGTTCACTATTTTGTAAAGAACTATCTTTTACACCAAAGTAGAACTTAATCTTCGGTTCAGTTCCAGATGGACGTAGGCAGAACCATGAACCATCCTCTAATTGATATTTTAACACATTTGATTTCGGTAAGTGAATCTCTTCTTTATGTCCATCTTGTAAAGATGTAACAATGCTTGCTTTATAGTCTTCAACTGCTACGACTGTTAAGCCCGCTACTTCTTTCGGAGGATTCTCACGGAACGTCGCCATCATCTCTTGGATTTGTTCCGCTCCATCTTTTCCTTTTAACGTTAACGATACAAGGTCTTCACGGAAGAATCCGTATTTCTCAAATACTTCTAATAGACCATCATATAACGTTTTCCCTTGTGATTTGTAGTATGCAGCTACTTCACATGCAAATAGGACAGATTGTACTGCATCTTTATCACGGCAGAATGGACGGATTAAATAACCATAGCTTTCCTCATAACCGAATTGGAATTCGTATTGTCCGCTTTCTTCATACTGTCTAATTTTCTCACCGATAAATTTAAATCCAGTTAACGTATCAATTGTATCTAAACCGTATGCTTTTGCAATTGTACGACCAATTTCAGACGTTACAATTGTTTTTAATACGACACCGTTCTCTGGAAGCGTTCCGTTTTCTTTCTTTTGAGATAGTAAGTAATCAAGCATTAATGCACCTGTTTGGTTACCTGTTAATACTTGGAACTCACCATTATGATTACGAACTGCTACACCAAGGCGATCTGCGTCAGGATCAGTTGCGATTAATACATCTGCGCCTACCTTTTCACCGTCACGAATTGCATACTCAAACGCTGCGTGCTCTTCTGGGTTCGGTGATTTTACTGTAGAGAAGTTTGGATCTGGTAACTCTTGCTCTTTTACAACTGTTACATCTGTAAATCCAACTTCTTTTAAACCACGGCGTACAGAAATATTTGATGTTCCGTGTAATGGTGTAAAGACGATTTTTAAGTCTTTACCAACCTTTTGTACCATTTCTTTATTAATGATGACATTGTTCAATTCTGCAGCATATGCATCATCTACTTCTTGTCCAATAATATGTAATAAACCGTCAGCTTTTAATTGCTCTACATCAGCGACTTCAACTGTTAATTCATCTTCTACTGCGTTTACGTAGCTAATTAACTCATCTGCCTCTTTTGGAGGCAACTGTCCACCATCTTCACCGTATACTTTATATCCGTTATATTCAGGCGGATTATGGCTTGCCGTAAGGACGATTCCACTTACTGTATGTAAATGACGAACTGCGAAAGAAAGCACTGGCGTTGGACGTAAGCTTTCAAACACATATGTTGTGATACCGCGTGCGCCAAGTGTTGCAGCGACCTCCATTGCGAATTCAGGTGATTTATGTCGAGAATCATAGGCTACAACAACACCTCGTTTTTTCGCTTCCTCACCTAACTTTTCAATAAAGCTTGCTAATCCTTTTGTTGCTTTACGAACTGTATATACGTTTAAACGGTTCGTACCAGCACCAAGTTCACCACGCATACCACCTGTGCCAAACTCTAGATTTTTATAAAAGCTATCCTCGATTTTCTTCTCATCTTGCTTCATATTTTCTAGCTGTTCTTTTAATTCTGCATCTAATTGTGCGTAAGAAAGCCAGCGACTAAATTCTTGTTTCCAATTCATTCTTCTCTCTCCTCCCGCTTGTCATATCTTTATTATATGAAAAAAATATGCTGTATCTCAATATTTTATAAAATCTAGCAGGATTTTACTAGGAATATTTGTATACACTATTGTTAAATACTCCACTAAAGGGAATGAGGATTATGCAAGAATGGGGCTTGTCAGAAGAGCTCAAAATACAAACAAAGCAAATGATTGAAATTGCCGAAAGAGAACTATCGATTATGAGAAACGCAATCGATAAAGAAGATGAATGTATTTTATGCAAAATGGAAGATATTCATCATATGTTGGCAAATGTACAAACATTGGCAGCTACATACTATATTCAGGCATATTTATCACCTTATACGGAAAGTTCATCTTTTATTACGACAGCTATCCAACATTTAAGCGCTAGAAAACATGGTGCTCTTATCGTTGTGGAACGAAATGAAACGCTTGAAGCTTTCATTCAAACTGGAACGACATTAAACGCTCATTTAACTGCGCCATTACTCGAATCAATATTTTACCCAGGTAACCCTCTTCATGACGGTGCCGTTCTCGTAAAAAATAATCATATAGTCTCAGCTGCTAATATTCTTCCTTTAACGAAAAGTACAGAAGTTGATTCTGAGCTAGGAACGCGTCACAGAGCTGCAATAGGCTTATCAGAAAAGAGTGATGCACTTATATTAGTTGTCTCTGAAGAAACGGGCCGTACTTCTTTTGCTTTAAATGGGATTTTGTATACAATTTCTTTATAAAGTGAAACTTTAATCAGCCCTCACCAATTGAGCGTTTACGGGCAACCCCACCTCACTTCTTTACTTCCACTAAATTTTGAGGTTAGGGTCTTACTGTCCGGCAAATAGCGGGATAAACAAACCTATAAAAAAGAAGACTGTTCCAAAATATTGGAACAGTCTTCACTTATACTCTTATTCTTCTCCGAAACGCTCCACAAGTGTTGCAAGTGTGCGTACCATTGCACCAGTTGCTCCAGCTGGACCTAAGTCGTGCGCGCCTTTTGTTTCTGATGTTCCAGCGATATCTAAGTGTACCCACGGTGTATCTTCAGCGAATTCGCCTAGGAATGTACCTGCCATAACCGCATGTCCTTCACGGCCTGGTGAGTTATTTAAATCAGCAAACTTACTGTTTCTCACACGTTCTTTATCACGATCAAAAATCGGTAGTTGCCAAATTGGTTCATCTGTTTCCATAGAAGCCTCTAGTACTTGCTCAAACAACTCTTCATTATTTGTCATTGCGCCTGTCGTATGGTTTCCAAGTGCAACAATTACACCGCCTGTTAATGTTGCAACATCAACAAGGTAGTTTGCGCCAAGTTTTTTCGCATACGTAATACCATCAGCTAAAGCTAGACGACCTTCTGCATCCGTATTTAATACTTCAATTGTTTTTCCACTCATAGATGTGATTACATCGTCTGGCTTAAATGCCGTACCACTTACAACGTTATCTGTTGAAGGAATAACAGCGATCACATTTTGTTCTGGGCGCAGTTCTCCGATAATTTCCATCGCACCTAATACAGCAGCTGCACCGCCCATATCACCTTTCATACCAACCATGCCTTCACGTGGTTTTAAAGAATAACCACCTGTATCGTATGTAATACCTTTTCCAACGAATCCAATGACATCTGTCCACTCTTCTTTTCCTTTATAAATAAGAGCAATCATTTTGGGTGGCTCTGTACTCCCTTGGTTTACTGCAAGTAACGCACCCATACCAAGATCTTCCATCTCTTCTTTTTCAAGAACTTTATAGTCCATATCATACTTCTCCGCTAACTCAACAGCATACTCAGCAAGCTTTGTCGCTGTTAATACGTTTGGCGGCATATTTACAAGTGTACGAGCTGAATTTGTTGCACGTCCATGTACGTAGCCAACTGTTAATGCAGCTTCAATTTCTTGTGCATCTTCCGCTGTAATAACCGTGAACTTCTCTAACTCTACACGATCCTTTTTATCTGATTTATACGTTTGTAATTCATATGTACCAAGGCCTTGTACCTCTGCTGCAATATGAGCGACATCAATCGCGTCTAATTTCTCTGTTACGAAAGAATCAAGTAAGATTGCTGCATCTTGTACTTTTGCTGCTTGTAGTGTTTTAAACGTTTTTCCAAGAGCCACACGTAACGTTTCTGTCGTATAAGACTCCTTCTTGCCTAAACCAACAAAGTAATAACGTTTCACATTTGTTTTTCCTAAGCTATGTACTTTCGAAATGGCCTTTTTCTTCGTAGATAATTCTTTCTCTTCTAGTAAAACTTGTAATTGTCCTTCAAACGCTTTGTCCAGTTCTTGTACAAAACTACTCATTTTCTCTTCTTCAAATAAAGCGACAATTACTGCTTCGTGACCTGCTAATTCTTTTTGTACTTGAAACATGTTCAGACCCCCTAAATTTCTCTACCACCATTATAACTTTATTTTCGATAAAATGCGACAATTCTAACTACAGTTATATGACGTGTAAAATCTCCTCTATTATGAAATAAGCCAAGAAAAAAAGTCTAGCGTAATTACGACTAGACTATCTTTGCTTTAAATATTGACCACGAAACACTTGCATCGTTTCGTCTTGATTTAACATCGTTAACTCTTCTTCTGTAAACTTACCTTTTCCTACTTTTACTACATACACATTTACTTTTTTCTTACCCCATTGGCTATAAACATCTTTCACCGTATCATAATATAAATCAAGACGGTTTCCTTTTATTGCTCCGCCCTTATCAGCTACTACACCATACCCGTAACCTGGCACGAAGAGAATCGTTCCAATCGGGAATACGCGTAAGTCCGCAGCAATTGTGGAATATAAATCCCTTTTCACTTTAACACCTGAATATGTAATACCATACTCTGGATGCCCTGGCCTCTTACCTGTTGACTCAATCCCCGATGTATAACCTGTTGCAGTCATTTCAATTGAACGATATTTAGACCAGTCGTTTGCCTGCTCTAAAGCATTTATCACTTCTTTACTCGGAGCAACATTTCTCTTAACTTCTGCTGCATGTACTTCTTTTGCACTCATTCCTTCATATGTCTTTACAATCTCTAATAAAGAAACTCCAGTGAAAGCCTTCCATGTTACGCATAATGCAAATGCAAGTAAACAAGTCATCATAATGCGAATACAATATCGTTTTAACATTTTTATATTCCACACTCCTTCATCGTTAATCATTCCCTATACGATGAAGGAATATGCAAAAAATAATCTCCAACTTAGTTGGAGATTAAAACATTTGATATCCGCTTTTCCGAAGTTTCTTGATCACGACTCCTGCTAAAGCAGCCCCTACTAATCCAGTAGATAGAATAAACACGTCTGCTTGTCCTAAGTGCGATACACTTGTCCCAAATGAAGAAAATGTTTCTTTCGGTTTTGAAAAATAATCCCACATACTCGCTTTATTAATAATAAGCATACAAACAATCGGATACACAATAACCATTACCCAAGTAGCTCGCAAAATCATGTTGAGTAAAAATCCAATTCCAAAGAACAAAATAAAAAATAACATCATTGAAATAAGTAGTACCGGTATACTCACTCTTTCTCCCTCTCCTTCGCACGTGCCGTAAATACGTGATAGGCTGTATAACCAAATGGTTCTCCTGGATTTAATGTTTTGTCCACTTCAAGATGTAGTTCTGATCTTCCTTCTAACAAATATTTAATAAGTACAGACGTATTCGGATCGTCCGCAATCTTATCTGGATGTAAGAACGCCACTTCAGACAATTCTTTCTCCTGTACAATAATATTTTCTCCTTCAGGCTCCAAAAGGAAAATAATCATATTATCACTAATTTCATCACGAATAACACCCGATCGAACACCAATGATCCCCTTCACATGAGCGACAATGCCTGTCTCTTCTAACACTTCGCGTTTCACAGCTTCATCAACTGTCTCACCTTCATTTACAAAACCAGCCGGTAAAGACCATTTCCCTTTTAATCCACTGTATTTCTTCTTAACGAATAGCCACCTGCCATCTTTTGTAGCTACTAAGCCACTAACAGCTAACCATACTTTCCCGCGCTTCCCCATGATGCATCCTCCTCCATCCGAACGGACAGAATATTCTTTCTTTTCCATATATTATACTATACTTTTTAATTCGCTGTGAAATTTCCTTTTTTCAAAAAGTGAAAAAACCCATTTTGTCGATATACTGTTAACAAAAAAATATCAAGATGCAGAAATGTAATTATGAAGAAAATAAAACATTGAATTCATCCATTTCATGATAAGGCAATGTTCAAATAAAACATTTCTCCCATCTTTCTATTGTTATATCGAAAACATGTATTATATGAAAAAAAGCAGAAACGGCGCTTAGCCGTTTCTGCTTTTTCTACTATATATTAAAAGAACTTTAATTTACCTTTTTTAAGAACTAATAAAGGTCCACCTAATAAGAATAAGTAGCGGTTATCGATTACTTTCTTCATGAAGGAAGCTTTCCAACCTGTTAACTTTTTACCCATAACAACGCCCATTGCATCGTCATGACCTAAAGAACATACAGATCCTTTATTATCGAATGCGAATTTTTTCATTTCGCCCTTGCCACGAACTAATACAGTTAAGTTGTGTGCAATATTGTAACCTTGTTGAATTGCAATTTGTGCTGTTGGTGGGTAAGGACGGTTAATTTCTTCGTTAATGATTAACGCTGCATCACCAACCATGAATACCTCTTCGTATCCTGGAGCGTGCATGTACTCATCAACTTTTACACGTCCGCGCATTGCTTCAAAGCCAGACTCTTCCACAATACCATTACCACGAACACCTGCAGCCCAAACTACTGTTTCAGACTTAATTAATTCAGTATCATCACCATTTGCAACAATAATACCTTCTTCAGTTGCTTCTTTAATTGCTGTACCGATGCGGAATTCTACGCCTTTTTTCTCAAGTTGTTTTACAGCATATTCTACTAATGCTGGATCGAAACCTGGAAGTGCTGTTGGAGCAGCTTCTACACAGATGATACGTGCTTTTTCACGTGGTACATTGTACTGTTTGCAAAGTTCAGGAACACGGTTTGCAAGCTCACCTACGTACTCGATACCAGTAAATCCAGCACCACCAACAACGATTGTTACTAACTCATCGCGCTTTTCACCTGCATATTTAGCGAAACTAGCTTCCATATGCTCACGAATTTCACGAGTTGCATTAATGTTAGCGATTGAGAATGCATGCTCTTTTAATCCTGTAATTCCGAATGTTTCTGATTCGAAACCAAGACCGATTACTAAGTAGTCATACTCTAACTCGCCGTCTTTTAAGATAATACGTTTTTCAGCAGCTTTAATTTCTACTACTGTGTCTTGTACAAAGTTCACTTTATTTGTATCAATAACGTCTTGAATATCTAGACAGATTTTTTCATCTTGTAATGTACCAGCTGCGCTCTCGTGTAACCAAGTCGCTTGGTAGTGATAGCTGTTGTTGTTTACTAACGTAATTTCAGCTTCATTTACAGATAATGCTTTTTGCAGACGAACAGTCGTAATCATCCCGCCATAACCTGCACCTAAAACTACGATTTTTGGAGTCTTCACCAAATCACAACCCTTTTCTTTATATAATAGTAATGAGAAATAATACCAAGTACTAAAAACTCTATTTGTCAAGAATGTGGAATTTATCACATTCTATATCATAACAAAACGCAGTCAAAAAATCGTACGAATTTTGTCATAGAAATTTAACATAATACTTCCCTATATTAGTCGGTTTTATTCCAGAATTCAAGCTTCTGGAGAATTATCAATATTTTAAAATAACATAGCGTTTTCAAGGGTTTTTCAGCCTTTTTTTCATGTATTTTCCTTTCTGTATATTTTATACAATACAAAAAGCATCTATGCGAAAACTTACACACAATTCAGTCGTTTTCAGAAGTATTATGAACTCAAATATGCTATCATTTATTTGAAAGTGTCATCATTTGCAGGATTTTCGTGTACATATGAACAATATATGAAATCAATATCAAAATTCCATCTATAGGGGGAATGAAAGTGGCAGAAAATCAAAAAGTTTACGACATAACAATTATTGGTGGTGGTCCAACAGGACTATTCACAGCATTTTATGGCGGGATGAGACAAGCAAGTGTAAAAATCATTGAAAGCTTACCTCAACTTGGAGGACAATTATCCGCACTCTACCCTGAAAAATACATTTATGATGTAGCTGGATTTCCAAAAGTGCGCGCACAAGAATTAGTTGATAACTTAAAAGAGCAAATGAAGAAATTTGATCCAACCATTTGCTTAGAAGAAGCTGTTGATACGCTTGAAAAACAAGCTGATGGTATATTTAAACTTGTTACGAATAAACAAACTCACTATTCTAAATCAGTCATTATTACTGCCGGCAATGGTGCTTTCCAACCACGCCGCTTAGAATTAGAAGGTACAGCAAAATACGAAAAGAAAAACTTACATTATTTCGTTGATGATATGAATAAATTTGCTGGCAAGCGCGTCGTAGTATTTGGCGGTGGCGACTCAGCAGTAGACTGGACGATGATGTTAGAACCGATTGCTGACAAAGTTACAATCGTTCATCGCCGTGATAAATTCCGCGCACATGAACATAGCGTCGAAAACTTAATGAATTCTCGTGCAGAAGTAAGTACACCGTATGTTCCAGTTGAACTCATTGGTGATGACAAAATTGAACAAGTCGTTCTTCAGCACGTAAAAACTGAAGAAAAAGTTATCATCGATGTTGATGATGTAATTGTAAACTACGGCTTCGTTTCCTCTCTTGGCCCAATTAAAAACTGGGGCTTAGATATACAAAAAAATAGCATCCTTGTGAATTCAAAAATGGAAACAAATATTCCTGGCATTTACGCTGCTGGTGACATTTGTACATATGAAGGAAAAGTAAAACTTATCGCTTGTGGATTTGGCGAAGCACCGACAGCAGTAAACAATGCAAAAGCTTACTTCGATCCAAATGCAAAACTTCAACCAATGCATAGCTCAAGCATGTTTTAATATGTAAAAATAAAAGCTCCTTCCATACCCGGAAGGAGCTTTTATTTTATATACCACGAAAGCACACTGAATTCGATAAACTATCGAACTCAGTGTGCTTTTCGTCTACAAAAATTATTGTTTTCTTCTTCTACCTAATACGAATAATACTCCGCCAACTAAGAATGAAATTCCCGCACCAACTGACATCATCCATGGATGTGCTGCCCCTGTTTTCGGTAATTCTTTTTCTACTTTTACTTGCGAGTCTTTATTTAACTTTTCCAGTCTTACTTCCGGTTTCTTCAGATCTTTCGGGTCTTCCGGTTTCACTTCTGGCTCCTTCGGTTCTTTCGGATCTTCCGGTTTCACTTCTGGCTCCTTCGGCTCTTTCGGATCTTCCGGTTTCACTTCTGGCTCCTTCGGCTCTTTCGGGTCTTCCGGTTTCACTTCTGGCTCCTTCGGTTCCTTCGGGTCTTCCGGTTTCACTTCTGGCTCCTTCGGCTCTTTCGGGTCTTCCGGTTTCACTTCTGGCTCTTTCGGTTCTTTTGGATCTTCCGGTTTCACTTCTGGCTCCTTCGGCTCTTTCGGGTCTTCCGGTTTCACTTCTGGCTCCTTCGGTTCTTTCGGATCTTCCGGTTTCACTTCTGGCTCCTTCGGCTCTTTCGGATCTTCCGGTTTCACTTCTGGCTCCTTCGGCTCTTTCGGGTCTTCCGGTTTCACTTCTGGCTCCTTCGGTTCTTTCGGGTCTTCCGGTTTCACTTCTGGCTCCTTCGGCTCTTTCGGGTCTTCCGGTTTCACTTCTGGCTCCTTCGGTTCTTTCGGATCTTCCGGTTTCACTTCTGGCTCCTTCGGCTCTTTCGGGTCTTCCGGTTTCACTTCTGGCTCCTTCGGTTCTTTCGGATCTTCCGGTTTCACTTCTGGCTCCTTCGGCTCTTTCGGATCTTCCGGTTTCACTTCTGGCTCCTTCGGCTCTTTCGGGTCTTCCGGTTTCACTTCTGGTTCTTTCGGATCTTCCGGTATCTTAAAATCTTCTTTTGTTTTCGGTAAAATTGTAACTGTAGGCTCAAGTGGTGTATTTATTCTATCGTCCACTATCGCTCTATTTGTTATCCCTTTACTTGGTGCTGCTTTTACCTTCACTTTAAAAATAATACTACGTTCTTTCGTATCTGTAATTTCTAGATACTTCGCTATTACTTTTCCAAACTCCATTTTTAACTCTACTGGATTTGGTTCAGCCCCTTCAAATCGAATACTATCTTGCACGTACTCTAAACCGGCTGGAATTTCATCTTCTATCTTTACCTCAGCTAATTTTCCGTTTTCTACCGTATTTTCAAAGCTAATTCGGTATTCGATTTCTTCTCCTAGCTTCGGTTCTTTATTACTTACTGTCTTCGTTGCTTTTACCTTACCATCTTTATATTCTGGCTTTATTGTCGCTGTCGGTTCCATAACTGGATGATTTGGATCATCTACGTGAATAATCGCTTTATTTGTTATTTCCTCTCCAGCTTTTACTGATTCTTTTACCTTTACTTTAAAGATGATACTTCTTTCTTTCGTATCCGTAATTTCTGGATACTTTACTGTTACTTTTCCATTCTCAACTTTAAGTTCTGTTGGTACAGGCTTATCACCTACAGCCTTCAGACTATCTTTCACATACTCTAAACCAGACGGAATTTCATCTTCAATCTTTACATCAACTAACTTCCCGCCATCTACTATGCCGTTAAAAGTAATTCGATATTCGATTTCTTCCCCTAGCTTTGGTTCATGATTACTTACTTCTTTCCTTGCCTCTAGTTTCCCATCTTTATATTGCGGTGTAATTGGTACAAGTGACTCAACCGGTGGATTTGTCGGATTATTATCATCCACAACCGCCTTGTTTATAATTTCTTTTCCTACTTGTACCGTTTCTTGTACTTTCGCTTTAAAGATGATACTTCTTTTTTTCGTATCCGTAATTTCTGGATACTTTGCTGTTACTTTTCCATTCTCAACTTTAAGTTCTACTGGAATTGGTTCCGGCCCATCAGACTTTATACTATCTTGTACGTATTCTAAACCGGCTGGAATTTCATCTTCTACCTTTACCTCAGTTAGTTTTCCGTTCTCTACCGTATTTTCAAAGCTAATTCGATATTCTACTTCTTCTCCTAACTTCGGTTCATGATTACTTACTGTTTTTTCTGCTTGTAATGCACCATCTTTATATTGAGGCTGTATAGCGACATTCGGTTTCTCTGGTGGGTTTATTGTATCTTCCACAACCGCCGTATTCACAATCGCTTCGCCAATTTTAGCTTTATCTTTCACTTTTACTTTAAAGACGATGCTTCTTTCTTTCATGTCCGTAATTTCTGGATATTCTGCGAGTACTGTGCCGTTTTTCACTTTCACATACAACGGTTTCGGATTCTCTCCCTCGGCTCTTTCACTACCTTCTACAAACTCTAAGCCAGTTGGTAATTCATCCTTAATCTTCACCTTCGCTACTTTTCCATACTCTACTACGTTACGGAAAGTAATTCGATACTCTACTTCTTCTCCTAATTTTGGAGCCGGATTATTTACTGTTTTCTCAGCTTTTAGTTTTCCGTCCTTATACTCCGGCGTAATAATCGCTTCTGGTTTTTGCGGCGGATTCTTCGGATTATCATCATCCACAATTGCCGTATTCACGATTTTCTTACCGACTTTTACTGCTTCCGTTACTTTTACCTTAAAGCGAATACTACGCTCAGCTGTATCAGTAATATTTTCATACTTCGCACTAACCTTACCAGCTTCTTCTTTTAACTCTACTGGCGCTGGCTCATTACCTTCCGATTTTAAACTATCCTTCACATACTCTAAGCCAGTTGGTAATTGATCCTCAATTTTCACTTCTGCTAGTTTTCCGTTTTCTACCGTATTTTTAAAACTAATTCGGTACTCTACTTCTTCTCCTAGCTTTGGATCTTTTTTGCTTACCTTTTTATCAGCTTTAAATTTACCAGCTTTATGCTGCGGTGTAATATCTACTTCCGGTCGCTCTGGTGGATTTTTTGTATCATCAACAATTGCTTTATTTACAATTGCTTTGTCCACTTCAACAGAATCTTTCACCTTCACTTTAAAGATAATACTTCTTTCTTTCATGTCAGTGATATTTTCATACTTCGCACTAACCTTACCAGCTTCTTCTTTCAACTCTACTGGGGCTGGCTTATCACCTTCTGCTTTTAGACTATTTTTCACATACTCTAAACCAGACGGAATTTCATCCTCAATTTTCACTTCTGCCAACTGTCCATCTTTCACCGTATTATTAAATGAAATTCGGTATTCGATTTCCTCACCTAGCTTCGGTTTATGATTATTCACCTTTTTATGAGCAGCAATTTTACCGTCTTTATATTGCGGTGTAATTTTCGCTGTCGGTTCAGTTATAGGGTGGTTCGGATCATCAACGTGGATAATCGCTTTATTTGTAATGTCCTTACCTATTGTAACCGAATCTTTCACCTTCACTTTAAAGACGATACTTCTTTCTTTCGTATCCATAATCTCTGAATACTTTGCCATTACCTTACCATTTTCTACTTTCAACTCCACTGGTTTTGGCTCTTCACCTTCAGCCTTTTCGCTTCCTTCTACAAACTCTAATCCAGCTGGAATTTTATCTTCTATCTTTACCTCTACTAGTTTTCCATCTTTCACCGTATTATTAAAAATAATTCGATATTCGATTTCCTCACCTAACTTCGGTTCACGATTACTTACTTCTTTTCTTGCCTCAATTTTTCCATCTTTATATTGTGGTGTAATCGGTACATAAGGCTCTTCTGGTAGATTCTTTGTATCATCTACAATTGCCTCATTTACGATTTCTTCTCCCACTTTTGCGCTTTCTTTTACCTTCGCTTTAAAGACAATACTTCTTTCCTCTGTATCTGTAATAGCTGGATACTTTGCCATTACTTTATTATTTTTCACATGTAGCTCTACTGGTTTCGGTTTAGAACCTTCTGCTGTGATGCTGCCTTCTACATACTCTAAACCATTTGGTAAGGCATCCTTTATATTTACCTCTGCTATTTTCCCGTTTTCTATCGTATTTTTAAAACTAATTCGATATTCTACTTCTTCTCCTAGTTTCGGTTTATGATTATTTGCCACTTTCTGCGCAGCAATTTTACCATCTTTATATTGCGGAGTAATTTCCACATGAGGCTCTTCTGGCTTATTTTTTGTATCTACTACGATTGCTTTATTAACAATCTCCTTACCTATTTCTACCTCTTCTTTTACTTTCACTTTAAAGATAATACTTCTTTCTTTTGTATCGGTAATTTCTAGATACTTTGCCATTACCTTACCGTTTTCAAATTTCAATTCTACTGGACTAGGCTTAGATCCTTCTGCTTGTAAACTGTTCTCTACATACTCTAATCCAGCTGGAATTTCATCTTCTACTGTAACCTCTACTAGTTTTCCGTTTTCTACCGTGTTTTTAAAACTAATTCGGTATTCTACTTCTTCTCCTAATTTCGGTTTTTTATTGTTTACAAATTTCTCCGCTTTAAGCTTACCGTCTTTATATTCTGGCGTAATTGTTACTTCTGAAGTTGTTGGATCTTTTGTATCATCAACAACTACTTTATTGACAATGCCTTCACCAACCTTAAATTCTTCTTTTACTTTCGCTTTAAAGACGATACTTCTTTCTTCTAGATCCGTAATTTCTGGATATTTTGCGATTACTTTTCCATCTTTCACTTTCAGTTCTACCGGATTTGGCTTAGAACCTTCTGCTCGTAAACTATCTTTCACATACTCTAATCCATTTGGTAAATCGTCTTCTATTTTTAACTCTGCTAGCTTTCCGTTTTCTACCGTATTTTTAAAGCTAATTCGGTATTCCACTTCTTCTCCTAACTTCGGCGTTTCATTATTTACCGTCTTCTTCGCTTCCACTTTTCCGTCTTTATGCTGTGGAGTAATTTCTGCCGTCGGTGTTTCTGGCTCATTTTTCGTATCATCAATAATTGCTTTATTGACGATTTTTTTACCGACTTTCACTTCATCTTTTACTTTCACTTTAAAAGTGATACTTCTTTCTTCTGTATCCGTAATCTCTGGATACTTCGCCATTACCTTACCATTTTCCACTTTCAATTCTACTGGATCCGGCTTATCACCTTCTGCTTTCACACTGTTTTCTACGTACTCTAAACCTTCGGGTAAAGTATCTTCTATTTTCACCTCTGCTAGTTTTCCGTCTTCTACCGTGTTTTTAAAACTAATTCGGTATTCTACTTCTTCTCCTAACTTCGGCGTTTCATTATTTACCGTCTTCTTCGCTTTCACTTTTCCGTCTTTATGTTGCGGAATAATTTCTGCTGTCGGTGTTTCTGGCGGATGTTTCGTATCGCTCACAATCGCTTCATTAACAATTGAATCGCTCACTTTACCTTTTACTTTCACTTTAAAGGTAATACTTCTCTCTTTTGTATCTGTAATCTCAGGATACTTTGCCATTACCTTACCGTTTTCAAATTTCAATTCCACTGGATCTGGCTTAGAACCTTCTGCTTTTACACTATCTTTCACATACTCTAATCCATTTGGTAAATCATCTTCTATTTTTACCTCTGTTAGCTTTCCATGTTCTACCGTATTTTTAAAGCTGATTCGGTATTCCACTTCTTCTCCTAACTTCGGCGTTTCATTATTTACCATCTTTTTCGCTTCAATTTTTCCATCTTTATACTGAGGAATAATTTCCGCTGTCGGATTAACTGGCTTATTTTGCGAATCATCAATAGTTGCTTTATTAATGATTTTTTTACCGACTGTTACTCCTTCTTTTACTTTCACTTTAAAAACGATACTTCTTTCTTCTGTATCCATAATTTCTGGATATTTTGCCATTACCTTACCGTTTTCAAATTTCAGCTCTACTAAATCTGTTCCGGCACCTTCTGCTTTCAAACTATTTTCTACATACTCTAAACCTTCTGGTAGAGTATCCTCTATTATCACGTCTGTTAGCTTTCCGTACTTAACCGTATTTTTCATACTAATTCGGTATTCTACTTCTTCTCCTAACTTCGGTGTTTCATTATTTACGATTTTCTTCGCTTTAATTTTTCCATCTTTGTGTAATGGTGTGATTTTTGCTTCTGGTTCTTTCGGATGCTTCATATCATCAACAATTGCCTTATTAATGATTTCCTTACCTACTTCCGCTTCTTCCTTCACCTTTACCTTAAAGACAATACTTCTTTCTTTCATATCCGTAATATTTTCGTATTCAGCAATGACTTTTCCATCTTTCACACTTAACTTTAATGGAGCTGGTTTATCACCTTCAGCCTTTTCACTGCCTTTTACATACTCTAAACCGTTAGGAATTGTATCCTCTATCGTTACCTTTTCTAGTTTTCCGTTTTCTACCGTATTTTTAAAGCTAATTCGGTATTCTACTTCTTCTCCTAGTTTTGGTGATGGATTATCTACTGTCTTCTTCGAATCAATTATTCCATCCTTATATTGCGGAGTAATTCTTTCTTCCGGCTCAATCGGTGGATTTTTCGTATCATCAACAATTGCTTTATTGACAATCTCTTTATCTACTTTTGCTTCTTCCTTCACCTTTACTTTAAAGACGATACTTCTTTCTTTCATATCCATAATATCGATATACTTAGCTTTGACTATTCCATTTTCAACAGCTAATTCTACTGGTCCAGGTGCTTCTCCTTCGGCCTTGATACTATTTTCTACATATTCAAGACCTTTTGGAATTGTATCTTCCACTCGCACCTCTTCAAGTTTTCCGTTCTCAACCGTATTATGAAAACTAATGCGGTACTCGATTTCTTCGCCTAACTTTGGCTTCTTATTATTAACTACCTTTGTAGCAGCAATTTCACCTTTTTTACTTTGCGGTGTAATAACAACCTTTGATTCAACAGGCTCATTTTTCGGATCTTTTGCAATTGCTTTATTTACGATTGCCTCCCCTACTTTTGCCGAATCTTTTACTTTCACTTTAAAAACAATACTTCTTTTTTCTGTATCCGTAATTTCTGGATACTTTGCCATTACTTTGCCGTCTTCCACTTTTAGTTCTACTGGCTCTGGTTTTATACCTTCAGCTTTCAAACTATCTTTCACGTATTCAACACCTTTAGGTAGTGTATCTTCTACTAGCACCTTTTCTAGTTTTCCGTTTTCTACCGTATTATAAAATGTAATTCGGTATTCCACTTCTTCTCCTAGTTTTGGTGTTTGATTCGTTACGCTTTTTTCAACATCCACTTTACCGTATTTATAATCCGGCGTAATCTTTTCTTCTGGATGCTCAGTTTGTCCATTTGGCTCACTCACAACCGCTTTATTAACAATCGTTTCTCCGGCTTTTGCCTCTTCTTTTACTTTCACTTTAAAGGAAATGCTTCGCTCTTTTGTATCCGTAATCTCTGGATATTTTGCGATTACCTTACCATTTTCTACTTTTAACTCTACTGGATTTGGTTCAGCACCTTCAGCTCTCTCACTACCTTGAACAAATTCTAAGTTAGATGGAATTTCATCTTCTATTGTAACTGCATCTAGTTTTCCGTTTTCCACCGTATTTTTGAAGCTAATTTGATATTCAACTTCTTCTCCTAGCTTCGGCTTTTTATTTGTTGCTTTTTTCTTTGCAGCAATTTTACCGGCCTTATGGTGTGGTGTAATCTTCTCTTCTAAATCCTGTGGTGGATTTGTTTTATCACTAACGGTTGCTTTATTAACAATTTCTTCACCAATTTTTGCAGTTTCTTTTACTTTTGTTTTAAAGACGATACTTCTTTCTTCCATATCCATAATTTCTGGATACTTTGCAATTACTTTACCATTTTCAAACTTCAGCTCTACTGGCTCTGGTTTTGCACCTTCTGCTTTCAAGCTATCTTTCACGTATTCAAGACTACTTGGTAATTCGTCTTCAATTGTCAATACATCTAGACGTCCATCTTTTGTCTTATTTTTAAATGTAATACGATACTCTACCTCGTCACCTAGCTTCGGTGTTTTATTAGAAGCTATTTTTCTTGCCTCTATTTCTCCCGGAACTTCTTTCGGAAGCGTAACCGTAACATTTGCATCATCTGTAGTTTCATAATTTACCTCGGTACTATCTTTTCCCTTTACAGCAACGATATTTTTTATTGTTGTATCTGATTGTACAGAAGCTTTCACTTTTACTTTAAATGTAATAATGGCACTTTCACCAGGTTTTAAAACACCGCCGTCTTTAGCATCTGCCCCTTCACCAATACGGAAATCAATTTGATTATTTACAAACTCTGCTTCATCATCGCTTGCATTATCTGTTTTATTTCCTTTATTACTTCCAGAAATATATTGTATAGACCCCGGAACATACTCTAAACGATCATCTAATTTATCAAAACCTTTTACATTAGATACAGGTGCTTGGTTATTTTTCGTATCATTTTTCACTTCAATTTGATACGTAAACTCTTCACCAGATTTAATTTCCTTAACTTCTTTACCGGCACTATCTAATGCCTTTTTATCAACTTGTAAGTTTGGAGCATTATGTTCTGTAACGAATGTAGCGTTATTTAATACGTAAATATCACCACCGCCACCATTTGCTCTAAAACGCATTTTTGCTTCTTTTAAATCATTTTTTACTTGAGTAGGTCCTTCAAGATGATACGTATGAATGTCAGTACTGAATGAATTTGTCCAATCCGGGTTATATCCTGGATATTTTTTCGTAACAAACTCGTTAGTACCGTCTACTTGTACTTCTGTCATAGACGAATCATTCGCATCATTGTCTTTACCGTTAATATTTTTTATCTTTATATATCCAGCACCAAAATCATATTCTCCATAATCATATGCATATCCATCTTTCTCAGCTGGGTCACCTTGCGATGAAAAATAACTAAATTTCGCCTTAAAAGCACCTTCTTTTGGTGTGTTTATTTTATTAACACTAATATCTGTCCAGGCTGTACTTTTTTGAGAGACTAGCCCTTCCCAAATCTTCATGTCTTTTACTGTTTCTTTATAGTTTTCATAAACTAATATAAGATTCCAGTTACCCCAGTAATAGCCGCCACCTGTTACATCTTTAATTTGTGGCACATTTGCAACTGTCAACGTTTGTGAAATCCCTTGCTGTGCAATTACATTTGTTACATCTGCATACGCAACATATCCTGCGCCACTACCTGAGTAATTAGAAATATAAGGTAGGTAATCCGCTTTTCGTATGCTATCAGCAGTTACATCTGCATATTCTTTATTTCCCATTTTCATTTTGACTGGTTGCCTTACTTGATCCTCGGTAACCTTTCTATCAGCAATATTTCCTGGTAACCCCATTGCTGCTGTCCAGAATAAGTAAGCCTTTTTCACTTTACTTCCGGCAGGAATATTAGGAAATGCACCTGTTGACGAATTAAAAGTACTATCATCGTTATCAACGTCCACAGTCATTTTATTCGTTTTATAACCCATACTTTGTCTGCCATAATGATCAGTCGTCAAACCAAGTGTTACATTGCCAGTCTGTACTAAATTACCAGCAGTAATTGTAGAATACAGTGGATCTCCAAATCCTTGCTTATCCCCTGTTTGCATTTGAACCTTCGAAGCATTCTCTGATGCAGCTTGTACTTTTGCATCGCTCTGATTTTCCGCTTCTTTTTCTAGTTTCTTCTCATCTTTATCTACTGGCTGCTTCACTAGTTCCGTGTTCGCTGTAGGTTTATTTTTATCTCCTGCAGATACTTTTAATTTTCCATCCACTTCTTTTGATTTAGCATCAGCTGGTGATCCGATTTCTTTCTTACTACTGTCAGCCTCATCATCGGTATTAGCTTCAACCTTGTCTTCAGAAGGAATCCCTTCAACATCTACAGACATGTTTCCTATTTGTAGTTGATCCTTTTGCACACTAATTTTTTGCTTATACTCTTTATTAAAATGTTGTGCACGACGAGCTTTTATTAACACAGTCATTTTTTCATGTGATTTTAAATCTTTAATTTTAAGATTAGAAGAAAGAACCTTTCCTCCCTTATCTTTTTCCTCTACATAGAAATCCGCTACCTTATTTTCGGGTAACTTCTCTCCGTTTACTTTCACAGATTGCGAAGGGAACGTAATTTCATTTTCATTATTTTGTTTAAGCACCAATTCTTGAATTGGTGTAGCTCCCGTATTTTCAATCGTATATTGAAATACGTGCTCCCTCTCCGCTACTTCTCCCTTATATATTTCAGCATTTACTTGCTCTGCCTTAATTTTCACATCATTTCCTTGTAACTCATCCCAGCTTTTTTTATTTATCTCTGTAGCAAAAGCACTGGGTGAAGGCAATATGATGGATAGGAGAAGTGTGATCATCGTTACGACATTAAAACACTTCAATACTTGTTTCATATTTTCTACCTTTCTCCTTTCTATATACTTGCTATCCGTCTACTTAATTTCGTAGCCGTATACATAGCAATATATATCCACTCGCAACAATCCGTCCTACGAAAATGTATCGTTGAAATCCCAATGTCAACAATATAAATCTCATAGAATATTACTATTTTAATTTATCAAAAATAGCATATATATCGGACACTTATACAAACCTTTACCATTTTTAATATAGTAAAAACGTTCTACTGCATAGGCTTATATAACAGTTAAAGGATACATAAAAATCTTAACATACTCCCTAACCTATTCATACATACAATAGAATTTTTACCATTTTTTAGTTATTTCAGTTTGTTGTTTATGATTAAAATTTTCAAAAAACAATAACCGTTACATGTAAAAATATGTTACATTATTAAAGAACGTATGTTCTTATTTTAAAGGAGGAATTTGTAATGATAAACGAACCCATTATCGTAAAAAAAGAAGCTTTCCAAGCAATCGGCGTTTCGGTTACGACAACTAATGAAATAGAGGCATCTCCTGAAGGAAAAATCCCCGGGCTTTGGAACAAATACTTTCAAGAACAAATGATGCATCACATCCCAAATCAACAAACGAAAGAAACATTCGCTTTCTACTCCAACTACGAATCAGATGAAACTGGTACATATACATTTACAATCGGTATGCCCGTTTCTTCATTAGAAGACGTTCCTGAAAATATGACAACTTTAACAATACCTGCTGCTACATATGCTGTATTTACAACGAGAAAGGGACCAGTTGCTGAAGTCGTTTGCGAAGCTTGGGAATATATTTGGCAATGGTCGAAAGAAAATAAACGTGCCTTCACAACAGACTTTGAACTTTACGCCGAAAGAGCATTAGACCCAAATCATGCACAATTGGATATTTATATTGCGTTAGCCTAAAAAAAGATGCCCATTCGGCATCTTTTTTTGTCGTTAAATAGCTACTGGGCAAATCCATTATTATTGTCTACAATGAGAAAGTGCAGTATAGAAATATTAGAAACTGTATAAAGTGAAACTATACTCAGCGGAGGGCATCTCCCATTGAGTATTAGCCCTCACCAATCGGGCGTTTACTGGTTTTTTAGTTTAAATTTGTCACATAGAAAGGAAGCAATATGGAGGAACTACAACAAAATAAAACTGCTTTAGAAGGAAGCGGAAAACCGTTATTAAAAAATACGAATTTCCTTTTTCTTTGGGCAGCTACTCTTTTTTCAAGCTTTGCTTTAGCCTTTTTTACTTTTTCACAAACGTGGTACATAGCAAAAACATTAAACCTTGAAGCTTCACTCGGTGTTGTTTTCGTAGCTCTTAGTGTTCCAAGGCTTATTTTTATGATTATCGGCGGCGCTGTAGCTGATAAATTCCCGAAAAAAAACATTATGTTTTACTCCAATATTATTCGAGCGATTCTTGTCGCAACCATTCTCACATGGTTTATCGTTGGTGATGTAACACTATATACATTTGCTTTATTCGCTTTATTCTTTGGACTTGCTGATGCTTTCTTCTGGTCAGCAGATGGATCTATCTTACCTGAATTGGTAGAAAAAAGCCGGTTAACACAAGCGAATTCACTTACACAAATGACGAACCAAGCATCGGTCATCTTAGGCCCTGTACTTGGCGGAATTCTGATCAAATTTACAAACTACGAGACAATATTTTCTATTACAATTTTATTACTGATTGTCGCAGCCATAATCGTTCAAAAAATACAATTTACGATGCCAGAACTAAAAGATACAGATAAAGGTATGTTCACTTCCATTAAAGAAGGAATCTTATATGTAAAGGAATCGCCATTCCTTTCAACTTTCCTTCTTTGTAGCGCCTTTTTAAATTTATTTTTAATTGGTCCGATGCAAGTCGGTTTCCCGCTTTTCGTTAAAAATGTTCTGCACGGTGACTCGCTCCATTTCAGTTACTTAGAAGCATCTGTAGGCGGCGGAATGGCAATAGGCGCTGTCATTGTCGGTTTAAAAAATATTAATCGTAGACGCGGACTATTTTGCATTATCATGATGCTACTGTCTGGTGTATTCTTCTTATCCATCAACTTTAGCACCGTACTTTGGCAAGCATTATTAGCCGGCATGTTTTATGGTATTACAATTGCAATGGCTATCGTTCCGCTTATGGCGATGATTCAATCGACAGTAAAAGAGGAAATGATGGGACGCGTAATGAGCTTACTTATGCTATCATCAATGGGCTTTATCCCGCTCTCTTATGCATTCACATCAATCGCACTTGCAATGGGAATTCCAATCGTAACCGTTATGAAAAGCGGTGCAATTGCTGTTATCGTCTTCGTACTATTTGTAGCGATTCGTGTTCCAGTTGTAAGAAAGTTCGACTAGCTACTTGGAGTCATGTATTATACGCATGGCTCCTTTTTAAATGGATCAAATAACGCTATCCCCTTACTTCTTCTCACAGCTGCTCCCCATTCTAATCCAACCTCTAAAAATAAATCTCGCACTGTACTATATAAAAGTGCCTTCACATTTTTACGGATTTCCCCATATTTATAAGCTCTCACAACACTCTTCACTCGCCAAATGAAATTTCCATACACTTCTTCATCAGCTAATATCTGCTCTAATAAAACACCTTGTTCTAGTAACCCGCTCTTTTTATACGCAAGCTCGACCTTACTCCAAAATATATTAATTTTCTGCGGATTACTCGTCATCGGTACCAGTGCGTATATAAAAGGCTTCGGTATATCATGACGGCAATATGTCTCATCAAGCTCGTACGTTATTTTTCTTTTCTCTTTTATTTGTGGAATGTTTTTAGAAAGAGTTGTTTCCCTTTCGCTTTTTTGCTCCTTTCCGCTACAGCCAGCTGCACGATCCTCACTTTCACATGCGGACATTTTCATACGGTCATCCATGCGGTCAATTGCAGATATAAGAAAAATATATAAGTTCGCACTATACCCGCCGCGCTTATGTCTTTCTTTTGTTGCAACACGCTTTATAATTCCTAGTTCCTCTAACTTTGCAATTGAACGGCGTACTGTACGAATACTCTTTCCAACATTCTTCGCAATCGTCTCCATTAACGGACAAGCAACTCCCACTGTTTTTTGTTTCTCATTCACCGCATATTTTCCTAAAAAATGAATAATGGTAGCATCCGTTTTATTCAATTGAAATCGATAGCACTTCAAAACTTGTTTTTGATATGTATTAAACTCTTCTTTACTTCGAAATTCACTGTATGGTTTCATTAAATTATATAAGCTTCCCATTTATATCACCTCATTTATAAGTAAGAGGCAGGAAGAGAATTTGGCGTGGAATTTAATATTTTTTTAATGGAGATGAAAATATGATCGTAATTAGCGCTTGTTTAGGTGGTATAGCTTTTCGATATGACGGAAATGACAATCTCGTTTCAAAAATAGAGGAGCTACTACAAAAAGAAGATACAGTCCTCATTTGTCCTGAAGTATTAGGAGGACTGCCAACACCTCGTCCTTCTGCTGAAATTATTGGCGGGAATGGCGACGACGTTTTGGACGGAAAAGCGAAAGTGATGACAAAAGATGGTGAAGATGTCACAGAAGCTTTCGTAAATGGTGCTTATAAAGCATTAGAACAAATTAAAAATTTATACCCAGAATATATTATTTTAAAGGAACGTAGTCCATCTTGTGGCAGTTCTACGATTTACACTGGTGAATTTAATGGCAATAAGCAAACTGGTTACGGGGTAACTACTGCTTTATTTAAAAGACACGGATTTAAAGTCATTTCAGAAGAAGAATTTGAAAGCAAAAAAAGGAATTGACCCTGTTCGTCAATTCCTTTTCTATCTGTCTTATTTCACGCCTAATTTTTCTTTCACTTTCGCAGGAAGCTCGTCTTTCTTTACTTCTTCCCAAGCTGATACACCTTTTTTATCTGAGTGATATACGCGTAGGAATGCTTCTTTACGAAGATTTTTCACAGCTGTAAATTCTAATTCTTTTTCTTTACCTTCTTTATCAAATCCAGTTAGTTTATATTGATAATCTTTATATGGTTCACCATTACTAGACTTACCATTATACTCTTTTCCATCTACTGTAATTTGAACGTAGTACTCATCTTTACCCATACGGTTTAAATCACAACCAACTAACAAGCTTGCGAATACAACTAAAATACTAAATAGTGCAATGTATCTTTTCATTTCCTTCACCTCATATGTTTTTTCTTATATTCTTATCTTAAAGCCCAGAGCTTAAAGAAGAAATTCAAAAACATGACATGAACATTACACTTTTGTAAGATAATAATTATTTCTTCACTTTAGAAATTGTCATTCCATCACCAATTGGAACGAGTACAGATTCTAAATGCGGGTCGTTTGCTATCATTTCATTAAACTTCTTCATAACTTCTGTATAACGTTTTTGTTTCACACTCTCATCAGCTACACTACCGCCAATAACGTCTTTCACGCCAATTTCGCCACTTATCACGTAATTTCCTTATACCGTTTATTACGCCTTCTATTATGCCCTCAATTATAATCTCTATTACAAGATATCTTACTAAATTAATAATAGGTTTAATTACGTATCTCCCTATGAATTCAAAAATATCCTCCATCATATTTTCCTCCTTCTTTCAAAAGGAAACTGCTACTCCTCCGCGTCCTTTTACGTCCAATTACAATTGCTGCCCTACTGCGGTATATATCAGCAAAAATAATACGACAACAACATCCACAATAACGCTATTGAATTTGGAAGAAACTTCGGTAAATACTAATACTATAACATGGCTAAGAGAATTATTTTTTCATCTATATTTTGGGGTGCTCCCAAAAACTTTATAAAATCAAAGACAACTTTACTACAACTCTTCCCGTAACTAATTTATTATCGTGGTAAACCGTCTTCCACTACATCCGTAACAGTTCCATTCGGTTCAAAGATTACACGTAATGATCCTTCTCCACCATAACCAGTATAGTCATATACTGAATAAGATTTATATTTCTCAATCACATGTGGCTGTCCAATTGCAGCTTTTACCTGATTCGCGGGCATACCTTTTTTTATTTTCAAATATTGATTGTAACTTACTGCTGCCGAATTGTTATTTACATCTTTATACCACGGTACACGATCGTTTTTTTCTTCATATTCCTTTACAGGCTCTTCAATACGTTTCGTAGATACCCCATTCTCCTTACCTTTATCTTTATCATTATCTTTATCTGTATCCTTTATAGCAGTACGTTCAATATTCACAACGTAACCATATGTATTTAATTCAACCATAATTTCATATGTACCATCCGTATCTTTTTCAGTATAAAATACGCGTTTTTCATTGTTATTATAATATTTTATGTTCTCACCACCGTAGTCAATCGTATTAAGAATATCTGTATACGTCATACCTTCCTCAATTTTTTGAGATTCATCATGAGAAATATAACGCTTCTGTGATGATGAAGCGTCCTCATTTTTAATACTTTCACGTTTACTCGTAGTCATAGGTGTTTTCTTCTGATCTTTTAATACGTCACCTTCCGCCTTCGCTGGTTGCTTTGCTCCTACTTTTGTTAATACGTCTGTATCGCTAGAACAAGCTCCCAAAATCGATACTGTAGTCAACGCCATCCCTACTATAAGTACTTTCTTAAATGACTTCACTCTAATCCCCCCGGTGTTTTTTAATATCTAGTAATCAACGTATTTTAATTAATACGGAACTATTCAGTTCTATACAATTTGCTATAGCCTTCTCTCTCATGCACCTTTTTTATATACAGTGAAACTTTAATCAGCCCTCACCAATCATCTTCGTTACAAATATTAACATTAAATATAACTAATAAATAGTATATTTCTTCTATTCATTTACATTTCTGTTGCATAATATTTTCCGAAACGAACAATATGAAACTTGAATGAACAATTTTCATCATATATTCCATATATAATAACATTAAAATTTAATTTAAAAGTCACTTTGCATGCATTTTCTGTTTTAACGCCAAAAGAAAAGACCTTTCTAACGATTTTATTCTATCGCTAAAGACTTAGCATTCTTCTGGCTTACCAGCATTCGTCGCTGTACGGAAAAATGATCCAAATCTGCATGATGCGATTGCGTTTAGATAATCAATCGTGAATTATGCGTTCAATTTAAAGCAGGTTAAAAAATAATAATTTCTTATTCAATTAACCTATTCATTAGTTTAACAACCTAATGTTGCTGTACCAAATGATAGTTTAGTTTTCAATATGTGAAAAGGGATTTCTAAATGATGAATTGAATATATATTTATTGTTTACGCGTTTTTGAGAGGTTCCTTTATGGGAGATAAGCTTTACTATATTCCTGTACTTCGCACAGTTCTATAATAACTAATGGTGATGCTGTGACGTGATTTTCTATTAGTGAGATAAAGTATTTTTCAATTCATTTATTATAAATTGCAACTCTCGTCCTCCAGAATTATTTCTTTTGGGTGAAAGTTTTTTTATGATATAAGTTTCATTCTGTCCTAATTTAAAGTTTTCGAGAGGAGAAATGATATGAACTCTATTTTATTAGATGTTCCGTTACAAATAGAAACAGACAGACTCATTCTTCGAGCACCACTTCAAGCTGGTGAAGGGGATATAGTACAACAAGCTATTAAAGATTCCATTAATGAATTAAAGCAATGGTTGTCTTTATTTCAGTCCATTCCTACTGTTGAAGAAACGGAAATTCTTCTGAGAAATGCACATATAGATTTTTTGAAAAGAGAAAGCTTTCGCTATCTTATCTATCATAAAGAGACGAATGATTTTGTTGGAACAGCTAGCCTTCATCGAATTGATTGGAAGGTTTCTAAATGTGAAATTGGATACTGGATTAACACGCAATTTAGTGGCAGTGGATATATGACAGAAACAGTAAGTGCGTTAACAAACCTTGGATTTCAGTTATTCAAATTTAGAAGGATTGAAATACGATGTGAATGTAATAACACGAAAAGTCGTGCACTCCCTGAAAAACTAGGCTTTGAACTTGAAGGGATATTACGTAATGAAGATTTTTCAGCTGACGGCAAACAACTAACTGATACTTGCATCTATGCAAAAATAAAGTGAAATATTGATTAACCTTGGTAATCGGGCTTTTACGGCAAAAGAAAAGACCTCCTTAACGATTTTATTCCATCGCTAAAAAGGTCTTTTTCTATTTCGGCTAAAACCTTAGCACTCTTCTGGCGTACCAGCATTCGTCGCTGTACGGAAAGATGATCCACATCCGCATGATGCGATTGCGTTTGGATTGTCGATTGTGAATCCGCCACCAAGCATAGATTGTTTATAATCAATTTTTACTCCTTTAACAATTGGAGCACTTTCTGTATCGATAACAAATTCAACACCGAAAAACTCAAGAACTGTGTCGTCTTCTTTTGGTTCTACTTCAAATCCTAAGCCGTAAGAAAGGCCAGTACATCCGCCGCCATGTACAGCAAGGCGCACGTACTTCTCTCCATCTTCAGCATCTTTTAACATATCTTTAATTTGAAAAGCTGCTTGTTCTGTTACTTCAATCATGAAATACACCATCCTTTCTGTTCTCACTCTATTATACATCTTTACGCTTCTATCTTGTACTCATACACTCCGCGGCAAATTACTTCCGCAGGTCCTTTCATTAACACGTTTCCTTCTTTTGTCCACGCAATCATTAAATCGCCGCCAGCTAAATGGACTGTAATTTCTTTACCACGTTCCATCTTCCCATTCAAAATAGCAGCTACAACGGCAGCGCATGCCCCTGTTCCGCAAGCTTGCGTTACACCTGAACCACGTTCCCAAACGCGGAAATTCATTTCTTCATCGTTTAAAATCTCGATAAATTCAACATTCACTCGCTCTGGGAACATTTCATGTGTCTCAAGAACTGGACCAAGTGTTGTAAGAGGTGCCTTCTCTACATCCTCAACAAAAATAACCGCGTGCGGGTTCCCCATTGAAACAGCCGTAAATGCATAACGATGATTATTATATAAGAAGTTTTCACGAATAAATGGTGTTTCACCTTCACCGAGCATCGGTATTTCTGCACGTGTTAGACGCGGTGCTCCCATATCGATTTTCGCTAATGTCACGAAACCATCTTCTACTGTTACTTCAGCCGTTACAATGCCAGCTAACGTTTCAATTGTGAAAACTGTTTCCTCTACTAGTTTATGCTCATACGCATATTTCGCTACGCAGCGCAAACCATTACCACAGCTCTTTCCTTCTGATCCATCATTATTAAACATACGCATTTTCACCGGAGCTACATCAGACGGACAAATTAAAATCATTCCGTCTGCTCCAATACCAGTATTAATATTTGAAACCTTTTCCGCCACAAGAGCTAAATCTTCTTCAGGAATTTGCTCTTCAAACATATTTACATATATATAACTATTGCCAAGACCATGCATTTTTGTAAAAGAAAATTGGCTCATTTTTATTCACTCCAAAAATAATTTGTTATTTTAAGTATAGAATGCATGCTTTTAGAAAACAATATGAATGTCCCCCGTTTCTCATATTTGACAACGTTTGGCGATGAGCCACTCTTACACACATTGTGTAAGAAAAAAGCCCTTCTAAAAAGGGCCTTTTTTTATTTATCTATAGTATTAAACTACCCTCCAAAATAACGTTTTATCTAAAATAAAATGAAAAAGGCGTTGCTCATTCGCAACACCTTAAAACATTGGATTTTCATCCAAATACTCATATACATTATTAACAAGCTCTTCTACTGTTGCACCTTGTACAACTTCACCATTTACAAGTGCAAACGGTCCTTCAAAACAAATACCACAATATCCTAAACAACCATACTCCATTACATCTAAATTTGGATCTTTTTCTAACTTTTCTAGAGCTGCTTGTGAACCACTTGCAAGGTTACCTACACAAAATTCAATTAATGGTTTAATCAAAATTCTCCCCCCTGTACTACAAAACAAATTACCTTCTGACTTCATCTATAAGAAGAAAACTAAGCTGTCTCTTGTTGTTTTCGTTATACATCCTAAACTATTTAGTTACTTCACTATTTCACTTCAAAGTAGATGATTTTATTTTATATAACATGCTACTTGCAATGAAATAGTAACTAAAAAGGCAAAACAGTTTACTTTACTTTTCTTCTTATTGTACAACAGAGTATTCATTCATGCATTGTTATTTGTTCACAAATTCGATATAATTTGATTGAGTAAAGTCAAAATATTTTATTAATATAAAATTTTATGATTAGGGGATATTTCAACAGAAAAGGGGTAATCCATCATGAAACACCTCGTAATACTAGGTGGCGGCTACGGTGGAATGAGAATTCTACAAAGGCTACTTCCAAGCAACCAACTTCCAGATGATGTACAAGTGACATTAATCGACAAAGTACCATATCATTGCTTCAAAACTGAATATTATGCATTAGTTGCGGGTACTATTTCAGAAACGCATATTCGTATACCGTTTCCTGAGCACCCACGCCTCAATATTCAATACGGCACAATAACAAATATTGACCTCGAAGAAAAAGCGGTTCATCTCGATGGCGGCGAAGCAATCCAATATGATGATTTAATTATCGGACTTGGCTGTGAAGATAAATATCATAACGTTCCTGGGGCGAAGGAATATACACATAGTCTACAATCAATTGAACAAACACGTAAAACATATGAACAATTAAATAGTCTAGAACCAAATGCAACAGTAGCTGTCGTTGGTGCTGGCTTAAGTGGTGTGGAAGTTGCAAGTGAACTTCGCGAAAGCCGTTCTGATTTAAAAATCTATTTATTTGATCGAAAAGATAGAATTTTATTCCCGTATCCAGAGAAATTAAGTAGATACGTAGAAGAATGGTTCGTAAAACATAAAGTTAATATTATAAGAAACTCTAACATTACAAAAGTGGAATCAAATATTGTGTATAATCACGATGAACCACTTGAATGTGATGCAATTGTCTGGACAGCTGGTATTCAAGCAAATGAAGTTGTTCGAAACCTTCCAGTTGAACAAGATGGTAGCGGACGGGTTGTCTTAACGAAATATCACAATATTCCAAACAACGAGCACGTTTACGTTGTAGGAGATTGCGCAGCACTTCCACATGCACCATCTGCCCAACTTGCTGAAGGTCAAGGAGAACAAATTGTCCAAATATTATTAAAACGTTGGAATAATGAACCACTCCCTGATGAACTACCTGTTATTAAATTAAAAGGTGTTCTAGGATCTCTTGGTAAGAAGCATGGATTCGGTTTACTCGCAAATCAACCGTTAATGGGACGTGTACCAAGATTATTAAAATCCGGCCTTCTTTGGATGTACAAATATCATAAAGGTTAATACTTTACAGGCTGTCTACTATGTAGGCAGCTTCTTTGCATCAGTTTTTAAAAATTATCAGACACATCTTTCTCAATATGTATAATGATTTATTTTTCATTTTTATATTAAAAACTATTGATAAACAGTGTATGCTATTTGTAAGTTGTTTTATTATTTCCTTGAAGACCGAATTCATTCGGTCTTATTTTTTATGTTATAAATACTTTTGTAGGAGGCATTACATTCCACTTATGAACTTATCGAAACTAAACAATCGAATAGAAGCGAAAAAGAAAGAGTTAATCTATCTCGTTGAACGATACGGATTCACTCATGATAAAGTGATTTCTTTCAGCCAAGAATTAGATCGTTTACTTAACTTATTAATAAAACTCAAGACGCAGAAAAAACGTTGTTCGTTATAACCATTTCCCCCTCTTTTTTGATACGATATAACTAGAATCAGAAAGGAGCGATTTATGTTTATATTAAAAGACGTTATATATAAAGATATACTACACATTCCTTATTTACAGATTCAAAAAGAAAAGATCACTTGCATTATCGGTGAAAGCGGAAGCGGAAAAAGCACATTGCTTCGCATGTTAAACGATTTACAATCTCCAACATCCGGCACAATTGAATATAACGGAAAGTTAATTTCTAATTATCCGCCTATTCAATTACGTCGTGACGTAGTTATGCTTGGGCAAACTCCACCTCTTTTTGATGGAACCGTTAAAGAAAATCTATTAATGGGACTTCGTCTTTCTGAAAAACCATTTCCAAATGATGATGCCCTGCGAAGCGCACTACAAACCGTTAGCTTAGACAAGCAATTAGAAGATAGCGCCTCCTCATTATCCGGCGGTGAAAAACAAAGACTTGCCTTTGCACGTATCGTACTTATGGATCCGCCTGTCTATTTATTAGATGAACCAACTTCAGCATTAGACAGTGATACAGAACGCCGCGTTATGAAACAATTTACTGAACTAGCACGAAAAAAGAAAAAAACAATTATCTTCATCACACACTCACAACAACTTCCAGAAGAAATTGCAGACGACATTATTGAGATTAGTAAAGCAAACGGTGCAACTAGAAAGGAAGTGCTCTCTGTTGAAGGGCGTTATTGAACTCCAAATTTGGCAACTTGCAGCTGCCTATATTTTTATTCTTATTTTAATTGGACTTGTAAAATTAAAAGGAATACCTCGCGAAAAACAAATCGCGCTCGCAACATTCCGTATGACCATTCAGCTCGTACTTGTTGCATATGTCCTTACATACGTATTTGAAAACAGTAATCCATTTTATACAATTGCTCTCATTACTTCTATTACTACCTTTGCAATTTTTAATATTTATAAACGAGTTAACATCCCGATGTCTAAAGAATTAAAACGAGTAGCCGCCCTTTCCATGGTCGCCGGATCAATTGGGCCACTTCTACTATTTATCTTCGTTATTATCGGTCATGACCCTTGGTATGCTCCGCAATATATCGTCCCTATTACAGGAATGTTAGTTGGGAATGCCATGACTGGTGTTTCTCTCGGCGCAAATACGTTCTTAAACAATATGAAGTCGCAAAGAGGTCAAATTGAAGGTGCACTTATGCTCGGAGCAACACCGAAAGAAGCTGCTGCTCCGCTCATTCGAGACGCTTTTGATTCTGCTATTTTACCAACAATTAATTCTATGGTCGGAATGGGGATTATAAGCTTACCAGGCATGATGACTGGTCAAATATTATCCGGTGTATCACCATTCACAGCCATTCAATATCAAATCGCTATCATACTCGGTATTTCAGGAAGTACTGCCTTTGCTGTCATTATCTTTTTACAGCTTGGATATAAAACGTTCTTTAATAAGCGATGTCAGTTGAAAGAAATTGACTATGGTGCACGGTGAATCGTGCGTAGTTCACGATGAATGAAATTATATTAACGATTTTTTCAATATATCTATCATAACTTGCAATATATCAACGATTTTTCAAATATATCTATCATAACTCAGAATATATCAACGATTTTGTACGAAATATCGATTTACCGACAAAAAGTGACATAATAAAAAGAGGAGGCTATTCGCCTCCTCTTTTTATTGTCTTACGCCTTCTTAACGAACTGTGATTTTAACTTCATAGCTCCGAAACCGTCGATTTTGCAATCGATATCGTGATCGCCATCAACTAGACGGATACTTTTTACTTTCGTACCGATCTTCACAACTGAAGAAGTTCCTTTTACTTTTAAGTCTTTAATAACAGTAACTGCATCGCCATCTTGAAGAACGTTTCCGTTCGCATCTTTTACAACTTTTGCACCATCATTATTTTCAGCTTCTGCGTCTTGGCCCCACTCATGAGCACATTCTGGACATACGAAAAGAACGCCATCCTCATACGTATATTCTGAATTACATTTTGGACAATTTGGTAAAGTAGCCATAAATACATTTCCTCCGTTCATTATTTATACGTAAAAATCAAAATTGATGTTTACATCTCGATAAATAAAATTTGTATAGCATTTCTTTATAGTGCCATAGTCTCACGTTATTGACAAGCCTACCTCAAATTCTCATTTTTTATTGTATTTTACAAAATTTCAATTCGTATGCCTTTTTTCTATTTGTTCTTCTACTAATTTTAAAAATCTTCGTTGTGCATTTTTATTTTTTACGAGCAATCGAACTCTTAACTTACTTTGTAAATATGAGCGAACTTTGTAGTTCGTAATAAATAACTTTCGATACTTTTCGTCTTCATATATCATTCGAAACCATTCATACTGCTGCAAGTAAAGTATGTTAGCATCAATCTTTTTCGTGTGTAAACCCGTACTTAAACTAATAGATCCTATTAGAGCTTCTATTAATGCTGAAATTATTTCTCTCCCCCTAATAAATAAAAGAAGAACCTTCACAAGATTCTTCTTTTCAAAATGAACGAGTTCCCTCTAGAAACCCCAATTATTTTCTTCAATATAAATTTGATATTCTTCTACTTCTTCTTCACTTAATTTCTTATTATTTTCATATACCTCTTGCCACTCGAAATAATCTTCATCGAAATAAACAGCAAATTTAATTTTCACGTTTTTCTTCTCTGTATAATCATAACCAGTAAACTCTACTACATCATAATCTTTTTCTTTCTTCACAAACTTCCAGGTTGGATTATCAGTCATAATCTCTAAAGTAACCCCTTCACCAGTTGAACGAACAACGTTTTTAATATTCGGCTCAGTTGGTAAAAGAGAAAGTCCGAGCATAGCTCCGCCAAACACAATCCCGACTATAACTTGTAAACCAATCATACCAGCTACACTAGCGCCACCCTTAGATTGTAAGAAATACGCCTTCTCATGATCAGACGCATCTTCTCCCTTACGAAAAACACGAACAGCCTGCTTATAATATAAACGGTTTCCTTGCCATCCAGTAAATATCATCATTCCTAATTGAAGAGCTAAACTAAATGTTACATAAATCCCCTCTGGAATATCTATAAAAGGGGTTATAACTATACTAGGTATAGCCAATAACGCAAATATAATAAATAACTTATACATTTTGCGATAAGCTAACCAAAAGGTTGGGAAGAAAAAGGCTACCCAATTCCATGTATTCCCTTGCGCAGGGTTTTCTACTTTACCCCACTTAAAATCATAATAAGCTGTATTCTTTTGAACAACTTTATGTAATTCTTGTGGAGAAATCGTTTCTTGTAAAACAGTGTCCTTCACGTACATCATCCTTTTCTTATTTCTATATACATTTATTGTATATGGACAAAATGAAGGAATTTAACAAAAAGTACACATATTTCATAAAAATGAACGGAAATCGAATATATTCCGACAATTATCCGTTTCTTATTTCATTTTACTTTTAATTATATTAAAATAATCATGTATCATATCTTTAATACACTAAGTTAATTATTTTATATATTCACTAAAAAGGATGCATCAAAATCATTTTTATACATCTTTTTTAGTGAATATATACTACTACTTTAAAACAAACATCTCGACTTAAGAAAACTCACAAATTAGCCTTCTACTATTTCAAACATATTTCCACTTACACAACTAATGAATAGTCCATTATTAACTTCCTCAATTGATACAATAAAATCTATTACAACAACATTTTTAGGAAGTTTAATTATATTTTTTACTTCGCCACATTCAGCATCAAGTATTATCAATTCTAAATTTGAAGTTGCAATGTAAATTTCTCCATCTTTATATAACAGAACCTCTGTAATATCATGTAGAGTAGTATTATTCCAAAGCACTTTACCTGTTTGAATATTAATACCACAAATTCTGCCTTCTCCTAAGGACAATACCATCATCTCTCCGATAAGAAATGGAGGCAATTCAATTTCAAAAGACATATTTACTTCATATAACTTTTGACCGCTCTTATGGTCATAACATTGTATTTGTCTACTTACCCCTTCATATCCATACTCAGTTCTTGTTAATAGTATTTTCGCTTCCTTTGATTCAATGCAAGAGTACCATACCTCATCAAAAGCTTTTTCAAAAATTAAGTTACAGCCTTCTTTTCCATATTCCCACTTTTGTAATGAATCTATTGCTACACATATAAAATGTTCATTAGTTAAAGTAACTGGTTCATTTGGATTACAATCTTCCATCATTTGTTTCCATCGTGTAGAAGCATCTAATAATTGAATGGAAATTGCAACATTACTATATGCATCAACTTCCCCATCTTCATCAAAAGGATTCCCTGCTAATACATAGTAATCTGGGCCAAGATGGCACTGCAATTTTTCTCCTCCGACTCGAACATTCTTTTCCCATACTTTTACTCCACTTTCAAGCTCTAATAAAACATTGTAGCCTTCTTGTGTAATAACTAGTAAACGTGGTAACTCTTCTCCCGTAGTTTTTACATCTTGTATAATATGCCCTTCTATTTCTAAATCCCATAGAAGCTGTCCACAACTTGATGAAATAGCATACAATTTCGCAATACTTTCTCCAAATCTATTTGCATGCCAAATAATTACGACACCATTCACAGTAACGCAATTACAATCTTCTACTATTGGAATACGGCACTGCCAAATCTCTTCTTTCGTTTCACTATCGAGTTTACGAATTCTATGGTTATTTTCCTCTACATAAAAGATACTCTTCTTATCATGAGATAGTACCGGAGTAAATATCGGTTCAACCTCTCTCCCTTTTAAATACTTCCATTTTAATTCATACTTGTCACTTGTAGAATGATAAGTTCGATACATAATTTCGTCATTTCCATTTATAAGTTTAGGAACAAATGGATCAATTTCTAACATTCTATGGTAAGCATCTTTGATTCGAAAAGAATCAACTCCACTCATGTAAATCTGCCCTATCTCCTTTTTAAGAAACGAAAAGAGTACTCGTAAAAATTGCTCGCTATCAACACTAGCTAACTTCTTGCCTCTCTGATTAATAATGAGAAACTCCCCATCTTTCTTCTTAAATTCCATCTTTTTTTCATATTCATTTAAGAAAATTGTAGCGTCATCATATTTAAAAACCTCGATACAAGCATCAAACAACTGACAAATCGGTCCTATTATGTCTGTTTTTTCTTCAAACACAATTCTCTCATCTATACTAAGTACTATTTCTCCAGCATTTTCTGTCGGCAGTTTATTTAGTTCGATTTGAAACTTTTTCATTATTTCCTCCCTCTTAATCACATTGAAATACTATTTTATTTCCCCCACATTCCCCTTCACTTTCTCAATAATATCTTCTATACGTTCCGCTATACATTCCAGCTCCCATTCTCCCTCACCGTGCATAGCTGTATAAACTGGACAATTCTCATCATTACTATCTACAAAAATCGGGTCTCCAAGATATGAATCTATCCCTATTACAATCCATCCTTCTTTCCAATCTCCTTCTTCATTCCCGACTAAGCTTTGTCCTTCTTCATCAAAACTATAACCAAGTTGCCCTTCTTCTATTTCTTCACTATTAAACAATTCTATCGTCATAGGTTCAGATTCATACTCTAGCTCAATTTCATTATCCTCAGCACGATCTATATGTGTTAAAAGTTGTTTAATTTTATTATGGTTAATCATGATATCCTCTCCATTCTATCTTTTAAAAATCTAATTTTATTCATAATGAGCTGCCGCAAGTAACATTTGAGCAATAAACTTCCATGAAATATTTTCTGGAAACTTCTCTCCTTGATTTATATAAACCGATTCACAAGAACCTAACCAACTATTTAATGCCTCTAAATAAGTCTCTACCTCTACATTCTCCCATTCATCTTTATTCACTTTAAAATCCTTTTGGAGGTATACAAGAAATTTTAATAAATCTTCTTTAGAATTTACGTGATCGAGGTATTCATACACATCCATACTCCGTCCCTCCCTCTATTGCGTGTTATCTAAACTAACTATAATATATGACATAAGATTCTTAAAACTATTATTTGAGGTGACCGAATATGAAGAGTACAATTTGGGCAGACGATGACTATTTAAAACTAGCACCCATTAACGATGAACTAATCAAAAAAGCAGAAGAAGTACTGAACGTAAAGCTTCCAGAATCATATATAACCCTTCTAAAAGAACAAAATGGGGGAACTCTTCGTCTCGATGTTCACCCTACTTCAAAGCCAAATTCTTGGGCAGACGATCACGTTAATGTATCTGGTTTATATGGTATTTCTTTTGATGAAAATGAATCTAGTATTTTAGAGAGCTGCTATTTAATTCGAGAATGGGAAATGCCTGAGAATATCGTACTTTTATCTGGTGATGGACATACATGGATTGCATTAGACTATCGAAATGTAGCTGAAAATCCTCCAGTTATATTTATCGATAATGAGTTTGAGGAAATTATTGAATTAGCACCTAACTTTGAAAGTTTCTTACAAAACTTAACTACGTATGAATATGACGAAGAGTAAGCCTGGCTCTAAAAAGGAGCAAGATTTTATTACAAATTTACACGCCACTTTAAAACCACTCGGCTTTAAGAAAAAAAGACATACATTTTTCAAAGCTGAAAACGGATTTTATAAGCTCATTAACATACAAAAAAGCCAGTTTGGAGATGACTTTTATATAAATATAGGAGTCCACCCTATCGGTCTCCCGCAGCTTATTACGAACCAATTACAAATAAAAGAAAACATTTCAATATTCGATTGCATTCTACAAACGAGAATAGAGCCTATACATATCAAACAGAACCAGCTATTGCATAATGTTTCACATGAAACTATCGCTATTCCGGGTTACCTTTCTACTGTTTTCGACTGGTTTCAAACGTGGGCATCTTATGAAAATTTAGTGGAAACAAATATGCATTCCATTACTCCCGTACTAGCTGTCGTTCCAACATTAGAAGAAAAAGCGTTTCTACTTCTTACTTGTTTTTCTTTCTACAAATTAAAACAGTACGAACAAGCTACTCGCTACTTACAGCAATATTTACATTGCGCCGTGCATCTGAATACCGAGGAAAAAGAGCCCCTATTCTTTCATGAGGTTGATATGTATATGAAAAAACTAGTAAAAAGTGCACTGTAATTTCACATTGTGCTTTCTACTAGTGCTTTATATTCCTTTTGTGACTTTTTAAATCAGAAATATTTTATCCTCCCCCTACAACTCCCAAGTAATATTCATTTCTTCAAATGAGTCCTTACTAACTTCCAATCCTTCGCTATCTTCCGTTCCAATCATTGCTATTTCTTCTTTAGACAACTTAATTTCCTCATTTGGACTTTGGATTTTTTTCTTATACACGAGTTGTAAAAGCTCTATTTGTTCCTCTGTCAGTTCATACTCTTCTTCCAGTCTTTCTATTGCTGATTCTGTATCAAGTAATGGAATTTCTAATAAGAATCCGCCGTGCTCTTCCATCTCTTCAAATGAATCAATTGAATACGCACCACTATCCTCAATCCAAAATGCAGTTGTAATAAAAGGAACTGTTTCGCCTTCTACTTCTTCTAATACGTATTGAAGTGCTTCTTCTTTCGCAATATCTATTACTTCCGAAGGTGCCCCTTCAAAATAATTTTTCGCATCAATCCACTCATCAATTCTCTCGCTATTTACATCTTGAAGACATACAATCGTGTAATTCGGATGAAACGTAATTGTCCCTTGTCCGCCTTGGCTATCTTGCATACTATAGTTAAATCCATCCCATGAACTTTCATGTGAGAAATCTGGACAATGCGCTACATTAATTGCATGGGCAATCGAATTTAAAACGCAGCCTTTCCATAGTTGTTCTTTATCTATATGTAATTTATATTTACTCATCATCTTCCCCCATGCGCATATTTTTTTCTATTATCTTTCCTCTACACAATACTTGTAAATACTTTTCTATCTACTACAAAATAAAAAAGACAATACCCCCCACTGTATTGTCCATTTTCGTCCCTACCATTTCTCTCTACACGTCTCAATTAAATGCAGTAAGTACCTCTTCGTCATATCTGCTCTTCTCCACCTTGAGAGCATTCGCTTTTCTTTTGGATTGTGCCGTATTCTCGCTACTTCTTTTAATAAGAGCTCCCATTCTTCCGCTGAACGTTCTGACAAGTATTGCAGTCCTCTATCTTTTGAAACGATTGTTTTATGATCTAGTGTATATAAAATACGTCCCATCGTAACGACAGCTGATTCTACCCACTCTTCTATAAAAAATAAATATGGCTTCTTCGCCTTTTCACTCCAGTACTGTTCTACGTTATATTTCATCGTATTTACTACATCATTCCATTGTATTTGCAGCGGAAGATCTTCTGCTTCTTTTCCGGTAACTGTAATGCCTTGATTTTTCAACGTCCACCATGTGACCGCATTAATATCCCAATAACCAATGTCCGCTTTTCCTTCTGCACAATATACATACTCGTTCATTTCATCATTGTATTTTCCTAAGTCAGCAAGCGGAATATACATACCGTCCATTCTTTTACCTAGCGTATTATCACTAAGTTTCTTATGTAGTTCCACAAGCTGCTGTTTTTCAGCTTCATTCACGAAATCACTTATCACTGTAACAAAATCAACATCGCTCGTTTCTGCATAAAATGCACCAAGTGCGATGGAGCCGTAAATATATACCCCTACTATTTTTTCATCTAAAAAAATTTCTTTTAATTCTACTGTGTACCGCTCCATTAACTGTTGTACTTCCGTTGGTAACGCATGCTTCACTCCATTTTTCATATCTATCCCTCCAATAAAAAAAGCCTTTGCAAATTCGCAAAGACTTCTTGTTTTATAAATATTTCTCGATTTCTTCATAAACATCCTTCAAACGAGGATTTCCTTCTCCAACAATTTCTCCATTTACAAGAACGACCGGATAAAATAAATCTTCTTCCACTACGCGCTCTGCGAATGCTTTTTTATCTGCATCTTCTTGTTCTTCTTGGAAATCAATATACTCGAAATTAAATTTATTTTCTTGTCCTTCATATTTACGACCAATTGCCGCTTGTAACCATTCAAACGTTTCTGTTGAAGATGGCATTCCGACGCAGCTCGCACAAATTACTTTCGTCCCATACACTTGAACATTAACCATTTCTTCTCCCCCACTTCTTGTCCCAACAGTATATTCAGATGTCTTATTACATAAGCACATCATTTTACAAACTTATTCCATACCCCTATACTGAAAAAACACGATACAATATTTCGACAATAAAACAAGAAGAGAAAAAATAGATTTTCCCCTCTATCTTGATTATAATAAAACTGATGAAAGGAGTCGATAAAAATGGAAAACCCACATATGCAAGAACAAGTATTAGAAGTATTAGATAAATTACGTCCATTCTTACTTCGCGATGGCGGAGACGTTGAATTAGTAGACATTGAAGAAGGTATCGTAAAACTACGCCTTATGGGTGCATGCGGAAGCTGCCCAAGTTCTACAATCACACTAAAAGCTGGTATCGAGCGCGCGTTACTTGAAGAAGTACCAGGCGTTATCGAAGTAGAACAAGTATTTTAATCTAAAAGCGGAAGCGGCTCGTTCAGAACAGGAGGTCATTGGAGCTCCTGACGAAGAGGCGCTTTTTGCCTCACAGGAAGGCGCGAAATGGCCGACTGTTCTAGCCGCTGGAGCTAGATATTAATCTAAAAGCAGAAGCGGCTCGTTCAGAATCGCCTTCTAAAAGGAGACCAAATTTGGTCTCCTTTTTTTATTCAAATCACATTTATCCGTTAACATCATAAAACAAAATTGGAAATCCCTCTCAAAAAATGCGATAATTAATACTATATAGTGAATCGTTCACACATATACAGTAAAAAAACATAGGGGGACGACACATGCCAAAAATGGGGAACACTTTTGTAACAATTCAAGAACTAGAAAAGAAAAAAGAGTATTTATTAGGCCTTTCATCCGTTATACCAACATGGAATACAAGCTATCAATTTTTATTTAAAGAAATCCAGCAAGAATTATTAGGTAAAGTAAATGAAAAGCTCGAAAGGCATCAATTCGTTTTAAATATATGTACAGATCAGCAGGTAGGGGCATAATGTATTACATAAAATTGTGGTATATAAAAAAGAGACCTCACTCGGTCTCTTTTTTATATTTTTAAGATAGCCAATCTAATTTTCTAATCCCGAGCTTATCTACTGGTAAACGAAGTGAGCCATAAAAATGCTTCATAAATTGCTCTGAGCGGTTCACATCGTGTAAAATGGCTTCTAAGCGATCTCTATATATGCTTTTTTGTTCTTCGTTTCCAGTTTGGTAATATCGTTCGACCGTTTCAAAATAGTGAAGCGGGAACAGGAGCCTTGCAAATAATAAGCGCCAACCAAATGAGGACAGCGAGTAATTTCGTTCATAATCTGTAACAAATTGAACGATTGTTTGATCCCAGTCTTTCTTTTTTTCAATCATCATATAGCGAATCCATTCTGCTATATCTCGAGTTGGGTGATCATACACCCAATCAAAAGGGAGTTTGAGACGCTTCGTTTGATGCCATAATAAAGGTGTGAATCGTTCTTGGCAAATTGTCGCTGCATCCGTTAGTTGCGGCGTATCATCCATTTCTGTATCAACAACATATTGAATGGCATTTTCTGCAACTCCTAAGTAATACGGGAAGGATTCAATAAACAATTGATCGAATACGTCTGTAGGGTGGTTCATCACTTGCGATTGCCAAAACTTTTCTAACTGATCGAGTCTCTTTTCCCATAACGCTTTCCATTCACCAATGCGGCTTAATTGCTCGATTTCTTCTGGAAAGAATGCACCTCGTTTATGGAATATAGAAAGTTCACTTCCTAATGACATAGCATGTCGTTCTAACGTGCGCATACCTTTTAATAAGCAGTAATTTTGTTCTTCTATCTCACTTACATAGTAGCCGTGTATAGTCGGAACGAAAGTCGCTACAGTTATATCCCCTTGCTGGTTCATATAATCACTGAGCTTTTTCATCTCTACAAGTACTTCTTCCTCCATTTCTCCAATTGGAACAAGTACATAAATTTTGTTGCGAATCCAAAAGCTTTTATAGGGGCCAAGGGGGATTAATTCTTTAACATGCATGTGATAATGCTCATAAATATGCTGAATCATCGCAGTCGCCACCTATGGTTTTTCTTTATATATATGAGCTTGTGCTCGCCTTTCATTCCTATGCACATGATAAAGCAACGAAACGTATACAAATACTAAAAAGAAAAAAAGGTGATAAACATGAAAGAATCAAATCAACTACAAGAAAGAGCATTACAACTATTACAAGAACGCGGTGTAACAATTGACGATATTGCTGAACTTGTTCATTTTCTTCAAAAAAAATACCATCCAAATTTAGAGATGTCAGAATGCCGTTACAATGTAGAACGTGTACTATCAAAACGTGAAGTACAAAACGCACTGATTACAGGTATCGAACTTGATGTCCTTGCTGAAAAAGGAATGCTAAGTGAACCGTTACAAGATATTGTAAAACGTGATGAAGGCTTATATGGAATTGATGAAGTTATCGCACTTTCTATCGTGAACGTGTACGGCTCTATCGGTTTCACAAACTTTGGATATATTGATAAATTAAAACCTGGTATTTTAGAATACTTAAATGATAAATCAACCGGAAAGGTGCACACGTTCCTTGACGATATCGTTGGCGGAATTGCTGCCGCTGCCTCAAGCCGTTTAGCGCACCGAGCTGATCACTCGGAATAATAATGTTTTCTAGACCGTCAGTTTCATGCTGACGGTCTTTCGTATTCCATAAGCATAAATTCTCTTCCGCGACTCAAAAAAATAGGCCCTTGCTTAAATCCGATATTTTTATATAGCGTAATCGCTCTTGTATTAAATGTTGCTACGCTTAATCGAAACATTTTTGCGTTAAACTCTTTCGTGGCAAACGCTATTCCAGCTTGGAAAAATTCTTTCCCCATTCCTTTCCCAGTTAACGCCGGCTTCATACCAAGTCCGATATCAATCACATCTTCTCCACCATATAAATTAGCATCTCTTCCACCTGGTACTTGTGCATTTTCTCCAAAACAAAAATAGCCGATGAACTCTCCTTGATCGACACAACAGCCATAATACGTTCCATCTAATAGCTCTTCTATTACTTCTTTCTCGCCTGAAAAACTATATAAACTATATGGTTCCTCGTACGTCCACGTATTTATCTCATTTGCTTCTTCCTCTGTTAACTTATGTATATCCACTTTCTCTTTCCCCCTATTATATTTCTATTAACAATATTCGATATTCATCTTATAATTCATCTTTCTCAATATATTTTTTTAATTTCTCGCTTCATTTTTATGGAAGATTTTTCTTATTATGTTACGATTAAACAGAATCATTACAAATAAGGTGGTGACAATTTGAATTACTTTTCTTACCTCTCCTTAGAAGAACGGCAAAATTTTTTCTATAAAGAACCTCTTAGTTTTTCAAAAAATATAGGGAAAGAACAACTAGCTTACGCACTAGGCGCCACACTATATACTCCTGGCACGAAAGAAACGATTGCGGAAGATATAATTAGAAAGAAACATGTGGATGCTACCTCAATTATTCTTTGTCTAGAGGACGCTATCAGCGATGAAGAAGTAAAACTTGCAGAGCAAAACATCGTCGTTCAAATACAGCAAATCGCCAACTTAGTCAGTGCCAACATACTAAATCAAGCAGACATCCCACTTCTTTTTATTAGAGTTCGACAGCCAAGTCAAATGAAGACAATTGTTACTGAATTAGGTAGTGCTGTTCATTGTTTATGTGGTTTTGTCTTTCCAAAATTCACACCGATTAATGGAAAGGCTTATATCAATCAGCTTGCATATATAAACGAGTTATACTCATTATCACTTTATGGAATGCCGATTTTAGAATCACCAGAAATTATGTATAAAGAAACACGGATAGAATCATTATTACAAATAAAGGATTTACTAGACTCCTATCGTGATCACATCTTAAATGTACGTATTGGTGCTACTGACTTTTCAAGTATATTTAGTATTCGGCGTAATAAATACACACCTATCTATCATATTACTGTTGTTCGTGATTGTATTTCGGACATTATTAACGTTTTCTCAAGGGCAACAAATGAATATATTATTTCAGGATGTGTATGGGAATATTTTTCTAATGATTATGAAGAAGGGCTCATCCAAGAGGTATCACTCGACCATGCAAATGGATTAATCGGTAAGACAGTTATTCACCCATCTCATATTAAAGTTGTACAGGCAATGCATATTGTCACAATGGAAGATTATTTAGATGCGAGATCCATTTTACAAAATGCAGATACGTATAATGGAGTGCTAAAAAGCAGCTTTTCTAACAAAATGAATGAAGTAAAACCTCATTATGGCTGGGCTCGCAAAACCATTTTAAAATCTAATATTTACGGGGTGCTACATGAAAACAAACAATTCACCGATCTCCTTATTACAAACGCAAAGCAACACGTATAACGTTTTAAATAATATACAAGTTCATGTAGAAGTACGTGATAATCCATATAATTTAGCGCTAGACAATCTGTTTCAAATGGCTGCGAGAATAAATAAGAAACGTAGTTTTTTATTTGTGAGTACAATCCTTGGAAAGCATCTTCCTATTAAACCTGCAGTCTCTCTATCAAGTGGATTTGCTCTCGCTGCAAGATATATGGAAATGCTACATAATACTTCTCATCCATTTCAAAAAGAAATTTTAAATCTCATTTCATTAGAAATTCATGAAATCCCAGAGGAAGTATTTCGTTATCAATATCCTCTGCAAGAAGAAGTTTTGTTCATCGGATTCGCTGAAACAGCGACAGCACTTGGTCATTCTATGTTTCAATGCTTTCAAAATGCAAAGTATGTGCATACAACTAGGGAATCGATACCCCACCTAGAATCTGTCATTACATTTGAGGAAGAACATTCTCATGCAACATCGCACCGTTGTTATGTAGATGAAAGTTTTTTTCAAAACAACAATCCAATTGTTCTCGTAGATGATGAGATGACAACAGGAAAAACAGCATTAAATATTATTAGATCTATTCAAAATAAATTCCCAAGAGAAGAATATATAATTGCTTCTTTATTAGACTGGCGTTCTCATACTAATAGAAAACAATTTAAACAATTAGAAGAAGAACTTCAAATTAAGATTCATGTTATTTCTTTATTAGAAGGCAGTATTCATACAACTGGCCAACCATTAAATATTGCAAAAACAGATATTCAAATTAAAGAAACAAAACCTGATTTCAAAAAGCATACCCTTACCTGCCCAAAATCACCCTATACATCAAATTATATAAAATATACTGGGCGATTTGGCATTTCAGCATATGAACAAAAGCCCATTCTTTCTTTCGCTAAAGAAGCGGGAAAAACTTTAAAAAGAGAAAGAATTGGAAAACGAACACTCTGTCTCGGAACGGGTGAATTTATGTATATCCCAATGAAAATTGCTGCTGAAATGGGTGAAAATATTTTATATCAATCTACAACAAGAAGCCCTATCCATCCTGTTTCAAATGATGTGAACTATGCCATTCATAATCATTTCTCATATCCAAGTCCTGAAGATTCTACTATTACAAATTACTTTTATAATATTTCACCTCATGATTACGATGAAGTATTTGTTTTTATTGAGCGTAATTTAGGAGAAGAAGCCCTGTTTCCTCTTCTACAGCAGTTACAAACAGTTATTCCCTTTATTCATATCGTCTCATTTTCAAATAGCATAGAAAAGGAAGGTTGATAATTATGGTAAAAGTAAATTCTCATATTAGTAGTTACAATCCAAATGATGCTATTTTTCTATTAAAAGATATTAGTGATTTAATGAAAGAAAGTTCCACGGAAACTAGAGAACAAGCAATTCAAGCTGGCACACATTATTCCGAAATGTTACCAATGGAATATAAACCATCTAAAGCGTATATGGATTTATTCTTTTCTTCCCTGCAACAATACAAACACAAACTAGCCATTGCTGTTGGAGTTGTCGCCGAACAGATTATACAAACTAAAGGAACTAACCTTGTCCTCATTTCATTAGCTCGTGCTGGTACACCTATTGGCATTCTTATCAAACGCTACATACGCTATCAATACAACCTTGATGTACCTCACTATTGTATTTCTATTGTTCGCGGACGCGGTATTGATGAAAATGCACTCCATTATATTTTGGAACATCACCCTAAAGAAACAATTCAATTCATTGATGGGTGGACTGGAAAAGGTGCAATAAAAAAAGAATTAGAATATGCAGTACACACATTTAACGAACGAAATAATACACACATTTCTCATTGTATGGCTGTGCTTGCTGATCCCGGTTACTGTACTTCAATTTACGGTACACGTGAAGATTTTCTTATTCCTAGCGCTTGCTTAAATGCAACAGTCTCTGGACTAATTAGCCGCACTGTACTAAATGACACCTATATCGGTCCAAAAGATTTTCATGGTGTTAAATATTATAAAGAGCTAGAGCAAGAAGATTTATCAAATTTCTTCGTTGATGAGGTAACAGATTTATTCCCTTCTGTTCATTCTCATATAGATAATCAATTACGTTATATTACTTCAACTTACACTGATCCATCTTGGCAAGGATTAAAAGATATACAGTCTATCCAAAATCACTTTAAAATTGACGATATTAACTTAATTAAGCCAGGAGTCGGTGAAACAACTCGCGTATTACTCCGGAGAATACCGTGGAAAATTTTAATACGCCAGCAAAACAATCCCGATTTAAAGCATATTTTACTTCTCGCTAAAGAAAAGAATGTCCCTATTGAAATCTATGAGAATATGGCTTATTCATGTTGTGGGCTCATTAAGCCTCTTAGGAGGGAAACAATATGATTTTCGCCAGTGATCTTGATCAAACGCTTATTTATTCCCGGAAATCGTTTCGTGCCCCTATAGAAGATGAATCAATTCAACTCATTGAAACTTTAGATGGAAAAGAAATTTCTTTCATATCACATAAAACCATTTCACTACTAAAAAAATTACAACTGCACTCACATTTCATCCCAGTTACAACAAGAACTATTGAGCAGTTTCAGCGTATTGCTTTATTCCAAAACGAAATCATTCCCGAATACGCCATTACAAGTAACGGCGGCAATATCCTTCATAACGGGAAACAAGATGGTACTTGGAACAGGACAGTAAAAGAAAGACTATCGGTTGAATGTATAGAGAGAAACGACATACTAAAGGAATTTGGACAAATAGCTCATAAAGATTGGGTTATATCACAAAAAACAGCTGATGATCTATTCCATTATTGCATTATTAAACGGGAGAACATTCCTTATGATGAATTATCATCCTTCACTTCCTGGTTAGACAAACAAGGCTGGAATCATTCACTTCAAGGTAGAAAGCTATACTTTGTACCAAAACCAATTAATAAATGGGACGCCGTGCAATATATAAAAGAAATTTTGCAAATAGATACGATTATTACAGCTGGGGATTCTTTACTTGATTTATGCATGCTTGAAAAGGCGAACCATGCCTTCGCACCACTTCATGGTGAGTTAGGGGCAATGCATGATAACTTACAACCCCATATTTTAAAAACAGACGCAATCGGCATATATGCCGCAGAAGAAATCGTAAATAAATCACTTCAAATTATTCACAGTTCATTACCTACCTCATGATCATAATATGCACAATTGCATACGCACCGCGATTAAACAGATGGTACAATTTATTTGAATCGCTGTTGCTACACTTCTTGATTAAAGAAAAGGCGTTAACACGGAAATTAGCGTCTTATCAACCTCAAGCAATTGGCACATTTTGTCATCTTAAAAGACACTCGAACGAGTGTCTTTTTTTCTATATCCAACAAGGACTTACTCATTTCAAAGTATAAATACATAAAATAATGTAAATCATTACACGCATGAATCACTTTCTAAAAGTTATAAAGTAGATTCAAAATAAAAAAGCACTCTTAACTAGAGTGCTTTTTACTTTCAAACAAGGAGGCTACATATATGGATAGTACTCTCGTATTTAACTTTGGCATTGGTATTGTTATCATTTTATTCGTCTTCTTTGTACTTTGTATGAGCGGGGTATAAAAAGGCGATTTTCGAGCGTCTTTTTATACATACATATGTATTACTTGACTTCTATAAAAGTAGTAACCATAATAGTTACAGATATATAAATAGCTATTCACATATCCACAAATAGGAGGAAGAACAATGAAACATGTAATCGTTTATGCACACCCAAATACAGAAAGCTTCAACCATGCGATTTTAGAAACGGTAAAACGTGAATTAGAAGAAAAAGGTCATGAATTACGCGTTCGCGATCTATACGAATTAAACTTCAATCCAGTATTAGGCGCTTCCGATTTCATCTCATTTTCTCAAGGAAATACACCAGAAGATATTAAAGAAGAGCAAGAGCATATCTCTTGGGCGGATAGCATTACATTTATTTATCCAGTGTGGTGGGCGGGACTTCCTGCTATTTTAAAAGGATACGTTGACCGTGTATTTAGCCACGGATTCGCTTATGCTTACGGTGAAAACGGTATTGAAAAGTTATTAAGCGGTAAAAAAGGATTGTTATTATCTACAATGGGCAATACGAAAGAAGCATACACAGCAGGCGGCATGTTTGACGCAATGAAGAAAACAGCGGATGTTGGTATTTTTGAATTCACAGGTATTGAAACACTTGAGCATACATTCTATACAAGTGTCCCTTCTGTGGATAATGATGTGCGTAAACAATATCTTGAAGAAGTAAAAGACGTTGTGAATCGTGCATTCTAATAAAATTATATCAGCGATTTTTTTAATATATCAGCGCAACTCAGATTATATCAGCGATTTTCTAAATATATCGGCGTAACTCAGATTATATCGGCGATTTTTCAAATATATCGACTTACCGACAAAAATCGACACTAGTCACAACGAAATAAAAAAAGCTGTTCCAAAGTTTGGAACAGCTTTTTTCATTACATCTTCTCAATCCACTCCGTCAAGTTATGCACAACTTGCGTCGGTTGAACTTCGTATTCTGTTAACTTCTCCACAGTTGTGACTCCAGTGTGGACAAGAAGCGTATGCATACCAGCATTTACTCCTGCTAAAATGTCTGTATCATAGTTATCCCCAACCATTAATGCTTCATCTTTTCCTATACCAAGAACTTTTAAAGCTTGTTCCATAATGATTGATTCTGGTTTTCCGATAAAGATTGGATCCACACCTGTCGATACTGCTACAACCGATGTTAATGAACCGTTACCTGGTAATAACCCGCGCTCAGTTGGGATGGCAATGTCCCCATTTGTGGAAATAAACGTTGCGCCGTTACGCACAGCAAGACACGCTTTTGCTAACTTTTCATATGTGATGTCACGATCTAAACCAACAACAACGAAATCAGGATTTTCATCCACAAGTTCAAATCCTTTTTCCACAAGTGCATCGTGTAAGCCTTCTTCACCAATCATATATACAGTTGCATCTTGTTTACGTTCATAAATGAAGTTCGCAGTCGCCATACTCGTTGTGAATACTTGCTCTGCTTTCGCTGGAATATCGAAACGAACAAGTTTTTCTGCCACTTGTTCTGGTTTACGCGTTGAGTTATTCGTAACGAATAAATAAGGAATGCCGCGCTCTCCTAAAGCTTTTACGAAGTCGCTCGCTTCTTCAATTTGTTCTTCTCCGCGATACATCGTACCGTCTAAGTCAATTAAGTAACCTTTATACATCATTATGTCTCTCCTTCTATGCTAACGTTCTCACCTATCATACCACTCTTATATTACCCGCTTTTTCCAAAGAAAAAAACGCTTTACCTTAAAGCGCCCCATAACGTTCATTTTTTCTCTTTTATTTGGTAAGAACAACTACAATCGCCCTCGCACATGTTTGCTAGCGTTTTCACTTCTGCGTTCGTAAATAAACGATTATACATCTCTTTTTCATCTTCACATACTTGCGGGAATCTCTCTGCAATTTCTTTTAATGGACAGTTTTGTTTTTCAATTACGAAAGAGTTCTCTCCATCTCTCTTTATTTGAACCATATAACCATTTTTCTCTTGCATAGCTGCTATCTCTTGCACTTTATATGCTAAATTCTTTTGATTACTTACTCTCTTTTGCAACTGTTCTTCCATTCGCTTCGTTCTCTCTTTTAAAACGTAACGAAGTATTTTTTCATCGCCCATTCGAGCTAAATCTTCTAACATATCAATCGCAAATTGCTTATATTCTTTCGGGAATGTATCTTCTCCCTTTTCACTTAATCCATACAAATAAGTTGGTCTTCCGACATGTTGCCTTACCATCTTAGAATAAATGAGTCCGTCTTTCTCAAGATTACTTAAATGTCTTCTGATTGCCATTTCTGTAATCTCTAAAACATCAGCTAGTTCAGCTACTGTGTGCTCTCCCTTTACTTTCAACAATTGTACAATCTCGTCTTTCGTAGTACGTGCTTCCCCCATACTTCACCCTTCTCCCTTTTCTTTCTCACATACAATATAAGATCCCCAAAAGGCATTCTCTGGGGATCTTATAAGCATAATTATTCTGGTACAAATGCAGATACAGGTCCTAATTCCTTTTCTAAATAACTGCGAATATTTGCTGGGTATTTTTCTACCACTGCAATATGTTTTTGAATCGTCTTATATAATTCGTCATGATTCATTTGAATATAATCTTGCGTAAGCATCTTTCGAAGAAGGATAATTTCTTTCATCCCTTGTCCATCTTCTTCACTTATCACTCGCTCGTCCATTAAAATATCAATAATATCTTCATAGCTTCCTGGATCGCGCATAATAAATCCATCAATCATCGCATTTCCTACATCTAATACAGTATCAATAATAAGATGGGCTATGCGCTCTAATGCGTAAAATTCAAACTCGGTTTCATATATCTTTTTCTCTTGAAATGTACTTGTTGCTCGTTCTAAACATACTAGCATTTGTTCTATTTTCTTTCTGTCTACAAAATACATGAATGTCACCTACCTGGAAATTAAAGCATTTACATTTTAATTGTAACGCTTTCTTCTGAAAAAATCGACAATTTTTCGAATTCACCTTTTCTCCGTTATTTGTTATAGTTATATTTGTATGATTTTTGAAATTGGAGGAATGGAATCTTGGAACGTGAACTCGCACTAGAAATTGTCCGTGTAACAGAAGCAGCAGCCTTAGCATCCGCACAGTGGATGGGCCGCGGAAAGAAAAATGAAGCAGATGATGCAGCAACTACAGCAATGCGTGATATGTTCGATTCAGTAAACATGGCAGGTACAGTTGTAATTGGTGAGGGAGAACTTGATGAAGCACCGATGTTGTATATTGGTGAAGAACTAGGAACAGGTAACGGTCCGGAAGTAGACATCGCCGTTGATCCATTAGAAGGTACAAACATCGTTGCAAAAGGTCTTGCAAATGCAATGGCAGTTATTGCAATCGCAGACAAAGGGAACCTTCTTCATGCTCCTGATATGTACATGGAAAAAATCGCGGTTGGTCCAAAAGCAGCTGGTAAAATTAGCTTAGATGATCCAATTGAAAAAACAATTGAAATTGTAGCAGAAGCTAACAATAAAAAGATTCGTGACCTAACGGTTATCGTTCAAGAACGTGAACGTCATCAAGATATTATTGACCGTGTTCGTGCAAAAGGTGCACGCGTAAAATTATTTGGTGACGGTGATGTTGGTGCGTCAATCGCAACAGCACTACCTGGAACGGGTATCGACTTATTCGTAGGTATTGGCGGAGCTCCAGAAGGTGTTATTTCTGCAGCAGCATTAAAGTGCCTTGAAGGTGAAATGCAAGCTCGCTTAGTTCCAATGAACGAAGAAGAAGAAGCTCGTTGTCGTGAAATGGGATTAGAAGACCCTCGTCAACTTCTTATGTTAGATGACTTAGTATCTGGGGATGATGCAATCTTCTCAGCAACTGGTGTATCTGCTGGTGAGTTATTAGACGGTGTTAAATTCCTTGGCGGAGATTTAGCTGAAACATACTCTATCGTAATGCGTTACAAAACAAGAACAGTACGATTCATTAAAACGCATCACCATTTAGATCATAAACCACACTTAAACTTAGATATTTAATAAAGGAGCCATGTGTATGGAAGAACGTTTCTTTCTGTACGACGACACTGTCGCTACAAAAACTCGTTTCGTTAGCTTTATGGGAGAAAATGAGCGTCACGATTTAGCGCTTTTATACTCCGATCGTCATTACGGTAAAACAATTGTACTTGATATGCAAAGTAATAAATTTGCAATTATCGGTGCTGACGATTTAAACGAACCAGGCTACTTAGAGCACGCATTTTCTATGACTGAAGAAATTGCAGAAGAATTACGCTCATTTTTATTTGAACTTATATAATTTATCGTATGCACCAGCTATTTTAGCTGGTGTTTTTCCGCCTTTATTATTTCGAATTTTCAGTATTATATGTTATAATGAAGAATAAATCTATTTGGATAGAAAGGACGTTATCTACGTATGCCAACATTTACTTTGTAATGGACCAGCAATTGGATAGCATTACTCTCAAAAAAGCACCACGCTTTTTCAAGGGAGTAGTCTGCCCATTCCCATTACAAAGGAACGTATTGCATCTGTAGTATGATGTTTACGGAGGTTCCTCTTTGGGGAACCTCCTTTTATTTTTGTCTTTTTCTCATGTCTTCATACTACAAGACATCCAAATAGCTGTATTACGTTTCTTTGCCACTACTATAAGAGGTGAAGGAAAATGCAGAAAGTACAACTTTCTTGGAGTTTATATGAAAATCAGCAACACACAATCGAAAAATATTGTAAAAATTGCGGACGTACTACCCTATTTACTGATACGAATATTCGTAGGCATAACGCCAATGGAAAAAACATATACCGCTTTGCCATTTATAAATGTTCGAAAGATCATACGTGGAATCAAAAACTGCGTATTTATAAATCATTTACTGATCACGTTGAAACGATCGATATGACTCAGCAAGATCAAACAGAAACAAGTACTACTATTTCTATTACGCAACATAAAGAAAGTGGCGTAGCTGAAATCACGATCGTATTAGATATCGTTTTCGGTTCCCACCGCATTGATAAAGCCTTATCCACATATATTTCCGACTGGAGCCGTACACGCATTGTGGATAAAATTAAAAATGGGGATATTCAATTAAATGGACAACAAATGAAACCAAATGCAATACTTTCTGAAGGCGATCATATCTCGATTTGTTTATAAGCGAGAATATGTAAAAAATCCTCTTACAATTGTAAGAGGATTTTTTTATTTCTTCACTTTTCGTAATACGAAGTGTGCACAACCGAAGTTACAGTACTCGTATAAATACTCCGTTAACGTACTAATTTTCGTATCATATGTCGCACGTTGGTTACTATCATCAAAGAATCCTCGCAGTCTAAGTTGCTCATATCCCCAGTCTCCAACGATATAATCATATTTATTTAAAATTTCTGCATAGCGCTCTTTAAATGCTTCTTCACTAAAACCGTCACGAAAGTTTTTAATTACTTCGTACTGAACATTATTAATGCTCACCGTAGCATGAATCTCTTGCTCTTGCTTTTGCTCCATCATTAACTTCCTCTCTAAGCATTCTTCTTTTTATCGTATCACAAAGCATAACAACCAACAATTTCAAATACAAAAAATTGCAAATTAGTACATGCTATGGAGAAGGAGGTGATACATCGTGAAACAACAAATTTTACTTTCCCTTCTCACTCTTTCCTTATTTGCAGGCTGCCAAACAAATAATAAAGCCGAAATGGAGCGCGAAGAAGGAAGCCGTGTTCTTGTTTCCAATAAAAACGACATGTATCATACAGAAAATACAAATACAAGGCTCACGAGAGTCGGTTATTCATCTAAACAAAAACATGAAGTATCTAACAAACAAGTAGGGGCCATTAATCGCGAGAAGGTCGCTGAAATGATTACAAGCATGACAGTCAAACTTCCTGACGTTACAAACGCTGCTACACTTGTTACTGATGATGAAGTGTTCGTTGTATACCGTGCAAACACAACGGATCCGAAACTTGTAGCAGATCAAGTATATAAAACTGCTTTGTCCATCGTCCCTCGCTATTATAAAGCATATGTATCAACAGACCAAAAGTTGATTTCTCAAATTCAAGGGCTTCAATCTGGCGCATTAAATGATACAGAATATACACAAAGCCTCGATATGTTAAAACGAGAAATGAGTAAAAATCCTCATTTGAACAATACGGGAGATCAGACTTTGAATGATATGATTAAAAAGTAAAACAGGTGGAGAAAATCTCCACCTGTTTTACTTTTTATTTTTTATTACGATCCGCATAAACCTCCATCGCATCACACATAAACTGCGCTAACCCCTCACCAAACTTATCGATATTTTTCGTGAAGCGCTCATCAGCGACGTACATTTGACCGAGTCCTTTAAAAGCATCTAACGAATATTCACCGAAGTTTTGCAAGTAATCGTACCATACTTTAATAGCTGCCTGCGCCTCTTTAGAATCTGGTGCATCGTGTCTAAGCGTTGCTAAATTTCTATAAATAGCATTAAACTCCTCTTGGTTCTCTTTTGACATACCTTTTGCATATTCGTTCGCTTTATCTACAGCTGCATCTCCCCATTTTTCACGTGCTTCTTCTTCATATGGGTTATGGCTGAAATCGAATCCTTCAAATTTCTCTTTATTCGTCATTTCAATCTCTCCTTTTGTATGCTGAATTGTTTTATCAATCGTCGCAATCACCTTATCTAATCTGGCACGCTTTTCAAGAAGCATCTTCTTATGAAGCTGTAGTGCCTCTTCGCGATCAAATGATGGACTCATGATAATCTCTTTAATTTTCTTCAAAGGGAAGCCAAGCTCTTTAAAAAACAAAATTTGCTGCAATGTCTCTAAATTTTCATTGGAATACAGACGATATCCAGACTCTGTCGTCTCATCTGGGGTTAACAACCCAATTTCATCGTAATGATGCAGTGTGCGCACACTAATTCCAACTAAATCAGCTACTTCTTTTACTCTCATTGTCATTTGTATCTCCCCCTTAGTACATACGATAAAGTATGACGCAACGTTAGAGTCAATAAGTAAATTCATTTTCTTTCTAAAAGTTTCATCTCTCCCCTATTTCATGCATAATAGATATGTACATATATTAGAAAGCGGTGAAAGTATGGTTTCAAATACTGTAATTGCCAGCATCATTTTTCAACTCATTGTCTCGATTCTGGTCCCAATTATCGTACTCGTTTATTTCCGTAAAAAATATAATATTAATTGGAAAGTGGTCGGCGTTGGTGTTCTTATCTTTATCGGATTCACCCAAATTCTTGAAACACCATTCCACCTATTTATGCGCGGTAATCCAACAATCGCTCCATTTTTAGAAAATCCGTTTGTCTTCGCAATTTATGGCGGATTGACTGCTGGTATTTTTGAAGAATTAGGACGCTTCGTTGCCTTCTTCTTCTTACTAAAAAAATATCTAGAATATAAAGATGGCTTCGCTTATGGAATTGGTCACGGCGGAATTGAATCTATTTTAATTGGCGGTTTTTCTGCATTACAAGCATTAATTTTTGCTAATTCTATTAACGATGGTAGCTTCGCTCGACTGATTGAACAAAAACCCGAGCTCAGCATTTTACAGGACATGCTAATTCAGCAACCTGCCTACTTATACTTCCTTGGTAGCTTAGAAAGAATTATGGCACTCGTGCTTCAAATCGCCTTTACAATGCTTGTTTTATACGCAGTAAAACAGAAGAAATACATCTTCCTAGTATACGCTATACTATTCCACGCATTTGTAGACTTTTTCGCGGCACTTTACCAAACAAAAACAATCAACATCTTCGTTGCCGAAGGAATTACACTTCTGTGTACAATTGGCGCTGTCGTTCTTATTCGCAAAATGAAAGAGAAATTAATGAGTGTACCGGAGTAAAAAATAAACCACCAAAATTGGTGGTTTATTTTTTATATGGATGATAACTTTTGCCCTCTTGCAGCTCCCTCTTTGTTTCTGCATCTATAACGATATATTTATGAAACTCTCCTACTTCATTTTGAATAAAAGAAGCGAAAAAGTATACTTGGCGATCAGAGTGAACAAAAAAATCTTGAAGTACCACTCTACTTCGACAACCAACAGCTGTTTTTTGTAGGAAAGAAAATTCTTCATCAGGCACTTCTTTAAATAAGATTTTTTTCCGAACACTATATGCTGCATTTTTGTATTCTTTATAGATCTTCTTATCTAACTGTTTATAAAAAACATCCTCACTCACAAATGACTTATTTCGATTGCTTGGATAATTTAGTTTTTGATTCGACTCTGCATAAGTTGTGGACAAGTGTATAAAAAAACAAAGACTAAATACAATACATATCATTTTATTCATGATTGCACCTCAAATGTTCATTATCCACATTACTTTTCCACATATTTAAATCCATATGCTGTTTCCAATAAAAAGGAATTATTTCCACATTTGTCGAAGTATATAGCGTCAACTTGAAAGATGGGGATGAATTATGAAGAAAATTATTTTAATACGACATTGTTCAGCAACTGGGCAAGAATGTGATGCTGAATTAACGACCGATGGAAAAGACCAAGCAAATACCCTTGCTACATTCCTCTTAGAAAATACTCTACAAATCGATCATATTATTTCAAGCCCATTTGTCCGAGCTATCGATTCCATTCGGCCCTATGCACTCCAAGCTAACTTATCTATCCAAGAAGATGAACGATTAACTGAACGCATATTGAGCAACGTTCCAATGGATGATTGGATGCAAAAACTAGAATCCACTTTTACGAATATAGATATTGCCTTTTCAGGCGGAGAGTCAACAAAACAAGCAACAGACCGTGCCATATCGCTTATTCAAGACGTTTTACAATTAAACCATACGACAACACTACTTGTTACACATGGCAATTTACTTACGCTCATTTTAAAGCATTTTGATCATACGATTGGCTTTAATGAATGGAGAACTTTAACGAATCCTGATATTTACGAAATTACAATCGACGAACAATGTATCATAACACGCTTATGGGAAGCATCGTCCAAGTAATATCCCTTTCCAAAACATTCAGTTGACGCCACGAGAAGAGACTGTTCTAACAATAGAAAGGGGTATCATTTCATATGTACGAAGACGTACTTGCTTTACTACATAAAACAAATGTTTCTTATGAAAAATTCGAACACGAACCAGTACTCGATTATGAGACGGATCGGATCGTACGCGAGAGACTTGGCTTACAAGGCACTCCAAGTAAAAGCTTATTTTTAAAATCAACATCTGGAAATTTTTATGTGTTTTTTACGTTAGAAGGAAATCGGCTTAATCGCGGAGAGATGAAAGAAATAACGGGAGAACGCTTATCGCTCTGTTCTCCTGATGAACTAAGAATGGAAACTGGCTGTACTCCAGGATGTGTAGCTCCTTTTGGTTATTCACAAGAAGTAACAATTATTGTGGACAGTTCCGTTTATACGTACGATAAAATTTTAATTACACCTGGTGTACCTGAATTTACAATTGAATTATCCACAGAAGAATTAAAAAAGATTTTATTAACATGTACAAATACCGTTTTAGAGTACAAACAAAAAGAGAGCTGATCGTTAGCTCTCTTTTTTCATTATTTAGCTTCTGCTGTTTTTTCTTTTGCAGAACGTACTTGCTCGTCCGCATGGTAAGAAGAACGCACAAGTGGGCCAGCTTCACAGTGGCTAAATCCTTTGCTAAGTGCAATTTCTTTAAGCTCTGCAAATTCTGCTGGTGGATAATATTTAATAACTGGTAAATGCTTCTTAGATGGTTGTAAATATTGTCCAAGAGTTAAAATATCCACATTGTTTGCACGTAAGTCATCCATTGCTTCAATTAAATCTTCTCTTGTTTCACCTAAGCCGACCATAATGCTCGATTTAGTTGGAATATCAGGCTGCATTTCTTTTGCTCGACGTAAAAACTCTAATGAACGGTCATACTTTGCTCTAGCGCGAACTCGGTTAGATAATCGACGTACTGTTTCAATGTTATGGTTTAAAATATCTGGTTTTGCATCCATTAACATTTTTAAGTTTTCTTCTACCCCAGCCATATCAGATGGTAATACTTCGATAGACGTGAATGGGTTTTTACGACGTACTGCTCGTACTGTTTCAGCAAAAACAGCTGCTCCGCCGTCCTTTAAATCATCACGTGCAACCGCTGTTATAACAACGTGCTTTAAGCCCATTTGTACTACTGAATCTGCTACGCGTTCTGGTTCTTGTAAATCAAGCTCAGTTGGTAAGCCTGTTTTAACCGCACAAAAACGACAAGCACGTGTACAAACCGCACCTAAAATCATAAATGTTGCTGTTTTTCTTACAGCCCAGCATTCATGAATATTCGGACATTTTGCCTCTTCACAAACGGTATGAAGATTCTTAGAACGCATCATTTTCTTTAAGCCTGTATAGTTTTCATTCGTGTTTAACTTAATTTTCAACCATTCGGGCTTGCGCTTATATTCTGTTTGTTTTGTCATGGTTATCAACTCCGCACAATATGAAATAGTTTACCGTGTTCGCTTCTTTCAATGTAACATATCTATTCTAACGTATGAAAGCGATTTGCTCAAATGAAGATTCTAAGATTTTTTCCAATCGTTCCCTATAATGAAATACTCCGTATATCCCACACTAAAAAGAGTGATGTTATGAAAGGAGTCTATTTCATGCTTCGAAAAATTTCTCTTTTGCTTTCTATTTGTTTTCTTCTCCACCAAAACATCGCTTACGGTGAAGATAATCAGCAAAGCATATACGAAAAGCGCATGGCACTATATAAAGAAACCGAGCACTCTTCAGGCATTCCATGGTATTACTTAGCTGCAATGGATCAATATGAAAGAAATATACGGAGCGTAAGAAAAGATATTCCGAAAAAACCAGATGCCATCATTTCCCTTTATTTCAAACCAGAAATATGGGCTGGACCTGTTAATAGTAACGATACTCTCCCCCATACAATTTCTCTATTTGGCGGAATAGGTTTAGATGGTGACAAAGATGGATTTGCAAATGCAAATAGCGACCGTGATCTTCTGCATACCGCAGCGACTATTTTAAGGAAACAAGGAACGTCAGAAGACCGTATTAAAATTATGCTTTGGGAATATTATAGACGTGCAAAAACAGTTGATTTAATTAGCGAGTACGCCCAAATTTATAAACATTATGGACGTATTAATTTAGAAGGAAATGCTTTTCCTCTTCCGATTCGTAGTGACCATAGCTACCGTAGTACTTTCGGCGCTGGAAGAAGTTTTGGCGGAAGACGAATTCATGAAGGAACCGATATTTTCGCCGGATATGGCGTGCCAGTAAGATCGACTTGCTATGGCATTATTGAAACAAAAGGCTGGAACCGCCTTGGTGGATGGCGCATTGGTATTCGTGACCTTCATAACAATTACCATTATTACGCTCATTTAGGCGGGTTCTCAAAAGAAATACAGCTTGGACAAATTGTTGAGCCAGGAAAAGTAATTGGATTTGTTGGTAGCACTGGTTATGGACCTCCTGGTACAGCCGGAAAATTCCCACCCCACTTACATTTTGGCATATATAAAGACAATGGCTATACAGAATGGGCCTTCGATCCATACATGCATTTAAGCCTTTGGGAACGAAAAGAACGAGCAAATACAAAAAGATAACCGTAGCTGCATTGCTACGGTTATTTTTTATCCAGTAAAAGCCCGGCTCAGCCGAGTTTCACTTTATATGCAACTAACTATCTGTTTTCTTTTTATCAGGTACAGCAACACTTCCGCTTCCATAATACGTAGGCACTTCCCCTTGAACGATACGCGTCGCAATCGGAACATTTTGTTTCACAGTTATCTCTTTCGTATGAAATGGAATAATTACTTGCAATGTTACTTCCATTTCCATAACAATTTGAATCGCTGTAGTATTAATTCCATGCGGCTCAATTTTTTGTTTAATATCTGTATTCACATGCCCAATTGGCGTGAAATGAATCGGAATATCTGGTCCTATATTACCAAGAAGTGCATTATCAGTTACACGTCCAAAAGGAACTGCCATAGTCGCCCCGTTTTTTTCAGAAATACCTAGCTCCTTCAACTTCCCTTGTTCTACTTGTTGCAAATATTTTTCTATGTACGTGGTCGTTGACGTTACGATTTCATTTACTTGCTTCGTATTTAAATTAATTGTGGATACTTTTCCGTTTTTATCATTCTGTACTTTCATTAATGAATCGACATCGAATCCTTCATTAATTCTATCCTTTACCGCCTTCGTCATAATTGCTGTCGCCATTTTATGTGTCTCTACTTCCCCATATTTAATTAAGGTCGGCTGAATACTATTATTCACAATCCACAACCCTTGCGTAAGTAATATAACAAAAAGAATAAACGACATAAGCAGTATATACCGAAAGGCAATAGGTCCCCTTCGAAACCGCGAGTTTTTCGAGCGAAATATACTCATAAAAAAACCTCCTTCTTATATCATTTCTATGCAAGAAGGAGGGACGATATATGCTTATCTCATTTTTAATAATGCTTCTTTTCCAATCGTTCCTACTGGAATGCCTAACGCTTCAGCTCCAGTCGTTACCGATTCTAGTGGCGCTTCAAGAAGTTGTTCAATCGTTCTTACACCAACCGCACGGCCAGCAATAATTCCTCGATCACCTAATTTCTCATTTAAAAGACCTACATCTAATGCACCACACATAATATATCCTTTATCGCTCATTACAGCTAGCAAATTCGTCTTTGGAAGTTTCACGCTAACCGCAATAAACGTATAATTATCAATTATAATTGGCTCCACATTAACCATAGTTCACACTCCTCTCTTTCTTATCTGTATGACAAGAGAAAAATGAGTGTTACAAGTTAACTAGCCTATAGTTTAACGGAAGTTGTATGAGTTATTAACATATCCGTTAACACATCTCTAAGTAGTTCTGGCATATAATATTGTTTGCCAGAAAGTGTGGATAGCTCTGGGTATAAGTATCCAAACGTAAACATATCGATTGTTCCTACCGTATATATACGGTCTAACTCCAGCGATTCGCCGTTAATCAATACATCTTCTAATAAAATTTTATTGCCAGGAATCGTATCTGGAATGACTTCTACACCAGCATAAATCATTTTCCCCATCACTTTCCCCCGAAATCCGAATCCTTTCACCTCAAGATTCTCCATGTTCGGTTTACGTGCTTTCAAAATAACTTCTCTTAATATCTTTCCTGGAACTTTCAAAGCACACGGATTAATTGGATGTGGACAAATTCTGTGAATATCTCCGCGCGTTACAACACCCTCTTCTAGCCCTTCAAGAAGTACACCGGCGTTCACCATGCCAATCTCTGCATCGCACCATGTTTTCAGCGCACTTGCTAACATATGAGAAAACGGCGTCTCCTGAAACCAATCAACCGGTAATGACTCTTTTAAATGAACGACAGGCTCTGCCATTATATGATTACTTTCTTCCTGCAGTATTTCAATTGTGGATAACGGCTCGCTATAAGCACCTAACCGTTCCGTCTTAATCGCTCTACCGTCTTTTTTCAACAGCTTCTTCGTCTCTTTATCCACAGTAAGCTGAACGTGGCCAACGTAACGTCCCCACTTTTCACAACAGCAAAGTAAAGTATTGTTCAGTAGAACACCACGCTCAAATAAATGATGCGTATGTGCACCTAAAATAACATCTATATCATAATGCTCTGCCATATACTCATCCATACTTTTTCCAAGGTGAGATAGGACAACGGTAATATGCGCCTCATCTTTCACTTCTTCTAAAATGGACTCTAAATGGATAAGCGGATCTTCAATATGCCAATCGAGCATATGATAAAACTCTGGATAAGCTACCGTTAATCCGATAAAAGCAATGATAATCCCATCTGTCGTCGTATGTAATTTATAAGGCTTCGCCCACGCTGGACGTACCCCTTCTTTTTCAAATAAATTCGCAACGAGCACCTCAAATCCAGCATCATCATATAGACGATTCAAATGCTCCTTCGCTAACGTAATGCCTTCATTATTTCCGATCGTTACATAATCATATAACGCCTCATTTAAAAGCTTCGTATTCCCAAGGCCATTTGTCGCTTCCGAAATACTATGAAAACGATCCACATGATCACCGATATCAACCGTCAAAACAGTCTCTCCCGCTTCCTGTCTTCGCTTTTTCTCCCCTAGAACAAACCGAGAAATTTGCGGCCAATTTTCAAAATGACTATGTATATCGTTTGTATGATAAAGGTGGATGATTGTTTCTTTATTTGTATTCAGAGAAAAAACCTCCTCTCAGTTCCTTACTGCCATTTACGCTATGCGCACACAATAATCCTGTAAATACTTTTCGTCTTTTCTTGCTATTTTACATTGTACTCGCATTGTGAGAAAAAGCAAAAGATTGTCCTTTTCATATGAGAAACTTTTGCTAATGCAGGAAAGAATTCCAGATAGTGGAGGGAGGGGTGGATTTGTCAAAAAGTTTAATAGAGAATTCAGTGGGTGGTTGTTCAAGTGGATTTGTCAGTATCTTTGTCTTAAACCTAGTCGTTCTCTGTTCTTATAAAATGTTTGGGGTATGTGAGGATTTTCTTTTGTCTTATCTTGTCGACAAATCGATATTCCTTGTCGAAACGTTGATATATTGAAATAATCGTTGATATATTCCCGTTTATGATCGATATATTTGAAAAATCGTTGATATATTTAGCTGAACACCCACCCGGGTATCCTCTCCCAAGCCAAGACAAATCCGCAAAACAAAAAAGCGCCCTGCTGTGCAGGGCGCTTCTACTTTATCTATTAACCAATAGAACCTTCCATCTCAAACTTGATTAGACGGTTCATTTCAACTGCGTATTCCATTGGAAGTTCGCGAGTGAATGGCTCGATGAAGCCCATTACGATCATTTCTGTAGCTTCTTGCTCAGAAATACCGCGGCTCATTAGGTAGAATAATTGTTCTTCTGATACTTTCGATACTTTCGCTTCGTGCTCAAGTGAAACGTAATCGTTTTTGATTTCGTTGTAAGGAATTGTATCAGATGTAGATTGGTTATCCATGATTAACGTGTCACACTCGATGTTAGAGCGAGAGTTTTTCGCTTTTGGTCCGAAGTGTACGATACCACGGTAAGTTACTTTACCACCATGCTTCGCAATCGATTTAGAAACGATTGTTGAAGACGTGTTTGGTGCTAAGTGAATCATTTTCGCACCAGCATCTTGGTGTTGGCCTTTACCAGCAATCGCGATTGATAATGTTAAACCACGAGCGCCTTCGCCTTTTAAGATAACTGCTGGGTATTTCATCGTTAATTTAGAACCGATGTTACCGTCAATCCATTCCATCGTTGCGTTTTCTTCACAAACCGCACGTTTTGTAACTAGGTTGTATACGTTGTTCGCCCAGTTTTGGATTGTTGTATAACGGCAATACGCATCTTTTTTAATGATGATTTCTACTACCGCACTGTGAAGTGAGTTAGTAGTGTAAACAGGTGCTGTACAACCTTCTACGTAGTGTACGTGTGCGCCTTCGTCTACGATGATAAGCGTACGCTCGAATTGTCCCATATTTTCAGAGTTAATACGGAAATACGCTTGAAGTGGTGTATCAACTTTAATACCTTTTGGAACGTAGATGAATGATCCACCAGACCAAACTGCAGAGTTTAATGCAGAGAATTTGTTGTCTGTTGGTGGAATTACTTTTCCGAAATGCTCACGGAAAATATCTTCGTTCTCTTTTAATGCGCTATCTGTATCTTTGAAGACGATTCCTAGAGCTTCTAGGTCTTCTTTCATGTTGTGGTATACAACTTCAGATTCGTACTGTGCAGATACACCAGCTAAATATTTTTGCTCAGCTTCTGGAATACCTAATTTATCAAATGTTGCTTTAATTTCATCAGGTACTTCATCCCAAGACTTCTCAGATTTCTCAGATGGTTTTACGTAGTACGTAATTTCATCGAAATCTAAGTCGTTTAAGTCGCCGCCCCATTGTGGCATTGGCATTTCATAGAACTTATCCAGTGATTTTAAACGGAAGTCTAACATCCACTGTGGTTCTTCTTTCATACGTGAAATCTCTTCAACGATCTCTTTTGTTAAACCGCGTCCAGCACGGAAAATCGAAACGTCTTTGTCTTTGAAACCATATTTGTAATCGCCGATATCTGGCAGTTGCTTCGCCATGTTGGTGTGTCCCTCCTTAGATAACCTCATTTTTAGGAACCTTTAACATTACTTATCTTCGTTTAAGCCCTTTTCTAACGCTTTCCACGCTAATGTTGCACATTTAATACGTGCAGGGAACTTGCATACGCCTTGTAATGCTTCAATATCTCCTAAATCGATGCTGTCATCGTACTCTTTTCCTAGCATCATGTCAGAGAAAATTTTCGAAAGCTGAAGTGCTTCTTCAATTTTCTTACCTTTTACTGCTTGTGTCATCATTGAAGCTGAAGACATTGAGATTGAACATCCTTCACCTTCAAACTTCGCCTCTTGCACAATACCTTCTTCTACTTTCATCGTAAGTTGAATACGATCGCCGCAAGTTGGATTGTTCAAGTTAACGGTAACACTATCTTCTAACACGCCATGGTTACGAGGATTTTTGTAATGATCCATAATAACTTGACGATATAACGTATCTAAATTATTAAATGACATTTGTGAAATACTCCTTTGTCTTGATTAGCGATTCAACAAATGTATCAATTTCTTCTTTTGTATTATATAAATAGAAGCTCGCACGTGCTGTTGAAGAAGCTTTTAGCCACTTCATAAGCGGTTGTGCACAGTGATGTCCTGCGCGAACTGCAATGCCTTCTACATCTAATACAGTCGCTACATCGTGAGGATGTACGTCTTCAATATTAAATGTAACAAGACCAGCGCGATGCTTTGGACCATAAATTGTAACGCCATCTACTTCTGATAGTCTTTCTAAAGCGTATTGCGCTAATTCATGCTCATGCTTTTCAATATTATCAAGACCGATTTCTTCTAGGAAATCAATTGCCGCACCAAGTCCGATTGCATTACCGATAATCGGTGTACCTGCTTCAAACTTCCACGGAAGCTCTTTCCAAGTAGATTCTTGTAAATCTACGAAATCAATCATTTCACCACCAAATTCAATTGGCTCCATATTGTTTAGCAATTCTTTCTTACCATATAATACGCCGATACCTGTAGGTCCGCACATCTTATGAGCAGATAATGCGTAGAAATCACAGTTTAAATCTTGTACATCCACTTTCATGTGAGGTGTACTTTGTGCACCATCAACGACCATAATTGCTCCGTTTTCGTGTGCAATTGCTCCGATTTCTTTTACAGGGTTAATCGTTCCAAGTACGTTTGATACTTGCATAATAGAAACGATTTTTGTATTCGGTGTAACAGTTTGACGAACATCTTCTAAAGAAATTGTACCGTCTGGTTGAAGCGGAAGGTATTTCAAAGTTGCACCAGTTTTCTTCGCAACTTGTTGCCACGGAATGATGTTACTATGGTGCTCCATGTAAGAAATAACGATTTCATCGCCCTCTTTTACATTTTCAAGACCATAGCTAGCTGCTACTGTATTTAATGCAGTTGTCGTTCCGCGCGTGAAAATAATCTCTTCCATTGATTTCGCGTTAATAAACTTGCGAACTTTCTCACGTGCACCTTCATACGCGTCGGTAGCTTTCGTACCGAGCGTATGAACACCGCGATGCACGTTAGAATTATATTCTTTATAGTAACGTTCTAACGTTTCAATGACTTGAATTGGTTTTTGAGAAGTTGCTGCACTATCGAAATAAACAAGTTGTTTGCCGTTCACTTTTTGATCAAGAATTGGAAACTGTTTGCGTATTTCATGAATATTCATTAGCGAACTTTCCTTTCAATTACCTCAACAAGCTGTGCTTTTACTCCTTCAATTGGAAGCTCATTAACTACAGGTGCTAAGAATCCATGGATGACTAAACGTTCTGCTTCGCGTTTTGGAATACCACGGCTCATCAAGTAGTATAATTGGTACGGATCTACGCGGCCTACTGAAGCTGCGTGACCTGCCATTACATCATCTTCGTCGATTAAAAGAATTGGGTTTGCATCCCCACGAGCTTTCTCATCTAACATAAGAACGCGAGAAGATTGTTGTGCATTTGATTTAGATGCACCGTGTTCAATCTTACCAATTCCGTTAAAGATAGATGTTGCACTATCTTTTTGTACACCGTGTTTTAAAATCCAACCTTCAGAGTGTTTACCGAAGTGAACAACTTTAGTTGTAAAGTTTTGTGTTTGGTTACCACGGCCAATTGTTACTGTTTTCGTATCAGCATATGAACCGTCGCCCATTAAGTTCGTAACGTTCTCTGAAATTGTGTTTCCATCATTCATAAGGCCTAGAGCCCAATCAATGCGGCCGTCGCGTCCAACAACACCGCGGCGGTTAACGTAAGTTGTTACGTCTTTTGCTAATAGATCAACCGCACCGAATTTCACTTGTGCGCCTTGTTCCACGATTACTTCTGCTACGATATTTGCAATACCTTTAGCATTTTCATTTGCAACATAGTTTTCTACATAAGTTGCAGTACTGTTCGCATCAGCTACGAATAATACGTGGTTATATACGTTAGCTTCTTCGCCGTCTACTAAGAATACAGCTTGAAGTGGAGTTTCAAGAACAACGTTTTTCGGAACATATACGAATGCACCGCCGTTGATTAATGCAGCATGAAGTGCAGTTAGACGATGCTCGTCTACTTTCACGCCGTCTTTCATTAAATACTTTTGTAGTAGTTCAGCATGCTCTGTTGCAGCTGTTACGATATCTGTGAAAATAACACCTTTGTCTTTTGCTTCGTCTGCTAAAGAAACGAACGCAGTTGTACCAGTACGTTGCACTAATACGCTGTTATTTTCATCGATTAAGTTTTTCACTGCTTCTGGAAGCTCTGTTAAAGAACTTACAGGCTCTTGCTTAGCAGCGTCGCCTTTTCCGATAAAGTCCCATTTTTCAATTTTCGTTTTATCAGGCGTTGGCATTGGAAGTTCTGTTGCTTGTGCAAGAGCTTGTAAGCGGAACTCAGTCAACCAAGCAGCTTCGTTTACTTCGCTTGCGCGTTGACGGATTGTTTCTTGATCGAAAGGTAATGTACCGATTGTCATGTTTATGCTCCTCTCTTACGCTTCTTGCTCTGTTGTTTCGTCTTCAATACCTAATTCTTTTTTAATCCAGTCGTAACCTTCAGCTTCTAGACGTTGTGCAAGCTCAGGGCCACCAGATTTAACGATACGACCGTTCATCATAACGTGAACGAAGTCTGGAGTGATGTAGTTTAATAAGCGTTGGTAATGCGTAATCATTAGGCAACCGAACTCTTCGCCGCGCATTTGGTTAATACCTTTAGATACAACTTTTAATGCATCGATATCAAGACCTGAGTCGATTTCATCTAAGATTGCGATTTTTGGCTCAATCATCATTAATTGAAGAATTTCGTTACGCTTTTTCTCTCCACCAGAGAAACCTTCGTTTAAGTAACGTTGTGCCATTTCTGGATCCATTTCTAGGAATTCCATGTTTTTATCTAATGTACGGATAAATTTCATAAGAGAAATTTCATCGCCTTCTTCACGACGTGCGTTAATTGCAGAACGTAAGAAGTCAGCGTTTGTTACTCCGCTAATTTCACTTGGATATTGCATTGCTAGGAATAGACCCGCTTGTGCGCGCTCGTCTACTTCCATTTCTAATACATCTTCACCGTCAATGATGATGCTACCTTCTGTTACTTCATACTTTGGGTGACCCATAATTGCAGAAGATAAAGTTGATTTACCTGTTCCGTTAGGTCCCATAATTGCGTGGATTTCTCCACCTTTTACTTCAAGGTTTACACCCTTTAAAATTTCTTTGCCGTCAATTGATACGTGTAAGTCTTTAACCGTTAATGTAGAACCAGCCATCTCAATACCTCCATTAATCCTATATATACATTTTAAAAATTCCTAAAACGTTCATATTCTCATTTTATTCTCATTCTAATTTTATATCAAATAAAATGATATCGCAAACGACGAAAAAAAGTAACCGTTTTTTCACAAATGTATATAAGTATTTCCTTTACATCTTTCTATGATACACCTTTCTTCTTATTTATATAAAGAAAAAAGGACTGGTAATTTCCCAGTCCTTTCCTTATATTTATTCACTTACCGGAAGTACAGCACCTTTATATTCTTTATTAATAAAATCTTGAATTTCTTTTGAATGTAACACTTCTACTAGCTCTTTAATTTCTTTTTTCTTCTCATCACCTTTACGAACTGCAATGATGTTTGCATACGGAGAGTCTGCTCCTTCAATCGCAATTGCATCCTTCGTTGGATTTAATTTTGCATCAATTGCATAGTTCGAATTAATGAATAAAGCATCTCCCTCATTATTTTCATACAACTTCGGTGAAAGTCCAGGTTCAACATCTGTTTTAAATTTTAAGTTTTTCGGATTTTCGACTACATCTTTTACTGTCGCCTTAACCACATCTACACCATCTTTAAGCTTAATCACGCCGCCTTTTTGTAACAATGCTAACATACGGCCACGCTCCGCTACGTTATTACTCATAATCACTGTCCCGCCATCTGGTAAGTCTTTTAAGCTTTTATATTTCTTAGAATAAATGCCCATTGGCTCTAAATGGATTTTTCCTGCGTTTACAATTTTATATCCTTTTTCTTGGATTTCTTTATCTAAGTAAGGAATGTGTTGGAAGTAGTTCGCATCAATTTCCTTATCCGCTAACGCTTTATTCGGCAACACATAATCTTGGAATTTTTTAATTTCTAATTTAATACCCTTTTTCTCTAATATCGGCTGTGCCTTTTCTAAAATAACAGCGTGCGGCACGTTAGAAGCTCCAACAACAAGCTTATTCTCCTCTTTCCCTCCGCAAGCAGCTAATGCAAATACAGACAACGCTGTAACAACTGACAATAGAATCTTTTTCATATGATGTCCCCTTCTCCCCAATAGTTATGTAGTTATGAAAAAGAGCTGGCATCAGACCAGCCCTTTTCAGCAATTATTCTTTTACAGGAACAACTGCCCCTTTATATTCTTTATTAATGAAGTCTTCAATTTCTTTAGAATGTAATACTTCTACAAGAGCTTTAATCTCTTTCTTATCTTTATCGCCTTTACGAACAGCTACTATGTTTGCGTACGGTGAATCATTTCCTTCAATTGCAATGGCATCTTTTTCCGGATTTAACTTTGCATCAATTGCATAGTTAGAGTTAATTAAAACAGCATCGCCTTCTTTATTGTTATACACTTGTGGCAATAAACCAGGCTCGATATCCGTTTTGAATTTTAGATTTTTCGGATTATCTGCAATATCTTTTGGAGTTGCTTTAACTGGATCTATTCCGTCTTTAATCTTTAAAATGCCTTCTTTTTGTAAAATCGCTAAACCACGTCCATGATCAGCAACTGAATTACTCATAATGATTGTTGCACCGTCCGGAAGTTCTTTTAAGCTCTTATATTTTTGAGAATATACACCAATTGGCTCTAAATGAATTTTTCCTGCTACTTCAAAGTCATACTTTTTATCTTTAATTTCTTTTTCTAAATACGGAATGTGTTGGAAGTAGTTTGCATCTAAATCCTTATCCGCTAACGATTTATTTGGTAATACGTAGTCTTGGAATTTTTTAATTTCTAACTCAATTCCTTTTTTCTCCAGTAACGGTTTTGCCTTTTCTAAAATTTCAGCGTGCGGTACGTTAGAAGCACCAACAACAAGTTTCTTTTCATCTTTATCTTTCCCGCCACAAGCAGCTAAACCAAAAATTGAAGTTGAAATAAGTGCCGTAAGTAATAATTTTTTCATTTGAAACATCCTCCCGTTTTTTATTATCGTTTATCTATTCGAGTCGTTAAACTATCACCAATCCACTGAATTAAAAATACAACTAGTAATACACAAATTGTCGCAACGATTGTTACATCGTTATTCCCTCTCTGGAATCCTTCTAAGTAAGCAAGTGTTCCAAGACCACCAGCACCAACAACTCCCGCCATTGCTGTATAGCCTACTAAAGCAATTGTCGTAACTGTAATACCAGATACTAATGCTGGTAACGATTCTGGAATCAATACTTTTAAAATAATTGTGCTTGTTTTTGCTCCCATTGCTTTTGAAGCTTCAATTACACCTTTATCAATTTCGCGAAGTGCGATTTCAACCATTCTCGCGTAGAATGGTGCCGCTCCAATAATTAAAGCTGGCAGCGCTGCACTTGCTCCAAGAATTGTTCCAAGAAGAATCTTTGTGAATGGGATTAATAAAATAATTAAAATGATGAACGGTATAGAACGGAATATGTTTACGAATGCTCCAATCACCGTATTAATTGATTTGTTTTCCCATAAATTATCTTTCGCTGTCATGAAGAGTAACAATCCTAAAATTAGTCCTAAAACAAATGTCGCAAGAGCTGCGATTGCCGTCATATATAACGTTTCACCAGTTGCTTCTAACATTTGATTCCAATCAACATTTGCGAGTAACTTATCCATGTGCAATCACCTCCAGCTCTACTTGATCTTGATGAATTCCTTCTATTGCTTGCTGGATCGCTGTTTCCTCACCATTTAAATGAACAACTAAACTACCGTAAGAACCGTTATTCGTTTGTGCGATATTTCCTTGCAAAATGCTAACTTCTATATCACTGCGTTGCATCAATCGTTGAAGCACTGGTCTTTCTACAGCCTCACCGATAAACTGCAAACGAATCACTTTTCCATCTGGATATTTTTCAATTAAACTTTCAATCGTTTCATTTGTATCTTCAGAATCTGTTAACTGCTGTACAAATCGTTTCGTAATATCTTGCTTCGGATTACGGAATACATCAAGTACTGGACCCGTTTCTACAATCTTTCCTCTCTCCATTACCGCCACTCGATTACAAATCTTTCGAATTACGTGCATCTCATGTGTAATGAGTACAATTGTTAAACCAAGGCGCTTATTAATGTCTAATAGTAAATCCAAAATTTGATCTGTCGTTTCTGGATCAAGAGCTGACGTTGCCTCATCACATAAAAGTACTTGTGGGTTGTTAGCTAATGCTCTTGCAATCCCAACGCGTTGTTTTTGTCCCCCGCTCAGCTGAGATGGGTACGCGTCTCCTCTTCCTTCTAATCCAACAAGATGAATTAATTCATCAACACGTTTTCTTCTCTTCGTTTTATCAACACCTGCAATTTCAAGTGGAAACTCTATATTTTCACGTACAGTTCGTGACCAAAGTAAGTTGAAGTGCTGAAAAATCATTCCGATTTCTTGCCTTGCCTTACGAAGTTCACTTCCTGTAATTGCTGATATAACACGATTCGCAATTGTAATTTGGCCAGAAGTCGGTTTCTCTAACTGATTAAACAATCTGATTAAAGAACTTTTCCCAGCGCCGCTATATCCGATAACACCAAATATTTCGCCTTTTTCTATTTTTAAATTGGCGTTATCTACAGCAGTGACATCACCGCTTTTCGCCTTATATATTTTCCTTACATTCTCTAATAGAATCATGATGTTCACCCCTTTTTTGTTTAGGTCGACTCCGCAATTTTTTATTTTTAATGCGTGTAGTCCACTGTTATCATTACTTTTATTATTTGAATGTCCTCCACATTCAAACAATAAAAAAACCTTTCTGCTTTAGAGAAGCAGAAAGGTTTATATGCGTATATAACAACATTATCCCTCTCTCTCATCTCTCAAAGCATTCGCTTTGCAGGAATTGGCACCATTTCAACATAAGTTGACGGTTGCCGGGCTTCACAGGGCACAGTCCCTCCACCTCTCTTGATAAGAGAAATCAGATTCAATTTTCGTCTGATTTGAAATTTATGAAATTGTCTATATTTTATGACTTGAATTGTATCAATATACACTCACCATGTCAACAGAAATTTTCGTAAAAAATGAAACTTCAGAATTTTAAGCACCTACTGACATCGGTTTACATATATGAAACATCGATTCCACTAATAACATCGTTCGGTACGTTCCTGAATATTGTACACGTCCATCATTCATTAACATTTGCAATCGTACATTTCCATTCACCAATTGTTCTATATCCTTTTCGTCTAAGCAAATGATTTGTTCCGTTCCTCTTTCCTCATGTACCAGCTCTATATAATCTCTTGAAATTTGTAACGAACAACTTTCATCTCTAAAGCGGAAATTAACAGTTTTTTCTTCTTGTCTTAAAAGTGGCTCTAAATGATATTGACCATTAGCGTAATTTACAAATGATTGAAGCAAAGAATATAATCTCACCCTAAATCACATCCTTCATATCACTTTCTATTACATACCATTCCCTCTCACTAAAGAGCAATCCTGTTATTTTCGCTCGACAAATACTGTATCCATCCTGCATCTCGACATATTTCCCAAGAAATATGTCGAGGCGGCAAAAATTTTGCCGCCTACTTTAATTCCGTATATAAATATTCAACCGAATGAAATGCATATATCTTCTTCATCAGTGTCCCATTTTCAAAAACAAGTAAACAAGGTACACTTTCAATCCCATACTCTTTCGCTAAATGCGGAGCATAATTTAAATCTAACATCCCAATTTTGAGGCCTTCAATTGTCATCTCAACGACTGTTAACATCTTTTTTGCTAATTGGCATGTTCCACACATTGGAGTATATACATATAACACTGTTTTTTCTTCATTCTCTATTAGGGCTGTAGCTTCGGCTCCTGTCCAATCGATCACTTCTATCATTCCTTACCGTAAATATTCTGTATAAACGTCAATGTCGGCTCCCCATAATACATTTGCTAAGTGTGTAGATGGCGCAGTTGCCACTTCTCGGTACGAGCGATCAATATAGATATGCTCGGCTTGCGGAAATTCTTTTCGAAATTGTTTCCTTAACTTTTCTCCAGCATCATCAGCATCCACTAGCACATACACTTCCTTATCAAAAAACTGATCAACGAGCTCATCCATTTTCGACAAACCAATTGTACCATTTGTACAAACAATTTCCACTGGTTCACGAATAATAGATTCAATCTTTCTTCTATCTGATGTACCTTCTACAATAATGACTTTTTCCACATAAATCATATGTCATCACCCGATCACCATATACTATACAACCTTGAACTTAGTATATAGTATATTCGTTATTTTCATGTTGTTTCCTGTTTATTTTTGCAAAAGAAAAGCGAAACCGACTGTTTAGCCCTGTTGGCTAAGGTTCTTCCGTACAGAAGACGCTTTTTGTCTTCTCGTGCGGAAGGTTCTTAGACATGAAGGGCTAGGAGTTGGAGCTAGACAACGAAAAACAAAAACGGCTAGACCTGCATAAAGATTAAACGAAAAAGTTTTTTCAAAAAACGTTCTCCTACACGATAATTAGTATATGATTCTACATTCATTATTTTACACAAAATAAAAAAGGACAGCACAAAGGCTGTCCTTTAGTCGACTATAATTAGTCTTGGTTTGTCATTTCTGCATATTTTTCTGCAGTTAATAACTTCTCAACTTGGCTTGCATCAGAAAGTTCAACTTTAACCATCCATGCACCCTCGTATGGAGATTCGTTAACAAGTTCTGGTTGGTCACTTAATTCTTCGTTTACTGCTACAACTTTACCGCTTACAGGTGCGTATAACTCAGAAACTGTTTTAACAGATTCTACGCTTCCGAATGGCTCGTCAGCTTCGATTGTTGCACCTACTTCAGGAAGTTCAACGAATACGATATCACCTAGCTCACCTTGTGCAAAGTGAGTGATACCGATAACAACTTCATTACCTTCAGTTTTTACCCATTCGTGTTCTTCAGAGTAACGTAAATTATTTGGAATGCTCATGACTGTACCTCCAGTGAATGTATTAATTATGTAAAAATACCTTATTGGTACTTTTTCCACACACTTTCAAACTGCTCTTCGTTAAAACCAAGTGTTACATTCGTTCCATCTGTTACAATTGGACGTTTGATCAACATGCCATCAGATGCTAAAAGCTCATACATTTTGTCTTCGCTTGCATCTTTCAACTTATCTTTCAGACCAAGTTCACGGTAACGCATTCCACTTGTATTAAAGAATTTTTTTAATGGTAATTCACTTTTTTCATGTAAATTACGTAAATCTTCTTTTGATGGTGGATTTTCAACAATATGAATCATCTCATATGCTACATCGTTTGCCTCAAACCATTTCTTTGCCTTTTGACATGTGCCACACTTTGGATATGAATAAAATGTTACTGTCATAAATTCACCTACTTTTTTACTAACCTTTACCTTTATCATATAGAAAACGTTTTATTATTTCAAACCATTATTCGCTAAACTTTTACTTATTTCGTGATAATTTTTAATAATCCTGCGAATTTTTCTTATTTTTCCGCCATTTGTTAAGAAAAAAATAAATATATAAATTTTTTTAGATTCTGCACCAAACATATATCTTAAACAAGCGTTTGATTAATTTCTTATTTTTCTTTGTTAACCTTTGAACTACATGAGTTTCTTTCTACCGAACATACAGCTTAAACAAACGTTTGATTAATTCTCCATTTTTCTTTGTTAACCTTTGAGCTGCATCGATTTCTTCCTACCGAACATACAGCTTAAACAAACGTTTGATTAATTTCTTATTTTTCTTTCTTAACCTTTGAACTACATGAGTTTCTTTCTACCGAGCATACAGCTTAAACAAACGTTTATTTTTAAAAAATAAGAAGCCTTTTTTACAGGCTCCTTCATCATCGACTTAAGTAATCCGAAATGGTTTGAAATACGACTATATACATATTATGAATATTTCGATCGGAAACAGTATCATTATATAATCCCATACCCCAATATTGACCTTCAGGGTTCCCCATATTTACAAACCCTTGCGTATACGTCATCGTTTTATCCTTGGGGGTATTATCATAATCTAAATCCTTGTTAGTAAAAATTAAATACGGTCTATCTTGCAAACCAATAAAAAATACCGGCTTCTTTAACGATAAAAATAAGTCCGTATACTGCTCCTTTGATGCCTCTTTAAAGTATTCTTTCATAACGAAAAAACCATCAACTTTTGCTGATTTCTCCTGCATTTCTTCTAACTTTATACTTTCAAACTTTACATTCCTAAACGTATCTTTCGGCTTTTCTCCAACAACTCCAATTACGAGTGCTCTTCCGTTATATTCTAATTTTTCTCCTTCGTTATTCTTTGCACACCCAGCACCTACTAGGCATAACAATATAAAAACTAAAAAATATGATAAACGCTTCATTTAGCACCCTCACCCTTCTTTTTAGTCAAGTGACAAAAACGTAAGGTTAATTCAAGAAAATGTAAGTAAAATCGATAGCCCAATTCACGTTTCTATATTATAATCAATTGAATTTACTTACATTACTAAACATAGGAGATCAACATGAAGAAATTTAAACTTTCATCTTTTCTTCCGTTAAGTTATATACTTCTACTCGTACTCGTAAGTCCCCTTTACGACGTATTAAATAAATCGACTGTTCACGCAGTAGACGTTACAACTGTAGTAGATGATTGGATTCCATTTGTAAAAGCATTTATTATTCCTTATTTACTTTGGTTTCCATACTTATACGGCGCACTTATTTATTACTGCTTCGCTGACCGAAAGCAATATTATGTCACTTTAAGTAGTGTTATTTTTGGAAAGCTTGCTTGTTTTTCTATTTATTATTTTTGGCAAACAACTGTACCGCGTCCGACTGTCGTTGGAACAGATGTATTTTCTGAACTAGTTCGCTATATTTATAGTATCGATCAACCGGTAAACTGTTTCCCTAGCATTCACGTTCTTACTACATTTGTAATTATGTTAGCTGCCTTTAAGCGTAGAGAACAACATGCTTTTGAATATTACATCCTTACTTTCTTCGGTACACTTATTATTTTATCAACGCTATTTACGAAGCAACATGCCTTTGTAGATGCCGTTTCTGGAATGACACTCGCAAGCATACTATACTTCGGCGTTCAACTCTTATTGGCCAAAGAATCAATAAGAGTTCCAGTAAAACAAAATCATAGAATGTAACATGAAAAAAAAGCAGACTGTGGCTTCTCAGTCTGCTTTTATCTATTATTAAGGAGATGTTCAATTTAAGATTGCGGTACAGTCATATCACCAGAATGAATACGACCTGCTTTTTTAAGAGCAATGTAAAGTATATAAGAAACAGCTACTGGAATGACGATATAAGTAATTACCATCGCCGGGAGAACTTCCCATCCTTCGCTGGAAATTAAATTAATTGGTGCGATAAGAGAACTTAATCCAAGACCTGCAATTTCTTTTCCTGCTTCCAGTTGGAAAATTAATGCGGATACCGGACCGACTATAGCACTGGCGACGACAGTTGGGACGAGAATCATTGGATTTTTAGTGATATTTGGCAACTGTACTTTCGGAGTACAAAGAGCTTGAGCTAATATGCCACCTAAATTGTTTTCTTTTGCTGAGATGACAGAGAATCCGATAAACTGAGCAACGCATCCGGCAAGAGCTGCACCACCTGCAACACCGTCTAAGCTAAGTGCGATCGCTAACGCAGCTGATGAAGCTGGAGAGATAAGTAATAGTCCCCAAACTACTGCAATGACGATAGAAGCGATAAACGGGCTACCAGCTGAGCTATCTTTAATGAACGCTCCAACTGCATTTAAAACAGGAGTAATATTATGAGATAACCAAATACCAACTAAACCAGAACCTAATATGGCCGCAAATGGAACGAGCATCATATCTAAAGCAGTTTTTCCGCTTAAACGTTTACCAATATATACAGCTAAAGTTGCTGTTAATAATGCACCGATTGGCTCACCAGTTTTAATAATTAGACCAGCTTCAGTAATTGAAATGGATCCGGCACCAATCGCTCCGGCTACCATCGCCGAGAAGATTACAAGACCGTTTGCACCGAGCATAAAAGCAATGCCGGCACCAATCGCTGGTGCCATTAGTGATTTTGCAACAACTCCGATTGTAATAAGTAATGGTATATCAACAATTCTTCCTATATTTTCGATTAGTAAACCAATTCCGAGGGATACGAAAATACCTTGTGCGATACCAGCAGATGCTTTAAATACACGAGACATTATATATTCCTTCATTTGTTTCACCTTCTCCTATAAGTTAGTAACCAATTGTTTTCATATAATCACGTAAAATATCGTTTGATTTTGCGAATCGAGATTCTTCATCCTCTGTTAAATTGAGTTCTACAACTTCTCTTATACCGTCTCTAGTAATAATAGCGGGTACTCCTGTACAAATATCATATTCACCGTACTCACCATCTAAAATGGCTGATACAGCAATGACACGGTGATCATCATTAAAGATTGAGCTTGCAATATATGCTAGAGAATTTCCGATTCCGTAATAAGTAGTTCCTTTACGTTTATAAATTTCCCATCCGGCTTTTGCAGTCTTCTCAACGATTTCATCTAAATCTATTTCACCAAATCGTTCTTTTTGTTCTTCTAAAATTTGCAGAATTGGCTTTCCACCAACAGTTACATGAGACCAAGCAACCATTTGAGAATCACCATGTTCTCCTAATGAATACCCATGAATACTACGAGGGTCTACATGTAGCATTTCAGATAAAATTGTTCTTAAGCGAGAAGAATCTAGTGATGTACCAGTACCGATTACGCGATTTCTAGGTAATCCAGATAATTTCCACACTTCATATGTAATAATATCAACTGGGTTCGATGCAAGTAAGAAAATACCATCAAATCCACTTGCCATTACACCACCAACAACACTTTCCATAATCTTCGCACTCGCTCCTAAAGTATCTAAGCGACTTTGTCCAGGTTTTGGTGCTGGCCCTGCTGTAATAATAACAATGTCCATATCTTTGCAGTCTTCATAGCTTCCTGCATATACTTTTGTTCTTGTATTTGTAAAGTTAATGCAATGTGATAAATCCATTGCTTCCCCAACTGCACGTTCATGATTTATATCAATTAATAATAGCTCTTCGCAAATACCTTGATTCACAATAGAATACGCACAACTTGATCCAACTAATCCAGTACCGATAATTGCAATTTTTCTTGTATGTCTTTTCATAGCAATCTCTCCTAAGTGATCATATAATCTATTTCTTTTGTTCTTTACACTCCTAATTATAGAGGTTCTCACGATAGAAACCATGGATACTTTGTGAAATATTGAGCAAAGTTTTTGTCCTTTTTGTGAATTGTCATATTCCATTTTCGTCATATTTGTTACAACTGGAAAAATATTTATTATGTATTTATTGACATATACAAAAAGAAAACGAACGAATAGATTCGCTCGTTTTCTTTTCCCTATTGTTCCGCACTTAATTGACTTTTTAATTGCTGTACAATCATCGGATTAGCAGGTGCTGCCGGTTTGTAATAACTCTTTTGCTTTGCGTACTCATACATATTACGTTGGCGCGCCTCGTCTTGATTACGAATTTGAATTAACGTTTGATGTAACTGTTCATTATCAGACTGAGCAATATAATTTGCATAGCTTGTTAAACTTGCATTTAATCCTGCTAAATAATCATTTACCATATCTTTTTCATTCATCTTTCTCTTCCTCCTATCCTAGGAAAGTCATTAATTGCTGTTTCGTATTTCGTGCATCTTGCGCATCTTTTTGTAGCATTTGTTTCAGTTGTGGATCTGTACACGTCTGTGCATACTGCTCCAACTTGTTAATAATCGTTGCATGTCCACCAATTAAATGACGTAAGTTTTCTACTTCAAGCTCTGTTAAGTTTTGCATATAACATACCCGCCTTTCTTTGTTCATTCATCATTAGTATTTGGTTCTTTTTGGATTGTATTCATCAACTTTTCCCACATATAAACAAAATAAAAGATGAATAGCTAGGCCATTCATCTTTTATGCTAAATATTCATTCAATTTTATAAAGAAACAATCATACTTATACTCACAAGTAGGTTCCATACAATATGTAAAATGATGCTAGGTAAAATAGATTGTGTTTTCTTATATAACATAGCAAATACAATCCCCATAATCATTGCCGTAACCGGAAAACCACCATGAAGAATCCCAAAGATAAAGGAAGAAATAATAATACCAACTAGAAAACTATATTTCTTTTCAAAAAATCGATACAAAATACCTCTATATAAAATTTCTTCTTTAATTGGTGTAATTATAGCAACACTTAACACATATATAATACTTTGTAGACTATTTTGAAGTCCTAAGCTCCCTAATTGATCTCTTTGCTGCTCTGCACTTTCAAAGCTAAACAACTCTAACATTACATACTGAGTTAATGCAATGATGATAAAACCTATTAATAAATACAAGTAGGTTTTCCCATTTTTTAAAATAGATACATCCCATATGTTCTTAATAAAATGAAGCACTGGTTTATACGCAAATAAAACAATAGTAACAACAGCTGCATCAAATAGAAGTAAATAATATCCCTCTAAATTAGCACGTAATACCTCTTCTCCAAAAATTCCAAGGGCTAAAGCAAGGAATAATCCCCCTAAGAGTGAGAACCCTAGAATGCTTGCAATCGTTACAACTAGATTTTTATATGTTATGTTATCTACTTCTCTTTCTGCATTATACGCGTCTAATACTGTTTTTCTCATACTATTCCTCCATTTGTTTTCATTACCTTAACAAAAAACCTTTAATACAAATATATAGATAATATAACAATTTTTTCAAAAAGAATAATATGCAATTTTACATATCATGAAAGCTTTGTATTATATAGTTTTTGGAATTAGATTACTATAGAATAATTATTAGATGAAATTCCAAAAATTTCTTATCTATCCACCATAACTCTCGCATCATATAAAATTTATTAGTTAAAGGAGCAATGAACATGAAAACACATGACTTCCTTACAGGAATCCAGAAGGGCTCTGAGCCTAGTCCATATCAAGATCCTATTGCTTTTATTTTCGTTTGCCTTTCTATATACACATTTTTCAAACCTGCTAAATAATATCATGTAATGAGAAAAAGCCTACCGCTCTTTTCGAATCATATGCACTAAAAAACCTTAGAATCACTTCTAAGGTTTTTGTTTGCCTCGTTTCTTATTCACGTAATCCTTTAATAAACGTTTCCAATAATACATATAAACTTATATCCAGATCTAACGGCAAACCAAATCCGCCTTGCTGTTCAATCGAAGCAAATCCATGACAAATACTTCTGAATCCGCGTGTCGCATGAAGTGCATTCTCTCCTTCTAAGCCATACTGTTGTAAAACTCGAAGACAAAGCTTTACAATTTCGTCACCTGCTTTTCTTACTTCTTCATCTCGTAAAAAAGTTGCTTCATATAGTCCAGGATGTTTTCGGACAAATGCTACATACGCTTCTCCTAATGCATGAATTACTTCATCCATCTGTTTATCCTCGGCCGCTTCTTCCAGTTTGTTATGCAGCTGTTTTATTCCGTAAATACCAAGATGTTTCCGTACATCTTGTAACCCTTTTACATGATTATATAGTGAGGGCGAACGTATCCCTAACCTTTGCGCTAATGAAGCTAACGTTACTTCTTGTATTCCATTTGTATCTGCAATTTCTGCAGCTGTTTCTACAATTTTCTGCAATGTAAGTCCGATTCTCGGTGACATAAATTACCCCTCTTTCTTACTTTCTATATTCCGCTTCGCTTCCTTAATAGAAAGCTCTATGACGGCCCCTGGATTCTTTATCATTTTTCCGTGCCCTGCCGCAAGCAAGGAAGGTTCATATTCGCTTAGCTTCTGTGCACTTTGTAATGATATTTCTTTGCTCCACGTTGCCATCGCTGGAAACGGAAACCAAAATTTCATTTGTCCCGAAACAGCCATACCTCCTCTTGTTTGAAATGCATCCCCAACAATAAGAGCTTTATTTCGTACATCAAGAAACGACATGGATCCTGGTGTATGTCCCGGTGTCATAATCGCAAGAAGCGATCCAACTCGGTCGCCATCTTCTAATAAAACATCAGGTACCGTTTTTACTTTTTTAGGTACACCGCCTTTTATCGGTATATTCGGTTCATCCTTTTGTAACGTCGTATCTCCTTCTAACAGCTTTGCGTCCCGCTTAGAAATATGGACTGGAACATGAGGAAGTACTTCCTTTAATGCATCTAATGCACCGATGTGATCATCATGCGCATGTGTTAATACAATCTTAGTAATTGGTTTTCCTATTTTCTCAGCCGCCTGTAAAATACCTTTTGCGCTATATGGCAAAGCCGCGTCAATTAAAGTTAAACCATCATCTTCCTCTACAAAGTAACAATTTACAGGAAACGCTCTTGGCAAAAATGACAATTGATATAACGTTTTTTCATGTATCACCCTCATAGTCCCATCTCCCTTTTCACGAAAACTAATACCATTAGTTTTATTATACTAATGGTATTAGTTTTATGTCACTAAAAATTTCTTTTTTTCAAAAAAAAGAACAGTAGCCGTATAAACGACTACTGTTCTTTAAAGATATTAAACTGTGTAACGCTCATCTTCTAAAATTTTCGCAGCGATTTCACGTTTCTTCGGAATTACGTTAAGTGGTGTGTGGCGAGTTAATTTACGTAATGATGATAACATCATGCGCAGCATGTCGCCGTTTTCAACTGCGATAAGTGTTTCTTTCGCGTCTGCTTCGATTTCGTTAAATGCTTCTTGGCAGAATACTTCAGTGTATAACACTTTTTGTTTATTCTTTTCAAGACCAGTTGTTTTGATTGCTTTTTCTGTACGAAGAACAGCTGATTCCATTGCGTATAGGTTGCTTACGATGTCAGCGATATTCACAAGAATTTCTTGCTCTTTATCTAATGCTTTACCGTATTTTTGAGCAGCTAATCCAGCTACCATTAAGCCTATTTTCTTCGCATTAGTTACTAAATACTTTTGAAGTGCTAATGGCTCATCGCCTACTTCTTCTGGCATCATCATCATTAACTCTTCTTGTAATTTTTGTGCTTTTTGAAGAAGTGGTAATTCACCTTTCATCGCTTTACGTAAGAACGTACCTGGTACGATTAGGCGGTTAATTTCGTTCGTTCCTTCGAAAATACGGTTAATACGAGAATCGCGGTACATTCTTTCAATCTCGTATTCTGCCATAAATCCGTAACCACCGTGAATTTGAACACCTTCATCTACTGTATAGTCTAATACTTCAGAACCGAATACTTTGTTTAAAGAGCACTCGATTGCATATTCAGCGATAGAAGCTGCTACTGCTTTACCGTCTTTTACTTCTTCTTCAGATAATGTGCTCATGCGGCTTTCGAATAAACCTACTGTACGATATACAGAACTTTCAGCTGCATATGTTTTTGCTGCCATATTCGCAAGTTTCTCTTGAATTAATGGGAAGCGAGCGATTGGTTGCTTGAACTGTTGACGTTGGTTTGCATATTGTGCTGAAATTTCTACTGCACGTTTTGCAGATCCAACTGTACCAACACCTAATTTATAACGACCGATATTTAAAATGTTGAATGCGATAATATGACCTTTACCGATTTCACCAAGTAGGTTTTCTTTCGGTACTAACGCATCTTCTAAAATTAACGTACGAGTTGAAGAACATTTAATACCCATTTTCTTCTCTTCAGGGCTTGTAGATACACCAGCGTATTCTTTCTCTACGATAAATGCTGAGAAATGCTCTCCATCAATTTTTGCATATACAACGAATACGTCAGCGAATGCAGAGTTTGTAATCCACTGTTTTTCACCGTTTAATACATAATGTGTACCTTCTGCATTTAAACGTGCAGTTGTTTTTGCGCCTAATGCGTCAGATCCTGAACCTGGCTCAGTTAATGCGTATGCAGCTAATTTTTCACCAGTTGCAAGTAATGGTAAATACTTTTTCTTTTGCTCTTCGTTACCGAATAATACGATTGGTAAAGATCCGATACCTACGTGAGCACCGTGAGTGATTGCAAAGCCGCCAGCGCGAGAGAATTTCTCTGCGATTAACGCTGAGCTTACTTTATCAAGACCAATCCCACCGTACTCTTCTGGTACGTCAGCGCCTAATAAACCAAGCTCCCCAGCTTCTTTTAAAAGACGAACTGAACGATCAAATTCATGTTGCTCTAAATATTCAAGCTCTGGAAGAACTTCATTTACGATAAAGTCCTCTGTCGTTTTTGCAATCATTTTATGCTCAGATGAAAAATCTTCTGGCGTAAACACTTGATCAATCGTAATCTCATCAACTAAAAAGCTACCGCCTTTAACCGCATTTCCTACTGTTTTTTCCATGAAAATTTCCTCCTTCATATTTTCATGAGCAGCTTCTCTCTTTTTGAAAGAAGCTGGCTCTCCCGTTTATTTTTTATAAACCTTTGTTGCTTCCATTCTTTGCTTTAGCGTCGTCTCGTTCTGAGCGAACTGCTTGCACTTTTTTTTATAATCCAGTTCCAGCGGCTAGAATGTTCGGTGGCTTCGCTTCTTCCTGCGAGGCAAAGAACGCCTCTACGTCTGAAGCTCCATCCCCCTCACATTCTGAACGAGCCGCTTCCACTTTTTATAGTAATTCAAATACTCCCGCTGCTCCCATTCCGCCGCCAATACACATTGTTACGATACCGAATTGTTCGTTGCGGCGTTTCATTTCGTGAATAAGAGATAGTGTTAGTTTTGCTCCTGTACAGCCAAGTGGATGTCCAAGTGCGATTGCACCACCGTTTACGTTTACTTTTTCTTCATCTAAACCAAGTTCACGAATAACTTGGATCGATTGAGAAGCAAATGCTTCGTTTAGTTCGAATAAGCCAATATCAGATAGCTCTAAGCCAGCTAGTTTTAACGCTTTTGGAATTGCAGCGATTGGGCCGATTCCCATTACTTCTGGTGGTACGCCAGCTACTGCAAATGAACGGAATTTCGCAAGTGGCTTCATGCCATCGCTCACTGCTTTTTCACGATCCATTAATAGTACAGATGCTGCACCGTCACTCATTTGTGAAGAGTTACCAGCTGTTACAGAACCGCGAACGTTAAATGCTGGACGTAATTTCCCTAAAATGTCTAGCGTCGTCTCTGCTCTTACACCTTCATCTTGTGCGAAAATGATTGTTTCTTCTTGCAGTTTATTGTTTGAGCCAACCGAGCGTAACGTCACATCTACAGATACTGTTTCATCAGCAAAGTTTCCTGCCGCTAATGCTTTGGCAGCACGTTGATGACTTCTTACTGCAAATGCATCTTGCTCTTCACGAGAAATTCCATATTTCACAGCAACTTGCTCTGCTGTATGTCCCATACCCATATAATATTCCGGAGCCGCTTCTACAAGGCGACTATTCGGACGAACAACGTGTCCCATCATTGGAACTAAACTCATTGATTCCGCTCCGCCTGATAATACAGCTTCAGAGTGACCAAGCATAATGCGCTCTGCTCCGTAAGCGATACTTTGTAAACCAGAAGAACAGTAACGGTTAATTGTAATAGCTGGAACATCGTAAGAAAGTCCTGCTAGTCCGCCGATATTACGAGCCATATTTAAACCTTGTTCTGCTTCTGGCATCGCACAACCGAAAATTAAATCATCGATTGGTCCTTCATAATTTGCACGCTTTAACGTTTCCTTTACTACTAACGCCCCTAGATCGTCAGGACGAACTGTTTTTAATGAACCCCTCTTTGCTTTTCCAATTGGTGTTCTTGCTCCCGCAACAATGACAGCTTCTCTCATGAACGATATCTCCCCTCGTTATTAGTTACGTAATGGCTTTCCTTTTACAAGCATGTGCTGCATTCTTGCTTGTGATTTCATCTCACTTACTAAGCTAATAAATGCTTCACGTTCTACATCTAATAAATACTGCTCATCAACTTCTGTTCCGTACGGCACTTTTCCGCCCGCAATGACATATGCAAGTTTCTTCGCAATGTGAAGATCATGTTCAGAAATGTAACCTGATAAATGCATTGCTTCTGCACCAAGTACAAGAGTTGCATATCCTGTTTCACCAACAACTGGTATCTTTTTACGAATCGGTGCTTTATAACCAGCTTCATATAAAGCAAGTGCTTTCTGTTTTGCATCATATAGTAAGTGATCACCATTCACACTAATACCGTCTTTATCGCCTAAGAAGTTGTTCGATACAGCTTCTTGTGCTGATGTAGAAACTTTCGCCATCGCTACAGATTCGAACACTTTATTCGCAACTTTTTGCAGATCAAACTCTACACCGTTTGGCATTTTATTTAAGTGTTTAATGTATAACTCTTTATTACCGCCTCCGCCAGGGATTAAGCCAACACCAACTTCTACTAAGCCCATATACGTTTCACTAGAAGCTTGAATGCTAGCTGCTGGTAAGCAAACTTCTGTACCTCCGCCAAGCGTCATACCGTATGGTGCTGCTACAACTGGCTTAGAAGAGTACTTAATTTTCGTCATTGCATCTTGGAAGTTTTTCACAACCAACTCAATTTCAAAGTAGTTGTCATCTTGTGCTTCCATTAAGATCATTGCTAGGTTCGCACCAACGCAGAAGTTCTTCGATTGATTACCGATAACAAGACCTTTATAATTCTTTTCTACTTCATCAACAGCGTAGTTAATCATTTGCGTAATATCCATACCGATTGCATTGCTCTTCGAATGGAACTCTAAGCAAAGGATGCCGTCGCCTAAATCAATTAAGCTCGCTCCGCTATTTTTCTTTAATACACCATTTTTCGCTTTTAATTGCTTAAGAGAAATTGCTTTTTTATTACGCTCGATTAGCTTATATTCGCCATTATCGTAATAGTAGCTATCGCCGTTATCATGTTTATAGAAAGTAGTGAAACCTTTCTCTAACATTTCTTTCACCCAAGTAGGAACGACTACGCCATTTTCTTCCATCTTTTGAACAGATTTTTCAACGCCGATTGCATCCCAAACTTCAAACGGTCCTTGCTCCCAGCCGAAGCCCCACTTCATCGCTTGGTCAATTGCAACGATATCGTCAGCAATTTCTTTATGAAGTTTTGCAGAGTATAAAAGAGTTGGTGTAATGATGTTCCATAATAACTCTCCTGCGCGGTCTTTTGCGTATACAAGCGCTTTCAATTTATTCGCTAATCCTTTTTCTTGTTTACTTAACTCTACGGATGCAGCTTTTAATTTTTTACGCGCTTCATATTCCATCGTTTCAGGATTTAGTTCTAAAATTTCTTTTCCTTGTTTTAAGAAGAAGCCTTGACCTGTTTTGCTTCCAAGCCATTTTTTATCAAGCATGTCATGCATGAAAGCTGGTACTTTAAATACATCACGCTCTTCTTCTTGTACGTTTTCATATACGTTATTTGCAACGTGTACGAATGTATCTAAACCGACAACATCTAATGTACGGAACGTTGCACTCTTCGGACGACCAATTAATGGACCTGTTACAGAATCAACTTCCCCAATGCTGTAGCCGCGTTTTATCATCTCTTGAAGAGTTACTAATAAACCGTACGTACCGATGCGGTTTCCAATAAAGTTTGGTGTGTCTTTTGCGATAACAACGCCTTTTCCAAGAACGTCTTCTCCAAATAGTTTCATGAAGCTTAATACTTGTGGATCTGTTTCTTTCGTCGGTATTACCTCTAGAAGTTTTAAATATCGTGGTGGGTTAAAAAAGTGTGTGCCTAAGAAGTGTTTCTGGAAGTCGTCTGAACGACCTTCTGCCATTTTTTCAACTGAAATACCTGACGTATTCGAGCTTACAATAGAACCTGGTTTACGAACAGCGTCTACTTTTTCAAATAATTTCTTTTTAATATCTAAGTTTTCAACTACTACTTCAATAATCCAATCTACATCAGCAAGAAGCTCAAGATCATCTTCTAAGTTACCTGCTTCAATCAGTGCTAGATTTCCTTTCACTGTCAGAGGAGCTGGTTTTTGCTTCAATAGTTTCTGTACAGCCGTATTACTAAAACGATTTCTCACACTTTTATGTTCTAATGTAAGTCCCTTCGCTTCCTCTTCTTTCGTAAGCGCAGGTGGTACAATATCAAGCAATAATGTCGGAATACCAATATTAGCTAAGTGTGCCGCAATTCCCGAACCCATTACGCCTGAACCTAGAACAGCAGCCTTTTTAATTTGGAACATCCAATTCTCCCCCTATTCTTGAATGAATGCTCATTCAATTTTTCGACATAAGTCGCAATCAATGAGTGAGCCTCTACTAATAAATATATGATACTGTTTAAATTTTCGCAATATATTTATTGATAAAATTTTCTGAAATAAATTTTTTTCTTTCATTTGGCTATGCTATACATGTGTATTTTCTTTGTTTAAATGCACTTTTCCTTTTTATAATCTGACGAAACTGGAGGAATATATATGGCAAAACTTAAGAAGAACCCTTCAAAGGCTGGAATTAGTGCAGCTAGTGTAACTGGAAACGCAGGTCCACATAATCACGGTGTTGAAAAAGGACGCCAAGGTAATAACCAACAATATAAGAAGCATAATATGGGCGAAAAATAACGCTATATTTTTGGGCAGAGAACGTGGCATAATGATTAATGGCTGCTTTTTCTGCCCAATTTATTTGTACATATGGAAAACAAAAGAGGGAACGATGATGAAACGAACAATAGTTATGATTGTAATGATTGCTACACTATTTACAGGGATGATTTTCTTCTCTTATGCACAAAGGCAACAAGCTGTAAGAGCTGATCAACCTAACATTACTGGGCAATATGGGGTTACAATCGATGCAAACACAGGTGAAATTTTATATGGGAAACGCGAAGACGAACGTTCTTATCCGGCTAGTATAGCCAAAATGATGACAACCCTTCTTTTACTAGAGAATGTAAAAGAAGATGAAGAAATTACGGTTACAGAAAATGCAATTAAAACAGAAAGTCAAAGCAAGAAAATTAAACTTCGTGCTGGAGAAAAATTAAAGCGTGATGAGGCATTAAAACTTATGCTTATCATTAGTGCAGATCCAATAGCTGAATCAATTGCAGAACATATCGCAGGATCAAAAAATGAATTTGTGAAAATGATGAATGCTAGAGCAAAGGAACTTGGTACAAAGCATGCAACTTTCAAGAACGCAAGTGGTGCTGATGCAATTGGGAATAAAGTATCACCATATGACATTGCTATTATTACGAAAGAAGCATTAAAGTATCCAGTTGTTTTAGAATATATGAATTCAACACGTACAACTCTACATACTTCAGAACGCTCTCCAAACATCGCAAACTATGGACGAGAAGAACTATATGACGATCCATATGCGATTGGAAGTAAAAGCGGTCTATCAGCACTCGGCAAATATACAGTCGTAACAGTGGATGAAAAAGACGGTAAACGCGTCATTAACGTCGTATTATCTTCTACTCGCGCGCAACTATATCCTGATACGAAAAAAATGGCGCATTACGCATTTCAGCAATTAAAATAACCAAGGAGTATTTTCTCCTTGGTTATTTTTTAACCATACCTTTTAATACGAACGCAACGTTTGCTGGACGCTCTGCTAGACGACGCATGAAGTAGCCATACCAGTCGTTTCCATAAGGTACGTAAACACGCATTTTGTACCCTTCTTTTACTAGCTCAAGTTGACGCTCATTACGAATACCATATAACATTTGGAATTCAAATTGATCCCTTGGAATGTTGTGTTCTTCGGCAAGTTTTTTTGTATATTCAATAATCGCTTCGTCATGTGAAGCAATTGCAGTATAATTCCCATTTAATAAGTGCATTTTAATAATTTTTTTATAATTGTCATCTACATCTTTCTTGTCCGGGAACGCCACTTCTTCAGGTTCTTTATAAGCCCCTTTTACAAGACGTAAATTAGGATTATAAGCGTTTAAGTCTTCAATATCTTTTTCTGTACGATATAGGTAAGCTTGAATAACAGTACCAATATTATCGTATTCAGATTTTAATTGTTTAAAGATATCAATTGTTTTCCCGCAGCGTGTATAGTCTTCCATATCAATGGTAACGAACACACCATTTTCTTTTGCCGCTTCTAAAATACGGCGCATATTGTTCATTACGATTTCATCAGAGATATCTAATCCCATAGAAGTCATCTTTAAAGAAAGCTGCGAATCAAGACCTTCTCTTCCAATTGCACGGATCGCTTCAATCGATTGGTTAGCCATTTCATTTGCTTCCGCTTCATTATCAACGAATTCACCTAAATAATCGATTGTTACACAAAGTCCTTGCTTATTTAATGCCTGAATGGCAGCTGTAGCTAATTCAATCGTCTCCCCTGCGACGAAGCGACCTGCACCAAAGCGTAAACCGTACTTTTTAGCCAGTTTTGTTAGCGCTTTATTTTTAGATAAGAAAAGAAACGAATTTCGCATTAATTGTTCCATGTAATTCACCCCTATGACTGTAATTTATCTGTTTTTTACCCCTCTTCAAAATTATATCATTGTTTAAAATTATTGGATACAAATAATTATTTAGATAATTTATAAAATACTATAAAAACATTTAAAAACCTATATTCTCGCATGTAAATATGAAGGGAATATTTTTCGACATTTAGAAAAAACGGGTTTACTAGGGCAAAAATAGGCATACCGAAAATATTCGACATGCCTATAAAACCCTTAATATTCCATGTAAATTATATAAGGATATTAATAAAGAAAACTTGAGGTAACATTCACCTCAAGTTTTCTCACTGCTCATTTCTCTTCTCTTCATTCAGCCTTTTAATATCCGTAATTAACTGCACCATCTCTTCTTTCGCATCTGGATATGTCTCATTCCAATGCTTCACTAAAGCTGGCATCGTCTTCGCTATGTAAGAATAAAGTGCCCACTTCTGCACCTGTTCTTTTCGCTCTTCACTACTCTCTCCAAGTAACAGCTCAGTGTATTTCTCTAGTAATCCGTCAAACTGCTCGTTAAACTTTTCACTCATTTCATTTACCTCCTATATGAAAAAAGCAGCGAAAATCGCTGCTTTTTCTTATAATTTTGATCGAACAGAGTTTAATTTCTTCTCCATTGTGCTTACTTTATCACGACGATCATCAATACGAATTGTTGTTGCAACACGCTGTGCACCTTTCGTATAAGGCACTTCATGCATTTGTTGAATTACTTCTAGAATGACAGGAAGATCTCCTTCAATAATTGTATTCATCGGTGTTAATTGATACTTCACGCGATCCGCATTTTTCTCTAGCACCTTTTGTACTTCTGCTACATATTCACTAACACTTGGATTACCTGTTCCTACTGGAATAATCGATACATCAACAATTGCCATAGTAGTCTTCCTCCTATAATCGTTTCTTATATATCCATTGTCTATTTTACCGAAATCCTCATCATTTTACTAATATGTTACTCTTCCACTTTAAACTGCTCGACTAATCTTTCTAAATCTCTCATATGTTCTGTCAAACTTTCCATCGTGTGAGCTACCTTTTCTAAATGATTCACCTGTGATTCCGTTGCAGCATGTACCTCTTCGGAAACAGCTGCACTTTCTTGACTCGTACCAGCAATTGTGTGCATTACCGCTGTAATTTCTCCTTGCTCGTAACCTATGTTATGTACCTCTTCTACAATTTTTTCAACTGAAGTACTAATCGTATTTACAACTGACATAATTGTGCGGAACTCCATTTCTGCCTCTGTCGTCACTTTATTTTGCACATCTGCAATGTCTTTCAATTTACTTACAACTTCTACAACTCTTTTTACTTCTACTTGCACATCACCAATCATCGTTGTGATTTCTCCAGTTGCCTCTTTTGATTGTTCCGCTAATTTCCGAACCTCTTCAGCAACAACCGCAAATCCCTTACCTTGCTCACCTGCACGGGCAGCTTCAATCGAAGCATTTAAAGCAAGTAAATTTGTTTGATCCGAAATGCCTTTTATAAGCTCAACAACATTTTGAATCGATCCAACTCTTTGTTCTAACTTATCCGATGCTTCTTCTGTATGAACAACAATCGAAGATGATTGTCCCCTCGTACGGATTAAATTCCTCATTGTATTTAATCCTTGCTTAGATGCCTCTTCCGCTTTGCCAGCCACTCCTTTTATTTCATCAACAGAGCTATTCATTTGTTCCACTGACTCCGCCATATTTTCGAGCTGAGCAGAAACTTCATCCACACTATTCGCAAGAGTAGAAGCTCCTCCGCTCACATCATCCATTGCTCCTGAAACTTCTCTACTAGCCGCCACTGTTTCGTTCGTTAAATAATGTAAACTATTCGTTGATTGTTGCACCGTTGATACGCTGTTTTTAATTTTACTTACCATTTCATTCATTTGTTCAACCATATCATTAAAGTGCTTCGTCAACTCTCCAACTTCATCTTTACTTGTCACTTTCATTCGCAGCGTTAAATCGCCTTCTGCTACTTTTTGAACGTGATTCTTTAATAGTTGCAGTGGTCTTGCTAATCTTCTTGAGAATAAGTAGGAAGCTACGATTCCAACTAATAAACTAATACATGCCATTATAATAACTGTATTTCTCGTACTATTTAATAGCCCATCGATCGTTTCTTTCGGATAAAAGATTCCTATCGTCCATTTCATCGTATCAAATGATTGACTGTAAACAACTACATCTTCACCTTTTATTGTAGTGACCGCATATTTTGTTACCTCTTTATTTAAGCTCTTTATAAGTGGCTCTTTAGAAACATCTTTTCCTATCTTTTCTGGATAAACAAGAGCCATATTTTTATCATTTATAATAAACATTTCTCCGTCATTATTGTATTGAATATTGTGAAGCAACTTCTGAATCGTCCCAAGCGATACATCCATCGCAACAACGCCTAATACAGACCCATCTTGAGCTGTAATTGCTTTAGAAACACCTACACTTAACTTGCCTGTTGCAATTTCATAAGAAGGTTGTCCCCAATGGACCTTTTTTACATCAGCCTCTGAATCTTTATACCATGGTCTTGTCGTTGGATCGTATCCTTCTGGCACTTGCCCACCTTCAGCAAGATTGGCACTTAATGTTTTTTTATCTTTCGTACCAATATATAAATCTAAAATACCAGGATGATTCTTTTTATACTCCGCAAACTCTTTCGTTAAAAACGCTTCCTCTTCCGGAGTAACCCCACCTTGAAGCATATTACGAATCATCTCACTGTTCGCGTAATACCCCATATCTTCATCCGTTCTTTGAACAAATGTCGTAAGTTGCTCTGTCACAAGATCCATCGCATTTTGAGAATACTCGTCTAAGGAACGCACTTCCTTTTCTTTCTGTAATTGATACACAGCTGTACCCAATATTACGAACATCATAGAAATAAGAACTGAAAACACTACCGCAATTTTTAAACGTAAACTTCTTAACATCTTTCCCCCAGCATCCCCTTCGCATTAAATTAAAATCTTATTAATCATTATATTAAGTATAATAGATAAAATTAAAAAATTGAAATTAATTCTCACCTTAATACAATTAGAAAACTTACTACCACTTGTGCAAAAACAAATAGTTCATTATCCTTAAAATATAATCTCATTCGTTCGGAGGGAACTATGTTACAAAAATTCGGTTTCTCACAATATGAAAGCCAAGCTTATGAAGTTGTCGTATCAAGCAATGAACCATTAGATGCTACAACAATTGTGAAGCATTCAGGTGTTCCAAAAGCAAAAATATATGAAGTACTAGCACGCCTAATCGATAAAGGAATGGTAATGGATTCTGTTTCAGAAAAGAAAAAATTGTATACAGCATTACCACTAAAACTAGCAATTGAAAAATTAACGACAGAATTCCAATCAAATATTAAAGAGCTGGAAACAAACATATCAAAAAAATCATTTACAGATGACCGTGTGTGGAGCTTAAAAATGCAATCTTCTATTCGAGTTCAAAGTAAAGAACTCATTGAAAGTGCAAAAGAATCAATCCGTATTTCAGCTTGGAATGATACTCTTTTAGAATATCTCCCTTTACTAGAACAAAAAGCAAAACAAGGTGTTCAAATTGAATCTCTTATTGTTGGAGAAGTAGAAACAGACTTAGAAAACATGCATTTTCTAATCCCAGCTGAAGAGCCTAATGCATTAGAGCGCTACTTACTACTCATCGTTGACGATCGTGAAATTTTATTTGCTGGCGTAGAACAAGAATCATGGCAAGCGATGAAAACAATGTCACAACCTTTCGTAAAGTTCTTTACAGAATTTTTCTATCACGACGTTGCACTTGCAAAGATTACTCAGAAACATCATGATCTCTTTATGGAAGATGAGGAAATTAAGAGTTTGTTAATGAAGTTGAGGTACTAACACATTTCTAAATTAATTTCTTACATAAAAAGAAGCTGTACCGAAAGGAGTTTTTCATACTCTTTTGGTACAGCTCTTTTTTATCTCGATTTATGAGGGCTAATAATCAGTGTGGAATGAACCACTTCACTGATTAAAGTTTCACTTTATGCTTTCGCTAATTCAATTTTACGTAATTGGTTTTTCGGATGATTTTGATTTGTAAATACAGAACGGTCATTCTTTAATACGATTACTTCAAAGAATGGCTTAAATCGTTCTTCTGAAATATCAAAGGCTTGTAGAAACTTTCCAAACATCATTTGTTCTTCACGTTCAGCCTCCCCATCAGAAAGAGATGAATCAATTAAGTTAACAAGGATACACATTTTTTGTGCATCTGTAAGTGAAGGCGCTGCTTCTTTTAAGAATGTATCTAAACTATTTTTACGAACATACTTAATAGCCTTCTCAAGTAGGTCATCGTTATTTCCACCTACATAAATTGTGCCACCTTTATTTTTACCACCTAAAACAGATAATAATTGTCCTAATTCTTCATTATCATATTCTCCATCTGCACCCATCATGTAAAGTAAAGATGTAGCAAATGCAAAGTGTGGTTCCATCCCATTTTCCGTACGAGTTTTGTCTCCCTTAAACATATCAAATAAGCCCATTTTTAGCCCTCCTATATGAAAATATAATCTTCCTAAATATAACAGAAAGCGCTACAAAATAATGTGTCCGTTTTGTAAAGTTTACACTCTAATAAATCGGCTAGTTCACGATTTTTCTTTCTCTTTTATCTCCCTCAAAAGCTCAATGATTTTCTCATTTTGCTCCACTTGTTTCTCTGAATTTTGATAGATGCAACGAATCCAGCCTAATACAAAAACAGCTACAACTATCGGCAATAGTGTAAGTATTATACCGAATATCGAGAAATTAAACACCATTTTCCCATCACCTCGCTACATACCAATTCTCCATATTCTTACTAAAACCTGCAATTTTTTACAAATAAAAAAAGAACCTATCAAACGATAGATTCTTCTTTCACGAACTGAGTAGAGCGTCCTCTCGTAATCGAGAAAATCGCGCAAAGCAGTGCTAATATAATAAAGCCACCGCCTACCCAAGCATTATATATAACAGATGATTTTTCAATAACAACTCCGCCTACTGTTGAACCAAGTGCAATCCCTAAATGAAGCGCAGAATTATTTAAACCTTGCTGAATACCAGCTGATTCCGGTGCAATTTCAATTAAATAATTTTGCTGTGCTGGTGAAATAGCCCAGCTAAGCATACTCCAAAGTCCCATCATAATGATGAAGAGCGGGAATGAGAATGTCATTAATGGCAACATGAAGATTGCACATGCAAATACGATAATAATCGAGATAATACTTTTCTTCGATCCCCATTTATCAGCAAGCCATCCACCGAACCCGCCGCCAATTACTGCTGCGATTCCGAAAATAAAGTAAAACACACTAATCCAGTTTGCTTCAACATGCATAACATCTTTTAAAAACGGTGTTAAATATGCATACAATGTTAAATGACCCGTTAAAAACAAAAATGATGTTAACTGTGCACTTACAATTTTTTTATCTTTTAAAGTAGCAAGTTGTTCTTTTATTGATAATACCGATGTCGGTGGTACTTTCGTTAAGAACAATGAAATACAAGCAATTGCCATAACTGTTAATACAGAAATTAATACAAATGGTGCACGCCATCCGTATGCATTTCCGAGTACAAGACCAAGCGGTACTCCAAGTACAAGTGATCCACTAATTCCCATAAAAATGATTCCAATTGCACGCGCACGAAAATGCGGTTCTACTACACTAGACGCAAGTGTTACAGATAGTGCAATAATTAATGAACCACTCGCCGCACAAATAACCCTTGAGAACATTAGCATTCCGTAATTCACACTAAATGCGGAAATAATATTTCCGATTAAGAAAATCGATAATGCTCCAACATACAATGTTTTTCTTTCAAACTTCCCTGTCAAAGCTAATAAAACTGGACCTGACAAAGCAAATACTACCGAAAATATTGTGATAAGCTGACCAGCTGCGCTAATAGATACTCCTAAATCATTGGCAACTAAATCGAGCGTTCCTCCTATAATTAACTCAACCGTTCCGACTACGAAAGCCGCGATAGCTAAAATATAAACACGAAAATTCAAGTCTTTCCCCACGCTTTCTTTTTTGGTTACTACGACTATAGTAACCAAAATAGAAAGTGGACGCAAGTATAATTTTTTTACAGTAAAAAAGGTAGGCGTATTATACGCCTACCCTTCCATCATTCTGTTTCTTTCTTCTTATTCAAGTACCAATACACCGGTAGTCCAGTAAAGACAATTCCAATTGATAAGAAACAACTCACTGGATCGTTAATAATCGCACTACCGATTACAAAGAACGAACCTAAAATCGCTACGATTGGTACGATTGGGAATAACGGTACACTATATGCACGCTCTTTATTCTTATTACGTTTTCTTAAAATGAAGACACCAATAAACGTCATTACATAGAAAATATAAATAATGAATACGGAAATCTCAGATAGCTTATTTGGATCACTAATAATCATTAAAATAATTCCTAAAATGATTTCAACAGTAATCGCATTTGCTGGTGTTTTAAATCTCGGACTTTCCTTTGCAATAAACTTAGAAAATGGAAGTTGTCCACGTTCCGCCATAGACATTGGAATACGTGGGAATGTTAAAATCTTTCCATTTAAACAACCGAAAATAGAAACGATAATACCTATACTAATAATTTTCCCGCCATATTCTCCAAGTAACATGCCCGCAGCTGTCGCTGTTGCATTTTCTCCAAGGTCTACAATTTTCGCTGCTGGTAATACATTTAATAACGCCAAGTTAATTAATACGTATGCAGCTGTTACAATTAAAATCCCAACTGTCATTGCTTTCGGTAATAATTTTGTTGGATTCTTCATTTCTCCGCCAATCGAAGCAAGTAAAATCCATCCGTCATAAGCAAATAACGTTGCTAAAATTGCCATACCGATACTTTGATTTTCTGATATCGGCACTACTACGTTAAAGATATCGCTATTCCCTTTCCAAAAACCTAGCACGACAATTAATATGATCGGAATCATCTTCCCGATTGTCGTGATTGTTTGGACGATACCTCCGTATTTTGTTCCCATACTATTTATAACGCCAAGGAACACAACCGTTCCAATTGCAATTGGTAAATTCCACACTTTATCTAAATAGAAAAAATTAATCATTAAAGAACTAAAGTATAAACCTAATGTTCCGATAATAGCAGGTCCATAAACAATTGTTTGCATCCAACCTGATAAATATCCCCAAAAACTTCCGTAAATCTCCTCTAAATACGTATACAACCCACCATTTTTCGGGATTTGCGCTCCAATTTCAGCTACTGTTAAACCACTTGCTAGCGTCAACAGACCACCAATTACCCAAGCAAGAATGGCCATATTAGAACTCCCCGAGTAATCTAATACGCTCCCTGGTTTCATAAACACACCAGATCCAATAATCGTTCCTACTACGATAGAAAGTGCTACTGTTAAACCAATTTTGTTCTTCTCATCATGATGCATGCTGCGTATCCTCCTTCCAATCCTAGTGTGATGCAAAAATGAAATAAAAAAACACTCCTCCCTAAAAAAGGGACGAGTGTTGTATTCGTGGTTCCACCCTTGTTTCAATTCGCAAAGTAACATACTTCACCAATTTCTCAAGTCTAAATAACGGTTTTTGCCGGCAAGCAATTACTAGATGCTCGTTCACTGCTGCAGTTCAGAGGTGGTAATCCATTTTTCCGTATTAGGAAGCTCACAGCCAAAGGCTTCCCTCTCTGAGAATCGTAAAAAATTGATCATGTCCTCATCATCACTTCTTGATGTCGAATTTTGTAGTTATTGTTCATTATATTGAATTGTTAGAAAAAATCAATATATTTTTTTATATAACATAGGAAATATTTCTCTTCTTATATTATAACAGAACATACAAAACTTCTCTAATTCCCTAAAAATGGTATAATTCTTTTAGGAGGTGTACTAATAATGATTGCTGTCTTTTGTATCATCGCTACGTTTCTCTCTGTTCTATTCGCTATCATGTATCGAAACAAGTATCCTGGTTATAGCATTTTAGCGGTAGCTATTATACCAGCTGTTTCCTTCTACGTATTGGGTAAATATCAATATACGGAAGTGTTTATCGGTTTTGCAATCTTCTACTGCGTCTTCGGATACATACTAACAATAAAAAGAATTTCAATGCCTCATTAAAAGGGACCGATTTCTACTTATAGAAATCGGCCCTTGCACGTACCTTCCTGTTGCCCACACGAAAGATACGACTTCATTCAATTATTTATCTTCTTTTTTCATAAAAAACTTATGGTGCGGTAAATCAACATTCAATGCCTCTAATTGTTTCTTTTCATTGTCTAAAATCGCTTTTGCTTTTTCTTTTGTTGCTTCATCTAATCCTGCAAACATGTCTTCATGCTTCTTTTTCTCTGGGAGTTTCACGCCTAACTTCGTTAATTCTTCTTTTGCTTGCTCATGCGTTAATTTTCCGGATTTTTCTTGCTCAAAAATTGACTTCACTTTTTCTTTCGTCTGTTCATCTAAATTAGCAAGCATATCTTTACGCTTACCTTTCTCTGGCATTTTCACACCTAACTTTGATAATTCCTCTTGCGCTTGTTCACGTGTTAATTTTCCAGATTTCTCTTGCTCTAAAATGGACTTCGCTTTTTCTTTCGCCTGTTCATCTAATCCTGCAAACATGTCTCCATGCTTACCTTTCTCCGGCATTTTCACGCCTAGCTTTGTTAATTCCTCTTTTGCTTGTTCACGTGTTAGTTTTCCGGATTTCTCTTGCTCTAAAATGGACTTCGCTTTTTCTTTCGCCTGTTCATCTAATCCTGCAAACATGTCTTTACGCTTCTCTTTCTCTGGAAGCTTTACACCTAGTTCCTCTAACTGTTTCTTTGTATCGTCCATAATTGTTTTTACTTTTTGTTTTGTAGCGTCATCCAAATCCTTTTTCGCCGTTTTTGCAGGCTGATCCACTGCTGGAGTATTCGTTGCCGCGAATGCCGGAATGCCGACTCCTCCAATGATTCCGAATGATAACGCACCTGCAATCGCTAAATACCCAACTGTTTTCTTCTTCATAGGAAATTTCCTCCTTCATATTTCTAATGCATGTACACTTTCGTATACAATGCCTATAGTAATGTCGGTTTCTTAACATTTCCTTAACGACTTAACAAAAAAACACCGCTCGTAATGAGCGGTGTTTCTCTATGCTTTTTGTAATTGTAACTCTTCACGTTCCATTATTTTTCTTAATACAATTGTTTGTGTCATTGTAAATAAGTTACCTGTTATCCAGTACAACACAAGTCCTGATGGCGCCGCAAACCCCATAAATAGAATCATTGCCGGCATCATAATTTGCTGCATCTTTAGCATCTGTACTTGTTCTCCAGGTGTCATATTCGATTGGAAAACTTTCATCTGAATAAATGTCGTTAACGCTGCAATAATCGGTAATATATGATATGGATCTGCATGTCCTAGGTTCACCCATAAAAACGAAGATGTGCGAATCTCTTCCGTTCTGCTAATCGCATAATACAAAGCAGAGAAAATCGGCATTTGTATTAATAATGGCCAGCAACCAGCAAGTGGATTCCAACCGCCTGATTTCATTAGTTCTGACATTTCTTTTTGATACTGCTTTTGTTTCTCAAGATCTTTGCTTACATCACCGTACTTTTTCTTTAGCTTCTGCAATTCAGGTTGCATTTTCTTCATTTTCGCTTGGCTGCGATATTGCGAAACAGCTAATGGAATCATTGCTGAACGAATAACGAGCGTCATAATAATGATAGCAATCCCAAAGCTAGCTCCAGGTATATGATGAGCAACAAATTGAATCATAAACGAGATTGGATATACAAAATAATGATCCCAAGTCCCAGTACTATGTGCATCAATTGGGGCCGCATTACTGCAACCAGATAAAACAAAAACAAATAATAATGATAAACTAACGAGCACAGCTCGGTATGATTTTAACATGTTCATTCCTCCAATGTTTCGTAATTATTTAGCGAAACATTGGTGTATACGGACCGACCTCGTCATTCTCTTCACTTGATTCTTGTCTGCGTACAGAACGAATCATTCCATATTTATAAAAAATAGAAAATAGCGGTACATTTCCCGCACTATCTTCACATGTATCAACTAACGCAAAAGCTCTTTGTCTACCGCTTGATGCTTGTTGACGCACAAAGCGAGAAACATTAGCAAGGAAGAAAACTTCTAATAAACAAAGTGCCGTCGTTACAAACGATATATATAGAATTGCATCCTGCAATAAAAATTCCATCGCTTCACATCCTTAATAAGGTCATTTTAGCACATTCAACAAACATTCTCTATTTCCTTTTATTTTCAAAAAAAGTATTTTGCATATTTTCTCAAGAAAATAATAATTAAGAAACGTTGTATTCGCTTTCTTTAGTATATTCACACACATCAATGAATAGGCTTGATTTATTAGAAATTTATAAAATTTTTGCATTATAATAAAACTATTGCCAGTTTTTGAAAAAACCTTTATTCTCTTCTTGTAATCAAAAATGAATATGGAGATGAAACATACTATGGGTCAACTAGGAGACGCCGATTACGTTCCCGACACCGCCTTTTTATCCTTCCCAGCAGCTAAAACATTTCACTTAGAATTTATGATACAGTTGGTTGTTATTTTTATAGCTTCTATTTTGTATGCAATTTCTATGAATATGTTTTTTATCCCGCATAACATGATTAGCGGTGGATTCGCTGGTGTAGGGATGATTATCGGTTATTTAATGCACTACAATATCGGTGCACTTATCTTTTTACTAAACATTCCTCTTCTTATTTTAAGTCACTTTTACTTAGGCAAGAAGACAACCTTTTTAACAGCTTACTTTGTAGCTGTATCATCGTTAGCGATGAACATTATCCCTGTACACCAGGTTTCAGACGATATTTTACTATCTTCTGTATTCGGTGGTGTAATCTGCGGAGCAGCTTCCGGAATCATATTCCGATTTGCTTCTTCAACAGGTGGCTTTGATGTTGTTGGATTGATTGTAGCGAAACATCGAGATATTTCAATTGGAGCAATCATCTTTGTATTCAACTTAGTCTTACTTGTTGCAGCAGGTTTTATTTTCGGATGGGATATTACACTTTATACGTTAATTAGCCGGTTTGTAGTCAGCAAAGTTATCGATGCTGTGCATACGAAACATATTAAATTAACGATAATGACAGTTACAGAAAAAGGTGAGGAAATAAAAAGCGCACTACTACATCACGGCATACGCGGGGTGACAATGGTAGACGCTGTCGGCGGCTATACAAACCATAAGAAAAAAATGATTTACACTGTCGTGACTCGCTATGAGTTAGGCGAAATGAAACGTATTATCCGTCAAGTGGATAACAAAGCATTTATGAACATTACTGAAACAGTTGAAATTGTCGGCCGTTTCAAACGCATATAAAAAAGGTTAATAAATTAAAGGGCATAACATATTAGTCATATATAATATGTTATGCCCTTTGTTATTCAACTCACGTACCTTTTAGCATAATAAAATCACTAAGTTTATTACTACAAATCGGAGGATAGCATCCCATATACAATACTATCTGTCCATTCATCTTTATTCCAAAAATCTTGTATGAAATGGGCTTCCTTTCTCATGCCTATTCGTTCACACAATTTTTGTGAAGCTGTATTACGTGCATCAAGATTAGCCTGTATACGATGTACATTAAATTCATTAAATAATTTCAATACCAAACTACTTACTGCTTCTGTCGCCAAACCTCTCCCAGCTACTTCATTTGAAAAACTATAACCAATCTCAACAGTGTCTTTCATATTTGTGTACCATACGGATAAATCACCAACTACTTTAGTTTTGTATATAACTGCCAAACTTAATATTGATTCTTTAGTAAGTACATTATTTGCTAACTTCTTATTAAATCTTTCCTGCATGTCTTCATGAGTCCACTTATTATGTAATAGGAACTTACATGTATCATCACTATTATAAATAACAAATACATCCTGTAAATCAGTACTCTTAAAAGGTCTAATTATTAATCTTTCTGTTGTGAACTCCAAGTTAGCTCTCCTCCCTTACATTCATACTATAAAACATTTTTTATAGTATTTAAGCCTCCTTCTTAGATCTCACCTTGATTACATATTTCATCATAATAAATTAAAATCCTTCTTCCACTAAACTGCACCGTTAATGGTATTTCCTTGCGCTTTTTATTTTTTACACTTATTACAAAATCAGATAATTCTATCATTATGTCTCTAAATGTGTTATAATGAAAGCAGACTCACAAAAAAAGAGTATATAGACTTGGAAGTTTCTCTTATTTTACAAGCAAAAAGAAACGAGCAGTCGGGTATATTTCAGACACCATACACGTAACGGTTTAAACAACCGATCATCTTAGTTACTCTTCAATGATCTTTTTATAAAAAGATACGTACAATTAAAACTCACTTCAATATACTATACCTACCTTTTTGACTTCCAAATCATCTTATTACATAAGGAGATGAACATATGAATCAATATATACGATATACAATAGCTGTCCTGTTTGCTATTATCGGCGGAACAATCTGCTTCTGGACAAACACACAGCTTGGAGAGAATATCATTTTTAATGGAATCGAAACACTTGTAAGCGCTTCAATTTTAGGCGGATACATTTACTTCCTCTTCAATCCAGAAGAAAATGCTCAAAAAACAATGTTATTAACAATGATCGGAATCGTTGGTGGATGTATTTCCTACTCAATGACAAACTATACATTACCACTTCAATTAAGCTCAGCTTTCTTCCACGGTCTATGGACTTGGTTCATTGCATTCTGCTTAGCAGACGTATTCAACCTATTACAAGACAATGAAGAAGATAGCGGTCGCCAAATTGAAAGTAACTCTTAAGCTGGAAGATACTCTTCCAGCTTTTTTATGTTGGTTTGCATACCCCGCATCACGATAAAAAGAAGTTACCCTCACGGCAACTTCTTTTCCATATACCCCACTTCGTATTCACTAAAATATATCAACGATTTTTCAAATATATCGATCGTTTCTCCACTTATATCAACGATTTTTTCATTATATCGACGCTTCGACACAAGATATCGATTTACCGACATTCTTCGACACTCAAAACGCACAACATACCCTATCCCCCAAGCAACTTACTGCCGAACTCTACGATTAAAAAGATAATTAATAGGATCGCGAGTATCTTTAATGCTACATATGCCACTTTAAAAACAACATAAATGAGCAAGACTATCAAAATAATTGATAAGATTTCCATATTTACTTCCTCCAAGCTTTGCTCTTCTTATCTCATTTTACTCGCCCTAGGCTGTTTATGGAACAGCCTAAGACGACATATAAAAAAGAGGATACCTCACCCATCGTAAGATACCCTCTCTTTCAGCTGCTTAAACCATTCTCTTTCTAATTGTAAATATCCCATTTCACTCTTCTCGGCGCTCTTTAATTCTTGATCAGCTTTCTTCATATAAGTACGGGACGCTTCCATATTGCCCTCTACATATTTAATAATTCCTTGTGTACGGTAATATCCACTTAGGTCCATTTTTGTAATAGCCTTTGCATGTTCCTTTGCTTCTTGCAACGAAAGACTATCCATCTGATAAAGAGCTTTATATAAAAGGTACCAACTATGAAAACTACTAACGAAAAACTTATTTTCTTTCGTTACAGGTAGTTGAACAATTCGTTCTATATACGGTATCGCTCTTTCCATCCCCTCTTGATCTGCACGAGCAAAAAAGACGAGCATAAGTCTACTCATTATCTCTCTTATCCCTTTATTCTCTTTTATTTTCTCCTCACTCAATTCTACTAATCTTTCATCCCAATCTTTCGGTCTTTTATAACTAAATAACTCACTCGATATTTGAATCTCATATAAGTGATTTCTAGCTCTTTCATCATCTTTAATTAAAATAAGAAATTGCATCCCATCACTCATAAGCATTCCTTTTATCGGCACAATTGTAACCACAAAGATTGCAAAATGGAAAAAGGAAAAATATAAAAGATATTGATAATAACTCACCATGTATATGTAACCGGAAGTAATACCAAATAGTAAACTCGTAATCGGTCCACCTAAAGTGAGCCACGCCCATTTTTTCGAAAGATTCGGTGTCTCTATAGAAGGTGGTACTAGTGTTGCAACGCCTCCAAAGTACGACCATAATTTATTTTCTCGAATACGTAATTTTCCCTTTTCTTTTTGAATAGTAATGGGTCCTACTGTCATAAATTTAAATGTTAAACCACCTATTACACCAAATACTACATGTCCTAGCTCATGAATGGCTAACACTAACAATGAAATTCCAACTATTGCCCATAGGTTCAAAATTACTTCTAATTTCCCAGTTCGGATTACTCCGTATAAAATGGACAGAATTAGCGCCACTGTCATTGAGCCAGCTGGCCTTCTTAAAATATCCACCTTTTTCTCCCCTTAATAAATCATTTTTCTCTGCATTTCGTACATGAACTTCCCGAGATGCAATATCCAAATAAATGAGATTAAGCCAATTAATACAAAATCGATATCACTAGCAGCTGTATATATAACGGCAGCCCACCATACATATGCCAATATTGTATTCGTAAATTCATACGCTTTATATCCAGCCTCATGCACAATGTGCTTTAATCCTTCATCTGCGTTTTTCGTCCACATTTTCATAGATTCCATATACGTTACACCTTGTTCAGGATATAGCTTATTATAACGATTTTTTGTTATGAGTCCGATAGTTACTACAGTAGTTAAACAAACAATCGAAGCTACTAAATTCCACACCGCAAATGAAACATTTGTATCCTGCAACAGTGCACGTCTACATGTAATAACTGCATATACAAACCATGCCTGCGTAACTATATCACCTACACGTAAATATATACTTATAATGCCTAATTTTCTGCCTTGTACGCTCTCTTCTTCATCGCGTGCCTCTGCTAACATACGTGTATTCTTCCAAGTATAGTACATCATTAAAATTCCAAAAATAGTACATATACCTACAAATGTATTGGATGATAATTTTCTCGGTTCATCCGAGAGTAAATTTAAAGCTATATAAGACGTTAAAAAGCCACCCATCATACTTACTGCTATTTTCCCCACAGAATCAAATTGTTTTTTTCGCTTACTCTTACTCTTCATCGTCCTCTTCCCCCTCTACTAACGTAAATATTTCCTCCACCGGTACATTGAAAATTTGTGCGATTTTTAACGACAATACGATAGATGGTGCATAATCCCCGCGCTCAATTAAACTAATCGTTTGCCGTGATGATCCAATCGCTTTCCCTAAATCCCCTTGTGATAAACGATGCTTTGCTCGCAATTCCCTCACTCGATTTTGAAGCTTCATGTCTTCCCTCTTTTTCATTTATTTAATTAAAATTGTAAATAATATCCTTATCTTTGTCAATTATAATTGTCATTACGACTATAATAATTGACAAGATACTTATTTCTTATCCTGTATCAAATTCCTATAAAGAATGTAAAATGTGCATTAAACATAGTCTTAAAAATAAAAAAGTCAGTGCTTTTGCACTGACTTCCTAAATTCTGACATAGAATGGATTTCATATTAACTTGCGTTTTGTAGTAATACTCGTTTTAACTGCTTACGGAAACGAATACCTAACGTAACTGCTACAATCACAATAACTCCAAAAATGATTTTACCGATATGACCTTCTAGCACTCCAAAGATATCATGTAAGTTTCCACCTAACCAGTAACCACCGATTAAGAAGAATGATACCCAAAATAGAGCGCCTGAATAAATTGTAATGGCAAAACGACGGAATGGTAAATTAATAATTCCTGCAAAGTATCCTGTGAAATGACGTACACCAGGAATAAAGAAACCAATAAAAATCAGGAAGTACCCATACTTATCAAACCACATTCTCGTTAAGTCAATTTTTCTTTGTGTTAAAAATACGTATTTCCCATACTTTTGAATGAAAGGCATACCTAATTTATTTCCTAAAAAGTATTGAATCGTCATTCCTACACTTGTCCCAATAAAGGATAGAATAATTAAAATCGGTAAACTTAAATCACCCTTATGTGCTAAAAATCCCGCATATGCTAACGTTGGCTCTCCCGGAAACGGAAGTGCAATATATTCTAACAGCAAACCTACAAGTACAACATAGTACCCGTATTGCTGAAATAATTCATGAATCCATTCCATGTCATCTCTCCTTTCAATCACGTACAACTTCTTACTATTATTGTATAAAAAAATTGTCGAAATAACTATCACAATAGCTTACATTTTTATTACATTTTTGTAAGGGTCACACTAATGATTTCCGTTCTTTATTAAGTAGCTAAAAGCATTTTTTAAGTCGAAATAACAAAAAGACGCATTAATAATATGCAAATTTTATCCATTTTTTAACACTGGAAAACCTTTCTTATTTTGTTCTCAATAAAAAACCACCACAAACTCATGCTAACTTCATATTAGCTTCATATACGTATTGTAAGATTATATCGGAATTTGTTGAAAAATTTAACTAATATATGACTAAGCATTAATTTGAATAAATATAAGTCGTTTTTCGAAATTGAAAAAAGGGTGAATACGAAATGGAAGCATATAAAATGCACGATTTTATTAATACAAATGTTGAATCTCATCAAAATGAAACCGTTTTTAATTTACACATATGTGAAACAAGTGAATTTGACGTAAGTTTAACAAAATCTACAACACTATCTTTTATCGTTTCAAAAAAGAATATTAAAATTGTCACGAAAAAATGGACTAACTCAAACCAAGAAAGCATGATTGGCAAAAGCTACATCATTCCAACGAAAGCTTTTCACTATTTCTTACCAATTATTTCTGAAAATGAAGATGAGCTAAATATTCAAGTTCAAAGTTTTGGACTACGTGGTGAGCTTTTATTAAACGAAAGATTACTTATTGATAAAAACAACAAACACAACAGCAAAATCACTACATTCTTTGAAACATTAGATGAAAATGTAAATAAAGCATTACGAGGATTACAACTTCATTGTATGTAAGACTATTACGATAGTAAAAGGAGAATAACAATGAAAAAATTATTATTAAGCGCACTATTATCATTAGGATTTTTAACTCTTCCATTCGCTAGCGCAGAGGCCGCTACAACGAAAGATCAATTAATTGTAGACACTCAGTTAAATAAAATGGATTATTATCAGGATGGAAAATTTATAAAAAGTTTTACTGTCGCTACTGGAAAAGCTGCAACGCCTACACCTAAAGGCACTTTTCAAATCGTAAATAAAATTAAAAACCGCCCTTATTATACAGGCAAAATTAAAGGCGGGGATCCACGTAATCCACTTGGTGACCGTTGGCTTGGATTAAATATGGCAGGAACTTACGGAACAACTTATGCGATTCACGGAACTAACAATAATCAAGCAATCGGCAAATGGACAACACTTGGTTGTATTCGTATGTATAATAATGATATACACTGGTTATTTGAGCGCGTTCAGCAGCAAGCTACTGTCACTGTCAAATAGCCTAAAAACAAGATTTATGTGTAGCCAAGAATTTTATGTCTTGGCTTATTTTATTTATTCATTTACAGTAGCAAAACAACTGTATTTACATATATAATAGGAATAGATTTGATTAGCTAATATCTAAACATTGATAAACGTAGATATTAAAATTATACAGTTATAATGTTTTATAAATTTTATAATACATACTATAATAGAACTACTGTAATTCTGAACTATTCAGTAACACTAAACTATTCCCCTTGCTACCTTCATGATTATTTTATAGCGGGGGCTTATTATATGTATAAACAATCTGAGTCACTCGAAAAATGATGAATTCGAATATTGCAGTAAAAAGCGTTATTTAGGAGGTGTTACTATGACGCATATACTGGTGATTGAAGACAACCCAGATATACAAGAACTTATTCGTGAATTTCTAATGGCACAAAACTTTACCGTTGATGTAGTTGGTGCTGGAACAGAAGGTATTCTTCTTTTCCAAAAAAATTCATATGATCTTGTCCTCCTCGATGTAATGTTACCAGATATAGATGGCTATAGTATTTGTAAAATTATGCGAGGACAATCTGATGTACCAATCATTATGTTAACAGGCTTACATAATGAAGAAAGTGAAATTAAAGGATTTGAGTTAGGTATTGATGACTATATTACGAAACCGTTCCATTACACTGTATTTATTAAGCGTGTAGAGGCTGTATTAAGAAGGGCAGCAACGAAGGAAGCAGAAGCTGCTACTATACTACAATTCCATGAATTGATGTTAAACTCTACAGCATATGCAGCTTATGTTCATGGTAATCAAATTGAATTGACAACAAAAGAATTTGAAATTATTTATACTTTACTGCAAAATCGAGGAAAAGTATTATCAAGAAGTGATTTGTTGAATAAGGTATGGGGCTATGAACATTATGGTGATGTAAGAGTTATAGATACACATATTAAAAACTTAAGAAAAAAATTAGGAATTACTTATATTAAAACGGTGAAAGGTATTGGCTACAAAATCGAATCGTAGTAAAGACAACATCACCAAAAATATTTTCATCAAAACCTTATTATTTTGTATTCTTTTATCACTTTGTCTTTATCAAATTATTTACTTTCTAGCTTCAAACTACGATAAAGAACGTTTTGCGAAAGAAAATGGAACGCCGACTACAGAACAGGCGGATTCAGATAAGCAAAACGATCAAAGTAAAACGAATCAAAATAAAGCTGTGTCAGAAGGGAACATTTCTAATTTCCAATCTTCTATTGTAGATTATAAATCTCTTTCTGCAGCTATCAATCACCTTTTGCAGCCTAGCCAAACTGCAAAAGCAAAAGAACATACACAAAACCTTTCGGGGAAAAATAGCACTTCTAATCAGCTTACAGAAGCAGAAAAGAAAGCCGCTAATAATGATGCCTTACATACACAAAATGCAGCAAGTAAAACAAATGATACAAATGATAATCCAAAGTTAGCAGATGCGTTGCAGCAGTTAGCTCCACAGGTTGGCGCGACAATGCTTGCATTATCTCTACTCGGATCTTTAATGTACGCAAAACTAATTGCTAAACCTTTTCAATATATGAGCGATGCTTTAAAAGATATTATGAATCTTGATTTCTCAGATAAAAAGCTACTTAACAAAAATACAGATCAAACAGATTTTAATTTGTCAGTAGCTGCTTCACAAGTACCAAATATTGTGAAGAATTTACATGAAAGCAATCAAGATTTAAGAAATGAGCTCAAGAAAGAACAACAATTAGAACAATCTCGTAAAGAATTTATGTCTATGGTATCCCATGAATTAAAAACACCAATCGCAGCCGTCATGGGACAACTAGATGGCATGATTCACGGAATTGGAGCTTATAAAGATAGAGATAAGTATTTGAAACGTTCCTACGAGATGATGCAAGACATTAACATATTAACGGAAAAAATGTCGGAATTATCCAAAATACAAAACCCTCAATTTAAACCGAATTTAGAAGTCATTTCTTTATCTAATATTATTGAGGATGTTATGAAGAAAGTAGATTACTTTGTATCTGTAAAACAATTAAATGTACAATCTAATATTAAACACGACGTACAAATTTTAGCTGATCCTAAATTTATTCAAACTGCTATTTTTAACATTATTTCAAATGCAATTCATTATACAATTGACCATCAGCACGTATATATAAAGCTTTATGAAAAACCAAACGGTTACGCATTAGAAGTATTGAATACAGGTTCACAAATTGATGAAGATAAACTTGCTCATTTATTTGAGCCTTTCTATCGCGCAAACCCTGATAAACACGGTTTAGTACAAGGTAGTGGTCTTGGATTATATATCGTGAAACAAATATTAGATAAACATCAGTTTCCTTACGGGATACAAAACACAGCTCAAGGTGTAAAATGCTCCATTGTATTCCCAAAAGCAATGTAACATTCACTATAATTACATACCCCAAACTCATACTTCATGTGTGAGTGGCGGAATTTTGTAGAGTGTCTTACTCTGTTTCGTTCGCCCGTTATCCTTATTTGGATAGCGGGCGTTTTTTATTACTTAAAAGGAGGATTTTTCATGGATAAGTTTAAATATTCATTGCTCGTTTTATTCGGTGCTTGCAGCTACGGCATACTTTCAACTATTTTCAAACTCGGATTCATAAATGGATTTTCAGCACATCAACTATTAGGGGGACAATATGTCTTCGGATGGATTGGACTATTTCTACTCGTTCTTTTCTTTTCACGTCATAAAGTAACAAAAAAACAATTCTTTTCATTACTAACCGTCGGAACAACAATGAGTATGACTGGAATTTTCTACGCTATTTCTGTAGAAGAACTACCCGCATCTATCGCTGTCGTCCTACTCTTTCAGTTCACTTGGATTGGTGTCATTATCGAAGCAATTGCAAATCGAACATTTCCAAGCCGCGATAAGATCATATCTATCCTTATTTTATTTGCTGGTACATTGTTTGCAGGTGGTGTATTTGAAGGCCTCGGACAAAGTTTTTCTACGAAAGGGATTATCTTTGGACTATTAGCTGCAGTCTCTTTTTCATTCTATGTTTTTGCAAGCGGACGCGTTGCTACAGATGTTCCGCCTTATACGAAAAGCTTTCTCATGACAACAAGTGCGACTCTTATCGTATGCCTATTCTTTCCGCCAACCTTTTTAACAGACGGTGCTTTGCAAGCTGGCCTATGGAAATATGCTTTCTTCCTCGGCTTGTTCGGTGTTGTCGTACCTGTCATTTGTTTTTCAATCGGTGTACCAAAGGTTGGAACAGGACTTGGTACAATATTAGGTGCAGCTGAATTACCAACTGCTATTATCGCTTCTATTACACTTGTACATGAAGTCGTAACGTTCATGCAGTGGATTGGAATTATTTTTATATTGGTTGGGATTTTCACTCCTCAGCTGCTTACGGCTAGGAAAGAAAAGAAACACAATCGCATGCATAGCGCTTGAAAAAATACAGAATTTATATAAAAGATATAACTGCAATTAAAATAAGTAAATTTATCTGGAGGTATAAATGACTATTTTAAGCATCATATTTTTTGCTATTATGTGTATCTTCTTCCTAATAAGATATATGAAAGAAAAGAAATTTTACGATTTACTTCTCATTCCCGTTTGTATATATGCAGGAGCAGTGAAAACTCCTTTCGTAGAGTACTTAAACTTTAATACTACATTTAAAATAACGTATGATATTGCAGCTATTATTCTTGTAATCCTTGCCGTACTTTTCTTTTTGAAAGATAAGAAAGAGAATCATACTGCATAACAAAAGACCTTTCATTTACTTGAAAGGTCTTTTTCTATATTTCACTTTACCGCTCCATATAGCTTCCCTACCTCATGCTCAATTTGTTTTACATCGATTCGCTCAAATAGTGGCTGCACGCTATCAATTCTACTTGGCAACGTATTTTGCGGTTCCCAATTTCGTTTAATAATCGACAATGTGCTTCTAACTCTTTCACTTGAAAATGGTAAAAACGGTTCAAGGAGATTTGCAAAATTAGCGATAAGATACACACAGTTATAAATCGTTTCTTCACATGAAACTGGATCATCTTCTCTTTGTTTCCAAGGCTGCTTTTCATCAAAATATTTATTTGCAAAACGTACTGCATCAAATATTGTCTCTAACGCCACCTTAAATTTAGTTTGCTCAATCGCCTCTCCTACATTTTTATATAATCCTTCTACTTTATCTTTCAGCTCTATATCAATGGTCCCCTTTGGTACAGTGCCATCATAATATTTTTCAATAAACTTTAATGTGCGGTTCACGAAGTTTCCATATGCTCCTAACAATTCACTATTATGACTGTAAATAAATTCACGCCATGAAAAATCAGTGTCACGATTTTCTGGTGCATTTACTGTTAAGAAGTAACGGATAGAATCTGGATCATAGCGTTCTAATATGTCAGGTACCCATACTGCCCAGTTTTTACTTGTAGATAATTTTCTTTTTTCAACTGTTAAATATTCATTCGAAACGATATGACGCGGGATTGCTTCTTCCCCTATTCCAAGTAATACCGCTGGCCAAATGACGGAGTGAAATGGAATATTATCCTTGCCGTGTACATAATATGTTTGCGCATCGCTATTCCAAAACTCTTGATCATCTTTTCCTGTTTCTTCAGCCCAATGTTTACTCGCTGAATAATATCCTGCCACTGCTTCAATCCATACGTAAATTTTTTTATCTTCATACCCTTTCACTGGAATTGATACCCCGATTGGTAAATCTCTTGATACAGCCCTATCTTGTAACCCTTCCTTTACATATCTCTCTGTTAGTTGAATCGCATTGTCGCGCCATGTCCCTGTTTGTTTGGCAATTTCTACAGCTCTTTTAATTTGCTGCTGAAATGTATGCAATGCAAAATAGAAATGCTCTGTTTCCTCTACAGATGGCGTACTACCACATAACTTACATTTCTTTTCTAACAAATCGAGAGGATCTAAAATAGCAGAACAAGCATCGCATTGATCTCCTCTTGCTGCTTCATGGCAATATGGACATATTCCTTCTACATAACGATCCGGTAAAAACTGCGTACACGTTTCACAATACGCTTGTTCCACTGTTTTTTTATAAATATAGCCTTCTTCTAATAAACGTAAAAAAACTTTTTGAACAGTTTCATGATGATGCTCGCTATCGGTACGTGTATAGCAATCATACGTAAAACCGAGATCACGAAAACATCGCTGAAATTCTTCATGATACTTATTAGCAATTTCTTTTGCTGTCACACCTTCTTGTTTTGCTCTAATTGCAATCGGTGTTCCATTGCAGTCACTCCCTGAAACATACAGCACATTCTCACCTTTTGCCCTGTAATAACGCGCTAAAATATCTCCAGGTAATAAACTCGCAATATGGCCAAGGTGTAACGAACCATTTGCATACGGCCAAGCACCTCCAATAAAAATACTCATCTTATATTCCTCCTTTAAAATATAAAAAGCCCCGCCCCTATCTTAAAAAAGATAAGGGCGGGGCTGTATAAACAGTCGCGGTACCACCTTATTTCGCCAATTACTCACATAATTAGCCTTAACAAGTACGGAGCTATATGCTCTTATACTGTGGTTTTGATAACGAGTACCAACTCTCGTCGCCGCCTACTATTATCATTTGATAAGTTCAGGACGAAGCTCAAAGGCCATTGTTCAAATGAATATTCTTGCTTCTTCTCAGCTACCGAAGCTCTCTGGAAAGAATATTTCCATTCTACTTTTCCTTTTCAACGCTTTTACGTATAACACGTATTTTACGACTAACTAACAGAAAAATCAAACTTTAAATCAAAAAAACAGGAAATCCCATCCTCCCGCCGAATACCTATACGTTCACAAAAGGAGTGATAACATTGAACCAAAAACAACTAAGCACTATAAATGAAAAAAGCTGGAATACAGCTGCTTATGAAGCTTGGACGAATCGCCATGGGGCGCCAGAGGATTATGCAAAAAAAATTATGGAAGATCCCACACGCGAAGTAGCACATTATTTACCTTACATACAATCTCCAAAAGGAAAACGTATTATTAACTTACTCGGCTCAAAAGGAAATAAAGCTGTCGCACTTGCCCTTTTAGGCTCTGACGTAACAGTTGTTGATATTTCAGCAAGTAATGCAAAATATGCAAATGAACTTGCTGCCGCCGCAGACGTCTCTATTCATTACATCGTTTCTGATGTACTAGATGTAAATCTCTCCAAATCATTTGATATCGTATTACTGGAGCTTGGTGTACTTCATTACTTTCTAGATTTAAAACCACTTTTCAAAAAAATTTCTCAACTACTAAAGCCAGGGGGGATACTTATCCTTCGCGATTACCATCCAATATACACAAAGCTATTAGGAGTAGACCATCCATCATTTCGAGCAAGTGGAAATTATTTCGATGAAGAATTAATTGAAGATGATGTTGCTTATAGCATCCTTCTTACAGAAGCACAGAAAAAATCGCTACCTAAAACAACCATCCGTCGCTGGACGCTAGGAGAAATCATTACAACACTTGCGGAAGAACGTTTTAAAATTGAAAAACTAGTTGAAGAATATGGATCTCATCAAAGATGGGTCTTCCCTTCTACTGCACCAGAAGGAATCGAAGAACGTATCCCTGGTCTATATACAATAATTGCGACAGCATGCAAAAAAGGATCCCTTCACGGATAGGATCCTTTTTGCATGCTCACGCATATAAGTTGAGGTTGGAGATTACCATAATTCTGTAGAATAGGACACAAGATATTTCAACATTTCGTCTCTGACTTACGTCGTCAAAAAGGGGTATGACCAACATAACGAAGAGTAATGTTTTTAGTTGATACTGATAATCGTTATCAACTAATTAGAAGTATACATGATGTCATTTCAAATTTCAATAGCATTTCTAATATTTATTTATGAATTTTATGATATGCAAATGTATACATTTTAAGAACTTTTTCTAATACCAATTTGACTCCTTCCATTATCTGCTATAATTTTTATTGAACAGATTAATAACTTCATAATAATGTTTTTATTAATTTCGTTTTAAATATCTATAAATCATAATAAACAGTTTAAATGAGGGTAGGGGTAACGATGAAATATGTTAGTATTCGAAAAAAACTACTGTTCACACTCTTAAGCATTTCTTCTTTATTTAGCATTGCTCTTATTGTTATTCTTTCATTCGCCATGAATCAAGCAAGTGAAATCGAAACGTTAAAAAATGATGTATCGAAAAGAGCGACGATTTTAAAAGAACGTGGCGATTGGTTCCAAGCACAAGTTGCTGGTTTACAAGAATATTTGCTATCACATGATCAAAAAGGATTAGATAAGTTCAACCGAGAAGGGAAAAAATTAGCTGATACTAGAGAGAAAGTAACAAGTGACAAAAAGCTCCCAGAAGGAATGAAAGAAGCCATTTTAATGGGAGGAAAATGGCGTAGCGTCATAGATAATGAGGTACTCCCTCTTGCGCGTGAAGGAAAATGGGACGAAGCATCCAAAATTGCTTTATCACAAACAGATTATGTAAATGATCTTTTAGGTCGTTTTAATAAATATACAAATGAAGAAAATGAGAAACGTGACGCATTAATTGCTGATGTCGAGTCTTCTTCATCACTTATTCAATATATTATTTTCTTCTCACTCATTACATGTACATTAACGTCTATTTTATTAGCATGGTGGTTCTCTGGTAAACTCGTTAAACCAATTCGAAAAATTGATGAGAAGTTAAAAGAATTAGCTTCTCAAGATGGAGATTTAACGGCTAGATTACACGTAACGAGTAAAGATGAAATTGGTGACATTGCAAATTCCTTTAATCAAATGCTCACTAACTTACAGCATATAATAAAACAAGTTCAACAAACATCAACAAGTGTAAAAGAAGCTTCCGAAAATGTATTTATCGAAACAACCGCTTCTATGGAAAATACGGCAAGGACCCAAGAAACTATGAATGCTCTTGAACACAATATTCGTTCACAAGTTTCTAGCATTGAAGAAAGTTCAACCGCAATGGATGACATGGCAACGAGTGTTCAGCGTATCGCTGAGTCCGCCTCTTCTGTTACTAGTTTAGCTGTCACAACGTCAGAAAAAGCAGATGATGGGAATAAAGTCATTGAGAAATCTATTACACAAATGCATACAATTAACGAAGCTGTTAACGCTACATCACAAGTAGTTGAGCGACTCATTACACATACAAATCATATAGATACTGCACTTCAATCTATTTCGAATATCGCCGACCAAACAAATTTACTCGCTTTAAACGCTTCTATTGAAGCAGCTCGTGCTGGTGAACACGGCAAAGGATTCGCTGTTGTTGCCGATGAAGTTCGAAAACTTGCTGAACAATCTCAACTAGCCGCAACTGACATTAACCATTTACTTCATCAAATTCAAGCTGATACAAAAATAGCAAATGACATGATGACACAAGGTCAAGCAGAAGCTTCTGAAGGAATTACTGTTATTCGTACCGCCGGATCTTCATTCTCAGAAATTGTTAACCACATTAACAAAGTCTCTACGCAAATGCAAGAAATGTCTGCAACTGCTGAAGAGATGGCTGCAAGCTCTGAAGAAATGAATGCAGCTTTAAATAATATCGCTTCCATTTCAAACGAAGTTGCTGCAGAAACATCACAAACAGCACATTCGGCTGGTGATCAAGTAAACAAAATGAGTATCGTGGCTAACAAATCATCTGAAATGAAAACAATCGTACAAGAACTTGAAGTTCTCGTTTCTCATTTCAAAACAAACGCTTAAAGTGAAAATGACACGAACTCAAAGGTATAGGAAAGCAAGTTTTACAGTCTCTCTTTTTTCACTTTAAAATATCTCTTTCTATCTCTCATTCCGTCTGCTATAATTCCTAAAGGAAATAAGAAAGCTTTATTCCAACTGGAGTAAAGCTTTCTTTCAATTTTTTACATTTATTAATTCTAATACTAAGATTTCACAAAGGAGGCTTTTTATCATATGAATTTTGTAAGTATCAGAAAAAAACTTATGTTCATGATGGGAACGATTTGCGCTTTATTTGGTATCGCCTTAGCATTTATTTTATTTTTTGCTATCGACCAATCTCGTAAAGCTGAAACATTACAAAAAGAAATTTCTCCACTGGCAACAGAATTGAAAGAGCGTGGAGACGCTTATCAAGTACAGCTCTCTGCTTTAAGGGGTTATTTACTACAACATGATCAAGTCGAATTAGACAAGTTTAATGAGATGAGTAAACGTCTTGAGGATTCAAAAGATAAACTTCTTTCTAATCCAAATGTTTCTTCGTCCGTGAAAAGCACAATGGAATTAGGGTCTACTTGGAGAAAGTTCGTTGAAGAAAAAGTAGTTACTCTTGCAAAAGAACAAAAATGGGAAGAAGCTTTACAAGTAGCTTCTTCAGAAAATGGCACTGTCTATAAAGTAATTGGTGATTTCACAAATTACAGTAATGAACAAGCTAAATTACGTGAACAATCTATTGAAAAAATTGATCAATCTTCACTAGGAATTGAATATGCAGTATTTCTATCACTTGTTATTTGTATTGTCGTTGCAATTATTCTTGCATGGTGGTTCTCTGGTAAACTTGTGAAACCAATTCAACAAATTGACACGAAACTAAAAGAATTAGCCTCTCAAGAAGGTGACTTAACAGCACGTCTACAAGTAAATAGCAACGATGAAATCGGTGCCATCGCAGCATCATTTAATAAAATGTTAGAAAACCTACAACATATTATTAATCGTGTTCAAAAAACATCAGTGGAAGTACAAACCGCTTCTGAAAATATGCTAGAAAAAACGAATACATCACGTGAGGCGACATTAAGAGTCCAAAGCTCGATGTCCAACTTAAATGCAAGTATTCAATCACAAACTTCTAGTATGGAAGAAAGTTCAACTGCAATGGATGATATGGCAGTAAGTGTTCAGCGCATTGCTGAATCTGCTTCATCTGTAGCGGAACTTGCTGTTGCCACATCTGAACATGCTAGCGATGGAAGTACCGTTATCCAAAAATCTGTTTCACAAATGACAACGATACACGAAGCTGTAAATGCTACGTCAGAAGTGGTTGAACGTCTAATCACTCATACGAAATATATTGATACTGCTGTACAATCTATTTCTAATATTGCTGAGCAAACAAACTTACTTGCTTTAAATGCTTCTATTGAGGCAGCTCGTGCTGGCGAGCAAGGAAAAGGATTTGCTGTCGTAGCTGACGAAGTTCGAAAACTTGCTGAACAATCTAAAACAGCTGCAACAGACATTAATCAATTACTACATCAAATTCAAAATGATACAGAAACTGCTAGCTCAATGATGTCTCAAGGCCGTTCTGAAGCATTTGAAGGCATTAATGTTATTCGTGAAGCTGGTACTTCTTTCTCAACAATTGTAGAACAAGTAAATAAAGTATCTACTCAAATGCAAGATATATCAGCAACTGCTGAAGAGATGGCTGCAAGTGCCGAAGAAATGAACGCTTCACTTAATAACATCGCTTCTATCTCGACTGAAGTATCCAGCGAAACTGCCGCAACGGCACAATCTGCTGAAAAAAAAGTTATCGTTATGAATGAAATGGCAGTAACTGCTGGAAAAATGAAACAAACAGTTGAAGAGTTAGATCAACTCGTATCTCATTTTAAAACAGAATAGATTTTCAAAAAAATATCCCCCTTTCAAAGAGGGATATTTTTTTGAGCTCATTTCCTGCACATTATACTCATTTCCGTTATAATGAGAATCGATATCATTAAATTGTAGGAGGGGCTGCTTATGTCACAAGAAGCATTTGAAAATAAATTATTTGCCAATTTAGAAGCTGTTATTGACCCTGAACTAGGTGTTGATATCGTTAATCTTGGATTAGTGTATGATGTTACAGCAGATGAAAATAATAATGCTGTCATTACGATGACTATGACTTCTATCGGTTGTCCAATGGCTGGGCAAATCGTATCAGACGTTAAAAAAGTATTATCAACGAACGTACCTGAAGTTAATGAAATAGAAGTAAATGTCGTTTGGAATCCACCGTGGTCGAAAGAACGTATGTCACGTATGGCGAAAATCGCATTAGGCATTCGCGACTAGCGGGATAAAGAAAAAAAACCTGACACTCTAGTCAGGTTTTTTTCTCTTATTATTTTACGCCTACTGCATCATAAGCTTTCGTTACAGCTTGTACAGCTTTAGAGTTTTTACCATATAAATCTTCAGCTGACTGAAGTGCAGCTTGACGCATCATTTTGAAGTCAGAGTTTGCAGTTAAATATTTCGTAAGCGCACGGTAGTAAATTTTTTCTGTCGCTTCACGGCCCACTCCAGTTACTTTCACGCCGTAGTGATCTCCGCCTTCAGATACTAAATAAGCAGCTTTATTATTAATACTACTGTTAATATGAACGCCGCCATTATCAGCTGTTCCAGTATAACGTTTACTATAGTGATCTGGGTAACCTTCACTTGGTTTTAATGGGTTTGGAATAGATGCTGGATCTTTTAGTGAACGAAGTGCATCGCCTGGTTTATCAGGTGTATAAATGTCAGCACCTAAATCCCAGCTCTTCTTCTCAACCATAACACCCATAATATCAGATAACGATTCATTTAACGCCCCTGACTCATTTTTGTAAACAAGGTTTGCTGTATGCTCAGTTACAGCATGCGTTAATTCGTGACCGATAACATCAAGTCCAGCAGATAATGGAATGAATGTTTTTCCATCGCCATCACCATACATCATTTGCACACCATTCCAAGCTGCGTTATTCCAAGCTGTACCTACGTGAACAGTAGAAATAAGCTTCGCACCTTTATCATCGAAAGAGTTACGATTAAATGTCTTTTTGTAGTAATCATATACTTTTCCTGCATTTACATGCGCATCAACTGCAGCTTTATCTTCGAAGAACTTAGATTTACTTTCAACTTCTTCTCCTGTATATCCAAGCCATTGTGAGAATAAATTAAACCAGTTCTCGTCCATATTTTCTGCATCAAATGTATGAACACCTTGTCCTCGTTTACCATCAAACAAGTTGAATTGTCCTGTTTTCGTATCTTGAGCAATTTCAAATGATTGTCTAGCACCTAATACTCCGTAACCAAATCCAGTAATGTTATCTACAGCGTTATATTTCTCAATAACATTTCCATTCGTTGCATCAACAAAATAATGCCAATATCCTGGAGCTGGTTTTGAAATCGATGCCTTAACTAAGTATGCAAGGTAGTAATTACCGTCCTTTTCATATACAAATAAATCTTTTTTCACACCGTCATAACTCTTTACTTTACCAATTTCTTTCTCAATATCTGCCTTAGCAATTGTTTCTGCTTGTTCCGCAGTAATGCTTGCAGCTGCAGGAATATTTTTATCATCTAAATTCGGAATAACTTGTCCGAAGAATGCTTTTACATTATTCTCTTTATCAAGTGTAACAGTTTGATCAGAACCGTACACAGGAATGTTATTATGTTTCTCAACTAGCTTTACATGTGTCGTATCAGATTCAGCGTCTTTTTCTTCCCCAACGATATTAAAATGCTTTTCAATATTTCCTGCTAATTTAAACATATCTTTCTTACTCTCTAAGTATTGAAAGACCGTCTCTTTTTTATCTAGCCCTTCCGGTGCTTTCCATTCTTCACCTATGTATGCAGGTGTTTTAAATTCTTGATGATATTGAATTTTTTGTTCTTCCGCTTTCGTTGTCGTTGCCCCAAACGCTCCAAATCCCCCGGCGATAACAGTTAACGCTAATGCTGATGAAATGACTTGCTTTTTCACTATAACATTCCCCATTCCCATAAAGATTTTTGACACTTTTATACAATTCTGATTTTTATAGCTGATACCTCTACCCAAAATTTGAGAAACATTTTTCAGACAATTCCAATCAAAAAAAGAGGACGTCCTATCGGATGTCCTCTTTTTTTTACACATTTTATTGTTTTTTCAATTCAATTGCTAAATAGTGTGATTGCTCTTTCGCTTGAATGTGAATATCTTCTTCTACCGCTTCTGCTGCATCACGCATAACAAGATTTTCACCATTGATTACACTGCTTCCTTCAATTTGTACAAGGTACAATTGACGGCCTTCTTTCACTGGAAAATGAATTTCTTTTCCAGCCTCTAATGATAAGGAGTATAAATTCGCATCTTGGTGAATTTGAATTGGTGCATTTCCTTCTACTGAAGATACCATATGGAACCATTCATTTTCGCGCTTGCTCCAATCAAATTTAAACTCACCATAGTTTGGTTTATGATCCGCACGGTCTGGTAAAATCCAAATTTGTAATAAACGCAGCGTTTCATTTCCTAAATTATGCTCGCTATGAAATACACCCGTGCCAGCACTCATATATTGAACATGTCCACGCTCAATCGTTCCGCGATTTCCCATGCTGTCTTCATGTGTTAAAGCACCATCTACAACGTAAGAAATAATCTCCATATCACGGTGCGGATGCATATCAAAACCAGTTTGTGCCGCTACTAGATCATCATTAATAACACGTAACGCTCCGAAGTTCATGTTATTTGGGTTATAGTAATTAGCAAAAGAAAAATGAAAATGTGTATTTAACCAGCCATGATTTGCTCTGCCCATATTTTTATGATCAACTTTTCTAAACATATCCTTCACCTCATACTATCTCGAATTCGAGATTTATTTTAAAATTTTTTCTTACTGTAACTTTTTTAGTAGTGTTAATAATTGCTTTTGTTCCTCTATATTTAAATTATGAAACTTCTCTGCTTGGAACGTTTCTTGAGGTGGGACGATTTCCTCATATAAAGCTCTTCCCTTTTCTGTTAAAGAAATATATTTCGTAGTACCCTCTTGTTCACGCGAAATCCACTCAAGCTGCTCCATTTTATTTAAAAGCTGCGTTACATTTCCTTTCGTAACAAATAGCTTATTTCCAAGTTCTTGCTGCGTTAAACGATCATGTCCTCCAACTTGAGCTAACACATCAAACTGGGCGGCAGATACATTCCATTTCTTCAAATGCTGATTCGTCTCACGAATACTCTTATTATAAAAACGTGATAAACGAAACCATAATAGTAGCCCTAGTCTATCTTCTGTTTTCATTTCATCACCTCGCTCGTTTCATACCATTAGTTTAGAACTAAACTTTATAAAAGTCAAATACTTATTTTTAATAAGTACAAAGAAAGCACAGCGCTATTTCTCCACTATGCTTTACATTAACTTTCTACTCTTATATTCATCCAATTTCCTCTCCGCGAACTTCCTCGCATCTTTTTCAATCCACCGCTCTTCGTACCGTTCACTTCCCACATACAATATATCTCTCTTATGCTGCATCGCATGGCGGAATTCATGCAGTAGCGTTTTGAGAACTTGCTCATACTCTTCCCATATACAAACGAAAATTAATTGCTTTTCTTTATGATAAAAACCACCTACTGGGAATAGGAACTCTTCTTCCTCTTCTCCTAATGATAGAAGCACATCGTTTGCATCACACGTATCACAAAAAATAACGGGCGTTTTACATACTTCAATAAGAGAAAACAAATCCTCTCTCAACTTTTTGATATCCCAAGGAAGCTCCGAATCCAACACATACCAATTCTCTACCTGTTGATATACATTTTGAAACTGGAGTTCCATTTCTCTTTATTCCCCTTTCCAAGCACCCTTTTTCTATATGTATGCCACAATATGGTAAATATTAAACGTATTCTTTCATCCTTGAAAAAATGCCAATAAAAAAGGAATCTACGTCGACATAGATTCCTTTTCTGTAATCACTTTTTTTTCATCATTTTTTTTAATACAAAATAACCAATTGCACAAACAATAGCAGCAAGTGCAAAGTATTTCACATATGGCCCCGCAACTTTATTAATACTTTCCCACTCTGTTCCTAATTTAAAACCTAAATATACAAACACAATTGACCACGGAATAACAGCTAATGTAGTTAGCGTAATAAACTTAGCATGTGACATTTTCGCAATACCCGCTGGTATCGAAATAGCATGACGCACAACCGGAATAAAACGTGCGGTAAAGATAACGCCAGTTCCATAACGATTAAACCAATCTTCAGCATAATCAATATGTTTCTTCTGAATTAAAATATATTTTCCATATCGCTCAAGAACAGGTCTTCCTCCATATCGACCAATCCAATAAATGAATAGTTGTGCAATTACACCACCAATTGTACCGAACGCGACAGCGCCCCAAAATGTAATGCTTCCTGTTGATACTAAATAACCTGCATAAGACAATACGATTTCACTTGGAATAACCTCTAGCATTAATCCAAGCATAATTCCCCAATAACCAAGTCCTTCTAAAAAAACTAAAACCGAATGAATCAACTCTCCTAACATCATTTACCTCTCTTTACTGTTTTCATTACAAAAATAAAAGTACAAGCAGGAAATATCTTGTACTTTTATTTTTTTAAATTTAGTTAGTCTTCGTATCCCACTTAAAGATTTTATTTAAGAATTTATATACATTCTTCGACTCTTTTGTCAAAAGTGGGCCTAAAATGGATAGTATAAGCACGTATAGTGCTGAGAATGGCTTCAGTACTGACATTAAACCACCGGCGATACCGATATTAGCCATAATGATGGAGAACTCTCCTCTTGAAACGATTGTTAATCCGATATTTGTTGATGCTTTATGAGATAATCCAGCTTGTCTTCCTGCGATCATTCCTGCTACAAAGTTACCGATTATCGTAAGAAGGACAGCGCCTAACGTTAACCATATCGCTCCGCCTAATGAGAACGGATCAATACTTAACCCGAAGCTGAAGAAGAAAATAGCTCCGAAAAAGTCTCTAAATGGAACAACAAGATGTTCAATTCGATCACTATGCTCTGTCTCAGAGAAAACTAATCCTAGAAGAAGTGCTCCAATTGCTTCTGCAACGTGAATTGTTTCTGAAAAACCAGCAATGAAGAATAACGAAGCAAATACTACAATAATAAAGATTTCATCTGAGCTAATGTTGAGCAATTTATTTAATAACGGCGTAGCCTTTCTAGCTACTATAAAGAATAGAAGCATATATCCTAAAGCAATTCCAATTGAAGTAAGGGCACCTAAGAAGGAAGCGTGATCCCCAAGTACTAAACCAGAAACAACTGATAAATATACAGCAAGGAATATATCTTCAAACATAATAATTCCTAAAATTAATTCGGTTTCATTATTACCAGTTCTTCTTAAGTCCACTAACACTTTAGCAACGATAGCGCTAGAAGAAATCGTAATAATACCCGCAATAATTAAGATTTCTAGTAATGGGAATCCCATTATAAATCCGTATAACAAACCAAGTGAAAAGTTAATTAAAATATAAATCGTTCCACCAATCGCAATAGAGCGTCCAGATTTAATTAGTTTTTTCATTGAAAATTCTAATCCTAGATAGAATAGAAGGAATAGAACCCCAATCCGTCCAAGGAAGGAAATTACACTTGCACTTTCAATAAATTTGAGATCGATAACACCTATCGTCGGTGCATGCGGTCCTACTAACATTCCAAGAACAATTAGAAAAGGAATTACTGAGAATTTAAATTTTCCAGCAATTACTGCTGCAATTGCCACTAAAACTAAAGCTGTACCAACTTCAAAAATTAACGTATCCATCTAATCAGTCCCCCCTATTTGAAAGTAATTCATTAATAATTTTTTTAATTTCTTCCCTCTCACCTGAAACTACAAGCATATCTCCTTCTTCAATTACTGTTTCTGGTCCTGGATTAAATAGCTTCTTCATGTTCTTCTTCATAACTGCGATTATCGTTACGCTATATGTTTTTCTTATTTCAAGATCGCCAATTGTTTTTCCGATTGCTGGAGCTGTATTCTCCACTTTGAACCACTCAATCGCTAAACCTTCAAAAACCATCTCAACATTTTCTAACGCCCTAGGCTTATATACCATTCCACCTAATATTGCTGCGATTTGTCTTGCCTCTGAGTCACGTAGTGAAATACTTGAGATGCTTTCTTCATGGTCTGAATCAAAATGATACATTTCTCTACGTCCATCATCATGAATAACAATTACCATCTTTTCGTTACCTTTCGTAACGATTTGAAACTTATAACCAATACCCGGAAGTTCACTTTCTCTAATATTCATTTTTAGCTCCTCCATAACTTTTTTATTTTAATTTTCTGTTTTTCTGTCTTTTATTCATCCAATCAGCTTTAGAAATTCTAACCACTCAGGATATTTGTGATTTGGAAATCTTTTATTGTAATAATAAGTGGACCCTAAAAAGATACTTAAAGATGTAATGATAAAAAATATATTACTTCTCATTTTCAAACTCTCAAGGCTTACTTTCAATAAAGAATCTTCTTTCAAATTATCCCCACCTTCTCGCTTTAAATTTAGTTTTTTAAAATGTAAATAATTCTAAAAATATTACGATGTAACATAATCATAACACAAAAATGATTTAAGTAACATAATTTTTTAGAAAAATTGATTCTCGTATATTTTTTGCATATAATTTTCTTATTACGAAAAAAAGGAAGTGTATTATATGGTTGATATCTTTAGCAGATTCCTTGAGGTAACGAATAATATTTTATGGTCATATATTCTTATTGCAATGCTAATCGGCTTCGGTCTTTACTTCTCTTTTAAATTAAAATTTGTCCAAATTACTCATTTCAGTGAGATGGTCAGCTTAATTAGTAAAGGGTTTAATCGAAAAGAAAAAAAGAAAGATAGCATCTCCCCATTCCAAGCATTTTGCTTAAGTGCAGCAGCACGTATCGGTATTGGGAACTTAGCTGGCGTAGCATTAGCAATTTCAATGGGTGGACCTGGCGCAATATTTTGGATGTGGTTTATCGCGATTATCGGAGCAGCTACTAGTTTCGTAGAATGTACACTTGCGCAAATTTATAAAGTAAAAGATGGAAGTAGGTTCCGTGGTGGACCAGCATATTACATGGAAAAAGGGTTAACCAAACGCTGGATGGGCGTCTGGTTTTCACTTCTTATTACAGTTGCGTACGGATTAATTTTCAATTCAGTTCAAGCGAATACAGTAACAATAGCGTTTGAAAATGCTTTTGGACTAGAGCGAACGATCGTAGGAGCTCTATTAGCCTTATTAGTTGCAGTTATTATTTTTGGTGGTATTAAGAGCATTTCACGTATTACAGAAATGATTGTTCCGCCAATGGCAATCGTTTATATCGGCGTGGCTATTTTTGTCGTTATTAACAACTTCAGTATGTTACCAAGCATTTTCATGGAAATCTTTAACGGTGCATTCGGTTTAGACCAAGCCATCGCTGGTGGTATTGGAGCAGCAATCAAGTTCGGTATTCAGCGCGGTTTATTCGCTACAGAAGCAGGAATGGGTAGTTCTCCTAATGCAGCCGCAACATCTGATGTATCTCACCCTGTAAAACAAGGGCTTGTTCAAGCATTAGGCGTTTTCGTAGATACATTCTTAGTATGTACATCAACAGCATTTATCGTATTATGTTCTGGACTTTACAAAGGATCAAATTTAGAAGGCATCGAATTAACACAAAACGCATTAAGTTCACAAATTGGACCGTGGGCAAGCACTTTCTTAGCGATTATTATTTTCCTATTCGCTTTCAGTTCACTTCTAGGAAACTACTATTATGGTGAAACAAATATCGCATTCATTAAAGAAAGCAAAACATGGTTAATGATTTATCGTGTTGCAGTTGTCGGAATGGTATTCTTCGGATCAATCGCTGCTCTTAAAACAGTTTGGAGTTTAGCTGATTTATTCATGGGACTAATGGTATTCACAAACTTAATTGCCATCTCATTCCTTAGCAAATTTGCTTACGCTGCATTAGTAGACTATTTGAAGCAAAAGAAACAAGGCAAAGATCCTGTCTTCGTTGCAAACTCTATCCCTGGCTTAAAGAATACAGAGTGCTGGGATGGACAGGATGTAGAAGAAAAACAAAAGGCTGTTTAATAAATAAAAGCGGAAGCGGCTCGTTCAGAACAAGAGCCATATCTCAAACAAAGGCCCTATTACTTCACCGTAATAGGGCCTTTTATTTACAACAGTTCATAATTTGTTCAAATTAATTCCAGCAAAAGGGTTGATTTATAGAGATTACTAGATTATAATAATTATAAATTAGTAATTGATATCACATAACAACTCAAAAGGAGATTGATCATAATGAACAAACAAGTAATCGAAGTATTAAACAAACAAGTAGCAGACTGGAGCGTTTTATTCACAAAACTTCACAACTTCCATTGGTATGTAAAAGGACCTCAATTCTTCACATTACACGAGAAATTCGAAGAACTTTACACAGAATCAGCTACTCACATCGATGAAATTGCAGAACGTATTTTAGCAATTGGCGGCAAACCAGTAGCAACAATGAAAGAATACTTAGAACTATCTTCTATTCAAGAAGCAGCATACGGAGAAACTGCAGAAGGGATGGTCGAAGCAATCATGAAAGACTACGAAATGATGCTAGTCGAACTGAAAAAAGGCATGGAAATCGCTCAAGATTCTGACGATGAAATGACATCTGACCTACTACTAGGTATCTACACAGAACTAGAAAAACACGCTTGGATGCTACGTGCGTTCTTGAATCAATAATAATTAAAAGCGGAAGCGGCTCGCTCAGAATCGCAGGGCATTGGAGCTCTCGACCTTGAAGCGCTTTTTGCTTCGAGCGAGAGAGCGAAATGACCGGAGATTCTAGCCGCTGGAGCTGGATATCATTAAAAGCAGAAGCGGCTCGCTCAGAATCGCAGGGCATTGGAGCTCTCGACCTTGAAGCGCTTTTTGCTTCGAGCGAGAGAGCGAAATGACCGGAGATTCTAGCCGCTGGAGCTGGATATCATTAAAAGCAGAAGCGGCTCGTTTAGAGTCGCTTTTTTATGTAATGGTCGCACTTAACGGTACACGAAATTATATCAACGATTTTTCAAATATATCGATCATAACTCGCAATATATCAACGATTTTTTCATTATATCGATCATTACCCGCAATATATCAACGATTTGACAAAGGATATCAATTTGCCGACAAATCACAACAATATCAGCGCCCCTCTCCCCTACTTTTATCAATATATTACAATCTCATCTATGTTAAAATATAGGAAACACCCTTTAGTATCATAGATCCAAAAAGCTTTTCCAAATTCATCATTTACTACTTAAATGACGGGAGTGGTTCAGTTGAAAGACTACTTAATTAGAGCATTTTTTGCGTTGATAACAGTTGGGATTCTCTTACTTATAGCTAATATTTTCAATATACATGTCGAGGTTAAAGACTATGCTTTCCTCGTTGTCGTAGCAATTGGTGGCGGATGGGGTGGCTGGTACCTGTATAAAAAACAAAGCAATCAAAATGATAAAGGCATTCCAAAGTAATATGGAATGCCTCTTTTATTGCCTTCTGTAATAAATAATGAAATTCAGGCCACTAATACAACCAATCGCAATAAACATACAAAGCGATTGTGGATCTCCAGCCAAATTATACTCATCAACAATAAAGCCAATCATAAAGAGTGTTATCGCCGAAACACCGATACACAATATCGAAATAAACCAAAGCGAAAATTCATTAATTAGCTCTTTCTTCTGTGTTGAAACGATTAGCATAACAAGAATAGACGCTGCTAAAATACTTTTAAAAACAGGACGTAAATACACAAACTCCTCCATCAATTTCTCCTTTTCCAAAAAACATCATATCTCAACATTAACATATTTAACCAAATTAAAAACACATGCCATCTTAAATTAAAACGACATGTGTTTCCGTATTTGCTATGATAGTTGCTTCCACTTTGTTCCCAAAACAGGACGCTCATAATTTTGGATTGCATGAATTAGTTTATCTGCCGTCTCAGCTGAAACGATCAATTCTTTATTTGATGGATTCATAAATCCTTCTTCTGCTGCACGTTCAACCATTTGCAGAATTGGTCCGTAAAAACCTTTTATGTTTAATAAACCAACCGGCTTATTGTGTATACCAATTTGTGACCAACATACAACTTCAAATAGTTCTTCAAACGTTCCGTATCCGCCTGGAAGCGCAATAAAAGCATCTGCAAGCTCTGCCATTTTCGCTTTACGTTCATGCATCGTCTCTACTTCAATTAATTCTGTTAATCCTGTATGCACAATTTCTCCTCGGAATAGACCGCGTGGCATAACACCTGTTACACGTCCACCTAAACGAAGAACTTCGTTTGCTACTTCTCCCATTAATCCAACGCATGAACCACCGTATACGAGCTCATACTCGTTCTCAACAAACATTTTACCTAACTGAATTGCCTGCTCTTTAAACTCTGGTCTCTCCCCTAAATTAGAACCTGCAAACACACAAATCTTTCTCATCCCTACACCCCGAAACTATATATTGTTATGATACAATGAACATTGTACAACATATTGAGGAGATGAGGAAGAAATGGATATCGTTGCATTTCAAAGATGGGTTGAGGAATTTTACGAAAAACGAAGCTGGTCACAGTATAATGCCTTTATTCGCTTAAATTTCTTAACCGAGGAAGTTGGGGAAGTTTCACGAGTCGTTCGTGCTATTGAAATCGGCCGCGATCGCCCTGATGAAGATGCGAAAACAGAAGAAGAGCTAAAACAAGAACTAAAAGAAGAACTTGGCGATGTACTATCTAACCTTATTATTCTTTCGCAAAAATATGATTTAGACCTACAAGACATTATGGACGCACACGTCACAAAGCTTTCGAAAAGGTTCGAAGTATCTAAATGAGAATATTATCAATTATGGTATAATATTCTTGTCACAATACTAAGGGGGATTTTATGTTATCAAAAAAATTGCACGACGCATTAAATGAACAAATGAACTTTGAATTTTACTCTGCCCATGCTTATATGGCAATGGCTGCTTACTGTACAGCTGAGAGCTATGATGGATTCGCTAACTTTTTCCTTGTACAAGCTGAAGAAGAACGTTTCCACGCAATGAAGCTTTACAACTATATTAATGACCGCGGAGAGCGCGCTATTATTACTGGATTTGATAATCCGAATAACGAATACGAATCTGTATTAAACGCTTTTGAAGTCGCACTTGAGCACGAGCGTGAAGTAACGAAACGTATTTACAACTTATCTGATATCGCTTGGGATGAGCGTGAACATGCAACAATTACATTCTTAAAATGGTTCGTTGACGAACAAGTTGAAGAAGAAGCTTCATTCGATAGCATCATCCAAAAACTAAAACGTATTACAAGCGATTCAAACGCACTGTTTATGCTAGATGCTGAATTAGAGAAACGTACATTTACGCCTCCAGCTGAGTAATATTTCAATCACCTTAATACATGTATTAAGGTGATTTTTTTGTTTGCTCTCTATCTTAAAATCACCTTAAATTTCCTCATATTTGACATAGTGCCAGATATAAAATGGTATTATTTTCAATATAAAAACGAATATACGAGGAGAGGAAAAATGAATCAACGTGTAGAAGCTGTTGATTCAATTCGTGGTTTCGCTTTGTTTGGCATTTTACTAGTCAATATGACATTAATTCAATTTGGGTTCTTCACCAGTGAAAAACCAACTTATCTATTTGGCGATCTTGATAAAGGTGCTAATTGGTTTATTCAATTTTTCGGCACACATAACTTTATATCCCTATTTTCTTTTCTATTTGGGCTTAGCATTATTTTGTTACAAAAAAGTATTATCGCAAAAGGAAAAAAATTCTTCCCCACATACATAAGACGTATTATCATTCTTTTACTACTCGGCTACATTCATGGCACTTTTGTTTGGGAGGGAGATATTTTATTTGCATACGGAATAATCGGGATTTTTTTAATAATATTCATCAATCGAAAACCGAAAACTTTGCTTATTTGGGCGATTATTCTACTCGCACTTATTACACTTATGTCTTATCAAACTGATCCATCTACAAATATAAATGATTTCGCACCTTATACTGAAAAAGAACATAAAGTCCATCAAACTGGAAGCTATATGGATCACGTCAACTTTAGATTGACTGAAAATCCTTTTGATTACATGGGAATTGACGGTGCATTCGGATTATTTTTCATATCAGTTTTCGCAATAATTTTTATGTCTCCACTGTTCCTACTCGGAATGTATGTAGGGAAAAAAGGCTGGCTATTTGAGGTCAGTAAACATATACCTGCTGTCAAAAAAATATGGTTTGCCACCGGTCTCTTCTCTTTTACAATTAAAATCTTAGCTATGTTCATAAAACACCCGGTTTTAATTATGTTACAAGATGGCCTTACACCAGTAACTATGACCTTCTTTTACGGAAGCACAATCATTTTATTATTCCATTACAAAAAAGCAACCCGTCTACTAACATACATGGCGAACATGGGGAAAATGTCCGTTAGTAATTACTTAGCGCAATCTATTATCGCAACAACCATTTTTTACGCATATGGATTTGGCTTATACGGGAAAATCGGCTATTTCTTCGGTATTCTTTTAACCATCGGAATTTATACGATTCAATTATTCGTTAGCACCTATTGGCTCCAGAAATACCGAATGGGGCCAGTGGAATATGTCTGGAGACTGGGAACTTATTTAGAGAAACCACGTTTTAAAAGAAACTTGGATAAAGCAAGTTAAACAAAAAAAGCAATGAGCCTACGCTCATTGCTTTTCTTAATTTATTAAAGCATAACCCCAACGATAATCGCTGATAATATACTTACTAACGTTGCACCGTATACAAGTTTTAAACCGAATGATGATACAACGTTTGCTTGTTTGCCATCGATACTCTTCGTTGCACCTGCGATAATTCCGATAGATGAGAAGTTCGCAAATGATACAAGGAAGATAGATAAAATACCTACTGTACGAGCTGATAAATCACCAGCTACTTTACCAAGGTCAAGCATTGCAACGAATTCGTTCGTTACTAATTTTGTTGCCATAATTTGTCCTGCTTGTAGCATCTCTGATGTTGGAATACCCATTACGAATGCTAATGGTGAGAAGATGTATCCTAAAATGCTTTGGAATGTGATTCCGAAAATTGAATCGAATACACCGTTAATTGCTGTAATTAATGCTACGAAACCGATTAACATCGCCGCTACTGTTACAGCGATTGAGAAACCAAGCATAATATATTCGCCTAACATTTCAAAGAATGTTTGTTTCTTGTCTTCTTGTAATTCTAAAATATCGTCTTCTTCTTTTACTTCATATGGATTAATGATATGAACGATAATGAATCCACTGAATAAGTTTAATACAAGTGCTGTTACTACATATTTTGGATCAATCATTTTCATATAAGAACCGACAATTGACATCGATACTGTAGACATTGAAGATGCACAAAGTGTGTATAAACGATTTTTCGGTAATTTGCTTAGTTGATCTTTTACTGTAATGAATACTTCCCCTTGACCAACGATTGCAGCTGCTACCGCATTATATGATTCTAGTTTTCCTAAACCGTTAACTTTACTTAATAGGAAACCGACTGCACGAATGATAATCGGTAAAACTTTAATATGTTGCAGGATCCCGATTAATACTGCTAAGAAAATAATCGGTAATAATACTGTTAAGAAGAATGGTGCTTGTCCATCGTTTGCTAGACCACCAAATACGAAATTAACCCCAGCTTCCGCAAATTTTAAAATAGAACCAAATCCATCTGCGATCCCTTTTACTAATACAAATCCGACCTTTGTATTTAGTAAGAAATACGCAAGTACCAATTGAATAACAAGCATAAGTGCAATTGGTTTATATTTAATCTTCTTACGATCTGAACTGATAAGGAAACCTAGTACAAACACTACAAGTAAACCGACTAGAAACATTACTATTTTCATATGTGAATCCCCCACTTCTCCCACGAATTATTGGTCGTATAACGTATAACGAATGACGTCTGACCATTGTTGTTAAAAAAATTTAAAACCCCTAAAACTATTCAACTGTCATCTAAAATCAGTAAGCGTTTACATAAATTGCAATTTATAAAAGGTAGCTTCTTCTCTCCTACCATACTTGAAAGTCTGAAATTGATACCACCTACAAATCAAATTGTAAGCGTTATCTAGGTGAAATGCAATATAAATTTTAAAAGATTTTTATATGTTAATATATTCCTAATTAATTGGTTTTTTCATGCAAATTTACCATAAAAAAAGTAGCCCTAGCTATGAGCTAGAGCCATCCTTTTTTTATAACATAACACCAACGATAATCGCTGATAGAATACTTACTAACGTCGCACCGTACACAAGGCGTAAACCGAATGATGATACAACATTTGATTGATTTTCATCGATACCTTTCGTTGCACCTGCGATAATTCCGATAGATGAGAAGTTCGCAAATGATACAAGGAATACAGAAAGAATACCAACCGTACGAGCCGATAAATCACCAGCTACTTTTCCAAGGTCAAGCATCGCAACAAACTCGTTTGATACTAATTTTGTTGCCATAATTTGTCCCGCTGTTACCATTTCTGCTTGCGGGATGCCCATTACGAATGCTAATGGTGAGAAAATATATCCTAAAATAGCTTGGAATGTAATACCGAACATTGTATCAAACAAGCTATTGATTGCTGTAATTAATGCTACGAAACCGAGTAACATAGCTGCTACTGTAATCGCAATCGTGAAACCAAGCATAATGTACTCGCTCAGCATTTCAAAGAATGATTGTTTTTTCTTATTTTCTAATTTCAGTGTATCTTCTTCTTCTGTAATATCGTACGGGTTAATAATATGAATGATAATGAAACCACTAAATAAATTTAATACAAGTGCTGTTACTACATATTTCGGTTCGATCATTTTCATATAAGAACCAACGATTGACATCGACACTGTCGACATAGAAGATGCACATAATGTATATAAACGATGTTTTGGGATTTTACTTAATTGATCTTTTACTGTAATAAATACTTCTGCTTGTCCAACAATGGCAGCTGCTACTGCGTTATATGATTCTAGTTTTCCTAGACCATTTACTTTACTTAACAACGTACCAATAGCACGAATAAATATCGGTAAAATTTTAAAGTGTTGCAGAATTCCGATTAAAACCGCAAAGAATACGATTGGTAATAACGCTGTTAAGAAGAATGAAACCTCTCCTTTATTAACAAGACCACCAAATACGAAAACGATTCCAGCTTCCGCATATCCAAGAAGTGCGCCAAATCCATCTGAAATTCCTTTTACTAAAATATAACCAACTTGCGTATTTAATAAGAAATAAGATAATGCTAGCTGAATAATAAGCATAATTGCGATTGGTTTATACTTAATCTTCTTTCGATCGGCACTTATAAGAAAACCGAGTACAAATACAACGAGTAATCCTACAAGGAACATAACAAACTTCATTAATAAAATCCTCCATTTAACTCTTCATTAACGTTGAACGTCTGACCATTCAAAACAAGAAATAATCCGAACTTTCCATTTCCCCTCAAAAATCTTCAATCGGATAGGAAAGATCATAAAACCTCTTATTTCAAAGGCATTTTCCATTCTAACATAAATCACAACTCATATCCGCACTTTTCTTAAAAAAATACATTTTATTACGAAACATTCATGAATGTTCGTCTTTTTCATTATAAAGCGAAACTTTAATGAGCAGGAGTTTCACTTCACACAAATAGCTGAACCAATAAAAATGAGCATCAAGTTTCACTTGATGCTCACCTCATTATACTGCTTTTTCTTTATCAGCTACTACTGGCTCATCCCAACACTCTGTATTGTTCAAACCTGGAATAGACTCCGCATAAAAGACTGGATCTTTCCCTTGTTTCTTTTGCTTAATATAATCTGATAACGCTGCGAAAGCATACTTAGAAAGGAATACAATTGCTACTAAGTTAATAACAGCCATAATTCCCATAAATAAATCTGCTAAATCCCAAACGATTTGAATTGTCGCTACAGATCCTAGCATAACCATACCAAGTACAGCAATGCGGTATGCATTTAATAACACTTTACTTCCATTTAAGAACTCAATATTTGTTTCACCATAGTAGTAGTTACCTACTAATGAACTAAATGCAAACAAGAAGATCGCAACTGCTACAAATATAGAAGCCCATGGACCGATATGTTGACTTAACGCCTGCTGCGTTAATTGAATTCCATTTAAATCAGCTGCATTATGCACGTCTGATAAAAGAATGATAAATGCTGTACAACTACAAATTAATAATGTATCTGTAAATACCCCTAAAGTTTGAATGAAACCTTGTTTAACTGGGTGCGTTACGTTTGCAGTCGCTGCTGCGTTTGGCGCACTACCCATACCTGCTTCATTTGAGAATAATCCACGTTTTACCCCTAATAAAATCGCAGCTCCTAATCCTCCGCCTACTACTTCTTTAATTCCGAAAGCATGTAAGAAAATTTCTTTAAATACATATGGAATTGCCGTAATGTTTGTTACAACAACGAATAATGCCACTGCTACATAAATAATTGCCATTACTGGAACTATCATTTCAACCGCGCGAGCAATTCGTTTTACTCCGCCGAAAATAATAACTGCAAGTAAACCAGCCATAACAAGACCTACTAATCTGCTATCTGTTTTAAATGCACCATCAAAGGCAGCTGCTACAGTATTAGACTGTACAGCGTTAAAAATCAATCCGAAACTTACTGTTATTAGAACAGAGAACACAACACCTAACCAGCGTTTATTTAAACCCTTTTCCATATAATACGCTGGGCCCCCACGGAATGCATTCCCATCTTTTACTTTATAAATTTGCGCTAATGTGCTCTCTACAAATGCAGAAGCACCCCCAATCACCGCAATTAACCACATCCAAAATACTGCTCCTGGACCACCTGCTGAGATCGCAATAGCTACACCAGCTAAGTTACCAGTACCTACACGAGAAGCTGTACTCATACAAAACGCTTGGAATGATGATACGCCGCTCTTCTCTTTTTGCGCTTTCCTCGTTTTCGAGCTTGCTCCATCCCCAAGCAAACGAATCATTTCACCGAAGTAACGAACTTGGACAAATTTCACACGAAATGAAAAATAGAGCCCTAACCCAATTAACATCGCAATAATGATATATGACCAAAGGATATTATTTACATCCCCAATTACCCTAGCTAAAAAATCCATATTTGTATTGCCCCCTCTTCCTAACAATAAGAAAATTATATTCTAAAAACTTTAAGTAATCAAGAACTTTATGTAAGGTTTTATGACATGAGTATGTTAATTATCTTAACATACGTGTTTTTTTTCATAAAAATATAGCTATTACATACATTTATCCAATACTCAATCACTTATCCTCTTCGACCAGTCATACTTTTAAAGCCGTACGTTCCCCATAATAACGAGAGAAACAAACAAAAAAAGTTATATTAATAATTACCCCTCACCCTTTTCATCATTTACTACAATAAAAAAGGCGAGCATCGAATTTGCCTCGATGCTCACCTTTTCAATTACACTGCTTTTTCTTTATCTGTTACCGCTGACTTATCCCAACACTCTGTATTCGTTAAACCAGGAATAGAATCTGCACTGAAGACTGGATCTTTTCCTTGTTTCTTTTGCCTTACATAGTCTGCTAATGCTGCATACGCAAATCGGCCAAGAAGTGTAATTGCAATTAAGTTCGTGATTACCATTAGACCCATAAATAAGTCTGCCATATTCCATACAACTTGAAGCGTCGCAACAGAACCGAATAATACCATTCCAACTACCGCAATACGGTAAATTGTTAACCACGTTTTGCTTTGCTTAATGAATTCAATATTTGTTTCACCATAATAGTAGTTTCCTAGAAGTGAACTAAATGCAAATAAGAAAATAATAATCGCTAAGAAACTGCTCGCCCATGGGCCAATTTGTGAACTTAATGCATTTTGTGTTAATTCAATACCTTCTAAATTCGTTGCTTTATATGCACCAGAACATAGTACGATAAACGCTGTTGATGTACATACTAAGAATGTATCTACTAATACTCCAATTGTTTGAATAAAACCTTGTTTCGCTGGATGCGTTACATCAGCTGTTGCTGCCGCGTTCGGCGCACTACCCATACCTGCTTCGTTCGCAAATAATCCGCGCTGAATACCATATTTCATCGCAGCACCGATACCGCCACCTACAGCTGAATCTAAACCGAATGCACCTTTAAAGATTTCCGTAAACACATCTGGTATTAAATAGAAGTTTTTAATGACAACAAAAATAGCTACTGCAATATAAATAAGCGCCATTGGCGGAACAATCATTTCCGACATACGTGCAATACTTTTTACACCACCAAAAATAATAACCCCAACTAATGCAGCTAATACAATACCAACAATATAACGCTCTAAGCCAAATGCATTTTCAAACGCTAATGTTACTGTATTTGCTTGTACTGAGTTGAAAATTAAACCGTAACTAATTGTAATCAGAATAGAGAACCAAATCCCCATCCAACGTTTATTTAAACCTTTTTCCATATAATAAGCAGGACCACCGCGGAAGCCACTGCCATCTTTTATTTTATAAATTTGCGCAAGCGTACTTTCTACGAAACTTGAAGACGCACCGATAATCGCAATAACCCACATCCAAAATACAGCTCCAGGTCCTCCCATAGAAATAGCTAACGCTACACCAGCTAAGTTCCCGATACCAATACGAGCTGCAGAACTCATACAAAATGCTTGGAACGATGATACGCTGCCCTTTTTACGTGTCTTGCCAGTTAGTCCATCACTCATTAAACGAATCATTTCCCCTAAATGAGTAAGTTGTACGAATTTTAATTTAATAGAAAAATAAAGCCCTAAACCAATTAACATTGCAATAAGAATATATGACCAAAGAATTGTATTCGTTGATGAAATAAATTGCTCTAAAATATTCATACAATTAACCCCCTCCTTTTCTCCATAAAACGAATTATATTTAAAAAACATTCAAAAATCAACATTTTTCGACAATTTGCAATTTCCAAATATTAGCCAGGTTCACAGTAACAATATCTTTATGACTGACTACCCTCCCTCTAACTGTGCATACTAAAACAAAAAATAAATTCACAAACAACCCTATTGACAAAAACACCAACCTGTAACTATAATGATTACAACAGGTTGTAACAAACCTAATTACAACAAATTCATTTACTTTCAGATATACACTTTAACAAAACACTTTGGAGGGATTTATTATGAAAATCGGAATTATCGGAGCAACTGGTAAAGCAGGAAGTCGTATTTTAAAAGAAGCATTGGATCGCGGACATGAAGTAACTGCAATCGTAAGAAACGCTGCAAAAATTACAGAAGACAATGTAAAAGTTTTAGAGAAAGATGTATTCTCTCTTACATCTAACGACTTGCAGGCATTTGACGTAGTTGTAAATGCATTCGGTGCTCCAGCAGGCGAAGAACACCTTCACGTAGATGCAGGAAACGTACTTATTGAAGCTGTGAAAGGTGCACCAAATACAAAATTACTTGTAGTTGGCGGAGCAGGAAGCTTATTTGTAGACGAAGAAAAAACAACACGTGTATTTGATACACCAGGTTTCCCGGGCGAATACCTTGCAACAGCTCAAAACCAAGGTAAAAACTTAGAAATCTTGCAACAAACAAATGATATCACTTGGACATTCATCAGCCCTTCTGCACTATTCACATTAGGAAAACGCACTGGTTCTTACAAAGCTGGCAAAGACAATCTTCTTGTTAACTCAAAAGGTGATAGCTACGTAAGTTACGAAGACTTCGCAGTTGCAGCACTTGATGAAATCGAAAACCCAAAACACGTAAACGAACGCTTCACAGTAGTTTCTGAAGCTGAATAATAAAAAAAGCTCGTAAAACATTATGTTTTACGAGCTTTTTCTTATTATTGCACTTGCTCTAATCCATTTTGAGTAATCTTAAAGGATATTTCTTGCCCCTTCATCGCATCCTCTTTTTTAACGAACTCATTCTTTTTGTACCAATTCAAACGACTCGGTTCCGCATGATATACTTTCAACACGTCTCCATACTCAAATGCCGTTCCATTTACTTGCCCAGCAAAATTCTTTGAAGTCTCTTGTCCTTCTGCCGTTACATGCTTTTTCTCATTTCCATTTTGATCATAAATCGTAAGGCCTATATACTGCTCATTTACAAAGCGATAATGAATCTCCTCATTTGTAAATGTTGCATGTAATTTCTTTTCAGCGTGGTTTAACGTAACAATTGAACGTGTTACATTCGACACACCTTGATATACTATGCTATCTCCATATGTAACTTCCACAAATACTTCTGTCACTTTCTTATTCCCAAAGCGATCTTTCGTTTCTACTTTTGCTTTTTGTTCACCAATTTTTGTTGTATCCGGTTTCTCTACAAATCCGAGTACTTCTCCATCTTTCACTTGAACAAAGTCTTTCGCATCTAATTTTTCAGCGTCCGTTCCGATTACTACTTTTTGTGGGACTGCTGTTACTTCTTGTTGCGCTTCCATTCTCTCGAAACCTTTTTCCGTTAATTTAAAGTACAACTCTTGTTTCCCTTTACCGTTACTTACAAACTCATTTTTTTGATACCACTTCAATCGATCTGATTCTGCATGATATACCTTAATAACATCACCATATGCGAAGTCTACACCATTTAACTGTTCTGCAAAGTTTTTCGAACTCTCTTGCCCCTCTGCCGAAATAACTTTCTTTTCATTTCCATTTTGATCGTATAGCGTGATTCCCATATATTTTTCATTCTCAAAACGATAATGAACTTTAGCATCCGTAAATGTTGCCTGTAGCTTTTTCGTATTATGATCCGCAGTTACGATAGAACGCGTATTATTACCATCACCTTGGAAGACTAAGCTATCGCCATAGATTACTTCCAATGGCACTTCCGTCACTTTCTTATTTCCAAAACGATCTTTCGTTTCTACTTTCACTTTTTGTTCACCGATTTTTGTTGTATCCGGTTTTTCTACAAATCCGAGTACTTCTCCATCTTTCACCTGAACAAAGTTTTTCGCTTCTAATTTTTCAGCGTCCGTTCCGATTACTACTTTTTGTGGTACTGCTGTTACTTCTTGTTGCGCTTCCATTCTCTCAAAGCCCTTTTCTGTTACTTTAAATAATAATTCTTTCTCTACCTTCGCCTTACCTTGTCCGATAAAGTCATTATTTTGATACCAATTAAAGCGATCTGATTCAGCGTGATACACTTTTACTACATCACCATACTCGAACTCTAACTCATTAATTGATTTCGCGAATTCTTCCGCATTTTCAACACCTTTTACTGTTGCTTTCTTTTTCTCATTTCCATTTTGGTCTAGTAATGAGAATTCAAAATACGTGTCTTCTTTAAAATAATAGTGCACTGGATTTGAATCAGCTATCGCACTAAACTTTTTCTGATCATGTTGCAGTGTTACGATTGATTTAATATTATTATCATAATTGAGCCCTTTGAATACTAAGCTATCACCATAACTAACATTTGCTACAACCGGAATTAAATTCTTATTACCTTTTTCATCTATAATTTCTACTTTTACAGTTTTTTCTCCAACTTCAGGCTTGCCTTGTTTAATCACACCTGTTGTTTTTACACCTTCCCCTAAATTCTGTACAAGTTCTTTTGCTTTTTTCTCATTATATGTAGTACCGATTACCACATTTTGGATTTTTTCATTATTTGGCTCGCCATATGGAACTTCATATAACTCAATTTGTTTCTCACGAATTGGATTGCTATCTGTAGATAACCAAATTTCTTTTTCTAATTTTGGTAAATTTAATTTTTCAATCTTTTCTCTCGTAGCATCATTTGCAATTAATCCCCATTTATCAAAGAAAGGAATTAAATTTTGTCCTGCCACTTTTGACGTCATATAAATAAACATCTGCTTTTTCTCTTCATCAGATTTAGGCAATTCTGTATCATGTAACAAACGATACATTTGATGTAAATTTGGATAGAACTGATCCCCATAAGCTAAATGCAACTGCCAAAACATAACTAATTTCTCAAATACATCCATCTTCTCTTGTGCATCCGGTTTACCTAAATAAGCAAATGCAGCTTCATAGCGCCCCTCTTGCTCTAACCTTGTTTTATGCCCGAATGTAGTTTGAACTGCCAAAGAATAAATATTAACGGTTACTTCTCCAAGTCCATCCCATAACCAAGTATCCTGTTGATGTTGATGTCCCACTTCATGCCAAGGCCCCCATCCATCATTAGTTAACTCTTCTAGATTTAGTACTGATTCTAAATTCCCTTTACTATAAGCTGTTCGATAATAAGTCGCATACATATAATTATCCGTATACCAGTCTTCAACAAAATGAATGGAATGTTTACCTTGATTCGCAACACCCGCATCATCTTTTGATAAACCTGATATCTTATGTTCTATATTAATTATTTCATCATGTTTCTTTAATAACGCAGCTGGGTCTTCTTGCTTCAAATGTTCCGCCACAGTTTCAGGATGCATAGTTAATAAACTATTTTCCCCCTTCATTTCTATTGCATATGGATCAGGATTCTCTGCCAACATACGCTTCCAATCTTTTGTCGTATGCTTACCTAAAATAAATAAAGGATTTGGTGTTCCGCCTTTTTTCACTTTAGCGACTACTTCTCCTGTGTTGTGATAATTATAAAAATATAATAGCCCCCCATTTGAAGAAGAAATTTTATTCTCACCGGGATTTAAATTGAATTGTTTAGGTTCTTCTTTTTCATAAGAATATGTACCAATATAAGCTTTAATCTGTTGAGTCCCTTCTACTTGAATAACTACTTCTTCACCTGGCTTTACATAAATGCCCGTTGGTTCATAAGGAGAAAAACTCATTCGACGCTGATGCAACTCACGCATCCCTTCTACATCACCTTTTGGCAGTAATTGATACACTCGCTCTTCTTGCTGTTTCTCTTTATTTTCAATCGTCATCTCTGCATACACCTTAGGTAATTCAAGTCCATATGGCGTTAATAACGTAGCTAAACAAACACCAGCTACTAATACCCTACTCTTTTTCTGCTTTGACATAATCTGTGTCCCCTGTCCTTTTTTTAGACAAACCACCCTATATATTAATTTAATAAGAAATCCTATTATTTTTATAAAAACATTTAATGAATAGACTAATACCTCTCGCACCTATATCAATTACTACCGCATTTCTCTAAATGTATTCGCTTTCTTATATTGTAAAATTTTTATGTAATATGTCCTCCTCACTTCTCTCTATTTGTGATGAGTTCTCTTCGTACATAAAAAGAGAATAGTAAAAGATATCATTTAGTATTGTCATCTATACATCTAAAAATAAAAATAGCAATAGAATATTACATTTTCTTCATATATGACCATCTATAGGTAGTTTTTCCAACTGAATTTTACACGCTTTCTACTTCGTTTGATAGACTTCACAATTAGAATAATGTTACAATTTTGTGAATAACATCCGTTGATTGTAATGTTTAGATTTTGTTATATTTTATTATTTTTAAATACTTTTTCAAACGTTAAAATAGTGTTTCACTCGATTAATTATTATCTTGATATATTTTTAAAGAATTCATATGAAAAAGCATTGGCATAAGCCAATGCTTTCTCATTATCTCTTTTGATTCGGTTTATGCGGTTCATTTGGAGTATATGGCTTATTTGGTTTATTTGGAGCCTCAGCCTTTTTCCAGCTTACCGCTAACTCTGGACTTGTTTTTTCTTCACTACGCTCAAGTAATACTACTGCATTTTGAATAGTCGGTGTACCTTTATGCGCAATTCCTTGTAGTTTCGTTAAATTTCCTGATACTTTAAAGCTAAATCCACCAGCTGGTGTTTGTTTCGGAATTAAAATGCGGAACTTCTCTCCTACATTAAATTCTGTTTTTGTTTCGCCTTTTTCATTTGCAAATTTCACGCCCGCTGGTGCACCTGTTGCTTGCACTTTATACGTTCCGCTTTTTGCATTTGTTTCTACTGTATATAAACCTGTTTCAAAGAAATCATTTTTTAATACTGCTTCTTGTTCTTCTGTAGGAGTTACACTCATCGTAATTTCTTGTAACTCTTCACTAGCGTTTGCTTTTGCAACGATGTCTTTCGTTACTTTCTCTACATTTTTATTGCGGAAATCTAAATCATTAACATCAATTTGTTTTAACGCATTCCACACTGCCAGCTGCGTTGCGTAATGCGCCTCTCTCCAATCAGATACTCCTAATTCTTGTGGGCTCTTTTGTGGATATCCATTCAACAGTACACGGTACACATTAATATCCACTTTCCCCATTTCCGGTAAATCTTGACCGCTCGGAGATTTTAAATCTACATTTAAGCAAAATGCAATTTTTCCATCTGCCGTTTTAATAAGTTCTGTTCGAATTGGTTTCTTCTTTGACTTACTATAACTCCAATTCATTTCATACTTTGTATGATCCATAACTTCTGCGAATGCTTTTTGAAGTGGGAATAATACAAATAAGACACTTAAAAACATAGCTAAAAGTTTGAACGATTGCTTTATATTCATGTTTACAGCCCCTTAATAACAAACTTAATACTAAGTAGTATTTAATTAGAAAATATTTTTATGCAAAAAAAAGAGCGCATAAAAGCACTCTTTTTTCTTTCTTACTTTAATCTTAGAAATCGAAGTTATCAGGATCTGGACCAACGCGGTGATTTTGGTTTAACGCATCGATTTTTTCCATGTCTTCTTTTGTTAATTCAAAGTTAAATACATCAGCATTTGCAATAATGCGGTGTTCTTTCGTTGATTTTGGAATTGTAATTACTCCGTTTTGAAGATCCCAACGTAAAATCACTTGTGCTGTTGTTTTACCGTGTTTCTCAGCAATTTCTTGTAATGTTTCATTATCTAATAATTGACCTTGCATTAGTGGTGACCATGCTTCCATTTGAATACCTTGTTCTTTACAGAAAGCTTGTAGTTCTTTTTGTGTTAAACGAGGGTGGTATTCTACTTGGTTAATCATTGGCTTAATTTCTGCATCTTTCATTACATCTTGTAAGTGATGAATTTGGAAGTTACTTACACCAATTGCACGTACACGCTCTTCTTTATAAAGTGTTTCTAGCGCTCTCCATGTATCTTTATATTTTCCTTCTGAAGGCCAGTGAACAAGATATAAATCTAAATAATCTAGTCCTAATTTTTTTAGACTCTCTTCGTATGCAGCGATTGTTGTTTCATACCCTTGATCTGCGTTCCATACTTTTGAAGTGATAAATAATTCTTCTCTTGAAATACCAGTCGCTTCAATACCTGCACGGATTCCTTCACCTACAGCTTTTTCATTTCCGTAAATTGCAGCTGTATCGATGCTACGGTATCCTGCTTTAATCGCTGATTTTACAGCTTCTACAAGTTCTGGTCCTTCTTCTACTTTAAATACACCTAAACCGAACCAAGGCATTTCTACACCATTATTTAATACTGTTTTACTTTGTAAGTTTTTCATTTTATTTTCTCTCCTTTTATTTTACTTGATCTCTTTTTTCTAATGTCATGCTCCATGCTGTTAAAATCACGGCACCTACTACCATAAGACCGCCTACCCAAGCAGTATGGATTAATCCTAACGAATTCGTTACAAGGCCACCTATATAAGAACCTAAAGCGATTCCTCCGTTAAATGCGGCAATATTAATTGCTGAAGCAACATCAACCGCACTTGGAACAAAGCGCTCTGCCAATATAACTACATATACTTGTAGCCCTGGAACATTCATAAATGCGAATAGTCCCATGAAAATAATTGTGATTAATCCAGCTACTTTAAATGGCGCTGTAAATGTTAAAACAAATAATATGATCGCTTGAATAAAGAACATGTAAAATAGCGCTCGAATCGGATTATGATTCGATAATTTCCCGCCAACCATATTCCCTATCGCAATTGCGATTCCATACACTAATAAAATGATAGTAACGGTACTTGCTTCAAATCCTGTTACTTCTTGTAATAGGGGTGATAAATACGTAAATGTTACGAATGTACCACCGTATCCAAGTGCAGTAATAATGAAAACAAGTAATAGTCTTCCATTTTTAATTAATTTAAATTGATCACGAAACGATACAGGTACACCATTTTTTAAATTAGATGGGACGAGTATACTGTTTGCGATGAAAGCAATAATTCCAATTACGACAATCGCCATAAATGACGCTCTCCAGCCAAACTCTTGACCGATAAATGTTCCAATTGGCACACCAGTAATAGTCGCAACTGTTAATCCAGTAAACATAATCGCAATTGCGCTAGCACGTTTATTCTCTGGTACGATTGCAGCTGCAATTGTAGATCCAATTGACATAAACACACCATGTGCAAACGCAGATACAATTCTTGCGATAATTAATACAGTGAAGCTTGTTGCTACCGCCGCAATGCCATTACCAATAATGAAAATAACCATAATCCACATTAATAATGTCTTCCGCGACATACTAGCCGTTAACGCTGTTAAAACAGGAGCTCCTACCGCTGCTCCTAACGCATATAAGGAAACCGTTAAACCGGCTGTTGTAACCGAAACATTTAAATCTTTTGAAATAGATGGTAGTAAACCGACACTAATAAACTCGGTCGTACCAATCCCAAACGCACTAATTGCTAGCGCTAATAAAGCAAACATACTTCTTCGGCTCGTCTGAGCTTCCGAAGATGGTACTGTATATGAACTCAATTGAATTCCTCCTTATTACAAGAAATCCAATCATAATAGTATGATAAAAAGGCCCCTTTATCTTCTAAAAAATATATTTCATACTTACAAATGCTATTATGAATGGTTTCATTCCTTTTTTGAAGAACGCACTTTAAAGTACGATAGGCACTAAAAAGTAACATAGTCACTTTTTGGTACCGTACTACTCATTTGCCTCTTACATGTGCTATTATGAAACATATTTAACATAATAAAAAGTACGTACTTTAAAGTGCTATAGGTACTAAAAAGTAACATTTGTATTATTAAACTTACTTTACTCAAAAAGGGAGGGGTTCATATGAAGAAATACAATATTCCTGTAGAGGCGACTTTAGAAGTTATCGGCGGCAAATGGAAAGTTGTTATTCTTTGTCACTTAACGAAAGGTACAAAGAGAACGAGTGAATTAAAACGCTCCATGCCTGGTATTACACAAAAAATGTTAACGCAGCAATTACGTGAATTAGAAGACGACGGGGTCATTCAAAGAAAAGTATACAACCAAGTCCCACCGAAAGTAGAATATTCTCTTACCGACTACGGTTGGTCTTTAGAATCCATTCTTGACTCTCTTTGTTCTTGGGGCGAATGCCATCTTGAAAAAGAAGGTAACACATCGATGCTAATTGCAGAAGGTGAATAATAGGAAAAAGGAAAAAACGAACATGAATTTGTTCGTTTTTTCCTTTTTTTCTATATATATATGTACATTTCTAACTGAAACAAAATATTTTATACGCTTTCATACCTTGTCAGCACTACGTTATACACTCAATATCAAATAATTAGGAATCATTTTTATGTTAACATAGGTGTATATAGTATATAATATAGGATATATATTATATACACTTTCCGGTAACGGAGCTTTTCCATTATGCGGACAAGCCATATATCGGACAGTTCATAAATAATAAGTAAGACGTTATGGTTTTAGATTTATGTTTGCAGCTTACTTGCTGTCATAAATTTAAAGGCATTTTATTGTGTTTTGTGAAACTTTGCATAAAGTTTCGTAAACGTTTACTATCTTACTTATAAAAAATAAGAGTATTGCTATCGTAAAGGAGAATTGGAGATGCCAGAAACTATGACTCAAACAAAGCCAGAACAAGAAACTGTACAAATTTCTGCTAGCCAAGGACAACTTGATGTACTTGATCAGTTGTTAAAACCTGAGGTACAAGAATCATTAACAACACTAGTAGAACAGCTTCCAAAATTAACTGAGCTTGTTAACATTTTAACTAAGTCTTATGACTTCGCTCAAACTGTTGCTACTGATGAAGTATTAAAAAGCGACACTGTTGGTGCAATTACAGAGCTTGTAGAACCTGTAAAAGATACAGTGAAAAGCATGGCTGCAACTGCAATCGAAGCGAAAGATCGTGCTGACGAAAGTACTGAAGTTATCGGCCTATTCGGTCTATTAAAATTACTAAAAGATCCACAAGCACAAAAAATGTTCCGCTTTGTGAACGCATATCTTCAAATTAGTGCAGAACGTAACAATAAATAATTTAACTTATAACAACAATTAGTAAAGACGGGGGATATCATACTATGTCAAAACAAATTGTCATCTTAGGCGCTGGTTATGGCGGTCTTCTTGCCGCTTTAAACGTACGTAAATATTACAGCAAATCAGAAGCACAAGTTACAGTGATTAACCAATACCCAACACACCAAATCATCACTGAATTACACCGCCTTGCAGCTGGTAACGTGTCTGAGCAAGCAATTGCAATGCCACTTACAAAGCTTTTCAAAGGTAAAGATATCGATCTTAAAATTGCAACAGTTGAGTCATTCTCAGTTGATAGCAAAGAAATCAAACTAGCTGGCGGCACTACTTTATCTTACGATGCACTTGTAGTTGCTTTAGGAAGTAAAACTGCTTACTTCGGTATTCCAGGACTAGAAGAAAACAGCATGGTATTAAAATCTGCTGCTGATGCAAACAAAATCTACAAACACGTTGAAGACCGTATTCGTGAATACGCGAAAACGAAAAACGAAGCTGATGCTACAATCGTAATCGGTGGTGGCGGATTAACTGGCGTTGAGCTAGTTGGTGAGCTTGCTGACATTATGCCTAAACTTGCAAAAAGCCACGGCGTAAATCCAAAAGAAGTTAAACTTCTTCTTGTTGAAGCAGGTCCAAAAATCCTTCCAGTATTACCAGACCACTTAATCGAACGTGCAACTACTAGCCTAGAAGCACGCGGCGTTACATTCTTAACTGGTCTTCCTGTAACAAACGTTGCTGGCAATGAAATCGACTTAAAAGACGGTCAAAAACTTGTTGCTAACACATTCGTTTGGACAGGTGGCGTTCAAGGTAACCCATTAATCGGTGAATCAGGTCTTGAAGTTAACCGTGGACGTGCAACAGTTGATGCATACCTACAATCTACTTCTCACAAAGACGTATTTGTTGCTGGAGACAGCGCTGTTGTCTTCTCTCCAGACGGTCGTCCATACCCACCAACTGCACAAATCGCTTGGCAAATGGGTGAGTTGATTGGATACAACTTATACGCAGCACTAGAAGGCAAAGCATTCGAAGAGTTCGCACCTGTAAACTCTGGAACACTTGCTAGTCTAGGACGTAAAGATGCGGTTGCTACAATTGGAGCAAGCAATACTCCACTTAAAGGCTTACCAGCATCATTAATGAAAGAAGCAAGTAACGTTCGTTACTTATCACACATTAAAGGTCTATTCAGCTTAGCTTACTAATCTGAATATAAGCCCGAATCATGCCCAGCATGGTTCGGGCTATTTTTATCCGTAATTTTCTCTAACTTATTTATTCGGCAAAAGAATAATATAACCCTTTTAATTATCTAAATTTACTGATTATTTTATGTCCAAATTGTGTATACGAAAAGATGGAAGTATTCTTCCTACTCCCATCCTTTCACACAAACTATTCGCCTAACTTCACAAGGCTGTAGTTCTTCTTCCCTTTACGAATAATAATAAATCTGCCATCAAATGAATTTTCTACAGTAACATCCGTACCCACATCTGTTACTTTCTCACCATTCATAGAAATCGCACCATTATTAATGTCTTCGCGTGCTTGGCGTCTAGATGGTTCAATTCCTAAATCGACTAGCCACTCTACGATGTTTTTCGCCTCTTTTGAAGACTGGAACGTTGGCATTTCTTTAAAGCCTTGTTCAATTTCATCAGCTGTTAACGATTTAATATCCCCGCTAAATAACGCTGCTGTAATCTTCTCAGCTTGTAATAATGCCTCTTCTCCATGAACGAATTTCGTCATTTCTTCCGCTAACACTTTTTGCGCTTCACGTTTATGAGGTTCCGCTTCTACCTTCGCTGCTAATTCATCAATACGCTCTTTCGTTAAGAACGTAAAGTATTTCAAGTATTTAATTACGTCACGGTCATCTGTATTTACCCAGAACTGGTAAAATTCAAACGGTGTCGTTTTTTCAGGATCAAGCCAAACCGCACCACCTGCTGATTTACCAAACTTCGTACCGTCCGATTTTAATAATAACGGAATCGTTAATCCGAATACTTTCGCCTCATGACCTTCTAACTTACGAATTAAATCTAAACCACTCGTAATATTTCCCCACTGGTCACTACCACCAATTTGAAGTTGAACATCCTCTTTCGTGTATAAATGATGGAAATCCAGCGCTTGCAAAATTTGGTACGTGAATTCTGTGAAAGAAATACCTGTATCTAAACGGCTTGCTACAATATCCTTCGCTAACATGCTATTGATGCTAAAGTTTTTCCCGTAATCACGTAAAAACTCAATAATATTTATTTCATGTGTCCAATCATAGTTATTTACCATCTTCACTTCGCTATTTCCGCCAAAATCAAATAGCTTTTTCATTTGTGCTGTTAACGCATCTACATTATGCTGAACCACTTCTAACGTTTGAAGTTGACGCTCCGATTGTCGTCCACTCGGATCACCAATTGTTCCTGTTGCCCCGCCAATTAAAATAACAGGATGATGGCCAGCTAATTGGAATCTCTTCATCATCATAAACGGAATCAAATGTCCGATATGCATACTATCACCAGTCGGATCAACTCCGCAGTATAGTGAAATCTTTTTCTCTTCTACTAGCTTACGTAAACCTTCTTCGTCAGTCTGCTGATTAACGGCGCCACGCCATTCTAATTCATCAATAATATTCATCTTTTGTCATCCCCTTTATTTTTTAAAAACAAAAAAGCCCCTATGTCTACGATAGACATAGGGACGATTATTCACCGTGTTACCACCCAGTTTGCATAAATAGCATAGCTACTCATACCACTCTTAGCAATAATATCGATTGCTAGTCCGCTTAGCATTACCTAAGATACTCCAGAGTGTAATTCGCAAGTTTGTTTGTGCTAGGTTCCAGCAACCCCTAGCTCTCTCGTTAACAGTGACAAACTGCTACTGGGCTCTTTCAACGTATGTTATTTGTTAAATTATTAGCATTATATTGAATTGAAAACAAATTGTCAACAATACCCAAATATTATTTTAAAATAATTCATATCTTCATACGTATTTCGTTATTCCTTATCTTCTCCAATAATCCTTACTTCTCGCTCTAACTTCACGCCAAATTTCTCTTCAACTGTCTTTTGTACGAAGTGAATTAAATCGATGTAATCTTGTGCTGTTCCGTTATCAACATTCACCATAAATCCAGCGTGTTTTAAAGAAACTTCCACTCCACCAATTCGCTTACCTTGTAGTCCTGAGTCTTGAATCAACTTACCAGCAAAGTTATTTGGTGGACGCTTAAATACGCTACCACATGAAGGATATTCTAGAGGCTGTTTTGACTCACGCTTAAACGTTAAATCATCCATTTTTGCTTTAATTTCTTCACGTACACCTTCTTCAAGTTCAAATCTCGCTTCAAGAATAATGTAATGGTTGTTAGCAAATACACTCTTACGATATCCAAATTCAAATGCTTCTTTCGTCAAAGTACGTAGCTCTCCATCACCTGTCATTACAACAGCTTCTGTTAACACAAACGATACTTCACCACCGTAAGCACCAGCATTCATATATAACGCTCCGCCAACTGAACCTGGAATACCACAAGCAAACTCAAGACCCGTTAAGTTATGGTCTAAAGCAATACGTGATACGTCAATAATTGCTGCACCACACTGTGCTACAATCGTCGTTCCTGTTACAGTAACACCTGTAATATGAATTAAACTTACTGTAATCCCGCGAATTCCACCATCTTTAATAATGACATTCGATCCATTTCCTAAAAACGTAACTGGAATATTATATTCGTTCGCATATTTGATAACTTCTTGAATTTCATCATAATTTGTAGGCGCAACAAAAACATCTGCTTTTCCGCCAACTTTAATATGCGTATGATTCTTTAACATTTCATCTTGTTTAACATGTCCTTCAGGCAATACCGTACTTAAATATTTATAAACCTCTTGCATATTCATTTTACGATTCCTCTATTTCTATATTCATTTTATCCCGTTATACGGGCCCATAATATCCCCACGTACATGAAAGAACCTAAAGTGGTGGATACAGTGTACCCAAAATCAATTCGAGACACCTATAAACCTCTTAATTTATAAGAGGTGCCACTCATATTAAAATATATATTGCATAATAAAGCAACCCAAATGGACTACTAAACTTGACATGTCATCAGAAAGACAACAATTTGTAAAATATGTGACTTTTTCAAAACACTATCCCTCAGTATCTTACTATACCATACAAAAAGAAAGTGGTATTTTTTTGTACTTTTTACTTTATTTACATCAATAAAAAAGAGCACATCCGACAGAATGTGCTCTTTCTATACTCTTTATATTACTTTTCGTTCTCTTCTTTTTCTTTATCAAACCATAACAGCTCATCGTTATCAACTTCACCATTATAATTGATTAAAATTTCTTCTCCTGCTTTTATATCTTTATAAGCAAAGAAGTTAAACGTATGGTTCTCGAAGACAATATCATACGTTGCATTCGGTTTATATGAATGATTAAATAACATACCGTATCCTAAAAGGATTGCCGTATGATTGATCCCATACTCAAATGCGTAGTCAGCAAGTAACGTTTTCTCAATATGTTCATGCTGTTCATTCGGATAAGAGATAACTGGTGCTGCGTGTATCAACTCACCCTTTTTAATATCACGAGTTGCAAATACACCTCTATTAAATTCTCCATCACTAAGTTCAGAAGTCTTAACTTCGATCATATGCGTCACCTATATAATTCTTTCTTTGAAGTATTTTATTCCACTATTTGCGGATAGCTTGATTGGTGAGGGCTAATAATCAGTATGTACTAGTCTCACTTTATCTCCTTAAGCTTGGCAGAAAACGCGCAGAAAAGCAATTAAATTCCTATCAAGTATTCATTTCAATGAAAAAAGAGCACATCATTTGTGCTCTTTCCAAGCAATATTACTTTTCTAAAATATCTTCTAACAACTTCACTTGCTCGCTAACAGTTTGTAACGTCTTCACTGACGTATCATTTCGATGTTTTTCTTCTTCCACACTCGCTAGCACTTCTTCTGTAGCTGTAGAAGTTTGCTGAATTACGTTAGAAGCATGCGTAACATCCTTTACGATATTCGTCGTTTTAACTTGGAAACTTTCTTGATGAACAACAACCTCTCGCATTACTTCATTAATCGCATCAATAAACTTCCCTAAATCAGTTACGTTTGTTAAAACGCTTGCTAACATTTCGTTACATTCTTCTTGTACTCTTTCTGACTTCTCTACCTGCACTTCTACCTTACTTGCTTGATTACTAAACTCCTTCAAAATCCCTTGAATTCTTCCCGCAGAACGATTTGATTCTTCAGCAAGCTTTAACACTTCACTCGCTACAATAGCAAAACCTTTTCCATGCTCGCCTGCCCTGGCAGCTTCAATATTTGCATTTAAAGCTAGCAAACTCGTCTGACTTGAAATATTCGTTATTACATCTACAATTTCATTAATTTGTTTCGATTGCATCATTAAATCTCTAAATATAATTCCAGACTGTGAAACAACATCATTTAAACTTCTCATGTTAGTTTCAAAATTTCTTAGAGTATGTACACTACCTTTTGAAATTTCTAAGCTTTCATCCACACGAGCCGATGCAGTTCTTACTTGAGAGATGATTTGTTCAATATTTCCCTCCATATCATTCAATACTTCTACCGAACGATACATCATCTCTGATTGTGATTGCGTACCAACTGCCACCTCTTCAAAGGCAAAATTAATTTCACTCATCGATTCCATCGACGTGTTCATATTTTGTCTTAAATGATTGAAATTACTATCTAGTTTCACAACTGTTTCTTCAATAAGTCTTTGCGTCTCTTCTAACTCCTGAGCTTTTCTCATTACTTCTTGCTTCTCATCACTTAAACGAAGGAGCAGATTAGAACCGATTTTCGTGACGCCCCACATAGCGATTGTTACAATCGCTAACAAACTTGCGAAATTAGCAGCTTCAGATGAGGCTGTATAAGCAAAAAATTGCTCCGGCCAATAGCTACAAAGGATAAATGTGATCACAACAGCTACCCCGCCAAGAATTAAAATGAGGCGCTCACTTAAGTAAATAAGTGAAACAGCTAATGTAAAATAGACCATTTGAAATACAGCCGGGCTTTCATTAAAAGCTTGTACCATAATGTAAGACATTGTAAGCAACATAAATGTCATGATATATTTATACGCTGATTCCATACTTTTTATAAAAGTAAAAAGCGTTCCAAATACAACGACAGAAATACCACAAATCCAAAACGCTATTGCTCTCTCTGTAAAAATATATCCATAATACCCAATCGCGATTATCCCAAGGAAGAAACTACAAATCGTTATAAACAGTAATAAATGATTTTTCTGTGATTCTTTCTCAAGGTTAGAAAAACAAGTCCTCTTTAACCACTCCATATGAAGCCCCACCTTCTACTTATACATATCAATTACTTCAGTTTAAATACCGCACTTACTGGGTTATGATCGCTATTTTCAAACTTTAAATCTTTCCCTTGTACATTTACAATCTCTACATTCGGTGAAACGATAAAGCCATCAATAATAGTGACGAAATTTTCACCTTCTACATATTTCTTTACATCATCTCTCACAGTCATAACAGACGGATCTACAGCCCACTTAAAGCCACCGTCCGTAAAGTCCTTCGGTAACTCTACTAACCACTCAGGACGCTCTTTCACGAACTTCGGATCACTTAATTGAGCGTTTGAAACTAATTGATTCCAATCTCCGCCCATTATTACGTAATCACCATTTTCATAATGCTTGTTCATATATTCTTTTAAATACTCTACTTGCTGTTTTCTAATTTTCCCGCCTTCATCATAAGCAGACAAATGTAAATTTACGAGTCTAACATGTTTCCCATTATTAACAGGAATTTTATATTCCACAATTGCTCGATCTAAATCAAACAAACGCTTTGGCCAAGGCTCCATTCCAGGAAGCTGGAACCTCTTCGCTTCTTGAACAGTGTATTTAGAAAACGTACTTAATCCAGCCTCCGCATAGCCCATTGGATTTGTTATTGGCACTGGAACCCATTTCGTATCGTAGTTCTTACCAAATGATGAAACATAATCAGGTAATCCTTTTTTCAAAAATTCATGTTCATTTACATCAAATGAACGAAGTGACTTTATATCAACTTCTTGTAATAGTGCAAAATCACTATTCTCATTTTGTAAAAACGAAAGCATATTCTTTAAATTAGTTTCCGTTTGCTCTTTACTACTTGAACCAGATCCCTTTCCACCATCCATAAAGAAATCTTGGTCCTTATCTAACCCAGCATATCCAATATTAAATGTTGTAACTTTAAATTCATTTCCAGTCGCTAATACGCGCTCCTTATTATTCTCCACCTTCAAGCTTATAACATCAGCAGGCTGTTCTTTAGTAAGTGTCATATAAGCTAGAAATCCTCCTACAATGCCCGCTACTACTAAAACACATGTAAATACGATTTTAAAAAATTTCTTCAAATAAATGACTCCTTTTCACGCGAATTTATTTTTCTTTATTTTCAGTCAAATAAAACAAAACGACACACATAAGAAACATTTTATCATAATTAAAACTGTATATCACTATATTTAGTTGATAAGTAATCAATCCCATTTTAATTACTTAAAAAGCCTTCAGACATCAAAAAAAGAAAAGTTACACCCTCCTCCTCACTGGAAATTAAACGGTATATTTAGTACACTATATGTAATAATCATAGGCGATGGAGTTCGCCATAAACGCTGCTTAGCTAATGACTCCTACCAGTATACATACTGGTAGGAGTCTATTTTTTTGAGCAAGCTATTTAAAGAGGTGAGAAAATTGATTTATATTATCGTCGGCATTGCCGGTATATTAGGAGCTCTTTCTCGTTATTATTTAGGTCTTAATATCTCCACATTTTGGCATCATTCATTTCCATTAGCAACATTACTCATTAACTTAATCGGTTGCTTCTTCTTAGCGTGGCTAACTACTTATATCGCTCGGCTAAACATCTTACCTTCAGAGGTCATCACAGGCATCGGGACTGGATTCATCGGTTCCTTTACGACTTTTTCAACATTTAGTGTAGAAACTGTGCAATTGATCAATCATTCTGAGTGGAGCATAGCCTTCTTATATGTATCATGTAGCATACTTGGTGGCCTCATTATGTCTGGCCTTGGCTATACACTTGGAGATTTCTTAATTAAGAAATCTCTTACGGAAGGTGATTACTCATGATAGAAGCCTTATTAGTCGCAACAGGAGGATTTTTCGGTGCGATTACACGATTTGCAATTAGCAATTGGTTTAAGAAAAGAAATAAAACACAATTTCCAATTGCTACATTCCTTATTAATATAACAGGAGCATTTTTACTCGGATATATAATTGGCAACGGAGTTACTACAGGCTGGCAACTATTATTAGGTACTGGATTTATGGGCGCATTCACTACATTTTCTACGTTTAAATTAGAATCTGTTCAGCTTCTCAATCTTAAAAAACCGTACATCTTCCTTTTATATTTAAGTGCTACTTACATAATTGGTATCCTCTTCGCATTCCTTGGGATGAAGCTAGGTGGAATATAAAAAAAGCGACTCTATTGAGTCGCTTTCTTTCATAAGAAATATGTCCCGCCATATGGAATGGAAAATAAACCAGCTGGATGTACATCGTAATGTACAATTTGCATCGGAAGCTGTGAATACGGCATATACTGACTTTGCATCATTTGTGCTGCTTGTGCTTGCTGCTGCATGTGAATAGCCTGATACACAGCATGAATTGTTCCCTGTGCCCCTGCCCAAGTAATAGCCGATCCTACTTGTCTTCCATTATAAAAATGATGGTTCATCATGATTCATCTCACTTATTCTTTTTTTCCATATGGTATGTTTCTATTTCATAGTGAGTGTTTTGTCCCTATTGGTAGCCCCTATCTATTGCCCTTTTTCAGCTTTGAAGTAATAAATCCAAATAATAATACACCAATGCCACTAAGGAACAATACATAACTTATCGGTACTAGGAAAAAGAAAGGTTCTTCAAGGAATCCATCCGCTCCTACTTTACTGTTTGAAGCATGTATAGTTAAAGAAATAATCGCTAAAATCATGAAAGAAATAGCTACTACGTATTTATTTTTCATTTCACATTCTCCTCTACTTATGTAATTCTCCTTAAATCGTTAACATCATATTATCTAAAATGAAATTAACAGTCAATAATTATTTATTGTTAAACAATAAATAATTATTGACTAAACTAATAACAAAAAGGTTTGCGAAGCATATTAAATTCCTTCACAAACCTTCTAAATTATAAATTTTTACACTTCAAACCTCTTGCTTAATACAATATACATTGCGCAAAATAACACGAATATCCCAGCATAAATTAACAAAATCTCTACACTAAACATATCCGACAATGGACCAAATATTATCATTCCTAAAGGAAGCGCGCATGAATTCGCAATTTGTACAAGACTAAACATCCGTCCGTGCATTGATGGTTCTACTTTCTCCTGCAATAACACAGTAACTGGTGTATTAAAGCACGGCATTGTTATACCAATTAAAAAATTAAATACTAAATACATAATAAATATCGGTGCTATTCCGAGTCCAATCATAAGCAGTCCATATAATGCACAAGCTAGCGCTGTTGTATACATACGATTACGAAAGCCACCCCACGCCGCAATCAATACGCCACCAGCTGCCGCACCGGCACTAAAGGTCATCTCACTAGCAGTAAGTCTCCACATTTCGGCCCCGAAAGAACGAGTTACCATTAAAGGTGTTAAAAAAGCAGCTGGACTTATTAAAATCATGACGATAATTAATAAAACGATTAGCCTTTTAATAAATACATTTTCTTTTAAATAAGAGAACCCTTCTTTAATTCCTTGTAGATTAGATTTTTGCTTACTCTCTACATTCACATGTCCTTCCACCTGAATGATAAACATAATACTAATTCCAATCATAGCCGTAATAACATCAATAAAAAATGTTGTTTCAATGCTGGCAATAGAAAGAATCGTCGCACTTGCTGCTGGAGAAAGAAACATAATTAAAGATGTAATACTGCTATTTATTCCATTTACTTTCATAAGATACTCTTTAGGAACGATTTGCGGAATTAATGCATTCACAGCTGGCGTTTGTACTCCTGTTCCAGCTGAACGAATGAGTAACACAATAAAAAGTAACCAAATACTTTTATATCCTGTTAAAAATAAAATTGCTAAAACTAACGTCGCAATCGCTATAATCCCATCCGATAACATAATCATCTTTTTACGGTCATAACGATCAATCCAAACACCTGCAAACAAAGATATCGCAATTTGTGGTAGGAAACCGCAAACAGTTGAAATAGTCAACATCACTCCTGATGATGTTGTAAGGGTGATATACCATATAATCGCGTATTGCACGAGAGAGGAGCCGAACAACGAAATAGTTTGAGCGGTCAAAAATAATATAATTTTCGTTTTCCAATTGTTTTCACTCATATGTTTCACACCCCCTTAACTAATCCTGTCTCTATATGAAAGATGCTATCTGCCCACTCAAGATAAAAACTCGCTTCGTGAGATACGAGTATAATGCTGCCCTTAAAATTAATTAGCGCCTTTTGCAAAGCTTCCTTCGCTTCTGCATCTAAATGATTTGTCGGCTCATCTAAAATTAAGAAGTTACAAGGTGATAGTAATAATCCGCACAGTTTCACCTTCGATTGTTCACCACCACTTAACGTACGAATTTCTTGCGAAACGTGCGTATCCTTCACTCCACACGCAGCTAAATGATGGCGTATTTCCTTCATACTCAGTTTAGGAAACTGTTCTGAAATAATTTGAAGCGGCGTTAAAGAATCATTGCTCCAATTTAAATCTTGCTCATAATATCCAATCTTTATTTGCTCTGAAAAGTGAAACTCTCCAGAAATACTAGCAATATTTCCAACGATTGTTTTTAATAAAGTAGATTTCCCTACTCCATTGAAACCTGTAATAACAAGTTTTTGCCCACCCATTACTGAAAAATTCAACTTCGGTAAGAGAGCGAAGTGGTAACCAACTTCAAGGTTATTTACTTCAAGAACTGTCTGAACTGAAATGGGAAGTTCCTGAAAATGAATAGAAGGTTTATGAGTAAAACTTGGTGGCGCAATTCTTTCCATACGCTCCAATTGTTTTCTACGACCTTGCGCTATTTTTGAATTCACCCCAGCAATATTTCTACGAATATACTCTTCCGTTTTTTCAATTTTCTTTTGCTGTGCATAATATTGGCGAATATAATCTTTTCGCAAATGCTCCTTCTGCCTTACAAAATCTGAGTATTTACCGTAATACTTCTTAACTGTTCCGAACTCTACATCACATATGCAAGAAGTTACTTTTTCCAGAAAATCAAAATCATGTGACACTACAATAAACGCTCCTTCAAAATTCATTAAATAATTAGCAAGCCACTCCACATGCCCCTTATCAAGAAAATTCGTCGGTTCATCTAGTAATAAAATATTAGGCTCTTCTAATAAGAGCTTCGCTAAAATTACCTTTGCACACTGCCCTCCGCTTAATTCACCAATAACACGATCCATCCCAATTGCATCAATACCTAAACCGGCTGCCACCTTATTCGTAATACTGTCTACTGAATAAAAATCACGAGCCTCAAGCTGCTCTTGCATTTCAGCCGCTTTTAGTAGTTGATTCTCATCTCCAGTCATCGCACTTTCTTCATATAACTTGTTCATTCTCTTTTCCATTTCATACAAATCATAAAAAGCTCTCTTTAAATATTGTGAAATGGTATAACCCTCATCAATGTCAGCGTATTGATCAAGATGCCCAATTTGAATATTAGGTTGCCACTTTATGTCTCCCTTATCAGAAATAATTTCCCCCACCAATATTTTCATTAATGTGCTTTTTCCTGCACCATTCTGCCCAACAATTCCCATATGCTCCCCTTTATGCAAATCAAAAGAAGCATTCTCGTATAATACTTTATCTATAAAACTATGTGATAAACTTTCAACTTTAAGTAAACTCATTTTTATTCCTCTTTTCCTGAAATTAAAAAAAGCAGAGAGATAGCGTCATTCGACACTAGCCCTCTGCTTCGTGGTTTTTCCTATACTACTCCAATTTACAGTAAAGACTCATCGGAATAATATACACAAAGGGCCATAGACAAAGCATTGTCTATGGCCCCTTAATCTATTTTATACACCAGCTGAAAAACCATAACGAAATAAGCATAGATAAACTATACTTTTTTAGAAAAGTTATTCAGCCGATGAATATAGGGGATTTATACCCCTTGATTAAGCTCCGTACAACGCTTCACCGTATACATTTGTGCGGAGCAAAGTTTTCTAATGAGTTTTACAAATTTTATATAAAGCATATTCTGCACCTTCCTTAATACTTAAAAGGGATTTTAGCATACGGTTTTATGAAGCGTCAACATTACTTCCGAATCTTTCAACTACTTGTTTTCAAAATATTGCTTCTGAAACATACACATTCTTATCGCATTATGATAGTTACCATCAACGAAAAACTCATCGATAAGCTCACCTTCTACAATAAACCCAACCTTTTTATAAACATGTACTGCTTTTTCATTTTCCTTATCCACAACTAAATATATCTTATGCATATTTAATACAGCGAAAGCATAATCCATTGCTAAACGCGTCGCCTCTACTGCATAACCATACCCTTGATAATTCGGATCAATAATAATTTGGAATTCTGTTCTACGATGAATATAATCGATTTCTACTAACTCAACTAATCCAACCATTTCATTGTCTTTCTCAACGATAAATCGGCGTTCGCTTTGATCATGTATATGTTTATCGTATAAGTCTTGCAGCTCCACAAATGCCTCATATGGCTCTTCAAACCAATACGACATAATATGCGCATTATTATTCAGTTCGTGTACGAACTTTAAATCTTCTCGTTCCAATGGACGTAACTTCAATTCCTGATTCATTCCTATAACCTCCAAGTAAAAGAAACCTCTTCACTTAATTTCTCAATTTTTTTCGATTTCAAACGCCCTAATTTCATTGTAAACTTTCAAGCAACTTGAAGGTCAAGACGTAAAAAAGTAGTGCAAACTTACGTCTGCACTACTACTCTTTTCTCAAATCTCTCATATTCGATATGTATAAAGCAATAACTAAAACAAGAATTGCTCCTGCGTATAATAACGTCTCCATCGGTTCCTCATGAGACACAATAATTAATCGAATTAAAGCCGTAATTCCGATATAAATAAAATAACGTAACGGGAAATGATAATTCGATTTAAAATACTTAATAATTAATGCAATGAACTCGAAGTATAAGAAATAGACGATGATACTTTCAACCAATTTATAAGACGTATACTCTTTTGACGAAAAAATATACTGCACAAACGTGATCGTCTCATTCACTAAGAAAATTGATAACACAATGGATAATATAATTAAAGCTATATTTAATATCCATTGCAAAACACTAGCTATAACATGATCGATATTAAATGACTTCATTTTCTCTTTAGACTCCCCTTCGTATAAGTACTTATTTATTATAGCAAAATTACGATTGGAAAGAAGTTAAATCATATATTCGTCCTTTGTTGTTTCCAGTGTAGGGAAGATTTAGTGTGTGGAGAATTCTGTTTACAACCATACCCGACGAAACATTGAGAAACTCTTTCAAATTACCATTCGTACATGTCTTACTAATGAGCAATGCATAATCTCGTATAGCATCCACATGTGCCACTTTTGAAAAATCTTTACAACTTGTACAACGCCAACCCTTCTTAACTTTAACCATTGGAATAACTAAGCATTTCTCACATTGTACTCCATTTAGCAACTCCTCTTTTTCTATTTTATATTGCTCAAGTATATTTTGTTGAAGTGGAGAATGCTCCGCTATTATTTGATGAATGAGCCTATCTACATTATCTATAACTTTTCTCTTATATTTACTTTCAAACCACTTTATTTTATGAGGTAAATTGGCACTATGAATAATTGTATGAAGAAGATTGTCATCTGAAGATTTTATAATGGTACGAGGCGAGCTAATAACAACGAGGGACTCAATTGGAAGACTAGAGGAAAATCCATGTGAGTTTAACCATTTCTTTAGTTGTATTTCTTGCCTTTTTATTTGTAAAACCGGATCTGGAAATCCCTCTGAATTTCCTTCTGTTATTCGGATAAGTTGATTAAACTTTGCATCAAACATTAATGTACCTGCTATATTTTTTATCTCAAGAAAAAGAAGAAACTTTGTGGAAAGGATAATAGTATCAATTTGAAAGTATTTATCATAATTACATAAGCGAACATCATGTAAAACACTATACTCTTTCTCAGAAATAAAACTAAGCGGATAATCAATCGCTTGCTCTCCTTTATACCCCGCCATGTGTTTTGCCAAGTTTTCTCCAATTAAATTTCGTTTCGGATGATGTACAGGTAACCTTCTAAGAAGTGCTTCTAACTGTCTTATATAAATCGGCATTTTTCTCTCTTTCACAATCACCTCAAACACCCCTTTACAAATATATCAACGATTTTTCCAATATATCTATCACAACTCACAATATATCAACGATTTTTCTAATATATCTATCACAACTCACAATATATCAACGATTTTTCTAATATATCTATCACAACTCACAATATATCAACGATTTTTCCAATATATCGATTGGTCGACAATATCTGACACTACCTCACTCCAATCACTCACAGCATATCCTAGAAAAACATCTTCAGCAAAAACTTAAAATCGCATTTCCTCATAAAAAAACATAACCCGCTCCTCCAGCAAAGGTATGATTTTTAACCCTGCGATGCCACTCTATCTATAACCTTGCTGTGAATTCCACAAAATCCATTTGTACTTATACCAACTTTCACTTTTTTCACACTGAAACTATATCCGTTAAAATCGTTTCATAACGTTATTACTTCCGCATAGCTACAATTTATATAATAACGGTACAGTACAAATAACGTGCTGAATCACTAAGTATGGGGGAATAACGATGAACGAAGCGTTACTATTAGTAGACATACAAAATGATTACTTTGAAGGCGGCAATATGGAATTACATCAACCTGAAAAAGCCGCACAGAAAGCGAAAGAAGTTTTGAAAGCATTTCGTGAAAAACATAAAACAGTTATTCACGTACAACATATTGCGAACAATGAAGGGGCTACTTTCTTCTTACCCGATACAATAGGTGTTCAAATTTATGATGATGTACAACCAATTGCTAACGAAAGAGTCATTCAAAAACATCACCCTAACAGTTTTTTAAGAACAAATTTATTAGAAACATTACAGACAGAGAAAATAGACCGACTAGTCATTTGCGGTATGATGACTCATGTATGTATTGATGCAACAGTGCGCGCTGCCAGTGACTTCGGATTTCAATGTATTGTAATTGAAGATGCTTGTACAACAAAAGATTTAGAATTCCAAGGAAATCTAATCCCCGCAGTACACGCTCATCAATCGTTCATGAGTGCATTAGAGTTTGGTGATATTTATGCAACAGTCATGTCAGCAAACTGTTTTATAAACAAAAGCAAATAAAGAATTACAGTTCCATATGAAAAAAGAAAGGATAAGTATCTTATTCTTTCTTTTTTTCCATCGTCTTAATGACAGTATTTATACGATAATCACCATAATGTAAAACATCTGCAAGAGCCTCTTCTAATTGCTGATGCGAAGATGTGTGAAGAGTCATGACATAGCATCCATCGCCGCTTATACGATACATTTCAGTAATTACGTCCGTTTTTTCAAAAAAGTTTTGAATTTGATTATGATAGTGTGGTGCATGTAAAAATAGTGTAACAAAGGTCATAATAGAACCTTCTAGCTTCGCCCTATCGATATTTATCGTATATTTTTGAATAACACCTGCTTCTTCTAATTTATTAATTCGTTTCCCAACAGCCTGGCCAGTCAAATGTACTATCTCCCCAATTTCCTTCCAGTTCATTCTAGCGTTTTCTTGTAGTAATTGTATAATCTTAAAATCTGTTGAATCAAACATGGACATCCCCTTCCTATATGAAACGAATTCTATAAAATCTTCATTTCCCCTACAGTTTTTCTCAAAAGTTTTGCACTACAATCGATTAGCTCTATTAGCAATTACATTATTATTAGCGGCTTTCCTTCTTCTTTACAATGTATTTTTTGGATTACTCGTAGGCACTACAGCAATCTAGCGATTTTTTATAAATATGAACAAATTTTAGGAATTAGTTTATCTTTTTTTAATGTTTTATTTAGAGGCAGTTTATAGTCGGGTATTAACATAAGAAACGTAGCAACTAAGTTCATATATGACGCACTGCTACTATAATCGCTAACCGTACTACTTGAAATCATAAAATAAGGAGACGATAAAACATGAACAAAAAAGCAAAAGCACTATCATCCGTACTGCTCGGATTCACATTAGCATTAACAGGGTGTGCTGGTACTAAAGCTGAAGAAAATCATGGGAAACAAAAACAAGAACAAGTTGCTAAAGAAACAAAAAAGGAAAATAAATTAACTAAAGGGCAAAAAATGGCTAATATTCTTAGCGAGACAAATTGGCAAGGTACACGAGTGTATGACAAAGATAAGAATGACTTAACAAAAGAGAATGCAAACTTCATTGGTCTTGCAAAATATGATGCGAAGTCAGGCAGATATGAATTTTTTGATGCTAAAACAGGTGCAAGTCGTGGCGATAAAGGAACTTTCTTTGTCACAAATGATGGGAAGAAGAGAATATTGATTTCAGAATCAATGAAGTATCAAGCTGTCGTTGACATGACAAAACTAAATAAAAATGTATTTACTTATAAACGAATGGGGAAAGACGCTAACGGTAAAGATGTAGAAGTTTTCGTTGAACATGTTCCATATAAAGAAAAAGAACTTTCTTTCACTGATCCGGACAAGCAGCTGAACACGACTACAGGAGATATTGTTAAAAACGTTGATGGAGATAAAATTTTGGGCGGTACCCTTTGGCACGGAACAAAGGTATTAGACGAAGCTGGTAACGATGTAACACAGTTTAATTCAAATTTTATAAGTTTAGCAAAATTTGATGACAAATCTAATAAATATGAGTTTTTCAATAGCGAAACAGGTCAAAGCCGCGGTGACTATGGCTACTTCGATGTTGTACACGAAAATAAAATAAGAGCCCATGTTTCAATTGGAAATAACAAATACGGTGCTGCTCTTGAGCTTACTGAACTAAATAAGAATAAATTTACGTATAAAAGAACTGGTAAAGACCAAGCTGGTAAGGATATAACTATATTCGTTGAACATGAACCTTATAAAGGTGATATGAAACCACAATTTAGTTTTTAAATACGTTTGATTAAAGATCCTGTACTGAGTTGCAGGATCTTTCTTATTAAGCAAGAGAACGAAAAGACGAAAAACATGTAGCTTTTCGTCTTCACAATATTCCCACCTTATAGTTGATGATTTACAAAACCTAAAAACATACCGATACAAAATAAAATAAATCCAATTAGAATTAAGGGAAGAGTGAAGCCACCCCAAGCTGGTTTATTAGCAAACGCCCTTATTTTAAAATTAATCCTCGCTAAAGACATGATAACGATACCCGCTATTGATAAAATTGTAGTTACATAAGTCATCTATAATAATACTCCTCTTCTATATTGATTTTATATCTCTGCAAACCATCTACATAAGTGTTACAGTCCACTATTCATAAATGTCATCCCAATTGTAGCAATCCAGCTTTGTGCCACATCATTTGTAAAATTCATTCTTCACTCCTAAAAAAAAGACAGAACCAGACGGTTCGGTCTTTTTTGTTTTATAATAATCTCTTTTATTTTTGCTACAATACCTTTTTCTTATAAATCTTACGCTAACACAGCTTTTGATTAACTTATCCTGAAATATTATGAATTTGCGTTCAACTTATCTAAAATACCTTTATCTATTTTTGCTTGATTCACTTTAGCTATTTTAGAAACAATCCCACGGCGCTCTTCCCAATCAATCAAATAATATTGATTTTTTTCCAATTCATTTTGCAAGGAAATTTTCAGTTCTCTTTCTTCCCCTTTTTTATCGTACACCTTCTCATCATAAACATGATACGTAAGAACTTCTCCATTACTCAATTTTTCATTTTCTACTGTAGAATCCGTCGTTACTTTTACATAATATTGTTTAGTCGAATAGTACCCATTCCCTGACTTCATATAGTAGAAAGCACCTCCTACTATAGCTAATAACACAAAAATTCTCATGATCCATTTCATATGATAATACCTAACCTTTCTATTATACTTGTAAGATTTATACCCGTTAAAATATAAACCTTCCTTACCTTAAGTATGCTTTAACCATAAAGATGGTACAATCCAGTTTCCTTACATCCACATTACATTTTTGTAATCCTATCATTTTACAAAAGTTTCTTAAGTTGGCCCAAAACAAAGGAACATAAAGTTTTATTCCTCCAATTGCCACACTTTTAGCAACACTTGTCCAAGTAATAGGAATTTCATTTCAATCCATTTTACGTGAAGAAGTAAATCAACGCCGATTAACTATATTAGGAATTACATTATTAATCAGCCCTCACCGATCGGGCCGCCCGGCAAATAGAGGAATAAAATTTGTGACTAAGTAAAAAAGCGCCCTACTTATAGGGCGCTTTTTTTATACTTAATGACTAATACTAGCTGTTGGGTATAATGTTGTTCCTCCAATTGAAACTTTTATTTCATTTGTTAATGGAACGTTTTGTTCATTAATAATTGTTCTCCACCATTCCCATGCAAGACCTGTACATTCTCTTGCTACAATTTTTATATTTTTTGAATTCGGTGGAAGAGGGATAACTGTAGAGTAATGAGCCGTTTTGTCTTTTCTACTACCATCCCACGTTTTATGTGTTAGTACTTCGTTACCCTTTTGATCAAATGTGAATTCATCCCAAGATACATCAAATTGAGCAACGTAAGCACCGTAATGATCAAGTGTCATTTTAGCACTTGAATATTCTGTAGTTGTCGTCTCAATATAATCTGTATTGTTATGAACAGCAGCAGTTGCATTATCTTTTAAGAAAGTACTTGTATATGAAATTGGGTATGCTGGATTTTTAAGACTTAATTCAGCATTATCTTTAATAATATTTCGGATTTCATTGAAATCTTTAGTAACAACCTTGTTATGCTCTTTCGCATCTCCGCCTAATACTACAGCAGTAAAGGTACTTTCTTCAAAAATATCTTTATACTGTCCACTTGTTTCAACGCTGTTATTCTTAAGTAAGGCTTTAAAAGCAGCTTGTACATCTTTGCTCTTAGATGTTGTTTCTAATTTTACATAAATCGTTCTACCATAAGCTACATTTGAAACCATAACAGGTGGAGCCGAATTACTTACGCCTTTTCGAGTTAACTCGTCAAAAGTAACGCTATTATCAAAAAGGTCGGATGGATTGTTAGGTAGTTCAGCACTTACCGTATAAAATATTTGCTTATACGCCGCTACCATCACTTTTTTCTCTCCATTTGCAACCGCATTAAAATCAATGTTTAGACTGTTATCAAGATATTTAGCGTTAACATTAAGAGCGCTTGCGATTTGTGATTTACTATAAACCATAGATTCCGTATACTGCATTCTTGCAGGTAACGTATGTGTTGTAGAATACTTTTCATTCCAAGTAGATACTAAATCGTCTACTGCTCCAGCTACATTACCATATGTCGGATTTTGGACAGTGATTGTATTTTCTTTTCTCATACCCGGTAAGTCTATACTAATATTCAAAGGCTTTCTCTTAGCCACTAATAAACTTGGTTGATTGTCTGCAAAAGCTTTATTTGCAAGTTGTACAGCTCCTGGATACGTGCGATTCACTACAGAATCAATAATTGAAATATCGACTGGTGACGTTGTAAGTGATTTTTTCTCGCGTTCCACTACTACAAATTTACCATTTGAATTAATACTTTCTTTCGGAACAAAACTTTCTACTTTATCACCATTTACAGCTAAAACCTCTTGATTATTATATTTAAGATTTGCTATACCAGTATTAATGCCACTAGCATTTTTGGTTACATCAGTTACATTACTTGCTTGTGTTTCTGCGAAGGAAATAGATGAATAATTAATAGTGCATAGACTAACTAATAAACATGTAAGGAACTTTCTTCTTTTAGTGTTTTTCTTAATATTCAGAAAAATCACCCCGTTCTTTTTTTAGTAAAATATGATAATGATTGATAAATGATAGCTAACTAATAAACTTACATAAATGCTTTTAAAAGTTCTTGAATTAACGGGATTACGCCACCTACAAATTTTAAAACTGCCATTGCGATTTCCATATTATTTCCTCCTTTTTATTGCTACGAAAATGTGATTTATCTTTATGCCCTCATTATAGTGACCCCTTACACTTTTATCAATACACTCTGATATGCAATATTACATATACAAAAAACAAGCTGAATTCTTTTGAAAAATTATACAGAGATATTTTTTCCACTTGGTACATACTTGAAAAGGTGAAGCATTCTTTTGCATTTTATGAGTAATCACATAAAAAAAGCTGCTGCCTATAAAATACAGACAGCAACTTCAACTAGAGTGTCTTGCATAATCTACGCAAGACATTTTATAACTAATAAACAGCGATTGGCCCATAAGGACCATTAATAATCTCTATTTTTGTTTCAAAAATATCTGTCAAAAGTGTTGGGTCCATAACTTCTTCTACTGTTCCAAAAGCAGCAATTTGTCCATCTTTCATAGCACAAATTTTATCCGAGTATTTAGCTGCAAAATTTATGTCATGCATGACAGTCAAAATTGTTCTTCCAAATTCATTAGCTGCACGTCTTAAATGCTCCATCATTTGAACAGAACGAGCAACATCAAGGTTGTTCAAAGGTTCGTCCAAAAGTACATATTCAGTCTCTTGGCACAATACCATCGCTACATATGCCCTTTGTCTTTGACCACCAGAAAGCTCATCTAAATATCTATTCTCTAAACTAGTTAAATCTAAGAAATCGATATATTTAGAAATGATAACCTCATCTTCTTTAGTCAATCTTCCCTTTGAATAAGGAAAGCGCCCAAATCCAACTAATTGTCTAACTGTAAGCCTAGTTACAAAATGATTTTCTTGTCGCAATATAGTCAAAACTTTTGCTAAGTCTTTTGATTTGGATTCAGAAACATCCATATTTGCTACCTGAATTTGACCTTCATCCATATCTAAAAGTCTGCCAATCATCAAAAGTGTCGTTGACTTTCCAGCGCCATTTGGTCCAATTAAAGAAGTAAAGCCTGCTTTTGGTATTTCAATATCCAAAGGTCCTATTTTTACCTTATCAGTATAGAACTTTTTAACATTATCAATTTTTATCATAAAGCCCTCTTCCTTAAAACTATAGTTAAGAATATGATTCCACCGAATAATTCAATAATAACTGAAACTACACCTTGAGCATGGAATACATGATACATTAAAAAGTATGCGCTCGTCATTATTAAAAATCCTATAGCAAAAGCCATCGGAAAAATATATCTATGATCATAAGTTGACGCTGCCTGATAACTCAAAGTTGCCACTAAAAAGCCGTAGAAAGTAAGTGGCCCAATTAGAGCTGTTGAAATGGACATTAAAATAGCTACTAATACAAGCGTATAAATTACACTAGGTTGGTATTTAACTCCAAAAGAAGTAGCAACATCTTTTCCTAGTGACAAAACATTCAAATTCTTAGAATGAGCAAAAATTAATACCGCTACAATTATGATCATAGGAATTACAATAGGAAAATATGCAGGATCTGCATGATTAACAGAACCAAATAATCTTGCTTGTAAAATATCAAATTCTGAAGGCGCAAGTAGTTTTCTCATGAAAGTTGACACAGAATTTAGCCCGGTACCAATAATAATTCCAACTAAAAGCATAAGTTGTAAATTCCCGTATTTACCGGAAAGTAACCATCCATAAAGTATCAAACTCATGAAGACCATAACAACAACTTGGAATAAAAATGATCCAATTCCATTAAAATTTATTAACGCACTAGCACCAAAGAAGAATACTGTACTCGTTTGAATTGCTGAATAAAGTGATTCGAAACCTAAAAGTGAAGGAGTAATAATTTTATTATTCGTAATAGATTGGAAAGCAACTGTCGACAAGCTATGGCAAACCGCAGCAATAATCATTGCAACAATAGCTACTATCCTTCTCTTAACGACTGGGATAAAAGAAGGTGAATCTATCGGAACTGGATTGTTATAAACTAAAAGTCCATATGAAGAAAGAAGACCTAAAGCAATCAATGTTATCAGTAAAATCCAATAACGTCTTGCTTCCTTCTTAGACCGAAAAGCGCTAGCTGATCTACTTTCATTATGAAGGCTAGAATCGATTTCGACATTTTCTTTTTTTCTATATTCTAATGTGATCATCGTAGCCTCCTTGGTTTTCTTTGTCTCAATAAAATAGTAATAAACACGACTGCTCCCACTGTTGCAAGTATTAAAGAAACAGGTAATTCAAAAGGCTGTATAATTGTTCGAGAAATGATGTCACAGGCAGTTATTGATCCCATTCCGATCACACAAACCCAAGGTAAATTACTCCTAAGATCATCACCTCTAAACATTGAAACGATATTTGGCACAATTAATCCTAAGAAAGGTAAGTGTCCGATAACAGCTGCAACAATTCCAACTGCAACAGAGATAAGAGCAGTCCCAAAAAGAACAATTCTATTGTAATTAACTCCAAGACTCGTTGCGACATCTTCTCCTAGTCCAGCTAAAGTCAATCTATTAGCATACATAAAAATAAGAAAAGTAATGATAACAATCAGCCATAAATATTCATATCTTCCCACCTGAATGTTAGCAAATGAACCTACAAACCAAGTTTCAATACTTTGCGTCTTTTGAAAAAGGAGTCCTAAAAAAGTAGACACTGCAGAAATTACTGCTCCAAGCATCAATCCAATAATCGGAACAATTAAAGACGAACGAAGCTTAACTCTTCTTAAAAATAGAAAGAAAATCATAGTTCCTATAAAAGAAAAAATGATTGCACCAGTCATTCTTTGAACTAAAGTCGGGGCAGGAAATAATAAATACACAAAAAGCAGGCCTAAGCCTGACCATTCAATAGTCCCCGTTGTAGTAGGTTCAACAAAACGATTCTGTGTAATGAGTTGCATTACGAGCCCTGCCATCGCCATCGCAGCTCCAGTAAGCATTAATGCAGCTGTTCTCGGAACACGAGTTATGAAAAACATCTCTGTCCCGTCCTCTTGTCCACGTATATCATAAACTCCAGTAAACAGTGATATAATCCCTAAAATTATAACAACTATAACTGCTATTATAAAAGGTTTTGTCCATATTTTATTTTGATTATAAAACTGGGGTTGAGAAATATTCTCAACCCTAGAAATCATATTTTTTGACACTGTTTCGTACCCCTTTACACTACTTAGCTAAAGTTTTTGCCATATTTCCAAATAACTCTATATAAGTTTGAATTGATTCATTTGTGTAAGTATCTTCTGGTGCATAAATAACTTGTTTTTTAGAAACAGCAGTTGTGTTTTGAAGAGCAGGTGATTTAGAAATAACATCCTTAGCAGGTGTTGACTTAGCTGCATCAGATGTTGCAGCATCACGATCTAATACGAAAATCCAATCAGGATTTGTTTGTGCAATAGCTTCAACAGAAACGTCATCACCTTTATGACCTGCAGTAGAATTTGAAACTTCTAACGCTGGAGTCCAACCGAAAATTTCATACATTGGTCCCCAAACACGACCAGAATGTGGCGCAGCAAAACCAATATTACCACCAGTAACGATAACACTCATAACTTTATCTTTTCCGTTATAAGCAGATTTTGCTTTTTCAATAGATTTATCAAAATCAGCTACTAATTGTTTAGCTTCTTTATCTTTATTAAAGATTTTTCCTAAAGTAACTGTAGAATCTTTAAGTCCTTTTACTAAGTTTTCGCCAGGCTTAGTAGCTTTCTCAGAAACATCAAAATTAAGATCAATAACTGCTGCATTTGGTACTAATTTTTTGATTTCTTCGTAATGGTCAGCAAATCTTTGACCAACAATTACAAGTTCAGGATTTGCCGCTGCAATAATTTCTAGATTTGGTTCACGGTGATTCCCAATATTTTGAACTTTTTCATCCTTTTTATATGCTGAATCAGCAGGCATGATATCCTTTGGAGCAGCCGCTAATTTAATTCCCCAATCAGATAAAGTTTCAAAAGTTCTGTTATCCAAAGCAACTACATTCTTTGGGTTTACAGGGACTTTAACAGTTCCATGAGCATCAGTGATTTCAACCGTTTTTGGCTTATCACTACCATTATCTTTATTATTAGCCTTCGAAGTTTCTTTACTTGAATCTGAGCAAGCTACTAACATTAAAGTGAAAATTGCTAGAATACTCACTAATTTTAAAAGCATAGATTTTTTCATATGTATACTCCTTATAGTGTGATTTATTTCGAAAATGATGACATCCATAGATTGAATTAGAAAGTAATTTTCATTCAATTGAATCGCTATTGATAATCATTTTCATTTGAACATCCTGTTAATTAGTATAGTCATTAATTCTGTGAAAATCTTGTGAATGGTGTGAATTAATAAAATCAGGCACACAAAGTAATATGTGAAGTCGGGCGTGTTGATTAACCTTTATTCTTCAGAGCGTGTCGATTTTTTTCGAGTAGACACTTTCATTAGATCTGGTCTCAACTAATGCGCGCTAGAATCGTCCCCTCCACACTACCCAAAAGATGCTCATTAATAGCTAATGTTTTCATAATCCATTGCCTGATAGAAATATTCTTTTTTCATCTTTTAATACTTCTCAGGAACTATTTAATGATCACATTTAATAAAAAAAAATGAGTAAAACCGAATGAAATAGTTTTACTCATTTTTTTATTATCTTATTTTTATCAGTCAATCATTGAATAGCCTCTGCCATGTATCGTTTGAATATATCTGTCTTTCTTCTCGCACTTTAACTTTTTTCTTACATACCCAATATATAAATCTACTACATTTGGATTTACTACTACGTTATATCCCCAAACTTGATTCAAAAGCATCTCACGGCTCAATATTGTGTTTTTGTTTTTGATTAAAAATACAAGTAAATCATACTCGCGCTTAGTAAGTGAGAGATTTTCGCCACCTTTTTTCACAATATTGCTTGATGCATCAACAAAGAGATCTTTAAACTGAAAAAATTTCATCTCATTTTGCTGGATATAGTCACTTCTCCTTAAAATTGCTTGAACCCTTGCTACTAATTCTTCTTTCACAAATGGTTTTCTTATATAATCATCTGCTCCTGCTTGTAGCCCTGCTATGCAATCCTTACTAGAAATATTGTCGGTCACAATAATTATCGGTGTGGTTTTAACAAGTCGTATTTGTCTGCAAATTTCTGGTCCCGATATACTTAATGAGTCCCAATCCAATATGATAATATCCCAATCTTGTTCATATATTATATTTAAACCTTGGTTTTCATTGTGAAGTTTTAAAATGAAATAGCCTTCTTGCGTTAGACCGCTTACGATTTTCTTTGCTGAAGACCGTTCATTTTTAATCACCAACACCTGCTTCACCGATGGTTCACCTCTACTTCAATATAACTTATTTAGATAAAAAATTATCCCCAAAAAACAATTTAAGATTTATAAATTTAAAACTCCTAAATAATCCATTAAAACAGTTTATTAGGAGAACTCTATATAATCTTACAATAGGTATGGATAAAAACACAAAACATATGAAGATTCGAATAAAGAGAAGTATTAATTGAATAGAGATGTTTATCCCCCCACTGATTATCAGTCCTCACCAATCGGGCTTTTACTGGGTAAAATTGTGATAGTTAAGGGATAACACACAAGATGCATTGATGATGTAATTGAAAGAACCAAGAAATTAGATACATTCTATTTTTAGAACCATAAATTTGCCACAAACAAAAAGAACCATAACCTCGCCAATCTGGCAAAATTATGGTTCATATCATACAAAATAAAAAAACCACCAAATATGTATTGGTGGAGACGGTGGGAGTCGAACCCACGTCCAAAAATATCGGCACTTAAGCTTCTACGAGTGTAGTCGATATATTAGCATTTCGCGAACTCTTCGGCCTATCGACAGGCTTCCAAGTTGCTAGTCTGATTGTTCTCTTCCTTCGCCCTCAGACGGCGAACTCCGGCGTAGTCCACTTAGTTTGAGTCCCTTACCCTACCACATGGACGATGGAGGGAGGAACCTTTAGTGCAATTAAGCAGCTAAAGAAAGATTGTTTTGTTTGCCAATTATAGGCTTTGACGTTTTAACGAGGCCGATCCCCTCGACTCGCAACCTAAGCTCGAACTATCCCTGTCGAATCCGTAACGTCCCCATGATAAAAATGGAGCATACGAAGAAAATATCGTGATAGCTACTAAGAGCTGTTTTTCAATGTGCAACAACCTTACATAAGTTATTATATCATACGCGCGCCGTTTTACAAATGTAAATATCTGTATTACATCTTTTGGCGATCACGGAACACGCGTGCAATTTCACGTTTTGCTTCTTTCTCTTTTAAATCGTGACGTTTATCGTATTGTTTCTTACCTTTTGCTAAACCAAGTGCCATTTTTGCAAATCCATTTTTCAAATAGATTCTAAGTGGAACTAATGCGTAACCTGTTTCTTTTGCAGCGCCCGCTAGCTTATCAATTTCTTTTTTATGAAGAAGTAATTTTCTCGTACGAAGTGGATCATGGTTGAAACGATTCCCTTGTTCGTATGTATTAATGTGCATATTATGAACCCATACTTCACCATTATGTACACGTGCAAACGCATCTTTCAAGTTCACACGACCAGCGCGAATCGACTTAATTTCCGTTCCTTGAAGGACAAGCCCTGCTTCGTATGTTTCTTCGATAAAATAATCATGAAACGCTTTTTTATTTTGTGCAATAACCTTACCTGTACCTTTTGGCATATAACGTCCCTCCTCTATTTTTACTATTGTAACAAATGTTAATAAAAAGCGAAAGTGGCTCGTTCAGAATGTGAGGCGGATGGAGCTTCTGACCTTGAGGCGCTCTTTGCCTCTAGAGAAGAAGCGAAGCCGCCAAACATTCTAGCCACTGTAGCTGGATTATACAAAAAGCGAAAGTGGCTCGCTCTCAAGCCACCAATAAAAAAAGAAAAAGCCCCGCTTTTCATCAAAGCGAAGCCACTCTTTTCTTACTTACGCTTTTTCTTTTTCTTCTTGAATCCTGGTACGTTTTCGAAAAATCCTTTTTTCTTCTTGCCGTTACCATCTTTTTTCCCTGGCTGACTTGCGGATGCGGATGTGGATGCAGATGCGGATCCTCTTCCTTTTCCTTTGCCACCACGGTCAAATTTTCTACCTGTGCCACGTTCACCGCCGCGCTCATTACTGCGCTCGCTACGTCCACCGCGTTTCTTTCTGCCTGTTCTTGGCTGCTCGATAACGACTGGACGATCTTTGAACTTACGGCGAGGCGTACCTTTCATGCCAACGATTTCAAAGTCGATTGCACGCTCGTCTTTGTTTACGTTAATAACGCGAATTGTAATTTCATCACCGATGCGGAATACGTTTCCTGTACGTTCTCCGATCATAGCGAAATGTTGCTCGTCATAACGGTAGTAATCATCCGTTAAATAACTAACGTGTACAAGACCTTCAATTGTATTTGGAAGCTCTACGAATAAACCGAAGTTTGTTACAGAGCTAATCATACCGTCATACTCTTCACCGATCTTATCAACCATATACTCTGCTTTTTTCATCTCATCTGTTTCACGCTCTGCTTCAACAGCACGGCGTTCCATATTAGAAGAGTGCTCTGCAATCTCAGGTAATTTTTCACGCCATTTTGCTTGCGTTTCATTGTCGACTTTACCATTAATAATGTATTCACGAATTAATCTATGAACAATTGTATCTGGGTAACGACGAATTGGTGATGTGAAATGTGTGTAGAACTCAGTTGATAAACCGAAATGTCCTAAACTATCCGCATCGTAACGAGCTTGCTTCATAGAACGAAGCATAACTGTTGAAATAACTACTTCTTCTGGCTGTCCTTGAACCATTTCAAGAATTTGTTGCAGCGCACGAGGGTGCACTTCATTCGCACGTCCTTTTACCGCATATCCGAAGTTCGTTACAAACTCGAAGAAACGCTCAAGCTTATCTTCTTTCGGATCTTCATGGACACGGTACATAAACGGTACGTTCATCCAGTGGAAGTGCTCTGCTACTGTTTCATTCGCAACAAGCATAAATTCTTCAATTAACTTCTCTGATACAGAGCGATCGCGCATAACAACATCAGTCGGTTTTCCTTCTTCATCTACTAATACTTTCGCTTCTTTAAAGTCAAAGTCAATTGCACCACGGCGCATACGTTTTTCACGTAGAATTTGTGCCAATTGCCCCATCTCTTTAAACATCGGTACTAATGGCTCATAACGCTTAATTAACTCTTCGTCCTCATCTTCTAAAATGCTTCTTACGTCAGCATACGTCATACGCTCTGTCGTTTTAATCACACTTTGGAAAATCTCGTGTTTAACAACATCACCTAAGTTGTTGATTTCCATTTCACAAGATAATGTCAGACGGTCTACTTTCGGATTTAATGAGCAAATACCGTTAGATAGACGATGTGGAATCATTGGAATTACACGGTCAACAAGATACACACTTGTCGCTCTTTCCGCTGCTTCTACATCAATTGGAGAACCTTCTTGAACGTAATGACTTACATCCGCAATGTGAACGCCTAGCTTGTAATTGCCGTTCTCAAGCTTCGTTACTGTAACAGCGTCATCTAAATCTTTCGCATCTGCACCATCAATCGTTACGATCATTTGATCACGTAAATCACGGCGATCTTTTAAATCTTCTTCTGAAATCGTTTCTGGTACACTGTTTGCATGCTCCATCACTTCTTCAGGGAATGCTAAAGGTAAATGATGTTTATGAATGACAGATAAAATATCTACTCCTGGATCATTTTTATGACCTAGAATTTGAATAACTTCACCTTCTGCACTTAAACGGTTTTCTGGGTAGCTCGTAATTTTCACAACTACCTTATGACCTTCTACAGCACCCATTGATGCACTTTTCAAGATAAAGATATCACTCGTCCAGCGCTTATTGTCAGGTATAACAAACCCAAAGTTTTTCGATTCTGTATATGTACCAACAAGTTCTTTCGTTCCACGCTCTAAAATGCGTACAATTGAACCTTCTTGACGTGAACCGCTCGATTGAGAACTAAGTCGTGCTAATACTGTATCGCCATGAAGTGCACCGTTTAATTCTGTAGGAGGGATGAAAAGATCATCGTCTCCCGTTTTCTTCTCGTCTGGTACAACGAATGCAAAGCCACGTGCATGTCCAATTAACTTACCTCTTACTAAATTCATCTTTTCAGGAAGACCGTAACGGTTGCTACGTGTACGAATAACAAGTCCCTTCTCTTCCATCATTACAAGTGCCTTTACAAAATCTTTAAAGCCCTCAGAACCTTCAATTCCAAATGCCTCTTCTAACTCTTGTATCGTTAGCGGTTTATACGCTTCTTCTCTCATAAATAATAACAACTTATCAATATGTTCTTGTATGATTTCTTCCAAGCAAAAATACCTCCTTTAAAACCTTATATTATTTAGTGTATCCGAAAGATAGGGGATGTATAAAGTGAAACTTTAATCGGTGGGGGTTTGTTCATCCCCCCACTGATTATTAGTTGAACCAATCGGGCCTTTACGGGCAGTTGATCCCTACCTAACTTCTTCGCTTTCGCTGAATTTTAAGGTGGGAGGCTTACTGCCCGTTAATGCGGGATAAAGTGAAACTTCAATACTCCCCTTATGATTTTTACAGTTTTCACAAAAAATTCCTTATGAAAAAAAGAGGCAACTAGATCTTACCAATCTAGTTGCTCCAAGAAGTTATATACATCCTCATGTAGCTCGTCACGTTGTTTATCAAGTGTAATGACATGCGTAGAGTCTTCATACCATTTAATGTCTTTTAACGTAGATTCTACACCGTTATAAATAATGTTAGCACTATCTGTATTAATCATTTCGTCATGACGTGCTTGTACAACAAATGTTGGTGCATAAATCATATCCACATTGTTACGTACGTCAGCAATTAATTGTTGTAATGCTTTTAATGTATTCATCGGTGTCTTTTGGAATTCCAACATTTCTTGTTCAATTTGTTCTGGTGATTTTTGCTCACGTTTTTTATATTCGCGGGCATATGCCAATATACCTTGGTACATCGTTTCTTCGCTCTTAATATACATCGGTGCACACATTGGTACTACACCTAAAACCGGTACTGTATAACCTAATTTTAAAGAAAATACGCCGCCAAGTGACAATCCAACAACAGCAATTTTCTCAAAACCTTTATCTTTTAAAAGCTGATATGCCTCCGTTACATCTTGCCACCAATCTGTAGGGCCTGTATGAACAAGCTCTTCTGGTGGTACACCGTGCCCTTTATAAATTGGCGCATGACAAGTATAGCCTTTCTTTTCTAAGAAACGCCCTAACATACGTACATCAGCTGAGTTCCCTGTGAATCCATGTAGTAATAAAACAGCGCGGTCTCCACCCTCAAATGTAAATGGTTTCGGAGATGCTAATTTCATCATGTACTTCTCCTCTTTCTCTTCTGTAATCTAGTCGTATTCTTTCTATATCTAGTGTACCATATTTGTATTTCTATAATCTAATTAGAAACATCTTTCAAATGGCAAAACAAAAAAGAAGAACCATTAGTACATCTTACTAACGCTTCTTCTTTCAATTCTATAAGTTTAAGTACGTAACAGCAATTGTTAATACAAAGAACAATACAGCTAAAACAATTGTAATACGGTTTAATACTGCTTCAATTCCACGTGCTTTTTGCTTACCAAATAATTGCTCTGCACCGCCTGAAATTGCACCTGAAAGGCCTGAGCTATTACTAGACTGCATAAGTACCATAACAATCATTAAAATCGATACAGTAATAAGTAAAACGGATAATAACGTATGCACTTGGCGTACCTCCTACAAAGATTCAGTTATTGTAACTGTAGCATAAATCCTATAGAAAAGCGAGAGCTATAGAGTTGCCCTCGCTTTTCTTCTATTACATAAACATCATTGCAAATAACGGTCCAAGTAAACATGTCAAAATTGCTGTTAATGTCATTGTTACCGATCCAATAACACCTTCATGTTCGTTATTTTTCATCGCTCTCATAACACCCATAATATGAGAAGCACATCCAAATCCGATACCTTTACCAACTGAGTTTGTAACACGGCTCCATTTCAACAAGAGAGGTCCTGTAATTGTTCCAGTAATACCTGCGATAACAACGAAAGCTGCTGTTAAGGAAGGTACACCACCAACTTGTTCAGAAACGCTCATCGCAACTGGCATTGTTACCGATTTTGGTAAAGACGATAAGATTAAGCTTTTATCTGTTCCCATAAGTGAAGCAATGGCAAAATCACTAGCGATTGCAACTGTTGTACCTACTAATACCCCACCAGCAATCGGTACAACATATTTTTGCAGAACATGACGTTGTTTATAAAGAGGAATTGCAAATGCTACAACACCGGGTCCAAGTAGCTTTGCAATCCAGCCACCACCACTTTCCATATAATGTTGATATGGTATATCAAGCACGATAAATAGGAAAGCCATTAATCCTGTTGCTACAAGCATTGGAATGGTGAATGGTGTTGGAAATAATTTATAGATTTTTTTAGATAATTGATATAATAGCACCGTAAAAAGAACCCAACCGATTCCGATTAATATTTGGCTCATCGCGACTCTCTTTCCTTCCTATTCGCAAGATATTGTCCTGTATGTCCTGCGACAATAATAATTAAAAACGTACTCGCTACAACTGTAATGAAAAGAGAAATTCCTTTACTCATAAAAAAAGCACCGTAATTCATTAGGCCAAGCGTTGGCGGAATTAATAAAAACGGCATAATAGCAACGAGTGTTTCTGCTCCTAAATCGAACCATTTCACTGGAAGAACTTTTAGGCTAAGTAAAACAAGTAAGAGGAACATCCCAATCAAACTTCCTGGGATTGGAATGTTTAACATTTCTTGCACCCAAGTTCCAACCATATAAAACACGTAAAGAGCAGCAATTTGGACAAGAATCTTTGTAAATTTCATGTTCATCATCCCTCATGTTTATACGATCTTCTGTTAATATCTTTATCATAGTATAAATTGTAAAAAGCTGCAATTTATCAACTTGACAGCAAAAAAAGCCGATGTTATACGCTTACAACCTTGATATGACTGCATTTCCAAATGAAAATTACGTCAAAAACCTTGACCTAATATAAAAAGTTTTTATTTTCTGAATTTATAAGACTGTTATTTCAATAAAATAATCTTTTTATCCTTAAACTTACATATATATAAAGTGAAACTTTAATCATTGAGGGTTTCCTCATCCCCATTGATCATTCCTCACCAAGCGGGTTTGTACGGGATAAACAAGATAGGTGGTGAACATATGCCCAAAAAAGTTCTCATTTTTTGTGATCCTGGGATTGATGATACGATGGCTCTCCTCTTAGCATTCTTTATCAATGAAATAGAAATCGTCGGTATCGTTGCTGATTACGGCAATGTTCCAAAAAAAATGGCCGTAGAAAATGCTCATTTTCTTACAAGCGAAGTAAAGGGTAGAAATATCAAAATCTTTGGTGGATCAGAACGTCCAATTACTGGTGCTCCTCCTGCTTTTTTTACAGATGTACACGGGAAACAAGGGCTCGGGCCAATTATTCCAAAGGTGAATGTAACTAACGAAGAAATGGAGAATTTTTTTGAAGTTATTCCTCTTATTGAACAGTATAAAGATGAATTAATTATTGTGAGCTTAGGAAGACTTACCTCCCTAGCAATTTTATTTATCGTATGTAAACAATTAATGGAGCAAGTTAAATCTTACTACGTAATGGGCGGTGCCTTTTTACATCCTGGTAATGTTACCCCTATTTCCGAAGCAAACTTTTATGGCGACCCTACTGCAGCTAATATAGTCCTTCAATCCGCAGCTAACATGTACATATACCCATTAAACGTCACCCAATATTCCATCATTACACCAGAAATGACCGAATACATTGAGGCAAAAGGAAAAGCCCCACTTGTCAAACCGTTATTCGATCATTATTACTACGGATATTATAAAGACACCCTACCACATTTAAAGGGCAGCCCCTTCCATGACACAATGCCAATACTCGCTTTACTTGATAACTCTATGTTTACCTATCACAAATCACCTATCGTTGTCATGACAGAATCTTATGCACAGGGGGCAAGCATTGGAGAATTTCGCTCTTTAGGAGAACCTAAACCATTTATTGATTGGCCGAGTCATCAAATAGCAATTGATTTTGATTATAACCGCTTCTTCAAACATTTCATGTCACTTATGACAGGTGAACAATTTTAACATAAAAAAACAGACCGTGATTTCTCACGGTCTGTCGTTTATTTTCTACAATTATCGTTTGATGTTATAGAAAGATTTGATACCATCGTAAACAGCGATTTCGCCTAGTTCGTCTTCGATGCGTAATAATTGGTTGTACTTAGCAATACGGTCAGTACGGCTCATAGAACCAGTTTTGATTTGGCCAGCGTTAGTTGCAACTGCGATGTCAGCGATTGTAGCATCTTCAGTTTCACCAGAACGGTGAGATACAACTGCTGTGTAACCAGCACGTTTAGCCATTTCGATAGCTTCGAAAGTCTCAGTTAAAGTACCGATTTGGTTAACTTTAATTAAGATTGAGTTAGAGATACCTTTTTCGATACCTTCAGCAAGTTTTTGAGTGTTAGTTACGAATAAATCGTCACCAACTAATTGTACTTTATCACCGATACGCTCAGTTAATAATTTGTGACCATCCCAGTCGTTTTCGTCTAAACCATCTTCGATAGAGATGATTGGGAAGTCTTTGCAAAGCTCTTCGTAGAAATCAACCATTTCTGCAGAAGTTAAGCCAGTACGGCCTTCGCCTGCAAGGTCATATTTACCAGTTTCTTTGTTGTAGAACTCAGAAGAAGCAACGTCCATTCCTAAGAATACGTTCTCGCCAGCTTTGTAACCAGCTTTTTCGATAGCTTCGATGATTACTTCTAGAGCTTCACGGTTAGAACCAAGGTTTGGAGCGAATCCACCTTCGTCACCTACTGCAGTGTTAAGACCTTTGTCATGTAATACAGCTTTAAGTGCATGGAATACTTCAGCACCCATACGGATTGATTCTTTGAATGTTGGAGCACCAACTGGTAAGATCATGAACTCTTGGAAGTCAACGTTGTTATCAGCGTGAGAACCACCGTTGATGATGTTCATCATTGGAGTTGGTAATTGTTTTGCATTGAATCCACCAAGGTAACGGTATAATGGAAGACCTACGAAGTCAGCTGCTGCGTGAGCTACTGCCATAGATACACCAAGGATAGCGTTAGCGCCTAGTTTACCTTTGTTTGGAGTGCCATCTAATTCGATCATAGCACGGTCGATACCAGCTTGGTCAGTTACATCGAAACCAGCGATTTCTGGAGCGATAATTTCGTTAACGTTGTTTACTGCGTTAACAACACCTTTACCAAGGTAACGAGATTTGTCACCGTCACGTAATTCTACTGCTTCGTGCTCACCAGTAGATGCACCACTTGGTACGATAGCGCGTCCGAAAGCGCCGCTTTCTGTGTAAACTTCTACTTCTACAGTTGGGTTACCACGAGAGTCAAGGACTTCGCGAGCATAAACATCAATAATTGTTGACATAATAAATTCTCTCCTTTTTATATAAGCAAATTATTTAATAATTGTTTTACCTGTCATTTCTTTCGGTTGTTCCACATTTAAAAGTGTAAGCATTGTTGGAGCGATATCTCCTAAAATACCACCTTCACGAAGCTCTACATCATTTTTTGTAACGATGAAAGGAACCGGGTTAGTTGTATGAGCTGTCATAGGACCGCCATCAGCAGTTAACTCCTGATCAGCATTACCATGGTCAGCAGTAATAAGTGCTACACCATCTTTTGCAAGAATCGCTTCTACAACTTTTCCTAAACATTCGTCAGTTGCTTCTACTGCTTTAATTGTTGGTTCCATCATCCCAGAATGGCCAACCATATCACAGTTCGCAAAGTTAAGAATGATAACATCATGTTTATCATTTTCGATTTCATTTACTAAAGCGTCCGTTACTTCGTAAATGCTCATTTCAGGTTTCAAGTCATACGTTGCAACCTTTGGTGAGTTAATTAAGATACGCTCTTCTCCTGGGAATTCAGCCTCACGACCACCGCTAAAGAAGAATGTAACGTGCGGATACTTTTCAGTTTCCGCGATGCGAAGTTGCTTTAATCCCGCTTGCGCAACAACTTCACCTAAAGTGTTATCAAGGTTCATTGGCTTGAATGCCACGTAACCATCTACAGTTTCACTGAAGTGTGTCATACATACGAATTCTGGAATGTGAGGTACTTTTTCACCACGATCGAACTCACGGAAGTCTTCGTTTGTAAATACACGAGCAATTTGAATTGCACGGTCTGGACGGAAGTTATAGAAGATAACTGCATCATCATCATTGATTGTTGCAACTGGCGTGTTATCTTCGTTAACAATTACAGACGGCAATACGAATTCATCATAGATACCGTTCGCATAAGAGTCTTCTACACACTCTTCTGCTGATTTATAAGTAGGGCCTTCACCATTCACCATAGCACTGTAACATTTTTCTACGCGATCCCAACGCTTGTCACGGTCCATAGAGTAATAACGACCAGAGATAGTCGCGAATTGTCCTACTCCTGTTTCTTTAATTACTTCATTCGTTGCATCGATATAACCTTTTGCTGTTTGTGGTCCAACATCGCGGCCATCTAAGAATGCATGGATATAAACTTTCTCCACGCCTTCTTTTGCTGCTAAGCGAAGAAGAGCAAACATATGGTTCATGTGACTGTGCACACCACCGTCAGAAAGTAAACCGAATAAATGAAGTGCAGTACCTTTTTCTTTTACGCTTTTAATTGCATTTTGGAAAGTTTCGTTCTTATCGAACTCACCTTCACGAATTGCAACGTTAACGCGTGTTAAGCTTTGATATACTACGCGGCCAGCACCGATATTTAAGTGACCAACCTCAGAGTTACCCATTTGACCTTCTGGAAGACCTACCGCCTCACCACAAGCTGTAAGCGTTGTATGAGGGAATTTGTTCCAGTAACCATCAAAATTAGGTTTCTTAGCTTGTGCTACAGCATTCCCGTAAGTTTCTTCACGAAGTCCGAAACCGTCAAGAATGATTAAAGCTGTTGGCTTTCTCATTTTACCGCCCCCAGAAGACCTAAGAACGAAGCAGGCTCTAAGCTAGCACCGCCAACTAAAGCGCCGTCGATGTCAGATTGTGCCATATACTCTTTAATGTTTTCTGGTTTTACGCTACCGCCGTATTGGATACGAACAGCTTCTGCAGCTTCTGGAGAAACAGCTTCTGCAACAACTTTACGGATGTGCGCACATACTTCGTTTGCATCTGCAGAAGAAGAAGATTTACCTGTACCGATAGCCCAGATTGGCTCATAAGCGATAACAGTTGCTTTAACTTGCTCTTCTGTTAAACCTGCAAGTGCTTTTGTCACTTGACCTGCTACTAGATCAAATGTTTTTCCGCTTTCGCGCTCTTCTAAAGTCTCACCACAACATACGATTGGTGTTAAACCATGTTCAAATGCTGCGATAGTCTTTTTGTTTACTGATTCGTCTGTTTCAGCAAACATTTCACGACGCTCAGAGTGGCCAAGTACTACATAGCCAACTTTTAAGTCGCTAAGTGCTACTGGGCTAATTTCGCCAGTGAATGCACCATTTTTTTCGAAGTGCATGTTTTGTGCACCTACTTGTAAGTCAGTTCCTTCAGTTGCTGCTACAAGGCGCTCTAAGAATAGAGCTGGAGAGCAAACTACTGCATCAACAGCTGAAGCTGCTGGGATTTGACCTTTAACTTCCTCTACGAAGCTAACTGCTTCAGATAGAGTTTTATTCATTTTCCAGTTACCTGCGATAATTGGTTTACGCATGCTTTGCACCGTCCTTTTTCTTTGGCTGCTACTTATTTGTCGTTAAGACAAACTACACCTGGAAGCTCTTTACCTTCCATGAATTCTAATGACGCACCGCCGCCAGTAGAAATGTGGCTCATTTTATCAGCCATACCGAATTTTTCAACAGCTGCTGCAGAGTCACCACCGCCGATAACAGAGTATGTATCTTCTGCATCTGCTAATGCTTGTCCTACTGCTTTTGTACCTTCTGCGAATGGAGTCATTTCGAATACACCCATTGGTCCATTCCATACAACAAGCTTAGAATTTTTAATTACATCTGCATAAATTTCACGTGTTTTAGGACCGATGTCCACGCCTTCCCAGTTAGAAGGGATAGAGTCGATACCAACGATTTTAGTTGTTGCAGTTTCAGAGAATTCCTCAGTGATTACAACATCAACTGGCATGTAGAAGTTTACGCCTTTTTCTTTTGCAAGTTGCATAAATTCTTTAGCTAGTTCAATCTTGTCGTCTTCACATAGAGATAGACCAATTTCATGACCTAAAGCTTTAACGAATGTGTAAGCAAGTCCGCCACCGATGATTAAGTTATCTACTTTGTCTAATAGATGACGAATTACACCGATTTTATCTTTTACTTTCGCACCACCGATGATAGCTGTAAATGGACGTTCTGGGTTAGAAAGTGCTTTACCAAGTACATCTAACTCTTTTTCCATTAATAGACCAGATACTGCTGGTAGGTAGTCTGCGATACCTGCTGTAGAAGCATGAGCACGGTGAGCTGCACCGAATGCATCGTTTACGAAGATGTCAGCAAGTGCTGCAAATTCTTTCGCAAGTTCTGCATCGTTCTTTTCTTCGCCCGCATAGAAACGTACGTTTTCAAGAACTAATACGTCGCCTTCGTTCATTGCTGCAACCATTTCTTGTGCAACTGGTCCGAATGCTTCGTCCGCTTTTTTAACATCTTTACCAAGAAGCTCGCCTAAACGTGCTGCTACTGGAGTAAGACGTAATTCTTCTACTGCTTGACCTTTTGGACGGCCTAAGTGGCTTGCTAAAATAACTTTCGCACCTTGCTCTACTAAATATTGAATTGTAGGAAGAGCTGCACGGATACGAGTTTCATCTGTAATTTTGCCTTCTTTCATAGGTACGTTGAAATCAACGCGGCAAAATACACGCTTACCTTTTAAATCTACGTCACGAATTGATTTTTTGTTCATTGGATTTCCCTCCGACTACTAGTTAGGATTGACAAAACCCATTCAAAAGCTTAACACATTTGCTTTTAAAACGAAAGAAGAGAGAGAGGGAACAAACCCTCTCCCTCGTTTTGTCATTGATAACTTATATAATTAAGAATTAAAGACCTTTTGAAGTCATGTAAGCTGCTAAGTCTACTACGCGGTTAGAGTAACCAGTTTCGTTATCGTACCAAGAAAGTACTTTAACCATGTTACCTTCCATTACCATTGTAGATAATGCATCGATTGTAGAAGAAGCTGTACATCCGTTATAGTCGATAGATACTAATGGCTCTTCGCTGTATCCAAGGATACCTTTTAATTCGCCTTCAGCTGCTGCTTTGAATGCTGCGTTTACATCTTCAACTGTTACTTCTTTGTCAAGTTCAACAACTAAGTCAACAAGAGAAACGTTAGCAGTTGGAACACGTACAGCGCCACCGTTTAATTTACCTTTAAGTTCTGGTAATACTAATGCTACAGCTTTAGCAGCACCAGTAGATGTTGGGATCATGTTTTCAGCTGCTGCACGAGCACGACGTAAATCTTTGTGTGGTAAGTCTAAGATTTGTTGGTCGTTAGTGTAAGAGTGAATTGTTGTCATCATTCCGCGTTTTACGCCGAATTTTTCGTTTAATACTTTAGCGAATGGAGCTAGACAGTTTGTAGTACAAGAAGCGTTAGATACTACGTTGTGGTTAGCTGCATCGTATTGTTCATGGTTAACACCCATAACTACAGTGATATCTTCGTCAGAAGCTGGAGCTGAGATGATAACTTTCTTAACTGATCCACCTAAGTGTTTTTCAGCGTCTGATTTTTTAGTGAAACGGCCAGTAGATTCTACTACTACTTCTACTCCGTAGTCGCTCCATGGTAATTGAGCTGGGTCACGCTCAGCGATAACTTTAATTTCTTTACCGTTAACAACGATGCTGTTTTCGTTAGCAGATACTTCTGCATTTAAAGTTCCGTGAACTGTGTCATATTTTAAAAGGTGAGCTAATGTTTTAGCATCTGTTAAGTCGTTGATTGCTACTACTTCTACCTCAGAGTTGTTAAGAGCTGCGCGGAATACGTTACGTCCGATACGTCCAAATCCATTAATACCAATTTTAGTCATTTGAATTTCCTCCTTGGGGGATTATATTAAAGGGTAAAACCCTTTGTTAATTGTTTTGCTGCACCTTCATCTGTAATTAGAATTGAAGTGTGCCCTTGCTTTATTACAGCCTGTATTGCTTTTGCCTTTGAAGAACCTCCAGCGACTGCAACAACGTGAGATACATTTTGTAAATCCTCAAGTTGCATACCAACTGTTCTTACTTTATGAACAACATTTCCTTCTTCATTAAAGTAGTAACCGAAAGCTTCGCCAACTGCTTCGCTTGCTTGAATCTTTAACCAATCTGCTTCTGAAGTACTTCTGCGACGTGCCATTGTTAACGCATCACCTATTCCATGAATGACGATATTGGAAGATCGAATCAACTCAAGAACTTCTTTCACGGAAGGCTCTGTCACAATAGACGCATATGCTTCGCTACTAACATGGTCTGGAACATACAATAAGCGATAATTACTCATCGTATTTTGCGCCATCTTGGCACAAATGGTATTGGCTTCTAATTCAACACCTTCTCCAATTCCACCACGTGCTGGGACAAATAGCATATGTAAATCTTTGCAATCAAGTTGCATCATGTCCGCAGCAGCAGCTAGCGTAGTTCCTCCAGCCACAGCAACGATATTATTCGCTGTCAGACGGTCTTTTATACAAGTCACACAAGCACGGCCCATCTCCAGTTTGACCCAAGGTGATTCATCACTATCACCAGGGACAACGAAAACTTCATCCAAGTCTAATGTTTCCTTAAGTTGCTTTTCTAAAACCTTTAACCCGGAAATTTCTTTCATAAAGTCTTCCAAAGCAAGAACTAAAGCTGTTCCTTCTTCTGTCAAAGTCATTCCAGAAGAAGCGACGTGAACTAAGTTTTGTTCTTTCAAAACTTGAACTTCACTTCGCAATACTCGTTCTGTCATACCGAGACTTGCTGATAAGTTTCTTCTTCCAATCGGCTGCATGAGCCTAATGTATTGAAGAATTTGCATTCTCGTTTGCATAACAGGTAGCAGATCAGGTAATAATTTTTTTGTATTCTGAATCCATGAGCGCATATCTTTTCTCCTCACTACATCGGTTCATTTTCCCTCGTGGTCACTTTACGTCCCGTAGTGACATTTTGTGTCCCACATAGGTTAAAAAAATAATCCCTGCTACGTGTATTATTGTAACAGGAGATAGAAACTTATTCAACTCTTAACTGCATTCTTTATATAGTTTATTATGACACCTTTGTGAATGTTACCATATTCTACTTGTTTTCCGTCCATTTCTACAACCGGAATCATTAAGTGATATTTTTCTAAAAGGTCATTATCTTCATATATATCTATTTCCTCGATTTGAAAAGAATATTCACATTGTACTTCCTGTAAAACTTGTTTCGCCTTCACGCAAAGGCCACAATCTTTTTTAGTATACAGTACAACTTTCATCTTCTTCACCTATCCGATCGTTTTTCGTAATGACGAAGCTGGGATATGCATTTGTTCTCTATACTTCGCCACTGTTCTTCGAGAAATAACAATTTCATGCTCTTCTTCTAATAATTTTGAAATCTTTTGATCTGAAAGTGGCTTTTTCTTATCCTCTGCCCCAATTAGCGTTTGAATAAATTGTTTTACACGTTTTGTAGAAACTGCTTCATCTTCAGTCGTCGAAACGGCATTGCTAAAGAACGATTTCATCTCAAATAAACCGTGTGGTGTTTGCACATATTTATTTCGCGTCGCACGACTAATTGTTGATTCATGCACACTTAACTCTTCCGCTACCTCTTTTAAAGCGAGAGGTCTTAAATACTCTGGACCTTTCCAGAAGAAATCATGTTGTTTTTCCATAATAATATTCATCACTTGCAGCAGTGTCTGTTTTCTCTGCTTCAAACTGCGCATAATCCACTGCACATGCTGATACTTTTCTGATACGTAAGATGCTACTTCACTTTCACTATTATTAAGAAGCGCACTATATTCAGAATGAATTTCAATTCTCGGCATATTTCTCTCATTCATTTGTAAAACGAGGCGATCGCCATCTTTTTTCACCGCCATATCAGGCACAATATAAAGTGGTTTATCTGAAGAAAACGCAAGACCTGGTTTTGGTTGTAATGACGTTATACAATTTACCGCACTCTGTAATTCCTCATTACTACATTTCAACACTTGAACGAGCTTTCGCCAATCTTTCTTCACAAAATAAGCGAAATGATCTTCTACAACCTCTTCTGCTAATCCATTCCGTCTTTGTAAGCGCTTCAATTGCAAGGTTAGACATTCCTGAATATTACGCGCCCCTACCCCTGCTGGTTCCAGTGATTGGACAAGCTCTACAGAGCGGTCGACTACATGAACATGCGCAGAAAGGAGCTCTGCTAACTCTTCATTCGTTTCTTGTAAATATCCATTTCCATCCATGTTCATAATAATGAAAGAAGCTACTTTTCGCTCTTCTTCATCTATTTTATAATACTGTATTTGATTTAATAAATGTTGCTGAATCGTTGTAGAATCCACACTGTAGATCTCCATCTGATTCTCGACTTGTTTGCTGGTACTTTTACTGTTGTTAGAGCTCTTTTTCTTCTCCCTCTCAAAACCACCTAACTCAATAAGGGGATTCTCTAACGATTGCTCATACAAAAACTCCGATAATTCTTGTACATTATACTGGAGCATTGTAATCGCTTGCCTTAACTCTTGTGTCATTGCCAAACGTAAGCTTTGTTCTTGTAAAAGACTTGCCTTCAAACTAATCTCCCCCTTGTTTCTATTGTACAATAAGTTTGGTAAAAGGAGAATGCTATCACAGACACCCATTCCAAAATATTATTAATTTATATGTATTAATGAGATTTACAACTTACAACCTAAATTTGAATAATATTGAAAGAAAATAATAAACTCAATTATTTGTTACCACATACTAATAGTAACCCTTAATTTTATATATAACAACATTAAATTTATCTCTGTTCAATTCCAAAATAAAAAGAGCAGTTTAGGTATAGTGACACTTCACTATGCCTAACTACTCTTTTACGATTCTTAATTAAGAAAGAAACCTCTTATTTAAAGCTAAGGAACTTTGATTCCTAATTACATAGGAATCATAGAGATAATCGTTCGATTCACTAGACGCTCCTTGAATTCCTCTCATCTCTTCCACAGACAACTCAACTATTTTTTTCACGCTTCTCTCGTTATTACTATCCATCATTTTTTGTTTTCTTTTCGAAAAAAATCCCATAATTTATTCCCCCCTGCAATTAATTATTTTTTAACAATTGAATGAATTTAAGGTTCTTACCACTTCTTAATACACCTTTCGGATAGACCTTCGCTGCAAACATAGCAATTAAGCTAATGCTAGCCAGTAATACAACCATAGATGTAATAATTTCTAAACTCCCAACGGATCCATTAATAATCCTAACTACCATACTAATTGGAGCTGTAAACGGAACATATGATGTCACCCTTGATACTAGCCCTTCAGGGTTATCAAGTACTACTAATAACTCCACCACTAAGCTTCCCATCAATATAAGAGTAATCGGCATCGTTGTTCCGGATAATTCTTCTGGCCTGCTTACCATAGAACCAAACACTGCGAAAAGTGCCGCATAAACGAAGTAACCGAGAACAAAATATAACAAGAAATATGCAGCATGCTCACCTGTAATCATATTTACATCAATATTCACTCCAAAAAACGAATCCGATACCTTGAAAATTCCAGATTTAATATATAGCGCCATACTAAGGAAGAAAATAAATAACTGTGTCAAACTAGCAAGACCGACTCCTAATATCTTCCCAAAGACCATGTGAACAGGCGACACCTTCGTTACCATCACTTCCATAACACGCGACGCCTTCTCTGACGCTACCGCTGTAGCAATCGCATTTCCATACGAAGTAATTGCTAAGTACATAATCGCTACTAATAAATACACCAGTAAGAATGAGCTTGTTTCTTCGTTATTTAAGTTTTGCTTTTTCGCTTGCACGTTCATCGTCAGTGATTTCACAGCCTCTTCTGATAACTGTTGTTTAACTACCGCACTTTGAAAATACTGATTTTGTACAAATACCTGCGCACTTTGAATCAACTTAGGATTATCCACCTTCATAAAGTAATCTAATACTGGTTCAGCACCCGCACCCTCTTTTAATATAAAGAGCGCTTCGACTTTCTTATCTAACAAATCTTGCTTATATTGATTTAATTTTGTTTTATCACCTAAAGACCAATCCCATTCTGGAAGAGCTTTACTAAGATTAGATTGATCCAAAGTAACATTAGGTGCTTCGGAAATAAATACAACTTTTGCTTTTTCTTTCTCTCCAGAAAACTTTTGTACTAAAGTTGGAAAGGAGAATAAGAATATCCCTCCCCCTATTAATAACAATGTCATCCCAATAAATATTTTCGTCCTCACACGATCCCAATACGTTTGCCCTAAAACAATCCAGAAATTCCTCATTACTTATGCACCCGCCTTTTCAACAAAGATTTGATGTAAAGAAGGTTCTTTAATAGAAACATCTCGGATATATTGTTTAGTTTTAATGTCTTCAAGCAGCGAAAATGCATCCTCTCCATCATTAACTTTAATCATGAACGTACGATTAACTTTTTCAAAATTGAAATTTTTCTTCTTAAGAATAGGTTCAATATCCCCTTCCGTTTGCAACGTCATATATTTGTATTGATAACTTTTCTTAATATCTGACAAGGCACCCGATAATACAAGTTGACCATTTTTCATAATACAAATTTCCTCACAGAACGTTTCTACACTGTCCATTTGATGACTACAGAAGATAATCGTTTTTCTTTGCGCGATTAACTCGAGCACAACATTTTTTAACATCTCTGCATTTACAGGATCCAATCCACTAAATGGTTCATCTAGTATGATGAATTCCGGATTATGCAATATCGCTGAAATCAATTGAATTTTTTGTTGATTTCCCTTTGACAATTCCTCTGTTTTCTTCTTTAAATGTGGTGTCATTTCTAATTTTTCTAGCCACTGTAACGCATGCCTTTTTGCAAGATTAGCTGGCATTCCTTCTAACTTGCCGAAATACACCAATTGCTCCACTACATTCATTTTCGGGTATAATCCACGCTCTTCTGGTAAATAGCCAATAGATAGGTCTTTCTTTGAAAAAGGGCGATTATTCCATAGAATTTGGCCGCTATCCGGTTTGATTAAATCTAAGATCATACGAATCGTTGTCGTCTTACCAGCACCATTTCGGCCCAGCATCCCTAAAATTCCACCTTCTTCTACACGTATATTTAAATCATTAACGGCTTTATATTCACCAAATGTTTTATTTAATCCTTGAATTTCAAATGCCATATATAACATCCCCTTTACTGTTTAATAAAGTAAATAACTGCCATTCCTAAAGCAATTCCGCCAATCATAAGTAAAAACTTTTTAAAATTCATCTTTATCTCTCCCATTTTTTGAAATTTGTATTTCGAAAATCAAGTGCACCCTTCGCATTTACAATACCTTTTCCAAAATATTTTTTTCCGTCATCTAATGCCGGTTTGGCCCCCTGATATAATCTTGTTTTAACAAATCCATTACTAGGCTTCAGCCTAAATTTTTCTTTATATTCCGCAATTACAAGTGCGGCTGTAGCAGAAACTTTAGGAACTGCTAGACTCGTTCCAATCATCAGCTCATACCCTCTATCAAACCCTAACCATTCACTTAGCTGGGATTGCGGAAGGTTTGTAGGATATGTGGTTAATACCATAGCTGTTTCATCTCCCACTTTTTCACTTTCCCACAAAGATCCATAATCTCCTGATGGAGCTGCAATATCAACATTGGTTCCATAATTAGAGTAATAAGCTAATCGATCATCTTTATTTGTTCCCGCAACAGTTACTACCCCCGGTAAACCTCCTGGCATATGAAGTTGTAAGTCGTTTTCATATCCTCTTTGCTTAGCTAATTGAAAAGGATTTGAAATATCGAATCCTTCTGTTCCAGAGGAAGCCACTAGCAAACTCCCTTTACTATTCGCATACTCTATTGCTCTTTTATAAGCTAAGTACACAGCTCCTTCTTCTGGATCTTTAATGGACTTGTATGTTCCTAAACTTAAATTAATAACATCCATACCATCATTTGCAGCCTCTACAATAGCTTTAATAATCCAGCTTGAATCCGCAGAACTACCTTGAAATACTTTGTATGGTACAATCCCAATTTTGGGCGCTACCCCCTTTATTTTCCCATCAGCAGCTATTAACCCAGCAATCATTGTTCCATGACCAATATTATCTTCAATTGATTCTACATTCGGAACTAAAATTTTCCCCTGACTAACTATATTTCCCTTTAGCGCAGGATGATTTACATCAATCCCACTATCAATAACACCAATCTTTACACTATGATTTCCTTGTTCAATTTTATAGCTCTCTCCATTTTCTGTTACCTTATCGACATCCCATTTCCATTTGCTATAATCGACCTCTTCTTGTTCTAATTGTGAAGGTGCGTATTTTGTTATATTCGAAGGTTTCTTTACTATAGCGGGCGGCTTTAATTCCACTACATCCTCTCTACCTGCTTTTTCAATTATCTCTTTATAATTTTTTAATAAATGCTGCTTCGCTTCTTGTACTCTTTCTAAATTATCACCTTCGATATTCAGCATCTTAATTTCTTTTATTACTTCTAGCTTTAAATCGGGATATTTATCTCTAATTTCCTTTATCATCTCATCCGTATTTTCACCTTGCCTCAATGTAAACACATACGAATTTTCTTTAATTTGATTATGTTTCATTTCTTCAGCGCTTATCGTACTAACTCCAACTATAGGAAGGTTTAATAATAATCCTACTGTAATTCCAGCACCTATTTTCGCTATAGTGTTTCGATATTTAGGCCAATCTTTCACTTTTAATCCCTCCTTTTACTTCCTGAGCTTTTGACAATTGATAATAATACCCTTGCTTCTCAAGTAATTCTGTATGTGATCCTATCTCTACAATTGCTCCCTTATCCATAACAATAATCTTATCTGCATTCTTAACCGTACTTAACCTATGTGCAATGACAATCCTTGTACATAACATATCAGTTAAATTCTCATCAATAACTCTTTCAGACAATGTATCAAGTGCACTTGTCGCCTCATCTAATATTAGAATAGATGGGTTTGTTACCAATGCTCTAGCTAATATTAATCTTTGCCTTTGCCCACCAGAGAAGTTAACTCCAAATTCAGATACCATCGTTTGAAAATTTAATGGTAGCATCATAATATCTTCTAATATATTCGCTTGCTTCGATGCCTCAATTACTCCATTCGGAGGCACCCCTTTCCTTTGCGCAATGATATTTTCTCCTACCGTTTTGTTAAACAATCTCGCTTCTTGGAAAACAACGCCTATTGATTTCCTTAAAAATTTCAAATTTAACTTTTCGCTTTCAATCCCATCAAATCGGATTTTCCCATTCGTTGGTGTATATAGTCCGAGAAGCATTTTTACAATTGTACTTTTTCCAGACCCAGACGCCCCAACAATTGCGACCTTCTCACCAGCTTTGATTTTAAACGAAACATTCTGAATTGCATCTTCACTGAAATAATTGTGACGATAAGAAACATTGTCAAACTCAATATCACCATTCAGTTTCTTAATTCCTGAAAATTGATTGACCTCTCTCTCCGATCTCGCATGCATTACATCGTAAATCCGCTGAATATAGGAGCTAATATAAATCAATTCACCATAGCCACTCCCAATGGAGATAATCGGAGTTATAAACGAAATCGCTAACGCATTAAAGCCGAGTACACTTCCTAATGTCATATTTCCAGCTAGCACCTGTTGTCCACTGAACCAAAGCAGAAACAACGGTAAGATAAATTGAATAGAACCCGCTAATGTATTCATCAATGCCGTCCATATAGATCTCTTCTCTGCATGAATAAGCTGAGAACCAAAGCGTTCTTGCCATTCTTTATACACTTGCTTTTCCAATCCCATAACCTTCACGTCACTAATCCCATTAATACTCTCAGACAAAATCCTTTGAACTTGAGCTTGAGCCGAAACCTCTTTATCAGCTAACTTCTTAGAAACAGTCGTGCTCATGACAAGTAGGGCGAATATAACACTCCCAACTGCTAACACAACGAATCCTAATAAGGTCGAATAACGAAACATGAAGAATAAGTAAGTGAAAAGCAGAATTCCATCTATAAGAAAGGAAATTACCTTAGTAGATAATATTTGTCTAATATATACATTGGAATTTGCTCTAAATAACAGTTCTCCCATAGAGCGATTCTCAAAAAAGTTATAAGAAAGACTTAATAGTTTTTCTATAAAACTTTGCATTAAAGACATATCAATTGCCGTTTGCAACTTCGCTATTAGGAAACCTCTTAATGAAGCAAATACTTGATAACTTATTAGTAATACTAAAATACTGTAACCTATCATATTCATATAGCTCGGATCTCTCGGAATAATTACATGGTCAGTCATCCAACTTGTGACAAATGGAATCACCAGCGCAAAAGCCTGAATTATCAAAGAGGCTAATACAATTAAAGCTATTAATTTCTTTTTCCCTAACACAAACGATAAAAAGAATTGCAAATGAGAGACACCTTTTTGTTTTTGAAATGACTCATCTGGTTCTAGTGTTAATACAAATCCAGAATACTTTTCCTCCATTTCTTTTTTAGAGATTTTATTTCTTCCGTAAGCAGGGTCTATAACTATAGCCCCCTTTTTTGTCACTTTCTCTAGGACTACATAATGTTTATGTTCCCAATGGATAACTGCTGGTAATTTAACTTCACTTAAAGCTTCATATTCAGCTTTATATCCTTTTACTTGAAAACCATTTTCCCTAGCAATATGCATAAGCTGGTATAAAGATGTACCACCTTTTGGAACACCAAACTCTTCTCTTAATTCAGCTAACGAAACATGCTTTTCATAAAAACTAAAGACCATCGCCAATGAGGCTAATCCACATTCGCTATGTTCCATCTGTTCTATAAAGGGCACCTTTGCCATTTTATTCCCCCCTATCTCTTTAACTATTAATCATAGCAACACCCTCATGGTTACCATGATTAAAATTAAATTCAAATGTAATTAATCCTAAAAAATATGCAGCTATTCCAATTTGGACCCTTGAATGTATTTCTAACTTTCTTTTAATTGAGGCTACTAATTCACCCACTCTCCTTCTACTAATAAATAACTCCCTTGCTATTTCAACATCCTTCAAACCTCGTGCAATCAACACAGCTACTTCTTTTTCTCGACCACTTAAAACTTTCTTCATCATTCTCCTCCTTTATTCTCAATCCATATTAGATTATTTTTTCTCGTTTATTAAACTGTGTTGTCTTAATCTGTACTCATATCATATCCTTCTTTTAAACGTTATTGTCCGCAATGCACGTTGTAGTTACCGCAAACAAATTAGCGGGATTCTCCGCAACATCTTCATTAAAAAAACATATCGCATTTGCGATATGTTTAATTGTGAAGATGTCCCTCTTATGTTACAATTGGAATATTCCGAATTTTTACAAAAGGGGAGTTGCGAGTGATTTATTCATTACAAAATGAATTAATTTTGCGTGCAAAAAAACTGGTTTATGGACATTTTTTCGAATCTACATTACGTCAATGTTCTTCAGAATATATTGAATACAAATTCAATGATTCTACTCGTTTTGCTAACATCACTCTCGTACATTATGAAATATTTCAAGATAACCAAAATGAAGAGGAAAAACAATTACTGCTAACAATTATAGAATTACTTATGCTCGCTCTAGATATTATGGATGATATTCAAGACGAAGATTTCTTAGAAGGACCTTGGACAAAACATCCAATTGCCACAAATCTCAATATAATTATGGGATTTTTACTTATTTGTTTGCAAGAAGTTGACAAGGCTTCCCTTTCAATTCAAATGAAAAACTGGCTCAAAAATGAAATACACTCTTCTATTTTAAACTCTATTAATGGACAACAACTAGATCTTAAAAATGAAATCCATTCCGAGAAAGATTATATTGATATGGTAACTCACAAATCTGGATATCTAATTAAACTTGCATGCTTATTAGGAACAGGGAATATCAATCCTATCCAGCGTTCTTTAATTGAAAACTACGCACTATGTATAGGCGTTATTAATCAAATAAAAAACGACATGCGTGATATTATGCAATGGGATAAGAAAAATGATTTTCTTAATTTAAAGAAAACTTTACCAATACTATATTATTTAAATAGTAAAAATGATAACTTTATACTTATAAAAAAGTTCTTTAATCAAGAGATACAATATGATGAATTAAATAATCAAACATTAGATTCTTTAAAACACATATTACTGTACGGTGGATCAATGGAGTACTGCTCCGTTATGCAGAACCTATATGTATACAAATCAAAAGGATACATCGAACAACTTTCACTCAGTCAAGCAAATAAGGATAGGTTAATTGATACTCTAATTTAGTTTACTTCCATGTCTCAGCAGCTTTACTAAGTAAAGACGACTTATTTAAAGTACCTAAAATAATTTCTAATTCTTGTTTTGATATACCATCAATGGCTATTGTTCCTTGACTACACACATTTTTAAATTGAATATCTTCTAATATACGTTCAACTAATTCTCTAATCATATATCGTTCACCCCACCAATTTTTATAGTTTTATATTATTACATATTCTTTTGCTATTATCCGCAATCCTATTGCGGGATTCCGAAATTATATATGATAGTGAGGTAATTCTAGCAATGATTAAACAACGTCCAATTTATTTCGTAATTTCATTAATAATTTTTTACTTAATCATACAAAGTTACATCCTCTACAAGTTTTATCAGCCTTACAGTGGCATTATCGCTTCTAAAGAAAAACATAATACATATACAATCAGTCAAATTGATACGTCGGGTTGGGCTGCAAAAACAGCCTTAAAAGCAGGTGATGAAATTTACAAAGTGGATGGGGCGAATCCTTATTTAGGGGTTTTCAAGCGATACCAAAATCAATTTTTAAATGCAACTGAAATTCAAACTATACAGAATGATAGGATTTCTACTTATAGCACAACAGCTACTTCAGACAACGAAGAGCTAATTATTACATTATATCTACCAATGATTTTTTCTCTGACCATTTTAAGCTTATGCTTTATTGTCTATAGAAATAAAGCTATAAGGCGAGAAGAGCGTTATTTTATGCTTTTTTTATTAGCAACCTCTATTAGCCTTTCCGCCTCTTCTATATCTAGTAAATCTGATTTTGGCGGACTCTTAATTATAAGTATCTCTTTTCAAAGTGTATCTTTATTTCTTACTTTATTTTTATATCAGCTGTTTAAGCGGAAGGAAATTATTATTATACATAAAAATGTGATTAGATTTCACATTTTTCTATACATGACCGTTATTACTACCGGCTTATTATCCGTTACCTTTCTTCCAAATTTGCAACAAGTCTCTGCTTACACAGATTTAGCTTATTTATGTTTTAGTATTCTTTTAAGTGTATATTTCCTTTTAAAAGGATACATAAAATATAGAAATACTTTACACAGGCCTTTTTTTAAATTTATGTTAGTTATCCAATGTATTTCTTTCGGGCCATTTATAATGCTATATGCTCTTCCAAGGATATTATTTAATGCAGCCATTATTAGGGCTGATATTGCAGCATTATTCCTATTTTGCATTCCAATTGGCTACTTTTATTTAATATTAACAAAGCAAATCTTTGATATTGATTTTATGTTTGATCGTGTTCGGTACTACTCTTTGCTTTCATTACTTCCAACTATCATTATTACATTAATTATAAGCTGGGGTATTAATCCTGATGAGCGATTCTTTATTAGACTCATGCAAAATTTCATTATCATTTTCCCTTTAAACATACTGTTTCTTGTAATAAAAGAACGATTAGATTTCACATTTCGCAATCAATTATTCAGAAGCAAAACCAATTTACATGTAAGTATTGATCAATTCGCACAACAACTTTCTTCCATTATGAAAGTAAAAGATTTAGAGAAAAAATTTATGAATGAAATTATCTCCCTACTAAAACCGTGTTTTATACAATTTATTGAGTTTGATACAAAACAAAATACATACAATTGTTATAAAAGTTACGGAGAAACAGAAAAATTTAATCTTTCGAAAAAGAAACAATGGGGAATGGAATCAGGGTATATAAATGATTTATTAGAAGATGACGGATGCATCGGTATTTATTTATATTCTACCCAAAACACAAAGCATTACATTTGGGTTGGAAATAAAACCAACAATATTAAATTTAATATCAATGAAAAAACTTGGTTTATTGCTATCGTAAAATATGTACGTCTAGTTTATGAAAACCTAAATTCAGTTAATCAAATCATTCAATCTTTAGAAAAAGAAAGCATAGCAAATAAAACACACTCAGCAACTCTTTCGCGCCTACTATTTCAAATTTCAGAAACTGAAAGGCGTCGGCTTGCTGCGGATCTTCATGACGCTGCCCTGCAAGACCAAATTGTCTGGTATCGTAAACTAGAAACCGTATTAAAAGAACATACTGTACCAGGTGAATTGCAGGGACAATTAGAAAAAATAAAATTCGGTATGTTTGATGTTATTCAACAAATTCGTGACACTTGTAATGAATTAAAACCGGCTCTTCTATCTGAAATTGGTCTTATAGGTGCACTTAAAGAGCTATTAGCACAAATGCAACTACGTACTAATTTCCGAATTCAATTTGAATATGACTCAATACAGGAGAATCATTACGAATTTGATAAAATTTTATCTATTTATCGTATTATCCAAGAATTATTAAACAATGCTGATAAGCACTCTAATGCAACCTTAATTAATATATTTTTATGGGAAGAAAATAATTGTATTTATCTAGATTATCGTGATAACGGCATCGGTTTTAATACCCAAGCCCCCTATTCTTCAAATAAACATATGGGTTTATCTGGAATCAAAGGGCGCGTTCAAGGAATAGGAGGCGAAATTCAGCTTATTTCAGAAATAGGAAATGGACTACAAGTAAATATTACTATACCGAGGTGAATAAAATGATACACGTTTTGATTGTAGACGATCACCAAATAGTGGGTGAAGGTACGAAAAATATGATCGAATTAGAAGAAGATATTCAAGCAACATACATTTTAAACGAACAGGAAGCAATTTCTCAAAGTTCAAAAACACCTTTTGATATATATCTTTTAGACATGAACATGCCTAATTATAGTGGACTTGATGTGGCTCAAAAACTTTTACACATACAACCAGATGCAAAAATTATTCTCTACACAGGCTTCGAATATTTATCACAATTTAATTTATTAATAGATTCTGGTATTAGCGGTATTGTTAGCAAATCAGCATCACAGCAAGAGTTATTAATGGCTATTCGGGCCGTCTTAAATGGGTATACTTTAATTCCAATTTCTTTATTGCGACAACTTCGAGTTGAAGATATGACTGTTGATAACTTAGATACGAAAAGAGCATCAAGCCATGTTACAATTACACAAAAAGAATTAGAAATTCTTGAATCCATTGCGAAAGGAAAAAGTAATAAACAAATTGCAGATGAATTATATATGAGTTCTAGGGCTGTTGAATATAATTTAACGAAACTGTTTAAAAAGTTCAAGGTGAGTTCTCGTTCTGAAGCATTAGCTGAAGCTGTTCGAAAAGGTATAATAAATGTAAATGTATAATAAAGACATTCTACCAAAAGGTAGAATGTCTTTTCATTTATCCTTTTACATTTTCTAATGTCATAACGGATGGAATTTCATTCGGCTGTAATAGTCTTAACAACTGCATACCAACTCCTGCTATCCCTACAAACATACCAAATGATTGAATATCATCTGGTGCATCACATTGATAACTACCAGTTTCTCTATAATTATTAATAACTTGTATGCCAATTTGTAACGCCTGTTCATACAATTCTTTATTACCATACAACTGTGAAACAGCCAATAGTAATTCCGTGTCCCCCATATTCCCATGACATAATGTATCATTATTTTTAAATCCATACTTTCGTACATTATCTACAGCCACTCGAATTTCTTCGTCCATTTCTACATCTTCTTCATAGCTTCTTACTAAAACTCTACTCAATCCTATTCCAGTGGAACCGTGGCACCATTGATGTAAGCACTTCTTCTCACTCTCTCTTGTGTCTTTCCACGCACTTTCTTCTTTTTCAAACAATGATCGATCATAAGCAAATGCTTTTTTAGCTAAATCAATATATTCTTGATTCCTATTCATAATCCCTGAACGCCATAAGCTCCAAGCGATACCACTCGTCCCATGAGAAAAACCGCCTAAATAACTGTTAGTATGTTTATTCTTCCACGCTACTCCACTTTCTAATATTGATACATTTTCCACCAAATGCTTACTGTACATATCAGCAAGATCTAAATAATCTTGATCCTTTGTCATTTCAAATAAATTAAGAGCCACTTGAATAACTCCTGCTGAGCCACTTAACAAATCAAACTCTTCTTCTTCTTTGAGCCTTTCTTTTAATTCTACTTTTATTTCTTCTAAAAAATCCTGATATTCTTTTCTAGGACTTATAGATTGAAAATGTGCTAATGGATATAACAATGAATATTTACCCAAGAAGGTCGATAGAAGCCCCTTCGCTTTCGATAAAGGGTTCATCGCTGACTTCAACGCCTTATGAGCAACCTCTAAATATTTTTCGTTTCCCGTAACCTTATTTAGATACAATAAGAATAGTGCTACGCCACCTAAACCGTCATATAAATTTTGCTTCATCGGGGCAACATACCACTTGTCGTGAATAACATTTGCTTGTAACCATGATGCTGTTGTTTTATCATCTGATAATACTACATTCTCTACTAAAGACTCTCCGATATTTATAGCTTCCTGCAAGATTGTCTCCTGATGATTTTCTAATAATTCACTTCTGTAATCCTCTTTTCTTCTCACTTTAATATCAACATCTCTATTTCCCTGTATTGCCAACTTCAGCCACCCTCGTTGCTTTTCCAATTCCTTATCATCAAAATGATAAATTCTATTATATACTTGCTCATAACCGCTCTCCTTAAAAAAGTCTTCCATCCTTTCACCTGTACTACTATATAGATCTCGTGAATCTGTAAAAGTCGTAAATATAGGAACATCCGCACGTAATAAGTCTTGAATCTCATGAATGACTAGCCCCTTATTTTCATATGGGTAATACCATACTCTTTCAAATAATTGTTCCAATAAAATTGAATCTCTCATATAGTCTGGGTGTGTAGACTCTTGTAAGAAATTACAATATTGTTGAGTCGCCCTAGCAACAATGCGAATTTTATTTTCTCTAAATGTAATTAAAGGTCCTCTTTCTGATAAAATCTCTTCCTTATACTCAATAAAAAATTTACACATTTCCTGAAAACCATCAATAATAAAGGTTAAATAATCCTCTACATAAATTTCTTCTACTCCAAGTTTCGGTAGATTTTTAGCACTTTGACTTTTGGCTTCTTTCATAGTAAATTCCATTTCATCCTTACTATTTTGACTTAAGGCCAGCACCTTAAACGGCAAATCTTGCTCTTTTCCATTTAAAGCACTTAAATCTATACCTTTTCCATCGATGTTTTGAAACATAGCTTGCGGTAACAATCCAGATCCTATCACTGAGTCGCTTTGTTCATATTTCAATTTTACTTCCGCACTATCCGGAAAATTCAGTTTTGGATATTGATGAAAAATCGTCTCCGAATCAATAATGTATGGATACTCTCCATGAGCAATTATATTTTCAAAATGCAAATCAGCACCTTTTAACATATACATTAAACCAATCAACTTACCAAAACGTAAATAGTAGCGCTCCACCTCTTCTTTAGAAGAGCACGGTTTATACAATATTTTTTCTTCCCATCCATATTCACCAAAGTCTAAAACTTTATATGATGGAAGTTGTATACTTCCACTTACCTCATTCATCCATTCTAAAAATGCATGGTACGATTTCGTAATTTCCATAGACTTTGGCTTGTATAAAATTTCTTTACCTGAAGAGAATACAAGCTGGACAACTGTTTTCCCTTCTTGATGTGTATCTCCTAATCCAACCTTAATTTTGCTTAATGATACATCCTGCAATTGAAATTCTTTTTGTAACTGTAGCCAATTTTCATTCAAACGAAATAGTAACATTTGAACATTTTGTATAAAATACTCTGTTCTCAAAATTAACCTTCGTGTTAATGTTGCGTATTCCTCATAGAACGCAATTAAATTCTCCTTATTTCTAGCTTTCTCTCTGACAAAGGAAAGAAATCGCTCTTCTGGAGTCTCTCCTACTAGTTCTTCCCTTAGTTTTGCAATATTAAATTCTAAGACTAGTGATCGCACCGCATTATTTAATAACTCTTCTACTAAAGATCGCACTAGCATTTCTTTAATCTCTTCATGCTCATAACGTATCTTATTTAATCTATATTTCAACGAACTATCTATCATTTCGGCTGCATAAAGTGCAAACGGCCTAACAAATTCTATAAACCCTAAATCTTCCTCTGCACTTAATGACTTACTTTCACACAACTCTATTCCTATTTCTAACATGCGCAAATTCACATGTTCATTTAATTCATCTATATATAAATGCTCTTTTGATTCAGGGATTTTCTCAATTAAACTCGCAAAATCTTCTTTTGTCATTTCATTCATTTTTAATTTAAAATCAAAATCAGCTTTATTACTTCTAAACATTTTATCTATCCATTTATTTAATTGGGCTAAATTTAAATCCTCCGATAATAATAAATCTCTTCTACTCTTTAGCGTTTTATAACGCTCTTTCAAATTAAGACTCTTCGCAAATGCCTTTTCATTTATATATGAGTGAATTAACATAATAATTTAATCCCCTTCCTTATTTTAAAATCCATATTCCAATAAATTGGTCCCCTTCAGGGGAAACAGATTCCAACATTCGATTTTTCGCATTCGAATATTGGAATCTGTTTCATTCAAAAGGAGATGAATACCCCTTTCGAATGAAACCTATCTACTTACAAATTTTAATTGATGCCGTTATTCCTATAATTACTCCCACACAAAGTGGTGTTGTTTCTGGTTGTACATCCGATGCCCCTTGGATTTCCGCTAATTCTTCCTCACTTAATTCATTTAGCGCTTTTCCAGATGGGTGTTTCGGTAAGTCTTTTAACTTTTCTCTTACTTGGGGATCTTTCCAAGCCTCTACTAACTCTTCTTTTGTGAACTTGTATTCTTTTGACATTTCATTCATCCTCTCGTTTTGTTTTTTATTTTATTTACAAATCTTAATTGACGTTGTTAATCCTATAATTACTCCCACACAAAGTGGTGTTGTTTCTGGTTGTACATCCGATGCCCCTTGGATTTCCGCTAATTCTTCCTCACTTAATTCATTTAGCGCTTTTCCAGATGGGTGTTTCGGTAAGTCTTTTAACTTTTCTCTTACTTGGGGATCTTTCCAAGCCTCTACTAACTCTTCTTTTGTGAACTTGTATCCTTTTGACATTTCATTCATCCTCTCGTTTTGGTTTTTATTTTATTTACAAATCTTAATTGACGTTGTTAATCCTATAATTACTCCCACACAAAGCGGCGTTGTTTCTGGTTGTACATCCGATGCCCCTTGAATTTCCGCTAATTCTTCCTCACTTAATTCGTTTAGTGCTTTTCCTGATGGGTGTTTCGGTAAGTCTTTTAACTTTTCTCTTACTTGGGGATCTTTCCAAGCCTCTACTAACTCTTCTTTTGTGAACTTGTATCCTTTTGACATTTCATTCATCCTCTCGTTTTGTTTTTTATTTTTATTTACAAATCTTAATTGACGTTGTTAATCCTATAATTACTCCCACACAAAGCGGCGTTGTTTCTGGTTGTACATCCGATGCCCCTTGAATTTCCGCTAGTTCTTCTTCGCTTAATTCATTTAACGCTTTTCCTGATGGGTGTTTCGGTAAGTCTTTTAATTTTTCTCTTACTTGTGGATCTTTCCATGCCTCTACTAACTCTTCTTTTGTAAACTTGTAGCCTTTTGTCATTTCATTCATCCTCTCGTTTTGTTTTTTATTTTTATTTACAAATCTTAATTGACGTTGTTAATCCTATAATTACTCCCACACAAAGTGGTGTTGTTTCTGGTTGTACATCCGATGCCCCTTGAATTTCCGCTAATTCTTCTTCGCTTAATTCATTTAACGCTTTTCCTGATGGATGTTTCGGTAAATCTTTTAATTTTTCTCTTACTTGTGGATCTTTCCATGCCTCTACTAACTCTTCTTTTGTAAACTTGTAGCCTTTTGTCATTTCATTCATCCTCTCATTTTGTTTTTTATTTTTATTTACAAATCTTAATTGACGTTGTTAATCCTATAATTACTCCCACACAAAGTGGTGTTGTTTCTGGTTGTACATCCGATGCCCCTTGAATTTCCGCTAATTCTTCTTCGCTTAATTCATTTAACGCTTTTCCTGATGGATGTTTCGGTAAATCTTTTAATTTTTCTCTTACTTGTGGATCTTTCCATGCCTCTACTAACTCTTCTTTTGTAAACTTGTAGCCTTTTGTCATTTCATTCATCCTCTCATTTTGTTTTTTATTTTTATTTACAAATCTTAATTGACGTTGTTAATCCTATAATTACTCCCACACAAAGTGGTGTTGTTTCTGGTTGTACATCTGATGCCCCTTGAATTTCCGCTAGTTCTTCTTCGCTTAATTCATTTAACGCTTTACCCGATGGATGTTTCGGTAAATCTTTTAACTTTTCTCTTACTTGTGGATCTTTCCAAGCCTCTACTAACTCTTCTTTTGTGAACTTGTATCCTTTTGAAATTTCATTCATCCTCTCATTTTGTTTTTTATTTTTATTTACAAATCTTAATTGACGTTGTTAATCCTATAATTACTCCCACACAAAGTGGTGTTGTTTCTGGTTGTACATCTGATGCCCCTTGAATTTCCGCTAGTTCTTCTTCGCTTAATTCATTTAACGCTTTACCCGATGGATGTTTCGGTAAATCTTTTAACTTTTCTCTTACTTGTGGATCTTTCCAAGCCTCTACTAACTCTTCTTTTGTGAACTTGTATCCTTTTGACATTTCATTCATCCTCTCATTTTGTTTTTTATTTTTATTTACAAATCTTAATTGACGTTGTTAATCCTATAATTACTCCCACACAAAGTGGTGTTGTTTCTGGTTGTACATCCGATGCCCCTTGGATTTCCGCTAATTCTTCCTCACTTAATTCATTTAGCGCTTTTCCAGATGGGTGTTTCGGTAAGTCTTTTAATTTTTCTCTTACTTGTGGATCTTTCCATGCTTCTACTAATCCCTCTTTTGTAAATTTAAATTTCTTAACCATTTCATTCCTCCTTTTGTTTTTCTATTCATTTGTTTATTTATTTGTTTGTTGTTCTCTACAGTTATAAATTTACAAGATTCAAAGTTTTTAGGTAACTTCGCAAAATTGCATATTTTTAACATTTTTAAAATAAAAAATTCCTAACCTACAAAATGTAAGTTAGGAATTTCAGCTCCGGATTCAACAGTAAATAAACAATAATAGGCTAACAATAACATCAAAAAAGCCCTTTGCACGTGGTATTTTTACTTACCACACAAAGGGCTTCTGCACAAAATAATATTAAAGTTTATATAACGCGCCCAGAGGGATTCGAACCCCCGGCAGACGTGGTACCGGAAACCACCGCTCTATCCGACTGAGCTATGGGCGCATGATTATAGAAAACACTTCATTTTCTTCTCATAATAATAGCAATAAAATCCATCTAAATCAATAAAAATATCCCCGTAATACCTTATGCATCTTAGCTAAAAGCATATAAAATCTATTTCACCCCTAAATTTTCCAATCATAAATTCACCCCAACTCACAAATTATAATCTTTGAATTGATATTCCAAAGGGGGCTTCATTCAATGACTGTAATTACGAAACTAAAGCAAACTGTTTCTGGATTAAAAAGTGCACAAGCTAGCTTAGAGGGATTCGCTCTTGATACGGATAACCAACAAGCGAAGCAACTTTTCCAAACAGCTGCGCAGCAAACACAAACGATTATCGATTCTTTAAACCCACGCGTTGAAGAAGTCCAACAAGAAGAACCACAATACTCACAGCAATAACAAATCAGTCTTGCTGTGAAATAGAAAAAGGATGATATGCAGTCATCCTTTTTCTATCACATTACATATTGCAATAGAAATGGAATGATAATTATGCGAAAACTCGGCCTCATAACCGCATTATTTGCACTTCTATTTAGCTCTTTTACCGGATGTGATAATAGTCCTTTAGATAAAAAAGTGAAAGAAGAAGCAAAACGAACGGAGAAAGAAAAAGGTCCAAAGTTAACAAAGACGAGTACGGAATCCTTTAATCAATCTATATCACAAGGAGCAAAGAAAAGAGCTCTCGCTATGGATGAAATTATAAAAAGCACAGCAGTGAATTCAAATTTAGATCTCTACATAGCAGTTACACCTGAGCATCACGAAAGGTTTGGATTAAAACCTCTTCGTAAAAAGCTTCAAAAGCAGCTAAGTGATGAGCATCCTACTTTCGATGTTCGTGTCAGTACAGATAAAAAAATCTTTATGTTACTCGAAAAACTCGAAAGAAAAATTAAGGAAAAAGAAGTATCTAAAGATGAAATTAATAAACAATTAAAATTCATTGGTAAAAAAATGGAGTCTAACACTTAACGCTTTTTAAAAGAAAAGGAAGGATTGCAATGTCTAGTAAAGATAAAAACTTAACCCCTGTACAACAGGAGTATAAAAAATTCGAACAAGAACGCGAACCGAAACGACCTGTCTTAAAAAATTGTATAAAAGCCTTTTTCGTCGGTGGTTTTATTTGCTTCATCGGACAACTTATTTCTACTTTTTACATCACATATTTTGATTTCACTGAACGCTCAGCAGGAAATCCAACAGTCGCAACTCTTATTTTCATTTCTATGTTACTAACTGGATTTGGTATATACGATCGTTTTGGACAGTTTGCTGGTGCTGGTACAGCTGTACCTGTTACTGGATTTGGTAACTCTGTTATTGCAGCATGCATCGAACACCGAACGGAAGGATTCGTCCTTGGTGTTGGCGGCAATATGTTTAAACTAGCGGGTTCTGTTATTTTATTTGGTGTATTTTCAGCTTTCGTCATCGCACTTATTAAAACGATTCTCGTTCAATGGGGAGGTCTATAAATGTTACAAGGACACCGAACGTGGGTATTTGAAAATAAACCCGTTATTATTTCGACAGGAGTCGTTGGTGGACCGTTTGAAGCAAAGGGGAACATCCCAGAAGACTTCGATATCCTTCATGAAGATTTATGGCTCGGACAAGATTCCTATGAAAAAGCACATAAAATTTTATTCGAAGAAGCTTGTAGTCGCGCTACTGAAAAAGCAGAGCTTCGTAAAGATGATATTCAATTTGTACTTGCAGGAGATTTAATCAATCAAATTACTCCAACAAGCTTTGCTTGCCGGACACTTGGCACTCCTTATCTCGGATTATTCGGGGCTTGTTCTACTTCTATGGAAGGTTTAGCACTTGGGGCAAGTATCGTAAATGCAAAAGGCGCAAAATATTTATTAACTGGTGCATCCAGTCATAATACAGCTGTAGAAAAACAATTCCGCTATCCTACCGAATACGGCGGACAAAAGCCACCTACTGCACAGTGGACAGTAACCGGAGCAGGAGCCGCCATTTTAAGCGATACTGGACATGGTCCAAGAGTAACCTCTGCAACAATCGGACGAGTGGTTGATATGGGCTTAACGGATCCGTTTAATATGGGAGGCGCAATGGCTCCAGCTGCAGTTGATACAATTGAAGCCCATTTACGTGAACGCCAAATTGATGCCTCTTACTACGATTTAATCGTAACAGGCGATCTCGGACATGTAGGACGCGAAATTGCTTATGACTTACTACATAAACACGGAACGAAAGTAACGAGCGAACAATTTCAAGATTGCGGAATTATCATTTATAGAGAAGGACAACCAGTCATAGCTGGTGCTAGCGGGCCTGGATGTTCCGCAACAGTCGTGTACGGTCATTTATTAAACCGAATGAAAAGAGGAGAGTTCAAAAAAATACTTGTCGTTGCGACAGGCGCTTTACTATCTCCACTTACATTCCAACAAGAAGAAACGATTCCGTGTATCGCTCACGCCGTTTCGATTGAATTTGGAGGTGCAACGCAATGATTTTTTTCTGGGCTTTCGTCATCGGCGGACTCATATGCGTAATCGGACAACTTATGTTTGATGTCGGCAAGTTAACACCAGCTCATACAATGGCAACACTCGTTGTTGCTGGAGCTATATTAGATGGATTTAATTTGTATGAGCCATTAATTGATTTCGCTGGAGCCGGGGCAACTGTACCTATTACAAGCTTTGGTAATGCCCTCGTTCATGGCGCAATGGAAGAAGCTGCAAAACATGGCATCGTTGGCGTTATTACTGGCATGTTTAAAGTAACGAGCGCCGGCGTATCCGCGGCTATTATTTTCGGCTTCATAGGTGCATTGTTATTTAAACCGAAAGGATAAGGAGTGTTTGTATGACTGTTATCGCTAGCGTAAAAACTTGCCTTGCTAGTGTAAGAGGAGCTCAAGCAAGTTTAAGCTCTCTTTCATTAAATTCACAAGACGACGAATCCAAACGCGTATTTCATGAATGTATGTTAGAAATGGAAAACGTCATCGCTGATTTACAGAATAGAGTTTCAGTATTAGAACGTGAAGAACCTCAATATAAAGGGTTTTAAGTAGACTGGAGGAAATGACTATGTCTCACCTGCCGGAATGGACACTTGTCATTCTTCGCTCTGTATTCATATTAATTATTTTATTCGCTATTACGAAATGGTTAGGGAAAAGACAAATCTCTCAGCTCTCCTTTTTTGAATACATTGCCGGAATGACAATTGGTGACATCGCTGCCCAAGTATCTACAGGGCTCGATTCAAAATTTTTTCACGGCGTCTTTGCGATACTCATTTTCGCTGTGGTACCTTTTTTAACAGGAATCCTCTCTTTAAAGAACAAAACAGCTCGGGATTTCTTTGAAGGGAAATCTACCGTATTAATAAAAGATGGAAAGATACTCGAAGATAACTTAAAGAAAGAAAAATATACGAGTGACGAATTACTGGAACTTCTCCGTGGAAAAAGTGCGTTCAGCGTAGCTGAAGTCGAATTTGCTGTCTTAGAACCGAGTGGAGAATTAAATGTACTATTAAAGAAAGATTCTCAGCCACTTACTGCAAAAGACATCGGTTTAAAAGTACCAAACGAGAAAGAACCACAAACTGTTATTATGGATGGAAATGTACTAGATGAACCTCTTTCAGCAAGCGGACATAACCGCGCTTGGTTACATTCAGAATTAGAAAAACTCGGCGTTGTTATTGAAAATGTCTTTCTCGGTCAAGTCGATTCATACGGACAACTTACTATCGACATTTACAATGACAAACTCCAAATGCCTTCTCCTCAAAACAAACCTTTATTATTAGCATCTTTAAAAAAATGTCATGCTGATCTTGAACTATTTTCCCTAGAAACAAAGTCGAAATCAGCAAGCGAAATGTATAGTAAAAACGCGAAACAAATCGAAAAGATTTTAAATAAAGTAACCTATCTTTTAAAAGAGTAATTATCGAAAGAACGCTTCAGTTAAAAGGCGTTCTTTTCTTTTTTCTCCAGTTTTCATAACGTTTAAATTTATGTAATTCGGTTATGATGTTGAAGATACATAAGCAGGGAATTTCGAAAACATAGCGAATATTTCATGGTACAACTACATATTTTTTTGATTTAAAGTGGTTTCGTTTGACCTTTATTGACCATAATTGTATTATAAGACTAAGAAAGCTTTATAAGGAGGAAATAACAGATGAATTTAATTCCTACAGTAATTGAACAAACAAATCGTGGAGAACGCGCTTACGATATTTACTCTCGACTACTAAAAGACCGCATCATTATGCTTGGTAGTGCAATTGATGACAACGTAGCTAACTCAATCGTTTCCCAGCTTTTATTCTTGGAATCTCAAGATCCAGAAAAAGATATTCACATCTACATCAACAGCCCTGGTGGTTCTATCACAGCAGGTATGGCAATCTATGATACAATGCAGTTTATTAAGCCACAAGTATCAACAATCTGTATCGGTATGGCTGCATCTATGGGTGCATTCTTACTTGCAGCAGGTGAAAAAGGCAAACGTTATGCACTTCCAAACAGTGAAGTAATGATTCACCAACCACTTGGTGGAGCACAAGGTCAAGCGACTGAAATCGAAATCGCTGCAAAACGTATCCTATTCTTACGTGAAAAACTAAACCAAATTCTTGCTGACCGCACTGGTCAACCACTTGAAGTACTACAACGCGACACAGACCGCGACAACTTCATGACAGCGGAAAAAGCTTTAGAATACGGTTTAATCGATAAGATCTTTACAAATCGTTAATACTTAAAAGCGAAAGCGGCTCGTTTAGAATCGCAGGGCGATGGAGCCCCTGATTCCGAGGCGCTTTTTGCCTCGAATGAAGGGGCGAAACAACCGGAGATTCTAAACGCTAGAGCTAGATATAACTAAAAGCGGAAGCGCCCTATAATTGGGCGCTTCTTTTATATATTGTTCCCCGCTCACATACCCCATCCAGTATCCCTCTAAATATATCAACGATTTTGCAATTATATCGAACAAAACTCAAATTATATCAACGATTTTTTTAATATATCAACGGTTCGACACAACATATCGATTTACCGACAATCTCCGACAAGGACAAACCAGCTAAATACCCCTCCCCGCTAATCCGCACAAACAACAAAACAAAAAAACTATCGCATATACGCGATAGCTCTTTATTGTACATATGCAGCTAATGCTTCTAAAGCCTCTTCTGCATCTGAACCTTCTGTTGTAATTGTTATCATGCTTCCAGTTCCAATTGCTAAGCTCATAATCCCCATTATGCTCTTTGCATTTACTGTCTTTCCATCTTTCTCAATAAAGATATCTGCATGAAAGCGATTTGCCTCTTGTACAAACAACGCAGCCGGACGTGCTTGTAAACCGTTTTTTAATGAAACCTGAACTCGTTTTTGAACCACAGCTCCATTTCCCCTTTAACCTCTTATTTTTTTGCTACCGTTTCCCCCGCGCGTAATTTCTCTGCAATTTCATCGATTTTACGCAAACGATGATTAATACCCGATTTACTAATTTTCCCCCCGGATACCATCTCACCTAACTCTTTCAATGTTACATCTTGATAATCTCTTCGTAGTTGCGCAATCTCTTGTAGTTTATCTGGCAATATATCAAGACCAACCGTCTCATCAATATAGCGGATATTTTCAATCTGCCTTAGCGCTGCACCAATTGTTTTATTTAAATTAGCTGTTTCGCAGTTCACTAAACGATTTACGGAATTACGCATATCACGTACGATTCGAATATCTTCAAACCTTAAAAGTGCATTATGAGCACCAATAATATTTAAAAATTCCGTAATTTTCTCCGCTTCTTTCAAATACGTAATGTACCCTTTTCTTCTTTCCAACGTCTTACTATTTAAATCAAATCCGTTCATCAGTTCACATATAGCATCATTATGTTCCTTATATAACGAAAAGATCTCTAAATGATAAGATGATGTTTCTGGGTTATTTACTGAACCACCTGCTAAAAATGCACCGCGTAAATACGATCGTTTACAACACTTCTTCTCAATCAATTCTTGTGATATATTTCGAATAAATGAAAAGTCATCTCGAACGATATGAAGATCGGCTAATATTTCGCGAGACTTTTCAACAAGCCTTACGATATATACATTATTTTTCTTCAATCGCATTTTTTTACGAACAAGTAATTCTACCGTCACATCATATCCTTTTTTCAAAAGCGTATAAATCCTTCTTGCAATTGCCGCATTTTCTGTTTGAATATCGATAGATAGACGACGGTTTGAAAAAGAAAGCGATCCGTTCATTCGAAGTAACGCCGATAATTCTGCTTTCTCACAGCATTCTTTCACTTCAAGATTCGTCAACTCTTTCTTTGTTTCTGATGCAAATGACACAGTCAACACCTCCTTATACGATTATTATGGAACAAAATTCTTGTCCTATATGAATGAGGAGCGCCACCTCAAACGAGGCAACGCACATTTATAACAATGAATATAAAATCGAAGCTAACTTTAACGTATCATGCCTTACAACACGATCATCATACTTCGCTAATCCCTCTTGAATAACATCAATATTATTTTCAGCAAACCGTTCTTCATCCACTACAACTGGTGTAGACATTTCTTCCTCATATAACTTACGTAATTCACAAGGAATCTCACGGTTATTTACAATTGCAGTATTGATAAATGGTTGCCCTAAATGATCGTGTAACGCCTGCACATGATCAAAAGCAGTATATCCCATCGTTTCACCCGCTTGTGTCATAACGTTACATACATATACCTTCTTCGCCTTTGCAGCAAGAACAGCGTCCCCAATTTTGTTAACAACTAAGTTGGGTAATATACTCGTATACAAACTTCCTGGCCCGAAAACAAGTAAATCAGCTCGTTTAATCTCAGCCAACGTTTCATGCAATGGCTCTACATCTTCTGGAGTTAAAAAGACACGATTAATCTTCTTTCCGTAATAGGGAATCTTTGATTCACCTGTGACAATTTCCCCATCTTCAAGTTCCGCATGAAGTACCGCACTTTGATTCGCTGCTGGTAATACACGTCCTCTGACATTTAATACTTTACTTGTTTCCGTAATTGCATGGAAAAAGTCTCCTGTAATCGAGGTCATACCTGCCAACAATAGATTTCCTAACGCATGACCTTTCAGTCCGTCTCCTGTTGTGAAACGGTGCTGAAATAAAGCTTCCACCAGTGGCTCTACATCCGATAACGCAACCAGTACGTTACGGATGTCACCTGGAGGTGGAATTTCTAGCTCATCACGTAATCTACCCGAACTGCCACCATCATCAGCGATTGTAACAACTGCTGTAATATCAACAGGATATTGCTTTAATCCTCTTAATAAAACAGAGAGTCCAGTTCCGCCTCCCATGATGACAATTTTAGGCTTTCTCTCTTTTTTCATCCCTTAATGGCCCTTTCTCTTCTCCACATCACGATGAGATACATGAACACTATACTCTGGTTTCAAATGTTTCCCAAGGTATTCTGTAAGCGTAACAGAACGATGCTGTCCACCTGTACATCCAATTGCAATTACAAGTTGACTTTTGCCTTCTCTTTTATAATGAGGCAGCATGAAAGTAATCAGATCCGTCAACTTCTCTAAAAACTTATGTGTCTCATTAAATTTCAGTACATACGAAGAAACTTCTTCATCTAGTCCTGTTAATGGCTTCATATGTGGAATGTAATATGGATTTGGTAAAAAACGAACATCAAATACTAAATCTGCATCAATTGGAATCCCGTACTTAAATCCAAATGACATAACATTTACACGAAATGCTTGCTCAGTTTCTGTTGAGAACAAGTGAACAATTTTTTCACGTAATTCTTTCGGTTTTAAATCCGACGTATCAAGCACAATATTTGCTCGTGCCTTCATATCTGTTAATAAATTGCGCTCTGCTTCGATTCCCTTTAACGGCAAACCAGTTGGTGCAAGTGGATGCGAACGTCTCGTTTCTTTATAACGAGTTACAAGCGTACTATCTTTCGCATCTAAAAATAAAATATGAGGAATAATCCATGTACGTTCTGATAAATCATCAAGTGCTCCCCATAAATGCTCGAAAAACTCGCGGCCACGTAAATCAATACCAAGTGCCACTTTATTCATTTTCCCTTTTGAATCCGCCATAAGCTCAATAAACTTTGGCAATAACATCGGTGGTAAATTATCTACACAAAAATATCCTAAATCTTCAAAACTTTGTAAAGCTACTGTTTTTCCAGCTCCAGACATCCCTGTAATAATTACCATTTTTATATCATTATTCTCTGTCATCGTATCCTCTCCTTGACGGTTTAACTCGGATCTAATCGATATGAAAGCAACTCAAAATCTGGGGTATATACAAATGTACCGTAGATTATGCCATTTCCTTTAATTAAATAATCAATAATGTGATAATCTCCTGGCGCCATTGCTAAATCATCAATTTTATCAAATGTATGCCAACCAATGATGCCTTCTTCGCTCTCTAGTTTGTTTTCTCCTGCAAAATCTGTCGCTAAAAAGGAGAACATCATCCATTCAGAAACAACTTTATCACCTTCTTGGATGACAAAGGTGAAGACCCCCTTTAACGCTGGGTTTTTCAAATAAATACCTGTTTCTTCGCGATATTCGCGAACAACGGAATCTCTTACAGTCTCACCACGCTCCATTTTCCCGCCTGGTGCAACCCACCAATTTCGGCGAGGTTTTTGGAGTAAGAGTACTTCATTATCTCTAATTAACACACAGTTTGTCACTCTTTGCATGTTTCTTCACCTCAGCTACTTGCAGTAAAATTTCTCACTGCATACTTCTTTCATTATACTATCAAAAACAGTTTGCTACAACGAAGGAGCCAGTCCTCTTTCGCTAAGCATATGCTACTCAACAATTTTAAAAAAGCTTTCCATAACAAGCAATGTAAATGCTTAGACTTTTAATGAATAGCATGAAAAATCCCCTTAACGATTTTTATCGCCAAGGGGATTAAAGCCCTTATTTCTTACCGAAATAAGTAACAATCGCAAATCCTAAAATAAAGGTAATAATTGAACTTATAATTGAAAATCCGCCGGTTGGAATACCAGGGAACACAATTACAATCGAACCGATAACTAGTCCAATAATTGCCGCAAATGTCATACTTTTATAACGATCTAATAAAAAACTAATGCCTTTACTACTTACAACAAATCCAACCATAACACCAGCACCGATAACCACGATTAAAGGTAAGTTAAGTGTAGTTAAAGCGTTAATTGCTGTTGGATACACACCAATAATTAATAAAATAAACGATCCACTAATCCCAGGAAGTAGCATAGCCATACTAGCCATCCATCCTGCGAAAAATAAACCAATTGCATTTAAAATTGTTAACGTCGTAATTGGATCTGCTGCCTTATCTGGTTTAAAGAAAGCTGTGATCGCAACAAGAATTGCTGCAACTATTAATAAAACAATGTGCTTACCTTTAAACGACGACTTTGCATCAGCTTCTCTCATTAACATCGGTAATATACTAATAATTAAACCGAGGAAGAAAAATTGAGTCGGTTCATAATGATTTGCAAGTAAATATTTAATAACATGACTTAACGTTAAAAACGCTGCTGCCACACCAGCTGCAAGTGGAATTAAAAACCCTAAATGTTTTTTCCATTCACGACTAAAGAATCCACTAATTGCCGCAAGCAATTGTTCATAAATCCCTAACACAACAGCGATTGTACCGCCGCTCACACCAGGAATTAAATCACTAACGCCCATACAAAATCCACGATATATATTACGCCATTCCATACTGAATAAATTCCTCATTTCTTATAGTGATTTTTTCCGTAAAGTCCAGTATATCAATAAGAAAGCTTATAATCCTTATATTTTTTGACAATACTTTGACATTTTCACACAAAAAAAGAAGAAAGCTCCTGTCGGTAGCTTTCTTCTCACAAGGTATATTATCCCTTATTTTTCTGATACAGTTTTTAATTCCTCTAATAATTCTTCTACGTAATGTTGTGCACTTTGTGCTGCAATACTACCGTCACCTGTTGCAGTTACAATTTGACGAAGCATTTTTTCACGAACATCACCAGCTGCGAAAATACCAGGGATTTTAGTTTCCATACGTTCGTTCGTTTCAAGGTAACCATTTTCATTTGTAATACCTAGTTCAACAAATGGTTTTGATAATGGTAACATACCGATGTATACGAATACGCCGTCAGTTTTGACTTCTTTCTCTTCTCCACTGTTTACGTCTACAAGTGTTACACTTCCTACTTTACCGCTTGCTTCGTTAATTTCTTTTATAGTGTGGTTCCAAATGAAATCTACTTTTTCGTTTTGGAAAGCACGGTCTTGTAAAATTTTCTGTGCACGAAGCGTGTCACGACGGTGAACGATCGTTACTTTTGATGCGAAGCGTGTTAAGAACACACCCTCTTCAACAGCAGAATCTCCACCGCCAATTACGATAAGTTCTTTTCCTTTAAAGAATGCCCCATCACATACTGCACAATATGATACCCCACGGCCGCCAAGTTCTGTTTCACCCGGTACACCAATTTTTTTATACTCTGCACCGCTTGCAACGATAATTGCACGTGCTTTATATTCTTTTTTACCAGCAATAATTGTTTTGTATTCTTTACCATCGATGACTTCTTTCACATCACCGTATGCATATTCAGCACCAAATTTCTTCGCATGCTCGAACATTTTATTTGATAAGTCTGGTCCTAAAATAGACTCATAACCTGGGTAGTTTTCTACATCTTCCGTGTTTGCCATTTGGCCACCTGGAATACCACGCTCAAGCATTAATGTGCTTAAATTTGCACGAGATGTATATACTGCAGCTGTCATACCAGCTGGTCCTGCACCAATAATAACGACATCATAAATTTTTTCTTCTGACACACTATTCACTCCTATCCATTCCTACACAATTAAGTTACCCTCATTATACTGTTAGCATCATTTTTTTCCCAATGATTTGCTTATCTTATGTGTGCGTACGCTTAACAGCTTGCACATACTTTCGGACAGTCGCTACAGATACATTATATACATCCCCAAGCTCCGACTGTGTCATTTTATTTCCTTGTTCGCCGCGTACAATGTATTCAATCGCAGCTGACCAGCCGTACACATTTGTAAATATGTCTCCAGATGTATATAAACGTATGAACGTACAAAACCAAAAGTGTAAACACTCTTCAATTAATTCATCATCTTTTTTCGTATAATTGTATAAGGCATCCGCGATTCTCGCGCACTGCTCAAATTGTTGTAAATCAGCTGGAATACTCTTATGACTATTAAGTAAAAAGAAGTACTTTGCAAGTTGCGATACGATGGGAACACCGTTCTTCGCTTGCGTTATATCAAAGAAGAATCCAACCTTCTCCGGCGTTGACAATTCATTCATTAAATATAAAGCTAGCATTTGTTCTTCTAGCGTCGCACTTTGCTGAAATGATTTTCGTAATTCTTCAAATAACACGTTTTGTCCTTCATCTGCTAAATTCAGCGCATTCCACGGTTCTTTTCCCTTTTTATCAGGATGCAATTCCACGACATGTTGCCACATTTTTTCAGCTAGTTGCTGATCTTTCACCATATACGCAGAATATGCAAACCAATAATAAAAACTAACGTCTCCTTCGTATCCTTGACGCTTTAATAGTTTGAACCATTTATATGCATGCTCGAAATAACCAATTGTTGCAAGTGTAGTTCCCAGTTTCAAACGATGTTCAAATGAAATCGGATATACCGAAACTAACTGTCCCGCTAACGCTTCTACTTGTTTATGCTCTCCAATTGAATATAGAAAAATAAGCGTATTACAAAGCGCATGTATATTACCAGGATTTTTCTCTAAAATCATTTCTGTTAACTTCAGTGCTTTGTCTACATTACCCGATTGAAAATGTGCAATGGCTAAATTATTATGACCTGACCAAAATTCCGGATAATCTTTCGTAACAATTTCTAATGTAGCAATTGCTTCTTCCAATTGTCCATTACGAATATAACGATTCGCTTCTTCCTGCATAACAATTAAATCATCTTCATCTTCAATCTCTTCCGCACCCATTGCTTCTTCTTCCATAATCTCAAGAAGTTCTAATGTATCTTCTACGAATTCCTTCTCTTTTGCAACTTCTAAATAACGATCCGCATATTTCTTCGCCTGTTGAAATAACCCCATATATGCATAATTATTTGCAATAAAATAATAGCACTGTTCAAGTTCTGGATTAGATCTAACTAACTTTAAGAAGATTTGGTTCGACTCTTGATATTCACCAGCCTCAGATAATACTGTTGCTAATTGACATAAAATAAACGGCTCCTTCTCACTTTGTGCCGCTCTTCGAAAATATTTAATTGCATCTTGCAATTTTTGCCCTTTGTAAGCTCTCATCCCTTTTTTATAAAAGAAGTCCGCTAATTGATTAAAAGAGATAACTTGTCCGTTCTCCTTATATATCCTTTGATTTTTCCCCATATATCCTCCAGTTTTTTGTTTTCTTCGCTCACACATTCTTCTATCTATAAGTATAAACGATTCCGTAAAAAACAAAACAGTATATTATACTCAATTATTTCCTTTTTATTCATAAAAAAAGAGGAGAAATGTTACATTTTCACCATGAACCTTCTCTTGCGGTCATTTGCTCTTTCGTATAAATAATACGCATTGGATTTCCACCTACGAAAGCACCGCTCGGTACATCTCTATGAACAAGTGTGCCAGCTGAGACAGTCGCACCGTCTCCAATTTTCACACCTGGTAATATTGTTACATTCGCTCCAATCATCACTTCATTTCCAATGACGATTTCCCCAAGTCGATATTCACGAATTAAATATTCATGCGCTAAAAGCGTTGTATTATAGCCAATAATCGAATTCTCTCCCACAGTTATCTTTTCCGGGAACATAATATCCGGCATTACCATAAGCGCAAATGATGTTTTCTTTCCTACTTTCATCCGTAAAAAAGTACGGTACAACCAATTCTTCACAGATAAAAATGGCGTGTAACGCGCAATTTGGATAATAATAAAGTTTTTCATTACCTTCCAAAAAGACACTGTTTTATACACATTCCATAATGAATTTTCTCCTGAAACAGGATAGCGCGTTGTCCGTCGCACTTAGCTCGCTCCTCTACTAACTTACTTGGACCTTTATGAACGGTTCATATTAGACAAAATCGGTAGCAAATCGCTCATTTTATCTAGCATAAAGTCCGGCTTGTAAGCCTCTAAATACGCTCTACCTTTCAGCGTCCATGAAACCGCAGCTGTTTTCGTCCCCGCATTTTGACCACCGACAATATCATGATGATTATCTCCAACCATCAATGCCTCTTCTGGTTTTGCATCTAATAATTCAAGCGCTTTTTCAAGTGGCTCTGGATGTGGTTTCACATGCTCTACATCATCAATTGTCACGACAACATCAAAAAATTCATCAAGCTTTGACAACTGTAATCCCATCTCAACGGTTTGTCTCGCTTTCGTTGTAACAATACCAACTTTATAACCTTGCTTCTTCAACTCTCGAACTGTTTCATATACAGTTTCATATTCTTCTACTAATTCATCATGATGATCATGGTTAAATTCGCGATAACTTGTAATCATCTCTTCAACCTTACTTTCATCAATCTTACTGAAAGTATCATGCAAAGATGGACCGATAAATGGCAACACATCTTCACGCTTATATTGATTTGGATAATACGTATTTAAAGTATGTAAAAAAGAAGAAATAATAAGTTCGTTTGTATTAATTAAAGTTCCATCTAAATCAAATAACACTGTATTTATTCTCATTGCCTTAGTCCTTTCGCCTTCCTGAATATGAAAGAAGCAGCATCTTATAATAAGATGCTACTTTTCTCTAATTTTCCGAATATCTTTTATCAGCTTGCCCCATTTTTCGTCTCACAATAATGAAAATAATAGAAATAACAACAAGTCCAATTGACATTACTTGTGCAATACGAAGTGGTCCTAGCATTAAACTATCTGTACGTAAGCCTTCTACGAAGAAGCGTCCTACTGAATACCAAATTAAATATGTGAAGAATAATTCCCCGCGGCGTAAATTCACTTTTCTTAATGCAAGTAGTAAAATTACACCTGCAAAATTCCATAATGATTCATATAAAAACGTCGGATGATAGTACACACCCTCAATATACATTTGATTAATAATGAAATCTGGTAAATGAAGACCTTCTAAAAACTGTCTCGTTACTTCATCACCATGCGCCTCTTGGTTCATAAAGTTTCCCCATCGGCCAATTGCTTGTCCTAATAAAATACTTGGTGCAGCAATATCCGCCAACTTCCAGAATGAAACCCCGCGTCGCTTTGCAAAAAGAATCCCTGTAATAACCGCTCCGATTAAACCACCATGAATCGCCAAGCCACCTTGACGAATATTAATAATTTGACTCGGGTTTTGCGCGTAATATTCCCATTCAAAAATAACATAGTACATTCTCGCAAATAGAATAGCGATCGGTACTGCAATTAATACAAGGTCAACAAATGTATCTTTTGGAATACCTAGCCTTTCTCCCTCGCGAGTTGCTAGCCAAAGACCTAATAGCACCCCTGTACCGATAATAATCCCGTACCAATAAACAGGAAACGGCCCAAGTTGGACAGCTACGCGGTCAAGCTGCGGTACAGAACCTAACAGCATATGTATGACCTCCCTCTCCAATGTTTACTCCTGATTCCCTAACTCAATCGCACTCATTAATCGTTCTGAGAACTGCTGTGCTGCATTGACTCCCATACGCTTTAAACGGAAGTTCATCGCTGCTACTTCAATAATAACAGCCAAGTTTCGACCAGGACGAACTGGAAGTGTAATCTTCGTAAGTTCTGTATCAATAATTTTCATCTTCTCTTCATCAAGACCTAAGCGATCATAGTTTTTCTTTTGATCCCAAATTTCAAGATTAATAACAAGTGTAATACGCTTATAATTTCGCACTGCCCCTGCACCGAATAACGTCATAACGTTAATGATACCTAGACCACGAATTTCTAATAAATGCTCAATTAAATCTGGTGAGCTTCCTACTAATGTGTCTTCATCTTCTTGGCGAATTTCTACACTATCATCCGCAACAAGGCGGTGACCACGCTTCACAAGTTCAAGAGCTGTCTCACTTTTACCAACACCACTTTGACCTGTAATTAAAACACCAACACCGTAAATATCTACTAATACACCATGAACAGCAGTTGTTGGTGCTAGCTTACCTTCTAAATAATTAGTTAAACGACTTGATAATCTCGTTGTCGTTTGAGAAGAACGTAATAAAGGCATGCCTGATTCACGTGATGCTTGTAATAACTCATCTGGTACATCTTGATTACGAGTTATAATAATACATGGCGTCTCCTCGGTACAAAGCGCTTTCATTCTCTCTTGTTTTTGCTCTGTTGTTAACGTATCAAAGAACGTAAGCTCCGTTTTTCCAAGAAGCTGCACGCGATCAGCTGGATAATATGTAAAGAATCCTGCCATTTCAATTCCAGGTCGTGATAAATCACTTGTATCAATCGGACGATGAATTCCTTCCTCACCACTTATTAACTCCAATTGAAATTGTTCAATTAAATCTTTTGTCCTTACTTTTGGCATATGTATAAACCTCCACTCCGCTGCGGGTTCAGTCTCGTTTGATGTAAAATTCCATTCTACCGGATATTGTACCATTTTTTTCTGGAAACAAGAAATACGGTTTCTAATAAATAGAAAAAAACATTTCATACGAATAATGAAATGTTTTTCTTTTTGTCATTTTCTCTTTTTTTCATATAGAGGTTCCACAATTGCCTTCTCAATAATCATATTAAAAATTGAAATACAAATTGCCGCAACAATCGCTACACCAAATCCTGATATATTAAAAGCATCTCCTAATAATGAATCTGCTATTTTTAACGTAATCGCATTAATAACAATTAAGAAGAAGCCGAAAGTTACAACAGTAATTGGTAGCGTAATTAAAATTAAAAACGGCTTTACGAACACATTTAAAACCGCCAATATAATACTCGCAATAATTGCAGTTTGTATATTTGCTACGTAAAATGCATCTGGTGCAATCCCTTTTAAAAGCCCCGATACAGCGATTAACACAACGCTATTTACAAGAAGTGATACAATCCATCTCATTTCGTTACACATCCTTTTAAACATATATATTTCATCATACGCTAATAGATAATAAACGCAAGTATGATACAAACACTTATATCAACTTATTCTATCTTTCATGCTTGTATACCTACTAACATACTTACCAGTTTTTCCTCGTAAAATAAAAACCGAGCGTCATTTCCACTCGGTTTTCATCAATAAACTTATTGCGATAACTCTACTTCTTTTATTTTCTCTTTCATTCTTGCTTTATCACGATTTAAAATCTCTTTTAAATACTTACCAGTATACGAGCGCTCTTCTTTTACTACTTGCTCTGGCGTTCCCGAAGCGACGATTTGTCCACCTTTGTCCCCGCCTTCTGGTCCAAGATCAACAATATAATCAGCTGTTTTAATCACATCTAAATTATGTTCAATTACAAGTACCGTCTCACCACTCTCAACAAGACGTTGCAGCACTTCTAGAAGACGTGCAATATCATGCGCATGCAACCCAGTCGTTGGCTCATCTAAAATATATAACGTACGACCTGTAGAACGACGGTGTAATTCAGAAGCTAATTTCACACGCTGTGCTTCCCCACCAGATAATGTTGTTGCTGGTTGACCTAATTTCATATAACCAAGCCCAACATCTACAAGCGTTTGAAGTTTACGCTTAATTTTAGGAATATTGGCGAAGAATTCTACTCCATCTTCAATTGTCATCCCTAACACTTCAGAAATATTCTTATCTTTATATTTCACTTCTAACGTTTCACGATTATATCGTTTACCGTGACAAACTTCACACGGAACATACACATCTGGTAGGAAATGCATTTCAATTTTAATAATTCCATCACCACGGCACGCTTCACAACGGCCACCTTTTACGTTAAAGCTGAAACGTCCTTTTTGATATCCGCGCACTTTCGCTTCATTCGTTTGTGCAAACACATCACGAATATCATCGAATACACCTGTGTACGTAGCTGGATTAGAGCGTGGTGTACGACCAATTGGCGATTGATCAATATCAATTACTTTATCTAAATGTTCAAGACCTTTAATCTCTTTATGAGTACCTGGCTTCGCTTTCGCTTTATATAACTTTTGAGCTAACGATTTATATAGTACTTCATTAATCATCGTACTTTTACCTGATCCAGATACACCTGTTACCGCTACAAACGTACCGAGTGGGAATGACATTTTTGCATTCTTTAAGTTATTCTCTTTTGCGCCGACAATCTCCACTTTACGTCCGTCACCTTTACGTCTTTCAAGTGGAACTGGAATAAACTCTTTACCGCTTAAATATTTTCCTGTTAACGAATTATCATCTTGCATCACTTCAGCTGGTGTCCCTGCCGATACAACTTGCCCACCGTGAATACCTGCACCTGGTCCGATATCCAGTAAATAATCAGCAGCCATCATTGTATCTTCATCATGCTCAACAACGATTAATGTATTACCTAAATCGCGCATTTCTTGCAATGTACGAATAAGACGATCGTTATCGCGCTGGTGTAAACCAATTGAAGGCTCATCAAGAATATAAAGTACGCCAGTTAGACGAGAACCAATTTGCGTCGCTAAGCGAATACGCTGCGCCTCACCACCTGATAACGTACCAGCCGCACGACTTAGCGTTAAATAATCTAAACCAACGTTCACTAAGAATCCAACGCGCTCCTGAATTTCTCTTAAAATTAAATGAGCTATTTTTTGTTGTTTCTCCGTTAACTCTACATTCGAGAAAAATTCTTGTACTTCTTGAACTGAATACTTCGTTACGTCAGCAATCGTTTTATCACCAACAAAAACAGCTAAGCTTTCAGGCTTTAAGCGGCCGCCTTTACACTTCGGACACGCTTGTTCTGCCATATACTTTTCCATTTGCTCACGAATGTAATCAGAACTCGTTTCACGATAACGACGTTCAATGTTTGGAATAACACCTTCAAATAAAATCTCATTTTCCTTTACTTGACCGAATTCATTTACATAGCGGAAATAAACCTTCTCTTCCCCACTTCCGTACAACACTTTATCAAATAAATCTTTCGGTATATCTTTCACAGGCATATCCATATCAACGCCGTAGTGATTACATACAGATTGTAAAAGTTGTGGATAGTATTGTGAACTTGTCGGTTCCCAAGGTGCAATCGCATGTTCATTTAATGATAAATCCCAGTTCGGGATAACAAGCTCTAAATCTACCTCTAGCTTTGAACCAAGTCCATCACAAGAAGGACACGCTCCAAACGGACTGTTGAAGGAGAACATACGCGGCTCTAATTCTCCGATTGAAAAACCACAATGTGGACAAGCATGATGTTCACTAAATAGAAGTTCCTCTTCTCCCATTACATCGATTAACACTCGGCCTCCGCCAAGCTTTAATGCACTTTCAAGTGAATCAGCAAGACGGCTTGCGATTCCTTCTTTTACAACAATACGGTCAATTACAACTTCAATAGAATGCTTCTTATTTTTATCTAACGTAATCTCTTCAGACACATCAAGCATTTCACCATCAACACGTACACGAACATATCCTTGCTTCTTAATATCTTCAAGTACTTTCACATGTGCACCTTTACGCCCAGAAACGATAGGAGCTAACACTTGTAATTTCGTACGTTCAGGATATTCAAGAACACGGTCTACCATCTGCTCTACTGTTTGTGATGTAATTTCAATCCCATGATTTGGACAAATTGGCGTACCAATTCGCGCAAATAATAAACGTAAATAATCATAAATCTCCGTTACCGTTCCGACAGTTGAACGTGGATTACGACTCGTCGTTTTTTGATCGATTGAAATCGCTGGTGACAATCCTTCAATCGTATCTACATCCGGCTTATCCATTTGTCCTAAAAACTGGCGCGCATACGCAGATAACGATTCTACGTATCTGCGCTGCCCTTCTGCATAAATCGTATCAAATGCTAATGATGATTTCCCCGAACCAGACAATCCCGTTACAACGACAAGCTGATTTCTCGGAATGGTTACATCAATATTTTTTAAGTTATGTGCTCTAGCACCTTTTACAACGATAAAATCCTTGCTCTTACTCACTCTTTTCACCCTTCCGCTTTTAATTCTAATAGTAAATCTCTTAGTTCAGCTGCACGCTCGAAGTCTAACGCTTTTGCTGCTTCTTTCATCTCTGCTTCCATCTTCGCAATTGTCTTTTCACGCTCTTTTTTCGTCATTTTCTTAGCAGGAGTTGCTTCGTATGTTTCTGTCTCTTCAGCAGTTGTCGTTGCACGGATTACATCACGTACGCCTTTTTGAATCGTTTTCGGCGTAATACCATGCTCTTTATTGTAGGCTTCTTGTATAGTACGACGACGCTGCGTTTCTTCAATTGCAATTCCCATTGATCTTGTTATACGATCTGCGTACATAATAACGCGGCCGTTTTCATTACGCGCGGCACGACCAATTGTTTGAATTAATGAGCGCTCCGAACGTAAGAACCCTTCCTTATCAGCATCTAAAATCGCTACAAGTGATACTTCTGGAATATCTAATCCTTCTCGTAATAAGTTAATACCGACCAGTACATCAAACTTACCAAGGCGAAGATCGCGGATAATTTCAATACGTTCTAACGTTTTAATTTCAGAATGAAGATAGTTCACTTTAATTCCTACATCTTTTAAGTAGTCCGTTAAATCCTCTGACATTTTCTTCGTTAAAGTCGTAATTAATACACGTTCATTTTTTGCAATACGATCTTGAATCTCTCCTAATAAATCGTCAATTTGCCCTTCAATAGGTCGTATATCGATTGGTGGATCTAAAAGCCCTGTTGGACGAATAATTTGTTCTATTACTTCTGGTGACTGCTCTAACTCGTACGGTCCTGGCGTCGCCGAAACGTAAATAACTTGATTCGTTTTCTCCTCAAACTCATCAAACATGAGCGGTCTATTATCTAAAGCTGATGGCAGACGGAATCCATGATCCACAAGCACTTGCTTACGTGCTTGGTCCCCGTTATACATCGCTCTTACTTGTGGCACTGATACGTGCGACTCATCCATAACAATTAAGAAATCTTCCGGGAAATAGTCCAATAACGTATACGGTGTTGCACCCGCTGGACGAAGTGTTAAATGACGGGAATAGTTTTCAATACCTGAACAAAAGCCCATCTCGCGCATCATTTCTAAATCATAACGTGTACGTTGCTCTATACGCTGCGCTTCTAACAACTTACCGTTATCATTTAATTCCTTTAAACGCTCTTCTAATTCTTTTTCGATATTTTCAATAGCGACCTTCATTTTCTCTTCACGTGTAACGAAGTGAGATGCTGGGAAGATTGCTACATGATCACGTTCTGCTAATACTTCACCTGTTAACGCATTTACTTCACGAATACGATCAATTTCATCGCCGAAAAATTCAATTCGAATACAATGCTCATCAAGTGATGCTGGGAAGATTTCAACTACATCTCCGCGCACACGGAATGTACCACGCTTGAAATCAATATCATTACGTCCATACTGTACATCAACAAGTTCACGAAGCAATTGATTGCGGTCCTTCTCCATACCAACTCGAAGTGATACAACTAACTCGCGGTATTCTTCAGGAGAACCTAAACCATATATACACGAAACACTCGCAACGATAATTACATCGTCCCGTTCAAATAATGCAGACGTTGCCGAGTGACGCAATTTATCAATTTCATCATTAATCTGCGCGTCCTTTTCAATAAACGTATCTGTTTGTGGTACATACGCTTCCGGCTGATAATAATCGTAATAACTAACAAAATACTCAACTGCATTATTCGGGAAAAAGTCTTTCAACTCACTATATAACTGTCCTGCTAACGTTTTATTGTGAGCCATAACAAGTGTTGGCTTTTGCACTTCTTTAATGACATTTGAAATCGTAAATGTCTTACCCGTTCCTGTCGCTCCAAGCAACACTTGCTTTTTCTTTCCACTATTAATTCCCTCTACAAGCTTCTCTATAGCTACCGGCTGATCACCTTGCGGGGAATACGCTGATATAATTTCAAATTGATGTTCCAAGTAAAATCCGACCTCCTCATAAAAATCTGTATTATTATTTTACCACGAATGCCTATAAAAAACCTAAAAAAACGAACAGATATTCGGTAAAGTTTTCGACAATATACACATAGAAAAAGGAAGGAGTAAATACTTCCTTCCTCTACTAATTCTATTTTTTAGGTACATATACTAAGTCATATCCATTGCGCCCAGCTTCATTCATACAATCTATTAACCGATAAGTACTTTCTGATTCGCGCTGCTCTTTAACAATACTTTTACAACTATCTTTATGTAACCCTTTATCCTTCCCAGCAAATTTGTCTTTTCTATTATCTGACACATAAAATATATCGTTCCCACTATACTCTAACGTTTGAAAAATCGGATCCCCTTCAAGGGTATACTGTACAATTCTTATTTTATCAACTTCCCTTTGCTCGACATTCAAAACGAACTTTTCAAATTTATCTAGATTGGAAATCCTGGTTCCCTTTACAATGACATCGTTCTTCTTATCAATTGTAGTGTTAGATGGTGAGCATGCTACTAAACTAAAGAGAAATAGACATATAAAGCTGGTTCTTTTTTCTATTGTCATCCTCTCCTATAAAAATTATTTGTATACCCAAAAGCTACTTTCAACTATGAAAGTAGCTTTTCTTTTCCTTTCTCCTTCTTCGGAAAAACCACATATGAAAATGAAATCGCTGTATCAACTAAAAATATAATTGCCCACACTTGGCTCACGCGACTTGCAGCTTTATTTAAAACGATTCCCGATTCTAACCAATTACCCCATTGTTCAAATGGAATAAATCCATACGCGAAGAAAAAGAATATGTGCACACCAACGAATAAAACAAGATGTAATACCCAATTTTTTATTTCCTGCTTTGCATAGGCCATACCTGTTAATTCTACCTGTTCTTCAATAATAGGCGCCGGTTCATTACGCCATTTCGCAACTAGCTTTTGCGCAAATATATCAAGCTTCTTCAAATCCTTTTTCCCGTAGAAAACTGCATACAGTAAAATAATTACAGTAATGATTTGAAAATTAGAGAACTTTCCTGTTTGATAATAGTCCACTGCCCCTAATGTTAAAATAAACACTTCATTTACGAGGAGTACAATCCCCATAATAAAGCTCGCCTTCTTTAAACGGAATCCGTAACGGAGTAAAAAGAAACCGATAGCCGATAACCAAAATACAATCTCTGCTCCAATTAAAAAATACCAACGATATTCTGGGAGTATGCTCATTTATCCTTCTCCTTTTCATCATATATACGAAAAGCTTCATCCATATATAATAAAAACTCTTCGTCAATTGGATACATGCTCATTTTCTGTGAATCTTCCTTTGATTTTCTAACCTCCCATAACTTATCTAAAAACGCTTCGTCACCATTAGCCATTTCTAAACACTTCTGCATTAATCTCTTCATTGCCCTTTGTACTTCATCACTAGTGGCTTCTTTACCCTCTTTCATAAAAATACGTAATTGCTTTAATAAATCTACCCATTCTAAAACATTCTGATCTTCCTCACTCATATTCGGTAAATTATGAAGCAACTTTTGTTCTTCCTTTGAAAATACTTCATTTTGAAATATTTCACGTATACGAGGAGACTGTTTTGAAAGCTGAATAAGTTCAAACATAACTTTCCAATCAAGTTCTCCCTCTACATCTACCGAATAAACAACCGCTTGTAAAACACGCTCCATTCGATTAAATTTCTTTTGTTCTTCCTGTACAAATCGAAGTTGGTTTTCAAGTGATTTTTTCAAATCCAGCTCACCTTTTACTAACATATTCGCAACTTCTTTTAATGAAAATCCCATTTCTTTTAAAAATAAAATTTGTTGCAAACGAATAACGTCAGCTTCACTATATAACCGATGCCCACCCTCTGTTTTTCCGCTCGGCTTTAATAAATCTATTTGATCATAATAACGTAGTGTACGTACTGTAACCCCTGTTTCTCTCGTCAATTCTTGTATTGAAATCACTACCATCACCTCTTCCCCCTCATTATAGAAGATGACGTTACGTAACTTTCAAGTGTTTTGTAAAAAAAATACAAAAAGCTGTTTATACAAAGTGTATAAACAGCTTTTATGGAAATAACCCCTTTTGTATGGCGCGCCCACAAAATAAAATAAGTGCTCCAACAACAACACTCGTTGCCGTTTTATGATAATGGGCTAATACTAATAAATAATACGATAAACCTACAGTACCAATCATAATACAAATACTTGGCACTGGATTACGAGAAAAGTTTTGCATTCCCCAAAGAAGCGCAAATATAGCTGTAGCGACACATAACACCGGTAATTCCATCCCAGTTCCCCTTTTTCTATCTATTATTCTTTGTTGCTAACACGCTCGTTGATGCGATACTAATTAATAAACCAAAACCAATCCTTATATATTTAAACGTTTAATCTAATTGAAATCTCTCAAGCTTATCCTTTTTTTCTCTCCCCTTACTCCAGCGTAAAGATTTCCTCCACCTTCACTCCAAAATACTTGGCGATTTTTAAGGATAACTCTAGACTCGGATTGTAATGATGATTTTCAATCGCCACTATCGTCTGCCGCGTCACCTGCATCGCCTTTGCCATTTCAACTTGTGTTATATGATTTTGCTTTCTTAACTCTTTTATTTTATTTTTCACACCCATAGGATCCACCTTCAAAAGTAAAGATATCTTTACTTAAATTATAAATATTTTCCAGTTACAAGTAAAGATATCTTTACAAATTTTAGAAAAACATTTCAATGCATATCTTCTCTAACAAAGTACAAGAGTAATTCAATTTATATCAGCGATTTTTTAAATATATCAGCGCAACTTAAAATATATCGGCGATTTTGCAAATATATCAGCGCAACTCCATTTATATCGGCGATTTCCCAAATATATCGACATCAGTAGCACCATAAGCATAAGAAAGAAGCTGCCCCAAAATATCTTTTGGAACAGCTTCTTCGTCCTACTTATATAAATCCTAATCCCCATACAAGAACGTATCCAAGAACCGATAAGCAAACCGAGCCAATCAGCCCTGCCACGAATGCTTTACTTCCTAATTTACGGAAAGTTTTAAACTCTACATTTAAACCGAGCCCTGCCATCGCCATTGCGATTAGCATATAAGCAATTACAACAATGTATCCCGCAACAACTTCTGGAATAATCCCAAGCGAATGCACTGCACTCATTGCTAAAAACCCGAAGATGAACCATGGAATTGGAAGGTCGCGCCATGATCTTTTTTCCTCGCTACCTTCACTCTTACCAAACCATAATCCGATTAAAATCGCTACTGGTACAAGCATTGCAACGCGCGTTAGTTTCACGATAACTGCGATATCTACAGCCGTGCTTCCTCCTGGCGCCGCAGCCGCAATTACGTGAGCAATTTCATGCAGTGTCGCCCCTGAGAACACTCCATATCCGTATGGAGATAGGCCAAGCACTGGATATAATAACGTATAAATAAGCGTAAATATTGTACCTAAAATTGCAATGATCGCCGCTCCAACTGCTGTTTCGTCATCTTTTGCTTTCACTTGCGGTGCAATTGCCACGACCGCGGCCGCGCCGCAAATTGCCGTACCGCATGCTGTTAAAATCCCAAGTTTCTTTTCTACTTTAAATACTTTCGTTAGTCCGTATACAACAAAAATAGTAAATGTAATAACAACCGCCGCGATGACCAATACTTTCGGCCCCGCCTTCGCAATATCAACAAGATTTAATCGCATTCCAAGTAAGATGATCCCAAAGCGCAGTAACTTCTTACTCGCAAAGTTCGTTCCTGCAATCGCATCATGAGGAACTCCAATTGCAGCGCGCCAAACCATCCCAATTAGAATAGCAATTACTAATTGTCCCATAATATTTAAAAATGGAAGCTCTGCTAAATATTTCGCGGCAATTGCGATTAATAATGTAATCCCAATTCCTTGCGAAAATCCAAAGCCCTTCTTCTTTTGTATAACAAGTGTTTGTTCCACCTTGTACCACCCCAATAATCGTATTGGAACATGCATGTTCTTTCTACTTACATTATAAGAGAGTTTCTATAATAAGTTTAATACCAATACCAAATCTCTATCATCAGAAATACTTATGATAAGATGAAAGAAAAACGAAAGGAGCTTTGCAAATGAACGTAGACATTTTAAAAATTTTTGTTACTGTCGTTGAACAGAAACACTTCTCTCGTGCAGCGGAATTATTAAATCTTTCACAGCCTGGCGTAAGTATGCATATACGCAACTTAGAAAACGAATTTGGAACTACACTCATTCAGCGATCTCCGAAACATGTCCAAGTCACGGAAGCTGGAAATATATTATATATTCATGCAAAGCAAATGCTCTCTCTTTACGAAGATGCTAAGCAAGAAATTAATGAACTACATAACGTTGTAACAGGAACACTTCGCATCGGTGCTAGTTTTACAATTGGCGAATACTTACTTCCAAAAATACTCGCTAACTATGCGAATGAAAATCCACGCGTCGAAGTGCATACCTTTATCTCAAATACAGAAGAAGTTTTGCAAAGTCTTCGCTCTAATCAAATTGATATCGGCTTAGTGGAAGGGCAAGTCGTATACGCTGATGTTAACGTTGAAACATTTATGCAAGATGAAATGAAGCTCGTCGTTCCGCCAAATCATCCACTACTCCGCACAAAGGAAATAAATGAAAGCACACTCCAAGATCAAGTATGGGTACTAAGAGAAAGTGGTTCTGGTACACGCGCTTATAGTGACCGATTTATTCATCAACACCATTTAAAAATGAAACGATTCTTTACATTCAGTAGTATCCAAAGTGTAAAGGAAGCTGTTAGTGCCGGTCTTGGCATCGCTATACTTTCTGATTGGACTGTACGGAAAGAGCTACTAGCAAAAGAACTATTCCACATCGAAGTTCCAAATGAACAACTAATCCGTCCGTTCTCTATCGTTCGCGGCAAATATTTCATTCCATCTAAAGCCATTCAAGTGTTCTTAAATTATGTAAATTCTTTTGCGAAAAAACAGAGTTGACCTTCACATTAGTGTGAAGGTTTACAATACATGTAAAAGGAGTGAAACACATTGCGAATTGGAGAATTATCAAAAGAAACTGGCGTTAGTGAAAGATCACTAAGACATTACGAAGAAAAGGGATTACTCCCTTCTAAGCGCCTCGCAAATGGCTACCGTGATTTTGATGAAAGTGCCGTCGAAAAAGTGGAGCTTATTCAAATGTACTTACAAATTGGCTTAAATTTAGAAGAGACAGCAAGGATGCTGCGCTGCCTTGAAATTGAACCGCACCTGTACGACAATCCGTGCAGCAGTATCCTTACGCTTTACGAAGATAAACTCAATGAAGTAACAAAGCAAATCACATTGCTTTCCAACATCCAAGCGAATTTGCAAAAACACGTTTCACTCCTAAAACAAGCAAAAGAAAAGGAATGATTACATGTTTGTTATACATGGCAGTTCAAGACAAAACGGAAATACGGAAGCTTTAACACATATGATGATTGATGGAATTGAAACAGAACAAATTTATTTACGTGATCACACAGTCTATCCTATTACAGATAAGCGTCATGATGCAGAAGGATTCCAACCTGTAAATGATGACTACGAGCAGTTAACGAAACGCATGTTAGAGCACGACACGATTATCTTTGCTACACCATTATATTGGTACGGAATGAGTGGACATATGAAAAACTTTGTTGATCGCTGGTCACAAAGCTTGCGCGATACATCTCTTCATTTCAAAGAAAAAATGAAAGGCAAAAAAATGTATGTTGTCATCGTTGGCGGGGATAATCCAAAGCTAAAAGCATTACCGCTTATTGCTCAATTCCAATATATCTTTGATTTTGTTGGTTCTTCATTTGAAGGTTATGTTATTGGAGATGCGAATGGACTGGATGAAATTAAAAACGATGCTGAGGCGCTGGCAAAAACACAATTGTATAATAATAAATTCAAAAATAGCGAACAGAAATAAGTTTGACAAACCCTTTTGTATGCGCATACAATAAAGTAATATTATGAAAGGAAGGTACTTTGACCAATGAAGTTCTAATTCTCTTATTTATTTCATCCATCACAAATAGTGAACAAAAATGATGAAAACTAGCAGAGGATTAGTCTGTCCATTTGTCGATACTTTCTTTCGAAACGATCATGTAAAAAATCGTTTATTTATATACGATTTTTTACATACAAGGGCGACGTTTATCCTCTCTAGTGAAACTAGGGAGGTTTTTTTATGACTATTTTATTCGCAAGTAATATTGAAAAGAGCTTTGGTGATCGCACACTATTTACGTTACCATCACTGAAAATTCAAGCACAGGATCGCATAGGTATTGTCGGAGTCAACGGAGCTGGTAAATCTACGTTATTACAAATATTAAGTAAAGAAATAGAAGCTGACAGAGGCATAGTAACTCATCATAGTTCTATCAGCATAATTCCTCAGCTTAGCGAGGAATTACCGGAAACTACCTCTTCCCTTGCAAAAGGAAAATGGAGTATTTCAAACGTTACCGACGTAATGAGCGGTGGTGAACGAATGCGGCTAAAGATTGCCCATGCTCTCGAACAAAATGCAGGCATTTTATTCGCTGATGAACCAACAAGCCACTTAGATATGGTCGGTACAGAGCAATTAGAAAAGGCACTTTCATCCTATAAAGGAGCACTTGTTTTAATATCGCATGATCGTGAATTTCTAGATAATATATGTACCAAAATTATTGAAATTGAAGACGGTATTATTCAAGAGTATAAAGGGAATTATTCCAACTATCGAACGCAAAAAGAACGTGAACGAATACAAAAACAAGCAGAATATGAGCAATATGTACAAGAAAAAAATCGTTTAGAACAATCCATTCTACAAAAAAAGCAACGTGCTTCTAGCATGATAAAAATCCCAACACGGTTCAGTTCATCTGAATCTAAACTTTATAAATTAAGTGGAGCTCATGGTCAAGAACAGGTTAGTAAAGCAGCAAAAGCATTAGAGACACGTCTCGAAAAATTAGAAAAGAAAGAAAAGCCAAAGGATTTTTCTCAAGCTCAGTTTGACGTACAATACCATACACCCATTCATAGTAAGGTGGCAGTACAGTTCAATAAAGCAACAAAGAAAATAGGCGACCGCACACTATTTAAAAATATGAATGGAACTATTGTCCCTGGTGCAAAACTAGCTATTTTAGGGGCAAATGGAAGTGGCAAAACCACTTTGTTCAACATGCTTCTCACAAACGAGCGTGGCATGCAGCTATCGAAAAGTTGTAAAGTTGGATACTTCGAACAAACATTATCTATTTTAAAAACAGATAAAACCATTTTAGAAAACGTTCTAGAAGAAACAAAATATACGGAAGCATTCGTTCGCACAATACTTGCACGGCTTCTATTCCGTCGTGAGGATGTTCATAAACCTGTGCACGTTCTAAGCGGGGGTGAACGAATGAAGGTTGCACTCGCAAAAGTATTTTTAGGAAACTATAATATGCTTCTGCTAGATGAACCGACAAACTATTTAGACTTAGCAACGCAAGAAGAATTAGAAACCATGTTACAAGAATATCCTGGCACAATACTTTTCATTAGCCATGACCGTGCCTTTATTCGCTCTGTTGCAGACCATATTCTACAAGTAGATGAGAGTGAACCAAGAGTATTCCACGGTAATTACGAGCAATACACAAAAAGAACAACCGGGAATTCTGTAAACGTTACTAAACAAGAATTATTAAGGTTACAAACAAAATTAACTGAAGTCATCAGTCGGATTTCTATACCCAATCATCACGATGACATCACATCTCTCAACCAAGAATACGAAACATTATTAGTTCAAATACGGAAATGTAAAGAAGCGCTCTAATGTCTTCCCTATATATCGACGGGACCTTCCGCATTTCCCAAGAAATATTGAAACTTCGACATATAAAGTAAAAAGCCATGCATCAGTGAACTGCACCCCAATTGTTAGACACAGTCTAACAATTGGAGGTGCAGTTTTTTGTATGACAAAATTTACGAAGGATTTAAAGTTAACGCTCGTTCAAGGATTTAATCCGAAAATAATTTCTCAAGCAGAATATGCAAAACAGATGCATATTACAAAGGCACAATTTCAATACTGGTTACGCTTATACGAACTCCATGGAGAAGAAGGTTTATACGAGGTCTATACAAATTACACCGCAGAGTTTAAACTAGACGTACTAAATTTTATGGCTCAATCGGGTATATCGTTAATGGATACAGCGGCTATCTTCATGATTCCTTCTTTTACAACGGTTTATCAATGGAAGAAGCAATTTGAAGTAGGTGGCTTAGATGCCCTTGAACCAAAGAAAAAGGGGCGTCCATCCATGAAAAATAAAAACACAAAACATGATACTAAAAAGATTCCGGCAGAAGGTTCAGTTGAAGCGTTACAAGCTGAATTAGAACGCTTACGTATGGAAAATGCGTATTTAAAAAAGTTGAATGCCTTAGTTCAAAACAAGGAAAAATCACCAAACAAGACAAGGCACAAGTAGTCTATGAATTAAGGCATGAGTTTCAAGTGAAAGAATTAGTAAAGTTAGCGGATATCCCTCGAAGCACCTATTATTTTTATGTAAAACAAATGGATAGAATCGATCCAGATGCCGATTTAAAAGTAGAAATTAAAGCGATTTATGATGAACACGAAGGTCGTTATGGATATCGTCGTATTCGTGATGAGTTAGCCAATCGTAATCAAATAGTGAATCATAAAAAAGTGCAACGAATTATGAAAGAGTTAGGTTTAAAATGTCTTGTACGTATGAAAAAATATAAATCTTATAAAGGAACAGTTGGTAAAATCGCACCTCATATTTTAGAGCGTAAATTTACGGCAGATACGCCAAATGAAAAATGGGTAACCGATATTACAGAATTTAAATTATTCGGTGAGAAACTTTATTTATCACCTGTATTAGACTTGTATAATGGTGAAATCATTACCTATACAATTGGCTCTAGACCGACGTATTCACTTGTTTCAGAAATGTTAGAGACAGCATTAGAAGGTTTACCTGAAAATCACCAACTAATGATGCATTCAGATCAAGGGTGGCATTATCAAATGAAACAGTACCGTCACCCATTACAAAAAAGAGGTATCGTACAAAGTATGTCTCGTAAAGGCAACTGTTATGACAACGCAGTAATGGAGAATTTCTTTGGAATCATGAAGTCTGAGTTTCTCTACATAAAAGAGTTTGAAAGTGTAGAGCACTTCAAAATAGAATTAGAAAAATATATAGATTATTACAATACAAAACGGATAAAAGCAAAATTAAAAATGAGCCCGGTGCAATACCGGACTCATTTTTATCGAGCTGCCTAATGAAATAACCGTGTCTAACTTTTAGGGGTCACTTCACATCAGCACGGCTTTTCATTTTAGATACGGACAGCAGTCCCGCTCACAGCAACCATTAGCATCCCTTCGCGAACTACTTCGTAATCCACGTCGATACCAACAATTGCATTTGCATTTTTTTGTCTTGCGAAAGTTTTCATCTCTTCCATTGCAATGTCGCGCGCTTCTTTTAATTTACTTTCATAAGCACCCGCACGACCGCCGACAACGTCACGGACAGAAGCGAAGAGGTCACGAACGATATTCGCGCCCATAATCGCTTCTCCATTGACGATATCGATATACTCAATAATTTCTTTTCCTTGAATTGTAGACGTTGTTGTTACAATCATACTTTATTTCCTCCCATATGAGATTTTTACCTACTTATGGTGCACTAATTCAGTACAAATTATATTTACGAACTAAACTGAGCTTCGTATAACCTACTGTATCCTCCGCCTTGCTCAATTAATTCATCATGTGAACCTTGTTCTGCAATACCGTCTTTATTTACAACGACAATTCGATCTGCATTTTTAATCGTTGCAAGTCTGTGAGCGATAACTAACGTTGTACGGCCAGCTGCTAATTCAGCAAGTGATTTTTGAATTGCAAGTTCCGTCTCAGTATCTAGTGCGGAAGTAGCTTCATCTAGTATTAAAATTGGCGGGTTTTTCAAGAACATACGAGCAATTGCTAGACGCTGCTTCTGTCCACCAGAAAGTTTTACACCACGCTCACCGATAACAGTATCTAAACCGTCTGGTTGTGAGTAAATTAAGTCTTCTAACTGCGCACGTTTTACTGCCTGCCAAATTTCAGCTTCTGACGCCTTTAAGTTCCCGTAAGCAATATTTTCACGAATTGTTCCTGAGAATAAGAACACATCTTGCTGCACAATTCCAATTTGCTTACGAAGTGAAGATAATGTCATATCTTTCGTATCAATTCCATCAATTTGAATCGATCCAGATGATTGCTCATAAAAACGTGGTAATAGGCTACATAACGTCGTTTTCCCAGCTCCTGATGGTCCAACGAACGCAACTGTTTCACCTGCATGTATGTTCAAACTAATGTCATTTAAAATCGGTTCTTTGTTTTCATATCCAAACGTAATGTTGTTATATTGAATATCACCATGTACATGCTTCACTTCCATTGCATCTTTAGAGTCTACAATGTCAGGCTCTGTTTCAAGAAGCTCTACATACCTTTTAAAACCAGCGATTCCTTTCGGATAGCTTTCGATTACCGCGTTAATTTTTTCAATTGGACGGAAGAAAATATTCGTTAATAGAACGAATCCGATAAATCCACCGTATGTTAATTCTCCTTGCAGAACAAACCATGTACCGCATATTAATACGAAGAGCGTTACGAGACGCATGAGCATATAACTAATCGATGAATTTAAAGCCATAATTTTATACGCCATTAATTTCGTTGTACGGAAACGAGCGTTGTTCACAGCGAATTGCTCTTTCTCAAACTTTTCATTTCCGAATGCTTGTACAACGCGAATACCACCAACGTTGTTCTCAATACATGCATTGAAATCAGCAACGTCTGAGAATAAACGTCTAAATGTACCTGTCATTTTTTTATTGAAGTAAAGTGCTAACCATAATAGGAATGGAATGACGAAGAACGTTAATAACGCTAACTTCCAGTTGATCATCATCATAAATGAGAATGCCCCAACTAAAGTCATTACGGCGATAAATAAATCTTCTGGTCCATGGTGAGCAATTTCCCCAATTTCCATTAAATCGTTTGTAAGACGCGAAATTAAATGACCTGTTTTATTATTATCAAAAAATCTGAATGATAGCTTTTGAATATGATCAAATAATTTCTGCCTCATATCTGTTTCAATGTTAACACCAAGCATATGTCCCCAATATGTAACGACATATTGTAAGCCTGCATTTAACATATAAACTGCGAGTAAACCGAAACAAGCCCATAAAATAAGCGTCCAGTTTTGCCCTGGCAATAACTTATCAATAAATTGATTTACGATAAGCGGGAAGCCGAGTTCTAATAATCCTGCGACAACCGCACAAGAAAAGTCGAGTATAAATAAACCTTTATACGGTTTATAGTACGAGAAAAATTTACGCAGCATATCTTACCTCCATTTTCCAAAATTAAAAAGACTCCCTAAATGATAACCATTATCAAATAATTATTCAAGTTATCCGTCTATGAAACTGAAAATAAGCTTTGCGATAGCTGTCGTTTTTGGCCGGAAAGTCGATATATTCGAATAATCGCCGATATAAATTTCATTTACTAACTACCCTCCCCCCAAAAAACAAAAAAAGGTACCACCACAAGGTGATACCATTCCTTCTATTACATCGCTTCTGAATCCCACTCATGCTCCTGTTCAACGAATACAATACCTAATTCGTGATGTCCACCAGCATATAATGCAGTTTGTGCAAGACGAAGCTCACCATTTGTATCTAATACTTCTAATTTACAAAATGCTCCTGTCGTCTTCGTTTGAAGCGCATCATAAAATTCCTCGGCGGTTTTTGGAATGACTCCATTTACTTTCGTAATAATTTCTCCAGGCAGTAATTTCAGCTCTGCTCCAATTGTATTTGGAATTGTATCTAGTACAATGAGCCCATCATTGCGTGCAGCAAAATACGCTGGTCTTGTTTCATCAGCAATTTTCTCTTGCATCGAAATTGTGAAACGCCCAAGCATCGCGACTCCCATCGCGATAATTGCAAGTACGTGCCACCAGTAACTTGCGATTCCTAAAACGAGCACAAGTCCTGCTAATCCATAAACACGTCTTCCTGTAAATAATAAAGCTTCCGTCGGCTCATAACTTTTAATCTTTCTCATAAACCCAATTAAAAATGGAACGAGGAATAGAGAATATGTATTTGAACCTATTGAAACGACAGGCCACCATGAAATAAACTGCGTTACCGCATCACCCGGTACAAGAATAAAAATAGGAACGATCCATAAACGCTTTGATTCGTGTAAACCAATCTTTAATCCACGCTTCCCCTTCCTAATCTTCGGTGTAGAGTATCCTACCGCGTTTTTAGAAATCAATAAGCCTTCTACAATAAGCATAACGCCTAGTAAAATAGCAAGGGATACAATGGTACTCTCTTCACCTTCTCGAAGCTGTAAGAAGGAAACTGGTAGCTTAGAAGATAATAGAACACATACAATCGCAATGCTAAATGTATAAGCTGCCGATAAATATCGATACATAGCCGTTAATCCAAATAGTAATGTCCAAATTAAAATGGCCCATAAGCTTGCTTTAGAAACAACAAGTCCAAGCCCAATCGTAATAATAGATACTACTAATCCGTATCCAATCCCTGCAAATAGAGAGGTTCGCAGTTCAAACCAAATATCATAAACTTTAAAAGAAAAATCTTTTCGTTCTCTTAACATACGTAAGTATCCAACGAAGATACTACTTATTACAAATATATAGACAGCAGGGTGTAAGAAAAAACGTCCAACTGCCCGCATTATTTCAAAAATCCACGCCTCCACGAACTCATTCACCACCATTTATATCATTCTTTCTTTTTATATTATCACAACTAAACAAACGTTTGTTTAACACAAAAAAATACAGGCAGCAAACTGCCTGTATTTCTTCTTATTTTGCCATTAACTTTAATGCTGACTGTAATTGTAAATCATTTTCTCCAGAACGGATTTTTTCGATAATTTTAGTTTGAATCGCTTCAGCTGTCTTTTTATCAAGCTGTCCTGTCGCTTCCATCTCATTCGCATTTTGGAATGCTTTCAGCGCCGATTCTGTCTCTTTACTAAAGTATCCATCTTCACGACCTGGTACATACCCTAAGCTCTTAAGCATTTCTTGAGCATGTTTTACTTGTACATCATTTGAATTGTATGAAAGTGTTTTTTCAATTTGAATTGGTGTCGCATGATAATAATTTGGTTGCTTCACTTCTACTGTTGGTGCGATTCCTTTTTTATGAATCCAGTTCCCATCCGGTGTTAACCATTTAAACATCGTTAATTTAATGTTGCTGCCGTCTTTAAATGGAACAGCTTGCTGGACAGTACCTTTACCAAATGTTTTTTCACCAATTAAATCGTATCCTTCTCCTTCTTTCAGCGCACCCGCTAAAATCTCTGAAGCAGAAGCACTTCCATTATCAATTAATACTGAAATTGGATATGGTTTTCTCTCTTTCAGTTCCGTAGAGAATTTCTTCTTCTCACCATTTCGCTGCTCTACTTGTAGCATTGGCTTTTTATTCGTCATAATTTCCCCTAGTATATCTTCTACACTATTTAAATAGCCACCAGGATTACCACGCACGTCAATAACTAAGCCTTTTATATTTTTCTTCTCTAACTCTTTTAACTGATCCTTAAATTCCTTCGCTGTATTTTCAGCAAAAGAAGTGATTTGCATATAACCGATATCTTTTCCACTCTCTTGCTTCACAGAACTAAACACTGTAAAGATTGGAATCTTTTCACGCTTAATTTTAAATACAATCGGATCAGTTACTCCCGCACGTTTAATTTCAATTGCGACAGTCGTTCCCTTTTTACCACGAATTTTTAATACCGCTTCTTCACGTGATAAGTCTTTCACACTGTTTCCATCTACAGATAAAATTTGGTCATTCGGTTTAATTCCTATCTTTTCTGCTGGTGAACCTTTAATTGGCGATACGATAATAAGCTTATCGTCCGTCTTGTTCACCTCAGCCCCAATCCCCTCTAATTCAGGATCAAGCGATTCACTAAACTGTTTGGCTGTTTCTTTATCCATATACGTGGAATAAGGGTCCTTCAGCGTAGACAACATACCTTGTATTGCACCTTCAACTAACTTTTCATCTTTCACGTCTTCCACATAACGTGAATCAATTAGTGCATACGCCTCATTAATTTTTGCCAAATTCCCTTGCGCAGTGCTAGCATTCCCACTCGAAATTGTTTGCGTTACTTCTGCTGGGGTAACCCCAAATACAGACATGCCTGCAAACATTCCGCCAGCACCAATTAAAAATGCAACAACCATTCCAATAATTGCAACTCTACGTTTCAATGCGGAATTCCCCTTTCCAAAACACACAGGTGGTGTAGCAAAAGGCATCACACAGTGTGTGATGCCTTTACCTATTTCTACTATATGATAAGCTTGTACGAATTATGTTTGCAACTTTTTATACTTTTAAGAAGCGACGAATTGACATTACACTTCCCCACATACCGATTAAAGCACCGATTAATACTAGTAAACCAGCTAATTGGAATACGAAAGGACTGTATGGTAGCAGCTCGAAAATTGTTCCGCCAAGTTTTTCGTTAAACACACCTTGCAACGAATTATACGTAACTAGAATTAGGCCAATTGGAATAATTGATCCTAATACTCCTAAGAATAATCCCTCTAGCAAGAATGGCCAACGAATAAACCAGTTTGTTGCACCAACAAGTTTCATAATTTCAATTTCTGTACTACGAGCATAAATTGTAATTTTAATTGTATTAGAGATTAAGAACATCGCTGTGAATAAAAGACCAGCAATTAACGCAATCCCAATGTTACGACCAGTTTTTACAGTATCAAATAATCGTTCAACTTGCCCTTTTCCGTACTGAACATTACTGACAAACTGCATTTTTTCAACTTTCTTCGCGATTGTCGCTGTATCTGTTGGTTCTTTTGCTTTTACAACGAATACGTTTTTAAGTGGGTTATCTTGTTCAAATAACTCAAACGTTTTTCCACTATCACCTAAGCTTTTAATTAAACGTTTTAACTCTTCTTCTTTAGAAGAATATTTAATAGAATCTACTTTTGCAATCTTACTCATATCTTCTTCTAATTTCTTTTGATCCGCTTCTTTTGCAGCTGGATCAATGTGTACACGAATCTCTACATCTTGCTCTACTTTCGTCGCAAAATGGTTCATATTCATAATCGCTGTTAAAAAGACACCTACAAGTAATAATGTAACTGTTACTGCACTAACAGAAGCAAATGTCATCCATCCGTTACGTGATAGATTCTTTACACCTTCTCGCAAATGTCGACTAAGGGTCTTAGCCTTCATATCCGTATCCTCCCTCAATCTCATCTCGAACAATTTTTCCGCCTTCAATCGCGATTACACGATGACGGATTGTATTTACGATATCTGCATTATGCGTCGCCATAACGATCGTTGTGCCGCGCTCATTAATGCGAGTAAAAATATTCATAATATCAAGAGCTGTTTCAATATCTAAGTTACCTGTTGGCTCATCGGCAATTACAACCTTTGGTCTATTTACAATTGCTCTTGCAATAGCCACACGTTGTTGCTCCCCGCCCGAAAGCTCACTTGGAAGTGCGTCTGCACGATCTTCAAGGCCTACAAGACCTAGAACTTCTGTTACACGCTCACGAATTGCATCCGGTTCTTCTTCAATTACTTCTAAAGCAAACGCAACATTCTCATATACCGTTAATTTAGGTAGCAATTTAAAATCTTGGAAAATTACGCCTAATTGACGACGGAAATACGGAACGTCTCTTTCTGCCAATGTTTCGATAGTAAGTCCATTTACATTAATAGATCCTGTAGATGGTTTCTCTTCACGATACATCATTTTAATAAATGTAGATTTTCCGGCTCCACTCGGTCCAACTACGTATACGAATTCACCTTGTTTAATGTTAACTGTAAGACCAGCAATGGCTTTCATACCATTCGGGTACTCCTTATAAACATTCGTCATTTTTATCATTATTTATCACCCAATACTTAATGATTTTTTTCGAAATACTTTTCTGTACATCTGAAAATAAAAGACATCCTTCATTTTCACTTATTCATCCTTGTTGAAGGTAGTTTACTTATGCTTTCTCATAAGCAATACCACTCTATGTAATATATTTCAGCAAAATTCTACAAACCCCATTGTAACATCAAACGGTTTCCAATTTGGATACATTTTTGTTACAGTTATGTTACATTCCAGAAAAAGGAAAACGAGTTGAATATATTATCAACTCGTCCATTTCACCTTTTTTATTTATGTTCTGCTAACCATTCAGATACTTTTTTCGCATCTTCACCTTGAATAAGTCCTGGTGACATTGAACCGCGGCCTTTTTTAATAATCTCTTCGATATCTGCGGCGTCGTACTTACCGCCCACTTTTCTTAAATCAGGTCCAGTTGCCCCTGATAAATCTGTTGCGTGACATCCAGCACAACTTCTTTGGAAAATTTGTTCTGCGCTGTCTGTGCTTGCAGACTGTTTCGAAGACTTACTCTCTTCTTTATTTCCGCATGCTCCTAAAGTAAAAACAACCGATGTCCCTAGCGCAATAGCCAACAATTTCTTTTTCACTTCTATCGCTCCCCATTGTTGATATTCTTTTTATTCCTAACACACTCATTTTCATTATAAGCATTATCTTTATATAGAAAAACTAAGGTGTATTTCATATTCCTCAAAAATACAGTGAGAACCTTGATAAAATAAAGCTTTCATAAGTTGTTTCAATTCTGTGAACAACTTAAAAAACTTCTATAAAGAATCCTTTTTAAAAGGAAAATTAGAAAAGTTCTATATAAATCTTCACCCTATTACCGCTCTATTTTACTATTCTCTACTTTTTACAAAACAATATACAGCATTGTAATCTACATATAATCCCATCAAAAAGAGAAGTTGTCGTTTCCAACTTCTCTTCCTCTTTACTTCATCTATAAAAATAAAATCAAATGCCTTATATCCTCTATATCCTCAGCATGCGCCAACAATTTTGTTGGCTTTTTTTCGCTTATTAGATGCGAGAACGTAAGTAAGCATCAATAAATGGATCAATCTCTCCATCCATAACTGCTTGTACGTTACCAACCTCCGTATTTGTACGGTGGTCTTTTACAAGAGAATACGGGTGGAATACGTAAGAACGGATTTGGCTACCCCATCCGATTTCTTTTTGTTCCCCACGGATTTCATCTAATTGTGCCTGTTGCTCTTCTAGTTTCTTTTGATATAATTTCGCTTTTAACATCTTCATCGCATGCTCACGGTTTTTAATTTGTGAACGCTCTGACTGACACGTTACAACTGTATTTGTCGGTGTATGTGTAATACGAACTGCTGAATCTGTCGTATTTACGTGCTGTCCACCCGCTCCACTTGCGCGGTACGTATCAATTTTTAAATCTTCTGTACGTACTTCGATTTCAACTTCATCATTGAACTCTGGTACAACTTCACAAGATACAAACGATGTATGACGACGACCTGAAGAATCGAATGGTGAAATACGTACAAGACGATGTACACCTTTCTCTGCTTTTAAGTAACCGTAAGCGTTATGACCTTTAATTAATAAAGTTACACTCTTAATACCAGCTTCATCACCTGGTAAATAGTCAACCGTTTCTACTTTAAATCCACGTTTTTCAGCCCAACGTGTATACATACGTAATAACATAGAACCCCAGTCTTGTGACTCAGTTCCACCTGCACCTGGATGTAATTCTAAAATCGCATTATTTTTATCATAAGGATCACTTAATAGTAACTGAAGCTCATACTCATTCATTTCTTGAATTAAGCCTTTTACTTCTGATTCTAATTCCTCATGTAAATCTTCATCATATTCTTCTTTTAAAAGCTCATGCGTTACTTCTAAATTTTCGAACGTCTCATCTAACTGACGGAAACTTCCAACCATATCTTTTAACGCATTCGCTTCATTAATTACAACTTGTGCGCCTTGTTGGTCATCCCAAAATCCTGCGCCCATCATTTTTTCTTCTAATTCTGCAATTTGGTTCTCCTTAGTAGGGAGGTCAAAGAGACCCCCTAAAAGCCGCTAATCGCTTAGCCATTTTCTCTAATTCCTGTCTAATTTCTACTAATTCCATTTCCTTCACCTCTATGTAATTGCTGTTACTTTCGTATGAAAACAAGGGAAACTCTCTCCACTTATTACGGAGAGAGTTTAATTCTTCTTAATTATACATTTTTGATATAAAAGTTTGCAAAGCAGCCAAAGCTACCGCCCTATATTACTGAACAATACCACAGCAGTTTTTATATTTTTTACCGCTACCACATTTACATAAATCGTTGCGGCCCACTTGGTCACCTTTTACAACTGGCTTTTTCTTCGCTTCTTCGCCATCGCTAGATGGATGAACAGCTTCACCTTGAACAACTTCTTGACGTTCTAAGTTTTGTTCAATTTCAGCTTTCATAATGTAACGAGAAATTTCCTCTTCAATAGAAGCAACCATTGACTCGAACATCGCGAATCCTTCCATTTGGTACTCACGAAGTGGATCAATTTGACCGTAAGCACGTAAATGAATACCTTCACGAAGGTGATCCATCGCATCAATATGCTCTGTCCATTTCGTATCTACAACGCGGAATACAACAACCTTCTCAAACTCACGCATTTGCTCTTCTGGCATAAGCTTTTCTTTGTCATTATAACGCTCTATTAATTTCGCGATAATCGGTTCGCTCATTTCCTCAGGAGCAAGGCGACGTAATTCTTCTTCTTTTATGTCTCCTTCTTGAAGAAGGTTTGTATTTAAGTAGTCAACAAGACCTTTAATGTTCCAATCCTCTTCAATTTCCTCTTGTGTATGAAGCGCAACAGCACGTTCTACTGTAGATTTCATCATACCTTCAATAATGCCACGTAAGTTTTCTGATTCCATTACTTCTTGACGTTGCTTATAAATAACTTCACGTTGCTGACGAAGTACATCATCGTATTGTAATAACTGCTTACGTGCATCATAGTTATTTCCTTCAACACGTTTTTGTGCAGACTCTACCGCACGAGAAACCATTTTACTTTCAATTGGCTGAGAATCATCCATACCAAGACGATCCATCATTGCTTTCATATTATCTGAACCAAATCGGCGCATTAATTCATCTTCCATTGATAAGTAGAACTGCGTCACACCAGGGTCCCCTTGACGACCAGCACGACCACGTAACTGATTATCAATACGACGGCTTTCATGACGTTCTGTACCGATAACTGCTAGACCGAAGATTTTCACATCGTCTCCAAGCTTAATATCTGTACCACGACCAGCCATATTCGTTGCAATCGTTACAGCACCTTTCATACCGGCTTCTGCAATGATATCTGCTTCACGCGCATGGTTTTTCGCATTTAAAATGTTATGACGTACACCTTTACGTGTTAACATTTTTGAAATAAGCTCTGAAGTTTCAATTGCAACTGTACCTACAAGAACAGGTTGCCCTTGTTTATGACGATTTACAATATCCTCAACAACAGCATTGAACTTACCTTCCATTGATTTAAAGATTAAATCAGCACGATCATCACGAATAATCGGTTTGTTTGTTGGAATTACAATAACGTTCATATTGTAAATGTTACGGAATTCCTCTTCCTCTGTTTTCGCTGTACCAGTCATACCAGATAATTTTTCATACATACGGAAGTAGTTCTGGAATGTAATTGTCGCAAGCGTCATACTCTCATTTTGAATTTCTACACCTTCTTTTGCTTCAATCGCTTGGTGTAATCCTTCGCTATAACGACGACCTTTCATAAGACGACCAGTAAATTGGTCTACAATTACGATTTCGCCTTCTTGTACAACATAATCTGTATCACGGTGCATAACAACGTGTGCACGAAGCGCCTGATTAATATGGTGAAGAAGTGCTACATGTTTTAAATCGAATAAGTTTTCAATATGGAAAGCTTTCTCTGCTTTCGTAATACCATCTTCTGTTAACATTACATTTTTCGTTTTCACATCAAATGAATACTCTTTTTCATTTTCTAACGTACGAACGAATGCATTTGCAAACATGTATAGCTCTGTTGATTTTTGAGCTTGTCCCGAAATAATAAGCGGCGTACGCGCTTCATCGACTAAAATAGAATCGACTTCATCGATAATAGCAAAGTGAAGTGGACGTTGAACGCACTGCTCTTTATATAAAACCATGTTGTCACGTAAGTAATCGAATCCAAGCTCATTATTTGTGCTATACGTAATATCAGCAGCATAAGCCTCTTGTTTCTCTTCGCGTGACATATGGTTTAAGTTAATTCCTACCGTTAAGCCAAGGAACTCATGAAGTTGTCCCATTTCGTTCGCATCACGTTGTGCTAAGTATTCATTGACTGTAACAACGTGAACACCTTTTCCTGTTAAAGCATTTAAATATACAGGTAATGTAGATGTTAACGTTTTACCTTCACCCGTTTTCATCTCAGAAATATTCCCTTCATGTAAGGCAATACCCCCCATTAACTGTACGCCATATGGACGCATTCCAAGAACACGAGTTGCCGCTTCGCGAACAACTGCAAAAGCTTCAGGTAGTAGATCATCTACTGTTTCACCTTTTGTTAGACGTTCTTTAAATTCAAGCGTCTTTCCTTTTAATTGTTCATCAGTTAGTGGCTTAATAGATGACTCTAATGCATCAATTTGCTCAACTGTCTTTTGCATACGTTTAATTTGGCGTTGGTTTACATCAAACACCTTTTTTAAAATACCGATCATAGGAAATACGCTCCTCTTTTATTAAAATAAAACTTCCGATTGTTTTTCTTTTTCTCTATTACAATCAGTCGTTGTAAAAATCAAATGTATGTTATGCCAATTTTTCTCCTAATTAAAAAAACTAAAATGTATATACCTAATGATAATTGTAACACTTGTCTTATAACTATGACAACAATCGGCCGAATGTCTCGTTCTAAATTAAGAAAAGTTTTTTAAAAATCTATTTTCAGCAAAAAAAGCGCAGCCATTTCGGCTGCGCTTTTGAATTATTATTTAGTTTCGATTAAACCGTATTTCCCATCTTTACGGCCATATACAACATTAGTTTCATTTGTATCAGCATTTGTGAAGACGAAGAAATTATGTCCTAGCATATCCATTTGTAGGATCGCTTCTTCAACGTCCATCGGTTTTAAATCGAATCGTTTTGTACGTACAAGTTCTAATTCATCCTCTTCTACCGCATCCAGAACAGCTACTGCTTCTGGAAGGATAAAGTTCGTTTTCACAGAACCTTTCTCACGTAACTTACGATTTACCTTTGTTTTATGTTTACGAATTTGTCGCTCAAGTTTATCAACTACTAAATCGATAGCAGCGTACATATCACTATTAGTTTCTTCTGCACGAAGTAATAAATCAGTAAATGGTATTGTTACCTCGACACGTTGCTTGTCAGAGTATACTTTTAAATTAACTTTAATCTCTGGGAATGTATCAAAATAACGCTCTAACTTACTTAGTTTTTTCTCTACATATTCCTTTAATGCTGGAGTTACTTCAATATTTTCACCACGAATGTTGAATTTCATAGATGAATTCCTCCTTTCAAGCCTATGTCCTATAATTTCGACACTGGCTTAAAAACTCCTTCTAACTTTTTTAAAAAAATTAGTGGAATTGCGATTTTTTTATCGTTTTTTGTTGAAATGAAAAGATGCATCGTTTCTATCTTTATTTTATCCTATTAACATCATGGATAACGAATATAACTGTGGACAATTCGTTACAGAAAAGAAACAACTTTTTGACAACTTACCCTATAACAAAAAACCCCCTGCAAAAAACAAGAGGTTCTACTACATATATATAACGTTGCCACAAACGCAGCTTTCTCTTCCCAAAACAATATCCCCTACAGTTTCACAACATTAGCTGCTTGTGGTCCACGTGCTCCATCTACAATGTCAAACTCTACTTGTTGCCCTTCTTCTAATGACTTATACCCATCTTGTTGAATAGCAGAAAAATGGACAAATACATCGTCACCATCTTCACGCTCAATAAACCCAAATCCCTTTTCTGCATTGAACCATTTCACTCTTCCTTGCATGTTCATTCCATTCCCTTCACTCTAAAAATCAGGGCATTCGCCCCATATTTTGACTATAACGAATGACAACATATGAAGTCAAAGAAGACTTATCGCCTTTTTATTATCCCTTTCGACACTGCCATATTAACTTCTACAAAGTGTCAAACTAGATACTTCTCTTGCCCCTCTTTCATATAACAAACTTCCGATTTGCCTAACTGTAATTCCAGTCGTATACACATCATCAACGAGTAAAATATGTTGCCCAGAAAACATCTCTTCTCCCTGAAAATAAAAAGGATTGCTCCCTGACACCCTTTCTTTACGTGTCTTCTTACTCTGCTTTTCTGTTTCCCTTCTTCTTAATGATGGATAAGAAATTTTGACAGGTAAACAAGTTGCTAATAACTCAGCTTGATTAAAACCACGTTCAACTGCCCTTTCCTTACTAAGCGGAACAGCGATAACGGTTGAAACATTAGCAAAATACTTTTGAAATAAACTTCGAAAAGGACGATAAAAAATGCGCACTAACTCTGCATCCCCCCGAAACTTAAACTGCGCTACTATTTCTTTCATCTCATCATCATACATATATAACGAACGGTTTTTAAAAGAACGATACTTCGCCTCTTTCATCCACCTTAGACAATCTATACAAATACCGTCTTCTTGAAATGAGGCAGGAACATATTCTAAAGGCCGCCCACACTCCATACAAATTTCTCCTATAATATAGGAAAGTTTCTGCTCACATCTATCACATATATATTTTCTATGACACTTTACAAAAAAATTGTACCAACTAACCGTTTCTACAAAACACTCATCACAAAGTAAACAATGCATCAATCGATCAATCCTTGTTCTTTCGCATTTTTATTCATACCTTGAATATGTTTTTTCGCGCGCACCATCGCCTCTGTCTTACCATAGTGAAAATAAACGACCTCTCCATACGGTGCTTCAAAGCTCCGCCCTGCTCGGCCCGCAATTTGTACGAGTGCACTTTCTGAGAATATTTCTTCTTCCGCCCCTAAAACCGCTACTTGCAAATTTTTTACTGTTACGCCTCGCTCTAAAATTGTCGTTGTAACTAATAATGGGATTTCTCCTTTTCTGAAAGCCGCTACTTTTTCTTTTCTATCCGGATCTTCTGCATGTACACCTTCAATTCGCTTGTTTAATGACTTTAACAATAGGCTTATCTCTTCTATATATCGCACATGGGGAACAAATAAAAAAATAGGATATTTTTTATTTAAGTACGTTTGTAACCACTGTAGTAAAACTCGAGGAATTCTTTTATGAATGAGGCTTTTTTTCCAATTCCCGCACCAACAAAACAAAGGAACTGGCAAAGGATGACGGTGATATCGTCCAGAAACAATAACACCTTTTTGTTCACCTCTTCTAAATTTTCGCTTCCACGTTTCATCTGGAGTCGCAGTTAAATAAATACGCGCCGCTCTTTCTTTCATCGCTTGTTTTACCGCGTACTGTAACATTTGATCTGCACAATATGGAAAAGCATCTATCTCATCTACAACCATGACATGAAACGCCCTATAATAACGCAATAATTGATGCGTGGTTGCAACGACTAGTACTGCATCTTTTTCTTTATCCACACTCCCTCCATATAAAGCCGCTACCTTTATATATGGAAATACTTCTTGTAATCTCGGTGCTAATTCCAGAACAACATCCGTTCTCGGCGTTGCGATACAAACTCTTTCTCCTTTTTGAAGCGCTTCGTTAATACCGTAAAACAACATCTCTGTTTTCCCAGCCCCGCATACAGCCCAAATAAAAAATGATTCTTTTCGCTTAATAGCCTCTATAACTCCTTGCGCCGCCAAATTCTGACCAGTAGACAACGTTCCGCTCCACCGTAACAAGTTTAAATTCTTTTCTCTCTTTCTTTCAGCAATCCCGCGAACAAGTAAAGCACATTCACTTACCCTCCCCATCGTTATACACTTCCGGCAATATGTGCACACTTTACTGCATCTTTTACATAAAAACGACGCAAATAGCCGCTGTTCTATATTTCCACAGCGCTGACATACATATTTAGAAGCCTTCTTTTTTACACCTTGTACACACACGACCTCTCCCTTCTTTTTCAAATCATTTAATTCCCTCTGTAAATCTGAAGAAAGTTCGTCTAATAGCAACTGTTTCCCCGCTAGCATCGACAATCACCTCCAGCACTACTATAAACCCTTCTTCAAATCCCGTAAAAACTCAAAAAAGTCGATAACCTACTTATAAAATAGTAAGCTATCGACTTTATACACGTTTTTTATTCTTTTATAAATCCTAGAATCGACCGTAACCTAAGAAATGTTTTTGGTTATATGAGCTGTTGATATCACCGTACGCAATTCCTTTATCACTAGCATGAATCATTTGACCATTACCAACGTAAATACCAATGTGAGATGGACCTGCTTTATAAGTACCTTGGAAGAATACTAAGTCCCCTGGCTGTGGGCTACTTACTTTTGAAACTGAATGCCAGTAACCATTAACGTCTTGACGACCTACACCGAATACGTAAGAAATAAATCCACTACAGTCAAAACCACCGTTTGATGGAGATGCACTTCCCCAAACATATGGTAAACCTAAGTATTGTTGTGCTTTACCAATTACGCCAGGAGTCGGAGCTGGGCCTGGTGTCGGTTCTGGTTTTTTATCTTCTTTTTTAGGTGCCTCTTTTTTAGGCTCTTCCTTTTTAGGTTCTTCTTTTTTAGGCTCTTCTTTTTGAGCTTGTCCACCATTGTTTGCTGGTGCAGCTTGCTCTACAGGTGCTTGTGCTGGCTGAGCTTGCGCAGCTTTTGCAGCTTGCTCTGCTTGTTTTTGAGCAGCAGCTTCTTGTGCAGCTTTTGCTTGTGCTTCTTCTTCGGCAATGCGTTGTAATTGTAATGCTTGTTTCTCAAGCTCTTTCAATTGACCTTCCGTACTTGTCATTGAAGTTACAACTGTATCCATTTTACCGCTTAAATCGTTTACCGCTGTTGCTTTTTTCTCTTTTTCAGCGTCAAGTTCTTTCTTAGCAGTTTCAATTTGAGCTTGTGCTTCTTTTAATTCTTTTTGTTTCTCTTTTACCGTTGCAACATCTTTTTTCACACTAGCTTGATCTTCTTGTTGTGTTTTCATGATATCTTCATCAGACTCAAGAATTTTAGAAACAGAAGTTAAACGATCAACTAAATCTGCAACGTTTTTAGAGTTTACAAGAACTTCTGTTACAACGTTCGTATTTGGCTGTTCTTGAAGTGCAACTAAACGCTTTCTTAATAACTCTTCACGTTTTGCAATCTTCGTTTGTAATTCTGCAATATCTTTATTTTTCTTTTCAATTAATTGCTCAGTATCAGAAACTTTTTTCGTTGTTTCATCAAGCTTTGCAGCATTCTCTTGAACAGACTTATCTAAACCTTGAATTGTTTTGTTTAAGTCATTCATTTGTTTTTGTAATTCATCACGTTCTTGTTGTTGTTTATGTAAAGTGTCATTTTGTGTATTAATTTGTGATTTCACGTCAGAAATTTTATCTTCTGCAAATACATTTGGTGTTAGCCCTGAAAACATTAACCCTGCAACTAATGCGCAAGATGCCATTTTTAGCTTTTTCATTTTATTTTTTACACCGCTTTCTTTTTTCTTTTTCCGTATATAACCTATAAAATTTATACCATAATTCGGGATTTTTTTTGCTAATGTTACGTTTTTGTAAAACAAATGTAATATTATATGTAGATCTAGCGCAAAATTCGTATATTTTTGTATGTGTGTGTAGAAATTTATATACTTTTCTTACTTCTATAAACAAAGAAAAAACGTAAGGAATCCCTTACGTTTTATTAAATATACGAATACAAATGAAATGCTACTTCATCCATTTCTCAGCCCAATTTTGGACCTCATCCATAACACTTTCTAACGCTTTTCCCTTGTCAGTTAAGCCATACTCGATTCGAACTGGTACTTCTGGATAGACATTACGAACTACAATGCCCTCGCTTTCCAATTCCTTCAAACGCTCTGACAACATACGATCGCTCATATTTGGGATAATATCTGCGATTTCTCTAAAACGTTTCGACTCTTCAAGCAAAGATTTAATAATTAAGCCAGTCCACTTCTTACTAAGCAGAGTAAAAGCTGACTCAAACTTTGGACATAAACAAGAATTATGCTCCATATGTTTCACCTCTCTTCTATTATAATATAGTTTCTTGTAAAAAGTAAGTTATAAAACTTTCCTCATCATTTTATTTTACGTACATTTTACCATTTCCAAATATTAACTTGTCAACTAAACGTAACATACCCGTAAAAAAACCCTCTTAAAAAGAGAGCTTTTTATATCTTTATTACTTCGTATACCATCCAAGACCTAATGCACCTTCACCTAAGTGCGTACCAATTACAGCTCCAAAATAACCTGTACGAATTGTGACGTGAGGATATTTTGCTTCTAATTCTTTCTTCCATTCATTCGCTTCCTCTTCACGTTGCGCATGAATGATAACTGCTTCCATAGGTACACCTTTACTTGCTTGCTCATCAAAAATTTCAATGATACGTTTTAATGCTTTTTTACGTGTACGAATCTTTTCAAACGGAATAATGATTTTATCTCTAAAATATAAAACTGGTTTCACTTGTAACAGACTGCCGATGAAAGCTTGCGCGCTATTTAATCGACCACCACGTTGTAAATGATGTAAATCATCAACTACAAAATAGGCGTCCATCGTTTTCTTCATTTCATCAAAACGAGCAATAATCTCTTTTGGACTCTTTCCTTCACTTGCTAACCTTGCACCTTCACGCACATAAAATCCTTGTACTTCACAACTAATTTCAGAGTCATACGTGTATACATCAATACCCTCTACCATCTGTCCAGCTGTCGTTGATGTTTGATATGTACCACTAATTCCACTTGATAGGTGAATACTAATAACTGCATCATAATCTTTAGCTAGTTCTTCATATAGCTCAACAAACTTTCCGATTGCTGGTTGAGAAGTTTTTGGAAGTTCCTCTTGTTCACGTACTTTCACATAAAAATCATCTGCTGAAATTTCAGCTTCTTCTTGATAAGATTCTGTTCCAAACACAACGTTTAATGGAATCATATATATATTGAGTTCATCACGGATTTGCTTCGGTATATATGCTGTACTATCAGTAACAATAGCTATTTTCATTTTCGTACCTGCCTTATAAAAAGTTTTATTTCCTAATTTTACACGAAAACTACAAATGGTGCATCCATACAGGGAAATGCCGGTTGAAATTATACTCACCATCTCGACAAATTACAACAAAAAGATAAAATACTCACCAAAAACTTCAGCCTATTTAGAAAAAATGTTTGAATATAAAAAGGCTCGCTTTTAAAATGGAAAGTACTAGTCATTTTGATAGATAGGGGCGTATACAAGTGCTATTACAATATTTAACAATCAAAGACTACGGCGAACACGAAATCGTCATTCAAAAATCAAGATTTATTTGTTATATTAGCCGAGCAACGACTGAGGAAGAGGCTCAAGAATTTATACAAAAAATAAAAAAACAGCATTGGAATGCAACACATAATTGTTCCGCTTATTTAATTGGCGAACAAGATCATATTCAAAAAGCAAATGATGACGGCGAGCCTAGCGGTACAGCTGGCGTACCAATGCTAGAAGTACTAAAAAAACGTGGGCTAAAAGATACCGTCGTTGTCGTAACACGCTATTTTGGTGGCATTAAACTTGGCGCAGGTGGATTAATTCGTGCATATGGAAAGTGTACAAGCGAAGGCATTAATCATGTCGGTGTTGTCCAGCGAAAACTAATGCGTGTGATGCAAACCGAGATTGATTACACATTACTTGGCAAAGTGGAAAATGAATTACGCAATTCAAAATATGCCATTAAAGATATACATTATCTAGAAAATGTCACATTTGATACGTATGTAGAAGAAGACGGCAAACAAGCATTTACAGATTGGATGATTGAATTAACAAACGGGAAATGTACAATTACAGAAGGAGATATGTTGTACTTAGAACAAGATGTTATCTAAGCATAACTCTTTTATCACCTTCAAAGATTAATGTAGTGAATTACTTCCCTACAAATGAACTAACGAACTAAGGAGATTATATATGGAAGAACGTTATTATCATCTCCAAAATAGCAGAATAAAAAAGAAGCGAAGAAGGAAACTTTTCTTCTTCCTTATTTTCGCATTTTTATTTGGCAGTATAGGAGTTTATGTGTTAAATTCTTACTCTTCTCTTATGGGGATGTATAGTGGTTTTACTCGTGAAAAATCGGATTTAAGAAACGAAGATGTACAAATTACAAAGGAACCTTTTACAATTCTCATTATGGGTATAGAAGATTATGCGACAGATGGTCAAAATGGTCGTACAGACTCATTAATGTTTGCAACAATCAATCCGAAAACTAAAAAGGTTTCACTTATGAGCATTCCTCGTGATAGCCGCGTTCCGATTGTTGGAAAGGGAAAAGAAGACAAAATTAATGCCGCCCATGCTTACGGCGGAGAAGAAATGGCAATCAAAACTGTCGAAGGTTTTCTAAAAGTTCCTGTAGACCATTATATTAAAATTGATTTCCAAGGCTTTAAAGGTATCGTTGATGCTGTTGGCGGTGTTACCGTTGACGTACCCTTCGATTTCTGGGAGCGCTCTGACGTGGATTACTACAAAAAAATTCAATTTAAGCAAGGTCAGCAAAACTTAAACGGTGAAGAAGCACTTGCTTACGTCCGTATGCGAAAACAAGATCCAAATGGCGATTATGGTCGAGCTGCTAGACAAAGACAATTACTAGCCGCTGTTGCCCAAAAGTTAAACTCCACCTCTACTGTATTTAAAATTAAAGATTTAACAGCTGTCGTTGGAAAATATATAAAAACCGACATTCCTATTTCAGACGGACTTGCTCTTTACAATAAACTTTCTGGATTTGATCCTTCTACAATGCAAACGTTAAAGCTTGAAGGCGAAGACAAAAAGATAGGCGGTATTTATTACTTCCTTCCAGATCCAATCAGTGTAGAAACGGTGCGTAACGAAATTGAAAAAGAATTAGGGGAAAAAGCAAAAAATCCAACTACAAAAAACAACTCAAACCCTGATTCAAATTCAAGTTCTAATTCTAATTCTAACGAACAAGCAAAAAAAGAAACAAACCAAAATAAAACACCAACTGATCCGCCACCTTCTACAAATGCTCATGCAGAGTGGATTATGCGCAATCAGCCGTAACAAAAAGGCCCAATCTATCCGATTGGGCCTTTTTTATTTACTTATTAAAGTGTTGTAAAATCGCTTCTACAATGCGCTCTGATGCACGACCATCACCGTAAGGGTTAGATGCTTTCGCCATCTTATCATGAGCTTCTTTATCTGATAACAACTCATCTGCAAGACCAAAGATTGTCTCTTCGTCTGTTCCTGCTAATTTCAGCGTACCTGCTTCAATACCTTCAGGGCGCTCTGTTGTATCACGAAGAACAAGAACTGGTACCCCAAGTGATGGAGCTTCTTCTTGTACACCACCAGAATCCGTTAACATTAAGTATGAACGAGCTGCAACATTGTGGAAATCAATTACATCTAGCGGCTCAATTAAATGAATACGATTATGTTCACCTAAAATTTCATTTGCTATTTCACGAACAACAGGGTTCATATGAACAGGGTACACAACTTGTACATCTTCATGCTTATCAACAAGACGCTTAATTGCACGGAACATATTACGCATAGGTTCACCTAAGTTTTCACGACGGTGAGCTGTCATAAGTACAAGACGATCATTTCCAAGTTTCTCTAGTACAGGATGACTATATGTTTCTTTTACAGTCGTTTGCAACGCGTCAATCGCTGTATTTCCTGTGATGAAAATACGTGACTCATCTTTATTTTCCTTCTGTAAGTTCGTTGCTGATTTTGCTGTTGGTGAGAAATGAAGATCCGCCATTACACCTGTTAATTGACGATTCATCTCTTCTGGGTATGGAGAATACTTATCCCACGTACGAAGGCCCGCCTCAACATGACCTACTGGAATTTGATTATAAAAAGCAGCTAAGCTTGCAATAAATGTTGTTGTTGTATCACCATGTACAAGTACAATATCCGGCTTCGCTTCTTTCATTACTTTATCCAAACCTTCTAAACCGCGTGTTGTAACATCAATTAAAGTTTGGCGGTCTTTCATGATATTTAAATCGAAATCTGGCGTAATTCCAAAGATATTTAATACTTGATCTAACATTTGGCGATGCTGTGCTGTTACAGTCACAATCGATTCAATTTTTTCTGGGTGTTTTTGCAACTCTAATACAAGAGGTGCCATTTTAATTGCTTCTGGACGTGTCCCGAAAATTGTCATTACTTTTAAACGTTCAGTCATGTGATTGCCTCTTTTCTTTCACTATTTACAACTTCTATTATGACATATAAAAATATGCATGAGTACATCCCTTTTTAACGCATAACAGAAACTTTTCTATTACAAATACTTTTTCTGCCCACCGAGTAATAATCTATCTTTTGTTTCTTAACATCTTCATCAGTATAACAATTTCTCCCATCGAATAAAATAGGCTCTCTCATAAGTTGTACGTACTTTTCTAATGGGTACACTCGAATAGCTTCCCATTCTGTTACGATAAAAACCGCACTCGCATCTCTAATCGATTCATCTATACATCTACTATATTGTATAGCATCTCCAAATATATTTTTCACATATTGAATTGCTTTTGGGTCGTACAGAACAATTTCTGCACCTATATTAAGTAATGCTTCTATTATAATAAGAGATGATGCCTCTCTAATATCATCCGTATTCGGTTTAAATGACGCGCCAAGAACTGCAATCCGCTTTTTATTCATGTTCATAACTTTTTTCGCTTTTTCAATCAATAGCAGCTGTTGCTTATTATTTACTTCAATAACCGCTTTTAACAAACGAAAATCATGAGCAACATTTCCCGCAATTTGCACCAATGCTTTCGTATCTTTCGGGAAACACGATCCCCCGTATCCAATGCCCGCATTTAAAAAAGATGCACCAATTCTCTTATCCATTCCCATCCCTTTGGCAACATCCAATACATTTGCGCCTACCTTCTCACATATATTTGAAATTTCATTAATGAAACTAATCTTTGTAGCTAAAAAGGCATTCGATGCGTATTTAATCATCTCTGCACTTTTAATATCTGTAACATACGTTTCTAAGCATAATTGGCTATACAAACTCTCTACTCTTCTTGCTACTTCCTCACTATCCGCTCCAATTACAATACGATCTCCATGAAAGAAATCATAAATACCTGAACCTTCACGCAAAAACTCTGGATTCGATACGATATGTACTGTATGCCTCCCTTTTAAATTCCCCTCAATCCATTCCTTCATTACATCATTTGTACCTACTGGAACTGTACTTTTCGTAACAACAATAATATCGTTCTTCGCATATAATCCAATATCTTTACAAGCACTCTGAATATACGTTAAATCCGCCGTCCCATCTAATAAAGATGGTGTTCCAACTGCAATAAATATAAACTCTACATCATCAAATGCCTCTTCTTTATTTGATGTAAAAATTAAAGCATTATTCTTATATGCATGATTTATTAATTCATGTAATCTAACCTCATAAATAGTTAAATCCCCTTGTTTTATTCGTTTAATTTTTTCATCATCTATATCAAAACATGTAACTGAATGCCCCAACTTTGCCAATCCAACTCCTGTAATCAATCCAACATATCCAGTACCTATTATCGTAATTTTCATTTCCTTTTCGCACAGGAATTTACAATAGAAAAGATATGAAATACAGAATTCTCCCTGTGCTTCCCCCTCTCACATTAAAAATGAGAAAACCCTTTTCCTTCTTCATTATATGAATTACTTCCCTCATTCTTTTTAAAGTTTTTGTAAAATTAAATGCACTATAATATAAAGTGAAACTTTAATCAGTGGGGCTTTTACGGGCAGTTGATCCCCACTTAACTTCTTTGCTTCGCTGAATTTTGAGGTGGGGGTCTTACTGCCCGTTAATGCGGGATAAAGTAAAACTTTAATTAGTAGGAACGGGGCTACTAGTTGACGCGAGATAAATTCCCACATTTTAACATGAAACTTACTCATTTCTACGTGTAACACTTATAATACTGAACTAAAAGTATTCACTATCGAAGAAAAAAAGGAAATGTCATATTCCAAAGTCCAGTACGATTAACCTTCTCATATGATGCAACATTCTATATACAATTGTCATATATTCTATCCGCTTCCATTAACCGTAAAGAGAAAAAAAGATTGAATTCTAATCTTTTTGTGATACCATATGTTATGAGCCTGTAAATAAACATCATAATTTTCAGATAAATATATTTTCAAAAAAAAAAATTACGTTAGAATATAAAGGGTGGGGTATTAATGGACTCACAAGTGATTTATGCCATTTTGGCATCTTTCATCACTGTACTCGTCGTTACTCCTTTAGTTATTAAATTAGCTTTTAAAATAGGAGCGACAGATAAGCCAAACGCACGTAAAGTGCACCAAAAGATTATGCCACGTCTTGGCGGGTTAGCAATATTTATTGGTGTAGCTGTAGGATTTGTTGTCGGCGGCTTATATGAGCAAAGAATGTTATCGATAACACTAGGTGCGATTATCATTGTAATCATCGGAATTTTAGATGATATGTACGAGTTATCTGCAAGAGTAAAATTCGGTGGACAACTGTTAGTTGCCATTATGATTGTAAAAAGTGGATTATTAGTGCAAGTATTATATATCCCATTCCTTGGGGATACTGAACTTGGATGGCTTGCTTATCCAATTACAGTATTTTGGCTTGTAGGTATTACGAATGCAATCAACTTAATTGACGGCTTAGATGGATTATCTGCTGGTATTTCATCTATCGTACTTGCAACGCTAGCATATATGGCCTTCACTAGCCCATGGGGTACTGGAACAGCTATTATCTTGCCACTCGCATTAATTATATTAGCAAGTACAATTGGATTTTTATTCTACAACTTCCATCCAGCAAAAATTTTCATGGGAGATACAGGGGCACTATTTTTAGGATACTGTATTTCTGTTATATCGTTACTTGGATTATACAAAAGTGTAACGTTATTCAGTTTTATCGTTCCAATTATCATTTTAGGTGTACCTATATTTGATACGATATTTGCAATCATCCGTCGTATCGTAAATAAAAAACCTATTTCAGCACCAGATAAATCGCATTTACATCACCGCTTACTTGCAATGGGATTCTCTCATCGTAAAACGGTACTAATTATATACGCATTCGGTATTTTCTTTAGTGTAAATGCCATTATTTTCACTAGTGCAACGTTATGGTTATCCATTATTCTTCTTTTCGCTTTGATTTTCTTCACAGAAATCATTGCTGAAATAATCGGGCTTGTACATGAACGTTACAAACCACTTATTTCCTTTTATAAAAAAGTGAAAAAACGCGAAGACTAATTGTAGTATAGCCTTTACCATTATGAAATATTCAAATAGCATCCTTTAGGATGCTATTTTTTATTCCTTATTTTATATTTCCAAAATATAGATTGTTTGAGAGTTCCTCTATTGGAGAAAGATATACATAATAAGAAACGTATCAAGTTTTCTTTTTTACATCTTGATTGTCAAACTGAGGGTGAATGTTATGATCAAGCGAGTATTTCAATGTATTATTTTATTCTTAACAATTACTATGTACGCATCATCTAATACTGAAGCAACAACTGTTATTCCTGCTGAACATTATCCAAATACTGAAACGAACTCTCCTACACAAAAAATTGCGTACTTAACATTTGATGACGGGCCAAACAAATATACTACACAAATTTTAAACATCTTAAAAGAAAAGAACGGAAAAGCAACTTTCTTTGTTATTGGCGGAAAAGTGCCGCATTACAGAACAACGATGCAACGATTAATTAAAGAAGGACATTATATCGGGCTCCATAGCATGTCACATGATGTAAAACGCCTTTACACTGGTGACCCTTCCACTTTAATTGCAGAAATGGAACAAACACAAAGTATTGTCCAGCAAGTTACGAAATTAAATACACATCTCGTTCGCGTTCCATATGGTAGTATGCCTTACTTAAAAAAGAATTACCGTGACGCACTTGTATCAGCCCAGTATAAAATGTGGGATTGGACGATTGATACTTATGACTGGAAAAGCTATGATAATCCTTCTGCCATACTCGAAAGAGTGCGTAATCAAAGTGATGAACAAGTCGAAGTTATTTTAATGCATGATTCGAGTGTGACCGTACAAATACTGCCAAAAGTAATTGATTATTTACAGTCACAAGGATACAAACTTCTTCCCTATAATCCATCTTCTCATCTCAAGGTAAATTTTTGGAAAGACACAAGATTGTAACAGCTTTAGTACTTCTAGACTAAAGCTGTTTTATTTTTCTCTTCCCACCCTTCCCATTTTTGTGTAAACTTTTAAATAGTGATGAAGTTTCGAGGTGAATGGAAATGAAACGAATAGATCTCATTTTTAATGCAATACAAGAAGGAAATTATACAGAAGGTGTAACCGCATCAGAACTCGCTACATTTCTACAACTAGATCGCGCCAATGTAAGTAGCGACTTAAATAAACTTGTAAAAGATAAACGGTTATTAAAAACAAATACGCGACCTGTTCGTTTTTACATAGAAACGAACACTTCGTTGGAAACGCATTCAAAAGACATAACTTCATTAGATACATTTGCAATTGAAAATACGAGCCTTAAAATCGCAATTGAAAAAGCGAAAGCTTCTATTCTCTACCCTCCAAACGGTATGCATACTTTACTACTGGGAGAAACAGGGGTCGGAAAGTCTATGTTTGCTTCTTTAATGCACGAATATGCAATTGAAGTTGAACAGCTTCCCAAAAATGCACCATTTATCGTCTTTAACTGTGCTGATTACGCAAACAATCCACAACTACTACTTGGACAGTTATTTGGGATTAAAAAAGGAGCTTACACAGGAGCAAGTGATCAAAAAGGGTTAATTGAAAAAGCACATGAAGGAATTCTTTTCTTAGATGAAGTACATCGCCTACCTCCAGAGGGACAAGAAATGCTTTTCACCTTTATTGACCGCGGAGTGTACCGCCGCCTTGGAGAAACAGAGAACGAACGTAAAGCACAAGTATTAATCATTACTGCAACAACAGAAGAACCAAATTCCTTTTTATTAAAAACATTTACAAGACGTATACCGATGACTGTTACGCTGCCACCACTTCGTGAGCGTACACATAAAGAGCGCTTTGCTTTACTACAGCTATTTTTCACAAATGAAGCAATTCGTCTGCGAAAAGACATTCACGTTAGCCCAAATGCAATGCGTGCTTTCGTCTTTTACAATTGTCCCAATAACATTGGTCAATTAAAAACAGATGTTCAAATTGCCTGTGCGAAAGCCTATTCTGATTTGGTCACAAAGAAACGTGATTCTGTCTATGTTTCAAGTACAGATTTACCTTGGTATATGAAAGAAGGGTTGTTCATTGAAAGGAAGAGCCGTCACTTATACCAAATACCAAATGAAACATTTGTATTTACAGGTGAGGAAGGTTGGAGTAATCATAAAACAGAAGATGAAAAACGCTCTTCTATTTACGATTATATTGACTATAAATACGAAGAACTTCAAGCACGTGGTATTGAAGAGGAAGAATTAGAATTACTAATAGAAAATGATGTTCAAAGCTTTTTCGTACAATATTTTAACCAAATATCAAAAAAAACAAGCCATGAAAATGTTTTTAAAATTGTGGATCGTAATATCGTTTCCGTATGTGAAAAAATAGCGGAACTTGCTGAAAAGCATTTATCTAAGACGTTTGATGAAAAAGTATTTCTCGCTTTAAGTTTACATGTACAGACAACTCTACAACGTTTACAAAGTGGAAAACAAATACATCACCCACAATTAAATCAAATTCGTACGAAATATAAAGAAGCCTTTTCCGTAGCCATGCAATGCATTCAACTACTGGAAGAAGAATTACAAATAACAATGCCTATTGATGAAGCAGGCTTTTTAACAATGTTCTTCGTTGTTGATCCAATTCCTGCCTCACAAACAGAAGTAAAAGTATTAATATTAGCACACGGTAATGGCATCGCAACTGAAATGGCAAACGTTGCAAACGAACTTCTCGGCATTGAGGAAGTAACCGGTATTGATATGCCGTTACACGAATCACCGAAAGATTTCTTAGAGCGTGTGAAAGTTTATATGAAAACACTCCAAAATGTAAATGGGCTTCTTTTACTTGTTGATATGGGGTCACTTGCTTATATCGGTGACATATTAGAAACGGAGTTCAAAATCCCTGTACGTGTTCTCTCGATGACGAGCACACCACATGCACTAGAAGCAGCTCGAAAAGCTCAGCTCGGTTATTCATTAGATGCGCTATATGAAACAGTAAAAAATTTAACACCGTTTTACTTAAACGTACAAGAAGAAAAGAAAAAACCTCTCTCTCCAATGAAATCTGTTATTTTAACAGCTTGTTTAACTGGTGAAGGAAGTGCTTTAGCTATTCAAAAAATGTTAGAGAACTATTTACGATTTGATAAAGACTTAATTGAAATTATTCCGATTAGTATCGTCCATGAAAAAGACTTAACGAAAATGATCGAGAACATAAAAAAAGAGCGTAACATCATTTGTATCGTTACGAATTTCGATGTGCAAGTACCATGCTTAACATATCATTTCCAAGACATCGTAAACTACACAGCGATTCAGCCCATTCAAGAATTAATTACGTATGAAGAAACATATGCAAAAATGGCGGATATTCTTGAACAACAAATGCAACGTAACGATGGGGCATTACTGATCAAAACAATTCGTTACGCATTAAATACAATCCAAGAATTAATTTCCTTACAGCTAACTCCTGATAGCTTAATGGGTGTTATTCTGCATATGAGCTGTATGGTTGACCGTCTCCAAAAAGGAGAAAGCCTTCTTCCTCATCCTGATAAGGAGAAAAGGAGACAAGATGAATACTGGATGTATATGAAAGTAAAAAAAGCATTGCAACCAATTGAAAATACATTTGAAATACAAATACCAGATGACGAAGTATTTTACGTTATGGACTTCTTTATTAAAAATCAACCTGTTAAAAATTAATCGAGGCAGTTTTTAAAAATATCGACCGTAACGCGAGTTATATCAGCGATTATTGAAATATATCGGCGCAACTCAGATTATATCAGCGATTTTCAAAATATATCGATTTACCGACAATAATCGCTAAAACTAGCACCTTATATAATGAGAAAAGGCTGTTCCAACATATGGACAGCCTTTTCCTCTACTTCTTTACTTTTCTAACTCGCCCTCTTATTTCTCCTCTTTTTTGTGATTTCGTATGAACATTAACATATACATTTGCTTGAATAATTTCTTGAAGTAAATGTACAAATGATTTCCCTTGTAAAGGTCCCTCAAAATCCTCCACATTCACTACACCAGTAATACTTCCCTCGTTCAAGCTAATCCCTTGCTCCAGTGGACCATACAAATATAAAACAACAGGACCAATTTGAGTAGACTTCCCTAAATGAATTTGACACGATGTAACCTTTTCTATATTTTTTAGTATTACTCTGTAATGCAATTTCGTTAAATCATCACTAAAAATAAACTCTACTACCCCAAAAGCTTCTGTATTTACAGGAGGCACTTCCCTCTTACCTGTTAACCTGGCAAAGAAATGTGTTGTCATAAGGCATTCTCCTTATATAAATTTCCCAGCACTACTTCTACTACTTTATGGTTTAGACATAATCATTTATGACTTTTTCAATTTTAATTACAAAGAAAAGATTCACAAAATCTTTACATTAGATTTGTTCCTTTTGCTTTACCACTTCTTGTATAATGCACATAGCAAAAACATTCTAGGAGGTTATTTTGAAAAAAAACAAACACACCTTTCACGCATTATTAGAGATTTTTCTCGTCTCATTTAAATTAGGGCTTACTTCATTCGGCGGTCCTGTCGCTCATCTTGGTTATTTCCACCACGAATACGTGCAAAAAAGAAAATGGATGGATGAAAAAAGTTATGGAGACTTAGTAGCACTGTGTCAATTCCTTCCTGGCCCTGCCAGCAGTCAAGTCGGTATGGGGGTTGGATTATTACGGGGCGGGCTTTTAGGAGCTATTATTTCATGGATTGGATTCACTTTACCGTCTGTCCTTGTTTTAGTTTTCTTCGCCTCATTCCTTAATCAGTTCGATTTTGGGAGTGCTGGCTGGATTCATGGACTAAAACTTGTAGCAGTCGCTATTGTCGCTCACGCCATATGGGGAATGGCGCAAAAGTTAACTCCAGATCGCAACCGTGCGACGATTGCGATTGTAACTGCCGCAATCGCCTTATTATGGCCAAGTAGTTGGACACAAGTCATCCTCATTATAATATGTGGCTTTATCGGCTGGTTTTTATATCGCAACCAACCAATTAGCCAATCTCAAAATATAAAAGTACCTATTTCAAAAAAGATAGCAGTTTCTTGTCTCGTCTTATTCTTTGGACTATTACTACTGCTACCGATATTAAGACCGTTCTCTTATTACATCGCTTTATTTGATAGTTTCTATCGCTCTGGCGCACTTGTATTTGGAGGAGGACACGTCGTGCTGCCTCTTCTTGAAGGTGAGTTCGTACAAAACGGAATGATGACGAAAGAACAGTTCCTAGCTGGATACGGATTAACACAAGCAGTACCAGGACCACTATTTACATTCGCCTCTTATATAGGAGCAGTGTTAAACGGGACGCTTGGGGCAACACTCGCAACAATTGCGATTTTCCTCCCTGCTTTCTTACTCGTTATTGGTGTTTTACCATTTTGGAACAGTGTGAGAAAAATATCATTCATACAAGGCGCACTACTTGGAGTCAATGCCGCAGTTGTCGGTATTTTAATTGCCGCTTTTTACGATCCCATTTGGACGAGTACAATTATAAATGCTTCAGATTTCGTTTTCGCTTCGCTTCTTTTTTGCTTACTAGCTTTTTGGAAAACACCACCTTGGGTTATCGTTATACTGGGAGCCTTTGGCGGATATATTCTGTCCATTTTATAAATAGAAAAAACGACGGCATGATGTAGCCGTCGTTTTTTCTATTAAAACTTCACAAGCTCTATTCCTTCTGGCAACTCACTCTCTGTTAAAATACGCAGTTCCTTCACACGATCCATTACGTAAGAAGAACGCTTCACAAGCTCTGGATCAATATAAGCTGGATGAACCATAATTTCTACCGTTTGTTCACCTTGTACTCTTTCTTTTAACTTCACAAAGTAATCTTCCGTCACACCATCCGCATAAAAGTCACTGTAAAATACATCAGAAAATGGATGCACCGCTCTATCTTCCTCACAACGACGAATCGGAACATTATATTTAGCCGCTAATCTCTCTAGAACATCATGTAAAATCGGTAAACCATGCACATGATGATGACTATCTAAATGAGTTGGTGTTAATCCGTAAGATAGGAATTTCTCAATTTGAGCAGTCCATTCTCTCTCAACTTCTTCTGGATTTATATTCCCTTTCCTTACAACACTTTGTTTATGAAACGATCCGTTTTCCCCTACGAGTGACGGTACATCCTTTAACAGTGGTTCTCCTGCCGTTAATACAAGATGTACGCCTACTCCGAGTAGGTTGTACTCTTTCGCTAAGCGTACCGCATGCTCTGTTCCTGGCATATTCATCATCATCGTCGTTGAATTTACAAGTCCATTTATATGCCCATCAATAATGCCGTAATTTGTACCTTCTGTAAGACCGAAATCATCTGCATTTACAATTAACTTAATCATCATAATACCTCCTAATAGAATAAAAAAAGCGGGCTAAATAGCGCCGCTTTTACTTCTCTACCTTTTTAAAGAACTGCGGAAGATACTCTTTATGTGCTTCCAACATTTCATCTAAAATTTGTTTTGCAACTTTATCTGATGGTACAAGTGGATTGATTGTCATAGCAAGCAACGCCTTATGATAATCCCCTGTAACAGCAGCTTCAATTGTTGTGCGCTCGAATGATTTAATTTGTTGTACTAAACCGCGAACTGGTACTGGAAGATCTCCCACTGCAATTGGTTTTGGACCTTCTTTCGTAATAATACAGTTCACTTCAACAGCAGAATCATGTGGTAAGCTTGCAATTGTTCCGTTGTTTCGTGTATTAACAGGCTGGATATCACCTTTATTATTGTAAATAGACGTAATTAAGCTACATGCTGCATCACTATAATAAGCTCCGCCACGCTTTTCTAATTGTGGTGGTTTAATATCTAAGTTCGGGTCTTTATATAACTCAAACAAATCATTTTCTAATTGTTTTACTACTTCTGCACGTGTACCTTTTTCAACAGAAGCTTCTTTCTCTTCTTCTAACATTTCACGTGTTTTGTAGTAGTAACGATGGTATGGACATGGAATTGCACGAAGTCCGCGAATAAAGTCTGGTTCCCAGTTAAGCGCTGCGATATTTTCCATCGTAATTTGCTTTTCTGGATCTGTTACAAGCTCTAACACGCGGTCCATTACACTCACGCCATCTAAATATACGTCTAGTCCGTATACCATATGATTTAAACCTGCGAAATCAACGTGTACACGACTCGCATCTACTTCAAGTAATTTTGCAAGACCCATACGAATTCCGATTGGAACGTTACATAGACCAACTACTCTTTGAATATTTGTATAACGAAGGACAGCTTCTGTTACCATACCAGCTGGATTTGCAAAGTTAATTAACCATGCATTCGGACAGAGCTCCTCCATATCTTTACAAATATCTAAAATAACAGGAATCGTTCTCAACGCTTTGAATAGACCACCAGGACCATTCGTTTCCTGACCGATTACATCATATTTTAACGGGATTGCTTCATCTTTTGCACGTGCTTCTAATAAACCAACGCGAAGTTGTGTTGTTACGAAGTCAGCATCTTTTAATGCCTCACGGCGATCAAGTGTTAAATGTACCTCGATTGGTAAACCTGATTTTTTCACCATACGTTTCGCTAAGTTACCAACGATTTCTAACTTTTCTTTTCCTGCCTCAATATCTACTAACCAAATTTCACGAACAGGAAGCTCATCATAACGCTTAATAAATCCTTCAATTAACTCTGGTGTATAACTAGATCCACCGCCGATTGTAGCAATTTTAATTCCAGTCATGCTTTATTCCCCTTTCGCTTCAAGCTTTTTATAAAGATCGATAAACTCTGCTGCTAATTCTTTCACTGTAATCGCATTCATTAAATGATCTTGTGCGTGAATTAAAAGAACACTAATCTCTGTTTTTTCTCCTCTTGCTTCTGATTGTATGAGCTCTGTTTGGAAATGATGCGCTTCATTAATCGCTTCTTTCGCCTTTACCATCGCTTCATCTGCTTCTGCCATTTTCCCCTGTTTGGCAAATTGAAGTGCCTCCATCGCAAAGCTTCGTGCGTTACCACTATTTAAAATCAATTGGAATGGAATTTGTTCTGCTGTAGTCATCATAATTACCGCCCTCTCTATAAGGTTCAACCGATTTAAATACCCCTTCAGTTTGAACATCTCTATTAAAGTTTTAATTTATTAATGATAGTTTGGTGTTCTTGCAGATGTGTTTCATCTTTTTGAACATGATATAAAGGTAATTATTCTGACGAGCTATAAGAACTCGCCAGAATAATATTTTTTAAAGTGATACTGAATTGTCGCTTCCTTTTGTTTCAGCTTTTGCAGCCTGTACATAAGTACGGTCACACATTAATACGAATGGATAGTAAATTACTACCGCGATTGCAAAGTTTACCACTTGTAGTGCTGCACCAGCGATGCTTCCGCCCGCTACAAGATAACCACTAAAGATTGGTGGCATTGTCCAAGGAACTAAAGCAACTGTTTTTGGTACCCACCCTAAAGAAATCGCTGTATAAGAAGTAATAACTAATACAACCGGTGTAAGTACGAATGGAATGATTAACGCTGGATTTAATACGATTGGTGTACCGAAAATAACTGGTTCGTTAATATTGAAGAAACCAGGACCGATAGATACGCGACCTACACCACGAAGTTGCGCACTTTTTGCAACAAGCATTACCGCTACTAAGAATGCTAATGTTGCACCTGATCCGCCGATGTATACGTATACATCAAAGAATGGCTTTGTGAAAATGTGCGGTACATCATATGCAGACATACCATCGTTAAATAATTTAATGTTCTTTTCTAGTGCTGGTAAATAAATTGGGTCGATAATACCACCGATAATATTAGGACCATGTAATCCGAAGAACCATAACACGTGAATAAGTAATGCGATAATAATTGCACTTGGTAACGTACCTGCTAAACCTTGTAATGGTAATTGAATTGTTTCAAATACGATTTTATGAATACTTGTTCCCGCTAATTTCACAGCTAACTGAATACTTGCTGTTACGATTAAAATAACGAATGCTGGAACTAATGCTGCAAATGATTTCATTACTGCTGGTGGAACACCATCTGGCATCTTAATTGTAATATCCCTTTGAACAAAGAACCTGAATACCTCGGTTACAAGAAGAGCTACAATGATAGAAACGAATAAACCTTGTGATCCTGTCCAAGCTAAATCAATACCGCCTTCTTTTGGCGTTGTCGGAGATATAATAATTAATGCACCGAATGTAATAATTGCTGCTGACAACGCGTCTACACCGTAAGATTTCGCTAAATTATAACTTATCCCAACTGCGGCTATGAGGGCTAATATTGCAAAGGACCCTGTCCACATACCACCGCCGATATCTTTCCAAACATCCCCAAATGCACCCTTCATAAGTTTTTGGAATGCATCAACTGGTAGATTATTTATAAGTACTGCAAACGATCCAACTAAAATAAGAGGCATAACTGCGATAAAACCATCACGGATTGCAACTAAATGACGCTGCGATCCGATTCTTCCTGCGACTGGAACTAAATATTTCTCCATAAATGCAATAAACTTTTGCATTTCGCTTCCCCCCTAATTATTTTTTAAGTGTTAATGCGTGATCTAAGACTGCTTCTCCATTCATCATGCCGTAGTGCATTGGATTGATAACGTCGATTCCAACGTTTCTCTCATCAGCAAGCGTTTTCATTGAAGAAAGCATGTAACGAACTTGTGGTCCTAGTAATAACACATCTGCTTGATCGATATTTGTTTTTACTGCATCCCCAGATACAGCCCAAATCTTTCCTTCTAGACCGCGAGCTTTTGCAGCCGCTTCCATTTTTGTAACTAGTAAACTTGTAGACATCCCTGCTGAACAACATAATAAAATATTCATTTGAAAATCCCCCTTGTGTAGTATAAAAAATTTATGTTTATTTATTTTTCTTCACGCTATTTATTAATGCAATTAGCGTGCCAACTTTTTAAAACCACTAAAATCAGTGCTTTTTCGAGCATTTTCTTTGTGTGTTAACGCTTTCAATTAGTGTGTCGTCCAAAAAACACACAGTGTGTTATAAAACAACACGCTTTTAACACATAACTGTATGAAAATAGATTAGTGTTTAGTTGTCTAGTTATGTTTAATATGAAAAAACACTAAAAAACTTTTTCAATGAAAAATAATTCATTATTTTAACCCACTATTTAGTGAAATAAAAAAACCTTGCATAAGCAAGGTTCATTCATCCACCGACATCTTCCTATATAACTCTACAAACTCACTCGCTAATTCTTTCACCGTAATTGCATTCATTAAATGGTCTTGTGCGTGTACCATTAAAAGAGTAACTTCGGTCTTTTCGCCACCAGCTTCTTTCTGGATAAGCTCCGTTTGTACACGGTGCGCCTCTTTTAATTCCTCTAGTGCTTCTTGTAATTTAGCTTCAGCTTCTGTAAACTCCCCACGCTTCGCACAATCAATTGCTTCCATTGAACAACTTCTCGCGTTTCCCCCATGCAAGATTAAATGAAAAGCTTTCGTCTCTATCGTATCCATTTTAGTTCTTTACTCCCCCTTTTCTTCCGCCAGTTTTTGTTTATCCCATATTTTTAAGAACGGTAAATAAATGAAGAATGCTAGCGCAAAGTTAACAAGTTGCAAAATAACACCTGAAATTTTTCCGCCTGATCCTAAATATCCACTAAAAAGAATCGGTGTCGTCCAAGGTACAGCAGCTCCGCTCGGACGGGCAACTAGCCCCCATTCCATCGCAAAGTAAGAAACAATCGTTAATACAACCGGAACTACTATAAATGGAATAAGTAAAAGTGGATTCATGACAATCGGCATCCCGAAAGTCACCATTTCATTAATATTAAAAATACCAGGTGCAATCGACAATCGACCTATACTTTTTAATTGCTGACTTCGCGCAAACAATAACATTCCGACAACTAAAGCTAGTGTTGCACCTGAACCGCCCATATAAATCCATAAATCAAAAAACTGTGCGGTAATCGTATTCGGTACATCTTGACCCGCTTGAAAAGCAACTCGGTTTTGATCCATTAACGATAACCAAATTGGGCTCATTACACCACCAACAATTGCAGCACCATGAATTCCGCACGCCCAAAGAACATGGACAATAATAACTGCAATTACTGCACCCCAAAGACTAGCTCCCAGTATACTAAGCGGCTCTTGCAGTAGCTTCCCTACAACATTATGAATGCTGCCGAAAGTTGTGTGTTCAAAAATTAATCTAATAATCCAAACAACTGTCACAACAATAAATCCTGGAATAAGCGCTGCAAATGAACGCGTGACAGCTGGTGGAACTGTCTCTGGCATCTTTATAATTATCTTTTTTTGTACAATAAATCGATAAAGTTCAGTAGATATAAGTGCAATAATCATTGCTACAAATAACCCTTGGCTTCCCATTAATGCAGCTGGGATAGCGCCTTCTACAAGTACACTTTCTTTTGTACTTGGTATAATATATGCAACTTGAAATGGAGTCGCAAGTAAAAACGTCACAAGCGACAATGCCCCGGATGCTAAAGCATCCACTTTATAATACTCTCCAAGCCTGTAAGCGATTCCAAAAACAGCTATTAAAGCCATTATATTAAAAGTTGCACTAACTGGATACCCTAAAGCTCTCTGCCAATTCTCACCAAACAAACCTGCCATAAACTCGTTATATCCAGGTATCGGCAGTGCACTAATAATGAGGAAAAACGATCCAATAATTAAGAAAGGCATCGTTAAAATAATTCCATCTCGAATTGCTTGCAAATGCCTCTGCTCTGCAACCTTCCCTGCTACCGGCATCACGTACTTCTCTAAAAACCGTATCATCTATCCCACTCTCCTCATGGTTTCATTGACAAAGCTGCTTGCAAGATAGCTTCTCCATTACAAAGTCCGTAATGAACGGATTGAATGACATCAACAGGTATCCCTTTATCCTTACATAATTCTTTCATTTTCGGTAATAAATAACGTACTTGCGGTCCAAGTAAAAGGACATCAGCTTTATCAATATGACTATTCACTTCAGAACCTGATACTGCCCAGATTTTTACTTCTATCCCTCTTGCCTCTGCTGCTTTCTCCATCTTTGTAACAATCAAACTGGAAGACATTCCCGCTGCACAGCAAAGCAAAATATTCATTCCGCTTCCCTCCCCCTTTTTCTAAACCTAAGTTATGGTGCATCCCTTGCCACCACTAGGTTACAAATATATATGTCTAGATTTCCTGCTGTATGCCGAGCTTAAAAACAAAAATTTCTTGGTTTTCACGCTATTCCATTTATCCGTATTCTCCTAGTAAAGAGGACTCTAACTCGCTATAATGATTCAGTATGATTTTTTTAATTGATAGGAGGATATATTTATGAAGGCATATCGCTTTCCGCTTATTTTATTATCTTCTATCCTAATTGGTGGTTTCATTGGTTATTTCATGGGTGCCGATGCAGTTGCTTTAAAGCCGCTTGGTGACATTTTCTTAAACTTAATGTTTACGATTGTTGTACCTCTAGTGTTCTTTAGCATCGCATCGTCTATTGCTAATATGGATGGATTAAAACGTTTCGGTAAAATTATGTCTAGTATGGCTGGGACTTTCTTATTTACAAGTATTTTGGCTGCTATTTTTATGATTATTGTCGTGAAAGTATTCCCGCCAGCACAAGGTGTTGTACTAGAACTAACACAACCTGACAAAGCCGGCAAAGCTGTTAGTGTTGCAGATCAAATCGTCGGTATTTTAACAGTATCTGACTTCTCGAAGTTACTATCTCGTGAAAATATGTTAGCTCTTATTTTCTTCTCTATCTTAATGGGGATTGCAACTTCAGCAGTTGGCGAAAAAGGAAAACCATTCGCTACATTCCTACAAGCTGGTGCAGAGATTTCAATGAAGGTTGTATCTTTCATTATGTACTACGCTCCAATCGGACTTGCTGCTTACTTCGCAGCATTAGTTGGTGAATTCGGACCACAACTTCTTGGAACTTACTTCCGAGCGGCAATGGTATACTATCCAGCTTCTCTAATTTATTTCTTTGTATTCTTCACATTCTATGCATACCTTGCAGGTCGCAAGCAAGGTGTACAAGTATTTTGGAAGAACATGGTCTCTCCTACAGTTACATCACTTGCAACTTGTAGTAGTGCCGCAAGTATTCCAGCGAACTTAGAAGCAACGAAGAAAATGGGTATTTCTTCAGACGTTCGTGAAACAGTTGTCCTTCTTGGTTCTACACTTCATAAAGACGGCTCTGTTTTAGGTGGCGTATTAAAAATTGCTTTCTTATTCGGTATTTTCAACATGGAATTCGAAGGACCGAAAACATTAGCAATCGCACTTGTTGTTTCTTTATTAGTAGGAACAGTAATGGGTGCTATTCCAGGCGGTGGTATGATTGGTGAAATGTTAATCGTATCTCTATACGGTTTCCCGCCAGAAGCACTGCCAATTATCGCAGCAATTAGTACAATCATTGATCCACCTGCAACGATGTTAAACGTAACAGCAGATAACGCTTGTGCGGTAATGACAGCTCGCCTTGTAGAAGGTAAGAATTGGATCAAAAACAAATTTGCTTAATAGCTAGAAAGAGGATGCTCTAAACGAGCATCCTCTTTTTGTCGTTATTTGTTGATAAGTTGATATTTCCTCTCGCCACAAATTTGTTGAAATCTTCACAAATATTCCACATCCATTATCCATTCTCCGTACTATAATCATGTATGGAAAAGGAGATGGAAATAATGACACAAAGCGCACCCGAATTTAAAGTTTTGCAAAGCATTGCATTTCTCGCTGTCGTTTTGCAAAGTTCCTTATTATATACAATGAATCAAGGAAATGTCTTACTTGAGCAATCCCTCATTATGGGCATGCTATTTAATCTTGCAAAATTCTCAGCACCAGCATTCATATTTATCGTTGGATTTCACTTAATTCGTCACTATACGAAGCAATTAGTATATAAAGAATATATTTCTGAAAAAGCGACACACTTACTCATTCCTTATTTCTTTTGGTCTATTCTTTACTTATTAACAACAAATGATCTTATTACATTACAAGGCGGAATAAAAATTTTATTACTCGGAACAGCCGCGCCCCATCTTTGGTACGTTATTATGATGTTCCAAATTCACTTATTGTTCCCTTTACTATGCACACTTTTTTATTGGTTTCAAAAACGAACAGAAAATAAAAAAGACATATATAAATATATGACCTTTTTCGCTTGCCTATATTTTCTATTAATGTGGTTCTCTTCTCACTATATTTTTAATGGAGAAAAATTAACAAGTTCAACAATTTTACATTATACAGATCGATCATTTCTATTCTACTCATTCTATTTCGTTATGGGTGGCATTGCCGCTGTAGCACTAAAAACTTGGCGTCTATTCGTCATGAAACATATCCCGCTCATAACAATATTATTTTTCATCTTATTTTTATTCATCAATTATGAGTTGTTTAGTTTTTACGGAGCAAACTCTATTCATTTAACTGTTTCTACCTATTTAAAACCATCTATGTTTTTATATATCGTATGCGAAATTATCATACTGTATGTGTTATCTATTATGATAGTACAGCGTCGTGGTTTCTTATATAAAACGTTACGTTTCATTGGAAATTACACGTATGGTGCTTATTTAGCTCACTTATTCTTCTTGCAACTATGTACAAAACTTCTTTCCTTATTCACGCTGCAAGAAAATACTATATTATATAGCCTATTACTATTTGTGTTAACGGCTATTATCTCTATTTCAACAATGGTCATTTGTAGCACAATACCATTTCATACTTGGATTACAGGTCCTTCTCCTACAACAAAGATGAAATGGACGAAGGTTGTATTCCGAAAAAATCATAAAAAACTATTCAAGCCATATATTTGATATAATGATACGCATATAAAAAGAAAGCGAGAGACACCTATGATTAATCAAGTTGGACAAATTATGCTATATGTAAATAACCAAGACGAAACAGTACAATTTTGGACAGAAAAAGTAGGGTTCCAAATCATTGCGGAAGAGAATAACGGAAACGGATTCCGCTGGATTGAAATTGCACCGGCGAAAGAAGCAGGAACAAGCATCGTCCTTCACGATAAAGCGTTAATCGCCAAGATGCAACCTGAACTAAACCTTAATACACCTTCACTTATGTTCTTCTCAAATGACTTAGACCGTCTATATAAAGATCTTTCTGAGAAAAATGTCACAGTTGGACAGGTTGTAGATTTACCTACTGGTAGAGCATTCAACTTTGCTGATAATGAAAATAATTACTTTGCAGTAATGGAACGTAAATAAAAAATAAGCTATCCGAAAAAATCGGATAGCTTATTTCCTGTTAAGAAACTTGTTCTACATTCGTTTCTCTATGCTGTATATGGCTCGTGATCCAAGCAATTCCACCGGCAACAACGAGATAACATAACAATATTAAAATTTGTATTTTTAATTGCGACCAATCTCCTAAAGAGATAACATCTTGTAATCCTCTAAGAGAATGAGACATTGGGAGAAACTGCCCAATTTTGCTAAGAACAGCTATGTTTAATTCTCCTGGGAAAGTCCCCCCGCTTGTCGCTAATTGCAAGACAAGAAGCGTTACTGCTAAGAACTTTCCAACAAGACCAAATACTGTTACTAACATAAGAATAAATGTCATGAACGTAAAGGAAATCACAATACTTGATAAAACAAAAAGTGGTACACTGGCAACTTCTAATTTCATAACACCTAGCACAACTACATCTACGAGTAGCGCTTGAATAAGTCCAATTAAATATACCAATCCTAGTTTATTAATAAAATGTACCGTTCCACTTACCTTCATATTTTGTCTACGACCAAGCGGTAAAATATTCGATGCCATAATTCCGCCAACATAAAATGCAAGCGATAAGAAATATGGTGCAATGCCTGAACCGTAGTTAGGAACGTCAGAAACTGTTGACTTCACTAACTGAACTGGCTCTGAGAACATCGTATTGCGTGCATCATCATTACGAACATTCGCTATCTTCTCTGCACCCTCTCCCAATTTCGTAGAAAGTTCTTTCGAACCATCATCAAGTTTAACAAGTCCATTTGTTAATTTACCAGCACCGTTATTCAGCTCCGTTCCACCACTCGCAAGCTGGTTTACACCTTCTTGCAATGATGTAAATCCATTTCCCCACTTCGTAAATCCATCAGCCAAATTCGATGCACCATCTGCTATCTTTTGCGTTCCAGCAGTAGCTTCATTTAACTTAACTCCGAATGTATTTATGCCTTCTTCAATCTTATGTTGACCGTCAGTAAGCTTCTTCGCACCTTGTGTCAATTGTTGTTGGCTATTATTTAAAGTACTTGCTGCTTTAGCTAGTCCATTAGACGTAGCAACAATTTTTTGAAAAGCGGGATCTTGCTGCACTTCTGGATGATTTTTCACGTACTCTTCTAATTGTTGTTTTACACTATTTGCCGCATTGTCCGCTTTCGCTTGCCCTTCAGCAAGTTTTTCATTTCCATTCACCCATTCATTTGTACCAGCACTTAATTCACTAATTCCTGATTGTAACGTTTTTTCACCTTGTGCTAGTAATTCCATACCACTATGAAGTGATGTCGCTCCTTGACTCAGCTCATTTGCTCCCCCGGTTAAAGCAGATTGACTGGATGCAAGCTTTTCACTTCCTTCTTTCAATTTCGATGTCCCATTACTTAAACGATCAATACCATCCGCAAGCTGATTCACTCCATTTTTTGCATCGGTCGTTCCTTCATGTAACTTCTCAGCACCATTACTTGCATCACTCAATCCTTGTGCCAAATCTTGAAACTTTGAAAAGACACCTTCTGTATAAGATTTCGTAATACTGTTTGAGATTTTTGTTTTCATATTTTCAACAGCTGTCGTTCCAATTTGAGCTGCTACAAAGTTTTTACCTGGATTTACTTTGTACTGCAACTTTGCCGGCTCTGGTTTCTCATCCATAAGTGTACTTACCTTTTTAGAGAAATTCTCTGGAATCGTAACAACCATATAATATTTATCTTCTTTTAACCCTTCATCTGCATTTTTTTCTGATACGAAATGAAAAGCTAGTTCCTTATTCTCTTTTAAATTTTTAACAAAATCGTCTCCTGCATGAATTGTTTTTTCATCCATCACAGCACCCTTATCTAAGTTCACAACTGCAACGGGTAATTTATCTAATCTTCCGTACGGATCCCAATATCCAGCTAAAAAGAATCCTGAATAAATTAACGGAACGATTAATAAAAAAATTAAAGCGATACGTCCATGTTTATGGTGCCACATCGCTTTCCAATCTTTAAATATAAGTTGAATTCCCTTCATGAAACATACTCCTTCTCCGAATTTAACACCATTAGAATGGTTTAACAGATTTACTATACACGTCACTTTCCATACTGTATAATACATCTTTAATTATCAATTCATTCCTTTTGGTCTATAGAAAGGAGATTCGAAATGGAACTGCTCCAGTTAAAATACTTTCAGACAGTTGCACGACTAGAACATATGACAAAGGCAGCTGAAGAATTGCATATCGCGCAACCTTCACTCAGCAAAACAATAGCTAGACTCGAAAAGGATTTAGGCGTCCCTTTATTTGATCGCCAAGGCCGACAGATTACTTTAAATTCTTTCGGAAAAGTATTTTTAAAACGAGTAGAACGTATTTTTCATGAATTAAGTGAAGGGGAACGAGAAATTAAAGATTTAGCCGAATTACAACAAAGCTCTATTACACTGGCCGTTTCTATTCCGAGAATATTACCAGAACTACTTGGCTCTTTTTTAATAGAACATCCTAACGTTCGATTTCAACAATTTCTTGCATCTACTCCTTCTATGAAACGACAACTAGATAATATAGAAATTGACTTTTGTATCTCCTCTGTGCCAATTGAAGGTGAGGAGGTTGTTTGGGAACCACTTATTACAGAAGAAATTTTCTTAGTCGTCCCTTCAGGCCACCGTTTATCCGGCCGAGCAAATATCCACCTGCATGAAGTAAAAGACGAACCGTTTATTAGTATGAACACTGGCTACGGATTTCGGCACTTAACGGATGAATTTTGTAAAGAAGCTGGTTTCACTCCGCATATTGCTTTTGAAGTCGATGAACCGACCGTGATTAGCGACCTCATTAAGCAAGGTCTCGGCATCGCTTTTGTTCCAAGTTTAACTTTATTAAAAAACTCTACTTTAGCATCAAGCAAGTTGCGTATTATTGAACCCACTTGTCAGCGAACCATCGGATTAAGTTGGTCAAAAAAACGTTACTTATCAAAAACAGCTCAGCAATTCCGTGAATTTGTGATTGACTACTTCTCTAATATTAGAACGTAAAATTATATGAACAAATAAAAGGTGCCACCCTCATATGGTGGCACCTTTTATTGTTCACTCTTTTTTAATTCCATTTCAGCTAAAAGTGGTAGCACGTTATCAAAAATATGCGTATTATTATTTTCACCTGTTACATATCCACCGTAATATCTACTAAATACGTTGTCATTTCGGAATGTGGCCATATGATCATACAATTCCTTCGCAAACTTTGTATCACCTGTTTGTAGTACGTACAAAATTGTTAATCCGTACGCGGCCGGCGATTCATAATTCACAGTTTGTTTTCCCGTTTCTAAATTGTAACGACCGTATAGCTTTCCATCCTCTTGGAACTTCTTCTTTATAAATTCCAAATAAGCAGCTGATGAAAGATCTCCTAAACTTCGATGATATGCAACGTATGATTGGTCAATAAGATTCACTTCTTTATCGTACGTAAATGTACCATCTTCTTTATACTCTTTTGGGAATGCCCAGCCATGCCTTGGATAATCCGCTAAAAATTGAACGACTTCCTGATATTGCTGAGCAGAAACTTTGCCGTACTTCTTCATATAGGAGAATGCACGCGGATTTATGTATGATGTTGTTACAAAATTATTTTGTTTCCCGGCATCTGCATCATAATAATCAACATAATAATTATCTTTTTTATTATAACTAAGTACAGCATCACTTAATTGATCAGCAAGGTTTTTATAACGCTCTTCCTTATACATTTCATAAGCACGATATAATTGTTCTATAATACGAAGATCATCTATAAGTGCATTTGTAGCTGACTGCCTCTCTCCCTTTTCAGAGAGTTTCCATAAAACGATATGATTCTTATATATGAAATTATCTTGAATAACCTTTACTTGCTCATCAAATAACGCCTGATCATCTTTATCAAGTGTATACTGTAACCATAATCCCGCCGATTCTGATAATGCTTCACGTCCCTTAGCTTCACCCGTACCTGCCTTAGTATCTACTAAACGATACGTGGCAAGTGTTCCATTGTCATTCACCATATGTCTTAAAATAAAATTTTCTGTACGGTTTCCTTGTAAAGCTGACCAAAATACAATTCCACCTAAAGCGATTAAGAAGATAACTCCAATCCCTATATATAAACGTTTCCGCAATCTTTTCACCTCCCTAGTAAGGCTAACCTTAATTTTATCAGAACATACATAAATTTAAAAAAGACAATCTATTAGATTGTCTCCCGCATTTCTATCCCTCACAAACCTCTTTAGAAGGTTTATATAGCGATTGTACAAGTCGATCATATTCACGACGCGTAATTTCTTTATTATATAGCTTCAATAATAAATCTCTATGCTCTTTTGAAAATGCCATCTTTTTAATGACTTCAGGATACATAAAACACCCTCTCCATTTCACATAAACTTCTTGATTCCGAAAAATAGAACTTATGTTCGCATAAAAGATTATAAAAGATTCCTGAGCAAAAAACAAACAAAACATGACCAACCATTTATTTCTTTCTATTCAAAATATTACAACATTATATTATCATATTCACTTTTTAAATACATATATATTTTTGGTAGTTTTTTTGAATAAATCTTCCAATTCAATCAGAAAATAATGGCAAAAAAGAAGAGGAGTTTACATATGGATACGGTAACATTAGCAAGAGCATTTTTTGGTTCTTCATTAGCATTCCACATTATCTTTGCAACACTTGGCGTCGGACTTTCATTGATGATTTTTATAAGCGAAATACTTTATCACTGGAAGAAAGACTCCGACTATGCCATTATGGCGAAAAGATGGACAAAGGCGTTTGCTATTCTTCTCGGTGTAGCAATTCCAACTGGAACAATTGTTGGTGTGCAAATCTCACTTCTTTGGCCTGGTTTCGCCAAAATTGTTGGGCAAGTTATTTCTGTTCCCTTCCAAATTGAGATTTTCGCCTTCTTTTTGGAGGCTTTATTCATGTCGATTTACGTATATGCAGCTGATAAACTTCCTCCATTTATGAGATTAATCTCGCTATTTTTCGTCATGCTTGGTGCCACGGCATCCGCCGTACTCATTACATCAGCAAATACATGGATGAATACACCAGCAGGCTTTTCAATGAATCCAGATGGATCTGTTTTTAACGTTGATCCGTGGAAAGCTTTCTTTAATCCGAGTTTTGGCACAAGTGCATTCCATGTTGTTATTACGGCTTATGCAACTGGTGCGGCTGTCATTGCTTCTATCGCTGGATTTAAATTATTGAAGAAAAATTTAAGTACACGTGAAATTGCTTATCATAAAAAAGGGCTACTATTAGGGCTTGTCGTTACATTTATTACAGGCGCTACGATGTGGCTTTCAGGACATGAATCAGCGATTGCCTTACATAAACACTCACCTGAAAAACTTGCATCTGCTGAAGCTTTATTTGAAACGACATCACACGCACCGCTATCCATTGGCGGAGTTGTGGATCCTAATACACTTGAACTAAACTACGCACTTGAAATTCCAAACATGCTTAGCTTATTAGTGGGACTAGACCCTAGCACTGTCGTAAAAGGTTTAAAGGAATTCCCACAAGAAACATGGCCACCATTTTATACACATACACTATTCAACTTAATGGTCGGCACTGCTGCGTTTACCTTTGCAGTTGCAGCAATTGCGCTCTTATATTGGTACTTCGTTTACCGAAAAAAGGGAACAGAACTACCAAAGTGGCTACTTTGGGGGGCTGCTGCATGCGGACCAATTATGATGCTCGGTATTGAATTCGGCTGGATTTTCAGTTGTAGCGGTCGTCAACCATGGACAATTTATGGTATGCAACGTACCGTCGATGCATCTACACGCGCCGATTTCGTCGGTCCTTTATTTGTTTTGTTCATCATTTTATATGTTGGACTCGCTATTTTAACAGTCATTGTTCTACGGACATTCTTTAGAAGACATCCATTAAAGAATGATTTACAACACCAAGGAGGCGATTCTCATGCATGAGGAAAGTATTGCAATCATCATCTTATGGGCCCTTATTTTCGTATACAGTATATTAGGGTCCATCGATTTTGGCGCTGGTTTTTGGGGCATGGTATACGCAAAACATCCAACGCTCGCTGCTAAACTTGCGAATCGGTACTTATCACCAACTTGGGAAGTAACAAATACGTTTCTCGTCTTCGTCGTTGTCGCATTTCTCGGCTTCTTTCCGAAAGCAGCCTTTACTCTTGCGACAGTAATGTTCGTACCAGTTATGTTAATTTTAGTGCTCGTTGCAGTACGTAGTACATTTATGGTATTTGCTTACTCCTTGCCGAAATATCAGTACCTTCTTCGGGTTATTTCAGGTATTACTGGTCTCTTAATTCCAGCACTATTAATTACCGTTTTACCCGTTACAGAAGGAGCCTATATTACAATGTCTGAAGGGAAAGAAGTACTCCTGTATGGAAAACTTCTTTCTAGCCCGGTTATCTATTGCTATATGCTCTTCGGAATAACGTCTGAACTATTTCTCTCCTCTCTCTTTCTTGCTGATTTTGCGAGAGAACAAAGTTCAGAAGATACGTATAGAATTTATAGAAGAAATGCCATCATCCTTGGTCCTGCAACGCTCGTTACGGCGATCATCGCCCTCGTTGTAATGGATCCTGAAACACATTGGCTTATGCAAGGATTAATAAAGCAATTCCCGTGGTTTACAGTTTCTATTGTTTTATTCGTTATCGGATACTCGTCCCTTTGGTGGACAAACAAAAAGTACAATACACTAGGATATCCTCGCATTGCCGTTTTAGCTGTCGTCGCTCAATATGCATTTGCAAGCTACGCTTACGGCGTCGCGCATTTACCTTATATTATTTATCCTGACGTAACTGTATTTACAAGCTTTACAACGACAGAAACGTTCTATGCACTGCTCATTCTATACGCAATTGGGATTGCAATTTTATTACCAGGATTTATTTTCTTCTGGAATTTATTCTTGAAGGATCGTACTTTTTTGAAGGAAAAATAATATAGCATTGGGGTCTGTTCCAAAAGGTATTTTGGGATGGGCTCCTTTTGTCATGTTTTGTCGATAAGTCGATATATTTTAAAAATCGCTGATATATTTTGAGTTGCGCCGATATATTTCAATGATCGCTGATATATTTTGAGTTACGCCGATATATTTCAATAATCGCCGATATAAATCTCATTTACTACCCAATCAATTTATAGACTCCTCTCATAATAGTTATTTCACTATTCGTGACACTTGTCCTTTAGCTTGAAAAACACATATTCGCTTCATCTCGTTATACGTCTAGTTCTTCTTATTTTTTGCTGAATATACTACCAATATAAACTTGAGACAAGCTACATCTGTTCAAGGGAAAATAGAAAGGTAGGCAAAATATGAGCATTGAAATATGGATTACTATTATTGTATTCTTCTTAACGATGATTGTTATCTTTTGGCGGCCTCGTGGTTTAAATGAGGCATGGCCAGCAGCAATCGGAGCTGGTATCATCATAATTACTGGACTTGTATCAAAACCAGACATCATGGATATTATAAGTAAAATTGGCGGTGCCTCCATAACAATATTAGCAACTATTGTTATGGCAGTTATATTAGAAAGCTTCGGCTTCTTCCATTGGTCCGCAGCGAAACTAGCAAATTTAGCAAAGGGTTCTGGGCGCCGCTTATACTGGTATATTCAATTATTATGTTTTCTTATGACTCTTTTATTTAATAACGACGGTAGTATTTTAATTACAACTCCCATTTTAATTCTTCTTCTAAAAAATCTTCAATTAAAACCTCATCAGCAAATTCCTTATTTATTAAGTGGTGCTTTAATCGCTACGGCATCTAGTGCACCAATTGGTGTAAGTAATATCGTAAATTTAATCGCATTAAACATCGTCCATATGACTCTTTATATGCATACTGCTATGATGTTTGTACCTGCAACATTAGGCTTATTATTTATGTCATGGCTTATGTATACAGTTTTGAAGAAAAAACTTCCGAAAAAATTACCTGTTTCTTCATATGATATTGAAGAAATTTTCTTCACGAAAAACTTCCATCCACTAAAAGGAAATAATTCTGTTGATACGAAACAAAAGCGTACAAGATTCATGTTAAAAGTATTAGGTTTCGTCTTCCTTATGCGCTGCCTTTTATTCGTTGCATCCTTCTTATCCATTCCAATCGAAATTGTTGCTGTACTTGGTTCACTCGTTCTTCTCATTTGGAGATGGTACTACTTACGAACAAACCCTGTCGATATCTTGAAAAAGACACCGTGGCACATTTTAATTTTCGCTTTCTCTATGTACGTCATTATTTACGGGCTTCACAATGCAGGATTAACAGCGGCGCTCGTAAATTGGCTTGAACCAGTTGTAAGTCAACATCTACTCTATGCTAGCTTTGCAATGGGTGGACTCGTCTCCCTCCTCTCTAACGTCTTCAATAACCATCCTGCACTTATGATTGGTACAATCACATTAACCGAAATGGGACTAGACCCAGTCACATTAAAAACTATCTACCTCGCAAACATTATTGGTAGTGACATCGGTTCACTATTATTACCAATTGGTACACTAGCTTCCCTCATTTGGATGTATATTCTGAAACAAAACAAAATTAAAGTAAAATGGAAAGACTATTTAAGTGTATCCCTTATCGTTATTCCTCTCACAACAGTCGTCACATTATTCCTCTTATTCTACTGGGTACATCTCTTCTTCGCCTTATAAAGTGAAACTTTAATCAGTGGGGGTTTTGTTCATCCCCCACTGATTATTAGCCTTAACCAATCGGGCTTTTACGGGCAGCCCGACCCCGACCTAACTTCTTTGCTTCCGCTGAATTTTGAGGTGGGGGTCTTACTGCCCACAAATAGCGGGATAAACAACAGAAGCCCCATTTGCTACCGTCTTAGCAAATGGGGCTTCTTCTATAATAAAGTTAGGTACTACAGTGTGATCAATCAAGTAAAGAGGTGTAACGTGTTATTGATATAAATGACTACCAGCTTCTTTAAATTCTTCTGCTTTCTCTTTCATTCCTTTTTCAATTGCTTCTGTCGTTTCTAAATCATTTTCTTTTGCATATTCACGGATATCATGTGAAATTCTCATACTACAAAACTTCGGTCCACACATTGAACAGAAGTGAGCTGTCTTTGCCCCTTCTGCAGGCAACGTTTCATCGTGATATTCCATCGCACGTTCAGGATCTAAAGATAAATTAAATTGATCGCGCCAACGAAATTCGAAACGTGCTTTTGAAAGTGCATCATCACGCTGATGAGCCGTTTTATGTCCTTTTGCAAGATCAGCCGCATGCGCTGCAATTTTGTACGTAATAACACCCGTGCGTACATCATCTTTATTCGGTAAACCTAAATGTTCTTTCGGCGTTACATAACAAAGCATCGCCGTTCCAAACCAACCGATCATCGCAGCTCCAATTGCCGATGTAATATGGTCATAACCTGGTGCAATATCTGTCGTTAGTGGCCCAAGTGTATAAAACGGCGCGCCCTGACAAATATCAAGCTCTTTCTCCATATTCTCTTTAATTAAGTGCATCGGTACGTGTCCAGGTCCTTCGATCATAACTTGCACATCATGTTTCCAAGCAATTTTAGTTAATTCACCAAGTGTTTCAAGCTCAGAAAACTGTGCTTCGTCATTTGCATCTGCAATAGACCCTGGACGTAATCCATCTCCAAGAGAGAACGAAACATCGTACTGCTTCATAATTTCACAAATCTCTTCAAAGTGAGTATATAGGAAGTTTTCTTTATGATGGAATAGACACCACTGCGCCATAATCGAACCACCGCGCGAAACGATACCTGTCGTACGCTTTGCCGTGATTGGAATGTAACGAAGCAATACACCAGCGTGAATCGTAAAGTAATCAACGCCTTGCTCCGCTTGCTCAATTAACGTATCACGATACACTTCCCACGTTAAATCTTCTGCAATTCCATTTACCTTTTCAAGCGCTTGATAAATCGGCACAGTTCCAACTGGTACAGGCGCGTTACGAATAATCCACTCACGCGTCGTATGAATGTTTTTACCTGTAGATAAATCCATAATCGTATCTGCACCCCAGCGCGTTGCCCACGTCATCTTCTCTACTTCTTCTGCAATAGAAGAAGATACAGCAGAGTTTCCGATATTTGCATTTACCTTCACGTGGAAATTACGCCCGATAATCATCGGTTCTGCTTCCGGATGATTAATATTCGCTGGTAAAATAGCACGCCCTTCCGCAATTTCCTTACGAACAAACTCAGGCTCTACTCCTTCACGAATTGCAACGTATTCCATCTCAGACGTAATAATGCCATTACGCGCATAATGCATTTGCGTAACATTTGCACCTTGCTTCGCTCTAAGCGGCTGGCGATCCATTTGCGGGAAAACAGGTGTATGTTTCGAAGCCACTTTCACACCATCATCCTCTGGTTTCACCTCGCGCCCTTCATATGCCTCTACATCCCCGCGCTCCATGATCCAAGAATGACGCGGCGTTGGAATTCCCTTTTCCAGCTCCACTTTATACGCCGGATCCGTATAAGGACCGCTCGTATCATACACACGGACTGGAGGATTTGGGATGCCGTTCGTTTCGCTTTGTTCAATCTCACGCATCGGCACTTTCATGCCTGCGCGTGGTCCATCCACATATACTTTCTTACTCCCTGGTAAACTCGATTTCAATTCAATTTGCTCAGCTGAAACAGACTGTTTCATAACCTTTGTTGCCTCCCCTGTTCGTGACAAGGACGAGATATGGCCAGCGCATGCCAAAATAAAAAGAGCCAGGTCCATAAAAAAATAAGGACCTGGCTCATAAAAGACATCATTATGTAAAGCCGTTAACTTCCCTACGCTGGTACGAGCCAGATCAGGTCCAAAGGGTTAAGAAGATCACGCGCTTCTCTCTCAGCCTACGCATACGTTAGGCACCCCTAGTTTATCACTGATTTAATTTTCAATACTTTCCCATCATACACGATAATCTGAAAAATGCAAAGGTTATTTCTTTTTCTCTTTATGGAATCATCCACGTTAAATAATATGCTTGAACATACCTCATAATACCAACAATAATTACGAAGAACACCCTATTGTAAAAATAGTTTATGACTTAACATGGGAGTTTAAAAACATCTTCACCACAAAGAGTATTGAGAATTTCGACCATTGTATTGAGAAAATGAAGAATACTAATATACAAGAATTTAAGAGCTTTACGAATGGATTAGCCGGGGATATTGAAGCTGTCAGAAATGCGGTAACTTATGAGAATAATAATGGTCTTGCCGAAGGGAGCATAAACAAGTTAAAGCTTATTAAAAGAATCATGTATGGTCGATACAAATTCTCCACATTGCGGACAAAGATTCTACTTTTGGAGAGAATGAGACTTTTCAACTAACTCCGGAAAGAACCATTTTTTACTTGCCAAATACATTCATCAGTCCCATTTGACAAAGAGCCTTTGTCTCTGCTGCATTTCGCTACAACTGCTACCTGCCATACAACCTGCAATAGAGATAGGTAACAATTTACTATACAAGGAACAAAATTGACCTGCTCCTCCATTTAGTGATTTAACTATCTTTATTATTCAGAGCTAAAACTCAAAGAGAAAGCTCTTACATTTATTGTAACATTATTTCCTTAATATGTTAATTTTTGTTATCTTGTTAGTTAAAGGGGTACTTAGTACAAAAAATAACCGTAGATAGTAGCACGAACACTGTTCTTGTTATAATTAATTTTTTTCAGAACGTCTATAATCCTCTTTTAAAAAATATATGTAAATATAATAAAAAACGAATGATTAATAGAAATATTCTACACCACTCGTTTTTTATCGGACTTCTTTTTACTGTACTTTTATTTTCTTTATGAGTTATTAGAAAAATAATTGTCTATATAAGTCTTTATTTTTTCAAAATTCTTTTCCATAAATAAGATTGCTGGTACTTCAATTATTGGAAGATTATTTTCATTATCAAAAGCTGGACACGGTTTGGGAACTACCAAATAGTCAACTGAGTTTTTATCCCTAATATAATTAATTGAAACATCATAATACTTAGAAAAATATTCCTTCAAATCATTCTGATTCCTTAAAAATGGTAGAGAAAATATTGAACCATAATTTATACCAGCGTCGACAATTAATACAAAGCATATTTTTTTCATGATACACCCTCCTCGTATAATAAGTTTTAAGTTAATAACTGTTCCTTGAAAATTAAATAGTTTTTATCTTCAAGAGCTACATCAAAAAAATGATGTATGGGTAAAATTTAGTCTTGGATACTGGGGGATTCCCCCAGATAATGGAAGTGCAGAAATGGATCCATCGGGAATATGCTTACTCCTCCTGTAGTTCGACCACGTTAAAAGACTGTGACCCAGACCAAAATGCACTGCATACGCACAAGCTGTATCGGTTTCCTTCACTTACCTCTCATAGTGGTGGGAGGGCAGCTTAGATGAAGGCAATCATTGAATACTCATACGCGAGGTTGTGGCTATGTTTTGGACTCTAGGGAGATCCCACAGTATCCAAGCTCATTCCAAATACTATTCAAAGAAAGGAAGTCCTTTCTTTGAGATTATTCGTAGCTATTGATGTAAGCTCTGAAAAACTTGATGTATGTTTTCTTGACAGTCATGACACTGTTTTGAAAGAAATTTGTCTTTCAAACGATGTGAATGGTGCCAACGCCATTAAGGAGGATGTTCTCCATTTTCACCATTTGTACAACTATAAAAAAATTGTCATTGGCATGGAATCTACTTCCGTCTATAGTTTCCATCCTTCCATGTTCCTAACGGAAGATAAGGATTTGAGGGCTTTAGACGTGGAAGTGGTCGTACAAAATCCAACAGCCATCCATCGGTATAAAAAACTCTTTGAAGAAGATAAGACCGATAAAATAGATGCTTTCCGTATTGCCGATTTTTTACGAATCGGGCGGTATAATAAGTTTCTTATCAAGGAGGAAAAATACGTTGCCCTTCAACGTTTAACACGATCTAGATATCAACTCGTTCACCAGCAAACAGAATGTAAGCAACACTTTCTGAAGAACCTTTACTACAAATGTAATACGTTATCGAAAGAGTTAAATATCCCTGTTTTTGGTGCGACGATGATGGAAATACTCTCAGATTCCCTTTCGTTGGATGAAATCGCAGAAATGGATCTAGAAGCACTCGCTACTCTTCTTCAGAAAAAGGGGAAAGGACGCTTTAGCGACCCGGAAGATTTAGCGAAAACCATCAAGAAAGCCATACGTGACTCCTACCGACTAGGTAAGGTCGTTCAAGACTCTGTGGACATTGTATTAGCCACTTATGCACGATTGATTCAAACATTGAAAAAACAAATCAAAGAGATAGAAAAAGCATTACTGCTTTATTCTAAGCCATTCCAGAAGCGAGATATTTAACAAGTGTTCCAGGCATTGGAGTCGTATACGCCGCGGGAATCATTGCGGAAGTTGGACAAATTGAACGCTTTGAGAACGAAGCACAATTGGCCAAATACACCGGTCTTTACTGGAAAAAATCGCAATCTGGAAACTTTGAATCGGAACGAACACCCAAGACACGAACGGGAAACCAGTATCTTCGTTATTACATGGTTGAAGCTGCCAACTCTGTACAACTTCGTGAAGCTACTTACCGTGCTTATTATTTAAAGAAATATGATGAAGTTCCGAAATACAAACATAAAAGAGCCCTTGTCTAAAGCCGTAACTAGATTCGCTAAATTGTTTTTCAAATATTGAACCAAGCACTTGACTGATTGCTTGTTGAACAACCCTATCCACTACTGTCGGTATTCCCAATTTGCGCATCTTCCATAAAAAGAGCCAGGTCCATAAAAAAATAAGGACCTGGCTCATAAAGACATCATTATGTAAAGCCGTTAACTTCCCTACGCTGGTACGAGCCAGATTAGGTCCAAAGGGTTAAGAAGTTCACGCGCTTCTCTCTCAGCCTACGCATACGTTAGGCACCCCTAGTTTATCACTGATTTAATTTTCAATACTTTTCCATTATACACCATAATTTGGAAAATTCAAAGTTTATTTCTTTTGTTGTTTATGGAATCATCCACGTTAAATAATAAGCCTGAACATAAGTCATAATACCAACAATAATTACGAAGAACAAACTATGCTTCACTGTAAAACGGAACAAATCCGATTCTTTTCCAGCAAGACCAACTGCTGCACAAGCAATCGCAATCGACTGCGGAGAAATCATTTTACCTGTTACACCGCCTGTTGTATTTGCTGCAACAAGAAGCACTTCAGATACGCCGACTTGCTGCGCTGTAATGGCTTGTAAATTCGAGAACAGTGCATTCGCAGACGTATCAGACCCTGTTAAGAATACGCCAATCCAGCCTAAGAAAGGCGAGAAGAACGGGAATAGTCCGCCAGTTCCTGCTAGTGCTAACGCTAACGTAGAAGATAGACCAGAATAGTTTGCGATAAATGCAAACCCTAGTACGAATCCGATTGATAGAATTGGCATTTTTAATTCACTTAACGTTTCTTTAAATGTCACTACTGCATCTTTTACATTCATTTTCAAAATAAACATGGAAATGATACAAGCAATTAAAATCGCCGTTCCGGTTGCTGATAATACATCAAACTTCAGAATTGCCTCGTAAGGCGTTGGTTTATTTACAATCGGCTCTGCTTTCATTACTAGATTATGCAGACCTGGAATTTCAAACTTAAATACAAGACTTGCTAAAGCCCCTCCTGGAGCGAATAATGCCTTAAAGAAACTTTGGCTCCAAATGACTACCATAACCGTTAATACGATAAATGGAGACCATGCTTTTACTACTTTTCCAAACGTTAATTTCGGCATCGATGCTGCTGTCGTTGTTGCTGCTACTTCACTATTTGCTTGCTCGGATTGATAGATTTCTTTCGGCTGCCAAACTTTTAAGAACAGCGCTAAACTAATTAAACTTACAAGTGCCGATGTAATATCCGGAAGTTCCGGCCCTAAAAATGTCGCTGTAATGAATTGCGTAATTGCAAATGAACTACCCGCTACAAGTAACGCAGGCCACGTTTGTCTTATCCCTTTAAATCCATCCATTAAAAATACGATAAAGAATGGAACAAATAATGATAGGAACGGTAATTGATGTCCAGCCATTTGTCCAATTTTATGTGGATCAATACCCGTTACTTGTCCAGCAACTGTAATCGGAATTCCCATCGCTCCGAACGCCACTGGTGCAGTATTTGCAATCAAACAAAGACCTGCTGCGTATAAAGGATTTAACCCAAGACCCGCAAGAAGCGCTGCTGTAATCGCTACTGGTGCTCCAAATCCTGCCGCTCCTTCTAAAAATGCTCCAAATGAAAATCCAATTAAAATAACGAGTAGACGATGATCGTTCGTAATCGATAATACCGATGCACGAATCACATCGAATTGACCTGTTTTTACAGAAATTTTATATAAAAATACCGACATAATGATAATCCAAGCAATCGGCCATAATCCGTATAAGAAACCATATCCGGTCGCTGCCATTGCCATCGTGAACGGCATTTTATAAGCGAATAACGCTACTAAAACTGTAAGTACAACTGTAATAAATCCTGCCACATACCCTTTCATGCGGAAAACTGCTAAAGCTAAGAAAAAAAAGATAATCGGAATAAGTGCGACCGCTGCCGAAATCCAAATGTTTCCGAATGGATCATAAACTTGTGTCCATGTGTTCATTGTTCTCTCCCCCTAAAGAATCCCCTTTTAAATAGAATAACCTCATCAATAGACTATCAGGTCATCATACCTTTAAGCCTAAAATAAAAAAACGTTTAAGAAAACGTTTTCAACAACTTCCATTTATACTGTACCATAACAATTTCCATTAAAAAAGATTTTTTTGAAAATTTTATCATTTAACAAAAAAATCTTACAAAATCGTCATGTTCCTGTAATGTTCATCGATAGAAAGCTTGCAAAATTTATTGCATAATAATAGTATAACAACGGACATTATTTATGAGGTGATATATATGAATGGAAACAAAATATTAGCTGCTTTATCGTACTTTAGTGTACTATTTGCCCCTATCTTATTCCCAATTATCGTTTGGATTGTGGGGGACGCTGAAACAAAGCCACATGCAAAACGTGCTCTATGGACACACATCATTCCAAGTATTGCTACATTTATCGGCGTAGCCATTTTAGGAATTATGGGCATGGGATCTGAACAAGCAGATATAACACTTGGAATTGGATCAATGATTGTCTTAGCTATTTGCGGAATCATCAGCTTATACTACTTCATCTGGAACATTGTAAAAGGAATTAAAGTACTGAAAGCTTAATTTGAAACAAACGTTTGTTTAAAAAAGGACCCTTGCAAATTGCAAGGGTCCTTTTCCGTTCACTTTATCTTCTGCGTTTCTTCTTTTTTCTCATCATTTTCTTTCGGCGCGTATTCACTTTATCCGCTATAATGTGGAGCGTACTTGCCACAACAATTCCCATTAAGAACGTTACAATTTCAACCTCATGTTTCTTCGCAATTTCTATTAAATTACCATCCAGTGCGATTACATTTAATAGAAATAAAAATGGAGAAAAGACGATTAACATGTACGCAATACGAATCACATCACCAAGTATAATCGTATGCGTAAAGAAAGATCGATGCGGCATTACTTTTTTATAAGGATACCAAAATATACGTAAGAAACCCCATTTGTTATAAGCATTACTGTACGTATCTAAATCCGGTGTTAAAAATGAAGTACCTACTAAAAAACCAATTGCAAAAGTTAATAAAAAATCAAAATTTGTTAATCCATACGAAAAAAGCAAAAACAAAACAACCGGAAGGGATATTAAGTTTATTTTCGTATGCGTTCTTCCTGATGGCATAATGCACTTCCTCGCTTACGTTCGTCCTGTCACCTTATGACAGGTTTCACCTATTGACCTAATTTCTGATCGATAAATGTTGTGTCTATATCCGAACCAAACCATTCTGCCAACTTCACTCGTGCCTTATCTTTCACATCTTCATTGACGTATAACGACACCTGTATTAGTGCGGCCGTTAATGCCCCTAAATCATCCGTATAGCCAATTCCAGCAATGAAATCTGGAATCGCATCAATCGGTGCAATAAAATAAGCAAGTGCTCCAATTACAATAATTTTCACTCGCTTTGGAACATCGGGTCTTTGCAAAACGTAAAACAGTAATAAACTTGTATAAATGACCGACTGCCCTGCTTGCTTTGCAACATGTTTTACTTTCTTCCAAAACGCTTCAACTGAAAATTTTTGTTTCATGTAAAAGCCTCCCTATTTTTAAAAAGAAATAAGCTACAATATGTTATCAGTAAAAGTTCATGGAAATTACACAAAACCTATCAATGAACTTTCATTGTAACAAACAAACTGAAAAAGAACAAGTGTTCGTTAATTTTTACACGATTTCCTTCATATAATAGATTTCTAGATAACCCTTGCCCATCTTCGTTTCTTATTTCTCAACAAAGAAAATTTTCACTTCCACTTAACATTCTGCTCTATCTTTGTTATATTTTCTAGTTGACGGACATATAAACGAATGTTAAAGTTTTCTCTGGTAGTGACAAATCTTATACAAAAAATGTAAAATGTTATAGTGTTTCTCAGAAATGAATTTTGTTGTATAATACAGAAATGACGTTATGCTTATGAGCAACAAAAGAAACCAAAAGGGTATGCATAGTTATAGTCGTATATGGGTGAATATAGAACCTTTAATTATGGCCAAGAAAACTATGTATTTTTTATTTTAGCATTTTTCGCTCCAAAATCGACCAAGCCTGATAGAGAAAGGGTGGAAATGAATGAAAGAAACCTTGAAATCACAATTTCAAAATGTGCGTTTCACTGTATTCGTAGCTTTAGCCTTATGGCTGAAAACTTACATTATTACACGCACAAGTTTTGATTTAAAACTTGAATCTTTCATGCAAGAATTCATTTTATTCCTTAGCCCATTAGCAGCATCATTACTGCTTGTTGGTCTTGCATTATTTGCAAAAGGGAAAAAACGTAACTATATAGCACTAGGAATTAATTTTATCTTAACAATCGTTCTTGTTGGTAACGTAATGTTCTACGGATTCTACAATGACTTCGTTACTTTACCAGTACTCGGACAAACATCTAACTTCGGAAGTTTAGGTTCTAGTGTGAAAGAATTATTTAACTACAAAATTATTCTTGCATTTGCAGACATTATCATATTCTTCGTTCTGTTGAAGAAAATGAAAAACTTTGCACCTACAGAGCGTGTAGCACGCCCGATGCGTTCTCTATACTTCGTATCAACAGTTGCTATTTTCTTCGCAAACTTAGGACTTGCAGAAGCTGAACGCCCAGAACTATTAACACGTTCATTCGACCGCGTTATGCTTGTTAAAAACTTAGGATTATATGTACACCAAGTATACGATCTTGGCTTACAAGCAAAATCAAGTTCACAAAAAGCATTCGCTGACGGTAGTAAATTACAAGAAACAGAAAACTACGTAAAAACAACACAAAGTAAACCAGATCCAAATATGTTCGGTACTGCAAAAGGGAAAAACGTAATTGTTGTCTCTCTTGAGTCATTACAAACATTCTTAATTGGTGCAACAGTTAACGGACAAGAAGTTACACCATTCTTAAACCAATTTACGAAAGAAAGTTATTACTTTGATAACTTCTTCCATCAAACTGGTCAAGGTAAAACATCTGATGCTGAATTCCTAGTAGATACTTCGTTATATCCACTAGACCGCGGTGCTGTATTCTTCACACACGGTAACAATGAATATACAGCAACTCCAGAAATTTTACGTCAGCAAGGGTATCACACGTCGGTATTCCACGCAAACAACGCAACATTCTGGAACCGTAACATTATGTATCCAGCACTTGGTTATGATCGTTACTACAACGAGCTTGATTACAAGATTACGCCGGAAACAAAATTAAACTGGGGATTAAAAGATATCGAATACTTCGATCAATCTATTGATATGTTGAAAGAAGTGAAGCAACCATTCTATACTCGCTTCCTTACTTTAACAAATCATTACCCATTCACTTACGATGAAAGTACAAAATTAATCGACGAATATAATTCTGGTGATGGAGTATTTGACCGTTACATGGTAACTGCTCGTTACTTAGACGAAGCAATGAAACACTTTATTGAGCGTCTAAAAGCAGAAGGTATTTACGACAACTCAGTAATCGTATTCTACGGTGACCACTACGGTATTTCTGAAAACCATAACCGTGCAATGGCACAGTTCTTAGGAAAAGAAGAAATCACTGCATTTGACCATATGAACTTACAAAAAACACCGATGTTTATTCACGTTCCAGGTCAAAAAGAAGGTAAAACAATTTCGAAACCAACTGGTGAAATTGACATTAAACCAACTATTCTAAACTTACTTGGTGTAGATTCTACAAATGACGTTCGATTCGGTCATGATGTATTCTCACCTGATAATAAAGGATTTGTTGTTCTTCGTGACGGTAGCTTCGTTACAGATAAATACATGTACACAAACAGTACATTCTACGACCGTGCTACTGGCGAAGTTGTACAATTACCGAAAGAAGAATCTCAACCACTAATTGATCGTGCCCAAAATGAATTGAACATGTCTGATAAAATCATTGAAGGTGACTTACTTCGCTTCTCTGAAAGTAATAAGATCAAAACTGGTGAAGTAAAAACAGCTATTAAAGAAGAAAAGAAGAGCGCTGAGTAATCTCAGCCTCTTTTTTTATTTTCTTCCATACAACTACTTATATTCATTAACTTTAAAATTACATAACCTTTACCAAATATTCACATAGTTTTAATGAAGAATCTCTATAATAAAATATGTAAACAAGGTTCTACATATTTCTTATCTCTCATCTTTCGTAAGATCCCTTAAAGAAATGTGTAAATCTTTTGTTTCTACTTTCTTATAATTGTCTTTCAACATGTTTTGTTTCCATACACAAAGCATTCAACGAGACAATGTCCCTATGAAAGATAGCTACCCTCCTTGTGCAGCATTCCATAAGAATGTTGCTTTTTTTTATTTAAAAGCAGGATTCTCATTCTTATTTTCGAATTTGTATATACAAAATGCTGTAAAGTGAAACTTTAATCAGCCCTCACCAATCGGGCATTTACGGGCATATGTAGAGAATTACTTACATAAAAATTACTATAGTGATTCTTATCTCGCATGAATGAAAGTTTCACGTTACTTACGTACTTACGAAAGGATGGGACGGAAATTGGCATACGAAAAATTTGTACTTTGGAATGATGAAGTTATTGATACAACAAAACAACAAACGTACATAGAACTTGAAGAAAGAGGTTTGCAGTTCGGAGATGGTGTCTACGAGGTTATTCGCCTATATAAAGGGAACTTTCACTTATTAGATCCGCACATAACGAGATTATATCGATCCATGGAAGAAATAGAATTATCGCTCCCTTTCTCAAAAGCTGAACTCATCACTTTACTTTACAAATTAATTGAAAGAAACCATTTCCACGAAGATGGCACAATTTATTTGCAAGTATCTCGCGGTGTACAAGCTCGCACACATATATTTTCATATGACAACCCTCCGACAATTTATGCCTATATTACAAAAAAAGAAAGACCAGCGTTATGGATCGAATATGGTATACGCGCTATATCAGAACCGGATACTCGATGGTTACGCTGTGACATTAAATCATTAAATTTATTACCAAACGTACTAGCTGCTACGAAAGCTGAACGGAAAGGCTGTAAAGAGGCACTTCTCGTAAGGAATGGTATTGTAACGGAAGGAAGTCATTCCAACTTCTTTTTAATTAAAAACGGAACCCTTTACACACATCCAGCCAATCACCTTATTTTAAATGGCATTATTCGTCAATATGTCCTTTCTTTAGCGAATACTCTTCACATACCTGTACAGGAAGAACTTTTCAGCGTTCGTGACGTTTATCAAGCAGATGAATGCTTTTTCACCGGCACAACGATTGAAATTTTACCAATGACCCACCTTGATGGAACCGCGATTCAAGATGGGCAAGTTGGACCTATCACCAAAAAACTGCAAAAATCTTTTAATAAAATCTTGTTACAATCCAATATGTCATCTTCTTAAACACGAATAATTTCTGTCCTTTCATATTCAATATATGCATTTAAATGGAAATCAAGGTGTAAATTTATGCCTTGATTTTTTCTTGTAATCTTTTTGTCATATTCAGATTCCCACATAAGCCTTGACAGTAATCGACATGCTCTTTAGAATTTTTAACAGTTGGTAAATATTTCTTCACTACATTACAGACAGAAAGGAATCGACAAATTATGAAAAAGTATCTTGCCGGTCTTGCGGCAGTGTCTGTAGCAGGAGGAGCAGCACCTACACTTGATAGTGTTCAAGCTGCACCTGAACAAAATACACAAAAAGCTGCTACAACTGTCCAAGCTTCTGCGTCAAACAACTCATCTTATACGGTAAACGCGAGCGTCTTACATGTTCGTGCGGGATCAAGCACTTCTCACGACATCATCTCACGCGTTTATAACGGTCAATCATTAAACGTGATTGGCGAAGAAAATGGTTGGTTCAAAATTAACATTAACGGAAAAACAGGCTTTGTTAGTGGCGAATTTGTATCAAAAAGTGGAGCAGCAAACAACAATGTAAGCACAGGTGGAAACAATAAAGTTACTGCTGATGTATTACGTGTACGTACAGCTCCTAACACATCTAGTTCTGTTTCTGGACGTGTATATGAAGGACAAACATTAAACGTAATTGGACAAGAAAATGGTTGGGTGAAAATTAACCATAATGGACAAGTAGGTTATGTAAGTGGCGAATTCGTATCTGGCGTTTCTTCTAATGGGGGTTCTTCAAACAACAATACGAATAATAACAACCAAGAAGTAAAACCAGCAAGCGGAAACTATACAGTAAATGTATCTTCCCTTCGCGTTCGTACAGGTCCTAGCACTTCTCACACAACTGTAGGTTCTGTCAAAAAAGGACAAGTAGTACAAGTTGTCGGCGAAGTTCAAGATTGGTTCAAAATCAATTACGCAGGACAAACTGCTTATATAAGCAAAGACTACGTAACAAAAGGCGGTTCTAACGAAAACGTTACAGAAGGCAACAAACAAGAGCAAAACAATAATAATGGAACTATTCAAACTGGTGGTTCTTACGTAGTTAACGCTACATCTTTACGTGTTCGTACAGGCCCTGCCGCTTACCATAGTGTAATTGGTGGCGTTTTAAACGGTACAACATTAAATGTAGTTGGATCTGAAAACGGTTGGTTTAAAGTAAATTACCAAGGAAAAACAGGCTTTGTTAGTAGCGAATTTGTAAAATTCGTTAAAGGTGGCACTACTACTCCTGAGCAACCAAAACAACCTGAAAACCCTAACCAAGGTGCAATTGGCGACTATTACATTAATGCTTCTGCACTAAATGTACGTAGCGGCGAAGGTACAAATTATAGAATCATAGGCGCACTTCCACAAGGTCAGAAGGTTCAAGTAATCTCTGAAAACTCTGGATGGAGCAAAATTAACTACAACGGTCAAAATGGTTATATCGGAACACGTTACCTATCTAAAACACCAGTTGGAGGCGCAGTAGATAATAAGCCTAACAATAACCAAAATAACAATCAAAACAATAACAACAATAATAATACAGGCAATAATAGTGGCGACAGTTCTTCCGTACTTGCATATGCAAAATCAATGCAAGGTGTACCATACGTTTGGGGCGGAACTTCTGCTAACGGCGTAGACTGCAGTGGCTACATCTACCACGTATTTAAGAAATTTGGTCATAACATTAGCCGTCAAAGTGTTGCGGGATATTGGAGTAGCCTACCACAAACTTCAAATCCACAACCAGGTGACTTAATTTATTTCCAAAACACTTATAAATCAGGTCCTTCTCACATGGGTATTTACCTTGGGGGCGGATCATTTATCCAAGCTGGAGATAAAGGTGTAGCAATCGCTTCATTAAGTAACTCTTATTGGAAGAGCCACTTCTTAGGATACACGAAAGCACCTTAATTAATAGTTTCCAAGCCTTCTAGTTTACTAGAAGGCTTTTTGCTATGAGTTCAACATATTACTCCCTTTCTCCTACCTTCTCTCTATAAAAATAATGTATCCATTCTTCCATTTCATACACTTTATTCTGCAAAAATAATCCATAACGTTATCATAATGTATATATTCTCATAAAAAACATAACCTATTTCATGTCCATTCATTTCATATGTGTTTTTTTGAAGAATTTTCTTTTTATTTAAACTTTTCGTTAGACGTTTGACCTCCGATGTCCATTATGATAAGTTACTTAAGATGTATATTCGCAAAAGTATAGACAACTGGTTTATACACTTTTTTTACTATGAGGAAGGAGCATACACTGCATGAATCTTTTATGGGGAATTGGCGGCGTGATTGGAGTATTAGCAATTGCTTTCTTACTATCTTCCAACCGCAAAGCTATTAATTGGCGCACAATTTTAATTGCGCTAGCATTACAAATGTCATTTTCATTTATCGTATTACGATGGGATGCTGGTAAAGCAGGTTTAAAACACGCTGCTGACGGTGTTCAAGGATTAATTAATTTTTCTTACGAGGGAATTAAGTTCGTTGCTGGGGATTTAGTCAACGCAAAAGGACCTTGGGGATTTGTATTCTTTATTCAAGCACTACTTCCAATCGTATTTATTAGTTCATTAGTAGCAATCTTATATCATTTCGGTATTATGCAGAAATTTGTTAGTGTCGTTGGTGGTGCATTAAGTAAACTTCTTGGCACTTCTAAAGCAGAAAGCTTAAACTCAGTAACGACTGTATTTTTAGGACAAACTGAAGCTCCAATTTTAATTAAACCTTACTTAGCACGCTTAACAAATAGTGAATTCTTCACTATTATGGTAAGCGGTATGACAGCTGTTGCTGGATCCGTTCTTGTCGGCTATGCAGCAATGGGTATTCCGTTAGAGCACTTATTAGCAGCTGCAATTATGGCAGCTCCATCAAGCTTATTAATTGCAAAACTAATCATGCCAGAGACAGAAAAAGTAGATAATAACGTTGAACTTTCTACAGAACGTGAAGATGCAAACGTTATCGATGCAGCTGCACGCGGTGCATCTGAAGGTATGCAACTTGTTATTAACGTAGCAGCAATGTTAATGGCTTTCATCGCATTAATCGCTTTATTAAATGGATTATTAGGATGGGTTGGTTCTTGGTTCGATATTAAACTTAGCCTTGATTTAATCTTCGGTTACTTATTATCACCATTTGCAATCTTAATCGGTGTTTCTCCAGGTGAAGCTGTACAAGCAGCAAGCTTTATCGGTCAAAAACTTGCAATCAACGAATTCGTTGCATACGCAAACTTAGGACCACACATGGCAGAGTTCTCTGACAAAACAAATCTAATTTTAACATTCGCAATCTGTGGATTCGCAAACTTCTCTTCTATCGCAATTCAGTTAGGTGTAACAGGAACTTTAGCTCCTACTCGCCGTAAACAAATTGCACAATTAGGGATTAAAGCAGTTATCGCTGGTACATTAGCGAACTTCTTAAACGCAGCAGTTGCAGGTATGATGTTCCTATAAACTTATATAGAGTCTTCTCTTTCTCCAAGAGAAGACTTTTTTCATGCAATCCAAACGTATTATATATATCTATCAACCACCTTATCCCAAATATAAGAACATTATGATACAATAATGTTTAGATCTTTTTATTTTTCTGATGAAAATAGAAATACTACTTGTTGTTGCCCTTCAAAAGAATTTAACGACATAGTCAATTTCTTAATAATTGCGCATACTACAAGTATCTATGGATGAAATAGCTTTAAGGAGGAAAGTTTTGTGAAAGATAAGTTCTATAAAATCCTCTCTATGTGGATTCTACAAATTGTATTTTATTTTACTACTGTACATGTGACGAATTATGAGCATGCGCTCATTTTTACAATAATATACGTAATCGTAAATGTACTATTCTTATTTTTAGCTGACAAAACAGCATTTATTTTCTTCATACTAGGAACCATCATTTCCGTATTTTATTTATTTTATGAAGCATGGCTTCATTTATGGAGTACATCAGTTCAATGGCAATATATGATTACCCACTTCCTGATGGCAGCTAACTTCTTCATTGTATACATAACAACTCACCTATTGAAAAAAGTTATTCATGAAAATAAAACTTTGACTGAGCGTGTGAGAACGTTGGAACAATATATTGGAGAATCAAAATTACTAACAAGACAAGAATTCGAGAGACGCCAAGCGTTATTAACGACTGCAATGAATCGTCGTAATGAAACAGGCTTTATTGTTTACTTTGATTTCACTTCCTTTAGTAAATATACGAAGGAAAGTGTTATGGACCGTGTAGCTTCCTTATTAGTTGAAACCGTAAGGAATGATTTTGACCTTGCTGCTGAATATGATAATAATACGCTAGTTATTTTATTACAAAACACAAATGAAGCTGGTGCTGATATTGTAATGAACCGCCTAAAGCCAAAAATGGAGCAATGGCTTGCAGCTGAAGCAATCCGAGATATAAAAATTTCACGTGAGCAAATTGGAAACAAAGGACAGACATTGTTATGATGACTCTCGTTATACTTCTTTTATTTCTTCTGTTTTGCGTACTCGTTTTTTGGATCAGTATCACATTTTCAATTAAATATGTTCTTATTTTTACGGCCTTTCTATTCTCTGGCTTACTCGTTTACTACTCTTTCTTAACAATTGCGGGCTTAATTCACCGAAATAGTAAACGAAAAGATCGTACATTAGAACATTATCCGAGCGTCGATATTTTCATCCCTGCTCATAATGAAGGGGTCGTTATTAAAGATACTTTAGAGGCAATGGCGAAGATTGAATATCCAGGAAAGCTAACCATTTATTTATTAAATGATAACTCTCAAGATGAAACACCTGAAATCGGCGATGATTTCGACAAAGCTTATGCCCACATTCGTCACATTCGTGTTCCACCCGGTGAACCGAAGGGTAAATCACGTGTACTAAACTATGGCCTTAGTATTTCAGATGGTGAATACTTCTGTGTTTACGATGCAGATAACCAGCCTGAACCACACGCACTGCGAATGCTTGTAGAGCACGCTGAAACAACTGAAGATGCTGTTGGGGCTGTTGGACATGTTCGTACAGTAAATGAAAAAAGAAACTGGCTGACGCGAATGATTTCGCTAGAATTTCAAATCTTCCAGCTCCTTATGCAATCTGGACGCTGGTTACTATTCCAAACAGGCTCACTGACAGGAACAAACATGCTTCTTCGTCGCTCTGCACTAGAAGAGCTTGGTGGCTATGACCCTTATGCAATTGCAGAAGATGCCGAATTAACATTACGAATTACACAAAAAGGTTATCTCTTACCAATCGTCCCAGAATCAGTTACTTGGGAACAAGAACCAGAGCATTTAAAAATTCTTATTAAACAACGTACACGTTGGCTCCAAGGGAATTTATACATTTTAGAAAAAATGTTCTCGTCATTAAGCTTCTTTAAAGGAAAACTGCTCGTTCATTCCTTACAACAAGTTCTAGTGTATGTTGTATTTTGGCTATTCCTAATCATTTCGAACGTTTGGTTTGTAATTGGGCTACTCGGGATATTCCAAATTCAATATAGCATTCCGCTACTATTTATGTGGTATGTCGCATATATTACATATGTTTCTCAATTATTTAGTGCCCAGAGTGTCGAACGAACCTTTACACCGACTAATATTTTTATTAGCGTTATTATGTACTTTACGTACGCACAGCTCTTTACGTACTTATTTATTCGTAGCTTAATCTTATACTTACGTGCAAAGAGTAAGAAACAAGTCATCGGCTGGGATAAGACAGTTCGATTCAAAAAAGATAAATAATAAAAATAAGCACAGAGCGCCGTATGCTCTGTGCTTATTTATTGCCGTATAAATTATATATCAGACAATACCCCTTAGCTGAAAGTAATTTCACGTCCATCCCCCAACGAACGATCGACCTTCATTTATATACGAAAAAGTGATTGCTATTTTTGTAGAACCAATTGCTTCTCTTGCTGTTCTTTGCGCGTTTCAGTCTTAGGTTCCGTGCTTTCTTGGACACTACGATGTGCCACACGTTTCAAACAAATATGCTTCCACTTTCTTTCGTAACGTTTCATTATTCTAGATGTCCCCCTTGAATGCGCTTTAAAACTATTTGAAATCGCTTACAGGAAATAATATAGCACATATATATAAACGTGACAACACATTTCCGACATATTTTTGACAAAAATACGAATAGAATTCGTAAGGTATCGAATATTGTCGAAACCTATCGTTTTTTCTTCGTATAAAAGGCATACTACTTATATGGTAAAGTATTTTATTTCCCCTACCCGCATCTCAAATTCCTTCTATATAAAGTGAAACTTTCATTAGCCATCACCAATCGGGCTTTTACAAGCAGCTCGATTTATTTGCTTTTGCTGAATTTTGAGGTGGGGTTCTTACTGCTCAGCAAATAGAGGGATAAAAAAAGAGCTGATATGAAATCAGCTCTTTTCCTTCTATTATTAATGACGCTTCATACGTCCTTCTTTTTGTAACTCTTTAAATAAGGCTGCCATCATAAAGAAAATAACAAAGACGAACGGGAATGCTGCAATGATAGCTGCTGTTTGTAATGCTTCTAATCCGCCAATATATAATAGCGTAGAAGCTATCGCGGCTAGAACGATACCCCAAATCATTTTAATACGATTTGGTGGGTTTAAACTACCATGTGTCGTTAACATCCCTAAAACGAATGTTGCAGAGTCTGCAGATGTAATAAAGAATGTTGCAATAAGTAAAATACCTAAAACCGATAAAGCTGATCCAAAGCTGCCCATCTGATCAAACATAGCGAATAATCCTACTTCTGTTCCCATTTCTTTCACTTTGTCGAAGATATGTGCATCACCAAACAGCTCCATATGAATACCAGTACCGCCGAACACAGAGAACCAAAGTGCACCAATTACGGTCGGCACAAGTAACACACCGATAACAAACTCACGAATCGTACGACCTCGTGAAACACGAGCAATAAACGTACCTACGAACGGTGACCACGCAATCCACCATGCCCAATAGAAAATTGTCCATGACTGAATCCATTGATTTCCACCTTCATCCAATGGACTTAAACGGAAGCTCATGCTTGGTAATTCCTGAATATAAGAACCGATTGTTGAAGTGAAGTAATTCATAATAAAGTTTGTTGGACCTGCAAATAATACAATGATCATAAGTGCAAAGGCAAAAATAATATTCGTATTACTTAAATATTTAATTCCTTTATCAAGACCTGTTTGCGCAGATAACATAAATAATACTGTTACGATTGCAATAATAACTAACTGTGTCGTTAATGAGTTCGGGATAGATGTTAAATAACTAACACCACCTGCAATTTGTTTTGCACCGAGACCTAACGACGTTGCAACACCAAACACAGTTGCGAAAACAGCTAACACATCAAACGAATGAGCAATACGTCCGTGTTCCCCGCCCTTAAATAACGGACCTACTGTTGCACTAATCGTACTTGCTTTTCCTTTTCTAAAGGTAAAGTAAGCAATACATAACGCTACAAACGCATATAGTCCCCAAGGATGTAATCCCCAATGGAAAAATGAAAAACGCAGTGCAAGGCGCGCACTTTCCTCAGTTGCACTATCTCCAAACGGAGGTGCGTATAAATGGTTTAATGGTTCGGCAACGCCCCAGAAAACTAAGCCAATACCCATACCAGCACTAAATAACATAGCAAACCATGTCATATAACTATAATCAGGTTCGTCATCATCTTTACCTAAACGAATAGAACCGTATTTCGAAACAATTAAAAAGATAGATACACCTAAAATAATAGAAACGGAAATAATATAAAACCAGCCAAACTTACTAACTAATGCAGTTTGAATTGCGGTTGTTACACTTCCTAAGCTACCTTTTCCAATAATAGATTCGGGAATAATCCCCCAAATTGTAAATGCAATACATAATGTTAATGAAACGATGAATGTTTTTGTCAGTTTCCTCATCAAATCCCCCTTCGTAGGTTTCGTTTTTGTAAATAACATAAATTCCGATATGTAAAATCGGATAGAAAACTATAATTTTGTGGTGATTTTCTTACTTTCACCTTCACCAATTCGAATTCTTATGGACAGCCTTACCTTTCGTATAACCTTTTCACTCTGCAAGAGCTACAAGTTAGAAATACTGCTGTCAAATTGTGTGAGAAAAACGCGGATAGGAATGTATTTTCCTAAAAAAGGATGTGTTACATATGTAAAAAAGGGCAAAGTTCTTCCTTGCAACCCTTTCGTTTTGTAACAATTATGCGGTTTTTTTGCTAGTATATAGCACGTGTTTATAGCTTCACAAACAAAATGTTTATGTTTATATAACTATATTACCCATAAAACGGTAAAATACTCAAGGAATGTAATCGTTTAGTAAACATCATGTAACATTCCTGTAATATTCTTATTTACGTCGAAAAAAACATGTTGTATTAAATATTTTGAATATAACTAGAAACCTATGAGTCATATAGAATGAAAAACGCTTTCCTATATTTTTTGTTATATTACAGGATGTTAACGACTTATTACGAATGGTTTGTAATTGTGTGTTTTCCCCAAATCCGAAAAAATCTGTTGCTATAATGAGGACACGAAAACAAACGCAATGGAGGCTATCATGAAAAAATTAATTGGTATAGCAACAGCAGCAGTTTTTGGTCTTGGGATTTTCACATCATCTGCTAATGCAGAAACTGTTGTAACAACAGACGTACTAAACGTACGCGAAAACCCTACTACGGAATCAAAAGTTGTCGGTAAATTACTAAACGGTAATAAGATAGATGTTCAAAATACAGAGAACGGATGGTCAAAAGTTACTTTAGACGGTAAAGACGCATTCGTAAGTGCAGAGTTCACAAAAAGCATCTACTACGTAACAGCTAACGTATTAAACGTACGTGCTGAAGCGAACACAAACTCAGAAATTCTTGGAAAGTTGAAGAAAGACGATGTAATCGAAACAACGAACCAAGTACAAAATGAGTGGTTACAATTTGAATATAACGGGAAAACAGCTTATGTTCATGTTCCTTTCTTAACAGGTACAGCACCTGTAATTGAGAAACAAGAAACGACTGTTCCTGCTAAAGCTGAAGCACCAGCTAAGGCTCAAGCACCTGCAGCACAAGCAAAACCAGCTGCTAAGCCTGCTGTGAAAGCTGCTGAAACTAACACACCATCTGGTGGTCGTGAGTTAACAGTTGTAGCTACAGCATATACAGCTCACCCGAGCGAAAACGGTGGCACATATGGCGGCCGTGTATTAACTGCAATGGGTCATGATTTAACTGCGAATCCAAACATGAAAATGATCGCTGTTGACCCGAAAGTAATCCCATTAGGATCTAAAGTATGGGTAGAAGGTTACGGAGAAGCTATCGCTGGAGATACTGGTGGTGCAATTAAAGGTAACCGTATCGACATCTTACTTGGATCAGATAGCGCTGCTCAAAAATGGGGACGCAAAACTGTTAAAGTGAAAATTTTAAAATAACCAATGACTGCTAAATTACAAGCCGGTTCTCTTTATTGAGAGCTGGCTTTTATTTATTTATAATACATATAAGGAGGCTATGCCCATGAATGTACAAGCAAAAGTAGACTGGATTGGTACGCCAAAGCCGTACATATATAAAGATGACGTAACATATAACGCTACTTCTATTGATTTCTCACTCGCTGGCGATGATAATCGCTATAAGTTAATTGTGCTCAAGTCTGAAAACAATACACATTACAAAATTGTGCAATATGGAATAAAACCAGGCTCTCAAAAACCATTTCCTATCGACATTCCATTTGAACAAAATATGTTGCCAATTATAGAGCAAATATTACATGATCCGTATGTACAAGCGATATTAAAGGAAACGCACTCATAATTTTAAAAAAATATATCAACGATTTTCCGAATATATCTATCATAAATCGCAATATATCAACGATTTTTCAATTATATCTATCATAACTTACGATATATCAACGGTTTGACACGAAATATCGATTTAGCTACAAAAAAGAAGCTGTTCAAATATTGAACAGCTTCTCTCATATTAACGAGTTGGACCAGATACATCTTCTGATTTCAACGTATTATTTGCACCAAGAGAATGATACAGCATCTTTCCATTTCCATTCACAGTTACAATATGTTCGTTATTAAAACTTTTGAACTTCACAGATCCATCACCGTAACGAATATGATACTCTTCATATGTCGTTACTTTATATTTCGTATCACTTTGACGCTCTACATTACGAACTTCCATCGTTAATAAGTCTTCTGTAATTCCTTTTTTGTGTAAATACTGTATATAATCACGGTCTTCCTTATACGATTTCCCGCTCTTATCATAATTATTTTCAATTAAACTAAAATCATTTAATGAAATTGCACGTACGTTATCATAAATATGATTTTTTACAAATTCGCCCACTGCTGAATTTGATGTTTCTTTCGGGAATTTTAAGTAATACGTGCTTTGGTCTCCAATTTTAATACTTTCAGATTTCATCACACCAAAATCAGTAGTTTTCTCTAAATGTACTTCTACTGTTTCATCTGTGGATACAGGACCAAGCTTATAACTTCCATAACTTAATTTTCCACGTTTTTTCCCGTTCACAAATACAGTTGCATCACTTTCATCAGAAGAAATGCTTACATACTTGCCTTCAAGCGATAAATCAATTTTCACTTTCTCGCTCTGTTCATCCGCTAAATCTACTTCTTTCTCTGTTTCTAATTCAGTAAGTTCTGTCTTCGCCGTTGCCTTTACAACATATGTACCTGGGAAGTATGGCCCCAACTCTTTCGAATTTTTATCACTAGAAAGCTCTGTTTCTTTTTTGTCATTCACATATATTTCTGCATTCTTTGCAGTTGTACTTACATTCATATAATAAGATTTCATGCTGAACTTATACTTTGGATATAAGAACCACTCTTTTCCCTCTTCTACTATTTCCCCGTCTTTAAATGCAGCTTTATCTTTTGTTAACTTTTGATCTACTGTCTCTTTCTGTAAATAAGACAACAATTGTTTGTTGTAAGAAGGATTCTCTTTTAAATAATGCATGTACGCTTTAATATCCTCTGTCTTAATCTTTAAGCTTGAATCATTTGCTTTCACAAACTCATCAATTGCGTTAATATCTTTCTTTTGGAATGCTTCAATCATTACATTTACTTGCTTTTCTTTTGAAAACTTATATGCTCCAAATTTATATGCCCCAAATAATAAAATAACAATAATAGCTAAACCAATGATTAAAAATAAATTTTTCTTACTTTTCACTGGTTTTGTCTCGCTTTGTAATTCTGTATATGAAGCAGCAGTGTTATCAACGATTACTTCTACTTTACTCCCACACTCAGGACAAAAGTTCAAATGGTCTGCAACGTTCTTTTTACATGTTCCACAAAACTTCAACGTGCTCTCCTCCTATTTTTTAGCTAATTTCATTCCAGCAAATGCTGCTACATATGTCACAATCAAGCTAAACAAAGTTAAATATATAAATGAATTTTGCATAGATAATACCGTTCCACTTGTTCCAAATAAACCTGTTACAGTTCCTGAAACATTAATTTGGAACTTAGAAATCATATTCATTACAATCATCATAATTGTGTAAGAACCACTACATACCGCTAATGTAATATATATATTGGCAGTCGGTAATTTAGCTAACTTTCTTCCCGCTCTAAACATAAAGAACAATGGAATAATAAGCAGTAATAAACCATAATGGAATACGTTATTCACTTTATCAAATTCTGCAAGGCTTTCCTCATTTGCTCCTTTTGAAATCAATATCTCTCTGAGCTCTACGCCATTTACAGAGACGCCTGATATAAATGAAAACGATAGTGTGCTCTCATATGCTTTTGATTTCTTACCAATTCCAGTAAATTCCTTACTAAGTGCTGGACTTGATACTTCTAACGGCGCAAAATGAGCCATACTCCATAATTGAGGTGTTAACTCTAATGCTAATAATGTACTTTCTGATTTTAAAGTTGTTATTTCTTTTAATGGTTCAATACCATCTTCCTTACTTACTAACGCCATAATACAAACCGCTACCGCTGTTACTAAAAGTCCTTTTATCATAGCTGAAACACCGTAATAAACAGACGCTCCATATGGCATTAACTCTTGAAATGCTGCTGCCATATTGTTTTTGCTTGTATGAGCAATAAATCCTAATAAGGTAAATAATGTCCCACATACAAAACCACTCAATAAACTCTTAATCGCTGAATAGCCAACCGTAATCTTACCTGCATCTGAGAATGGAATTGCAAAAGATTGTGATGCTATAAAACTTATAATGAATAAAAAGACGCCATAAATAATACCAACTGTTGATGCCATAAAAATTTGATCTTTAATCGTTTTCGCAACATGCTGTTTCCCTAACCAAATTCCTGTACCAACGAAAATAATAAATGGAATGATTAGTAGTAATGTAAATGGAGTATGCCAAGATAAAGAAAATATCAATCCACTATCGTCGTTAGCTGTAAAACCAAGTAAATGATAACTTAACATCGTAGAAGTTGCACTCGAATAAAAATTCGGCAACATATCTAATTCTTTCGCAAATTTGCTAAACATCTCACTTATTATAGAAGCAAATAATAAACTACCAATCCAACCAGCAATTAACATGAGAATACTTGCAACAGCCCCACCAATAAAACCTTTTTGTAAAACGGCTTTATCTGCTTTAAATTCAACTTTAGAAGCACCATCCATTGTAGGCAATTTTACAGATTGTTCTTTTTTCTTCGCAACAAATAAAGAATACCCACACCTTTGACAATATAAATTTTTTTGAGCATTTTCATTGCCACAACCTTTGCAGTATTTTGCAGTATCTTTTTCTAATGTTATTGCATCTATAGCTCCTGCAATCTCCATACTACCTTCATTTGGACAATAATTTACTTCTTCACCATGTTGTTTTCCACATGTGCGACAATACATTTAATTCACTCCCCACTTTGCTTAATTCCACAAACTGGACAGTAAGTAGAGTTTTTATCGATATGCTCATTACATGAAATACAATTTACCGTTTCACCTTCATTTTCTACTGCTAACATTGGGTTAGGCTTTCCACACGAACCACAAAACTTATCATTTATTGATAAGGGTCCACCACATTCACATGTAGCTTTTTCACCTTGTTGTTTTTGCAATTCAACAATGCGTTTTCTTGCTTGATAAATAGCTACATCAAATTCTTGAACTGGAGCAATCATTTCTTTTAAGCTCGCTTCATTTACTCCATTTCCTCTTAATTGAACGTACACTTGCTGTCCAACCTCTAATAGAACCTCTGCTTTTTTCTGCATTTGCACTTGCATTCCCTTTTTCAATTGAGCAATTTCTTGTGCAACTTGCAACTTCATTTTCCCTTGTTCTATTCCTTCTTGTAACTTATTCATTCCACTACCTAACTTCGTCTGTAAATCTGACAAATCATTTCTCCTCCTATACGTATATATTCATATATGAAATTAACATTTTATATATTACCATGATTTTCAAGTTATGTAATCCAAATTTCATTTTTTCTGTTTTGAGCATTTTTTGTTTATAATGGTAAAGGAAAGAAATATGTGTACGGAGGAATATTATGCTGCAACACTCAATTACGAAAGATGAAATTATGATGATTGCGAATGAGTTCGTTCAAGGACTAGATCCACAGCAAACAGCTGATCAGGAACATGTCGCTACAGCTCGGCACCTATATCGTAGTGGTGTTGTCTACAACGTTGACTTTGATGGTTATACACTATCAGGAACTGTAGATGCGGACGGCAACGTATATAGCGTTCATATTCCGATTCGTAACGTCGCTGAAAGTTATTGTGATTGCTTCGCACCAACACAATGTGAGCATATGCTTGCTGTATTACTATCTGCAGCGTCTAGTTTCGGGCAAGTAGGAGATGTATTAACTTTATTTAAAAATAATACGAAACCTTCCCTTCCTCCTATTCGAACTGCAAGACAAGTATTGCAATCATCAGCTTTTGAAGAAACCGATTATAAAAGTTGGCAATCGTATTTTGAAAAAGAATATGAATCATTTAAAAAAGAACAAGCTCGGCTTACTTATAAACAAATGTATTTTCTTATGAGTATCTTTACAGATTTCTATACGAAACTTGAGCGGAAAGCTCCGCGTGTCATTGCGATACATGAATTATTCAGGTTACACGCAGCACTTTACTGCTTTCAAAAGTTATTAGAAGAAATTCAGGCATTCGACGCAAACAAAACGTATTCTTATCACCAACCTGTTAATGTCATTCGCCTATTTGTAGACAAAGTGGAATCCATCGTTCGGGACTTACAATCAGAAGCGATTCCTTCAGAGTCTGAAATAATTTTACAAGAAACAGCTCGTCTCGTTCATGAAGTATTCTTCTCTACCGACACTTATACGCAAGAGCGATTTTTCATTTATCGTCACATATGGAGTGAACTTTTAAACAATAAAGAGAAAATACAAGAAGAAGAAAAACGAATCGATACGAAAATCAATCCACTATCCAAAGCGTTAGCGTCTTCCCATCTTCTCTTTTTGAATGACGAAGATCTACTAGCGATGGACTTACTAAAAAAACAGCCTGCTTCTGTTGTGAGTCTATACTTCTATTGGTTAGAAGAACTATTAAGTGCCATGCAGTGGGATCGTGCGAAAAATTGGCTTTCCTTTACGTATAAACAAGTAAAGAAAACAATCCAAGATCACGAAAATACGATTTTTATAAAAGATGTCGTTCGCCTATTTGTAATCATGTATGAAACATATGCAACACATACAAATGAACAAGCTGGTTTCGAAATGATCTTACAAGAACTATTACCGTATAGTTTCACAAACTATGAACAGTACGTACTCGCGAAAAAACAGTATCGCACATGGGCAGAGCTTCATCTCCTATATGGATTTGAAGCAATTGAACTGTTAAAAGAGCCACTGAAAGATATTGAAAAAGAAGCGCCAGAAGCGGCACTTCCTCTTTACCATCTTGCTGCTGTAGAGGCAATTGAAGAACGAAATCGCAAATCATATAAACGCGCAGTTCGTTACTTAAAGAAATTACGTACATTATATAAACGATTAAAACGCACCGATGAATGGGATGCTTTCATTATTCACATCGCCAATCTCCATTCACGTCTGCGTGCACTACAAGAGGAATTACGGAAAGGAAAATTAATCGATGATCAATCAAACTGAAGTAACAATTAGGCTCCAGCATGTTAGTCAAGGTTGGTTCCTTTGGGGAGAAGATGACAGCGGTACTCCATTATCCGTAACAAGTTGGAAACGAAATGCATTCACATGGCACTCCACTTCTTTCTACGGTACGTTTCTAAAAGAAGCAACCTTCGAAGGAAAACAAGGTGTTATGCTAACAAACGCACAAGCATTTGAATACATTGCAAACAAACCGATGAATTCATTTGCACATATGCAAATAAACGGACCTATTACAGCCCTTACGAAAGATGCAAATGAATTATGGGATGCCTTTACGAGTGGCAGCTTCGTACCAGATATGAATCATTGGTCCAAACAACCATCTTGGAAAGTTCAAAATACACCAATTGAAGATGACACATTAGCATCTCTTTTCTCAGCAGCAGTTAATGAAAGCATATTACAAGATAATCGCTCAAATGACGGCTGGGAAGATGCCAAAAGACTATATGAACATTACGACTTTACGAAAAGACAATTGGAAACAGCACTACATGAAGAAGATTGGCTTCGAAAAATTGGTTATATTGAAGATGATCTTCCGTTTACAATCGGACTAAGACTGCAAGAACCACAAGAAGAATTTGAAATGTGGAAGCTTGAAACAATTGTGACACCAAAGCGCGGGGCGCATCGCATATATGTATATGAAAACATCGATTCCTTACCGAAAAGATGGCACGATTACGAAGAACGGATTACAGAAACACAAGAAGGTTTTAGTAAGCTCATACCGTGGTTAAAAGAAGAAGATACGTTCCGAAATGAGCTCTTTGAAACCGAAGCGTGGAACTTCTTAACAGAAGCAAGCAATGAATTACTTGCAGCTGGCATTACAATTTTACTACCATCATGGTGGCAAAATTTAAAAGCAACAAAACCGAAATTACGTGTCCAGTTGAAGCAAAATACAGCACAAACACAATCGTTCTTCGGTATGAATACGCTCGTTAATTTTGACTGGCGCATTTCGACAAACGGCATTGATTTATCAGAAAGCGAATTTTTCGAACTCGTTGAACAAAACAAACGTCTATTTAATATAAACGGTCAATGGATGCGACTAGATCCAGCCTTTATCGAAGAAGTAAGGAAACTCATGAACCGTGCCGATAAATACGGACTAGAGATGAAAGATGTCCTGCAGCAACATTTATCAAATACGGCTGAAACGGAAATTGTAGAAGATAATAGCCCGTTTACTGATATTGAAATCGAACTAGATGGATATTATGAAGAACTCTTCCAGAAGCTGCTTCATATTGGAGATATTCCAAAAGTAGATGTCCCTACTTCACTAAACGCAACACTTCGTCCGTATCAACAACACGGTATTGAATGGTTATTATATTTACGAAAGCTTGGATTTGGAGCATTGCTAGCTGACGATATGGGACTCGGTAAAAGTATTCAAACAATCTCTTACTTACTATATATAAAAGAAAACAATCTCAAAACAGGCCCTGCATTAATCGTAGCGCCGACATCTGTTCTTGGAAATTGGCAAAAAGAATTTGAGCGTTTCGCACCGAATTTACGTGTTCAATTACATTACGGAAGTAATAGAGATAAGGGCAATTTATTTGAAGATTTCCTTCAATCGGCAGATGTTGTATTAACATCTTATGCATTGGCTCAGCTCGATGAGGAAGAACTGACTTCATTATGCTGGGATGCTGTTATTTTGGATGAAGCACAAAATATTAAGAACCCACATACGAAACAGTCGAAAGCAGTACGAAACTTGCAAGCAAATCACAAAATCGCTTTAACTGGTACGCCGATGGAAAATCGCCTCGCTGAACTTTGGTCCATTTTCGACTTTATTAATCATGGATATCTCGGAAGCTTAGGGCAATTCCAGCGCCGCTTCGTCACACCGATTGAAAAAGATCGTGATGAAGGAAAAATCCAACAAGTTCAACGGTTTATCTCACCATTTTTACTGCGCCGAACGAAGAAAGATCAAACAGTCGCATTAAATTTACCAGATAAACAAGAACAAAAAGCTTACTGTCCTCTTACTGGTGAACAAGCTTCCTTATATGAACAACTTGTTCAAGATACACTGCAAAATGTCGAAGGATTAAGCGGAATTGAAAGACGTGGCTTTATATTACTTATGCTGAACAAGCTAAAACAAATTTGTAATCATCCTGCTCTTTATTTAAAAGAAGAAGAGCCACAAAATGTCGTTGAACGCTCCATGAAAACAAAAATATTAATGGAGCTCATCGAAAATATAAAAAATCAAAATGAAAGTTGCCTCATCTTCACTCAATACATCGGCATGGGGAACATGCTAAAACGTGTGCTAGAAGAAAAATTCGGCCAGCGTGTCCTCTTCTTAAACGGTAGTGTACCGAAAAAAGATCGTGACAAGATGATTGAGGAATTCCAAAATGGAACGTATGACATTTTTATCTTATCCTTAAAAGCTGGCGGAACAGGATTAAACTTAACCGCTGCCAACCATGTCATTCACTACGATCGTTGGTGGAATCCAGCTGTGGAAAATCAAGCAACAGACCGCGCATATCGTATCGGTCAAAAACGATTTGTTCATGTTCACAAACTCATTACAACAGGAACATTAGAAGAAAAAATTGATGAAATGCTAGAAAGAAAACAATCTCTAAACAATGCGGTCATCACAAGCGATAGTTGGATGACTGAACTATCAACAGACGAACTAAAAGAATTACTTGGTGTATAAAGTGAAACTTTAATCAGTGGAGGTTTTGTTCATCCCCACTGATTATTAGTTGAACCAATCGGGCTTTTACGGGCAGTTGATCACCTCCCTAACTTCTTTGCTTTCGCTGAATTTTGAGGTGGGGGTCTTACTGCCCGTTAATGCGGGATAAAGTGAAACTTTAATCAGGCCAGTTACGGGAAATTTTACTACCCGCAAAAAAGAGCTAATCTCGAAATGAGATTAGCTCTTTTTTCTATTCCAAAACCAATTACTTATTATAATCCCGGTTAATCCGCCGCACGTATCAAGCAATGAATCTTGCCACATTGGTGTACGGTCCCCCGTATACCATTGATGGATTTCATCAAATGTTGCATAACCTGCCACGAAAAGAAGGGCATATATAAAACATCTTTTCCTCGAATGACCTGATCGATGAAAAGCGTAATAAATCAATGAACCTAGCATAAAGAACACCATAAAATGAGCACCTTTACGAAGGAAAAACTCAATAAATCCGCCTACACCTTTATTGGCAATACTAACAGGGGTTCCTCCACCATAATCGATAGATACCCATGAAAAATGCTCTTTCACAAATTCAACATTCACATATTGTTCAATATCTGAACGCATATCCTGCTTTTTATATGGTTGTGCCGAAGAATAGAAAATCAGCCCCATCCATAGTAATACAGGAATCCAAAATAACCATTTACGATTCATTATCCAGAATTCTCCTCTCTTAATCTTTTAAGGGTACCAAAAAAAAGAAAAAATTTCACGCCAAAACATGACATTTGTACCCTATTTATAAAGTGAAAGGAGGTGATACACATGGCAATTGAAACAATCGTAATGGATTTAACTTTACGTCTTGTCTTAAACAACGGATTAGATAAGAACGGCAAAACAGTTTTCAAGAGCAAACAATTTAAACGTGTTAAAACAAATGCGAGCTTAGATCAAGTACACAACGTAGCTCATGCTCTCGCTTCCTTACAAGCATCACCACTTCACGCTGTACAACTTGTTAGCACATCAGATCTTTCTAAACTATAAAGTAAAACTCGGATCAGTGGGGATTTTATTCATCCCCGCTGATTATTAGCCGCAATTTAACCAGCAGACCCGAGTCCCGTAAATAGCGGGATAAATACAAAGGAGGGAATAACACATGCAAGTACTAGAGTTAATTTTCGCGAAAGAAGATGGAAAAACAGTCGTTTTTTCTATCGATACGCCCATCACACCAATCGATGCACAAGTCGTAAATCAAGTAATGGATACAATCCTTGCCTCATCTGTATTTTCATCCATTGATGAAAATACAAGAAAAAAGGGAGCTCGCCTTGTAGAAAAAAATGTATCTGAAGTTCCAATTACTCTATAAAATGAAAAAGACGAATCTGCATCATTTTGCAGATTCGTCTTTTTTCTTCGGCATTTCAATCGGAATAAAAATCTTTGAAAAACCGACGCATACGTACTTATAATGTTCTTCACCTATATCAAACTCAGTCGTATATGTTGAGAAGAATATATAATCATTTCGCTTCGTATAATGATCAATTAATAACCCAACTTGTGGCTCAACATACTTTTTCGCTAACTTTTTACCGGCCGATGCCAAGTCGCCAAGGAGACCCTCTTCATTCTCTTTTTGAACTTCATCTAGCTTCTTACTCACATCATTACGCTTCATAAACTGCTTCGCTGCCCATTCTGTATATTCTCCTTTACTCGGATTGCTGTTTGCTAAATATACTAGGAGAACGACAACTAAAGCCATAATAATATACTTTTTCTTCATACTATATCACCGCCTACTCTTTTCTATTTTCATATATATGTACAAGCGATGCAAATTAGAAAGACTATCACCTATTGATTGTAAACGAATAGCCAAAATTTACAATATGAAATAGAATATTAACAATTAATTTACTTAATTTATATATAATTATATTCAGAATGAAAATTATAAGGGAGGATATAGAATTATGGATAATGAAAACAACATTTTTATTTCTAGTTCTACAATGATGCTTGAACCATGTAAACACCCTTATTACCGTACAAAAATTATCGACAGTAGCGGGAACCATCTTTACTCTTGTCAAACTGCTCTCCAACTTATACAGAAATCTTGTCTAACAAATATTCATTCTACTTATCAAGGGAGACGTAATGCTGTAAAAACAAAATTTAAATTTAAACAAAACGTTCCAATTCCGATCAATCATAGAGAATATATTTGTGCTTTCCCAACAGAATCTCCTGCTTCTCCAAATTGTATTTGGCTTTTCTTTAAACATGTTCATACAATAGAGTTTTTCCAAAAAGCTAAACGAGCTAAAATTCATTTTTCAAACGGAGCTACCGTAACGATACAAATTAGTTCCCATAAGCTAAGTCAGCAATTATGGAAAGCTGGATATGTATTATCCCAAATGAACATGCAAGATTCATCACCTTAATAACAAATAGAATGGAAGGTAGTATTTCCTTACCTTCCATTCTATTTGTTATTTTTATCCTCTTACACTATCTCGCATTTTCTCGAGTGCTTGCCGATACATCCATCTTACTTGATAATATGTCATTTCCGTCTCTAAAGCGATTTCTCCCATCGTCTTCCCTACAAAAAAACGTTCAAAAATAATATACTTCTCCTTCTCGTCTAACACACTCATAAAATCCTTCACTCTCATTTCAACATCTTCAAAATGAAAGATGTCCTCATACTCTCCTACACATACACATCTTTCTTGTACAGTAGATTCTTTCTTCAATCTTTCTAATATATAACCACGCACCGTTACAAGTGCATATGCAGGGAAATACCCCTTCTTTGCATCAAATCTTTCATACGCATGCCAAAGACCAATTAAACCACATTGATAATACTCTTCATAATCTTGGCGAATACCTAATTTCTTTATTTGATTTACAATCATTCCTTCATACAAAACAACTGCCTCTGTAAAAGTCGCTGGCTTCACACAGTACCCGTTTCTAAAAGGTATACCTTTCTAGTATTCCGCGGTACCTTCACAATATAAAAATAAAGAAAAGATTTCACTGTGAGTAATTTCAAATACTACCGACGGAATTTGAAATTACACTATGTAGTATTTGAAATTTTGTTGGCGGTATTTGAAGTAAGGGTAAAAATAAAAAAGGTGACTCTCTTGAAGAGTCACCTTTTTTATTTTATTTCCTTATTGGAACATACCTTGTAAAGCTCCCATTCCAAGAGTTAAAACAAAGAAAACAATAGTAATAATTGTTGCCTGCTTTTTAGTTAAACCTGCTGTAATTTGAAGACCTAGCCATGTAACTGCATATCCCCAGATTGTAAACACTTCAAATTTACTTACAATGCCTTTTACAACACCACTACTTGAAGCAAAGATTGGCTCTAGGCCAGTGTACATTTCTTGACCTGATCCACCTAAAATATATGCTAAAATCGTATTTATTAATAAACCTAGTAATGAAATAACACTTGAATATACAGTAATCGCTAATAACTTTTTAAAAGAAGTATCATTGCTTATAAACACCATTAACACTTTATACACCACAGCACTAAGTAGAAAGACAAATGCCATACTAATAGCAATTACCCCAAATCCCATACCGTATGTCATTGCAGCTGAAACAGTAACACCTAATTCCTTATTAAGTTTAATTGCCTCAGGTGTTAGAGAATATACATAAGCAGCAAATCCCCCAACAAGCCCAGCTATTAAAACAAGTAGCCAAAATGCACCCCAAACTGCATTACTCGTCTTCATTCTCTCAAACTGCTCACCTGGAGAAGTAATCATTCCAAATAATGATGGCTTTTTTGAAACTACATCTTGCGTATTAATATTCGCTTCCATTATAACGCCTCCTTCTATTTATATAACCCGTTCTAACGGGCGGTTCACTTCCTCACGCAAGAGGCTACGAACCGCCCACTAGAACGGTAATGTGTAGTTCTACTACACTATTAATTATTCATAACGCAATGCTTCAATTGGATCTAATTTCGCAGCTTTGTTCGCTGGAATTAATCCGAAAATAATACCAAGTGTCATCGAGAACAGTACGCCTCCAACGACAACTTCCCATGAAACGAGTGGTGGCCATTTTGCGAATGTAGAAACGATATATGCTCCGCCATACCCAAGACCAATTCCGATCAAACCACCTAGAAGTGTTAACATAACTGCTTCAATTAAAAACTGTAATAAAATTTTACTACGCGTTGCTCCAAGTGCTTTACGTACACCAATTTCACGCGTACGCTCCGTTACAGATACAAGCATGATGTTCATAACACCGATACCACCAACGACTAATGAAATACCAGCGATACCACCGATGATCATTGTCATAATACCGGTCATCTTCGAAATACCTTCTTGAATTTCTTTTAAATTCATAACTTCATATTTACCAGTTGCATCAGTCGGTTTACGACTATTTAAAACATCTGCAGCTTTTTTACCTGCTTTTTCTAGATTATCTACATTTTTTGCTTGAACAGAAATATTTTGAATTTCATCTTTTCCATACAGTGTCGGCCATAATGAAATGGGAACTAGTGCTTCTGATGGTCCCATTCCCATAAACTCATTATCTGATTTGTAGACACCAATAATTTGCATCGGTTGACCTTTCATTTCAATAATTTTACCGACTGGATTGGTATCCTTAAACACCTTTTCTTCCATTTGTTTACTAATCATGACAACGTTATTACCTTGATCCACATCTGATTCTTGTAAAGAACGTCCCTTTAACAACTTTACTTTATTTACTGCAAAGTACTCACTATCTAATCCAGTAATACTCACCATTTCTTTTTTATCTTCAATATCAAGTGGTTCCATGGTTGAATTTGTTGTTACCACATGTGCGATTTCTGGAATTTTTTTAATTTCAAAAATGTCTTCTTCAGTTATCTTCGGTGCTTCTACCATTCCCATACCGAAAGGATCGTTTATATCTGCACTATAATGAATCGGAACTGTTTGATTACCTGCCCCAACAAACTGCGATTTCAATGCCGCTTCCCCGCCTTGCCCGATTGCAACGACCGTAATAATCGAACCTACCCCGATAATAATACCGAGCATCGTAAGAGCTGAACGTAATTTATGAGCTAAAATAGAAGATAGGGCAATTTTTATACTATCTAGTAAACTCATACCGCACACCTTCTATCTTCTGTAACTTTCCCGTCTCGCAGTACAATGCGGCGGGAAGAATACGCTGCTACTTCCTCTTCATGCGTAACCATAACAATTGTTGTACCTTCTGCATTAAGCTTCGTGAAAATATCCATAACTTGCTCACCAGACTTCGTATCAAGTGCACCAGTCGGTTCATCGGCCATAATGAACGTTGGGTTATTCGCAATCGCTCTTGCAATCGCTACACGCTGCTTCTGTCCACCGGATAACTCATTTGGTAAATGATGCACGCGGTCTGCTAATCCAACTTTACCTAACGCCTCCAAAGCACGCTTGCGACGCTCCGCTTTCTTCACGCCACCGTATACGAGCGGAAGCTCAACATTTTCCACTGCGGAAAGACGAGGCAGTAAATTAAAATGCTGGAATACAAAGCCAATATATTCATTACGAATTAAAGCAAGCTTTGACTCGTCTGCTGTTAAGATATTCACGTCATTCAGCATATATTCGCCTTCTGTTGGACGATCTAAGCAACCAATAATATTCATAAGCGTCGACTTACCAGAACCAGACGGTCCCATAATCGAAACGAACTCACCACTCTGAATCGTTAAACTAATACCATGCAAAATCGGCACCGCCAATTTTCCTTGATAATACGTTTTAGCAATATTATTTAACGTAATCATTTCTCTTTCACTTCCATTCCGTCATACACATCGTCGGAAGGATTTTTAACCACCTTTTGCCCCACTGTTACGCCTTCTACAACCTCTGTCCAGTCTCCATCAGTAGAACCTTTTTTCACATTTTGTTTACGAAGCTTCCCTTTATCCTCAACATAAACAAATGCATCATCGCCTTTTTCTACAATGCTTTTACTTGGAACAGCAATCATCGTCTTATTCTCTAAGTTTACTTGCAGGGAAACATGATAACCTGGAGATAAACCATCTTGACTATCAAGGCTAGCTTTATATGTATATTGGGACATATTTTGAGTTGCTTCACCCATGCCGCCAGCTTGCGCCATCTCTGCACTTGTTGGGAATTCGCTTACCTCTGTAATCTTACCAGTCCACTTCTTCTTATTATTTGCTTTCGCTGTTACAGTGAATGTTTGATCCTTTTGAATTTGTGACTTCTGAAGCTCAGTTAACGTACCTTGAACTTGGAATGGATCTTTAGAAGCTACTTGTAAAAACGCTTTTCCTTGACCACCTAACGCTTGAGATGAACTTTGTGCCGCATCTTTATCTAACTTTTGAACAACACCAGCGAAATTACTATAGATCGTAAGCTCTTTCTGCTTCTTACTTAACTCTTCTTTCTGCAACTTTCCTTTTTCTTTCTCAAGGTCAGTTGTCTTTTGAGCTATCTCTAATTCGTTTACTTGCTCGTCCATCGGATCTGTTACTTCTTTCCCAGCTCCGCTATCTTTTGCCTTCTTAATTTCTTTCTTGAGCGAATCAATCTTTTTCTTTCCTTGATCATAACGCATATCCGCCATCTTCTGATCAAGCTCAGCTTGCTTCATTTGAAGGTTAATCTCTTCATTGTCATAAGAGAATAACTTCGTACCTTTTTCTACCTCTTGCCCTTCTTTTACCTCAATATCTTTCACTTTTCCTTTGGCCGGATCTGCATAGAAGCTTTCGATATTACCAGGCTTCACCTGACCAGAAATTAACTTTGTATTATTCAGCTTACGCTCTGTCACTTTCTCAAAACTTACAGCATCAGCATTTGTTGATGCACCCTTCTTCTTACCTTGCATAACAAAAATATTAATTGCCGCTACAATAACAATTAGTGCAATAACCCCAATAATAATCCATTTCTTCTTCTTGTTTGGAGTACGAACCGTATTTGGTAACATATTCTCTCTCCCTTTATAAATTAATAGTTTAATAAATACCATAATTGTATAAAACTTTCTGAAAATAAATTGTATATTATTACAATCTTTTTACAAAGTTTTACACATCCATTTATATTGTAACAAAAATTCCAATGATTAGAAATATGACATTATATCTTTTAAGATAGATTTAAGGAAAGGAAAAAGAGCAATTTTAATTGAATGGAAGCCATTCTTTATTAACAAACTTCTTGCCAAAATGAATCATTAAAATCATTTTCTTAATTGCACCATCGTTATTTTGTCATATATATTTGACATTTCATCTATTCAATTATAAAATGTCACATATAAATGACATTTCGGTACACGAGGTCTACAACCATCAATGGGAGGGTTATATTTGAATAACGTTAAACAATATCGAAAATCTGAAGGTCTATCGCAGCTAGAATTAGCTAAAAAAGTTAACGTAGCGAGACAGACAATAAACTTAATTGAAAACAATAAATATAACCCCTCTTTAGCCTTATGTATCGAATTAGCAAAAGCACTAAAAACAGATTTAAACAGTCTATTTTGGGAGGGAGATTAAATGATGAAAATTGAATGGAAAGAAAGAGTTTATAATAGTTTTGTTGGAACACTAAGTGAGAGAGATGAATACCAAAAACAAGAAATCAATAAAGAGTTATCTGTAGCTGGAATTGGTTTGTGGTGGTTAAATATGTTGGTAATGCTTATTATGTTACTTGTTGATACTATGAATCACACAATATCTATAGGAACAATATTCGTTTTTCTATCTAATATGATTTACGCTAATTACTTAGCCTTTAAATTCAAGAAAAAAGGTTTAAGTGATACTGAATGTGCAACAAAAGAAGAATATTTACAACACAAGAAAAAATTAAGAAAAGCTGGCTTAAAAGCAGGTGTGCTTTGGGGCTTTCAAATGTTTGTTTTTATGAATTATATCCTTCCCTATGTAGGCTCAGAAGAAATCTCTATTTCTTTATTTGATGTTGTGCTTTGGGGTTGCGCTGGCGGATTTTTCGGTATAACCATGTATCTATTTGGTTTATGGAATCTAAAAAAATTATATTAATTAACAAAAATCATTTACATATTAAACTGCAATTTTACATACTGTTTGTTTTTTCTAATATAAAAGCTATCCAATCACACACAATTGGATAGCTTTTTCAAACAAAATATTAAGCTACTTTAGGATCTTTTCTCTCATGTCCACGTTGAACAATAAATAAGAAGATTGTTGATAAAACCGCACCTGTTAATAGTAAGATGAAACAACCATCCCAGCCAGAACGATCAACAATAACACCAATTGCTGCGTTAGCTACAAGACTTCCGCCTACATAACCGAATAGACCACACATACCAACTGTCGTACCTACTGCAAATTTCGGTACTAATTCCATTGCACTTAAACCGATTAAGAACTGTGGTACATAAATTAAACAACCGATAATAGAAACTGCAATACTTACAACAAGTACGCTAGTTGCTTGCCAATATATAAACGTACCAATAACAACTCCAACCATACTAATAATACATAATGGCATACGTTTTCCTTTAAACAATTTATCACTTAAAAAACCAACGATTAATGAACTTGGAATTGCCATACCTTCAAAGATTGCATATGCCGCATGCGCTTCCGCTTTTGAAAATCCTTTAACTGTCGTTAAATAAAGTGGAACCCAGTTAATAACACCGAAACGAATTAAATAAACAAAAGCATTCGCAATACATAAGAACCATACAAATTTATTTTTCACTACATACTTCATTAAAATTTCTTTTGGTGACATCTTGTTAGCATTATCTGCTTTTTCAAGATTTTCATAGTCATTACGATACTCATCAATTGGAGGAAGACCTTCAGATTCTGGTGTATCCTTCGCATTAATCCAAACAAGAACCGAAATTACCATTGCGATAATTGCAGGGAAAATAAACACGCCGCCTTGCCAATGGTTTTCACCAAAAATACCTACACCAATTCCGACAAGTGGTGGCACAAGCATTCCACCAACGTTATGTGAAATATTCCAAAGACCTGTTTTCGTACCGCGTTCTTTCTTCGAGAACCATTTTGTCATAACAATACTACAAGGTGGTGCTCCCATACCTTGTACAATACCGTTAACAACAAGTAATGTAACAATCATCCCAAATGATGATGCAAAGCCGAAACAAATATTTACAAGCCCTGATAAGAATAAACCGACTGCGATAAAGCGCTGGGCGAAAGCTTTATCTGATAAATTACCCATAAAGAACTTACTAAATCCATAAACAATTGCCATTACTGAACCTAGTAGACCAATTTCAGCTGTACTAAAACCATATTCTTGTACTAAATACGTACTTGATAACGTAAAGTTACTACGAACTAAATAATAAGCAGCATATCCAACTGAAATCCCGATTAACACACGAATACGTAGTAATCGATATACACGGTCGATCATATCCGCTGGCAATCTTTCAATTGCAGGTGCTGGCTTGAGCCATTTAAACATATATTTTCGTCTCCTTTTCTCACTTCAGAGAGAGACGCTGTCTATTCCATATCTCGATTATTCCGCTATTTGATATATTTTGGTTCGTCCTTCTAACCGGCTGTCCTTCTATTTCTTTCTCATTCTTCGCAAACATCGTTGGTACGCCAAACGACACTTTTTCTAAAATATGCCCCGCTTCTTCTGATAAACAATAATCAATAAATAAATCCGCAATAATACCACTCGGTGCACGTTTTAGTTTAGAAATCGCATTAACGGATAACCCTGTTTGCTCAGGTTCGTTACTTAAAATCGGAAAGCCTTGTTTTTGAAGCATTCTCTGATCTCCCATAAAGTTGATGCCTATCATATATTCACCACTCGCAACAAGTTCTGCTGGGATGTAACCATTCACTGTTACTTCTCCAACTTGTTCTGCCAGATTCTTCACATATTCCTTCGCTTCCTCTTCACCTAACGTATCAATAAGTGATTGAAAAAACGTATATGCTGTACCTGAAACATTTGGATCGGGCATGACAATCTTTCCCTTATATATTGGATCCAATAAATCTTTCCATCTTAATGGATACGAGAGACCGAGCGGCGCTATTTCCTCGTTCCACCGCTCTTTATTAATCGCAATTGCCAGCTTCTCCACTTCATAACCGTACCAATAACCATCTTTATCTTTAACAGTTTTTGAAATACGATTTGCATGTTGGCTTATCACAGGAATAGAAAGATTTTTTTGCTTCATCATTTGATGCGCATCTACTGTACCGCCAATAATAATATCCGCCTTCGGATTTCCAGCTTCTTCTTCCACTCTACGAAGAAGTTCTTCTGTTGAAAGACGAATAAATTCATACGTACATCCGCGCGGTTTACAAAATGATGAAAGTAACGCTTCACCAACTTCCTCACGAGCCGCTACATACGCAACAATATGACGATCATCCAAAATAGGGAGACCATTTTTACTATATTTAATAGAGGTTGTATCTCGAGAGCAACTAGACATCGCTCCTCCAATTACTAGCAAAAAGAAGAAAAAGGCTATCTTTCTCATGACGCATTCTCCTTTACGAATAACTCTGCTAGAGAGCCTTTCATATACATGACATTTCCGTTATTATCACCGAGATATTGCACAACAAAGTACGATGGATACACAGAAATCGTAAGAATATCTTCACGATCATTCTTTACACGCTTACCTGTTTTATAAGCTGTAATATAAGCAATCGGTTCATTCTGCGATTGTAATAACTTCTGAATTTCTCCGTAATCTGTAATTTGCTTTGCGTATCGAATAGAATCAAGTATGTGCGTAAGATTGATAGTACGTACCACATCGCCTTGACGTACTACGACGTCCTTTGCTGAAGCAAAGAAATCACTAATACGCTCTGGCGTGTAATACAGGCTTAATAAATACGTTTGAAGTGCTGAAATCATCGGATCCATGCCATTCTTTCCGTATACATTTTCCCCATACTGGAACAAGTCACCTACTGCAAAAGTACGCTTATGTCCATTCAAGTACGTTACTTCTCCAGTAAATACTTGTTCTTGGCTCTTAACGCCCTCAGGCTCTATTCGAATTCGGTCAAAGAATGAAACAATCGTATGCAAACGAACTTCATCCGTTACAACAATTTCTCCCCACTTTTCATGTCTTACTTTCACTTCAATTGGAAGAGATTCATTCACCCTTTGTAAAACGGCTTGTTTATCATTTACAATGTTAATTCGATTATAGATTTGCTTCTCCATAACATAAAACAAAACAAGAGAAACAATCATACAAATGACAAACATAAGAATTTGAAATGATAGCCTTTTCATTTCTGCCTACCTCCAAGATAAAAAAACGTTGTTTCGAAAATACCGCATAATTGTTTCATAAATGTATCATTTAACCGCTTTCAAGTTTTTTATGTCTTCCATCCTTCTCGGAAGCAAAAATGTAATGAATATTGTAGTACCTATTTCTTCACTACTCTCAATCCGCATGCTTCCGCCCTGTTTATTCATAATCTCCTGACAAATATACAAACCATAACCATTCCCGTAACTAGAAGGAAGTGCCTTTCCTTTCGGAGACTCATTCCACTCTGCAAGCACCACTTCATCTATACCGATCCCATCATCATGAACAAAAACCTTCGCCTCCTGCTCATTTACAATTACATTCATACGAATGTGCGAAGCATCACTATACTTAATTGCATTATCAAGCACATTTAAGAAAATTTGCTTCGTCTTATCAAAATCTGCAACAACATGTACATCCGTTAACTCATTTATCACTTCAATTTCAAACTGATTTAGACGAGGTTTCACAATTGAAACTGCTTCTTCTGCCAATTCCTTTATGTTCACAACTGTAGGAGACACCTCAAACGTACTCGTCCCATATTTCGAAGACTTAAGCAGTTCCTCTACAAGTGATAATAAACGCTCACTTTCCACCGCCACATAACGAAGACTTTCCTGTACATCTTCTTTCGATTGTAACTTCGGAATTAAATCAACATAACCGATAATTGCCGTTAGCGGTGTTTTTAGCTCATGCGTAATGCGGTCTAGGAAATCTTTCTGCTTCTCTTTCTCCTCCTGCAATTGCTTAATATGCAGTTCAATTCCATCGGCCATCGCGTTAAAAGATGCGGAAAGCTGAGCAATTTCCACGTACTCATTTAACTCAATCTTACTCTTATAATCACCATTCGCGAGCCGCTGTGCCATTTGTCTCAACTGATCAATTGGTTTATGAAGAGACTTCGCCAAACGAATCGCAAAGAAAATACCGGTAGCTACTAGGCAAAGAGACGTCATTAAGAACGTCCAGCTCACATTTGTTAAAACTTCCTTCTCACCCGTTAACTCATTTATAAAACGAATACTTCCAATGACATCGTTTCCATAATAAACCGGGCTTGAAAACAAAAGAATGGGAGCGGGATCCGCCTCCTCAAAAACATAAGACTTCTTTCCCTTCAAGGAACTCTCAATGTCGATGTTACGGTGAAGCAATGCTCCTTTTTGTGTATCTGCAACAACATCGCCATTCTTCCCGATCATCTGTACACGGACATCCATACGCTTCGCTAAATACGACGCAATTAAAAGTGAATTAGGACCAAGCGTATCCACTTCTGCTTCCTTCTCTAAATAATTCATCGTGTAAATTTGTGCTTCTACACTTAACTTTTCTAAAGAATCTGCTGCATTATGATACATATTCTTTTCTAACGTAATATAAACAACTGCATATAAAAGAACAAAAATCGGAATTAACAGCCCAACTATTCCGAACACCATATTTCGCTTTAAAGACATACCATCACCACTTAACAATCCAGTTTATAGCCAACGCCATAAATTGTCTTAATATATTCTCCGCTCGTCCCAAGCTTCTTTCGAAGTCTCTGCACCATAATATCAACTGCTCTCGTATTTCCGATATACTCAAACCCCCATACTTTCTCAAGCAACTCATCCCTCATAAACACACGCTGCGGATTTGAAACAAATAACTGACATAAATTAAACTCTCGGTACGTTAACTGAATCTCTTGTCCACTCACATGTACCTTTCTTTCCTTAGGACAAATCACTATCTCTCCAGCCTCAATTACTTCATGACTTACAGCCGCCTCCGTCTTCTTTACACGCCGCGCCATATTCTTAACCCGAAGAATAAGCTCCGCATAATTAAACGGCTTCGTCACATAATCATCAGCACCAAGCTGCAAGCCAAGCAACTTATCATTCATCTGACTCTTTGCCGTTAACATAAGCACCGGAATATCCCTATCCCTCTCACGGAACAAACGAAGCAACTCATACCCATCCGTATCCGGAAGCATAACATCCAAAATCAATACATCCGGCCCTTCATTCCATCGCTCTAAAGCTTCTCGCCCATCAGCCGCTGCCAATACTTCATAACCTTCCATCTCCAACTGCATCCGAATCAAATTACGAATACTCGATTCATCATCAACCACAAGTATTTTCATTATTTTCCTCCTTCCATCATGTATTATAGTACAGTTTAGTATAGCAAAAATCGTACAAAAAAAGAGAGGGTATTGTCGAACATATTTTGTCGACGATACCCTCTCTTTCACTTATTATATTTATTTAGCATATCCATTCGGTTGCTTTTGATGCCAATTCCAAGCATGTTCAATGATTGTCTTAACATTTACATACTTAGGATCCCATCCTAGCTTCTCTTTCGCTTTCTTAGAAGAAGCAACTAAACGTGCTGGATCGCCCGCACGGCGCGGTGCTACCTCAGCAGGAATTTCATGATTTGTAACTTCTCGAACTGCATCAACGATTTCTTTTACACTGAAACCATTACCATTTCCTAAGTTATAGAAATCACTCTCTCCGCCGTTCTGCAAGTCTTTAAGCCCTAAGAAATGAGCCGCTACTAAATCTTCAACATGAATATAATCACGGATACAAGTACCGTCTGGTGTATTATAATCATCACCAAACATCATAATCTTCTCACGTTGACCTAAAGCCACTTGCAGCACAAGAGGAATTAAATGTGTTTCTGGACGGTGATCTTCCCCAATAATACCATTTGGAGTTGCACCAGCCACGTTAAAGTATCTGAAAATCTTATAACGTAAATTAGAAGCTTGGCTATACCAATGAAGCATCTTCTCGATTGCTAACTTCGTCTCTCCGTACGTATTCGTAGGATTTGTCATCGTTTCCTCAGTAATAAGATCCACATCTACCTCACCATACGTTGCCGCAGTAGAAGAGAAAATGAACTTATCTACCTTAAACTCATCCATTACCTCTAATAAACAAAGTGCACCATACACATTGTTATTATAATATTGAAGGGGCTTTTCCATACTAACTCCGACTAAAGAATCAGCTGCAAAATGCATAACAGCCTCAATATTTTCTTGTGTAAAAACATCTCTTAAAAATGCTTTATCACGAAGGTCGCCATTATAAAATTTCGCGCCTTCCGTAATTGCATCTTCATGACCAGTTTGTAAGTTATCTACTACTACTACAGATAAACCTTCGTCTACTAATTTTTTCACAGCGTGAGAACCGATGTACCCGGCTCCGCCGCAGATTAGGATTGAGTTCATTGTTTTCCTCCTACTATTTTCAAATCTCTTAATTATAAAAGGACAAGGTATACGAGAACTCGTACACCTTTTATCTCTCCTTCATTACTTAGCTACAAAATAATCAGTTACATATTTCGCCCAAACGTCATGTCCTTTTGCACTTGGGAAACCAAATTCTTCTTGTAAGTATGGTAGGATAGCCTTTGTTGTCGCATCAGGCCATGCTCCCCAATGATCAATATATGTATAATTATTTTGCGTTGCAAATTGTTTTAATGCTTCAATCGATTTCGGATAATTTTTCGCACCATACACTGGATTTGATGGTTGAATCATAATCGTAGCGCCTTTTGCACTAGTAGAAAGTGCTTGAACAAACTTCTGTGTATTCACAACAGAGTTCCCATTACCAGTTTTACCGTTATCAGTAATGAATGGTGGTTCAAATAAAATCACATCTGGATTGTCTTTCGCAATCTCTTTATCACGCTTATTCGCGATTAACTCTTCTGTGCTTTCACCCTTATATTCCTTTACCGTCACATTCCATAAACCTTTACCGTAAGCTGTTTCTAAATTAGTTGTTAACTTAGCTGCCCAAGCATCTTTTGCAGATGAAGAAGCTTCATCACCAACAATAACAAGGTTTACTGGCTTTTTATCCTCAGCAGCTTTCTTTAACTTCTCTTTCACTGCATCTGGCAAGTTCTTCGCATATGCTTCATTAAAAGATGACTTTGTATCTTGTTTTTTCTCTTCCTTTTTCTCTTCTTTCTTTGCTCCGCTATCTTTCACTTCAGCCTTTGTTTTCGTTACTTCACTCGTTTGTCCTGTTGCATTCGCAATCTTCTTATTCCAGTACAGTTTACCACTCACAATCGAAGCTACAAACAATACAAAAATAATAAGGACAAGTACTGCTTTCTTATTCATCGATTCACCTCATCTATTAATCTCACAATATATAATACTAATATAAATCCATGCAAAAATAAACCCAACTCCTTCCAAAGGAGTTGGGTTATTACATATTACTTAGTCACTTCAAGATGCGCTCTTAACTTATTCGTTAAATCTTGTTTTGCTGCCTCTGGGACATAGTAGTACCAAATACCATCAGCGGCTTTGTGACCGTCACCTGGAATTTGGATATCTTCACTGTTTTCCAGGCAATTTTTATAATTCTTTTGCATATCAAACATTTGATCTTGCGTTAAGTTTGTCTTCACATTTTTTTGAATTGCTGTCAACACATCACCATAACTTGTTAAAGAAGAGAAAGTTGCGCCTTTCTTAATAACAGCTTGCATCACTTGGCGCTGACGCATTTGACGTCCGAAGTCACCGCGGGGATCTTCATAGCGCATACGTGTGAATGATAGTGCCTCATCACCTGTTAAATGAATATTTCCTTTAGCAAAATGATGCTTGTCTTGTTTAAATTCTAAATCATTATTGACATCTACCCCGCCAACTGCATCCACAATATCTTTAAATCCTGCCATATTCACTTCAATATAATAATTAATAGGAACATTCAAGAATTTTTCTACTGTCGCTACAGACATGTCTACCCCACCAAATGCGTAGGCATGGTTAATTTTATCACTCTTTCCTTTTCCAACAATTTCAGTATATGTATCACGTGGAATACTCACTGTCTTCATAGAATTATTTTTAGGGTTTAATGTAATAAGTATTAAAGAATCAGATCTACCTTTTTCATTCCCTCGTTCATCTACCCCTAATAATAAAATTGAAACGGGTTCAGATTTGCTAATTTTCACTTCTTCAGTACCTTTAGAATCTTTATCGCGTTTCAATGGCTTATGAACTTCATCTAATGTTTTTGAGACAGAAGAGTATATACTATAGGCATAAGCTCCTCCACCTATAATTAGGATTCCTATAATTCCTAATATCCAAAATAGGATTTTCTTTTTCATTACTTACCCTTCTTTCTACTTGAACACCTATTGGTTCTACATATTCCATCTAATTTAACTATACGAATGAACATTAGTAATTCCCCTAAAAACCGCTAGATAAATTTTTTGGTTATATAATTTCTAACAATCGGCTCTTTTATTTAGACTTAATCAGCATTTTAACATTACGCCATAAATCAATTATATCATTTTTCTTAATCATTAAGTAAATCATATATACTACCAGATAAATGAACAATGCTGATATAACACTTAAATACCACGATATAACAATAAATATTATTGTTATACTTAACTCTAATATAATATCCATCTTAACTTCAATATTTAAAAATCTTGCTAGATAAATTTCTGCAACAATACATCTAAATGCTAATAACAATATTATACATAATATTGTTAAATTTAAACTATTTAATACAAATACACTTATACATGTTAATACTAAACTCATAGCAACCGTAGTTAAATTTATTATCAACATCCATTTTTCTTTACGAAGGGTCTTTAAATATGTATTAATTAATAATAACATTTTACCTTCATACAAACACATTGGAAATAACAATGCCATATAAGTTAAACTATCGGCATATTGTGGTAACCATGCTGATAAGATCACTTTTAGTGGATAATAAAAAATTAAAAGCCCTACTAACGGTAGTGTGATAAGTGTTCTTACCATTTTATAAATTGCAGGCAATCTTTCTTGCGGTGTACGTTTTAAAGTAGGAAACAAGACTGCCGCTATTGCGTTAATAAACAACATCAACATATTGGAGATACTTAATGTTAAAGCGACCTTTCCAAAAGTCTCGATACTCCAGTTAGCTTCAATAAAAAAGCGTACTATTCCAATAATAAGCATACTCGCTAAATTAGCAAATAATAACTTACTGCCCACAGAAATATTTATTACTATTTCTTTTATACTCATTTTCACCGAATCAAATTTCCCAATAACTAATTCTTTACATACATAAAAAGAATAGAACACTGAAAAAATCTTACCAATTATATCAGCTACAATAAGATACTCAAATTGCTTGATTCCACTAATTAAAAAAGCAATGACTAATATAAAGTATATTACACGTTCAATCATTAACATAATAGATGATTCTTTAATACGATTAGTAGCTTGTAGCATAAACATTAACAAAGAACGTGGAACTATCAATATACCAGCTAAGCAAGTAAACAGAACAACTATCGTTTTACTTGTACCTGGTGAAACTAAAATATAAAATAGCACAATTGAAGAGCTAATAAAAATTTCTAATACAACTAGAAACCAATATTGTGATACAAAAACTTTCTTATTTAAATCTTTATATTCATATCCGCCATAACGTAAATAAGCGCCATCAGTTAAACCTAAGGACATATACGATATATATGATATATAAAAAATATATAACTGCCAGTATCCATAATCATTAATACTAATAAATCTTGGCACTATTAATATTAGAACTATGGATATGACAGTAGCCAAAACATGAGTAATAAGTGTATAAGAAAAATTCTTAGCAAATTTTTTAACCGAACTGTTCATGTATTTACCTCTTTATTTTTTACTACCTAAATTAAAATAATATTAATCACAAAAATTTCACTGTTTAAATTTAATGCTAGACGGCATATAACGAACCCTCTAGCATTAAATCTGTTAAATAAAATTTTTATAATTAATATTATCAACTGCAAAATAAAAACTATTACATTCATCCTTAAAACAAAAAAATTAAGCTTTTTTAAATTTTTTCCAAATGAAATAATAGAGTCGAACATTCATTCTAGCAATTAGGGTAGAAATTTTCAGGAAACTACCATTTAAATCGCTTATTTTAAAACGATACAAATTCTTTTTTAATTTCTCATAATGTTTTTCTTCAATAGTTCCCTCTTGTATACCATGCATTAATAAACTTATGTTCATATGCACATAATAGCTTTTATATTTTTTTTTATCAACATCATCAATATTTAATACACGAATTATGTTCTCCACTGCATCTAGAGCAGTTAATTTTTTCAAACTGTATTTCGCCTTAGATGCATTATTATCATGAATTATATAATGATAGTATGGTGTAGAATCATACACAATATTTTCAGCGTTTAAAATAGCCTTGCAACAGAATAATAGGTCTTCACAAAAGTGAATATTCTCATCAAAATGTATTTCAAAATTCTTATGGAATAATTTCGATGAAAACAGTTTATTCCATAAAAACCCTCTAAATCCATTAACATCAAGGATACTGTTTAACGCTTCTGTGCTATTTAGTACCTTAACACTTGGTGCAACTGTCTCCTGTAGAATATCTCCATCAACATTTTCCTTAATATATCCACAAATCGCCATATCTACTTGATGCTTTTGAATTAATTCATGCAGCTTTTCAAACATAATAGGATCAATCCAATCATCTGGATCCACAAACCCAATATATGCCCCACTAGCTATACTTAGTGCAGCATTTCTCGCTGAAGAAACTCCACCATTTTCCTTATGAATAACCTTAAAACGTTTATCTTTTTGAGCATATTCATCACAAATTAATCCACTCCGATCAGTGGATCCATCATTCACTAAAACAATCTCCAAATCCCGGTAACTTTGGTTCCTAATACTCTCCAAACATCTTGGCAAGAATTTCTCTGCATTGTATACTGGGATGATTAATGAAATCAACATTTTAAACACCTTTCCAATTAAGTTTGAACATTTTTAACATCTGATTCCTTCATAGTCTTTTCCACGTTTCGAATCTGGCATAATCATCGCCCCTAAGAAAATTATGCATATTGTTAAAAGGTTTATTAAACTAAATGTAGAAACAATAAAAGATGTAAAAGTATCACGTGGTGCATATAATAATAATCTTGTCATCGATAAGCACATCCAAGCCCCTAAAATACCTTTTTTAAATAACTTAGGCATTAAAGCTAAGATTATTCCAATTATAAAGTTTCCTATTATAACTCCAAAATAACTAAAATCTTTAAACAGTTCAGCAATATAGCTAGAACCGTACCCCCATCCTGTTATATATCTGGAAGGGCTGAGAATATAAGAAACACTATCTGCAAAACTATTTCCATACAATGCTGATTCTATACTTTGTGCGGTGTACTTTGGCACATCAAATAATGCCTGAGTTATACTATTATTATTAATAAAATCAGTTAATCTACCAATAGTATAAAGCTTGCCTTCTGGTAATTGGGGTGCTAATGTTTGAGCGTAACCAATTAAATTTGCACTTACGCCCTGTGCATAGAAAAATTCACTTATTCCCTCTAAAAAAGAATGTTGAACTGTACTGTCCATTCGAAGATACGATACTGTATTTAATAATACAAGCATTACTGGAAATGCACCTAGACATAACATAATTTCCTTTTTCCCAAACCAGCTCTGATCTTTATCAGTAACATTTCTAAAACATAGATAAACTACAATCATCAATACATTTAATACGAAATTATTTCTCTGTCCCACTGCTAGCGAGAAAACCCCTAACACAAGATATAAAAATAAGGGGAATACTGTTTTTTTCTTAGTTGGCATAGTACCTAAATATACAAATAATGCCACCGGGCACATTTCTGCCAATTTAATTACCCACGATGGAAATGAGGAGGCATATGAAGAATACAATTCCATATATCCTACGTCATTAGTAAATTTCGCCTTATCCCATAGCACTAAAAAATTAAAAATATAAGTAAAATAAAATAAAATTTTACTTATAAATGCAATATTTTTTATATTTTTTGTACCATACCTTTTAACCTCTTTATTTCTTTTTTGCTCATCATCTTTTACAAAACAATATCCCAAAAATAAAAATAATAAACCAAGAAATAAGGTAACAAAGATACTCCATATTATCTGTTCATTATTGAAATCTAATCCATAATAGCTATCATTATATTTATCATAATATCCAGTTAATGGCTTAACTACTAATCTTGCTACTAAAAAAGTGAAAAAAGTACCATTAAAAGCAAAAAATACTATTCTTTCACTTAAACGTTCACCTGAATATAGTATATTGTGGATAAACATCCCACAAATAGCTGTTAATATGATATTTAACTCTGAAAAAATCATCCCAATAATAAAAATGACGATTGAAAAAAACAAAGTAAAATACCTCAAAATTTTAACCAATGGTACACCCCCATTCATTCAATAAATTTTATTTATCTAAACTTGGTTATTTCCTGTTCTTCACAAAATCTATCCATAGATTATCTATTCTCTGCTGTCTACTATATTTTCGTTGAGTAATACCTTCCTGAGCTCTTTTCAGGTAAACATTATTAAATTCTCCAATAATTGTAGCTGGTGTACCAGCCACAATTACCCCACTTGGAACATCCTTTGTTACAATACTACCAGCAGCAATAATAACATTTGAACCAATGCGAACATTAGGCATAATTATAGAATTCGAGCCAATAAAAACATTATCCATAACCTCTATACATCCCATGTGAAAAACAAATTCCTCTGAATCATTTGACATATAATTAAAGACCTGATGTAGTACATCATGGCATACAAAAACTACTCCTGATGCAATTGATATATTATTATGTAATCGAATTAATTTAGGATCTCCAGGTAGTTTCCTCGGCTGAAAGAATACATTCTCACCTATCCCATGAAGGATATTTTTTTCCCTTAAATAGTCAGCTCTTTTAAATCCATTTGATAAAACCGCAAATCGTAGTTTATTAATTTTATACCGCAAACTCATAAAAGTTTCTCCTCTTATATGGATAAATTTAAATATCTACTATTTTCTAAAACAAGCTGATTTACAAATTCAGAATAAAGAACCTCAGCATTACTTCTTTCCTTCCAAATTCCTAACGCATTATCACACATTTTCTTATATTGCTCACTATTCATGCTATGAAATCCATTAAGTGATTCAACAATTTCTTTAACCGTACAATCTTTATCTAATAGATATCCGTTTTTTCCATTTTTAACAATTTCCCTTGTACCACCAACATCCGTAGCGATAACTGGAAGCCCCATAGATATTGCTTCCATGATTGCTACAGGTACTCCTTCGGATGCAGATAAATTAACAAAAACAGTTGCAGGATTTTCTTTATACCAATTTAAAACCTCTTGATTTTTAACGAATCCAGTAAATTTAACTTGTTCCATATTAAGTTTACTTTTTGCTAATTTTTTTATACGTTCAAACTCTGGACCTCCACCAATATGAGTCCAGATATATGGGATATTCTTCTCTTCTAACTTCACTAAAGCTTCTATTAGTAAATCAATTCGTTTTACCTTACGTACTACAGAACAGCTCACAATATATAACTTATCGTTCATAGTATTACTAAGTACATTAGTTGAGATTGTTCCCAATCTTTCTACACTTACCTTATCCTTATATGCAGGATATGTTTGATTTAAGGCCTCTACTCCATCTTGCGAACAAGGATATACTGCATCAAGAGACTTTAATAAATAGTCTCTCTCCGGTAAATACTTCAAAGGTGCCGCATCTTCATACAAATCATATCTATGTGCGCGCGAAATTGTATATGGATTTCTTTCTTTAAAATATTTATGCTTTAATTCTACAGCAACTCTTGCAGTTATATATAACCAATAACTATATACTGTAATTGAATCATACTGTTCAAAATCATACTCATTCAATTGACGCTCTACTCGATCGTATACATCCATTGCACGACTTTCAAAATAATAACAATATAATTTATGCGACAGTTTCCCTTTAGAATCCGCTTTAATCATTTTTGTTTTTAATTTATCTTTATTAATAGTACTAAATTGCCTTAATACCATTTTGGATTTTCCTGCAATGGAATGTTTTATTCCTATTGGTAAAATCACAACATTTTCAGGGACAGTCCTAGTCTGTTGCATCTCATTAGATACCATAGTGGAAATAATATAAATTTTTTTATAACTCTTAGATAGGTACTCTATTTCTGATTCCAAATATTCCTCACCTTTATGAAAAGGGTAATAATTGGTCAAGAGTATCAAACAATTATTCACTAATTTCCCACCTTTTGTTTTTCATCGTTATTTCTATTTATATTTTTTGATTTTATTACAGAGGTTGCCGTTAAGAATATAACCTTTAGATCCAACATAAACGATACATTTTCTACATAATACACATCATTTTTTACACGTTGCTCCATTGTAGAATTATTTCTTAAGACCGCTTGATTATAACCTGTAATACCAGGTCGGACATCAAACTTTTTAAAGAATTCTTTTGGATAAATATCCTTATTTCCTAATGGACTTGGTCTTGGACCTACAAAACTCATATCACCTTTTAGTACATTAAGTAGTTGTGGAAGTTCATCTATACTTGTCTTCCTTAAAATATTTCCAATTTTTGTTACCCTTGGGTCGTTATCAGAATTAAATGTACTACCATCTTCATTACGAATATCCGGTGCATTTACTTTCATCGAACGAAACTTATACATAGGAAATTCTCTCATTCCTTTTCCCAATCTAGGCGCATTATAGAAAACAGGTCCCTTATCTTCTAATTTAATCATAATAACTACCGGTATCATGATTATTAGTAAAAAAGGAAGTAATAATAGAGAGCCTATTATATCAAAAACGCGTTTAATACCATAACGGTACATCATCCAACCCCCGCATTAATAAATGTATTTCCTCTACAGCTGTGGCAAAATTATAATCTGTTGAAAAATCTAGTAATTCCTTTGCTTTACTACTATCCATATAAGAAGAATGTATTCCTTCATTAGCATTAGGATCTTTCACTAATAAATTATCTTTGTTTCCAAACGCATTATTAATTGTATTTGCAACTTCATAATTTGTTAAAGCATCCCCACTACCTATATTAAAAGCACCTGAAAGCTTCTCTTGTTTTAATGCACAAATTACAGATTTTGCTGCATCTTTTGCATATAAAAACTCTCTTTTTGCAACACTATTAGCATGTAAAGTTAATTGTTCACCATGAAATGCTTGTCTGAAAAACCTATTAATCATATAATTATTTTTTTCATTAAACCCATATAAATGGGCGAATCTCAAGTTTTTAATAAAAAGCCCTTTTTTTCTAGAATAAATATTTCCAATATGCTCACAGGCCAACTTACTAACACCGTACATTAAATCAGGTAACGGTAATTCCTTCTCATTCCACGGTAGGGACGTTTCATCAGAGTAGGCTGATATTGTAGATGCATACACAATATTACTAATATTATTTTCATAGCATGCATCGTATAAATTTTGTGTTAGAATTTCATTATCATGAAACTCAGATATCTTCCCTTGGCTACCTCTTGTGGCTGCAAGATGCACCACTGCATCTACATCATTTAATTGATTTATCAAGTCTTCCAAAGTATAATCCGAAACTCTGTATTCGTAATCATTTATCGCTTTACTACTAATACTTCTTGTTAAAATGATAGGAGTATTCCCATCATTTTTAATGCTTTCAACAACGTATTGACCTAGAAAACCCGTTCCACCAGTAACAGCTATTTTCATCTTAGTCTCTCTCTCCGTAATTTGTTTTTAATCCTAACCAGCACTACTCTCAAATTATTCAATGGCCTTATTTAATCTTTATAAATAAAATATCCAATCTTATCATTTTTACCATTTACTGGACGAATATTATCTCCTTGTTTGTAATAATTAAAGCTATCTAGGGAATTTTTTATTTGGTTTTCAAATGCCAAATAATCTGCTGCGGTATTTGGTTTTTGACAGATAAATTCCAAAATATATTTATCATTTGGATTTTTTTTGATATTCTCCAATTCAGAAGTATCCCCATTTAATAAGTGCTCAAATGTTAGCTTCATTAAATTAACTTCATTATAATAAGATAGTAAATTCCACATATGGCAACCATCTAAACGAGGGGTTATTTCAATAATATATGGCATTCCCTCTTCTAATTTCATTTGTGCATAAACAGGTCCATTTTTTATTTCCAATTTGGCACATGCAGCTTCTATTATGCTATTTAATAAACTCGTAGTATTAGAAGTAAGGTTTACAGTTGGGACAATGTGTTTATGAATTAATCCCGTATATTCAGGCCAAGTTTCTCTATCGGACGCAACTAAATACTTCACTTTTCCATTTACTAGATAACCATTTACAGAAAGTTCTGGACCAGAAATATATTGCTCTAATATTACTAATCCTGAACGAGAATATTCTGTAGCAGCCTTATAGCTTTCTACATATTCCTCTCGATTTTGAACTAATTTTACCCCTCTTTGCCCTTGTGAATCAGCTGGTTTTAAGATAAAAGGAAATTCCATTTTTAATTCATCATCTTCACTTTTTACAACCTGAAATTTTACATTTCCTTCAAAGTCGTTCCCCAAAGTTTTTCTCATTAAGTCCTTATTATTACATATACGTGCCGTTTTTTCTGATACAAAATGTGGCATTTCTAACTTTTCACTGATTAAAGATGCTATCGGCATAGCTAAGTCTGAACCTGTAGAGTAAACAACAGAAATTTGATTTTTCTCGATATAATCAATAATTGCCTCTGAGTCTAAAATATTTATTTCGGCAAAGTGATCTGCTACATCTGCTCCTGGTCCATCTTTAGCCATTGCACAAGCATAAGTTTCATATCCCACTTTTTTCAGTTCCAAGATTGCATCCATCTGAACTGCTGCAACTCCTAGAATTAGAACTCTTTTTTTCATATATTTATAGTTCTCCTTATCTATTGTTTAAAATCTCTTTAAAAGTATCAGTAATATATTTTACCTCTTCATTTGTTAATCTTGTATGTAAAGGTAACGTGATTTCATTTTTATACATATTAAATGCATTAGGATAATTCTTTATATCAAATCCTAAGTTTTTATACGCTGTAAACATAGGCAATGGTTTATAATGTACATTGCTTGCAATTCCCATCTCGGCTAACTCAATAATAATTTTATTTCTTTCAGACTCTTCAATCCCAGGCATTCTTGCTAAATAAAGATGTCCCGATGAAGAGAAATCATCCCCATAATGTTTCAGACTTTGAATTCCATATGGCAACAATTCTTTGTCATACATTTCAATAATCTCTCTACGTCTACCCATAAGAGATTCATATCTATCCAACTGGACTAATCCAATTGCTGCCATTATATCTGTCATATTACATTTATAAGCTGGGTAAACAATATCATACTCCCATGCGCCTTTTTGAGTCTTTGCTAGGGCATCCTTAGATTGTCCATGAAGGCTGTATAACATAAATTGTTGATATACCCACTCATCGTCTAAACCTAAATCATTGCGCCATACAACGCCCCCACCTTCTGCCGTTGTTAAATTCTTCACAGCATGGAAAGAATAGCAAGTAAAATCAGCAACTTGTCCACATCTTTTTCCTTTTCGTTCAGCACCAAATGCATGCGCTGCATCGGTCATTACAATTATTCTTTCAAATAACTCTTGAGTTTTATTATTAGGTTTGAATAAATCTTTTTTGCTTTCTACTACGCTATATATTGTATCGTAATCACACATTTTACCCGCAATATCAACTGGAATAATTACCTTAGTCTTTTCAGTAATCGCATCAGCAAGTTTTTCATAATCCATTTCAAAAGAATCAGGAGCTGTATCAACTAAAACAATTTTTGCCCCTACGTGCTCTATAATTGATGCAGAAGCTGTATAAGTATAAGCTGAAGTAATAACCTCATCTCCAGGTCCTACTCCTAAAATTCGAAGTGTTAACTCCATGGCAGCTGTAGCTGAATTCAAACAAACCGCTTTATTTGTTCCAACGTATTCAGCAATCTTCTTTTCAAGTTCCTTTGTTCTAGGACCTGTTGTAATCCAACCCGATTTCATCGCCTTTATTACTTCTTCTATTTCTACTTCTGTAATGTCTGGTGGAGAAAACGGAATATTTCTTATCGCATTATTAATCATTTAAGCTTCCTCACTTTACTTATTAATGTTCGTTTTAAAACTAGCTAGCTTATCTTAAATATCTAGCAAAAGCCTCTTGTTATACTCAATGTTTTAAATTTAGCTATTTACTTCAACTTTATTATTCGCAAAATCTAATAAGGTTTTCCTAATGTTCTCTTGACTCATCTGCTCAAACTCATCTATAAATTGTTGAATGGATTCAAAATCTTTTAAAACAGCCTTTCCTATATGAATTTTAGGAAATACTTGTTCCTTATAGATTTCATTATCATTTAACAACTCTTCGTACATCTTCTCTCCCGGTCTTAGTCCACTATACTCAATTCCAATTTCTTCAACAGAATAACCTGACAGCTGAATTAAATTTTTTGCCAAATCTGCAATTTTAACAGGTTCGCCCATATCCAATACAAATAGTTCCCCACCTCTTGCCAAGGATCCAGCTTGAATCACAAGTCTTGATGCCTCTGGAATTGTCATAAAGTATCGAGTGATATCTGGGTGGGTAACTGTAACTGGTCCCCCACTTTGAATTTGTTTTTTAAACAATGGAATTACACTTCCACGACTACCTAATACATTTCCAAACCTAACAGCTACAAATCGTGTTCGACTTATCATAGCCATGTGTTGAACAACCATTTCTGCAACACGTTTTGTTGCTCCCATTACATTTGTTGGGTTTACCGCTTTATCTGTTGAGACCATAACAAATGTATTGATTCCAAACGTATCTGCAGCTTCTGCCACATTTTTGGTACCAATTATATTATTTTTTACAGCCTCTTCAGGATTCCGTTCCATCAATGGAACGTGTTTATGTGCAGCTGCATGGTATACCACAAATGGTTTGTGCTTTTTCATTATTTCAAATATTTTATTTCGATCTTGTATATCAGCAATTTCCGTTACAAATTCTGCTTGCTCTTTATACTTAGTTCTCAATTCCATCTCGATATGGTAAATACTATTCTCTCCATGTCCTAAAAGAACCATTTTTGCTGGTTTATATTTTAAAATCTGACGGCAAATCTCTGATCCAATAGAGCCCCCAGCACCCGTTATTAAAACCGTCTTATCTTTAATCTTCTCACCTATTCCCTTATCATCTAATTGAACAGGCTCTCGCCCTAGTAAATCTTCCACTTGCACATCACGAAATTCATTTACAGACACTTTTCCATCTAATAAGTCTTCTAACATCGGCACAATTTGCGTTTTCGCCTTCGTTTTTCTACACTTCTCAAAAACCTCATTTATTTGCCCTCTATTTAATGAAGGGATTGCAATAATGATATGTTCTATATCATTATCTTCTACAATTTCTTGAATATGATTTGTTGTACCAATAACCGGCACATTATAAATCTCCAATTTTTGCTTATTTCTATCATCATCAACAAACGCAATTGGATACAAATCTGCTTCTTTATTATGTTGTAATTGACGCACCACCATTGTCCCTGCTGAACCTGCACCAATAATTAATGTTCGTTTTTTATCAGTTGCTTTTGAAATATATGTATCACGGAACATACGCCATACAAAACGAGAACCACCAATTAATAATAAATGTAACATCCATGCGATCGCTAAAATCCGAACATAAATATCATGATTTATAATCTGTTGAACAATTGCTGTTACTAAAATCGATAATGTAATTGCTTTAAATATTTGTTTTAATTCTCCAATACTTGCATATTCCCACGCCTTGTTATAAAGCTTATAAATAGCAGCAAAAATATGATGACTACACAATAATGTAATAGAACTAATAACTACTGTCATAGGAATTTTGTTTAATACATTTGGATGTATAAACCAATAACTTAAATACACGGCAGTTAATACGATAAATGAATCTAATAAAATCAATAATGAGAGCCGTCTTCGATAACTCAATATACCTGTTCCCTTCTTTATATAATTCTTATCTTATTAATAATAAAAAAGGACATTCTCCTATGAATGTACCTCTTCCTTTTTTACAAGTTCCTTCATATACTTCATTAACTCTACATTTAATTCTTCATTTTGTAGCGCCATCTCAATCGTCGTCTTAATAAATCCAAACTTCTCCCCAACATCGTAACGCGTACCCTCAAAGTCATAAGCAAATACACGTTGAACTTCATTTAAACGTTGAATCGCATCTGTTAATTGGATTTCTCCACCCGCACCTGTTTGTTGATTCTCAAGAAACATAAAGATTTCTGGCGTTAATACGTAACGTCCCATAATTGCTAAATTTGATGGTGCAGTTCCTTTAGCTGGCTTCTCCACAAATTGACGTACTTGATAACGGCGATCGCTTTGTTCAATCGGATCGATAATACCGTAACGATGTGTTTCGTTTTCAGGCACTGTTTGTACACCAATAACAGATGATTGTGTTCCTTCATATTGATCCATTAATTGACGTAGACATGGTGTTTCAGCTTGTACAATATCATCACCAAGTAATACTGCAAATGGTTCATTTCCAATAAATTTACGTGCACACCATACTGCATGTCCTAGCCCTCTTGGTTCTTTCTGTCTTATGTAATGAATATTAATTTTTGAAGAAGCTTGTACTTTTTCAAGCATCTCATACTTCCCTTTTTCTAAAAGGCTTTGTTCTAGTTCAAATGAATGATCAAAATGATCTTCAATCGCTCGCTTTCCTTTTCCAGTAACAATAATAATATCTTCAATTCCTGATTCTATCGCTTCTTCCACTATGTATTGAATTGTTGGTTTATCAACGATAGGTAACATTTCTTTCGGCATCGCTTTCGTTGCTGGTAAAAATCTTGTTCCCAGACCAGCTGCTGGAATAATTGCTTTTCTTACTTTTTTCAATTTTAGTCCCCCTGCATCCTTTTATTTATATGTAGCAATAACAAAAACCCTACCTATAGAGTCATGTTTATAACTCCATAGGTAGAGTTTCTATTACAAATAAATTATGGGCATCTAACCCACCCTCACGTCATACTCCCGACGACAAGCGTCTAAGGTAGGTTCGAAATAAAAATTTCTACCCACAGCACGACCGAGTGCCCCCATTGATAACGGTTAGGAGACATCACCAATTTTTATTTAAAAAATACCGAACAATTTTTTACGGCGAATTTGTTCTGGATCTTCTTTGTAAATTGCCTTCCCGCTAATTAATAAGTACGGATTTTCTTTCAAATCACTCATAACACTCGTTCCAAATTCTTTCTCAATTAATTCATAGCTTTCCGCTAAATGAAATCCTCTTGACGTCGTATTATGTGCATCTGAAGCGACCATATGTGTTAAATTATGTTCTACAAGTTGTAGTGAAAACTTTTTAATTTTCTTCCCAAATTTACCCAATAAACTACCTGCCGTTACTTGCGTTAATGCCCCTTTATTTACAATGTTATATAACTTATCTGGCCGCTCGATTAACTCGGCATTACGTTCTGGATGAACAATAATTGGAATCATTCCCTTTACACGTAATTCGTATAATAATTGTTCGGCATAACGTGGTACATGATTAGATGGAAATTCAATAAATATATATTTATTTGTTTCGTTTAAAGTAACGATTTTACCAGCTTCATAGTCTTCTAATAAATCGCCATATAACCTGACTTCTTGCCCAGGTAAAATAGTAAGTGGAATATTATGTTGTTGTAGTTCATCATTTAGTTGTTTTACGTGATGAATAATTGGGGTACGTTCATTTACATATTTTCCATTTTGATGGTGCGGCGTTGCGACAATTGTATGTATTCCTTCTGACACGGCTTGTTGCGCCATAGCTAAACTATCTGTTACTGTCTGTGCACCATCATCGATACCAGGTAAAATGTGACAATGTAAATCTATCATTTGTTTCATCCTCCCTCTCTCCTATAAAGATCTTTTTTCCCTTGAATATGAGATATCTCTCATATTCAAGGGAAAAAAGGAGATATGTTTTTACCATATCTCACCCTTTTAATTAGTTTGCACCGTAATAATAATATAAGCCTTCTTCACGTTCACGATCGTTCAGAACAACGCCCAACAATTTACCTTTTGCAGACTCCAATAATCCTTTTGCTTTTACTGCTGTTTCTTTCTCTGTTGATTCACTACGAACAACAAGAATGGAAGCATCACATACATTTGCCATAATTTGCGCATCCGTTACAGCTAAAATTGGCGGCATATCAAAAATAACTAAATCGTACATACTGTATGCTTGTCCAAGAAGTTCTTTCATTGATTTTGAGCCTAACAATTCTGCTGGATTTGGTGGGATTGGACCACATGCTAAAAAGCTTAGATTATCTATAGATGTCGTTTGTACACATTTCTCTAAACGTTCACTATGTGTTAATACATTCGTGAGTCCAAAAATATTATCTACTTGGAACATTTGATGCATTGCTGGTTTACGCATATCTGCATCAATTAATAACACTTTTTTTCCTTGTTGAGCAAACACAACTGCCATATTCGCTGTCGTTGTCGTTTTCCCTTCACTCGGATTCGCAGATGTTACCAGTAATGAATGTAAATTCATATCAATAGCTGCAAATTCAATATTCGTTCGAATATTACGATATTGTTCTGAAATTGGTGATTTCGGTTGTTGATGAGCAATTAATTGACGGCGTTGACGATGATTCTTTTTCTTTTTAAATAAATTAAGAGCCAATTGTTTGTCCCCTCACTTTTCTTGATGATGGAGCGTGTGATTTCACGTTCATTGTTTCTTCATCCATACGAGCTACAATCCCTAATACTGGTAAGCCAAGTAAGTTTTCCACATCTTCTTCTTTTTTCACTGTGTTATCTAAGTACTCTAGTAAGAATGCAAGACCAACTGAAGCCATTAAACCAACAATGAAAGCAATTGCTACATTAAGCATAGGCGCTGGTTTAATTGGGGATTGATTTTCTGCAACTTCCGCTTTTGACAATACTGTTACATTATCAACGTTCATAATTTTTGCAACTTCACCTTTAAATACATCTGCCGTTGCATTCGCAATATCGCGAGCTAGTTTTGGATCTTTATCCTCAGCTGTTACAGAGATTACTTGTGAATCCTTTTCATTTGCTACAGTAATCTTTCCTGTTAGCGCTTGAGCTGTCATATTTAAATTTAATTTTTCATTCACTTGTTCTAAGATTACTGGACTTTTAATAATAACCTTATATGTATTCGTTAATTGAATATTTGATTGAATTTCCCCTAACTGAATTGCCGTCCCCTCTTGCTTCTTCTGATTCACAAGAATTTGCGTCGAAGATTGATAGATTGGTGTCATGAAGAAAAAGCTAATGATAGCACTTACAATAGCTGCACCAAAGGCAATTACGAGGATCATTGCTAAACGTTTTTTTAAGATATGAAATAACTCTTTTAGACTAATTGTTTCTTCCATAGGTTCCTCCAACTTTCTAAAATTTACACATAGGAAAAATTATAACATATAAATCTTACATTTTTTATTTTTAATAATTCAGTTCTATATTTGTTCACAAGAAACAAGTTTAATCTTACAAAATAATCTTAAATATGACAACACATTCCAATCATTTTCCAAAATTTTTATTTTATCACGTTTTTTACACTGTGTAACTTGATAAAGAATTTTCGGAAAACAATAAAAAACCAACAAAAATTTTGTTGGCTTTTCATATTTTAGTAATAACCATACTGCTCTTTTTCTTCTCTTTTATCGTTTAAAACGACACCGAGTATTTTGCCTGATGCTTTATCTAATATTTGTTTCGCTTTTACGATTTTATCTTTTTCCGTCTTTTCACTTCGTACAACGAGTACGATTCCATCACATTTATTCGCAAGTATTTGTGCATCCGTAACCGCAAGGACAGGTGGTGTGTCGATTAATATAATATCAAACATGTTATATGCTTCTAGCAACGCCTCGTCCATAGCCCGGCTCCCTAATAGTTCTGCTGGGTTTGGCGGGATTGGACCTGCTGCCATTAAGTATACGTTCTCTATATCTGTTTTTTGAATGCATTGCATAAGTTTTGCTTGTCCTGATAATAAGTTCGTTAACCCATTTGAACTATGAATGGCAAATAAGTTTTGTATCGTCGGCTTACGCAAGTCAGCTCCAATTAATAAAACTTTCTTTCCTTGTTGTCCGAAAACAACTGCTAAGTTTGAGATTGTTGTTGTTTTCCCATCACCTGGATCGGCTGAAGTAACAATAATAGAACGAACATGATTATCTACAGATGTAAACTCAATGTTTGTACGAATGTTACGGTATTGTTCTGTAATACGCGATTTAGGCTCTTTATGTGTAATTAATTGTCGTAATGGTTTTCTTTTCTTTCTCCCGAACATATTCATAATCTCCTTTTGTGAAATGCGACATTTCCCTTTTCTCTCTCTTATGCTCGATTTCATACGTCTAATTAATATTCTTGCTGATTTCCCCACATTTCATCATAATCAATAACATTCTACTTTGTCTTATTTAAGTACCTTAACAATATGACAATGCCCTTATTTCTTTATTACCTTTATCACTTATCCTGTTTTCTAGATAAATAATAAAGTAAGTATATGGTAATTGCCATCTATTTACAAGTTATTTTCTGATTAGTTTGTATATTATCGTTTCATCGTTATATAGCAGAAATTAAAAAAATCTCCTTGTCTTTTTACAAGGAGATTTTTTTAGTACTATCTATTCTTTTTTATCACCAATCGCAAATGTAATTTCTGCCTCACATGCAACTTCACCATCTACTGTTGCGATTGCTTTTCCTTTTCCAATCGGGCCGCGTACGCGTGTCATTTCTACTTCTAGACGAAGCTGATCACCTGGGCGTACTTGTTTTTTGAAACGGCAATTGTCGATACCTGCAAAGAAAGCAAGTCTTCCGCGGTTTTCTTCTTTCTTTAATACTGCAACTGCTCCGACTTGTGCTAATGCTTCTACAATAAGTACACCAGGCATAACTGCATAGTCAGGGAAGTGTCCGTTAAAGAATTCTTCGTTTGCGGATACATTTTTAATCCCAACCGCTCTTTTACCTTCATCTACTTCTAATATTTTATCAACAAGTAAAAATGGATAGCGGTGAGGAATGATTTCTTTAATTTGTTCTATATTTAGCATGTAACAATCGCCCCTTTTGTAATATTGGTCTTACCACTTGGACATATTGCTATTATCCCATTTTGTTTATTGTTTGTCATTACAAAGTAACATTTTATATTTAGCACGACTTCCTAAAAAAAAAATGCACACACTCTATTCCATTAAAATAGTTGCACATTTTTGCAACTGACACGGAGGTGGAAAGGAGTGTATGCCCAAATTAGGGAAAGGCAATATGTATTGAAACATTATTTGCCTTAATGTCGTATTCGACTCATTATATTATAAACGTTTTCAATTAAGGAAATATTAAATTTAACCATATATATGAATATTTTACCTGTTTCCTTCACATTTCTCTATTTTCCTTCCATTTTCGCAAAAAATCAAAATAAAAAAATATAAAAACGAAAAAAAAAAGAACTAAGGCGTCATCCTTAGTTCTTTCAAATTATCTCAAAGCACGCTTTGGTAATCTGTCGATATTCTCTAACATAATACCTGTACCAACCGCAACGCAGTGCATTGGGTTTTCAGCAATTAATACTGGTACTTTTAGTTCTTCTGCTAGAAGCATATCGATACCGTGTAGTAAAGCTCCACCGCCTGTTAGAATAACACCGCGGTCGATGATATCTGCAGATAATTCTGGTGGCGTGCGCTCTAATACACCTTTTGCAGCTTGTACAATAACAGCTGCATTTTCTTTTAATGCTTCTGTAATTTCTTCAGAGCATACTGTAATTGTACGTGGTAAGCCTGTTACCATGTCACGTCCGCGAATTTCAAGTTCTTCGCTACGTGCACCTGGGAATACTGTACCAACTTTAATTTTAATATCTTCTGAAGTACGTTCTCCGATTAATAGCTTATACTTACGTTTAATATAGTTTAAGATCTCCATATCAAACTTATCGCCAGCCATTTTGATAGAGGAAGAGGTAACAATATCACCCATAGATAGTACAGCGATATCTGTTGTACCTCCACCAATATCAACAACCATGTTACCGCTTGGTTGGAAGATTTCCATACCAGCACCAACTGCGGCTACTTTTGGTTCTTCTTCTAAAAATACTGTTTTACCACCTGAACGTTCAGCAGCTTCACGAATTGCTTTTTGTTCTACTGATGTAATATTTGTTGGACAACAAATTAAAATACGAGGTTTTGAAAAGAAGCTCTTTACGTCCAATTTGTTAATGAAATACTTTAACATTGCTTCTGTAATTTCGAAATCTGCGATTACACCATCTTTAAGTGGACGAATTGCTACAATATTACCAGGCGTACGTCCCACCATACTTCTCGCTTCTTCACCGACTGCTAATACTTTACCACTATTACGATCAATGGCCACAACAGATGGCTCATTTAATACAATACCCTTACCTTTAACATGAATTAATACGTTAGCCGTACCTAGGTCAATTCCGATATCTCGCGCAAACATTCCCGTTTTTTCCTCCTCGATATTCAAAATCAGGTTACACCCGAATTCTTTTCACCTAATTTCTGATTTTATCATAAATTTAACAGAAACGTAATATTCGCAAAAAGAATTCTTCTGAAAAATATTACCGAATGTGAACGGAATGTTTGCTACTGTAACATTATTGACGTACAGGCTTCTCTACATCTTCTTTTCTATACTTTTGTTTTGTTGCTTCTCCACCTCTTAAATGACGAATAGACTTATGATAATCAAGAATTTCTTTTACTTCATTTGCGAGCTCTGGATTAATCTCTGGTAGACGTTCTGTTAAATCTTTATGGACTGTACTCTTTGATACCCCAAATTCCTTTGCAATGACACGCACTGTCTTTCTTGTCTCCACGATATACTTACCAATCTTGATAGTTCTCTCTTTGATGTAATCGTGCACACCACTCGCCTCCCTAATTTGGATGTGAGAAGGGTGAAATGAGCCTCGCTGCATATGACTAAGAAGTAAGTGTGAGTGCTGTTTGTAAGCGTTAAACATTCTTGGATTTATAATGAAATGATTCACGATTTCTCACCTCAAACACTCTCTTTGCTTTGGTTTATACCATTGTATTGCCCGCACTACTGATATATGCTACATGTTCACTATTTTTGCGGACTAAGTTAAGAAAAATTACGTTTTTTTGTGAGAAATACGTTAAAACTGACTATTATGGCCAAAAAAAATGACACCTTGTATAAAAGGCGTCATTCTTCTCGTTCCAATTCTTCTTCTAATAACTGATGGTGGGGAACCTCTTTCTTACCGGCAATATAATAATATAAAGTGAATAAAACAAACAATAAAATAATAGCAGTCGACAGAACAAACAAAAATGACACAGTATCCCCTCCCTTTTGTAATATATATTCGAGAATCTCGTCATTTTTCCTTGTTTTTACAACTTTTTTCTCGAAATTGAGTATTTTTATATAAAGTGAAACTTTAATCAGTGGGTGCCATTTCCCACTGATTATTAGTTGAACCAATCGGGCTTTTACGGGCAGTTGATCCCCGACCTAACTTCTTAGCTTTCACTGAATTTTGAAGTAGGGGTCTTACTGCCCGTTAATGCGGGATAAAAATAAAAAAATCAATTCTCTTGATGAGAACTGATTTTTTCACTTTCTTATTCTTGTGAAGAAGAATCGTTAGATGATTCTGTAGAACCATTTGTTGATTTTTCTTCTTTCTTCGGTTCTTCTTTTTTGTCACTAGTTGAACTGCTTGTTGATTTCTCTTCTTTTTGAGACTTGTCTTCTGTTTTATTTTCTGGTTTCGTGCTCGTTGACTTCTCTTCTTTTTGAGATTTGTCTTCAGCTTTTTTACCAGAAGCATTCGTAGCCTTTGCAGCACCTGCATCAGCTTTAATTTCTGTTACTGATTTATTTAAGTAACGTTCAGGGTTCACAGCCACATTGTCTTTACGTACTTCAAAGTGAACGTGAAATCCTGCCTCTTTATTCATTGCACTTAGACCAGATGTTCCTAATACTTCACCTTGTGCAACTCTTGCACCTTTTTCTACTTTCACACTGCCTAAGCTTTGATAAGATACCGCTACACCATTTCCACTATCAACTGTTACAACATAACCAAGAAGTGAATCTTTTTCAGCTTTCGTTACTGTACCACTTAAAGCAGCGGCAACATTAAATTCTTTTCCATTCTTCGCAGCAATGTCAATTCCTTTGTTTGGGGAATATGTGTTGTTATAAAAGACAAGTGCTTTTTCTTGTTCCGCCTCAGTTGCTGCATCTTCATAGAATTTCTTTTGTACGACTACTTCCGCATTCGCGGCTGCTGGCATTTTCACTACTTCTGAAGATTTCGTTACTGGTACTGCTGGATCTTCCGATTGTGTATACGGTGTTGCTTGATCGTGGTTTGGAGTCTTCTTCGGATTAGCTCCTTGGAACCATAGCGCAACCATTAAGATTACCGCTGCACAAGCAATGTATAGTGCCGGAAACACCCATCTTTTTTGAAATAAATGTACTACCTTTTGCGACTTTTTATTATTTCTTCCTCGCATTCCATCATCACCTCAGCAATCATTTTGAACAATATTCACGTATCCTATACAACGTATAACTAATTACTTTTCGACAAAATTTGTAAAAATATGTATAAGAACTGTAAAATTTCCGAGGAAATGATAGAAAAAAGAAAAAACTGAGCGTTTCGGCTCAGTTTTTAGTCCATTTGTTTCTTCTTATATACGATTAAACACGCAATAAGCGCAATAATAAGCCACACTCCAACATTTAATACATGCCCACTAATACTACTAAACCCAGCTCCATCTACTAAGCTTTTGATTGCTTTTACAATATGAGATGTTGGAAGATACTCAATTAGTGTCTTAATTACTTTATTTTCAACCATCGGCTCAAATTGTACAGCTAAATACATCGTCATTAAAATAGGCATACCAATTAAAGATGTTTGTGGTACAGAAGATGCAAGTAATCCAATCATTGTTCCAAGCACGATAAACAAAATAGTTCCACATAAGAATACCAATCCTACCAATGGAAGATTAATATTTAACTGATCTAAAATGAATAAATTTGCAATACAAATGACCATCGTCAGACCCGATGTTAATAAACTCTTTCCAAGAAGAACTTCAACAGAAGATGCTGGGGATAACATCAACACACGCAGTGTATGTTTTTCTTTTTCTTCTGCAATTACCATAGATTGAACAAATCCTGCGACAAATAGGAAGGCCATTATAGTAGTAGTGCCTAACATTTCCTTTCCTACTCCAAATCTGCTAAACAAAAATGAAAGTATAATTGGTAAAAATGCCATTAATAACACTTGTGAATTTGTCTTAAAATCTTGGACTTCTTTCCGAAAAATAGCTGAAAATCTTCTCATTGAAAACGTCATTATAATCCCCTCCCAGTAACTTCAATAAAGATATCGCCTAGCGTTGGTTCGTGTGAATGAATAGATAACAGTTCGCCCTTTTTCATCCATTCTGAAATACGTTTTGCGCCTAATTCATCTTTTTGCACTACTTCTTTTTGTTTATCTTTTAATACGACCTGTATTTGATCCTTAGCGTATTGTAAGCGCAGGTTCTCTGGCGTATCAAGCGCTACAATTTCTCCGCTACAAAGGAAGGCAATGCGGTTACAAAGCGTTTCTGCTTCATCCATGTTGTGAGTCGTTAAGAAAATCGTCGTTCCTTCTTCATTTAAGTCTTTTAAGATTTTATGAATGTTTTGTACGTTTACTGGATCGAGTGCAGATGTTGGTTCGTCTAAGAAGAGAATATCTGGTTTATGAAGGATTGCTCTTGCTAGTGTGACGCGTTGCTTCATTCCCTTTGATAGTTTCTTTACTGGTGTTTTTTTATCATCTAATAAATTTACTTGTGCTAGTACTTCATTGATTCGTTCTTTTTTACAATCGTATAAGTCACAAAATAATAGTAAGTTATCATAAATGCTAAGTCTTTCATATAAGCCGCTGTTATCTGTTAAAATACCAATTCGTTTGTAATCGATGCTACTTGGTCCTGTAATATCTTTCCCTAATACTCTTACCGTTCCAACACTATGAAGCAATTGAGAAGTTAAAATTTTTACTGTTGTCGTCTTACCAGATCCACTCGGTCCGAGGAATCCAAAAATCTCTCCTTGCTTCACCTCAATATTTACATTTCGAAGTGCCGTTTTTCCACTGAAACTTTTCATTACATCTTTCATTTCAATTGCCAATGTCATTTCTTCATCCCCTTTGTTTTTCTTCTTTATAGATGAAAGTCGCTTTAGCGCTTTTCGTTCGTTTGTTTCGCTTTTCTTGACTCAATCATATGAAAAACAAAGGGTTTACGCAGTAAAATACCGGTAAAAGGAGTATTTTTACCGGTGAATGAATCGCATGTTGAGCTTATTGGAGCACTTTTTATAGCCCAATCACGCCTTTTAATTCATCCATTCGTCCTTTTGAAAGTGGAATTGAACTTTTTCTTTCGTCGTCTAAAATTAAGCTAAAACTGTTACGAGTCCAAGTAATCACTTCTCGTACTCTTTGTAAATTTACAAGGTACGAGCGATGACATCTAAAGAAACCAAAACCTGTTAATCTCGCTTCTAGTTCACTTAATGTTAAGGCGCATACGAAATCCCCTTCACGAACGTGAATATGTGTTACTCCGTTTTGCGTTTCAATGAAATGAATTTCCATCGGATCAAGTAAAATGATTTTATCGTTCACTTTCGCAGGTATTCTTTCTAACTTCATTTGCGGAATCATTTGAATGACTTTTTCTTCATCGACTTCTTCCACTTCCTCTTGCTCAATTTCTATCTTTTTCACACCCTCGTTGTTTAATATGTATACATCCTCTGTTAACGAAAGGGCATCCGATAGAAATGATGACGTAATAAAAATCGCCTTTCCTTGTTCTTTCATTTTCATGATTGCTTTTCGAATAATAACCGTACTCTCTATATCTACATTTTGCTCTGGCTCTTCCAAAATAACTAAATCCGGATTATGAATCATCACTCGCCCGATATGAAGACGGCGTTTCTCTGAAAATGATAATTTTTCTATTTTAACGTTTAGTTTATCTAGGAGACCAACAGACTGCACAACTTCTTCTATACTTATCTTTGATTCATAAAGCCCTAATAAAAATTTGAAGTATTCTTTCACCTTCAAACGATCATATGCCTCATCTTTCAAAAAACAAAAACCGATGCGGGAATAATTTTTCTTTCCAATTGCTTCCCCTTCAAACAGTACATTGCCAGTCGACGCCTCTTCTTCACCAATAATGATGCGGTGTAACACTTTAGCTGTATGATTATTGCATTGCAAAACAATACATTGTCCCTTCTCCACCTCTAGCTCAACTGCCGGTAACTGGTTCGCCTTCCCTAATTGTTTCAACTCTAGTAACGCCATTTCATTTCCCCCAAATGCCTTTTTATCCTATTATATCAAACAGTTAATGGAAAATTATGATATTTTAAACAGAAAAAAATAGGTGCCAGAGTTCTGACACCTATTTCTTCACCATCAATTTTCCTTCATAATCATTCATCGTCTTTATTTCAACGCCTTTATAGTAATGAGCGACGATATCTGTATATTTCTTTCCTTCCGCTGCCATGCCGTTCGCCCCGTATTGACTCATACCAACGCCGTGACCGAAGCCTTTCGTCGTAACGATGATTTTATCTCCTTGTTGTTTCCACGTGAAATCAGAAGAACGTAAATCTAACTTTTCACGAACTTCTTTTCCTGTCAATGTTTTTCCTTGAAAAGCTACATCCTTTACGCGCTTTCCTTCCGTAAGGTCTTTAATGTTTCCAACCTTCCCGTCTGCTAGCACTTTCACACCGAGACGTTTTTGAAAATCAGCTACTGTAAATGTTTGCTCGCTCGTAAACTTTGGTGAGGCTTGATCCCACGGACTATCTACACTTTTCAAGTACGGATAATCATTTCCCCAATAGTCAGCTGCATTTTCTGTTCGACCATTACTCGTTGAAAAGAAGGATGCTGAAATTGGTTTTCCATCATACGTTAAAACTTGTCCTGCTGTTTTCGAAACAGCTTCTTCGATTTTCTTCAAATTATTTTCGTAGTTATTGCCCCATTGCTTCTTCAATTCATCTTTGCTTTTGTACACTTGATCTTTCACCGTATCTGTCACGTCTGCATTATTTTTCTTTCCTCCGCTTAGCATACGTTGTACTACAAATGTTCTTGCTGCTAATGCCTGTGCCTTTAGTGCCTCTATTTCAAAACTGGCATTCATCTCAGAAGCTACTACACCGGTCACATACTCCTCCATAGGTAATGATTCTACCTTCTTTTGTTTCTCACGATATACAGCAACTTGAACCGCTGTATCTACTTTTCCTGGAGCTGGTATACTTTCTATCGCTGGAGGAGTTTTAGAGGCCGTTTCTTCCCCTACTTTTGCTTTCGCAAATGGGATAACAAGGGCTGCAGGTACAATGATAACGAGCGCTATTAAGAGCGCTACTGTAATAAAAAGTGGCTTTGAAAATTTCATCCTATTTTTCCCCCAATATAAAAGCTTTACTCCATTCATTCTTATGGAACAACTCTTTCTTTTAGAACACACTTAAGGGGAAGAGCATAAAACGGAAATTTTCTAAATATTTTTACTGGTACGTGCATAAGTATAGAATTTATTGACTATAACAGTAATAACCCAAAAAAAATAGCCCCTATGTCAAAAGACATAGAGACTATTTCAATTAAGCGTGAAGATCAGAAACTTCTTGTTCTTTCACTTCTTCTACTTTTTCGTTTACACGTTCAATAGTTGCACCTAATGCAGCTAATTTCTTATGGAAATCTACATAACCACGGTCAAGATGTTTTAACTCAGTTACACGAGTATAACCTTCTGATACTAAACCAGCTAAGATTAATGCAGCTGCAGCACGTAAATCAGTTGCGCCTACTTCAGCACCTTGTAAGCTGTTTGGACCGTTCATAATAACAGAACGACCTTCAATTTTAATATCAGCATTCATACGACGGAATTCTTCAACGTGCATAAAGCGGTTTTCGAATACCGTTTCTGTAATCATGCTTGTTCCATCAGCTTGTAGTAATAATGCCATCATTTGTGATTGCATGTCTGTTGGGAAACCTGGGTGAGGCATAGTTTTAATATCAACCGCTTTTAACTTATCTGGGCCGATAACACGTACACCTTCGTTTTCCTCAATAATTTTAACACCCATTTCTTCCATTTTCGCTGTAATTGAGCGTAAATGTTCAGGTACAGCATTTTCAATTAAGATGTCTCCACCAGTAATTGCTGCTGCAACCATGAATGTTCCCGCTTCAATACGGTCAGGAATAATAGAGTGGTTTGCACCATATAATTTATCAACGCCTTCGATACGAATCGTTCCAGTTCCAGCTCCGCGTACTTTCGCTCCCATCGCATTTAAGAAGTTAGCTAAGTCAACGATTTCTGGTTCTTTCGCTGCGTTTTCAAGAATTGTTGTCCCTTTTGCTAATGTAGCTGCAGACATAATGTTTTCTGTCGCGCCTACGCTTGGGAAGTCTAAGTAGATTTTAGCTCCTTTTAGTTCTCCCTCAACATATGCCTCAACAAAACCGTTACCAACCTGTACTTTTGCTCCCATTGCTTCGAAGCCTTTTAAATGTTGGTCAATTGGACGTGAACCGATTGCACATCCACCAGGAAGTGCAATACGAGCACGACCGTTACGTGCTAATAATGGTCCCATTACTTGAACAGATGCACGCATTTTACGTACATATTCAAATGGTGCTTCAATGTTTAGTTCTTTAGAAGAATCGATTGTTACTTGATTATTTTCAAATACGACTTCAGCATTTAAATGACGTAATACCTCATTAATTGTGTATACATCAGACAAAACTGGTACTTCAGATAGTACATTCTTTCCATCACTCGCTAATAGGGCTGCAGCGATTATAGGTAATACAGCATTTTTTGCGCCCTCAACACGCACTGTGCCGTTTAACCGCTTTCCGCCACGGACGATGATCTTTTCCAAATTATTCCCCTCCGTGTCCTTTTTTCAGTATCTATTCACTCAATACTCAGAAGTTATGATCGGTGTGCCAACCACAATTGTATCTTTGTTGTCTGTAGAACGTATTGCTATTTGCACATTTATTTTCTCTCTATTTGTTGAAAGAGCGTCATCCCACTTTTTATTGTATGCGGAGACTGACACAAATGCTCTTTCTTCTACTTGTTCGATCGCTCTTGCTGAAAGATCTTTCAAAACCTGATTGGTTTTATTTTGCAAAACACCTTCAATCTTATCATTCAGTACACCTTGAACACAAGTGTAAATTATAGGTTTTTCACTAAAAATTTTATTTACTTTTTGAACATACTTCGGGTCCCATTTCGCCCCACTTACTTCAAAGATAATGAAAGTGTTTTCTTTAGTATTTTCTTTACTCCAAGTTACTACTACTCGTTCTTCATGAGAAGCAAACTTTTTATAGGATGTAGCTTTATATCCATCTGGAGATTGCTCTACTTCCCACTTTTGAATATTTGCCTTGTCCTTCACATCGTTTAACAACTTTTGAAACGTATGTATATTAGAAATTGTTTTTGTTTCTCTAGCTAACCATGACCATTTTTCTACTTTAGCATCATTTTTCTCTAAAGCCTTAATCATGCTCTCCATTTTCTGTTCATCGCTTATCGGTTTCATCTCTCTATATCCAACCAAAAATAAAACAACACTAAGTGCAACAATAAGAATGGCTTTAAGCTTCAATTTCATCCCCTCCTATCCCCATTGTTAACGGAGATTTGAGGTTCTATACACTTACTTTACTAAATACGTTAAACTCTTCGAATAGCCTAAATAATCAAGGAAAAAGTTACTTACAGATGTCCCAATTGCAATTGTAATTAAGATGAGTAATACTCGCGTCTGCAGCACTTTTCCGGACTTCATTAAACGCTCAATGTGAATGCCTTGCAAAGCCCACCACGTAATGGTAATAAACAATAAATGCGAAACAATGGCAATCAGTGCTTGTTGCCCTAAAAGTTGTGCCAAAAAATCGACCCCTTTTTACTCAGCTACTACTTATGAAAGAATATAAAAACGATACCATAATAAGTAGGAGCCACACTTTTTCAAATGCACATAGACATCTTACATTTTACATCGTGATTTTCTTTCAAAAAACGTATATCTACATTACAAGTTAACACAAAATAAAAAGCGCAGAGTACTGACTCCACACCTTTTATTTTCACTATTGTACCACGTTCCCTAAGAAGAAGAAATCTTTCATTAATGGAAAATATTCATAAAAGAAATTGTACCCAATCATCGGCATAATCCCTAGTATTACAATCGAAATTGCACAAAGGCTCATAACAACCTTTATATTTAATGGTAACCGTATCCTCTCTTCTGTCTCTCCGGTGCGGAAAAACATTTGTTGTAAAATACGGAAATAATATACGAATGAAACAACTGTCGTACCCATCATAATCGAAGCTAGTACGTAATGTGCTGGCTCTACATGAAGCGCGCCTAAAAAGATGTTAATCTTTCCAATGAAGCCAGCCGTCCCTGGTATCCCGGCCAGCGATAAAATAAAGATTGTCATCATGATCGCTGCAAATGGTGATTTCTTATATAATCCGGTGAAAATCTTTATGTTTTCCTTATCGTTTTGTAAGATTAAGCCGTGGATAACGGCAAACGCGCCTATATTCATAAGCATGTATGCCAGCATATAAAACCACATGCTATCCAGCGTAAATGGTGATAATGCCACAAGTGGAACGAGCAAATACCCAGCATGCGCAATGCCTGAATAAGCAAATAAACGTTTTACATTGTATTGTTTTAACGCGACTACATTCCCAACAATCATCGTAATACTTGCTAGCACCGCAATATATATACTCATATGCCCATATAAAGACTGCATATCTCCTTGTATTAATACACTTGCAAAAACCATAAGGAACAAACGAATAATGAGTAGGAACCCAGCAATTTTAGAAATCGTTCCAAGAAAGGCAGTAACAGGTGTAGTCGCTCCTTCATACACATCAGGTGCCCACATATGAAACGGCACTGTGGCAATTTTAAATGAGAGACCGACTAGCAATAAAAGAAATGCGAGAGCTAGCAATAACTGAATACCACTAGCGAGCTCCCCAGTGAGTACCTTTTGCATATCTACAATGTTAGTTGAACCTGTAATACCGTATAAATAACTCATTCCGAAGAGCGTAATCGCCGTTCCAATTCCTCCGCTAATGACATATTTCATTGCCGCTTCATTTGATGCACGGTTCTTTTTTCGTATTCCTACTAAAATATAAGAAGAAAGTGAAAGTAACTCTAAACCAACGAAAAGGGTGATAAAGTCAACACTAGAAGCCATGAACATCGCACCAAGAAGTGCCATTAAAAATAAGTAATAATATTCGCCCTTATCTTCAATCGGATTCTTCTTATCATCGCTCATTGCGATGCATAAAATGAGAGCTGAGGCGCCTAATAACAACGTTTTAAACCCTTTTGAAAATCCATCTAACACAAACGATCCGTTTAAAATATCTCCAGCTGGTTCGCTATATAGCGTAATTAATGAAACAATTGCTAATACGATGGCAGCGATCGCACCAAGAGCTACATATCTATGGTTCAGCTTAAAAAACAAATCACATATGGAAAGAAGGATGGCGGCCCCAAGAATAATAAATTCTGGCACCATTAGATGCCACGATAAGCTAAGTAACGTATTCATATCCATCCTACTTCACCCCCAATGTTTTCAATGTATTTTGAAGCGGATCCCCTAGTATCTCTGGCATAACTCCAATTGCAATAATACAAAAGATAAGTAGTAAAACAGGGACATACTCCCATCCATGTATATCAGATTTTGCTTCCCACTCTTTCTTTCCGAATGTCACTTGAAGTGTCGCCCTTAATACATATACAGCGGTTAAAATGATGCCAATCACACCGACTGCAGCAATGACGGGCTCTCCTTGAAATAAACCGAGAAAGGCAAGAAATTCACTAACAAACCCAGACATCCCTGGTAATCCAAGCGATGCCATTCCTCCTGCTAAGAAGAAGCCGCTAAGTACTGGGACACTTTTTGCGAGTCCACCAAGCGCTGTAATTTCTGATGTTCCGAAACGTTGTTCTATAACACCGAGTAAGAAAAACAGTAAGGCTGCAATTAAACCGTGCGATACAACCTGGAATAACGCCCCTTGTGTACCCGGTGCATTAAGTGACGCAAGTCCCATTAACACAATTCCCATATGCGAAATACTAGAGTAAGCCAGTACTTTCCTAAAGTCCGTTTGGATGAGCGCTAAAAAGGCACCGTACAATAAATTAATTACACCTAATATCGCAATTAGCGTTGCAACATCGTGAAAATATTCCGGGAATAGCCCTTTTCCGAAGCGAATAATACCGTACGCTCCAATCTTTAGCAAAACACCAGCATGAAGCATAACTACAGCTGGATGCGCTTCTATGTGCACATTGACCATCCAACGGTGCAACGGAAAAACAGGTAGTTTAATTGCAAAGGCAATCATTATGGAAATAAATACACCAAGCTGCAAGCTACTTGGGATGATGAGTTCTCCTTCTGCACTTACGCTTCTTAATATCTCTTTCAGCTCCACAATATTTGTTGTACCTGTTTTCGCGAACAAAATTGAGAAAACAATGAGCAAAATAGCTGAGCCAATACCGTTATATATTAAATAACTATACGCAGCCTTTTCGCTCGATAATTTCCCCCACTTCCCAATCAATAAGAACATTGGTGGCAACGTAATTTCAAAGAAGATAAAAAACAACATTAGATTTTGAGCAGCAAAGACGCCGAGCATCCCTATTTCTAGCATGAGTAACAGCATATAAAATGCTTTTAAATTTCTTTTAATAGAAAAGGCTGCAATTGCTGCGAGCATCGCTAGAAGAGCCGTCAGCACCATCATAACAAGCGACAAACCATCAATACCGAGCTCGTAATAAATAGAAAACCACCTTTTATCCACCGCTGTAAAATCTCCGAACTTAATCCATTTCACCTTTTCATCAAATAGTGACAAGCTCTTTCCAGAAGCATATGTACAAGCGAGGACGATAGCGATTCCAAATGGAAGTGCCGTCCCAAATAAGCCAAGCGCCCGCACTGTACGCAATTCCTTTTTCGGTGTTAATACAAGCAATAAAATTCCTAAAAGCGGGGAAAAAATGAAGAACGTTAACAACAAATCATTCATCGTAAATCCCCTCCTGTATAGAGCAAAATAATGACGAGTACAGCGAGCGAAACCGCCGTTACAGTACCGTACACTTGTACATTCCCGTTTTGAAGTTTCGACCCAAGATTACTTGTACCTTTAACTACGCTTCCAATTAAAACTGCAATTCCCTCGACTACATACACTTCAAATAAGCGAAGCACATGAGCGATTCCTTTTGTAATAGGGATCACCGTCATGTTGTATAGTTCATCCACATAATATTTTTCTTTCAAAAGATTATAAAGCGAGGTTTCCGTACCCCCAGCCCAATCTCTAGAAATTGATTTCTTGCCATATATAAAATATGCAAGAGCGATTCCCGCAAATGAAACGAGAGTCGCAACAATCATAATCCAAACTGGCCCATGCGCTTCTTCAACCTTGAACCCTACATCTTTCGTCAACCAATCTCCCAGAAACGTACCGAACCATGGTGTATTTATATATCCTGCCACTACTGCGAGAACGCCGAGAACAATCATTGGATACGTCATAACGCGGGGCGACTCATGCACATCTTCCTTCGTCTTCGTTTCTCCGGTAAAGACAAGAAAGTATAGGCGGAACATATAAAACGCTGTCAAAAACGCCGCAATTACTGCTAAAGTAAATAAAACGTAATTGCCATTCATCCAAGTCGCCGCTAAAATTTCATCTTTGCTGAAAAAACCGGAAAGGAGCGGAACACCGCTAATGGCAAGGGTACCTATTAGAAATAGCGTACCAGTTACTTTCATCTTCTTCTGTAAACCGCCCATTTTATTAATGTTTTGCGTATGCACTGCATGAATTACACTTCCTGCTGCCAAAAATAGTAGTGCTTTAAAAAAAGCATGTGTCGTTAAATGGAAGACACCGGCTACATAACCTGCAGAACCTAACGCAAGCATCATATATCCAAGCTGGCTAACTGTAGAATAAGCAAGTACTCTCTTGATATCTGTTTGCACGAGACCGATAGAGGCCGCAAAGATTGCAGTGAAAGCTCCAACGATTGCCACGGTCTGCATCGCCACTGTACTTGCTGAAAATAGAGGGAACATCGTCGCTACTAAATATACGCCTGCTGCAACCATCGTCGCGGCGTGAATAAGTGCCGAAACAGGCGTTGGCCCCTCCATTGCATCTGGCAACCACGTATGAAGCGGGAACTGACCTGATTTCCCCATCGCCCCGATAAAAATTAATATCGCTGTTATCGTAATCATGTAAGGAGGTAAATCCCCTGTATAAATCGCCCTAAATATTGCGTCATATTCAAAACTACCTGCGTACCAAAAAATTAAAATCATCCCGATAAATAAACCAACATCCCCAATACGGGTCATAATAAAAGCCTTTTTTGCAGCAGCCTTCGCTTCTTCTTTAAAGAAATAAAAACCGATAAGTAAAAATGAGCCAAGGCCAACTAATTCCCAAAATATATAAAGCTGTAATAAATTCGTTGATATAACAAGCCCTAACATCGCAAATGTAAAGAGTCCTAAATATGCGTAAAAGGTTGGTAATCGTTCATCACCTTTCATATAACCTTTCGAATACACATGTACAAGCAGACTCACAAGCGTAACGATAAATAACATTAAAGCTCCTAATGCAGTCACCTCAAAGCCGAATGATATATCCACATCTCCAGCTCTAAGCCACACCCACTTATGCTTCACGCTTGCTTCTGAAAACCTTTCTATTAACACAAGTACCGCAAGTATAAAGGAGAGAAAGACGAAAAAAATACTAAGTACGCTGCTTCCTTCTCTAATTTTCTTCCCGAATATAATAAGTAACAAAAACGAAACGAGTGGGAAAAGCGGTATGAGCCATGCATAATCGATCATTGTTTCCTTCCCCCTTTTTCGGTCACAATGCTATCCTTTGAGCGTATCCATTTCATCCACCTGAACTGTCGTACGATTACGATACAAAGCAATTAAAATAGCGAGTCCTACCGCCGCTTCTGCTGCCGCTACAGCCATCGTAAACAGTGAGAAAATTTGACCTGTTAAATTCGGAAATAGGCCTAATTTACTAAACGCCACTAAGTTTAAATTGGCAGCATTCAGCATTAATTCGATACAAACTAATACGCTTACTGTATTCCGCTTTGTTAAAGCTCCAAATAGACCGATGCAAAACAAAATAATCGCAAGTGTTAAATATACAGAAGCCGGAACGCTACTCATTGGAATCCTCCTCTTTCTCGTCCTTTTTCGCAAGTATAATCGCGCCAACGAGTGCTACAAGTAAAATAACTGAAGTTAGTTCAAATGGAATAATATATTTTGAATAGAGAAGCGTACCGATTTGAAGTGTGTTGTTTTCATGGAGAGGTAAACTTCCTTGTGTGCTTTCATTTGCAAAATCAACATTATTAACAGCGAAATACATAACCGCTCCAAATGCTACAACTGCAAAGAAGATAATCCATTTTCGAAGAGTAAGACGCGATTCATTTTCCGCGTTATGTTTCGTTAACATAATGCCGAAAATCATAATAATTGTGATTGCACCAGAGTAAAGTAAAATTTGTGCAACGCCTATAAATTCAGCTGATAAAAGAAAATACAAACCTGCAATGCTGAGAAATGTCAGAACGAGAGCTAGCATCATGTGCATAACTTTCGTTAAGTTCAACATAAGAACACCGCCGATAATTGCAGACAAGGATAGTATAAAGAATGCTACAAACTCGCCATTCATGCCTTATTCTCCTTCCTGACGTTTTCGTCGTTTTCGTCAAGCCACTGCAAATTTTTAAATAAGTCATCACGTGAATATTCCGCGAGTTCAAAGTTATTTGTCATGACAATTGCCTCTGTCGGGCAAACTTCTGTACATAAATCACAAAGAATACAAATCTCAAAATTAATATCATACGTGTCGATAATTTTTCCTTTTTTCGTAGGATCTGGATGTTTCTTTCCTGTTAACTGAATACAGTCTGTCGGACAAATGTTAGAGCATTGATTACAAACAATACATTTCTCCGGATAAAATTTTTGAATCCCCCGAAAACGGTCTGGCAACGGCAACGGCTGATTTGGATAATCATACGTTACCTTCTTCTTGCTCAAATTACTTAATGTATATTTTAATCCTTTAAATAGTCCTTTCATCTCTTACTGGCACCCCCCTCATAGATTAGAAGAATAACTCCTTAATCAATGCCGTTAAGAAAATATTTGCAAGTGCAATCGGCAATAATACTTTCCATCCAAACTCCATTAACTGGTCACCTCTTATACGTGGGAACGTAACGCGGAACCAAATTAATAGAAAGACTACACTGCTAAATTTCAAAGCAAACCATACGGCACCTGGGATAAATCCAAGAAACATGACTGGATTCCATCCTCCTAAAAAGAGCACTGTAATTAACGATGCCATCCCGAAGAAATATACGTACTCTGAAAGCATGAAAAACGCCCAGCGAAAACCTGAGTATTCCGTATGGTATCCAGAAACAAGTTCTGACTCCGCTTCTGGCAAATCGAATGGCGTCCTATTTAACTCTGCAACTGCTGCGATTAAGAAAACGACGAAGCCAATTGGCTGTACGAAAATGTACCAAACCTTCTCCTGCGCCGCTACAATCTCATTTAAATTCAGGCTACCAGCTAACAAAACGATACCAATTACACTCATTACGAGCGGAATCTCATAAGAAATCATTTGCGCCGCCGCACGCATCCCTCCTAAAAGGGAATATTTATTATTCGATGCCCATCCCCCAGTTACAACACCTATCGTCGTAATACCGGAAACAGCAATATAATAAAGTAGCCCGACTCCAATATCTGCAAATTGAAATTTATCAGTGAACGGGATAACTGCAAGCACCATAAATGCTGGTGCAAATGCAATGACAGGCGCTAATATAAACAGCGGTTTATCTGCTGCTTTCGGAATACTATCTTCTTTCAATAATAGTTTTAAAACATCAGCTACCGTTTGCAGTAAACCGAATCGGCCTCCAACCTGGTTTGGTCCAATCCGCCCTTGCATAAACCCCATCACTTTCCGTTCTGCCAAAATTCCATATGTAACGAAGCCAAGGACTGCAAATAGTAGAAGCACCGCTAATCCGAAAAAAATGAAGAAATTCGTCCAGCTTGAAGGTGATTGTAAGAGCGTCTCAATCATTAGCCATCAACCTCCCCAAGTACAATATCAACTCCACCTAAAATCGTAATTAAATTAGCGATATTTTCACCTTTTAATAACTTCGGTAAAATTTGTAAGTTATAAAAAGATGGCCTGCGAAACTTCAAACGGTACGGCTCTTTCTTTCCATCACTAGCGATATAACAACCAATCTCTCCGCGCGGCGATTCAATACGTACAAACGCTTCTCCCTTAGGTGCCTTAATAATTTTCGGTACTTTTGCCAGCACAGCTCCATCTTTCGGGAACTGCTGAACCGCTTGCTCAACAATCTTTAAAGACTCCTCGATTTCTTGCATTCGGCAAACGTAGCGATCCCAAGCATCTCCCACGCTTCCAACAGGAATATCAAAATCAAAACGATCATAAATCGAATATGGCTCATCTTTGCGAAGATCCCAGTTTACTCCAGTGCACCGCAAATTTGCTCCGCTTAAAGAATACGAAATCGCTTCTTCCGCGCTATATATACCAACGCCTTTCACACGATTTAAGAAAATCTCATTACCGCTAACAAGATCATGATAACCTGCCAATTGCTCTCTCATATACGGAACAAACTCTTCCACCTTTTCAATCCAACCATCTGGCGCATCCCACTTCACACCACCAACTCTCATATAGTTAAAAGTAAGCCGTGCCCCGCATAATTCATTTAATAAATTTATAATCATCTCTCGTTCACGAAACGCGTACAGAAACGGGCTGACCGCTCCTATATCAAGAAGATTCGTCCCCCACCAAACGAGATGACTTGCAATTCTTCCTAGCTCCATCGCAAGTACTCGCAAATATTCGGCACGCTCTGGAATTCCAAGCCCCATCATCGTCTCTACAGCATGGCAAATGACGTAATTATTCGTCATGGCTGATAAATAGTCCATTCGATCTGTATAAGGAATAATTTGCGTATACTGTAAGCTCTCAGCAATCTTTTCCGTCCCGCGATGCAAATACCCAATAACCGGTGTAGCTTCTTTAATAATTTCCCCGTCAATCTTAATTACGAGCCTGAACACACCATGTGTACTCGGATGCTGAGGTCCTACATTCAAAAGCATCTCTTCCGTGCGGATCATAGCTACACCTCCACATCATACGGTTCATAGTCTTTTCTAAGCGGATATCCTACCCAATCCTCTGGCATTAAAATACGCGTTAAATTCGGATGCCCTTTAAATACAATGCCGAGCAAATCGTACGCTTCTCTCTCCGGCCAGTCAGCCCCTTTCCAAAGCGCTGTCACAGACTCGACTTGCGGCGCTTCCCGGTCTAGTTTTACCTTCACCGCTACCGATTGTTTCTTGCCATATGAAAACAAATGAACATACACTTCCATATGTGTCACAAAATCCGTCGCATGTAGCTCTGACATATAATCAAAAGCAAGTCCCTTATGGAATCGCAGTGACTCCATCACTTCATAATATTTTGCGGGATCCACCACAAGAGTTGGCACATCCTTTGACAATTTATTAATATAGGAATCTACTAATGCACCCTCTCCTAACTTCTCCCTAATAGCCTCAACATACTGATTTAAATGCGGTTGATTTACGGACGGTTCTTCCTGCTTCGGCTCCTCCTCTTTCTTACCTTCAGCTCCCTTTGTCTTCGCTCTTGCAGCCGCTGCTGCTTTCGCTTTTGCAGCTGCAATTGCCTTGGCCTTTTCATCTCCCGAATCCCCATCACCTTGCGACGCTTTCTGCTTCGCTAATGCTGCCGCTTTTGCCTTGGCCGCCGCCACCGCCTTCGCCTTGGCTTTCGCTTTTTCTTCTTCCGTTACTTCTTCTGTCCCTTCTCTTTTCTGTTTCGCTAACGCTGCCGCTTTTGCTTTTGCAGCTGCTGCCGCCTTCGCCTTGGCTTTCGCTTTTTCTTCTTCCGTTACTTCTTCTGTCCCTTCTCTTTTCTGTTTCGCTAACGCCGCCGCTTTTGCCTTGGCCGCCGCCACCGCCTTCGCCTTGGCTTTCGCTTTTTCTTCTTCCGTTACTTCTTCTGTTCCTTCTCTTTTTTGCTTCGCTAACGCTGCCGCTTTTGCTTTTGCTGCCGCTGCTGCCTTTGCCTTCACTTTCGCTTTTTCTTCTTCCGTTACTTCTTCTGTTCCTTCTCTTTTCTGCTTCGCTAACGCTGCCGCTTTTGCTGCCGCTGCTGCACGTCGTTTTGCTTCTTCTATAGTAATATCATCATTTTTTGGTAGCGCTTTCTCTTTTTCTCGATCTTCTGCCTCAAGCTCACTTATTTCCGCCCCGTGTTTCGCTACAAGGCGTTTTCTCGCTTCTTCTTTTGCACGCCTAGCTGCTTCTTTTTTCAGATCCTCTAAATCTTTGTTTGGATTACTCATTTATTCGTCACCTGCTTCCCGGTCTTTGCTTCGTAACGAATTTTTTCTTTTAATTTATTAATTCCATAAATTAAAGCAGCCGGATTTGGAGGACAACCAGGAATATACACATCAACTGGTACGATTTGGTCTACACCTTTCACAACAGCATATGAATTTACATACGGACCACCTGCTGTCGCACAAGATCCCATCGCAATAACCCATTTCGGTTCAGGCATTTGATCATATAAACGCCGAACAATAGGAGCCATCTTCTTCGTTACTGTTCCCGATACAATCATGACGTCCGATTGCCTTGGTGAAGTTCGAAAAAATGACCCAAATCGATCTAAATCATAATGTGATGAGCCTACTCCCATCATTTCAATTGCACAGCACGCCAGTCCGAATGTCATCGGCCATAAAGAATTGCTCCTCGCCCATCCTTTCAACTGTTCCAATGTAGAAAAAAAGATATTTCGTTCTAATTCTGCTCGCTCATTTGGATGTAATTCCTCAAAATTTATAACCATTGTAACACCTTCTTTTTCCAAGCATACGCTAATCCAACTAGCAACATTACAACAAAGATGAGCATCTCAATTAATGCAAATAAACCTAGCTTGTCATACGCAACAGCCCAAGGATATAAAAATAAAGTTTCTACATCAAAGATCACAAACAATAAAGCGAAAATATAATAACGAGCATGAAACCGAATATTTGCATCGTGAAAAGGCTCAATTCCACTCTCATACGTCGTCGCCTTTGCTGCACTTGGTTTATTTGGGCGCAGCATCCTTCCTAATGTAAGAGCCACTACCGGCAGCAATATACCTAATAGCAAGAAAATTAAAACGATCATATAACTATTTTCATATACACTTGCCATTGTGAAACCCTCCCCCCTAAATTAAGAACAAGTTCACATAGTAAACAATATGTCCTAGTTGCAGTAATTATTATTTTTAAATTTTTCTAAATAATACAACTATTCTAATCATTATAGCAAACTTCAAATTCCTATGTCGATATGTTGGGAGACAGAAACAAGAATTATTAAAATCTATCTTTACAACTTGCTATAATTGTGCAAAATAAATATAAAACTTATATACGCTTTTCAAGGAACCGTAGGTGATATAAATGAAAAAACAAACACATGTAAGTATTCTTATAAGCATTGTATTGCTGTCCATAACGCTTCACTACGTAGCGATGCCTTTTCTATATGAATACTCATTTCCTTTTCAGCTATTAATCGGAACGAGTACCCTATTAATTGATATTATCGCTTGTAGTTATATTCTTTACTTTTCAAACATGAAAGAAGGGCTACCTCGTTTATTTTGGATCATATTATCTGTTGGAGCTCTCTCTTATTTTATCGGTGATATAGTCGTTGCCTATCAGCGTTTAATTGTAAAGGACTTCTATACGTTCGTTGATCCGTCTGATTTTTTTTACTTACTTTTTTTAGTTAGTTTTGCCTTTGCCTTTCTATACGAAATCATTTACAACCGAGATTTATTAGAAAAACTTTTTATGCTATGTGATATTTGTATTATCGTTACAGCCCAATTTACTTTAAGTTACTACTTACTTATTGAACGAACCATTCACATCTTTACAACATCCTATATCGACATATTTGTTCAACTTACCTATCCAATGGCTGATTTACTCTTTCTCTTAATAGGAATCAATCTTTTATTCAAACCACTATCCTTATTACCTAAAAAGGTTGGTGCGCTTCTTGGCAGTGCTTTAATTTTATATGCTACTACCGATGCGATTTATGCTTATATAAAATACTTCATACCAGAGTATTCTATGTTTACAGTTACTCCTTTCTATCAAGTAACCTTAGTACTAGTAGCAATTGCCTGTATTCTCCATACAAAAGAACCTGAAAAACAAGAACAAGTACTACTAACACTTAAAATTGGTGAAGCAATCCGATTATCATTACCGTATATTTCGGTAGTAATGCTTATTGTTTTTATATTAGTCGAATACGTTTTTGCGCCTATTATAGTAATCGGACTGATAATAACTTTCTCTTTCGTTCTCATACGTCATAGTTTAGTTCGAAAACAAAATAAAATATTATTGCTAGCTCAAATGCAATTCAACTCAGAACTCGAGAAACAAATTGAACTACGTACAGAAGATTTAGTAGAACAGAAAAATGAACTCTATCATAATCAACAAATGTTTAAATCTTTATACGAGCATCATCCAGATCCAATCTTCACATTAGATTTGTACGGTAATTTTCTCAAAGTAAATAACGCTGGTACTACTTTACTCGGTTATCAAACGAATGAATTATTAAACCAGCCTTACTACTCACTCATATACGAAGAAGATTTAGAAGAAATGATTAACGCCTTTCATCGTGTAAAAAAGGGATATTCTATCTCTTTAGAAATACGGGCGTACCATAAAAACAGAGATATTTACTACTTGCACGTTACCGCCGTACCGATCTTTTTAAAGGAGAAAATTTCTGGAGTTTATTTAATGATTAAAGATATTACGGAAAGCAAACAACAACAAGAACAAATTAATTTCCTAGCATACCATGATACTTTAACAGAGCTTGCAAATCGTCGTGCATTTCATAAACATTTAGAACAGGCAATTGCACGAGCAAAAGTATCGAAAAAGTCTTTTGCTGTTATGTTTCTCGACCTAGACCGTTTTAAAGTTATTAATGATACCCTCGGTCATCGAGTAGGAGACCTATTGCTTATCGCAGTAGCAAAAAGGCTCGAAAGAATATCAACATCAAATATGAAACTCGCGCGGCTAGCTGGAGATGAGTTCACAATCCTTATCGAGAATTACAAAAAAAAGCCAGATGTCCAAAAAATAGCTGATATGATTGTAGCGGCCATGAATGAGCCATTTGAAATCGAAAATCAACATTTACAAATCTCACCGAGTATCGGAATTGCAATATATCCTGAAGCAGGTGAAGATCCACTATCCATTTTGCAGCATGCTGATATGGCCATGTACGAAGCAAAGAATAAAGGAAAAAACGGTAGCTCTCTTTACACGAAAGAACTATATAAAAAAATGGAGCGAAAAGCTCGAATTGAAAAAGATTTGCCAATCGCTTTAGTAAACAAAGAATTTTATCTCGTTTATCAACCACAAATTGATACGACAACAAATAAAATTATCGGTGCTGAAGCTTTAATACGGTGGAAACACCCGCTATTAGGTGACATTTCACCATGTGAGTTTATTCCAATTGTAGAAGAGACGCCACAAGTAGTCCCACTTGGACATTGGGTATTACAAGAAGCTTGTCTCCAATTAAAAATATGGCATACCTTTGGCTACCAAAATTTAAAAATAAGTGTTAATTTATCTGCAAAAGAGTTCCGGCAAGATCAATTAATCGAAAACATTTCACAAATATTAAACGACGTGCAAGTCGATCCAAAATATGTAACCCTTGAGTTAACAGAAAGAATTGCAATGATTGACGAGAAAGAAACGTTATTAAGACTGAAGCAATTAAAAGAATACGGTATCCAAACTTCCATTGATGACTTCGGTACTGGGTATTCTTCTCTTGCTTATTTATCAATTTTTCCAATCGACACATTAAAAGTACCGAGAGAATTTACACAATTAGCTGATCATCGTCCTGAAGAACGAGCCATCGTTTCTACAATCCTTTCCCTCGCAAATACTTTAAATCTTTCAGTCGTTGCCGAAGGAATTGAAACCGAAAAACAGCTTAAGTTTCTGCAAAAACATAAATGTAAATATATGCAAGGTTACTATTTCAGTAAACCACTTACTAGCAATCAATTTATAAAGTTTCTACAAAAAAACCCCAGTATGAACAAATAATTCATACTGGGGGTTTTTTAGTGCTAAATATTTTTCTCATAATATTCTTCTGCGATCTCTTCGTAAAAAGCCGCAGATGTTGTGTAGAAATATGGAATTAACCATAAGAATCCAATCCCTAATGTAATACAACTTAATATAAACCAACCGATAAAACTTAAACATAAAATAAAATACTCCATCTTATGTCCATCCATCATACGACGACTTTCTGTAATAGCTTGGTTCAGTGAATATTCAGGATGATCGTTTATAATAAAGTATGTCATCGCATAAGAAAATGATTTAATAATACCTGGAATAATGAACAATAACGTCCATAAGAAAAGATAAAGATTTACTAATAAATATAATAAAAATGATTTTAGAAATCTCTTTCCCTCTGAAAACCAAATAAATACATTACCGATACTAGCTTGATTTTCACGAAGGATATTTAAACCAAGGTAATATCCACCTAAAGTTAACGGCCCAGTAACAAAAAATGTAAGAATATTCGTTGAAAGTGAACCATTTGTTTTTTGCCAACCGAAAATTAAAGAAAATCCCCAATCAACACTAAAACTAAAAGCCGTGATAAGAATTGAAATGAGCAGTGTAGCTCCAACAGCTAATCCCCACTTCCCTTCTAATGAATCTAGTGCTTCTCCTTTTAGATCACTAATCATGCGTAGCCTCGCCTCCTATACACAATAATTCTATTAGTATAGCATGTTCCTATTGAAATTCACCTTTTGAAATGTAGCGATAAAAGTGTGCTGTCGTTGTACTCATATACGGACTAAGCCAAAGAAATCCTATTCCAAAAGTAAGAAGCGCTAAAACAACCCAGCCTATGAAGCTCAGCCATAAAAGAAACAAATCTAACTTATGACCCCTCATAAGATTCTTACTTTCCTTCATCGCCTGCGAAACACTATATTCTGGATTTTCAATCATCACATAGTACGTCAGTGCATAAGAAAAATACATCACAATCATACCAACAATTGAAATTGCTAATAGTACGAAGAAAGCTATTGTAAACGACAGATTTCCTTCTTCACCTAAGAATATGAATAAACCTGTTAACAACATCGGAATCCATGTACCTGTATATAACAAAATCGCAAGCATTGCCCACATTGTTTTCATCATTCTTTTAAAACCACGGAATCCTTCGAATAAGTAATCTACTTTAGCATCTTCTCGTTTACTAATCTGTAAAAATACATTTGTATAACCATATGACGTAATCCCATACGATGCGTTACTCAAAATTATCATAATGCAATAAAAAATTCCAAAGGTAATACCCGCTCCAATTGACATCGTTTCCGCTTCAAATGATCCAGTCACACTTACAACTGAAAGAAATATAATAATTCCTGGAATTAATAATATAAGCATTGCAGCCATCGAAACGACATAACTTAAAATAAAATATAAAATCGTTGATCCAACACCTAGTCCCCATTTCCCCTTTAAGGAGTACAATGCTTCTCGTTTCATTTCACCGATCATTGATTCATCCCCTTCATAAAATATAAATTGTTGTACACTTCTACTTATACAAGCATCAATATAATTATACCAGTTTTGTAAAATTATCCATAAAATACACAAAAAAATCCGTAAAGGCAAGGCCCTTACGGATTTTTTTACTTCATATCAGAAACATTTAAACGGTTCACAGCACGTTGTAATGCCATTTCTGCACGTCTAAAGTCAACATGTGCTTGTTTGTCTTGCATACGTTGCTCAGCGCGACGCTTCGCTTCATTTGCACGATGGATATCGATATGGTTTGCTTCTTCAGCAGATGATGATAATACAGTTACTTTATCTGGACGAACTTCGATAAAGCCACCGCTTACTGCTACATAATCAGTGTGTCCACCATTTTTCAGACGAACTGCACTAATTTTTAATGGTGCAACAGTTGGAATGTGACCTGGTAAGATCCCCATTTCCCCACTCTCTGCTTTTACACTTACCATTTCTACTTCTTTTTCGTAAACCGGTCCATCAGGAGTTACAATACTGACTGGAAATGTCTTCATACTTCGTCCCTCCTAAGGCCTTACGCCATCATTTTCTTCGCGTTCTCAATAACTTCTTCAATGCTACCAACTAAGCGGAATGCATCTTCTGGAAGGTCATCATATTTTCCTTCTAGAATTTCTTTGAAGCCACTAACTGTATTTTTTACAGGTACGTAAGAACCTTTTTGACCTGTAAACTGCTCAGCTACGTGGAAGTTTTGAGATAAGAAGAATTGAATACGACGAGCACGATGTACAACTAACTTATCTTCTTCAGATAACTCATCCATACCTAAGATAGCGATGATATCTTGAAGTTCTTTGTAACGTTGTAAAGTTTGCTGCACTTGACGTGCTACTTCATAATGCTCTTCTCCTACGATTTCTGGAGAAAGTGCACGAGATGTAGATGCTAATGGATCTACGGCTGGGTAAATACCCATTTGTGTTAAACGACGCTCTAAGTTTGTTGTTGCATCTAAGTGAGCGAATGTTGTAGCTGGTGCTGGGTCAGTATAGTCATCGGCTGGTACATATACCGCTTGGATAGACGTGATAGACCCTTTATTTGTAGATGTAATACGCTCTTGTAATTGACCCATTTCTGTTGCAAGTGTTGGTTGGTAACCTACCGCAGATGGCATACGACCAAGAAGGGCAGATACTTCAGAACCAGCTTGCGTGAAACGGAAGATGTTATCGATGAACAGAAGTACGTCTTGTCCTTGCTCATCACGGAAATGCTCAGCCATTGTTAAACCTGTTAATGCAACACGTTGACGTGCTCCAGGTGGCTCATTCATTTGTCCGAATACCATCGCAGTTTTCTTGATTACGCCAGAATCGCTCATTTCATGGTATAAGTCATTACCCTCACGAGTACGCTCACCTACACCAGCGAATACAGAGATACCACCGTGCTCTTGTGCGATGTTGTTAATTAATTCCTGAATTAATACTGTTTTACCTACGCCGGCACCACCGAATAGGCCGATCTTACCACCCTTAATGTAAGGAGCAAGTAAGTCTACTACTTTAATACCAGTTTCAAGAATTTCTACTTTAGTAGATAATTCTTCGAATGCAGGTGCTTGACGGTGAATTGGATCACGGTGTACATCCGCAGGAAGTTCACCATCTAAGTCAATTGCATCACCTAATACGTTGAATACACGACCAAGTGTTGCATCACCAACTGGTACAGAGATTGCTTTACCAGTATCTTCTACTTCTGTGCCACGAACAAGTCCATCTGTGGAAGACATCGCAACTGTACGAACTGTATCATCACCTAAATGAAGTGCAACTTCAAATGTTAAGTTCATGCTTCCGTTTTCGTTGCTTTGTTTTACCGTAAGGGCGTTGTAGATTTCTGGTAGCTTTCCGCCATCAAACTTAACGTCTACAACCGGACCCATGATTTGCGTAACGCGCCCTTTATTCATCGGGTTCCCTCCTAGCTTTCTTTTAATTAGCCAGCTCTCTAAGCGAAGTCGGCTTTTAATTTTTTATTAGTTTAGCTTACGCGACTCTTTTGAAAGAGCCGCTTCCACTTTTTATTGAATCTAGTTCCAGCGGCTAGAACAGTCGGTCATTTCGCGCCTTCCTGTGAGGCAAACTACGCCTCTTCGTCAGGAGCTCCAATGCCCTCCTGTTCTGGACGAGCCGCTTCCACTTTTTATTACTATTCTAACGCTGCTGCTCCACCAACGATTTCCGTAATTTCTTGCGTAATCGCTGCCTGACGCGCACGGTTGAATGAAAGTGTAAGTGAATCGATAACTTCCATTGCGTTGTCTGTAGCACTCTTCATTGCTGTCATACGCGCTGCGTGCTCACTTGCTTTACCATCTAGTAATGCACCGTACACTAAGCTTTCTGCGTATTGTGGCAATAATACTTTTAAAATTTCTTCTTCAGAAGGTTCAAATTCATAAGCTGTCGTCGGTTTGTCAGACGCCACATCAGTAAGCGGTAAAATTTTATTTTCCGTTACTTCTTGTGAAATTTTACTTACGTAATGGTTGTAGTAAATATACAGCTCATCATAAGCACCATCTGCGAACATCGCAATTGCTCGAGAAGCAAGATCTTTAATATCAGTAAATGATGGGTGGTCAGATAATCCAACTACTTCATCAATGATGTTAAAGCCGCGACGTTTTAAATAATCACGTCCTAGTCGTCCAAGTACAATAATTGAATATTGATTTGAATCCATATTATGACGTTCACGAATTACGTTACTTACTGTACGTAATACGTTACTGTTATAACCACCTGCTAGTCCGCGATCAGATGTAATAACGATGTATCCTGTACGCTTTACAGGACGCGCATTTAGCATTGGATGATTAATTCCTTTACTTCCTTGCGCAATGCTCGCTACTACTTCTTGAATCTTTTCCATATACGGAACGAAAGATTTAGCATTTTGCTCTGCACGGTTTAACTTAGATGCAGATACCATCTCCATCGCCTTCGTAATTTGACTCGTTTTCTTTGTCGAGGTAATCTTCGCTTTTATATCGCGTAAAGATGCCACAGGTTTTCACCACCTTTTTTCCGGAAGTTGGCACGATTAGTAAGAATCCTCTTCCTAATCTACGTTGCAAGATATTCTTGCTCATGATTGAAGGAAAAGAATAGGTGCACCTACTCTTTTCCTTTACATAACCGTCAGCAATCTCAGAGGCTGAGATGCCTTATATATTATCTAGCGTCGGCGGCTTGTACGAGCCGCTTCCGCTTTTATTAATCTAGTTCCGCCTCTTAGCCGATGGGGCTGAACAGTCGGCTTCACTTTTATTATTATTCAGAAGCTACGAATACTTTTTTAAATCCGTTAATTGCTGCTGCAAATTTGTCGTCATCCGCAAGTTTCTTAGTTGTGCGGATTTCTTCTAATAAGTCAGTCGCATTAGAATCTAACCAAGCATGGAATTCTTCTTCGAAACGAGTGATATCTACTACTGGGATATCATCTAGGAATCCACGTGTTAAAGCGTAAAGAATGATAACTTGTTTCTCTACACGTAACGGTTTGTGTAATCCTTGTTTTAATACCTCAACAGTACGAGCACCACGGTTTAATTTCGCTTGAGTTGCTTTATCAAGGTCAGAACCGAACTGAGCGAACGCTTCTAACTCACGGTAAGATGCAAGGTCAAGACGAAGTGTACCTGATACTTTACTCATTGCTTTAATCTGAGCAGATCCACCTACACGAGATACAGAAGTACCCGCATCGATCGCTGGACGTACGCCAGAGAAGAATAGGTCAGATTGTAAGAAGATTTGTCCATCCGTAATAGAAATTACGTTTGTTGGGATGTATGCTGATACGTCCCCTGCTTGTGTTTCGATGAAAGGTAGTGCAGTTAAAGAACCGCCGCCTCTTGCATCACTTAATTTTGCTGCACGCTCTAATAAGCGAGAATGTAAGTAGAATACATCCCCTGGATAAGCTTCACGACCTGGAGGACGACGTAATAGTAATGACAGCTCACGGTAAGCCGCTGCTTGTTTTGATAAGTCATCATATACTACTAATACGTGTTTTCCATTGTACATGAACTCTTCACCCATTGTTACACCAGCATAAGGAGCTAAGTATAATAATGGAGCTGGTTGAGAAGCAGATGCAGTTACAACGATTGTGTACTCTAATGCACCGTGCTTACGTAGTGTTTCTACTACGTTACGTACAGTTGATTCTTTTTGTCCGATAGCTACATAGATACAAATCATATCTTCATCTTTTTGGTTAATGATTGTATCAAGTGCAACTGCTGTTTTACCAGTTTGACGGTCACCGATGATTAACTCACGTTGACCACGGCCAATTGGTACAAGAGCGTCGATCGCTTTAATACCTGTTTGAAGTGGCTCATGAACAGATTTACGATCCATTACACCTGGTGCTGGACTTTCGATTGGACGAGTGTTTGTTGTATTGATTGGGCCTAAACCATCAACTGGTTGACCTAATGGGTTTACAACACGACCAATTAGTTCTTTTCCTACTGGTACTTGCATGATGCGACCAGTACGACGAACTTCGTCACCTTCACGGATTTCTGTGTAAGGTCCTAAAATGATAATACCTACGTTGTTTTCCTCTAAGTTTTGTGCTAGTCCCATAACGCCGTTAGAGAACTCTACAAGCTCACCAGCCATAACGTTATCAAGACCATGAGCACGCGCAATACCGTCACCAACTTGGATAACTGTACCAACATCACTAACTTCGATTTCAGACTGATAGTTCTCGATTTGTTGCTTTATCAGTGCGCTAATTTCTTCAGCTCTGATGCTCATGTGCTTCACCCCTATCTATTCTTCATTAATTCACGCTGAATACGTGCTAATTTTCCTTGTAAACTTCCGTCATAAATGCGATTTCCAATGCGTACTTTAATTCCGCCTAGTAAATCTTCATCTACAACATTTTTCACGCGAATTGCATCTTTTCCCGTTCTCTTTGCAAATGCTTCTGCAATGTTAAGCTTCTCTTCTTCAGATAGAAGACGAATAGAATATACAGTTGCATCCGCTACGTTACGTTCTTCATTAGCAAGAACAACATATTCATCTGCAATTTCAGGTAAGATATCAATACGCTTGTTATCAATTAAAATATATAACGTATTTAAAATTGATTCAGAAACAGATCCGAATACGTTTGCAAGAAACGTTTTCTTCTGCTCTTTTGAAATGTTCGGTTGCGTTAAAAAGCTATGTAGTTCTCCGTTCTTTACATAAACGTTTTGTACAAGGCGTAATTCTTCTTCAAACATTTCTAATACGTGTTTTTCTTTTGCAATTTTAAAAAGAGCGACAGCATAACGTTTTGCTACAATCCCATTGCTCATCGCGCTTCTCCTACTTCTTTAATATAATCGCGAATTAACTTAACTTGATCTTCTTCTTTTAATTCTTTTTCAATTACTTTAGAAGCAATTTGAACAGATAAAGAAGCGACTTGTTCTTGTAAAGCAGCAATCGCTTGCTCTTTTTCGCGTTGAATTTCTTGTACAGCAGATGCTTTAATTGATTCTGCTTCTTCTTTCGCAGCAGCAACAATAACATCCTTTTGATCTACAGCTTGTTTTTTCGCTCTTTCGATTAACTCTTGTGCTTCAACACGTGATTGTTTTAACATTTCACGTTGTTCTTCTACTAACTTCTTCGCTTCAGCGTTACTTCTTTCTGCAGCGTCGATTTCATTAGTAACATGCTCTTCACGTTCTTTCATAATTCCCATTAAAGGACCCCACGCAAATTTGCGTAGCATTACTAATAGAATTAAGAAAATGAACAATGTATAAGCAATCGTTCCAAATGGAATGGCAGCTCCTAATAATAAAGTTGGCACAAGGATTCACTCCCTTCAAAATATCTAAATTGATCATATGAAAAAAAAAGACATACGTTTCGTTCATAAAGCAATGGCGAAGAAAGTTCGGAAAAACACTCTTCGCCATCTATGTAAGGGGAGTCTCCCTTATTTGTTCATTACGATGAATGCAATAACTACACCGATGATTGGAAGTGCCTCAACTAAAGCAACCCCGATGAACATAATTGTTTGAAGTGCGCCTTTTAATTCTGGTTGACGAGCAACACCTTCGATTGTACGTGATACGATAAGACCGTTACCAATACCTGCACCTAATGCTGATAAACCAATTGCAATTGCAGCTGCGATTACACCTAAACTCATTTAATTTGTCCTCCTTTGTATTATAAAAAAATAAATTTTTTCTTACTTAAATTATATTAATGGTCATGACTTACTTTATGAGCCATATAAACCATCGTTAACATAACGAAAATAAATGCTTGGATTGATCCAACGAATACACTGAATCCCATCCATGCTAACATTGGTACAAGCGCACCTAATGCTCCAAGGAATGATGCCCCGCCTAACTTAGCAAGTAATCCTAATAAGATCTCACCTGCATAAATGTTACCGAATAAACGAAGACCTAACGTTAATGTGTTAGCAAACTCCTCAATAACCTTTAATGGGAATAAGAATTTCATAGGTTGGAAATAACCTTTAACATACTCTTTCGTACCCTTCATCTTAATTCCATAATAATGGGTGAGGGTAACTACCATCACGGCTAATGTTAATGTAACTGCTGGATCAGACGTTGGTGACCTCCACCATGCAATATGTTCGCCAGCTTCAGTTGCTGAATACATGAATGGTAAACCAAGGAAGTTCGATACGATGATAAACATGATAAGCGTAACGCCAAGCGTTAAGAAACGTCCACCTGTTTTCCAGTCCATCGTACTATTGATAATCCCTTTCACGAAGTCAAACACCCATTCCATGAAGTTTTGCATCCCGGTTGGGCGAAGGGCTAAGCTGCGAGTTCCGATAACAGCGATTAAGAAAACAATAACTGCTGCTACAGTAACCATCATAACTGATGACAAATCGAACGTTAAACCTAGAAATTCAACTAATTTACCGTGTTCCACTAGTAATTCACCTCTCTTCCCTGCTCTTATACTCTAAATAAAGAAAATCTATGATCATGACAAGGTATCCTGTCAGCAATCCTACACCTAAGCCCCACATCGCAATTAACTCTTGATATTTGGCTGCAAATAAAATTAATAACCCAATCGTGGCGAATCTTGAATATGTACTTACAGCTGTCGCCTTAAACTTCACGTTTTCTCCATTTGTTACGCGATCTAACAGCTTGTCTGTTCTACGTGCAATGATGCGCAAACTAAGAAAACTGAAAATCGTTCCGATAATCAGCCCAAGAAATACATCCTTGTAAGAGGTAAATCCCCATCCTAGCACTAGAAGCGCAAGCAAGTAGTACATATATTTCTTTTGTCTTTGGACAAGTCCATGTACGTCTATCATCATTGCTCTCCCGAATAGTAATGTCGAATGAGTCGAATCATTGCGTATACCCCTGTTCCTAACCCGAGTAATAACCCTATAATAAGAAACAATGGAAACGTTCCAACCTTATTATCAATCCACTGCCCACCAAAGATTCCAACAAGTATAGAACCGACTAACTGAGCAAGAATTCCTGACATTAAAGCATATGCTTTTATATGGCTGCGATCGTTTTTTTGCAAGGATTCATCCCTCCAATATGTAACCCTCATTCACGATGTGTTAATAATAACTCATTTTTTTGCATAAATCCTATACAAAACAAAAAGTTTACATTTTCGTCACGGAATAGATGTAATTTTGTCACTGAAAGCCCTACCATCTATCCCCGTTGTTAGCATACAATAGGGTATTAACAGTGTCAACGAGAAATCGTAAAAAATCTAAAAATTTGAGTATTAGGCATTTCCTCCCAAAAATGAAAACGTTCCCCTTCTAAATACTGGTTACATATATGCAATTTCTAACAGTTTTCTCTTTATAATAGAAGGAAATGTTCACAAGTTTGTCACTATTATATTTTCGAGATATAACGCTTTTCTTCCATAATATAGTGTTCCTCAGACGTAAGACTTCTATATTATATGTGATGTGTATGCAACTTATGTTGTATATACGATGTATATTTATCCTCCCCCTCCCCTACTTGTTTGCAGCAAAAAAAAAACGAGCAGGGGAATCTCCCCTGCTCGTCAGTTGTCTTACTTCGTTCCGAATAAACGGTCACCAGCATCACCAAGACCTGGTACTACATATCCGTGGTCATTTAATTTCTCATCTAATGCTGCTACATAAATATCAACATCAGGATGTTCTTCTTGTACTACTTTTACCCCTTCTGGAGCTGCAACGATACACATTAATTTAATTTGTTTCGCACCGCGCTTTTTCAGAGAGTTAATCGCTTCAGCCGCAGAACCACCTGTTGCTAGCATCGGATCTAGTACGATAAAGTCGCGCTCTTCTACATCCGTTGGAAGTTTCACATAGTATTCTACCGGTTGCAATGTTTTAGGGTCACGGTATAAACCAACGTGTCCTACTTTTGCTGCTGGAATTAATTTCAGAATTCCATCAACCATTCCTAAACCTGCACGTAAAATCGGAATTAAACCAAGTTTTTTACCAGCGATCACTTTTGTTGTCGCTTTGCTTACAGGCGTTTCAATTTCGATGTCCTTAAGCGGAAGGTCGCGAGTAATTTCGAAAGCCATTAAGCTTGCTACTTCGTCCACTAATTCACGAAAATCTTTCGTACCTGTATTCTTATCGCGAATATATGTAATCTTATGTTGAATTAACGGGTGATCAAATACATACAGTTTTCCCATGTGAATCTCTCCTTTAGATGATATTCATGCGTTTGCACGCTTTTTTACACTATTTACGATTGTAAAGAAAACGCTACTAATATTCAAGGGCAAATTTGGCAAAATCATGATTTTACGATGAATCTATCTAGTATCTTTACCAATTATGGGAGCTGTATCCTTCATTATATCGCCAAAATTTATTCATCATTTGTATACATACTTTAAAAATAATATATGTCCACAAAAAAGACCGCCAAAACAATTAAGTCTCGGCAGTCTTCTTCAATCTATTATAGATTTGGATACATTGGGAATTTGCTAGTTAACGCTTCTACACGCTTACGTACTTCTTCTAATGCAGCTTCATTTTCATGATTTTTTAATGTATAAGCAATAAGTGACGCAATTTCATCCATTTCTTCTAAACCGAAACCACGAGATGTTACAGCTGCTGTACCGATACGTACACCACTTGTTACAAATGGGCTTGCTGTTTCAAATGGAATTGTATTTTTGTTCACTGTAATACCAACTTCATCTAATACGTGCTCTGCTACTTTACCTGTGATTTCTAAGTTACGAACATCAATCAAGATTAAGTGATTGTCTGTTCCGCCAGAAACAAGTGTAAGTCCTTCTTTTTGAAGACCTTCAGCTAAGCGGTTCGCATTGTTAATGATATTTTGTGCATATGTTTTGAAATCATCTTGAAGTGCTTCACCAAACGCAACAGCTTTTGCAGCGATTACGTGCATAAGTGGACCACCTTGAATACCAGGGAAGATTGATTTATCAATTTGTTTTGCAAATTGCTCTTCACATAAAATCATACCACCACGCGGGCCACGTAACGTTTTATGTGTTGTCGTTGTAACGAAATGTGCATGTGGTACTGGATTCGGATGTAAACCAGCAGCTACTAAACCAGCGATATGTGCCATATCAACCATTAAATAAGCGCCCACTTCATCTGCAATCTCACGGAATCGCTTGAAATCGATAACACGAGGGTATGCACTTGCACCTGCAACGATTAATTTTGGTTTATGTTCTTTCGCTTTTGCTAATACATCATCGTAATTAATACGGTGAGAGTCAGCATCCACGCCATATTCTACGAAATTATATTGTACTCCACTGAAGTTAACAGGGCTTCCGTGTGTTAAGTGACCACCATGAGATAAATTCATACCAAGTACTGTATCGCCTTGCTCTAAAATCGTGAAGTATACTGCCATGTTCGCTTGTGCACCAGAGTGTGGTTGAACATTTACGTGCTCTGCGCCGAAAATTTCTTTCACGCGATCACGTGCGATATCTTCTACTACGTCTACGTGTTCACAGCCACCATAATAACGTTTTCCAGGATATCCTTCAGCATACTTATTCGTTAAAACAGAACCTTGCGCCTCCATTACTGCTTCACTTACGAAGTTTTCCGAAGCAATTAACTCAATCTTCGAACGCTGTCTTCCTAGTTCTGCCTCAATTGCAGCAAATACCTTTTCATCTTGACGTTTTAAATGATCCACCAAAATCCCCCTTTTCTGAACGAATTACATCAATTCCCAACAGTTTTTTCTTATTTATTCAGAAAAAACGAAAATTCAGGTTGTAATTCTTTCGAACCTTCATGTTTTCAACTACATTCTAACATGACTTTCTATATCATAAAAGAAAAAAAAGACCGAAAATCGGTCTTTTCTTTCTTCTACTATAAAGTCAGACAACATACCTTTTATCTTATGATAAACAGCTACTATATGACTTCCTAATTTCTCATATTTAACTGCAAGTGGTAGTCTCTTCCGCCACCGCGTAAACAGCACGTGCTCCACCTATTAGTTTTCCACGTGTTTTGGCCATCGTTACATGTGCACTTCCAATTGCCTTCACACTTGTACGAACCGGAACAGCTACATGTTTTAAATGCATACCAATAAACGTATCACCAATATCCATTCCTGCATCTGCTTTAATAAACTCAACTACTACCGGATCTTTCAAATTGTGATACGCATATGTCCCCAATGCACCACCTGCTGATCTAACAGGCGTAACTGTTACAATTTCAAATTGATATTTTATCGCTACTTCTCTCTCAACCACTAAAGCACGGTTTAAATGCTCACAACATTGAAACGCTAATTCAATACCTGTTTGCTCTTGAAATTGTTTTAACTCAGAAAAAATCGCCTCTGCTACTTCCATCGTTCCTGATGTTCCAATTCTTTCGCCTAGCACTTCACTCGTGCTACAACCCACTACAAAAATTTGACCGCTTTGTAATGAAGCTTGTTCTTGGAAATCAGAAAGCGACATTTGTAGCTGTTCTCTTACCTTTACGATTTCTGTCATTACGCCTCTTCCTTTCACAGGTTGGTTCACCAAATTATATTTCACACTACTGATAGTTAGAATGTATTACTTTGTTTCGTATGTTTTAATTTTTCCTACGCGGTTTTCGTGACGACCACCTTCATAGTCAGTTGTTAACCAGATTTTCGCGATATCACGCGCTAGACCAGCACCAATTACACGCTCGCCCATTGCTAGCATGTTAGTGTCATTATGCTCTCTCGTTGCTTTCGCGCTGAAAGTATCATGCACTAACGCACAACGGATACCATTTACTTTGTTTGCTGCGATTGACATACCAATGCCTGTCCCACAAACTAAAATACCACGATCCACTTCACCATTCGCTACCATTTCAGCTGCTGGAAACGCAAAGTCAGGGTAATCAACAGAACCAGCTTCACATTCACAACCTAAATCAACATATTCAATATTTAACTCTTCTAATAAATTTACAAGTTCTTTGCGGATATTCATACCGCCGTGATCAGATGCTATTACTACTTTCATTTTTACCCCTCCAAAGTTTCAATCAATTATCTTCATTTCACACTCGCTACCTCAATAGGACGAAGTGATCTCCAATATCGTATTATACACGAAACATCAACCTACCGAATGTTTTTTCAGTAAAGTTTGTACAAGTTTTTCCATCTCATCTAACGTTTCTTTATAAATAGAAAGCGAGCCTCCAAATGGATCTGAAATGTCCTTGCCTATACCTTCAGTTAATCCATATAACGTATTCAATTTCTTTTCAACACTCGGATAATGCCCAAGTACAATTTGTTTATGATTTTCTGTCATCGTTACGACAATATCAGCCCAATCAAGCAAAGTTTCGTTTACTTGCTGCGCGGTATGGTCAATTGAAATCCCTTTTTCAGCTAAAGCTTCCTTCGCATGTACCGATGCATCGCTCCCAGGATAGGCGAAAACACCGGCAGATTGTACTTCAAACCTATCTCCTCCGTGATGACGAAGCAACGCCTCAGCCATTGGACTACGACATGTATTGCCAGTACAAACAAATAATACTCGTTTCATCCAAACCCACCCCTATATTCGATTTCTTACCACTCATCATAACTTACATTAGAATAGAACAAAAGAAATGTGAATATACAAAAGGCGCATTTCTCTTATATTTTTTCTAAGAAAAATGCGCCTTATCCACATATATGTGAAACCCTATTTCCAAGTGCCCAGAGTATTTTAACATACCTACTGAATATGCAACAAAAATAAGGAATCCATTTCATACGAAACGGATTCCTCTTATACAGCAATTATTTCATTGTAACTTTCATTACTTCTGTTGAACCTTTTGTAGCTGTTACGCCTACAGTTGTCTTAATAGACTCAGCTGCATCTGTGTTTGTAATAACGATTGGAGTAATTGTGCTTTTCGCTTTTTCACGGATTAATTCTAAGTCGAATGAGATTAATTTATCTCCAGCTTTTACAGCTTGGCCTTCAGAAACGTGAGCTTCGAAACCTTCGCCTTCCATTTTTACAGTTTCTAATCCAACGTGGATTAAAATTTCTGTGCCATTTTTCGCTTTAATTCCGATAGCATGTTTTGTGTGGAATAATTGTACGATTTCACCATCAACTGGAGATACAACTACACCTTCAGTAGGATCGATTGCAACACCGTCACCCATCATACGACCAGCGAATACTGGATCTGGTACTTCTTCAATATTTTTCACTGCTCCAGTTAATGGAGCTACGATTGTTTCTTCATTTGTTTTTGAACCAAGACCGAATAATTTTTTAAACATAGGATAGTCCTCCTTATAATTTACCTAAAAGTTTATAGGGCAATCCCTAGTAAAGCTCGGGATACATGTAAGACTTCATACTTCGAATATTATACTGTAAAAACGCTTTCGAAATAAATTACGTCATTACTAATAGACTCTTATTGTAGCGCTTCACAAAATTCCAGTCAATTCTGATTGTCTGAATAACAATAAGAAGTTAACTTCTATTTATATTTTCTCTTTTTTTGCCCAACTTGTCTAGAGGTCTTTACCACATTTTATTTTTTGTTGTTAATTTGTAAAATTTAATTCAAACTTTTTTTAAAATCCACTTGACTAAAGTAAGTAACTATTTTATCATTACTTACGTAAGGTAAGTTAATAACTTTTAGGAGGTTTTTAAAAATGATGGATTTCGGTCTACTTATTATTCGTCTTATTATAGGAATTACATTCATGGGTCATGGCGCTCAAAAATTATTTGGTTGGTTCGGCGGTTACGGTTTAAAAGGAACAGGTGGCTGGATGGAGTCAATCGGTTTACGCCCTGGTGTATTTATGGCATTTATGGCTGGCGCAACTGAATTACTAGGTGGTTTCTTATTCGCATCAGGTATTTTCATTGTAGTTGGTTCATTATTTATCGTTGGAACAATGTTAATGGCTATCTTCACTGTTCACGGAAAAAATGGTTACTGGATAACACAAAATGGATATGAATATAACTTAATGTTAATCGCTGTTGCTGTTGGTGTAGCTTTAATCGGACCTGGCGCATACGTTTTACTTTAATTTTTATCTCAGATTTGAGATTCTTGAAAAAGAACTTACTTCATTACAATTGAAGTAAGTTCTTTTTATGAAACAAAATATTATTTCCAGCAGGATTTTCTCATCGTTATCTTGTAAACAAACAATAAGTATTCATATTTAGAAAGGGGATTACAAGCATGTTATCCATTAATCCAAATGAACAAACTGAAAAAGATAATTACAAATTACTTACTGGAAGTATCATCCCTCGCCCTGTCGCATTCGTTACTTCTTTAACAAAAGACGGTGTATTAAACGGCGCACCATATAGTTATTTTAATATTGTCGCTGCTAATCCACCACTTATCTCAGTATCTGTACAACGAAAAGCCGGAGAAAGAAAGGACACTTCCCGAAACGCAATTGAAAAAGGTGAATTTGTCGTACATATTTCTGACGAATCATATGTAGCAGCAATTAATGAAACAGCAGCTAATCTCCCGCCAAATGAAAGTGAAATTGAACTAGCAAAACTAACACCAATTGAAAGTGAAGTCATCTCCGTTCCAGGTGTAAAAGAAGCAAATATTCGAATGGAATGCGTATTAGAACGTGCAATTCCACTTGGTGGAACAGAAGACTCACCAGCTTGTGATCTACTAATTGGACGCGTCGTTCGTTTCCACGTTGCCGAACATCTATATGAAAAAGGGCGCATTCACGCAGAAGGACTCAAACCAATAAGCCGCCTAGCAGGACACAACTATGCAAAATTAGGAGAACAATTTGAATTGGTTAGGCCAGTTTAAAAGTGGAAGTGGCCCGTTTAGCTCTGACCAGCTAAGGTTCTCTCGCACAAAAGGTGCTTTTTACCTTTCGTGCGGGAGGTTCTTAGATGCGAAGAGCTGGCCACTGGAACTGGATAATATCTAAAAGCGAAAGCGGCTCGCTCAGAATCGCAGGGCATTGGAGCTCTCGACCTTGAAGCGCTTTTTGCTTCATGCGAGAGAGCGAAATGACCGGAGATTCTAGCCGCTGAAGCTGGATAATATTTAAAAGCGAAAGCGGCTCGCTCATGGGAGGGGGATGGAGCTTCTGACGTAGAGGCGCTTTTTGCCTCGCAGGAAGACGCGAAGCCACCGACCATTCTAGCCGCTGGAACTGGATAATATCTAAAAGCGAAAGCGGCTCGCTCAGAATCGATTCCTGCCATCACTCAAACATAAAAATCCCCTGCTTTTTAGCAGGGGATTTTTATCATTGTAATTCTTCCTTCTTTTCCTCTAAAGTAGGCAGTTTTTCTTTTTTCGGTTTCCCTAGCTTAATTACGAAGAAGTATAGGGAAAGCAGTGTAATAAGAAAAACAATTAAAAACGGGTACGGAGAGTAAAAGGCACGCGCCGCCTCAGTCTTTCCCGCAACAAATTTCAATGACTCAATATCTAAAAACTCAGCAAACATTTGTACACCGAGCATACTAAACCAAAAAACAAAAAAACTAATAATAACACCAAAAACTTGCTTCAATCTCGTCATTCATCTCATCCTTTCTATATCTGTAATTTTTAGTGCAATAAATATAGTACAAACAAAATATTCACAGAAAGGAACCATCTCACCATTCACGAATTAACTTAATACAACCTAACATCGAAATTTGCAAAATAATACCCCAAATTATAAGTATTCTTAGCCATCGAGGAAAGAAGGTTAAAAACTTAACATACCATTCCAATAGCTTGTTCATAATTCCCTCCTACATAAAATTATATAGGAAAAAGGATATATAATCCAAATCCAACCAAAATGATACCACCTACTATCTCACCATATGTACCGAGCATATCTTTCGCATGTCTCCCAATTAATAAACCAATCCACGCTAATAACATGCTAACAAATCCAAAAAGTAATATTGTAATGATTGTTTGTGCCCCATAAATACCAAGACTAAGCCCTACTGAGAAACTATCTATACTAACGCCAAATGCAAATACGAATAGGCTAATTCCAATAGGGGCAGTTCTAGTCTCTTCATTTTGTAAAATGGTCGAATATACGATATAAAAACCTAGTCCGATTAATAAAATAGCACCCGCAAAATGTGCAATATCTCCATATTTCTCTGATAAAAAACGACCTAGTACCATTCCTATAAACGGCATAATAATATGAAATATCCCTATCGTCATACCAATATACAGGATTTGTCTTAACTTTAGGGGCATCATCCCCATACCAAGACTCACCGAGAACGCATCCATCCCTAAGGCGAATGCCATAATTATTAAAGGTATTAGCTGTTCAAACGTCATTCATGCCCCTCCTTGGACGTGCTACTTCACAATATGCTTATCCAAGGAGAAATATTCTGTTTGCTAATCGTACCTTATCATTCAATAATAATATGATGTCCTGCCGCTTTTGTTAAACGATTCATAATAGCATTTCCTATTCCTTCATTAGGGAACGACTCACTAAAAATAACATCCACTTCACTTGCATCAAATGTTCTAAGTACATCATATAATTTAGTCGCAACGCTAGCTAAGTCACTTCGAACACCACAAGATAATATAACATCTGCGCTATATACATGCTGATACTCTTCTGTCGTTAATACGCCTACTTTAAATCCTTCTTCCTTTTTCTCATCTACAAGATGCTGAATAAACTCACGTGAGCCCTCAACAATACTAAGTGGTGCTTTCGGCGCATAATGTGTGTATTTCATTCCAGGTGATTTCGGTTTTTCCTTCTCATCCTTTAAAGCTGGATCTAAAGAAACGGTACCTATCACTGCTTCTAATTGTTCTTTCGTAATCCCACCTGGACGTAATATTGTTGGAACCGTGCTTGTACAATCAATTACAGTTGATTCAACGCCTACTCCAGTTGCACCACCATCAACAATACCTGCGATCTTCCCGTTCAAATCTTCATATACGTGAGAAGCTAGTGTTGGACTTGGACGCCCTGAACGATTCGCACTTGGTGCCGCAACAGGTACATTCGCCTCTTCAATAAGAGCAAGTGCAACTGGATGATCAGGCATTCTTACCCCAACCGTATTAAGTCCTGCTGTCACCCTCTCTGAAATCCCTTCTTTTCTCGGCAAAATAATTGTTAATGGTCCTGGCCAAAAATGCGCCATTAACTTCTCTGCAACTGGTGGAATTTCTTTCACAATCCCATCTAACTGAGATTTTGTACCTATGTGGACAATGAGTGGATTATCACTCGGTCTTCCTTTCGCTTCGAAAATTTTTGCGATTGCTTCATCATCCATCGCGTTTGCACCTAACCCATATACTGTTTCCGTAGGGAAAGCAACCGCCTCATTTTCTCTTAATAATTTTGCTGCTTCTTGTAACTGTGGATAATATTTTTTTCTTTCCACAACATTATCCACAACCCACATATTTGTATGCATTTTTTTCCACGTCCTTTTCTACCCTTAAATACTTATCTATTTTTAGTTTACTATGAGATTTATCCAAAAGACAAACAAGGTTTATCCACAAAATGTGGATAAACCTAATTAATCCGTGGATAACTTTGTGAATAGCTGACAATTTAGTATTATTGCATTCTGCTCTTTTATATTTTTACAAAAATGTTCTAACTGTTGAATTCCCTCTGGAACCTCATCCTTTTCTATAGTAAAAAAGTCAAAGAACTGAAAGATTGGTACAGATTGTGGATGGTTTGTTAGTAAGTACAATTGTTGAACACTTTTTTCTTTCATATACTGCAAAAACATTTCAAAAAAATATAAGAAAGTCTGTTTATCCACATGAGGTGTGAATAAACAAGAACGAATAAGTACATCTTCCCCACTTTGTTCATAACCAATTACAGCTCGTATTTCTTCCGCCTCTTCCAAAATCATAAATTGTGCGTACAACTCATTTATTTTATCATCTTTTTTATTAGCTTGTCCGAAAAAAGAATGTAATCTTTCCACATCTGCTTTCGTAGCAAAATACACTTTCTTCATAATAAATCCCTCCTCATTTTTATATATGAGGAGGGATTTATTAATAGTACTATTTAGAGAATAAAGATCTAAAAGCTTCTACAATAAACAATTTAACTTCTGGCTTTTCTTCTTCCTCTTCTACTTTTACATACTCATTTTGCTTTTCTTGTTTTTTCTCCACAGGTTTCTCCACTTTTTCCAAAGTTTTTGTTTCTTCTTTACTTACAGGCTGCTCTTCGACTTTTGTTTCATTTTTTACTACTTTCTTTTCAGAAGATGTTACTTTTTTTACTACCTCCTGTTTTACAACTTTCGTTTCTTTTACCTTATCCACTTTCTTCTCTTCTGTATTTACTACTTCCTCATCTAGTTGTTTCACCTGCTCCTCTTCAGGAGATTCCGCCTTCACAACGTGCTCTTCTTTTCTTACAGCTGTCCCACTCGAAAAATCTAAGAAACACATTGGTGGAAATAATACACACCACCAGTTCGCCCCTTCACCTTCTCCAATTGTAATCAATACCGCTTCATATTCTCCTGCTGGATAAATAAAATTCCCATATACCTTTGTAGGAAACTTTACATTCTTACTAAATTTCACTTGAAATGATTCTTTACTTCCTTCTCTTTTTAACGTATTTTCCACCGTTTTCTCGATTTCTGGAATATGACTTTGAATTACTTTGCGCGCCTCTTCAAATGAAGTTAAATCCGCTACCCATCCATCAATTTGTGCTTTTACTTCATCACGCACTTTACGCTTTAATGCCTGGTCTTTATCTGAATCACTATTTGCTAAAATTCGTAATCGAACGGCCTCTTTCGGAATAACTGAAGGCCCTTTTGCATCAGCTTTCATATATCCAAACTGCACAAGTAACTGTGCACCAATTAATAATATAAGAAGATAAGCAATAACTTGTTTTTTCATTTCCTCCACCGTCCCCTCTACAAACAGTGTGGACAGACTTTCATATTTCTAAACTATTAAATTCAAAATCTATATGAATTTTCCCACAAAAAAATGGAGTAAGGTGTGAACCTTACTCCATTTCTGCAAATACCATACGGTCTTTTCCGTTAATATCAAAAACAACCTCAACATGGGCATGTGGAAAAGCTTGTTGTAACAATCTTTTTACATCCTCACCTTGTCCTACTCCAATTTCAAACGCTACAATTGCTTTCTCCTGCAACACATTAGGCAATTCTTCCATAAAACGGCGATAAAAATCTAATCCGTCTTCTCCACCAACAAGCGCTCTCTTCGGCTCATGCTCTTTCACAACAGGAGAAAGACCACGCCAATCCTCTTCCGGTATATATGGAGGATTTGAAACAACAACATCTAGCTTTTGACCCGTTTTATGAAATGGTGACAATAAATCACCGTGATAGAACGTTACTTCTGCACCTAAAGCTTTTGCATTTTCTTTTGCAACTTCAATCGACTCTTGTGCAATATCTACTGTATACACGTGGAGATTTTTATTTTCTAAAGCAAGCGTAATAGAAATCGCTCCACTACCTGTGCCTATGTCTGCTACATGTAGTTCCTTTTCGCCAAAATGGCGCTCAATTCTTTCTAATACTCCTACTATAAGCTCTTCTGTTTCCGGTCTTGGTATTAATACTTCTTCATTCACAAAGAACGACCGGCCATAAAACATTTCATAACCAATCATATATTGAATAGGAATACCTTCTACATGCTTGTGGATAAACTCCGTAAAGCTTGCCTCTTGTTCCTCATTTATTTCTTCACGCATATTCATAAGTAATCCTGTTCTGTTCATCTTTAATACATGACAAAGGACAATTTCTCCCGCATTTTCATCTCGTCCATTTTCCTGTAAAAAAGAAGAAGCCCATTTCAGGGCTTCATAGACACGCATTACTCAGCTGCCTCCATCCTTTGAGCCTGATCTTCCATCACTAAGGCATTGATGAAATCATCTAACTTACCTTGTAAGATTTGATCTAGCTTTTGAATCGTTAAACCGATTCGATGGTCTGTAACACGGTTTTGCGGGAAGTTATACGTACGAATACGCTCTGAACGATCACCCGTACCAACAGCTTGTTTACGGTTTTGATCATATTCAGCTTGTGCTTCTTGTCTAAACTTATCATAAACACGTGCGCGTAATACTTTCATCGCTTTTTCTTTATTCTTAATTTGTGATTTCTCATCCTGACAAGATACAACTACACCAGTCGGTAAATGCGTTAAACGTACCGCTGACATCGTTGTATTAACACTTTGTCCACCAGGACCACTAGAAGCGAATGTATCAACACGAACATCTTTCTCGTGAATGTCGATTTCTACTTCTTCTGCCTCTGGTAATACAGCTACAGTTGCTGTAGATGTATGAATACGTCCACCAGATTCCGTTTCAGGAACACGTTGTACACGGTGAGCACCATTCTCGAATTTCAGCTTCGCGAAAGCACCTTTACCGTTAATCATAAAGATAATCTCTTTATATCCACCTAACTCTGTATAGCTAGCCTCGATAATTTCTGTTTTCCAACCTTGAACCTCAGCATAACGGCTATACATGCGGTATAAGTCACCAGCAAATAAAGCGGCCTCGTCGCCACCAGCAGCCCCACGAACCTCAACGATAACGTTCTTATCATCATTAGGGTCCTTTGGAACTAGTAAAATTTTCAGACGTTCTGATAACGTTTTTTCTTGTGATTCTAACTCAGAAACCTCTTCTTTTACCATGTCACGCATTTCTGCGTCTAACTTCTCTTCTAACATTGCTTTCGCATCTTTTAATTGCTCACGAACATCCTTATACTCACGATACACCTCTACCGTTTCCTGTATATCAGACTGTTCCTTTGAATATTCACGAAGTTTATTTGTATCGCTAATAACCTCTGGGTCACTTAACAATTCATTTAACTTCTCATAACGATTTTCTACAGCTTGCAAACGATCTAACACATCATTCACCTCTACATCCTAGTATCTAATACAAATAGTATATGGTACTTACTCAAAAAAACGCAAATTATATTTAAAAGCGTAAGCGGCTCACACCACCCACACTCTCTATTCTGAAAAAAACCCGCCTTGCGCAGCGAGTTTTACTTATCTTTGTTTGTAGGAACTGCATGACAATGACGACAGCGTGGCTCATACGATTCTGAAGCCCCAACTAAAATAATCGGATCATCAAATGCCGCTGGTTCTCCATCAATTAATCGTTGTGTACGACTTGCCGGAGATCCACATGCAGAACATACTGCTTGTAGCTTTGTTACATGTTCAGCAATCGCCATCAGCTGAGGAACTTGTCCAAATGGTAGACCACGGAAATCTTGGTCTAAACCAGCTACAATGACACGATAGCCACGATTTGCCAATACTTGCACCACTTCCACAATGTCCCCATCAAAGAATTGTACCTCATCGATTGCAATTACATCCATATCTTCAGTGATATGTTCAAATATATCTTTTGAAGCTGAAACAGGAACTGCTTTTACCTTTAATCCGTTATGTGATACAACGTCTTCTTCACTATAGCGATTATCAATACATGGTTTAAATACAATTGCATGTTGTTTCGCAAATTGCGTACGGCGCACACGGCGGATTAACTCTTCTGATTTACCAGAAAACATACTACCGCAAATCACTTCAATCCAGCCATTTTGATTTATTAAGTACATGAAGCTCTCCTTTCATCTACTTTTTAGTTAAAAGTAGGGTAAAGGTATAATATTTTCACAAAAAAAACAGACAAGCGAATACATACACTTGCCTGTTTTATGTTTTTATTACTTGATACCGTATTTCTTATTGAAGCGATCAACGCGTCCGTCTGCAGTAGCAAACTTCTGACGTCCAGTGTAGAATGGGTGAGAATCAGAACTGATCTCAACTTTTAGTAATGGATAAGTGTTACCATCTTCCCACTCAACAGTTTCGCTAGAGCCTTTAGTAGACCCGCTTAAGAATTTGAAGCCTGTGTTTGTGTCCATGAATACAACTTTCTTGTAATCTGGGTGAATTCCTGCTTTCATTCTTTTCATCTCCTTCCGCCCTGAATCATTTTCGAAACAGAGTTTTTCATCTTCAGCTGCATACACAACTATATTGATGAAACACATATGATGAAATTATAACAAGGCTAACTTCATTTTGCAACTACCTGTTTTTGTCTTTTGAAATTAAAAGTGTAGACGGCTCGTTTAGCTCTGACTGGCTAAGGTTCTCTCGCACAAAAGGTGCTTTTTAACTTTAGTGCGGGAGGTTCTTAGACACGAAGAGCTAGCCGTCGGAACTAGATACAATTTAAAAGCAGAAGCGGCTCGTTCAGAATGGGAGGGGGATGGAGCTTCTGACGTAGAGGTGCTTTTTACCTCGTAGGAAGACGCGAAGCCACCGACCATTCTAGCCGCTGGAGCTGGATATCACCTTAAAAGTGGCGGGGGCTCGCTCAGCTCTGACCAGCTAAGGTTCTCCCACTTATTTCTCTCTTTAATATCACCTAAAAGGCATAAAAAACTCGCTTACTATAAAATAAGCGAGTCCCAATCTTTTCCCTTTACTTAGTTGTTACATATCTTTTCGAGTCTGCAACAATGTTTTGTAAAAATTCTTCGTTTGTCTTCGTTTGACGAAGCTTACGTAAGAAACTTTCAACAAAGTCTGGTGTATCACGCATTGTTTTACGAATGCCCCATAACTTGTCTAAATGCTCTTTTGGAATTAATAGATCTTCTTTACGTGTACCAGAACGACGAATATCAATCGCTGGGAAGATACGACGTTCAGCTAACGAACGATCTAAGTGAAGTTCCATATTTCCAGTTCCTTTAAATTCCTCGTAAATAACATCGTCCATACGAGATCCTGTATCAACAAGGGCTGTTGCTAAAATCGTTAAGCTACCGCCTTCTTCAATATTACGTGCAGCTCCAAAGAAACGCTTCGGTCTATGGAAAGCCGCTGGGTCGATACCACCCGATAATGTTCTACCACTTGGCGGAATAACGAGGTTGTAAGCTCGCGCTAAACGGGTAATACTATCCATTAAAATGATAACATCTTTTTTGTGCTCTACAAGACGCATTGCACGTTCTAACACAAGTTCAGCTACTTTAATATGATTTTCTGGTACTTCATCAAAAGTAGAACTTACAACGTCGCCCTTAACAGAACGTTCAATGTCTGTTACTTCCTCTGGACGCTCATCAATTAAAAGCACAATTAATTCTGCTTCTGGATGATTTGTTGTAACACTGTGTGCAATTTCTTTTAATAGACTTGTTTTACCAGCCTTTGGAGGCGCAACAATTAAACCACGTTGTCCAAATCCAACTGGTGCGATTAAATCCATGATACGTGTCGGTAACTTTTTCGGTTCCGTTTCCAATTTCATTTGGCGATCTGGGTATAATGGTGTTAATGCAGGGAAATGCACACGCTCTTTTGCTGAATCTGGATCATCTCCGTTTACAGCTTCAACTTGTAATAACCCAAAATAGCGTTCATTTTCTTTCGGAGGTCGTACTTTACCAGAAACTTTGTCTCCATTACGTAAATCGAAACGACGAATTTGCGAAGCTGAGATATAAATATCTTCTGAGCTTGGAGAATAGTTGATAGGACGTAGGAATCCAAATCCTTCTGATTGAATAATTTCTAATACGCCTTCCATGAAAAAGAAACCTTCTTTTTCTGCTCGAGCTTTCAAAATAGAAAAGATTAACTCTTTTTTCGTTAACTTGCTATAATACGAAATCTTAAATTCTTTCGCAAGCTCGTATAACTCTTTTAATTTCATGTTTTCTAATGCTGCAATTGACAAATTCATTCAGACACCACACTTTAACGTTATTCTCTTTTTTCATGGGTAAAGGGAAAAAATACGGAAGGCAAATAATTAATAATGAAAGGCAATAAGTTCAAGTAGGGTAATATTCACTATTGTAACCCTTTTATCTAGTTTTAATCAATACGTTGGAACACAAATACAAGAAGCGAAGACAAGAAAATTTGTCTTCGCTTCTTATTTAATTTAGTTCCGGCTCCGATAGTTAAAAAGATCGACCATTTTAACCTTTCTGAACGAGCCGCTTCCACCTTTTACTTAATAACCAAGTTCGGTTTTTTATTTAAGCTATGACGACCATCTACAAAGCGAACTGTACCTGATTTTGCACGCATAACAAGAGATTGCGTTGTTCCTACGCTACCTTTAAATTGAACACCACGTAATAGTTCACCATCTGTTACACCTGTTGCTGCAAAGATTGCATCGTCACCTTTTACTAAGTCCTCCATACGAAGGATACGATTAATGTCTTCTATGCCCATTTTTTTACAACGTGCTAATTCAGCTTCGTTTTGTGGCAATAGTTTTCCGTGAATTTCTCCACCTAAACATTTTAAAGCAACTGCTGCTAATACACCTTCAGGTGCTCCACCAGATCCAAATAGAATATCTACACCTGTACGGTCAAACGCTGTATTAATTGCTCCAGCTACATCTCCATCGTTAATTAATTTAATACGAGCACCAGCCTTACGAATTTCTTCGATAATTGCTTGGTGACGTGGACGGTTTAAAACTGTTGCTACAACATCTTCAATGTCTTTATTTTTCGCTTTCGCAACTGCACGTAAGTTATCAATAATAGGCGCATCAATGTCGACTGCCCCAACTGCTTCTGGGCCAACCGCGATTTTATCCATGTACATGTCAGGAGCATGTAACAAATTACCGTGATCTGCAATTGCAATAACAGCAAGAGCATTCCAGCCACCAGCTGCTACGATGTTTGTCCCTTCTAAAGGATCAACCGCAACGTCTACACGTGGTCCATATCCTGTACCTAATTTCTCTCCGATATATAGCATTGGTGCTTCATCCATCTCACCTTCACCAATTACGACTGTACCTTTCATCGGAATTGTATCAAATACATCACGCATAGCTGATGTTGCTGCACCGTCTGCCTCATCCTTTTTCCCGCGCCCCATCCAACGCGCTGATGATAATGCTGCAGCCTCTGTTACACGTACTAACTCCATAGATAAACTTCTTTCCACAATAATCCCTCTCCTTTAAGTCTTTATATTTCTGCCGTATTTTGTGAACCGTGTTTTTCTATAAAGTGTACTTCCGCAAGTAGTGATGCTTCGCTTCCCCCTTACGGAAGTATCACTTATGCGTTCTTCATCTCTTCAATTTCTTGTTTTGTCATTTGTTCTCGCCAAATGTTTGCTCCAAGCCCTTTAAGCTTGTCCACTATATTCTCATAACCTCGATCAATATGCTCAAGTCCTGTTACTTCTGTAATTCCATCTGCCATTAACCCTGCAATAACAAGTGCCGCTCCCGCTCGTAAATCACTCGCCTTCACTTTTGCACCTTGCAGTAACACAGGACCAGTTACAATTGCCGAACGACCTTCTACTTTAATTTGAGCATTCATACGACGTAATTCATCAATGTGTTTGAAACGGGCACCGTAAATTGTATCTGTTACAACTCCCGTCCCGTGTGCTTTTGTTAAAAGCGTCGTAAACGGCTGTTGTAAATCTGTTGGAAAACCTGGATATACAAGCGTTTTGATATCAACTACTTTTAACTTTCTATTACCGTTCACTGTAATTTGATCATCATTCGTTTCAACTTGAACACCAGCTTCTCTTAGCTTTGCAGTAACTGATTCTAAATGCTGAGGAATAACGTTATCAACCGTTACTTCTCCTCCTGATGCAGCTCCTAGAATCATATACGTACCAGCTTCAATACGATCTGGGATGATAGTATGGTGACAACCATGTAAAGAGTCCACACCATCTATTCGGATTACATCTGTACCGGCACCTTTAATACGTGCTCCCATGCTTGTTAACAATGTAGCTACATCAATAATCTCGGGCTCTTTCGCTGCATTTTCAATAACAGTTCTACCTTTTGCTCGTACAGCTGCTAGCATAATATTAATCGTAGCCCCCACACTAACAACATCTAAATAAATACGTGCTCCATGTAGTTCATCTGCTCTTAAATAGATAGCACCTTGTTCATTTGTAACATGTGCACCTAGCGCTTCAAACCCTTTAATATGCTGATCAATCGGCCTCGGTCCTAAGTGACATCCACCCGGAAGCCCAATAACAGCTTTTTTAAAACGGCCAAGCATCGCACCCATTAAATAATAAGAAGCGCGCAATTTTTTCACTTTTCCATTTGGCAAAGGCATTGCAACCATGTTAGAAGGATCGACTACCATCTCTTCCTCCTGTCCATAAGTTACTTTCCCTCCAATTTCCTCTAGTAAGTCGCCTAACATTTTCACGTCCGAAATATTAGGGACACCACCAATAGTTACTGGAGTATCTGCTAAAATTGTCGCTGGAATTAATGCAACGGCACTGTTCTTTGCACCGCTTACTCGAATTGTTCCATTTAAAGCTCTTCCGCCTTCAATTAGCAATTTTTCCATATTGAGCTCCCTTCTTGTGAATGTATTTACTTTCTATCTTTTCATAGAAAGCTCCCCTTAAGAATCTCAATTACTCTTTCCATCCCAAAACTCAATAAATAGGAAACCATTATCTCCATTTCTCCTGTAGCACGAATAGATAAAGATCAACTATTCATCGAATTCACTTTATCAATTTAGATACGTTATCACATTTATTAATAGGACTATGCACATTATTTTCTATTTAAAAACCAAAAATGATAAAATCTTTCGACTTGTTCACGCTTTCATTATACAACGAAAGGAAACCGTCTAAAAGACTAGACGGTTTCCAAAACGGAATTTTATTCTTACGCTTTACCGTTAGAACCGAACTCACGCATTTTACCAGCAACAGTTGCTTTAATAGCGTCGCGGCCAGGTCCAATAAATTTACGAGGATCGTAAACTTCTTGGTCTTTGTTTAATACTTCACGAACAGCTTTTGTAAACTCGATTTGGTTCTCAGTGTTTACGTTGATTTTTGAAGTACCTAAAGAGATAGCTTTTACGATATCAGCAGTTGGGATACCAGTACCACCGTGTAATACTAAAGGTACGCCAGTGAAGTCACGAACTTGTTCCATTTCAGCGAATCCTAAGTTAGGCTCACCTTTGTAAGGACCGTGTACAGAACCTAAAGCTGGAGCTAGGCAATCGATACCTGTTGCTTCAACAAGGTGCTTACACTCTGCTGGGTCAGCGTAAATTACGCCTTCAGCGATTACGTCGTCTTCTTGTCCGCCAACTGTTCCAAGCTCAGCTTCAACAGATACGTTACGAGCGTGTGCGTATTCTACTACTTGTTTAGTAGTTTCAACGTTTTCTTCGAATGGGTGGTGAGAAGCGTCGATCATTACAGATGTGAAACCTGCATCGATTGCTTCTTTACATTTTTCGAAGCTTGAACCATGGTCAAGGTGAATCGCTACAGGAACAGTGATGTTCATTTCTTCGATTAAAGCTTTAACCATAGCTACAACTGTTTTGAAACCAGTCATATGACGAGCTGCACCCTCAGATACACCTAGGATTACAGGAGATTTTTCTTCTTCCGCAGCAGCTAAGATAGCTTGAGTCCACTCTAAGTTGTTCATGTTGAATTGACCAACTGCGTATTTTCCTTCTAGTGCTTTGTTTAGCATTTCTTTCATAGAAACTAAAGGCATGGTGAATCCTCCTAAAAAACGTTTTTTGTATCCGATAAGTTCTTATCGCTGGTAGTATGACCAGAATAAGGTAAAATATGTATATCTACATACCGGACTTTTTTCTACACTCAATAGGATAACAACTTGTACTCAAAAACTCAACCGTATTCACCTGCACAATAGTCCATGTAAACGCTTTTTTCCATATTTTTTATAAAAAATTCATTTTTACGCCTCTACAGCGAGCTCATTTCTCACAGCTTGACGAATTTCATCAATATCAAATGGTTTAGCAAAATGCATTAAAGCTCCTAAATCTTTTGCTTCTTGGATCATATCAAGCTCTCCATAAGCAGTCATTAAAATGACTTTAATACTCTCATCAATTTCTTTTACATGCTTTAAAATCTCTATACCATCCATGCCTGGAATTTTCATATCTAACACTACTAAATCTGGATTATCTTTTTTCACGATATCTAAAGCTTGAAATCCATTCGCTGCTTGGAATGTCTGATAACCTTCTTTTTGGAACACTTCATGTAATAACACACGAATCCCATATTGATCATCAACAATTAAAATTTTACCTTCCATAATTCCCAACCTTTCTGTGTAAGTACAAGATTTAAAGCTTCTTATATCTTAACGATTTATTTTCGCTATTCTTTGGCAAATTCCTTCCTATTCTTTCTTATTTTACCGTTTCCTATTTTGTTATGCTACCCTACGATTTCACCTTTCTAAAAAAATAAACTATAATGAAAGCCGGCAAGCACGTACGAAGGGAGTAATATTATGTTAAAAATTTTTTCAACTCAATTAAGTGGTTATTTCTCCAAAATTTCTCAAAAAGAAGAAATGAATATAGAAGATAGCGCTCGTTTACTTGCTCAAGCACTAGTTGGCGATGGTTTCATTTATTTATATGGTACAAATGAAATGGAGGGCGTTGTTGCCGAAGCACTATTCGGTGCTGAACCAATGAAGCAAGCAAAACGCTTATTTGAAAATGGTAAAGAAGCAGAAGTAACCTCTGCGGATCGTGTACTTCTTATTAGCCGTTTTTCAACAGATGAAGCGGTTGTAGAAATTGCAAAAAAACTACAAGAAGAGGGACACTCTATTGTCGGCATTTCTGCTCTTCAAGAAGGTACGGAATCACTGGAACAATATACAGACGTACATATTGATACAAAACTGTTAAAAGGTCTTATTCCAGACGATGAAGGTAATCGCTACGGGTTCCCAAGCTTAATAGTAGCTTTATTTGCTTATCACGGAATCAAATTTACAATTGATGAAATGTTAAATGAATATTAAAAAAAGCGCCTTGTTTCAGGCGCTTTTTTTATTACTTGCTCTCTTTATTCGTAATAGAAGCTCTTACGAAGTCATGGAACAATGGTTGTGGACGGTTTGGACGAGAAACAAGTTCTGGGTGGAACTGTGCTGCCACGAACCAAGGGTGGTCTTTTAATTCAATGATTTCAACTAGACGGCCGTCTGGGCTTGTACCAGAGAATACAAATCCTTCTTTTTCCATATCCGGACGGAACTGATTGTTGAACTCATAACGATGACGATGACGCTCATATACAACCGGCTCATTATAAGCATTGTAAGCATTTGTTTCTTCAGCAAGCTTACATGGGTATAGACCAAGACGAAGTGTACCACCTAAGTCCTCTACATCTTTTTGTTCTGGTAATAAGTCAATGATTGCATATGGCGTATCAGGATTGATCTCAGAAGAGTTAGCACCTTCTAAACCTAATACATTACGTGCGAATTCGATTGATGCAAGTTGCATACCTAAGCAAATTCCTAAGAATGGAACTTTGTTTTCACGAGCATATTGAATCGCAACGATTTTACCTTCTACACCACGATCGCCAAAGCCACCTGGTACAAGGATACCATCTGTGTCTCCTACTAATTCTTGTACATTTTCTGCTGTTACGTGCTCAGCATTTACCCATTTTACTTCTACATCTGTGTCGAATGAGTAACCAGCATGACGAAGTGCTTCTACAACAGAAATATATGCATCTTGAAGTTCTACATATTTACCAACAAGAGCGATTTTTGTTTTCTTAGAAAGATTACGTACTTTGTTAACTAGCGCAGTCCACTCTGTCATATCTGCAGCTGGATTGTCTAATTTTAAGTGATCACAAACGATTTGGTCCATGTTTTGTTCTTGAAGAGATAATGGAACCGCATATAAAGTATCTGCATCGCGAGCTTCGATAACTGCTTTTGTATCGATATCACAGAATAATGCAAGCTTGTCTTTCATATCTTGAGAAACAGGCATTTCTGTACGAACAACGATGATGTTTGGTTGAATACCTAAGCTACGAAGTTCTTTAACGCTATGTTGCGTTGGTTTTGTTTTCATTTCACCCGCTGCTTTTAAGTACGGGATTAACGTACAGTGAATGTACATTACATTGTCACGACCGATGTCGCTCTTAATTTGACGGATTGCTTCTAAGAATGGTAGAGACTCGATGTCACCAACAGTTCCACCGATTTCTGTAATAACAACATCCGCATTTGTTTCACGACCAGAACGATATACGCGTTCTTTAATTTCGTTAGTGATGTGAGGAATAACTTGAACCGTTCCTCCTAAATATTCACCGCGACGCTCTTTTTGAAGAACTGAAGAGTAAATTTTACCTGTTGTTACGTTGCTGTATTTGTTTAAGTTAATGTCGATGAAACGCTCATAGTGACCAAGGTCTAAGTCAGTTTCTGCGCCATCATCTGTTACGAATACCTCACCGTGTTGATATGGGCTCATAGTCCCTGGGTCTACGTTAATGTATGGATCAAACTTTTGAATCGTTACGTTTAAACCACGATTTTTTAAAAGTCTTCCAAGAGATGCTGCTGTAATACCTTTTCCTAAAGACGATACTACACCGCCTGTTACAAAAATATACTTAGTCATGAAAAAGCTCCCTTCTATTTTGCTGTTATATAATCACCGTTGCAAAGCGCAACGTATGTAGATAACACTGTATCCATCTTATTGTTAGACTCTTTTTATTTTCTAAACAAAAAACAAAAAAGAAAATTGCTCCCCTCATCACATAAAGTAATAAGTAGGGAGCAATTTTCTTTTATATTTACACTTTAAAAGTATTATCGTCCTTTTTTAAAGAGCCCAAAAATGATTCTACATGGACGATAATGAAAAGTCAAGAACTACAGTTCTTCCTCTTCTTCTTCTTCAGTTTCATCATACTCAAGTTCTTCTTCAGCGAAGTCGTCGTCTTCATCTTCTTCTAAATCATCAAGATCGTCGTCATCTCCGTCTTCATCTTCAAGAACCTTGTCCAAATCTTCTACATCATCTTCGTCGTCGTCTGCATTTCCGTCTGCATCGTCAAAGTCATCTTCATCTTCTTCAATGTAGTCGTCAAAACCGTCTTCCTCAACTTTACGTTTCTTCTTCGGTTTTGGCTGCGGTAAGATTTCTTCATCAATTTGCTCATATGGGTACCAGCTGCGTAGTCCCCAACGATTTTCTCCTAAATTAATGAAACGTCCATCGATGTTTAAGTCTGTATAAAATTGTGCGAGTTTCGCATTAACTTGCTCTTGAGATAGTCCCAGCACTTGAGCGATTTCTTGAACCAACTCGTTGAATGTCGTTGCTTGTTTTTTATCCCCTAAAACGCTATGTACAACTTCAATCATTGAACATTCTTTTAGCTCTTCTGGTGAATATTGCTTAAAATCCACTTATGCGGCACTTCCTTTCATCAAATATAACCTTATATATAACGGCCTGCTTAAAAAAATCCATACTATTCATTATAAACAAAAGTCGCACAAATATGCTACAAAAAAAACGGGAAACTTTTATATGGTAATAAAATTAATAATTTGTCTGTCCCTTATTTCGGAAGCATATGGGCCCCTTGCAATACATACCTAATTTGCATTTCTGTATATTCTTCGAGCGTATACAGTTTTTGCAGCGCCCAGCGTCTAAATCCCCACATCTGTCCTTGTATAAAAATATTATGGGCAAGAAGCTGTATTTCTTTTTTATTTAATGTAAATGTTCCATTTTCCGTACACTGTTCTAAAATATTCTCGAACATTCCTACCATTTGAAACTCCTTTTCTAATACATACGGAAGTGATTCTTTTGGTAAAAAGCGTACCTCTTGATACATTATCAATACTTCTTCCTGCAATTCGTCCATCACTTTAAAGTAATTCGTTATTGCTATCTTTAAACTTTCTATACTCCCTTTTTCTGTACACACTACTTCCTCTAATCGTTCTTTTACATGTTCATATATACTATCACAAACTAAATACAACACATCATCTTTTGTACGAATGTACTCATAAAGTGTCCCTATACTAAATCCAGCCGCTTTTGCAATTTCTCTCGTTGTTGTACGCGGAAATCCTTTTTGTTTAAACAGTTGCACCGAACCTTTAATCATTTGTTCACGTCTTAACGCAACTAATTTTTCATCTTTCACCGATGCATGTACATTATGTTTAACCATTCCCTTCACCTCTCTCTATTATTTTTTGGAAGGAAAAAGCGTAGGAAAATACCTACGCTTTCGTCCCTACTTCGTTAACATACGAGAAATTACAAGCCTCTGAATCTCTTGTGTTCCTTCGTATATTTGTGTAATCTTTGCATCTCGCATATAACGCTCTACTGGATAATCTTTCGTATAACCGTAACCACCAAATACTTGCACCGCTTCAGTCGTCACCTTCATCGCTGTATCCCCTGCAAATACTTTTGACATCGCTGATTCTTTTCCATACGGAAGCCCTTCTGATTCAAGCCAAGCCGCTTGATATGTTAAAAGGCGTGCCGCTTCTACATCTGTTGCCATATCCGCAAGTTTAAAGCCAATCCCTTGCTGCGCCGCAATTGGTTTTCCAAATTGATGGCGCTCCCTTGCATATTCTACAGAAGCATCTAAAGCCCCTTGTGCAATACCAACAGCTTGCGCCGCAATACCGTTACGACCTCCATCTAATGTTTGCATCGCAACTTTAAATCCTTGCCCCTCTTCTCCAAGTAGATTCTCTACCGGAATACGGCAATCTTCAAACATAATTTCAGTCGTTGGTGAAGAGCGAATCCCTAGCTTGCTCTCCTTCTTCCCAACTGAAAATCCCGGTGTATCACTTTCTACAATAAATGCACTCGTACCGCGCTGCTTCGATTCAGGATCAGTTAGCGCAAAAACAACATAAATATCAGCAATACCGCCATTTGTAATGAAAATTTTTGATCCATTTAAAATATAATGGTCGCCATCTCTTTTTGCGATTGTCTTCATTCCACCAGCATCCGATCCAGATCCTGGCTCCGTTAAGCCGTATGCACCAATTTTCTTCCCTTCAGCCATCGGTCGTAAAAACTTTTGCTTTTGTTCTTCTGTCCCAAATTTAAAAATTGGCCATCCCGCAAGTGAAGTATGCGCAGATAGTGTTACACCTGTTGAAGCACAAACTCGAGATAATTCTTCAATCGCAATTACATACGCTAAGTAATCGCTTCCAATTCCGCCGTACTCTTCGGGCCATGGAATACCGGTTAAACCAAGCTCTGCCATTTGATCAAATAACTCTCGATCAAATCGCTCTTCCTCATCACGCTCAGCTGCTGTTGGTGCTACTTCATTTTTAGCAAAATCTCGAACCATTTTTCTTATCATTTCATGTTCTTCTGATAGTTTAAAATGCATCTCCGTCTCCCCCTCGCCCTTTTATAAAGCACGGCTAATAACAAGTTTCTGTATTTCACTTGTTCCTTCATATATTTGCGTGATCTTCGCATCACGGAAAAATCGTTCTACTGGATATTCTTTCGTATAACCGTAACCACCAAATACTTGCACCGCCTCAATCGCGACTTCAACCGCTGTCTTAGAAGCAAATAATTTCGCAATAGATGCTTCTTTACCGCATGGTAATCCTTGTGCCCTAAGAGACGCCGCTCTATATACGAGTAACCTTGCTGCTTCGACACTTGTTGCCATATCTGCAAGCTTGAAGCCAATCCCTTGCTGCGCCGCAATTGGTTTCCCAAATTGTTCTCGTTCTTTTGCATAATCAATCGCACATGCAAGCGCCGCTTCAGCAATTCCTAACGCCTGTGCACCGATTCCAATTCGCCCAACATCTAAATTCGCCATCGCCACCTTGAATCCTTGTCCTTCTTCCCCAAGTAAATTCTCCGCTGGCACTTTCATATCTTCAAAAGTAAGTTGTACTGTACGAGAACCGAGGAGCCCCATCTTATGTTCATCTTTTCCGATGATTAAACCAGGTGTATCTTTCTCTACTATAAATGCAGAAATACCACTTTTCCCTGCCTCTGGATTTGTAGAAGCGAATACAATGTATGTACTTGCTTCACCACCATTTGTAATAAACACTTTCGATCCATTAATAATATAATGATCGCCTTTTTTGACAGCTCTTGATTTCAAACTCCCTGCATCTGATCCTGCATTTGGCTCTGTTAAAGCAAATGCGCCTAAATATTCCCCGGTTGCAAGTTTAGAAACATATTTTTTCTTCTGTTCTTCTGTTCCGAAATATAAAATCGGATTCATTCCAACTGACGTATGTACAGCTAAAATTACACCAACTGTTGCACTTACCTTTGAGATTTCCTCAATGGCTAGAATATAAGAAATAAAATCCATTTCTGCCCCGCCGTATTTTGCAGGCGCTGGAATACCCATTAATCCAAGCTCACCCATCTTTTGCAAAATCTCTTTCGGGAACACCCCTTGTTCCATACTAGGAACAAAGGGAGCAATTTCCTTCTGTGCAAAATCCCGAACCATTTTCCTCATCATTTGCTGCTCTCCATTAAAACGAAAGTTCATATATTCCGCCTCCATTTGCTATATATCCTTTAAATAATTTGGTAAGACCACTATTTTGTAACAAAAGGGGCATTTATTCGTAAACGTAGAATCCACGACCTGTTTTACGCCCTAACCATCCTGCATTTACATACTTACGTAATAACGGACATGGGCGATATTTACTATCTCCTAATCCTTCATGCAACACTTCCATAATGTATAAACACGTATCTAAACCGATAAAATCAGCGAGTGTCAAAGGCCCCATCGGATGGTTCATACCAAGCTTCATGACCTCATCAATTGCTTCTTTCGTCGCTACACCTTCGTATAACGTATAAATTGCTTCGTTAATCATCGGTAGCAAAATGCGGTTTGATACAAAACCTGGGAAATCATTTACTTCAACTGGCACTTTCCCAATTTTTTTCGTAATATCTTCAATTGCTTCATATACCGCATCATCTGTAGCCAAACCACGAATAATCTCAACAAGCTTCATAACTGGAACTGGATTCATAAAGTGCATGCCGATTACTTTTTCCGGACGCTTCGTTACCGCTGCAATTTCTGTAATTGGCAGAGATGACGTATTTGTCGCTAAAATTGCGTGTTCTGGAGCAATTTCATCTAGATTCGCAAAGATTTTCTTTTTAATATCCATTTTCTCAACAGCTGCTTCAATAATAAGATCCGCTTCTTTCACACAATCTAAATCAAGCGTTACTGTAAGACGATTTAATGTCGCTTCCTTCTCTTCTTCCTTCATGCGTCCTTTTTCTACTTGGCGCGCTAAGTTTTTCGTAATGATAGCCAATCCTCTATCTAATTGCTCTTGTTTTAAATCTTGTACCTTCACGTCATATCCTGCCATTGCACATACTTGTGCAATTCCTGATCCCATTTGCCCTGCACCAATTACAACAATGTTTTGTACACCCATTTTTTCTTCCCCCTTAATTGTTAATAAATTTTATACCCTCGAACTTTAATTAGTGAACTTCAATCATCACTGCGTCCCCTTGACCGCCACCGCTACAAATCGATGCAATTCCAATTCCGCCGCCGCGCTGCTTAAGTGCATGGATTAGCGTAACGATAATGCGCGCTCCGCTTGCTCCAATTGGATGGCCCATCGCTACCGCGCCGCCATTTACATTCAATTTTTCTGGATCAATTCCTGCGATTTCTGTACTTGCAATTGCTACCGCTGCAAATGCTTCATTAATCTCGAATAAATCGATGTCTTCAATTGTCTTGCCTGTTTTTTCAAGCAATGCGTTAATTGCATAACCTGGCGTTCTTGGGAAATCTTTAGATTCCACTGCAATTGCTGTATGCGCCAAAATTGTCGCTAATGGCTTTCTTCCTTCTTGCTTCGCTCTGTCTTCGCTCATTAACACAAGTGCGGCACCACCATCGTTTAGTCCTGGCGCATTACCAGCTGTCACTGCCGCTTCCTTATCAAATACAGGTTTTAACTTTGCTAACTTTTCAATCGTTGTATCTTCACGTGGCGCCTCATCCTTTGCAACGACAATAGGATCGCCTTTTCTTTGCGGGATCGTTACTGGCACGATCTCCTCTTCAAAACGTCCTTCTTTATGCGCTGAAACCGCACGCTGATGGCTACGATATGCCCATTCATCTTGTGCTTCGCGAGAAATTCCATCTTCCTTCGCAACTTCTCCTCCATAAACACCCATGTGTGTACCTGAAAATGCGCATGTTAAACCGTCAGCAACGTTTAAATCAATAACTTCGTTGTTGCCCATTCTGTATCCCCATCTTGCTCCGCGTAAAATGTAAGGACTGTTACTCATCGACTCCATACCGCCAGCTACAATCAGTGATTGATCGCCAGTACGAATAATTTGATCCGCTAACGTAACCGCACGAAGTCCTGATGCACAAACTTTATTCACTGTTTCCGTCTGCACTTCCCAAGGGATTCCAGCAGCCCTTGCAGCTTGACGCGATGGAATTTGCCCCTGTCCCCCCTGAATAACCGTTCCAAATATAACTTCTTCAACATCACTAGCCGCAACATTTGCTCTTTCAAGCGCTGCTTTAATTGCAATTCCTCCAAGTTCCGTCGCTTTTACATCTTTTAAAGATCCTCCAAATTTTCCAACTGGTGTTCTTGCAGCACTTAAAATAACTGTTTTACTCATGTTTCTTTCCCCCATTTCTTTTTTTAACACTGAGCGCTCGCTCGGTATCCCTACGTTGAGAAGAGGTGCAATCATTGCACCTCTTTCTAAAGTTGTATACATTCTTATAAACTACATCGCTTCTTTTTTCTGTCCGATAACAGATCGTTCTAAAATCTCTGTCACATCAAGAGTTTGAACTTTCTCTTCTACCTCTTTCGCTTTCGTTCCATCACTGATCATCGTTAAGCAATATGGACAACCTGTACCGATAATGGATGGCTGTACAGCTAATGCTTGTTCTGTACGAGCAACGTTAATACGAGAACCTGTTGTTTCTTCCATCCACATTAAGCCACCACCTGCGCCACAGCACATTCCAGTTTCACGGTTACGTGCCATTTCTACAAGATTCACTCCAGGAATCGCTTTCAAAATGTCACGTGGCGCTTCGTACACTTCGTTGTATCTTCCTAAATAACAGGAATCATGGTACGTAACTGTTTCTTCAATAGCGTGAACAGGCTTTAAGCGCCCTTCTTTCACCCACTGAGCTAACAATTCTGTATGATGATAGACTTCTGCTTGCAAGCCAAAGTCCGGATACTCATTTTTAAATGTGTTATAAGCATGAGGATCAATCGTAACGATTTTCTTCACTCCTGCCTTTTCAAATTCTTCGATATTCTTTGTCGCCATCTCTTGGAATACAAATTCATTTCCAAGGCGGCGTGGTGTATCTCCAGAATTCTTTTCTTTATTACCGAGAATTGCGAATGAAATGCCTGCTTCGTTCATTAACTTCGCAAACGATATCGCAATCTTCTGACTACGATTGTCGTATGATCCCATTGAACCAACCCAGAATAAATACTCGAATTCCTCCCCAGCTTTTGATTTTTCTTTTACAGTTGGAACTGTTACTTCGTCATCACCTTGGCGCCATGTTTCACGCTCTTTACGGTTCAGACCCCACGGATTCCCTTGACGCTCGATATTTGTCATCGCGCGTTGTGCTTCCGCGTCCATTTTTCCTTCTGTTAAAACGAGATATCGACGTAAATCAATAATTTTGTCAACATGCTCATTCATAACTGGACATTGATCTTCACAGTTACGACACGTTGTACATGCCCAAATCTCTTCTTCTGTAATAACATCTCCGATTAAACTCGGATCGTAAGCGAGAGTTGTAGCCGCTGATTCTTGTTGTCCTTTTCCAGCCGCCATCATCGCTAACTGATTTCCTTGTGTATTATTGAAGGCAACTACTGGAACCCACGGTGCTTTTGATGTTACCGCAGCTCCTTTATCAGTTAAATGATCACGAAGTTTTAAAATTAAGTCCATCGGCGATAACATTTTTCCTGTTCCTGTTGCCGGACACATATTTGTACAACGACCACACTCTACACAAGCGTATAAGTCAATAAGTTGATTTTGTCTAAAGTCTTCAATTTTACCAACACCAAATGTTTCTTGCGTTTCATCTTCAAAATCAATCTTTTCAAGCTTCCCTGGGTTTGAAAGACGACCGAAGAATACATTAGCTGGTCCCGCAATTAAATGCGCATGTTTTGATTGTGGAACATAGACTAAAAACGTTAACAAAATTAGTAAATGCACCCACCAAGAAAAATAGAACACTGAAATGGCTACGGTTTCATTTATCCCGCTAAAAACGTAAGCGATTGCAGAAGCGATTGGTTCACTCCATGAAAGCTCCTCGCCATGCCATATAAGTCCCATACCGTTACCAAGTAGCACAGAAATCATTAAGCCACCGATAAAGATAAGAACAAGACCTGATTTGAAGTTACGTTTTAAACGAACAAGCTTTTCTACATAACGTCTATGAAAAGCCCAAAATACTGCAATTAAAATAACAAGTGTGACAATTTCCTGGAAGAATGTAAATGCAGGGTATAGTGGTCCAAGTGGAAGATGTGATCCTGGTGCGAGTCCTTTCCAAACGAAGTCAATTGCTCCAAATTGGACAAGAATAAATCCGTAAAAGAACATAACGTGAATGATGCCGCTTTTCTTATCTTTCAGCAGCTTTTTCTGACCGAAAACATTGACCTTAAGGAGATCCCAACGCTCTTTAAAACGACGGTCAAATTCAATTTTTTTTCCTAATTGTATGTAGGCCATTCTCGTCCGTATAAGATATACAAACAAATATCCTGCATAAGCAATAACAGCAATGGCAGCCAGCCAATTAATGATCAGTAAGCTATTCATTTTTATGCTACCCCTCTCTTTGTAAGCCCTCTTTCTTTTTTGAATCTTCAAAAATATATAATTTTCTGAATTATATCCCCTATCCCCATTATATAATGAGTGAGCATTCAGTCAACAGTTTTTTGTTATAGAACAACACATTTTTTCATAAAGCTGTTTATTTCGGTGAAACTATAAAGTGAAACTTTAATCAGTAGGGCTTTTACGGGCAGTTGATTTCCAAACTAACTTCTACTTATCCACCAGTTTTTGAGGTGAGAGGCTTACTGCCCGTTAAAGCGGGATAAAGTGAAACTTTAATCAGTGCAACATACTATCATCTGATGAAATTTATAATAACAGCCGTGCTACCCGTATCATTTGTAACACACTGAAGGTGAAAAGAATGCGAAGGAGGGAATTCACTGATGCTCTACTTATCTCTTTTGTTAATATCCGTTGCTCTTTGGATTATAATTGATCTTTCATACGGGAGATTTCTTCATTTAAAACGGGTAAGCTCTCGCACTTTCCCTTTACGTCAAAGTGATTTTCACCTTTATACATACGGGAAAGATTTATATGACGCTTTATTTACTGATATAAAACAAGCACAGCACCACATTCATATTTTATTCTTCATTGTAAAAAATGATAAAATCAGTCGCGAATTTTTAAAGTTGTTGATTGATAAGGCTCAGGAAGGAATTGAAGTACGACTTTTACTTGATCGATTTGGCAGCCATTATTTATCAAACGAAGCTATTCGCTCCCTGCGAAAACACGGTGTATCTTTTTCATTTTGTCATAAGGTAAAATTTCCTCTGCCTTTCTTTTCTGCTAATCAAAGAAACCATAGAAAAATTACAGTGATTGATGGGAAAACTGGCTATATCGGGGGATTTAATATCGGCGAAGAGTATCTGGGGCATAATGAATATTTAGGATTATGGCGAGACTATCATTTACGTCTTACAGGAGAAGGGGTTCAAGATTTACAAAAGCAATTTTTGCATGACTGGTTTGATGATACGAAACAGAATTTATTGGATGCTTCTCTTTATTTTCCAAAACAAAACCCAGGTACCATACTGCATCAATTTATTCCGACTGATGGTGCTTATTTACAGCATACTTTTTTACATTTAATTAACGGAGCAAAAAAAGAAATCTGTATCGGTACACCATATTTCATTCCTGGAAAAAAAATTATGAATGCCTTATTAAAAGCAAGAGAAAGAGGGGTTCAAATCACAATTCTTGTTCCAGAAAAAGCTGATCACCCTCTCGTTCGAGAAGCAAAATTCCCGTACTGCCGAAAATTAATACAGGCTGGTTGCAATATTTATGCATTTCAACAAGGTTTTTTTCACGCCAAAATTATTATAGTGGATGATGATATTTGTGATATCGGAACAGCAAACTTTGATATGAGAAGTTTATATATTAACCATGAAATAAACTGCCTGTTATATAGTAAACATTTCGTTCAAACAGTAAAAAATAAATTCCATGAAGACCTAAAGAATGCATCCATACTTTCCTATAGCGACGTAAACCCAACTTCTCTTATCGATAGAGGAAAGGAATGGATTGGAACAATGCTTGCTTTCTTTTTATAGGAAAGACAATGAATAAAAGAGGTGTATCTTATATGATTATGCGGTTTGGATATGTCTCACATGCAATGGCACTCTGGGACTGTTCTCCTGCCAAAACAATGACGTTTACAAGCTTTAAGAAACTCAGCAAGCAAGAGCGAGAAGACAAACTGTACCATATTATAAAGCAAAATTTAGAGCACACAATACGTATCCTACATTACAATATAGCGCATGAAATCCCACTATATCGCCTATCGTCTTCAATCGTCCCACTTGCAACACATCCCGAAGTCGAGTTTGACTATATTGGGGTATTCACACCACTTTGGCGTAAAATAGGAGCTTTAATTAAAGAACACAATTTACGAATAAGTTTTCATCCAAATCAATTTACGCTATTTACAAGCGACAAGCCACATATTACTACTAACGCTATTACGGATATGACTTATCATTATAAAGTATTAGATGCTATAGGCATTGCAGATTCCTCTTACATTAATATTCATGTAGGTGGAGCCTATGGAAATAAAGAAAAGGCAATTGAGCGCTTCCATGAAAACATAAAAAAACTTCCTGCACATATAAAAAAACAAATGACTCTTGAAAACGATGATAAAACATATACAACTTCTGAAACTTTATCAATTTGCCAAAAAGAAAATATCCCATTTGTATTTGATTATCATCATCATATGGCCAATCTTTGCGAGGAACCACTAGAAGAGTTGCTTCCTGCAATTTTTGAAACTTGGTCACATACAAATATCTCTCCCAAAGTTCACATTTCCTCTCCGAGATCGGAAAAAGAATTTAGGGCTCATGCTGAATATATCGATTTAGATTTTATCAAGCCCTTCTTACACGTTGCAAAAAAAAACAATCATAATTTCGATATTATGATTGAAAGTAAACAAAAAGACTTAGCACTATTCCAATTAATAAATGAACTTTCTGCTATAAGAGGAATTAAAAGAATAAGTGGTGCAAAGTTACAGTGGTAAATTGTAACTTTGCACCATTTTTTCAAAAAAGTAATTTTTATAGTAAAAAACATCCTATTTTATATGCTATTATTTAAATTAGCATTCCCCCGAGATTCAACTTTATTGAAACGGAGTCATAATATGATTAGTCAAAAAAAGTATGTACAATTTGTCATAATATACATATCTATATTCGCTCTTTGGATACTCTTTATTCCAAATGAGTCACATATAAAGGAAATTGGGATTCTTTTCTTATTCTGTTTCGCTGCACTTTTTTCTTGCCACTGTTTATATAAAGCTATTAAGAAAATGAAACGCAGTGATAAACTATTTTGGATTTTATTACTATGTACTTGCCTATGTGGATTAATTATGGAGATAACCCTATTTCTTAGTTCACTTTCCATACATGATCAATCTATATTTTCATATAAAGCATTGCCTTTTTTTATCATACAATATATTTTGCTCTTTGTTGGATTTGCTATAAAGTTTATAAAGAATTACTCTATTAAGGGGCTTTCGCAATTTTCATTCGATAGCATCTTTATTATTATTATGAACATTTATTTCACCTTAACTTTTATCTTAGATCTTTCAAGTTTCCGCATGTTAACAAAGGATACTTGGATTTTAATTGGGTATTTCATTGCACAATCATTAGTAATTTACGCCGTTATTAGCCTATATAGAAGAGAACAATATTCTTCTAGTAGAATCGCATTAATTATCGGCTTCACTATTATACTCATATACGGTTATATTCATCTGTTTCAATTGAACTTTGGGATGAAAACTTCTGCTGAAATTAATTATTTAATACACACTGCTTCTATTTTATTAATTGGACTTTCTTCCATACTATATATTTTAGATAAACCAATGCAGCATGAAACGAAAACAAAATATTATCGATTCGATTATGTACGTTTTATACTACCTTATTTTAGTATAATTATTACTTTTTCTTTTATTATCATTCAACCTTGGGATGATAAGTTCATGTTAATCGGTCTCGTATTATCACTTATTTTGTTATTCTTGCGGCAACTTTACATGTGGAAAGATAATCAAGCACTAATCCATACATATGAACAGTTGACTACACAACTAGAGGATGAAGTTGAAGAAGGTGCATTTGCATTATCAAAAAGTGAACAACGTTATAAATCTTTATTCGAAGATCATCCCGATGCCGTTTTCTCTTTAAATATGAATGGCATTTTTCAACACTCTAATAAGGCATGCGAAAGCTTATTTACTGCCTATTATTGCGAAGTGGCAAGCTATTCTCTGGTACACTTCATTGATTCAAAAGACCACGAACTACTAAAGAAGGCTTTACAAATTACAAAGGAAGGTAGGCCACAAACGTTAGAAGTTCGTACAAAAGAACAAGAAGGCTATTATTATTATCTCCATATTACACTTATCCCTACTTTTATAAACAAAGAAGTGGTCGGAATGTTTGGGATAGCGCGTGATATTACCACTTTATATGAAAAACAAAAACAAGTAGAACATTTAGCCTTTCACGATGCACTTACTGGATTACCAAATCGCCGAAAGTTCGAAAAAGATTTAAAAGCCATTTTAAATACAGCCCAAACTAACGCAAATGATGTCGCCGTCATATTCCTTGATTTAGATCGATTTAAAAAAATTAACGATAGACTTGGTCATGACGTCGGAGATTTATTATTAATTGAAGTAGCAAAAAGATTACGCGGTTGCTTGCGTTCAAAAGATGTCGTCGCTCGCCAAGGTGGAGATGAGTTTACAATTCTATTACCAGAAATGTACTCAGAAAAAAGTGCAATTTTTATAGCTGAACAGATTTTAACTATTTTAAACAAACCATTCTTCATTCAAGGCGAAGAACTCTCTATTACACCAAGTATCGGAATTGCGATGTACCCTGATTATGGAACTGATGTAAATGAGTTAATGAAAAATGCTGATATGGCTATGTACCGTGCGAAAGCAAATGGAAAAAACAGATTTGTTTTCTTCTCAAAAGAAATGAGTATCGCTCAAAATGAAATTCAATTCTTAGAAGGTGAACTTTCAAAAGCATTACAACAAAATGAATTTTTCCTTGAATACCAGCCACAAGTAAGCACAAAAACAAAACAAATTATCGGTTTTGAAGCATTAATACGTTGGAAGCATCCAAAACTCGGTATCGTATCTCCGGCCCAATTTATCCCCCTAGCAGAGGAAACTGGTTTTATTATTGAACTTGGTAATTGGATTTTACGTACTGCCTGTTTAGAGGCAAAAAGATGGCATAATCAAGGTTTTTCTCACTTAAAAGTTGGTGTGAATTTATCTGTTGTTCAATTTAACCATGCAGATTTAATCCCAACTATTTCAAAGGTGTTGGAAGAAACAGAACTGAAACCAGAAGCACTAGATATTGAAATTACGGAAAGCATCGCAATTAATCAAAATCAATCTGTAGTTGCAAAACTAGAACAACTTCAAAATCTCGGTATTCAAATTTCAATCGATGACTTTGGAACTGGTTATAGTTCTTTAGCTTATTTAACAAAATATCCAATCAACACATTAAAAATTGCTCGAGAGTTTATTTGTGGAATTACAACTAGTCCTTTAGAAGAAGCAATTGTCTCTTCCATTATTACACTATCAAAAGAATTAAATTTAGAAGTGATTGCAGAAGGTGTAGAAACAGAAGAAGAATGGGAATTTTTACATAAACAAAATTGTGATCACATTCAAGGATTCTTTATTAGCAAACCTGTTTCTAGTAAAGACGTTTGGATGTTACTCCATAAAAAAACAACCGTCTAAGTAAGACGGTTGTTTTTTTAAAACTCAAAAGGCATATCTGAAGCTAATTGTACCTCTTGATCATCATGAGAAATTACTTGGCTTTTCTCTAAAGCTGTATCCGCTAATGAAATACCCCATGTCATTGCTAACGTTAATAGACTACCGATAAGTAGTTTCTTCATATTCCATCACCCACATTTTTTCTTTTAATATATCATGAAAATTTATCCATACATTATGCAATTATGCATATTTAGTTTTTGCGTTATTTTATTTCGTCATTTTTTTCATAAATTTTTCTTTATACGTATGCATTTCTAATATATCAAAAAAGAAATAAGCCTTTTCATAAGCTTCTTCACTCTCTGTCTCATCATAGCCTAGCTTTTCTAAACATTCACCTTTTTGATAGTATAGCTGCCCAATCAATGCCATACTATTAATTCGACACGATATTTCAATAGCTTTATTTATTTGATAAAGAGCCCCTTCATATTGATTATCTAAGTATAATGTTTTCGCATAATTATGTCTTACCTTCACATCAAACTCTTTATTTTCAGGTAATGCCTCTAATTGCTTTAATATACCTTCAAATAACTCCATGCCCTTCTTAAAGTAACCATTTTCAGCATAAATATTTGCAATTGCATTCTCTATATAAAGATTTTGGTACACATCAATCCCAGTTAATTGTTGATTTAACAATTTTTTTAATTCTAAAATACAATATTCATAATCACTTTTCTTCAATACATACGCTGCTACATGATATTGCCATTGAAGAAATTGCTGAAACTCAGGATGATATTCTTCCTTTTTCAACTCATTCCATACTTTATTATAAATTTCTTTATATTTCTTTTGCTTACAAAGCATAATGATTTGATCTTTTAACTGCTTTTTCCTCTCAATATCGGAATAAATGAGTACCTCATAAAAATGAATAATGGGAACTTGTAATTTTGCTGCAATACCTTGCAATATATCCATACTTGGGTATACCGCACCCGATTCAATTCTGCTCACTTCCGATTGATGACATATGTTCTCGGATAACTGTTTTTGTGTTAATCCTCTCAACACTCTAATTTTCTTAATTTCACTTCCTAATTTCTCTGCGTGCATACTTACTCACCATCCCATTATAACAATCTAATTTGTTAAGTTGTCATACCACTACAATAATGTGAATTCGACAATTTTTGATATGAAATAATGCATAATATATATAAAATTCGGCAAATTTTTCATACAATTCATCTCACATACAATAATAGATTAGGAGTGTTATAGATGAATTATAGAAAACTTGCTAGTGCTTTCGTTACATTCGGTCTTCTTTGTCCTTTATCAACAGAAGCTATTCATGCTCAAGAATTAGACAAAAGTGCAGTCAAAGTTGAAATTGCTCAGCCTGGTTTAACAATCGGGAAATTAACACAACCTCAAAATGATACGAAAGAAAATATTGCTAAAAAGTATTTAAAGGGTGAGGTAAATGGGGCGAAAGCTCAACAAGAACAAGTCACTACTGAAAAAAATGTAGATTTCCAACCTACAAATAAAGAAACCAAAGAAAATCAAACCGAAGTTCGCCTTGCACAAACATATAAAAACTATAAAGTATATGGCCAAGATCTCATTGTAAAAGTAGATAAAAATGGAGTGATCACAACTGTTAGTGGTAAAGTTGTTCAAAATTTAAATCAACAACCTAATCTTACTATAACAAATTTTTTGTCGAAAAATGAAGTAAAATCTAAATTACGCGATATAGTTCAAATTCCAAGTGATGCAGTTGAGACAGAATTCTCTAGCGAAACCGTTGTTTATAAGAAAAAAGATGGCTATTATACATTCGCAACTGTTATTACATTTACTTATGAAAACAATGAACAGATTATAAATGGCAATGCTATCGTTGATCTAAAAACTGGCGAAGTACTTTTCCAAGAAAAATTCATTAAAAACAAAGAGAATAAGACTATAAATCAAGTAACATCACCTAGATTATCCCCTGCAAGTGAGCAAGGAACTGGGAAAAATGCACTTCAAGAAAACATCTCTTTCAATATTGCCAAAGGAACCGATGGAAAATTTTATTTAGCGGATTTATCACGCGGAAATGGTATTTATATTTATAATGCAAACTACGCCGATTCCCTCGGGGGATATAGTCAAGCTGGTTATCCAGGGACACTAATTTCAAGTAGCACTCCTAATTTTGCAGATAAAGAAGCCGCGGGCGCTATGAAGAACATGAGTGATATTTATGATTACTTTAAGAAAGAACATAATCTAAAAAGTTACGACAATAAAGATTCAAAAGTTGTTGCTAGTGTACACGGTTTTGATTCTACTGAAGTTAGTGATGGTGTAAAAGAAGACTATGTAAATGCGTTTTGGCATCCTGCTTGGAACCAAATGGTATTTGGTGATGGTTTAGACGGAAAACTAACATCAGCTCTTGATGTAACAGCTCATGAATTTGGACATGCTGTATTCAGTGGCACGACGAAAAATAAAGTCGTGAGATATCCAAGCGCTGAAACATCTGCACTAAACGAGGGATTAGCAGATTTCTGGGGTACACAAATCGAATATTACGTAAAGAAAGATAAGGGAAACTGGATTATGGGCGATACATTAGGCGGCCTAACAATTCGTGATATCCCAAGGGAAATTGGTGACGGCGGCCATAAACTATATACAAATTTACAAGATTTCTATAACGATGGTAATAATCAAGAATCACACGTGAATTCTGGTATTATTAGTCACGTATTATATCAATTAGCTGAAGGTAAAACATATAACGGTGTTGCTGTTCAAAAACAAGGTAATGAAAAAGTAAGTAAAGTTGTTATGCGTGCATTGCAAAATTACGCAACTTCCGCTGAAGACTTTGAATCACTTCAATCTCACATCGTACAAGCTGCAAAAGATCTATATGGCACTGCCGTATCAAATGAATTTGCAAAGGCATTTGAAGCACATGGTTACAAGTCATTACAAAAAGTAAATCAAGTAATAGAAGTAAAATAAGTATAAAAAGAAGGTCACCTCTCATAGGTAACCTTCTTTTTATATCCAACCCTTTTCTTCCGCAATTGTAATTGCCTCAATTCTATTTTTCGCATCGAGCTTCGTTAATACTTCAGAAATATAATTACGTACTGTACCCGGTGAAAGATAAAGTGCCTTCGCAATTTCGTTTGCCGTCTTTCCTTCTTTCGCAAGCAACAATACTTCCTTTTCGCGATCTGACAACGGATTTTGCTCCTGCCATAGGCCGAACATTAAATCTTGGGAGACCTCTCGTTTCCCCTTCATTACATTACGAATTGCTGCTGCTAAATCTTCACTTGGGCTATCCTTTAACAAATAGCCGTGCACACCAGCTTTCATTGCTCTTTCAAAATATCCCGGCCGTGCAAATGTTGTTAAAATCATTACTTTACATAATGATTTTTCTTTTTTTAACGCTTCAGCAACATCTAATCCACTTTGAATCGGCATTTCAATATCCATAATACTTATATCCGGTTTTAACGATTCAATTAATTTTAGCGCCTCTTCCCCGTTTGCCGCTTGCCCAATTACTTCGATATCATCTTCTAGATCAAGTAGGGCCCCTAATGCACCACGAAGCATCCGTTGATCTTCTGCAATAATAATTCGAATCATGCCCTCACCTCATCTTTTCCTGTTCTAATTACAACTGGAACTTTTACTGTTAACAACGTCCCTGGATTGATTGTACCTAGTTCAACAAATCCATCAATAAGAGCAATTCGTTCTTTCATGCCGCGGATACCATTTCCATCATGATTTTGATCTGTTAAACCGATTCCGTTATCTTTTACTTTCAAAATCAGCTCACCTTGCGATTCTAATACAGAAACTGTGCACCGCGTTGCCTTGCTATGTTTTACAACATTCGTAACAGCCTCACGTAAACACATCCCGACAATATTTTGTTCAATTGGTGATAACGAACTCGAGCTGGCTTCTTGCCTCACTTCTAATTCAATATTAGCTGCTTGTAAGATCGCTTTTATTTGCTCTAGCTCTTCTTCTACCGTAATCATACGCATATCAGAAATTAATTCTCTCAGCTGTTTTAAGGCTGTACGAGACGTTTGTGTAATTTCCTTCGCTTCCGCACTTGCACGCTCTGGATTTTTCACAATTAACTTCTCAACGAGCTGGCTTTTCAAAGTAATAAGAGATAACGTATGCCCTAATGTGTCATGAAGATCTCTTGCAATCCGCTGCCGTTCTTCACGTTTTACTAAGTCTTTAATTTGCTCGTTCGCCTGATCCAATTGATTTCTTAACATCTTTTTCTGATTAAAATTGCGCATACCAAATGGCGTAAGAAGCATTAAAATAAACATTGGAACGATATTTACTAAACTTGTAGTTGTTAGTTGATTCATATTTACAAATAAAAATGCTCCAAGCATGATAACTAACGAACATAACAGCACTCGAAATACTTTCTTATTTGGCGCAAATCCCATCGCACTTGCTGTGAAAAAGCCAAAAAATATCATAAAAGGATTATAAAATAAAGCAAATAAAAAGATGAGTACCATTTGAATACACGCCCAAAAAACAAACGTCCTCTGAACAAAATAAAGCTGACGGTATGTGACGATAAAAATTATCAACATACCGCTTCCTATTACAAGCTTCCATCCTGATGCCTGCGCTAAGTGATAAATTGGAAATAATAGATAAACAAACCACATATACGGGAAGAATCCCATATGTTTCGGAAAAATCTCAATCCTCTTCTTCTCTATCATTTATACCGCTTCCTGTCTTTTTCTTATATATATTGATACTACAACAAATATAAGGAAATAACCTCCTAATACCGCGATATTTTCCCATCCAATTGATTTTCCAGCTACAATATCCCACGCACCACTTCCGAAATGGTATGTCGGTGTCCATTCACCAATCGTTCTTAATATTTTGGGGAATACTTCAATCGGCATCCATAACCCGCCAACTATAGCTAAACTCATATTTAAGATATTTGCTAAGCCAGCAGCTGCGTCCGCCTTCTTAATGGAACCTATTACTGTTCCTAATGCTAAAAATGGTGTTACCCCTAACAATAACCATAACCCCGCACCAATCCATTGCCCTACTGTTAACTCAACATGATTAATCAATATCCCTGCTATAAAAATAACTAAGATTGAAAAAGCATTCACCACTGTTTGGGCAATAATTTTAGCAGTTATATACGCACCCTCTGGAAGTGGTGTGATTTTCAAAAGATGTGTCCATCCTTGCCCTCTTTCCTGAGAAAGTCTCACACCGAAACTAAAGAGTGCAGTCCCTACAATACTGAAAGTTGCCATCGAAATTAAATAGTGTGCTTTCCACGCATCTCCGTTTTGTGGTACTTGAACAACATTTGTGAAAATGTAGTAAAACATAACAGGCATTAATAATGAGAAAAAGATAAATAATTTATTGCGAAATGTACGTAAAATTTCTATTTTACACTGCATCCATAACGCTCTCATGCGATTTCCCCCTTCTGATTTGCGACGAACTGTTCAAATGCTTCATCAAGGCTTCCACGTTCAACTGAAACATCTGTTACAGGTAAACTCCTTTGATAAATGGCTTTTAAAGTTGCATCCGTATCCTCTGTTGTTAAAATGAAGCGTCCTTCGTTTGACTTAACTTCTGTTACATTTGGTAATCCCTTTAGTAATTTTGTAGGAATGCTTTCCTTCGAGTAAAATGTGATTGTTTTTCGCGAAATCGTCGCTTTCATTTCGTCTGGTGTACCATCTGCGATAATCTTTCCGTTCGCAAATAATAAGATACGATTTGCTAAAGCATCTGCTTCTTCTAAATAATGCGTCGTTAAAATAATTGTTTTCCCTTCACTTGCTAACTTTCGAATCGTTTCCCAAAACATTCTTCGAGACGTAATATCCATTCCGACTGTCGGCTCATCTAAAAATAACAAATCTGGATTTCCCGCAAGTGCAAGCGCAAAATTCAACCTTCTTTTTTGCCCACCTGATAACTTCTCACATCTTTGCTTTCGCTCTGATTCTAAATTTGATAACTGCAGTAACGTTTCTTTCGCTATAGGATTCGTATAATAACTACGGAATAACTCGATTGCCTCTTCCACCGTAATACTATCAATGACACTTACTTCTTGCAGCATCGCACCGAGGCTATTACGAACATCTCTATGCTTTGGACTCTTTCCAAATATAAAGACCTTACCTTCTGTCGGGTCCTTTAATCCAAGCATCATCGACATCGTCGTTGTTTTCCCCGCACCATTCGGACCAAGTAACGCTACTATTTCCCCTTTATTTACATGAAATGAAACATTATTTACTGCGTTTTTATGTTTAAATGTTTTAGAAACACCATTTACTTCAATAATCTTTTCCATCTCTCCACCCCCGCTGTTTCTTATATTTACATTGTATTACTTGGAAAACTTAGGAAACAGTATGATGCGTCATGACATCGATATGACAATTGTCATGTATTCTTTATGAGAGGAATCAAGCTGCATACCGCAAGCGAGTAGCAGGACGAAAATAAACATGATACAATCGGTTAAGATATATATTCGAGGAAGGACAGTGGTTTTCATGATTATTCGTAATGAACAAGATTTAGAAGGCTTACGAAAAATCGGCCGCATCGTTGCGCTTGCACGTGAAGAAATGAAAAAAGAAGCGAAGCCAGGTATGACAACGAAAGAGCTTGATTTGATCGGTAAAAAAGTATTAGATGAACATGGTGCTATTTCTGCACCTGAAAAAGAATATGATTTCCCAGGTGTAACTTGCATTAGTGTAAATGAGGAAGTTGCTCATGGTATTCCAGGAGATCGCGTATTAAAAGAAGGCGACTTAGTAAACGTCGATGTATCTGCTGCACTTGATGGCTATTATGCAGATACAGGTATCTCATTTGTTCTTGGAGAAGACGAAGCAAAAGAAAAGCTTTGCCAAGCAGCGGTTGATGCATTTTGGGCAGCAATGAAAAAGGTTAGAGCTGGCTCAAAACAAAATCAAATTGGTCGTGCTGTTTCAAACTTTGCACATAAAAGTGGATACAATGTTATTCAAAACTTAACTGGTCACGGCATTGGTCTTAGCTTACATGAAGCACCAAATCACATTTTAAGTTACTATGATCCAATGGATAATGCGCTTCTAAAAGACGGTCTTGTTATCGCTGTAGAACCGTTCATCTCTATGAAAGCTGATCATATTATTGAACGTGGTGACGACGGCTGGACATTCGTTACACCTGATAAAAGTCTTGTTGCACAATGTGAACATACCGTTGTCGTAACGCGCGGCGAACCAATAATTTTAACAGAAATCTAATACCAAAAACGGCTGTTTTGTAGATTTATTCCACATAAAACAGCCGTTTTTATTTTTGGGAAAATATGTGAACTACTGTTGAACTCTTTATCATTTAAGTATATAATCTTTAGCGGAGGTTACTTAAGCTTATCTTTACTAAAAAGATATTGTAACTAAGGAGTAAAACACCTTCTTTCTTATTGTTTAAACAGTCTCAAAAATGACCGTAGTAACGTGTTAGTCGAATATTCTGTAATTCTTATATTCCTCTAACAATGTAAGAAACTATCATCTTTCAACTTCGGTCCACTAATCGCACAACTCTCTTTAGACAAAATAAATGACTATTTTCAAAGTACATATTGTCTTCATTCTGACCAAAACCAACCCTATCTAGCTTTTTATCTCCACATAACTTTAAGGCAAAAATAAGCCTTCACAAAGGGATACACTACATTGGTTAGTATGTATCGTAAAACTTACCTTTATAACCATTCTTTTTTACTAGATATACATGAAAACTATCTCACATATAAAGGTCTGATATCATTCTTTAATATCAGTATTTTTTTCGACATTTTTTGTCGAATTGTGTATATTTCCACAGAACTGTGTAAATATACATTTTGTTTTACGTTAAATAATATTACTTTGAACATAATCCTACTTGTCTGAGAACGCGTATAGAAACGGAGGGATAGCAAAAAGTAAATAGCTTATAAAAAATACTTTTTATATTCCATTTGTTCATGTGGAATAAGTCCCCAATGGACAAATGAATGTTCAGAGGAGGAAAAATGAAAAAACTTTTCAATGTATGTTTAATTGTATTCGTACTATTTTCGCAACTTGCTAGTTTTCCATACAATCAAGTAAAAGCGGAAACCTTAACAGGAGATTCCTTATTTGACACTGTTGAAATGAAAGATGCAACGAATCATATTATTGACGAAGCATTAAATCCTAAAAACTTAATAAATGCAGGATCAATCATTCACCTAGAATATGCTTGGTCAATAAAAGATCATCAAATTGCACAAGAAAAAGATGCAACAGTTCTTCAAATACCTAACGCATTAAAAGTAAAAAATGACCAACAAGGAAACTTGATGGCAGATCAACAAATTATTGGTCAATATTTTGTTACGGCAAACGATAACAAAATGAAAATAGTCTTTAACGATTCAGTAAAAGATTCAAAAGGTGTTAAGGGAAAAATTAAATTTGACACTGTATTCAATCCAGATTTAAAACCTGGCATAAAAGCCGTCCCACTTACTTTCCCTCTAGGTACAGTAGCTAAGACTATCTCAGTTCCTGTTCAAGTAGATAACCCTACTTCACCTACTATTAATAGTGATGATGCTAAGCAGACTACCGAAGAGCAAAAGAACGGTGACGCACAGCAACCTACTGAACAGCCAAAAGATGGTGAAACACAGCAGAAACCTGCGGAACAACCAAAAGACGGGAATCCTCAGCAGCCTGCGAAACAGTCAAAAGATGGTGAGACACAGCAGAAACCTGCGGAACAACCAAAAGACGGGAACACTCAGCAACCTGCGGAACAGCCGAAAGACGGGAATCCTCAGCAGCCTACGGAACAGCCAAAAGATGGCGGGACACAGCAACCTACTGAGAACCCTGGTGATAACACAACAGGGCAACCTGTTGAAAATCCAGACCCATCACCTAAGCAAATTAAAGAAAATATTTTAACAAGCGTAAAATTAACAGATAAAGACGGAAAACCATTTAATGATACAGATAATCGTCCAAATCCTGATTCTGCTGCCAATATCGATTTTACATGGGAAGTTTTAGAATCATTAAAAGTAAAAAAGGGAGATTACTATATTTTCCAACTCCCGGAATATTTTATCGTCCACAACACCATTACACAGCCTTTAGTTGATGGAACAGGACATGAAATTGGGACGTTCGTTGTTGACTTAAACGGAAAAGTAACTATGACTTTTAACGAGTACGTTGAAGACAATCCTAATATAGATGGTCATTTAAAAGTTGGTACGGAATTCAATAAAACAAAAATTAAAGGGACTACGGAACAAAAAATTCCTTTCCCAATTAAAGAACAAGACGTTATTATCGAGCTTGATTTCAAACCTAATGTAAAGAAATCTATGAATAAAAAAGGTATACCTGATAGACCGATTAATACGAATCAAATCAATTGGACAGTCGAAATGAACAAAACAAAAGACATTCTTACAAACGCTGTCTTCCAAGACAATATTCCAAATGGAGCCAGTCTCAATGAAGATTCTATTAAGGTTTATGAGTTAGAAGTAGATATTAACGGGAAAACGACTCGTGGAGCCGAAGTTAGTAAAGAAGAATATACACTCACTTCATCCTCCGATAAATTAAATATCGCTTTTAAAAATGAAACGAAAAAAGCATATCAAATTGAATATGCGACAAAAATTACTGACGAAAGTGTTACTAGTTTCAAAAATGAAGCAAAAGTATCCAGCAAGAATCAAGGAGATGTATCCGCAAATGCAACTGTAACTGTTTCACGCGGTACACATCTAGAGAAAACTAGTAAATATAATCCAAAAACACAAACAATTGAATGGACAATTACTTTCAACGGTGATCAAAGAGATATTAAACAATCTGATGCGCTTTTAAAAGACATCTTGGACAAATCTCATAAAGTTGATGCAAGTTCTATCGTGGTTAAAAATGCTTCTTATGATAATAACGGAAAACTTGTTACAGGTGACAACGCCACAAACTTTACTGTAAAAGAAACCGATGAGGGATTTGATTTACAATTTAATGAAGATATTAATAGTGCCTATGTGATTACTTATACATCGAAAGCCAAGAATGATGTTATACAAGATGGCGAAATCGAAAATACAATTATTGCAGATGGAAAATGGAGTAAAACAAACAAAGTTACATTACAACAACAAAACATCATAAAGAAACATAATAAAAATGCAAACGATACAGATTACAATAAGAAAACAACGAAATGGACAATTATTGTAAATGATAACAATTACGTGTTAAATGATGCTGTTATCACTGATACGTTTGACTATAGTGGACTTACATTACAAAAAGATAGTTTCAAAATTACTGATGGATCAACTGAACTGAAATTAGACTCTGATTACACACTTGATGTAACAGCTGACGGATTCAAAGTAACACTAGCTGGTAGTTATAAGTCTAATATGGATAAAACTTTAACCATCACGTACACAACAGACTTTAATTACGAGACTCTATCTAAAAAGGATGATAATAAATCATTCAAAAATACAGCTGAGTTATCATGGAAAGATATAAATGGGAACGATAAAAATAGTAAATCTCATGATAGATTCAATCCTGACGGCTATACAAAAGGAAACGGATTTAAATACGGTTCTTACAATGCCCAAACGAAAGAAATCAAATGGGACATAGGGTTTAACTATAATAACAGGACTATTAAAGACCCTTCTATCGTTGACGTACTAGAAAACAATCAAAAACTTATACCAGACTCCATTGAGATTCATCATATGGAATTAACTGGTGGTGCAGACGGTTATAAATTAGGGGCACTTGTTTCCCCTGACGAATATACGGTAGAAAATGCAACGAAAGATAATAAAAATACATTAACGATTCATTTTAAAAATGAAATTAAAACAGCGTACCATATCAGCTTTAAAACTTCACTTGCAGGTGAAGAAATTAATAAGCGCTATGATAATTACGCCAAATTAAAAGATGGATCGGAAACTATCGCCAATATTCATGGTGCATTCGAGATCAAAAATGGTGGTAGCGGCGTTACGAAAAAAGCAAAACAAAATGACAAGTACATTGATTGGAGCGTTTCTATTAATGCAAGTCAATCAACGATTGAAAATGCTGTCGTAACAGACGATCCGACAGACAATCAAATTCTCGATGAAAAGTCATTCCACCTATATGGGACAACAGTAGCCGTGGATGGCACTTTAACGAAAGATACAACAAACGAATTAAAAGAAGGAAAAGACTATAAACTCAAAATAACAACAGACAACAATACGGGGAAACAACAATTTACAATTGAATTTCTTCATACTATTGATCGAGCTTATATTTTAGAATACCGTTCACTCATTAATGCAGACAATAATGAAAAAGTAAGCAATAAAGCGAAGATTACTGGTAATAGTTTAAAATTAACAGAAACTGAAAAAATTGAAGAAATAGTAGTTAAAGTATCTTCTGGATCTGGAGGCGGTTCTGCTACTAAGGGACGCGGAAACCTTCAAATTAAAAAAGTAGATAATGCAGATCCAAATAAAATTTTATCTGGCGTAGTATTTACTTTATTCGATCGCACAGGTACAACTGCTATTCGAACAATTACAACAGACGACAATGGTATCGCTCAGTTTAACAACTTAAAACGCGATGAATATCTGCTTAGAGAAATGAAAACTCTTGATGGATATGTCATTAGTAAAGAATTAAAAGCAGGTAAACTTGTTAAGCTTGGTGCAGAAGAAACTACAACATATACTCTTAAAAACGAGAAATTTGTTGGAAAAGTAGTACTTACAAAGACTGATGCTCATAACAAAGAAAAGCTTAAAAATGCAGTTTTCTCTCTGCTTGATCAAAACCATAATGTCATTCCTGAACATAAAGAATTAATAACAAATGATAAAGGACAAATTACTGTAGATAATTTAAAACCAGGAACTTACTACTTAAAAGAAATAAAGGCTCCTGAACATTATCAATTAGATGATCGACTTATTGAATTTACAATCGAGGAAGATCAAACAACAGTAATTAATAAAGAGGCCCAAAACAACTTGATTAGAGGCTCAGTTATCCTAACAAAAGTTGATAAAGAGGGTAATACTTTAGAAGGTGCAGTATTTAGTGTACGGGACCGAAATAACAAAAGAATTCCTGGTTATACCAAATTAACGACAAATGGTAACGGACAAATCGAAGCGAAAAATTTACTTCCTGGAGAGTACCAATTTGTTGAAGAGAAAGCTCCTGAACATTATGAAATAGATAAAAAACCACTTAAATTTACAATTGAAAAGAGCCAACAGAAAGCACTTACTGTTAAAGCGACAAATCACCTCATTAAAGGTGGTGTCACTTTAACGAAAGTCGATGATGTCGATGGCACTGCCCTTGAAGGTGCTGTATTTAAAATTGTCGATGCGAATGACGAGAAACAAGTAATTCGTGAAAATATAAAAACAGGTTCAGATGGAAAAGTTACCGTTAAAGATTTAGAGCCTGGTGCTTATAAATTTATCGAAACAGAAGCTCCTAAGGATTATACATTAAGTACAAACCCTATCGAGTTTACAATTGATAAAAGCCAACAAGCTCTTGCTACTGTTACGGCAAATAATAGCTTAAAAACGGGCGAGGTTGAATTATTAAAAGTTGATGAGTTTGGTGAGAAAAAACCACTAGAAGGTGCAGTATTCAAACTTGTCGATACAAATAATAATGACGTTTCCCCTCACACTAACTTAACTACTGATAAACACGGTAAAGTTAAAGTTAGTAACCTACGTCCTGGTACGTATAAATTTATTGAAATAGCTGCTCCTGAACATTACGTTTTACGAGCAGAACCTATTGAATTTACAATCGATAGAAGTCAGAAAGAAACTCTACTTGTGAAAGCTGAAAATGCTTTAAAACCAGGAGATGTTGAATTAACAAAAGTTGATGATATCGATGGTACAGCTCTTGAAGGCGCTGTATTTAAAATTGTTGATGCAAATGATGAAAAGAAAGTTATTCGCGAAAATGTAAAAACTGGTGCGGATGGTAAAGCTATCGCTACTGGCTTACGCCCTGGCGATTATAAATTTATCGAAGTAACAGCACCGAAGTATTACGACAAAAATACAAAACCAATTAAATTTACGATTACAGAAAGTCAAACAACTCAGGCTACTGTTACCGCTAAAAACAGCTTAACAAAAGGCGGTATTGAGTTAACAAAAGTGAATGCTGCAGATGAAAAGGAAACACTTGAAGGTGCAGTATTTAAAATCGTTAATAGAGATACTAATGAAGATGTTCGTACGGACCTTGTTACGAATAGTAAAGGAATGCTAGTTGTAGATGACTTACGTCCTGGTAACTATAAGCTTATCGAAACAAAGGCTCCAACTTATTACGATGTAAATGTAGAACCAATTGAATTTACAATCGAAAAAGGACAACAAAAACTCCTTCCACTTACATTTAAAAATAGTTTAACGAAAGGAAAAGTTAAACTTATTAAAGAAGATGATGTGGAAAGTAGTAAAGCTCTTGCCGGCGCTGTATTCACATTGCAAGATGCAACTGGCAAAGAAATTATGAAAGATTTAACAACAGATGATTACGGAGTATTAGTTATTCCTGATTTAGCACCAGGGGATTATCAATTTATCGAAACAAAAGCCCCTGAACATTATAAATTAGACAAAACACCTATTAAGTTCACAATTAAAAAAGGTAGTAAGGAAGATCTTCCTATCCCTGTTACTGTAAAAAATAGTTTACTTACAGGTGGCGTCACTTTAACAAAAGTTGATGATGTTGATGGCACTACTCTTGAAGGTGCAGAATTTATAATCGTTGACGCTCATGATACTAAAAAGGTAATTCGCAAAGGTTTAACAACTGATAAAAACGGTAAAATTTCTGCTTCTAATTTACGTCCTGGAGACTATCAATTTATTGAAGTAAAAGCTCCAAAAGACTATACCTTAAGCAAAGACCCTATTCCGTTCACTATCGAAAAAAGTCAAAAAGAGAATATTACTGTTACTGCTACTAACAGTTTAAAGAAAGGTGCAGTAACATTAACAAAAATTGATGACATCGATCGTACGATGCTCGAAGGTGCAATCTTTAAGATTGTTGATATGAATGGTAAGGAAGTTCATACGAATCTTGTTACAGATAAACACGGTAAAATTTCTGTTTCTGATTTACGCCCTGGAGACTATCAGTTCATTGAAACAAAAGCTCCTGAGCACTATGTATTAGATGAAACAACGATTCCATTTACAATTGAAAGAAGTCAAACGAAAGAGATCAATGTTACAGGCAAAAATGCTTTGAAAAAAGGTAGCGTTGAACTAACAAAGATTGACGATATTGATATAACTACAAAACTTGCTAACGCCGTATTTAATTTATTAGATGCAGACGGAGAGCTAGTTAAAGAAGGCCTAAAAACAAATGATGAAGGTAAAATTGTTGTTGAAAACCTACGTCCTGGTACGTATCAATTCGTTGAAACAATTGCTCCTGAACATTACGATTTAGATAAAAAACCTATCGTATTTACAATTAAAAAGAGCCAAACTGAAACTCTTCATATCACTGCTACAAATGCTTTAACAAAGGGTGCAGTTAAACTTTCTAAAGTAGACGATGTTGATGGCACTGTTCTTAAAGATGCAGTATTTAAAATTGTTAATATGAACGGTGATGTAGTTCATAAAGACCTTGTTACAAATGAACAAGGAATAATCGAAATTAATGACCTACGTCCTGGTGATTACCAATTTATCGAAACGAAAGCTCCTAAGCATTACGTTTTAGATGAAACACCAATCAAATTCACTATTGAAAAAGGACAGAAGAAAGCTATTTCTTTAACTGCTACAAATAGCTTAAAACAAGGTAGTATCGAATTACTTAAAGTTGATGATTTAAACACTCAAACAAAACTTGCTGATGCGGTATTTAATTTACTGGATCAAGATGGCAAAGTACTTAAAACAGATTTAAAAACAAACAGTGAAGGTAAAATCGTTATCGAAAACTTACGTCCTGGTACGTATCAATTCGTTGAAATAACGGCTCCTGAACACTATGATTTAGACAAAAAACCAATTATATTTACAATTGAAAAAAGCCAAAAAGATATTGCTACCGTTACTATGAAAAATAGTTTAACAAAAGGCGGCGTGGAACTTTCTAAAGTGGATGACGTCGATGGCACTACTCTTGAAGGCGCAGTATTTAAAATTGTGGATATGAATGGTACTGTAATTCGCAAAAATCTTGTTACGAATCAACAAGGTAAAATTAGCGTTTCTGACCTACGTCCTGGTGATTATCAATTCATCGAGACAACGGCTCCGAAACACTACGATTTAAACAAAGAGCCAATTCCATTCACAATTACAAAGAGCCAAGCTGATCCTATCTCCGTTACAGCTACAAATAGCTTAACGAAAGGCGCTGTGGAACTTTCTAAAGTGGATGATGTAGATGGTACTGCTCTTAAAGATGCGGTATTTAAAATTACTGATCTGAATGGTAACGAGATTCGTACTGAGCTTACAACAGATGTACATGGAAAAATTTCTGTTTCTGATTTACGTCCTGGGGACTATCAGTTTGTTGAAACGAAAGCTCCTGAACACTATAAATTAGATAGTACACCTATTAAGTTTACAATTAAGAAAAGCCAAAAAGAAAAGCTCCAAGTTACTGCTACAAATAGCTTAACTGAGGGTGCTGTAGAATTAGTAAAAGTGGATGATATAAATCCAGATACAAAACTTTCTGATGCAGTGTTTAACATCATCGATGCGAAAGGTAAAATTGTTCGCACTGATTTAACTACTGATAAAGATGGTAAGATTACTGCTACGAACTTACGCCCAGGAGACTATCAATTCATTGAAACGAAAGCTCCTAAGCATTACGATTTAAATAAAACACCTATTAGCTTCACTATCGAAAGAAGTCAACTAACTCACGCTTCTGTTACTGCTAAGAATGGCCTAACAAAAGGTGGCGTGGAATTAACGAAAGTTGACTCTATAGATAAGAAAGAAATGCTAGAAGGTGCGGTATTTAAAATTACTGATCTGAACGGTAACGACATTCGTACGAATTTAGTTACCAATAAAGACGGAAAAATCATCGCTAAAGACTTACAACCAGGAGACTATCAATTTATTGAAACAAAAGCTCCTAAACATTACGACTTAAATGAAGAACCAATTAAGTTCACAATCGAAAGAAGTCAACTAACTCACGCTTCTGTTACAGCTATTAATAGCTTAACGAAAGGTAGTGTTGAGTTAATTAAAGTTGATGATGCCAAGCAAAACACAACACTTGAAGGTGCAGTATTTAAAATTGTTAATAAGGATGGACACGATGTTCGTACCGATTTAACTACTGATAAAAACGGCCGTTTAGTTGTGGATGAATTACCGCCAGGAGACTATGAGTTTATCGAAACAAAAGCTCCTGAACACTATGACTTAAACAAAACACCTATTAAGTTCACAGTTAAAAAAGGCCAAGAAAAAATCGCCTCTGTTACTGCTACGAATAGCTTAACTAAAGGCGCAGTTGAATTAACTAAAGTTGATGACATCGATGGTACTACTCTTGAAGGAGCAATCTTTAAAATTGTAGATATGGACGGCAAGGATGTTCGTTCTGATTTAACTACCGATAAAGATGGGAAGATTTCTGTTTCTGATTTACGTCCGGGAGATTATCAGTTCATTGAAACGAAAGCTCCTAAGCATTATGACTTAAATCAAAATCCTATCAAGTTTACTATTGAAAAGAGTCAAACTGCTAAAGCTTCTGTTACTGCTACTAACAGCTTAACTAAAGGCGCAGTTGAATTAACTAAAGTTGATGACATCGATGGTACTACTCTTGCAGGGGCTATCTTTAAAATTGTAGATATGAACGGTAAAGATGTTCATTCTGATTTAACTACTGATAAAGATGGGAAGATTTCTGTTTCTGATTTACGTCCAGGAGATTATCAGTTCATTGAAACGAAAGCTCCAACTGGCTATGATTTAAACATTAAACCAATTCCTTTCACAATTACGAAAGGACAATCTCAGATTACCTCTGTTACAGCTTTAAATAGTTTAACAACAGGTTCAATTGAGTTAACTAAAGTTGATATTGATCACCATGGAACACTTGAAGGTGCCATTTTCAATATTTTAGACCAAGATGGAAAAATCATCCGAGAAGGTTTAAAAACAGACCAACACGGAAAAGTAATCGTAAATGATTTGAAACCTGGTAATTATCAATTAGTAGAAACACAGGCTCCTAAAGGCTATCAATTAGATGCATCACCAATAAACTTTACAATTGATAAAGCCCAAGCTACACCACTACAAATTACAGTTTCAAATAAAAAGATTGAATCTTCGTCAGGTGGAGATGACAAGCCAGTTACTCCTCCAAATAAAGAAGAAAACAAAGGCAATGAAACATCTGAGAAACACAAAAACGGAACTTCCGAAGAAACATCAAATGAAACAGATAACAAACAGCAAGATGATCGAAATACGGATAAACACCTTCCAAATACAGGTCATAAAGAAGACCCTACACAAACAGTAGGTATCGTCCTTCTACTAGCTGGATTATTAAGTATTTTAGCTACAAAACGCAAAAAACATTATTAATAATGTTTTTACATCCAATCAATCTCTCAATTGATTGGATGTTTTTTTATACAAAAAGGACGATACATAAAGTATCGTCCTTTTAACGGGGTGAGGCTGCCCAAAAGTACGGAAAACCTTTGAACAGCCTCTTATTTTCATATGGATGCCTTACATATATCACTGATAATAATTATGAAATGCGGAAACATAATTACCATCAACTGATTCAAACATGAGAAATGAAACCCTACAGTGGTTCCATTTCTCTACATAATCTAAAGTTTGGGTACACTAGATTCATGCAATGTAGGAGCTTTCAGAATAGAAAGCGAACCTTCGTTTAAAATGATAGCATACATATCTTCCTCAAAAATATGCAAATATGCATATATTGTTTTTATTTCTCAATGTCAGAATATTGAAAAATAAAAGACGCGAAGGTAAAATAAAGTCATTATCCGTCTTCTTTTGTCAGTCACAGAGAATAGAAGAATAGGAGAGGAAAAAATGAGAAAATCATTGAAACAAAAAATAGTAAGCTCTTTGCTTGCTGTATCACTCGCTGTTAGCTTAGCTCCAATTGGGCAAGCAAAAGCGGATTCCACGTCAGAGGTTACACAAACTCCATCTATTACAAAACAGATTGATCCAAACCGCGCAATTGAACATGTTCGTTTCTTATCTGAAACAATTGGTCCTCGACCCGGTGGAACAAAATCCGAAGAATGGGCTTCTCGTTACATTGGTATGCAGCTTAAATCGATGGGCTATGAAGTAGAATATCAGCCATTTCAGGTGCCCGATCAGTACGTTGGATTCATTGAATCACCACTATCAATAAAACGTAATTGGCAAGCTGGTGCTGCTCCTAATTCACTAATTTCTACAGAAGCTGTTACAGCTCCCCTTATCTTTGTTCAAGGTGGGACAAAATTAGAAGATATTCCAAACGAAGTAAACGGTAAAATTGTTTTATTTGAAAGAGGAACGACAATTACAGACTATAATAAACAAGTTGAAAATGCTGTTAGCAAAGGTGCAAAAGGTGTTCTTTTATACAGTTTAATTGGCGGACGCGGAAATTATGGACAAACCTTCAATCCCCGCCTAACGAAAAAGCAATCTATCCCTGTCTTTGGTCTTGCTTATGCGCAAGGAAATGCATTTAAAGAAGAAATCGCTAAAAAAGGGACAACAATTCTTTCCCTAAAAGCGAGACATGAATCTAAATTAACATCTCTAAATGTTATCGCCAAAAAGAAACCAAAAAAGAGTACCGGTAATGAAAAAGCAGTCGTTGTAAGTTCGCACTATGATAGTGTTGTCGGAGCACCTGGCGCAAATGATAATGCTTCTGGAACTGGATTAGTATTAGAACTAGCTCGTGCTTTTCAAAATGTAGAAACTGATAAGGAAATTCGGTTTATTACCTTTGGTTCTGAAGAGACTGGCTTACTTGGCTCCGATTATTACGTTAATAGTCTATCCCAAAAAGAACGCAATCGAATTTTAGGTGTCTTTAACGCAGACATGGTTGCAACAAATTATGATAAAGCAAAGAATTTATACGCTATGACACCTGATGGCTCTACAAACTTTGTAACAGATGCTGCCTTGCAAGCAGGTAAACAACTAAATAATGACCTCGTCCTACAAGGTAAATTCGGTTCTAGTGATCATGTTCCATTTGCTGAAGCTGGTATTCCTGCTGCTCTATTTATTTGGATGGGTGTCGATAGTTGGAATCCATTAATCTATCATATTGAGAAGGTATACCATACACCTCAAGATAACGTATTAGAAAATATTTCACCTGAACGAATGAAAATGGCATTAGACGTTATCGGAACAGGGGTTTATAACTCGCTTCAAAAACCTGTTACTCAAACTGAACAGAAAGCTGCTTAATCAATAAAAGACCACTGATTTTTATCAGTGGTCTTTTATTGAGAAAAAATATATATGCATAAAAGCATATTTTATCCTACTCATTATCGTATACAATATTAACTGTAACAATATCGATTACAACTTATAAGGAGGCTTTTTCTATTATGAAAAAAATGATTTTAGCAGGTGCGTTAACTTTAGCAGGAATTACCGGCGCTACCGCGTTTATTCCTGAAACAAAAGTCGCTGCTGCCGCTCAAGAACAAAGCTTTACAAAATTTTATTCTTTGCAAACTGGAGGTAGTTCTGAACAAGAACCTGTTTTCCTTCAAAAGGGACAAGAGTTAACAATTCAACCTAACAGCAAAACTCCTAGTTACAGTGTTTATGACTCAAATCATAACCTTATTGGACGTTATTCTGATGGTTACGGCCGAATTTTCACTGCAAAAACAGATGGAAATATGTACGTTCAATTTCATGCACCTTACGTTTACTATAGTCCTGTTAGTTTTTCTGTTACTTATACAATCCAATAAAATAAAGGGCCTTTCTCAAGGGCCCTTTAGTTTGCTTCCCAATTCACTTTTACAAAACCATCTTTCACCATTAAACCACTTATATTAAATACATACTTTTCATTTGCTTTTAATGTAGCTTTAAAAGTACCTTTTTTCGATTCACAGATTTCTTTTAACTCTCTTATACCTTCTCCTTCTCCTTTCCTTTCATATAAGCTAAAGCATAAGTTACCAAGTTTTGCATCTGTTTCATAAGAAAATGTTACTTCTGTATCTTTTGCATACTCAAGTTCAATACCTTTCCCAGCAATATCCCATGATGAGAATTTTGCCTCGTAACTTGTCTCCCCTCGCTTCTCATTTTCTAAATATATATCACCAGCTCTCCACATATCATCTAGCGTTTGAACAAAAGCAAAGCCGCTAAGTAATACAAACATCGCACTTGCAAATATGACAACTAATTTTATCTTTTGTTTTTTCATAACCTTCATCGTATGTTCGCCTTCTATTTTCTTGTTACTTCTTCGTATCATATATAACAAAACTCCAATAAAAAATGGCAATACAATCGCTATAACACTCCACCACTTACTTATTCCACACGTTTTCGCATCTGTATACACCCATGATGCTACACATACTAAAAGTGCTATAAAAGCCAAAAACATTGTAATCCCAGCTATCTCAAATACTACAAATGGATTAGCGAACTCTATCATGTAATTTATACTCCTTCTTTAAAAATGACTGTATGACAACGTATATAGGAATGTATAGGTGCATCATAATAACTATCGTTATAATGACAGATATTTTATGATCCAAATGACTAACAAACTGCTCTAGGATGACTGTTAATACAATCATCCAAATAGCATGAATGAAAACAACCCATCTCTTTTCTAATTTCCGAGCATTTCGCACGCTCTGTTTCGTATGATTTATCAGCTCTTCGCTAGGAATCATCTCTCCCGCTAAACTGCTCTTTATTTTCTGTTCAAATTTATCTTCCTTCATGCACGAAACCCTCCAAATGTTCTCGCATTTTCTTTTTCGCATAATTGAGACGATACTTCACCGTACCAATCGGTATATTTAATATTTCACTCATTTCCTTGTAAGAATATTGTTCATAGTAATAGAGTACGAGTACCGTTTTATATTTTTCATTTAATAACTGTATTACTTCCCGTATCATTTCCGCTTCCACTTTTTGAATAAATTCTTCTGATATATTCACTTCATCTGCGAAATCTATTTCTCCACCATCTTCTTTATGAAACAAATCCAATATTCGATCTTTCCACCTTTTTTTCTTACGATAAAAATCATAAAACGTACGAACACAAATTGTAGTAATCCACTTTTTATAATTATCCACATAAGAAAGTTGGTGCCTTGATGAAAAAACCTTTATCCACGTCTCTTGAAAAATATCTTCCGCATCTTCTTTCGTTTTCGCTAACTTATAGCATAAGGAATATATTTGCTGCTTATATATATCAATTAATTCTTCTACCTTTTCTTCCATCATAAGCCTCCTGTCATTTATATAAGACGACGCAAATTATCCTTTTGTTTGATAAAATTTTATTTTTTTATTATCTCCATACAAAAAGGCAATCACAACATCGTGTGATTGCCTTTTACTGAAAGCGAAAAATCGGCTCCGCTTTGCTAGAATACTCGGTGGCTTCGCGCCTTCCTCCGAGGCAAAGTACGCCTCTCTGTCAGGAGCTCCATCCCCCTCCTATTCTAAACGAGCCGCTTTCGCTTTTCTTAATTACATTTTTTCTGGTGCAGATACTCCTACGATTGCTAATGCATTTTGAAGTGTAGTGCGTACTGCTTTCATTAACTCGTAACGAGCTTTACTTAATTCTAAGTTATCTTGGTTCAATACTTTTTCTGCATTGTAGAAGCTGTGTAATGCTGCTGCTAATTCAAATGCATAGCTTGTAATGCGGTGTGGCAGACGTTTTTGTGCTGCATCCGCAACTACAGCTGGGAATTCACCAAGTTTTTTCAGTAACTCTACTTCTTTCTCAGAAGTAACAAGTTTGTAATTCACGTCTCCATCTGCAGCTAATCCTAACTCTTCACCTTGACGAAGGATACTGCATACACGAGCATGAGCATATTGTGCATAGTATACTGGGTTTTCATTAGATTTTGATACAGCTAAGTCCATATCGAAGTCTAAATGAGAATCACCGCTACGCATCGCGAAGAAGTATCTCATTGCGTCCACGCCTACTTCTTCCATAAGCTCACGAAGTGTAACTGCTTTACCTGTACGCTTACTCATTTTCATTTTTTCACCATTTTGGTACAGTTGTACCATTTGGATGATTTCTACTTCAAGTGTTTCTTTATCGTAACCTAGCGCTTGAATAGCAGCTTTCATACGAGGAATGTAACCGTGGTGGTCAGCACCCCAAATGTTGATTAACTTATCGAAACCACGCTCTAATTTATCACGGTGATAAGCGATATCTGGCGTTAAGTATGTGTAAGAACCGTCATTTTTAATTAATACACGGTTTTTGTCGTCACCGTAAGTCATTGAACGGAACCAAGTTGCTCCGCCTTCTTCAAAGATTTCATCACGCTCTTTTAATACAGCAAGTGCAGCATCAATTTTTCCGTTTTTGTATAATGATGTTTCTGAGAACCATACATCAAATTTAACACGGAAGCTCTCTAAGTCTTTTTGAAGTTTTGCTAACTCATATTTCAAACCATATTCACGGTAGAATTCATAGCTTTCTTTTTCATCAGCTTTTGCGTAACGATCACCAAACTCTTCAGCTAAACGTTTACCGATTCCAATGATATCCGCACCATGGTAACCGTCTTCTGGCATTTCTTTCTCTAAACCTAATGCTTGCATGTAACGAGCTTCAACAGAAAGAGCTAAGTTATGAATTTGGTTACCAGCATCATTAATATAGTACTCACGAGATACATCGTATCCTGCTTTTGCTAATACGTTACATAAAGTGTCACCTACTGCCGCACCACGTGCATGTCCTAAGTGAAGGTCACCTGTTGGATTCGCAGATACGAACTCAACTTGTACTTTTTCACCTTTACCAGTGTTCGTTTCACCGTAAGCTTCACCAGCGTTTACGATTGTTGGAATTAAATCTGTTAAGTAGCTATTATCCATATAGAAGTTAATAAAACCAGGACCAGCGATTTCGATTTTTTCAATAGAAGCTTTTGCTTTATCGAAGTTTGCAACTAGTTCTTCTGCAATCATACGAGGTGCTTTTTTCGCAACGCGTGCAAGTTGCATTGCCATATTTGTAGAGAAGTCACCATTTGTTTTATCTTTTGGAGATTCTAATACAACGTTTGGAATCTGTTCTTCTGTCGCTAATTCTGCCTTTAATACAGCAGCTTGAATTTCTTCTTTAATCAATCCTTTTACCTGTTCTAAGGAATTCATTATTTTGCCTCCTTCAAATTAATTGTAATTGTATATCTGCCAGCTTCTTGTTCACTTAGAAGCAATGCGTACGTTAAGAAGAGTTGTCCTTTTTTCTTTTCATCCGACCATTTAAAAAGAACGTTATCAGTTTTCGTTTGCAGTGCAAACGTACCAAGTTCACTCGTATACGTACCCGTTGTCCATTCACCTTTCACATGCGTCTGACGCATAGAAATAGCACCTGAACGCATAATGAGAACTTGTTCATCTTGAATTTTAATAATTGTTTTCACTTCGCCTTGTTCGTTCGGCTCCTGGAATGTTACATATGTACCTTGACCTTTTACATAGTATTGACCATTTGCTTCAAAAGCAACGGTTTCCTTCCTCGCCCCTTCACGGATTTCTGTTACGAAATGAACGTGTACCGGCAAGCCTGCAAGTTGTTTCTTCACGTCTTGCACACCTTTCAAATGTTATAGATATTAAATACTACTTATAATAAATCACTTTTCCTATCATATCAAAAAAAGACGCTGTCTGTCTGCTGAAAAATCAGGAAAACTCCATTTCAAAAAATAATTCACTTCTACTTTATTTCATGTGATAAAATATTTTTTAAATCTAAATATTCTTTTAATTATAGAGGTGAATTCAGTGATACCAACAAAGTTAAAAAAGGGTGATGAAATACGCGTGATTTCACCATCCTGTAGTTTAAGTATTGTTTCAAATGAAAATAGAAAACTTGCTATAAAAAGATTAACTGACATGGGCTTTCAAGTTACATTCTCAAAATATGCCGATGAGATAGATCAATTTGCTTCCTCTTCTATTTCTTCCCGCATTCAAGACCTCCATGAAGCATTTGGAGACCCTAATGTAAAAGCTATTTTGACGACACTTGGCGGATACAACTCCAATGGTTTATTGAAACATCTCGATTATGATCTAATTCGTAAAAACCCGAAATTTTTCTGTGGTTATTCTGATATTACTGCCTTAAATAATGCAATTTACACAAAAACAGGGCTTGTTACATATTCGGGTCCCCACTTCTCTTCATTTGGAATGGAGAAAGGGCTCGAGTATACAAACGATTACTTTTTACAATGCTTAACCACTAATGAGCCTATTGAAATCATTCCGGCGGAAACGTGGAGCGATGATTCTTGGTATATGGATCAGGAAAATCGAGAATTTATAAAAAATGAAGGGTATGTTCCAATTCAAGAGGGAGAAGCGACAGGAGAAATTATCGGTGGCAATATGAGCACACTTAATTTACTACAAGGCACACCATATATGCCAAACTTAAAGGGCAAAATTTTATTCCTTGAAGAAGACAGTTTAACAGGAAAATCAACGCTTAAAACTTTTGATCGCTATCTACATTCCCTTATGCAGCAACCTGATTTTGAACATATAACAGGTATTGTAATAGGAAGAATGCAAAAAGAAGCAGAATGTACGATAGCGGACATTCAAGAAATGATTTCTTCAAAACCTGAACTTGCACATATTCCTATCATTGCAAATGCAAATTTTGGACATACAACTCCAATTTTTACTTTTCCAATTGGTGGACATGCCAAAATCATTTCTAACAAAGAAAATACATCTATCACTATTTTAACGCACTAAAAAAGGAGCGAACGATTCGCTCCTTTTATGGTTTTTCTATTTTTTGCAACGCTTTTTGCGGGATTGACTCTTTCGTTATTTCAGCCCATCCTTTTCCTTGCATACCTTTTGCATAAATTTTTATAAAAGCACCTGCATGCAATTCACGATTTACCATTCTTTTAATAATTTGTTGCTTTCCGTCCTCTGTATACCCTTTAAATGTATACAAATATTCACCGTCTTTTTTCTCACCTTTATCTACAACCGCATAATAATCTTGTATTTCTTTATTTGAAAAGAAGTTGTCTACAAAAGCATGTACACCTTCTGTTTTTGTGTTTAAATAATATGCTGTTCCCCCTAAAATGATGGCGAATACAGCTAAAACTTTAATTACCAATTTCATACATGCGCCTCCTGTTTGCACTTCTTTCTCACTAGTATTATATCTATACTTGTATTATACGGAAAAGAGCATACTATACTCTATCTAAAAGTCTTACACTTTCCTTACATTATTGTAAGGGATTTTTTCTTACAGCAAGTTCCCAAGAAAAAATTTTTCCGTTTCATACACTTTTATATTATTATTGAATGATACGAATTTTTATTACAAAAATCAAAGGAGACAGTTTTCAAATGGCTATCTTGCAAGGTTTAGCACTATTACTTGTTGTACTTTGTCTATTTACACTTTTCAGTTACCGTGCGCCTTACGGAATGAAGGCGATGGGCGCTTTAGCTAATGCAGCAATCGCAAGTTTTCTTATTGAAGCATTTCACCGTTATATAGGTGGAGAAATGTTTCATAATGACTTTTTACAATCAGTAGGAGAAGCTTCTGGTAGTATGAGCGGTGTCGCAGCAGCGATTTTAGTCGCATTAGCAATCGGTGTTTCCCCCGTATACGCTGTTTTAATTGGTATCGCTACTAGTGGATTCGGTATTTTACCAGGATTTTTCGCCGGATACGTTTGTGCCTTCGTCGTGAAATTTCTCGAAAAGAAATTACCGGCTGGTGTGGAATTTTTAGCAATCCTATTTATCGCTGCACCAATCTCACGTGGAATGGCAATGCTTATGGATCCGCTCGTTAACGCAACACTTGGTAAAATCGGTTCTATGATATCAGTTGCAACTACAGAAAGTCCTATCATTATGGGTATTATGCTTGGTGGATTAATAACAGTTATTTCTACCTCTCCACTGAGTTCTATGGCACTAACTGCAATGCTTGGATTAACAGGTTTACCAATGGCAATTGGTAGTCTTGCCGTAGCAGCCTCAGCCCCGATGAACTTTATTTTCTTTAAGCGACTAAAAATTTGCTCAAAGAAAGACACAATCGCTGTAGCAATCGAGCCTTTAACACAAGCAGATGTTGTTTCAGCAAATCCAATTCCAATTTATGCAACAAACTTCGTTGGCGGTGCACTTGCCGGTATTATTACATCGCTATTCCAGCTTGTTAATAATGCACCAGGAACAGCATCACCAATTCCAGGTCTTCTTGTCCTATTCGGATTTAATGACGTTATAAAAGTAACGATTGCTGCTGTACTATGTGGAATCGTTACCACTATTGTCGGATACATCGGGTCTATTGTGTTCCGTAAATATCCGATCCGCTCTGCTGATGAAATTCGTGGAGTTACTTCGGAAGAGAAGGTTGCATAAGAAAAAGAGCTATTCCCATCGTTTGAGAATAGCTTTTTTTGTGTTGCGTAACGGTAAATGAAATTATATCGGCGATTTTTTTAATATATCGACTTACCGACACATAACGACAAAATAAGAGCCCTCTAATCATATAGAGGGCTCTTACTTTATCTAGCTACGCCTCTCTAAACAGTCGGCTTCACTTTTATTTTACCCAACCGAGCAGCATTTCCCGCACGAATTTGCTTGCTGCGACTGGTGTTTGATCACTATGGTCGTAGACTGGGGCTACTTCTACTAAGTCTGCTCCAACTACATTTATATTTGAATTTGCAATTGCTACGATGGAATCTAATAATTCTTTAGATGTGATACCGCCAGCTTCTAACGTTCCTGTTCCTGGAGCGTGAGCTGGGTCTAATACATCAATGTCGATTGTGACATAGACTGGGCGTCCAGCAAGTTTCGGTAATACTTCTTTTAAAGGTTCTAATACGTCAAATTTATATAAGTTCATACCTACTTCTTTCGCCCATTCAAATTCTTCCTTCATTCCAGAACGAATTCCGAAAGAATATACGTTTTCCGGACCAATTAAATCACACACTTTACGAATTGGTGTAGAGTGGGATAAAGGCTCCCCTTCATACGATTCACGTAAATCAGTATGAGCATCCATGTGGATGATTGCTAAATCCGGATATTTTTTTGCCATTGCCTTAAAAATTGGCCAAGACACTAGGTGCTCACCGCCGAGACCTAGTGGAAACTTATCGGCATCTAAAAGTTTTGATACATACTCTTCAATCATGTCTAAGCTGCGTTGTGCGTTTCCGAATGGTAATGGGATATCACCCGCATCAAAATATTTTACCTCTTCTAATTCACGATCTAAATACGGACTATATTCTTCAAGACCGATTGATACTTCACGAATACGTGCAGGGCCAAAACGAGATCCTGGACGGTAACTTACTGTCCAATCCATAGGCATCCCATAAATAACTACCTTTGACTCTTCAAAACTTGGATGACTTTTAATAAATACTTTACCTGAATAAGCTTCATCAAAACGCATATTCTTTTCCTCCTTATGTGGAACTTAAGGTATCCCAACCTTTCACTATTTCTCAAATTTGGAGCGAATTGCTCCTCTTTCTCGATTTACCGGGTCTTCTTTTTAACAACAAGAAGACGATTTTCTCTACAGAAGTGTAAGTAGCTAGCATGTTCAAGTCTTCTGGACAAACACCTTAAATGAGCTACTCACACTTTATTTGTTCAAGCTCGATTTTCTTACTTAATTAAATCGCCAACAAATTTCGGTAATGCGAATGCTGCGTTGTGTAATTCTTTTGTGTAGTATTTCGTTTCGATTTCGTGGAAACGCTCTTCACTTACTTCTAATGGATCATGTTTTTTAGATCCAATTGTGAACGTCCAAAGACCACTTGGGTATGTTGGAATATTAGCTGTGTATAAACGAGTAATTGGGAAAATTTCTTTTACATCTTTAAACACAGTCGTAATTAACTCTGGTGTGAACCAAGGGTTGTCCGTTTGTGCAACGAAAATACCATCTTCTTTTAACGCTTTTGAAATTCCAGCGTAAAAGCCTTTTGTAAATAGGTTTACTGCTGGTCCTACTGGCTCAGTAGAATCTACCATAATTACATCGTATTCATTTTCGCTTTCTGCGATATGTAGGAAACCGTCTCCTACTTTTACTTCTACACGCTCATTATCTAATGCGCCTGCAATTGATGGTAAGTATTGTTTAGAGTACTCAATTACTTTTCCATCGATTTCAACAAGAGTTGCTTTCTTTACACTTGGGTGTTTTAACACTTCACGAATAACACCACCATCACCGCCACCAACAACTAATACGTTTTCAGGGTTTGGATGTGTAAATAAAGGTACGTGCGCTACCATTTCATGATAAACGAACTCATCTTTTTCTGTTGTCATAACCATACCATCTAAAATAAGCATGTTTCCGAACTCTTCTGTTTCAACCATATCAAGTTTTTGGAATTCTGTTTGCTCCGTATGTAATGTGCGGTTAATACGCGCCGTAATCCCAAAATGTTTTGTTTGTTTTTCAGTGAACCATAGTTCCATCGTACAATCACGCCTTTCAATGCAAATTTATAATAGGGACATCATTAATGTCCCCTAACAAAAATAAAACAAAACATCCAAAATGTATAGTTAAAAGTACAAAAATACCGAAAATATATTTTAGTCAGAGGGTTCTAACATATATGTATAAAGAAAACCCTTTCTTAAGAAAGGGCTTTTGTCTCTATTTCTACTGGTTTACGAATTGGAATTAGGATCATAATACAACCAACTAACACCACAATTCCACCTACTAAAAACGGACTTTGTGGTGAAACAGTATGACCGATAATTCCTGATAAAATCGGAGCAATTGCGCCCCCTAACCAACGAACAAAGTTATAAACACCCGACGTAACAGATCTTTCATAAGGTGAAATATCCATTACATAACTTGTATATAATGCATTGTTTAAGCCAGATGCTAATCCTGATAAAACGATAAGAGTAATTTGTAACCACATAATTTTCACAAAGAATAGTGCAATTAAGAAAATCGCAAATACAAGTAAACTACCCTTCAATAATGTTTTTGGTTCATATTTCCCTTCTAGCTTATGTGCTAAAATTGCAGAACCATAAGCTAACGCTAATCCCCATCCGCAAAATACAAAGCCTAATTGAATAGCTGATAAATGCATAATAAGTGGTGAATATGCTAACACAACGAAAAATCCGTAGTAGTATAACATTCCTGAAATCGCACCTTGCATAAACGGTTTATATTTCACCAGGTTAAGTAATTCTCCTACGCCAGCAGCCTTACGTTTCACTTTTCGCTCCGGTTCTTTTACAAAAAAGAATACTAAAATAAATGCTAAGAAGATTAAAATACTCGTCGCGAAAAACGGATAACGCCAAGAATGTCCACCTAGTATTCCACCCAATAACGGCCCCCCAGCCATACCTAAGCCGATCGCTGCTTCGTATAATCCTACTGCTTCATGAACTTCTTTACTTAATGCTATTAACAGCGTCATTGCTGTAGCAAAAAACATCGCATTTCCTAATCCCCATCCAGCACGGAAAAGAGATAATTGAGCAATCGTTTGCGATATACCACATATAAACGCAAATACAGTCACAATCGCAAGACCGATTGTCATCATCCGTTTATCACCAAATCTTGATGCAAATATACCAGCTGGTAACATCATGATTGCCATCGTTAAAATATAAGCAGTAAATAACATTTCAACTTGCCAATGCGTTGCACCAATTTTCTCTGCAATAATCGGCAAAATTGGGTCGACTACTCCTATACCCGAAAAGGCAAGGAAGGTAGCCACCACTGTAATCAATCTCCCTAGTTTTTGTTTGCTCTCCATTTTGATTACTCTCCTTTTGTGCTCTCTAAAAATGTTACTGCACGATGTAAACTATCTTCAAGTTCTGCCTTTACACGTTGCATTTGCTCCATTTTTTCGTCTAACGTTTGCACTTGTTTTTCAAGCATATCTTTAATTTCTTGAATCACTTCACGATCACGAGGGTTCTCGCTATTTCTTCTTTTCTCCATTCTTTCTTTTAGTGATAAGAAATGCTGCATTTCTTGAAGTGTGATTCCTAGCACTTCTTTCGCTTCTACAATTCTTTTAATTCTGGCAATATCCTCATCCGTATACAGACGAATATTCCCCTCACTACGTTCTGGGGGATGAATTAAACCAATTTCCTCATAATAACGAAGTGTACGTTTTGTTAAACCGACTTGCTTTGTTACTTCATCAATTTTATACATGTTTATTCCTCCCTTCACTTGATTATTACATTTTACGTTAACGTTAACTTTTCTGCAACTGTTAGACTTTTGTAAATGTTTGTCATATTCAATTGTATTTTCCCTAAAGCAGTTTCATAATGAAAGAAAAGAGATAATAAGGAGAATTTCACATGAGTAAACCACTTATTTTCGCTCACCGCGGAGTAAAAGGTACACATCCCGAAAATACGATGATTGCCTTCCAAGAAGCAGAACGCATTGGCGCTCACGGAATTGAACTCGATGTCCACTTATCAAAAGATGGTGAACTTGTCGTAATTCACGATGAAACCGTCGATCGTACAACAAATGGCGTTGGACTTATTTCGGAAAAAACGGTAGAGGAATTACAATCATTGGACGCTGGTAGCTATAAAGACTCTTCTTTCCATGAAGCAAAAATCCCAACGTTGCGTGAGGTTTTCATTTGGCTTTCCACAACGAACTTACAACTAAATATTGAATTAAAGACAGATGTTATTCATTACCCAAATATTGAGGAAAAAGCTGTTGCACTTGTGCGCGAATATCATCTTTCTAATCAAATTGTATTTTCATCATTTAACCATGACTCTGTTTCATTATTAGCAGAAATTGCTCCTGAAATCCCAAGAGCAATTTTATATGATACACCGATTGCTGATCCAATTGCCGAAGCAAAACAGAGAAAAGCAAGTGGATTACATCCAAACTTCCAGCTATTAACGAAAGAATTTGTGCAATTAGCACAAGAGCAAGGATATGTTTTCCGTCCATATACAATTAACGAATACAAAGATTTACAAACTATGATTGATTATGGTGTAGATGTCATCATTACCGATTGGCCAGCACGTGCCTTTGAGCTCCTTTCTTAATGGAAGGAGCTTTTTATTTTCGAAATTTCATTGTTTAAAATAAATGAAAACCCTCAATACTAATACAATAACGCTTGTATTAATGAGGGGCTGAAAAAAGATGGATCAGACTATGAATCCAAAACTTAAAAAATATAAACGTCTTTTCTTCACCGCAATGTTTTCTTGCGTCCTTTTCTTCGTTTTTTCTTTTTTTGTTATTATTATAGTCGCAAAAATTATGGGACCTCCTCCTGTTGCGGTCCCACAAACAAGCGTCTTTTACGCAAACGATGATACTGTTATTGGACAAAGTAATGAAATTCAAAAACGTTACAATGTATCTCTCAATGAAATTTCTCCTTATGTAAAAGAGGCGACACTATCTATCGAAGACCAACGATTCTACAAACATCACGGCTTCGATGTGAAACGGATTGCAGGTGCAATTGTTGCTGATTTAAAAGCGATGGCAAAGGTACAAGGAGCTAGTACAATTACACAACAATACGCGCGTAATCTGTATTTAGATCATGATAAAACGTGGAAACGGAAATTATTAGAGGCAATGTACACTGTCCGCCTTGAAGTAAACTATAATAAAAATCATATTTTAGAAGGATATTTAAATACAATTTATTACGGACATGGCGCTTATGGAATCGAAGCTGCGTCCCGTCTATATTTCGATAAAACAGCAAAAGATTTAACATTAGCAGAAGCTAGTATGCTCGCAGGTATCCCGAAAGGGCCAAGTGTCTATTCTCCCTTTTTGAAAGAGGATCGTGCTAAAGGACGACAAGCTCTCATATTAGATGAAATGGTCGAACAAGGATATATTACGAAGCAACAAGCAGCCTTAGCGAAGAAAGAGCCACTAACTTTTGCCTCATTAGATACGAAAAAAGTAGCAGAGGTCGCACCATATTTCCAAGATGCTGTACAAGCTTCGCTTCTTCGTGATGTTGGATTAGACGAACAAGCTTTACAACGGGGTGGCTTGCGAATTTATACAACGCTAGACCCTAAACTACAAGCTGTAGCAGAGCAAGCTGTAAAAGATCATATACCTGACACAACAAACATACAAACTGCTCTCGTCTCTATGAATCCAACGACAGGTGAAGTGGCTGCTCTTGTTGGCGGAACTGATTATACTACGAGTCAATTTAACAGGGCTACACAAGCCGTTCGTCAGCCTGGTTCTACATTTAAGCCATTTCTATATTATGCAGCATTAGAACGAGGATTCACGCCTGCTACGCGCTTAAAAAGCGAATATACTGTATTTACTTTAGGTGACGGCGTTTCAAAGTATAAACCAAAAAACTATAAAGATTATTATGCAGATGATTTTGTAACGATGGCACAAGCTCTCGCAGTCTCTGATAACATATATGCTGTAAAAACGAATTTATTTTTAGGAGATGACGCACTCGCAAAAACAGCAAAACAATTTGGAATTACAAGTGCATTAAAAGATGTGCCTTCTCTAGCTCTCGGCACATCACCCGTAAAACCAATTGAAATGGTTAACGCTTATAGCATGTTCGCAAACGGTGGAAAAGAAGTAAAACCTACTTTCATTCGCCGCATTATGGATCATGAAGGAAATATATTATACGATGCTCATTTAGAGAGTAAACAAGTTCTCGACAAGAGCAAAGCGTTTGTAATGGAAGAAATGATGACCGGTATGTTTAATAAGAAACTAAGCAGTTATGCTGCTGTAACTGGCCAATCGATGTTATCAAAATTATCAAGAACATATGCCGGAAAATCTGGTTCTACTGAAACGGATAGTTGGATGATCGGATTTACTCCGCAAATCGTAACAGGTGTATGGGTCGGATATGATCAACCTAAATCTATTTCAAACGTAGCAGAACAAGGATATGCGAAGAAAATATGGACTGATACGATGGAGAAAGGCTTAGATGGACAGCCCAAAAAAGAATTTAAACAACCAGGTGACGTCGTAGCGGTTAGTATCAACCCAGAGAACGGTAAAATTGCTACAAAAAATTGTCCTATTTCTGTGAAAATGTATTTCGCTAAAGGTACCGAACCGACTGAATATTGTATGGATCACGTCGATGATAAAGAAGAATTTGAAAAAACGACTGAAGAAAAGAAAAAAACAAGTTGGTGGAAAAAATATCTTCCTTGGTAAAAAAAATAGCTGACGGGCATCCGTCAGCTATTTTTTATTCACTTAATAATGCACGACGCAATTCTTCACTAGATTCGTTCCAAATCGCTTCATTATGTTCTTTCAAGAACGTACCAAGTACTTTTTTAGATGATTCATCCATATGGTCAACCATAATGTGACGCTTCATTGATTTATCCATTTTGTTTACGTGTTCTGGAAGTGATTTATATCCGCGACGAATTTCACGGTCTACTGTCATTTCACAAGCTGTTACACCTGCGTAATAAGCACCAGTTGCAGTTCTTTCAATCGTTACCCAAACAAGCCAAAATGGTTTTCCGTTTGGAACTTCATCTTTATTTGTTAAAAACTTAATACCTTTTTCTACTGTACTACGCGCATGCATCGCACCGATATCAACGAATGCGGTTTTCTCTAGTACATCAACAAATACAGGTGAAATGTTTTCTAGGCTTAATGCCCCAACACCAAATCCACCATGTCCATCTGTTGAATCATTTTTCACGATATTAAAACCGATTTTTTTCTTTTTCTCTGTCATATGTAAAATCCTCCTCACTTAAAAATTATAAAAGGCCAAAAATAGGCGCAATGATACTTTGTAAAAACATTAATACATGCGGAATAACTACCTGGAAAATAGGTTGAATTGTGTAATTACTAAGCGGTGTAATAACGAGAATTAATAACGCAATCGCTCCATATTTTTCATACTGTGTCATTTTCGCGCGAATATTTGCTGGTGCTAAATCTTCCACTACACGATACCCATCAAGTGGCGGGATCGGTAATAAATTAAATACAAGTAAAACAATATTTAACATAATAAAGAGCTCAAAAAACTTTCCTAATGTTTCAGCTACTGCAACTGGAACTGCATCTAACACTCCAAATACTGCTAAGCTATACAAAATAATTAAACCAATTGCACTTAAAATTAAGTTACTAATCGGCCCTGCAATTGAAACTAATATGCCTGCAAGACGCGGCCTTTTAAAGTTATATGGGTTAACAGGAACCGGTCTTGCCCAACCGAATCCAAGAATTAATACTGCAATCAAACCGATAGGGTCTAAATGAGCCATCGGTGATAACGTTAAACGCCCTTGTCTCTTTGCTGTATCGTCCCCAAATTTATATGCAACATATGCATGTGCAAATTCATGAACGGATAATGCAATAATAATCGCCATTGCTACCAACGGAATTTCGTGCAATGGATATCTAAATAACTGATCCATACTTCATCTCCTCTTCCATATGTCAAAAAAAGAAATTATTTGTTTTTTCGATTGTTCTTCCCCATAATCCGCTATAATAAGAGTGTAACTTACATAAAAGGAGCGATTGTACATGCCATACGTAACCGTGAAAATGCTAGAAGGACGCACAGAAGAACAAAAGAAAGCTCTTGCTGAGAAAGTAACAGCAGCAGTAAGCGAAACAACTGGTGCTCCTGAAGAAAACATCGTTGTTTTCATCGAAGAAATGTCTAAGAATCATTATGCAGTTGGCGGAAAACGCTTAAGCGACAAATAATTTCAAGTTTTTCATAAGAAGCAGCCACTAGCTGCTTCTTATTTCTTTCCTTCTAACAACTCAATAATTCTTTCTTTATATTTTCCTTTTCTTCCATCTTCATAGATTAAATCATGTGGATAGAATAGCTTTTGGTCCGTTCTTTTCTTACCTGTAATCGCCTCAACAATATCCGATTCACGTGAAAGCTCTCTAAGCTCTCCGTTTGGCATAAGAAGTAGGATTGGCAAACGCTCTTCTTCTTCTCCTGCACGATAAAAGTCATACGGTAAGTCTGATGTTGAATCAACTACTAAATAATACTCCGGATCAAGTCCAATCTTTTTAAATAAACTACTTAATTCCATCCAATTATCTAAACCGTGTTTATCTGTAAACTCTACATATTTAAATAGATTTCGATTCATAAAACGGCGGCATAAATCGCTTAAAATTGGATCTTCTTCTTCCTGCCATACTTGGAAGTAGTAATACATAACGTTCTCGTCTAACTTTAAATAATCCTCTACTGTTACTTCTTCTTCAAATAAAGAATAGAAATGAACAGGATGATTTTTAAATGTATAATACTTCTCGTACAATGATTTAGCACGGTGTAAAATCTTCGTTAAAATAACTTCTGCACTTCGCGTTACCGGGTGGAAATATACTTGCCAATACATTTGATAACGACTCATAATGTAATGCTCAACAGCATGCATACCACTATTTTTAATGACTACTTGATCCCCATACGGGCGCATTACACGCAGTATACGTTCCATATCGAAGTTTCCATACTTTACGCCTGTAAAATAAGCATCTCTTAATAAATAATCCATACGATCCGCATCAATTTGGCTCGAAATCATACTAATTGCTAATTTATTAGTAGACGTTTTTGCAATTACATCTGCTACCTTTTGTGGAAACTCCTTATCAACACGACTTAATACATCATTAATCTCCGTATTGCCAACAATAATCTTTTGCGTAAATTTCTCATGATCTAATGAAAATACTTTTTCAAACGAGTGAGAAAATGGGCCGTGACCGACATCATGAAGTAATGCCGCACATAAACATAACAATCTATCTTCAGCATTCCAATTTGGTCTGCCATCAAACACATCATCAATCATACGACGAATAATTTCGTATACACCTAACGAATGAGTAAAGCGACTATGCTCTGCACCGTGAAATGTAAAAAATGTCGTTCCAAGCTGCTTAATACGGCGCAAGCGTTGAAATTCTTTCGTTCCGATTAAATCCCAAATAACACGATCACGCACGTGCACATATTTATGTACTGGGTCTTTAAACACTTTTGTTTCGCTGAGTTTGTCGTTTAAATATACCACTTTCCGACATCCCCCTTTCTTTACTACATTCTTACTTTATATTATAAACGAAATGAGAAACAGAAAGAAATGAAAGACTGTATTAATTACCTTTATAAAAAGAAAAAATCACCTTTACCGAAGTAAAAGTGATTTCCTTTATACATTATTTACCTAAAACGAATTCAGCAACTTCGTCTAAGATCATATCTTTCCCTAGTGGGAAGTAACCTTTGTTTAAGTCTTCATTTTTAATTGTAAATACGTGGTTGTTTTTAACAGCGTTCATGTTTTTCCAAATTGATTCTTCTTGGAATTCTTTTAAGCGCTGAGAACCGTCACCAGTTGTAAATACGAATAAGTAATCTGGGTTGTAATCGATTAAAGCTTCTTTTTGTACTTGTACTAGTGGTTTATCAGTTGGTGTACCTTTAACTGCTGGTAGTTTTAAATCATTAAAGATTACGCTACCGTAACCGTAGTCACCGTATACGCGGAAAGCATTTGGATACGCAGCCATTTTCATGAATGTTGCTTCACCAGTTTTAGCGACGATTTTGTCATGTAATTTGCTTGCTTTTTCATCATACTTTTTGAACCATTCTTTTGTTTCTTTTTCTTTACCGAAGATTTGACCTACTTCTTCGAATTTTGGACGCCATTGATCTAATGGAGTGTTTAACATAACTGTTGGTGCAATTTTAGATAATTGATCATAAATCTTTTCTTGACGATTATTTACAAGAATTAAATCTGGTTTTGCAGCAGCTACTGCTTCGATGTTAATTTTATCGCCCCAAGCAGAACCAACTGGTTTAACGTCTTTTAGTTTCTTTTCAATATGTGCATCAATTTTTTCTTGAGATGTATTAGCAGTAATAACCGGTTTCATACCGAAAATTAATAATTCTTCTGTTGAACCACTAAGGTCAGCAATTTTCTTTGGGTTTGCAGGAATTTTAATTTCCCCTTTTGCATGTTTTACAGTGCGCTCTTCAGTCTTTGCATCTGCTTTCTTTTCTTCTTCTTTGTTAGAACAAGCAGCAAATAGTACAGAAGTCACAACTAATACCATTGCTAATAGTGCCATTTTAAAATTCTTCATGTTCCCACTCCTTCTAGCTGTATTTATCTTATAAGTTGCAATGAACTATAAGAAACGAAGATAACAATTAATCAATATATTTTTATTAATTGTTGTTAATACCCCATTCTAACGGGCGTTCAACTTCCCATTCTTATATAAGAAGCTCAACGTCCATTAGAAGTCCCCCTCTTCACGAGGGGGTTCTACTTATGCTTTTTTACGCAATTGATTACTAATCATCGCTAAATCATATGTTAAGCAAATTGGCTTACAGTTTACTGGACATGGAACGATTTGAGCTTCAATCTCAAATACGTTACGAAGTGTTTCACTTGTCATAACTTCATCTGGCGTTCCTTGTTTCATTAACTTACCTGCTTTTAATGCAATCATATGATCTGAGAAACGAGAAGCGTGGTTTAAGTCATGGATAACCATAACAATCGTTCTACCTTCTTCTTCATTTAACTTTTTCAATAAGTTTAATACTTCTAATTGATGAGCCATATCTAAGTACGTTGTTGGTTCATCCAATACAAGTAATTCTGTTCCTTGTGCAAGAGCCATTGCAATCCAAACACGTTGACGTTGACCACCAGATAGCGCTTCTGCTGGACGATTCGCAAATTCTTTCATTCCTGTCACTTCAAGTGCCCAGTTAATGTAGCGATAATCCTCTTCTTTCAACGTGCCAAACCCTTTTTGATGAGGGAATCTTCCGTATGACACAAGCTCAAATACAGTAAGACCCGTTGGTACTTCTGCAGTTTGTGGTAAAATCGCCATTTTCTTTGCAATTTCTTTCGTTGGCTGTTTCTCAATTGCTTTTCCGTCAAGATAAACAGTACCTTGTTTTGCCTTCAAAATACGAGACGCCGTTTTTAATAATGTGGACTTCCCACAACCATTTGGCCCAATAATTGTTGTAATTTTCCCTTCCGGAATTTCAACTGTTAATCCATCAATAATTAAACCTTCATTATAGCCAACAGATACCGCATCAACCGCTAAAGTTGCCATACGAAAAGCCTCCCTTTATTTTGTCCTCATAAGTAAATAAATGAAATACGGTGCACCAATTACAGAAATAACAAGACCGACTGGTATTTCTGAAGTTGTTAGTACACTTCTTGAAATTACGTCTGCGAATAAAAGTAAAAACGTTCCTATTAGCGCAGCTGTGGGCAACATGATTTGATGTTTGCCACCAACAAGGCGCCTTGCTAAATGCGGGGCCATTAAACCGATAAAGCCAATTCCACCGGCAACAGCAACAGATGCACCCGCTAAACAAACTGCAATAAATAATAATTTACGTCTTTCTTTTTCTACATTTACACCAAGGCCAACTGCTGTAGAATCGCCTAGGTTCATTACATTTAATATGTGTGCTTTACTTATAGCAAGCGGTAAGAAAATAACCATCCATGGAAGTACACTTAATACGAATTTCCAATCTGTACCCCACAGACTTCCCGCCAGCCAAATCGTAGCAAAACGAAAATCGTTAGATGTCATCTTCATAGAGAAAATTAAACTAACAGCTCCAAATCCAGCTGCAACGGCAATACCGACTAGTATTAATCGAGTCGATGAAACGCCGTCTTTCCATGCTAATAAATAAATAATTACCGCTGCTAATATCGCCCCAACTAGTGCGAAAAATGGAAGAATGAATACAGATAAAAATGTACCAGTCCCTACTTTCCCGAAGAAGAAGTAGACGAATATAACAACTGTTAATCCCGCTCCAGCATTAATCCCTATAATACCTGGATCAGCAAGTGGATTTCGTGATAAACCTTGCAAAATCGCACCTGACATAGCTAAAGCAGATCCGACTAGTATAGCAATTACCATACGCGGCATACGGAATTCAAATAAAATAACAGACTGATCTTCAGCCCCTAGTCCAACCAATGACTTTAATACGTCCATTGGGGGTATTTTAAAAGTTCCTGTATTTAAACTAATAAGAAATATAGAAACGATTAGTCCTACTAAAATCGTTAATATAGAAATGTTCTTTTTTGTTAAGACACTCGTCCTCACATCTTTCCTCTCCCTTCATTACGTGCTAAGTAGAGGAAGAATGGAACCCCAATTAGCGCTGTAATTGCTCCAATTGGCGTTTCAAATGGCGGGTTAATAACGCGAGATAACATATCTGCACATTCAATTAACAGCCCACCTAAGACCGCAGAACATGGAATAACCCATCTATAGTCCGAGCCTACAAGGAAACGAGTCATATGCGGGATTACAAGACCAACAAACCCTACTGATCCTGCCATGGAAACTGCGGAACCCGTTAAAACAAGAACAAGTACTGTTCCGATAAATTTAATTAATGTCGTATTTTGACCAAGTCCAATTGCAATTTCTTCACCGAAGCTCAAAATTGTAATATATCTCGACATCATAATTGCGATAAAAAGACAAACAAGGCCAATTGGCACTAACATATTAATACTTTGCCATTTCACTCCAGCAACTCCGCCTGCATTCCACATGCTCACCTCTTGGGCAAGATTAAAATACAATGCGATTCCAGATGAAATTGCCCCTAATAAAGCACTAATAGCTGCACCTGCTAAAGCTAATTTCACAGGTGTTAATCCACCTGGTGAAGAAGACCCAATTCCATATACAATGCTTGCACCAAACGCAGCTCCAATAAAAGATGCGATAACAAACATTAAATAAGGTGAATTAGGGAAAAATGCATACATAATTGCAATTCCAAATACAGCCCCATCTGTAATTCCCATTAACGATGGTGAAGCAAGTGGATTTCGCGTCATGCCTTGCATAATTGCTCCTGATACCGCTAAAAAGGCACCTGCAACTACGCCCCCTATTGCTCTAGGCATGCGAAGCTCTTGAATTACGTTATGATGTGTAATAGATCCATCAAACTGAAATACAGCTTGCCATACAGTCTTTAAACTAATATCTGCAGCCCCAAAAGAAATAGAAACTGCCATGCTTAAAGCTAACAAAACTGTACCCGCTACTAAAATAATAGAAGCGATGAGCGGTCTGCTCTTAATCTCTTTAACATTCTCTTCTTGCTGTTCTATACTGCTTGCGCTCGCTTCCATCCCTCAACCATCCTAACCAACAACATATATTTATTAAAATGAAATTTATTCTCAAATAGTAATAAAAAAATTAGGTGAATTGTTATTTTCCTGATAATGATTCTCAGAATCAGACACTTCTATTCTACCTATCGCTTTAAAAGACTGTCAACCATTATTTTGAAATATAAATTTATATAAATTGGAACTTTAATACAAAAGTTATATCCATCCTTTAGAAAACGTTCGTCCACACAAGAGTACTTTCGCAGAATAAATCTTTCCTCTTATGGGCATAAAAAAAGAAGAGTAATCTTTTCACTCTTCTTTTTCTTACTTATTTAACTTTGCTTCAATTTTTACGATTAACTCATCTTCTGTTGGAGCCGCAACTGGACGGTTATTTACAAATGCGAATGATTTTTTACGACCAGGACCACAGTAAGACTGACATCCAACTTCAATCGTTGCACATGAATCTACTTTTTTTAACTTCGGAACTAACGTTTTAACGTTCGTTGCCTGACAGTCATCGCACACGCGAAATTCGTTTCCCATTATATAACACTTCCTCTATTTTAAACTTTTCTCAAGTTCGTTTAAAAATAAACACTAAATGGTATTTTACCGCTCTTTGAAGCTCGTTGCAAGTTTCCCTACAAAGCCTATTCTCTACATAATGCTACATATTTATATGCTCTCCTATAGAAGCGCTCACCATTCACGGGAAAATTTTTACCTTTCATCGAAATCTACCATATTTTTAAAAGCTTTGTATAAAAGTTTATTTTTTTGCCCATTATAAAAATAGGAAGTTCATAAAAAGAAAGGGAGTTGAATCTATGAAAGTAAGACAAGATGCTTGGACAGATGAGGATGATTTATTACTTGCTGAAACGGTACTTCGTCATGTTCGAGAAGGAAGTACGCAATTAAATGCATTTGAGGAAGTAGGAGATCAGTTAAATCGTACATCTGCTGCTTGTGGTTTCCGCTGGAATGCTGTCGTTCGCTATAGCTATGAACAAGCTCTTCAACTAGCAAAAAAACATCGTAAAGATAAAATGCGTGCTGCAAGCGGTGAACAAGCGAAAAAACGTTTACTTTATACACCACCAGCTTCAGATTCGATAACTGATTATGAAGAATTAGCACAAGAGGAATCAATCGTACAATATAAAGAAGCTATTCCATATCAAGAATCTACTGCTCCTGCTGCAAGAAGCTCTATGACAATGCAAGATGTTATTTATTTTTTACAAACAGTCGGATCTTCAAATATAAAAGTGACAGCTCTTGAAAACGAGAATACGAGATTGAAACAAGAAATTAAAGCACAAATCCTTCGGAGTGAGGAACTAGAAAAGAAACTAGAAAAGTTAGAAAAGCAATCTCATACTGTACAAGAAGATTACGAAACACTTATGAACATTATGAACCGAGCTCGTAAATTGGCAGTCATGGATGACGAAGAACGTTCTCAAACATCTTTCCGAATGGACCGAAACGGTAATTTAGAAAAAATTGCAGAATAAAAAGGATGCATGTAATGCATCCTTTTTATTATTTCACCTTTAAGCTCCCCCTTTATATGTGAGAAAACTCCATTCTTCATTTTTTGCTATAATAGAGATTGTCATTTTAAAGATAAGGGGTTAGTTATATGAGCAATTCCCGTTCCATTTTATCTCAGCCAGAGTGGCGCATTGTAGATCAGTCTAGTTTGGGACCAACATTCCATGCACTTCAGTCATTCGCAATGGATGACACATTATGCACAAGCATTGGAAATGGCAAGTCAGCCGCAACAATGCGTTCTTGGGTTCATCACAATACAATTGTCCTTGGCATTCAAGATTCACGCCTTCCGCATTTAGAAGAAGGTATTTCTTTTTTAAAACAACACAACTTCAATGTTATTGTTCGTAATTCTGGCGGGCTTGCAGTCGTGCTTGATGAAGGTGTTTTAAACGTATCACTTTTATTCCAAGAAACAGAAAAAGGTATCGATATTGATCTTGGATACGATACGATGTGGCATTTAATTAAGGAGATGTTAAAGGATTACAACGTTACTATCGAGGCAAAAGAAATTGTTGGCTCTTACTGTCCTGGTAGTTATGACTTAAGTATTCGCGATCAAAAATTCGCTGGTATTTCACAACGTCGTATTCGCGGCGGTGTCGCTGTCCAAATTTATCTCTGTGCTACCGGAAGTGGCTCTGAGCGTGCCGCACTCGTTCGTGATTTCTACAACCTAGCAATTCAAGGAAAAGAAACACGCTTTACGTACCCTGAAATTGTACCAAGTACGATGGCCTCACTCTCAGAATTACTTGGCGAAACCATTACAGTACAAGATTTAATGATGCGTCTTTTAAAAACATTGCAGCAATTCGCTCCAAAGTTAACACCATCTCAATTAACAATAGATGAGATTCCTTTATATGAGACGAATTTACAACGTATTATTGATCGTAATAATAAAGCACTTGGCTTAGAAAAATAAAAATGACCACCCTTAGGGTGGTCATTTTCCATACTAATTCATTTTAGAATTAAAGTGCTTGAGCTGCTGTAATTAAAGCTAACTTGTACACTTCTTCTTCGTTACATCCACGAGACAGGTCATTTACAGGCATGTTTAAACCTTGTAAGATTGGTCCTACTGCTTCGAAGTTACCTAAACGTTGAGCGATTTTGTAGCCGATATTACCAGCTTCTAAGCTTGGGAATACGAATACGTTAGCATCACCTTTAATTGTAGAACCTGGAGCTTTTTTCTCAGCTACAGATGGTACGAATGCAGCATCGAATTGGAATTCTCCATCTAAAGTTAACTCAGGAGCCATTTCTTTTGCAATGCGAGTTGCTTCTACAACTTTTTCTGTTTCTGGAGATTTCGCAGAACCTTTTGTAGAGAAGCTTAACATAGCAACGCGTGGATCAATGCCGAATAACTCAGCAGTTTTCGCACTTTCGATACCGATTTCAGCTAAATCTTGGCTGTTTGGTGCAATGTTAATTGCGCAATCAGCGAATACATATTTCTCTTCTTCACGTACCATGATGAATACGCCAGAAGTTTTTGTAACGCCTGGTTTTGTTTTAATAATTTGAAGTGCCGGACGAACTGTATCAGCTGTAGAGTGAGCTGCACCACTTACTAAACCGTGTGCTTTGCCCATGTATACAAGCATTGTACCGAAGTAGTTTTCGTCTTTAAGGATTTTGCGAGCGTCTTCTTCAGTTGCTTTACCTTTACGGCGTTCAACGAAAGATGCTACCATTGCATCCATTTCTTCGTATGTAGCTGGGTCGTAAATATCAACGCCTGCTAATGTTAAATTCATGCTAGCAGCTTTTGCGCTAATTTCTTCCTTATTACCAACTAAGATTGGTTTTACTAACTCTTCTTTTGCTAAACGCTCTGCAGCGCCTAAAATTCTTTCATCAGTTCCTTCAGGAAGTACGATAGAAATGCCTTTTCCTTGAACTTTTTCTTTTACTGTTGTAAATAAGTTGCTCACGAATAAACCCTCCTACATATGTTAAAAAACTCTATCTTTAAGAATACTGCTTTTCTTCTATATTTTAAACTTATAGCTCCCAAAAAATAGATAAAATAAAAATGATTATATTTTCATAAAATTCAGCCGTTAAATTCACCTCGCTTAAACACTTAAATGTGACAATTTTATGCGCCAAGGTTTTATATAGATGATTTTAAAACTATATATGCTATAGTTAACGTGTAAAACTATCATTAACTGAGGTGAATAGAATGAGTGAAGCAACAACAACGTTAGATGGCTGGTATTGTTTACATGATTTACGTTCTATTGATTGGGCTGCATGGAAAACATTATCTAGCGACGAACGCGGACAAGCAGTGTCTGAATTTTTAAATGTCGTTGAAAAATGGAACGAAGTAGCTACTGCGAAAAAAGGTAGTCACGCAATGTATACAGTTGTTGGTCAAAAAGCTGATATTATGCTTATGATTTTACGTCCAACAATGGAAGAGTTAAATGAAATTGAGACAGAATTGAATAAAACAACATTAGCTGAATATATGGTTCCTGCATATTCTTACGTATCTGTTGTTGAACTAAGCAACTACCTTCCAGCTGATGAGGATCCATATCAAAATCCACAAATTTTAGCTCGCTTATATCCTGAATTACCGAAAGCAAATCATATTTGCTTCTATCCAATGGATAAGCGTCGCCAAGGTGATGACAACTGGTACATGCTTCCTATGGAAGAGCGTAAAAAAATGATGTACAGTCATAGTAAGATTGGTCGCCAATACGCAGGGAAAGTACGCCAAGTTATTTCAGGATCTGTTGGATTCGATGATTTCGAGTGGGGCGTAACATTATTCGCTGACGATGTTCTTCAATTTAAGAAACTTATATATGAAATGCGATTTGATGAAGTAAGTGCTCGTTATGGTGAATTCGGAACATTCTTCGTTGGAAACATCTTACCAGACGAAAAAGTAGAGAAATTTTTACACATATAATATTGAAAAAGGGACGAAATTCGTTCCTTTTTTTATTTCCCTCTATATTTCTCCTCAAAAAACTCCTTTTTCCCGCAAATTCGAACAAAAACCGACAAATTCCTTACAAAATTGTAACTTTTCTATATCCAAATTCATGCTAAAATGGTACGAGCTATATGCTAATAACGATGCGAAGGTGATAATTTATATGAAGAAAATCTTGTCTATTTTACTAGCGCTTCTATTGTCAATTTCTTCCTTAGGAGTAACAACATCCCATGCGGAAGAAAAAATACAAATAGAAGCTGCTGCTGCACTTCTATTTGATGCAGATACAGGGAAAATACTGCATGAACAAAACCCAGACGAACTGCTAGCTATTGCTAGTATGTCAAAATTAATTGTTGTTTACGCTGTTTTAGAAGCAATTAAAGAAGGGAAAATTACTTGGGATACGAAAGTAAATATTTCCGATTACGCTTATGAAGTCTCACGTAATAATGAATTCTCTAACGTACCATTTGAGAAAGGACGTCAATATACTGTAAAAGAATTATATCATTCTATTGTTATCTTCTCTGCAAACGGGTCTAGTATTGCTTTAGCAGAGCTACTTGCAGGAAGTGAGAAAAACTTCTTAAATCTTGCAAATGAACATGCAAAAAAACTAGGGTTAAAGAAATATAAATTTGTAAACGCTACTGGTTTAAATAACGCTGACTTAAAAGGGAAACATCCCGAGGGTACTGATCCAAATGCAGAAAACTCTATGTCAGCTCGCGATATGGGTATACTTTCAAAAGTAATGATTACAAAGTATCCAGAAATGCTAGAGGATACAAAACAAAGATTTAGAAACTTCCCAGACAATCATCCAAAACCAATTCGTATGGAAAACTGGAACTGGATGTTACCAGGAGCTGCCTTCGCTTATGAAGGTACTGATGGTTTAAAAACAGGAAGTTCTGATACAGCTGGATATGGATTTACTATTACTGCGAAACGCGGTGATTTACGTCTTATCTCGGTTATTATTAAAACGAAATCAATGGACGAGCGCTTCACAGAATCTCGTGAATTAATCGAATATGGATTTAATAACTTTGAAAAACAAAAGCTCAAGGTTGATAAAAATAACACAATCTCTGTAGTAAAAGGGAAAGAAGATCAAGTAACGGTTGCACCTGAAAAAGAAATAACAGTAATTGCGAAAAAAGGTAGCAAAGATCCTTATAAAATTGGGACTGAATTAGATAAATCTCTTGCTGAAGATGGACATTTAGTTGCTCCTGTTAAGAAAGATGCTAAAGTAGGCTCAATTACTTTAGCATCAACTGATAAATATGGTTTCTTAGACGGTAGTAAAAGTATGAAAGTTACTGCAAAAACAACAGAGGAAGTTGAAAAAGCAAATTGGTTTGTGCTAACAATGCGCTCTATTGGAGATTTCTTCTCAAACTTATGGTCTAAAGTATTTTAATGATGAAAAGCTAGCTCACGCTAGCTTTTTTTATTTTCCTCTCTCAATGTAAAACTTCGTTTGGTTGTCATATCTGAGTCCTTTTTCTCATACGTATGAACTAGTAATTGTTCCACACTTCATCTAGAAATAAACCTCTTTCCAAAAGGTATTACAAAAAGAGAGGTGACACATAATGGGTGTTATTGCTTATAACGAAGCAGATGTAAAGTTGTTAGCTAGACTGATGCGTGCTGAAGCCGAAGGAGAAGGGCAACAAGGAATGTTAATGGTCGGAAACGTTGGGGTAAATCGTGTCCGCGGAAATTGTTTAGACTTTAAAAGTATTCGTAATTTACGTCAAATGGTGTATCAAAATCCTGGTGGTTTTGAGGCAACACAAAAAGGATATTTTTATCAAAGAGCCCGTGAACAAGATATCGCCTTAGCAAGGCGAACTATTCAAGGACAACGTTTTTGGCCCGCTAACTTTGCCTTATGGTTCTTTAGACCTGAAGGTCCTTGTCCACCAACTTGGTATAACCAACAAAACTCTGGTCGCTTCAAAAAGCACTGCTTCTTCCAACCATCTGGTGAAGACTGTCCTAGCGTATATTAAGAGATGAAAATGAGGAGGGATTTTTGAATGGCACAGCAACAAAATCCGTACTATGGAACAGGTTTTTATCAACCATCTGGAACTTATGTCCAACCACAACAAATGACTCAACAACAACAGCAAGCAATGCAACAACAAACAGCTCAAGCTGCGCAAGCTCAATATGCAATTTCTCAAGGCATGTTACCTCTAGAGCAATCCTATATTGAAAATATCCTTCGTTTAAACAAAGGTAAGCAAGCTACAGTTGTAATGACTTATGAACGTGGCAGTTCCCTTGGTACACAATCTTATACAGGTATTATTGAAGCAGCTGGCCGTGACCATATCGTTATTAGTGAACCGCAATCAGGAAAACGCTATTTACTATTAATGATCTACTTAGATTACGTAGAATTTCCAGAAGAAATTACGTATTTACCTAGTCAACAAGCAACTTATACTCCAAGACCATAAAAAAAGCTGGCAAATGCCAGCTTTTGTTTTTTATAATCCTTTTACAACTGCAGTCCCTACTAGAATCCACGCCACAATAAACGCTACACCACCAAGAGGTGTAATTGGACCAAAGAACTTAATGCCTGTCGTACTTAATGCATACAAACTACCTGAGAACATAATAATCCCAGCTACCATTAGCCAACCAGCAGTAGTTAAAAGTGATGATTGAACCTTATCCATCAATAAAGCAACTACGAATAATCCACCTGCATGAAACATCTGATATGTAACGCCTGTTTTCCAAACTTCTAACATTTTCGCAGAAATTTTATTTTCTAAACCGTGTGCTCCAAAGGCCCCTAACGCAACAGATAGCCCCGCTGCAATACAACCTAGTAAAAAGAAAATTTTCATCTTAATTCCCCTTTTTTACCTTTATCATAAGCAATTTTTTCATATAAGCCAAACGATTTAATTCTTAAAAATCAAATAAAGAATTACCATTTGCACCTTCTTCTTTTATATACACAGGTTCTCCAGAAACTGGTATAACTGGTTGAACTGTTGTTATAGGCTGTGATCCAATTACTTGCGATTGAATTTGCGGCTCCCTATACGTAGAAGATTCAACCTGTTCATCTAATAGTAAATCGCATAAAGCACGCACAACTAATAAATGTTCTTTTGACTTTTGTCCTTCGCTACTTTTTGCCTTCGCAATTTCATTCGCCATTTTATTTAAAATCTTGTCACTAGATATTTGCATTCCTTATCACCTCGTACTTTGTAATTCTTTCTCAAATTGTCCCAGTTTCTCTACTGAACCAAATACTATTATCATATCATGTTCTTGTAGTTTTTCCTGCCCTGTTGGATTATGTATAATATTCCCATTTCTTGAAATCGCTAATATCGTTACATCAAACTGATTCCTTACATTACTCTCTAGTAACGATTTACCGACTAGTATTGAATCTTTGCCAACTAGAATTTCTTCAATGACAAATGACTGTTCTACTCCATACAACACTGTATCAATATAATGAACGGTTAATGGATTTGCAATACCTTTTGCTATATGAATACCTGCCATACTAGATGGATTAATAACCTTATTTGCACCAGCACGCCTTAATTTCTCTTCAGTTTCTGGCTTTTCAGATCTCGCCACAATTTTAATCGTATCGTTTAATCCTCTTGCTGTTAATGTAATAAATACATTTTCGGCATCATTTGCAACAATAGCAACTAAACCAGCTGCTTTTAAAATTCCGGCATTATGTAATACTTGATCTTCCGTTGCATCTCCATGTACAAATAAAAGCTTTTCCTGCTCCAATATGCTTTCATCTTTATCAACAACGACAAATGGAATATTCTTTTCTTGCAATTCATGTACAACTTGAAGCCCCACTCTACCGCAACCACATACTATAATATGATTTTTCAACTGCGCTATTTGTTTATCCATCTTCTTCCTCCGTACTGCATGAAATAAATTCCCTTCAATAATCATAGCTGCCACTACCCCAATTGCATATGTAACAATACCTACACCAACAGGAATAATAAGGAGCGCAAATACTTTCCCTGCTTGCGTTACAGGAACGGCATCTCCGTATCCAACAGTCAATACAGTAATCATCGTCATCCAAAATGCTTGAAACAAACTAATCTCTTCAATTGTCATAAATCCTATCGTTCCTAGAATTACAACAAAAGTCATACATATAACTGCTATCCATAATTGCTTACGTGCATTCATACCGTGTTTCAACTCTTTTCTCTATCTACAATCTTTGCCAGTGGAAATAAAATACGTATATACTAGATACGGAATCTATGAAAGAGGTTGATATAATGAAGACATTTCTTTCCGCCTTACAATGGGCACTATTTATTTTAGCTGGAAGCCTTATTGTACCAATTAGTGTCGCAACTAGTTATGGTCTTGATGGCGCTGAAGCCATTGCATTCGTACAAAGAACATTATTTGTTCTAGGCTTTGCTGGTCTCTTGCAAGCTATATTTGGGCATAAACTTCCTATTCAAGAAGGTCCTGCTGGCCTTTGGTGGGGAATTTTCTCCCTTTACGCAAGTTTAGGCGTCGTATTATTTGGATCAAGCAATGAGACACTTAAAGTTCTTCAATATGCTTTCTTATTAAGCGGTATTATTTGTATTATTCTTAGCGTTTTTGGACTTATTGATAAACTCGTTCGCTATTTTACACCGACAGTCATTGGAACGTATTTATTTCTTCTTGTCGCGCAACTCAGTGGCTCCTTCTTAAAGGGAATGTTTGGCCTTGATGGAAAACATACAGAAGTACAACCTAACGTATTTATTCTTTCACTCATTGTTATTTTACTATCCTTTTTCATCATGAAGCTACCTATTATTGGACAATATTCCGTTCTTTTCAGTATCATATGCGGCTGGATATTATTCGCATGCTTCGGATTATCTAATCCAATAACACCAGTGACAGACATAATTCGTTTTCCGTCCTTATTTGTTTTCGGCATGCCTCGTGTTGAATGGAACATGGTAATTACGGTCATATTTGTTACACTCTTACTTCTAACAAATATGTTAGCAAGTATTCGCGTTGTACAAAAGGTTGTCTCTAAATATGAAGAAAATGCTGCATCAGATCGTTTTAAACAAGCCGGCATTATAACAGGAATCAACCAATTGCTAGGCGGCCTGTTTTCAGCTATTGGACCTGTCGCTATTTCTGGATCAGCAGGTTTTATTGCAACGACTAATATTTATAAACGTCTCCCTTTTATATTAGGGTCAAGCTTTATTATTGTCGTTAGTATATTCCCAAAGATTACTTCATTCTTTGCAGCAATCCCTGTTGCAGTTGGTTATGCCGCTATTTATCCTGTATTCGCAAGCATGATTGGCCTCGCCTTTCGAGAATACGAAACTGTCCAGGATAAGGAACAATTATTTAAAGTAGCCGGTCTTTCAATCTTCACAGGAGTCGGAGTTATGTTTGTTCCAGCAGGAGCATATTCCACACTTCCACCATTTCTAGCATCGTTTTTAAGTAACGGTCTCGTTCTTGGATCAGTAATGGCCATTTTGCTAGAAATACTATTTTCTCGTTCCACAGCAAAACAAATATCGTAAATTGGAAAACTTCCATTATTGCACTCTACCTTTAGAGTTGTTACGATAAAATCAAACTTGAATCATTGGGGTTTTATCCATCCCCAATGATTATTAACCGATATTATGAGCAACACACTCATAATGATTTATCTACTTCTTTTCAAAGAGGTTTGATGTCTTACTATTATTCCTCAACATCTTCATGAACATGTATTTTGATTTCAATTAAAGAAAGGAATTTTCTATATGACTTATAAAATGATTGTTTTAGATTTAGATGATACTTTATTACGTGATGACCATACTATTTCACCTCGTACGAAAGAAGCGTTAATGACTGCACAAGAGCAAGGGGTAAAGGTTGTACTTGCTTCTGGACGTCCAACGTTTGGTATGCGCAATGTAGCCAAAGAACTTCGCTTAGAAGAATACGGCAGTTTCATTCTATCTTTTAATGGCGCAAAAATTATTAACTGTAAAACAAACGAAGAAATCTTTAGTAGTACACTATCTCCTGAAATCGTTCACAACCTATTTGAAATTAGTAAAACTGAAGATGTATGGATTCATACTTATATGGGCGATGATATCGTAACGGAAGAAAATAATCCTTATACTGAAATTGAGGGCGATATTACTGGTATGCCAATTGTTGTAGTAGATGACTTTAAAGCCGCAGTTAAAGAGCCTGTAGTAAAAGTATTAATGAATAAAGAAGCTGAACGCCTTGTTGAAGTTGAAAAGAAACTTCAACAACAACTAGAAGGCCAATTAAGCGTGATGCGTTCGAAACCATTCTTCTTAGAATTTACTGAAGCCGGTGTTACAAAAGGAACGAGCTTAAACAAACTGATTCAAAAGCTTGGCATTAAGCGTGAAGAAGTTATCGCAATGGGCGATAGCTATAACGACCAAGCAATGATTGAATTTGCTGGTCTTGGTGTTGCAATGGGCAATGCACCTGATGATATTAAAGAAATTGCAAACTACGTAACAGATACAAATATGAATGATGGTGTCGCAAAAGTTGTAGAGAAATTCGTTTTAAAAACGGATGTACTTGTTTAATATTTTCATTCACAAAACCTATTTGAAGTCAAATACTTCAAATAGGTTTTTATTTAAATTCTCATGCTTTTGTGACTATATTTTGAACTTTGCACTATTCTCGTAGTGTAAACTTTCTTTTTGTATATAATGAAACAAAATAGACTATTTTATTTTGAAAAAGAATACAAATTTACTATATACAAGCATACGTTAAAGGAGGCTACTTTATGTTATCTACACCAATCGGACGATTAAGAGCAATTGGACTAGTTGAGGGTATTTCTTTCCTATTACTATTATTTGTAGCAATGCCATTGAAATATTTCGCAGGATTTGCAACAGCTGTTAAAATTACAGGCATGGCTCATGGTGTTCTGTTTATTCTATTCATCTTTGCAGTAATTCAAGTAACAATCGTACACCGTAAATCAATTTTATGGGCACTTGGAGCATTTGTTTCATCAGTTATCCCATTTGGTACTTTTGTACTAGATGCAAAATTAAAGAACGAGCAACAATAATAATAAAAAGGTAGTTAACGACTGTTAACTACCTTTTCTATTTATAAATTTGGAATTTCCCAATCAATTTCTCTTTCTCCCATATTAGCTAAAATCGTATTTACTTTAGAGTATGGCTTACTACCAAAGAAACCACGTCTTGCCGATAATGGGCTTGGATGTACAGATTCGATAATATGATGATTCGGATTCGTAATTAACTTCTTCTTCGCCTGTGCATGGCGCCCCCACAATATGAAAACAACTGGCTTTGCACGTTCGTTCAACAGTTCAATCACACGATCTGTGAAGTGCTCCCATCCTTTTCCCTTATGAGAATTTGCTTCGCCTTGACGAACTGTTAATACGGTATTTAGTAGTAATACTCCTTGTTCCGCCCATTTTACTAAATAACCGTTATTCGGGATTTCATAACCATATTCATCTCGAAGTTCTTTATACATATTTAACAATGATGGTGGTGTTTTAACATCAGGTTGTACAGAAAAACTTAAACCATGCGCTTGATTCGGTCCATGATATGGATCTTGTCCTAAAATAACAACCTTTGTATTTTCATAACTTGTATACTGAAGAGCGTTAAAAATATCTTCTACCTTCGGATAAACAACATGCGTGCTGTACTCTTTTGTCAAAAAACTGGATAGAGTACGATAATACTCTTTCTCAAATTCTGGTGCCAATAATGGTCCCCAATCATTCTTTAAAACATTTTCCATACTGTCACTTCCTGTCTAATTAATTCAACATATCCTGTTTTGTAAATACTAAGAACGAAATAATAAGGGAAACAACTGCCCAAACAGTTAAATTCATCAAAGAAAATCCCATTGATAAGCCTTGTAATGCAGGTAATTTTCCTGATAAATAATCCGTTAATGATAAATTCACGCTAAAAATATATTTCGCACCTTCCCAAGATGTTGCGAACGAGCTTAAGATACCGCCTGCAATTAATGCAGCTAGCATAACGCCCATACCAGCTGGTGTATTACGAATTAAAACAGAGACCATAAATGATATAGTTCCGACAACGATAGCAACAAACCAGGCTAGTCCATACGCCATTAAGATGTATTGCCACTGCGGAATCAGATGCACAAAGTTCGTATTTAACGTTTCCTTATCAATGACGAATCCTGTTAAAACAGGTAAATTCCATCCCGAGTATCCAAATACAAGCCCTGATAATATGTAAGCAAACAAACCTACAAGAAACAGTATGAGCGAAATGAAAAATAACATCGTCACGTATTTACTAAGGAGTATTTTCCAGCGCCGAATCGGCCGCGTAAGTAACATCTTCATTGTCCCATCACTTCGTTCTCCTGAAACGATATCAATAGCGACAATCATTACGAGAAGCGGAATAAACAATGTAATTCCTTGTTCAATAAATGCTCTGACAAAAGTCGGTGCACCCGGTGCCATCGGGTTAATATCATGATCTAAATAATATTGTTGTTGCTCAACTCTTACCTTTAACCAATCACGCCATTCTTCTGGCAACCTAGAATTGTTCAACCGGTTCTGAGAATCAACAATTTGCTGTTGCAATGAAACCTTCCAATCAGTTGTACCGAGTCTTTTTTGTGTCGTTTCTATTTCACGATACTGCGCGTACACAAAAAGCGGGATCAAGATTGCTAAAATAAGCATGACAACAAAAATACGTTTCTTACGGTAAATCTTTTCTGATTCATTTAAAACTAGATTCGCAAATTCACGCATGCTGCTCACCCCTTGTGAGTTCAATAAATAAATCTTCTAGCGTAAATACAAGCTCCTTAACGCTATGTACATCTATTTCATTTTCTACAAATTTTTTATTCCAACTACTTATAGATGCAATATCCATGCGGCATAGTAATCGCTCGCCTTTTACACTCACTTCTCTTATTTCCTCGGCCGCTTCTAGCATATCTTTCGCCTTAGAAATTGGTGTAACAATCCATTCTACACGATCACTTGCTGTTTTAATTAATTCTTCAACTTTGGCAACTGTTATCATCTTTCCTTTATGAATAATAGCAACGCGATCGCATATCATTTGCACTTCACTTAGCAAGTGACTTGAAATAAACACGCTCATATTTTCTTCTTTCACAAGCTTATGTATAAATTCCCTAAGTTCTCTAATCCCTGCTGGATCTAAACCATTCGTTGGCTCATCTAATATAAGCAATTTAGGATTCCCAAGGAGCGCCTGTGCAATTCCAAGGCGTTGTTTCATACCAAGTGAGTACGTTTTTACCTTGTCATGAATTCTTTCATCTAAATGAACCATTTCAGCAATTTCAATAATTCGTTCATCTGATATATCACCTAACATACGAGCAAATTGCTTTAAATTTTCCCATCCTGTTAAATATGTATACAACTCTGGGTTTTCAACGATACTCCCAATTTGACGCATCGCTTCTCTGAAATTTTCCTTAATCGAATAACCACCGATAGAAATCTTACCTTCTGTCGCCTTAATCAATCCGACTAACATTCGAATGGTAGTCGTCTTTCCAGCACCGTTTGGTCCTAGGAACCCGAACACTTCTCCTTGCTTTACATCAAAGGAAATATTCTCTACAAGAGTCTTGTTTCCAATTACCTTCTTCAAGTCTCGTACGGAAAGTATCGTCGTCATTTTACCCCTCCTTGTTCTAGTTTTAATTTACTTACAACATTTTGAACTAAACGTTCTGCCATATACGTATAACCTACTTCATTCGGATGAAAATGATCAGAGTATAATAAATCTTTCCCGCGGTTTTGGAATAAATCAAATGTCGGTGTAATATACACATTTTTATCGTTTAGCGCTAACTTCTCTAAAGATGCATTCCAGTCCACAACAATGTTTGAAGACCCTTTTAAATCTTCTACATCTTCAAAAGGATTGTATAAACCAAGCCAAAAAATCGGACTATTTGCATTTAATTTACGAATTTCTTCTATAATTTTCTTTGCTTCATTTTGAAACGTTTCTGTATCAGGACGATACGTCTCTAAATCTATTTTCCCGAGCGATTCCCAGCCTGGGAACAAATCATTCCCGCCAATCGTTAACACGATTACATCTGCTTGCTTAATTGAATATTGAGCGCCACTACTCTCAATTTGTTTTAATAAATCGGGCATTTTTGCACCACTAACTGCTAAATTTGTTAATGCAATTTTTTGCTTATAATCTTTTTGTAAATCCTCTTTCATTCGCCCAACATAACCAATTCCTTCTTTATCACCAACGCCACGCGTTAATGAATCACCTAAACTAACGATTTGTAACGTTCCCGTTTTCTTTTTCTCTTTTGCCACTACATCGGTCTTTTTAATTAAATTTGAAGCTTTCGGATTTAATACATCATTTACACCTGAAACAAAGCCATATGCAAATAAACAGAAAGATGCAATTGTAATGAGTAGAATTACTTTTACTACTTTTGATCTCATATCAAAACCCCTTTTAGCCCTCATAGATTGTCCATAATTATACCAAACGAAATTTTGAAAAGCGATTTTCACACCTTCTCAATTATGTCGTTTCTCTATCTACTAACTCTGGTAATAACTCTATATGCTTCACATCTAATTTCTCTTCATTAATCTTTTCATATAATAATTCAAACGCTTTCACTCCAACGTTTTTACTAGAATGCGAAATCGTCGTTATACCCAATATATCTGCCACCTCTTGATCATCACACCCGATAATCGTAATATCCTCTGGAATACGAACTCCTTGTTTTTTTGCTTCTGTAACCATCCCCGCTGCAATATGGTTACAAGATACAAGGAACGCCGTCGGTTTTACTGACATATGAGCCCATTCTCTAATTACATTGCGTCCATCTTCCACTGTAAAACATCCCTCAAATTTCCAGGTCTCTAACGGTGTTACGATACTCTGTTGAAGCGAATCTTCGTACGCCTTCTTTCGTCTTTGGCTATTAACGCTATTACTTCTTCCAATACAATATCCAATACGTGTATGACCGGCATCTATCAAGCTTTTCATCCCACGTGAAAATACTTTGTAGTAATCGATATGGACACTTGAAATATACTTCGAATCTATTTCTTCACACATAACAATCGGGCCGAATTTCGTATATTCTTCAAGCTTCTCTTTACTATTTGTCCGAGAACAAATAATAACCCCATCAAGCTTTTTCATTTTTAACATATTTAAAATTTCTAGTTCTCTTTCTTCGCTATAATTTGTCTGGCAAAGCATCATATTATAATTATTCTTTGCTGTTTCTTTTGATATCCCCTCGATAATAGCACTATAATATTGATCATTTACGTGTGGCAATAAAACGCCAATTACATTCGTTTTTCCTTTCACTAAATGAATTGCATTCACGTTTTGCGTGTAATTTAATTCTTCTATAATTGCTAAAATTTCTTTTCGTTTCTGTTCATTTACGTACGGATGATTATTTAGTACACGTGAAACAGTTGAAACAGATACTCCAGCAAGTTCAGCAATCTTTCTTATATTTGTCATCTCATTTTCCCCTTCTCACAAAAATTCTCCCTTGACCTGGTAAGCTTTCCACAATATATCCTTTCCTAGCAAATACATTTAGAAAGGATATACAACTATGCTTCGATTCAAATTAGAATATATATTTTTCATTGGCGGTTTACTCATTCTTGCCATCGGTATTAATATGATGACAACAATTACTTCCTTTGGACTTAGTCCTTATGATTCCTTCTTTATTGCACTATATCAAAATTTTGGGATAAGCATTGGTTTTTGGATTTTCATGATTAACTTTGCCTTTACACTTATCGTACTCTTTTGGAATAAAAAACAAATTACAATCGGTACAATTGTAACGATGGTTCTTATTTCTCTTTTTGTTGATTGGATTGGTTCCATTACAACTATTATGGACGCTATCCGCTCTCTTCCAAAATATATAACACTTATTTGCGGAAATCTATTCGTTGGAGCTGGAATTGGTCTTTACGTCTCTACAAACCTTTGCGCAGCGCCTCAAGAAGCTTTCGTTTTAACGGTTGCTGAAAAGAAAAAATGGACGTTTAGAAGAACAGAGATTTCATTAGCCTTTTTATTTTTAACGTTAAGCTTTTTATTAGATGGACCTATCTATTTTGGAACAATCATCTTATCCTTTACAACAGGCTGGATTATCCAAGCATTTATTCAAGTTGGTACGCAGATTTTAAATAGAAAAGAGCCTATTAAGCAAGCTGCTTAATAGGCTCTTTCTGTTTTATGGTAAGAGATACTACTTAGCATCCCCTTCAATTCGATAGTTCGCTTTCAAACAATCGATTTCTTCATACCCTTGCAACGTATGTAGAATATAATCATAATCAGCAAGAGACGCACGATGCGTTACAATTACAATTTCAGCCTTTCCTTTCTCTTCAAGCGGCATTTGAATAATCTTTTCAAAGCTAACGCCACGCTCAGAGAACAATGAAGTAATTTTTGCAAATACACCAATTTCGTCTTTTACATGAAGTCTTAAAAACTTTTTCACGACAATTTCGTCTGGCTCTTTTAATACTTTTTGATATTGTGGGACTACAGCACTATTTCCTGTTACCCCTAATCTAATATTTTGCATTACAGCAACTAAATCCGAAACAACAGCTGTCGCTGTCGGTAAACTTCCTGCGCCTGGTCCATAAAACATCGTTTCTCCAACTGCTTCACCGTACACATACACAGCGTTATATTCATTTTGTACTGCCGCAAGAGGATGTGTATTTGGAAGTAAAGTTGGTTCAACTGTAACCTCCAATTTTTCACCATCTCGTTTTGCAAGACCGATTAATTTAATTGTATAACCTAAGCTCTTACTGTATTCAATATCTTCCTCTGTAATAGAGGTAATCCCTTTTACTTTCACATCTCCAAGCTCTACATTTGTAGAGAAACCGAGAGTAGCTAAAATCGTCATTTTTCTTGCTGCATCTAAACCTTCTACGTCTGATGTTGGATCTGCTTCTGCAAATCCAAGTTGTTGGGCTTCTTTTAACACGTCGTTATATGCTCTCCCTTCATCTGACATTTTCGTCAAAATAAAATTTGTCGTTCCATTTACAATTCCCATTACTTTCGTAATAAGATCTGAAGAAAGTCCTTCTACGATACTGCGTAAAATTGGAATTCCCCCTGCCACACTCGCCTCATAGAATAAATCAGCCTTATTATCTTTTGCTGTCGCTAATAATTCAGCTCCATGTAATGCCATTAAGTCTTTATTTGCAGTTACAACATGCTTTCCGCTTTTTAAAGCTTGTAAAATATATGATTTTGCATCATCAATGCCACCCATCACTTCGATGACAACATCAATATTTGGATTATCTAAAATTTCATTTGCATCTTGTGTTAATAGAGTAGAAGGTACCTCTACCTCTCTCTCTTTCTCAATGTTTTGCACTAATACTTTCGTTACCTTAACTGGACAACCTACTTGGTGTATGAGTCGTTCTTGATGATCCGTAATAATACGAACCACACCACTGCCAACTGTCCCAAGACCTAATAACCCAACTTGAATTTCTTTCATAGTACTGTCCACCCCTCAAAAATTGTGTTTAGATGAAATTATATGAGTAAAAAATCTGAAAAACAATGTATTTTGAACATTCGGAAAAATATAAGTTAATCTTTACAAGGAAAACGTTGCCACGTGTTACACAATCTTTCTTTACAATATATAAGGGGTTTCTTGATACACGTAATAATTCAACCAATTAGAAAACAATAAATTACCATGACTCCTCCACCTAACAAGCGGCTTTTCATCTGGATTATTATGTTTAAAATAGTTTTTTGGCACATCAATATTTAATCCCTTGTCACGATCTCGTTCGTATTCTTGTTTTAACGTCTCACAACTATATTCGCTATGTCCAAGGGCAAAAACTTGCCTTCCTTCTGGCCCAATAACAAGGTGAACACCTGCTTCTTCAGAGCTTGCTAACAATGTTAATTCTTTCACTTCTCTAATATCATTCTCTCGTACTTCTGTATGACGAGAATGCGGAGCAAAAAACAATTCATCAAATCCTTGTAACAATTTCACATGTTGCTCGCAAACCTCATGTTCAAATACACCGAACATTTTTTCCTTAAGGGGATACTTTGGAACACCATAATGATAGTACAAACCAGCCTGTGCCCCCCAGCAAATATGGAGCGTAGATGTTACATTCGTTTTTGAATACTCCATAATACGTTTAAGCTCTTCCCAATAATCTACTTCTTCAAAAGAAAGAGTTTCAACTGGTGCTCCTGTAATAATGAGCCCATCAAATTTTTCATTTTCAATATCACGAAACGTTTTATAAAAGCTCGTTAAATGGTCCTGCGCTACATTACGAGACAGATGTGATTCCATATGAAGTAAATGAACATCTAATTGCAACGGTGTGTTTCCAATTAAGCGAAGTAATTGTGCCTCTGTATCTTGCTTCGTTGGCATTAAATTTAATATAGCAATTTTCAAAGCGCGTATATCTTGTGTTTCTGCCCGCTCCTTCGTCATTACAAAAATATTTTCTTTTTGCAACACTTTGCGAGCCGGTAAATCTTTATCAATTATGATCGGCATGTGTTTTGCCTCCAACTAGAGCTGCTTCTAAATCTGCAATAATATCAGAAACATCTTCTATACCAACCGATAAACGAATTAAATCAGATGTAACACCAGCTAAACGCTGATCTTCAGCATTTAATTGTCTATGCGTCGTACTAGCGGGATGTATAACGCAAGTTCGTGCATCAGCTACGTGCGTTACAAGAGTTGCTAGTTTTACATTTGCGATAAATTCTTTTGCTGCTTCTAATCCCCCTTTAATACCAAATGTTAAAACCCCACTAGCACCTTTTTTCAAATACTTTTGTGCTAACGAGTAATTTTCATTACTATCTAATCCCGGATAATTCACCCATTCAATACGTTCATGATTAGCAAGCCACTTAGCAACTGCCAGAGCATTTTCGCTATGACGCTCCATTCGTAAATGCAAAGTCTCTAAGCCAATATTGCTAATATATGCATTGAATGGGCTCATACAATTTCCATAATCTCTTAATAGTTGAACACGTGCTTTCACAATATATGCTGCTGCACCAAAGTTTTGAACGTAACTTACACCGTGATAACTTGGATCTGGTTCAACAAGCTCAGGATATTTTCCATTTGTCCAATCAAAATTTCCACCGTCAATTACAATACCGCCTAAAGAGCTCGCATGCCCATCGATATATTTAGTCGTAGAATGAACAATAATATTTGCCCCATATTCAAACGCTTGGCATAAATAAGGAGTTGCTAATGTATTATCAACGATAAAAGGTACCTCTAATTCTTTAGCGGCAGCTGAAAATTCTTTGAAATTTAAAACATTCATCGCTGGATTTCCTAATGATTCTGCATAGATAAGTTTCGTCTTATCGTTAGCAAGTGCCGTAATTTCATCTGCCGTTAAATTTGGATTAAAGAACGTAACATCAATGCCAAGCTTACGTAAACTCACCCCAAATAAATTAAACGTTCCCCCGTAAACAGTTGAAGAGCAAAGTAAATGATCCCCACTACTACAAATATTTAAAACTGCGAGCATAATAGCTGCTTGCCCAGAAGCCGTTGCAACAGCTCCTACACCGCCTTCTAAATCTGATAACTTCTGCTCAAATGCGGCTAGAGTAGGGTTTCCAATACGCGTATAAATATATCCTTCTGCCTCTAAGTTAAATAGAGCTGCTAAATCATCCGAAGTATCGTATTTATACGTTGTGCTTTGATAAAGTGGTAAAACACGTGGTTCACCATTCTTTGGCGTATAGCCACCTTGCACACAAATCGTTCCTTTTCCCCATGATTCTCCCATCTCTCATTCTCCTTTCTTTTATACAAAATAAAAAACTGCCCCTTTCCTGAAAACAAGAAAGGAGCAGTTTGAAAACACGCTCTAAAGGCTCTTTCTTATCTCTCAGGATTACTACCTGCAGGATTTGGCACAATTCCGTTATACGGCTGTTGCCAAGGTTTCATCGGGCCTGTCCCTCCACCTTTTCTTGATAAGACTATGCAATTACCGTTGATTTTATAGCAATAATTTCCTAATGTCAAACAGTTTTTCTGAATGTTCTAAAATAAATGTTAACAGTTTCATATAAAGCAACAAAAGAAATATATTCTAGTCTATTTCAAAAAAGACCTTTAAAAAACTCAAATCAGTCTATAAAATTAAATAAGTAATTTAACCTATAAATTCAAATTCTCTAAAATTCAGCCTATATGTTGAATAGGCGGTCCTCTCAAAAAGATACTATATATATTCAATCCATTTTCCACTAGTATATTTCACTTTTTCCCTACTGAGATTTACATAACGGAGGTATAACATGAAAAATAAAAAAGATATGCAGTACATACTTGCTCTATATGGCATTCTTCTAGGATCTATAGTAGGAGCTACAGTCTGGTTATTTTTAGTCACAATAAATATTGGAATCCACTTTATTTGGGGATACTTGCCTGAAGTTCTCTCTTATCCCTCTTATTACACCCTTTGCGTAACAATAATTGGCGGGGGCCTCGTTGGTCTATCACAAAAATATTTCGGTATATATCCACGCCTTATGCCTGAAGTGATGACTGAATATAAAAAAACTGGTCGAATCGAATATCGCTTTGTCCATCAGGCTACTTTAACAGCGATTATTGTTTTAATTTTCGGAGCTAGTCTTGGTCCAGAAGCCGCACTAGTTGGAATTATAGGCGGACTGTGCACATGGGTAGGGGATCGCTTTAAATTTGCCTTAAAGGGTATGAATGAGCTAACCGAGATTGGAATTGGCGCTACTTTAAGTGTCATTTTTAACGCACCATTATTCGGTTATTTAGCACCGAATGAAAATGAGGGGGAACAAATTGCTGCTTTTTCTAAAGGAAAAAAGGCAATTGTATACTTAGCTACTACTTTCGCAGGTTTTTCTGTTTATTTACTACTGAGTAAACTCGATAATCGTGGATCCTTTATTGTTGATTTCGGGGAAGGTGCACTTTCTTTCAATGAATGGATCGCATTTCTTCCACTTGCTAGTATCGGTGCTATAGTTGGTTTCTTTTATTTCAAGTTAGAATTCACATTAGAGAAGTTAATTCACCCTTTTAGGGAATACAAGCTGACACTCGGAATTATCGGTGGCATTTTATTAGGAATTGCAGGAACTTTTCTTCCGTACACATTATTTTCAGGGGAACATCAATTAAAAGAGTTAGTTGTTGAATGGAGCCATTTATCTTTTTGGATACTACTTCTTTCAGGGATTTTAAAGTTGTGTATTACTGCCGTTTGTTTGAACACAGGGTGGCGGGGTGGACATATATTCCCAATTATATTTTCCGGATCAAGTATTGGATACGCTATAGCATCTATTCTTCCTATAGATCCAGTAGCATCCGTTGCTATCGTAACGACAGCAATTTCAAGCTATGCGTTACGAAAGCCAATAGCTATAACATTACTATTACTTATGTTTTTCCCGCTTAATTTACTATTGCCCATGCTTGGTGCAGCTGCTATCGGGAATGCCTTTCCACTCCCAAAACATAACGAAAATAAAAATTAATAAAAATAGGCAGTGGGGACGAAAGCTCCACTGCCTATTTTTTTATTACACATGCTGCTTTAATAACGCTTCTAACTCCTCAAAATTATGCACTTCATATGTCGGTATAATCCCACTATCATTTAATTTCCTTTCTGGATTAAACCAACAAGTATCAATTCCCGCTACATATCCACCTTTAATATCAGCGCTTAATGAATCACCAATAATCAGCCCTTCTTCAGGTGCAAAGTTAGGAATCCGTTCAAAAACATAATCAAAATACTCTTTCATCGGCTTTTGAAAACCTGTATCTTCCGAAACAAAAACATCTTTAAACAATGAATGTAACCCTGCATTACGCAAACGTTTATCTTGCGTCTTAGAAACACCATTTGTCACTATATACAACTCATACTCCCCTTGAATTTGATTTATAAATTCAAACGCACCTTGCATGAGTTGATTTCCTTCTTCTAAGTAGTTACGGTAATTATTTTCGAGTAATATTCCGTCTACTTCTTCTCCATACTCTTGAAACAACAGAGAGAATCGTGTATTTATAACTTCCTTGCGTGATAGTTCACCTTTTTCAAAAGCATCCCAAAGACCTTTATTTATTTTTTTATAACGAGCCTCTATCTCGTCTGTTAAAGGGATTCCCTTCTCTTCAAAAAGCACCCGTAAAGCCATTTTTTCAGCCTTTTGGAAATCTAATAATGTATCATCTACATCAAATAGCAATGTTTTATATTTTTTCATAAATTCATCACACTCTCTTTTCTACAAAAACAAATTTACATAAATCGTATCATTCCTTCTTGTAAAGATAATAGGAGATATCTCATACTATACATAGGGGTGAAAATATGAAAATCAGCAAAAATGAGGAAGAAATTTATCAATACATGCAAATCCATCAATTCCATACCCTATTTTCATTTCATGTCTTGCCATATGTAGAGCTGCATTCTTTTCAAACGAAAGAGATGATATGTAGCGAAGGAAATGCTCTCCCTTATCTCTATTACTTAATTTCTGGGAAAGCAAAAATATATATGAGTCATAAAAACGGGAAGGTTTCATTAATTAATTTTATTCAAGCACCATCTTTTATCGGGGAATTAGGATTAATAGGAGTAGAAAATATTACTAAGTCCGTTGAAGTACTAGAAGATTGTGTTTGTTTGGCACTTCCTCTTAAAGATTGTCAGCAACTTTTATTACAAGATGCAACGTTTTTACAGCACTTATGCAAATTTATTGGAGAAAAGACAATTACTCGCACTGAAAATTACGCAAAAAACTATAGTTATCCTTTTGAAAATCGATTAGCTGCTTTTATTTTATTAACAGAACAAAATAATTGTTATATAGAAAAGCATACTGAGGCCTCGGAATATTTAAATGTCAGCTACCGTCATCTTTTATATGTATTAAATCAGTTTTGCCAACAAAATTACTTAAAAAAAGACGGAAGAACCTATTACATACGAGATCGAATTCAATTAAAAAAACTTGCTGATGAACTAAAAATATAAAAAAAGCAGCATTAACGTTTACATGTTAATGCTGCTTTTTCGAGTGACGATTATAATTTTAATTAAAATTTACTTGCTACTTTAGCTGCTTCTTCAAGACCTGTAGCAATGATTTCTTCCGCTTTATCTGGGAATTGGTTATGTCCTTCAATAATTACTGTTTCCATGTTTGTTGCGCCGAAGAAGCCCATCATACTTGCTACATATTTAACAGCCATTTCTACCTCAGCTGCTGGACCTTCTGAATATACGCCGCCTCGTGCATTTAATAATGCAATCTTCTTATCACCGATTAGGCCAACTGGACCCTCTGGCGTGTATTTGAACGTTTTACCAGCACGGTTTAAATAATCAATATATGTGTGTAGCACTGCTGGAATCGTTAAGTTCCATAATGGGAAGCCGAAAACAACTTTATCAGCTTCTAGGAATTGATTTAAATACTTATCAGCAACTGCTACTGCTTTTGCCTCTTCTTCTGTTAAATCAAATCCTTTACCTGCCTTGAATGTACCATTGATCATGTCTACACCTACATATGGTAATTCTTCTTTATATAAATCCAGTTCTACTACTGTATCATTTGGGTGTGCTTCTTTATAGTTTGCTAAAAATGCCTCATATAATTTTACACTAACTGCTTGTTCCGCTGGACGGTTGTTTGCTTTAACGAATAAAACTGTTGCCATTATTTCTTCCTCCTAGTACTCACTCTTATGTTGTTATATGCTTTCAAAAAAGGTATCCCTTGTAATTGTTGTTTTGTTGCTTACAAACATATTTTATCTTTATATCAAGACAATTTCGTCCTCACATAGACGTATTTTTCCATAAAAAAAGTCCACCTTCTAAAGGCGAACTAGGTCTTACGACTTTTGTCTTATACAATTCCATTTTTCACTGCATATAACGCCGCTTGCGTACGATCGGATAAATTTAATTTACTCAAAATGCTACTTACATGCGCCTTAACCGTCTTTTCTGTAATAACTAAAACAGATGCAATTTCCTTATTGCTCATCCCTTTTGCTAATAGTTGCAACACCTCATTTTCTCTCGCTGTTAGCACATCCACTTGAATAGAATGTTCTTCTTCCTTTTCTTCTACAGGTAATGTTTGAGAGAGAAGAGCATTTGCTATATCCGGATGTAATTGAATATTACCTTTATATGCACTTCGAATAGCCTCAACAAGCTGATCCGGTTCTACATCTTTTAAAATATACCCACTTGCTCCAGCCCTTAATGCAGGTAACACATGCGCCTGATCAGAAAAGCTAGTTAATACAATTACTTTCACATTTGGATACTCTTTTTTAATATATGCCGTCGCCTCAACACCATCCATTTCAGGCATATATAAATCCATTAATATAACATCAGGATTTATTTCTCCTACTTTCACTAACGCTTCTTTCCCATTATTCGCTTCTCCAACTAACTCTAAATCTTCCTGTGTACTTAAGAAAAATGCTAATCCTTTTAAAACGACTGTATGATCATCAACTAACAATACTTTTATTTTCACAAACTTCCCTCATTTTCACATCATAATGGTACATTTACTTTTACGCTCGTTCGTTTATTACTACTTACAATTTTAATTGTTCCACCAACTAATTCTACTCTTTCACGCATCGTAGTCATACCTAGTGATTTCTTTTCTTTTATATTCTTTTCCACAAAGCCCTTTCCTTGATCAACTATTTCTAATGATACATTTTTCTCATTCACTGTAAAATAAATCGTCGCTTCTTTTACACCTGCATGCTTACTTACATTGTTCAGTGCTTCTTGGCCAATGCGCCATAAAGCTTCTTCTACTACACGAGGTAAATCACGAACACCCGTAACTTGCTCCCTAATTTTCAGTCCCAAATTTTCACCGTACTGCTTTAGAGCTGGCAATAATCCTTTTTCTAATCCTGCTGGACGAAGCTGCCAAATTAATGTCCTCATTTCTTTCAAAGCTCCTTGTGCAAGTTCACGCATCTCATGCAAAGATTGATCTACCTTTTCATTTTTACCTTTTAAAACTGCCTCGGCGCCTTTTGTCATGAAGGTTAATGAAAATAATTTTTGCGAAACAGAATCATGTAAATCTCTTGCTAATCGGTTTCTTTCTTCCATTCGTACAAGTTCACGGCGCTGCTCGTTTAACCTCAAATTCTCTATTATTAACGAAACATGGTTTGATAGCGCTTGAATTACATCTATTGTATTAGCATCAAACTCTCCATTATTCAAGCTAACACATAAAACACCAAATATATGGTTTTGAATATGTATTGGCGTAGCAATAACAGTTTGATTTAGATGCACATTATGCCCTATTTGATGTTTTATTAGAACTGGTTCATCTTGCTCTAACGCCTTGTTGGCCGCCTCTTTTACATCCTCTTGTAACTCTTCCTGAACGTAAGACGCTCGCAGAGATAATTCTTTTTCCTCCCTAATAAAAAGCGCTACTTGATTCCATTGAAATACTTCACCTACGTGATTTACCACCTTTTCAGGTAATACATTAAACTTATGAATCGTTTTTAAATCTTGAATGAAACGCTCTAATTTCACATAATAATGTGCTCTTCTTTTTTCATTTTCATATAATTTTGTTCGCTTTAAAGCCGTACCAATTTGGAAAGCAACCGATTGGAGTAATACTAATTCTTCTTCCGAAAAATGTGTTTTACCCGGACTTGCAACATTTAACAACCCAAATTTTTCTCCTCCAGCTTTTAAAGGAACCGTAGCATGATGAAGAATGCCCTCCGTATCTCCCCAATTATATTCAATTGCATTATTAATTCTTTTACATTCAATAATATTAACGGCTCTCTCTAATTTCCCATCTACAAAACCTCGTAAACACCAACACTCACCTTCGCACATCGGGCGTTTATTTTCATATGTAAGTGCCTCTGGTAATTGGTAATCAATCAACTTCGTATACTTCCCATTTTCATCTGCAAGAAAAATCCATCCTGTCGTTAAGCCTGTCACACTTAGTAATTTCTCTAGGACAGCTTGCAATACATGATACGTATCATTTGATGTATTTAATGTTTCTGCAATTTCCTTTAATATAACTAATTCATTTGTACGATTATCTCGAAACATACTCAGTCTCCTGCATACAAGATTTTAAATAGCTCTTAAAATAAATCATCTACTTTTCACTTTGTACTTATTCGTAACATTGATATAATGGTGAAAACATAGTTTTCATTATATCACTTGAGGGGGCTTTCATAATGACATTAAATAAAGCACTTACTATCGCTGGTTCTGACACAAGTGGCGGTGCTGGTATACAAGCAGATTTAAAAACATTCCAAGAACTTGGCGTATACGGAATGACATCTCTTACAACAATCGTAACGATGGATCCACATAACGGTTGGGCACATAACGTATTTCCAATCCCAGCTTCTACATTAAAACCACAATTAGAAACAACAATTGAAGGTGTTGGCGTAGATGCTTTAAAAACAGGTATGCTTGGATCAGTAGAAATTATTGAAATGGTTGCAGAAACAATCGAAAAGCACAATTTCAAAAATGTAGTAGTTGACCCTGTTATGGTATGTAAAGGTGCAGATGAAGCATTACATCCTGAAACGAACGATTGCTTACGTGACGTTCTTGTGCCAAAGGCATTAGTTGTAACGCCAAACTTATTTGAAGCTTACCAATTAAGCGGTGTGAAAATTAATTCTCTTGAGGACATGAAAGAAGCAGCGAAGAAAATCCACGCTTTAGGTGCCAAATACGTACTAATTAAAGGCGGAAGCAAACTTGGTACGGAAACTGCAATCGACGTCCTATATGATGGAGAAACATTCGAACTTCTAGAATCAGAAAAAATCGATACAACCAATACACACGGTGCAGGTTGTACATATTCTGCTGCAATTACAGCAGAACTTGCAAAAGGAAAACCTGTGAAAGAAGCAGTAAAAACTGCTAAAGAATTCATCACAGCTGCTATTCGTTACTCATTCAAAATTAACGAATACGTAGGTCCAACTCACCATGGTGCATATCGTAAATTCGTTGTATCAAAAGAACTTGTCTAATATATAAATAAAAACACTCACAAGGTTCATACATTGACTCTGTGAGTGTTTTTTATAAGCTTTATGTCTTCTGGTCATCTTATCTTTAAGATGCAGAGCTGACCTTATTTCTACCATTTCGTTTCGAGTAGTATAACGCATCATCCGCCGCTTGAATAAATTGCTCTGATGACCCTTCATACTCTGAAACCCCTACCGAAACCGTAATTTTTATTTTTGTTCCATCTAACAATTGAAATGGGTGACTTTCAACAGCTGTACGAATTTGCTCGCCCATACAAATTCCGTAAGCTAATCCCTTATTCGGTATCAAAAGCGCAAACTCCTCTCCCCCCTTTCGAAAAGCCAAATCTGGAAATTGTGAAGTTTCTCGTAAAATACATCCTACTTGTTTTAACACTTCGTCCCCTGCAGGATGCCCGTACGTATCATTTACATACTTAAAGTGATCAATATCTATAAGGAGTAAACAAAGCGAATCATTTTTCATGTTCTTATTACTAATATGATGATTCATCTCTAAATCAAACTGTCTTACGTTTCCTAGACCTGTCAATGCATCTATCGTTGCGTATTGTTTCATCTTTTGAAATAACTCATTGGATTGTAAAACATAGTTTGTACTTACGAATGTTATGTAACCTGTAGTAATACTTGAAATTAAATATAGTACAACTACAGATATATCATTAAATAATATATACATCGGTACTATCAAAATAGAAAGGCAGTATACGTGTAACCATACTAACTTTAACGTAATCGAAGTTTGTATTCTTGCAATAAAGATAACACCAATTCCACTTAGTAAAATTGTATAGCAAGCCAATTCGGAAGCTAAAGAGTACTCAGTAAAAATTAGCCGAGTAATTAAAATTATAGTAACTGTTATACTACTAGCTACCGGACCTCCAACTATAATTGCCAAAATAACGGCTAAATAACGTAAATCCAACATAATATCTTCAATGTGTACACCAAAATGCATTAACAGTACACCTAATATTCCAGTAAAAATACCGATTACACACTTCTGCAAAAAAGAGAATTCTTCTTTTAACGGTTTATCCCTTAAAAGCTGACCTCCAACAAAAATAAAGGAAATAATAATTGTTGTATTTACAAATAAGTCCCTTAACATAAAATAATCTCCCTACTTTTCCATCTATCCCCTTCCTCACTTTATTGTATACGAAATCCCTATAATTCCCAAAGTTTTTTGTTTATTTTTTTGCTGTTCCACGTGAAACAGCAAAAAAATAAAAAGGGCGAAAACTCGCCCTTTTTCATTAACAACAGCGTGATATTTTTCCACCCTTTGCATTAAATCTTGCTTCTTGTGCCTCAGCAAAAAATTGCTTTTGACATACAACCTCTTCTTCAGGATGATGCTTTTTCATATGCTCTACGTATACTTCATAACTTGGTACCCCAACGAGCAAACTAATAAAGCGCTTCCTTTTCCCCCATACTTGCCACAGCTTTTTAAGCATAGTTCCTCGACTCACTTTCATCTCTAGGAATATATGGTGCCTCTTTTAACGGCATTGGCTTATTTCTCAATACTTGTATCCAAATTCGAAGTGCTGAAATTAACACAGCGATTACAACTATCATAAAAATCCCACAAAGCGCTGCATCGATATAATCATTAAAAATAATTTGCTTCATTTGAGCAACATTTTTAGCTGGTGCTAACACTTTCCCTTCATCTAGCGCTCCCTGAAACACCTTTGCGTGAGATAGAAATCCGATTTTAGGATTTTCATGAAATAGCTTTTGATAACCAGCTGTCATTGTTACAATAAGCAATCCCACAGTTGGAATAAGTGTTACCCAAACGTACGCCTTTTTCCCCATTTTGAACAAAATTGTCGTTCCAAGTAATAATGCGATACCCGCTAACATTTGATTTGCAATACCGAAAAGCGGCCATAATGTATTAATTCCACCGAGCGGATCTATTACCCCTTGGTATAGGAAATATCCCCACCCTAATACACATAGCGTTGTAGCTATTACATTCGCTAATGTAGAATCTGTTTTCGCAAAAGGCTTATATACATGCCCTAAAATATCTTGAATCATAAATCGTCCTACACGCGTTCCTGCGTCAATCGTTGTTAAAATAAATAAGGCTTCAAAAAGAATGGCAAAATGATACCAGAATGCCATCATCGCCGTCCCACCTATTACTTGTGAGAAAATATATGCCATACCTATTGCTAACGTCGGTGCGCCACCTGTACGTGATAAAATTGTTTGCTCTCCAACATTTACAGCAAGTTCTTTTAGTTCATTTGGTGTAATAGCAAATCCCCATGAAGAAATAACTTGAGCTGCCTGTGATACATCCGTACCAATAAGTGCCGCAGGACTATTAATCGCAAAATAAGTTCCTGGCGTTAATACACAAGCTGCAATCATTGCCATCGCCGCTACAAACGACTCCATTAACATTGCTCCGTAACCGATTGGCTGTGCGTGTCCCTCTTGCTCAATCATTTTTGGAGTTGTACCAGATGAAACGAGAGCATGGAATCCAGAGACCGCACCACAGGCAATCGTAATAAATAAGAACGGGAATAAATTACCGGAGAAAACAGGACCAGTTCCATCAATAAATTGCGAAACTGCTGGCATTTGTAAATTGGGTGCTACAATTAAAATACCAATCGCCAATCCAACGATTGTTCCAACTTTTAAAAATGTACTTAAATAATCACGTGGTGCTAATAGCATCCAAACTGGTAATGCAGATGCAATAAATCCATATACAATAAGCATAATAGCAATTGTTTCACCACTAAATGTGAACATACTTGCAAGTGTTGGATTTTCTGCTACATACTGTCCTCCAACAAGAGATAAAATAAGTAGGATAATACCAATTACTGACCCTTCTCCAACACGACCAGGCCTAATATAGCGCATATAAATTCCCATTAAAATAGCGATAGGAATCGTTGCTGCTATCGTAAACATTCCCCAAGGACTTCCGATCAGTGCCTTTACTACGACTAACGCTAATACTGCTAATAAAATAATCATAATTCCTAAAATACCTATCATTGCAATTAGTCCTGTAACAGGTCCAATCTCATCCTTAATCATTTCTCCTAACGATTTACCATTACGTCTCATCGAAGCAAATAAAATGACAAAATCTTGGACAGCCCCCGCAACAACTACCCCAACAATAATCCAAATGGTCCCTGGTAAATATCCCATTTGTGCTGCTAAAATCGGTCCTACTAAAGGTCCCGCCCCAGCAATCGCTGCAAAGTGATGTCCAAATAATACCCACTTATTTGTCGGAACATAGTCTTTCCCATCGTTTAATGTATGGGCTGGTGTTTGCCGATTATCATCTAAATTAAAAACCTTTCTCGCTATAAATCTACTATAAAAACGATAAGCAACTGCATATACACATACGGCAGCTACTAAGAGCCATACAGCATTAATGGTTTCACCTTGTGATAAAGCTATTACCCCAAAAGCACCTGCTCCTACTGCTGTAATAACGCCCCAAAGTAAGATCGATTTCAATGTCTTCACATACAATTCCCCCAATACTATTTCTTAGTGGAGATTGTACTAAATTTTCTGAATATTTAACTTGAATCCTCCTTATCATGAAGGATTTTCAGTTTATCATGTTAAAATACTCTCATTACCTACTATAATTCAATGTTATTTCGAAGGCGTTTTACATAATTACGACTGACTGGAATCGGTTGCTCATCATACCTATCTAAATACAAATTATACGTGCCATTATAATAAGGTTTCAGTTCTTTTACATATGACATATTAATTAAATAGCTTTTATGCACACGTAAAAAATCATATGCATTTAGCTTATTTTCTAATTCCTGAAGTGTATATGTTGAAATATACTGATTATTCGTTGTGTAAATTGAAACAGTTTTATTTTCTTTATTTTTACTTACATATACGATATCTTCTGGAAGCATATATCGTATACCTTCTTGACTTTCTATCGGTAGTTTCCGCAAATAACTCTTTGCTTTCTCACCTTGTTCTTTACCTATTTTATATAAAAGAAATTGTAAATCTTCTTCACGAAATGGTCGTAATAAATAATAAAATGCTTGGAAACGAAAAGCTGTAATAGATTCCTCTATGTTTTCACCTACAAAAATAAATTTTGTATAGCAATTTATTTCTCGTAATAAACTTGCATATTCAAAACCAGTACCATCTAGTAATTTGGAACTTAAAAAAACAAAGTCTGGTATATGTTTTTTCATCATAAATAAAGATTCTGTTCCTGTCTTTGCTTCAAAACATTCTACATTTCTCATATTTTCAGTGAAATTTTCAGCTAACTCTCTTCTCTCTTCTGCCTCTTCCATGATCAGTAAAATTTTCATTTCTTCAACCACCTAATTCTTTGTCCATATGTCCTGCTGTATACATTCGCTTTTATAAGAAATAATCCCTTTTTCTTACTATACCATTATTTATCTAAAAAAACAGAAAAAAGGAAACCCCTTCGGTTTCCTCTCCCCCTTTATCCTACATTAACTGCCTAGAAAGAACCAAGTAGTGTAGGGTAATAAACGATCAGGCATACATTTAAAATTTCACTTTATACTAATTCTCGTTGCTTCGTTTCTTGTCCAAGTATTACTACAGCGAATACACCAATTAAAATTGATCCGCAGAAAATCGTAAATATTAATGATAGTGAAGCTTCTGAGGCAACTAAATACCCCACTAATAGTGGTCCAAGAATACCACCAATACGCCCAAACGCTGCTGCCATTCCTGCACCTGTACCACGAATAACGGTTGGATACTGCTCAGGTGTATAGGCGTATAATGCTCCCCAAGCACCTAAGTTAAAGAAGGATAGTAACATACCTGCCACGATTAATACTGTTAATGAATCCGCAACCCCAAACAAATAGGCACTGCAAGCTGTCCCGATTAAATACGTAACCAAAACAAATTTACGACCGAGACGTTCAATAAACCAAGCAGCGGTGAAATACCCTGGAAGTTGAGCTAACGTCATAATAAGTACGTATTGGAAACTTTTTATTAAACTAAACCCTTTTAGCACCATTACACTCGGTAACCAAAGGAACATTCCATAATAGGAAAAGACAACACAAAACCATAGAATCCATAGCATAATTGTTGCTTTACGATATTCCCCAGACCAAACTGATTTTATATTTTCAATAACAGATGGTCTTTTTTCAACTTTTTGGAACCTTGGGGAATCCGGTAAATTCCATCTTAAATATAAAGCATATAGTGCTGGAACTGCACTCAATACCATCGCAATTTCCCAACCATATTTCGGAATAACAAAATACGAGATAAGAGCTGCAATTAACCATCCACCTGCCCAAAAACTTTCTAATAACACAACAATTTTCCCACGCTCATGTGCTTCAACACTCTCTGATACTAGTGTAGAGGCAACCGGAAGCTCTCCGCCAAGCCCCATACCAATTACAAAGCGTAAAACGAGAAACATCGCGAGTGTCGTCGTTAACGCAGTTAAACCACTACCGATAGAAAATAATAATAATGTAATAATAAAGACTGATTTTCGCCCTATTTTATCTGATAGTATCCCAAAAATAAGCGCTCCTACTGCCATACCGATTGAGTTAATACTACCTATCCAGCCCATTTCCTGGCTCGTTAATCCCCAATCCTTTTGCAAGGCTACCATTACAAATGAAAGCATTCCAACATCCATTGCATCAAATAGCCATCCAAGCCCAGCTATACCAAGTAGTTTACGCTTCGAAATTTCTTTTACCTTGCCCACTAGAAGTCCTCCTCACACAGGTGTCTTTACACATCATTTTACATGTGTGAATTGTATAAGTAAAATACTTTTGTGTAAAAAATTTCTCCTTCATCATTCCCAAAAAGTAAAACGTCTATCCCGATTGGTGAGGGCTAATAATCAGTAGGGATGCCTCACTGATTAAAGTTTCAATTTATTAAAAATGAACAAATAAAAAAAGCAGCGATATTTCGCTACTTTTTCGAACGCATTACTTCTTTTAAAAATTCCGCTAATACTAACTGACGACGCCAGCGTGTTGGATTACTGCATAATCTATAAAACCACTCTAAATGAATCGCTTGAATCCATTTTGGTGCACGTTTTACTTCTCCAGCCCATACGTCTAAACTTCCACCCACTCCAACAGCCATTTTCGTTTCTAAACGATGCTTATTGTTTTGGATAAAGTTCTCTTGTCTCGGGAAACCGAGTGCAACAAGTAATAAATCTGGTTTTGCTTCTTGAATGCGAGAAATAATATTCTCTTCGTCTTCTTGTTTAAAATAACCATCTTGTGTACCGGCGATGGATACAGCTGAATATGTCTTTGTTAAATGATCTGCTGCAGCTTGTACAACATGCGGCTTTGCACCTAATAAGAAAACAGATACTGGTTTACTATCTTCTGATAACTTCGCAAGTAAATTACACATTAAATCAAAACCTGCTACACGCTCTTTTAAAGGTGTACCAAGCATACCACTTGCCTTTACAACCCCAATACCATCAGGTGTAATTAAATCTGTATTCAATAATGTTTGATAGAACTTTTCATCCTTTTTTGCGCACATAACAATTTCAGGATTTGCTGTTACTACCTGAAACGTATGAGTTCGTTCCGCTTCTAGTTGTTCTTTTAAATATTGGACCGTTTCATCCATTGTCATTGTAGAAAAAGGAACGCCTAGAATATCAACTGTTTGTACTGCCATAGTTAACTATCCTCTCTATCATTACAAGTTTTTCGCTATTAATTGCTTATATGTTTCTTTTGTATCTTCATATAGTTTTTGAAGTGAGAAGTTCATAGTAGCATGCTCATAAATATGTTTACCCATTGCTGCTAATTCTCCCGTTTTCCACTTATCATACGCTTCTTCTAAAGCTAATGCTAATGCCTTTCCATCACCTGTTGGCACAATCCATCCGTAAGTTTCATCTACGATTAATGGCTCAATTTCTCCAGCCCTAGTCACAATTGATGGTACACGTTGATTTGCCGCTTCTAATAAAACTAGCGGGAACCCTTCACTATGGGAAGTTAATAAATTTACATGTGACGACGCAAATAATTGTTTTACATCTTGACGATGTCCTAAAAACTCTACTTTATCGTTAATCCCTTTTTCAGTAGCTAATGACTTTAGATTTTCTTCTAATGGGCCATCGCCAACTAATAATACTTTAATTTTCTCTAATTTTGTTTGTTGTAACGCATCGAATAAAACTTCATGTCCTTTGACGGGATGTAATCGTGCTACTTGGATTGCCGTAAATACATCTTCATCAATATTGAACATTTCTTTTTTATTATAGCCTTCTGCTTTTTCCTGATCGTATTCAATTCCATTATAAATAACATGCATCTTGTCATTTGAAATGCCTAATGCTGCCAAGCTTTTTTTCAATCTATTTGTTACAACGAAAAATAAATCTATATTTTTTAAGGCTTTCAAATTTAATTTCGTAAAAATCCAACCTTTTAAGCCCTGTTTAGTAAAGTCTTGAAATGGATCACTATGAATAGTCGTTACCCATTTTGCCTTTATTCTCTTTTTCATTAAAGAAACATAGAAATTAGCCCTAGGACCATGTGTATGAACTACATCAAATTTTTCTTTATTAATAAATTCACTTATATTCTTTAAAATGGATAAATCATAGCGCGATTTTTGTGAAAACACATGGACTTTTATCCCTAACTCCCTTGCTTCCTTCGCAACAATTCCATCTTCAAATACTGCTAATTCTACTTCACCAGTTGGAAACTGATCGAGAAGTGAAATAATATGTGTTTTCCCTCCCCCATCTTCTGCTCCTGCATTCATATGCAATATTCTCATATTTTTTCCTCCTTTAAATCCTCGCTACGTTTCCATCTATTTTTATTTTACTGTACTAAAAAATAAAAGCTAACAAAAGTTAGCTTTTATTTTTATCATTCAATTTCTAGGTCTACTATTAGATAAGCTAACACCACTACAAAGTAAATTCCAACTCCTGGTGCTGTTAAAATATGTCCTGCAATATAAGCAATACCTAACGCTAACAATAAGCTTGCTGAAATCATTCCATATTTTATATTAAATATGTCCTTAAATCTCGTAGCAAATGCTAGTAGAATTCTTAGCCCGTAATAAATAAATGGAATCATTAGTAATACAAAGCCAATAATCCCGAAATCGTAAAACCAATCATGGAAGTCCATTTCAATTAGTTTTGGATCTGGCTGCTTTTGTTCATTGTATTTAAAGTTACCTGCATAACCCATTCCTAATAACTTTTGTGACATTGGCGCTTCTTTAAAGAACTGCTTATGTCTTTCTTCATATACTTGACGTCCACTGAAAATAAGGTTTTCTTGATTTTCTTTCTTTTGCTCTTTCTCAAGTTCTTTCTTAACTTCCTCTTCTATCTTCGCCTTTTCTTCTGGCTTTTCAACTTTATGATGATTTTCTTCTTTTGCTTTAAGTTCTTGTTCTTTTTTCAACTTATCTTTAATTTCTTGTTCTTTTTGGCCTTGCTGAGCCACATTTTGCTCTGATAAATAATTATTATGAATGCCCATATTTTGTGCTAATGGTGTTTGTTTAAACGTCCCAACTACACCAGCTAATAGGACAATAGCAATTACTGCGTTAAGTGCAAGAGATTTTTTGTTCGGATTTTTTCTATTAAATAATAATTGTAGTACAATGATCCCGATTGCTGCTGCCAACGTAGCACCAATTGAGCCCATTCCTACTTTTGTACCAACTTGAATTAATGAGTAAATCATTAAAAGTGATGGAATCCAATATAAAATATGTTTCCAGCTCTTTGTTTTTTGAATAGAATATAGTACCACAATAGGGAAAATAATAGCTAAGATTGAACCTAGTTCATTCCCTGCATAGAACCAACCTCGAGAACCAACCTTCATCCATTCATAACTACCAAAGTCAGTAGATGTTGAAATAGAAATAACCATAATTGCGTTAATGATTAATGTAGAATATACAATACTATTTCGAACCTTATCACTAATATTAACTTTCGTTTTCAATGATTTTAAAGCTAAAATGTATGATCCCAGCATAATATATATATATAATGCTTTCGCAACGAATTTAACTTCTTCACCAAGTACAATAGGATCCTTAACTAGTTTGTTATTAATAAATCCTATCCCTAAAACGCCGGCTAATAATATAAGATAAATTAAAAACTTTCTATTTTCCTTCTCTTTTGCCTGAATTAAAATGTAAATACCACCAACAGCCATAATAAGGAATCTTACTAAAATTCCAACGGTAGCATTTGACTTTAATAAAGTGATGCTAAGAGACGTTAATAAATCTAAAACAGGCTGTAAAATAATAAAAAAGAGCAAAAAATGCTCAAATCTAACCCTAGCTTGATTTGCTAACATTCCAAGACCTCCATACAAAATCTTAACATTATCTTTTAATCATAATTTATTATCGTTAAAACACACCTAGCAATTATAACATAACTCATATTTAAATTGAGAACTTATTTTTATGCCGAAACTAACCAAATCCAGCTTAAGTAGTGCTAGAAAACATTATCCTTTAGCTATTCTTCCCTATCTCTATAAAAACTATCTAACACTCTTCCACTTATTATCAGCATTATAGTAACATTTGTTAATTTATTTATAAGTATATAAAATTTAATAATTACACACAAACACCCACTCGGCTATCCTACAACTAAAGATTAACCTTGCTTCGTTTTCTCCTAAGCATTTTCAAACGCTTTCTTTATGTATTTTATCCGTTTTTATACATGTAACGAAAAGTAATTGTTATTTCCAATACTTTAGTGTATATTTTTTCTCTGGAACATCTTTAAGAGAAAGGGATTAAGGCCATGTTATTAATCGATATATTTACGTTTCTTGGCATTATCGCCGCTGCCATTTCTGGTACATTAGTTGGTTTAAAAAAAGATTTAGATTTATTTGGTGTCCTTTGTTTAGCTGTAGCTACTGCGCTCGGCGGCGGTATTATTCGTGATATCATGATTGGTAACCTGCCCCCTGTCGCATTTGTAAAACCCATTTACTTTTTCGTAAGTGTATTATCAGCATTATTTACTTGTATGTTTTTTGAGCGTATCAATAAACTTCAAGTCGTTATTATGCTTTCTGATGCTGTTGGATTAGGCGTTTTTACAGCTATTGGTGCAAATGCGGCAATGTCACATCATGTTGACGCCTCATTTCTAGTTGTTTCAATGGGAGTCATTACAGGTATTGGAGGCGGTATTTTGCGTGACATTTGTGCTCAAGATATCCCTTACGTATTCCGAAAAGAGATTTACGCAATCGCTTCTATCTTAGGAGCAATTAGCTTCCTAATCACATACGCTATGGGGGCGCACGTATTAGCTTTCTATGTTTGTTTATTAGTAACATTCGTTATTCGTGTCGTCACTGTAATATATAATGTGCATTTCCCTGTTTTCTTTAAAACACATGCTAAAATTAATAAAGGCCATTAAGAGAATTCTATCTAGAATTCTCTTAATTTATATACTATTCAACGAACTAATATAGAGTAATTATATATAAGCATATATAATTACTCTATATTAGTTTTAAAATTGAAAACGTTTTATATACAGGGGGAAGAATGATGCTTGGGGTTTTCAGAAAAAATATTAATAAAACAAATGCCAGTATAATCGAATTAAGTAAGGACCAACAAATAACTTTTAATGTACCTACTAATTCTGAATTGAAAATTCAAATGGATATGCTACATATTTCAAAAGAAGATTTACAAGTTGTAAAAGTACTACAGCCTTTTATTTATGCAGAAATTGATTGGATTACTGAAAAATTCTATGCCAACATTACAAAACAACCTAATTTAATTACTATTATTGAACGTTACAGCTCTATTCCAAAACTAAAACAAACTTTAAAAACACATATTAAAGAATTATTCAGCGGCAATATGCATGAAGATTTCATTGAACAGCGTGTTAGAATTGCCAAAAGACATGTGCAAATTGGTTTACATCGAAAATGGTATACTGCTGCTTATCAAGAATTATTCCGCTCTATCATGAAGATTTTGCAAACAAAAATAACAACAATCGATGATTTTTCCTATTCTATAAATGTCATAAATAAATTATTCACTCTTGAACAAGAACTTGTTCTTGCAGCTTATGAATCTGAATATGAAAGAATGCAAAAAGAGCATGAGAAAGAAAAAGAACTAACTGCTATGACAATTACGCATATCGCAACAGAACTAGCTGCTGTATCTGAAAAGACAAGCTCTTCTATTCAAAAACTAACCGCTAAGTCTGAAACTATTGTAGAGATTGCTAAAACAGGTACATCATTAGCTACAACATCTGAAGAAAAAGCGAATAAAGGGAAAGAACAATTAAACCAGCAAAACAAACGAATGGGATCTATTCAAATGAATATGGAAACGATTATTACAGATACTCATGAACTTCTTGATATTTCTAACAAAATTAACGAAATCATAGATATCGTTAAATCAATCGCGGAGCAAACAAATTTACTCGCACTAAATGCTGCTATCGAGTCTGCACGTGCTGGAGAATTTGGGAAGGGGTTTTCTGTTGTTGCTGGTGAAATCCGAAAATTATCAGAGCAAACGAAAGAATCTATCTTTAACGTTACAAAGCTCGTCGAAAAAACAAATGAACAAATTATCCGTGTCTCGTCTTCCGTGAAACAAATTAGCTCTCTCGTATCAGAAGGAACGGATAGTATGTCGGCAACAGATCGATACTTCCAAGAAATTGTAAAAGATATGTCTAACTCAAAAGAACAGAATAAGAAAATTGAACATGAGCTACAAGCTATTTCACAAGTAATGAAAGGAATTCAAGATGATTCCTCACAAATGGCTCTAACAGCCGATAATTTACAACTAGAACTAAATCGATAAGATAAAGTGAAACTTTAATCAGCCCTCAACAATCGGGCTTTTACAGGCAGTCCGCCCCCACCTAACTTCTTTGCTTTCGCTGATTTTGAGGTGGGGGTCTTACTGTCCGGAAAATAGCGGAATAAAATTCAGGTCCGGCATACTTTCCATTTTGCACTGACTACTAAATTTCATCTTCCATCAAAAAAAGAATCCAGAATGGATTCTTTTTATTTTCTGAAAAATATTTTTTGACAATACACATAACTCATATAAACACCAAAGCTCTGCAAAATAAACAATGCCGGCATAATTACATTGTAATATGCCATATCTACTTGGAAAAGCCTTAACAATACGTAGCCACTAATTAAAAATAAGAACAACATATATCCTTCATTTTGTTGTTTCTTAATAAGGAAGTGCAATAGAGCTATAGTCATAAACAATGTTACGGCTATATATATCAGTTTTTCACATTTGAAAAGAATAGAATTTATCCCCTCATCTGAAAACTGATTTATCATCGGTTCTAAAAGTTTAAATCTTTCTCCCTCAATCTCTTTTAACTTTTGATCAATATGCTCTGTTACACTTTGATTTTTCGATATTTTTTCCTCATGTTTCGTTTTTCCAATTAAGACAGATTGAACATACGTCTCATTCGAAATCGTATATTGTGACAATCCCATTGCCTTAATTCCATAATTCACACCAAAATGAGTACTATAAAATAGAATAAGTATCCCTACCATCTTTAGTAACACTTTTTGTTTCGTTGCTGATTGAGACACTTCAATTAATAATACATATACAGTGATAAAAATAGGAAGAAATAATCCTATCGGGAAAATCATATTACTAAATGCAAATAAAACCGCTGAAAACACCCACATATAAGGATGATCTAACCCTTTATATAAAAGTATGTAACAAGCAAAATAAAATAAAAATATTGCAAGTGACTCAGGAGTTAATACGGAACTCAGCAATATATTTGGAATATACAGAGCATAAAATATAGAAGCAATACGACCGCATTCTTCTCCAAAAACCATTGCCGCAATACGATAAATAAAAAATGCGGTTCCTGCGCAAAATAACACATTAAATAGTTGTAAAGCGAATAATGTATCACCGAATATACGAATGATTACTGACTCATATATAATAAAAGGCAAATGAGTTACAGTCCCTATATTATTACCAATTGCAATCTGCTTTGCAGACTCATACATCACTTTCATATCACCAATTATTGGAGCATCTACAAATAACAGCATACTAAGCCTCACAACTATAGATATACTTATAAGAAAAATAAGAAATTGTTTATCTGTAAAACGATATTGTAGAATTGATGCCACTAACAAAATAAGTATGACGAAAATTGCCAATATGATTGTTACACTTGTTGTACTTCCTCCAAAGAATTGCTTACTTGTCTCAAATGCTACCCAACAACTATAAACGAAAAATGCGAGCATCGCACCGATCGTAATTTTATTGAAGAAAGATGAAAAATTTGTTTGTATATGATTCATATGTCCATTGCACCTCTATTTCCATTCATAACAAAATGATTCTATCATGAATGGGTACACGGCTGATAGGGAATTTCTATGACGAATACATAGTCATTACTTTTTACTTGCAATGTAAGCGAATCCTCTTTTACACTACATTTTAGATAAAATAAATTTTCTTTCAGTTACATGAATACAAATACAGAAGTTTAAATAATCCTCTTTTGGAATACACTTTACTTCATTAAATATCTAATATGAGTACTCCACTTACACATATTATTCTGATTGAAAACAGACTATAGGGGCTGAATATATGGAAAAGAAATTCATGCGAGAATCTAAAGCAATTAAGACAACACGTGTTTTTCCTAACGATTTAAATAATCACCAAACACTTTTTGGAGGGAAATTATTAGCAGAAATTGATAGTATTGCTTCAATTGCGGCTGCAAGACATAGTCGTAAACATTGCGTAACAGCATCTATTGATTCAGTTGATTTTTTAACTCCAATTCACCAAGCTGATTCTGTTTGTTATGAAGCATTTGTGTGTTATACAGGGAAATCTTCAATGGAAGTTTTCGTAAAAGTAATCGCAGAAAATTTATTAGCAGGCGAGCGTAGAATTGCTGCTACTTGCTTCATTACATTTGTGGCTATAAAAGATGGAAAACCTTCGTCCGTACCACAAGTACTACCTGAAACTCAGGAAGAACATTGGTTACACACAACCGGTTTAGAACGCGCGGAAAACCGAAAAAAGGGACGTTTAAAAAGTAAAGAGATGGCTGAAGTTTTAACTTTAAGTAAGCCTTGGAATATTTAACATAATCTTCTCATCATACATGCACAGGTCCTTCCTTGCATGTATTTTTTATTATAAAAAATACTATCGCTTGCTTCATCATAATGCGGAATGGATAGCGCTTCATTAAAAGATATATAAATAATAGTATTGGATATAAAGCAACTTGTAGGCGTAAGTACAATGCTAAAAAGTAGAAAATATTTCGTTTTATGAGTATCAGCTAATTTTAAGCTCCAATATAATAATCCCCATGAAAAGAATAGAAACTGTCCTTCTGTTAAAGTTAAATTTTCCACAACAATCTCTGGAGGATACACCGCTAATAAGAAAGCACCTATTAATCCTGCAGCGGGATTCAATAAATAAGTACCAATCTTATAAGTTAGTAAAATAATAAGTACTCCTAATAGGATAATAATTAATTTAGCTACAAAAAGGCCTTTATTACCATTTCCCAAAAAGTAAAATACAGTAACTAAAAACACTGGAAAACCTGGCATAATATGAATAGGTGGTTTATCAAGCTCATGATATATTAACATTCCTGTTTCCAATAAAATAGTTTCCATTTTTTGATAACCTATATCATCGCTAGCTAGAGTCAAATCTGCACCATGTGTTTGTAAAGTTGCAAAACGAAGCGCAAATCGCCTTAACATTTCATATTCCCCCTTAAAATACATAATTTTCAAAGTTGATTTACAAAGTTTATATGCGTTAAACTGATACAGATGTTCTTGTAATCTTCTTCCTTTCAAAAGGCTTGTATATATGGTGCAAGACATAAAAAATTTGAGGAGATAAAAATTCTATGATGGAACAAAAACAACTTGTTTCTGTTGTCATACCTCTGTATAACACAGAAAAATATATTGAAGACACAATGCAGTCAATACTGGATCAAACATATAAAAACATTGAAATTGTAATTGTAGATGATGGAAGTAAAGATCAATCACCTTCTATCGTAAAAAATCTTGCAGAAAAATATCCGGGGCAAGTAAAATACGTTCACCAAAAAAACCAAGGCGTTTCAGTAGCTCGTAATGCAGGGATTGAAAATGCTAGCGGGGAATACGTCGCTTTCCTTGATAGTGATGACTTATGGCATCCAACTAAAATTGAGAAACAAATCGAGAGTATGCACAAAAACAACATGGATGCTTGCTATTGTGGTTATATGAATTTCTACGAAGAAACAGGCGAAAAGGTTGAGCATACAACAAACTTTATTAAAGGTGATATGGCAAAAGCATTCTTAACACACCAAGTTGTTGCTCAAACAAGTACTTGGATTTTCAAACGCTCTATCGCAATGAATCATAATATCCGTTTTACACCAGGATGTAGCTGGGGAGAAGACTTGGAGTTTTTATTTAAACTAATGAGTGTGACAAATGTATGCTATGTCGATGAATATTTAACATATTATAGAATCTTATCCGAAGGAAATCTTTCTTCTAAATATAAAGATTACGAATTAAAAACAACTAAAGAACTGGAAGTATTCAATCGTATGAAAGACTGGGTACATAATAAATCTCAAGACTTCATTACGAAAGACCCTCAGTCACTTATTGAGATTCTTGAGACTTATTTATTCCCTTATACGGTTATCAATAATGCTTGTATATACATTAAAGAAAACTCTCAATTAAATAATGCCCAAGTTCAATTAATCAAAAAAGATATAAAGAAATATTGCCGTAAAATCTATTCAAAAAACGGAAAGCGTAGTAAAAAACTATATGCAATGCTTTGGTTTGTACGAATTAAATTTCTGTTTTCTTAAACTGAAAATATAGTACTCATCTCTCTTTCCGTAAACAAATCAAATTTACAAATAGGACAAACGAAAAAGGTCCTAAAGAATAGAAAGGTTTTTTCTCATGAAAACAAATAAGATTCTTAAAAATGCCTCCTACCTATTTGTAGGAAATATTACTGTTCGATTTGTACTTGCTATCGCGACGATTCTCTTCGCAAGATACGTTTCTCCTGGTGAGTATGGGATGTTTACAACTGCATTAGCAGTTTCCGCTGTTATTTGTTATTTCACAGATGCAGGTTTGACACATACGTTTATGCGTGAAGGAACGAGAAAGGATGCAAATATTAGCGTACTAATCAGTAGTTATTTACGCATTCGTTTCGTATTAGCTGTCGTAATTTCTGTACTCTTCGCTATTTTTGCTCAGTTCTTCTATACAGATGCCTACTTACGCGCCATGGTATATTGGGTTGTACTACCAACAATGTTTGGAGCAACTTTACAAGGTGTCGGGATGGCTTACTTCCAAGTAACAGAACGTATGCAATTTACAGCCATTATTTCTGTAATACAAGGTGTAACAGCCGCAGCTGCTCTTCTACTAGGAATGTCATTTAAATGGTCACTTATGATGGTCGCTGCCATGTACGGAATATCCAGTCTTGTAACAGGTGTCATCGCCTTTATAATGGTAATTCGCCATACGACAGTTCATAAGGGCTGGGACAAAGGGATTTTAGATCAACTGCTGATTTTCACAATCAATGGCATTATCATTATGCTCTTGCCACAGTTAGGGCCTATTATATTAGAAAAAGTTTCAACGTACGAGCAAGTTGGATTCTTTGGAGCTGCTTCTAAAATACCCGCTGTACTTTATCAAATACCCGGTGTAATTGCAGCAGCCTTTTATCCAAAGTTATTTGCTTTTGGAAATGAAAAAAATATTGATGAACATAGAAAACTATCTCTGTTTGAATTAAAGCTTATGTCTTTCTTAGGAATGGGGATTTCTATTCCATTCATCGCTAATCCAAGATTTTGGATTGTTACTTTATTAGGTGAAGAGTATGCCCCAGCTGGTGACGCTCTTGCAATTTTAGCCTTTATGGTCATTTTACAATCTATCAACTACCCACTTGCTGATAATTTAACGACAATTGGTCAACAGTGGAAGCGTGCGACAACGATGGGGATTGGGTTAGCTGTTGCTGTCATAAGTTACATCGTATTAGGTAGCCAATTTGGAATGATGGGAGCAGCTGTAGCTGCTATCCTTACCGAGATTACATTATTAATCGGCTTTACTTTATTCGCTCGTAAAGGCTTTACATTACTATTCAAAGGAACAATATTCAATGCACTAGCATTTATAATCAGTTACGCTCTATATCGTACTGTGTTAATTAACTTACCACCACTAGTAGCTTTAACACTTACTGGTATATTGTACGGCATTATCGGTCTTGCAATTGACCCACAAATACGCAGGTTACTTTTAGGGTTTGCGAATAAAAAGCTAGGCAGATAAACAACAACGAAGCAAGTTTCTCTTCCAAATTATGAGGAGAAACTTGCTTTGTTTACTTATATACATTTTTTGAAATGATAGCATTATATCGAAGAATTTAGTATCATGATTCAAGACACTATTTAGAATTGAACGGAGGACATTATGAGCTTATTAACTGTTGAAAAATTAGGCCATACATTTGGTGATCGTACATTATTTAAAGATGTATCCATGCGCTTACTCGCAGGAGAACATGTTGGATTAGTTGGAGCAAACGGTGTTGGTAAATCAACATTTATGAATATAATTACTGGTGAACTTATCCATGATGAAGGCCGCGTCGAATGGACACCTGGCACAAATTATGGTTACTTAGACCAACATACAATTTTAACACCTGGCCGTACAATTCGTGACGTATTAGCAGATGCATTTTTACCTTTATTTAAAAAAGAAAAAGCTTTAAATGAAGTTACAGAAAAAATGGGAACTGCTACACCTGAAGAATTAGAAGAACTTCTTGAGCAAATGGCGGAAATACAAGATGCTCTTGAAGCAGGCGGTTTCTATTTATTAGATATGAAAATTGAGGAAGCAGCGCGCGGTCTTGGAATTGACGCAATTGGTTTAGATCGTGATGTTGCTGCATTAAGTGGTGGACAACGTACAAAAGTATTACTTGCAAAGTTACTACTTGAGCAACCAGAAGTATTACTATTAGATGAGCCTACCAACTATTTAGACGTTGAACATATTCATTGGTTAACAAATTATTTAAAAGAATATCCACACGCATTCCTATTAATTTCCCATGATACGGAATTTATGAATAAATGTGTCGATGTTATTTTCCATCTAGAATTCACAAAGATGACGCGTTATACAGCGACATATGAAAAATTCCTAGAGCTAGCGGAAATTAATAAAAACCAACATATTAATGCTTATGAAAAACAAAAAGAATTTATAAAAAAACAAGAAGATTTTATTGCGAAGAATAAAGCGCGCTACTCAACGACAGGTCGTGCAAAAAGTCGTCAAAAACAACTCGATCGTATGGAACGTATCGATCGTCCTGAGACGGCGATTAAACCTGAATTCTCGTTTAAAGAAAGTCGCGCAAGTAGCCGATTCGTCTTTGAAGGAGAAAATGTAGAAATTGGATATACACACCCGTTATTACCAAAACTAACAATGACAATTGAACGCGGTGAAAAAATTGCAATCGTCGGATGTAATGGCGTAGGTAAGTCTACACTATTAAAGACGATTTTAGGTAAAATCAAACCATTAAGCGGAAAAACAAGCCTTGGTGATTTCTTAAACCCATCATACTTCGAACAAGAAGTGAAAGCTGATAATATAACACCGATTGATGATGTTTGGAACACGTTCCCTAGCCTAGACCAACATCAAATACGTGCAATGTTGGCAAAGTGCGGTTTAAAAAACGAACATATTTCTCGTCCTCTAAGCCAATTAAGTGGTGGCGAACAAGCGAAAGTCCGTTTATGTAAGCTAATGGGGGAAGAGAGCAACTGGTTACTATTTGACGAGCCAACAAATCACCTTGATGTTACAGCAAAAGAAGAATTGAAGAAAGCGATGAGAGCTTACAAAGGAACAATTCTTTTAGTGTGTCATGAACCAGACTTTTATGAAGATTGGATAACAAAAGTTTGGAATGTTGAAGAATGGTCGCAACACAATTCATAACTTTCCACTACATTTTTCTTACATATTAATTTCTATGTAAGAAAAATGTATTTTTATATTCCGTCCTAATAAAAATATAAAATACATCTCCTATATAGCCCCGGGCGTATTTTGATAAGTAAACTAATCATGGTATTCTTTTAGGTGATACTCTACATACCAAGAATAGAATATTCTCAACTACTAAAATATAATTGATTTGAAGGAGTGTATAAATTTAATGCCGATTACAGCATTTAATAGAATCAATTCTTTTTTGACTAAATCTTTATTAATACTATGTCTCATTATCTTGTCATGGATTACGTGGGAATCATATCTCACAATTAGCGATAAACTAGACATTCCAAATTCAGTAAGTCTTCCTATTATGATTGGAATCGGGCTCGTTTTTCTTATAGTAGCGTGCTTAATAAATAAATATATGTCATCGCTAACATTCGTGATTTCACTTACTTTATTAGCTTTTATCGTTCGCTTAATTTGGATTCTACAAATACCAAGCGTACCTTTATCAGATTTTGCAATAATGTATAATAGCGCTATTCAAGCTGCCCACGGTGATTTTAGTTTTACAAATACTACATATTTCACTTCGTGGGTGTATCAACTTGGATTTACGATGTATGAAGCGCTCATTATAAAGATTTTTGGAGAAGGAATATTTGCTTTACAATTTTTAAATGTCCTATTTTGTACGGGAACTACAATATTTGTTTATAAAATCACTGCGAAAACATTTAATGAATGGTCCGGACGTATCGCTGGATTGATGTATGCATTATATATTCCAAGTATTATGCTAAGTTCTGTGTTAACAAATCAACATCTAGCTACTTTCTTCTTTTACTTTGGATTTTATTTATTAGTAACTAAAGGATTGCAAAGTGAATACATGTGGATTTTTATTGGTATCTTATTATCTTTAGGGGACATTATGCGACCACTTGGTATGTTAATTTTAATTGCTGTCGCTATTTACATCTTCCTACATGGAATGCTGGGGAAACCTAAAAAAATCATTTTCAATTCTTTTAAGAAATTATGTGGGATTTTTATTGTTTTCTACTTAGTTCACTACATGATAAGCTTTGCATTTATCTCTTCTGGAATTACACAATATCCATTATCGAATCGCGATCCTCTTTGGAAATTTGTTGTCGGTCTTAACCATGAAACAAAGGGTGGGTATTCCCATGAAGACGCAGGCCATATTATGTCTCTAGAGGTTGGCGAAGAACGCACTTTAGAAGAAAAGAAAATTATTAAAGAACGATTAGCTGACAAGGACAAGGTTATATCATTATTTGAAGAGAAGTTTGCACTTATGTGGGGTGATACCGATTCTTCACCATCATGGAGCTTATATACACCTAACTTTGAAATTCTGGATGGGATGCAAGATTTAAAAGAGAATGCTATTCTATATGAGCGCTATATGTATACAGCTGCGATGTTCTTCGGAATAATAGCGATTCTTTACCTTATAGTAACAAAACAAGACAATCTTCATTACACATTATTCTTACTACTAATTGTTGGATATGTATTAATTCATCTATTAATTGAATACCAAACTAGATACAGGTATTTCATAATACCAAGTTTCAGCATAATACAAAGTTATGGGATATACGTATGTTTTCAATACGTTCGAAAATTCAAAAGAAATTAAGTGCAAAGTACCTCCTTTTCAACCTTGGAGATACTTTCTTATAAATAAATAATATGAAGTTCAAAAATATGTTATACTATCTACTGGTATCTTTTTTCCTATACCACCTAAATTTATATATTTTATAAAAATGAGGATAATATTATGGAGAAACTCTTAAAGTTTGGTTTAGTAGGAATCTTTAATACGCTCATTACAATTATTAGCTTTTGGATATTATTAAAATTTGGGATGAACTACCTTATTGCGAATACCATTGCCTATTTAATTGGTGTTGCCAATAGCTACTATTGGAATAAAAATTGGGTGTTTAAACCTAATAATAAAAGCACGTCAATGTTCTTTAAATTTCTAACTGTAAATTTAATTGTATTGGCTTTTAATACATTATGTTTATTTATATTAGTAGATAAACTTGCCTTTAATGCGCTAATTGCACAGATTTTCGCAATTGGTGTCGGAATGGTTATCAATTTTGTCCTTAATAAAATTTGGACATTCAACCAAACTGAAAAGGCTACTAATTAAACTTAAACAACTTATTAAAACTACGGAGGATATAACATGCAAAAATTAATTTCGGTTGTAGTTCCTATGTACTTCGAGGAAGAAGTAGCGCAGGAATGTTATAACCGTTTAAAGTCCGTTATGCTTCAAAATGATATTAATTACGAGTTTGTCTTTGTAAACGACGGTAGCACAGACCGTACAATGGAAATCTTATCTGAGATTGCATCAAATGATTACCGTACAAAAATCGTTAATTTCGCGCGTAACTTTGGACATCAAGTAGCCGTTACAGCTGGTATTGCTGCTGCAAAAGGTGATGCTATTGTAATTATAGATGCAGACTTACAAGATCCACCTGAAGTTATTCCTGAACTTATTGCAAAATGGGAAGAAGGATATGAAGTTGTTTATGCAAAACGTAAACAACGTAAAGGTGAAACTTGGTTTAAACTTTTAACAGCTAAGTATTTCTATAAATTCTTAAATTACATGTCCGATATCGATATCCCAAAAGATACTGGTGATTTCCGAATCATCGATCGTAAAGTAGCTGATGTTTTCAATCAAATGACTGAGCGCAATCGTTTCATTCGTGGGATGATGTCTTGGGTTGGCTTCCGCCAAACGTATGTTGAATATGAACGTGACGAGCGCTTTGCTGGTGAAACAAAATACCCATTGAAGAAAATGATTAAATTTGCATCTGATGGCATTATTGCGTTTTCAACAAAACCGTTACGTATAGTTATGACTTTAGGCTTATTATCAGTTCTCATTTCAATAATTGTCTTAGTATATACAATTACTGTGAAAATTATTGGCTCTGGTACGCAAACAGGTTGGGCATCTATTATGGTCGCTATTACATTCTTTAGCGGTATTCAGTTACTTGGCCTTGGAATCGTCGGTCAATATATTGCTCGTATTTATGACGAAAGTAAAAACCGTCCAATTTATATCGTGAAAGAAACAATTAACCTTGAAAAAGAAGAGACTGTACAGAAAAAAGAAATAGTGAATATATAATAAAAAGGTAACAATGAAAGCCATCATTGTTACCTTTTTATATTGTAATACTCCATAATCCGCAAGCGAAATTCCTTTAAATTTGGATATACCTCTAAGTTAGATAACATCCCTTGAATGACTGGAATTCTAGGGTTTGACCTCATTTCTGACTCTAAAACATCTAATGTAACAAGCAATTCATCATCTTCTAATTGATCAGCTAATGTTCGCTTAAACACAATGATTTCTTTTAAAAAACGTTCTTTAACTTGCTCCTTAATAAGCTCTGATTTACAAACAAACTCCCCAAGCCCTTCTTCGTGTAGAACAGGTTCTTCCAAAGATTCTATGAGCCCATCTACTAAATGATCTATCCTTTTTAAAATAAATATCGATACATAGGACAAATCAATTTCTAATGCTTGTAAAATAATTAATTCTAAATACCCACGGCATATACCTTCTACCATAATTACTAAATCCAATAAATATGGCATAACCTTTTCACCATAAATGGACAATAAACTATTCCGATAAAATGCATGAGACTCTAACTTCATCCGCATCATAAATTCTTCCACTTCTTTATTAAACGGAATGGCATTTTCTCTTGCATGCATAATAATAAACTCTTTATGTTTTTGCACATCAGTAAACTGAAAGTATAATTGCTTTTTAAATTTTTCACGTGGTAGTAAAGACTCTTTTTCAATATCCAGCATTTTCTTTTGGATTTTTTCATAATAATATCGAAGCGTCGCTAATAAAAGCTCATCTTTCGATTTAAAGTACAAATAAAAAGCTCCCTTTGAAATACCACAAGTGGTGACGATTTCTTGTACCGACGTTGCATTTACACCCTTAGTCGCAAATAACTTCATAGCCGCTTCTATAATTAAACGCTCTTTTTCTTTCATATCTTCTCTCCTAAATTTAATCTCGCATCTTATTATAAATGTATTATACCATCTCTTTTTATTGACGATTGACCAACTGGTCAGTTATATTATGTATTAGACTGACCAGTTGGTCAATACAATAAAAAGGGAGCGCAAACATGAACAAAATCATCAATTTCTCGTTAAAAAATAAGTTCGCAGTTTGGCTACTAACCATTATTGTTACTATTGCAGGGATCTACTCTGGACTCAATATGAAGCTGGAAACAATTCCTGATATTACAACACCGATTGTAACAGTAACTACGGTCTATCCTGGTGCTACACCAGAAGAAGTAGCTGATAAAGTTTCAAAGCCGATGGAAGAACAACTACAAAATTTAAGCGGTGTTAACGTTGTAAGCTCATCATCTTTTCAAAACGCATCTTCTATTCAAGTAGAATACGATTTTGATAAAAATATGGAAAAAGCAGAAACAGAAATTAAAGAAGCTCTCACAAATGTAAAACTCCCAGAAGGTGTTAAAGATCCTAAAGTTTCACGAGTAAACTTCAATGCTTTCCCAGTTATTTCGTTAAGCGTAGCAAGCAAGAATGAATCTTTAGCTACCTTAACTGAAAATGTAGAAAAAAATGTTGTACCAGGATTAAAAGGACTTGATGGTGTTGCATCTGTCCAAATTGCTGGCCAACAAGTAGATGAAGTACAGCTTGTCTTCAAGAAAGATAAAATGAAAGAACTAGGACTAAGTGAAGATACTGTAAAAAATGTGATTAAGGGATCGGATGTATCTTTACCACTTGGCTTATACACATTTAAAGACACGGAAAAATCAGTTGTTGTAGATGGCAATATTACAACGATTAAAGCATTAAAAGAACTTAAAATTCCAGCTATACCTTCCTCACCTAACGGTCAAGGTAGTCAAAATGCTGGCGCTGGTGCACAAACGCCGCAAATGAATCCAGCTGCTATGAACGGGATTCCAACAGTTACATTAGACGAAATTGCTGACATTAAAGAAGTTGGGAAAGCAGAATCCATTTCTCGAACAAATGGAAAAGAAGCAATTGGAATTCAAATTGTGAAGGCCTCTGATGCAAATACAGTTGATGTTGTAAATGCAGTAAAAGATAAAGTAAAAGATCTTGAGAAAAAATATAAAGATTTAGAGATCATTTCAACATTCGACCAAGGTGCACCTATTGAAAAATCAGTTGAAACAATGCTAAGCAAAGCAATTTTCGGTGCTATCTTTGCGATTGTTATTATTATGCTGTTCCTACGAAATATTCGAACAACGTTAATCTCTGTCGTTTCAATACCACTTTCTTTATTAATTGCTGTTTTAGTCATAAAGCAAATGGATATTACGCTTAACATTATGACACTTGGAGCAATGACCGTTGCTATAGGCCGCGTTGTCGATGACTCAATTGTTGTTATTGAAAATATTTACCGACGTATGTCGTTATCAGAAGAGAAATTGCGCGGAAAAGATTTAATTCGTGAAGCTACGAAAGAAATGTTTATCCCAATTATGTCTTCTACCATTGTAACAATTGCTGTATTTTTACCACTTGGACTAGTAAAAGGTATGATTGGTGAAATGTTCTTACCATTTGCCTTAACTATCGTCTTCGCTTTATTAGCATCATTACTAGTAGCTGTTACAATCGTACCGATGCTAGCTCACTCTTTATTTAAGAAAGAGAGTATGAGGGAAAAAGAAGTACATCATGAAGAAAAACCAAGTAAATTAGCAAATGGTTATAAACGCATACTTGCATGGGCTTTAAATCACAAAATTATTACATCAAGTATCGCTGTCCTTCTATTGGTTGGTAGTCTTGCACTTGTACCAGTTATCGGTGTAAGTTTCTTACCTTCTGAAGAAGAAAAAATGATTATTGCAACATATAATCCTGAACCAGGTCAAACGTTAGAAGACGTTGAAAAAATTGCAACAAAAGCTGAGAAGCACTTCCAAGATAATAAAGACGTCAAAACAATTCAGTTCTCATTAGGTGGAGAGAATCCAATGAGTCCTGGTCAATCAAACCAAGCAATGTTCTTCGTGCAATATGATAACGACACGAAAAACTTCGAAAAAGAGAAAGAACAAGTCGTTAAAGATTTACAGAAGATGTCTGGCAAAGGCGAATGGAAAAACCAAGACTTCGGAGCAAGTGGCGGTAGTAATGAAATTAAACTATACGTTTACGGAGATAGCTCAGAAGACATTAAGCCTGTCGTAAAAGATATTCAAAATATCATGAAGAAAAATAAAGACTTAAAAGATATAGATTCTAGTATTGCAAAAACATATGCAGAGTACACTTTAGTCGCAGATCAAGAAAAGCTAAGTAAAATGGGCTTAACGGCTGCTCAAATTGGAATGGGACTTTCTAATCAACATGATCGCCCTGTTCTGACAACAATTAAAAAAGACGGTAAAGATATCAATGTATATGTAGAAGCTGAAAAACAAAATTATGAAACAATCGATGACTTAACAAATCGCAAAATTACAACACCACTTGGTAATGAAGTAGCTGTGAAAGATGTTATGACTGTAAAAGAAGGTGAAACATCGAATACAGTAACACACCGAGATGGACGTGTTTATGCAGAGGTTAGTGCAAAACTAACATCTGATGACGTTTCAAAAGCATCTGCTGCAGTCCAAAAAGAAGTAGATAAAATGGATCTTCCTTCCGGTGTAGATGTTTCTATGGGCGGTGTTACTAAAGATATTGAAGAATCATTCAAACAACTGGGCTTAGCGATGTTAGCTGCGATTGCCATTGTATACTTCGTTCTTGTCGTTACATTTGGCGGTGCTCTTGCACCATTCGCAATTTTATTCTCGCTACCATTCACAATTATTGGGGCTCTTGTTGCCTTATTAATCTCTGGTGAAACATTAAGTGTATCTGCAATGATTGGTGCGCTTATGTTAATCGGTATCGTTGTAACAAACGCAATCGTGCTTATCGACCGCGTTATTCATAAAGAAAATGAAGGTCTATCAACACGTGAAGCTTTATTAGAAGCTGGTGCAACACGCCTTCGTCCAATTTTAATGACTGCAATTGCAACAATCGGTGCTCTTATCCCGCTTGCATTAGGATTTGAAGGTAGTGGCTTAATTTCTAAAGGACTTGGTGTAACAGTAATTGGTGGATTAACAAGTTCAACGTTATTAACACTTCTTATTGTTCCAATCGTTTATGAAGTATTAAGCAAGTTCAAAAAGAAAAAAGTAAAATAACAAAAAAATAACCTCGCTAACTGCGAGGTTATTTTTTATTTCCAAACAAGATTAGGAAATCGCCATAGCCTTCTTTCTCTAATTCCTCTTTTGGAATAAATCGAAGAGCTGCGGAATTAATACAGTAACGAAGGCCATTTGGTCCTGGACCGTCTGGAAATACGTGCCCAAGATGTGAGTCTCCTTCTTTACTTCTCACTTCTGTACGTGTCATATTATGACTCACATCCATCTTTTCTTTCACACTTGCTGACATAACTGGTTTTGTAAAACTAGGCCATCCACATCCACTATCAAATTTGTCTAGAGAAGTAAACAGCGGCTCACCTGAAACGATGTCTACATAAAGACCTTCCTCTTTATGGTTCCAATACTCATTTCGAAATGGTGGTTCTGTACCATTTTCCTGTGTTACATAAAACTGCATCTCATTGAGTTTTTCTTTTAAATGAGCATTATCCTTTGGCCAATGTTGCTTAATAAAAGCATCTCGTCCTGAACCTTTACGATATAACTCATAGCGGAATGTGTTTTTCTTATGATATCCTTGGTGATATTCTTCAGCTGGATAAAATGTAGCTGCTGGTAGTATTTTTGTCGCAATTGGTTTTGAAAAGCGTCCACTCTGCTCAAGCTCTTCTTTTGAGGCCTCAGCTTTTTTATGTTGTTCTTCATTATGATAAAAAATCACCGTTTCATAAGACTGCCCGCGGTCGTGGAATTGTCCCCCAATATCAGTCGGATCAATTTGTCTCCAATATATATTTAACAATTCCTCATACGGCATTTTATTTGCATCAAATGTAATTTGTACTGCTTCATAATGTCCTGTTGTTTCTGAGCACACTTCTTTATAGGTTGGGTCCTCTTTATGACCGCCTGTATAACCTGAAACAACCTGTATAATTCCCTCCATCTCTTCAAATGGAGAAACCATACACCAGAAACACCCTCCAGCAAATGTAGCCAATTCTACCTTTTCATTTACAGCCATTACTTCACCCCTATTCTATATTCTCCTTACAGTATGGCATAAGAAACATAATGTTATAAAAGAAAAAGCATCGAACATCGATGCTTTTTCTCTACTTCACTTTATTTTGTTCCAACATCCTTCTCAATTTCATCACTTGTCACGTCTAAAACATCTAGTAAGAAAATGAAGATTGGAATACCGATAATCAGTCCCCATACACCTAAGAAGTGCTCTGAGAAAATTAATACCATAAAAGTATAGAAAATCGGTAAATTTGTTTTTTGCGACATAAACTTCGGATTTAATACGTAACTTTCAAGCGCATGAATCACTGTTACGATAACTAAAATATAAACAACGTACATAATACCGCCAATATTGTAAGCAATCATACAAAGTGGGAATAACGAAATGATAACCCCCGCTACTGGAATTAATCCAAGTAAGAAAATCATTAATGCTAAACCTAATAATTGCGGGAATCCTAATATCCATAGTGCAATCACGGATAAAACACAGTTAACAACTGCAATTAAAAATTGTGCTTCGATTACTTTTCCGAATGAACGTGCAAATTTCTTACCGAAGTACTCAATTTCAGTATAGAAAATTGCAAGCCTGCTTTCTTTAAATTTTGCAGTAAAACCAACAATACGAGATTTTTCTAGTAAGAAAAACAAACTCAAAATTAAAGAAAGTAAAACTTGAAGACCAAATTTACCAACATTCGTAATTGATTTATACAAAATGTCTACGCCTTGTCCTACATATTTAGAAAGCTCCATATGATTGACAGCATTAACTGCATACTTAATTAGTTCACTATCTGGTGGGTTTCTTAAAAATACATTGAATTGGTAAATCAATTGTGAAATTTGTATCGTTAATACTGGTAAATATTTAAATAGTGTAATAGCAATTCCACCAATTAACATTACATATAGAAATGCTATAATAATTTTTCGATTAATAGGCATGAAATGATCTAATTTGCGGGAAATAAACTTTTGGAATCGATCCATTAAATACGTGAGAATAAACGTAATTAATATTAAATTCAACATACTTTGCAGCCCGTATAACACGAGAGCAAGTATTACTAATACGAGTAACCTCTGAAATCCTTTGCTTTGAAACAGGTTTTTTATTTGCATAATCGACGAATACTCTCTCCTGTCCTATAAACTAAAACGTTAATAAGTAGATTTCTCTCTCTTTTCTACTTTTAATTATTCATTCATATTAAGATTTTTATAAACTCATTATATGCCTACCTTAACAGGTATATAGTAGCTTACTTCTTATTTTACAATACAATGACCTAATTCAAAACGTATTCTACATAGTATTAATGAAGATTTAAGGAAACTTACATTTTTTTAAATAGGTCTTACCACTACTGTAACATAAAAAGCAAGCTATCAGTAGAAATCTGTCCTACAAATAGCTTGCTTTTCTTATTTTTTAAGTAAGTTTTACTATCCAATGAATGGCATGAACATCGGGATGACAACTACTGTTACAACCCCAACTACCGTTACAGCGATACTTGCCATCGCTGCCTCTACCTCACCCATTTCAATTCCTACTGCAACTCCTAATGCATGGCCCGCTGTTCCAAGTGCTAAACCTTTTGCAATCGGATGCTTCACTCTAAATGTTTTTAAGAATAATGCTCCTAATGCGTATACGATAACTGCGTTGAAAATAACCGCAAACGATGTAATTGCAGGAATACCACCAATACTTTCTGAAATTGGTAACGCAATTGCTGTTGTTGCTGCTTGTGGTAGCATTGAATTCATTACTGCTGTATCTAAACCGATTGCTTTTGCAACAATGAACACGACAATTACTGAACAAATAGATCCAACCACGATAGCTGATAAAATTTGCCACCAATATTTTTTCAACTTATCAACTTGTTTATATAGTGGGATAGCGAATGCAATTGTTGCTGGCTCTAAGAAGAAACTAATCATTTTTCCACCAGTATTATATTCTTCAAAAGTAAAGTTACCTACCTTTAGAAAGACAATCCCTAATACCATCGCTACGAATAATGGTGTAAATAGGAAGAACCCTTTTGAATGCTTGAATAATAATGTTCCGATTCCGTATGCGATTAATGAAACGACGATTCCGAAATATGGAGTCATTGTGCTTGCCATGTTCATTACCTCCTAACAATATATAAATTCAATGGTTACGCAACCTTTCCGTGCTTGCGTCCTTTATTTACTATTTTCAATTCTTTTGTATCTTCTGTTTCTTTTTCATCTTTTCCTAAAATGAATTGTGCAAATAATCCTGTTACAGCGAGTAAAATAACTGTTGCTACAACAATTACAGTTAAAATTTGTACAAAGTATTGCCCCATTACACCAAGAGAATTAATAACTGAAATACCTGATGGGACGAAAAGGAATCCGATAATGCCGGTTAAAGCTGTTCCAAGTGATTCAACTTGCTCCAATTTAATTACTTTTAAACATAATAGACTAAATAAAATAACTAACCCGATTACCGATGAAGGCATTGGAATTGGTAAATGCGTTGCAATAATATTTGAAATTAACATAATAGCTGAGAATATAAATGCTTGTGATAAGAAACTATATACTTTTTTCGTACTCATTTTGGCCACCTCTTTCGATTTGGTACCTTTATTGTATAGGATATAAACACTAAAGTAAGCGTTTACATAACAGAACGTCAAATATACAGAATCAGTTACAAATATAAAAGGATGAAATACAAAAGCTGCTTCTTAAATACGAAGCAGCTTCTTGAGTTCTTTTGCATATGTACGGCTAACAGGTACTTTCGATCCTTCTTTCATGATTAAATTATAAGTAGAATTGAACCATGGCTGAATTTCAGTAATATGATTAATATTCGCAATAAAGCTACGATGGATGCGCATGAAGCTTGCTTGTGGTAACTTCTTCTCTAAAATTACAAGTGTATCATGTGTTACATACGTTTCCCTCATTGTTTTTACTGTTACTTTCCCATCTACAAGCCCTACATATATAATGTCTTCAATATTCACAAGTACGATTGATTCTTCAATTGGTAATGCTAATTTATGCATCTCTGCTGCTACATCTGTCCCCTTTATTTCGTGCTTCGTTTCTATTTGCGCTTGTTTTTGTTTTTTATACTTCTTTAATGTTTGCACAATACGTTCTTCATCAAATGGTTTTAAAATGTAGTCTAACGCATCTACTTCAAATGCTTGCAGCGCATATTGATCATAGGCAGTAGCAAATACAATTGCAGGTGGATTTTTCATCTTCTTTAATATATTCGCGATTTCAAATCCGTTATCATCGGATAATTGAATATCTAAAAACACAATATCTGGTCTACTTTGCATTAGTTCTTCTAATGCGTCTTCCACACAATCAGCCTCACCAACTATCTCAACTTCTTTCGTTCTCTCTAATAAATACTTTAGTTCATCACGTGCTAACATTTCATCGTCAACTACTAATACTTTTAACACCCGGCTCTTCCTCCCCTACTTTTTTTGGAATAATAAAGGTAATCTCCGTCCCTTTATTTAATTCACTTTCGATATGAAGCATCGTTTCTTTCCCAAATAACCCAATAAGACGTTCATTAATATTATATAAAGCTGTTCCAGTCCCTTTCTTTGATGAAACTACCATCTTTCCTAATTGTTCTAAACGTTCTTCCTCAATTCCCTGTCCATTATCTTTTACTTCAAAGTGAACCATACCCTCTTTTTCAAAAACATGCACTTCCACTTCGCATATTGGTTGCTTCTTCGGAAAAGCATGTCGCAGTGCATTTTCAACCAATAGTTGAAGAACAAATGGTGGTACTAAAGTTGTCTTTAGCTCATCCTCAATATACATCTTTACCTCATACTTATTTGGGAACCTTGCTTGTTCTAATGATAAGTATGCCTGTACGTGGTTTAATTCTTGCTCTAGTGGAATCAATAACTGACGTGCCCCTTGCAAATTACAACGAAAATACACGCTCAGCTGTAATAATAACTTCCTTGCTTTTTCTACATCTGTTCGGCATAAAGCTGATACTGTATTAATCGCATTAAATAAAAAGTGCGGGTTAATTTGTGCTTGTAATGCTTTTATCTCCGCATCTTGAAGTAATTTACTTTGCAACTCAGCTTCTCCTAACTCTAACTGCGTGGAGAATATCTTTGCTAACCCCTCTGCTAATTCTTCTTCAACGCGACTTAACTGGTTAGAATTTTTGAAATACAGTTTTAATGTACCTATCGTATTTCCATGTGAAGTTAGTGGAATAACAATAGCGGCTTGTAAGGGACAGCTTTCATGTTGGCAATTAATAACCTCACGTGATTTCGCCTTCATTATTTGCCCTGTATGTAAAACCTCTTTTGATAAACCAGTTATTAAACTATGTGAAGGAATATGGTGATCTGATGCTAATCCAACGTGCGCTAATATTTTCTCTGTATCTGTTAAAGATACCGCATCCGTTCCTGTAAAGCGGTGAATAATTTGTGCCACATGCTTACACGATTCTTCTGTTAAACCTTGACGAAAATACGGTAACGTTTTATCAGCAATACGCAATACTTTATGAGTCTGAAGTGCTTTTGCATTCTCCTCCTGACGCAAAATAGCTTGTATCATAGAAAGTAAAATAAAACTTCCAAAACTATTTACAAGAATCATCGGTATCGCTATTGTTTTCACAACGCTAATTCCATCCTCTATAATTAATAAAATCATAACCATTTCTAAAGATACGATAAAAACACTTAAAACTGCTGAAAACTTAGGAGTAATTGTACGATTATATTTTTTGAAAATATATCCGATATAACCCGTTATAATCCCCGCTAAAATAGAAGAGATTGCGCAGCTTAGCGCTGTCGTACCACCAAGCATATAACGATGAATACCAGCAATAAACCCTACTCCAACCCCTACGATAGGGCCACCAAGTAAGCCACTAATACCAACACCCATAATACGCGTATTCGCAATTGTACTTGACGAAGAAACACCTTGTAACCAATTTTCATTCATAATCGTATTTCCTGCTATTTCAATCCCAGTGTAATTGCTTACAATTGTAAATACCGAAAAAATACAAATAAGCTTAAGCTTATCTACATAGCCATCCTGTTTATGAAGGAGACGTCTGAAAGTTTTAATATGAGAGAGTAAAAATCCTAAAATAACTATAAGTCCGACTCGTTCAATCATCATGAGTACTAAATTTAGCATCTTTGATTCATTCCTTTTTATTTAGTTAGTTTTATTATGGGAAAATAATGAAGTCGGCGTCAAGAAGAACGAAATGTTTTTTGAAATATTTTACACATAATAACTTCCTCTTTATTTGACAATACAATAGAAGAGTGCTAAAAATAAAGTAATATAATACAGTCCTTTAACCCAACCCCGTGAGGTTGAGAAGGAAGTCGGAATACAATATACGTATGTTCTTTTCTTAGGGATACGTATGCTTTTTTGGCCTTCTCATCATATCAGGTGAGAAGGCCTTTTGTTATTCTTCCATAGCGACTGTAGAAAATAAGGAGGAGTAATAATGAACGTCACTACTGATGTACAACAAATAACAGAGGAGACGAAAGCGAAAAGATATAAAACATTATTTGGTTCTGCGCTAGGATATGCAGCAGAAGGTTTAGATATGTTGCTATTATCTTTCGTACTTGTCTATATTTTAAAAGAGTTTCACTTAAGTCCTGTTGAAGGTGGAAACTTAACATTAGCTACCACAATAGGGATGTTAATTGGTTCTTATTTATTTGGATTTATTGCTGATTTATTTGGACGTATTCGTACAATGGCCTTCACAATCTTACTGTTTTCACTAGCAACCGCACTCATTTATTTCGCAACAGACTACTGGCAATTATTAATTCTTCGCTTTTTAGTTGGAATGGGAGTTGGTGGTGAATTCGGAATCGGAATGGCCATTGTAACAGAAACATGGTCTAAAGAAATGCGCGCTAAAGCGACATCTGTTGTTGCACTTGGATGGCAATTTGGTGTACTGGTTGCTTCACTCCTTCCAGCATTTATTGTCCCGCATTTTGGATGGAGAGCCGTTTTCTTATTTGGATTAATTCCAGCTTTACTAGCCGTCTATGTCCGTAAAAGTTTAAGTGAACCGAAAATATGGGAGCAAAAACAACGCTACAAAAAAGAACTATTACAAAAAGAAGCTGCAGGTAAATTAACACCTACTGAAGCAGAACAACTAAAACATATAAAAAAATTCCCACTTCGAAAGTTATTTGCCAGTAAAAAAGTAACAATCACAACAATCGGTCTTATTATTATGTCATTTATCCAGAACTTCGGATATTACGGAATCTTCACATGGATGCCAACTATTTTAGCAAATAAATATAACTATACATTAGCAAAAGCAAGTGGCTGGATGTTCATTTCTACCATCGGTATGCTAATTGGAATTGCAACCTTTGGTATTCTAGCTGATAAAATTGGTCGTCGTAACACTTTTGCAATTTATTATATTGGCGGTACAGTATACTGTCTCATTTACTTCTTCTTATTCACAGATTCAACATTATTATTATGGGGAAGTGCATTGCTTGGATTCTTTGCAAATGGAATGATGGGAGGATTTGGGGCAATTTTAGCTGAAAACTATCCTGCTGAAGCTCGCTCTACCGCAGAAAACTTTATTTTCGGTACAGGGCGTGGATTAGCTGGATTTGGGCCTGTTATTATCGGCTTACTCGCTACAGGTGGCAACCTACTTGGAGCATTGTCCCTGATTTTTATCATCTACCCAATCGGGTTAATTACAATGCTACTATGTGTACCAGAAACAAAGGGAAAAGTATTAGATTAAACGTAAAAGGGGAAGCATCTCATTTAAGATGCTTCCCCTTTTACGTTTTTATTTATTTTGATTTACTAGCCTTCTGAAATAAGAATGCAGTTTTATCATCTTCTTTTACAATACCTTGTTTTAATGCTAATTCTCCCGCAACTTTAGGCGCTAACCATAGCATCGGGAATAACAAAATTGATACCGGAACTGCCGTCACTACGATAAACGATTGTAGCGCATTAATACTTCCTTCACCCATATATAAAAGAATTGCTGCAACTGCTCCCATAATAAGCGACCAAAAAATTCGCAAACTAATTCTAGGATCTCCGTCTCCAGTCACTGCCATTGAAATGGAATACGCCATTGAATCTCCTGTTGTCACTACAAATAAAATTGTTAATAAAAGAAATGCTGGTCCAATAATATTAGAAAGTGGCAATTGTCCTGTAATTGCAATCATAGCTGCCGGCATACCAGATTCACTTAATGCGTCCGAGATAGAACCAGGATTCATTAACTCATAAAACACACCTGATCCACCTAATATAGTAAACCAAAACGTTGTAATAATAGGTGCGATAATTCCAATTGCAACGATGATTTCTCGAATCGTTCTCCCTCTTGAAATTCGACTCACTAAAATTGCCATCATTGGTCCGTATCCAATAAACCATCCCCAGAAAAAGATTGTCCAAGATCCTAACCAACTTGTATCACCACGGTATGTGCTCATCGGTATAAACTCACTTACATAAAATCCAAACGAAGAAACAAACGAATCAATAATAAATCCACCTGGCCCAAATAGTAATATGAATGCCATTAACAAAATTGCTAATCTAACATTTAAATTACTTATAATTTGAATCCCTTTATCAATACCTGTTACTGCCGATATGGTAGACACGGCCACTACGCAAACAATAATTGCCAATTGAGTAGTGAATACATCAGAAATTCCAAATAATTCTTGTAACCCATAACTTGCTTGTAAACCTAAAAATCCAATTGGGCCAATTGTACCTGCAGCTACTGCAATAATTGCAGCTGCATCAATTATCGTTCCAAGCAGGCTCTTTCTTAATTTTTCCCCAAAAATAGGATATAAAAGCGTTCGAGGTTTTAGCGGCATACCTTTATGATAATGTCCATACATCATAACTACCGCACTAATTGTACCTAAAATCGTCCATGCTAAAAATCCCCAATGCATATAACTTTGTGCTAAAGCAGGCATAACTGCTTCTTTCGTTCCAGCAGATATACCATCATGTATTGGTGGCACCGTCATCAAATGGTACATTGGCTCTGCTGCTGCCCAAAAAACGCCACCTCCGGCAAGTAATGTAGACATAATAATAGCAAGCCATTTTGCCGTACTAATCTCAGGTTTTTCTAATCCCCCAAGTTTAACTCTCCCATATTTGGAGAACGCCATACACATCGCAACAATAAATGTACCTAATAATAAAACTTGCCAGAAGGCACCAAAATATTTAATTGAAAAAGCGAAACTGTTATTAATCGCACTCTCTACATAATCCTTGTTCAAAAAAACTGCAATTACAAATAATAAAAGTGAACCACCGCTAATAATAAATACAGGCCAATCAGTTTTTCGACTCTTCATCCTCATTTACACTTCCTCCTTCCTCAGCAATCTAAAAAAACAACTCTATTATGTTTTATTGTTTAAACCCAAAACACAATAATTATATATGCATAACATTTTATCGACTTCCCACATACTTATGTTGTCCCTAAAAATATGCCAAATCCCTTATTAAAAAGAAAAAATCTCTTTCTCTTACATAAAAAAGCAAAACAAAAGACCTTATATTTCTATAAGGTCTTCGAAACAGAAATTTGATTATAACATAAGGAACTCCTTGGTTCAAAAATCCTCTTCCAAAAATAACCGAGAGTAAAGGCTTCCATTTGCTACATAACAGTAATTAAAAAAAATATATTTTGCAGAAAAAAACTGCACTAAATATTATTTATGAAAGAAATTTGGCTTCAAAATTTCATTCGGATACGGTTTATGATAAATATGAGTGGTAGCTGGAGATAATGGTGGAATAAGCCACACCCAATTACCTGTTACAACACGACCACAAGCAGCTTCTTGCTTCTCAAATTGCTGAAATTGTTGTGCAGCAGTATGATGATCAACAATACTAACTCCTTGTTTTTTAAAAGAGTGTAGTACGGCAATATTCAACTCAATTAGCGCCTTATCCTTCCATAACGTACCGTTTCTAGATGTATCTAAATCCATCATCTCCGCAACAGCCGGAAGTAAATTATAACGATCATGATCCGCTAAGTTGCGCGCCCCAATTTCTGTTCCCATATACCATCCATTGAACGGAGCGGCTGTATAAGAAATACCGCCAATTTCTAAGCGCATATCTGAAATCATTGGAACCCCATACCATTTTGCTCCAAGTGATGAAATAGGGTATTCTGGGTGTTCAATTGGCACTTCTTTGACTTCTTTCCTCGGAATTTCTTTATATGTAGGCGCCTTCCCGTTTATAGAAAATACAAGTGGCAATACATCGAAATTCGTACCTTCTCCTTGCCAGCCAAGCTCCTGACAAAAGTCCGTAAATGTAGCGGAATGCGAGTCACCGATCACTCCCATTTCTGTTTTATATCCTGCATATCGAATCAATTGGTGATTATAAATTCGTATATTATTTTCCTCACCTTGATATTGCTTAAAAATCGTAATGGTTGGTTTAACTTTTCCATCGTTCGTTGCATATTTAATATGATGAATTAATGCATTATATACACCCTCTTCATCATTTACTTCGCGCGCATCTAATATGTGCATCTTACTCCAAAATAGTCTTCCAATACATCTATTACTGTTACGCCATGCCATTCGTGAACCATGAACAAGTTCTTCAAATGTATGCTCATATGTCCCTGTCTTCTCTATCTCAATTTGAATTTCTTTTATACGTTCTTCTATCAATTGTTCTTTATGAAGCTCCTTATAACAAATCGTAATAAAATTACTTGCTTCCTCTATTAATTGTTTCGTTTTACTCATAAACAATCTCCTTCTATTTCAACAAAACCTTGCTACTTTACAGTATAAGCAAAAAGGATAGGAGTCACAAATGAAATTGAGAGTGTTACTTTTATTGTAATATTTTTCAGAAAATTAACAGACTTACTATTGACTTATATGGAAAATGGGTGTATTTTTGACTCAGGTAAAGTATTTTTACCTAGACCAACTTTTTTAAATAGAAAGGAGGTAATGTTATGTCTTCATTTCAATTGCCAAAGCTTTCATATGACTATGATGAACTAGAGCCACATATCGATAGCAATACACTTTCCATTCATCATGGAAAGCACCATGCGACATACGTAAACAATTTAAATGCTACTTTAGAAAATTATACTGAATTACATAATAAATCTTTAGAAGAATTGCTATGTAATTTAGATGCTTTACCGAAGGAAATCGTTACAGCTGTAAGAAATAACGGTGGTGGTCACTATTGTCATAGTCTTTTTTGGGAAGTGATGAGCCCACGAGGTGGCGGTGAGCCTAATGGAGACGTTGCAAAAGTAATTGATTATTATTTCAATACCTTTGACAACTTAAAAGATCAACTTTCCAAAGCAGCTATTAGTCGTTTTGGAAGTGGCTATGGATGGCTTGTTCTTGACGGTGAGGAACTCTCTGTTATGAGTACACCAAATCAAGATACGCCTTTGCAAGAAGGGAAAATCCCCTTACTCGTAATTGATGTATGGGAACATGCTTATTATTTAAAGTATCAAAATCGGCGCCCAGAGTTTGTTACCAATTGGTGGCATACAGTAAACTGGGACCAAGTAAACGAGAAGTATTTACAAGCAATTCAATCACAAAAACATTAGTCGTATGTATAAGGTAAATTTGGTAATGTAAAATCAGTATTGTCGAAATCCTCCAGAATCCCCCGGATTGCCACCGGGGGATTTATGATTACTTCATTGTATTTATATAATGTTTTAAAACATTTTTTATTTCTAGTTTCAGCTCTCGGAACAAAAATCCAAATTTACGAGCCTTTCCATTATGTAACGTACAGTTAGTTACCTCATTATAAGGAGCTATATTTTCTCCAGCTTCCTGGATGAGTGCTTTTATTCCCGTCTTCTCTTCTATGAAATGAATAATTTCTTCCGTAGAAACTACCCCGTTACTACAGGCGTTAATTGGTCCTTTCACATTTTCCATTCCGCACCAAGCTAGAAACTCTCCTGCCTCTTTTTCATGTATAAATGACAAAGTTCCATCTACATGATCCACAACGATAGGTTTTTGGTTCACAACACATTCAACGTAAAATTGTAACCTTTTCGTATAGTCATTTTCTCCAATAACAACTGGAAAACGCACTGCAACGACTGGGAATGTTGCATATTGAAATAAAACCGCTTCGGCTAATCGCTTTCCTTCACTATAATTAAAATCATTTCTATTTCCATATGTAATTGCATATTCGTATGGATTAAAGTCCTCTTCTAACAAACTTAATGCAGGTTCATAGACAGCCATTGAAGATGTCATAATATACTTCTTCGTTTTTCCTTTCAAAAATTCACATACCATTTTCGCTGCATTTGAACTATAGCATAAATTATCGTATACAATATCATAACTTTTTCCTTCTAGACGCTCTTCTAGTAGCTTTCTATCTTCTCTATCGACAATTATTCTTTTTACTGCGCTACCAAAAGAATCTTCAGTAACTCCCCTTGTGGCAATTGTTACATCGTGTCCAGCTTGCAAAAGGTACTCTACTAAATGTTTACCAAAAAACCTTGTTCCTCCTAACACCAACACTTTCTTCAATTTCATCATCCCCATTTTCATGATTTATGAGATACCACCTCTTTTATTATAAAACGCTAATATATATAAAAGCATGAAATCAGTTTAACGATTCCATGCTTTTATGCAGATCATATATTAACGTACTCGATATTTATAAATACAATAACAGAAGTACAAAATAGAAATTACTGATACATAAACCCATAATTCATATACGAATCCCTCTCCCCATACTCCCATAAAATAAAATAGTGAAGGTAAAGTCAATGTTACCCATGATTGTACGAAGGCAATCCTTCCAAGATATTGATTGATGTTCTTCTTTTGTGTATTTAATACAAAGAATAAATACCAAAGTAATGCCCACATAAACCACGTTAATGCATTAACAACATCATGGAATTGAACAAATGAAACAACCATATAGAATAAAGCAATAATTGCTACCCAAATACAAAACCATCCTAGACCACTACTATCCATTCCTTTTATAAAAGTAACACCTACATATAAATAAGTTAATCCAAATAAGAAAGTAGCCGCATATGAATACACTGTCCAATTGCTTTGGTCAGAAATCATGATCAAATAAAACGGAATAATAATTTGTAGTGCACCCACAAATAAATTAAAAACACCCGCACTTTTCATCTCTGCTTTCCCTAATATAACAAGACTATTTAAAAATAAAGCTGCCCCTGAAAGTAATAATCCTATATAACCCATATATATTCGTGTGAAAATCTTTACCTTTCACACTTTTAACCTCCCCACACTATAAAGTGATACTGATATTATTTTTCTTCCCATTTAAAACTACATACATAATTTTTCATCTGAATAAGTCAGACCTCCTACCTCAAAAAAAGAGGAAACTTAAAACGCTTTCAATAATAAATAATCCTATCAAAATATGAAATAGGATTCCTTGATTATAAACGGACTCTAGCAATGATACAAGTGTTGGAATACTTTTCAATAATACGCTTTCAATTTCTATAAAAAATTAATAAAATAATACATTCCTCTATCTCATTCTACTATCTTCTAGCATAAGATATTGTAAAATCATATCATTTAAAACAGCAAACGTTCTTTTCTAGATTCGCTAATAAACTTAATAAAAAATGACCTCTTGCTTTTATGCAAAGGTCATTTTTTTATTCATCATTAAACTTCTAAATAGCCATTTTTATTATTTGATTGCCATTTCCAAGAATCTGCACACATCTCTTCTAATCCGCGTGTTGCCTCCCAGCCTAATTCACGCTTCGCTTTAGATGCATCAGCAAAACACACTGCCACGTCACCTGGGCGACGCTCTGTAATTTTATAAGGAACTTTCTTGCCCGAAACTTTTTCAAACGCTTTAACCATCTCTAGTACACTATAGCCCATGCCTGTGCCTAGGTTATAAGCATCTACTCCTGTTGTATTCAGTACTTTCTCAAGCGCCTTTACGTGACCATTTGCTAAGTCCACAACATGAATGTAATCACGGACTCCCGTTCCATCTTTCGTTGGATAGTCATTTCCGAATACACTTAATTCTTTTAACTTACCTACTGCTACTTGTGTTACATATGGCATTAAGTTATTTGGAATTCCATTTGGATCTTCTCCAATACGCCCACTCTCGTGTGCACCAAATGGATTGAAATAACGAAGTAACGCGATACTCCATTCTGCATCTGCAAATGCTACATCACGCATAATTTGCTCAATCATTAATTTCGTTTGACCATATGGATTTGTTGCACTTAATGGAAACTCCTCCGTAATCGGTGACGTTTCCGGGATACCATATACAGTTGCAGATGAACTAAAGATCATCTTCTTAACATTATGTTTCTGCATTACTTCACATAGCACTAACGTGCTTGTAATGTTGTTATGATAATATGTTAATGGAATCGCTACTGACTCCCCTACAGCTTTAAATCCTGCAAAGTGAATAACTGCGTCAATTGCATTTTCTTCAAAAATTGCGTCAAGCACTTCATGATTTAAAACATCTTCTTTATAAAACTTAAATTGTTTTCCTGTTATTTCTTTCACTCGATTTATAGATTCTACCGAGCTATTCGAAAGGTTATCCACTACTATAACTTCGTAACCGCTATTTAGTAATTCTACGCATGTATGACTACCAATATATCCTGCTCCACCTGTTACAAGTATTGCCATAATTATAGTCCTCCATATTTCATTCATTATAAACTTCTCAAAGTATATCACATATTTCTTATCCTATGTTTAACATGCGAACACAGAAACTTACATTTTATCCCATAATGATTTTATAACATATACGATTCTAATCAGGTAATAAAAAAACGCCACATAATTTTTATTATGTGGCGTTTTTTTATTAAATTACGTAACAATATACACTTAGAAAATGCGCAAGACTACCTAATAATACAAAAACATGAAAAATTTCATGATGCCCCATATGTTTAAACTCTAACCATTTTGGCTTTGTTCCATAAATAAATCCACCAATTGTATAAAGAATGCCTCCAAGTACTAGAAGCACGATACCTCCTGCACTTAAGTTAGCAGCTAACGGTGCAAAGAACAGAACAATTAACCAGCCCATTGTAATATAAATTACTGTTGATAACCATCTCGGGCAACTAAACCAAAACATTTTAAAAACAATACCACAAATGGCCGTTGCATAAACTAAACAAAATAATAATAAACCGTTTGCGGAATGTAATGTAATTAAACAAAATGGTGCATATGTACCTGCAATTAATATAAAAATCATAGAGTGATCAAGCTTTCGAAAGAAATAAATAACTCGTTCACTGGCTACCACACTATGATATACAGCTGATGCTGTATACAGAACCATCATTCCGATGCCAAACAAAATAACAGCTGTAATTGCCGCAAAAGATGGCATCTTAATAGAAACTTTTACAAGCATAGCTAATAATGCAATAAATGATAATACAGCTCCCCCCAAGTGGGTAAAAGCATTAACCGGTTCCCTTATATAAGCATTCATATAAACACCCCTCATATAATTACATGTAGTTTCGATAACTACATGTAATTATATACGCATTATTATTAGAGGTCAACATTTACAATTCATTTGTTTCGTAATACCATATTTAGAGATAAATTTAACTTTATGCTCCACTAAGTTATAAAAGTGAGGGGTTCTACGTGAAAAATATAAATAAATTGCTTGAAACATTACATTTAGAAAAAAATATTACGCTTGAGGATATTCCAAATGTCGACTTGTATGTAGACCAGGTTGTCCAACTATTTGAAAATACTTATGCGGATACAACAAGAAACGATGATGAAAAAGTATTAACAAAAACAATGATTAACAATTATGCAAAAGGGAAACTGTTTATTCCAATCAAAAATAAAAAATACTCAAAAGAGCATATGATTTTAATTAGCCTAATTTATCAATTAAAAGGGGCCCTTTCCATTAATGACATAAAAAGCTCCTTAGAAAATATAAATGAATCCTTATTAGGCGATGATTCCTTCGAATTAAATACGCTATATAAAGATTATCTTACCCTTACCGAAAACAACGTTGAAAACTTTACACAAGACGTAAATAACCGTGTTTCAGAAGTAAGTGAGATTTCTTCCTTAGAAAATCCGAACCTAGAGAAATTTTTATTACTAACATCATTTGTGTCGATGAGTAATATGTACAGACGCTTAGCTGAGAAGTTGATTGATGATTTAAAAGAGTCCTAATAACTATCCGAATGATTGTAGTATTTTAGAAATTATATTTTCTAAGTATCCTCTCATGTTTATTTTTCTATTGGAATTTTACTCTTTCAAACTAAAAAAGTACATTTTGCATACTGGCAAAATGTACTTCTCTCTAAAATTATAATTTTTACTGTTTCTTTATTAGTAATTCAAAGCGATCACAATACTCTTTTACTAATAATTTACACATAGCATAGAAAATAAAAACATTAATAGTAACGATAAACATTCCCATATTCGTATTAGAGCCTGCATACAGAACCATTACTAGATTTAAAAAGATTGTTAACGTTAATCCTAAAGCTATTCCTGTCCACTTCATTTCATATAGCAATAAAAAGATGACAAATACTAATGCTGGGAAAGCATATCTCTCATGCATTTGCGTAGGTAACATAAAGAATGCAAAACTTATAAAAGTCGCTGCTTTTAATAGAACTGCCGTATTCATATGGCGATGGAAAAAGACATATAAACAAGTTAATGCCGCTGCAATAGACAAGAGTATTAATCCAACTGTTTTCAATGTAATATGTGGTAAAACTTGAATAGTATCTACCGTATTAGGATCCGTACCAATCGCGTAATACCAAATATTCATAGCAAATACAGTTACCGTTGGGAAAGTACCCACCGCATTTAAATATGCTTGTGTCAACATAGTAATAAATGTTCCATGTGCTGCGAAATAAAGGCCGAATATTAATAACGGGATACAGAACCCTATTATAAATTTAATTAATTGCTTACCTTCTCTTTTTTCAAAAATGATTTTTAGGAAATACATAGCAAATACAGGCGCAATTACGATTGATTGAAATTTAGCTAGTAACGCTATAGCGTAAATAGCACCAGACCAAGTTGGCTTATACATTAGCAATAAAATAGAACTAACCATCAATATACTATGTAACATGTCTACTTGACCCCAAATAGTCCCATCCACTATAACTGCTGGACTAAATGCAAAAAATGTCACTAATGCTGCTCTCACAATCGAATTTTCTATCCTTTTAGAAGCTATAGCAAAAATAATTATAGCCACTACTTCAAATGCAATTGATGGGACTCGAATTAAAACACCAGCAGCATCCACGGATATATTAAAAAATGACAATATCACTCCATAAATACCTAAAAGAGCTAAGAAAAAAGGAGGGTAGTTTACTAAATCCCCATGTGCATACACATCACCTAATCCATATTTACCTACCGTGTTCATCCAATCCACGAAAAATAGTTGATCTCGTTCATATCCTTCTAAATGAAATGCTAAATATATTCGTAATAAAAGAGATGCAACAACTACTACCATCAAATAAAAATGAAGCCATTTAAAACTCCACCTATCTTGAGTAAAATTCATTTCATAAACACCGTCCTTATTTTTTATAGCTTACAACAATTAAAATAAAATTGATTTACTTATATAAAAATATACTCCTAAATGAATTACCAATTTTCCTATTAAACGGTAGAAAAAACCAATTAAAAATACTAACATACAAAAAAACAATCGTCAATCACGTATTGGTTAAAGTCCATTCACATTATCCACTCTATAAGTAAGCCCCAAAAAAATATCCACCTTTAAAGTGGATATTTTCATTTATTTAATTGCCTCATGAACTTTTAATTGTTTACCTTTTATCGTTGTATTTCTCATAACCTTTAAAACCAGTGGTCCTTTTCCATTTAATATTTCAACGTAAGAAACGTTATCTTGTATCGTAATAATGCCTATATCTTCTGCTGTAACACCTTTAATTTTAGCAATTGTCCCGACGAAATCTACCGCTCTAATTTTCTTTTTCTTCCCGCCATTAAAGTACAGCTTCATAATGCCTTTGTTTATGTCCGCATTTTTATCTTTCTTTATAATTGGTTTAGCATATATCTTTTCTTCAAATGCAGCTTTCTCTTTCATAACTTCTTCTTTTGAAGGTCCAATTGCCTTTGGAATTTCAAAACCAATATACTCCTCAATCTCTTCTAAAAATCTATTTTCATATGGTGTTATAAATGTAATAGCTTTTCCACTATTTCCAGCTCGTCCCGTTCTTCCAGTACGATGTACATAGCTTTCTTTTTCAAGTGGAATATCATAATTAATAACATGTGTAATATTATCAATATCAATTCCTCTCGCAGCCACGTCTGTTGCTACTAAATAACGGAATTTCCCTTTTCTAAAATCATCCATGACTTCAAAACGATCTTCTTGTACCATACCACCATGTATTTTGTCGCAAGGATAGTTAGCTCGTTTTAACTGTCTATATACATGATCTACATTTTCTTGTGTACGGCAGAAAATAATACAACTATCAGGATTCTCAATCGTTGTTACATCTTTAAGTAGTGAAAGCTTCTCGTCTTCTATCACCTCAAAAAGAGTATGTTCAATTTTATCCGTTGTAATCCCAGCTGCTTTAATTTCGATATGAGTTGGTGAATTCATATATGTACGAGACAATTTTTCAACATCTTCTGGAAGTGTTGCTGAGAATAGCATTGTCATTCTTTTTATAGGTAATTCATCAATAATTGCCTCTACTTGATCGATAAAGCCCATATTTAGCATCTCATCTGCTTCATCAATAACTAAATACTTCAAACACTCTAAAGAAAGGGTACCCTTTTCAATATGATCCAACACACGACCAGGGGTCCCAACTACAATATGTGTCTTTTGCTTTAATTCTAATTTTTGACGTGCAAATGGAGATTTCCCATAAACTGCCGCAGCCTTAATCCTTTTGAATCGACCTATATTTGTAATATCTTCTTTTACCTGTACCGCAAGCTCTCTCGTTGGTGTTAAAACTAATGCTTGTGGTTTATTCTCTTCCCACTCCACCATTTCGCAAAGCGGAATACCAAATGAAGCTGTTTTTCCACTTCCAGTCTGGGACTTCACAACAAGATCCTTCTTTTGTAATGCGACTGGAATAACCTCACCTTGTACTTCTGTTGGATGATCATATCCTAACCCAGTAAGCGCCCTTACAATTTCCTTACTTAATTTATAATCAGAAAAACTTTTTTTACTCATATATTAACCTCATTTTATTCTGTATTATTTTCTTTTTTATCTTTTGTATACGTTACTATCACCCTACTTATTATACTTGAAACCTCACATAAAAAGGTGGATCATATCAGATTCATCTTTTTATATAGAAATAAACCTTATCATTTCATATATTGTTCAACTAATTGATAACATCTTTTGCTCGTATTGTTAGCATTAACCCTTTCATAGTACCCTCACCCTACCAAAAAATAAAAAGAATACATACAACCTTGTATAATTATCTCAATTTTCAACTTTTTTCATAAACGAACAATACAATTGAAAAAACGTTTTAAATTCGTTTTTAACGTTTTTTTTCAGATATAAAATCTACTTTTTAAAAAAATGTTAAGAAATCCTTTGACTTCTTAATAAAAATAATGTAAATTATCCTATGGACGAACATTTTTGATTAATAAAAATAAAATATTCGTATTTTAGGGGTGTAAATGATGGAAAACGTATTCGACTATGAAGATATTCAATTAATTCCTGCAAAATGTATTGTAAATAGCCGCTCTGAATGTGATACAACTGTCACTTTAGGAAAACATAAATTTAAATTACCTGTCGTGCCTGCAAATATGCAAACGATTATTGATGAAAGAATCGCAACTTATTTAGCTGAAAACAATTACTTCTATATCATGCATCGTTTCCAACCAGAGAAACGAATCTCATTCATTAGAGATATGCAATCACGTGGATTAATCGCTTCTATCAGCGTTGGTGTAAAAGAGGACGAATATGAATTCGTACAACAATTAGCTGCTGAGCAACTTACACCTGAATATATCACGATTGATATCGCACACGGTCATTCTAATGCTGTGATTAACATGATTCAACATATTAAAAAACATTTACCAGAGAGCTTCGTTATCGCTGGAAACGTTGGAACTCCCGAAGCGGTAAGAGAATTAGAAAATGCTGGTGCCGATGCAACAAAAGTTGGTATTGGACCTGGTAAAGTTTGTATTACTAAAATTAAAACAGGCTTCGGAACTGGTGGTTGGCAGCTAGCTGCACTTCGTTGGTGTGCAAAAGCTGCAAGTAAGCCAATTATCGCTGATGGTGGTATTCGTACACACGGCGACGTAGCTAAATCTATTCGATTTGGGGCAACTATGGTCATGATCGGTTCTCTATTCGCTGGTCACGAAGAGTCTCCAGGGGAAACAATTGAAAGAGATGGCAAACTTTATAAAGAATACTTCGGTTCTGCTTCTGAATTCCAAAAGGGTGAGAAGAAAAACGTTGAAGGTAAGAAAATGTTCGTTGAGCATAAAGGTTCTTTAGAAGATACGTTAATCGAAATGGAACAAGATCTTCAATCTTCTATCTCTTACGCTGGTGGAACAAAACTAGATGCTATTCGTACTGTAGATTATGTTGTCGTGAAAAACTCAATTTTTAATGGTGACAAAGTATATTAATTCTTAAAATTAAAAAGAAGGAGAAGCATAGAATTGCTTCTCCTTCTTTTTCATATATAAAAATGTTAAATATTTTTATTTTACTGAATTTTCTAGTATCATATTTTTAGATGCTTTTAATAAGGAGGATATAAGACATGAAAACTATAATTGAGAATCGTCTTGTTCGTGCGGAAGTACCTAACGAACTAAAATGGGATTTGTCTGATTTGTATAAGTCCAATGATGAGTGGCATACCGCATTAAACATATTAGAAAATGATATACAGAAACTTGATGCATTTAAAGGACGTTTACATACTAACTCCACAACTTTATTAAATTGCCTACTTTTAGAAGAAGAGCTTTTAATGAAGTTAACAAAACTGTACTCATATGCAAATTTAAAAGAATCTACTGATCGTACAAATCCAGTTATTCAAGCGAACTCTTCCAAAATTTCTGCTTTATGGACGAAAGTACATACTGCACTATCCTTTATTCATAATGAAATCCTCTCATTCGACGAAGGAACAATTGAAAAATATTTAACTGAAGAAACAAAACTCGAACCTTTCCGTAAGTCGTTACTAGAAATACTCAAAAAAAGGCAGCACACACTCTCTCCTGAAACAGAAGAAGCACTTGCTGCACTTGGCGAAGTTCATAGTTCTCCATACAAAATTTACGGCATGACTAAATTGGCAGATATGGATTTCACTTCTATACAAGACGAACAAGGAAACGAACTCCCTGTTTCTTTCGCATTATTTGAAAGCAAATATGAATTTTCTCCAAGCGCATACATACGTAGAAAAGCATACTCATCATTTGTTTCCACCTTGAAACGATATAAAAATACAGTTGCGACAACATATGCTACCGAAGTAAAAAAACAAGTAACACTTTCTCGTTTACGTAAATATGAATCCGTTACCCATATGCTATTAGAACCACAAAAGGTTCCACTTGAAATGTATAACAATCAACTTGATATTATTTATAAAGAATTAGCACCTCATATGCGCCGTTTTGCAGATTTAAAAAAGAAAGCATTAGGACTCGATCAAATGCTTTTCTGCGACTTACATGCACCTTTAGATCCCGAATTTAATCCGACGATTACTTATGAAGAAGCAGCCACGCTCATTCAAGATTCTTTAAAAGTATTAGGCGATGAATATAGTTCCATAATCGAAAAAGGATTCAAAGAAAGATGGGTAGATCTTGCAGATAACGTAGGCAAATCAACAGGGGCATTTTGCTCAAGTCCATACGGCTCTCATCCCTATATTTTAATTACATGGCAAAATACGATGCGTGGATGCTTCACATTAGCACATGAATTTGGACATGCTGGTCATTTCTATTTAGCAAATAAAAACCAACGTATCATGAACGTACGCCCATCTATGTACTTTGTTGAAGCACCATCAACTATGAATGAATTACTATTAGCTCAGCATTTACTAGCGACTACTGACAATAAGAGGATGCGCAGATGGGTCATTCTACAACTACTCGGCACATATTATCACAACTTTGTTACTCATTTACTTGAGGGTGAATACCAACGTAGAGTATATGCTCTAGCAGAAGAAGGACAGCCCCTTACAGCTACAACTTTAACTGAAATTAAAACAAATGTCCTTTCGACATTCTGGGGAGATTCTGTAGAAATCGATGAAGGTGCGGGCTTAACTTGGATGCGTCAGCCTCATTATTATATGGGTCTATATTCTTACACATATTCCGCAGGCCTCACTGCATCTACTGCAGTAGCTCAAATGATTAAAGATGAAGGACAACCTGCTATTGATCGCTGGTTAGATGTGCTTCGCGCTGGTGGTACAATGAGACCACTTGAACTAATGAAACATGCCGGAGTAGATATGTCAAAACCAGATGCAATCCGTCAAGCTGTTTCTTACGTTGGTTCATTAATTGATGAATTAGAGCATTCTTATCAAGAATAAAAAATAAGCCCTCGCTTTATGAGGGCTTATTTCATATTTACTTCCCAAACCTTTTACGATATCCACATTTCCTACAAAGCTCTTCAACCGCAACTCTTTTGGAAAATCCATCGACAATGTTTGTTGCTCTTTCACCTTCTATAATGTTAGAAAATGAATCGTTATTAATATTTCCAAGGTTAATAATCCCTTCACCATCTAAACAACAAGGAATAACCGTCCCATTCGCTAAAATCCCTGCTTGATTACGAAGTCCATGACAGAATCCTTTCCCATCATCCTCTTCTTCATGTAATGCTGGCCACTGGAATTCATAGTCTTGATTAATAAAGACACGTTCTGCAATTTTTATACCTTTTCCTGGTGTAAGCTTCTCTTCAATCTGATAAGATAGATCAAATTCATTTTCAATTATAGATAATAACTCCCTATTTTTCTGAATTTCAGCATTTGTTTTATTATCCTGAGTTAAATTCCATAACCTTAACGATACAATTAAATCTGATTGACTTGTCGCTTCCCTAATGAAGGAAAGTATACTCCTTACATAGCCCTCTTTATCTTGCGAACCTGGGTGTCCATCAAAACTATGCAGTGAAAAATTCATTTGTCTTAACGCGGGCTTATTTAACAGCCTATGCCTTCTCTTATTAATTAACGTTCCGTTCGTTGTAATATTAACTTTAAACCCTTTTTCATGACTTAAGTCTAATAGTTGATCTATTTTCGGATGGAGCAACGGCTCCCCCTTCACGTGCAAATAAATGTAGTCTGTGTGAGGTTTAATTTGGTCTAATCTTTTAGCAAAATCCTCTACAGAAATGAATTGCTTCTGCCTTTCCGTCGGCGGACAAAAGCTACACGCAAGATTACATACACTCGTAATCTCCAAGTAAAACTTCTTAAACTTCTTCACCTTTAATTCCTCACTTCTCTAACTACTTATACTTTTTTCCTCTTCATATTACAGCATATTTTTATGGAAATAGAAACATACTTATTTTAGGAAATCTACATACCATCTAATAATATTTAAAAGACCATCGGTAATTTTTGTCCAATGGTCTCTTTATCCTTTTTATATGCAAAGAATAAATTTATTTATGATACGGTTCATCATAACTATTCTAAATAAGCTTATTTTTTATTATTTTCATAATTAAATTTAACAAAAAAGGTAGTGCCTTCTGATCCTGTTTTAATTTCTATTTTTGCATTATGGCGGGCAGCAATGGCATAACATACACCTAACCCCAATCCAGTTCCATTATCTTTGGTCGTGTAAAATGGCGTACCCAGTTTCTCTAATACTTCAGGCCTAATACCTTTTCCTTGATCCTGCACTGCAAGCACCACACAATTTTGACCTTCCTTGTAGGTGCTAATGGTTAGAACTTTCCCTGTATCCATCGCTTCTAAGCCATTACGATATAGATTCATTAATAATTGCCGTATCTCATTACGATTTAAAAGTAATTCCGGAATGTCATTTGTATCGACTTGAATATACTTATTTTGATTGTGCGTATCAACCTTTATTAAAGGAATAATATCGCGGATAATTGAATTTAAATCTAACATCTGTAAATCCAATTTCCTTGTATTCCCCATTGAGAGAAATTCAGTAATAATAGAATTGGCACGGTTAAGTTCTTCAATCATTAAATGAAAGTACTTATTATGTTTCTCATAGGTATTCTCTTCTTTTAATAACTGCAAAAATCCTAGTACCGTTGTCATTGGATTTCTAATTTCATGGCTGATACCTGCTGCCATTTGCCCTATTAAATCAATGTTAGATAATCTTTTCAATTCCTGTTCATATTTCTTTTTTTCCGTTATGTTTTTAAAAATACAGCAAATACCATCATCATACGGGTATGCAATAACTTCGTGCCAATATTCATCTGCAGTAGAAAGAAATTCGAAATGAACTGTAGTTCGCTCTGACATTGCACGATGAAATTCCTTATACATAACTGTGTCGATGTCACTCGGGAAAACATCCCATATATTCTTTCCTAATACATCTTTTGCTGTTTTTCTTTGCGGAAAATATTGGTGCTTATTTACGTACGTAAATTCCCATTTATTATTTAAAGTAAAGAATCCATCCGTAATACATTCAATCACACTTGTAACTTTTTCATTAGCAGCAGCTAGCTCTCCCGTTCGCTCTTCCACTATACTTTCTAGTTTATCCATATATAACAAATTTGAAAACGTAGGGGCTGTGGCATCAACAATAGATTTTGCTAGTTGAATTTGAGAATTATCGTAATTGTGAGCTTTTCCTTCTTTACCAACGACGATTACCCCTAATACTTCTCCCATTGAAACCAATGGAATCATCAATAAATCCTTACTATCTATATTTTTTGTTTGAATAACCTCTTGGATCTTGGCTTCATAGCTTTTCTCTGTCCAATCCGCTTCTGTCCAATCACAGCCCTTACTTAATTTCGTTGTTTTAATCGTTGTTTTGTCTAGCGGATCTAGAAGATGGGCAGTCATATTTTTACTTTCTAAAATCTGATCTAAGTAAAAAAAGCATTTATCAAAACTCTCCTGTATTGAGGCACACATTGATAAATCACGGGTAACATTTAGTAACAGCTGCTTCTCAGCAATAAGGTTTTCCTTTTGTGTTAAATTATTTGCGTTTTGAATTGCGACCGCGGCCATATTTACATAAGCTTCAACACTTTGAATTTCTGAATCTGTTAAGTTCATCGGAATCCCATAATCAAATAAAAAAACCAGACCAAATAATTCTTGCCTAAATGAGATAGGCAGAGCTAATAAGGACTTAATTTTAAACGCATCAACGGGTCTCGGATCTGGTCGATGATCCTTTGAGGTATCAGGAATATAGATGGTTTTTTTCGTTTCAATAACTTCTTTTGCCAGTAAATCTACTTCAGGATCAATTACCTGAGTATCGAGCGTTACGCCATTTATGGTCTCTGGTTTTCCTGCAAACCCTCTAAATGTTCCATCTTCCTGGGGTAAATAAATTCCAACAGCATCGCACCTAACAATCTCCTCTGATATCGCCATTGTCACACGCCGTAATACTTCACGTAGTTCTAATTTTGTATTTATTATTTTTGTTATATTCGCGAGCCTAGAATATCTCGTCTGATCACTTACCATTCACATAGCCTCCAGTTATAGGCATAATAAAATAAATATGATAATATCAGCGTCTTACCTTTGTTTTACATAGAATACCTTACTTATGGTAAGGTTCCCCACGATTAATCCGAAACGCTCTATACACTTGCTCAAGCAACACTAATCGCATTAATTGGTGTGGTAACGTCATCTTTGAAAAAGAAAGTGATTCGTTTGAACGCTTCATTACTTCTGAACTTAGTCCGAGTGATCCACCAATTACAAATGCGACTTTACTCTTTCCGTATGTAGCAAGGCGATCTAGACTGACCGCAAATTCTTCTGATGACTTTTGCTTTCCTTCTATAGCTAATGCAATCACATGCGTGTCATCAGAAATTTTATCCAGTATACGTATACCTTCTTTTTCCTTTACAATTAACATTTCTGCTTCACTTAAATTTTCTGGTGCCTTTTCATCTGGCAATTCAATTACTTCTACTTTTGCGTATGCTGATAATCGTTTTAAGTATTCTGCTATACCTTGTTTCAAATATTTTTCTTTTAATTTCCCAATTGAAATAATCGAGATATTCACACGTATCCTCCACCTTACAAACATGTTATCCACAAAACTTATCCACATATCCACAAACACTACCCACATATTGTGTGAGAATCTGTGTTCGACACAACATATGTCGCCTCATTTTGACAAAATTCACATGTTTTTTTCTCTTTTTCTGAGTTATCCACACTGTTGATAACCGGCGCAACTTCACACTCATCCACAATAATATCTAACGCTAATTCAACATGTTCTAAACAACAAGGTAAATTCATTTTCTTCACCTCACTTTTCTACAATAGAAAACAGGAGGTAGGCCCTCCTGTTTTTAATACTTTTGAATGCCTAATTTCACTGTTGTTGTTACTCTTTTTGTACCACGATAAAACGTAAGAGTCATTTTATCATTAATTTCCTTATCATATAAGGCCGTGCGGAATCCAATAATATCGCGAATCGGTTTTCCATCTACTGCCACAATAACATCATGTTCTCTTAAACCAGCATCCGCGCCTGGCGAAGGACTTTTCACATCCAAAATACAAACTCCTTCTGTTACAGTACCTGGTAAATGTAATGTTTTTGACCAATAATAGTTTGGAATTTCATTTAATGACCTAAGTTCAATCCCAACATACGGTCTTCTTACTTTTCCATACTTCTCAAGTTCATTCATAATCGGAACAGCCCTAGTCACTGGAATAGCCAGTCCGATTCCTTCTACTTCTTTTGCAGCAATTTTCATTGAATTAATACCAATTAATTGTCCTGCTGCATTTACAAGCGCACCGCCACTATTCCCTGGGTTAATCGCCGCATCTGTTTGTAACACTTCTACTTGCCAATCATAATGTCCATCTTGATCTAAATCTACAGGGACAATACGTTCATTAGCTGAAATAATACCTTGCGTAACAGTTCCAGAGAATTGCAGTCCAAGTGGATTTCCAATCGCAATAACTGGCTCTCCTCTGCGAACAGTATTAGAATCGCCAATTTCAATTATTTTTTTCACATGCTTTGCATCTATTTCTAATACAGCTAAATCTGTGACTACATCGGTTCCTAATACTTTTCCAGGAACCTTCTTACCGTCACTTAGACTTACTTCAATACGATTCGCTCCAGCTACAACATGATTATTCGTTACAATATAAGCTTGACCATTTGTCTTTTTATAAATTACTCCTGATCCTGTACCAGCCTCTGAATCTGCCTCTGAAAAGTTATCTCGTTGAATGTTAATAACACCCACAACAGCTTCAGATGCACGATCAACAGCATCTACAAAGCTAATCTGTTTAATTCCTTGAGCTTCGGCCATATTACTTCCGCTTGCTTCAGCTTGCGGAAGCGTATCAGCAGAATTTGAAAATAAAGGAGCTCCAAACGCAAATAAAGAAGCTCCTACAATTGTTCCCGCTATACTAGAAAGAACTATACCTTTATGCTTCTTTTTCCCTGCACGTTTCATACGATAATTTTCTTCATCAATAAAGGACATATTTGTTCACCCATCTTCCTGAAAACAACTATATTCACCTTTATTGTTTACTAAAATGAAGAATTATACGTATTGAATTTTTGTAGGCATTTTTGGATCTGTATCGTGAATTTCAAAGGATTCACCCACTCCAAATCCTTTTTCCTCTAGTACTTGTGATACTGACATACGAGCTAGTTCTTTCATGTTATTATCTAAGCTTAAATGGGCTAAATAAATATGCTTTGTCTCATCTGTAATTACATCTGCCATCGCTAATGCAGCATCCTCATTACAAACATGCCCAACGTCGCTTAAAATGCGTCGTTTAATGCTCCATGGGTAACGTCCCATACGAAGCATTTCCACATCATGATTACTTTCAAACACGAAAGCATTAGCTCCCTTAATAACGCCCTTCATACGGTCGCTTACGTATCCCGTATCTGTAATAAGCGCTAATTTCCTATTATTGTTATGGAAAGCATAAAACATCGGTTCTGCCGCATCATGAGAAACTCCAAATGATTCGACTTCAATATCACCAAATGTTTTCACATCCCCAACTGAGAAAATGAATTTTTGCTCAGTTGGGATATTTCCTATTAAATGTTCCATTGCATTCCATGTTTTCTCATTCGCATAAATGGGTAAATCATATTTTCGCGCCAATACACCTAACCCTTTAATATGATCACTATGCTCATGTGTTACAAGAATACCTGATACATCATTTATATTCAGTTCTGCTTGTTTAAATAAAGCCTCTGTCGCTTTACCACTTAAACCTGCATCGACTAGTAATTTTTTTTCATCGGTTCCTACGTATAGCATATTTCCTGTACTTCCACTTGCAAGTACGCTAAAATGCAACCCCATTATTTCTCACTCCAGTATGTTCATCAACCACTTGATTTTCCTTTTCCCCTAATTCCATAACTTGTCCTTCAATTGCATTCACAAAGAAGTCCTGCTTTTGCTCCGTTTTTAAATTCCACGTTGGAGCAAGTACTTGGTTATTAGAAGTAGATGCGGTAAGAGTGGCATAACCAATTTGCGCTTCTTTAACATGTGTATTTCCATGAATTTTATTTTTTAAATACAAATTTTCTAAAGCTGTTTGAGCCGTAATAATTTCTTGCTCTTTCGTTTTTTCACCTTCGCCCATTTCTTTTAAATCAGTTAGCATTGTCTGCGTATATGAAACAAGTTCATTTTTTTCATTTAATTCCACAACAATCATCGCCTGATTATTATAGAAAATAGGCTTATCTTTATATTTTTGGAAGAAATAAATTTTAGAGTCTTTCACCGCTCCAAATTCATACTTTTGTCCATCCAATACATAGTTCTTCAAAAATTCATTATACTTATCTTTTGATAATGATTTCGTATTTAAAAAAGGCTCTTTTAGCTTACTTTCTATCGTGTACATATTTTGTATATGCGCCGTTTGATTTTTCAAAGACTGTATATCATCTTCTTTAAAGGCTTTATTTTCCGCTCTAATAAATGACTCTTTCTTCGGTTCCTTAGGGATATTCCCTATAGTAATTTTATTTGCTTTTAATTCTTGATCTATCTTTGTTTCTGCAATAAGCTCCAATTGATTACTATCTTGCTTTTGAATGAATTGAAAAATGAGAAAGAGGTCCAAAACAAAAAAGGTCACAATAAATATGGTTTTAATTCGATCCCAATCCATTTAGTCCTCCCTCACTCCACTCATAGATTTGCTGTTTACCCGTTTCACCTTCAACAAGCTTTACATACCAAATTGGTTGTAGTCGAACTACTTGCCCATCTAGTGATAACTTGTATCCAATACCAATATCCTTAATTACTTGTTTCTTTATCTCTGGATTATTTTCTAGGGATGCTATTACAACATGCCCTGACGGAAGAGTAACTTTCTGTTCTATGCCTTTAGTATTTAAAGACAGCAACGGTCTTTCATATTCCATTACTTCTTCTGATCCCCATTTTTGTCTCAATTCAGCTAATCCATCTGTATTGAATACGGAATATCCATCTTCATGTAAGCGAAATACTGTCTCTCCTTTATTCATATAGTCCAAACGATATGAATCCAGACTTCCACTGTGACCACTTACAAATTCAAAGCTTTTTTGTAACAGCATTAAATTATCTATCGTTTTCTCAGTTAAGACAGAAGAGTTTTTATACTTTAGCATGTGACGATCGTTTTCAATTTCCATGGATCTAATACCATCTGTAAATGTTTCTTTCGATATCTCAGTAATCGGACTTAAATAACGAGGATCACTAAACAGAGCATTCTTAAACGTATCAACTGCTAAATTAGATGAAATATATGTTATATTGTTTAACTCTGTCGTGCCATCTGGTAAAAATAACTTTTTCATATCATTGATTTGATAATCAAAATAGGGCTTTGCTGATACTATAAATTGATTTTGAGCATTTACAATATCTTTTAAATACACACCACTTAATTTTGCCTCATATATTTTAAAGTTATCACCATCAGAAACAAAGTTAATTTTAATTTCTTGATCCTTACTCCTAGAAGGATCAAGGAGAATACGATTAAAATGTTTAGGCTTATCTGTACTTTTCTCTTTCATGTTAAACATAGATTTAACTGCATCAAATGGGATATCAGTAGGGAAAACAAGTTCAATTTTCCCTTCACCATGCACATAGGATAGGAAATCACCCTTAGTGATTGATATCTCTCTAAACTCATGTAGTTCCCCTACTTCCAAAGGCTTATAGATTGATTCTATATCTGCCTCTCTTCTGCTCCCATAATGATTTTTATCTTTATGCACGATGATAGAAGTAGGACGGACAACATCGGAAATTTTAGTTTGATTCGTTCCTTCATTGCCCTGTACAAATTTTGCATTTTGCATGGATGTAGAATCTGGCACATACGTCCATAGGTTAAAAGTAAGAAACAGGCTAATTACAACTAGGTTAATTAAAACTATTGTTTTAAAGTTTTCCATACTCATTCCCAATCGTCCTCTTCATCTGCTGCCATTGGTAACGTGAAATAAATAGTTGTCCCTTTTCCTTCTTCACTCTTCGCCCAAATAGAGCCACCATGTGCCTCGATCATTTCTTTTGCAATTGCTAATCCAAGTCCCGTACCACCCATTTGTCTTGAACGAGCTTTATCTACGCGATAAAAACGTTCAAAGATTTTATCAACGTTTTCTTTTGGAATACCCATTCCTTGGTCACTTACGCTAATTTCTAATAAATCACCGCGATCACGTAAGCGATATGTTACTGTTCCACCTTCTGGTGAATACTTTAATGCGTTAGAAATAATGTTATACAGCACTTGAGTAATTTTGTCAGTATCCATATCAATAAACCTAGACTTCTTAGAGAAAGATCGTTTGAAACTTACATTTTGTTCTTTAGACATTTCAAAGCGATCAATAATATTATTAAAGAAATCAGTAAAGTCGACCCATTCTTTCATTAAACGGTGCTCTGTACTATCAAGTTTAGATAGCTGTAACAACGCATTTACAAGTCTAATCATTCTTTCTGTTTCTTCTTGTGTAACCGTTAAAAATTGTGGCGCAATATTCGGATCCTGCCATGCTCCATCTGTAAGTGCCTCTAAATAACTGCGCATCGTCGTTAATGGCGTCCTTAATTCATGAGAGACATTCGCTACAAACTCACGGCGTTCCCTTTCTATACGCTCCTGCTCTGTTACATCATATAATACGGCAATTAAACCATTTGCCTTCCCTGTTTCTTTTTGAATAACAGAGAAACTAGCACGTAAAATATATGGTTCATTTCTCGTACTAAAATCTAATAAAACAGAATCTGGCTCTTCATATAAATGATCGAGCGTAAATTCTTCCTGTATCCCTAATACCTCTAAAACAGATTGATCAAGCGCTGTTTCACGAGAAACATTTAACATCTTTTCCGCAGGGTCATTTAGTAAAATAATATCCCCTTTTCGGTCAGTAGCAATTACTCCATCTGTCATATGAGATAAAACAGATGATAGTTTACGCCTTTCACTTTCTGTAGAAGAACGAGCTTGTTGTAATTTTTTTGATAAATTATTGAAGGATAATGCCAGTTGTCCAATTTCATCATGGCTATGCACCTTTACTTTTCTCGAATAATTTCCTTTTGCCATTTCGATTGCTTGTCTCCGCATATCTGAAATTGGTCTTGTAATTGTTTGAGCCAATAAAATCCCAAGTACGGCCGTTACTAATAAGGCAATTACTGTTCCCGTAGCAAAAATTTGATTTATATCCTTCATTTGTTTATATACATCTTCCATAGATGCAACGATGTATATAACACCAAGCGCATCCTTGCCATTATCATCGAGAATCGGAGTAAGCATAACTTGAACACGATGGCCTGTACTACCATCCTTCTCAATTTTCACTTCTGGCTTTTTTTGCACCAACACTCGCTGAACAGCTATATCAGTTGATGTTCTATTCACCTTATTCTGCTTTGATTCATCTGAAATAGCCAGTAACTTTCTATGCGAATCAAATACACTTACCTCTTGTATAACTTTTTTTTGATCAGAGGCAAACTTTCGAATAGAAGTTTTAATCGTTTCATCTGTTGACTCTGTTTCTGCTTTTGTATAACTTTTTTTAAATTCTTGTTTCAAGTTATATGATAATAAGTTTGTTTGCTGCGTTAAAGAATCCCTAAAACCTTGTACTAGGCTCTTCTCTAATTCCCTTACAAAATATACCCCAATAACTTGCATCGCTATTAATATTAATAGCATATATATAAGCACAAATTTTAAATGAATAGATTGAAAAAAACCAACTTTCTTCATATACTATTCCTGCTCTGGGTCACGCAAGTAATACCCTACTCCACGTCTAGTTACAATTAAAGTAGGATGGCTTGGATTATCTTCAATTTTTTCACGCAAACGACGTACTGTTACGTCTACTGTGCGCACATCTCCAAAATAGTCATAACCCCAAACTGTTTGTAATAAATGTTCGCGTGTCATAACTTGTCCTAAGTGTTTCGCTAAATAATGTAGCAACTCAAATTCACGATGTGTAAGCTCGATATTTTCCTCGCGCTTCGTTACACTATATGCATTTGGATTAATAACAATTGGTCCAATAACCATTTCTGTATTTTCTTCTTTTTCTGCAGCACCACCTTGTTGGTGACGGCGTAAATTCGCCTTCACACGAGCAAGTAATTCTCTCGTGCTAAATGGCTTCGTTACATAATCATCTGCCCCAAGCTCAAGCCCTAATACTTTATCAATCTCAGAGTCCTTTGCTGTAAGCATAATAATCGGCATTTCTGAACTTTTACGTATTTCACGACAAACCTCTAAGCCATCTTTACCTGGTAGCATAATATCTAATAAAACCATATCTGGTTGTTCTTCATTAGCTTTTTCAATTGCTTCATCACCATCATGCGCCATTACTATTTCAAAACCTTCTTTTTCTAGGTTAAACTTCAAAATATCTGCAATCGGCTTTTCATCATCAACTACTAAAATTTTCTTTCCCATCATCGTCTATTTCCTCCTTATAAAAATATGGTCAATAATCCCTAAACATATTGATGTTTACATAGTATGTCCTATATGACCGCATCCTTTGTTTAAGTATTTTCTCCTCTATTCTCATAGACTCATGTATGATCCACTTTTACACGGAATCCTATACGATCTATAGAAAAACCTCTAGCTTCAACTGCTAGAGGCTCCTCGTTCTATTTTAAAATAACTACTCAGTTTTGTAAAATTACATAAATAAAAAGGATATTAAGTGGGCCCACTTAATATCCTGAGAGTGGCTCGGGACGGAATCGAACCGCCGACACGAGGATTTTCAGTCCTCTGCTCTACCGACTGAGCTACCGAGCCAAAACTATATATAAAACCACTAATGGTGGTATAAACAAAAGTGGCGGTCCCGACCGGGGTCGAACCGGCGATCTCCTGCGTGACAGGCAGGCATGTTAACCACTACACCACGGGACCAAAAATAAGCATAAAAAAAACATGACCCGTACGGGATTCGAACCCGTGTTACCGCCGTGAAAGGGCGGTGTCTTAACCACTTGACCAACGGGCCACGAAAAATAAAATGGTGAGCCATGAAGGATTCGAACCTTCGACCCTCTGATTAAAAGTCAGATGCTCTACCAACTGAGCTAATGGCTCATACTCACCAACGTCATATTTTCGTGACGACAAGATGTATCATAACATGTATTCTATATTCTTCGCAATACTTTTTTTCATTTTTTTTATAAAAGATAAGAAAAAACTCATGCGGACATGAGTTTTTTCTAAAAATATCAATTAAGCTTCGTATACATTACGAACAATATTCGTTTGGTTACGATCTGGTCCAACTGAGAACATAGATAATTGAATTCCTGTTAACTCACAAACACGTTCTACGTATTTTCGTGCATTTTCAGGAAGCTCGTCTAATGATTTTACACCAGTAATATCTTCTGTCCAACCTGGAAGCTCTTCATATACAGGCTCACATTTCGCTAAAATGTTTAAGTTTGCTGGAACTTCATCGATAACTTCGCCATTGTATTTGTAAGCAACACAAATTTTAAGAGTTGGAATATCTGTTAAAACGTCGATAGAGTTTAATGATAGATCCGTTAAACCACTAACACGACGCGCATGTCTTACAACAACGCTATCGAACCAACCTACGCGGCGCGGACGACCAGTTGTTGTTCCGTACTCACGACCAACTTCACGAATTTGATGACCAATTTCATCATTAAGTTCAGTAGGGAATGGACCGTCACCAACACGGCTTGTATATGCTTTACATACACCTACAACGCGAGTAACTTTCGCAGGACCAACTCCAGTTCCAACTGTTACACCACCCGCAATCGGGTTAGAAGATGTAACGAATGGGTACGTACCGTGGTCAATATCAAGCATAACACCTTGTGCACCTTCAAATAATACACGGTGATTGTTATCTAGTGCATCATTTAATACAACAGATGTGTCGCATACATATTGTGCGATTTGTTGTCCATATTCGAAGTACTCTTCAAAGATTTCTTCTACACTGAAACCTTCTGTATCGTACATTTTTTCAAACAAACGATTTTTCTCTACTAAATTGCGCTCAAGCTTCTCTTTAAATGCTTCACGATCTAAAAGATCAGCCATACGGATACCAATACGAGCAGCTTTATCCATATATGCAGGACCGATACCTTTTTTCGTTGTACCGATTTTGTTATCACCTTTACTAGCCTCTTCTAACTCATCTTGTTTTAAGTGATAAGGTAAAATAACGTGTGCACGGTTACTTACACGTAAATTATCAGTACTTACACCACGGTCGTGTAAGTATTTTAACTCTTCAAGTAATGCTTTCGGATCTACTACTAAGCCATTTCCGATTACACAAATTTTCTCTTTATAGAAAATACCAGATGGAATTAAGTGTAACTTATATTTAACTCCGCCGAAAACAATTGTATGTCCCGCGTTATTTCCACCTTGATATCTTGCAACTACTTCCGCATGCTCAGAAAGAAAATCAGTGATTTTACCTTTTCCTTCGTCGCCCCATTGTGTTCCTACAACTACTACTGAAGACATTATTAAAGCACCTCCGCAATTTTCAAACGATCTATTCAAACAATATAATTGTACCAAAACCGAAAAAGAAGTCAACCAAAAAGCGAACATTTTTTTATTAAAAATCATTTTCGTTCGTAAGAATTATGTTTTCACCTTATGAAAGCCTTATCTTTACACCATAAAAAAAGAAACACATCTTATTATAAGAAATGTGTTTCTTTTTTATACTGCCTTTATGCCCCATCCTCAAAGCGTCGTTCTAAGTTAACGAACTTATTGAACTCTTTGACGAATGCAAGTTCCACTGAACCTACTGGACCGTTACGTTGCTTTGCAATGATAATTTCAATTGTATTTTTATTTTCCGTTTCACGGTCATAGTAATCTTCACGATATAGGAAAGCTACAATATCAGCATCCTGCTCAATACTTCCAGATTCACGAATATCAGACATCATCGGGCGTTTATCCTGACGAGATTCTACACCACGAGATAACTGTGATAAGGCAATAACAGGCACTTGCAATTCACGTGCAATCCCTTTTAAAGTACGAGAAATCTCAGATACTTCCTGCTGACGGTTCTCACCTGATTTCCCACTTCCTTGAATAAGCTGTAAGTAGTCAATTAAAACCATTCCAAGACCTTGTTCTTGCTTTAGTCTACGACATTTTGCTCGAATCTCATTTACCTTAATTCCCGGTGTATCATCAATATATATACCGGCATTTGAAAGACTCCCCATCGCCATTGTTAATTTCGCCCAATCATCAGAAGTTAGTGACCCGGTACGAAGTCTTTGCGCATCGATATTTCCTTCTGCACAAAGCATACGCATAACAAGCTGATCGGAGCCCATCTCCAAGCTAAAAATCGCTACATTTTCATCCGTTTTCGTCGCTACGTTTTGTGCGATATTTAATGAAAATGCAGTTTTCCCTACTGACGGACGTGCTGCTACAATGATTAAATCATTTCGCTGGAAACCTGCCGTCATCTTATCTAATTCAGTAAATCCAGTTGGTATCCCAGTAACTTCACCTTTTTGATTATGCAAAAGTTCAATTTTATCATAAGCATCCACAAGAACATCTTTAATATTTTGAAATGCTTTTGCATTCGTTTGATGGGATACTTCTAATATTTTTTTCTCGGCCTCATTTAAAAGGCCGTCCACGTCATCTTCTCTCTCGTATCCATCCGACACTATATGAGTCGCTGTTCGAATTAAACGGCGTAAAAGTGCCTTTTCAGCAATGATACGTGCATAATATTCAACGTTAGCAGCTGTTGGAACAACTTCTGCTAACTCTGCTAGATAAGACACTCCACCAACTTCTTCTAGTAATCCTTGATCAGCCATCGCTGATGTCATTATTACTAAGTCGATCGGTTCTCCTTTATCAGATAATCCAAGCATGACCTCAAAAATCTTTTGATGTTTCGTTCGATAGAATGAATCAGGTACCAATAACTCCGATGCTGACGTTAACGCATCTTGATCAATTAATATGGCACCTAAAACCGCCTGCTCGGCCTCTATATTATGCGGAGGGGTACGATCAGCAAGTACATCACTCATACGCAATCCTCCTTGCTTAATTTATTTTTATTGTTCACTAACATGAACTTTTACTGTCGCTGTTACTTGCGGATGCAATTTCACTGTTACATTTGTGTAGCCTAATGCACGAATTGCATCATCCATTTCAAATTTACGTTTATCAAGTTTAATTTTATGTGATTTTTGCATCGCATCTACGATTTGTTTGCTCGTAATAGAACCGAATAAACGGCCACCTTCTCCAGATTTCGCCTTTAATTCTACAGTTAATTTCTCTAAAGTCTCTTTTAACTCTTTTGCATTTTCAAGCTCTGCTGCTGCATCTTTTTCTTCTTTACGCTTTTGAGCTTCTAAAGTTTTCATACTGCTATTTGTTGCTTCAGCAGCTAATCCTTGTTTTAGTAAGAAGTTATTTGCATAGCCATCCGGTACGTTTTTTATTTCTCCTTTTCTACCTTTACCTTTTACGTCTTTTAGAAAAATTACTTTCATGATTGTGTGCCTCCCTGTAAATAGTCATCAATAACAAATCGAAGCTTCTCCTCAGCTTCATCTACTGTAACATTTTTCATTTGTGTGGCTGCATTAGTCAAATGCCCGCCACCGCCTAAGTTTTCCATAATTAGCTGCACATTCACTTCACCTAAAGACCTGCTGCTAATTCCAATGAGATTCTCACCACGTTTCGCAACAACAAATGATGCAATAATCCCTGTCATCGTTAATAACGTGTCTGCCGATTGCGCAATAAGCACTTGATCGTAGTAATCATCACTATCAACTTTAGCAATCGCAATTCCATTTTTATAAATGTACGCATTTTTTATAGCTTTTGCAACCCGTAAATACTGATCCATATCTTCCTTTAAAAGTTCTTGTACAAGCACAGTATCTGCACCATGTGAGCGTAAATAAGAAGCAGCATCAAATGTACGAGCCCCTGTCCGGAATGTGAAACTTTTCGTGTCGACAATAATACCTGCTAACAATGCCGTCGCTTCTAGCATTGTCATCTTTAAATTTTTAGGTTGATACTCAAGTAATTCTGTAACCAATTCTGCCGTTGAAGAAGCATATGGTTCCATATAAACTAGCAATGGGTCTTCAATAAAATCTTCCCCACGACGATGATGATCAATAACTACTACATTTTCAATTTTATGTAACAGTTTTTGCTCCATCACCATAGAAGGTTTATGCGTATCAACAACAACAAGTAACGACTCATCATTTGCAAATTCCATCGCTTGCTCTGGAGTAATAAAATGAGACCATAACTCCTCATTTTGTTTCACTTTGTCCATCAAGCGTTTAATTCCCTTATCAGAATCATTTTCATCTAATACAATATATCCTTTACGCTCGTTTAATTGAGCCACTTTTAAAATACCAATCGCAGCACCAATTGCGTCCATATCAGGAGCCCTATGCCCCATGATAATGACATTACTACTTTCTAATACTAAATCCTTTAACGCATGCGAAATGACCCTAGCACGTACACGGGTACGCTTTTCAACCGGATTTGTCTTACCTCCATAGAACTTAACTTTACCTGTCGCTTGTTTAATAGCTACTTGGTCTCCCCCGCGCCCAAGCGCAAGGTCTAAACCAGATTGAGCCATTGCCCCAAGCTCTGACAAAGGTAAATCACCTGATCCGACACCTACACTTAATGTAAGTGGTATATTCCTTTTAGATGTTTCTTCACGCACCTGATCTAAAATACTAAATTTCCCTTTCTCCATCTGCGTCAGAATACTTTCATTTAGCACAACGAAGAATCTTTCTGAAGATGCACGTTTTAAATACGCACCATACTTAAGTGCCCATTCATTTAGTCGCGATGTCACAAGACTTGTTATATTCGTACGTAATTGATCATCTAATCCTTGTGTAACTTCATCATAATTATCCAAATAAATTACAGCTAAAACAGTGCGTTGATCCTCATACATCTTTTCGATTTCCGTTTGTTCCGTTACATCAAAGAAATAAATTAACTTTTCTTCTTTCCTTACAAAAACGCGAAATTTTCGATTATTTAAAGAGACTATATCATCAGAAGTTTCTCCTTTAATGAAAAGAAGTAATGTTTCTGATACATCGTAAAGGTGCCATCCAGCTAACGCATGCTGTCCCAGGCATGAAGATAAATAAGGATTTGCCCAATCAATCCCGTAATCCTTATTGTATAACAAAATACCAATCGGCATTTGGTTAAATGCTTCATTACTGACTTTCTTTACCCTCGTAATCATATCTGTCGTATGCTTTTCGAAATTCCTTTGAAAATTAAGTTCAAATCGTATAACGATAAAGAACACGATACAAAAAATGATAAAAGCAGCTATCCCCATAATTAAATGAAAATAACAGAGAATTGAAATGAGCACAAACACAAAAAATGCCAATACATAAACAGGATATAAAAACCACTGTTTCTTATCAAATTCAGGCATGTATACAACTCCTATAAAGTAAAACTAACTCACCTTCCAGTTAGTTAAACAGATTAAAATAGTATAAGGAATATTATTTTATTCCCCTATTTTAGAACGCAACGAAATCCCTAAGTCAATTATACCTAAGATTGTCACAAGAGGAAACAGCATCGGAATAAACATGCATACAATAAAACTAATAATAGGAACCCCTTTAGTAAAACCTTTTCTATACGCTAAAAAGGAAATGAATGTCAGCCCTTGCAGTACAAGCAATAGTGCAAATATGACATATAGGTTAGAAAATACCATATGTAAATATGATGTTGGATCTACTTTTATAAAAGTTGCTAACAAAATAAATATAACGTAATACCAAACAATACTCTTTGGTAATTGTAGATCTTTAAATTTAGGCCAAGGTATAATGTCGTGTTTTAACTTTTTCAAAACACTACCTGATATTATCACTGTAATCCAAGAAAAACATACTGAAACTAGAACAAGTATACTTGGAAATAACGATTGTAATATATCATTCATTTGTGTAAGTAACTCTTTTTGTTCCTTACTAATCGGCATACCTATAGCACTTACTATCTTTTCACTTTGCACCATACTTTCACTAAACACACTTTGCATCTGCTTCATTATATCTATGTTGAAAAACTTTATACTCGCAACATAAATAAGTACAAAACCAATTAAGTATGCAAGCGTCCCCGCTATTAAGATTTCCACTGGCTTTTTTCTTGTTTTATACGTATATCCTAAAACAATCCCTATCAATCCAAACATAATTGTCTTCACTAAATTCATAGGTTGACTCACAATAACAGTAACAAAAAGTGCCACTACAAAAATCACAAGCACATTAGATAGTTTATGTCTTATCGTTAATAGTATAAATGGTAACGGCAACGCAAAAGTTACAACAGTACCTAAAATCGGAACATACATAGATATAAGCAATAAAATTGCATATATAGCTAATAACGCTGCGCCTTCTGTAATAAACTTTGTTTGTTTCACATTTTAACCTCTCTTTCAAAAAAGAAAAGCATAGCAAAATGCACAGTAGAGTCCGACTCTACTGTGCATTTCATACGCTATTATTCACCAACATATGGTAAAAGTGCCATTTGACGAGCACGTTTAATTGCAACTGTAAGTTTGCGTTGGTATTTTGCGCTTGTCCCTGTTACACGACGAGGTAAAATTTTACCACGCTCAGAAACGAAACGTTTTAATAAATCAACATCTTTATAGTCAATGCGAGTGATGCCGTTAGCTGTGAAGAAACACACCTTACGACGTTTCGCACGTCCACCTTTGCGTCCTGCCATGTCTATTTCCCTCCATTCTTTGTTAAAACTAACAAATTTACTGTATTAGAACGGTAAATCGTCGTCGGAAATGTCGATCGGTTGACCTACATTTGAAAATGGATCGTCATTCTTCGTAAATCCAGAGTTCCCTTGATTACCTTGGTTACCTGAATTACTAGATTGACCAAATGGGTTAGAGCCTTGGTTACCGAAACCAGCTCCTGATGGTTGCTGATTGAATGAACCACGTTGCTCCCCACCGCCATTACGCGGCTCTAAAAATTGTACGCTTTCCGCAAGAACTTCTGTTACATATACACGTTTACCGTCTTGTCCATCGTAATTACGAGTTTGAAGACGTCCATCTACGCCTGCTAAGCTTCCTTTTTTCAAATAATTTGCTACGTTTTCTGCTTGTTTACGCCATATTACACAATTAATAAAGTCAGCTTCACGCTCACCTTGTTGATTCGCAAATGCGCGATTCACAGCTAACGTAAAAGTAGCTACTGCAACACCATTGGGCGTGTAACGTAAGTCAGGGTCCTTAGTTAAACGACCAACGAGGATAACACGATTCATCAATCGAACCACTCTCCCTTATATATCAATTATTTTTCTTCTTCTTTAACAACGATATGACGAAGGATGTCTTCGTTGATCTTAGCTAAACGGTCGAATTCGTTAATCGCTTCTGCGTTAGAGTTCACGTTTAAGATCATGTAGAAACCTTCACGTAAGTCGTTGATTTCGTAAGCTAAACGACGCTTACCCCACTCTTTCGTGTTAATGATTTCTGCACCATTGTTTGTTAAAACACCTGCAAAACGTTCAACTAAAGCTTTTTGAGCTTCTTCTTCAACGCCAGGACGAATGATGTACATAATTTCGTACTTTCTCATTACACTTTCACCTCCTTTTGGTCTAAACGGCCCATAATGGGCAAGGAGCAATTAATTTATAGTAATTACTCACGAGTTTAGATTATATCATAGTAAGTTATATGAATCAACTCACCAATACATAAAAAACTTGGCAAACATATAATATATTCGCCAAGCTCATATCTTTATTTTTCCTAGGAAATATTAGATTAAACGTTAAAACGGAAGTGCATAACATCTCCGTCTTTTACGATATACTCTTTTCCTTCTAAACGTACTTTTCCAGCTTCTTTTGCAGCTGTCATAGAACCGTTTGTCATTAAGTCATCGTAAGAAACTGTTTCTGCACGAATAAATCCACGCTCAAAGTCTGTATGAATAACACCAGCACATTGTGGTGCCTTCATACCTTGTTTAAATGTCCAAGCACGTACTTCTTGAACGCCAGCTGTAAAGTAAGTAGCAAGTCCTAATAAGTCATATGCTGCACGAATTAATTGATCTAAACCAGACTCTTCAATACCTAGTTCTTCAAGGAATACTTTTTTCTCTTCCTCGTCTAATTCAGCGATTTCTGATTCAATTTTTGCACATACAACGATTACTTGAGAATTTTCATTTTCTGCAAATTCTTTTACCATTTGTACGTATTTATTTTCCGAAGGATCGATAACATCGTCTTCACTTACGTTCGCTACGTATAACATTTCTTTTGTTGTAAGTAAATGAAGGCCTTTAACAATCTTCATCTGCTCTTCTGTAAATTCAACAGTACGAGCCGGTTTCCCCTCTTCAAAAGCCTCTTTTAAACGAACTAAAATTTCATGCTCATATACAGCTTCTTTATCTTTTTGTCTTGCTAATTTCGCAACACGCTCGATACGCTTATCAACAGACTCTAAGTCCGCTAAAATTAGCTCTAAGTTGATTGTTTCGATATCATCAATTGGATCTACTTTCCCTGAAACGTGCGTAATATTTTCGTCTTCAAAACAACGAACAACTTGGCAAATTGCATCTACTTGACGAATGTGAGATAAGAATTTATTTCCTAAACCTTCACCTTTACTAGCACCTTTTACGATACCTGCAATATCAGTAAACTCAAATACAGTCGGAACAGTCTTTTTCGGTTCTACTAATTCCGTTAATTTATTTAAACGCTCATCTGGTACTTCTACAATCCCTACGTTTGGATCAATTGTACAGAATGGATAGTTTGCAGATTCTGCTCCTGCTTGTGTAATTGCATTAAATAAAGTGGACTTACCTACGTTAGGTAATCCAACAATCCCAGCCGTTAATCCCATATTTTTCACTCCTATGTCTCAATCTTTCATCATTATAGATAGTAACGAAAAAAATGACAAGTTTCCGCCAAACGAAAAAAAGTAACAGTTACCTACTGTAACTGTTACTCTCCCTCTATTCTTCGTGCTTCACAAGTATTTTTTTCACCTTACGATCAAACTCTCTTCGAGTAATCATTACTGAATGGTCACATCCCTCGCACTTAATGCGGATATCCATTCCCATACGAATAATTTTCCAACGATTCTCGCCACATGGATGTGCTTTCTTCATTTCCACAACATCGTACAAGTTATATTCCTTTTGCTCCACTCTTCAAACTCCTCTCCATACTAAATTGCTTTTCCACTAACCAATTCTTCACGATTATATAAAACCATACGTGGATATGGAATTTCAATTCCATGTAAATCAAGACGATTTTTAATCTCTTTACGAAGTGCCCTTGCAATAACTGCATGTTGCATCGGCTCTACTTCAGCGATAACGCGTAATATAACTTCTGATGCAGCTAACGTTTGCACACCTAATAATTGAGGTGTTGTTACCATTTTTTCATACTTTGAAGGTAACTCTACTAATAAATCTTCAATAACCTGTTCTGCTTTCGCAATATCAGCCTCATATGAAATAGATACATCAACAAACGCTACACTATTACTAACTGAGTAGTTAGTAACTTGAATAATACTTCCATTTGGTAAAGTATGAATTTCACCTGTCCAACTCTTTACTTTCGTTGTACGAAGTCCAATTTCTAAAACGACTCCTTCAAATTGACCGATTTTAACATAATCGCCAACTGAAAACTGATCTTCTAGCAAAATAAATAAACCTGTAATAACGTCTTTCACTAAACTTTGAGCACCAAATCCGACTGCTAAACCGATTACCCCAGCACCCGCTAATAAACCTGATGCATTAATATCAAACACACCTAAAATCGCAATTAGCATAATGAACATAACAACATACGCTACAATATTTTCAAGTAATTTCGCCACTGTAACTGTACGACGTTCTGAAATTTGAATTGGAGAACGGCTCCCCATACGAAACGCATTTCGTACAACCGCTCTTGCAATTCGCACAACAACTGCACCAATTATTAAAATAATACATATTTTTAATGTCGCAACTCCAATATGAGCCCAACGATCAGCATCTAATAAATACTGTTTCGTAGAATTAAACCACTTCGTTAATAAATCCATGTACCTCTACCTCTCTAGCTAAAATTTCTTTTTAGTTATCCTTATTATTGTATCAGAAGTCCTCTAATTGCTGAAAAAATTTTATGATTTTAATCCTATTTTATCCCCGCCATTCAGGTATAAAATGGAACGAATATATATATACTAGTACTATTATTTCCGTTTTCATTCACATTTTGCAAAAATTACGCACTTATAGCTTTCCATTTTTCTCACCATATAACATATATTGAAAATTTATTAAAAGGATGGGTGCTTCATGAACATTGGAAGTTTTCGCTTACCATTTTTTGAGAAAGAAACTCAAAACGTTATGCACCAAGATCTAGAAGCCTCTGAGATAATCAGTAATTTCTTACTTACCCATATTCCTATTAAAACTAATATACCACTCATTCTCGTTTGTATCGGAACAGATCGTTCTACAGGTGACGCACTCGGCCCGTTAGTTGGTACAAAACTTGAACAAATAGACATCAAAAACCTCCAAATATTCGGTACACTAGATGAGCCAGTACATGCACTAAATTTAGAAGAAAAAATTCAGAATATACAGAAAAAACATCCTACTGCATTTATAATTGCTGTTGATGCATGTTTAGGAAAGTCCCAAAATATTGGGTCAATCACTACTGGAAAGGGGCCTAGTAAACCGGGTGCTGCTATGAATAAGAAATTACCTGCAGTTGGTGATCTGCATATACACGGTATCGTCAATCTAAATGGGTTTATGGAGTTTTTCGTTCTTCAAAATACAAGATTAAGTTTAGTCATGAAAATGGCTGATGTAATCGCACAAAGTATAAAAGAGACGGATCAAAAATTATCCGCATTAAAAAAAGCAAACCATCTATAAATAATAAGATGGTTTGCTTTTTAATTTTTCTGTGCTAATAGTTCTAAAATACGATTTAAATCTTCTTTATTAAAAAATTCAATTTCGATTTTACCTTTTTCTTTTTTCGTCTCTTTAATTTTCACATCTGTGCCAAACTTTTCCCTTAAGAACGTTTCACGTTCTACGAAAAATATATTTCGCTCTTTTTTCACTTTTTTTGTTTCACGTGAAACGTGTTGATTAATCTCTTGGACGATTTTCTCTAATTGACGAACGTTTAATCCTTCTTTTTCAATGCGTTTCAATAAGGACTTCAATTGTTCTTCGTCTTTAATCGTAAGTAAAGTTCTCCCATGAGCCATTGAAAGTTGACCATTTGCAATCATATCTTGGACGAACGAAGGGAGGCTTAATAACCGAGTATAATTTGCAATGTAAGGTCTGCTTTTGCCAAGACGTTTCGCTAATTGTTCTTGCGTTACATTTAGCTCATTCATTAACATCTGGTATGCCATTGCCTCTTCCATAGGATTTAAATCTTCTCGTTGTAAGTTTTCTAACAAAGCAAATTCCATCATTTGCTGTTCAGTTAATTGTCTTACAACCGCAGGTACCTTTTCTAAACCAGCCTCTTTTGCAGCACGAAATCGTCTTTCACCTGCAACGATTTCATATCCTTTAATACTCTTTCTAGCAATTAATGGTTGTAGAATACCGTGTTCCTTAATCGAAATTGCTAATTCCTGAATAGCCTCTTTATTAAAGTGTTTACGCGGTTGATATGGATTTGGCCTTAATTCAGTTACAAGAATCTCCTGAATTGTTTCCTCTTCTTTCACATCTAAATCAGGAAAAAACACATTAATTCCTCTTCCTAATCCTTTAGCCACCTGCAATCACTTCCTCTGCTAAATCTATATATACTTCTGCTCCTCTTGATTTAGCGTCATACTGCATAATAGGTTTCCCATGACTTGGAGCCTCGCTCAAGCGTACATTACGCGGAATAATCGAGCGGTATACTTTATCCCTAAAATACTTTTTCACTTCATCTATAACTTGGATCCCTAAATTTGTACGAGCATCCAACATTGTTAACAATACGCCTTGAATTGCTAAATTTTTATTTAAATGTTTTTGTACAAGTCGAACTGTATTTAATAGCTGACTTAACCCTTCTAGTGCATAATATTCACACTGTACAGGAATAATAACAGAATCTGCTGCTGTTAATGCATTAATCGTTAATAACCCTAAAGACGGGGGACAGTCGATAATAATATAATCATATTCATCACGAACTGGCTGTAATGCTCTTTGCAAACGTACTTCCCGGGAAATAGTCGGTACCAATTCAATTTCAGCACCAGCCAATTGAATTGTAGCGGGTAGAACATCTAAGTTTTCAGTTGCGGTTTTCTGTATAACCCCTTGAACATCTGCATCTTCCACAAGAACGTTGTAAATACATTGATCTAATTCAGATTTTTCAATTCCCACACCAGTCGTTGCATTTCCTTGAGCATCAATATCTACAAGAAGGACTTTTTTACCTACTTGCGCCAATCCAGCCCCTAAATTAACAGATGTTGTGGTTTTTCCAACACCGCCTTTTTGATTAGCAATAGCAATGATTTTTCCCATGATGTCACCTACTTTCAACCTTTCTATCTTATTCTAGTAACAATTACGTTTATTGTAACATGAAATAAAACTTTTTCTTTTACGTCCTTTATTAAACTTCAAAATTTATTTCTAAACTCCTTCTTCATTTAACAAGAAAATATAGTAAAAGAGACCTCTCCAATAGGATAAGGTCTCTAACACGTCATTATTATTTTTTCTTTGGAATTTTAATTGTAATTTGATAGTACTCATCAAATTCTTCTTCCTCAGAATTAACATTTAAACCACTTTCAGTAACCATTTGTAAAGATTGTCTAATTGTATTCATAGCAATCCTCGTATCTCGACTTACTGCTTTTTGCTTTGCCTTACGCTTCGGTTTTGCTTCCTCTAGTAACTTCGCAATTCGTTCTTCTGTTTGCTTTACATTCAGTTGTTTCTCCACAATCTCCTGTAAAACCTTCAGTTGTAATTCCTCATTTTTTAAAGGAATGAGAGCGCGGGCATGACGTTCTGTAATGCTTTTTTCTAATAATGCACTTTTTATTTCTTCAGGCAACTTTAACAATCGCAACTTATTTGCGATTGTAGATTGTCCTTTTCCAAGTCGTTGTGCCAATGCTTCTTGTGTTAAATTATGTAACTCAATCAGCTTTTGATATGCCACAGCTTCCTCGATTGCCGTTAGTTCCTCACGTTGCAAGTTTTCAATTAAAGCTACAGAAGCTGTCTCTGTATCATTTAAGTTCTTTATAATTGCAGGAACCTTTTCCCAACCTAACTTTGTTGCCGCGCGAAAACGTCTTTCTCCAGCAATAATCTCGTACTTATCGTCCTCATATTGCCTTACAACAATCGGCTGAATAAGTCCATGTGTACGAATCGTTAATGCTAGCTCATCAATACGCGCATCATCAAAAACTGTTCTTGGTTGATAACGGTTAGGGGTAATATTTACTATCGGAATTTCTTGTATTTCCTCATATACCTTTTTATCTATCTCTTCATGGCTTTCGTCTTGTAATTCGAATTCGCTCTCTTTATCTCCAAAGCCAAATAAACGAGAAAACGTATTTTTCATACATATTCCACCACCTTTTAGGCCTATTGACTATTCTCCATAAAATGTTTCCTATGAAACATTTACGTTTTCATTTATATAATTTAATCTTACGTCTAATAAGATTTATTTTTCAATAGGTAATTTATTGGGTGTTCCCGGTTTGCGTGGATATTTCTTTGGTGTCTTGCGCTTTTTCTCGATTAATAAAATATTACGTTCACTCTCTTCAAACGGTAATTGGAACGTAGACATCTCTTTTAACTCTCCGCCTAGAACCTCTAAAGCATACTTGCCATTTTCGATTTCTTCGTTTGCTGCTGCACCTTTCATTGCAATGAATGTTCCTCCAACTTTTACAAGTGGTAAACATAGCTCACTTAATACAGAAAGACGCGCAACTGCACGTGCCATTACAATATCGTATGATTCACGTACACCTTCTTTTTTCCCAAATGTTTCAGCACGATCATGACAAAATGCAACATCACTTAATTCTAACTTTTGTGCTAAGTGATTTAAGAAATTAATACGTTTTTGCAATGAATCTACAATTGTTACTTTTAAGTGCGGGAAACAGATTTTTAAAGGAATACTTGGGAATCCAGCCCCTGCACCAACATCACAAATTGAGAATGGTTTTGAAAAATCATAATAAAAAGCAGCTGTAATGGAATCAAAAAAGTGTTTTAAGTATACTTCTTCTTTTTCTGTAATAGCCGTTAAGTTCATTTTTTCATTCCACTCTACTAATGTTTCAAAGTAGATTTTGAACTGCTCTAATTGTCTAGAAGAGAGGGTGATTCCCTTCTCTTCTAGCATAGATTGAAATTGTTCTATGTTCATCTAGCAATATCTCCTTACTATGTTATTGGTTCGATACGCGCGCAATTTTTCCTTGTTCTATATACACAAGTAAAATGGAAATATCCGCTGGATTTACGCCAGAAATACGTGAAGCCTGCCCCATTGAAAGTGGACGAACATCTTTCAATTTCTGTCTAGCTTCTGAAGCAAGGCTAGAAATCGCGTCATAATCAATATCTACAGGGATTTTTTTACTCTCCATTTTCTTCATTCGCTCTACTTGCTGTAAAGATTTTTCAATATATCCTTCGTACTTAATCTGAATTTCAACTTGTTCTGTAACTTCATCACTTAATTCTACTTCACTTGGTACTAAAAGATGAATATGCTCATATGTCATCTCTGGACGACGTAATAAGTCACTTGCACGTATTCCATCTTTCAATTCACTTCCGCCAATATTGCGAATTAATTCTTGAACTTCAGGACGTGGTTTAATAATAATGCTGCTTAAACGTTCCTTTTCCTGTTCAATTTGTAATTTTTTATTTGTAAATCGCTCATATCGCTCTTCTTTAATTAATCCTATTTCACGACCAACTTCAGTTAAACGAAGATCAGCATTATCGTGGCGTAATAATAGACGGTATTCTGCACGAGACGTTAATAAACGATATGGTTCATTTGTACCTTTCGTTACAAGATCATCAATTAAGACACCAATATAAGCATCCTCGCGGCCTAAAACAACTTCTTTTTTACCTAAAGAACGGCATGCTGCATTAATACCAGCCATAAGCCCTTGTCCTGCCGCCTCTTCGTAACCAGAAGTTCCATTAATTTGTCCTGCTGTATATAAATTTTTAATCTTTTTCGTTTCAAGTGTTGGCCATAATTGTGTTGGCACAATTGCATCATATTCAATCGCATAACCTGTGCGCATCATTTCAACATTTTCTAGGCCTGGAATTGTTCTAAGCATGTCACGTTGTACATCTTCTGGTAGGCTTGTGGATAAACCTTGTACATATACTTCTTGTGTATTACGCCCTTCTGGCTCTAAGAAAATTTGATGACGTGGTTTGTCATTAAATCTTACTACTTTGTCTTCAATAGAAGGACAGTACCTCGGGCCTGTTCCTTTAATCATACCAGAATACATAGCTGAACGATGTAAATTTTCATCTATTAAACGGTGTGTTTCTGTACTTGTATATGTCAACCAACATGGAATTTGATCCATAATAAATTTCGTTGTTTCAAAAGAGAACGAACGCGGCTTATCATCACCTGGTTGAATTTCTGTTTTACTGTAGTCAATTGTATTACTGTTTACACGCGGAGGTGTCCCTGTTTTAAATCTAACAAGATCAAATCCAAGCTCCTCTAAATGCTCAGATAATGTAATAGACGGTTGTTGATTATTTGGACCGCTTGAATATTTTAAATCGCCCATGATAATCTCGCCACGTAAAAATGTTCCAGTCGTAATTACAACGGTTTTCGCTGTATATTCTGCACCAGCTTGTGTAACTACCCCTTTACATATACCTTCTTCAACGATTAAACGCTCTACCATTCCTTGGAACAACGTTAAGTTTGGTGTTTCTTCAATTGTTTTCTTCAATTCATGTTGGTAAGAGAATTTATCAGCTTGCGCTCGAAGTGCACGTACAGCTGGACCCTTACCTGTATTTAGCATACGCATTTGAATATGAGTTTTATCAATATTACGTCCCATTTCTCCGCCTAATGCATCAATTTCACGAACAACAATCCCTTTTGCTGGTCCACCAACAGAAGGGTTACATGGCATGAATGCTACCATATCTAAGTTAATTGTTAACATTAATGTTTTTGAGCCCATTCGTGCTGCCGCAAGACCAGCTTCACATCCTGCATGACCTGCACCGATTACTATGACATCGTATGAACCGGCATTGTATCCCATTGTTTATTCCTCCTAATAATCTCTATCTTTCTAAAACATCACTATATTATTTTCCTAAACAAAATTGAGAGAACAACTGGTCAATTAGGCTTTCATGGACTGTGTCACCAGTAATTTCACCAAGTATTTCCCACGTTCTTGTTAAATCAATTTGCACCATATCAATTGGTACACCATTTTCTATTGCCTCAATTGCATCACCGATTGTTTGTCCCGCTTGTGTTAATAATCCAATATGTCTCGCATTAGAAACATATGTCATATCTGTAGAATCGATTGTTCCTTCAAAGAATAAATCAGCTATTGCCTTTTCGAGTTCATCTATTCCTTGTTCCTCAATTAAGGATGTTGTAATAACACGATTTCCCTCGGCTAACTCTGTAACACGTTCCATATCAATCGCTTGCGGTAAATCGGTCTTATTCACAATAACAATAAAGTCTTTTCCTTGTACCGCATGGAATAGATCTTCATCCTCATTTGTTAAAGCCTCGCTATAGTTGACAACAACTAATACTAAATCTGCTTGGCTCATCATTTCTTTTGAACGCTCCACACCAATTCGTTCAACAACATCTTCTGTCTCACGAATACCGGCTGTATCTATAAGTTTAAGAGGTACGCCACGCACATTAACGTACTCTTCAATAACATCACGAGTTGTTCCTGCAATATCAGTTACAATTGCTTTTTTCTCCTGAACAAGGCTATTTAATAACGATGATTTTCCAACATTAGGCCTACCGATAATTGCTGTAGCAATACCTTCACGTAAGATTTTCCCTTGTTTTGATGTTTCTAATATTTTTTCGATTTCCGAACGAACATGCGTTGCTTTCTCAATTAAAATATTATGTGTCATCTCTTCTACATCATCGTATTCTGGATAATCTATATTTACCTCAACATGAGCTAATGTTTCTAATATTTCTTGACGTAAGCGACCAATTAATTTAGATAATCGCCCTTCCATTTGATTAATTGCTACATTCATCGCACGATCTGTTTTTGCTCGAATCAAATCCATAACAGCTTCTGCTTGTGATAAATCGATACGTCCATTTAAAAAAGCACGTTTTGTAAATTCGCCCGGTTCTGCCAATCGTACTCCTTGCGCTAGAATAAGTTGCAATACTTTATTTACTGAAACAAGCCCGCCATGACAGTTAATTTCCACTATATTTTCACGTGTAAAAGTCCTCGGTGCGCGCATAATAGACACCATAACTTCTTCAATAACTTGATTTGTATCTAAATCAACGATATGACCATAATGAATAGTATGAGAAGAAACCTCTGTTAAATCCTTCCCTTTAAAAATACGGTCAACTTTCTCCACCGCATCATCCCCACTTACTCGAACAATGGCAATTGCACCCTCTCCAAGCGCTGTGGAAATCGCAGCAATTGTATCAAATTCCATGTCCTTTCACCTCACTTGCTTATTTATCTCTATTTCAACATGATTATTTCTTTCACTAAATTATTAGGATACCATAACGAACCTATCTACAAAAGAAGAATAACTCATTTTATTATATCCCCATGTAAAAAACACTAAACTTATTCACAGTGGATAAGTTTAGTGTTTTTTAGTTATCCACATCTATTTTTCGCTCAAAAAAACCGGCACTCATTTGAGCAACCGGTCATTTAGGAGATATTACAACATGCCGATGTGGTTCATTTCCTTCAGAAGTTGTTTTGATACCTTGATGATTTGATAATGCCTGATGAATAATTTTTCGTTCAAAAGATGGCATCGGTTCTAAAATAACTCTTTTTTTCGTATTAGATACTTGTTTCGCTAATCGATAAGAAAGTGATTCTAACGTACTTTTTCTTTTACTACGATAATTTTCAGCATCTAGTGTAATACCGATATACTGCTTCGTGTTACGATTTGCGACAAGTTTTGTTAAATACTGTAAAGAGTTCAATGTATTACCTCTTTTTCCAATTAAAACTCCTACATCATCACCAGAAATTGTAAATTCAATCTCGCGTCCTTTTACAATTTTACTAATTTCAACTTCCACACCCATATTGTGAATAACATTTCTTAAATATTCTTCACATTCCTGAATTGGATCTTTCTTCAATACAACTTCTACTACTGCAGGACGATTCCCAAATAAACCTAAGAACCCTCTTTTACCCTCATCGACAATATTTATATCTACTCGATCTTTTGATGTGTTTAATTGCCTTAAAGCATCCTCTACTGCCAGCTCGACTGTTTGTCCTTTAGCAGTAATTATACTCACTTGCTTGAGCCTCCAGCTTTGTTAGCCTTAATCTCTGGCCCTTTGATAAAGTACATTTGAGCAATACCAAAGATATTACCAACAACCCAGTAAAGTGATAATGCAGCTGGGAAGTTAATTGCAAAGATTAAAATCATAATCGGCATAAGCCAAATCATCATTGCCATTTGTGGATTTTGACCAGCAGTTCCTGCCATTGCAAGCTTTTGCTGAATAAATGTCGTAATCGCTGCAACAACCGGTAAGATATAGTAAGGGTCTGCCTGTCCTAAATCAAACCATAAAAATGTATGTTTACTAATTTCTGATGTTCTCATAATCGCATGATAAAATGCGAATAAAATAGGCATCTGAACAAATATTGGTAAACAACCGGCTAATGGATTTACACCATTTTTTTGATATAGCTGCATCATTTCTTGTTGTAATTTTTGCTGTGTTGCTTGGTCTTTCGAGCTATATTTCTCTTTTAACTTTACCATTTCTGGTTGTAACGCCTGCATAGCTTTCGTACTCTTCGTTTGCTTAATCATTAATGGTAATAATGCAAAACGAATAATAAGGGTCGTAATAACGATCGCTAAACCGTAATTATCACCAAGCCATGTCGCAAAATACGTGATTAACTGAGAAAGCGGGTATACGAAATATTCATTCCAAATCCCAGTGCTCTTCGATGTAATCGGCTGACCCGTTTCACTACAGCCGGTAGCAATTGCCATTAATGTAATAACCATGGCCAGTAAACCTATTTTCTTTTTCAAAGCCTGCTCCTCCTTGTTTCGGTATGTATATAGTGTAATTCATTTCCTTACGCTACTTTTTTATTCTTTTCATACCAGAGCGTTTAAAGACATGAATTAAGCTTTTCTTTACTTCTTCATATGTCATCTCTGCACAAGGCTTCCTTGCTATTATAACAAAATCTTTTCCAGAATCTATCTCATCTTTTAACTCTGTAATAGCCTGACGGACCATGCGCTTAATTCGATTACGAACTACTGCATTTCCTATTTTTTTGCTAACAGAAAGGCCGATGCGAAAGTTTGGCTGTTCTTCTTTATCTAATTGGTATACAACAAACTGACGATTCGCATTTGATTTTCCTTTTTGAAAAACCGCCTGGAATTCATCATTCTTCTTTATACGATGTTTTTTCTTCATATCAATTGACACTCCTGTATTTCATCAGCGGAAATTCACTATTATTAGAAAAAAAGACCACTGAACGATCAGTGGTCTACGCAGATAATACTTTTCTTCCTTTACGACGACGAGCTGCTAGCACTTTACGTCCGTTCGCTGTGCTCATACGGCTGCGGAAACCATGTACTTTGCTGCGCTTACGTTTATTTGGTTGGTAAGTTCTTTTCATTATATGACACCTCCCTGAGGAATATCTGTTAAAGACAGTCCTATAAATTATAGTTAATTAACTAGGAAAATGTCAATGGTTCTAGAAATTTTCATCAAATATTCATTTTGAACCTATTCACATACTTTTTCACAGCATCTATATTTCCTTGTGGATAAATGTTTTTTCACGTTTTTTATATCCACAAACTTTTTTCCCACTTTTACACAGTATATCGTGTTGTGGACAAGTTTATTCCACAAGGTATTGATTTTGTGGATAACTTTCTTAAATTCATTGCTATAGCCACTTTTTTTTGATATTATAGTTGTGTTTTCACTTTGAATAAGTTTTCCACACCTTTATCTTATCCACAATTTGTGTATAACATGTGGACAGTTTTAATCACATGTGGGTAAATAGTTGTCCACATTTGCTTTTTTTGTCGAAAACCCTATCTCATATACAAACGACGTTTTTAGGTTTTAAAATACGTTTCGTATAAATATACATTTTATATTTATTAGGTTGTACATTTGTTGCGCAACCTTATTCTTTTACCATCTTAGTAAAGGAGGGACACCT
>NZ_JBRAZW010000002.1:0-70402 GCF_052805735.1 Bacillus sp. N6
AATTATGAAGAAAAGCAGAAAAATATGAGAGTGTTTAACTCATGGGGGAATGAATCACTAAGATAGAGGAATAAATAGAGGATTTACTACTTTTTTGGTTAGAGGATAAGGGGACGGATGGTAGAATAGGTTTTATTGCAAGATTTGGTTTTACACATCGGATATAGTACGTGAAATTTATAAGGTTAATTTCTTGTTTATAGAAATAAAGTATTATTTTACAATTGATTAGAAGGATAAAATTTAAGGGGAATATTTTATGACTAATAATCTTATAGAGAAGAATTGGATAGATGATTTTATTAAAACAGATGTATTTTCAGAGGCTTTAGGTATGGTATGGCGTAATGGTTATGAATCAGGAGGTTATTTTCAATTCACTCATAAGTCACAAGTGATAGTAAAAAAGTTTGCTGATTTCTTTGGGAAAGAAACAAGATCAAGATATTGTGAAGATAAAGGGTATGTGGAATGGTATATGTCTATGAATAGTGACCATCCATTTATTACAAAGGTAAAAGAATTTGGTTGGACACCGATACGAGGAAAATCTAGGTTATTTCCTAAAGGTGAGTTTAATAAAAAAATATTCATTAAAAAATATGTTTTATTGAGGCATGAACTTGGCACGATAAAAGTTAAACGATCTGAAAATAAAATTTATGTTAGACCACGCTTTCGTATTCATGGGTCTGAAGATATCTTGGAGCATTTAAATAATTTTATGTTTGAAGAATTAGGTATTAAGAAGAAAAAATTACAAACTGACGGGAAAATACCAAAAGCAAAAATTTTATATTTTCAATCATACAAAGATATAGAGAGTATTTTGAAATATATTGGAGCTTCAGAGACATTAGAAACGTTGTATTCGTTCGATTTAGGATTTCATGATGCTGAAGAATTTAAGAAGACTGACCTAGGGAAATAAGCAGGTTTTTAGGAGGGGTATTACTATCTCATTGGACAAAAATTTAACATTTTATGATTATAAGAATAGTTTTCAACTTTTAATCTAATGTAAAATTAGTGAGACGTTTATTTTATATCAAAATGTTAATTAAAAAAGAGTTAGAAGTGATTATTTGAATAAATTAATATTATTGTCTTTATTGGCTACATTTTGTTTAAATATCGCAGGATGTTCTAATGATATAGCTATACCAAGGGATAATTCTAAAACCTCAATATCTAAGAAGGTTAAATGCATTAACAAAGCATGGTACAAAAAAACATATGTTATGTAATAGTTTAAAGAAACTTTAAATGGTGGATGATAAAGATTACAAGAGAATAATAACAATTTATTCATCCTAATATTTTTATAATATAATTAATATCTCTAAATTTACCTAAAAAGACTATCAGTAATAGTGAAATTTTGGAGAAATAAAATGTGTTTATAATAAAATCAATGAATTGGATAATAAATAATATACATAAAGAAAAGGCGCCCATATAAGGGTGCCTTTTCTAATGGTTTTTTAGCAGAAGCAAGAAGCTCCCACAATAATTAATAAAATAAATAATACAACTAATAAAGCAAATCCTCCTGCAAAGCCACAGCTACCACCAAAGCCCATAATAATTCCTCCTTTAAAGAGTAGGAGAAAAATAAGGAGTCACTCATGTATTTTAATGGATTCAAATTACTTTATGTTTTTATGGATTAAATGAGCATGGCTTTTTGAAAATAAAAAAAGACGCCATAAAGCGCCTCCCATTTGGGTAAATAAGAAGTAAGGTTTCCATTTTAATTGAAAAAAATAGAACAGGTGCTTAGATTTTATCACGATTTTTTGCTGAATGAACATGCATTATTACATATCATTATAAATCCCTCTATTTTCCATTTGATAAAGTATATTACCAAAATTTAAATAAATATTTCTGCATATTCAAAATATTTTCAAAAATAATACATTAAAGGTGCAAGTTATAAAAAACTATTAAAGGGGGATTTATTATGTTCAAGAAATTAGTAGTTGGAGCATTAGCAACAGGTATTGCATTGACTGGAGGGATTGGAGCAGCATCAGCAAGTACAGAGAATACAGCAAGCGAAATAGCTATGCAGTGTAAAAATACACAACCTCAAGAAACTCAGAAAGGAAGTGGTATATATTATAAATATGAATGTAAGAGCCAAAGAATATTTGCAAATTCATATACTGATAATCAAGGGATTACGTGGTACCTTAAAGGTATCAAAGACATGGATGGACAATATGAAGCTTATTATGAAGGAAGAAAATACTAAAATATTTACTGGGAAGCCTCAATATCTGAGGCTTTTTTCTTTGTATAGGATTATCCCTCATAAAGAGAAGACACCCTAAGGTACCTTCCTCTGACTTGAACCATCTTAATTTTATTATGTTGTTATTATGTAAGAAAAGAAGACATCGATTAAGATGTCTTCTTTTACTTGTACACTTGGTGTTAAGAAGGTATTGTATTGCTTAATAACCATAAAAAATATAACAATCATCGAGTAAGTCTATTATAGCATCAATAAATAGAATTTTTATATTTATTTTTGCATATATATAGATTTATTTATATTTTATCTATATAGTTAAATTGTCTGTTTCTTGTTTTAATTCGTTTGTTTATTTTGAGTGCTCCAGCAATGGAGTCTTTTTTATGCAATAAAACATTTTTTGTATTACTTAGTTGATCTATATTAACTTTACCCTCTTAAATTATATCTATATTTTACCAAATAATTATATAGATACCCAGTTTTTTTTAATAATCTAGTGGATGGATAATTTTAATGTTATTTGTTAATCCTTATAGGAAAATTTAACATGCAATGAAGATTGAGAAATCAAGAATTATAAAAAATTTATAGTATCTTTAGGAAAAAAACATATTTATCATCCGTATATTAATATGTTATAATTTAATTTCTAAAACTACCCAAAAAGGACTGCCAGTAATGGTGGTCTTTTTTATATTGGTGAGATTGTACTAGTATGATAGAATAGGATTAACTGTATATTGTGAGGGTGATTGGTTATCCCTTCTTTCCATTTGGAAGGAAAGGGGGTGATATACCTATGGAGTTTTTGTTTGAGCTTCTAAAAGAATTTGTGAAAGCCATTGTACGTGAAGTTTCTGCGTATGTTTTTAGGAAACAAATTTTAGAAAAAGATAACAAAAAACCCACTCCTCGTCGCCGTCCAAAGCAAAAGGGTGGGTTTCGTAAAAAATAAATGATATAACCACCACCCTGACGGTAGCAGTTATTAGAAGAGATGTTAGCGCATCTCTTCTTTTATTATATACACAAGCTATTACTGTAATACTACTACAGTAATTATATCAAACGTACATAAAAAATCAATGAGCACGTAATAGATATAATGTACAAAAGAAAAGATACGCCAAGGTGTCTTCCTCCGAATAGAACTATCTTCATTTAAAATCAATATAGTTCTATAAAAGAATATTAATTTATTGAATGTAAATCATCACTATATTATAATAGTTTTATAAATTAAAAATTTTATATGTTTTTGAGGAGAGAGAAAAAGATTCATGACAGATACAGATAAGGGTAAATTAGGTATTATATTATTTCTCATAATTGTTCCGATATTAATAATCACCGCAGTGGTTAATTACATTCATGTAACACATCTTGAAGGAACTGTTACTGATAAATATTCTAAAAGGCATGGAAAACAAGATAAATTTTATATAGTCGTTGAGCAAAAAAATGGAACCGAAAAAGTTATTTCTAATGAGGATAGCCTTCTTATGATGAAGTTTAATTCAGCGGATCTGCAAGCAAACATAAAAGAAGGAAAAAATTACGATTTTACTTTACGTGGATATAGAGTACCTATACTTTCATGGTTTCCAAATTTAGATGGTGCCGAACCACAAAATTAGCACTATTCTTTAATAAAAAATCCGACTCATTAAAAAATGAGTCGGATTTTTTATTAAAGAGCTATTTCGTATTAATTTGTGCCATCATTTAATATGCTATTTTTAAATGATTTCCAAATTTGATAACTAATTATTGCTAAGATGGTTGATTCAAATATAATTACTGCAACTTTCAGCCAACCCGCAATTCCTTCATATGAGAAGAATTCAACAAATATATATAGTCCTGTAATAATTGAAAAAATTAAAAATACAAAATTTAAGATACCGTAAATAAAAATAAATTTAACGTTAACATTTTTTGCTTGTGGTAATTGTCTATTTCTAATTACATAAATCACTACTTTTAATGATTTAGAATATAAATTAGTAATTTCTGTGACAGCTGATAATATCCAATACCCATCTAATCTAATAAATGGTATGAAGTTCATAATCATAGCAACTAGATTCCCTAGTACAAAAATATTGATTAGTAATTGATATTGTTCTAAATATCCTCTAAATAATATAAGGATAGCTAATATTGTTAGTTCAAAATAGGCTCCTGCTAAAAACACAATAACTTTCTCTTTTTTAGATTTAAAGAGACGGGTGCTACTTACATCAGTATATAAAGCGGGTGAGAAACATAGAAGTAAAAAACCAATATATTTAACTTCCCCACCATAATACCTACAAGTTATTGCATGTCCCATTTCATGTATTACAGAAATAGTAAATATAGATACATACAAAATTAAATATTCATACCAATTTAAATGTAATACATTCTGAAATGCATGATCAACCATTACATTCATATTATTAATTAAAACATATGTAGCACTTAAGATAATAAAAATAGAGCCCCATAGTAATAGAAACCTTATATAATTATTATGAAGTAACTTATTAATTTTTTCTAAAACAGATGTTGGATTATAAAAAGGATACTTTAAAAACAATATATTAAAGGGTTCTTTTTTTATTTCTCCTAAAATCTCTATTCTCCGCAACTCGTTTATAAATTTATCAAAATCAGTAATTGTTAATCCATGTTTGTTTAAAAGTTCTTCCCTATCTAACCCCTGTTGTAAATCTTGTATGATTTGTCCTTCTTTTATCCCAACTTTAAAAAATACTTCCCCATTCTTAATAATGAAGTGATCTTCCATATATGTAATTTCTACACTTTGTATTTCTTGCTGCAATTCATTATACAAACTCATTCACCTTTTCGATAATATTGAAAAAAATGAGCATAAATGCTCATTTTTTAATGTTTTTATAATTTATTTCTTATAGGAAACCTTCAAGGAACCCTTTACCAAATTCAATCGCTGGTCCTTTAACTTTCTTCCAAACCTTGCCGAAACCTTTAGGTGCTGTAACTTCTTCTAATCGTTCTAATTGAAAATTCATTTGTAATCCTCCTAAATATTATTTATTACCAACAAACGCCTGTATTTTCACAGATGTACCACTTAGTTCCATATCCTGCTGCATAACCAGCAACTCGCCCCCAATTCACTTTAATTGGTGCTGCAACTACTTCTAATCTTTCCATTTTAAATTCCATGTCAATTCCTCCTGTATTAAATAAAATGTTAATATCCATATATATAAATTATAAGAACTATTAATCGTTCATTATACTAATATATCTTTAATTAAAAGTCAATGATTAAAATATATAAATTTATAGATTAAAAGAAAAACTTTTTTAACGCTTTAATTGGACCTGTAGGTATGAATGGAGCTACTATACCTTCTAATCTTTCCAAGTTAAACATAATCTTATTCCTCCAATCTATGAATAGTTATTAAAATGTATAAGAAAATAAATTCTTATACATTATTTGTCAACTTTTTCAGTTTTTACACCAAGTCCTTCTTTATATCCTTCCCAAAACTCACAGCCACTTAATGCAACAACAAGTGTACATAGGAATCCGATTATAAGAACTTTTTTTAACTTCATAATATCCCCACCCAAAATTGTATAAAAATTCTATTTAAGTTAAATATATCAATAATTTTTTAACGCAATATTGATATAATAAGATATTATTTGCTAAAAATAAACAACTTTTTACAAATATGCATAATTACATATTATTGCTTCTTTACCCCTAATATAAAATATCCTAAACAATGTAATGAGGCAGTAAGACAGCGTCTTTCAGGGAATAGGGATTGAGATAGAGAAATTAATAGGAACGGTCCAACTACTGAAGGTTAGTTTTCAAGGACAAAAGCTAGTCAAAGTGCTTGAAGTCTTTAATTAGTTAATTTATTGGGATTATTTTTTGTCAAACGTATTAAAACATTGTGTGTTTAACAAAAAAAAAGACACCCTAAGGTGCCTTCCTCCGACTTGAACCACATTAATTTTAATAATATGTATTGGACTCCCATTCAAGTATCATTTTTCTCAATGACTAATTGGTATATTTTAGGGTGTTTTTTACTATTTTTATGTTAAGATATTTTGGTTGATATTCATCTTATTTTAGGAGGTTGGAAGATCTGTTACATGCTTTTCATATGGATTTTAGTTTCTATACCGAAAGTATAAAAGTTTTAGGGTTATTAGGGAATTCTACTCGCTTATCAATTGTTTGTAAATTGATTACATATGGATCGTTGTCAGTTTCTGATTTAAGTAAGCAAACAAGAATTACAGAGGATTTGATTGTACAACATTTGCGTAAATTAGCCTTTGGAAATATTGTAATTAGTGAACGTATAGGGAAAAGGCTTTATTTCAAAATAAAAGATAATAAAACAATTGAGATTATTAAGGTATTAGGATTACTAAGTTAATTTTAATTACTTTCAATATAAATGATTTTGCTATAAATCAATTGTGCAAAATCACATCTAGCCCGCCTATGGAAATAGGTAGGTTTTTAATATACAAAAAGGCGCCCATATAAGGGTGCCTTTTCCAATAGTTTTTAGCAGAAACAACTGCATCCGATAATGATTAATAAAATAAACAATACAACTAATAAAGCGAATCCTCCAGCAAAACCGCAGCCTTCGCCGCAACTACCACCATATCCCATAACAATAGTGCCTCCTTTAGATTAGAGGGAAAAACTAGGGTTCATTCCATGGATTTTAATGGGTTCACTTTACCTTATGTTTTCAAGAATGAATTGAGCAGGTCCTTTTGAAGATAGAAAAAAGACGCCATAAGGCGCCTTCCTTTTAGGTAGATAAGACTTTAGTTTTCCAATCTAAAGAAATTTTGTATCAGCTCTTTGAGAGTATATCATGATATTTGCTTGATTTATTATGCATTGTTACATAACTCTTCAAATCCCTCTATTTTCCATTTGATAAAATTCAATTCCAATATTGTTAATAATTAAATAAATATTTATATAAATTGAAAATATTTACAAAAGTTACAAAAGTGATACATTTAAGGTGCAAGTTATAAAACATATTTAAGGGGGATTTATTATGTTTAAGAAATTAGTAGTAGGAACATTAGCAACTGGTATCGTATTAACTGGAGGGATTGGAGCAGCATCAGCAAGTAAAGAAGGTGTAGATAATACTAAAAATTCAGCACCAATTATCCAACGTACCCAAATACTTAAAGATGATTTCAGTCTGATAAATGGTGAAAGAGAAGTACCGTTCGAGCATGTAAAAAAAGCGGATATGAGAGTTCATATGACGAACAATACTAAAGGTACACTTGACTGGTCTTTAAAAGACTCAAAAGGTAATGTTATTGGTTCTGGATCGTTAGCAGCAGGAAAGGGTTTTACAAATACGTACAATACTCTTTCAAAAGGTAAATATAAGCTTAAAGTTACTCACAGAAATGGTGGTTCTGGATCGTTCTATGCAGCTGCTCGTACTTTAGACTAGTATACATAGAACCATTTTAAGCGTATTGCAGAAGAACGATCAGAGAGTTTGGGGATTAAGGAGTTTTGTCATAATATCATCGTTTGCAAATACAAAGTCACAAAATGCCTACCTAGGGAAATAGGTAGGCATTTTTAATGCAGAAAAAAGACACCCAAAGGTGCCTTTTACGCTGTAATAAATTTAAATACATAGTACATAAAGAATAACAAAGATAGACTTGCTAATCTGCCAGCAATTGATTCTTTCATAAATTTCATAAGTATCACTTTGACAATCAATGCTAAGAATAACGGTATAAACAGTACCATAGCAAGTTTGATAGCTAAGTCGTTTATAGTTGGATTAAACGCTTCAAAGTTAATAATGATATTCACTTATCCCTCTTTTTATCTATTTATATTTATAATTAGATTTATATTGTTTTGACTAATAAAGAGATGTTAATTTGAGAACCATTTATTTTTGGATTATAAGAGTACTCTCACATTTACGACAAGCAATCTTCTCTTCTTCAAAAATGAATAGATTCTCAGCATCACATTCTGGGCATACAACTGCAAATGGTGTTTTTATATTTTTATAGCATAGGAAAGAAAAGAATGCCATGATTAGAGCAGGTATAATAAGCATCATAATTAAGAATAGGCCCGCAAACACGCCTGTAATTATGGAAAGTGGTTTCATTAGTTTTCTACCTACGGAGTTTACTTGATTATCCTTTTTACGAAAAGCAGTAACAAGGTAAGTTTGGGTTTCTTTTACTGGCTCAAATGCATTTACCGTATTGTATTCTTGTTCATCCATAGTGGGATAGGAAGTGTTTGGTCCTTGATATCCTCGTTGTATATAATAGTTGTTTGACTCAGCTATTCGTGGTGTATACGAGATTCCAGTTCCAGGTATATAAGATGTCGTTCTTGATTCAGGTGGAATAGAGTTCCCTCCCGTACCTGTGTATGTAAAGTTAATTTTCACACCCGGGGAAAACTGGATAATTCTACGAAATTTATAACCCATAATATTGTATCCTCTCTATCTAATTAATAGAATTCTTTACTAATTATAACAAATTTTTAGTGTTAATATTAATATATTATTTTATAATAAAATTATGATATTTAAATTTAATAATTTAAGGCGTTTTATGAGTTCTCTTTTACTTGGACATTTGGTGCTAAGCAGGTATTGTATTGCTAAAAATACAACAATTATCGAGTAAGCTTATTATACCATCAATAAATGGGATTATTTATATTTTAAATTTAACATATAGATTGAATAATATTTTCTCTATATAGTTAAATGATCTATTATTTATTAAATTTAATAGGAAATTTTGCAGGAAGGAGAATATAATTTATGGCTTTTTTGAGAATGTTTTTATTAATTATAAAGGTGCTTGATAATGCCCTATTAAAATTTAATGAGTTGGAAAACGAATTGAATGAATCGGAGAATAAATTTAAAAAGAAATTTGGTATTTATGCTATTGATTTAATGGCATTATTATTACTTTCGTATCTTTTTGGGGCATTACTATATGTTTTTATTACTTTCTTACCATCTTTTAATAGCATTATTGTATCTTTTGTAAAAACTTTAGGATATATCTTTACAGGAGAGGGAGAATTCTTACCACCTTCCTTACTTATAATACCAATTCCAGATATAAGCTTTAAAGATATATTTTTATGGTTAATTTTAATAGCATTTATTTCAGCTATTATAGTTTATTTAAATAAAGATAATAATGAGTTTAGAATGGTGAAAATTTTAGCGATAAGTAATAGTATATTACGTTTAGTAGTTATAAATTTAAAAATAGAAAAATCTTTAGTTATTATAGGGTCAATTTTTATTTTTGTTACATTATTTATTACATATGCAATGGTGCCAGATGCTTTCTTTGTAACCCATATATTGGAGATTTTGTTTTTTTGGACAGCTATTTATGCTATTTTAATTACGTATTCAAGTTTTAATAAAGATAGTATTAGAGCGAAAAGATTTGTCGTATTTATAGTGTTTATACCTATTGTAATTTCGAATATTTTACAAAATAAAACACAAGGTTCCATAAGTTTGCTATTTTTAACAGTTACTATATTTTTGACATTTGAAAGAGTATTCGCAATCCTTGTGGAATATAAGGAACAGATATATGAGGGGAAAGAATGGATATTTGCATTAAGAAATTTAGAACAAAAAGATTACGATAAGATAAGAGCTAAGCATAATTTGGATAATGATGATTATCTAGAAATTTTTGAGGATAAGGTTTTAGCAGGGTTGGTATTTTATAAAGGTACAAAAAGAGATTTATTGAAATCAAAAGTATGTTTTGAGAGTAGTTTAGTAGATAACCCAGATGATACATTTTGTAAATATTTATTAGCTGAAGTGTTAGTGGATATTGGTGAGGAGCAAAACATTCAAAAAAGTATTGATCTGCTTCAAGAAATAAAAAAACAACAGCAAGAAAACCCATATGTATTTAAAGTTCTAGATGTTGAAGAATATATAGCATATTTAGAGTTTAGTAGTGAAAATCCTAAATACAATGAAATAATTAATATTTTAAAAAATAAGAAGAATTTACAAAATGATCTTGTTTATATATTAGGAGTATCTTATTTGTACGTAGAAGATTTAAAAAAGGCAAGAGAGACGTTGGAGTTGTTAGAAGGGAAAGAGGATAAGCTAAGTTTTAATGATTGGCACGAGTGCATGGCTTATTTGGAGACTAAGGAAAAAGAATTAAATCAAGAAAATAATTAGTAGTTTGTTTGATGGAAATGTATAAAATTTTATTTTAATTACATAGGAATTTTATGAATTTCAAGTCGGAGGAGGACACCCAAAGGTGCCTTCCTCCGACTTGAACCACTTTAATTTTAATAATATGCATTTGGACTTTCGTCCAAATAATATTTTACTACATTAAGTAATGTCAGTTGTTAAGAAAAAAAGGCACTCTTTCGAGTACCTTTTTCCTATTCTACTTTTAAATTAATTTCTTTACCTGTCATACCGCCACTAGCTTTTAAGAAAAGTCCTTCAGCATCTTTTGGTATATCAAATACAACTTTCCCTGTCTGTGTTAGACCAGGATTTAATTGTTTTAAGAAGAAGTCAGTTTTTCCACCGTTAGCTAAGTCAAAAGATGATTGACCTTGTACAGAAGATGTGAATTCACGACCTTTGTTATCTACCAATTTAAAGCTGTTAGTATCAACAGTGATAGCGTCTTTTTGATTATTAGTAAGTGTAACTTCTAAAATCTTAAAGACACCTTGTGCTTGTTCTTTTGAGTATTCATTACCCACAGAATCTACTGTTTCCATAGATCCTACAGAGATTTTCACATCAGAAGATACACCTTCTTTTGATACTGCTTTAGTATCTGTTGAAGTTTTTTCTGTTGAATCTCCACCACCAGCAACCATAGCAATTATTCCGATTACAAATAAAGCTATAATGCCTAGGCATCCAAACTTAAATATTTTTCCCACGTTTGTTCCTCCAATTATGTAAAATGTAAGATTGCCACGTTAATAATAACAAATTAAATATCTTTATATTGTCATATTATGTCAAAAGGAAATAAAAAGATAGTTTAGAAGTTTTAGACTATATTGCTGTCCTATAATTTATTTTTTCCATCTATCTCTTATTCATAAAGAAAAGACACCCTAAGGTGCCTTCCTCTGACTTGAACCATCTTAATTAAAATAATATGTATTGGACTCCCATCCAATTATTATTTTCCCATGTTTATTATGTATTTTATTAAATTATTACTGGGCCTCTTGCTCACCTTTAGCTTTCATTTGTTTTTCATATACATATTTTGCTGTTGAAAAATCAGTAGGAAAATCACGTAGTGCCTTATTTATAATATTTAATTCTTCTTGCGACTTAATTTCAATGTTATTTAAATAGTCAAATGCTTTGGATTGTTTATTTGCAACATAATTTTGAGTAGAATAATCATCTGGGAAGTCTTTCTTAGCTTTTTCTTTAACCTTATTCATAGCTTCCGTTTTGTCGATGTTCTTTACTGGGTTCGCTAATGTTCCAGTAGTTTGTTCCGGTTTAGGTACTTCTTTCTTTTCCGGTTGAGACTCCGGCTTTACGTCTTCTTTTTTAGGCTGTTCTTGTTCTTGTGGTTTAGGTGTTTCTTGACTCGGCTGTGTAGTTTTTTGAAGTGAACTAGTTTGCTCTTTTTCATAGGAGTCTACTTTAGATTTCAACTCTTTGATTTGTGTTTTTAATTCTTGTTGTTCATTAAAGTGTTTATCGATAATTTTATCCATATCTTTTTGTGAATACTTAGGTTTCATATCTTCTGATTTGAAATCCTTAAAAATAGCTACGGAAGCAATGATAGCTACTAGTACCGCGATAATTCCAATGATTAGTTTTTTGTTCATTTATGTTCCTCCTAAAATACAGTAATATTATTATATAACAATTAAACAGTTACAGGTAGAAAAAAAGACACCCCAAGGTGCCTTACTGGGACTTGAACCATCTTAATTTTGAAAAATGGCATTGAAGGAATTTCTTTATTTATAACTATATTAGGGATGTTAATAATGGTATTTTATAGTGATATGAAAAAATTAATTATTAATGAATTTAAAATAAAAAGAAGACCGAACTAGAATAACAATCTAGTTCGGTCTTCTTTTTATTTGTTTACTTGTTTTCTTGGAAAACTTAATTAAAGTTTTTTAATTATTACTTGTTCGCCATCCTTCATAATGTCCTGTCCATGAATTTTTACTTACTTCAGTTGCTCCTTTTAAATACCAAGTCACTCCATCCCACTCTTTTACAGTAGGTATTTCCCCTTTTGATTTGTAACCAGGAAAGTCTTGTTTTTCTTTTTTCTTAACAAAACTTTTTTTATTATCAATCGTTTTTAATTTTACACCTGTATCAGTAGGTGTTTCCGCAAATACTCCTCCAGCACCAGATAACATAATTCCAGTTGCTAATGTTCCAATTATTACTTTCTTGAACATGAAAAATCCCCCTTTTTTGGAATGAATATTACATAAATAACAATACCATATTATTTATATTTTATAACATTTGAATTTATTTATAAATATTTAATTGAATATTCAAACTATACAATTAATGTGAAAAGATTTAAAAATAATTAGTTCTATTAGTAGTGAATCTCAAGTCAATGATTGGAAGAAAACTAAATTATTTATGGAGTAAGAAGTATAGAACTCAAACTTTTTTTGTGAATTTATATTCAAAAGTTTACTTTCAAATTAGAAAAGGCTAGTCCCTCGATACCCTTTTTGGAAATAAAGAAAAGACACCCTAAGGCGCCTTCCTCTGACTTGAACCATCTTAATTTTAATAATATGTATTGGACGCCAATCCTCACCGGATGGAAAGTAGAGATGATTCAATTATGTACCGATCTGGAGCGTCTCCTATATAGTCAAAAGGATAGCAAGTTGTTAAGGTTAATGTTGGCTCACTTTTGTCTACAATAACTGTTCGATCTTCTGAATCCGTTATCCAATGCTTATTAATTTCATATGTATATGTTTTATTTTCATATTCCACGATAAGTTGGTCATTTTCCTTTAGTTGACCAAGCTCGGTAAAAACAGTATCTCTATGTCCACTTAAAACTGTATGGCCATTTCCAGATGGTGTAGTAGTTAAGTCACTAACAAACATACCTACACCCTTTTTTAGTACTTTATCATCAGCTCCCCAATATACAGAATATTTCTTTTGTATTTTAGGGATAATTAAATATGCTACTTTATCTCCTAATTGATGGTTTACCGTTGAAGCTGGAATTTGTACAGGTTCTGCAGGTTGTAATGAAGTCTCAGTGTTTGTCTCTGTTTGATTGATATTTGTTGTTTCATTTTCTTTAGAAGGTGTGGAGGTCTCATAGTGTTTCGCTTCGTTGGTCGTTAGCGACTCTGCTGATTGTCTAGCACCATACCATTCTAGAAAATAATAGGAAAAGATAGTTAGTCCAATAACAGTTAAACATAAGCCTATCCATTGCTTTTTATTCATTTTTATCACTCCATTTGAAAACGACAGGATTTCTCCTGCCGTTTTAAGGAACTATTTTATGCGTTTGTCTTTTTACGACGGAACATTAATACAAATCCAGCTAATGCTAAGCCTAAGCTTACTAACATCATTGTAACACCGTTTGATGCTGTATTAGGTAATTTTTCACCTTGTTTTTTCGTTTCTTTTTTCACAACTGTATTAGTATTTTTCTTTGTTTCTTTTGCAGTTGTTTGAGGCTTAGTTTGTTCTTGAGGTTTGTTTTCATCTTTTTTAGTAGTTTACTTGCTAGCTAAAAATTGATCGTAGTCCCCTTTTTTAACTTCACAAGGTAAGCCGTCATTGTCACGATCTAAGTCATGAGGATCGTTAGTTGCACTGTATCCATTGCTGTGCCAGAATTCCATAACTTCTTGTTTGTTTTTAAAGTGACCGCAATTCTTGTCGTTTGGATTTTTTTCTGCAAATGCAGCAGAACTGTACCCCACTGTTAATAGTGTTACCGCTGTTGCTGAAGCTAATAATTTTTTCAGGATTTTCCCCATCTCCCTAAATGGTATGTATTTACATCGGAAATTTTTACATTTAAAAACTTTAAAACATAATAATATTATGTAGATAAATGTAAGATTTTCATATGATAATAGCAAACTATTTATTCGTATGTTGTCATATTCTGTCGAACAAAAATAAAAAAGACACCCTAAGGTGCCTTCCGACTTGAACCACTTTAATTTTAATAATATGTATGGACTCCCATCCGAATATTATTTTACCATGTTAAATTGCTTTGTTCATTGAGAAATGTGGTTTATATCTATATTTTATCGATTTAAATAATCTGCCATGAACTCTTCAGCTTCTTTTTTGATCTCTTCTAGAGTCATTTGTTCAACTTGTTTATAATTTCCGTATTTATCATAGTTGGCTGAATCTTTCTTATGGAATGTTACTATTTGAATAAGAGAAAAAGTTATTGCATTTACCTAAAAACAGCAGGAATTGTAAAATTCTTAGGGATATTATGTCATTTTTTTGATATTATCAATTTGAGGAATCTAATATATTCTTTTATATTTGGATGGAGCGGTAAGTTGAATATTACAGTAGATGATATAACAATTGAACCAGATGAATTTAGATTGCAATCTTGAGATTGAGATGGCTTTTCATATTTGATAAATTAATATATCAAATTATACAGACTTTTTACATGTCTAGAAAATAAGGAGACTAATACATTTGAAACTATTTACTACTTTGAGTGCTAAGAGATTTTTTAAAGAAAACATTGATTCATCTAATTCTTTCATTTTCTATGTTGCTATATCCTTCTTTATTTTGATTCCAATTGCATTTGTTGGAGCATTTAATAATGTTTCATATTTAATTTCGTTCGCTTTTTCAGGTTTGTTTTTTACCTTATATGAAATGTTTGCTAAAAAAAGTGGCCTAATGTTATTTTTAGGAATATTATTTTCAATAACAATTCCTCAAATCCTGCAATTGAAAGTTATCCATGTATTCTTAAAAGAAAAGATGATGGGGCTTAATGACTTTTTCTCTCTTGAAATAAGCTCATCATCAATAAGTAATGCTTTAACAATTGCAAGTTTAGGACTTGTTTTGTTTAGCTTATCAAAAAACAACCAGAAAATAGAGGAATTTAGCGTAGAAAACAAAAGACTGACCGAAACGGTCAATCAAGAAGAGGATTGGAAGATAAAATTTGATCAGATCAATCAACTTGATAAGAGTGATGAACAGATAATTGTACTCACAGATATTATTGAAAATGAAAAGGATTCATTAGTTTTGTCGAGGTCATATGCTATGCGTGGTAATGTTTATAGAAAAAATAACATGCCACATAAAGCCTTGGACGACTTTGGAAAATCTATTATCCTAAATCCAAACAATCCTATTACTTTTGCTTATCGTGGATTAGTTTTTAGTAATATGGGTAATCTAGAAGAAGCAATAAGAGATTTTACAAAAGCTATAAAATTAGACCCGGATTTTGCATTGGCCTATAATAGTCGTGGAATTGCGTTTAAAAATATGGGTAATCCAGAAGAAGCAATAGGAGATTTTACAAAGGCAATAGAATTGAAACCAGATTATGCATTTGCCTATAATAATCGCGGAACTGTATTTAACAGTAAGGGTAATCAAGAGAAGGCAATAAGGGATTATACAAAAGCAATAGAATTGAAATCGGATTATGCGGAGCCTTATTATAATCGTGGAATTGCGTTTAAAGATATGGGTAATCTAGAAGAAGCAATAAGAAATTATACAAAAGCTATAGAATTGAAACCGAATTATGCAAAGGCCTATAATAATCGCGGACATGTGTTTGGCAGTAAAGGTAATGTAGAAGAAGCAATAAAAGATTTTACAAAAGCAATAAAATTGAAACCAGATTTTGCAAAGGCCTATAATAATCGTGGAATTGCGTTTAACAGTAAGGGTAATGTAGAAGAAGCAATAAAAGATTTTACAAAAGCAATAGAATTGAAATCGGATTATGCAGAGCCTTATAATAATCGTGGAATTGCGTTTAAAAATAAGGGTAATCTAGAAGAAGCAATAAGAGATTTTACAAAAGCAATAGAATCGAAACCAGATTTTGCAAAGGCCTATAATAATCGCGGTCTTGTGTTTGAAAGTAAGGGTAATCAAGAAGAAGCAATAAGAGACTTTACAAAAGCAATAGAATTGAAACCAGATTATGCAAAGGCCTATAATAATCGCGGTCTTGTGTTTAACAGTAAGGGTAATCAAGAAGAAGCAATAAGAGATTATACAAAAGCAATAGAATTGAAACCAGATTATGCACAGGCCTATAATAATCGCGGAAATGTGTTTAGCAGTAAGGGTAATCAAGAAGAGGCAATAAGAGATTATACAAAAGCAATAGAATTGAAACCAGATTATGCACAGGCCCATAATAATCGCGGTCTTGTGTTTGAAAGTAAGGGTAATCAAGAAGAGGCAATAAGGGGTTATACAAAAGCAATAGAATTGAAACCAGATTATGCATTGGCTTATTATAATCGTGGAATTGTGTTTAATAGTAAGGGTAATCAAGAAGAGGCAATAAAAGATTTTACCATGGCCATAGGAATAGAACCACAGTATGGCTCTAAACTTGACCCAATTATTAAAAGCTTAAGAGCAAGTTTAGACGAAGTAGCGGCAGAAAGAGATGAAGAAAGAGATTAGTTGAATATCTTTACAAAAATAACCAGAATTATTTTTGGGTGGCAAACTATGAATTTATTACATTAATGTGCATCGTATTAAGTCGCTGTCATAAAATTAAGTCACCTACGAGATGTTTTTAATTTTTGCGTTTAGAAATGTTTAAACTGAACCGAATCAAATATAAAATAAGTTTTTCACTGAACAAATACTTATCCAACAAGCATGCTTCTCGCATTTTAGATTTTTACCGAGTAATACTTATTAATAATATTGGTATTATAGAAGAGAACGAAAAAGCCATTTCCTTGAGAGAATTGGCTTTTTTAAATGAAATATTTTACATCTATTATATTAGAAAATTACAGTTTCATCTTGTTATAAAAAGCATCGGTACATATAACATGACTGTTTTGCTGATCAATACCAACAACAGTCATATAGCTAGAGAGTAAATAACCGCCTTTGTAGTATGTAATTAGTATTTCTTCTTCAGATAATAAGGAACAGAACAGCATGTTCTTGATTAGTTCTTTTTCTTCAGCATTTAAGAGCGGCCGCGTTCCTTTATACATCTCATAATTATTTTAATTGTACTAGAAATTGTGAATAAAAAAAGAGAGCCGAAGCCCTCTATAATAACTACTAATAACCATAGTCACTACTCTCATAGTAATATGAATTTGATTCACCACAACAAATACATATTGTTTGTTGGATAAATAATGGACTAAGTTCAGCGTTAGCTGTAGTAGCATTTGAGAAAGTAATACTTTGAACATCCTCAAATAAGAAAGTTTTTCTATCTCCTGGTGTTAATGTAATTGTTTGTGGAGTTGTGGAATTAAATGTTCTAATAGTCAATGTAACAAACGCAGCAAATACAGGGCTAAAACTAAAGCGAATTAGAGTTTTATTGTGATTATTTGTAAAATTTTCAAATAAGGTAATTGTAGAACCGGGTGGAATTTCAAGGCTTGTAGGGGTAGTTTCAGAGCCGAAAATTGTAAATGTCTCTATGAAACAGTTATTGGAGTTTGAAGAGTTACATGATTTTTCTTTTTTCTTGTAATATTTCTTTCCATCTTTACAGAAATAATCTGCCATATCTAATCATTCCTCTCAAAAAAGAGTTTAAGGTTGTCCCATATATATTATGAAGGTTGTATAAAAAGGTTCTAGTTGAAAAAGAGTAAATAAAAAAGAGAATCGAAGCCCTCATTGGATAAATTGGTAATGTTTTTCAAAACGGCCTTGCTGACGTCTGTCTGGCTCCTCATAAGCCCCTTGAATGTCATTGTAAAATTTAAAACTTATTGTTAATCATAAAAAAAGACACTCAAAAGTGCCTCTTTTCGACTTTAACTATGTTTATTTACCGTTTTTTTATAACTGATCATTTTCTTTTAAAACCATAAATTTTTCATCATTACGCATAAAATCTACTTTTTTCTGTCCTATTTGCATTGTAGATACTGTAGGTATTATAAGTTCATTTCTCATAAATATATCTAGCGCTTGTCGTATCTCTTGTTCATCAAACATATAACCTTCTACAAGTAGGGTATCGATTGACCCGACTTTATGTACATGAATTTGTTGGTAAAGAAATTCTTTTAGTTCTGGATCGATATTTTGTAACTGCATTTATATTCCCCCTTAATATTTATATACAAAATATACCATTAATTACACAAAAACAGAATAGAAAGAATATTCACTGGTGTATAAAAGAAAAGACACCCCAAGGTGCCTTCCGACTTGAACCACTTTAATTTTAATAATATGTATGGGACTCCCATCCAAATATTATTTTACTACGTTTAGTTGTTTCACACATTGAGAAATGTTGTTCAAATCTATATTTTATCGACATTTGTTTCTTATGTAAGAAGCAATATAATCGTAATCACCATAGATAAACTTTTCGTTAATCCCCATAAAATCAAGTTCTTCAAGAATTTTTGCTTTATTTTTAATGACAATTATTTTATCTGATAAGATTCTTTGTCGAGGTAACATAGGAATATTAATAGTTTCGGATATATAGTTTAAATAAGTTTGATATATAAATAAACCTTGTTGGTTACGCCCACGATCAAAACTTAATATTGGTGCATATTTGAACATTGGCATTATTTTGTTGAACCAATAAAAGTGTTCAGTACCATCTAATACATTTTTTAAGAAAGATTGAAGAATAGATAGATATAAAAACACTTCATCACAAACATCTTCTATTTGATTGTATATCTGTTGTAGTTTTTTGTTAGATTCAATAATTTTATGAACGTAAGCATTATAAACAATTTCGTAAAATGTGTCTGTAGGTAGAGTCTCTTTAGGAATGTGTTGTTCGCTTGCTATATTACTAAAATAAGTATGATACTCTTCAGTTAATTCTTTTAAACATTCGCGGAATTTTTGTGGATGCATTTTCTTAAAATCTAAGAAAAGATTATACATATCAATAAATATATTTCGTCTGTTATATGCGAGTAATTCTAATATGCTATCATCTTCAAATTTGCTTAAAATATTTGTGATATCAACAAATGAATTTTCAATTAGATAAATGAACCCTCGTTTTTCATCTAGATTTTCGCTGTCATTTTCGGGAGAATGCGTGATGTTTAAGATACCTATCAGACGTGGATCAATGAAAGAAATGTTAATAGCGGTGCGTGATTTAGAAAAACGGGGTTATGACTATGTAACGCCAATTAAACGAATATATAGGGCAGAAAGAACTTTTTATCATGAAGGTAAGTTCAGAGGGAGAGAAAAGGTTCGGTTTACTGGCATGGAAGACAATGTGAGCTATGAATGTTGGATGAAGAAGGTGCACTAAATGAACAATAATATATTTCAACTAGAAACATTTGCAAGAAGCGGATATATGGTGCGACTCGCTTATGTAGATATAACTGAAGATTTAATTGCAGGAATTTTGCTAGGACAAATTGTTTATTGGTACATGCCCAATGAACAAGGTAAGACCAAATTGCGAGTTAAAAAGAATGGTGAGTTTTGGTTAGCGAAGAGTCGTGAAGAGTGGAAAGAAGAAATTCGAATTACACCGAAACAGTATGATCGTGCTATCAAAATACTAATTGAAAAAGGATTTGTAGAAGTTAAGAAATTTAAATTCAACGGAGCCCCTACAAATCACATTAAGTTAAATATTTCCGAAGTTACCGAAAGGGTGAAATGGAACTTACCGAAAGGGTTAATTCTTTAACAGAGATTACTACAAAGACTACAACAGAGATTACTACATTAAAAGATAATATGTCTTCTGACCAAAAAGAACGGTCAAAAGGCTGCATCCCTTATGAGGATGTCGTTTCTTATCTTAATAAAAAAGTAGATAAATCTTTTAAACATAAAACAGCGAAAACTAGATCGTTAATCAAAGCTAGATTCAAAGACGGTTTTACTATAGATGATTTTAAAAAAGTTATTGATATAAAAGCAGCACAATGGCTTACTGATTCGAATATGAGCCAGTACTTAAGACCAGAAACATTATTCGGTAACAAATTCGAAGGTTATTTAAACGAAAAAACAAAAGGAGCGGGTTCTAATGCAAGCAGTAGCAGAGTCGGTAGCAAAGATAGTAGCTTCATCAACAAATATGACTTTACCAAAGGTCGCAAATGAAAGATGTGATTTATGCAGACGTAAAAGGTTTCTTGATGAAAACAACAAAGCTTACTGCTGGCATTGTAAAGAGATTGCCCCTCAGGACGTTCAGTTAGCTCAAGAAACGCTTGTAATACAAAAGAGGAATCAAGTTATCAGTTTATACGATTCGTTTGCTGACAATAGCCTAATCAATGACAAGTTAAAGAAGGCTACTTTTGATAACTACGTCCCTCCTACAAAAGAATTAACAGATGCAAAAAAGGCAATTATGGATTTCGTTTCTACATACAGCCAAGAGGATCCAACAAGCATGATCATTACAGGCGATTACGGGGTTGGTAAAAGCCATTTATGTGTAGCAGCCACTAAAGAACTAATGAAACGTGGATACAGCGCGATGTTCATTCAGATGAACAAGTTATTTACAAAAATAAAGTCTACATGGAATAAAAATAGCGAATTAACAGAGGACAAGCTTATGTCACTCATTGCTAAAGTTGATGTTCTTATTATTGATGATTTTGGAGCAGAATTTACGGAAAAAGATAAAGAAGGCGTTACCTGGAAGCAAACGAAGACGAATGAGATTGTAGATAGTCGGATTGGAAAGAGTACTTTATTCACAACTAATTTTAGTGTAGATCAGTTAGCTGAAATGTACGGAGAACGTGATTTTAGCAGAATGATGGAAAACGCGGAAACGCTAGAAATGTTTGGCGATAATTATAGATTACGAAATTTTAAGAAGGGGGAATAACAATGTGCGTATGTGAAGGAACGGGCGTAATTAGCAAAGATACGGGGAATGGCTGCTATCAATTTGCACCGTGTATTTGCGAAGCAGGGAATCGCAGTTCTGAAGAAGTGGATAGGATACGTCATGTCGTTATGGCGGAGTTACGAGAAATTCATCAATTACAACTGAAGGGGAAATGGGATGCCACGACTTGGAATGGATTTGGAAAAGGAGAATTACACAATGGCGTTGCAGCAGGGGAAGTACATGAAGAAATCGCGTCGTAACTTATATATTGCTTTAGAAGAGTTGGATTTAGTGTTTGATGAAAGCGAAGTGATTCAATTAAGAGAAATGTGGGATGAGGATAAAGATATTCTTGAAATAGCAAAAGAGTTAGGAAGGCATCAACTAGAAATCGCTGCATTAATTATGGATCAGGCAGATAAGAACAAAATCAAATCGCGTCCAATGGGGTTAGGGGCATGAAGCAACTAACACTGGAGGATGTAGTCGGAAGTTTTGATTATACCGCAACAAGTACCGTGGACAAATTCTTGAAGCGTAATAGCGTTATGACGTACTCAGTAGAGTTTTACGACAAAGACGAGAAGTGGAAGCTTCGTTGGTTTGAGGCGAAGTCCGAGAGCGAAGCTATAGAAATGGTTAAAAGAAAATACGGAAAGATACAGATTATCACCACGTATATTTCCGATAGAACCTTAGAAGAGATAATGAATTTGGATTAGGAGACATAGCGTTATGACGTATTTAAAGGGTAGAAACTCATTTGATTGAACAAGGCACCAGTAGGCGTCATAGCGTTAGTAGAAACGTTGGGATTATTGGAATCAGAAGGAATAAATATGGGATTCGGATTTACTGGCTATGGGCACTAAATAAAAAAATGGTCCTTACTATTACGTAAGAACCCCATAATCGAAGAAAAAAAGTCGTATGTGAAACCAAGTAGGAATCACAATAATATTTTAACATCTAAATATATAGTTGTCTATACATCAAGTTAAACAAAATGGTTATTAAAACGAAGGAGCCCTAGATTTAGGGATCTAGGGCTTCTTGTGTCGGTATAACTCACACAATTTTATGAAAAGAAAAGAACTTACTGAAGATAACACATAAATGTTTCGTAAATGTATCAAAAAAGTGAACAAAATAGTTATTTGAATGGAAAATGACAGCTGAAATATTAAAAGCGTATCAGCTGTCACTAAAATAAAAATTCATTTTTATTAGTAGGTTTTTAGTTGGTATTTTTACTCTTCTTAGAAGAAATTGTACCAAAGATTGCTCCGGACATTGCGCCGATTAAAGTCATAAAAATTGCACTCCATACTGTAAATGACATAAATACACCTCCTAGAAATAAATTATTGTAACTATTTAAAACTATTGCTTCTTATTCTTTTTAATAGAAATGATAATTGCAACAACTGCTAAGAAAATAAGAGGAGACCACGAAAAGAAAGACATTTAGTATTCTCCTTTCAATATTAGTTTTAAATATTTTATAAACCAATTATTACATGTTTATAAATTGAACATATAGGATATGTAATATTGCATATGGAATTGTAGGATGTGAAGAAGCGCAGAGGATAGTTAAACAAAAACACTGTTTTAATAGAGAACATTTAACAGGACCCGATTAGGGGGACGGGTCCTGTTAATGGAACGATAGATCTTTATGGGATTACCAACAGATTACCATAAAAGGTAATTAATTTACATTTATTGGGTGTTGAGAAAGCTTTTTATAAATGCTTTGTTTTACACACCAAAGCAGCTAGCCAAATTAGCTAACTGCTCGGTTCTCCAAGGGGGAACAAGGAGAAAGTAACTTAATGGGTTGTCTACAGTATTGACGGAATATTGAGTTTTATTCACGAGAGATTATATTCTGAAATTTGAATTATGATAGTCGATATTCTCCATATTGACCAGAAAAGAACTAAAAGTTCTAGTGAAATTCCAAGGGTTCTTTTCTTAGTTTTTTGAGATTCTTTTATCAAATAGCCAACAGCACTAATTGCTATAAGAATGAAAAGAATAAGTTTGAGTGTAACTGGCATTCTATCTACTCCTAAAAATAAGTTTGTATATAACGATTATAAGATATTTTTAATGATTGGTAATAAAAAATTCAACAAAATAATCTTTTTAATAGAAAGTGAGGAATAACAATGGGACAAGGTAACCGTGGAATGGCATTTGAAATGCTTATCAATCTAGCGAATGAAATGTATCAAAGAGGGGGAGTGGCACTTATAAACAAGCGTCCGACTCCTGTGAAGGTGATTAAGAGTAGAGGTAGCCAAGTAATCAATGGATTCTATGAAGCTAAAAGTACAGTTGACTATGACGGGGTGTATAAGGGACGAGCTGTAGCATTTGAAGCGAAGTCTACAGAGAAAGATAAACGTTTTGATTTAAAGAACATTGCACAGCATCAGTTGGATTAGCTGGAGAAAGCGGAGAAGATGGGAGCGATATGCTTCTTCCTTATAGAATTCAGTAAGGATAATTCAGTATTCGCAGTGCCACTATCAGTCATTCAATCTTATGTAAGGATGTCTCATCAACCGAAGGGCAAGAAGTCTATACCAAGAGCAGACTTTGATATTTATGGGTACTTAGTAGAACAAACAGAACGAGCGCCAGTTGATTACTTACAATATATTGATGAAGTAGTAGCGCCAGTCATGTTTGATGGAATGATTCAGTTTGATCAGGACTATCAAAAGGTAGCGAATAATATTGAAGCAGCAAAAGAGAAGATGGCCAACAAGAAATGTAAATTATTAAGGGTTTAATGGATAACGGAACCTTGCAAGGTGGATGGTGGGGACTATTCGCTATGCATGTTTCCCTTATTCAACAAAGAGATAGTAAAATTTCACGTACCTGATGTGAATGTAAAAAGACAAATTCAGAAATAGGGGGATTCCTTCATGGAGAGACAATTAACATTATTACCGACTATTGATAGAGAGACAGAAAAACAGGTTCAGAAAGAAGTAGTGAAAATACTAAAGGAATACCGCGCATTGAAAACGCGTTTTGAAAATGAAGTGGAGTTAAAACACGAAGGAATCAGTTTGTTCCCGGAGATTAGAGACACGAGATATATTAGCAATATCAAGTTCAAGCAGATCGATAAGGCTTTAGAGTACGTTTTAGACTATGACGATGCAGAAATCATCAAGAAGAAATACTTAAATGCAGATAAGCCGAAAGACAGCTTTATTTACACTGAATTATCGATGAAGAAAGATCACTTCTATTATAAGAAGAAAAATGCGATTCGATTGATCGCGACATCTTTAGGGATGATTTAATAATACAAAAAAAGCCAAATTAACAGTTTTTAATTAACTATCCATTTGGCTTTTTATGTTTTATTTTTTAGGCATCCATGTATGTCCGCAATTCATGCAACCATTAACAATATTTTTTCTACCAACAAATCCACTGAATAAAATTATCGGTGGTCCTAGAAGTACAATAAGAAGACCAACAATTGCAGAAAGTCCAACAACTCCATCCATAGAATTTCGAGGAACTATAACATATAAAAAATTAGAAACTATTCCAATAGTTATAAGTGTACCTAACAGAAGAAATAGAATAAAAAACGCCCTTTTGAAATTATAACCACGCTTATTACCGACTATTTGATCTGATTTGCATTTCCTACAAACCACGCGCTTTGTTACTTTTTCTTTTTGTACCGTCATGTCTAACCATCCTTGTTTTTTATAAAATTATAATAGCTTAATTATATGATATTATTACCTGAACTGGATACAAATATTATCAAAAAAAGAAAAAATATAATAAATTGGAATGTTTATGTTTTTAAAAACTTCGACAAAATACCGACAAAATTGGGGACTAAATAGGGGGAATTTTGATAATGAAATCAACGATATTCTTAATGTACAAGCCCTTTGACAAACGCATATCGAAGAGGATTAGTACACCTATTAGTGAAACGTTCTTATGCGAGAATATCACGGTAACGTATACCGCATAGTAGGGCGGGCAAGGCGGTAAGAACCCGCGTTAAGATGAAAAGACCAATAAATGTATAACAATGACATATTCCAGTTTGGCGGGTGTGAGATAATTCGTATTCGTCATACTGTTTCTATTATGTTTATCAATCAGCTCGGAATGCGTCCACTGGGTTGATAATAAATATAAGTCTATTTCTCTCTAATATGTCGGTTCTTGAAAATGGAATGGGGGTGGTTGCTCATGATTGAGTGACATTTGCATTCTAAAAAGCTAAAAAGTATACGTATCTCGTACATTAGTAATTACCCATGATTCTTATTAATGATCAAAACGAGGGCAAAGAGTTCCACTCTTTGTTTGAGCCAATACAGCGGAAACATTCCCCTTCCGTCCCTCTAGTGTATTGGTTCAAACAAGGCGTCGGAAGAAACATATACGTCTTGGATATAATAATTCCAGCTATATAAAAGATTTGGTCAGCTAAGGCCCTGCGACAGCTGATGTATTGACCGACTCTACGGAGTATAAACGAGAAGGTCTTTTCCTTCTCCAAGCAACCGAACACGATAACCAGGATAGCCACAGAGCTAAAAACCTGAGCCGCATTGTATGTATCGGTTGTTTTGAGAAGGTTGAGAGTAATCAGCCTTAATCTAAGAGAAACTTTGCCATTTGTTTTCTCTCTTTTCTCCCATCCCCTTTAATTTTTTTATAATTGTAAAAGAGCTGTCACTTCGGTGATGGCTTTTCTTTTGGTATAATTAGAATATAAAATTATAATGGGGGAAGCGATTTGGAGAATTTCGATTTAAGACCGCATATGGAAACTTGGAAAAATAGTTTACAAGAGGAACAAACTGAAAGAGAACGTACTTTGCAAGATAGTAAAGAAATGTTAGAAATTTTCAATGCTAGATTATACTGCATTAGAGAGGTTATGGGAGCGACCAGTGAAGATGATACTGATCAGCTAAAAGAACTCCTAAAAATGCAAGATGAAGTTAAAGAGCATATAGAGGACTTGACAGAAGAAATTGAAGAGTTAGAGAAAGAGATAAATGTACACTCTAGGCTCAATTTACAATTATTTGTTACTATTGATGAAAACTCAAAACAAACTAATTAAAACTAAAAGCATCCATAACGGGTGCTTTTTTCTTTGCTATATAGAAATTACACATTAACGATTAGGCATATTTAAGAATCTCGAACATAAGATGGTAATGACACCGAGAAGAATTCATTGTGTTCGCTACTCGCGTTAATACGTTTCGAAAAGGCACCTATTGAGGTGCTTTTTTGTTTGCATCTCTCGAGATGGACGAGCATATATTGGAATGTGTGGATAGAAACCACTTTATATATCTGAGCACCTATCAATTATGGGTGTTCTTTTATTATGTAAAAATTTTATAAGTTTTGTGAGAGTTGAAAAATAGTATATTATCTCTCTCAATGTACATATTAAGAAATGTTTTTAATATCATACATAAAAGGCGGGATAATATGAGTGAAAATAAGAAAAATGAAGAGTTGAATAAGATAAAGAAGTATTATTTTAATGAGGACAATCAACCAGTAGCTGGTATAGAGTTAATTTTGCCGCCCGATATAGGAATCATGTTAGACCCGAAATCAGTTAATGATGAAAGTAGAGATATTGATAATGAATAAGTTTAATTTAAGCATCCATTCGGGTGCTTTTTTCTTTGTTGTATAGAAATTACACATTAACTCCTTTTAATACATGACTTAGGCATAGTTGGGAATGAGTATCATATAATGACACTGAACGGTTTCCAACATGTTCCCCTATATTTTTTCAAGAGAGAGCACTTATTGGGGGAGTGCTCTCTTTCGTTTGCACATAAGGAGGCTTTCATCATACAATCTCGAATCAATGCCAACCAACTTATTCCTTTTCCGAGAGCTATATATATTCCGCTATAAAGCTCTTTTAGGTTGCGCCATTAGAACGGGCAAGGCATTGTCGTATATTTTATACTCAGAAGCTTAGGGCACTTTATAGTGTTCTTTTTTTATTGAACAAAATGGACATTTGGATTAAAGGATTCTATATAAATAGGAAGAATCTAATTATTAGATTCACATTTAAACCGAGGGGTACAAATTCGATGCGACGTGAAAAGGATTTGTTAAAACAATGGAAGGCTGATTTGCAGGCTGTTCAAGAAGAGAAGAGACTGAAGAAGAAGGCTAAGAAAAAGAATAAGAAATATAACATTCCGGGTAAGACAGCTGATTTCATGGATGGCAAGAATACTTATCGTAAAGAGAATGGGGTATGGAAACAAAGAAATAAATAATGTGAGGGTAAATAAATTTGATTAAGTTTATAACAATTATTGTAGGCGCTACCGTGATCTGGGTGGCGTCTTGTTTGCTGTTAAGGAAAGATAAGACGTGAGATAGACTTGCAAATTGAAATATTATTAGTTTGAAACATAGACTAGTAAACAAACTATTTCTACCTTTTAATCATAGAATATGATGAATTCTATTTTTAGAGGAGGGAATCATATCTATGGGATGGGATAATAATTTTGGACATTCTCGAGATTGTAATAGATTTTGGGATGATTTAGTATTTTGCGGTTGCGGCCGTAGACGAAGAAGAAACGATTTTAACGACTGTCATTGTAGACGTGACTGCGATTGTGATGAGTGTCGTCGTAGACGTAATCATGACCGCGATCGTGAACATGAGCATGGTGACCATCGAGATTGGTAAAGTCTTTTGAAAGAGTGCATATTTTAATGGCACTCTTTTTTATTAGTACTTATTAATTCTAAGAATACAGTTTCAATTTGATTTAATACCTAACAAAACAAGCGAACACAACGAACGAAAATAAATGTCCTATTTAACTGTCTAAAAGTTGACCCTTTTGTACAATTAAAATTTATAGGGTAAAAACTTTGTAAACATATAGTTGTTAATGTCTAAAAGATAGTCTAAAATAAAAGTATATAATTCTTAAGACTTTTAGACCATTTTGAGGTGATTTGGATGGCCATCGTTGGTTATGCAAGGGTAAGTACAAAAGATCAAAACTTAGATGCGCAAATTGAAAGGTTAACAGAATATGGATGTGACAAAATATATTCTGAAAAGTACAGTGGGGCTAATAGTGATCGAGAAGAATTGCAAAAGGCATTAGAGTATATGAGAGAAGGAGATAAATTTGTTGTTTGTAAAATAGACCGTTTAGCTAGATCAATATTTGATTTGCATAAGATTGTAAATCAATTAGCTGATCAAGGAATAGCGGTGGTATTTCTTAAAGAACAGATTGATTTCTCTACACCTGCAGGTAAATTAATGTTCACTATGCTAGGAGCTATTGCTGAGTTTGAAAGAGATTTAATTAATGAAAGAACAGCTGAAGGCAGAGAAAGAGCTAAAGCGATGGGCAAACATATGGGACGTAAAGGGCAGGATGAAAAACAAGTGAAACAAGCCATGAACTTATTTTTTAATAGAAAAGAAAATGGTTTAAGTGTAAATGATATTTTTAAAATGACTGGTGTCCCACGCTCTACTATTTATGCTAAAGCTAAAGAATTAAAGTAGCGAATCCGCTGCTTTTTTATTTTGCATAGAAAAAGGAACCATAAGAGGCTCCTTAATTTGATTCAGAAGTTGTGTAGTTCTTCTTGATGATATCTTTTATGTTGATAATTAAGGATATAAGGAATCCAGCAGCTAGGATACCGTTTACCCAGTAATATGTATTCCCTGATGAAAATTTGTTATATAAGGAATCGACATTATAATATAATAAGCCTGCTGAAATGACGGTAGAGATTACTAACGTACTAAAACTTTTCATATTTTTCACTCCGTTTCTGAAAAATGAGATTCTTACAAAAATTATACAGCGAAATTTATAGATTTAAAATGAAATATAAAGGAATTACCGTGAATTGGGGGAATATGCTAGGCAGCAAATCCGCTGCTTTTTTATTTTATAAAGAAGCATTTTAAACATTTCTTATAGTGTTGAATACTTATGTAAATATGGAAAACAGATTTGGTTCTTGGAATGAGGGATCGATGTGGATATAACACAAATTATGGCGAGGATAGTGGTTAATGGGAAAGATCTTCCGTTTACTTCAGTTAGGACAACTGCATGGATTAATGGACCTGCGAATGATTTAATTGTTACGACTAAGCAAAGGGTGGATGAGCTTTATCGGTTTATGTGGTCACGGGTGCCAGTTATGCTAATAATGTATTTCCTTCAGGGTGCTGACTTGATGAGATTTGCTAGAGTTGCAGGAGTTGATGAAAGTATAACGGGAGAATATATGTATCATTTTATTTGGTGATAAGACGGAATTTAAGTAGCCTAACAGCTACTTTTTTATTTTATAAAGCCCCCCTACCTAGGGGCTAGATGATTTTCTTCATGCCGCAATGACGGCATTCTCTTAAAAAGATGAAATTTTTAACGGAACTTTTGAATGCAGTATTTCCGCAATTATCACAGCGACCGCTGATTTTGTCAGGATGTTCTGTGTATGTGTATATCTTGCTTAGATCGTACTTTTGTTCAGGTTGTTTATTCTCCATTAGTTTCACCTACATATCAATCTGAATTAATACAGCTTTATCATAATAACATGAAGCGTTCATATAATGGATGTTTTTTATTTTACAAAAAGAATCCGATGGAGTTCGGGTCCTTTTCAGAAGTGATGATGTATTCTCGGCTTGGGAACTGAGAAAAACACAAAAATATAATACATCGAGTTTTAGAAAATTTCAATACTAAATTAGGGATTACCATGAGGGGGAGTTATAACGAGTTTCTTCTTATTAATATAGAAGGTGGTGGGTGATGTGAAGTGAAGCAAAAACACGAGCTAGCTCAAGAAGATTACATGCAAGGCATGAAGTATAAGGAACTGGCTGAAAAATATGAGGTAAGTGTAAATACCGTAAAGTCATGAAAGACCAGATATTGTGCATACAAAAGACGAAAAAGTACGCACACAAAAGAAAACAGGTGCACCCGTTGGTAATAAGAATGCAGTGGGGAATTCAGGGAACAAGAATCCTAAATGGGGTAATAAGAATGCCACGGGACATGGCGCTCCTAAAAAGAACCATAACGCTATGCCGCATGGATTCTTTCGTAAACACTTCCCTGAAGAAGTTGTGGATTTTATGGAAGAGATCGCAACGAAAGATCTGATGGATATGATGCTATGGGAAAACATTATAATCCAGTATGCCGCTATAGTACGGGTACAATGAATCATGTTAGTTAAGCGCCATAACGACATGGTGAAGGAATTACAGAAAGAAAAATCATCTTTATCTGCTGGAGAAGTAGAATACGAGATTCAGTTTGCTTGGGATAAACAGGCTACATTTATGGACGTTCAATCCAGGACGATGACTACATTGTCACAGCTTATTGATATTAAAGTAAATAAAAGAAAAAGAAAAGTATTTTCTATTTATTCAAGAAAATCAGTAGCTTTTTGATTTACAACCAAAACACTGATTATGTGAATAGAAAATGCCTTCAGTACTCTGAAGGGACTTTTAAATGTTTTGTGAGATTTTTTATGTTAGCGAAAAGTACTTTCATATACAAAAAACACCTTTTCAGTCTACAGCTATTTTTTAATAGTCTAATACTTTTTTCTATAGTCTAAAACATTTTTTTAATAAGACACTAGAGTGTATTCTCATTTAGATAGCTTTGCAACAGTACCGATTTCGGTTCATCATTTTTATAAACGGTACGACTTTATTTCAAATCCACATTTTTAATGCTTTTTTGATTATATTTGCTTGTGCTGCGGAGAAGAAGAAAGAATAATCCTCTTTGCCACTTAATTAAATTTTCATCTAAAGCAATTACACTACCATCTTTATCATGTTTTTTAATAAGCTCGTTGCTTTTTTGTTTACCAACTTTGATGCTTTAATCAAGAATATAATTTTTTGGAGGTTGTTCTTTATTTTCCAGTAACTTTGCTAATGATTTTAAAACATGTAATAAGGATTGCTCTTATAATTTAAAGGTTTTTGCTACGACTTCCATTACGATCTTTATGTTATCATCTATGGTCACCATTTGCATACCAACTTCTTTATGAAATATTTAACATATTATGCGGTTGAACTGGAAAAGATGGTATGATTTTGAAGAGGGAATATGGAAGTTTTAGCAAAGGGCAAGCTACGGGTTTGGCATGCCAAACCCCAAAAACGTTGTTTTTGACTTGGTAGGAGATTCCTACGACCTTTACAAATATATATAAGCGATTTTTTCAAAATCACTTATATATTTGTTGTCGCGTCGCTCGATAAATTGCTTAATAAATTTAAGTATCAGGAGGAAATAAAATATGGTTAGAACTAACACTTATTTTCAAATGAGATTAACCGAAAATGATAAAGAATACATTAAAAATAAATCTGAAGAGTTGGGCTATAAAAATGTTTCAGCATTTCTAGTTGCTAGTGCAAAATCATTTTTCAAACTTGAAGTGGATATGAAAGCTTATAGAGATTTAACTAAAGAAATAAATTATATTGGAAAGAATATAAATAGCTTAATTAGAAGGATCAATACAGATAGAATTTACACGGATAAGGATATTGATTTCCTTAGAGTTAATCAGAAGAAAATCATAAATATTATGAATACAGAATATGACCGATTACTGGATTTTAAAACCAAGTTTAATAGCGATAGCTTAAGTAAAAAGCAAAAGGAAAAATTAATTAAATCACTAATGGAAAATCAACTGGAGATACCAAAGAAATTACTATTAGAAGAAGTGTATGAGAAGATAAAAGAAGATTTTGTTTATATTATAGAATGTATAGAAAACTCGCCTGAACAAGATAAAGAAGTAACAGAATATGTATGGCAATATTTATATGGTGATACGCTATATAAGTTAGATGATAATCAATTAATAAAATTGGCCGATAGCATTTTTATTTTTGCACAGAAAGTGAAATTTAAGTTGTCCAAACTCGATAATGTTTTTTCAGATGATGATTGGTTTGAATTGAAAGATATATTAGATGAATATGAAATTTATTAATTAAGGATTGATTACAATGTCGATTGTAAAAATACAAAAAGCCAAGGATTTGAAAGCTGTCATTAATTAAAGTATGCAAGACCATAAAACAAACGAAGAATTAGTCACATTATATGAATGTAATATTGAAACGATAGATAGAGATTTTAAAAGTGTTTTAGTTGATTACAAGAGAGAGATATGAATATTTAAATGTTAGATTAAAATAGATTCTAAGTTTTAGAGTTAGATGGAATTTTTATACGCTCTTATTTCACTATAGCTCCCGTTTGTTTAAGTGTATTCATTCACAAAATTAATTGTTTTTGATATTGAAAAAACATGCTCAAATTTTTTTCTTCAACCTGTTAAACTATCTACTTTTGCCAGATATTTAGTAATACATTTGTCATTATTCTTTAGTAATAGCTCTGTAAGAATCGCCTTCACCTTCCTCAGTTCTTTGTATGAAATCCTATAAAGAGGAATGCCGTTAGTATGACAATACTCATTTTTGATTTTGTCATGCTTCTTTATTTTCTCAAAATATTCATCTCCTCCCCACTTTTCTATTGGAGTAAAATGTTGCTTTCCATCAAATTCGATAAGACACTTAATTGAGTTTGCCCCATCAAAAACAACGAAGTCAAATGGTAAAGGATTAATATTCTTACACTCTTTCATAATAAATTGGTACTTGTGCTGAATACTGTTCATTTGAAGAAAATGCAGTATTGCCTTTTCGCCTTTAGAAATAGATGAACATCGAGGACATCTTTCACCTCTTTGGAATGATAGAAATCTCATAGAATGATGATTTCCGCAAGAACAGATGTAATCTAATTTCTGAAATGTTGAGCTTTTATACTCTGTTGTTAGTAATGTACAACCATATTCTTTAAATACCCTCTTGACATCCTCGTAATTATTTCTCAATCGTTTAATAGCACATTCCTTACATCTGTTCCCACTTCTAAAGTTCGAAAGGGTGACTTCTCCCTTATTACCACAAGAACATATATAAAATAGTAAAAAAATATGAAGAAAACAAAGTAGCAACTAACTTAAACGAATTGGGGCCGAAAGTTTCTTAGAGTAAAAAATTTGACTTCTTTTATGTCGAAGTTTATTCGTATATTTTCGTTAAAATCTGGTGGTCCCCCATGCACATCAACCTAAGCTTAAGTAAGAATAAATTCTTGCCGTGTACCAAGGCATATGATGCAAAAACAGCAATTTATCTCACGAAATTAATCTGTTCAAAATCATAAAGAATTTATCCATCAGTTGCTTGAAATTACTGTGTAAACCTCGATTTCACCAGAAGTCCGTATAAGTGCTTCAAGAACTTAATATATTTGCACTAGAACTAAAAATAATCTCCTTAGATAAACAGATTCTTATTTTTTATCTGTCTACCTAAAGGAGTTAGATAAAAATTCGGTTTATATTTGAAATAAAAAATTTTTAAAAAATATAATAATTCTTTTTTCTTTATTAAACAAAAAACAAAAGTACGACAACAATGCTTGGCTGTTTTACTTCATTAATAGCGATCTTTATTAGGATCCCCACCACCAAGAATATCAAATACACGTTTCGCTAAGTTTGTATTTTCTTGTAAACCAGAGAATGCGTACTTTCCTGGTCCATACGCATATACACCTACATCCTCACCAGTATGACCACTAGTCGTCCATCCTGTATGAGAGCGTACATCAAAGATTTTCTCAATTGCATTATCGATTTGTTTTACATCTTTTGTTAGAGCTGCTTTGTTTACTGATGCAATTTCTTCAGGCGTAAATTCTAAATCAACATTCGTTTTTAATGTTTCTTCGACACTTGCCCCATTCACAATTAACTTTGCCATAAAATCTGGGGTACGTTTCGCTGATTTTAAAACGCTTACATCAAAGTTGAAGTTGCCATCCACTCCAACAGTAAAACCACCAGTAGAATGATCTGCAGTAGCTATAACTAACGTTTCTTTATCTTTTTTTGCAAAATCAATCACTGCTTTGAATGCTTTTTCAAAGTCTTCCATTTCACTCATTGCTGCAACTACATCATTATCGTGATTAGCCCAGTCAATTTGGCTACCTTCAACCATTAAAAAGAAACCATCTTTGTCTTTGTTTAAACGGTCAATTGCTGCTTTTGTCATGTCTTCTAAGGAAGGCGTTTCTATATCGCGGTCAATTGCTTTATCTAAGCCTCCTGGTGCAAATAAACCTAAAACTTGCTCATTTTTGTCATTTAATAATTGCTCACGATTTGTTACATAGCTATATCCTACTTTTTTAAACTCCTCTGTTAAGTCCCGGTCATCACGTACAAAATTATCTAAACCACCACCCAGAAGAACATCTACTTTATGATTACCATTCACTTTTTCATCAAAGTAATCATTCGCAATTTCATTCATATTTTTACGGCTTACATTGTGTGCACCAAATGCTGCTGGCGTTGCATGTGTAATTTGAGCAGTCGCAACTAGACCTGTTGCTTTTCCTTTTTCCTTCGCTTGTTCCAATACGGTTTTTACTGGTTGTTTATCATTATCCACCGCAATTGCTGCATTATATGTTTTAACCCCTGTAGACATCGCTGTTGCTGCTGAAGCTGAATCTGTAATATTTTCATGCTCATCTTCCGGATATGTCATTTGTGTTCCAATAAAATATTGATCAAATGATGTTTTCTCCATTTCTTTTGTATTCGGATTGTCTTTCATATAACGGTGCGCTACCATGGAAGAGGGACCCATCCCATCCCCAATTAAAACAACTACATTTTTAATTTTTGTCCCGCTAGCTTCTGCAACTTTTTCATCTGAATCTACCACACTACACCCTATAGTAGAAGTAAATACTAAAGTCGATAATGCTAATAATGGTCCAGCTTTCTGCACAATCTTTTTCATATTAAATCCTCCTCAAAATTGTTTTAATTTACCATTACTAATGTACATTACTTTTTTTGTAAAAGTCAATATAATAATCTGAATATTAATAATTTTAAATGTTATTTTAGTGTTAAAACTAATACATATAATTAAGAATAGTTATTTAAATATCTAAAAGATTTTTTTAGGAAAAATAGTGCTAGTTTTTATAATGTCTTCTTTGTTTCCTAATTTTTCCATTCCGTTTCTTGTAGTAGTATATCAACCATTTAATTTTTTCCGTAACCCAAATATAATGCCTGAAAGCAATAAATATTGACAGTATCACTGTCAATAAATCAATTATGCATAAATCAGTCTCTATTTATAAAAATATTCTGTTATTTAATTGAAAAAAACGTCAGGATATTTTAAAATTAAAATTAAGCTTTGAAATTTAATATATTAAAAGATAATTATTAGGAGGTAGGAATTATGTCTTTTTCAAATATATCAATAGAAAAATCTAAAATCACAGATTCGTTAGAATTAAGATACCTCTCATCAAAAGATTCTGAAAGTTATCAATCGATGAGACTGCAAGCTCTTCAACAATACCCAGAGCGCTACTATCGGGATGTAATTGAAGAACAAGACCGGTCAAATGAGAATGTATGTGAGATTCTGAAAGATAGAAATAAAATAGGAAACTTTATTTTAGGTGCATTTTATAATGAAAAGTTATGTGCTATTCTAGGATTTCATCGATACGAACCTATACATATTAATCATAGGGCTTACCTTTATGGATGCTATATTGATAACTCTGTTTGCGATGAAGAAAAAGTTTATCATTTACTCATCCAACGAATTTTAGATGAAGCCCTACTAGTTCCTAAACTTGAGCAAGTAGAAGCGACTACAATTCTTTTGAAGGAAAGTAAAATTTTAGAACAGTACGGATTTGAGCAATATGGTTTTTTACCTAAATCTATTAAGGTAGAAAATCAATTCTATGATGAATTCCTCTACAAAAAAATTATTAGGTAACCTTTAGTAGACATTACTCTTTTAGGTTTTCTATGTATGGCTAATAATGCCCCATTTTGTTGAAGTACCTTAAAGAACTCTATTGAATTTAAAATGTTTTTTGCATGGTATGAAACTATGTCAAAAGTCTCCCTTCTTTCATCTACCTCTAAATACAATTTCCACCACCTTAATCCTGTAAATTATATTTAGAGGTAGATACTTTATAAATAATATATTAATAAAGTACTACAGGGGCTCATAATACCCACCCATTAGCATAAGAAGGTAAATTCACTTCAAAAATAAATAAAGAGCTGTCTGCTCAAAGTAGCTAACCATAGAAAAAGAAGATTTTCATTTTAAGGGTACTTCAAAGTCTTAGCTTGATGGGCATGCAACGATGCCATTTACTACATCTATACCCACCATTTTTCTTGTGGAATTAAGACTGTCTTAATATTAAAGTTTTTCTCGAACCAATCTTTCATCAAAGTTTTATGGACAAGATATTCTGATGCTGAGTGGGAAACACCGATTAAAGACATTGAAGTGTTTGAAGCGTATTCCATTACTTGTTTATATTTTTTTTTACCATAATCATTACCAATATGGCAATGAATTTCACCAGTAATATAGGCTTGGATACCATTTTCTTCTGCTTTTTTCATCCAGTCTACTACATCTCCACAACCAGCAACAATCGCGATCCTTTGAATGTCTTCTAATTTTTTTCCCTCAAAATCAACATAAGGAATTTCAAAAGTATTTTCTAAAATGGAAATCAGATTGGTAGTTGTTGTTTTTTCAATACTACAATATAAGACATATTCATTTTTTTTATTTAATGTATTATCAGCAAGAATTTGTGCATTTAGTGCTTTTGCTATTGCTATATTAGTTCCTAATTGCTTATGACAATCTAAGGGGATGTGGCAAGTATAAACCGATATATTTTTCTCTCTAATTTTAGTGATATATCTTTCTTTTATTGGTAAGAATCCTTTTCCCCATTCCCCTTTTGGGTCGCCGCATTCCATCAACAAGGGATGGTGCATAAATAATAAGTCTCCACTATTGCTTTCCTCTATAAACCGTTCTAATACTTTATCGGTAGGGAAAACAGCAAGAAAAACTTTCTCAACAATTGAACTCCCTTTTAACATCAAACCATTAAATAATTCGACAAAGTCTTTTTCAAAACTGGTTTGCCACTCAAAGTTTAAAGGTTCATAAACCTTTGGAATGAATCGACTAAAAGAAGAATCTTTTCCAAATGATTTTATGTCAAGTTCATCGTCTAATTTAGAGACTATTTCCTTTAGTTCAACCATAAAATTATTCCCCCAAATAATCCAAATTTTATTAATGTATTACAAAAATAATTCCGTTTAGTGTTAGTAGTATTTTAACATGCAATCGAATATCTATTATAAAAAATATTCCTTATTTTTCAAAAAATGAAGTGTGGATATTTTGAATACAAACTATCCTTTAATATAAAGTAATTTTGTCTGAAACCAAGGAACTAACTTGTTTTAATTCCTAAGTAAAAGTTATTGTAGGTATATAAAATGGTAGCAGCAATCTGAGCATATTTAGGATTTAAGTTGGTATAGCTATAAATTTCTTCATTATCCTTTAGAATTAATAAGAAGCATTACAATAGGAGTAACTTTTCTCCGAATCATTTGCATAAAATTATTTGTAGGTCTATCACCAACTTCAGAGATTTTACCCAAAGTACTAAAAATAACATTTTATTTAAATAAGATAGATTACAAAAGAGGCATTTTTGTTATAACTCTCTCCCTTCAGGATGAACTACGACTATTTGTCGAAGGATTCTAAAGATATGTTACACTTAGCTGCCATGTAGATCCGGCTTAATCAAAGGGACACAAGTAATTTTTTAGTCTGATAATGTAATAGGCTGTATCGTTACAATAGGGGAATTTACTCAGTCCTGAGAACTTACATGAAAATTTAAATATAAAAGTAGTTTTGCTATATATATTTTTCTTTACCGTTATAACAAAAAAGGAAAGAAAAGAAAATTTATAAACACCTCTTCTTTGCTTTCCTGCAAATTTGTATCCAAGGTACCTATTTACAGTGTGGAAATTTTTCAACTTTTAAGTTGGGATAAGAGATACTGATGACAAAACATTTAATATGGATTGCTTAAATACCTTACGACTGGAGGGGGTATATATTTATAATAGATGTTACTTTTTATTGAAATACTTAAATGAAATACAGAATATTTTTTAATTGAAATTAAATACAAATATATATATAAATTAATGTGAAACAGAACAAAAAAACATTTGAATTAAAACATGCTTATATTGGTGATAAAAAATAAATTCAAAAGCGACATAAGAAGATTGTAGGAAAAGGAAAAGGAAAAAGAAGAATGGAGAGAAATCTCATCGGTATAAGAAGAAAACAGTCTTTGATATTATGGTGTTGTCTATGAATAAAAAAACAAGAAAACTACATAATTCTTAAAAATGATATCCATCTATGTTTATTTGGTATGCTTCTTTTTAAGAAAAAAATAGCGTTTTAAAAGTGTTTTAATACCTTTTTTGTTTTATTTCTAAAGTTGATGAATATGGGATAATGACAGGGTTATTGTACAATTTTGGGAACAGTTTTAGTAAATAATATTACTATTTTATACAATTAAAGGGGTTTACTTAGCCGTGTATAGTAAGAACCCTGTCATTCCCCTTAGCATGGATGAATCGTATTGGAAGCATTTATTAATTGAGAACTATACTACTCACATACAATCGTGAAATTATAACTTCCTTTACCTTCATCCAATTTTTCTTTATATATTTCCCTAACTAATTCTCCAAACAACAATTTATAATGGGAATTTTCTATAAAATGATTTAATAGGTTTAAATCTTTATTAGCTAATTCCAAACTGAAATGCGGAGTGAATTCATTTTTAATAATGCTATCACCAAATCTATCCAGCATTTTACTTCCTGCAGATGCAGTTTTTAAAGAAGAAATAAGGGTATTAAGATCTAAGTCAGATAATTTAGCGATTTTTATTGCCTCACCAATAATTGCTATATTAGAGAGATGTATCAATTGGTTAATCAATTTTGCTTTATGGCCATTACCACACTGATTAAAAAAATAGATATTTTTTCCTATTGTCTGTAGTATTCTCTTAATAGGTACATTAATAGAACTTTTTGTTCCAGCGAACAACGTAAGATTACCATTCCTTGCATCTTCGATTGAACCTGATACTGGGGAGTCAATATATGTAATGCCATCACTTTTAAGATCTTTTTCTAGGTTTCTGCTTATAGTTGGATCACCAGTAGATAAGTCAATAATCACTTTTGGTATCTTATCTCTCAGTTTATGGATGACTGCTTGAACATCTTTCGGTCTAGGTAAACATAGAATTAACGCATCTATACTTTGGAAATCACTTTCCTTTATGAATTTTCCACCAAAAGGGATTATTTTTTCCATACCTTTTTTACCATGGCCGTCTATTAATGTGCAATATATATTATAATTAGAGGCAATTAAATTTTTCGCTATAGGCAATCCAAAATTACCCAATCCTATCATCAGTATATTTATTTTATTCATTTTTCCTCCTAAATAATAAATAAAGTTTCATTTATATTTTCATATTTAAAACTACATCTTTTTAAATAAAAAAAGATACAAATTGGAATATTTATGTGAATTTTGATGGGAAATATATTATAAAATGCTATATCAAATGAATTGAAATTTTATTTGATATTAGAAGTTTTTATTTTAACAGTATTTATATAATCGTTTGCTTTCTCATAAGTATTTTGGTCTCCTTTAACTACAATATATCCGACATTCCGAGTTTTTGTTTCTGTAATTATTGAAATAGTATCTCCTATTTTTTTCTTTAAATTCAATTTATAAATTTCTGGATTATTTTTGAGTGATTCTGGAATTATAATGTCATTTATTTTTCCAGGTTTGGGAGTGAGGAAGCAAATACTAGCTTCTAGTTTTTTTTCAATTGTATCTAGAGAGAGTGTCTCTTTACAATAAGATTCGACGGCTAAACTAAATATATCCAAATTTGTAGATATTTTTATTAACCTAGGTATAAGGTCTCCACCAGGTCTTAAGTGAGATTCTATTAATATAGGACCTTGTGTGGTTAACTTGATTTCAGTGTGGCTTGGACCCGATTTAATTTCAAGAGAGTCTAGCAATGTCTTTACATAATTTTCAATAGATTGTTTATCTTTTTCAAGTATAGGGGCAGGGAATGTGTGGCCTTTTTCTACATATGTATTATGACCAAAATCGTTATGCCCTAAAATTTGTTTTTCTGTAATACCTAAAATATGGTGTTTACCTTTAAAACTTACTGCTTCTACACTAAATTCTTGCCCTTCTATATACGCTTCCATTAAAATGTTAGATAATTCTATCCTTTTAAAATATCTTTCAATCTCATCAATGCTTCCCACTTTATTAACATATTGACTGCCTTGTGAGTCTAACGGTTTTAAAATAAATGAGCTGTTATGTTCTTTAAAAAAAGCAATAGCTTCTTCAGATGAAGACACAATTTTATATGGTATAGAATTAATTCCATGGTCTTCTAAATGTTTTCTTGTCAATCCTTTATTTTTGAGTAGTTCAACACTTTTTAATGGATTAATCTGTGTAGGGTTTCCGATGTTAAATTTTTGAGATAAATAATGAGCATGGTAAACACCATCATTTGTATCCGTTAAAGATATGATAGCTTTAATATTGTGTATTTTACATAGAAGACTCACATAGGCTTCAAGGTGTTTTATATTTTCTAAAACAATTGTAGATTCAGATAACATAAAAGTATCACTGGAGGGATCCTTAAATGCATATGTCTCCTTCAATAGTATATTTGTCACTTTAAAGCCTTTATTCTGAAGTGACATCAAATGCCATTTATCCCCAAAAATCAGTATAATGTGGTTATCATTCATAGTTAATTCTCCTTTATAATACAAAATAAATATAATTATTGATTATACGTATCTTTTTTAATTTCTATGCTAGAGGGAAGTTGCAGTGATTTTTTTGCATACAAAAATACTAGCATAGCTATAATAGCCAGAAGAAAAAATACTTGTCTATTACCAAAATGGTCTGATAAAAATCCGGTGATTATAGCAAAAGTTGGAGCTAATGAAGAATAGACAGTCCAATTTAGACTTTGCACTCTACCTATATAGTCATTATCGACATATTCAATTAATAAGCCTCTCCTATTAACACCTTCAAGCATTACTGTCAGTCCTAAAAGGAATAAGCCAATAACCGCAATAAAAAAGTTTGGTGCAGATCCTATAATTAAGAAACTAAACATAAATAGTAAAGAGGAATATGTAATAGCATTTTTTCTAGTAAATTTCTTATTAATAATAGATATACATAAACCCATAAATACAGCACCTAGGGCATACGAGGAATCTAGTAATCCATACTCCTTAACACCTAAGTGTAAGCTTTCTTTAGTATAAGCACTTAATAAGGAATTAAGAACATGTATAGCGATACCAGGGAAAAAGCCAATAATAAAAACGTGAACTAAGAACTTGTTATTGAATATATAGTTTAAACCTTCTTTAAAATCAGAAAAAAATTGCTGATATATATTTTTATGGGTGGAATCCTTTTTTATATATTCATATTTCATAAAGGCAAATAATAGAGCTGATATGGAATATGTAAGTGCATTAACATAAAAAATATATTCAACAGAGGTTTGACTAATAATAAATCCTGAAAGACCAGAACCAATTATCATACCTAATTGCAGTAGAGTTGCATTGGCACTAATAACGCGTATTATTAAATTTTTAGGTATGGATGACTTTGTTAATCCCGATAAAGCTGGATGGAAAAAATTACTTCCTAGTGTAAGAGTTATAGCTACAATATATAAATGCCAAATTTTAAGGTCTCCAAATAACATAATCGCAGGAATAAATAAACACACTATTGCTCTAAATATATCCATGGATATAATTATTAGTTTCCGGTTAAATCTATCTGCTACTACACCAGAAAAAGGGGACGCTATCAGTCCTGGCAATGTTCCTAGGGCAACAATTACTGCTACAGATCCAGCACTTCCAGTTAAAGAATAACCAAGCCAGGAAAGGCCTATAAAGTACATACCATCTCCTATCGAAGTAATTCCTGTTGCTAGTATAAATAAAAAAGAGTTTCTGCTTTTAAAAATTTCCATATTCTAATCAATCCTTACAGGTTACTTTTAATAATTTTATTTGAAAAATTCCTGTATATCATTTTCTATTCCATTTGTTAAGGATTTAATTTCATTTCCGATTGCTATAAATTTAAATCCTTGTTGGGCATACTGTTTAGCAAATTCTATATTATATGCAAAAATACCCGGTATCTTTCCGGATTTTAAAGTCTCGTCTAATATTTTATTTAGTGCTTCATTAAATTCTTGACTTGTAAAATCTCCTGGCGTCCCTAAATCAGAAGCTAAATCTCCACAACCAATAAAAATCACATCAATACCTTGCACACTAGCAATATCTTTAATATTTTCAATTCCTTTTAAAGTTTCAATTTGAATCATACATAAAAGATTTTTATTTGCTTCATCTAAATAAGTATTTGTATTACTAAAATATCCTGTAGCACGAATAGGGTTTATTCCTCTTTTTCCATTTGGAGGGTAATAAAAGGAATCGACTAATTCCTGAGCCTCCTCTCTAGATTCAATCTTTGGAACCAAGATTCCATGAGCACCTAAATCTAAAAAAGATTCAATATAATGTTTTTTTAGAAAGGGTATTCTAACAAGAGGGGTAACATTTGTACCACTTAATGCCTGTAATATGTGTAATGTACTTTCTTTAGAAGCGGTAGATGCTTCTAAATCAATCATAATCCAATCAATTGGTAAAGTTGAACAGGCTTCAGCGATCATCGAATTATTTGAAACATGAAATAGCCCTATAGTAGTCTGATTTTTCGCTAACTTCATTTTGGTTGTATTCTCGACTTTTTTAAGTGGATGCATAATTATCCTCTCCTGATATAAATAAAATTTTATCCCATAGCTGTTTTTTTATTGCTAAATATCCGTTGCTTTCATTTTTTTTATATAATTTTCTGGATCTTTCTCCTGGAAGCAAGACACTTTTTTCTAAAGTTTCCGATTCATAGAGATATGAAATTAAATCCTCAATATCTGAAAGGACTTTTTCTACACTTATCCCCAGAATATCTGGTTTTATAGCAATAAAAAGACCACCATTACCATCGTTATCTTTCGAACTCTCTTGCGAAAACCCTGAATTTGTAAGGATACCAGCTAATATTTCTACTGCAAGAGCCAATGCATATCCTTTATATCCATAGTTTTTACCACCCAGTGGAGCCAAAAATACTTCTCTTGGTTCTTTGTAAAATTTATCTGGATTGTTTACGTAATTCCATTTTTTATCAATCAAAGTTTCGTCACTTAGTGCTTGATTGTATATTTTGTGTTTTCTGATTTTTCCTTCTGCAGCATTACTTGTACTCATATCTATGACAATCGAATCAAATAAACTTGTTTTTGGAAAACCTATAGTGATGGGATTAGTACAAAATCTACCTTCTGTTCCTTTCCATACAGGAACATTTTGTCCTCCCCCCATATAATTTACAAATCCTAATGTTATAAATCCCTTACTTGATATCTGTGAGGTCAAATGACCTATTCTGCCCAAATGATTACTTTCTTGAATCCCTACAATTGCTATAGATTGTTTTTTTAAAATTTCCAAGAGTTCTTCTATCGCATAATTTAATGTGAGTGCTCCAAAACTTTTATTTCCTATAACCATGCTGGACAGATTGCTTACTTTCTGTATTGTAGGGGATGATTTTACGGAAATTAAACCGTTTTCTATTTTTTTCACGTATTCTAATATTCTTAAAATCCCGTGTGATAAGTGCCCCTCCATTTCACTAGTGATCAAGTGACTTACAACTATTTCCGCAATGTCTAAAGGAGTACCCTTGTTTACTAGTAGTTTCAAACAGACCTTTCTTACATAGCTAATTTCAAGTTCAATAACGGATTCTATATTGGTAATATTAAACACCTTCTTTTTTGAATAATCCTAAAAAAGTATTCTTAATTTACTCAGATAAGAAAGATCTTAAGTAATTTCAACTATACTTACGTATACAGTTGAAATTCATTTCTTAACATATAACCTCTTAGAGTAATTTTATTTCGTTCAAAAGAGTAGCCAGTTGGGCAGCTTGTACATAATTATCTCTTATAAACATTCGAATTTAGTATTTTACTTAAGATTTAAAGTTCTTCTAATTCTCTAATAGTATTTACAACTTCATCTATAGTAAGCGTGCTAGTATCAATAGTCTTTAAACCTTTAATTTCCAAAATTTCATCATTTACATGTAACCATTGTTTTCTTTGATATGAATTTTGAGGTTTAATATCATTCTCAATTCTATTAATTATGATTTCTTTGTTTGCTTGAAGTCCATATATTACATATTCAAATTTTTTGTTGTCACTAATAAAATCTATTATTTGTTTATAAATCCCCTCAGGTATTAATACACCAGTAACTATAATTAATTTATAGTTATGATTATGGAAATTTGTAATACAAGATTTGAGATTTTTACCTACCAATTCATAGAAATCATCGTCTATTTTAAATGGCTGAATACCTACGATATTATCTGTATCAATTAAAGCCGATCTATCAGGACAAAAATCTATTAATTTCTTACCTGTTTCTGTTTTCCCTACACCAGGAGCACCTGTTATTAAAATCAGTTTTGTTTTCATATTTTTATCCCTCATTTTTCTTATACTATATCCTTCTAGAAAAAATAGCTTTATAGCTTGTTTTTTCACCTGTTAATATACAGTTTTCTTCACTGTCCATTTCTGTAAAACCTAATATTTCTCCTTTAAATAAACTTTCTACTTTTAGGCAACATTCTTTATTAAATAATAAAGGAAATATCTTTACTTTATTTTTCTCACTGTTTATTTGCTCTATATTATTTAATTCTAGTAACTGATTTTTGTAGAATTTATCCATTTTTTGTTCAAAGGTAGTTCCTATTTGTTTTATTACAGGAGAAATTGAGTTTAATACATCTTCCATGCAATCAACATATAGTATTGCTTCTTCTAAAGTATCAGATCTTGTTAATATTATTTTATATTTGTCAGTACTATGCCTTTTATCCTGAATAAATATTTCTAAGGGAACCCCTTGTATCTTATTTTTTTTCCTGTTTTTAAGAATTGTTTTTTTATCATCAGTAAATACGGACTCTACTCTGTATTTAGCAGATACAATATCTTTAAATTTATAAATTGGATGATCGTTAACAACGTTATATTTCTTGAAAATGATAGATATTTGTGTAGGAGATAAATCTGGGTGAATGAATAAATTCCCTTCAACATCTATTCCAAGCATTAAATGAGCTAAAATAAGTCTTCTAGTTACACAACCTGTGACTTGTTGTGTGTAATATTGCTTGTTAGCATTTTTAAAAGTAATATTATATGCCCTAGAAAATACCTCCCCTTGATTGTATAAAGTTGTCGTTTGGACTGTATTTCCAGTTGGTAATGGTACATCTCCACCAATTGACCATTCAAATAAACTTTCATTATTGGTCCATGGCGGGCGAATTGTCCATAAAGTTGGCACATACAATTGGTTTGATATTTCACGTAACATTTTGAAATACTCTTCTATAGTTAGAAGGGCTTGACTTTTCTCTGAAAAACAGGAGTGAAATTCGAATACATCACCCGCTTCTAATGAACGAAAAACCCCTCTTCCAGCATGTTTTCCAGAAGAGAATGGTCTGAAATAACTGGTTCTTCTATACATTTTTATAGGTAAATCAGAAATATTTTTAACTTCTTTACTCCAATGAGTATAAATGGTAGCTTCTCCAGTTGGACAAAGTACTCCTCTAGGAGTACTTTGTTCTAGTTCTGAATCACTTGCAATATATAAAAGTTTATTTTGTAGACTGAAAAAATTTTTTTCAGCTTCAAAAATATCTAAAGGAGCTGTTACAGGATATGAATATTCCTGCATGTTATACTTTTCGAAGGCCGCTTCTATATATTTTGAAAATAATTTAATTAATTTGACTCCATAAGGTAATAAAACCAGATTGCCTGGTAAATTAACAGCTTTGTTATCTAAAATATTGGCTTTTTTTAAGGCAGAAGAAAATTCCCCCTGTGTATAGTAGTTTTCTTTTGCAATAATGTCATCAATAACTAGCTGTTTTCTTTTTTTTGCATCCCATTTCAAGAAATCTTTTGTGCTATGTTTTTGGCGATGAGTTTCAGTCTCAATATTTTCTACAGAATCAATCAACTTTGGAAATATCATGTATATATCACTTCCATGTATACGCACCCAATTCTGAAATACATAATCTAAATTTACCAGTTGGAGATTCTGGCATTTTATTTAATTTTTCAAATTCTAGATTGTATGGAAAACCTGTATGATGATGAATTCTATTAGTAATTTCATCTAAGATACTTTGTGATACCCCATTTGGAACATACAATCTAATTAGCAAGTGATCTATTTTTTGTTGAACAACTTGGAACCAATGTATTTCTTTGAAACGCATAAATAAAAAGGAGAAGAAATAAGCATCTATATGTTCTCCACTTGGTGTTAATATTAAATCTTGAATTCTACCATGTACATCAGACATTCTAGGAAACCCTAGACCAGAAGAGCAATAACCTTCTAAAGGAGAAGCTAAATCACTAGTTTCATATCTTATGAGTGGCATAGATAAATTATTAAGGGTTGTAACAACAATACGTCCTTTTTCACCCGGTTGGCAATCTTCACCTTTTTCATTTAAAAACTCTACAAAAACATTTTCTACTTGAATAAGATTACCTTCATGATTAGGACTTTCATGAGAAATAATATTTGTTTCTCTACTACCATATTTATCATATACCTCACAATTAAATATTCTGCGCATGTCTTTTCTCATTGCGATAGGTACAGGTTCTGAGGTAGCTTGAATAGCCTTCAAACCTTCTATTTGTAAATTTTGTTTTTCAGCTTCCTTTGCTATCAAATACATTGCATTAGTGTATGTACTTACTAAGTAAGGTTTATATTTACATAACTTTATTAAAAAGTCACTAATTAAATCTTTACTTAAATTAAATGTGTTGAATTCTTTACGATTGGTCATCAAATTTTCGGCTTTATCAATAACTTCCTTGAAAGACCAATAAATTTCAGATCCCCATAGTAATACAAAAGGTTTTCCCAAATCCCAATTATTACACCATTGATATGTACGAAGTTGATGTGCTTTCATCCATAATCTAAAATTGACATCTTGTTTAAATTCTGCTCTTCTCCCGGTAGAACCACTGCTGAAATTGGTTTGTAGGGTATCATAATCAGCTTCTGTTGAAACCAACATGTTCTGATTGTCTAAAAGTTTTTCTCGTGTTAATAAAGGAAGTTTCTTTATATCTTTAAAACTAGATATATCATTTGGGGTGATATCTCTTTCTTCAAATAAACGCTTATAATAAGGTACAGTATTATATGCATGCTCTATGGTTTGTTTGAACTTTTCAAATTGAAGTTCTTGGAGCTGTTTAGGAGTCCACCATTGTGTTTCATTTAACCATTCGAGTCGCTGTTTGATTTCATTTCTGCCCCGTAAATCTTGTGTTTTCCAGTATAAATATTTGGCTACTGTTTCTGGCATTTTCATCCTAAACATCTTCCTCTTTCATGAAATTGAGTATACCTTTGAGTATATTGAAAATATATTTTCTCAAATTCTTGATAAAATGAATTTGAGAGATAGTTTTTTGCCTTATTTAATAATGTTGTTTCTAAAGAGCCATTAAACCAAGCAGCTAGTAGGGAAGAATGGCTAAACGGGGATGATACATCTTCAATTTGAAAATTATCATCCCAATCATAAAAGATAACAACTTTATTTTGATTAATAGCATCACCAATAGTATTAATTAATTCTTTTGGGCAAATTTTTTCCAAGTTATACAAATAAACCGGACAGTATATCAAAAAACGAGCCTCTAAGAGATCTATTATTTGATCTCCATATAGAAACTGTGTATTTTCATAGTAAAAATCTTTATTTTCTCTCTCAACCATGGAAGGTCTTTTATATGGTTGTACTTTAAATAGATTAAAATCAGTTTTATTCTCTATAATCTTTAACCCTTGCCAGATACTTTCAATAGAATGAGAAAAAAAGTCATTCATTTTTGGAACTGGGTATGTAAGATACTTATTGTAGTTAAAAGGGTTAAAGCTTTTATATTTTTTCATAGATTCTGGTGCTACATCAGCACTATCAATGCAAAGGTATTTATTATTATCAAGTAATAGTTTTTCCCCTGTTGCTCTATCTACGGCCATAGTATTAATAAGATCTAGTACCTTACTCATACAACTACTCCCCTTTGTAATTGCCAAGATAATATAAGTTTGAATCTTTATCTTTTTTAAGTATAAGATTATTTTCTGAAATTAATTTTTTATTCAATTGTCTAGCTGTACCTTCATTAATTAATTCAAATTCTAACCAATGGCAATGTTTATTCTGCACTTCATATAAATATGTTTGGGAGGAGTATTTAAATACATCTTCTTGATATAAACCTTTTATACGATTTAGTGAAAATGAAGATTCTTTACCTTGTAATTGTAAATATCTTACTTTACCATCTTTAATGTAAACATCAAAATGGTCGTTGTTTTGTACTAAATTCCATTGTTCACGATCATGTTGATATTTATTTTTACGTTCCCAATCTTGGATATGGATACCATATTCTTCACCAGCTAACTTAAGCCAATTAGGGATTTTAGCAAACGGAACTACTAATGTTGTTACACCCATTTTTTTATATATATTTAATTCATCAATTCTAGGAAAGTCCGTACTATAAGCTACATAATTTGAATTTTGTTCTTGTTGTTCATGTCCATACTCCTCATATAAATTGTAAGCCATTCCCCATTGATCTTTTTTATCTGTTGTTACTTCATTTAGTAATTTATGTGTTTCAAAAACTAAACGACCTATAGTTACATCTTGTTTCCCATCTACTTTATCTTGGATAGGTTTTAACCAATCACCATGGGTCTTAAATGAGAAATCATATTCTAAATCTTCTTTTTCAAGCATTAAAGTTGGCATGTTATTTTTGGTTAATGGAGCCTCAAGTTTTTCATTTTGGACTTCAAATCCATTTTCTTTTAAGAATTTAATTCGTTTTCTATTGTTAGAAAGTAATAATACCTTTTTTATATTAAATTTGTTTAAAATGAATGCAACAGGATCATAACTCCTTGCATCTACAGGTTTATTTAATCGTCCATATACACCATCAGTATCTAAATTTTCTAATTGTCTTAGGACATATATATTAAAATGAGCTTCTATCCCTAAACCGCGTGCGTCTTGATCAATTCCATAGATAACCATTCCTTCCCCAAGACTATGAATCCGTTCTAGGGCTTTATCTAACTGATAACCACAATCACATTTATCAGAATGGAATACATGTCCAAAGATACAAGCTGATTCGATACGTAGTGGGATGTGTTTATTTGGGTCAATATCGCCTTTAATAGATGCAACCCATCTATCTCCATTAAATTCAAAATACCACAAATTGAAATCGGAATATTCATTATTTATTTTTAAAGGTAGCTTTACTGGACCATGAATAGTATTAGGTTTTATTATATTTTTTGTTGTCATATCAAATTTCCCCTCCATTTTTATGTTGCAAAAATATTGAGGTAAACCCATATGGTTTTACCTCAATATCAAACAAATTTATTTTTGGATAAACGTTCTATTTAGCATTGGGTGATTTTCATCTGATGGACCCCAATCACTGTCAGGATGATATGCCACAATTTTCATATGGTTGTTTTCATCTGTATGGAAACAATGCTGCTTCATTTCATCTAGACAGAATACAGATCCTTCTACTAAATCAATCGTTTCTTCCGGAGTAATACATACACCTTTCCCTTCGATAACTAATCCTAAGCGAACTGATGGGTGGATGTGCATTGTTTGATGAATATTTTTTGGGAATACCAATAAATTTAAGCAAGGATCCCCTAAACGTGGAGGATATACTAATAAAGAATCACTACATCCATCAATGTAAGCTAAACGGCCTCTTTTTTCTACAGGGCCTCCGATATTAAACGGTCCATTAAAACCATATCTTTCATAGAATACAGCAGATCCATTTCCACTGACTTCAATTTCTTCGTTAAAGCTAAAGTAGTAACCTGTTTCTAATTCCCATTCTTTTTGACCTTTAATTTTGACGGTTCCACTTTGAACATATCCATATGTAGTTGAAGTCTTAGCACCTACTTTTAAAACTCCCTCTCCAGTGTAACCAATTAATTTACTAGGATACATACCTTCTGTGACATCAAAGATATCTCCTTGGTGTAATTTTTCAACATGAATTTCTCCAGTACCTACTTTAATCGTTGTTTGTTCTAACACAAAAATTCCCCCATCCTAATATTAAATTATTCAGTAAATTTCGAATACAAAATATATTATATTCGAAAAGCAGTAATATGTAAACATTTTTGTTAAAACTATACAATTAAAAAGTTATAATTTTTCCGCTCTTTTTTTAAAAATATTTTTGTTGCTAATCGCGCTTGTCTTTTATTTTTTACTACAATTAATATCTCATTTTTTAAAGATAGCTTTTTAATCTCTCTATTTAAAATAGAAAGAGGAATATTTTCTGCTCCTATAAATGGTTCATTATATGAAGTAATAGAGTCTCTTACATCTATTATCTTAAAATTTCCAATGAAATTTTTTTTAAGAGATATCTTCTTCAAAAAAAACAATGGCAGTATTAAATGTTTATATACTGAATAAAAAAGAAAAAAGAGTAATGTAGAAATGAAATAAATCATATCCCCCCACCTTTTCACAAAAAATACAGAAAGTTATTCTTTATATTGTAGGCGATTCTGAAAGGAATTTATTAAATATAGGTCTAAAAGGTTTCTTTTCAGTATATTTTCGTACATCATTTATTAATTGTTCAATAGACATATATTTATCATCTGTATGCCTGCATTTGAAAAAATAATTTTCTGTTTCTAATTCTTTTTCTCCCACAACTAAAGTATAGGGGATCCATTCTTCACTAGCCATTTTAATCCGCGATCCTATACTTTTCCGAAACCTATCGTCGATATCTACTCTAATATTACTTGCATTTAATATTTCGAAGATTTCATCTGTTTTTTGAGTCATTTGATTATTTAATGGAATTAAACGAACTTGAGTTGGTGCAAGCCATATGGGCATAACAGGCTTTTCCATTTTAATTGCTCTTTCTAAAAAAATACAAATCCATCTTTCTATTGAAGCTAAAGAATGATGACAAATTGTACATCCGTGTTTTTGCCCTTCTTTTGAAGTGTGCGATATACCGTATATATCAGAGTTGTCGAAATCTAATTGTGAGTTGAAAAATTTATAATTATTATCATCGTAAAAAACATGTTTAATTGCCCAATAATGTTTTTTAGAAGAAATTATTTCAATTAATATTGGTGAATCTATATAGATTGCTAACTCTTGAATTTCTTTTTTATATTCTTTATAAAATTTTTCTTCAACAGTAAATTCAATTGCAAATTCTATTCCGAGTTGTTTGGAGTAATCAGCTTGAAATTTAAAAAAGGAACTATATTCTTTCCATCCACTATATAAGTTTTCACATATGCTATGAATATCGAAAAAAGAAAATGACCTAGCTCTTTTTATGCCATTTAATTCTCCTCTTCTTTCATTTCTGAAACTGTTTGTAAATTCATAAAATCTAAGGGGTAAATTTTTATATGAAATTTTCATATCTTTTAACATACTAAATAAACCAAGGTCACCCCCAAATCTTAAAACATAATCCTTATCTTTATTATGTGTACTAACATAATACAATCTTTCGTAAAATGTTCCTGCTTGACTTTTAATATCATTTTTAGACCAATCATACATAATTGGGGTTTTTATTTCTGCAGCCTTTAAAGTATTAAGCAGTAATTCTTCCTGCCAATCTTTAATAAGACTAAATATTAAAGATCCTTTAGGATAATATCGTAAATGGCCACTATCTGACGCTGGTTCGTATCCTATCCATCCAAACTTTTGTATGTGATTATTAACGTTATCTTTCTCTGAATTAGCCGCTTTGGTTAGTTTATGCTTTACAAGCTTATATACTTTTTTATAATCCTTAATATTGTTTAAATTATCTTTATTTATAACAATTTCTTCCCCGCTACTAGGAAGTAGAACGATATGTTTTGATGTTATATTTGTTACAACTTGATCCCTGTTTAGCAATTCCTCCATCAGTTTTAGCAAACCTCCCTTAAATCTTAGTATTAAAAATTCAACTTAGTATTGATTTCTTTTTTTACTCTGTCAATAAATGTTTCGATATTAAGTTCACCAATGTTTTCTCCATCTCTTCTTCTCACACTGACAGTTGAATTAGCTAGCTCTTTTTCACCGATAATAAGCATATAAGGGGTTTTCATTAACTGTGCCTCTCTAATCCTCGCATTCAAACGACCGTCATATGAGTCTGATAATTCTGTTTTTATGTTATTTATCTTTAATTTATCAACAATAAGTTGAGCGTATTTATCAAATGTCTCTGTGACTGGGATTACTTTAACATGAAGTGGAGACAACCATAAAGGAAACTTCCCCATTGTATGTTCTATAAGTACTCCCATAAAACGTTCTAGCGATCCATAAATAACCCTATGAATTACTATAGGATGCTGTTTATTTCCATTTGAATCTACATAAGTACAATTAAACCTTCTTGGTAATTGGAAATCTAATTGAATAGTCCCCATTTGCCATTTTCTTCCTATCGCATCTTCCATAATAATATCTACTTTAGGACCATAAAAAGCTCCATCACCTTCTTCAATATAATAATTTTCTTGTCCCACCATTTCGTTTAGGAGTTCTTTTAATGTATTTTCCGCTGTATTCCAACTTTCTAAATCACCTATATAATCTACAGGGCGTGTCCCTAACCTGAAAGTATATTTTAGGTTAAATATTTCATAGAATTTTTTAGCAATTGCTAAAATGTTTTTGAATTCTATACCAATCTGATCTGCTGTCAAGAAAATATGAGCATCGTCTTGTTGAAATTTTTGAGTTCTTAATAAGCCATGTAGAGAACCTGAAGATTCTTTCCGGTGTAATACATCTACATCAGAGAGCCTTAAAGGCAAATCCTTATAACTTCGAATTTTCAAGTTATACACTAACATTGCATTTGGACAATTCATAGGTTTTAATCCATACGTACTGTGTTCGTCAACAGGAATTGTAAACATATTCTCTCTATAATGATCCCAGTGTCCAGAGGTTTCCCAGAGACTCTTTTCATTAACTAATGGAGTTGATATCTCTTGATAACCATTTTGTTCATGTTCTTCTCTCCAAAAATTTATCAATTCGTTTAATACTTTTAACCCATTTGGTAACCAATATGGCATACCTGGAGCTGTAGGATCAATATGGAAAAGCTCCAATTCCTTTCCTATTTTCCGATGGTCTCTTTTGGAGGCTTCTTCCACTTTCCAAATGTATTTTTTTAAATCTTTTTTGTTAAGCCATGCTGTTCCATAAATACGAGTGAGCATTGCATTTTTATTATCACCTTTCCAATACGCACCTGATGTTTTTAAAATTTTTATTGCACTACTATCAATTTTTCCTGTCGATTCTACATGAGGTCCTCGACATAAATCATAAAAATGATCTTGCTGATAAATTGTTACCTCCTCATGACCTTTAGTGATTAAATCATTAATGATTTCTAATTTATATTTTTGATTTTCAAACTTCTTCTTTGCTTCTGAAACTGTAATATTTTTCTTTTGGAACATATGATTTTCTTTTATGATTTCTTTCATTCTAGATTCGATCCACCCAAGATCTTCTTCATTTATAGAACGTGGTAATAGAAAATCATAATAAAATCCTTCTTCAATAGGAGGGCCTATAGCAAACATTATTTGATCATTAAAATCAAATCTTTCTTTTACAGCCTGAGCAAGAATGTGTGCAGCGCTATGGCGAATCTTAAATAACAATGGATCATAATCTTTTGGTATTTCGTATTCTGTTGACTGTGAATTATTATTCAAAAGTACCTACTCCTTTTTTATATTTATTATTTCTATAAAACATAATAACCCATTTATTGTAATTAAATCAAACGAATATTCTAATTTAATAAAATGTTCAGAAAAAGTATTTACAATTAATTTAAAATATTGTATTATTTATCTAGACGCCGGTGTAGCTCAGATGGTAGAGCAACTGAATCGTAATCAGAAGGTCACAGGTTCAATCCCTGTCGCTGGCTTTATTGAAATTATTGAAAAAGCATTTTTACTAAACTAGTAAAAATGCTTTTTATAATTAAAAAGGGAGTATAGATATATGAAAACATATATTATTTTAGATCAGAAAAACTATTTTAAAGGGAATTTCCATGAGTTTTATAATCCGAAAGAAAAACGCTTTGTATTTATTTTAAATGACAGATATTATTCATTATTCCCAGATGAATATAAAAATATTTTTGATGAGTTAGTACACGTAAAAACCCTTAACTTTAAGGAAATTAAGCCGATTATAGAAAAAGAAATTAAATTAGCTAGTTCTAAAGAAAATGTGTTTATTGTATGTACAAGAGAATGTGATTTATTACTAGCAGCTGAATTGAGGGAATATTTTAATTTAAAAGGGCCTAAACCGACTCAAATTAATCCATTTAGAAATAAAATTGTAATGAAAAATATATTAAAAGAGAATAATATTAGAGTTCCTTCTTTCCAAAAACTATCAAATGAACTAAAGGATAATAAGTATTTAGCATCAAAATTCAGCGATTTATCATTTCCACAAGTTTTAAAACCTATCGAGGGAGAAGGGAGTAAAAATACTTACATCATAAAAGATATTCAACATTTCATTGATATAATAGAATATAATGATATTGATTTAGATGTCTATGAGTTGGAAGAATTTATTGAAGGTGATTTTTATCATTGTGATTCTGTTGTTATTAATGGAGAAATTCTAATTTCCGAAGTAAGTAAATATACCTATCCCAACTTAATGATAATGCACGGAAAAAATGTTGGAAGTTTAATCTTAGATGAAGAAGATCCAGTTAGAAATAAGGTTCTAGAATTTAACTCTAAGGTACTAAATGCTCTAAACACCCCGGATTGTGTTACGCACTTAGAATTATTTTTGACTAAAGAAAATGAATTAGTTTTTATTGAAATAGCTGCTCGACCAGCAGGAGGAGGGATTGTTCCCTCAATTAGGGATGCAATTGGGTTAGATTTTAATAAGATTATGTATCAAATTCAATTTGGAGATCCCATTGAGATTTCTGCTTTCAAACAAAGAAAGTATGCTGGATGGATTAAATTCCCAAAAACTGATGGTATAGTAAAGAAAATTAATATTCCTTCTCTACAAAGCGAAGCAAATATACAATGGCTCGTTGATATAAATCAGGAAGTTAAAAATACAACAATATCCTATGAAGTTGCTGGTATCATCAATCTTTCATCAGATATAAAAGAATATGTTGAGAATGATATGAAATTATTAAAACAATTTAAGGGTGTAGAAATAACTTCTGATTCTATTGGCTAAACCACTTTTTAAAAATCGGGTTTTGATTTCCTGATAATTTGTAGATTATAATGCAGTACTAAATAAGGTTCTGGTGCAAAAACTTCAAGATAATTTCAAGTAATCTCTAAATCTTGGACATACTGATACTATTACTCTAAAACAGGTGCTTAATCAGTATGGTCCTGAATTAGACAAAAGAATCCGTCGTCATCTCAAGCAAACCAATGACTCTTGGAGAGTTGATGAAACATATATAAAAGTAAAGAGTCAATGGATGTACCGATTCTGTTGCAAAGATTGCATTTATTTGAAAGAGGTATATAGATTCCTAATGGAATCTATTCTTATGCAGCCATTCCGAATAGTTGATGAATAAACTTCATTTCATTTTGGCCAGACTTGTCTCGTAACATAAGTTGGCCTTTTTTAATGATATGCATCGCTTCTATTTCTGAAAGAATAGATGTAGCTGTACGAAAAGACTTCAATCCTAACATTGAACGTACTCTCTTTTTAATAAAACGATGATCTTGCTCTACAATGTTATTCAGGTATTTTACCTGCCTTATTTGGATGCCTACAGGCATCTTTTTCTCTTTCTTCAACTCTTCAATTGCTATAGGATAGGCTGGGTTTTTGTCTACTGTAATCACACGGGGCTTTGAAGCATGAAAAGACCGCAAAGATTTCTTGAAAAAACGCTTTGCAGCCCTATGATTTCTTGTTTTGCTTAAATGAAAATCAATTGTATTTCCTTTTGAATCAACAGCACGATATATGTACATCCATTGACCTTTGACTTTCACATGCGTCTCATCGACTCACCAAGAATCATTGGTTGACTTCAGATGACGTCGTACTCGCTTATCTAATTCGGGACCATATTGATGAACCCATCGCATGATAGTTGTATGGGAAAGGGATAGCCCGCGTTCTTCCATCATTTCGACTAAATCACGAAAACTGAGGTTGTACCGTAGGTACCATCTCACGGTTAATAAAATAATATCCGGTTGATAATGTTTCCACTTGAATAGATTTTGCTTTTCCATACCCATCACATCCTTTTTAGAATACTAGTATCAGTATGTCCAAGTTTAGGAGGTTACTTACAAGCGTTTTGGAGTGTCTGCACCAGAACCATTCAATTCTTATAAATAGAGAACTTTTTAAGATGGAGAACAAAAATTGGAGAAACTTTTAAAAGTAATTTCCGATAATAAGTGATTATGTAAAAAAAATAGACTGGATCTAGCTTTTTCTTTTTTTGTTTACCGGTATCCCAATCTCTTTATTTATGGTGTTTTGAATGTATATTTTTGTTAGTGGTTTTGGAGAAAATGAACAAATTGCGATAAAACTAATAAAATCAATAATTTGAATGTTAACTAATGGCTAAAAGTTTACTTTCGGTTTTTGAAACATTTATAACTAATTTTGTAATAAATTTCTCAATATAAATATACTTGTTAATTATGGTATTAATATTCAAAATTAACAAAAATTAAATTATAATAAAAATATGATGGTTATCACTTTTGTTTACTCCTTGTGCTAAAGATAAGATTGTGTTCCCGATCTTATCTTTTTTCTTTGTAGATTTTTGATACAAAAAAAGGAATCCTTATTTATAATAAGGATTCTGCAACAAGAAAGAACAAATATATAATAATAAAAAGAATTACTTATATTATAATTCAATAATAAAACAAAGAATATTGAGAAGATTTAGAATGAATTGGATGTCACTACACGCTTAATTATAATTGATTAGGAGTTGGAGTAGTAATCTGTCATCTATTCCTGTTTTAAAGAAGATTGATCTCAATCTTCTTTTTTTTGGGTGTTTTTGCCTTTTGCCTCGAAAAAGGCAAAATAATTATTTAAGAATTGTGGAAATTGCTTGCTTGTAGACTAGTTGTTGCTTACCATGAACCATCATAAGAACAGTAAATTTATCCGTTGCAAGGATCTGCCCACCTATGGGAAGCCCATTCTTTAAAAATATAGTGATATCCCCTTTTTTCTCTTTTAATTGTTCATACATATCTTCTTGTAAGTTATACATGAAATACGCCCCCTATTTTTATCTACTTTTCTTTTAATACTTGCTACTATACAACAATCGTATCACATTTAAATTTAAATACCGCTCTAGGTACATATTTCGCAAGAAATCTATCAAAAATATAAATAAAATGTCCATTTTACATGAAGTAGTACCCCTAAAAAGTAAAACTAAGTTCATGTTTTTCTATAATTAGTAAAATAGACAGTTAAATATTCATATAAAAAACCCGTTATATCAGTACATACACATGATACGACGGGTTTTTATGGGCTTAACATTTTCATACTTTTGTAAAACTCATTTCGACAGTGAACATGTTCAATCACCTACATTTATAAGTTCACCATTCACACCAAACATTTGTCCATCTTCATCAAGCTTCATTTTATAGATAGAACATCCCTCTTCTTATGAAGAGGTTTTTCAAAAAAATAAAAAGATCCGCTCATTTCAGCAAAGCTAGATCCAATAAAGCGAGGAAAGGGAATGATCTTAATGGATTATTTATTTAAATATTCCATCTATTAGAATTTAAGAAAAAAATTATAATTTCATGCACTCGTTTATACAATACTTAAGTATGTAAATACCTAGAGAAGGGATTTCTCATGAAGAAGGTGTTATCTGTTATGGGATCGTTGGTATTCGCAATGACGGTGTTATTCGGATTTGGTGGAACAGCAAGTGCAAATAGTTTTGGTTGGACTTACTTCGAAACAGAAGATGGAAAATGGGATGGAAATGCAATTACCACTACTTACTCACAACCAAATGTGGAAGTACATCTTGGCGCTGACGGCCGCGCGCCTTATAAAATCGGTGGTACTCGTGTAGATGGGCAAACCTTGAGAGTGCGACTATGCAATCCAGTTACAAAGGCTTGTACATCCTATCAATATTTTGGTGGCAGTGAGGGTTTATATAGTACTATTTTCACAGGAATGAAACCAGCTGCTTATAGAATTGATATTATTGATCCTTTTTCTTCCTACCGAGTTAAAGGGTATGTGGAAGCTGCAACATTTTCTTGGTAGTAGGTAAAAGCTATAAAAGTAAATAATGTAAAAAGAACAACTTTTAGTTGTTCTTTTTACATCCAAAAATCATCATAATGAATATTATCTTTTTTTGTAATTTTCTTTAAGGCTCTTACGATCTTTTGTGCATTCTTCATTGTTGGTGCGAATGCATCTCCCTGGCATATTCGACTTATTGTAGATTTACTTACTCCGCTTTTTTCAGCTAACTCTTGCTGAGTCACACCGTTTTTATCCAAAAAACGAGCTATTTTCGAACGTCTACCTTTCCCTAAGTTAAGCCAATTCATTTTGATCACTCCTGTATTTAATCCATTAGTACAAGAATGTCCAAAAGTTTTATTTTTAAAACCTCCAGAAAATTGGAATGTTAATCAAGCAGTGCGAAATACCTTTTACCATACCAAACAAATTACGATTCACTGTTCCAATTTGATAGCCTTTTAAAACTTCGTTTCACCTATTCCAAATAGAACTCGCTCACAGAATGATGCTTCAGACATTGAAAGACTAATAGTTTCAACGATTCATAACTGTTTTAATCTCTTCTAATCTCCAGGGACTATTCTTGCAGAATACATAAAGAAGGGTGGTGTGAGTTTGTGATATTTGAGTTAGTAAGTTCAGCTGCAGTTGGTGGTGTAGTCTTTCTATCAAAAATGCATCAAAAAGGAGCTACGAATGATGCCTCAAAAATCCAAAGAATCTGCGCCAACTGCGGATTAAAAGTAAAAGAAGGAAAAGAAACTAGGACTATACAGCTACTTCGCAAAACGAAAAATAATTGGGGAGTTGAATATGCGTATAGAATCCCTCTTGGACTTAGCTTCTCCGATTTTGAACAAAAGATACAACACTTAGAGGATGGATTAAATCATAAGAGCAAAGTTTATAATTTTAAACTACAAGACTTCAAATCTCTTCGACTGCGAAAAGATATCTTAAAACAAATACAAAACATCATAAGCAAGAAAAAACTCGTTAGAAAGGAAATTGAGCTGTCTTACGATGGGTTGCTTAAAATACGAGTTTACGAGAAAGGAATTCCTGATTTCGTGAAATTTGAAGAAGAGATGATGAAGCAATGCAGGGGATGGGAAGTCCCTATTGGTTATACAAGAGATGGATTGATAAAACACGACTTTGACCAGCTATCACATATGATTTCTGCCGGCATGACGGATATGGGGAAATCAAATGTATTAAAGCTTATTATTACTTCGCTGGTACGCAACCAATCGGAAAATATAAAGCTATTCCTTATAGATTTGAAGGGTGGTCTCTCTTTCAACCGTTACAGATTCCTTAATCAGGTCGAATCGATTGCGAAGAATCCAGAGGAAGCCCTTGAGACTCTAAGGGAATTGCAAGATAAACTGAATGCTAGAAACGAATACTTACTAGAAAAAGGATACGAAGATATAAAAGAAGCCGGGGATCCAGTACGGTATTTTGTGATCGTAGATGAAGCAGCCGATATAGCGCCATATCAGGAGTGCAAGGACATCATTGTTGATATAGGTCGTCGTGGCAGGGCAGCGGGATTTCGCTTGGTATATGCGACGCAATACCCGACTAATGAAGCATTACCATCACAGTTACGACAAAACATAGGAGCTCGTGTTTGCTTCAGATTGCAGACAGAAGCAGGGAGCCGTGCTGTGCTAGACGAGGGCGGCGCAGAGAGTCTTCCTAACATAAAAGGAAGGGCTATATATCAAACGAACGAGAAAAAGGTCCTACAGACAATTTATATCGATAATAAGCAAATTGATAACATCATAAAGCCGCACATCAACATAAGAGCGAGGAAGGAGCATGAAGATGCAAAAACTAGCACTAAAGGAAGCGAGAACCGAGTCCATACTCTTGAGCTTGAAGAAGTTGGGATTTTTAAGTAGGAAGCAAATCCAGGTACTTCACGATCTCGGTGGAGATAGGAATGCTTCTCGTGTCATGAAAGGAATTGAAGAATATGTATCTAGCTTTAGGGATGGAGAGAAGGTTTATTATCTTAACAAGGAAGGGCGTGAACGTATCGGAAGTAAGAAGATACTTAAGCGTTCGAATCAATTTCGTCATTACATTATGAGGAATGATATTTACATCGCTTATGAATGCCCGAAAACGTGGAAGCAGGAAGTAAAGATGAATGTGAAAGGTATCGTTTCCATAATTGCAGATGCACTATTTACGGATAATGGACGTTACCACATTGTAGAGGTAGATCATGAGCAAAAGATGAGTGCGAACCGTATCAAAATGCAGAAGTATCGCAAATTGATGGAATGCAAAGTATTTGAAAAGACCCCTAAGTTTATTTGGTACACCACGACGGAATATAGAAGGAAGCAACTCCAGAAGCTTTGTGAAGGATTGGATTGCAATATATTCACGGTTACTGATTTCCATTAAAAACAGGGAGATGGTCCATATGGCAACTGAGACAATGAGCATCAAAGATTTTATGGATGGTAATTACGGAGCAAAGAAAAAGTGGAGCTTGTTCAAAAAGAAAGCAAAAAAATACGCACCCGTGGCGGCGCGAATAAGTATTGTGATCGGTAGTGCTATTATATTCAGCAATATTATAGATATTCCTCATGTATTTGCTGATGGAAATAATCCAGACGTGAATGAAGTATTTAAAGATGTGCAGTCCAATGACGGGGCAATAAAAAATTATATAGATGGCCAGTTATACAATCGTATTGTAAATGCGTTTGAGCCTGTTATTTTCTTGATTAAAGCAGTATCCTATCCAATCGCATCCGTTGTAGCGTTATGCGGTGGGTTATTCATTATGGTTGGTAGCCAGGAGCGGGGATTCTCGCTAATAAGTCGTGCTGGGATTGGCTATATAGTAGTTCAAATGATTCCGTTGTTTATGAGGCTGCTTGTCGAGATTGCTAAAGTGATTTAGTCCTACTTAATGTAGGATTTTTTCATATGATAATAACCATCTATCGTTATTATCAGACAACATATCTTAACTCAACATTCGAAATAAATAGTTTTATGTTTCTAAAATTGTAATATATTTACATATACGAAAATCGAAAGTATGATGAAGTTGCAAGCTATAAAACTATTAAAGGGGGATTTTTTTATGTTAAAGAAACTAGTAATTGGAGCATTAGCAACTGGAATTGCTTTATCTGGGGCCGGAGGAGCACTTGCAGCTGAAAAACCTCAGGTAGTTGATAAAAAGGTTACATCCAATTCCGTAGCATCGGTTAATGTAGGTAACGGGCAAACTGATGGAGCACTTTATTCTATTAGTGATTATCGTATAATTCCAGTAAAAGCTGCGAGTTTAAGTCAAAAATCACTTTCTGTGGATTTATGGGGACACTCAGATACTAAAATTTCTATTTATGAAGATAGCGAGTATGGTAGACTTTTAGGTTCATGGACAATGTCTGAAACACCAAAGACGGTAAGCATTAACCCTAGTAAAACTTATTATTTACGTATTGGTGTAATGCCATATGGCCAAAATAGTCCTTGGAACTATGTGGTAAATTGGCAATTTAAATAATTAAGAAAAAGTCCTGTTTATACAGGGCTTTTTTCTTTGCAGGAATTCCTTAATCGTCATGGAATACTCTCACTAGGAGGTGTTGTGACGTTATGACGGCTATTTAAGTTATTGACAACTTTCCTTAAATTCTCCATTATCCCAGCGTTCCTTAAATTCATAAAGCTGATTGATAGTATTATTTTCTTTACCATATATCTCGTGGAACAATTGATGAATATCTTTTCTTAAAGGAATTCCCTCAATCTGTTCGTGAAGATGTTTAACTTTTGAAACAATCATATTTAATTCTTCCGAAGTGTAACCCCCTATTGTTTGCTTAACATTTAGATTGCACTCTTTGACAGCAATATCCCGTAATTGATGGAAAGAAACAGAGTGATGAACGTCTAGTTCAATGTCTCTTTCTTTGGAAATGAAACAAGTGAAGTCGTGTTTCTTTAACGATTCGAAAATCCAATCTTTTAAAAAGCTTCTTAGATAGTGACTAAGAAGTGTTATACCGCCTTTCCAATTGTAACTATTTTCTCCACTTCTATTTTCAATACAACATTTATAGCAACCTTGTCCTTTTAAAAAATCGTGTAATCTAATATATAATTCTTCGTTGGGATGATTAGGACAACTAAATTTCATTGGGTGCGTGTTACGGATATATTGCGTTTCTAATAAACGATATCCTCTTTCTTCGAATTTTTTTGAAACTATCTCAATGGTATATTTCAGATTGTGTTCGCGTAAAGCTTCTTTTTTACAAAAAGAGCAACCAGAACCTTTAATTAAATTAGCCCTAGTTATGTATATATTTTCTTCAGGGTGTTTTGGACACAAATAACGTAGCTTTTGTTGATTGTTAATATACTCTTTTTCTAAGAGTATATAGCCACGTTTTTCGAATTCTCTAGAAACAGTTTCATACGCTACTCTTTTGCTAGATGAGAGCTTTTCTCTCCCACAGTATTTACAACCATGACCATTTAAAAGAGATCTGTAAGCGATTTTTAGGACCTTATTGGGATGTTTTAAACATTTATACTTCAAAGGAGTATGAGAGTCTATATAAAAATTATCCAATAAGATATAACCTTTATCTTCAAATTTAGATTTAATCTTTTCTATAGGATGTCGTTGAGCATTATTTTGCTTCTCTTTACTGCAATATTTACAACCTCTTCCACTTTGTAATTTATTTTAGCTAATTTTCAAGTCTTTATCAGGGTGATTAGGACAACTAAATTTCATCGGTATATTAGAACGTATATATTCTTTTTCTAGCAATTGATAATTTCGTTTTTCAAAGGCCTTTTTGACATCTTCAAAAAGCAATTTTCTACCCATAACAAGCCTCCTATATATTGTAAAAACATTATAACAAATAAAGTCTTTTCAAAAAACAAGTGAAATGTAGTAGGGATATAATGTGCCTTTAATTGCAGGAATTAGTATGGTGCCATGGAATATTGTCTTTAGGAGGTGTTATAGCGTTATGTCGGATATGAAAATCATTTATACCGCGAAAGACGTCTATAGTCGCTTGAATGTGAGTGATAGCACACTAAGAAAATACGTAGAAGTACTCCAACGAGAGTCATACATTATTAAAAAAAATAAACAAGGAAAAAGAGAATACACAAACAGTGACATTATGGTGATTGAGAAATTAATTGAACTGAGTAAGCATGACGGTATGACGCTAGAAAAGGCAGCGAAGATGATAGCGCAGCAAATAGAGAAAGTCAATCCGGATCTGATTCAAGAAGAGTCTGATGAAGCGGACTTAGTGCCATTCCACATTAAACAGCAATTACAGGAACAGTACAGCGTTATGGCGCAAGAAATGAATCAGAGTATGTTGGCGATGGAGAAGCGATTAAGTGAGCAGGCCAAGCAAAGTAACGAGGAAATTAAAGCAAGTGTGGAAGCTCACAATGAACGAGTGGAGAAACGATTGGAAGCCAGGGACGAGACGCTTATGAAAACGCTACGTGAGATGCAGGAAACGAAGAGATTGATGCAGGAATTTCGGGATGAGGTTGCTGCAGCCAAAGAGAAGAAAAAGCCGTGGTGGCGGTTCTGGTAACAAAATATAAAAATGAACTAAGTATATAATGGAACGCCTAGAATCATAGAACAGGGAAAAGCCCGACTAAATTAACCGGGCTTTTTTCAATAGATTATTTCGTTATATCAATAGCTTTCATTAATGGTACGGATATATTCCAACCTGCTTGTGATGTATAAGAATAACTTCCTTCTATGTTTCCTGTTACTGTAACTATATCTTTTTCAACAAATTCTGTTGGTTTATCGAAAGTTACATAGACAATGTCGTTGGTGTTATATCCATATGACCTTTTTGTAACAGCTAATCTAATATCAGTTGAACCGCCACTTTCTATGATCTGAACAATTTCACCAGTATATTTCACTAATTCGTCCTTGTGTCCATCCGGATTTTTCTTTAATTCAGGATAAGAAAGATCTTTCGCTAGTTTCTTTTTTTCTTCAATTTTTGCTTTTTCAGCTTCTTCTGCTGATAGAGCATTTTCAATATTTACTTTTCCAGCATTAATTCCTCTAACTTTAAATCCATTTTCTATCTCTTCTAATTCCCCATTAGATTTATAGTTTTTTTCGAAATTGTCATAGTCTTTGAATGCATCTAATGCAGCTTTGTTTTCGGCATCAACAGTAAAAGTCATTTTAAAATCATAGTTTCCATTTTTAACAACTTCACGTCCTGACGTTTCGGATACATGGTCACCAAATTCAAAATGAAAATTCCCATCATGAACAGTGCTCTCTTTTGACATTACTGCTATATATTCTTTTTCTGGCTCTTTGATAACACCTTTTGCTTTTGATCCTTCCGGCATATTTGTTTTTACATTTACCGTTAACATTTTAGTTTCTGGATTATAAGAGTATTCGCCTACTTCAAAATTAATTGCTTCTTTTTGTGCTTCTTTTTCGGCTTGTTCTTTTTCTAATCTTTGCTCATGTTCTGTCCAAGATTCCCTTTTTTTCTCTTCAACTTTTTCTCCATTCCCACAGCCGCTAGCGAAGAGCGATGCAGCAAGAATAATTCCGCCAATTTTATAATGTCTTTTCAATGCACGATCCTCCAAGATGTTTTCTAATAAGTTTTTTGTTGTATTATATTATAACATAAATGTAATGTTATTCAATTTTATTACTGAGATTACAATTTTAAGGCGATTAACTTTTCTTTTATGAGTAGTCTCAAATGTCTTCTATTAATGATAGGTATGTAAATGAGCTAGTGGTGGAGGTACTGGTAAGAGCAAGAAAGTAAAGCAGGAGTATATGTTTTTCCTACCTAAAATAAAAGGATACATTTATCTAAAGATACAAAGATAAAAGGATAAAAAGATACATTTATCTTTAGATACATATTAACAAACAAAAAAAGAAGCATCCTCAAAACAAGGACACTTCTGTCTTTTATTTATTTTCTAACGTCTCGTAAAGACGCTTGTACATATCCTTATATGCATTAGAATGTCGATTTGCCAGCTGGGTATCTACATAGCTGTCGACAAGAATATCAATGATGTTGTTAATTGATGTTTTATCCATACTCTCTCGTTCCTGAATAAATGGTTTAAGAGTATTTATCTTTAGTAAAACGGCTGGTGAAATTTTAGCAGTTTTAGATGGAACTAAACGTTGATCTGGTTTCTTTGGTGTCAGTATTTCTTTTTCCATGTTAGCTTGATCGTTTTGAATAGTTAAATCTGAACTTTCGGTAATAGGTGTCAAAGTCACTACAAAAGAATTACTCTTATTTTCCACAGGTACCACTCCTATTGATTTCTATTCTCTATTAAAAATTCGAACTGCTTTTTTAAATCAACAAGCTTCACTCCATATTCAAATAGTGGATTACTCTCTTTAATATTATAATAATTTGCTAAAAATGCTATGTTGTGTGAAAGTTTATCAATACTCCAATATATATTGTTCAATATTATTACATAAAAACGATTAGGCATTTGCTGACTAAATGTTTCGATATCCATATTTTCATGTATTCTTTGCGAATGAACCCAATTTGAAGGTTCGTCATAACAGTGGTAGTAGGTTACTTCTTGAAATTCAGCACTCAAAGCCATTAAAGTTTTTCCACTCGCTATCTCGTACCATTGTTTATATATTGACATACCTCTTAAGGACTCCGATTTTATTTGTTCTTTCGATGTATCATTAAGTTTAGACAGTAGTTCAATTTCTTCAGGAGTAGTCATGTTTAAATTTTCATTGTTACTTTGAAGAAATCTATCCAATTTATTACCAGTTTCGAAGTTTTTCTTCTCATTAAAAAATTTAACAAATCTTTCTTTATCTTCAGCATTAATAAAAGCTTCAAATGCTATTTGTAATTCAAACAATGTTCTTTGTAGTGGCAGAACACCATCAGTGATGTCGTTCTTCAATAGATGAAAAATAGTATTTATTCTCAAGTTGATATTTCCGACTAGATAGAACATCAATTTATCTACTTCATCTAATTCTTTATTTCGTGAACCGGTTTTTTTGATGCTTTTTAATCTTCTTTGAGTTGCTTCGAAAATTTTTGTATAAGTTGGGAAATTATTATTCATGTTGCTATTGTCTCCTGTTCTTAAGTAAACTTATTTCTATTTCAGTCTTTATGCTTTACATTCATCTAGTTATATTTTACCATTTTGGACTCTGTTTAGAATATGAATTTTACGAAACAAGGAGCTAGTACATTCAGTATGTTATGTATGGGGAAAACAAAAATATAGAAATATCCCTATTTCTAAATAGGGATATTTCTATATTTCTAAATCTCTGTTAACAGCTTGAATTTCCTTTTCTGTTCAGGTGTCAGCTCGTTTTCTACATAACGATCTATAAGTAAGTCAATGATTTCATAAGCGAATTTTGTGTTTGTAAGTTTCATTAATACTTCTAGTTCTTCTTTTGATTGATTAGAAATTTTAATGCTGCCTTGCTGATTTTTAAATTTCTTTTTTGATTCAGTTTTTTCGTTTCTTTTTTCTTTTCGAGTTACTTGTTTTTCTTCAGTCTTAGGTTGAGAAGGCGTATCTGGAACCTCGTTTTTTTCCACTACAGCTTGTCCTTGCTCTGGTACATAAGGCTCAGTAGGTTCAAAGTTACTTTTCTTTCTACCTAGTAAACCAGGAGTTCTCGTCATTTTACACACCAACCTTCATTTTTTCGAACATGTCGATACGAGATAATAACTCATCACTAATTGTTTCGTATAGTTCAATTACATTCATATCATGTCTATCTTTTTCGGTAATACCATTCACATCAAATCGTTTAATACGTTCCATTTGCGGGACAATGTTTTTGAATAGGTTTTCTTCACCGAAAATTTCACGAGCATTTTCCATGATATATTCGTCAACCTTACCGTTGTTTTTTAATAGGACAGGAAGAACACCAACTACTTCAATATCAAGATCATATTGCTCTCTTAGTTTAATAAGTTCATTAACATAATTCTCAGCACCAGTTAGAGAACGCTCTTGAGTTTGCAAAGCAATTAGAACATAATCAGAAGCAACAACGGCGTTCTTTGTAACTTCTAGTGACATAGGAGGAACATCGATAAATATGTAGTCGTATTTATGCTTTATCTTTTCAAGCAATCCTTTAAAGTAATGATCTTCCTCAGCTTCCGAAGAACAATTTTTATAAAGGAATTTTGCGAAGTCCTGAAAATCAACATAAGAAGGAAGTAAATGTAAGTTCTCCATAATTTCCACTTCTAAGCCGTCTAGGTTTCCCTCTTGTATACCTTTCATTAATGTTTTTTCAACAGTAACAATTTCATCAGGGTTAAGGATTGATTTTGTTAACATTAAAGACTTTGTTGCGTTACTTTGTGGATCAAGGTCAACAAGTAAAGTACGCTTACCTTTTTTAGCAAATTCATAAGAGTTCAATACAGCATTTGTGGTTTTACCGACTCCACCTTTGTAATTACCTACCGTAATTGTAATAGCCATTTTTAACACTCCAGTTATAGTTTTTGAAATTTCCCTATATCCCTTTATAGAAATAGGGAAAAATAGAAATAGGGAAATAGGGATATTTCTAACTATAGAAATAGGGATATTTCTATATCTTTATAGAAATTATAACAATGATATTTAGGTTATGCAATAGAATCATAGAGTTAGTAATTAATAACAGAAACGTTGATATTAAAAGATTTTTCAGATGTATGAAGTAGAGAGATTTAAGTAATAAATATGAAATTTCGTAGAGGAATTAGTAGATGAAAAAATGAAGAAAATAGGGAAATATAGATATAGGGAAAAGGGGAAATATCCCTATATCTATAAGTGGAAATAGGGAAATAGGGAAATAGGGATATTATCAATAAAGTTCGTAAATTCGCTGTTTACAAAGGATAAAGCTTGTTGTAACCTAGTACACAACAAGCAACATTCTACAAAACAAAACATAATTTGATATTTTACATAAATGAAGATCAAGAAAATCGATAGAATAAAATTAAAAACAATTGAATATGAACACAAAACAAAAAGCCACTCCCATATGCTATCGGCTACCAACCTTTAGCGGGAATGACTCTTCTAGCTAGTGTACCACCACTTGGCTAGAAATTAACTGTATTCAACCACAGTGTTAACGTTTAAGTAGTGTACCACCACTAACCTTAAACAACTATGCCTTTTCACGAGGCTTCTTTGATATACCCATTTTATCTATTGTTTGACTAAAATTCAACTAGTAAATGCTAGAATTGTATTTTTTGTAGTCAAAAGATATATAACGGGCATCTCTAAACCTAGAAGTCTTGTGAATCTACAGGCCATTTTAGGAATTTCGGGATGCCTTCTTGTTTTTTGTTCGCGTGGAATTGCCTGATACCACGTAAATAAAAACTGATAAGCCGTAATTCCGTGCTGCTATACATATAGGAGGAACGTGTTACGTGCGTGGCTAGCTGTTGGTCGTGCAGGGGGTACAGAGTATGCGCCTACAAAAACAGCACCCCTCATTGGAATCCTGTTCTTCTGGTGAGGGAGGGCGAGAACGTGCCCAGGGACGCATCTCTAAAAGGTTCGGGTGGTTATCGTTAGCATCAAGGTGCTAGGGAATACATTCAGTTTGTCGTGTAGGGACGATATTACAAGGACAAGCCATAGAAAAAGGATGTATGCGGTGAAAATCGCTGAGTGAACAGGGTCTATACATACGGATACCTTATAAGTGACCGCATGGCGAAAACAAGACGCTTATCCATCTATTTTGATCGATTACTTTTTTGTGATCTTTCAAAGTAGGGGATAAATCTGCCTTCCAGCCGTATTCCATAATCGTTCCCACATGATAAAAACCCTCAAGATCTTCAGTCAAGCTT
>NZ_JBRAZW010000003.1:0-41213 GCF_052805735.1 Bacillus sp. N6
GTAACGACTGCAAACGATTAAAAATGATGTTTGATAACTTTCCTTCTGATGTCGCTGTTTTAGATGTAACGTATCTCAATGTGGAAGAGCCTAAAAACGCACATTACATTCAAAAACATGATCTTATGACAATGCCATCTCTAATTATCGAAAATGACCCAGTGATTCACGGTTTCCAAGAAGGTAAAGTTACGACTAGGTTAGGACTATAGGAGGGATTGAATGAAAAAAGAAACCAAAATTCAACTCGAATCAGAATTAGGAAGCGTTAATTCAGATATAAGCAACATGAAACTACATTTGAATATGTTAGGGCTTGAGAAAAAGAAAACAGAAGGTAATTTAGAAGATTTACTTACACGTAAGCAACGAATTGAAAGTTCATTAAAAGGAGCTAATTAATATGGAATTAACTAAATTATTTGAGGTACAAGCTGGATTAAAAGAACATATTGGATACAAAGGGAAAGATAAATTCCAAAAAATGATGTTAGCGATGTTAGTCGAGTTTATGGAGTGTGCGAACGATTGGCGTGGTTTTAAGTATTGGAGCGAAAAACCACAACCTAAGGATGCATTATTAGAGGAATATGTGGACGGATTACATTTTGTTCTAGAAGCAGGATTAGACCTATTTGAAGCTGATTTTATTAGGTATTTACCTAAATATTCGGTAGCTCATTGTCTAAAATCAGAAAAGGATGAAACACATATTATCAGACAGTATAAGCAATTAACTCATACCGTTTTATATATAGATCGTGAAGTTGAAAGTGAAGAAAATTACCTAGAAAGTGAATATGAACAATTAATTGAACAGTATTTGTACTTAGGTAGATTGTTAGGGTTCACTGAAGAACAAATTGAACAAGCATACATGGATAAGAACGAAGTAAACCACCAGCGCCAGGATAACGGATATTAAGACCAAATTTGAATTTTATAAGAAACGGGGAATAGAGAATGAAAAAGAAAATAATTGCAGGTTTAATGTCTATTATGGCGGTAACGGGTTTAGCAGGTTGTGGTACAGAAGCGGATACAGTTTCACAAAATTTATCTAAATCAGCTGATTCATTTGAGGTTCAACGAAGAGTAGTGTTCTTCAATGGTATAACTGATAAATACCTTTTAAGTATTGAAGGATTATGCGCTTTAGACGCTGGTGATGGGAAGAAGATAACTGTAACTTGTAAGACTGGTGACGGTAAATATAAGAAGCATTACCTTGGATTAAGCGATAATGTAAGTTACTTCATTGAACAAACAGATGCTAAGTATGAAGATGCATACCATTACAAAGTACTGTTTAGACCGGAAGAAATTATTCCAGATATTAAGTTGCAGACAAGCCATAAATAAACAAAAGCGTTATTTTAATCGAAAGGGAGAATAAAAAATGAACTTAAAGGAGTACGTCGTTTATAAAGGTGAATCATTCGTATGTATCGGAACTATACAGGAATGCGCTGATTATATGGGCGTACTTCCTGCAACTGTTCGTTTTTATACAAGGCCAGCGTATCAAAGAAGAATAGCGAATCGAAAGAATGCTAGGAATTATATAACTGTTACGAGACTTGAGGAAGATTAATATAAAAATTTCATTTTGTAGAAAAGGGGAATGAGAGTGGATAAGTATCAAAGTTTATATGTATCACTTAAAAGTAATGATGAACAACAAACATTTTTCAGTAACAAAAGTTTTAAAGATATTATGGATTATCTGAATGAAGATAAATTCATCATGCTTTTTGATCTAGTGGAGGGGTTATACCTACCATGTACATTGAATACAGACGACATTATCGCGATATACAGAGGGAAAGAGTAAAAAAGCAGCTAGCAAAAGCTAACTACTCGTCTCCAAGGGGGAACAAGGAGAAAGTAACTTAATGGGTTGTCTACAGTATTGACGGAATATTGAGTTTTATTCAGGGGAGGTATAAAAATGGATATGGAATTAGGGCCTTGTAATTTCAGAGGGTGTTGGAAGGGCGCAACAACAGAAGGACATATTTACAGTCATTCCAAGAATGATACTAAAGATAGTTTTATTCATGTAGTCGCTTGTGATGAACATGCCAAGGAAAATGACTTTTATCCAAAGGGGAATGAAAGAAAAAGTTAATTTTCATTTCTTGCGAAAAAACGGCTCTATATAATAAGGAAATTAAACGTTTAAATTAATTTCGAATGCAATAGGTCTTGGATGATGTAGAACGTCTAAAAACGTGTAAAAACAGCATATAAATCAATTCATCAGTTTTGAGGTGAAATCAAAGGGGGAAAAACGGTGAAAAAGCTTAAAAAACGGAAAATGAAGAAGGCAATTGCTCGAAGAGGTAAATTAATCGAAAAAGATCGTGTTAATAATGCTTGGAGAAACATTTTTGTACAAGCTGGCATCCTAAAATAAGTGAGGTGGCATACACATTGGAATGGTTAAAAGATTATCATAAATTAGAAGATGAAATTATCTACTTAGAAAATGATTTAGATAGAAGTAAACGAGAATTAAAGCGTTGGGTGTATGGTGACTTACAAGAAGTTCGATTAACTGAAGGTTCAGAAGGCGGGAAACTGGAAGATCGTATTGCTGTACGTGAACATGATTTAGCTCACAAGATGAATGACATGTTTGATTTCAAAAAGGTAATTAGTACATTCCATGGTTTGGAACATAAGATTGTGTATGGCAAGTATGTGGAAGGCAAGACATTAGAAAAGCTTGCTGAAGAGTTAAATTACAGTCCGCGTTATATCTATAATAAACATGCACAAATAAAGCGAATGATTGAATATGCTCAGAAGTTAAGTTAACAAAATGTTAAGTTCACTTCAGTTCATGTTAACTATTGCAAAAAGGGTTTATAGTAATAACATAAAGAATTAACGGAAGGGCAACTGAATGAAACGGTTGCTCTTTTGTTTATGAGTGGATATTAAAATATCACGTACCGAACTGTTAACATAAAAAAAATAAAATGAAAACAAGGGGAGTGGTGATAGTGAACTTATTGAAATGTGATAATTGCGAGAAAGAAATGACACATAACGATAGTTTTTTCGAAATGAAATGGCATCCTGAACGTTTCTTTGGCCAGATTACACATAACGAGAGCTATTATAATGCTATTAACGGCGGTCCTCGCATTTATCATTTTTGTGATACGAGATGTCTATCGGAATGGACAAAAAAGTAGGTAGTTAACAAGGTGAAGTTTATGCATAGCAAATTGGCTATTGACAGTGAAAACACCTATAAATACTGCAATGTATGAGATTTGCATACAATTACATTTAATTACAGATATAACAATACAATAGGCGAAACGGGGAAATGACTGATACCATTACATTCTGAGAAAATCTTTTGTTTACATAATTTTTTATTATCGGAAGTGAATGTTAAGTTTACTTTCCATTCTTACAGATAATAGGATGTTGTGTTCATTCATTTCCCTGTATAAATTAAATCAGACTACAAAATTATTAAAATAAGATTCTTTTAGCATCCATTCGGGTGCTTTTTATTATGTAGAAAGATAAGGAGTGATAACCATTGACTAACTTCTACAAAACAAAAAGATGGAAGAACAAACGAATCAATGTACTAAAGCGTGACTCATACCAATGCCAGGAGTGTAAACGATACGGCAAGAACAAAGAAGCAACAACAGTACATCATATCCATCCATTAAGGAATAGACCGGAGCTAAGACTTACAACAAACAATCTGGTTAGCCTGTGTGGAAGATGTCACGATAAGATGCATGATCGTATCAGTGATGAGTTAACAGAGTTAGGTAAGCAATGGATAGAACGTGTGGAGAGGATGAAGGAGAATGGAACTAAGTAAACTTGAGATAGCGATTGCTATTGGTGCATTCATTAATGGTTTAGGTGAGCAAGAACTTAATAAAAATGGTAATGATTTATTAAAACAATTAGAAGATGAATTAGCAAATATACTTAGTAATTCAACATTAAATCAAATGCAAGAAGCTGGTGAAAGTGTATTAACTAAATTAATTCATAGTTTATTAGAAGAAGAACAATCCCCCCCACTTACAAAATAAATAAAAAAGCTTATTGGGGACCGAGAGGGGGAGGTTTTTCCCTCTCCACCAGATTTTAAAAACTTTTTTTGAAAGGAGGAATAGCAATGGCTAAAAAGGCGACAACCAAAGAGACGATAATGAAAAATACAATCCGAGATATGAAAAATTTAGGTGTATATAAAGAAGAATACACGCCTTTAATCGATGTTTATTCCGATTTATTATCACAATATTATCGGGCAAACAAAGAATTTGAGGATAGTGGATTCCAATATGAAACTGAAACCGCTGCTGGTGGTTCTAAAAAATCTGCTATTGTGGCCACTTTGGAAAGCCTACGCAAAGATTTATTAGCATACTCAGATCGTTTGTGTATTAACCCTAAAGCTATTCAGTCAGTTACACTCGACACTCCAAAACAATCAAAGTTATCTCAGGTGCTAAGTGGCATCAAGTAAAAGCAATGAAGCTGTGGTCCTTGAGTATGCTCACAGCGTTGCTGAATCGAAAAAAATAGCTGGAAAAGAGATAAAACAAGCGTGTCAACGATTTTTGGATGATAGGAATAACTCAGCATACGATTTTAGGACAAGGGATGCTGAATTTGTTATTCAAGTTATCGAAAAAACCTTTGTACACGATAAAGGAGAAAGATTAGACGGTTCACCACTAAGGGGTGAGCCTTTTATTTTGGAACCTTGGCAAAAATTTATCATTTATAACATTCTAGGATTCTTCCACAAGGATACAAAGATTAGAAGGTATAAAGAAGTCTTCATCTTTTTACCACGTAAAAACGGAAAGTCTCGTTTCGTTGCTGCTTTATCTTGGGGACTTGCTTTACTCGAAAGACGAAGTGGTTCAACTATTTATATTGTTGGCGCTGCTCTTGAACAATCAATGCAATCATTCAATTTCATCAAATTTAATTTAGACGAAATGGGAGAAAGCTCTAATTTCCGTATTCGCGATAATAACCAAGAACATTCAATAAGTGGCGATTTTGAAGATGGTTCGATATATATCAAAGCGTTAGCAGCCAATCCAGATGCGCAAGATTCTTTGAATTGTAACGTTGGTATAGCGGATGAAATACATGCTTATCGTACACCAAAACAGTACAACATTATTAAAGAAGCTATGAAAGCTTATACAAATAAATTAATGATTGGTATTACTACAGCTGGAGACAACATGAATAGCTTTTGCTACAACCGATTGAAGTATTGCCAAAAGATTTTAGAAAAAACCGTAACAGATGAGCAATACTTTGTATTTATTGCTAAAGCTGACGAGGATGAAAATGGAGAAGTAGATTATACGGATCCAATCCAACATGAGAAAGCAAATCCGAATTACGGCATAACTATTAGGCCTGAAGATATTTTGAATGATTCATTACAAGCTCAGAACGATCCGCAACAAAGAAAAGATTTCTTTGCAAAATCATTAAACATTTATACATCTGCCCTAAGAGCTTATTTTAACTTAGATGAATTTAAGGCTTCAGATAATAAGTACAAATGGACCTTAGAAGAACTAGCGAAAATGAACATAGAATGGTTTGGCGGCGCTGATTGTTCTAAGCTACACGATTTATCTGCTACTTCACTTGTGGGTGAATATGAAGGGACACAGATTATTATTACACATGCCTTCTTCCCGGTTGTTATGGCTTATAAAAAAGCGGAAGAAGACGGAATACCGTTGTTTGGTTGGAAAGACGATGGACATTTGACAATGTGTAACACGCCTATTGTGAACTATGATGATTTAGTTAATTGGTTTGTTGGAATGAAAAACAAAGGATTCAAAATAAAACAAGTTGGTTTTGACCGTAAGTTTGGGCAAGAGTTTTATTTAGGAATGAAAAACAAAGGGTTCAATATTGTGGATGAACCACAGTTATACATGCATAAGTCACAAGGATTTAGACGTATTGAACAAAGGGCAAAAGAAGGAAAACTATATTATTTACATTCAAGTGCCTATGAATATTGCATACAAAACGTTCGCGCTATCGAAAAAGTAGATGATGCAATTCAATATGAAAAAGTAATGCCAGAGCAAAGAATTGACCTTTTCGATGCTTCTGTATTCGCTACAGTAAGGCTAATAAAGAGCAAAGAGAAAGCGATGAACGCTGCTCAATGGTTAAATAACTAACTATGAAAAGGAGGTGTAAACTTTGGCATTTTGGAGGAAGAAAAAGACACGTTCAGCTATTACAATTCCGATAGCTGTTGGTGATGTTGAAACGGTTGGTTATACAAGACTTTCAGACAATCCAGATGTTCTAATTGCTGTAGATAAAGTGGCTGATTTGGTATCGAATATGACGATTCATCTCATGGAAAATACAGATGAAGGTGATAAGCGTTTACGAAATCAGTTGTCACGAAAGATAGATATTGAACCACATCGTAATATGACTCGTAAAAGTTGGATTTATAAGATTGTAAGCGACTTATTACTTCATGGTGATGGAAATTCTATCGTCCACATTGGTATTGATCCGAAAACAACTTACATTGACGATTTAACACCATTTCAAATGCAAGCTGTGAGCTATGAAGATGTGGAGGGCGACTACCTCATCAACTTCAACGGCACAACCTACACGCCAGACGAGGTGATTCACTTTGTAATTAATCCTCATCCAAATTATCCGTATCGCGGTACAGGATATAGGGTTGCGTTAAAAGAAATTGTGAAAAATTTAAATCAAGCTACTAAAACGAAGAATAACTTTATGAGTGGTAAATACATGCCATCACTTATTATTTCTGTGGATGCCATGACAGAGGAGCTTTCTAGTAAAGAAGGACGAGACAATATCATGGCTAAATACTTCTCAGAAACAGAAGGCGGCAAACCTTGGATTATTCCAGCAAATTTAATGAATGTTGAACAAGTTAAACCATTGTCACTAAAGGATATTGCCATTAATGAAGGCGTTGAATTAGATAAGAAAACTGTCGCTGGACTCTTTGGGATTCCGGCTTTTTTCTTAGGTGTTGGTGAGTTTGATAAAGAAGAATATAACAACTTCATTAATACTCGTATTTTTTCTATAGGACAAGTCATAGCACAAACATTAACTCGTGATTTATTATTCAGTCCAAATTGGTTCTTCCGTTTAAATCCGCGAAGCTTATACTCATACAATTTAAGTGAAATGGTAGAAGCCGGAACACAAATGGTTGACCGAAATGCAATGAGAAGAAATGAATTACGTGATTGGATTGGCTTAGATCCTGATAAGGAAATGCAAGAACTTATCATCCTGGAAAACTATATTCCAGCTAATAAGATTGGTAGTCAAAACAAATTGAAGGGGGGTGAGAACGATGAATAAACGTCATATGCATTTCACGTCAGATTTAAAAACTAGAGCTAGTGAAAACGAAAATGAAGCGGTGATTGAGGGGTATTTTGTTGTCTATGATCAAGAAACTGAATTATGGCCAGGAGCGTTTGAAGAAGTGGCTCCAGGAGCATTTGAAAGTAGCCTACGTAACAATGACATTATGTGTTTGGATAATCACGATTCAAGAATGGTTTTAGCTAGTTTTGGTAGTAATACACTTGATTTAAAATCCGATAATCACGGTTTATGGGGTCGAGCAATTATCGATTTAGAAGATCCGAATGCAAAGAGTGCTTATCGCAAAGTACAGACTGGGAAAGTGCGTGGTTGTTCATTTGGTTTTTACCCAACTAAAGAAGAGCAAATCATACGTGATGATGGAACAATGAAGTGGAGAATTACTGAAGCTGAATTACACGAAGTCTCCATTACAGCTTTTCCAGCATATCCACAAACTGATATTATGGCCCGACAAAAAGATGTTGAAACCATGAAGAAACAAAAGTTAGAACAACGAAAAAAACAATTAAAGGAGCGACATTTACATGCCTAATCCATTATTAATCGGCGCTAAATTAAACATGAAGCGTAGTTCTTTAACAACTGTGGAGGGAAAACTTACAGAATTACTTGCAAAACGTAGTGAGTTAGAAGCTTCCATTGATGCAATTGAAAATGAGGAAGATTTAGCTGCACTTGAAGCAAGTATTAAAGAAAATGATGAAGACATTTCTTCCACAGAAGAAGAGAAAACAACTCTAACAGAAGAAATTGAAGAACTTGAAAAAGAATTAGAATCATCAAATCGTAAATCACCAGATAAAGGAGCGAAACGAAACATGCCAAAACAAAATGAAACACGCGAAGCAATTAATGCTTATGTGCGTAGTAAAGACCAAACACGAGCGGGGTTCACATCTGTGGAGGGTGGAGCATTAATCCCAGAAGAGTTATTAGCGCCAAAGAAAGAACTTGTTGATACAGTTGATTTAACACAATATATCCGTACAATTCCAGTAAATCGCGGTTCTGGTAAATATCCAATCATCAAAAAATCAAATGGGAAAATGGTTTCTGTTGCTGAATTAGCAAAAAATCCTGAGCTAGCAAAACCAACATTCGAAGAAGTGACATACGATATTTCAACATACCGTGGTTACATTCCTGTTTCTCAAGAAGTAATTGATGATGCTGATTATGATATCACTGGCTTAATTGCAGAAGATATTAAAGATCAAGATTTAAATACAAAGAACGCTCAAATTGCAGCTATTTTTAAATCAGCAACCGCTAAAGCTGTAACTGGATTAGATGGAGTTGTTACTCTATTAAATACTGGATTTAAAAATGTATACAATGTGAAATTCTATGTATCATCTTCACTGTTTAACCAATTAGATTTATTGAAAGATAAAAATGGTCGTTATTTATTACAAGATGACATCACTGTTGCATCCGGAAAACGTATTAAGAGTAAAGAAGTAGTTGTTTTAGATGATGATATCATCGGAACAAAAGAGGGTGATCTAGTTGGTTTCGTAGGCGATGCTAAAGAGTTCTGTACTCTATTCAATCGTAAGCAAGCTTCTGTTAAATGGATTGATAATGACATTTACGGTCAATTATTAGCTGGTTTTGTACGCTTCGATGTTAAAAAAGTTGATGCACAAGCTGGCTACTACATCACTTACACAGCAGCGCCAGCCGGAGCATAAAAAGGAGTGATTCTGAATGGCTAAATATGTGGTTTTAAAAGATTTTGCAGACTTACAAGATGATAACCACGTTTATCGCCAGGGAGATCATTACCCCCGAAAAGGACGAGCTAAGAAAGAACGAGCTGAAGAACTTTCAGGGAGTGAAAATCTTAGAGGCGAACCTTTAATCAAGGAACTAAAAGGCGATGAATGAGCAAGTAAAAAACAATCTATTAAACTTATTAAAACTTGATTTAGGCATCACTCACAATTTGAGGGATGCTTATTTTAATAATTTACTAGTTAGTTCTCAAAGTGAGATTGAGATAACAGGGATTGTATTAGATTTTGAAAGTATCGATGACCAAATGCTTACGGTTGATTATGCAGCATGGTCCTATCGAAACCGACAAGAAGATACTCCATTATCTCGAAATTTACAGTTTAGAATTAACAACAGGGTGATTAAGAAGGCAGGGATTACAAATGCCATCACTTAAATCAAGTGTGGGAAACTCAAAGCGCATATCACTAGACGATGTGTGCTTTTTGCTTTCTTTTGAAACTGAAATAGACGAACTTGGACAAGTAATTGGTACAAACGAAATACCAAGACAAATCTTTTGTTCTAAATTAAGTATTAATCGTCAAGAATTTTTGGCGGGTGGGCAACTTGGATTGAAACCACAGCTCTTATTTGTTGTAGATTCTGACGAATACGATAATGAAACCTCATTAAGATATGAAAATCAGAAGTATATAGTCTATCGAACCTTCCCACGATCTGACGGATTCACAGAGGTCTATTGTGAGGTGAAAGTTGGTGGCTAGTATTAATGATTTATCTAGTGAAATCACTAGAGAATTACAAAGGTATACTCATTTAATAGAAGAGGACCTTGAGGTTGCTAAAGAAGAAGTTTCAAAGAATCTTGTGGACGAACTACAGCAAAAAAGTCCAAAGAATACAGGTAAGTACCGTAAAGGGTGGCGTAAGAAGAAAGTTGGTAATGCAATTGTTGTTCATAACGCATTGAAACCACAATTAACACATCTTTTAGAAAAAGGACATGCAAAGGTTGGCGGTGGTCGTGTACCAGCCAAAGTTCATATTGCTCCAGCTGAAGAAAAAGCAATAACTGAATTTCTAGAGCAAGTTGAAAGGGCGATTCAACAATGAATTTAATTGAATTAAAGAAAATCCTTGATGCTACAGGTTATCCTGTGGCTTATTCGCATTTCACAGCACTCCAGGATAATCCAGTGCCGAAGCTTCCCTATATTTGTTTCATTGGGGACGGTTCAGCCAATTTAATGGCTGACAATATGGTGTATCACAAGATAAACGATTTAAATATAGAGCTTTACACAACTAAAAAGGATTTAGTTGCTGAAGCCAAGCTTGAAAAAGTCCTAGATGATTGTGAAATACCTTACGATTCGCCAATCGAAGGAGTTATTGAATCAGAAAATATGTATCAAAAAATATACGAAACGAGGATGATGTAAATGCCTGAGAATAAAGTTGTATTTGGTCTAAAGAAAGTACATTACAGTGTTGTTTCTGAAGATGAAACAGGAAAAATCACATACGGTACAGTTGGGAAATTACCAGGTGCGGTTGAAATGAAGTTAGAACCGAAGGGTGAACAAACCGACTTCTATGCTGATGATAGCAATTACTACACAGAATCAAGTAACCAAGGTTATGAAGGTACCTTAAATATCGCTAATATCACTGAAGCGTTCCGTACAGAGGTTTTAGGAGAAGTTTTGGACACGACGGACAAAGTTATTACTGAAGTTTCGAATGCGAAAATCAAAAAAATCGCTCTTATGTTCGAATTTGATGGCGATGTTAAGGCTACGCGTCATGTACTTTACAATGTATCAGTATCTCGTCCAAGTGTTGGTTCTTCTACAAAGAGCGATAAAACAGAGCCAACTACAACAGAATTAAAATTTGTTGCATCACAACACCCTGTAAACCTTAGTGTTAAAACTTCTACAACAGCAACTACACCAGCGGGTATTTACGACGCTTGGTATACAAAAGTCTATGAGAAAGTAGTGGGGGCATAATTAGATGGAAAAAACAATTATTGTAGATAATAAAGAAATTCGTTTGAAAAGCACAGGTGGAACACCTATTAGATTTAAAGCGCAATTTGGTAAAGATTATTTCGCGCAATTACTAAAACTAGCACCACTTGGAAAAATAGATATGGAAAATTTAGATCCAAGTAATCTAGATAGCGTGGACTTTGAAGTGTTTTATAATCTCGTTTGGACAATGGCAAAAACAGCTGATCCAACGATACCTGAACCACTAACATGGTTAGACTCGTTTGAAGAATTTCCAATCATTGAAATTTTAGAAGATATCCAAGATATGATAACAGCTACAATTCAATCTAAAAAAAAGTTGTAGATAGTAATAATGATCAAAAAGGAACGGAACAGGGTGAACCATTTACCACTGAAACGTTCCTTTTATTTTGCTATAAAACGGGCTTATCTAGAGCTGATTTAGAAGATATGACAATTGGCATGTGTCTGGACTATATCGATGATTATATCGAAATGCAAAACCCTTCAAATAACAAAGAAAAAGAACGTAAAGCTTCACAAGAAGACTTCAATAATTTCTAAGAAAGTGAGGTGAGAAAATGGCAGGAAGAATTAAAGGGATCACTGTTGAAATTGGCGGTAATACCGTTGGTTTACAAAACGCCTTAAAGGACGTAAATAAACGGAGTAATGATTTAACAAAAGAACTTAAAGATGTTGAACGTCTTTTAAAATTCAACCCTAATAATGTGGAAGCATTAGCGTAAAAACAGCAATTACTTACACAATCGATTGAAAATACAACAAAGAAACTAGATCAATTAAAATCAGCTCAACAACAAGTTGAAGCACAGTTTGCGCGTGGTGATATTGGAGAAGAACAATACCGAGCGTTTAGGCGTGAGATTGAATTTACAGAAGTATCGCTTAATGGTTTAAAAGGCAAACTCGCTGGATTAAAAGCAGAACAAGACAATGTAGCAAGCTCAACTAGGCAATTAGGAACATTATTTAGTGCTACAGGTAAAAGTGTTGATGATTTTGCAGGAGCATTAGGAAATCGTCTTGTGAATGCAATTAAAAGTGGAACGGCTACAAGTAGACAATTAGATCAAGCGATTGAGCTTATCGGACGAGAAGCTTTAGGTGCTGAAGCTGATATTGAGAAGTTACAACGTGCATTGCGTTCTGTAGATGATGGGAATTCTATTCAAAATGTTAGAAATGATTTGCGGGACCTTTCACGAGAGGCGGAAAGAGCAAGTAAAAGTTTCAAAGAATTAGATATTGGTTTAGAAAACATGCTCGGTGGAGCAATGGCAGCTGGTGGTATTCAAGGAACAATTGAAAAGGCACTAGATTCATCCAAATTAAAAACAAAAATCGATGTAACTTTTGAAGTTCCTGAAGCATCCAAAAAATCAGTTGAACAAGCTGTACGCGGGATAGAAGCATACGGTGTAGATGTGGAAGAAGCTCTTGAAGGAACACGTAGACAATGGGCTTTAAATAAAACTGTTGGCGATGAAGCAAATGCAGCAATTGTAAAAGGTGCAGCCGCAATTTCAACCTCTTATGCAGGAATTGATTTTACAGAATTAATCCAAGAAACAAATGAGGTTGGCAGTGAATTAGGAATAACAAATGATAGTGCTTTAGCTTTAACAAATGCTTTATTAAAAATGGGATTTCCGCCTGAACAGTTAGATATTATTGCCGAATATGGTGGACAATTAACACGAGCTGGCTATACGGCTGAAGAAGTACAAGCGATTATGGCAGCTGGGGTAGATACTGGAACATGGAATATTGATAATCTCTTAGACGGATTGAAAGAAGGACGTATTAAAGCGGCTGAATTTGGTAAAGAAGTCGATAAATCAATGAAGGAATCCCTTGAAGGTACGAAAATTTCAGCCGATCAATTACAAAAATGGGGACAATCTGTAGCAAAAGGCGGTAAAGAAGGTTCAGCCGCTATGACAGAAATCGCCAAAGCATTGAACGAAGTTGAAAATGAAACAAAGAAAAATGAGATAGGTGTTAAGTTATTCGGTAGATGATAAATTGTGCCGAATTAAAATCGCGGTATAAAGCAAAAAGGGTGCGAATCCTAATTTGAACCGAAGGCTATACGAAGTATAGTCAGGGGCAGAGCATAGAGGGTGAAAAGATATAATCCCTCCACGAGACCGCGACACTTTCTTATAAGTGAAAACGTATGCCGAACTTGCAGGAAATGAACTGTAAGAAGTAGAGGATAAAAAGCCTTTACGATAACAAAATGACAATGTTTGAAGATCAAGGGCAAAACATTATAGATACATTATTAAATGCTCAAGGTAAAGTTATAGATTTAAATGTGAGTCAAGAAGAGTTAAATGCCATGATAAAGAAAATGGATGCAAGCCCAGCTATAAAGTTTCAAAAGGCAATGGGTGACTTAAAAATGGCACTTGAGCCACTTTTAGGTGTAATCGCAAATATCATTGGTGCATTTGCTTCATGGGTTTCCGCTCATCCAGCATTGGCAGCGGCGCTAACAGCTATTGTTGTTGCGATTGGGATATTAATAGGAGCTTGCATGGCTCTGGCCCCAGTATTTATAACCTTGTCTAGTATAGCTGGAATTGTAGGTGTAAGTGTTGGGGCTATTGCTGGTCCGGTTGCATTGGTTGTAGGAGGGTTTATAGCCGCCACCGCCGCAATAGTTGGATTAGTAGTTGGATTTAAAAAGTTGTGGCAAACAAATGAAGGATTTAAAAACAGTATTTCAAGTGTAATCGGAAGTATACAAGGATTCATCAATGTTTTGATTTCACTAAGTAAATACCTATTCTTTACAACTGTGGACGGCGACTATTTAAACGACTGGATTACTCATCTACCTACAGGATTCCAGAGCGCAGCTGAATTAATAGGAAAAGCCGTAAGCAAAATCCGAGAGAGCTTAGTCACTTTGTTTAATGCTGTGAAAGCAGTATTTTCGGGTGATTTCAGTCAAATAGGTGAGATATTTAAAACAATCGGTCCTTCTATAGTTGGAGCCTTAGTAGGCGGGATTCCTGGCGTTTTAATCGCAGCATCTCGTTTCCTTCCAGCAATAGCAGGTCAACTCAACGAAAATAAAGGTGTTTTATTAGAAGCGATTACTAATATTTTTAGTAATTTAGCAAACTTTTTAACAACGACACTTCCACAGTTTATTCAAACTGGGGCTTCAATTATCACAGGAATTGTGGACGGAATTGTTCAATCAGCACCGGTTATTTTACAGTCAATGGTTCAAATCATAAATACTGTATCGCAATCGATCGCTACAAATTTACCTATACTCGTTCAATCAGGTATACAAATTATACAAACTTTAATTATGGGAATCACTCAAACTTTACCAACGATCATTCAAATTGGGTTACAACTCATTTTGACATTGATAAACAGTATTATGTTGATGCTTCCACAATTAATCCCTGTAGCTGTATCAATCATTCAGACAATCATTAATGGTCTAATGATGATTCTTCCACAATTAATCGAGATGGGTATTAATTTACTAATTTCATTGATTACAGGGATTACACAAGCTTTACCATTGATTGCATTAGCAATTATTACGGTTATAACAACATTAATAAATGCGATTACTCAAAATCTACCTATGATTATTACGGCTGGTATGCAGGTTTTGACTAGTTTAGTAAACGGTATTATTCAAATGCTCCCTCAACTTATTGATATGGCTATAAATTTGATTACACAAGTAGCAAATACGATACTAGCTAACTTGCCAGCGATCATTCAAGCTGGTGTTCAAATTTTACTGGCACTTATAAATGGGATTGTGCAAATTCTTCCACAACTCATAAATGCAGCATTAGATTTAATTGTAAAAATAGCATCTACTTTAATTGCGAATTTACCTAAGATTTTAGATGCGGGTATCAAAATTTTACTTATGTTAATCACTGGGATTGTACAGGTTTTACCGCAATTAATTGCAGCAGCTCTTAAACTAATTGTTACTCTGGTAGGAGAATTAATTAAGAACCTACCTAAACTACTAGAAGCCGGAGTAAAGCTAATCGGGGCGTTAATTAAAGGTCTTCTATCTCTTTTAGGAGAGTTAGGAAGTGCCGCTCTAGATATAGGTAGTAAAATACTTGACACTCTTAAAGAAGTTGACTTATTAGGTGTCGGAAAAGATATCATAAGCGGATTAATTAGCGGTATAGGTAGCATGGCAGGAGCCGTGTGGGACAAGGTATCAGAAATCGGAAGTGGCATTAAAAAGGGATTTACCGACTTCTTTGATATCCACTCACCTTCACGACTTATGCGCGATGCAGTCGGTAAGCAAATCGGTGCAGGCCTTGCGATTGGTATGGAAAATTCAATTGGTGTAATTAACAAAGCTTCACAAGCAATGACTGAAGCGGCAGTTCCTTCAGTTGGTGATGCTGGATCTATTGGTACTCAATCTGGAGAAGTTGCATCATATAATTTTGCTGATATGTTTAGAGGTACAACATTTGTGGTTAGAGAAGAAGCAGATATTCAAAAAATCGCAGTAGAATTAGGGAAAATTATTAAGACATCAGGAAGAAGGGTGGGACAACTATGAGTTTAACGATAGACGGAAAAAGAATTAGTGAACTGAAATTAGCTCTTTTACCAGGATTCCAACATCCAGCAGCTCCACCAATTCGTGACCATGCTGTTTCTATACCCGGACGTCCTGGTGCTTATTATTTCGGCTCAGAAATAGATCCTATGCCATTTAGCTTACCTTTACTTGTTAAACCACAAGAAAATAGGTACGAATTAGCGGCAGCTATCAGAAAAATGGTAGCTGCTTTTATTGATCCATACGGAAAACCAAAAGAAGTAAAATTGATTTATGATTACGAACCTGATAAATATTATCTAGCCCGATACAGTGGTTCGATGCCGATTGAACGGTATATAAGTATGGGTAAGTTTGAATTACCTATGATTGCTTATGATCCACATGCGTATTCGGTTGTAGAGACAGACGATATAACATTTGATAGTGAAATCCCTTTTGAATCAGATGTTACTTTTGATATTGGCGATTATGGATTCACGATAAATACGCCACAGAGTATTAACATAGATAATTTTGGATCTTTAGTTGCTCGTCCTGTCATCGAGATTTCGGGAACCGCAACAAATTTAACTCTTACCCTAAATGGTGAGAGTTTTTTGTTTGGAAGTTTTTCGAATGCATCTTTTCTAATCGATGCAGAGCGTTATGCCGCTATGAAAAACGGACAAAACTTCTTATTCGAATTGAAAGGGAACATGGAAAGATTAGAACTATTGCCTGGTACGAATGCAGTAAACATAACGGGTTCTAACTTAAACATTAATATTTCATTCAAATTAAAAGCGAAATACATGTAAGGTGGTGGAACACGATGGCTGAATTAACATTTACACCCGTACCAGAGATAGGACAAAACGAACCTTTAAGGGTAGGGAAACCAAAGATAAATCAAACGATCCGAAATTCAAACGAGACAACACGAGATTTAACAAGTGCCAAAAATGGTTATCCAGATTTAACGAGTAGGTTATCTAATTCTGACAAAAACTTAATTACTAATCCAAGTTTTTCAGCTATTCCTGACTATTACGAAAAGGCATCTAGTATTACATTAGTGCTTACTACTTCCGGGAGACTGGGAACACGAATTGATAGTGCTACTTATGTAGCGGGAGATTGTGTTAAATATAAACTTTTAAGAAACGTTAACCCGAATGAAGACATTACAGTAAGTTTTTTAGCGAATGTATTCTCTTCCACTTGTCGTGTACGTTTTAAAGTGTCAAACGGATTGTGGTCGGAATGGGAGAAAATAGCAAACACTGCAGGTGTAGATACATGGTTTAAAAAGACATTTAATGTTGGTGATTTTCCTGTAGCTAACGCAAATAATTGGTTATGGATTGAATTTGATAAGTCTCTAGATATCGCCCCAAACACATTCGTAGTGGCAAAAGGATTTGATTTTAGTCTAAGTGCATACGAGTCTGTAAAAAAACAAGCAGTAAATATTGATTTGTTGCCAGAGCAGTTGCATGGAGTTCAATTTAACAACTTATTTAATCCAGCAGAGAGAACGTTAAATCAATATCTTACTGATGCAGGTTTTATCAACGCAAGTGCAATTATTGATACGTCGAGATTAATTAAAGTTTCGCCAGGTGAAATTATTGGTTCTAACTACAGTTATGCCAATCCAGGCGGCTTCTTTGATCACAACGGAAAATGGACTAGAAAGATTAACTTTACGGAAACTTCAGCAGGAAGCGGATGGTTTACTGATACAGTACCGAATAATGCTAGTTTTGTACTAGTAAACGTCGTGAAAAGTAATTTGAATACGTATATGTTGAACAAGACATCTATAAAACCAATTCGTTACTATCCATTTGGTGCAAATTCACGAGTAATAGTGAATAGTAAATGGACTGGCAAAATAGTTGCTTGGGTTGGGGATTCAATTACAGAAAAAAACTTCAGAGCAAATAAAAATTATCATGATTTTATTGCTGAAAAAACAGGGATGATTGTTGTTAATCATGGTAAAAGCGGGACTGGTTATGCAACTCCTTACGGTCAGAGTTTGCCAATAAAAGACCGTATTAAAGACATAGATACAAACACAGATTTAATCATTATATTTGCCGGAACGAACGATTTTGGAAATGGTACATTACCACTTGGAAGTATTACTGATAAAGATGGAACAGTCAGCGTTACAGGAGCGATTTACAGTACATTTGAGCAACTTGTAAATAGATTCCCTACAAAAGTAATTGCTATCATGACGCCTTTACCTCGTTCGGATGGAAATAGCTTTAATCCAGTTGTAAAACCAAACGGAATTAAACTTGAGGATCTAGTAAATCGAATCAAGGAAATGGCAGCTATGTTTAGTTTCCCTTGTCTAGATTTATATCATAATAGCAATCTACCAGTATGGAATGCGGAAGCGAACAACTATTATTTCACTTCTCCGGGTGGTACCACTCCCGATGGATTGCATCCTAATGATAAAGGACAAGAAAAGATGGGTGAAAAAATTGGCCCTTGGCTAGAAACATTGTAATGAGGTGATATATTGCTAAAACTATACAACAAACAAATGCAGCTTAAAGCATATCTTGAGAATGCATATAAAATAAGTTACAACCCGCCACTCAACGAACTTTGGACGGCGGGTTTTTCATTACCATTTACTGATCCAAAGCGAGAAGAGATTGAAACGTTTGATTACGTGGAGATATTCGATAATGGTAAACGTATCGGTATGTTCCGCATTATGAATAGTGTGGAAGAACGAGAAGCGAATAATAAAATCATATCGTATGAATGCGAGCACGTTTTATCCACGCTGATGGATAGCGTGCTTTTTGGTTATCATCAAAGAGTGAACATGACTACTCGTCAAAATCTTGAATACCTGTTGAGCAAACAGAGGATACCGCATTGGAAACTTGGACAATGTGATTTTGTTCGATACTTCCATTACAATTGGGAGAATGAATCTACATTACTTGGACCTTTATATAGCATTCCGAAGCCGTTTGATGAAAAATTCCAATGGACTTGGGATGATACATCTTACCCTTGGACATTAAATTTAGTGCGTTACACAGATGAAGTTACAGCAGGACTTCGATATAGGAAGAACATGAAGGGAATTAGACGCACGGTAGATGCTAAAGATGTAATGACGAGGATTTATCCTTTAGGTTATGGGGAAGGAGTTAACCAACTTACGATAAAAGATGTAAATGGCGGAGTTCCTTATACTGACGCTCCTGATTTTGTTAAAGAGTTACATGATGGTTTTGATTACATTTGGGTTGATAGAAGATTTAAAGATCCACAAGCTTTATACGACTCAGCCAGAATGATGTTAATGAAAGCTTGTATGCCAAAAATTACGTATGAAATTGATGCGATAGATTATGAGTTAATTGATCCGTACAAAATGGAAAAATACGAAACAGGTAAGTTAGTTCGCCTTTACGATGAAGATTTTGATATATTTATTGATTTACGAGTGATGAACCACTCGAAAGACGATGTGGACGGAAATCCGTTAAACGTGAAATTAACACTGGAGAACAAAGTAACGGATTTAGGTACGATACAAGCTGATATCGAGAAGCGGCAGAAGATTAATGAGGTGTATGCACAAGGGAGTACCAATCTACTGGCTTACAGTTACAACGATAATGCAGATAGTGAGAATCCTGCTGTTATTCGTTTTTTTATACCTGCAGACATGATAAATGTTAATGCGTTAGATTTAACTTTTGAGATTGAAGAATTTAGGGCTTATTCTAAGGCGACAAAAGGTGGCGGTGCTACAGTCCAGAGCACCGGTGGCGGTGGCGCCATTGTAGCCAGTACTGGCGCTGGTGGTGGGACTGTCCAGAGTACTGGCGGTGGCGGCGCTTCTGTAGGGACTTCCAGTGCAGGGGGTGGAGTATCCAAGTCCACTGAGAGTGGTGGTGGCTCGAGTCAAACAAGTAGTGCAGGAGGCGGGACAACACAGACTACAGCATCCAAGATATTTGGAGAAATGCAGATTGAAAGTGATAAACCTACGCCTTTTACAGACTTAAATTTGCACGTCCACGTCATAAAATTTACGGATCAATTTGACCATCATCACGATATAACAATTGGTCCACATACGCACTCTGTTTCTGTACCAAATCACTCGCACTCCTTTGAAGTTCCAAATCATGTTCACCAGTTAACCTTAAATGACCATACACATCAAATTGTATTGCAAGATCATGTTCATAAGATAGAACTAAAAGACCACATACATGAAATTATCTTGCCGGATCATGTGCATGAAGTGGAGCACGGTATATATCGACTTTCAAGACGTCCATCAAAAGTAACGATAAAAGTTGATGGGAATCTAGTTCCGTTTGATTCTACATCTGGACAAAATATTAATCTAATCTCCTATCTTTCTAAGGATAACGATGGGAAAATTGAAAGAAATAAATTTCATGAAGTAACAATTACTCCTAATGACTTAGGAAGAATAAATGCTAATATTATTACACGATTATTCATTAGCTCGAACGAAGGCGGAAACTTCTAAAAAATCAAACATATCCTCTTAAAGTTTGTGATAAAATATAGTAAAACGAATAAGGGGATATGGGGATGAAAAAGAGAATAGCTCTAGCCTTAGCGATTGCTCTTTGTATTAGTAGTTTAACTGCGTGTGGGGATGCTGAGAATACTACTAAAAACGAGGCAAAGCAAGCAAATACAGATATAAAAAAAGCAAGTGAAACTAAAGAAATCCCAACTAAAAGAACTATAGAATTGCCACCGGGAGCAACATATCCTTGGCAAGGTACTATGATTGAAGAAGCTAATAAACATATTGATAAAGGTGAAATTGTTTATCTAATGAGTGATTTAGAACCTTACGAAAAGGCTATTGTAAGTACAATAGATTTAGATATTATTAAAAACGGTGGAGACCCACAAGTGAGTAAAATGAGAACGGATCAATTAGTAAAACAATTAAAACCATTAGATCCGAAAATGAATAACTACTTCGATAAATTAACTGAAGTTGGTAACCTTGTTGCAACTAAAGATTATGATGGTGCAAAAGCTAAAATTGAAGAAGCTAAGAAATTAAGAGAGGCGAAATAATCGCTTCTCTTTTTCTTTTAGGGAGGAATTTATTTGAAATTAAGATATTGGTTAATTAAAAAGTTAGTTGGTAATACACCAATTATCATGAATGTTACTTTAGTGTTAGATCAGGAAATCAAAGCTGCAGCTCCGGTTGGAATATACGATAAATGCAGCATTATTTATAGCGACAAATTACAAAAGGAGATGAACTAACATGAAAACAATCGAAGTATATACAAACAACGGAAGCGAAAAATTGGTAGTGCAAACAGAAGAATATAATCCAGCCTTACTTAACCAACAATTAAACGATGGCGAGATTACTACTGTATTAATTGGTGATAATATCTACGCTCGTTTCGATATTAAAAGAGTTACTGTTCAAACAGAACCTATTGATACTTCTTCTAAGAAAGTGAAAGTACTATTGAAGAATGGACAATCTGTAGAAGTTCCAGTAGACACAAGTTTTGATATTAAGTTTTTAAATGCACAGTTGAATAGTTCTTCTGTAACCACAGTTTTAATTGGGTATAATATTTATCAAAAATTTGAGGTGTCGCAGGTTTCTCTAATTAAAGAAGAACCAAAAGAGCCAGAACAACCACCCGTAACAGAACCCGAGAAACCAACAGATCCGGTGGAATCACCAACTGAAGGCGGGGAAAATAATCCAACAACATAATAATTAGATATAAAGAATGAAAACATGGTAGGATATTCCTGACATTAATTATGGGAGGGTCATATTTTGAAAGTTTTCTATCATGTTTCAAATGATGAATTCAAAAATGGTACGATATTAAGGCCTATATATGGTGAGACTGTATGTAACGAAAAGTTCTTTAGTGGTGATTTTGCGGCTTACACGCTTTATCTGAAAGAAAAGATATTTGAGGAAGTTAGAGTTGAGGAATTCCCGTCACTACCTTCTCGTATCAAATCAGTTTATGTAGTAACAGATTTAGAAAGTGCGAACAAATATAAAAAAGATAGCGAAAAGAAATATATTTACGAAGTAGAAGTAGAAAACCATGATGAGTCTTTGAAAGTTGATATGAGTTGGATGGATTTAAGTATGTTTCAACGTTACGAGGTTGTTAGAGAAATGGCAAGATACTATTTCAACCAGAAAAGTGTTAATGATGATCGCTGCGATTGGGGGATATATGAAGATTCAGAAGAAAAAGTAGACTCGTTTTGGGAAACTTTGCATGAAGGGAAAGTAACTATAAAGCGTTTGGTAACAAGTGAATAATTATAGATATATATTCAAAGAGAGACAAACGTCTCTCTTTTTATTTTGAAAGGAGCTGAATCGATGAATATTGAAATCGGGGTGCTAATTGCAGTGCTTTCGCTTGCTATTAGCTACTTTGCGTACTCTTTAAATAGAACGAAATCCATTAAATCTGATGGGCAACAAAGCGCAGAAATGAAAGCGGAACTAGGATATATTCGCAAAGGTGTTGACGATATTCGAATTGATTTAAAAGCAAGTGAAAAACAAATGATCGCTCTTGGAGAGCGTGTTACGCGAGTCGAAGAAAGCTCAAAGCAAGCACATAAACGCTTAGATAATTTAGAAAAGGAGGCAAATTAACAATGCCACTAACAAAAGAAAATATTTTAAAACGTTTGCGCAACTGGAAAACATGGGTTGCGCTTTTTTCATGCTTTGGACTGATTTTATCGGTATTCGGAGTAACTGGATTTGAAGGGAATTTAGAAAAGGTGCAGCAAGCCGTTTATTTATTTGGTATTGCGCTAGGTATTTGGACAAGTCATGGAGATGCTACCGACCAAAATGAAAAAGGAGATGTTGAATAATGGAGATTAGACAAAAATTAGTTGACCCAAGTAAATATGGGACAAAGTGTCCTTATACAATGAAGCCTGAGTTCATCACAGTACACAATACGTACAACGACGCTACAGCGGATAACGAAGTAACTTATATGATTCGTAATGACAACCAAGTATCATTTCATATTGCGGTAGATGATAAAGAAGCTGTACAAGGAATTCCTTTGGAGCGTAACGCTTGGCATTGCGGTGATGGTGGCGGTAACGGAAATCGTAAATCTATTGGAGTTGAAATCTGTTACTCTTTAAATGGTGGAGATCGATATTATAAAGCAGAAGATAATGCAGCTATCGTTGTAGCTCAACTCATGAAACAGTACAATATTCCAATTAGCAAAGTTCGCACGCACCAATCGTGGAGTGGAAAGTATTGTCCTCATCGTATGCTAGCGGAAGGACGTTGGGATAGCTTTATCGAAAGAGTCCAAAATGCATATAGCGGCGGTAGTAATAACGTAGATCCAGCGCCTACTCCACCATCATCTAGTGGGACAGGCATTGCATATATTGAGGGGAATAATGTTAATCTTCGTAAAGGACCTGGTACTGGATACGGAGTTATTCGCCAATTAGGAAAAGGGGAACCGTATCAAGTGTTTGGGGAATCGAACGGATGGTTAAACCTCGGCGGTGAGCAATGGGTTTATAACGATCCATCATATATTAATTATACTGGAGAGAATGCACCAGAACCTTCGCAGCCTTCAAATGATGGCGTCGGGGTCGTGACTATTACAGCAGATGTATTACGCGTTCGTACTGGTCCAGGAACTAACTACAGTATCGTAAAAAATGTGTACCAAGGTGAAAAATATCAAACGTGGGGATGCAAAGATGGTTGGTATAATGTTGGTGGCGAACAGTGGGTTTCAGGTGGATATGTGAAATTTGAAAAGTAAAAAATAAGAGCCGTCCTATTGGGCGGCTTTTTTTATTTACATATCCCAAAAATCATCAGCTTTAACCCTTGAATCAAGTTCCCTCAATACCTTCAATATCTTTTGCATTGTTTTCCGTGTAGGTGATCTGTCAGGATTATTAGCTAAATCCCCCACAGTATTCCTTCCCAGGCCTGATTTCCTTATCAACCATTCTTGTTCTATTCCATGTTTATCTAAATACTTTCCAAACTTTGTGCGTTTTTTTCCAAGACCCCACACAACTTTCACTCCTTTAGTTATCTGTTGTTTTCAGTAATGTCCTAGTTTCACTAAAAATAAACCCCTAAAAATGGTGAATATTGTCCAAGCCATCCACAATATGATGTATCAAGGTTGCTACCAAAGTAGCTATCAAACTTATTATCAAATTAGCTACCAAAGTAACTAGCTTAATTGCTATCAAGGTAACTAGTATTTGTACTATCAAAGTAGCTATCAAGTTAGCTATCAAAGTAACACTACCAAGGTATTGAGGGGATAAACCTATGTATCATCAGCATTTTAAATTCTGTTTATAAAGGGGAGTTTTACATGCTAACTACATTTATTTCATTAGGAGTTTTAGGAGCGACAACGATTGGTGGAGCGATATTAGAGAAACATCTTGTAAAGAATGATCACGTTGCAGCAGCTAAACTTTTAAGTGATGGAATGTATCACGGAATGAGAATAGGTGGAGTTTGTTTCATTGGTTATGTATTTATCAAAATCTTAATCATGTTCTAGGAGGGGCAAAATGGGAATCATCAAAGAATGGCTTCATAAACAAAGTTTAAAGAATCAACTTATAGAGGTGTTTGGAAAAGCAGGTTTATATGTGGACCATCAAACAAGAGGTGGGAAGGTGCCAATTTATCCAAAAATACATTCTGTTTCCTCCACACAAGAAAGAGTTAAATATATATTTACCATTCCGAACGGTTTGGATCCTAAGACGATTGAAAAGAAATGGTTTTGCTTTCAACAAATATTAGGACGCAATGTAGCGATTGAAGGTGATATTAAAAAGTTTATCCTCAATGTATTTCATTCGGATGCTGGACTACAAACATACAAATATAGCTATAAACAGTGGCAGCCATTATTGAATAAGTATCGTCTTCCTGTTGTGGTAGGACGGGACCAATTCGGGAATATGATTGTGTATGATATGGTTGATTCAAATACGCCGCATTTACTTATAGCTGGAGAAACAGGGAGCGGTAAAAGTAGTATGGTACGTGTTGTTCTGTCCACACTCATTCAATACATGTCACCGGAAAAATTACATTTGTACCTGGGTGACTTAAAAAACTCTGAATTTCATTTTTTACGAAGAGTAAAACACGTAAAAGAGGTTTGCATGGAAGAAATCGAAATGAAGATCATGCTTCAGAAAGTGTGGAAGGAAATACGTGAGCGCAGAAAATTGATGGAAGAGTATGAAGTGGATCATATCGATGAATATAACAAATTGAATCCTGATAATCAGAAACCGTATATCTTACTTGCTATTGATGAAGTAGCAATGCTTCAGGATGAAAAGGAATGTATGTCTACAGTTGAAAAGATATCGGCAGTCGGCAGGGCGCTAGGAGTCTTCCTCATGCTTAGTATGCAACGTCCTGATGCAAAAGTATTAGATGGTAAGTTAAAGCTCAATATGACAGTAAGAATGGGCTTTAAATGTGCCGATACAATCAACAGCAATATTATGGGTACACCTGGTTCAGAACACTTAGAGCAATCGGGCCAAATGATTTTAAAACTAAACGGATTAAAGAAAGTGCAAGCTCCATATTTAGAATTAAGCAAAGCGAAACAAATCGTTGAACCTCATCGCATTCCAAAAGAAGATATGAAGCTTCAGAATCCTCCACAAGAAGATATTAAAGTGTTTGGGGTGTTAGATTATGAAGAGTAGAGATAAAGCGATACTGAGCAATTTGAAACGTTTCAGATGTATGTCTAGGGATGACATAATTGATTTACATTTTCAAGGAGTAAAAAATGCAGTTACTTGCTGTAATACAGTCATGAAACGATTAAGGAGAGATGGTCATGTGGATGCCAATATCACACAGCAGCCATTTATATATTTCCCTCAACCCAGCACACTTCGAAAAACTAGCCAAAAGATTCCCCACTTCCTCGGCATTGTGGAGGTATACAAACAACTCATTCATTATGAAAAACCAAAGCTATTTAAAGTTGAACCGAAATACGGAAAAGATTATATGGAACCTGATGCATTTACAATATGGCGTAGATCTCCATTCTTCATCGAAGTCCAGAAGTCAGTTTACAGCAAAAAAATTATGCAAGATAAAATCAACAGGTATGAATTATACTTCCACAGTCAGGAATGGCATAACGAATCTTGGCAGCCTAAAGGTTCTAAGTTCTTCCCTTCAATACTCATTATTACGGATAAAAAATATGATGTTACTTCCTCCAATTTACGTATTTTTCAGGCAACATCCATACATGATTTCATGGATAAACTAGTGGTGAAATCATAAGAGAACCCTACTTAATCGTGGGGTTTTTACGTTAACGTTAATATTAACGTTTTTATTAACAATAACATTCACATTATTTTTAACGTATTCATTAATATTATCATTAACCAAAATAAAAGCCCTACAAATGTAGGACTTATAATAAACCTCGTTCTTCAAAGAAGTCACGGAATATTTTATTTGCAAGTTTTGATTGCGCTCCTCTAGGTGGCTTCTTACCTAATACTTTTTGAAAAGCATCACGAACATCTTTATCTAAATGAAAACCTACAACTTTTTTATCGTTGTTGTCTTTTAATAATTCAAGGATATCTTCATTTGCTTTCTTTTTAACTTCTGTTTTTTTAACTTTTGGCACTTCTGGATTATTGTTACCATTATCGTTTACATTAATGTTTTTATTTACGTTAACATTATCATTAACGTTATTGTTATCGTTATTCTCTTCTTCGCTATTTCTTGTGGCGCTACCTCCAAATAAATCAGCCAATTCGCGTTCCTTCAAGTTCAGTCAACTCCTTAAATAAATTCTTATAATAAAATGCAAATTCGTTATCTTTTTTAGTAAGTGTAAGAGGTAATTGATTATAAGCAATTGAGTTAGCAAATTGAATAGTTCTAGGGATATTAGCTTTAAAGAAGTGAATACCTTCTTTCTCACAAAAACGACTTGCTTGTTTCATTGCTTCAGTATGAAGTTTAGTATTCTTTTGAACTAATGTAGCTACAACTCCAGTAATCTCTAAATTTTGATTATGTTTATTTTTAAATTGACCAATAACATCTATGATTTTTATTAGTGATCGTACAGAATATTGTTCAGGTTGGAAAGGAATTATAATTTTATCTGTACAGCAAATTACATTACTTTGGATTAACCCTGAAGATGGCGGACTATCGAATAAGATAACATCGTAATCATCTTCCACAGACATCAGCGCCACCTTCAAAAGTAAAAATGGATTTATGTATTTATCTAAGTTAGGTAATACATCGAAATCTAAAAAGCTCATCATTTCATTAGAAGGTAATACATCGATGTTTTGGTGAACATTAATTATTGCTTCACTTGCTGGTGCAAAATGAACTAAAACGTCATGCAATGTAGTACGGTACTTGTCCGGATTTTTGCCAAAAGACAACAGTGAATTACCTTGTTGATCAGCATCCACAATTAGAACACGTTTCCCTTGTTTCGCATAAAGTCCAGCTAAATTTACGGTCATTGACGACTTTAAAACGCCACCTTTATTCTGTACGAAAGCTAATTTATAAGCCATTCTGATACCTCCATTAGATTTACGTTAACGTTGTTGTTAACATTTATATTAACGTTAATGTTTATGATTATGTTTATATTAATCTACTTTAACATACTTATTCTTTCCTGCAATTGTTTTCCCTTTAAATCTTTTAAAGTACTTTCATTATGGTATGTGAAATTTTAATCTAATAAAAAATAATAACTTTGCCGTCTTTTTTTGCACAGGGGGTGCTGCCATCGAAAATAATAAAATAAAAATATAACCATCCTTGTAGTAGCAAGCGTTAATTGTAAATTTTTCTTCTGTAAAAATATAATTAGGTTTAATTTTGATAAATTTGAAATTTTTTTTGTTAATTAGGATTATTAAATTTACCATTTTTCATGTTATTATTAAGTCAGCAGATAACGTTAGGCGGTCGGCTTGCTATCCTTTCTCGATTATTTAAAGAGGGGGAGGGGGTGTTTGCATGGAGATCGCTATATTGATTGCTTTAGAAGTTTTAAAAACTATTGCTAAAGAAGTAGTAATTTTCGGATTTAAGAAACTTACTTCTAAAAATAAAAAAAAGAAAACTTCCCGTCAGCCTGCGAAGCGTGGGAAGTCTTCTAAACGAAAATAATATTTAGCAACCGATCAATTAACGATATCAGTTACCAAGGGAGAGGCGGCCACCTCTCTCTTTTTATTATGGACAAACTTATTTTTCGGTATTACCACAGTCATACATTAATTCGTCAATATGACTACTGTAAGTATAACAAAATCAGCAAAAAATACAAATAAAGTTGTACAAATTGCACGTCTCAAAAATGAACGACTTCTTGTTACGAGAATTGACCATCTTCTTGTCTCGAGAAATGATGACCTAATCGCTTCGAAATTTTAGTACAACTTTTGCTCATACAAAAAAGAGCCGAAGCTCTTATTTCGTCAAAGTATTAATTTGTTCTAAAAGTGCAATTGCTTGTGGATCACCGTTCTCCGCTTTTTCTAAGATGATATGTAGCTTGTCCTCCACACTGATTTCTTTCTCGATTTGTAAAGCCGCCCCTTGATTCATCATAGTAATTTTTCCTCCCCAGTTTTTATTGGTATATTTTAGGTGGCTGGATTTTTAATCGTGTGATATAAAATCAGCCTTTCCCAGAAAGTAGGAAAGACGTCACTAAATTAATAGTAACGTCTTTCGAATCGATTATATGTAGTTATTTACTTACATTTTACAAGTTGTTAACTTATACCGCTTAGTTAACTTTAACTTTTTTGGTTAATAACTATTTTTTAGTGACCGCCTGGATCTACTTGCATGTACATTACTGGTGCTTGATCTACAGATGCCTGAGCAACTTGTGTATCAGCTTGAGTACTTGCTGCGCCTGTTCCTAGTCCTAATGATAAAATTAAGCTTAATAATAAACTTTTCATTTTACTCCACCTCGTCCTTTAATATCTCTCTTTTTATGCCATTCGCATAGAATAAATTCCCTGTTCTTTCAAAATCAACCAATGCTTCTTTTAAAGCTAGTATATCACCTTTTACTTTAGCGCGGGATGCTTTTCGATGGGGCGTCATTTTCATTTCAGAATATAATTTTTCCCCTAGTTCAGCATCGCCGAATTTAAGTTGGTAATATGCTTCTTCTCCTACATCTAGAAAATTGTGCTCAATCTTTTCAATGTGGAAAGCATTGTCTATATATATATGTCCTAAAGTTGTCTTAAACGAGCCATATTTTTTTGATTTTTTATCAATTTTATTTTCTTCTAATACTTCAATGGCTTTTAAGAGATATTTTTCAGACGTTTCCAAGCATTCATATTGGTAGCTTTCCCCTAAGCAACAATACGCTGATGCCTTTATCATCTGATAGTCTGACTTTGCATCAATAATGTCCCAGCATACCTTACGAGCTTCTTCTACTTCATCCGATAATAGTCTGATATATGCAGCTCTCTCTTTATATTGCATTTCTAAACATTCTCGAATGAATTTATTTTTAATTAAAGGTATTTTCTCTTTAGCTTTTTCTGAATAAGGAACGATCGCCCGACAGTTCGGAATGTCATACATTGCAAATCCGTATAACATGTTCACTAGTACCTGGCATTCTGGCAACTTAGAAAATGTTTCTTCATCCAGTGCCTTTTCTAGTGCCTTACCTGTTTTCTTATTCAAGTTTCGTTGATTATATAGTTCAAATATAGTTAAGTATTTTTTTAACGTCCTAGTTCCTTGGTGTTTATCTATAAGTTGTGAGATCACATCGTATTCACCTTGACCCTGGCAATAACAAAGTGCCTTCACAATGTTTAAATCCTTCTCGCATCGTAGAATAAAATTGTTAATGACTTCTTTTCTAATTGAATGATCTTCGTACACATTAGATGCAACAGGGATAAAATTCTCTAATTTCATTTCTTGTGTTTTGCCTGATAAACCTTCTTCAATTACACTTCGGTCTATTCCAGTTATTCTTGCTAATCCTCTAACTTTGATATCTTTGCTTTCTCTTTCTGCATCTAACTTTTTAATTAATCTTTCCACAACAATATTCCCCTTCCAGAAAAACGAACCACATCCTAACAGGATTTTCTCAAGGCGGAAACAAAATACGAGGGAAGAATATTGCATTTTTGTGTTATACTTAGATGTGACTCGTATGTGGCAAGTGTTTCCTAAGTCTAGGTTAGGGAACGGTTATTAAGGTGAGTGTAGGAGCCTCCTTGATAACACGCTCATATGGGTCTTTTTTCGTTCATTTTTTGTTAAACAAATTTTATCACGAATTTTTACAATTTTACCAAAACACTTGCAAATTAAATATTGAGAAAGTTTTTTTATCGCTATAAATCAAGATTTCGGTGCATATGCAATTTTGCATATCTTACATTTACATCTATATTTTACCACCAACAGAACAATTGTTCTATATTTATTTTTACGGATAGCTTAGAAGACAAATATTTATATAATGTCCTGTTACATACCAAATATGGTATAGTGATAATTTGGTAATTATACTCAAAACTATGAAAAACACAGTCGGTCAAAACATTCAACGTTTAAGAAAAGCTTATGGTTTAACACAAGAACAACTATCTGAAAAGACACGTATTACTCGTGGTCAACTCAAGAACTGGGAAACAGATCGATATGAACCGGATCTTGGAAGCTTGAAGATTCTTGCTTCATTTTTTAACGTTACAACAGACACGCTTCTCGGCTTCGAGAACGAACAGAACGACCCTTTATTAGATTTACTATTAAGCGACATTCAAAAGGACTACAGTAAGCTAGACGGGCGTGAACAAGGGCGATACGCAAGACATATGGCTGTTTACTCTGACATGCTACTTAGAAATAAGGACTTGTTGTAATATACTTCCATCATAGAAGAAATGTTTCCCAATTTATAGCGGTAAAATATTACATTATTTTACTATTCGTGGAAGAGGATTATTAATTAGTTCTCTTCTTTTTTATTTTTACCTAATAAAGCATCTAAACGTTTCTGATTTTCCTCTAAATCTTCTGTAACTTGTCCATTGTCTTCCACAGTTGCTGCTGTACTATCTTCTTGATCTAGCTCTTTTTTCCAATCTGGAACCATTTCACTACGTACTGTTTTAGTACCTGTACCTTTTCTTACTTTCTGTTTCTGGCCAAGCTTAGACATCTTTTCCTCCACAACTTTGATTACATAATTTTCAGCAGCGGTTAAATCAGTAGTTCCGATAGCTTTACATTTAGAAACTACATCGTGGATAGCTTTAATAGTTTTTGTGTTTGTAATCTCTCGTTCTTTAATCTTTTGATTCATTAAATCAAGAATCATAGATTCAGTAACAGGGTTAGTTATAATTTCTTCTTCTTCAAATTCTTTTTCTGAAGTGACTTTATGAAGTAAACATTCTGGTATTGTTTCACCACTGTGCAAGATGGATTTTTCACTGTGCAAGATGCATATTTCATTTTGCAAAATGCATGATGACGCGGTTTCACCTTGTTTTAGGTCATTTTCTGATGTTTTTTCTTCCGCAACTTCTTCTTGTTTTTGAGCTAAAGTATAACCTTCTAATGCATAACCAAGTTCATGTAAATCAGATGAAATTTTTGTAAGGTTCATTTTGTACCAAGTTGTTCTATCCCACTTTTTAGTTGGATCAGGATTGTTTCCTTTTTCAACCCAACCTTGTTTTACAAAATTATTAATTGCTCTACTAATTGTGGAAGCACTTCCCCAATTCATTATTTCAAATAACAGTTCATCACCAGTTTTATAGAACCATCCATTTCGGATTTTCTTTTTCTTTTTATCAATTATGGATTGCTTAGTTTTACGAGCTTCCATTTGAGTGATTTGTAATTTGAGGTTATTGTCCATTTTTTCTGTAATACCAGCCCAGAAAATTAAATTGTTTAATAGTGCCGCATCAAAATGTTTTCCTGTTAATGCAACTAATTCTTCTTTAATAACCACACGTTGTAATTCTCTTACTTCTTGTTCTTCCGTTACTTTTGTTAAATTTGACATAATAAAAAATCCTCCATTTACCTGCCCGACAAAAATTGGGTATAGCAAAATAAAGGATTTGTAGTTTACGTTTTTTTGAGTTTATGATACTATCAAAGTATCAATTAAATTAACGTATACACAAAACCTCTGTTTCCAGTTTTTAAATGGTATCCGGGCGCCAACCTATCAACCATCTAAAAACTTCTGTCGGGGGTTTTTTTATTTTTATATAAACTTAGTTGTTTAAAAATTTATGTATATATCCCTCATCATAACAGAACTTTGTTGAAAAAAGAAGAATGTGAGGGAAAAAGGTTGAGAGCTGAAAGGCTCTCTTTTTTTTGTTTTTAGAAGTTATCAATTAAATTCATGATAGCCTGTCTCTTTTCTGGAGATAAGTTATTTATCTTCTCCATAAGATCGGCAGCTTCTTTAGTTACTTTAACTGATTTCTCTTTATCCAATGTTTTATGATCGGATAAACACAATAAATAATCAGCTGAAACATTTAAAACAGGAGCCATCTTTTCTACTGTTTCACGACTAGGGGTGCGTTTATTCGATTCATATAATGAAATCATTGCAAAGTGAACACCAATTGCTTCTGCAAGTTCGTTTTGTTTCATCTTTAAAGATTTTCTAACCTCTTTAATTCGGCTCCCTATAGTTTCAGTCATTATCATCACCCCTTTTCCTTCCAATCTATATAAACTCGACTTATTATTTTTATCTTTATCTTTACTATCTATAATGTACAACAATTATTAGCATCAAGACAAGTTTTTTTATTTTTTTGTTAAAAAATACTTTGCAAGAAGAAAAGTTTTGTTGTACAATGAGGTTGTAGAAATAAAGATAAAGAAAATGATTAAGATAAAGTTGTTGATTTAACAGCTTTTTATTTTACATAACACTTTGCTACAAGCAAAGTTTTGGAGGTGTGAAAAGTTTGACAAACACTAAAGAAACATCGGCTCGCGAAGCAAGAAACGCTTATATGAGAGAGTGGAGAGCAAAAAACAAAGAAAAGGTAAAAGCAACTCAAGATCGTTACTGGAAACGTAAAGCTAAAGAATTAGCCGAAAGTGAAAGTAAATAAAAATTGGTGGTGAGATAAATGATGGAAGAAAGCACAATGTCATTATTCATCGTAGCGGCAACAATTTGTGTAGTAATGTCGCTTGCAGTTGTATTAGATAAACCAATTAAAAGATTCTTAGAAAAATAATGAAGGGAAGGTAAAAGAAAATGACACCTGAAAAGTTGTTCGAAGAAAAACAACATCTAGTGGATCTAGTTATCAATAGAAAGTTAAGTAGTTTCAAAAAGGCAAGCTACATAGCTACTATGAACAACATGGAGCTAGATGATTTGAGACAAGTTGGGAATTTAGTTTTGTGGGAAATATGCGTAAAAAGTGATTTGGATAAATTTAATAATATAGATGGTTACATGGTTAGAGCGATTTGGTTCGCGATACAACGAGAAATACATAACAAAGGAACGACTATAAAAATAACAACAGCTGTTTCTATAGAAGATAAGCAAAAGTACGCTTGTCAATCTATCGATTTGCATGCAAATGGTGAAGTTGAAAATGAGTTTTTTGCAGTTTCGGATATTAATGTGGAAGAAGAAATTACTAAAAAACTCGAAATTGAAGACTTGTTAAGTTGTTTAAACGAAAGAGATCAGTGGATATTAAAGCGGAAAGCGGAGAATTATTCTGACGGTGAGATTGCAATAGCGATAGGAAAAACTACAAATGCTATTACAAAGATAAAAAATAAAGCTTTTAGAAAGATAAATCCGAATTTCGTACCAGAACGTCTAAAGAATAATCCAAATTTATTAAAAAAGAAAAACCACCTGTTGGCGCAGGTGATTTAGATAAAATCAATTTTCAAGATGATTATAGCATGAATTCAACTCATGTAAAGGAGTGATTTAGTTGTCGAATAAGCTCCATGCATACAAATGCGAAACAGGATGTGGGCATACCACAATAATCGATAAATTTTATAAAACAAAACGAGTATTATGTGGTGTATGTGGAACGAAAAATACCATGGTGTATCAAGGTGAATGCATTGTTGAGAAGGTAAAGAAAGGAGTGTTTACCTAATGAACATTAAAGAAGTAAGTAAAGCTGTACAAGCTATCAGGTTAGCAGGTAATGAAGATGGCATTATCAGCATTCGTGGAAAAGAAGTCCATCTTAGTAATGAAACGTTCGAATCGATTTTAGCTGAATATCGAATCAAGCCGATCATAGCAAAACGTGAATCTGAAGAACTTCCATATGAAGTAGCGTTTATTAGTGAAAATGTGGTCTACTACTCTATTTATACTTCTGAAAGAATGGAAGAGAAAATTGGAGGGATTCCAAATAGTCGAAAACTCAATGGTAGTCGGGAATCGTCAGGATTCAGTTGTAAGTGATGTTATGAGTAACTGCGAAAGTTGTGGCAAGGAAATATACATTGGTGAAGAGTACCGCGATATTGATGGTGATTACATACACGATGAAACAGATTGCATCAAACAATATGTAGAGTCTCATTCCATAAAGAAAGTGGCAGGTGAGTAAATGAACGCTGCTATTGAAGAATTAGAAAAGTCATTAAGTGTGGAACAAGGGAATTTAAATGATTGTAAACGCAAATTAGAGCGTGTAATAGAAAGAAAGCCGATTCTTGAACAAAATATTCAAGATATCGAAAGTAAAATCAAGGACTTTGAATCTTCAATCTTTATATTAAAGAAAATGGCAGAGGGGTAATTATTATGTTTCCTGCAAGACTTCGAGAGATAAGAAAACAGAAAGACCTTACTCAACAAGAATTAGCAGAAATGATTAATAAAGATAGATGTACGATTTCGAATTATGAAATTGGAGATTCTAGACCTACCATTTATGTATTATGCGATTTAGCGACCGCTTTAGGTGTATCAACAGATTATTTATTAGGAAGAGTAGAGGTGAATTAATTGAAAACTAAAAACGGTACTGAAATTACAAAAAATAAAAGAGCAAAAATTATCATGTATTCAAAACCAGGTGATGGGAAAACAACTGTTGCTGGACTGTTACCAGGAAAGACATTAGTCCTTGATATCGATGGGACAAGCCAAGTTTTAGAAGGATATGAAAATGTAGATGTGGCTGAAATTGATGAAAGTAATCCGCATGATAGCATTCTAGAATTCTATGGCCATGCTAAAGCGAACATTAATAAATACGACAATATCTTTATTGATAATTTAACGCATTATCAAAAGTTATGGTTATTGAAAAAAGGAGAAGATACCAAAAGTGGTATGCCTGAATTAAAGCATTACGCTTTACTTGATAACCATCTTTTAAAGTTAGTAGAAACATTCAAGGCACTAGATGCAAATATCATTTTCACTGCATGGGAGACAACACAAACTATTACTCATGAAAATGGACAACAATACACACAATTCATTCCTGATATTCGAGATAAAATTGTTAATCATATTTTGGGTGTTGTCAGTGTTGTTGCGAAGTTAACAAAAAAAGCTGATGGTACACGAGGATTCGTATTAGAAGGCGACCAAAGTACTTATGCGAAAAATCATTTGGATAAGCGTAAAGGTTGCGTACAAGAAGAATTAATACTAGTAAATGCGGAGGGAAAATAAATGAACGTGAAAATTTGGAATAACGTTTTAACAATTACTTTATTAGTAGGATCTGTAGCAATGATGGTTCAAGGTCATTGGGAACATGCAGCAATTGTAGGTGGTTTAGGAGCCATGAATTCATTCCGTTATATCAAGGGAGAAAAATAGAACATTAAAAATAAGAAAAAAACTGGAGGAATAAATAATGTCATTCTTTAAATTCGATGAAACAAACGTAAGCACAGGTTTTGAGTTAGTAGCGGAAGGTAAATATGAAGCAAGCGTAATTAATGCAACAGCAAAAGATTTTCAAGGTAATCCAACTTTAGAGTTAGATTTTGAAATTCGTTCAGACGTTCCACAACCACATCAAGGAGCAAAAATCCTATATAACACTTTCTACTTCCACAATGATAATCCGGAATATCAAGAAAACAATATTAAAAGAATCAATAGTTTGATTGCAGCTTGCGGATTCCCAAATGGAACTTCATTCAATAGCGCGGATGATATGGCGAATAAACTTTTCAATAAATCATTATTAATTACTGTTAAACATCAGGAAGACCGCAATGACAAAACTAAGAAATATCCTAAAGCGAGATATTTTGATGTATCCAAAGTAAATTCTCCATCACCAGTTGGTGAACCAATTACTATCGGTGATCAAGATTTACCCTTCTGAGGTGAAGATAAATGGAAGATAAAATTACTTGGTTGGATGTAGTTGGTTATGAGGGTTTGTATGAGGTAAGCGACACTGGTTTAGTTAGAACAAATGCTAAAAAAACCACTTACACAAAACATCATGGTATCAGGCACTGGAAACAACGTATTCTATGTGACAAAACTCCTAATGGTCGTGATGCAAGAGTAACACTATGGAAGGATGGAAATCCAAAGGATTTCTTAGTTCATAGATTAGTAGCAGCAGCCTTTATACCTAAAGTGGAAGGTAAGAATTCGGTTAACCATATTGACGGTAATCCGAAAAATAACTGTCTTTCAAACTTGGAGTGGTGCGATCATATGGAAAATAACAATCATGCTTTTGACAATAACTTAATGACATGTAACCAAAAAGTGATACTGGTTGATCTAGATACAAGTGAACCACTTTTATTTAGAAGTCTTGCTAAAGCGAGTTTGTTCCTTGGCCATACAACGGGTTATCTATCAAGAGAATTAAAGAAAGGTCGTTCAGAAATAAAAGGTTATGAAGTATTTCTGAAAGCAAATTAAAAATTTCATAGAGAGGTTGGTTTTAACCGACTTCTCTTTTTTATACCCTAAAAGGCTAATCGGAGGGCGAAATGAAAAAGAATCCATACAATTTTAATGAAATTCCTGCCGAGTTAAAGGCCCTTCCTCAATGGATTTTGTGGAAGTTCGAAACACGAAATGGTAAGCAGACAAAAGTTCCGTGCCAGGTAACTGGTGAAATGGCTCAAGCGAATAACAGACGTACCTGGTCAACATTTGCAACGGCAGTCAAATTCTACTTAGAAGGTGACTATGACGGAATAGGCTTCGTGTTCAGTAGGCAGGACAACTATATAGGAATTGATATTGATAAGTGTGTTGTGGAAGGAAAAACAAATGCTTTTGCAACAGAAATTATCGATACATTAGATAGCTATACAGAGTTTTCACCTTCAGAGAAGGGCATCCACATCATCATCAAAGGTAGCCTTCCACAATCAGTATTAGGTACTGGAAGGAAAAATACAAAACACGGTTTAGAAATTTACAGTTACGGTCGATTCTTTACCTTTACTGGTAACCGTGAAAATTCAAATGATGTGTACGATCGTACGGATGAACTCGCAGAAGTATTTGAACAGTATTTTGATGATAGCGATATTCAAGGGCGAGTGAATTTAGCAGAATTTGAAAAGGATGAAATTAAAATTTCGAATGATGCTTTATGGGACAGAATGTTTCGCAGTAAGAATGGCGATGAAATTCGTTCATTATACAATGGCAGCTTAGTTAATGAGGACCATTCAGCGAGTGACCTTGCTTTATGTAACCATCTTGCATTTTGGACAGGTAATTCAGCACCACGAATGGACGCGATGTTCCGTGAAACAAGCCTTATACGTGATAAATGGGACGTTATCCATTTTAGCGATACAAACGAAACATACGGTGAAAGAACAATAGGGACAGCTATTTCATCCACATCCACAACTATATTAGACAACAAACAGCAATTCGAAGAATTTTCATTTGATTTTATACATGAAGATGCTGCTGAAGTTGTGGAGGACAAGCCTAAAAAGAAATTCCGTTTAACAGAACTAGGTAACGCGGAACGTATTGCATATGAATATGGCCATGTAATCAAATTTGTTAATGATATTGGTTGGTTTATCTGGGACGGCAAACGATGGAGAATAGACAACAAAAAAGAGATTGAAAGAATTACAGCAAAGGTACTTCGTGGTCTTAATAAATCTGAAGATGAATCAGAAACGAAATGGGCGCGAATGTGTGAGCGTAGAAACGTTCGAATGAATAGCATTAAGGACCTTATGCCATTGGTACCAGGTGAACGCCAAGAATTTGATAAACATAAATACCTGTTAAATGTAGAAAACGGCATTGTTAATTTAAAAACAGGGAAGCTGCAGCAGCATGATCGAGAACTTGGATTAACTAAAATCACAAATATAGCTTTTGATGAAAATGCAAAATGTCCTGAATGGCTTAATTTCTTAGATCAAATTTTCCAAGGTGATAAAGAACTAGCTGAATATATGCAGCGGTTAATCGGTTATTCCCTTACTGGAGAAATTACAGAGCAAATTATGGTGTTCTTAATCGGTGGAGGTTCAAATGGTAAATCAACTTTCATCAATATTATCAAAGACATTATGGGAGATTACGGCCGACAAGCTAAGTCGGATACTTTCATTAAAAAGAAAGAAACTGGAGCTAATAACGATATTGCTAGATTAGTTGGTTCACGCTTTGTATCAGCAATTGAAAGTGAAGATGGGGAACAACTATCAGAAGCCTTTGTAAAGCAAATTACAGGCGGTGAGCCAATATTAGCAAGGTTCCTTAGACAAGAGTTCTTTGAGTTCATACCTGAATTTAAAGTGTTCTTCACTACAAACCATAAGCCAGTAATCAAAGGTGTAGATGAAGGTATTTGGAGACGTATTCGTTTGATTCCATTCAATCTACAGTTACCAAAAGAGAAGCGTGATAAGAAACTACCGGAGAAACTGAGCTTGGAAATGCCCGGCATTCTAAATTGGGCAATCGAAGGTTGTCTGAAGTGGCAGCAGTCGGGATTAAATGATCCAGCAATCGTAATGAAAGCAACAGGCGATTACAAAGAGGAAATGGATATACTCGGACCGTTCATGTTCGAATGTTGTTTCAAAAGAGAAAATGTTCAAATTGAAGCGAAAGAATTATACGAAGTTTACGCCAATTGGTGTTTTAGAAATGGCGAACATCAATTAAAAAATAGAGCGTTTTATAGAATTTTAGAAACACAAGGATTTAAGAAAGAACGTGGCAACAGAAATAAGTATTACATCAAGGGTGTTACTTTAATGGACCGAAAAGATAGTTTTAAACAGCAAAAGTTACTAGAAAACGATGAAAATAGCGAAAGTGTTACTAAAAGTAACACATTTAAAATCTCTTAAAACCCTTATGTACCAAGGGTTCAAGGTACTTTTTATACTCTATTTGTTACTTTTGTTATTAAAAATATATATAAACAAAAAAATAATATATATATAAGAGTCTATTAGGAGCGTTTATACCCAAAACAGGTAACAAAAATAACAAAAGTGCTTCAATCCCTTGTGGCTCTAAGGCTGAAGCGTGTTACTTTTTAGTAACACATGCTGATTTTAGGCGTTTTTCAGTAACAATTTAGTAGTTTCTGATAACAGAGGTGATAGATTTGAAAGTTTTAGAAATTATAAGCTGCATTTGGAAATCTGGCGCAAATATCTATCTTGATCCAAAAGATAATCGAATTGGAATAACAAGACAAAATTTAATTCCAGCGGAAGTAATGCAAGCTGCTGAACAGAATTTTGCAGGAATTGATGTCTGGTTTAAATCTTGGAAAGATGAAAGTGCCGAGAAAGTCACGTTAATGAAGGTATTTCATCACTTTTGTGGATGGAAACATAATCAAAAATTACACGATTGGTTACTTGATGAAGAAGATTCATTACAACTGTTTTATGAGTGGACGATTGTGCTTGCTAATAACGGTTGGACAGATGTTTATGATGATCATCGTCAATTTGAAAATGATGAATCAAATGTAATGGCAAGAAAGATATATGAACGTGCGGTTTTATATGCAAGGAAAGGGGCATGAGGAATGGATTCAAGACGTTTGGCACAACAGATAATAGAAAAGCAATGCGATAACGTAGCGGAGTTGATTCGCGTTAAAGAAATATTACATGCAGTACAAGATAGTTTGTCAGATGGAGAAGAAGTAAAAAAATTAAGTAATGCGATATCAAAGTTAGATGGACTTATAGAAACTTTATAAAAGCGTTATTTGAATAGAAAAGGGGAATCAAAATGATCAGGTTCCATTACACGGATAAAGAAATAGAAAAAATCCTTAAAACATTAACCATCGTGATTGATACTCGTGAAAACGTAAATGGTCATATCCTTGATTACTTACATCAAAAGGGCATACCGATTAAAAATCAAAAATTAGATACCGGTGATTACGGCTGTATGATTCCTAAAAATGAAGAGTTGGGAATACCTCGCGATATTTACTTAGATAGCCGAGTAGAACGGAAAGCCCATATGGATGAGATTACAGGGAACTTACAAAAGGATACGCAAACAGCGTTTGAAAATGAGTTAATTCGTTCGAAAGACATTCCATTCACTCTAATTGTGGAAGACCTAAAAGGTTACGAAAAAATGATAAAAGGTCAGTATCGTTCGAAATATAATCCATTAGCATTACTTGGTAGGCTCAATACATTTAAAGCAAAATACAATTTTGAAATTGTGTATTTAGACAATAAATTCAGTGGCAATTGGATATATCATCATTTCTATTATCAAGCAAAACATTACCTAAGAACAGGTATTTTCTAAGCAAGGAGAAGCAATGGACAGGAAACAAATTTACATCGACGTCTTGATACATAAGGGAATTTACAAAGAGGAAAAAGCAGGACGTCAGCTGTATGAAATGAGTGAGCGTGAATTATGGAACTTACTAAAAGGAGATGGAGAGAATGAGGGAAGCGATTGAGGAGTATATCGAACAGTTACAGCAATCAGCGGTGGAAAACAGAAAAGAAGCTGATAAAGCTTATGAAGCTGAAGATTTAGGACTTGCTGGTTTCTATAGAGGGAAATGGATTGCGAATGAGGGGACGGCAATTGCATTAACGACTATCTTATCTAAATACAAGGAGGAAGAATAATGAAATACACAGAGCATGGTACTTACGAAATTACTCAACTATTAATGGAAGCGAAGGAGAAAAAACAAAATGATTAAAATTACAGTTTTCACGAAAAACAATT
>NZ_JBRAZW010000004.1:0-7946 GCF_052805735.1 Bacillus sp. N6
CCTCTATTCGTTATATAGAAGCAACCTATATAGAAGGTATCAACAACACTACATACACCACCTGTTATATATAGTATGACTTCCCTTCCGTCTACTCATTGACAACCACTCATTACATACACTCTTTAAGAAAGCCTTCACTCTTTGTTCATTCATCATGCTACCTCATGCATAGTCAACCAATCCTTCTATACTATCAATACTCTTTAGTAAGCTATTGAACAATACAACCATCAATGAGAGAAGATATAGAACACAAACAACTATACACTCTCTGTATACAAGCTACCTAGTACAACACATACACCTAAAGGAGTATACAACCTCGTATAAAAGACACTATCCCTCATAAGTTATTTAGTAGGCTTTTCAAGAAACCTTATGTCCGTACTTAGGTCTTAATGTACTAGAAACTTTTCTTAATACTCTTTAGTAGTCTTTCGGTAAATAGTATAAGAAGCATAGAGAAGTAGTAGCCCGTACAAAAGAAAAAACAGTGGTGGTTGCTTACGCTTAAAAAACCCAAAAAGAGTTACTTAAGTTATTTAGTACCCTTTTTAAGAAAATCAGTTTAAAAAGCTATAAAAAACTATTGTTGTACGTGTGTCTAAATAGCGTTAAAACGGCTCTAGACCAACAAAGAAAAGAGAAAAGAAAAACCCCAACCCCTTTCTTAATACTCTTTAGTATGCTTTTTAAGAAAAAGTAGTAGAAAAGCTATTAATTAACGTCTTTTTAATGCCGATAAAATAACCAAAAAAAGCTACTTGCACCCCGCAAATAGCTCATGTTAATATCTAATTGTGTGAAGCATGTTTATAGTGGTACTGCTTATGTTCTCGTGGTGGAGAACGTACTACTTGTAATATTGTTTAAATTGAGTATAAAAGTTATTACGAGAAACTAAGTCTTTTAAGACCTGTTCCTCAATGAGTTGAGATACAATACTTTCAAAGCGTGGTGGCTCTGATTCGTTGTATATCAGCTCTATTTTTTTACCCTCATTCTCTAAAACCGTCTTATAAATTGTACATTCTCTCTCGCTTTCCTTACGACAAAGAGAGGAACGGCTATTTTCAACCTTTCCCCTTCAGACCTCTTATTTTCGCTTCTAACGAGTTTTATTGTCTTCTAATATATTTGTATTCATTCTTTCGCTACATAGCTGTCAAAATATCGTCTTTTACTTTAAAACGTCCACGTTCTCCAATTTCTACAAAACGTTTCATTTCAAGTGATTCGCACTTTCTCCATGCTTCCGCATCGCCACTATTCGCCTTTTTCGTTAATTTACTAATTCTAAAAATCTGGTTACCCGTTAATTTTGGTGTTTCAGGATTCATATTATTATAGTCTTCAGATGTCTCATTTTCGTTTATATAAGACTTTTCCTCTTTAATGGTATAATTGCCCTCTTTTTGTTCTGAAACCTCTAAGAATGGATTTTCAGCGTCTTTAGGCATAACTATTGCTTCTTGATACCCTGTTACTGTTTGTATTAGTTCTTTTTTAGGCTCTAAAGTAGGGTTTGGGGCTTGTGTTTCTTCTTTTTGTTTAGCTAATATCAATGCTAGTCTTTCTATTTCTTCTTGTGTAGCTTCTTTAGGCTCTGCTGGTTGTTCTGATTCTTCTCTATGTTCTTCTAACCAATCTGGAGTCATTTCTTTTCTAGTCGTTTTCTTCTTACTACCAATAGAACCACTATGACCAGTACCCTTCCTAGTGACGCCTTTTTTTCTTTTGTTCTTTGCTACTTCTGAGGTATCGCCTAATTCTAGTTTTTCCTCATTCTTGATGTATGTATCTATCATGCAATTAAGTCGTTCGTTTTTCTCTTCAACAAACATAATTGCACCTTTATAGTTGTTTGCTATTTTCTCTTTTAAAGTGTCGTCAATTTCAAAGTTGTGTCTTTCGATGTAAGAAAGCACATAATCTTTAATATTAGTAAAATAATGCTTAGTAAAACTAGTGCTTAGTAGTGTGCCATTTTTGTCATGAGTACCCGTGTCATTCTTGTCATGAGGGGTGATGTCATTTTTGTCATAGGTCGGTTCAACCGTTGATACATCTGTGTTTTTTAGTTGTTCCATGATGATGTGTTCACGCAAATAAATACGATTTGCTTCTCCATTTTCTTTTTCTGGTTGTTCAGCAAGAAGAACTCCACATTCTCGCAACTCATTCATATATCTTTGCATTGTACGTACACTGGTTTTTAAATACATTGCTAGTTTTTTATTTGTCGCTACACGGTAAACGCCTTTTCCGTCAATCCATGCTTCGCCGTTTTCAATCACGTTATATAATGACTCTCTCCACATATCACGTAATGTTAAATATAATCGTTCTGCGTTTGCGCTCACACCTTTTTCTATGAAGTAGATTCTAATAGGTTTAGGTATAGCTAAAAACGGTACTGTGGCACCGTAATAATAGTCTTTTAAAGTTTCTAATTGATTAATAGTTTCTTGCATTAAAAAAACCCCTTTTCGAATTGTAAGTACAACGAAACAGAGGTATTGTGCATTCTTTATATAATTGATATAATAACTATATAAAATTTATACAGAATTACCGCTGTATAAAACATGTACGGAATCAAAAAGGAATCCGTTCAATCTAATTGAATACACTATGCCTAGGAGCGCTTTATACCTGTTGTTTTGGTCGACATGAGGTATAAGGCGTTTTTTCGTTGTCATTTATTGCTATTATACTACGAATACGGTCGAATAAATAGACTTCTAGAAAGGAAGTCGTTGTGATATCATATACTACTTGCTTTCAAGTAACACACAGCGTACCTGTTCTTCATTAACTTTGTCTTTCATGTATGCATTAAATCTATTTAACAATATATCACAATTATAATTATTTATTTATATTAAGATTAACAGATATTATACTTATTTCAATTGGTTTGTCACGACGCACATTAATTGGACACATTCTGAAAGGCGATCCATGTCAACATTATTTAATGTTGCATATTCATCCTCATTTGGGTTTGCTTCCTCTAGCATTTCATTTAATCCCTCTACCAGCCAAAAAAACTTTCCTTCTAATAACCCGTTTTCATTATTGTTCATCGTCATTTCCTCCTAGTTTTGGTTTCGAAACTTTTTACATAAAAAGAGATGGACTATTGTCCGCTATCCATTCTCTTTTTTAAGCTTTTTGTTTCTGTCATTAGTACCCGTTACCTTAGCCAATTCAATCCATTCTTCAACTTTCTCTTCGCCAAAATCGACTATGTTTTTGGCAATCATACGCTCCATTTTGTATGCTTTTTCGGCGTCTTTGATGTTATCTACACCATAGTAGCCCATCTTACTTGAATAGAACGTCTCAAACTTATCTTTTCTTACAGGCATTGTTTCACCTCATTTACAAACATAGTATATAACGGTTTCGAAACCATGTAAATATATTTATTGTAATTTATATACATATTTTCTAACATTTGTATATAGAAAATACCCTTCTTTTGTTATATACAATTGAAAGGCTCAAAAAAAGAGCCAGGTTATTAGGCTGACTCTTTGCGAGGGTGGGGATAACGTTCCACACTTAATAGTTACAAGTTGAGATAATAGACTTATAAAATAAGTTGTTTTTCTCTATGAAATTGTATCTTCAGTATATCACCCGTATAACAATCTCATTTGCTACTTTGTATACATAGAAAAAAGACGCTAGTTTTCGCCAGCGCCTTCTTCCCAATCTATTGTCACTTGTACAGAAATCTAGAGGTAGAAAAAATAGAAGATAATAAACAATTAAAGCAATTAGTAACCCTTATATTGTACAAAACATTTAACTGCTTCACAAAGTTTATCTAACTGTTTCGGCTTCCAACTCTTCAATAACTGTTTCTAACGCTTCGATTTTGCCTTCTAAACGTAGTTTTGTTTCTTCCCTCACAATAACATCACGCTCTTGTACGTCAATACGACGGCTTTCCAGCTCAATTTTAGTAAGGTTAATCATATTCATGTGTTCACTGCTTGCACCTTGTAATGAATATAACAGGGCGTTTAAATCAGTCTTATCAATTTTACGCTCACAGAATAGCTTCATTAAGGTTTTACGTGTGATTAAAGCGTCTTTCGGTGTATCAATATTAATATTCACGTCAATCGGCTTCTTTTTGGCTGTCGTTTTCGTTTTAGTAGTCATTTTGTCTCCCTCCTAACGCTCGTTTAATGTTTCTTACTATATTTGATTGTCTACCATCAATCATGTTGCCATCTTCATCTAAGTAAGTATTATGAATAGATGTATCTTTGACTTTCATTCGGTTATAAATAATCTTTAGTTGAGCATATGTAAGTTTCCCACTGTCATACAGGGCTTTTACATCATCCCAGGACAAACTATATATACCGTGCTTTTCTAGTCCTAACTCCTGCTCTAAACCCCTGATAGTTTCAATGTTATGAATGTATTGGGCTGTTTCAGGCGTCGGCTCACCGTTAATGTAATGTAGTTGCATCTTTTGTCAATGCCTTTCTTACAACTGGACTTAATCCAGCTAAATTTTGTTCGTGCGCTTCTTTTATGTTGGTGCTCGGTCTTGTATAAAGAATATCGCCTTTTACCCACTTTAGAAGTCCTTCAGTTGGGTCGGTTTCCTCTCTTACCGTGCTATGTTTCATAATTACCGCATAGTGTTTAGGGTCTGTTTTACGCCAGTATTCCAGCTCCTTCACATGCATAGAGCCGTTATGATTCACATTGCATTTACACCGTTCAAAATGACATTCGCAAACGTCACAAAAAGGGTCGATATAACCATTGATAGCCACTATATTTCTAGCTTTTGTTTTCTCTAACTTCTCTGCTACACCTTGTTCACTATTCGCTAGAATTACTATACCGTTGGGTATCCTTACGGATTGTATCTTGTTTAATCGTTTAGCAAGGCTTTTTACTGTCGCCAATACCTTCACCTCTCATAACGGCTAATAAGAGTGCTTTACGGTTACTTCCGTTCAACCTTTTTTTCTCGTATGATTTGCGGTTACTCTTGATGTTTAGCATTGTATCTACAAATAGGGTTCTTGTTTCGTTCTTATCCATGTCCTTCTCCTTTACGTAATAAGCCCAATACTAGACCTATTGACCTTCGAGTTCTTGGTTAAAAGCGTCTCTTGCTACCTCTTCATTTGGTCTTGTGTCTACTACTGGGAATAGCGTTTCTTCTCCAGACATGTCACCAGCTATTTTTGAGCTTAATAAGGCGTCTTTGTATTGTTCCACTGCTTCTTCTCGTGTCATTAGTGAAAATTGAGAGTTAAAGGCGTCTCGTTCGGCTTTTAAGACATCATAAATTGATTTAATATTGTTACGTTCTGCCACTGTATATTCTTCTGGTGCTTGTTCCATATACACGCGGTTTGCGTCTGCAATTTGAAAGGCTCTTTCATCTTCAAATACTGGAATATCTGCTTTGCTATCAACAAAATTAATCTCTTTGCCGTCAATCTCATGCATTGCCTTTACATATAACTCTGATAATAGTTGTTTCTGCTCTGTTTCAAATTGGGCTTTTCTTTCCGCTAGTGCCTGGGCTTCTGCTTCAAAACCTGCTAAACCCTCATTAAACGTTTCTTTCTGATTAAAAAACTCTTGTTTTAAAAGTCCTTTATAGTCTGGTCGGTGTACGTCACCTTTGATATATGGGTTATTTGCCATTTCATTCATCCTCCAATGTATAGTTTCCGTCTAGAAAGCCTTTTGGGGCTTCTCCTGTCTCTTTGTACGTGCCTTTTAATTCTTCATATAGTTTTGTACTCAATCGGACGTCTTCGCTTGTATATCCACCGTATCGTTTGTTTACAGTGTCCCGCACTTCTTTGTGGTCGCTTGCTTTACCACGTCCTAGTACGATTCCTCTATCTTCTACACGCCAGTTAATCCCTTCACCAGTGATTGTAGTTATTAGTTGCTTACTCATTTATTTAGCTCCTTGTGAAATGCCTGTGCTTCTGCACTTTGTTTTAGTGCGGATACACCTTTTTCCTTTTCGGGCACTTTACCAGCGAGACTCTTTTTAATAGATTTCTTTGCTTCTGTTTGGATTAACGCTTTTACAATGGCGATACGCTCATTCATGATGCGAGTGTCTTTGTTCTGTACCATGCTTGCTAAACTGCTTGGTAGTCCTGCGTTGTTTAAACGTGTTTCTGCTATTTCTAACAACTCCTTACTCTTTTTAATATTATTAGCTTCAGCAAATGCACTATCGAGCCTTTCCATTGCTTGTGTGCGTTCCTGCTGGATTCGTTCGGCTTCGTCACGATTCGCTAAAGCTTGGTTGACTGCTTCATCAATATCCGATTTTGTAAAAGTTTCTTCTGTTTGTTGGTCTGTATCATGTTGTTGTTCGTTCTCTAACATATCTATTTCGCTCCCAATCATAGTCAATATAACGATGTATTAAATTGTCACTACAATTAATATATAATTAGATTTGTTGTTCCATTTAACACTTTGTATACATAAAACTCATCACATAAAATTGCTGATTAAAAAGATTGGCTGGGAAGTCAGCTTACTTTATAAAGCCGTATCCAAACCCCGAAAAGTTACCAAAAAAATCGTCTGTTGGGTTTTATTTTTCGCCCGATACCCCCCGTCGTATCCCCGATGGTTACAACGAGTTAAAACGATTCCCCAGTGAAGAACGTCCATGAGCGAATATTTATGTGAATCATTTCACATAAAGTATACATAATGTATGTTATAGGTAGTCATAATAGAAATGCTGTTATATCAACGTTTGTCGAGTCCTAGGGATGATGTATAAAGATAGTGGATATATAGATAATTTAATTATGCAATGACATACACAAATATACATGGATTCCCTACCAATATTCATGATTCTATTCAATCCTTTTTGGGCTTCCTGTCCTCCTTCATATACCGATGTATGCATTACTAATTTTTCTGATATAACGACAAAAAAACAGTACAAATTGTACCTAATATTTTTACACATATTCAAGAGAAAAACATGCTTATTTCATAATGTTAAATAGATTTGGATTGACTTTTAATAAGAAAGGGAAATCCCTTCTTACTCGTCATATGGACGAAATTTTTCTCGCAATCCTTCTAATTCTTCTTTCTTGGCTTCTATATCAGCTTTTAGAAATAAACTCACATTCCCTAGCTTTTTAATTGGCGTTAACTTACCAGACTTAATCATAACACTCATACGAGAACGGCTTACACCTAAAATCTCCATTGCCTCTGAAGTGATAAGGACTTCTTCTCTGATAAAATTCTCGACTTCTTCCCTAGAATTTAAATGATACTTCATTATTCTTCACCTCTCATACATAACTTGATTATAAACATGATAGTATACACAATCCCTGCAACTATACATATCCAATCCAACGTAGTCATTACACTAAAATCATTGGCTATTGCCCACAAAAATAAAATAACAAATACAGTTAAATCAATTGGTTTTATTTTCTTCATCATTTTTCGGTGACGGATGTTATAATAGTAATGAGGGGAATATGGCTGTCAACCCTTCCCCTCATCTTGCTTATTTGCGTTTACGTTTGTTACGTTTACGCTTTTTGCTTTGTTGTAGTTTCTTAGTCGCTTTAGTGTGGATGTCTAAACCAACGTTTATGATTCCGAACACTGAAGCGATTATTGCTACAACATCTTTAATTGTTTCCATCACCTTGCCTCACCTCCTTATAATCTTATTATACTATGGCTATCAACATTTGTAAACAGGTTTTTTAAATTTGTTTAAGAAAGTTGAAAGAAATAAAAAAAGAGTCGCTGGACTCTATCACTCTCTATCTATTACATATCCTCTCAGTGCTCACACCTACCTATCATCACTACACTATCTCTTATAGTTATTTAGTAGTCTGTCGAACAACACAACTAATCATATATACAACCGT